>CAWEKV010000001.1:0-3553753 GCA_963809785.1 uncultured Planctomycetia bacterium
CCATGCAAAACACGGTCGAGGCAAAAAGTCGAGTGGCCGGCAAAGTTGCCCTCGTGACTGGAGCTGCCTCGGGGATCGGTCAGGCAACCGCAGCCTTGCTCGCCAGGGAAGGCGCCGCCGTGGCATGCTGCAACGTCAATCCCAAGGGTGCCCAAGAGACGGCCACTGCAATCAAGACGGCCGGCGGATCGGCCCTTGCCCTCGCGCTGGACGTCACTGTTGAGTCGGCCTGGCAGGAAGCTTTGGCCACCGTGCTCAGCCACCACGGCCGGCTCGATATCGTCGTCAATTGCGCCGGAGTCGCGGCCGCGTGCCCGGTAGCCGACATAACTCTCGATGACTGGCGTCGCGTCATGGCGGTCAACCTGGAGGGCGTCGTCCTGGGCACGAAGCACGCCATCCGGGCGATGCGGCAGACTCCCAAGCCGGCAGCATCGTCAACGTGTCTTCCATCTCGGGCGTCAAAGCCCAGCCTGGAGCCAGTGCCTACTGCACCAGCAAGGCCGCGGTCATCATGTTCTCGAAGGTGGCCGCTCTGGAGTGCCTGCGCAACGGAGACAAGGTTCGGGTCAACAGCGTGTCACCTAGCGGAGTGAAGACGCCCATGTGGCGAACCATGCCGTTCTTCCAGGAGCTCATGGCCGAGCACGGCAGCGAAGACGCCGCCTTTCAATCGATGGCTGAGGCATCGCCTTCGCCTGGACGCTGGGCGACGCCCGAGGAGATCGCGATGGCGATCCTCTACTTGGCTTCTGACGAGTCGCTGTACGTGAACGGCACCAACCTGGTGATCGACAACGGCGACACGGTGTAAGATCGCGCGTAGAGGGCTGCTACCCTGGCTGCCGTCTCGATCGGTCATCTATCCTTCCAAACCGAGGTTCTGCCATGCATCGCCGGCGTCCAACGTATTACCACGCCCTCTCTCTTCGGGATGGCACCGTCCTCGCCGCCTACCCCGTCCGAAAGCCGACACCTCACGTTTTGAAACGTGACGGTCGGCGAATCGATGCCGACAGCGTGTGCGCCGAGTTCGATCGTGCAGGATCTGACCTGCGAGACGTAAACAACGAGATGCGATTTCGTTCACAAGACATCATTTCCAATGCCCTCAATGCGCGGCGGGCTATCCGCGAGCTCCATGCTCCCGCGTTTGGAGGCGTTGGAATCGCAGATGGCAACTCTCTGCGTTCAGATGGATCGCGTTGAGAAAGCCTGTGGCCAGCGCGACACTCGTTACCAGCGACCATCCGCGGGGACGCCATAGACCAGCTTGCCAGCCTGTAATCTGTGCTCAACGGCCGGCCGTCTCCTTGCTCACTCGAATCAGTTTTTTGCCGAAGTTCTCGCCGCGCAGCAGCCCGATCAGCTCGCGGGCGCGTTCTCCAACCCGTCGGTGATGTCCTCTCGATACCTCAGCTTGTCCTCTCGAAGCCATTGCGTCATGTCGGCCAGGAATTGCGGATACTGTGCGGCGAAGTCGTGCACGATGAACCCCCGGAAGGTCAGTCGCCTGACCAGCATATCCCGCATGAGGGCCGGCACACGGTCCGGCCTGGCCGGCAGTTCGGTCGCATTGTAGTGGGCAATGAGCCCGCACACGGGGATGCGGGCGAAGTTATTGAGCAAGGGCAGCACTGCATCGAAGACGTCGCCGCCGACAAGCTCGAAGTAGATGTCGATGCCCGCGGGGCATGCTGCCTTAAACTGCTCAGCCAAGTCGGTGTCGCGGTGGTCGAGGCAGTCGTCGAAACCCAGCTCTTCCTTCGCGAAACGGCACTTGTGCTTGCCGCCCGCGATACCGATGACGCGGCAGCCCTTGATCTTGCCGATCTGGCCGACTACCGAGCCGACGGCACCGGATGCAGCGGCAACAACGAGCGTTTCACCAGCCTTTGGCTGGCCGATGTTGAACAGGCCCGTGTAGGCCGTGAGACCCGGCATGCCCAGCAGACCGAGCGCGTGAGTGATGGGCCGCACCGACGGGTCGATCTTCTGCACGCCGGTGCCGTCTGAGACCAGGTACTCTTGCCAGCCAATCGGCGCTACGACGAGATCGCCGGCCGCGTAGCCGGGCAGATTGGATTCTACGACCTGGCCGACCGCGCGGCCCGCCATCACTTCGCCGATCTCGACGGGCCGAGCGTAGGATTTGGCCGCGTTCATCCGGCCACGCATGTAGGGGTCGAGCGACAGGTAGATGCTCCGGATCAGGAGCTGGCCTGGCCCAGGGCTCGGTACGTCGGTCTCGACGAGCCGGAAGTTGTCGGCCGTGGGTTCGCCAGTTGGGCGGGAGGCCAGCAGGACTTGGCGGTTCTTGGTGGGCATTGGGGCCTCCTCCGGGTTGCGGGCTCTGATGACCGGCAGTGCGTCAGCGGCCAACGTCGGCCAGAGCCGGGTGCCCGAATTCTACGCTTACGACCGCACAAGTAATGCCGCCTGCCGCCCTGGCGTCTGTGGCCGTCATGCGGATTGTCGTCTCGCACGCCGCGTGAAACAATGCGCTGAACCATAAGGCACTTCTGGGCAAACGGAGTCCATGCCATGCGGAAGCCGCCGAGTGACGACGAACTGTTTCGCGAGGATCGTGCCCTTCGATTGGTGCGGGCCTTCGATGAAGCCGCCAGCGGGTATGCCGTAGTGGTTGCTACGCGGCAGCGCGGCGTGAAGGGCGCCGAGCGGCGGTACGAGAAAGCGCTCCGGGCGCTCTTGAAGGAATTGCTTGGGCGCAACCCGACTGACGAAGCGGTTGAAGAGATAATGCGATGAGTTAGTTGTCCATGAAGATGACGGTCCGGGCGATCAGCCGCCTGGCCGGCAGCGGACGAAAGGACGCTGGTGCGCTGCCGGCCGCGGAGATCGAGCCGCCGGCGGAGTGGAGGAGCGAGCCTATGTCTGCATCGATCCCTCCGTGTGCATATTGCGGCGCACAATTGCCCCTCAAAGAGAGCCATATCCTGCCCCGATGGCTGATAGAACGAGCCCTTTCGAAGTCATCCACGGGAAGAATGCGTGACGCCGATCAGATTAACGTGCCCGTCCAGGATGGGGAGAAACGCCCGCTACTCTGCGAATCCTGTGAGCAGCGGTTCAGCAAGTTGGAGACGATTGAGGCCACGCGCTACGATCAGGGCAAGACCGCTCCAGGCGATGCGTACAACGGCGCTTTTTGCAAGTTCTTGGTCTCCGTCGTCTGGCGAGTGGGCACCGGCCGGCTCGAAGAAACCAAGGCCAAGCACCCGCAGTTTCTACCCTCGCTGGTGTCCGCTCTCCAAACTTGGAAGGACTACCTTGACGGCAAGCGCTCAGATTTGGGCACCCATCCCGTTGCATTTCTGGTCCTGGACGCCGATCTTGCCAAGAATGTGTTCAATTACATGAACGTCGAGCGGCCGGGGAAGGGGGCCGCACCAGTCCTCCACCGCTATTTCGTGAACTCGGTCAACACGGAGCTGGCCGTGTACGAGCAGGACGGATACGCCCTGGCCTGGGCGATGTGTGGATCGTGGCTAATCGTGGGCGTGATCGAGTTGCCTACCGCCGCGCAGTCCTTCTCGTCTATCGAGATCCTCCCCGGAGGTGGCAGCTTTCCTGTGGGAAATGTCAACGTTCCAGACATCGTCCTGATGACCCTGGGGAGCCAGAGCTGGGTCTATCTCGACAAGCGAAAGGCCATCAGCCCGCGACAACGGAAAAAAACGCACGCTTACGCAGCAACGAGGGCCTCGCAGTTCAACGACGCGTCACAGCAGCAGGCCACGGCCGCCGATCAAGCCATGTTTGGCGATGCGGCCAATGTTTACGTGGCGCCCATTCCTTAATGAAAGTCTACACAGCCGCGCCCAGCTAAGGCCCCCACCGGCGCTCAGGACGCGCGGGTGACCTTGACCGGAAGGCGCAGGCCGTGCGACGGCGGCCAGCGCGTTGGGCGTGGAGCCCGGCGATCCCACGCAGGGAGTTTTTGTCAAGGTTCCCGAGATAAAACGCGAAAAGGAAGGACTGTTGCCCGCCACCGAGCCCGTCGGTAGGTTGGCCCTGCTCACCACGCGAAGTCCCGCCAGGAGATGCCAATGGCCAAGAGGAAGACTGCGAAGAAGTCGGCGGCAAAGAAGAAGGCTCCCAAGGGAAAGCCCCCAGGAAAAAGGCGGTGAAGCAAGCGGGTGCGAAGAAGGGCGTGAAGAAACATCTGCCGGCGAAGAAGATCGCCAAGAATTCGGCGCCAAAGAAGAAGGTGGTCAAGGCCGTCCCCAAGAAGTCGGCTGCCAAGCCCAAGACATCGAAGCCTGCCGTCGTCAAAACACGGTCGCGGGCACCTGAACAGCCCGCACCGACGCCAGTTGAACCAGCAGGCCAGCCTTCACCGCAGCCGGCGCCGATGGTGCCGGAGATCACTCCCTCGGCCGGAGCGTCTCAGCCGCAGTCAGGCATCATGGGCGTATCAGCAAGTGGGTGAGCCGGAACCCGAGGGGAACGATTCCGGCTCGCCGGCGTCCAATCGGCGCAACTCCTCTGTCGTTACGAAGCGTCTCATCTTCGCCAAGAGGCCGAAACCACCTGCCGTCAAACCACCAAGGGAGAACCGGTATGAAGGCCCAGACGAGCACATGTTGCGGGGTCACTTTGACGCGGGTCTTTCTGGGAGGCGTGCTAGCATCGCTCAGCTTGGCGGCGGTTTGGGCTGCCGTGGTCCTGGCAGCGCCACGCAAGCAACGCTCGCCGCTGGAAGCGACCGCAGCCGAGGGCTTAGCAAAACCTGACGGCAAAGAACTCTTCGCACGTGAGTGGCTCCCTCACGACCCGCGCAGTCCTCGTGGCGATGGCCTCGGGCCGGTGTTCAACGATACCTCATGCGTCGCCTGCCATAACCAAGGGGGCGCCGGCGGCGGTGGACCGGCTAGCAAGAATGTCCACATCCTGACGACGACCAACTTCAACCAACAACGCGAGCTGTCGGGCAGGGCGACCGCCCCCCAGAGCTTCGTGCTCCATCACTTTGGCACCGATGAAGAGTTCGCCACCTGGCGCGCCAAAATGGCCCAGGCCGCGTCCGTCGCCATGGGGCCCTTTAGCCGTAGCGGACCGACGCCCCTTGGGTTCAACTTCGACACTGGCATACAGTTCACTCTGCCCAGCGTCCCGCCAGGTGGCTCGACCCCGCCAGCCGCTACGGCGCCGAAGGCCGAATCGCCAACGGCCGGACCTGCCGGCGGAAAGAGTGAGAGCCGGCCTGGCACCGGTGGACCGCGGGCCGGCGGATCAGCGCCGGGGACCCCAGTTCAGCCGGCGACCCCCGTTCAGGTCACTTCGGAAGTCATTTCCGGCAAGTTCATCCAAAGAGTGGTCGTTGGCGGGAACTCCCTCTCGCAGCGCAATGCCACCGCGCTCTTCGGCGCCGGCAAGATCGACGCCATTCCCGAAGAGGTGCTCGTCGCGGTCGCCGCCACGAAGCATGCCCAGTTCCCCAAGGTCGTGGGGCGCGTCGCTCGCGACGACAAGGGCCGTGTTGGCCGGTTCGGCTGGAAAGCCCAGAAAGCCAGCCTCGACGACTTCGTGCTTACCGCCTGCGCCGTCGAGCTGGGGCTGGACGTGCCGGGCCACGCGCAGCCGCCGCTGCCGCACAAGGCCGACTACAAGGCGCCGGGACTCGACCTGACGAAGGACGAGTGCGATGCCCTGGTCAAGTACGTCGGCGATCTGCCGGCGCCGGCCCAATTGAAGGCCGAGCATACCAAGCACACGGAATTCATCGCCTCGGGCAAGGCGCTCTTCGGCACCGTGGGCTGTGCCACGTGCCACACGCCCAAGCTGGGCGACGTGGAGGGCATCTACAGCGACCTCTTGCTTCACGACATGGGGCCGGGCTTAACCGACATCGGCTCGTCGTACGGCATCTTCCAGCCCAATCCGTCAACGCCTAGCCCGGAAAAGCCGCGCGAGATCGTCAAGGCGGACGCGAAAACCAAGCCGCCCGTCGTGGCCACAGCCCAGGAATGGCGGACGCCGCCGTTGTGGGGAGTGCGTGACTCCGGTCCGTATCTGCACGACGGCCGGGCCACGACGCTGGAGCAAGCCGTCGCCTTCCACGGGGGCCAAGCCGAAGAATCGACCAAGAAGTTCAACGCCCTGTCGGTGCTGGAGAAGCAAAAGCTGCTGGCGTTCCTCAAGTCGCTGGTGGCGCCGGAGCAGTTGGCCGCCCGTTAGACTGGACAGCCTGTCTAACAGTGTGCCGAAGTAGTGCCTGCGTCCCGACAATCCCAATCCCCGTAGAGGAATCACGATGAAACGAGCAGCCATGATCGCGAGCGCAATCGTCGTCTTCTCAGCATGCCCGCTATTTGCGCTTTACACGTTTGAGAATAAGGGAACCTGGCCCGACAGTTGGCCCAAGGAACTGGATGGGTTGCGAAAGCAATCGCGTACCTTTGAAGGGCCGGTTAAGCCATTGCTGCACTACGCAATCCCGTTCACGAAGCGAGAGTCATTTGAGGCAGCTTGGCCGCATCTCCTCAAGGTCAAGAGCAAGGGAACATCGATCGTGCTGAGACGGGCGCCGAGCTTCTGGCTAGGCGGTGACTCGAACGCGGGCGTTTGTATCCACACTCCGCCTAAGGGTGAAGCCGGAACGATCTACATTGAGTTGATTGCCGATGGCCAGATCGTCGACCTGAATCGCATTGCGCTACCACCAGACACCCCGATCATCGACGAGCGGTTCAAGGATGAGAAAACGAAGCGGTGAACCGGCGACGCCGGTCTTGACGAGCACGACGTCGTTCACCGCATCGTAGGTCGCGACCCGGAACAAGGCTTGCCTCATTCGCACAGGTCTGGCTTCGATCCTGGCGAACTGAAAGGCACCGCTGAGCACCAACCCGGCTTCCGGGCCGATCCAGCAAGCCGAACACGCCACAGCAGCGAGAAATCGCGCTGGGCCAAGACCGGCAGCCGGGTCGGGCCGACGCCGACCAGACAGTGATCGCTCTGCCGGCGGCTGAGCATCTCGCCCCGCCAAGGCCCCTAGCGCCGCGATGGACGCGCCGGCTGCGACGTGCCTGACCCAAAGGACGCGCCGGGCGGTGGAAAGCGTGTGGAGGGCAGGGAGCGCGTAGCGAAGCGGGCCTGCCCGACGAAAAGCAAGTGCTAGATTTTGGCACTTGATCGACCAACCGGAATCTCCGGGTAATCAGATCGTCTGCGACCACGACATGACGGTGCGGGCGATCAGCCGCCTGGCCGGTAGCGGCCGAAAGGATGCTGGCGGGCAGCCAAGTGCGGAGATCGAGCCACCAGCGGAATGAGTGGCATAAGGTCGGTGCCGCCTACTTCCTGGCCTGCTCTGGAAAGTCCCGCTCGTAGCGCTTGACCAGCGCTGCTTCGTCGGCCGGCAGAATGTAGATCTTGCCGCGGATGGACTTCGTCTCGCCCGGCTTCAGGCCGCCGATGCGGAAGTCGGAGTGCAGGCAGACGATCACGCCTTGAAAGAGTTCCTGGTACGGCTCCCAGGCCATGGCCACGAGCGTCTTCTCGTCGGCAGAAAAGCAGCCGATCAGGCCATTAGAGGGGACGATCGTGCTCAGCGGCCGAGGGTTCACGTCATTTCGATCGACGCCTTTCGGGCACCAGACCTGGCCAGGGGTGTAGCGGGCCTTTGTGGCCCACGGCTCGGTGGGCATCCGCGTCAGCTTGCCATCGACGAAAACGAAGCTCTTTTCGAGATAGTCCTTTTGGCCGCGCCCGGTGAACTTGTCCACCCGCATGCACGGCTGGGCCCAGTGGGCCTGCGACGGCTTGTCGGTTGGGTTGCGGGCAGAAAGGCGAAAGTCCACTTCGTCCGCCCCGGCCGTGATCGTATGATCGACAACGACGCCGTCCTTCAGCTCGCAGCGAAGCTTGATCTGCCGGCCGTCCTTGTCGGCGGAGACTTGCCGCGTGCCGTGCCCAATCACGGTTTCACCCCATTCGCGGTCCGTGGAGCCAGACCGGCAATAAGCTTCGAGATACCAGACGATCAGCTCGCCGCCCGGCAAGTTCGGCCCGCGGATTGAAAGAATATCGCCGCCGCCGCGCCTCCCCTTGGTCCAGGCGATGCGTAACCCGGCGGCGCCTTTGGCAGGCTCGGCCTGGTCAGTAGTTCTCGCAGGCTCTTCCGCGGCGGCCGCGCGTGGACTAACCACACAAAGGCCGGCTGAGAGAAGCAGCAAGCCGGCAGTCCCAGCGATCCAGCCGCGGAATATTGTGTGGGCCTTGAGGGCGGGCGGATCGCCGGAAGCCGCGCGGGCCAAGCTAGGCCCTCGGCGCGTGTCGTGCCCGCTCGGCTTCCCCGGTGGCTGCGGCGTCTGCTGGTTTTCGGGCCGTGCCTCGGGAGGAGGAAGATCGGCATTCTGCATGACGGCGACCTTGAGAGATGGGGCACAAACGGGCGATCCGCGCAGGCACGACGCCGCAGTTACTTCGACTTCGTCATGCTACGGCGGATTTGGCACCAACGCCAGAAAGCAACTGGATGAGGCTGTTTCGGTTCGATAGGTAGCGCCCCTCCAGAGGCGCTCAGCGCTTCGCTGAGACGCGCAGGCTGACGCCTGGCTTGACCAGAAGGTGCGGGCGGTGCGGCGGAGCGTCTCGGAGGCCAGTCGGGGCGCTGGGCGATAAAAGCCCGGAGGCAACCACTCCATCCGCCCGGCTCTGGCGTCGATTCTGCCGACCCCCAGCGCGCAGCCGCACGCCATCACGGCCCGTCGAGGCGTTCTTGCCGCCCGAGCGCGTTGCAGCCCCTCAGAATCGTCGCGAGCGAAGGACGCAGCCGATCGTCGCCAAGCCGATCGATCCACGTCCCTGTGCCCGCCGAGTCTCGATCGCCAGGGCGATTGGGGAGGTGAGGTTCAGCGGACGGCATTGTCTGGCGCGAGCCCTTGACCACTCTGACCACTTTTGAGTGGCGCTACCACCAAAACACGCATGAATTCGCAGCGCGATGCACTGGTTTGACGAACTGCTCACTGTTGCTAGAATGACTGCAAATCCAGAGGTTTTCAGGCTTTTCGGCATCACCCCACGCGCTTTCTTCTAAGCAGAGGGTTGCAGGTTCGAGTCCTGCCGGGGGTATCTCCGCACCACAACGCGCTGACTAAATCAGCGCTCCCGTCGTCGGTCGCATATTCAGGCGATCCGAGGGTAGGGCGAAGGCCAGCCCTGCGCAGCAAAAACGCCCCGCCCGGCCGAACACGGCCAGGCGAGGCGCTTCCTCTAGCTTCATCGCGATCTGTCTCTTGCGCCGGCTCGTGACGACCGCTTGTCCTTCCACTAGTACATGTCGTCGTCGCCGCCGCCCCGCCGCCCTTCTCCTCCTTGGGCATCTCGGCGACCAGGGCGTCGCTGGTCAGCAGCAGCGTCGCGACGCTGGCCGCGTTCTGCAGGGCGGTGCGGACCACCTTGGTCGGGTCGATGATGCCGTCCTTGACCATGTCGCCGTACTTGTCGGTCGCGGGCGTCGTAGCCGTAGTTGCCCTTCGTGCTTCGCAGCACCTTCTCGCGACGACGCCGCCGTCCTCGCCGGCGTTCTCGGCGATCTGCGGTGATCGGCGAGCGGCAGGCCCGGACGACGATGTTGTAGCCGACCTCCTCGTCGTGGCGTCAGGCCCTTCGGGCTTCAGCCGGCGCGACGGCCCGCAGCAGGGCCACGCCGCCGCCGGGCAGGATGCCTTCCTCGACGGCCGCGCGGGTCGCGTGCATGGCGTCCTCGACGCGCGCCTTCTTCTCCTTCATCTCGCTCTCGGTCGCGGCGCCGACGTTGATCTTGGCCACGCCGCCGGACAGCTTGGCGATCCGCTCGGCCAGCTTCTCCTTGTCGTAGTCGCTGGTCGACTTGTCCGAGCTCGCTGCGGATCTGGTCGATGCGGCCCTTGATGTCGTCCTTCTTGCCGGCGCCCTCGATGATCGTCGTGTTGTCCTTGTCGATCTTGACCTTCTTGGCCCGGCCGAGGTCGGTCGAGCTCGACGTTCTCGAGCTGGATGCCCAGGTCCTCGAAGATCGCCTTGCCGCCGGTCAGGATGGCGATGTCCTCGAGCATGGCCTTGCGGCGGTCGCCGTAGCCGGGGGCCTTGACCGCGCACGCACTTGAACGTGCCGCGGAGCTTGTTGATGACCAGCGTCGCCAGCGCCTCGCCCTCGACCTCCTCGGCGATGATCAGGAGCGGCTTGCCGGTGCTGCACGCACCTTCTCCAGCACCGGGACCAGGTCCTTGTTCGTGCGTGATCTTCTTCTCGTAGATGAGGATGTAGGCGTCCTCCAGCTCGCACTCCATCTTCTGCGGGTCGGTGACGAAGTACGGCGACAGGTAGCCGCGGTCGAACTGCATGCCCTCGACGAACTCGTCTTCGGTCTTCAGGGTCTTGCCTTCCTCGACGGTGATGACGCCGTCCTTGCCGACCTTGTCCATCGCCTCGGCGATGATGCTTGCCGATCTCGCGTGTCGTCGTTGGCGGCGACGGTGGCGACGTTCTGCCATGTCCTTCTTGGCCTTGACCGTCGATCGTCATGCTCTTGAGCTTGGCCGACGATGTCCTCGACGGCCTTCTCGATGCCGCGCTTCATGAGCATCGGGTTGACGCCGGCGACGACGGCCCGCAGGCCCTCGTTGAAGATCGCCTCGGCCAGCACGGTGGCGGTGGTGGTGCCGTCGCCGGCCACGTCGCTGGTCTTGCTGGCGACCTCGCGGACCATGCGGGCGCCCATGTTCTCGTACTTGTCTTCGAGCTCGATCTCCTTGGCGACGGTGACGCCGTCCTTGGTGACGGTCGGCGAGCCGAAGGACTTCTGGATGATGACGTTGCGGCCCTTGGGGCCGAGCGTGACCTTGACGGCCCGGGCGAGCTTGGCGACGCCGCGCCGCATCGCCTCGCGGGCTTCCTGGTCGAACGCGATCATCTTGGGCATGGGGGAGAATCTCCGGTTGTGTTTTGTAGTTTTGTAGGGTGGGTCGAGGAACGAGACCCACCAAATGTGTTGGGCGTCAAGTAAGCGGTAGAGTCAAGCGATTCTGGTGGGTCTCGTTCCTCGTCCCACCCTACGTTGGCTAGTCAATCACCGCCAGAATGTCTTCTTCCCGCATCAGCAGGTACTCTTCTTCGCCGAGCTTCACCTGGTCGGGGCCGTAGGTGGTGAAGAGCACGCGGTCGCCTGCCTTGACTTGCAGCGGGCTGCGCTTGCCATCCTCCAGCAGCCGGCCGTTGCCAACGCTGATCACTCGTCCGCGCGAGGGCTTTTCGCGGGCACTATCGGGCAAGTACAGCCCGCCCGTGGTCTTCTCCTCCTCTTCCTCGCGCTCGACGACCACGCGGTCGTTCAGCGGCTGCAATTTGACACTGGTGGATTTCTTGGGCTTGGTGGCGGTAGCGGTCGCCATAAGAACTGGTCTCCAACAGGGAAGGTGTTCGATGGGTGGGCTGAGGACCACCGCAAGGCAACAAACAGCTTTGGAAAAAAGATGGCTCTTTCGCTCAGTCGGGCGGGCTTCCACAAACCGATTCGAAGCAGCTCACGGCAGAGCGCGGGCTGCCAATGTTCGGGTAGGGGACTCCGCTGAGGGAGGGAGAGCAAGTTCCGGACCGGGCGCTAAGTGGACACCGGTCGTCTTTGGTAAGCAGTGGACACGAAAGGAGTTGCGCCACACGCTTCGCGATTTGGCCTTCCGATCGTCGCTTCGGAAGAATTCTGTCACTTTGGCAGCCGGCCGTTCTGGAGTGCAGTGTCACCGCAGGGGACGGTGATCCCCCGGCTCAAAGATCCGAAAGCGGCGACCGGTCGCCGCACTCCAAGGCGCTTACACCAGCTCCAACCGCCGCGGACGGCGCTTGGCGCGAAAGCACTCCGCACAAAGCCCCGAGATGATCAGGCGGTGACTGGCGGGCCGGAAATGGTGTTCGCGGGCGACGGCATCGCGAATGCGGGCCACATCCTCGCTGTGAAACTCGATTAGCTTCTCGCACTTCTCACAGTAGAGGTGATCGTGCTGAGGATAGCCGTAATCGTGCTCGTAAACCCCGCGTCGGCCGGCCAGGACCATCTTTCGCAACAAGCCCGCCTCCTCCAGCTCCTGAAGCGTGCGATAGACGGTCGGGCGGCTGACTTTGGCGTGCGACGAGCGGCTGAGCAGGTCGCAAAGCTCATCGGCGTTGAAATGTTCGTGGCGGCTGAACACTTCTTCGACGATCTGCCGCCGCTGCTGGGTCATTCGCCGGCCTCGGCTCTGCAAAAACTCCTGAAACCGCTCCTGGGGGGAGAGGGCGACTTGCACCTTTTCAAGCTGGAACGTGCTGGACATTGTTGGGGCCGGCTCCTTGCTGGCGACAGGCTGGCAACCGCCTTGCCAGCACATTGTGGCGCTTCACGGCCTATTGTAGATCGCGCTGAAGGGGCCGCAAGGCGTAGCCTGTGTAGCCTGTAGCCTTGGTAGCCTTCTGGAGGCCATGCCCGCTACCGCTCATGGCATGTTCTTCGCCGGCTTGCTTTCTGCCGGCGAATCGTCTTCGGTTTTCGAGGCCGCTTCCGCCGTGCATACGATTCGCCAGTGCTTTGTTCGGGCAAAACAGGCGCGACCACGGCCACGGCGGCGATCGTAGTTAGGATGAGCAAGTCGCGGATTCGAAATTGAAACCTTCTTCTCACGGATCAATCGGCCCTTGCTTCTTTGGCAACTTCTCGGGACTGTCCGCTTTGGGCTGACTGACCCGGATCGCGTCCAGTGTGGTCTCGCTGACAACGCGGCTCAAGTAGCTGTCGTTTCGCGCCTCGATCTTGACGCGCCACAATTCCTTCTCTTTGCGCTCGACCCACATTTCGCGCCAGTTGAATCTCGCCAGGGCATACTGCCATTGCACCTCGTCCTTTGACTTTCGAGCCTCCAGGACGAGCAGCACCTCCGGGTCGGTGCCCTTCCAGACGAAGGCGAAGATCGCTCCGTCCACGATGCCGCGGTCGGGGGCCTTGTAGCGCACCAGGGGCTGCGGCAACAGCCGCAGCTCGGTCGTGTCCTCCCGGTCTTTCATCCAGCCTTTGAATTCACGGGCGATGTTTCGCATCTGCGTCAGGCGCAGCCGCTCGGAATCGCTAGGGCGCGGAGACTCCTCCACGGGAGTCAGAGGCACGCCTTTGGGCTCCCACAATTCACCCGTGCGGATCCTCAGGGGTTGCAGCGGCTGAGTGGCGAGGGAATGGAACTCGTGGAAAACGCGGACCTCGCCCGACCGAAGCTGGTGCGAGCCGATGCAGCCGATGATTTCCGGCCGTCCCTTGAAGTTCCAAACGAAGACGGCGCCCATGTAGTTCTCGGCGTTCGTCCAAGTCAGGACCGGCTGCTCTTGCAGCTCGATCCGTTGCGATCGCTCTTTGTCGAGGAAAAAGTCGTAGCGGGCCGCGTCCCGTCCATAGTGGGGAATCAACACCTTCTTCAGCTCGGCTTCGTCGGGCGCGGCCTGTCCCAGGGAAAGCAGACCGATGGTCACTAACGCGTAGGCATTCATGGCTCCTCCTCCGAAGGAATGTCGCCGAATTCATGAGCTGCGTTGATGCGATCCGCCTCGGCTAGTAATCGCAGGTTCACTTTCCCGGCGGCAGCGGCCGAACGCTGATCTCTTTGAAATAGACGACGTCGCCGGGGTCGTGGTTCTGCAGGCCGAGGTAGCCGTTGCTGGGGCGCTTCGGCTCGCGCTTGGGCTCGTACCACTCGCGCTCCGCCGGCACGTCTTTGCCATCGGGGTCGAAGGTGGTGACGCGCTTGCCGTCGATGTCCACCAGCACCTGCTTGTCTTTGAGGGTGATGATCATGGCCTTCCACTTGGTGGGCGGCTTGTCGGAGAGGGCCGCCGACTCCGCCAGGGAATAGATGGCCCCGGTCCGAGACCGCTTGCCGCTGGCTGCATCGCAAATCTGAACTTCGTAGCCGTGGTGGACGGCGTACCACGGGCCCTGTTCCTTGTCCGAGGCGTCCTTGAAGATTTGCAGCGAGTCTTTGGTGAGCTGGCCCCGCGAGTCGCGGCGGGCAGGCGAGTGCTTCTCGTCGATCTTCTTCAGAATGCCGTCGTCGATTCGGACGAACACGCCCGCGTTGGATTTCGCATCTTTGGACTTGTAGACGACTCGAATCTGGCAGTCGCCGAACTTCTCCTTTCGATATAGGAGCAGGCCGAGCCCCTTCTCGTCGCATTCGGTCCGTAGGCTGCCCTCCTCTACCGCGAACCGGCCGTAGCCGATTTGCACCCAGGCCGGATCGACCTTCCCGTCTTTGATCAGTGGCAAGGCCCGCCAGCCATCGGCGGGCGGGTCATCCCCCGTGGCCGTAGACTCGGCACCGGCGAAGACGACCAAAGCCAGCGTTGCCGTCATCATGCCGCTTCGCATAGCGACCCCCTTTCAATGGCATAGCCGTCGATTGTCGGCCAATGTCTTCCGCCGCGTCAGACGTTCGCAGGTTCCTGTCGGCGCATTCTACTCTTGAGCCCGTTGATTCGCACGGGACCGCGTTCGCTCCGTCTTCGCGATCTGCCCGCGCTACGGCTGGTCACTGCTCAGCTTGCCGTTGACTTGGTTTCGTCCGTGGCGGCAGAATCCGTCCGATGGAACAGCTCATCGTGCCAACGTTCCCCGCGGATGATCTGACGTTAGGCGGCGTTCAGCCACAGCGATGCTACGGTTGCTTCCGACCGAAACGCGACTGCTTCTGCGCCGCCATCCCTACGATCGCCAACCGGACGGAAGTGCTGATTTTGCAGCATATTCGTGAGCGCTTTCATCCGTTCAACACGGCACGCATGGTCCACAGGGCACTGAGGAATTCGACCCTCCTTGTGGATCACACCGAGCACCTTGCCGCCAGACTGCATTTCAAGCCGCGTGCCGCGCTGCTCTACCCGGAAGGGGGCGCCGAGCTGATCTCGGACTTGCCGTTGGATCAGCGGCCCGAGCAACTCGTGATCCTGGATGGCACCTGGCACCATGCGAAAACGTTCGTGCGGGACATCGCCGCGCTACGCAAGTTGCCTCGCTATCGACTCGCTCCTGCAGAGCCTGGCCGTTACCGCATTCGTCGGGAACCCACGGCCGCGTCGCTTTCCACGGTGGAGGCCACGGTCGCCGCGTTGCGTGTTCTGGAACCAGAGACTCGCGGTTTTCATCAATTGATCGAAGTCTTCGACTCCATGATCGAACGGCAGCTCGCTCACCCGAAGGCGGACTACGGCCTGCGTTGCCACAAGAGCCCAAGCCGTACGTTCAGCAACATGCCGTTGGCCCTGCTGAGGAACACCGACAACGTCGTCGTGGCCTATGGGGAAACAACGCCTCGCCAGCGAGACGGCCAACAGGCTCCTCGACCGCCTGTCTATTGGGTCGCTGAGCGGCTAGGGACGGGTGAGCGCTTTGCCTGCGCGATCCAATCCGCGACTCCGCTTTCCGCTGCCCTTCTCAAACACTTCGAGCTTACGCGGCGAGATTGTGCGGCAGCCGTATCTCTCGACGTCGTTCGGGCGTCCTGGGCGTCTTTCCTGCGCCCCCATGACGTGCTGGCAGTCTACAACCAAGGCGTTGCCGATCTGCTGGCGCAGCTCGGTGCCGGGGTGGCGCGGTGCGTGGTCCTCAAGTCCATCGCCCTGCATCCGCATCGGCGCCACGGAACGCTAGAAGACCTGATGAGGGCCGAGGGGCTGGTGCAGCGCCGCCGCCAGGCATCCCGGCCGCGCGGGCAAGCGGCTTGCAAACGTCAGGGCGTTGGTCCATCACCTCAGTGGGTTGGCTCGCGCTGCAGTGTGCGATTCTGCGGCTTGACGCTTGAGCGTGTTCATTCGCACGCCGGCAGAGCTAGCGATGCGCGCCACATTCTGCGACGCGATCGGCCGGGCTTGCTTTTTCGTCCTTGGCCTGCGGGGCGCGATTGCCCGGCGAAGCGCTCATTTCTATGATGCCGCCCCGCCGGTCGCGCCTGGGACGTCGGGCTTGCGCCTCGACGTTCGGCTGCGCGCAGCGAAAGCAAGGACCATGAGCTTTCCCAACCAGTTGGCCAGTCCCAAGCCGCTGCGGCTGCTGCTGACGGGCGGCGGCGCGCGCTTGGCCTTGCTGCTGGCGATGTGTCTGGCTCCGCGGATCTGGATGGCCGATCGCATCGGCGGCGTCTGCCCCGACGGCGCCCTCTATATCGAGAAGGCGCAGCACCTGGAGCAGGACGGGCCGCCGGCAGTCCGGGACTCGTACGATTTCAATTTCTATCTGCTGGTGTTGCGCGCTTGGCATCGCGCCGGGCTGGACTGGGAAACGGCCGGAACCACCTGGGGGATCCTGGCGAGCAGCCTGGCGGTGTTGCCGCTTTTTGGCTGGGTGCGGCGGATGTTTGACGACCGCGTGGCGCTGCTGGCCGGCAGCTGTACGCCGCGCATCCCAAGCTGATCGAGTGGTCGCCGGAAGCACTCCGCGATCCGACGTTCTGGCTGCTCTTCACGACCTCGCTATACTGTTCGTGGCGCGCAATCACCGAAGTGCGGCCCGGCTGGTTCTTCGCCGCAGGGGCCGCTACTTTTCTGGCCGCCAACACCCGGTCCGAGGGGTGGTTCTTGCTGTTGCCTGTGACCGCCTGGTGCGGCTGGCGCTGGCTGGCCCTGCGCCAAGCCCGATGGCAGCTCGCGGGCGGTGCCGCGCTGTTCGTCTTGAGTTATCCGCTGGTTGCGGTGCTGCTGGTCTACGGGCACGGACACGCGCGATGGAGTCCAGCGGGGTCCCCGCTGGAACGCGTCGCAGACTGGGTTCGAGCCAATTCAGATTCCGCGCGGTACGCCTGCGGCGGCTGAAAAGGCGGACAGCCCGGCTGCCGTGGAGGAAGCAGGGGAGCCCCCGTCCTCCATCGGCGCGGTGCCGAGCAGCGACGCCGCAGAGTCCTCGACGCCAGACGGGGCCGTGGCCGCCCGCCCCACTCCAAGGCAAACGGCCTGGCTGGTGCTCGACAAGGTGTGCCGAGCGTTCACGGTCGTGTTCGGCATCCCCGTGCTGCTGGGAATGTTCCGTTGGTGGCGACTATGCCTGCGCCCGGACCGTCTGCCGCTGGTGGTGCTTGGGGGGATCACCCTGGCTGCCGTGTGGGTGCACGCGGCCGAGATTCACATGTCCAGCACGCGCTATCTGTTGCCGCTGGTGATCATCTGCACGCCTTTGGCGGCCCTGGGGTTGCTCCCTCTGTGCCGATTAGCAGCGGCTGCGGCGGCCTGGTTGACGCCGCATCAGGCCCTGGCACGCCATTGGGCAGCGAGCGCGGTGCTCGTAGGCGTGTTGACCGGCGGCGCTGCCGATGCGATCACCAGCCGCGTCAGCAGCCGGACGGCAAAAGCCGACCTCGGGGGCTGGCTAGGCGAGCGGATCGGCGTCGAGCAGACGATCGCCGGATCGTACAACTGGCGACTGACGACGTACTATGCCGGCGCGAAGTTCCACCCCCTGCCACTCTTCTCCTGCGATCTCACGCCGGAACGGTTCGGCCGAATGCTGCATGAGACGCGGCCCGACGCACTGCTGCTCTGCCGGCGGAGGTTGCCCGCCACGCTGGTGCGCTCGCTCGGCCAACAAGCAAGCGACGGCGGATTCGAGCTGGTCGATCCGGCGCAGCTGCCACACTCCTGCCGGGGCCGCGTGATGGTGCTGCTGCGCCGCGGGGTTCAGGTGGCTGCTCGACCCGCCGAAAAGTAGCAGGCACGCTCCGCGTGCCGTCCACGGCACACGGAGTGTGCCTACGACTCTACTCCGGCGATTGGCGACCGACCGGCGGCCGGGCGTCGGCGCGAAGCGTTGCTGCCTGCCCAAGGGACAACATCTCCGCGGTCTCTTCCGGCACGCGTGTTCGCAGCACCACGACCGAGCGATCCTGGAGTGGATACTGCTCTTCTCCGCGAAACAGCCCTGTCTCTTCGTTGGGCTCCGCGGTGTCGAATAGCCGCTCCCAGTGATGCTCCGGCTTGGTTGGCGGCAGCGTGAAGGGGAGCGCCTCGTGATGGGCGTTGAGCAGCAGCAGCAGCGTGTCGCCCGACGATCGGCTCGCCGCGCTCGTCTTCGTCGTCGATCAGGTCGCCGGCCAGGCGCACGCCGAGGCACTTCACGAAGCCGGCGTTCCAGTCTTCGTCGGACATCTCCTTGCCGGCCGGGTCGAAGAAGGAGATGTCCTTGATCCCCGATCCGCGCAGCGGCCGGCCCTGGAAGAACTTCCGGCGCTGAAAGACCGGCTGCTCGTGCCAGATGCGGACGGCCTTCTTGACGAACTCCAGGAACTCCTGCTGACCCTCGTCGAGCTCCCAGTTCAGCCAGGTCAGCTCGTTGTCCTGGCAGTAGGTGTTGTTGTTGCCCTTCTGCGTGTGGCCCAGCTCGTCGCCGGCCAGCAGCATCGGCACGCCTTGCGAGCAGGAGCAGCGTGGCGATCAAGTTGCGCTTCTGCCGCTCGCGCAGAGCCTGATCGGCCGCGTCGTCGGTCGGCACCTTCGGCGCCGCAGTTCCAACTGTTGTTGTCGTTGGCGCCGTCGCGGTTCTCCTCGCCGTTGGCCTCGTTGTGCTTGTCGTTGTAGCTGACCAGGTCGTGCAAGCGTGAAGCCGTCGTGGCAGGTGATGAAGTTGATGCTGGCGTACGGCTGCCGGCCGTCGTCCTGGTACAGGTCGCTGCTGCCGGCCAGCCGCGTGGCGAACTCGGAGACCAGCCCGCCGTCCCCCTTCCAGAACCGGCGGACGCAGTCGCGATACTTGCCGTTCCACTCGGTCCAGCCAGGCGGGAAGTTGCCGACCTGGTAGCCGCCCGGGCCGACGTCCCACGGCTCGGCGATCAGCTTCACCTGCGACAGGACCGGATCCTGGTGAATGATGTCGAAGAACGCTCCCAGCTCGATCGACCTCGAACAGCTCGCGGGCCAGCGTGCTGGCCAGATCGAAGCGGAAGCCGTCGACGTGCATCTCGGTGACCCAGTAGCGCAGGCTGTCCATGATGAGCTGCAGCACGCGCGGATGCGTCATGTTCAGCGTGTTGCCGCAGCCCGTGAAGTCCATGTAGTAGCGCGGGTCCTCGGGCGACAGCCGGTAGTAGGCGGCATTGTCGATGCCCGCGCAGCGACAGCGTCGGGCCCAGCTGGTTGCCTTCGGCCGTGTGGTTGTAGACCACGTCGAGGATCACCTCGATGCCGGCGGCGTGCAGCGCCGCGGACCATCATCTTGAACTGCTGGACGGCGTCCTGCGGAATGGTCGTGGCCGCGTACCGCGAGGTCGGGCGCGAAGAAGGCCAGCGTGTTGTAGCCCCAGTAGTTCGTCCGCCCCTTTTCGACCAGGTGCCGATCGTCCAGGAAATGATGGACCGGCAGCAGCTCGACGGCCGTGACGCCCAGCTCCTGCAGGTGCTGGATGGCCGCCTCGGACGCCAGGCCGGCGTAGGTGCCGCGCAGCTTCTCCGGCACGTCCGGGTTGAGCTGCGTGAAGCCCTTGACGTGCAGCTCGTAGATCAGCGTCTTGTGCCAGGGCGATGCGCGGCGGCCGGTCGTCGCCCCAGGTGAAGGCCGGATCGACGACGGCGGCCAGCGGCGCGAAGGCGGCGCTGTCGCGCTCGTCGAAGGACAGGTCCTGCTGCTCGCGTCGCCGACCTTGTAGCCGAACAGCGAATCGTCCCAGCGCAGGTCGCGGCCGATCGGCCTTGGCGTAGGGATCGAGCAGGATCTTGTTGCGGATTGAACCGATGTCCCTTGGCCGGCTCGTACGGGCCGTGGACGCGATAGCCATAGAGCTGGCCCGGCACGACGTCGGGAAGATAGCCGTGCCAGACCAGGTCGGTCTGCTCGGGCAGCGGGATGCGCTGCGACTCGCGCTGGCGCGTCGACGGAATCGAACAGGCACAGCTCGACCTTGGTGGCGTGCTCGGAGAAGAGCGCGAAGTTGACGCCCGCCCCGTCCCAGGTCGCCCCCAGCGGATAAGGCCGGCCCGGCCAGATACGCATACGCTTTCCTCACCATACGTGAGCGGCTTTCGAAGGAAGCATCATAACACCAACGGCGGACAAGGCCACTTGGCCTGTCCGCCGTGGTGTCTTGGCGGGTTTCTGCGAGACCAATTCCCCTCGGGCGGCGAAAGCCGCCCTCGGGAATCGGTGCCGAGAATGGATGTCATTACCGAGAGCCCGAGGACGGCCGAGTGAAGAGGCGGTCCAACAGACTTGCCTTGCGCGGGCCGGGTACGACACGGTGGGCTTTCTTGGGGCCCTTTTCGATCTTCTCGGGCATGTCCTTTTTCTCGGGCATGTCCTTGAGCATCGGTTCTTTGGTCATTGGCTGCTTCGGCAGCGGGTCCATCGGCGTGGGCGTGGCCTTCGGCAGACTTCTCTTGTCCTTCGTCCCGGCGCGGTCGGCTTCTTCACTGCTGATTCGTCCGCCGGTTCAGGCGGCGAGGCGACCGCCGGCTGGTCAGACGGATCAGCCACGTCGTTGACCGGGCCATCGGCGGGGCGACCGTCGTCGCCGCACCCGCCATGGTCACAACGGCTGCCGTTGCAGCCGGCACTGCGAGCGCACCATAGCGAATGCACCATGCCGCCCATCGAAAAGCCGCACTCCGGGCATCGGGCCGATTCGTAGCAGTAGTTGTCCCAGAGGTGGAGGTGTGCGCTGCACGGACGAGGGCAGCAGCCCCAGGTCGCACCGATGCAGCCCGTGCCACAGTCATGCCCGTGGCCGGAGCCGAAACCAGGCCACTCGCCCCGGCCATAGTAATGCGGCAGGGCGTGCGGCACCATGAGTGGCGCGGGCGCCAAGCCTGTGCCGGGCTCTTCGAGGGGAATCAGCATTGTCGGCTCGCCCCCTAAGGCGGGGCCGGTGGAAGGGTGCGTATCGTCCTGGGCTCGGGCGATCAGCGCCAACGCCGGGATCAAGACGCAAAGCGTAAGCGAGGTTTTCATTTGGAAACTCCGAAGAAGTTGTTTTATCGGCCGCAGCCAAGTTTTAGGAAGCCGGGGCGCCGGGGAGGGTGGACACTCAGGATCGGTGTCCGCGGAACGGCGCCTCGAGCTTCCTGCTGGTGCTGGCGGCCTGAAACGTGCGACACGTGGCGGCCTCGGGTCGATCCTCGACCTGTCGGCTGCAACGAACATCGCCGTGGGGCCAATGGAAAGCGGCGTCTCCCTTGACTGCGGGCCAACGCGCAGGTTGACCGACAGGGTGGGCGAGCCGCTTGCTGGTCGGGCGCCGGACGAAGCTGATAAAGCTGTCACGCGCGGATTGCTTACCGCGGAGGGACGACCAGCGACTCTAAACAAGCATGCCCCCGCTTCGCCCGCCTGGCAAACGATGGCGTTGCTTTTTTGCAACATTTGGCCACCCGCGGGGACGAATCTGCATGGCGGGTAAGGTGAGCCCAAAGGTAGGACAACCACGAATAACACGAATAACACGGATACGATTCTGACCGCGGCTGCGCCGTGCTGGCTATGCGCGTTAATTGGTAGTTGTGTGCGGAACTCTCGGCGGCAGCGTGGTTTTGAGGGGGCTGGCGCCGGGCAGGCAACTGGACGCTCGACCCCTTGGCGTTACAATGGACGTTATTCGTCGGCACTTCTCATGTTTCCCGTTGTTTGCCGCGAGCCCGCGACGCTCAGCGGTTTGCGCAGTGCCCGGCACCCGACAAGGCCACTCCATGCCGCAGAAGCACGCCATCGGGATCGACCTGGGCACGTCCACGTCGGAGATTTGCGTGTTCCAGCCTCAAGGCTGCGGCGCGGACCGGTGCTGGGCGATTCCCGATCCCTCGTCTACCGGTGGCAGCCCGATCGTGCCCTCGCTGGTGGCCCTCAACGATCACGGCGAGCTCGTGGTCGGCGAGGAAGCGCGGCCGTGGGTCGATCTGCCGGGCCGCGGAGTGCGCGAAGTCAAACGCCTGATGGGCAGCGGCCAGACGGTTCGGTTGGGCGAGAAGGACTACCGTCCGGAAGAAATTGCCGCCGTGATCCTCCGCAAGCTTCGGCAGCAGGCCGAGGCGGCGCTCGGCGAGCCCGTGCGCGACGTGGTGCTCTCCGTGCCCGCGAACTTCGCCGATGCCGCACGGCGGGCCACCTTTGACGCAGGCCAGCTCGCCGGGCTGAACATCACCCGGCTGATCAACGAGCCGACCGCGGCGGCCCTGGCTTTCGGCGTGGAGAACGTCGATGCGGACGAGCAGGTCGTGGTGTTCGACTTCGGCGGCGGCACGTTGGATATCACCGTGCTGGAGATGGTTTTCGGCGTGCTGGATGTGAAAGCCAGCTTTGGCGACCCAGAGCTTGGAGGCAAGGATTTCGATGAGATCTTGCGGCACCTGATCGCGCAGAAGTTCCGCATCCGGCATCCCGGCGTCCCGATCGATGCGACGGCCGCCGGGCTGCTCAAAAGCGCCGCCGAGACGGTGAAGCTGGCCCTGACGACGAAAGACTCGCACCACGTCCATTTGCGCGGTTTCGTGTTCCGCGAGGGCCAGTCGCTCGACTTGGAGGTGGAGATCACCCGGGCCGAGGCTCGAGGCCGCCTGCCAGCCGCTGCTGGATCGGGCGCGCGCCTGCATCCAACAAGCTCTGGACGCCAAGAAAGTGCGGCCCGAATCGATCGACCGTATCGTGCTCGTGGGCGGCACCACGTACATGCCCTGCGTGCGGCGGCTGGTGGAAGAGATGTTCGGCCAGATGCCGCAGGCCGACGTCAGCCCGGATTTGGCCGTGTGCATCGGGGCCGCGGTCCAGGCGGCCATCGCTCTGGGGCAGCTCGATCCGCAGCGGGGTGTCATTCTCACCGACGTGGCCCCCTTCGGCATGGGCATCCAGGTCGTTAGCGAGGTGGGCGGCATCCTGACGCCGGTCTACGAGCCGCTGATCATGCCCAACACCACCGTGCCGTACTCCACCCGCCGCGAATACAGCCTGCTCACCACCCAGCAAGAGGCGGTCATCGTCCACCTCTATCAGGACCACAAGGGGGCGGCCTTGAAAACCGACGATGCGGTCGATACCGGCATCCGCGCCCGGATCGCCAGCATCCCCCCCTCGCGATCCGGCCGGCCGCACACGATCGTGATCCATTTTTCCTACGACGTGGACGGCCTGGCGAAGCTGGCCGCCGTGATCCCCCATACCGGACAGACCGTGCGGCTGGAGTATACGCCGAGCCACAAGCGCCTCAGCGACGAAGGCAAGGAGCTCTCGCAGCAGCGCGTCGAAGAGCTGTGGCAGCGCAGCCCGGCAGCGAAGCGGTTCGACGGAATCGTCGTCCGGGGTCAATTGCTGCTGGCCAAACTCGCCGAGGAGCCGCAAGCGCGCTTGCAGCAGTCGCTAGACGAGCTGAAAGCGGCCCTGGCCAGTGGCGACACGCTGGCCATCGAAGCGGCCGGGTTGCGGTTGACGTGTTTGGTCGTGGAGTTGGAGAAAAATGGATGATCCGCTGATGAAGTTCGCGCAGTCTGGTCCAAAATCCCTTCGCACGGTTTACGTGCGGAGCAAGAGCGAAGAAGGAATGCGGCATGAGGTAACGATTGCAGAGAAGTCCGGCCGCCTGACGATGTATTGTCGTTGTCCGGCTGGAAGCAAGCAGCAAATGTGCCATCACAAACGATCGCTCTTGGGGGGAGACGTATCAGTCTTGGTACTAGCTACCGATGTGGCTGTTTTGCAAGAGGTTTTGGCGTCACCTGCGTGTCGAGCAATTCAGCAGCCATTCGAGCAGTATGCCTCTGAGGTCGACGGCATCGAGGGCCAGTTGTTACCTCTCGCGGCGCGAAAAGCGCGCTGAAGAAGCGGTTTGGCGCCGAGCTGAAGCCCACTGGCAGCACGGCAGCGACCACGCTCCGGGCGAAACCGCCAAAGCGAAGCCATACTCCTGTTCTAGTCGATTTCCATGTGGAGTCGGAAACCACTCGCGCCCAATGCCATTGTGAGGAAGGTAAAAGAGGAGAGCTCTGTCATCATGTCGTCGGCTTGCTGAAGAACGACCAAGCCAAATTGTACGATGCCGCCGACGCGGCGGCTCTTTCGAGGTTTGTTTCGTCGCCAGAGTATCCTGCGATTCGAGCGAGAATCGAAGAGTACGAACGCGAAATGGATGCTCTCCACGCGGAGACGAACCCCCTTGAACACCGACGAAGTGAACTGAATCGGGAAATGGCGGCCCTGATAAGGCCGGGGTGACACAGCCGGCAGATTCGACGAGCCACTACCTTGACGCTCCCTTCGCTGACGGACACGGGTGACCTACCGCTGGGGGTGCATCGAGCCTCCCTGCGAGAGATCCTTGGCCGGTTCGGCGCTCGCTCGCCGCAACGAAAGGCGCTCGCGTTGCGGTTGGAGCGAGTCCTAGAGTTGGCATGTGGGACCGGACACCTCCGTCGATTTGTCGTATTTGGTTCGTTCGTGACCGACAAGCGCGATCCAAACGATATCAACGTCTTTCTTCTCATGGATGATGCCTTTGCGCCTACAGAGCTGGACGGTCAAGCGCGGTTGCTGTTTGACCACACGGCCGCCCAATCCCATTTGGGTGCAAGCGTGTTCTGGTTGACACAGGCAGGAGCTATGGAGGGAGAGCAGGTTGCCGTAGAATATTGGCAGGTGAAGCGAGGCGGCGGGCGTCGCGGCATCGTCGAAGTTGCTTTGGAGTCATCATGATCACCAACGACGAAGAGTTGAATGCGACCCTCGAGCGCATCCGGCATTTTCAAGCCCAGGTTGCCCATTTACGGAAGGTCGAGACGAATCCCGAGACCTACCGTCTCTCGGCGTCGGGGTTTCTCGCCGAGATTGACCGAATGCAACTGGAAGTACGCGACTTTTTCTCGCTTCATCCGGCGGAACTGACCTCTGCGCCTTGAGGACGGCAGATACACATTGCACTAGTCCATGCGCGCCATCTGCCACGGAGATGACGACACCGTACGTTGCCACGTAGCCTCGAGAGCCGTGTGATGGCCCTGCGCGATCCGGTCGCTGTCTATAACGCAGCCAGCAACGCCGACGCTCACCTGGTCCGGCATGCTTTGGCCAGCGCCAACGTGGAAGCCCACGTTACCGAGGACGTGTCGCAAGTCGGCGTCTGGCTCGGCGGTCTGGTGCCGGAAATCCACAAGCCCCAGGTATGGGTCGAGCGCGCCGACATCGAGCGGGTCAGGCCGGTGCTGGAGGCCTACGAGCGAATCGCGGCCGAGCGACGGGCGGCTCGAGCGCACCAAGCTCCTAACGAGCCGCCGATCGAGGTCGTCTGCGAAGATTGCGGAAAGACGACCGGCTTTTCCGCGGCGCTGCGCGGGTCGGTGGAGCAATGCCAGTACTGCGGGGCGTATGTGGATGTCGGTGACGAAGACGAATAGGCCAATCACCGATGTTCGCCAACGTCCTTGTGGGGCCGATTGTAACGGACGTGGCAACGTTGCCGGGCATATCATCCACGCGTGGCATAAACGAATCGCCGCTGCGACCTATGTTTTCTGACAGCATCACGCGCGGCCGGGAAGTCCGGCTGTAGAGCGTCGATTCGCTTCGGTCTATTGGCCACCGCCCCCAGTCGCATGCCCGCCTCACTCCGCCGATTTGTCGCGCGGCCGAAAGAGCAGCGCCAGCTCTTTGCCTGGTCGCTGCTGTGCGCCGTGCTGCTGTTTGGCGCGATGGCGGCGCCCTATTACCTGGGTCGCATCTACACATCCGACGATCTCTGGGCCTACCACCTGCCGGTGCGGCAGTTCTATGCCCAGTGCCTGGCCAATGGCGACAGCTTCGACTGGATGCCGAGCCTGTACTCGGGGTTCTATCTGACCGGCGAGGGCCAAAGCGGCACCTACCATCCGCTGCACTGGCTGCTGTACCGCTTCCTGCCGCTGCGGGCAGCTTTCGATCTCGAGCTGCTGCTGAATTATCCGTTCCTGCTGGCGGGGACGTTCTTTTTCCTTCGCCGGCACGTGCGGCCGTCCGCCGCGATGTTCGGGGCGCTGGTGTTCACGTTCTCTGGGTTCAACTTGCTGCATTTCGTTCATCCCAACGCGATTGCGGTCGTGGCCCATGTCCCGTGGTTGCTGTTGGCGATCAACGTCGCAGTGGGTGCAGCGAGCCGAGCGGCACCGGAAGGGCGGGATCAGGCGGTAGGACCCCTGCCGCTCAGCTCGCGGCACGTACTTCTGGCCGAAGCGTCGATCGCGCTGCTCACCGCCTCGCAGGTACTGATGGGATATCCGCAATACGTCTGGTTCTCGCTCTTGGCGGAAGGGACGTATGCGCTGCTGCTGTGGCGAGGCGAAGTGATCCGCCTCCGGCAAGCGGGGGGCGTAAGCCCCCTGATGACTCGAAGCGATTGCACGTCGCTGCGTGATCAGGGGGCTTACGCCCCCCGCTCGCCATGGCTGCGCTCGCCATGGCTGCGGCTCGGGGCGCTGAAGTTCCTTGGGCTCTTAATCGGCGCCGTGCAGGTGTTGCCGACGCTGGACGCCCTGCGAGAGTCCGACCGCCAACTGGTCGGTGGCGATTTCGCGCATCAGGGGGCGCTGCACGTGCTGAACATCCTGCAATTCATGGGGCCCTATCTGTTCCGCGACCGCGTGGTCGGCGGTAATACGCACGAATTCGGGCTCTACCTGGGCGCCGTGCCGGTGGCCCTGTTGGCCTGGCTGCTGGTGCGCCGCAAGGCGCTGCGCCGCAAACGGCTGTTTGCGATCGCGGCCCTGTGCTGCGCGGCGCTGCGCTGTGGCTGGCCCTGGGCCGCGCGGGTTTCATTTACAACCTTCAAACGTACCTGCCGGTGATCGGCAAGTTCCGGCTGCCGGCGCGATATCTGGTGCTCGTGCACCTGGCGCTGGCGTCGGCCGCCGCTGTGGCGTTTGCCGATTTGACCCGATATGCCGCAAGCGTTCGCCGCGCCCGCTCCGGCGGCGCTCGACTGCCCGCGTTGAATCTGGGAGTCCTTTGGCGACTGACGGCGGCCAGTGCGCTCGTCGCCGTCGTGGCCGGCTGGGTCTGGGGCGACGAGCATGTGCAGAATTGGCCCTTGCGGCTGGTCGGCCCGGTCCTGCTGTTAGCGGCGGCGCTGGTCATTCGCTGGGCCGCACTCGGCGAGCGCTGGGCGCTGCCCGCGCTGATCGCACTCACGGCCGTGGACCTGGGTGTCTACGGATGCAGCTACGCGATCTGGCCCAACACCTATTCGCTCGATAGGGCGATGTCCACGATCCCTGACGGCGACGGGGGCAAGATCGCCACCGAACTGCGCGATCCGTCGCAGCCCGCCCTGCGAGTCGGCAATCAAATGGTCCTGAAAGGCTGGCGGCAGCTCGACGGCTATGCAGGGCTGGAGCCGGCCCGGGAGCTGGACTATCGCGACGTGAATGCGTTGCGCGTGGCGGGCGTCGAGCGCGTGCCGCGCAGCCCGGCGACAGAGGCGATCGCCGGCCTGCTGCCGCTCGATCAGCACTGGCTCCAAGTGCCCAATCCGCTGCCTGCCGCCCGCGTCGTCGAGCACTTCATCAAGAGCCGCGATCCAAACCGCGACCTGAAGCGGATCGACGTGGAAAACACCGCCTTGGTCGACCGCCACCCCATGTCTCCCTTCGCCGGCACGCTGTCCGAGTTCCCAGCGCGCCTCGATCTCGTCGCCGCGCGGCCTGGACGGATTATCGTCTCAGGAGAGTCCTGTCAGCCGCAACTGCTGGTGATAGCGGAGCGCTTCCACGCGGGCTGGCGAGCGACCGTGAACGGAATCCCCGTGAATGCCGTGCGGACCAACGGCGAGTTTCTCGGCTGCCCGACCGCGCCGATTCGGTTCGTGGCCGATTTCGAGTTCCGTCCCTCCAGTCTGCGGTACGGCAAGTGGCTTACCGCCCTCGGGCTGATTCTGCTGATGAACTATTGCGTGGCCCGTGTGGTGGCCAGACGCGCCGATCCGCGAGGCAGAGCCTCGCATTCAGTGCGTTCCCAGGCGGAGCCTGGGAACGAGGGTGCCCTGGGTGCTCCATGACCAGCCGAACCTCCTCCCAATCGCTCCTCAGCATCGTCCTGCCCGTCTACAACGAGGTCGGCGTGCTGGAGGAATTGGCTTCACAACTCAGCGCCGCAGCGCGGGCCTGCGGCATGCGCTATGAGATCGTCTTTGTGAACGACGGCTCGTGCGACGGCAGCGGCGAGGCGCTCGACACCTTGGCGGCCCGCCACGAGCACGTCCGCGTCGTCCACCTGGCCCGCAATTTCGGGCATCAGGCGGCCGTGCAGGCCGGGCTGGCCCACGCCAGCGGCGACGCCGTCGTGCTGATGGATTCTGACCTCCAGGACTCGCCGCTCACCATCCCCCGCTTCGTCGCCGCCTGGCGCGAAGGGGCCGACGTGGTCTATGCCGTGCGGGCATCGCGCCAGGAAGCCCTTTGGAAGCGGCTGCTCTTCGCCGGCTTTCATCGGCTGCTCTCACGGATGGCCCAGGGACGGATTCCCGTCGATGCGGGTAACTTCAGCCTGATGGACCGCCGCGTGGTGCGGCAGATTCTTGCCCTCGATGAGCGCGACCGCTATCTGCCCGGCCTGCGAAGCTGGGTCGGCTTCCGCCAGCACGGTATCGAAGTCGAGCGGCAGGCACGCTACGACGGCCGGCCGCGCGTTTCACTCTTGGGCCTGTGGCGGCTGGCCAAGACGGCGATGTTCTCGTTCTCCACGTTCCCGCTGGCGATCTTCTACCTCATCGGCTACTCGGCGCTGGCGATCTTCCTGGTGCTGGCCGGGTACTCGCTCTACTGCCGGCTGTTCACGAACCTGGCCATCCCCGGCTGGACCTCGCACATCTTCGAGCGCCAGCTTCTTCGGCGCGCTCAATGCCCTGGGCATCAGTATCCTGGGTGAATATGTCGTGCGGATCTACGACCAAGTGCGCGGGCGTCCGGTGTATGTCGTGGATCGGACGGTGAACGCGGCGGAGGCGGGAGCCCCAGTGCGGCCGGCAGCGATTGCCGATGCTGTCGCGTGGTCTCGGGATCGAGGTGCTGATCCATCGAAGCTATTGGCACAGCTTGCCAACCTGATCGCGACGGTCCAGACGGCTCAGCGGGAGGAAGCGGTGCTGGGCGGGAAAGCCGAACTGCATGCCGCCGACCCGCCGAGATAATTTGGCGGCTACTGTTCGTGAACGATGAGTACGATGCTCATCTCTTCACCTTGCCGGTAGCCAATCATGTGTGCCACGCCAAACGAGTCTCCAATGCGGTAGCAGGTGTATTGGTATTCGCGGTACCGGTTGGGCTGCTCGCCGCGGAGGAAGTCCGTCTTGACGTTGCCGTTGTGATAGCGGCCATCGCTTGATTGCAGCCGTGCGCCTCCAGCATCTTCGATGGCCGCCCAGACTCGGTGCTGAAAGTCGTTGACAATAAAGCTTGAGTCACCGGCCTTTGGGTCGAGCCTGGCGTGGCCGACGAAGCTGCGCAGACATGTGCGGCACCGCGACGGCACTGGCCCGGTCGTTTCGACCCATTCCCAATCGCCACTGGCCGCGCTCCCTTGAGCAATGAGCGCTTCGGGAGACACGTTCGCTAGAAAGGGACTTGCCTGCCGATATTCCGGCCCCAGGAGCGTGTCAGGTCCTCTCGTCACGATGACGGCATACATCGCCGCTCCGCCCAATACGAACGACACTGCTGTAACCGCAATCAGCAGCAAAAGGCCGCACTTGCGACTGCAGGGTAGGACTAGTCGGTCGTCGCTGGCCGATGCGTCCGACGGCTTGTGTGCGATACTTGATTCGTTGGGAGCCATGATTCGTTGCCTTCGCCTTGAGGGTGCGTCGCAATGCGTCGAATCGAGAAGCCCGGCTTCTGGGAGAAGCTGGGCTTCTGATGCTACGGGCTCGTGCGGATGCAGTAAAGATTCTCCACGCCGCGCAAGAGCAGGCTGCCTCCCGCAATGGCGGGCGACGACCAGAACATCTCGCCCAGCGTGTTTTTGCCCAGCAGCTTATACTTCGGGCCGGGCTCGAGGACGAACGTCTGGCCGTCTTCGTCCAGACAGAAGATCTTGCCGTCGTAAGCCCAGGGAGACGAGGTGAAGCCTCTGGCGCCGGGCAGGCGGACCTTGTCGTAAGCCGGCTTGCCGGTCTTGGCGTCGTAGCAGGCCAAGAGGCCGCCGCGCTGCTCGAGGATGTAGAGATAGCCGCCGTTGAGGAGCGGCGAGGCGATCGACGGCCCAGACCGCGTGCGATGCCAGGCCACGAAGGCATTGGAGGTCTCGCCGCTCTTGAGCGAGATGTCGCCGGAGGCCCCGGCCCTGACGGCGAACAGCGGGCTGGTGCCGAACGGCCCGCCGGCGCCGAAATAGATCATCTCCGCGTCGGCGACCGGCGTGGCCGCGCACTGCCCGCCGTTGCCGCCGATCTCCCACAGCAGTTTGCCGGTGGCCGGGTCGTAAGAGCGGACGCGCTGGCCGACGCAGACGATCTCCGTGCGGACCTTGTTCTTCCAAACCAGCGGCGTGCCCCAGCTCGAGCGCTCGCCCGGCCGCTCCGTTCGCCACAGCTCGTCGCCGGTCTTCTTGTCGAAGGCCACGAGGAACGGCTGCTTCTCGTTGTCGCACTGGATAAAGAGCCGGTCGCCATCCAGCGCCGGCGAGCTGCCTGCGCCGAAGCCGAACATCATGGGGTAGGTGCCCAGGTCCTTGCTCCAGACGAGCTTGCCCGCCAGGTCGTAACAGAAGACTCCGGTCATGCCGAAATAGGCATATACGCGCTGGCCATCAGTGACCGGCGTTTCGGAAGCGTAGGTGTTCGTGGCGTGGATGGGGATGGTCGGTTTGCGCTCGATGGCGAGCTGTTTCCAGAGCACCTTGCCGTCGGCGCGGTTAAGGCAATAGACCTCCCAGCGATACATCGCATCGGGCGGCTTGCGTTCGCCAAAGCCGCCGAAGCCAAAGCCACCGCCGCCTCCCTTGGGGCGTTCCTTCTTGGCAGGCGTCTTGGGTTCGCCATCTTTCTTTGGTTCGCCGTCTTTGGCTGCCTCGTCCTTGCCGGCCTCCTTCTTGGCTTCCTTGGGCGACTCCTTGCGGCCGGAGCCACCCGTCGCGCCGCCGAGCCCGCCGAAGCCAAAGTCAAACCCGCCGCCACCGGCTTTCGGCACCGGCTGGTTGTCGGTCACGGCCGTGGTGAGGAACACCTTGTCGCCCCACACGATGGGCGACGACCAGGCCACGCCCGGCAACTTGACCTTCCAGGCGATATTCTTATCCTTGCCGTCTTTGCCTCGGCCCCACTCGGAGGGAAGCTGCTTTTCGGCCGACAGGCCCAATGCATCCGGCCCCCGGAACTGCGGCCAGTCCTCGCCGTGTGTGCGCTGCGCTAAGCCGACCAGGACGGTGAGCAAACAACAGAGCGACCGAGCGCGCATAGACAGTCCTTTCTCGATGAGATTGCCGCGACTTGGGGGATCATAATCAAACTAAGCTGGACGCAACAAGTTCCGCACACCGCGGGGTATCCGTGGCTGAAAGCCTTACGCAGCATAAAGAAACGGTCGCCAAGAAGATTTGGCCACGAAGAGCACCAAGAGCACGAAGTTAACGTGCTCTTGCCGACTCTTCTTCGTGCTCTTGGTGCTCGTTGTGGCTATCCATGAGCGGATTGGGAGCGGGCGGGCCGCGCTGGGCTTTTTTTGCGGCTGCCAAACTTCGCGCTGGCGAATTTGCTTTGCCTCAGCTTCGGGGGCCGTTAATCTATGCTCACTTTCCCGTCCGTTCCCGGTCTAGGGACAAGCACCTTTACCGTTGCGCCTCTCATAAGGCGCGGCATCGCGTCGGGGGTTACGTCACGTCCCGTCATTTCCGGAGCATGTCGCATGATCTCGCCGGTGTTCGCTACTGGCTTGCCGCGGCGCGCGTGGCGCGCAACCGCGCGTGCGGTCCGGTCGGTGCTGTCGCTCGGCGCCATCAGTCTCCTGGCGTTGGCCCTCGCGGCCGAGGCGCTGTCGATATCCAATGTAGCGGCCGACGAGCCCGCTCTGGCGGAGCCCTTCTCCCTGGAAGACCCGCCGCGGATTCTGCCGTCGCCCGTGCCGCGCGTCCATCTGGCGGAGTTCTCGCCGGACGGCAAGCTGCTGGCGACCACGGCCGGCTGGCACGGGGCCAGCACTCCTGTCGGTGCCGGCGGCCCAGTGGAAAACGGCGAGCTGGTCCTGTGGGACGTGGCCAAGCGCGAGCCTCGCGCGCTCGTGCTGGAGAATAACACCATCCGTGCCGCCGCCTTCTCGCCCGATGGCAAGCTGCTGGCGTATTGCATGTACAGCGGCCACGTCAAGCTCGTGGACGTGGCGGCCGGCAAGGTCGTCAAAGTGCTGGGCAGCCACAAAGCAATGTCCAATGCCGTCTGCTTCTCGCCTGACGGCAAGACGGTCGTCTCCTGCGGCTTCGATCAGACGCTGCGGCTGTGGGACGTTGCCGCCGGCAAACAGGTCAAGGAGCTGCGGACCGACTGCCGGAGAATCGCCTACGTGACTTATTCGCCCGACGGCAAGAAGCTCGCCACCGGCGATTGGGAGGCGCCCTTCAACGCCCAGATTTGGGACGTGAAAAAGGGCATGGTCATCCACTCGCTCCCCCACGCCGCGATCGTGGAGACGCTCGCCTTTTCGCCCGATTCCACGAAGCTGGCCACCACCAGTTGGAGCAACCATGTGCTGGTGTGGGACGTCGAAAAAGGTGAAGAGTTGATGCGGAAGGAAGAGCGCGGCGGCATTGGCTTGATGTTCTCGCCCGATGGCAAGCTGCTGGCTGCCTGCGGCAGGGCGTCGATCACGGCGTGGAACATGCCCGCTGGCGAAGAGCGGTGGACAACGCCAATTCCCGCGGAGGTCTGGTCGGTGCGTTTCTCGCCGGACAGCAAGACGCTGGCCGCTGCCTGCCGCCAGAACGCCGCCCGGCTTTACGAGGCGGGGACCGGCGAGGAGATCGCGGCCCTGACGCGCAACGCCGACCCCGCCGACGAGCCGGCCGTCGTCCGGGCCGTCGCCTTTTCGGCCGACGGCAAGCTGCTGGCCACGGCGGGCGACGATTCGCAGGTGCAACTGCGCGACGCCGCTAGCGGCTTCGTGCGCGAGACGCTCAAGGGATTCAAAGACACGGTGACATCGCTGGCGTTCAGCCCCGCGGGCAGCCTGCTGGCCACGGCATCGAACGATCGCGTCGTCAAGCTCTTTGACATCAAAGACCCGGCCAAGCCAGCGGAGAAGCTGGTGCTGCCTGCGGCCAAGGAATGGGTTGCGGCGCTCGCCTTCTCGCCGGACGGCAAGACGCTGGCCACCGGCGGCTACGACAAGGCGGTGCGGCTGTTCAGCGTCGCCGATGGCAAGGAGTTGGCCGTGCTCGAAGGGCACGAGGCTGCCGTGCGGGCCGTTGCCTTTTTGCCGGACGGCAAAGGGTTGGCCTCCGGCAGCGGCGATCACACCATACGGGTCTGGGACCTGGAGAAGCGTTCGAAGATCATCACGCTGGAGGGTCACACGGCAGCAGTCCGCAGCGTGGCCATCGCTGCCGACGGCAAGCTGGTCAGCGGCGGGGAAGATGGCAAGCTCCGCTTCTGGGACGCCGACGGCTCGGCCCGCGGCTCGGCCGAGGCCCATCGCGACATGGTCTGGGCCGTGGCCTTCGTGGGCAAGAGCACGGTGGTCTCCGGCGGCGCCGATGGCCAGCTCATCGTCTGGGATCGCGAGACCCGCGAATCACGCCAACGCCTGGCCGCCCACACCGACGCCCTGACCTCGCTGGCCGTCTCGCCGGATGGCCGCCACGTGGCCAGCGGCAGCTTGGACCGATCGGTGAAGATTTGGAAGGCCAAGGAGAAGGAGTGAGGTGAGTGGTGAGGTGATCGACTTTCGTCCTCGTCCTCGTCCTCGTCGTCGTCCTCGAAATAGGACCGCCGTTTGACATCGAGGACGACGACGAGGACGAAGACGAGGACGATGGGAATGCCTTTTCTAATGGAGCGATCCTATGATGCCGCTGGTGCTCACCTCTGCCTTGCTGCGGTGCGCTTTCCGCTGTGCGGCGCGACTTCTATCGCTGTCGGCACTCGGTGCTGCAAGCGGCGTCATCGCACTAGTCGTCGCGGCGCATGTCCTGTTGATGCCAAGGGCGGCGGCCGACGATTCCGTGGCGGTGCCGCCGTTGGCGGAGCCTTTCACTCTGGATGACCCGCCCCGGCTGCTGCCGTCGCCCGTGCCGCGCATCTGGCTGGCGGAGTTCTCGCCCGATGGCAAACTGCTGGCGACGACCGCCGGCTGGTATTCGACCAGCACGCCCTTCGGCGCAGGACAGCCGCTCGAAAACGGAGAGCTGGTCTTGTGGGACGTGGCCAAGCGCGAGCCGCGGCACCTGCTGGTCGAGAACAACACGATCCTGCGCGGCCGCCTTCTCGCCCGACGGAAAGCTGCTGGCCTATTGCGTCTACGACGGCAAAGTGAAGCTGGCCGACGTGGCTGCCGGCAAGGTGGTCAAGGTGCTGGGCCGCCACAAGGCGCCGGCCAACGCTGTGTGCTTCTCGCCCGACGGCAAGACGCTCGTCTCCTGCGGCTTCGACCAGACCGTGCGGCTGTGGGACGTGAAGAGCGGCAAGCCGAGCAAGGAGCTCCGCACGGAGTGCGCGCGGATCACCTACGTCACGTTTTCGCCCGATGGCAAGAAGCTGGCCACGGCCGATTGGGAGCTGCCGCACAATGTCCAGCTCTGGGACGTTGAGGCGGGCAAGGTCGTGCAGACGCTGCCCCACGGGACTGCGCGTCGAAACGCTGGCCTTTTCGCCTGATGGGGCCAGGCTGGCGACGGCCACGTGGGATGGTCACGTGCGCGTGTTCGACGCCGACGGTGAAGAGCTGGTGCACAAGGAAAAGGCGGGCGGTCGAGGCGTCGCCTTCTCGCCCGATGGCAAGCTCTTGGCCTCCTCGGGCGATGGGATCATCGCCATGTTCGATCTGCCCGAGGGGGAGAACGCTGGACGGCGCGGGCCCCGGACGGCGTGCCCGCCGTGCGCTTCTCGCCCGATGGCAAGATGGTGGCCGCCGCCTGCCGGCACAATGTCACCCGGCTGTACGAGGCGGCCACCGGCGAGGAGATCGCTTCGCTGACGCGGAACACCGACCCAGCCGATGAGCCGGTCGTGGTGCGATCCGTGGCTTTCTCGCCCGACGGAAAACTGCTCGCCACCGCGGGAGACGACTCCCAAGTTCAACTGCGCGACGCCGTCACCGGGCTGGTGCGCGAGACGCTCAAGGGATTCAAGGAAGCGGTCACGTCGCTGGCCTTCAGCCCCGCGGGCGGCCTGCTGGCCGTGGCCTCGAGCGACCGCACCGTCAAGCTGTGGGACATCAAGGACCCCGCTAAGCCGGCGGAGAAGCTGGCGCTGCCCGCCGCCGCGGAGGCGGTCGCGGCCGTGGCTTTCTCGCCCGACGGCAAGACCCTGGCTGTGGCCGGCCACGACAAGACCGTGCGGCTGTTCAGCGTCGCCGAGGGCAAGGAGCTGGCCGTGCTCGAAGGCCACGATTCCGCCGTGCGGGCCATCGCCTTTTCGGCCGACGGGAAACGCCTGGCCTCAGGCAGCAGCGACCAGACGATCCGGCTCTGGGACCTGGAGAAGCGGACGACCATCATCACGCTCGAAGGTCATCGGGGCGCGGTCCGCAGCGTGGCGATCGCTCCTGACGGCAAGCTGGTCAGCGGCGGCGAAGACGGCCGGCTCCGCTTTTGGGACGCGGACGGCGCGTCCCGCGGCTCGCTCGCGGCCCACCGCGACGTGGTCTGGGCTGTGGCCTTCGTGGGGAAGGGCACCGTCGTTTCCGGCGGGGCCGACGGCCAGCTCGCCGTCTGGAACCATGAGACTCGCGAGGCGCGCGAACACGTGCCCGCCCACACCGACGCCCTCACGTCGCTGGCCGTCTCCGCAGATGGCCGCCACGTGGCCAGCGGCGGTCTGGACCGGACAATCAAGATCTGGAAGGCGAAAGAGAAGATGGAATGAACAAAGGAACTGGCGATGCAGCTTGTTTGCGACGTAGATCCTCTCCATGCTGGTGCCGATCCATCTTCGGTGTGCTTGCGGTGGCCGGGTTGCTAGGGGCCGCCCAGGCGTCGGCCGCGCCGAACATCCTCTTCATCATGTCGGACGATCACGCCGCGCACGCCGTGAGCTGTTATGGCAGCAAGATCAATCGCACGCCGAATCTCGACCGCCTGGCCAAAGACGGAATGCGGTTCGATAACGCGTTCGTTACCAACTCGCTGTGCGGGCCGGCCCGGGCCGTGATCCTCACCGGCAAATACAGCCACCGCAACGGCTATGCGACTAACGAGGGCCGGTTCGACGGCAGCCAGCCGACCGTCGCCAAGCTCCTGCAACGCTCCGGCTACCAGACCGCGGTGATCGGCAAGTGGCACCTCGGGAGCCAACCGACCGGCTTCGACTATTACCACGTTCTGATCGGTCAGGGGCCGTACTACAACCCGCCGATGCACACCAATGAGGGCACCGCGGATCGCCCTGTGGACGTTAAGACTGGCTTTCGCACCGTCCGTCACGAGGGCTACGTGACCGACATCATCACCGATCTGACGCTCGATTGGCTGAAGCAGAAGCGCGACAAGACGAAGCCGTTCTTCCTGATGTGCCACCACAAGGCGCCGCACCGGGAGTGGCAGCCGGGGCCAAAGCAGTTCCCTTTGTTCCGCGACGCCAAAGTGCCGGAGCCGGAGACGCTCTTCGATAACAACGCCGGGCGTGGCACCGCGGCCAAGACGCAGCAGATGACGGTCAAGAGCGACTTCAACCGGCTGGACCTGAAACTCGACCCGCCGAAGAACCTCACGCCGGCGCAGCGCGCCGCCTGGCATGCCGCGTACGACGCGGAGAACAAGGCCTTCGAGGAAGCCAAGCTGACGGGCGACGACCTGGTGCGGTGGAAGTATCAGCGCTACATCAAGGACTACGTGCGCTGCATCGCCTCGGTGGATGAGAACGTCGGCCGTGTGCTGGATTACCTCGACGAGTCGGGGCTCGCCAAAGAGACGATCGTGATCTACACCTCCGACCAGGGTTTCTACCTGGGCGACCACGGCTGGTTCGACAAGCGATTCATGTATGATTTATCGCTGCGTTCGCCGCTGCTGGTGCGCTATCCGGGCCGCATCGCCGCCGGATCGGTCAACAAGGACCAGGTGCTGAACCTCGATTTCGCCGAGACGGTCCTTGACTTCGCCGGCGTGAAGATTCCCGCAGACATGCAAGGTCGCAGCCTGCGGCCGCTCTTGGAGGGCCGCACACTCGATGATTGGCGCAAGAGCATCTACTATCACTATTATGAGTATCCGGGTCCGCACATGGTACACCGGCACTACGGAGTGCGCACCACCCGGCACAAGCTGATGTACTTCTATCATCTCAAAGAGTGGGAGCTCTATGATTTGGAGAAAGACCCGCAAGAGATGCGCAACGTCTACGGCGATGCCCGTTACGCAGACCCCGTGAGGGAGCTGAAGGCGGAGCTGGACCGGCTCCGCGAGCAATACGGCGTGCCGGAAGACACGCTGCCCATTAAGAAGGCGCCGGCTAAGCCAGTCAAGAAAGCGAAGAAGGCGTCGTCCACGACCAAGCGCTGTCAGAAAACGCCAGGCCAGCATACTAGCCCGACGCGCAAGCGAGGGAGGAGCGTGATAGACGGCGATTCTCCCTCGCTTGCGCGAACTTGCGCGTCGGGCTAGTGTGGCTTTCGAACATCCAACAATCGAACATCCACATCGAACGGAAGCCGTTCATACGCCCAGCAGCCACACCACTGCGTGCAGGCAAAGTCCGGCGTAGAACGCGGCGGCCAGGTCGTCGGCCATGATGCCCCAGCCGCCGGGCAGCCGCTCGAGCCAGCCGGCCGGCGGCGGCTTGAGGATGTCGAAGACGCGGAAGAGCACAAAGCCCAGCGCGAGCACGGCGGCCAGCGAGCCGGGCGAGCGGTCGAAGCTCGTCATGCCGAACGTCACAGGGACCGCGGCGATCTCGTCCCAAACGACGGCGCCGGGGTCTTTGCTTCCCAGTCGCCGCGCCGCAGCCGAGCAGATGGGGACGCCCACGGCGATTACCGCCAGGATCGCCGGCACGCGGCCCCCTAATGGCAAGAGCCCGATCGCCCAAGCCAACGGCAGCCCCAGCAGCGTGCCGAAGGTGCCCGGCGCCCAGCGAGTGAAGCCGATTCCGCCGCCGGTCGCCAGCCACACGGCTAGCCCGCGCGGGCGTCGCTCCTGGCGTTCGTACCGGTGGCGGTGCAATCGTCGGCATGCGGGCATGCTAGCCCTCCCTTAGCAGCGTCACAAGAGTAGCTGCCGGCCGAGCCACTCACAGTCAAGCGGCCGCTCTCCGCCTTCCGATGCTGACCGAAGCGGCGAGGCGCTTCGAGGCGAGCGTCTCCCAGGCGAGCATCTTCCAGGCGAGCGTCGAGGCGTCAGCCCGACGTGCAGTTGCTCCGCAGTTAAGGAAGATCAGTCCACGGAGGCATGCATGCGGTCACTGTTTCGCACCGGTCTGGTTCTGCTGGCGGCTGGCGGGTTTGTTTACCTGGTAGCCAGCAACTGGCGAGGGCTGGGGCTGGACCAGATCAAAGTCCCGGGGCTGGCCCAGACCACTTCGAGCGACCAGGATCCTCTGCCGGGCGGCGCGACCATCCGCATCGCCTCGTTCAACATCCAGGCTTTCGGTCAAAGCAAGCTCCAGAAGCAGCACGTGATGGAAAAGCTGGCGGACGTGGCGCGGCGGTTCGACGTGCTGGCTATCCAGGAGGTCCGCTCGAAGCAGGAAGACGTGCTGCCGCGGTTCGTCGAGCTGATCAACGGCCCGGACGGGCGACACCAGTACGATTTTGCCATCAGCCCCCGGTTGGGCCGCACGAACAGCCAGGAGCAATATGCCTTCGTGTTCGATACGCGGCGGATCGAGATCGACCGTGGATACGCCTACACGGTGGGCGATCCGGGCGACCGCCTGCACCGCGAGCCGTTCGTGGCCTGGTTCCGCGTGCGGGGCCCGCCGCCGAGCGAGGCCTTTACGTTCACGCTGATCAACATCCACACCGATCCGGATGAAGTCGATCAGGAGCTGGGCGCCCTGGACGACGTCTATCGCGCCGTGCAGCAGGACGGCAGCGGCGAAGACGACGTGATCTTGCTGGGCGACCTCAACACGCATGCCGGCCGCCTGGGCGAGCTGGGCCGCATTCCCCATCTGGCATGCGCCATCGTCGAGCTGAAGACCAACACGCGGCAGGACAAGCAATACGACAATATCCTTTTCCACCGCGAGGCCACGCGTGAGTTCACCGGCCGCTGCGGCGTCGTCGATCTCCAGCGCGAGTTCGGGCTAACGCTTCCCCAAGCGCTGGAGATCTCCGACCATCTGCCGGTTTGGGCGGAGTTCAGCGTCCACGAAGGCGGCAAACCGGGCTACGTGGCCGGGCGAGCCAGCGCGCGGCCGTAGGGCGGTTTCACCGTTTCGCAGCCGGAGCTGCTGTGCGGGCGCATGTAAGGCTGGAGAAATTCGCCAAGGCAGGCCGGTCGCGGCGACTTTGCCGCCCACAGCGCTCTTGCCGGACGCGCGGAAAATGCTCGATTGGCCTGCGATGCCGCGCCGATGAGCCAACATGCGGGAAAGTAGACCAAGATTCCCGGCAGGGGATTTCGCAGCCACGGAGGAGCTATCCATGCGGGTCAATTACACGGTCCTGGCCGTCGCCATCGCCTTGTTGCCACTGGGCATCACCACCGCCACCCAGGGCGGTGAACCCCACAAGCGCCAGACGGTCAGCCAGCGGCCACCCGCGGTGCGGCAGGTCAGCCGTCGTACGATGCGGCAGCCCGCACGGCCAGTGAGCCACAGAGACGAGGTTGCGCCTGCCGTCTCAGGTTATGAGGTCCACGGAAGCGACCACGGCCAGGGCTACGGACATGGCCACGGCTGGGGTGGCTGTGGCGGGCATTCTTGCCCTCCCTTCTTCCGTCAGGGCGGCTGTGGGAGCTGCGGCGGTCACGGCTGCTGTGAGTCCTCTTGCTGTCATTGCATCGATCTGTTCGGTTGGTTGGGCGACCTGATCGGCCCCTGCCAACGCGGCCGTCACGGAGCCTGCGCTGTGGGCGGAGGCGGGAGCGGCGGCTGCGGCTGCGGCGGAGGTGGCGGTGGCGGATACGCTCCCTACGACGTTGACGGCGAGGCGGGCATGCCCCCGCAGCCCCTCAAGAAACTCAACGACAACGGCAGCCCCAGCGACGTTCCGCCGCCGCCCAAGGTGCCGCGGTAGGACTGGCTGGCGGAAACCGACGATACAAAACAAAACGGGTGGGTCCCATGGGGGCTCACCCTTTTTGTTTTTTGCTCTTGGGGCCGAGCACGGCTGGCGGCAAGATGTCCAACAAGTATCCACCCAGATAGGGGGTGTGATAGATCGTTTTTTATGGGATTTGCAGGTTTCGCGGGTTCCGCCCCTTGTCTATGGACTACTCCCTAGTTAGTCTACTCTGTGCATTTTCCGCGGCGTTGCCATAAGGGACCGTTGCGCCCAGAGCGTCACGGCGTGGAAGATCAAAAGCCGTTCGTCGAATCGACTTGCGCTCGGGCGCGACCCCGCCTTTCGCCCCACAACTGGACGCCTGCCTGCAAGCGGCGGAGCCGCTTATCCGGACGATGCAGCTTTCTTAGACCATAATTTGTCAGTGCCCGCGCGAGTATCCGGGTGCCGCTAGGTTACGCGATCTGGACCGGCCCGCCGCGCAGGCAGCGCAGCCACGGGGTTCCCACCCTGCATTGGGAACGGCTACGCGCCACCCGCCTTTGACCACCGATCTTCACCTTGCACGCGCCAATGATTGACGCCCCCCACGGTTTGCGGGGTTTGCCCGCCACGCTGCTGGACTTGCTCCAGTCACGGGCAGAAGCGTACGGGGATCGCACGGCCAACGTATTTTGCCGGGACGATGGGGAGCGGGCCCTGCTAAGCTATGCCCAGCTTGCCCGCCGTGCCCGGGCCATCGCCGCCCAGTTGCAGCAGAACGTGCCGCCGGGCGAGCGAGTGCTGCTGGTGTTTCCCCCGGGCCTGGATTTCATCGCCGGGTTTTTCGGCTGCCTTTATGCCGGGGTCTTGGCCGTGCCGGCCACGTATCCCAAGCCGCGGCGGCCCATGCCACGTCTGACGGCCATAGCCCACGATTGCCGGCCGGCGGCGGTGCTGACCACCGCGCAAACGTTGTCGACGATCGAGCTGGCCCGATCGGCGCCGGAACTGGCCGGCCTCCAGTGGATTGCCGTGGATGACGTTCCCGATGCGGCTGAGCACGATTGGCGGCCTCCACCCGTCACGCGCGACAGCCTGGCCTTCCTGCAATACACCTCGGGCAGCACCAGCGACCCCAAAGGGGTCATGGTCTCGCACGGAAACTTGATCTACAACCTGGAGATGATTCGCCGCGGCTTTGGCTTTGGTGAATCGGTGCCGGCGGAATCGTGCGGCGTCTTCTGGCTGCCGTCGTACCACGACATGGGCTTGATCGGCGGCATCCTCGAGCCGCTTTACATCGGCGGCCAGAGCGTGCTGATGTCGCCGGCCTCGTTCCTGCAGCGGCCGCTGCGTTGGCTGCAGATGATGAGCGAGTACCGCGCCACGACCAGCGGCGCGCCGAACTTCGCCTACGAGCTGTGCGTGCAGAAGACGACGCCCGAGCAGCGCCGCCAGCTCGATCTGTCGAGCTGGCAAGTGGCGTTCTGCGGCGCCGAGCCGATCCGCCCCAGCACGCTGCGGGCCTTCGCTGAAGCGTTTGGCCCTTGCGGCTTCCGGGAGGACGCCTTCTATCCATGCTACGGCCTGGCGGAAGCCACGTTGATCGTCTCGGGGGGCCGCGGGCCCGGCCGCCCCACGATCAAGACCGTGGCGCGAGCCCAGTTAGCCCAGCACCGCGTGGTGGATGCTTCGGCGGACGGCGACGACGCGCTGCCGCTGGTGGGCTGCGGTGAGGCGCTGCTCGAACAGGACGTGGCGATCGTCGATCCTCACACACGCCGCCGCTGTGGCCAGGGCCAGGTGGGCGAGATCTGGATCGCCGGTCCCGCCGTCGCCCGGGGTTACTGGAACCGCGAGCACGAGGGCGCGGCGACGTTCGACGCTCGTCTGGCCGACGATGCTGCGGGCGCGGCCTACCTGCGGAGCGGCGATCTGGGGTTCATCGCCGACGGGCAGCTTTATGTCACCGGCCGGCGCAAGGACGTGATCATCATTCGCGGCCGCAACCATTATCCACAAGACTTGGAGCGCACCGCCGAGCAGGCGCATCCGGCGCTATGCCGCAGCGGCGGGGCCGTGTTCGCGCTGGACGGGCAGGACGAGGAGCAACTGGTCGTCGTCCACGAGGTGGACCGCCAGTTTCGCGACAGCGACTTCGACCAGGTAATCCGGGCGGTGCGGCGCGAGATCGTCCGCGAGCACGACGTGGACCCGCACGCCGTCGTCCTGATCCGTCAAACCGATCTGCCGCGCACCACGAGCGGCAAGGTGCAGCGCCAGTTCTGCCGCCAGCGATACCTCGACGGCGACCTGAAGACCCTGGCGCGGTGGACCGCCGCGAGCCGGCTGGCCAGCCAGGCCGTGGCCAATACGACGGTCCATGGAAATGGACTCTGCATCGAAGGGACCGAGACTCTCCATGGCGATGGCGCCGGCGCGCTTGACAGTGCCCCGTTCCATGGCGGTAGCGCCAACGGCCATTCGCTGAACGGACACAACGGGCACACCCCGAATGGTCACAGCTCAAACGGACACACCCCGAACGGGCACGGCGCCAACGATCATGGCTCAAACGGACACACCTCAAACGGTCACCCATCGAACGGAGAAATGTTGAACGGGCATTCGAACGGTCACGCGTCGAACGGTCACGCGCAGCGCAATGTCTCCGCCAGAAGTCGATCGGCTAGCCGAACGGATTGAGACCTGGCTCCTGGATTGGCTGATGCGACGCGCGGAAGTGCCGGCCGCTGAGCTGGACCGCGACAAGCCGCTGGCCGATTACGGCATCGACTCGCTGGCGGCCGTCGAGCTGTCGCAGGAGCTGGAAGCCTGGCTAGGCATCGAGCTGACGCCCGTGCTGGCCTGGAACCATCCCACGGCCGCCTTGCTGGCCCGCTACTTGGCGAGCGAGGCCGCTGGGCCGGCGAGTGGACCTCTCCTCCCCGCCGACGAATCGCCGGGCAACGGATCGGGGGACGGTCCCGGTGATGCCAGTTTTGAGGCCCTGCTGGCCGAAATCGAAAACCTTAGCGACGACGAAGCGCGCGCCGCGATGGGCGGCTAGCGCGCGTCGCTTCGACGGCTGCATCGTCCTCGTCCTCGTACCCCGATGGCGGGTGTTCGCTTCGAGGACGAGGACGAAATCTTGGCAAAGCGCGCCATCTGTGCGGTGTTTGCCGCCAATGGCGAATGTTCCGAAGCCGCAAATTTGACCGCCCCGGCCCCGGTGGTATGTAGTCTGAGGGGAACCTCGTTGCGTTTTGTCAACCCTGCTCCCGAGGGCGGTCGCAGCTCCTGGGTCTCGCACAGCCCTCGCCGGCGGGCAGCCTGGCCTTCCGCGGCATCGCCTCCCCGCCGTAGGGCTTGCGCCCGCCGCAGGAGCCTCCACAATAGGCGGTTTGGCCCCGCAGCAAGATTGCCCGCGGGCCTGACGGATGTCCGGCGTGCCGACTTTCCGCTCGCGGATCACGAGACACGATAAGCCACACGATGCCCGACACTTCCACCAGCGATATCTCGCAGCGCGTCGCCCAGTTGTCGCCGGCCAAGCGACAGCTATTGGAGCGGCGGTTGCTGGAAGGTACCCGCGTCGCCGAGCCGATCGCCATCGTCGGCATGGCCTGCCGCTTTCCCGGCGCCACGAACCTCGACGAGTTCTGGCGGCTGATCAGCGAAGGCCGCGACGCCACGGGCGAGATCCCCGCACGCGCTGGAACGTCGACGGAGTTCTACGATCCCACGGGCGAGGAACCCGGCAAGATGTCGGTGAAGTGGGCGGGCCTGGTCGCCGACGACGACCAGTTCGATCCGCTGTTCTTCGGCATCACGCCGCGCGAAGCGGCCAAGCATGGACCCGCAGCAGCGGCTGCTGCTGGAGGTCGCCTGGGAAGCGCTGGAGAACGCGCGGCCTGTCGCCCGAGCGGATGGCCGGCTCGGCGACCGGCGTGTTCGTCGGCATCGGCGGCACCGATTACTCGAAGGTGCCGATCCAGTTCGAGGACTACTACCACCACATCGACGCCCACGTCGGCACCGGCAACGCGCTGAGCATCGCCGCCAACCGCGTGTCGTACATGCTCGACTTCCACGGGCCGAGCCTGTCGGTCGATACGGCCTGCTCGTCGTCGCTGGTCGGCGTGCACCTGGCCGTGCAGAGCCTGCGCAGCCGCGAGTGCGACGCGGCCCTGGCCGGCGGCGTGAACCTGATCCTCTCGCCGGAGACGACGATCGCCTTCTCGAAGGCCCGCATGCTCTCGCCCGACGGCAAGTGCCGGCCGTTCGACGCCGCGCGCCAACGGCTACGTGCGCGGCGAGGGCTGCGGCGATGGTCGTGCTCAAGCGGCTGACCGACGCCGTCCGCGACGGCGACCACGTGCTGGCCGTCATCCGCGGCACGGCGATCAACCAGGACGGCCGCACCTCGGGCATCACGGCCCCCAACAGCCACTCGCAGAAGGCCGTGCATCCGCGCGGCGCTGGCGCGGCGCCGGCCTGACGCCCGACGCAGGTCAGCTACATCGAGGCCCACGGCACCGGCACGCCGCTGGGCGACCCGATCGAAGTGCAGGCCCTGGCCGAAGTCTTCCGCGACGCGACGGCCGACGAGCCGCCCGTGCTACGTGAGCAGCGTGAAGGCGAACATCGGCCACACGGAAACGGTCTCGGGCATGGCCGGCATCGATCAAGGTCGTGCTGATGATGCAGCACGGCCAGATTGCGCCGCAGGTCCACTTCCGCGAGCTCAATCCGAACATCACGCTGGACGGCACGCGGCTGCAAGATTCCCACGCGAGCCGATGCCGTGGCAGCCGCAACGGCGGCCCGCGCATCGCCGGCATCAGCTCGCTTCGGCTTCGGCGGCACCAACACCCACGTCGTGCTCGAAGAAGGTCGCGCGGCCCAGCCGGCGGCCGAGAAGGCCAAAGCGACGTTGCCCGACCGGCCGCTGCACGTGCTGACGCTCTCGGCGCAAGAGCGAAGACGGCTCTGGCCACGCTGGCCGGCAGTTTGCCGAACGACCTGGCGAGCCGGCCCGATGCGGACGCTGGCCGACTTCTGCCACTCGGCCAACGTCGGCCGCACGCATTTCAACCATCGCCTGGCCGTCATCGCCGCAGAGCGCGCCAGGCGCTGCAAGAGCAGCTTGCCGCTGCCGCCGCGGGCGAAAAGCTGTCCGGCGGCAAGATCGGCCAGGTGAAGGCCGCCACGCGCCCCAAGATCGCCTTCCTCTTCACCGGGCAGGGCTCGCAGTACGTCGGCATGGGCCAGGCGCTGTACGACGCCGAGCCGGTGTTCCGCAAGACGCTCGACGAGTGCGACGCCATCCTGCGTAGCGAGCTGGAGCGGCCGCTGCTGGAGGTGCTCTATCCGACCAAGGCCGATGACTCGCCGCTCAACCAGACCGCCTACACGCAGCCGGCCCTGTTCGCGCTCGAGTACAGCCTGGCGGCGCATGTGGCGGGCCTGGGGCATCGAGCCCGACGGTGGTGCTGGGCCACAGCGTCGGCGAGTACGTGGCCGCCTGCGTCGCTGGCGTGTTCACCCTGGAAGACGCCTTGCGGCTGATCGCCCTGCGCGGCCGGCTGATGCAGCAATTGCCGGCCGGCGGGCAGATGGCCGTGGTCTTTGCTCCGATGGCCAAGGTGGCCGAAGCAGTGGCCCCGCTGGCCGATCGCGTCTCCATCGCCGCCCACAATGCTCCGGAAAACACCGTCATCTCCGGCGACGGCGAGGCCGTGCAGACGCTGGCCAGGCAGTTCGACGCCCAGGGCATTCGCACGCAGCAGCTTACCGTCTCGCATGCCTTCCATTCGCCGCTGATGGAGCCGATGCTCGCGGAGTTCGAGCGCGCGTGCCGGTCAGATCGAGTATCGCCGGCCGAACATTCCGCTCATCTCGAACCTTACTGGCCGGCTGCTCACCGAGGCGCCCACGGCCCGCTACTGGCGCGATCACATCCGCGGCACGGTGCGATTTGCCGAAAGCATGGCATTTCTCGGCCAGGCCGAAGACCTGCCGCTGGACGCCATGCTCGAAATCGGCCCCACGCCGCACTTGCTTCCCTCGGCCAAGCGCATCCTGCCGAAGCTCGATGTGGCCTGGCTGCCATCGCTGCGGCAAGGGCACGACGATTGGCACGTGCTGCTCGGCAGCTTGTGCGAGCTGTACGTGCTGGGCGTGAAGGTCGATTGGCCGGCTTTCGATTCGGGCCGGCCGCGCCGCCGTCTCTGCCTGCCGACTTATCCGTTCGAGCGCAGCCGGCACTGGTTCAATGAGAACACGCATTCCGGCAAGCGGGGCTTCGGCGGGGCGAGCCGCGGCCCGTCGCTGCATCCGCTCTTGGGGAATGCCGTGCCCAGTCCCCTGGAGCAACGGCTGTTCGAGGTCCGCCTCAGCGGCAATTCGCCGGCCTACCTGAAGGACCACCAGGTGCAAGGCTCGGCCGTGACGCCGGCCGCCGCCTATATCGAGCAGGGCCTCGCCGCCGCCGATCAGATGTTCGGCCCCGGACCGCACACGGTCGAGAACCTCGTCATTCAGCAGGCCATGTTCCTGCCGGAAGGCGCCGGCCGCATCGTCCAACTCACCCTCTCGCCGGAGTCCGGTGGCGAGTGTTCGTTCGAGACCTACAGCACGCCGGCCGACGCCGACGGCAAGCCACACTGGACGCTGCACGCCCTGGGCCGGCTGAGCCCGGCCAGGCCGAGCGAGGCGGGCGGCGAGCCGCGCCGCATCGACCTGGCTGACGTGCGTTCGCGCGTCGTGGCCCAGGACACGCGCGAGGTGTTCTACGAGCAAGTGAAGAACCGTGGCCTCGCCTATGGCCCGGCGTTCCAGGTGCTCGATGACCTCCGGCGGACCGACCGCGATGCGCTGGCCGCGATCGCCCTGCCTGCGTCGGTCGCGGCAGAGCTGAAGCAATATCACTTACACCCAGCGCTGCTCGATGGTTGCCTGCAAACCGTGGCCGGCATCGTGCCGCTGGAGGCCGACGGCGGGTATAGCCCGTACACCTACATGCCGGTTGGGGTGCGTCGCGTGGCGCTGCACGCCCCGTTGACCGAGAAGATGTTCACCTACGCCGTCCGCACGTCGGACGACAGCCGGCCCAGTCCCGAGTCGGTCGAAGGGGACGTGTTCATTCTCGACGAGACCGGCCGCGTGCTCGTCGAGCTGTCGGGCGTTCGCGTGCAGCGACTGGGCCGCGCCGGCCAGGCAAGCGAGAAGGCCGAGTCGATCCGCGACTGGCTGTACCGCGTCCAATGGCGGCAACGACCGCTGCCGGATGCGGCGGAAAGCAACGGACGCTCTGCGGCGGCCCAGCCGGGCACGTGGCTGATCTTCGCCGACCGCTCCGGCGTCGCCGAGGCTTTGGCGAATCAATTGAAAAACGCCCACGGGCAAGACGCCGTGCTCGTGCATGCCGATGAAGGCTTCGATCCGCTCAGCAGCGACGATTATCGCCGTGTTCTGGCGAGCGGGGGGCGTAAGCCCCCTGATCACCCCCGAGTGTGCACGGCGTGATCCACCTGTGGAGCCTCGACATACCGGCCCCGGCCTCGAACGGCCGTGGGGGCGGTCGGATTGAGAATCCGTCCTACGACGCCGGCGATGCCATGCTCAGCGCTACGCGCCGCCTGGGCGTAGGTAGCGCGCTGCAACTGATCCGTGAGCTGGCCCGCAGCAAGCACTTCGATAGCCCGCCGACCCTGTGGCTCGTCACGCGCAGGGCGCAAGACCTTAGCGGCTCCGCCGATGATGTGGAGTCGATTGCCCTCGGGCAAGCTCCGCTGTGGGGCTTGGGCCGCGTGGCCGCGATGGAACACCCGGAGCTCGGCTGTCGCCTGGTCGATCTGGATGGCGCAGCCCAGAACGCTGATGCCGCTGGTCAACTGGCTCGTGAATTGCACACCGGCGAGCGCGGTGAGGCGGGGGCTCCCGACGCAGGTCCGGAAAACCAGATCGCCTACCGTGCGGGTCAACGTTACGTGGCCCGCCTGGCCGCCATCCCTGACGCCTTGCCGAGCGACGATGCCTGGGGCGGGCTCAAGCTGCCCTCTCATGGCGCCTACCAGCTCCGCGTGGGCAAGACCACCAGCATCGAGAACCTCGCCGTCGCCTCCTTCACGCGTCAGCCGCCGGAAGCCGGGCAAGTCGAGATCGAAATCCGTGCCGCGGGCCTCAACTTCAGCGACGTGCTCAAGGCGATGGGCCTGTATCCGGGCATTCGCGACGAGATCGTGCCGCTGGGCATCGAATGCTCCGGCGTGGTGACGGCCGTCGGCAAAGGCGTCCGCCGCTTCAAGGTCGGCGACGCAGTGTTTGGCGTGGCCCCGTACAGCTTCGCCTCGCATGCCCGGACCGCGGACTATGCCCTGGTGCATCGGCCCGACGGCATCGACGACGAGGCAGCCTGCACGATCCCGATCACTTTCCTCACGGCCTACTACGCTCTGAGGCGGCTGGCCGACCTGCAAAAGAGGCGACCGGGTGCTGATCCACGCCGGGGCCGGCGGCGTCGGCCTGGCGGCGATCCAGATCGCTCAGCACGTCGGCGCCGAGATCTTCTGCACGGCCGGCAGCGACGAGAAGCGAAGCTTCCTGCACGGCCTGGGCGTTGAGCACGTGTTTAGCAGCCGCTCGCTGGCGTTTGCCGACGAGATCATGCGGCTCACGAACCGCGAAGGCGTCGATGTCGTGCTCAACTCGCTGCCTGGCGAGGCGATTCCCAAGAGCATCGCCTGCCTGCGGGCCTACGGCCGGTTCCTGGAGATCGGCAAGATCGACATCTACGCGAACCGCATGATCGGCCTGTCGCCGTTTCAGGACAATCTCTCGTACTTCGCCATCGACCTGGACCGCATGCTCCGGCAGCGGCCGAAGTACATCCGCAGTCTGTTTGCCGAAGTGATGAAGCATTTCGCCGCCGGGCATTATCGTCCGCTGCATTTTACGCGGTTTCCGGTGGAAGACGTGGCCGGAGCCTTCCGCTACATGGCCCAGCGGAAGAATATCGGCAAGGTCGTCGTCGGCATGCGGACACAAGCCGACACACGAACCCGACGCGCAAGCGAGGGTGAAGCACCCACGACACTAGCCCGACGCGCAAGCGAGGGTGAATCGCCGTCAGCCGCCGCTACTCCCTCGCTTGCGCGTCGGGCTAGTGTGCTGATCAGCGGCGGCCTGGGCGCGCTCGGGCTGCGCGTCGCCCAGTGGCTCACCGACGATGGCTCCAGGTATCTCGTGCTCTTGGGTCGGCGCGCCAAGCGGCGAGACGCTGAAGCAGATCGAGGCCCTCCGCGCCGCGGGGACGAAAGTTGCCACGATCAGCGGCGACGTGGCAGACCGAGTTTCACTGGCGGCCGCGCTGACGCAGATCCCCAAGGACTTCCCGCCGCTGCGAGGCATCATCCACGCTGCCGGCGTGCTGGATGATGGCGTGATGTTCGACATGACGCTGGAGCGGCTTGACCGACCAATGGCCCCCAAAGTCGCCGGCGCCTGGAATCTGCACGCCCTGACGGCCGAGCAACCGCTGGACTTCTTCGTGATGTTCTCGTCCGTGGCCTCGGTGCTCGGCTCGCCCGGCCAGGCGAACTATGCAGCCGGCAACGCCTTCCTGGACGCGCTGTGCTCCTATCGCCACTCGTTGGGTCTGCCAGCCACGAGCATCAACTGGGGGCCCTGGGCAGGCTCGGGAATGGCCGCCGAAGCGGGCCGCGACTCCCAACTCGCCGACCGCGGCATGAATCTGCTGCCGGCCGACACGGCGCTCGAGCTGCTGGGCGACCTGCTGCGGCTGGAGGAAAAGACGCCGCCGACCACGGCCATCTCGGTCCGCTGGGCCGACATGCTGAAAGCGGCCCGCGGCACCGTGCCGCCGTTGCTGCGAGAAGTCGCCCCCAGCGACGGGGCCGCGCAGCCCCCCGCGGCCGACCGCCCCGAAGACGCCGCCCTGCGCGAGAAACTCCGCGGCCTGGATATCCCGATGCGGGAGTCGTTGCTCGCGCAGTTCTTCAGCGAACAGCTCGCCCAGATCATGGGCATGGACGCCAATTCGATCGACACCAAACAGCCGCTCAATACGCTGGGCCTCGATTCGCTGATGGCCATCGAGCTCAAGATCAACATCGAGACGCGGCTGAAGGTCACGGTGCCGATGGCTGCCTTCATGGAAAGCCCCAGCGTCTCGTCGCTGGCCAAGGCCGTGGCGAAGCTGCTGGGTCAAGGGTCAGGAGTCAGGGGTCAAGAATCAGAAGCGGCCGCCGCGGCCGACGGCGCGACTTCCGCGACCGGCGGCTGGCAGCCGCTGGTGGCCATGCAGCCAGAGGGGGATCGTGCGCCCCTCATCTGTGTCCACCCGGCCGGCGGCAACGTGCTGTGTTACGAGCACCTGGTCCGCCACCTGGGCGGCGGCCATCCCGTATATGCCTTCCAGGCGCGCGGCTCCGACGGCGTCGGCGAGCCGCACACGTCGATCGATGAGATGGTCAGCGACTACCTGGCAGCCCTCAAGCGGCTTCAGCCCCGCGGCCCGTACTATCTGGTGGCCTGGTCATCCGGCGGACCGGTGGCTTACGAGATGGCCTATCGGCTGAAGCAGATGGGAGACGACATCGGCCTGTTGGCACTGATCGATTCCTGGCCCAGCCTGGTCAACGTAGATCTGGACGACGACATCCAGTTCCTGGTAGAGCTGGCCAATTTCTTCGGCCGCTTCTACGAATCGCCCGTCGAGCTAAGCTACGACGAGCTGGCCGCAATCTCCACCAGCCAGCGGCTCGATTACGTGCTCGAGAAGGCCAAGGCCGGCGGCGTGGTGTCGGCGCTCTTCGACCGCGCGTTCGTCGAGCGGTTCATCAATCTCTGCAAGGCCAATCTGCGGATCATGATGAACAATGAGCTGACGCCCTGCGACCTGCCGGTGCAGTTCTTCCGCGCTGCCAGCGCCGACCTGATCGCTGAAAAGATCCGCGGAGACGCCGGCGACGACTACGGCTGGGGCGAGCTGGTCGGCGACAGTCTGACCGTCCATGAGGTGCCCGGCGATCACATCACGATGCTCACGGGTGACAACGCCAGGCGGCTGGCGGCAAGGTTGACAGAGTGCATTGATGCGCGGAGTCCGCGCACGATGGCGAGTGCCAATAGGCGGTAGGGTCCGCTGTGCGGGCCGAGGTGGACAACCGCGATTGGTCCGCAAACCGAACCCTACGGTTTCGCCTTGCCAAAGGGGTCACTCGAACTACCCTCAGCGCCATGCCGGACGCGGACCCTAGCGACGCGATCGATCGAGCCGCCGAAGCCATACGCTCTGCCGATGCCCTGTTGATCGGCGCGGTGCCGGCATGGGGGTCGATTCCGGCCTGCCGGACTTTCGCGGGCCCGAGGGCTTTTGGCGCGCCTATCCGCTGTTTCGGCCGCGCGGGCTGCGGTTCGAGCAGATATCCAATCCCGTCTGGTTCCGCCAGGACCCACGGCAGGCCTGGGGGTTCTTCGGGCATCGGCTGAACCTGTATCGCGGTGCCGCGCCGCATGACGGCTTTGCCGCGCTGCTGCGGTGGGCTGACACACGGCCGGGAGGCTATTTCGTCTTCACCAGTAACGTAGACGGGCATTTCGAGCGGGCAGGTTTTGATCCCGCGAGGATCGTCGAATGCCACGGCTCGATCCACTACCTGCAATGTGCGGGCGTTTGCGGCCAGGAAATCTGGCCAACCGACGACCTTGTCGTCGAGGTCGATCGAGAGAGCGTCGTTGCTACGTCGCCGCTGCCCGCTTGCCCGCGCTGCGGTGGCATGGCGCGGCCCAATATCCTGATGTTTGGTGATGGGGACTGGTGCGACGCTGCGCACGGCCGCGCAGCTCGACCGCTATGCCGATTGGCTGGCGGCGGTCGAACGCGGCGAGAGGCGGCTGACGGTGATCGAGCTGGGCGCCGGCACAGCCGTGCCGACCGTGCGGCACGAGTGCGAGCGCCGGGGCGGCCAATTGATCCGCATCAACCCGCGCGACGACGAGGTGCCGCCTGGCGGCGTCGCGATTCCGCTGGGCGCTCTGGAGGCGCTGCGGCGGATCGAGGCGGCGGCACGAGATTCTTCGCGGCGCTCAGAATGAGATGCGCATGCGGCGGACAAGACGAGCGGCCGGACGTATCATGCTGACATGCGATTTACGCTCAAGAGCAGCCGGCTGGCACTGCGGAATTCGACGACGCGCATCCCCTTCCGCTACGGCAAGGCCTGCATGACGTGCTGCCCGCAGGCGGTGATGGAGGTCGTCATCGAGTGCGATCGTAGCAGGCCCGCTCCGCGTGCCGCTTGGGGCGACGGTACACGGAGTGTGCCTGCTACTGCCGGCTACAGCGGCGACTGCTTGCCGCCGGGCTGGTTCGACAAGGATGCCGGCAAGACGTACGCTCAACAGATCGACGACATCCTGGCCGCCACCGCCGCGGCGCAGCGGCTCTTCGCCGAGGAGGCCGCGGGGCCGACCACACTCTTCGACGCCTGGCACGTGGCCTACCAGCGGTTGATGAGCGAATCGCACGGGCGATGGCACCCGCTGGTGGCTAGTTTCGGACTGAGCTTCGTCGAGCGGGCCGTGATGGATGCGCTGGCCCGCGCGGCAGGCATGAGCTTCGCTGAGGCGATCCGCGAAAACCTCTATGGCATTCGCCCCGGCGCGGTGCATCCCTCGCTCGAAGGACTTCAGCCGGCGGATTGGCTGCCTGCCGAACCGCTCAACTCAGTTCACGTCCGGCACACGGTCGGACTCAGCGACCCGCTCACGGTCGAAGAGGTTCCGCCGGCCGAGCGGGTGGGCGACGGCTTTCCGCAGGCCCTGGAGGAGTACCTCCAGCAAAACGGCACGCGGTACTTGAAGGTGAAGCTGGCCAACCGCCTGGAGCACGACCTGGAGCGGCTGCGGCACGTGGCCGCAATCGTCGAGCACCACCGCGGCGGCGACTACCGACTGACGCTCGATGGCAACGAGCTGTATGGCCGGACCGAAGAGTTCGACGGGCTAATCCAGGCCCTCAGTCAAGACCCGGCACTCGGCACCCTTTGGCAGAACACGCTGGTCATCGAGCAGCCGCTGCACCGGCAAGTGGCGCTCGACGCGGCGCACACCGGGCGGATGCAGTCGCTGGCCGCCAAGCCGGTGATTATCGACGAATCGGACGGCTCGCTGGACTCGTACGCGGCGGCGTTAGCTCTGGGTTATCGCGGCGTGAGCAGCAAGAGCTGCAAGGGGCCGATCAAGGCCATCCTCAACGCCGGGCTGACCTGGCTGGCCAACGACCGCGGCCGACGCCACGACTTCCTCATGACGGGCGAAGACCTGTGCACTGTGGGCATCGTGCCCGTCCAGGCCGATCTGTGCCTGGCTGCCACGCTGGGGCTGGAGCACGTCGAACGCAACGGCCATCACTACCATCGCGGGCTGTCGTACCTGCCGCGGCACCAGCAGCAGGCCGCGCTCACCGCGCACGGCGACCTGTACGCGGAGCACGGCGGCGTGGTCGCGCCGGACGTGCGCGATGGGCGGTTCGAGATTGCCTCGCTGCACTGCCCCGGGTTCGGCTTTGCGGTTGTGCCGGACATGGATGCGATGACGCCGGCCGAGGAATGGCGGTTTAAGACGCTGGGCCTGCCGGACTAGGCTCCTCTCCATGCGGCGCTGGGGTCCGTTCATTTTGCATTTTGCATTTTTCATTTTGCATTGGGAACCACGTCACGAGACGCGAATGCAAAGTGCAAAGTGCAAAGTGCAAAGTGCAAAGTGCAAAGTGCAAAGTGCAAAGTGCAAAGTGCAAAATGCGATGTTCGATGTTCGGCATAAAATGAGCGAAGCCGTCTTGCCATCATGGCTACCGTTTATGAACCGCTTCATCCTGCACGCCAAAACGCTGTCCGGCCTGGAGCCGGTCCTGGCAGACGAATTGACGGCGCTGGGTGCCGAGGACGTGCAGCCCGGCCATCGCCTGGTGACGTTCGCCGGCGACCAGCGACTGCTGTATCGCGCGAGCCTCTGTTGCCGCACGGCGATCCGCGTGCTCAAACCGATCTCCACGTTCCCAGCCGAAAGCGAGCGCGCCCTCTACGACGGCGTGCGGCGGATTGACTGGTCAGAGCACCTGGATGCCGGGGGCACGCTGGCTGTCGATCCGGTGGTCTGGAGCTCGTTCTCTACTCACTCGCTCTACGTGGCACAGCTCACCAAGGACGCCATCGTCGATCAGTTCCGCGAGCGCACGGGCCGCCGACCCTCGGTCAATCTCGACGATCCCGACTTGCGCGTGAACGTCCATCTGGTGGAGAACATCGCCACGGTCTACCTCGACGCCTCGGGCGATTCGCTGCACTTGCGCGGCTACCGCACGAAGGCCGGCGAGGCCCCGCTGAACGAGGTGTTGGCCGCCGGCATCTTGCGCCTGGCCGAATGGGACCGGCAGTCGCCGCTGGTGGACCCGATGTGCGGCTCGGGCACGCTCTGCATCGAGGCGGCCATGCTGGCCCGCAACATCGCGCCGGGGACCGTGAGGCGGCAGTTCGCATTCCAGCGATGGAAAGACTACGACCGGACGCTTTACGAGACCACGCTGGCCGAGGCGCGGCAGGCCGAGCTGCCAGGCCTTCCGTTTCCGATCGTCGGCTCGGACATCGATGCCCAGGTCGTGCGGATGGCCGAGCAGAATGCCCGGCGGGCAGGAGTGGCGGCTGACGTGCGGCTGACCAACGGCAACTTCGAGTGCAGCCAGCCCCCGGCGGCGCGGGGCACGCTGGTCATGAATCCGCCGTACGACGAGCGGATGCCCGTGCCGCGGATCGAGGCCTTCTACCGGCGGATCGGCGACACGCTGAAGCAGCGTTTCGCCGGCTACACGGCCTGGCTGCTGACCGGCAATCTCGAAGCCGCCAAGCAGATCGGGCTCCGCCCTTCGCGCAAGCTGCGGGTGTTCAACGGCCCGCTGGAATGCCGGCTGCTGCGTTTCGACCTCTATGAGGGCAGCCACCGCCACGGCGGAGTAGGACGGATTTCCAATCCGTCCGATCAGGCCGAGCCATCCGTCGAGCACGTAGGAGCCCTGGGGGCGACCGCCATCTCCTTAGTGAGCGGACGTATTCAAAATCCGTCCTGCGACGCGGCGGCCGCCGCGATTCCCGCCAAGTGGCTCACTCAGGCCGAGGTGTTCCGCAACCGCCTGGGCCGCATGTCGAAGCATTGGCACAAATGGGCCCGTCGCCAGGGCATCACCTGTTACCGTCTCTACGAGCGCGACGTGCCCGAGGTGCCTCTGGTCATCGACTGGTACGAAGGGCACCTGCATGTCGCCGAGTACGTGCGACCCCACGACCGCTCAGCCGCCGAGCACCAGGTGTGGCTCGACTACATGGTGGCCACGGCGGCCGAAACGCTGGGCGTCGCGCCGCCGTTCCGGGTCTTCTTCAAGCGCCGACAACGGCAGCGCGGCTGGTCGCAGTACAACCGGCAGGACGAGGCCGGTGGCTGGCTGGAAGTGGCCGAAGGCGGCCACCGCTTCATCGTGAACCTGTCGGATTACCTCGATACCGGGCTGTTCCTCGACCATCGCCAGACGCGAGCCATGGTCCAGGCCGAAGCGGCCGGCAAGCGGTTCCTCAACCTGTTCGGCTACACGGGCGCCTTCACCGTCTATGCCGCGGCCGGAGGCGCGCGCACCACGACGACGGTGGACTTGTCGCCAACGTATCTCGATTGGGCACGGCGTAACCTCCAGCTCAACGATCTGGCCGCAGACCGGCACCGCTTCGTGCGGGACGACGCGATGGCGTTTCTCCAGCAACGCGCACGCCGGGGAGAGCCGCCCTTCAAGCTGGCGGTGGTCGATCCGCCGACCTTCTCCAACAGCAAGCGGCTGACCGACGTCTGGGACGTGCAGCAGCACCATGCCGAACTGCTCAACGTGCTGTTGGGCCAGATGGCGATCGGCGGCAAGATTTATTTCTCGACCAACCGCCACCGCTTCAAGCTCCACGACGACGCGATCCAGGGCGCCACGATCCGCGAGATCACCCGGCAGACCATCCCGCCAGACTTCCGCAGCAAGCGCAGCCATCGCTGCTGGACGCTCGTGAGGACGGATGGCATGGCGGCGCGTGGCAGGATAGATTGAAGGCGGAATTCGGCATGCGAACATCGAACACTGAACATCGAACATCCAACATCGAACGGTAGATTGCACTGGCCGCACTTTGTTCGATGTTGGATGTTCGATGTTGGATGTTCGAAGTTCGTCACAGACATCAAGAAGCGTCGGACGCCAGAGCGAAGCGATTCTGTCAAATGTCCTCCTATTTCGTCGATCAAGCCACCTGCGCCCGCCACACGATCTTTCCCGGCGTGGAGATCTACACGACGAGCACCGAGCGGCTGATGCTCTCGCTGGTCGAGTTGCAGCCGCACGCGGTGGTCGAGGAGCACAGCCATCCGCACGACCAAATGGGTCTGCTGCTCGAGGGAGAGCTCGATTTCACGATCGGCGGCCAGCGGCAGACGCTGCGGCCGGGCCAGATGTGGCGCATCCCCGGCGGCGTGAAGCATACCTGTGTGGCAGGCGCCGCAGGGGCCAAGGCGCTGGACGTATTCCACCCGGTGCGCCAAGAGTATCGCTGAGAATGCGACCAACTCAGTCGAGCCGGCGACCCGTCTAACTCGTGCTGGATGAAGTAAGATTTAGCCACGAAGAGCACCAAGAGCACAAAGCAAAACGCGATGAAGAATGTGACTCGATGGCAAACAATGGCGCCCTTGATCTCTGGCGCGATCGTGTTCGGCCTGGTGATCTTGGCCGCGATCGGCGGCTGCGGCACGTCGAGTACCTCCTCGCCGGATGACGACCTGGTCGCCATCAAGACCGAGCCGAGTCAACAACAGAAGTCCAGCACAATACAGCCCGACATGCCCAAGACCGTGGATTGGACCGAGCGGCTGAGCCTGGCCAATTCGCTGATTACGTCGGGCGACCTGCCGGCCGGCACGAAGGCGCTGGACGAGCTGTCCGCGGCGCGGAACGAGGCCAGGCTGTCCGACGAGCAAGCCAAACGGCTCTCGGATCTTCAGATCGAGCTGGCCAGGAGATCGGCCGAGGCCGCCGCCAAGCGCCGCGTCGAGCTGCTGGCGCAGGCCGACGCGGCCATCAAGGACGGCGACCTGGCGGCGGCCAGCCGGTCGCTGGATGGCGCACTGGCCATCGACCCGACGCCCGCGGAGCGCGATGCAGCCGGCAAGCTGCGCTCGAAGATCGAATCCACGCGCAAGGCCCGCCGCGACCTGGCGAGCCAGATGCGCCTGCTCGAGCAGTCCGATCGCGGCAGCGTGCGCGCCGCGCGGGAGCGATTGCTGGGGGATACCGAGGTGGCCCTCCCGCTCCTGGTCGAGGCCACACGCAGCGAGAACCCGGTGCTCGTGGCCAATGCGTTGGAGGTGCTTCGTTACATTCCCGATACCGAGCGGACGATCCCGGCGATGATCGCCGTGCTGGCGAGCACGAAGCACGAAAAGTCGTGGCCCGAGGCGATCCGCGTGCTGGAGAAGCTCGATCAGCCGGGTTCCGGCGCACCGCTGTTGAAGCTTGCGCTCTCGGCCCTCGAGGCCAGGCAGCGCGGCGCGGCTCTGGCGGCGCTGGCGCGGGTGCCGGACCCGCCGGCGACCACGTTGGTCAGCCTGCTGCCGCAACTGGAAGCCGACGACGCGGCCTTGCCCGACGCCCTGCGGGCCGCGCTCAAGGCGGCCCGCTTGCACCGGCAGGTCGATGTGCCGGCGCGGCGCGGGCTGGATGAGCTCACCGACGAGCAAGACCAGCGGCTGGCCGCGCTGCCAGCCCGGCTGCAGAAAGTCATTGCCGGCGACACGAAGAGCGGCGAGCTGGGAGAAACGGCCCGCGAGGCCATGTCGCTGGGCATCGCCACGGGGATGCTCGAGCCGGCCGTGCTCAAGCCGATCAAGGTGGTTCGGCCCGACGCCGAGACGGAGAAGGCCGCCCAGGCAGTGGCGGACGGCCAATGGAACTCCATCGACGCGGCCCACATGTGGCTGCACAGCACGGAAGGCCGGCCGCTGGTGGTGCTCGACCTGGGCCGCGAGCGCACCGTCACGGGCATCCGCATCTGGAACTACAACCTGCCCGGCACGCTCTACCGCGGCTGGAAAGAGGTCGAGCTGTTCGTCAGCCCTGAGCCGTCGCTACTCTCGCCGGTCTCGCGTGGCCAGGTCCCGCAAGCGCGGGGGGAAGCCACGGGGGCAGACTACAGCATCACGCTGGCCGTGCCGCTGGTGCGCGGCCGCTACGTCAAGATCGAGCCGCGCAGCACGTGGAACCCCGACGGCAGCGGCGGCGTGACGGAAATCGAGATCCTCGGCTTTTAAGCCCGCGATTGGCTGGGTCGCCGTTAGTGGCTTCCCCGCCCGTCCAGCACGTCGAGCACGCTTTTGGCAGCGTTGTGGAGGCCTTCGCCGGCGCCCTGGGTGACGAGCTGCCCCTTGTTGGCCTTCACCAGCGCCACCGCCAGCGGGTGGTGACCGCCCCAGGCGCGCAGATCGAAGTTACGGATGTCCACGTAGGTGTCGTTGAACTGCGGCGTCAGCTTGGAGACCAGGTGGAAGCCGTCGTCGGCTCGGACCACGTGATACGTGTGCGAGACGAACATGCCGCCGGCCCCGGCCGCCGCTCCGAGCAGGAAGATGAATAACGTGCGCATCAATTGCCTCCGCGAGAATCGAAAGTCACCTGGCCTCTGTGGCCGACTCGCTGCGAGTCGGCGGCAACTCGCAGGAAGTTGCTCAGACCAGCCGCGGCGAAATGTAGCGGCGACACCGCAGCCTGACGAGGCTACTTTGTGCGCCGATGGCAATGCTGGCAACAGCAAGCAAACGGTCGGACTCCGACTGGCAGAGCGAGTCGGCCACACAGAGCTACTTGGGCTCCACGAGCCATGCCCGCAGCTTGTCGCCCGCCGCGATCACCAAATGTGGCTTGCCGTCGATTTCCACGGCGGCAAAGCCGGTGACGGCTGCGCCGACGTTGAACCGATCGAGCGGCTTTCCATCCGCGGCCACAAAGTGCAGCGAGCCGTCGGCCGAGGCGGCGATCCAGTGGCGCTGGCCGCCCACCACGCGCCCCGCCGCTAGCTGCTCCAGCCAGGGCTGCTGGCCGGTCGGCAGCGGATAGGTCCACAGGTCTTTGCCCGCCGCCAGATCGACCCCCATGACGGCGTCGGTGACCTGGGTCTTGTTCTCGTCCTGCGCGACGTACGCCAAGGCCGCGAAGGCGTCCGCATCACCCTCCAGGCGGGCGGACAGGAGCCAGCGCACGGCGCGTTGGCCGATGGCCGTTTCCGCGCCGCCATTGCCTTGCTGATCGATCGGCGTCAGCTTACCCGGCTCGTGCACGCAGAGCAGCTTGCGCTCGTTCACGACGATGCTTACCACGTTGGCGATCTTCTCATGGGACCAGAGCTTTTGCCCCTGGAGCGATGCCGCGTGCACGCCGGTTCGCTGCAAAAAGCCAACGTACAGTTCCAGCTTGTCGTCGCCGTCCAGATCGGCCAGTTGCACGTCCCCGACCGCGGCCTGCGTCCCTTTGGGCGGATAATGGCCCAACGGCTGCCACGCATCGTCGAAAACAAACACCTGCGGCTGTCCAACGGCCGAGGCGGCGAAAAATCGCTTGCCTTGCCCATCCACGGCGGTGCGCAGGAAGGTCACCGCTGTTTCGGCGGGCAGCTTCAGCTCGTGTTTCGCGGCGAGCTTGCCGTCGGCCGGGTTGATTTCCACGACGGTGTTGAAGTTGTCGATGGCCAGAAGCCTGGCCGGCCCCTCGGCCGACGGCACGACGAGCAGGTTGCCCGGCTGCACCGTGTCGCCGCAGGTCCACCGCGGCGTGAGCTTCACCGTCTGCGGATCGCTTTGCGGGGCGATCTTCACCTGGGGCTGTGCCGGAGCGTCGCCCGGCTCGGCCGGCTCCGGCGGCGGCTGCATCATCGCCTTCTCGAACTCGGCGATCATCTCAGCATAAAGGTCCTTGCCGGCCAGCAGGGCGTCAATCTTGCCGCTCAGCTCGGCCACCGGATCGACCCCCTGGGCCGTCAGCCCGACCGCGCCCGCCTGAATGGTGCCGTCGGCGCCGATCACGATGCGGCTGGGGATGCCCGGCACCTTGAAGATCGTAAAGGCATGGAACTGCCCGTCGCGCGCGGCCGGCAGGTCGATCTTCAGCTCCGCCAGCTTGGCCTTCACTTGCTCGGCCGTGACCTCCGGCTGATCGATGCTCACCAGCAAGAAGCGGACCTTGTCGTTGTCCTTGTACTTCTCATGGGTCTTGACGATGTCGGGCATCTTCTGCCGGCAGTACTCGCACCACGTGGCCCAGAAGTCGAGCACCACGACTTTGCCTTCCAGCGACTTGTCGGTGATCTTTGCCTCGGCTCCGGCGGCGGCCAGCGACGTAAACTCGAAGGCGCCGGGCTTCTTGCCCATCACGTCCGTGGGCGAGGGGCCGACGAACTGCTTGACTTCCTTGGCGCCGGCGGGGGGCTCGAAGCGAAAGGCGTCGTCGGCCAGCGGCTCGTTGAACTTCGCGTCGGCGAAGTCGGCCACGACCACGATGTCGCTGACCTGACCGTCTTGCTCCAGCATGCGGCGGAACTCATCGGTGGGATACTCGACGCGGCGCAGCACGCTGCTGGCCTGGCCGATCCAAAGGACCGTCTTGCCCTGCGGCATGGCGAGCTGCACGCGCCAGCACGGCTCCTGGTCGATCGTGGTTGCGTCGAGCAGCTCCGGCTCGTCGCTGGTTTGCGAGAGCAGATAGTCGAGCACCTTGTTGTTGAGCAGAAACTCCAGTTGCAGCGGGCCGCCAACCTGGCGCTCGTTGAGCGCGCTGCCCAGGAATGCGTCGCCGTAGACCTTTGCGGGCGTGAGCTTCTCCGGGGCATCGGCCGTGCGGACATAGCCACGAATCGATTCGTGCACGGCCGAGATGCGCTGCCCATCGCACACGACTTCGCCTTCATACGCCTTCAACCAGATGCGGTTGGGCTGGGCGAACGTCACCGAGAACGGAAAGGCATGCTTGGTCTCTTTGTCATTGAGCTTGTACTCGACGCGCGCCACGCCGCGGTCGCTGTAGGTGACCGCCTGGCGATAGGCGGCCGCGACTTTTTCCAGCAGCTCCCTGCCAGACTTGGGCGTGGCGGGGTCTGCGGCCTGGGCCGAGGTGAGCGTGGCCTTGCTCGTGGCGCCGCCGTCGCCTTGGGAGCGATTGCAGCCTGCCAGCAAAAGCAGCGCCAGCGCGCCGCCCAATGCGATTGCCGTGCGCGGCATGGAAACAAGAATGCGGTTGCGGGACATGGGCGAGACCTTCTCGTGCGGGGAAAGCGCTCTTTGAGGATTTCGCGGGGGCCGGGACAATAACGTCGCCTTGGGCTTGCGCGAACCGTAGATATACGGCCGGCCGCTTCCCACTCGCCGAAACACTGGCGGAGCCAGTGGCACATGATGCAACGAGCCGGCCACTTCCTCGCTTACTGCCTCGTGAGGTTCGTGCTTTGCCTGGTGCAAGCATTGCCGCTGGCCTTCTGCCAGGCGGCGGCCGGAGTGCTGGCGCCGCTCTTCTCCGACGTGCTGCGCGTGCGCCGCAAGACGATCGACGAGAACCTGCGGCACGCTTTCCCGGACCTCGATCCCGCCGGGCGGCGGCGCCTGGCGCGGCGGATGTGGGAGCACCTGTTTCTCTTCGTACTCGACGTGGCCCAAGCCCAGCGCAAACTGCGTGGCGGCAACTACTGGCGTTACATGCACTTCAGCGGCGAGGCGCAGCTCACCAAGGCCCTGCTGGCCGGCCAACCGCTGATCCTGGTCACCGCCCACTTTGGCGTCTTCGAGCTGGCCACTTACACGATCGCCCTCTTCGGGTATCCGCTGTTCACCGTAGCCAGGCCGCTGGACAACCCGTATCTGGACGAGTTCGTGAATCGCTTCCGACAGACCACGGGACAGACGATGCTCTCGAAGCAAAGCGACTACGAGCGCATTCTCGACCTTCTGGCGTCAGGGGCCACGGTGTCCTTCGTCGCCGACCAATACGCCGGCAGCAAGGGCTGCTGGGTAGAGTTCTTCAACCGCCCTGCCTCGGCTCACAAGGCAATCGCACTCTTCGCGCTCCAGCACCACGCGCCGGTGATCGTCGGCTCCTGCCGCCGCCTGGATCGGCCCCTGCAATGGGAAATGATGCTGCACGCCGCCTTCGACCCGCGAGCGGCGGACGGTTCCCTGGCCAGCGTCAAGGAGATCACCCAGTGGTACACGCACCAGATCGAAGAGATGGTCCGCCTGGCACCCGAGCAATATTGGTGGCTCCACCGGCGCTGGAAAGACAATCGCGCGAAATACCGCAAAGCGAAGGCCGCCTGACGAGAGGGGGCGACGCCGTCCTGTTTACTCTAGGACAGGTGGAATGACCGAGGAATGCAAAATGCAAAGTGCAAAATGCAAAGTGTAAATCTGATCGTCGCATGCCGAGTGCACTGAAGTTCGTCACCTGACTCCTGACTCCTGACCACTGATCACTGATCACTGACTCCTCGCCTATGTCTCGACCACAAAGCTACGACGAGCTGACGATCGGCGATCGTTGGCGCAGCCAGGCCCGCACGATCACCCAGGCCGACGTGGTGAACTTCGCCTGCGTCACGGGGGACTTCGATCCCTTGCACGTGGATCACGAGACGGCCCGCACGTCTACGTTCGGGCAGCCGATCGCCCACGGGCTGCTGGGCTTGTCGTTCGTGGCCGGTCTGGGATTGCATAGCCCCTGGGCGGCGACCGTGGCGTTCACGGGAATTCAGGAATGGCGGTTTCACAAACCGCTCTACGTGGGCGACACGGTGCACGTGATCACGGAGATTCTCGACAAACGGCCGCACGGCCGGCGTCAAGGTGCGGTCACCTGGAAACGTCAGCTCACCAACCAGAAGGACGAGGTCGTGCAGGAAGGCACCTTCCAAACCCTGGTCGCCATGGCCCACGCCGTGACCCACAAAATCGGCAAGATCGGCGGTGCCAGCGATGAGCAGGTCTTCCGCGTGGCGTAGCCCACCCTACTGATTCAGCTCCACCGCTTCCTCCCAATGCTCGTAAAGACGCGGCAGCGATTCTTGCAACTCGGCGATGCGGGCCTTGACCTCGCGCACTCGGTCGCCGTCGCGAAACACCTCCGGGTCGGCGAGCGATAGCTGGCATTCCTGAATCTCGGCCTCCCACCGGTGGATCTCGGCTTCCACGTCGGCCGCTTTGCGATACGGGAACCGCCGCTTTCGTCTGGCGGGACTGGTCTCTGCGTCCCGATTTCCCAATCGCTTTGCTGGATCGCCTCGCGCCGTCCCATTCGTCGATGAGCGGGAAACCCCCTGGTCCAAGGGCTCAGCCAGGCCCTGCTGCACAAAATGCAAATAGGTGTCGTAGTTGCCCTCGATGACGCGAAAGCGGTTCGTCGCCGCCCCAGCGACAGCCGCACTCGATCCGTCGCTCATCGGCTCGACCACCAGCAGGTGATCGACCACCCGGTTCAGGAAGTACCGGTCGTGGCTGACCAGCAGCACCGTGCCGTCGAACTTCCGCAGAGCTTGCTCCAGCGAGTCGCGGGCCCAGATGTCCAGGTGGTTCGTCGGCTCGTCCAGGATCAGCACGTTGGCGTCTTCAGCCGCCAGCGCGCGAGGCCGGCCCGGCTGCGCTCGCCGCCGCTGAGCGACGTCGACGCGCTGGAAGACGATGTCGCCTTGCAGTCCGAAGCGGGCAAGCAGGTCGCGCCGCTGGGGCTCGGTGAACTCCTTGCCGCGCGGGCGGATGGCGTCCACCGCCTGCGCTTCCGGATCGATGCCGGCAGTCAATTGGTCCAGGTAGCCGATCTGCACGCCCTGTCCGGTCGTCACCCGGCCCTCGTCGGGCGTCACCTGACCGACCACGCACCGCAGCAGCGTGCTCTTGCCCGTGGCATTGGGTCCGAGGACTCCCCAGCGTTGTCCGCGCAACACATCGAACGAAAGCCCGGCAAAGAGCGGCCGGTCGTAGCTCTTGGCCAGGTGCTCGATCCGCAGCACGATGTCGCCGGTGCGGCGGGCCGGGGGGAAGCCCATCGGCGGGCCGACGATCTCCCGCGGCGGCTCGACGCGCTCGACGCGCTCGAGCTTCTTGCGGCGGTCTTCGGCTTGCTGGTGCTTCTGCCCGTAGTGATTGCGGCGGATGAAGTCTTCGGTTTTGGCGATGAATTCGCGCTGCTTCTCGTAGGTGCGGCGCTGCACCTCTAGCCGCTCGGCCTTCTGCCGCCAATAGGCCGAGAAGTTGCCGGTGTAAGCATCGACCGTGCCGCGAAACAGCTCCACGGTCCGGTTGGTCACGCGGTCGAGAAAGTAGCGGTCGTGGCTGACGACGATCACCGCCCGGCCCGGCGGCAACTCGACGAGAAAGTCTTCCAGCCAGGTTGTAGCCTGCATGTCGAGGTGGTTCGACGGCTCGTCGAGGAGCAGCACGCTCGACTCGGAGAGCAGCAGCCGGGCCAGCATCAGCCGATTCTGCTGCCCGCCGCTGAGCTGATTCACCGGCTGCCGATGCGCTTCTTTCGACAGGCCGAGCCCTTCGAGAACGCGGACCACTTTCTGATCGAGGTGATATCCACCGCGGCTCTCCAAGTCGTGCTGCAAGCGGTCGAAACGCTCGGCCAGGCGGCGGTGCTCCACCGGCTCCGTGCTGGCGGCCAGCTCCATCGCAGCCCGCTCGACGTCATGGCCCAGTTCGATCAGCTCGGCCAGCCCGCTCATCGCCACGTCCCACACGGCCTGGCCCGGCTCGAACTCCGGATGCTGTTCCAAGAGGCCGACGCGGGCCGTCGGGTGTAGCTCCAGAGTCCCCTTATCCGGCTCCTCTTGCCCGGCCAGGATGCGCAGCAGGGTCGTTTTGCCGCAGCCGTTGGGGCCAACTAGCCCGATCCGCTCGCCCGGCCGCACCTCGAACGAGACCCCATCGAGCACCGGCTCGGGGCCGAAGTGTTTGGCCAGGGATTGGACGTTCAGCAGGATCATCGTTAACGTGGGGCACGTTTCCAAACGTGCCGGAAATCATGTAAGGAGAGGCAAGTGCGCCGGGGGCGACTCGCCTACTCAGAAGGCCTTCTGCGGGAGGGGCGTGGGGAGCACCCCCCCACATTCCGTTAGGGGGCTGCGAATCAAGAGAATCGCCTTCTCGATCCGCTCCGCAGGAATCGGCGATTGATGCTCCTTGGCCATGAGGATTCCTTCACACCGCACTTGAGATCACATTTGTGATCTCAAAAATGCCTCCGGCGCGGCAGCACTCTTGAGGTACCAACTTGGCACCTCAAACACGACCGCCTATTTCGCCTTCTGCTCGATCTCCCCAAGCTGAGCCGCCAACCGCCGGTCGCCCGGCACGAGGTAGACGAGCTTCTGGGCATACGGCAGGGCCTCTCGCCATCGCTGGCGCTGCGACAGTCTATCGAGTTGCATCTGATAGATGGAGACCAGCCCGCCGCGGTAATCCGCCAACCAGGGGAATTGCTCGTAGGTCCGCAGGTATTCGCTTTCCGCGGCATCGAGCTCGCCCATGTCCCGCAGCACCGTTGCCAAAGCGAAGCGCGCTCGCGTGTGATCCGGGGCCAGGCGAACGGCGCGGCCCAAAAGACTGCTGGCCTCGCCGAGGCGGCTGCTCTCGGCGGGCGAGGTGCCGGCAGCCGGGGTGCTTGCGGCGAGCAGACCCCATTGATAGTACAGCTCCGCTTCTTGAGGCCGGCGGCGGCGGTCATCGTCGGACAGTTTCTTCACGATCGAGAGCGCCTCGCGCAACAGCTTCTCGGCTTCGACAGGCTTCTTCTGGTGGCGGTAGATTTCGGCCAGGCCGGTCCGCGCGGGAATGAAGTCCGCCAGCCGGACCATGGCCAGGCGGTACTCGCGCTCGGCCGCGTCCAGCCGGCCTTGCGATCCGGCCAGCTCCGCAAGCATGGCGTGCGAGGCAGCCTGATCGCCCGAATCGAGGCAGCCCGCGCGGAACTCGGCCAACACCGTCGCCAGCGTCTCCCGCTCCCCTTCGTCCACGAGGCCGGGCGGCACGGCCGCCAACGCGCGGGCGGCCTCGAAGCGAACAGCCCGGATGGGGTCTTTCAGCAGCGGAGCAGCCAGGTTTCGCAACCGCCCGAACGTTCGCGAAAGCTGTTCAGCATCCTCCGGCGGCAGCTCGTTGAACTCCCAGCGCGTGCCCGTGGTGACGCCGTGGAAGGCCTGGAGATTGCGAGCGGCAGCCAGCCGCACGAGCGGCTCGCGGTCCTTGAGCGCCGCCAACGTGGCGTCGTAAGTTGATTGGGTGCCATAGCCGGCCATGAGCGACACGGCACTGGCCCGCACGATCGGCCCGACGTCGCCCGACTTCTTCGCCACGGCCACCAAGCGCTCCGCGATCTCGCCCAGCTCCTGTCCGCGGTCGCGCTTCCGCGCTCCGTCTTCCAGCCGGCCCCGCATCGCGGCGGCCAGCGTGAGGGCATAGTGCGGATCGTCGCGCCGCTTTTCGCCGTACCACTTGGCGATGTGCTGGGCCGCCCAGTCGTCGAGCTTCCGCAGCCGCTCTTTCGCCTTGGCGTCGTTCTGGCGCAGATGCGATCAGCTTCGCATATTCGTCCGCCTGTCCGGCTTTCTTCTCGTCCAGGTGGCAGCCCGCGCAGGCGTTGGGCGTGCCGAGCTTCAGGCTCAGGTCGGGCCGGGGCACCCGCAGGCTGTGGTCGCGGCGCGGATCGACGACCATGTACTTCTTCGTCGGCATGTGGCACTCGATGCACTGCCCGCCGGCTCCTTCGGTCTTGTGATGATGATGCGAGGGCGTATCGTATTTGGCCGGCAGGTGGCACTGCGCGCACAGCCGGTTGCCCGGGAACTTGATCTTCGTCGTGTGCGGATCATGGCAATCGGTGCAACGGACCGTCTTACGGTGCATGAGGCTCTGCTGGAACGAGCCGTACTCGTACACTTCCTCGTCGATCTGCCCGTCGTCGTGATAGAGGCCGCTATCGAGCAGCGCGGGCAGGTAGTGATCGAGCAGCGCCCCGCCGGCGTGGAAGCCCCCGTGGATGCTGCTGCGGTGTGAGTGGCAGCGGGCACACGTATCAAGCAGCGTCGTGGGGTCGGCGTCTTTGAGCTTGGCCAGGCCGTAACCGTGGCGGCGATCCCAGAAGAACCACTTCTTCTCGGCCAGCTCGACGTGCATGCTCCCCGGCCCATGGCAGGCCTCGCAGCTTACGTCGATCTCGCTGTAGGTGGTGTGGAAGGTGTCGGTGGCGTTGTCGTAGCCCTTCTGGAGGTTGGTCGAATGGCAGTCGGCGCAGACATGGTTCCAGTTCTGGCCCGGCTGGGTCCAATGCAGCGGATCGTCGTGCCGGACGGGCCGAGGATCGTCCTGATAGAGATGGAACCACCGTTTGCCCTTGGTGTCCCAGGCGAAGGGGAGCACCTGCACGCGCCGTGCTCCATCTCGACCATGTATTGCTGGAGCGGCTCGACGCCAAAGGTGTAGCTGACGCGAAACGTGCCCGGCTTGCCGCCCGGCCCGTCGGTGGTGACGAAGAACTTGTCGTCCTCGCGGGTGAAGCGCGACACGCGGCCGTCATAGGCGAACTCTTGATTGTCGAAGTTCCCCAGCACGAATTCGGGCGTGGCCTGGTCCATCGCTTTGTCGTGGTGCGAGCCTTGCCAGGCATGGTGCTCCGCCTTGTGGCACTCGATGCACTTGCCGCGCGTGACGTACGTCGCCTGCACCCCCTCGGGGAAAGCGATGAACCAATCGGCGAAGACCGTCAGTCCGGTTCCCAGCAAGAGGCCGATTGCCGCCCAACGGACGGCGCGGTGCCGCACGAACCGGAGCACGATCCGGCGAGCGTCGAGGCGTAAGCCCGACGTGGCCGACGTGGCCACGCGACGCGTGTCAGGCGGCTGCGGATGATCCAAACCAGCATCAGGCATAGCCTCGATATTACCGGCGGAGCAACCGCCAGGACAGACTTGACGCTAGTGCGCCGCCACCGACGAAGCGCGAATCGGACGTTGCTAGGTTCTTACATTTTGCACTTGCAAACCATGATGACGACGTCGCGGGTGCCACCCCCACCCTGCGCGTCGGCACTTGCGTCTTTGGCAATTTGCATTTTGCACTTTGCACTTTGCATTTTGCAATGTCGCCCTGACGTTCAGTGGCTGCAAATCGCACATCGCCACACGTCGGCCTTACGGCTCGACGCTCGCCGCTGCGTTTCTCAGGCATTCCATGGCGATGCGGATTTCATCGTAAGGCACCGTGCCGCCCAGCGCGTCGAAGATCGGCTTGAGCCGTTCGCCGCCCACGATCTCGGCGGCGCCGGCCACGCGCTCGACGGTCGCGGCGGTCACCCACGGGGCCGCGTCGCTGCGCTTTTCGTGGCGGATGAAATCCACCAGGTAGCCGCGCACCGTGGAAACCGCCCGATCCATCCGCCGGGCGACCTCTTCCACCGACAGGCCCTGCCGGAAGTAGCCGAAGGAGGCCACCGCGGCCATCGACGGGCCGGCGGGCGGCTCCGCTGGCCGCGGCGCCGGCTTGGGAGGCGGCGGTGTCACGTCGCTGGTTAGCCCGTGAGCCCGGCAGTGATCGGAGATCAGGCCCACGAATGCCGCGCCGTAGTCGGCCAGCTTCTTTTCGCCAACGCCTTGCACCTGGTGGAAGCCGCCCAGGGTGCTGGGGCGCCGCCGGGCCATGTCGCGCAGCGCCGTGTCGTGGAAGATTACATAGGGCGGCACGCCTTGCTGAAGGGCGACGTCCTGACGCAGCACGCGCAGCGCCTCGAACAAGTCGTGATCAACCCCTTCCCACGAATCGATGTCCGGCGCAGCCGCGCGGCTCTTCTCTTTGGCGGCTTTCTTGGCGGGGGCCAGCAGCCGCGGCGTGACCTCGCCCTTGAGCAACCGCCGGCCCTCGGCCGTTACCTCCAGCACGTTGAACTCGCCGGCCTTGATGAGATAGCCCTGGGCCGCGAGCTGCTCGATCCAATCGCGCGGCCCGCTTGCCGTCCGTGGCCAAGAGGCCGTAGGTGCTGAGCTGGTCGTGCCCGGCTTGCAGGATGCGCTGCTCCTTCGAGCCGGCCAGCACGTTGGCCGTGTAGTCGGCGCCGAACCGCTGCTGCAAGCGAAGCACGCAGGAGAGGATCTTCTGGCCGATGACCGTGGCATTCTCGACCAGCTCCACGTCATCGAGGCAGACGTCGCACGCGCCGCAGTTCTCCCGCTCGTACGTCTGGCCGAAGTGCTCGACCAGCGCCCGGTGCCGGCAGACCAGGCCCGTGCAGAAGTTCTCCATCACGTCCACGGAGCGCATCGCCGCCTTGCGGGCTTCCGGCGGCGATTCGTCCTTGTCCAGCATCCATTTCCAGGTCATCACGTCCTGCGTGGAATAGATCAAGCAGCACTCGGCCTCCAGTCCGTCGCGGCCCGCCCGGCCGCTCTCTTGCTGATAGTGCTCCAGCGACTTGGGCATGCCGGCGTGCACGACGTAGCGGACGTTCGATTTGTCGATGCCCATGCCGAAGGCCACCGTGGCCACGATCGTATCGACCTTCTCCTCGATGAAGGCGTCCTGGTTCCGCCGGCGGTCGTCGTCTTCCAGCCCGGCATGATACGGCCGGGCAGGGTAGCCGAGCTGCACCAGGGCTTCGCAGGTCTGATCGACCTCCTTGCGGGTGATGCAGTAGATGATGCCCGAGCTGCCACGGTGCCGGTCGAGCACGGCGCAGATCTGCGAGAGCCGGTCCGCCCGCCGCTCGACGCGATATACCAGGTTCGGCCGGTCGAACGAGCCGACGAGCACCTCGGCGTCACGCAGCCCGAGCTGCTGGACGATGTCTTGCCGCACGCGCTCGGTGGCGGTGGCCGTGTAGGCGTGGATGCCGACCTCCGGCAGCCGCTTGCGGAGCTGGCCAAGCTCGCGATACTCCGGGCGGAAGTCGTGCCCCCAGACGCTGATGCAATGGGCTTCGTCGATGGCGATCAGCGAGACCTTGCGGCCTTTGAGGAACTCGAGCGTCCGCTCCTGCACCAGCCGCTCAGGAGCGACGTAGAGCAGCCGCAGCCGGCCGGCGCGGATTTCGTCGCGCGATGTGTCGTCGCTCGCCGGCCGTGTGCGTGCTGTTGACGCAGGCCGCCGGCACGCCGCAGTCGCGGAGGGCGTCGACCTGGTCCTTCATCAGCGAGATGAGCGGCGAGACGACGACGGCCAGCCCGTCGCGGCACATGGCCGGCGCCTGGAAGCAGAGCGACTTGCCGCCGCCGGTCGGCAGCACGACGAGCGAATCGCGCCCGGCAAGCGCGCACTGCATCGCCGGCTCTTGCAGCGGCAGGAAGCTCTCGTAGCCCCAGTACTGGTGGAGCACTTTGGCGAGGCGCTCGCGGGGGGCGGGGGCGGCGGCGGGGTCCATGGACGGTTTTCCTGTCGCTCGGTGGTGCGAAGATCATAGCACGCCCGGCGACATGGAACGACTTGCCCGGGCGCTTGACGTGCTAGGAAGCATTCTCGCGCCGCGACGCGCCCTACATTCCGCACGTTCGGCAGGTGTGTCAGCAACGTGAGTCGCGGCTTGGCGGCCGCGCGTCTTTGGCTCGACTTGCCCGAGAAGCCCGCCTTAGAATCTCAATGGGATGGGTTTTGCCCAATCGTCAGCCGCCCCGGCGAGGTCTTCATGAGTCGTGCCCGTCGTATTCTCTCGGGGTCGGCTGCTGCGGTGGTGATCGGTTTGGCCTGCTGGGTGTTGGCGGGCCGTCCGTTCTGGCGCCGCACTCCGGCGCCTCCGGACATGTCCGCTCTGGCCCACCTCGTCGAAATGCAGTCGCGGATTCGCCCCCTCTATCGGCCAAAGGCGCCGCCGCAGCCCGGCGAGTGGCTCTCGAAGCACGACGAAGCCGGGCAATCGTTCGAGCAATACGTCGGCGTGCCGCCTGGAAAAGCCGCTCTGCGAGGAGTACGAGACGATTTACCTCGTCCCGCTGGGGGAGTTCACACCGCTGGAGGAGCGGGTGCTGGAGGAAACGCAGGACGCGATGGAGCGGTTCTTTGCCCTGCCCGTCAAGCTGCTGGACCGCGTGCCGCTGGACGATTTGCCGGCCCACGCGCGGCGCACGCATCCCCGCTGGGGCGACGAGCAGACGCTAACCACCTACCTGCTTTCCGACGTGCTGCTGCCGCGGCGGCCGACGGATGCCATCGCGGTGCTGGGGCTGACGGCCGGCGATCTGTGGCCCGGCAGCGGCAACTTCGTCTTCGGCCAGGCGTCGATGGGCCAACGCGTCGGCGTGTGGTCGTTGTATCGCAATGGCAACCCCGCGGAAGGCCCCGCGGCCTACCGGCAGTATCTGCGGCGGACGGTCAAGATGGCGGTCCACGAAACCGGCCACATGCTGGGCATGCCGCACTGCATCGCCCATGAGTGCGGCATGAACGGCAGCAACAGCCTAGGCGAATCAGACCGCCAGCCGCTGGAGTTCTGCCCGGAATGCCAAGCCAAGGTCTGGTGGACCTGCGGCGCCGATCCGCTGCGCCGAGCGGAGGAACTGGCCGACTTCGCGCAGATTCACGGGCTGGCGGAGGAGGAGAGCCATTGGCAGGATTTGATAGAACATCTGGATCCAAAGCAAAGCGACGACGAAGCGAAGGAGAGCCAGTAGAATGCGCGATCCCGAGGGCAGGAATCCAGGAGAGGCTTCGTCTCACAGATTCTTCATCCTACGAACATTGGATTCTCTTACGTGATCCGCAGATTTGGGACGGGCCCGGAAACCAAGTCGTGCGTCGTCTTTTTTCCGTGTCATTCCGTGTCTTCTGTGGTTGCGGCTACGCCGCGCCAGGCTTGATGTCCTTCATGGCAATCCAATGACCGGCCAAGCCGCGTTCCTGGTCATCGAGGCGATCCGGTGAAAGACCAAACTCACGAATCCAGCAACCCTTGGCAGGATGTCCCCTTTGCTGCCGTGGTCGATGAACGCGTCTCTCGGCGCGAGTTCGTCAGGCTCGGCGTCGGCTCGGCGGCCGTGGCCTTCTTCGGCACCGCGCTTGCCTCAGGCGCTGAAGGTCCGCCGGAGGCGCGCCGCCGAGCTTCCCTTCGCCTTCGAGGGCGTGCCCCTATCAACCGACGACGCGGTCAACGTGCCCGAAGGATACGAAGCCTATCCGGTCTATCCCTGGGGGCATCCGATCGATGGGGCGGCCCCGCCGTTCAAGCATGACGCCTCGGACACCTGGAAGGAGCAAGCGCAGCAAGCCGGCATGGGCGCACGACGGCATGATGTGGTTCCCACTGCCTGGCAGCGGTTCTGCGGACCGCGGCCTCTTGGCCATGAACCATGAGTACGCCGATCAGACCATGCTGTTTCCCAAGGGGCTGGATGACGTAGCCAGCGCGGAGGCCGTACCGCAAGTCTCAGGCCGCCCACGGGGCTTCCGTCATCCAGGTCGCGAAAGTGGGCGGCCGCTGGCAGGTCGAGAAGTCCAAGTACGCCCGCCGGATCACGGCCTACACGCCCATGCGGATCGCGGGCCCGGCCGCCGGCATCGAAGCCGTGCAGACGACGGACGATCCCGCCGGCCTTGAAGTGCTGGGCACGATCAACAACTGCGCCAGCGGCCAAACTCCCTGGAACACTTATCTGACTTGCGAAGAGAACTTCCAAGGCGTGTTCGGCTCGACGGCCGAGGATTTCAAGTCCACCGCGGAGCAAAAGCGCTACGGGCTGTCTAAGGAGGGCTACTACGTCCTTCTCGACGAGACGAAGGTCAGCCTGTACCGCTGGTGGGAATTCGACGGCCGCTTCGATCTGGCCCGCGAGCCCAAGGAGGCCAATCGCTTCGGCTACGTGGTGGAGATCGACCCCTACGACCCCGCTGCTAAGCCCGTCAAGCGCACCGCGTTGGGCCGCTTCCGCCATGAGAACGCGGAAGTCACCCGCGCAGCCGACGGCCGGATCGTGGTTTACATGGGCGATGACGAGAAGAACGAATACATCTACAAGTTCGTCAGCCGGCGGAAATACGTGCCGGGCGACTCCGTCGCCAATAAGGACCTGCTCGACGAAGGCAGTTTATACGTCGCCCGCTTCAATGCCGACGGCACCGGCGTCTGGCTGGAGCTGACCCACGGCCGAAACGGACTGGTGGCAGCCAACGGCTTCGCTTCGCAGGGGGATGTCTGCGTCCGCACTCGCCAGGCGGCCGATTGGGTGGGCGCCACGATGATGGACCGCCCGGAATGGCTGGCCGTCGATCCGGCATCCAAGGACGTGTTCGTCGACGCTGACAAACAACGAGAGCCGGGGCATGTCGGAGGCCGGGCCGCCGGCCGCGCGCGTGGACGCGGTGAACCCGCGGGCCAGGAACCTCTTCGGCCACATCCTCCGCTGGCGGGAGACTGGCGGCGACGGGGCCGCCACGTCGTTCGCCTGGTCGCTGTTCGCACTGGCCGGCGATCCTCACTGGTTCGACAAGTCGCTGCGCGGCAACGTGAAAGGCGATGCCTTCGTCTGCCCCGACGGGCTCTCGTTCGACCCCAGCGGCCGAATCTTGTGGATTCGAACCGACGCCTCGGCACGCCTCATGAACTTCAAGGGGTTTTCGCTGGGCAACAACATGATGCTGGCGGCCGACCCGAAGACAGGCATGGTCCGCCGCTTTCTCACTCGCCCTAACGGGGGTGAAGTGACCGGCTTGGCGATGACCCCCGACCGTAAGACCATGTTCGTGAACATCCAGCACCCCGGCGAGCCAGCTAGCGACCTCACCGACCCGGCCAACCCCAAAGCGGTCAGCTCCTGGCCCGATGGCCCCGCCGGCGGCCGGCCGCGGTCGGCGACGGTGGCCATCGTCCGCAAGGACGGGGGGGAGATTGGGGCGTAGGCATGCCACGTCGCGTCCTGCTTTCCTGGAGTTCCGGCAAAGACAGCGCTTGGTCGCTGCACGTTCTGCGGCAGCAGCCGGACACCGAGGTTGTGGGCCTCGTGACCACGTTCAACGAGGCGGCCGACCGCGTCGCCATGCACGCGGTGCGGCGCGAGCTGGTGGAAGCTCAGCCCGCGGCGGCCGATCTGCCGATGTGGCCCGTCCTCTTGCCCTGGCCCTGCTCGAATGCCGTCTTCGAAGAGCGCATGTCCGCGGCAATTGCCCAAGCCCGGCGCGATGGCATCACCCACCTCGCCTTCGGCGACCTGTTCTTGCCAGAGATTCACGAATACCGCGTGCGCCAGTTGGCCGGCACCGGAGTCGAGCCGCTGTTTCCGCTATGGTGCTCGCCCGCCGAGACGCCGAGCCTGGCGCGCACCATGCTCCAGGCCGGATTGCGCGCCGTGCTGATATGCGTCGATCCTCAGCAGGTGCCGGCCGGCCTGGTTGGCCGTAAGTACGATGAGGTGCTGCTCGGCGAGTTGCCGCCGGGCATTGATCCCTGCGGCGAGCGCGGAGAGTTCCACACGTTTTGTTATGCCGGCCCGATGTTCTCGCGGCAGATCGAAATCGTGGTCGGCCAGTCCGTCTGCCGCGATGGGTTCTACTTCAGTGACGTGCTGCTAGATCGCAGCGCCGTGGATCGCCGGTCCCGCGCGAGCCTTTTCATGCTCACGGCGCCGACGCCTTGACCCTTCCCACCGGCAGGTCGAAGTAGAACACCCGTTTGGCGTCTTTCGCGCCGCCGACTTCGCCCGGCGAGACCAGCAGGTTGTCACCCACGATGGTCGTCTCCGCTACGCGGCCATCGGCGGTCGTGACCAGGAATTCCGCCGGGTGGACGAAAAGGATCGGCAGCTTGTTCTCCCGCGACCGGGCTTGCACGATGGGGTCATTGGTCTTGGGGCCGAACATGCCGCCGGACGGGCAGATCAGCAGCTCCGCGCCGTTGTCGCGGAAGCGGCGGACGATGGCCGCGTCGGTGCGATCGGCACAGATCAAGAGGCCCACGCGGCCGTAGGGCGTCTCGAACACGCTCGATGCGTCGCCAGCCGTGTTGCGGACGCTCTCGTGCCCGAGCTTCTGCTTGCGGTATTTGCCGACGAGCTTGCCGTCGGGGCCGATGAGCACGGCCGTATTGTAGCGCTGCTCGCCGTCGGCTTCGAGCATGCCGGCCACGAGATGGATTTTCAACTCGCCAGCCAGCGCAGCCAGGCGCTTGTAGTAGGCTCCCGACGGAATCGGCTCGCCGAGCTTGCGGTAGTCCTCCAGCGGGATGCTCTTGTCGGCGATGGCGTAGCCATCCAGGAAACACTCTGTCGTGCAGACGATCTTGGCCCCGTTCTTGGCGGCTTCGCGGATGAGCGGCTCGATCCGGGCGTAATTGATCTCCTTATCCCCCCGCACCCATTTGAGCACGATCCCGGCGGTCTTGACGGTGTCAGCGCTTACAGTGTCAGCTGCCTTGGCCGCCCTGCTATCCAGAAGGAAGGCAACCACGAATAGTACGAATGCCAAGGCGATTCCGATGATCACCGTTCGAATCCCTTGACCGTGATCGATAAGCCCACCCATGAGTAGCAAGTGGCCGCCGTTGAAGGTTCTGCCTCCACGAAGCAGAGCTTCGTGACGTGCGTTCCCAAGCGGAGCTTGGGAACGAGGTCTCCCAGCGCCCGCTAGAACACGGCCGGTTCGTCGCGCCGCTGCTTCTTGACCGCTGGCTGCGGCGCCGCAGCGGGCTGAGCGTGCACCGGCGCTTTTCTCTCGGCGATTCCCTTTTCCGCAACATCCCGCAACGGCAGCGGATCGCGGTGCGGCAGGTCCTTGGCGCGCTCGAAGAACTTGACCGACCGCTCGGCCTGGCCGTCGTAGAGGAGCTGCGCTCCCACGAGGAACATCAGCTCGGCCGTCGGCTCGCGCTCGGCCGCGGCAGCCAACGCGTCCAGGTGATCTTCCTTGTCGTGCTGGCGGTCGCCATACAGCGCGTCGAGGCGGAAGGCCGTCTTGGACCAATCCGGGTGCAGCTTGAAGGCGTGCCGATAGGTCAGCGCGGCCAGGTCGTAGCTCCGCATGGCGATCAAGGCCTGTCCGCGGCGCAGGTACGGATCGACCAGGTCCGGCGCGGCCTGCACCGCCGACTTGTAGCGCTCGTAGGCCAGCACGTATTTGGCCTCGGCGAAGTAGCCGTCACCGAGCTCCATGAACTTGGCCGCTCGCTGGCGGGCAGCGGCGTTGGAGACGAACGGTGGTTTCTCTTCGCGCTTGGCACGAGCCAGCTCGGCTCGCTGGCCAATGACCTCCGGTGCCAGCGGCACGACACGGTCTTGATCCACACAATCCGGAGCGATGGTGCCCAGTTGGGCCGGGACCGCCCCGAAGAGATCGACCCCCAGCATGCGAGCCGCGGCCGCCGGACCGAAGAATTGCTCGGCCGGGACCACGACCGGCGGCAGGATCACAGGCCCCGTCCGGAACCAGGGCCGGCGCCAGCCGCCGTACGGCCAGCCGCCGTACGGCCAGCCGCCCCAGGGACGAGGTCCCCAGCCCCAACCGGGCGATCCCCAACCCCAGCTAGGCGATCCCCAACCCCAGCCAGGAGATCCCCAGCCAGAAACTCCCCACGGACTAAACGAGCCAAACGCGAAGGACGGCTGATGCCAGAACGCGCCGCCTTGCCAGGACCGGCCGGTTGAAAAGAAGTGCGGCGAGGCAAAGCCGGGGCCTCCGCCCAGCGTGACGGTGCCTCCCACGACCATGCCGACCGGCGGCGGCCCGAAGACACGGCCGCCAACCCCGAGGTCTCCCACCACCACCTGGGCCATTGCGGGCGCAAGCCCTAGCAATGCCGCTAATGGAAGGGAAAGCAAACCGGCGCGCGACAGGTAGCTGAAGTCCATGGGATGCCTCGCTGCGTTCCGTTGGCCCATCGGGCGATGTGGATTATCCATCCGGAACGCCGCGTTGGCAACACATTGTCGCTCGAGTGCAGCCTTCACGCTTCCGCGTGACGACCTCAGGCGGAAAGGTGACGGCCATTTTCAGGAGCGCGTCGCCATGCTCGCCTGGCCGAGCAATTTGCGGAGGGCCGTGATGGCGATCTCGCCGAACTGCCGCGGCGGCACCTGCCAGAGCGTGGGGTTCATCAGCTCGACCGACACGCAGCCGGCGTAGCTGATCCCTCGCAGCCGATCGATCAGCGGCCCGAGCGGCAGGTCGCCATCGCCCGGCAGGACGCGGTCGGCGTCGCTCGCCAGCTCGCGCGGCACGCCGGCCAGGTCCGAGAGCTGCACGTGAAACAGATTGTCCGCCGTCAGATAGCCCAGGTCTTCGGTCTTGCTCGGGCCGGTGGCAAAGTGGAACGCATCGAGGCAGATGCCGAGCTGCGGGCTGCCGATCTCCGCGACGAGGGCCGCGGCGGTTTGCAGGTTGTTCGCCAGGGCGGAACGTGCCTGGAACTCTAGCGCCAGCCGCACGCCGTTCCGCGCAGCTTGCTCGGCCGCTTGCGCGAGCGAGGCCTTTACGCGGTCGATGAGCGGTCCGTAGGACGGGTTTGCGATCCGGCCGCCACCGCTCGCCGCCGCGGATGGATTGGCGACGGACGGATTGGAAATCCGTCCTACCTTGGCTGGAACAGCCACGTCGGCCGCGACCACCAGCGTGCCGATGCCCAGCTCGCGGCAAAGGTCGAGCCGCCGGGCGAAGTGGTCCCAATGCTCACGCCGGGCATCCCCCTGACTATCGAGCAAACCGCCTTGATAGCTGGCCACCGGCGCGGCGACGCCGTGACGCTGAAGCAATTGCCGAGCATCGTCCCGCGAGTGCCCCTGAAGATATGTTTCGAGCTTCCCAAGCCAAAGCTCGACCGCGCGGCAGCCGCCGGCCGCGTAATCGGCCACGTCGTCCTCAAACGGGGCCGGCAGCGTGCAGATCTGGCTGAGCGCGGGGAGCATGTGTCACTCCTAGTTCACTTTCGCCACATTCTACTGGTCGTCCTTACCAGCCAAGCGGACCGAACTACCCACACTACCCACCGCGCTCGTTGACAGCGCCTGTCGCGGCATCCTAGGTTAAAGCATACGCTCTTAGGGCGGATTCATCCGCCATCCTCACGCCAGGGGGGACCGCCATGGGTTTCGACGATATCTTCTTCGGGATGTTCGGTTTTGTTGCCGTGATCTACGGCTTGATCGGGTTTCTGCTGCCCTTCCTGTTGATCTACGTGCTGGGCTACGTTCGCCGCCGCCGCGACAACGTCGCCGATCCCATGCTGGGCGCCAAGGTCTTTCTCACGCTGCTGCTGAGCATCTCGGTCCAGATCATCATCTTCGGCATCTGTCTCATGGTCGCCGAAGGCCTGGAGGACAGGCCGGCCATCCCCGTGCGGGGCTCCGCCAACAACAGCGGCTGGAACCTCGCCAAGGGGCTGGTCTACGGCGGCACGCTGGCGGCCGTCTACCCCACGACGCTCTACATTTTGCTGCGCCGGCGGCACCGCGGTCCCGACTCCGTGCTGCGCTCGGCACTGGGGGTGAACGCCATCTTCACGGGCCTGGTCTTCGTCAGCGCGGTGACGGCCTTGATGATCACCGTGGCGATGGAGACACCGACCACGACGAATAACCAGACTGCCCTCACGGTCGTGTACCTCATTGCGGGCCTGGGTTTCGGCGCCCCGCTCGCCCTCTCGGCGCCCACGCAAGCACCGCCGCGGAGCCAGCCGATCACCGCCGCCGCCGCGCCGAGCGAGAACGCTCCGGCACCGGCCACCCCCTGACGCAATCGCTTACGGCCGTGTCGGCAGCACGATACAATTTCATCGTCACGCCACGATCTGGTTGCTATCCCGTTTCCGGCCGTGGCGCGGCTTACTGTCTTCAGGCCATTCGGTCCGTCTGTCAGTTCATCCCGCTCCGTCGAGCGATGGGTAAGCCATGAACGTCGAGCTTGCTTCCGCCAATCCCCGCCGTCGCTTGCGATGGTATCAATTCAGCCTTGCAGCGACGCTGATCGTTGTCGCGGCGCTGTGTGGATTTCTGGCGTATTGGGGCCGGCCCCCCAAGCCGATCGTCGTGCAGTCTCCCCCTCCGCAGCCGCTCCTGGCGGATACCGACTACCAGTGGCGTGCCGCGTGCTCAAACCGACGCAGCTCGAATTCAACGAGCAGCCCTTGATGGAGACCGTGAAGTACCTTCAGGATGTGCATTCCATCAACATCCGCATCGATACGGCCGCGCTGGATGCCGCGAACATCCCGCTGGATACGCCTGTGACGCTGGCGCTCAGAGGAGTCCCGCTGAGGTCGGGGTTGCGGCAGATACTGCGGCCGTTGGGCCTGGAATATGCAATCCTCGATGAAGTGCTCGTGATCACCACGCAGCCGGTGGCCGAGCGGCTCCAGGTGACGCGCGTCTATCCGATCCAGGATTTGCTGGACGAGGGATCCGGCGAATCGCTGCTCAAGGCGATCTCGCTGGAGCTGGAAGCGGCGAGCGACACGCTTCCGCCTGCCGGTGGCGTGCCGCCGCGGGACGCTCCCGCCGTGCCGCCACCGTCGGCGACGTTCCACGGAGGGCTTCTTCTGCTGCGCGGCGCCTATCGGCACCACGAACGCGTGCAAGACCTGCTCGACCGGATGCGGGTACTCCGCGGCATGCCCGGCCAATCTGGCAAAGTTGCCGAATAGCCGTGAGCGATGCCTCCGGCCGGCTACCGCCGTGGCGGCATGGCCGTTGGAGAGGCCATCGTCGTCTCGTCAGCCCCGTCTTCCGGCGTCACTTCCGTCCACTCCTCGGTGTGCGAGGCCTTGCGGACGCTGCTGCGGGCGGCGCTGGGCCGCCTGCTGGGCCAATTCGGCGAACCGCTCGCGGTCCTCCTGGCTGACGTTCATCAGCTTCCGCGACAGCCGCTCCAGGTAGTTGGGGTTCACCTCCGCCGCCCGCGACAGGCTGCGGAGGAACATGGCCGCTTCGCGGAAGTTCTTGTCGGCGTTCTCGTTGACTAGCGGCTGCAGCGTGCGGGCCACCAGGTCGGCGCCGAAGCTATCGACGCGGAAGAAGGCGTCCAACCGGGCCGTCACGTAGTGGTTCCCGTTGGGGTCGCGCAGGTAGCCGGTCTTGAGCAGCAGCAGCGCCCCGCCGCGCAGCGGCGAGAGGAACAGCGGGCCCTGGTACGTGCCCACGGCGTAGATCACCAGCGTGTCGCGGCTGGCGTAGAGGAACTGCACGTCGCTCTGCGTGCCGGCGCTGTCGTCGGCGTGGAAGGTCGTCTCGCCGGTCCGCGTCAGCCGGATATTGCTCAGATCGAGCACCTGCCACAGGTTCACCGTCACGTCCGGGCGAGTGGTCATGAAGTGGTACAGGTCCGGATCGCAGCGGATGACCTGCGTCGGCAGCCGGCGGTAGATTGTGACGCTGGAGAGCACGGCGTCGGCCTTCCGCCGGGCGTCGGCCGAGAGCTTGTTGCCGCGGGAAAGCTGCTCGATCTGCCGCCGGGCGTCTTGCTGCGCCCGCTCATCGCTAGTGCCCGAGACCGCGCGCCGGCCCAAGCCGTGCCCGCCAGGCCGATGAGCAACGACGTCAGCACGGCGACGCTCGCAATGCAAGCCGATGGGTGGGCACTGCCCACCCAATACGGGCGGAGCACAAACGGGCGCCGGGCAGGGGTGGCGCTCTGGTGGGCAGTGCCCACCCTACGGACTCCCCCTGAACGTGCTGGCATGCGGTGCCCTCCCATGCGAGTTTGACGGTTAGATCGCGCAGGGTGATTATTCGGCTGCTTGGCCCGTCAAACTCGACCAATCTTCCCTCGGCGGCCTTCTGGCGAGGCGCAACGGAAGCGGTTAAGCGACGGCAAGCGTCAGCATTGCCAATATCGGAAGCCGGCGGCGAGATGATTGAGCCGGAGAGCCGGGGTCAGGCAATCAGCACCTGTCATCTAGCCTGGAGGCCACGAGAGAATTGGCCACAAGAGTGCCTAAGATTCAAATGTCTCTCCTTCGTAATACAAGGATCAGATTTCGCGCAGGCCTCGCGAATTCCCTCTCGATCCTCGCCGCTTGCCGGCGAGTGCCTCAGGCTAGGTGGGCCACGAACACGCTCTTTCAACCTCTGATCCTCGCCGCTTGCCGGCGAGTACGTCAGGGTAAGGGGCGACGCTGCCAGTTGACCGATGTTCTTGTTAGCCGACTGCTGCTCGGCAGCGATCGCAATATTCCACGCGCTGGGAACTACCTGGCGCATGGGCCGCGCGGCCGGGTAACCTGAGATACTCGCCGACAAGCGGCGAGGATCAGACTGGCCTGGGAGGCGCGTTTCATGGCCAGCTCGCCTGACGTACTCGCCGGCAAGCGGCGAGGATCGGAGCTCAATCGCGTGTTTCGGGGGCAGCCAATCTCCCTAGCTCCCAACCTTCGCTTCCCGCTTGTAAGAGGTGGTGGGCACGCTTTGGTTGCGGCCGAAGGCCGCGCCAAGCTCTTGGTGCCCTTTGTGGCTTAACATGACGATTGGACCGCGGGTCGCTTATTCCGCCTTCCAGTCCGCCAGCTCCAGCTCCACGCTCTGCCGGCCGCGGAAGACATTGATCACGGGGCGGAAGGCGATGGCGAGCGGGCCGTTGTTCACGTGCTTGGTCAGCTCGTCCGCCCACTCGCCGCCACCGAAGGCCACGGCCCGGAGCCGCAGGTTGTGCTGCACGAGGTTCAATAGCAGGTGCCGCTCCCCCTCGCCCATGCGCTTGGGCGGGGCCACGAGTTGTACGCCTTCGGTGCACAAGAGCGGCCGGACGTTGCCCTGGCCGAAGGGGGCGAGCTGCTCGATCTGCTTCACGGCGTTCAGTGTCAGGGCTGCCAGCGGCGTTTCGGCGTCGATGTGCAGCTCCGCCGAGCGCAGCTCGGGCGGAATGACGGCGGCGGCGTGCTCGCAGAACTCCGCGCGAAAAGAATCGATCGATCCGTCCTCGATCTTCAGCCCTGCCGCGGCTGCGTGGCCGCCGTGCGACAAAAGGTGATGCGAGCAGGCGGAGAGCGCCGCATAGAGATTGAAGCCCGGCACGCTGCGGCCTGAGCCGACGGCGGGCCTGGCCGCCAGCTCGTCTTGCGAGAGGAGCACCACCGGGCAGTGGAACTTCTCGGCCAGCCGGCCGGCGACGATGCCGATCACGCCCGCGTGCCAGCCTCGAGCGGCCAACACGAGCGCTGCGTCGGCCTCGGGGTCGAACTGCTCGCGAGCCTGCTTCTTGGCCGCCAGGTAGATGCTGCGCTCCAAGTGCTTGCGGGTGGCGTTCAGCCCTTCGATGTACTGGGCCAGCTCCAGCGCCCTCGGCTCGGAGTCGGTGGTCAGCAGCTCGACGGCCAGCCGTGCTTGCCCCAGCCGGCCGGCGGCGTTGAGCCGCGGGGCGAGGCCGAAGCCGATGTCCTCGGCCGAAAGGTGCCTTTTCTGATCGAGCTGTGAGACTTGCATCAGCGTCCGCAGCCCCAGCAGCGGCCGCTCCTTCAATCCCACGAGCCCGTGCCGCACGAGAATGCGGTTCTCGTCCACCAGCGGCACCACGTCGGCCACCGTGCCCAGCGCGGCCAGCACCACGGCCTGAAGCAAAAAGTCCCGCATCACCGGGCTGGCGCGGCGAGCGCCGGCCGCCTCCTGGCAGATCGCCCAGGCGACCTTGAACGCCACGGCCGAGCCGCACAGCCCGGCGAAGGGGTATTGGCTGCCCGGCAGACGCGGATGCACGAGCACGGCCGCGCAGGGCAGCTCGGGGAGCATCTCGTGGTGGTCGGTGACGATCAGCTCGATGGCCAGCTCGCGAGCCGTCTGGGCCGCGGCCAGGCCGGTGATGCCGCAATCGACGGTGACGATGACCGCCGCGCCCTCGGCCGCCAGCCGGCGGACGGTGTCCTCGTGCAGGCCATAGCCCTCGCTCAGCCGGTCGGGGATGAAGTAGCCGACGTTGGCCCCCAAGAGCCGCAGGCAGAGCACGAGGATGCTGGTCCCGGTGATGCCATCCACGTCGTAATCGCCGTGGATGACGATCCGCTTCTTATCGCGGACGGCCGCCCAGATGCGGCCGGCCGCCTCGGGGCGCCGGGCAAGGCCTCCGGATCGCGCAGGTCCTTCAGTCGAGCGTCGAGGAATTGCCGGGCGGCCTGTGGCTGCTCGATCCCGCGGCAGAGGAGCAACTGGGCCACGACGGCCGGCACGCCCGCCGCCCGCTCCAGTGCCGCGATGCGGTCCGGGTCGTGCGGCCGAATGTTCCATCGCTTAGGCATCCAACCTCCTGTCGATCCGTGCCTGATTGCCCGCAGACGCATGGCGTGATTGAAGCAGAATGAGGGGAAATCATCAACTGTCTTCGCAAGGCGGACACTCCTTTGCGCCATCCATGCGACTGGAAAACTACACCAGCCCGACGCGCAAGTGCGCAAGCGAGGGAGAATCGCCGCCCTGTCCCCGCTCTTACTTCATGCCGCCGAACGCGGCGAAACAGCAGTTCTTGTGCAAGATGTCGATGGACTGAAAGCCGAATCGCCGCAGCAGATCGAGCTGGTAAGCCAGCGGCCGCGGCGTGTCTTCCTTCGCGACGTAGGCAAAGACCTCGTCGCGATAGCTCTCGCCCCTGAAGTTGCTCAGGTACTCGCCGTAGCGACGCCACATCAGCGCCTGAAGCGGCGGGCTGGCGCCTTGGATCAGGTCGAAGATCCACAGCGACCGCCGGGCGAAAGGGCCGTGTAGAACTTGCGAAACACGGCCTCCCATTCGGCGTCGGTGCGGAGATGGTGCAGCACGGCCGCCGCCAGGATGATGTCGAAGGTGCCCTGGCCCAAGTCGATGTCGCGGATGTCTCCCTGCACCTTCGTGCAATCGCGGCAGCCCGCCTCGCGGAGCCGCTCCTCGGCCCGCTCGAGCATCGGACGGCTGAGATCGACCAGCGTCACCCGAAGGACCGGCAGCCGCTGAAGCTGTTTGAGCGAGTAATTGCCGGCGACGCAGCCAACGTCGAGCAGCCGTTCGGCTCCGGGCGTGCACGCGGCGGCGGCCTCGGTGACCAGCTCCATCGCCAGGAGCGCGTCGGTCGTGGCCGACTGGCCCGTCTCGAGATTGGAAAACCGCTCCACGTCGCGATCGAAGCGAGCGCAGGATTTCATCCACGGTGGATTTCAAGCGGGCCCTCCGAAGTCAAGACGCGTCTACCAACGTGCCCGTCAGGATCGTCTTTCGCTCTGCGAAAGACATGATTGTACTCCGTGGCGCACGGGACCCGAAAGTGACAATCGTCGCTGCGGGCAGTATGATCGCGGCTGGCCATCACGACCCATTCGGGAGGTGCATGATGAGACGATTCGCCTTGCCAATCATCCTTCTGGCCCTCGCGTGGCATCCCGTGAGGGCAGCCGCCGAGGAGACACAGCAGCCGCTACGGGTGCTCTACGTTGGCACCGAAAAGAAGGACCGCGCGGCCGAGTTTGAGAAGTTCCTCCGAAAGCACTTCTCCGGCGTGAAAGTCGCCGACCGCGTAGGCTTCAACGTCGCCGCAGCCGACAACGTGGATGTCGTCGTCTTCGACTGGTCGCAAAGCAACAGCAGCCTGGAATCGACAAAGGGCCCCTTCGGTCGTCTGGAAGATTGGACCAGGCCCACGGTGTTGCTCAACCATGCCGGCCTGCTCGTAGCCCGGCGGTGGCAGGTGATCGGCGACGCCGGCTGAACGTGCTTGGAGCCATTCGCGTACGGGCTACGCGACCATGAATTGTTCCGATCCCCTCTGGCAATTGACACCAAGAAGCTTACGGCCATCGATACGCCGGAGGATTTCCGCGACGCGATCCGCGAACCGAAGATCGACGTGCTGCCGCTGCTGCGCGAGAAGCCAAGCGGCCGCGAGCCGGGCTGGTGCGTCTACACTTACGAGCACGAGCAAGCGCCGGAGCTGGAGGTCTTCTGCGGCGGCGTCAACGGAAAGACCCCCAACGCGGCCGCCATTTGGCGGCAAGGGCATCTGCTGCACTTCGGCTTTCAGCCTTCGCCGGACCGCATGACCGACGCCGGCCGGGCATTGCTGGTCAACGCCATCAGCTACATTGCCCGCTTCACGGAAGACCGGCCGATTGTCCGCACGCGGAATGCGGCCGGCGAATCGGCGCGCATCTTGGACCGTGCGGCGATCGACCGCTGGCTGAAGAACTCGCAGCGCGACAAGCGCTATCTCGAATGGTTTTTGACCAAGGAGACTTATCAAACGCTCGCCGGCAAGAGCCGAGCCGAGATCGGCGACTGGTACAAAGAGGCGCGACCGTACCTATATGCCGACGCCAACGGCCGCCTGGCCGTGGACGATGAGGCGCGGAAGTATGGCCCCTCACCAGCGGACATGGCGTTTTTGACTAAAGCCATTGGCGACCGCGACGCCGCGGCCTCAACGGCGACGGCCGCGTCGGCGACGGCCAAAAAGCTCTTGGAACGCTATGTGTCCAGCGAGCTTGTGTCCGGCGGACCGGGCCGCGATGCCTCGGCCGAGCGCTGGAGCGCCTGGCTGAAGGAGAATCAGCGGTACTTGTTCTTCAGCGATTCCGGCGGCTATCGCTGGCACCTCGATCCGCTGGCCAAGAAACGCGGTCGGCCGACCGCCGAATTGCGGGGTCCGGCGCGGGCGACGCGCCGCTGACAACTTCGGCGGTCTTCCGCTATCATCTCTCGCATGAGTGATGGCAATGCACCCGCGATCCAGACCCTGATCGTCGATAATGACGCCTCGCTGGCTCAAAGCGTGGCCGACGCCCTGGAGACCGCCGGCGGCTACCACTGCACGCTCGCCACGTCCGGCAACGAGGGTGTCCGTCGCATCGAGCAGGACACCTTCGATCTCATCATCACCGACCTGATGATGAACGACGTCGATGGCCTGGGCATTCTCCAACGGGCCAAGGAGGTCCTGCCCGACAGCGAGGTGGTGCTCATCACCGGCCACGGCACGATCCGCACTGCCGTGCAGGCGATTCAGCAGGGCGCGTTCAACTACCTGCAAAAGCCGCTCGATATGAAAGAGCTGCGGGCGGTGGCCCAGAAGGCCAGCGAAAACCTGCGCCTCCGCCGGGCGAACCTGGAGCTGGAGCGGCGGCTCGATGAGAAGTTCGGCTTCGAGGGCATCGTCGGTTCGTCAACGGCCATGCACCGGGTGATCGACATGCTCTCGCGGATCGCCCCCACCGACGTGCGCGTGCTCATCACCGGCGAAACCGGCACGGGCAAAGAGCTGGTCGCCAAGGCGGTCCACCAGAACAGCCCCCGGAAGAAGAAGCCGTTTCTGGCCCTCAACTGCGCGTCGTTCGTGGAGAACATCCTGGACGTGGAGCTGTTCGGCAGCGTTCCGGGCGTCTACACGGATGCCCGCGACCGGGCCGGCAAGTTCGAGTTCGCCAACGGCGGCACGCTGTTCCTGGATGAAGTCGGCGACATGCCGCTGGCCACGCAGAGCAAGCTGCTGCGAGTGCTGGAGACGGGCGAAATCACGCGGATCGGGGCCAACGAATCGATCAAGGTGAACGTCCGCGTGCTCTCGGCCACGAACCAGAACCTCAAGGAGCTGATCGCCCAGGGCCGCTTCCGGGAAGACGTATTCCAGCGGCTGCGAGTGGTGGAAGTGCACCTGCCGGCCTTGCGGGAGCGGTCGCAGGATATTCCGCTCCTGGTGGATCACTTCCTCAAGGTCTTCGCCAAGCGGCACGACAAGACGATCAAGAGCATGACCACGGCCGCGCGTCGCAAGCTCTTGGCCTATGCCTGGCCGGGCAACGTGCGCGAGCTAGCCAACGTGGTCGAGCACATGGTCGTGGTGGATGCCGACGGCGTGCTCGATCTCGACGACCTGCCGCAGGAATGGAGCGAGGCACCCGACTCGGCAGCCGCCGAGCTGCGCCACGCCGCCCCGACCGGCGGCCTGGACGCGCTGGTGGGACAAACACTGGAGGAAGTCGAGAAGCTGTTCATTGCCGAGACGCTCAAACTGACCGGCGGCAATCGCGAAGAAGCCGCCAAGCTGCTGGGCATCGGCGAGCGGACGCTCTACCGGAAGATCGACAAGTTCGAGTTGTAGCCTGTTGCGTGGGCACTGCCAGGGCCTGGGCCCTCCCGGCCTACTCGATGTCCAACAACCGGCCGCCGCTCATGTACCACCCTTCGCCGCAATCCTGGCACCAATCAATGCGGACGCGCAAGTCAATGGGCTCGCCCGCGGGGCATGTAAAGCGGACGACAATCTCCCGGCATTGTACCGGCATGATGTGCAGCAGCCCGATTCCATAGAGGGAGATGTCGCGGCAAAAGGCCGAGAACCGGGGTGGCTCACTATCGTCCAAGCCCAGCAATACCGGCCGGAAGAACGGCACGCGGGCCGAGCGCCGCTGCTCCCTCTCGGCGGCATCACGCGCTTCTTTGATAATGCGCAAGACGGCCTCGGGAACTCGATGTGGATCCGCGACAAACAGCTCCTCAGCAGGTCGGTCCATAGCTCGCCCCAAGTGCAGTGGCGTAGAACGAGACGGTCTGGCGAAAAAAACACGTGACGAAGCCGCGGTGACGGGACAGCCGAACCCGCCGCGGGACGAGTTCTGCCCACAGAACCATACCTCATGCCGCGTGAGAGAGATGGGGAACATATGAACACCGACGCGGCTCGTCGGCCCCAGTGTTCCGCCGCTCACGCCCGGCTTGCTTGTTGGCAACGACCTGCGGCCCGTGCCCCTTACCGGTGCCCTCTCCGCAGAGCGGAGAGTGCGGCTTTTTTCTTGCGCGGTTTTTTGCGGTCTGCCTTCATCGCGGCCAGGCGCGCTACGCCGGCGACGCCGATGAAGCCGGCATGACCGCCCAGCGTGGCGAAGTCGAGCGTGATCCGCTCCGCGATGACCGGAAACGCGCGGCGGTCAATCTCCTCCTTGATGCGGGCCAGGAAACGCCGCCCCAGGTCGCTCTCATTGCCCCCGAACGTCATCTGGCCGCCTAGCACGACGCCGTTGGGATCGATGGTGTGCAGCATGGTGACGATACCGATGCCCAGGTACTTGGCCGTCTCCATCACGATGTTGAGCGAAAACTCATCACCTTGCTCCGCCTCTTCGGCGATGAGGAGCGGCGTCAGCTCCTGCCCCGCTTCGAGCCGCGACCAGAGCGAAGTTCTTAGCCTGGACGTTTTGCCGGCGGCACGGTGGCGCGATTTGGCGCGAGCCGTCGCGTCCCGTGGTCGAGTCTGTCTCGGGCTCGGTCGCGCCTCTCGGGGAGACTCGCCCACGTGGGCGATGCCTAGCGCCTGGGCGGCTCGGGCAATCACCGCCGTGGCCGAGGCATACGCCTCCAGGTGCCCAAGCTGTCCGCACGGGCACATCCGGGCCGACTCGGTGTAATCGATGATGATGTGCCCCAGCTCGCCGCCGTGGCTATTTTCACCGTCCACCAAGAGGTCGCCGATGATGATGCCGCCGCCGACGCCGGTGCCCAGCGTCAAGAGCACCATGCTACGGAAGTCGCGGCCGCGTCCGACCCAGAACTCACCATAGGCGGCCGCATTGGCGTCGTTGGCGTACGTGACCGGCAAGCCGCAGTGGTGGCTCACCCGGTCACGGATTGGAAAATCGAACCAGCCGGGCAAGTTGTGCGGGCGGATCAGCATGCCGGCGGGAATGTCCATCGTGCCGGGCGAGCCGAGCCCCACGCCCCCCACGTCGCGCCGCTTGATGCCGATCTGGTCGAGAGCCTGCCGCACGGCCTGCCCCATGCGGCGGGCGCCATCCTCGGGACCGCGCTCGACTTCGGTGGAAATGCTGAAGTGGTCCAGCACGCGCCCCCGGTCATCCACGATGCCCACCTTGATGTTCGTGCCGCCCAGGTCTACGCCGACGTAGAACGGCGGCTGCGCCCTTTTCAGCGCGACCAACTTCAGCTTTTGCGACATGGCAAGGGAGTGCGTTGCTCGTGCTCGACCTGGACAGACGCCGAATATAGGGAGCGACGCACCGGGCGGCAACGAGCAAAGCAGCCTCTCGCTGTCGCTCCGCGCAATGCACCGTGGCGACTCCCTCCGCGAGTCGTCGGCAACTCGCAGAGCGAGTTGCCCACACAAAAAAACCCCCGCGACGGCCAAGGCCGTCGCGAGGGCGAGTATCTTGAAACAGATTGCTGAAGTCGCGAGGGCGCGCGTCTACCGCTCGGCCACGCGGGCAACCGTCGTTGCCGGGAACTCGAACGCCACCTCGCGGGTGTCGCCGGCCGCCAGGCTGACTTTCTCTTCCTTGGCCAGCTTCTGGCCATCGCGCTCGACTTCCACGCGCACGGCGTAGTTTGCCCACTGCTGGCCTACGGGCAGGCGAGTGGTGGTGAACTTGCGCGTCTCGCCCGTCAGCGTGGTTTCCTTGCCGGCCAGGTAGACCTTGGCGTCGGCAGGCACTTTCAGCGTCAGGACGGTGGTGAGGGGTTCGTTGGGATCGAAGACCACGCTGGCCACGTCGCCGACCGCGACGGTGGTGGTCTTCGTCTGCGAGATCATCTGGCCGTTGTGCTCGAACTCGGCGCGGAGCGAATACGTGTAGCGATTTGCCGGATCGAGGTTCTTCGTGGTGTAGCTGCGCTGGCTGCCGGTGCTGGTGGTGAGCTTGTCGTTCACGAACACCTTGGCCTCGGTGGGCACTCGCACGGCCAGCTCGATGGCGTTGGTCGAGCGAAGTTGCGCCTTCTTGGGCTCGCCGGGTGGCAGGCTTTCGGGCGGGCCCTGTCGCGGACCACCATAGATTACGCCGCCGGAGGAGCCGTGCGAGCCCCAACCGCCGTACGAGCCATACGAGCCGTGGCTGCCCCAGCCGCCGTGCGAACCGTAGTAGGCCACACCGCCGTACGAACCATGCGAACCCCAACCGCCGTGGGAACCCCAACCGCCATGCGATCCCCAACTACCGTGGGACCCCCAGCCACCATGCGAGCCCCAACTACCATGTGAGCCCCAGCTCCCGTGGGACCCGTGGGAATGATGTCCGGCCAGTGCCGGAGTGGCGCCTGCCGCGAGGGCGGCAGTTAGCGCCATGGCAAGTAGTCTTTTCATAAGCGGGAAACCTCCAGGTGCAAGAGAGTGACTGACCTACCGATCTGTAGAGAAGATAGTCGAGCGAGCAAGCAAATCAAGTAGGTTGAAAAGAATGCGTTGAATTTTGCGAGTACGTCGAGGTTCGCCCGCGTCGCACAGCTCGCGACAAGACCGGCGAGGCCGAACGCGATCCGACTCGCAAGCGGCCGGACGGCAGAGAGAGGCCTCTTCGGGGCGAGGGGAGCTGGTTTGCCGCCACCCACTGGCGGTGCGCCATCCATCTGCTAAAAAGGAAAAAAAGCTGCCGAGACCGTCAGGACCGCAGCCACCCAATGGCACCGTCTCGGCGGCGAATTCCGGCGTATCGCCTCACGACCACACCCAGGAGCCGCTCTCAATGGGCACGAATGCACCTCTTAATCGCAAGTTGCGCATGGCGCTGGTCGGCGGCGGCCAGGGGGCGTTCATCGGCCGCGTGCACGCGACGGCGGCGATCCTCGACAACCGGGCGGCACTGGTGGCCGGCGCTCTGTCGTCCGATCCGCAGAAGGCCCACGCGTCGGCCGCCGGATTATGACATTCCCGCCCAGCGGGCCTACGGCTCGTATCACGAGCTGGTCGCCAGCGAGACGCGCCTGCCGCCGGCAGAGCGGGTCGACTTCGTCACCGTGGCCACGCCCAACCATACGCACTTCGACATCGCCAAGGCCGCGATCGAGGCCGGCTTCAACGTCATGTGCGACAAGCCGATGACGTTCGATCTCGATCAGGCCGAGAAGCTGCTGGCCGCGGTCGAGTACGTCCGGCGTCGTGTTCGCGCTGACGCACAACTACACCGGCTATCCGCTCGTGCGGCAGGCGCGGGAGATGATCCTCAGCGGCGAACTGGGCGAAATCCAGGCCATCCGCTCCTGCTACATGCAAGGCTGGCTGCGCACGCGGATCGAGAACGACAATCAGAAGCAGGCCGCGTGGCGCACCGATCCGGCCAAGAGCGGCGCGGCCGGCTGCTGGGGCGACATCGGCACGCACGCCTACAATCTGGCCCGGTACATGACCGGGCCTGCTGCCCGAAAGCGTGGCCGCCCAGCTCAAGACGTTCGACCCCGGCCGGAAGCTGGACGACTACGGCACGGCGATCATCCGTTTCGAGAACGGCGCGCTGGGCACCGTGACCGCCTCCCAGATCAGCCACGGACGCGAGAACGACATCTTCATCGAGGTGGACGGCACCAAGGGGGAGCTGGAATGGCACCAGGAGGAGCCCAACAAGCTGATCGTGCGGCGCAACGGCGAGCCGATGCAGATTTACACGCGCAATCCCGGCGCGCCCTACATGACGCGAACGGAGCCAAGGGCGCCTGCCGGCTGCCCGGCGGCCACCCCGAGGCCTTCTTCGAGGCCTTTGCCAACGTCTACCGCAGCGCCTACGACGACATGGTCCGCCGGGCCAACGGCGAGCAGTTCGAGCGTGTGGACACGATCTACCCCAACGTCTACGACGGCGTCGAGGGGATGTACTTCATCCAGCAGTGCGTGGCCAGCAGCAAAGCCGACGGCCAATGGCTGCCGCTGAAGCACCCGCGCGCGAGACGGTAAGGGCGAGCGTCGAAGCGTAAGCTCGAATGTCTACGTGGCAGCGTCAGGCTCGGAAAGAATGGCGGGAACGCTAGTAGTCGCTAATAGACGCTGATGGGTGCTGATCGCTACTTGGCTCGCACCAGGCCACAGCCGGCCACGTCTATTAGCGTCAATTAGCGCTTATTAGCGTTCCCAGCGTTCCAAAATCCTCCAGTGTTCCAAACTCTCGACGAGCCGTCGCCGTTCTTGCCGCAACCCGGTTTGAACGAGCGGTTTGTGGCGACGGCTGGTCACACGCTGGCTTTGCTCTCCCGTGCAGCGCACAATCGAGCCCTGCGGGCAAAATAAACTCATACCAAGGCGCATCTTAATAGCGGCAACCGGTCGATCCGCACCAAACTTTGGCTAAGGCAGCCGGGTTGGGTCAGGGCTGCGGTGGGAGGAGGGCTTGACGGCCGGAGAACTGAAACGCGATCCGTCGAAGATCGATTCCGCAGCCGTCGATCCCCCTGGCCATCGGGCGGTTATCGATCCGGCGACCATTGCGGCCCTTCATCGGCGGCATGGGGAGGAGTTGCGGTACTTTATCCTGGGCGTGGTTCGCGATCACGACCTGGCCGGCGAGGTGGTTCAGGCGGCGTTCACGCGGGCAATCGAGCTAGGTCACACGGTCAAGCAGGAGTCATTGAAAGCCTGGCTCTTCCGCGTGGCCTACAACGAAGCCCTGGCCGTCCGGCGAAGGCAAGCCGTGGGTGACCGGGCGATGCGTTTCCTGGCTGCCCGGCCGCAGGGCACGGAAACGGAGCCGGGGGCCCCGTTGATGCAGCGGGAAACGGTGGCAGCCGTGCGAGCGGCGCTCGACAACCTGCCCGCAGAGCAACGCCAGGTGGTTGCCATGCGGATTTACGATCAAAAGCGCTTCATCGAAATCGCCCAGGAGTTATCCGTGCCGCTGGGCACCGTGTTGTCGCGGATGCAGTTGGCCTTGAGCAAGCTTCGCCGCAGCCTGCGGGCGCATGAAGCGGACGACGATCACGCCGAGGGAAAGCGCGCCTGACCGCCAAATCGCCGCTGGAGCGGTCGCGAAGCCGCGCGGGGGAGATCGCATGAGAATGGATAGCATGGGAATGGATAGCATGAATTGCGAAGATCGAAACCTGGGCCCGGATGCACCTGCCTTGGCTGGCGACGAGCTAGCCTGGCGCGCATTCCGCTACCTTCACGGGGAATTGAAAGAAGCGGAGGTCGAAGCGTTCGAGGAAGACCTTGCGACCGAGCACTCGGCACGCGAGGCCTTGGCCCAGGCTGTCCGCTTGACCGCTGCGCTCGAAGTCGCGGAAGTTGGGGGCGCGGAAGTAGGGGCCGTGGAGATTGCCTGCAACACCTCGAAGTGCGGTACTCGGGAACTGATCGCGACGCGCCTACCGCAGCGGACAGCTTCTGCATTCGTGACCCTCTGGCAGAGCCGCCTGTCGCAACCGCGGGTCTTGGTGGGCACTGGGATTGCCGCCTGCCTTGCGGTGGCAGTGACGCTGATCTTGATGGGCCGCTTCGGCCCGCGGGGCGCGGGACACTCCGGCCCTACCGATCCGGGGAATGCCGAGGCCGCCCTGGCGAAAGCGTGGGTGGTGATCGGCCGCGATGAGGAGTGGCAGCACGTAACCTCGACGCTGCCGGCGATCTCGTCGTCCGACGGCGATTCTGCGGATGGCGGGCCTGACGCGAGTGTCGGCCCCGATGTGCATCTGCACCCCGATCACGAAGGTGGTCCGGAAGCAGGATTGAGCGTGCCCATTTTTCCCAGTTGGATGTTGGCGGCTTTGGACCCACAGCCTAGCGAGACTCCGGAGGTCATGCAGTGAGCCGTTGGATGTTTGTCTGGCTGGTGTTGCCGCTCTTGTTGGGTCTGGCCGTCGGCCAGGATCGGGGCGAGTCTGCTTTGAAGAATTCGACCCAGCGCAATGAAAAACGCGGCGATGACAAGCGCGGCGAGATCAAAAAGCCGCTGAAGGACGGCGGGCCGGAAAAGAAGGGCGCCCGCTCGTTGAAAGTGCTGGGGCCGTTGCCTGCCTTTACCGCGGAAGCAGAAGCTGCCGCGCTCAAGTTCGTCGGCGAGAACCACGAGGAGCTGGCGTCGCTGCTCAAGCAACTCAAGGCCAACAGTCAACTCAACGCCAACAGCGCGGAAGAGTACCGCCGGGCCATTCGCGAGCTGTTCCGCACGACTGAGAAGCTGACCCAAACCAAGGCCGCCGACGCCGAGCGCTACGAGCTGGAGCTGGAAGGCTGGAAGATCGACTCGGAGATTCGCTTGCTGGCCGCCAAACTGACCATGGGCGACGCCGGCGAGCTGCGCGGCAAGCTACGGCAGCAGTTGATGCGCAAGAACCAGCTCCAGGTGCGGCGTCTCGAGCTGGACAAGCGACGCACCGAGCAGCGCTTGAAGAAGATCGACGAGAACATCGAGCGGCTGAAGCGCGAGCAGGAGCAGATCGCCGAACGGCAGATGTCGGAAATCCTTCGCACGTTGCGCCAGGACAAACCGGCTAAGCGCCGCGGGGCCGCCGTCGGCGTGAGCGACAAGGATAAGAGAGGCGAAGATAGGAGAGGCGAAGATAAGAGAGGCGAAGTCGAGAAGGTCGAACCGGCCACGGCGCCGGACAATGACTGAGACAAGCTTTGGCAAGAACCCCTCAGGTGACGGCATGAAGAAGTCCCTTGCATTTTTGATCGTGTGCTCCGGCCTGGGCGTCGCGAGCGTGCCCACCGTTGCCGCCGCGGCCGACGACGTGATTCGGCCCGCCAGCGAGCGTTTCGCGGCCGACGGGGGCGAGGTCCCCCATTTCCGCCGGCACGTGGTGGCCTTGGTCGGGCGGCTGGGCTGCAACGGCCGGGCATGCCACGGCTCGTTCCAGGGCAAGGGCGATTTCCGGCTGTCGCTCTTCGGTTACGACTTCGCCGAGGACCATAAGAACCTGCTCGCCGGAGACAGCACCGATGGCGTGCCGCGCGCCAATGTCAAGGAGCCCGCCGCCAGCCTGATGCTTCGCAAGCCGACGTTGCAGACCGATCATGAAGGGGGCGAGCGGATGAAGGTCGGCTCGTGGCAGTACCGTCTGCTGCTCAAGTGGATCAACTCCGGCGCAGCCAACCTGCCCAGGAGCGACGCCGAACTCTCCGCGTTGGAAGTGACACCTAAGGAGATCGTCTTCCAGAAGCCGGGCGAAACGGTCCAGCTTCGCGCGATCGCCCGCTGGGCCGACGGCACACGGGAAGACGTCACCTGCCTTTGCCGCTTCAAGAGCAACAACGAGCAGGTGGCCAAGATCGACGAGGCGGGCAAGGTGACCGCCAGCGAAGTCGGGCGACACGCACGTGGTCGTGTTCTACGACAACGGCGTGCAGCCGATCCCCGTGATCCGCCCGGTCTCCGGCCAGGTCGGCGAGAAGTACCCGCACGTGCCGACGCCGACGAAGATCGACGAGCTGGTGGTCGCCAAGCTGCGGAAGCTGGGCGATCGTGCCCTCCGAGCTGGCGACCGACGCCGAGTTCCTCCGCCGCGTCAGCCTCGACATGACCGGCACGCTGCCCACCGCCACGGAGGTCGAAGCGTTCCTGGCCGACACGTCGCCGGACAAGCGGGCCAAGAAGATCGACGAGCTGCTCGACACGGCCGGCCTACGCCGCCTGGTGGACGACGCGCCTGTGCGACATCACCGGCAACAACGACCAGCAATTGAATCAGGTTACGCCGATCCAGGGGGCGGCCAGCCGGGAATGGTACGACTGGATTCACAAGCGCGTGGCCGACAACATGCCCTACGACGAGCTGGTCGGCCGGCATCGTCCTGGCCAAGAGCCGCAACGCCGGACGAGACCTACACCGAGTACTGCGAGAACATGAGCAAACTGTACGGCCCCGAGCCCGAAGGGTTCGTACGCCGATCGGCAGGATCATGCCGTACTACTGGGCGCGGCAGAACTTCCGCACGCCGGAGGATCGGGCCATCGGCTTCGCCTACACGCTTCCTGGGCATTCGCATCCAGTGCGCCCAGTGCCACAAGCACCCGTTCGACCAGTGGACGAAGGAGGATTTCGACGACTTCAAGGGCTTCTTCGGCGCCGTAGTTGCTGGACGCGGCCAGGCCGTCAGCCCTGAATCGCGACAGGAATACCAGGAGATCGTGGCCAAGGCCGGACTGGAGACTCGGCCGGGCAACAACAATCAACTGCAACAGCAGATCCGCACGCTGCTTCGGGAAGGAAAAACGGTTCCGTTCCCGGAGGTCTACGCGGCCCGCACGACGCAGGGCCGGCCAACTGCCAAGCAGCCCAATCGCAAACAGGCGCGAGCCGTGCGTGTGCCGACGGCCAAGCTGCTGGGCGGCGAGACGATCGACCTGACCAAGCACGCCGACGCCCGCAAGCCGCTGATGGATTGGCTGCGCAACAAGGACAACCCGTACTTTGCCCGGGCCTTCGTCAATCGCGTCTGGGCCAACTACTTCAACGTCGGCATCGTGCAGCCGCCCGACGACCTGAGCCTGGCCAATCCGCCCAGCAACGCGCCGCTGCTCGGACTATCTGACGCAGGAGCTTCATCGACCACAACTTCGACATGAAGTGGCTGCACCGCGAGATCGCCAACAGCCGCACGTATCAGCTGAGCTGGCAGCCCAACGAGACCAACAAGCTGGACGAGACGAACTTCAGCCGCTGCGTGCCGCGGCGGCTGCCGGCCGAGGTGGCGGTCGACGCCATTACGTTGGCGACTGCCACCGACGCGACGGCTGAAAGGATGTCGCAGGACGTGGCCGGCCGGTCGATCGCCATCCCCGGCACGGGCAACCGCAATCAGCGGGGCGCCGGCGGCAATTACGCTTTGACGGTCTTCGGCCGCTCGACCCGCGAGAGCAACTGCGACTGCGACCGCTCGATGGAGGCGAGCCTGCTGCAGACGGTCTATCTGCAGAACGACCAGGAGGTGCTGGGCCGGATCGATAGCGGTGGCTGGCTCAGCCAGGTTACCGGCAGCCCCAGCGGCAATCGACCGGCGGACTCGTCGAGGCGGGGCGCGATCAACGAACGGCAAATCGCCAGGGTTCGCCAGCAGATCGAGGCGGCCCGCAAAGCAGGGGACACCGAGCGTGCGGCCGAGCTGGAGCGCCGCCTGGCCACGGCGAGGCGCGGCAGCGATCCTACCGACAGGCCGGCGGTGCAGGAGCGGAAAGAAGAACATCGATACGGCGGCCGTTGTCACGCCAGGCCTATCTCCGCACGCTGAGCCGGCATCCCAGCGAAGAGGAGCTAGCCCGCTGCCGCCAGGAAGTCGAGCAGGCCAGCGACACGACCTCCGGCGTCCGCAACGTCCTCTGGGCGCTGCTCAATACCAAGGAGTTCATCGTCAATCATTAGTTTGTTGTCAGTTGTCCGTGGTCAGTTGTCCGTTGTGAGTGGCAACTGGCTTCAAAGCCAACTGACGATTCCGACACACACACAGCGAACCACTGACAACTGACAACTGACAACTGATAAAGGACCCCCACCATGACTATCCATCAAACTTGCGACGGCGTGAAGCGACGCGATTTCCTGAAGGCGGGCGTGCTGGGCACGGCGGGCCTGAGCCTGGCCGGCTATCTGCGGCTCGCCGCCGGCCGGCGACTGGCCAGCACCGGCAAGGCGAGGAACGCCATCTTCATCAACCTGACCGGCGGCCCGTCGCACATGGACACGTTCGACCTCAAGCCGAACGCTCCGGCCGAGTACCGCGGGCAGTTCAACCCGATCAAGACCAACGTCGCCGGGCGTCGAGATCAGCGAGCACCTGCCGAAGCTGGCCGCAGTGCGCCGACAAGTTCGCGATCTCTTCCGCGGCGTCACCCACACGCTCGGCGCTCACGAGCTGGGCACCGAGTACGTCAACACCGGCAGCCGGCCGATTCCGTCGCTGCGAATATCCCGGCTACGGCGCGGTCGTGACGCAAGGAGCTGGCGGCGCCGCCGGACCTGCCCGCCGTTCGTCGCGATCCCCAACAGCAACTCAGCGGCCGGCTTCCTGGGCGTGCAAGTACGCTCCGCTCAACACGGCCGCGGTGCCACGGCCGGGCCAGCCCTTCAGCGTCCGCGGCATCTCGCTCGCAGGGCGGGCTGACGGTCGAGGAGGTCGAGCGCCGCAGAAGCCTGCTGGCCGACCTCGACAAGACGTTCGCCGGCTGTCGAGTCGAACAGCCAGCTCCTGACGGCCTCGACCGGTTCAGCGAGCAGGCCCACGCGATCATCACCAGTCGAGACGGGCCCGCGAGGCGTTCGACGTCAGCAAGGAATCGCCCGCGTTCGCCAAGCCGTTCGGCGAGACGCCGTTCGGCATGAGCTGCCTGCTTGGCCACGCGGCTGATCGAGTCGGGCGTGCGGTTCGTGCACGGTCACGCTCGGCGGCTGGGACACGCACACCAACAACTTCACCACGGCTCAAGACGCACCTGCTGCCGCAGCTCGACACCGGCCTGTCGGCTCTGTTCAGCGGCCTGGCCGAGAAGGGCCTGCTTGGACTCGACGACGGTCTTCGTCACCGGCGAGTTCGGCCGCACGCCGAAGATCAACACCGCAGCACGCCGAAGGCGGCCGCGACCACTATCCGCGCTGCATGTTCATGCTGCTGGCCGGCGGCGGCATCCGCGGCGGCCAGGTGCTCGGCGAGAGCGACGACAAGGCGACCGGCCCCGCAAGAACGACGGCTTCACGCCCGACGACGTGGCCGCCTCGTTCTATCCACACCCTGGGCATCGACCACACCAAGGAATACCACACCAACACCGGCCGGCCGATCATGATCGTCCGCGACGGCCACGTGATGAACAAGCTGTTCGGCTAAGCCTCCGGACTGGAAATGCCGGGCTCGGCCGATCACCCAACCACTTACAGGAGCGGATTGCGATGTTTGTGCGAAGTCTTTCCCTGCCCATTCTGGCTGCGCTGTTGGCCGCGCCGCTGGCTGCTGCCGACAAGAGCGCCAAGAATACGCAGAACGATAAGAACAGGCAGAACGATAAGAACCAGAAGAACCTCCAGCTTGGCCAGAAGGGCGACCTCCTGGCGGGCTTCAACCTGCCCAAGGGCGTAGAGCTTTCGCCCGATCAGTTGGAGAAGTTCAAGGCCATCAAGGCGGAGGTGGCCCCCAAGCTGACGGACCTGCAAACGCAGGTGGACGCCATCGTGACGAAGGAGCGTAAGGCGGCCCAAGCGGCGGCCATGCAAAAGGCCAAGGCCGAGGGGAAGGACAAACGAGGAGTCAACGAGGCCGGTCAGCAAGCCTTGGGCCTGAAGGATGACGAAGCAGCGAAGCTGAAACAGCTCGGCCTCCAGCGCGGTACGATCGTCAAGGAGGTCCAGCAGCAGCTCCAGTCGTTGCTCACCGCGGAGCAAAAGGCCAAGCTCGCGGAACTCAAGAAGGGCAAGGGCGTCGATAAGAACGCCAAGCCAGAGAAGGGTGCAAAGCCGGGGAAAGGCACGCAGCCCGACAAGAATGCAAATCCGCTCAAAGCTGGCGTCCCCGACAAGGGCACGAAGGGCCCGGGCGTCAAGAACGCCAAGCCAGACAAAGGTAAAAAGCCGGGGAAGGGCACGCAGCCCGACAAGAGTGCAAATCCGCTCAAAGGTGGCGTCCCCGATAAGGGCACGAAGGGCCCGGGCGTCGATAAGAACGCCCCGCCAGACAAAGGTAAAAAGCCGGGGAAGGGCACGCAGCCCGACAAGAATGCAAATCCGATCAAAGGTAGCGTCCCCGACAACGGCACGAAGAACGGCACGAAGAACGTCAAATAGCAGAGGGACAGCGCTACTTTCGGCAAAGTGGCGAACGAGGCACTCCCTCAACCTCCTGCCCCGCCGGCGCGGATTTGACCCACCCCTGGTCGATTCGCGCCGGCATTTTTGCTTTGTAGTGTCGTCTTTCGCTCTGCGAAAGAGCGTCCTTTCGCGGAGCGAAAGGCGACGATACCTGCCCACCCGCCAGCGGGAGGGGTGGCGGCACCACAGCTTGGATTGACCATTGCGGCCCTCAGCTTTAGGATTACCGTCGCAGTTCAGCGGCCTTCGGGGCGGCTGCCGAGTTGCTGTGAGATTTGGACCCGTTTCGTGATTTCCGTCGGATCAACCTGGCCCCCACGGGGCGTGGCCTGAAGCGGCGGCTGGCAAGGAGATTCTCCCATCGGTACGAAGTTGTACGTTGGCAACTTGGCTTATAGCGTCAGCGATAGCCAGTTGGAGGAAATGTTCGCGGCCCATGGTTCCGTGCGTTCGGCGCAAGTGATCGTCGATCGAGACACGGGACGCTCGAAGGGCTTCGGTTTTGTGGAAATGGGCAGCGACGCCGAGGCCCAGGCCGCCATCAAAGCGATGCACGGCAAGGACGTCGACGGCCGCCCGCTCACGGTCAACGAGGCCCGGCCCAAGGAAGAAGGCGGTGGCGGGCGTCGCGGCGGCGGTGGCGGCTACGGCGGCGGCGGCGGCGGTGGTGGTGGTGGCCGTCGCGGCGGTGGCGGCGGTGGCTATGGGGGTGGCGGCGGCTATGGTGGCGGCGGCGGCGGACGCCGCTACTAGACCACCGCGTCGCCGTTCCTCGGCGTTGACAGCGCAATGCCAATGGGCGCTGCGGCTTTAGCTCTGCGCGCTCGTTCCGCAGCGCCCGTTGCCCATTCTGCACGCCGCCGCCCGATCCCAGCAAATCGTGGGTTTGACGGCGCGTGCCTGCTTATGCTGCCGCTAGTGAACCTGGCGGCGACTACTTCGACAGCGCGTTGAGATGGATCGGCGCCGCTTTGGCGGCTGGTGCAGCCTCGCCATCGGCGCACCCTCGTACACCGGCTTGGACACCGTGAAGCAGGCGACCGCGTCGTTCTCGCGATGGGTCAGGCTCACGCCGGCCTTCTCCCCCTGGCTGGCCACCTGGGCCTCGGAAGCCTGCTTGAGAAACTCGACGGCCGCGGCCGCGTCGCAGGTCTTTTCGGCTTGAGCTTCCTGGCTGTGCCCCAGCGCGTCCAGGGCGTAGCTCTTGAGCAGCTTGGGCCAGAGCTTCTGGAAGAGCGGCGTCGATTCGAAGACATCGATCGAATGCGGCTTGCCATTGATCGCCACGATCACGCCGATCACCTGGCGGCTCTCGGCCACGGGCTTCTGCAATTCATCCAGATAGGGATTGAGCTTGTCGGTGATTTCCTGGTCACCATAGTTGGCCGTGAACGCGCCGCTGCCGGACTGCGCCCGTTCTTGCTGTTGGCCTTGCCGACTTCGTCCCAAACCTTGTTCTGGTCCATCGCGCCTTGCACGGCCAGGCGCACGTCCTTGGTCACCACGCCGGCCCCCTTCACGAACCTTCCCTCATTGGCTTCTTCGGCCAGCTTCTTGAGCTCTTCCTCGGAGAGCTTCTCGCTGTCGCGGGCTTGAACGGTCGCCAAGTAGGCTGCGTTCTGGCCAACGTCGCGCCGTGCCCACCGCCCGTGCTCGACGCAAAATACGGGCACCGTCGCCGGCTTGCCGTCCGCCTCCACGACGAACTCTTGCCCGATGACGCGGTCCTGCTGACCGCCGATCATCACGTCGCCTGGTGTGAGATACAGCGGCTTCGTGGAGCGATTGACGACCAGCACCTGGTTGACGTCCGGGCCGCTTGATTCCGGCGGCGACAAAGCTGCTTGTTGTGGCTCTGCGCTCGGCGCCTCCGCGGCCTGTTGCCCTGCTGGACGTGCAGTTTGTCGGGCGGCCGGCGGGGGCGGAGGAGGAGGCGGTTGGTCGCGATCTCCGCCTTGCCGTGGCAACTGGACGGGGGCGTTGGCCGCTCCGCTGGGATTCGGCGAGGGAACGGTTGGCTGAGCATTGGGACCGCGCTGCGGGCCGCCCAGCTCGCGGATTTCCACGGTGCCGGCCTTCAGTCCCTCGTCCAGCGTGATGAAGCGATCATCCGTCCTGGGCTCGGGCGACGACACGGGAAAGATCGTCAGGTTCTCATAGCACAGCCCCTCCCCGATGACGTAGTCGCCGTAGGCAATGCCCTGCGGCCCGTCATCCGTTGATGCCGATTGGCCGCAACCACTGAGCAGCAGACAACTGAGCAGCAGACCGGCCGCTAAGAACGTGCAAATCCCGCGGACCATAACGCACCTCCTCGAGAGAGAAGTGATGGAGTCAGACAAGCCAGGCCGCATTCCTACGCAGCGGCGAGAAACAAGGTTCGATGTGAGCCGGCTGTCGCCGCATCCGGGCTGCACCCAAACCTACTTCGGCATCGGCCGCGAAGTCAATCGGACTCGTTCAACGTCGCGTCCCAACGGTCACGTGGCTTCCCACCGGTCCAGCTCGCGCTTGAGCTGCTGCGGGGTGAGCTTCACCCATTCCAGGTGCTCGGGGTTGCGGTGGCTCAGCTCCGGCTGCGCCTGCGACTGGGCGCGGTGCACTTCCTCATCCAACGCCAAGAGCCATTGCGGCACATCCAGGCCTACGCCGATGGGCGTCGAGGCGAAATCGGCAATCTCTTGCTCCAGGATCTCGAAGGTCCGCGTCGGCTGGCCGGCGCGCAGCTCGGCCATCGCCGGCTTGATCAGCGAGCGGATGCGGTCCACGTCCAGCGGCCGCACGAAACGCTCGTGGAGCCGGTCCGCCACCGTCGGCAGCCGCATGCCGTATTTCTCCGTCAGCCGCGTGTAGCGGTCCAGGTGCTGCAGGGCCACCATCGACGTTTGCTCCACGATGCCGCGCCGCCATAGCTCGGCCGAGGCCATGCGGTTCCGCCGCACCAGCACCTCGTGGGCCAGCACCACGGGCGTCAGCTTCCAAGCGGTCCGCTCGTAGCTGACCTTCACGCGCACAAAGTCCAGCAGGCAAAAGAGCAGCTCTCCCTTGTCGCTTTGCGTGGTCGTGTGGTTGTAGTCGTTGTACTCCTCGTCGTTCTCCACGACGGCCTGCATGATCAGCTCCAGGCGGTCGGCGGCCGCCTCCAGCTTGATCTCGTGCCCCAGGTCGGCGATCAGCTTGTGGGCCCCCTTGGGATCGGGCATTTCCTTGAGCTTTTCCAGGAATGTCCGCGCCCCCTGGTGCAAGATGGCCCGCAGGTTGCCTTCGTTGAGGAACTGCGGGGTGAACAGGTCGTGGCCGTAGGTGCGGATGAAGCTCACGATCTGCTTCCAGTCATCCTCGTCCACCCCCTCCATCACGGAGAGGCGCAGGGTGGAGCTGTGCCGCAGCCAGAGCCGCAGCAGCTTCTCGGTGAGCTGGTTGAGGAACTCGATCAGCTCGGCGTCGAAGTGGTCCTCGTGGGGCTGGGGGCTAGGGGCTGGGGACTGGGGAATGGCCGTTTTCTCCGGCCCACCGGATCTCAGACGCCATCCCCCAGCACCCAGCCCCGAGTTGCTTGCCCAGTCCTCGACGCACACCACCAGGCTCTCGACCAGGGCCTGAAAGCCGCTGGCGAACAGCCAGTCGAACTCGCTGACGGCGCCGCGGCCGACCTTGTGCCCGGTCTCCATCTCCCAGGCCGCTTCCAGCAGCCGGCAGGTCGAGCTCCACAGCCCCAGCCGCGGCAGGGCCTTGAGCAGGTCGGCGATCAGCGCCTGGAGCGTGCGGGCTCGCACGATCTTCTTGGGCTCGCCGCCGCGCGACAGCGGCACGTACAAGAGCGGCTCTTTGCCTATGCCCGCAGCAGCTTGAACATCTGCTTGGCCGCGGCCTTGCCGTTGCGCTGGGCGATCGCGCGGCGGACGTTCGATGGCGTGCCGCTCCCAGGCGGGCAGCTTGTCGTCGGCTGGCTCAGCCCCGGAGACCGCTAGCAGCGTGCGGGCCGCCGAGGCCATGACCACCATCGTGGACATCACGTTCTCCAGCAGCATCTCCTTCACGCCCAGCCGGCGGTCGAACTCGACCATCGCGTCATGAGTCATCGCGTCGTGGCTCGGCGAAGGCTCAGGCACGCGGTAGCCGTGCAGGTCTTCCATCAGCCGAGTCAGGCCGAACCAGTGAGCCTCGGTCTGGCCATACCAGGCCTGAAGTGTGGCCTGGGCCGACTGGGCGAAGTCGTCGGCACCGGGCTGCCCAGCCTGGTCCGGCGGCGTGTCTGGGGCGGAGCGGCCGGCATCGCTACGACTTTCGCTGGACGTTCGGGGCCGCTCCGCCCCAGCCACCCTGCGGGGGCCGCTCCGCCCCAGCCACGCCGCCAACCTGCTTAAAGTCGGCTTCGAGCGTCATGCTGGCCACCGTCCACATTTCGGCCACGGCGCCCAGGAAGGCCAACCGTCGGTTGATCCGCTGCGCTTCTTCGTCCAGCTCGTATTCGGTGGCCTCGCCGCCGCCGTCGAAGACCTCCCCTTCGAAACCGTCGGCAGTGGAGTCTTGATACGTCATCCCCTCGTAAGCGGCGGCGAACGTGTCGTCGGCCTTTCCTTCGGCCGAGCGCGAGGCGTAAGCAAAGGTCGGCGGCCGCCAATACTCGTCGGCATTGGCCTCCAGATAGTCGAAGAACCGCCGCATCAGCTCCCACCGCTGTTGCCGAACGTACTGCGGCGATTGCCGAAGCGTGTTCATCCACCGCAGCGCGAGTCGGTGGAACGAGTGCTCCCCAGCCTCCAGCGGCACCTGCTCCACCTGGCTGAGCCATTGCATCATCAGGGCCATCGACGCGGCGTGGTCCCCCTTGCCGATCAGCGCCGCAATCACCTGGGCATACGCCCGAGGCGAGTTGAACGACGCCACGTACTTCCGCCAGAAACCGACGTCGCCGGCGGCCGCGCCTGCGCGATGCCAGGCGCCCAGCGACGCGGCGACGTGCTGGGCCGAGTCGGTGGCCTCCCGACCGGAGAAGCCGGCCAGGTCGCTGACCTCGGTCGAGGCGAAGCGGTCCCACCAGGTCGTCAGCTTGCGCATGTCGCTTGCCACGGCGGCGGCCAGCTCGTCGTTGCCCACGGCGGCGGCCTCGCTTTGCAGCCGGGCGTGGAGGGCGAAGATCGACTCCATCATCTGAATCAACTGGTCCACGCGATGATCGCGGACGCTGTTCTCGGCCGCCGGGAACAGGCTGAACTGCCCGGTGAAGCCCAGCATGTTCCAGGGATCGACGATGGCCCCGCAGTCGATGGCCCGGTTCAGGAGGTCCTCGATCTCGCGCAACTGCCGCCTGGCCGAGGGCAAGTCGCCGCGGTCGATGGCCAGGTGCGCGCCTGTCAGCCGGCAGTGAATCTCCGACTTCATCCGGGCTGAAGCCACGGGCACGGCCGAAACCTGCCGCCGACTGGCGTCCGGAAAACCCATCCGCGCGTAGATGTCGGCCAAAAGCACGTGCTGCTGCTGGAGCGCCCGCAGGTAGGCCAGGCGCTGATTGAGGTGCTGCCGGGCGCCGGCAAAGGGCTGCCGGCGCTTCTTGGCTTCGGCCCGGAGCCGGTCGCCGTGCGCGCCGGCGGCTGTTTTCAGCAGGTGCTCGTAGAAAGCGTCCCGCAATCCCGCGATCCGCGGCAGCATGCTGGCCAGGGTCGTGGCCGAGTCGTGCGTATCCGGCCCGCGGCCGCTGACCCCCGAGCCCATCAGCAGCGTGCCGGCCAGCACCGCGGCTGCTTCATACAGCAGCTCCTCCCGCGGCAGCTCACGTTCCGCGTCCACTCGGTTCCACAGCGCCTCGAACGTGACGCTCGTGACCACGTATCGCCGGTAGCGGCCGCGGCCGTCGATATGGTGCGGGTCCCATTGGCCGAAGACGTAGTTGACCCGCTTGTTGACCGGATGGTCGAAGTCGTAAGCCCGCGGATCGACGGCGAGCTCGTCCATCAGCTCGGGATCGAAGAAGGCGACTTCCAGCAGCTCGGTGGGCGCGGCGCGGAGGATTTCCATCGTCTTGGCGATCAGCTCCTGGTGAGTGCCGCAGTCGATGCCTGCCTCGCGGAAATACAGCGGGATCGGCCGCACCCATTCGTGCGGATAGGGCTCCATCCGCTCGTTGTGCAGCACGGCCACAGGGCGATGGCCGATGAAGTCGTTCAGCCGCGTCACGCTGCCGCGGACGATGCGCTCGGTCTCGTCCCACGGCCCCCCTTCTTGCAGCACCGCTTCGACCACGCGAGCCAGAAAGAACGGCCGGAACAGCTCGGCATCGGTGCGATGAAACAGCAGGTCTGCGTGAAACCGGCGGTATTCGTCGGGCGCCTTGTCCAGAGCCAGTTCGATGACCGCCTCGGCCTGCGCCACGTTGCCGAACGCCGCGGACGTGCCGCGCAAGGCGGCCAGCTCCTCGCGCAGCAGACGGGCCATTTCCTGACGAGGCCCCCCGCCGGATCGGTCGGCTGCGCAGCCGCCGTGCCGAAGAGTTCGTTGAGGTGCCGCTGAAAACGCGGGTCGGGTGCGCCGGAGGACAGGTTCAAATACCCCAGCATCTCCCGCAAGACCTGGCGGAGATCGCTATCTGGGGCCACATTGCCCATGCCCGGCTCCCGGGAACAGTCCAAAGTCAATCAATCGTCGAGACGCCTAGCGGCTGAGAGCGGAACACGTTGGCTCGACGCTCATCCACGTCGGGCTTACGCCCCGACGCTCGCCGGGCTACGCTTCGATGCTCGCCACGTAAGCGCGTATCCTAGGCGTTGAGTGCCACTTAGGTCTAGACGTGCAATGCTCGGCCGGTAGGTGCAATACCGTAGCTGAACTCGCCAGAGTTCAGCATCCGCGACGCGAACTTGTCTGAAGTCTGGCGACTTCAGCTACTCCCCAATAAGCAAACCGGGCTTGTGGCCATTTCCGCCACAAGCCCGGTCGCATCATGGTGCCCGGGAGAGGACTCGAACCTCCATGGCCGGTAAGGGCCACATGGTCCTGAGCCATGCGCGTCTGCCAATTCCGCCACCCGGGCGAGTGGAAGGGTCCACTTTATAGGCTTTTGGCCGAGCAGGCAACAGGCGTTGCGGCAGTCACAGTCTGCACACTAACCCGACGCGCAAGTGCGCAAGCGAGGCAGAGCCTCCGGCAGACGTTGATCCCAGACGATGGGGCCGGAGTGGCGTGATCACGCGCGGCTTTGGGCGTAGATCGCCTGCAGCAGCTCCTGCTCGTCCTTGTATTTCTTCTTCTCCGCCAGCGCCTTGTCGAGCAGCCGCCGGGCGTCGCTTTCGCTGTGGCCGAGCTGGCGGAGGATGTCGAAGGTGGCCGCCACCACGTCGGTTTGCACCTCGGCGGCCCGCGGCTCTTCGCGGGCGACGATCAGCGCGAACTTGGGCATCTTCCGCCGCAGCTTGGCGATGATCCGTTCGGCCAGCGCCGGCCCCACACCCGGAAGCCCCGAGAGCCCCTTGGCGTCCTGCTCTTCGACAGCGGTGGCCACTTCCCGCACGGGCCGCACCATGGCCCGCAGCGCCTTCTTCACGCCCACCCCATCGACCGAACAGAACAACTCGAAGAACTCTCGCTCCACCTCGCTCAAGAAACCGACCAGCCGCGGCGTCAGCCGGCCGTGTGCCGGGTTGCCCTCGAGATAGTCGATCGTAAATAGCGACACCTGCTCGCCAAGCCGCGCCTGCAATTGCCGGCGGGTGAACTCGGGGATCAACACTTCGTACTCGAAGGCCTCGACGCCGAGGATGGCCTCGTCTTCGTGAACGGCCAGGAGTTTGCCGGTGACTTTGGTGATCACGCCGACTCCTTCAGCGTTTCAATTTCACGGCAACGGCTTGGAGCCGGAGGAACCCCTGGTTGGTCAGACCCTTCAAATACCAATAGCCGTCGTCACCGATGTAGACCAGGCCCGACTCGGCGCCGCCGACGAAGCCGCCGTTGATTCCTGACAAGTAGCAAAAGCCCTCTTCCTTGCGGATCATCTTGGTCGGCTGTTGATTCTCGCGCCAAGTGAACGTCTCGCAGGTGAAGAGCGGCGGATCGGCGGCGTGGCGCTCTTGCTTCGCCGCGGCCAGGGCTTGGATCTTCAGCTTGGCCGACAGCAGCTCGGTCGCCTCTTGCAGGTCGCCCTTTTTTACGGCTTTCTTGACGGCCTCGTCCAGCTCCTTCGTCTGCTGCTCGGCCAGTTCCTTCAGTTTCCGTACGTACTCCTGCTCCAGTTTTTTAGCCTGTTCTTGGAAGGTGGCCACGGTGCTGCTGGCCCTTTCCGACTGCGGCTGCGTCGCCGTAGAGGGCGGATCGGCCGCAAGTGTTCGTGACCACGCGACCGCAAACGCGGCCATCAGCAGGATGGTGCGTATGAGGACAGGCTTCGCCTGCTTCATCGGAGTCTCTCCTTTGGTTAATGCTGCCCGCCGAAGCGGTCCAGCATGGGCAACAAGAAAGCGGCGCTCAAGAACAGCAAGTGCCCTGGCGCGAGATATTCGAAATTGCACCCATCGATGAGGTCGCGGCGCTGACAGAACATGCCATGCCAGGCGACCGTCACGAGGAGCACGCCTCCAAAGGTCCACGCGAGAACGGCCAACGAGACGCGTTCTGTCATGAACGCATAGGCCGTCATCTCGGCCGCAAGCAACACGACAACCCCCGCCAGGTAGGGCACGCGCAGGTATTTGCGACAATAGTAAGCAGCAAAACCAACGTGCAGCCCTACCGCCAGGAAGAGCGGGGAGCACAGCACGACGAGCATGAGTTCTCGAAACTTCATAAACCCTCGGTCGTGCTCACTTTTTCGCCGCCGTTGCCCGCTCGCCGTACAGCCGCACGTCGTCCCACAGGCTCGTGTCGTCGAACGTGCCGATGCCGATCTGGCCCCAGGAGAACGTCTTGTCGGTGGCCGTCATGACGGGCGTCTTCATGTCGTCGAAATAGACTTCGATCGAGCCGTCCTTCACACGGCGGACGATCTTCACGTCGTGCCACTCGTCGTCCCAGGCGGTGCCCTCGGTGGTCTTCGTGGAGATCTTCGTGCGCGGCTTATCGTTGACGATGAAGATCTGATTGGCATGGTCGTCGGCCTTCTTCCCCAAGTGCACGTAATAGAAGTGGCCTTTGTCCTGGTAGCCGAAGATGACGCAGGCGTCGCGATGGCCGTAGTCGGCCACCGTGCTGCGGACCTTGGCCGTGAGAGCGAAGTCGCCGACCGATGCGTCCTTGAGCAATGCGAAGTTGAATGGACTGCGGTGCGGCGGCTCATACTTGCTTTGCTTGACGAACTGGTCGTAGACCTTGCCGCGTCCTTTATCATTGCGCCTGTCGCTGACGCGCCATGCCTTGGGGTCGGTCGGCTGCCAGCGGTCGGCCCCCTTTTCGAAGTCCTCCGCCACCAGTAGCGGCAGGCCGTGAAGCTCGTCCTGTTTCGCCTCTTTGTCCTCGCATCGAGCAGGCCGACCGGCGGCAGCGACGAACACGATGGCAGCCAATACCGTGAAGGGAGATTTCATCACTGATCCTTCTGAGGAGAAGTCCACGCAGGTCGTGGCGTTCACGACGGGCTTACGCCTCGACGCTCGCCGGCCAGGATGATTGTGGCCGCAAAGCTCGCGCGGATCAACGATCACTGACCGTCACGTCCCGCGCCCATCGCCGAATTCGCCAGAATTCGGGCTCGAGGTCGCCCGAAGTCTGGCGACTTCGGCTACATCGCGGGTGCCTGACACACTCCGCGCCGGTCGATATACTGTCGCCTCCAAGTAGGTGCCGCGAACTCCAGCGGCACCCTCCGCCTATCGCAGCTCACGAGGATATGACCATGCCCACGCTCAGCATCGCCACCGGCAAGACCCGCGTCGGCTGGATCGGCACCGGCGTGATGGGGCGCCAGCATGTGCGGACACCTGATCGACAAGGGCTTCGCCGCCACCGTCTACAACCGCTCGAAAGGCAAGGCCCAGCCGCTCATCTCGAAGGGGGCCACCTGGGCCGACGCCCCCAAAGCCGTGGCCGAGCAATCGGACGTCGTCTTCGCCATCGTCGGCTTTCCCAAGGACGTGCGCGAGGTGTTCCTCGGGCAACACGGGGCGCTGGCCGGGAGCAAGCCGGGCAAGGTGCTCGTGGACATGACCACCAGCGAGCCGTCGCTGGCCAAGGAGATTCACGCCGCGGCCAAGGCCAAGGGCGTGCATAGCGTCGATGCCCCGGTCTCCGGCGGCGACGTGGGCGCGCAGAGGCGCGGCTGTCCATCATGATCGGCGGCGACAAGGACGTCGTCGAGGCCCTGCGGCCCTGCTTCGAGGCGATGGGCAAGACCATCGTCCACCAAGGCGGCCCCGGCGCCGGTCAGCACACCAAGATGGTCAATCAGATCCTCATCGCCAGCAACATGGTCGGCGTCTGCGAGGCGCTGCTCTACGGCTACAAGGCCGGGCTCGATCTCGAACGTGGTGCTGCAATCCGTCGGCCCAGGGGCGGCCGGAAGCTGGTCGCTCAATAACCTCGGTCCGCGGATCATCGGCAACAATTTCGACCCCGGTTTCTTCGTCGAGCACTTCATCAAAGACATGGGCATCGCCCTCGAAGAGAGCCGGCGAATGGGCCTCTCGATGCCGGGCCTATCCCTGGCCAATCAACTCTATGTCTCGCTGAAGGCCCAAGGCCACGGCCGCGACGGCACGCATGCGCTGGAGCTGGCGTTGGCCCGGATGGCCGGCATAGATTGGAAGAAGCGGTGAATGTGAGTGGTTCCGTCATTCACGTGTCCCCCGCCCGCCATTCCCTTGCCCTCGTCCACCATGAGACGCGCCATCTCGACTCCCTGCCTCGCCATCCTCGTGTGCGTCATTCTCACACGGCCCGCGCCGGCCGGTGGTGCTATCGAAATCACGACGCCGCAAGCGCCGCCGGAGTGGGCACTGCTCCAGCGCGAGCTGCTGCGGGCCAATGCGGCTGCTTGCCGGGAATACTTCGCCAAGTACTTCGACGAGCGGGGCTTTCTGCTGTGCGTCGAGCGCTGGGGCGGCAATGACGGGCCGGACGACGCCATCGAGAACGTCAACGACTGGCCGCTTCTGCATGCGCTCGGCGGACCTGACGACATCCTGGCCCTCATCCACAAGGCCTGGGAAGGGCACCTCCGGCAATACACGGCGGCCAGGACCAAGGACGTGCCGTTCGCTCGCGACGGGATGTACTTTCGCGAGTTCCCCGTGATGTTCGATTGGCTGCACAACGGCGAAGGGCTGACGGTCTTCAACCTGCTGGGCCTGTGCGACCCCCAGCACCGCGAGCTGGGGCACCGCGTCCGCCGCTACGCCGAGCTCTATATCAGCGACAAGGCCGGCAACTATGACCACAAGCACCGCATCATCCGCAGCATGTTCAATGGCAGCCGCGGCCCGCTGCTGCGGCCGGCCACCGCCGTGGATTGGGCCGGCGACCCGATCGAGATCGAAGGCCGCTTCCTGCCAGGTCACGGCGAGCGCAACTACGAGGAGATGCTGGCCCACTTCAAGGACTACAACGACATCGTCGGCGACCATCCGCTCAACTTGCTCTCCACGTCACTGGCCCTCAACGCTTATGCCCTGACCGGCGAGGAGCGCTACCGCCGCTGGCTCTTGGAGTACGTCGAAGCCTGGCGGCAGCGGATGATCGACAACGGCAACCTGATCCCCACCAAGGTCGGCCTCGATGGTCGCATCGGCGGGCCAAACGGACACTGGTATTCCGGCGTCTACGGCTGGGGCTTCACCGTCGAGGTGCCGCAGGACAAGACACTGGCGCACCGCAACGTGCACCACAAGAGCTTTACCGGCTTCAGCAATGCTTATCTTTTGACCGGTGACGACCGCTGGCTCGATCCGTGGCGCAAGCAGATCGACAAGGTCAATGCGGCCGGCAAGGAAATCGACGGCCGGATGATGTACCCGCGGATGCATGGTTCGGAAGGTTGGTATCACTTCGTGCCGGGGAGGTACGACTATAACGCGGCCGAGCTGTACTATCTCTCGTTGCGGCCGGAAGACCGCGACCGGCTAGCGCCGCCACCAACGAACCTGGGCGAAGCCGCCGCCGAGCGGCACTCGCCCTATCGCGACGCCCGGCAGCACGCCCGCGACGCGGCTTGGCTCGACTATCTGGCCGGCAAGTCGCCCGACTTCCCACTCCGCGCGATGCGTGCCGACTTCGAGCGCATCCGCCAACGCGTGGCCGGCCTGCGGGCGGACGCGACGACGCCTGACACCCGCTTGTCCGACGACCCGTTCAAGTTCAATCCCTGCAGCGTCGGCTCGCTCGTCCACTTGATGCTCGGCGGCCTCCATCCGGGGCGCCAGGCCGCGCCGCTGCACGCCAGCGTGCGCTACTTCGATCCGGCGCGCGGCGACCGGGCTTGCCGGACGACGTGGCGGCGCTGGTCGAGACGTTCTCCGCCGATTCGCTCATGCTGCGGCTGGTCAACGTGAGCCAGACAGAGACAAGGCTAGTCACCGTGCAAGGCGGTGCGTATGGTGAGCATCAACTGCTGGCCGTCGCCGCCGGAGACCGGACGGCCCAGGTCGATGCCCGCGCGTTCAATGTCCGGCTTGCCCCCGGCTGCGGCAGCCAGCTGGTGATCCAATGGAAGCGCCACGCCAACCAGCCGACGCTCCGCAGCCCGTGGGACCGGTAGGGCGGGACCAGGATCATGTAGGGTGTGACCAGCTCGCGAAGCGAGCGCAGGCCCACCAAAGCACTAAGCCAGAAGAGATCGAATCATGCTGGACTATGCACAATGGCTCCAGCGGGCGGTAGCTTTCACCGACGGACTACACCAACTGCCCGGCGAAGTCCGCGTCGAAATCAATGTCGCTACTCCTCTAAGCGAGCAGGAGATCGACGACATTGCCCAATCGTGTCGCCTGCCTATTCCCGATCCGCTCCGGCGGTTCTGGAGCGTGGCGTCTGGGCATTGCCATTGCCGTTATCAATGGACGACCCCGAAGTGGTTTCATTCGCAATTGGGGGTCGCGTTCCCAAATTGGTCCAAGGACTACATCTGGGGCGGGCCGGAGTTCGGTTCGCCAAGTGATATGGTGCGCATGACGGAGACTGGCCTGGATTTCGACGAGAACTTCAGCGAGCCGTATCCGCGCGACGCTCGCTTTTGGAAGGATTCGTTGCCCCTGTTTGACATTGGGAACGGTGACCACGTGGGATTCTATCTGCGCGACGAAGTGACCGATCCGCCAATTGTCTACCTGTGCCACGAGGGTTGCGGCGGCAGCGGGATCATCGCCACGAGCTTCGACGACTTCCTTACGCGCTGGGAGCAGCTCGGTTACATCGGTGTCGATTTCGTGTGCTCGTTCATCAATCGCAGGACGGGGCTCATTGATCTTGAGGCATTTCCGGTCGAGCTTCAGTCGGTGCAGACGCTCTTGCGCGGTGAAGTCCGTTCCGATTTGGTCAAACCGCCTCTGGTGATGACCGAAGAGGAATGGAGAACGTGCGTCGAACCGAAGATCATGCTCGAATGGCTCGAAAGCCAGCGCAAGCTCGATCGACGCAGGGTTCGCCGCTTCTGCTGTGCGTGCTGCCGGAGGGTATGGGACCGAATGGGGCCGTGGAGCCGGCGCGCGGTCGAAGTGGCGGAGAGGTTCGTCAAAGGACGGGCGAGCCGGTCCGAGCTCGATGCGGCCCGGCGGAGCTTGGCGGCGGTGAACGAAGCACCGCCATTGCTTCCCTGTGATGCGCTTGACTGGGAGCGACTGCTCGATGTTTCTTCGCCGAGGCCGAAAGACCCGGCTTGGACCGACTTCATGCAGCACTTTCGGGAGGGTCTGGCCGCATCGATGGCATTTGCCAAGAGCGAGGGGATCATGCACTATGCCGCGCATGCCGCTGTGGATGGCGATTCGCGCGTTGCGTGGGAGATTACTCAACACCTGGATGAGCCCGAGTTGACTCGTGAAAAGATGGCGCAGGCAGACCTCATTCGGCAAATCTTCGGTGACAAACTTTGAGGGACCAGCGGAACGGAGGCGCCTCCGCTGCGCGAGCAGCCGGGCGCTATTCAACTAAGGAGATGCGATATGAAACTCACCAGCCTCGCCTTCCACGACGGCGGGACGATTCCCGCCAAATACACTGGCGTGGGCCAGGACGTCTCGCCACCCTTGGCTTGGGCCGACGTCCCCGACGGCACCAAGTCCTTCGCCTTGATCGGCGACGACCCCGACGCTCCCAGCCGGGCCAAGCCGCGGCCCGAAGGTCCGTGGGTGCACTGGGTGATCTACAACATCGCGGCCAAAGCGGCCGGGCTACCTGAAGCTGTCTCGCGCGTGGCGCAGCCGGCGCAGGTGGCCGGTGCGCGGCAGGGGCAGAACGATTTTGACAGCGACAACGTCGGCTACCGCGGCCCGATGCCGCCCAAAGGAAGTGGGCCGCACCGCTACTATTTCAAGCTCTACGCGCTGGACCGCCAGCTCGACCTGGCGGCCAAAGACGCCACGAAGAAGTCGCTCGAGGCCGCCATGAAGGGCCGCGTGCTTGGCGAGGGACAATTGATGGGGACGTTCGAGCGCGAGTAGAACGTGGGGCACGTTGTCAGCGCGGGACGACCTGGAACTTGACGGTGGCTACGTCTTTGTCCATGTGCCGAACGACGAGTGTCCAGTTGGGACTTGCCGGCCGGCCGCCAGGGGGTGGGCGGAAGTCCGCGGACCAACGGGCGTTTGTCGGGTCGGCCGTAATCGTCCGTTTGTCCACGACCTTTCCATCGCGCATCAGAGAAACGCTCATCGCCGCGCCCGCCGTCGCGGCAACACCCGAGGCGGCGATGTTGGAAGTTGGCGCGTACCTGCTGTCCTTCGTGGGGTTATAGATCTTCCAGTCGCCAGCATCTGCTCCGTTCGCCAGGACGGCGATGACGATGCCGGCCGATCCAATACTCCACCCGGCGCGAAAGAACATAACACCCCCGCTTGCTGAGGCGTCGCCATTGGACCGCGGCGGGAACGTGGCGGTCAAACACGCAAACTAGAGCTCAATACTCTAGAACTCCCGGTCCTTGATCAGCCCCGGCATCGGCACCGGGTACTTGCCGTTCTTCGCCAGCTGCAGCGGGGCGGGCGAGCTCATCGTGAGCTGATCGACCTGCGGGGCGAACTCGTGCTCGCAGTTGAGCATCTGGTCGAAGGTGATGACCTGCCCGGTGTGGCGGCCATGCGGCCCATCGACGTCACCAGGCTGGCCTTGGCCCCGCGCTCGACTTCGTTGTACGGCTCGTCGTTGCGGATGGCATCGATCAGGTCGTCCCACTCGAGCAGGTACGGGCTCGGCTCGGTCTTCGGAGGCGGGCCTTGCCAGACGATGTCGCTCGTGTTGTCGATATCGATCTTCTGCGTCTTGTAGATGCGGGCCTTGCACGGCGCAGTGGCCGGCGTGCGAGATGATCGCCGAGCCTTTGCTGCCGTGGGCGTAGCTGGCGAATGGTCGTCGTGACAGCCGGCGATGCAGCGGCCCTCCATGTAGCAGCTTCGATGCCGTCGGCGAAGGTGTATTCGACCGAGTAGTTGTCGAAGTTCTGGTCGATCTTGTCGCCGCGATAATGGCGGCCGCCGACCGCCCTCGGCCTTCACCGGCCAGGCGTTTTTCATCCAGCAGCACTCGTCGATGTTGTGGATGTAGAAGTCGCTATAGCAGCCGCCGCTGGCCCAGAGGAAGCTGTGGAACCGCTGAATCTGGTAGAGCAGCTCGCTGATGCCGTCGGGCTTGGGCCCCGACTCGAAGCGAGGCGATCGGCCCGTGCATGCGATAAGCCCGCATGCTGATGATGTCGCCGATCTCGCCGTCCTTGATGCGCTTGAACAGCTCGCCGCGGGCCTCGCAGTGCCGGCACATCAGGCCGACGCCGACCTTGAGGTTTTTCTTCTTGGCCTCTTCGCCGAGCTGGCCAGCATGCGTGCGGGTGCTGGGGCCATCGACCGTGATCGGCTTCTCCATGAAGACGTTGACGCCCTTCTCGATGGCGTAGGCGAAATGCGACCCAGCGGAAGGCCGGCGGCGTGGCCAAGATCGCCACGTCGCCCGGCTTCAGGCAGTCGATGGCCTTCTTGTAGCCGTCGAAGCCGATGAACTGCCGGTCCTTGGGCACGTCGACCTGCTCGGGCCGCTCCTTGATCAGGCTGCCGTGGCTGCCGTTGAGCCGGTTCTCGAACACGTCGGCCATCGCCACGAGCTTGATCGGGCCGTTCTTGGCGCTGGAGGGCGTCCTTGGCCGCGCCGCGTGCCGCGCCCGCCGCAGCCGATCAGGGCGAGCTGGATCGTGCTCGTCTCGGCGGCGTGCACGTGCGGAATCGCCGCTCCGGCCAGAATCGTCGTGGCGGCCGCGGCGGCCCCGGTGTGCTTGAGAAAATCGCGACGAGAAGTGCCGGTCTTTTCGCTCATGGCTGCCCTCGGAAGGAGTGTGCGGGGAGTGAAGTATCCAGGCGGGGCACGGTCCGAGTCCTCTGCGGACCGTCGGCCGATCGTTGGAACAGCCGATCTATGGGTGCTGCCTAACCTTAGAGCGTACCCACTCGGCCGCAGGATGCAAGCGCCGCCGGCCGCTCAATCGAGCCATATTGGTGGCAGCATCGGGGCCACAACGACCAGCAGGATGATCGCGAGGATCAACATTAAGTAAACGGAAATCACGACGATTGCCGCAACGTTGCCTACCCGCTGCCACGGGAAGCTGGCTCCCCGCGTCCCTCGCTCCTGCGGCGCTTTGTACGGGTTCAAGTCCATCGGGGGCGTCTTGCCGTCGAAGTCGATGTCGGACACGTCGGGCTGACGCCTCGACGCTCGCCACGTCGCGCCAGTCATGGATTGAGAATCACTGCGTCGCCAACTACGCTGCCTCCTGCCGGCAGGCGTCGCGGCCTCAACCCAGCAACCTCTCAGGAGACTCTCATGCCGTCCGCTATTCCTACTTCTGGCTCGCGCTTTGCCCGCCGCGATTGGTTCGCTTCGGCCGCCGCACTGGCCGCCGGCGCCACCCTGCTCTCCGATGTCTCAGCGCAGGAAAACCCTGCCGCCAATGTCGCTGACCGCGGGGCCAATCTCAAGATCAAGTCGCTCCGCGGCTTCCGCGTCGGCACCAAGGCCTACGTCAAGATCGAGACCAACCACGGCATCACCGGCTGGGGCGAGGTCACCGGCCTCGAGCCGACGCGTCGCCGTGGCCCTGGCCGAGTCGCTGTTCGAGCTGCTCGACGGCGAGAACCCGACGCGCATCGAGCACCTCTGGCAGAAGCTCTACCGCTCGCACCGCGACATGCGCGGCGGGCCGTTCATGACCCACACCCTCTCGGCCATCGACATGGCCCTGTGGGACATCACCGGCAAGCTGTGGGGCGTGCCGGTCTATCGCCTGCTCGGCGGCCCGATGCGCGACAAGATCCGCATGTACCCCACGCCCAAGGCCCAGAAGCTCGGCACCGGCGGCCCGCACCCCTTCTCCGGCAACCCCGACGAGATCGAACGGCTCGTCAAGTATGGTGCCAGACACCCGCAAGCAGCGTCGGCCCGGACGGCACGGTCATGTTCGACGCCCACTGCGCCGTGCCGCCGCCGATGCTCATCCAGTTCGCCGCCGCCATCGAGCCGTACGACGTCCTGTTCCTCGAGGAGTCGGCCGTGCCGGGCAACATCGAGGTCTTCAAGCGGCTCAAGGAGCAGATCACGCATTCCGCATGGCCACCGGCGAGCGCGACCGCACGATCTGGGACATGATCGCCGTACCTGCACGAACGGCTGCATCGACATCCTGCAGCCCGACTGTCGGCCACACCGGCGGCATCACGCAGATGAAGAAGATCGCCACGCTGGCCGAGGCGTACTTCGTGCCGCTGGCGCCGCACTGCACCTGCTCGCGAGCTGGGCGCTGTCGGCCAGCCTGCACGCCGCGGCGTCGATCCCGCTCTTCCTGATCCACGAGAGGCTACCTCGACGGCCACATCATGCCGCCCGGCGTGGCCAAAGGAGCTGGAAGGTCGACAAGGACGGCTACGCCGCCCTGCCGCAGGGGCCGGGCCTGGGCGTGGAGATCGACGAGAGCCTGTTCGCCAAGGTGAACGCCGACCCGAAGCGCAAGTTCAAGTGGCCGACGCCGACGCTGCCGGACGGCGCGGTGCGGGATTATTAAAGTCGGCTCCTTGTCGGCGCCATTCCTGGGGCTCATAAAGTCGGCGCGAACGCAATGCTCCAGCTTACTTCCCCAAGCCCCGACTTCGCCCACCAAGTGTTCTCCGCCAGCCGCTGATCGCACGCATCGACATCGGCATCGCGGGCTTGCCAATCGCGGCTTCCGCCTCTTGACGTGGCTAACAGCGATTGCAGTACAATGACGCTATCAATTCGGGTCCGCGGGCGCTGACATTTTCTTCCCTTCTTGAGGCGGCAATGGACACCACACACAACTCCCCGCACGTCTGGCTTGATCCAAACGATGCCAAGGATGCCGACGAAATGCGCGATGCGATCCGACAAGAGTTCAAGTCGCGGCAGCTTGCGGGTACGTTTACGCCGCACGATCCGGACCATTTTGATCGAGTTGAGATGTTGATTACGCAACTTGTGCCTCAAGCTCGTTGGGCCAAATTGTTGCGCCAGGAGCGCAAGCTTCTCTCTTGGGCGGCGTGGACGCATGATATCGGGATGAACCCTTCGCTGCCCTGGCCATCCTCAGGAAACCAGGACGAAACCACGTTTCGCAAGGAACACGTGGATAAGTCCGCTGCGTGGGTAGTCGATCATGAAAGCAAGCTGCGGTTGACGCCCCTTGAGACCCAAATCCTTGCGGAGTTCATCACGTTCCACAGTCGAAGTCGAGACATCCGTCTTTGCCCAGAGCGGCGTCAATGCCATGGTGTCATGGTGCGCCCTCGGCTGCTGGCCGCATACTTGCGACTCGCGGACGCACTGGACGTCGCGCACGAGAGAGTTGGACAGTTTGAACACGATCGTTTTCCTCTTTTGCTTGTGTCGCATGATGATACAGAGGAAGCGATTTTTCACTGGGTAAAATCGTTCGCTGTATCTGGTATTGTGATAAACCACCAGCAAAGGAGGATTCAGGTTGAGTTTCAATGGCCATGGGATCCTCTTGAAAAGCCTGGCGAGACAGAGCTAATGGCGAGATACGTACTTGATGAACTACGGGATGAACTCCAGGGGGCTGAAGACGTGCTGGCCGCAGGCGGGATTAGCTCATTCCATTCGGTGATGCGCCTGCCGGAACGTCGCGTTTCGCCCGCCTGCCAACGCACAATGGGTGAAAGAAGTCAAGCGTGTCGTCAATAACCTGAGATTGCGCTATTCGCCGAATTCAACGGATATGGTCTTAGCAGTAATCGAGGCATTGCGCGATGTCGCAGCCGTACCGGACACTAGGATCGGGTCCCGCCTTGCGCGGCTGGAGAAGAACTTGCAACAGCAGTTGCGTGAACGGGGTTGCCATGCTGCACTCAGGCAGGTCGCGAACTACGTGCGGACACAGCGCGCATCCTTTGAGGAGAAGCAACTCCAATCTGAGAACGAAATAATCAACTTTAGCGGTCGCATCGGTCGCTTTGCCGACGAATGCTACGCGTTGATTAGCTCCGACGGAGAAGCTGCGAAAGCGCGAGCCGAGCACTTGTGGAGGCTCATTTTGGAGGCCCGGTCGGCTCATCAACAGGATGATCCAACATACGCATTTTTGCTTTTTGGGTGCAGCGAATCCGTCGTGTCTGCCCTGCGCCACAATACGCCCAACCATGTACGCCTGAGTTTATGGATATGCGAATGTCGGCCTAAGTCGCGATATGGACCCTACAACAAGCAAACCTACGTTGATGCTGAACGGTACGTGCAGATGCTCTACTCGGCGAAGGAGCTGCGAGAGAGAGTCAGCGTACACATCATCCCCGACGCCTCCTTTGCGACATTTGCAGCGCAGAGCGCAATCGAAAGAGCGGATGACAGGCGCAAGCCTTCTACACAGGTATACCCAAAGCGGTTTGACGCAGTACTCTTCGGCGCCAATGCCATTTACCTGAGACCGGAAATTTGCGCGGCGCATACGGCTGGGCATCTTGGGTTGGCAATTGTTGCGAAGTACTTCGGGATTCCCGTGATTGCGATTTCTGCCGCGATGAAAATCGAAACTCAACCGGAACACGACTGGACGAACAGCGTGCGGGACGACAAGGGCGGTTGGCTTACCTCCGACGCGGAATTCAGAGAGCGACTCTTCGCAAACGCCGAGGATGAGTCCATAAGGATCTGCAATCTTCGCGAGGATCACGTGCCCTATTCGTTGATCGATGCCGTAGTCACGGAGCAGGGGGTTTGCCGGGAGGTTGCGCCAGAGGATGCGATGAGGTATCTCGAGGCATGTAAAGCCAGGAGCGACGAGCGCTTTGCCAAGCTGATGAGTCGCGCCGACCTCTAAACGCCATGTCGTGGCGGGTACCCGGCGCGGAAAGCCCACGCGGACCCACCCGGCATCGCTGCCGTCAATCTTTGGCCGGCTGGGGCTTGCGTCATGGGCACTCGCCGTCAAGCTACGGTCCCTTATCGTTGCCGAACGCGTAGCCCCGCGCGATCAGCTCGGTGCGGATGCGCTCGACCATCATCTGCGCGTAGCGACCGTAATCGAACCCACGGCAAAACGGTGGGAATGACGTCAACGCGGGCGACAGGCGAGCGCTGCTGTTGGATCATTAACCTTGGCGCAGAGACGCCATGCTGCCCGTGCCACATTTTTACCCATCCCGCGCTGGGTGCAACGAATCGAAGAACCCTTGAGAACCGGCCAACGACGGACCGCCAGGATGGACCGTCGGCCCCACCGGGGGAGGGCCGTCTTTGGGCGCTCGGGGCAGTGCCAGCACGATTGCAGCAGACCAAGGTTCTCTCGATTTACGGGGGAGTGTAGGATGACTTGAGGTGCTCTGGGAAGCGAACATCCGCCGGGTCACCCTTCGCCGCGCTATCGCACTGCTGCAGATCGATTGCCGTGAATCTCTCCCTCGTCATCCCCGTCTACAACGAGGCCGAAAGCCTCGAAGCGCTCTATTGGGAGCTGGACCAGGTCGCGCATGCCGAGGGCTACGACCTCGACGTGATCTTCGTAGACGACGGCTCGCGCGACGGCTCCTGGCGCACGATCGCCGAGCTGGCCGGCCGCGACCGCCGCGTGCGGGGCATTCGCCTCCGCCGCAATTTCGGCAAGGCAGCGGCGCTGAGCGCCGGCTTCGCCGCGGCACAGCATGACGTGGTGCTGACGCTCGATGCCGATCTGCAGGACGACCCGCGAGAAGTCCCCCGCTTCCTGGCCAAGCTCAAGGAAGACGATCTGGACCTGGTCAGCGGCTGGAAGCAGGTGCGGCACGATCCCTGGCACAAGGTGTTGCCCTCGCGACTGTTCAACTGGCTGGTGAGCCGACTGACCGGCGTGCGATTGCACGACCACAACTGTGGCATGAAGTGCTATCGCCGCGACGTGCTGGCCGAGGTGCGGCTCTACGGCGAGCGGCACCGCTTCGTGCCGGTGCTGGCCGCCGCCCGCGGCTTCCGCGTCGGCGAGATCGCCATCAACCACCGGCCGCGCAAGTTCGGCCGCTCGAAATACGGCGTCAGCCGGCTGGTCAAAGGCTTCCTCGACCTCCTGACCGTCAAGTTCCTCACCGGCTACGGCCAGCGGCCGCAGCACCTGCTGGGCACGCTGGGGCTGATTTGCTTTCTGTTCGGGGCCGTCAGCCTCACCATCCTGGCCGGGCTATGGGTCGCCTCGCGCACTTGGGAAGACACCTTTGGCCCCCCGATCCACCTGCACGAGCGGGCCGTGTTCTTCTATTCGCTGGGTGCCCTGCTGCTGGGCGGACAGTTCCTCAGCATGGGCTTTTTGGCCGAGCTGATTACGTCCCAAGGGCGCGCCAGGGAGACGGTTATTCCATCGTGGAGCAGACGCCGCCGGCCGCGGAAAACCAGCCTCCGAGTTAGCCGCATTGCCCGCTCCTCGCCAAAGGGAACCACACAGATCCGGCGCGGTATAGCCGCAACCAGGAATGACATGGAATACGATTGCGTTCCTCGGTGAAACACCAAAGAAGCAAAGTTAACCACAAAGGACACGAAGAGCACGAAGGTCAGAACAACGTGGGCGCGATCTCTTCGTGTCCTTGGTGTCCTTTGTGGTTGCCCTTTCCCAATCGCCCCATGCGATCCGTGCTTGCCGACACGCTACCCTCGACTACTCGTCCGCCCGAAATGCAAGACTCCCACGATCTCGCACGTCTTCGCTGGGCCGTCTACTGGCTGCTGATCACCGTCTCGGTGGGCGGCATGGTGGGGCGGATTCTCTCGGTCGATACGGTCAACCGCGAAGAGCTGCAAAAGCAGGTCGCCAGGCACGGCGAGCGGATCATGGGGCCGGCCTTGAGCGCCAACGACCGCAGCCGTTGGTGCACGATCCGCTCGCTCGTCGAGTACGGCACGTATGAGATCGACGAGATTCTCTTCCCGCCCGCTACGGCCGAAGACAGGATTGCTGCTCAAGCTGGCGCTCCAGCGGACGGGACGGCCGTTCGGCCCTTTCCGCCGCGCAGCGAGTTGTGGTTCTCGATCGACGTGGTGCGCCACCCCAACCGGGAGGGCGAGCTGCGGTTCTACTCCAGCAAGCCGCCGCTGCTGGCCACGCTGTTGGCCGGCGAGTATTGGCTGATCCACCAGGTCACCGGGGCGACGCTGGAGGAATATCCCTACGACATCGCGCGCTTCATGCTCATCACGGTGAACGTGCTGCCGCTGGCCGTGATGTTCGTGCTTCTGGCCCGGCTGGTGGAGCGGCTGGGCACGACCGATTGGGGGCGGATGTTCGTGATGGCCGCGGCCACGCTGGGCACGCTGCTCACGACCTTTGCCGTGACGCTTAACAACCACGTGCCGGCGGCCGTGTCGGCGGCCGCGGCCCTCTACGCCGCGGTGCGCATCGCGTACGACGGCGAGCGGCGGCTGAAGTATTTCGCCGTGGCCGGTTTCTTCGCCGCCTTCACGGCAGCCAACGAGCTGCCGGCGCTGGCGTTCTTCGCGGCACTGGCGGCGGCGCTCCTGTGGAAGGCGCCACGGCACACGCTCATCGGCTTTGTGCCCGCGTCGCTGGTCGTCGCCGCCGCGTTCTTCGGCACCAATAAAATCGCTCACGACCGCTGGTCGCCTCCGTATGCCCACCGCAGCCAAACCAGGACCCAAGACAACTGGTACGACTACGACTATTACGTCGAGGGCGCCAAGGGCCCCGTCAAGCGCGAGAGCTATTGGAGAGAGAGCCAGAAGGCCGGCGTCGATCGCGGCGAGGAATCGCGACTGATCTATGCCTTCCACGTGCTGGGCGGGCACCACGGCGTCTTTTCGCTCACGCCCGTGTGGCTGCTGAGCCTGACAGGCCTGTGGCTGGTGTGCCGCCCCGGCGCGTGGCGCCGGTCAGGGTGGCACGCCCAGAGCAAGGATGCGATGGGCGTGGACGCAGTGCCGAACAACCACGCCCTTCACCTCCATGCCCAGGGCGTGCCACCCCTCGCGCTGCGCCACCTGGCCGTCTTCGTGGCGGCGGTCACGAGCGTGTGCCTGGTCTTCTACCTGCTGCGCCAATCGAAGACCGCAACTATGGCGGCGTGTCCGCAGGCTTCCGCTGGATGTTCTGGTTCGCCCCGTTGTGGCTGCTGACGATGCTGCCGGCCGCTGACCACATGGCGGGCAGCCGCCGCTGGAGAATCGTCGGTCTCGTGCTACTTGGCCTGTCGGTGCTTTCGGCCAGCTATCCCACGTGGAATCCCTGGACGCACCCCTGGATTTACGAATACCTGCGCGGTATGGGTTTCATCGAGACGTAACGCCAGCCGTGGCATGGCCAAACTTGGCCATGCGTAATTCCGGACTCGCTCGATGCGCTAATCCTTCATCGAGGCGCCCCAATGTCACCGCCACGATCTCACCGGCGCCGGCGGCTCATCGCCGCAGCCATCGGCATCCTGGTGCTGGCCGGCGGAGGCCTGCTGCTGTATTCCGCCATCCAGTCCGCCCAAACCGCCGCCCGCCGTGCGTCCGACTTGTGAAACCTCAAGCAACTGGCGATGGCCATCGCCTGCTACCACGACGACAAAGGGCATTACCCGCCGGCCTACCTGGCCGATGAGCAGGGCCGCCCCATGCACAGTTGGCGCGTGCTGATCTTGCCTTACATGGAACTCAGCGACCTTTACCAGCAGTACGACTTCTCGGAGCCCTGGGATGGGCCGCACAATCGCACGCTCGCCGCACAGATGCCGCGTGTATTCGCGTTCAGTCCGCTCGAGCGGCCCGGTAATACGACGACGAACTACCTGGCCGTCGTCGGTCCCGAGACAGCGTGGCCGGGCGCCATGGGAGCGACCACCGATTCGATCGGCGACGGGCTGGCGACGACGATCCTGATCGTCGAGAATCTGGGGGCTGACGTGCACTGGATGGAGCCGCGCGACCTGAGGCTGGCCGACATGGAGCTGCAAGTGAACAGCCCTCGCGGCGTCAGCAGCCCTTACGTGGACTCCGCCGTCGCCATGCTGGATACGTCGCTCTACCGGCTGAAGGCCGGCACTCGGCCCGACACGCTCCGCGCCCTGCTGACCGCCAAGGGAGGCGAAGCGCTTTCGTACGACGATTCCGACGACTGGCAATGGCTGCCCGACGGCCGAAAGCGCGAGCTGGCCGAACCGTGAACGGCAGTTGCTTGACAGGGACACTTGGCTTTGTATGCTTGGCCAAGTGGTCTGACCACTTTTGACCCGCCTGAGCCCCGCCCTCATGTGGCTACCCCAACCTGGCCTGATTGCTGCCGTCGTGTGGGTCTGCTTCGCCTCCGCGCCCGTGGCAGGTGACGATCGGCCGTCGCCCAAAAACGCGATGGACTTCGGCCGCGACGTGCGGCCGATCCTCCAGAGGCATTGCGGGAAGTGTCATGGAGCCGAGAAACAGGAGGGCGGGCTGCGGCTCGACGTGCGGGGGGCTGCCCTGGACGGCGGCGACAGCGGGCCGGTGATCATCCCCGGCAAGAGCGGCGAGAGCGCCGTCATCCGCCGCACTTCCAGCAAGGACGCCAGCGAGCGCATGCCGCCCGAAGGCGAGCCGCTGACGCCCCAGCAGATTGAAACCCTGCGCGCGTGGATCGATCAAGGGGCGAAATGGCCCGCCGACGAAGCTGCGGCGGCGGCCCACGACAAGCGGATCGACCATTGGGCATTTCGGCCGGTCCGCAGGCCGAAGCTGCCTGATGTCAAAGATCGGGCCTGGTGCCGCACACCGATCGACCGCTTCATCCTGGCGAAGCTCGAGTCGCAGGGCCTGCGGCCGCGCCCGAGGCCGACCGCCGCACGCTCATCCGCCGGCTGTACGTTCGACCTGATCGGCCTGCCGCCGACGCCGGAGGAGGTCGACGCGTTCGTCGCGCGACGCCGACCCGCGACGCCTACGAGAAGCTGGTCGATCGGCTGCTCGCCTCGCCGCACTACGGCGAGCGCTGGGCGCGGCACTGGCTCGACGTCGTCCACTACGGCGAGACGCACGGCTACGACAAGGACAAGCCGCGGCCCAACGCCTGGCCGTACCGCGACTACGTCATCCGCGCCTTCAACGACGACAAGCCGTACTGCCGCTTCGTGCAGGAGCAGATCGCCGGCGACGTGCTCTTCCCCGGCACGGCCGACGGCATCGAGGCGCTGGGCTTCATCGCCGCCGGGCCGTGGGACTTCATCGGCCACGTCGGAGCTGCCCGAGACGAAGATCGACGGCAAGATCGCCCGCCACCTCGACCGCGACGACATGGTCGGCGAACACGATCGGCACGTTCGTGCAGCCTGACCGTCCACTGCGCCCAGTGCCACAACCACAAGTTCGACCCGATCACCGCAGGAGGACTACTACCGCCTGCAGGCCGTCTTCGCCGCGCTCGACCGGGCCGACAAGCCGTACGACGCTCGACCCGGCCGTCGCCAAGCGGCGCGGCGACCTGCTGGCCCGGCAGAACGAGCTGAACGCCAGCGAAAGCCGAGCTGGATCAGCTCCTGGCGCGAAGTCCGGCGGACGGCCGGCTGGCGGTCGCTCGACCGGCAGATCGCCGCGGCCGCGCAAGCCCGGCCCGTCGGTCGAGCGGCCGGAGTTCGGCTACCACAGCGGCATCGCGGCGAAGCAGGACGTCGTCGAAGTGGGTGCAGGTCGATCTCGGCAGTCGTCGCGACGATCGCCGCGATCGTCTACGTCGGCCTGCCACGACGACTTCAACAACATCGGCGCCGGCTTCGGCTTCCCCGTGCGGTTCAAGGTCGAGCTGTCGCGACGACGCGACGCTTCAAGCCGGCGTCGACGGTCGTCGCCGATCAGACGGCGGCCGACGTCCCCAATCCCGGCGTCGACGCCGCAGTCGGTCGTCGTCGGCGGGCGCGCACGGCCCGCTACGTCCGCGTGACCGCGACGAAGCTCGCCCCGCGGCAGAACGACTACATCTTCGCCCTGGCCGAGCTGCGAGGTGCTCGACGCCGACGGCACGAACCTCGCCGCTGGGCGCGACGGTGACGTCGCTCGACTCGATCGAGGCGCCGCCGCGCTGGCGGCAGACGAACCTGATCGACGGCTACTACTCCGGCCGCGGCAAACGCGGCGCCGACGAGCTCGCCGATCTGGAGGCCCAGCGAGCGGCGCATGCTCTCGCAGATGGTCGACCCGTCGACTCCGCGATCGTCACGAACATGGCGGCGCGCGACTTGGCCGACGTGGCGGCCGACCTGACTCGCTTGCCGCCGCAGCGCGTCGTCTACGCCGGCACGGTCCACCACGGCAGCGGCACGTTCCGCGGCACCGGCCCGGACGGCGGCAAGCCGCGCCCGATTCACATCCTGCCCCGCGGCGACGTGACGCAGCCCGGCAAGGAAGTGCAGCCCGGGGCGATTGCGTCGCTGGCGAAGGTGATGGCTTCCGTGGGCACGCGGCCCGCGTGCCCGGCGACGGACACGCGAGCCGCGTGTCCCACGAGGCCGACGAGGGCGCAGCGCCGCGCGGCCCTGGCGCACTGGCTCACCGACCCGCGAAACCCGCTGACCTGGCGGATCGATCGTCAACCGCGTCTGGCAGTACCACTTCGGCCGCGGGATCGTCGACACGCCGAACGACTTCGGCCGCATGGGCCAGCTGCCCACGCACCCCGAGCTGCTCGACTGGCTGGCCGCCGAGTTCCGCGACGGCGGCCAGTCGCTCAAGCAGCTGCACCGGCTGATCGTCACGCAGCGCGACGTACCGGCAGACGTCGGCCGGCTGACCGCAGCCGCGCTCGGAGCGACCGACGACGAGCTCGACGCCGACAACGTCTACCTCTGGCGGATGAACCGCCGCAAGCTCGAGGCCGAGGCGGTCCGCGACGCCGTCCTGGCGGTGGCCGGCAAGCTCGACCGGCCGATGGGCGGGCCGAGCTTCCAGGACTTCGTCATCGAGCAGCCCGGAGCACTCGCCGCACTACGAGTACCACCTGCACGACCCGGACGACCCCGCGTCGCACCGCCGCTCGATCTACCGCTTCATCGTCCGCTCGCAGCCGCAGCCGTTCATGACCGCGCTCGACTGCGCCGACCCGTCGATGCGGGTCGACAAGCGGAACGAGACGCTCTCGCCGCTGCAGGCGCTGGCCCTGCTCAACAACGGCTTGATGCTCGACGATGGCCAGGCACTTCGCCGCGCGGCTGGAGAGCTCGGCGAGCGGGCGACCTCCGATACGCGGCGGTCGCCAGGCGTGCCGAGCTGCATGCGCCTCGGCCGCGCCGGCCGACGCGCGCCGACGAGCGCGGCGCTGCTGGCCGACTTACGCGCAAGAGCACGGCCTGGCCAACGCCTGCCGCGTGATCCTGAACCTGAACGAGTTCGTGTTCGTGGATTAGAGTCGCGGGAAGACGACACTAGCCCGACGCGCAAGCGCAGAGCGGCTGATAGATGATGAACCGCCATCCGCACAAACGACGGACGCGAGGCAGAGCCTCGCAAGCACGCGTCCGCGCCTGGGACGAGCCTGGCGAGCGTCGAGGCGTGAGCCCGACGTGCGTGCGACGCTCCGCTCCGCCGCGACTTCCTCTGGCAACTCGGCGGCGGGCTCGGCGGCATCGCCCTGGCCAGCCTGCTGGCCGAACAGGCGCGCTCGCTGCCGACGCCGCGGCCAGGCCGCAATTCGCCCCGAAGGCCAAGCGCGTCGTGCAGCTCTTCATGGCCGGCGGCGGCCAGCCACATCGATCTGTTCGACTACAAGCCGGAGCTGGTCAAGCGGCACGGCCAGCCGTCGCGACTTCGGCGAGCACGTCGAGGCGTTTCAGAACGGCCTCGGGCCCGTGGCTGCAAGCCGCGTCTGGGACTTCAAGCCGTACGGCCAGTGCGGCAAGCTGCTCAGCGAGGTCGTCGCGCCGCTCGGGCGCCGTGCGTCGACGACATCGCGTTCGTCCACAACGTCGTCGGCAAGACCGGCGTCCACAGCCAGGGGACGCTGCTGCAGACGACCGGCTTTCAACCGCCCCGGCTTCCCCGGCATGGGCTGCTGGGTCAGCTACGGCCTCGGCACGCATGAACGAGAACCTGCCGACGTTCGTCGTGCTGCCCGACCATCGCGGGCTGGCGTCGAACGGCACGAAGAACTGGGACTCGCGCGTTCCTGCCCGGCCCAGCACCAGGGCACGGTCATCTACCCCGGCACGCAAGACGCCGATCGCCGACCTGTTCCCGGACGAGCGCGGCGACTTCATCACCCGCGGCCGGCGACGCGCGCCGCGCATCGACCTGCTCGGCGCAGCTCAACCGCGAGCACGCCGCCGACCGGCCCGGCGACGACCGGCTCGACGCCCGCATCCGCAGCTACGAGCTGGCCGCCAAGATGCAGCTCGCCGCCCCCGAGGCGCTCGACCTCTCGAAGGAGCCGGCGCACGTCCTGAAGCTGTACGGCCTCGACCACGGCAAGACGTCGTTCGACAAGGAGATCAACGCCGCTCGAGGAGACCGACTACTTCGGCCGCAAGTGCCTGGTCGCCCGGCGGCTGCTGGAGCGCGGCGTGCGGTTCGTGCAGATCTGGATCGGGCAACGACAACGGCTTCCCGCGGCGCAACTGGGACTCGCACGAGGACGTGCAGCCGCGACCACGGCCCGCTGGCCGCCGGCATGGCCCGCGGCGCGGCGGCCCTGATCCCGGACCTGAAGCAGCGCGGCCTGCTCGACGACACGATCATCCTCTGGACGACCGAGTTCGGCCGCATGCCCGTCTCGCAGGGCGGCAAGGGCCGCGACCACAACCCGTACTGCTTCACCAACTGGCTGTGCGGCGGCGGCATCAAGGGCGGCGTCACGCTACGGCCCGAGCGACGAGTGGGGCTACAAGCCGCTCGACCGCAAGCACCCGACCGAGGTCTACGACATCCACGCCACGATCCTGCACCTGCTCGGCATCGACCACACGAAGCTGACCGTCCGCCACAACGGCATCGACCGCCGGCTGACCGACGTGCACGGGCACGTGATCCGGGAGATTCTGGCGTGACGTGGGGCACGTTTCTGAACGTGCCCGAGAGGCGAGCGGTTCACGAGAATCGGCTGGCCGCGATCACACGGGGGCGTTTGGAAACGTGCCCCACGTCCAAGGCGTCCGTCCTGACCTACACTTAAGGGAAATTCTGCCGCGCGTCCTGCCGCGCGTTCCTTGAGTGAGGATTACGCCGCATGTATCGACCGCTGTGGATCACCTTGTGCGCTAGCCTGGCCGCGTCGGCCTTCGGCCAGGAGGAGTTACCGCCGCCCAAGGCCTCGGCTCGCGACGCGGGCTTCTTGATCGAGGCGCTGGCCCACGCGAGCCCTGCCATTCGGCTTCGCGCGGCGCAGTTACTTACCGACGAGGCAATTGATGCCACGCCGCGGCTGGTGGAAGCCGTGCTGCGGGCGGAGGATTTGCCAGCGGTTCGCGCGGCCGTCGTTCTCATCGACCGGATGCTCCGCCTGCGGCGGGTCAAGGCCGCCGGCCCTCCGCAAGTGAACCTCACGCCGCCCGAGCGGCAACAGGTCCGGGGGTTGATGTCCGTCGTGCGCGATCCGCAGGTCGATCCGTGGCGCTGGTATTTGGCGACCTTTCTGTTGGACAAACTCGACCGTTCGTCGCTGGGCGAGCTGCTGGATGAGCTGCGGGCCGCGCTGCTCCCCGCCCAGGCTCCCATGAAGCAATATGCCGCGGTGCAAGCGATCTATCGGCTCGGCCCCGCCGGCCGCGCCGCGGAGGGAGAGCTGTGGGCATTGCTCGAATCGCGTCCCTGCTTCCGCGGCCTGTACGTGGCGCGGCGCGTGCTGGACGACGAGTTGCCGGCTTTCACCGACGAAATCGGCATCTACGATTTGCAGCTGGGACTGGAAAGCTCGTACGTGATCCCGGAACTCCTGGTGCTCGAAACGCTCCGCCGCGTCGGGGCTGCCAACGATCGGCTCACCGGAGCACTGGCACGCCTGGCACACCACGAGAGCCAGGACGTGCGGCTCGACGTCGCCCGGCAGCTTGGTCTGGTCGATGACACGGCGCGGCGCATCGCGGCCGACGTGGTGATCGGCTTGCTGCGAGAGCACGGTTCCGTCCTGCTCACCCTGCTGGCGGACGAGAATATCGACACGCGCAACGAGGCGATCGCGCTCTTCACGCGGCTTGGCCCGGCGGCGGTCCGCACGGTGCCGACGTTGGCGGAGCTGCTTGCCGCGAGAGAAAACCGCTTGCGCTTCAGTGCCGCGGTGGCGCTGGGCCGCATCGGGCCGGCGGCGGCCGAGGCGCTGCCGGCGCTTCGGCGGGCACTGGCGTTCGAGCGGCTTCGCGAGAGCGACGATTACCAGGCCATGGCCAATGCGATCGAGATCATCACCGGCAAAGGCAAGGCAAAGCCGTAACTCCGGCGCACGAACTCGACGCGTAAGCGAAGGAGCAGCGGGATCCACTCGGCACAAGATCGTAGCTGAAGTCGCCAGACTTCAGCCGGCTGAACTCCTGGCGAGATCAGCTACTGAGTCGTGCCGAGCCAGGCGGCTGCTCTCCCTCGCTTGCACGTCGGGTTCGTGTGTTAGGGTGTGCGCTCGCGTTTCCACGTGTGCTTGGTATCCTGGTGGTCTGCCCTGGAGACACTGCCCTCCACATTGGCGGGACCATTGAATACGGAGGAACCTATGACTCGCGTCCGGCGATGGCTGTTGATCTCCGGTTTGCTGCTCGCTCCGGTCCTGGCGTGGGCACTATTCGCCCTCGGGCTGGCAACGCCCACGCGCGCCGAGCCTCTGGGCACGGCCCCCGCGCCTGGCTTGCGCGAGCACACGCCGCAGGTGCACGCCTTCGTGGGCGCGCGGCTGGTTCTTGCGCCGGGCAAGGTCGTGGATCGCGGCACGCTGGTGATCCGCGACGGGGCGATCGTTGCGGCCGGCGCCGACGTGGCCACGCCGCCCGATGCCCGCGTTTGGGAGCTGGGCGGAAAGACCATCTACGCCGGCTTCATCGATGCCTACGCCGAGCAGACGTTGCCGGCCAGCGCAGCGACGCCAGCGGGCTACTGGAATACGTATGTGACGCCACAGGCGCAAGTCGCCAGGCATCTGACCGTCGATCAAGCCCTCAACAAGAAGCTGCGCAGCCAGGGGATCACGGCCCGCCTCGTGGCCCCCGCGGCCAATGTCGTGAAGGGGCGCAGTGCGCTGGTGACGACGGGCGACGACGAGCCGTCTCGCGTGCTCTTGCGCGAGGATGTGGCCCTGCACGCCAAGCTGACGCCGCAGAGCCGCAAACCGTCGGAGTATCCCAACTCGCCGATGGGCGCCCTGACCGTCGTGCGGCAACTGATGCGCGACGCCATCTGGTACGGCCAGGCCCACACCGCTTACGCCGCGGCCAAGGAGCCGCTTCCGCGTCCCGAGCCGAGCGATGCTCTGGCGGCGATGCAGGCCTATTCCGCTGGCCGCGGGCTGGTCGTGATCGACGCGCCCGATGAGCTGTACTTCCTCCGCGCCAACCAGGTGGCCCAGGAATCTGGTCTGAACCTGGCCGTCCGCGGCTCGGGCTTCGAGTATCGCCGGCTGGAAGCGATCAAGGCCTCGGGACGCCCCGTCATCGTGCCGCTGAACTTCCCCAAGGCGCCGCACGTGAAGACGCCCGAGACGGCGCTGGCCGCGCCCTGGACGAGCTGATGCACTGGGACACGGCCCCGGAGAACCCTGCCCGGCTGGCGGCGGCCGGCGTGCCCATCGCCCTCACGTCCTTCGGCCTGGCCGAGCCGGGCGACTTCCTCCAGCAGTTGCGGCTGGCCGTGCGGCGCGGATTCAATCGCGACGCCGCGCTGCGGGCGCTGACCGTCACGCCGGCAGTGCTCTTCGGCATGGGGCAGCGGCTCGGCACGCTGGAGCCGGGCAAGATCGCCAGCCTGGTGATCGTCGATGGCGACGTCTTCGACGAAAAGGCGAAGATCGTGGAGACCTGGGTCGAGGGCCGCCGCTACGTCGTGCAGCCGGCCCCTGAGGTCGAGGTACGCGGCACCTGGATCGCCACGCTCAACGGCGGCAACGGCACCGTCGGAGCGAACGGCAACGGCGCAGCGTCCGGGCCAAAGGACGATGCCCGGGAGTTCACGATCGACATCAAGGGAGAAGGCGACAAGCTCTCCGGCTCGCTGCGCCGCGGCGACAAGCGAGTGGACTTGACCAACGTTCAATTGACCGCGCTACAGCTCAACTGCTCGTTCGACGCCAAAGTGCTCGATCGCGAGGGCACCATGCAGCAGGGCACCATGCAGCAGGGCACCATGCAGCAGGGCATCGTGCAGCTCAGCGCCACGATCTCTGCCAGAACTCCACGGCGGACAAGCAGCCCGCCGTCCTCGTGGGCTCGCTGGTGTGGCCCGATGGCACGGCAAACGTCGATCACGGGCAAGCAAACGGTCGTGCTGGCCAGCGTGTCCGAGCAAGGACGAGACTCAGCCGCCGACCCGCGACGACGCGCCGCCGAAGACAAGGAGGGCGCCAAGCATCCGCCGGCCAAGGAACCAGAAAAGGAACCGAAAGAGCCGCCGGCGAAGGAACGAAAGAGCCGCCGAGCAAGGAAAAGCCCAAGCCGCCGAAGACGCGCGACGATGTGCCGCCGAAATCGAAGGAGCCGGTCAAAGAGCCGGCCAAGCCGGCGACGAAGGCCCCGGCCAAGAGCCTGCCGGCAATGTTCCCTGTGAACTTCCCCGCTGGGGGCCTACGGCCGCAGCGGCCCCGCCGGAGCAGCCCAAGGTCGTGCTGTTCAAGAACGCCACGGTGTGGACCTGCGGGCCGCAGGGCATTCTCAAGAACGGCTGCGTGCTCGTGGAAGCCGGCAAGATCAAGGAGGTGGCCGCCGACATCGCCGCCGCCGCCGGGCGCGACCGTCATCGACTGCCGCGGCAAGCACCTCACGCCCGGCATCATCGACTGCCACTCGCACATCGCCACCGACGGCGGCATCAACGAGTCGGGCCAGGCGATCACCGCCGAGGTCCGCATCGGCGACTTCATCGACCCCGACGACATTCAACATCTACCGCCAGCTCGCCGGCGGCGTCACGTCGGCGAACATCCTGCACGGCTCGGCCAACACCGATCGGCGGGCAGAACCAGGTCATCAAGCTCCGCTGGGGCGCCTGCCGGAGGAGATGAAGTTCGCCGAGGCCCCGCCGGGCATCAAGTTCGCCCTGGGCGAGAACGTCAAGCAAAGCAACTGGGGCGACGACCATCGCACGCGCTATCCGCAAACGCGGATGGGCGTCGAGCAGATCATGCGCGACGCCTTCCAGGCCGCCCGCGACTACCGCCGGCGCTGGGACGAGTGGAACGCGCGACCGCACGCGGCCTGCCGCCGCGCGTCGACCTGGAGCTGGAGGCCCTGGCCGAGATCGCTCGACGGGCAAGCGGCTGATCCACTGCCACAGCTACCGGCAGGACGAGATCCTGGCCCTGCTGCGCACCTGCGAGGAGTTCGACGTCCGCATCGCCACGCTCCAGCACATCCTCGAAGGCTACAAGGTCGCCGACGCGATGGCCAAGCACGGCGCGGCCGGCTCGGCGTTCTCCGACTGGTGGGCCTACAAGTTCGAGGTGATCGACGCCATCCCCTACAACGGCGCGCTGATGCACGACGCCGGGCGTCGTCGTCTCGTTCAACTCCGACGACGCCGAGCTGGCCCGGCGCCTCAACCTCGAAGCGGCCAAGGCGGTGAAGTACGGCGGCGTGCCGCGAGGCCGAGGCGCTGAAGTTCGTCACGCTCAACCCGGCGAAGCAGCTCGGCATCGACCGCTGGGTCGGCTCGCTCGAGCCGGGCAAGGACGCCGACCTGGTCGCTCTGGAGCGGCTCGCCGCTCTCGACGCTCTCGCGCTGCGAGCAAACCTGGATCGACGGCCGCAAGTACTTCGACCGCGAGGACGACGCCCGCCAGCGGGCCGTCACGCAAGACATGCGGGCCAAGCTGGTGCAGCGGATCCTGTCGCTGGACGCGGAAATGGCCAAGCCCGGCGAGACGAGCCAACCGGAAGAAACCCGCGGCTGGGCGCGGCACGACGCCTACTGCGGCCGGCAGCACGAGCACGGCCACGACGACGACCATCACTACGACGACTAGACGATCCTCGTTCCCACGCTCCGCGTGGGGAACGCGAGCGTTGCCGCTCCGCGGCGAGAGTCAATTTGGCAGCCTACAAGGTGAACCATGTCGGTCCGCAATGTTTCGAACCATCGAACATCGAACATCCGAACATCGAACATCGAATGATGATGGTCCGCGTTCTGTTCGATGTTCGATGTTGGATGTTGGACGTTGGACGTTCGGCGTCGCCATCGCGATCAGCCTCACTCGCAACACGCCGCCGCCGCGCCGTTCCTCCCCGGCAAGCCGCAAGAGCGCCCAATCGCGCTGGTCGGCGGCACCGTGCATCCGGCGGATGCGACCGGAGATCGCCGGCGGCACCGTGCTCTTCGACAAGGGCAAGATCGTCGCCGTCGGCCGCGACGTGAAGCTGCCCGAGGGGACCGAGACGATCGACGTCAAAGGCAAGCACGTCTATCCCGGCCTGATCGAATCGTACAGCGAGCTGGGCCTGGCCGAGATCGAGGCCGTGCGCGCCACGCTCGATCAGCGCGAGGTGGGGCCGATCAACCCCAACGCCCGGGCCGCGGCGGCCGTCAATCCCGACAGCGAGCTGATTCCCGTCGCCCGGGCCAACGGCATTCTCACGGCTGCCAGCGTGCCGCGCGGCGGGCTGATCGCCGGCACGTCGGCGGTGATCCATCTGGACGGCTGGAGCAACGAGGACATGACCGTGCGTGCCCGCGATGGGCGTGCACCTCAACTGGCCCGGTCCGCACCCGGTCGTGCAGCCGTACCCCAACGACCCGATCAAGCTGTCGGCCGATCAGCGCGAGAAGGCCGTTCGAGTCGATCAAGGAAGCGTTCGCCGATGCGCGGGCGTATCACACGGCCAAGACCGCCGCCGCGAAGAAGGGCGCCGACTGAGACTGCCAGTGCCAGCGCCGCCCAAGGTGGACACCCGCTGGGAGGCGATGATCCCGCTCTTGGAGCGCAAGCTGCCGCTGATCATCCACGCCGACGACATCACGCAGATCCAGCCGGCCGTGGCCTTCGGCGCGAAGGAGAACCTGCGGATGATCATCCTCGGCGGCTACGACGCTCCGCGATGTGCCGAGCTGCTGAAGAAGCACGACGTGCCGGTCATCATCCCGCGCGTGCACCGGCTGCCGCTGCGGCGCGACGACGACTACGACGCGGCCTTCACGCTGCCCCAGCGGCTGCGCGAGGCAGGCATCCGGTTCTGCATCTCCGGCGGGCTGGAGCTGGGCAACGAGCGCAACTTGCCCTATCACGCCGCCACGGCCGCGGCCTATGGGCTGCCGGCCGACGAGGCGCTCAAGGCCATCACGCTGTACGCGGCGCAGATCCTGGGCATCGGCGACCGCCTCGGCTCGCTCACCAAGGGGAAGGACGCCACGCTGATCGTCACCGACGGCGACATGCTGGAGATCGCCTCGCACGTCGAGCGGGCGTTCATCCGGCGGCCGCGCGGTCGATCTCACCGACCGGCAGAAGCTGCTCTACCAGAAGTACCTGGAAAAGTACCGCCGGCAGGCCCGCTAACCGCCCGCACTTTCGGCAACGTCGTTCCACGCAATTGAGCGATGCGGCGACGGTTGCGCCGAGCGAATCGCGCGTAACTCGATGAATCATGCTGCCTGGATCGTCCGCCACCTCCTTGCCCGCCGGCACGGACGCGCGTAGATTGCATCCAGCTCTAACGTGTTGCCTCGAGCAACGACGTTCGTTAGCCGCAGGGCTGCTTTCAGCAGCCGGCCGTTCACCCCTCTCTGTCAGGCACCTATGGATCTCGATCGCTTTCTAGACGGACTGTTCGACGAACTCAGCGGACGCGGCGCCGCCATTGTGCTGGGCGCTACGGCCGGCGCGCTCGCCGCGTGGCTGGTCTCCCGCTGGCGGCGCGCCCAGGATCGGCGGCGCATTCTCACCGGCGATGCACGCGAGACCGTGGTCATCAATCACCACGTGATCGAAACCGTAGACGTGCCGACGCCCACGGGCACCCAGAAAGTGCCGGCCGTGCTGCGCATTCGCACGTTGGGCCAGGGAGAGCTGGCCCGCGTCGTGCCCAATCGGCACCTGGCGTCGCACCTGCTCGAACGGGCCCAGCACGTGACGCCGCACGACACGCTGATCTCCATGCACGACGCCGAGGGCTCGTACCTGCTCGAGACGCTGACGTCGTTCGTCTGCGACCGCCTCGCCAACGGGCCGTTCGAGCACGACCTTTACGCGATGGCACCCTGCTGCGATCCGAAGGAGCTGGCCCATCACCAGCCGATCACGATCCTCCTCGTTTCCCTGAAGGACCTGGCGCTCTTCACGTCGTGGTCCACGTGCAAAGACATCCAGGTGGAGCACGGCAGCGACGGAGCGCGCATCCTGACGCTGATGGCCTTGGCGGAGCGGTTCCAGGCGGAGCAGCAGCACCTCGCCGAGCTGCGGCGCAAGGCGCGAGCGCACGCAGTTCGTGGAAACGATCTACATCCTCGACCTGGCGCTCGACACGCGCGTCGCGGCGCTGGCCGCCAAGCCGGTGCCCTGGGAACGCTTCGAGGCAGTGCTGCGGCAGCTCGGGCTGGAAGCGGCGTAAGGCGCACGAACCCAGGCGCAAGCTCGCGAGTCGGCGTGTGCTTTCCTTCCGGTCTAATCGGCGGCGATGCAGTAGAGATAGCGCTGCCCGCGCAGAAACAGCTCGCGCCCGACCACGGCCACCGAGGCGCTGAAGCTGTCGTTCAGGCGGTTGAGGGCCAGCACCTTGGGCTCTGCCGCGTGGCTGAGCACGATCGTCGCGCCGTAGCGGTCGGTGATGTACACGCGGCCGGCGGCTCCCACCGGCGAGGCATACACGTCGCGAACGTCATCCAGCCGCAGCGGCCCGCGTCCCTCGTCGCCCGTTTTAGGGTTCACGCGGTAGAGGATGTTCTGATAGTGACGGAGGAAGTACAGCCCCTCGCCATAAAGGAGCGGCGAAGGGACATAGGGCGTGCCGCGAGAACGCGTCCAGGCGACCTGCCCGGTCCGCGTGATGTCGCCGCGAGCCCCCTCCAGGCGGATGGCCAGCATGGACTGGATTTCGTAGCTGCTGCCGGCGAACACCATGCCGTCGGCGGCGACCGGCGAGGCGACGATGTTGGAGGACAGCCCGCCGCACTCCCATATCACTCGGCCGTCGGCCAGGTCGTAGGCGCGAGTCCGCTTCGTTCCGCTGACGATGACCTGCGGCTTGCCGGCGTGCTCGACAACGATCGGCGAGGCCCACGACGTGATCTTCGTCGCGATCGACCTTCCACCGCTCGCGGCCGGTCCGCTTGTCCAGGGCCAGGACGAACGAGCGGCCTTCGTGGTCCCAATTGACGACGATCGTGTCGCCGTACAGCACGGGCGAGCTGCCCTCGCCGTGGCCGTGCTTGGTCTGCATCTTGGCGAAATCCGTCTTCCACTCGACTTCGCCATCGAAGTCCAGGCAGTACAGGCCGTGCGAGCCAAAGAAGGCATACAGGTGCTCGCCGTCGGTCACCGGCGAATTCGACGCCAGGCTGCCGGTGTAGTGGCCCTCTCGTGCGGCAGCTTCTTGCACATCGTGCGTTCCCAGAGAACCTTGCCGTCACGGCGGTTGACCGCCAGCACCACGAACTCGTGCCGGTGCGTCACCGGCACGTTGTCGTGACCCCGGGGGCGTCGTTGTATCGCGGCTCGAGGGCCTCGCCGTAGGGCACGGCGGTGGTCAGGAAGATGCGATCGCCCCAGACGATCGGCGTCGAATGCCCTTGGCCGGGCAGCGCGACCTTCCAGCGGACGTTCTTCGTCTTCGCTCCACTCCAGGGGCGGGTCGGCGTTCGGCGCGACGCCCGTGCCCAGCGGCCCGCGCCACTGCGGCCAATACTGCTGGGCATCGTCACGCGGCTTTGGCTCGTCCGCCGGCAGCGGCGAGAGCAACAGGACGGCCACGAGAAGAGGGCTCAGCGCCGATGGCACGCTTCTTGTTATGCTGTGCATGGCATCCCCCGGCGGTGACGAGCTGCTGCAACACGTGTCCACGGTCACACCCACAGAAGGTACGATCCGCCTGGCCCAATGGTTCGCTGCATGGTGCCGCGGCATTGCCGACCGCGTTTCGACGGATCGAGGCTTTTGGCAAACTATGCGGCGGTCGATCTGCGAGCAATAGCGCTACCCGTGCGACCACGGCCCCCTCGCGGAAAAAACACGTCCCCGATATGATGCGGGCCGGTGCCGCCGCCCCTACGACGTTCCACCGTGGTGGTCGGTGCCCGCACGGTGCCTCCTAGCGTTCTCCAACGTCGTCCCTGTCAGCTCACTACGCTTCTCGACGGAGCTTTTTGCGATGTCCGAAGTGATCTCCGAGTACGCCGTGCCCTTGCTCACGCTCACCGCCCTGGAGATCGTGCTGGGCATCGACAATATCGTGTTCATCGCGATCCTCACCAGCAAGCTGCCGGAGGAACAGCAACGTAAAGCCCGCAACCTCGGCCTGGCGCTGGCCATGCTGATGCGGATCGCGCTGCTGATGGCCATTGGCTGGGTGATGAGACTGACGACTCCGCTGTTCTCTTTCTGGGACCATCCATTTTCCGGCAAGGACTTGATCTTGCTCGGCGGCGGACTGTTCCTGGTCGCCAAGGCGACGCTCGAGATTCACCACAAGATCGAGCACGCAGGCGCGGCGCCGGGCTCCGTCCGCAAGCTGTCCTTCGCCCAGGCGATTGTGCAGATCGTGCTCCTGGATATCGTGTTTTCGCTGGACTCGGTGATTACGGCCGTGGGCATGGTCAAGAACGATCGCGGCGGCCTGTACGTCATGATCGCCGCCGTGATGATCGCCGTGGGCGTGATGCTGGTTTTCTCCGGACCGATTGCCCGCTTCGTCGAACGCCACGCCGGCATCAAAATGCTGGCCCTGTCGTTCTTGCTCTTGATCGGCGTGATGCTGATCATCGAGGGCTGGACGGGCCGCGCCACGCCGCCGGGCGAGCACGCAGAACACGTCAACAAGAACTACATCTACTTCGCGATGGGCTTTTCGCTGTTCGTCGAGATGCTGAACATCTGGTTTGAGAGCAAGTCGAGCAGGAAGCCGGCCGGGGACGCGCAACATCAGCCCGCCGCGCAGGTAGCCGCTCCCAACGGAGCCGACGCGTAAGAGTGGGGCAGTGGGGCAGGCATTCTTGCCTGCCAATATCGGAAGGGGGCAGGCAGGATTGTCTGCCCAAGGTGGCAGGCAGGAATGGCCTGCCCACGGGGGAATGCGCACGTCCGCACCGCTGCCATGCAAACGCCACCCATTGTGCTTCGCGACGACCGCGCTGGAACGAGTGCCACGATCCTCTCGGGGCGGGGCTTCAATTGCTACAGCTTCCAGGCAGTACACGGCGGCCGGCCGACGGAGCTGCTCTGGTCCGAGCCGGCCTTCGCCCAGGGCGATGGCCGCCCCTCGCGGAGCGGCATCCCGATCTTGTTTCCCTTTCCTGGCCGGGCCCGCGGCACGCGGTTCACCTATGGCGGCCGCGCCTTCGAGCTGGAGCCGGGCGACGCCCACGGCAACGCCCTCCACGGCTTCGTCATGGATCGCCCCTGGGAGGTCATCCACCGTTCGGCCAATTCGGTCGTCGGCTGGTTCCAGGCCTCCCGCGTGGAACCGGCACTCCTGGAGCGCTGGCCGGCCGACTTCCGGCTGATGGTCACGTACGAGCTAGAGGGCAACACCCTGCGCTCGGAGATCGTCGTGGAAAACCCCGACGACCGGCCGTTGCCCTGGGGGCTGGGCACGCATCCTTACTTTCGCGTGCCGGTAGTACCCGGCGGCGACGCCGGCGCGTGCCGCATCACCGTGCCTGGCCGCGAGTATTGGGAACTGGTGAACATGCTCCCCACCGGCAGGCGGCTCCCCGCGGCAGGTGGGCGAGACCTTGCGGGCGGCTTGCCGTTTGCTGAAGCGCAGCTCGACGACGTTTTTACGGGACCGTCCATCGCCCCGGGCGGCAAGTGGACCGCCTCGATTCACGATCCGGCCGCAGAGTGTAAGCTCGAATTGAGCTTTGACGCCGGCTTCGAGGTCTGCGTCGTCTACACGCCCGGTCATCGCGAGGCCATCTGCATCGAGCCGTACACCTGCGTCCCCGGCCGATTTGGCGAGGGAGACAAGTGGCCCGCCGAGGGCGCGCTGGCCGTTTTGCCGCCGGGCGAATCGGTGCGGCTGGCCACAACAATTCAGCTGCGGTAGGTGCCGCGAGCTCGTCGCGGGGTGGCACGCCCAGAACATGGACGTGATGGACGTGGAGCGCCGCGAACCACGCCCTTCGCATCCATGCTCAGAGCGTGCCACCCAGCCGAGGCGCAAGCTCGACGTGCACGTCGGGCTTACGCCTCGACGCTCGCCATCACCCCACGCTTGCTTTCATCTTCTCCAGCCCGACGCGCGCCACCTCCATTGGGTCTTGCTTCCAGTAACCCTCGTGGAACAGCTCCAGCGAGAGCGTACCGCGCCAGGCTTTGCGGCGGAGTTGGTTGGCCAGGCCCTTGAGGTCGAGGATGCCGTCGCCGGGCATCACACGGCTGCCGTCGGTTTGCTCTTTGCAGGGGATATCAGCCGGGGCATCGTCCCAGTGGACGATGGAGATGCGCTCGTTGGGGATCTGGTCCAGGAGCGGCGCCCGCAGCTCGTGCGTCGTGCCGCCGCCGCGGAAGAAGTGCCAGGCGTCGGCCGTCAGCGTGGCCTGCGGGTGGTTGGCCAGGCGGACAACGTCCCAGGCCGATTCCAGCGTGGTGTACTGCTCGACGAAGCCCAGAAACTCGAACGAGGGCCACACGCCGCTGCGCATCGCCGCCTCCAGCAGCTCGCGATAGCAGCGGGCCACCCAGGCCGTCTCCATCTTGCCGCCAGGCGGGCCGGCCACGAACCGCCGCACGCCAAGCTGCGCGGCGATATCCAGCCGGCGGCGGCACTCGTCCAGCTCGGCCCGGCGCGCCGCGGCGTCAGGCTCCCACCAGCCCTTCAGGTAGATCATGCTCGGCCGGTCCAGCCCGGCGTCATCAGCGCCTTGCGGACGTCGGCCAGCGGCTTGCCAGCGGCCAGGTGCGCCTCGACATCCATGATCCACAGCTCGATCGCGTCGTATCCGGCGGCGGCCGTGACGCGAATCTTGTCCATCAAGCCGGCCGGCTGGATCGTGCTCGTGTTGAGTCCGAAAGAGAAATCGGCCATGGCATCCATCCAGGTGGGCGATCTGAGAGGGTTCCCAAGGAATGAGGCCCGACCCCACCGAGCTGCTCGGTGGTGAGTATGATTCCCTTGGCGAAGGAGGGACGCACGGCAGGTGAGCGTAATATGCCGTCGGCCGCGGCGCAGTGTCAATCTGGGCGCGGGTGCTGGAACGTTGAAATCCTGCGTGTACCCGGATAGATTACGCTTCGCCACAGTCTAACCCTGCCGTTTGACCCGCCTGTCAAACCGCTCGATGGCTTCCGCCTCGCGAGTTCTGCTCGGCTTCGCCCTGACCATTCTCGTGGCGCCCGTCACGGTCGCATGCGGACAGGCCCCAGCGCGTGACGAACCCGTGCACCGGGACGCGGTGCGCAATGAAGCCCTGGTCGCTTTCTTCGAGAAGAAGGTCCGGCCGCTGCTGGTCGAGAACTGCTACAACTGCCACTCGGCCAACACCAACTCTCGCGGCGGGCTGCGCGTCGACGACCGCAACGGCCTGATCCACGGCGGCGGCCGCGGGCCGGCGGTCGTGCCCGGGCGATCCGGAGAAGAGCCTGCTGATCCAGGCGGTCCGGCAGACGCACGCCGAAGCTCAAGATGCCGCCGAAGAAGCAGCTCTCCGAGGAGCAGATCGCCGACCTGACGCAGTGGATCAAGGACGGCGCGGCCTGGCCGCGGGTGCGGGTGCCGCCATCGCTGGGCAAGCCCGATCCGGAGTACGACCGAGCTCCGCAAGGAGCACTGGGCCTGGCAGCCGCTGCGCCAGCCGAAGGTCGCCGGCGGTGAAGGACGCCGCCTGGGCGCGCGACGACATCGACCGCTTCATCCTGGCCGGGCTGGAGGCCGAAGGGGCTGCGGCCGGTCGCGCGACGCCGACCCGCTGACGCTGATCCGCCGCGTGACGTTCGACCTGACCGGCCTGCCGCCGACGCCGGAGGAGGTCGAGGCGTTCGTCGGACGGATCCGATCCGTCCGGACGGCGCGGCAAGCGGCGTTGGACGCACGAGCCTGGTCGATCGGCTGCTCGCTTCGCCGGCCTTCGGCGAGCGCTGGGGCCGGCACTGGCTCGACGTGGCCCGCTACGGCGAATCGACCGGCTCGGCGCGCAACGTCCCCTATCCGCACGCCTGGCGCTATCGCGACTACGTCATCGACGCCTTCAACGCGCGACAAGCCGTACGACCAGTTCCTCCGCGAGCAGATCGCCGGCGACCTGCTGCCGGCCGACGTCGCAGCGAGCAGCGCGACGAGCAGCTGGTCGCGACCGGCTTCCTGGCGCTGGGCGTCAAGGACGTCAACCAGCGGTTCAAGGTCCGCTTCGTCATGGACAACATCGACGAGCAGATCGACACCGTCAGCCGGGCCGTGCTGGGCCTGACGCGTCGAGCTGCGCCCGCTGCCACGACCACAAGTTCGACCCGATCCCGACGACCGACTACTACGCCCTGGCCGGCATCTTCCACAGCACGCGACCTGTGCGCCGGCGTGCGGAACAAGATGGGCGGCGGCGGCCTGGATTACTACGACACCGCCATGCTGCTGCGGCTCGGCTCGCGAGCAGAGCGCGGATCGCCAGACGCGCGGCGAAGATCGAGCAGGCGAAGGCGCCGACTGGCCAAGGCGCGGGCCGAGCTCGCTGGCACTGGCAGAGAAGCCCGAGCAGGATGCCCCGGCGCCGAGCGTCGAGAAGAAGCTCGCCGCCGCTCGGCAGAAGATGAACAAGATTCAGAACGAACTGCGTCGCGCTGACCGACCCGGCCGCACGCGGCCGCGTCGCCCTGGGCGTGCGCGACGCCAAGACCATCGGCGACACCGAGATCCGCATCCGCGGCGAGGCGGAGCAAGCTCGGCCCGGTCGTGCCGCGCGGCTTCCTCTCGCTGTTCGACGTGCCCGGCGCGCCGAGCATCAATCCCAAGCAGAGCGGCCGGCTCGAGCTGGCGCAGTGGCTGACCAGCCGGCAGAACCCGCTCACGCCGCGCGTGATGGCCAATCGCGTCTGGCAGCATCTGTTCGGCCAGGGCCTGGTGACGCAGCGTGGACAACTTCGGCGTGACCGGCGACGCGCCGTCGCACCCGGAGCTGCTCGATCACCTGGCGACGCGGTTCATCGAGGACGGCTGGTCGGTCAAGAAGCTCGTGCGGGCGATCGTGCTCAGCCGGGCCTATCAGCTTGGCTTCGACGGACGCCCGAGCCGACCGTCGGCGCAGTCGATCCGGCCAATCGGCTCGTCTGGCGGCACAGCCCGCGGCGGCTGGACGCCGAGGAGATTCGCGACGCCATGCTGGCCGCCGCCGGCACGCTCGACCTGCACCGGCCCGACGGCTCGCCCGCCAAGGACTTGAAGGTGATGGAGCTGCCCAACAACGGCCCCGAGGCCAAGCGGCTGGAGGCCGAGGCCCTGGCCAGCACGCACCGCAGCGTCTACCTGCCGCTGCTGCGCGACGCTGACGCCGCACGTCGCTGGAGGTCTTCGACTTCGCCGAGCAGGGCATGGTCACCGGCAGCCGCGACACGACGACGGTGGCCACCCAGGCGCTGTACCTGCTGAACGACCCGTTCGTGCGCGAGCAGGCCCAGGCGCTGGCGCAGCGGTTAGTTCGGCGCACCGACTTGAGCGATGCTGAGCGAGTCGCGTTGGCACACCGGCTAGCTCTAGGGCGGACGGCGACGGCCGGCGAGATCGAGCGCGCACAGGGTACGTTGCCGACTATGAAGACTCGGCATCGCAAGATCTGCCCAAGGCGGCATGGACCAGTCTGTGTCAGGCAATTCTGGCGTCGGCGGAGTTCCGATATGTCCGTTGAGCTGGTCGTGAGTCGGGTAGCCGCACGAGAGTCATCGCATGTAAGTTCGCGCAACAGGTCGTTGCGTTGTGGTAAGCCGTGCGGTGATCTGCGGTCAGTCCATGCCCTGTGGTACAATAGGCTTGGATGGCCGAATGCTTCGATTCCTCACCGCATTGCATAACGATGAGTGTGAAAGTCACCTTAAGTCAACTGGAGGAGCGCCTTCCCGAGTTGCTCGACCGAGCAGTAGAGACTGGCGAGACATACATTGTTCAGCGCAACGGCAAGGACTATGCAGTCCTGGTCAGTGCCCGCGAGTGGAAGCGGCGGACGGTAGGCAAGTGGCTCGACGCCTTGGGGTCCGCCTATCGGCTTGTCCCCGAAAAGCAGGCTCGCGCAGAAGAGCTATTGGCCAAGAAGAAGCGTGTCGCTCTTTCTGCCGCCGAACGGCGAGAATTGGACGCGCTTCTGCGCGAGTGTGACGCGATCATGCTACGCCGCGCCAAGGCCATCGACGCACGCTCATGAGCCGCGTTTCGGATGCCCTGGGACGACGCGTTCGGCGGCGAGCGCGAGGGTTCTGCGAGTACTGCCGCTGCTCCACCGAACTGACTGGGTACGAATGCACGCTCGACCATATCATCCCGGAGTCGCGCGGTGGAGCTACGATGTTCGAAAACCTCTCTTGGTGTTGCTTCTGGTGCAACAGCTATAAACAAGCGCATGTTGAGGGCCTAGATAACCGAACGGGTCGCGTAGTTCCTCTGTTCAACCCGCGCACCGACCGCTGGGCCGACCATTTTTGCTGGTCTCTTGACGGCACTCGGATTCGGGCGCGTACCGCCGGCGGTCGCGTGACCATCAGGACGGTTGGCCTGAACCGTCCCGCCCTCGTGCGCGCTCGCCGAGTGTGGGTCCGCAAGGGCATGCATCCGCCAGATTGAGCCGAAAGGCACGCGTCCAATGGTTGTATCGTTGGCGAAACGCGCGGTAGACTTCTGCCTACGCCTGGAGCAACAGAATGGAACCGACTTGGAAACATGCCGACGTTTTCCCGGTCATCGCCCGCATTATTGAGGAGGCCCACCGACGGCTCCACCGATTCGTCACGGCGCAAGAGATTTGCCAAGAATACAAGCCCTTGGAACCGCAGCTTGGAGGTGCTACGAGATGAGCGTCATGCGACCCATCTCCCGCCGCCAGACCCTCAAATCCGTCGCCGGCGGCTTCGGCTACCTGGCCTTGGCCGGCATGCTCGGCCAGGCCGCCGAAGCGAAGGAGGGCACGCGATCCGCTCCTGGCCCCTTGGCTCCCAAGCCGCCGCATTATCCGGTGAAGGCCAAGCGGATCATCTTCCTGTTCATGGAAGGTGCCATGTCGCAGATGGACACCTTCGAGTACAAGCCGCAATTGCAGAAGGATGACGGCAAGGTGGCCCCCGGCGGGGCGGTGCTCACGGCCTCGAAGTTCCGTTTCGCCCGGCACGGCCAGACGGGTACCTGGGTCTCCGAACTGTTCCCGCACGTCGCCAGGCATGTGGATAAGCTCTGCTTCATCCGCGGCCTGCACACCGACACGCCGGCCCACCCGCAGGCAGTGATGCAGCTTCACACCGGCACGGCGCTCGCCTCGCTCACACGGCCGTCGATGGGGGCCTGGCTGCTCTACGGGCTGGGCACCGAGAACCAGGACCTGCCCGGCTACATCACGATCAATCCGTCGCCGAACTTCGGCGGCGCGATCAACTACGGCAGCGCGTTCCTGCCGGCCCACTTCCAGGGCACGCGCGTCACCGACACCGGCGAGATGCAGAACCTGCGACCGCAAACGGGCGTCGGGCGTGCAGCGAAGGCAGATCGATCTGATCCAGGCCATGAACCGCGACTTGGCCGCCGCGCCGGGCGCACCGGACGAGATCGAGGGCGTGATCGAGTCGTTCGAGCTGGCCTTCCGCATGCAGGGCAAGGTGCCGGAGCTGCTGGATATCTCTCGCGAGCCGCGGCGGGTGCTCGATGGCTACGGCGTGCGGCCCGGTCCGCAGGGCAGCTTCGCCCGGCAGTGCCTGATGGCCCGCCGGCTGAGCGAGGCCGGCGTGCGGTTCGTCGAAGTCACCCAGTCCGGCTGGGACCATCACAACAACCTGCACCAGGGCCTCATCAGCCAATCGGCGATGGTGGACCAGCCGGTCGCGGCGCTGCTGACCGACCTGGAGCGGCGCGGCCTGCTGGATGAGACGCTGGTCCTCTTCGGCAGCGAGTTCGGCCGCATGCCCACCGCGCAGGGTCCGGACGGCCGCGACCACAACATCACCGGCTATCCGATGTGGCTGGCCGGCGCCGGCGTGAAGCAGGGCTTTTCGTACGGCGGCACCGACGAGTACGGCCTGCACGCCACGGAGGGCCGCATGCACACGACGGACCTGCACGCCACGCTCCTGGCCCTGATGGGCCTGGAGCACAAGCTGCTCACGTACCGCTACGCGGGGCGTGACTTCCGGCTGACTGACGTGGCGGGCGAGGTGGCGACGGAGATCTTCGCCTGACGCGCAGCGCCGTAGCCGAACTCGCCAGAATTCGGGGCGTTGCTAGGTCGGCGTCCCCGAAGTCTGGCGACTTCGGCTACTGGTTAAGCTTCGCGACAAAGCGGGCGATCCTCTCTACTGCTTCGTCCCAATTCTGCCGTTCGCTGCGGCCGGACGCTTTACGCGGCTTGAAGCTGTGGTCGCCGTCGGGCAGCCAATGCACCTCGATCCGTGGCGATAGCGCATAGGTCGCCACTTCCTCCGCGTCGCCAAAGGGATCGCGCTCGCCCTGCAGGATCAGCGACGGAGTCTTCAGTCGCTCGAGATGGGCGACCCGCAATTGTTGCGGCTTGCCCGTCGGATGGAACGGATAGCCCAGGCAGACCAATCCGGCGACAACGGCTTCGTCCGCCACCATGCTGGCGATGCGGCCGCCCATCGACTTGCCGCCGATGACCAGCGTGCCGGCCCCCGCCGCGGCGATCGCAGCCAGCCAGGTTGCCCGCAGCACTGGCTCCTTGTCGGGCGGTCCGCGCCGGCCGCCCTGCCGCCGCGCGGCCATGTAGGGGAACTCGAAGCGGCCCACGCGCAAGCCGTGCGCGGCCAGCCCTTCCGCGAAGTGGTTCATGAACGGCGTATCCATGCCGGCCCCTGCGCCGTGGGCCAGCAGAATCGTCCGCTCCGCGGTGGGCGGCCCGTTCCAAAGCAATTGCGGCGGCGCTGCGGCCATAAGGCCCTTCCAACAGAGTCATGGTTTCGTCGGGGCCAGCGCGGCCTGCACCTCGCGATGCAGGACTTCCCACGTCAGCCGCTGGTGCCGCGCCAGCGATCACCAGTCCAACCCGATCTGAGCAAGCTGCGCGCGAACGCTGGGAGTGTTCCAGATCGCGACGCTGCCGTCGGAGGAGCCAATCGCCAACTCGTTGCCGTTAGGACTCCAGGCCAGGGACCAGACCGGACTGTGTTCCGCAGGGAACAGCAGCAGCAGGGTCTGCTGGGCCGTGTCCCAGATGGTGACAAACTTGTTCCCGACGGCGAGGTATTTGCCATCCGCGGTGAGGGCCGTCTTGGTGGATAGCACCGCCCCCGCCTGCAGGTCCGAGGCTCCGTAGGTCGTCAGCCGTTTGCCGGCGGCAAGGTCCCAATGCTCAATCTCATTCCGTGGATTGACCGTGATGAGCTGCTTGCTGTCTGGAGAGAACGAGACAGCCTGGAGTCCGTAGAGGGTGCGCACGTCCAGCGCCGCGGTCTCCAGGTGCCGACCTCGACCAGGCGGACCTCGTTGTCCACACTGAGGTGGGGCGCACTTCCGAAATGGGCCCAGGCGAGCATGGTCCCATCCGGACTGAAGCACAGGCTGCCCGCCACCTGCCCCTCGAACCGGGCAACGCGGCGCAAGCCCATGCGTGTCTGTGTTTCTGCCTTTTGGGCGGCCTGATCGAAATGCCAAACGGTCACGCCTCCCGCACCGGACGCCGCGAAATATCTGCCGTCGGGGCTGAAGGTTACTGAGTAGATGACCTCGCCCAAATCGTGATCCGGCACCACGTGGGATTCCCAGGTGTTCGTGTCCCAAACACGCAGATCCTTACCCGTCAACGTGCCTGTGGCCAGATAGCGACCGCTGGGACTCCAGGCCACCGCTTGTGCGCCCCCCACGAGAGAGAGTTCCTTGACGACGCTGGTGTCCGCAACGTCAGTGACCCGGACAAGGCGGTCGTGGCTCGTTGAAGCCAGGCGTTTGCCGTCGGGACTGAAGGCCAGGAAAGTGACGCCCAGCGTGTGTCCGGCGAGATCCCGCTTCTCACCCGTGCCGGCCAGCCCCCAAATCTGAATCGACTCATCGAGCAGGGCAACCAGCGTCTGTCCGTCGGCGCTGAGGACGACTTCTCGCGCCGGATCGGGCAACCACAAGGCGGCCACTTCGCGATGGAGGGCATGGTCCCAGAGAAGAACGCTCTGCGACTGCAGCGTGGCCAGCGCCAGCAGGCGGCCATCCCCATTGAGCGCCACGGAGCGAACCAGGTCGCCGCGCGGCGCCGCCTGAAGCTGAGTCGTGAGCGTGTCAAAGACTTCGGTCCCTCCTGAGCCGCTGCATACCAGGAAGCGGCCGTTCCCGCTGAACCCACAAGTGATGAGGAACGTCAGTTTCGGCTTGATGGGCGGCCATTTCTGCTTGCTCTTGGCAACGTCCCAGACGGTGACGGTGCCTTCATAATTGGCCGGACCCGCACCCCCGTGAACTATGGCCAGGAGAGAACCATCGGCGCTGAGGCTCATATTCCGCACCGACTCCCCCTGTGGGAGTTCGAAGGTGCCGACGTCAGCGCCGTTGTCCAGATCCCAGAGCGTCACCGATGGGCCCGGACAGGCAGCGGCGACCTTTCCATTTGCAGAGATTGCCCGGACGGGCGCTCCGGTATTGATGGTGCGAACGCAAGACCATTCCAGGCCGGCTGTCAGTTCCCAGCTCTTGACGGATCCGTCAGCACTCCCCGCGAGCAAACGCCGGCCGTCGCCGACGAAGTGCAAGGTCGTGATGGCGCGGCCCCCCCGCGCGGCAGCGACATTTGCTCGCCCGTCGCGCGGTCCCGCAGCAGGATGCTTCCATTGGCCAGGCCGATCGCCACTTGGCCCCCCGTAGGGTCGACGGCTACGGCCTGGATCTTCGTGGCGAAGCCGGTCCAGATTGTTGGCTTCTGGCCCATGAAGTCTCCTAGGCAGGCCACCGCCTCCTGCCGCAGTCGTGCTGGATCTTTTTCCGGCGTGTCCAGGTGCAAGGCCTGTTCCAGGCGCTTCCAGGCCAGCTCGCGGTAGCCCTCGCCACGGGCGCGGCGGAGGGCATGCGCCTCGCCGACCAAGGAGTGATAGAGGCTGGTCACCGCGTGCTGGCGCTCTTGGGTCGCCTCAGCTTCACGCTTCTGTGTGGTAATCAGCGCCTCTTTCAGTTGGCCGCTTTGTTGGGTGATCGTGTAGTTGGAGTTGGCGTAGTAGATCGCCGCCCACGTCGAGACACCCGCCAACGCCACCAGCATCAACAAGCCAAAGGTCGCGGCCGCCGCCAGGGCCTTGTTCCGCCTGCACCAGCGCCAGCCGCGCTCAATCCGGCCCACCGGCCGCGCCTTGATCGGCTCGCCGTCGAGGTACCGCCGCAGATCGTCGGCCAGGTCCGCCGCGCTGCCGTAGCGCCGGCTCGGCTCCTTCTGCAAGCACTTGAGGCAGATCGTCTCCAGGTCGCGGTCGATGCCGTGGTTCAACTGCCGCGGCGCGACCGGCTCGCGCTCCAGCACTTGCCGCAGCGTCTCCATGACGGTCGCCGCCTGAAACGGCGGACGCCCCACCAGCAGCGTATAGAGCACCGCCCCCAGCGAATACACGTCGGCCAGCGGCCCGACGTCGGCCTTGCCGGCGGCCTGCTCCGGCGGCATGTAGGAAGGAGTGCCCAGCACCTGGCCGGTCGCGGTGAGTTCGGAATCCGGGACATCAGGGGACTCACGCCCCCCGCTCGCCACCCGCTTGGCTAGGCCGAAGTCGGTGACCCGCGGCTGGCCGTGCAGATCGAGCAGGATGTTGCCCGGCTTCAGGTCGCGGTGAATGACGCCGTGCTCGTGGGCATAGGCGATGGCCTCGGCGACCTTCCTCGCCAGCTCGGCCGCTTCGCGCGGCGGGAGCGGCCCATCGGCCACGCGCCGCGCCAGGCTGCGCCCCTCGACGAAGCCCATGCAGAAGTAATGCTGCCCCGCGTGCTCGCCGACTTCGTGGATCGGGACGATGCCGGGGTGATCGAGATTGGCCGCGGCCTCGGCTTCGGCGTGAAAGCGCAGCACGTCGGCCTCGCTGGCGAACTGTCCGGCGAGGATCATCTTCAAGGCCACGACGCGGTTCAGGCTCACCTGCCGGGCCTTGAACACCACGCCCATGCCGCCGCGGGCAATCTGCTCCAGCAGCAGGTAATCGCCGAAGCGATCCGCGGGCGCTCCCGGCGCCGTCCGACCGCCGTCGCCCGCGGTGGGCGATTTGCTCAGCGGAATGGTGACGTCCGAGTTGGCGACCGGTCCGCCAGCGATGGTTGCCGCGTCCGCTGGCCTTGGCATGTCGTTGCTGCTAGGTAGCGTCGGCGCATACGGCCCTTCGCCGGGCGGCTGGGCATCCTGAGCGGCAAAGAAGGTGCGCAGATGGTCAGCCAGGTCGGGGTGCAAGGCCACGAGTGCCGTCCGATCCGGCGGCACGCCCGTGCGGATCGCGGCCAGGCAATTCGCGATGACCTGATCCAGTTGTTGCTGCAAATCCGGCGAGAGGGGTTGATCGTGAGACATGCTGACGTTGATAGTGACCGTCTATTTGTCCGTCTATTTGTCCGTCTGCCGCTCCCGCAGGTTGGCCGCATTCCACAGCTTGATCTGGCCGGGCTCGTCCGGCCTCTGCCATTCGCTGCCCGAGGCAAGTATTTTGCCGTCCGGCGTAAAGGCCAGGCCCCGTACTTTGAGGGTGGGCCCCTTGAAGGCAGCCAGCTCGTGCTTGGTATCCAGATCCCACACGTGCACGATGCCTCGCGAATCTCCCGCCGCGAGAGTCTTGCGGTCTGGCGATAACGCCAACGAGTTGACAGCAAAGATTCCCTGCAGAGTAGCTTGTTCCTTCCACGTCACCGTGTCCCACAGCTTCACGCCGCCATCCCAGCTCCCCGAGAGCAACGTCTTGCCGTCGTGGGTAAAGAGCACCGTCTCGACTGCATTGGTGTGCCCCTGAAGGGTCGCTTTCTCGGTCCCCGAGATTACGTCCCAGACCTTGACCGACCCGTCCCGACTTGCCGAAGCCAGCGACTTGCCGTCCGGAGCGAACGCCACGGACAAGACCCAGTTCGTGTGCCCCTTGAGCGTGGCCAACTCTTTCTCTGTGAGCACTTCCCAGAGCTTGACGGTCCCATCCAGACTGCCCGTCGCCAACCGCTCTCCGTCCGGAGCAAAAGCCACCGAATTAATCAGTTGGGTATGTCCTCTGAGGGTGGCCAGATCTTCGCCTGTGACGGCGTCCCACAGTTTTACGGTGTAGTCTCCACCGGCCGTGGCGAGAAGCCTGCCGTCAGGGGCAAACGCCAGGGACCGGACTCTACCGATGTGTCCCTTGAGAGTCATCCGCTCCTTCTTGGTGGCGACGTCCCAGAACTTGACGGTCCCATCTTCGCACGCCGCTGCCAACGTCTTGCCATCGCGGGAAAAGGCCAGGCACCAGACCTGATCCGTTCCTTGATCAAGGCTGGGCCGTTCCGGCTCGTCAGCGGGCATGCTGGGGATTGGCACCCCGTCCGTCGTCTGCGCGTGCCACAGGGTGAGCAGGCCCGTGGTACCGGCGTCCCGCAGATTGCTGGCCGTAGCCAAGGTCCGGCCGTTCGGGGAAAACGCCACATGGAGAAACTCGCAGGGAGGCCCCCTCAGCGTGAGCAGTTCCTGCATCGTGGGCACGTGCCACAGCTTGACCGTGCCGTCCCAGCTCGCCGTCGCCAGCGTTCTTCCGTCCGCAGAGAAGACGCCGTGGAAGATCACGTCCAGGTGTCCCTTCAACGTGGTCCGCTCGCGCAGGGTTGCCGCGTCCCACAGCTTCACCGTACGGTCCCAGCTTCCCGTGGCGAACGTTTTGCCGTCGGGAGAATAGGCGATCCATTCCAGGAAATCCGTATGGGGCTCCAGGCTAGTCTTAAGTTGGCCTGTGGCCACGTCCCACAGCTTCAGGACGCTGCGATGGACATCCACGCGACAGGCGGTGGCCAACGTCAGGCCATCCGGGGCAAAGGTGAGGAACCGGATCTCATCCGGGCCTGCCTTCCAAGCAGCCCGTTGCTCTCCCGCGCTGGGGTCCCAGAGCTTCACGGTGCCGTCCTTGCTCGACGTGGCTAGCGTCTGGCCGTCGGGAGAAAAAGCCAAGCACCAAACCTTGTCGGTGTGCCCCTGGCGACTAGCTCGCTCATTTCCGGTGGCCGCATCCCACAGCTTCACCGTCCCGTCCCAGCTACCGGTTGCCAGCGCCTTGCCGTCCGGGGCATAAGCCACGGATTGGACTCCGGAGGTGTGTCCCCGCAGCATGGCCAGCTCTCTGCCGCTAGCCAGGTCCCACAGCTTCACCGTCGTGTCAAAACCGGCCGAAGCGACGACCTGGCCGCTGGGACTAATGGCCACGCTACCGATTGCACCCAGGTGAGCCTTGATCACGTCGCATGGTTGAGGCGTCGTCACGTCCCAGAGCTTCACTGTGCCGTCCCAGCATCCGGTGACCAAGGTCCTGCCATCGGGAGTGTAGGCCGCGGACGTTACGTAGCCGGTGTGCCCCTTGATACTGGCCTGCTCCTGCTGGGTAGCGAGGTTCCAGAGTTTCACGGTCTGGTCTGCGCTCGCCGTGACGAGCCTTTTACCGTTGGGAGCAAAGGCCACGGAAAAGATAGCGGACTTGTGTCCCTGTAGGGTACCGAGCGGTTTCCCGGTGGCCGCATCCCACAGCTTCGCGGTCTGGTCGTAACCTGCCGTGGCCAACGTCTTGCCGTCGGGAGCAAAGGCCAGGGAAAAAACAGGTCCCTGGTGTCCCTCGAGGGTATGCCGCGGCGGCCCGCTGTGGGCGTCCCAGAGCTTCACGGTCTTGTCATAACTGGCCGTGGCCAAGGTCAGGCCGTCGGGTGAAAACGCCACGGCCACCACGCCCGCCCGGTGCGGTTGGAAGGTGGCTAGCTCCTTGCCCGTGGCGACCGTCCACACCTTCAGCTCGCCTTGCTTGGGACCGTAAAAGCGGGAGAGGGGGCTGAAGGTGGCGACGGCCACCTCGGCGCCTCCCGAGACCAGGGCCTTGCCGTCGGGGGCAAACGCCAGGCAGGCTGACGGCAACCGTGTGGCCTTCCAGCGTGGCCAGCAATTTCCCCGTAGCCACGTCCCACAGTTTCACGGTCTGGTCCAAACTCCCCGACGCCAGGGTCCTGCCGTCGGGCCCAAACGCCACCGAGGTGATCCAGCCGGCATGGCCTTCCAGGCTCAGCAGCTCGTGGCCTGTAGCTGAGTCCCAGACCTTCACGACGCTGTCGTGCCCGGCCGTGGCCAACGCCTTACCGTCCGACGCTACGGCCAGGCATCTTACGGGACCCGTATGCCCCCGTAACGTGAGCCGGTCGCTGTGGCAGAGTCGCCAGAGGTAGAACCACTCGAAGCCGCGCAAGTCCTCCTCGCCCGCCGCCGGCCTCAGACTCTCCAACAATTCCAGCATGCGCCCGACATCTCCGATTTCCCAGGCCTGCTGAGCCAGGTTAATCCGAGCCGCATAAACTTTCAGGCGATTCTCCTCGGCCAGCCTCTTCGCCCGGCGGTGCTCCACCACTTCTTTTTGCGCGCTTCCTGGGCCTCATCGGCCACCCGCTCATACCATACGGCGGCGACTGCCGACCCGACAGCTACCACGGTGACCAACGTGGCCACGGCTCCGAGCAGACCTGCTAGCGCCGGCTTTCGCCGGCACCAGCGCCACGCTCGTTCTGCTCTGCTGACGGGTCGCGCCTGGATCGGCTCGCCGCTCAAATAACGACGCAGGTCCTCCTCCAGTTTCGCCGCGCTGCTGTACCGCCGCGTGGGCTCCTTGTGCAAACACGTTAGGCAAATCGTCTCCAGGTCGCGTTCGATCCCGTGGTTCAATTGCCGCGGCGAGACCGGCTCGCGTTCCAGCACCTGCCGCAGCGTCTCGACCACCGTGGCGGCCTGAAACGGCGGCCGGCCGACGAGCAGCGTATACAGCACGGCCCCCAGCGAATACACGTCGGCCAGCGGCCCCACTTCGTCGGCCCTGCCGGCCGCTTGCTCCGGCGGCATGTAGGAGGGAGTGCCCAGCACTTGGCCGGTGGCCGTCAGGCTGGAATCGCCCTCCACACGCTTGGCCAGGCCGAAGTCGGTAACCCGCGGCTGGCCCTGCGTATCCAGCAGGATGTTGCTCGGCTTCAAGTCGCGGTGGATGACACCGTGGGCGTGGGCATAGGCGATGGCTTCAGCGACTTTCCTCGTCAGCTCGGCCGCTTCACGCGGCGGCAGCGGTCCGTCGGCCACGCGCCGCGCCAGGCTTCTGCCCTCGACGAACCCCATGCAGTAGTAGTGCTGCCCCGCGTGCTGGCCCACTTCGTGGATCGGCACGATGCCCGGGTGGTCGAGGTTCGCCGCGGCCTCGGCCTCGGCGTGGAACCGCAGCACGTCCGCCTCGCTGGCGAACTGCCCGGTGAGGATCATCTTCAAGGCCACGACGCGGTTCAGGCTCACCTGCCGGGCCTTGAACACCACGCCCATCCCGCCGCGGGCAATCGGCTCCATCAGCAGATAATCCCCAAAGCGGTCCGCCGTCGTGCCCCGCGCCGGCCGCCCTGCATCAGCCGCCGTGGGCGATTTGCTGCTGGGAATCGTGACGTTGAAGTCGGGTGGTCCCGACTCGATGGTTGCGGCGTCCGCTGCTGGCGGCAGCGATTCCCGGTCCCCCAGGGACAGCGTTGGCGCATAAGGGCCCTCGCCGGCCATCTCCGCATCTTGGGCCGCGAAAAACGTGCGCAGATGGTCGGCCAGGGCCGGATAGAGCGCCAGGAGCGCCGCACGATCCGGCGGAATGCCCGCGCGAAGGGCCGCCAGGTACTGGGCGAGGATGTGATCCAGTTGCCGCTTTAGGTCTGGCGCGAGACCTTGGTCATCAGTCATGCCGACGCCTCCGCTGCGCGGGCAGCATGAGCCAGGCTGGCGGCCATTGCCATGAGAATTGTCGCATGCCCCATTGTGCGCCTGGCGCTTCGCCGGAGCAATCGGGCAAAGCGGGCTGGTAGTTTGGCGCAAGCCACGACGGAGAGAAGGCCCGTAAAACGGGGCTGGCCTGAGCGAATCGGACCCGCAGGCCCCGGCATGAATGCCGGAGCTAAGACCGCTGCGCGGCGAAGGGCCGTGAAAGGCCCTTGGCGGTGAGCGGTTATCGGACAAAGACGCGGCGTTCGCTATGCGCCCCTGGTTTGGCCAATCAACAACGTGCCCAAATGCTCAGCCAGAGGCCGGGTACGCTACACCCGTTCCAGTACCGTGGCGATGCCCTGCCCAGCGCCGATGCACATCGTGGCCAGGCCCAACCGTGCACCGCGGTCCATCATCGCATTGACGAGTGTCGTCGTGATGCGTGCGCCGCTGGCTCCCAGCGGATGGCCGATGGCGATGGCCCCGCCGCGGACGTTGAGCTTCGCGATAGCCCCGTTTGTGGCGCCGTTTTGCTCGTTCAGGCCGAGCATTCTCGCGCAGGCGATCGTCTGCGCCGCGAAGGCCTCGTTAATCTCGATCAAGTCGATGTCCGATAACTTCAAGCCGGCGCGATCGAGCACCTTCCGCACCGCTGGCACCGGCCCAGTGCCCATCACCGCCGGCTCGACGCCGACGACCGCCGTGGCCACGACACGAACCAGCGGTTTCAGGCCCAGTGACCTGGCCTTGTCCGCCGACATCACGAGCATCGCCGCGGCCCCGTCGTTCAGCGGTGAGGAATTGCCGGCCGTGACGGTGCCCATGCCGGGCATGAAGGCCGGCTTCAGTGCGGCCAGCGCCTCCAGCGACGTATCGGGCCGGATGCACTGGTCCTTGTCCACCAACATGCGGTTGCCGGCTTCGTCGTGGCCCCAGACGGGCACGATCTCTCGCTTGAATTCGCCGGCCGACGTGGCTGCGGCTGCCCGCTGGTGGCTCCGCAGCGCGAAGGCGTCCTGGTCCTCGCGGGAAATGTCCTGCGTTTGGGCCAGGAACTCCGCCGTGTAGCCCATGTGCAGGGCGGCCTGACTGGTGCGGTGCAGCAGCTTGGGATTCACGTCGATCCCGTGGTCCATCGCCACGTGCTGCATGTGCTCCAGGCCGCCGACGATCTGCACGTCCTCGGCGCCGGCGGCGATGGAATGGGCCGCCTGATTGAGCGCCTGCAGGCTCGACCCGCAAAGGCGATTGACCGTCGTGCCGCCGGTGGCCAGCGGCAGCCCGGCCATGATGGCCACGTTGCGGGCGATGTTGAGGCCCTGCTCGAGCGTCTGCTGGGTGTTTCCGAGCACGACGTCTTCGATCTCCGAGGGGTCGATGCCGGTGCGCTCGACGAGCGCCTGCACGACGGCCGCGGCCAGGTCGTCGGAGCGGACGTGGCGAAAGACGCCCTTTTCCTTGTGCGATCGGCCGATGGGCGTGCGGACGCAATCGATGATGACGGCTTGTTTCATGTTCGTTGTTTGTCAGTTGTCAGTTGTCAGTGGTGCGTTGCCAGGTGTCGCCAATTGTCACGCTAACACTGACTACTGACCACTGACCACTGACAACTGACAACTGACAACTGACAACTAAAACGTCTTGCACAGCGTGCCGCCATCGACCACCAGCGTCGCGCCGGTGATGTAGCTGCCGGCATCGCTGGCCAGCAGCAGGACCGGTCCGGCCAGTTCCTTGGGATCGGCCCAGCGGCCAAGCGCCGTCCGGTCGGAGAAGGTCTTCTTCTCCGCGTCGCTCAGCAGGGTGCCGGGCAGGTCGGTCAGGAACGGGCCGGGGCTGATGCAGTTCACCGTAATATTATACGGCCCCAGCTCAACGGCCATCGCGCGGCACATGCCGATCAGCGCCGCCTTGGTGCCGGAGTAGGCGTGCCGCTGCTCCTTCGAGCCCAGGGCCATGATCGACGAAATGTGAATGATCCGGCCCCAGCGGCGCTCTTTCATCTGCGGAACCAGCGCCCGGCTCATGGCCATGCAGGAGCTGAAGTTCAGCTCCAGAATGCGGTCCCAGTCGCCGTCCTTGATCTGGTCGATCGACTGCGGCACGTTGCTGCCGGCGTTGTTGACCAGGATATCGACCCGGCCCAGGGCATCGAGCGCCGCCTTGGCCAGACGATCCGACTCCTTCCGCTGGCTGAGATCGGCCACGCAATATCCGCTGCGGACCTTGGTGCCGGACGTGATCTCCTGAAGGGCCACTTTTAACTCGTTCTCGTGGCGGCTGGAGATGAAGACATCGGCCCCCGCGGCGGCAAAGGCCCGGGCCATGGCTTTGCCCAGCCCTTTGCTGCCACCGGTCACCAGGGCCGTGCGGCCGGAGAGATTGAAAAGGTCATTCATCGATCGGTGCTCGTCGTAAGCAGGTTCTCTGGGCGAGCGACGCTGTCAGCCGCCGTTGCCAGCGGCTGAGTGTAGCAGAGAGTCGGCACCCGCGGCTACGAGGCCGTAGCCGAAGTCGCCAGACTTCGGGGCCACGTGCGAGGGCTGAATTCTGGCGAATTCAGCTACCGCAGAAGCCCGGCTTCTCCAACAAACGCGGCTTCTTCGGGCCGCCAAGTCCGCATAGGCCCGCCGACGCCGCCTCGTTATCATCCCTCGCCACGGCCCCGATCAATTGGTTCAGGGAGGATCGTCATGTGCGGCATCGTCGGCTACGTAGGGCATCGTGACGCGGCGGGCATCCTCGTCCGCGGTTTGCGCAAGCTGGAATATCGCGGCTACGATAGCTCCGGCGTCTGCACGATCACGCCCAGCGGTAGCCTGTCGATCGCCAAATCGGCCGGCCGCATCGAGCAGCTCGCCGCCCGCCTGAAGAAGGCCCCTTCGCCGGGCCAGATCGGCATCGGCCACACGCGCTGGGCCACGCACGGTCCGGCGACCGACGAGAATGCCCATCCCCACGTGGGCGGCAACGACCTGCTGGCCGTCGTGCACAACGGGGTGATCGAGAACTTCCGCACGCTTAAAGAGCGGCTCGAGAGCGAAGGCTATCGCTTCCGCTCCGGCACCGACACGGAGGTGATCGCCCACTTGATTGCGAGCTGCTTGGAGCAACGAGCGCTGGCCGGAAGTCACACTCGCCCGACGCGCAAGCGAGGGTCGATGGACGACCCCGCTGCTCCCTCGCTTGCGCTTCGGGCTAGTGTGCCGGCCGATGAGTCGGCTTCTGCGGAGAACGGTGAACATGCCCATCTCGTAGCCGCGGTCAACGAGGCCCTCTCGCAGCTTCAGGGCACCTACGGCCTGGCCATCGTGTTTCGCGAGCGCTCCCGACGTGATCATCGCCGCCCGGCGCGGCAGCCCGCTGGTCGTGGGCGTCGGCAATGGCGAGCATTTTCTGGCGAGCGACCCCGCACCCCTGGTCGGCTACACGGACAAGATCGTCTATCTGTCCGACCACGAGCTGGCCGTGTTGACCGCCGACTCGCTGCGCGTCACGCATCGCGATCAGGGGAACGTCGAGCCGAACGTCCACGTACTCCAGTGGCAGGACCGCTCGATCGACTTGGGCGGCTATGCCGCACTACATGCTCAAGGAGATCTTCGAGCAGCCCGAGATCGCTGGAAAACGCCATGCGCGGCCGGCTGGACGATGGACGACGCCACCGCCATGTTCGGCGGGCTGAACCTCACGCCGCGGCACCTGCGCCGCGTCGAACCGCATCATCCTGACCGCCTGCGGCACCAGCTGGCATGCGGCGCTGGTCGGCGAGTACCTGATCGAAGAGCTGGCCCGGCATGCCGGTCGAGGTCGAGTACGCCAGCGAGCTGCGCTATCGCAACCCGCCGATGGACCGCGACACGCTGCTCTTCGCGATCACGCAAAGCGGCGAAACGGCCGATACGCTGGCCGCGCTGCGCGAGATGAAGCGCAAGGGGCACCCCACGCTGGCCATCTGCAACGTGGTCGGCAGCACGCATCGCCCGGGAGGCCGACGGCGGCATTTATCTGCACGCCGGGCCGGAGATCGGCGTGGCCTCGACCAAGGCCTTCACGTCGCAGGTGGTCGTCCTGGCCATGCTGGCCCTGTACTTCGGCCGGCTGCGGCACCTGAGCTACGACGCCGGCCAGCGGATCATCGAGCGACCTGCGGCAGCTGCCCGAGCATGTCGCGCAGACGCTGCGAATGCCACGACGCCGTCAAGGGGATCGCCGAAAAGTACTGCCACGCTGCACGAACTTCCTCTACCTGGGCCGGCAGTACAACTTTCCCGTGGCCCTGGAAGGGGCCCTGAAGCTCAAGGAGATCAGCTACATCCACGCCGAAGGCTACCCGGCCGCCGAGATGAAGCACGGGCCGATCGCGCTGGTCGACGAGCACACGCCGAGCGTCTTCCTGATGCCGCAGGGGCTGGTCTACGACAAGGTGATGTCGCAACCTGGAGGAGATCAAGGCCCGCGGCGGCCCGGTGATCGCCGTCGTCGACGAGGGCGACACGCACGTCGGCCGAGCTCGCCGACGACGTGATCGACGTCCCGACGGTCGACGAATTCCTGCAGCCGATCGTGACGATCGTGCCGCTGCAGCTTCTGGCCTATCACATCGCGCGTGCTCCGCGGCTGCGACGTCGATAAGCCGCGGAACCTGGCCAAGAGCGTGACCGTGGAATAGGTCTGGCAACCAAAAAGGCGAGTCACGCGGCACCTACGGGGCGAACGACCACACGTGCACGCTGCCGGCCATGTCGGCGGCGGCCAGCAGGGCACCGTCGGCGGAGAAGCTGATGGCGTGAATCCAGTCTTTGAACTGGCCGCCGCGCGGCTTGCCGACTCTTTCACCAGCTTGCCGGCGGTGGGGTCCCAAATGCGAACGACCGTATCGCGGCCGGACGAAGCGACGTGCTGGCCGTCGGGGTGGAACGCCAGGTCCGTAATGCCATATTCGTGCTTGGGCGTCAGCTCGCGGAGCTTCTTGCCAGTGGCCGGATCGATGACGAAGAGCTGCCCTTCCGCCTCGCCGCCGCGCCCCAGGACCAGCAGCTTGCCGTCGGGCGAATAAGCGGCCGCAGCGATGTACATCTTGAACTCTTTGGAGAGGTCGAGCTTCGGCTGGCCCGCCGCCACGTCCCACAACCGCACGGCGGAATGCTGCCCGGAGTCGAAGACCAGCGGCAAGCGCTCCGCGACCAGCGCCTGCTTGTTGTCCGGCGACAGGGCCACGGCGTAGGCCCAGCCCTTCACCTGCCAGCGCTTCTGCGGGGTGCCGGCGGCGCGGTCCCAGACGATCACCTGCCCGGCATCGTCGCCGCTCGCGAGCAGCTTTTCGTCCCGGCTGATCGTCAGGCTGGTGACCCATTCCTTGTGTGCCGTCAGCGTGCGCGAGGGCTGCTGCAACTGCACCTTGGCTTCGTTGGGCGGCGGGATCTTTCGCCCGGCTCGGCGGCCGCCGGGCGAGCTGGCTTCTTCGATCGTCCGGGCATTGAGGACGACCGTCGCCTGCTTGGGATCGGGCGGGTTATCAGCGGGCTTACGCCCACCGCTCGCCTGGCCGCTCGCCTGCATGTCCCAGTAGCGGATTGTATGGTCGTAGCTGGCGGAGACGAGCCAGCGGCCGTCGGACGTGGCCAGCAGCTTCGAGATGACATTGGTATGCCCGTCGAGACGCCGCACGGGCGGCACGCTGCCGCCGGGCTTGTCCGGTTTCTCTGGCAGTTCCCAAACGAGGATTTCGCCGAGGTTGTTGCCGGCCGCCACTCGCCGCGAGCTGCCCAGAAAGCTGACCGCCGAGACCCAATCGGCGTCCCAGGGAAGGGTCCAGGCAAGAGTGGCTTTGTCGAAATTCATCGTTGTCCGTCAGATTGCGTACGGAAGCCCCTGGGGCACGCCGGTCGGCCCATCATACCGCACCGTCGCGATCAATTCGAACCTCCTCAGCCAACACAGCCAACACGCAATACGCCCCGTGCGGACCACACCCGCGCGACCGATGCGTAGAATATAATAGCCGATGCTAATCCCCCTCCCCAGCGGATGCGGGTCGTGGGTCGTGAGGCCCTTGGCCGCGAGCGATAGAGACCCTACTACCCGGTGGTAAAATAGCTCCTCAATTGGCACGAATGTCCACATCCGCTTCCTTGCCTTCTGAATCGCAGCTCGGGCAGCCTGCGGCGTGCATCGCCGTGGCGGGCCACGAATTTCGGCTTTTCACGGAGTCGCCCCCGCTCATCGAGGCCATGCTGGCGGATATTCGCTCGGCGCGCCGTCGGGTCTGGCTGGAGACCTACATCTACTCGGTTGACGCCGCCGGAAAGGCCCTGGGCGAAGCGCTCAAAGAACGCGCCCAGGCCGGCGTGGAAGTCAAGTTGATCTACGACGCGCTGGGAAGCTGGAGCGCCCCGGCCGGCTTCTTTGACGACCTGCGGCAGGCCGGCGTGCAGGTCCATGCCTACCACACGTTCTGGGAAGCGCTGCGGCGTTTCTCGTTGCTGGGCGTCATGAACCGCCGCGACCACCGCAAGCTGCTCGTCGTGGATCACCGCGTGGCCTACTTCGGCGGCATGAACGTGGTAGACCTCAGCGGCGTGGCCACCGTAGCCGACGCCAAAAAGTGCCATCTGGCCCCCTCGGTCGGCTGGCGCGACGTCCATGCCCGAATGGCCGGGACCAGGCAACGAGAGATCGCGGCGGCGTTCGACCGACTCTGGCGGCGCGTGCATCGGCAGCCCCCCGGCCCGCCCGCCCGCTGGCGGCTGCGGCAGATGCTCAGCGCCAAGGGCGAAGGCATCTTCTTCTTCGACAGCCGCCTCCTATGGCGGCGGCGCAGCCATCGCCGGGTCTTCGTGAAGCTGATCGGCCGAGCGCGGCGGAGCATCACGATCTCGATGGCCTACTTCCTGCCGACCGGCCGCGTGCAACGTGCCCTTTACCGCGCGGAAGCGCGGCGTGCGGGTGCGAGTGGTCGTGCCGGCCGAGAGCGACGTGCGCGTCATCCAATGGGCGACGCGGCACCTCTATGCCCGGCTGCTCAGGCACGGGGTCGAGGTCTACGAGCGGCAGAACCAGATGCTGCACAGCAAAGTGATGGTGGTGGATGACCGCACGGTGCTGTTGGGCTCGTGCAACCTCGACCCGCGGAGCCTGTGGTGGAACCTGGAGTTCAGCGGCGTGGTCCACTCCGCCGGGATGGCTGCCGCCGTCGAGGAGATTTGCCAGTTCGAGATCAGCCACAGCCGGCGGGTGACGATGGCCGAGTGCCAGCGGCGCGGCTTCTGGCAGCGCCTTGGCGATCGGCTGGCCTATTCGCTGCGCCGGTGGCTCTAGGCTTGTCGCAAACCACACTAGCCCGACGCGCACACTAGCCCGACGCGCACACTAGCCCGACGCGCACACTAGCCCGACGCGCAAGTGCGCAAGCGAGGGAGAATCGCCGTCTTTCCCCGCTCATCCCTCGCTTGCGCAGTCGGGCTAGTGTTGGCCACGCAGCGGCCTAGGCACGGGAATGCGCCGCGCTAGTTGCCGGCTGCGCCGCGCTAGGTGCCCAGCCCTCTATCGCAGTGATTCCAACAACCGCGATTTCGCCTGCTCCAGCGGGAACGGCTCGTAGGTCGTGAAGGCGAACACCTTCTGCGACAGCGCGTGGACGCGATCCGTGTTGCCCGTGGCGGGCTTGCGATTGCGGTCTTCCTCGCGGGCGATCCGCTTCTCGGTTTGGGCCAGCTTGACTTGTTCCCTGCCGAGCCGCTTGGCTTCCGCGTTGTAGCGGGCGATCGTGGCGTCGCGCTCGCCCAGCAGCGCGGCCTGCTGGCCGCGGACCCGGCCGGCCTGGTTCTCCAGCACGCGATAATCGGCCGCGTGCCGCGAGCGGATCTCGCTCACCCGCTCGGCGTCGAGCCGATAGCGGGCCGCCAGCGCTCGGTCTTCCGTGGTTTCGGCTTGTCGCAGCAGGCGTGAGATATCCCGGTCCAGGTCGATCATCCGCTCGCGCACACCCACCGCCTGAGCGCTGAGCCGGGCGTATTCCCGGTCCAGCGGGGCCAGTTTGCGATCGATGTCGCTCAGGTATTTGTCGAGCTGCTCGCGAGTCTGGGCCGCTTGTTCGGCCACGGCCTTCTTGTCGCTGGCCACGGTGGCTTTGTCGCCGGCCAGGCGCTTGGCGGCCTCCTCCTGGGCCGTCTTCTGCCGCGTGGCTTCGTCGTCCTTGGTCTGTTCGCGCATCACGAAGAACTCGGCGAAGCGGTCGGAAACGGCCTTGTGCCCGGCCTCGAATTCCTGCCGGTGCTCGGCCGACAACCGCTCGATGACCGCCTTCTTGGCCGCGGCCACGCGATCGGCGTTCACCGACTTCTCCGCCGGGCCCTGGAAGAAGGCGAATAGCCGGCCCAGGTAGCGCGCCGTCTCGCGATGGCGCGATTTGACGTCGTCGCCCGCCTCCTTCGCTTCGACGGGGGGCAGCAGCGTGCTGAGCTCGTCGATCTGCGTCAGCGCCGCCGAGTACCGCTTCAGCAGCACGTCGATCCAGATCTTGGCCTCGCGCGCCCAACGTGCCGACGATCCAGAGCCAGCGCCTCGTCCAGCAACCGGGCCGCGTCGCTGTGCTTGCCGTGCTTCATGTGCACCAGGGCAAAGGCGAAAGGCACGCGCGGATCGCCAAGCCCGGCCGTCTTGGCCTTCTCGAATTCCGCGCGCCGGCTCGATCGCGCGAAACGAATCGCCCCAGCCGACGTCCAGAAGCTTGAGCAGGGCCTGCTTCGCCGCGGCCTCATCCGCCCGGAGCGTGGACCGCGGACCGGCCCAGCCGAAGATCACGGCCACGCCGCAAAGGCCGATGGCGACAAGGCGCACGGCTCGTCTCATGGCCCCGCTCCTTTCTAAGAGAAGCAAACCCCAACTCGATCCGTGTGTCATGGTAACGAACGCGAGGTGGCGGGGCAAGTTTTGTGACGGCGGCCGGCCCCGTCAGTAGTAGGCACACTCCGTGTGCCGTCTGAGGTGACGCGACGCCGCGCGCCAGCCCAAGACTCTATGCCAAACACCACTCATCTGGCGCCTTCAGGTGACCGGCCCGTGTGCCCGCCGCGGGCCAGTATCGAGACGTCAGTCGCCGGGCCGTTTGCCTTTTGGGCCGAGCGTTTCACCCTGGCCGGGCCTCGGACCGCGCAGCCCTGACAAGAACCTGCGGATCGGCCCTTGGAACGGTTCGCCCGTCATCTCGCCCCACTTCTCGGCTTGTTCCGCGGTCAGTAGGGCCTCGATCTGCGCCAGGGCGGCCCTGTGGAGTTCGTCCGGCTTCTTCCGCGGCGGCACCGGACGGGTCTCCGGGACCTTCGCCGGCCCGGAACATCTCCCCTTCGATGGCGCGAATTCGCTCGCGCTGTTCGGCGGTCAGTTTCAGGTCCGCGGCGATGTCCGGCTCGCGGAAGGCACGCACGCCCTGCCATTGCAACGCGATTTGGCGAAAACGGGCCAGCTTCTCCTCGCTGAGGATTTCGATGACGGCGGCTTCATCGGCTCGTGCTTGCTCGAGGAAACGCTCCGACCGCTCCTCGGGCGTCAACCGGTCGAAGCCCTGAAACAACCTGGCGCTGCGCGTCCATCTGCTTGGACAGCTCCTTGATGCCGTCTCGCTGGTCCTTGGAAAGCCGCAGGTCGTCCAGGACGGCCTCTTCCTTGAGCAGGAAGAACTGCCGCGCACCGTGCAGCAAGGCAAGGTCGTCGATGATCTTCTGCACGCGGTCGCGCGTGGCGGCCAGCTGCGCCTGTGCTCCCGGGTCGTCGCGGCGTTGCTCGATGAACTTCTGATAGTAGGTCAGCGCGGCCTCCAGCAACCGCTTGCGGAGGTTTTGCAGGCCCGGGTTGTCCGCCAGCTCTTCCTGGGCGATCTCGATCAAGTCGTCTACGGAATCCTGAGCAAGGTAGAACCGCTCCTCCGCAAGCTGGAACCGCTCCTCGGCCTCCTTGGCGCGTTGCTTGGTCTTGGCTTGCTCGCGGGTGACCATCCAGCTATTCACGAGCAGGCCCGCAATGCCGGCGATCAACAGCACCATGCCGGCAATCACGACCGACGGATGCCGCCGCGACCATTTGCGGGTCCGTTGGATGAGGCTGGGCCGCTTGGCCAGGATCGGCTTATCGTCCAGGAAACGCTGCAGGTCGGCGGCCATCTGCCCGGCCGACTCGTACCGCTCGCCGGGATTCTTGGCCACGGCCTTGAGGATGATCGTCTCCAGATCGACCGGCACGCCTTTCTCCAGGAGCCGCGGCGGCAGCGGCTCGTCGTTGATGATCTGCCGCAGCAGCTCCTGGCGGTTGCGGCTGGCGAACATCGGCTCGAGCGTCACCAGCTCGTACAGGGTCGCGCCGAGCGAATAGACGTCGGTGCGATGGTCCAGGAGGGCCCGCTTGCCGGCGGCCTGCTCGGGGCTCATGTACCGCAGCGTGCCGAAGATGTCGCCCGTCTGCGTCAGCTCCGCGTCCGCATGAAATCTGGGCCAGGCCGAAGTCGGTGATCCACAGACCGGCCGTGCGTATCGACGAGCAGGTTGGCCGGCTTGACGTCGCGGTGGACGATGCCCATCTGATGGGCGTATTCCAGGGCCTCGGCCGCCTGAACGATCGAACCGGCCACCGAACGGAAGAACTCGTAGCGCCGGCTCGATCGCTGAACAGAAAGCGACTGCGACAAATGCGATATCGGCTCGGTCGTGGTCATCGGCCCCAGCGTGTCGCCCGACAGGCTCGAGTACTGGATGCGGCTGGATGAGGGGTCGTCTTCGTCGGGGCGGCCCGCCGCCTGGCGCATCTGGCGGATCACCTGCGCCAGCGAGTGCCCTTCGATGAGCTGCATGGCGTAGAAGTGGACGCCGCGCTCGCAGCCGACGGCGTAGACCGGCACGATGTTGGTGTGGTGCAGCTGCGCGGCGGCCTGGGCTTCGTTGCGAAACCGCTGCAAGTGCTTGGGATCGAACGTGGCGGCGAACGGGAGCACCTTCAGCGCCACTCGCCGGCCCAGCGAGAGCTGCTCCGCCTCGTAGACGACCCCCATGCCGCCGCGGCCGATTTCGCGCACGATCTGAAAATCGCCCAGGGGACTGCCCGGCGACAGACTGCCGGGCGCGACCGGCAGACTGGTCTGACTCTCAAGAGATCCGGTATCCCCCACGGCGGCACGGTGAACGATCTCCAGGCCGTCCAGGCACGCGGCCAACGGCCCGGCCAGGTCGGCGTATCGGCGCAACAATGCCTGGCGGTCGGGCCGCCGGCCGCTTTCGAGTTCGACAAGATACTCCTGGACCGCTTGTTGGAGCCGGGGATCGTCGGGAATCTCGTCGGGGTGGGGGTGCATGGGAGTCTCGAAGTCTCACGTGCTCTCGGCCGCGATCGTCCTCGTTCTCGTCGTCGTCCTCGTACTCGATGCCGCAACGTTGTTTCGAGGACGACGACGAGGACGAGGACGAGGACGAGGACGAGGACGAAACCGGGCCGCTACTTTATTCGAAGACCTGTCTTAAACGGGCCAGCGCCCTGACCCACAGCTTCTGCACACTGTCCTCGGTGCGCTGCATCCGCAGAGCAACCTGGGGAAACGGCAGTCCTTCGAGGTGTCTTAGAATGATGACCTCTCGATAGTCGCCAGGCAATCGTTCCAGGGCATCGGCCAGCAAGACGGCCTGCTCCCGGCGGACCGCTCGCAAGCTGGGCGAGGTCAAGGAGGCCACGAGGTCCTTGCCCAGCAGGCGGGAAGAATGGTCCACGTCGGCCGCCAGCGACTGTTCCAGGCGCACGTCGCGCCCTTGGGTGCCAAAGTAATGCCGCACGAGGTTTGCCACCTTGGCCGCCAGGATTTGCCGCAGCCAGCCGACGAACTGCGGCTCCCCGGTCCCTTGAAATCGCGGGAAGTTGCGGTGCGCCTCCAGCAGCGTCTCTTGCACCAGGTCCGACGCGTCGAGCTTCCCCTGGAGCCGCCGGCCGATCTCTACGCGGGCCAGCAACCGCAAGTAGTTGCGGTACAGCTCCAGCAGCGGCCCCAGCGCGGGCGGGCCTTGGGCTCGGGCGGCCATCAGCAGCTCGTCGGGGTTGGGGTTCATGCGGGGGATCGCTACCGTAATAGTAACGGCGGGCGAGCCAATACCGCCGCGTGCCCGGAAAAATGACAGAATGACGAAGCACGAATGACGAAAGAATGCCCGAATGACGAATGTCTGAATGCCGAACGACGCGCAGCGCTATGAGGAAGGCGTACCTTCGTCATTCGGGCATTCTTTCGTCATTCGAGCGTTGTCATTCGACATTTCGCAGCCCTTAGCCCTCCGGCGTCACGCCCAGCACGATGTCGAACCTGGCCGCCAGCTCGCCGATCTTCGATTCCTTGATCGGCGCGAAATCGACCGTGATCGAGTCGCGGGCCTTCGCGTCGCGGACGCTGCGATAGATGCCGTCCCGCTCGTTGCCCGGCTCGCCCTTGACGTAGCACTGCGTGGTGAGCAGGTCCTTGCTCGCCCTTGCGACCTTGAAGTGGATGTGCGGCGTCCGCCCGGGATAGGGCACCGGCTTGATCGTGCGGAAGTAGTACTCGCCGCTGCGCGCCGGTGAGGAAGCGGCCGAAGCCCTGGAAGTTGGCGTCGCGCTTGTCCCGGTTGCTGCTGCCGCTGTGCAGGTAGGCGCCGTTCTCGTCGCACTGCCAGATTTCGACGACGGCGTCGCGGACCGGGTTGCCGCTGCGCGTCGAGAACCTTGCCGGTCAGGTGCGTGATCTCGCCGACGGCCGGCGTGATCGTGTCGTTGATGATCAAGAGGTCGTTGTCGGTGTCGAGCGGCAGCTTGTCGGGGTAGAACGGCCCCTCGGTCTGATCGGGCGTGCGGGTGCAGCTCTTCGGCGAACAGGCCCGGCGTCGTGAAAGCCGCGGCGCCGAAAGCCATCGTGCCCAGGAAGACGCGACGTGACGGCAGAGAAATGGACTGGCTCATGAGACAACTCCGGAAGTGACCTGCTGCATCAGTGGCACGGGCTTGGCGGCCCGTGAACGCACGGCCAGGATGGCCGTGCCACGAGCACGGGTAGCCGCCGAGCCGTATTCTCAGGTCGTCGCCGCCAGTCCGCAAGCCCATTGAAGAGCTTGTCCGCTCCTGCCGCGACTCCTGGGCGAGGCTACTACGTGAATAGTCACGGCGGCCGTGATACCGCCGAGGCTGTGGGGAAATTTGGAATCTCAATCAGTCGCGGCTTTGCCCACAACCGATCCAGCCGTAGAGTTGGCCACCAAGGACACCAAGAGCACGAGGAAGAACGGTCGAGACGGCACCTCGTGCTCTTGGTGCTCTTCGTGGCCAAATCTTGCTTGCTCGAATGTTGATCTAGTCTGCGGTCAGTTTGCCGTCCTTATTGGCCCGGCCCAGGCGTTTCATCTGGTCCTTGGCGTAGATGGCGACGTAGATGTCGCCCGATTCGGTGATGTAGCCGCGGTTCATGCCGTCGCTCTTGGCGGTCATGGCGAAAGTGTGCTGGCCCTGGCCATCCAAAGCGATCACCCCGCCGATGCCTCCCTCTTCATCGGGCAGCTCGCCCACGGCCTGCTTTGCCGCTTCGGCGACGCCGAGCTTGCCGTAGAGCATGCGGGCCACGACGTCGTGGGCCACCGCGTGGCGGATGAAGACCTCGCCGGTGCCCGTGCACGAGACGCCGCAGGCCCGGTCGTCGGCATAGGTGCCCGCACCGATGAGCGGCGAATCGCCGATGCGGCCCGGCAGCTTGTTCGTCATCCCACCGGTGGACGTGCCGGCGGCCAGGTGGCCGACGCCGTCGAGCGCCACGGCGCCGACGGTGCCGGAGGAGCGGTCGGCGTTTTTGAGACGACTCTGGTCTTTCGCCCCGGCGGCCGGCTTGCCGTCGCCAGGGGACTTGGCTGGTTGGCCCTCCGCCTTGACGATCTCGCGAATTTGCCGCAGGCGGCGGTCGGTCCAGAAGTAGGCGTTACTGACTCTTTCGATGCGATACGCGCTGCGGACCGGCTCGCTGAAGGCGAACCACTCGGCCGCGTCTCCCGCGAGCAGCACGTGCCGCTGATCTTTCGTCTCCATCAGGGCGCGGGCAACGGAAATCGGATTCTTGACGTGCGTCACGCCGGCCACCGCGCCGGCTCGCTTGCGAGGGTCGAGCTTGCCTTTCAATCGCTCCGCCGCGGTCGCTTCCATGCGGCCTTCCATGATCGATGCATCCAGCTCCGCCCGGCCGTCGTGCGTCAACGCCGCGCCGCGGCCCGCATTGAACAGCTCGCAGTCTTCCAACACGCGAATGGCCGCCTCGACGGCATCGACGCTCGTCTTGCCTTCCTGCTCCAAGGCCGCGTAGCCAGCGGTCAGGGCCTGCCCGAGGGCCTTCTCATAATCGGCTCGCGTGACCTTCTCAGCAGCCATCTCCGCCGGGCTGAGGACGCCGGCCCCGCCGTGGAGGACCAATACTGTCCTGGTCAGTTGGTCAGCCATTTTCTTGGCTCCCGTGCGTGGCTTACCTGCCGGATCATCGGCCAAAGCATTCGGCTGTGCGCGAATGCAGAACGAAAAGAGACTTAGAAACGCGGGGATCGCCAGCCGGCAAGATGTTATTGCGATTGCTCCTTACGTTGTGCCACAATGGCCGCGCGTCGCAAACTCGGGCATCATCCCGAAGCAGAGCTTCGCAGCGTGGGTTCCCAAGCGGAGCTTGGGAACCAGAACTTGCGAACCCAGGACAGCGTGATCTTCCGCCACATGTCGGGCTTACGCCTCGACGCTTGCCTGGCTGTGCCTCGACGCTCGCCTGCCGCTACCCCTTGCCCGTGATCTTCCGCCACACCCATTGCACCGGGTCGTAGTAGCGATCGACCACTCGCTCTTTCAGCGGGATGATGGCGTTGTCGGTGATCTTGATGTGCTCGGGGCAGACTTCCGTGCAGCACTTGGTGATGTTGCAGTAGCCCAGGCCCAGCTGGTCCTTCGAGCAGCGGCAGGCGGTCGCCGGCAGTCGAGCGGGTGCATCTCCAGGCCGGCCACGCGGACGAAGAACCGCGGCCCGGCGAACTCGGCCTGCTTGTCGTGGTCGCGCAGCACGTGGCACACGTTCTGGCACAGGAAGCACTCGATGCACTTGCGGAACTCTTGCACCCGGTCGGCTTCTTCCTGCGAGAACTTCCAGTCCGTGCCCGGCTTCGGGCTTGAAGGCGGGGATCTTCTTGTTGACCTCGAAGTTCCAGCGACACGTCGCAGACCAGGTCCTTGACCACCGGGAACGTCTTCATCGGCCGGATCGAGATCGGCTGGCCTTCCGGATAGTTGTCCATGCCGGTCCATGCACATCAGCCGCGGCTTGCCGTTGACCTCGGCCGCCGCACGAGCCGCACTTGCCGGCCTTGCAGTTCCAGCGGCAGGCCAGGTCGCCCGCGTGCATGGCCTGCACCGTGTGTACGGCGTCCAGCACGACCATGCCGGGCTGCTGGGGAATGCGATATTCCTTCATCTCGCCCGAGGTGTTGTCGCCGCGGTAGATGTTCAGGACGACTTCGTCGGCCATTGGTGAGCGCTTTGGTGGCGTGGAAGTGCTGTGCCGAGCCATGCAACGTGTGCAGAATAGCGATGGTAGGTGAAGGCGACAAGCGCAGCGGCGCTCAGTCCGCTCAGTCGCCTTTCGCTCCGCGAAAGGACGTTCTTTCGCGGAGCGAAAGACGACATACGGCTCAGTCGCTGGGCGAAGGACGAGATGTCCCATCGCTCAAGCGTCCTGACCGGTGTGGCGGTCTCGTAGGCCAACCGATGCCCCTGTCCTCATCGTCGCTCCCCGTGGCAAGAGGCCAAGTCCGCCGACCAAGGAGCGCAAGTCTTTACTATCAAGGCATCTACGTCCACCGGCGAATCCGCAGGTTCGCAGCTCGCTACGCGGTAGTGTCAAATCGTGCGACCCACTGACAATAGTCCCCGCGAGCCGGCCGGCCGACCGATGTGAAGAAAGTCCGAGAAGTACGGGAATAAGTCGCCCAGTCTGGGGGTCTGAACCTTATCCGTGAGTCTGCATGCCTAGCCTTGGCACACACGGTCTCGTCTCCACCCTTTGCCACAGTGAGGAGTTTTCATGAAGAAGTTGGCCGCCCTGATGTTGCTGCTGTGCGTTGGTTTGTTCGCCTTCACCGGCTGCAGCGACGACAAGACCAAGACCGATCCGGTGAAGACGAAAACGGACAAGACGTTGTAGCATCATCCCTTAGAAGCCCACCGGAAGAGGGTGCCGCGGCACCCTCTTCGTTTGTACGGGATGCCGTCCCGGCTGGATGGTCAGGCGCCATGTTGGGCGTCGATTCCGCCGGTCGGCCGAACCGCCACACCGTGCCCTCTGGATTCAAGCCCTTTCGATTGGAGTTATTTGGTATGAAACGCCTCGCTGCCCTGTGTGTGATCCTCAGCCTGGGCTTGTTCCTGGGCTGCAGCGATGACAAGACGAAGACGGATGACAAGACCAAGACCCCCAAGACCAAAACCCCCGACCCCGACAAGACCAAGAAGACGATTCCCGACCCGGACAAGACCAAGACCCCGCCCGACCCGCTCAAGACTCTGCCTGACCCCATCAAGACCAAGATTCCGCCCGACCCGATCAAGACCCTGCCCGATCCGGAAAAAACCAAGGATCCCATCGGCTCCCCGCAGTTGAAGCCTGCGAAGACAGGGAAGACGGAATAGGTCCGGCGCACTACAGTCAATACTCGTCGGTCAATACTCGTCCGATGTCTGCAAGCGCACCCCCAAGGTGCGCTGCTTGTTGCGCTGATCGTCGCCCCGGTGGGTAAATGGCCGCTCCCCTGCCAGCTTTTGTCTGGCAAGGAAGCCAAGGTTGGCAAGCTAGCGACTTCATTGCTTACGCTCACCGCCGCATTTAGAATCGTGCCCTTAGCGTCTGGCTTGCTGCGTCCGTTGTCCGCCCTTCAGGAGAGAACCCCCATGCGACACCTGTCCATCGGCTTCGCCCTCGTGTGCCTGGCCGCGTTCCAACCCCTCTGCGCAGCCGAGGAGGCCAAGACCGTCAAGCTCTTCAACGGCAAGGACATGGAAGGCTGGACGTACCATCTCAATGACAAGAACGCCAAGATGGAGGACGTGTGGCGGGTCGAGGAAGGCGTGATCATCTGCAAGGGCAAGCCGGCCGGCTACATCCGCACCAAGGATAAGTACAAGAACTACGAGCTGACCCTCGAGTGGCGGTTCGATCCCAAGAAAGGGGCCGGCAACAGCGGCGTGCTGCTGCGAACCGTCGGGACGGACAAGGTCTGGCCCAAAAGCGTCGAGGCCCAGCTTCACTCCGGCAACGCGGGCGACTTCTGGAACATCGACGACTTCAAAATGACGGTCGATCCCGCGCGCACCAAGGGGCGTAACACGAAGAAGCTCAAGTCGTCCAACGAAAAGCCGCTGGGCGAGTGGAACAGCTACAAGATCATCGTCAATAAGGGAGATATCAAGCTCTACGTCAACGGCGAGTTGCAGAACGAAGCCACGGAGGTGGAAGAGGTGGCCGGCTACATCTGCCTGCAATCGGAAGGGGCCGAAATCCAGTTCCGCAACATCGAGCTGAAGCCGCTGGAGTAGTATTCCGCGACACTAGCCCGACGCGCGAGTGCGCGAGCGAGGGAGAGGCGGGCACACGCTTCGAACTTGTCGGCACTTCTCCCTCGCTTGCGCGTCGGACTGGTGTGGATTGCGCCTCGTGGTAGTGGCAATTGACGCTCCCAACGGCACGCCGCTACGATGGCCGCTCCGCTTTGGAGCCGCCACGCGATGACGATCGAACCGATCTCCGGCTTTCCCGAGTGGCTGCCGGCGGAGCGCTTGATTGAAGAGCGCTTCATCGACACCATTCGCCAGCAATATCAGCTCTTCGGCTTCACGCCGATCGAGACGCCGGCGGTCGAGCGGCTGGACGTGCTCACCGCCAAGGGGGGCATGCAGCGGCAGATATTCACGCTCGGCCGGCCCCAGGAGGGGGCCGCCGAGGCCGAGCTGGGTCTGCACTTCGACCTCACTGTGCCGCTGGCCCGCTACGTGGTGCAGCACGCGCACGAGCTGGTGTTTCCCTTCCGCCGCTATCAAATCCAGAAGGTGTGGCGCGGCGAGCGGGCGCAGCGCGGACGGTTCCGCGAGTTCTATCAATGTGATATCGACATCGTCGGCCGCACCTCACTCGAATCGATCCACGATGCCGAAATCCCCTGCGTGATCAACGCCACATTCACGGCGCTGGGCTTGCCGGACTTCAACGTGTATGTCTCCAACCGGAAGATCCTGCGCGACCTGTCGACCGGCGGCCAAGCGCCGATCAGAGCAGCAACGATCAGAGCAGCAACGATCAGAGCAGCAACGATCAGAGCAGTACCGTTCAGAGCAGTACCGTTCAGAGCATCCCGCAGCTCAGCGGCGCCCTGCGGGCCATCGACAAGACCGACCGCGACGGCCTGGACGAAACTCGCAAGGCGCTGGTCCGAGGAAGGCGTGCCGGCCAACCTGGTGCCGGCCATCATGGACCTCGTTCAGTGCCCTGGCATCGCCGAAGCGGAGCAGGTGTTCGCCGCCGCCGGCATTGCCTCGCAGGGGTTGACCGAGCTGCGAAGCGTGATCGACAGCGCCGTGGCCCTGGGCATGCCCGAGGGGCGGCTGCGGCCGAACTTTCGCATCGCGCGCGGCCTCGACTATTACACCGGCACGGTCTACGAGACGCTGGTCACCGGCCGCGAGAACTGGGGCAGTGTCTGCTCCGGCGGACGCTACGACGACCTGGCAACGTTCTTTTCCACGCAGCGCTTCCCCGGCGTGGGCATTTCGATCGGCCTCTCACGGCTGCTGGCCGTGATGCTCGCCGCCGAGCTCGTCGATGTCTCGCGCAAGTCGCCTACGCAGGTGCTCGTAGCCGCCCAGGACCGCAAGAACTACCTGATGGAGTACCTCGGCTTCGCCAAGACGCTGCGCGCGGCGGGCATCGCCACCGAGGTATACTTCGAGCCGCACGGCCTGCGCGACCAGATCGGCTACGCCGCCTCCAATGGCATCCCGCTGGCCGTGATCGCCGGTGAGTCGGAGTTCAAGGAGGGCAGCGTGACCATCCGTGACCTGGGCACGCGAAAGCAAGAGAAAGTGCCGCGGAGCGAGCTGGTGGCCCACGTGCGCCAGAAGCTGGGCAAGGCAGAGTAGCAGGCACACTCCGTGTGCCGTAGAACGGAATTTCATTCCGTTCGCACCCCCGCCAGTTGGTGGCATGGCAGGCACGAGGATCAGGCTCGCCACGGCATGAAATTCCGTTCTCCGCAGACGGCACACGGAGTGTGCCTACTACGTTAGAGGGCACATGGAGTGTGCCTGCTACGATGGCGATTCCTATGGCCACAGCCGAACCCTGGACGATCGGGCGGCTCTTGAGCTGGACCGGCCAGTATCTCAAGACGCACGGCTCCGAAAGCCCTCGGCTGGACGCCGAGGTCCTGCTGGCCCACGTGCGTGGCTGCCCCCGGATCGAGCTGTACACCGCGTTTGACGTGGACCCAGGCGAAGCGGTGCGGACCGCCTTTCGCGAGCTGGTGCGGCGGCGGTCGCAAGGCGAGCCGGTAGCCTACCTCGTCGGGCAGCGGGAGTTCTACTCGCTGCCGTTTCGCGTCACTCCTGACGTGCTCATTCCTCGGCCGGAGACGGAGTTTGTCGTCATCGGGCTGCTGGATGCGGTGAAGGAGCGCTCGGCGGAGGGGCTGCCGACGGATGCCTTGTCGATAGCCGACGTGGGGACTGGCAGCGGCATTCTGGCCGTTTGCGCCGCCAAACACGTGCCGGGCTGCCGCGTGACGGCGATCGACGTGAGCCCCGCGGCGTTGGAGGTGGCCCGCTCGAACGCCCAGGCCCACGGCGTGGCGGATCGCGTCGAGCTGCTTCAGAGCGACCTCTTTGCCCGCGTGCCGGCGGAGCGGCGATTCGATTTCATCCTCAGCAATCCGCCCTACGTCACGGAGCAGGAGATGTCCCGGCTGCCGGCGACCGTGCGAGATCACGAGCCGCGGTCGGCGCTAGCGGCTGGTCCGCAGGGGACCGACGTGATCGCCCCGCTGATCGGCCAGAGCGCGGAGCGTCTGGCGGCTGGAGGCCGACTGATCTGCGAGATCAGCCCGATGCTGCGGGGAGCGGTTGCCGAGCTTTTCGGCACCGACCGGCGCTGGGGGGAGCCCAAGTTCATCAAGGACCTGGCTGGACAGGTGCGCGTGGTCGTGGCAACGGCGTAGACAGCTTGGGAGCGACGAAGCAGTGCGCGCAACGTGTGCAATTTGCATTTGCACTTTGCCTTTGGCGCTTTGCAATAATTGGGTCTGCGACAGGGAATGCAAAATGCAAAGTGCAAAGTGCAAAATGCAAAATGATCTGCCTAGACTGGGATCGGTTTTCCGAGCCGCGTTGCTCTTGGTCGTCGCCCTCTCGCTGGCTTCTCCGGCTGCGGCGGCGGTGACATTCGAGGTGACGCTCGACCGCGCCGGAGGGGACGCGGCGATCGACGGCCGGCTGTTTGTCTTTGTTTCGCAGCGACGGGCGGCCGAGCCGCGATTTGGTCCCAATTGGTTCGACCCCGAGCCGTTCTTCGGCCTCGACGTGCGGCGCGTCGAGCCGGGCCAGTCGCGGCGCATCGACGACACGGCCGACGGCTTCCCCGACAAGCTCTCGAAGCTGCGCCCGGCAAGTACCGCGTGCAGGCGCTCTTGGACCACGATTTCTACGACCCTCACCCGGCCAACGGCGTGGGCAACCTCTACAGCGACGTAAAGGACGTGGAGCTGGTCGCCGGCCAGGACTTGACCGTGGCATTGACGCTGAGCCGCGTCGTGCAGGCCAGGCCGTTCCCGACGACGCGGTTCGTGCAGGAGGTCGTGTTTCAAAGCGCGCTGTTAGCGAAGTTCCACGGACGCAAGGTCGTGGACCGCTGTGGCGTTGTGCTGCCCGCCAGCTATTTCGATCGGCCGGGCCAGCGCTATCCGGTCATGTACATCATTCCCGGCTTCGGCGGCAGCCACCTGCCGCCGGCCGCCCACGCCAAGGGCGGGCCGGCCCCAGCCAAGGGAGAAGCGGAGTTCATTCGCGTCTATTTGAGCGGCCGCTGCAAATGGGGGCACCACGTGTATGCCGACAGCGCCACGAACGGGCCACGGGGCCGGTCGCTGATCGAGGAGCTGATCCCGCGAATCGACAAGACCTATCGCACGGTTCCGCAATCCGCGGCGCGGTTCGTCACGGGACACAGCTCGGGCGGCTGGTCATCGCTGTGGCTGCAAGTGAGCTATCCGGATGTCTTTGGCGGCACGTGGAGCACGTCGCCCGACCCCGTCGATTTCCGCGATTACCAGCAGGTAGACCTGTACGCCGACCCGCCGCTGAGCTTGTACACGGATGAAAAGGGGGAGCGGCGGCCGTTGGCGCGTCGAGTGCGGCGCGAGGGGGCGAAGGTCGCGGTCCGGCCCGTCCTGTGGTACGGCTCGTTCGGCCGGATGGACGACGTGCAAAAGCGCGGCGGGCAGCTTCGCTCGTTCGAGGCCGTGTTCAGCCCGCGGCGCCGACGGCGAGCCGCGGCAGCTTTGGGATCGCCGCAGCGGCCGGGTCGATCCGGAGGTCGCCCGCGCCTGGCAGCATTATGACATTCGCCTGAAGCTCGAGCAGAACTGGAAGGAGCTCGGTCCCAAGCTGGCCGGCAAGCTGCACGTCATGACCGGCGAGCTGGACACGTTCTATCTGGACGGGGCCGTGCGCAAGCTGGCCGCGGCCCTCAAAGCGCTGGGCAGCGACGCCGTCGTGGAGATCGTGCCCGGCAAGGACCACGGCAACCTGCTGACCGCGGAGCTGACAGCGCGAATTCGCCGCGAGATGTCGGAGGCGTATTCGCGGCCGAGATAAACGCGCAGTTGCGATGCGTGAGCTGGAATGCTGCGCGCGCGCGTCATTTTGCATTTTGCATTTTGCATTCTCAAATCGAGCCACGGCTAGCGCATTGCAAAGTGCAAAATGCAAAATGCAAAATGAATAGGCTTGGCCGAAACCGCGCCGCCCTAGACCGGCTGTGGCCGGTTCTCGTCCAGCACGGTGACGCCGGCGGCGTCGCGGCGGACCGGCGGCAGGCCGTAGGGGTCTTCGGCCGAGTCGAGGTACACCTCGTCCAGCGGCGTGCCGTCGGTGTTGCGCCGCAGCAGCAGGTAGATGCCGCTGGCCGCCGTCCACAAAAAGCTGTGCCCGTAGGCCAGCACGAGCATGCGAACCAGCGTGCTCCAAGCGGCGACCATCTGACCGCCTGCGGTGCTGGAGGATGGCGAAGCGGCAATGGCCGCGAAGATCTCGCTGGCCCGCTGAGGGCCGCTGCCCCAACTGACGCCCCAGGCCACGAGGTAGATCGTCAGCTCGCCCAGCACGGCCACGAAGAGCCAGGCCGCTGCGCCTAGCAATCCGGCCACCAACACGTAAAAGGCCAGATGAAACGGCCGCTGGGTGACATAGGAGAACGCACGGCTGAAGCTGTCGAAGGCGTCGCTCGATTCGGTGCTGACGGCGGCCGACATCAGCGGCCAGCCAAAGATCGCGGCCAGGAGCAGCACGGCGCAGATCAGCCCGACGATCAGCCCGAAAATCCACAGGGCGCCGACCACCGCAAAGCCTGGGTCGAGCCGCGAGATCCAGCCGGCGACCAGCGCCGGCAGCAGGAGCAGCGCGATGCCCCCCAGCGGAAACAGTGGCCCGCTGAAATACGACAGCCATTTGGCGATCGCGTGGCGGCAAGCCTGCAGGAAACCCAGGCGGCGGTCCTGCGCCAGCCGCACGGCGGCCAGGCGGGTGATCGCCCCCCCGCAAAATCCCCACACGGCCAGCGCCCACAGGCCGCACAGCACCGCCATGCTGAAGGAGGGCCAGCGAATATCGTGTGCGAACCATTGCCGGAAAGGACGCGTATACCAGGCCGGCAGCTCTGCCAGCGATTCGCCGGCATTGATGCCCGCATCGAGCAGGACGTGCGGCCGGTCGGCTTGGCTCAGCGCTGCCAGGTCAAGGGGCCGCTTCTGGTCCCAGGGCTCGGATTTCCGGTAGACGGCCGCTTGCGCTTGGACCTCGTCATCGTGCGGTCGGTAGTGCAAATAGATTCCGGAAATCCCGAGCCAGCCGGCCGCGGTCAGTGTGATCCCCAGCAAGGCCAGGAGCAGCTTGCCCGGCCCCCAGGCCAGAGCGATAACTCGCGTGAGGCTGAGCCAAGGAAAGACTTCCAGCCAGTCGATTTCACGCACGGCAGCGCGATCGGGGGACATGCGGCACTCTCTGCGTGGGCAAGCGTTCCAGTGGCCGAACCGCGGCCGGCGGCCACGCGCCCCGGCCGCCGACGTAGATTACCTGCCCGCCGACGCGGGGGAAAGGACTCTTGTCCTTTGTCCTTTGTCCTTTGTCCCTTTGTCCTTTGTCCTTTGTCCCTTTGTCCTTTGTCCTTTGTCCTTTGGCCTTTGGCCTTTGCTTGTCAAATGACAAGGGACAAGGGACAAGGGACAAGGGACAAGGGACAAACGACAACCATTGCCGCCGCGCACATCGCTTGCGATATTAGCGGCATGACCAAACTTCTTCGCGTTGCGATCCACGGCGCCGCCGGGCGAATGGGGCAGCGGCTCGTGGCTTTGACCGCGGCCGACAAGGAGCTGAAGCTGGCCGCCGCGATCGATGCCCCCGGCCATCCGCGGCTTGGGCAGGATGCCGGCGTGATTGCCGGCGTCGGTCCGCTGGGCGTGCCGCTGGCCGCCAGCCTGGATGGCGTGGTCGATGTGGTGATCGACTTCTCGCTGCCGCCGGCCGCCGAGATCATCGCTCAAACGTGCGTGGCAAAAAAGTTGCCGCTGGTGATGGGCACGACCGGCTTCTCCGACGCCCAGCAGCAAAAGCTGCGTGCCGCCGCGGCCACGATCCCGCTGCTCCAGGCCCCCAACATGAGCGTGGCCGTCAACCTGGCGATGAAGCTGTCCGCCGTGGCCGGGCAAGCCCTGCGGGACCATCCCTCCGGGGCGGATGTGGAGATCATCGAACAACACCACCGCTACAAGGAGGACGCCCCCAGCGGCACGGCCCTGAAATTCGGCCAAATCATCGGCCAGGCCATGGGCCATTCGGTCCATCGCCACGGCCGGGAGGGACGTCCCGGTGCTCGGCCGCACGGCGAGATCGGCTACCACGCCGTCCGCACGGGGGACAATCCGGGCGAGCACACGATCCTCTTCGGCCTTCTGGGCGAGACGCTCGAGCTGACCGTGCGGGCCACCAGTCGCGACTGCTACGTTCACGGTGCCCTGGCCGCCGCCAAGTTCCTGGCCGACAAGCCGCCGGGGATGTACGGCATGAACGACGTGCTGGGGCTGTGAGGCATCCGTGGTAACGCGTGGGTTGCGGTGGATGTACAATAGATGCGTGGGCGGCGGACCCGATCAGCAGGATAGTGCATGCCGCTGATTTTTCGGTCGATGACTCGCGAGGCCGACGATAGGCCGCGAACTGAATCGTCTGCCCGCGGGCTCGGCGTCCGCGTTCCGCCTGATCCAAAAGCTGATGTCACCGCAGACGTTGATGGCAACGTGGAGCCCGCGAAGGGTGGGATGTCGGTCGCACCTAATTGGAGGCAACTGCCAAGATTTCGAATTCCCAGACGGTTGCGAAGCATCGTTCCGGCTGCCACGGGAAGCAACCAAGACTATTGCTGGCGAATGGGTACTGGCCCGTTCGAGGACGGCCTCGTTGACAATGAGCTGTTTTTGAGAAAAGACACGCCGATTCATGGCATGGTCGAACCAGCCATCGTTATGTCGATTGCCAAGTATCAAGCTGCCTTGTCCGCCACGCGGGATCAATGGGTAATTGACGAGTCGTAGCATGCATCACAACGACAAACCGCCGAATCCGGACTTCGTCGGGTTAGTGCGGCGCTTGACGCGTCTGCACGAACTCATTGCCCAAGGAAAGGGCGACGAACCTGAGGCCGACGCTCTTCGCGACGAGATGGACCTGCCTTGGCGACGTTTGACCCCAGCGGAGATGGAACTAATCGACGAGCTATCGGCCGATCTCTACACTCTGGATTCGGACGCGCTCTCGAAGCATCCTCAGGAAGGCGGCATCAGATCCAGCGAGCTGCTCACTGCATGGGAGGCCAAGAACTGGAGGCGCATACGCGATCTCATCGCGAAGCAGCCGGAAGGAGTTTCCGCAGACTTCGTGGGGTACATCCGCGGCCGGTGTTGGGAGCACGTGGCCGGACCGGAAGCAGCGATTCCATTCTTCCGCGAGGCGGCGGGCCGCAAGCCTGACTTCGCGGCTGCGCTGGTCAGAGCCCTCTGCGATGCGGGTCAGACTCAAGAAGGACTGCTGGAAGCAAAGTCCTTCGCAGCCCGCGCAGATCGACTTTCTCCCTATGTTCTTAGTTTCCTGGTACAGACTGTTTTTTCCTCTACCCGCAGCATGCCGCCGCCCACGGCCTTTCCCGTATGGCAGGAATGCGCCGACCTGTTCCGGACGGCGCTGGCGGCGCAAGATCGGCTGCCGGAGAGTCAGAAGGATCGCCAGCTTTCCTCAATGACTTGCGTGGTGCTGGGGATGTGTCATCAGATGCTTGGAGACATTGAGGCGGCGCACGGGTCACTCGATCTGGCTCTGGTCATTGACGCAGATAGCGAATTGGCTTTGACGGTGCGCGGCCTGTTGCTGAACGCGCATGATCCCCTTCAAGCCTTGGCCGACTTTCGCCAAGCGGTCTCGCGGAATACTACCCTATTTTGGCCATATGCATATCTCGCGCGGAACGCGATTGTCTCAGGCGAATACGGCCAGGCCGTTAACTTGTGCTCGAAGGCCCTTTTTTTGACCAAGGAGCCTGGGTATCTGGCTGAAGTGCACGAATGGATGGCAATCGCCAAATCATGCCTCGATTATCCGTCAGCGGAAGTGCGGGAACATTTTGATGCAGCGATAGCACTCTCCCCTAACCAGGACCGGATTCGTCGAAATCTTGACGCTTGGGAATCGCAATCAGACCCCACGGAAACGCGCGAGATTTCCTGGGACGTCCCCGAGATCGCGGTCCCCGAAGGCTCGGTGGCCGCTGCGCTGCAACTTGTTGGCGCACCATAGTCCTCGGGGCGAGCTGTTGATCAAGCTCGAGGGGCATGAGGTTCTAGCGCATAGCGCAGTCTTTAGTTCAGACGGGACTGCATTGCCACCGGCGGCGCAGACGGGAAGTTGCGAGTCTGGAATGCTGAGAAGGGGGAGGAGATGCTCTCCGTGGTGCTCGGGGATAGGATCATGAACCTGGCATTCAGTCCTGATGGCGCGCGCATCGCTTCGGCCAACTTCGACCGAACGGTCAGGGTTTCGGACGCTTCGACCGGTGAGGAACTCCTTGCGTTGAGAGAACATAGCCAAGGTGTCAACGCCGTCGCCTTCTCCCCGGACGGAACCAGAATCGCCAGTGCCAGCATCGACAACGTTGCCAAGACCTGGGACGCGGCCACCGGTCACGAAATGCTGACGCTGGAGGGGACCAGCAAAGTCGCCTACGGTTTCGATGGGCGGCGCCTGATCAGACTTCGCTCAGGTGTGCCGGCCGTGTGGGACGCGGGAGACGACTTTCTTCGTTCTCGCCAAGACAGCCAGGCCGCGGTCCAGCCCTAGAACCCCCGCCCCGATACGAAACCCCATGCAGCCCTTTACCACTCATACCGGACTTGTGGCTCCCCTTGACCGGGCCAACGTCGATACCGACCAGATCATCCCTAAGCAGTTCCTCAAGCGGATTGAGCGAACGGGCTTCGGCCAGTATCTGTTCTTCGACTGGCGGTTTCTGGACAGCGGGGCGGCGAATCCCGATTTCGTGCTCAACCAGCCGGCGTATCAGGGGGCGACCATCCTCGTGGCACGGCGGAATTTCGGCTGCGGCTCCAGCCGGGAGCACGCCCCCTGGGCGCTGGCCGACTATGGCTTCCGAGCGATCATCGCCCCCACCTTCGCCGACATCTTCTATAACAACTGCTTCAAGAATGGCCTTCTCCCCGTGCGGCTGGACGAGGCGGCAGTGGACGACTTGTTCCACCGCGTGGCACGGCACGTTGGCTATCGCTTGACGGTCGATCTGGAGACCCAAACGATCCACGACAGCCACGGCCTGAGGCTGCCCTATGAGATCGACGCCTTCCGCCGCCACTGCCTGCTGGAAGGGCTGGACGACATCGGCCTGACGCTGGGCCATGAGGACAAGATCGCCACGTATGAGCGGACGCACGGCATCGGCGCGGTCTAGCAAAGTAGTCCACAGCAAGTAGTCCTCACGCTCCGCGTGAGGTTCTTGACGAGGAGCGTGACGACTACTCTCCGCAGGTTCGATCGTGCGTCATGCAGCGCGACGGGTGGGAGAATCCTGCGGGCTTTCCACGCCGCCCTTCTCCTCCGGTCCGTGCGCGTCGGCCGCAGGCTTCACGACCCGCTCGACGATGTAGCGTGGCCGGCGGCGGGCCTCGTCGAGGTTCCGCCACACGTATTCACCGAGCACGCCGGTCATCAGAAGTTGCAAGCCGGAACGTCATCAACACGACGACCATCAGCGATCCCCAGCCCGGCACGTCGCGGCTCCACAACAGCCGGCTGAGGATGATGAAGAGCGCGTAGGCCACGCTCGCCAGGCAGGTGACGAAGCCAGCCACCGACGCCGCCCGCAGCGGCACGTAAGAGAACGCCACGAAGGCATCGACGAAATAGCGGGCTTTCTTGGCCAGCGTCCACATCGAGCGGCCGTACCGCTTCTCGCGCGAACGGCGGTGGTAGTGCAGCACCTCGGCGTCGAAGCCCAGCCAGATCAGGAGGCCCATCAGATACAGGTTCTTCTCCGGCATCCCGACCACTACGTCGCGGACCTGGCGGTCGATAAGGAAGAAGTCGAAGCCGCGCCGCGGCATGCCGGGCAGGGCCAGGCGGCGGAAGAGAAAATAGAACGCGTCGGCCGCCCATGTGCTTAGCCGCGAGTCGTCCCGCGTCTCCCGCGCCGCCAACACGACCTTGCGGCCAGCTCGCCAACGCGTCAGCATGTCGGCAATGAGCTCCGGAGGGTCTTGCAGATCGGCGCTGATGGCCGCGACCACGTCCCCCCCGGCTTCCTCCAGTCCGGCCAGGATCGCGGCGTTGGAGCCGAAGTTCCGCGACAGCTTGACGACTCGCATCCGCGGCTCGTCCCGAGCCAGGTCGTGCAGCACGGCAAATGAATGGTCCTTTGAACCGTCATCCACGAAGACGAACTGGAAGCGGTCCTGTGGATGGTTGCTGGCCAGTGCCTGAAATCGCGCCAACAGGTCTGGCAGGCTGGCCGCATTGTGATACACCGGGACGACGATCGAGACGGTTGTCATCAGGCGGCCTCCCGCTGGCACAGGCCGAAATGAGTCAGGATTCGCCGTCGCGACTCGTCCTCCACGGAGCGAATCACACGGGCGGGCACGCCCGCCACAACGTGCCAGGCCGGCACGTCCCGCGTCACCATGGCCGCGGGCGCAACGATCGCCCCCATGCCGACCTCCGTGCCGCCGGCCAACGTGGCGCCGGTGCCGACGACGGCGAACCGCCGGACGATCGGCCCCCGCACGTTCATCGGCGTCAGCCCGAATCGCGACGTGTAAACCTCATGATCGTTGAACGTGTTGACGCCCAGCCCGACGAAGACGTCCTCCTCGACGACCATGTCCACGAGCAGTGAGCCGGCGCTGATCCGCGAGCGCTTCCCGATCCGCACGTCGAACTGCAGCGTGACGCCATGCCCGATCACGGCTTGCTCGGCCAGTTCGCAGCCCTCGCGCACGGTGGCCAGGTCGCCGATCAGGACGCGCGGGCCAATGGTGCTTCCGGAATAGAGAACGGTGTTGGCGCCGATGATCGTGCCCGGGCCGATGGTGAGAGGCCCGGGCGGCGGCAACGGGCGGTTGTTGTTGCCCGCCGTCCGCGGCGGCCGTCCGAGCACGACACCGTCCATCACGGTGCAGCCGTCGCCGATGCGCACGCCGGGGTAGACGGTGACGTTGTTGCCCAGGGTGATCTCGTCGCCGAGGATCGCGCCGTCGCTGATGGTTACGTTGTGGCCGATTCGATTCATCGTAGTGCGTCCGGTCACGGCCCCACCGAGCTTGCTAAGCTTTGCTCGGTGGACCGCATGATTCTGCAACCCTCACGCGTCGCGACCTTCACGCGCCACAACACAACCCTCTCGCGTCGCGGGCCTCACGCCGCCGAACGTGGGGCGCGGTCCTCGATCCCGTCGGCCGCGGACGTCCAGTAGTGCTTCCGATGTTCCCGGTAATACTCCACTGTCTGTCGCAACCCCTCCTCCAGACTGGTCCGAGGCTCCCAGCCGACCAGCCGGCGGATCTTGCTGATGTCGGAGTAGAAGTCGCCCGGCTCCTGGGCCTTGCGCTCCGGCGTGAACGGGGCGAACTCCCATCGTCCGCTGCCGACCACCTGGAGCAGCGTCTCGACCAGCTCCAGAAACGTCGTCGGCCGGTCGATGCCGACGTTGAGCACCTCGCCCCGCGCCGCGTCGCGCAGTGCGCACCGCAGCAGGGCGTCCACGCAATCGTCGACGTACAGGAAGTCGCGCAGGATCCGGCCGTCGCCGAAGACCCGGATCGTGGCGTTCTCGAGGGCCAGCCGGACGAACCAGTTGACCACGCCGTAGTGCGAGTGCTTCATCTGGGCCCGCGGGCCGTAGACGTTCGTCAGCCGCAGCAGCACCGCGTGCATGCCGTGGATGTGGTCGTAGACCTGGATGATCTTCTCGGCCGTCAGGTTCGAGATCTCGTAGATGCCCTTGGGGTTCGTGGGCGCGTCTTCGCTGACCGGCAGGCGCGTGGCCGGGCCGTACTGCCCGCGGGTGCCGGTGAAGATCACCCGGGCACGCGGGATTGAACCGCCGCACGGCCTCCATGACGACGGCCGTCCCCTTGATGTTGTACTCGATGTCCGGGTACGGATCGGTCAGGCTCATCACGTGCGACACCTGGCCGGCCAGGTGGAAGACGTAGTCCTGGCCGCGGACCAGCCAGTCCATGGCGTGGCGGTCGCAGATGTCGCCGAAGTTGACACGCACGCGGTCGGCGATCGGCTCGATGTTGAACAGGTTGCCGCCGTACTCGGGGATCATCGCGTCCACGAGCGTCACGTCGGCGCCCCTCTGCACCAGGCGGATCGCCAGGTTCGAGCCGATGAACCCCAGCCCGCCGGTGATGAGCACGCGTGCCCCGCGCCAGGCATCCTCCGAGATGGCAGTCGTCGCTGCGTCCATGCGCCTCCTTGGCTGCCCACTACCGGGACAAGCACGAAAGCGTTGCCATCGCGGCAAGTGACGAATGAAATGCGCGGCGGATACTAGCGGCCAACACGGTTCAGGGCAACGCCGCCCGCCACGAACCGTTAGTGTTAGGCGAGCGTCGAGCCGTAAGGCCGACGTGCTTTTTCGCGCGAGCGTCTTTGTCATGATTCTCCCTGCTGACGCGTCGGGTTAGTATTCGGGGCGAGCCCGATTGACCCGGCGAGAAACAGGGCATGCTGGATAGAATGAGCAGACTTTTCCGGTAGAATAGGTTGCGGCCATTCCCACCTTGACGCGGATGGCCGGGCGAGGTGGAATCCTCGTGAAATGAAAGCCTGCCACGCACTGAATTCTTTGCCCTGCCGGCACTTATAACCGTCGTGACCAGCTCTCGCCCCCAGTGCACCGGATCGTTTTTCGGTCCTCAGACGCTCGTGGAGTTGCTGCGCCACCGGGCTGCCCGCCAGGCCGACGAGCGGGCGTTTACCTACCTTCTCGACGGCCAGGATCAGGAATGCCACCTGACCAATGCTCAGCTCGACCTACAGGCCCAGCGCATCGCCGCGCGGCTCCACGAGCAGCGAGCCGCGGGCGAGCGCGTGCTGCTGCTCTTCCCGCCAGGCTTCGACTATATCGCCGCGCTCTTCGGTTGTTTGTATGCCGGCGCGGTCGCGGTCCCGGCATACCCGCCACGGCCCAACCGCACGCTCCAGCGGCTGCGTGCCATCGCCGCCGACGCCGACGCGCGATTCGCCCTGACGACCGCCGCAGTCTGCCGACACGTCCGTGGCGCGGCCGGCCAGGCTCCCGAATTCCGTGCGATTCATTGGCTGGCAACTGATGAAGCAGCGGACGACCCCGGCACGCTGTGGCAGGAGGCGTCGATCGGCGGCGATACGCTGGCGATCCTGCAATACACCTCCGGGTCTACCGGCGAGCCTAAGGGCGTGATGCTCACGCACGCCAATCTGCTGCACAATTCAGCGCTCATCGCCCACGCATTTGAGCACACACGCAGCGGCACGGGCGTGTTCTGGCTGCCCGGCTATCACGATATGGGGCTGATCGGCGGCATTTTGCAGCCGCTGTACGTCGGACGGCCCAACGTGCTCATGTCGCCGATGGCGTTTCTGCAACGGCCCGTGCGGTGGCTTCAAGCCATCAGCCGCTACGGGGCGACGACCAGCGGCGGCCCCAACTTCGCCTACGACTTGTGCGTACGGAAGATCGCCGCGGAAGACGTGGCGGGCCTCGACCTGAGCCGATGGCGCGTGGCCTTCAACGGGGCTGAGCCGGTCCGGGTAGAAGCTCTGGAGGCCTTCGCAAAGAAGTTCGCTCCCTGCGGCTTCCGCCGCCAGGCTTTCTATCCCTGCTATGGCTTGGCCGAGGCAACGCTGCTGGCTGCCGGCGGCTACGTCGAGCAGCCGCCCGTCGTCCGATGGATCAACAACCGGGGTCTGGAAGAGCACCGCGTGGCGGAGGCCGCCGCCGGCACGGTCGATGCCCGAGCAGTCGTCGGCTGCGGTCACCGTCTGCCCGATCAGGAAATCGTGATCGTCGATCCTGCGCGGCCCTGAAGCGATGCGCGGAGGATCAGGTAGGCGAGATCTGGCTGCGCGGCCCCAGCATCGCCCAAGGCTATTGGCGACGGCACTCCGAGACGCTGGAGACCTTCGCCGCCCGCCTGGCTGACGACAGCGGCGACCAGTCGGGCGACCTTACCTGCGCACCGGCGACCTGGGCTTCCTTCGTGAAGGCGAGCTGTTCGTCACCGGGCGGCTCAAGGACCTGATCATCGTCCGAGGACAAAACCACTATCCGCACGACCTGGAACGCACGGCCGAAACCAGCCACCGGGCACTGCGCGGAATGCCCGGCGCGGCCTTCACGGTGGAGGCCGGCGGCCAGCAGCGCCTCGTCATTGTGCAGGAGGTACAGCGTGGCCGGCGCGGCGAGGCCGCCGAGGCACTGGCGGCCATCCGCCCAGGCAGATCCTCGAAGAGCACGGCGTCGCGCCGGCGGTTGTACTCATCGTTCGCGCCGGCCACATCCTCAGGACGACCAGTGGCAAGGTTCGGCGGCACGCCTGCCGGCAGGCGTTTCTGGAGGGCACCTTGGCAGAAGTGGCGCGGTGGGATGCCGCGCGGGAGAATGCCGGTGAAGACAACGGCCAGGTTCCGCAGTTCGCGGCTTTGCCGGGGGTTGATCAACGTCCAACGCCCAACGTCCAACGTCCAACGTCGAACGGGACTGAGGAGCTGCCGGAATCTGTTGGACGTTCGGCGTTGGACGTTGGACGTTGGACGTTCGGCGTAATTTCCGACGACCGACCTTGTGATCGCACTGGGCGGCGTGCCTTATCTTGGGCGGCGATCCCCGACGATAGCGTGCTCCGGCAGCAGGTGCTGGCCGAAGTGCGGCGGCTTGCCCGGCCGCTACCGCACGGCGTCACGCTCGACTCCACCCTGGCCGAGGCCGGCCTGGATTCGCTCGGTCGCATGGAATTGCTCGCGGCCTTGGAATGCCGACTGGGCTTTCGCTTGCCCGAATCGCTCGGACCAGAACTGCGGACCATCAGCGAGGTCACCGACGCCATCTGGCAGCACGCACGTCGGGCAGACGCCTCGACGCTCGCCTTCGGGCGACCGATTGAGCCTCGCGATGAGCCAACCGCGCCCGATGACATTCCCGTCGAGCACTACGACGTCGCGCGATTCCCCGAGTGGACGGCGCTGGCTCGCGACGCCCAGCGGCAGGAGCGGCTCGGGATGGTGAATCCTTACTTCCTTACCCAGGAGGGCCTGCCGGGCCGGCGCGTCCGCGTGGACGGTCGGGAGCTGATCGATTTCGCCAGCTACGACTACCTGGGCCTGGCCTCTGATGCCCGCGTGGTGGCTGCCGCCCAAGCCGCGATCGAGCGGTACGGGACGACCGTTTCCGCCAGCCGCCTGGTGTCTGGCGAGCGGGCGTTGCACCAGGAGCTGGAGCGAGCCCTGGCCGGCTGGCTGGGCACCGAGGACGCCATCGTCATGGTCAGCGGTCATGCCACGAACGTCACGGCCATCGGCCACCTCCTCTCGGAGGACGACCTGGTGCTGCACGACGCGCTGGCCCACAACAGCATCGTGCAAGGCTGCCGGCTCTCAGGTGCACGCCGGCTGGCGTTCCGGCACAACGATACGGAGGCCCTGGACCGGTTGCTGACGAGCCTTCGCGGCCACTACCGCCGGGCGCTGGTGGCCATCGAGGGACTCTACAGCATGGACGGCGACGTGCCCGATTTGGCGCGATTCGTCGAGATCAAGCGCCGGCACAAAGCGCTGCTTCTTGTGGACGAGGCGCATTCCCTGGGCGTGCTGGGCGAGCGCGGCCGCGGGATCGGGGAGACGTTGCATGAGGGGGTCGGGAGTCGATTTCGTGACGTGGACGACGTTGTGGTGCCGCCGAACGCATTCGTCACGAAATCGACTCCCGACCCCTTCCCGAAGCCCCGAAGCCTGGAGCCTGAAGCCCGAACGCCCGAAAGCGTCGATCTATGGATGGGCACGCTCAGCAAGGCGCTGGCCAGTTGCGGCGGCTATATCGCGGGCCGCCGCGAGCTGGTGCAATACCTCAAGTACACGGCCCCCGGCTTTGTCTACAGCGTGGGCATCTCGCCGCCCAATGCCGCGGCGGCCTTGGAATCGCTTCGCGTGCTGGAGGCCGAGCCGTGGCGCGTCGCGGACCTTACACGAGCGGGCAGCGAGCTTTGTTCGGCTGGCCAAGCAGCATGGGCTCGACGTGGGCCTGTGCCAGGGCACGCCCGTCGTGCCGGTCCTCGTCGGAGATGCGGCCGCGTGCCTCAAGCTGTGGCGCGGCCTGGTGAGCCGGGGCATCTTGTCCCAAGTGATCCTGCCCCCGGCGGTGCCGGCCGCCTCGTCGCGACTGCGGTTCTTCGTGACCGCCACCCACTCGCCGCAGCAGATTCGCCAGGCCGTGGCCGCCATCGCGGAAGTGCTGGAGCAGCTCCGACGCGAATCGCTCCCCGCGGCAGCGAGCTAGCATCTGGAGTGTGGCGACTCGGTCGCCGCTTTGGTATTTTCGCAAAAGCGCGGCAGGCCGCAGTCGCTGCGGACCTCTAGAATCCTAAAGCGGCGACGAGTCGCCGCACTCCAAAAGCTTGCGGCGAATTGCCTCGTCTTGTCACGAATCCCGCCGTTACCCAGAATAACCCGTGGCTCTGATCCGCGCGTCTCAAGGGAGAATTCGAATGCTCCGTTCTCGTAAGCTGCTGGTTGCGGCCTCGGCGCTCGTGGTGTTCCTTGCGACCGCTGCGTGGCGCGCGGCTGCCGATGGACCGGCCAAGCCGGCGATGAAGTCGGCGATCAAGCTCCTGGCCGAAGGCGATGAACTGGCCGACAAGAAGGACTACGCCGCCGCCGTGGTCCGCTACAAAGAGGCTTACGAACAGCTCGATGCCCGATTTGCGAGGGCGAAAGCTCCTCGAGCCCGTCAAGCCGCAGCTACTGACGCGCGAGGAGCTGAAGAAGCGCATGATCAAGATCATGGCCGAGGACTACACCGACGAGGAGCTTCGCGAGACCGATCGCTCGCTCAAGGCCTTCCGGCTCGTGCCGGAGGACCTGGACCTCAAGGCCACGATGACCAACCTGCTCACGGAAGAGGTTGGCGGGTTCTACAATCCCAAAGACAAGGCCATGGTGCTGATCCGCGAAGGGGGCGATGAGCCGAAGAAGAGGAAGAAAGGTCTCTTCGGCCGCCTCTTCGGCGGCGAACCGAAATTCGACAAGGACGGCACGAAGATCACCCTGGCCCACGAGATGACTCACGCCCTCCAGGACCAGCACTTCGACCTGCAAGCGCTCGACAAGGCCGTGGAGCACGACGAGGACATGGTCCTGGCCCTGACCGCGCTCGTCGAGGGGGATGCCACGCTGGTGATGTTCGCCGAAATGCTGCGCGGCGACGAGGACCCCAAGGACATCCTGGACTATCCGCCGGCTGTCATGGACGCCGCCTTTGGCACCTTGCGGGCGATGCTCCCCTGGGCCAGCGGCAAGACGATGCAGAAGTCGCCGCTCATCCTCCGCGAGTCACTGATCTTTCCCTATCACAAAGGGACGGTCTTTGTGCTCCACCTGACGAACCACGGCGAGTGGGAGCTGGTCGATAAGGCCCTCCGCAGCCCGCCGGTCTCCACTGAACAGATCCTGCATCCCGAGAAGTTCTACGACAAAGACAAGCTGGACGAGCCGACGGAGGTCAAACTGCCCGACCTGGCCGAGGTCGTGGGCAAGTCGTGGAAGCGTGTCGGCGGCAACGTGCTGGGCGAGTTCCAGACCACCATCTTGCTGGCCGACGGGCCGGCCAGCACGCGCAAGGCCCAGGTGGCGGCCGCCGGGTGGGACGGCAACCGCTATGTCGTTTTCGAGTCGGAAGGCAAGCAGCTTGGCCTGGTTTGGCTCACGACCTGGGACAGAAGTAAAGACGCCGAGGAGTTCGCGGCCGCGTACGCCCGTCATCGGGCCAGCAAGCTGACGTCGAAGCCTGCGCCCTCCGGCGAAAAGCCGAAAGACCCGCCGCGCACGGACGATCAGGCGGCGCCGCCCCGGATCGAGCGGGACGGCCGGGTCTACGTCGTCGAGCGTCGCGGCGATGACGTGGTCGTGATCGAGGGCTTTTCCCCGGATATCACCGAGAAGCTGCTGGCACAGGCCGCCACGGCCAAGAAAGGCCCCAAGCGATTCCAGGCGGTCCAGCGAAAAGAAAAGAAGCCCTAGTGCGGCCTAGACGTTTGCCCGAGTGAAGCGCGGCAGGAACCGGCCGGTCCGCCCGCAATAGGCGGCGTACTCCTCGCCGTACTGCTGCCGCAGGAACTTCTCTTCACTCAGCGCCTTGCCCTGGATCATCCACAGGTGCACCAGGCCGACCGCCATCATGGCCGGTGTGGGCACGGCGACCATCGTTGCCAGCATCAGCAAGATGCTGAGCGCATAGATCGGATGCCGCACGTGCGCGAACACGCCGCTGGTAATCAGCCGGGTGCGCTTTCGCGGCACCACGGCCAGGCTCCAGTTGCGGCCCATGCCAAGCCAGCAGGGGATCGTGGCCGCGAAAGCCAAGACGCCGACCGCGGCGGCAGCCCACCGCAGGCCGTAGACGCCGCTATGCTCCACGGCCAGCGAGGGAAGGCGGCACAGGGGCAGCGACGACGCGGCCGCCAGCATGGGAAGGACCTGCCATGCCAAGATGGCCGGCGTCCATAGCCTCCACAAACGGCGCTCCCGGGCTGTTCGAGGCACGGCCCCGGCAGCCGTCCGGAACCGCAAGTGGCTGCGAACCACCAAGACGACCACGCATGCCCAGTAACACCAGACGGTAAGCGCCACGATCGTGGCGGGAAGGTCGTGCATCAGTTGGACCCTTGACTTTGGAAGATAGAACGGAAATTCATTCCGTTCGCACTCGTCCCGTCTCCTCAGAACGGAATGAATTCCGTTCTACGTTCAGCGGCAGCTCCATCAGCTCCGGGTTCGCCAGGTATTCTCGCAGCGCGCCGACGAAGCTCGCCAAGAGGTAAGCGTCCGTGAGGCGATGGTCGCCGCGGACGAACAGCGGAGCCACGCGGCCCACGGCCAGCTCGCCGTTCTGCACGACGGGCCGCGTTTCGATCGGCCCCATCGTGACGCTGAGGTGCGAGCTTTCGTTGGGATACGCCGAGGGCTTGTACATGCGCATCGGCGGCGCGCCGGAGAAGCCCAGGTAGTTGACCACCACCGGCGCGTTGGACACGCGATTCAACCGAATGCTCGGCAGCCGCACGTTTCGCTCTAACCAGACGAAGGCGCGAAATCCCCAGCGGAGAATGAAGTCCGGCAGCCGACGGATCAGCCGGCGGTCGCGGTGATCGAGCGAATCGGCCTTGGCCGTCTTGCGCTGGTTCTTCCACAGCGTGCGGGCAATCTGGTCCAGTGTCAGCGTGTCGGCATGCTTCACCAGCACGATCTCCACCTCGCGGCGGCGAGGATCGTAGGTAATGGCGCGGCACGCTGATCTCGCGAAAGCGGTGGATGCGGCGGCGAATGACCCGGCAATTGAGATGCGGGAAACGGGCCACGGCGCGCCCCACCGCCTGCAGCAGCACGTGCGCCGGCGAGATCAGCACGTCGCCGACCTCGTTGCGCTGCCGCACGAAGTCGATCAGCGCCGGCATCAACCTCGGTCCCCCAGACCATCGTGGGGTCCGACGGCGTGGCACAACCATACAGGTAGTGCAGGTTGAAGAACGGCAGCTCGCCGGGCGGGATCGCCTGGCGTTCGACGGGCCAATGCATGGACGAATGTCTTATCTCTCGTTCCCAGGCTCTGCTTGGGAACGCCAGTGTCGAAGCTCTGCTTCGAGTCGCTCGATCCGAAGCAGACCTTCGCGGAGTTGCGTCCCAAGCGGAGCTTGGGAACGAGGCAGGTCAGGCAGCTTTCGATATCTTCTGCTGCTTCGCGGCCACCAGCGCCGCCAGTCGCTCGACGCTGCGGAAGTTTTGCGGCGACACGTCCGCGGCATTCAGGTCCACCGCGAGCCGGGTCTCGACAAAGACGAACAGGTCTGCCACGAGCAGCGAGTCGAGCACGCCCAGCGCCAACAGGTCGGTGGCCACTTCCAGGGGACCGGCGCCCGCGACGTTGGCTCGCAGATAGGCCAGCAGTTGTTGCTGAATCTCCGGAATCGTCATCTTTCCTCTCCTGCGGCAGCGTTGACCAGGCCGGCCGCTTCGGCGCGCCGCGACAATGCGGGTCGGTTTACCTTCAGCGAGGCATTGAGCGGCAGCTCGCAAACGATTTCGACGTGAGCGGGGACCTTCGGCCGCGGCAGCTCCCGCAGACAATGCCGGTGGATTTCTTCGGCCGTCGGCCTGCCTTCAGAGTCCGCAACCACAAAGGCGGCCAACCGCGTCAGCCCGGGGCTATTCGCCGAGCCATCGGCAGCGGGGCTGCCCGGCTGCCGGTACGGCACGACGATCGGCCGGCATCCGGGCCAGCGCTCGGCGATCACCGCTTCGATCTCGGTCGGGTGCAGGCGAATGCCTTGCACCTTTACCAGATCATTGTCGCGGCCCTTGAGATAGAGCAGGCCGCGCGCATCGGCGACCGCCAGGTCGCCCGTGCGCAGCCAGCCATCCTGAAGAACGGCGGCCGTGCCGGCCGGATCGCACCAATAGCCCTGCATGATGTTCGGCCCGCGGGCCTGCAATTCTCCCACCGCTCCGTGCGGCACTTCGACGCCGCCGTCATCGACGACGCGGAGCACCACGCCGGGGACTGCCCGGCCGATGGAGTCGGGATGCTCATGCACGAGCTCCGGCGGCAAATAAGCCAAACGGGCGGTAGCCTCGGTCTGCCCGTACATGACGTAGAAGCGGGCGGGCGCGATGCGGCGCGCCACCTCGCGCACGAGCGGCGGCGCCAAAGCGCCACCGGCCACGGTCATGTACCGCAGCGCCGGCAGGGGCGAGCGGCCCAGATCGGAGTGTGCCAGCAGCGCATGATAAACCTCGGGCACGGCCGCCAGACTGGCAATTTCATGACACCGCAGCGCCTCGGTGACCGTCGAAGGGAAGGCGGGCGACCCATCGACTACCAGTGTCGCGCCGCACAGCACGTGCGTTTGGAGCACCGAGTTGCCAAACGCGTGATAGAACGGCAACAGCGCCAGCGCGCGGTCGTCGGCCGCGATCGGCAAATAAGCCATGATCGAGCGGGCATTGGCCACCAAGTTCGCGTGGCTGAGCATCACCCCCTTGGGCTCTCCTGAGGAGCCGGAGGTGAAAAGGATCATTGCGAGGGAATGATCGAATGACGAATGACGGAATGACGAATGAGGAAACGGCGCCAGACCTTCGTCATTCGTCATTCTGTCATTCGTCATTCCACAGTCGCCATTCATCGGCTCCGCGGCAGCGAAATCCGCTTCGGCGCGGCGGCATGCCGCATCCTCCGTCGTCAACACGACCCGCGGCTCGCACAGTGCGGTCACGCGCGCCAGTCGGGGCGATTCGATGTTCGGCGGCAGCGGCACGGCGACGCCGCCAGCGAGCAAAATGCCATAGAGCGCCGCGAGATACTCGGGGCCGTTGCCGAGTATCAAGAGCACCCGCTCACCGGCCTTGAGCTGGCACTGCTGCCGCAGATAGAAGGCCACGCTCCAGGCGGCGGCGGCGAGCGCTTCATAGCTATAGGCGGCGCTGGAAGTCACGACGGCCGGGTGCGTCGCTCGTCGCGCGGCCACGGCCAGGAAGGCATCGGCCAGTCGCTCAGCCGGCTCGGCATTCAGTGGGTGGGCCGGCGGCCGCTGCGCCGACCGGTCACGCCGTACGACGCCATCCAGGAGTGCTACGGCGCAGCCGCGCGTCGCGTCGCCGGTTTCGGCCGATAGCAGCTTGCCCATCATCTCGATTCCCGGACTTGCGGTGGCGCTTGTTAGCTTACGTAGAAGGGATTGGCAATCCGTCCTACGAGCTATTGCGGTCGCCAGCAGCGAAGGCGATGACGGCTTACAGGCGAATGCGGATCGTCTGCTGCGGCTGAGATGGCTGCCGCGGAGAAGGCGCTTCACGCGCACGCTGCGGCGGAGGCGCAGCGCGGGGTGCATGCTGCGGTGAAACCGCGGGGACCGCGGCATCGCCGAATCCGACGCTGAAGGCCGCGGCGGGGATCGCCACCCCCGGCAGATAGCCGGCTGACGCGGGGCCGGCCGCACCTTGCTCGGGAGCCGGCGTCGGGGGTCGTGCTACCGCGTGGTTACCGCCCCACCGCGGCGCGGCCTGCCCGGTGCGCCATGGAGCATAGGCTCGCTCGATCTCGCCCGCGATCACGGTGTGCATCCAGGGCGAGTTGTCGATGTTGAAGTGGTCCACCGGGTCGGCCCACGTCGGCCGCTCGATCTTGGTCACGTCGTAGTTCAGCACGCGAGCAGCCGCGGCGCCGCGCACGGGGCTGCCGTGAAACATGCCATAGGAATTGGTCACATAGAGATTGAGGCAGCGCTCCACGTTCTCCGGGACCGACACCCAGGGATTCGCGTCCACAATGACGACCAGCTTCACCGGGATGCCGTACAGCTCCAGATAGCGCGCGATGTGCAGGCAGGCCCGGCCGCCCATGCTGTGGCCGATGATGACCAGCGGCCCTCCGCGAGGATCGCGCTCGTAGGCCTCCCGGAGCCGCAGGGCGCCGGCCCAGCAGCCGCCGGGAGAAGAGACTTCCACGTCGTAGCCCCGCTCGCGCAGTTCTTGCCCCAGCTCATCGAGGCCCGTCGAAAAGACATTGAACACGCCGCGAATGACCAGAATCCGCGTCGTGTCGGGCAGCGTCGTGCCGGGCAGCGTCGTGTCGGGCTGCGTGGCGTCGAGCGGCACCGTGTCGCGCAGCTCGGCTGCGCCCGCTGAGGAGGATGGCGTCAGAAGCGCGAGCGTAAGGAAGCCTGCGAACGAAAACGCGGCCACGCTTGCCGCCACGGGCCGATGGCGGCTTCGCCCCCCCTGCGCTGGCAGCCGACGGCTCGGCATCTCGGCAACCCTTCGGCTTCGGTAAGCGGTGGCGGCGGAGCAGCTCCCTGCGTTAGTAAGAGATCGACAGGGGGCGAGCCGGCGCGGCGCTGTTCGATCGAGCCGGGCCGCTGACGGGCGACGCGGAGGTCCACGACCGGAGCGTCTCAAACACGGTGCTCACGGGGCCAGCAGCCGGCGTGGCTTGGCGGCCTGCGCCAGCCAGCTCGGGCCGCGAGCGGCCCCCTTGGATCGGGATCGACGTGGGAGCGAAGGTCCCTCCGGGCGGCAGGACCGGGGCACCGATCAACGGACCGGTCGGCGACGGACAACCCGGCGCCGGACAAGCGGGTGCCGGGCAAGCGGGTGGGCAAGGATCAGCGCAATGCCGGTGCAGACAGCAGCAGCCGCCCGCCACGCCGCTCAAGAGCGCCAGCAGGCCGAAGGTTAGCAGGTGTTTCATGCTTTGGTCTCCAGGAGTGATGCCTCCTTGAGAACCCTAGAACGGGGCCGCGCAGTGACAAGCGCGGGGCGTTGACTTTTGGCAAAAAGAATCGCGAAATTGTTGCCCCAGGGCAACATGCGCGTTACCGACCGCAGAGATTGCCAGGAAAAGGGCGCCTGGACAGGCCGCAAGGGCGGCGCAGGCCGTGTTTCGCGCAGCGTCGCTAGCGAGGCACTAACCCGACTCACCAGCATGGAAACGCGATAGCGGATTCTCTCTCGCTTGCGCTTGCGCGTCGGGTTAGGGTGAGACCCTAATTCACGGAGACATCCGCCGGGATGTGCTTGATGTTCAGCGAGCGCGTGAAGGAATGGCCGATCATCATCAGGCTGCGCTGCCACAGGTCGGCCTCGCTGCCGAACAACACGTCCGGCGTGGCCGGCGTAGTCAACCAGAGACCGTGCTCCAGCTCGTGATTGAGCTGGCCTCCGATCCACCCGGAATGCCCCACGAATAACCGGAAGGAATGTTCCGTCTGCTGAACGAGCTGTTCCAGGTGATCGCGTTGGGAAGCCAGGTACACGCCAGGCGGCACGACGGCTTCGGCCAACGGCTCGTAATCGTGAACGGCGATTACCGGCCCCGAGATCGGTCCGCCCACGTTCACCGGCTGTCGGCTCTCACAGGGTTCATCGCTCACCTGCTGCCAGAAGTCCCGAATCGAGGCCTCGGCCGGGCGGTTGAGCACCACCCCCCAGGCACCTTGCTCGGTATGCTGGAGTAGGAAGATGACCGTCCCGGTGAACGGCGAGTTCGCCAGATACGGCGACGCAACCAGCAGATGACCTTGTAGCGATGTCATGCCAGAAGATCCTTGAAGTCCTCCCGTCGCCCTTTCGGCGGGAAGTTTAGCGGCTGCGCTGCACGCACGTCGGCCTTACGGCTCGACGCTCGCCTGAATCGACGCTCGCCTATGATTGCCATTTCGGCAGGCAACCTCACGTCTGTAGGGTGTAACGCAACCGCCGTGCCAAACCGAGGAGCCAAACGACTTGAGTTGGTACTCAGAAGTCATCTTCCCGCGACTCTGTGATTTGCTGCTCGATCGGCCCTGGTTGGCCCGATATCGCCGCGAGCAGCTTGCCGCGGTGGGCGGCGAAGTGCTCGAAATCGGCATCGGCACCGGCCTGAACCTGGCCCACTATCCGCCAGGGGTCCGCCGGGTCACTTCGGTCGATCCCAGTGCCGGCATGAATCGGCTGCTGAGGCGGCGAGCCAGGCGGGCTGGCCGCCGCGTCGATCCGCGAGTGGGCTGCGCGGAGCGCCTGCCGCTGGCGGATGAGGCGTTCGACTTCGTGGTCAGCACGCTGACGCTGTGCAGCGTGGCCGACGCCGCACAATCGCTACAGGAGATTTATCGAGTGTTGAAGCCGGGCGGCCGCTTCGTTTTTTTCGAGCACGGCATCAGTCCCCAGCCGTCCGTCCGCAGGTGGCAGGGCCGGCTCAATGGGCTGCAGCGGATCGTCGGCGCCGGCTGCCGGCTGGACTTGGACGTCCGCAATCTCCTGGCGGCCTCGCCCTTCGGCCCCGGGGAGATCGAGAGCTTCTATCTGGACGGCATACCGCGCACGCACGGCTACGTGTACCGCGGGCAGGCCACGAAGTGACGCTCAGTCGCCCCCGCCCCGTCCGTCAAAGCAGCAGGCACGCTCGGCGTGCCGTTGTGGAGTGCCGTTGACGGCACACGGAGCGTGCCTGCTACGGCGATAGGCCGATCGGCCGGTTCTCAGACAACCGATTCCTTGGTCCGACCCGCGACCTCCTTTTTGGAGGCCGCCACCGGCTGAAAGCCAAAGGATCGGAACTGGCGCGGCTCGATCGGATCGACGATCTTGACGGCCGAGATGGCATTGAATGGCACGATCAGGGAGCGCGTGCCGAGCGTGTCGGGATTCTTCCGCTCGATGAACAAGAGGTCGTCGGCCACCATGAAGCTGGCAAAGGGAATCTGCTCGTCGAAGGTCGTAACCAGCACGCCGCGCTGCGGAATATTACCCGGCCAGGCGTGGAAGCAGGCCCGCCAGGTGGCGGCCAGGCCGCCTGCGGCTGCTTTGGGAAGTGGCGATACGACCGTCATTGTCGGCACTCTGGGCCTTGGGGGTGCTGAAACATCGAACGGTATTCTCCAGTGCGATCTTCGATGTTGGACGTTGGACGTTGGACGTTCGATTCCCCCACTCAAATGTAGGACACGCTACAGCGGTCACGCGGCTCCTGCCAATAGCTCGCGCAGCTCGCCGTGCAGCCGGCAGCGGTCCTCGTGCCAATGCCGGCGCAGCCCTTCGACGGCCGCTCGCTCCTGAGTCAGCTCCTCTTCGCGTAAGGCGAGCCGCTCGGCCTGCTCCTGAATCTCCGCCTGGCGGCGCTCGAACCATTGCTGAAGCTCCTGCTGCCGCTTGGCAAGCCGATCGTAATGCTGCTGCAAACGGCCCCGCAGCGACTCCAGCTCGCGCTTCTGGTCGTCGGCGTCGGTCGTGGCCAGACGATATTGATCGGTCAGCCGCTGGCGAATGCGGCCGATGGCCCTGGTCAGCGCCGCCGCCGGCACCGTGCCCGAGAGCTGCGCCACAGCTCCTCGGTTGCCAGCCGGACCTCCAACGTCTCGCGCTGGGCCGCCCGCAGCTCGTCGCGGAGCTTTTCCAGCTCGCCGCGGCGGGCTTCGAGGCGGTCGGTCTCGCGGGCGATCGCTTGCCGCTTGTGGTCCAGCTCCTCGGCCACGCGGCGGCGCTGTTCCTCGGCCTCGGCCTGGGCAGTCTGCCCTCGACGACGATCGTCGGCAGCCGCGGCCTCCAGCGCTTCCCGCTGTCGCCCCACGTCGGCCAGCTCCTCGGCGAGCAAGGCCTCGGTGCGCAGCAGGGCCTCACGGCGCGACTCCAGATCGGCCATGGCGGCGGCGATCGCCGTCTCTCTCGCTTCGGTGGCTGCGGCCTCTTCTCGATCGTCCAACGTCCAGCGTTGAGCGTTGAGCGTTGAACTTTCCGCATCCGTACTTTCGGCGTCCGCTGCCAAATCGTTCGATGCCGATTGTTCGATGTTGGATGTTCGCTGTTCGTTCTCGCCCCCGCCCCCGCCCCCGCCCCGTACTAGCGCCTCTTCACGCTCCCGAAGCCGAGCCTCGCGCCCGAAAGCTCTTCGTCCCGCCGCGCCAGCTCCTCGAGCTGGGTCTGCCACCACAGCCGTGCACTTCGCGTCTCTTGCTCGAGCTGTTCGGACTGAGCATGGAGGTTCGCCTCCCGCCGTTCTAATTCCTGCTGGCGACGTCGCAGCGCGTCGGCAAGCTGATGGGCTTGCGTGCGCATCTGGGACCAGACGGTCGCGGCTTCGTCCGATCCGTCGGCGTCCGGACACTCCTCCGCCGGCAGGTGATCGTCGGCCGGCCCTTCGGCGGGCGACTGGCCGGTTGAGACCAGGCCGGCAGTCGCGTGGGGCGGATCGATGCGCCGATGAACGGCCGGCGATTCGGGGGGCGCTGCGGTCAGGGCTGACGTGCTCACGACGTGCGAAGGGGAAAGAGGGAGTGCCTCGCTGGCGGCGATGATGGCGCGCGGCGGCCGCGCAGCAGACAAGCTGTGACGGCAGGCCCCCCTTCGCGCATTGCTCGATCGGCAAATGTGTCGGGAGCTTCAATCGGCAGCCAGCCAGCGCGACTCCAGTAAAAAAGAGTAGTAGGCACACTCCGCGTGCCGTCGCGGCCGTCTTCAGCGTGCCCGTACTGCTAGCGGGCACGTTTTGAAACGTGCCCCACCTCGACAGCCGCGGCCAAAACTGCCATTGCTGCCGGCTTTGTTGCGCGAGTAAAGTCATCTTATGCGCTGGCTATCTCCTCTCGCGTGGCTCGTGCTGGCGATCTCCTCGCCGGCAGCCGATGTCGCGGTGGTTTGTCCGCCCGGGCTGCGCGATGCTTTGCGGCCTTGGGTGGAACATCGCACCCAACAGGGCTACTCCCTCGAGTTCATCGAGGCCCGCGGCACCACGGCGGAGATTCAGGCGGCGCTCCGCGAGCGGGCACGGGCGCGGCCCATCGCCTGCGTCGTGCTGGCCGGCGACGCGGCCGCCAACCGGCCCGCGGCGAAGAAGGAAGCGCCGAGCCGCCTGCCGCTGGCTGGCGCCGCGGCGTTCACGACCAGGCCGGAGTGGTGCGTGCCGACCGCACTGTCGGAGGCCAAGATCATTCGCAAGTTCGGCCCCGATCGGGATATCGCCAGCGACAACGGCTACGGCGACCTGGATGGCGACGGCCTCCCCGACGTGCCCGTCGGCCGTTTGACCGCCGACACGCCCCGCGAGCTGGCCGCCATCGCCGCCAAGATCATCGACTACGAGCGGCGCGACCGGCAGGGCGAGTGGTGCCGGCGGATCAACCTCGTGGCTGGCGTGGGGGGTTTCGGCCTCTTGGCCGACGCGGCCATCGAGACCTGTGCCAAGCAGTTCATCACGGCCGGCATTCCGGCGGCCTACGGCACGACGCTCACGCAAGCCAGTTGGCGCAGCCCCTATTGCCCGTTCCCGCGGCTGTTTCAGCAGTGCACCGTGGACCGGCTCAACGAAGGCAGCCTGTTCTTCGTCTACATGGGGCACGGTGAGCGGCGGTATCTGGATTACATGCACGCGCCGGGCAAGCAATCATTCCCGATCTTCGCCTGCGCGAACGTGCCCGAGCTGCGCTGCCAGCAGGGGCCGCCGATCGCCGTCTTCCTGGCCTGCTATACGGGGGCCTTCGATCAGCCGCTGGATTGCCTGGCCGAAGACCTGCTGCGGCAAGACGGCGGCCCGGTGGCCGTGCTGGCCGGCTCGCGGATGACGATGCCTTACGCGATGGGCGTGATGGGCCTGGAGATGATGCGGCAGACGTTCGGCGAGCGACGAGCGACGATCGGCGAGATCATGCTCGCGGCCAAGCGACACCTCGTGCTGGGCAAGCGCGACGACGCCAGCAGTCAGATGCTCGACATGCTCGCCGGCACGCTGGGCCCGAACAAGGACCTGGCCGGCGAACGGGCCGAGCACGTGCTGCTGTTCAACCTGCTGGGCGATCCGCTCTGCGCGTGCCGCACGGCAGCGAGATTACGCTCGAAGCGCCGCGCAAGGCCACGGCCGGCGGGCAGATCGAGATCACGGGCCGCTCGCCAATCGCCGGCCGCTGCACGGTGGAGCTGGTGGTCCGCCGCGACCGGCTGACATTCAGCCCCGCAGTGCGAGCGGCGTTTGAGCTGACGGAAGCGGCAAAGCGCGAATACGAGGACACCTACCGCCGGGCGAACGACTGCGCGGCTGACCGAGATGGCGCTGACGGTGCCGGCCGGCCAGTTCACCGCGACGCTGCAAGTGCCCGACGCGGCCAGCGGCGCCTGCCATGTGCGGGTGATGATCGAAGGCGACGGCGTCGCGTTCGGCGCGGCTGACGTGGAGATCACGCGGCCGGTAAAGTGAGAAACGTCTTGCCATCGTACCTCGCCTCGTCCATCCTGGGGCGGCGTGGTCTTCGACTTCTCAGCCGCCTTCTTGGGTGTCTCCTTCGGCTCGCCGGATTTCTTGGGTGGGATCTCCCGAATCTTGGCAATGGCCTCGATGATCCGTCGCCCTGGCGCCCCACTGGGAGCAAACCGACGACGGGTCCGGCTTTTTTGATTGCGATTGCTCTCGGCCAATTCGTCAAGCAGTGGCAGCGCGTCCTTTGCCTTCGGGCCGATGTTCCCCAGCGCCGTCACGATCGAAACGACTTCATCCGACGACAGCCCACGCCGACGCTCGACTCCTTCCTCATCGAATATTGGCGACGAAAGCGTCCCCGAGTCCAGCACCTGGAGGAGTACCGGGGTCGCCGCCGCCGCGCGCGGCCCGAGCTTGGCCAGCAGGTCCGCCGCTCGGTACAAGCTGTTTTGGTCCTGCTGGGCTACGAGCCGGACCAGCGCCGGCACCAGTGCCGGTGAGTCGGGTGCCCAGACAACGAGGCCCTCGGCTGCGAGCAACACGCTCCCGGTCTGTTCGGCAGAGAGATCCTTCTCGATCAATTCGACGAGCCCAGGAGTCTTGCTGGGATCGACGCCCGCCGCCCAACAGTAATTCGGCGCAAACCGCGCCGCCCAAGTGCGAGTTTCTTCCGAGTCGTGTCGCGACAAGTCGAGCAGCGACGAAAGAATGGCGCCCGAGTGCTTGGCTAGCTCACGGCGGAAGTTGACTTGCCGTGCGCGCGTCTGGCGCTCGTCGATTCCGCTGCCATCGACGGGGAGGTGATTGATCCAAGAGACGAAGTCCCGGCTGCGCGCAGTGCCCTGCTTGATTTCCTCGACTGCTGCCGGCACCACCGACGAGGGGGGCAGTTGCCAAATCGCCTGCGCAGCCATCGAGATGAGCTTGCCCCGGGGACTGTCGTCGATGACGAACGCCCCGTGTTCCCGCATCAGCCGAAAAATCGTCTGAGCGGCAACGTCCGCCGATTCTGGTGTCGCGAGCACCGAAAACGCCAGCATGGCCTCCCCAAGCTGCTCCGGCTTGCGCTCCGTTTCGATCACGGCCTGCCAATGGCGGAACGTCTTGCCGTCGAACGTGGGACCGTCGGATCCGGTCTGGACGTTCTTCGCCGCGTCGGTTGCGGCCGGCTCGTGCCTGACTTGCACGATGGCCTTGCCGCCGCGGCTGAGGGTGAACTTGTCTGTAGAAAGCGCCAGCCCTTCGGCGCCACCGGTGAGCTTGATTTCGTACGTGCCGGCTTTCAGGTCGAGCTTCCGGCCGGTGCGCAGGTCGATCACGCGCACTTCCTCGCCCTTCACCTCGATGGTGACGTTGGGGTCGTCCGTCTCGATGACGAGCTGGCCGCGGTTGGTGGCGATGCGGATGACTTGTGGGCCGGCGGCGTAAGCGGTGAGTGCCAGGGCGAGCGCTATGGCGATGGCGGCAACCCAGCGCGGGCGAATTCGGGCCGCCCACGTGGACGAGTCTTTCCGAGACTCGCGCGTCTCGGAGAGACGCGACCACGTGCCGACAGCCTCGCCCTGCTCGATTCGCTCGATGAGCTGCCCGACCTCAGCCTGCCGATGCGGGCCGGTGTTGCGGCTCCTTGGCTAAGAGGCCCATCACCAGGTCGGAAACCGCCACGGGAACATTCGCGTCCGCTTCCTGCGGCGGGCGCGGGCTGTCTTCTTCGATCGCTCGCAGCGTCGCCAGGGCATTGCTGCCCGGGAAAGGCTGCTCGCCGGTCGCCATCCGGTAGAGCACGCAGCCCAGGCTGAAGAGATCGGATCGCTCGTCGAGCGACCCGCCGACCGCCTGTTCGGGCGACATGTAGCAGGGCGTGCCGGCGATCATGCCCGACTCGGTGATCCGCGGATCGTTCTCCAAGGCCCGCGCCAGGCCGAAGTCCACGAGCTTGGCCCGGCCGCTGCCGGCCTCCAGCCAGATGTTGGCCGGCTTGACGTCGCGGTGGATGAGGTGTTTGGCGTGGGCGGCGGCCAGGCCGGCGGCAATCTGCCGGCCGATCCGCAGCACTTCCGCGGCCGGGAGCTTCCCTTCGCGCTTCAGGCGATCTTCCAGCGTCTCGCCTTCCAGTAGCTGCATCGCCAGGTAGGCCAGGCCGTGGTCCTCGCCGACCTGGTAGATCGTTACGACTTGATCGTGGCTGATGGCCGCGGCGGCCCGGGCTTCCTGCACGAACCGCTCGTGCGCACCGGTCCCCAGCGACGGACGGAGCACCTTCAGCGCGACCGGCCGCTGCAACTGCTCATCCTGAGCACGAAAGACCACGCCCATCCCGCCGGCACCAGGAAGCTGAGCACGCGATACGGCCCCAGCCGGCCCAGCTCTCCCTCGCCCTGCGGCGGCCGCAGCAAGCGGATGATGCCCTGGGCGCGCTCGTCGCGGATGCCGGGCGCCTCTGGGGCTTCGCGTGGAGCAGCGATTTCGCCCGAGTCGCCGGAGTCCGCGGCGGGCGGCGGGAGCTCCCGCAGCCGTGCAACGAGGCCCTCGATCCGGCTGTCTTCGCCCAGTGGCTGCCGCGCGGCACGGACCAGATCGTGCAACGTGTCGCCGGCCTCCAGCGATTGCAGCGTGTCACTACAGATAGAACAGTCAGCCAGGTGCTGCTCGATGCCCTCGGCTTCCCCTTCCGGCAAGCGGCCCTGAAGGAACTGGCGGAGCGTTTCGCTTTCCGGGCAGATGGCTTGTGCGACGGACATGGACGGCTCCCGTTCGTGGGGCACGTTTCTAAACGTGCCCGAGTCTCATAACCCGCGGCGCGAAGGGGTCGGGAGTCGATTTCGTGGCGAACGAGACGTATTGTGAACCACAAGCGCCAGGCGCCACGAAACGCCTCCCGACCCTGTTACGTGGCTATATGAGAGACTATGCGCCGGCGCGGCGACCTTTGTATGTTGACACGGATTTCACAACACGGCTACCGCGTGGGCCGTTTCAGAATGAGATGGATTTGAGTCTGCACTGGATCTTCTGCCGACCAGCTGGTGACGTCAGATACGGCGTTCGCGAGTTCCCAGCCCTCATCCGCGGGAACTTTGAGTGCATCTTCGATGTCTTTTGCCGTACGGTCCGGTCGGCCACCTCCGACGCGGATGACCTTGTACTGCCACTTCGTCATGCCAGGGGCCGGCGTTTTTTCTTCCGGCGCGGTGCGTCCAACAGAGACAAAGAAGGAGCAGGCCGCGATCAGCATGGCCACACCGGCAAGCCATCGGAAGGACTTGGTCATCGTGCATGCCTCCAAGAAAGCAAGGAATGAGCATTCCCGCAAGCGCTCAAAAGGGACGATGCGGCTGAGGGCAGTGTTTGTATCGTGTGCGGCGCCCCCTTAGGGAGTGCGGCGACTCGTCGCCGCTTTAGGATTTTGGCATTGCCGTTCAACATCCGCGGCTGTCTGGCGTCCAAAAATCCGAAAGCGGCGACAAGTCGCACGCACTCCAAAGGAGACTATGTGCGCTCCGGCCGGTTTTGTAGCGCAGCCGCCAAAAAGTCAGTCGAGCATCCCGTCCAGCTCTTCCCTCAGTCGCCGCATGAGGCGCGACTTGGCCGCGTAGATCGTCCATACACTGACGCCCAGCTCACGGGCCACATCGCCGGCAGGCCGGCCCTCGATCATATATTGCCAGCAGGCATTCCACGTGGCGGGCGAGAACTCGCCTTCCAGCACCCGCAGCGCGCCTGCACGAGATGCTGGCGGAACTCAGTCTCCCAATAGGCCGCCGCCCCGTCCGGCTCGGCGATCTTGGCCAGTGCGCTCTGGCTGACGCTGGTGGCCGGCACGGTTCGCCGCCGCCGCTGCTCTCGCCACTTGTTCAGCGTGATCGTGCGGAGCCAACCCCGGAAGCTCTTGTGGCGGTCGTACTCGAACTCGGGCAGCTTGCGGACCAGCAGCACGAGCACGTCCTGCGTCAGATCGGCGGCGTCCTCAGCCGACAGCCCGGCACGGCGGCCCCAATGATAGATCAGCGGCGTGTACAGCTCGACGAACCGGCACCATGCCTGGCGGTCGGCCGGCTGCCGCAGGCGGCGGAGCAAGCTGGTGGAGGTGGATTCCATCGGAGACGAACGGCGACAGGGTGACGCGGCCATTATAACCAAAGCCCGGTGTCTTCGCAGAAGGCGATATTCATCTGTTGCTCATCGCGGCCCGAGTGCCCATACGCGCCCGGCAGTGGCGGCTCTGCATGGGCAGAACTATAATCGCAATGGGCGCAGCGTCGCCGGAACGAACTTGCGATCTGGCAGAAGAATCAGAACAGGAGGCAACGGAGGCAATAGAGAGAATGCCGGCCCTGCAACGTGCTCTCTGTTGCCTCCGTTCCCTCCTGTTCAAAATCCTTGTATGTCAGCCGAGGAAGTGATCGACCGGAGTATTGTTCCGGCCATGTTTTGAATTGTCCCTTGGCCTTCCTCTCCTTGCCGGTCCCTCGCCATGCGTTGGCCGCTGCGCATCCAGATCCTGGCGCCCTTGGCCGCGCTGATGCTGATCACGCTGGTGGGCGTCAGCGCGCTCAATGCGTATCTCTCGGCTCGGCTCTGCCGGGAGCACATCCAAGAGCAGATGGGCAACGTCGTCCGCACGCTGAATGAATCGAGCATCCCCATCGACTACGACCACGTCCTCAGCCAGATGCGCGGTCTATCGGGCGCCGAGTACGCATTGACCGATCGCTCGGGCGCGCTGCTCTCCGCCAGCCAACGCGATCTGCCGCTGGCCGCGCTGGTCGGCGCCGCCCGGCGACGCCAACCAACTCAACCTGGACCGCAAGCTCCAGCTCGGCGGCCGGCATTACTTCCATGCCACTGCGGCCGTGAATCTCCGCCGGACGGCCGACGGTTCCGGCGTGCTGCACATCCTCTTTCCGGAAGAGAACTACCGGGCGCTGGTCCGACAGGCGCTCGTGCCGCCGCTGGTGGTGGGCGGCGTCGCCCTGATATTGGCGATGGTGCTGGGCGCCGTGTTGGCTGCGCACGTCACGCGGCCCATCGGGCAGCTGCGTCGCCATGTGCAGCAAATCTCGCAGGGAAACTTCCAGCCCATATCGCTCCCGGTGGCGCAACGACGAGCTGCGCGACCTGGCCAGTTCCGTCAATCAAATGGCCCAGATGCTGGCCCGGTACGAAGACCAGGTCCGCCGCCACGAAAAGCTGCGCACGCTCGGCCAGCTCGGCGGTGGGCTGGCGCATCAACTGCGAAACTCGGCCACCGGCTGCCGCATGGCGCTGGAATTGCACCGCCGCGAATGCCCGCGGAGCGAGGATTGCGAGAACCTCGACGTGGCCGCGCGGCAGCTCACGCTGATGGAGCGGTATCTGGAACGGTTCCTGTCGCTGCGCAGCGGCCAGCCGCGGCCCCATGCACGGCTTGATCTGGCGGAAGGGATCCGTACCGCGGTGGCCCTGGTGCGGCCGGCGGCCAAGCATCATGGCGTGGAGCTGGCATGGGACCCTTCCGCCCGGCCGCTGGAGGTGGAGGGGGACGCCGCGGAGCTGGAGCAGGTCTTCGTCAACCTCTTGGTCAACGCGATCGAGGCAGCCGTAGGCTACGGCCGCGCCGAACGAGGTGCCGCGAGCCCAGCGGCACCGGCGACGGCGCCCGCCGTGGCAGTGGCCACGCGGATCGAAGCCGAGTCGGTCGTCGTCGAAGTCTCCGACAACGGCCCCGGCCCCGAGCCCGGCGTGCGAGATTCGCTCTTCGAGCCGCTGGTCACGGACAAGGCCGACGGCACCGGCCTGGGCCTGGCCGTGGCCCGCGAGATCGTCCAGCGCCACTGCGGCCAGATCGCCTGGCAACGGCGCGGCGAGCGGACGTGCTTTGAGGTGCGGCTGCCTTTGGTTTAGAACGCTAGCTGGTGATGGCGCGTAGGGCAAATGACGAATGACGAAGCTCGAATGACGAAGGAATGTCGAATGACGAATGCCGAATCGTGCTGAACGAACGGTCCGCACATGGGACTCTACAGGTTGGAGGCTGCGCGTGTCGAAGCTGCTGGTGGTTGACGACGAACAGTCGATCTGCTGGGGACTGAGCCGACTGGGCGAGAGCATCGGCCACAGCGTGGTCACTGCCTCATCGGCTGAACAGGCCTTGGAGCTGGCCGTGCGCGAGCGGCCCGACGTCGTCGTGCTCGACGTGCGGCTGCCCGGCATGGACGGGCTTACGGCGATGGGACGCCTGCGAGAGCGGATTGGCCCGGCGCCCTTCATCGTCATCACAGCCTACGGCGATCTGCAAACCGCCGTCGAGGCCGTCCGGCGGGGGGCCTTCGAGTATCTTTGCAAGCCCTTCACCCTGGAACAAATGGAGCGCGTGCTGGCCCGGGCGATCGATAGCTTGAACCAAGACCCGACGAAGCCTGCTCCGGCCGGTCCGCTGCAAGGGCTCGTCGGCCGCTCGCCGGGCATGCAAGAGGTGTTCAAGCGGATCGCGCTGGCTGCGGCGTCGGATGCGTCGGTCCTGCTCTACGGCGAGAGCGGCACCGGCAAGGAGCTGGCCGCCCGGGCGGTGCACCGCTTCAGCCGCCGCGCCCGTGCCGCTGAGAATGCGACGCCGTTTGTGGCGGTGAACGTGGCCGCGCTCAGCCCCACGCTGGCCGAGAGCGAGCTGTTCGGCCACGTCCGCGGCGCCTTCACGGACGCCCACGAAGACCGTAGCGGTGTGCTGGTGCAGGCCAACGGCGGCACGCTTTTTCTCGATGAAGTCGCCGACATCCCGCTGGCGCTGCAAATCAAGCTGCTGCGCGTGCTCGATCAAGGGGAGGTCTCGCCCGTTGGCTCGAACAAGCCGGTGCGGACCGATTTCCGCGTCATCTCAGCCACGCACCAGGACCTGGAGGAGCGGGTCCGCGCCGGGGCGTTTCGCCACGACCTCTACTTCCGGCTGCGCGGCTTCCAGATCGACATGCCTCCGCTGCGCGAGCGGGAAGACGACATCGAGCTCTTGAGCCGGCACTTCCTGGAGCAGATGCAAGCCAGCGCCACCCTGCCGCCTGGCACGCTGGTTGAGCTGCGCCGCCGCCCGTGGTACGGCAACGTGCGCGAGCTGCGGCACGCCATCGAGCATGCAGCGATCCTGGCCCGCGGTGGCCCGATCCAACCCGAGCATCTGCCCGCGCCGGCCGTCCGCTCGCTGCTGCCGGGCGATTCGTCGGACTCGCGGGAGCGCGACGTGGCCCAGCTTCTCAAGGACTGGGCCGAAGCCCGGCTGCGGCAGCAGCCGCCGCCCGAGGGCCTCTATGAGCAGTTCCTGGCGCTGGTCGAGCCGCCGCTGCTCGATGCGGCGCTGGCGGCCCACAAAGGCTCCTTCGCCCCGGCCGCGGTGAGCCTTGGCTTGCACCGCACAACGCTCCGCAAAAAGGCCGACCAGTACAAGCTGGGCGAGGAACGCCAGTAGCCTGTGGGGTAGGGTTCCAGCGTGCCCTAGGCCATTGGTTCCGTTCCGTTACTGCTTGCGGAAGGAAATCGACCAGGGTTGGCCACGGCTTGTCGTGCCGCTTCCGCCGAGTTGGCCGTCTTTCAACTGCCAGCTTACCTTTGCACCGGTGGACCAGGTGACTGTGATTGTGTCGCCCTCCCGCGACCATGTGCCGTTGCCCGTGCGACCGTTCTCGGCGCGATTGGAGACGGTGCCATCTTCACTGAACACGAGATCGATGCGGAGTTTGCTATCGCCTTGCACCGAGATGCCCTTCCAGGTTCCCGCGATCTCCGCGCGAGCCTTCTTGGGGTCGAACCGTTCACGGACCAACTGAGGGCGCGGGCTTCTTAACGACCTTAATCTGCGCATCCGCCGTACCTGAGAGAGCAAGGGAAAGAACAACAGCCATCAGGCTTACGATGCGGGTCATCAAGTGTTCTCCTTCAAGGAACGTCGAGAGACCGAACACGGCACTCCGCAGCCGCGGTCAGAAACGATCTACTGCCCAAAAGCAGCGTACGAGGCCGCCGCCTGCTGCACCGCAATGTGCTTCGTAGAGACACGTGCTATTCAACAAGTCCCGCCATCGGCAGTCAAGAAAACCTGAAAGGTCAGACAAGTTACGGTGACGCGCCGCGGCACCGCAGGCTGCCACGGGCTCTGTCGGAGAAAGCGACACGGCTGTCGAAACCTCCGCCACGACCGCCTCCGCTGCCGCTTGCGGACGTATGCTTAAAGTATGCTCAAGCTAAAGATTGCGCCTTGAAGACCGCGTCGGCAACCCTTGGCCTGCCGCGGCACGAGAAGTGCCCGCCAAGCTTCACAGCCCAAGCCTCTTGAAACATCGCTTCCAACCGAGGATGTCATGTCCCGCCGCCCGCCTCGCTTGCTCACAACCCCCGTCGCCGTCGCGTTGCTCACAGCCTTCCTTGTGCCAACCGCTCGCGCAACAGCCCGTCGGCCCCGATCCCAAGGCCTACCAGGCCGCCGTCGAGAAGGCGGTCGCCTACCTCCAGACGGCCCAGGCGGCCGACGGCTCGTTCTCCAAGCAAAACGGCCCGGCCATCACGGCCCTGGTTGCCTCCGGGCTGTTGCGGCTGGGCCGCACGCCGAGCGATCCCATCGTCGCCAAGTCGCTTAAGTTTATCGAAGGCTTCGTCCAGCCCACCGGCGGCATCCATGCGCCAAGTCGCGCATCTCCAACTACGAGACGTGCGTAATCGTGATGTGCCTGACGCAGGCCAACAAAGACGGCCGCTATGACCTGGCCCTGAAGGCGGCCGACAAGTTCCTCCGCGGCCTCCAGCAGGCCGAGGGGCAGGGGCGGGCGAAATCCGACGCCAGCTACGGCGGGGCCGCCTACGGCGAAAAGGGCCGGGCCGACCTTTCCAACACGCAGTTCTTCATCGAGGCCCTCCGCGAGCTGGGCGCCGGCGCCGACGACGAGAACGTGCAGAAAGCCCTGATCTTCGTCAACCGCTGCCAGAACTTGGAGAGCGAGCACAACACCACGCCGTTTGCCGGCAAGGTGAACGACGGCGGCTTCTACTACTCGCCCGCCGAAGGCAAGGGGGACCTGCCCAACGGCGGCCTGCGGAGCTCGGCCACCATGACCTACGCCGGCCTCAAGAGCATGCTGTATGCCGGCGTGAAGCCCGACGACCCCCGAGTGAAGGCGGCGGTGCAGTGGATTGCCAAGTATTACGCGGTCGATACCAACCCCGGCCAGGGCGACGCCGGCATCTACTATTACTACCACACCTTCGCCAAGGCGCTGGACGCGATCGCGGTGGACCAATTCACCGATGCCGAAGGCAAGAAGCACGACTGGCGCAAAGAGCTGGGCGACGAGCTAATCCGCCGTCAGCGCAAGAACGGCTCTTGGGCCAACGATAACAACCGCTTCCTGGAAGGGGACGCAAACCTGACCACCGCGTATGGCCTCTTGGTGTTGTCGTATTGCAAGCCGAAGGCGGCGAAGTAGCGGCAGGAAGGCGAGCGCCGAGACGCATCAAGGCGAGCGTTGAGGGGTAAGCCCGACGTGAAGAGCGGGCGGCACCGACGCATACGTTCGAGCCGCTGGATGCTACCGCGACGCGACAGCCGGCAAGTCACAGACGATACCGCGCCTTTGCGTCCATGCTCAGGGTCGTGTCACCGACCCGACTCGGGGAGCAGTCGCCATATCTCTGGCGTTCCGGATCGCCGCCGATCTGCGCTCCGCGGCAGCCAAAGGCCGGTCTGTTGTGGCGACGCGGTTGGCTCGCCTGTGTCGCCGGTCTTCCGTTTGTGTCACTCTTCAAAGGCCGCGGGCTCGGTGACGAAAGACCGAATATCTTGTGGCGGCAACGTTTACGACGCGAGGCGCGGAGCCGAGCCTTGCAAACGTACGCCTGAACCGTGTGCGGAATGGAAAAACACGGTTCGCGTCATGTCATCGTGGCGCGTAAATTAACGTCCGCGTCGAGAATCGGTGGCGCTGATGCCGCGCGAGTCCGATGAGGGACGGTCGCGGAGTGTGATTGAGCGTGCCAGGGGAGCTGGAATCGATGATCTACGACGAGAACTCCCCTTTCTATCGGCTGCTGGCCACCAAGTACGACCCAGACTCGGAGCCGCGAGCCATCGCGATCCTCGAAGCCCATCGGGAACTGGCCTCGCTGGAATGGCCCGGCCCTTCGCAGCAGGGTCAGCCGTTCGTCATCGGCGCCACCGCGCTGCACTACGCGGCCAACGACGGCAAGAACCGGCTTGTCCTCAAGCTGCTGGAATTGGGCGCGGACCTTAACGCCAGCAATGCCCAGTGGTATCGCTCGGTGCTCTCTTGGGCTGCGAACAACGCTGCGCGTTTCGACCGTTCGCCTGCTCTTGGAAAGGGGAGCCGATCCGCGGTCGCTGGACGCCCTGCACGCCGCCGCCTGGGGCGGCTCGGAGCGCGGCCAGGGGCAAGAAGCGGAGTATGCCGAGACGCTGCAAATCTTGATCGAAGCAGGAGCAGACAAGAACGACCGCCGGCACCGTGCGGACAAGTCTCCCCTCGCTGTCGCCCGGGAAAGCGGAAATCAAGGGGCGATCGAATACCTGTCCGCGATGGATGCTGCGGAATGAGAGCATCGGGTGAGCGGAGTTAAAGAGGGCACTCTCCCCGCGCCTCCATGCGCCGCACGGGGAGAGTGCCTGCGGGAGCGCGTTTCGGGGGAGCGCTCTCCCGCGGTTCGCGGCCGGCAAGCGTCGTGCTCATCGTGCCCGCGACACCCCTCGCCAGGTGAGGTTAGGCAATCGTCGGTGGCCGCAAGCGATTGCCCTCGGTGTCGCGCATGGCGAACAACGGACGGACGAAGTCTGGTAGTTGGTGAGTGGTGAGTGGTGAGTGGTGAGTGGTGTGCGTCTCACCAAGTACCACTCACCGCTCACCACTCACCATCTACCAGCCCGCTACGGACGGAATGCCGCTACGGCCAGGGTGTCGTACTGCGGCGCCTTTTCCCGCTGATACGTTTCCCACCGCCCTTGGTCCCACAGCTCCAGGTAATCTCGCACGCCTAGCAGCACGGCTTCCTTGGCGAGTCCCGCCTGCGCGGCCAGTTCGCCGGGGATCCGTACCCGGCCCTGGCCATCCAATTCCAGGCGGCGGGCGCCCGCGAAGAACAACCGATTGAAGTCGCGCGAATCCGGCGCCGTGGGCGAGCCGGCCGAGAGCCGCTCGGCAAGCTGCGAAAAAGTCTTCTCCGGGTAAAGGGCCAACGATCCGTCGGTTCCTTGTGTGGCGTACAACAGGGCCCCAGGGGAGAGGTCGGCAGCGTCACGCAGCTCTTTGGGGATCGCCACCCGAAGCTTTTCATCCAGCGTGCGGGCGAAGTTCCCCGTCAAAACCATTTGTCACCACTTGCCCCCATTCAACCCCACAAGGGCCAGAACATACCGTTGGCGGGCGGCACGTCAACGCTCGAAAAAGCCGCCGATGAATTGCGACGCGGCCAAAGGTCATAGCTCGCTACAACCACGGCACTTGAAGCGCGCCCTCCCGCCATAAGTCAGTCCATTTTCTTTGAGAACCACGCACCAGCGGAGTCCTCGCCGAGATGTTCCACACGAGCCTCGCACGTAAACCAATAATCTGTAATATCTTACGAAATCACACAATTCCCGCTGTCTACTTGCCACGCTCTGGGCCAGAGTTGTATGCCCACATTTCCGGCGGTAGGTCATGCTCCAAGTCGAAGAATTCCGATCCCTCGATTCGCCCTCCGGCCTGCGCCAGGCGTGGGACGGTCTCTCGGCTCAAACGCCGAGGGCCTCCTTCTTCCAAACCTGGGACTGGCTCAACGGTTATTGGCGGCACCACGGCGAGAATCAGCGACTCCGAACGCTGCTGGTCCTAGAGGGTGGGCAGCCGCTGAGCATCGTGCCACTGACCGTGCGGACCGAGCCTACGCGTGCCGGGCGAGTTCGCACGTTGACCTATCCCTTGGATGACTGGGGGAGCTTCTTCGGCCCGATCGGCCCGCGGCCCGAGGCCCTGGCCGCCGCGCTGCGGCACATTCGCGCCACGCCGCGAGACTGGGACCTGCTGGATTTGCGGTGGGTGAATCCGGATCTCGACGGCCTCGCCACGCCGCAGTGCATGGTCTCGGCCGGCTTTCAAGCGTACCCTCAGGTGGTCGCGGGGGCGGGGCTGGTGCAGCTTCAGGGAACGTGGGACGACTATTTTGCCACGCGCACGAGTCACTGGCGGAACAACGTACGGCGCGCCGAGCGCCGCGTGGGCGAAGCCGGAGAAATCGATCACGTGCATTTTCGCCCGGCGGGATTTGCTGAGGCCGATGCGACGCTCACCAAGGCCGACGCGCGTTGGGACTTGTACGACGAGTGCGAGTCCATCGCCGCCGCGAGCTGGCAGGGAACGTCAGCGACCGGCACGACGCTCTCACACGCCGCGGTCCGGGCGTTCCTCCGCGACATGCACGGCGTCGCCGCCGCGCGCGGCGCCGTCGATCTGCACTTGCTCCGCGTCGGCGGGCGGCCAGCGGCCTTTGCCTACAACTATTGCTACCGCGGCCACGTCTTCGGGCTGCGGATGGGCTACGACGCCGGCGTGTTGCGCGAGGGGCTCGGCACCGTCCTGCTGCGGCGCGTCATCGAAGGTTGCTTTCGACGGGGCGACCATACGCTCGACTTGGGCATCAACTATCTGGACGCCAAGCGAAACTGGCTCACGGCCGTCGTGCCCGTCTATCGCTACACGCATTTCCCCCTGGGCGTGCCGCGGGTTCAGTTGTTGCGCGTAAAGCGCATGGCCCAGCAATGGCTCGGCCGCCGCGCCGCGCAGCCGACGAATTAAGATCGAAACGCCACACTAGCCCGACGCGCAAGCGAAGGAGCGGCGGGATGGACTCCGAGCCGTGCGCGCCTCTCCCACGCTCGTGCGTCGGTTAGTCCTTCCGCCCGAAGAACCGTCGGTCGAGCTCGGCCTTGCCGCGGCCGGTGTAGTAGTTCACCAGCTCGATGCGCAGCCCCCGCGGCGTCATCTGGCTGAGCCGGCGGTAAAGCGCGGCGTGTTGCTGGCGGACCTGCTTGAGGGCGGTCACCTGTGCCCCCGTGTAACCCCGCTCGACCAGCCCATCGAGATCGGCGGTCGTCAGCGCCAGATGGGCGTCCATAAACATCCGGCTGTGCCCGTAGGCGACTTCGTCCAGCGTTTCCACGAAGGCCTGGGCCTTGGCCGCGGCCACCAGATCGACTTCGCTGCCGACGTTCGCCTCGCGGCGGATGGCGTCGGCCAGCTCCGGATTGTCTTTCGCGTACTCGGCGAGCTTCAGCCGCAACGACTGGGCGAAGCTCAGCGAAGGGACGTACGTCTTACTCTCCAGGCCAGTGGCGAAGTGATCGAAGACCGCCTCTTCGATCTCACGCACCGGGTCGTACATCGGCGCACGGCGGCCAACGATCTGCAGCTCCGGCGAAAAGACCGCTCCGGTCGGCGAGATGAAGTCTTTGCCGACGGAGAAGCCCATTTTGGCGATGTTCGCCGGCGCGTTGCCGCCAGCGCCGCGCTCGGCGATGGGGAAGAAGCTCTCGCGCGGGCGGGCGGTTTCCTGGGCACATAGCAGCAGCAGCCCAGCGCAATAGGTCTTGATCTTCTGCCCGGCCAGCGGTTTGCCCCGCAGCGGCAGCACGCTTTCGGTGCGGAAGTTGAGGTCGAACTCCGAGGGGTTGCCGATGATCGCCCCTGCGGTCTCGGCCAGTTTCTTGGCGACGGCCGCGTCGCTGTGCCGGAGAAACAGATAGTGCAGGCTGCGCTGCACGTAGGCCGCGACCGCGGTGGCCGGTATCTGGCGGCCGCGCTCGGGCAGATCGACTACCACGATCCGCCGCTTGCCGTCCTTGCCGGTCTCGGCAGCCACGACGCCGACGTGCGTGAACATGCCAGGCGACAGGTCGGTGAACAGGTTGTAGGGGGACGGGTTCCGCATCAGCATGAAGTCGCCGGGCCGCACCTCAAAGTGGCCCAGGCGAAGGCTGTCTTCCTCGATGCCTCGAGCCTTGCGAACGGCGAGCCAGGCGAGCAGCTCGTCGCGCCTCTGCGTGGCTTTGGGGGTAAGCCCCGACGCAGGGAGCTTCGACAAGATGCCGTGCAGCTCGGCCGCCGTAATCTCCGGCTTGGGGATGTCCTTGTCGTCTTCCTGACCGGGCCGCGGGTCCTGCGGCAGACCGAGGCGGCGGATCGTGTCCGCGGCCGCCACGACCAGGTCCGGCTGCTGGCCGCTTGCCTTGACGAACCGAGCGAGCGTCGGCAACTGGCTGATTTCGCCCGTGCGGCCAATCAGCTCCAGCAGCTTCGCTTTGGTGGCGTCGCTGGCCGGCCTGGCCCGATTGGCCGAGTCGGGCGGCGGATCGAAGAGGGCCGCGGCCATCACCGCCGCTCCGATCTGGCTCTTGCGCTCGCTCAGGAGATCGATCACTTTGTCGCGCAGCTCGGGCCGATTGGCGATTTGGTAGGCCGCCATGTCCAGCGTATCGCGAAGCTGAAAGCGGGTCCGTCCGGCCAGGTCGATCAGCGTGGTAGTGACGCGGAGATAACGGCGAATGGCTTGTCGTTGACCATCGCCCAGCTCGGCCGTGGCGAAAGCCGTCCGCAACGCCAGGATTCGCTCCAGCAGTTGATCGACGCGCTCCTGGGCCGTGACCACCTCATCCACGCGCGAGATGATTTGATCGGCCCGGTCGATGCCGCGGAAAGACGCCAGCTCGGCCGCCCAGAGGCTCGACGGCCTCGGCCGCTTCCTCGACCGGGCCGGCCTTGTTCGTGCCACACTCGGGCGCGGTCCTAGGGAGCCGCTTCTCCAGGTGCGTGAGCCACTGGCTGAGGTACGATTCCTGGGCAACCGCGGAGGGAAAGGCGGCAGCCAGGGCCAGAATGCCCGCCGCTAGCGCGGCACGAAACACGACGGTGCGCATGATCGATTCAACGGTAAAGGTGTTGGGCTGCGCCGTCCCTGCCCGATTGTTCCTTGCGGAGCTTCAAGCGTTACATGTCACCTATACTATCCATCGTCGAGCTTGGCCAGCGACCGCGGGCTTTTTCGAGGCTGCGTAACGCAGAGAACGCGTCTTTCCCTCCGCGAAAGAACGTCCTTTCGCGGAGCGAAAGGCGACGATGGACTACAGCCATCCGCGGCGGCGATACCAGGCGATCGTCTCGGCCAGCCGTGCATCGAGATCGGCGGCACACGACCAATCCAGCTCCTCCTTCGCTCGGCTCGATGAGCAGGTCCATGAGCCGGCAGTGGCCTCACGGGCCTTGTCCCAATTGAAGACGTGCGGCCGTCGGCGCAGCCGGGCAGCGACTTCGCTGATGCCGGCCGCAGCCCAGGCAACCCATTCGGGTGTCCGCAGCACCAGCGCGCCACGACCCAGGGCCAGCGAGATGCGACAGCCAAGCTCGGCGTAGGTCGGCTGCTCGTCACTGGCGACGTGGTAGTAGCCCTGGAAAAGACTTCGGGCTTCGGACTTCAGGCTACCGTCTTCGTGCATCTGGTTCCCTGAAGCCTGAAGTCCGAAGCCTGAAGCCTGCTCCCGCGCCAAGCGTCTTCCATCTCGCGCCGCCGCGATCAAAGCCGTCGCCAGGTCCGTCGCGTGAATCACTGACAGCCGGCGATCGACGAAGCCCGGCACCAGGTGGACGCCGAATCGCCGGATGGGGCGCATCAGCGCCAGGACGCTAACATCGCCTTGGCCGAACACCAGCGGCGGGCGAACGATCGTAATCGGGACGTGATCGGCGAACGCGTGGGCCGCGATTTCCGCGGCGCGCTTGCTGCGGCCGTAGCGCGAGACCGGCGCCGGCTCGTCGGCTTCGTTCCGCGGCTGCTCGTCCACCGATGGACCCGCCGCCGCCAGCGACGACACGAGCACCACGACGGGCGGATTGGGCTCTGCGGCGCAGGCGGTCAGCAGATTGCGCGAGCCCTCGATGTTCACCGTGTGAAGCTGCCGAGGGTTGACGGCGCGCGTGAGGCCTGCCAGATGGAAGACGATGTCAGCACCGGCGATCGCCGCTCGCAGCGATTCCAGGCTGCTGAACGTCGCCCGTGGCGAACCAAACTCCCAGCGGCACGAGTCGTGTGACGTCGGATGCCGCCCGCCGCAAGCAACTGACCTCGACTCCGTGCTGCCGCAGCTCCCGCACGAGATGCGGGCCGATGAAGCCGGTGGCGCCGGTGACAAGGGCTTTGGTCATGCCAAGTAGAACGGAATTCATTCCGTTCGCCCGTGGGGCACGCGGCTCGCGTGCCACGAATCCGAGCGACGCACGCGAGCCGCGTGCGCCACTAGGGCACGAACGGAAACAGCACCCGCCGCGCGGACGCATCGAGCGGCGCCGCGTATTCGCTGATCTCGTAGGCCTCGGCAAACTCGATCGCCGGGCCTTTCTCCGGACCGTAGGTCGCCACAAGCGGCTCGCGCCAGCGGTTGGTCAATGCCCGCAAGTGGTCCAGGTACCACGTCCGCAGCCATGCCCTGCGGACCGCCGGGTCGCGGGGCACCTGGGCTTCGTCGCGGCGGTTGAACGGCAGCCACTCGAAGAACTGCGACTCGTGACAGGCCAGCATGTCCACGATCCTCTCCACCTGTTCGGTGACATCGACCACCACGTCGGCCTGCAGCGGATAGGGCTTCGTAAACCGGTCCGGCATGTAGGCCACGACTGGGTCGCGGCGAAGGATCGGCTCGTCCGACGCAACGGCCGGCACGGTGACCATGTACGAAGCGTCGCGGACCACGTTGCCCACCGCTCGGTGATCCGGGTGGTAATCGTCCGGACGATGCGTCAGCACCAGGTCGGGCCGGAACCGCCGCAACTCGCGAATGACCTCCAGCCGCAGCTCGAGCGTCGGCTGCAAGCAGCCGTCGTGGTGGTCCCACGTCACATACTCGGCCCCGATCACCGCCCCGGCCGCGGCCGCCTCCCGCCGCCGCCGCTCGGCCAGCTCCGGGCCGTGGATCTGATGATGTCCGGCGTCGCCGTTGGTCAGCGAGATCATCTTCACGACGTGCCCAAGCTGGCGATAGACAGCCGCCAGGCCGCCGGCATGAAACTCGGCGTCGTCGGGATGGGCGCCGAGGATGAGGAGGCGAAGGGGATCGGACATGACGAGGTCAGTGGCGGCTCAAGCAGTGTGGGCGACTCGCCCTGCGAGGTTGTCGTCAGCCTTGCACGTTGACTCCTGGACTCCGACTCGCGGAGCGAGTCGGCCACATTACCACGCCGCGCGGAAGATGCCCTCGATATCTGCCACGCTCGGTACGCGCGGGTTCACCCGCAGAATACGTTTGATGCCGAACGCCTTCTCCGCGAAACCGGGCAGTTGCTCTTCGCGCACGCCGATGTCTCTCAGGCGACTGGGGATGCCGATGTCGGCTCGCAGCTCTTCCACCGCGGCGATGGCGGCTTCGGCGGCCTGGTCTTCGCTCAGGCCGGCCGTGTTCTCGCCCAGCAGGCGGGCGATTGAGGCGAACTCGCGCTTCCGGGCCGGCAGGTTGAAGCGCATCACGTACGGCAGCAGCAGGCCGTTGCCCGCGCCGTGCGAGACGTGGACCGCGCCGCCGACCGGGTACTCCAGGGCATGCACCAGCGCCACGCCGACGTTCGAGAACGCCAGGCCGGCGAGCGTCGCGGCCAGGGCCATGCCGCCGCGGGCCGCCAGGTCCTTCGGCTCGCGCACGGCGGCGACGAGGTGCTGGCCGACCAGCGCGATCGCCTTCTCGGCCAGCACGTCGCCCAGCGGATGCCGGCCCTGGTAGACGCTGTTCTCGCCCGGCGGCAGCGGGAAGACTTCGTTATCGACGGCCGTGTAGGCCTCGATGGCGTGCGTCAGGGCGTCGATGCCGCTGTCGGCCGTGACCTTCGGCGGGCAGCTCAGCGTCAGCAGGGGATCGACGACCGCCACGCGCGGCCGCAGGTAGTTGCTGAGGATGCCGACCTTGATCTTGTCGGCCGTGTCGGTGAGCACGGCGGCGGCGGAGACCTCGGAGCCGGTGCCGGCCGTGGTCGGCACGCAGATCAGCGGCACGACCGGGCCGGGCACTCGGCTGTCGCCGACGTAGTCGCGGGGCGGACCGCCGTGGGCCAGGCACGCCGCGGCGACCTTGGCCAGGTCCATGTTGCTGCCGCCGCCCAGGCCCAGCAGCACGTCGGGCCGATACGCCCGCGCCTGGCCGACGCACTGTTCGGCCAGATCGAGCGACGGCTCCGGCTCGCCGCCGGAAAAAACCTCGTGCGGCACGTCGCCCAGCGCGGCGGTTACTTCGCTGACTACGCCGGCTTTGACTAGCGCGGGGTCGGTGACAACGAAGATGCGCGGGTGGATGGCGCCGGCATCACCGGGGGGCTTGCGCCCCCCGTTCGCCGTCGGGGTGGTCGCCATAGCGAGCGACGCCAGCTCACGCAGGCGGCCGATCGCGCCCGGGCCGAAGACGAGCTGCCCGGCGGAGTGGAATGTCCAGATTTCGCGCATGGTTCAGACTTCGAGCTTGACCTAGAAATCTCAAATCACCGATTGCGGGCACCAGGCAGCAATCGCTGCGAGTTCCCATCTCCATCAAGAGGCAGTCTGAGCCTGATCCTGAAAAACAAGAGCCTCGATCTGAATTCTGTCATCTGCAGTCCATTCGAAAGCAGCAATCGGACGACTGCAAGGACCACTGCTAGAGTGAGCGCGTGCAGCAATCCCCATCCGATGTATCCGCCACGATAATGAGCCAAGATTGAAGGACCATAAGTGTGCAGAGGCGGCCAAAGGAACTTCCAGTTCGCGTAAGCCTCGATCAAGCCAAACCCCACGAGCGCACCCAGAGCCGCGGCGATAAGCACTCGCACGCCCACCCTCTGCTTTCCATGCATGACGCACAACGTGATGAGGGCCAGCACGCCGGAAGCCGAACCGACGACGATTGCCCACCAATTGAAGCTGCTCTTGATAAGCAGTTGGCCGTCCCATGCCCGGCCGACGACGTGATTGCCAAGAACATGATCTACGATTCGCGTAGTTGCGCCTTCCAAGGCCCGCAACGACGCCAGCAACACGGCAAGCATCGCGATGCAGGCCAGCAGGTAACGCAGCGTAAAACGCCGATGGCCACTCCTGAATGACGCGTCGGAAGTCGAGCGCCCCGAAGAGACGAGCTGACGAAACAATCGCACGACGCACAATGGAAGCGCAATCATGGCGCCCTCAATGGAAAGGAAAACCAGTGTGCCATGCGCGGGTGATGCCGGGAACAGCCGGCCCAGAGTAATGCTCCAGACGGAGATGCCGGTCAAAGCTGCCAGGACCGCCAGCAATCGAAAGGTGTTCGCAGATGAGGCCCAAATCACGAGTATGGCACAACTACTCGACGCGAGCGCCATCATGACGGTTGGCACTTCAGTCGCGTCGCGGGGAAGGCTGTGGAACGGACGCGCTTGCTCCGGAAGATCACGGATCAGGAAGAAATACGGCAGTCCACTCCAGCTTGGCCATCTTTGCGGCCACCAGGATGTCCATGCTGGAGGTATTGCGAGATAAGCCTGGTATGCAAGTAGCCCGAGATGAGCCCCCACGAGGACGACGACAAGAATGCCGAGCAGTTTCTGGAGCTTTCGGCTGCCCATTCTTTGTATCTGCCGACTGGGCTATCAACGTTCAGCGACAAGCCAGTGCCGCAGCATGACCGCATCCATCTGACATCGGCAATCTGCGCCCGTAAACGACGCTACTTCCACCGCCTCACCGCCAGGCAGCTCGCCTGCCCCTGGGCGGTGACGTTGGCGCTGACGAACACGTCGCCCGGCGGCGTGCGCGCTGGCGGACGATGCTCAGCTTACATGCCGGATCGGGCGTTTCGTAGTTGAGCACGGGGAAAAGTTCGCCGTGCTCGAGGGCCATCAGGCTGGCGATCAGTTCGACCAGGCCGCTGCCGGCGCCCAGATTGCCGAAATGACTCTTGGCGGCGACGACAGGCACCTTCGCCGCGCGGTCGCCGAAGACGCGATGAATCGCCTGGGTCTCGGCCGCATCGCCGGCGCGCGTCGAAACGCCGTGCGCGTGGATGTGTCCCACGTCGGCGGGCGGCACCTTCGCGTCGGCCAGCGCGCGGCTCATGACGTTGGCCAGTGCCGTCTCGGTGGTCGCCTTACAATGGCGATCTGAAACCTGGCTGCCGGCGCTGCCGATGATCTCGCCGTAGATCGTCGCTCCGCGAGCCTGAGCGGCGGACGATTCCTCCAGCACCAGGGCGGCCGAGCCTTCGCCGAGCACCATGCCGGTGCGGTTACGGTCGAAGGGGCGCGAGGCACGGGCCGGCTCGCCCTCCTTGGCCACCTCGAACTGCACGATGGCCTGCATCGTCTTGTAGGGGTGTACCCAGGTGCCGGTCGCGCCAGCGATCATGGTGTCGGCATGTCCACGGGCGATGATCCGCGCCGCCTCGCCGACCGCCAGGTTGGCCGAGGCCTCACGCTCGGTGATCGAGTTGTTCGGGCCGCGCAGGTCGTTGTACATCGAGAGGTGCGCGGCCGGCATGTTCGGCAGGTATTTCAACAGCCACAGCGGATTGAGCTTCGGCAGCCCGCTCGTGGCCCAGCGGGCGAACTCGAACTTGCCCGCCGGCCCCACGCAATTGCGGCAGGCATCGGCGAACTCCTCCGGCAGTGTGATCATGTAGTCGGAGCCGAACACGGCCCCGGTGCGGACCGGATCAAAGCCGCCGGCCTTCAGCCCGGCGTGTTGCATGGCCAACTGCGCGGCGGCGATGCCCATCTGGGCCTCGCGGCAGATGGTCTTGAGTCCCTTGCGGATGGTGCGCTGGAGCACCTTTTCCAGGTCGCCGAAGTTGCCGATGTCGTCGTTGGCGAATTGCCGGGCCTCGGCGGCGAATCGCAGCGGAAGCGAGTCGGTGGGGAACATGGTGATCGGCCCCACGCCGCTAACGCCGTCGATCAAGCCCTGCCACAGTGCTTGCGGAGTGTTCCCCAGCGGACAGATGACCCCCAGGCCGGTGATGACGACGCGACGATTGCCGGAAGCCGCTACAGACATTGGATCCTGACCATCGGGTTCAAAGCATCCCGACTGCTCGCCGCAGCCGGGATGCTGCGAGCGCGGAAATGCTTGGCGATTCTATGGATATGCCGCGACGGCGTCGAGGCGAGATCGCGATAGGCGCTCCGTCGTTTGCCGTCAAAACGAGAGTGCGCCGATCGCCGCGATCAAGATCGCAATGATGGCGACGGCGATCAACAATCCGCCAAGCGAGAAGCGCGCCAGCGACCGCCGTGGGGCTCGAGGGGGAAACAGATGCCTCGCCGCAGCGCTGGCGAGAATTGCCCCGATGACGCCCCAAAACAGAACGTGCCCCGTGACATCCCGCAGATACCCCATGGCCTCGCCTTCGATGCTGGCGTATTGGGCGTATACGCGCGGCTGAGGGATCACCAGGCCGAGCAGGCTGCCAACAGACCCCAGCAGGAAGGTCGCACGGCTGCGACTTACGTAGGCAAAGACCGCCACGCCAAGGACGAGCGTCAAAACGATCACTGCTTGGGCTGCCACGTCAGGCGCGACGTGCCGGGTCAATCCCATGACTCATTCCTTCTTCGCGCCGCCCGGCAGGTTCGCCCATGCCCAGCGGAACAAGTTGCGACGTCGATGTACCGCGTATCGGACGTGGCCGAGCCGAGGACGACGACGATCAGGCTGCGCCCGTCGCGCGTGCCGAACGATACGAGGCACGCCCCCGCGGCCGGTGTGGTGCCGGTCTTCACGCCGGCATAGCCTTCGAATTCCAGCAGCCGGTTGGTGTTCTCCCAGCGAACGTGGCGGCGGTAGCCGCCCGGGCCCGTGACGGTGCAGCCGCGTTGGCGCGTTCCGACGTACTGACGGAAGCCGTTGTTCTTCATCGCAGCCGCCGCCAGGCGGGCCAGGTCAGCGGCCGTCGAGAGGTGCCCCTTGGCGGTCAGGCCGTGCGCGTTGGCGTAGCGCGTGCTCTCCATGCCGAGCTTCTTGGCGGTGCGGTTCATTTCGGCGACGAAGCAGGCGATGGCTTCTTCGTCCGACGAAGTGCCCCTCACCCCGGCCCTCTCCCCAGCGGGGAGAGGGGGCAGCGCCGCCGGCTTCGCTGGCTCCTGCTTCTCCGCCCCCACCTTCTCCGGCTCGAAGCGGCGGCCGAAGTGTTCGGCCAAAGCCGTGGCCGCGTCGTTGCCCGAGGGAAGCATCAGGCCGTAGAGCAGCTCGCCTACCGCGAGGCGTTCGCCGGCGCGCAGCTCGGCCGACGAGCCGATGGTGTCGTCAGCCCGTTGCGAGAACGTCACGTCTTCGTCCAGCACTTTGGCGTCTGCCCGGGCCAGCTCCAACACGAGGTAGGCCGTCATCATTTTGGTAGTGCTGGCGAAATCTACCGACTTGGTTTCGTCTTGTCCTCGCAGCACGCGGCCCGTGCCGCCGTCGGCAACCGCCCAGGCCTTGCAGGTGACCAGTGGCGGGCCGTCTGTCTGCTCAGGTGGATGCTTGACCAAGACCTGCTTGTTGACCGTCGCCGGCTCGGGCACGGGGGGCTCGCGCGTTACTAGCGTGCCCAGCGTCTTCCACGTCTCCTCGCTGACGATGCCCGTGGAGTCGAGTTGTTTGGACGTTTGGAATGCCTTGACTGCGGTCTCCGTCACCGAGCCGAACTCACCGTCGATCGAGAGATTCGGCGACGGCTCCAGCCGGGCATTGAGCGTCCGCTGCAACCACTGAACCAGCTCGCCGCGGGCGCCGAGCTTCAGCGGGGACGCCGTCACGGGCGGGCCGGTGCGGGCTTGCTCCGCAAAGTGGTCGTGTACCTCCTTGCCCACCTGGGCGATCAGCCGGTTGCCGACGGCCGGCCCCAGCGAGGGGTTTTCGTTTTCGGCCGTCAGCACGGCGACGGCGACCGGTCCGCCGGGGGTCTCGATGATGCCTGCGTCGGTGCGGATTTGACCTACGGAGCCGGTCTTGTGGGCGAGCTTGGTCCCTTTGGGGAGTTGTTGGGCGAGCATCGTGTCGTCCTGGCAGCGTGCCAGGTGATCGAGCATCGCCTCCGAGGCCTTGCGGCTGACCAGCTCGCGAGCGTGCAGCTTCTCCAGCAGCCGCACCATTTCGGCCGCGGTCGTGCTGCCAAGGCCGAACCGCTTGCTCCGCTCCGGCGCAATTGACGTGTCCGCCCGAAACACTTTGGCATGCAGCCGCGTGTTAGGGCAGCCGAGCTTCTCCATCGCTTCGCTAGTCGCGTTGAGGCCGATCTGATCGACCACGAGGTTCGTGGCCGTGTTATCCGAGTAGACGATCATCAGCCGCAGGCAATCGCGCACGCTCAGCGACGTGCCGGCCGAGAAATGCTGCGTGAGAATGCCCGAGCCGGGCACCTTGTCCTCCTCCCGCAGCGTGGTCATCTTCGTCAGGTCCAATTGCGCGGCCTCGGCTTGCCGATAGGCCTCGATCATCACCGCGACCTTGATCAGGCTGGCCGTGGCCATCGGCTCGTCGGCCCGATGGGCGAAGCGCTCGCCGGTCTTGAGATGCTTGACGACCAGGCCGACCTGGCCGCGATGGGCGGAGATGAGGGGGGAAAGGCGCGACTCGAGATCGGCGGCAAGGGCCTGCGTTAGGCTCGCAGTCAGGACGATCACGGCGACGAAGCGAAGGCAGCGCATGTCGATTTTCCTGGAGTTCGAGCTACTCATGTCGGTCAAAGTCGGGCCGCAAGCTATCGCCCATAGAGCCAGTCCTGTTCGATGATCGCCGCCTTCAGGTCGATGGGGTAGTTCGACATGTAGCCCCTGCTCGGTGTACTTGCACGCCCAGTAGTTGAGAAGCAGCGTGCCCTTGCTGGTGAAGTAGGCGCCGGGGTTGGAGAACGCCCAGCCGGCGTCGGTCTCGATGTGGCGGGGCTTCGACCAGGTCTTGCCGCCGTCCTTCGAGATGGCGCTGGAGAGCGGCGTGCGCTTGCCGAAGTGCGACGCCCACTTCGGGTCGTACTTCGACGCCGTTCCAGATCAGCAGCAGGTCGCCGGTCCCCGGGACCTTGCACAGCTCCGGGCACGACTCCGGCGCCTCGATCCCCAGCGACGTGGCCTTCGACCAGGTCTGGCCGCCGTCGCGCGACTCGGACTGGTAGACGGAGCCCATCTGCGTGCGCATCGACCATGAGCAGGTGATCGTGGCCTCGATCTCCTCGACGTGCGGCTCCATCGCGCCGCGCTTGGGCGCATCGACCCAGTCGTCGCTCTGCTTCCAGGTCTTGCCGCCGTCGTCGCTGTAGGCGACGCCGGCCTCCCAGTGGTCGGCCTGGCCCTTCTTGCTCAGGTCGCGGTTGAGCGGCAGGACGATCCGGCCCGAGGCGAGCTGCTTGAGCGAATGGCTGCACACGGTGATCGGCTGCTCGTCGAGGATCGTCGCCAGCGGCGTGAAGGTCTTGCCGTCGTCCGCGGAGATCATGGCGACGGTCGTGGCCGGCGGATACTTGTTCTGCGCCTTGGCGAAGCTGAGATAGCGCATGTAGACGAAGAGGAACCGGCCGTCCGCCAGCCGCAGCAGGTTCGGCGAGAAGGCGCTGATCTCGCCCGGCTCCGGCCTGGCGAGGACGCGGTAGTCGTCCCAGGTCCTGCCGCCGTCCTTCGAGGTCTTGGCGACGATGCGGGCGGGAAAGAAGTCCGAATCGCCCTCGCCCTTGGTGAACTCGATCCAGGCCAGCAGCAGCCGGCCGTCCTTCAGCTCGACGAGCGAGCCCTCGGAGTGGCGGACGTAGCTTGTCGTCGGCCTTGGCGACCGTGACGATGACCGGCTCGGCGGCCTTCAAAGCCACCGCGACGTTGGCCAACGCCACGGCCAGGCAGAGCATCCGCAGACAGGTCATGACGGCCTCCACGATGGGTTTTTCGGGCGCACAACGAGTATAGCGTAGCCTACATTCTCGTTCCGAGGCTCTGCCTCGGAACGCGCTGCTCGCGAGGCGCCCTCGTCCAAAGCACGTCCGGCAGGCAGAGCCTGCAAGGCGGTCCGTTCCGAGGCAGAGCCTCGGAACGAGAGAGCCTTTCAATAGTCCGCCACCGATCCGTCCGGCAGCGTCGCCCCCGGCCAGCGCCACTTGTACTTGGGATCGGCCGCTACCTTGCGCAGCTTCTCGACGTCGATCTCGACGCCGAGCCCCGGCCCCTCCGGCAGTGTGCAATAGCCGGTCTTGTCGTCGACCTGGAAGGGGCGGTTCATGAACTGCTCGCCCCACGGCCAGGTGCCCGGCGCCGTCTCGTGGATCAAGAGGAAGGGGATCGACGCCCCGACGCTCAGGCTGGCCGACACACCCAGCGGCGAGGTGGTGCAGTGCGGGGCAAGCGGCACGTGGTAGGCCTCGGCCAGCACGGCGATCTTCTTCATCTGCGTGATGCCGCCGCAGTGGGCCACGTCGGGCTGCAGGACGTCGATGCACCGCTCGTGCAGATACGGAATGAACTCCCAGATCGTGCGGTCGCGCTCGCCGGTGGCCAGCGGGATGCCGATCTGCTCCTTGAGCCGCTTGAAGACCTCGATGTTGCCCGGCACGGCCACCTCTTCGATGAACAGCACGTCGTACGGCTTGATCGCCGCGGCCAGCTGGATCAGCGTGGCCGGCGGGACGGCGCAGTGGGCGTCGAACATCACCGTGCCGTCGGGGCCGACCCGCTCGCGCGTCTGCTTGAGCGTCTGCACCATGCGGTCGATATCGGCCGGCCGGCCGGAGTGCTCGTAGATGCCCGTGCGGCGGCACCTTGCTGGCCTTTGACGTGGGATAGACGCGAATCTTGTCGCGGCACGGCCCGCCCAGCAGGCGATAGACCGGCACGCTTCCACAGCTTGCCGGTGATGTCCCACAGGGCCATGTCGATGCCGGCCAGCGTGTGGCACATGAACGGCCCGCCGCGGATGTCGCGGTGCGCGCGGTAGAGCTTCTGCCAAAGATGCTCGATGCGCGTGGGGTTCTCGCCGTCGAGCAGCTCGAACAGGGCCTTGGCCAGCTCCTCGGCCGCCGTGGGCACCAGGGCGCTGACTTCGCCCCAGCCGGTGATCTTCTGGTTGGTCTCGATCTCGACGTACACCTTGTGGTGCACGCGGTGCGTCTTCATCGCGGTGATGCGAATGCTGGAGGCTGAGTCGGCCACCGCCGCGGCGGGGTTCTTCTCCTGCGCGACGGCCTGATTCATGAGCCACAGCCCGGCGGCGGCACCGCAGGAGGAGAGGGCAGCGCGGCGGTTGAGACCGGACAGAGAAAGCGAGGCGCGTGAGGGCAGGGTGCTGTTCATCGGTGCTCCACTCGTTGTTGAAGGACTTCGGAACGCTAAGGTGCGCTAATCAACGCTACTAAGGGCAAGCTCCGCCAGCCGATAATCCCCGCGGCCAATGAGCGATCACGCCGCATTCATTAGCGTGAATTAGCGATGATTAGCGTTGCCGTCAGGAGGGGGGCAATTTGGCCGGATTGAGTAGTGCCTGACCGCACGCTCATTGGCGCAATTCGCCGGCAATCGGCTACAATGGCCATCCGCCGGAACGGGCCGCTCGCCCGGCCGTCTAAAGGATACCGCCAGGCAACTCCTGTTTCCGCTGTTTTCAAGGAGCCGATCATGCGTTCCTCTTGCCGCAGGAGCTGGACGTCGATGAGCGTCCGCCGCGCGATTCGTCGGCTGCGAGTCTTCGGCGTGCTGATCATGGGATGTGCCATCGGTCTTTCGGGAAGCGTAGCCCTGGCCGACCCGTGCGGCATGGTGCCGCCGATCTACGTCACCGACAACACGTCGCTAGTCCGCGTCGGCGACCAGCAGACCTACGTGTTCTACAAAGACGGCATCGAGACCTTCGTCATCCGGCCCGGCTTCCGGGGCAAGGTGGAAGACTTCGGTATGCTGATTTCTTTCCCCACGCCGCCCGCGCTGCGGAAGGTCTCCGAGGACATCTTTCCGCAGATCACCAAGGCGATCGACCCGCCGGAGGTGGTGATCGACCTGCGGCCAAGGCCTGCTTTCCGCGCTCTCAGCGGTGCCGCGAATAAAGGGGGCGCGAAAAGCTTGCCGGGTGGCGGCGGCCTGGGTCTGCGGAAGGACGAGGTCCGCGTGCTGCGCCAGGAGGCCGTCGGCATGTACGAAGCCGCCGTGCTGGAGGCCGGCAGCGCCGCCGCGCTGAAGCGCTGGATGGACGACCACGGCTACAAATACCCAAAAGGCATGGACGCCGTCTGCGAGGAATACATCGCGCTGGGCTGGTGCTTCGTGGCCGAGAAGGCCAAGGTCGGCGGCAAGGCCAACGTCGATCCCAAGCCGCGGATCAAGGGGGTCGATACCAAGCTGCCCGCCGGCTCCACGTTCGACGGCCATGTGCAGGCCATGGCCTTTCGCTTCAAGACCGAAGAGCTGGTGCTGCCGATGCGGCTATCTGCCTACAACGAAGGGGAGCTGCACAACATCGTCTACCTGGTGACCGACGGGCCGCGGAAGCTGCGCAGCATCCCGGAAGAGTTCGTCGTGCGGCAGCTCACCGGCGGCGAGGTGTTCCGCAACGTCACCGAGCCGCTGCCGCTGCGGATCATCGGCGGCACGGTCGCCGATTTGCAGCAATGGCACCGCCAGAGCTTGCCCCAGCGGCGCGATCCCACGCCCCACAACGGCGAGGCCAAGGAGCTGTTCGCCTCGGACCTGTTGGCGGTGAAGGCCGGGCGGCTGTCGCACCCGCACGAGGAAGACGAGAAGATGCTGCTGCGGATCGGCGAGCACTTCGGCCTCCGCGGGCCGGCGATCGACAAGCTGAACCTGGCGGTGCTCGACGCGGAGCGCGAGAAGGCCCTCAAGGACTCGTTGGATGACCTCAAGAAGATGACCCTCACGGTCATCGACGGCGACTTCCCCCGTGAGGTGGTCGGCGGTCAGAACCTGACGTTCGGCGAATACCGCATGCCGGCCCGGCGGAACACGCCCGAGTTCTACGACGCCAAGGACAAGAAGCCGGCCGTCCGGCGCGAGGGCACGCGCGAACCCGGGCCCCTCAAACCGTCCCCGAAGACCAAGCTCGGCGGCGGCGGCCTGGGGGCGATGCTGCTGGGAGCGCTGGCTGGCTTGTTGATCGCGGGTGTGCTCGTGGGTCTGTCGGGCAAAGGGCGATCATGAGTCGCCAGGAGGAGCGGCCGCTTCGTCTGGAGTGCGGCGACTTGTCGCCGCTTTTGGATTCTGTCGGAGCGTGGCAATGCCACGGACAGTGCCAGCCTCCAGAATCCCAGAGCGGCGACGAGTCGCCGCAGTCCTGCACGGGTTCCCATGACCGATCTCAAAAGCCCGCGGCTGATCTATCTGAAGGGCTTCTTGTTCCTGGTCATCGGGCTGCTGTCGTCAGCGCTCTTGATTCTCGAGCAGCCGACGCTCAAGGTGGCGTTTCTCTTGGCGGTGGCCGTTTGGTCGTTCGCCCGGCTTTACTATTTCATGTTCTACGTGATCGAGCACTACGTAGATCCGACGTACAAGTTCGCCGGGATTCTGTCGTTCGTGCGTTACCTGTTTCGCCGCAGGGAATGAGCGCGTGGAAAAGCCCGGCTTCTTGAAGAAGCCGGGCTTTGGCTATTGCACGTAGCTGAACTCGCCAGAGTTCAGCCGTCCGAAGTCTGGCGACTTCGGCTACACGCTAGCCCAGCAATTGCTTGATCGGCTGGCCGTAGTTGTTGATCGAAATGGGGCGGCCGGCGCGGTTGACGAAGTGGGTCTCCAGGTCCACGCCCAGCACCTTGTAGATCGTGGCCAGCACGTCGGCCGGCTTGAGCGGGTTGTCGGTGGGGAACTCGCCCTTGACGTTGGAGGCGCCGACGACCTGGCCGCCCTTCAGGCCGCCGCCGCCGATGAGCACGCTCATCACGTTGCCCCAGTGGTCGCGGCCTGCCGAGGGGTTGATCCGCGGCGTGCGGCCGAACTCGCCCATCACTGCTACCACCGTGTCCTCCAAGAGGCCCCGGTCGTGCAGGTCTTCGATCAGCGTGGCGATCGACTGGTCCATCGACGGCAGCCGGCTCTTCATCGCCGGCTCGATTTGCGCGTGATGGTCCCAGCCGCCGTTGTGGATGTTGACGAACGTGACGCCTGCTTCGACCAGACGCCGGGCCAGGAGGGCGCTTTGGCCGTACGTTTCGCGGCCGTAGCGGTCGCGGACTTTGGGATCTTCCTTGGAGATGTCGAACGCCCGGCGGACGGCCGGGCCGGTGATCATCTCGAAGGCTTGGGCATTGAACGAGTCGAGCCCCTTCATCAGGCCGCTCTGGTCGGCTTCGCGGCGCAGGCCGTCGAGCTGCCCCAGCAACCCCTTGCGGTCGCCCACGCGGTCCATCGTCAGCCCGGTCGGCAAGTTGACGTTTTGCACCTGATAGTTGGTGACGCTGGGGTCGCCCGCATCGAACGGGTTATAGGGAACGCCGAGATACGTGGCGCTCATGTAGCCAGGCCGCAGGCCGATGGTCGCCGCGTAGGGCACGGCAACATACGCAGGGACACCGCTACGATTCGCGCCTTGGACGCGGGAGACGATCGCCCCGACCGAGGGGAACTGCGGGTCCATGTCGGCGGCGTTGGAGCCGTGGTAGCCGGTGAGCATCCAGTGGCCGGCGGCGAAGTGGTCGCCGTTGTCGTGGTGCACCGAGCGGAGGATCGAGACCTTGTCCATCTGCTTGGCGTGCTTCACGAGCAGCTCGCTCAGCAGGATGCCCTCGACGTTGGTCTTGATCGTGCCCAGCGGGCCGCGGTACTCGGCCGGCGCGTCGGGCTTGGGGTCGTAGGTCTCGAAGTGCGTCGGCCCGCCGTCGAGCCAATAGAGGATGACGGACTTTTGCTTCTTGGGTTTTGGCGAGTCGGCCGCCGCTGCGCGGGCACGAAGCACTTCGGGCAGCGTCAGCCCTGCCACGCCCAGCGAGCCAACCTGAAGAAAATCACGCCGAGACACGCCTGCGCAATTGCGCGAACGGCCGGTGTTCCAAATCTTGAGCATGGGTTCCTCCTGACTAAGCCCGAGAACGGGAAATGGCGGGTAACAATGGCGGGAGCCTTCCTGGCTATGGCGGTCAACGTATCACAACGGCCAATACGGATCAAGCAGGATTGATGCGTTGGGCCCTTGACGATGCCTTGATGATGTGGTGAGCAACGGGCGCGCCGCGGGACGCGTCAAAAACGCGAGAAATTTGCTTGACGTTGAGACGCGCCGTTCTCTAAGACAAGTGCATCCAGCGATTCTACACCCTAACGTCGCACGCACCGGAGCAGAGGCATGCGTACGAGCCGTAGGCGATTTCTTTGCGCCGCCCTCGGGGCCTGCGGCACGGCAGGCTTTGGATACGCCGCGTGGCGCAGCTTCCCGTCCGCCCGCCGCGACCGTTCGGATGCGCCTGACACCGCAGGCTTGGCCAGCTGCACGCGCACGGCCAAGGCCCTCGGATCGGAAGTCTCGATCACCGCTCTTCACGACCGGCGCGAAGTTGCCGAGCAGGCCGTGGCCGCGGCCTTTGACGAGCTGGAGCTGGTCGAAGAGCTGATGAGCATCTATCGGCCGCACAGCCAATTGTCGCGGCTCAACCGCTACGGAGTGCTGGAGACGCCGCATCCGCATTTGGTCAGCGTGCTGCGTGCCGCCACGAACTTCTCCAAAGCAAGCGGCGGCGCCTTCGATGTGACGGTGCAGCCGCTCTGGACGCTATACGCCGATGCCCAGCGGCAAGGGCGGCTGCCAGAGGCAGCGGAGATCGAGGCCGCTCGCCGCAAGGTGGACTGGCGGCGGCTGGAAATCTCCGAGCAGCGCGTCGCCCTGCGCGGCGAGGGCATGGCCGTCACGCTCAACGGCATTGCCCAGGGCTTTGCCACCGACCGGGCGCTGGCCGCGCTGCGGGAGCACGGCATCGAACATGCCCTGGTCAATGCGGGCGAGATCGGCCCGTTAGGGTACCGTGCGGACGGCGGCGCCTGGACCGTCGGCATCCAGCACCCGCGCGAGGCCGAGGCCTACATCGCGCTGACGAAGCTCGACGGCCGGGCCTTGGCCACCTCAGGCGACTACGCGACGACGTTTTCTCCCGACCGGGCCTACAACCACATTTTCGACCCGCGCACCGGCCGCTCGCCCCCCCAACTGGCCAGCGTCTCGATCGCCGCCCGGACCGCCCTGGAGGCCGACGCGCTTTCCACGGCCGTCTTCGTGGCCGGCGTGGAGCGAGGGCTGGAACTGGTGGCGGCGGCAGCGGGCGCGGACGCCTTTCTCGTCCTCAAAGACGGCCGCACGATGGCCACGAGAGGTTTCCCAGTCCTATAGCAATCCCTGGAGTGCGGCGACTTGTCGCCGCTTTTGGATTTTTCCTCGCGCTGCAGAATCGCGCCGCATCTCATCGATTGTCCAAGATATCCTAAAGCGGCGACAAGTCGCCGCAGTCCAATATGGCACACTCCTCCAGGCCGCGCATCCTTTCCTGGCGCACGTTCGCTACGGCATTGGCCGCCGGCTGCCTGCTATGGCTCGCGGCCACGACCACGCGTGCCGACACGCTCGAGCTGCTCAGTGGCGCCAAGCTCCAGGGCGAGATCCTCGAGAAAACCGACACGCACATCAGCATGCGCATCGTGATCGCGGGGCGGTCGTTCAACCGGAAATACAAGCTCGCCGACGTGCACGCCATCACCGTCGGCGAGAAGCGCGAGGTGGTCAACGAGCGCACGACAGGCAAGGGCGCCAGTGCAACGAAGACGGCCGGAACCGGCTCTGTCGGCAAATCCAAGTCGGCCGGGGCAAGCACCGGCGTGGCGCGTTCGCGCGACCAGATCGACGCCCTGATCCGCGAGGCGGGCCGGGAGCTGCCGGCCTGGTATGCAGACACGCCGCTCGACTTTCCCAAGTCGCTCGACCTCGCCTTTCCGGAGCGACCACCGGGCGGCTGGAACAATCAGGCCAACGTCGGCCAGTACGTTTGGGACATCATCAATCCCAACCCCGGCCGCTGGCACGAGGGCATCAAGCTGCTGCACCATCTGCTGGAGGTCAACAAGGGCAAGACCGACGTCGAAGTCCGCGTGATGAACATGCTGGGCGAGAAATACCACGACCTGCTGGAAGACTATGCCCGCGCGGCCTATTGGTGGCGGCAGGCCGGCACCAAGCAGCTCGGCCTGGGGGCCGCGGTCGAGCTGGCCGAGTGCTATTGGAAGCTGGGCAACAAGCAAATGGCCGTCGAACAGCTCCGCAAGGTCTCCAATAACGTGAAGACCATCAAGCTGCTGGCCGACATGGGCGACCTCGAGCTGGCCCGCAAGCTGACCGATGCGGCCCGCAAGACCGACCCCGGCACGGCAACCACGGCCCTGCTGCACTTGGCCGACGGCTACCGCTCCGACGGGCAGTTCAGGAAAGCCTTGGACTATTACAATCAAGTGCTGGCCATCCGCGCCACCGATAAGAACGGCAACGACGGCCTGAAACGCCAGCACGACCGGGCCGGGGCCAGCGTCGAAGCCATCAAGCTGTTCGAGCTGACGGACGTGAAGAAAGTGCCCGACGGCGCCCACCGTGGCAGCAGCCTGGGCTATGAAGGACAATTGGAGGTGGAAGTGACGGTCGCTTCGGGGCGGATCGAAAGCGTGAAGGTCATGCGGCACATCGAGAAGCAGTTCTACTCGGCGCTGACCGACACGCCGCGGAAGATCATCGAGAAGCAGGGAGTGAAAGGGGTCGATGCCACGAGCAGCGCGACGATTACCTCGGAGGCGATCATCAACGCCACGGCCAAGGCGCTGGCGGCGGCCGGAAATTAGCAGGCCGGCGAGCGTTGAGGCGTAAGCCCGACGTGAATGGACGTCCAACGTCCAACGTCCAACGTCCAACGTCGAACGTCGAACATCCAACGTCCAACAATCGATTCGAACGCTGACTAAGCCGTTCGATTCCAACGATGTCAGCCGTGTTTGCATTCTGGGATGTCGGTGAACCGCTGCTGTGGACCGTCGGCGGCTTGCTGCTGATGATTGGGCTCGTGCTGCTGGTATCGCGGCGCGGCAGTCGGCAACTGTCTCGCGCCGCACTGCGGCTGGACATCTTTCTGCCGTATCTGCGGAAGCGCCGCGACTGCGATCCCTTCGGCTTGCCGGCCTGGCTGGTTCGCCTGCCGCGATTGGTCCTGCCCAAAGCGTTCTTCTCGGCGTCTGATCGCTACCGTCCCGGCTGGCTGCGACGGATGCTGAAGTGGCTCGGACCGACCTGGTACTCGGCGCCGCTGCGGCGGGTCATTCAGTCGATCTGCTTCGTCGGCTTTCTGGTGCTCTTCTTCTACGTCTGCTGGCCGTACAGCGCGCGGCCGCGTGAGCCGGCCCGGTCGTGGCCCGGCTGGCAGGTCGAGATCGTGGGGCACGCGGCTCGCGTGCCTGAGGACGGGCACGCGAGCCGCGTGCCCCACGAAGCTGACGACCAACTCACGCTCGTCACGCAGCGCGATCTGCCTGAAGAGATTCAGCGCCGGCAGCTTGCTCTTCGCACGTGACGAGGCCGGCACCGACCCTTATGATCGGGCCGTCGGAGCACTGCGCGTCGAAGCCATCGCGGCCACCAAGCTGCACCTCGAGCCGGTGGTCCCGCTCACGGCAGACGAGATGCAGCAGCTCCTGGCGATCAGCCCGGGTCCCTGGACGCTTCATCGCGCAGCCAACGCCGTGGTAGACCATAGGTCGTCGCGCGGTTGGCAGCCGGAATTCGATGCGGATGCCGGCCGGGTCGTCGTCTCGTGCGAGTCGGCGGTCGCTTTCGCGGCCGAGGCCGACGGTGTGATCGACGTCCTGGACGAGTCGGTCGAGAACCCCGCCGAACAGAAGCTCGGCGAGTTCCGTGTGGCCGCCGTGCTCGAGCGGCGGCTGCACGTCCGGCCCGACGCCGCGGGCTCGCCCGATAGCAGCTCCGTCAAGCGCCTGGGCGGCGACGTGCGCCGCCTGGTTGCTCTTCGCGGCGGGCCATGGACCCTCTTCGACCGCGATCCCGACGCCTGGCCCTCGCATTACACCGACGACCTCGCCGCGAAGGAAACGCTCGCCGCCGAGACGTTCCTGATCATCGATCCCCTGGTCAGCATCTCCACCGCCGTGGCCGCCAAGGCCTGGGTCTGGTCGCTCGTGTTCGCCGGGGTGATTCTCCTGATCGGCATCGTCGTGCCGCGCGGGTTTTGCGGCTACCTCTGCCCGCTGGGCACGCTGATCGACCTCTTCGATTGGATCGTCGGCAAGCGGATCACCCGCTTCCGCGTGGCCGACGACGGCTGGTGGGTACACATCAAGTACTACGTGCTCTTGGGCACGCTGGTGGCCGCCATGTGCGGCGTGCTGGTCTCCGGCTTCGTGTCGGCCATCCCGGTGATCACCCGCGGGCTGATGTATCTCTTCGGCCCGCTGCAAACGGCCTGGACGCGCGGCTGGCACAACGTGCCGCCGCCACACTGGGGGCACGCCGTCTCGATTGGGCTCTTCTTCGCCGTGCTGGCCCTGGGCCTGTTGCGGCCGCGGTTCTGGTGCAAGTACGTCTGCCCCAGCGGGGCGGTGTTCTCGGTGGGCAACCTGCTGCGCGCCACCGAGCGGAAGGTCGAATCGACCTGCATCCACTGCAACAAGTGCGTGGAGATTTGCCCGTTCGACGCCATCAAGCCGGACTTCACTACGCGGACGACCGACTGCACGCTGTGCCAGACCTGCGGCGGCGTCTGCCCGACGCACGCGATCAAGTTCGTCGAGCGTTGGAACGGCGTGGAGCTGAAGGTGCTCGACGAGCCGCCAACGCACGAGACGTCGCTGGGCCGCCGCGGCTTTCTGGCCGCCGGCATCGGCACGCTGGCCGGCACGCTCGGCGGCTGGGCCGCCGCCACCGGCACCAAGGCCTTGGGCGCGAACCTCGGCGATCCACAGGCGTTTCGCCCAGTGCGGCCGCCCGGCAGCGTGCCGGAGCAGGAGTTCCTCGAGATGTGCATTCGCTGCGGCGAGTGCTTCAAGGCCTGTCCCAACGACGTGCTTCAGGTGCTCGGCTTCCAGCAAGGGCTCGAAGGCCTTTGGACGCCCTCACGTCGTGGCCGACTTCGCCGGCTGCGAATCGAGCTGCAACGCCTGCGGCCAGGTCTGCCCGACGGGGGCCATCCGCGCGCTGCCGCTGGAGGAAAAGAAGGTCTGCCGGATGGGCCTGGCCATCGTCAACGAGCAGACGTGCCTGCCGTTTGCCGGCCGCGAGGCCTGCCAGCTCTGCGTCGATGAGTGCCACGCCGCCGGCTACCATGCCATCGAGTTCGTGCAGGTCCGCACGGAAGTGGACGAGGAAACCGGCCTGCCGGTCGAGGGCACCGGCTTCTCGGCCCCGCGCGTGCTGGCCGACCGCTGCGTCGGCTGCGGGCTGTGCCAGACGCGATGTTACGCGATCAACATGGCGGAGAAGGGCCTGTTGACGGAGTCGGCGATCATCATCGAGGCCGGCGAGGGGAAGGAAGACCGGCTGATGCGGGGGTCGGTACGTCTCGCTAAGAGAGCAGGAGCGTTCACGGCAGAGATCCGGTAGCTGAACTCGCCAGAGTTCAGGCTTCCCGAAGTCTGGCGACTTCGGCTACGAGAAAATGCCCGCGAGCACTCGCGCGAACGTCGAACGTTGAATTGACGTTCAACGCCCAACGTCGAACGCAATGGGTTCGACGCGGGCGTTGATGTGTGTTCGACGTTGGACGTTAAGCGTTGGACGTTGGACGTTGGACGTTCGGCAGCGTCCTGCGGTCTATTCCGCCGCAATTTGAGCCCGCAGTTGGGCCAACAGCGCCTCCGCCTCGTATCTCACCCCCGGCTCCTTGTTGATCGTCTTGATCCGCACCAGCGCCGGCTCGCCGAGCCGGCCTAGTTCGACAATCGCCTTGGGCAGTTGATAGCCCTGCTGCCGCAGCTTTTCGTCCTTCTCCGCCTTGGCGTTGAAGGCCGTGCGGTCGCGGACGCTTTGCTGCACGAGCTGCGTCACGCGGGCTTCGTCCTCGGGAGACATGATCTCGTAACGGCCCACCAGCACGCGGACGATTTCGTCCGGCTGCGGCGAGATTGTCAGCGGCAACAGCTCATCCGTCAGCCGCGGCGGCACCATGTAGAACAGCCGCGTGCCCTGCTCGCCGAACCAAGAGTTCCGCCAGGTGTTGACCATGGCGCGGGCTTCCTTGTCATAGAGCTTCTCCGCGACGAGGGCCTCGGTGACGGCCTCGGCCAGGGCGTCCATCGTGGTGGGCTGCGAGGATTGGACCATCGTCATCCGCCCGCCCGGCTCGAGGCTGCCAGCAAAGGCCATCCGCAGCTCCTTGCCCTCGGCCGTGACGAGGAACAGCGAGCGGATGGGGTCCGGGCCGTCGTTGCGGACTTCGAACTGCCCGCCGCCGACGGCCTGCACGTTGATCGGCAGGGCGAAGTTGCCGATGCCGCGATAGAACAGGAACTTCTCGAAGAAGTCGCCCTTGGGCACGTCAAAAGGCTGCTTGGGATCGCCGGGCAGCTTGGCATAGACCAGGGCCGAATCGGTGTCGCGGGCGAAGCCGTAATGGTCGCCGCTGGCCGCCGGCAGCAGCGAGTCCAGCAGCCGCTGATGGACGACATCGGCCGTGGCCTTGTCGGTGAGCGAAGTGCGTAGCTTCTCGGTGGGGATCAGCCGCACGGTGCCCCAGTCCAGCTCGGCATTACGAATCGGCACGACTTTCTCCCGCTCGAAGGGGGGCGACATCTTCTTCACTGGCGGATAGAACTCCGTGAGCAGACCCTTGGGGAAGCCGACCTTCACGTCCACCTCGCGCTCGCGGTCGGTATAGAAATACGTCACGGGCGTCTCCATTCGCTCCCGCACGAGCCAGCGGGCCTTGCCGAGATCGCTGTAGGCGCCGACCTGCCGGGCGCGATTGAAGACGAAACCGGGCAGGTCGCTCGAGACCAGCGGGCGGAACTCCAGCCGCACGCCATCGGAGCCGGAGAAGCTGGTGAACGTGCCCCATTCATGGACGACGAAGGGAGCACTTTCGCCAGCCGACTCGGTGGTGCCCGCCGGCGCCGCCTCGGTGCGTGCGGTGCGCTGAGTGACAAACAGCACAGTGGCCGCCGCTAGCAGCAGGGCCGAAATCGCCAAAGACTTACGCATGGCAAAACTCCTTTGAAGGCGAGCGTCGGTGCACCGGCGAGCGTCGAAGGCGTCCCCCGGCGAGCGTCGAGGCGTCAGCCCGACGTGCGTGTCTCAGTCCGATAGATAGGTAGAACGAGCGGCAGGAGTTAATACGCGTTTTTTGCAGGTTCGTTGAGCCGCCCGGTGCCGACCACGTAGATAACGTGCCGACAGCGAAAGTCGCTGTAAACGTCGGGCTGACGCCGCGACGCTCGCCTTTGGCAATTCTTGCTATTAACTCCCGCTGCTTGTTCTACTACATCTTGGAGAGGCCAGCCTCCGTGAGCTCCAGCAGCACTCCCGACCCGGCGGATGAGGAACTTGTCCGCCAGACGCTCGACGGTCAGCCATCCGCCTACGCGGAGCTGGTGCGGCGTTGGGCTGCGCCGGTGCTGGCCGTGTGCCATGCCCGGATCCGCTGCTGGCATGCCGCCGAGGACCTGGTGCAAGAGACGCTGCTGCGAGGCCTTCGGGCATTGCCTTCGCTGGTGCGCGGCGAGCGGTTCGGCCCTTGGCTGCGGGGAATCGCCCAGCGGGTCTGTCTGGATTGGCTGAAGGCCAAACAGACGGCCCAGGTGCCGTTCACCTCGTTGGCACCGGATCAGTCGCCCGCAGAGCTGCTGGCGAGCGCCGTGGACGCCTCGCACGAAGTGGAGCGGGCGGAAGAATCGCGCAAGCTGATGGACTGCGTCAACCAGCTTGACGACGACTGCCGCGAGGTGCTCCTCTTGTATTACTACCAGGACGTGACGTACGCCGATTTGGCGGAACTGTTGGGAGTTTCGCCGGCCACCATTAACGCACGCCTTACTCGGGCCCGAGCCACGCTGCGCGAGCGTCTGCGCCGCGTGGAAACGCCCTGCGGAAGCCCACGTGCGGAGGCTTGACCGATGGACTGCTGCGTTGCCCAAAACCTGATCAGCGCCGTCGCGGACGGGGAAGCCTCGGCCGACGATCGCTCGGCGCTCGAGGAACACGTGGCGGTATGCGCCGACTGCGCCGAGCAGCTCGCCGCGGCCCGCGAGCTGGATGACGACCTGCGGCGATTGTTCGCAGTAGAGCGCGGCGCGGCTGCTCGGCTGGCGGAGCAGGTATCCTCGCGCCTGGCCCAGCAGTCCGAGACGGTCGCCGTGCCGGCGGTCCACGCTGCGGCTCCTGCGGCAATCGGCCGCTCCTCCAGCCATGCCACGTGGCGACAGGTTGCTTCCTGGCTGGCCGCTATGGCGGCGGGGTTCTTGATTGCGGTGCTGGTGTTTCAGCCTTGGAAGAAGCTCGTCGAAGTTCGGCCATACACTGCCCGCGAAGGCTCGTCGTCCGACGGGTCGAAAACCGGCGGTGAAACTGTCGCCGGCGCAAAGAGGCCCGCCGAAAATGCCTCGCACGCCGCGCCGACACCCGTGGCCCATCTGGTCGTCGCCACGGGCGACGTGAGCATTCGCCACGCGGCCCAGTCGGATTGGGCTGCTGCCTCGTGCTCTTCGGCGCCTCCTGCCAGAGCGGTGCTACGATCCGCACCGAGCCGGGAGTGCGCTGCGAGGTGCAAACTACCGACGGCTGCGTGATTCGTATGAACGACGACTCGGAGCTGACGGTCCGCTCGCCCCGCAGCCTCGAGCTGCACAAGGGCCAGGTGTGGTGTTCTGCCCCCGAAGACGTGGCGATGGAGGTGTACACGTCGGTTCCGGCGGACCCGTCGCCGTGCACCAAGAACGTAGCACCCCCCGAGAAGTTGCTGCCCGAGAACCTGATCTGGAGCTTCACGTGCCCCTCGAACGCCTCGCTGATTTCCACCGTAAGCGAGCGGGGCGAGATCCGCCTCACGGCCGCGCGCGGCGAAGTCGAGCTGCGGGCCGGCGAGGCGAAGCGCAAGCTGCCGCGCGGCGACACCGTGACGATCCAGGGAGGGCAGTTCATGCTCTTGCCCCACCAGGAAGACGCCCTGCTGGCCGCCACCTGGATCGACACGCTCCTGGTGAGGAAGGGCCACGCCGATCCGGAGCTGCTCGCCCGCGTTGATGGCCTTCTGGCGTCGATCGGCCACGCCAAGGCGTCGATGCTGTACGAACAAGAGCTGCGTGGGCTGGGCGAGCATTGCGTATTGCCGCTCTTGCGTTACGTACAGTCGGACATCTCGACCCAGGAGCGGCCCCAGCGCCAGAAGGCGATACGGATCGTCGCCGACCTGGCTCCGCCCTGGGCCGTGGGCGACCTGATCCCGCTTTTGGCCGATGCAGACGCTGAAGTCCGTTTTCAGGCTGCGGCTGCCCTGCGACGGCTCACCGGTCAGGACCACGGCCGAGAGCCACAGGCCTGGCGAAATCCCTGGACCGATTGCACGCCGACGTTTGTCATGTGGAAGAGTTGGTGGCGCGACAACGAGCGCCGCTATCCCATGCCCGACTTCGCCAAGGCCGTGCCCGTGCCCAAGAGGTCCAAAGCGTAGGGCAGGCTCCAGCCAGCCCCATGGCACGGGCTTCCAGCCCGTGCACGAGCGTAGAGTGGCACGAACGGGTGGCACGCTCTGAGCATGGATGCGAAGGGCGTGGTAGACGTGGTTGAGCCGCGCCACGTCCATCACATCCATGTTCTGGGCGTGCCACCCTCCCCCTGTTTCTGTGCCGCATGGCCAAGATGGCTCAGATGACCATGCCACGCTTTCCGCCCGACATTGCCGTGCCCGGCGCTCGCTGGTAACTTGCCGGCATGAGCGACATTTTCGCCGATCTGCGCTGGCGCGGGCTGATCCATCAGACCACCGACGACGCCTCTTGCCCGGCTGGCTGCGCGGCGGCTGCCGGACGCTGTACGCCGGCTTCGATCCCACGGCCGACAGCCTGCACGTCGGCAGCCTGCTGCCGCTGATGATGCTGCGGCGGTTCCAGAAGGCCGGGCATCGGCCGATCGCCGTCGTCGGCGGGGCGACCGGCATGATCGGCGACCCCAGCGGCAAGAGCGAGGAGCGCAATCTGCTCTCGCGTCGAAGCGCTGCGAGCACAACGTCGCCGGCATCGCAGCGCAGATGCGGCGGTTCCTCGACTTCGACGCGGGCCGCAACGCGGCCGTGCTGGTCAACAACTTCGACTGGATCGGGCCGTTCAGCTACCTCGACTTCCTCCGCGACGTCGGCAAGAACTTTCCCGTCAACGTGATGCTGGCCAAGGACTCGGTGAAGAGCCGCCTCGAGCGCGACGACGCGGGCATCAGCTACACCGAGTTCAGCTACATGCTGCTGCAGGCCTACGACTTCGTGCACCTGCACCGACAAGTACGGCTGCGAGCTGCAGATCGGCGGCAGCGACCAGTGGGGCAACATCACCGCCGGCATCGACCTGGCCCGGCGGATGCACGGCGTGCAGCTCTACGGCCTGACCTGCCCGCTGCTTGACCAAGTCCGACGGCACGAAGATGGGCAAGACCGAGAACGGGCGCCGTCTGGCTCTCGGCCGAGCGGACCAGCCCCTACCAGTTCTACCAGTACTGGATCAACGTCGACGACGCCGACGCCGGCAACTGCCTGCGGTTGCTCACCGAGCTGCCGCACGAGGAGATCGAAGTCGCTCGATCAGCTCGCGCAGACGGACGCCGCCGCCACGCGACAGCCAGCGGCGGCTGGCCGAGGAGCTGACGCGGCTGGTCCACGGCGACGACGGCCTCGCCGCCGGCGCAGCGGGCGACCGACGATCTTCTTCGGCGCGGAGATCGACGACCTGACCGACGCGCAAGCTGGCCGAGATCTTCGCCGACGTGCCCAGCAAGGAGCTGCCTCGCGACGCGGCTCGACGGCGAGCGGCCTGCCGATCGTCGACGCGCTCGTCGAAGCCGGCCTCGCGAAGAGCAAAGGCGAAGCCCGCCGCACCGTCGAGCAAGGCGGCGCCTACGTCAACAACCGCCGCATCGACGAGCGTCGATGCCCGGCTCACGGCACGCACCTGGCCAGCGAGATCGGTGATCGTTCTGCGCTCCGGCAAGAAGAAGTACGCGCTGCTGCGGTTTGTGTAGTCAGTGCCGTCTCGCTCCGCGAGCGGAATGTGGGGCACGTTTCTAAACGTGCCCGAGTTATTTGACAGGTATGTTGTGACGATGGGCACGTTCAGAAACGTGCCCCACATGGATCTGCCATGCACCCACGCCCGGAAGACATCTGCCCTCGCCCCGATGCGCCGCGGGCCTCGCCCACGCGGCCACTCGTGCCGCCGATCGACGTGGCCTCGGTCCATCAGTGCGACAGCCCCGAGCAAGCCGCGGCGATCCTGGATGGCCGCGAGCCCGGCTTCGTGTACCGACGCGACGGCGGCAGCAACGCCGAACTGCTGGCGGCCAAGTGCGCCGAGCTGCATGGCGTTGAGCGGGCAATCGTCTGCGGCTCCGGCATGGCGGCCATGTCGGCCGCTGTGCTGGCCTTGCTCCAGCAGGGGGACCACGTCGTCGTCAGCAACCGGCTCTACGGCCAGAGCCTGAATCTTTTCACCAACGAGTCCCCTCGCCTGGGCATCCGCCGCACCGTTGTCGATACGTGCGACCTGGCCGCCACGGCCGCCGCAGCCACGCCTGGCACGAAGCTGCTGGTGGCCGAGACGATCACCAACCCCACGCTGCGCGTCAGCGACATCGCCGCCCTGGCGGAAATCGCTCATCGGGCGGGCGCGCGGCTGCTGGTCGATAACACGCTGGCTTGTCCCACCGTCTGCCGGCCGCTGGAACATGGCGCCGACCTGGTGCTGGAGAGCCTGACCAAGATCATGAACGGCCACAGCGACGTGCTGTTGGGCGTGCTTTGCGGCCGGGCCGATCTGTGGGACCGGATTGTGCCCGTGGTCTCGGTGTGGGGGCTGAGCGCGCCGCCGTTCGATTGCTGGCTGGCTGCCCGCGGGCTGGGGACGCTCGCCTTGCGGGCGGACCGCGCCGACGAGAATGCGCGCGTCGTGGCGGCATTCCTGCTCAAGAAGCCCCAGGCCATCGAAGCGGTATCCTACCCGGGGCTGCCGCAGCATCCCGACAACGCCTTGGCCCGCCGTCAATTCGGCGACCGCTTCGGCAACATGGTGATGTTCACGCTGCGCGGCGGCGGGCTGGCGGCGCAGCAGTTCATCGGCGCCGCGCGGCGGATTCCCTTCAGCCCCTCGCTGGGCGACTTGAGCACAACGCTCAGCCACCCGGCCTCGACGAGCCATCGCAAGCTGTCGTCCGAGGCTCAGGCGGCCCTGGGCATCACCGGCGGCACGATCCGGCTGTCGATCGGCATCGAATCGGCGGCGGCGATCTTGGAGGCGGTGGAGGAGGGGCTGTCCACGATGACGGCCGCGGCGACCTAGCGGCGCTCTCATTGTCGCCGCAGTTTGGGCACCTTTCCCTGCTTCCGCAAGCGAATCAGTTCTTGAATAAGCTTCTCTGCCGGTATGCTGGTCCGTCCGTTGCGGTTGTACTTGTGAGCAAGCTCACGCAGCGCTACCGGCTTCGTAAGCAGCTTGTCCGTGGGAATGCCGAACTCCTCATAGACTTTCAAGAGCCGTTCCAGTTGTTCCTGCGTCAATGGCTGTTGGTTTCCTCGAATCTCCTTGACGATGCGATCAAGGTGGGAGATCGGCGCGACGTGGAACTCGTTGAGGTAGACAGGTATCTCCGACTTGGCGATTCCATCATAGAGCACATAGACCGGCTTGTTCCAAGCCGTAGCCATGCCGATCTCCAGCGCCACGTCGGGTGACTGCAACGTGGAGCGCGTCAGAAGCAGGACGAAAGCATGACATTCGGCCAATGCCCGGCGCACCTCCGCCATGAAGGAGTCATCGGGAATGATCTCGTGGACCGCGAAGACCTCGAGTTGCTCGGCTTCGAATGCGCGGCGCACGACATCCGCGATCCCCACGTCTAGTGTGCCGTGGCAGACGAATACGTCGTAGATGGCCTCCGTGGCAACGCTCATTCCTTAAGTACTCTTTTCTGCAGGTTGTCGAGGTAGGAGCCAAAGTCATTGAGGTGGAAGCCTCGATTATCTTTGATTATAGCGGGCGCGTCCTCCGGGGCGACATGGTAGAAAATCGGCACGATCCGGCAATCCATCGCAAAGGCCATTCCGATCTCAAATCGCACCCAATCACGAGTAAGAGATTGTGGCGTCAGCAGGACAACCAATTCATCGGATTGTTGGATGGTCTTTTTGATCGTGTCCGGGATCGAATCGCCGCCACCGATGTCCCTGTCGTCACGGAAGGCGTTGACCCCCGCTGCTTCGATCCTCTCGCAGAGTAGGGTTGCGAGGTACTTGTCGGCCGTGGCGTGACTCAGAAAAACCAAATACGGCTTGCGCTTGTGACGAGCTGCGCCCTTGGCGTCTGCGCCTTTCTTGGCCATGGACCACCGACGTGTTGCTGGGCGCCTTATGCGACCAGCGGGCAATCATCGACGTAAAAATTCAGTCTTGGCCGATACTTTGCGAGCAAATGCCCCTGCAGCCCGTTGCGCTGATTCACCTGATCAATGTCGGTCAGCATGCTCAAATGAAGTCCGTCGCAGAACCTCTCGTAAGCCGCCACACTTTCGTCACCGAGCTGACTACGAATTCTTTGCCGCAGATCGATTGTTCCGCCGACGTAGAGAACGGTCCCTTGGCTGCCGCATATTCTGTAGATGCCCGGAACTGCCGGAATCCTTTGAAAGTCGAGCCGAGTCAACGGAGCAGGCCGCGATCCTTTCCGACGTTGCAGTGCCTCATCGAGCTCGTCAATCGCACCAGACAGCTCATGGTACGTCTTTCGGATTTTCAGAGCACCCCAGCGGTAGTCGAAGGGCTGAAAGCCTGGAGCGTAACTCGCTGCGGTGCGATCGAACTCGTCCGCCAGGGCGGGATCGGACAGCACATCATCGAGGCTGAATCCCTTGTCGCTAAAGACGCGCGCGGCAATCTCACTTGCGAAGATGAACTTCTCGAAATGGTTGTTGCGGATGTTCACGCGCCGAGTCGCTTGAATGTTGAACTGGCCCGACTTGCGCAATCGCAGGAGGAGGCGGTTCAACTCCACCGCCTTCAGCGCCAGCCCAGTTTTCGGCAGGTGTCCACAAACGCGGCATTCAACTGTGGATTTGCCATGACGCAATCCGTTGAAAAGCCGTCGTGTACTCGCAAGAACGATTCGAGTACGACACTTCGTGGCGAGCCCGTACGCCGATGGTGCTGACGGGTCGCCGTTGAGCCGCCGGCTTCCGCTCGGCGTTCGCTAAGCCGTTTTCCGGCACTCGTTGTTGGAGCGCTGATCGAAGGATTGGCCGCGCCATTCAGTGGATCGCCTTCCCGAATTCCCGCGAGCCTGGTCAGCCCGCGCTGCACGTATTCGTCCGACAGGTCGATCCCCAGCCACCGCCGGCCAAGCTTCTTGGCGACGGCCAGCGTCGTGGCGCTTCCCGAAAACGGATCAAGCACCAATTCGTCGGGCTTGGAACAAGCGCGGATAATGCGGCCCAACAGTTGTTCGGGCATCTGGCAGCCATGAAAGCCAGCTCGTTCCTTGAAGGTGCCGGCCACGCGGGGAAAGTACCAGGTGTCCTCATCGGGCGTGAAGCCGTCGACCAGGTCCTGCGGCCGGAGAATCCATGTGTCGTCCGGCAGGCGTCCACCGGGATTGGCTCGGCCGTCGGCATAGACCAGTTGCCGCGCCGAGGGAACGCGAATCGTCGAGTCACTCTCGTTGAACGTGAATTGCTTCGGGTTCTTGACGAAGTAGAACAGGTGGGCGTGCGAGCGGCTGAACTTGTACTTGCAGTTCACGCCGAAGGTGTAGTACCACACCACCCAACTGCGGGAGTGGAATCCGGCATCGTCCTGCGCGATCAACTTGAGCTCGGCTGCGTATTCGTCGCCAATGGCCAGCCAGAACGTGCCCGTCGGCTTCAACGCGCGATAGAGGGCCGTGATCCACTTCCGCGACCAGTCGAGGTACGCGTGCGCTCTTGCTTGTCGTCGTAGACGTCGTACTCGTATCCGATGTTGAACGGCGGATCGGCGAAGGCCAGGTCGATACGGCCCTCGGGCAGGGCCGCCATTGCCTTCACGCAATCGCCGCGCAGAATAGTGTTTTCCGTACGAAGCGAAGGCACGAGAACCTCCTTGTCAATCCTTGTTCGAGGGACGGAGCGATCCGTGCGCGGTGCATTTTTAGGCAAAAGCGTTGGTGATCGCCTTCGCGTAATTTGGCAGATCGTGCCATTGTCGTCCAGCAAATGAGTATTTTTTTCAGCGCACCTCGGTCGTCACGCACCCAAACCACCGCCATTTTGAAGTGGACTCCATGCCGACAGCCGACGACGTTGCCCGAGCGGTGATTCATGAAACGCGCCTGTGCCTGGACGGCTGCGTGGACCGCATTCGCCATTGTCTGGATCAGCTTACGGATCAGCAGGTCTGGTGGCGGCCGCAGGAGGGCTTGAACTCGATCGGCAATCTGGTGCTGCACCTGACCGGCAACGTCCGGCAATGGATCGTCGCGGGGATTGGCGGGGCGGCGGATGTCCGCAATCGGCCGCAAGAGTTCGCCGAGCGCGGGCCGATGCTCAAGGAGGAGATCATGGCCCGCCTGACCGAAGTGGTCGCCGAGGCCAACGAGTGCTCTCGCGCCTCACCGCGGAGCGACTGCTGGCCCGGCGGCGGATTCAAGGCTACGACGTTACCGGCCTGGGGGCCATCTTCGACAGCGTGCCGCATTTCAAGGGGCACACCCAGGAAATCATCTGCCTCACCCGGCTGCAACGGGGCGACGCCTACCAGTTCTTCTGGCAGCCGCAGACGCCCGAGCAGACAGCGGCCGGCCCTTCCAGTAGCTGAAGTCGCCAGACTTCAGAGCCTTGCCAAGCGGAACATCGCTGAACTCTGACGAGTTCAGCTACGACTCAGCCGACGGGCCTTCGCCCAAGAATGGCTTGACCCCCTACGCCGCCCGAAGTATTTGACGGAGTGCCAATCTGTGCGATGGACGGAACCACCTCTCGGAGAGCGCACGATGCCACGACTGACGTTGCTAGTTCTGTGGGCTTCGCTGGGGCTGCTGAACATCGCAGCCGCACAGGGCCAGTTGGACCATCCCGATCCAGGTCTTCCGCCGCCACCGCTGCCGTCCCAGCCGCTGCCGCGCGATGCGGTGCTGCCGCCACAGCCCGTATCGCTGCCGTGCGCACTCCCACGGCGATTGTCAGTACGTCCCTCCGACCGATCCCACCCCTGCGGCAACGGAGCCGTGCTACCGGATCCACCATCTCCTGAAGGCGGCCGATCACCTTGAGGCCGCCGGCTTGACGGAGCAAGCACGCGAGCTGCGGAAGCAGGCCGATCTCGGCGCCGCGCTGGTAGAAAAACGCGCACAGCTCAAGAAGCTTCAGGCGGAGATCGACGAATTGAGCCAGGCTGCCGCGGCGAAAAAGCCCGCTGCGCAGGTGCAGTTGAAAATGCAGGTCGTGCAGGTCTTGCGAGAGAAGTTGGCGGCCGACGATGTCGCGCAAGAGATCCTCAGGCAGGTCCTCAAGCCCTCGACGGAGACGACAGCGGGCCACGGGGACACGCGTTTCGGGCTCGGACTTCAGCAGCCACGCATCGTGGAAAGAGCGCTTGCCAAGTTGCGCGAATCAGGCGCGATCAAAGTCTTGGCCGAGCCAGTGCTCTTGACCACGAGCGGCCAGGCCGCGTCCTTTTTTTCGGGCGCGGAATTCCCCGTGCTCGTGCCCGTTGGCGACGACGACGTGGGCGTTGAGTTCAAGAAGGCCGGCATCCAGATCGACGTGCTGCCAGTCTTGTGTGATGGAGGGTTCGTCCGATTGGAGGTTCGCCCCAGGCTCTCGACCATTGAGGAAGGGGGCGCGGTGACGATCGGCGGTGGCCTCACCGTTCCACGGATGCGAACACGGGAGATCAACACGGGAGTAGAGCTCCGCTTCGGTCAGACCCTCATGCTGAGTTGTCTGGCGCAGCCGCCCGTGAGTTCCAAGGACAAGCCGGCGAATGAGGCCGAAGAAAAAGCAGAGCACGATCTCATCATCCTGATCACGCCTACGCTAGTCGAACCGGCCGCGGCCCCCATCGTGCCGCGCGGGCCCACGGCGGAAAAGCCGCGCAATGCCTGGTGGGACGCGTGGTCCAAGTGATCCGGAAGTTGTCGCAATTCGCGATATGACGCAGCCCGGCACGGCCCAGGCCCCACGCCGGGGTGTTTCGTTTGCAGGGCTGGTCATCACTAACCCGACGCGTAAGCGAAGGAGGAAGCGAGTACCAGCCACGCCCTCGCTTACGCGTCGGGTTAGTGTCTTGTGACCAGCCCTGGTTTCGTCGCGGGCGTGGCAGCTCCGGCGGCAAGAAGCCCGGCTTCTTGCGCTCCGTCGAGTGCGCTTCTCCCGCGCTTGCGCGTCGGGCTAGTGTCGATCGGGGTCTCGTCGTATAAGCCTGCCCATGCTCGCGCAGGCCAGTTGCCTTACGGCCGCCTCGTCGCGCCGCGTGGCGCTGCGCAGGCGGCCGGACTTGACGGCCTGCCAGCAACGCTTTCAAGGCCGCGTGAGCTGGATCGTCAAAGAGCCGCTCGGGCTGCGCTACTTCCGCTTCAAGGAAGAAGAGTATTTCCTGCTGCGGCAGCTCGATGGCCGCACCAGCCTGGCGGAAATCCAGGACCGCTTCGAGCGGCGATTTCAGCCGCAGAAGATCAAGCTGGAAGAGCTCCAGCACTTCGTCGCCTCGCTGCACCGCCGCGGCCTGGTGGTCTCCGACGCGCCGGGTCAGGGCGAGCAGCTACGGAAGCGCCGCGACGAGCGACGCCGTCGTGAGCGCGTCGGCACCTTGGTAAATCTGCTGTCGATCCGCTTTCGCGGCATCGACCCGGAGCGCATCCTCGGCGCGATCTATCCCTTCGTGCGATGGATGTTCTCGCCCGTCGTCGTGCTGGCGTGCCTGGCGCTGGTGTCATCGGCGCTGCTGCTGGTGATGGTCGAGTTCGACGTGTTTCTGGCCCGGCTGCCGAGGTTTCACGAGTTCTTCAGCCCGGCCAATCTCTTCTGGCTGCTGCTGGCGCTGGGCGCGACCAAGGTCGTCCATGAGTTCGGCCACGGGCTCACCTGCCGGCACTTCGGGGGCGAGTGCCACGAGATGGGCGTGATGCTGCTGGTGCTGACGCCGTGTCTGTACTGCAACGTCTCGGACTCGTGGATGCTGCCCAACAAGTGGCACCGCGCGGCCATCGGAGCGGCGGGCATGTACGTCGAGCTGGTCTTGGCCTCGATCGCCACGTTCCTGTGGTGGTTCAGCGAGCCGGGGCTGCTCAATAACCTCTGTCTGTCGGTGATGTTCGTCTGTTCGGTGAGGACGCTCGTCTTCAACGCCAACCCGCTGCTGCGGTACGACGGCTACTACATCCTCTCGGATGTGCTGGAGATCCCCAATCTGCGGCAGAAGGCCGGGCAAGTGCTCAGCGGCATGCTCGGCCGGGTGTGCCTGGGCCTGCGGCCGCCGGTCGATCCGTTTCTGCCCGCCCGGCACCAGGCATTATTCGTCCTATATGCGGTGACGTCGGCCGTGTATCGCTGGGTGGTGCTGCTGGGCGTGCTGTGGTTCTTGGATCAGGTGTTCAAACCGTACCGGCTGCAAGTGATCGGCCAGATGATCGCGATGACCGCGATCGTGGGTCTGGTCGCGGTGCCGATCGTCAAGGTCGTGCAGTTCTTCTGGGTGCCAGGGAGGATCGAGCGAGTGAACAAGTTTCGAGCGCTGGGAACGCTGGCCGTGATCGTGCTGGCCGGCATCGGAGTGGCCACGGCCCCGCTGCCGTACCATATTCTCTGTCCCGTGGAAGTGCGGCTGTTCGAGGCCACGCCGGTGTACGTCGAGGTGGCTGGCCGGTTGGAATCGCTCCACGTCGAGCCGGGCCAGCAGGTGCAGGCCTCGCCGCAAAGCGCGCCGGTCCTGGCTCGGCTGGTGAATGCCGACGTCGATGCCGCCGTGATCGCCCTGGAAGGCCGTCTGGCGCAGGCGAAGGCGCATCTGGCCAGTCTGGAGCTGCAGCGCAATTCGAATGAGAAGCTCGGCGTGCAGCTCGCACCGGCGCGTGAAGCGGTGGCCGCCGTGGCCGCGGAGCTGGCCGAGGCCCGCAAGGATCAGGCCCGGCTCGTGATTCGCGCTCCCCAGTCGGGCACGATCCTGCCGCCGGAGACAAAGCGCAAGACCAGGACGGGCAATCCGCCCTGCCCGACGGCCGCCTGCCCGGCTGGACCGGCACGCCGTTCGATCCGTCCAACCACGGCTGCCATCTCAAGACCGGCGAGCTGCTGTGCCTGATCGGCGACCCCACGCAAATGGAAGCGCAGCTCGTCATTGACCAAGGCGACATCGAGTTCGTCCAGGAAGGGGCCGAGGTCGAGATCAAGCTCGACGAGCTGCCGGGACGGACGCTGCGCGGCGTGGTCGAGGAGGTCTCGCGCAGCGACCTGAAGGCCAGCCCGCGGAACCTCTCGAACAAGGCGGGCGGCGAGTTGGCTACTGCCACCGGCGCCGGCGGCGTAGAGCGGCCGCTGAGCGCGTCGTTCCAAGCCCGCGTGCGGCTGGAAGACCCCGAGGGGCTGCTGCGACTGGGGCTGCGGGGCACGGCCAAGATTCACGCCGGACGCCAGACGCTGGCCGCGCGGTTCTATCGCTATCTGAGCCAGACTTTCTGCATCAAGAGAGCATGAGGGCACGCCAAGCCCGACCCGTCAGCCAGAAAGATGCTGGATCGAGGCGGTTGCCCCACGCGCTGCGCTAGGCGAGTATAATGCAATGCGGAAGGGTGCCCCTGACGCAGGTGCCCCTGACGTTAAGGTGTTTGACGTTCTGACGAGCCGACGATGCCTAAGCGCAATCATTACAAAGATATCGACGACGTGCTGCGGAACTGGCCGTACTCGGCCGAGGAAGTCCGCGTCCGCACGGTCAAGGCCGGCGAAGGCCGCGAAGTGTTGCAGATGCGCGTGGAGTTGGGCGTGCTGCAACTAGAAGTCACCAACCGGCCCGACGGGCAGCGGCCCGGCGGCTTCGACACGTACCTGGATCAACTGCTCGCCGACGAGCTCAAAAGCAGCGAAGCCGCGCCGCTCACCGAAGAGCAGTGCGTGGAGATCGACCGCGAGTTCATGCAGTTTTACCATCGCCGCATCTGCTGGCTCCAGCTCGCCGAGTATGCCCGGGCGGTGGAAGATGCCGACCACACGCTGGCGCTGATGGATCTCGTGAAGCGCCATTCCCCCGACGAAGAATGGACGTTCTCTCACGAGAAATACCGGCCGCTGGTGCTGTTTCACCGCACGCACGCAGCGGCGCGGGCCGTGCTGGAAGGTCCGTCCGGGGCGGAAGGGGCCATCAGCGAGATCAACACCGGGCTGCAGCGCATCCGCGACTTCTTCGACGCCGACGAGCGCTTTGCCGAAGTCGAGTTCGAGAAGCTGGAGTTTGTGGAGCAGCTCATGGAGCTGCGCGAGACGCTCCGCACGGAGTTCAAGGTCGGCAAGACGCTCAACGAGCGGCTCAACGACGCCATCGCCAACGAACGCTACGAAGAGGCGGCCGAGCTGCGCGACGAGCTGCGACGGCGCGATGTCCGATAGCGGAACGCAAGACCAACCCGCTGATCCGCCAAGTTCAGCACGCCAGCGACGGAGGAGACGTGGCGCACGCCTTGCCGCCTCTTCGGCTCATCATGATGGGCACGGGCCCCTTCGCCGCACCGACGTTTCGTGCGCTCAATGGCACGCGGCACCAGGTCATGGCGCTCGTGACCCAGCCGCCGCGCAGCGTGCGCGGCCGGCAAGAAGCGCCGGCCGGCCCGATGGCGCGATCGCGGCCGAGCACGGCACTCCGATCCTCGACCCGGAGTCGATCAATACGCCGGAAGCCCAGGCGGCGCTGCGGCAACTCGAGCCGGATTTGTTCGTCGTGGCCGACTACGGCCAGATTCTGTCACCCGATACGCTGGCCATCGCCCGTCTGGGCGGATTGAATCTCCACGGCTCACTGCTGCCGAAATATCGGGCGCGGCCCCGATCAACTGGGCGATCCATCGCGGCGATACGGAAACCGGCGTCACGGTCATCCACATGACGGCGGCGCTCGATGCCGGGCCGTGCCTCGCCCAGGCACGGGTGTCAATCGACCCGGACGAAACCGCCGAAGCGCTTGAGCCGCGGCTGGCCGACCTGGGCGCACCGCTCGTCTGCCAGACGATCGACGCCCTGCAAGCAGGCACGGGGAAGCCGATTCCTCAGGATCCGGCACTGGTCTCCAAGGCTCGCCGGCTGCGGAAGACCGACGGCGCGATCGACTGGTCGCGCTCGGCCGACCAAATCCGCAACCAGGTCCGCGCCTTGCAACCCTGGCCCGGGTGTTACACCTATTGGCACCGGCCCGGCGGGCCGCCCGTGCGGCTGATCATCGGGCGAGTTGCCGTTTCGCCCTCGCTCGTGGCCGCCGAGCCGGGCACCGTGCTCGAAGCCGCGGGCGACCGCCTAGTGATCGTCACCGGGCACGATGCCCTGCACGTGCAGCTCGTCCAGCCATCGGGCAAGCGGCCGCTTCCGACCGCAGAATTTCTCCGCGGCTACCGGGTCGAACCCGGACAACGCTTTGGCCCCGAATCGCCCGCGGCGTCGGCCTGAGCCGCCCGCGGCCGTATTGGTCCCGGAAGACCGTCTCCTGCCAGACAAGCTGGCAGGGGAGCATCCATTTACGTCGCACTCGTCCGTGTCGCACAGAGATGTGTAGAACAACGCCTGTCGCCGTCCCTGGCTGCTGTTCTCGTGCTCGGTGGGGCCTTAGAATGACAAGCAGCTTCGAGCCGCGTCATTCTGCTCTGAGCGGCCGCCCTCTCCTCGCTCTTCATTCAGAGGACCATCGATGATGAAACGACTGAATCGACGCATAGCCCTGGCCGTGGCACTGGCCGCGTGGATGCCTTCCTACGCGTGGGCCGAGGAGACCCGGCCTGCCGCGGAAACCCCCAAGGGGGCCGAAGGCACCTGGGTGGGGACGCTCAAAGTGGGAGCGATCGAGCTGCGGCTCGTCGTGCGGATTGCCAAGGACGGCAAGGGAGCGCTCCAAGGAACCATGGACAGCGTCGATCAAGGGGCCAAGGGCATCCCGATCGAGACGATCAGCGTCAAGGACCGCAAGGTCGATCTCGAGCTGAAGAAGATTGGCGGCAAGTTCTCCGGCGAGCTGTCCAAGGACGACACGGAGATCAAGGGGGAATGGTCGCAAGGCGGGGGGAGCCTGCCGCTGACGCTCAAGCGGAGCAAAGACGGCATCGTGCTCAACCGTCCGCAGGAGCCCAAAAAGCCTTACCCCTACGCGGAAGAGGAAGTCAGCGTGGAAAACGCCAAGGCCGGCGTCAAGCTGGCCGGCACGCTCACGCTTCCCAAGGGGAAGGGGCCGTTCCCGGCCGCGATCTTGATCAGCGGCTCGGGTCCGCAGAATCGGGACGAAGAACTGCTGGGGCACAAGCCGTTTCTGGTGATCGCCGACTATCTCACCCGCCGCGGCATCGCCGTGCTGCGGGTCGATGACCGCGGGGTGGGCAAATCGACGGGCGACTTTGGCAAGGCAACGTCGGAAGACTTCGCGTCCGACGCCCTGGCCTGCGTCGGTTATCTGAAGACGCGACGGGACGTCAAGGCCGGGCAAATCGGCCTCATCGGCCACAGCGAAGGGGGGCTAATCGCGCCCTCGGTCGCTGTACAATCCAGCGACGTGGCGTTCATCGTGCTCTTGGCCGGCCCGGGCGTGCCGGGCGACGAGATTCTCTACCTTCAAGGGCAGGCCATCCTCAAGGCGGCCAAGGTGCCGGAAGAAGTGCTCGCCCGCCAGCGGCGAGTGCAGGAAGGCATGTTCGCCATCGTCAAGGCACTGGCCAAGGCCGAGAAGGACGTGACTGCGGCCGAGAAAAAGCTGCGAAAGTTTCTGGAGGGCGAGACCGCCAGGCTGCCCGAGCCGGAGCGGAAGGAGGCCGAGAAGCAGAAAGCGGGGATGGACGGCCAGATTCGGCAGGTCCTTTCACCGTGGTTCCGCCATTTCCTGAGCTACGATCCGCGGCCAACGCTGGCCAAAGTGAAGTGCCCTGTGCTGGCCCTGACGGGCGAATTGGACCTGCAAGTGACGCCCAAGGAGAACCTGCCGGCGATCGAAAAGGCGCTTAAGGACGCAGAGAACACCGATGTGACCGTGAAAGAGCTGCCGAAGCTGAATCACTTGTTCCAGACCTGCGAGACGGGCAGCCCGGCGGAATACGGCAAGATCGAAGAGACCTTCTCGCCGCGGGCGCTGGCCCTCGTGGGCGATTGGATTCTGGCACGGGCGAAGTGAAAGAGGCAAGTGGCCCATTGCGCCAGCGCTCAGGCCATCGCGCTGCATCGCCCGGTTGTCCTTAGTCGCCCCTAGAGACGCCGAGCAGCTCGCGGGCTTCGGCCAAGAGAAGTCGGTGGGTCAGTGCAGTTGCCATGCGGGTGTAAAATCTGAGGCGGCGGCCGATCGCTCGTACTGCTCGATCTCCCGCTCGCCCAGTGCCAGCCAGCGCCGAGCTTCGGTCGGGTCTTTCAACTGATGGTGTGCCATGGCCAGGAAGAGCTTGGTCCAGGCCGAAGCCTCCTCGTCTTGCGGCACGCGCGGTCGCTTGGTGTCGGCTCCGGGGCTTTCGGTGGCGATGGCCTGCTTCAATCGCTCGATGGCCGCGCGAGGTTCGCCGATGCGGTACAACAGGGCGCCGTGCGTTTCGCCAACCGAGCGGCTTGCGGGCGCACCTTTCGAGCGCTCGACCAGCACACGGAAGGCCGCCGCTTGCTGGCCCACGACGGCGCCGGGGCGGAGGGCCACCAGCCGCGGTGCATTGCCCCAAGGAAACTCGTCGGCGAACCGCTCGACGACTTGCGAGCAGACCTGTCGGTAGCCCGGCTCATCGCCGCTGGCCAAAAGGACGAAGGCGTGGGTATGCCAGGCGCGCCAGAAGGCTGGGCCGAGCTGCACGGCCTGCTGGGAGTCGTCGCGGCAGCTTCGCGCGAACGCTCGCGCTTGGCGTGCTCGTCGGCCCGGCGCTCGAAAAACGCCGCGTCCAGGACATCCAGCTTCATCATGCGCGATGGAGCGCCGGCAAGCTGCTCGGCCGCGTATGCAAGCCCTGCCCAATCGAGGCCCATCGGGGCCAACCGCTCGCGGATGGCCCGCAAATCCCAGACTTGCACGCCGTCGGAGGCCGCCACGGCCAGGCGCGTGCCGTCCGGGCTGAAGCAAAGGCCGTCGAAGAACCGGCGGTCGGGCGCGATGAGCGTGGCGATTTCGTCCCCGCTGGCCACTTCGACGAGCTGTATGGTGTCGGCCCCGGAAGCCAGGGCGGCGATTCGTCCGTCGGGCGAAAAGGCCATCGGGCCAGGTGCGCCGCCGCCCTTGCGAGCCAGGCGACGCCCCGGCGTCCATCGCCCCACCTCCCACAAGCGATATTCGCGCTCTTCGCTGGTCATTAACCACCGCCCGTCGGGACTGAATTCGACCCTGGCGCCATGGAGTCGATCCGGCAAGTCGCTGACGAACTTCCCCGTTTTCCCGTCCCAGATTTTCACGCCCGGACGGTCGCGGGCACCCGTGGCGATCCAGGCGCCGTCGGGGCTGATGGAGACATAAGCCATGTAGTCATGACCCTGGAGCCCGGTTTGCTGCCGGGGATCATCCCAGTTGATGAGCAGCCCGTTGGATGGCGTGGCGACCGCCAACCGCGTCCCATCCGGCGATGACGCCGCCTGACCGTTGGGGAGGGTCGTTTCCAACAGCATCTCGCGAGGACCAAGCTCGAATCCTTCGGTCATGCCTTCCTGGACGGCGCGCAGTGGCCAGCGAGACAGGGTCCGATCTTGGCTGACGACCAGGCTGGTGCCCGTGGGATGGAAATGAAGCGATTTGACGTAGAGCGCGTGGAAGAATGCCAGCGGCTTGCGGTATGCCAGGTCCCACAGTCCCACGCCCAAGGCGTCGGAGAAGGCGATCAACCGGCCATCGCGATGGAAGGCGGCGCCACTGACTCCCGCCCCATAGAGCTGGGCGAATTCTCGCCCACGCTCGACTTGCCAGAGCCGGAGCTTGGTGCCGCTGATGCCATAGCCCAGCTTGTCATCGGGGCTGAATTGCGAACGCCTTCCCCAACCTCGCTGATGGACGTTGGCCAGGTCCAGCAGCTTTTTCCCGGACCAGGGACTCCTGAGACTCAGGCCTCCTTCGGGGGTCGTGGCAGCCAGCAAATCGCCGGCATGATTGAAATTCAGGGATTGTACGACACCCTCGGTGTCTACCTGTTTCGGTGTACGCGTGTGCAGGTCAAAGAGCGAAATTCGCCCGTCGTGCGCGGCGGCCAGCAGCATGCCGTGAGGATGCCAGGCAAGGTCATTGATAAAGTGACCGAGCGAGGTGCTGAGGACGGTATCGCCGCTGGCCACGTCCTTGATCCAAAGGGACGATCCGCTGACGCCCGCCAGTTGGTGCCCCTGGGGATGGAAGCGAAACCTGCCGGCGCCGGCAACGCCCCCCACGCGCACTTTCCGCACCGTTTCGCCCGTGGCCGTGCTGTAGATCACCAGGGCCTCGGGGTGCGCGGGGGCGACAGCGTGCCCGACGGCCAACAACCGGCCATCGGGACTGAAATCCATCGACCCAATCGCCGGCGGCGATAGCTCCAGGACGTTGCTGCCGGCCGCCAGGCTCCAGAGACAGATGCGAGCTGTCTCGGGTTGGTTTAACAAATTAAGGTACCGCGCGGCCAGCAGCTTGCCATCCGGGCTGAATTGCAGCACCTGGGCCGGTTGTCCAAAGCCGCTCAGCAGCCGGACCTCCTGGTCGTCGGCCACCCGCCGGACGCTGATGTTGCCTTGCGGGTCGCTGCGGGCATACTGCTCGAGCCGCGTGTCAAAGAACACGCAGGTGATCTGTGAGGTGTCGCCGGGACATCCTTCCCATTCCTTGGCGACTCGTAGATCGACCAAGGCCATGCAGGCGATGGCCTCGTTTCGCAGATCGAGTCCCGGGCGGATTTCGGCCGCCTCCGTCAACGTGCGGAGGCCCTCGAACCGCCGCCCCATTTGATCGCCCGCTCGGCCGGCCTGTGCCTGGGCCAGCAGCGACGTCCGGAGCTTTTGTCTGGTCTCGTCCCTGGCGGCGTTGGCTTCGTCCTTGGCCGTGTTAGCCTCGTCGGCATTCTTGTCCGCCCGCAGCGCGTCGTAGTGCGAAGCGATGCCAAACCATGAGGAGGTCACGCTGCCGGCGACCAGCGCGATGATGAGCAGCGCCAGAGCAGCGCAGCCTGGGCCGGCTTGCGGCGGCACCAGCGCCACGCTCGGCCCGCCTGGCCGATGGGCCGGGCCCGGATCGGCTCGCGATTCAAATACCGCTGCAGGTCGTCGGCCAGTTCACGTGCCGAGCCGTAGCGTCTGCGCGGCTCCTTTTCCAGGCACTTCAGGCAGATGGTCTCCAAGTCGCGATCGACGGCCACGTTCAATTGCCGCGGCGACACCGGCTCCCGCTCCAGGACCGCCCGCAAGATGTCCATGGGCCTGGCCGCCTGGAACGGCGGCCGGCCGGTAAGCAGGGCATAAAGCACGGCACCCAGCGCAGTAGACGTCCGCCAGCGGGCCGACCTCGCTCATGTTGCCGGCGGCCTGCTCCGGCGGCATGTAGCTGGGTGTACCCAGGATTTGCCCGGTGAGCGTGAGCCCGCGGTCTGCCGAACGGCCGCTGGCGTCTGGCGAGCGGCCGGCGTTGTCTGGCGAGTGGCCGGCGTCAGCCGGCTGGTGGGAAGCGCCTTGTGCCCCCGCATCATCAGTGGGCTGACGCCCACCGCTCGCCTCGATGCACTTCGCCAGGCCGAAGTCGCTGACACGCGGCTGGCCGTGCTGGTCCAGCAGGATGTTGCCGGGCTTCAAATCGCGGTGGATCACGCCGCGCTGGTGAGCGTAGGCGATCGCTTCGGCGACTTTCTGAGCAGGTCAGCCGCTTCGCGCGGCGGCAGCGGGCCGGCGGCGAGTTTCTTCGCCAGGCTCTGGCCTTCGACGAAGCCCATCGAGAAGAAGTGCTGGCCGGCGTATTCGCCGACCTCGTAGACCGGCACGATGCCCGGATGGTCGAGGTGCGCGGCCGCCTCAGCCTCGGCGTAGAACCGCTGCACGTCGGCCTGGGTGGCGAGCTGGCCGGCCAGGATCATCTTCAGGGCCACGAGGCGGTTGAGCTTCACCTGCCTGGCCTTGTAGACGACCCCCATGCCCCCCTGGGCAATTCTCTCCAGCAGTTCGTAGTCGCCGAAATCGACGTGGCGCGTACTGGTGTGCGATGGCGACGAACCGACGATGCGCGGCGGGGCGGCCGCCAACGTGCCGTCGATCGAGTTTTCGGTAGGGTCTAGCAGCGAAACGGTCGGTGCGGCTTCGCCGTCGATCTCCAGCGCCGACAAGGTGGCCTGGCAGTCAAAGCCGTGGCGGCGGACGATGCACTCGACAAGCCGCTCGATTGCCTGGCAGGCTTCCCCAGAAACGGCCCCGGCGGCGACCAGCGCCTGGCCCACCGAGCAAGAAGGGTCCCCCTGGCAAGCCGATAGCGCGGCACGTAGCGCGTCAGCATCAGCCAGACCGCTGCGCAAAGCCAGCGCGGCAAATAGCCGATCCCGCCAGCGCGCAAGCTCCCGTTGAGAGGAACCGCCTGGCGTCTGTCCGGCGTCTGGTGAGCTCACCGCCGATACCCCGAGAGTGGGTGGCTGTTGGCACGTCAGGCTCATTCTCGCAGGCAAGCGTGGAGCGTGCAATCAACCGACGTGGCCGCCAGTTGCCCTTAGGAGAGCAGCCATTCCTCGCTCCGGAGCTCTTGCAGCCGCCGCAGCCCGCCGCAGCGGTCCAGGTACTCGGCGAAATCCTTCACACCGAAGAGGTGCTGCTCGAGGAACGTGGCGTGCGTGGCCGCGTCGCGCTCGGCAGTCAGCCAGGACCGGATATGGTTTTCGTCGGAGAAATACTCGTACGGCATGTTGCCGGGATAGCTGCCGTAGGGCACCTCGCACACGGCGTCGACGCAGAAGAACGGGATCACCGTCCGCGTCGGGTCGCGGCGGATCTCGCTTTCCGCGATCAGCCGCTCGCAGGTGACGATCAGTTTCTTGGCCGCCCGGGCCAGGTCCAGGTCGGCGACCGACGTGCCGCGGATGCGGCAGTTGCCGAAGCGGTCGGCCTCGTGCACGTGGATCGCGGCCACGTCGGGGTACAGGGCCGGCATGGCGGCCAGCCGTTGGCCGGTGAACGGGCAGTCGATCGCCCGGGCCGCACTACGGGAAAAGTGTCGGTGCCCAGCATGCGAGCGCACCGGCAGGAACGGCACGCCCATGGCCGCGGCCCGCAGCCGCACGGCCAGCGCGTAGTTGGTCCACTCGCAGATTTCGACCTCGCCGCATTCCATCACCCGCCGGGCATGCGGCGACAGGCCGCGCGCCTCCAGGCCGACGACGTAGGCGACATCGACCTTGGCCAGCAGCTTGCCGCGGCCCGTGAGGTTGCCGGCGCAGAGGATCTGAAAGTCGTGCGTGGCGGTGTGGCCGGCGAAGAAAGGTTCTGCCTTCGCCTGGCGGACGATCTCGTGCACCACGGCAGTGGCGATGCGGTCGCCGCCGAAGCCGCCGATGGCCAGGTAGTCGCCGTCGGCCACGAACCGCTCCACGGCCTCCGGCACGCTCATTCGCTTATCCACCAGGCCACGAGGCTGGGCGCGAAACGCCGCTCGGGCCGCTTCGCAATCGGGGCTGGCGAAGAGAGGGCCGGTGCCTTGCGGCGGCGAGTTGAGAGAAGTCGTCATTGAAATTTGAGTAGGTGAGTAAGTGAGTAAGTAGTCGCCTCAGCCGCCGCACCTACTCACCTACTCACCTACTCACCTACTCACCTACGCTCCCGGCCCGACGCTCTGCTTCTTCAGCTCGCGCATCATGAAGCTGATGATCCGCCCGTAGGTGGCCACGGCGGTTGGGAAGTCTTTCTTCCCTACGGCCTGTTGGGCAGCACGGGTCATGACGTCGATGTGTGCCCAGTCGATGCGCCAGTCTTCTTCGACGGCGGCGACGCGCAGTTGCTCGAAAATCCGCGCCAGCTCCTGGACGAACGGGAGCTCTGGCCGGCACTGATAGGTGCGGTGCGGTCCGCGCCCAGCCGGGAGCGCGGCAGCTCGTCGCCGCCTTTAGCGAGGACGCTATTGAGGAGCAGTGCGGCCACGACGCCCACCACTCCGGCGATCAAGGCCGGAAGGGGCAGCGACAGGGCGGCCAGCACGCCGGCAGCGGCCACGGCCAGGCCCATCGTCACCCACACCGCCGGCGGGATGCTGATGCGCTGCGCCGGTTCGGCCGCCACGTGGGCCCCTTCGGCGAGGTTCGACATCACGCGGGCGACGATCACCGTAATGTTGTCCGGCCCGCCTCGCAGGTTGGCCAGGTCGACCAGCAACTGCACGGCCTCCTCGGGCGGCAGGCACTGGAGGATCGTACCGATCTCTTCGTCGGGGACCTCGCCGGATAGCCCGTCGCTGCACAGCAGGAACACGTCGCCGACAGTCACGGGGAAGGGGCCTTCGAGATCGACCTCGACATCGGGGTTTGGGCCCAGCGAGCGGGTGATGATGTTGCGTGGGATGGCCGGATTGCCGCCGGAGATCTGGCCCGCCGCCGTCAGCTCCCAGACCAGCGAATGGTCGAATGAAAGCTGATCGAGCTGCGAGCCGCGCAGCCGGTAGACGCGGCTGTCGCCCACGTGGGCAACGATGGCCCCCCGCGGCAAGAGCAGCAGGGCACTGGTCGTGGTGCCCATGCCTTGGAAATCGGGGTTGGCCTGGCCGCGGTTGTGGATGATGTGATTGGCTTCCTGAATGGCCTTTTGCAGGGCCACGTGGGCCGGCTTGTCGCGGTTCTTCTGATAGGTGAGCGGGATGGTGTCCACGGCCAGCTTGCTGGCCAGCTCGCCGGCCGCATGGGCGCCCATGCCGTCGGCGACGATGAACAGGTGCCCGTTGCGCGCCCAGGCGTCGTCGCTGGTGGCCAGGTGGACGACGTGCGAGTCCTGGTTGTTCGTGCGGCGCAGCCCCACGTCGCTCAACGCGGCGTGTTGAATGCCTTGCTGGGTCTTCAGGGCGGCTGCCATGGGAGAACGCGCAGAGGAAGGATCGGCCAATCCTTCTCTATTGTAGTTCTCCGCAGGCGCATCGCTCAATCCCGCTCTTCAGAAGCCCGGCTTTCACAAGAGCCGGGCTTGCGGGGCGAACCCGGACCAGCTAGTCACGCGATGTCAATCGCGCCATGCCCGGACGACCATGCCGTCGGTTTCCTGCGTCAGCTCCCGGCCGTCGAAGTCGGCCGCGATCTGCCAGCGGGCAAAGCCGGCCACCCGCAAGAGCAGCTCCATCTCGCCCTTGTAGATCCAGCGAACGCTGGTCGTCGAGCGGTGCGTGGCGACGACGCGCCCCTGGGCATCGACCTCTTCCACTTCGTTCAGCGAGTATTGGATTTGCTCCACTCGGTCGAAGCGGCGCGTGTCCCACGCACGCAGGGTGTGGCCGGTCCGCGGCTGCTTCATTTCTCCTTCCAAGACGCGCTGGCCGTCGGGGGCACCGATCAGGGACATCGCGGGAAAGTATGTATCCACGGCGAGCAAGCCGCCGGGCAACAGGTGGTCGAAGCAGCAGCGAAGCGACTGAACCTGGGCGGCCGTGGTGAGGTTGTGAACGAAGGAGTTGCCGGGAATCATCACCAGCCCAAAGCGGCGGTCGAGGTGAAACTCACCCATGTCGGCTTGATGGAGCTTGGGACGGAAGCCGCGCTGGTGGGCTTTGGCCCTGAGCCGCTCGAGCATGGGGGCATTCAGGTCCACCCCTTCGATATCGACGCCGGCCTCGAGACACGGCAGCATGATCCGCCCGGTCCCGCAGCACACGTCGAGCACTGGCCCCTTGGCCTGTCGCGCCAGGCCGACGTAGAAGTCGAGACCGTAGGGCAGGTCGCCCAGCCACTCGTCGTAGAGGTCGCCGTCGTCGAAGGGCGTGGGGAGCTGGGCATCGGTGCTCATGTGGCCTTTCGAGTGGCGAGCGTCGAGGCGTAAGCCCGACGTGCGATGTGCCGATATGCGATTGGGCCGATTGCCGACATGCCGATGGCCGACCTGCGACGTGCACGTCGGGCCTACGCCTCGACGCTCGCCTCGTCTCGCGGAGCGAGACCGCGCAGGGCGATGATCATGTCCAGCTCCTGCCGCAGCCGCGGCAGGATGTCGTCGTAGCCGAATGCCCCCACGGACACGGGGCCACGCTTGAGGTTCACGTAATTCGGCCCGCACCACAGGCCCAGGTCGGCGTCATCGGTCTCGCCCGGCCCATTCACTCGGCAGCCCATCACGGCGATGGTGATTTTATGGTCGCGGGCATAGGCGGTCATCTCCTTGACCGCCTGGGCCAGCTCGACGAAGGCCTCGTTCTCCACCCGCGAGCAGCTTGGGCAAGAGATGATGTTGAGCGTGCTCAGCCCGTAATCCACCACGCTCCGCACGCGCCCGGCGGCGATGTCGTCGATGATCTGCTTCGCAGCGGCAATCTCCTCGCTCTTGCGAGGATTGGGCACCGTGAGCGAGACCCGCACCGTATCGCCGATGCCCCGGCTCAAGAGCTGCTCGAACGCGATCCGCGTCTTGATAACCCCCTCGGGTGGCAGGCCAGCTTCGGTCACACCCAGGTGCAGCGGCACCTCAGGCCGAGCGGCGGCAAAGCGGCGGTTGACCTCGATCACTTTGGCCGGGTCGGAGTCCTTCAACGACACGCAGTACCGGGTAAAGCCGATGCGGTCGAGCAGCTCGCAATGGTCCAAGGCACTTGCGAGCATCGGCGAGATCGAATCGCCGGCGGCGTGTTTCTCGGCCTTGGCCGGATCGACCGAGCCACAGTTCACGCCCACGCGGATGGCGCAATCATGTTCCGCCGCCACCTCGGCGATGAACTTCACCTTGTCCTGCCAGGGCTTCTCGCGCTCGTGATGATAGAGATGCCCGGGGTTATAGCGGATCTTGTCTACGTGCGGCGCCACGCGCGTGGCCAGGCGATAGTTCTCCTGAAGATCGACCGCCAGGTTGGCGCAGGCGCCTGGGCCGCCCAGTGTGCGGGCGCGAATTTCGGCCAGCGCGTCGGCGTCGGTCTTGCTGTCCACCGCGATCCGCACGATATCTGCCCCCGCCGCCGCCAGGTCGTTCACCTGGGCCGCCGTGGCCTCGACATCGCGCGTCGGCGTGGCGCACATGCTCTGCACGGCCACGGGATGTCCGTGGCCGATCGTCACCGTGCCGATGCGGACGGAGCGGGTTGGATTGCGCGGAAGCTGCACGGGCATCTTTCGTGGCGCACGCGGCTCGCGTGCGTGAGGTCACGCTCCCTGCGTGCGTCGAAACGGATCGCACGCGAGCCGCCTGCCCCACGGCGATTCTACCACCGAGCTAACCGCACGCCCACGGCGAAGGCAACCATCGGCCTAGCGGTGCTACTGGCTACGTAGCGTGAGCACGAACGCCGCGCCCTGACCGCTGCTTGACTCCAGCCGCAAATCGCCCCCCATCGCGCGGGCCAGACGGCGGCTCAAGCCCAATCCCAGACCAACGCCGGGGGCCGAGTTGGCGGCCTGGTGGGCACTCTTGCCGAAGGTCCGAAAGACGCGCCGTCGGTCGGACGGCGCGATGCCGGGGCCATGGTCGCGCACGCGCATGACGACGCCTTGCGCCGCTCGCCCCGCGGACAGCTCGACCATCGGCGGCAGACCATTGCCCGCGTATTTGCAGGCGTTGTCCACGAGATTGAAGAGGATCTGCTCGACGACCAAGGGATCGCAGCGAACCGCGGCGCCCGCCGACGCGGGATCGACCGATAACGCGCAGCTCCAGCCCTCCTTGGGTCGCCCGATCGGCGAGCCTGGCTTGAGTCTGCGACACGAGGTTGCCCAGCGCCACGGTTTGCAACTCCCGCACGGGCCGGCCGCGCTCCAGCCGGGCGTAGGAAAGCACGTTGGCCACCAGGTGCGTGAGCCGGTCGGACTCCACCCGAAGCGTGTTGAGGTAGTGCCGTTGCCGCTCAGGCTGGGGGACCATGCCGCGGGCCAGCATGTCGGCATACATGCGGAAGGTAGTCAGCGGAGTGCGCAGCTCATGGGTCACGGCGGAGACGAACGCGGCCCGCCGCTCGCTCAGCCGCATCACGCCCAAGAGCAGCGCGCCGACGGCCAGCGCCGCCAGGAGGACGCAGCCCCAGGCCACGAGCAGCGAGATGCGCAATGGCGTCCACAGCTCGGCCACCGATACGGGTTGCTCGCCGGGCACGAACTCCAGCGGCAGCACCGCCAGCCGCCGCTCGCGCGTGGGGGTCGCCTCGTCGAGGGTATTCGCGACAGGCCGCACGTTGGCTTCGGGAAATATATCGGCCACCTTGGCCAATAGCTCGGCGGCAAGCCGTCGCGGCTATGCCAATCGAGCCAGGCCCCTTGTAAGCTGACGCTGCCGCCGGTCTGCACCCGCCTGGCCAGGAGCAGTTCGTCACCGAACCACAGAGGCGTCATCTCGCCCACGCGGACGTCGCCCTTGATCGACAGCGTTCCCTGGAGGCGGTTGGAATCGACTAGCCGATGAAAACCCTCCTGGCGGGCCAGGAAGTCGGCGTTGCTGAGCTGGGCCTGCTGGGAATTGCCGCGGCGGTCGCGCCCTGGTGCCTGGCTTTGGCCTTCGTTGAAGTTGAAATTCTCGCGAGAAACGTTCGCGGTCGCCTGCTCGAGCGGCAGATTATCGCGGGCAATCACCAGCGACTCCGAGGCGCCGGTCAGCTTGTCCGGCAGCCGCTGGTCCAAGTCGGCATAGCTCACCAGGCCACACAGCTCTGCGAGCCGGCTCTCGGCCGCGGCGATCAGCTCCAGCGGCAGTGCGGCCCCCGTGGTTTTCGCCTTTGCCGCGTTCTTCACCACCCAGGGAGACGTAAGCTGGCCGTCAGGCGTGTATCGAAAGTGCAAGAGAACGTGCCGCGGCAGGTTCTTGGGAAGCGTGGTCTGGGTTCCGCCCCCGGCGGACTGAGCGAAGGCAAAGAACGGCTGGGCCGTCTCTTGAGCCAGCACCGACCCCAGCAGAGAGTCGATCCGCCACAAGGCCCGGCGGACGTCCTCTTCGTAGTTCCCCAGGGCGATGGCCTGGGCCTCCGAACGCTCGGAGTCGAGCGCCGCCTGGCTGATCCAGCCCATCGCCGACAGCACCACGGCCACGCACAGGCCAAAGCCAAGCCAAATGAGCCAGGGGCGTTTCATAGAATGAGGTTACGGTTGGTGGCGCACGCGGTTCGTGGCACACGCGGCTCGCGTGCGTCGCAAGTCCTTGAGCACAAATGGCGTGCCCCACGCTACGATTCTAGCCTATCCGGTACCCCCGAGCGCAACAACTTCGTAACGCCTGCCGAGGTTTGCTGGCGCCGAGAAGTGTTCGGGCAATCGGCCACTGCGGGTTGTGCTTGTCGGCCTCTGAGCAAGCAAGCACAATCACTTACCAACTCGCAGCCCGCTGCTAGCCATCCACTTTCCCCAAGCAGGCCCATGGCCGACCGCTCCGTCACCCTACGCCGCGACGAAAATCAGGCCCGAGGGTTGGGGCGTTTCGCGCTCGACTTTCTCGCCGGACGGCTGGGTGAGCCGGGTGAGGGCGCATTGCGGCGGGTGGAGCTGTTCCATCTGGATAGCATCGCCTGCGCCGTGTCGGCAATCGCAGGCGGCACGAGTGCGCCTAGCGTGCTTCGGGCCGAGGCGCTGGAGTACCCCTGTGAGGCAGCGGAGGCCGCTGGCGCAGTCAAGGGCGACCGCCGGCGCGGCGTGCCGCTCTTTGGCTCGCGCGGCCGCGTGATGCCGGAGAAGGCCGTCGTCGCCAACTGCTCGGCCGCCCGCGAGTGGGACGCCAACGGCACGAACTTCGGCTACAACCCGCGCACGCGGGCATACGCCGCGGCGAGTTCGGCCACAACGACTTCTATCCCGTCGCCGTCGCCGCGGCCCAGCAGCGCGGGCTGCGACGGCCGGCAGACGCTGCTGGCGATGCTGCTGCCTCGACGAAATCCGCGGCCGGCTGGCCGAGGTCTTCGCGCTCAAGGACCACAAGATCGACCACGTCGTGCACGGGGCCATCGCCTCGGCCGCGGTCTATGGGGCGATGCTCGGCGCGACGGCCGAGCAGATCGAGTCGGCCATCGGCCTGGTCGTGGCCCACTACATTCCCTTCCGCGCGATCCGCGCACGGCAAGCAGCTCTCCGATTCCAAAGGCGCCTCGGCCGCCATCAGCGCCGAGATGGCCGTGCTCAGCGATGCAGCGGGCCATGCGCGGCTTCGTCGGGCCGGCCGACATCTTCCGCAACCCGCAGGCGATCTTCTGCCTGTTCGAGCCGCCGGCCGAGCCGGACGCCAGCCCGTTCGATCTGGAGCTGCCGACGGCCGGCGACGACTTCGCCGTGATGGGCATGCACTTCAAGCTCGGCCTGTACGAGCACCAGTCGGCCGGCGCGATCCAGGGGCTGATCGACCTGCTGGCCGCGCATCCGGCAGCTGCTCGACGACCCCGGCAAGCTGCGAGCGCGTGCGGATCACGATCTACGAGCCGGCCTTCAGCATCATCGGCGACCCGCACAAGCGCGACCCGCGCACGCGGCAAAGCGCCGACCACTCGATGGTCTACATCATCGCCACGCTGCTGCGGAAGGCGTACGAGCCGAACTGCCAGAGTTCGGCACGGCGTCGACCGAAGTCTGGCGACTTCGGCACAGCCAACCGACGCGGTGGACTTGTGGCGCGAGCTGATGCTCCTGCCCGCCGACTACAACGACGCCAGCTTGTTCGACCCGCTGACCCGGTCGCTGATGGAGAAGATCGAGTTCCGCCACGGCGGGCCGGAGTACGACGCCAAATATCCCGACGGCATTCCCACCTCGCTGGAGATCGAGCACGCCGAGCTGGGCACGCTGCTCCAGCGGGCTGGTGATGTACCCCGAAGGCCACGCCCGCAACACGAGCGGACACCTCGACGCCCTGCTCGCGCACAAGGTCCGGCGGCTGGCCGCACTGGGCTTGCGCGACGTAGACGGCCTGACGGCACGCTTCACGCGACCTCGGCCGACAAATCCGCCGCAGAAATCCGTGACCTCTACGACTTCGAGCTGCTGCGCGGTGGCGAGACGAGCTAACGCCCACGGCGCGTCGGGCGTAGAATGTCTTCCTACGAGACCGAACGTCCAACGTCGAACGTCCAACATCGAACGCCGCCTTCGTGAAGCGTTAGGCGTTGAAAGTTGGACGTTGGACGTTCGAGACTGGATGTGAGTTGTCATGCCCCACTTGCTCGACCATTTCGATCAGCGCCTTTCCGCCTGGCTGGCCCAGCGCGAAGAGGCGGCGTACCGTGCTGGCCAGGTGCGGCGGTGGGTGTTCGAGCGTCGCGTGGACGACTTCGCCGCCATGAGCGACCTGCCGGCGGCGCTCCGCGACGCCCTGGCGGCGGACCTCCAACTGTGGACCACGCAAGGTCGCCAAGCACCTGCGCGCCGACGACGGCACCGAGAAGCTGCTGCTTGAGCTGGCCGACGGCCACCGGATCGAGTGCGTGCTGCTCCGCAGGGACCGCAGCGGCGGACGATCTGCATCAGCACGCAAGTCGGCTGCGCCATGGGCTGCGTGTTCTGCGCCAGCGGCCTGGACGGCGTCGACCGCAATCTGACGACCGGCGAGATCGTCGAGCAGATGCTGCCGTCTCGAGCGGCTGCTGCCGCCCGACGAGCGGCTGAGCCACATCGTCGTGATGGGCATGGGCGAGCCGCTGGCGAATCTCGACCACCTGCTGCCGGCGCTGGACGAAGCCACGAACCCGCACGGGCTGGGCATCAGCGCCCGGCGGATCACGATCTCCACGGTCGGCCTGCCGCCCGCCATTCGCCGGCTGGCCGAGAAGGACATGCACTACCATCTGGCCGTCTCGCTGCACGCCGCCAACGACGAGCTGCGCAACCAGCTCGTGCCGGTCAACAAGAAGATCGGCCTGACGGCGATCCTCGAAGCGGCCGACGATTACTTCGAAGCCTCCGGCCGCCGGCTGACGTTCGAGTACGTGCTGCTGGGCGGCGTCAACGATCGGCCGAGCATGCCCGGCAGCTGGCCGCCCTGCTGCGCGACCGCACGGCGCTGCTGAACGTGATCCCCTACAATCCGGTCGCCGGACTGCCCTACGAGACGCCCACATCGGAGGCCGTGTCGCGTTTCACGGGCATTCTGGAGCAAGCCGGCGTGGCCATCCGCATCCGCCATCGCAAGGGAGACAAGATCGACGCGGCCTGCGGCCAGTTGCGGCGAGCCATGGCCACGACCGGCCCGGCAAACTAACCCGGCACACTAACCCGGCACACTAGCCCGACGCGCGAGCGAGGGAGCGGCGGGACAGGCTCGGCGTCGCGCGGCCGCACTCCCTCGCTGACGCGTCGGGTTAGTGTCGCGGTTCGCATTCCACGGTGAATCCATGCCGACTTTGAAACTGCTGATCCATCCGCCCATCGAGCGGGAGCGGCTGGCGAAGATCGTCGCCGCAGCCGCCCCGATGAAAGTCGTCAATGCGGCGAGCGATGCCGAGGCGCTCGCTGAAATCCGCAGCGCCGACGCCTTCTTCGGCAAGCTGACGCCGCCGCTGCTGGAAGCGGCCGGGCAGCTGCGCTGGGTGCAATCGCCCACCGCCAGCCTGGAGCACTACCTGTTTCCCGCGCTGGTCGAACACCCTTGCGTGCTGACCAACATGCGCGGCCTGTTCTCCGACGTGATCGCCGACCACGTGTTCGGTTACATCCTCTGCTTCGCGCGCAACCTGCACGACTACATCCGGCAGCAAGCTCAGGCGCAATGGGCGCCGGTGGGCGGCGAGTCGGAGCGGACGACGTTTGCGGTCGGGCCGGGCATCGTCAGCGCGATCGATCAGGCGCACTTGCACCTGGCAGACGCGACGCTGGGAATCGTCGGCCTGGGGGCCATCGGCAGCGAGATCGCCCGGCGGGGCCTGGCCTTCGGTATGCGGGTGATCGCCGTCGATCCCATGCAGTCCGAGCCGCCGCCCGGCGTGGCGGCGCTGTGGAAGCTCGATCGCTTGAGCGGACTGCTGCGCGAGGCCGACTTCGTGGTGATCGCCGCGCCGCACACGCCGGAGACGGCCGGCATGTTTGGCCTGGCACAGTTCGAGCAAATGAAGCGTTCGGCCTATCTGATCAACATCGGCCGCGGCGTGATCGTCAAGCTCGACGACCTGTGCGAGGCCCTGCGGCGCGGCCTGATCGCTGGGGCCGGCTTGGATGTGTTCGAGATCGAGCCGTTGCCGGCCGACCATCCATTGTGGCGAATGGAAAATGTCATCCTCACGCCGCACGTCGCCGGCACGTCGCCCCGCATCGCCGAGCGCCACCTGGAAGTGTTGCTCGATAACGTCGGCCGCTTCCGCCGCGGCGAGCCATTGCGAAACGTGGTGGACAAGCCGCGGTGGTTCTGAAGGTCTGGCCAGTGGTCAGTGGTCAGTTGTCAGTGGTCAGTGGTCAGTGGTCAGTTGTGTGTTGCAAGGGGCGAAGGTAGGTTGAAACTTACCGCCCGATGACTGTCGCATTTGACCACCGACCACTGTCCACTGACAACTGACAACTGACAACTGACACCCCCCATGCGAACCGACGACTTCCTCGAATATCTCGTTCTACAGCAGCTTGGCGGCGGCGCGGCGGTTTCGGCCCAGGTCTGGCTGCAGGTGGCCATGCTCGTGTCTTTGTTCCTGGCGGCGATCCTGCGGCCCGAGGTGATCCGGGCCAAGGCACTCTTCCGCATGGCCTGCGTGCTGTTCGCGCTGTCGCTGCTCGTGTCGCCCACGCTGAACTTTCTGCTCGGTCAACTGTCTCGGTCGGGCTCGGCCGGTCCAGGCTACGGAGGCGCCATGGACGGTGAAATGGCGATCTTGCTGTCGTTTCCGTCAGTGATCAGCTCGGTGCTGTTCGGCCTGAGCCTGATCTGCGGCTTGTGTTCGTTGGTTTCGACGAGCGGTGCGGCCGCGGCGAAGGGGCGGCAGTCGATTGCCGCACTGACTGCGCCATCGGACCCGCCCCGAGCAACGGACGAGACCTACCAACCGCGACCGGCCCCGCCGAGTGGGACCCATCCCTTGGACGCGCCGGATTAGCGCTTCACGCGTCCTCGTGCCAGTCCAGGCCGATGTCGAGCCACGTCGCCGCGTGCGTGAGCGCGCCGACGCTGATCCGCTCCACGCCCGCGCGGGCAATCGCGATGACGGTCGTCAGATCGACGCCGCCGGAAGCTTCCAGCTCGACCGATGGAGCGAGCTGATCGCGCCGGGCAACGGCCGCCCGCATGTCGTCGGCCGTCATATTGTCCAGGAGCACGACGTTCCGGCCCGGCGGCCAGCACTTCCTCGAGCTGATCGAGGCGGTCGATTTCCACTTCGATCAGAGGTGCGGCGGCCCGACCCCGTTGTCCGGCGTGGGTTTGAGCGGCGAGAAACGCTTTCGCACGGCGAACCGCTTCGGCAGGCGTGAATCGCACCCCGTCGATCGCGCCAACGGTCTCGGGCCGCTGAGGAGATTCTTCGCCGCGCTCATTAGGACAAGCAAGCTCCGCCCCCAGGGCCAAGTGGTTATCCTTGATCAAGATGCCCTCGGCCAGGCTGAGACGGTGATTGTGCCCTCCGCCGAGCCGCACGGCATATTTCTCCAGCAGCCGCCAGCCGGGCGTGGTCTTGCGCGTGTCATAAATGCGAGCCCCTGTGCCGGCGACGGCGTCCACGTAGCGCCGCGTCAGCGTGGCCACGCCGGACAGCCGGCCGACGATATTCAGCAGCGTCCGCTCCGCCGTCAAGAGACTACGCGCCGGCCCGGTGACGCGGCCGACCGCCAAAGTAGCAGGCACACTTCGTGTGCCGGCCACGTCATGCGGAGCGTGGATGCTAGTTTGACTGGCCGGAACGAAGTCGCCGTCAGCCACGAGCGGTTCCCAACGCAGCCGAGCGTCATAGGCGCTCAGCACGATGGGCACGCAAGGCAACCCGGCAATCACGCCCGGCTTACGGGCCGCGACGAGGGCGTGCCCCGGCGCCCCTCCGGCACCAGCGCGTGCGTCGTGATATCGGCGGAAAGATCTTCGCCGCCCAGATCCTCGCGCATCGCCAGCCGCACCAGATCGCGACAGGCGTCGCGGCAGGCGTCGTCCCAGGCGATCTGGCGATAGTCAGACATAGGCAATCGTAGGACGGTTTTCCAAACCGTCTGGGACTAACGTGGTTACGCTTTGAGCCGTCTTCCCTAGTCGGCCGGATTGGAAACCCGGCCTACGTACTCTCAAACGGCGACTGCGAATACTCCATGAACTCCACCACCGCCCCGTCGGGCGTCTGGTAGAAGCCGACGCGCAAGTTCGGCAGCGCGACGAACGGCTCCAGCAGCACCTTCAGCCCGCGCACCGCTTCGGCGATCGACGGCACGCGGTAGGCCACGTGCGGCTGGTGACGCACCGGGCCGCTGACCGGGCTATCCGGCTCGAAGCGCAGCCACTCTACGTGGTACGGATGCTGGAGAAAGTCGGTGATCCAGACCCGTGTGGTCTCGACGAACACCTCGCCCGGCTTAGGCTCGTCGGTGATCAGCCCGATATGCGAAAATTCCACGTTCCACCCCCACCGCAAGCAAGGCTACGTAAGGCTAAGCAAGTCTATTGGAATGCGCCCCTCGGATGATGATAATCGAAGGTCGTCCGTCTGACAGGGTTGGGGTCGATCATGGCCGTTTTCAATTATGCCGCGACCGCCGCGGCCTCTGCCGCCGCGCGGGCCGCCGAGAGGCGACGCCAAGAGGAAGAAGAGATGACAGCCTACGGCCCCAATGATCTGGAACAATACGAATTCAAGATCATTCGAAGCGCCACGGGCTCGTTCAAGCACCCCGCGAAGCTGCGTGCCATCCTGGATGAAGAGGGCAAGGCCGGCTGGGAACTCGTCGAGAAATTCGACAATTCGCGGGTGCGCCTGAAGCGCGGCCTGGAGTGGCGTGACAAAGACGCGGCCCTGGTTCAAGACCCCTACCGCACGACCGTCGGCATCAGCGAGGGGATGCTGGCCCTACGGATCGTGCTGGGGATGATCGTCGGCTTTGGTCTGGTGGCCATCATCGTGGCAGCGATCGCCAATGCCACATGACTTGCCGCACGATCTTTTTCGTTGCGGCGACGCTCTTTTGCGCCGCTTGCGGAACGAATCGGCGGTTGGGGCGACGCGGGCGGCTGGCAATGGCCGGCGGCAGAAAGTAATCTAGTCGTCGTCTGTCGTTCCACGCCCGATCCTCCTGCCTCAGGATGCCTGTCATGCCCCGCACGAAGATCTATGCCGCGATTGGGATTCTCTTGGTTTGCGTCGCTGCAGGCGCCGCGCTGCTCAAGCCGCAGGGCGCGGGGGCGGGGGCGGGGGCGGACATGGCCGCGGCGGCCAAGGCTTTCCTGGGCACGCTTTCCGACGCGGAGCGGGCCAAGGTCGTGAAGGAGTTCAGCGACGCATCGCGCACTGCCTGGCACTTCGTCCCCCTGGAATCTCGCAAGGGGCTGCAACTGCGCGACATGAACGAAGAGCAACGCAAAGCAGCCAGCGCTCTGTTGGCAGCCTGTCTGAGCGAATCCGGCTACAAGAAAGCCAGCACCATCATGGACCTGGAGAAGATCCTCCACGCTGCGGAAACCAAGTCCGGCAAAGGCCGCTTCGCCCGCGACCCGCTGCGGTACTACTACACGGTTTTCGGCCAGCCCAAGGACGAGGGGAAGTGGGGCCTGAGCATCGAAGGGCATCACCTCTCACTCAATTTCGTCGTCGAAGACGGCAAGCTGATCTCGCACACGCCGGCGTTCTTCGGCGCCAATCCCGCCGTCGTGAAGAACGACCACGGAGTCGGCCCCAAGAACGGCACGCGCGTGCTGGCCGACGAGGAGGAGCTGGCCTTCAAGCTGCTGGGTCTGCTGGACGCCGCGCAGCGAAAGGCCGCCATCATCGCCGACAAGGCACCCCAGGACATCCGCGGCCCCGTTGGCACGCAGGCGCCCTCCAGCGCGCCGGAGGGCCTTTCCGCCACCAAACTGAACGAGTCTCAGTTGGTTACGCTACGCTCGATGCTGAAGGCGTGCGCCGACAAGATGCGGTCGGAATGCTGCGAGGCGGACCTGAAGGCGATCGAAGACGCGGGCATCGAGAAAGTCCACTTCGCCTGGGCCGGGGCAGAAAAGCCCGGCATCGGCCACTACTACCGCCTGCAAGGGCCGACATTTTTGGTCGAGTTCGTCAACGTCCAGCCCGACGGCGACGGCAACCCGGCCAACCACATCCACAGCGTGTGGCGCGACTTGAAGGGTGGCGACTTCGGGTTGCCGGTGAAGAAGTAGCTCCGGTCGGCCGGCCGGACGGCGCTCGCCAAATGGCGGCTACTTTGGCAAATAATTCAGCGTGTAATACGCCATCTTGTGCAACAGTGGCCCACCAGCGGCCGAACGCACGCCCGGCAGGTGCAGCTCGTGCACGTGCCCTTCCTGCAAACCCTCGACGTGCAGTCGCACGCTGCGGTTATCGGCCCCCACGACGGCACGCAGCAGCTTCGGCGTGCTCTGATCGACTTCCGGACTGCCGTACTGCGCCTGATAGATGTACGTGTAGGTGCTCATCTCGTAGGACGTGAGATCGGCGGCGGTTTTGGCATCGACCGGCTGCGTGAAGGTCAGCTCGAAGCCGTCGGGCTTGGCTCGCATCTCGTGGATTTCGAACGGCGTCTTGCCGGTCCAGACGAGCCGCTGAAGGGCGAACTCCTTGCCGCCGCGCGAGCCCCAGCCGCGGGCCGTGCCGCCGACGAACAGCGAGCCGTCGGGGGCCAGCAGCATGCCCAGGCTGCCCGCGTCGAAGCCCTCGCGGAACGGGAAGCAGGCCCCCTGGTAATGGCCGTTGACCTTTTCCAGGAAGACGCGCATCACGGTGCTGTCGCTCTGGTCGCCGACGAAGAGCTGCTTCTCGAACGGGCCGAACTTGCCGCCGGACGTGTCGCAGACGATGCCGCTGGCGGACTTGCCCATCTTGGGGTAGGGCAGAAACACCGCCGTCGGCATCAGTTCGGGAATCTTCGCGGCCTCGACCATCATGCGGCTGCCGGACTTGGGGTCTTTCGGGCGCGGGCCCATGTTCGGGGCGATCGAGTACCACTTGTTGCCGTCGGGATGTCCGTGGAAGCTGCCTGGCTTGAGCCACTTCAGCCCGCAGGCGCCGTTCCAGGGGCCTTGGTTATCGGTGTAGAAGCAATCGCCCAGGTGATTGAAGCCGATGCCGCCGGGCGAGCGGATGCCGCTGGAGGTGGGCGTGAGCTTGCCGTCGCGGCTAATCCGCACGCACCAGCCGCGGTACTTGACGTTGCTGGTGAACGAGCCGGTCAGGCAGAGGACGACCCACATGTTGCCGTCGCGGTCGAACTCGGAGCCGAAGGCATACTCGTGGTAATCGCCGGTGAGCTCCCAGCCGTCGCAGACGGTCTCGACGACATCGGCGCGGCCGTCGCCGTCGGTGTCCTTCAGCCGCGTGACTTCGCCGCGCTGCGTGGCATAGAGCCAGCCGTTGTCGTAGCTCAGGCCCAGCGTCTCGTGCAGCCCGGAGGCGAAGCGGGTGAAGTGCACGCCCTTGGGCGGGTCGGAGAGCGGGTTTTCGATGGTGTAGATGTCGCCGTGGCGGGTGCAGACGGCGAGCTTGGGGTTGGACGGAATTTCATTCCGTCCGTCAGGGGACGTTTTGCCCGCGAGTCGTTCGTCCGGAATGAATGCCAGTCCGCCACCTTCCAGCACGATGCCCTCGGGAATGGGCAGTGTGACGATGCGGTAGTAGTCGGCTTCCTTGGGATCGGCGGCGAGCGCGAGGCCGCAGCCGACGGCAAGGAGAACGATTGATGCGACGAGGAAGTATCGAAGCATGTGGGAATTATTGTTCATCGTGTTTTTGAATCACCGCAGAGGCACGGAGAACGCAGAGGCATGGAGCCACACTGCGAAGCTCGAAGGTCTTCGCGTCCTCGAAGCGGAGCTTCGACACTTGCGTTCCCAAGCGGAGCTTGGGAACGAGGTGGCTTGCGCTACCATGCGAACTCCTGCACCACCTTCGCCTGCCCGCTCTCAAACTTCACCGGCACCACTAGTTCCATCTGATTCCCTTGCTTGCGGACCACCGGCTTGGAGCCACCGGCCTCCAGCCGCATCTGCAGCGTGCCGTCGATGGTGAACCAGCCGTCGTTGCGGGTGGCGATCTTGTCCGCTGCCGCGCCGCGGAAATACAGATTGTCCACCGCCTCGCCGGATTTCAGCGTGATCGTACGCCCGAGCGTCGTGGCCGCGATCGTCGCGATCGGGTTGGGGAAGTCCTCGACACGCACCGGGCCGAGGTCGTACTGGAACGTCGGCCGCTGATCGGCCGTCAGCCGATAGCCGCGGAACTGATAGCCCAGCTCCTTGGCCGTCTGCTTGGGCCACGTCGCGTCGGCCGAGGCTAGCCGGGCAAACTGCACTCCTTCGGCGAACTTGACGATGTTCGTGCCTGCGGGCGGCTCGAAACCCTCGCCGCGGCCGCTGCGGTGGCGTTTGGCGTCGATGTAGCTCCCTTGCCAGATGAGGGCGATGCGCAAGTGCCGCGGATCGAATGACAGGTGCCGGCTCTCCGGGTAGCCGACGCAAATGGGACTTGGCCCGGCGCCCTGGATGAAGTTGCGGTAGATGATCGCCTCGTTGAACGGCGTCAGCAATTGCCCGGCAGTCACCATGCCAAAGGGCGTGCGGGCCGCCGTCCCGTCGGCCAGGTAAAGCCACACGGCGTGGATTTGCTTATCGGCGTCGCCGCCGAGAATGTCTTTGAGCAGGCTCTTGTTACCGGTCTCGGGCCAGGCCGAGGGCATGCGCGTGCCGCGGCGGTATTCCTGCGGGTTGCGGACGTAGCGCTTGAACCAGTCTTCGTTGAGCCGCTGAGTCATCACGGCCAGGTCCATGGCCTGAATGCCTTCGGCCGGGAATGGGCCGAAATTGTGGCACTTTGCACAGCCAAAGCCCTTGGCACCGACCATCTGCCAGCCGGCCGACTGGAAATGAATCTGCGGGCGGTCCAGCTCGACCGTCGCCACGGGTTTTACCGTATCGACCTTCGGCAGCAGGGCGACCAGGTGCCCGACGTTGGCCATGCCGAACCGCGGCATGCGGGTGTGCATGTAGGGGCGATCGTCGGCCCCCTGAGCGAAGACGTGCTCGAGCCATTTGGGCTGCAGCTTGGCGCCGACCCCGTCCAGATCGGGCGGCAGGCGGCCCTCGTCGCCCATCTCTTTCATCGTTGTCTGAAAGAAGGCGTCGCGCTCGCGCTCCACGCCGCCCAGCTCGCCGCGCTTGTGGCAGGCATAACAGTTGAAGCGGGTCAGCGTGCTGGCGATTTGCTCGGCGGGCGTGGGGGAATCTGTGGCCCCTTTGCCGCCTGTCGCCGCTGCGGCCTCGTGTGACTTGAGCGACGCCGTGAGCGCTGCGCGTTGGCGATTGGTGAGGTGATAGTCGGGAACCAGCTTTGCGCCGGCCGCCTTGCCGGACGGAATGGAATTCCGTCCTACGTCTTCTGCCAGGCAGCCTCGGGCGAGGTTTAACTTGTCGAGCGCCAGGGCAGCCAGTTGCGAGGCCACCGGTTTGCCGCCGTCGTTCAATTGATGGCACGAAGCGCAGCCGATGCTGGCAAAGAGCTTGCGTCCGCGCTCGACCAGCTCCGGCTTGATATTGACGGCGAGCGATTCCTTCTGCGGCGGCTCCTTCAAGACCGACATGCTCTCGGCCAGCGGCCGGCACGCGATGCCCGGCCCTTCGTAGTGGGCCGTCAGCTCTTCGCCGCCGCCTTGCTCGAAGAACTCGACGACGACCTCGTGCCAGCCGGGCGTTAGCTTCGCTCGGCCGCGCTTGGTTTGCGGCGCGTGAACTCCGCCGTTATCGACGACCGTGCGGCCGTCGATCGCTAGCCGCGAGCCGTCGTCCGAGTGCAGCGTGAAGGTATAGTCTCCTTCGCGGTCGATCCGCAGAAAGCCCTCGAAACGCAGGCCGAAGCGCTCGTCGCGCTGTTTCAGCGTCTCGTCGATGCGGCTGGTGCCGCCGGTCGCCTTCGGCGTGAGCTTGCTGAAGTCGGGCACGTCGTTCCAGCTCCCCTCGTAGTAGGCGTATTTGACGTTGGCCACCTCGGGCAGCCCCTTGAGCAAGTAGCTGGCGATGTCGCGGGCTTCGGCCCCGGAAAGGTTGAGCCCCGGCATGCGGCCCGCCGGCCGCACGTGCAGCGGATCGAGCAGGAACTGCGTCAGGCTCGGCAGCGTGTATTTCTCCATGACGTTGGGCAGCGGCACTGACGTGGCCAGCCGCGGTGCCCCCGGCTGCGGCGAGCCGTGGCAGGCGGCGCAGCCGACCTGATGGAAGAGCTCCTGCCCGCGCGGGTGGGCGCCGATGGTGGGGAACTCTTGCTCCGGCTCCTTGGGGCCGAGCGATAAGAGATAATGCACGAGCGCTTCGACGTGTTCCTTGCGAGCCACTTCGGGCAAATCAGCCAGCAGGCTGGGCATCGTCGTGCCCGGCTTGGCCGCGTGGGGATCGGAGAGGAACTTCCGCAGAAAGGCCGGCTTGATTCGCCCGCCGACGCCGTTGAGCACCGGGGCCGTCTTCGTCGGATAGGCTTCCTGCTTGTCCGACCTGTTCGGCAGACCAGCCGCCTGGCTCGCGTGGCACGACGTGCAATTCAGTTCGCCAAGCAGCAACCGCCCGCCACGGGCCGCGTCGGCCCTGTCGTCGGAATAGAAGCGCTCGAACCCAGGCACTACTGGGCCGGCAATCTTGGCGTCGCGAAGGGCTGGTCGCGCGTCCGCTCCACCGCCGTCTTGAGCAGCCGCCTTTTTGCCGTCGCGCCCAGGGACCACAGCCCCTGCGATGGCAAGCAAGGCCGGGGCTAGCAAGCCGACGATAGGGAGTCGCACGGTCAGCTTCGGCACGAAGTGAGTCCTCGGGGAGGAAGCGGCGGGAGAAAAACCGAGGCGGCAAGCCGTGGTGGGACGCTCCGTCAGCGATGGAGCTCAGCCGATGGCAGTCCATCACTGGGTGCAGTAAAACCTGCCCGGCAGGAGTTTGCAAGTGGCCGCGGAGATAGCACGCTCCGGCAGTTCGAGAGTCATTAGCAAGACTCGCGCATGCCCTCTTCCGCAGTGTGGCCTCCTCGCGTGCGCTCCTGCCAGACGCCCAAGAGACCGGCCGTTATTGCCAGGACCACCGGTCCGAGCACGAGACCGGCCCCGCCGAATAGCGCCAGCCCCCCCAAGATCGCAAAGAACACTGGCAGCGTGTGCATCCTCAAGCGATTGCCCACGAGGACGGGATAGAGCAAGTTGTCGATCAGGCCGATCATGACAAGGCCCCACAGCGTCAGAATCAAGCCCTTCGTCCACGTGCCCTGGAGGAACAGAATCGCCGCGGCGGGAGCCCAGACGACGAACGACCCCAGCCACGGAATGATTGCCAACAGCCCCATCACCACTCCCCAGAGCAAGGGGGCCGGCAGACCTAGCCACCAGAACATCAGCCCGCCCAGTGCCCCTTGGACGGCTGCGACCAGCACCGTGCCGTAGAGCGTGGCATGGATGGTGTCGCCGACTCGTCGGAACATCTCGTTTGCCTCATCAGGAGACAGCGGCAACAGCGACCTGACGAACGCGCGGACCTGCCGATGGTCGCGGAGGAAGTAATACAAGACGAACAGCATGATCAAGAACTGCGCGAATGCCCACATCGACCCGGCCGTGAGCGCCGCCACGTTCGGCAAGAAGCCGACGACCGCTCGGCGAGCTTCCGCTTCGACGTTGAAGTGCTCGTCAAGCTGGCTGAGGCTGGTTCCCAGGTACGGCACGTTGGCCAGCGCGGCCTGCCACGAGCCGTTTTGGGCATGGTTCTCAAGCTGCTCCACGCCTGGCGCCACTTCGCTCAAGAGCGCGTGCGCCAGCAACAGGACCGGCCCCACCAGCACCATGAGGATCAGGACCAGGCTCACGCCCGCGGCAACGTTGGGCCGGCCAATCCACGCCGCCAGACGCTGGTGCAATGGCCGGGACACCACCGCCAGCGCCAAGGCCCACGAAATGGCGGGCAGAAACGGCAAGGCCATGCGGTAGCAGAGATAGATTGCTACCACCGTCCCCGCGGCCAACACGAGCGTCAGGGCACGTTCGCGGGACCACCAGCCTTCCTCGGCGGTTGCCGGCTGCGAGAGAAGCTGTGGCATGGGGGCGTCTCACATGAAGTCGAGAGAATCGTCTTGCGGGCGGTTGCTCTGGCCCCCAAGGGGCAAACACCATACCGCGCAGACGGTGAGTCCGTGCAAAAGCCACCTGCCCGGACCGTGGCATGCGCATCAACAAGTTATGGGTGCACGTGTTGTGGATGCAGGTGCGGCCGTCGAACGGGCGGCGGCCGGAGACTGCGCGGCGCCGCGCAGGCGTTTTCCACTTTTCGCGCCGTCTGAACCCCGCCTGACCGAATCGTCAGCCCGCTCGCTGGCGTCGCCGTTTCAGAAACGACAACGCGGCTCGCTCCTGGGCGCTCAGTCCCCTGACGCCAGCGATCGCGGGCGTAACGGACAGCATGCGACACAGGGAGCCCTCCAGATAGGAGTCGAACACTCCCGGATGCACGTAGCTCTTGCGACAGATCGCCCGCGTATTGCCGAGTCGTTCGGCGACTTGCTCGACGACGCGCGCGATCACGCGCCGACCGTGCCGCTGGGACGTGCACGGCTCGCACTGGGCCAGGGCCGAAGCGGCCAACACCGTGCCGGCCCAGGTGCGCAAGTCCTTGGTCGTCAAGTCGCGGCCCGAGATGGTCCGCAGGTACGCGTTCACGTCTGCCGAGCTGACCGTGCGCGGCTCCCGGCTCTCGTCCACGTATTGGAACAGCTCGCCGCCCGGCAAGTCGCGGCACTGCCGCACGACCTTCGCCAATCGTTCGTCCTCGCACGCAATGCGATGTCTCACGCCGCTCTTGCCACGGAAGTCGAACTCGACGGCCGATCCGTTCACGCGGGCATGGCCGTCGCGCATGGTCGTCAGCCCGACGGAGTTGTTCTGCCGGCGGTATTCCGGATTACCCACGCGAATCAGCGTGACTTGCATCAGCCGCACGATCGCGGCCAACACTTTGGATTGCGGCAGGCCCCGCTGAGTCAGGTCGCGCTTGGTGCGGCGGCGAATCCTGGGCAGGCTGTGGGCCAGCTCGATCAGGCGATCGTACTTTTCGGCATCCCGGTGCGATCGCCAATCAGGATGATACAGATGCTGCTTGCGGCCACGCGCGTCGCGGCCCGTGGCCTGCAGGTGGCCCGTGGGGAACGGGCAGATCCACACCTCCGTCCAGGCCGGCGGAATGGCCAGCGACCGGATGCGCTCCAGGTGCCGCGTATCGGAGAGGGGGCGACCGTCCCGGGACAGATAGCGAAAGCTCTGCCCGCGCTTGATGCGGCGGAACCCAGCGGCCGGATTGCTCACATGCCTGAGACCGGCGGACTGTGCGGCTTTCGCCGCTGGCGCCGCAGATAGCGTGGCCGGGCGACGCTTGCTTGCTGCTTTCGACGAGGAAGAGACCATACTAGGCGCGCAATGCAACCCGCGTGCCCGACGCGAAGCCGTCGTTCTTATCGCTCCGTTGCCGGCGTGCCGCGCAGAGCGCTGCCGCTCCGGTTGGCAATCGGCGTCCGACGACTTTCCTTTTTCCCTTCGGTGGCGTCGAAGTGGCCGCTGCCCATGGCCTCTTCCAGGTCATGGAGGTCAGGAGCTCCGTCCCCCTTGGTGGCCCCGCCCAGGCCGCCGGCCGCTGCGCCGCCGCCGGGTGTGCCCACCGCGTGATTATCGGAGCGAGGCGCGTCGGAAATCTCCGGGGGCGCCTCGTCGGCCTCCGCTTCCGAAGGCTCGTCGGATATCATGTCGGTCAGCGCGGTCTTCTCGTCGCGCCGCTTGATTTCCATCTCCTCTTCGTCCGCCAGCGTGTCGGCGGGGCTCCGCGGCCGACCGGCGTCCAGACTAACCAGAGGCGCGTCCTCGCCCTCCTCAGCACAACGGATGCACAGCCGCACGTAGGGCAAGGTCTTCAGCCGCTCCCGGCCGATGGAACGGCCGCACCGCTCGCAGCGGCCAAACGTGCCGTCGTCTAGGCGGGCGATCGCGCCTCGGACTTCGGCCAGTAAGTAGCCTTCGTTTTCCAGCAGCGCCGTATTGAGACCGTGCAGGTATTCCTCGGTCCCCTGATCGCCCAAGTGCATGGGGGCATTGGACAATTCGGTGGTCCCCTGCCCGCCGCTGGCCCGGAAGGATTGTTCGGAAATCGCCCGCGTCTCGGGTTGCAGCCGAGCGGCCAAGGCACCGAGCTGCTGCCGGAATGCTTGCTGTTGTCGCTTGTTCATGGGATGACGCCTTTCATTCTCGACAGGGGTGCCCGGCTCCCACGAGCGGAGGTCCCCCGGAATCACCAGAATGCGACGGCCCTGTTGCAAACCGGGTGCCGGCTCTTCCAGCCTCCAAGGCATGGATCGATAAGGAATCTGTTTGCCTATTCCTCTTGTTTTTCGCCCAGTTGAGGTAGTCCGCCAGCCGGCTGGGCCGCCCCAACTTGCGTTGGCGGAGTCTCTTGCACGAACCGTCCAGCCTCCTGGGATTGCGCCGGCATGGCCCTTGCTCTAGCTGACGGCCGTTTCTTTTCTGTTCCTGGTCTGCACATTTAGGGAGGCACCTATGTCGCGAATCTCTCTCGGCTGTCGAGCGCTGGCGTGTTGCGCCATGCTTGGCGGCCTGGCCCTGGCTCAAGAGCGGCCAGCCGAATCCCGGAGGGAAGTTCAGCGCACCGAGTCGAAAACGACGGTGCACCGCGCCAGCGTAGTTATCGGCGGCACCGTTAGCCTGCGGGAAGGATATCGCGTGGGGAAAATCGAGGACTTTATCTTCGATGACCATGGCTGCATCTCGATGGTCGTCGTCACGTACGGCGAACACTACGTGGCCGTGCCCTGGAGCATCGCGACCTTCGATTTCGGTCAGCGCACCTTTGTGCTCGACATCGAGCGCGATCGGCTCTCGGACATTCCCACGTTCACCGATTTCAAGGTGGCCGGGACTGTGGATTTCCGCCGGCGTGTAGACACCTTCTTTGGCGTGCGGCAGCGGGACGGCAGCGACCGCCCCACCCCCCGGCCCACGGAGGGAGATGACACGCCACGTCCCAAGGCGAAGCCGGGCAAGCAGTCGCCGCCCAAGCAACCGGGCACCAAGACCCCCGATGCGACCGACCCGGCGCCCCCGCGGCCCAAGGCAACGACGCCTCCCCGCAGCAATGTGCCAAGCGACAAGCAGCCGGGCGGCAAACAGCCAGGCGGGACGCAACCTCGGCCCAAGGGATCGTCCGACACTCCCCGCCCGAAGCCGTCTGCCCCGCCTACGCCCAAGCAGGATTCGTAGTGGATGAATCCAACGAGCGGACGAAGCCCTGATCTTCGATCGCAAGCTCGCCCGAGGAAACCGAGCAGTTAGGATCTCGGTCCCGAATGCCTGGTTTTCTCGGCGAGCGCGCGATTGGGAAACAGCTTGTCCCTCAGCCATTGGATCGCTCTGGCCCACAACGACGGAGCATTGGGGCTCAACCTCTCGACCTGCTGCTCCTCCGTACCCGAGTCTCCCGGATCAAACGAGAATCCCATTCCGTCCAGATACTTGAGCCACTGACGGTCTTCGAAGATCGCCTCGTGCGTCAGACGGCGCAGGCGGGCGGTTCGCCCGTCGGCGAGCGCGTCCAAATACTCGACGAGCCCTCGGCTTTGCTCGAGCTCGCGCGTGTCTTCGGTCAGCCCACAGTGCTCGGCTAACAAGCTCACGCGAGCCCGGCGGATCGAGCGGACAAGGTCGTCGTGGTTTTGGGTGCTCGCCTCCCAAGTGACATTCAGCTCCGTGTCCAGGCCCATGCTCCGATTGCTGGTGTTGCACGAACCGACGGTCATCAGTCGGTCGTCCACGATCATCAGCTTGCTGTGCAGGACCAGGGAAACCTCGTGCTCCGCATCGCCTGCTGCCTTGCCTGCTGCCGTGCTTGCTGCCGTCGTGTAATAGACGCCCAGCGCGTGCGACGTCTCGCGCACCGCTTCCCAAAGTGAGTCCAGGATGGGCACCCGCGGCAGGCCCACGGTCACCGCTTCGACCCACGAGTTGCACTGCTTGGGCAGCACCAGCACGATCTCCAGGCGCGGCCGGCCCGGTGCCCGCATGCGATTGAGCAGCGCCTGACAGACGGCTTGCGAGCTGAAGTACTGGTTTTCGATGTAGATCAACTCATCGGCCGCCTCGATGGCGTCCAAATAGAGCTGGCGAATCTGGCGGAGGTCGGTCGGATCGGAGGAAGTGGGTCGATGGGTCAGGCTCAGTCCGACCGGGCCCGCCGGCAAGCTGACGGAGGGTTCCACGAGCGAGTCAGGCCTGGGCGCCGGCGGAGCCAGGTACAACGAACCTCCCCCCGACAGCTCCCATCGCTTGGCGAAGTACCGGGCCAATTCGTCCGCTGCCGGGCCGGCCACGTAAGCCTGAATGTCGTGATAGGGCTCGTGAGGCGGCTCGCCGGAATCTGTCCGAAGTGGGTTCTTCGCAAGGTGCTGACGGTCGTCCCAATCGTCGGCATTGAAGTCGAGCCCTCCGACGAATGCCGTGTGGCCGTCGATGACGACGAACTTTTGGTGATGGCTCGCGCCCACGGGGTGCTGGTTGTCGAAGCGAAACGTGAGCTGCCCGGGTGCGGCCTGAGCGAACTTCGACTCTTGATGCAGCTCCCATTCACGAGCAAAGATCAGGCTGAAGTCCCAGGCCAGGACATACACGCGCAGCTCGGCGTTCTCCTGGCACAGGCGGCTGAGGAACGACAGGAATTTCGCCTCTTCGCCTGCCTCCTTGGCGTCCTTCCCACGCAGCAGGCGCACGTCGCTGTTGAACCGCCAGCCGGCGATCAGGATGCAGCGCCGCGCCTGGCGGGCCGCGTCATAGAAAGCCCGGTAATAGTCGCGGGCGTCGATCATGAGCCCGCCGGCCTCGGTCTCGGGCATGGCCCAACAGTTCTGGCCGGGTGTCAGGATCGTGGCTCGAGGTTGGCTGTCGCTGGTCGTATGACTCATAGCAAGGCGATGTCCGCGATGATCGGCAGGTGATCGGAAGCCCAGCGCGTGAGGCGCGTCCTCGGGACTCGCACGGAGATCACCCGCAGATCGGGGCTGTGAAACACGTGGTCGATCGAAGCCACAGGGAACCAGGAGGGATACGTGTTGTGCTGCCGGGAGAGCCGACGGACATTCTGGGCATCGCGAAGCAATCCTCGCAAGCGTTCGTAGGCGGCCGTTCCAGGCCAGGCGTTAAAATCGCCGCACACGAGGCGCGGCGCCGCAAAATCGGGATGGCCCAACCAGGCTGGCCCAGCCAGCGCCTCGACTTGCGCCAGACGCTCCCGAGGCCGCAGCCCCAGATGCGTGTTCAGCACGTGCACGTCGCGACCCTGGTAGTTTACCGCTGCCCACAGCGCTCCGCGCCGCTCCAGCCGCGGCGAATCGGGCAGCGTGGGCAGCGCGGCGGCCTTGAGCAACCGCAACGGCCAGCGGCTGAGGATCGCGTCGCCGTAGCGCTCGTTGGCCCCTTCCATGGCCGGATGGAAGTGATACTCCATCCGAAGCGCCTCGGCCAGCACCTCGGGCTGGTCGGCGTGCCCGCTCCGGGCGTGGCCTACGTCCAATTCTTGCAAGGCCACCACGTCGGGTGCCCATCCGGAGATGACTTCGGCAATGCGCCCGGCGAAAGCAGGCCGTCTCGCCCGATGCAACGGTGGACGTTGTAGCTCATGACGCGTAGCACGGGCATGACGAGCTAAAGGGAGGGACGAAACCGGCTTTCTGCGGCGGGTTCGGAGGCCGGATCGCATGTAGTCCGCAAACTGCGTGCCCGAACGTGTCCGTTCGGCATGGCAGTTGCCCCACCGCCCAAGTGAAACGGCCTCGTCCCTAGTCTAGATGATTGTTGCGACTGGCCGAAGGTCTTTGGTTGTTCGACAGGAAACCGTGCGTGCGATTCTCCCTCGCCCATGCCGTCAAGCATCACGGCCGGCTCATTCGGGCTGGGCTGGTGCTCCTGCTATTGGTGGCTATCGCGCTGGCGCTGCGTTTCCTGCCGGTAGAGCGGCCCGTCCAATGGCTCCACGACCAGGCCGACGCCCTGGGCCCTTGGTCGGCCGCGGTGTTCGTGTTCCTGTTTGTGGCCCTCACGGTCGTTTTTTTGCCAGGCTGGCCGCTCAACGTGATCTCGGGGGTGGTCTTCGGTCCACTCTTGGGGGCGGGCCTGACGTCGCTAGCCTCGAATACGGCCGCTGCGGTTTCGTTCTTCATCGGCCGCGGTCTGGGAAAAAAGAAGGCCGCCCGGCTGGCAAAGCGTTATCCCAAGATCGACGCGGTCTACCGCACTTTTGGCCGCCGGGGCAGTTGGAGGCTCGTGGCAGCGGTTCGTCTTTCGCACGCGCTGCCGTTTGGCTTGCAAAACTTTCTGCTGGGTGCGTCGCCCGTCGGCTTTTGGTCGTATCTGCTCACGACCTTCGCCGTCACGTTGCCCGGGATTTGCGTCGTCGCCTACCTGGGACACTTGGGCGCCGCCTGGAAGGCGGGGGATGCCGCGTCATCTAGCGGCACGTGGTCCTGGGTGCTGCGCGTGGGCGGCCTGATGGTGGCCGCCGCCGCCTTGTACTACCTGGGCGCACGGTGCGACGGGCGATCAAGGCGGAGACTGCCGCCGTTCGATAACGGCGGCTCGGCGCGGCTCATGGCGACAGCAATGCCATAACCGCGTTCCCGGTGAAGCATCCCCAGCTTGCAATCGACGGAAGAGTGAAGGGGTTTGAAGAATATGCCGATTGGGACATCGAGGTAACGTCTGCGGCCTCTCGTCGAAGGCACCTCGCTTCTGCCGGTTCCAGTCGCATGCAAGCACCACGTTTCCGCGGATGGTTCAGGCGCCGAAAACATCGGGCGGCTGAACGGCCCTCGCACGCCCAGCGACGCGCCGCATCCCTCGGGTTGCCTGCCGAAGTCGAGTCGTTGGAGCGGCGCCTTTGCCTGGGCTGGGCGGGGGCCTGCGCGGACGTCGATGTACCGCTGCCTGCCTTGGTCGGCGGCGACAGGCTTGCCGTGGCCGAAGTCGAATCGATGGAGGGACGAGGCTCTGGGCCGCACCCGGCGGCCGGTGATTCCAGCGAAAACCCGCTTGCCGCCGTTGGCTACGAGACCAATAGCTCTCCCGCCGCCGGCAGCAACGATCAATCCCTCTGGCTTCCTCCGGGTCAGCCAAGGTCCTTGCCTGCCGAGTCAGCCAGCTCGACGCTGGACCTCAAGTGGACGTTCCATGGTCTCGATCCGTTCCAGGACGAGGCGCTTCCCATCGAACAGCCCGCCGTGGCTTCGCAGGACGTTAGCGCCGCCCTGACTTCATCAACGTGGATTGGGCCGCGAAGCCAGAACGTCGCGCCCGTCGCTTCCGTCAGCCAAACGTCCGCTGAGAATACGCGGCAGCACGGTGCCAGCGCGCCGAAGCGACCGGCGCAAGCAGCAATCTGGCGGTTGAGTATCGTGGAGCGCTTCTCGTTGCCCCGCGGCCGACGGCCGATGACGCCGGTGGCGGGGCCGAGCAGGGAGGCCCGGTCGCGCAAGACCCGGCCGCACCTTTTCCGGCATCAGTGTTGTACCTGAGCTTCGAAGGCGTCTATCTCAGCTCTGAAGACCTCGCTCGCTGGAGCCAGGACTGGTCGCTCAGCGCCGACGCGCTCGATCCTGCGGGGCAGGGAATCCGCGTCGATCCATTCCTTCAGGGCACTCCGGGCTGGCAACAGCGCGAAACGGTCATCGCCTCCATGATCGCGCTGCTCGAGGCCGATCTGGCCCCCTTTGGCGTGGAAGTGCGGCGACACGACGGCGCTGCCGTCGAGGGCATTGGCGCGACGACCGTCTTCCTCGGCCGGAACGTTCAAGCTACACCGGCCACGTGGCCGGCGACATCGACTTGGGCAACGATAACCGCACCGACGTCGCCTTCGTAGCCAACGAGTGGTGGGGCAATGCCCGCGACACGGCCTATGCCCTGGCCGACGTCACACTGCACGAAGCCGGACATACTTATGGTCTGGTGCACGTGGATGTCCGTGCAGGCGACACACTCTTCGCCGACACGATGGGCCTGCGATACAGCGCCGGACAGGACCAATGGGTCCGCGATACAGGCTTCGTAGATCGCCCGTTCGTCGAGTTGGGCCGCGAGGGGGGAGGAGTGCACGCTCAGAACAGCTATCAGGCCATGCGCGAGGCCTTTGGCCTGGGCGTGGAGAGCACTCTCCCGTCGCGCGATCCAGCCGCCGAACGTGAGCTCCTGGTGCGTTTCAACCCGTAGATTCACGGCGAAGATGGCGGCGCCACGTCTGCCCCGGGCTCCGGCAGCGAGTAATCCATCGAGTCGGCGCCCTCCGCGATGCCGACGCGGCTGCCAGACCCCAGTGCTTCAACGCCTACGGGGGATTCCGCCAGATGGATGCCACGGAGCGAGAGCAACGTGCCCTTGCGATGATGAACGCGAGGGACTTGCTTGTGATAGTTGACGCGAGCACGGAAGTATTCGGCCTCGGCATTGGCCAGCGTGCGGACGGCTTCGCGATAGTCCAGAAAGCTCACCTGCATGCCGGCGTCGATCCTGGCCCGCAGCGCCTGGTGACGCCGCTGCGCGGCCAGCCACACGCCTAGCCGCGCCTCGCGCACTTGAAAACTGTCTTCCAACTCCCGGACGGCGTCGGAGAGCAGGTGCGAGATGAGCAGCTCCTGGTCGCGGAGCAAGGCCCGCTCCTTGGCCACGACGAGCTGGGCATTGCGGACCGACGCCAGCTCGCGGCGGAAGCCCAGCGGCACGTGAAACTGAAACCCCAATTGCCATTCCTGGTAGTTTCCGTCGGCCAGCGTGGAAAGCGCATTGCTGCCCGCGTAGGGAAACACACCGCGGCCGCGCGGATCGATCAGGTCATCGCCGGCACCCAGCCAGCGATAGATCGCCACGGCATCGAGCTGCGGCAGCAGATAGTTCCGCGAGGCGATCAGGCCCAGCTCCTTTTGCCGCAGGACTTCGCGCTGCCGCCGCAGCTCGCAAGCCCGCACCAGCGCTTCGCCGTGGATCGCCGCCCAGTCGAAGGTGACGCGCGCTTCGATCGGCTCATCGACCGGCCGCAGCACGTGCCCGTCCGTGGGGGGCAGCCCCAACTGGTAACGCAAGGCCCGTTCGGCCTGCAAGAGGTCGCTGAGGCTCGAGCTTACCTCTGCCACGAAGCGCAGATGGTCGCCGCGGGCGCCCTCGATGACCTCGGCCGGGTACTTGCCGCGGGCTTCTACCGTGCGGAGGTAACCCAAAGCGGCGTCGCGGCCGTGCCGGGCCGCAGCGAACGCACGATACGCAAAGCTCAGCTCCCAGTAGGCATTCTCCAGGTTCAGCAGCAGGTTGTTCACATCGCACTCGAAGTCGTGCAGGCTGATCTCCTGATTCAGCCGCGCGATCGCTACGCCCTGGTAGACGCCCGGCCCGAAGAGGCCGCCTTGCGCGTCTCGGCCCACGATGTCCGTGACCACGCTGCCGGCCCCGCGCAAGAGGGGCTGCGTAAAACCGAACTCCACGTTCGCGCTGAACTCATCGGGCGTTTCGCGCTGCGGATTGTTGTTGAGGTTGTAGTCGGTGTTTTGCCGGGCGAACGTGCGCCCGCCCCACCGGCTCGTCTTGGCAAGCTCCGCTCGAAACGTGCCCAGGTCCTGGTTGAAATCGCGGGCGAACAGCTCGTTGTTGAAGACGTTGTCGGCCAGGTTCATCGGGCGCTCGATGCGCTCCCAAAAAATCTGCGAGCTGAGCTGAACGTCGAAGGCGCTCGAGCGCCGCCTCCACGCCCACCGGACCCGAGGCGCCGGGATTCGTCTCTTGAATCCCCACGTCGAAGACCGAGGCGGCCGCCGGGGCCGGCGCCCGCAGCAGCGCTTCGTCGTAAGAGGGCACAATGATCCCCGCCCCTCTGGCCGCCAGAGGGACTGGCCCTAAGCGGCGGAGGATTCTGCTGTTGGCCAGGCAGAGATTCACCGCCTCGTCCAGCGTGAGCGGCCGCAGCAGGTGCTCGCCGAACGTATCGACGGTGATCGGCGGCCCGGCGATCTCAAGCGGCGGGCCGACGGCGCTCTCGGCCGGAAGAGCGTCCGACGCCAGCTCACGGTAGTGCTCCAGGTCGTCGTCGCGAAAGAAATAATACGCTCGCCCGTGAAAGCAGCCGCCCGCCGCGACCACGACGCAGCACGAAAGGGCAAGCAGCGTCGGAGAAAGCGGCTTCATCGGCGGCAAGCCACCTACGAGTGCAACGCTAGCAGCGCGGTCGCGGTAGAAGAAAGGCGGAGGAGTCTACCGGCACGGCACGCTGAGGGGTAGGCCAACGGCCGATTCACGGCGAAGGCAGCGTGCCGTCGAAGAGTCCGCGAAGGGCTTCCCATTCCTGCCGGAACTGCTCGGCCGCCTCGGAATGGCCCTTGGGATCGCGCGTCAGCGCGGGGAACTGCGCTGGGCTGCGCAGGTTGCGAGGGAACCCGAGCGAATCCCGCATCCTCGCCAGTGTCTCGAGCGCGCGCGGTGCTGCGCCTGGTCAAGGACCAGCCCGTCTTGGGTTCGCTCGAGAGTTCCCTGATAGAGCGGCACCAATGCCAGGTATCGCTGCGCCGCTGTCTCCCAAGTGATGTCGGCCCGGCCTTGGGCACCGACCGGGCGATGGGGATTCCGCAGGACCGCTTGCAGCAGAGCCGCAGTTTCGTCGCGGCTAAACCGCCTGGCGTTGAGGGCCTCGGGCAGGCCTCGGAGCTGCTCGCGCAGAGCGGCGGCGTGCGTGCGGATTGCTTGCCGCTGGGGCGCGGAGTGACGCCCCGCCAAATCATGGAGCCTGTCAAAAGCCCTGAGGCCCCCGTCGCGATCAGGGCCGTCTCGCAGTAAGCCTACGGCGGAAAAATACCAGGTGCTCAGCGCCAGAGCGCCTGGCCTGGCATCACCGACTCCCCGTTTTTGCCGCCAGCTCAGATGGCCGAACGTCATGGTGACAAGCCGAGCAATCGTACTGAGAGAACTCCGGCCACGCAGCGCGCGGGGCATCTGCCCGGGCGAGGCGATGCTCGAGCAAATCAACGGCGGCCTCCGCGGCCACGGCCTGCCCCACGGCCCAGAGCTTCGCCGGGTTGTCGCGGCTGGTCCAATGCTGCGGCATGATGGCCTGGTAGGCCGCCATCTCGAAGGCCAACGGCGGATGGTCCGCCGCGATCAGGTCATGGTTCACGTCGCCGTCCGCGGAACCGACGTGGCATTTCACACACGCGCGGGCACGCAGCAGAACGTCATCGGTATCCACGAAGCCCTGCTCCGCTCTTTCGGCGGCGCTCATGCTGCGCCAGTCCGGCCGCACGTGGGCTTCGATCCATCGCTCGGCCGCGCCGTGGCAAGACTCGCAGCCCACGCCGTCGTGGAGGGCAAAGCGGTGATCGGGGGCGAGCTGGCTCTGGTCCACATTCATGGCATGGCACGCCAGGCAAAGCTGTTCGCGATGCGGCAGCCGCAGATCGGCGTACGGAGCCGATCGCTTGAGCCGGCCGTGGATGGCCAGCGAGCGCTTGCTGTACAAGGTCGAAAACGCCCCAGCGTGGGTATCCCGGCTGACCCACACGCCGTGCTCGCTCCGCTGGGCGCCTCGCAGCGGATCGCCGCCATGACAATCCGCCGCGGCACATGAGGCAGAGCCCACGTAGCCGAAAGTCGGCGAAGGCGCGGGCAACAGCTCCGGTTGCGCTCCCAGGCAGTGTGGCGAGCTGCTGGCATGCCAGCTCGCGGCCCACAGGCACAGCGTCACCAAGCGCGCGGGTTGAGTAGTCATTGTCTGCCTGCCGTCATCGCGCGAAGCCCGCTGATGCCGAGGTGAAGCGGCTCACTCAGGCGGCTTGGGAATGGCCGCCTTTCCATTGAGGCTTGCCCGGATGTCGCGGAACGTGGCTTGAAACCTGGCCGGATCGTATTCGGCCGATCTCTTGAAGCGCTCGCCGAGGTTCACCTCGAGGATCGGCCGAAGGCGCCTCTTCCCATTCAAACTTGATCTCCGCGGTGTCGCCGTCGTGCAGGTCCAGGTGCAGCGTCGATCGCATGCTTTGGAATGCCTGCTCGACCTTGGTCAAGCCCTTGGCGTCTTCTCGAAACCAGCCGATCCGGTCCTTGGCCGCAAGGGACTTGAGGGGGGCCGGTTTCAAGTCTTGATAGAGGACGTTACACGCCCACACGAGTTGGCAGGCGGAATCGTAGTCCAGCGGCGTCGTGCCGCCGACGTGCACCAGGCTGCCCAGCAACCGAGACGCCTGATCCCTGGTGAAGCTGGCGGTCTCGAGAGCCTTCGCCGCGGCTTCGGCCCAATCGGCCACCCGTCGCGCGTCGGCCGATACTCGCTCGGGGGCGCCGAACGGACGGGCATTGAGCAGCGCGCGAAGCAGGTCCAGTCTCGTGTCCAGCTCGCGCTCATGATCCTTGCTCGTGGACGCCAGCGCTGGCTTGACGAGCGCCTGCGTCCATTCCTGAAGCATGGGCCGCCCCGGCACGCCGAAAAAACGCTCCTGACGCCAGGCCGGCGACTTCAACTCATGGTGGCAAGCATAACAGGCGAACTGCGCCAGCTCCGGCCAGACGGGTTTCTGAAACCGCGGCGCTCGGTCAGTCTTTTCGGCAGCCGCCGCTCCCGGCCGGCCGGCCCTAGGAAACGCCACGGTGCCATCCGCCAGGTCGGCGGACAGCCGTAGCGACTCGCTCCAAGTCACCAGCAGCCCGATGAGCAGGTTCTTCGAGTGCGGCAGATTGTTGGGATCGATCGTTGTCTTCGTGGCCGTCAGAAACTCGTCCCGCACGCTCGGCTGTTTGCGGTGCAGGTCTTGCCAATGCGGCGGCATCTGGGACAGGTAGGTCTCGACCTCGAAGCTGCCCAGCGGTGGGTGTCCCGCGGCAACCATCTCGTGCGTCACCACGCGGCCCGCTCGAACGTCGCCCACGTGACACGAAGCACAGAGTTTCGTGCGTGATACGGGAGAGTGCACGTCGTAGTAGCCATACTTCTGCCGTCGTTGGTCTGCGCTCAAACAGCGCCACTCGCGCGTGCCGCGGCGGCTATGAACGTTCAGCCATCCGTCCTGGTTGGGGCCGCCGTTGTCCGACGCGCCGTGGCACCCTTCGCAACTGACGCCCAGGTTGAAGTTGGTCTCCTTGGTCATGTCGGCGCTAAGCTGCGTCTCATCCGCCGTCGGAAGCTGATCGATCGGAAGCGACGAGTGACAAGCCAGACACCGTAAATCGCGGTGCGGCGGGATCATCTGCGCAGACGGGCCGGGGCCTTTGAGAAGCTCGGCCATCTTCAGCGAGCGCGGCCGGAGCAGCACGTTGTATGCCTGGGCATGCTTGTCGTAGGTGCCCCACGTGGCGTATTCGTCGCCGAGAATCCAGGGGTCGCGGGTGCTGCTGATGGGCGCTTTGGGCACCGGCTTGCCGCCGACGCCACCCGAATGGCAGTCCACGCAGGCGCCGACGCCGGCAAACTTGCGCCCTGGCGCGTGCGGCATCGCAGCCGCGGCCAGCTCCGGTCCCTGCGGGGCACCCTGCGATTTCGGGGCAGGCCCTTGCGCGGAGGCTCCGGCGCCGACCAGACCCAGAATGAAGGCGACAAGTCCGGGGACGGACCGGCTGAAGAAACAGGCATCCAACACGAGCATGTCCGATCGATGGATGAGTTCGATGTGCGGCGACTTCGACAGGAGGCTGGACCGCCGGCCCTGACTGGCCGGTTCAGTCTGTTCGCCGAGCCGAGCGAATGCAAGCGGCTGCTGGCCATTTGTGCGCCCCTGAGACTGCGGCCGATCGCTACCCGACGCTAGTTGGTGTTGCACGTTCGCCGGGTGACGTTCACCATGAATCCCGGAATGCACGACCGACTACTGTACCGTTGCGTTCGGCTGATCGTCCGGGGGCGCTGGCTCCTGCTGACGCTGGGGGCCGTCGTAGCGGTCGGAGCGTTTGTCGTCTCGCGAAACCTCGAGTTCGATCGCTCGATCGAGAACATGTTCGCAGACGACGATCCGCTGCTTGCCCCGTATCGGCAGCTCAAGCGGACGTTTGGCGGCAACGAGATCGTTGTCGCGGCCTACGTCGATCCGGAGCTGATGACACCCCGCGGCGTCCGGCGCGTGGCCGAGCTGACCGCTGCCCTGCGGCACGTGGACGGCGTGGCCGCGGTCGTCAGCTTGACGACGCCTCCCCTGGGCTTGCGGATCGCCGAGGAGACGCCCCTCGCGAAGCGGTTCTTGACGCTGCTGGAAGACTACGCGGTCAGCGCCGACCGGACCACGGCCGCGGTGGCCTGCATGCTTCACGAAGAACACAATTCCGAGGCCCGCGACGCCACGATCCGGCAGATGCGCCACGTCGTGCTCGAGCACGACCCCTCCGGCGTGCTGGCCGGAGAGCCGGTGATGGTGGTGGACGGCTTTGCCGCCATCCGCGAAGACGGGCGGCGGCTCGGTTGGATTTCGACCGTGCTCTTGCTGCTGACGATCCTGATTTGCTTCCGCAGCCCGCGGTGGGTGGTCCTCTCGTTGGCGGTGGTGAATCTGGCATTGCTCATCACCGAAGCGCTGCTGGTGCTCAGCGGGCTGCGGCTGAGCATGGTCAGCTCGATGCTCTGGGCCATCATCACCGTGATCGGCATCGCCACCGTGGTCCACGTGACGGTGCACTTCCGCGAGATTCGCCTGCGGGGCGTGCCGCCGGCCGATGCCCTCGTCGGGGCCCTTACGGAGCTGAGCGTCCCCTTCCTGTGGACGGTCACCACGGATGCCGTTGGGTTCGCCTCGTTGCTGGCGGCCTCGGTCGGGCCGGTGCAAGACTTCGGGCTGATGATGACCTGCGGCGCGCTGATGGTGCCCGTCGGCTTGGCACTCGTGTTGCCCGGCTTGGCGTTGGCGGGGCGCTTCGACGTCGATCCCAAGGCGGCCTGGGGCGAGGCGGCTCTGGGGGCCGGCCTGGGGCGGCTGCTGGACGGCGTGTTGCGGCGGCCGCTGACGGTGGGTGCCATCATCGGAGTCGTCGCCGCCGTGGCCGCAGCGGGAAGCTGGTTCGTCGAGGTGGAGACCGATTTCACCAAGAACTTCCGCCAGTCCAGCTCCATCGTAAGGGCCTATGAAATGGTGGAAGACAACCTCCGCGGAGCGGGGGTCTGGGACATCGTCGCGCCGGCGCCCGCGGAGCTCAACCATCCCTACCTGGAGCGCCTCCGGTCGCTCCAGCGGCAGCTTCGCGACGACGAAATCGCCGGCAAGGGAATCATCAAGTCGCTGAGCATGGCCGACATGCTGGATGCCGTGCCGGACGACCCGAAACAATGGACAGCACTGCTCCCGCGACCGGGCGACCACCTCGAAGGCGAGAGCAAAACCGTCACGATGGCCGATTTGGGCGTCACCCCGGCGATGCTTTTCCGCCTGACCTTCGGTAAACCGACGCCCGACGAGCTGACGCGCGTAAAGCTCAGCGCGATGCGGGTGCTAATGCCGGAGGTCTACCAGACGCTGTACGGCGTCGATCCGGCCAGCGGGAGACACTTCGCCCGGATCATGCTTCGCTCTCGGGAGCGGCAGCCGTCGCGCGACAAGCAGCGGCTGATCGCCCGGGTGACCGAGATCAGTCGCGAGCACTTCCCGGGCGGCGATGTAGGACGGATTTCCAATCCGTCCGAGTCATCCGACGTATCGTCGGTCGGACGGATTGGAAATCCGTCCTACGAAGACGAGCCGCCGGCCCAGGTGACCGGTTACTTCGTGCTGCTGGCGAACTTGATCAATAGCATGGTGCGCGACCAATGGGTGACGTTCGGCATCGCCACGGGCGTGATCTGGGTCATGTTGGCCGTCGCCTACCGCAGTCCGCTGTTGGCCTGCGTGGCGATGGTGCCCAACCAGTTGCCGATCATGGTGGTGATGGGGCTGATGGGCTGGCTGGGGCTGCGGCTGAACATGGGGGCGGCGATGATCGCCGCCGTCAGCATGGGGCTGGCCGTGGATTCGTCGATTCACTACGTCGTCGAGTACCAGCGCCGCCGCCGAGCCGGCCAGTCGCACGCCGACGCCCTGCACGGCGTGCAAAACAACGTCGGCCGGGCGGTGACGCTATCGACGCTGGCGCTGGTGGTCGGCTTTAGCGCTTTGGCCTTCAGCGAGTTCGTGCCGATTATTTACTTCGGCGTCTTGGTGAGCTTATCCATGCTCGGGGGCATGGTCTCGAACCTCGTGGTGCTGCCGCTCCTGCTGCATCTGCTGATGCGGAACAAAGGAGCGCCAGGTGGCGTCTAGGTTTTGGGGAGCTGTAAGTAGCCGAACTCGCCAGAGTTCAGGCGGGTTTTCTCCCGAAGTCTGGCGACTTCGGCTACGAGGCTTCGGCGGACTTCGGCTACGCAACGCATCGACGAGTGTTGTTCGGTTGACGCGGCGCACCTATAATCAGATAGTGAGAAAAATGCCGTGCGGAACGCGGAGCGAATCCCGCACGGTGGTGCCGATTGGGGAGCAGGAGCGGGCGCTTGTCGCAAAAGCCAAAGATTCTGTTTGTCGGCAACTCCCAGAAGCCACACGGGGAGTTGCTCTCCCAGCTTGGACAATCTCTGACTGTCGAGCAGGTCGGCAGCCCGATCCGTGCTCTGGCCCGGCTGGCCCACGAAGTGTTCGACGCGGTGTGCGTCACCGGCGAGCATCTCTCCAGTGCTACCCAGTGGGGGCACTTTCTTCAGCACGAGCGCATTCTCCAGGAGATGCCCGACGGCGTTGTGCTGCTGGATGGCGAGAGCAACGTCCTTTGGGGCAACCAGCGGATGAGCCAATGGGCCGGCCGCGACAACATCGTCGGCGGCAACTTCTACAAGGTGCTGGACAACGCCGAAATCCTGGGGCCGGACTTTTGCCCGTTCCACACCGCCCTGGCCGGCCAGCCGAGCACCTCGACGCTGCGGACCAACGGCAACCGCTATTACGAAATCCACGCCGCGGCCATCCGCGACGGCGAGGAGCCCAGCCAGCGGCTCATCGTCACGGTCCGCGACGTGACCCAGGAGATGCAGCAGCGGCAGAAGCTCTCGGCCATTCACAAGGCAGGCATCGAGCTGGCCGATCTCAAGCCCAATGAGATGCTCGACATGTCCGTGGACGAGCGGGTCGAGCTGCTCAAGTCCAACGTGCTGCACTTCACCAAAGACACGCTGCACTACGACGTGGTGGAGATTCGGCTCCTGGACAGCGAGACGGGCCGCCTGGAGGCGCTGCTGGAGGTTGGCATGACGGCCGAGGCCGCGAGGCGCGAGCTGTTTGCCCTGCCGCAGAACAACGGCGTGACCGGCTTCGTGGCCGCCAGCGGCAAGAGCTATTTGTGTGAGGACACGACGCAAGACCCGCTGTATATCGAAGGCGCGCAAGGGGCCCGCAGCTCGTTGACCGTGCCGCTGATGTTGCACGACGACGTCATCGGCACCTTCAACGTGGAAAGCCCCAGCCCCAAGGCGTTCAGCGAGAGCGACCTGCAGTTCGTGGAGATCTTCTGCCGGGATCTGGCCGTGGCCCTCAATACGCTGGACCTCTTGGCCGCCGAGAAGGCCTCCACCGCCTACAAGAGTGCTGAGGCGATCCACGCGGCCGTCGCGCTGCCGGTGGACGAGATCCTCAACGAGGCGGTGAACCTCATGGAGCAGTTCATCGGCCACAGCTCGGACGTGGCCGATCACCTGCGAAACATCCTGAAGAACGCCCGCGACATCAAGCAGGTGATCCAGAAGGTGGGCCGCAGGATGGCGCCCACCACCGCGCACCCGCAGCCCTGGCAGGCCGAAGAGCGGCCCAAGCTGCGGAACCGGCAGATTCTGGTGGTGGACGCCGATGAATCGGTGCGCAGCTCGGCCCACGCCCTGCTGGAGCGCTACGGCTGCAACGTGGAGACCGCCCACAACGGGGCTGAGGCCGTGTGCATGGTCCGCAGCGGCAACTCGGGCACGGCCTACGGCTGCATTATCGCCGACATTCGCCTGCCCGACATGACCGGCTACGACCTGATGCTCAAGCTGCAAGGCGTCGTATCGCCGCTGCCGCTGGTGCTGATGACCGGCTTTGGCTACGACCCGGGCCACTCGATCGTCAAGGCCCGCCAGGCCGGCCTCAAGGGCGTCCTGTATAAGCCGTTCCGTCTGGACCAGTTGCTGGACACGGTCGAGAGTATGGTCGGATAGCCGTAGACCGGGAGCTCAGACGATGCTGGCGTTCTTTGGACTCGGCCCCACGGAGCTGGTCATCATCGGCGGCATCGGCCTGCTGATCGCGGTCGTCGTAGTCGCCGCGGTGAGCGCAAGCAAGACCCGGAGCTCATTCGGGCAGCCGCCCGATTCATCCCAGTTGACGACGTGTGCGGCCTGTGGACGCGCGATCTCTCGCGCGGCGACCGCCTGTCCGCAATGCGGCCATCCCAATCAACCGCAACCACCGGTCCGCGGGTAGCGATGCCGCATGTTCTTGCTCGCCGCGATCCTTGCCGTGTTGGTGGGCGCAGGGCACGTCGCAGCCTGCGTGTTCGTCATCAATCGCCTGCACGCGAAGGGCTGGCCGCGCCCGTGGATCAAGGCGCTCTCCGGTTTGCTCCACACCCTGCTTGTGCTGGGGGCATGCGCCGTTGCCCTTGCGTGTTTCGTTGAGGCTGGAAACCGTGAGCGACTGGCGGCGTGGTCTGCCGCCTGGCCGGCCGCTTTCTGGCTGGCGCTGACCTATGGGATCGCCTGTACGGCCGTCGCGCTGGGTCCGCTGCCGCACTCGCTGTGGCGTCGGCGGAGCTACCGCCCGCCGGCGGCCCTGCTTTCCAATCACTCACGGGTGGTGGACCTCCGCCAAGAGCAGGGGACGCTCCTCGCCGGGCCGCCTTGGCGGCGCTGGCTCGTGCGGCTGCCCGGCAACGAGATTCTGCGCGTCGAGGTCAACGAGAAGGTCTTGGCCCTGCCACGGCTCGACCCGGCGCTCGATGGCCTGTCGATCGTCCATCTCTCGGACTTGCACTTCACCGGCGCCATCGGCCGGCGGTTCTTCGAGAAGGTCGTTGAGCTGGCCAATGCGATGGAACCGGATTTTGTGGCCATCACGGGCGACCTGCTGGATAAGACCGTCTGTATCGACTGGGTGCCGTACACGTTGGGCCGCCTGCGCGCCAGGCACGGGGCGTTCTTCGTGCTGGGCAACCACGACCTGCGCGTCGATTGGCGGCGATTGCGGGAAACGCTGGAAGACTCCGGCGTCGTCGGCCTCGGCGGCCGGGCGATCGTGACCGACGTCAACGGCCGTTCGATCGTCCTGGCGGGAAACGAATGCCCGTGGTTCTTACCCGCTCCCTCTCCCCCCTGGGGAGAGGACCGGGAGGACGGGCATCCCCGGCTGCGCATCCTGCTGTCACACACGCCCGACCAGATCCATTGGGCGCGGCGGCACGATTTCGACCTGTTGCTGGCCGGCCACAACCACGGCGGACAAATCTGCCTGCCGGTGATCGGCCCGGTGTTCTCGCCCAGCCGGTATGGCGTGACGTACGCCGCGGGGGTTTTTGAGCTGCCGCCGACGCTGATGCACGTCAGCCGCGGCCTGTCGGGCAAGACGCCCGTGCGCTACAACTGTCCGCCGGAGCTGACCAGGCTGGTGCTCAAACGTCAATTGCAAACTTCCGGCAGGGCGCGTACAACCGACGCGAACTGAACGTCGAACCGCGCAGGAGGCCGCGTGAACATCCTTCTGGCAACCAGCGAGCTGGCTCCCCTGACGTGCAGCGGGCCGTTGGCCGATTTTTGCCGTACCCTATCGCTGGAGCTAGCGCGGGCGGGGCACCAGGTGGCGGTGATTCTGCCGGCCTATCGCGAAGTGCTCGCCCGCCGGCCGAGCATTCAAGAGGCCCTGCCGCTGAGCATCCCCATCGGCAATCGCACGGTCACGGGCAAAGTGCTGCGTGCTGCCCCACTCGAGGGCCGTGCCGAAGTCTACCTCGTGGCTCAGGACCAGTACTTCGACCGCGCCGGGCTCTATCAGCACAACGGGCAAGACTATGTCGATAACTGCGAACGGTTCGTCTTCTTCTGCCGCGGCGTGATGGAGGCGGTGCCCCACCTCGGCTGGGCGCCCGACGTGCTGCACGCCAACGATTGGCCGACCGGCCTGTTGCCTGCGTATCTCTTGGCCGAATACCGCGGCGTGCCGGGCTACGAACAGATGGCATCCGTCTTCACGGTGCACAACGCCTGCTTTCAGGGGCAGTTCTGGCACTGGGACATGATGCTCACCGGGCTGGACTGGAAGTACTTCAACTGGCAGCAGATGGAGTTCTACGGGCAACTGAACCTGCTGAAGACGGCCCTGGTCTTTGCCGACGCGATCACGACGGTCAGCCCCGCGTATGCCCGCGAAGTTCAATCGCCGCCGGTGCTGCTGGACACGAACGAGACCGGGTTGACCCGGCCGATCGAGCTGCCCGGCGGCTGCGGCCTGGAAGGCGTGTTCTTCTCGCGGCGCAATGCGCTGACGGGGATCCTCAGCGGCACCAACGACGATCCGGGCTGGGACCCTCGCACCGATCCGGCGCTGGCGTCGAACTTTGGTGTCGATACCGCGGCGGGCAAGGCGGCGAACAAGACGGCCCTGAGGAAGGAGCTTGGCCTGCGGCCGATGAGTCAGGCTTCCGCCCAGGATGGCCACTCCCCGGACGTGCCGCTGGTGGCTGTGGTCGGACCGCTCAACGATCAGCACGGCATGGACCTGACGATGGCCGTGCTGCAAACGTGGCTGACTCAGCAGGACGCCCAATGGGTGATCTGCGGCCAGCCGAGCCAGCCGTATCGTGCGCCGCTGGCGGAGCTGGCCCGGCGATTTGCCGGCAAGCTGATCGTGCGGCTCGACGCGGACGACGACCTGCTGCACCGCGTACTGGCCGGCGCGGACCTCGTCGTTGCCGCTAGCCGGTTTGGTCCGGGCAATCCTTTGCAGCTGACCGCGATGAAGTACGGGGCCGTGCCCGTGGCCTTTCCCGCCGGCTTCATGGCCGACGCGGTCACTGACGCCGCGGCGGACAATATCGGCGCCGGGGAGGCAAACGGCTTCCTCTTCGGCAAGTACAGCACCTCGGGGCTGCACACGGCACTGGTCAGAGCAAGCGCCTTGTACCGCTCACCCAAGGATTGGTCAGCGGTCCGCGGAGCGGCCATGCGGTTCTCGGTTTCCTGGCGCGACACGGCCCGCGGGTATCTCAACGTCTACCAGCGCACCAGCAAACGATTGAGCCTTAAAGCCTTGGCTTAGCGGGCCATCACGCGGCAGCGTTCGGTCCGTCCTCGTCCTCGTCCTCGTCGTCGTCCTCGAAAAAAGGGCTTGGCATCGCGATACAAGGTCGCGAAGCAGACCGAAAACCGAGTGCGGGGCCGTGCCAGCCCGGCTTGACGCCGTTTCGAACCCGGCCCTACACTGGCAAGTGGCGCGACGCATCGCGTGGGCACCTCTCGTGGGGCACGATTCGCTGCGTGCTACGGTAGCAAGCGTGCTTCCAATGGTCGGGCACGCAGGCCGCGTAGCCCGGCCTTCAGAACGCATCATGCCGATTCCCGTCATCTGTCCCGGCTGCAACACGGCCTTCCGCGTGAACGAAAAGTTCGCCGGACAAACCGGGCCGTGCCCCAAGTGCAAGGCGCCGATCAAAATCCCCGCTGCCTCGAGCGAGGTGAAGATTCACGCCCCCGACGCGGGCCCCAAGGACGCCAAGGGCCGCGTCGTCTTCAAGCCCATCCGCCGGCTCGACGTGACGATCACGAGCAACGTCTGGCTGATCGGAGCGGGCAGTGCACTGGTGGTGATGCTGGCCGCCTGGTTGCTGGGGGCAGGGCTTCGAGGCCCCGACGACGTACCCAACGGGATGACCTACCTCCTGCGGACCTTCGGCATGCTGATCGTGCTGCCGGGCGTGTCCGTGGCCGGCTATTTCTTCCTGCGAAACCGCGAGAAGCTCGACGTCTTCTCGGGCCAAGGGCTGTGGCTGCGGACGGCCATCTGCACGGCCTGCTACCTGGTGATCTGGGCCGGCTATGCCTACGTCCGCGCGGCATAACATGCCCGCCGAAGTGTGGCAGCTTTTCATCATCCTGCCGCCGATGCTCACGCTAGGCGCGCTGGCCGCGCTGGGCAGCTATGAGCTGGACTTCGGCAGCGCCTTCTTGCACTGCTGCTTTCAGGTGCTGGTGATCGTGTGGCTGGCCTATCTGGCCGGCATGAAGATGTGGCCGGCGATGACGATCACTTGAACGCTGTCGCAGTCCGCGGGCGAGTCGCGACCCCAGGCTGGAACCAGCTCTCGCAGCCGGCCCACGACGGGCAACGGTTGACCCGAGTGAACCTGCCCGGGTTGCCTGCCGCATCATGGGCCAACTCTGCGAAGCCACCGAGGCGGCCAAGAAAGCCGACCTGACCAACCAGCTCGAAACGGCCGTCACCAAGTCGTTCGCCGAGGACATGAAGGCGCGCGAGACCGAGCTGGCGCCGCTGGAAGAACGGCGAAGTAGCTGAAGGATCAGTTGGAGCGCCGTCAGAAGGCCAAGGCCGACATGATCCAACTGGAGATGGATGAAGGTGCTCACGAACGAGGCCCAAGGGCTGGGCTTCTCCCCGCCGCCGGGCGAGTGAGTGCGCGACCTTGCGACCTTGCGTGACCTCCTTGCCCGCCGCCTGACGGTGGCGTAAAAGGAATACTATCGACCCGTCGCATCTCGCACGGGCAGCGACTCAGTCCTTGGCGGCGCTGTGCCTATCGACGTGCCAATCCAATGGCGCCGACCCAAGGGCGTTTTCTCTTCGAGGAGCCCATGGGAATCCGCGTTCAATGTCCCGCGTGTCATTCCGCGCTGATGGCCGCCGAGCAAATGGCCGGTCAAGCGGTCAATTGCCCCAAGTGCGGAACGCCGGTGGGCATTCCCCTGCCGACGCAGGGCGCTGCGGGGCAGCCGAACCCGGCAGGCCCGGCGCCCTTTGCGGGGCCCTCGGCCTTTCCCCAGTCCGGGCAGCCGGGTACGCCCTTCTCGCAGCCGAACTTCGGCGCCTGGCCTGCCGCCGCGGGGGCGAGCAAGGCGTCGTCACAGCGGACGCTGATGATCGTGGCCCTGGCGGGCGGCGGCGCGTTGGTCGTGCTGCTCATCTGCCTGGCAATCTGGCTCTTCATGAGGCCAAGCGGAGCGCAACTGGCTCAGACCGAAGCGTCTGGCGCGGGGGCGGGCGCGGGAGCGGGGGCGGCGGCGAGTGCCGAGCCGGAACACGACTTCGCTTACCTGCCCGACAACTGCGCCCTGATTGCCAAGCTGCGGATGCAACCGCTGCTGGCCAGCCCGCTGTGGAAGGAGCTGGAAGGCCAGTTCGCCAGCATGGTGCCTGCCTCAGAGCTGCAGAACATGAAAGAATGCGAAACCCTGGTCATCGGCGTCACGCCCACCGGCGCCCCCGGCCAACCCGACGACACGGTGTTCATCGTCCGCGCCGCGGCGGGCAAGGCCATTCCGTTCAACCCCGGGCAATTGCCGGGCAAGAGCGGCGAAGAGGTCGTCAACGGGAAGCAACTCCATCTGCATCGCTCCGGAGCACAGATGCACGCTTCGTGCCTGCTGAGCCCCGCGCACGCTGCTGGGCGGCACCGTCAATGCGGTACGCGGCGTGCTCCAGCGCGGCCCCAGCCCCAATGCCCCCAGCCGGCTGCAAGCGGTGCTCAAAGAGACAGATTTCTCGCAGCCGATTGCGCGTGTGCGCCCTGCCCTCGGCTTGGCCGGCGGTGGCGCCCGCGGGCGGGATGGCCTTCCCGATCCAACCTCAGCAGATCCTGAGCGCCGTCGTGCACGCTACCGTTGGCGCCGACCTCGTGCTCACGGGCGAGATCACCTGCTCGGACGCCAACACGGCCAACGGGCTGAAGGGATTTGTTGACCTGGCCAAGATGGCCGCCGGAGGCAACAAGGTCCCGCCGCAAGCCGCCGCCGCTGTCCAGATGTTTCAATCTCTGCGGCTGGAAGTTTCCGGAAGCGTCGTCAACGCCAACCTGATCGTTCCGGGGAAGGTGCTGATCGACGCCATCCGCCAACAATCGCAGCCGCCGCCCGCGCCGTTCGGCGTAAAGAAATTTGGCGGCTGACCCAGTAAGTGAGTACGTGGGTAGGTGAGTAAGTCAACTGCCGTCGGCGACTTCACTTACCTACTCATCTACTCACCTGACCCAGGGCAACGATCTCTCCATCGTAACTCCGGCAGTAAATCTGGCCGCCTGAGTAGACCGGCGCGGTGAACGTCGCCCCGTCGCCGGTAAACACTTTGCCGCGGCGCAGCTCGCGGTACTTGGTCGGGTCGGCGGCCGCGATCACCAGTTCGCCTTGCTTGCCGGTCTGGATGACCAGCTTGCCGTCGGAGGCGATCAGGCTGCCACGCTCGTCGAAGCCGCGCTGCGACCAGCGCACTTGCCCGGTGTCCCAGGCCAGACATTTGAGGATGCCGCCGCCATCGACCGTGTACAAATGGCCGGCGATCAACACGCAGCCGCCCGTGTAGCCGGCCAGGCGGTTGGTGGACCAGTCTTCGCGGAGCGTCGGCCCGGCGATGGTGAACCGGGCAGCCCGGCGGTGCTGCTCGCCGGTGGTGATGAAGATACGGCCCGCATGCACGAGTGGATCGACGCAGGCGGCGCCCATGATTCCTTCCACGGCGGCGAGCGCCACAGCTCCCGGCCGCTGGGCGGATCGATGCCGACCAGCGCGGTGCCATGCCTACGCTACGCCGACCGGCACGGTCGGCTCGCGCGCCGTCGTCGACCCAGACCCAGCCGTACTGCGTGTTGCTCGGCGACGGGTCTTGCCGGTACTCCTCGCGCAGCTGCGTCAGCTTGTCGGCCTTGATCGCCTTGCGCGCTTCGCCTTCGGGTCGATGCCGAACAGCTTCGCCGCGTTCAGGCCGAGGATCTGGTTCTTGATCTCGTCGGTCAGCTCGGGGTACTTGTACTTCTCCATCAGCTCCGTCCGTCATCTTCAGCCGGCGCAGCCGCTCGATCTGGCTCTGCGGGCTGCCGCCCCAGATCGAGTCGGTGCCCCAGAGGATGTGGTCGGCCCCGGCCACCTGGATCATCTGCCCGAGCATGTGCAGGCAGCGTCACCGGGTTGCGCGCCGAGAGTCTGCTGGAACGTGCTGCCCAGCTCGAAGTAGATGTTCTTGATCTTCGGGTTCTTCTTGAGGATGCGGAGGATGTCGCTGATCCAGGGGATCTCCTGCGGGTCGTCGGTCTTCGGGTCCTCGACCTTCTCGCCGGTGCCCGCGGCCGAGCCAGCCGGTGCCGCGGAAGCCGGAGTGGTAGACGATGAAGTTCAGGTCCGGCCAGTCCTTGGCCGCCTTCTCCAGGTCGAGCGGCGTGCAGGCCTTCTCGTTGAAGACGCCCCAGCGGCAGCCCCTTGTGGACGCACAGGTTCTTGACGCCGAGCTTCTTCGTCCGCTCCCAGAACGGGTAGGCGACCTTCTCGTCGTCCAGGAACCAGGCCTTCTCGCCCAGCTCGGCCCCGGTGTACATCTTCCAGGCGTCGATCTTCAGCTCCTTGACCTGCCGCTCCATCTCCTCGAGCTCCTTCTCGCCGAGGTTCGGCCGCAGCAGGCCGTGCGACAGCACGCGCTGCGAGCCGGCCAGGTCGTTGACGTACTTGCGCGTGGCGACCATCTGGTCGGGCGGCAGCGGGTTCTTGTCCCACTCGCGGCTCGGCACGCCGCTGATGACCGCCATCACCGTGTCGCTGTCGCCGAAGACCTCCTTGACGTAGTGGGCGCGGTTGAGCTGCTCGAGGCTCTCCTCGACGTCTTAGCCGCGGCCGCAGCATGCGGAAGAAGCCGCAGCGTCGCCTTGCCGCTCCGGCGTGTCGTCGTACCACTTGCGGCTGACATCGACGTGGTGCGTCTGCACGTCGAAGATGAACTGGTCCTTGGGCCACTTCTCCTCGAACGCCTTCTGGTCCTCGACCTCGTCGGCGTCGACGTCGTAGCAGGCGCCGAAGACCTCGTTCAGCGCCAGCAGCGCCGCCGCCATGCCGCTGCCGGTGCGCAGGAAGTCGCGGCGGCTCAGGCCCTGGCGCTTGGCGGCCTGCGTCGCTGATGTCGCTGCAGCCGCGCCTCGTACTGCCTTCTGCTGCGGCGACTGCGGCGGCGGGATGAACTCCTCGTTGGAGGCGATCCGCGTGGGGATCGGCGGGGAGTCGTCGGCCGTGCATCGAGGTCACATTGGCGGACCCACATGGCTTGTCCTCTCGACCTGGTCTCAAGATAGGGCCGCTGAATGCCGGTTATCGCCGCTGGCGGCGGCAAACGCAATCGGCTGCGGGGTGAGGCCGTAGCTCTCTTGCCCGATCCTGCCACGTTCTATAGTTTGCACCCATTGCTTCGCGAACCGGTTGGTTTGGCGGCGTCCTTTGTATCGCCGCCGGCATCGATGCCAAGGTTGCCGCGAACGCCCCCCTCACCAGGCCTCTCCCCCGACGGGGAGAGGAACATCATGCTCAAAGTCAAACTGCCCGACGGCAAAGTCCTCGAAGTCGCTGCCTCCGCACGCCTCAAGGACGTCGCCGAAAAGATCGGCCCGCGGCTGGCCAAGGCCGCGATTGCCGGCGAAGTGAACGGCCGGATTGTCGGCCTCGATTACCTGCTGGAGCGCGAGCCGGCCGGCGAGATCGGCGTTCGCATCCTCACCGAGCGCGACCCGGAGTCGCTGGACGTCATGCGGCACTCCTGCGCCCACGTCATGGCCCGGGCCGTGATGCGGCTGTACGAGAGCGTGCAGCTCGCCTTCGGCCCGACGATCGAGAACGGCTTCTACTACGACTTCGGCCTGGACCGCTCGATCGCCGAGGAGGATTTTGCCACGATCGAAGCCGAGATGGCCAAGATCATCGCCGACGACGAGCCGTTCGAGCGGATCGAAGAGCCGCGCGAGCAGGCCCTGGCGATTTGCAGCGACCTTGCGCCAGACACTGAAGGTCGAGCACATCAACACGGGCCTGGCCGACCACACGACCCTGTCGTTCTATCGGCAGGGCGAGTTCATCGACCTGTGCCGCGGGCCGCACGTGCCCAGCGCCGGCCGCATCGGCGCCTTCAAGCTGCTCTCGGTCGCCGGCGCCTACTGGAAGGGCGACGCAGTCGAAGCAGCAGCTTCAGCGGCTGTATGCCACCGCGTTCTTCACCAAGGAGGATCTCGACGAGCACCTGAAGCAAGATCGAAGAGGCCAAGCGCCGCGACCATCGCGTGCTGGGCAAGCAGCTCGAGCTGTTCACGATCAGCCAACGCTGGTCGGCCGGGGCTTGTCCTGTGGCTGCCCAAGGGGGCGATGATCCGCGGCAGCTCGAAGACGTTCATCAAGCGAAGAGCTGGTCCGCCGCGGCTACCTGCCGGTCTATACGCCGCACATCGGCCGCGTCGAGATGTACCAGACCAGCGGCCACTTTCCGTACTACCGCGACAGCCAGTTCCCGCCGATCTTTCTGACCCGATGCCGGCGGCAGCTCTTCGCCCTGCTGTTCCGCAAGCTCGATGAGACCGACAAGTTCGTCGCGCACGACTTCGACTCCGGAGAAAGAGGCCAAGCTGATGGACGCGGCCCGACGTGGCCGGCTTCGACGGGCCATACAAAGCGAGCGACTCGGTCGAGAGCAAGCTGGCCGGCGCTGCGGCACTGGGCACGACGAGCAGGAGCGCTACCTGCTCAAGCCGATGAACTGCCCGCACCACATGCAGATCTACAAGAGCAAGCCGCGGAGCTACCGCGACCTGCCGGTGCGGCTGGCCGAGTTCGGCACCGTCTATCGCTACGAGCAGTCGGGCGAGCTCAACGGCATGACCCGCGTCCGCGGCTTCACGCAGGACGACGCCCACCTCTTCTGCACCGACGAGCAGGTGCCGGACGAGTTCCGCGGCTGCATCGAGATGACCCAGTTCGTGCTCAAGCACCCTGGGCCTCGACCGACTACCGCGTCCGGCTCGGCTTCCGCGATCCGGCCAGCAACAAGTACGTCGGCAGCGCCGGACAGTTGGGACCAAGGCCGAAGCCGCGCTGGAAGACGTCTGCCGCGGCATGAACTTGCCGTCGACTGTCCGCCGAGCCGGGCGAGGCGGCGTTCTACGGCCCGAAGGCCGACTTCGTCGTCACCGACTGCATCGGCCGCGAGTGGCAGCTCGGCACCGTGCAGCTCGACTACAACCTGCCCAGCAGCGAGCGGTTCGAGCTGGAGTACATCGGCGCCGACAACCAGCCGCACCGGCCGGTGATGATCCACCGCGCCCCGCTCGGCTCGATGGAGCGGTTCATCGGCGTGCTGATCGAGCATTTCGCCGGCGCCTTCCCGCTCTGGCTCGCCCCCGAGCAGGTCCGCGTGCTGACCGTCAGCGAGAAGTGCGAAGACTACGGCCGCAAGGTCGAGCAAGAGCTGCGCGCCGCCGGCCTGCGCGTCACCGGCGACTACCGCCCCGAAAAGCTCGGCAGCAAGATCCGCGACGCGCAGCTCGAGCTGATCCCCTACATGCTCGTCGTCGGCGGCAAAGACGCCGAGAGCGACACCGTCGCCGTCCGCGACCGCATCGACGGCGACCTCGGCGCGATGAAAGTGGCCGAAGCCATCGCCAAGCTCAAGGGCGAGATCGCGGAACGGACCGTGCGGCAGAAGTTTGAGGGGGCGGCGCCGGTGGCGGCTAGCCAGGGCGGGTCGCATGAGTACTAGACTAACCACGGGTGTTGAGCTGGTCTCCGCTCTCAGATTGCGACGGAAGCCAAAGGAACCCTTCTCGTCACGCGGAACCATAGCTCTCGCGCGAGAGACCCGGCACAACGCTGCCTCGTCTCAAACCGCTTTGCTCGTGGTTGTCTCTGGCCTCTCGCTGATTCGCCCGCCGATCCGCTGGGCACGACCCCGCCCCGGCGAATTCGCCGGAGCCGTCAATCGCCCAAACGGGCAAGGACCGGTATGGCCGCACATACTCCATCACAGTCTTCCCGGGGCAGCTGATGGATCTATTTGGAAAGGATCGAAAAGGGCTTCGCCTGCCACTTCGAGCGGTATAATGTTGACAAACGGCTGGCCCGAGCAGCAGAGCACGTCCGCCGTGCCAGTCTCGGCCGGCGCGCACGCAGCGTAGCCTTGCAATCCCGGTTTGTCTTCAAAGTGAGAACCCTATGCCTGGCACGGGCGTGCGGCTCCGGATCCCTGAAGCGCTCTTGGAAGCCGCCTCCAATCGGCGACTCGTTCCTTTCATTGGCGCTGGGTTCTCTAAGAACATTTCGCCAGATATTCCTGATGCGTCCTGCCTGATCGAGATTGCGGCGAGGACTACCGGCATCGATCCTCGACTCTTGCGCATTCATTCCGATAATGATTACATGATCGCCGCTGAGTATCTTGAACTGGCCGGCACTCTAAACGATGCTGTCGCAGACCTGAACCGTCTCATTCACGACGGCAAATATTCTGTCGAAGCCTCTCGCCCGCACATTCAACTGACGGAAATCCAGTGCACCACCATATTTACGACGAATTGGGACCACTGGATCGAAAGGGCGTTCGAAAAGACCGGAGTGTCCCTCCACACAGTGCGGGAGGCGGCCGATCTTCTCGCGGCCAGCCACACCCTCTCATGTCCTTCTTATCCTGACGCCTCAACCACCCTGATCAAGTATCACGGCGACATCAACCATCAAGGTAGCATCGTATTTTCCATCCGATCTTACTTCGACCGAATCCTCGAACGGTCCCCGCTCGACACCGTATTCGAAGCCGAGTCCCTTTCAAAATCGCTCCTATTCATCGGATACAGCTTTTCCGACCCCAATCTCCGCCTCTTGTGGTACAAGTTGCTGCGTCATCGACAGGCACTCGCTTCCAAATGGCGAGATACCGAGTTCCCAAAATCCTTTCTGATTGCAACAGGCCGGAATCCACTGTTTGTTCGCTGGCTAGCGCGCCTTGGCATCCAAGTCATTGATGTCGACCCGACGCCCGCAAAACTAAAAGACTCGATCGAGCAACTCCTTGACGCAGTAATCGGAGCTCAACGACGTGCCTAATAAATATGCTTTCTTCGTCTCAGGCAATCCTGAAAAGCTCCGCGATGTCCAAGATGTCGTTGGCTCTTGGTCGGGAATACGGATTGACCATTATCTGCATTCCAATCCAGAGCTTCATACAATGGACTTGACGGCACTTATCGAACACAAGGTAATTGGTGCGTTTCAGCAGCTACGCTCTCCGGTCATCGTTGACCATACATGCCTAGCGCTTTCTGCTCTCGGCGGCCTTCCTGGCACACACTCCAGCTCATTCTGGGCCTACCTTGGCACACGTGTGTGTGACGTAGTTGCAAAGGTCGGGGATACCGCCGCCCAAGTGACAGTCGGCTTAGCCTATACGGATGGAAGTCGTGTGATAACCACTTCTGCCAAGGTGCACGGGACTATTGCGCCCATACCACGAGGCGCTTGCGCTTTCGATTGGGATAGAGTATTTATTCCTGACGGTGAGATGAAAACATATGCAGAAATGAGCACAAGCCAGAAAAACGCCACATCCGCGCGGGCAGCGGCTTTTCGACAACTTGAAGCCACCCTAAAGAAAGAGGGGATATGGAAGTGACGGAATACCACATACACATCAACGCACTCTACTTGGCGGCTGAGTCGCGAGCAAAGCTAGAGGCATGTGGCCTTCGCTTCAGGCCGTTCCACCTAGGAGTTGGGGGCACGCATTTTACACCGCGCTTTCACTTTAGTCACAAAGCATATGACGAGGCCTCAGCTGCACGTGTTTTCGCGACTACCAAACAGATACTGGCGCAGGACGGAGAGTTTCTCGGATACATTGAGGCCGAATACGTAGAGGCGAAGGCGACGATTGATCGACGCGTAAGTAACGTCCTGTCGCGTGAGAGTCGCACGTTGTCCCTCTTGCTGCGACCTGCTCGAGTTTGGCGAGAAGCGGAGCTACATGTAACTGTAGCAGTTGGATCTCGTTTGACATCTCTTCTGCGGGATGCCGGCTTTTACAGTTCCCGCATCACGAAAGACGGTGCGGTATACGATGTTGCGACTGCGCAAGGGGCGACGCCCGAGATCCGTAGCCTTTTTGACGATGTGGTAAGCTACTGTGAAGGCGCGGGCGACGGCTTAGTCGTGATCAAGCGAGAGATGTTGGTTGACGTTTTTGTATCTCCTACATTTAACTGGCTGCCACCTCAGGTTGAAAGCCACATTGTGGAGGATTAATCATGGAGGTGGTTGCCGTTGTAGGACCAAGCGGTGCCGGCAAGACAACATTGATCGATAGCCTTCCAGGAACTGTGCGAAAGCACAAGGAAGGCTACGTGGAGAAAGACGATGAGACATTGTTTATTGACAACCGAACCTATGTATCGAAGCTGCGTTATTTGAGCGCCTGGTATCTTGAGATGATTTCGCTTAAGAGTAAGCAATTCAAAAAGATCGTGTCCGACAGATGCCCGTTTGACGTTGCAGCATACGTTAAAGACCAGGAATTGCAGCATGCAATAGTTCGCGAGTGCATGGATGAGATTGCGCGTTTGTTCGATATAGAAGTGCGTACCGTGTACGTTCGTGCTAGTTTGCCGGAATGCGAACGACGAGTAGTAGAGCGACTTTCCAGGGAGCCGTGGCGGAAGCTTTATCACGAGGACGACTTGGCGTTTTTGGGAACGACTTGGGAGTATTACGAGCGGCATCTTTCGGATTGGAATATCGTTGTTCAGAACGAGGGTGATTTGCAATCGGCCAGACAACAGATGCTCGATGTTTTGAGCGTGTAGCTGTCGGGCGGCGAGGTGGCACGGGCGACGAGCCGGGTGCCACTGGCTTCGCCAGTGCCTTGGGGTTCCGTTGGACCTCGATCGTTGGAGCGACTTGGTTACCGACGCAGTGCCCTCGGCGTCAGCGCCGGCGCCGCACTGGCGGAGCCAGCGGCACACAAGCGGGCGTGCCATCCGCATCCGCTGGTCTCAAGAAGTGAAATGAGCCAAGCTGCATAAGGTGTTTCACGTGAAACATTTTTTCTAAAGCCGGCAACGACGGGTGGCACGCCGGAACAGAGGGTGAATGGCGCGCGTCCAAGTCGTTGGCAAAATGCCGGCTGTTCGATGAAGTCCCTGGAGGTTTCCGATGAAGAGACGTTCGATCCTGCTTGGTTTGGTCCTAGCCCTCCTCCTGGCCGTTGGGGCCGGCATTGCCGGCGCCGAGGGGTCACCGGCTGACCCGTTGGACGGCAAGACTTTCCGCTCAGTGGAAAAGCTGCCCGGCGGCGACCGGCCCGACGGAAAGGTCAACCTGATCCACTGGGAGGTGCGCTTCAAGGACAAGTCATTCACGTGGCGCCATTACGACAAGGTCGCCACGGGCAGCTATTCGTTCGACGCCAAGACCGGCACCGTCACGGTCAAAGGCGGCGCCGCGTCCTTGGACGCGAAGACTGGCGTCTTGACGTGGCGCGGCGCAAGTACGCGCCGGTCAAAGACGCGAAATAACTTCTGTTCGCGCGAGGAGAATGCCTGAACAGAAGCACCGAAGCAAACGAAGAAGGAAGAGGGTTTCCTAACAGGAGGGCACAGAGGCAACAGAGAGGATGGTGGAGCTGCCAGCGCCCTCTCTGTTGACTCTGTGCCCTCCTGTTCAAGGGGAATCAGACCGAGTGGCCCCGATGCGTGAGACTGGGTGGCGGCGGCGTGTGGTCAAAGCGCCAGTCCGTGGCGATTCCCCACGCAGCAATCGCATCCGTGACCTGGGCGTGCCACCCCGGCTGCTGATGCTCGTAGAGCACGTCATGGATCGCGGCGAGGATCGCTGTGGGGCTGGGACAACTCCGTTTGGTCGTCTCGCTTCGCGAGACGAGCATCTCACGGAGCGAGATACCCACCTTGGCCGAAGTCTTCCGTTTGTGTTGCTCTCGCGGGAGCGGGTGGCTGCGCCCGGCGGCAGGGAAGCGAAGGAGCAAAATATGGATGGCCTCGTATCAGCGGGGCGAGTAGGCTCTGGGGCGATTGTCCCACAGCGCGCACCGGCGCGCCACGCGCGCTGGTGCTGCGCACCGTCTCGGAGAATCAGAGGCAAGGGCCTCGGCTCTCGGCCCCGATTGGAAAAACTGAAAACTGAAGGGCAAAACGCTCCCGCAGGCCGGTCTGGTAGCGTACGTGGCCCCGCGTGCGCGGCGTGGCTGGCAAGCGAGCCGCGTGCCCACGTTTTGCGCGCGAGGTGCCGACGTGGGCGAATCGAAAGTTCGCGTGCGCAATACCGACCCAACCCTTGCGCACGCGACTTTTGTTCCGCGCCACCGCACGCCGCGTGCTAATGAATCATCTCGCGACGGCTCGCGAGGCGCTGCTACTTCGCTACTTCAGTGCCTCATACGTCAGCCGCTTGAAGCCGCTGCCTAGGGCGAAATCCGGTGGAAATACCTGCGACATGTAGATGCCAAACAGCTCGTTCTTGGGATCGCGACGGCGTAGAGGGCCGACAGTCGCGACCGCTTTTCCTTGGGCACGCTCAAGTTCGCGGCCAAGGAATGCGAATCGGAGGTAATTCAAGCGCTTATCGACAAGGGCGCTGAAGTTGACGGCCCAACCCATACCGACCAGACGGCCCTGATGCTGGCCGCACGCGGCAACAACCTCGGCGCCATGAAGGCACGAAAACGAATCGAAGCTTCTCATGAGGCGAAGACTTCCTCGTCCGTGTATTCCGTGTCTTCCGTGGTTGCGGCTACGCCGCGCCAAGCTCTTGGTGCTCTTTGTGGCCAAATGACTCACGACTCGCGGTCGAAATCTTCGCGTCAGACGAAAAAGCCTGCATTGGCTGGTACGGGCGCCTGAGAACAACCAGAATCGGTTCGCAAATTCTTGCGCCACGCAAAGAAACCAGACGTTGGTACTGCGGGTGTGGGCTGGGACAACAAAAAATTGTGCGTCCGTTACGCTTTACAGTTATGCGTTGTGCCAGCGCTCGGCTATCGTTGCCGTAGGCGGGCGAAACGTTCCGTCGCCAACGGTTGATTCCTGCTCCCTAGGAGGGTGTTCCCATGAAAGTTCGACTTGCGTTCCTGGCAGCCTCGGCGGTGATTTCGTGGCTCGTGCAATCGGACTCCACCGCGGAGGCCAGTTATCCGTTGCGGAATCTACGCTCGCATCGACAAAGTCGAGGTCGGGCCGGATTCCGACAAGCCTACCTGGGCCAAGGTCTGGGGCGACTTCATCGTCATCAAGACCAGCGGCAGGCTCGAAGATGTGAGCCGCGGCTACATGGTCTTCTCCCTCGTCAAGGGCAAGGAACAGCATTGCCGCATCGAATGGAGCGACCTTCAAGAGATCGCCAAATCCTCGCAGTATGTGGCACTGGGTTCTTTCTACAGCGACCGGCTCGACCGCCCCGAGACGGCGCCGCCGCCCGACGGTCAGTCGCGGCCGCAAGTCTACGGAAAAACCGATAAGGACCCTAAGCCATTCCCCTATCCGCTCAATCTGGGGCTGTCGCGGCTGCGAACCAGGGACGACAGCGACCTATTCGGCAGCGCCGACGATGCCGAGCCGACGCGCGTGAACCCCGTCCTGCTGCTGCAGAGATACCTCAAGCAGCATCCGCTCCAAAAGTAAGCGCCTGGGCCGCCTCTGGCGGCAGGTGCCCACGAAACTCCTTGAACTCCTTCCGTTCGGTAGCGGTTGACCAGCTCATGAGTGCCTCATCCCTCAGCCGTGTGCGTCGAGGCGTCCTGCGGTACTCAGCCTGGGACGCCTTGCCGGTCGCTCTGGCGGCCGGCCATGGGCTGCTGCTCGTGGCGATGCCGTGGGCGCCCGTCGTCGCCCTGGGCTTGTGGTGGAACTCCAATAGTGTCTCCCACGTGTTTCTTCACAAGCCGTTCTTCCGCAGCCAGCTCTTGAACCGGCTGTTCTCCTGCTACCTCAGCGTCCTGCTGGGCATTCCCCAGACGCTTTGGCGGCAGCGCCATCTGGCCCACCACGCGGGCGCCGCCTGGCGCTGGCGCACTTGCCCGCAACTGCTCGTGGAAATGGTGCTGGTGACGGCCCTGTGGGCTGGCCTGGCTGTCTGGCAACCGTGGTTTTTCCTCACGGCGTACTTGCCCGGCTACACCTGCGGGCTGGCGCTGTGCTGGCTGCACGGCCACTACGAGCACGTTCGCGGCGTCGTCAGCCATCATGGCTGGCTCTACAACTTGCTCTTCCTCAACGACGGTTACCACGTCGAGCATCACCACCGGCCCGGTCGGCATTGGACGCGGCTGACCCGACAAGCGCGCTCGGATGCCGCCGTCAGTCGCTGGCCTGCCGTGTTGCGTTGGCTCGAGGTCTTCAGCCTGGAGGGGCTGGAGCGCGTCGTGCTCCGTTGGCGGCCGCTGCAGCGGTTCGTGCTGCGGACGCACGAGCGCGCGTTTCCGGCGGCTCTTGCCGGAGATCGGCGGAGTGGGGCGCGTGGGCATCGTCGGCGGCGGCTTGTTTCCCCGGACGGCCTTGGTGCTCGAGCGGCTGCTGCCGGATGCCCGGCTGGTCATCATCGACCACAGCGCGGCCCATCTTTCGATTGCCGAGCGGCTCGTCGGCCCGGAGGTCCAGTTGATCAACGAAACCTACGAGCCGGCGAGGCACGACGGGTTCGATCTCGTCGTGGTGCCCTTGTCGTACGTGGGAGACCGCGAGCGGCTCTACGTCGATCCGCCGAGCGGCGCGGTCTTGATTCACGATTGGCTGTGGCGGCGGCGAAGCCGGAGCGAAGTGGTGTCGCTCTTGCTCCTCAAGCGTCTCAACCTCATCCGCCGAAGCGACGTGAAGCCATGAAGACGGCCAGCCTGCTGTGCGTGCTGCTGTTGGCGAAGGCGGCCATGCTGCTGGGCCGCGAGGTGCCGCTCTCGCCCTGGACGCCGTTGGCCTACGTCTGGCAGGACCTGCTGCTCGTGCTGCTCTTCGCGGCGCTGGACGGGCTAACTCGGCGATGGTCCTGGGTCGGCTGGACCGTGTATGGCCTGCTGGTGGTCTACACGGCGGTCAACGTGCCCGTCGCGCGCGTGCTGAGCACGCCGCTGACGTATCCCATGTTCCGCGCGGCAGGGCCGGCACTGGGCGACTCCGTCGCTCACTATGTGACCGCCGCTAACCTTGCGCTGCTGCTGCTGATCGTCGCGGCGGGGGCTTTGTTCCCGCTCGTGTTTCGACGTGTCCGGCCACGGTATGTGGCGCTGGGCGCAGCGGTTGCTCTGCCGCTGACGGTCGTTGGTCTGTTTGCGGCCGCGCAGGTTGAGACGCTCGGTCTGCACCGCAACGCGGTCGTGGCCGTAGCGGTCAGCGCCTTTCCGCGTCTTGCCGCCGAGACAGATGCCCAGCCGCAAACCGAGCCACTGGGCAGACTCCAAGCGGCCGCAGAACTGTGCCGTTATCAAGGCGCGGCCGCCGGGCGCAACGTGATCTTGGTCGTGCTGGAATCCGCGGCGGCGATGTACCTGCGCCCGTACGGAGCGGCCGAAGACCCGATGCCGAACCTTACACGGCTCGCCGGCGAAGGAATGCTGTTCGAGAACGCCTACACGGTCTACCCCGAGAGCATCAAGGGCCTGTTTGCCCTCTTGTGCTGCGCGGTACCCGGCGATGGACACGGAAGCCGGAGCAGTACGAGGCGATCAAAACGCCGTCGCTGGCGGCGGTGCTCAAGGAGCACGGGTACCGCACCGCCCTGTTCCACTCCGGGCGGTTCCGCTACTTGGGCATGGAGTCGATGATCCGCAACCGCGGCTACGACGTGCTGGAGGACGCCGGCGACATCGGCGGCAACCACAACTCCAGCTTCGGCATCGACGAGCCTTCGACCGTCGAGCGGCTGCTGGGTTGGCTCGACAGTCGGCCGCGGGGCCGTCCCTTCTTCGTCACGTATCTGCCCGTCGCCGGCCACCACCCTTATGAGACGCCCGAGCCGGGGCCTTTTCCGGACGACGAAGAGATCGACCGTTACCGCAATGCCCAGCACTACGCCGACGCCGCGATCGGCACGCTGCTGGCCGGCCTGCGACAGCGCGGCCTGGAGGAACAGACGCTCGTCGTCGTGATCGGAGACCACGGCCAGGCGTTCGGCCAGCATCCGGGCAACTTCGGGCACACGCTGTTCATCTATGAAGAGAACGTCCGCGTGCCGTTCATCATCTCGGGCGCAGGGCTGATCGACGGGCCAGTGCGAGTCACGCGGATGGCCAGCCAGGTTGACCTGGCCCCCACCGTGCTGGACCTTCTCGGCCTGAGGGCGCCAGCCGACTATCAAGGACGCTCGCTGCTGGGCGAGCGCGATGACACGGCGCTCTTCTTCACGGACTATTCGCTCGGTCTGGTGGGTCTGCGCGAAGGGAACTGGAAGTTCATCCACGAGGTCCGCGGCGGCCGCTCCAAACTCTTCGACCTGGCCGCCGACCCGGAGGAACGATACAGCCTCGCTGACGAGCACCCGGAGCAAGTGGAGCGGTATCGCGAATACCTGCTGCGCTGGGCGGCAGCCCAGCGAGGCCTCGTGACGCAGCAGCGGTGAAGGTATGTCGTCTTTCGCTCCGCGAAAGAGCGTCCTTTCGCGGAGCGAAAGGCGACGAGAGAGGGAGGAACGCTAATAATCGCTAATCTGCGCTAATCATGGATGGGCCTCCGAAACGCACGGCCGTTGCCAACGACGTAGAACTGGCGTCCATTAGCGTCTATTAGCGATTATTAGCGTTCCGACATCTGAGGACAGCCACGAACGGAATGAATTCCGTTCTACAGCGTCTTCAGATACTCGATCACTGCCATGCGGTCCTCCTCGCTTAGTGCGTCGCCAAACCGGTGGCCGGTGTTGTGCTGTCCGGGTTGCGTCGTGTCGTAGACTCTGCGGCGCTCGACCGCCGGCACGTCGGAAGCTGGGGCCTTCTCCAAGACGGTGATTTTCCAGCCCAGCTTCGCCGCGTCGTAGTCTTCCTTGGCGGTGCGGAAGGAACGCGTGAAGATCTTCGGCCTGGTCTTCGAGTTCAGCACGTCATATACCGTCGGTGCCGAGCCGTTGTGAAAGTAAGGCGCCGTGGCCCACACGCCGTCCAGCGGCGGCGCCTGGTAGCCGCCATGGTCCATCGCGTGCAGCAGCTTGCCGTCAGGACCCTTTTCCTGCGCGAACCAGCTCTTGTTGTAGGGCTCGAGGTTCTTCGCCGTGAGCGCCTCGGCCAGCCGGCGGTCGGTGCCGATCGCGTCCAGCGGGACCACCTTGTTGGGGTACGTCCACTGCTTCCCGTACGTGCCGTGGCAGCGGGCACAGGTTCGCTGGAAGACGCCGCGACCACGTTCGGCCAGCGGCGAGTCCACGTCGAACGGATACTTCGGCGACTCGACGCTAAGCACGAAGGCGTGGATCGCCGCGAAGAACGGCTCCTGCTTCTTGATGTGCTCCGGGGTGTTGAAAGGGCTCAGCAGATTCACCATGTCCATCCGCATCGCTTGCACGTCGCCGCTGCCGGTCCAGTTGCGGATCTTTTTCTTCTTCAGCAGCCACCAGGCCGGGGGATCGCTGCTGAGCGTGGGCACGTACTCGACCTTGGCGGGCAGCCGCACGTTCAGGTCGTCGTCGCGAAACGACATCAGGTAGGCCGCCGGGTTGACCGGGTCGATGACGCCGCGGACCGCGCTGAAGCGGAACGGCAAGTCCATCTTGGCCAGGCTCGCCTCCGTCAAATCCTCGAACAGGCTCTGCATGTCGAGCGACGCGTTGCCCAGCCCGATGTATGTCTCTCCGGCGACGGAGCCGCCGTGGCACAGCAGGCAATCGTTGAGGACGCCATGACCGAGGAGAAAGGGCGCCGGGTGCAGCCCCATCGGCAGCTCGTCGTTGTCGTAAGGCGCCGCGTGCAGCCCGTAGCGCTCGCGGAATGCCGCCTCGTAGTTCGCCGGTTTTTCACTCAGCCCCCATTGCTTCCAGGCGTTCTCGTAGCCGGCGCACGACCAGATCGCGGGGCTCATGGCCGGCCGGCCGCGGGCGGCCAGACGCCCCAGCTCGACCTTGGCCTTGTGCTCTTTGGCCCTGTCTTCCGCTTGCTGCGCGGCCGCAGGAAGCAAGCCGAGTGACATCCACAGGCCAGTTACGACAATCGACAGCGTCCGTTTCATGTTCTTTTCCCCCTGATGTGTCGAGATGCTGTCCTTATTTCTACCGAGCTGCCGCGTATCCGCCACGGTCCCAACCGGCTGCCTGGACCTCCTCGTCGGCGATCTGGCCGACGTTGAACCTGGCCTTCAAACGGTATAGCACGGACCGGCAACCGAACTCGCAACGGGCGATCACCGGCGACGAGCGGCGGCCGCGCGTGTAGCGCTTGCGAGACAAGAGCAGGAACAGGTCCCCGCCCTGGCGGAATAAGGCCTCGTCGCCATAGTCGTACTCCCCGCCGCTGAACCGCGGCTCCCGTGGCCTCGAAGCCCTGCGAACGCAACAGCCCCTGGGCAACTTCCAGGATTCGCTGCCGCGTGGCCTGCTTTGTGATCGCGGTAACTCTCATCGATCAACCGTCCGTATAGTGATCATGCTCACATTCTAGGCGGAATTGAGCGAGAGTCAAGCGTGGGGCACGTTTCCAAGCGTGCCCGGACGGGTTGGGAATCGACGGCACGTTTAGAAACGTGCCCACGACGACCGGCCTTATCGTTTGTCGGCCACCAGCAGACGCGAGAGCGCCTGGGCCAAGTGGTCTAGCGCGGAACGATCGGGCAGCGTCAGCGTCAGCCGCGGACGGCCGTCCTCCTCGACGACGCACTCGTCGAGCCGATTGCGGATGCCCTGCACGATGCTCTGGCTGGGGGTGCTGGTCGCGATGCCCCCGTCGCCTTCGGTCGGCGCGGGCTGCCCCTCTTGCACCAGCTCGCCGAGAAACCGGAACACCGCCCCCAGCAGCTCGCCGCCCGCCGCGGCCACGCGCTCCCGCCGCGCGGCGGGGCCGCCGGTGCCGTAGGACGGTTTTCCAAACCGTCCGGCCGACTCGGCCTGCTCGGACGGATTGGAAATCCGTCCTACATCCTCCCCAACGGCCGCGAGCGTCTCTTCCTCGCGTTTCCGGCTCACGTCGATATTGGCCTCGGGCTTGGCCCCCAGCAGCACCTCCAGCCGGCGCTTGCAGCTCGTCCATGCCGCTGACCATCGTCGACCGTATCGACCTCGGACTCGGCATCGAGCGCCGCCAGCGCCAGGTCCTTCTTGGCCGCCAGCGTCGCGAGCAGGTTCTCTTCGATGCGTCTCCTCGGTCACCAGGACGAAGACCTGCACCGGCTGCGTCTGCCCCATGCGGTGCGCCCGGGCGATCCGCTGCTCCAGCACCGCCGGGTTCCACGGCAGATCGACGTTGATCACCGTGTTGGCCGCCTGCAGGTTCAGGCCCGTCGCAGCCGGCGTTCGTCGTCAGGAAGAGCCGGCACTCGGGATCGGTCTGGAACTCGTGCACCAGCTCCTGCCGCTGCTTCTGCGGCACGCTGCCGTCGAGCCGCACGAAGCGCAGCTTGCGCTTCGTCGAGCAGCGGCTCGATCAGGTCGAGCATCGTCGTCCATTCGGAGAAGAGCACGACCTTGCGGCCCTCTTCGTCGAACAGGTCGTCGAACAGCTCGTCCAGCCGCTCCAGCTTGGTCGAGTAGCCCGGCTTCTCCTTGTCGACCAGGAACGTGCTGTCGGCCGCCATGCGGCACATCAGCAGCGCCATCCGCAGCCGCAGCAGGTCCATCTCGGTGAGGAACTTCTTGCGCGACGATCGCGGCGACGATCTGCATGTGCGCGTCGTGCATGGCCAGTCTGCTCGTCGGTCGGCGGGATGCGGACGATCTCGGTCGTCCGCGCGCGGCAGCTCCAGCTGCACGCTGTCGCGCGTGCGGCGCAGCAGGATCGGCCGCAGGCTCTCGCGCAGCTCGTCCAGGTTCTTGTAGCCCAGCACCTTGCCCTTCTCGTCGACGATGCGGTGCTGGTTGAAGAAGCGGAAGCCCGGCCCCAGCCGGCGGTCGTCGATGAACTGCACGACGGAGTACAGCTCGTCGAGCCGGTTCTCCAGCGGCGTGCCGGAGAGCACCAGGGCGAAGCGCGACTTGAGCCCCTTGATGACGCGGCTGGTCTTCGCCTCCCAGTTCTTGATCCGCTGCCCTTCGTCGAGAATGATCAGGTCCCACGGCACCTGCTCGATGGCCAGGATGTCGCGCAGCACCTGCTCGTAGTTGCAGATGGTGAAGAAGCAGTCGTTGGCGTACTGGCCGGCGCGCTCGGCCGCCGCGGCCGGCGATGAGCTGCACGTCGCGGTCGCAGAAGCGGTGGATTTCGCTCCGCCACTGCGATTTGAGCGACGCCGGGCAGACGACCAGCACCTTGCGGATGCCCGCCTCGCGGGCCAGCAGCTCGGCCACGCCGACGCCCTGGATCGTCTTGCCCAGGCCCATGTCGTCGGCCAGGATCGGCCCGGCCCGCGCCGGCGGCGAAGGCGATGCCGTCGAGCTGATAGGGCAGCAGCGGCATCTTGAGCAGCGTCCGTGCGCAGCGGATGCGCGGCCGGGTCGCGGCGGATCTCGGCCACGCGGCCGCGCATCCGCTCGCTGGTGCAGCCGCTGCTGGATGAACTCCTCGGCGTCGGGATAGATGTGGCACTCCTGGCCGAGCTGCTCCAGCTTGCGTCAGCCGCTCGCAGCAGGTCGTGCACGTCGTCGATCGGCCGGCCGCGCAGCGGGCGCGACGATCGCGCCGCCGCGTCGTCCAGCTCGTCGGGCAGCGACCAGCCGCAGCGTGACCTCGCCGTCGTAGCGCAGGTGCACGGCGATCCGCTGGCGGCGGTACGGCTTGCTTGAGCTGCCGCGGCGTGAACTTCCGCTTGACCGTGCGCGGCGACGTGCATCACGTGCTTGCAGGTGCCCAGCGTGTTGGTGCGGAAGTCGGGGCACGAGCAGTACGAGTCGCCCGGCTCCAGCCCGCGCAGCGCGACGCGATAGCGTCTTGCCGCTGAGCGCGGCTGGTGACCGTGTAGTCGGTCCACGGCTGCGCGGCGTCGGCCGCGACGATCTTCATCTTCTCGGCCTTGGCCCGCTCCGCGCCGCTCGGCCAGGGCCAGCTCCACGAGCTCCTCTTCGCCCAGGCTCTCGACCGGCACGCGCTCCTGGGGCGGCGCGGCCAGGCCCAGGCCGGTCTTGTCCTCCAGCACATAGCGAGAGCATGGCCCCGACGTGCTCGCAGGGCTCGTCGCAGCGGTGCAGTTCCAGTGCAGCCGATCCTTGCGCCTCGGCCATGAGCGTGAGCGTGGCCACGGCGGGCCTGTCGCCGCCGATCTCGCGGGAAACGCACGCGGAGCAGGTCGCCGCCGAGATAGACGTCTTCCTTCATCATCGCGCCGCGGTTCGCGCCCGTGGGGATCAGCTTCTTGCCCTTGCGGGCCCAGCAGCTTGCAGGCTTGCAGAAAATCGAGCCGCGACAGGCGATCGCGAAACGAGAGCTTGTGCGTGGGCTTGGTTGTCGTCATGACGGGCAGACTCCTGGAATCGAGAAAGGTAGGTCGGACAGCATCGTACCGTCAGGCCCCAGAACGGCAAAGCGATTCTGAGGTGATCGTTCCGTCCGGATTTGGTCCTCCGCGACGTTGCATCCACGTCGAGCGGAAGGTTAGATGGTGGAGTCGCGGGGCATCGCGCCCGCGGTTTTCGCCCTTCGCCTGCCTCCGTCGAGAATCATCGCATGCGCCGGCTATCCTGGTCCCTCATCGTGCTGTTCCTCGCCTGTTTGCTGTATTTGGCGTTCGTTACGGCCCCGGACGCGGCACCGCAGGGGGCGAAGTCGGGAGCAAGCGACGCCAAAGCCCCGGTTCGCAAAACCTACGGCATCGAGAAGCGCGTGCCGTGGACGACCTCGCAGGTCAAGGGCTCGCCCGAGCCGCCGCCGCCGTACCGGACTCGAGGTCGCCTTCCCCAAGCTGCAAGTTCGACGAGCCGCTGGACATGGCCGCCGCCGCCGGGCGTGCGACCGGCTGTTCGTCGCCGAGCGGCACCGGCAAGATCTTCTCCTTCGTCGCACGACCGCAGCACGGCCGAAAGGCCGACCTGCTGCTCGACCTGAAGAAGACGGTCTACGGCCTCGCGCTTCCACCCGAAGTTCGCCGAGAACGGCTACGTCTACGTCACCTACGTCCCCGATCCAGACAAGACCGCCCGACAGGGCACGCGCGCTGTCTCGCTTCAGCGTCAAGGCGGACGATCCGCCGCACGGCCGACCCGGCCAGCGAGAAGGTGATCCTCGAGTGGCCCTCCGGCGGGCACAACGGCGGCTGCCTGCGCTTCGGCCCCGACGGCTACCTCTACCTCGCCACCGGCGACGGCAGCGGCATCGCCGACGAGCTTGCAGACCGGCCAGGACCTCAGCGACCTGCTCGGCGTCGATCCTGCGCATCGACGTGGACAAGCCCGACGCCGGGCAAGAGCTACTCGCATCCCGAAGGACAACCCGTTCGTCGAGCACGCAAGGGCGCCCGGCCGCGAGATCTGGGCCTACGGCCTGCGGCAGCCGTGGAAGTATCAGCTTCGACCGGCAGACCGGCGACCTGTGGGCCGGCGAGGTCGGCCAGGACCTGTGGGAGATGGTCTACCGGATCGAGAAGGGCGGCAACTACGGCTGGAGCGTGCACGGAGGGCACGCACCCGTTCCGCCCCGAGCGCAAGACGGGGCCCGACGCCGATCCTGCCGCCGGTCGTCGAGCACCACCACACCGACTTCCGCTCGATCACCGGCGGCTACGTCTACCACGGCAAGCGGCTGCCGGAGCTGACGGGCGCCTACATCTACGGCGACTACGACACCGGCCGCGTCTGGGCGCTCCGCTACGACGGCAAGGCAAGGTGACCGAGCACCAGCGAGCTGGCCGACACGCCGCTGCGCATCGTCGGCTTCGGCGAGGACACGGACGGCGAGCTGTACCTCGCTCGACTTCATCGGCGGCAGCATCCACCGGCTCGTGCCGGCCCCGCCGCCGGTCGACGGCCGGCCGACGTTCCCGCGCAAGCTGAGCGAGACCGGCCTGTTCGCCTCGACGAAGGACCATCACGCCCGCGCCGGGGCTGATCCCGTACTCGGTCAACTCGCGAGCTGTGGTCCGACGGCGCGACGAAGGAGCGCTTCCTCGCCCTGCCCGGCGACGCGCAAGATCGAGTTCGACGACGGTCGACCTACCCGCAGCCGGCCCCGGGCTCGCCGCCCGGCTGGCGGTTCCCCGACGGCACGGTGCTGGTGAAGACGTTCTCGCTCGACCTGGAGCCGGGCAACCCGGCCAGCCGCCGCCGGCTGGAGACGCGGCTGCTGCACTTCGAGCAGCTCGCCGGCACCGAGGAGGTCGGCGACCAGGTGCTGGCGCGGCTACACCTACGTCTGGAACGACGAGCAGACCGACGCCGAGCTGGCTCGACGCGAGCGGGCGTCGACCGCACGTTCACGATCGCGCGACGCCAAGGCCCCCGGCGGCAAGCGCGAGCAGACGTGGCACTTCCCCAGCCGGGCCGAGTGCACGCTGTGCCACACGATGCCGGCCAAGTACGCGCTCGGGCGTCAACACGCTGCAGATGAACCGCGACCACGACTACGGCGGCGTGCGTCGCCAACCAGCTGGCGACGCTCGAGCACCTCGGGCATGTTCACCAAGCCGCTGCCCGCGCCGCCCGGAGAAGCTGCCGCGGCTGGCCGACTACCGCGACGCGACGGCAGACGCTCGACGCCGCGGGCCCGCGTCGTACCTGCACGCCAACTGCGCCCACTGCCACCGCAAGTGGGGCGGCGGCAACGCCGAGTTCCAGCTGCTGGCCACGCTGCCGCTGGCCGAGACTGGGCATCGTCGACGTGCGGCCGGGCCACGGCGCCTTCGACCTGAAGGACCCGCAGCTGCTGGTGCCGGGCGACCCGGAGCGGTCGCTGATCCTACCACCGCATGACGCAAGCTCGGCCTGGGCCGCATGCCGCACATCGCCTCGAACGTGGTGGACGAGGAGGCGGCGAAGCTGGTGCGAGGAGTGGATTAAAGGGTTGCCGGCCGCGGTCGGCAAGGCCGCGAATTGACGTAGCCGACCATCGCAATAGCCAGGTGGAAAACCGCCGCCATTCTCTTTGCGATCGGCTGGTTTGGCTCGATTGCCGCCATCTCGATCCTGCGGCCGATCGTTCACCGCCGCCGCGAACGCACGCGTGGCATCGGCGGCACCCAAGATATCGCCATGTGGGGAACGCTCGTCGGGCTGGTGTGCATGATCGGCACCCTGGTCTCCCTGGCCGTGTGGTTGTCCTCGCCTTGAGCCATTCAATCGTGGCCAACGTGGGCCGCGCTCCTCGCGGCGGTCGCACGTCGGGCTGACGCCTCGACGACGCGCCTGCTCCTACTCTCGGCATATCCGCTACGCCCCCACCTCGCGCGTTGACCGCCTGCTGCCTGCGACGTAGATAACTTTCGACAGAGTCGAGGTTTTCCTACGAGAGCGCGCACGCCATGAAACGGGCCTCCTTGCTGCTGGTGGACGACGACCGGCACCTGTTGGAATCGATGGCCGAGTGGCTGCGCTCGCTGGGCCACCGCGTGGACACGGCCGACGGCCTGGCCACCGCCCGGCGAGCCCTGGACCAGACCGCCTACGACTTGCTGCTGCTTGACATTCGCCTGGGCGAGGCCGACGGCCTGGAGCTGCTCCCCTATTGCCGCGAGCGCCGGCCCGACGCCACCGTGATCCTCTTCACCGGCTACGGCACGGTCGAAACGGCCGTCGAGGCCATCCGCGCCGGGGCCTTCGACTTCCTCACGAAGCCGCTGATCGATGACGAGCTGGACCTGGCCATTCAGCGGGCATTGAACCAGCGCGAAGTCATCGAAGAAAACAAGCACCTCAAGGCCCAGCTCGACCTCCGCTTTGGCATCGAGAACATCGTCGGCGGCGATTCGCGAATGCTCAAGGTCTATGACCTCGTCGAGAGCGTCGCCGACACCAAGACGACGATCCTCGTGACCGGCGAGAGCGGCACGGGCAAGTCGCTGTTGGCCCGGGCCATCCACCGCCGCAGCGGCCGCAGGGATCGGCCGTTTGTCGAGGTGGCCTGTGGGGCCCTGCCCGAGACGCTCTTGGAGAGCGAGTTGTTCGGCCACGTGGCCGGCAGTTTCACCGGGGCCACCGGCGACAAGCTCGGCAAGTTCATGCAGGCCGACGGCGGCACGATCTTCCTCGATGAGATCGGCACCGCCAGCCCCAGTATGCAGGTCAAGCTGCTGCGGATCCTACAGGAGTTCGAGTTCGAGCAGGTGGGCGGCACCAAGACCTTCCACGTCGATGCCCGCGTCATTCTGGCCACGAACGAAGAGCTGGAAGAGCTCGTCCGTGAGGGCCGCTTCCGTCAGGACCTGTACTACCGCATCAACGTGATCAACATCGAGCTGCCGCCGCTGCGAGAGCGGATCAGCGATATTCCCCTCTTGGCCCGGCATTTCCTCCGCCGCGTTTGCGAAGAGTCGGGCAAGCAAGTCCGCGACTTTTCCAGCGAGGCCCTGGCCGCGCTCCAGGCTTATCGCTGGCCCGGCAACGTCCGCGAGCTGCAAAACGTGGTCGAGCGCAGCGTCCTTTTGGGCAAGGGGGAGGTCATCCGCCCCGAGGACCTGCCGCCGCAGCTCCTGTCAGACTCCCCAGTCATCTTTCAATCGCCGGGCGAGCGCACGCTCAAGCAGGCACTGGCCGATCCGGAGCGACAGATCATCTTGGACATGCTGAAGAAGAACGACTGGAACCGCAGCCTGACCGCCGCCGCGCTGGGCATCAACCGCACCACGCTCTACAAGAAGATGAAGCGACTCGGGCTGGAAGCGCGCTGGTCCAGCCGAGCGAGCGGTAAGCAAAGCGGCCAGCTCCAGCGTGCAGAAACTGCTTCGCGACTGGTTCTCCGCGATCTCTGTATCCTCGGTCTCCGCTTCCTTTCAGCCGGCCGCGGCGCGCCGTATAATGCCCTCTCGGTCGCCAGGAATCCGAGGGCAAGCAGGACGGCACGTCGGAGAGTCTCCCTCGCCCGTGCGGCCTGGGCGTCGGGTTACTCTGCCATGGACATTTCGGTCGCTGTGGTCGCCCCCAGCCAATTCCCTTGCATTTGCGAGTTATGAAGACGACCTACCTGCTCCCCTGCCCGTGTGGCGAAAAGACTCAGATCGATGCCAGCGAGTCTGGACGCGAGGTCAAGTGCCGGTGCGGCGCAAGCCTGGCGGTGCCGACGCTGCGCGGGTTGGCACGGCTGGAGAAGGTTGAGGTCGAAGGGCCGCCGGCTTCCGCCGGCGCTTGGGGTGGGGTGCAGCGGAGCATGGCCGTGGGGGCCTTGATCGCCGTGGTGGGCATCGGCATGAGCATCTACTGGACCGTGAAACCGCTGCCGAGGCCGCAGGACGTGTTCAAGCCCGACGATCTGGCCCAGTTGGGAATCCCAAGAGATTACAAGCCCGATGGCGACAAGGTGCCGCTCTCACCCGTGCAGACGATCTACTTGTGGGGAGTGATTGAAGCCGAGGGTCTGATGGCGCCGCAGCCCCAAAAGCTCGAGCCCTATCACCGGGCGCTGGACGTCGTCGTCTGGTGGCGCGTGGTGAGCTACGCCGTGGCTGCTTTGGGCCTGATCGTGCTGGGCGCCTCGCTGGCCGTGTTTTGGATCAGCCGGTCGCAGCACGCGCCGCTCCCTCTGGGCACCGCGGCGAGCTAGCATTGCCGCACTGTCGCTCGCGGTGCAGGTAGCTGAACGCGCCAAGTTCAGCCTGCCACGTCTGGCGACTTCGGCTACGCTCTACGCCGCGCGGATTGGCTTACGCTTTGGGCACGATCTGCCGATGATAGGGGCGAATCCCAGCCGGCGGCCGGACGCCGTGCCGCCCAGTCTATCGCTAGCAACCTCCCCGTTCAGGAGCCGTCTGCGTGAAGAACATCCTCCTCATGACCGCGTCGATCGCCTTGGGTCTCGTCGCTTCGGTGGCCCCGGCCCAGCAGCAGGCCCGCACCGACGTGGTGCTGGTGGACCTGTCGCACATTTTTCAGAAGTACACCGGCATGACCGAGATGGAGGCCGACCTGAAAACGGCCGTCCAAGTGGCCGCCACCGAGATCAGCAACCTTCGCGAAGAAGCCCGTAAGAAGCTCGCCACCCTCAAGGAGGCGCAGAAGGGCACGCCGCAGTACGACCAGCTTCAAACCGAGCTCACCCGGCTGCAAGTCGAGATCAGCACGCGGACCACGACCGGTCGCAAGGAGCTGGCCGACCAGGAGGCCAAGATCATCTACAGCGTCTACAAGCTGGTGCAGGACGAGGTGGCCAACTTCTGCCGCCGCAATGGCGTGCGAGTGGCCCTGGTCCACAGGGTGATGAACGAGGACGATTTCACGCAGATCGCGGCAAAGCTCCAGCAGCCCGTGCTGTACGCCGAGCCGTCCATCGATATCACGACATACATCCTCGATCAGCTCAACACCCGCTACGCGCAGCGCGGCGGCGGGCCGACGCCCGGCCAGGGCGTTCCTCGGCGTCAGTAAGCGCTACGCCTCGAACGTGCTGCCCGGCGCGGTTGCGCCGGTGGGCGAATTCAGAAAGGCCGGTCGGGACACGCGCGGTTCCCCGGACGGCGGCGTGGCGGCGGGCGGGCCATCCACCTGGTGGCACACCTGCCGCCACGTTTCGCATTCCAGCTCCAGCACTCCCAGCGCCTCGCGGAGCTTCTCCACGTCGCGCCGCGACGCCGCCAGGGCCAGCGCGGGTGCACAAAAACGTAGATGCCGGCCACGCGGCGGACCAGCGCGGGCGCCAGGTCGGGCTTCAGACTGGCCAGCAGCTCGGCCATGACTTCCTGACTGCGAATCAGGGCATCGGTAGCCGCGGCCTCCTGCCCTGCCACGAGCAGCGCTTCCGCCCGCCGTCCGTGCCGCAGCGCCCCTTCCAGCAGCATCAAGTGCAGCTTGTGCCGCGGTGCGCTGAGCACCTGGGTAGCGAAATACGAATCACCGGGATGGTGCGCCATGGGCTTCGTCCTTGATTAGCGACGTTCGGTGGTTACCGATTGGGAAGATCTGGCCGACGTGCAAGACATTCCTACAGCGGCGGCAGCGGCGAGAGCGTGTCCAGCACGCTCAGGTCGCTTTGGATGCGGCTGATCGTCTCCTCCAGGCGCACGAACTCCAGCAGCATCCGTTCGCGCGAGCGCTCCAGCCGGGCATTCATGGCGTCGATCCGCCGCTGGCTGTCGAGCACCTTGCGCTCCAGCGACGTGAGCCGGCTGGAGAGCAGCGAGTTCTCCTCCCCCGCCAGTTGTTCGACGAGCTCGTCGAAGCGGTCGGCGAAGCCCGACTCGTCGGTGGAGAAGAACGATTGCACCGCGGCCGGGTCTGCCGCGAACTGGGCCTTCAACCTCGTCTGATCGAGCTGCAGCTTGCCGTCTTCGGTCAAGCTGATTCCGATCGTCTCCAAGGAGCGGATCGAACCGGCGCCTCCGATCACGCCGCTGAGCAAGTCGGCCAGCTCGTTCTGCAGCCTCAGCGTCGTGCCGTCGCTGGATAACAGGCTGCCCGTGCTGGTTTCGGTATTGAACGCGGTCAATTGATCCAGCTTGTCGCGGAGGCGGTTGTAGCCGTCAACGAAAGCGATGGTCGTGGCCACCAGGTTCGTATCCGTGCCGCTGACGGTGACGTGGATTGGCGACGCCGAAGAGCCTTGGATCGTCAGGCTGACGCCCGGCAGCACGTCGCCGAAGGTGTTGGAGCTGGAGGCGACGAACGTGCCCGCCGCGCTGCTGCTGGGGGCGCCGAAGAGCAAGAGGGCGTCCTGAGCGGCCACCGAATCGGTGAAGGTGAGCCCCAACGCCGAGGCATCGATCAGCAGCTCGCCTGCCCGGCCGGAGCGCTGGCTGGCCAGCAACAGCCGGAAGGGATTGGCCGTCGAACCATCGTTGAACTGCGAGGCGGTGACGCCGACGCCCAGCGAGTTGATCTTCGTCACCAGGTCCGTCAGCGTGTCGTCGGCATCCAGGGCGACCTCGAACGTCGTCGTGCCGTCGATCACCGACTCGGTCTGGCCATCGACGACGGCATCTACCGCCGATCCCAGGATGTGCAGGTCCGCGGCCGTTCGGCCGCCGCTTTCCTCCACGCGCAGCGTACCGGCCCCTCCGGCCGTGTCGATCAGCAGGATGCCGTCGCCGGTCTCGTTGAGCCGGGCATTGACGCCCACGGCCACGACGTTGATCTTGTCGATCACGTCGCCGAGGGTCTGGATCGAGCCCAGGGAAAGATCGACGTTGAAGCTGGCCCCGCTGGAGCTGGTGACTTTGATCTTGCCAGCGGCCACTCCGGCGCCGCCGTTAAGCGATGAGAGCAGCGTACTGCGGCTCGCGGTCTGCCTGGCCAGGCTGCCGCTGTTGACCGAGCCGACGGCCCCGTTCACGGCGATCTTCAGCGCATCGGCTGTGTTGGTGGCGTCGCCGTTGGCCACGATCAGGCTGCCCGCGCCGCCGGAAACGTCGGTCAAAACAATGCCGTTGCGGGCATCGTTCACCGAGGCTTCGATGTCCACTGCGGCGGCGTTGATCGCGGCCACGACGTCGTCGAGCGTCTGGGCCGTGGCGAGGTTGACGGTTGCCGCGGCACCGTCACGGTCCGTGAGGTTCAGATTCCCCAGCGTGCCCAGCCCGCTGCCGCCCTCCAGGCTCGATAGCAGCGTGGTCTTCAGCCCTGCCAGCAAGCGTCGGCCGGTGATCACGCCGCCGACCGCCGCGGAATCGAGGCCCAGTTGCTCGAGGGCCGGCGAGCTGCTGGGGGCCGTGACCTGGAAAGTCCCGCCGCCAGTCGTCAGGTCGGTGAGCAGGATGCGGTCGCCGTCGCCCGATAGTTCCGCACGGAGCTTGCTTGGGGCCGCGGCGTTGAGCGTGGCCAGCACGTCGCCGAGCGTCTGCTCGTCCGGCGCAGTGATCGGCAAGGCGGTCGTGGCCGCGTCGGCCACGTTGATCACGCCGGTTCCCGTGCCCACCGGCGACGCCGTAAAAAACCCACTGGCCGTGGCGTCGCCGTTGAGCGCGGCGACGACGTGTGCCGCGGTCGTGTTCCCCGCGTCGATCTTGAACGTCAGCGTCTTGCTCGCGCCGTTGTAGACGACGGTTTCGTTGCCGGCCGTGACGCCGTCGTCATTTTCGAAGATCACGCTGACGCCCGCCAGGCTGCTGCCCGTCGTCGCGGCCGTGAACTTCACCTGGCCATTCACTCCTGCCGCGGCGGTGGTCGTGCCGGTCGCGTGGAGCGTCGCCGTGTTCACGGGCGGAAGTCCACGCTGCGCGTCGTGCCGTCACGGAACTGGACCGTCAGGTCACTGAGCGCCTCGTCGAACACGACGCCGTTGCGGTCGTTAAGCTGATTGAGGCCCAGCCCCGCATACAGCCGCAGCACGTCCGCGCCGTCGGCCTGGCTGGCGGCGACATTGATGCCCGACAGGCCAAGCGAGGCGGCGGTCGTCCCGCCGCCGACTTCTTGCACGCGAAGGTTGGCGGCGGTCTGGCCCGTTCCGTCGATCAGCCGGATGCGGTCGCCGACGGCAGCGGCCGATACATCGATGTCGGGGTTGTCGTTGATGGCGGCCAGCACGTCGTCGATGGTGCGGGCGTAGCGAAGGTCGATCTCGGCGCTGGCCCCGCTGCGGTCGGTGACGCGGATCTTGCCCCGTGCCAGGCCGGCGCCGCCGCCCAAGAGGTCCACGCTCAATCCTTCATCCAGAAAGCCGCCGAAACGAAACGAGACCGTGCCGGCCCCGAGCGGCTGGTCGTTCGCGGCCAGGCCGGAGCTGACTGCCTGGTGTGCTTGCGCTGCTGCCAGCGGCGTGAAGGTGCTCGTGCCCAGCGCCGGCGTGCCCGTAACCGTGGCCGACAATAAATCCGGGTTGGTCGTGGCTGCGGTGCGCTGCTGGAACAGCTCGCTCTTCTCCAGGTTGCGGGCCGTGATCTGCACGGAGAGCAAGAGGCCGGTGATCTCTGCAAAGGCGGTTTGCTGCTGCTTGAGCACGCCCGAGCGCGAGACCAGAAGATCGCGCGGCCGGGACTGGAGGGCCATGAGCTGGTTCACGAGGTCGGTGATCGGCAGCCCCGTGATCAGTCCGACGTTGGAAGTGATCCGCCCCATAGACTCTCACTGCGGTGTTGCCCTGGCGACGGCGCCGGTGGGCCGGTGCCACGCGACACGGCTGCTAAAGCCTAAGTCGCGCCGCCAGATGGGCTGCGGACGAAGCGCAGGGCAGCACCGAGTTTCATCGTCCGGCCCGCCGGCCGAGGTTTAGGAGCTGTGCGGAAGGTGAGGGTTGTAACGGTTGTGGCGGCGGTGGTGCCCTTGGGCGCAGAGTAACGCCCCGGCGTTGGAGAGTGCCGGGGCGCCAAAATTGATCCTGCGGCGTGGGCCGCTGGCACGTCCGTCGGCCTGAATCGCTCGAGATAGCCCACCTATCGCCAGGCCGGCGAAGCCTACGGCCAGTACGTAATCACCGGCGACAACACCGCCATGCTGATGGCGCGGCGCTGGCCGAGTAGTAATAGGGCACGGAATAACCCCGTGCGGCGTCGAATTGCCAGTTATTGAGCACTTCGACCGGCGCACCGGGCCGTTGCACGGTCACGGCGCCCCGGCTGACCGGCGCGAACGACCGGCCCGGGATCATGCGCGAAGCTGCGCCGTTGATGTACAGGTACTGATCGAGGCCCGTGGCATTCTCGATCATCAGCCGGCCGGTCGTGAGCTTGTCTATATCGGCGCGGAAGGCCGGGCTGCGCTCCATGTTGCCCAACAGGTCCACGACGTTGCGGTTGGGGTTGCTGGCGTCTGGCCTCACCAGGTCTTTGAGCTTTTCATCGGTGTCTGCCACGCGCCCGACGACGATCCCCATGTCCTTGGCGATTTCGCCCAGGTTCTTCCTGATCAGGGCCAGGTCCGCGGCTTGTGCGGCGTTAGCTTTCTCCAGCGACTCGACTTTCTCTTTAAGCTTGTTGAAATCTTCCTGCGAGACTGCTTGCGCCAGGCGCTGCCCCCCATGGAGCAGGCGGCGATGACAGACAAAATCACTAGCTTCTTCATGGTGCTACCTCCCGTGGTGTGGGCCGGGCCGCTACGTCCCGTCCGCGATTGATAGGATGTTCGTAAGCGGTGCTGTGCAGGTGTCCAGAATCGCGTGCCGTATGGGCCGTGTCAATCGGCCGGCAGAAAAAAGCAAATCGTGCGCCGTCACGCCGACGGCACACGGAGTGTGCCTGCTACTTTTGCCGGGCACGTTTAGAAACGTGCCCCACCTGGGCTTAGCTAAACATCTGGCCTCGGCCCGCCGGCTCGAAGGCGTTCTGGAAGTGCTCGATGGTCGGACGTTGCTCGCCAGGGGGCCAGGTAACTGCGATCACGTCGAACCGCGCCGCGTACTCCAGCAGCCGATGCCGCCGCAGATAGCCCAGGGCGACGCGCGTCATCCGTTGCTGCTTGATCGGCGTGACCGCTTCGTGCGGCTCGCCTCCCTCAGCCGAGGCCCGTGTCTTGACCTCGACGAAGACAATCGTGCGGCCGTCCACGGCGATGATATCCAGCTCGCCCAGCTTATCGCGCTGTCCGCGGGCAACGATCGTATAGCCCAGTCGCTTGAGAAACCGTGCAGCAGCGTCTTCGCCGCGCTGGCCGAGCGGCTTGGGCGAAAAGAGTAGTCGCCACCAACTGGAGATGCGCGTGCGAACGTTCATCTCGCACCCACGCGAATGAGATTCTTCGCTGCGCTCAGAATGACGGTTAGCCCACCAGCTCTTTCATCGCCCCGTACTTGTTGTGATCCAGCAAGTACTGCGGCCGGCCGGCGCGGTCCACGAGCGTGGTGTGGTCCACGTCGATGCCCAGGCACTTGTAGAGCGTGGCGAAGCACTTCCTGGAAGTGCACCGGGCGGTCCTTGGCGTGCTCGCCCAGGCGGTTCGTCGAGCCGATCACCTGGCCGGTCCGCATGCCGCCGCCGGCCAGCAGGGCGCAGGAGACCTGCGGCCAGTGGTCGCGGCCGGCGTCGCTGTTGATCTTCGGCGTGCGGCCGAACTCGCCCCACACCACGACCGACACGTCGTCGAGCATGTCGGCCCGGTCGCAGGTCTTCGACCAGCGACGCCACGGCCTGGTCGAGCAGCGGCATCTCTTCGCGGGCCTGCTCGAAGTTCTGGCCGTGCCAGTCCCAGCGGCTGAAAAGCCCAGTGTCACGCAGCGCACGCCGGCCTCGATCAGCCGCCGGGCGATGAGGAAGTTCGTGGTCAGCCGCGGCCCGCCGTCGTCCTTATTATTCGGCGAACCCTTGCCGTACCGCTCGACGATCTTGGGATCTTCCTTCGAGATATCCAGGGCTTTCAGCAGCTTGCTCGAGGTCAGCACGCCGAGCGCCTGTTCGTTGAAGGCGTCCAGACCTTCGAACGACCCCGGTGCTATCCGCATCGCGGCGGAAAGTGTCCAGCGCGGCCAGCACGGCCTTGCGATCGCCGAGCCGGTCGAGCGTGACGCCGTTGAGCACCATGTCGGCATGCCCTTCGGCGTTCGGCTTGAACGGCGAGTGCGCGGCACCGAGGAAACCGGACTCGCCGTTATCGGCCCAGGGCATGTGCCCCATCTTGGGCGACAGGCCGACGAAGGGCGGCACCGAGCGGTCGGTCGGCCCGTGCAGCTTCGAGAGCACCGAGCCCAGACAGGGCCAGCCGCCCTTGGGGCGCCGTGTCACTCTTGTGCCGGCCGGTGAGGCACTGATAGGCGTAGTGGTTATCGCGAGCGCCGACGATCGAGCGGATCGGCACGAACTTGTCCATCATCCCGGCGATGCGGGGGAACAGCTCGCAGATTTCGATGCCCGGCACCTTGGTCTTGATCGGCTGGAACTCGCCGCGGATTTCGCGCGGCGCGTTCATCTTCAGGTCCCACATGTCCTGGTGCGGCGGACCGCCGGGCAGGAAGACCATGATGATCCCCTTGTGCGACTTCGCCCCGCCAGGGCTGGTTCCGCCCGCGGTCTCGGCCCGCAAGATCTGGGGCAGCGCCATGCCGCCCATGGCCAGACCGCCAATTTGCAGGAAACTGCGGCGAGAAAGACCGTCGCAGAATCGCTTGCCGTCAGGCTTGCCGAAGATGGTCAGCATGGTGGGGACCGTGGGAAGGCGGATCGAAACAGCATCGTGAGGCGCGCATTCACACCGGCCGTCAAAGACGGCGATTGTCTGCGTCGCGTTTCTTGCCCCCTCCTCTGCTCCCCGCGATGGTCATCATCGTATCGAATGTAGTTGATCGGTTCAACAGTGCGCACGAAGAACGGCCGAGAAGCGCGTCCTGGCTATTGGGTTCTGCTCGCGTTGAGGCACGATCTTTGCTCCCCTGCCAACTTTGTCTTTGCCAGGAGATCCCTACCGTGACCGCGACTCTTGCCACTCCGGCTGGAATTGTGCAGGGCGTAAGCTCCGTGCGCGGGGCCACCGGCCGCCTCGCGCTTGGCCTGCTTTGGATTCAAGGGGTCTATTATCTGGTCCTTGGTGTCTGGTCGATGGTGAGCGTCGAGGCGGTTCATCGCGTCCTGATCCGTGGGCCAGAACACGCGGCCATCGACCACGAGGCGGGCCGATGGCTCATCCTGGCGGTGGGGGTTTTGCTGACTGCGATTTCCTTCGCGCTGCTCACCGCGGCCATGCGCAACCGCAGGACCATCGAGATCACTTGCCTGGCGGTGGGAATCGCCCTGGGGCTGACCATCATCGACGTGGTTTACGTCAGCCGGGAGGCGATCTCGGGGGTCGTCTTGGTGGACGCGACGGTCGAAATGCTGCTCCTCCTCGGCTGGATCGTTTCGGCCGTCTTGAGTTGGACGCTGCGACAGATCAAACGGCCGACGGATTGGCGCATCTGGGAATGGGTCAGCAGGAAAGTTACCACACGATAACCGGACCTTGGGTCATGCGATTCTTTCCTCCGTGTGCGTCGATCTTCGTCATCCTGGTCGGCATTTCTATTGCCCAAGGGCAACAAGCTGCCAAAGGGAGGCCCGACGGCTTGCCCGCGAAGCTCCTCCGCGTAGATACCCGAGCGCTCATGGCGTCGCCTGCCCCGCTGCCGCTGGAGGCGAGCCGGGCATTCCGGCACTTGCAGTTCCAGCGGCCCGTCGAGTTCACCCACGCCGACGATGGTTCTAATCGCGTGTTCGTGGTGGAGCAACGGGGCGTCATCCGCCGCTTCGAGAACCGTGACGACGTCAAGGAAGCTGCCGTTTTCCTGGATATTCGGCAGCAAGTGCTCAGCGAAGGCAATGAGGAAGGATTGCTCGGGCTGGCCTTCCATCCGCGCTTCAAGGAGAACGGCGAATTCTTCGTGTATTACAGCGCCCGGCCGCGCTCGTCCGTGATCTCTCGCTTCCGCGTATCGAAGGACGATCCGCGCGCGGCCGATCGCGCCTCCGAGGAGCGGCTGCTGGTCATCAAGCAGCCCTACGAGAACCACAACGGCGGCAGCATTCGCTTCGGACCGGACGGCTATCTCTACATCGGACTGGGCGACGGCGGCGCGGCCAACGATCCTCATGGCCACGCGCAGGACCTATCGACACTGCTGGGCTCGATTCTGCGAATCGATGTCGATCGTCGAGACCAGGGACTCAAGTACGCCATTCCCCAAGACAATCCGTTCGTGTCGCGCCCAGGTGCCCGCGGCGAGATTTGGGCTTATGGCCTCCGCAACGTCTGGCGATTGTCCTTCGATCGCAAAACGGGAGACCTGTGGGCCGGCGACGTGGGACAAGACCGTTTCGAAGAAGTGAACCTCATCCGCCGCGGCGGAAACTACGGCTGGAACGTTCGCGAAGGCTTTCATCCCTTCGACCCCAACTCGCCATCGAAGCTCCCCGAATTGATCGATCCGCTGGCGGAGTACTTCCGTCACGAGGGGGAGTCAGTTACCGGCGGCCTGGTGTACCGGGGCCAGTCCTTGCCGAAGTTCGTCGGCGCTTATTTCTACGGCGATTTCGTGAGCGGCAACGTGTGGACGCTCCGTTGGGACGGAAAACAGGTGGTCGAAAACCGCCAGGTCGCCAAGACCGGGCTGGAGATCGCGGCCTTTGGCGAAGATCAGCAAGGCGAGATGTTCCTCTGTGCCTTCGATGGGCACCTCTACCGGCTGCGGCCGCGCGCGATCGACCCCAGGGCCGTCGCCGCCTTTCCCCGCAAGCTCTCCGACACAGGCCTATTGGCCTCGGTCAAAGAGAATCGGCCCGCCCCGGGACTGATCCCCTACGAGGTGAACGTGCCCTTCTGGTCCGACTACGCGGTCAAAGACCGCTACATCGCGCTGCCCGAGAAAGGCTCGGTCCGTTTTCACGAGCGGGAAAAGTGGGAATTCCCCGTCGGCACGGTCTTCGTCAAGACGTTCTGGATGCACCGCGACCGGGTGAATTGGAAAGAGCTGTTTCGGCTGGAGACCCGCCTCTTCGTGCATGCCCCCGACGGCTGGGTCGGCTACACGTACGTCTACAACGAAGATGAAAGCGAGGCGCACCTGCTGGACGCCTCACAGGTCAAGCACCTCAAGATCAAGACCAGCCACGGCCAGATCGAGCAACCGTATTATTTCCCCAGCCGCAGCGACTGCATGGCCTGCCATACCAAGGCCGAAGGGTTCGTGCTGGGAACGACGACCCGGCAAATGAACCGCACGCAACGGTATCGCGGAGACACCGAGAACCAATTGGAAATGCTGTCCCGCCTGGGCGTATTCACCGAAAAGGCGGCGGCGAAGGAGGAGGCGTTTCCCGATTGGGGGTTTGGGAATTATGGCCGCAGCGGCCAGGGACACTCGGAGCCGGACCTGGGCATTCTGCCGAAAGAAAAATCCGAGCCGTTTGCCAGGGCCTGGTTGGAGGTCAACTGCGCCGTGTGCCACCGTCCCAAGGGCATTGCGCCTCACGAGCGGGACCTGCGGTTCCACACGCCGCTGGAGAAGATGAATCTCGTGGGAAAACGGCCCAGCCACGTTCAACTGAGTCCGCCTGGAAGTGCGCTGCTTCGGCCCGGTGCGCCGGAGCTCTCTGAGCTGCTGTTTCGCGCCGGCCATCGCGGGCCTCAGCAGATGCCGCCGCTGGCCAGCAAGCTCGTCGATCCGCACGCAATGGATGTGCTGCGTGAATGGATCTTGGGGATGAAGTCGGAATCACGTTCTCAGACGACTCCGTAAGCCAACTCGGGAGCGACGTGGCCGCTTGCTCCAGCCGTGACGGACGTTATCGTATCGAGAAGCGGTCGTTTGGCTGTGAGCGCCAGATGGTGGCAGAGTCTCAACAGTTTTTGGAGCGGTAGGAGTAAGTTTGTGGAGAAGGACTAGACACGTAGCCAACGCCGTAGCGGAGTATGCCGATGCGTCGAAACGATCTCGTTGGCAAGGGCGGCGCCTTGGTCGCCACCATGTTGGCGATTGTTCTCCCAATCGCCCGTGCCGCAGACCGCCCGCCCAACGTGATCCTGATGATCGCCGACGACCTGGGCTACGCCGAGCTGGGTAGCTACGGGCAGAAGATCATCCAGACTCCGAACCTCGACCGCCTGGCCGCCGACGGCATGCGCTTCACACAAGCGTACTCGGGCAACGCCGTGTGCGCGCCTTCCCGCTGCTGTCTGATGACCGGCAAGCATCCCGGCCGTGCCTGGGTGCGCAACAACGGCGGCCCCGATTATCTGGCCGACCTGGCCAAGAAGTACGCGTGGGAGTACCCCGGGCAGCACCCCATTCCTGAGGAGGAAGTGACGCTGGCCGAAGTGCTCAAGGGCGGCGGCTATGCGACCGGCGCCGCCGGCAAGTGGGGCCTGGGCCAGGTGGGAAACACGGGCGACCCCAACCGCCAGGGCTTCGACCTGTTCTACGGCTACTATTGCCAGGGACATGCCCACAACCACTATCCACGGTTCCTCTGGCGCAGCGGCGTCAAGCAGTTCTTCGAAGGGAACGACGGCAAGTCGCTGGCCGGCAAGACGTATGCCCAGGACAAGTTCGCCGACGTGGCGCTCGACTTCATCCGCGCGAACCGGGACCGGCCGTTCTTCCTCTATCTGCCGTTCATCCTCCCGCACGTCTCGATCCAAGTGCCCGAAGAGGCGCTGCCTCAGTACAAGGACAAGATTCCCGAAGAGCCCTTCACGCAGCGGGACAACTACGTCAAGCACCCCACTCCGCGGGCCGGTTACGCGGCGATGGTCACCTATTTGGACCGCGACATCGGCCGGATTCTCGCGCTGGTCAAAGAGCTGGGCCTGGACGACGACACGCTCGTGATCTTCTCCTCGGACAACGGCCCGACGCACGACCGGGCGGGCGGGTCCGATTCGGCCTTCTTCAGGTCGGCCGGCCCGCTACGAGGCCTCAAGGGCAGCCTCTACGAGGGCGGCATCCGCGTCCCCTTGATCGCCCGCTGGACTGGCCGTATCAAACCGGGCACGACGAGCGACCATGCCTGCGCCTTCTGGGACGTGCTGCCCACCGTGGCTGAGCTGGCCGGAGCCACGGCCCCCAAGGGGATCGACGGCCTGAGCTTTGCCCCCACGCTGCTGGGCGCGCGGATGCGCAGAAGGCGCACGATTACCTCTATTGGGAGTTTCCCGGCTACGGCGGCCAGCAGGCCGTGCGCATGGGCGACTGGAAGGCCGTGCGGCAGAAGATGCAGCAGAGGAATAACCCCGACCCGTTGCGGATCGAGCTGTTCAATCTCAAGACGGACTTGGGCGAAAAGACGGACGTGGCAGCGGAGCGTCCGGAAATCGTGGCCAAAGCACGCGAGATCATGCGCACGGCGCATGTGCCGAGCAAGCTGTTCCCGCTGGTGCCGATCGACGAAGCGCCCAAACCCAAGCGAGCCAAGACGAAGTCACCGTAACGCAACGGTCACCAAATCGCTCGCAAAGTCGCAAGGACGCGAAGAAGCAACAGGATCGCATTCCTTCGCGTCCTTGCGTCTTTGCGAGAGCCGAAAAAGCATGTTGTTCGGTAATCGCAGGGCAGCCATGCACGCCATGCCCATTGATCTCCCCGATTAGGTGCGCATAATCTCGCTCGCGTCCTCCCGCCATGCGGGCGTCATTCCCCGCGTCCCCGTCCCACCCAGCCATGATCAACTCACGCATTTGCGGAATCTCCTTGTTCACATCCCTGGCCTGGTGCACGTCTCTGGCGTCGGCCTTCGCCCAGGATGTGCTGCAGTTCCGTGGCACCGCGGGGCAAGGGCACTTCGACGTTCGCCGCGCGCCGCTCACCTGGAGCGAGACGGAGAACGTGACTTGGAAGACGCCGCTGCCCGGCCTGGGCTGGTCCAGTCCGACCTTTGTCGATAACGAGATCTGGCTCACCACCGCCACGGACGACGGCAAGTCGCTGCGGGCGATCTGCCTCGAGAAGAAGACCGGCAAGACGATCCACAACGTCGAGATCCTGCGCCTGGATGATCCCGGGCCGATCCACACCAAGAACAGCCACGCCTCGCCGACGCCGGTCATCGACGGCAAGCAGGTGTTCGTTCACTTCGGCGGGCACGGGCTGGGCTGCGTTTCGCGTGACGGCCGCGTGCTCTGGACCAACCGCGAGCTGAAGTACCATCACCAGCACGGACCGGGCGGGTCGCCCGTCGTGTTCGAGGATTTGCTGCTCCTCAACTGCGACGGCACCGACGTGCAGTTCCTCGTCGGCCTGGACAAGGCCACGGGCAAGGTCATTTGGAAGACCGAGCGCAAGCACATCAGCGAGGCCCGCCTGGCGGGAGAGAAGAACGCCCCGATGGGCTTCTCCACGCCGCTTCTGATCGAGGTGGACGGCAAGACGCAGCTCATCTCGACGGGGGCCGATCACGTCGCGGCCTACGACCCCCGCACGGGCGAGGAAATCTGGTGGAGCGAGTACGACGGCTATTCGCTCGTGCCCCGGCCGGTGTTCGGGCACGGCATGGTCTACGTCTGCTCGGGCTACGGTTCGCCGGTGCTCTACGCGATTCGCGTCGGCGGCCGGGGCAACGTGACGGAGACGCACGTAGCCTGGAAGCTGGAGCGCGGGCGCCGCTCAATCCCTCGCCGCTGTTGGTTGATGGCGAAATCTATCTCGTCAGCGACGGCGGCGTAGCCGTGTGCCTGGACGCCAAGACCGGCAAGCAGCATTGGCAGAAGCGGCTCGGCGGCAACTACTCGGCTTCGCCGATCCTGGCCGACGGCCGCATCTACTTCCTCAGCGAAAAGGGCACGGCCACGGTGATCAAGCCGGGCCGGACCTACGCGCAGTTGGCCGTCAACGAGGTGATGGGCCGCACGCTGGCGTCGCTCGTGCCTTCGGACGGCGCGATGTTTCTGCGCACCGATCGAGCGCTCTATCGCATCGAGGAGCGATAGAACCCCTCTGGATGTGGTCGCATGTGAAGCACGTGAAGACCGCGCGAGAAAAATGAAAAACTGCCTGCTTGACAAGCGGCGCTCGAAACACAAAATGTCGCTCGTTGCTCACGACACGAACCGACACATTGCGAGCTGACCACCCTCCGGTGGTGAGCTTATCTTGCGCAGCGGCTGATCTTCCGCCATATCGGACAGAACGGGTGCGCTGAAGGTGTCGCGCAGGGTTGGACGTCGGCGGTAGGGCGTGGGGTTGTCCCGCGCCGCCGGGAGCGACTTGGGTGACGAACCATCCGGGGGCGGCGACCGCCTGGATCGACCGCCGGCAAATGCGGCTCGGAGGCCCCCCCGTTTTGAATGACGAATGACGAAGCGCGAATGACGAATATCGAATGCACAAGATGCGTCATTCGTGCTTCGTCATTCCTTCGTCATTCGTGCTTCGTCATTCGTCATTTCCGGCCACTTACCCAAGTCGCGCGCCTAGCTCTCGCTGGCAGGCTGAGACAATCTGATCGTGGGCGGTATTGGCCTGGTCGTGGGTCAGCGTGCCTTGTTTGCCGCGGAAGGCGACCTGGAATAGCACTTTCTTCTTCCCCGCGTCAGCCAGCCGCTGGTTGCGGTACGTCTCCTGATACCGGACGCTCTCGAAGATTTCGCCGCCGCTGCGGCGCACCAGGTCGGCGATCGCTCCCCAGCGGACGCTCTCGGCGACTTCCAGGTTGATGTCGTTGTGGATCGCCGGGAACTCGGGCGTCGGCGCGTCAGCGGCGCACGAGCTGCGCAGCGCCGGCGAGCGCCGAGACCTTCAGCTCCGCGACGGTCGTGCCGCCTCGCAGCTCGAACTGCTTCAGGCCCGCCGGGCTGACCTCGCCGACGTAGCCGACGTGCTGTTCCGCGATCCGCAGCTCCGCGGCGCGGTCGCCGAGCAGCTCGTCGCGAAAATCGGCCACCTCCAGCACGGCCCCGGGATTCAGCTCGGCCAAGACTGCCTCCAGCATCCCTTTGACGGCGAAGAAATCGCCCCCGCTCGTCAGGGCCAGCATCAGTTCTTCGATCGGCAGGCCCTCGCCGGGCAAATACACCTTGGCGATCTCATAGAGCTCGATCCGTTCATTGCCGAGCGTTTCGTTCGTGCGGCGAGACGCCAAAAGGCTCGGCACCAGGCTCCGGCGCAGCACGCTGGCCCGCTCGATGACTGGCGTCGCCGTGTGCAGCGCCTGGCGGTCGCTCCAGGGGCTGAACGCGGCGGACCATTCCTCCGGCACCGTGCTGAGCGTCATGGCCTCGTCGCAGCCGACGGCCGCGAGCGCGTGCCGCACCTTCGCGAGCACGCGATCCAGGGAAGTGCGAGAGCTGGTGGCCATCGGCACGCTGACGTCCTCGGGGATCTTGTCGTAGCCGTGGATTCGGGCCACTTCCTCGACGAGGTCGATCTCTCGCTCCAGGTCGCGCCGCCAGGTCGGCGGAATGACCTCGACGTGCTGCTCGTTGACGGCGATTTGCTGGTTGCCCAGCGCGGTGAGGATACGGCAGACCTCGCTCGGATGAATGTCGATGCCCAGGATGCGCTTGAGCTGACCGAATCGCAGCACGATGGGCGGCCGTTTCGTCGCCGCAACTCGCCGGACGGAGACGTCGATCACGCCCTGCGCCAGCTCACCGCCGGCCAGTTCCAGAATCAGCTCGCAGCAACGCCGGCTGGCCCAATCGACGCCCGCCGGGTCGAGCCCGCGCTCGAAGCGATATGACGAATCGCTGAACAGCCGCAGCCGCCGGGCCGTGTTGCGGATGGAGAGGGCGCGAACTCGGCGGCCTCGATCAGCACGTCCTTCGTGGCGGCGGCGATTTCCGTGCTCGCTCCGCCCATCACGCCGCCGATGCCGACCGCCCGCTGGGCGTCGGCGATGACGCACATGCCCGGCTCCAGCTCGTAGGTCTTGTGGTCGATGGCTTCGAGCTTTTCTCCGCGCCGCGGCTCGCGAACGACGATCTCGTGCCCAGCCAGCTTGGCGAAATCGAATGCGTGCAGCGGCTGGCCGCACTCCATGAGCACGTAGTTGGTGATATCGACGACGTTGTTGATCGCGCCGATACCGATCGTCTTCAGCCGGCGTTTGAGCCAGGGGGGACTCTCGCCAACCTTCAGGCCGCGAATCACGCGAGCCGTGTATCGCGGGCAAAGCTCCGGGCACCCGACGCTCACTTTCGTCAGCTCCGCGACCGGCGGCCCGGCTTCCTTCGGCCGAGCGGCGGGCAGCTTCAGCTCGCGGTCGAACAGCACCGCCACCTCGCGGGCGATGCCGACGTGCCCCAGACAATCGGGCCGATTGCTGGTCACCTCAAAATCGATGGCGATATCGCCCTCGACGTCGGCGGTGCTCTCGTGGTTCAGCCCGGCCATCATCAGCCGCCGCTCGAGCTCCTCGACCGACATGTCGAGGCGGACGTATTCTTTGAGCCAGTTCCACGAAATAAGCATGGGGCTGTGTCTCGCTTTTGTCGTTACGCTAGTCGTCCGAAGAGAGTAAGGCTGACGCGACGAGCTCACGCAATGTTGCCGCCTGAGGCGGCGAGCCCGCGCGGAGGATTTGCAGGGCCGCATCGACAACTGGATGAGATAGAGCGGTTTCTGTAACGGCAAATGAGACGGCCGCGAGAATTGCTGCGCGACGTTCTCTCGGTTGCGCAGCGTGAAGCGCCGCTACCAAGCTTGAGTCAATGGTAGACAGTCGACACCAAGCATCATTGCCGGCATTCGTCAATCGGTGGCTCCGACCACTCTCGGTGTTCCAATCAGAGCGACAGTTCGTCAATCGCCTTAATACTCAATGCCTGGTGGAAAGCTGATTTCAGCTTTGGCAAATCGGTTGTGCCTCTTACCTTCTTCACGAGTCGGGCAGGCACCTTGCCGAAACGTTTCTCGAGTACTGTCAGCAAGTTTTGGCGGCAAGCCGCGATTTCGCCCTGCGTAATGCCTTGGGCGACGCCTCGTTCGTGTACCCAATCCTCCCACGTCTGGCTAACCGTTTCGCTCATCTTTTCCATCTCCCTTTTACGCTCGCGGCTGCCCTGGCTCTCAACGGCTAACCGGCGAAGCTCGTCTTCTTCCTCGCGCGGCCGGCGACGCAAGGCCCAAGAGATAATGAAGTGCACCAAATCCGTCCACCGCATTCCCGATCTGGAAAATCGTGGAGGTATTGCCGATCCAGTAGCGACATGCCAGACCGCGCGTTGCTACCTGACCTTGGGTCCGCGAGCGTGCAACGAGAAGGCTGATTCTATTTGACTCCGGCCGCCCGTTGCGATCTAAGCAGCACGGCACCAGCTTTCTTGCGGGCAGTCGCGGCTCCGTCGGCCAGGATCTCTCGCACCTTCTCCGGATGTGCGGCCAGGTCGTCCCGCCGGGCCCGCGGCTCGGCGAAGAACTTCTCCGCCGCGTCGGCCAGGGCCTTTTTCACTTCGCCGTAGCCGAAGCCGCCGCGGCGGTAGAGGGCGGCCATCTGCTCGCGCTCGTTCCGGCTTGGCGAACAGGCGAATAAGATCGATAGAGCACGTCGCCCTCCGGCTCCTTCGGCTGTTCCATCGGCCGCGAGTCGGTGACGATCCGCATGATCTTCTTGCGCACTGTGCCTTGGCGTCCTCGAAGACGCTCGATCGTGTTGTTGTAGCTCTTCGACATCTTTTCGCCGTCGGTGCCCGGCACTTTGGCCGGAGTCTTCGAGCACGTTGGCCTTGGGCAGCACGAACGTCTCGCCGAACTGGTGGTTGAAGCTGCCGGCCAGGTCGCGGCAGACCTCGATGTGCTGCACCTGGTCCGCGCCGACGGGCACGACGTCGCTGTCGTAGGCCAGGATGTCGGCCGCCATCAGCACCGGATACGTGAACAGGCCGGCGTCGGCCGTGAGGCCTTTGGCCTTCTTGTCCTTGTAGGCACGCACCGCTCCAGCAGGCCCATCGGCGCACCGGTCATCAGCAGCCAGCACAGCTCGCTCACCTCGGGCACGTCGGACTGCACGAACAGCGTCGCCTTGTTCGGATCGAGGCCCAGCGCCAGCAGGTCGAGGGCCGCGTCGAGCGTGTACTGCCGCAGCGTCGCCGCGTCGCGGACCGTCGTCAGCGCGTGCAGGTTGGCGATGAAGTAAAACGCCTGCTCGTCATCCTGCAAGTGCGATGTACTGGCGGATCGCGCCGAAGTAGTTGCCCCAGTGGAATCGGCCCGGTCGGTTGAATGCCGGAGAGAACGCGCATGGTCAGTTGAGTGAGTTGTCAGTGGTCAGTGGTCAGAGTCAGTGGAGTCATGGCCGAGGCTCTGCCTGGAACGCACTGCTGCGAGCTCTGCCTCGCGAATGGCGTTCTGCTGAAGTCGAGTCTCAGAGCTCTCGACCTGCGTTCTCAGGCGGAGCCTGGAACGAGTGCCGATCTATTCCTCGCGGCAGCCGACGTCTCGACACGTCGGCAACGCTGCGCCAGCTCCGCCAATGCTCCCGGCAGCGCGTCGAGCACCTCCATCGACACCGTTGGATTGTAGAAGTTCACGGTGCCGAGTTGAACCGCCGTCGCGCCGGCGACGAGGAATTCCATCACGTCGTCGATCGTGGCGATGCCGCCGATGCCGATGATCGGCGTTTCCACGGCCTGGGCGGCCTGGTAGACGGCCCGCAGGGCGATCGGCTTGATCGCCGGGCCGCTGAGGCCGCCCATCACGTTGCCCAAGCATCGGCCGCCGCCTCCGCCAGTCGATCGCCATGCCGAGGCACGTGTTGATGAGCGAGATGGCATCGGCCCCGCCGTCCGCCGCCGCCTTGGCGATGGCCGCGATGCCGGTCACGTTCGGCGTGAGCTTGGCGATGATCGGCGGTGCCGCGTGGCCGCTCGGCAGTCGGCCACGACCCGCTCGCACATCGCCGGATCGGTGCCGAAATCGACGCCGCCGGCAGACGTTCGGGCACGAGATGTTGAGCTCGATCGCCGCGACTGCCGGCGCGGCCGTCGAGCCGCGCCGTCATCTCGCACGAATTCGTCGTGCGTTCGGCCGGCGATGCTGACGATGATCGGCACGCCGCAGGCTGCGCCAGATACGGCAAGTGATGCGCGACGAAGGCATCGATGCCGTCGTTATCGAGGCCGATCGAGTTGAGCATGCCGGCCGCCGTTTCGACCGTTCGCCACGGCGCGTTGCCCGCCCGCGGGCTGTTGCGTGATCGTCTTCGGCAGGATGCCGCCGAGCCGCGAGAGATCGACGAGCCCTTCCATCTCGCGGGCATAGCCGAACGTGCCCGAGGCGACGAGGATCGGATTCGGCAGCCGCAGGCGGCCAAGCTGGACGGCGAGATCGACGGGCATGCCTACCAATCTAGCAGAAGGCCCTGCCGCCGAAATCCGTACTGCCGCTTATCGAAAGCGGTACTGCGGGTTATTCACGTCGAAGTCCCGGTCGGTGAAGCCGTTGTTCATCCGCAGGTTGAGATACGTGTACTCTTGGATCAGCACCGGCTCGCCGCCCTGACGCGACGCCCAGAGATAGGTCTCACCGCGCACCGGCACGTTCAGCTCGTCATCGACATACACGCGGGCCATGTAGTAGGGGATGCCCAGGCCCGCCGTGGGATGCACGAACTGCATGCAGGTGCACGGGCGGCCATGGACCTTGGTGCCGGGGAAGTACTTGACCTGGTATTGCGGGTCGCGGGCGTCGTTCTCCAGGACGCGGATCATGCGATGCGTGAAGTTGAGGATGCCGACTTCGGTGATCGGGTGCCGGCTCCCTTGCATGGCGATGGCGCCGCGGGGGTCCAGGGCAACGGTGCCGGCCAGCGCCTTGAGCCCCACGCCGTGGGCCAGCAGCTTGCCGCCATTCTGCCCGGCCACGTAAATCACCTCCTGGCCACGCACCTCTTGCGGGGCGTCGAAGTGCACGTACACGCTGAAGGGCTGATGCCGCACCTTCAACCGCAAGACCTTCTTTCCCCCAGCGCGCCGTCTGTCTGCTCGCGCTGCACGAACGTGCAGGAATAGTCCTGAATCGCACTGATCCGTGGCACGGCCGTCTTGGCCCAGCGGAGGGCCGGCGCCACGGGAGGCTCGTTCGGCGCAGCGGGTCGGTCGCTCGCGCGTCGGTGCTTCCAAACTCCCACGAGCGGGCGGGAGCGGCAGTGCTTGCATTGGCGGACGGGGCCGGCGCGGCCGGTTGCTGGGCAACAGCCTGGCCGAGCGACATGGCGGCTGCCAGCAGCCAGGTGGCCGGCAATTTGGGTAGGGCTTGGCGCGGTTGCGGGGAGGATTCCATGGTGAGCCCCTTGTCTGCGGCGGGAGAGAGCTGCGGCCGAGCGCCGCTCATCTGGTATTACATCGGTTGGCCATGACGCGGCCGTTTGGCTGCCGGTTCGTGCGCTTGCTGACGCGGCACGGCGGGCGCGACAAATCCTGCGCCACCTGTAGAGTCACCGCCTGCCGCGTGACCAGCGCGCCGGCTGGCAAGCCCGGGCTTGCTAATGCACCCGTCCCACGATCAGCGTGCGGTCATCGTTCGCCGGCTGGCCCTCGACGAATTCATCCACGGCCGCCAGCACTGCCTCCAGCAGACCCTTGGCCTGCACCGCGCAGTTCTCCAGCACACCGTCCAGGCGCTCGAGGCCGAACAGGTCGCCTCGGGAGTTTTGTGCTTCGCTGATGCCGTCGGTGTAGAAGACGATCTGATCGCCTGGCCGGAGTTGCTGCACGCACTCGAGGTAGCCCGTTTCCTCCACCAATCCCAGCGGCAGGCCGCTGGCCCCGTCGAGCGATAGCAGGCTGCCGTCCTGGCAGCGCTTGACGCGGGGCGGATTATGCCCGGCCGAGGCGTAAGTCAGTGTCCGCCGACCGGGATCGTAGACCCCATAGAATGCGGTGACGAACGTGGCCCCCAGCCGCATGTACCGCGTGGCGAGGTGATGGTTGAGGTAATCGAGCACGCGCCCGGCGGCATCGGCGGGCCGGGGTGCGTGTGCGCGATGCAATGGGTGACCGCCATGAGCACGGCGGCGGGCGTGCCGTGGCCGCTGACGTCGGCGATGAAGATGCCCCAGCGGCCGCCGGGGAGCGGAAAGAAATCGTAGTAGTCGCCCCCGGCCCGAGCGGCCGGCTGATAGAAGGCGGCCAGGTCCAGGGTCTCGATCCGCGGCAGCTCGGCCGGCAGCAGCGACTTTTGGATATCGCCGACGATCTTCATCTCCCGGTCCAGTGCCTGATAGGCCTGCCGCAGCTCTTCCTTCAGGACCAGGTTGCTCGTCGCGCGTCCAAAGAGGTTGCTGCGCCAGACGAGATCGGGGACCTGCTCGTGCGCGAAGGCGCCGGGCTCTTCCTGGAGGAGCACGACCATATTGAGGGCTTCGCCCTGGTCGTACATGGGGATCGCCAACAGCGAGCGATGCCCGGCCAGGTATTCGGCGGCCGGCTCATCGGGGCGAGCTCGAGGTCGTCGATCACGACCGGCTCATCGCCGTAGATCAGCTCGGCCAGCAGCCCGCCGCTGAAGAGCGGCAGGCGGTCCTTTTCCTTCCAAGGGTTGACGTCCTCGCGCCAGGTCGTGCTGCGCGTGATACGATACTGCGGAGCGCTGAGCCCGCGGCGGCTGAGCGACAGCCGCCGGTGCAGCGGCACGAGCTGTCCGATCTTCTGGGCGTACGAGCGGACCATCTCCTGCGGGTCGGTCTGCCGGCTCATGTCGCGCATCATGTCCACGATCAGCGCCAGCCGGTTTTGCCAGTCGGCTTCCTCGCTCATGCGAATGATCCTTTGATGACGGTGCTCCTGGATGAATTCGCCGCACCGATTTACGTTACCCCTTGAAGGAACGCCAAGGAAGCGGGTTGTGGCGCGGGCTTTGAATTTCAACCGCGTCGAGGCACTCCTTCGGGCACGTTTGGAAACGTGCCCCACGTGCCCCACGTGGGAATGCCTTGACCCTGCGGAAACCGTGGGGATATCGTGGCGGCACGCCCCCGTCACACGCTCCATGCGCCCAGCCACGCCATGCAAGTCTCGGATCTCCGCCGACTCCTGGATGATCTGGGGCAGGCGCGGTCTTTCCTGGCGTCGTGGGCACTGGCCGATCTGCCGCAGGCGCATCGCAACTTGGTGCGCATGGCCGAAGGGGGCGTGCCGCTCGACCTCCTGGCCGATATCTGCGGGCAACTGACCGCCAGCCTGCCGTCGCTCAGCGATCCGGACATGGCGCTGAACAATCTGGAGCGATTCGTCGCGGCAGCCCGCAGCCCGCTGGCGCTGGCGGCCGCTGTTCGAGCGCGACCGCGCAGGCGCTTGCCCTGCTTGCTGCAGATCTTCTCGACCAGCCAGCACCTGAGCGACCTGCTGATCACCGACAGCGAGAGCTACGACCTGCTGCGGCTCACCGAAGGGCAGCCGGTGGCCCGCGAAACGCTGGTCAGCGAGCTGTGCGCCGAAGTCGCTGCGCTGAGCCGACGAGTCGGCTCGTGATGACCGCCCTGCGGCGGTTCAAGCAGCCGCGAGACGCTCCGCATCGCCTACGGCGACATCGTTCGCGGGCAGCAGCCTGCCGACGGTGACCGCGGCAGATCTCCTACGTGGCCGACGCAGTCCTCGAGGCCGCCTTGCTGGCGGCGCGGCGCAAGCTGGTCGAGCAGCGCGCGGCGTGCCGCGCTGCCCGACGGCCGCGCGGCGCGGTTCGTCGTCCTCGGCATCGGCAAGCTCGGCGGCGAGGAGCTGAACTACTCCAGCGACATCGACCTGATGTTCCTCTACGAGGAGCACGGCGGCCGACGGCGCGACCGACGGCCCGCGGCCGATCAGCAACGGCGAGTTCTTCGGCCGCTCGCCCGCGAGGTCGTGCGGCCTGCTGACCGCGCCGACCGACGCGGCCAGGCCTACCGCGTCGATCTGCGGCTGCGGCCCGAGGGCCAGCGGGGCCGCTGGCCCACAGCGTGGAGCACGCTGCGCGTACTACGACACCATGGGCCGCACCTGGGAGCGGCAGGCCTACATCAAGGCCCGGCCCGTCGCCGGCGACCTCGACCTGGGCCAGGAGTTCCTGCGGCGGCTTCGAGCCGTTCGTCTACCGCAAGTATCTGAGCTTCGCCGAGATCACGGGATCAAGGCGCTCAAGCGGCGCATCGAGCAGCGGGCCGATCCGCGAGGCGGGCGCGCCGACCGCGACGTCAAGACCGGCCGCGGCGGCATCCGCGACATCGAGTTCACCATCCAGTTCCTGCAACTGCTCAACGGCGGCGACCTGCCGGCGCTGCGCAGCGGCAACACGCTCGAGGCCCTCGACCGGCTGGAGCGCGGCGGCTGCCTGACGCACCAGGAGCGCGACGCTCCTCGAGGACACCTACCGCTTCCTGCGCAAGATCGAGCACCGGCTGCAGCTCCTGTTCGACCTGCAGACGCACCAGCTGCCGGCCGATCCCGACGAGCTGCGCAAGCTGGCGCATTCGCGATGGGCTACGCTCAGCTCGACAGCCGACGGAGCGCGCCGAGGCGGACTCCGCTGGCGGCGCTTCGAGGACGCGACTACCGCCAGACGCACGACGCTCAACCGCAAGATTCTCGACCACCTGCTGCACGACGCCTTCGCCGACGACACGCAGACCGAGCCGGAGGTCGACCTGGTGCTCGACCCCGACCCGCTCGCCGCAGCGCATCGCCGCGGTGCTGGGCCGCTACCGCTTCCGCGACACGCAGCAGGCCTACCGACAACCTGATGCCGCTGGCCCACGGAGCGGATTCCCTTTCTCTCCACGCGGCGCTGCCGGCACTTCCTGGCGTCGATCGCCCCGCGGCTGCTGCGGGCCATCGCCGAGACGCCCGACCCCGACATGACGCTCGTGAACCTGGAGAAGGTGAGCGACTCGCTGGGCGGCAAGGGCGTGCTGTGGGAGCTGTTCAGCTTCAACCCGCCAGCGCTGAAGCTGTACGTCGAGCTGTGCGCGACCAGCCAGTTCCTCTCCGGCATCCTCATCAACAACCCCGGCATGATCGACGAGCTGCTCGACAGCCTGGTGCTGGACAAGCTGCCGACGCCGACGAGCTGCGGGCCACGCTGGCCGAGCTGTGCCGCGGGGCCGCGGACCTCGACGCCGATCCTGCACAGCTTTCAAGAACACGGAGCTGCTGCGCGTCGGCGTGCGCGACATCCTCGGCAAGGAGGACATTCAAGCCACGACGGCCGCTCTATCCGACGTGGCGGCCGTGTGCCTGGAGCAAATCGCCCGCGAAGAGACGGCCAGGCTCGTCGAGCGCTTCGGCCGGCCGATGAAGCAGGAGGTAGAGGAGGTCGAGAATGTCGAGGAGGTAAAGAATTCTCTACCTCCTCTACCTCCTCTACCTTCCTCTACCTCCTTTACTTCCTCGGCCGCCCAGCCGACCGACTTGGTCCTCTTGGCAATGGGCAAGTTCGGCGGCGGGGAGCTGAACTACCACAGCGATCTGGACCTGATCTTCCTCTACGAGGCCGAGGGAGAAACGGCCGCCCGGTCGCGCCGCGGCGGCGTCTCGACCAGCAACCAGCATTTCTTCAGCGAGCTGGGGCAGCGGATCATCAAGACCACGACGCAGCTCGGCCCCTACGGCCGGCTCTACGAGGTGGATGCCCGATTGCGGCCGACGGGCCGCAGCGGGGCGCTGGCCACGTCGCTGGACGAGTTCGCCCGCTACTTCGCCAGCGGCGAGGGCCAGCTCTGGGAGCGGCAGGCCCTGTGCAAGGCCCGGGTGGTGTATGGCACGCCGCGCAGCGGCCGCCGCCGAAGCCGCCGTGGCCCAAGCGGCGTTCTGCCGGCCTCTGACGCCCAAAGACGTGCAGGCAATCGCCCACATGCGGGCTCGCCTGGAAGAGACCGCCGGCCCGCGCAACCTGAAGCGCGGCCGCGGCGGCATGGTCGATATCGAGTTCCTCGTGCAGATGCTCCAGTTGCGGCACGGCTACGAGAACCCGGCGATTCGTGCGCCCAACACGCTCGCGGCCATGGCCGCGCTCGAAGCGGCCGGTGCCCTGTCGGCCGCCGCATGTGAGTACCTGATCGAGAGCTACACCTTCCTTCGGCGGGTCGAATCGCGGCTGCGGCTGCTGCACGCCGCGGCCCGCAACGATCTGCCCGACGACGTGACGGAGCTGGCCACCGTCGCCCGCGGCCTTGGTCTGGCTGGCGGCGAAACGTTGACCGAACGCTGCGGGCAGTATCTGGGGGAGAACCGGCGGCGGTTTGAGGCGTTCTTTTCGTCGAGGGATTAATAACTCGTGGGAAACGCTTGACACGCTAGGAAGTGCCGCAGAACTGCGACGTGAACGCTGGATGTTTATTCCGATTGCGTAGGATGGCTACTCGCTCGCGGTAACGAACCATTCCAATTCCTCAAGCCGGTCTTCGGTTGATTGCCCCTTGGGTGTCAGCTCTAGCTCCTTCTCGAATTCTACGAGCGCCTCCAAAAACCTCCCAGGCGGCAACGACATGAAACACCGCTGCCGTCTAACCCAACAGAACGCCTTGAGAATATCCATCTCTCCATATTTCATCACGTACGCGATCGCAATCGTTTCGCTGCAAGGCGCACCCTCCGGAGAAACGATCACCGTTTGACTCTTGCCAACGCGTCTCTTCGAATCAAGGTCATTTACCACTGCACCCAACACGTCGGCACGAACGGGGCGATTTAGCTCAGTTATATCCACACCCTCCGGCCCTTCACCGATATTCGTTATCTGCCCAATGTAAAGCGTCAAATCCGAATTCACGTGCGCGCCAGGACCCATATTTCCATCATTGGTGCCAAACGCCCAAACGTTGACGTCCACCGCTGTATATCGCCCATCTTCATGCTTGAAAAGCTGAACGCCGAAGACAACAGCGCAGCATCCACCAACAAAAAATGCCATCCACAAGATACCCCACCAACGGTTCGTTTGCCGATGGTCTGCGATCAGAATGGGCGGCACACGCGTCGAAGCAAGCTCTCGCATCACATGGTTGGCGGCGGACTGCCATCGGCGTTTATGAGGGCAGACGCCATCGTTGCCGTCGATCGTGCTCGCGGTCGATCTGACCGCGCAGCCACACGGCAATTCTTTAACGACCACCGTGTCGGCATCGAGGGTCCGCAGCGCTCTGCTGCGCGCCCTTCCTTGCTATCCGATTGACGAAATCTCCGTCTGGGTCGATAAACGCAATGGACTGAATTGCCGCTTCGCGAACCCTGCCTTCCTCGCGCTCCGCAACGTCAATCAGGGCTGGAAGGGCCGATGTTGCGGCAGGCCCCATTTCTCCAATTGCTGCTGCAGCAGACCTGCGCGTCCGGGACGAGCGCGACCCGTCGCACAATAAATCGACCAATTCAGGCAATGTAAAACCCACGCCACCCGATGCCAGGCGGAGACGTGAGATTAGACCGCACAGCCAGAGCCCCAAAGCAAGCTGAAAGCCAATGGTAAACAATCGGTACGATGCGCGAGGCAATGCCTCGACACACCGAAACTGCGGAAAGACGTTCAGCGTGTCGCCGACATCAAACGCATTGACGACGGTTTGCAGCAGCAACCATTGCGACTCCCGATCTATCAAGGAGTCTGTATGCTTGGTCGAAAAGCTGGGGAAGGTTGACCACCACGCGAACGTTGTAAGCTTCCAATTCGCTGAAGACATGAGCCATATGAAGGCTAGCAACAACAGAATCATACTGTACGCGATCCAGCGCTTCATGCGGCGGATCAGCTCCATTAATCGGCCAACGTCAGCGACTGGTCCGCTTGACGAGCCGGCACGTTGGCGGTGTAGCGCGGAGGGAAGGAGGCGCCTTTTCATCGTGAAGCCGAATCGTCGCACGGCGCAGAGGACGAAGACGCCGATATACCAATACATCGCCATTAAAATAGAACCTGACAATACCGTTGCATGCCTGATCGTGCTGTAGCCGAAAAGAGAGCCTCTAGACGCATCTGGAATGTCGGCAGCGTGTGCCGCGTGAAGGATGGTAAAACAAATCCAATCGAGAAGGTAAAGCTCCTGGGCACTCGACGCGTGGTAATGATACCCGTGCGCAGAGGCAGACAATTGCCATTGAATGATTGGAAACAGAGCGAATTGGCATGCAAAAAAGTAGAGCGATGGGAGGCGTTTGGCAAAGAAAAGACCGTAGGCGGAGAGCGACAATCCCGTCCAGAGCAGCAGAACGCTGCAAGAAAGAGCGACGTCGCTTGTGCGAAGTGATTGCAAGGAGTCGGGGGCCAACCAGACCCCCAAGGAGGTGATACAGATCCACAAGAAGGACGCAAGAGCAAGACACCGTTGCCGCCAGCCAAAAGATGGGATGAGGGCGCCCCCCCGACGGAGGAGCGAACTCCAGCGCCCTCGTGGGACTGGCGGCGGAGAGTGTTCCATAAAACGCTCCCGATCGCGTGGGAGAATGAAGACTCTACAAATTGTAACGGGGTGCCGCGCTGGGGCAAGCGTCGAGACGCCAGGCACAACGATCGTTCGCGGTCAGATGGCGAGGGTGCAGGGGATTGGTCCTTCCGCGCGAAATGTGGCATCGTTAAAAGACGCTGGAGCCCTGTCGGAGGTCCAAAAGCACCATCCTCTCACGGCACCTTTCTTTCGGCACGCGCATGGAACATACTAACTCGCGTCGTCGGCTGAAACGTTCTTACCCGGCTGTTTTTCACGCGCGACTCGGAAGATGCATCACCACAATTGGCTCTTGACCACGGTCATAGCCGTCTTTGCCACAGCTGTTTGGGCGGAGGGGCCACCCAAAGCCGTCGCGCAGCCGTCCGCAAGCGACTCCGCGACGAATGCGCTGGCTGAGGGCCGCTTCGGCAACGCGCTCCATGCCCGCGTGGCGTCGGCCGTGGTGCCGGGACACGCCGAGCTCCGCACACCCCCGATCACGGTCTCGTGCTGGGCGCGGCTGAGCGACAAGAAGAGCTACAACATCCTGGTGGCCAGCGAGACTAAGTATGCCGCCACGCACTGGGAGCTATTCACCGTGGCCGGCACAGGCCGGCTGACCGCCTTTCTAGCCGGCCTGTCGCCCGATCACGTGCGGTCCGACGTGGATATCTGCGACGATCGCTGGCATCACCTGGCAATGGTTTACGAGCCGGGCCGCGTGCGGCTCTACGTAGACGCCAAGGAGGTCGCCAACCAGGTCATCGTCTCCAAGGAGCGCACCGGCCGGTTTGAGGACATCGCCATCGGCGCGCTACTCGAAGGCGGACTCCGCTGCGCGGGGCTGATCGACGAAGTGCGGATCGCCCGCGGCGCACATCCCGTGACCAAACTGCCGGATAAGCCACCGCAAGTCGAGAAGGAGACCGTCGGCCTGTGGCACTTCGACGACGTAGGGTCCGCTGTGCGGACCAAGAAATCGAGTAGCAGTGCCTCGCGTGCTGGTCCGCAGAGCGGACGCTACGACTCCGTCCGCTATGCCGACGCCTCGGCCGCCGCCCGGCACGCGACGCCGTCGTACGTCGTGCGCTCCGCGCTGGAATCGCCGCCCCGCGTGATGGATGACCGGCTGAAGATCGAGCTATTCGCCAAGGAGCCGGACATCGTCACGCCGATTGGCATCGTGGTCGATGAGCGCGATCGCCTTCTGGTGCTGGAGAGCAACACCCACTTCCCGCCCAAGGGCTACAGCCGGCACTCCAGCGACCGCATCCTCTGGCTGCAAGACACGAACGACGACGGAAAGGCCGACAAGTTCACCGTCTTCGCCGACGGCTTCACCGCCGCCATGCACCTCACCGGGCATCCCGACGGCTCGCTGTACGTGGCCACGCGCGGCTCAGTCATCCGCCTGCGCGACAAAGACGGCGACGGCGTGGCCGACGAGCGGACGACGCTCGTGCGGCTGGAGACGACGGGTACCTATCCGCACAACGGCCTCTTTAGCGTGGCCTTCGACTGGCTGAACCGCATGTATATCGGCATGGGCGAGAACCTGGGGGCCGACTTCAAACTGATCGGCAGCGACGGCTCGGTCGTTACCGGCGGAGGCGAAGGAGGCAACATCTACTCGCGCCACGGCCGAAGGCGGCAAAGTGGAGCGGATCGCCACTGGCTTCTGGAACCCAGTGCAGTTGCACTTCGACGTCTTCGGCCGCCTCTTCACGGTCGATAACGACCCGGACAGCCGCCCGCCGTGCCGGCTGCTGCACATCGTGCCGGGCGGCGACTACGGCTATCGCTACCGCAACGGCCGCGCCGGGCTGCATCCCTTCACGGCCTGGAACGGCGAACTGCCCGGCACGCTGCCGATGATCGCCGGCACGGGCGAGGCCCCCAGCGGCCTCTTGACCTGCGAGTTTGCCGGTCTGGCCGGCTGAGCACCGCGGCAAGATGCTGGTCACGTCCTGGGGCGACTATCGGATCGATCTCTTTTCGCTGGAGCGGCGCGGGGCATCGTTCCGCGCCGACCGGCGGGCGCTGGTCACCGGCGGCGATGACTTTCGCCCCGTGGCAATGGCCGCCGGCCGCAACGGCGAGGTGTATGTGACCGATTGGGTGGATAAGTCATATGAAGTGCACATGAAAGGACGCATCTGGCGGCTGAAACCCAAGAACGCTCCGCTCGAACTGCCCGCGACCGCGACCCTGAACTTGCCCGACCGGGACGAACGTGAGCGCCGTGCGCGGGCACGATGGATGACCAAGGAGTCGCTGCTGCGGCAGGCGCGGGAAGGCGAGACCGACCGCGTGCGGGCCACGGCGATCGGCCGCCTGGTGGCGCGGACTGGGCCGAGCCGGGGGCCTTCGGCGCCTTGATGAAGGACCCGTCGGCCGACGTGCGCAGCCTGGCCGCCGAGATTTGGCCGGCCAGGCAAGGCGACCTTCAGGAAGTAGGTACCGACTCCGACGCGCTCGTACGTGCAGCGGCGCTCGCCCGGTTGAATCCGTCTCTCAAGATCACCGACGGGTGGGGCGAAATCTTGCTGGCATTCACGTCCGACGATCCGTTCTTGCGGGCGGCGGGCCGCGAGTCGCTGCGGCGGGCGCCGGACCTGCTCAAGAGAGTGAAGGTGGCACTGCTCACCGACCCGCGCCGCCAGGCGGACGTGCTGCTGACGCTGCGGGCAGCCGGCGAACCGATACCGCCCGATATGCCGGCGCTACTGGCGAGCACCGACGACCGCGTGCGGCTGGTCGCCATGCAATGGATCGGCGAAGCTCGGGCGAAACCCTACCGCCGGACCCTGGAAGACCTCCTTCAGCAGCCCGGCCTGTCCCCTGATCTCTTCTCCGCCGCGCTCACCTCGCTGGCGCTGATCGGCGGCGCAAAGCCCGACGAGGCCAATACCGGCGGTGGCGTGTATCTCGAGCGGATGCTGGATGACGTCAGCACCCCGGCTGCTCTCAAGGCCAGGGCGCTGCGGCGACTGCCGGCGGAGAGCAAGGTGCTCTCGCTGGAGCGGCTCCGTGGCTGGCTGTCGTCGGATGAGGCGGCATTGCGGCTGGAGGCCGTGCGGTCGCTGCGCACGGCAGCCGACGCGCCAAAGCTCGACTTGCTTGCCGAGCTGGCCGCGGATGAGAAGAAGCCGGCGGGGCTGCGGCCGAGGCTATCGTCGGCCTGGCTGCCGACCGGCGCGGACAGGCTCGCCAACTGCTGTGGAAGCTGGCCAAAGACGCGGCTGCCCCGGTGCGTCACGAGGCGCTGCGTGCCTTGCGCGGAGGCCCGTTGACCGAGGGGGAGCTGTCGCGGTTGCGTGAGATCCCACATGCGGACTCACGCCTGCTGACGGAAGCACTGATCGACCTGGCCAAGGCAGAGGCCCGTCCGGCAGCGGCGGACGTGGAGGCCTGGCTGGCCCGGCTCGATGGGCCGGCGGATGCCGCCGCCGGAGAGCGGATCTTCTATCACTCCAAGGTCGGCGGCTGCTTTCGTTGTCATCGCGTCGATGGCCGCGGCAGCGATATCGGGCCGGACTTGACCGTCACTCCGCGGACGACGGACCGCCGCAAGCTGATCGAATCGATCCTTCAGCCGAGCAAGGAGATCGCCCCGCAGTTCTTCGTCTGGCAGGTGCAGACCGACGACGGCCGCACGTTCAGCGGCACGCTGGTCAGCGAGAGCGCCGATGGCCGCGAGACCTACGCCGACGCAGAAGGCAAGCTGATCACCGTCCGCCGCGAGGACATCGCTAAGAAAGCCGCTCAGCGCCGCTCGATCATGCCCGACGACGTGGCCAAGACGCTGACGGTCCAGGAGCTGCGCGACCTGCTGGCGTTCCTAAGCGGAGCGCGGGACGCCAAGGGAGACTAACACTAACCAGGCGCTTGCCCCCTGGCTTTGTGGTTCCGTAGAATCGGCTGGCTTTTCTTAACCTCCCCCTAGCGGTTTCAAAGGGCATGAACGCCGACGACATTATTGGTGAGCTTCGGGGGCTAGGCAGCGACGCTACGAAGCGCGTGCTGGCCAAACACGGCGCCAAGGAGCCGTTCTTCGGGGTCAAGATCGAATACCTCAAGAAGATCCACAAGCGCATCAAGACCGACCACCAGCTCGCGCTGGAGCTGTACGACACCGGCATCTCCGACGCCATGTACCTGGCCGGTCTGATCGCCGACGATGCCCGGATGACCAAGAAAGACCTCCAGCGCTGGCTGGACGGCGCCTCCTGGTGCATGATCAGCGAGTGCACGGTGCCCTGGGTGGCGGCCGGCAGCAAGCACGGCCGCGAGCTGGGCCTGAAGTGGATCGATTCGAAGAAAGAACAGGTCGCCGCCGCCGGGTGGGCCACGCTCTGCAGTCTGGTGTCGATCACCGACGACGATGAGCTGGACCTGAGCGAGCTGAAGAAGCTCCTGGGCCGCGTGGCCAAGACCATCCACGACGCGCCGAACCGAGTCCGCCTTGGCATGAACGCCTTCGTCATTGCAGTGGGCTCTTATGTCCCCGCGCTGACGGACCTGGCCATCAAGACGGGCAAGCAGATCGGCCCCGTATCGGTAGACATGGGCGAGACATCGTGCAAAGTGCCGTCTGCGCCGGAGTACATCAAGAAGGTGAAAGATCGGGGTACGCTCGGCAAGAAGCGAAAGACGGCGAAGTGCTGATGCCGGTCCCGCGCGGGCATCATCGCATCATCGGGGCACACTTGTCCGCATGCGGCTCGGCTCTCTACAATGCACCTAGTCTCTGGGATCGCCGTTCCCTTCTCACTCTCCCAATCGGGCCGAAGCCATGTACGAAGCTCAGGGTGTGCCGCCGCAACGCAAGTCGATTCACTGGGTCTGGGGCGCGTTGGCCGGCGTGGCCGTCGGCGCGGGCGTGGCCAGCGGCGTCTTCTGGTACCTGATGCGGGTGCAAGAGCGACGCCATCAGGAGCAGATGGTGGTGCTGACGGCGGGCGTCGCCGATCCCGCGGCACTAATTGCCCAGGCCGGCCAACTGGTCTCGGGCGGCGGCTCGGCGATCAATGGCGCCAAACCCGAAACCACGCCCACGAAGGACGAGATCGCCGCTTACATCGACGGCAAGACGTTGCTGCTGCCGGAGGCCGACAACCTCGTCCTGAACGCTGAAGAGAAATCGATGAAGTCTTGCGTGATCAAGAAGGACGGCGTCGAAGCGGTCCAGAAGGAGAACGGTGGCTGGCGAGCCGGTGACGAACCCTGGAACACGAACATTCTGATACTCTACGACGCGGGCGATGCGCGGTATGCGGTTGAACGCGACGATCCAGCACAAGCCGCTGGGCAGCAAGAGCGCGTTCTTCGGGTTCAACGTAAAAAGGGTGGCCAAGCAGTAGCCCTAAGGTGATTTGAGGACGAGACCCACCGCTGCTTCGGGCCTATTCTGGTGCTCCCACGAGATCGCCAACGAGGCGCAGGAACACCTCGCGCGTCACCGTGGCTCCCAGCGGCGCGCGCGTGCCGTCGGGCGTTTTGCGCCACCGCCGCAGGTCCAGCTCGCCGCCGCGGCGGACCAGCAGCTCGTAGTAGCTCGTGCCGTCGTCGCCGCGCTGCGGAGGATTGGAGCGCATTTGCACCGTGCAGCCCTCGGCGTCGGCTTCGATCGGCGCAATCGGCTCCAAGAGGTACGTCAGCCGCCCGGCCAGCGATCCGGCGACCGCCTGGAGTCGTTCGGCCGAAGCGCCGGCCAGCTTGGGCGTGTGCAGCGTGAGATAGCTGAACTCGCAGGCGAGCGTGTCGATTGACAGCAGCTCGGCGCTCAGACGGTCGCCGTCGTCATCCAGCTCGAGCCGGTGGGGACCGGCTTGCCCGGCGTGGGTCGCCAGCGCGGTCTTGGTCTGTTCTTTCAGGGTCATGGCAGGGCCTCATCACTTGCTACGACAAGTCTACTTCTCTTTTTCCTTCTCTTTCTTCTCCTCCTTGGGCTTCGTGACCTTGTGCTCGTTGCCGTCGAACGACATCAAGCACAGCGCCTCTTCGATGTTCGTCTCGATGTGCACCGGACGAGTCCATAGCCGGTAGAGGTTGGCCAGCGTGTCGCGGGCATATTTCTTATCCAGCTCGACACCGTGCCAGGCGTGCTCCAGCACCAGCTCGCCGCGGTTCTTGAAATTGGCGTCGCGGACCGAGATCATCGGCCGGCCCAGGTTCGTCAGGTTCGCGAGCAGCCGCTCTTTGATCTTCGCGAACTCGCGGCCCTCGATCTGATAGTAGTCCGTGGCATCGTTGTAGGCGAACGAGAACATCTTCTGGCGGCGGCAGAACTCGGGCGTCAGGAAGGCATCGAGGAACATCACGTCGTTGTAGACGCGGCGGATCTCGAAGATCTTCTGCCGGCCCAGCCCCGCCTCCGTGTTCCATCGCTCCCGCTTGGCGTGGTCGTCGCAGGAGTCGTAGTCGGGGCCGAAGCAGCCGCGGTTCCAGCGGTCTTCGATATCGCGGAACAGCTCTACGCCGAGCTTGTAAGGGTTCAGCCGCCCGCCGGAGGTGGCCAGCGTGCCGGCCGTGTGGTCGGCGTAGTTGATCACGTCGGCCGGCTCCAGTCCGTGCCGGGTCATGATCGTGCTGTGCCAATAGGTGGCCCAGCCTTCGTTCATGATCTTGGTCTGCCCCTGCGGAGCGAAGTAGTGGGCCTCGTCGCGGATGATTGACAGCACGTCGAGCTGCCAGGGCTTCAGCGGCGCATGCTCCATCAGGAAAAGCATCACGTCCCGCGTCGGCAAAGCGGAGGGTTGCAGCGGCTGCTGCTTCTGCTGCTCGCGGAGTTGCTGGGCCTCGGCACGCAGCGCCCTCGGCGGGTTGACGAAGGGGTCCATGTAGCCCTTGGCCTGAAACTTGCCGGGCACGGGGTTATCCTCCGCTTCGTCGGCGGCCGGGAAGCGGGCCCGCTCGGCCGGGTCGTCGAAGCGCTTGATGAACGGCGAATGGACGTCGATCAGGTCTTCGATCGACAGGCAGCAGTCGATGAACTCCTCGACCATCTCACCACCGAAGCGGTCCATGTATCGCCGAATGCGGTTGCCGTGGTTGGCCATTTCGTCCATGGCCTTGCGGCTCGTGTGGCGGAACCACTCATTCGTCTTGAAGAAATCGCAATGCCCGTAGACGTGGGCCATGACGAGCTTCTGGTCGGTCAGCTCGTTGGACTTCATCAAATAGGCGTAGCAGGGATCGTTGTTGATCACCAGCTCGTAGATCTTCTGCAGCCCGTAGGAGTAGCCCTTGCAGAGCCGCTCGTACTCCATGCCGAACCGCCAGTGCGGATAGCGGGTGGGAAAGCCGCCGTAGGCCGCCACTGCGTTGAGCTGGTCGTGATCCACCAGCTCGAACACCACGGGGTAGCACTCCAGTCCATAGCTCTCCGCATGCCGGCGCATCTGCTCTTGGATGCGGGCCAACTCGCTGGGGAGCGGATTGAAACGGTGAAGCGCCATTAGTCAGTTGTCAGTTGTCAGTTGTCAGTTGTCAGTTGTTACGTTCGGTGTGCGCTGCCGTTTAGCCGCGAGGCGAGCCTTAACGGATCTCCTCCACGCGAAACTCTTCTTCGCTCATGCGGTAGATCACGTCCCACAGCCTCGGCAGCTCGCCGGCCAGCCGGCGGCGCGCATTGCGCACGGCGTCCGACGCGTTATTGCCGCCCACGGTGACCTCCGTGTGGCCGATGCGTACTTTGTACTGGTGCACGTACACCGGTTGTCGATCGTGCACCATCGCGTCGTCAGACGGATGCAGCGTTGGATGTTGGATGTTCGAGATTGGATGTTCGATGTTCATGTTGGCCGCAAGTATTCGCTAAACCGCGAGCATTGCTCGCCGTGTGTGCAGATAAAGTGCACGGATTGGTTGTCATTTTCCCTTTCCCAAGAACTCTTTGATGGAGTCGTAAATCGCGTCTTTGTTGGCGATTTCCGAGGTCACGATCTTCTCCTCGTCGCCAGCCCCTTTTTCCAGCGAGTGGATGAACTCGCCACTGCCGTACGGGCTCTCGACCTGGCCGTAGCAGAAGAGGTTCACATGCGGCAGGATGCTCTCCCGCAGCACCCGCAGGCTGATCTCGTTGTCCTCGCCCCAGTTGTCGCCATCGGAGAACTGGAAGCAATAAATGTTCCAATCGTCGGCCGGGAACTCGCGGGCAATCAGCTCGGCACACACCTTGTAGGCCGAGCTGATCCGCGTGCCGCCGCTTTCGCGCGTGTGGTAGAAGGTCTCCTCATCGACCTCTTTGGCCACGGCATCATGGATGATGTACCGCCGCTCAACGCCGTCGTACTGCGAGCGGAGCCAGGTATCGATCCAGAAGGCCTCGATGCGGACGATCTCCTTCTGCTCGTCCGTCATCGAGCCGGAGACGTCCATCATGTAGAGGATGGCCGCGTTGGCCACCGGCTCGAGCACCGCCTCCCAGGAGCGGTAGCGCTTGTCCTCGCCAATCGGCACCACCCGCGGCTTCTGGGGGTCGTACTCGGAGGCCGACACTTGCCGCCGCAGGGCCTGCACGTAGGTCCGCTTGAAGTGCCGCAGCGATTCGGGGCCGGTGCGGCGGATGCTCTTGTAGCGGGCCTTTTCCTGCGAGATATTCTTGCGCCCCTTGGGCTCGATGTTGGGCAGCTCCAGCTCTTCGCCCAGGATAGCGGCCAGCTCGTCCAGCGGCACGTCCACTTCGAGGATGTGACCGCCCGGATCGCTGCCGGCCTGGCCCTTGCCGTCGCCCTGGTCGCCGCCTCGGGCGATCGGTTGGCCGATCTCGCCGTCTCCCTGGCCCGCTCCGCCGGCGCCGCTGTGGCCGAAGCGGAAGTTGGGCACGTCGAGGTAGGGCAGCGGAATGCTGACAAGGTCCTTGCCGCGGCGGCCGATCATCTCTCCGTGCGAGACGTACTTTCGCAAGTTCTCGCGGATTTTGCCGCGGACGATCTGCTTAAAGCGGTTCTGATCGGCTTCGATGCGCAGGACCATGGCGGGGGAATGCCTAATGACGAAGCACGAATGACGAAGGAATGGCGAGGGCCGAATGACGAATGTCGAAGCATGAATGACGAATGGAAAAACCACTCCTTCGTCGTTCGTGCTTCGTCATTCGTCATTCCTTCGTCATTCGAGCTTCGTCATTCGTCATTGCTATCTCTTGGTGTCTCCTCGCGCGAAAATGCTCGCCACGTAGTTCAGCACGTCCGTGGCGCTTTCGTCGTCGTAGCCGTAGTTCTTGATCAGGCGCTGCTTGACCACGTCGATCTTGGCTTGCGTGTCTTGATCCACGACCTTCGAGACCAGGCTGGTGAGCTTGATCGAGTCTTTCTGGTCCTCGAACAATTTAAGTTCTAGCGCCCGGTGCAGCCGTTCGTTGGTCTTGTAGTCGAACCGCTTGCCGTCGATGGCCAGGGCGCCGATGTAGTTCATGATCTCGCGGCGGAAGTCGTCCTTGCGGCTGTCGGGGATGTCGATTTTCTCTTCGATCGATCGCATCAGCCGCTCGTCCGGGTCTTCCTTGCGGCCGGTGAACTTGTTGATCACCTTTTCCCGCTGGGTGTAGGCCTTGACGCTGTCGATGTAGTTGCCGCACAGCCGGGCCAGGGCCTCATCGTCGGCGGCGATCGCCCGCTGCACTTCGTTCTTCACGATGTTCTCGTACTCTTCCTTGACCACCGTGAGCAGCTCGCGGTACTCGTTGCGCGTCTCCTCGCTGGTGATCAGGCTGTGGTGTTTCAGCCCCGACTCCAGCTCGTTGAGCACCATGAAGGGGTTGATGCTCTTGGCCTCGGGGTGAGCGACCAGGGCATTGGAGATCTTGTCCTGCACGTAGCGGGGGGAGATGCCCAGCATGCCCTCGTTCACGGCTTCCTCCTTGAGCTCCTTCACGTTCTCCTCGGTGAAGCCCGGCAGCGTCTTGCCGTTATAGAGCTTCAGCTTTTGCAGCAGCGTCAGGCCGGCGTGCTTGGGCTCCTCCAGCCGCGTGAGCACGGCCCACATGGCGGCCATCTCGATCGTGTGCGGGGCGATGTGCTTGCCGCGGACCTTGTTCTTGTTGTAGTCCTTCTCGTAAATCTTGATCTCGTGATCCAGCTTGGTTACGTAGGGAACGTCGATCTTCACCGTGCGGTCGCGCAGTGCTTCCATGAACTCGTTGTTCTGCAGCCGGCGATATTCCGGTTCGTTCGTGTGACCGAGGATCACTTCATCGATGTCGGTCTGCGCGAACTTCTTCGGCTTGACCTTGTGCTCTTGGCTGGCCCCCAAAAGGTCGTAGAGGAACGCCACGTCGAGCTTCAGCACCTCGACGAACTCGATGATGCCGCGGTTGGCGATGTTGAACTCGCCGTCGAAATTGAATGCCCGCGGGTCGCTGTCGGAGCCGTATTCGGCGATCTTGCGGTAGTTGATGTCGCCGGTCAGCTCGGTCGAGTCTTGGTTCTTCTCGTCCTTGGGCTGGAACGTGCCAACGCCGACGCGGTCCTTTTCGCTGAGCAGCAGCCGCTTCACGCGCACGTCTTGCACCACCCGCGTCCAGTCGCCGCCGTACTTCTTCAGCCGGTCGGTGTAGACGTAGCGGCAGAATGGGCATAGCTCGCCCATGATCTTGACTTTGTAATCCTCTTCGCCACGCCCTTCGTTCAGCTCGGCGCAAACGTCCTTGCGGAAGCGGTTGGGGATGATGTGCAGCGGCTCCTCGTTCATCGGGCACCATTGCACGTTGCCGTCGCCGTCCGGCGAGACCCAGCCGATGCTGAACAGAGCCCCTTCCTCGCTGGTCGAGTACTGCTCGAGGCCCTTCTTGAGCAGCCGGGCGATGGTACTCTTGCTGCTGCCGACGGGGCCGTGGAGCAGCAGCACGCGCTTCTCGATACCGTAGCCCTTGGCGGCGCTCTTGAAGGCGTTGACCAGGTCCGAGAGCGGCTTTTCGAGCCCGAAGACGGCGTCTTGCCCGTTGTCGAACGGGTCGTCGAAGAACTGATACCGCGTGCGGCGCTCGCGGGAGTTGTCGTCCACTTCCACGCCGTACGACGTGATCATGTCGTACACCCGCTCGAAGGCGTTGCGGGTGACCTCGGGCCGCTGCCGCACGACATCGAGGTATTCCGCGAAGCTGCCTTCCCAGTTCTTACGTCGGAACTGGTCCAAATCTTGACGCTGGGCGACCAGCGAGATGATCTCTTGTCCTGCCACGGCGCTATCCCCTAGTTATCCCCCTAAGGAGGGTGCCGGCCATTCGGAAGGCCTCGTTCTCGAACGTGAAAACCTGGTCACGGAAGCATCGCTCCATGGCCAAAACCGCCAACGATCCTTCCTGCGGCTGGGCAGCCAAGCGCACGCGATCTTGTAAGAAATGTGCTTGCGTGAAGCACATTGCGCACTGCGCAGCATCAACCGCAGCAAAAACGTCGGCAGGGTTGGAAAAGAGCAGCCGGCTGCGAGCGAACGATCAAGGAGGGGGTTCGCTCGTGCGGGACAGCTAATTGCCCGCTACGCCGGACGACTCACATGCCAAGCGAAACGCTTCTCGCGGTTCCTAATAGAAAGTATCCGCTGGAACTACTGCCAAAGCAATAGCGATGTTGGTAGCACCACCCTGTGCTAGCGAGCGGTTTCCGGCGTAAGTTGTTCAATCCAAGAACATTGCGACGCATCCAGATACTTGAATATTTTGCTAAATCAGCAGAATTGGGAGATTCAGCCGCAGGGGGGAAGATGCGCAGGAAGCCCCTGGGGGCGAGCGGTCGAGGCGTCTGCACCGAGGTGGTTTCAGTCGCTGGCCTGGGCGCCGGCATTGAGGGCCCGCTCCACGCTTTCCATCAGTTTGTCGATGGAAAACGGCTTTCGCAGGTAATCGTGCACCCCCAGCATTTCGGCGTAGGCCTTGTGCCGGCTCCCCTCATTGGCCGTGATCATGATCACGGGCAGCGGGTCCGGCCGGTTGCGGCGGATGTTCTCCAGCACCAGAAAGCCGCTGCGCTGCGGCATCATCATATCCAGGATCAGCAGGTTGGGATTGACCAGTTCGGTCATCTGTAGGGCCTGGTTGCCGTCGCGGGCCACCTCGACCTCGTAACCCCGTGACTGCAAGGCCACGCGAATCGCCTCGACGCATTCCTGATCGTCATCTACCACGAGGATTTTCTGGGCCATGAGCGGTCTCCGTCAAAAGCGTCCCGTGCATGGGAGGTCCCGCCGAAGGACCTGCCCGCGGCGCTGCGCTCACTTTGAACGACTCGGACGCGATTTGCAAGCCGTGAAACGGCCGCGCTGCGTGTGAGCGCCTCGGGCCCTCACCGTCTGCGCTTCGGAAAGTCGCGGCCATACAGACGACTGGCGCATCAATCGCATGCGCCTTGACGAGCGCACTGGGCGAGCCGGAGAATCGCGATATGCGCACCCGGAGCGTCGTCATCTGGTTTGTCGTCGTGACAGGCCTTGCCGAAGCGATCACGCTTTGGTTGCGGTTTGGCGGCGGCATCGAGGCCACCGACTTCAACCGCACTGCGCCGCTGCTGCTTCAGATGCATCACATGTTCTGGAGCGTGCCGTTGCTGGCCGCCCTGCCGCTCTTTCGCCGACGGCCGCGCGCCGCGAGGCCCTGCTGGGCGTCTCGCTGGGTCTGATCGCCAGCGACTTGATCCACCACTTCCTGGTGCTGCCGGTGACGGTCGGCAACACGGGCTGGCACTGGCCGTAACGGGCGCCATGGTCCACGTGTCCGGTTTTCTCGCGGATAGCAGGCATGATGGTTCGCGTTGGCTATAATAGGACGGCACTGGAGGACCTAGCCGGAATGACATTCCGTCCTTATCGGGAGTTTCGGAACACTTGAGGGAGGACTTGCCATGCGAAAGATCTTGAAGGCCTCGCTCGCAGCCGCGGTCTTGGCGAGCGTGATGACGGGCATTTGCCCGGCGACGGCGCAAGAGGCGCTCCAGCGACTCGAAGAACGTCAATTCGGGCCGGCGAAGAAACCTCTGGTCATCGATCCCAACCGAGCCAAAGAAGCCGAGAAGCCCGCCGAGCGAGGCTATCTGGGCGTGATTACCGGCGAGGACGACAGCAAAGCCCAAGGCGTGCGCGTGGTCGAGATCGTCAAAGGCAGCCCGGCGGAAGCGGCCGGCCTGAAGGTCGGCGACCTGATCACGGCGATTGCCGAGAAGCCGGTGCGGCAGACCGCAGACGTGCCCGAGACGACCAAAGGGGCTGGCCCGGGCGCCAAGCTGGGCGTGACGGTGGTCCGCGACGGGGCGACGCGCACGATCCTGGTGACGCTTGGCCGCCGGCCGGACGACTCCAAGCTGCCACCTCCGCCTCCGGAGAAGAGGCCCGATCGCGCATCGCCGCCGCCCGATCCGCAGCCGCCGGCCGAGCAGCCCGGCCGCCCGCCCCTGCCGCCACCGCCGGCGGCCGACGCGCCACCCAAGCTTGGGGTGCTGATGCGCAACTATACGGAGGATCCCCGCTTCATTCTGGGCCGTTTGCCGCTGCGGGGTGTGTTAGTGCTCGAGGTGATCGCTAACACGCCGGCAGCGTTAGCGGGCCTGCGGGCCGGCGACGTGATCGTCGCCGTCGATAAGGCCGCAGTAGGCAACACCGACGAATTCCGTGCCTCCCTGGCTGCGCGTCGCGCGGGCACAGAGATCGAGCTGAGTTACTATCGCGGGGCGGCGCCGTATCGGCAGACGATCCGTCTGGCCGGGGACGAGGCGCCGGTCGTCGGCCCAGCGGCGGGCGCGCCGGTGGTCGTGGCCCCGCCGTTATCCGACCGGCAGCGGATTGAACAGCTCGAGCGCCGCGTGACGGAACTAGAGCGCCGCCTGGCCGAGCTGGATAGAAAGGACGCGCCGGAGAAGAAGCCGGAGCCGCCGGCCAAGGAATAGCCACCGCGTGGGGCACGTTTCAAAGCGTGCCCCGTTGGCTCGGACCTCGTTTTGAAAGGCGGCGGCGTTCAACGCGCCCCCCAATGCCACGGGCACGTTTAGAAACGTGCCCCACGCCCCGCGAGATTCTTTCGAACCTTCATCGCGCCCACCTGAACCATGAAGCTGCCTGCCGCCCTGCTGAAGATTCTGCCGCCGATCGTCGTCGTCCTGCTGCTCTGCTCCGGGGGCATGGCCGTGGCCGCTCCGGCGTTGACCGAAGTCTCGCCGCGCGGACTGCAAGCAGGCGGCACCACCACGCTGACTTTCGTCGGCAGCGAGCTGGGTGCTCAGTCTCGCGTCGTGCTGCCGTTTTCCGTGGCCAAGCAGGCGGTCAAGCCGGGCGCCCAGGCCAACCAGGTGCAGATCGAAGTCTCGCTGGATAAGTCCACGCCGGCGGGAGTCTATCATCTGCGGCTGGCCAGCGAAGACGGCGTCTCGAATCCCCTGGCCATCGGCGTCGATGAGCTGCCGCAGCAGCCGCTGGGCCCCGAGGTCAGCTCCATGCCGGTCGCCCTGAACGGCTCGCTCACCGGCGGCACGATCCTCCAGACCCGCTTTACGGGCAAGGCCGGCCAGCGCGTGGTGATCGACCTGGAAAGCCGACGGCTGGGCGGCGGACTCAACCCCGTGCTGGAAATTCATCGCCCCGACGGCGTCCTCCTGGCTTATTCCCCATCGCAAGAGCTGCTGGGCGGCGACGCGCGGCTGGATGTCGCGCTGCCGGCCGACGGAGCCTATACGGTGAAACTTTACGACGCGCTCTATCGCGGCGCCGCCCCAGGTCATTTCCGCCTCAAGATCGGCCAGTTCCAGTATGCCGACGTGCTGCTGCCGCTGGGCGTCCAGCGCGGCACGCAAGCCACGCTCACTGCCGTCGTCACGAACCTCGCAGCCGGCACGAAATGGACGATGCAGAGCGACAGCCTCTTTGGGCTGGAGCCCGCGACCTGGCCCGCGGGCGTTTTCAGCGGCGGCCGGGCGCGGCTGATCGTGAGCGACGTGCCGGAGGTCGTCGAGACTCCCGCCGCGGCTGGCGGATTGCAAGAAGTCACGGCGCCAGTCGGCGTCAGCGGGCAACTTGCCGAGGCTGGCCAGGTCGATCGCTATCTCGTGCGGGTGAAGCCCGGCATGCGGCTGCGGTTCGACGTGCTGGCCGACCGGATCGGTTCGCCGATGGACGCCGTGCTGTCGATCCAACAGGTCAAAGGCGGGCAGCTTGCGGCAGCCGACGACGGCGAGAGCACGACCGACCCGACGCTCGACTTCACGGTGCCCGGCGGCGTGGAAGCCGTGGCGGCGGCGATTCACGATCAAGCCGGCCAAGGAGGGCCGCGCGGCGTCTATCGGCTGGGGATCACTGAGATCAAGCCAGATTTCTCTCTGACCGCACTGGCCGACCGAGTGCACGTGCCGCAGGGCGGTGTGGCCATGGTGCGAGTGCGGGCTGTGCGGGACGGCTACACCGGGCCGATCAAGCTGAGTTTTCCCGGTGGCCTGCCGCCCGGCGTCTCCATCGTGGGCAGCGACACGATCCCGACCGGTGGGACAGATGCGCTGCTCGCTTTGCGCGGAAGGGGGTGCGGCGGGCGTGGTCGTCGGCCAGATGATCGGCCAGGGCCAGGGCGATGCGGCCGGCACCTCTCGCCCGGCGATGGCGACCGACACGCCCACCGCGCGCTACCAGCCGTGGATGCGGCGCGAATTGCCGATTGCCGTCAGTCGTCCGGCGCCGCTCCAAGTCGCCTGGGAAGACGCCGCCGGCGCGCCGCTGGTGCAAGGGGTCACGCAGCCGGCGGGGGTGAAGGTCATCCGCGCCACCGGTGCGACGGGCCCGGTGCGGCTATCGCTTGTCACCAGCCAGGTGGCGCCGCTAGTGACGGCCGAAGGCCCCACCAAGGGCAAGGCCGATATCGCGCGGACGCTGCGGATCGAAAACCCCGTCGCGGTGCCGCAGGGCCAGGACCGCGGCGTGCTGCCGCTCGTGGTGCCGCCGGCGCTGCGGCCGATCGAGTATGACCTGGTCGTGCGGGCCGAGCTGCTCAGCCCGGATGGTCAGCGCGCGGTTGCCGAAGTCGTCTCCCAGCCGCGGCGCGTGGCGGTCGTGGCCCCCTCCTTCACGCTCGCCCTGACGAGCACCGCCAAGATCGACGCCCGCGCCGGCAAAGGGCCGACCGGCAAGCTAGCAGGCCGCATCCAGCGCCTCGGCTTCCCACACCCGGTGACGCTCTCGCTGGCCGGCTTGCCGCAGGGCGTGGCCTCGCCCACGCTGGTGGTGCCCGGCGACAAAAGCGAGTTCGAGTTCGCCGTGTCGCTCGCTAAGGGCACCAAGCCGGGCGAACTCAAGGTGAAGTTGACCGGCGCCAGCCAACTTGGCCCGAAGAACACCGTGGCGGCGTCGAACCAGATCGACGTGCAGTTGAACGTCGTGCCGGGAGATTAGGCTTTGTCGAAACCACACTAACCCGACGCGCAAGGCGCAAGCGAGGGAGGTGTGGCAAAAAGCTCCGCATCGCGCATTCCCTCGCTTACGCGTCGGGTTAGTCTGCCCGGCGGCTTTGGACTAGCGTGTGGGCCGATTTCGGCAACTCGCAGAGCAAGTTGCCCACAAAAGGACCCGGCCGGATCCTCGTCAGGATACCGGCCGGGCGAGCCAAACCGAGGGAGAGAGATCGGATTGGTTTTGTCAGGAGTTGGTTGGTTGTTTTATGGGGTCCTCCTTTTGTTCGCTTACTTTAACTCATCGCTTCTGGATGCTATGCGTAGAGCCACGCCGGATGTTACAAGGCTTTCTTGGAGAGAATCTCCGTCGCTGAACTCGCCAGAGTTCAGCCGCGCCCGGAAGTCTGACGGCTTCGGCTAGCGAGATCGCTGAGCCGCGGCGCTGAAATACGCTTGAACCTCCCGCGCTGCCTGCGGGGGAACACGGTCGCCGGGCTGACGGCCGTCGGCCAGCTCCAGGGCCACGCCGAGCGGGGTTCGGCCGGGCCGGGCACCGCGCGTGTAGGTCCCCTCACCCCAGTGGTCGCCGATAGCCACAATGTCCAACCGCGTGATGCGGCCCGACGCGGCGTCGATGTGGATTTCGCCCGTCAGGCGAACGTCGTAGCCGCGATCGGCCTTCGTCGCGTCGGCTGCCGTGGCCAAGAGCGCGCTGCCCTCAAGCGCAAGAATCGTTACGGCATCGGCGCTCTTGCGCGGAACGGCCCTGAGCGTGAGCTTGCTGCGGCGGATATCTTGACGTCGCCACATCGGTGGCTCGCCGCGGGTGTTGTCGATCAGATGAAACCGCACCAGCCGCTCGGCGATGCCGGCCGGCATCTCGAACGACGCGCGCGGAGAAGCCTGACTGCCGGCGGCCGTCACAAGTGACTGCGCCTCCTCTTTGGTAATCCACAAGTGATCGACAGCCGGCGCGTCGCCAGGCCTGTCGTCGCAATCGGCGTCGCGGTACGTGCCATCTTTCTCCCGATCCAAGAGACGCGAAAAGACGCGCAGCACCAGGCCGTCCTTCGGTGGCGTGCGGACGTACCGTGAATCCGACTGCGACAGCTCTTCGATCTTCACCGCGCCAGCTCGGCGGCGCTCGGCGGGCAGTTTTCGCCACTCGGCCAGGCCACGGCGGAACACGTCGCGCATCACGTCCGCATCCTGCCCGGCGTTCTTGTAGATCAGCAGCCGTCCGTCGGCCGTCAGGCAATAGATGCCCTGCCGCGTGGAGCCGCCCTGCCCTTGCGCGGCCCCTGATCGGCGACCTTGCGGAAGAACTCCCCTTCGGCGTCGTGCCGGCGGCGCTGATACCAATCGTCGCAGGCGACGGCCACATAGTCCTCGGTGGCCATCTTCACGATCTGAGGATCGGCAAAGGCGGACGCCCGGCCCGCCACGCCGTTGTTTCACGTGCAGCCCAAGGGATGGCCGTCCATCTCCCACAGCAGGATCGGCTTGCCCTCGGCGGCGGCCTTCTTGCGGGCCTCCCACAGGCTGGTCATCCAGGGAATCTTCGCCCAGGCTTCCTCGTCGGTTTGCGGCTTGATCACCGCGTGCAAATCGGCGAGTGATTGCTTGAATGGCTCGACGGCGTCGGCATGGCACGCCCATGCCAGACTCACGAGCAGGGAGGCGAAGAACGTCGGTTTTGAACGGAGCATGGCAAACTCCTGGGAGGCGATTGCTTATCCGAAACAGCCCACGCGCTGGATATGCACCGATGATACGCCGTCGTCGCGACGACAGCCAGATTGCGTGGGCAATAGTCGGCTCCGTTGGGCGCTGATAGACAACAATGCTGAAAGCATTGAACTCATAGCCCAGGGTTGCCGCGCCAGCGGCTACCCTGGGTGAAGAATTGCGGGAGACCGCGATCAACCCTGAAAGAGTTGCACCGAGGCGAATTACCGACGCCACACGGTGCAACCCTTTCAGGGTTGGACGCGGTTTTTCCTGACCCGGACCCAGGGTAGCGGCTTTACGCCGCAACCCTGGGCTTTGGAATGCAACCCTTTCAGGGTTGGAGCTCCGACGAACGTTCTGATCGAAGAGCCATTGCAAAAACCTGTTTCTTGCCTTGAGGCCTCGTCATAATCGCGAAGGTTCCGAGGGGCCTGATCCAAGACGCAAAAGAAACCGACAGAAGGAAACTCCGATGCGCTATGCACGACTTACCTGTTGCCTTGCTCTAACAGGAACAATGCTCGGCGTGGCCCTGGAGGCGATTGCTCAGGTCAGCAAGACAGCTTCCGAGAACGATGGGAAAAGCAAGCCGGCGCTGGTGCCCGCCAAGGATGCCGCAGACCCCGGCTCGTCTGCCAAGGTCACCGTGAAGCGCGATCTGGTCTACGGACGCGTCCAGGGCGCCGGCTTGCTGGCCGACATCGCCTATCCCGAGGGCAAGGGGCCGTTCCCGGTCATCCTGTCGGTGCACGGCGGACGCTGGGTCGGCAGCATCGAAGACCGACCCCGGCGAAGGGGCCATCGACGTCGCGCAGTGGGCCGCTTCGGCTTCTTCGCCATGTCGATCGACTACCGGCTCGTCGGCTGCACGCCGCCGCCGGCTTGCTACCAGGACGTGCTGTGTGCCATCCGCTGGGTCCATGCCCACGCCGACGAGTATCCCATCGACCGGGAGCGGATCTTCCTGATCGGCATGTCCGCCGGCGGGCATCTGGTGTCGCTGGCCGCCACGCTGGGCGACGGCGCCGTTCCCGCGCACGGGCGGATGGGACAAGCAGCCCACCGACATCCGCGGGGTCATCAGCCTGTCGGGACCTTACGACCTGGAGAAGCTGTCGTGGGGCACGCTCTGGAAGCCGGCGGCGGGCGATCCGCTGGCCGCGCGGCGGCTGGCCTCGCCCATCCGTCACGTCGCCGCGACGACAAAGCCGATGCTGATCCTGCACTCCGACAACGACGGCTCGGTGCCGGTGCAGCAAGCCATCGACATGGCCGACGGCGCTGGAAAAAGCCAAGGCCCCGCACCGCCTGTCGATCTACAAGAAGCAAGGGCACATGCGCGTCACCGACGACGTGATCAAGGAGTCGCGTGCTTTCATCGAAGAGGTGAGCAAGACCCGACCGGAGCCGCCCCGGCAGCGCGGCACGGCGAGCGTGGAGGAGACGCGGCCCGAGCACTTTCCGCACCGCATCTGGGCGGCGTGCGACTTCGAAGGCGCAGACGCCCGACTACGCCTGGTTCGGCCCGGCGGAGACGAAGAACATCCCGAACTATCCGGGCAACGCCACCGCGCTGGGCGTGAAGGAGAAGCCCTATCGAGAACTTCAGCGCCCTGATGACCGGCATCAACCCGGTGCCCGGGCCGATGATGGGCAAGCTCAACAAGATGTATTGCCGCTACTACCTCAAGGGCGGCACCGAGGCGACGTTCCAGCACTTCAGCCTGTCGGTCAACGACAACAACCACATCCGCGTGTCGGGCCTGACCGAGGGCAAGTGGTCGGAGGTGACGCTGAACTTCACCCGCGACGCCGCCCGCAACGACGGCAGCCCGCAAGGCCTTTCAGAAGGGCGAGCGGATGGACGACCTCAAGGTCTTCGTCGGCAAGCCGAAGGACGGCAAGGACTACGAGCTGTTCCTCGACGACGTCATCTTCTTCGACGACGACCCGGACATGCCGCGCGAGACGGAGCCGTTCCCCAACCGCGTGATCTTCCTGGCGGCGTTCGACACGGGCATCGACCCCAAGAGCAAGCCGAAGTACTGGCCGGGCGAGTTCGAGGTGCGTGACCAAGACGAAGGGCGCGCCGGACGACTCGTACTGGGGCGTGGCCCAGGCCGTGCCGCACAAGGAGACGAAGGGCAAGTGGATTCGCCTGGAGATCAAGCCGCCCCGGCCCGTCGGGGCGCACACGAAGCTGCGCTTCCGCTACTCACCTGACGCGGCACGACCGGCATGACGGTGCAGGTCTTCGACGCTGACCGACGACGACAACCGGCACATCCACCTGAAGGGCCTGAAGCAGGGCGCCTGGCAGTGGGCCATCCTCGACTTCACGAAGGACGCCAAACGCAACGACGGCAAGCGACACGCCGTTCGCCGCCGGGCACAAGGTGGACGACCTGTTCTTCTTCGTGAAGCCGGAGGGCGACGAGGATGTGCAGCTCTTCGTGGACGAGGTGACGCTGTTCGACGCGGGAAAGGCGATGAAGTAGGAGTCTTTCGGCGGCTAAGGACACGACCTCGGGGGCACTGCCGTGTGTGCCAGTCTTGAACATCGCCCGGCGGAGGCAAGCTTCGCCGTGGCGCCCCCACGGCCCTATCGGTTGCACCCCCCTTTCCATTGAGTGGCCAGAAAGTCTGGGCACACACGCACTGCCCGTCAATTTGACATCACGGCCATGAAGACAGTGGTTTCCATCCCCGACGCGATCTTCGCCGACGCCGAAAAGATGGCCGGCTGGCTCGGAATCAGCCGAAGTCAGTTGTACGCCAAAGCGCTGAAGGCGTTTCTGGAGGCCCACCACGCCAATGATGTGACAGGGCGGCTCGACGAAGTGTACGCGACAGAGGAAAGCCGCCTCGATCCGGCCCTGGCAGCGATGCAAGCCTTCTCCATTCGCGACGAAGCGTGGTAGGTCGAGGTCCTCGTCGGCTTCAGCCGGCTGGAAGCCGACTGATTCATGCTAGAAGGCCGCTCTCCCCCTTCGGCATGTCAAAGCACAATTTCACGGCCTGGGCCTGTCGGTGCCACGTCCCCGGCTTCAAATCCAATGCCTTGCTCACCTCCTTGAGCTCCAATGGCTTGCCACCAACGGTCAACGTCGGCACCGTGTCTCGCGGCGCGGGCACCTCCACCGTAAAGCCCGCGCAAGCAAACGGCGCCCGCAGCGTGATCTCATTCCCCTGCTTCTCAATCCGCGTCAGCTCCTTGGCCGCCCAGTAGCGGGCGATTTCGCTGTTCTTCATCCAGATCAGGTTGTCGTAGCGGGCGTGCAGCCGCTCGACGACCTGCTTGAAGATCGTGAAGCCTAGCTCCAGACCGTTGAAGTAGATGCCGGGCCAGTGGCAGACCAGGATCGCCGGCTCTCCCTTGTCGATCACCTGCGGCAGGCGGCCGCCTTTGAGATCGGCGGTGATGAACTGGTCGGTCGAGCCGAGCTCCAGCCCGTCCCAGCCGCCGAACCAGTCGCCCGTGCAGCCGATGACCGACACCACGCACTTGGGATCGGTTCCCACATTGCCGTCCTTGTCGAAGAGGCCCGAGGCATAATACACCTCGGCGCGACGCTGCGTTTGTCGGTAAAGAGGTCGCGGAAGTAGTGGGGGATTTCGGCCCCGTAGACGTCGCGCACCGCCTGGAGCGTGCCTTGGGCCAGCGATGGCCTCGCCCGGCCGCCAAACCCGCCGGGCGTGGTGACGCCCTCACAAGGCAGCCCGGCGTTCTTCAAGATCTTCAGGGCGTAGGCCAGGTACTCCGCCATCTCGTCCACCGAGCGGCCGACGCTCCAATCCCAGTTCTCCATGTACTTGGCCGTGCGCTCCTCGTACGGCCGGCCGGTCTTGGGGTTGATGACCCAGGTGTGCGTGACCATCTCGGGATGGATGTCCCAGTCGGGCGTCAGAAAATCGCGCACCAGGGCCACGCTCTCGGCCAGCTCTTTGCGGGTCCAGCCGGGCATCTCGCGATCGACCCAGCCGACGCAGGCCGGGTAGGGGACGACGCTGTACTTGCCCTTGATACCGCGCTCGCGGCACCACTCGCCGAACTTGCGGACGAAGGCGTCGGGAATCTCCCGCGGCAGCTTCCGCCAGTCCTGCTTGTAGCGGTCGGGAAACACCTCGGCGAACTGCGGAATGCAGAAGTGGGCCAGGTTCACCAGGCAAGTGGAGTCGTCGATGATGAAGCTGACGGGCACCCGGCCGCGCGGGTTGAGGACCTTGACTTCGGGCGATTGCTTGGGCCGCTCACCCGGCTGCTGAGCCGGCACGGGAGCATCGCGCAACAACAGGCCGCCGGCGGCCAATCCGGCGGCGGAAGTGCGGAGAAAATCGCGGCGGGAGAGTGACATGGCGGGGCTCCGGCGTAGTTGGCGATGCGGCACCTAGCGCGATTGCGATAGCCGCCTCATGGTTGTCTAATCAGCAGGCGAGAGTCAAGCGCCGCCTAAAGGCATGAACCGCCCGTTCCAAATCAGCCTGCGATTGATTTTTGGGCTTGTCCTTGTGGCCGCCTTGCTGGCGTGGCTCGCGCGAGAGAATGCCGGACTCGCTATCATTTTCGCGGCCTGCCTGGTGGGCTCGCTTTGGCCGCGCCGGCTTTGGTGGTGCGCTGCGGGAGGAGCGATAGGCGGCGTCGCGGCCGGTCTTGCAATTGCCGTAGCGGACTATGGCGTGGCAGCCGGAAGCCCGCTGTACTGGGTTTGGCCGGCCCTTCTTCTCTGGGTTGCGCCCATCCTGGGAATCGTCGGCGCCATCATCGGCTGCCTGGTTTGCTATGCCAAGTTCTTGATCAACAATCACGGGCCGAGGGAGCGCGATCGGACGACACGCTCATGCGAGCCGATTGACGACCGTCCAATTGGGTGATAAAGGTCGGCTATGGAGGTCCGCTTCTACATCGACCCGGAGACGGAGGAGCCGCACATCTACGAACATGGTGTTACCGAGGACGAAGTGATCGAGGTATTGCGCACTCGCGGTGATGATTTTCCCGGCCACGGAGACTCGCGCGTTCGCATTGGTCAGACCGAAGCCGGGAGGTATTTGAGAGTCGTCTACGTGCCAGACGAGGATCGGCTCGGTTTGTTCGTGATTACTGCGTACGATCTCAAAGGCAAAGCATTGAAGGCCTTTCGTCGGCGACGGCAGAGGAGACCACGATGAAGAAAAAACCAAGCGGTTCCAAGAAGGCCAAGCGACCCAAGAAGCAGGCATTCCCCCGCGGTTGGAATGAAAAACGGGTCCGAGACGTGATAGCCCACTACGACGGCCAGACCGAAGACGAGGAACTGGCGGAATACGAAGGGGCAAGGACGATTGACGGCCAGAGCATGATGCTCGTGCCGACCGAGCTTGTTCCGGATATACGGCGCTTGATCGCCCGGCGTCGCGGAGCGTGAACCGATCGACCGTTGCATGACCGACCAGACCTGTCATCTCTATCTCCTCCGCCACGGCGCCACGGACAACAACCTGGCCCGCCCGCCGCATTTGCAGGGCTGCCGTCTCGATCCGCCGCTTGCGGCCGCGGGTTGGCGTCAATCCGAACAGTCGGCAGCGTTTCTGGCCGCGCGGCCCGTAGCGGCCGTCTATTCCAGCCCGTTGCTCCGTGCCCGGCAAACGGCCGAGACGATCGCCCGGCCGCACAACCTGGAGTTGCAGACGGTGGAAGCCCTCATCGAGTGCAACGTCGGCCAATGGGAAGGGCGATCGTGGGACGAGATCCAAAAGACCGAGCCGGAGGAGTATCGACGGTTCACGGCCAATCCACATGAATACGGCTATCGCGGCGGCGAGAGCCTGCGACAGGTGGAGGAGCGCGTGGCCCCGGCCTTTGCACGGCTTCTGGCCGCGCACTCCGGGCAGCACATTGTCGTGGTGGCTCACAATGTCGTGAACCGTGTGTACCTGGGGCAGTTGCTCGACGTACCGCCCGCCAAACGCCGCGGCGTGCCGCAGGAGAACTGCGGGCTGAACGTCATTCGCTGCGAGGCGGGCCAGGCCAGGCTGCTGACCCTCAACAGCGTGTGGCATTTGCAACGAGTCGAGGACTGAGGGACGAGACCCATTACTGCTCGAGGTACTTGATTAGCGCTTCCTGTGAATCCGGCAGCCCGTACGCCCCGACCAAGTCCGAGTAATTGACGAATCTTGCGTCGTCGATTTTCCAGCCGCCGTACTCTGCGATTGCAGCAGAGCAAGAACCTCCAGGACGTCGAGCGAACTGACCCGAAGATTCCGAACCTTCGTCTTCTTGCCTTGAACCACGAGGCGCAGCATCGCGCTCGTGACGTCCAACGACTGATGCGGCGTCACCGTCTTCAGCATTTCGCAAAGGGCGGGAATGATGCGTGCTCGTGCCGCCGCGCCATATTCTGCCAGCACGAGACTCGCATAGCCCGCGATGTCGCCTCCGTTAAATCGAAGCTCGCCACCCAAGCCTTGAAGTTCATCGGCGGCCAAAACCGCTTGCAGGAGCACTTCGCCTGCTTCGTCCGACAGCGGTTCACGAGCGAGTGCGATCGCCGTCGCCACGCGAACGAGCAGTGACTCGTGGGAAATGAAGCGACGCAAGTCGGAGCTTTCGACCTGGACGGTTGACTGACGCGCTAACAGGCCGACCGCCAGGAGCGCACGGCGATGCTGGAGCTTTCCGACTCAACTTGCAGACGGTGTCGAATCGCGGGCAACGATTCGGCCGCGTCTTCAGGAAACCAAGCTAGCGCGTAAACGGCCGAACGCCTTATTGACGACTCCTCGTCGGACAGCAACCGAAGGAGTGAAGGCACGCCACTCCGAACGGCGTCGTAGCAGCGAAGATCGATACTCGGCCCGTAACCGTATTTCGCGTCGCACTCAGCTCGCTCCGACGGCGTCTTGCGCGAATCGCCTTGGGCAAGCTGGCGACGCAGGGCCACAGCGTCGAGACCACCCGGCAGATACTCGTCTTCGTAGCCAAGCGCGATGCTGATGAGTAGATAGACGATGTGCTCCTTCGTGGGTGTCTCCGGGGCGTCAAGCAACTCGTACAGAAACGGGACGGCATGGGGAGTTGCTTCGTAGCGAGTCCCCTGGTGAAAGATGTTGCCGTAGAGTTCCCAAAGCGCGTTCTTGCGCGTGTCCTCATCGCTGTTGGCGAGCGCGCGTATCTGGTCGGGCACGTCGTCCGCCGGCCCATAGGCGTGCGTGAGCTTTGACCACGGAACTGTCTCCAACCGTTCCAGCATACAAGGCGATGGTACGGCGATTGCTGAGCATGCCGCCGCAACGGCAGAAGCCACGCTCTCCCCCGCACTATACCGGCAACCGATGCAGTGGCCCAGGGTCTCGTTGTCTGTCGCCGAGAATAACGGCGACAGCCGCTTGCTCGCCGCGGCAGAGCGGACAAGAATTCCTGTAGCGGCCTACGGGCGGCATGGGGCAATTCTTGCGAGGGAGCGAACCGGCCGATGGAAACGCACTGGATCTTCAGCGGCTGCGACGCCGCGGACGAGATGCTGGTTGCCCGTTATTGGGACCAGCGGTCGCTGGAACTGGAAGGGAAGCTCAAGGCCCTCTCGGAGGAGCCCGGCGAGCTGCACGTCGCGGTGCACCGCGATAACGATGGCGATGATGATGATCGCGACAACGTCAGCCCCGCGTGGGAAGTGCAACTGGCGCTGCACCTGAGCGGCGCCACGCTGGCGGTCGAGGACACGGGCGATCAATTGGAAGCCGTCCTCGACCGGGCCGTCTGCGACCTGGCGCGTCAAATGGACGAGCACGACGAACAGCCGGTCAGCACCGCGGGGCCGTCCGCACCGCCGGCATCGGAAGCGGTGGCGGGGCTGTTGCGCCGCAACCACGTGAAAGGCCGCAGCGATGTTTTCTGTGCGCTGCTGGAGCCCTGCCTGCGTCGGCTGCTTCCCTATTTGCAGCACGGTCTGGCAACGCGCGAGAGCCAGGACGGCCTGCCGTCTGAAGAGATCACGGTGGACGACGTGCTCGACGAGGCGCTGGCTCGCGCCTGGGACCGCTTCGCCCAGTACGATCGCGCCGAGGGTGGCTCCGCGCCGTTTTCGTCGCCCCTTCAGCCGCTTGATCAATGGCTGCGGCAGATCGCCCTGGAGGTGCTCCAGCAATTCGGCCGCCCATTGGCCGAGCGTTCGCTCGATGAAGAAGTGTCCGAGCCGGCGGACGACGCGGACGATCCGTTGCGAGACGCCTGGACCGAGCCGGGCGGCTATCCGCAAACCATCGAGCTGGCGGAGCTGGTCGCGGGTCATCCCGGCGTTGACGCCTGGGACCGGCTGGGCGCCGAAGGCGGCCCTCTGGCCGAACTGCTCGATAAACTGCCGCGCGATCAGCGGCAAGCGCTCCTCTGGCATTTGACCGAAGGATTCAGCCTGGCGGAGATCGCCGATTTTCAAGGCCGTTCCATGGGCGAGGTCGAGGAAGACATCCAGCGGGCGCAGCAAGCGCGTGCGGCGCGACGTAGACGCAGCCACGTTCGAGAAGCTGGAGGCCCAGCTCACGTTCGCGCGGCGCAAGACGCGAGGCCGGCGTTGAGACGGCCAGGCCATGGAACAAAGGACAACCACGAATAACACGAATGCACGAATGAATTCAAGTTGAAACACGCTCGTCATTCACACGCCGCTCAGTAATCTCAATCGCCTTCAGCAGCCCCCGCGCCTTGTTCATCGTCTCCTCGTATTCCTGGGCCGGCACGCTGTCGGCGACGATGCCGGCGCCGGCCTGGACGTAGGCCGTCTGCCCTTGCACGACCATCGTCCGCAGGGCGATGCAGGTGTCCATGTTGCCGGCGAAGTCGACGTAGCCGACCGCCCCGCCGTAGGGGCCGCGGCGGTGCGGCTCCAGCTCGTCGATGATCTGCATCGCCCGCACCTTCGGCGCGCCGCGACACCGTGCCGACCGGCAGGCAGGCCGCGCAGCGCGTCGAACGCCGTCATGCCCGTCGGCCAGCTGGCCGGTCACGTTCGTCGTGATGTGCATGACGTGGCTGTAGCGCTCGACGTCATCACGTCGGTGAGCTCGACCGTGCCGTAGCGCGGCCACGCGGCCGACGTCGTTGCGGCCCAGGTCCACCAGCATGATGTGCTCGGCCCGCTCCTTCGGGTCGGCCAGCAGCTCCTCCGCCAGCCGGCGGTCCTCCTCCTCGGTCGCGCCGCGGCGGCGCGTGCCGGCCAGCGGGCGGACGCGTCACCTGTCGCCCTCGACCACGCGGACCATGATCTCCGGCGAGCTGCCGACCAGCGTGCACGTCCGGCGTCCGCAGGTAGAACATGAACGGGCTCGGGTTGACGACCCGCAGCGTGCGGTAGATGTCGAACGGCGGCGCGTCGGCTCGCAGTCTGCAGCCGCTGGCTGAGCACGACCTGGAAGATGTCGCCGGCCCGGATGTACTCCTGGCACTTTTCGCACCGCCGCCTCGAAGTCTTCGCGGCGTGAAGTTCGACTCATAGGGCACGCGCGGCTCGCCGGCCGTGTCGATGTCGGCCAGCGGCAGGTCGGCCGCAGGCCGCGACAGCCGGGCCACCAGCTCATCGACGGCCAGGCAGGCGTCGTCGTAGGCACGACGCGCGTCGCTTGGAGTCCAGGCTTTAGCTTGCTCGGTTGGAGTCCGGGCTCGAGCTTGCTCGTTGCAAGCTGAAGCTTGAACTCCAACGGGCGCCATGACGATCACGAACATCGTCTTGTCGATGTGGTCGAAAACCACCATCTTGTGATAGATGGCAAACGACATGTCCGGCAGGCCGCGGTCATCGGCCGGGGCATTTGGCAGGTTCTCGGTGTAGCGCACCGTGTCGTATCCGGCATAACCCACCGCGCCGCCGCAGAATGGTGGCAAGCCGGGAAGCGTGGCTGCCCGCGTCTCGCCGATCAGCCGCTCCAGCTCACCCAGCGGGTCGCGGCTTTCCCACACGCGGATGTGTGGCCCGGTCACTCCGTGAGTGGAATTCGGGTCATGGAATGACCCGACCAACGTGCCGGTCACCTCGTGGGACACGCGGCTCGCGTGTCCGGTCTCGGGCACGCGAGCCGCGTGCCCCACGATCAGCTTCACCCGATGCCCGTGGGCCACGAGCTGCATCACCGGATCGGCGGCCAGGAAGCTGTAACGGCCGACTCTTTCGCCGCCGATGACGCTCTCGAACAGGCACGCGCACGAGCCGATATCGAGCTGATGAAACGCCGTGACCGGCGTGAGCGAATCGCACACCAGGCGGCGATAGACCGGGACGAGCTGCGCACCGGCGGCAAGTCGGCTGAACGTGGCGAAGTCGGGTGAATGCATGGAGAACTTTGTAGCAGAAGCCCGGCTTCTCAAAGAAGCCGGGCTTCTTGGTGGCGCTTCGTCGGCACACTACCGCACGGCCGTGCCGATGCGCAGATCGCGGAACCAAACCTGCGTGCTGTGGTTTTGCAGGCCGAGGAAGCCGCGGGGCAGGCGGTTCTTCAGCTCGGGAAAGTCCTTCTCGGCCGCATCGACGACTACCACGCCGTTGTGCGTGATGCGATAGTGGTTGCCGGCGCAGTTGATCTCCATCGTATTCCACGTGCCCGCTGGGCGGCCGACGTGCTTCGTGGCTGGGGCGATGGCATACACGCTGCCGCAATACTGGTACGGTTGCAACTTGGCATATTCCTTCGCCGTGTCGTCCAGGAGCTGGATCTCCGTGCCGGCCTGTTTCTCGCCGGCTTCGGCGCCGCGGTGGGCGCCGCCGCTGGGCACGCGGACGTAGACGCCGGAGTTGCCGCCTTCGTTTAGCTTGTACTGGAAGCGGAGGTTGAAGTCGCCGTACTGCTCTTTGCTGCGCAGCCAGGGGCCTTTCTTGCCGGTGCACATGAGCGTGCCGTCTTCGACCGCCCAACACTTGGCTGCGTCGTCGCCGCCCCCTTCCCAGCCGGCGAGGTCTTTGCCGTTGAAGAGCGACATGTAGCCCAGCTCGGTGATCTTGAGATTGCGAAACTCAAACTGCCCACCCAGCGGCACCTCGGCTTGCAAGCCGATGAAGCCGTCGGTGGCTTCGACGTGATCGACCTTCCAGGCGGGCTTGCCGTTGATCTCCAGCTCGGCCGTGCGGCCGATCGCCGTGAGCTTGAAGCGGTTCCACTCACCTGGCTTGACCAGCTTGCTGCCGCCGCTGGCCCCCTTCAGCGTGCCAACGTCCCCCTCTTGCCCTTGCTTGAGATTCGCCTGGTAGCGCGTCGGCCAGGGGCGACCCGTCGGCGGCTCTTCTGCACGGAAGAAGATGCCGGAGTCCCAGGCGCTCTCCTTCCGGGCTTTCCACTCCAGCTCCAGCACGAAGTCGCGATAGCGCAGCTCGCTGCGCACCAACCCGTTGCCCGAGCGGAGCAGCAGATGGCCGTCCTCCGCCACGGCCTCGCAGCCGGTGACGACCCAGCCCTCGAGGCTCTTGCCGTTGAAGAGGGAAGTGGTAACGCCCTGAGCATCAGCAGCCAAACACGGCGGGCCGATAACTAAGACCGAGAACAACAGCCAATGGGTCGCGCAACGCATGACTATCTTTCGAAGCAGGAGGTAATGGCTAAGAAATCGGAGGGTATGAACACCGCTGGGCTTGCCCCAGCGGAAACATGACTGGCCGGCTACCGCGCGAACTCTTGATAGTCGCTCTTTCGCTCCTTTTCCCGCTGCCTGCGGCAGCGGGAAAAGGAGAAAGAATTCTATGGTGCGTGTCGGGTAGCTGGCCAGTCGTCGCTCCGCTGGGACAAGCCCAGCGGAGGCGAGCATCGGCCCTAGTCCGAAATTAGGTACGCCAAAGCGTGCGGCGCTCGCTCTTTGAGGACCTGACGTGCCCAGCCTTCCTTACCGTGGCGCAAGCAAGCCAGGACCGCCTCGCCGCGCACCGCGCTGAGCCGGTGCCGCAACAGCTCGCTGGCGGTTTCTGCTCCCGGACTCACCCTCAGCAAGGCCTTCGCCGCCTCTGCAAAGAGCGCCGGGCCGAGCCGCCGGGCTTCTTCGTCGGACAGGGCCAGGTAGTCGCGGCAAAGCTTCTCCGTCGCCGCGCCCGGACAGCGCGCCAGCGCGGGGAAGACGACCATCTTCACGCGAAAATCGGTCCACGAGCGCGGGTTCTTCCAGCGCGGATCGACGACCGGCTCCAGCGCCGGGTCGTCGCGCCACAGGACGAAGCGGGCCGTTTCGACGGCGCGAGGCGCCTTCAGCAAGATCAGCGACCGCAAGGCCATCGCGCCGTCGAAGCCGTGATACATCCATTCCTTGTGCAGGCTCCGCTTGCGGACGCGCTCCTCCAACGCGGCGAGGGCGTCAGCCGACATCGCCCGGCGAGCCAACAGCAGCTCGGCCGCGCGTGCCCGGTCGCGGATGCGCCGGCCGGAAGCCGCCTGTTCTTCCTTTGTGGCCGCCACGCGGTCCCAGTCGTCGGCTTCGCGCAGCGCGGCCACGCAGCTCTCGCTCCGGCGGCAGCTCGCGGGTCAGCGGCCGCGGTGCGGGCGAGACCGCGGCGACGGGTGCGCGGGACGGGCGGCCGAGCTTGCGTCCCAGGGCCACGATCACGCCCCGCGGGTCGTCCACGATGACGTCGTCGCCGGGCTTCTCCAGCGCCGCGGCGATCGCCTCCGGAAACACCTCGCTGCGGTCCTGGTACAGGCCCGCCTTGTAGCGGCGCAGCTTCAACCGGGCGTCGGTGAGGATCACGCCGCCGTGCTCGCCGTTGCAATAGGCGACGTGGTCCCACATGTCCATGCGATCCAGCAGCTCGGCGATCGCCTTGTCCAAGCCCGGTCGCTTGATGTCCAGGTGCAAAAGGCCGGCGTGCCGGCGGTGCAGGTCGAAGACCTCGACGAGCGTGGGAATGCGGCACTGCTCCCCAAACGGGCCCGGTTCGCGAAAGGCCATCTGCCGTAGTTCATCCCAGGTGACTTCGCTGACGTCGCCGTAGCCTTCCAGCCGCTGGTCGAGCATGTCGTCGTGGAAGCAGACGAGGACGCCGTCCTTGGTCGCGCGGATGTCGATCTCGTTGCCGTCGCCGCCCAGCTCGAACGTGGCCCGATAGGCCTCCAGCGTGTTTTCGTGGGCGAACTCCGACGCGCCGCGATGGCAGATGACGCCGATGCCGCGGCGGCGCTCGGCGACCTTCGCGTGCCGCTCGAGGGCCTGCTGGGCCGTCTCCGAGGGAATCGTGAGGCCGCCGGGGCCCTTGTCGGAATCGGCCTGAGATCGGGCAACGCCGCTCGTGCCTGCCAGAAGCAGGACCGCTAGAGCGACGGCGGTAATCAGGCGCTGGCGCATGATGGAAGACCCCGGCGATCATTGAGCGTCGGCTATTGTGCTCGTAGTCGTGCTCGTGCTCGCAGAACCTGGCGGTATCCTAATCGAGCACGAGCACGACTACGAGCACGAGCACGAAGGAACGGGTTGTTCTGACAGTGGCTTTCCGCCTGCCCTTGTCCTATCCTTGGTGCCTGTCCCTTTGGCCTCGCCCTTCGTTCTCCGGGATGCTCCGATGAGTTCGATCAACCGCCGTCAGTGGCTCGAACGTTCGTGTGCGACGCTAGGTGGTCTTTCTCTGCCCGCGGCCGTCTTCGCACGTTCGGCATTCGCGCGCGGCGCGGATAAGCCGCTCGACCTGGCCATCGTCGGTGGCACGCTCGTCGATGGCAGCGGCAGCCCTCGAAGCAAGGGAGACGTCGGCATCCTGGACGGCCGCATCGTGGCCCTGGGTGATCTCAAGGGCCGCCCGGCCAAGCGGACGCTCGACGCGGCCGGCCGCATCATCTCGCCGGGCTTCATCGACATGCACACCCATAGCGACCGCACGCTGCTCCGAGACGGCACGGCCCAAAGCGCCGTGCGGCAAGGTGCCACGACCCACGTGATCGGCAACTGCGGCTCGTCTCCCGCGCCGCTTCCGCCCAAAGGGGAGAAGACCACCGGCAAGAAAGCTGAGGACGACCCCGAGGCCCGCAGCGACGGCAAGCACGCGTACCGCACGTACGGCGAGTTCCTCCAGACGCTTACGGACGGCGGCATCTCGGTGAACGTCTGCGGACTGGTCGGGCACAATCGCATTCGGGCGAGCGTGATGGGCTACGACGAGCGCCGGCCGACCGAAACCGAGCTGTCGCGGATGAGAGACCTCGTGACCGAGGCCATGCGCGGCGGGGCCGTGGGCATGTCTACCGGACTGGTTTCGCCGCCGGGCACCTATTCGGAGACCGATGAGATCGTGGAGCTGGCCAAGGCCGTGGCGGCTCGCGGCGGGCTGTATGCCAGCCACATCCGCGGCGAAGCCAGCTCGCTGATGGACGCCGTGACCGAGGCCATCCTCATCGGCCGCCGCGCCAGGCTGAGCGTGCAGATTTCCCACCACAAGGCCGCCGGCAAAGAAAACTGGGGCAGCACGCGTCATACGCTGCGGGCCATCGAAGAGGCCAATGCGCAAGCCAGCAAAGAAGCCCGCCGCGGTCAGGCGGTTCGCGTAGACGTTTATCCTTACCGTGCCGGCAGCGCCGGCCTGTCACAGCTCGTGCCGCCGTGGGCCCACGAAGGAGGCAGCGGCAAGATGCTCGAGCGGCTGGCCGACGCCAAGACGCGACAAAAAATCGCCCGCGACATGGAGCAGGGCGCACCGGGCTGGAAGAACTTCTTCCGCATCGATTGGGCCGACATCCAGATCACGCACGTGCGGAGCGAGGGCAACCGTCGCTGGGTCGGCCGCCGCGTGGCCGACGTGGCCAAGGACCGCGGCATCGAGGGCGTGCAGGCCTGCATCGACTTGCTGATCGAAGAGCGCGGCGACGTGGGCATGATCAACTTCATCATGGATGAAGACGAGATGCGCGGCGTGCTGCGGCACGCCCTGTCGATGATCGGGTCAGACGGCTCGGCCCTGAACGCCAAGACCGCCGGAGGCAGCCCGCACCCGCGCAGCTACGGCTGCTACCCCCGCGTGCTAGGCAAGTACGTCCGCGAGGAGAAGCTGATCTCGCTAGAGACGGCGATTGCCAAGATGACCAGCATGCCGGCGGCCCAGCTTGGCCTGCCCGATCGGGGCCTCTTGAAAGTCGGCCACGCCGCCGACGTGGTGGTATTCGACGCCGAGCGGATCATCGACCGGGCCACCTTCGACGACCCGCACCGCTATCCCGACGGCATCGACTCGGTGGTGGTCAACGGCGTGCTGGTCGTGCACGCGGGTGAGCACCTGGGCGTCAAGCCGGGTCGCGTGCTGCGGCCGGAGAGAGGATAGATCGTCGCCTTTCGCTCCGCGAAAGGACGTTCTTTCGCGGAGCGAGAGACGACGTAGTCAACGATCCTTCAGCCGATAGACCAGCTTGAGCCCCGACCACGTTTCGTCCACGGCGCAGACTTTCACATCCACCAGGCCGATCTTCAGGGCAAGCGAGCGGATGCGGTCTTCCGTCAGGTCGGTGGCTTGTTTGGCTGCCTTCTTGGGCCACGAGACCCAGAGCATGCCGTCGGTCTTCAGGGCGGCCTTCGCTTTAGGCAGGGCCGTCGCAAGCTCCGCTTCCTGTGTGGCAAAGATGTGAACGAAATCGGTCCCGGGCCGCAGCCGCTTGATCGCCTTCACCCCTTCGGGCAGACCGCCGAGCAGCTCCGCGTAATGCGGCGGCGCGTTGACCGCATGCATCACCGCGCCGGGCTTGATGCCCAGCTTCGTCACCAGCGGCGTGCCGGAATAACCGGCGGTCGGTTTAGTGGAGTCACGAGCCAGAGCAGATCCCTTTCATGGCGGTGGGTTGAACACCTTCAGGCTTGCCTGCGGCTCGCGTGGATCCACAGCCGCCGGAACCAACTATCGAATCGCACGTCCAAGAGCACAGTCGTCGCGATTGTCGCCACGAACGCTTTGGCATGGCAAGAGGATCATCCATGATCCGTAGCCCATCGGTACGTCGCTGGTTTTTGCCCACCCGCATGGCGCTGGTCCTGTCGCTGACGCTGGCCGCGTCGCCCTGCTTGGGCAAGCCGCCGTCGCGGGAGGAAGTGGAGCGGCAGAGCCGGGTCTTGGAGCGGCTCAAGGAGTCGATTGCGGCCGAAGCCACCGCGGCCGGCAAGTTCGCCGCCATCACGGCAGTGATGGCCGACGAAACCGACGTGGACCTGCGGCGGAAGATGATGGAGATCGCCGCCGGCATTCCCGGGCGCGAGCGGGAGGCTTTCCTGACCGGCCGGCTGACCGGCGATGAGGACGCCGGTCTGCGCAGCCAGGCGGCCACCGCGCTGGGGCAAAGCGGCCCCGAGACAAGTCTGGCCGTTTTGACCAAGGCCGCAGGCGTCGGATCGCCTCACGACAATGCAGATCGGCGATGTTCGCGTTCGCTCCAGTGCCCGGCGGGCCGCCATCTTCGCCATCGCGGAGTTGGCCGAGCGATTCCCCAAGCTGGCCGAGAAGGCGGCGGCCGAGCTGCGGGCGCTGCCCGACGCCGGCCTCAAGGACAGGGACCATGCCAGTGAATCGCTGCCCGACGCGCGCCTCCAGGCCCTCTATCAGGTCACGCGTGACGCTGCTCTGCTGAAGCCGTTCTTCGATCAGCTCAGAAGCGCCGATCCCAAGGTGCGGGAGCGAGGGCTGACGGCCTTCCGTTTCCTCAAGCTCAAGAAGGCCCCGGCCGAGGTGGTCAAGGCGCTGCAAGATTCCAGCTCGGAGGTGCGCAGTTGGGCGGCGCTGGTCCTGGCCGAGATCGGCGATCCGCAGACCGCCGGGCCACTGATGGCGATGGCCGCCGACGCCAAGGTCGAGCGGGGCCTCCGGGCTGGCGCGATCCACGCCTTGGGCCGGATGCGCGCCAAAGCCGCCGCCGAATTGATGGAGAAACTGCTTGCAGAGCCCGACCTATCCGCCAGCGCGGCGATCGCCCTGTACCGGATCACCGGCAAGAAGGTCAAGGAATTCCCCGAGGGCTACCGGGCGGATTGACCTCGCGCATCGATGCCCTCCAGATCGATCCGCCGTGGCCCCGCGGCGTCGGCGGGTCGCTCGGCCAGCGATTGTCGCAGGCGTGCGATTTTGGCTTCGACGATGGGCTTGTCGGCGGCGCTCCCCGCAGCGGGCAGGCCCCACAGGATGCGAATGCCCGCCCGCGTCAGCAGCTCGTAGCGATGTGGCTCGTCCAGCGAATCCTCGGGCCGCGGCAACGGGGCCAGGCTGGCGAGCTGCAGCTCCAGCCACACCTCAGAAAGGGACGCGGCCAGGCGGCAGCCTTCGAGCACGCGCTCGTCGCCCCAGGGAGAGCCGGGCTGGCCGGGCGGCGTGTCGATGCCTCGCAATAACGGAAGCCGGGCCGCATCGAGCGGCGAAAGGTCCGCGGGGGGCAGGACCACGCCCTCGAAATCCACCCCGTACACGCCGCGCGACATGCCGCCGTTGTGCACTTCGACCATGCAGGCCGGGCGGCGGTAGACGACATCCACCAGCATCCGCGCGGGGTAGCGCTTCGTAACGCGCTCTACGCGGGCAATCCACGGGTGCAGCGGAAAGGCCTGGTAGATCCGCCGGGCCAGGTCGTCCTCCAGCAGCGAGAGCGGCCGATCCAGACCAGCATCGCGCGAGCGCTTCGGCCTTCACGTCGGAGTGAATCCAGGGCGGCAGCGGCGTCAACTCGATTTGCTCGGCCCGCAGGCAATAGTCTCGCTGCGCCGCCACGCGGTCGCGGACCACAATCCATCCGCTACCCCAGGCCGCCAAAAAGGCCGCCAGCAAAACACCGATCGCGGCCGACTGCCAAGGCAGGCGGCGAGGATGACGATCTGTTGGCGACGCAGCGGTCATGCAAGAGGTTCGTCGGGAGGAAGGATGCGCGAAGTGATAGATGGCGGGAACACTGGCCCGAAGCGTAAGCGAGGGAGAGGCGCCGCGCGATGCGGAAACATGTGCCCGCCCCTCCCTCGCTTACGCGTCGGGTTAGTGTGGCGGCGCGCTTGGCTCGAAGCCGCCAGGCAATCCTACACGGCAGAGAGTGGCTGGCAACAAATGCCGGCAGAGCAACCGCTGGGATTGCGGGCGTAACGGTAGACGCTGCCCGCGCAGGCAGCAGAGTTTACCAGAAGGCAACCAGCGCCGACGGCAATGGCCATTCACTCGCCGCTGGCGGTGCTAGCCGCAGAAACGGCACGCTCGCACGCCGCTAAGCGGACAGCTCTTTGACGGGAGCAGGAGCCGACGCGGAGGCAGAGACGGGGGCGGGGGTCGCGGCAGGCGGACGGCGGCGAACGCTACGGACGGCCACGGTCGTGGTGGCCACGCGGTGCTCGAGGTTCGGCCGATAGATCGTCAGCAGCAACAGCGGCAGATACCAGTTCATCATGAGCAACCCGCCGTCGGGATACCAGAACTGCGTGCCCAGCATCACCGCCGCCGAGCAGCCGAGCAGCGTGCCCATGTTCTTCCGCGCGGGCCAGATGGTCATGCCGATGGCGAAGCAGCAGAAGAGCACCGTGATGGGTAGGCGCGTGACGAGAGACCAGTGCGTCCACAGGCCCTCGCCGGCGCCACGCCACGGATTGAAGATGTCCTTATAGTGTTCCCAAAACAGGCCTAGGCGGTCGGGCATGAAGATGGCCACCGAGCCGGCGATCACGGCCAACGTGCAGCCCAGCCCGGCGGCGAAGCGCAGCCCGCCGCGCCGGCTGTAGAAGCTGGCCCACAGCGGAATCAAGAAGACCGGGTAATAGATCACGCCAATGCTCGCACCGAGCAACGTGCCGGCCGCCAGCGGGTGGCGGTAGAGGGCAATCATCCACACCAGCAGGGCCGCCGGCACAGCATGGTGCAGCCGCCCGGCGAACTGGGCCGTGTAGGGCAACATGAGGTACAGCGTCGCCATGCCGACGCCGGTCCACAGATTGTCGAAATGCCGCTGACCGATGTAGATCAGCCCGGCGGCGACCGCCGCATGGCTGAGGATGCACAAGATTCGGGCCGTCAGGTCGCTGGCCACCGCCGGCTCATCGGTCACCCAGTTGAATGTGCGGCTGGGAATCACCGGAAACAGGTCCAGGATGGCAAACTTCAAGCGTGCCGCGGCGGCCGCATCTCCGCCCGGCGGGGGGACGCCTGGGTAGTGCGTGGTGAAGATCGCCGCGGCCAGGAACACGAACAGCGTGAAGCCGATCCAGGTCAGGCCGCCCTGGGAAAGGTTCGGCTCCAGCAGCGGCCGGCGCGTCATGAACAGATCGGCGATCAGCCGTACCAGGAAGAACAAGCCTACGCCCAGCAGCAGGTAGAAGCCGCTGGCCTCCACGGGGTCGCCAGGTGCAGTGCCCTCGGCCCTGATGCGCCCATAGCTCACCATCAGCAAGCCCGGTCCCAGCGCGATCAAAGCGACCAGGTCCAAGTTCCGCACGCTCATCAGGCGGTTGAACTTGAAGAAGAAGCCAACCAGCGCGATCGACGTGATATAAACCCACGTCGTGGGATTGAGCCTGAACTCGGGCAGAAGCAGCGCTTCCATAAGCAACACACCACGCACAGCACCGACGCGCGGGCGGCAAGACTGGGCCACCGCCGCCCGCCGTCAAACGTGGTGAATCCTAGTCTAGCGTCCACGAGGCTGGAATGCCGTAGCCTTTAGGATAAGGCATGGCACGGCGAATGCAACGGTCAGGTCGAGAAATAGCCAGCCGTTGTGCCGTGCAAAGTAGCAGGCACACTCCGTGTGCCGTCTCGTGGTTGGACGAACGAGCAGGCGTTGATTGCGAGCCGAAGGGCTCATTCAACGGCACACGGAGTGTGCCTGCTACAAATACAGGCTACTATAGCCTCAACTTGCAGCGTACTCTTTCCCCTCCCAGCGACAACTTATGGCTCGGAAACTCACCGCCGGCGCGGCCACGAGCAACATCACGCCGCGGCTGGGCATCTCGCTCAATGGTGGCATGAGCGACCGCACGGCCCGGCACATTCACGACGAGCTCCACGCGCGCTGCCTGGTGCTGGATGACGGCGAGACGCGGATGGCGCTCGTGGTTTGCGACAGTTGCATGATCCCTCGCGAATTGTGCGACGCGGCCAAGCACCTGGCCCACGAGGCGACGGGGCTGCCGCTGGACCGCATCCTGATCTCGGCCACGCACACGCACACGGCCCCCACCGTGGCCGGCGTGTTCCAGAGCGAGCCGGACGAGGAGTATCAAGAGTTTCTGGTACGCCGCATCGCCGACGGCATCGGCCGGGCGATCAATAACCTCGGCCCGGCCAAGATCGGCTGGGCGGTCGGGAGCGTGCCGGACCAGGTGTTCAATCGGCGTTGGCACCTGAAGGAGGCGATCGGGCCAGACCCCTTCGGCCGCCCCGACGACAAGGTGCGAGATGAATCCGCCGCAGGCCAGCGGGGCCCTCAAAGAGCCGGCCGGACCAACCGACCCGGAAGTGTGCCTGCTCTCGATCGCCTCGCCGGAGGGGCGGCCGATCGCCGTCTTGGGAAATTACTCACTGCACTACGTAGGCGACACAGGGCCAAACCATGTGTCGGCCGACTACTTCGCTCTCTTCGCCGACCGCATGCAGCAACTGCTTTCCGCCGACCGGCTCGACCCGCCGTTCGTCGGCATCCTGTCCAACGGCACCAGCGGCGACATCAATAACATCAACTTCCGCCAGGCGGCCGCCCGCGGCGCGCCCTACGAAAAGATCGCGCCGCGTGGCCTATGACGTTGCCGACGCCGCCCACGCCGCCATGAAGGACCTGCGCTATCACGACTGGCGCAGCTCGGCATGCGGGAAACGCGCCTGACGCTCGGCCGACGCCTGCCACCCAAGGCCGACGTCGCCCGTGCCAAAGCCATCCTCGCGGCTTCGCGGGAGACGAATCTCACGAAGCTCGAGCAAGTCTATGCTCGCGAGACGGTGCTGATGGAGAATTGGCCTAAGGACATCGAGATCGTGCTGCAAGGAATCCGCGTCGGCGAGCTGGGCATCGCCGCGATTCCCTGCGAAGTGTTCGTGGAGATCGGCTTGGCAATCAAGAAGCAAAGCCCACTGAAGCCTGCCTTCACCATCGAGCTGGCCAACGGCTATGCCGGCTACCTGCCGACCGAGGCCCAGCACGCGCTGGGCGGCTACGAGACCTGGCGGGCGCGGTCGAGCTTCTTGGAAGAGAAGGCGGCGGGCAAGATTCAGGACAAAGTGCTGGAGCTGTTGAAGGGACTCGCTTGAGTGCCGGCGTCCATCCGTCTCCATGCCTGGCAACGCGTCGTCCTTCTCAAAACATCTCTTCTCGAGGGAATCGGTCAATGCGGAGCGCTCTGCTTGTGCTGCTGGCGGGGTTTCTCGTGCTGGTGCTTGTTGCCGCCCACGGCCAGGAGGGCAGCGACGACGCCGGCCTGGCCGCGCTGGTGGAAGTGCTTGGGGAGGTCGATGACACGGCGGTGCAGCTCGACGTGCTCCAGGGCATGCACCAGGCCCTCCGCGGCCGTAAGCAGGTGAAGGCGCCGCGGTCCTGGCCGGCGGTCTACGACAAGCTCGCCGCCAGGGGGTCGCCCGAGATCCGTGAAAAGGCCCGGCTGCTGGCGCTGATCTTCGGCGATACGCGGGTAATCGAGTCGCTGCGGGCGGCCGTCGGCGATGCGTCGCAAAAGCCCGAGGCGCGCCGCGCGGCCCTGGCGGCCCTCGTCGAGGCGGGCACGCCAAAGCTGGGCCGGTTCCTGCACAAGCTGCTGGACGACAAAGAGCTGAGGGCCGCCGCCATTTCGTCGCTCGCTGCCTATGACGACGAAACGACGCCGAAGGAAATCCTGGGCCGCTACTCGTCGCTCTCCGAAGACGAGAAGCCCGAGGCCATCGCCACGCTGGCTTCGCGCGTGCCGTACGCCCTGGCCCTGCTGGATGCCGTGAACAAGAAAACGGTGCCGCGCGGCGATATCACCGCTCACACGGCGCGGCAGCTTCAGGCGCTGGGCCATCAGCGGCTCAGTGACCGCCTGACCCAGGTGTGGGGCGCCGTGCGCAAGACCTCCGATGACAAAGACGCGCTGATGGTCCGTTACAAAGCGCTGCTCACGCCCGACTATCTGTCCACCGCGAACCTGCCCAGCGGCCGCCGGCTGTTCGAGAAGAACTGCGGCACCTGCCACCGCCTTTACGGCGAAGGCGGGCAGGTCGGCCCCGACCTCACCGGCTCGAACCGCAAGAACCTCGACTACGTGCTGGAAAACGTGCTGGACCCCAGCGCACTGATCAACCGCGATTACAAGCTGACGCTCGTGCTAACCACCGACGGCCGGTTCATCACCGGCATCGCGGCCGAGCAGCCTGGCGGCACGCTGGCCGTGCAGACGGCCACGCAGCGGATCTTTCTGGCCAAGGACGACATCGAGCGGATGCAGCCCTTGGAACTCTCCATGATGCCCGAAGGGGCGCTGGACAAGCTGACCAGCGAGGAAATCCGGGATTTGGTGGCGTACTTGAAGACGGAGACGCAGGTGAAGGTGGATCAGAAACCCTGAATCCTTTGGACACTAACCCGACGCGCAAGCGAGAGAGAGCTACCCCACACTCCAAGTCAATGGCGCCTCTCCCTCGCTTGGCGCGCTTGCGCGTCGGGTTAGTGTGACTGGATTGCTGCTCTATCTGCCTTTGCGCATCCAAGAGCTTACCACGAGTGCGCCGATCACGAGCAGCACCCAGAGCCACCAATTGTTGCCTTCCTCTTGCTCGTCGTCATCGTCGTCTTTGTCCTTCGGCGGCGGCTGGCCGCCCGGATGCAGCGCCACGCCGCGGGTTTGGGCGTCGCGGGCTTCGGCTGCCGCGTCGGCGTAGGTCGTCGTCGGCTCGGTGGTACGGTGCAGCCCGGTGAAATCGACATCGGCGGGTTCTGCCTGGCTCTCTCGGACGGTGGGCGTCGAGCCGCCGGGGTTCGCCAGCGTGCCGCGCAGATCGACGGTCGGCGTCGTCGTGGCCGGCATCAGGCTCGGCCCGCCGCGCGAGGAGTCCAGCGGAATCGGCGGCTGCGGCAAAGGTGGCGTGTGAACGTGGATCGGGACGCGGACCGACGTGGGAGCCGACAGGGGAATGGGCATCGGGACGATCGGTACGACGGGCACGATCGGCGCGGTCGGCACGACTCGCGGAATGACCTGGCCCACCGCCGGATTGGCCGACGCGGCAAACGACAAGCAAAGAACAACGGCTACGAGGAGGTGGCGTGACATAACGAAATATCCCCGAAGGCAGAGTGATGATCGGGCACGCTTCCACGTTCGGTGGGTGATCTCGGGCACGTTTGGAAACGTGCCCCACGTGCCCCACGTGGCCGCTACCGCAGGAAGCCGATGTAGAAGCTGAAGACGCGGGTGTCGTCGAAGTCGGCCTTGTTGATCGGCCAGGCGAAGTCCAGGGCGATCGGGGCCGGGCCCATGCCCGGCACGCTGATCCGCAGGCCGAAGCCGGCCGCCAAGCGATAGGTGTCGGAGTTCAGCTCGACGTTCTCTTCGACGGTGCCGGAGTCCAAGAAGAACACCATTCGCAGGGCGTCGTCCGCCGTGACCGGTAGCAAGTACTCGGCGGAGGCCAGGAGCATGAACTCGCCGCCGACCGTCGTGCCCATGTTGACCGGGGAGGCGCCGCGGAAGTCGAATCCGCGCAGCGTGGTCGTGCCGCCGATGAAGAAGTTCTCGAACACCGGCGTGTCGTCGCCCGTGACGCCCGCCCGCCCGCGCAGGGCCACGACGTGCCGCCCCGAGCGGTCGGGCCGCTGATGGATCAGGAAGTAGGTGCGGGCATCCACGGTGCCGCGGGGATAAGTGAACTGGCCGAACGCCTGCTCGTAGGCCAGCTCGACCATGTAGCCTTCGGTCGGCAGGAAGGCGTTGTCGCGGGTGTCGTTGACGAGGGCGAGCTTCGCGGAATAGAGCTCGTTGTCGCCCACCACGTCGGCCACTTCCGGCGGCGTGGGGATGCGCGGCTCGGTCAAACGGATCTGTTCGGCGCGCAGCGTCAAACCCAGGGATAAGTCGGGCCGCAACTGGTAGCCCGACGTGATGTTGCCGCCCAACCGCCGTTCGCGCCAATCCTCGAAGTACCGCGTGTAATAGAAGGCATTGGTCCCGAAGCTGAACGGCGTGTCGAACAGGTAAGGCTCGTTGAACGTGACCGTGTAGCGTTGCAGCTCGTTGCCAGGCACGGCCTCGATGCGGAAGTGCTGTCCGTCGCCGCGGAAGGCGTTGCCGAAGATCAGGTCGCCCGGCCGCGTGGGGAACCGCGTGGCCGAGAAGTTCTGCTCCTCCAGCACGATGTTGCCCAGCACGCCGGCGTCGGAGTTCACGCCCACACCCACGCTGAAGCGGCCGGTCTGCGTCTCTTGCACCTGGCCGATCACGTTGATGACGCCCTCTTCCTCGGCGAATGGCTGCATCAGCGAGCCGGGCGGCATCAGCTCGCCGCCATCGGGGCCGGGCGGATTGGGCACGTCGCCGCCGACGTTGCCGGCGAACGGTGGGACCGGAGTCGGAGCGGGCGCCCGAACGGCGGCGCCCCGCCAAAGGGTTGCACCGGCGCGAACCCGCCCGGTGCGGGTGGCAACACCGCGCCGGGAGGACTTGTGACAATCGGCGGCGCCAGCGGTGCGGGGCCGGGAATCGGATTGGCGCTGCCAAAATCCGGACTCTGCCCGCGGGCGATAACCGCCGGTCGGCGGCCATCGCGTTGCTCCGCCTCTTGGACTGGTTGTGGATGCTGAGCACGGACGGGGCCCCACGGCCGATTGCCTTCACCGGCGGGCGCCTCCGGCCAGCGGGCCAATCGCCAGCCAAATGGCCGGCCCAGCCAGCAGGAGCGAAGCGTCGGCGCGGAGGCGGTGGAACATGCGTCGCTGCTAGGGTCGAGTAGTCGGCACCGCTCCCCACGAGCGGAACCGCGGCGCCGCGGCCGGCGGCGTAAAGGGACCAATCGCATTCAAGCCCGACGAAGGCACATGGCCCGCCGAAGGCAGGGTCGGTGGCACGCTCTGCGGCGGCACGCTCCGCGGCAACATGTTTTGCGGCAGCGCGCCCCGCGGCGGGCTGACGGTCTTCAGCGCCGGCGGAAACCGGCCGTCGGGCAAAGCACCCTGCGGCGGCAAAACAGCTTCGTTCCGCTGCGGCGCGGGGTTGGGGTTGGCCTGACCCACGAGCCGCAGGCCGATCACCTGGTCGTCCGGATGCCAATCGTCCGGGCTTTGCCCCCGATAGCCGCTGGCCGAACTGCTGCCGGCTTTGTTGGCGCTGTTGGCGGAGCGATTGGGCGTGTTACCCGTGGCCGAGTCCTTGAGCTTGCCCGCCATGAGCCCTCCGTCCGGGTCGCCGGCCGGCTGCACGACGAGCTGCGGCCGGATGCCGCGCTGCGGATCGACGGCAAAGAGCTGCGAGCGCTGCAAGCGAACTTCGCTGCGGCGCAGCTTGCGGACATCGACGATGTCGCCCGGCTGAAGCTCGATGCGGTTCAGCACGGTGCGGATATTCGTATGGGGCTTCTCGCCGTCGATCTGCACCAGGATGTCGCCGACGCGGTAGCGCTTGCCTTCTTCGATGACGTATACCAGGTCCATCCGGCTGGCATCTTCGGTGACCTGCGGCTCGGGCTTCACGTCGGCGAAGACGTAGCCGTAGCTGCCGTAGATTTGCTCGATCGTGGCCTTGTCGCGCAGCAGCATGGTGCCGTCGAACGGCTGGCCGGCCGTGAGCTGGAGCATCCCCTTGATATCTTCCTCGCGGAACTTGTTGACGCCGATGAACCGGACGTTGTTGATTTCGCAGCGCGGTCCTTCGTCGATCACAAACCGCAGCGTGCAGTAGGTCTGCGATTCGTCGAAGATCGTCTCGCGCCGATCCGCGCCGTCAGGAAACCCAGGTTCTTGTAGTACTTCTCCAGCGTCCTCACGTCGTCGTCCACCTTGGCCACGTCGAGATAGCCCCAGAAGTACCAGAACCACATCGAGCCGGTCTGGATTTGCGTCGCCAGCCGGCGGCCGGTGACGATCGTGTTGCCCACGAACTGGATGCTCGACACCTGCTGCCGCGGTCCTTCGTGGATCACGTAGATGGCGCCGCGGTCGCTGGGTTTGGTCCCCTCGTCGATGCGGACCTGGACCAGGTTGAAGCCCTTCGTCTTGTAATATTCCTCGATCTTCCGCTTGCCCTCGGTGACGGCGTAGGGATCGACGGGCTCGCCGACCTTGAGGTTGGTCTCGTCTTCCAGGTTCTTTTCCAGGGCGTTTCGCAGGCCGATGTACTTGACGTATTGCAGCGTCGGCCGCTCGACGACGCGGAAGACGACGACCAGGCCGCCGCCCGGCTCGCGGCGGTTCTCGGTGCTGACGCTGGCAAACATCCGCGAGCGGTTCAGCCGCCGGATGTCTTCCAGCACGAGCTGCGAGTCGTACGGCCGCCCGGAGCGGGTCTTGATGAACGGGACGATCTTGGCCAGCTCCACGGAGGAGTTGCCCACCACGCGCACGTCGGCGACCGTTTCTTCCTGGCCGGGCGACTGGCCAGCCAGCCAGGCGCAGGGCCACACGGCCGCAACCAGGGCGAGGGCCGTGGCGGCGCAGGTTCCCCAGGTGACGCGCACCCAGGCGCGCCTGGATACGGATCGAGAGCGTGTCCCCATGCGAGGTGCCAGGAACTTGCGGTCGGTGAAGGGAAAGGTCCGTTGAGCCGCGTTTGCTGATCCCGCCGCGGCCGTCGGCGGAGACTAGACCCGAGCGCCAGCGGCGTTCGAGGCGAGGTCTCCGGAATTCCGAAGGGGGCTAGAGATACTCAAACGCTCGGGCGGATACAAGGTGAGTTGGCCCGCCCCGGCCATGGCCCCAAGGGGCCAGCGACGTGACGCCGGAACTGACAGCGAAGCCGTCGGCAATGCCAAACCGCCAGTTCCGGCAATCCTAGTTTCGACCGCCAATGGCCGGCACGTTGAGAATAGTCAGCGGCGGCAACAAAAGCGGCCAGAAAGTCCTTCGGAGGTTTCGCGCTGGGGTCAGTCTTTCGGCCGAACGGCAGTGCAAGCAGGCCGCCCGTGCCCGCGGCTGGCGCTGCAACGACCACATGAACCGCTTGCGGTCACGCGCCGTCTGACCGTAAGTTGGGGCGATCGTTCCGGCCGTAATCCGAGGAGGCCCCTCACATGCTGCGTGCGTTCGTAACTCTGCTGCTACCATGCTTTGCCGCGCCGCTCCTGGCCAGCGATGTCGCCGCGCGGCGCGACCATAACTGGCACCAATGGCGCGGGCCGCTGGCCGGCGGTGTGGCGCCGCTGGGCGATCCGCCCCTCAACTGGGACGCCGATACGAACATCAAGTGGAAGGTCGAGGTCCCTGGCGAAGGCAGCGGCACGCCCATCGTCTGGGAAGACCGCATCTTCGTGCTCAGCGCGATCCAGACGGACCGCGTCGCCCCCGAGCCGCCCAAGCCGCACCCGGATGCCAAGACCAAGCCGCCGCGGACGATCTATCAGTTCGTGGTCCACTGCCTCGATCGGGCGACCGGCAAGACCCGCTGGCGGCAGGTGGCCTGCGAAGAGGTGCCTCACGAGGGGCGGCACGCCACGAACAGCTACGCTTCGGCCTCGCCCACGACCGACGGGCGGCGAGTCTACGCGTCGTTCGGCTCGCGCGGCGTCTTCTGCTACGACCTGGACGGCAAGCTCATCTGGCGCCGCGACCTGGGCGACATGCGGACCCGCTATGGCTGGGGAGAGGCCACGTCGCCGGTGGTCCACGAGGGCGCGCTCGTCGTCAACTGGGACCACGAGGAGAAGTCGTTCATCGTGGCGCTGGACGCCTCGACCGGCGAGCCCAAGTGGCGCGCCGACCGGGACGAGCCAACGTCGTGGGCCACGCCGCTCGTCGTCCAGCACGAGGGCCGCGCCCAAGCGGTCGTCAACGGCACGAACCGGGTGCGGAGCTACGATCTGGCCACCGGCAAGGTCCTGTGGCAATGTGGCGGGCAGACGGTGAACGCGATTCCCTCCCCGGTCCTGCTGGCGCCGGGCACGGCGTCAGCGCCTGGCACGGTGTCAGCGCCTGGCATCGTGCTGTGCATGAGCGGATACCGTGGCTCGGCCGCGCGGGCCATCCCATTGGATGCCACCGGCGACATCACGGACACCGACCGGCCCATTTGGAAGCACGACAAAGGGACGCCCTATGTCCCCTCGCCGATCGTCTATGGCGACCAGGTCTACTTCACCGCAGGCAACACGGCCGTGCTCTCCTGCCTGGAAAAGGCGACGGGCAAGGCGGTGTTCGAGCCGCGCCGCGTGCCGGGGCTGGGCAATCTGTATGCGTCTCCGGCGGCGGCCGCCGGCCGCATCTATTTCGTCGATCGCGGCGGCACGACGGTGGTCCTCAAGCACGGCCGGCAGCTCGAAGTGCTTGCCACAAACCGCCTGGACGACCCCATAGACGCCTCGCCCGTCATCGTCGGCAAGCAGCTCTTCCTTCGCGGGGCGAAGTACTTGTACTGTATTGGCACGGACTAGGGAAACCACACTAACCCGAAGCGTAAGCGAGGGAGAGTCGCCGCCCGACTCCGAGCGTGCCCGCATGGCGCGTCGGGCTAGTGTCCAGACAACCTTCAGCTTCCCATGCACTTCTTTCCCCGCCGGCCGCTGCGCTGGTTCCAATTCAGCCTCGGCTCTCTGCTGGCCCTGACGACAATCCTCGTCGTGCTGTTAGCGGCCTGGCGGAACGTAGTGGAGCCGTATCGTCGGCAGGCTGGCATAGCTGAAGCGATCGCCGGACTCGGCGGCAGTTGCGGCACCGTGGAAGGCGATCCCTGGCAGCTCTGGCTGTTGGGCGGCGACTCGGTCAACGTCGCGTCGATCAACGTAGCCGAGGTGGACGATCCGGCCGCCTATTTGCCCTCCGTCTTGCAATTGCCACGCCTGGAAACGCTGACCGTCGGCGGCGAACTCTTTGGCGACAAGCATCTCGCGCGGCTGGCAGAATCGAGGCGGCTACGGACGGTGGTCTTAGACTCGACGAACGTTTCCGCGGAAGCGCTGGCCGCTTTCCGGAAGCAGCGGCCGGAAGTGGAGGTCTTGCTGTCCAACCGGCGCGCTCTAACGGCGTTGGACGCGGCGGGCTTCTATTATGTCGAACCGCGAACTGCCCTCTCCGGCGATCCCACTCCCGACGCCGCTGACCTGGAGATTACGGCGGCCCACGTGCCTGACCCCGTGAACGACGACGGGCTCAAGTGCCTGAAATGGCTGCCGGACCTGAGACGACTCGAGATTGCCAGCCCGAACGTCACCGACGCGGGGCTCGGGCACGTGCTTTCCTTACGCAACCTGGAATCACTTTCCCTCATCCGCACCAAGGTTACTGAAGCGGGACTAGCCCGATTGCGAGAGCTGCCAAAACTCGCGTCGGTGGACTTGCATGACTGCGCGCTCGGGGATGTCGGCCTGGCACACCTCTTGGCCCTGCGAAGCCTCAAGACGCTGCAAGTTTACAATCAGGCCAGTCGCTTCGCCGTCGCCCCTTCCTCGAGTTCGGCTGCGACAGCCGAACATCCACTCGAACTGCTCGTCCTGGATGGGACGCAGGTCACCGACGCAGGGTTGGCCGGCGTGCCCACCATGCCGAATCTCAAGTGCTTCGCTGCCCGCGGTTTATCGCTGGGAGACGCCGGTTTGCGTTGGCTGGTGGCTCACCGGAATCTGCACTGCGCATACGTTTGCGGCACGACGGGAATTGATCCCTTTGAAATGCCAGAGATCGTAGCAAGGCTCGCCGATCTTGCCGAACGCGATTGGGGTAGCGAGCAGCAACGCCGGCTGAAATGGCTTTTCTTGCACCATACTCGCGTGAGCGACCAGGGACTAGAGTGCCTTCGCGACCAGTCCGGACTGGAGAAGTTGTCGCTCGTGGGCAACAAGCTTGGCGACGCAGGGATCGTCCACCTGCGCGAACTGCCCGCCTTGACGAGTTTGATCCTCAATCGCACCGAGATCAGCGACAAAGCGCTCGCCAGCTTAGCGCCACTCAAGACGCTGGAGAATCTGCATCTGGAGACAACGCGGATCACCGATGACGGGCTACTGCAGCTCAAGGCCTTGCCGCGGCTCTACGGACTCTATGTGGGAGGCAGTAAGGCAACTCCCCGCGGCATTCAGCGCTTTAAGGAAATGCGCCGCTGCCAGGTATTCGATGCACCCCGCAAGCTGCGAGAGTGCGATATCGTGCGCCGCTGGTGGGAGTAGCCACACTAGTGTCCTAAATTGGATATTCGCGCACAAACTCGTGTACTCGCGTCGGGCCGTAGCGCATTGCATTTTAGAAACCACAGAGCACAGAGACGTTGATCATCGATTCAAACTCTTCTCTGTACTACTAGCCATTGATCTCCGCGCGTGGCGCGAAGATTCTCTTGAACAGGAGGGCACAGAGGCCACAGAGAGTGCCCTGGATTGCCACCGATCTCTCTGTGGCCTCTGTGCCCTCCTGTTCGATGGGTATGTCGCGTCGATTCGCGCGATCTGCGGGCAAGAAGTCCTCGTTGCGGCTCGGCCGCGTCGACTCTCTGTGGTTCATTCACTCTTAGCGACCATTCTGCCCAGACTTATTCCGCCGATTTCGACTTCACGACCCTAGCCCGATGCGCAAGCGAGGGAGAATCGCCGCCCAGCCCCGAGCGTGTGCCCGCCTCTCGCTCGCTGACGCGTCGGGTTAGTGTCTCGCCGAGGGCTCACCGCGCTTCAACCAGCGCTTTCGGCTCTGCGTGCGGCTGAGCGCCGCTCGGCGACGGACCCACGAGTCGTGTCAGCCGCGCTTTGGCTTCTAGCGCGAGATTGAAGAGCGTCGGGATCAGGAAGAGCGTGAGCAGCGTGGAGACGATCAGCCCGCCCAGGATCACGCTGCCCAGGCCGCGGTACAGCTCGCTGCCGGCCCCGGGGAACAGCACCAGCGGCAACAGGCCCAGCACCGTGGTGATGGTGGTCATCAAGATCGGGCGGATGCGCGTGCGGGTGCTCTCCAGGATCGCGTCGTAGGGAGACATGCCGTCTTCCCGCATGTGGTTGAGCGACTGGTGCACGATCAGGATCGGGTTGTTGACCACCGTGCCGATCAGGATCACGAAGCCCAGCATCGTCAGCACGTCGAGCGTTTGGGGCACCTGCCCGATGGCCAGCAAGTACACGTTGAGAAGCCGCAGCCCCAGGATGCCGCCCACGCCGCCGAGCGAGCACGCTGGAAATGATCACCAGCGGGTAGAGCCACGACTCGAACAGGGCCGCCATCAAGAGGTACGTGATCACCGCGGCAAACACCAGGTTGAGATACAGGTCGTCCCAGGCCTTGGCCAGCTTGTCGGCCGTGCCGGCCAGGCTGATGCGGTAGCCGCCCTCCAGCTGCCCGCTGGCCTCCAGCGGCTGCACGATCTGCTCCCGGATCCGCTGCATGGCGTCTTCCAGCGGCATGTCCGGCGGCGGCGTGACCTCGATGGTGATGGCCCGCTGCCGCTCGCGGCGATTGACTTGCTCCGGTCCGCTCGAGCAGCTCGACGTCGGCCAGCGTGTCCAGCGGCACCAGCTCGCCGGTCGGCGTGGCCACGGAGAGGCCCTGGATGTCCTGGCTGTGGTCATAGTCCGGCCGCCCGTCCGCGCCGTTCTTGCCGATGATCGTCAGGTCGATCTTGTCGCCGCCGATGAAATAGTCGGCGGCGTAGGCCCCGTCCACCAGGGCATTCGACCGCGTAGCCTAGCTCCGTGGAGTTCATTTGCATCTCGGCCGACTGCACCAGCTTGGGCAGGAAGTGCAGCTCCGGGGCCGAGAGGTCGAGGCTCGGCACCGGCCGCTTCTGCGCCGACGGCACCGCCCGCATCGACCATGCCCAGCACTTTGCCCGCCCAGCTCGACGAGCTTCGTCAGCTCGGGGCCGGTGATCTCGATATCGACGGTGCGACCGGCCATCAAGCCCTGCTCGAACAGGCTGGTTTGCTTGACGACGGCGAACGTGCCCGGCAGCTTCGACGCGATGCCGCTGATCATCGGCACCAGCTTGCCGGCCTCGTCGGGATCATGGGCCCGCACGCCCAAGAACACCTGCCGGCCGCGAGCCACGAAGAAGAAATCGCCGATCACGGGCGCATCGAGCTCTGGCGGCCTCCGGGCTGTCCGGATCGACGTTCCAATACGGCTCGAGCCCTTCTTCGATCTGTCGTCGCCGAGCGACATGAGCTGATCGAGGTTATAGCCCGGCGGGGGCAGCACGATGGCGATCACCAGGTTGCGATTGCCGGCCGGCAGGTACTCCACCTTCGGCCACAGCACCCACAACAGCACGCAGCACGCGCCGAGCAGGGCGACAATGAAGGTCACGCCTCGCAACGGAGTGGCCAACAGCCAGGCATTCGTGGTCCCGACCCATCGCACGAAGGCCTCGCCGCCGTGCTGCAGCGGCTCCATGGTTACGCGATACAGCCATGCGAAGAACCTGGCGCTGTGGCCGATCGGCACGGTGCTGTTTCTGCTGTTATCGCCGGGGCTCACGGCAGGCTCGCCGTCGCGGAGGCGGCCGTCGCCGTTGGTGATCGGCTCACCGTTATCGCCGAGCGCCGACGTGCCGATTTCCGGGTTTGCTCCGCGGGCCAGCAACTGGGCCAGGGCGGGGTCAGCTGCCTGCTGCGGCGCTTCGGGGCCCTGTTTCCGCAAGAGCCGGGCGGCGGCCACCGGAACGACGGTGGCGGCGACCACCAGCGACAAGCCGACCGCCGCGCTGATGGCCAGTGAGATATCCATGAAAGAGCTGGCCCGGCTTCTTCCTTCACGAACACGATCGGCAGGAAGACGGCCAGGTTGGCCAGCGTCGAGGAGACCACGGCCCCCCACACCTCCTGCGTGCCGCGCACCGCCGCCGTGTGGCGGAGTCTCTCCCAGTTGATAGCGGCGATAGATGTTCTCCAGCACGACGATGGCGTTATCGACCAGCATGCCCACGGCGAAGGCCAGCCCCGCCAGGCTGATCACGTTCAGCGAGCGACCCAGCATGTGCAGGACGACGAACGTGCCGATCAAGCTGACGGCGATCACGATCCCGATGATCAGCGCCCCGCGGGCGAACCACAGCCCGCAGGTCAGGATCAGCGCCAGCGTCAGGGCGAAGAACCAGGGCGACAGGTACACGGCGGCCGCGGCCGTCAGCGCGATGCCAGCGACTGAACAGCGGCGTCTTCCAGCCGCGGTGCAGGAACAACATCAGCACGATCATCGTCAGCGCGCCGCCGGCGAAGATGTTCTCGTTCACCAGGTCTACGGCCGAGTGGATGTACTCGGTCTCGTCGTAGACGTGCAGGAGCTGAAGCTGCTCGGTGCGGAGCGGGCCTTCGTTCAGCTCGCGGTTGGCCTCGCGCAGGCCGGCCATCACGTCGATCACGTTGGCGCCCGCTCCGCGCAGGGCGTTGACGGCGATGCAGGAGGTCGCCGAACCGCCGCACGACGCCGTCGGGCTTCTTGAAGCCGAGCTTGACCTCGGCCACGTCGCGCACGAAGACCGGCTTGCCGTCGCGCACGGCCAGCAGTTGCTCGCTCCACCTGCTCCGGCGTGCGGAACTGGCCGAGCGTGCGGACGACGTAGCGGCGCTTGCCTTCCCGAATAGTCGCCGCCGGAGGTGTCCTCGTTTGGCCAGCCGCAGGGCATTGCGGACGTCTGCGATCGTCACCTGGCGGGCGGCGAGCTCGGCCGGATCGACGATGACTTGCAGGTCGTCTTCCAGGCCGCCCAGCACGTTGGAATTGGACACGCCCGGCACGCGCTCGAAGCGGGCTTCGATCACGTCCTCGGCGAAGCGCCGCAGCTTCGTCACGTCGATGTCCGGCGGCAGCAGCTCCCGCACGGCCGGCTCTTCCTTGGCCAGCCGCCGCAGCCGCACCATCGCCAGCCCGGGATTGTGCGCCCGCCGCACGGGCTCGAGCGCCTCGGCCAGCTCGGGATGTTCCTTCTGGAACCTCGTCGATGTCTTCCGGCGCCGGGCTGCCGGACGCTGAGGATGAACCAGGCGATCGGCCGGTCGGAGGAGTTGGCCGTGGTGATGACCGGCTCGTCGGCGTCTTCGGGATATTCCGGCACCTGTTGCAGCCGGCTGTTGACTCGCAGCAAGGCCCCTTCCATGTCGGTGCCGACCGAGAACTCCAGGGTGATGCGGCCCGACCGAGTCCATGCACTCCGAGGACATCTTGGTCACCCCCTCGACGCTCTTGAGCTGCTTCTCCTGCTCGAGCACGATCTCCCGCTCGACCTCTTGCGGGCTGGCCCCGGGCCAGCGCGTTTCGATGGTGATCGTCGGCGTCTGCACCTCGGGCGTGAGCTGCATCGGCATGCGAAACAGCGCCACGACGCCGAACAGCACCAGCAGCAGCACGCCGACGGCGACCTTGACCGGATTGGCAACGACGAATTCGATGAACTGCATGGCGTTGTAAGACTTCGGAACGCTAATAGGCGCTAATCGTCGCTAATGGAGAGGGCAAAGCCTATCGCGGGAGTCCGCAATGACCACGTGATGGTCATCGGCGTCTATTAGCGACTATTAGCGATTATTAGCGACTATTAGCGACTATTAGCGATTATTAGCGATTATTAGCGATTATTAGCGATTATTAGCGACTATTAGCGACTATTAGCGATTATTAGCGATTATTAGCGATTATTAGCGATTATTAGCGATTATTAGCGATTATTAGCGATTATTAGCGATTATTAGCGATTATTAGCGATTATTAGCGATTATTAGCGATTATTAGCGTTCCTCACTTTCAGATTCCCCGATCACAAGGCTTCGCTCGGGTTCGTGTCTCTAATGCTGCTTCGCCTCTGACTCCGCCAGTTGTACTTTCGCGCCGTCGGTTAGCCGTTCGTTGCCCTGCACGACGACGAGCTGCCCCGCCTTCAAGGGAGGCTGCGACGTGACCGCGATCCACTCGCCTTCGGTGACGCCCAATTGCACGCCGAGCGCCCGGACCTTCGCCTCGGCCTGGTCCCCTTCGCCCTCGACGACGAACACCTCGTACCGCCGCCCGGCCAGGACGAGCGCGTCCTTCGGCACCAGCACGAGCTGCGCGGGGCGCCGACGGGCAGCGTCACGTTGGCCAGCATGCCGGCTTTGAGCAGGTGCTTCTCGTTCTCGAGGCGAACCTTGACCGGAAAGGTGCGAGAGCGCACGTCGGCGCTCGGCACGATGCGCTCGACCGTGCCCGTCCGCGGCGGGCCTTCCAGCCCCTCGACCCGCACGCCGGCCGTGTCTTTGGCGTTGATCTTGGCAATGTAGTCCTGCGGAACCATCACCTCGACCTCCACCGTATCGATATCGAGCATCTCCACCACCGGGTCGCCGGACGTGACCCACTGCCCCAGCTCCACGTGCTCGGCGACCACGTAGCCGCTGAAGGGCGCGACGATCGTGTGCTTCTTGATGATGTCGTTGAGACGGCGAATTTCTTCGTCTTGTGCCGCCACGCGGGCTTCTGCCTTGGCGATCTTCTCGCTGTGCAACACCACGGCGTGGGCGGCCTTGGCTTCCAGATAGGCCTGCACAGCGCGGTCGGCGGCCGATAGGCTCTCCTGGAACTGGTCCAGGGTCACGCTCCCCCGCTCGGAAAGGACCTTCATCCGCTCCATCTGCTGCTGGGTGAAATCGCGGAGCGTCTTGGCCCCGTCCATGCGGGCCTGGGCTTCACTGATCTCATCGGGCCGCAGCTTTTTCGCCTCGTCACGGTCGATGGTCCGCAGCTTCAGCTCCGCCTTGGCGGCGGCAAGCTGGATTTCGAAGGTCTCGCTCTTGAGCTTCGCCAGCGTCATGCCCTCTTCGACGCGGTCCCCGTCGTTGACGGGGAACTTATCGACGCGGCCGTCCACGGCGCTGCCCACGACGCTGCGGCGCAGCGGCTTAATCGTGCCCACGAACGCGGCCCCTTGCCGCACTTCCTTTTCGATGGCGGCCGCGGCCACGACCCGCGCCTTGGGGGCCTGGCCCCATGCCGGGCCGGCGACCGTTGACGTGAGCGACAACGTCGCGACCGCGGTCAGCAGCAGTCTTCGGGGATGCATCGTCAGAGTCCTCCGGTTGTTCAGGATAAGCGTCGGCCAGGTTGCGGCGCAGCGTCTCCAGCAGCGTCTTGAGCAGTTCAAGTTGCTCGGGGGCGAAATCCCGCGTCGCGCGCTCTCGGACGCGCTTGGCGCAGGCCACGATCTTCGACCACACCGGCAACACGCCCCGCATGGGGCGAATCAGGTTCTTGCGGCGGTCGTGAGCGCAGGCCACGCGCTCGATCCAGCCGTCGCTCTCCATGCGGTCGAGCTGGCTCACCAGCGAGGGCGGCTCCACCTGCAGCCGCTCGGCCAGGTCTCGCTGGCAGAGCTCCCCCTCCAGGGCCAGCCAGCCCAAGACCTGGCACTGCCGGAAGGTGATGCCGTGGGGTGCCAGCTCCGCGTTGACGGCCCGTTCATACTCGCGGGCCGTCCGCAGCAGCCAGTAGCCGATGCTGGCCTCGAAATCGTATTTGAGCAATGGCGTCGCTCCGTGCGCGGACTAATCGTTAGCCATTTAATAATTAGCTAGCCTAACCATTGGAAACGGCCCGTCAAGGGGCGAGAAGCCCTCGAGCTACCCGCAAAGTGCTCCGCGTGTTGTCCCCTCGGGTCTTGCGGTATATTGGCTGCTGCCGCTGCGGCTCGCTCTACAGCAGACGTTGCTGCGGGACCGCCCTTGCACGAGGACTGACTTACTGGTCGCTCGCCGGGTTGAGGAGTCGTGATCCATGAGATTCCCTTGCACAATCCGGCCACTTTCCGGCGGAAGATGGGCTATCGACTGCCAGAGTGCCGACGTGGGGCACGTGAGCACCACGGGCACCACGCGCGCCGAGGCCATCGAAAAGATGCGCGGCGAACTGCGATACCGTCTGGAGCTCTGTCCATGCACGGGTGAGTCCTACCGGCACATCGAAGTCGAGGTCGTCGAGCAGCCCTCGAAGTGATGTGACGCCGCCGCGAGGCGCCATTGTCTCCAAAACCCTCCAGCGGTATCTTGCGTCAATCTCCCCACTTCCCTGGCGCAGCGCGCGAATCGGGCCAGGGGACGAATCCCTTCGAGTGTGACAGAACACGAAAGGACCAACACACCAATGAGGCGTTTTTTCCTGTCGAGGTACCTCAATCCGCTGAAAGTGAGCCTGGCCGTCAGGCATCTCCAGCCGATCCTGTGGTCTTTCTTCGTGCTCGTCCTGGTGGGCGGACCAGCCATGGCCAGCGAAGCCGACCTGGCCATTCCCGACCTGCACGTCGGCAAGTTCCCCACCCTCGGCGGCATGAGCGCCTGGGACTTGCTGTTCTACGGCGCGCTGGTCATCTCCGGCACGCTGGGCATCAGCCTGTACCTGCGGACGCAGATCCACAAGCTGCCGGCCCACAAGTCGATGCTCGACGTCGCCGAGATCATCTTCCAGACCTGCAAGACGTACCTCATCCAGCAGGGCAAGTTCCTGCTGATGCTGTTCGTCCTCATCGCGGTGGCGATCACGTATTACCTGCTCGGCTTCGGCCATGCACGAATACCAGGTGACCGATCGGACGATTCAGGAGCTTCGCCTTACCCGGCTGAGAAAGATTCCCGACGACGCCGTCGTCACGGCACTGGAGCCGCTGACAGGCGCAGCCGGTCGACTGAGACCGCGACGCGTTCCTCGCGCAGCGTCAAGGACGCGGCTGACCCCGGACCAATGGGACGAAGCACGGCGCAGACGATCACGGACATCGCCGCGCCCGTGCCGATCGGCCCGTTCCTCAAAGTGCTGCTGGTGCTGCTTCTTCTCCGTCGTCGGCATGGGCGGCTCGTACTGCGGTGGCCTGGTACGGCATCCGCGTCAACACCTACGCCAACTGCCGCACCGCCTTCGCCTCGCTCCAGGGCGAGCCGTGGGACGTGGTCAACATTCCGCTGCGGGCGGGCATGTCGATCGGCCTGTTCCTGATCTCGCTCGAGCTGGTGATGATGGTCATCATCCTGCTGTTCGTGCCGCGGCAGATCGTCGGCATCTGCTTCCTCGGCTTCGCCATCGGCGAGTCGCTGGGCGCGTCGGCCCTGCGCATCGCCGGCGGCATCTTCACCAAGATCGCCGACATCGGCTCCGACCTGATGAAGATCGTCTTCAACGTCAAGGAAGACGATCCCGCGCAACCCGGGCGTGATCGCCGACTGCACGGGCGACAACGCCGGCGACTCGGTCGGCCCGACGGCCGACGGCTTCGAGACCTACGGCGTGACCGGCGTGGCCCTGATCGCGTTCATCACGCTGGCCGTGCCGACAGCAGTCGACATGCAGGCCAAGCTGATCGTCTGGATTTTCGCCATGCGGTTCCTGATGGACTTCATGTCCGGCGTCGTCGTACTTCATCAACCAGGCGATCTCCGAGAAGCCAAGTACCGCGGGCTGAAGGAGTTCAACTTCGAGGCGCCGCTGACGCGGCTGATCTGGATCGCCTCGATCCTGTGCATCACCACGTCGTATCGGCATGAGCTGGCTGCTGATCCGCGACCTGACGGTGCGGCGGCGACGACCGTACCCGAACCTGTGGTGGCAACTGGCCACGATCATCAGCTGCGGCACGCTGGCGGCCGTGCTGATTCCCGAGTTCACCAAGGTCTTCACCAGCTCGCACTCGAAGCACGTGCACGAGATCGTGACCGCCTCGCGCGAAGGCGGCGCGTCGCTGACGATCCTCTCGGGCATCGTGGCCGGCAACTTCAGCGCCTTCTGGAAGGGCATGCTGATCGCCGGCCTGATGGCCGTGCTTCGTCAGCCTGCAGGGCTCAACGTATGCGGTCAGCTCACCGCCATCCCACGCTGGAGCGCGATCGACCAGGACGCGATCAAGGAGGCTGCAGTCAGCAGCTCGAGACCTGCAGGCTCACGCCGACGCGGATCCGGAGACTGCCGCCGAACCTGGTCGGCGTCGGCTCGATCTTCGCCTTCGGCCTGGTGGCGTTCGGCTTCCTGTGCATGGGACCGGTGAACATCGCCGTCGATAGCTACGGCCCGGTGACCGACAACGCCCAGTCGATCTTCGAGCTGGCCCAGACCGAGCACATTCCGGGCATCAAGGAGGAGATCAAGCGGGACTTCGGCTTCGAGCCCGACTTCGAGCAGGGCAAGCACTACCTGGAGGCGAACGACTCGGCCGGCAACACGTTCAAGGCGACGGCCAAGCCGGTGCTGATCGGCACGGCCGTCGTCGGCGCGACGACGATGATCTTCTCGATCATCCTGCTGCTGGGCAAAGCGGGCATGCTGCAGCTGAGCCTGACCGACGCCCCGGTGCTGCTGGGCTTCATCTGCGGCGGGGCGGTGATCTACTGGTTCTGCGGCGCGTCGATGCAGGCCGTGACCACCGGCGCCTACCGGGCGGTCGAGTTCATCAAGAAGAACATGGACCTCGACAAGAAGGAGGCCGACATCGAGGACTCGAAGACGGTCGTGCCGCATCTGCACGCAGTACGCCCAGAGCGGCATGTGGAACATCTTCATCGCCCTGATGACGATCACGCTGGCCTTCGCGTTCTTCGACCCGAACTTCTTCGTGGCCTACCTGATCTCGATCGCCGTGTTCGGCCTGTTCCAGGCCATCTACATGGCCAACGCCGGCGGCGCCTGGGACAACGCCAAGAAGCTGGTCGAAGTCGATCTCAAGGAGAAGGGCACGCCGCTGCACGCCGCGACGGTCGTCGGCGACACGGTCGGCGATCCGTTCAAGGACACGACCTCGGTGGCGCTGAACCCGATCATCAAGTTCTCGACGCTGTTCGGCCTGCTGGCGGTCGAGATCGCCGTCGAGATCAAGGAGGCGGCCACGAGCGGGCGACGGCCGGGACTACACGCCGTACGTCGGCGTGCGTGATGCTCGCTGATCGCCCTGGTCTTCGTCTGGCGGTCGTTCTACGCCATGCGGATTCCGCAAGTGCCCGGCAGCCACGGCAAGCCCAAGGCCCAGACCCGGTCTCATCAGACCACGGGCACGCACTGACGTAGAAGCCATCGTCGCCTTTCGCTCCGCGAAAGGACGTTCTTTCGCGGGAGCGAAAGACGACTATCCGCGTGCCGTCGCGCCGGGGCGAGGGCCAGCTCCTGGAACGCCACGGCCGCCGCGGGCAGCGCCCGCCGCGTGTCGCGCACCAGGTACAGCTCGCGTCGCAGCGGCAAGTCGGCGATGCGCACGGCGTGCAGCTCGTCGGACTGGAGCTCCTTCTCCGCGGCTTGATGGGAGACGACTGATACGCCGAGCCCTCGCCGCACGGCCTCCTTAATGGCCTCGTTGCTGCCCAGCTCCAGCGCCACGCGAAACTCGCTCAGCGTCTTGCCGGCCTGGGACAGAGCTTGCTCCAGGCAGCGCCGCGAGCCGGAGCCGGGCTCGCGCAAGATCAGCGGCTCTGCGGCCAACCGTTCCAGCGTCACGCGCTGCCGCTTGGCCCAGGCATGTTCTGGCGGCGCGATGACGACCATCTCATCCGTGGCGAACGGGCGGAATTCCAGAGGGCGCCGCCCGACTTATCGCCGACCAGACCCAGGTGCGCTTCGCCGCCGGCCACGGCCTGGGCCGCCGCACGGCTGTCGGTGACCGAGACGCGCACGTGGACCCGAGGGTGCAGCCGGCCGAACTCGGCCAGCATCGCCGGCAGCAGGTGCTCGCCGGGGATCGAGCTGGCCGCCAGCGCCAGGTCGCCGCTCAGCACCAGCGACTGGCCGGTCACTTCGGCAACGGCCTCGTGGTGCAAGGCCAGGATGCGCTGCGCGAAGGGGAGCAGCCGGCGCCCCGCGTCGGTGAGCAGCGTACGGCTGCCGTGGCGGTCGAACACAGCGGTCCGCAGGGCCTGCTCGAGCGATTGAATCCGCTGGCTGACGGCGGCCTGCGTCAGGCCCAGCTCCTTGGCCGCCGCCGTGAAGCTCGACAGCTCGGCCACCTTGGCAAAGGTCTCCAAGTAGGGCAGCGGCGGATCGGCGTGGCGATCGACGGACATACCGGGCATTGTACCACCCACCGCCCAGGAAGCCCGACTTCTCCAAGAAGCCGGGCTTCGACAAATGCGGCTTCGACCGACGCGGCACCAGCCGCCGAGCCCGCCGAGCCCGCCGCCGATTCGTTGACACCCGCCGTGCGGCAGCGGTAGTCTAGTAGCAATGCCTTGGGGGCGCTGGCGAACCGAGCCGATGACGGCCGCGTCGCCACCGAATCGGGCTTCACATCCGCGATGAGCTTTTGCGCTGGGGGAAGGGCTATGTCCGCGATCATGAACGTTCGAGCACTTCGTCGCTTCGCGTGCCTCGTCTGCGCGGCATGGGCGATCAGTTCGCTCGGGGCCGCCCAGGAGGAAAAGAAGCGGGTCGTGAAGCCACCGACGGCCGTGCCCGCCAAGGCGGCCCACCCTCCCGGCGCAGCGAAGATTCTGGGGCCTAAAAGGCCCGCCGTGGAGAAGATCCTGGCCTCCGGCGCCTGGCGCCAGGAGACGAGGCCGTCCTGCGCGAGTATTTCGGCACACTCGTCAAGGGCTTCACCATCAAGGAGGTCATCCCCGGCCTGTGGGACGTTCGCCAGGTGATCCGGCAGCACGGGCTCGACGCGGGTAAGGGGACCACCAACGGCACCCAGATCTGGTTCGCGAGTTCCTGTTTGCCGAAATGAAGAAGCTCGTGGCCGATGACAAGCTGCCGATCCAGTCGCGCGTTAACGCCCTGCTAGTGATCGGCGACCTGAACGAGAAGGAGCCGAAGCTCACCGGGCTTCAGCTCGCGGCGCCGCCGGAGCCGCTGATCGCGGCCACGCCCTATTTGCTGCAACTCTTTGACAATCCGCAGACCCCTTTGTCGCTGCGAGCGACTGCCTTGCGCGGCTTGCACCGGCATGCCGATCTGGGCGTGGCCCCCGCCCATCAGCCGGCGCTCCTGGCCTCGATGCTCACGGCGGTCCAGGATGCCAACGTGCCGAAAGACTGTTCCCCGGCCGCACACGAGTTCCTGCGTCGCCGCGCCGTGGAGGTTCTCGGCTATTTGAAATCGCCAACGGCCGCTGGTCCGCTGCTGGCCATCGTCGGCGATACGCAGGTGTCGGTGGCCTTCCGGTGCGACGCGGCGCGGAGCCTGGGCATGCTGACGCTCAAGGCCGGCGATCCGGTGGCGGGGACGCCAGCCGCGGCCCAAGCGCTCGGTGAATTGGCCGCCACGGTCGCCGAGACCGAGATGGAACGCCGCCTGCTGCACGATTGCCTGGAGGCCGTGCGGCGAGGGCTCAACGGCCCCAATCCCAAGGTGCAAGGCGGCATCCGCGCCGCCACTCCGCCGGCCCAAGCCAAGCTGGCAGGCGACCTGTTGGCGCTGATCGATCCATTCGTCAAGAACATCGATCCCTCCAATCGGACCTACAAGGAAGAGCAATTGGCGGAAGAAGCCCAGACGCTGGCGCAAGACCTCCGCAGTGCGCTGCCGGAGGTCCCCCGCGCGAAGCCCAAGCCGGTGAAGCCGGAACCCGCGAAGACCAAGACGGTCGATCCCAAGCCGGAGTCCGTTGACCCGAAGAAGTCGGACACCAAGAGCGTGGCGCCGGTGCCGGATGACTCCAAGACGCCCGACCCGAAGAAGGCTGGCAAGACGGATGACTCCAAGACGGTCGAGTCGCAGAAGGCAGCGCCGGCGAAACCCCAAAGCACCCCGTAGCTGAACTCGCCAGAGTTCAGCCAATGCGGGCCCGCCCTCAGTTTGAGCCCCCGAAGTCTGACGACTTCGACTTGCCCGCTAGAAAGGCCCCGCGTGTGATGCGCGCGCTTCTGCCGGCCATCCGCACAAGGGCGTTCGTCCTGGCGGCGCTGTTGCCTTGGCGGCGGCCGCGCCGGCGCCCGGCGCCGACGAGGTCGATCAGTCGGGCGTGCTGGACGACTACAACCAGTGGAAGCAAGCACTGGGGGCCAAAGGTGCGACTGATGCCGCACGCATCGCCGTGCTGCCGGGCTTCGAGGTCGAGCTGCTCCGCTCCGCCGGCAAGGACGACGGCTCGTGGGTCAGCCTGACCTTCGATGCCAAGGGACGAATCCTCATTGGGCGCGAAGATCGCGGCATTCTCCGACTCACGTTGCCCGCCAGGCCGGGCGAGCCGCAGCGCCTGGAGACGGTGAACGAGGCGCTCCGCGAATGCCGCGGCCTTGTCTGGGCCTTGGGCGGCCTGTACGCCAACGCCAATAACGACAAGGCCCTCTACCGCCTGACGGACTCCGACGGCGACGACCGCTTCGATAAGGTAGAGCCGCTCCGCACGTCGCCCGGCGACGTGGGCCACGGCCGCAATGACCTGGTGCTGGGGCCGGACCGCCTCCTCTATCTGATCCACGGCAACGACACGAAGCTGCCGGTCGATTATCAGCCCACCGGGTCGCCGTATCGGAATTACGACGTTGACCGGCCGCTCCCCTGCGAGTGGAACAAGCAGCTCTTCAACTACGGCGCCGGGCCGCCGGCCGGTCACGTGGTCCGCACCGATCGGCACGGCCGTCGCTGGGACGTGATCTGCGGCGGGTTCCGCAACGCTTACGGGATCGACTTCAATGCCGACGGGGAAATGTTCACGTTCGACGCCGACATGGAGTGGGACGTGGGGCTGCCGTGGTACCGGCCGTGCCGCGTGAACCACGTCGTCTCCGGCGGCGAGTACGGCTGGCGGCAAGGGGTCAACAAGTGGCCGGTCTGGTATCCCGACAGCCTGCCCTCAACGCTCGATATCGGCCTGGCCTCGCCGACGGCCGTGCGGTTCGGCACGCGCAGCCACTTTCCGCCGCGGCTCCGCCGGGCGCTGTTCATCCTCGACTGGGCCTACGGCCGCATTCTGGCCGTTCACCTGACGCCGCAGGGAGCCAGCTACTCGGCCCGTGCCGAAACGTTCCTCCGCGGGCGGCCGCTCAACGTCACCGACCTGGAGTTCGGCCCGGAGGGGGCCATGTATTTCACGACCGGCGGGCGGGGCACGCAGGCGGGCCTCTATCGCGTGCGCTACGTCGGCCCGCCCGTCAAAGAGTCGCCGCCGTCGCCGCAGGAACAGGATCGCGATCGGCGCGCCGCTGCCGCTCGGTCGCTACGAAGGGCGCTCGAAGCCTTCCACGGCCACGTCGATGCCAAGGCCATCGAAGCCGCCTGGCAGCACTTGGGCAGCGACGATGTCTGGCTGCGGCACGCGGCGCGCGTGGCGATCGAGCATCAGCCGGCTGACACCTGGCAGGAGCGCGCGCTGGCGGAGAAACAACCGACTACGTCGCTGGTAGCGCTCTTAGCTCTGTCGCGCGTGGGCGGCTCGCCGATCCAGCCGCGTCTCCTTGCGCGGCTCGAACAGTTCCCGTTGCGGGAGCTGACGACGACGCAGAAGCTGCTCCTCGTTCGCGCCGTCACGCTTTCCTGTCTCCGCCACGGCCGCCCGCCGCGCGATACGGTCGAGCGCCTGACCAAGGGAATCGAGGGGCTGCTGCCCGATCCGGCGCCGGAAGTCAACCAACTCGCCTGTGAGCTGCTGGCCTATTTCGATGCGCCCAGGCTGCCGGCACAAGCCCTGGAGCTACTCGCCAAGGCCAAGACCCAGGAGGAGAAGGCGCACTATCTCTATGTGTTGCGGAACGTGAAGAACGGCTGGACGCCGGCGCTGCGCCGGCAGTATTTCCGCTGGCTCGGCGAGGCCAACGGCTTCGACGGCGCGCGGTACGTGCACACCGTGGTGGACTTCATCAAGCAGGACGCCCTGGCGACGGTCCCCGCCGCGGAACGGGCCGCTCTGGCCCCGCTGCTCGTTCGCCATCCGCCGAATTTGCCGGCCCTCCCCGATCGCAAGACGGTGAGAGCTTGGGAAATGGATGATTTGGAAGGCTCGCTGGAGCTGGTGGGCCGCGGGCGCGATCTCGCGCGAGGCAAGGCCATGTTCGACGCGGGGATGTGCAGCCGCTGCCACAAGTTCGGGGCCCAGGGGCAGCCGATCGGCCCCGACCTGACGGCCGTCGCTGCCCGTTTCGGCCGCCGCGACCTTTTGGAATCGATCCTTTCGCCCTCCAAGGCGATCGACGAGAAGTACCGGGGCCTGATCGTGGAAACGGCCGAGGGCCGCACGATCACCGGCACGCTCACCGGCGGCGACGACGAGGCGATTTGGCTCGCGGCCGACCCGCTCGCCCCCGACCGCACCACGCGGGTGCTGAAAAAAGACATCACGGCGCAGCAGTTCTCGCTCGTCTCGCCGATGCCGGCCGGCACGCTCAACACGCTGACGAAGGAAGAGATTCTCGACCTGCTGGCGTACCTCGAATCAAGCGGACGTAACGCTCGGCCTGGCACGAAGCCGTGAGTGCCCGAGGCTTCAGCCGCAAACTCTCATGCTCTTTCTTGCCGCACCGGTTGCTTGCGCTCTTTTTGCCTAACTACAATAGTCGTCATTGGGGCCGGGAAGCGCCGTGGGCGCAGCTCGGCCGCACTCTGACGCACCCGATCTTTGAGGAAACAACCATGCACCGCGTTTGTCTGTCACTACTCTTGGCCCTGGGCGTTCTGGCAAGCGGTCTCCTGTGGCGCGAAACGGCCATCGGCGACGAGAAGGAGAAGAAATCGCGCGACCCGGACGTGATCTACGTGCCGACTCCCCAAGTGGTGGTGGACAAGATGCTCGAGTTGGCCGAGGTCAAGAAAACCGACGTGGTCTACGACCTGGGCTGCGGCGACGGTCGGATCGTGGTCACCGCCGCCAAGAAGGTCGGCTGCAAAGCGGTCGGCTTCGACATTGATCCTAAGCGGATCGCGGAATCCAACGAGAACGTCAAGAAGAACAAGGTGGAGAAGCTGGTCGAGATCAAGCAGGAGGACATCTTCACGCTCGATCTGACCAAGGCCAACGTCATCACCTTGTACCTGCTGCCGAGCCTCAACGTTCGCCTGATCCCGCAGCTCGAGAAGCTCAAGCCGGGCTGCCGGATCGTGTCGCACGACTTCGACATGGAAGGCGTCAAGCCGGATAAGGAAATCACGGTCCTGGCTCAGGATGACATCTTCGGCGAGCGGGAACACAAGATTTATCTGTGGACCACGCCGCTGAAGAAGGACAAAGGCGAGTAACGGCTCGTGAAGCACCCGTCGTGGGGCACGGCCGTGGGGCACGTTTCCAAACGTGCCCATCAGAACGCGGGGTTCGATCGTCAAATCACGGGCACGCTTAGAAACGCGCCCCATGTTCACGCCGCCACACGGCGCAGAAGGTTGCGCCGTCGTGGGGGAACTCTGCGGCCAGTTGACGGCAAGCCGTTTGCCACGAAGCCGGCAATCCGCCTTCGAAGACTGGCCCCATGAACGCGCAGGTCTTGACCCACGCCAGCCGCCAGAACGTCTTGCAGCGAGCGGGCCATCGCCTGGAAATCGAATCCGCGGCCCGCCTGGGCCTCCTGAGGAGAGTGAGCGACGTGCAGATCGACCAGGCGGTCGATCAATCGTGCCGGCGGCTCGTGCTGGAATAGCCCGCGCCGGGCGGCCTCGCGCGCGGTCAAGGCTTTGGGACTGGCCGCGGCCCCCCAATCGTTTGAACCAGGAGGATGCGTCCACGGAGCGCCGCAACGCGCGCCACGACCGCCAGCGGCGCTTCTGAGCCTGATAGCGCTGGAGATGTGCCACGCAGGCGGGGTTCTGATAGAAGCGGCACGACGGCTCGTGACCCGCGGCCCACACCGCGTCGAGCGACAGCACGCTCAGCAGCCCGCGAATCGTCTCCAGCGGGTCGGGCAGGTGGTGCAGCAGCGCGTTGGTAGCTAGCAGGTTGTATGGCCCTTCCTCGGCGATCTGCTCCCAGCGATGCGTGAACGTGGCGGTTGGAAACCGCGGGGCGACCTTCTGCCGGCAGCACCGCACCATTTCCGGCGAGAGATCGTAGCAAGTCAGCGAGGCGACGCCGGCCGCACCCAAATGGTTCAACACCTGCTCTGAGGCGAAGCCCGTTCCGCAGCCGAAGTCGAGCACGCGCCAGCCTTCCGCCGGGGCCGGGCCGAGCGTTGCCAGCATTTCCCGCCACAGGGCCGGCCACTGCTCGCGCAGCTCCAGATGGCGACGGTCGTAGAGCGGCGCCTCGATCTCGTGGAAGATATGATTCACTGCTTCCACGAGCTCCGGCATGGCCAGGCGTGGCTCGTACGGCTGCAGCAGCTCCGCCAGATAGTTCGACATCGCGATCGTTGCGAGAGGCCAGTGATGTCCACGGTTTCTTTAGCAGCACACGGCCGGCCGCGGGGCAGGGACGTTAGCGGGGATGGTCGCCCGCCGTCAACCGAGGACCGCCAGTCGGCTTGACTGCTATGGGGGCTAGCCCGTACTGTCCCCGCCCCCAACGAATCGCTGCGGCGCCGCGTGAGCCTCGCAAGCTGGCGCCACCGTCAGGTCCGACCACTTCTTCCGGCGCTGATCCCGCAGAAGCGTCTCATGAGCTTCACCTCCCTGACGTTCTTGCTATTCCTGATTGCCGTCTTTGCCCTCTACTGGGGGTTCCCACGGCGCCGGCTGCAGAATGCGCTCATCGTCGTCGCCAGTTTCTTTTTCTATTCCTGGTGGGACTACCGCTTTAGCGGCCTGATGCTAGCGGCCGCCCTCATCGACTTTTTCGGCGGCCTGGCGATTCACGCCTCAGAGCGGCCCACGGTGCGCCGGGCGTGGCTGACGGTCTGCCTGGGCTCGAACCTGGCGCTGTTGGGCTTCTTCAAGTACTTCGGCTTCTTTGCGGAGAACCTCCGCGCGCTGTCCGCGGCGACGCCCTGGCACTTCGACTTCGTGACCTTGAATATCGTGCTGCCTGTCGGGATCAGCTTCTACACGTTTCAGTCGATGAGCTACTCGATCGACGTGTATCGCCGCCAGATGAAGCCCTCGCGGAACATCATCGACTACCTGGCGTTCGTCACCTATTTTCCCCAACTGGTGGCCGGGCCAATCGAGCGGGCCACGTGCCTGCTGCCGCAGATCGAATCCGATCGCCGTTTTGACCACGCCGACGCGGTGGACGGCTGCCGCCAGGTCCTGTGGGGCTTCTTCAAGAAGATGGTCCTCGCCGACGGTCTGTCGGTCATCGTGGACCGCTGCTACGGGAACTGGGAGACCGCCTCCGGGCCGGTGCTGGCCTTTGCCACCGTGTGCTTTGCCTTCCAGATCTACTGCGATTTCTCCGCCTATTCGGACATCGCCATCGGCGTCTCACGGTTGTTCGGCATCCGCTTGATGCGGAACTTCGCCTATCCCTATTTCTCGCAGGACATCGTGGAGTTCTGGCGGCGGTGGCACATCTCGCTGTCCACCTGGTTTCGCGACTACGTCTATATTCCCCTGGGCGGCAGCCGTGCGGGTCGATGGCCGCGGCTGCGGAACGTGCTCGTCACGTTTCTGGTCAGCGGGTTCTGGCACGGCGCGTCCTGGAATTTCATCGCCTGGGGCGGCTTGCACGGCATGGCCATGGCCCTGGGCATGCGCCGTGCGGCGGCGACGCCGATCCGCGCCGGTGACACGCCCGCGGCGGGCGGCTGGTTGCCGAGCCTGAGGGCGCTGCGCGGCATCTTGGCGACCTTTGTATTGGTGTGCGTGGGCTGGGTGTTCTTCCGCGCAGCAACGCTCGGCCAGGCGTTGTCGATCCTGGGGCGCGTCGCCCGAGATATGTTCGATGGGGCCGCATACCGTTCGTTGGCGGAACTGTTCAGGCAAGACCGGCACTGCGGGACCCTGTTGCTCATTCTTGCCGCCTTTGTGGTGGCCGAGTGGCTGCAGCGGGCGCATTCGCACCCCTTGCACCTGCCACGCTGGCCGGGTTGGGCCCGCTGGGCGACGTATACGTTCCTCTTGTGGTTCACGCTCTTTCATCAAGCGGCTACGCCAAGTCCGTTCATCTATTTCCAGTTCTAGCGCGGTGCCATGAAGCGGTTCTTGAAGCAACTGGCCCTTTTCGGTCTGCTCCAGGCGTGCGTCGCCGCGATCCTGGGAATGCACCTGATGATTGCGGGCGACAACCACTACCTGGCCGCGTTCCGCGATAAGCGCGCCGATCTGGCGGACCACGGCTCGCCGCGCATCCTCTTCGTCGGCGGCTCCAACCTGGCGTTTGGGCTCGACTCCTCGCTCGTTCGGCAGGAGCTAGGCCGCCGGCCGGTCAACACGGGCTTGCACGCCGGCCTGGGGTTGCGACTGATCCTCGACCTGGCTCGCGACCACGTGGCCGACGGCGACGTGGTGGTCATTTCCCCCGAGTATGAGCTGTTCACGGATCTGCCCACGACGACGCTCGAGACACAACTGCTGCTGCACTGCCCGGAGGCGGCGCCCCTGGTGATTCGCTCGTGGCGCGGCTTTCTCGATCGAGACGCCTTTCACTATGCGGGCGAGTTCACTCGCCAAGGGTTCCGCTGGCTGCGGCACCGTGGCCGGCGTGAGGACGACGGCCCCTATCGCCGCGATGCCTTCAACGAGTTTGGCGACGTGATCGGACACTGCGCATTGCCGGGCAAGGACATCTCACGGCATCCGCCGCTCCAGGTCGAGGTGTCGCCGAGCAGCCTGGAAAAGTCGCTCGCCCTGCTCAACCGCTTTGGCAGCGACTGCCGCGAGCGAGGGGCAAGCGTGTACCTGTCGTTTCCGCCGGTGCCGCAAGACCAGTTGCCGGGGACGGACGCGGCCGTGCGGCAGATCGAGTCGGCCCTGCATCGCGACCTGGCATTTCCCATCATCGACGACCCCCGGCAAGCGACGCTTCCGCCTCACGAGTTCTTCGACACGCACTATCACTTGAGCGCCGAGGGCCGGGAGAGGCGAACGCGAAGGCTGCTGGACCACTTGTCGCAGCACCTGGAGCGCGATGGCAAGGAGCTGAGAGACGCGAAGAGTCAGCGAGATCGCCGCTTGAGATGACATCAGCGTTTATTAGCGCTTATTAGCGTTCCTCTTTGGTAGTTGTCGCGGTCCCGTGAGGGCATTTCGTTCTTGCGCGTGCTGGCAGTGCCGCGACTGCTGGCGTCCCACTCCGTTGGTCCACCAATGCCTGCTATGGACTGCCCCGGTCGGGATAGCTAAAAGCTGCCGGACTTGTTCTCGTTCCCCCAGTGACCGGCGGATGACCTCGAGATGAAGCCCTCGAAATTGGTGGAAGCGCTGGCGCGATCGACGGCGCGGCTGGTCTGTGCCCCCGTCGTGCCGCTGTTGCCCGACGCCCTGACCAATCGCCTGCCGTGGCTCGGCCGCGCTTCGGCGCGGCTGCCCGACGGCCGCTCGCTGCGGATGATCTGCGAAGGCTGGGGCGGCAAGTGCTACATCGCCCGCAAGGTCGCCGGCAAGCCGGTGGACTCCTACGAGCCCGAGACCATGCGGGTTTTCCTGACTCTGTTGCGGCCAGACAGCGTGTGCTTGGACGTGGGGGCCAACACGGGCCTCTTTGCGCTGACCGCGGCCGCCTTGCATGAGCGGGCGCAGGTGCACGCCTTCGAGCCGCTGCCGCTCATCGCCGAGCGTCTGCGCCGCAATGGCAAGCTCAATCGGCTATCCAACGTCGTGGTGAACCAGGTGGCCGTCGGCCGCCTGGCCGGCGAGACGGTGCTGCACGTGCCGGTGACCCACTTCTGCCTGCCCAGCAGCGCTTCGACCGCCGCCGGGATGTTCACGAAGACCCGGCCGCTCAAAGTGCCGCTGGTCAGTCTCGACAGCTACGTGCGGTCGCAGGGGTTGCCGCGCGTGGACCTGATCAAGATGGATACCGAAACGACCGAACACCACGTGATCGCGGGAGCCCAGCAGCTTCTCGCGCGCGACGAGCCGGCGCTGATTGTCGAGGTGCTGGCGGCTCGCCCGCCGCTCAGCCGTTGGAAGCGTGGTTGGTCTCGAGCCCCTACCGGGCATACCACATTGCCGGTAGCGGTCTGGTGCCCGTGACCAGGCTGCCGGGCGATCGGTCGAAGCGGTATCCCAACTACCTCTTCATCACGCCCAAGCATCTGCCCAGCGTGCAGCATTTGATCCACGACGGTGCGTCGAAACGGGCCATGGCCTCTGCCGCTTGATCTGGGTCGAGAGCTGGTGGCTCGCGCTCGGGACAAACGCTCGGCGTGCGAAGCCTTGCGCTCCAAGGCCCCAGCCTCTAGCCCCCAAGCGCCCAGCCCCCAGTCTCATGCGAATCGGCATCCTCACGAACTTTCACTTCGACCAGGTCGGCGGCGCTGAAGAGGCGCTCGATCGCCTGGCCTCGCATTGGCAGCGCGGCGGCCACGACGTGCTCATGCTCTCGGCCCCGGCGAGCAAGCGCCGCCGAAACCGTGACTGGTCTCCCTCATACCACTGGGTGCGGCTGTCCCGGCTGCTGTCCACGCGCTTCGGCTTGTCGCGCGACGTGCGCCTGTTGGGCCGGCTGCACGCGCGCGGGCCGCTGGACGTGCTGCTGGCCTCGGATGTCTATTGGCCGGGGCATGTGGCTCGGTTGTTCTCACAGGCCACGGGCGTGCCCTACGTCCTCCTCTCACACGGCGGCGACGTTAAAGAGGGGAGCCGGTTTCTCGCCCGGCCTGCGATCCGCCAGCGGATGAGCCACGCCATCCGCGATGCCCACGGCGTGGTTTGCATCAGCAGCTATGTAAAGCAGCGTCTGGAGAAGCTGGGCCCGCTCGGCGGCATTGTCCGCCGGCTGCCCAACGGCTGGCCTGACGAATGGAGCGAGTTGCCCGTTGGAATGCGGCTCGTGGCCGGGCCGTACATCTTCGCCATGGGCCGCGTCGTGGAGGGCAAGGGGTTCCAGACTCTGCTCGATGCTTTCGTCCACGTCCGCGCGAAGCACCCACAGGTCAGCCTGGTGATTGCCGGCGAGGGCAATTACTTGCCGCAGCTCTGGGAGCAAGCCGGCCGGCTGGGCTTACGGCCTTCGCGCACGTTGCCCGAGGCCGACGACCCGCGGCCCGTGGTGTGCTTTCCCGGCTTCGTCCATGGCGAGACGAAGCTGTCGCTGATTCAGCATGCCACGCTGGCGGTGTCTTCTTCGATCTGCCAGGAGGCCATGAGCCTGGCGCTCTTCGAGATGCTTTGCTGCGGCGTGCCCGTGATTGGCAGCCGCGTCGGCGGCACGCCCGACATTGTGCAGCCGGGCGTGAATGGCGAGTCCTTCACCGCGGGCGACGCCACAGAGCTGGCCGCGACGCTCGGCCGGCTGCTCACCGATCCTAAGGCTCGCGGTCGGCTCACGCAGCAGGCCCGACCATCCGTCGAGCCGTACCGCTGGGGCCGCATCGCGGACGGCTACGTCGAGCTGTTTGCCGAGGTCGTGAAAGCGCGACCCCAAAGCGAACGTAGGGACAAGTTCGCTGCGTAGCCGGACAAGAACCGCGCCGCGTTCCACCGCGTAAGATAGCGTGTGTGTCTTGCTCTTCCCCGGCATAACTGGCATCACGCGAATGCGGAAACCCCAGATAACGCTTACGTCGCTGTTGTGGCTCAGTGCGGCGCTGCCGATCTGGATCTACCTCGCGGTGGAATTCGCCGCCAGCCGGCATTTCTGGGGCTTGAGTGGCGTCACGAATCCGCTCGTCGCCGCTCCTATGGTCATTTGCGGCCTGACCCTGTCGATTCACGAACTTGTCCGCCATCGTCGAAACGGCTGGGTAATCGCCTGCTCCCTGGCGGGGGTGGTCGCAATGGCCGTGTTTTCAACTGCCGTGTGGCTCGCAAAGAACCGGTGATCTAGGCCGGCCGTCAGAGTCGCCTTTCGCTCTGCGAAAGGACGTTCTTTCGCGGAGCGAAAGACGACAGTTCCGCTCCAAGGTGGTCCTTGCTCACCTGCCGGCAGGGAACTACCCTGCAAGACTTCGGAGTATCCATCGCACACCCAAGATCGCAGGGACATGATGACCGATCGACCGGTTCTCTTCTTGATCATATGGGCTGGCTGCCTGGCATCGGCATCGCCGGTCAATGCGCAGCTCGGCTCTGCTGAAGCAGCGGCCAAATATCGCGCAGACCAGTCAGCCGGTGAAGCCGCTCGCCGACGGCACGATCGTCGCCGAAGCAGAGGAATTCCAAGTTGCCGCGAAGCCCTCGCCGGGATGGAAGGCCCGCAACTGGGGTGACAACTATTACACGGCCAGCTTCGCCAATGCTTTCTTGAGCCGGCAAGCGTTCCTCGCCGCTCCGGAGCAGACGGACGGTCCTGAAGCAACGGCCGCGACCATCGACGTGCAGGTCCCCAAAGCCGGCCGTTACCTCGCCCTTGTGCGGTACGAAGCGGCTTACCGCTTCGAGACGCAGTTCACCCTCAAGGTCGAACAGGCCGGCCAGGTGCGGCTCGATCGCCTCTACGGAGCCACGAAGAACCCCAAGATTTGGGCCTTTCGCGAAGGGATCAAGCCGCAGGTCGCCTGGAGCTGGGGCGCGGGCGAGAACGTCGTCTGGGAGGGGCACGACGCCTACGTCGATCTTCAGCCTGGCGTCGCCCGGTTGACCTTGATCGCCGACAAGCAGCCCGAGCCGGCGGCCCGGCGAAACGTCGATCTGGTGATGCTCACGGCGGACGAGGCGCAGGTCAAGGATCGCATCGACAAGGAAAACTACCTGCCGCTGGATGGCATGCTCACTCAAGCGGGCGACGTTTTCGTCAAGCTGCACAACCAAGGGACCGCGAAGCTCACGCTCACGCTGCCGCATTGCACCGAGCACTCGCCGTATTGGGTCCATATCCGGCAGTGGAAGGCGAAGACCATTACCGCCGAGCCGGGCAAGAGCAACGCCGAAGATTGGATCGAGGTCGGCAGCCTGCTCGATACGCTCAACGACGGTCAGTGGACGCCGACGGCTGCCTCCGCCGATAAATCGCCGCTGCGATATGCCCTGGAGATCGGCGCCGCCGATGCGGCAGGCCAGATCGCCATGATCGCTCGTTTCGAGAGTGACAAGCCACAGCTCCAGCTCGGCTACTTCGGCGACACGCGCTACCGCCGCCAGATGCGAACCACCGACCAGGTGCTCTACGAGCTGCTCGACTATCTCAAGAAGCAGCCGGTGCGCGGCAAGCTGCCGCAGCGGACGCTCGTCTATGGCTACACGTTCGACCGCCGGCCGGATGATCCGAAATACAACGCGGCCGTAGATGAGTTTATCGGCCTCTTTAACCTGGCCACTGGCGATCTGGCGCGGCCCGGCACGGCCCAGCAGCCGCGCGGCTACGTCGATGTGCGCGGCGACAGCGACCTCGAGAAGAAATGCCAGGAGTACGCCAAGCAGGGCGAGGCCGACAAGATCGCCGTCGTCAGCCTGGGCGACGAGATCGGCCTGGCCGCGCCGCCGGCGACCGATCACGACGGCTTCCGCCGCTTTTTGCAGAGCGAAGGAGTGAAGCCCAGCGACGTCGATCCGGCCGCCGGCGGCGATTGGTCCAAGATCAATTACATGCCGACAGCCAACAAGGCCACGCAGCCGCGGCTGTACTATTTCGCCAAGCGTTATCAGCACCACTTCGGCATCCAGGCCCAAAAGGCCCGCACCGACATGCTTCGCAAGCATCTGCCGCAGGCCGGCATCGGGGCCAACTACTCGCCGCACCACGGCTATCACTACCTGGGCGAGGTACATCAGTGGATCACCCTCTTCCGCCGCGGCGGCATGACGATGCCCTGGGGCGAAGACTACATCTGGCAGGTGCCCGTCGGCACGACGCAGATGAATTCGATCTGCCTGGACATGTTCCGGGCCGGCATCAAGGGGCAGCCCAAGGCGAAGATCCATCTACTACGTGATGCCGCACTCGCCAGGCAACACGCCGGCCACCTGGCGGCGGCAGTTCTACGGCGACCTGGGGCACGGCATGCAGATCGTCAACCTGTTCGAGTTCCGGCCCGTGCAGGCGGCCTATACGGAGAACTACTGCAGCGATCCGGCGATGTATCAGGAAATTCGCAAGTCGTTGCACGAGCTGGGACAGTTCGAGGACATCGTCCAGGACGGCCGCGTGCAGCCGGGCATTGCCGCACTATGGTTCAGCGAGACGGCCGACATCTGGGACGACAACGCCCATCCGTTCGCGGCGGCCAAGCGATCGCTGTACATCGCCATCCGGCACCAGCAATTGCCGCTGGACTTCGTGATCGACGAAGACGCATTGGCCGGCGATCTGAAAAACTATCGCGTGCTTTATCTGGCCGACCGCCACGTCAGCCGGGCGGCTTCGCAAAAGATCGCCGAATGGGTCGCTGCGGGTGGCAAGCTCGTCGCCACGGCTGGCGCCGGCATGTTCGATGAGTTCAACGAGCCCAATCCCATCATGACGAAGCTGCTGGGCGTGACGCAGACGGAGCTTCTCCTGCCCGAGGCCGCCAAGGTGGTCTTCGAGAAGCAGGACCTGCCGTTCAGCAAGCCAATAGACACGGTCGAATACGGCACCGCGAACGCGACCTACAGTATGCCGGTCATCGCTGCCCGTGCACGGTTCACCCCGGCCAGCGACGGCGTGCGGGCCCTGGCCAGGTTTGCCGACGACACGCCGGCGGTTACGGAACACAAGATGGGCAAAGGACAGATCCTCTACTTCGGCTTCTTGCCCGGTCTGTCGTACTTCAAGCCGGCCATCCCCCGCCGCCCCGTGGACCGGGGATCGACGGCCGATTCGATGACCCACTTCATTCCCACGGAATACCATCCAGGCGCGGCCGCGCTGCTGGGCTCGGCCACGAGAGACATCCCCTTGCCGGTCCGCTGCTCTGAGCCACTGGTCGAAAGCAGCGTCGTGCAGTCGCCCGGCGGCGCCGTCATTCCGCTGGTGAACTGGACGCCCGGCCCGGTGAAGGGCTTGCAGGTGACCATCCGGGCCAAGCTTCCCACGGGGACGATCGCGCTGGCAAGCGGTAATCCCCTGCAAATCCGCCGCGACGGCGATGCCACCGTGCTGACGCTGGACCTCGACGTCGCCGACGCCGTCATCCTACGATAGAAACCGACCCGCCCATTCGGCTAGAATCAAATGTGGCCAACTTGCTCCGCAAGTTGGCGGCGATTGGCTCATCTACGCGCATTCGACGTGAACATGATCTGCGTCAGCATCGGCCGCGGCCGGCACAAGCAGGTGGTCGCCGAGCATCGCACCCTCGTCGAGCAGGGGGCCCAGCTCGTCGAGCTGCGCCTCGATTACCTCCGCAGCCGGGTCGATCTCCAGAAGCTCATCGACGGGCGGCCGTCTCCGGTCGTCGTCACCGTCCGGCGCCACGACGACGGCGGCCTCTATCGCGGCAAGGAGGACCAGCGCCGCGCGCTGCTGCGCAGCGCCATCGTGGCCGGCGTGGAGTTCGTGGACCTGGAGGAAGACACCGCCGCCGCCATCCCGCGCTACGGCCGCACCAGGCGGATCGTCAGCTACCACGACTTTCGCAAGACGCCGGACGACCTCGAGGCCATTCACGCCCGGCTGGCGGCGCTGGACGCCGACGTGGTCAAACTGGCCACGATGGCCAACGCCCCGCACGACAACGTGCGCATGCTCCAGCTCGTCAAGCAGGCCCAGATGCCCACCGTCGGCATTTGCATGGGGGACCTGGGCACGGCCTCGCGCGTGCTCACCGGGCGATTCGGCGCGCCGTTCACCTACGCCACCTTTCATCACGAGCGGCAGCTTGCCCCCGGGCAGTTGAGCTATCAGGAAATGAAAGACGTCTACGACTACGACCGCATCCGCGGCGACTCGGAGGTCTATGGCGTGATCGGCGACCCGATCGGCCACAGCCTCAGCCCGCTGATCCACAACACGGCCTTTCGCAAGCAGGATCTCAACAAGGTCTACGTCCCGTTCCGCGTGCCCAAGGAAGGCCTCGAAGAGTTCCTTCGCGACGCCCGCGAGCTGGGGCTGCACGGGCTGAGCGTCACCATCCCGCACAAGGAGGCCGTGCTCAAGTACCTCTCTGCGTCGGACAGCGCCGTCAACGGGATCGGCGCCGCCAACACGATCGTCTTCGAAGGCCCGGCCAACATCGGCTACAACACCGACTACCGCGCGGCGATGGATAGCCTGGAGGCGCTCTCAAAGCGGCCGGCAAGACGGTGGACGACATCAAGAGCGCTACGGCGCTGATCCTGGGTGCCGGCGGGGCGGCCAAGGCCATCGCCTATGGGCTGGTTCGCCGTGGGGCGGCGGTCGTGGTCACGTCGCGCACCTTCGAAAACGCCGAGCGGCTTGCCCAGCGGCTCCAATGCCGCGTGACGCCCTGGGAGCAGCGGCTGACGGTCGAGGCCGACATGGTGATCAACTGCACGCCGGTGGGCATGCACCCGGAGGTGGACGAAAGCCCGTTCGAGTTCCAGGCGTTCAAGCCCGGCGGCATCGTGTTCGACACGGTGTACAACCCTGAGAACACGCTTTTCATCAAGCTGGCCCGCGAGCGGGAGTGCCACGTCGTGACCGGCGTGGAGATGTTCATCCGCCAGGCCGCACTGCAATATCAACTCTTCACGGGGCACGAAGCGCCACTCGGCGAGATGCGGCAAGCGCTCAAGCGCGCGACCGCGCGGTGAAGTATTGACCACGAGAGGATTGCCATGACGACTCGATCATTACGCACCGCATCACCTGCGAGCGATCGCGCACGCCTCCCGCGGCCGCACCTTGTGCGTTGGCTCCTCGTCCTCGTGGTATTGGGCGGGACGGCACTCGTTGCGCCGCCGGTCCTCGCCGATATCGCCCCTCCGGAACCCCCGACGCTCTGGGGACGCAACCAGGCCCCGGACAGGATGCACGTGATCATGGCCGGCATTTTCCTGTCGGCGGCGATCGTCGCCGGGGGACTGCTCGTGGCCTGGCAAGTCGGGCGCCAAGACGCGGACCGGCAAGGCCGCCTTGGTCGCTTTCGGGACCATGTTTCTCCTGGCCGCGCTGGTGACCATCGCACTGCCGCTACGGATTCAGTGGGAGAACGAGCAATGGCAAGACTGGGAGCGGCGCGACGCCGGACGACGTTCGCGGGGCGGTGACCGATGGCCGGACTTCGCCAAGGAGCGCGAGCAGGAAGAACTTCGACGCGCTGCCGCCAATGCGGCGGGCAACGAAGCCACGAGAGTCCCCCTGGAAGCGCCCTGCGCGCTGACCTTGGATCTGTTTGCTCCCCGGCTACCTCCCATGCGCGTGGCCCTCTACGGCGGCAGCTTCAATCCTCCTGGTGAGCACCACCGGCAGACCGTCCGCGCGCTGGCCCAGCACGTCGATCGAGTCGTCGTTGTTCCCTGCGGGCCGCGGCCCGACAAGCCGGTGACGCATGACGTGCCGGCGATCCACCGGGCGACGATGGTCGATATGACGTTTCGCCGCGAGCCCAAGGCGAGCGTCGAGCTGCTCGACCTGGAAACCGGCCGCTTTACGCCGCACTGCGAGTTGGTGCGACGGTTCGCCGCCGACGGCGCAGGAGGCCACGACGTGTCGCTGGTGGTCGAGGCCGCCTGGCTGCGCGGCGGGGCGGCTGGCCAGTCGCAAATCCAAACCGCTTGGAAAGAAGGCGGGCCGCTCTGGCGCGACAGGCACTTTCTCGTGGTGCGTCGAGCAGGGGAGGACCTGGCCTCGACCGACCTGCCGCCGCGATGCCGAGTGATCGACCTGCCCTGGGAAGGCCCGCCGAACATTCGCGACAAGGTCTTTCACCATCAACCGATCGACGGTCTGGTGACGCCGGAAGTGGCGGCCTACATCGAGCGGCATCGCCTGTATCGCGGCGGGACGCCGCAATCGATGCAGCTTCGCCTGGACGACGTCCGGGCGGTCGTGTTCGCCGATCCGCGAAGCGCCGAGGCACAGACGCTGGCCGAAGCGTATTGTCGCTTCGAGCACGATGATCCCAACGTGGTCCTCGTGATCGGCGGCGACGGCACGATGCTGCACGCCATCCGCGAACATTGGCGGCTGCGCTTGCCGTTTTACGGCATCAACACCGGGCACTTGGGCTTTCTCCTCAACGACCAGCCAATACGTTCTTCCGCCCAGGGCGAAGGACCGCAGTTCGCCCGCACCGACCTGGTCGTGGCCCACATGCCGCTCCTCTACGTCGAGACTCAGGACGTTGCCGGCCAGCGGCGAACGGCCTTGGCATTCAACGATGCCTGGGTCGAGCGCGAGACGGGCCAAACCGCCTGGATCGAAGTCAAAGTCAACGGCGAAGTGCGGCTTCCCAAGCTGGTTGCCGACGGTGCGCTGGTGGCCACCGCAGCCGGCTCGACGGCCTATGCTCACGCCATGGGGGCCACGCCCGTGCCGCTAGGCAGTCCCGTGCTGACACTGGTCGGCTCCAACGTGCTGCGTCCACATCAATGGCGCCCGGCCGTATTGCCACTGACGGCGGAGATCGAGTTGCGGTCGCTCGATCCGGTGAAACGACCGTTGCACGGCTATATCGACGGTGTCTCGCAAGGGCTTGTCGGCTCGCTGCACGCGCGCGTCAGCCACATTGCGGCGGCGGAGCTGCTCTTCCATCCCCAGCACGACCCGGCCGTCAAGCTGGCCCGCATCCAGTTCCCCTCGCCGATGGATCGGGAATAGGGGCCCGCGTGGCTTCGGTCTCTGGTTTGCCTTCTTCTCCATGGGATCGAGCCCTGAAGACTTCGGCGCCGTGCCCGTTCTTAAACCGCTCTGCCGTATGCCGCGCAGCTCATAGCCTTGCAGCCGCAGTCCGACTGCCGCCAGCTCGAGCTTGAGCTTGAGCGCCGTGCGAAGCTGCCGCTCCTGTGCTCGGTGCCGCTTACATAACAGCTCCCATTGTCGCCGCTCGCGCCGGGCGGATTGCATGTCAGCCAGACGCCGCCGCACGCTGTCCGCCAGCTCCCCATCACGGCCGAGGCAAATCCGGCGCTGCCGCATCCCCTCTCGATACCGCAACTCGTAGAACGGCCCGACGCGGCGGCCTCGATAGGAGCGCCAGATCTCGCTGACGGTTCCTCGGCGGCAGAAAATCTCCGCGTGCTCATCCAAAAATCGCAGGATTTGCTCCTTGGTTGGCGCAACAGATTTCGCTCCTTCCAGTTTTGGGGCCAGCTCCCGCGCAACAGAATTCTGTCCTTCCACCTTATCCTCCCGGTCTTGCGCAACAGATTTGGATACTGCCGATTCCCGGACGCTAGCGACCCGCCAGCGAGGGACAGGCGGGACTCCGCCTCCTTCCCGCATCGCCCCGCTTGCGCGTCGCCTTGCCGTGGCTTCCCACGAAGCCTATCGCATATCGTCAAGGCTCGCCAAAAAAGTGACATGAGGCAAGCCGTGCTTTGCTCGCTGCTCAATATTAATAACCCGACGCGTAAGCGAGGGTCACTAGCCCGACGCGCAAGTCGCGCAAGCGAGGGAGAAAGTGACATGGGGCACGGACGTGCTTGTCCGTTTCGCGAAAAAACCAGACAAATCTCTTGTTCTCACCGCTTCACTTGTTACCTTGAACGGGCCTGCGGCGGAGGGCGCCCGCCGGGGCTTTCCTTGCGTGGCGTTTCTGGCTCGCGGCTTGGTTGCTCGGGCCATGTCGTTGCCCTCGCATCGTGAAGGCGCTCTGATGAACCTTCTGCGCTCGCTCTGGCGGCGGATCTGGGACGCTGTGGATGTGGGACGTTGCTGACTGGTTTGTCGATTGGTTCCGCGGGCAGGACAGCCCACGCGAAGACTCTTGGCACGAGCGTCGTCGCTCGATCCGCCTGCAATACGAGCGGCTCGAAGAGCGCTGCATGCTCTCGGCCAGCATGTTCATCAACGACGTGGGCGGCGCCGAGAATGGCAACCACAACTTCCTGGTCGGACTGACGGGCATCCACGGCAGCGTGTCCGTGGAGTACGGCAGCGCCCACGGCACCGCCACCGGCTCAGATTATTCCTCCGTCATGGGCACGCTGAACTTCAGTGAGACTGAGTGGACCAGGACCATCAGCGTCCCCATCGCCAGCGACTCCATCGACGAGGAAAACGAGACCTACACGATCACGCTCTCGAACCTCGTCGGCGCGACGTTCGCCGACAACCAGGCCACCGGCACCATCAGCGACGACGACAGTCCCCCCACCGTCGGCTTCGACCCCGCCAGCGTCACCGTCAACGAGGCCGACGGCACGGCGACCTTCACCGTCAAGCTGACCGGCAACCTCACGGAAAAGACCGTCACGGTCCAGCACGCCACGGGCACCACCGGCACCGCCACCTCCGGCGACGACTTCACGCCCGGTAGCGGCACGCTGACGTTCGTGCCCGGCGACCGCGAAGAGACCATCCAGGTGCCGATCATCAACGACACGAAGTATGAAGGCCCAACGGCCGAGAACTTCCCGCTCACGCTCACGAGTCCCACCAACGCCAACCTGGGCACCAGCTCGGCCACGGGCCACATCACCGACAACGAGTCGCAGCCCACGCTCTCGGTCGCCGACGTGCAGGTCAACGAGTCGGCCGGCACGGCCACAGTCACCGTGGCCCTGTCCCACCCCAGCTTTCAGACGGTGACGGTCAACTACGCCACGGCCAACGGCACGGCCACGACCGCCGGCGGCGATTACACGCAGACCTCCGGCACGCTCACCTTCAACCCGGGCGACACCCAGAAGACCTTCACCGTTTCCATCAACAACGACTCGCTCAAGGAAGCCGACGAAGTCTTCCATGCCAACCTGAGCAGCCCCTCGAATGCCACGATCGCCGATAGCTCGGCCGACGTGCGGATCATCGATAACGACGCCACCGGCCGCACGAACCTCGATGACGTGCCGCTGAATGGCGGGGCCGATTATCACCAGGGCAACGTCATCCAGACCTACACGCTGCCCGGCGGCCTCGAGCTGATCTACAACTCGCTCACCCGCCCCAGGCCGATCATCACGGTCGAGACGGTTCAGCCGCAGGGCGGCGCCATCCCGGAGAAGATCAAGGCCGAGTTCTATTACAACGGCTCGCTGGCCTCGACGGTCTATTACAGCACGTCGGGCCTCGTGGCCGGCGACCCGCAGCGGTTCGTGCTCCAGGCCGATGCGGCGGCCCTGGCCACGGGCACCTACGACTGGGAAGTCCGAGCCACCGAGTACCACGGCAGCGAGTTTGCCTATCGCACGTTCACCGGCAAGAGCACGATCGTCAACCGCAACAGTAGCGAGTTTGGCGCCAATTGGTGGCTCCGCGGACTGGACCAGCTCACCGTCGAGGGATCGGGCGCCGTGGTCGTGTCCTTCGGCAGCGGCACAACGGCCCGCTACGTCTCGAACGGCCAGGGCGGCTACGTCACGCCCGACGGCTTCACGGCCACCCTCGTCAAGAACGTCGATAACACCTACACCCTGACCCAGACTGACGGCACGAAGCTCGACTTCAACACGACCGGCAAGCTGACCGCCCGCACGGACCGCAATGGCAACGCCACGACGTTTACGTACTCCTCCGGCCGCTTGGCGACGATCACCGACCCCAACAGTCGCCAGACAACGCTTGCCTACACCAGCGGCCTTCTGTCGTCGATCACCGATCCGGCCAGCCGCGTGACGACGTTCACGCAAACCTCCGGCAAGCTCACGTCTGTCACGGCCCCCGACCCCGACGGCGCCGGCTCGCAGTCTGCCGCCGGTCTGGACCTATACGTACGACGCCACGAGCGGCCTTCTGACCGAGGGCAAAGACCCCCGCCTACACGCTGTCACGTTCGATTACGACTTCGCCGGCCGGCTGGAAGCGCGCATCTATCCGGGCACCATCACCGAGGGCGTCGATCCCATCGCCGTGCAGGGCCTCGTGGACGTTTCGACCGGCACGGGCACCTCCGGCAACCCCGCGCCCTGCCCAAGCCGGCCGACGCCGTGGCCACGCTCATCGACCCCTTGAATAATGACGTCCGCATCACGACCGACCGCTTCGGCGGCCTCCTCACCCATGAAGACGCACTAGGCAAGACGACGTCCTGGGTTCGCAACGCCGACGGCCTGCCGACCCAGATGACGCTGCCCGACCCGGACGGCGCCGGCTCGCAGGTGGCGCCGGTGTACGCCTATGTTTACGATGGCAAAGACAATCTCACGCAGGTAACGCTGCCGGACAGTTCCACGCGGCAATCGGCGTACGACGCGAACTTTGCCCAGCTCACCAGCTCCACCGACGAGCTGGGGCGCCAGACGACCTACGTTGTCAATGCGACCAACGGCAACACCACGTCCATGACCCAGCCCGATCCGGATGGCGCCGGCCCGCTGGCCGCCCCCGTGACGAGCTACACCTACGACGCAGCCGGCAACCTGCTGACCGAAACCGACCCCCTGGGCAACGTCACGACGTATCTCTACGACAGCCTGGACCGCGTCACGCGCGAGACGGGGGCCGATCCCGACGGTGCTGGCCCCTTGGCCGCCCCGCAGACCAATTACACCTACGATTCCGCCGACAACTTGCTCACCGTGAGCGACCCACTTTCGCGCGTTACGTCTCACGAGTACGACAATCTGGGCCGCCGCACGAAAGTCACGCAGCCCGACCCCGACGGCGCCGGCCCGCTGGCCGCGCCCGTGACGACTCCACCTACGACGCGGCCGGCAACCTGCTGACCGAGACCGACCCGCTGGGCAACGTCACGACGTATCTTTACGACAACCTGAATCGCAACACGCGCGTCACCCAGGCTGACCCCGATGGTACCGGCCCGTTGAGCGCGCCTCAGACCAACTACACCTACGACGCGGCCGGCCAGTTGCTGACCGTCAGCGATCCTCTCTCACGCGTGACCGCTTACGAGTACGACGAGGTGGGCCGGAAAAAGAAAGTCACAGAGGCCGATCCCGACGGCGCTGGCCCGCTAACCAGCCCGGTCACCAACTACGCCTACGACGACCTGGGCCGCCTGACGAGCCAGACCGATCCTCTGGGCAATGTCACGAGCTACCTCTACGACAACCTGGACCGCACCACGCGCGTGACGCAGCCCGATCCGGATGGCGCTGGCTCCTTGACCGCGCCGCAGACCAACTACACCTACGATGCCGCCGGGCAGTTGCTCACCGTGAGCGATGCCCTGTCCCGCGTCACGACCTACGAATACGACAACCTCGGCCGCCAGAAGAAAGTCATCCAGCCCGACCCGGATGGCGCCGGCTCCTTGACGGCCCCGCAGACCACCTATGCCTATGACGCCGCAGGCAACCTGACCGGTGTCACCGACCCCTTAGGGAAGACCACCAAACTACGAATACGACAATCTGCTCCGCAGGATCAAGGACCTCTTGCCCGATCCCGACGGCGCCGGGCGCTGGGTCGCCCGACGACCAGCTACGCGTACGACTCCGCCAACAACCTGACACAGCTCACCGACCCGGTCGCGAATGATACCGTCTGGGCCTACGACGGGCTGAATCGGGTTACCACCCAGACCAACGAGCTGGGCCACGCGCGCTCCTTCGAATACAACGCCGCCGGCCGTCTCACCAAGAAAACCGACCGCATCGGCCGCGTGACCGAGTACACGTACGATAACCTCGGCCGTCTGACCGAAGAGCGCTGGAAGAACGGCGCAACCACGATCAACACGCTGGCGTTTGCCTACAACGCGGCCGGCCAGTTGACCTCGACCAGCGACTCCCATTCCTCGTACACTTACACCTACGACTCGCTAGGCCGCGTGACGTTGATCCAGTCCAACAACGGCGGCCCTCAAGTGAAGCTGACGCATGAATTCGACGCCGCCGGCCGCCGCAGCAAGCTCTCCAGTCAGATCGCCGTCGGGGGCGGGTCGTTCATCGATGACTTCTGGACCGGCTACACCTATGACAACCTGGGCCGCCTCACGAAGCTAGAGCAAAACGGCGTCACGGGGGGACACTCGGTCCATCAGAAGCGCGTCGATTTCGCCTACAACGCTGCCGGGCAGTATACGGACATCGATCGCTTTTCCGCACTGGCCGGTGGGTCAAGCAACCTCGCCGCGAGCACCGACTACACCTATGACGGTATCGGGCGTCTCACGAATCTCGCGCACGCCAAGAACAGCACGACGTTCGCCAGCTACACCTGGGCCTTCGATGCGCATTCACGCGTCACATCGATGAGCTTCACGTCGCTGGTCGGCTCGAACGGCTCCAGCACGTACTCGTACGACAACACGGACCAATTGACGGCCACCGATCACTCGTTCCAGACCGACGAAGCCAACGCCTTCGACGTTAACGGCAACCGAACCAATACCGGTTACACGACGGCCACCAACAACCGACTGACCTCCGACGGCACCTTCAACTACACCTACGATAACGAAGGCAACCGCCTGACGCGCACCCGCATTTCCGGCGCCGCGGCCGACGATTATCTCACCGAGTACACCTGGGACCATCACAACCGCCTCACCAAGGTCCTCTTCAAGAACAATTCCGGCACGGCCACCAAGGAGGCGATCTATACGTACGACATCTTCGACCGCCGCATCAAGAAGTTGATCGACGCTGACGGTGCTGGCTCGGGCGCGGCGGTGGTCGTGGAGTATGTCTACGACGGTGGCTGGGACATTCAGCTCGCCTTCAATGGTCAAAGCTCTCTGACCAACCGTTACCTGCACGGCCCCGGCGAGGACAACATCCTGGCCGACGAGCAGTTCTCGCCGACCGGCGCCAACCAGATGCCGACTGCTGTAGGCAGTCTCTTATGGCCTCTAGCGGACAACCTCGGTTCCATCCGCGATATCGTGGACTCGACGGGCTCTAACGTCGTCAACCACATCACCTACGACGCCTTCGGCAAGGTCACGAGCGAGACCGCCTCCACGGTGAACCACATCGGCGGCTTCCAAGGAGCCGAGCGCGACGAAGAGACCGGAATGCAGGCTGCACGACGTCCGGTATTATGATCCCGGCGTCGGCCGGTGGGTCAGCGAAGACCCGATCGAGTTTGCCGGTCGCGACACGAACCTGAACCGGTTCGTCGGCAACGGTTCTACGAATGCGTTGGACCCTTCGGGCACTGATGCAGATTCCTTGCGCGAAAGAATGCCTGAGTTCATAAAGGGGATCATCAAGGGCCACCTGAAGGAGATGGAGGGCATTGAGATCAAGTTCTGGACCAACGTGAAATTAGGTAAGCCAAAGGAATACGCGCCGATCCCCGTCGGCGAGGCCCAAATAGAACAAAACGGTCTGATGGACCTTTGGGAAGTCCGGTCGCGCGAGGTGTTGTGGATCAAGGCTAATTGGGCAAAGTATATGAAGCGCATTCCCGTTCCCGGACGAAGACCACCCGCCCCGGGGATCCCTGTCGGATTCGATACGGTCAAGTTCATGGCCGACATGAATGCCGCTCGCGCAAAGGTGATCGCCGACATTGCTGTGGGAGACCTTGTACCTAGGGCTCCCCTGGAACCAGATACCCTACCACCGCTTCCTAAGCAAAAGCCAATCGATATCGGCAAGCCCCGGATTTAGGAGCACTAAAATGCTCTCAGCGTTACGAATCACTATTGCCGTCGTATGCTTGCTCGCTGCCGCTTCACGCTCGCTCGCGCAAGCGACCGACGGGGCGAGCGAACTTGAGCGCGCAAACGCGTTGTTGTTAAAGCGCCAATACAAAGCAGCGGAAAGCGCATTCGACACGGTCTTGCGCATCGACGCCGCCAACCGCGATGCGCTGATTGGGACGTGCGGATTGTGACTGCGCGCTTGGTCGTTATGAGAAGGCAATCGGCGACTACAGCGCCGTCCTGAAGACGCGGCCCAAGGACAAAAGAGCTTTCTTTGGACGCGGCTTGTGCCGGGTGAACCTGAGTCAATCCGACGACGCCGCGGCCGATTTCTCGGCCGCGATCGCCGCCGACCCGCGCTATGGCGAAGCCTACTACGGGCGCGGCTGGTGTTTCATCGAGCTGCGCCGCCTGCGCGATGCCGTGAGCGATTTCGACAAATCTGTCGAGCTTGGTCCGTCCGATCCGCGAGGATACCGCCAGCGCGCCATAGCGCATATTTTGCTGCAAGACTACCGCGCCGGCGAGGCTGATTTGCGAAAGGCGATCTCGCTGAGCCCCGGCGACTTAGGCAAAGACTATGCTCCCTTGGCCAAAGAACCGCCTCCCAAGGACGCCTTGGAGCATGGCCGGAAGCAGGTCCAACGAATGCTGGCCGACCGGCCTAAAATGGCTCAGCACGCCGATACGATGCAGGCATTGTTGCAATGGGCGACGCGCAAGTTCGCCGGCGAAGGAATTGGAGCTCGCATCGACTGGAATCCGGAGTTCCTTGACACGGGCAGGGGCGCCGTAGCGGATCATTCTTCCGGTGACGACGGTAAGAACATGACGCTTTCGCTCGCGCGGTACAGCGTCGCCGAGGACGGCGCGGCACCGGGACCAGAGCTTAGCTTCGAGGAACTGTGGTCGGCGCTGGCGTTTGAGCTGCACAACATTCCCGACGACGCGGAGTTCGAATCGCTCGGCGACAAAGCCGGGCGGGGAGTCATTACACTGCCGGAATACGTGGCAAAGTGTTTCGCGCTTTCACAGAAATCGGCTCAACTCACGCAGGCGCTCTACGTGTCGGTGGTGCTCCCCTGGGCGAGAGAGCACAAGATTCGCACCGACGCGCGGGAGTGGTCCCGAGTGACGTTGGGTGATCTTTCGGACTTGGAGAAGTACTTCCCGAATGAAAGCGAGTATCCCTGGCGGCCGCTTGCGCGGAGTTACGACAACCATCGGTCCAGGTCCCTCTACCCTGACCATCAAGGTCTTATTGACTATTTTGCAGAGGTCATTGAGTCCACGGGCGACCCTCAGCGCAAGGGGCACGCGTACTACATGATCGGCACGGCTAAACGGCAGCAGCGAAAGTACGCCGAGGCCATCGAAGCGCTCCGAAAAGCGCTGACCTACGATCTACACGAATTGACGCGCAAGGTGGCCAGCGCGACGCTAACGACCGTCGAGCGTGAAGCGTCGAAGAAAAAATGACGGCGCGGCGCGGTCGTGGTAGTGGGCAAGGATCAGTGTCGAAGGCGGTTGGCACGACCACGAAGAAGCTCATGGTAATTGGTATGCGACAACGGCGAGTGGAAGCTTGCCGGACCGACGGCGGAGACAACGCCATGGGATCGGCCACCTGATCAACCACCGCTCCCACGCGCACCGCGTCCGTAGCGTGCCACTCAACACAGTAGGATAGCCATGATCCGCAAAAAGGCCGTGTTTCTCATCGGGACGGCCATTGTCGTGCTTGCGGGAGCTTTGGCTTGGAGCTTGCGCCTATTTACCATGACGAACTGCCTGATGACTCTGAAAACCGACGGTATCGCTACGTGCGTAGCGTACTCCCCCAGCGGCCGCTTGATCGCTGCGGGCACCTTCGATGGGGAGCTTAGCATTTGGGACAGTCAGCGGGGGCGCCGCGTGACGTCGTTTAGAACCGGCATTATTGACTCCGTCGTTTTTATTACGGAGTCGCTCGTTGCTACTGGCGCCCTTCCAGGCGGGCTCGAGGTTTGGGATATTGCTGCGGGTTCCAAGGTCTGCGGAATCGAGGAGAACAACGCGCTTGGCTCCTTCCGTTGTTCCCCGGATGGACGGACGCTGACGTACGGTTTGGGCGACCCGATCGGCGAGGTCCGCCAATGGGACCGCGAGTCGGGAGAGATAACCACTCTTTTCCGGCACGCGGAGAGCAGTTTGGCCGGTAGTGGCATGCGAATGGAAGTGGCCGGCCTCGCCTGTTCACCCGACGGACGCACCATGGTCATCGCGGTAGACTGCGGCGTCCTCCTTTGGGACGTCTCTGGAACGCAAAGAACTGGCCGTGCTCATTGGCGGAGACAGAGCGCCGCGCGGGGTGGCGTTCAGCAAGGACGGTCGGACGGTTGCGGTTACTGAAGGTGCCACGAAGCTATTCGATGTTGCTACCGGGGCGCTGGCAGCGACCATCGACGCGCCGCCCGGAGACGAGTACGGAGGTTGTGCGTCGATTGCGTTTAGCAATAACGGCTCACTGATAGCGATTGGGTTGGGTACTGGCATCCATCAGACGAGCCACGTTTTGATAGTTTCGGCCACGACCCATCAGGTACTCTCGCTGTTTCCAGCTCACGATGAGCCGTTTCTTGGCCTGGCCTGGGCGCCCGACGACAAGTCGCTCGCCACCGCCAGCCACGACCGTACTGTCAGGGTCTGGAAAATCCCGGACACCATCACCGGCAAGCAAGTCGAGTGACCGTCGGGCCGGATGTGGCACGGCGCCCTAAGTCTCCTACTTGCTCCGCGGCTTTGCTTCCTCGGCATCTCGAGTTTCTGCATAGCTGGTGGTAAGCTCGCGCCGCAGGCGGGCGGCTTCGTCGGGCTTGCCCAGGCCCTCCAGCAAACCGGCCGCATCGGCCAGAGCGTGCGCGGCGACGGTCCGCTCTTGCGGATAAAGCACCGGCACGCGGAGCAGCGTCAGGGCGGCGTCTTCCGCCTGTTGCTGGCGGGCCAGCGCGCTGCCGACGACATAATAGCCGCCGGCACGCAGAGGCTCGGGGATCTTGTTCAGGTCTTCTCGCCATTGAGCGACCTTTGCCGACGACGCGGTCGCGATCTCCGAACGCCAGGTCTGGGCGCTGGCCGGGCCGGCCAGACGCGGGTCTCTATCAAGCCGCAGCGTTTGCAGTTTGTCGAGCGCCGCCGTGCGATGGCGCGTCATCAACAGGTGGCTGGCCCCCACAAGCTGCGCCGCCGGCTGCTCGTTGGCCAGCCATGCGAGCGCCTTGGTCTCCAGTCCGGGGGAGGGCGGCCGCGCCACCCAGGCCAACGGCAGGGCCGCGAAATAGGGGGTCTCCGGATCATCGGCCAGCAGGCTCAGGAACCGCTCGCCGGCCGTCTCGAACTGTCCCAGGTGAGTATCGCACCACACAAGCTGGGCGATGAGCATTCGCTGCACCCAGGCCCGCGGCTCGGCCAGGCGCGCCTTCTGATAGGCGTTGCGGGCCTCGGCAAAATCGAGAGCGGCGAATCGCTTGTCCGCCTCGGCATGGACAGGCTGCTTGCGAAAGTCGATCCGCCGCACCTGCTCGGCCGAAAGCGTGCGGACCTGACCCTCGACGCGGATTTCGAGCGCGCGGCCTTTGTAGTCGAGCACCTCGCCGATCACGCGCGTCTCGCCGCGGGCGCGGGTGGGCGAAATATACGACGTTCTTGGGTGCTCGCCGCCGAGGCGCCCGCGATGATCAAGAGAGCGGCGACGGTGGCCGATTTCGTCGTCAGTTGAGCGGCAGGTAGCGTACCTGTCCTTCCCATTCTCCCTCCAGGCTGCACTCCGCCAGGAGCAGGATATCCTCAACGGGCAAGCAACCGGTCTCGGACGCCCTGCGGATCGAAACTGGCCTCGTTCTCTTGACGTGTCACGGCTGAGGCACCTTCGCGTGCCTCCAAGTAGGCCTCCACTTGGGATTGGTTCTCCAGGTAGTAAGCAATTGCCGCATACACGTCCGCCAATCGCAGCGACGGGTACTGCTGCGAGATTTCTTCAGCCGTCGCACCCTCCCGAAAGGCCGCCACAAGCGTGTCCAGGGTAACACGAGTGTTCCCCACCCGAACAACGCCGTCAGCATCAGATCGCAAGGGATTCACGGGAGGTGTTACGATGAGGGACATTCAACGAATCACGACGAACCAAGGGACTACTTCCGACCGGAGAAGCCGCGCGAATCCACATACACGTACTTGCCGCCGTTCTGACTGGCCAGCTTGACCATCCAGGGGATGCGTTCCTCGGCCCCCTCGCCGAACTTGATGGCGTGGATCGTGGTGCCGTAGCTGGTGCGGCTGAGGCCCGCCAGGTCCAAGTCCGAAAGCGAAATGTCCTCGGCATCGGTGAGAAAGTAGATCACGTCGGGATGAAAGTTCACGGCCATCTGCAGGGCACGCTCGAAGCCGTCGGTTGGCCCGTCGGCGGTGACGGAGTCGATGAACCGCTCGGCCAGGCGCTTGGTCGGTTCGTCGGCCGTGAACGCGCGGTTGCCCCGCGGACGAAAAACGTGCGAGTCGTCGTTGTAGAAGATGATGTGGAACTGGTTGGCGCCGGTGAGGTTCTTGAGGGCCCCACGCAGCTCGGCCTTGGCCGCGGCCAGGCGGCCCGATTGGCTCATGCTGGCCGAGCGGTCGATGACGAACACGAAACTGTTGCCCTGGTCTTCGACGAAGAAGGCGGTTTTCGTGCCACGGCCCGATCCACCTTTCGGCTGGCCGGGACCGCCGGTCAGCCCGCCGCCGCCCAGGCCGCTCCCGGGCCCATTGCCCGTCCTGCCTGTGCCGGTGCCCGAATCGCCGCTAAACAGGCCTCCCTCACTGCCGCCCACGACGGCACCGCCCGGACCCGCGCCTCCGGCCGCCGCGGTCGGCTGCACGGCGGGCGGACCACCCAGCACGCTGGCGACGAATGCCGACTCAGACACCGTCGGCTGCGCGCCTTCCTCCTGGCCGTCGCCCGGCGAGTCGTAGTAGTCACCCGGCGGTCCGTCGCTAAACGCGCCGATCAGCTCGCCGCCACCCCCGCTGATCCCTCGCGACTCCCGGGAGTGCCAAGCTACGGCCAGCGCCAGGCATAGAGCCAGATGCACGACCAGCGATGCCAGCCAGGAGGGCAAGGCCCAGCGATGCTGGCTGGTGTGGGTCTTTTCGCCCGGGGCGCGGTTCACCATGAACTGCTCACTAACGGTACCGCCGCGCGGGAAATCCGCGCACCGGAGCCAGCGTTGCCGTTGTCGCCAGCTAAACAGCCAGGATAATTCTAGGTCAAAGGCCCCGGGCCTTCAACGCCGGCCGCTGGCGCTCGCTTGCACGTGCACTTCGCACGTGGCACTTCGCACGCCAAGCGGATAGCATAAAAGAAAGCATCTCTCTTTCCGTCTCGTGAGGCCGCGCATGGCAGACGTTGCCGGGACCGCCAAGAAGATCATCGCCAACGTCGAGCAGGTCATCATCGGCAAGCGCCAGCAGATCGTGCTGGCGCTGGTCGCCTGGTTCTGCGAGGGGCACATCCTGCTGGAAGACGTGCCCGGCGTGGCCAAGACGATGCTCGCCCGGGCGCTCTGCCCGCAGCGTCGGCTGCACGTTCAAGCGCATCCAGTGCACGCCCGACCTGCTGCCGACCGACGTGACCGGCGCCTCGATCTTCAACCAGAAGACGACCGAGTTCGAGTTCCGCCCCGGGCCGATCTTCGCCCAGATCGTGCTGGCCGACGAGATCAACCGCACCACGCCGCGCACGCAGTCGGCGCTGCTCGAGGCGATGGCCGAAGGCCGCGTGACGGTCGACGGCGAGACGCACGACGCTGAAGCCGCCCGTTCCTGGTGATCGCCACGCAGAACCCCATCGATCACGAAGGGACGTTCCCGCTGCCCGAGGCCCAGCTCGACCGCTTCCTGGTGCGCTTCAGCCTGGGCTATCCCAGCCTGGAGGAAGAGCTGCAAGATGCTGGAGCGGCTTCAGCAGCGGCATCCGCTCGACGAGCTCGAGCCGGTCGTCAGCGCCGACGAGCTGCGTCGCGTGCCAGCAGGCGGTGCGCGAGGTCCACGTCGATGAGAAGGTCCGCCGCTACATCATCGAGATCGTCCACGCCACGCGCGAGCACGACGACGTGAGCCTGGGCGGCAGCCCGCGGGCGTCGATCGCCCTGTTCCGCACGTCGCAGGCGATGGCGGCCATGCGGGGCGCAACTTACGTGCTGCCCGACGACGTGAAGCGAATGGCCGCGGCCGTGCTGACGCACCGCTTGATCCTCCGGCCCGAGAGCCGGCTGCGGAAGATCACCGCCACCGCCGTGGTGGACGATATCCTGAGCGAAGTGCCGGTGCCGGTGGTGCAAACGGTGGCGGGGTAGTGCCTGCACGCTTCTTACTCGAGTCACGTGCATGTTCACAGGCATCGTCGAAGCACTGGGCACGGTCGCCGAGGTCGCTGATGAGCCGCCGGGTAAACAGCTCGTCGTGTCGGCGCCGATCGTTGCCGCCGGCGCGGCCATCGGCGAGAGCATCGCGCTGAACGGGTGCTGCCTCACCGTGGTCGTCGTGAGCGGGCAAGCGCTCTCGTTCCAGGCCGGCCCCGAGACTCTGGCCCGCACCAACCTGGGCGGCCTGAAGATCGGCAGCATGGTGAACCTGGAGCGCTCGCTCAAGATCGGCGACCGCCTGAGCGGTCACTTCGTCACCGGCCACGTGGACGGCATCGGCACGCTGGCCCAGCGGCGCGACGAGGGGGACTGGTGCACCTGCTGGTTCGCCGCGCCGCCCGCGCTGACGACGCAGATGGCCTCCAAAGGCTCGGTGGCCATCGATGGCGTCAGTCTGACGCTGGTGGATGTGGGGCCGGAGCGGTTCAGCGTGGCCCTCATCCCGCACACGCTGGCGATGACGACGCTGGGGCGGCTGGTCGTGGGCGACCGCGTGAACCTGGAGACCGACCTGCTGGCCAAGTACGCCCAGCGGCAACTGGGCGGCGGAACTTAGCCTCGCTACTTCACGCGGCGCACCTCGTTGATCACCACCTGCCGCTTGGGCAGGAAGGGCAACGGGCCGCCGTTGTCGGGGACCAATTCGGCCTGGGCGATCTGCTCCAGCACGTCCAGCCCTCCCACGACCTCGCCGAACACGCAATAGCCGTACTTTTCCGGGAATTGCTCTGGCTGCTGGCCCGCCTCCAGCGGCATCGGATCGAGATAGTCGCTGTTGTCGCCCAGGTTAAAGAAGAACTGGGTGGTCGAGCTGTCGATCACGTTGGGCTCGCGGACCATGGCGATCGTGCCGCGGGCGTTCTTCAGCCCGTTGCGCGCTTCGTTGCGGACCGGCTGATTGCCGGAGGGCTTGGCCTCGTGATCACGGTTGTAGCCGCCGCCAATGATCACGTCGCCGCGGCGGACTTCGTGGAAGATCGTATCGACATAGAAGCCCTCCTCGACGTAGCGGAGAAAGTTCTCCACGGTCAGCGGCGACTTCTCGGGGTTCAGCTTGACGGTGACGTCGCCCGCCGTCGTGGAGATGACGACGTGCGGAATCGGGCTGGGGGCTGGCCCCACGGGCGTGACATCCACGGTGCCCGAACCGTCGGTCGAGGTTGAGCCAGAACCGTCGCTCGACGCGCCACAGCCGGCCGCGGAAAGTGCCGCCAGCGCCGCCAGGGTGGCAAGCAGGAAAAGCCGCTGACGCATGGGAAGTCCTCCGTGCTAAGGTCTTTGCTGGTGGGTGCGGTTGTCCCGTGGCGCTGCCCATGCGTGGGACGGCAACGTCGCGGCGGAAGGGCGAACGAGGGCCGACGGGAAAACGAGATATGGCCGCTTCGTAGCGGGCGCGTATCATGCAGCCGTTCGGCCCTTCGTGCAAGGCAGGTTTGCCCGAAAGTGCACCGCCGACGGCAGCCCTGCCGACATCACAGCCGGCGCCGACAGCATACAATTCAGCAAGGAGGCCATCGCACGCCATGAATCCTACGTTGTGTCAACACGGCTTTCTTCCGGCCCGCGATCCGCTCGGGGCATTTCCGGCCGGTTCGCCCCTGCAAGTGCTGGATGAGGTGGGTGCGAAGTTGCCCGAGCTGCTGGAAGGTCCCGGCTTTCGGCAATACGCGCGGGAGCTGTCGCTGCCGGCCTGGCCCCAAGATCGTGTGGACGAGGAAGAGCTGCCGCTCTTGCGGCTCTACTACGTGCGGCTGGGCTTTCTGGCATCGGCCTACGTCAACCAGGTGGGCCAGCCACCGGCCACGCGGCTGCCGGCCAATATCGCCGTGCCGCTGTGCCGGGCCTGCCGGCTGCTGAACCGGCCGCCGATCCTCAGCTACGACGGCTATGCCCTGTACAACTGGCGGCGTCTCGACCCGGCCGGGCCGATTGCCTTGGGCAACCTCGACACGATCCAGAACTTCGTGCGGCTGTACGACGAGAAGTGGTTCATCCTGGTGCACGTGGAGATCGAAGCGCTGGCCGCTACGATTCTGGCAGCGATCGCTCGCTTGCAGACGGCCTGCTCAAGAAGCAGGACGCCGCGGCGGTGAACGCCGGCTTTCGGCCGATGTGGCCGGCACCGTCTGGCGGCAGGTCGGCGTGCTGCGGCGAATCCCCGAGCAGATGGACCCGAGCCTCTACTATCGCACGTTCCGGCCCTACATCCGCTTCTTCGAGAACGTGGTCTACGAGGGCGTCGTCCACGAGGGCTCTCAGGAGCGGCCGATGAACTTCCGCGGCGAGACCGGCGCTCAGAGCAGCATCATGCCGATGCTCGTGGCCCTAATGAAGATTCGTCACCGCCCGTCGGTGCTGACCGATCATCTGGCCGACATGCGGCGGTTCATGCCGGCCGAGCACCGCGAGCCGATCGAAGAGGTGCAGGCCATGCCGGACGTCCGCGGCCGCTGGCAGACGAGGACACGTTCAACGACCTGCTGGAGGCGATGGCCACGTTCCGCGAGATGCACTACGGCTGGGCCCAGGAGTACATCCACCGCCGTGTGACGCGACCCGCGAGGCACCGGCGGCACGCCCTTCATGCAGTGGCTGCGGCAGCTCATCGACGAGACCCGTGCAGCGAAGATCGGGGACGAGTCGCGCGTGTCTTCGCGGCTAGGCCGCTCGGATCAGCCGCGGTGACGGAATGCGCGTGCCGCTGACGCCGCCGTAGCGCGAGAGCAGCTCGCGGGCGTTGTGATGCAGGAACGCGAACAGCTCGGGGGACGGGCCGAGCGAAAGCCATTGGCGCGACAGCTCGGCCGCCCAGGCGTCGTACTGTGATTGGCGGCCGCTGTGGATATAGCAGCGGCCCTCGTGACGCCGCAGGTCGCCGTCGCAGGCCGGGCCGATGTGCCACAGCTCGTGGACGATCGTCAACAGCTTCTCCGCCAGCGGCTGATTGAGAAACCGCGGCAGGTAGAAGTTAAGGATATAGAGATATTCCCGGCCGCCCGGCGCTTCGTAGAGACGCTGAATGGTCCAGCGGCCGCGGGCATTTTCGGTGACAAGCTGTCCACCGGCGAACCGCAGCGGCGTCAGCGAGGCCTGCAATCCGTGGGGCACGTGCTTGCGAGCGCGTCGCACGGCGACTGCGACGCGATCGATGTCGATGTGCGCGAGCTCGCCCAGGCGGGAGCACATGTCGGCGCAGACTCGCCGCATGTGGAGCGAGAAGTCAAAGGCCGGCGTGTGGCACGGTGTTGACGTGCCCACCTGCGTCGCGGGGGCGATGGACCGCGGCATGTCCCCTCCTGGGATTGGCAGTCGAAGGCACGCTCCGCGCACCGTAGCCTGGCTATTCGTGCTCGCTAATCAGCTCCGAGTCTGGGCTGCGAGGACCTCCAGGCTCCCGGCGCCGCAACACGTCGGTAGACGGCACACGGAGTGTGCCTGCTACTAGGTCGTCTCGGCCCCTTCGACGGCGGGGGCGGGCGCTCGGGCGTCTTGCGATCGTGCTTGCCCACCAGCTCGAGAATCGCCCGCGGACCGGCGTCGCCCAGCCGCGGCTTGGCCAGCCGCAGCACGCGCGTGTAGCCGCCGGGCCGGTCCGCGTACCGCGGCGCGATCTTCGCCAACAGAATCTCCACGGCCTCGCGGGCGCCGGTCTTGATGAACTGGCTCTTGCTCTTCTTGTTGTTGTGCCCCAACAGCGTCAACAGTCGGCGGCGGGCGGCCACCACCGGGGCGACCGCCGCATTCCACTCTCGCCAGTCGTCGCTGGAGCGCCACGCGCGCCAAGCGTCGGTGTTCCGCGCGGCGGAAGTGTTCAGCTCAGCGGCGCGCTCGCGGGCCCCGATCGTCCCCTTGGCAATGGTGATGCACCGCTCCACCAGCGGCCGAGCTTCTTTGGCTTTGGCCAAAGTGGTCACGATGCGCCCCTGCACGGCAGGCTTGTTCCTGAGATCCTCGTCGTCGCGCTCGGTGAGGAACAGATTGATGGCCAACCCGCGCAAGAGTGCTCGCTGATGGCTGGGCGAGCACCCCAGTTTGCGGCCTTTTCGACGATGTCGCATGATATACCCCTCACCCCAACCCTCTCCCCCAAGGGGAGAGGGAGCATGATCCTCTATAGTCCGACGGCCCCCGGCAGCCGCATACCTAGCCGCAGGCCCAGCTCGGAGAGCTTGCCGCGGACCTCGTCGAACGTGGTTTCGCCGAAGTTGCGGACTTCGAGCAGCTCGTCGTCGCTGCGGATCACCAGGTCGCGGACCGTGTTGATGCCCTCGGATTCCAGGCAGTTCGTCGCCCGCACCGACAGCTCCAGCTCGGCCAGGCTCATGTTGAGCTTGCCGCTCGAGTGTCGCTGTCGCCACCGCCGACTGCACGCGCGTGCCTGAGCGTGCACCTCCGGCCCCGGCTCGGCGTACTGGACGAACGGGTTCAGGTGCTTGCGGAGGATCTTCGCCGCCTCGACCAGCGCCATCTCGGGGTGATCGTGCCGTTGGTCCAGATCTCCAGTGATCGAGCTTGTCGTAGTTCGTCTTCTGGCCGACGCGGGTCTCCTCGATCTCGTACTTGACGCGCGCCACCGGGCAGAAGCTCGCGTCGACCGGGATGACGCCGATCTCGCGCTCCTTGCCGGCGTTCTCGTCGGCGGGCGGTAGCCGCGGCCGTTCTCGACGGTCATCTCCACGACGAACGGCACGTCGTCGGTCAGCGTGGCGATGACGTGCTCCGGGTTGATGATCTCGACGTCTCGTCGGTCTGACGTCGGCGCCCGGTGACCACGCCGCGCTCGTGCTTCTCGATGCGGATGATCTTGCGGCTGGTCGCTGATGGTTCTTGACCACCAGGCTCTTGACGTTGAGGATGATGTCGGTCACGTCCTCGACGACGCCGGGGATGGTGGTGATCTCGTGCTGGACGCCCTGGATCTTGACCCGCGTGACGGCGCTGCCTTCGAGGCTGGAGAGCAGGACGCGCCGCAGGCTGTTGCCGACGGTCGACGCCGAAGCCGCGCTCGAACGGCTCGGCGAAGAACTTGCCGTAGGTGTCGGTCAGCGTGGCGCGGTCGCACGACGACCCGGCTGGGCAGTTCCAGGCCACGCCAACGAATACGCATGGAAGTCCTCCGCGAAGCTTCGGGTCATCGCACCGATTGCAGCAGGCTGCCAGCGATTCTCAGCGGCGAAATCTGGCCGCCGAATCTGTCGGGTCCGGCACTCGTCTCGGCTTGCCGATTTACTTGCGAGCAGAACTCGATGATCAAGTTGCGTCTGCACGCGGATCGACACGTCCTCGCGGGCCGGGCAGGCGGACCACTTGCCCTTCCGGGCTGTTCGCCGCTCGCTGCGCGCCAGGAAATCGGGCACGCTGGCGGCTGATTCTCGGCAATCGTCGCCTGCACAGCCTGGCAGGCTCTTGGGCGCGGTCCTTGACGCTGATCACGTCGCCCGCGCTTCACGCAGGATGCTGGGGATGTCGCACTCGCCGGCCGTTGACCAGGACGTGCCCGTGGGCCACCAGCTGCCGGGCGCGCGGCCCGGCTGCGGCCGAAGCCGAGGCGGTGGACGACGTTGTCGAGCCGGCGCTCCAGCAGGCTCAGCAGCACTCTCGCCGGTGTTCTCCTGCGAGCGCGCGGCGAGCTCGAAGTAGCGGCGGAACTGCCGCTCGAGCACGCCGTAGAAGCGCTTGAGCTTCTGCTTCTCGCGGAGGCGGATGCCGTACTCGCTCAGCTTGCCGCGGCGGTGCCGTGCATGCCCGGCGGGCGTGTCGCGGCGCTCGATGGCGCACTTGGGCGTGTCGCAGCGGGTGCCCTTGAGGTAGAGCTTCATGCCTTCGCGGCGGCACAGCTTGCAAACGGGTCCAGTGATGCGTGCCATGGATGGTCAGTTGTCAGTTGTCAGTTGGCCGTAGCCAGTTCGTGAGTAGCTGAACTCGCCAGAGTTCAGGCCCCGAAGTCTGGCGACTTCGGCTACGTCTCTGATATCAGCGTCTTCTACACGCGCCGCTTCTTCGGCGGGCGGCAGCCGTTGTGCGGCAGCGGGGTGACGTCTTCGATGGCCTTGATCGTCAGGCCGGCCGCCTGCAGGGCGGTGATGGCCGACTCGCGGCCGGCGCCGGGGCCCTTGACCGCACCTCGATCTCCTTGACGCCGAACTTGGCCGCCTTCTCGGCGGCCTCCTCGGCGGCGCGCTGGGCGGCGAACGGCGTGCTCTTGCGGCTGCCCTTGAAGCCCGACCGTGCCGGCCGAGGCCCAGCAGAGCGTGTCGCCGTTGGTGTCGGTGATGGTGACGATGGTGTTGTTGAACGTCGCCTTGATGTGGGCGACGCCCCGGCTGACGTTGCGGCGGGCTTTGCGTTTCTTGCTCTTGGCCATGGTCAGGTGTCAGTTGTCAGTTGTCCGTGGTCAGTTGTCCGTTGTCCGTCGTGGATCGTGAGTGGTGATGGCTGACCAACGCACTACTGACCACTGACAACTGACCACTGACAATCACCGCATTTCCTTGACGCCCTTCTTGCCGGCGACGGTCTTGCGCGGGCCCTTGCGGGTGCGGGCGTTGGTCCGGGTGCGCTGGCCGCGGACGGGCAGGCCGCGGCGATGCCGAATCGCCGCGGTAGCAGTCGATGTCGCGCAGCCGGGCGATGTTCTGCTGCACCTGGCGGCGCAGCGGGCCCTCGACCGTGTACTCGCGGTCGAGCAGCGTGCCGAGCCGGGCGATCTCGTCGTCGCTCAGGTCTCGCGCCTGCCGCTGCGGATCGACGTTGGCCTTGCGGCACAGCTCGCGCGAGGTCGTCGGCCCGATGCCGTAGAGGTACGCAGCGAGATGTGCGTCGGCTTGTCGTTGGGGATGTCAACACCCAGGATACGCGGCATGGGGAAAGTCTCTTTGCAGTTCCAGGATTGGCGTGAAGGACGAATGCCTAAGCACGAATGACGAATCCATGCGGGCGATCACCCTTGCCGTTGCTTGTGGCGCGGGTTGCTGCACACGACGTACACCTTGCCCTTGCGGCGCACGATCTTGCAGTGCTCGCAAACTCGCTTCACGCTGGCGCGGACTTTCATGGCCGGAAACGCTCGTTCGACGTTTTGGCGAAACCAGTGATTGTAGTGCTATCACGAAATACGGCAAGGCCCGATGGGGGGAATGACGAAGGCCCAAGCACGAATGACGAAGGAATGCCCATTTGGCGTCTTGGGGCACCAGCCCTTCGATCCGGCTTCGTCATTCGAGCTTCGTCATTCGTCCGTGACGGTTTCCGGTCGCCTTACCCCTCCAGGATGCCCTTGTAGTTCCGCATCACCAGGTGGCTGTCGATCTTCTGGCATCAGGTCGAAGGCCACGCTGACGGCGATCAACAGGCCCGTGCCGCCGTAGAAGCTGGCCACGTTCGGCTCGACGCCCATCGAGCGCGGAGATGATCGTGGGCACGATGGCCACCAGCGCCAAAAACGCGGCCCCGACGTAGGTGATGCGGATCATCACTTTTTCCAGGTACTCGGCGGTCCGCCTGCCGGGCCGATAGCCGGGAATGAAGCTGCCGAAGTCCTTGAGGTTTTCGGCCATCTCCTTGGGGTTGAACGTGATCGCCATCCAGAAGTAGCAGAAGAAGTAGATCAGCAGCGATGTAGCACGACGTTGTAGGTAAACGAGGTGCCGCGGCTGAACATGTCTGCCAATGCTGCCGAGCTCCAGGCGCTGCCGCCAGAACCGTCCGCTCGGGATAGCGCCATGCAGCCGAGCTGTCCGAAGAACATCGCCGGCAACATGCAGCAAGCTGCTGGCAAAGATGATCGGCATCACGCCCGACTGGTTGAGCCGCAGCGGCAGGTATTGCCGGTTGCCGCCGATACACGCGGCGGCCGCGGACGTGCTTGGCGCTTTGCGTGGGAATCTGCCGCTGGCCCTAGCGTGATGAACACCACGCCGACCACGACGGCGACGAACAGCACGATCAGCACGATCAGGTGTCTCCACGCCGATCTTGCCAGGGCTGCCGCCCAGCTCGCAGCCGTCCTTGAACAGTCGGCCGAAGCAGGTCGACATGGCGCCGGGCATGCGGGCCAGAATGCCGGCCATGATCAGCAGGCTGATGCCGTTGCCGATGCCGAACTCGTCGATCTGCTCGCCGAGCCACATCACGAACATGGTGCCGCGGTCATCATCAGCACGGCGATGAGCACCATCCAGTGCAGGATGCAGCGCCGCCTGGTCCGATCGAAGCTCGGCGCGACGGTCGAATGCCGGCTCGCACTGACCATGCTGCCAGGTAGACCCAGCTCTGGACGAGGCACATGACCACCGTCAGGTAGCGGGTGTATTCGTTGATCTTCTTGCGGCCCGTTTCGCCTTCCTTTCGCAGCTCCTCCAGCGGCGTATAGACGCTGCCCAGGAGCTGCAAGAATGATCGAGGCCGAGATATAGGGCATGATGCCCAGGCCGAAGATCGTCAACTGGCTGCAGATTGCTGGCGCTGAACAGCGACACCTGCTGAAGAAAGCCGCCCAGGCCGCCTTCGGAGCCGGGCGTGCCGGCCTTCGAGGGGTCGATCACCGGGAGGGGAATCTGCCAGCCGACGCGATAGATCGCCAGCAAGCCCAGAGTGAAGAAGATCTTCCGCCGCAGCTCCGGGATCGTGAAGACGATCTGCATCTTCTCCGGCAGAAGACTGAAGAAGAAGCGGCCAATCCGCAGGTTCATCTCGCGGAACGACCGAATAGCCCAGACCAGCCAGCCGTAAACCAGCAGGATGGCCAGGGCAATCAGGATGGCTTTTTGCGCGGTGTTCATGGCGGCGACGGCGGTGGCATCCACGGAACGCGCCGTGAATGCCTGCCCTCCACAATCATGTTTCGGACAACGAGCTCTCGGACGAATTCGCCAGGGAAAGAGGCTGCGGCGACAGCAGGCCGGAAATCTTAGAACATCGGTGCAACTACGGCAACGTGAGCTTGCAAGCACTGCATCGCGGCCTCGGCCGGCGTTACTTGTCGGCCTTCTTCTTGTTCTTGACCACCGGCGCCTTGCCGGGGAGCTGGACCGTCTCGCCGCCGGCTTGCCCAATCTTCTCCGCGGCCGACTTGCTGAAGCGATGGGCGGCCACCTTCAGCTTCTTGGATAGCTCGCCGTCCCCCAGGACCTTCAGCACGTCGAACCGTCCGCGCACGATTCCCTTGGCCCGCAGGGCGTCGATCGTCACGTCGTCTCCGCTGGCAAATGCCCGATCGAGATCGCCCACGTTGATCGTCCGGACTTCCAGCGCCCAACGGTTGTTGAAGCCTCGCTTGGGGATACGTCGGGCCAAGGGGATCTGGCCCCCCTCGAAGGCCCGCTTATTGTGCTCGCCGGAGCGGGCGCTGTGTCCCTTATGGCCGCGGCCGCACGTCTTGCCGTGTCCGGAGCCGATGCCGCGGCCGACGCGGAGCTTCTTCTTGTTGCCCGTCACGCCGACGTGCACGTCGTGAATCATCATGACAGCTTTACTCCCCGCAGCGCTTCGACTTCCTGCCGGCCGCGCATGCTTTCCAGGGCTTCGACGGTGGCCTTGACGAGGTTGATCGGGTTGGTCGAGCCGAAGCTCTTGGTCAAAATGTCCTTGATGCCGGCCGCCTCGCAAACGGCCCGCACCGCGGCGCCCGCGATGACCCCAGTGCCCGGCGCGGCGGGAACCAGCACGACTTGCGCGGCACCGAAGCGCCCCTTGATCTGGTGGGGGATGGTGCCCCCCTCCAGACGGATGCTGCGAAAGCTGCGCGTGGCGTCCTTCGTCGCCTTGTCCACGGCCGGCGGCACTTCGTTGGCCTTGCCGTAGCCGTAGCCCACGCGCCCCTTGCCGTCGCCCACGACGACCAGGGCGGTGAAACTGAACCGGCGGCCGCCCTTGACCACCGCGGCGCAGCGGCGGACGCCCAATAACTTCACGATATAGTCGCTACGCGGTGAATCGGCGGCCACAGTGACACCCTTTCGCGTGGGACACCATCTAGGGAATGACGAGCTGTTGCTTAAAACACTAATCCCGCCTCACGGGCGGCCTGAGCCAGCGCGGCCACGCGTCCGTGGAACCTGTACGAGCCGCGGTCGAAGGTAACCTCCTTCACACCGGCGGCGATCGACCGCTCGGCAATCGCCTTGCCCACCGCGACCGCGGCCGTCCTGTTGCCGCCCGACTTCGCGCCGCCCAGCACCCCCTTCTCCGCGGTGCTGGCGGCGGCCACCGTCCGGCCGCCGTTGTCGTCGATCACCTGGGCGTAGGTGTGCTTATTGCTGCGAAAAACGCTCAGCCGCGGGCGCGGCACAACGCCCCGAATCGTATCGCGCAGATGACGCCGGACGCGGCGCGACCGGCGCAGCCGCTGCCGGGCTATGGATTTCTCATGGTTCATGGCTGCTTGTCCTTTGTCCTTTGTCCTTTGTCCTTTGTCCTTTGTCCCTTGTGTGCCTTGTGTGCCTTGTCCGTTGAGGGTGAATGACAAAGGACAAGTGACAAGTGACGTTTATGCCTGCGTCTTGCCGGCCTTGCGGCGGACTGCTTCACCATCGTAGCGGATGCCCTTGCCCTTGTATGGCTCGGGCTTGCGGACCGCGCGGACCTCGGCGGCAAACTGGCCGACCATTTGCTTGTCGATTCCTTTGACGAGCACGTGCGTCTGGTCCGGGCAGGTGACCTGCAAGCCCGCGGGGATCGGCTTTTGGATCTCGTTGGCATAGCCGACCCGAAGCTGAAGCACGCCCTTCTGAACGGCGGCGATGTAGCCGACCCCCTGAATCTCCAGTTTTTTCTCGTAGCCCTTGCTCACACCCTCGATCATGTTCCGCAGCAGCGCCCGGGTGAGGCCGTGCATGGCCCGCGACGTGCGGGATTCGTCGCTGCGGGAAATGCGGACCTCTTTGGAGGAAGCATCGACGCTGACGGCAACCTCGGGGCGAAACTCCCAGGAGAGCTTGCCCAGCGGCCCTTCCACGTTGACTGTGCGCTCCGCCACCGAGACCTTCACCTTGTCAGGGATGGGAAGCGGTTTTTTGCCGATGCGGGACATGGGGGGTGTTGTTCGTGGTAGTTCTTGGCTTGTTGTCGGTTGCTTTGTCCTTTGTCCCTTGTCCTATGTCCCTTGTTGTTGCTCGCATCTGGCCAATGACACAGGACAAATGACAAAGGACAAAGGACCAATCACCATACCTCGCACAGCACTTCGCCGCCGATGTTTGACTGCCGGGCTTCGCGGTCGCTGAGCACTCCGCGGCTGGTGCTGACGACCCAAATACCCAGCCCGTTCAGCACCGGCTTCAGGTCCGAGACTTTCCGATATACCCGCCGGCCGGGCGTGCTCACGCTCTTGAGGTGCCGCAGCACTTGCTCGCCATTGGGGCCGTATTTCAGGACCACCCGCAGTTGGCTGCAGGGCTTTTCCTCGACGACCTGCCAGTCCCAGATAAAGCCCTCGCGCTTCAGCACGTCGGCGACGCCGCGCTTCACCTTCGACAAGGGAATATCCACCAACGGCCGCTCGATACGGACCGCATTGCGGATGCGCGTCAACATGTCGGCGAGGGGATCGGTCAGCATGCGGGGCAGTGGGGAGTGGGGGTTGGCAATTGGTTGCTTGTCTTTGTCCTTTGTCCTTTGTCCTTTGTCACTTGTCATTTGTCAGAACAAAAGACAAAGGACAAGGGACCAAGGACAACGTCACCAGCTTGCTTTGCGGACGCCGGGGATCAGGCCCTCGTCGGCCAGGTTGCGGAAACAAATCCGGCAGATTCCGAACTTACGGTAGACGGCCCTGGGCCGGCCGCAAATCTTGCAGCGGCGGCGATGACGGGTCGGAAACTTCGGCGGGCGAAGCGAGGCAGCGATCTTCGACTTGCTGGCCATTGGCGGCAGGAGTCAGGAGTCAGGAGTCAGTGTCGTCTTTCGTCCGCGAAGACGTCCTTTCGCGGAGCGAAAGGCGACTATCTCAAGGCGACTATCTTCATACGCGGAACGGCATGCCCATCTCGCGAAGCAGCTCGCGAGAGTCATCGTCGTTGCCGCCGGAGATCACGATCGTCACGTTCATGCCCTGCGTGCGGGTGAACTTGTCGGGATTGATCTCGGGAAACACCAGTTGCTCGGACAAGCCGAGGTTGTAGTTGCCGTGGCCGTCGAACCCTTTGGGATTGAGGCCCCGAAAGTCCCGGACTCGTGGCAGCGCCAGGGCGATCAGCCGGTCCAGAAACTCGTACATCCGCGACCCTCGCAGCGTAACCATGCAGCCGATGTGCATACCCTCACGTAGGCGGAAACCGGCGATCGACTGCCGCGCGATCGTCAGCGCGGGCCGTTGACCGGTCACCTGGCTGAGGGCGGAGACCGCCTCTTCCAGGTGCTTCTTCTCCGCCACGGCGGAGCCGACGCCCATGTTGACGACGATCTTCTTCAACTTCGGCAGGTTGTGCGCGTTGGAGCGGCCCAGCTTCTCGGCCAGCCGAGACCGCACCTCGCCGTGGTATTTCTCCCATAGGCGCGGCACGACCTTCGGCTCCGGCGCGCGCTCCTTGCCCCCGGCGGCCTTGCCGCCCTTTCCCTCAGCAGCCTTGCCCTCGGCAGCTTTCCCCTCGGATTTGCCCTTGCCCTTTTCTTTTTTGTCGGGCTTGTCGGGCCTTGCGGCTTTCTCGGCCTTGTCGGGCTTGGCTGGTTTTTCTTCTTTGGCCATGGCGATAATCTCTACGCGATAATCTCTCTACGCGCTACGCTGGCTGTTTCCTGGCTGCGGCTTTCGTGGACGGCGGCGGTGCAATGAGCCCAATCCCCGCGTCGCACTTCTTACACACGCGCTCTTTGGCGCCCTCGGCGGTGCGCCGCGTGTGGGTCTTGGTGGCCTTGCCGCACTGCGGGCACACCAGCAGCACGTTCGACCAGTCCACGGGCATCTCCTTGGACAGCCGCCCCCCCTGCGGATTGCGCTGACTGCGGCGCATGTGCTTGTAGACCCGATTGATCCCTTCCACGATCAGCTTGCGCTGCTTGACCAACACGCGCAGCACTTTGGCCTTCTTGCCCTGGTCGTTGCCGGCGATCATTTCGACCGTGTCGTCGCTGCGGATATGCATAACCTTTACGAGCCCCGTCTTCGCAGTTTCTTATCGTCCTCGTCCTCGTCCTCGTCCTCGTCCTCGTCCTCGTCCTCGTCCTCGTCCTCGTCCTCGGTCGTCGGTCGTCGGTCGTCCGTCCTCTGGCGGCGCCCGTTCGAGGACGAGGACGAGGACGAACGCTGTAGCTCTCTAAACCACTTCAGCGGCCAGGCTGACGATCTTGGCGAAGTTGCGCTCCCGCAGCTCACGGGCCACGGCCCCGAAAATTCGCGTGCCGCGGGGATTGTTGTCGTTGTCGATCAGCACGATCGCGTTGCTATCGAACCGCACGTAGCTGCCGTCGGCCCGGCGGGTGGGCTGCCTGGTGCGGACGATCACGCCCTTGACTACCGAGCCTTTCTTCAGGTCGCTGCCGGGGATCACGTCCTTGACGCTGCAGACGATGATGTCGCCCAGGCCCGCCACGCGGCGGCGGCTGCCCCCCAGCACCTTGACGCACATGGCTTCTTTGGCCCCCGTGTTGTCCGCGACGGTAAGCCGGGTTTGCATCTGGATCATGTTGCGGCACCCTCCACCATCTCCGGCTCTTTGACCGCGACCTCCACGCCCTGCGACTGGGCGACGACGCGCACCAGCTCCCAGCGTTTGAGCCTCGAGCGAGGCCGCGACTCGATGATCTCCACCGTGTCGCCCGCGTGCGATTCATTCTTCTCGTCGTGGACGATGCAGATGGTGCGGCGGCGCAGCAGCTTTTCGAACCGCGGGTGCCGCACGGTGCGGGCGATCTCCACCCGCCGCGTCTTTTGCATCTTGTCGCTGGTGACCGTTCCCACGAACACGCGCTTAGGCATGGGCCGCCTCCTTCGCCGGCGCGCCGCCGGCCGCGCGCTGGGTTTGCAGGGTCAGAATCCGGGCGATCAGGCGCCGCTGCTTACGCATCTCGCTGGGGGCATCCAGACGCTCCGTCTCGGCGCGAATCCGCAAGCGAAAGAGCGTGTCCTTCGTCTCGTGGAGCGTGGCCTGCAATTGCTCGTCGCTCATTTCACGCAGTTCGTTGATCTTCATCGGTGCTCGTCGTCCTCGTCCTCGTCCTCGTCCTCGTCCTCGTCCTCGTCCTCGTCCTCGATGAGGAGTCTTTTCGAGGACGAGGACGAGGACGAGCAGGACAATACAAAATCACGCCCCTGTCTGGCGGCGAATCATCCGCACCTTCACCGGCATCTTGTGGGCCAGGCGTGAGAAGCAAATCCGTGCCGCCTCTTCGCTCGTGCCGCCAATCTCGAACAGCACCGTGCCGGGCTTGACGACCGCGGCCCAATACTCCGGCTCGCCTTTGCCCTTTCCCATCCGCGTTTCCAGGGGAATCGAGGTAATCGGCTTGTGGGGAAACACGCGGATGTACAGCCGCCCTTCGGTGCGCAGATACTGCGCCGCCGCGATGCGGCCCGCCTCCAGCGTCTGGGCGCTCACCCAGCCGCCTTGGAGACATTGCAGCCCGAACTCGCCGTGGACGACGCGGTTGCCCCGCGTGGCGTTACCTTTTATACGCCCTCTTTGGCTTTTTCGGTGCTTGACTCGCTTGGGCATCAGCGCCATCGGGTTCTTCTCCGTACATGCCTTGATGAATCCACACTTGTACGCCGATGTGGCCTTGGGCCGTCATCGCTTCAGTAAACCCATAATCGATCTTGGCCCGCAGCGTGGAAAGCGGGATCGACCCGGAAATCTGCTTCTCCCGCCGCGCCATTTCCGAGCCGCCCAGCCGCCCGGCGAGCTGGATCTTGATCCCTTTCGCTCCGGCCTCCATCGTGGCCTCCATGGCCCGCTTCATCGTGCGGCGAAAGCTGGCTCGCTTGGCCAACTGCTCCGCGATGTCTTCGGCCACGAGCTGGGCATAAATCTCCGGCCGCGACAGCTCCTCGATCTTGATGTTGATCCGCCGCCGGATCAGCTGCTCCAGCTCACCCTGGAGGATTTCCACTTCCTGGCCCTTGCGACCGATGATGATGCCCGGCCGGGCCGTAAACAGCACGACCTTCACTTCGTCGCGGGTGCGCTCGATCTCGATCTTGGAGATCGCCGGGTATTTGGTGCGGCCCTGCACGTCTTTCTTCTTCTTGATGTAATCGCGAATCTTCTGGTCTTCGACCAGCAGGTCCGAAAACTCCTGCTTCGAGGCGAACCACCGGCTCTTCCAGCCGACCATCACGCCGGTGCGAAAGCCGGTGGGATTGACTTTCTGACCCATGATTGACTCCAAACATCAGCAGGCACGCGCCGTATGGGCAATGCCTAATGTCGAAGCACGAATGACGAAGGAATGACGAATGTCGAATAACCGAATGAAGAACCTTGAGCAATTCGTCATTGGTGCTTCGTCATTCCTTCGTCATTCGTGCTTGGACATTCGTCATTCGCCGATTGCCTTCGGCGTACTACCTATTCCAACGTCCTATTCCAACGTCACATGAATGTGCGACATGCGCCGCACCACAAAGGTCGCCATGCCGCGCGAACGGGGACGCAGCCGCTTGAACATCGGACCGGGATCGACGCGGGCCTCCGTCACCATCAGCGTGCCCACCGAAGGCGCCCGGCGATCCTCGGCGTTGCCCACCGCGCTCTTGAGCACCTTCTCCAGCATCCGCGCGCCCCGCTCCGGCTGGTAGCGCAGCAAGGCCAGCGCCTCGTCCGCGAACTTGCCGCGAATGATGTCCGCCAAAGCGCGGACCTTTCGCGGGCTGATGCGGGCGAATCGGTGCGATGCCCTGTATGCCTTGGTTTCAGCCATCTCGGTTATTCACTCACTTGGCCGGTGCTTCTTTCTTCCCCTTACCGCCGTGACCGTGGAACGTCCGCGTCGGGGCGAACTCGCCCAGTTTATGGCCGACCATCTCTTCGGTGACGTACACGTTCATGTGCTTGCGGCCGTTGTGGACCAGGAACGTGTGGCCCACGAACTCCGGAACGATCGTGCACCGCCGGGCCCAGGTCTTGACCGGCTCCTTGCCGTGACGGTCGTTGAGCCGCTCGATTTTTGCGAACAGCTTGGGGTCCACAAAAGGACCTTTTTTGAGCGATCGACTCATGGGCATCTCCGATGTGGTGAGTGGTGAGTAAGTGAGTAAGTATCATGACGATCACACTCACCTACTCACCTACTCACCTACTCACCTACTCACCTACTCACCTACTACGTTCCTGGCAGTTTCAGCTGCCCATACCGCCGCGACTTCCGCCGCCGGACGATGGCTGCATTCGACGGCTTGCGGCGCTTGCGCGTGTGGCCGCCCTTGGCGTTCTTGCCCTGCGGGCTGACCGGGTGCCGGCCACCCTTGGTGCGGCCTTCGCCGCCGCCGTGCGGATGGTCGATGGGGTTCATCGCCGTGCCGCGGACGTACGGCCGCCAGCCCAGCCAACGGTTGCGGCCCGCCTTGCCGATCACAATGTTCATGTGGTCGCCGTTGCCCACCGTGCCGATGGTGGCCCGGCAGTTCGAGGGCACACGACGGATTTCGCCGCTGGGGAGCGTGATCTGGGCCCACTCACCTTCGCGGGCCATCAGCGAGGCCGCGATGCCGGCCGAACGGCACAACACGCCGCCCCGGCCCGGCTGCATTTCGACCGCGTGAATCGCCGAGCCCAGCGGGATCTTCCGCAGCGGCAGGCAATTGCCGACCGTGGGCGGCGCCTCTTCGCCGCTGACGACCTGCTGCCCCTGCTTGAGCCCCTCGGGGGCCAGGATGTAGCGCTTCTCGCCGTCGGCGTAGTGCAGCAGGGCGATGCGGGCGCTGCGGTTGGGATCGTATTGGATGGAATCGACCACCGCAGGTATGCCGTCCTTGTTGCGGCGGAAATCGATGCTGCGGAGCATCCGTTTGTGCCCGCCGCCGCGATGGCGTGAGGTGATCTTGCCCTGGTTGTTGCGGCCCCCCTTGCGGCGTTTGGGCTTCATCAGCCGCTTTTCAGGCTTCGCTCGCTTGGTCAGCTCCGCGAAATCGCTGACGCTTGCCCCGCGGCGGCCTTCGGAAGTCGGCTTGTAGCGGCGAATGCCCATGGTTGGTCAGTGGTCAGTGGTCAGGGTCAGTTGTCCGTTTGTCAGCGGCCGCTAGTCGTCACAACGGACAACTGACAACGGACAACTGACTAGAAGAAATCGATCTTGTGTTTCGGCGTGGAGCGTGACGATGGCCTTCTTCCAGTCCTTGGTGCGGCCGACGCGAAACCGCGTCCGCCGCGTTTTGCCGTGCCGGGTCTGGGTCCGGACTTTGAGCACCTTCACGTCGAATAGCGACTTCGACTGCCCGCCGCACGTCATCCTTGTCGGCAGACCGGCTCACCTCGAAGGCATAGGCGTTGTTGCGCGTCGAGCGATGCATGCCCTTTTCGGTCACCAGCGGCCGAAGGATCACCTGGTGCGGCTCGAGCTTCAATGTCTTAGTCTTAACGGCTTGCGCGAGGCATCGCGGCGGTCCTAATGTATCATTTCGGAGGCGGGCATCTGGAGTGCGGGACTCGTCGCCGCTCTGGGATTCTTTCGTCAACCGCAGTCCATCCACCGCCTTGTCAGCCCACAAATCCTAAAGCGGCGACAAGTCGCCGCACTCCATAAACTCTCACTCCCTAGAACTCTCACGCCGAGGCCGATCTCTTGCTGGTCCGCCCGTTGGGCCGGCATTCCCCTTGGGCCGACGCTCTTTGAGTCGATCGAGCACCCCCCTCGTCACCAACAGCCTGCGCGGCTTGAGCACGCTCAGGGCGTTGAGGTCTTCGAGGGGTGACACCGACACCCTTTCGATATTTCTGGCCGATTTCCACAGGTTAGCGTCGTGTTGTTCAGTGGCCACCAGCACGCTTACGCCGCCAAGTTTCAGGGCGGCCAGGATGCCGGCCATGTCCTTCGTCTTGGGGGCGGCGAAGGACCATTGGTCGATGACGATGACCTGGTCATCGCGAATCTTCGCGGCCACGGCCATCCGCGTGGCCGCTTGCAACGCCTTCCGCGGCAGGCGGTACGACCAATCGCGCGGCACCTTCTGCTTGGCATGGCCGCCGCCGCGGCGAATGTTCGTGCGGCGCGAACCCGCGCGGGCATTGCCCGTCCCCTTCTGCCGATACATTTTCTTCGTCGTGCCAGCGACCTCCGAGCGGGCCTTCGTCCTGGCCGAACCCTGCCGGAGATTGCGCTGGTACATCACCACGGCATCATGCAACAACTGCCGGTTGATGTGCGGCGCCAGATCCTCGGGCTCGATGTCGTAGCGTTGCGACCTGTTTGCCGGTCCGGTCGAATACAGGAAGCGTGGCCATAGTCGTCTCAAAAAACGATCACGTGATTCTCAGGACGGCCTCGGTGGCATCGCCCAGCGCAAAGGCGCCGGATGAATGGCGAGAGCACAGAGCGGCCCCGCCTTCGCCACGAACCGCCTCTCGCTTGCCTGCCTCGCTGTTGGCCGCCTCACTACACCCGTCCGTCATCCGTCAGTCACTTTTCGGCCCGTAACTCGCGTCGTCCAACGACGCCGACCAGAACAACGTCGGCCAGAACAACTATCGGCCGCCTGATCGTGCAGCGGCGGCCTGCTGGGCGTGATGTTCGTGGCGTGGTCGCGGACGGGAACTTGGGACAAGCGTCCCACATTACCCGTCTCGCCTCCGCAGCATACGGACCTCTTTTTGAACCGCTTGACTCTCGTCTTCCACGTAGCTGAAGTCGCCAGACTTCAGGCTTGAACGTCGTGCCGAACCCGAATTCTGGCGAATTCGGCTACGTCAATGTCCACCTACCGGCTGGTGGCCTTGATCTTGATGTCCACGCCGGCCGGCAGACTCAGCTTGTTCAGGGCTTCGATCGTCTTGGCGGTGGACTGTACAATGTCGATCAATCGCTTGTGCGTGCGAATCTCGAACTGCTGCCGGGCCTTCTTGTCCACGTGCGGACTGGAATTCACCGTGTAGCGCTCGATCCGCGTCGGCAGGGGAATCGGGCCGTGAACCTCCGACCCGGTCCGCTTGGCCGTATCGACGATCTCCGCCGCGCTCTGGTCGAGCACCGAGTGATCGTAGGCCTCCATCCGGATCCGAATCGTTTCCACAACCAACCCCCGACGATTGCTCACCCCACCCCGTAGCCGAATTCGAAAGAACTCGGGACTCCAACGTGCACGTCGGCCTGAAGGCTCGACGCTCGTCCACAAGATCCAATGCTCGTCAACGATGATCCAATTTGATCGACGAATCGAAGAGTGTATGATTTGCGGCGAAATGTGTCAACGCTGGCAATGCGCCTTACGCGATATTTTCCGGCAGTCCTTTCTCCGCCATGAGCCAGCCCGCCAAGACCACGGACGACCGTGATCCTCCAAAGCCCGCACCGACGCGCTGGAGGCGTGCCCGCCGCTTCGTCGCCGCGGTGCTCCGTGTCGGTCTTCTCGTGGTGTTGTGCATGATGCTCTTCGAGCGATTCCTCGTCTTTCCAGCCCCGCACGGCGGGGATTGGAAACCTACGCGCTTTGCCTACGAAGAGGCCTGGTTCACGGCGGCCGACGGCACGAACCTGCACGGCTGGTTCCTGGAGCACCCGCAGGCCCGCGAAGTTATCCTCTACGCCCACGGCAACGCCGAAAACGTTGCCTACGTGGCCCCCTGGATCGACCGCGTGCGCCGGGAGCTGGGCGTCTCGATCCTGGTCTTCGACTATCGCGGTTACGGCCAAAGCGAGGGGCTGCCCGACGAAGCGGGCATCCTGGCCGATGCCCGCGCCGCACGGGCCTGGCTGGCCCAGCGCACGCTCAAGGCGGAGAACGACATCGTGCTGTTCGGCCGCTCGCTCGGCGGGGCGGTGCTCGCCGATCTGGCCGCCAAGGACGGGCGCGGGCGTTGATCTTGCATAACGCGTTCTCGTCGCTGCCCGACGTGGCGGCCCACCACTATTTCTTCCTGGTGCGGTGGCTGATGCGCACCCGGCTCAACGCGGTTGCCACGATCGGCGATTACCGCGGGCCGCTGTTGCAACTCCACGGCACGGCCGATCAGGTAGTGCCGATCAAGTTCGGCCGGCGGCTCTTCGAAGCGGCAACCACGACGGACAAGGAGTTCGTCGAGCTGCCCGATTACGACCACAACGACGACGATTGGTCGGCCGTTCGTCCGGCGCTGAAGGCGTTTTTGGAGAAGGTAGAGGAGGTAGAAGAAGGTAAAGGAGGTAGAGAATCAATGTAACGGCACGAGCCTGCGCACCGACTCAAATCAGGACCTTCTCCTTCTCTACCTCCTTTACCTTCCTCTACCTTCTCTACCTCCGCCCCAATGTCGCAGCCACTTGCCATCCCCCGCCTCGACAGCCGCCGCGACGACTTGCAGGCGGGGCTCGCTGAGCTGCGCGAGCGGCTCAGTCCGCGTGGCAACGTGGTCAGCGAGGCGGGCAAGAAGCGGACGCTGGAGGTCTTCGGCGAGCCGCTCTCGCCGCAGCAAGTGGTGGAACGCATCTGCCGCGACGTGCGCGAGAAAGGCTTAGCCGCCGTGCTCGACTATTCCCGGCGGATCGACAAGGCTGACCTGACAGCCGACACCCTGCGCGTTTCAGACGCCGAGCTGGCTGCCGCCCACAAGGCAGCCCGGCCCGAGTTCCTGGCCACGATCCGCCGCATCCGCGACAATATCCGCCGCTTTCAAACGGCGATCCTGCACCACGACGTGCGGGTCGAGCTGCCGCAAAGTACCGATCACGGCGGCTATCTGGCCCAGCGCTACACTCCGCTGGCTCGCGTCGGCATATGCGTGCCCGGCGGCGCGGCGGCATATCCCTCGACGGTATTGATGACGGCCGTGCCTGCCCAGGTAGCAGGTGTGCCGGAATTGGCGGTCGTCGCGCCGCCCACGAAGTTTGGCGCGAACAATCCGGACTTGCTGGCCACGTGCCACGAGCTGGGCATTCGCGAGGTCTACCGAGTGGGCGGCGCGCAGGCCGTGGCGGCCTTGGCATACGGCGTGGACGGCTTGCCGCGCGTCGATAAGATCGTCGGTCCCGGCAACCTGTTCGTCGCTCTGGCCAAGCGGCTTGTCTTTGGCGACGTCGGCATCGACTCGATCGCCGGCCCCAGTGAAGTGGTCGTGATCGCCGACGAGACCACGCGGCCGGACTACACCGCAGCGGACCTCTTGGCCCAGGCGGAGCACGCGCCCGGGGCGAGCATCCTCATCACTTGGAGCGAAAAGGTCCTCGAAGCAACCGCCGCTGAGTTAGCGAAGCAGACCGCCCACCTGGAGCGCGGCGATTTGGCCCGCGAGAGCCTGGAACAATTCGGGGCTTTGATCCTGGTTCGCGACGCCAGCGAAGCGGCCCAGATCGCCAACTTGATCGCCCCGGAGCACCTGCATATCGCCACCGACGATGCCGAATCGCTGCTGGCGAAAATCCCCAACGCCGGGGCCGCCTTCCTCGGCAATCACAGTCCCGTGGCGCTAGGCGACTATGTCGCCGGTCCGTCGCACGTGCTGCCGACCGGTGGCACGGCCCGCTTTGCCAGCGGCCTGACGGCGAACGATTTCCTGCGGTCCGGCAGCGTGATCCACTTCACGCCCGCGGCGATGAAGGCCGTGGCCGACGACGTGCGGCAGATGGCCGAAGTGGAAGGCCTGACGGCGCACCGGGAAAGCGTGACCGCAAGACTTGGGAAATAAGCAGGCGAGCCATGCCAGCCATTCACGGCGGCAGCCGTTTCCCAAAGCGCACCACCAGGTGCTCAACGACCGACGAGACTCGCTGACCGTAGTGCGATCGCGGCAACCCGTCGCGTAGGGCCATTAACTCCGCCAGGTGCTCGAGCGTGCCCACACTGAGCAGCCGCCAATCCAGCAGCATCAGTCGCCGGCAGATCAGGTCGTCGATCCGCTCCGCCCATTCGTGCTCGATTGCCCAGCGCACGAGCGCCACGGGGATGAGAGTGCCCTCGAGCATCTCGTCCAGTTCGCCGCAACGTTGCAAAACCGGCTCAGTCCGGGTGCCGTGGAGGCGCCACACCGCCTCAACTGTCGGCCGCGGCACGCGAAATCGCGCTGCCAACCGGGCGTGCTCGGACTCCAGTTCGGATTCGTCGGACGGGTAGTTTTCGCCGCCGGGAATGGGGCGGTCCCGAGAACTGGCCTTTCTCGGCAAGCGCAGTCGCCGCAGGATGACGTCGGCCGCCTCCTCGGCGAGCGACCGGCAAGTCGTCAGCTTGCCGCCGATGACGGAGTAGAGCGGCACCGGGCAGGCCGTGTTTTCTTCCAGCCAGTGCCGGCGGGTGATGGCGGCGGGCGTGGCTGCATCGACGTGCGGCAGCGGCCGCACGCCGCTGTAGTGCCAGTCGATGTCGCCGCGCGCAAGCCGCAGCTCAGGGAACACCAAGTTGACGGCGTCCAGCAGGTAGGCGAGTTCCTCCTCGGTCGCCACGGCCGCGGCCGGGTCGCCCGTGAAAGGAATATCCGTCGTGCCGACGAGGCTGCTATTGCCCAGCGGCAGCACGAACACCGGCCGGCCATCAGCGGCCTCCGCATAGACCCCGCGGCCGGCCAGCGCCTCACGCAGCCCGGCGTGCGACGTCACGAAATGGCTCCCCTTGGTGCCGCCAATCAGGCGACGCGATTTCACGCCCAGCGCCCGCAGCGTGTGATCGACCCAGGCGCCGGTGGCGTTGACGATCGCGGAGGGTGCCAGGCGCAAGGGCCGAGTTTCCTCTGTCGCGCCGTGGACGGGCGTTACTTCAACACTCTTGGGCCGCGTTTCGGACGTGCCCGGCACGTTGGAAGCCTCGCCCACCAGCGCGGCTCGGTGATACGTCAGCACGCGGAAGTCGATGCCTTGCCGCGCCGCCTCCTGCCGCGCGTCTTGCATGAGAGCGATGACGAACCGCTCGGGGTACTGAATCGCCGCGTCGGAATACGCGCATTGCCAGCGGTACGCGCGTGTGTCAACCGCCGGCGCTCGGGCGTCATCGACGCGATAGGTCGCGCGTCCCGCAAGCAGCCCGTCGCGGGCAAAACGGTCGTACATCCATAGCCCGGCGCGCACCAGCCATAGCCCCCGAGACGCAGGGACGCCGGCGGGCTGCTTCCTGCCGAAGAACCGGCGAATCGCCGCGCCGCATCCGCTCCAGCGGTTGCGGACGGGAATGAACAGCCGCAGCGGCCGCACGAACTGCGGAGCCAGCCGCAAGAGCCGCGCCCGCTCGTCGAGTGATTCGCGCACCAGGCCCAGCTCGCCGTACTCCAGATACCGGAGACCGCCGTGGATCAACCGCGACGAAGCGGCGGTTGCGCCCGACGCAATATCCGCGTTGTCCACCACCCAGACGGGCACGCCATTCAGCACCAGCTCGCGCGCCAGGGCCGCCCCGTTGATGCCGGCGCCGAGAATGAGCACGGGCTGCATGCACGCACCGCGAGCCAACGTTGTATCGAGGACAGACCTCATTGGGTCCACCACTGGGCTTGTCCCAGCGGGAACATGACTGGCCGGCTACCGCGCCGACCCCGATTAGATTGTCTTCTTCGCTTCTTCTTATCCCGCTGCCTGCGGCCTCAGGCCCCAGGCAGCGGGATAAGAAGAAGAACCTCTTGATGCACGCCAGGTAGTGGGCCAGTCGTCGCTCCGCTGGGACGAACCCAGCGGAGGCGAGCGGCATATGCCCGTTCAAGGGATTATGGCGTTTCGCTTGCGGCGCGGGCATAGCGATTGAGCGCCGGCACCACGAGCCAGCTCGACGCCGTGGCCGCGGCGCCGAAGCCCACGATCAGGTTGAACGCCGCCACTCCGCCCAGGTGCGGCTCCCACCAGGCATAGAGATAGCCGCCCACCATGACCGCCAGCGAAAGGCTGAAGTTCGTCATCGCCATGAGCAAAGCAAAGGTCGTGCCTGCCGCCGACGGCGGGCAGACGCGGGCCATGAGGTCAAATTGCACCAGCGTGCCGCTTATGTACGTGAGGCCGACGAAGAGCGCTACGACGAGCGCGGACACCGGACCGCTCACCGCCCAATAGGCAATCGTGGCCACGATGCCCGCGGCGATCGAGAGGTGCACCAGCCACGCAAAGGGCACCCGCCGGCAATAGAAGCCATAGAGCGCGCTGCCCATCACGGCCCCGACGGCCAGGACCGAGTTGCTGATTCCGTAGAATTGCTCGGCGTCGATCCCGTAGCCAACGGCTAGCAGCAAGCCCGCGGCATCTTCATAACCCAGGCTGCCCGGGTCGGTCGTGGGCGAGAAGAAGCGCTCGCCCAGGGGCACGTGCCGGGCCATGTGGACCTGCAGCACGGCGTTGGCGAAGGGATTGAAGTTCCAAAGGAACAAGAACGCCAGGACGGCAAGCATCATTGGGCTCGTGGCGCTGCGCCGCAGGGCGTGAAGGGCCGCCCGTGCGCTCTCGGCGGGGGCGGCGTGCCGCTCTTCGCGCACGAAGAAAACCGCCATCGCCGTGGTCAGGGCCATGAAGGCCGCGCACACCAGGAAGCCCAGCCGCTGCTCGCCGCGCTGGCTGATGTAGCCGCCGAACCAACCGGTCAGGATCGTCGCCGCGTACGAGGCCGTCCACTGCACCGATTGCAGCGTGCCGGTCATTCCCCGCGGCTGCCCCTTCTCGACCATCAGCGCGTCGGCAGCCACGTCGGCAACCGCCACGCCGATGCAGGCCATCAGCAGCACCGGCAACAGCGTGTAGATCGTCCCCGCCTGGGGAGGAAAGACGGCCAGAAACGCCAGTCCGGCGGTCGTCAAGCCGCTGGCCAGGATCAGATACACTCGCCGCCGACTGCCCCAAAGCGGCACGAAGTCTGTGAGCAGCCCCCACAACGGTTTGAGCATCCACGGCAGGGCGATCACGAACGCGAAGGTGGTGATCTGATCAACGCTGTAGTTCCAACGGTAGAGCGAGGAGCGGACTGGCTGTCCGATCAATCCTTCGCCCGGCTCGGCCACGCCTTGGCTGAAATAGAGAACGCCGAAGAGGATACTCAGGCCCCAGACCTCGCGCCGCGCTGGTCCCTTGTCCCTAGTCATTTGTCCCTTGTATCTACAGGCACGCGACGAACGACAAAAGGACCAATGACAAGGACGAAGGACAAGTGACGACGCACCACCGGCCACGCCTGCTCGTCATCTAGGGCTTCGCGCCGGCTTCGTTGCCCTTTTTCCCGATCTCCGGCCCCAATCCCGGCGCGGCCGTTTTGTCCAGGGCGGGCGGGGCCTTCTTGCGGGCCACGGCCAGCTTGACCACGGTCGTCAGCTCGTCGGTCGTGCCGCGGAACGTGCGGCGGAAATTCGGCTCGCACTGCACCACCGACCATCGTACGGTCTCGCCGTCGATGTAGCCGATCAGCGAAAACCACGTGCCGTTGGAATAGGCCATCGCCAGATACTTGTCGTCCGACGGCTTGTTGACGAACAGCACCAGCGGCAGATCATCAGCCAGGCGCTTCAGCAGCTTCGGTGTGTCGTCTTTTTCGCCCGACGCCTTGAGATTGATGGGCAGCCGCTCGAAAGGCGCTTTGCCTTTGAGGTGCTCGGAGGGCACGACGACCATCGTCGGGCGGTCGGCATCCAGCTTCGTCACTTTGCCGACCAGGATGTATTCCGTCTTGCCGAAGATCAGCTCCCGCAGCGGCTGCTCGACTTGAATCACCGCCTCGGCCTGGCGGGCCAGGGCAATCACCAGCACAAGCGCGACCAACAGCGGCAAACGGTTTCGTGACATTCGCGCATCACTCCCGGCTTTCTTCTCGACCAACGGGCCAACTCAGGCATCATACCGCGAGCGGGCCAATTATTCCAAAGGCATGGCGAAGCCGGCGAAGTGAGGTCGAGCTTCGCCTGCCATCCTCGACTATAATCTCGCTCACCTCGAACGCACTCCGCCGAGACCGCGCAACTTCTTGAGGAGCTTCCCGATGAAGGTTTGCTTTGCCGCGCTCATGCTGCTCGCGTGTCATCTGGCGCGTGCCGCCGAGCCGATCACGCTCAAGCTCTGGCCGGGCACCCCGCCGGGGGATGAGAACCTGACGCTGCCCGCTGAGGCCGATCAGACCAAGCCGGACGACAAGCTGATCGCCGGCCGGCGAATCATCAAGCTGGGCAACGTCTCCACGCCGACGCTGGCCGTCTATCGGCCGGCCAAAGAAAAGGACACCGGCGCGGCGGTGGTCATTTGTCCGGGCGGCGGGCATCGCATTCTGGCCTACGACCTGGAGGGGACCGAGGTCGCCGAGTGGCTGAACGGCATCGGCGTGACCGGCATCGTCCTCAAGTACCGGGTGCCGGCCCGCGACAAGCAGAAGCCCTGGCTGGCCGCCGTGCAAGACGCCCAGCGGGCCATGAGCCTTGTTCGCAGCCGGGCCAGCGAGTGGGGCCTGGACGCCAAGCGGATCGGCATCCTCGGCTTCTCGGCCGGCGGAGAGACGGCGGCCCTGACCGCCGTGCTGGCCAACCGCCAATATCCACCCGCGGATGAGGTGGACAAGGTCTCATCCCGGCCAGACTTCGCCGTGCTCGTTTACGCGGGCGGTCTGGTGGATCGGGAAGAGAAGACCAGGCTGCGCGACTACGTTCAGGTGACCAAGGAGACGCCCCCTACATTCCTAGTGCATGCCTTCGACGACGGCGTGCCGGCGGAGAACAGCCTGCTATTCTATCTGGCGCTGAAAAAGGCCGGCGTGCCGTCCGAGCTGCACCTCTACGACCGCGGCGGCCACGGCTACGGCCTGAGGCCGACCGAGCTGCCCGTCACGGCCTGGCCAAAACGATGCGAAGAGTGGCTGAAGGCGAGCGGGATTGTCCGGCCATGACGGCCTCGGGGGCCAGATCTTATGGGGCCATGGCCTCCACATCGCCTGGGCCATCACGAGCGGCCGGCTCTTGGGGCAGCAGCTCGGCAAGGCGGTGCAGTGAGCGACGCACACGACTATGATGCGAGCGTCTTGGTCTTGGAGCCAGTGCACCACTCTGTCGTGGCATACGGTCTTTTCGCCCGGTTGAATGAGGCTACCCATGAGACAGTACCTGAACATCGGCCTGATCGTGGTCCTCGGCGGATTGCTGCTGACCGTCGTGTGGCATGTGGGCAGTAATTCCCCAGCCAGTGCAGCGCGGCCGGCCGAGGGAGCGAGTGAGTTGCGGCTCGCGGGTGCGAGGGCCATGATCGATGCAGCCAACTACCCCACTTTGCAGGCGGCGCTGGATGCCATTCCTGCCGACGGGGGAGTGGTCCGGATCCCGCCAGGGACATTCGAGGTCAGCCAAGCGCTGTTCATTCGCCGTTCCGACGTGCTCATCGAAGGGGCCGGCCCGGCCACGCACATCAAAAACGTCAACGCCGCTGGACAGCCCGCCATCGTGGTCCAGCATCCACAGGGCACGAAAGCCAAACAAAACGAGCGGCTGTGGCGCATGCAGCTGGCCAACCTGCGCATCACCGGCAACGAGAAGAGCGGCCACGGCATCCTGGCGGCCCAGGTGAACGAGGTCTTTCTCACAGGTCTCAGCGTGAGTCAGCACGGCGGCGACGGCATTCGACTCGATGGCTGCTACGAGGACCCTCGCGTCACCAGTTGTCTCATCACCTACAACAAGGGGACCGGCCTCAATCTGCCTGGCTGCCACGACATCGTCGTCTCGGCCAATCAGTTCGAGGAGAACCAGGACGCCCTGCACTGCAGCGATGCCTTCAACTTGTGCATGACGGGCAATTGCCTGGACGATCACCTGGGGCACGGTGTGGTGGTCGAGAACACCTACGGCTCGGTCCTGTCGGGCAATATGATCGAGGAGTGCAAGGGGACAGCGATCATTCTCGACCGCGACTGTTACGGGATCACGCTCAGTGCCAACGTGATCGCCCACAACGGCGCCGGGATCGACCTTCGAGATGCCCACGGGTGCGCCGTCAGTGCCAATTCGTTCACGATCAACGCGACCGATGGCCTGCGGATCGGACCTGGCAGCGGACGCATCACCATTACGGGAAACAACTTCGCCAACAGCTATGTCGGGGCCGACAAGCTCAAGCGCGGCAAGGATGACCTGGCTGCCGCGGGCCTGAAGCTCGAAGGCACGACAGATATCACCATCTCGGGCAACCTCTTCGCCGGTGTGCGGCCCAAGGCCGTCGAGATCGCCGGCCAACCCAGTCAGCGGGTGGTGTTCGAGGGCAATACCGTCACCGATGCGGACAGTGACCACGATAAGTTGCGGCCGTAGCTTGGTGAAGCCTGGCCAAAGTCCAACCGGCACTCGTACTATCGGGAGGCTGGCGATGTCGCAGGCACTTCATGTTCTTGTCGTTGATGACGAATTGGACTACGCCGAAAGTGTGGCGGCGCTGCTTCGCATCCACGGGCACGTCCCCCAAATCGCAACCGATGGGCACGCCGCGTTGGAGGCCGTCGAGACCCACCGCCCCGAAGTGGTGCTGCTCGATATTCGCATGCCGGGAATGAACGGCTGGGAATTGGCGAGGCGGATCAAGGCGCAAGCCGCGACGAAGCCATTGCTGATTGCCGTCACTGGCGTGTCTGGTGACGAAGCCCAAGAGCTATCGTCCGCCTGCGGAATCGACTGGCACTTGGTCAAGCCCGTCGATCCTGAGCAGCTCCAATCGTTGTTGAAGAGTGTGCAGGCCCGGCAAAGAGGTCATGATTAAGTGGACGGGGAGGGACCGCTAGGGGCGATTCTGTGGGTCGAAGGAAGGCAAGCCGTGCGGCATTGGTAAGGGGTGAGTCCATGCGTGATTTTTTGCGGATTCAGGTGTTTGTCTTCTGCTGCTTCCTCGGGGCGCTGGCTGGTGCGGCCTTGAGTGCCGCCACGCTGGAGAGGTCGGCGCTGGAGCGGTACCGAGCCGAAAATTCCGGGGAGTACGTCTGTGGGATGTTTCCGCACCCCTATCTATTTGCCGGGCTTCTGGCCGGGGCGGTCGTCGGCGCGGCGGCCGGGTGGCTGGTCCAGCGGTGGTTTGCTGTTCCTCGGAGGAAGCCGTGAAAGTCCCATCAACCAAGTCGCCTGCATCAGCCTCGACGCGCCGCCATTGTCTGATCGATCGCAACGCCGGCTCGGTCGGTGCCGGCCGCAAGGTTGACTGGGACGACGCAGTAGTTCAGCCAGCGCGTGCCGTCCGGTGACACGAAAGCCAAGGAGCCAGTTTGCAGGTGATCGTCCGCGATCAAGGGTTCGGCGTTCTCACCATGTCGTGCCGCGTCACCGATTGACGCGGCGTGCGGAGCGGGCGGGAGCTGGTTCGCTATGTCCTGCGTCGCGGCGCGCAGCCCCACAGCGACCAGGCCCACGCTGACCATGGCCCCGAGCGTGATGAGGCCAAACCGGAAGGCGTTGCCACGCTGGGCTGGCAGTTCGAGCATCCCAAGCTTCAGCGTCCCTTCACGCTTGCCGGCCGGCTTCTTGTCCTTGGCGTCGTAGAACTCGGCCGAGTTTCGCCGAGCAGGCATGCGGTATTCGCCGAAGATCAGGTTCTGGGCCCCCACGACCTCGCGCGGGAAGTCGCCGTCAATCACGGTCAGGGTCATCTTCTTGAGGTCGCCCAGCGCGTCCTTGACGGCCTTCTCCCGCTCTTTGTCCAGGGCAGCCAGGTTCAGCTTGTCGATCTCCGGGCCACGCAGGCCAAAGTGCTCGCCGATCCGCAGCAGCATCTTCTCGTCTTCCTCAAATTGATGCGACAGCCGGCCGGTCTTCACGGCCAAGAGATCGCCGGCAAAGAGTCTCCTTGGCGAAGCCGTTGTGGGGGGTCGGGTCACGCTGCTGAGGAAGGCTCTGGCGTTGCCAGTCCTGGATATCGGCCTCGGTACCGCCGATGATCCTTAGCGGCAGCGGCTGGGTGACGTTGCGGAAGAGGTCGGCGCCCGTGAGCTGCCGCACGACGTACTCCTCCGGAATGCTGCGAATCTTCCGCGGCCCGTCGGTCACGAGATACACGATGTTGTGCATCGTGCCTTCGTTGTAGGCCGAGAGCCGCATGGGCAGGATCAGCTTGTCCGTCTTGAAGCGGAAGGCCATCGCCTGCACGTGGCCGTCGAAGCTGGAGCCAGAGGGGAGCTTGGTATCGACGCCCTTCATCCGTGGCTTGGGATCAACGTTGGCCTTGCCACCCACACGGGCCTTCTCGGCCACGAAGCACCAGCCGAGCTTCACGTACTCTTCGCAGACCGCGTCCATGCCGGCGGGATACTTGTAGCCGTGGTCGTCCATCCAGCGCTTCAGGGCAGCGGCGCTGCCGGCCTCCAGCACGGCGACCTCGTACATGCCGACGGCCTCTTGCTTGAGCACTCGAACTTCATCTTCGCGCAAAGCCAGCCCGCCGCCCCTTCCTTGCCCCGATCTGCCGGTGGCATTGCCGAGAGACCGACTGAGCACGGTCAGCCGCGGCCGCAAGTCGAGTACGACTTCCGGCGGATCAATCGCCTTGGCAATCTGGGGGAAGATGTCCTCCGAGACCTTCCGCAGCGCCGGCGGCGTCGGGAATGAGATCAGCATGCCGAAGTCTTCGACCTTGCCGGAGAAGCCCGGCCGGATCACGAAGGTCTCGATGCCGTCCTTGTAGAACACATAGGTCTGCTCGTCACCCACGCGGACGATCGACGTGTTGTCGGTCACATAGATCGGCGGCACCATCCCGCAGGGGTCGGCGAGAGCATGACCGAAGGAACACAGCCCCAGTAGAAGAATCGCGAGCAGGTTGACGATGGCGGCAGAGTGCTTGTGACGCATGATCTGTTCTCCAAGGAGTGGGGCTGCTGGTTGGACGCTCGTGGCAAGTAGTTCGTTCCCGGCAGCCCGCTTGCATATGCTCGCCGCCACGCCACGCCCTAGCTTGGCCCTCGCAAATTCATGCAGTGGGGCATGGGTGGCTCCGTCGTGCAGGACGGCTCGACTCACTCTCCCTGGCGCTGGCACGAGCGCCGGTTTGCCGCTCTAGCATCGCCCCACTTGGACGCCAGCGCGTTGCCAGATGTTGCTGCTACAAGCACAATCCTCTCCGGGATCGTGCTGATCCGGGCACCAAGGTACGGCATCGCGGTTTTCGATCCCAGAGCACTTTCGTTTCTCGGCTGCCTCGCGCTGGAAAGCCACTTAGGGAGCAATCCTGATGCGCCGAATCGCCTGCCGTCTCGTTCTTGCCCTGCTCGCGACCGCGCCGGCCCAGGCGCAGATCGTGCCCGAGCGGGCCGCGCTGTTCTTCGACTTCAACAAGGGCCTGTCGGATCAGGCGGAGGGTGGCCGCGAGCTGCACCTTGAGGGCGCCAAACTGGACCGCAACGGTCATCTGGAGTTCACCACGGCCAGCCAGTATGCCGAGCTGGGGAACGAAGCGATGGCGCTGATTGCTCGTCGGCTGCGTGGCATCAAGGCCATGAGCATTGGAGGCTGGTTCTACTCGCGGCGTGCCGGCGAACAGACCTTCTTCAGTCGCGGCCTACTTGAGACGGGCTCGCTAGGAGAGCGGCTGTTCCGGCCGCGCGAGGATTGGGTGAACTTCTGCCTCGGGAGCGACCAGCATGGCTTCCTGCTGGGCACGATTCACGGCAACGGTCGCATGCCGTTCCCCTACGTGACAGTCAACGAGCTGGAGATCCAGAGCTGGAATCAACTGGTCGTGGTGAAGGACCACCACGGACATCAGAGCTTCTACCAAAACGGGCGCAGGTCTCTTCGGACCACGAGTCGGCCTGGTCCGGCGTGGCGCGGCCATTCAGCGAGACCAAGGCGGGCGAGTCGATCAGGCTCTCGATGCCGTTGGGTGGATCGGTCGGCGAGGCCTGGGTCTTTTCGCACGGGCTGTCAGCCGATGAGATCAGGCGAGACTACTTGGCCAAGAAAGACCGCTATCGTCCTGCCCAGCCCGGCGAGCCGGTCCAGCTGCGAGAGATGAATGCGCATCCGGCGGCCGGGCTGTGGAAGACGCCTGTTGCGGCCGAGAACTGGACCGCGGAACGCAAGCGAATTCTGGCCGCCGTCGAGCAGGTGCTGGGGCCGTTCCCCACGACCAAAGTGCCGCTGGACCCGAAGGTCGTCTCCGAGGTGGACTGCGGCAGCTACGTTCGGCGCAAGGTCTCGATCGCGGTTCAGCCGGATGACCGCATGCCGGCCTACCTGCTGGTGCCCAAGAATCGCAAGGGACGCTTGCCGGCCGTCATCTGCTTCTATGGCACCACCAGCGGGGCTGGCAAGGACACCACGGTGGGCCTCTCGGGTGCCAAGCCCGGCACGCCGCCCGAGAAGAATCGGGCGTTCGCGGTCGACATGGTGGAGGCCGGCTTCGTGGCCCTGGCGCCCGACTACCTGCGAGACGGCGAGCGAATCGCGCCGGGCGACGCACCCTATGACACCACGCGGTTCTACGCCAAGTTTCCCGACTGGTCCGTTCACGGGAAAGACGTGTGGGACACGATGCGGGCGGTGGATTACCTCCGGACGCTCGACTTCGTGGACCCCGAGCGGATCGGAATGGCGGGCCACTCGTACGGCGGCCACAGCACGATCTTCGCCGCGGCGCTCGAGCCTCGGATCAAGGCCGCGGTGGCCAACGGGCCGGTGTCGGCCTTCCGCGAGCACGGGTTGCACTGGGGCGTGCCGAAGGGCGCGCGGAGCAGCCAATCGCTGCCTGCCTTGCGGCCCTATCTGCTGGAGCCGGACCGGCCGCTGCCGTTCTCGTTCTACGAGTTTACCTCGCTGATCGCGCCGCGGCCGTTGCTCGTCGGGCAGGCCGTGGGCGAGCACCGGCCGATGGAGGAGGAGAACTACGCGGCCGTGGGCCAAGTCTACCAGGCGCTGGGCCACCGGAACCACGTGCGCTACCACTGGTACGCCGGTGATCATGACTTCCCGCCGGTGGCCAGGAAGGCGGCGGTCGAGTGGTTCCGCCACTGGCTGGCGAAGGATCAATAGCCTCCCCGGCGACGAGTCGCCCGCCGCAAGGGGGCTCGCCGTCCGGCGCTGGCAACGCGAAGTCGCGTGGCTCATCATTCACGACGCTTTTGCGATAAGGTCGGACGGCCATAGTCACCGGCCAAGGGATTTCGCTTGCACGGCGTCGGGCGGCTGAGAATAAGGGAAGCTGGTTATCCCACACGCCGCGGAGAGCATTACGTGATGGAAAGCACCAGCAGTACCCTGCTGGGTCGGCTTAGAGACCCAACCGACAAGCATGCGTGGGCGGAGTTTGACACGCGATATCGGCCAGTGCTCCTCAACTGGTGCACCGCACGAGGGCTTCAGGCCGCCGAGGCTCACGGGTTAACCCAGGAAGCCCTGATGAACGTCGTCGCAGCGATGCGGCAGTTCGCCTATGACCCCCCAAAGAGCTTCGTCGCCTGGCTCAAGAGCGTCTGGCGGAATGCCTTGAGCGATCTGGGACGGAGGCGGCAAGGGGAGGCACAGGCCGTCGGCGGTTCCCCCACGGCAGAGCAGATGCCGTGCATTTCGGACGATGCGGCCATCGACGAAGTTCTGCTGGCACTGGAGGGCCATTTCCAGCGCGAGCTGCTGGACGAGGCACTGGAGCGCGTCGCGTCGCGGGTTCCGCTACGCGACATGGAGATTCTCCGCGGGCTGGTGTTCTCTGAACGGCGGGGCACACAGCTTGCCGACCAGCACCAGATCTCGCCCTCGGCCCTCTCGATAATCAAGAATCGGACTCAGGCACTGGTGCGGCAGGAGATCGCGCGGCTTCGCGGAGATGAGGTTCCCATCCCGGTGCAGCACGTATGAACGTCCACCCTGCCAGGGAAGACTACCGGCGGCTGGCCCAGGAGCCTGACGCGTTGCTCGAGCAGCGAGTGCGCGATTTGGACGAGCACCTCGAGCAGTGCGCCACGTGCCGAGATGTATTCGACCAGTGTTTGCAGGACGACGAGGCCGGCGGCTGGCGCAAGGTGTGGTTCGGGGCAGCCGCCGACGTGGAAACGACCGCGGAGGCGGTGACGCCCACCGACGAAGAGCCCTCCGAGCCCTCACCGCCGCACTTCCGCTTTATCGCTTCGCCGCGGGAGGGATTCCAGGGCAAGATTCAGTCCTATCACTTGCAGCGCTCGCTGGGCGACGGCGGCATGGGGAGCGTGTACCTGGCCTGGGACGAGGCGCTGGATCGTTGGGTGGCCATCAAACTGCCGCGACCGGAGCTGGCCCACAGCGGCCATTTCAAGCGGCGGTTCGAGAACGAAGCCCGCGCGGCCGCTCAGATCCAGCATCCCCACGTCGTCGCCACCTACCACGTGGGCGAGGCGGCCGAGCTGGCGGCGCCCTTCCTGGTGATGGAATACGTCGAGGGCGCGCCGCTGAGCGAGCACCTCAAAGAGTCCAAGGTGCTGCTGCCGCGCCGGGCCGCCGAAATCGCCCGGCAGTCAGCCCTGGGCCTGGCCGCGGCACACCAGCGCCGACTCATCCACCGCGACGTCAAACCCTCGAACCTGCTGCTCGAAAAGGACACGCTGCGGGTTCGGATCACGGACTTCGGCCTGGCTCGCGCCTTGGACAGCCAGGACGATCTGACTCGTACCGGCGACATGCCGGGCACGATTCCCTACATGAGCCCTGAGCAAGCGCGGGGCGAGCCGGTTGACGCCCGCAGCGACATCTTCAGCTTGGGCCTCGTGCTCTACGAAATGCTCACCGGCGAGCGGGTCTTCCGCGGCACGAGCGCGGCAGCCGTGTTGGAGCAAGTGCGCAGCTACCAGGAGCCGTTGCGGCCGCGGCTCGTGAACCATGAGGTGCCGCGCAACCTGGAGACCATCACGCTGCGCTGTCTGGCCAAGGAAAAGGACCGGCGCTACCAGACCGCCCAAGCGGTCGCGGAGGACCTCGAACGGTTTCTAGACGGCAAGCCGATCCTGGCCCGGCCGGTGGGGCCGGTGGAGCGCACGGTGCTTTGGGTGCGCCGGCATCCCTTGGTGGCTGGCCTGTCGGCGGCCATCGGTCTGCTCCTGCTGATGGTGGCGATCGGGGCGACGTGGGCAGCCATCGTACAGGCCAACCTGAGACGCGACCGGGAAACGGTTCTCGATCAAAAGGAGGCGGTACTCTATTCCAGCCTGATGCACCTCGTGGAGCGCGAGCGAGCGGCCGGCTCGCCGGCAGCCATCGCGCGGCTCGCTGAGTGCCAGCCGGAGCGCCGAGGATGGGAGTGGCATTTGTACCGGCGGCTATTCGACGGATTGAGCGTCCTGCGTGGGCATACGGCTCCTGTCGGCTGCCTGGCCTGGAGCCACGACGGCCGTCGGCTCGCCTCAGCCGCCGATGACCGCACCGTGCGAATCTGGGACTCGGCCACGGGCGAGGAGCGCCAGGTGATTGGGCCGCACTCCGATGCCGTTCAATTGATCGCCTTCAGCCCCGACGGTCAGACGATCGTGACCGTGGGGACGCAGGGCCGCATCGTCAGCGTGTGGGAGCTAGCCGGGGGCCTGCGGCACGAGTACCAGCTAGACGGCCTCGGTCTGGCCCTCAGTCCGGACGGAGCGTCCTTGGCTGCACTCGACAGCACGTTTCGCGTCCTTCGTCTGCTAGACCCGGCCACGGGACAAGAGCGCTGGGCCAAGCCGGCCGCAGAAGGATGGGCCTACCTTGACTTGGCGCTTCCCAACGCCGTCTTCAGCCGCAACGGTCAGCGGCTGGCCACCATCCTGCGGCACGAGGACGGCCGCGCGCTCATCCGTGTCTGGGACGTGGCCAGTGGTCGAGAAGTCTCCGTTGCCGACCACCTGCGAGCTCAGATCGGCAGCCTCGAGCTGAGCCCCGATGGCAGGCGGCTGGCCTCGATCACGACCAGTGGAGTCGTAACCGTGTGGGACACTGCGGCCGATGACAAGATCCTCAAGGGTATCGACCAACAGATTCACACCGGGGCCTATTCCCGGCTTGCGTTCTCTCCGGACGGCAGCCGGCTGCTGGTGACGATCGGGGCCGTAGTGAGGGTCTGGGCCTTGGACCGCCTCAGCCAGGTCGCCCAGGTAAACACGTTGCTGGGCCATGACGAGCGCATCTCCGTGCTGGCCTACAGCCCCGATGGCAAGCTCCTGGCGACGGCGGGCCAAGATCATGCGATCCGGCTTTGGGACCCGCAGTCCCCGGCGGGCGGCATGCGGTCGCTGCCCGGACACGAAGGCTACGTCGGCCGGCTGGCCTTCAGCCCCAGCGGGGACCGCATCGCCTCGGCCGGCGACGACCAGACCGTCAAGGTGTGGGATTCGGTCGATGGCCGTCTGCTTCAAACCTTGCACCATCAGGATCGCGTGCGCTTTGTCGCTTTCGCGGCTGCCGATCAGCTCGTCTCGGCCGACGAGGCCGGCACCATCACGACCTGGGACTTGATAGGCGGCGAGGCTGTTGCAACCCGCTCTGGCATCAAATGGTGCGTCGGTCTCAGTCCCGACGGACGACGGTTCGCTGCCGCCCAGGCAGAGAGCAAGCAGGTCCGCATCGGCGACACGGCGACCGGGCGCGAGCTGGTGGTCTGCCAAGGCGAAGTGGAGGACATCCAGGCCGCAATCTTCGGCCCCGACGGCCGGCGTCTGGCAACGGCCGGCGCGACTGGCCAGATTCAGCTCTGGGACGCAGCCGACGGCCGCGAGCTGATGAGCTTCTCGGTCGATCCCGAGGCGGTCCGCGACTATCGCACGGGCCTGGCGTTCAGCCAGGACGGCCGCTTCCTTGCCGGCGGCGGCGGAACACGGAAAACCGGCCCAACCGTCGTCATCTGGGATTTGAGCACGGGCAAAGAGATGCAAACGCTCCGAGGCCACGCCTCGGGCGTGGCCGCGATCGCCTTCCATCCCGACGGGGCTCGCCTCGTCTCGCTCGCCGGCAATTGGTCGCTACTCGAGCGCCGCGCTCAGAAGGGCGAAATGAAGCTTTGGGACCTGGCGAGCGGACAGGAATTGCCGCTCCCGGTGGGCAACGACCTCTCGCCGTTAGACCTGGCCTTCAGTCCGGACGGCCATCGGCTCGTCACCATCCGTGGCGATAGCGCGCTGCTGCTGATGGATGCGACGCCAACAGAAGAGCGACCGTAGGCAAGCCTCGACGAAGTCTTGCGTCTTGTTTCCGTTTCAGCCTCGTTAGGCCAAGATGTCCTTCAGCACGTCGCCGGCCACGTCGGTCAGGCGGAAGTCGCGGCCGTTGAAGCGGTAGGTGAGCCGCTCGTGGTGCAGTCCCAGCAGGTGCAGCAGCGTGGCGTGCAGGTCGTTGACGTGGACCTTGTTTGTCGACGGCCTTGTAGCCGAAGTCGTCGGTCGCTCCGTAGTGGAAGCCGCCCTTCACGCCGGCGCCGGCCAGCCAGATCGTGAAGCCGTTGGGGTTGTGGTCGCGGCCCTTGGCACCCTGCGAATCGGACGTGCGGCCGAACTCGCCGCCCCAGACGACCAGCGTCGAGTCGAGCAGGCCCCGCGACTCCAGGTCGCCTAGCAGCGCCGCGGCCGGCCGGTCGGTGTGCAGCCCGCAGGAGCGATGGTTCGTCTCGACGTTGGTGTGACAGTCCCACGGGACGTCGTTGACGCTGCCGTCGCCGCCGACTCCCTTGCCGGCGAAAATCTGCACGAACCGCACGCCGCGCTCGACCAGCCGCCGAGCGAGCAGACACTGCCGGGCGAACGTGGCACACTCGGGCTGATCGAGGCCGTAGAGCCGGTGGGTCGCCGCGCGTCTCCTTCGACAGGTCCGAGCGCCTCGGGCGCGGCCATCTGCATCCGATAGGCCAGCTCGTAGGAGTTGATCCGCGCCGCCAGGTCGGCTTGCGTCGGCCGTGCCGCCGCGTGCTCCTCGTTCAGCTGGCGGAGCAGCTCGAGCTGCGCCCGCTGCTGCGCGTCGTTGTGCTTGCCGTCGCGGGCGAGGTTGTCGATCGCCTCCTTGCGACGGGCGTCGAGCGCCAGGGCCTGGTAGGTCTTGGGCAGGAAGCCGGCCGACCAGATCTGGTCGTCGCCGCGCGGCCGCGTGTCGTGCATCACGACGTACGACGGCAGATCTTGATTCAATCGAGCCCAGGCCATAGGTCATCCATGCGCCCAGCGCCGGCAGGCCTGGCCGGTTTGTGCCGCACATCAGCTCGATCGACGCCGGGGCATGGTTGTTCTGCCGCAGGTACATCGAGTGCAGGAAGCACATCTTGTCGACGTGTCGGCGACAGATGCGGAAAGATCCCGGAGACCCAGGTGCCCGACTGGCCGTGCTGCTTCCACTCGAACGGCGACTTCAGGCACTTGGCCGCTGGTGGTGAAGAAGCCGGTCTTCGGATCGGCCCCGGCCAGCGCCTGGCCGTCGCGTTTCTGCAATTCCGGCTTGTAGTCCCAGGTATCGACCTGCGACGGGGCGCCGGTCATGAACAGCCAGATGATCGACTTCACCTTGGCGGGAAAGTGCGCCGGCCGCTCCGCCAACGGACCGGCGCCGTAGCCGGCGCGGCCAGCGAGTCGCGATGCAACAGGTCCGCCAGGGCCAGCGAACCGAAACCCAGCCCGGCTTGCTGGAGAAAACGCCGGCGGGAAGGAAGAACATACCGGAGCATTTGAGCACGCTGGTTGTTTGTGAGTCCAACCCTGAAAGGGTTGAATTCCAAAGCCGAGGGTTGCCGCGCAGCGGCTACCCTGGGTAACGAACACAGAATAACCACGACCCTGAAAGGGTTGCACAAGGACGCATCAACCCTGCCTGTGCAACCCTTTCAGGGTTGACGATGTTTGCCGCGAACAGTCCCAGGGTAGCCGCTGGCGCGGCAACCCTGGGCTGTGGCGTTTAACGCTTTCAGCGTAGGGATTCATTGCTCAATCCACATAAACGAACTCGTTCAAACACAACAGCACATGACAGAATTCGGTCAGCGCCTTGCTCGTCGCGGCGGCCGGGTCGCCCCCGAGCGCGGTGCGCTGCGCGTCAACGAACGCCAGCATGCGGGCGCGTTCCGACTCCCGCGGCGGCCGCGCCAATGCTATCTGGTAGGCCCGGTCGATGGCGCTACTCAGCGGAGCACCTTTCGCCGGCGATACTCGCTGGGCCAGCTTTTCCGCCTGTTGCCGCACGAAGGGCGAGTTCATCATCGCCAGTGCCTGGGTCGGCACCGTCGTGCTGATCCGCTGCCCGATGCTCTGCGTGGGCTCGGGAGCGTCGAACATCGTCATCAGCGGAATCAGCTCGCTCCGCTTTACGCGGAGATAGATGCTGCGGCGCGGCGTGTCGTCGAGGATGCTGGGGCCGTACATCTTCGTGTCCAGGCTGCCGCCGACGGCCAGCAAGGCGTCGCGGATGATCTCTGCCTCCAGCCGCCGTGGGCGGTGGTGCCAAAGGTAGCGGTTCGCCGGATCGAGCTGCTGATTCTCGGCGATGACTTCGTGCGATTGTTGATAGACCGCACTGAGCATGATCGCCTTGTGCAGCGGCTTTAGATCTCCAGCCGCCGCGCACCAGCTCTGTGGCGAGCCACTCCAGCAGCTCCGGATGCGTCGGCCGCTCGCCTTGTGCTCCAAAGTCGTTGGGTGTGCGGACAATCCCCTCGCCGAAGTGGTGCTGCCACAGCCGATTGGCCATGACGCGAGCCAGCAGAGGGCCCGCGCCGTGCTCGACGTTCGTCATCCAATCGGCCAGCGAAATCCTCGGGTCGGTGGCGGACCTGGCGGGAGGGTTCGCGCCGCGCCACAGCACCTGCACCACGCCCGGCTCGGCTTTGCCCTGCTTGTTATCGACCTCGCCGCGCCGCAGGAAGAACACGTCCTGCCCGCCGGAGGCGGCCGTGTAGACCTCGGTCACCGCCGGCCGTGGTTCCGCCGCGTCGTGGTCCCGCACGGCCTGGAATGCCCTGGCCGTCTCGACATCGAACGGAGCGAACCAGCGGGTCATCGACCAGCGCAGCGCTTCGGACAGTTTGTTGCCGTGGCCCGCCAGGATCGCGCGGATTTCTCCCAGGTGTTGCGGAACGAACGTCGCCGGCCCAAGTCGCCGGTTTCGGCACGGTGCTGAGCGAGAAGCGCATCCGGCCTATTCCCAGGTCGCGGAACTTCAGCTCGAAGGCCAGCTCCGTGCCGCTTGCGAAACCGGCCAGCGGCGTCTCCAGCTCGAAGACCGCGGCGTTATCGTTCTTGGCCGTCGTCCGCACGACCCAAGCGGTCGCCGGCTTGCCATCGACGGCGCCAGCCAGCGGCTGGTCCTTGTCGGCGAAGGCCGCAAACGCCGGCTTGAGCTTCAGCGTCAGCGGAGCGTCCTTGGCCTGCGGATCGAGCGGCCGGGCCGTGACCGTCAACTCCGTCAATTGAAAGCTACCGTCGCCGTTGAGGCCCGGCCCGCGTTGCGGCAGCGACTTGTCGGCGAACGCATCCAGCCGCAGCGGCGGTGACGTTCTTCTGGTGCGTGTGAAACGTGAATTGATATTGCTCCGCCGCCGGCACCGGCCGGCGCTGCCCACGGCGAGGCAACTTCGAGGCGGTGGTCACGAGGCCGTCGTGGGCCACCGTGCCGTCGGGCAGCCACTTCAGGTAGGAGCGCTCGGCGTCCAGCGACACCGGCTCGAGCACTTGCCAGCGCGGCGAGTCGGGCTGCTTGGGCAGCTCGGCCAACCGCCACGCTTCGAACCGCTTGGGCAATTCGTCGCCGGCGAACCTGGCCAGGACCGCGAGCCGCTTCTCCCTTTCGTGCCGATGCAGTTCCAGGCCCTTCTGCGTAGCAGCCGGATCGGGATCGAGGACCCGAGTCCCGTGGAGCGTGCCGGCGAGCGACGCGGCCAGCGCGTAGTAATCGGTGCTGCGGGATCGGATCGTACTTGTGCTCGTGGCAGCGGACGCAGCCCAGCGTCAGGCCGAGCATCGACCCGCCGATCGTCATCAACATGTCGTCGAGCTGGTCGTAGCGGATGCGCTCGACTGTCTTCGCGGTGATCTGGCCGGGGTAGGGGCCAGCCACGAGAAACCCGGCGGCCGCGGCCGCGTGATAATCCTCCGGCTGGAGCCGATCGCCGGCGAGCTGCCAGCGCACGAATTGGTCGTACGGCAGATCGGCGTTGAGGGCCTGAATGACCCAGTCGCGATAGTGATAGGCCCCCGGGCGAAAGCCATCGAACTCGTAGCCGCCGCTCTCCGCGTAGCGGGCCGCATCGAGCCAGTGCCGGGCCCATTTCTCGCCGTAGTGCCGGCTGGCCAGCAGCTCGTCCACCACCCTCTCGAACGCCTGCGGCGACGCGTCGCGGACGAAAGCTTCGACCTGCTCGGCCGACGGCGGCAGGCCGATGAGATCGAAGTACGCCCGGCGAATCAGCTTCTCCTTCGCCGCAGGCCCGCTGGGCTTCAGCTTCCGCTTGGCTTGCTCGGCGATGACGAACTGGTCGATGGGCGTCGGCGCCTGCCGGCCGCTGGGCACCGGCGGCGGCGTCACCGACTTGAGCGGCTGAAATGACCACCACTTCCGCCCTTCGGTCAACGTCGATCTCGCGCCGAACCTTGGCCACCGGCTCCGCCTTCCGCGGGTCGGGCGCCCCCATGTCAATCCACTTGGCGAAATCGGCGATCACGTCGGCAGAAAGCTTGCCGGTCGGCGGCATCTGAAGGCCGTCGTATTTGAGCGCCTTGATCAGCAGGCTCTCGGCCCGACTTGCCCTTGACGATGGCGGGACCGCTTTCGCCGCCGCCGAGCATCCCCGCGGCCGAATCGAGAAACAAGCTCGCGCCTGGAGCTTCTTGTTGGCCTGGGCCTCGTGCGAATGGCAGCCATAGCAATGCCCGACCAGCACCGGCCGAATCTTCTGCTCGAAGAACTCCGTCTCCTTCGGCGACGCCGGCTCGGCACCGACCGCTCCTGATAGACTGTGGAGAGTCGCGAGACAGAGCAGAAGTGTGCAGATGCGTTGCATGGGCCAAGACGGCGAGGGCGGGAACGTCACAAGCTGGTCCATCATCATGCACGTGCATCGCCGAAGACTCAAGCGATTCCGCCGATTCCGCATTTTCGCGTTCCTGGCTGCCCGACGCCCCGGCTACTGCAAGTAATCCTCGAATTCGTCGCGCAACTGCCGGGCCAGCTTCGGCGTCCACCAGCGGTGGAAGTCGTCCAGCTTGGCCTGGAGGAGGTCTCGCTCCTGGCCCACCAGGTCGAGGAGTTGTGGCCCCGACGCGGGGTCGGCACCTTGCGCCCACAGCTCGAAGCGGCGCGCAGCGGTCGCGTGGTCGTTGATGGCCCCCAGCCGCTCCTGGAGCGCTTCGATCTGAGGATAGAGACGCTTGCGAAACCCTTTGGGCATGGCGCCGGCGAGCACTTCCATGGCATAACGGAGCCGCTTGCCGGCGATGCGAAAGCGGTGTACGGCCTGGAGGTCGGAAAGGTCGGCCCGCGACGCGCGCAGGAAGGCCATCAGGACCCCTCGCAGGCGGCTGCGGGCGGCTTTGGCGAAGCTCGGCTGGCGTCCGGGCAGGCGCCAGCGCACGGCGGCGCAAAGATCGGCGATCCGCTGCTTCCAGCCCTTCTCCGACAAGCGCCGCTCGATCTCCATCAGGGGCGCCTGGGCGGCGAGGCGGAGGTCGCGTACATGGGCGATGATTCCGCCAGCTACAGGGCGATCATCCCCCGTGAGCCGGGCCAGCATCACGTCGTGATCGCGCACTTCGCCTGCGGCGCGACGGACGTGCTTGAGCTGCTTGCGGAGCCACTTGCGCTTGGACGGCAGCAGGTCCCAGAACACATCCAGCGCGGCCACGGCCCGGCGCGAGGCCACGCGGAGCTGATGGACGTATTCCACGTCCTCGGCGGCGTGAAACGCCGCCAGAGGCAGCAGCCGGCAGACTTCGCTCAGCCGCACGTCGAGCGCTCGCCGAGCAGCTTTTACGACGCCTTGCTTGGGCGCATGCCAGGGATCCACTTTTTGCCGCGCATGAAGCCGACGGACTTTCGATCCGCGGTTGGGGCCTGCCCAACGTTTGAAGATGCCGGCGCCAGTCTCACGAAGCACATTCTAAGCGGAAGCGCGGCGGCATGCCGGAAGGGCGGCTGCTTTTCGGCAGTCTGGCTTCATCATTTCTTAACCTTCGGCCGCCCGTGAGATGGGCCGTGGGAGCCGTGTGGGATGCCGCGCCATGCACGTGGGGGCCGCGATATCAGGGGGCTGACGCCCCCTGCTCGCCTTTTACTGCACCGGGGGCGGAACGGCCAGGATCACCACCTTGTGGTTCGCGTGGCTGCGGCGATCTCCTTGCCGTCCGGCGAGTAGGCCAGAGAATAGCCTACCGTCGAGGGGAGCTGTTGATGATAGATCATGCTGCCGTCGCCAGGGTTCCAGAGAAACAGCTTGCCGGAGTAGTCGAGCGTGGCCAGCCGCTGGCTGGCTGCGTTGTAGACGACGCGTGAGATCGAATGAGCGTGCCCCGCCCCGGAGCGGGCCGGCTTCTGCGGCCCTGCCGGGGCGGCCAGGTCCCACGTGTGCCACTGGGCCGATTGGCTGCTGGCCGTGAGCCATTGGCCGTTGGGCGAAAAGGCCAGGCTTGTCAACACATCGTCCACGCCGTCGGCCAGACGCAGCCCTTCTCTACCGGCCAGGTCCCAAAGGCGAACCGTCTTGTCGGCGCCACAGCTCGCGACGCGTGTGCCATCGTGGCTGAACGAGACGCCATAGACGGCCTTCTCATGGCCGTCGATCGTGGTCAGCGCGCGGCCGTCGCGGGCGTCCCACAGACGCACGGTCTTGTCGGCCGAGCCGGAAGCGACCATCGTACCGCCTTTGCCGACGGATAACGAATAAATCGGCCCCGCATGTCCGGTCGTGCTCCACCGCGGCGCATCCGAGGCCGCGAACCACCGCCGCACCGTGCGGTCGGCCCCGACGGTGTAGAGCCACTGCCCGTCGCCCGACAGTGAAAGGGCGGTCACGCCGGCCGTGTGGCCGTGGCCTTCCTGAAGGGGAAGCAGCTCATGCTTGCCGCCTTTGACCCGCACCGCGTAGTTGCGGACGATGTTATCGGCCCCCGCCACGATCAGCTTACGGCCGCCACCGCTGAAGGCCAGCGAGGTGAGCCTGGCGGGCATGGCGAGGGTGGCGAGCGTCTGGCCGTCTTTCGTGCTCCATAGCCGCACCTGCTGATCGTCGCCGGCGCCGGCCAGGATCGACCCATCGCTGCTGAGGGCCAGCCCCCGCACGATGCCGGTCGCCCCGGCGAACTTGACGTCCGCCGTGAGCGTCGCGTGGCCGGCAGCCGTTTCGGCTTTGATCGTCCAGCCCTGCACGACCTTATCTTCGCCGGCGGTGAAAACCCGCGTATTGTCCGGGGCGATGGCCACCACATGGATCGGCCCGGCGTGTCCTTTGCGAGCTGCGGTCACACTGGTCCGCCAGACACGGGCCGTGTTGTCAGCCCCGCCGGAGACGATCCGCTCGCCGTCAGCGTGCAGCGAAAGGACCGCGCCGGTATGGCCAGGAAACCGCTCCAGCTCGACGGGCGCCGCCGGATCGAGCGAGAACGTCGAAAAGACGGATCAGGTTATCGTCGCCGCCCACGTAGAGACGCGATCCGGCCAGCGCCAGCGTGCGCACGGGCGTCGGCGACGTGATGCTCGCTACGGCCTTGGCATCGGCCAGGTTCCAGACCCGCACCACGCGGTCCTCGGCGACGGCAGCCACGAGGGGCTTTTCATCGTGGCTCACAGCCACGCGCAGCACGCCCGCCGTGCAGCCGGCGAACTGCCGAAACTCCTTGCCCGTCTCCACATCCCACAACCGCACGGTCTTGTCCGCGCCGCCGGTAACGACGTGCCGGGCATCGACGCGAGCCAGGCAGGTCACCGCGCCCAGATGTCCGGTCAACAGCCGTTGGAGGGTGAGCGAGTGAACGCGCACCTGGTTATCGGCGCAGGCGAGGATCAGGCCCTTGCCGCCCGCAGGTAGTGCCAGGCGGGCAACCGGCGAAGCCGAAGTCACATCCTCCAGCAGCCGGGCAGTGCCGGCCTGGGCATCGGCGGCCTGATAGAGCCGCACGTGGTTATCACTGGCGGCGACGGCCACGCTCTGGCCGTCGTCAGCGAAGCCGAGTGCCGTGATGGCCGCGGGAAGCGTCGTCTTCGAGACCACGCCCCCGTCCGCCGTCTTCCAGAGCAGCAGGTCCTTGGCCGTCAGCAGGGGATCGCCACCGGCCGCGGCCAGCTTGCCATCCTTGCTCACGGCCACGCGGGCCAGCGGCGTGCCGCTGCCGGTGAGCTGCCGGAGCAGCTTGCCCTGGGCATCCCAGAGCTTGACGACGTTGTCGTCGCCCGCCGTCGCGATGGTCGCGCCATCGGCCGAGATCGCCACGTCGTTGGCCTTGCCCTGGTGGGCGGCGATGACTTGCAGACCGGCGACCTGCGAGCGGCGGACCGTCTTATCGGCGCTGCACGAGATCACCGCGCTGCCGTCCGCCGACAGTGCTATGCCCAAGACCGCCGCGCTGTGCCCTGGAAGCTGCTGCAACACTTTGGCCGCGGCGACATCCCAAACGTGCACGGCGTAGTCGTCGCCCGCAGCGGCGATCCGCTTGCCGTCGCCGCTGGCGCTGACGCAGCGCACCGCGGCTGGGTTGGCCAGCACGGCGCCCGCCGCGGCATTGGCCAGGGTCCAAAGGCGCACCGTCTTGTCCGCGCCGCCGGCGATGACCGTCGTCCCGTCGGTGGTCACAGCGACGGCCGTCACGGCGTCGGCATGCCCGCCATAGGTGCGCACGGCCTGGCCGTTGGCTGCGCTCCATAGGCGAACGGACTTGTCCGCGCCGCCGGAGAGGAGCTGCGTACCGTCGGGTGTCCAGGCGAGCGACGTGACCGCCCCCTGATGGCCCATCAGCACGCGGGCTTTGTCCGGCTCGCTCGGCACGTCGGCGATTCGGATGGTGCCGTCCGCGCCGGCCGAAGCAAGCTGCGCGGCCTTGGGATGCCAGGCGACGGCGGTGACGGCCCCGTTATGCCCCTTCAGCCGGGCGGCTTCGGTGGCATCGGCCGTCTTCCACACGGTGATGGTGCCGGCGGCGTCGGCCGCGGCCGCCAGAGCACCATCGGGCGAGAGCGAAACCGCCTGCACGGCCGCCGGCAGGTTCTCGGCCTTCCGCAGCAGCTTGCCGGTGGGGGCTTCGAAGAACCGCAGCGTCTTGTCATCGCCGCCGGTCACGAGCAGCTTGCCGCCCGGCGACAGGGCTACGGAGCGCACCGCCTCGGCATGCCCATCGAAAGTCAGGGGCGGCGAGACGGGCAGTTGCCAGACCCTCAGCAATCCGTCCCCGCCGACGCTATAGAGCCGAGCTTCTTTGGGGTGATAGGCCAGCCGCGGCTGGCTGCCGGGGTGGGCCACGATTTGGCCCTGAAGCTTGCCGTCCGCCGCATCGAACAGCCGGACGATGCCCGCCGGATCGCCCGTGGCCAGTTGATCGCCCTTGGGGGAAACGGCTGCGCTGCGCACGCCGCCGGGGTGCTGATCGGCGACGCGCCAGAGCTGCTTGGCTTCGTCACGGTTCCATTGCCCGTCGCCACGGCTCCACAGGGCCAGCGAATTGTCGGCCGACACGGAGGCCAGGAGCTTGCCGTCGCTGGATAGTGCCAGATCGCCGACCGGGCCCGCGTGGCCGGCCAGGACCTTCATCGGCTGGGGCCAGCCCCAGACGCGCAGCGTGCCGTCGGCGCCGGAGGACAAGAAACCCGGAAAGCGAAACGAGATATCGGTCACGGCACCGACGTGTCCGGCCACCGTCAGGGGCGGGCGGCCATCGCTTTCCTCCCAGAATTGGATCAGTCCGGTGGTGCTGCCGGCAACGACCATCGCCCGGTCCACGGGTGGTTTGGGCGGTGGCTTGATGACTGGCTCGTCACCTTCCGGCGGTGGCTCGGGGGGCCTGGGCGGCAATGTGACTTCAATCGCACTGACCGGCCCCGATTGGCCGGGAAGCGTCCGCACCTCTCGCCCGGTGAGCATGTCGATCACGCGGATCGTCTGGTCCGCCGAGCCGGAGACCGCCACGTTCACATAGCCGGCCATCGAGACGGCCGTGACTTGATTGCCGTGCGCGACCGCCCACGGAGCCGCGGGCGGCCACCGGTGCAGGCGCAGAACGCCGTCGGTGCCGCCGGCGGCGACGAGATCGCCCTTGGGGCCGACAGTCAGCGACTGGATCGGTGGCGTGAAATAACTGCCTAGCGGCTGCGCGTTGTCCGTCAGCCAGCCGCGAAGGCTGCCATCGGCCGATGCGGCCAGCACCTGCTTGCCATCAGGCGAGAGAGCCACGGCGGTGACCGGCCCGGTGACGCCGCCGAAATCGCGCACTTGGCCCAAGGCCGGCTGGTTGAGCGCGCCGCCCCACAGCCGCACGAGGTTCGCCTTATCGCCGGTCACGACCAGCGTGCCGTCGGGCGACGCGGCGACGCACGTCGGATCGTTGTTGAACCCCTGCCCCAGGGCCAGGAAGGAGCGCATCGGCAGATCGTGCCGCTTGATCGACCGGTCGAGCCCGGCGGAGAAGAAGCCCAGGCCATCGGGTGTGACGGCCAGGTCCAGCACTGCTGCGCTGTGCTCGCGGATCGTGCGGATCTTCGTCCAGGCATGCTGGGTGCCGGGCGGCGCGCTGGCCGGCGGAGCGGCGCGGTCCCAGGCGATGATCACGCCCGACTCGTCCGCGGTGACGAGTGTCTTGCCGTCGGGCGAGTAACGCACGGAGCGCACCGGGGCGTCGTGCCCCTCGAGCAAGGTAGTGCTCTGAGCGTGGGCGACACCGCAAAGCCACGCCGCTGACGAGAAAAAGACAACGAATCGCCGGCACAGCAGCATGTGCGGTCCCCAGGGAATGTGGCCAACTCGCTCTGCAAGTTGGCGGCAGGCGGGAGCATGGGTCGTGTGGGGGCGCTCTCTCAGCGTGCCCACCATGCGACGGGCACGTTTAGAAACGTGCCCCACGTCAATGGTTGAAGCGAAATTCGGCCGAGCTGAGCAGCGACCACACGAGGGCCCGCGTGGCCCGCTCGCGGTCGGGCTGCACGTCGAACCATTTGGCCAAAAAGTCCAGCTCGTCGGCCCGCGCCTCGCGGCCGTGCACGCCGCGGATGCCTGCGGCGATGAGTTCGCGGCTGGAATTGACGGCGAGCAACCGCGCCGTCAGGTTTCTGCCCCCCGGCCTGGTCAGGTCCTGCACGGCCGGATGGTTCGACATGTACAGCGCTTCGCCGACGCTCGATTGGAAGTCGGCCGCGGGAGCGTCGAGGAACTTCGTCAGCCCTCGGGCTCGGCTGTCGAGCTCTTGCCGCGCCTTGCGGTGCGCGTCGGGGTCGCGAGCGCCATCCAGCTGGTCTTCGCCGCTGACCAGGGTCATCGACGTGGCGTATTGCAGCGGCGACAACGGCCGCAGCGCGGCCCGCGCGAAATGCCGGTCCTCCGGCGGCGCCGCCGGGCCAGCGGCTCGACAACTGATAGGCGCGGCTCTGCACGATCGCCGCCACGAGCCGCCGCAGATCGTACTGATGCGCTGCCAGGTCATCCCCCAACCATTCCACAAGGCCGGGGATCGACGAGGGATTCTCCGAGTGCATCTGATCGACCGGGTGCACCAGCCCGCGGCCGAGGAAATAGGCCCACAACCGGTTCGCAATCGCCCGGCTGAAGAACGCGCGCTCCTTCAGCGCCACGTCGACGAGGGCCTGCCGCGCGCTGAACGGCGATGGGGCCGGCGGTTTTTCGCTGGCCTTTTTCTTGTCACGCTCCTTCTTTTCCTTCTCGGCGGGCTCGGGCTTGGCGGGATCGGGTTTCTTTTCCGGCGGCTCGGCCTTTTCGGTCTTCTTCTCGGCCGGCGGCGTCTTGTCATCCTGCTTGGTGGTCGGTTTGGCGGTCGGATCGATCACCGTGCCGGTGAGGAACATGATCGGCGCCGTGTGGCGGCCCCCCTTCGTATCGACGAACTGCACGTCGCCGCTGGTCTTCTCGCCGAGCTTCTTGTTCTTGTCTTCGGTGGTGCGGTGCAGGAAGGAGGCCATGCCGTAGTAGTGCCGCTGTTTCCAGTCCTGCACCAGCGGGTGGTCATGGCACTTGGCGCAGCTAATGTTGATGCCGAAGAAGGCCACCGTGGTGTCGGTGGTCAGGTCGTCAATGCTGCGGAGCCGCTTGCGTAGGAAGGCCTCGGCCGGCTTGCGGTCCGCCTCCCACGGGCCAAGCATGATTTCGCGGAAGATCGCGTCCCAGGCGCGGCCTTCGCCGACCGCGCGGCGCAGATAATCGACGAACGCGCCGTCGCCCGAGTTTTTGCCCTGGATGATCTCATCGAGCACCGCCCCGAAATGGTGAGAAAACTCGGGGCTGTCCATCAGCCGCGCGATCGCCCGTGCCCGCTTGTCCGGCGAGCCATCGGCCGCGAAGGCCGCCTGTTCGCCGGCCGTGGGCACGCGGCCCACCAGGTCGAGGGTCACGCGGCGGAGGAACTCGTTATCCGCAGTCAGCTCGGCTGATTTCAGCCCCTCCTGCTTCCAATGGGCGGAAGTAAACTGGTCGATCCGCGCCGCCATCTCCTGGCCGCTCTGGGCCGGAGCCTGCGAAATCCAAATCGCGCACGTGAGCAGCAAGGCGGGAGGCATGGCTGGCGGCTCGCGGTTGGTAGGGGAGGGCAGCTTTCCAGCCGGCCCCGGCGGGGACTAACGCATCGACCCAGACTAATGTGTTCCAGCAAGCGAGTCAAAGACAACTCGGACCCTTCGGCATCCAAGGACCAATTGCGGTGAATTGATGGGCACATCGCGTGTGCCCCTATTCGAGCAGGCCACCCGCGACGAAGAATTCACCGCCTTCCGCCAAACAGTGGTATCCCCAGAGGATGGGGCGCGATCCGTAGTTATTGTGGTCCGTTGCCGATTCACCGGGACGAATCCAGGGAGACGTCCCTAGCCCATGCCAGTTTTGAAACTCCGTGGAGGAATACTCGCGGCCCGTGAGAGTAAACAGCTCGCAGGCGCCCGAGCTCGGACGATAGGCACCAAACCACCAGACTTCAATGAGTTGATCCGAGACGTTCGTCAGGGTCGTCGAATACCGACTGGGGTCGCCCGGCGCCCGATCGCTCGGACCGAAAGTGATCCGCAGGAAGCGATTCCCAGCTTCGAGATCGTCGGGCACGATCGTTGCCTCTTCGACGAATTCCGTTCGTTCAAGGTCGATGAGCGCTCGCGGGAGGCCGAGCCCGGCAAGCTCGCCAGCCACGATGAGACCGCTTGGATCGGCCACGACGAACGCCGTGATAGCATCGAGCGGGACCTTGCCGTACTCAGCGACGTCGATGTCCCCGCCGACAAGGCCCAAAGCGGGGCGCCAATGCCGCGGCGACTGCGGCGGAACGCCGACGAAGACACGATAGTCACTCCGCTGTTTCAGCAGAGTCGAGATCCTCGCTGCGATGGACGGCTCGGCTGACTTTGGCCTGGAGCTGCGTCGTCCTCGGCGGAATCGGGCGGCGAGGGAAGCAACGGCGATGAGCGCGGCAGCAGTGCAGATAATGGGCAGATAATCGTCCATCAGGGTGCTCCCACACACAGAGCCACGGCGGCGGCAATGCCCTCAATTTCGCGGGCGGTCACCACGCCAATGCGCTATGAGAACCGATTCAGCGAGAGCGATTTAACCTGGAACTCGTCTGCTCCAGAGTCTTTGTTCAGCCCATTGGCGGCTAAGGCGGGCAGAAACACAAACCAAGAGAGACCAGCGTACGTCGGCTTCCAATCCGTCACCGGCACGACGATGCGAAGCGGAAGGCGGCCAATCGAGTCCTCGCTGACCACCACGGCCGGTCGAAGCTTGCGGATTTCGGCGCCGACCGCGGGATCAAAGTCAACCAGCCACACGTCGCCGCGCTTGGGTGCTGGAGCTTTCTTTGGTGCTGGAGCTTTCGCCATGGAGGTCGTCCGGGCCGAACGCTTCGAAGGCGGTTAACTCAGCATGATTCCGATACTCCGGCTCGGCCGTCGCGGCTTGGGCCGCCAAAATCCGGTTACGCTGGCCTCGCGACAACCTTCGCAACTCAGCCGCGGTCCACAACCGCTTGGATCCGGCGGTTTTTTTTGACGTGCCCATCTCTTGCCTGCTCAGCAAGGCGATTCTCGCTTCCACAGGACAATCTTACCACATCGCCCGTCAAAACGCCTTATTCCGCTGCGGCGCACTGCCCGGCCTCACGTTGACCTCGCGCTGCGCCTGGACGATGATGCCGGACTCAGCAGGTTTCCCCCGGCCGAGCACAGGAGCATCTTGTTGCACCGCCGAGGAGGGAAGGGCGCAAAGATTCCTTTTCTCGTTCCTTTGCGCCCTTCGTTCCTTTGCGGTGCCCAAATCAACGTCGTCCGCCCAGCGGCTTCAGATGCCCAAAGACTTTCTCCAAAGACGCCCGCGACGAGTACGACGTGATCGTCATCGGCAGCGGGCTGGCCGGGCTGACCGCCGCCAACATGCTGGCCAAGGCCGGGCACAGCGTGCTGCTGCTCGAGCAGCACTACCAGCTCGGCGGCATGGCCACGTGGTTCAAGCGCCGCGGCGGGCACATCTTCGATATCTCGCTGCACGGCTTTCCCATCGGCATGATCAAGAGCTGCCGCCGGTACTGGACCGACGAGATCGCCGACTCCATCGTGCAGCTCAAGGACATCCGCTTCGACAACCCGATGTTCTCGCTGACGACGACGTTCAACCGCGACGACTTCACGCGGCTGCTTGACGAGACAGTTCCGCGTGCCCGCCGAGCAGGTCAGCGCCTTCTTCGACACCGCCCGCGGAGATGAACTTCTACGACGACCAGGCGACGACCGCCGGGCAGCTGTTCGAGCGGTTCTTTCCCGGCCGCGAGGACGTCATCCGCCTGCTGATGGAGCCGATCACCTACGCCAACGGCTCGACGCTGGAAGACCCGGCCATCACCTACGGCATCGTGTTCTCGAACTTCATGTCGCAAGGGGGTTTACACGTTCCAGGGGGGCACCGACCGGCTGATCGGCCTGATGCAAGCCGAGCTGGCTCGCCAACGGCGTCGACCTGCGCATCCGCTGCAATGTCGAGCGGATTCACGTCGAGCGGCGGCCGCGTGCGGGGCGTCACGGTCAACGGCCGGCACATCCGTGCCCGCGCCGTCGTCTCCAACGCCAACCTCAAGGCCACGATCTTCCGCCTGGTCGGCGAAGAGCATTTCGACCGCAAGTTCGTCGACGATGCCCAGGCCGTGCGGCTCAACAACTCGAGCTGCCAGGTCTACATGGCCCTGCAGCCCGGCGAGATGATCGACGAGAGCTGCGGCGATCTGCTGTTCAGCTCGACGGCGCCGCTGTTTCGCACCGAGCTGCTGCTGAGCCGCGACATCACCAGCCGCACGTTTTCGTTCTATTACCCCCGCACGCGGCCGGGCAGCGACCGCTGCGCTGATCGTCTCCAGCACGAACGCCAACTACCACGACTGGGCCGAGCTCTGCCGGAGGACGAGTACCAGGCCAGCAAGCAGCGACCTGATCGAGACCACGCTCGACGCCTGGACCAAGTACGTGCCCGACATCCGCGAGAAGGTCGACCACGTCGAGGCCTCGACGCCGCGGACGTTCGAGCACTACACGCGGCACGTGGAAGGCGCCAGCTTCGGCACCAAGTTCGAGGGCCTGGCCGTCAGCCGCGCCGTGCCGGAGCAGGTCGCCGGGCTGTACCACGCCGGCAGCGTCGGCATCATCATGTCCGGCTGGCTGGGGGCGATGAACTACGGCGTGATCGTGGCGAACGACGTGGACGGATACTTGCTGAAGCAAGCCGCGACAGTCTCTCCCGTTTAGCCGCGAGCCGACGGCGAGCCGCGAATCGATCTACCATTCGCCATCATGTCCCTCGACCGCATCCACGCCGCCATCCCGCATCGCGAGCCATTCCTGCTCGTCGATGAGATCGTCGAACAGACCGACGACCGGATCGTCTGCCGCAAGACGTTCACCGGCGACGAGTATTTCTTCGCCGGCCACTATCCCGGCTTCCCGCTCGTGCCGGGCGTGCTCTTGTGCGAGGCGGCCATGCAGGCCGGGGCGATTCTGCTGGCACCGCACGCGGCCAGCGGCAACGGCGTGCCGGTCGCCACGCGGATGAACGACGTGAAGTTCAAGCAGATGGTGCGGCCCGGCGACACGATCGAGATGCACGTCGATTTAGTCGAGCGCTTGGCCGACGCGTTCTTCCTCAAAGCGAAGGTGACTGTCCGCGACAAGCTGGCCGTGCGGTTCGAGTTCGCCTGCACGTTGGCACCGCTGGAGTCCACGCTCTAACGTGCCGGCGGAGCGGTTGACACAGGGTCGTTAGCTCTCTTTCTCAGGGTCATCGACGTAGTAGAAGTCGAAGTCGAACGCCAAGCCAAGCTGCGCAGCACGCCGAACGACCTCGCGATCCAGATGCACACCATGGCCACTTGCTGGGTAATAGCCGACACATTGGAGCGTGAGATCGTACTCGAGCCACAGCTCGCGAAGTGCGTCAGCTTTTACGCCCAAAAAGAGAAGCAACGGTTCGATGTGTTCTCGAAGTGCTTTCGTGTCGTCCAAGCCGCTGTCGAGCCGCCAGCCCATGAACTTGCGCGGCTTGCCGTTCGCGGGGTTAACGTCGCCGACATTCCAGGCGTCTGATGGTTCTGAGCGCGAGCTGCTCGGTAATCGCTTCGTGGCGCCCTGGCCCAGTGATAAGAGCATAGGCGTACTCCCGATTAGTGAGTGGTGGAGATGTCACAGAAGCTACCTACTTGAGCAAATTCTGCCGCACGAACAGCACCGTGGCGTAGAACAAAAAGTCGGCGTTGGTCTTCTTACGGAAGCCATGCCCTTCGTCTTTGGCCATCAGATACCACACTTTGCCGCCGCCCGACTTGACACGGGCCACCATCTGCTCAGCCTCCGAAAGCGGAACGCGCGGGTCGTTGCCCCCTTGGACCACGAACAGCGGCTTGGTGATCTTCTGGGCATTGTTGAGCGGGGCCGTGCGGTCGAAGAATTCGGCGATCTTCGGATCGCGCTCGTCGCCGTACTCCACGCGGCGCAGGTCGCGGCGGTAGCTCTCGGTGTTCTTGAGGAACGTGCCGAAGTGCGAAATGCCCACGATATCCAGCGAGCAGCGGATGCGGTCGTTGTAGTGCGTGGCCACTGCCAGCGTCATGTAGCCGCCGTAGCTGCCGCCGGTGACCATGATCCGCTCGGAGTCCAGCTCCGGCCGCTTGGCGATCCAATCGAGCAATGCGCCGATGTCCTTGACCGAGTCTTCGCGTTTCAGGCCGTTGTCGAGCGTGACGAACGTCTTACCGTAGCCGGTCGAGCCGCGGACGTTGGGATAGATGATCGCCACGCCTAGCTCGTTGAGGAAATAGTTCTTGCGCCCTTGGAAGAGGGGCCGCGTTTGCCCTTCCGGGCCGCCGTGGATGTCGATGATGACCGGCCGCGGCCCTTTGAACCGCGCCGGCGGGCGATAGTAGAAGCCGGTGATCTCTCGGCCGTCGAAACTCTTCCAGCGGATCAACTCCGGCTCGACCAGTTCCGAGGCGACCAGGCCGCCTAGCTCGCTCTCGGTCCAGCGCGTGATTTCGCCGGACTTGGCATCGAGCGAGTACACGTCCGAGGTGGAGCGGGCCGAATTGACGACGAAGCCCAGGTCGCGGCTGTTATGGTGCCACTGGAGGCCGCCGAGGACGCCCGAAGGGGCGCCTTCGACCGGGCGGTATTTGCGCGTGGCCGTGTCGAGCAAATAGAGCTTCGACGCCCCGGCCTCGTTGGTGGTGAAAGCGATCGATCGGCCGTCTCGCGAGAGCTGCACGCCATCGATATCCCAGGGGATGTCTTTGGTCAGTGGCGTGATGTACCTGCTCTCCAGGTCCATGTAGGCCAGGTATTGAAACTCGCTGGACCGATCGGTGGTCAGGTAGATGCCCCGGCCGTCAGCGGCGAACTGGGCGTCGCCGTAGACGACCTGCTCGTCATCCTGCAGTGTCAGCGGCTTCCTTTCTCCCTTGGCCGCATCGACCAGCCAGAGATTGCTCTTGTTGACCGAGAGGTACTCGCCGACGACAAGCTGCTTGTCGTCCGGCGACCAATCCAGCGCGCTCCAGCCGCCGCCGGAGACCTCGAGGAGCTGGCGATTGCTCGCCGGATCGGAGGGGTCCATCACCCACACGTCGCGGTCGGCGCCGTTGCGGCGGGTGGAGCCGTAGGCCGCGCGGTCGCCGCCGTTGTTCCACACCAGCCCGCCGTTCTGCGAGCGGCCGCCGTCGGTGAGCAGCGTCGCTCGGCCGTCGGCCAGGTCGTAGCGGTAGATTTGCCCGAACTCGTTGCCGCCCACGTCGCGATTAAAGAGAAAATATCGCCCTTCCTTGGGCTCGTAGCCGGCGCTGAGCACTGGCTCGCTGAAGAACGTAAGCTGCGTCCGCGCCCCGCCGGGCATCTTCAGGTGGTGAATCTGCGGCGTGTTGCCGAAGCGGGTGACGATCAGCATCTCGCGCCGCGTGGGATGCCAGTCGGCCAGGATGGCCAGCCGGGCCTCGGTGTAGCGGCGCACGTCTTCGATGAGCGATGCCGAGACCGACGGGACATTCTCGACGACGAGATTGGGCGTCGGCGCCAGCGTGCCGGTCTGAGCGAAGAGCGGCAGGGGCAAAGACAATGCGGCGAACAAGCACATCAATGACAAGGTACGCATGGCGATTCGCTCCCGTTGTCGTGTCATTCTGAGCGCGGCGAAGAATCTCGCGAAGTAGCAGGCACGCTCCGCGTGCCGTCGGCACAACACGTACGGCACACGGAGTGTGCCTACTACGGTGTGCCTGCTACAGGCTGCGCCGCATTGTATAGAGCAGCGCTGCGTGATGACACCGGATTCCAACCGCTCTGGCGGGCACGTTTAGAAACGTGCCCCACGTGGGCTACTCTGGTCTGGCCGAGGGGAGCGGAACGTCGCGGAAAAGGATATCGAGATAGCGCTGCGAGCGAATCCGCGGATAGGAGAACCGCAGCACGGCCGGCGCGGCGTCGTCCGTCTCCTGAGTGAAGGTCGCCTGGATCAGCAGGCCCTCGTCGGTAAACCGCCATCCGGTGACCATTTTCCGCAGCGGCCGGTCCTGAGCATCGTAGAGATGGAATTCGTTCTCATGGAAGGCGACGGAGCGCGGCTCGGGCAGCACCAGGTCGCGGTTCACCAGCAGCGCGAGACGATACCGCGAGGCGCCGATCTTCTCGAACTCCTGCACGCTCAGCCGCAGGTCGTCTTGGGCGATCGGCCGCTGGCCGGTCAGATCGCGCGTCTCCAATGTGGCCACGTCGCCCACGGCGAGCAGGCCCCAGCACACGCGCAGCACTTCGAGCCGTTTGGCCGCCGTGGGCGGCGGTCGCAGCGAGAGAGACATCGAGACTTGCCGGGTGTTCTCGGCGGCCGCATCCCATTCGATTTTGGGACTGCCGTGGGCCGCGATCCGCGCCCGTATCGGTGATGGCGTCCACAAGCTCGGCCTGCGAACGGAAGGCCGCCAGGCGAAAACGGTCCTCCCAGGTGAACTGCAAGGTGAACTGAAAGCTGTGCGTGACCTCGGACGTGCCCTTCTCATGGTCCAGCTCTTCGCTGAACAGCCGCCGCGCACCGGTCACGCGGCCGCGGATTGGCCCGGCGTAGGCCATGGGGAACTGGCCGAACCGCCCGGCTACGACCACGAAGCCGGGCTTGCGGTGGTCGTGATGCGGCCGCACGTAGTTGCCCGACTGGCGGCAAACGTCGTCCAGCACCGCCCAGAAGGGGGCGCCCGCGGCGGAGAGCGTGACGGGGGCATCGTGCATCGCATAATGCGAATCTTCGGAGGCCACGCGGTTGCCGCTCTGCCGCGCGAGTTGCGCGAGGGCATTCTTGGCCGACGCCCGCTCGCATTGCAGCGTCACACGGCTTGGCTCCCAGAGATCGGCCGCGCGCAGTTTGTCGAGCAGCTCGCGAGCACGGCGGCGCAGCTCGGGATCGGGCGAGTCGATCTGCTTCTGCAACTGTTCGCGCGCCACGGCACCAAGGCCAGCCAGCTCGTCCGTGGCCAGCCGGCGCTCCGCATAAGAGGGTGATCCCAGCAGCGGGATCAACCGGGCCACGCGCGCTTGGGGCGATTCGTCCTGTGCGGCGGCCGTGCCGAGCATCGCGGCGAGGATGGCCCACAGCCCGAGCAATGCCGCGCGCATGACGTGCCCTCGATAGGTAGCCGAAGTCGCCAGACTTCGGCCCGTGAACTCTGGCGAGTTCAGCTACGCTATAATGGCGCCTCGACGCCCGTAATGGCGCATCGACGCCCGCACCGCGCGAACTGAACAATCTTCGATCCACCGCACCTGGAACATGCCAGCAACGACGTCTGCCAGCACCGACGCCACGGACCGCATCGACTGTTTCTGCGCCGGGATTCTGGTGGCCGACCACCTCTGCGCTCCGATCGACCACCTGCCGGCGGCCGGCGAGCTGGTGTTGACCGATGACCTGCCCCTGCGGATCGGCGGCTGCGCGGCCAATACGGCCATCGACCTGGCCCGGCTCGACGTGCGCGTGGGCATCCTGGGCTGTGTCGGGCAAGACCCCTTCGGCCAGTTCATCGTCGAGACGTTGGCTGCCCAGCGGATCGACACGCAGCACGTGCGCCGCGCGGCGGGGGTGGGCACCTCCGGCACGCTGATCGTCAACGTGCGCGGCGAAGACCGTCGGTTCATCCACATGATCGGCGCCAACGGGGTGCTGCGGGCCGAGGATATTCCCGTCCAGCTGGTCACGCAGGCTCGCGTGTTCTACGTGGGCGGCTATCTGTTGATGCCTGGCCTGCGGCAAGACGGCCTGGCCAGGCTATTTCAGGAGGCCCGGCAAGCCGGCGTGCGCACCGTGCTCGATGTGGTGCTGCCGGATGCTGGCGACCATTGGCCGAACATCGCGGGCCTTTTGGCGCACACCGACGTGTTCCTGCCGAACGACGACGAGGCCAAGACACTGACGGGCCTCTCCGACCCGCTGGCCCAGGCCGAGCGGCTTCTAGCGGCCGGCGCCGGCGCAGCGGTGATCACCTGCGGCGAACAAGGAACGCTGCTGGCGGCCGACAGCCCCGGCAAGCTGCGTGTCAAAGCGGGGACCTACGACGTGCCCTTCGTGGGCGGCACGGGGGCCGGCGACGCGTTCACGGCCGGCTACATCGCCGGAATGCTCGAGGACCTCGACCCGATCGGCTGCCTGCGCTGGGGCAGCGCCCTGGGGGCCAGTTGCGTGCGGGGGATCGGGGCCACGGAAACGGTCTTTCGCCGCGAGGAGGCCGACCGCTTCCTCGCTGAGCATGAGCTGCCGATCAAGGAGCTTTGAGCGAGGGGCCGTCTCAAACGGGCTTCTCAGTCGTCGTGCGCGAAATAGTCCCGAGATTGACCGTGTTTCAGGCCGTAGGGCGGAATGCTCTCCGGCAGCGTGCCGTCGCCGAGCTCGAAGGTGACCCCGATCGTCAGCGCGCCGCGTTCCGGCTTGGGATACTTGAAGGAACCAAGCTGCGTGACCGCACCCAGCGTGACCACGTCGAAGCGCGTGAACGACTCCTTGCGGCGATCGTAGGTCAGATGGCCCACGAACTCATACTCGCTGTCGTAGTCCCCCTCCGCGACGCGTCGGTTCTGAATGTCCCACGCGGCGTAGCGGATCGGTAACGACCCGTGCAGGCGCAGACGCACCGCTTCCGCCGAAACCTCGTCGATGGTCAACGCCAGGCTCGACGTCTTCTCCGGATGGCGGCTCAACACCCGCGACGGCAGCGAGGGAGAAAGCGTTTCCGTAAGCAGCCGGTGGTTGTACTTCCGCAGGCGCCGCGCAAACCAGCCGGGCATGGCAAAGGAGTCCCCCTTGCGGGGCGACGCGGGCACCAGCGCCTTGGCTTCCGCCTCGGTCATCCACAGGAAGTCGAGCAGCGGGCTGCTGGAATGCGGGAACGGGTGGACCTTCCCGCCGTCATCCAGGCCGAAGGTCCGCGCGTGAAGCTTGAGGACGAGCCCACCCTTCGGGGGCGTCGGATAGCCGGCTGTGCGCCAGGCTGCCGGCAGGTCCTCCGCACGAGGCTGCCGTTCCGACGGTGGCAATTTCTTGAAGAGCGCCACTGCCTTCCGCAGCCGCGCCGTGTCGAACGAGTTGTTGGCGGGGCCATGACCATCGAGCGGCGGCAGAATCTCTTTTCCGCCGGCCGTCACGACCTTTCCATAGCCCCAGGAATACGCCAGCAGGACGAATTCTGTCTTGAGGAGTTGGACGGTCTCCTTATCCAGCGAACGAGAGGCACGCTCTCGCGTGTTCACGCCCAGGTTTCACTCGAACCCCAGGGGCACTCCGTCGTGCCCCCCGAAGGTCAAGATCGGCTTGCCTTCCCGTGCCGCCTTTCGCGCTGCCTCGCCGGGATTGATCTCCCACGGCAGGCAGCGCCAACGAAACTCGTAGTCGGTGCGGATGACCTGCTGGAAGTGCTTGAATGTCGCGGGAGAGAGGCGGGTGTTTCCCTGTGAGCGCTCATCTGCGGCGCTGACGGTCAGCATCCAAGCGGCAGCGATAGTTGCCAAACACACCGAGATTACCATTCGCCGCACGAGCGATCTCCTTGTGCAAGGTGATTGCCGGAACTCTCGTCAAGGCACCTCAAGTGACAGTAGTCGTTTCTAGGCGGTTGTCAAATCGGCGCAGTCTACTTGACGGTGAACGCCCGCGAATCACGAATCGACGCTATGTCCGGGCACGTTTGGAAACGTGCCCCACTTACGAAATCAGGCGTTTCATCTCGCGCACGGCCGCTTCCATGCCGACCATCACGGCACGCGACACGATGCTATGTCCGATGTTCAGCTCGTCCATCCCGTCGATGCGGGCGATGGGCATCACGTTGCGATACGTCAGCCCGTGGCCGGCGTGCAGCACGAGCCCTAGCTCGCGCACCAGCCGGCCCACGATCCGCAGCTTCTGCAGCTCGTGCGTCTGGGCGGAGGAGGTTTTCGCCAACGCGTATTTGCCGGTGTGCAGCTCCACGGCATGCGCCCCCAGGTCGGCCGCGGCGCGGACCTGGTCTTCGTCCGCATCGAGGAACAGGCTGACGATCATGCCGGCGTCTTTCAACCGCCCGATACAGCCGGCCACGGCCGCGCGCTGGGCCACGACGTCCAGCCCGCCTTCGGTGGTCACTTCCTCGCGGCGCTCGGGCACGAGCGTGGCCTGCTGCGGCTTGAGGCGGCAAGCGATATCGACGATGTCGTTCGAGCAGGCCATCTCCAGGTTCAGCTTCACCGTGACGGTTTCACGGAGCAGGCGCACGTCGCGGTCGCCGATGTGCCGGCGATCCTCGCGAAGATGGACGGTGATGCCGTCGGCGCCTCCCAGCTCGGCCAGCGCGGCCGCCCAGACGGGGTCCGGCTCGTACGTCCGCCGGGCCTGGCGGACGGTGGCCACGTGATCGATGTTGACGCCAAGCTTGGCCATCGAGGCAGCGGGAGTTACAGGCGGCAGCGGTCCATAGTCTTACGAAGCGCGTGAAAGAACCTCGCGATGCCTGCCGCGCGCGATTATATGCCCGCCGCGATGGTCATCAAGGCGTACTTCGAGCGCCTCACGGCCACCTGTGGCGTAACCTTCGGCCTGGCCGCATCAAGAACCTTCGACTTGCTCTGGCGAATTCGTGTCCTGAGGGACTGGAGCCTCTGCGTTACGCTCGTGGCATTCGACCTCACGACTGGAGTTTTGGCTTTTCTCACCCGCGCGGCGTGGGTTACGATAGGACACGACGCCCGGCGGGCAAACAAGGATGGCGGCGGGACCTGGAGCGGGCCGCCGATGCTTGCGGCGTCTTTGCCACACCATCCTCGAACCAGGAGTCCCCGGATGAGTTTGTCTCGGCCGCGCTGTTGGCTCGTGGCATCGGCTTTCCGCCGATGGGGAGACGCGGGCACGATGCCCGTGCCACGCCGGCCCGTGGGTTTGGCATCGGCTGGGCTTCTCGCGCTCGTGGTCCTGAGCGGCTGCGGCGGTTCGCTGGCCGCGCCGTCGGGAACCGACACAACGCCCATCGGCCTGTCGGACGGCGCGGCGCCCGACAAGGACAAATCCCCGCCCGCCCAGATTGAGCTTGGCAGGCGGCCGCTCGAGGCCCCCGCAGGGGGCGGCGAAGAGGGTCCGTCCGCAGCGAAGTCGAAGAAGCCGCCGCTTGAGGAAGAGGACATGAGCGAGCACCCGTTCCCCCGCCGCGTGAAGGCCCCGCCGCTGGAGGGTGGGAAGGAGTGGCTGAACTCGGCCGGTCCCCTCGACATCAAGGACCTGCGCGGCAAGTGGGTGCTGCTGGACTTCTGGACCTATTGCTGCATCAACTGCATGCACATCCTGCCGGAGTTGAAGAAGCTGGAGAAAGCCCACCCCAACGACCTGGTGGTGATCGGCGTGCACTCGGCGAAATTCGAGACCGAGAAGGGGACCAAGAACATCCGTGAGGCGATCCTCCGCCACGAGATCGAGCATCCGGTCGTGAACGACGCCGACCACGCCATCTGGGAGAACTATGGCATCTCGAGCTGGCCCAGCCTGCGGCTGATCGACCCCGAAGGCAACCTCGTGGCCCAGCACAGCGGCGAGATCGACGCCGACTCGCTAGACGGGTTCCTGAAGAAAGCCACACCCTATTACGCCAAGAAGGGGGTGCTCGATCCGACGCCGCTCGAGTTCAAGCAAGAGACGCACGCCCCCAACCCGCTGCGCTTCCCCGGCAAACTGCTGGCCGATGCAGAAGGCCAGCGGCTGTTCATCGCCGACAGCAGCCACAACCGCATCGTCGTGGCCAGGCTCGACGGCACGCTGATCGCAACGATTGGAGACGGCCGGGTCGGCCTCACCGACGGCGACTTCGGCACCGCACGGTTCAACAAGCCCCAGGGCATGGCGCTGCGCGGCGATATGCTCTACGTCGCCGACACCGAGAACCACGTGCTGCGGAAAGTGGACCTGGCCAAGAAACAGGTCACCACGATCGCCGGCACCGGCCGCCAGCGGCGCACTCCGCTCTGGCCAGGCATCACGTTCGAAGAGGGCCGCTTCCCCAAGCTGCCCGAGCGCTACGTCGGCAAGCCCAAGGAGGAAGCCCTGGCGAGCCCCTGGGACCTCTGGATTCATGGCGGGGACTTGTACATCGCCATGGCGGGGCCGCACCAGATCTGGAAGATGACGCTGGATGAAAAGGAGATCGGCCCCTACGCCGGCAACGGCCGGGAAGACATCGTGGATGGCTCGCTCTTGCCGCCGATCCCGCCCGTGCTGCCCGAGGAGCTTTCGCCGGCGGTCCTCAAAGGGCCGTACTCGTCGTTTGCGCAGCCCAGCGGGCTAGCGTCCGACGGCGAGTGGCTCTACGTGGCCGACAGCGAAGGCAGCTCGGTGCGTGCCGTGCCGCTGAAGGCGACCGGCGAGGTGCGGACCGTCGTGGGGACGGCCAACCTGCGCTTTGGCCGACTGTTCAAGTTTGGCGACGTGGATGGTGCGCTGGATAAGGCGCTCCTTCAGCACTGCCTGGCCGTGGCCTATCACGAAGGCAAGCTCTACGTGGCCGACACCTACAACGACAAGATCAAAGAGATCGATCTCAAGAACGAGACCATCAAGACGATCGCCGGCGGCAAGGCGGCAGCGGGACCTTCGGCACTCGATGAGCCGGCCGGGTTGTCCGTAGCGGGCGGCAAGCTCTACGTGGCCGACACCAACAGCCACCGCGTTCGCGTTATCGACCTGGCGGACAGCAAGAAGATCTCCACGATCGAGATCGCCGGCCTGGCGCCCCCGCGCCGCCCGCCGCTGCTGGGAAACCCAAGTTCCCCGGCGCCAAAGAGGTCGAGCTGCCCAAGGCCGTGGCCAAGGCCGCGGAGGGCAAGCTCACGCTCGCTGTTGCACTGGATGTGCCCGAAGGCTGGAAGATCAACCCCGACGCGCCGATGGCCTACTACATCGAGGCGGAAGGCGAGCGAGGCACGATCGACCGCGAGGCGATCGGCAAGCTCGTCAAGCCCAAGGAGCGGACCGCCAAATTCGAAATCGCCCTGCCCGTGAAGGCTGCCACTGGCAGCGACAAGCTCAAGGTCTCGCTGACCTACTACTATTGCCAGACCAAGGAGTCGGGCGTCTGCAAGGTTGGCAGTGTGGTCTGGACCGTGCCGGTGGAGCTGAAGGCGGACGCCAAGGAGGCGAGCGTGTCGCTGCCTTACAAGATCGAAGAAGCCAAGCTCTCTGACGACGGTCCGTAGCGGCAGCTTTCGCGCAGTCGCGAAGGTGCGTTAGCAGCTCGGCTGGGGCTTCGCTCCGCTGAGACCCAGCCACCCGGCCTAAAATGCGTCATTTCCGCTTGACGCTTTGTGCAAAGGCCTCCAGATCGCGGTATAGCTGCCGGCAGAACAAGATCGACATGTGCCCGTGGCGGTAGGCGTGGCTCTCCGGCCGGCCCCAGGCTTCCCACCAGCGGTCTTGCAGCTCGATCGGCTGCAGGTCATCGAAGAGTGTCCTGAGGAACAACGGCCGGGCAGAGAGCGGCCGGCGATGGATCGCGGCCCAGCGGTCCCAGAGCGCCAGCTCATCCTTCGGCAGGTCCTCGAGCCACGGCCAGATTCGCCGCGCAACTGGGCTGACCGGGATCGCCGCCAGGTGGTGCCCCACCGGTGCCAGCAGGCAGACGAAGTCCAGGTCGTTCCACATCGTCGCTGCCAGGCCGGCCGTCAGCGAGCCGATGCTGTAGCCGATGAGGCCGATCGTCTGCACGCCATCGCGGCGAAGGGAGCCGATGAGGCCCTGGATTTCGCTCAGCCACTGGGCCATGCCGAGGATCGTGAGGCGGGTGCTCCAGAACATGGGGGCGCCGCTGAAAATGTGCGGCGGCTTGCGGTCGAGATGGCACGGCGCGGCGGGAATCACCGCGCGGTAGCCCGCCTTGACGAATGCCGAAGCCATCCACCGCGAATAGGTGTACTCATTGTCGCAGGCGCCGTGCAGGACGATCACGGCCGCTGGAGCATCCGCCGGCCCCAGCGCCCTGCCGCGGAGCATGCGGCTCTCGGGCCACGGGCATGGCTCGAAGGGGCTGGGCATTTCAAAACGCGATACGCCCTTGTGCTCATCAACGAAGACGAGCGGCAGCGGCGCCACTGACGAAACGTGCTCGGGGCCTTCGGGGCACCAGTCCGGCTCGGCGAAGCCCGCCTTGGGCCGCTTGACAAAACCGGCGATCAGCCGCCCCAGCACCCGATCGTAGGAACGGCACAGAAAGGGCAACACGTTCAAGCTCACCAAGGTGTGTTGCCGTCGAGGGCGGCCACTCGCGGGGCTTCGTGAAACCCGAGTTTGTGCAGATCGTCGGCGCCAATCAACCGCCCAGGCTACCCAGCGAGCTGATGCCGAAGTCCCAACGGTCGCGTTTGACCATCGACAGGGCCTCCTTGACGGCCGGGTCGCCCTCCAGGCGAGCCACCAATTGGTGCCGGTTGAGCCCCGCCGCGCCGGCCAGATTTTGCAGCGTGAGCCGGTGGGGGCCATAGCGACAGCGCTGGATCAATCGGTGGTGCCCCGCATAGGTGAACCAGGCGGCGAAGAACAACGCAGCATACGTCCAGACGTGGTTCAGCTCGTACGGTTGCAGCGCGGGGATGCGTTGATACCAACCGGTCCACAGGGCGGCGTAGGCCACGAGCACGGTCACGATGTAGGCGCCGAACGTCAGCGTGCCGCATTCATTGACCTCATCGTGAATCTCCAGCAGTTTGCCATATAGGTCCGGGTGGCGCTGGCGGAGCGACTCCGCCCAGGCCTCATCCCCTCGCAGGTCTTCGTCCGCTTTGAGATACCGAGCCACGGTCTGCCTCGCTTGACTAGGTTCACGGCAGCGATTTCGGCGCGTACAAGCCTAGATCGCGTGGCCACGGGGTCAATCGAGAGAGAGCGACGGCAACGGCATGACCGTTATGTTCCTCCCGGGCGGAGCGGTGAGCCGGCGTGGTTGGCACTTCGGCTGGGCCTTCGCTTCGCTCAGACCCAGCCACCCGCCGCCGAAGCGGAGCCGTGAGACGGTCCGTCGGCTCACACGCTGCCGCCAAATCCTCCACGGTCCCGTTTGATCATCGCCAGCGCCTCCTTGACGGCTTCGTCCCCTTCGAGCCGGGCCAGCAACTGATAACGGTTCAAGCCGGCCTGGGCCGCCAGGTTCGCCAGCCTTGGGCGATGGCGGCGGTAGTGCCACGATTGAATCCAGCCCTTGTAGACTCCATGGATGACCATGCCGGCGATGAACAGCGCGGCATAGCTCCAGACGTTGTTCAGCTCGATGTCTTCGAGTCCGGGGAGCCGCCGATACCAACCGCTCCACACGCGCGCTATATGCGACCAATACGGCCATCCACAAGACATAGACCATAGGCGAACCGGCCTTCTCGATCGCGGCATGCAATTCCAGCAGCCGACCGAAGAGCTCCTCATGGCGTTGGCGAAAAGGCACGCCGGCACTCTCGTCCGCGGGTGCTCTGCATTCGATCTCCGGATGCCAGGTCACGACGCGCCTCCTTAATGGTTCACGGCCTGTTCTCACTCAACGAAGCGTCAGAGCGTCGGTCGCCCGACTTCGCCCTCTTGAAGGAGGAGCCAGGGCGCTGCCAGGTTCGCCTTTTCGTCGGCTATTTGTCGTGCGCGTGACCCTGATTCTTGGCGCTCGGGTCCCGGCTCGATGAGGGGCTGCGGCCGTGCTCGTGCGCCCCTCGCCGCGGAAGACCTCGTGCTCGCGTTTTCCCCGTGAGGAGACGTACGCGATCAGGTCGAGGATCTCCTCGCGCGTCAGCTTGTCGAGCAGCCCCTTCGGCATGATCGACAGCTGGTCGACCTTCTGCCGCTCGACGATGTCGCCGCGCTTCAGCACCAGCGGCTCGGCCTTCGCCAGCGGGTTCTCGATCACCTTGATCACGTCGGGCGTCTCCTCCAGCGATCATGCCGGTGACGATCTTGCCGTCGCCCAGTCTCGAACGGTTCGGTCTGGTACTTCTCGTTGATCTTGGCCGACGGCTCGAGGATGTCCTTGAGGATGTCCGTCGGGCGTCCGCTTCGGGTCGAGCTTGGTCAGGTCCGGGCCGAACTCGTTGCCGACGCCGTCGAACTTGTGGCAGGCGACGCAGCTCGCCACCGTGAACATCTGCTTGCCGTTGGCGAACGACCGGCCGCGTCAAGCTCCTCGACGCCGGCGGCCAGGTCCTCGAACTTCCACTCCTTGCGCGGGCGGCTGTCCTTCAGCAGCTCGTCCTCGATCGGCAGCGGGTGCCTCGCCAGGTAGGCCTCGGGGTCGGCCAGGTACTCGTCGAGGTCGTCGACGACGTACAGCGCCCCGTACATCCGCCGCCAGTGGCCGGGGTAGGTGCAGACGTAGGGATAGACGCCCGGCTTCGTCGGCGCGGTGAAGCTGAGCTTCTGCGACTCGCCGCGGCTGCAGCAGCCGGCTGCCGAGCAGCACCTTGGGCGACTGCGGGCACGTAGTGCCGCTCCGGCGGCGCCGGGCTGCTGGGCCGTCGCCTCGGCCAGCTTGCCGACCTCCTCCAGCGCCCCCGGCTGGGCGATGACGAAGTTGTGCGGCATCAGGTCGGTGTTCTCGAAGACGATCTCGACCGGCTTGCCCGCCTGCACGACGAGCCGTCCTTGTCGAAGAGCATCTGCTCGAGCAGCGTGCCGACGCGGATGACGCGCACGCCCAGCTCGCCCAGCTCCTGCGGACGCGCCTTGGCCTCCGCCGGCGGCAGCAGCGCGGCCAGGGCGTCGGCGAGCTGCAGGGCGTCGAGCGCCGCCGGGCGTCGTCCGCTCGGCCGGCCGGCACCTTGCGGACGTAGGCCATCAGCGCTGTCGAGCAGCGGCTCGGCCTCCTCCTTCGGCCAGTCGCCGCGCGGGATGCGCTGCAGGCGCCGGACGGCCGCGGCGCGGTCGGCGTCGTCGCGGACGAACTGCGCCAGCGCCTTGAACGTCTCGCGCCTCCTGGCCGCGGACGCGACGTCAGCGCGGTCATCGCCGCCCGGCGGACGAGCCGCTCCGGCGCCGCCGCCGCCGACCGCGAACGTCGGCCTTCACCTTCGGGGCCGGGTTGCTTCGTCTTCTCGGAAGACGACGTTGCGGTCGGCGTCGAGCACCTTGAGCGTGAAGTTGTCCAGCCGCGTTGCCGAGGTCGCCGTCGGTGCGGTTGTAGACGACGATCTGACTCGATGGGCACTCGCCGCCGAGATCGACCTCCCACCACGGGTCGTCGCGTGTCCTCCGCGGTGTGCGTCTGGCCGCCGTCGCCGTAGCTGCCGCTCTTGTTGCCGTCGATGGCCCGGCTCGGCGTCGCCGCCGTGGGCCGTGTTCTTCTGCGTCGCCTTGCCCCTGCGGGCGACGTTGCGGCCGTCGCTGCATCACCTCGACCTCGGCGAGCGTCAGCGTCCGCTGCTGCCGGGCAGCTCGATCGCGGACGTAACGGCCCGCTGACTGCCTGTCGGCTTCGCTGCCGGCGGCCAGCTCCGCCGGCAGGCCGGCCGAGCAGCGGCTCGACCTTCGGGTAGAGCTCGGCCCGCAGCGCCGGGTCGCGGATCCAGCGGCATCGCCGTCGACCAGGTCGCGCAAGCGCGCCGACGCGACTTCGTCGCCAGCGCCCACGCCTTGTCGATCGCGCCGTCGGCCGCGATCAGGGCGACGAAGCCGAGCTGCCGGATGACCGGCTGCTTGGCGGCCGTCGCCAGCTTCTCCAGCTCGGCCGCGGACGCCGGCCAGCTCGTCGGCGTCGCGGCCGGTCGAGCAGCCGGACGAGGTCGAAGACGACGCTCTCGTCGCGGTCGTCCGCCTGGTCGTCCAGGCTGCCGGATGGCGTCGAGCAGCACGCGCAGCTCGGTCTTCGTCGTCGAGCTTCGCCAGGCCGCGCGAGCGCCTCGCGGCGCACCTCGTCGCGGCACGCCCGGGCCGGAAGAGCAGCTCCAGGTAGACCGGCCGCGTGCGCTCCATCTTCAGCAGGTCGTCGGTGCCGACGTCTTGCGGAGGAAGAACCGCGCCCCGGCGTCGGTCGTGAACGGCGATCTGGCCGCCCCTCGGCGACGGCCTCCTTGCACGTGCGGCTCGAGCGCCTTCATCGTCTCGCCGCGGGCGAAGTCGAGGTACTGGTCCGATCGGCTGGCTCGGCGGCGATCAGCGACGACCTCGACCGCCTCGGGCGTCGGTGAAGAAGCTGGCCGCCCGCACCGCCTCCAGCCGCACGCGCGGGTGCTCGTCGGCCGCCGGCCTTGAGCAGCAGGTCGCAGCGCGTCGGGGACGCGGTCGCGCCAGTAGCACAGCACGCGCGTCGCCGCGGCCCGGGCGCGGAAGTCCGGCGACGCCGAGCACGCGCTTCAGCAGCGTCGTCGTCGACGACGTTGTGCTACTGGTGCAGCCACAGCGCTTCGAGCAGGTGGTGCTCGTAGTCGGCGTCGCTTCTTGTCGAGCGCCGGCGACCCACTTCTTCGACGGCGGCGATGACCTCGTCGGTGTCGCGGCCGCCCAGCTCGATCCGGGCCCGGTAGCGGACGCGGTCCTCCGGCTCCTTCAGCAGGTCGAGCAGCTTCTCGATCGGCTCGCCGGCGATCTTCGCGCGGCTTCAGCAGCGGCCGGCCCTCGTAGGTGACGCGGTAGACGCGGCCGTGCGTCGCGGTCGCGGCTGGGGTCGCGGAGGTTGTGCTGCATGTGGCCGATGATCGGGTTGTGCCAGTCGATGAAGTAGAGCGCGCCGTCCGGCGCCGATCTCGAGGTCGGCCGGGCGGAAGTTCGGGTCGGTCGACGAGACGATCGGCTCGAGCTCGGTCGCCGCCGAAGCTCGACGCCGTCGTCGTCGAGCTTGTACTGCAGGATGCCCTGGAAGCCGATGACGTTCGGCACGAGCAGGTTGCCCTGCATCTCGTCGGGGAAGTGCCGGCTGGAGAGGATCTCGATGCCGGGGCACGGCCGCGTCCGCTGCTGGTAGACCTGCGGCGGCGCGGGCGTGCTTGTGCGGGAAGTCGAGGTGGCCGGAGAACAGCGGCGGCGTGGTACGGGCTCGGCGCCGGTGCCGTCGACGACGATGTCCTGGCCCCAGCGGTCGAAGACGTGGCCGTGCGGGTTGGCGAAGCCGTAGCGTGACGTAGACCTCGAACTTCTGCGTCCGCGGCTCGTAGCGGAAGACGCCGGCGTTGGCGCACGCGGACCGGCGGGCCGTACGGCGTCTCGACCTGCGTGTGGTGGAACGTGCCTTCCTGGAAGTAGAGCGCCCCGCCCGGGTCGAGCACGAAGCTGTTGGCCGTGTGGTGCGTGTCGGCCGAGTCGAGGCCGTGCAGCACGCGCTCGCGGACGTCGGCCTTGTCGTCGCCGTCGGTGTCCTTGAGGAACATCAGGTCGGGCGCCTGGGCGACGAGGACGCCGCCGTTGCAGAACTCGAAGCCGGTCGGGCTGTGCAGGTCGTCGGCGAAGTCTGTGCACTTGTCGGCCTTGCCGTCGCCGTCGGTGTCTTCGAGGATGAGGAGCTTGTCGTTCATCTGCTCCTTCGGCTTCCAGTGCGGGTAGGTCGGCCAGACCGCGACCCACAGCCGGCCCTTGGTGTCGAACGCCATCTGCACCGGGTTGACCAGCTCGGGGAACTCCTTCTCCGAGGCGAAGAGGTTGACCTTCATGCCCTTGGCGACGGTCATCTTGCTCGATCGCCTCCTCGCCGCCGAGGAAGACGTGCTTGCCGCCGGGCACCGGGCCGGGCTTGTTCGTCTTGACCGGGATGAACGGCGGCAGTGTTGCTGTCGTCGACCTTGAGGTCGCTCGCCCTGCGGCGACGGCCCAGATCGCGCTTGTCGCGGTTGGCGGTCATGCACGTCGAGGACTTCCATCTCGCGCTGCGACGACCTCGCAGTTGGTCTGCCCGTCGACGAACTTCAGGTCGGCCCGGCCGCCGTAGATCGAGTAGCCGTCGGTCGTGCGGTAGCGGTTGAACCAGTGGAAGTTCTTGTCGAGGACGGCCTGCGCGGAGCTTCTCGAGTGCCTTCGGCGTCGGCGCGTCGGCGTCGGCTCGCCGGCGAACAGGGCCTGCGTCGATGACCTCGGCGACGCTGCCGGTTGCCGTCCTCGTTCAGGTGGACGCCGTTGATCGTCAGCGGCTTCGTCGGCCTCGGCGTACAGCGTCGTGCGTCGGGCGCGAACAGATCGACGAACGGCGACGCCGTTGCGCCTTGGCGACCTCGGCCATCGCCGTCGGTGTAGAGCTCGAGCCGCTCGTTGTTCTCGCTGCCGTCGGGCAGGTTGCGGGTCGTTGCAGGTCCTCGTGCGCGATCGGCGAGAAGAGCACGAGCCGCGGGGCGCGTCTTGCCGTTGTACTTCTGCGCCGAGCGTGTGCTTGATGAAGTCGTCGAGGTCCTTCTTGAACTTCGGCGAGCCCGGCCTCGCCGGCGAACGACTCGTTGTAGCCGAAGAAGGCGAAGATGACGTCGGCCTTGGTGTCGGTCAGCTCGAAGCGGTTCGTGCGGCACCGGTGCGTCGGCGTTGAGCTTGCCCGGCTGCGGGACCGGGGCCGAGCCGGCGAGCCACTGGTCGGGCGTGCCGAAGTCCGCCGAGCGCAGCCGGATCGTCAGCTCGTCGCCGGAGAAGCCGAGGTTGCGGATGACGAGGTCGTGCTTCGGGAAGCGGCTCGTGGAGGAGCGTCTCGAGCCAGCCGTCGTGCTGCATCCGCTCGGCGAGCGTGTTGCCGATGATGCAGATGTGGTCGCCCTTGCGAAGCTCCAGCTTGGGTTCATCGGCCGCTCGAAGCGGCGTGACCAACGCGATGACGGCCAACGGCAAAGCCAACACCTTCAGAAGACTCCGTTTCATGAGGCATACCTGCGAGGGATGGGCGCGGAGTGGGGCGCGAATCAAGGCGGGAACAAGAAGCCTTTGGGAAGGGTATAGAATACCTTCCCTGCGCGCGGGGGCGAGTGGCGCCTGGGGCTGTGGGGCTGTGGGGCTGTCGTCTTGCGCTCCGCGAAGAACGCGCCTTTCGCAGAGCGAAAGGCGACGCTCCAGGCGGCCTTACTTCGTCTTCACTTCCGCCGTCACCTGAGCGTGCGCGGGCACTTCCACGGCCACGCTCGGCCCCAGGTCGGTCTCGAAGCGGATCTTGCCCGACAAGGCGCCCGGCTTGGTGGGCGTGAGCTTCACCTCGACGACGTGATACGTCTTGGCCTCGCTGCCCACTTGCGCCAGAAGCCCTCCGGGCAGTTGACCGACGTCAGTCGAAAGGCCTTCGCGCCGCGGACGATGATCTTCTTGGACACCACCTCGCCCTGCGGCACCGTGCCGAAGACGAGCGGGGAAGGCGTGACGGTCAAGTCGGCCTCGACCTTGCCTTCGATATCCAGGGGAATGCGGTTGCCGCGGGCATCGTTGGTCACCAGCGACAACTGGTCGTTGAGATAGCCCTGGGGCGCCCCTCCTTCAGCCGCACCGTCAGGCGGTAATCGACCCGGCCGCCGCCGCGGCGAGTTTCCTTGAGCTCGGCCTGGAGGTAGTCATTGGCAGCCCGCACATCCATGACTTTCCAGTCGCTTCGGCCGGCGTAGGAAACGTCGATGGTCTGCTCGGCCGTCGAGCCGGGCCGCACGCGGCCGAAATTCACGCTGGGCGGGTTCAGCACCACGTCGCCACGAATGAAGCCGCTCACGCGCAACTGCACCTGGGCATAGAACGGGTCGCCGAACGTGACTGTGAGCACGGCGCTGCGTTGTCCGCGGAACGAATGCGTGTTGAACACCGCCACGACCTCGGCCGTTTCACCCGTCTTCAGCGTCTGCTTGGTGATCGAGGGGGACGTGCAACCGCAACTGGAGGTGACGCCGACGAGATTCATCGGCTCCTTGTACTTGTTGGTGACCAGGAAGCGGTGCTCGGTCTTCGAGTAAGCTGCCACCGTGCCGAATTCGTGCGTACGCTCACGGAACATCGCGGTGGCCCAATCCTGGGCCGATGCGGTGGGAGCGGACAGCGCTATCCCCAGCAAGATCAGCGTCAAAGATGTCGTGCGGCGCATAGGAATACCTCGACGTTCGCAGTAACAGCCGGCGCGCCGCTGGCGAGGCAAACAGAGTTGCGTTACGGCTATTCGATGGTAGCACATGGCGTGCCACGGACAAGGCGCAGGAAAGAATACCGGCACGGTATCGACGCCGCCGACTATCGGGCTTTTGCGGCCGATCTTCACAAACCACAGCTTCGTCAGGGTTTGCGACGTGTCTTTTTGACACCGCTCGCGGCATGCAGGCGTCGTGCCCACGAGGCGTCAGGCCTTTCCAACGGCGGCAACAACCGCGCTGAGTAGTCGAGCGTGAGGTCATAACGCGCCCGATCGTAGACGCTAGTGAACACCGCCTGAAGGTCCAGCATCACATCGGGATCGGCGTTTTTCAGCGGAATAGGAACGCCGGGCAGCGGCATGCGAACAGACCAGGCATAGACGTTGGCCTTGGGCCGGCGATTGGCGCGGCTGACGATCGCGTAATAGTCGCCGGGCGGCAATTCGGTAGACATCGGTAGCCGCTCGCCGCCACGAAGCAGGTCGAGCTCGACCAAATGCGATCGGCTACTGATCACTTCCGCGCGCTTTTCGAGATACGCTCGTCGCCCGTCACCACCGAGCCGCTTATTCCCCGGCGAGAGCGTCTCCACGACCGTGACGATTGCCATCGTCTTTCGCTCGCGGATCACGAGGTAGGTCTCGCGGCGCTCTTCCGGCATGAGAAGTTCGCACTCCACCGGGGCGAGCCCCACGCCCCCGCCGTTCTCGGCCTTCGCCCTCGCACGGCCGGCAACCAGGATTGCGACATCGGCACGCCGGAAATGATCGAGCTCCTCGACGCCGCGATAAGGGTCTTCCACGTAGATTCGCCGCTCCACACGCACAACATACCGGGGCTGCAACGCCGGAGAGAGGGCATCGGCGATGGCCGTGTTCAGCCGCGTGTGGAAATCATCCCACTCCTGACGCTCGAGGTAAGGGTCCATGCCCGGAAATGGCGACGGCATTTCACATCCTCTTGCAGGTCCCGTCGGCTTCGTAAGGAACTCACGCGCATTCTATTCTACCGCCGATGCTCCTTCACGTTGTCACCCTGTCACCTTGTCACCCTGTCACCTTGTCACCCTGTCACCTTGTCACCTTGTCACCTGGTACACGTCGGGCTTACGCCTCGACGCTCGCCCTAATGCATCTCCGCCTCGCACGTGCCGATGCCGCGGCGGTAGTAGTTGAACTGCACGTTGGGATGGTCGGCCAGGAGCGACATCGGCACCGACGAGTCGGCGATCTTCTTGGAGATCATCAGCGCGGTCAGCCGCTGGCCGAAGGGGTTGTCGTGGTTGCCGGCGTGCCAGATGCTCACCTTCTCGGCCTGCCAGGTCTCGACCGGGCCGACGCTGATGCGCCTGCGTCGGCACGCCGCGCCACGTAGCCGCCGCCGCTGGTGCGGGCGTTCTGAATGATCGTCATCGGGTGCAGATCGACGACGCGCGTGGTGAGCTTGCGATACTCGGCCGGCGGCGGCGGCTCGTCGATCCAGCGGCCCGTCGCGCTTGCGGCGGATCGTTGAAGGCCCAGTGCTTGACCTCGCCCTGGCCGCCTTGCATCACGGCGCAGCGCACGCCGTCCCAACTGGCGATGTACTTGCCGCGCGTCGGCCTTGGGGAAGTGCAGGTTCGCGTCGGGCATCCGCAGCTTCGCGGTCGATGCGGTCGAAGCACAGCTCGCGGTCGGCCCGCTCGAACGAGAGCGGGTGATCCGTGGCGCGTCGCGCCTCGCGGCCCGCTCGCCGACGTACCATTCGTCCATGCCCCAGAAGTGGCCGCTGCGCACGTCCAGCTCCAGCGCGTTGACCAGCCGGGCGACCAGCGGCAATTGCTCGGTCGGCCCGATCGGCCCGCAGATGCCCACCGGGTTGTCGGCGCGTCGATTGCCGCCAGGCGTGTGATGTACTCCAGCGCCTCGGCCAGGTAGAAATCCTCGAGCGTGTCGTAGAACACGACCTTGAAGCCGGGCCGCGAAAGCTGCAGCAAATCGTCGGCCGAAAGCCGGGCCGCATCGGCCAGGAGCTCGTCGTCGAGCGTCGTGTAGTCCCACCAGGCGGGAGCGACGCAGCTTTGTTTGCGGGGCATGGTTCTGCGCTTGGAGGTTAACGCTGGGGCTCACGCCATCTTTCGCGCAGCCGCCGGCTCGAATGCAAAATGCAAAATGCAAAACGCAAAATGCAAAACGCAAATTGAGCATGAGCATAGTCGAGCTAGCGCCGCCGAGTAAACAGACAGCGAGCCAAGGAAAGCGAGTCCAATTTGGCAGCGCCCGACGTTCGCGCGTCATTCGTCATTGATCCGTTTCACGACGGACCAAGGGCCGCTGACGGGCAGCTCGATGGTGAACTGCGTGCCGCGGCCGACTTCGCTTTGCACCGCGATGCGGCCGCCGTGCGTCTCGATGATCTTGCGGGCGGTCGGCAGCCCCAGCCCGCTGCCGCCCGACTTGGTGGAGAAGAAAGGCTCGAAAATCCGCGCCAGCGTCTTGTCGTCCATGCCCACCCCGGTGTCGATCAGGTCCAGCGCGAGGTACCACGGTGGCGTGTCTCGTGCCGTCGCCCGCGTGCGGACCTCGAGCCGGCCGCCGCGGGGCATCGCCTGCTGGGCGTTGAGGATCAGGTTCAAGAGCGCCGCCCGGATTTGCTCCCGATCAATCCGCACGCTGGGCAGGTTGCGATCCAGTAAGCGGACCACTTCGATCGCGGTCTCTTGCGCCTGCGGCCGGTAGAAGTCCAGCAGCTCCTCGAGGAGCTGGTTCAGGTCATGCTCACCGAGGTTGCGCGGCTGCGCCCGGGCAAAGGCGAGAAAGTCGTTGAGCAGCTCCTGCAGCCGGCGGCATTCGCGCTCGACGCGGGCCAGACGATCGACCGCCCGGCGCTCGCGGGGCGTCTCGGCCTGGGCAAAATCCTCGGCCAGCAGCTCGGCGTTCAGCGAGATCGTCGAGAGCGGGTTCTTGATCTCGTGCGCCAACTGCCCGGCCAGCACCGCGATCTCGGCATACTGCGCCCGCAGCTTGTCTTCGTTTGTGGGAGGCTTGGCCAACGGGACGTTCCTCACTTTGCACTTTGCACTTTGCAACCTGCATTTTGCATTCGAGCCGGCACGGGTTGCCGACGACGAATGCGACGTGGAAAATGCAAAACGGCGACGAGACCCTGCTCATTGCCGCGGTCCCTACACGATATCCGCGAGAGGAACCTTTCTCCACCGGGATCGGCCGCCAGTTACTTCGCCTCCTCTGGCCTCGACGGCTCGATCATCTCGGCAGCGGCTTCCGGCGGCGCCAAACGACGGACTCGATCTCGTCACTCTCCGGCCCGTTGCCGGATATCTCCGCCCTCTCACGCGGAAACAACAGTCGGATGGCGACGGCGACGACGAACCAACCCAATAGTCCTCCGACGATGGGGCCGGTAATCTGATCCTGCTCCGGACCGGGCGAAGCGGAGAGGCACAGCCCCATCATGGCCCCGTTCAGGAATGCCAACGTTTCGGCGAGCAACACGTCCCAATGCCGCCACTGGATCACGAACATGAGCAGCCCGGCCGCGGCCGCAGCGACGATGATCGGCGCCAGATGAGCATCCCTCCACCGCCCGACCGCCAACACCGCCCCGATCGCCGCCATGCTGAGCAGCATCCGCAACAGAGTGAACGTGAGGCGCGGCGGCTGGTTCATGCGAAGGCTCGAGCCCACGTGGCGGACGCGGTCCAGCCGTCATTATGCTGCGCCGCCGCCGGCCAGGCCATTGGGCAGAAAAAGCCGCAGCCGCCGGAGAGCCGGCGGCTGCACAAAGAAGAGAGAAGATGCGCGATAAGTCCGGCCGCCTGACCGGCGGCCTGCTGGCTATCGTCACAACCCGCCGACGCAGGGCATCGACGCCATCGGCTGAGCTGGCGAGAAAAAGGGCCCCCTGGACATCCGCGCGGCGGGCAGGCCGGCTCCGCCCTGCTGCGGGAACGCTGCCTGCCGTGCCACCTCAGGCAGATGCTGACCGGGGAACTCGGCAGCCGCCGCCGGCCCGCTACGCTCATAGCGCGACGTGCCGGTGAAGCCGCTCGGAGGATCGGTCTCGCCGCGCGGCCGCGTCTCTTCATGTGGCCGCGTTTCTCCGAGACGCGACGGCGAGTCCCGGAGAGACTCGCTCGATGGACGCTTCGGCGCGTGCCAGCCGCTGGAATCGCCGGGCACGGCGGACACAGGAGTGTTCTCCACGGGTGCTGCGCCGTCGCTGCTACCGCCACGCGGAGCGGGCAAGCGCGCCTCGTCACCCGGCGAAGCTACGGTCCGCACAGGCGCCATCCGCGTGCCTCTCGTCGAGCTGGCCGATTCGGGGCTTTGCCCACGATAGACGAATCCGTCTTTCGTGCCGCCCTGGCCGGCGCGGCCGGAAGCCAGCCGCATCGCAATGCTGGTTTCGGAGTAGTCTGCGCCGGGCCAGCCCTTCTGCACCCAATCGAGCCAGGCGTTTTGCAGCTCCCCCAGGCCGCGATAGCCGTAGTGCTGCTGCGTGACCGCGGTCCAGTCCTCGGATTTCAGGCCGTCGGCCAGGTATTCCATGAACTTGCTCTTGCCCTTCTGGCCGACCAGGAAGGTGGAGAGCGAATGCCCCTGGGCATACAGCGGCAGCACGTCGCGGGGGTATTCCTTCATGCGAAACATGTGGGGGAAGGCGATGCCGCGGCCCGTGCGGAGGAACTGCACGAGCATGGTCTTCTGTTTGTCGCGCTCTTTGGGCGACTCGACGGTGGTGCAGGCCCCTTCGTCGGCCCAGCGCGGCAACGGCTGGCGGAAGTGGCTGGCGAAGATCGTGTGCGTGACTTCGTGCGGCAGCACGGAGTCGAGGATCTGGTCGAGCGGCCCCTGCACGGTCATCTGCCAACCGAAAACCTCGCCGTTGGCAAAGTTGAAGGTCGTCACGCCGCCCGCCCCGCGCTCGATGCGCACGGTGATAGGGCACGGCTTCGACCACTGGGGCATCACGTAGCCCAGCCAGTCTTGCGTGATCTCGCGGCGGAACTTCTCGGCGGCCTGGCCCACTTGCTGGGCCATCTCCGAGGTGGGCGCCGTGACGATGAAGTTGGGCGTCTGGTAGCGTGCGGCCACTGAGAGCAGTGCCAACAGCGCCACCGCCCAGGCATGCTTGCGAGCATCCATGCTCTAGCCTTCGCGGGGGGTTGCGGGATGGGCCGTCGTCCTTGACGACCTTGTAAAGGAGGCCCTAAGCAAATGCAAGGCCACGCGGTGCGCTGCGTTGCGGTAGCGCTGGGGATTGCGCTCGTAAGCCGTGCGGGGACAAGCGATTGAGACTCCGCGGAGCGATGAAGTCGGTCGGCGCTGGGAGACTCTCCGCCCTGTAAGAATTACTCAAGATTCTAAGACGCGTTGCCGAAGGACCCCGCGGGCTGATGGACAGCGCGAGGTAGAAGCCACGGGGCCAGGAAATTATTGTTATTGAGTCTTGATATCAACAACAACTTGGCTAGAATGCCGCCATTGAAAGCTGACGCTTTCACGAGCTCCGCCCGCCTCCTGGGGACGCTTTCCCCGCCGCCAGCCACGCTCCTGACTCTGGATTCTTTGTACGCACCCTCCTGGAGCCACCCCATGAATCTGCGAAGAGCTTTCACACTGATCGAGCTATTGGTCGTAATGGCCATCATTGGCCTGTTGTTGGCCCTGCTGTTCCCCGCCGTTCAGGCGGCTCGCGATACGGCCCGCAACACGGCCTCGAAGAACAATCTGCGGCAAATCGGGCTGGCAATGCTCAATTATGAGGCTTCGAAGGGGTACTTTGCGCCCAGTTGGCAGCAGCCGGCGCTACCCAACGACGGCTCCGCCATGGCCCCGGACCCCACCACCTACGATGGCTGGTCGATTCTTGCCCTTTTGCTACCTCACTTGGATCAGCAGGTGATCAACGACTCGATCGACTACACGAACAGCTATAACTCCATTCCGAGCGTCACGCTGGCCGACGGACGTGTCGTCAGGCTGAGCGCCATGCGCGTGCCCACGTATCTTTGTCCCGCCGAGCCGCGCGACGAAATCCGCTTCAGCGGGACCGACGCCAAACACTATCCGTTCAACTACGCCGTGAACCTGGGCACATGGTTCGTGTGGGATCCGGCCACCGGCGTGGGCGGACCCGGCTCGGCATATCCCAACAGCAAGCTCAGGGCCGGCGACTTCAAGGACGGGGTTGGCAACACGCTGGGTTTTGCCGAAGTGAAAGCCTGGCAGCCCTATTTCCGCAACGCGGGTCTTGCCGCCCCGGCCATGCCGACTTCTGCGGCGGACATCGCCGCCCTGGGTGGCCCCCAGTTCCAGGCGACCGGACACACCGAATGGGTCGATGGTCGGTCGCACCACAGCGGCTTTACGACCGTCTTTCCCCCCAACGCCCGAATTCTCGTTGCCGTGAGCGGCGTGACTCACGACGTGGACTGGACCAACTGGCAGGAAGGCAAGGGCTTGGCGACGGGCACCGTCACGCCGGCTTACGCGGCGGTCACCGTGCGCAGCTACTTCTCCGGGATGGTCAACGTGGCCATGATGGATGCCTCGGTGAAGGCCATCCGCAACGAGATCAACCTGGGCGTCTGGTGCGCGATTTCGACCCGTGCCGGCAAGGAATTCCTGCCCGACAGCTTCCACAAATAGCACTGTCGCGTCGTGCGATTTGACCCCAGGCCCTATGTATACTACGAGCTGGGGCAACTGCGCCAAACGAACAAGAAGCCCGGCTTCCCAAACGAAGAAGCACAGGGCGGAAGCCGGGCTTCTCATCATCGTCAGGCCGCTTGCGAGGCGGGCATGAAGTAATGGGGTAATGGCCGTGTCCGAAGAGAATCGCCCGTTGCGACTAACTGTGGAACATGCCGCACGGGTCATCTACGGCACGCAGCAGCCCGACTTCCGGCAAGTGGGCCAAGTGCGGGCGATGATCCTGCGCGGCGTGATCCGTGGGAGCGAGGATGGACGCTGGACGACGGCGGAGGCCGTGGCCGAATACCTTGCGGCGGCCAATCTGCGGCAGCGCTCCGCCGAGACCGAGCGCCGCGCAGCCTGCGGCGACACGCCGGCCCCGCGCGGTTCTTCGCTCCAGCGGCAGTACCGCACCGAGTATCGGGCGGCACTCAAGGACTACTTCCTGGCCGTCATCTACCGTCGCGATCGGCGGCGCTATTCTCGCCCGTTTCAGCGCGCCGTGGTGGCCGGACAACTTGTGCTGCTGGCCGGCATGCTGGCGCTCGTGGCGTTGGCCTTTTTCCTCTTGCGGCCGGCGCCCGAGCCGCCCGAATTGGCCGCCGTTCGGGCCTGGCTCGAGGACAACACGACGCGTTACAGCATCCTCGAGTGGCGCGCCCTCAGCCGGCCCCTGATGGCGTGTGGACGTCGGTCCGCGTGATCTACGAGTATTCGGAAACCAGCCCCAAGACGATCCGCACGGACCGCGTGTTTATCATCGAAGGTGGCCGCGTCGTCTCGTTCGAAAGCGGCGAGTGAGCGGTGACAATGCCGCGGGAGCGCACCGTCGCGCGTCTACGCTGCGGGCGCTCGCGGCGAGAGACGTTCGTTGGTACCATAACGCACGTTATGGGCGACTCACTTTGTCTGCCGCGCCGTGGTGCTCAGCGATCTCGCCGCGAAATCCTGCGCCTGGCAGCCTGGGACTGCTGGGGCTGACGATGCCCCGGCTGCTCGCCGGGCAGGAACTTTCCTCTCGCTCGGGCGCCGCCGTCTCGGCTGGAGTGGCGGCTAATCAGGGCCAGTCGTCGGCCCTGCCGGGCTTCGGCCGGGCCAAGTCGTGCATCCTGCTGTTCATGTGGGGCGGGCCGGCCCAGCAGGACACCTGGGACCTGAAGCCCGACGCGCCCGCCGAGATCCGCGGCGAGTTCCAGCCGATCGCCACGAACGTGCCCGGCATCCAGATCTGCGAGCACTTCCCGCGGCTGGCCCAGCGCACCGACAAGCTGGCGATCATCCGCTCGATGACGCACAACAACGTCGACCACACGCACGGCACGCACTTCCTGCTGACCGGCCAGCCGCCGCCCGCCGGCGGCCGACCGCGCGGCCAGACTGGCCGCACATGGGCGCGGTGCTCTCGCGGCTCGGGCCGCGGCCGCGGGCCGCTGCCGCCGTTCGTCTCGATGCGGCCCAAGCTCGAAAACGACGTGCCGCGGTTCGTCGAGGAGAGCCACGGCCAGTTCGCCGGCTGGCTCGGGCCGGTGCTACGACCCGCTGACCATCGACGCACGACCCGAGCCGGCCCGACTACCGCGTCGGCGAGTTCGACGCTGCCGGCCGAGCTGTCGCCGCGACGCGGCTCGACGACCGCGCGGCGCTGCTCGCGCAGCTCGACGCGCAGCTCGCGGCGACTCGGCCGCCGCTCGACCGCGCATGCGACCAGCAACCACCGGCGGGCCTTCGACCTGCTGCACGTCCGCGGCCGACGCGAAGGGCGCCTTCGACCTGACGCAGGAGCCGCCGCACGTCCGCGAGCGCTACGGCCTGAACCCGCACGGCCAATCGGTGCTGCAGGCCCGGCGGCTGGTCGAGCGCGGCGTGCCGCTGGTGACCGTCTTCTGGCCGAACGACGGCATCAAGAACGTCAGCGTCTACTGGGACACGCACAGCCGCAACTTCATCGACCTGAAGGAGCGGCTGATGCCGGTGGCCGACCAGGCCTTCTCCGCCCTGCTCGACGACCTGCAGGAGCGCGGCCTGCTCGACGAGACGCTGGTGGTCTGGACCGGCGAGTTCGGCCGCACGCCGCGCGTCGGCCAGCGGAACAGCGACGCCGGCGCCGGCGCGCGACGGCCGCGACCACTGGCCCGACTGCTTCACCAGCGGTGCTGGCCGGCGGCGGCATCGCGGCGGCGTCGTCTACGGCTCATCGCGACCGCCACGCCGCCTACCCCGCCGTCAGACCCGGTGCCGCCCGCCGACCTGATCGCCACGGTCTATCAACTGCTCGGCATCGATCCGCAGCTTGCCCTGCCCGACAGCCAAGGCCGTCCGCACGTGATTTGCCCCGGCAGCGCCATCGAGAGCATCGTGGCGTAGTGCCGCTTCTTACGCCTATGCTCGCCTGGCTTACTCGGCGGCGCGGGCCAGCAGCTCCATCAGCTTGGGACTCTTGGGCGCCTGCACGGCGGCGATCTCGCGCAGCACCTCTCGATGGGCTGGCGTCAGCGTCTCGTACCTGGTCTTGAGGTCCGGGAAGTAGACCACGCTGCCCGCAGGCACCGTCTTGCCCTGCTTGACCACCGACAGGTGCAGCAGGAAGACGTGCTCCTTGGCGGGTCGTTTGCTAAACGTCAGCCTGGTCACCCAGCGGTTTTCCACTTGCATCGGATTGGCCGACGAGCCGGGAAACAGCGGCAGCAGGAGGACCTCGATCGGCTGCTCGTTGCCGGCGAACGTGTCTTCCTTGTAGGGCGGCTGCTTATCCGTCCTCAGCTCCACGTCAACGCTGTGCGGCCAGTCGAGCGTCTCGGGCACCTGCGTGTGGGGCGTGAGCTCCCAGACCTTCTGCACTTCGACGACCACTTTATCCGGCCTGGTGACCCGCACCTGAACCAGGAGCCGGTTGGGTTCGTCGGCCGCGAAGGTGACGCTAGACGGCGGCGTGCCGCCTGGCGCCGTCGCCCGCCGCCGCGCGGACCGGTAGTCCAATGATAGCCGCTAGCGCCCAGACTTGCTGCCAGACACAAGCCGAGGCAGCCTGTGCCGGCCGCCTCCAGCGAGCGACGCTCTTCCGGCTTCAGCCTGCGCAGCAAGAAGAAGAACTGAGCGAACAAGACGAGCGCCAAGCCGAACACCGCGGCGCTGAGCTGCGCCGCCCGGTTCGCCGGCGCAAGCCACCAGAGTCCGGCGGACGCGCCCACGGCCAGCGCCCCGCCGAGCATTTGCACCGCCAGACAGTTCTGCCTCAGCAGACCAGCCAGCCTCTGCGGGAATCCGGATGAGTTGGGCATGCTCCGCAGTCCCTCACCCCCTCACCTTGTCACCTTGTCACGTTGTCACCTTGTCACGTTGTCACCTTGTCACGCGTCACGTCGTCCGCCGCACCCCGCGGTCCTCGGGCAAGTACAGCAACCGGCCGCAGCTCGTGCACAGCACGGCGTGCTCCATCACAAGTTGGCTGATGCGGTTGGGCTGCACCTGCTGGAAGCAGCCGCCGCAGCAGTCGTTCTCGACCTTGGCCATGCCGTCGGAGCCTTTGGACTTGATGACGCGCTGGTAGACCTCGCGGAACTCGCCCGGCAAGCCCGCCTCCGTCGTCTTCAGCTCGCCCTCGAGGCGCGTCAGGTCGCCCTGGATCAGCCCGACTTGCTCGCGCTGGGCCGCTTCGACCTTGCCCAGCTCCTCTTTGGCGCGGGCCAGGCGTTTTTCCGCCTCGCCGGTGCCGGCTTGCAGCTCGTCGATCTTGCCCAGGGCCTCGAGGATTTCATCCTCCAGCACGCTCTTGGCCATGTCGTCGGCCGCGATCTGCACCAGAAGCGCCTGATACTCGCGGTTGCTCTGGCATTCATTGAGCTTCCGCCGCAAGTCGGCGATCTTGCCCTCGCAGGTCTTGAGCTCGAGCTGCTTTTGATCGGCGACGACTTTGGCGTGCTTTACGGCGTCGTGGGCGTTTTGGTTTTCCTGTTCGAGCTTGGTGACGTTATTGCGGTGGGCCTGCACCTGTTTGGGCCCCCGCTCCTGGCGTTCGCGCAGGTCGCCCAGTTGTTGGTGAATGCGGTGCAGCGTCCGCAGGGTGTTGGCAGCGGTGGACATGCTTGGCGGTTCCGCGGTGTCGAAAGCCGGCCGCCTCGACGAGCCCGCGCTGTGTGCTCGGCGGCAACCGGGCATGGTTCCTAGTCTACCGCATCGGGCTGGCAAAAAGAACGGCTGATGCCCGCGGCGCGTGGCGGCGTTTTCCGAGTCGCCCAAGCAAGGCAGCCATCTCGCTCTGCGGGACGACCGAGCTCCGCGGCCGCCATCTTGTTGAATGGCGAGCTGACTATTCATCCGGTCTGTTGTGCGCAACTTTCAAGAGGCTTATCCTGCTGGCCGGAGAAGCTCGTCATGTCGCAAGCGATCGCTAAGCCGTCGTGCTCGTTCGACCTGGGGACCAGGCTCATTCTGCTGCTGGCCGGCGTGGCTTTCTTGGCGATGATGGTCCCCTGGTATCTCAAGGACGCCATCGCGGATCAAGGCATTCCTTGGCGGACCATGATGGCCATCGCGATTCTCGCTGCGCTGCTGGTGTGGATCGTCAAGTCGCGCAGTTCCCCGTGGGCCTACGGGCTGGTCGCGGGCCTGCTGCTTGGCATGTGCCTGGTCGTGAACGCCGGCACGGCACTGGCCCTCTTCGATTACTCGGCCAGCGGCAACGTCGCCGTGGCGTTGCGGATTCTTCCGGTCGTGATTGTGCTGGTGCCGCTAGCGGCTGTGCTCGGCGGCGTCGCGGGTTGCGTCGTCGGAATGCTGGCGTCGCTGCTCGCGCGGCGTGCCGTCAGAGCCGCCGCCAAGGCGCCCGATCGGGAAGCGCACGCGCGCAGGCATCGCCGCGGTCGGCTGCTCGGCCGATTTGTGGCCGCATCGCTCGCGGCGGCCACCCTCGCCGCCCTCTACTTCCCGGTCTCTCGCGAATTGAGTCGCCGGCGTGCGGTGCTGGCGATCCGCGCCGCGGGCGGACACGTTTCCTTCGTTAACCGTCCCCGCGTGGAAATCGCGTCTTACTTCGGTCCCGCCGCGGAATACGTGTCGTGGCTGGACGCACAAGACTGGAACGCGCAACGCGAAGGCCGGTTCTATTCGCTGGAATCCGTGGCAATAGTCACCCTTCCGTCAGGCGCGGGCGATGAGCAATTGGCCTACGTGTGCGACCTCCCCGAGGTCGCGATGCTGCATCTGGGCGATTCCACGATTACCGACGCCGGGCTGGCGGCGTCAGCGCCGAGTTAACGCCGGCCTGGCTAGGGCTCCGGCACATGTCGATCTCGGACGAGGCCCTCCGCGGTTTGGTGGGCATTCCGTCGCTCCAGAACTTGGAGCTGATCCAGACACGACTCACCGACGAGAACCTGCGACACTTGGCCGGCGCGGCGTCATTGCGGCTTTTGAATCTGAGCAAGACGCCGATCACCGATGAAGGATTGCGCTATCTGGCCGGCCTGAATTCACTGGCGCACCTCGATTTGCGCGGAACTCGCGTCACGGACGATAGCCTTCGCCACGTGGGTCGAATGGCCGCTCTGCAGTGGCTGGACTTGGGCGAGACACCCATTACCAGCTCGGGCCTGAAACACCTGAAGTCCCTTCAAGGCCTGAGGGGCCTGGACTTATCGGGCACCGAATTGAAGGGGGGGGGGACTAAGTCAGCTTTCCGGGCTGCCGGCGCTCGGGCGACTGAATCTCGAAGGAGCGCGACTGGATGAAGCCGCGTTTCGAGAATTAACCGAATTGGGGAAGTCGCCCATTGCGCCCGGGGCTCCAATCGGCCCTCCCACGATTCTCCTCAACCTTGACGCCACCAATGTCACCGACGATTGGCTGCGGCATCTGACGGGAACCAAGGGGCTTGGATTATTCGTAACGCTGTACGATACCGAGGTCTCTGAGCAGGGACTGCGCTCGTTGCAAAAATCCATGCTGCACGTGGTGGGAGGGCGGCGGCTCAAGGCAAACGGCCAGTAAGCGCTTACCGGCGCGGCGCGCTGCCCGTGACAAAAGCCCGGCTTCTCCAAATAAGCCGGGCTTTTTTGATTCTTCGTAGGGTGGGCCGAGCTCGCGCAGCAATGCTGGCCCAACACATACGCGTCGCAGCGCCACCACGCGTATTTGGTGGGACGCGGCCGCTGCGCGGCCTTGTCCCACCCTACCTTACGAGGCGATTTGCTGCGGCTCCAAAAAGCCTTCCAGGTGCTGGCTGCGGACCGGGTGCTGCAGCTTGCCGACCGCCTTGGCTTCGATCTGCCGCACGCGCTCGCGGGTGACCTTGAAGATGCGGCCGACTTCTTCCAGCGTGTAGGAGTAGCCGTCGGCCAGGCCGTAGCGCAGGCGGATGATCTCGCGCTCGCGGAAGGTGAGCGTCTTGAGCAGCTCCTCGATCTTCTCGCGCAGCAGGCCGTTGTTGGCCAGCTTGCAGCGGGTTGTCGGTGCCGCGCGTCCTCGACGAACTCGCCGAAGCTGCAGTCCTCGCCCTCGCCGATCGGCCGGTCGAGGCTGACCGGGTGGCGGCCGATGTCGAGCACGCGCTCGCGTTTCTTCGAGCGTGATGCCGGCGGCGATCGGCCGTTTCCTCGGTCGTCGGCTCGCGGCCCAGCTCCTGCAGCAGCCGCTTCGGCCGTGTTGCGCAGCTTGCTGAGCACGTCGATCATGTGCACCGGGATGCGGATCGTGCGGGCCTGGTCGGCGATGGCCCGCGTGATCGCCTGGCGAATCCACCACGTGGCGTACGTGCTGAACTTGAAGCCGCGGCGATACTCGTACTTGTCGACGGCCCGCATCAGGCCCGTGTTGCCTTCCTGGATCAGGTCCAGGAAGCTCAGGCCGCGGTTGCGGTACTTCTTGGCGATCGAGACGACCAGCCGCAGGTTGCCGCTGGAGAGCTCGCGCTTGACCGCTTCGAACTCGCTGAACTGCCCGCGGAGCAGTCTCGCAGCGGCTGGCGGAGGCTGCCCGGGCTTTCGAGCGTCATGCAGCATCAGGTCGCGCAGCTCGCGGCGGAGGTCGGCCCGCTCGTCTTGCGGCGGTGCCGCCGTTCGCGGAGCTCGGCCAGCTGGCGCTTGCAGCTCGTCCATCCGCCGCGACATCTCTTCGAGCTGCCGCATCAGCGGCTGCACGCGGCGCGTCCGCAGGCTCAGCTCTTCGACCAGCGTGCAGCATCTTGCGCGCGGCGGCGGATGAAGCGGCGTGCGGGCGGCCGCCGTTCGCCTCGGCGGCGTCGACTTGCTGCGATCAGCAGCTGCGAAGTCGCGCGCGGTTCTGCATCCAGCAGCTGCTGCGAGCGTCGGCAGGTTGTGCGGCATGCGGGCCAGGACCTGCTCCTTCGTCAGCCGCTCGGTGAGCGAGACCTTGATCGTGCGATCGAACGGCAGCTCGCCGCTGATGCACGCTGCTCCAGCGTCTCGACCGTCGCTTCGCAGCGCGAAGTCGCAGCCGCAGCACGTTGCGGCGGAATCGCTTGCGGGTGACCTCGATCTTCTTGGCCAGCGAGATTTCCTCGTCGCGCGTGAGCAGCGGGATCTCCGCCATCTGCGACAGGTACATGCGAATCGGGTCGTCGCTCCACTTGGCCTCTTCGATCTTGAGCTGCGGCTGCGGGGCGGGGGCCGGATCGCCGGGCGGGGCAGCTCCATTGACGGCCGAGACGGCTTGGCCGTTTAACGGCTGCAACTCGAGCGAGAAGATCTCGTCGGCCGGCGCTTCGGCCGCGGCGCGGTCGGCCGCCTCTTCCAGCGCGAGGTCCGGCGCCTCCTCGAGTAGCTCGATCCCCTGCTCCTCCAGGGCCACGAGCAGGTTGTCGAGCTTTTCGGGGTTAACGTCTTCGTCGGGCAGGTAGGCGTTGACCTCGTCGTAGGTCAGATAGCCTTGGGCCTTCCCTTTGGCGATCAGGTCGTTCAGTTCCAGGTCCATCATGTCCACGGGAATACCTCCGCGCCGGTCCGGCTCGCTCGCGCGCGGCCGAGGCGCTTCACGGGATTATGATCCGCCGCGCGCGGCGAGACAACCGGCGAAACGGACCGTAGCGAGCGAGGCCCCGACCCTTCCGTGAGTCGGGCGAGTCCTTACCGCGCCCGCCGATGCTCGACGAAACGTCGCTGCTCGATGATTTGTTGCAGGATTTGCTGGGCTTGGTCCTCCGCGACTTGCCCTTCGCGGAGGAGCGCGGCGGCACGTCCCTGCTGCCAGTCCGCGTCTCGTTGTTGAAGCGCGCGACGATATCGCGCAATTCTTGTTGTACGGCGTCGGCCTGTCGGCGGAAGGCGCGGTCCTGGCTCCCTTCGTCCAGCTCGACCAGCAAGTTCTTCAGTGCGGCGTCCTCCAGCTCGAGCATCAGCCGCTCGAAAGTCGGCGACAGGCCCTTCTCGGCCAGGGCGCAGCAATGTGCATACAGCGCGCGGCAGCGAGGCGAGGCGATCTGCTGAGGCGCCAACGATGCGCCGACCTCCTGAAAGATCTCGACCTCCTGAACCAGGTCGGCGGTCAGGAGCATCGCTTCGAGCAAAAGCCGTTCCCAACGCTCGGCCGAGGCGTCGAAGGAGCCGCTCTCGTTCGATGACGCGGGCGCGGCCGCGGACGTTGGCTTGCGCGGCCTGACCGCCGGCCGGCCGGCGCTGGGCGGCGCGGCGCATCTCCGCCAGCCGCTTGCGAAGCACGGCTTCGTCGATGCCCGATAGATGGGCCAGCCGGCTGAGGATGCGCGCCATCCGCAGGCTGGCTGCATCCGATGTGCGCTCATCGAGCCGCGGAGCCTTGGCGAGTGTGGCCAACACCTCTTCCAGCGCCGTGTGCGCCTCGTGCGTGCCCCGCGACAAGCCCAGGCCACCGCTTACGGCGCGCATCTTGTGCTCCAGAGCATCGACCGCGGCGCCCAGCAAGGCGTGGAATGCCTCGCCTCCGCGCTGCATCAGAAAGTCGCAAGGATCTAGTTCGTCCGGCAGCGTCAGAATCCGCAGATCGACCTGCTGCGCGATGAACAGGTCGAGCACTTCGTTGGCCCGGCGACGGCCGGCCTCATCGCCGTCCAGAACGAGGATGATCTGCTCCGCCATGCGGCCCAGGTCGCGCACGTGCGTCTCGCCCAGCGCTGTGCCGAGCACGGCCACGGCGTTGCGGATGCCAAGCTGGTGGGCCAGCAGGCAGTCGGTGTAGCCCTCCATGACCAGGGCCGTCTTGCCCTGGCGGATGGCGTCGCGGGCCATGTCCAGCCCGTAGAGCATTTTGTGCTTGGAGAAGAGCGGCGTCTCGGGCGAGTTGATGTATTTGGCTTCCGAGCGGTCCTTGAACTCCGGCAAGATGCGGCCGCCGAAGGCCACGGGCCGGCCCTGCGGGTCGCGGATCGAGAACATCAGCCGGCCGTTGAAGCGGTCGTAATAGCTGCCGCTCCCCTCGCGCCGGCCCAGCACGCCCGCCTCGGAAAGCATGTTGAAATCGATCCCGTCGCGCCGGGCATGCCCTTGCAGCCAGCTCCAACTATCCGGCGCGGCCCCCAGGTGGAACTTCACCACGCTGTCCTGGCTGATGCCGCGCGACTTGACGTACTTGCGGGCCGGCTCTCCCTCGGGCAGACGCAGCAGGCACTCATGGTACTTGCGCTCAGCCCAGGCCATCACGTCATAGAGCGTGAGCTTGCGGCCGCGATCGGCCTGTCCGCCGCCCATCGCGGCGGGAGCGATCTGGATGCCGGCCCGCTCGGCGAGCGACCGCAGCGCCTCGGGAAACGTCACGTTCTCGTACTGCATGACAAAGCTGAAGACATCGCCGCCGATGTCGCAGACCCAGCACTTGTACGACTGCCGCTCCGGGTTGATCTTCAGGCTGGGGCGGCTGTCTTCGTGCCAAGGGCAGAGTGCCTTGAAGTTGCGGCCCTCGCGCTGCACGTCGCCCAGATAATCGCGCACCAATTCGACGATGTCGATCGCCTGCCGAATGCGTTCCTTCGTATCGAACGAGGCCAGAGCAGACAAAGGCGACTCCTTGCGATCCGTCTCGAGGTCCGTCTCAGCGATCCGTTCAGCCACGCGGCCGTTCTTGCGTCAGTCTCGTGGCAACTGCTTCGCGGAGGGACTAGGCGAGAGTACTCTGGGATTACAACACGCGGTGCAAAAACTCGGGCGAATATCGAGGTGATTCACTGGCTTCGCCGTCGCGGCGCTGCCGTCGATGCGACGCATTATAAGACTGCCTAGCAGTGCGTCAACCACGCGAGTTTTGTAACTGCTGGCAGTGCAGCAAGTTACGGCTTTTCGCCTGCCATCAATGGTGTCATCGGCAGCGACACTAGCCCGACGCGCAAGCGAGGGAAACGGAATAGCCGGAGAATCTCCCTCGCTTGCGCGACTTGCGCGTCGGGCTAGTGTGGCGAGCGTCGGCCAGGCGAGCGTCGAGCCGTAAGGCCGACGTGCTTCACGACTACTTCTACTTCGTTAGCGGCTTGAGAAACTCAACGACCTTGTCCTGCTTCGCGTCGCGGGCCACGTCGAGCGGCGTGCGAGCGGGGACGGCCGGCAGTTTGATCGGCGTAGCCCCCGGCGGCGACGACGGCGGAATGCCGAAGAATGCAGGGACCGCCTCGGTCTTCGCGGTTGTTTTCGCTCCGTGTTTGACGAGCTGTTTGACGACTCCCAGATGCCCGGCTCTGGCGGCCAGATGCAGCGGCCTCCAGCCGCCACCGTCGTTGGCGTTCACGTCGGCTTTCCTCTCGATCAGGTAGGCGACGATCTTCTCGTGCCCCTTCTCGGCAGCGTGGTGCAGCGGCGCATAGCCATCGGTGTGCGACGGCTTGTGCGGCCCGACGTGGATGCGCGGCGCGCTGCACCAGGTCCGGGCGCTCGTCGAGCAGCTCCTTGAGCCGCTTCAGGTCGCCATCCTCGGTATAGCGGTGGATGCCGGCGATCCAGCCGATGGTCGCGGAGTCGGCCTCGGGCGCCGGCTCGGCGGCGAAAGCAACGAGCAGTGCTAGCGATAGCGTGGTCATCGTTGGTGCGATTGGCAGTCTATAGCTTCGCGGGATCGAGCACCACGTGCTTTACCCGCTGCCGCTTCCACGTGTAGGTGACATGCACTCGGCCGTCGCTGGCCTGCATGACGGTCGGATACGAATATTCGCCCGGCTCGCTCTCCAGCACGGGGCCGGCCTTCCACTCGCGGCCGTCCTTGCTCGTCGCCACGTTGAGCGGACTGCGGCCCAGCAGCGTGTGGTTGTAGACCAGCAGGTGGCGGCCGTCTTTCAGTGTCACGGCGTGGATGCCGGAATTGGGGTTCGGTAGCGCGGTGAGCTTCATCGCCGACCAGGTCTTGCCGCCGTCCTCGCTCCAGGCCTCGGCGATGCGGCTTTGGCGGCTGCGGCAGAGAATCTGCACCTTGCCGCCTCCGTGCTGGAGGATCGTCGGCTGAATTGCGCCCAGCTTGCGGCCGTCGTTGAGCGGCTCCGTGCGGTCCCACGTCTTGCCGCCGTCCTTCGTCGTCTCCAAGTGCACGCGCCAGCCATCGTGCTCGGTGCTGCTGCCGCACAGGAGCGTGCCTCCCTCCAGCACCGGGCGATTCTTGATCGGACCCAGGATGCCCTCGGGCAGGCGTTGCGGCTTGCTCCACGTTTTGCCTCCGTCATCCGAAGCGATCACCTCGCCCCACCAGGTGCTCGGGCTGGGGCCGACCTTGAAGAAGAGCTGGAGCGGGCCGTCGGGCTGCTGGAACAGGACCGGGTTCCATGTCGGGTGTCGTTTGCCGTCACGCAGGCCGTTGGCCACCTCCACGGGCTCTGACCATTTCTTGCCATCGTGGCGTGAGAGCCAGATTCCTACGTCGGGAGCTTTCTCGCGCGTGCCGCCGAACCAGGCGGCCACCAGGCCGTGTTTGGTCTCCTCGATTGTCGAGGCATGGCACTGGGGAAAGGGAGCCTTCTCGTAGATGAACCCTGCCGTGACCACGCCCGGCTCGGCCGCCCCAACCGAAGCGACGCTCAGCATCCCTAACACGATGGGCACGGCCAGGACTCGGCAGATCGAAGGGAACGCCATGGTGGTCATAGGCAATAAGGAACGATGAAGGCGAGCGTCGAGGCGTAAGCCGACGTGTCCGCCGACGTGAACACGGTGCGCACGAAGCACGTCGGCCTTACGGCTCGACGCTCGCCTTCCGACGGCTCGCCCGTGATTCTACGTAGACGCTGCTTGCGCCGCAAAGCCCGTGGTGTCAAACCAGCGCTTGCCCGGCGAGGCGGCGGCGGCCATAACGGAGGAATGAGCTCTGCCAACGGCCAACACGCCCAATACCTCGCGCAGCGCGAAGAGATCGAGGCCCCGCCCGACCCAGCCGACTATTCGGCCTTCGTGCGGCTGGTCAGCAACCCGGACAATCGCCTCGTCCTTTCGCTGGGCGGCGGAGCCACGCCCGGGCTGTGCGGCAACCTGGCGCTGCTGCGGCTGCTCGAGGAGCTGGACCTCCGGCGACACGTAGCCGAGATCTGGGGCACCAGTGCCGGGGCTGTGATCGGCGGCGGCTGGGCGACCGGCAGCGACGCGCTGGAAGTGCTGCGGCTGGTGCAAGGCCTCGACCGCCGTGGGGCGATCGACTTCTGCCTGTGGAAGATGTTCATCTCGCTCATGCTGCGGCCGCTGGGCCGGCCGCTGCCCGACGGGGTGATCCTCGGCAAGCAATTCGCCGCCACCACCGACGCGGGCCTGCGAGTCAAGACGTTCGAGGAATGCCCGACACCTTTCCGCTGCATCGCTGTGGCCGACGACGGCAGCAACCGTCGCAAAGTGTTCCGCAAGGGGCCACTCCTTCCGGCGATCTTCTCCAGCATGAGCCTGCCGGGCATCGTGCTGCCACGCTCACGGCAGCCGGACGAGGAGTGCGGCTACTATGACGGCGGGCTGGTGGAGAAGACGCCGCTGATCTCGCCGATCGGCGACCACCTCCGCAGCGGCGACCGCCGGAGGTTATTGCTCCTGGCGACGCACTATCGCGGCAATTCCCGGCGCACGCCTGCCCGGGGTTTCATTTCCCGCTTCATCCAGACGATCTACGCCCTGGAGGAAGTGCTCTGGGAATACCAGCTCGAAGAAGCCCGCCAGCGCTACAAACAGAAGGCCGACCTCCTGATGGTAAACCCGCTGCTGGATAACGACAGCCTGTTCGACTTCAGCCGGTCGCTGGGCTACTACCTGCAAGCGCGGGAGAACTTCAAGGAGGCGCTTCAGAACGGGAGCTTGGCGCTGACGTTTGGAAGGTCGTAGGCAGGAATGACGAATGATCGAATGACGGAATGACGAATGAAGGATCGGCGCGAAACACTCCCTCCCGGCGACCGTCCTCCCAGCCGGTTCGTCGTCGGCATCGACCTGGGCACGACGAACTCGGCGATGGCCTACGTGGACACGGCCATCGAGCCGTGGCGCGTGGAGACGTTCGCCGTGCCGCAGCTCGTCGCGCCGGGACAGGTGGAAGCGCGTGACGTGCTGCCGTCGTTTCACTATCAGCCGGCCGGGGGAGAGCTGCCGGCAGGGTCGCTGCGGCTGCCGTGGAGCGCTGCCCAGCCGGACCACGCGGTCGGTTTCTTCGCCCGCGATCATGGGGCGCTGGTGCCGGGGCGGTTGATCGCTTCGGCCAAAAGCTGGCTGTGCCATTCCGGCGTGGACCGCACGGCGGAGCTGCTTGCCTTGGCAGGGGGCCGAGGACGTCGATCGGCTGTCGCCGGTCGAGGTCAGCGCCCGCTACCTGCGGCACCTGCGCGACGCCTGGGACGATCGTTTTCCCGATACGCCGCTGGCCCAGCAGGACGTCGTGCTGACGCTGCCGGCCTCGTTTGATGAGGTCGCCCGCGAGCTGACGATCAAGGCCGCCGCCCGTGCCGGGCTGCCGCGGGTCGTGCTGATCGAAGAGCCGCAGGCGGCGTTCTACGCCTGGATCGATGCCCACGCGGCCGATTGGGAGCAGCGCGTTTCGCCGGGGCAGAAGATCCTGGTCTGCGACATCGGCGGCGGCACCTCGGACTTCACGCTGATTCGCGTGCGGCGAGGCGCGGGAGGCGAGTCCAATGTGGGAGGCGAATCCCTTCGCCGACAAGCTACGGACGATTCTGGTCGGCGAAGGGATTCGCCTCGCGCAGATGACGCGGCAGAGGGACAGAAGGTTCAGTTCCACCGTGTGGCCGTGGGCGAGCACCTGATCCTTGGCGGCGACAATCTCGATCTGGCCCTGGCCCAGCACCTCGAACGCCGGCTGAAGGGAGACGGACGCCTCGAGCCGCGGCAATGGGGCGTGCTGGTCCGGCTCTGCCGGCACGCCAAGGAAACGCTGCTGGGGCCGGCGGCGCCGGAGAAGATGACGATCAGCCTGCCTGGTGCCGGGGCGAAGCTCATCGGCGGCGCGCTGCAGATCGAGATCACCCGCGACGAAGTGCAGCAAGTGCTCGTCGAGGGCTTCTTTCCGCTGGTCGGCTTAGACGAGAAGCCGCAAACCCGCCGCTCCGGCTTTCAGGAGTTCGGCCTGCCGTATGCGCCCGACGCGGCAGTGACGCGGTATTTGGCCGCGTTTCTGGTCGCCCATGCCGATAGTGTGGACGGCTCACTCCGTGAGCCGAAGCCGCTCGCGGAGCGAGCGGCCCACACTGCCCGCCCCGACATCGTGCTCTTCAACGGCGGCGTGTTCGAGTCGCCCGCGCTGCGGCAACGGATGATCGACGCCATCACCGCCTGGTTCCGCAAAGACCACGCCGCCTGGCAGCCGATCGTGCTGGAGAATCGCCGGCTCGATCTGGCCGTTGCTCACGGAGCCGCGTACTACGGCCTCGTCTGTCGCGGGCACGGCGTGCGGATCGCCGCCGGCCTGGCGCGCACGTATTACGTCGGCGTCGAGAGCGATCCGCCCGCGGCGGTCTGCCTGGCACCGGCCGGCAGCGAGCCGGGGCAAGACATCGAGCTGCCGCGGACGTTCGACCTGCAAGTCTCACAGCCGGTCGAGTTCCCGCTCTATGTCTCCAGCACCCGGCTCACCGACGCGCCTGGCGAGATGATCGCCTTCGATCGCGAACAGATGACGCCGCTGCCGCCCATCCGCACGGTGCTTCGTACCGGCAAAAAGGAGGCGGCCGCACGCGTGCCCGTGCGGCTGCATGCGCGATTGACCGAGATCGGCACGCTGGACATGTGGTGCAGCGAAGTCAGGAAGGCAGAGGAGGTAGAGAATGTAAAGGAGGCAAAGAATTCTTTACCTTCTCTACCTTCCTCTACCTCCTCTACCTCCGCCAGAACCTGGCGGCTGCAATTCGACGTTCGCACGGCCACGCAGACCGACGTGGCCGCCCATGAAGGCGGGGCCGAGACGCTTGGCTTCGTCGAAGAAGCATCGTGGGAGGGCTGCCGTGCGGCCATCGCCGAGACCTTCGGCCCCGGCGGCGACGCTAAGCCCGAGGGGCTGGTCAAGCGACTCTCCGAACGCCTCGAGCATGGACCGCCGCGATTGGCCTCCCTCGCTGCTGCGGCGCATCTGGGAAGAGCTGCTCGCCTGTGAGGCGGGCCGACGCCGGAGTCAGGTGCACGAAGCCCGCTGGCTGAATCTCTTGGGCTTCGCGCTGCGGCCCGGCTACGGGCTGGCGGTCGATGACTGGCGCGTGGCCGAGACGTGGCGCGTGCTGCAAGGCAAGCTGATTCATGGCGGTGGCCTCTGCCGCAATGAATGGTGGATTCTCTGGCGGCGGATCGCCGGCGGCCTCCAGGCCGGCTGGCAACAGGCCATTGCCGATCCGCTGCTGGGGCCGGTGCGCGAGCTACACCGCAAGCTGACGACGGGCAAAGGGAAGGGAGACGCCAGCCTGGCCACGCACGAATCGGCCGAGATGTGGCGGCTGCTCGGCTCACTGGAGCTGCTTGAGCGTGCGGCTGAAGACCGAGCTGGGCGAGATGGTGCTCGATCTGCTTGCCCAAGCCGAGCGTCGAGCGCTTGCGGCCCGCGCTCGCTTGGACGCTGGCACGATTGGGGGCCCGGGCGCCTGTCTACGGTCCGCTCAACACGGTGGTGCCCGCCCAGGCGGCCGGCGCGTGGCTGACGCGGCTCGTGGGCATGGACTATGACGAGCCACCAGGTCGGCTGGCCGTGATGCAGCTCGCCCGGCGGACGGACGACCGCTACCGCGACCTGCCCGAGGCGCAGCGGGAACGCGCCGCCACCTGGCTGCGTGGCAACGATGCGCCGCGGCACTTCCTGCAGCTCGTCGAGGCAGGCGGCCGCCTGGACAGCGAAGAGCAAGGCCTGATCTTCGGCGAGGCGTTGCCCAAGGGTCTGCGGCTGGCGTGAGAGGATTTACTTCCGTTCGCCAAGTTTCCGCAGCTTCTGTTCCAGCTCGCGAATCCGCTGCTGCGCCTCGTCGTAGGCGCCTTGCAGTTGTGACTTCTGCTCTTCCAGGCCCGCGTAGCCGGCCAGCTCCTCGCCGGTCTCGGCGTCGAAGGCCACGGCCCGATCGTCGCGCACTCCCAGCAAGAGACCCAGCTCCTTGATCGCGACGCGGCCCTGTGGGTCGAGCTTTACCGGCTGATAGCCGTCGCTCTTCCAGCGATAGGCCAGCAGCCGCCGCGGACCGCCTTCGACTTCCTGATCGATGAGGATATAGAGCGGCACGTGGGCGTGGTGGTATTCCTCCAGCTTCGCGTCCACGTCGTTGGTGCGCGTCAAGGGAGACACGATTTCCAGCGCGAACAGGCACTTTGCGCCGTGCGACTTGACGCGGAAAACGCCCACGTCGTCGCTAGGTTCCTTGGTGAGCCCCTTGAAAGCCGCAAAGTCGGGCGCGTGACAGGGCATGTCCGGGCTCCATTCCACCAAACAGTCGTCGGTGAGGTGGCCACCAGTCACTCGCTCAATGCGCTGGCGAAGGATCGGATCGAGGTAGACGCTATCCTTCTTCTGTCGGGGTCGTTCGGAAATCTCATCGCCCTCCTGCGGATGGAGCACGTCTTCCAGCGTGAGCGGCACGATATCCAAGACCTCGCGCCCGTCCGGCAGAATGCGCTTCACGTACCTCCGGCCGTAGCGAAAGCGATATTCGTCGTCACGCTGCTGAGGCAGCGGGACGTGCGAGCCGTGGAAGGCGTCGGCGGCAGTGATGTCCGTCGAATGCGACATGGCATGACTCAGGTAGGCCTCTCGCTCCGCGAGTCTCCGCGACAACTCGCCAAGGCGAGTTGTGCACACTTGTCTCCAACGAAACGGCGCTGGTTCGTCTTCGTGCCAGTTTAGTCGAAGCCTTCGGCGCCGTCATCGCACGAACCGGCACGAGGGGCCGGTCGTTCACCGCACAAACAGAAAGTGCTTCGAGTTGAGCAGCGACCACAGCAGGTCTTCGTAGAACGCTTTCGCGTCCGCCGACTCGGCCCGTAGCTTGAGCAGCGTGCTCTGCTCTTCGGCCGTCGGTGGCCGGCTGACGGTCGCCAGATACAGTTGGCTGAGCATTTCGGCGTCGGTCTTCTTCGCGACCAGCAGCTTGCCCACGCGGCCCTGCGGGTGGGCAATCTTGTTCATGATCGTGTCGCTGTTGAGCGTGTGCAGCGCCTGGGCAAGATTCGCCTCGGTGACCCGCTCGCACTCACACACGCCTTCGCGGCGCGGCTTGCCGAACACCGCCAGCAGGTAGTTCTCGTAGCGGGCGTCGGGCAGGTCGATGGCCCGCGTTCCCTCGGGCAGCTTGGGGAACTTCGTCGGCGCCGCCGTCGCCGCGTCGATGGCATCCAGCAGCGCCTCGGCCCCCAGCCGCTTCACCAGATAGTGGCTGTAGAACCGCTGATCACCGGCGTTGGCCGCCGTCGGCTGCGACGAAAGCTGATACAGCCGCGAGGTCATGATCGTCCGCATCAGCCGCCGCACGTCGTAACGGGTCTTGATGAACTCGTCGGCCAGGGCGTCCAGCAGCTCGGGATTGCTCGGCGGGTTCGTGGCCCGCAGGTCGTCGATCGGCTCGACCAGGCCGCGCCCCAGCAGATAGGCCATGTAGCGGTTGACCACGTTGCGGGCCAGGGCCTTGTTCTCGGGGGCCGCCAGCCAGTCGGCCAGCAGCTCGCGGCGATCGAGCTTGCCGCCGGCGCGTGCTGCTTTCTCTAGCCGCTCCGGCACGGGCATGCTCAGAATGGCCTTGGGGTATTGCTGCGGCGCGTCGTCGCCGCGGGTCAGGATGATCGAGGGCCCGCCCAGCTTGCCGTAGGCGGCGCTGGGCTTGCTGGAGACCTGCCCGAAGAAATTGGCCAAGGCCATAGAAGTCGGCCTTGCTGACGTGCTCGAAAGGGTGGTGATGGCACTTGGCACACTGCACTCGCATGCCAAGAAAGACCTGCGCCGAGGCCTCGGTCAGCGCTTCGGACCCTTGGAAGGCGACGAAGTAGTTGGCCGGGCCGTTGTCGTAGGGGTTGCCGCGGGCGGTGATCAGCTCGCGCACGAACCGGTCCATGGGCTTGTTCTGGCGGAACGAGTCTTTCAGCCAGTTGTACATCGACCACATGCCCTGCTCGCCGAGCGTGGCGCTGTTGGATTTCACCAGGTCGGACCACTTGAGCGCCCAGAACGACGAATACTCGTTGACGTACACGTCCTGTGCCGGATCGCCGGTGAGGCCGAGCAGCCGATCGATCAGCTTTGCCCGCTTGGCAGTATCCGTGGAGGCGACGAAGACCGTCACCTGCTCCGGCGGCGGCAGCGTGCCGATGGCATCGAGATAAGCCCGGCGAATGAACGTGGCATCGTCGCACAGCGGCGAGGGGGAGATGCCGATCTCTTGGAAGCGGGAGCGGGCCAGGCGGTCGATGAAGTTCTGATCGGCCCAGTTCGCCAGATCGACCGACTCGGCGTAGGGCACGACAAACTGGGCGATGACCGCGCGGCCTTCGAAGCGGACCATCGCCGCGCCGACGCCTCGGCCGACGGTCTCGACGACTCCCTGCGGCGAGACGCCGCAGCACGCCTTCGTCGGTGCTGTCGAACTTGGCCCAGGCAGTGACGTCGCGCGTCTTCCCGTCGCTGTACCGGGCCGCCACGCGAAGCTGTTGCGTCAGGCCGACCTTGCCGATGCGATGGGTGGGGAAGACTTCAAAGCCGGTGATGGACGGGGCCGCCCCGGATGGTCCAGGCGCGCCGGCGGCGATCCACTGCTCCAGGATGCGATAATCGACCGAGCCGGCCTCCAGCCGCCGCCCGCCGCCGTGCGGCACCTGCATCGTCGGCTTGAGCAGGAGCAGGCTGCGGGCCGGATCGACCGGCGCGATCCGCCGGCCCATCTCGCCGCGGCACGATGGCCAGATGGTCATTGCCAGGCTCGGAAGCGAAGACCGACAGCTTGAACCCGCCTTTGCCGTACTGCGCGGCGTGACAGGCGCCGGCGTTGCAGCCGGCCTTCGAGAGGATCGGCAGCACGTGCTCGCTGAAACTGATCGTTGGCGCATCGCTGACGCCGGACACCTTGACGGGTACGCTCTTCGTCGTGCCGGCCACGGTGACGCTGATGGCCGTCTCGCCGTTGGACACGGCCAGCACTTGCCCCGTCTTGCTGACGCTGGCGATCTCTGGCCGGGCGGATTGATAGGTGGCGGCCGGCGTCTGGTCCGTCGATCTCTCGGAGACGCCCCCCTTGGCATCCGCGGCAGTGACCACCAACTGCACGCGGGCGAAGTTGCCTTCCAGCGCGACACCGCCAGGCGAAACTTGAAAGTCCTCCGCCTGCAGCACGGTGGCAGGCAGCATGGCAGAGGCCAGGGCACTGAGTGTGATCGCCAGTCGAAGGCTCATCGCGGCGGGGGCATTGGCGGGGCCACGCTGGTAGCCTGACTCTCTGAGTCGGGCGGCCCAACACGGAGAGTCGGGTGATGATGCGCGGCGGGGTGCTGGGTGAGTGCCTGAAGTGTAGACTGGCGGCGGCTCGGCCGTCAAACTCGCCCGCCCCCTCAACTCCACGCGCAAGCCAGGGAAATCCGCGGAAAACAGGCGGATAGCGCCTCTCCCTCGCTTGCGAGTCGCGTTAGTGTGGGCCGGGCACGAGCCGTCGCAAACAGTCGATTGCCTCCTCCCGCCAGAACAAGGTAAGGTAGAGGTGTCGGCTCTGGTACAAAGTCAAGGCTCTCCGCGAAAGGCTGCCTCTACGGCACGCAATCACAAGGTCCTCTCATGCCTCGCTCTCCCTCGGATGAAAAGAAGGTCTCCGTCGTCTTCTTGGATGACGACCCGCTGCTGAAGCCCTTGGCGCCCACGAAAGAGAAGACCGCCGCCAAGGGCAAGACCGGCGCGAAGAGCGAGCCTGGCCAACGCGCGCCTGCCCCGCCGAACCCCACGAGGCGGCTGGCGTCGATCGACGCCTATCGCGGGTTCGTAATGCTGCTGATGGCCTCGGGCGCTCTAGGCCTCGCCCGGATTGTGGCCAGTCAGAACGGCGCCCCGCCAGTGCCGGCGGCCATCGCCGAGGGGGCGCCGCCCCCGGCTGGTGGACCCCGCTGTGGCAGGTGCTGGCGTACCAGTTCGAGCACGTGGCCTGGGTTGGCTGCACGATCTGGGACTTGATCCAGCCGTCGTTCATGTTCATCGTCGGCGCAGCGATGCCGTTTTCGTTCGCCAAGCGGACCGCCGAGGGACAGGGGGCCGTCCGCCGGGGGATGCACGTCGTCTTCCGCGCGCTCGTGCTGATTGCCCTGGGAGTGTTCCTCTCGTCCAATGGCTCGAATTACACGCAGACGAACTTCACCTTCGTCAACGTGCTTACGCAGATCGGCCTGGGCTACGTGTTCGTCTATCTGCTGCTGAACCGGCCCTTCTGGGTGCAGTTGAGCGCGGCCGTCGTGATCCTGCTGGGCTATTGGGCCGCGTTTTACGCTTACACGCCGGCACCTGCGGAGCAGAAGCACGTCGCCGACTACGTGGACACTCATCTTCGCCAGGACCGCAAGCACGCCGAGGTGGATCAAGGCCCCTGGCCCGCCGACAGCCTCGAGGGGCACTGGAACAAGCACACGAACTTCGCGGCCGCGGCCGATCGCTGGCTGCTCAACGAAGTGCCCCGGCAGGAGAAGCCCTGGTCGCCCGACGGCGAAGAGCACGCCGCGCAGCGCTTCTGGATCAACGAAGGCGGCTATCAGACGCTCAACTTCATCCCCTCGATGGCCACGATGCTGTTTGGCGTCATGGCCGGCCAACTGCTCCTGAGCGGTCGGCGGCGGAAGGTGCTGACGCTGCTAGGCGCCGGAGCCGTGTGCTTTGCGATTGCCATGGCGGTCGATACCACCATTTGGCCGGTGAAGATGCAACAGGATGGATCGGTCATGCTGTGCGCGAGCGGGCTGGGCGATTCGTCGCCGGCCGGCGCCACGGCCTCCGCCGGCGCCGCCGACCTGTGGCCCAACTGGAGCTTCTGCCCTACCGTCAAGCGGATCTGGACGCCTACCTGGGCCGTCTTCAGCGCCGGCTGGACGCTCTGGCTGCTGGCTGCCTTCTACCTGGTGATGGACGTCTGGGGCTGGAAGCGATGGGCTTTTCCGCTGACAGTCGTGGGCATGAACTCCATCGCCATGTACGTAATGGCCCAACTGATGCCGTCGTGGATCAAGCAGACGCTACAGACGCACTTGGGCACGGCCAGCGCGATGACCGGCCAAGATATCTGGGGCAGCGTCTTCGGCCCGAATGCCGTCTACGGGCCGCTATGCGCCTCGGTGGCCGTGCTGGCCGTCTTGTGGCTGATCTGCCTGTGGATGTACCGGCAGAAGATCTTCGTGCGGATTTGAAGCTAGCTCCATATCAGAGCGGACTATGAAATCCCACAGGTCGTCCATTGTATCGGTCATCCCCTTCCTGGTGCTGAGTGGCGGTGTTGTGGCCGGCTTACCCTTCGCGATAGAACTCAACGGTCTCTCGTAGGCCGTTCTCGAGCCCGACTGTGGGCTCATACCCCAGGCACTTCCGGGCCTGCGTGATATCCGCCAGGCTCTCGCGGATGTCGCCGGCGCGAGGTTGCGCGAACTTCGGCTGCCCTTCGACGCCGATCAGGCCGCCAAGCGTCTCGAGCAGCTCGAGCAGTGTCGTCGCCCGGCCACTGCCGATGTTGAACACCTGGCCGGAGATGCCCGGCTTCTCCGCCGCCAGTAAGTTCGCGCGGACAACGTTGCCGACGTAGCAGAAGTCGCGCGATTGCAGCCCGTCGCCGAAGATCGTCGGCTGCCGCCCGGCCAAGAGCGCCGCGATGAAGAGCGAGATCACGCCCGAGTAGGGGCTGCCGGGGTCTTGCCGGGGGCCGAAGATGTTGAAATACCGCAGGCAGACCGTCTCGATGCCGTACGTTGCCGCCCAGGCCTGGCAGTAATACTCGGCGGCCAGCTTGGCCGCGCCGTAGGGCGAGATCGGGGCGGGCAAGTCGATCTCGCGCTTGGCCGAGACGGGCGTGTCGCCATAGGCCGCGCTGCTGGCCGCGTAGACCACCCGCCGCACGCCGGCCCACCAGGGCTGCATCCAGCACGTTCAGCGTGCCGGTCACACAGGCGGCGTGCGTGGTCAGCGGCGTCTCGACGCTCTTGGGCACCGAGGCGATGGCCGCCTCGTGGAAGATCAGCTCGATGCCGCGCACCGCGCGCTCCACCACGGCCGCCTCAGCGACGTTGCCTTGGACGAAATCCACATCCCCCGGCACGCCGTCCAGGTTCGTCCGCTTGCCGGTTGAGAGATCATCGAGCACGCGCACGCGGTCGCCGCGCACCGCCAGCGCATGGACGAGGTGCGAGCCGATAAAGCCTGCGCCGCCAGTGACGAGTACGGTTGGCATGGCACCATGATAGGCCAAGAGCGTTTCCCAAGAATAGCTCACGTGGGGCACGTTTCTAAACGTGTCCCGCGGCTGCCGCAATTCATTTAACGTCGCCGCGATTCGCGTCAGAATAGGCGAGCGTCGAGGCGTCGGCCCGACGTGCCTGATCGCTCACACGTCGGGCCGACGCCTCGACGCTCGCCTGCCTTGACGCTCACCTGTCCGAGTTTAAGCCTGTGAAGCGCACCGTCCCCGCCTGCGCGATCCTTCTGGCCGCGACGTGCCTGGCTCCTGCCGCGATCGCCGAGCTGCGGGTCGAGCCGGCCGAAATCCGGCTCGCCGGAAATCTCGATGCCGTGCAGCTCGCCGTCTCAGCCCCGCAAACGCCAGGGCAGCCCGCTGATGTCACCCGTGCAGTACGTTACGAATCGCTCACGCCGCAGCTCGTCCGAGTTACCGCCACGGGCCTGGTGCGACCGATCGGCAACGGCACGGGCCGCATTCGCATCACGCACGGCGAGCAAAGCACCGAGGTCTCCGTGCAAGTCGCCGGCGTCGAGGCGAATGCCATCGTCAGCTTCCGGCTCGACGTGATGCCGATCCTCAGCCGCGCCGGCTGCAACGGCGGGGCTTGCCACGGTGCCCAGTACGGCCAAGGCGGCTTCAAGCTCTCGCTGTTCGGCTTCGCGCCCGAGGAAGACCACCCGCAGATCGTGCGCGACGCTCAGCAGCGGCGGATTTCGTTGCTGCGGCCGGCCGATAGTCTGCTGCTCCGCAAGCCGACGCTTGACACCTCCCACGGCGGTGGCCGACGGTTTGACCGCGACTCTTACGACTACGAGGTGCTGCGGCGTTGGCTCGAGGCCGACGTGCCGAGCCCGCAGAAGAGCGAGCCGGCCGTTACGGATCTCACGGTCACGCCGCCAGAGCGGGTCTATCGCCCAGGCGACACGCAGCAGCTTCGCGTCGTGGCCCGCTATAGCGACGGCACGGCTCGCGACGTGACGCACCGCGTGCGATACGACAGCATGAGCGACGCGGTCATCACCGTGTCGCCCACCGGCTACGTGCAAGCCGCCGGCAGCGGCCAGACGGCAATCATGGTCCGTTATGAAGGGCAAGCCAAGGTTTCGATGGCCATCGTCCCCTTCGTAGGACGGATTTCCAATCCGTCCGAACCAGGGCGCATCGAGAATCCCTCCTACGTTTTCAGGCCGCACAACTTCATTGATGAACACGTGCTTCGCCGCTGGCAGCTTCTCGGTCTGGCCCCCTCGCCGCTGGCGAGCGACGAGGTCTTCATCCGTCGGGCGTTCCTCGATGCCATCGGCACGTTGCCCCCCGCGGAGCGAGTCAAAACATTCCTCGCCTCGACGGATCCCAAAAAGCGAGACGCGCTCATCGATGAGCTGCTGGGCCTGACCGGCGACCCGCGCCGCGACCTGTATACCAACGAGTGGAGCGCCTACTGGGCGATGAAGTGGGCCGACCTGATCCGCGTCAACCGCAACACGGTCGGCGACGGCGGCATGTGGGCCCTGCACAATTGGATTCGCGCCTCGCTGCGCGAGCACAAGGGGGTCGATCAGTTCGTCCGCGAGCTGATCACCGCGCAAGGCTCGGTGTTTCAAAGCGGACCGGCGAACTACTACCGCATTGCCCGGCAGCCGGAAGACCTGGCCGAAGCCACGGCCCAGAACTTTCTCGGCGTGCGGCTGCAGTGCGCCAAGTGCCACCATCATCCCTTCGAGGTCTACAGCCAGGGCGACTACTACGGTCTGGCCGCCTTCTTCACCCGAGTCACCACCAAGGGGAGCCTCGACTTCGGCTCGCAAGGCGGCGATAGCGTGGTGATGATCCGCCGCACCGGCGCCATCCGACACCCGCGCACCGGGCAGGCAATGCCTCCCACGCCGCTCTTGGACAAGCCGCTGAACGCCGACGAGCACCGCGACCTCCGCCGGCCGTTGGCCCAGTGGCTCACCGCCCCAGGCAACCGGCTCTTTGCCCGCAATATCGCCAACCGCTTCTGGGGCTACCTGATGGGCGTCGGCCTGGTCGAGCCGATCGACGACATGCGGGCAACGAACCCGCCCTCCAACCCCGAGCTGCTGGATGCCCTGGCCGATCACCTGGTGCGGGAGAAGTTCGACCTCCGGCGGCTCATGCGGGCGATCATGACATCGCGCGTCTATCAGCTCAGCTCCACTGCCGCCAAGGGCAACTCCAACACTGCCCGGTTCTATACGCACTACAGCGTGAAGCGGCTGCCGGCCGAGGTGACGCTGGATGCGATCAACACGGCCACGCTTACCCAGGAGAAGTTCGCCGGCATTCCCTCTGGCACGCGGGCCATCGAGCTGCCCGACCCGAACTTTGCCTCGTATTTCCTCGATGTGATGGGCCGGCCGCAGCGGGTGATCACCTGCGAGTGCGAACGGACCAGCGAGCCGAACCTGGCCCACGTGCTGCATCTGGTCAATGGCGACGTGCTCAACCGCAAGCTAACCGACCCCGATGGCCGCGCCGCCAAACTGGCCGCGGGCAAACTGAGCGACGAGCAAGTGGCCGGCGAGCTTTATCTGGCGCTCCTCAGCCGCGTGCCGAGCAAAGACGAAGTGGCCAAGGTGAGCGAGATCATCGGCCGCGCTCCGAACCGCCGCGAGGGAATCGAAGATTTGCTCTGGGCGCTGTGCAACAGCCGCGAGTTCTTGTTCAACCACTGATTCTAACGTGCGGCACGTTTCTAAACGTGCTCGTCGTTGAGCAGGCAACGTCGGCCAGGCACGTTTTGAAACGTGCCCCACTCAACGGGCATGCGAACTGCGCACGACGGCCCCGCGCGGCAGATCGTTGAGCCAGGCGGCGACCCCGCCGACGAGGTCCACGTCCGCGGGCATCTGCCGGAGGATTTGGTAACTCTTCTCGTTAAGCGAGCGGCGCAGGCCATCGAGCAATTCGGCCATCCGACCGAGAAAACCGGCACACTCTGCGTCGTCCAGTTCGTGGCGGATCAGCAAGACCTCACCGGAGGTGCGCTGCCGCGTGAGCCGGACGAGCCTGCCGCGCTCGGCCTTGTACAGCTCGCCGTCGCGATAGGCCCGCCGCAGCTCGCCGGCCGTATTGAACTGGTACGCTTCGTCGGGGCCAAAGTACACGCTGCCGCAGCCGCTGGAGCGGAAGCCGACGATCACGCGCTGCGGAAGGCCGGGCACGGCGGAAGCGTGCCCGTCCTGCATGTCCAGCTCCACGCGCTGGACCAGCGCCGTCGCCTCGGCCAGCAGGTCTTCGCGATCTCGCTCAACGCGGGCCATAACAATCAGGCGCTTACGGGGAGCAGGGCACCCACGGCCGGCCAAACGAGCAAGCGACGAGCGCCGCCGGGACGCTCTCGTCCGATGCAGTGGTAACTTCGTGCGTCGGTCTCGCCCAGGCGACGATCGACGGATGATGTGCCAGCCGTCCGCACACGTCCTGCGCCAGGATGCCGGCACCGTGGGAATGACCGGAGTGCCTGCGGCATCAAACTCTCCAAACTCTTCCTCGGTTGCGATCTGCACCAGGGCGGTAAGGGGTCCGGTCGCTGCAGCCTGCCGAACCGCCGTCGGGAGTGTCGTTTCCCACACGGCTTCCCCGTGCCGCAGCAAGCGCACTTCAATCGTCGCGAGCTGACACGGCTCGTTTGGTCTCCAACGCGGCAAGTCGGCGGCCAGTGCCTCGACCGACGCGGCCTGCCCGGCCCGGATCGGCACGAAGGCCAGCTCGCGCCGCATGCCGGTGACGTGCAGATGGAGACCATCGACATCGGGTCCGGCCGCGGTGGCCGTCACGTGCAGCGCCGCAGCGCCACCTTGATCCGTGGCGTGGAGCGCCAGACGATCGAGAAAGTTCTGGTGCCGCACCTCGAGCCGGATTTCGCGGACCAGGCCGCCGGCCTGTCCCTCGCGGCCGGGGCGCCGCACCGAGTGCGGAGTGCGGAGTGCGGAGTGCGGAGTGATGCCCTCAAGGCGAGCGTCCACTTCCGCATTCCCCATTCCGCATTCCGCGTTCTGCATTCCGCATTCCGCGTTCCCCATTCTCCATTCCGCGTTCCCCATTCTCCATTCCGCGTTCCGCGGCGGCACCTCAACGACGATCTCCAGCTCGTTCCTCGCCAGCAAGCGCTCGGTGACGTCAAAGCCGGCCGGCAAGGCATAGCCGCGCACTTCGCCCAGCGGCCGTCCGTTCAGGGCCACGTCCCCCGCGCGTCCACGCCTTCGATCACCAGCCACACGCGCTCGCGGGACGCGAGGCCGGTAGGGCAGCCGAAGCGGCGCGTGTAGCGCACGCGTCCGCGGTAGTCCGGGCCTAGCGCCGCCGCCCAGTCGCCAGGCACCCGCGCCCGGCCCGGCCGCGGCAGTTCATCGGCGATCTCGCGCCACGCGTCTTCGTCCGCCCGGACCCAGCGCGAAAGCGGCCGATACTCCCACGGGCCGTGCAAACGCATCGCGTGCGGATAAGGCATGGCAGCGACGGCAAGAATGTCTGGCAGCCAGCGGATGGGGAGGGATTCGAACCCCCGGTGCAGTTGCCCGCACAGCAGTTTTCAAGACTGCCGCCTTAGACCACTCGGCCACCCATCCGGATGACGCTGGTGTCTTCAGACGATTATATCGGCAGACTGATTTCGGCAAACGGATGGTCGATCGGCCAGGCGGCGCACGACCGGGTCGGCCAAGGCGAGCAGCAAGCCCCATTCGGCCATCAGAAAGAGAAAATGCGACGGGCCGGCGGGGAACCACGCAGTGAACGGGCCCCAGGCGCGGTATGCCAGGTTGACGTTCTCCCAGGGGGCAGTCATCAGGCGGCTGACGGCGATCAATATCGCCACGGCCAGCATGGCGTGCCACCAAGCCCTGGCGGACAGGCCCCCCAGGCGTCGCAGGCCGATGACGCCCGCGGTCAACCCGCCGAAGTGGGTGAACACGGAGGTCCAGAAGAACTCGCCGCCGATGGCCACGTCGATCGCCCACATAGGCAAACCGGCGGCCAGAATCAGCGTGCCCACGCCCACGGCCGCCGGCCACCGCACGAGGGCGCCCGCACCCACGAGCGCGACGGCCACGTGACAGGCCCAAAGGAGATTGCCCGGCCGGTCGTGGATCAACTGTCGCGTGGCGTGCGCCGCGTAGGCGGACGACGCCACCAGCCCAGGCGGCCAGCAGCCATGCATCGCGCCGCCACGACCACCACCGATGCCAGGCGGGCCGCGCGGTTCGGTCTTCCACGGGCGCAGGTGCGGCGATGGTGGTCATTCGGGGTTGCCTTTGCAGGTGGGCCGCAGCTCAGGCAAACCTACGTTGCGGCGGCACCTCAGACCATGCGGTCCTAGTGCGTCAAGCTGCACCACCCCAAAGCGCAAGACCGTTATCTTCCATGCGATCCCGCGCCAGTGCATCGAAATCGGCATTTCTTCTTTACTTGGGCGGCGCGACAGGGGCGTTCGACCTAGGGTTCATGAAAACGCCTTCACCAACCACACGGGAGCCCGCATGCAACGCGCGCGAAAGAACCGTCGGGGACTATCGGTCGTCGAATGGACCGTCATCGGCGGCCTTTTGGCCGTGGCGATTATCGTGAGCGCGTCGTCGCTGGGAACGGCCACCAACGACCAGATCGGCCAGCAAATCAACGGCACCGACGGCATCCTCGGCCGTCAGGCCCTGGCCGCCGCCGGTGGCTCGTCCTCCAGCAGCGGATCGTCCAGCAGCGGATCCTCGAGCGGATCGTCCGGCGGCAGCTCCTCGGGTGGCAGCTCATCAGGCAGCGGCGGCTCCTCTTCGGGAAGCAGTTCCAGCGGCGGCTCCTCCAGCAGCGGATCTTCGGGAGGCGGATCTTCCGGCGGTGGATCATCTAGCAGTGGCTCGTCCGGCTCGTCCGGCAGCGGTTCATCGAGCGGATCATCGGGCAGCGGCTCTTCCGGCAGTGGCTCGTCCGGCAGCGGCTCGTCCGGCAGCGGCGGCTCGGGCGGCGGTGGCGGACTGTGCCCGTAACTCGCTCGCCCGCAAGGGGTGCTCCGGTTTCATCGCGCGCCGTTCGCCCCGGCCGTAGTCGGCGGCGGGCTCCAGAAGCAGTCCCCTTTTTGTGGCCCGGTTTGGGTTAGCGTGAGAATCTCCGGACCTGCATCGGTCATCAGCACGGTGTGCTCGAACTGGGCCGAAAGCTTGCCGTCTTTGGTGCGGACGGTCCAGTTATCGCGGTCATCGACGACCGTGGTCTTGGTGCCCACGTTGATCATGGGCTCGATGGTGAAGCACATGCCCGGCTCCAGGCGGAAGTTGTAGCCCCGCTGGGGAAAGTGCGGGATGCCGGGGTCCTGGTGGAACTCGCGGCCGATGCCGTGGCCCTGGTAGTCTTCGACCACGGAGTAGCCGTAGCCGTAGGCGTGCCGCTCAATGGCCCGGCCGATGTCGTTCACGCGGCCGAACGGCTGGGCCGCCTCGATGCCGATGTACAAACACTCCAGCGTGCACTGCACGAGCCGCCGGGCTTCTTCCGAGCACTGGCCGATGAGAAAGGTCTCCGACTGGTCGCCGTGCCAGCCCGCGACGATGGTCGTCAGGTCGATGTTGACGATGTCCCCCTCGCGCAGCACCTGGTCGTGGCGAGGGATGCCGTGGCAGACCACTTCGTTGATGCTGGTGCAGATGGTGGCGGGAAAGTCTTTATACCCCAAGCAGGCCGGCATGTGCCCGTGCTCGCGCGTGTAGCGATCCACCAGGCGGTCCAGCTCGCCGGTGGTGACTCCGGGCCGCACGAACTGCCGCAGGTGGTCCATGAGCTGGGCATTGAAGCGCCCGGCGCGGCGCATGCCTTCGCGTTCCTCTTCGCCGAGGATCAAGGGGTTTTTCTTGACACGGCGCAGTCGATACGCGGCAGACGACATGAGGGCGACGAGCGTAGACCAGAATCGCGGCAATGCGGCGGAAGCGGTTAATGGCGCGGAGTAGGGTAGGCTTCCAGGCGTGCCGGCAGCGCGAAACACGGCTGCGGGCCGGACCCTACGCCACGGGAAGTATGCGTGCGCTGACCGGCAAGCGGCTCATTTTGCGGCGCTGAGCGACCACTGTCAAACCCGGTTTCGGCGCCGAGGAATCTCCGTTTGCCCTTCAGTTTTTCGTTTTTCCGAATCGGATGGCTGCCTGCCGGGTCTCTTCGGCTGGGCCGGTGCCAAGGGGTGCGCAGAATCAGCGCAGGCGGCGCACGGCATCAGTGTATGCGCCTCCTGACATGAGGCGACTCGTATTTTTGCCATGCAACGAAAAACGTGGCCGCTGACAACGCTCGACCAGCAGACTCATGCGGAACCACGTTGATAAACGGCGAGGGCAACGCCGCGGAAGTGGCAAAGCTCAAGGAATCCGCACCCTGTCTTTCGAGGGTGGCAAACGGTCTTCGACGCGGACAAGCGGGCCGCGGTCACCTGGGCACAGCCTGCGCCATGTGTACCGGAGGTCTCTGGTTACGGCAGCTTGTGGTCCGCCGGCTTCACGCCTTTGGCGAAGCCGTTGAAGCCGAACGGGCGCGGCTTGTAGTCGCCGACCAGATCGACCTTGCTCTTGCTCGGCGATCTTCTCCTCCAGCCCAGCGCCCAGTAGCAGGCGTTGACCAGCAGCCGCCGCAGGCCCTCGCTGGCGAGGTCCTGGCGCGCGCCCATCGTGGTGGAGAACGTGCGCGGCCGTCTTGCCGGACGGCCGCTCGTAGGTCTTCGTCCAGGCGATCGGCATCATCGGATCGTTTTGCTTCCCCTCGACCGGCTTGTCGTCGGGCTTCATGCCGGCGAGCACCTGGCCCAGCACCAGCGGCTGGCTGTCGCCCGGCAGCGGCAGGCGGACGCCGTAGACGTCGGTCGGCCCCCAGATGTCGCCGTCCTCGATGCCGCGGAGGATCGGATGGACCGTGCGCTCGCCCGCGTGGCGATGATCCCGCGCGTGCTTTGCTTGCCGTGCTGGCCGTGATGGCTGATCCAGGTTTCGCCCAGCACCTGGCGGCCGAAGCCCTGGTCACACTCCTTGTCGCCGTTGTTCCAGCGAATACTTGGCGTACTTCTTGCCGCGGCCGATGTTGAAGGCGTGCGTCGCCGTCCGCAGGCCGATGATCGGCCGGCCCGACTCGACGTACTTCGACGATGTGCTTCATCTGCTCGTCGGGCAGGTCGCGGAAGCGGGTGAAGATGACCAGCAGGTCGGCCGTCTCCAGCGCCTCCAGGCCGGGAATGTTGCTGACGTTCGGGTTGATCGTGCCGTCCTTGGGATCGATGGCAAACAGCACGGTGCACTTGAAGCCGTGGTGGCTGGCCAGGATCTTGCCCAGCTGCGGCAGGGTCTCCTCCGAGCGATACTCCTCGTCGCCGCTGACCAGCACGATGTGCTTGCCATCGCCGAGTGCCGTCGGAGCCCTCGTAGACGACCCACGGATCGGCCGCTGAGGTTGAAGCGGCGATGAGCAGCATCGCCAGACAGGCAGCCAGGCCGGCAGCTTGTGAGAATTGTCGCTGGCAGAATCGCTTCACATCTACACCTTCCAAGGGGAATCGAGAGCGGCGGGACGATGATGTAGAATAACGGCGTGCCAGGGCAGAGTCTATGCGGCACGGCGCAGCGACCAGCACCACCGTTGTTCCACCAAGGCACCGCGGCTACTCCGCAGCGTGTAAGTATGAGCCAATCGAAGCTGCGCGACGAGTTCTTGGACGCCCTCGCTCACATCGGCAACGTGTTGACCAAGATTACCCAAAGCAGCGGCCCACGCGGGCTACTTGCTGCTAGCGATCTTCACACGGTTGCCAAGGGGCTCTTCCTCTCCGCCTGGACGCATTGGGAGAAGTTCACCCATTACTTGCTGGTCGAAGATGTTGCCACCGTCGCTACGTCCAAGCTCCACCGCGGGGTTCGCCAGTTTCGGACCAAGGGCGCAGCGCGTCGTCTGGCGAACAGCTTGCTCAGTCATCCCGATCATCCTCGCAGGTTCATCGAATGGTCGGATTACGCCGATGTAGAATCGCGAGCGAACGAGTTTTTGGGTGCGGGCAACCGCTTTGCGGCGCCGCCGTTTCCGCGCCGTCGCGACATCGATTTGTTGAAGCGCGTTCGCAACGCCATTGCCCATCGAAGCGACAAAGCGTGGGACAGCTTTCTTCGCTTGTGCGTTGACCCCCCGTTTTCGATACCATCACGCCAAATAAAAGGCGTGACCCCCGGCCGTTTCCTGGTCGCACACAATTGGAACGGGCAACCCATCTTGCGTGATACAATAGCGATGCTGGAGGCGGCCGCGCACCATCCAGTGCCATGATCGAAGAGACGATGAGAGGAAAGAACCTATGGCTGACTATTTGCACAAACGACTGTTCCTCAAGGACGGTGACGTCGTTGAGGTCTCTAGCGACACCCAAGCGAACGTCGTCCTCATGGACGACTCCGATTTCTCCAACTACAAGGCGGGTCGGTCGCACCGTTACTACGGAGGCTTCTTTACGCATTTTCCGGCGCGTTTGACGCCTCCTCATTCCGGCTATTGGAACGTCGTTCTCGATTTGGGAGGCGGCCGAGCTACCGTCCGCCATTCCATGCGAGTCATCAGCAATGCCTCCTAGCGACTTGACGAACGACGACCGCGGCGCTCTCCAGAAGCTCTCGTCGGGTGTAAAGGTCGTGCTGCTGCTCTCGGCCGCCGCGTTGGCGGGCGTCGTCTGGATCTTCTGGATTCGTGGTCAGAGCACGTACACGTTCGTGGGCGAAGACCCTCAGCGGCACGTCGCGTTGGCCGCCAGCCTGGTCTTGCTCAGCGCGCTATTGGTTTGGCTCACGCGCTTGGATGGGTCGCTGCCGCTGCGAGGTCTCCTGGCGGGCCTCTTGAGCGGATTGAGCGGGATGATCTGTCTGTTGGTCGCCGTGGAGGCATTGGATTCCTGGCTGACAGGCGCCGTTTCGGAGGCCCTGGCCATGAACGTGCTGACGTATGCCCCTCTGGTGGGCATGTTCGGCGGTGTGGTCGGCTTGGTGTGTGGCTGCGTCGCCGCGAGCGCACAACAGCAGCCGCGGGCACTGTGATGCCGGCACTGTGATGCCGGCACTGTGATGCCGGCACTGTGATGTGGCCTTCAGCGATGCGTCGGCGAGGCCGCCGTCGAGACACCGTCACGATTCAAGCCCGCCGCGCCCCCGTCAAAGGGGCCGTTGTCCGTACCGCGTTGCCGCCGTATGATTTGGCACGCATCGCGAAGTGCGGCGCCGAGAGCGAAGTTACAATGGAAGGCCGGTCGCCGACATCCTCTACCCCATTGGGACCTCCGTTCCAAGGCGAATCGATGAGCAGGACTTTCCGGAGCGAACGTGCGGAGCTGCCCCATGGGTAAGGGCAAGGGCAAGAAAGGCAAACGCGGCGGCAAGCCGGGCCGCGGCGCGGCGGGCGCGAAGCGGCCCGAGGTAGCCGCCGGACAACCGCCGGCCGTCTCGGCGTCGTCGCCGGATCGCCTCCCGACCGCTACAGGGCCGCAGCCGGAATTGGCAAGCGCGACCTCCACTCCAGACCCCGGCACGTGCGAACGGGCCGGGCGCGCCTGCCGCGTGGGCGCCGCGACTGAAAGCGATCGGAATGAGAGTGGGCATCTACGCCCTCTTCATTCTGGCGCGTACTGTATTCTGGCGGGCTTGTTTTCGCCCTGGGGTTTCAATATTTGGGACAACAGCGGACGCTCCGCGTGGGGAGTCTTTTGGCTGGCGCTGGGCGGTGGGCTGCTCTACGCCGGCTGGTACCTTTCCGCCCCAGACGCCCCCCCTGACGGGCAATCCAAGAACACCGCCCAACGGCCGCGGCGATGAGGCTAGAAGCTCGGCGTTGCAATGAATGGCCTTTCGAGAGCCGGCACTTTTGGGCTCGATTGGGGTTTGATTGAGCGAAGGCGGCCCACCGTTATCGGCGTGGGTGCCGTCTGATTTCCTGCTCGTCAAATCTGCTGCTCGTCAAAGGTTTGTTCGTAAGAGGCTTGCTCGTCCAAGGCTTGCTCGTCCAAGGCTTGCTCGTCCAAGGCTTTGTTCGTCCAAGGCTTGCGCCTTCTGGTCGATCCACCTGCGGAGGTTGTATGCAAATGGTCCGCTGCTGCGCGTTCCTGGGGCTGGTCGGCCTCGCGGCCGCCCAGGCCGGTGATTGGACCCGCTTCCGCGGTCCCAACGGCTCGGGGGTCAGCGAGGACGCCAAGCCGCCGACCACCTGGAGCGCGACCAAGAACCTCAAGTGGAAGACCGCCCTGCCCGGCCCCGGCACCTCTAGCCCGCTCATTCTGGGCGAGCGCGTGTTCTTGACCTCCTACTCCGGCTACGGCGCCGGCGGATCGGCCAGCCGGCCGCAGGACCTCAAGCGGCAGATGATCTGCCTCGATCGCGGCACCGGCCGGATTCTCTGGACCACCGAGGTGGCCGCGGAATTGCCGGAAGACCCCTATACCGGCTTCTTGACCGACCACGGCTACGCCAGCAGCACGCCGGCGACCGACGGCGAGAGCATCTTCGCCTTCTTCGGCAAGACCGGCGTCGTGGCCTTCAACCTGGAGGGCAAGCAGCTTTGGAAGGTGAACGTCGGCAAAGAGTCGGGCCGCATGCGGTGGGGCTCCGGGGCCAGCCCGATCGTCTACAAGGACCTGGTCATCGTCAACGCTGCGGAAGAAAGCGAATCGCTCCGCGGGCTGGACAAGAAAACGGGCCGCGAGGCGTGGAAGGCCGAGGCCTCGGGCCTGTCCAGCAGTTGGACTACACCGGTCCTGGTCGAAGTGCCCGGCGGGAAGACCGAATTGGCCATCGCGGTGCCGGAAGAGATTTGGGGGCTCGATCCGGAAACGGGCAAGTTCCTCTGGTACGCCACGGCGAACAATTCGAACACGGCCTGCGCCAGCCTGGTGACCGAGGGGGGCATCGTGTACGCGGTCGGCGGCCGCATGGGCAGCTCGACCGCGGTGCGGGCTGGCGGCCGAGGCGACGTCACGAAGACCCACGTCGTCTGGACGCAGCGGCATCAGGGGGGCATCGGCACGCCGATCCTCCACGACGGCCGTTTGTACTTCGTCAACGGCGCGGTGGCTCACTGCATCGACGCCAAGAACGGCCAGCGGATCTATCAGCAGCGGCTGCCCGGCGGGGGCCGATCGACCGGCGGCGGCGGAGGGAGCGGCGGCGGCGGCTTCGGGGGGTTCGGGCGCGGCGGTCAAGACTATGCGTCGCCCATCCTGGCCGATGGCAAGATCATCGCGCCGACGCGCAGCGGCACCGTGCACGTCTTCAAAGCCGGGCCGAAGTTCGAATCGGTGGCCCAGAACAAGCTGGCCGACGACGAAGGCCCGTTCAATGCCTCGCCGGCCGCCAGCGGCGGAGACCTGTTCCTTCGGTCGGACAAGTTCCTGTATTGCCTTGCGGCCACGCCGGAGAAATGAAGCCACCTATGTCGCCCTCTTGCGCAGGCTGCCTGCGCCTAGGGTTTGCCCGGCGGAGGGGGCGACGCCAAAACGTGTTGGAGCGAGAGCGTCGGAAGTCGAGCGTCGTTGTTGATACCACGCCTTCTTGTGATGTCTAATGTGTCGCGGCGGCTGTCGCCCAGGCATGCTGAACCTAATCCCTGAAAGGAACACCGATGAAGACGCTGTTTGCCGGACTCGTGACTGCTCTGGCGGTAATGTTGCTGGCGGGAGACGCCGCCAGCGGGCAAGAAGAAGCGCCGAAGAAAGAGCCGCCCAAGAAGCAACGCGGCGGCGGTGGCGCAGGCGGCGCAGGCGGGCGGCAGTTTACGCCCCCTGCCAATCCGCTGTTCGAGGCGCTGGACGCCAACAAGGACGGCGAGATCTCGGCCGAAGAGTTGAGCGCCGCCGTGGCCGCGCTCAAGAAGCTCGATAAGGATGGCGACGGCAAGCTGTCTCGCGAAGAGACGCGGCCCACCGGCGGCTTCGGCGGTGGCTTCGGCGCTGGCGGCGGCCGCGGCGGCTTCGGCGGCGGTGGCTCTGGCAGCGGTGGCTTTGGCGGCGGCCGCGGCGGACGGCCCGGCGCCCCAGGTGAGGGGAGTCGGCCCACGCGTCCCAAGCGGCCCGGCGAGGCACCCCCGGCCGACGACGCGCCCGCGAAGAAGCCAAGCCAAAAGCAATAAGACCGAGATTCTGCCGTTTACGGTCGGCCGTCTCGCCCCTTGCGCCATCCTGGCGCTGGCGAATCAGCCGGCCGCCCGGCGGTCGTCGATCGCTCCAAGCGGCGCGACGGGATCTTCAGAAACGCGCCAATCGGCAAGATGTCCGCATGGCGAATCAGCGCCGCGTTCGCGCGCCGGATCGCTTCGGCCCGCGCGGGATCGCCGAAATAACGCTCCGCCAGCGCGGGGAGCGTGTCGCCGTCCACGACTTCGTGCAATGCCCAATCGTCGTCGGCCGCTGTGGTGTCTGCTGCCGTCGTGTCTGCTGCCGTAGCATCCGCGCGGGCGGAAGCGTCTGGAACGATGACCACGGGCGCGGCGGCCGTCCGGCCAGGCCAGGGGGCATTGGAGGGAACCGTAGCAAGCCGCGAATGGAAGGGAGCCGGACCGGCTGCCGCCTCTTGCGGGATACCGATCAGCGGCAGCGGCGGCGCGCCAGCGCGCCGCCCGATGCTCCGCCGGCGGCTGGCTGGCTTTGGCCCTTCGGCGGGCTGGGAGAGTTGGCCGTCTTGCCGCGCCAACCCGCTGACCCCTGGGCGGCCAGGAAGGGCGCCTGGTCTGGCTGCCGCAGCGCTAGCCCCCCTTCGGAGATCTCAGCGGGAGAGACCACCTCATCCGGCGTCTTGCGGAACAACCCGGCCAGGGCTGCGCCGGCGACGAGCACACACAGGGCGATGCCGATTCGAGTGGAAGCTTGCATGGAGGAGGCCGCCGAAAGATCGAGTCGTTTCCCTCATTCGACCGGATCGGCCGTCGCGGACCAGGGGGAAAGCGAGGCGAATCCGCCAATTCGCCCTGAGGGCGGTCCGGCTGAGTGGCCTGGCGAAACTTTGCCGGCCGCCGCACCGAACAGCAGCTCCTCGTTGAGCGATGGGTTTGAGCGATAGCCTTTCACCGACCGTTGTGAGCACCGGCAAAGTTTCACACGCCCCGTGAGCAATGTTGATTCGCTTGTGGATCGAACCGATCACAAGACAGCGGCGATGGCAGGCCCCTCTTGGCGACCAGCGGTGGATCAAACCAATGGTTCGTGTCAATGGTTTACGTCATCGGCCGTCGGGCGGGGGCAGAGCTTGGCACGCAGAGTGTGTTGTCTCCTGTCAGGTGCCCGATTTCCGGGCGCCCACACTTCTCGAACTGTAGGGAGACGATCATGTCACTCAGACACTTCACCTTGACGGCCGTTCTGGCCGCTCTCAGCCTGTCCACGACCGGCAAAGCCGCCACGTCCGGCTGCAACTGCACCGATAACCTGGCCCATCAGCTCATCGGTCAGGTGGGCCACCTCGAGCGGGAATATGCCATCACCTTCCAGGGTGCCCAGCAGTACCTGCACGGCCTGAACGACCTGCGGGAGATCAGCGCGTTGGCGGCCCACTTCCACGATGCCGTGCACCGCAACGCGAGTCGCGAGCACTTGCGGAGCGACGCGGACCGGCTCGATCGGGCGTTCCACCACTTCCAGTCCGTTGTGGCCCAGATGGAGCGCACCACGCACTACGGCCCACACCACGGCCAGTGGGGGCGAGGTCGTCAGTCGCAGACCTTCCGCACGCTGATGGCCAACGTCGAGGCTACGATCCATCAACTGCGAGAGTCGGTGGTGCGCGGATGCGGCTGTGAGTTCCAGCCGGGCGCCGCCGTGCCGACTGGCTACTCGCCGCCCGCTGGCTACGCGGCACCGACTGGCTACGCGGCGCCGACTGGCTACGCGGCGCCGGCGGGCAACTCGATGCCGGCCGGCGGATCGAGCGGATGGCACGGCACGGCTGGCACGCCGAGCCTGCCAACCCCCGGCTACACCACGCCCGCGCTGCCGACCTATCGCGGCCACGGCCGCCAGGCTGTGCCGCAGCGGACGAGCGGCATCTTCTTCCGGCTGTGATCGCCCACGTGGGGCACGTTTCCAAACGTGCCCGCGACGTAATGACCGCTGGCGGGCACGTTTAGAAACGTGCCCCGCGCCCCGGCCCTCGCCGGGGCTTCTTCGTTTGCGGCACGTCCTTTCGATCTTGTCGCTCCTCTTGGGCAGGGGTAGCATGCTGCACGTGCTTGTGGGCAACTCGCTCTGCGAGTTGCCGCCAACTTGCAGAGCAAGTTGGCCACAGTGCAGAGCAAGCCACAGTGCAGAGCAAGTTGGCCACAAGAGCGCGGGGGCACCACCATGATCGTCACCACGAAAGACCTCTTCGAACAGGCCTACGGCCGCTATGCCGTGGGGGCGTACAACATCAACAATCTCGAGCAGACGGTCGGTCTGTTCCGCGGCAACCTGGGCAAGGCGACCAACGAGGACCGCGCCGACGGGGCCGCCAGTGCGCCCTTCATCATTCAGATCTCGCGCGGCGCCCGCGGCTACACCGACAAGCGCTTTCTCGAGGCCATGATCCGCTCGGCCGAAGAGGTGTTCCCGGAGGCCATCTTCGCCGTGCACCTGGACCACGGCACGGAAGAGGTCTGCTACGACTGCATCGAGTCGGGCTTCTACAGCTCGGTGATGATCGACGCCTCGCACGAGCCGTTCGATGGGAACATCGACACCACTCGCCGCGTCGTCGAGCGGGCCCACGAGCGCGGCATCTCCGTCGAGGCCGAGCTGGGTATGCTGGGCGGCGTGGAGGAAGACATCGCCGTCTCGGCCGACCACGCCTGCCTGACCGATCCGGACCAGGCCGTGGAGTTCGTCGAGCGCTCCGGCTGCGACTCGCTGGCGGTGGCCATCGGCACTTCGCACGGGGCCTACAAGTTCACGGGCAGCCAGGGGCTGCACTTCGACCGCATCACCGCCATCCAGAAGCGGCTGCCGAACTTCCCGCTCGTCATGCACGGCTCCAGCAGCGTGCCCAAGGAATGGGTCGATCGCATCAACAAGGCCGGCGGCAAGCTGCCCACCGGGACCAGCGGCGTGCCGGAAGATCAGTATCTGCCGGCGGCCAGGCTGGGTGTGTGCAAGGTCAATATCGACACCGACGGCCGCTTGGTGTGGTGCGCCGTGTACCGCGAGACGTTCCGCGACAAGCCGGAAGATTTCGATCCGCGCACGGCGGGCAAACCATTCATGAAGGCCTACGCTCAGTACATCACGCACAAGAACAAGATGCTCGGCTCAGCCGGACAACTGGAGCGCCTGCGGAAGGCGCTGCTGACGGCGAAGGTGTGAAGGATCACGACAGCCTGCGGGCAGCAAACGTCTTCCTTCAATTTTGCATTTTGCATTTTGCATTCGACCCTGTTGCGTGGCGTGCACCAATGCAAAATGCAAAGTGAAAAATGCGAAATGCAAATTGAGTTTCCGTTAGCCCAAGATGGCGCTTGGGCGTTACCCCCTCAGGAAAGGAGTCCGAAATGCTCGCTCGCTTCTCTCGTCAGCGCGTTGTCGGCGGTTTGATCGTGGTCTTGGCGGTGACTCTGTGCATTGCGCCCCTGTTTTCACGCGGACATGCCGAGTCGGCGGAGGTTTCAGAAAACGCGGCCGCCAGTGCCGACATCAACCACGCCGCGCATTATCCACCGGCCGATCCGCTCGCGCCGCCCTCCCACCGCTATCCGGTCCCGAGCACGCTTCCTTCGGTGCCGAGTATTGACCCTGTCCCCACGTCGCGCGTCACGTCAACCGGGCTGTCCGAACACGTCGTTGATTCCAAATCGTTCCAGCTTGTCAGCACGAAATACCGGCTGACGACTGCCAAGGCGAAATCCTTGGCGCAATTCCTGGAGGAGCAGGTCGGCCGGCCCGAGATCTTCGAGATTTCGGTGGAAGAGCCCGAGGCGATCACCGTGGTGGCCTCGCCCGCGGCCCAGAAGACGATCGGGGAGCTGCTCAATCTGATGCGCACCAGCCCTGGCAAGGCGCGTGAGCTGCGGCCAACACCGACGGAGAACTGATTCAGATCGGCATTTCACGCCCCGCGGACGGCGACCGACGCCGCCGGCTGTCGGGTACGCGCGATTCGCCCGACCGTGCCCTCGAGTTCGCGGATCTTCTCCTGCATCGATTCCCGCACGCTGTTCAGAGAGCGTACGGCCTGCAAAGACCGTGCGGCTTCCTCCTGAGCGGCGCGCTGGGCAATCACGCGCTGGCGATGGCGTGCCACGACGTGCAGGCCCACGAAGGAAATCAGCCCAGCGATCCCACAATGCAGGATCTGCGTTCGCAGCGTTTCGTCGGGCAGGATGCCCGAGAGCGAGAAGCCGATCAGGAATCCGGCCAGCATCGGCACGCCGGCACGGAAGACATGTGAACCGAGTTTGGGAAGCTTTCGCACTGCCGCTCCCGTCAGCGAGTTGAGGATCGATTGCCCGCTCAAGCGTAAGTCAGAGCAAACGCCCCGGCGCCCTGCTGGTGTCGCCGTGCTGAGCGGTGCTGGCAATGCTTGCTTTGATGCTGGCGCTGCTATCGGCGAGAAGGAAAGCTGAGCTGGCATCGCAAGGGCGCAGGGGCCTCAAATCTCTCGCTGCCGTCACAGCCCACCCAATCGCCGCATTCTGCTCGCCAGGAAAATCCCTCCAAATCGATGCCTCGAGCAGGCAGGTTGTTGACAACGCGCTGCGCGGCCAAGTGAAGTGGAAGGTGCTTTCGAGGCAGTCTTTCATTTCGCGTTTTGGAGTGCTTGCGATGTTTCACTTCTGTCGTCAGGGAGTTCTCGCTGTTTCTGCGATTGCCGTCACCGCTGCGGCCAGCGCGTCGCACGCTTGCGACGGCTGCCAAGGCCAGGGCGCTGATTCCGCCTACGCCGCGCATTACCTGCCGCACGCCGCATACCATGCGTCGCACGCGATGCATGCGACTTTCTATTCGTCCCACACGGCGTGCTACGCGCCTCAGACTTCGTATCAGGCCACGGTCGTCAGCGTGCCGGTGGCCTCCTATCAAGCCGTGATCGCGACCGATCCCTGCACGGGTTGTCCCGTGACGGTCATGCGGCCGGTGACCACCTTGGTGCAGCAGGTGCGCTACTCGCCGGTCATCACCTATCGTCCGGTGTGCTGCCCGACAACCTGCTGCTCACCGGTAAGCTGCTGTGCGCCGGTGGCGTGTTGTGCTCCTGCGGCTCCTGCGGCCCCCGCATCGGTGCCTTCGACGGTCCCTGATGGGGCGCCGATGCCCGGGCGCCTTCGCTGCCGGGCGAGCCGCCTTCGACGTTCAAGCAAAACGGCTACCGATCAGCGCCTGCCGCGCAACCATTACCCGACCGCACGGTCAGGCGGTCGCCAATCAATACGTCGTCGACTTCGACGCGATCGAACGTCGTGGCCGCGCGATCCGTTTCCGCTCAGACCGCGCCGCAGGCGCCTGCGGCCGCCGTCCCCAGCAGTCGTAACGATGGCTGGCGCAGCGAAGCGCTAAGGGCCTTCACAAGAGCGGCCCAGAATCGACGAATGACGACGAATGACGACGACGACAATCGTGTCTCACCAGCCCGGCCTCTTCGGAAGCCGGGCTTTTTGATGGAGTTGCGTCGAGAGTTTGCCTGGTTGTTGGGCAAAGTGCCGTGGCACCGCGCAGCGTCGGTCGGGAGCGCCGCAAAGCGCACCCCACAAGTGCTTCTTCAACAAGGCGTTGGATTGACCGGGGCACTTCCGTGTCTTACGGTACGTGAACTGCACCCGCGACTACATCGGCGACCTGCATCACCAACTCCCTATCAGAGACCTTGGCTGGTTAGGGCCGGTCTGCTCTTCGCGCTGCATGATCGCGCCGCATGATCTGATGCGCCAGCCGGGAATGTGTCATGGCCGTCTCCAGCCTTCAAGCCACGCAGCCCGCCGCGTCGTCCGTCCCGGACTCGCTGGCCGCGCGGGGGCCCTTCGACGGCTACGTGGTGGACGGCTTTCACGATGAGATGTTCTTGCCCGGCGGCCAGCCGCGCCCTTGCTGCCAGGCGCTCTTCGACCGCGTGCAGTGCCTCTCTGCCGATGAGCTGCGCCGCCGCCAACGCGCGGCCGAGCGGTCGATGCTCCGCCTCGGCATCACCTTCAACGTCTACGGCGACCAGCAGGGCACCGAGCGGATCATCCCGTTCGACATCGTGCCGCGGATCATCGACGAGCGGCGAGTGGCGACTGGATCGAGCGCGGGCTGAAGCAGCGGATCACCGCGCTGAACCTGTTCATCGACGACATCTACCACGACCAGAAGATCCTCAAGGACGGCGTCATCCCCGAGCACGTCGTCCGACTCGCGCCACGTCGTTCCGGCAGCAGTGCATGGGGCTCGAACCCGCCGCAGGGCGTCTGGTGCCACATCACCGGCACCGACCTGGTGCGCGACCGCGACGGCCAGTTCTACGTGCTGGAGGACAACCTGCGCTGCCCCTCGGGCGTGTCGTACGTGCTGCAGAACCGGCAGCTCATGAAGCAGACGTTTCCGCAGATCGTTCGAGCAGGCTCGCGTCCGGCCGGTCGACGACTATCTGCAGCCAGCTGCTCGACGCGCTGCAGTCGCTGCATGCGCGACCGCGTGCGGCAGCCGTCACGTCGTGCTGCTCACGCCGGGCGTCTACAACTCGGCCTATTTCGAGCATTCGTTCCTGGCCCAGCAGATGGGCGTCGAGCTGGTCGAGGGCCGCGACCTGGTCGTCTCCGACGGCTACGTCTACATGCGGACCACGCAGGGCTTCGAGCGGGTCGACGTGCATCTACCGCCGGATCGACGACGACTTCCTCGATCCCGCAGGCGTTCCGGCCGGACTCGATGCTGGGCGTGCCGGGGCTGATGGACGCCTACCGCGCCGGCCACGTCGCGCTGGCCAACGCCCCGGGCACCGGCATCGCCGACGACAAGGTGGTCTACGCCTACGTGCCGCAGATCATCCGCTACTACCTGGGCGAGGACGCCGATCCTGCCCAACGTGCCGACGTTCGTCTGCTGGGACGAGCCGCAGCGCGACCACGTGCTGGCGAACCTCGACAAGCTGGTCGTCAAGCCGGCGAACGAATCGGGCGGCTACGGCATGCTGATCGGCCCGCGCTCGACGCGCGGCAGAGCGGGCAGACGTTCGCCGAGCTGATCCGCGCCAACCCGCGCAACTACATCGCCCAGCCGACGCTCACCCTGTCGCGCGTGCCGGTGCTCACGGAGAACGGCCTCGAAGGCCGGCACGTCGACCTGCGGCCGTTCATCCTCTACGGCGAGGACATCTACGTGCTGCCCGGCGGGCTGACGCGCGTGGCCCTGCGCAAGGGCTCGCTGGTCGTGAACTCCTCGCAGGGCGGCGGCAGCAAGGACACCTGGGTCGTGTCGGAGACTGATGGAGGAGGTAATGACAATGACGAAGCACGAATGACGAATCAGGACGTCGCACATTCGATTCGCGATCCCTGCATCAGCATCGACTTCGTCACCTTCGCATTCGTGCTGACATTCGCATGCGAAGCATCCCATGCTGAGCCGCGTCGCCGACTCGATCTACTGGATGAGCCGCTACATCGAGCGGGCCGAGAACGTGGCGCGCTTCATCGCCGTCAACCTGCAACCTGAGCCTCGACCTGCCGGGCGACGCCGGCCAGCAGTGGATGCCGCTGGTCGTCACCACCGGCGACCACGAGCAGTTCGCCGCGCGCTACGCCGCGCCGACCAAGCAGAACGTCATCCAGTTCCTCACCTTCGACCGCGAGAACCCCAACTCGATCCTGTCGTGCCTCGTGCGCCGCGCGCGAGAACGCCCGCACCGTGCGCGAGATCATTTCGCTCGGAGATGTGGGAGCACATCAACCGGTTCTACCTGATGATCCGCGAGAGCGGCGCCGGCGTGCAAGCGGCCCTCGAGGAATCCTACGACTTCTTCGACCAGATCCGCGTGCTCGGGCCAGCAGTTCATGGGCGTCACCGACGCCACGATGACGCACGGCGAAGCGCTGGCACTTCTGCCGGCTGGGCCGGTCGCTCGAACGGGCCGACAAGACCTCGCGCATCCTCGACGTGAAGTACTTCATCCTGCTGCCCAGCCCGCACGGACGTCGGCACGCCGTACGACGACATCCAGTGGTCGGCCCTGCTCCGCTCGGCCAGCGCTCTGGAGATGTATCGCCAGCGGCACGGCCGGATCACGCCGGCCGCGAGTCGTCGAGTTTCCTGGTGCTCGACCGCGAGTTTCCGCGCGCCGTGCTGTACTGCCTGACCAAGGCCAACGAGTCGCTGCACGCCATCTCCGGCTCGGCGCTGGGCGGCTTCAGCAACCCGCCGGAGCAGCGGCTTGGGCAGCTGCGGTCCGAGCTGGCCTACATCCGCGCCGAGGAGATCATTGCCCAGGGCCTGCACGAGTTCGTCGACGACCTGCAGCAGCGACTGAACGCGGCCGGCGAAGCCATCCACGACACATTCTTTGCCATGCGCTCACTGGAGCCGACGTGGGTGAGTAAGTGAGTTGTCAGTTGTCAGTTGTCAGTTGTCAGTAGCAGGGTTGCAAGCCGAACTCACCACTCACCACTCACCACTCACCACTCACCACTCACCACTCACCACTCACCACTCACCACTCACCACTCACCACTCACCACTCACCACTCACCACTCACCACTGACACTCCCATGACCTTTTGCCTCGCGATGAAAGTCAAAGACGGCCTGGTTGGCATCGCCGACACGCGCGTCATCTCCGGCAACGAGTGCATCACGGCCAAGAAGGTGGCCGTGTATCAGCGGCCCGACGCTCGCGCTGTTCCTGATGACCTCCGGCCTGCGGTCCGTGCGCGACAAGGCGCTGACCTACTTCGACGAGGTCGATGGAGGACGACGAGCAATCGCCACCCACGCCGGCTGTTCCACGTGGCCAATCTCATCGCCGAGCAGATCCGCCGCGTCGCCGAGGAAGACAGGCATAGCGCTGGAGGAGTCGCGGCTTGCGATTCAACATCCACGTGCTCTTGGGCGGCCAGCTCGAAAACGACACGGAGCACCGCCTGTACCTGATCTACCCCGAGGGCAACTGGGTCGAGATCGGCAGCGGCACGCCGTACCACATCATCGGCGCCTCCGGCTACGGCAAGCCGGTGCTGGACCGCACGCTGAAGTACGAAGACTCATTGCGGTTCGCGCTCAAGGTCGGCTGCCTGGCGTTCGACTCCACGCGGATCAGCGCCGCCGACGTCGATTTTCCCGTCGACGTGGTCCTCTATCTGCGCGACCGGCACGAGATCGTCGAGCACCGCTTCGAAAAGAAAGACCTGGCCGACATCTCCAACTGGTGGCAAGAGCGGCTGCGCGACTCGGTGCGCGAGCTGCCGACCGACTGGATGGACCCGCTGCTGTCGCGCATGCCCGACTCGGTGGTGATGCCGCTCCGCCGCGAGACGGCCGTGGACGCCGGTTAGAGTCAAGTACACCTGTGCACGAGGGCTATGTGCGGTTCACGATCCGGCATCAAACGGTCTACGCGTATTCCCGGCCGGTCAGCCTGGCGCCGCACACGCTGCGCCTTCCAGCCGCGCTGCGATGGCGGGCAGCTCCTCAAATCGTTCGAGCTGCTGGTCATGCCCGAGCCGGTCCTGCTGACCCATGCGCTGGATGCCGAGGGCAACACGGTGGCCCGAGCCTGGTTCAGCGGACAGCACCAGCGGGTGAGCGTCACCAGTCGGACCGTCGTGGAAACCACGCGGACAAATCCGTTCGATTACGTGCCGGACGGGGATGCGATGTCGCTGCCGCCGGCTTACTCCGCGGGGCTGCGGCAGCGTTTGGCCCCCTCGCTGGAGCGGGTGCCGCCCGCCCCCGACGGAGCCTGCGGCGACGACGTGCGCACGTTTGCCGCCGGATTGAGTGCGGGCGCCGGCGGCGCGATCGCCTTCCTGGACAGCCTCTGCCGGGAGCTGCACGCGAAGTGCGAGATCGTTCGCCGCGAGGAAGGTCCGCCCTGGGCGCCGGCCGAAACGCTCGGCACGCGCCGGGGCGCCTGCCGCGACCTGGCCCTGCTCTTCATCGACGCCTGCCGGGCGATGGGCCTGGCCGCCCGGTTCGTGAGCGGCTACCACGATCACGGCTCAGACGACTCCGAGAAACCCCCTCGCGCGCCCGCAGGGCCAGAGCGCGACTTGCATGCTTGGGCGGAAGTCTTCATCCCCGGCGGCGGCTGGCGCGGCTACGATCCGACACACGGCCTGGCGGTGGCCGACAAACACGTGGCTGTCGCCGCCGCGGCCGATCCGGCCGACGCCGCCGCCGTCAGCGGCGCCTTCCACGGCACGGCCACGGCCGCCATGACGACCGAGGTAAGCATCGACTCCGCCGCCGCACAAGCCTATCTGCCGGCACAGCAGCAGCAGCAGCAGCAGCAGTTTCAACGGTAGGGGTCGGTGTGGCGGTGTGGCACACCTTAGACTCAGATACCCGGCCTCAACCGCGGAACCGCTCGAACAGGTTCCGCGTGATCCGCTGCACGCGCGCGTCGGGGCCGTGCGGCCGGCCGTGGTGCGAGATGGGCGGCATGTGGCCCGGCGGGGCCGACAGGCCCTGCGCCCAGAAGATCGTCGAGGCGTTGAAGACGAGTTGCCCTTCGGCCCGGGTAGATCGTCGCCGTGTAGTGCGACTCGCTGTCGCCGCCCGTTGAGCGTCGTCCCCTCGGCGACCACCTCCAGGCCGGGGATGTTCGCCGGCTCGCCGTGGAACTCCCAGCCGACCAGGCCCGGGATGCGGTCGCCCTTCTTCATGCCGGTGCCGTCGAACATCCAGTGGTCCGGCTTCGTGCACGATCCAGTCGCCGGAGCCGTTGAACGGCGTGACCGTCTGGGCGCCGATCAGCGTCGCCTCGTTCGGCGCCTCGACCGGCAGGTCGGCCATGTAGGCTTCTCTCGTTCGGCGCGGATGCCGCCGTAGCGGCCGGCGCGCGTGATGATCGCGGTTCGGCGCCTCGCCGGCTCGACGGCGAGAACGGCGTCACGAAGCAGCAGGTGTTGCCCGAGAGGAAGGCGACGTTCACGCCCGCCTCGACCGCCGCCAGCACGTGGTCGAACTGCTGCCGGCTCCAGTACTCGTCGTGGCCGACGGAGAGGAACGCCTTGGCCGCGCAGTCAGGCACTTCGGCGTCGGCGTGCACGTCGGCGTTGGAGCAGTAGGTCACGTCGTAGCCGTGCTGCTCCATCCAGAAGGCGAGCGGGAACTCCCACAGCAGGAACTCGCCGGAGCCCTGCGACAGCGGGTTGTCGAAGATCTGCACGTACTTGCCGTAGGGCCGGTCGAAGCTGACCTGCACGCCGGAGACGAGCGACCTTGCCGTCCTTGCGGTCGTTGGTGTAGAGCGAGTAGTTGTCGGGCCAGGCGTTGTACGCCTGCCAGGTGTTGTCGCTGCACTGGAAGAGGAAGTCGGCCGGCCGGTCGTCGCGGACGATGAAGATCGACGTAGCTCTGGTAGCGGTGCTTCGTGCGCCGACAGCTTGCCGAGGTAGACGCCGCTGACCCAGTCCTTCGGGATCTCGAGCGTGGTGCACGGCTCCCACCGGCACTCGCGCAGCCGCTCCTCGCCGACCGGCGGCGTCGGCTGCGCCTTGCCCTCGAACGGCCCGAGCCGCGGCACGTGCCGGCCGCCCTTGCCCTGGTAGTAGCCGAGGCGGTAGAGGTCGATGACGAACCGGCGAGGCGCGGGTCGGTGCTGACGAAGAAGTCGAGCTTCTCGCCGGCGCGGACGCTGGCGCGCGAGACGTAGCCCTCGATCATCGTGGAGCGGCGCCAGCGCCGCCGAAGCGTGCTTGGTCTTCGGATCGACGCGCGTGTAGGTGAGCTGCCAGTCGGTGGTGCCCTCGCGCTCGTTCTCCGCGCGGATGAGGTCGGCTTGCCGCGGCGCGGCGGCGATAAGCGGCGAGGGGCCCAGCGCCGTCCAGGCGGCGGCGCCGGCCAGCCCTTGGAGCAAGTGACGGCGGTGGAGTTCGGGCATGGGCATCGCTCCCGGGCGTCCTGTTTTGAAACCGCTGCAACGTCGAAAACGTGGAGATCGCTACAGAGTCGTTCCGTGGCCGCTATTCTCTCCGTTCGTCGCCGGCGGCGCTTCTACCGGGCTGACGGGCTCGTAGCGTTGGACGACGGCCCACACGCCGTGCGCGTTGGCCAGCTCGGCTTCATTGAACCCTTGGCACCAGCTCACGGCCGCGCCCCGCCCAAGATTAGAGAACGCCGTGCAGAGCACTTCGGCATCTTCGGGCTTCTCATCCCACGCAGCAGGTGAGAAACGCAGCGGCCGCTTGACGATCAGCACCTCCCACCCCTGTTTGCGAACGACCGGCATGGGGTCCTCCCACGAAGAACTTAAAGACTCCCCCTTTCCGTTTCAGCATTTCTGCTGACGATAGACTGCGAAAGTCGTCCACGGTGCCGAGCAAGTTGCGTCGCCGCACTGGGGAAGCAAACCGTGCGCCGATTCGATTTGGCAGGCGCGGAGGACGCGTGACGAATCAGTCGGTGCCGCGCAACGCATTGGACACGCGCAGCGTTAAACGGCTGACCCCATAGACTTTTCATCGGTCGCTCGTCGTCGAAGCGCTTGGCTCCTCGAGCATTGAAAAAGGCTGCGCACCCCACGCTGCGACTGCTTGCTGTGAACCGGCTTGTAAACTCTACATCGCCGAGGGATACTTTTTCCGCCTCCATTGCCAGCGGTCCATTAAGACTCGGGCGGTGGGCGGTGGAAATAGTTCGCCCAGGCAGTAACCGACACACGCAGAGACACTCATCGCGTTCGCAGCGAGTTCCACCTGCACCTGGTCACGTATAATTTGATCCGCCAAATGATCGCCGTGGCGGCGTTCCGAGCGGGAGTGGAACCCTGGACCGTGAGTTTCAAAGGGGCGTTACAAACGATCAACAACCTGCTGCCCGCATTAAGCTCGCGCGTTCTCGACGACCGACTGGTGTGAGGCCGTGTTGGAGGCCGTCGCCGCCCACGTTGTCGGCAACCGTCCCGACCGTTTCGAACCGCGCGTGAAGAAACGACGGCCGACAAAATACAAGTAAATGCGCGAGCCACGCGACAACTACAAAAGACGTGCAGCGTAATGCCTTAGAAAGCTTCAAGTGCCATTCGTAGAATGTCCCCTTTTCTTTCCTTTTCTTTCCCTTTTCTTTCCCCAGCTCACCGCCGCCCCGCCAAGAGAGCGGGAAATGCCGTGCAGACGACTTCGCCGTTTCGGGCTTGTCGTCCCACTTGGTGGCGGTAAACCGAGGCGACCGCCGAACGATCAGCACCTGCCACCCATGTTTGCGGACGCTTGGCATGGGATCCTCCCATGTACGATTTTGAGGATCCCCCTGTCGGTTTCAGCATTTCTGCTGCCGATGGACGGCGAAGGCTGTTCATGTGCGCCAGCTACGATCCTCCGACAGCAAACTGGCGAAACAAAGGCTTCGGTGCCCACGAGCCTCAGCGACTGCCCGACGAAACGCCCCATCCATCTTGACCTCCTTGCCTGTGGTGCTTGTGATGAACACCAGTTAGGCAAGCGAGGACCGTTTCAGTCCATAGCGCTTTGAGCTGCAAGGAGTTACGAATCTTCAAGTGCCATTCGTAGAATGCCCTCTTTGTTGACCTGTAGGCAATAGAGGCGCTCCTCGAGTCCCGTCAGTTGGTCCCGCGCCACGACGCCTACTCAATCATGACCCTACCAGCACGCTGCATTAACTCGTCCCGAATCAGCTTCAGCCTATACAGTCCCAAAACAGCTTTGGAGAGCCCGTCTCCGACAATCAACTCATATGTTCCCGTCGGGCTCGAGATAAAGGCCCTCGCTGCGCATCCACCGCCAAGCGTCGCCGAAAGGCGGACTGTCCATTGGCCGGAGCATACTGGCATGCGGCCGGTTACGGAGACAAGGCAAAACTCCTCCCACGATCTCCTATCGTACGCACATCCAGGATCCCCATAAGTCTCCAAATACTCGAAAGTGCGCCTTGCCTTCGTGTTCATAGTGTCCAACAGCTCCATCACCTGAATAAACGGCTCCTGAATACAACAAGCAGGCGAGTCTAAGCATGTCGTAGATCATTGTCAGTACCTCACTATTGCGTGTTGGTTGAATTCTTCAGTTTAACACACCAACGTTCACTCAACAAGGCAACGCGTCGGGTGCCTCTACTGGGCGCCGCGGCCAGCCTCCTGGCGGCGGTGCTTCTATTGGGTCACGATAAGGTTTTAGATTCGTATGCTGGGCCAATACCCATTCTGGCAAGGCCGACGATTCAGGCACGTCGCCGATAGGATCATAGGGCGCGTCGCCAGTTGGCATAACTAGCGTATGCCTTCTGTCCTGAGACACATAGGAATCATACTGACTTCCCGCACTAGTCTCCATTCCCGCAGCAGCTTGCTCGCAAAGGATCTTATCAATCCGATCACCACCATAAACGCGCCCCTCTGCCAAGGCGTCATCGAGCTGCTTCTTCAGATAGCAGACAAAATTTATGAAATTCCTAACGTGCCGCTGTTCGTGCCCATAGGTTTTTGCCAATGTCCGAAACGGCGGAATATTCGCTGGATCAATGACTATGTGCGCTCGTGCGTCCATTGTGCATCCAGTGACACGGAAGGCCGGTGGCGTCACCGAGCATTGCTCGCATTTGCAGGTAACTTCTAGATACGTCGCTGTAAATGCCAACTGAGTTTTTACTAGGCCCTTGCACCGCGTCCAGGGCGCGCGCCCCTGGCAGATCGTGGCGTCAGTGATAACGCAACTGAAGCCGTAGCAGCTAAACCAGCTGGGTCTGTAAATCCGAGTGGATTCGAATGCATGCTAAGATATTTATTCCTGTCGGAAGGAGCGCTTGCCGGGTCGCGACGAATCCAGCGGCCTAGGCTACTAGGAAGTTGGCGATGGCGGATATCGTACCAGGATATCACGGGCTCATAGCTGTAGCTGCCAAATAGGATGTGCCAACCATAGGACGATGCGGACCGAGCCCCGTAGCTTGGCGTCAAGAACGTTGGGCTGCCATATGGTGTATAAATGTACCGTTCTACAATCGCGCCCGCTGGGTCGCCAATGGATGTGACATTCCAGTTGGAATCGTTGAGGCAATAGAGCCGTTCTTCTAGACCGGAACCATTCAGCCCAAGATGGCCTGTCGCTGAAGAGGTATCTCCATCGTGATCACGCAACACCAAGTCGTCGATATAACGGAGACCCCAAACGTATTGCTGATCAGCCCGCGTGGCCGCGTCCCTTCGTTCTTCCAGCGGCTGCCAGGCGTCGGAAAAATAGGAGTGGCGAAGGTGATCAAGAGTGCCGCTCACGTAGACGCTCTTAAGCATACGGCGCGTAATGCCGTCGTATACGCTCTCAATCACTTTGTTCGCACCGTCCTTTACCGTGACCAGTCGATTCCACGCATCATAAATATTGTCGTGATGGGCATTCCAGTCCGTCGCCTTAGGCGTCATCGTCATGCTGCCTGCGCGGTCGTGGGCAACGTGGCTGGAAGAAGCGGCGATGTGCGTGATCTCGTTGAACTTGTTGTGCGTTCGGCTTTGGTCCAACTCGAACGTGCCGTCGCCAGTGGCGTCTTCCTTGAATACAGACCAGTTGCCAGTGGAGTCGAACGTCCACTCTTGGGCGAACTTCAACGTGCCGCTGGCGATGCCGTCCTTCGTGCCATTGAGGTCGCCGCGCTTGAACGTCTTGAGCTGATACAGGCCGTCGTAGGTGTAGAGCTCGTCCATGTGCACGGCCGGCTGTTGCCCCGCGGGCACGGGGCACTCCCGCCATAAGCGGTTGCCCGCTCGGTCGTACCCGTGCTTGACCCGCTCGACATCGACGGACGAGCCGTAGTCGCGCCACAGGAGATCGACGACTCGGTCGAAGCGGTCCAGGCCGTCGAAGGGATCGTCGCCTGACCCGTGGGCCAGGTCGCAGCGGAGATCCGGCTCGGTGTAATCGACCTTGGCGACCATGCCTACTCCCAAGTAGGTGTACTCAGCCAGGTGCGTTCCGGGGCTGCCCGAGGAATCGTCCGCCAAGAACGATACGCGGCCCAGGTTCGCGTCGTCGCCGCTATTATAGCCGATGTGGAGCAATCTGCCATTAGGGTAAGTGATCTTCGTCCGGCGGACGTGGTTGGCTGAGCCGTTGGCGTAGGCGTAGCTCACCTTCGGCGTCGTGCCGGTGTTCACCGCGCCGCTGTGCGACTGATAGTCGTTCTCCAGCTGGCCGAAGTCGTTGTGGCTGAACTGGACTTCGTTCACGATGTTGCCACTGCCGACGGTGGCGTTGTCGTAGCTGGTGGCTTTCTCCGCGAGGCCGCGGACTTCGTAAGTTCGCGACAGGCGCAGCACGGCATTGTCGATGCCCGAGCCGACCGAGGTGACTCGGTCGTGGGTCTGGCGGCCCAGCTTGTCGAACTCGAAGACGTGGACGGTCTCGTTCTGGTCCTTGCGCTCCTTCAGCTCACCTTGCCGGTTGTGCTTGAGCTCGACGCGATCATAGACGCCGTCGGTGCCATTGCCCAGGGGGCTGGCCACGTCATCGGAGTCGGGATAGATCACGGCGCGGAGAAGCCCGTTGTGGGCCATGTCGCTGCCGACGCTCGTGGTGACGCCGTAGACATAGGTCGTAGTCTGGTCGCCCGTGGTCGAGTTCTTGGCCTTGCGGGTAGCAATTTCCGCGTCGGCGGTGTAGGTCATTTCAACCGTTACGTCCTGGTCGGCCGTGCCGGTGGCCGGGTCGCCGTCAACGTAATTGGCGATCGATTTGGTCAACTGGCCGGCGTGATTCCACTCGCTGCGGTTGTCTTGCCCCTTGGGGTCGATGGTTTTGAACGCTTCGCCGCGCGAGTTGTACTCGGTGGAATCGATCAAGATGGTGTCCGAGCGCGAGGGGATCGTGGCAGACCTTGTGAACGAGCTGCCGCCGTTGGTGCCGTAGGTGGCCCTGGCCTGACCGCGACCGACGGCGTCGGGGTACATCGCGACGTAAGAGACTCGCGCCTTGGGCTGCGAGCCGCCAGGGCTGGTCAGCTCGCCGGTGCCGGTCGCCGTGTGCAGCCGGCGGCGCAGCGTGACCTGCGTCACGTTGCTGGCCGTGTCGTAGACGGTTTCGGTCTGCTCGAAGATCGTGTCGCCGGTGACCGTGCCGGCATCGGCGTAGCTTGTCTCGGCGGTGTCAAAACCGATGAATGTTTTGGTCTTGCGGCCAAGGCCGTCGTAGATCGACTTCGTGAAGGCTTCGCTGCCGGCGGGCTTTTGCTTGATCACGTGGCCAGCGGGGTCGTACCAGGTGTTATCGACCAGCGCGTTGCCGACGGTGCCATTGGAGACATTCACTGCGTAGCGCTTGGTCTGATAGACGCGGCCCAGATCGTCGAAGAAGGTCTCGCTGCGGCCGATCAGGTTGCCGCCTGAGCGTGGTGTTCTTGCGATCGACCTTGGTGACGCGGTCCAGGTTGTCGTGGGTGTTCTCCTGGTAGAAATCGACCTCGCCGTCGATGAACGTTTGGCGATCGCGCCAGTCGTAGCCGAAGCTCGTCACGCGGCGTGGTGCTGCCATCGACGTGCTGGGTGGTCTTGGTGAGGTTGCCGTTGGCCTCGTCGGCGTTGCCGTCGTATTCATGCTCGGTCACCAGGACCATGTTGTTGCCGCTGGCGCCGCCGCCGGTCGGATCGGCGTCGGTGGCGCCGGTGTCGTCGGTGCCGATATAGACCTTCTTTACGCGGTCGCGGATGTCGAACACCGTGCGGGTGATGGTGCCGCCTGGGGTCTTGTACTTGTTCCGGCGGCCTGCGGCGTCGTAGCCGACGGTCGTCTCGTCGTAGTTCGAGCCGCTCGTGCCTTCTCCCGAGGAAGGGATCGTGTGATAGACGCGGCTTGCGGTCAGGTCACCTTCGTCGCTGTAGCTGCTCTTGCTCCAGCGCACCCAAGTCGCTTGGGCGAAGCTATCGGAGGCAGTGAGCTTGCCGGACGTGCTGGCGCGCGTGGCCACAATCTGATCCGTCGCGCGGCCGGCGCGATCCATCTTCGTGATGCTGACCGGATTGACGAGCGTGTAGGTTGAAAAGCCCGAACCGCTGCCGTAGCCTTGGCCCGCCCAGACCTCATGGTCTATGTCTTTGTAGACCGTCCAGCCCGCCGTGCGCACGGCGGTGTCGGTGCCAGCGATATCAACATTGTGAACAGGGCCTAAGACCTGCGTCGTGCGGCCCAGGTCATCGACTTCATAGTCGCTCACCAGGTGCAGCCCGAAGCCGGTCACCGTGCTCCAGCCGCTCGGCTCGTCGCTGACCTGCGCAGTGTCTACGTCCTGGATCGTCTGAGTGAGAGCGCCTTGACGATGTCATACTTATGGCGCATGATCGCGCCGCGCTCGTCCTTGGTCCATTCCAGATTGCCGTGGACGTCGTAGACTTCTTCGCGGGTGTTCGCGCTGCCCGAGCCGTTGTGGCCGGTGGAGATGGCCGGCAGCGTTGTGGTGCGCTTCAGAATGCGCACGGTGCCGGAATGGAACGTGTAGCTATAGGTCGTGTCGATGGCGCCGGTGCCGTCGTCGTTGCGATAGACGGTCTCTTTGGAGACCGGGTAGACCGTCACGCCGCCCGCCGTCTGCGAGGTGTACTCGTAACTGCGGAGCTTGATGGGCGTGCCGGAAGATCCTTTCTTGATCTTCTCGTGCTGCACGTAGCCGGCCGCGGCGCCGCTGCCCGTCGTGGTGTAATGGTCCGTGACGTGGATCAGGCCATCCGACGTGCGGAGGGTGATATCGAGGTCGGCCGCGGTGTCATCGTAGCTCACGACGGCCGCGGGCGTAGCCCGCTCGATCAGCCGGCCGGCCGAGTCGTACTGGCGGGTTTCGATCCACTTATCGCTCCCGCTCTTGTGCTCCAGGACCAGGGCCTGGCCCAGGTAGTTCGTGTAGACCACGTTCTGGCTGCCGTCGGGCTTGGTCTCGACCGTCTTGGTCTTCCAGTTGTTATAGGCACTGGTATGCACGCTGGTCGTATAGGCCAGCGTCGTCGTGCGGCTGCCGCCATCGACCACTTCCTTAGTCACGCGCCCCGATGAGTCGAACTCGAAGTAGTGATCGGCATAGGCGGCCAGGGTGGCGTTACTGGCCGCCAGCGGGTCGGCCTCGACCTCGTCCAGCCGGCGGTAGCTCTCCGGGTTGAGGACGTACTTGAGGAGGTGCGGGCCACCATTCGTCTCGCCCGACTTGTAGTAGCGATAGTAATAGACATCGAGATCCTGCCAGCTTCCGCTATAGACCTGGATCGTGACGCGCTTGAGATCGCCCTGGCTGCCGTAGTCCTGGCTGAGGCCATAGTATTCATACTTGGCGCGGCGGATGTCGCTCCAGACGCCCGCATCGACCTTGCGGCGGAGGGTGACGTATTCCAGCCGGTCCTGGTTGTCGCCGCTGGCCAGATAGTCGTACTTGAGCGACTCGGTCGTGGTGCTGCCGCCCGAGCTGTAGCTCCGCTGCACCTCGGTGATCCGGCCGTCGGAGTTGTAGCTCTGGACAGTGACCGTCTGCCCGCCGGGCGTGGTCAGGCTCTTGAAGAGGCCCTTGGGGTAGGTCGTCTGCGTGAAGTTGTGGAACGTGAGCGTGTCGCCCTCTTCGGTCACCAGGTTGAAGACGTTATTCGTCGCGTCGTGCGTGAGGGCGAACTTCGGCCGTGACGCGGCGTGTAGAGGCCCGTGCCGGCGCTGTAGTCGAACCACACGGCCTCGTCATTGTCCTGCACGAAGACGAACGTCGTGGAGTCTTTTTGCACCAGATACGGCCAGCCGCGCACCAGCCAGCCAAAACCCTGCCGGGCGTCGTAGTGCCGCGAGAGGCGGTTCGTGTAGACGCGCTCGTGTCCCCAGGCATGGCCAAAGCCGCCCGTGGCCAGGTCGGTCGCTACGAGCTCGATCTCGCCGTTATCGTATTGGACAGGCTTGGCGGTCTTGACGGCCTTGCTGCCGCAGCCGCAATCGCACTTGCAGCAGGCCACGCGCTCGGTGGGGATGCCGCCTTTGATCTGGAGATAGGTCACCCGCATCGTGATCTGGCTGACCGTGGGCCTGGCCTGGGAAAAGGGGCCGGAGGCATAGGCATAGAGCCTCGACGCCGAAGGAGCCATCGCGGACCTTGGCGGCCGTAAGCGAGGCGGACCAGGTGTCGGCCGCAGAACCGTGCGTCACCGCTCCCGCGCTGCCGGGCCAGGTGCCGGTGCCTGACTTCGGGCCGCTGATGCTCGAGCCGTTCCACACGAGCCGCGCCTGATGGTTGACGACGCCGGCGTTGTCGGCGTCGTGGCGGGTGAGGGTGACCTCGATGCCCAGGATCTGGTCGTCGTCGTGGAGGTTTTCGAGGCCGAAGCCGGTGGCCCGCAGATACTGGGTCGTCTGGGCCGAGGGAGTGAGCGTGGCCTGGGCGGTGAGAGAAGCGGGGTTCCAGGCGACGCCGGAGCCCGACACGGATACGGTGGTGACGCAGGGGGCCTGTCCTTCGCGATGAGACATGGTCGAGCTCCTTTGGGGCGTTTGTGGACTGTGCCGTCAACACCCGCGATTTTCGCCCACCGATTGCATATGACTTAATACGTATTTTTGAAATAAACATGGAATCGTTAAAAGATGCGATAAAAGTCACGTGCGCAGGCGTGGGCAGGTCGTGCGCAGGCAACGTTGAAGGGACGGCGAAGAGATGGCGGAGAAACGGGGAGACGGCGCGAATCGGCCGGCTCCCTCGCTTGCGCGTCGGCTAGTGTGACGGCCAGCCACATCCGCCGTATAATTCATCACTTCGCAGCTCGATCCACCAACGAAAGCCGACCCGATGGGCGCCCAATACATCTATCAGATCGCACGGACCTCACCAAGAAGCACGGCCAGCGCGAGGTGCTCAAGGACATCTGGCTGGCGTTCTATCCGGGGGCCAAGATCGGCGTGCTGGGCCGCAACGGCTCGGGCAAGAGCACGCTGCTGCGGATCATGGCCGGGCATGGACAAGGACTTCGACGGCGAAGCCCGGCTGACCGACGGCTTCACCGTCGGCTACCTGTCGCAGGAGCCGCAGCTCAACCCGGACAAGGACGTGCTGGGGCAACGTGGAGGAGGCCGTCGCGCCGCACGCGGGCCATGCTCGACGCGGTACGACGAGATCAACGCCCGGCTCGGCGAGCCGATCGAGCCGGACGAGATGGAAAAGCTGCTCGACGAGCAGGCCACGCGTGCAGGACCAGATCGAGGCGCACGAACGCCTGGGAGCTCGACCGCGCAGATCGAAATCGCCATGGACGCGATGAACCTGCCGCCGGGCGACGCCGACGTCGACGACGCTCTCCGGCGGCGAGCGGCGGCGCGTGGCCCTCTGCAAGATGCTGCTCGAGCAGCCCGACCTGCTGCTGCTCGACGAGCCGACGAACCACCTCGACGCCGAGAGCGTCACCTGGCTGGAGCGGCACCTGGCCGAGTATCCCGGCACGGTCGTCGCCGTCACGCACGACCGCTACTTCCTCGACAACGTGGCCGAGTGGATTCTGGAGCTCGACCGCGGCCGCGGCATTCCCTGGGAAGGGAACTACTCGTCGTGGCTGGAGCAGAAGCAGGCACCGGCTCGACCGCGAAGAGAAAGCAGCCACGGCCCGGCAGAAGACGCTGGAGCGCGAGCTGGAATGGATTCGCATGTCGCCCGCGGGCCCGGCAGGCCAAGAGCAAGGCCCGCATCACCGCCTACGAAAAGATGTCGGCCGAGCGGTTCGAGGAGCCGCCAGGAGGAGTTCGAAATCCAGATTCCGCCCGGCAAGCACCTGGGCGACCTGGTCGTCGAGGCCAAGAACCTCACGCAAGGGCTACGGCGACCACCTGCTGATCGAGAACCTGAGCTTCCGCCTGCCGGCCGGCGGCATCGTCGGCGTCATCGGCCCCAACGGCGCCGGCAAGACGACGCTCTTCCGCATGATCATCGGCCAGGAGAAGCCCGACAGCGGCGAGCTGCGGATCGGCGCCGACGGTCGAGCTGGGCTACGTCGATCAGAACCGCGACGCGCTCGACGCCCGACAAGACGGTCTACGAGGAAATCTCCGGCGGCCACGACACGCTCGAGATGGGCGGCCGCAAGATCAACTGCCCGGGCCTACGTCGCCCGCTTCAACTTCCGCGGCACCGACCAGCAGAAGAAGGTCGGCGACCTCTCCGGCGGCGAGCGGAACCGCGTCCACCTGGCCAAGCTGCTGCGCCGCGGCTGCAACGTGCTGCTGCTCGACGAGCCGACGAACGACCTGGACGTCGACACGCTGCGGGCCCTGGAAGAGGCGATCCTCAACTTCGCCGGCTGCGTCGTGGTCATCAGCCACGACCGCTGGTTCCTCGACCGCATCGCCACGCACATCCTGGCCTTCGAAGGGGACGGCTACGTCCACTGGTGCGAAGGCAACTTCCAGACCTACGAAGAAGCAGCGCAAGCAGCGGCTGGGCATCGCCGCCGACCAGCCGCACCGGTTCAAGTACAAGAAGCTCACGCGGGCGTAGCCAACTGCCGGCGAGCGGCCGGCGTAAGCCGGCTGATCACGCGGCGGTGCAGTTTGTGCAGCCCTGTTGGAGACCGGTACGCGGGAAGCATCAGGGGGCTTACGCCCCCCGCTCGCCTGGAGCCCCCGCTCGCCTCGGCAGTTTACACCGCTGCGGCAGCAAACTAGATTCAAAGGAAGCGGAGCATCCGTGTTCGCGGCCGGTCTGGCTGCATGAGACTCTCTGGGGGCCAAACGATGACCGTTGGTGTGGCCGCGATCTGCGAACGGGGCAAGTACGTGGTCATGGCCGCCGACACCATGCAGTCCATCGGTCGGCCCTACCTCATCGAGTTCGAGCATCGCTCGCGCAGCAAGATCACCAGAGGCCCCTTCGACAAGTGTGCGGTCGCGGTCGCCGGCCTGACCGCGTCCTCCAGCGAGCTGCTCGCGGCGGTCTCCGATCAGGTCGGCAAATTTCCCGCGCGGCCGATGCGAGAGATCATTGGCCTGCTGGAACGTTGCTACCAGGAGCTGCGGGTGCGCAAGCTCGAGGAAGAGTTCCTGTGGCGGCACGGCCTGCACGACTTGCGGCACCTGCGCCAATGGGAGAGCGATTTGCTCGATGACGTGGTCGTGGACTTTCAGGAGGAGATCGCGCGCTACGACCCCGAGCTGGAGCTGCTGGTGGGCACCGTCGCCGAGGACGAGGCGCATCTGCATGTCATCAAGAACCCCGGCAAGTCGGAGTGCTTCGACGCGCTGGGCTATTGCGCCATCGGATCGGGCGGCCGCCACGCGATGACCTCGTTGGTGCGCTCGGGCTGTAGTCCGAACGTCTCGCTGCCCGACGGCGTCATGACCGTGCTGGAGGCAAAAATCCACGCTGAGCACGCACCGGCGTCGGCGTGGCCACCGATTTGGCCGTGTTGAGCTCCCAGGGAATGCTCTCCTTCTCGCGCGAGAATGTCGAGCGTCTGCGGCAGACGTACGAGCAGCAGACACAGACCGACGCCCGTTGTGAAGGCGATGTCAGGGCCGCGGCGATCCTCGAGCGCGTCGTGGGTGCCGCGATGAGAAACGACCCCTACGCGCAAGAACCGCCGCCCCTGTCGGCGCCTTCGTCGTAGTGTGGCCAGGAGCGAATCCTCTCGGAGGACTTCACGTGAGCGTGGGAATCGCAGCCATCTGTGAGCGAGCCAGTTGCATAGTGCTTGCCACCGACAGGAGCGTGTCCGTGCCGTACGACACGGCGATGTGGGCCTTCTCGATGACGTTCGATCATCCGTCGTTCCAGCGAGCGCACTTGCTGGCGCCCAATTGCGGGTTGTTGATGTCGGGACCGACGGAGCGCTGCCAGGAGCTGATGGCGGCGGTCAAGCCACTCGTCAACGGGCCGCCCAGGTCCGTGACGGAGATCACGAAAGCCATCCAGAAGGAATACTGGGACGCCCGAATCCGGGGAATTCAGAAGGACGTGCTCCTCAACAAGATCATGAACCTCCACGAGTTCTACCACTCGCACAAGAAACGCCGCAAAGAGTCGGTCCTGGCCGAACAGAAGGAGATCTTCGAATACTCGTACGGCGTTCGGTTGTTGCTGGGCACCATCGCCCAGGGGGCCGCGCATCTGTCCCTGATCGCCAATCCCGGCGCATCTTATTCGCTGGACGCCACCGGTTTCTGGGCCATCGGCGAAGGGTTCGAGCATGCGCTCAACTCGATGATCACCTCCGGGCTAGGCCCGCACACGAGCCTCCGGGAAGCCCTGGTCGTTGTGCTCGAAGCGAAGATGACTGCCGAAAAGGCGCAGGGGGTCAAGCGGGAGACGGACGTCGAAGTCCTCGGTCCCCACCGCCCCGTGGACATCGTTCGAGCGGACCTTGAAGGGCTACTGGAATCGTGCGAAGAGAGGCTGGCCAAGCGGCCCAACTGGCGCGAAGACTCGACCGTGCAAGAAATCCTGCGAGAGGAAGCTGCCCGCGCCGGGGTGGCCGGGCTGACCATCTGAGCCCTTGGCCAAGTCAGTTACTTCAGCGTCTCTATCGCAATCTGCCCCGCGTGGCTGATGAGGTGCAGCGCCGCGGGCCGGTCCCAGCCGCTCTCCCGCTTGAGGACGCGGTCGATCTCGAATTGGAGATGGAACGAAAGATCGCGATCGTCACGCCGCCAGAACCCGCGCCAGGTGCGCGAGCGGCCGTATTCGCCGGGGGCCTGCCGGAACTGCACGTCGTCCAGCACGTCGCGCAGGCCGCGGACGCGGACCGTGCCGGTTTCCGTCAGGGCCGAGATCGGCAGCGCTTTGACCGTCTCCGCCGGAAGCTGCACGTCGATGCGGCCGGATTGCGAGACGATGCGGTGGGCGACTTTGGCCTCCGGCTTGTCGCCCAGGAGCCGGCTGCCTCGCAGCGTGGTGTCGCCGTAGTCGTTGCGGAGGTCGATCCGCCCGCCGATCTGCTCCAGCCGTAAGTTGGCGCGGGAGAAGATCGCCCGGAAATTGCCCCTGACGTTGCGGCAGGTCAGCTCCTTGGGCGGCTCGACGTAGCTCACTCGCACGTCATCGCTATGCGTCGTGCCGGAGTTCTCCCGCGTATCCGTTTGCACGATCGCCACGTCGCCTTCCACGTCGTGGATCGCCGTCCAGGGGACGCCGCGGGCGGTGAGGTTGCCCTTGAGGCCGCGGACCTCGTAGGTCGCGCCGTAGTCGCGGTCCCCTTCGCCGCTTACGGCCAGCGAGGCGGGCAGCGACTCCACGGCCAGCCCGTTCAGCGCGCCGCGCACGGCCACCGTATCGCACTTGGGCACGTACAGCGTCAGCCGAGCATGGCGGCGAAACTCCGAGCGCAATGAGCGGCCCTCGCCGGTCGTCAGCTCGATGGTGATGCTGGAGTTCCCCTCCGTCCCCTCCAGGCCTTCCAACTCCAGCACGGTCAGGTCGCGGTTCCAGATCTGCTCGAAGGGCGAGCGGGCGGCGAACGTCGCCTCGTCGTTGCGGAACGGGTCGTGCGGAAAGCGGAACACGCTGGAGGGCACGTCGCGGCGGGCGAGGCGAATGGCCTTCAGCTCCGGCTCGGCCAGGTCCTTCTCCTTGTCGCCGACGGTCAGCACCGTCTTCTCCAGCTCCCACTTCACCTCCGGCTTGTCCCAGCCGACGATCTTTACCCGCCGCGCCTGGATGAACAGGCACCGCTCGGCCGGCAGCGGGAACGTGCCGGTTTCTTTCACCGTATTGGCCGTGGCGGCGCGGACCAGCACGGTTTTCTTGCTCATTTCAGCCAACACCTTCTCCAGCTCGGCCTTCAGCAGCGCGATGCGGCGCGTGGCTTCGGCCTCTGCGAGCTTGCCTTCCTTGATCTCGCGCTCGAGCAGCTCGACCTTGGATTCAAGATCGGCGCGCTGAGCCTGGAGCTCTTTGGAGACGAAGTAGGCCCCGCCGATTTCGTTGCGGAGCAGCACGTGGTCGGCCGGCGCCGAGGCTTTGGCCGTAGGGATTCGGTCCTGAGCCGCTGCAAGCGAAGCGGCGACAACGGCGATAAGGCAGCAGCATGCGCGGATCATGTGACGCTCCAAAAGGTAGGACAAGGTCTGCGGTTACCGCGTCGGCCGCGATAGCTCCGCGAGCCGAGTGATCTCCTGACGCTCATCCAGCAGCACCGCTTGGATGGCCAGCTCATCCAAACGCTTGGAAAGCGCCATGAGCGCGACCCGTGCCTCTTCCACGGACGAGGGCGGATCGAGCGTCGAGGGGAACGTACCAGGCGGTTGCACCTCGACGACTAGCGTGCGCTCGCGCTCGGGCTTACTAGCCGGGCCTTCTTGCCCGTCGATCGGAGTCTTCGAGGGGCTGCCTTCGTGTTGGCCGTCGCGCTCGCGCGAGCCGCTTCCTTGTTCCACGATGTTCTTCACGGTGTTCTCATCATCGATCGTGTCGCCACGACTCGGTGAGGTTAGCCGGCCGGCGGCCCACCCCAGGGCGAAGACCGCCAATGCGGCCGCCGCCAGCCCCGCGGCCCAGGCGGGCCGCCGCTGAAGGACCATGAAAGGCCGCCGCAGCACGGCAATCGGCTCGGCGGTGACGAGCTGCCGTTCAGCCGGCATGGGCTCAAGTCCCACGGCAAGCGACCAAAGCCGGCGCTGATGGTCATTCAGTGCGTCAACGGCAGATATCTCCTGCCGCAACTGGTCAATCACGTCCACCGCGCGGCGGCAGGCCGGGCATCGCCGCGCATGCCAGCCGAGCCTCGCCCGCTGGATGAAGTTGCCGGTCGCCAAATGCTCTGGGCGGTGTTTGCAGCTCATGATTCACTCATCGGTCTCGTTGAGCGGCCGCACCCGCGCCCGCATTTGCACGAGCGCGCTATTCAGACGGCTTTTCACGGTCCCCACGTGGAGGTCCATTGCCGCGGCCACCTGCCGCAGCGACAAGCCGCCGCTGTAGTGCAGGACGACCACCGGTCGCAGTGTTTCCGGCAGCTCTTGCACGGCGGCCTCGACTTGCGTCTGCTGCTCGAGCCGCTGGGCGGCCGCCGCTGGATTGGCCTGCCGGTCGTCCGCGACATCGACCACGTCGCCGTGTTTCCACGCGGCATGCTTGCCGCGCCATTGCGCGAGTCGAGAAACGCTCGATAGGCGATCGTCATCAGCCACGCCCGAGGGCTTCGCAGCCAGGGCCGCGACCCCAGGCCACGCCACACGCGAATCGCCGTTTCCTGAAACAGATCGTCGGCGTCGTGCCGGTTGCCGCATAACCGACGCAGCAAGCCCATCACCGCCGCGCCGTGCCGATCCAGCAGGCCGAGAAACTCCCGCGTGTCGCGATCCGGCGTAGCCGCGCCTGGGGCCACCGGCAACGTGGCCGCGACGGAAGGCGGAGTCTCGTGAGTCGCCGGCATCGAGGACTTTGCGGCGTCAGGGGGTCCTTTCCCAATAAGACGGCCGGCGTGGCCAAGGTGTTCGAACAAAAACCGCGGAAGTCATCGGCCAAAAGACCGAGCCGGCCTCCGTCAGTCCGCATCGAACGAAATACTGTTCGATGTTGGATGTTCGATGTTGGATGTTCGATGTTCAACCGGAACGGCAATCGGTCAAACTGCCTCACTGCCCTGTCGGCCGCTCCATGGGACCGTACCCGTACCGCGCCAGGTATCTTCCCCAACGGCGGCGAATCTCGGCCTTCCGCTCGGGCGCAAGCTCATAGCGGTTCGTCTGGTAGTCTTTCACTTCGGCCAGATAGCGCTCGATGTCTGGCCGGGCGGTCTCGAAGTCGCCCAATTCTAGTTGCTCATACATCGCTCGAAGCTGGCCCAGCGGATCGCGCACCAGGTCCTCATCAGCGCACTTCGTAGAGCCGGTCCGCCGGCAGCCGCGGCCGATCGCGGTCGAAGGCGGCGTACATCCGCTCGAAGGTCTCCAAGACAAACTCTTCCACTCCGTCGAACCGTGGCGTCTGGATGTGCTGTGTCTGGCAGAGCTTCTTCCACAGGTTCACGGTCGAGGGGAACAGCACCTCCGGATCGCGCACGATGTGAATGAACCTTGCCCGCGGGAACATCTCGCTCAGCACTCCCAGCCGTGCGGTGTGTGTCGGCGACTTGAGGATCAGCCGCTTGCCGTGTCGGAAGGTCATCAGCTTGACCACCTGCGTGAAGGCCGCTTTCCAGCGAGCGAGCGCCGCCCTCAGGCAGCCTCTGCAAGTCGAGGTATTCCGGGCACTGCGGCCGGTTGAAAAACCCCAGCGCCCAATAGGGCGACGGCACGCCCAGGGCACACAGCGCGAACTCGTCCTCCTGCGGGCGGTCCCAGCCGACGGCCATGTTGTCCATCGGCCGCTGCTTGGGGAGCAGAAAGCCGAAGATTCGCTTGCACCACCACTCGGTCAGCAAGAAATGGTGGGGGGCGAAGCACTGGTAGTTCGTCGGGTAGGCGTGGCGCGGGTCCTGGGCCAGCAGCTCGTGCAGCAGCGTCGTGCCGCTCCGCCAGTGACCGACGATGAACACCGGGCCGTCGGCAATCTCCGTCCGTTGGATGCGGCCGCCGTAGATCAGGGTTTGCAGGGCGCGGAAGCACGAGTGAAAGATGCTCGCCGCCGTACACAAAAGGGCCATGGCGATCCGATGCGGACTGACGGCAAAGCGGTTATATCTCAGCAGGGCCCACCACGCGCCGAAGCTGAAGCCGAGCCAGATCCGCGCATGCCACCAGCGATCGACGAAGCCGCCAGGCTTCGCGGGCGGCCCCCCCGCCCGCTGCGGGTCGGTCTCCGTGCGCGAGCTGGCACCCCGCTGGCCTTGATGCCGCGAGTCGCACTCTCGCTCGCTCTGGGTAATGGCCGTCATGAACGAAGGCGAGGTTCCGGCGGTTCGCTAGAGGGACATTTGCAGATAGGTGGAGAAAATACACAAAGTTCCTCCGGCGGGCGATATCTGTTTCAGCCGATGGACGTTGGGGCGGCGGGATCATCGAATCGCAACCGATTGTGCCATAGTCCGGTGCGGAAGCACTGCGGCATTTGCCACGATCCCGGCGCCGCGTGGTCTACTCTTCGTCTACTCTTCCGCGTCGATCAGTCCCGACTTGGGCGCTTGATAAGGATTGCCCGTCTCCTCCGCGGGCGGCAGGAGGCGGACGGCGCTCGGCGGCTCGGCAGAAGGCGACATCAATCGAGGGCAAAACGTCCGCACTGCATCACGAAACTGGGCGACGTCGCGCCCCGGGAAGTAGTAACGCTTGCCGTCCCAATGCACACAGAACGTGCCGCTCATCGACGCGCAGGGAGACATGCTTCGCCAAGGGCACAAGAGCTCGTTCCACAGCGCTTCACGCCATTCCACGCGGCGGATTTGCGAAATCCGGTCCCAGGCCAGGAAGCGGGGCCGTCCCCAGAGACGACGAAAGCCGATGCCCTCCACATCGAGGCGCAATGACCAGACCACGAACCCATGAAAGGCCAGGAGCACGACAAAGGTGCCCACCAGGCCGCAGAGAAGCACGAGCGACCTCTCGTGAAAGAGCAACTGGCCCAGGCCGCCGCCGATCAACACTCCAGGGGCCAAAGAGACCAAGAGGCCGATCGGCATCCCCAGAATGCAATACACCACGTCGGCGAAGTCGCGCGGATGATCGCGCGGCTTGAGCACGATCGCGGGTTCAGCGTCCGGGTGCGGTGTCATCGGCAAGGTCCTCCGTTACGCAGCTTTTCTCACAGCGCCATTCCCATTGGGTGGCGCACCCAGAGCAGGACGCGATGGGCGTAGCGGCACGACCACGCTCTTTGCATCCATGCTCAGGGACGTGCCACCGGCCCGTCCTTTTTCGCGGCGCCCTTTTCGACGTTGCGGCCAATCTCCGCGCGGACAGCCAGGCCGCTCTGCTCGAACGTGGCGCCAAATCGCAGCGCGTGGATCACATGCAACGGCCCGGGCCTGCGGTTCGTCTCGCGCGCCGCCTCGGGACGGCCGAAGACGGCGGACCCAACCGGCTCGCCCTCCCGAATTGCTGTGTATTTGCCGCCGCCGGGACACTTCAGCACCACGTGCCAGAACCGCTCGTGCAGGGCCACCGGGTCTTGCTTGGGATAGCGCCGTTTCCACTCGTCCAAGACCGGCAGGCTGCTCCACGAGCGGGCAGCCGCCGTCCGCTCGAACGTCGGTGCTCAGGAGTCTTTCCGCAACGTCCAGGGCAGTCCGTTGTGCGCCGAACGTCAGGTGCCGACCCAGCGCGGCGGATGATTCGTCCGAAGCACTGCGGCCGGACTTCGCGAGCTGACGCGCCAGTGCGCGGCGGAGGCTCGCTTCATCCGGCGAGATGACCAGTCCCGTCGGGCCGGCGGCCTGGTACACGAGCGGCGCCTCGCCGGCCAGGAATCCTCCCTGCACCCGGAAGTAGTCGAGAGCTTGATGCCGGCGCGCCTCCCAGGTGAACGGGCGACCGAAAAGCGATTGCCCTTGCCGGTGGAAAGAGGCCAAGATGCGCCGGCTCATCTCCCAGTTGGCTGCGTCGGCTTGCGCGGCTAAGGGCAGCCCTTCGGCGCCTCTCCAGAACGCCTGGGGATCAGCCGCCGCCGCCAATCGCGCCCATGCCGGATCGTTGTCGCCATGGACCGAGATCGACGGGCCGACCGACCGATGCGCGCCGGCAATGCCCAAGTACAGGTCCAGGAACTGCCCGAGGTTTCGCCACAGTTCCGACTCGGCATCGAACGCCAATGCGGCGCTGAACAGCGCACGGGTTCGCTCGTCGGCGGTCTGACCGCCGGGCGGTGTGCGGAGCGTGGCCTTGCCGGCCAGGCGGGCCATCGTCTGGAGCCAGTCGTGGCTGGGCATCGGCGCGACGCTTGCCGCGAAGGAGATTCGCTCAGGCTTCGCCGTGGCCGAGATTGCCAGGGCGCCATGAAGCCCAGCCAGCGCTCGTCGAACCCTCCGCGCCAGCGGTAATAGGCGTCCGCTTCCGCCTGCGTAACGCCGTCAACTTCTTGCTCCACGATCGGCGTCATGAACTCCAGCGTGCCGTAGACGGACGAGCGGACGCCACGGGGGTCCAGATTCAGCTTGCCCAGGCCGGGCACCTGGCCGGCGATCGCTCGGCCCCCTGGCTCGATTCGGCCCGCGACCAGCTCGTCAAGCTGTTCGGCCTGAAGCTCGCTCAGCAGGGCCGCGGCCCGAGTGCGGCGCGACGAGAGGACCCTCGAGCGCGGGCTAAGCCAGTGGCGAAGCGCCGCTTCGCTCACCGCGAGAAAGGCTGTCTCCTTGGCCCGGGCGTGCCGGCCGCGAAAGAACCGATACTCGGCCGAATCAGCGAGGTTGGCTGTCTTCTGGTGCGATGTCTCTACGAGCCGGCGGAGCTGGACCAGCGAATTGGTCACGCCCACGACGTTGCCGATGGTAAAGAGGTACGAGCAAATCCGCCGGTCCGGCGAGCGCACGCCGATGTATTCCACGCCCGCTTCGGTGCCGCTTACGTCCAGAGTGCCGGGCACAGCGAGCCTGGCTGCCTGCTGCTTGGCCAGGAAGTAGGTTTGCAACGCCTCCACGTTCTTGGCCTCGAACAGCATGGCCGCGTCGGTCCCTACGGTGAAGTAGAGGTCCGCGCCGGTCAGCGCGGCACTGGCCACGAGCTTGGGCCCCAGCAGTCGATCCAGGGCGGTGACTTCGATGCACATTTGCCGCCTGTACCAGGGGCCAAATTGCCGGTCCCCGGCGTTGCCCAGGGCATACGCCATCAGCTCCGCCCCCAACGAATCCCATTCGTCCATGGCCCGGACCATTTCCTCGAACGACGGAAAGAAGATGGCATATTGGTTGCCCGGCACGCGCGGCGCGAGAGGATCGATCGCCGGCGGCGCGTCCTTGGCTGCTTCGGCCTTGGGGAACGCCTGCGGCGACAACGCACGAAGCGAATCGATGGGCACGGCGCGATGGTCGCTCCCCTCCGGCAAGCCCGCGATGCCCAGGTGCAGACGCTCGCTCAGCCCGCGCTCCGGGGCCAAGAGGGCAAACGTGTCGTCGAGCGAGGCAACACGCAGCGCATCCCAGGGCGGGTCCGCCGGCTCGCCTCGGGCAACGCGCACCTGACGCAGGCGATGCCGGAACCACGCGCCACCGGGCAACCCGTCAGCGAGCAGAAGGCGATAGTGCCCCTCGAGGGCCTCGTAAAACCGCCGCCGTGTCTCGGCGTCGCTGCGCACGGCACCAGAGGGCAACGAGAAACGCGCGTGCCGCATGCCGTTCAAGTCATTGGCGGGCAGGCTGAGACGCCCCGTGATGGCAGTCGGCGTTTTCAATTCCGCCACGCGCACGGCGAGCCATGCCGAACGGAGGTAGTCCGGCCCGTTGCGCCAGTCGGCAGGCAATTGCAAATAAACGTCGCCGGCGGCATCGAGGCTGACGGCAGGCCGCAAGGTTCCGGCCCGCGCCTGCTGCCAGCGGTTCCAAATGCTTCCGTCCGCCGACGGCAGCGTGCCTTCCGTCAGGTGCAGCTCGCCCAGCGGCACCAGGTAATATTGCTCGTCGGCCGCCTTGACTGACGCGCCGGCAACAATTCCCGTCAGGGCGACAGACGCCGCACAGATCGGCAAGAGAAGCTGAGTAGCCAGACGGTACACGGCATGACTCCGGGCGCGAAATCGCGTCAGTTCGCACAATTCGCGGGCAAGCTTGATCGTCTCTATTCTATCCTAGGCAGGCCGACATCTCTCGTCGCGGTTAGCGGGATGAGTTTCCTGATTCTGGCCACGTATCCGGGTGAGGCCGTCCCGGATAACGTGGTCGCACCGCCACGATGAGTAACGAGGCAATGCCGCGTTCCACGTTTCGTCGCGCCGTCAGGCTCGTTAGAATGGATTGAGCTTCCCAGCTTGCGTGAAGCATCCGGCCGCGCAAAGCGCTTCGGCTGGTACAGTCGCCGGGTGCCGTTAACCTTCGCTCTTCTAGCTCGATGGCCGCCACGATTGAATACATCGAAAGCGTGATCGCCACCTTCGAGGCGGCGACCGAGGCCAACCTCCGCACGCCCTGCCGTGAGGGGAACCTGATCGTCATCACCCCCGACGTGGCCGACGAGGTGATGATCACGGCCGACCTGCACGGCCATCGCCGCAATTTCAACCTGATTCGCCGCCTGGCCGATCTGGATAATCGCCCGCGGCGGCACTTGATCCTGCAAGAGGTCTGCCACGGCGGCATGACCTACCCCAACGGCGGCGACATGTCGCACACCATGCTCGAGGACGTGGCCAAGCTCAAGGCCCGTTACCCGGAGCGCGTGCACTTCCTCATGAGCAATCACGAGCTGGCCGAGCTGACCGACTACCCCATCCTCAAGGGGCAGAAGATGCTCAACATGTTATTCCGCATGGGCCTGCAAGAGGCCTACGGCAAGGCGGCCGATAAAGTGCGGACGGCGTACCTGCCGTTCCTCCGCTCGTGCCCGCTGGCGGTGCGGTTGCCCGGCGGCGTATTCGTGTGCCACAGCGTGCCCCCGGGGGTCGATCGCGTGCGGTTCGACGCCACGATCTTCCGCCGCGACTTGCAACCGGGCGATTTTCAGGAGCACGGTGACCTGTTCGAGCTGGTGTGGGGCCGCGACTACCGGGCTGAGAACGCGCGGGCCTTCGCCAAAATGGTGAGCGCCAAGGTGCTGATCAACGGGCACGAGCCTTGCGCGGAAGGCTTCGCCACGCCCAACGACGTGCAGATCATCCTGGACTGCTGCGACGACAAGGCGTGTTACCTGCTGGTGCCGACGAACGTCGAGCTGAGTCACGCCGAGTTGGTGAGACGGATTCAGCGGCTGGCATAACGAGGTCGAGCACGCCTCAGCAGTAGGAAGGCAACCACGAATAACACGAATAACACGAATCAAAAGAGAGAGCGAGCCCAGCGTTGGCTGCGACTTTGGTTGTCGAACAACTTGAATTCCATTCGTGTTATTCGTGTTATTCGTGGTTGTCTTCCATGATGGGAGACCACCGTTGATTCCCTCGCCTCTCCCTTCCCGCCGCTGGCGATTGCAGTTCAGTCTTCAGCGGCTGCTGGTCGTGGTCGTGCTGCTGGCGCTCCTGATTGGCGCGCTGAGCGGACTGCTGCGGCCAGGACCGCCTTGGCGAATGGTCGATGGCGTGGCCGATGACCTGGCCCGCGGCGCCATGGGCAAAGTCGCTTTGGCCGAGCCTGCGGCAACCCCCTGGGAGGTCCAGCGTGACCCGGGTGAGATGAAACTCTATCTCCTGCTGGCCGTGCTGGGGCCGGTCGGCCTGCTGGTCATTCTCGGCCTGATATGGCGGGCGAAACACATCTGGCGGTGGTTCTGGGGCGCGTGGGGCTGGTAGAGGCAATTTGGAATGCGGAATTCGGAATGCGGAATGGCGCTGACCGTGCCGCTCTCGACGCCGGACGGGATTGAGGTTTGAATTGACAGCCTTCCAGCCGTAGAAGTGCCACGCGTGTTGCCCAATTCCGCATTCCGCATTCCGCATTCCAAAGCCCGTGTCCAACAAACGCATCCTCGTCACCGGCGGCGCCGGCTTTCTCGGCTCGCACCTCTGCGAGCGGCTCGTCGACGAGGGGCACGACGTGATCTGCCTCGACAACTTCTTCACCAGCCAGAAGACCAACGTCGCCCATCTGCTCGGCCGGCCGAACTTCGAGCTCGTGCGGCACGACGTCACGCAGCCGATCTGGCTGGAGGTGGATGAGATCTACAACCTGGCCTGCCCCGCCGCGCCCGGCCATTATCAGTACAACCCCATCAAGACGATGAAGACGTCGGTGCTGGGCGCGATCAACGTGCTGGGCATGGCCAAGCGCTGCCGGGCCAAGGTGCTGCAGGCCTCGACCAGCGAAGTCTACGGCGATCCGCGAGGTCCATCCGCAGCGCGAGATCGTATCGCGGCAACGTCAACCCGATCGGCCCGCGGGCCTGCTACGACGAAGGCAAGCGAGCCGCCGAGACGCTGTTCATGGACTACCACCGCATGAACCGGCGTCAACATCCGCATCGTGCGCATCTTCAACACCTACGGCCCGCGGATGCACCCCTTCGACGGCCGCGTCGTCTCGAACTTCATCCGCCAGGCCCTGCGCGGCGAGGACATCACCATCTTCGGCGACGGCTCGCAGACCCGCTCGTTCTGCTACCGCGACGACCTGGTCGAGGGCATGATCCGCATGATGAACGGCCCGGACGACTTCATCGGCCCGGTCAATCTCGGCAACCCCGACGAGTTCACGATCCGCGAGCTGGCGGAGCTGACTTTGGAGCTCATGGGCGGAAGTCAATCCCCGGGTCCCGGCGGCCCCGATCAAAGCAAAGGGCCTCGCCCGGCGAATTCCAAGCTGGCGTTCGAGCCATTGCCGACCGACGACCCCATTCGCCGGCAGCCCGACATCACGCTAGCCAGGCAGCACCTAGGCTGGGAGCCGCGCGTGAAGCTGCGAGAAGGGCTGGCCAAGACGATCGCCTGGTTTCGGACCATCGATCTGAACGACTATCGCCCGCCCACGCCGAACTACTAGAGCACCACCGCGCCTCTCTTCCACTACCAGTCATAGTCGATGATCACCACGCCGTTGCGCGCGATGAGATCGACCTCGTATTTGCCGTAGTCCAGCTCCACTTTCGTCCCTAGGCGGTTGACGCTGACCTTGCACAGGGGGCAGGTCGGCAGGCAAACCTCGACGAATACCAGCCCGGCCGGCCCCTTGCGGCAGTTTGGATCGCGCACCGCCACGAAAAACGGCACGGCACCGGGGGCCACTTTGTGCGGGTCGCCCACGCGCACGTGCGGGTACGCCGAGACGCCCCCCCTGACGATGCTTCCATAGGTGATCCCTTCGAGCGGCGCGGCGGGTGCCCCCGACGTGGGGGCGGGCACGGCCTCCGCCGGTGGGACCTTGGCGCTCCGCGGAGGTTGCGGCGGCTCGGGCAACGATTGGCCTGCGGCGCCCGCCGCGCATAGCGACATTGCGAGCGCGGCGAGCGGCGCGAGCGAACAAACGCGAAGGCTCAAGCTCATGGGTATTCCTGCCAAAAGGGTTGCGCGGATTCCGGCATTCGGTGACCGTTTGGTGCGCCGCCGCTCCAAATCGCCTGTGCTAAATCTTATGCGAACGGACGATCGTTTCCACCAGAATCCCCGAGATTGCCGAGATTTCCACGCCATTGCCAGTGCGTCGCGAGCATGATACCGTTCGCGTGCCCGCTGTTGCCGGCGGGTGCTCGATCGGCACGTCGCCGCGAGAGGCTCCTCTTGGAGGACGCGTACCAATGCCTGCGGAACGTTTCCTTCGCCTTCCAACGCCTCCCGGCGCCGAGCCGGCCACTGCCGCCGCAACCTTGGTCTTCACCGAAGGGCCGGCCGTGGATGCCGAGGGCAACGTCTATTTCTCCGATATCCTGGGAAATCGCATCCTCAAGCTGAGCGACGGGGAAGGGGCCGGCGCCACCTGGTCGGTGTTCCGCCAGCCCAGTCACCGCACCAACGGGCAGACCTTCGACCGCGAAGGGCGGCTCTATCACTGCGAGGGGTCCGAGTTCGGACCCGGCGGCGGGCGGCGCGTCACCCGCACGGACCTGCGCTCCGGCGCCTACGAAGTGCTCACCGAGCGCTATGAGGGTAAGCGCTACAACTCGCCGAACGACATCTGCGTAGACGGCCGCGGGCGGATCTATTTCACCGACCCTCGCTACGGCGACCGCTCGGACATGGAGATGACCATCGAGGGGGTCTATCGCATCGACGGCGACGGGTCGGTCACGCGCATTCTCGCTCAGCCCGATGTCCAGCGTCCCAACGGCATCGCCGTGACGCAGGATTGCCGCACGCTGTATGTCGTGGATAGCTGCTCAGTGCCCGGCGGCAACCGCAAGATTTGGGCCTTCGACCTCGACGAGGGCGGGCGGCCCGGCAAGGGGCGGGCGGTTTTTGACTTCGCTCCCGCCCGCGGCGGCGACGGGATGCGGCTGGATATGGACGGCAACCTCTACGTGGCGGCCGGCATCATGACCCCGCGCGGCCCGCACGAAACGGCTGACGTGCCGCCGGGCGTGTACGTCCTCACACCCAGTGGCGAGCTCAAAGGCCGCATCCCCATCGGCGAGGATGTCATCACCAACCTGGCGTTCGGTGGCCGCGACGGTCGCACGCTCTACGTGACGGCTGGCAAGACGATCTTCCGCACGCGCGTCGGTGTGCCTGGGCAGGTCGCCTACCCGAAGTGGCAGCGTTGATTCAGATCGACTCTCGGGATCGACCGAAGCGTCGCACAGATCGCGGCGGCCGTTGTCCGTTTGACAGCATTCTCGTGGGCGCTGGTGCCGTGAGCGGCGACACAGGCGTGAACCATAAGCTGCTTATCGTTCATCCTTTACGCTCACCTGACCAAGGCGACTACGCCCTCGTCCACGGCTTTGGCACGGATCTCGCTTTATGCGATCGCGTCAACAGCCCGGCTGATCAAAGCAAAGACGGTCGTTTACGGATCGTCGAATACAATCGCTCGCGATGAATCGCTTGTCGATGAGTCGCTCGTCGATGAATCGCTGACTTCCCTTTGGCCATCTGCTCTTCAAGAGCAGTCTCCATAGGTGCGTCTCCCCTGCGGCGACCAATGCGCCGCGGGGGAGCGCCTTTTCAGTAGCTGAAGTCGCCAGACTTCAGCCATACGGCGGCCCACTGAACTCTGGCGAGCTCAGCTACAAGAATCTCGTTGAACAAACGGCGGCCCATGACACAATGATGGCCGGCTACCGTCGCGCCTTACTCGGACGAAGCGGCGCCGAAGAGCTTTGAAGTGCTTACTCGTGTGGAGAGCTGAGCCATGCTGTCGATTCTGGGCAAGCGCGGGCGGCTATGTGACTCGCTCTCTCGCCGAGAGCTGCTTACGGTGGGCGGGCTGGGACTCGTAGGGCTGAGCCTGCCGGCGGTCTTGTCGAGAGAATCGTTGGCTCGCGAGGCGCGTAAGCCGGCCAGCGGCTTCCGGCGCGCCAAAGGAGTGATCCTGCTGTACCTGCAAGGATCGCCCAGCCACATCGACTTGTGGGACCCCAAGCCGCGGCGCCCTCCACGATTCGCGGCGAGTTCAAGCCGATCGACACGAATGCCTCCGGCGTTTCGCTGGCCGAAATGCTGCCGCTGCTGGCCCGGCAGGCCGACAAGTTCGCTCTGGTTCGCTCGGTCGGCGTCAACCCCAAGGGGCTGCGCAACCACGGGGCCGCGATCTACATGCTGATGACCGGGCACGACCCGACGAACTTCTCGCCCACCGGCCTGGCCGTGCCGCCGTCGCGCGAGGACCTGCCCTCGGTCGGTTCGGTCGTGGTGCGCTATCGGCCCGAAGCGGCCGGTGCGCTGGGCTACGTCGCGCTGTCCGGGCCGGTGATCGAGAGCGGGGTGACCGGCGTGGGGCAGTACGCCGGCCTGCTCGGCGGGCGGCTACGATCCCTTCCAGATGTACGACGATCCCACGAAGCCGATCAGCTTGCCCGGCTTCACCCTGCCGGCCGACGTGACGCTCGGCCGCCTGCGCTCGCGCATCGACCTGCGAACGATCATTGCCGCCCGGCGCGACGTGGGCCCCGGCGATTTCGACGCCTACTACGGCAAGGCCCTGTCGCTGGTCGAATCGAGCCAGGCCCAGCGGGCATTTCGCCTGGAAGACGAGCCGGCGACGCTGCGCGAACGCTACGGCATGACCCGCTTCGGCCAGAGCTGCCTGCTTGGCCCGGCGGCTGATCGAGGCCGGCACGCGGTTCGTGCAGGTCACCTGGCCGGCCGGCTCCGACACCGAGCCGGCCACCGGCCCCGACGGCTCGTGGGACACGCACCGCAACAACTTCCCGATGCTACGCGACTCGCGCTGCCCCGTGTTCGACCGTTCGCTCTCGGCCCTGCTCAGCGACCTGGCGGAGCGCGGGCTTGCTCGACGAGACGCTGGTGTGGGCCATCGGCGAGTTCGGCCGCTCGCCCAAGATCGGCCCGCCGACGACCGACAACGTCGGCCCCGGCGGCCGCGACCACTGGCCCGAATGCTACACCTGCCTGCTCGCCGGCGGCGGCGTCCGCGGCGGCCAGGTCTACGGCGAATCGGACCGCGACGGCGCCTACCCCAAGAGCGCGGCGGTCCATCCCTACGACCTGATCGCCACGGTCTACCACGCGCTGGGCATCGACGCGGCCACCGAGTACCACGACACGCTCAACCGCCCGCGCCGCCTCGTCGACCACGGCGGACCGATTCTGGGATTGTTTTGAGTGAATAGTCCCGGTTCGGCCATCGTCATTTTGCATTTTGCATTTTGCATTTTGCATTTTGCAATACTTCCTCCCGCCATTGCAAAATGCAAAGTGAAAAATGCAAAATGTTCTGACCGATTGGCCGATGCAACGCCCGGTCAAACAACCCCGGGGATCGCCTCGTGCTCGGCCAGTCGCAGCAGATTGCTCGGCAATCCACGCACAAGCCGCAGCTGGCCCACGTCGAAGAGCGTGTGCAGCACCGTGGCGACGAGGTGCTTGTTGCGTGACCGGCTCGGTCTGCGGCTCGCCGCCGTTGCGGGTCGATTGGCCGATGACCTGGCCCATCTTCAGGCCGCCGCCGGCCAGCAGCAGCGGGGCGAGGTTGCCCCAGTGGTCGCGGCCGCCGTTCTTGTTGATGCTGCGGCGTGCGGCCCATCTCGCCGCAGCACGACCAGCAGGATCTTGTCCGACAGGCCGCGCGCCTCGCACGTCTTCGAGGAACGCCGACACGGCGTGGTCGAGCGGCGGGCCCATGTAGCGCATGCCCTCGTCGATCGCCGGCGTTGTTCACGTCGGCGTGCATGTCCCAGACGAAGTTCGTCGTCACCGTGACGAAGCCGCAGCCCGCGCTCGCACAGCCGCCGGGCCAGCAGCAGCAGCTTGCCGAGCGATCTTGGCGTTGTCGACGTAGTTGTTGTAGTTGTTCCACTTGCGGCTGATCTGCTCGGGCCGCACGAGCGGCGCCGTGTCGTAGCGGGCGACGCGTCTTCGGGTCTTCCTTCGACAGGTCGAACGCCTCGGCGACGCCGCCGAGGATCGTGCTGAACGCCTGCTCGCGCAGCGCGTCGACGCCCTCGAGCCGCTCGGCCGCGTCGAGCGTCGCGCTTGCACGCGGTCGAGGCTCGGCGAGCAGGTCGCGGCGGTCGTCGAGCCGGTCGCATCGGCAGCGTGAGCTGCATGTCCTTCTGCAGGTCGCCGCCGCCGCCGGGCACGAACGGGGCGTAGGCCGCGCCGAGCGGGCCGGTCGCGTCGAACTTGCCGAACGCTCGACGGTGCCCGGCTGCGTCGCCGGATCGACCGCCCGCGGGAACAGCAGCGACGTTGGTCGGCATGCCGGTGGCCGGGTGGTTCGGCCCGGCGACGCGGCGAGTAGAGCGAGCCGAGGTTCGCCCCGAGCGTGTCGCGGCCGACGATCGGCTTGATGTCGTGATTGCCGTCGCCGGTGACGAACGAGCGGACGACGGTCGAGCTTGTCGGCCAGCTCGGCCAGCTGCGGGAACGTGCCGCCGAAGGTGACGCCGGGCAGCGCGGTCTGCGACCTCGCCGGTGGCGCTGCGGATGTCCGGCGGGCGCGGTCATCTTCGGATCGAACGTCTCGATCTGGCTCGGCCCGCCGTGCAGGAAGAGGAAGATGACCGACTTGTCGGTGACGGTCATGCCGGCCTGGGCGGCAGCCGCCCTCGCCGCGAGCAGCCCTGGCAGCGACAGCCCGCCGAGCGTCAGCCCGCCGATGCGAAGAAAATCGCGGCGGCCAAGTCTTCCTCGCACGTCGCCAATCGCGAGCATGGGGTCTCTCCGGGCGGGCTGGCGAAGGGCCAGCGGGGTCGGAATACGCACATTGCTGCTCAAGTCATATCAAACCCCCTGGATGGATTTCAAGCACATTCTGCCGGCCAATGCGTCCACGATCCTGGCCGCCGCGTGTCAGCGACTCGGCTTCAAGGTTTCCGAATAGAGCGCGTAGAGCGCCACGATGGTGATGGAGATCACCGCGGCCCACAGACAAAGATCAAACGCCAGCGACGGCCGCAGCCGCCGGTCCGTACGGCGAAGCCGCAGGTACAGCGCGGCCCCGGAGATGATCGGCAGCGTGGCGGCTTGTGCAATCCCGCCGACCAGCACCAGCTTCGTCGGGTTCGAGACAAACAGGTACGTCGCCAGGCCCACGAGTGGAAAAACAACGGAAAGCCCGCGAATCCAGCGGGCACGGTCGGCCGCCGTCCCGTAGCTCACGAAGCCGGCCAGGCTGAGGAAATCGGCCGTCAATCGGCTGTGGCTGGCGGACGCCACGTACACGGTCTTGAACAGCACGGCCCACGCCGCCACGACGAACAGCCCCAGCGTCCAGCGCCCAAAGGCCGGTTCGTACATGCGGGCCAGGGTCCGGATCATCGTCGAGCCGTCGGGCACCAGGCCCTGAGGGTGCAGCACCGCCGCGCCCATCGCATAAAACGCCACCGTCACCAGCGTAAACACCACCATGCTGGTCCAGGCGTCCAGGTGCAGCACGCGAATCCAACCCTTCGCGCGGCGGACCCAGGCCTCGTCATCGCTCTGCCGCCCGGCGAAACGGGCATACCCCTTTTCCAGACACCAATACGGATAGGAATAGAGCTCGCTGGCCCCCACGCCGGTGATGCCGAACACGCCGAACGCCGCGGCCACGCCAGCCACGGGAATGAGCGTGGAAAAGCCCTTGGCCACTTCGCCAGGCTGGATCGGATAGCCCGTCTGCGGCAGGGCCACCACGCAGCCCACGGTAATCACCGTGACCAGCATCACCAGCACGGTGGTCAGCCGCTCGACGCGCTGGTAGCCGCCGCTGAGCAGTAGCACGATGGCGGTCGCGGCCACGACGACCGCCCAGGGATTCTCCGGATGGCTTTCGAGATTGCTGGCCACGCCCGGCAGGAGACCGCCGGTCAGCTCCGCCAGCCAGGGGCTGACGCCGGGGAATGCCAGGTGCATGGCCTGCCCCACGCCGCCGCACATGCCGCCGAGCTGAAACAGCGTGGCGGCCATCATGAAGAACCACCACCACACCAGCCAGCTCGCCCCCAGCCGCGGGCCGGGCAGGTCGTTCAGCGCCCCCAGCGTAGGCTTGCCCGACGAGATGGCGTAGCGGCCCAGCTCGATCTGGACGAAGACCTTGATCACGCAACTGAACAAGATCAGCCACAGGAAGACGAAGCCGTACTTCGCGCCCAGCGCGGTCGTAAGGATCAGCTCGCCCGAGCCGACGATCGACCCCGCCAGAATGATGCCTGGCCCGATCTGGCGAAGCGCCTTCCAGAGCGATGGCGGCGGCTCGGTGACTGCCTCGGGGGGCAGGGCATAGGGGTCGTAGCTGGTGGCCTGGCTCATTCACCGATTCTGGCTGACGGCGGCGGTCTTTGCAAATGTGGGCATCTCGCTCCGCGAGATGCTTCGGACGCCAGCCAGAGCGTCGCGGCCGCCCCATCGGTCCGCCAGTGCAGGCATCTAGCTCCGCGAGATGCGTGCTACGCTGCCGCGAGCGCCCCGGCCGCCGCATTGCTCAGTGGTCGCGGCCCGAGCCGATAGATCACCCAGCGGCGAAGGAAGGCGCGGGCAATGGCGTCCGAGGCCGTGGAGCCTGCCGAGTACGTCTGCTCCTCGAATCGCGCCGCAAAGGGCGGCACGTGGCCGGAGCGCACGAAAAGCGACTCGTGGAAGTGCGTCCAGGCATAGACCCGCACCGCCCGCTGGAAGGCTTCCGGCGAGGTCCATCTCGTGCCCAGGATTGCCAGCGCCAGGTCCACGGGCGAGATGCGCCCGTGCTTTAGCTTTCTGTGGCCTTTCATACGTTCCTCCGTCATTCGCCCGAGCACTGTGGTGCTCAGGGTCGTCCTCGCGGCAGCATTCCCTGCCGTCATGCGCGGCCGGTCATGGCACGCGCAGGAGCCCGTACCTCGACCTCTTTCAGCCCGCAGTTGAGCAAAGACTTCATGAAGGGGGCGATGTTGGTCGGTGTGTTGTTGACGCGCTACCCCCTATCGGCTCCTGGGCGAGGCGATATTCGACCCAGCGGCGAACGAAGGCGCGTGCCATGGCCACCGCGGCCGTCGGCCCGCTCGAATAACGCAGCGCCGCAAACCGCGCGCGGAAACTCAGGAAAGAGCGGCGACGCACCACGAGCGACTCGTGGAAGTGCGTCCAGGCATAGTCCCGGATCGCGCGCTCCAGCGCTTCCGTCGAGTCCCATGGCTCGCCCAGGATCGCCAGCGCCAGATCCACGGGCGCGACGCACATCCACTGCGACTGTCGGCGGCCTCTCATGGCTTCCTCCCGTCAGCGGCCCAAGCACCACGGCTCCGACTCGTCCTCTCGGTAGTCCACACTAGCCCGACGCGCCAGCGAGGGAGAATCGCCGCTTGTCCTGAGTGACATGCCCGCCGCAACGTGCCGCCGAGCGGGCGTGAATTCGGGCACGACCCGCTCGGCGGCTTCCAACCAACCACGACCGCAATCCATCGAGCATGGCTATCAACGCCAATAATTGTACTATTTTCAAATCATTTTGGAATATGCAAACAAGATATGTTTTTGCTATTTGTTCCAATGCTTCCTTCGGGCGGGCCGTGGTGTCGTACCGTCGGTTTTTCAGGGCCCGTTCCGTGGCGGCTGGACGCCACCGCCCTGAGGAGCTCAAGCGGGGCCGGTAAACAAGTAAGTTTCGGCGCTACCGCCTGGAAATGGATCAACGCTGGGTCCAATGCCGTCGAACGGCCGGAAGCTTGCGGTGATGGCCTAAAGCGCCGGCTCCTGTCCCTGGCCTTCTCCGTTAGTTCCCGGCGGCGCCTCGGTCGGGCTGGTTGGTTCGTAGCGCCGGACGACGGCCCACACGCCGGACGGCTTGGCCAACTCGGCCTCATTGAATCCCCGGCACCAGCTCACGGCCGCGCCGCGCCCAAGATTGGAGAACGCCGTGCAGAGCACTTCGGCATCTTCGGGCTTCTCATCCCATGCGGCAGGTGAGAAGCGCAGCGGCCGCTGGACGATCAGCACCTGCCACCCGGGTTTGCGAACGACCGGCATGGGGTCCTCCCATGAAGAACTTAAAGACTCCCCCTTTCCGTTTCAGCACTTCTGCTGACGATAGACTGCGCCAAATTGTCCACGGTTCCGAGCAAGTTGCGTCGCCCCGCTGGGGAAGCAAACCGCGAGCCGATTCGATTTGGCAGGCGCGTAGGACGCGTGACGAAGCAGTCGGCGTCGCGTGACGCATTGGACACGCGCAGCGCTAACGGCTGACCCCATAGACGTTTCATCGGTCGCTCGTCGTCGAAGGGCTTCGCTTCGCGAGCATTCAGAAGAAAGCTCGCGCAACGCACGCTGCGACTGCTTGCTGTGAATAGGCTTGTAAACTCTACCTCGCCGAGGGATACTTTTTCCGCCTTCAGTGCCAGCAGTCCAACAGGACCTAGGGCCACGTGGGAATGGCTCGGCCAGACAGTAACCGACAGTCGCAGGAGCACTCATCGCGTTCGCAGGGAGTTCCACCTGCACCTGGTCACGTATAATTTGATCCGCCAAATGATCGCCGTGGCGGCGTTCCAAGCGGGAGTGGAACCCTGGACCGTGAGCTTCAAAGGGGGGTTACAAACGATCAACAACCTGCTGCCCATCTTAAGCTCGCGCGTCTCGACGACCGACTGGTGTGAGGCCGTGTTGGAGGCCATCGCCGCCCACGTTGTCGGCAACCGCCCCGACCGTTTCGAGCCGCGCGTGAAGAAACGACGGCCGACAAAATACAAGTACATGCGCGAGCCGCGCGCAAACTACCAACGTCGTGCAGCGTAATGCCTTAGAAACCTTCAAGTGCCATTCGTAGAATGTCCCCTTGTCGGATCCTTTTCGGATCCCCCCTTATCGGATCCCCCAAAGAATGTGCCGCTCATGTCGTTGACGCATGAGTGCTGCGTTAAAGTTACCTCGCCAAATAACTGACCGGACATGCCGGCAAAGGTAGAGAGCACGGAATGTATTAAGTGTCCATGACAATACAAGGGCATGCCTATTCCTCTCGACGACTGCACAGGCGAACCCCAATTCCAACCGATGCCAATCCAGCGATGAGTCCGCCGACACATACGGCAACTGCAGGAAGCCATAGTGCCTTCCAAAAAGCGAGCCAATCGGCTAACGGTTGCATGTAAGCTGTGTCGCCGGTCGCGGGGTGTTCCTTCAACACGAAGCGCCCCGTAACCCACACGAATGCGACTAACGCTAGTTCAGCAATCGCGCATATCACGATCACTGATGCTAGCCACCTTGCACGAGACAACCGGTATAAGGCCCAAACGCCGAATGCAATCTCGAAAGGCGCTATGGCCGCCAGACACGCGGCACTGATAAACACGACCTCGATCCACACGCGCAGACTCCTTGTGTGTGAGAGGGCAATATTCCGTCATTCATATAAATAGCCCATGATTAAATACTCACCTTTGATTGCTAACATTGAAATTGAATCGCCCGTCGCAGCATCATCCCTGCTCGGCCATTTGTCCTTGTCACGGATCTCTCTTCCATCAACAGTGCGATACGCCTCCATCGTAATCGCCGCCTTGTCTTTGCCGACAAGGTATTTAAGACGACACTTCTTGGTAGGATCACAGTTATCGATACCTACGTCGATCGCCTTACCTTTGATGTCCACCAGCGTGCCCCAGTCCGTTATACCAGAGTACTCTATCTTGACATCCACTGTCCCAGACAAGCTCGCTTTGATACAATCTACTTTCGGAGTCGACCACAAGCCGACGGTGACTTTGGGTGTGATCCAAAGCTCAATGGTATAGGCTGTCTCGTCTACCTTACTTGTAATGAAATCCTTGATTTCACCACTAGCCGTTACGTCTGCTGCTCGCTTCAGCTTAACAATGGTCGAAGTGTGGCTGTACAGTTTCACTGTTCCTGTTACGTCGCGATCGTTGGAAGTGCCTATAGCATCAGTCTTTGTACGAATACTCGCCTCGATAAGAATCTCGTGACCGAGCAGCCCCCCAGGCTCTCCGGGCTTTCCCTGAAGACCAGCCGGATCCACAAGAGTAAGGGGCGTGTTTCTTACATAGCGGTAGTGAGAAGGAAGCAACGCACCATGCGTGTGCGCGCTCAGGCCCCTGGCAGCAAGAAGTGGATCGCGTCCGGTCCAACGTCCCAGCCGAGCTGGATAAGGTCGACGACGCACGTGATATTGAGCGGGTTCCACGTCCCATCGATAACCAGCAAATAGGCTTTCCCAATCATACGATGATGAGGGACGGCTACCATACGTTGGCGTCAAAACAGTGAATGTGCCAAACGCAGTGTATACCCATCGCTCAACGAGACTGCCGCTAGGGTCCCCTAGTGCACTGACATTCCAGTTGCAGTCTTGCACCACATAGACCCGCTCTTCGAGGCCGGAACCGCTAGTGCCCAGATTACCCGTGCCAGAAGAACCGTCGGCATCACGATCGCGCAGCACGAGATCGTCGATGTATCGCACGCCCCAGACGAATTGCCGGTCCGCCCGCGTCTCGCTATCCTTCCGCTCCTCCAGGATTTGCCACGAATTCGAGTAGAAGTAGTGGCGCGTGTGGTCGTGGATGCCGGAGACGTAGATCTTTTTGAGCGTGCGGCGCGTCAGGGCATCGTAGGCGTTGTCGATCACCTTGCTCGCGCCATCCTTGACGGTGACCAGGCGGTTCCAGGCATCGTAGACGTTGTCGTGGCTGGCGATCCAGTTATCCGCCTTAGGCGTTTTGGTCATGTTCCCGGCACGATCGTGCGCCGCGTGGCTGGACGATCCGGCGATTTGGGTGATCTCGTTGAACTTGTTGTGCGTCCGGCTCTGGTCTAGCTCGAAGGTGCCGTCGCCCGCAGTGTCCTCTTTGAAGTTGGTCCAGTTGCCGGTGGGGTCGAACGTCCATTCCTGGGCGAACTTGAGCGTGCCGCTGGCGATGCCGTCCTTGGTGCCGTTGAGGTCACCTCGCTTGAACGTCTTGAGCTGATAGAGGCCGTCGTAGGTGTAGAGCTCGTCCATGTGGACCGCCGGGTTCTGCGCGGCCGGCACCGGGCACTCCCGCCACAGGCGGTTGCCGGCGCGGTCGTAGCCGTGCTTGACACGCTCGGCATCGACTGACGAGCCGTAGTCGCGCCAGAGCAAGTCGATCACGCGGTCGAAACGGTCCAGGCCGTCGAAGGGGTCGTCACCCGACCCGGGGGCCAGGTCGCAGCGGAGGTCAGGCTCGGTGTAGTCTACCTTGGCCACCATCCCCAAACCCAAGTAGGTGTATTCGGCCAGGTGCGTACCGGGACTGCCGCTGGAATCGTCCGCAAGGAACGACACGCGGCTCAGGTTTGCGTCTTCGCCGCTATTGTACCCGATGTGCAGGAGTCTGCCATTAGGATAGGTCATCTTGGTCCGGCGGACATGATTCGCCGAGCCATTGGCGTAGGTGTAGGAGACCTTGGGCGTCGTGCCCGTGTTCACCGTGCCACTGTGCGACTGGTAGTCGTTCTCGAGCTGGCCGAAGTCATTGTAGGCGAACTGCACCTCGTTAACGACGCTTCCACTGCCGACCGTGGCGTTATCGTAGCTCGTCGCTTTCTCCACGAGGCCGCGGACTTCGTAAGTGCGCGAGAGGCGCAATATGGCATTGTCAACGCCTGAGCCGACCGAGGTGACTCGGTCATGCGTCTGGCGGCCGAGCTTATCGAACTCGAAAACGTGGACGGTCTCGTTCTGGTCCTTGCGCTCCTTGACCTCGGCGAGGCGATTGTACTTCAGCTCGACACGGTCATAGGTGCTATCGGCGCCGTTGCCCAGGGGGCTCGCCACGTCATCGGAGTCCGGATAGATCACGGCCCGCAAGAGGCCATTGTGGGCCAGGTCGCTGCCCACGGAGGTCGTGACGCCATAGACGTAAGTCGTCGTCTGGTCGCCGGTCGTCGAATTCTTGGCCTTGCGGGTGGCAATCTGACCGTCGGCGTTGTAAGTCAGATCGACCGTCACGTCCTGGTCGGCCGTGCCGGTGGCCGGGTCGCCGTCAACATAATTGGCGATGGATTTGGTCAACTGGCCCGCGTGATTCCACTCACTACGATCCTCTCGACCCTTGGGGTCGATGGTCTTAAACGCCTCGCCGCGAGAATTGTACTCGCTGGAATCGACCAAGATCGTGTCCGAGCGCGCTGGGATCGTAGCGGAGCGAGTGAATGAACTGCCGCCGTTCGTGCCATAGTTGGCCCTCGCCTGACCGCGGCCAAGGGCATCGGGGTACATGGCCACGTAGGACACACGCGCCTTGGGCTGGGAGCCGCTGGGGCTGGTCAGCTCGCCGGTGCCGGTCGCCGTGTGCAGCCGGCGGCGCAGCGTGAGCTGCGTGATATTGCTCGCCGCGTCGTAGGCCGTCTCGGTCTGCTCGAAGATCGTGTCGCCGCTGACAGTGCCGGCGTCGGCATAGCTCGTTTCGGCCGTGTCGTAGCCCATATACACTTTGGTCTTGCGGCCCAGGCCGTCATAGACCGACTTCGCGAACGCCTCGCTGCCGGCGGGCTTTTGCTTGATCACGTTGCCGGCGGCGTCGTGCCAGGTGTTATCGACCAGGGCATCGCCGACGGTGCCATTGGAGACATTCACCGCGTAGCGCTTGGTCTGGTAGACGCGGCCCAGGTCGTCGAAGAAGGTCTCGCTGCGGCCGATGAGGTTGCCGCCTGAGGTCGTGTTCTTGCGATCGACCTTGGTCACGTGGCCCAGGTTGTCGTAGGTGTTTTCCTGGTAGAAATCGACTTCGCCATCGACGAACGTCTGGCGATCGCGCCAGTCATAGCCAAACGTCGTCACGCGCGTGGTGCTGGCATCGATGTGCTGCGTGGTCTTGGTAAGGTTGCCATTGGCCTCATCGGCGTTGCCGTCGTACTCGTGCTCGGTCACCAGCACCATGTTATTGCCGGTGGCCCCGCCGCCGGTGGGATCGGCGTCGGTCGCGCCATTATCATTCGTGCCGATGTAGACCTTCTTCATTCGACCGCGGATGTCGAAGACCGTGCGGGTAATGGTGCCGCCGGGCGTGACGACCTTATTCTGCCGGCCCGTCGCGTCGTAGCCGAAGGTGGTTGCATCGTAGTTCGTGCCGCTGGAACCTTCGCCCGAGGAGGGGATCGTGTGATAGACCCGGCTTGCGGTCGGGTCGCCTTCGTCGTTGTAGGCGCTCTTGCTCCAGCGCACCCAGGTCGATTGCGCGAAGCTGTCCGAGGCGGTTAGCTTGCCGGAGGTGCTGGCGCGCGTGGCGACGATCTGATCCGTCGCTCTCCCAGCGCGGTCCATCTTCGTAATACTGACAGGGTTCACCAGCGTGTAGGTTGAAAAGCCCGAGCCGCTGCCATAGCCTCGGCCCGACCAGACCTCATGATCGACATCCTTGTAGACCGTCCAGCCCGCGGTGCGCACGGCGGTATCGGTGCCGGCGATATCGACATTGTGAACAGGGCCTAAGACCTGCGTCGTGCGGCCCAGGTCATCGACTTCATAGTCGCTCACCAGGTGCAGCCCGAAGCCGGTCACCGTGCTCCAGCCGCTCGGCTCGTCGCTGACCTGCGCAGTGTCTACGTCCTGGATCGTCTGAGTGAGAGCGCCTTTGACGATGTCATACTTATGGCGCATGATCGCGCCGCGCTCGTCCTTGGTCCATTCCAGATTGCCGTGGACGTCGTAGACTTCTTCGCGGGTGTTCGCGCTGCCCGAGCCGTTGTGGCCGGTGGAGATGGCCGGCAGCGTTGTGGTGCGCTTCAGAATGCGCACGGTGCCGGAATGGAACGTGTAGCTATAGGTCGTGTCGATGGCGCCGGTGCCGTCGTCGTTGCGATAGACGGTCTCTTTGGAGACCGGGTAGACCGTCACGCCGCCCGCCGTCTGCGAGGTGTACTCGTAACTGCGGAGCTTGATGGGCGTGCCGGAAGATCCTTTCTTGATCTTCTCGTGCTGCACGTAACCGGCCGCGGCGCCGCTGCCCGTCGTGGTGTAATGGTCCGTGACGTGGATCAGGCCATCCGACGTGCGGAGGGTGATATCGAGGTCGGCCGCGGTGTCATCGTAGCTCACGACGGCCGCGGGCGTAGCCCGCTCGATCAGCCGGCCGGCGGAGTCGTATTGGCGCGTCTCGATCCACTTATCGCTCCCGCTCTTGTGCTCCAGGACCAGCGCCTGGCCCAGGTAGTTCGTGTAGACCACGTTCTGACTGCCGTCGGGCTTGGTCTCGACGGTCTTGGTCTTCCAGTTGTTATAGCCATTGCCATGGGAGCTGGTGGTATAGGCCAGCGTCGTCGTGCGGCTGCCGCCATCGACCACTTCCTTAGTCACGCGCCCCGAAGAGTCGAACTCGAAGTAGTGATCGGCGTAGGGAGCCACGACGGCGTTACTCGCTGTCAGCGGATCGGCCCCATCGTCCAGCCGGCGATAGCTCTCCGGGTTGACGACGTACTTGAGGAGGTGCGCACCACCGTTCGTCTCGCCCGCCTTGTAGTAGCGATAGTAATAGACATCGAGGTCCTGCCAGCTTCCGCTGTAGAGCTGGATCGTCACGCGCTTAAGATCGCCCTGGCTGCCGTAGTCCTGGCTGAGGCCATAGTATTCATACTTGGCGCGGCGGATGTCGCTCCAAGCGCCCGCATCGACCTTGCGGCGGAGCGTGACGTATTCCAGGCGGTCCTGGTTGTCGCCGCTGGCAAGGAAGTCGTACTTGAGCGACTCGGTCGTGGTGCTGCCGCCCGAGCTATAGCTGCGCTGCACTTCGGTGATCCGGCCGTCGGAGTTGTAGCTCTGGACAGTGACCGTCTGCCCGCCGGGCGTGGTCAGGCTCTTGAACAGGCCCTTGGGGTAGGTCGTCTGCGTGAAGTTGTGGAACGTGAGCTTGTCGCCTCGATCGGTGACCAGGTTGAAGACGTTGTTCGTCGCGTCGTGCGTGAGGGCGAACTTCGCGCCGTGCCGCGGCGTGTAGAGGCCCGTGCCGGCGCTATAGTCGAACCACACGGCCTCGTCGGCCGTCCGCATGAACACGAAGGTCGTGGCGTCTTTCTGCACCAGATAGGGCCAGCCGCGCACCAGCCAGCCAAAACCTTGCCGGGCGTCGTAGTGCCGCGAGAGGCGGTTGGAATAGACGCGCTCGTGGCCCCAGGCATGGCCAAAACCGCCCGTGGCCAGGTCGGTGGCTACGAGCTTGATTTCGCCGTTATCGTATTGCACGGGATCAACGGTCGTCGGCGCCTCGCAGCCGCAGCGGCAGCCGCAGCAGGCGACCCGCTCGGTGGAGATGCCCTGATCGACCTGGCGGTAGGTCACCCGCATCGTGATCTGGCTGACCGTGGGCCTGGCCTGTGAAAAGGGCCCTGAGGCGTAGGCATACAGTTCCACGCCGAAGGAGCCGTCGTTGACTTTGTCGCCCGTGAGCGAGGCGGACCAGGTGTCGGAGGAGTGACCGTGCACGGCTTCTGAGGCGCTGCCGGGCCAGACGCCGGAGCCCGTCTTCGGGGCGCCGATGCTCGATTCGTTCCAGACGAGCCGCGCCTGGTGGTTGACGACGCCTGCGCCGTCAACGTCGTGGCGGGTGATGGCGACTTCGATGCCCAGGATCTCGTCGTTATCGACAATGCCCGGGAAGGAAAATCCGGTGGCCCGCAGGTACTGAGTCGTCTGGGCCGAGGGGGTGAGCGTGGCCTGGGCAGGGCTGCCGGACCAGGCGACGCCGCTGCCCGAGATGGAGGTCATGGTGCCGCAGGGGGCGTGGCCTTCGCGATGAGACATGGTCGAGCTCCTTGGGGGCGTTTGTGGGCTGTGCCGTCAACACCCGCGATTTTCGCCGACCGATTGCACATGACTTAATACGTATTTATGAAATAAAAATGGAATCGTCAAAAGATGCGATAAAAGTCACGTGCGCACGCGTGGGACGGTACTGCGCAAGCGCCTTCGATCGCGGAAGCTAGACTTCGGTGCCCGACCGGTTAGCGCCCGGCCCTGGAGGCGATCCCAGCGGCATGCCCGGCGAGGTGCTTCACGTCGAGGGACCGGAGCTTTTTCCAGGGCGGCCCGCGCAAACCTAGCTGAACTCGCCAGAGTCAGCGTCCAAAGTCGGGCGACTTCGGCTACAAATGATTGCACCTTGCCGGAAAACGCCCGATCGGCAATCTTGGCCATTGCGGTCTGGCGGCTCTTCGGAAACTCGCGGGGCAATCATGCGACGCTTCGTTCATCGCTTGCCGAGGATCGCGCTGGGCGTTTCAACGTCCGGGCTTTTGCTCTGCGCACTGCTGGGCGTGCTGTTGGGCTCCGGGGGCTACACGGCGTATTACGCAGAAGGGGCCTCGTATCTGAGCAACGATCCGCGGGCCTGCGTCAACTGCCACATCATGCGCGAGCACTACGACGGCTGGCAGAAGGCCAGTCATCACGGCGTCGCGACCTGCAACGACTGCCACATGCCGCAGGGCTTCATGGCCAAATACCTGGTCAAGGCGGAGAACGGCTTCTGGCACTCCAAAGGCTTCACGCTACAGGATTTCCACGAGCCGATCCTCATTCGCCCGCACAACGCCGAGATCGTGCAGCGGAACTGCGTGCGCTGCCACGTCGAGCTGGTGAGCGAGATCGCCGGGCTGGGGTGGCATGCCGCGGCATCGCTCGAAGCGGAGGCGATCGGCGAAGCCTCGCATTGCGTGCGCTGCCACGACGGCGTCGGACACGGACCCAGACGATGAGCAAAACGAAGATGAGCTGGCGACCATGAGCAAACGAAAACGCAAGGGAAATCGGCCGCAAGCGGGCGGCGACGGAAGTGGGGGCGGGGGTAGTGGCACGCCAGCGGCCGACGTTCGACCGGCCGCGGTGACGGTGGCCGAACTTCGAACCTCCAACATCGAACCTCCAACATCGAACGAGGGGGCCCCCTCGCGATCTGCCGCTCCGGGCCGTCCGGGCTTTTTTCCTCCCTCGCGGCGCACCGTGGTCTACGTCGTCACGGTGATCGTCGTCGCCCTGGCGACGGCCGGGGTCATGGCCCTGTGGCAGAATATCGCCGAGCGAAGGGACGAGGCGCGGCAGCACGTGTTTCAGGTCGTGGAGCTGGACGAAACGGTGATCGACCCGGCCGAGTGGGGCAAGAACTTCCCCCGGCAGTTCGACAGCTACCGGCGCACCGTCGATATCGCCCGCACCCGCCACGGCGGCAGCGACGCCTTCCAAAAGCTCGACGAAGACCCTCGCTGGCGTATGCTCTTCCAGGGCTACGCGTTCGGCGTCGATTACCGCGAGGAGCGCGGCCACGCCTACATGCTCTCCGATCAGGACATGACCGAGCGGGTCAAGCAGTTCAAGCAGCCGGGCGCCTGCCTGCACTGCCACGCCTCGATCCTGCCGGCCTACCGCGAGGCCGGGCGGAGGCCGGCGTCGCCGACGATCGACCCCACGAGCAAGTCATGAAGGGCTTCGAGGTGGTCTGCGGCATGACGTATGCCGATGCGCGACATGACCGATGCCGACGGAACGAAGCTGATCGAGCATCCCGTCGCCTGCATCGACTGCCACGACCCGCAGATCGATGCAACTGCGCGTCACGCGGCCCGGCGTTCCTCAACGGCATCGCCGAGCTGGCCAAGAGCGACGAGCCGAGCTGCCGCACCTGCCCAGCGTCGAGCGCTGGCGCAGAGGGCCGACGGCAGAAGCCGTACGACCCCAACGCCGAGGCCACGCGCCAGGAGATGCGTTCGCTGGTCTGCGGCCAGTGCCACGTCGAGTACTACTTCCACAGGACACGGGCAAGCTGCTCACCTACCCCTGGCACAAGGGGCTCAAGGTCGAGCAGATCGAGAGCTACTACGACGAGGTGGGATTCACCGACTGGACGCACGCCGCCGGCGGCGCCAAGCTGCTCAAGGCGCAGCACCCGGAGTTCGAGATGTGGAGCCAGGGCATCCACGCCCGCAGCGGCGTGGCGTGCGCCGACTGCCACATGCCGTATCAGCGCGAAGGGGCGATCAAGGTCAGCGACCACCACGTCCGCAGCCCGCTGCTGAACGTCACCCGCGCCTGCCAGACGTGCCACCGCTATCCGGAGAAGGAAATCCTGGCACGGGCCGAGGACATCCAGGATCGCACGAAAGGGCTGATGGTCCGGGCCGAGAAGGCCACCGTGGCGCTGATCGAAGCTCTGAGCGAAGCGAAGACCGGCGGCGCCCTGGACGACAAGCTCGAACGGCCGCGGCAGCTCCATCGCCAGGCGCAGTGGCGGCTCGACTTCGTGGCGGCAGAAAACTCGATGGGTTTCCACGCTCCCCAAGAAGCGGCCCGCATCCTCGCCGAAGCGATCGACCTTGCGCACCAGGGGCACGTCGAGACGCTGAAGGCCAGAACAGGCAAGGGACCTTGAATGGGTGCTGCCGCACGCCAGACCCCAGCCGGCTCGCGTTCTTTTTGCCCTTCAAGTTTCTGTTTTTCCAATACCGCCGCGGCCGATGCCCGCTCCGTTCTGATGAGCCAGCCGGCCGAGGACCACCCTTCACTTGCCGAGTGGAGAACGCGGCGCGGCCACCGCTGCGGTCCGACGTTGGCTGCTCCGCGCAGGGCATCCGCGCCTCGGGCACTCTCAGCTTGCGGCCCGAAGTCTACGCGCCGCAATGACACGACGCGAGCCGTGTTTTCGCCGTGCCGACAGCTTGCATCGCGCTACATATACGGAACGCCGCAGACCGAAACTGAAGCTCGTAGGGTGGGTTGTGCCCAGGGGCTGCTCGGCCGCTTCGGCAGAATCCGCGAATCAACGTCGGTGCCGGCCACATTCGTTGCACGGCCCACGCTGCTTGCCTGGCCACCGCAGTGCTCGCCCGAAGACAGCGTTGACCACGCGCCGCCGCGCACTACATAGACGGAACGCCGGGTGACAGAAACGGAAGACCCCGGAGCGGTGTTGCCCGTCCACCGGGCAAGAGCCACGTACCGCCGTTTCGTGCATGGCTGGCAAAAAAAACTGGGGACGCATCCATTTAAGATGCGCCCCCGAAAGGCCAAAGCCACCCCACCCCACAGAACGTTTCAATCCGCCCCCGGTTTGAGCCGGTGGAAAAGGCGCGTTCGTTGCTTGACAATCGTATCGAGGCAGATAAACTACCGCAAGTGATCGCCGTTCTGTGAGGGAGGGGTTGCCGGGGAGGGGTTTTCTTGGATTGGTTTTCGGGGATGGGTTTTCTCTGACGGGTTCGACAACTCGATCCGCCGCTGATCCAAGCGGGCTCCCTCACGAAGAACCACAGCCATACAGGTGGTCGCCCCATCGATGGTCATCAGCACCTCCGCTTCGCAGGGAGGCAATTCGACGACTTCCGCCGCGATAGCGAAGTCATGACCCAGTTGAGCGAGCGGCACGCAAACGTCACCCACTCGAAGTTCCATCGTCACAACCGCCGAGTGGGCGTTTTTGGGGGCGATCATGGCAGGTCACCGTCCCGGTCCGATTGGCAAGGGAAAGGAATACTGTCAGCGCCGCCAGAGCGAACTGAAGGCTGACCAGACGCTTGGCTTCGGCGTGCATGGTACCGTGTTCGCCTGCGCCCGTCACGGCTTTCCCGCGCGCACCGCGGTGAAAGTCCACGACCGATCAGAACCATATTATCGCGAACGGGACGCTTACCTCCGCTTGCGCGACAGACACATCGAGTCAATTCAGGGCCACAACGTGCCACAACTGATCGACTACGACGACGAGCTGTGGGTCGTCGAAATGACGATCGTCGTCCGCCCCTTCGTTCTCGGTTTTGGCATGGCCTACCTCGACCATCCACGCGCCTTCGAGGCCGAATTACTCGTTCAGTGGCGTCGCGAGAAAGAAGAACAGTTCGAAGAGAACTGGCCGAAAGCCGCGTCAATCCTCGCCGAACTACGGCGATACGGCATCCACGTCGCCGACGTGAATCCGGGCGACATCGGATTCTTGGAGAGGACAACTCATGATGACTACTCACCGAACGACGAGCCGAGTCCGGGGCGACTGTGCCTGATGGCGACGCGATCGAATCGTGTTGTCTCCGCGCCCTCGCTGGGCTTTGCCCAGCCCCCTTCTCCGCTTGGGAAAGGGCCAGGGGTTAGGGGAATCGCAATACGCAGCGCCGAGTGAAAACGCCCTGCGCTCGCCGCCAAGAAAACGGAACGGAAATTGGCCCAGGGGCTTGACGCGCGGAGTACGTACTGTACATATGCATCCATTCTTCGGAGCAAGCCGCGGCGCAATTGGACGCCGGCGCACGATCGCACCGGCATTGAGCGGCCTTTGGCCAGGCAACGTAGACGCAGATGCCCGTAGCATACGCCGCGGGCGCCGACTGTCTCGAAATCTGCGCCCCGCTCGTGACTCCGCATGTACTCGACAGACTCCCGTGCGCTGTTGCGGAAAAGCACGATCAATGATTCGCCGAGCGAAGGTGCGACACCGCAGACTATCGTCCACTTAACTCCCCGCAACCGGCGCAGTTTGGATTTCAGGGAAAGGAGAAAAACCGTGACCCGCTACGAAGTCTGCTTTGAGATCTCTGGTCCCACAGCGATGTGGACTGCGCCCTGACACGGGCGACGCTCCGGTTAGCTATCCAGCGCCTACCTACGGGGCGCTCAAAGGCCTCTTAGAGTCCATCGTCTGGCTCAAGTCCGCCGAGGTTGTGCCCACTCGCGTCGAAATCTGCGCCCCGCTGGTCTTCCACACGTACTCGACTAACTACGGCGGGCCTCTGAGGAAGGGGAAGATCATGCTGAAAGGGAGCAGTTACCAACTGCTTGCCACGGTGTTGATCAACGTTTGTTACCGAGTCTATGCCTTCGCGCAAGGCGACCAGATTTCGGAAGAACGTTTGTCCGATGCTGCCAAGCGGCAGCGGTCGGTCGCCGCAAACGGTGGGCACGCTTATCAAGAAATGTTCGAGCGACGTCTGCGGAAGGGGCAGTGCCATTCGATGCCGTTTCTGGGGTGGAAAGAGCTTGTTCCGGATTACGTGGGACCGTTCCGTGAAGAGACTCACGTTTGCAGCGACATCAGCACTGTGATTCCCAGCATGTTGTGGCAGGTGTTCCCGACCGGGAAATTCGGCACTTGGCAGCCGATGTTCCGACAGAACGTGAAGATCGAAAAGGGAGTCCTCGACTATGCTCAATGAACTTCACGATCTCGCTCAAAGCCTGCAGGCGGTCGAAGTCACGATGGATTCGTGGCACACGTACTTCAAGACATGTCCGAAAGGGACGGCCACGTTCTTTGTCCTGCTCGATTCGTTGGGTCAGGTCGCGGACCTTGAACCCCTCACGGATCGAGAACGCATCGCGACGATTCGGAAGTGGGAGGTCGCGGCCGGCGTTTCATTTCCTGCCTTCAACGTGCTACCGCTGTACGAACCGACCGGCGAGGATGCGAAGAAAACGGCCGTCGAGTTACGCAAGGCCATCACATCGAAGTCACCACCGAAGCCCGACGAAATCAAACAACGTCTGGAGTCGCTCGTTGGGGCTTCAGCCTCATTATGGGTGAAGAAGGAACCGGCTCGACTCACGAAGTGCCTGACGACGCTGGCCGGTGAAGTCGGTCGTGTGCTGGATGCGCCGCCCGATGACTTCCGTTCGATTTCGGAACTAATCGCGCGGTCGGGCAAGCTGAGTGCCGAGAACCTCCACGCACAGCTTGCCTCGGTGCTCGCCAACAAGATCGTCGGCGCACTCAGCATGGCTGCGGACTGGTTCGACGCACTGTTCTTTCACAGCGGCAAAGATCCCAAGAAGTGGTCGTTGATCGCGGAACTCACGGATCGTTCTGCGTTCGCTTACCCGGCGAATCATGAGCGCGTCCAGGTTTGGATGAACTCGCGCTTTCAGGCGGTTGATAAACCTTCAGAGCAAACGACGTTGGACAGCCAGAACGAACAGGCCGATGCCTTTGCCAAGCCGGCCATTCGACTCGACGAGAGCTTTCCGTCCGTTCGTCTGCCAGTTTTGGGCAACGTCATTCTGCGTTCCATGTCGAGCGAATCCCCGTGCCAGCGGCGGTATGGCTTTGCGGATTCACAGTCGTGCCGTGTTGGGCAGGCGAGCCGCCAGGACATGAAGAATGCCCTCGAATGGATTGGGCATCCAGGCCGGCGCGAGAAGACATGGTGCGATGTGTCGTCGCTGAATGGCGTCAGCGGAGTGCTCTTCGCGTATCCGTCGCAACTGGTCGAATCGGAATTGGCTGGATTGATCGTCGGTCTCGACGACAAAGTTGATCCCGATGGAGCGAAGTTCGAGGCGTGTGCGGCCCGCGTGACGGCCAGCCTGACCGAGTTGGTTCGCAAGCAGCCACACGAAGCGCCGACGACGGAAGTTCGAGTATTCGTGCTGACCAAGCCAGATGGATTTCGGACCAAGGTGCTGAGCAGCGGTCGCTACTCGGTCGCGCGACTGCTGACGAGCGCGAACGAGTGGATGACGTGCTGCCGAAACGTGCCGTGGCTTTTGATTCGGCAATTCGGCGCGAAAAGGGCGACAAGCCGTTCTGGGCTGAGCCGTTCATTCCCTATCCGGCAGAAGTAGTGAGTTGTCTGAACACCGCCTGGGAACGAGCGGGGACTCATGCCGAGCAAGTTCCGGGCTTTGGAATTGGTGACGGCTTGGGCTTGTTGCTCGAAAACGGAGTGGTGCTGAAGGCCATCGCAACGCGAGCCATTCGGACGCTCATCGCGAACTCGTTGAGTCTCGTGTTGGCGCTGGGGCAGGCGCATCGACAGGGACTTGTTCATCCGATGGGCAAGAAGTACGGGAAGCAGGCGCTCTTGCTGCCCAGCATCTTTGGTTTGCTTTTGGCCAAACTCGGCCGATTGAAAGGAGACTACATGAAAGGTCCACCGTTTTTGGTCGGTCGGCTGCTCAGCTTGTCTGACCAATTGCACTTCCAATACTGCCAACTCGTTCGCAAGAAGCAGGTGCCGCCACAGCTTGCTGGGAATGCTTTGATGACAACGGCAATGGAAACACCGGAACGGGCTTTGACGCTGCTTTGGCAGCGAATCAAACCGTACTACGCGTGGGCTCAGACCGTGCAAGGCGGCGACGAAGTTCGACTCGCAAAATACCTGCTTGGTGAATTCGGCAAAGTGTCCACCGCGATCACTGACGCAGAGATTCCACCGAGATGTACCGATGCCCAGAAAGTCGAAATGTTGCTCGGCTATCTCGCGCGATCCGAGAAAGGCCAAGACTCAGAAACCAAGTCACCTACCGTTGAAGGAGCTTCCGCATGAGCGCGTCCACCACCGAACCCATACTTCGAGCAACCGGTTTGCTCGTCATCGAAGTCATCAACTCGAATCCCAACGGTGATCCGGATCGTGAGAGCGATCCTCGGCAGCGTCCGGACTTTAAGGGCGAGATTTCGCCGGTGTCCTTCAAACGCAAAGTGCGCGATTTAATTGAGAACAAAGACGGCGATGTTTGGAAGCAAGTTGGAAGCGGTCTCAAACCAGAGAGTTTCGTGATCCTCGAGTCGCGAGGTCGCGACCGAAAGGCAATTGATGCAGAATTGAAGAATGGCACATTTCGTGACAAGTATTGGGATGGTCGTGTTTTCGGAAACACGTTCTTGGAAGAAGGCGCGGCTGACACGATCAAAACCGGTGTGGTCCAGTTTGGTTTGGGATTGTCGGTCGCTCCGATCGACATCAGCCGCCACACGAACACCAACAAAGCCGGTGTCGAGGGAGACAAGGATCGCGGGATGGCTCCGATGGGCTACCGCTTCGTGCCGCATGGCGTGTATTGGATGCCGTTCTTCGTGAACCCCAGCGCGGCGCAGAAGTCGGGCTGCACCAAGCAAGACATCGACCTGTTGTTGAAGGTGATTCCATTAGCGTATCCGCACACTCGGTCGCACGCGCGGCCGATGGTTGAGGTTCGTCACGCTTGGTTCATCGAGCACAAAAACGTCTTGGGTTCGTGCTCGGATTTCGCGCTGATCGCGGCACTCACGCCGAAAAAGAAGCAAGATGCCGATCAACCGTCGAAGTCATGGGATGACTACGTCGTTCCCACGGCGTTGCCGCAAGAACTGAAGGACAAGGTTGGCTCGGTGCGTGATCTCATGGACCTGTCATGACCTACTTGGCTCGACAGCGCGAGGCCGGATCGTGGCATCCCGGAGCAGGAATACCGGGACCACATCGAGAACGTCGTCGGCAACGCGGTCGGCAACGCCGACCGTGCTGCTGGATACTCGGCGAAGTACGGTGACTTGTTACGAGCAGCCGTCAGACAGGCGGCGGAGTTCCACGATCTGGGGAAGCTCGATGAGACGAACCAGGAAGTGCTTCGCACCAATCGCGGCAAGATGCTGAATCACGTTGACGCGGGTGTGGCCCATTTGCTGGACGGTCCCCTGGACTCGAGGAGACTTGCTGCGGCAATTGTGATCTATGCGCACCACATCGGATTACCCGAGATGGCTGCCGAAAACCCGCAGGTCAGAGGTCGCGACAAGATATTTCGCGATGACGAAGCAACACACGATGGTACGCCGCTCCGAGAGCTGACCAATCGGCTTTTGAACGAATACCGACGGCGGCACGAGTCATGCGTTGAGAATTTACCTGCGGCGGACCAACGAGAAATCCGGCTCTTGGCGCCGCCGATGCTGTTGCGCTTGGCGTTGGCGTGTCTCGTCGATGCGGATCATTCCGACACCGCTCGGCACTATCGCGATCCGTTTGCCAACCAGACACCGCCACCGTTGGTCGCGGACGAGCGATTGAAATTGCTCGACGAGTACGTGGCTGGTCTTGGGCGTCAACGAAGAGACGAACGGACCCAGTTGCGAACCGAGGTCTATCGCCAATGCCGCGAGGCCGATTGTTCGGCCGGCTTCTTGGCGTGCGATAGTCCCGTCGGGTCGGGCAAGACCACGGCGATTATGGCTCATCTCTTGAAGGCGGCAGCGGCCAAGAAGCTACGGCATGTCTTCGTCGTGCTGCCGTTCACCAACATCATCGACCAGTCGGTCGCTGTATACCGCAAGGCGTTGGTTCACAGCGACGAAGCAGCCGGTGACGTTGTCGTTTCGCATCACCACCGGGCAGAGTTCGATGAGCTCGCCGCTCGGCAATATTCGTTCCTGTGGCATGCGCCGGTGGTTGTGACGACAGCGGTCCAATTCTTCGAAACGCTAGCGGCCCGGTGCCCCGCAGCCCTTCGCAAGCTTCACCAATTGCCCGGATCAGCGATCTTCATCGACGAAGCTCACGCGGCCCTGGCAGTTCATCTCTGGCCACAAGCGTGGCTATGGCTGCGGGAGCTCGAACGGGACTGGAACTGCCACATCGTTCTCGGTTCGGGATCGCTTCAGCGCTTCTGGGAGTACGAGGAGTTCGTCGAACCGAAGGCCAGCGTACCGCAGATTGTCTCAACGGAAGTTCGCGAAAGCTCAGCCGATCACGAAAGGCAGCGGGTGAGGTACCGCAGCCACGCGGAGCTGCTCGACCTGCACGGTCTTACGACGTTCATCAAAGGGACCGAAGGCCCGCGACTGCTAATTGTCAACACCGTGCAATCGGCGGCTGCGATTGCACGGCATCTGGCGAATCAGTTTGGTGGCGAGCGCGTCGAGCATCTTTCGACGGCACTGACGCCGAGTGATCGTCAGGCGACGTTGGAGCTTGTGAAACTTAGGCTTCGGCAACCCAACCATCGCGACTGGACACTCGTCGCTACGTCATGCGTCGAAGCGGGCGTTGATTTGTCGTTCCGCACAGGGATTCGCGAACGGTGCAGTCTCACGAGCTTGTTGCAAACTGCCGGTCGAGTGAATCGCGACAACGAATACGAGAAAGCCGACGTGTGGGACATTCAGCTTCGGCACGACCACTTGCTTCGAGCGCACCCGACGTTTGAAGTATCCGCGCTCATCTTGGGTAAGCTATTCAACGAAGGAAAAGTCTCGCCCGAATCGTCCACGGAGGCTCTGCGTCGCGAGATTCGGCAAGAAGGAATGCCGAAAAAGAAGAGCGACATCATGAAGGCTGAACGAACCGCAGACTTCCCGACCGTTGAGAAACTCTTTCGCGTAATCGACAGCGACACCGTGACCGCCATCGTAGATGAGGCGTTCATCCTGCGGTTGGAAGATCACGAAAAGGTCACTCGCGCTGAGCTGCAATCGGTGTCTGTCCAAATTTGGCACAGCAAAGAACAGGAGTTCGGCCTTGAACGACTCGACGTTGTTCGCGGCTACGACGACCTGCGGAAATGGACGCTTCCGTACAATCGATTCTTGGGCTACATGGCGGGCGTCCTACCGTTGATCGATGCCGGAAAAGCGGGGTTCATCATCTGAAGCGAGTGGGCGGGTATGACCGAACCGTCGGACGACGACTATCAGCCCCTTTCCGCCTTAAACGACCTCCTCTTTTGCGAGCGGCGGTGTGCTTTGCATCGCATCGAGGAAGTTTGGGTCGATAACCTGCACACGCTCGAAGGTGTGCTCGGGCATCGCCGGGCTGATCGGGCCGCGGTGGAAAAGGACGCCGGCGACGCACCCGGCGGGCAGTGCCGGGCTTTGCTGCTCAGGTGTCAGCGGCTCAGGCTGGTCGGCAAGGCCGACGTCGTCGAGTTTCGCCGGCAGCCGGATGGCTGCCAAACTCCCTATCCCGTCGAGTACAAGCGCGGCCGGCGCCGTAAGTGGGATAACGATGACGTGCAGCTTTGTGCCCAGGCGCTGTGCCTGGAAGAGATGCTCGGCGCCCCGGTGCCGGCCGGGGCCATCTTTCACGTCAAATCGAAGCGGCGGCGCGAAGTCGTCTTCACGCCGGAGCTGCGGGCCAAGACCGAACAGGCCGCCCAGCGGCTGCACGAGCTCGTGGCTGCCGGCGTCACGCCGCCGCCCGTGCTCAAGAGCCGTTGCCGTGGGTGTTCGCTCCGCGAGCTGTGCCTGCCGGAAACGCTGTCGCAGGCCGCCGGCGTGGGGGCCTACGTTCAACGGCTTTATCAGGCCAGCGAACTGGAACCGCCCTGAGGTTGCTCAGTGGAGCGCATGATTTGGCCTGCGTGGCACGGGCATCCTGCCCGTGTGTCCGCATCGGCTGGAAGCCGATGCCACGAGGGGGCGAGTGAATCTCGACACTTTTTCCACCGGCTCACGCCGGAGGCGGATTGAAACGTGCAGCACGCCAATACGCTGTTCATCACCACCCAGGGGGCGTATCTCGCTCGCGATCATGCCACGCTGCGCGTGCGGATCGAAAAGACGGACCGGCTCACGGTCCCACTGCACCACTTGGAAGGCATCGTCTGCTTCGGCCGCGTCGGCGTCAGTCACGGCGTCTACGAGGCGCTGACGGACCACGCGATCGAGCTTTCGTTTTGCACCGAGCAGGGCCGCTTTCTGGGCCGCGTCGTGCCGCCCACCTCGGGCAACGTGCTCTTGCGTCGCACACAGTATCGCTCGGCCGACGACCCGGCGGCCTGTTTGCGGGTCGCCCGGCCGATCATCGCCGCCAAGGTCCAGAACTCGCGCAATACGCTGCTGCGTGCCGCGCGCGACAACGCCACGCCGGAGGATGCGGAAACGCTCCGCCGGGCCGCCACGCACCTGGCGGCCGTGCTGGACGGGCTGCCCCACGCGGCCGACTTGGACGTGGCCCGCGGCATCGAAGGCGAAACGGCCCGCGTCTACTTCGATTCATTCTCCGCAATGGTCCGGCAGAACCGCGACTTCTTCCAGATGCGGGGCCGCTCGCGCCGCCCGCCCAAGGACCCGGTCAACGCCTTGCTGTCGTTCATCTATGCCTTGGTGCGCCACGATTGTGCCGCCGCGCTGCAGGCCGTAGGGCTCGACCCGGCCGTGGGCTATCTCCACGCCGATCGCCCCGGCCGCTTATCGCTGGCCTTGGACCTGATGGAGGAGTTCCGCACGCTGGTGGCCGACCGCCTGGCGCTGACGCTCATCAATCGCCGCCAGGTTTCGCCCGACGGCTTCTCCACGGACGTGGGCGGCGCCGTGTCGCTGAACGAAAAGACGCGCCGCACGGTCCTGGTGGCCTATCAGGAACGCAAGCGCGAGCAAACGCAGCATCCCGTGATCGGCGAACAGGTGGTGGTCGGTCTGCTGCCGCACGTGCAAGCCAGGCTGCTCGCCCGCACGCTGCGCGGCGACTTGCCCGAGTACCCCGCCTTGGTTTTGCGATGACGTGCTGGGCGAGCGTCGAGGGGTAAGCCCGACGTGACTTGCCGGAGTATCCCGCCTTGAGTTTTGCGATGTGGGGCGCTCAGGGTATGCTCAGGGTATGCTGCTCGGGGTATGCTGCTCAGGCGCGCGGAGAACGCACGATGAATCTGCTGGTGACGTACGACGTGTCCACGACGACGCCGGAGGGCCGCCGGCGGTTGCGTCGCGTCGCTCAGGTTTGCCAAGACTTCGGCCAGCGAGTGCAGTACTCGGTGTTCGAGTGCAGCGTGGGGGAGACTGATCTTGTGCGGCTGCGAAGCCGATTGCTGGACGAGATCGACCCCGACGACGACAGCCTCCGCCTGTACCGTCTTCACGGCAGTATCTCGGAGACCGTGGAAGTTCACGGGCTGGACCGGCGAGTTGACTTTGAGGGTCCGCTGATCGTGTAGCGCCAAGCTCGCATGAACAGCGTCCCGCGAACCGAAAGTGATGGCCCATGCACGCGGACGTTCGCGATGGTCATAAGTCGTTGGTCGCTAACTGGCTACATGCTGGCTACGTGAGCGATGAGCGTCGTCGCCCTGCAGGCAGTTACGGTTTCGCGTGCTATGATGCTCTTCTACCGCGACCACAAGGACTTGCGATCGCGGCGTTCCCCTCCGGCTTCGCCGGGGGGGCGGATTGAAACTTTTGGACGAGACGCGGATGTAGTAGTATAGCCGAGTTCCCCTCCGGCTTCGCCGGGGGGGCGGATTGAAACGCCGCCGAGCTGTGGGTCAACTGGCCTCCGAACGTTCCCCTCCGGCTTCGCCGGGGGGGCGGATTGAAACTCGACCAGCACCAGCGGCTGGCCGCCCTGCAAGGCGTTCCCCTCCGGCTTCGCCGGGGGGGCGGATTGAAACGTGGCGAGCCTTGTGGCCATACCAGATTTGGTTGCGGTTCCCCTCCGGCTTCGCCGGGGGGGCGGATTGAAACTTGCACCACAAGATCGGCTGTCTGCCGTTCACGTGGTTCCCCTCCGGCTTCGCCGGGGGGGCGGATTGAAACCTCAAGGCATTCGTAAAGCGTCCGCCGGCACCGCGTTCCCCTCCGGCTTCGCCGGGGGGGCGGATTGAAACTGGAGTAGGCCCCATCGGCAGAGCGCTCGCACTCGAGTTCCCCTCCGGCTTCGCCGGGGGGGCGGATTGAAACTCCGCATCGCGGCCGGCGCGCACAACGTGGACGAGTTCCCCTCCGGCTTCGCCGGGGGGCGGATTGAAACGGCACGCACGGGGTACTACGGCGGCCCCCCCGGGTTCCCCTCCGGCTTCGCCGGGGGGGCGGATTGAAACGGTGATGCGTTCGCACGTTGGCGGGACGTGTGACGGTTCCCCTCCGGCTTCGCCGGGGGGGCGGATTGAAACGGTTGGCGACATGAGCCGCGAGACGATCCTCGGCCCGTTTCCCCTCCGGCTTCGCCGGGGGGGCGGATTGAAACCGTTCGCCCGTGGTGCGGTCAAAACGACGACAGCGATGGTTCCCCTCCGGCTTCGCCGGGGGGGCGGATTGAAACACACAGGGACAACGCTCGTTTCTCCACGCCTATTGTTCCCCTCCGGCTTCGCCGGGGGGGCGGATTGAAACCCGTTGCCCATGTTGTTGGTCTGGGTGACCGAGCGTTCCCCCCCGGCATCGCCGGGGGGCGGATTGAAACTGTACGACGACGTGACGCTGGAAGGGTTCACCGAGACGTTCCCCTCCGGCTTCGCCGGGGGGGCGGATTGAAACGCGACGACTTGCTCTACCGCGAGCTTGCGACCGCCGATCTGCTGGCCGCGGATCGGATGGATCGCTATGCCGCTAGTCGGATGCAGGCTGGGCGAAGGTGAGCCGGGCTGGTGCAGGCTGGGCAGCACGCGCGATACGGCCGCGTAAAGGTGGTAGCCGTGGTCGCAGGGAATCGGCCTGGTCGATATCAGCGCCGGGCGCGTCAAGTACCTCCGCCAGGCAAGTGCAGTGGGGCGTGCCCAGACTTTCTGGCGACTGCAAATCTTGGTGGCGTTCGGGCCGACAGCGTGGAAAACATCGTCCCACGCGGGCAAGCCGCATGGTGACGGGGGACCACGTGGCGCGCTGCTGGTGGTGAACACGGCTCGGTGGGGCTAAGCCCCACCGTGGCCTGGCTCAGTTTGTGCGTGTCAGGAAAAACCTGGCACACACGTGCCAGGGGCACGTCGAGACGCTGAAGGCCACGGCTGCCAAGGCGCCTCGAGCAGGCCGCGCTATCGAGCAGGCCGCGCTATCGTGCTGCCGCGCTATCGTGCTTTGGAGCTGCGCGACGAGCTAACGGCGGCGCCTCGTCGCTTGGCGGAAACGACGGCCGAAGCCCTGGCAGTGGAGCGGCAGCGGTTTGCGCTTGGCCTCGCCTCGCGTCGGTTTCTTCAGCGTGGGCTTGGGCTTCGGTGCGCGCGACAAGGCGCGCTTCGTCGCCGCAGGCTTCGCTGGCGCCGGCTTTGGCAACACCGAGGCCGTCGGCCGCTTTCGGCTCGCAGGCTCCTTCGCTGCCTTGTCCGATTTCCCGTTGCCGGAATCCAGCTCGATGCCGAACAGTTCGCCCAGGTCGCTGTCGGCCAGTGCCCCGTTCTGGCCTGCGGTCAGCGTCGCCTCGAGGTTCTCGGCGGCGACCGCCTGGCTGATCAGCTCCAGGTGATCGACGTTCGCGCAGCGTGAAGAGCAGCTCGGGCGCCGTGTCCAGACGCGTGCCCACGCCGTAGAGCATGGCGGCGACGTGCTTGCACATGTCCGGCCCAGTCGGGGCAGGTGCACTTCATTTCGATTTCCTCGGGCTGCGGAAAGAGCCCGTCGCTCGGCTGGGTCAGCCGCTGCATGACGCCCTGGTCGAACCGCCCTTGCAAGCAGGTCGATGAGCGAGTCGATCGACTGCGAGCAGTCCTGCTTGATGCGCTTCCAGGCAGGCTTGGCCAGCGTGCGGATGGCGATCGTGACGCGATAGATCTCCGAGCCGCTGACGATGGCCTTGACCTTGCCGCGCTCGATCTGCAGATCGATGACCGAGCCGTTGCGGACGTAGGTGCGGCCGCGCGGCAGGCGATTGGCGAAATCGCTGTAGCTCTCCAGGTTGTCGCACCAGGCCTGGCCCCAGAACGACTTGGCGATGGCCCGCCCCTCGGGCTTCACCGGGCGTGAGCACCCGTTTCTCCTTCTTGGCCAGCTTGGCGGCATACCGGCGCGGCATTGGCACGCCGCTTGGCGACGGGAACGTAGGGCTTGAAATCTCCATACCAGCATGCGCGACTCCTTTCGGTGCGTGTTGATCTGTGCGGCCGACATGCGCTTAACGATAAGTACAGGTAATGCGCGGAGCAGGATTCCAAGCGCAGCTTGCCGCAACGGTCTGTCACTTGAGCAGAAAAGCGTGTTTGCGGCGCCGCCTGGATCTTCGCTGGCCAGACGGCAGGCGATGGTTGCGTCGGTGCGCATCCCTACTCCTCCGCGTGGCCCGGCCGATGTCGAGGGCCACGAAGCGCAGCAGCTCGTCGTCGCTCATTTCGGTCAGCAGCGTCTCGCTCTCCTGGTTGAGCAGCTGGTCGGCCACGGCCTGCTTGTCGCGGATCATGGCGTCGATGCGCTCCTCGACCGTGCCGCGGCAGACGAACTTGTGCACCAGCACGTTGCGCTTCTGGCCGATGCGGAAGGCGCGGTCGGTGGCCTGGTTCTCGACGGCCGGGTTCCACCAGCGGTCGAAGTGGATGACGTGCGAGGCGGCCGTCAGGTTCAGCCCGCTGCCGCCGGCCTTGAGCGAGATGACGAAGAACGGCGGCCCCGCGTCGTCCTGAAACGTCGCGCACCAGCTCGCTGCGCTTGCGGACCGGCGTGCCGCCGTGCAGCACCAGCCCCGGCCGGCCGAAGACGGTCGGCCAGGAAGTCGGCCAGCGGCTCGCGTCAGCGACTGAAACTGCGTGAAGACGAGCACCTTCTCCTGCCGCTCGGCGATCGGCTCGCAGAGCAGCCGCAGCCGCTCGAACTTGCCGCTCTCGTCGGGCGCGAACGCCGCGCCGCGCGAGGTACTGCGCCGGATGGTTGCAGATCTGCTTGAGCTGCATCAGCATCGCCAGCACCAGGCCGCGGCGGGCCATGCCCTCGGCCTGCTCCAGCCGCTGCGGCCAGGTCGTCGACGGCCTGCTCGTAGAGCGCCGCCTGCTTCTTCGACAGGCCGCACTCGGCCCGCATCTCGGTCTTCTCGGGCAGGTCGGGGACGATCGCCGGGTCGGTCTTCAGCCGCCGCAGGATGTACGGCCGCACGAGCCGCCGCAGCGCGCCGAACGCCTGCGCGTCTTGCTGCTGGTTCAGCCGCTTGACGAACTGCTTGAACTGCGCCGCCGTGCCCAGCAGGCCGGGGCAGCAGAAATCGAACAGCGACCACAGGTCGCCCAGGTGGTTTTCGACCGGCGTGCCGGTCAGCACGATGCGGCCCGCCGCCGGCAGCTTCTTGACGCGCCCGCGTCTGGGCCGAGCCGGCGTTCTTGATCGCCTGGGCTTCGTCGAGCACGACCAGCGACCAGCGGCATCTTCGCCAGCCAGTCCTGCCGCCGCACCAGGCCGTAGGTCGTGACGACCAGGTCGAATCCCGCCAGCTCGCGCGGCCGGATCGTCGGCCACGCGAGCCAAGTCTCGCCGCATCGCACTCCGAGCGATGGGCAAAGAACACGCTGAGCGACGGCGCGAACCGGGCCAGCTCCTGCCGCCAGTTGCCGATCAGCGACGCCGGCACGACCAGCAGGCTGCGGATGCGCGTGACGTCTGGCAGCTGTTCGCGGTCTGGCGGCTCGCTTGCGCTGCAGCAGCAGGTCGATCACCTGGATCGTCTTGCCCAGGCCCATGTCGTCGGCCAGGCACGCCCCCAGGCCCAGCTCGGTCATGAACCACAGCCAGCGCACGCCGTCGGCCTGATACGGCCGCAACGTGGCCCGCAGATCGCGGCCCGGCTGGCAGGCGTCGATGGTGCTCGGGCTGGCGCATCCGCTCCAGCGTCTCGCGCAGCCAGTCGCCGGCCGTGATCCGCGACCAGGCGGCCACCGTCTCATCGGCCGTCGCCGTCGGCATCCAGCTGCGCCCCGGCCAGCAGCCGCATGCCTTCGATGAAGCCGATGCCGTCGGGATGCTCCGCTTCGACCTGCTTCCAGTGATCGAGCGCCTGCTTGCAGCTGTTCCCGATCGACTTCGACCCATTTGCCGCGCAGCAGGACCAGTCCGTCCGTCGCCGGCCAGCAGTTGCCGCCGCTCGTCGTCGGTCAGCGGTTCGCCATCGAGCGCCAGGCCGACCTGGAAATCGAGCAGCCGGTCCAGGCCGAGCTGGCTGGCCGGCTGCGTGGCCGATCCGCACCTGCACCTGCGGCCGCGGCGGCCGGCGGGCCGACCACCAATCGGGCACGCGGACCACGACGCCGGCCTCCTCGATCCGCGGCGATTCCGTGAGAAAGCGATACGCTTGCCGCACGCGTCCAGGCCTGCGGCGCGAACAGGGCCTTGGTCTCCAGCAGCTCCCGCACCAGCTCGCTGCGCTCGGCCGCCCGGCGGACCGGCTCCAGCAGCGACTCGAGCTTGTGCCTGCTCCTTGGCACCCGCGTAGGTCTTGAGCGCCTCGGCCAGCGGCAGGTGTTGCAGCCGGGCCTGGCCGGAGAGCTTGTGCGTGTAGGTGGCCAGGAAGGCGAACGGCCGCTCCGGATCGCGCTTGTTCTCGGCCAGGTGAAAGGTCACGCGGCCCAGCAGGTGCCAGAGCGGATTGACCGAGCGGAGATACGCCGCCGGCCCGCCGCGGAACCGGGCCGCACGATCCGCCACCAGCTCCGCCAGCTCGCGCCACAGTGCCTCGAGCAGCTCGACCCGAAGATACTCCAGCCCGCGCATGGGCGGTGCCTCGGCCAGAAGCTGGTCGAGCTGGTCGCGCGGCGGCGGGGCGCGGATGCCCACTTCTCAAGGGCGCTTTCGCCGAGCTGACAAACCGTCTGAAAAAACTGCCGAGCCAGCCCGCGCCAGAATGCCAGCCCCGGCGGCAGCTCGTCGGCCAGCCCCGCGACAGCCAACTGCGCCAGCCCTTCGGCGTTCGAAGTGGCAAACGCCTTGGCCAGCGCCATGGCATCGGCGTCCGAGAGCGCCGGCAGAGCGTCGGGCGCATCCTCCGTGCGCAGGCGCCCGCCCGGCGTGACGACGAGGTTCATGCTCATGGCCGACCAGGATACAGCACTTCCCGCGGCTGTCGAAACGGGCGTCGAATACCTCTATGGGGAAAAGCAGACGCTCGATGGAAACGACGGGTCGGGGCACCGCCTGATGTTCGTCGTCGCCATCTCGAAATACTAGCGACGGCCCGGAATCGCGCTCGCCGAAAACGAGGCGCGTGTCGAAGACCCGCGCGCCCCGCGCGGCGTGCATTACGCTCAAGATGCCGTTTGGGCACGTTTTCTTTTACGCCTCGTCGCCCCCATCAGGCGGCGAGTCGTTCGTGCCGCCGGACGGCGTATTGAGCGAGACCAGCAGGACCTCCAGGTCCAGGATCTTGCCGGCCAGCGGATGGTTGCTGTCCACCACGACCGTTTGGGCATTGGTGTCCAGGATCTGCACGCGCAGGCGTCGCCGTGACGTGATCCCCACCAGCGTGACCCTCTTACCGGCGTGCAACTCGGCGTCCGTGGGGAAATAGGCCCGCGGCAGCTTGCGGATCAGCTTGCGGCGCACGTGCCCGTAGGCATCCTTGGGCTGGAGCTTCAGGCGGCGCCTCTCGCCGCTGGCCATGCCGACCACGCCCAGGCTGATGCCGCGAATCACCTCGTGGCCGCCGACCGTGAACTCCAGCGCCTTGCGGCCGACCTGTCTCGCGGTGCCGCCCTGTTTGGGCGGCGTCGTGTTGGTCCCGCTCAAGCATTGAACCCGCACGCGATCGCCCAGCTTGGCTCTTTTCATGATGAAAACCCTTGGTCCTTCCCGATGCAGGCAGGTGCAAAAAAAAAGCCGACGTGGCCACGCCCGGAGGCGTTCGACCAGTCGGCTTACTCGTCAACGGGCCCGCGAAAATCGGGCACCCTCAGCTAGCCATCCGACGACTTCGCACCTGCGGTTTCCCCGAGCCAATTCGAGGTCTTGCGTCTTCAAACTGTGCCAGCTTCATTGTACCACGTGCAGCGCGGCCAAACCAAAGGATTCGCTCGACGACTTCGTGTTTACGGCCTGCAAGTCCAGCAGTCCAAACTGGAACCAGCGGCGACCGCGGCTACGATTAGGCATTGTGGGTGCTGCATTGACGTAGCGGGAGCATCGTGCTCCGTAACCCGGAAGCCGCCGCTACAAGCAGTGGACAACGAAGAAATGGACGAGAACCCGTACAAATCGCCGCAGGAGCAGGGGGCCGTGTGGCGGCCACGTCGCCCAGACCCGCCCGTGCATCCATTGATCGTCCTTGCGCTGGTCGCTGTAGCGCTCTTCGCCTTGTCGATGCTGGTTATGGTGCTTCTCAGCTAGAACTCGCGTACCGAACGCGCCGAATCGCGCGAGAATCATCGGGTCAAATCAAGGACACTACCGACTCTTCCGGCGCGGAGTGGGGGAGTGCCACTCGGAAGGCCTGTGCCAGGCATATCACAAGCCCCGTGTGGGGCGACATGCAGTAGCCGGCGGCGTAAGCCGCCGGTAGATGCATCAAAAGACATGGATAGCCCCGAAGGGGCGGCACAGATCGGGGACGGCCGTATCGTCATGCCTAGCGGCGGTGCAGGACCGGAGTGTGTCGCCCCTTTGGGGCTCGCATCTTCTTCACTCACTGACCGGCGGCTGACGCCGCCGGCTACTGCATGCCGCCGCTTCGCGGCTCAGGCGTCTCACCCATTATCCACGAATTCGGCTGTGTCCTGCATTTGCCACGGTCCGCCGTTTTGGTTCTCCGCCAGCTCACCTATAATCACGTCTCCTGAACTTCGGCCGTAGCGTGAGACGCGGCCCTATTCCCGAAACAAGGGGCTGGTTTCGCCATGAGGCGTGAGCATCTCTCCATCGTACCCTCCGGCGCGGAAGCCGATGAGCCATCGCCGGCGCCGCAGTTCTCGTCGATCGAAGCGGCGATCGAGGCGATCGGACGCGGCGAGGTCGTCGTGGTCGTCGATGCCGAGGACCGGGAGAACGAGGGCGACTTCATCTGCGCGGCCGAGAAGGCCACGGCCGAGACGGTCAACTTCATGCTCACCGGCCGGGGGCAGCTCTGCATGCCGATCCTGCCGGACGTGGCCCGGCGGCTCGAGCTCTCGGCCATGGTCGAGCACAACACGGCCCCGCTGAAGACTTCGTTCACCGTGCCCATCGATCATCGCTCAGCCCGCACCGGTATTACGGCCCAGGAGCGGGCGACGACCATCCGGGCAGTGATCGATCCGGCCAGCCGCGTGGAAGACTTCGTGCGGCCGGGGCACCTCTTTCCGCTGATTGCCAAGGAGGGGGGCGTGCTCCGCCGGGCCGGCCACACGGAGGCCGCCGTGGATCTGGCGCGCCTGGCCGGCCTCACGCCCGCGGGCGTGCTGTGCGAGGTGCTGGGTGAGAGCGGCGACCGGGCCACTCGCGATGAGCTCTTCGCGCTGGCCGAGCGGCACCGCCTGGAGATCATCTCCATCGAAGAGCTGATCCGCTGGCGCCGCCGCCGCGAGAAGCTGGTCGAGCGCGTGGCCCAGTCGCAGTTGCCGACCAAGTACGGCACCGGCACGGTGATCGTCTACGACGTGAAGTACGAGCCGCAGCAGCCGATCGTGATGGTCTTCGGCGACGTGGCGTCGCAAGCCGCCCCGCTGGTGCGGCTGCACTCGTCGTGTTTTACGGGCGACCTGATCGAATCGCTGCGCTGCGACTGCGGCGACCAGCTTCACCTGGCTCTGGACATGATCCGCGGCGAGGGGGCGGGGGTCGCTCGTCTATCTGCCGCAGGAAGGGCGCGGCATCGGCCTCGTCGAAAAGATCAAGGCCTACAACCTGCAGGACCAGGGCCTGGATACCGTCGAGGCGAACCTGGCCCTGGGTTTCAAGGCCGACGTGCGCGACTACGGCATCGGCCTGCAAATCCTCAAAGACCTCGGCCTGAGCAAGGTCCGGCTGCTGACGAACAACCCCAAGAAGACCGACGCCTTCATCTACGGCGGCTATCGGCCTGGAGGTCGTGGACCAGGTGCCGATCCTGGCCCCGGTGCACGAGCACTGCCGGCGGTATCTGGAGACGAAGCGCGATAAGCTGGGGCACTTGCTGCCGGGTGCGGCGACAGAGGGGCCGTAAGATTGCAGGGTGGGCACCGCCCACAAATTACTGGAGAGGAACCTCATGTCGATGCATTCAATCACGGAGCCGCTGACCGGCACACTGCCGGACGGCGAGGACGGGCTCTATGAAGTGGTCGATGGCGAGCGCCGCGAGCTGGAACCCATGAGTGCCTTGGCTGTGTCGTTGGCTGCCGCGTTATTGCGCGACATGGCAAACTTTGTATGGGAACACAAGCTGGGAATCGCAGTACCTGAGATGCTCTTCGTTCTCGACGCCGGTCACAAGCTCAAACGTCGCCCCGATGTTGCTTTTGTGTCCTATGCTCGCTGGCCTGAGCCAATGCCGCCCGAGACCGAAGCCTGGGATGTCGTGCCGAATCTGGCGGTAGAGATCGTCAGCCCAACCAACCTGGCGACGGAAATCGACGCCAAGATCACGGACTATTTTGCGGCCGGCGTGAAGCTGGTTTGGGTCGTCTACCCCAGGTCCGGCCGGGTGTACGTGTACACCTCTCCCAAAGACGTGAGCCTGGTGAGTCGTGACGAGGAGCTGCACGGCGGCGAGGTGCTGCCGGGTTTCCGGTTACGCATCGCGGCGCTGTACGAGGCGTTGACGAAGCCAGCATGACGGAACCCAGGAGCCCGTCGCATGGGCGCCTTTATCATTCACTCCCCGGCGTTCGACGACAGCGGCGTGCTGATCCGCCCGGTGGGCCATCACGGCAGTTGGGGGGTCAGCTCTCAGCAGTGGGAGCACCTCGTGCGCTATTGCGAGGCCCTGGGCATCGCCCGAGACGCCTGGCCCGATTGCACGCGCGGGAGATTGTCGGTCCGGCAGATCAAGGACAAGTGCCAATGGCTGGAGACGCGGTTAGCCATGGTCGAGGACCACAAGGTGCAGTCGTTCGTGCTGGACAGCGGCGAGCGGCTGCTGGTGAACATTCGCCAGGCGCTGCGCGACGGGGAGCTGATCGCGATCACGCATTGAGTCCATTGTCCATTGTCCTTTGTCAGTTGTCCGTTGTTAACGTTGCTTGGCGCGTAATGAGCGACTGCAAATGACAAATGACAAGGGAAAACTGACGGGGGACCAACTCCTAGCGGCGCCCCCCAGCACAAAGCCGAAGCCCCCCGCACGCTCCGTTGTGCGGTCGTCACCGTCAGCGATACCCGGACGCTCGAGACCGATACCGGCGGCGGCACAGTGGTCGAGCTGCTGACGGCCGCTGGGCACGTGGCGACGGCGCGGCACATCATCACCGACGAGCCGCGGCGGATGCGGGCACTGCTCATTGAATTAGTGGGACGCGACGACGTGGACGCCGTGCTGCTGACCGGCGGCACCGGCATCAGCCGCCGCGATCAGACCTATGAGACCGTGCGGCAAATGCTCACCAAGGAACTGCCGGGCTACGGCGAGCTGTTCCGCTGGTTGAGCCACCAGGAGATCGGACCGGCCGCGATGCTCAGCCGGGCCGTCGGTGGGCTGATCGGCCCGAAAGTCGTGCTCACCATGCCCGGCTCGCCGGCTGGCGTGCGCCTGGCCCTGGAGAAGATTATCCTGCCGGAGCTGGGGCACCTGGTGCGCGAGGCGCGGAAGTAGGGCGTGGGGCACGTTTCTAAACGTGCCCAGCCATGGATGGGAATTCGGTGCAATTTGCGAAGTGGTCGGGCACGTTTAGAAACGTGCCCCACGTGGGAGGGATCGATGCAACTGGCCGGCAGCGTGTTCATCATCACCGGCGGCGCGTCTGGCTTGGGCGAAGCCACCGCCAGGCGCTTCGTCGCCGCTGGCGCCCGCGTAGTGCTGGCCGATGTTAACTCGCGCGGTGAAAACGTCGCTAGCGAGCTGGGGGCAACTTCGGCCGTTTCGCGCGGACCGATGTCACCGATGAAGCCAGCGTGGCCGCCGCGGTCGAGACGGCCGTATCGCGTTTCGGTGGCCTCAACGGCGCGGTCAACTGCGCCGGCATCGTGCTGGGCAAGCGCGTCGTCGGCAAGGAAGGCCCGCACGACGCTGGCCGACTTTGCCCGCGTCATCCAGATCAATCTCGTGGGCACGTTCAACGTCATACGCCTGGTGGCCGCCAAGATGGCCACGCTGCCCGCCGGCCCGGACGGTGAGCGGGGGGTGATCATCAACACCGCGTCCTGCGCGGCCTTCGAGGGGCAGATCGGCCAGGCAGCCTACTCGGCCTCGAAGGCCGGCGTGGCCGGCATGGGGCTGCCCATCGCCCGCGAGCTGGCCCGCTTCGGCATCCGCGTGATGACGATCGCGCCGGGCACGTTCGACACGCCGATGATGGGCGGCCATGACGGACGCCGTTCGCCAATCGCTGGCCGAGCAAGTGCCGTTCCCGCCACGGCTCGGCCGCCCCGAGGAATACGCCGCATTGGCTCAGCACATCGTCGAGAACCAGATGCTCAATGGCGCGGTGATCCGGCTGGATGGCGCGATCCGCATGGGGGCGAAGTGAGTAGGTGAGTAGGTGAGTAGGTGAGTAGGTCGCGGAATGTCATTCTGAGCGAAGCGAAGAATCTCCGAGGCGCCGACCAACCGCTTGCTGTCCTGCATCGAACCCGCATCTACTTGCACCTACTCACCTACTCACCTACTCACCTACTCACCTACTCACCTACTCACCTACTCACTTACTCACTTACTCACTTACTCACTTACTCACCAACTCGGCCTTCGCGTAGCCGCGCTCCAGGAACGACCGCTCGAACCAGCAGAAGTAGCCGTAGCCCGTGCCGACGATCAGGTCCGCGTCGCCGTCGCCGTTCCAGTCGGTGACGGCGGCGAACGGGCCGTACGGCAACGACGGGCACGCGGATGGGCTCGGCGAGCGGCGAAGCGGCCGTCTTCCCGGTTGCGGAAGAACGCCACGTCGCCGGCCGCGGTGCTGCCGACCACGTCGGTGCGGCCGTCGCCGTCCCAGTCGGCCGCGTACGGGGTCATGCGGGTCTTCATGTCGCCGATCTCGACCGGGCGGCGAAGAGCGGCTTTTGCTTCGTGCCGACGTTGCGATAGTGGCGCACCTTGCCGTAGGTGTCGCCGACGACCAGATCGATTCAGGCCGTCGCCGTCGAAGTCGGCGGCCGAGAACGTCGTGCGGGCACCTTGCAGGACGTCGAAGTCCATCTTCTGCCCGGCCGTCGGGCCGACCTGGATCGGCTTGCCGCCCACGGGCCCAGCAGGTGGCCCTGCTCGTCGAAGCGCGCGGCTTGCCGCCGAGGTTCGGTGCAGCCAGATGGTGCCCTCGTGCGTGCCGTAGAGCAGGTCGCGCCGGCCGTCGCCGTCGAGGTCGGCCAGCTGCGTGAACGTCCAGCCGTCGCCGCTGGCGGGGGGATGGTCGACCCGGTTTCCGCAGGCAGCAGCGACTCGCCCTGGAATCGCCCGCCGCCGGCGTTGCGGTAGACCGTGAAGCCGCTGAGAAAGCCGGCGGGCCGTCCCCATCCCGGCTCAGGAACTGAAGGCCGAAGGTCGGCAGCGGATCACTGCCCCAGTGTCCCTGGAGCGGCTGGTCGTGGACGGCGAACTTCGGCTCGCTGCGGGTGCCCGTGTTGAACCAGAGGTAGACGTTCTCGCCGGCACTGACGGCCAGGTCGAGCAGGCCGTCGCCGTTCAGGTCCGCCGCGCGAGGGGCTGCCAGCGACACGTAGGGGAACTTGCCCGTCTTGGGAAACGTGCGCTCGACCAGCCGCGGCGCCTGGCGGGTGCCGACGTTCTCGTAGTAGCGCAGGACGCGATCGGGGTCGGTGGCGTCGCCGCCGCCGGCGTTCAGCGGCATGTTGCCGGTGACGAGGTCGAGGTCGCCGTCGCCGTCGAGATCGGCCGCCGACGGCGCGGCCGCCCAGTCGCCGACGTTGAGCGGCTTGCCGTCGGCCTCCAAGGGGCCGGCGAACTTCAGACGAGGCGCACCGACGGCCTTGCCTCCGACGTTCTCGTACAAGTAGATCCGGCCGGTGATGTAGCCGCCGCATAAGAGATCGGTCCGGCCGTCGCCGTTCCAGTCGACGGCCTCCAGGGTGGGAAAATAGTCCAGCTCGTAGACTCCCTTGGGCGATTTGGGCACCGGCTCGACCGGCAGGGCCAGCGGCTTGCCGTCGGCCAGGACGAAGCCCTGGTTGACCAGCCGCGGCGCGCGGGCGGTGCCTGAGTTGCGAAAGAACAGCGCTCGGTTGCGCTCGGCGCCGCTGAGCGAGGTCCGTGAGGCCGTCGCCGTCCCAGTCCACGGCCAGAGGGCTCGAGGAGAAGCCGACGTCCAGCGGCTTGCCGTCGGCCGTGGACACGAGTCGAGCGTAGGGGAACTCCGGCCGCTGTGCGCGTGCCGCGGTTCGGGTAGAACAGGACCTGGCCGCGGGAGCCGCCGACGAGCAGGTCGAGCAGCCCGTCGCCGTCCCAGTCGGCGACGGCGACGCGGCCGAGGTACATGCCGGTGGTGCTGGCCCGCCGTCTCGGCGCAGCGATGGCTGCCGTCGCCGACGAAGCCGCGCGGCGGCAGGCGGTCGGGCGACTGTCCCTTCGGCAGCAGCCGGAAGGTGATGCGATAGACCGCCGCCGTGCCTCCCTGCTGGGTGTGCGTCCACACGAGCCGGCCGCCGGCGCCGTCGCCGAGCAGGTTGTAGAAGTCGCCCCAGCGCGGCCGCGAGACGAAGTGCAGGTTCACGCCGTCGGTGGCGTGGGCGTTCTGCTCGCACTCGGGAAAGTCGTACGGAATGGCGTCGTCGTACCAGCGCCAGGGGAGCGGAGCAGAGGTTTCCTTCTCGGTCGCAGGGTCGTAGCGTGTCACGCGAAGGGACGGCAGGTCGAGTCGGCCGTCGCCGCCAAAATCCGCGGCTTGAAGCTTCACCTCGGCCGGTTGTTCGTCCTTGGAGCGCGAGGCCAGGTCAACCGGCGCAACGCGCGCCACGACGTGCCTTACAGGCTCCATTCCTGGCGCCTCCACCGCGACAGCGACGAGCATGATTAGACAACCACGAATAGCATGAATAACACGAATGAAGCTTAAGTTATTCATGAGCGAACAGTCATTTAAGGAGATCATTGCGTCGTCGGCTTTCTTATTCGTGTAATTGGTGCTATTCGTGGTTGCCTTCCCTTCCACCGAGAACACAGATGAGACGTTCGCTGCTAGTCCGGGTCGAGCTCTCCAAAGAGCTCTCGCTGTCGCGGCCCGGATCGAGCTTCTTCGTGTCGCTCGGCTTCAGGCGGCAGCAGGGCCCGAAGCGTCCTGAGCGTGTCGGCCTCCGCGGGCTTCTTGTCCTTGCGCCAGTGCAGGATCCGCGGGAATCGCACGGCGACGCCCGAGCGGTGCCGCGTGGACCGACGGATGCTCTCAAAGCCCAGCTCGAAGACCAGCTCCGGCTTCACGGTCCTCACCGGGCCGAACTTCTCCACCGTGTGCCGGCGAATGAAGGCATCGACTTGCCGAATCTCCGCGTCCGTGAGGCCCGAATAGGCCTTGGCGATCGGCACCAGCTCGCCCTCGTCCCAGACGGCGAACGTGTAATCCGTGTACAGACTGGCACGCTTGCCGCTGCCTCGCTGCGCATAGACCAACACGGCGTCCATCGTGTGAGGGTGAACCTTCCACTTCCACCAGTCGCCCCGCACGCGCCCCACGCGGTACGGAGAATCCAGACGCTTGATCATCACGCCTTCGGTCTGCCACGACCGGCTCTCCAATCGCCGCGCCGCCAGCTCCTCCCAGGTCGTGGCCGCTAGGCGGGGCGATATCCGTAGCCCCTCCCGCGAAGCCGCGGCCAGCAGCTCCTCGAGCCTGGCCCGCCGCTCCGACAGGGGCCGGCTGCGGATATCTTGGCCGCTCTCCTCGAGTAGATCAAATGCCATCAGCGCTACGGGCACTTCGGCCACGAGCTTGTTGCTGAGCGTCTTGCGGCCGATTCGCCGCTGGAGCTGGCCGAAAGGCAATACGGCGCCTTGCTTCCAGGCCACGATCTCGCCGTCCAGCACCGTGCCGTCGGGCAAGGCGGCCGCCGCCGCGGCGATCTCCGGGTATCGTTCCGTGACCAGCTCTTCGCCCCGCGTCCAAAGAAACGTCAGACCTTCCCGGCGAACGAGCTGGGCGCGAATCCCGTCCCACTTCCACTCGGCGTGCCAGTCCTGCGGATTTCCTAGCGAAGCGGGCTCGCCTTCCAGAGGATGGGCGAGAAAGAAGGGGTAGGGCCGGCTGGTATCCGTGTCGGCCGATTCGGCGGCCAACAGCCGCTGGTAGAACTCTGCCGTCGGCTGCCAACTCCCCATCAGGCGGTGTGCCACCGTCTCGACCGGCAATCCGCCGGCCCGCGCGAAGGCGCGGGTCACCAGTTGCGCCGAGACGCCGACGCGAAAGCTGCCGGTGATGAGCTTGTTCCAGATGAAGCGTTGAGCGTCATCGAGCTCCGCCCAGGCCTCTCGCAGGGCCGCCCGCTGGCGCGTTTCGCTCATGCTCCGCAGCGGAAGCAGCCGCTCCTCGACCCAATGGGTGAGCGACCGGTCGCTGGAGCGCTCGTGTCGGGGCAGTAACAGCGCGGCCGTTTCGGCCATATCACCCACCGCATGATAGCTTTCTTCGAACAGCCAGTCGGGCACGCCTGAGACCTCGATCGCCCAGGCCCAGAGCTTGCGGCTGGGGATCACCTGCCGCGGCTTGTGTCCGGTGAGAAAGTACACGGCCCAAGCCGCATCCGATGCAGGCGCGGAAGCGAAGTAGCGCGCGAGGGCCTCGACCTTCTCGCTCGTGCGCGTCGTTTCGTCCAGCGCGGCAAACAGCTTGGTGAAGGCCTTCATGGCGCGTCTGGGCCCTCCGCACCAGCCGATTGCGGCAGAGAATGCGGCTGACTTGCGTCCGCGGCGGCCGGATCGGCTTCGTCGGTCTCGCCCTCAAACTGCGTGGCCACCGCGACCGCTGCCACGCCCAGGTCCCGCAGCCAGCGCACGAGCACGGCCGTGTAGCCGTGCGTCACCCAAACTCGGGCGGCGCCCGTTGCGCGAATGACGGCTAGCAATCCCTCCCAATCGGCGTGGTCCGAGAGAACGAACCCGCGATCGACGGCCCTGCGACGGCGCGTGCCGCGGATGCGCATCCAACCCGAAGCCAGGCCCGTAGAGACGGCACGAAACCGGCGAACCCACGGCGTCGCATGCGCCCCCGGCGGTGCCAGCACCAGTGCGCGGCCCCAAACGGCGTCGGGGTTCGCCGCAGACGCAACGGGCGTTTCCGCCAGCGGCACGCCCGCGGCGCGATACGCGGCGTTCATGCGCTCCACAGCCCCGTGGGCATAGATCGGTCCCACGGAGGGGTCAAGGCCGGCCAAGAGGCGTTGCGACTTGCCCAGCGCATAGCCCAGGAGCAGGCTCGTTCGCCCGCGCTCTTGGTTGGCCCGCCACCAGGTATGAATGTCGGCGAAGACTTCCGCCGGCTGCGGCCAGCGGTAGATCGGCAGGCCGAAGGTAGACTCCGTCACGAAAACGTGGCAGCGCAGCGGCTCGAAGGGGACACACGTCGGGTCGGGCGCGGTCTTGTAATCGCCCGACACGACCCACACCTCGCCGCGGTGCTCGATGCGCACCTGGGCCGAGCCGAGGATGTGACCGGCCGGATGGAGCGAGAGCCGCACGCCGCCAAGCGACAGCGTCTCGCCGTAGGCCGCCGTTTGGATCGTGGCGTCGCCTAGCCGAGCGCGCAGGACCGCCTCACCGGGCTGCGCCGTGAGGTAGCTGCGGCTGCCCCAGCGGGCATGGTCGGAATGGGCGTGGGTGATGACCGCCCGCTCGACCGGCCGCCAGGGGTCGATATAGAAGTTCCCAGCCGGGCAAAACAGGCCGTTGTCCGACAATTCCAGCAAGTTCGCTCGCACGACTTATTGTATGCACACTAACCCCGACGCGCACGCGAGTGAAAGGCACCACATTTGCCATCTTGAGCGAAGCGAAGGACCTACGCGGCGCGAGAGATTCTTCGCTTCGACTCCGCGTCGAACGCCCTTGTCTTCGCGTTTCCAACCCTGAAAGGGTTGAATTCCGAAGCCCAGGGTTGCCGCGTCAGCGGCTACCCTGGGCAAAACCAAAGAAGATCCTGACAACCCTGAAAGGGTTGCACAACTCGCGTTTGCGTTGCGCCTCGTGCAACCCTTTCAGGGTTGTTGGCGGTGATTGGTCGATCATTCCCAGGGTAGCCGCTGACGCGGCAACCCTGGGCTATGGAGTTGAACGCTTTCAGCGTAGGCATTTATGACCCGAGATGATGCCGCTGCGAAGAATCGAGCTACTGTCATTCCAGGCAAAACGGCCCGAGGCGAGTCTAAACCGTCTCTTCCCCCAGAATGCCGTGCAGCTTTTGCAGCGAGCGCGTGAGCATCACGCGGACCGCGCCGTCGGTCTTGCCAAGCCGTTTGGCGATGTCTTTGGAAGGCATGTTTTCCACGTACCGCAGCCGCAGCGCTTCTTGCTGGTCGTCCGGCAGGGTCTTCATCGCCTCCAGCAGCCGGAACTCGCGCCCTTTGCGCGACAGGGCCTGCGTCGGCGAGGTGATGCTGGCCACCAGCAGGTTAACGATCCCCTGGCGGCTGCCGTCGGCGCCGCCGCCGGGGGCGTTGATGGAAACCTCTCGGGAAGCGTCACGCTTCTGTGCCCCGAAGAACCGCCGGTGGGCATCGATGATCCGCCGTTCGGCGATCTGGCACAGCCAACTGAAGGGGTCCCAGCTCGACAGGTCGATGCTGGCCAGCGAGCGCACCGCCTCGGCGGCAGCCTCTTGCAGCACGTCCTCCGCCTCGACCTTCCGTCGCAGGCCGTCGCTGAGCTGCCGCTGAATGTACGTGAGGAGCTGCGGCCGGCGGGCTTCGACGAATTGGGCCAGGGCCTCGGCGTCGCCCGCCCGCATGCGCTCCACTAAGGTATCAAGCGGGGCATCTGTCGGGGCGTCCGCCGCGGCGTCTTTCGGAGCATCTGTGGACATGAGATCACTTCCGCGTGTAACGTTGGTTGACGCGGCGGCAATTATAACGCAAGGCCGCGTTCGCGCCGCGCACTGGCCGGATTAGCTCGGCATTTGCTCCGTAGGGTTGCTCGCCGAGGCAGGTTCACGGCAAAATAGGGTTCGCGACCTAATCCGTGTATTCTAATCCGTGTATTGCACGTCGGGCTTACGCCTCGACGCTCGCCATCCGCCCGCAGCCCCGCCTGAAGCCCTCCTCGCTCGATCAGCCGCATGAGTTCTGCCGACTCCGCTGCCCTGGCTCGCCGTGGTCGATCGGCCTGGGCCGTGGCTTGGCTGCTGACGATGCCGTTGGCGGCGGCCTGGTTCCTGGCATTGGCCGAGTGGCTGTGGGTCGAGTCGTGGCGCGAAGGGCAATTCCTACACATCGATCTGCCCGAAGGCTTGGCCGGCACGAAGCTCCTGTTGTGGAGCGTCTTTTTGCCCTCGGCCGTGGCGGCCATCGCCTGGACCGTGGTGGCGGCCCGGCGCGGCCGGCCGTTGGTCCGCGGCCTGGTTGTCAGCCTGGCCTACCTGCCGATTTGGCAATTCCTCGTCTTTGCCGTTGAAGAGGGCGCGCTGAACGGGCCCAAGGAACTGGCGTGGCTGTTCAGTCTGCGGGCCACGCTAGCGCAAGTCGGCACGGCCGGTTTGTTCGTCATCGGTCTGGCCTGGGTCATTTGGGGCGTGGAGCGCGCGTCGCGGCACTATGCCGCAAGGCGACGTAGGACGGATTTCCAATCCGTCCGAGCGGCAGTCCACGCAGGCCCTGCCCTTGCCGCGGATGGCCGGACGGATCGCAAATCCCTCCCACGCTCGCCGCGCCGCATCTGGAATCCCCTCGACACCGACGCCTGGTACTACGGCCGCACCAGCAAGAAGCTCGTGCAGTCGCTGGCCGCGTTCGTGGTCTATTGCCTGTATTTTTTCAGCGGGCTGACGTTGTTCACCCTCATCGGCGGCTGCGAGGAGCGGTTCGAGATGCCGGCCGGCGGCGGCGAGGAGCAGGCAGATCGCCCAGCAAGTGAAGATTCAAAAGGTCATCAAGAAGAAGTTACGTCATCAACCCGTTCAGCGCCATCATCTTCAACCCGCCGCCGATCGACGACGTGAAGCTGCAGCTCAACGAGGTGACGCAGCATCAGTACCGGATCGGCCAGGGAGCCGGCGAGGGGGCCGGGTTCGCCGGCGGCACGTCGCTGGGCAAGGTGCGGTTCATCCGCCTGGAATACGCCGGCGGCGACTGGAGCCAGGACTTCGGCGTGGGGGCCGACGTCAACATGCTCGTCGAGTACCATGCCCGGACTAGCCAGCCGGTGGCCGACGCCGACGGAGTCGCGCACCGTCATGCAGCTCGGCCGGGCGGCGGCGGATGCGGCCCCGCCCTTCGTCTACATGACCGGGCAGAAGGACATCTCGGTCTCCAAGCAGGAAGTGCGGATCCTCCGCGACTACCTGATGGAAAAGCACGGCATGATCTTCGGCGACAACGGCGGCAGCAGCCACTTCCACAACCAGTTCTTCCAGATGATGCGGCAGGTGCTGCCCAGCGTCGAGCCGGTGCGGGTGGCGCTGGACGATCCGATCCACATGCGGCCCTATCGCATTCCCTTCCTGCCCTACGTGGCCCCGCACGGCGGCCGCGACGCCTGGGGCTGGAAGGTGGACGGCCGCTGGGTCTGCTATTACCATCCCGGCGACATCGGCGACGCCTGGAGCGACGAGCACTGCCGGCGTGAAGCCGGAGATCGCCGAATACTGCTATCAGCTTGGCACGAACGTCATTTTCTATGCCTACGCGGAGTACAGCAAATGGAAAGAAGCCCGCAAGCAACGCAAATGACGCGAATGGACCGAACATCGAACATCGAACGTCCAACATCGAACATCGAAGGGTTCGAGGGGCGTTCGATGCAAAGCGAAGAAATGGCGTGGACAGGCCGACCGTCCAACGTCCAACATCCAACGTCCAACGTCGAACCGTTCCATGTGCTTCGGAGCGGCGCAGCCGCAAGAAGCCGCGAAGCGGCGACCGTCAGTAGCCAGGGGCGTCAGCCCTCCCAGAGGGACGCTCCCCTGCCAGCTCGTCTGGCAGGGAGCCAAGGTTGGCCAGCTAGCAAGGAGGGGCCCTGGATTCGACCCCTGCCGGCTTGTCCGGCAGGTGAGGCAGGTTGTCGCACTGAGGCCAACGAGCCGCTTAGCCCGGCAACCTCGTTCACCTGCCGGCCGAGCCGGCAGGGGTATGACGAAATTAATTGCGCGCGTCAGCCGGCTAGCCGCCAACCTGGTTCACCTGCCGGCCGAGCCGGCCGGGGTCTGACGTGCGACACCCCGCCGTTGGACGTTGGACGTTGGACGTTGGACGTTGGACGTTCGGCGTCTTTGGCGCTGCTGGTGCTCGCCGTCCTCATCGGACTATGCACGGCCGCCAACGCTCAGCGGCTCGACGAGATGTCGCTCGAGCGCTGGAAAAAGCTCCGCGAGGCCGAGCGCTATCAGCTCAACATCGCCGAGAAGTACTATCGCGACGGCGACTACAAGGTCGCGGCGGCCGAGTATGAGAAATTCCTCCGGCTTTACGAGAAGAGCGAAGGCGCGCCCTACGCCCAGCTCAAGTGGAGTCTGGCGATGGTGCAGCGGCGGCAGCAGAACACGGCCATCAAGGACGGCTTTCAATCGGTGCTCGATTACTGGCCCGACGCGCCGGAAGCCACCGCCGCGGCCTACTACATCGGCCACACCTACAAAGGCCTGGCCGAGATCAAGGCCGCCAAGAAGGCCTACGTCCACGTGCTGACGAAATTTCCCATGCACGACGTGGCCACGTTGGCTCGCGTCGATTTGGCCGATCTCGCCCGCATCGAGGGGGACGACAAGGCCAAGGTCCAGCTCTGGCGGGAGCTGACGTTCGACGCCAAGCGCACCGACCAGACCGCCGGCCACTGCCATGAGGCCTCGCGCCAGTTGGCCGTCCACTACTTCACCACCGGCGCCTTCGCCGAAGGCAAAGACGCGCTGGCCACGACGTATCAGGGCGATCAGCTTGCCCCGCACGTCATGAGCTATGTCTCGAACCCCATCAGCAATCTCACCGGCGCCGCCGAGACGAAGGCCTTGGGCGAGAAGCTGGCCGACCAGGTGATCGGCTTCTTGCGCGAACAAATGCCGGCCGACCTGAAAGACGAGGCGGCCAAGGCCCGCGCGAAGCAGCTTTCGTTCTTCATTGCCGATGCGTATAGCGTGTCGCGCCGGCCGGCGGACGTGCCCAAGGTCTATGACCAGATGGTCAAGTCGTTCGGCGTGGCCGACGACATCCTGGGCCGGCTGGCGTTGTGGCAGCGGTCGCAGAACCTGCGCGACGAGGCCAAGGCCACCTATCGCCGCTTCGCCGCCAGGCCGGCCGGCCTGGCCGAGATCGCCGCCATGTTCCGCGAGGAAAAGGGCTGGGACCAGGCCATCGCCACCTATCGCGAGGCGGCGTCGCTGGACGCCAAGAACGTCGCCACCTGGGAAGGCAACATCGCCGGCACCTACCGCCAGGCCGGCAAAATGGCCGAGGCTATCGCCGTCTATCAAGGGCTGATGAAGACCGACTCCCAGCGCGCCGGCTCGTGGCAATGGGAGATCGCCGGCACGTTCCGCCAGTTCGGCAAGCTGAAGGAGGCGATCGCCGCCTATCGGCTCTGCGACAACCCGCCGCAGAACTACTGGGAGATGGCCGCCTGCCACCGGGCGCTCAAGGAGTACAACGAGGCCGTCCTGCTCTACCTGCAAATCGTGGGCGGCCATCAAGACTGGGCGCCGCAGGCCCAATTGCAGGTCGGCTACACCTACGAAGAGGCGGCGAAAAAAGAGCTGGCCATCAAGGCCTTCCAGGCCGTCTGTAGCCGCTACCCCAAGAGCGGCCAGGCCAGCGAAGCCCACGCCCATCTGGAGAACAAGTACAAGATCAACACCGGGGGCGGGGCGACGGCGGATGGGGATGGGAAGTAGAAGCTTTTGGAACGCTGATAATCGCTAATAGACGCTAATCGTGGAAGTCAGCCCTCGCACGGTTGTTCCTGAGGCTATTAGCGTTGATTAGCGCTTATTAGCGTTCTCTGAATTCGAGGCCGCTATCGCACGATCTTGTCACGCGTGCAGCGCCGGTTCTGGCTACGCGTTGGCTGAGTGACCTTTCTTTTCCCGGTGTCGGCGGTATCTTGCGCGGTATGACGACCTCTCGCCCTCGCACCAAGATCGTCGCCACGCTCGGCCCCGCCTCTAGCTCGCCGGAGGTGGTGCGCGATTTGGTACGCGCCGGCATGAGCGTTGCCCGGCTCAATTTCTCGCACGGCAGCCACGCCGACCATGAGCGGATGGTGCGGCTGCTGCGGACGGTCGCCGAAGAGCTCGACACGCCCCTCACCATCTTGCAAGATCTGCAAGGGCCGAAGATCCGGATCGGCCAGTTGCCGCAAGGAGAGACGACGCTGGTCGCCGGAGGAACGGTGACGCTCGTTCCTCAGGCGGAGTATGCCGGGCAGGCCGATTGCCTGCCGATCGATTACCCGCACCTGGGGGCCGAGGCCAGGCCGGGCGAGCAGGTGCTGCTCGATGACGGGCTGCTCGAGCTGCGCGTGGAAGAAGCGGCTGGCTCGGCCGTGCGCTGCCGCGTCGTCGAGGGTGGGCTGCTCAAGAGCCGTAAGGGGGTCGCGCTCCCTAGCACGTCGCTGCGGCTGCCGTCGCTGACCGACAAGGACCGCCGCGATCTCAAGCTGGGCATCGCGCTGGAGGTCGATTGGGTCGCGCTCAGCTTCGTGCGCTGCGCGGCCGACGTGCGGGCGCTGAAGGAGCTGTTGGCCGCGGAAAAGGTCCCGATTCCTGTATTGGCCAAGATCGAGAAGCCCGAGGCCGTGGACCATCTGGAGGAAATCCTGGATGCGGTGGACGGCCTGATGGTGGCCCGCGGCGACCTGGGCGTCGAGCTGACGCCCTGAGCAGGTGCCGATCGATCCAGAAGCGGATCATCCGCGCCGGCAGCCAGCGCGGCAAGCCGGTGATCACCGCCACGCAGATGCTGGAGAGCATGATCCACGAGCCCGCGGCCGACGCGGGCCGAGGCCAGCGACGTGGCCAACGCCATCTTCGACGGCACCGACGCGGTGATGCTGTCCGGCGAGACGGCGGTCGGCAAGTACCCGGTGCAAGGCGGTGGAGATGCTGGCCCGCATCGCCCGCGAGGTCGAGCCTCATGTGCAGGAGCGCGACTACGCGCCGACCGGCCGCGACGAGACGCGCGTGCTGGCGCAGGCGATCCACGCCATCGACCGGGCAACGCCGCTGGTGTGCATCGCGGCCTTCACGACCAGCGGTTACACCGCGCGGCTGGTCTCGGCCGAGCGGCCGCAGGCGCCCCTCGTGGCTGTCACGCCGCGGCGGAATGTCTACCAATCCCTCAATCTCCTATGGGGCACGCGGCCGCTACTGGCCGAGCGGCACGCGGCCACAGGCGATGACCTGTTGGCCCTGACCGAGACGGTGCTGTTGGAAAAGCAGATCGCCGTCCCCGGCGATAAGATCCTGATCGTCGCCGGCGTTCCCACCGGGCGTGCGGGCGGCACGAACCTTTTGAAGCTGCACACGATTCGGGGAGCGTGAGGGGTGACAAGGTGACAAGGTGACAAGGTGACAAGGTGACAAGGTGAGAGGGTGGCTGGCCCGCAGCGGCGGTGGTGCTTGGACGAGAGCGAACGTCCAACATTGAACGTCCAACATTGAACGTCCAACATTGAACGTCCAACATCAAAATTCTGCGCTCAACGCCACCAAAGGAAGTACATCAACTCGCCGACCAGGAACGACGTCAGGTTCGCGGCCACGATCACGGCCCAATCGCGCCATAGAAAACGGTCCTTGGGCCTCCCGCCGAAGGCCGCCCAAAAGAGAATGCATTCGGCCACCGGGGCGAACGTCTCAGCGATCAGCAAATAGAGACCGTGATGTGCCCGCGAATCGATCGCCAGCGGCAGCACGAGCACGACGATCGGATACGTGCACGCCGTCAGCCATAGCCCCGCCAGCAGCCGCCGGCCAAGCGAATGCCGTGGCGAGAGGCCGGCCAGCAGCACCGGCGTCTCGATCAGAACGGTCAGCAGATACCCCAGCGGCAGGAAGGCCCAGAGGTCGGTGGGGTCCATCGGAGTATCCAAAAAAAACGTAGGACGGATTTCCAATCCGTCCGTAAGCAAGGTCCGTTGGCAGTGGGCGCACCCTGTGTTGCCTAGCGTGCCCTAAAGCGGTTGTGAATGTCCCAAACAAGGTACCCGGCGAAAACAACCGCAAGTACGACCACGGCGTATTCCCATCCCGAACGCTGGCCGAAAAGCTCGCCGACGCCAAAGCCTATCAGCGGGAGCACGATAATCGGAAGCAAAATGACAATCCACCGCCACATGGATTTCCCCCTAAGCAGCACTCGCCCTTAAACGGAAGCGGACGGATTGAAATCCGTCCTACACCACTCTACAGCGCCCGCAGCAGGAATGGCGCCTCGGCCAGCACGTGCAGCATGGCTACGGTAAAGTACACGTCGCGCGTAAAGGGATAATCCACCAGAAAACAAGCCCAGAGCCCGATGACCACCAGGGCGCTCGCGCCGAGTCCCACCGCGACCAGCCGCCGCCACGTGAGCGACCGGCGGGCTAGCCCGCGCGATTGGCCTCGCCAGGGGCGCTCATGCCCGCCGCCAGGGGAATGGCCAGCAGCCAGACGCCGTAGTGGATCATTTCCAGGAACGTGTGCGTGGCCACGAGCAGATGGCTGGAGACGTTGCCGAGGATCTCCGCGCCCGCGTCGCGCGGATCGCCTGGCTGAGCACGTCGTCGCCCGGCAGGTTCGGCGAGTTCCACAGCCAGAGCCAGAGCGCCGCCAAGAGGACCGGCAGGCAGGCCAGGCACGTATGGTAGCCGCGGCGCCATGGCGAGCGGTTGCGGCGCAGCTCGCGGTCGAGAATCCACAGCCCTACCAGCGGGTGCAGATACACTAGCATCAGCGACAAGCCCACCGGCATCAGCCAGTTGACGCCGATGACCGCTAGCGCGATCGGCCACACGAAGAACCAGTTCCGCCGCGGGTTCTGGCGGCTGCGCAGCTCGACCAGCGCCGCGATCCACAGCACCAGCAGGCTGTTCCACGTGGCGGCGGCTGTGAGCCAACCGTGCCGCCGGGACCCAGCTCAGCGAGGCAAAGAGCACGGTCAGCGTCAGCACGCCGGCGATGCCTATGGCGAAGAACGGCGCCAGCGGGCCCCATCGCGGAGGCGTGCGGGCGAGGAAATAGCGCAGCTCTATCCAATTGTGCGGCCCGGCGAAGAGGAAGACGGTGACGATCGAAAACCCGATCGGCAGCGCCCCGGCCAGCACGCAGGCGGCCACGGCAAACCCCAGACCGATCGCAATGACGGCGTACCGCGATCCTTCGGCCGGCGCGGCGATAGACGGCGATGCGAGAGCCTGAGTGGTCATGCCAGAGAACTGCGAACCTGCTCCGAGCGAAATATGTCGGAACGCTAATTATCGCTAATTGGCGCTAATGAATCGAACTCGTTGGCGGAACGGCCCGCGACTATCAGCGATGATTAGCGCCTATTAGCGTTCCTCTTTGTAGTACTGCTGGCCCGCAGGCGCGGCGCTACCGTTTCTGGTTTTCTTTCTCGACGAGCTTCAGCAAGTCGCTGTGCGGCAGGACGAGCTGCACCGCGCCGTCGCCCGATACGAATTTCACCTGCACCTTGCCGGTGAAAGCCGTTTCTAGACGCGTGGACGTGGCGGGCTGGCTGGGCGGCGGCGTCTTGGGCGGCCCCACGTTGGCCCAGGCCGTGACGCCCACGCCCAGGCACAACGATGCCGAGATCAGCAGCGTCAGGCCGCGACGGCTGGTGCGTGAGCGGGACCGAGCGAACCACACGCCGCCCAAGGCCACGGCGAAGGCCATCGCCAGGCCGGCGATGATCGAGTGTGCTTGCGGCATTGCCGCTTCGCTGTCCGGGGAGTCGGCCTCCGGGGCAGCCGTCTGATCGCCGGGCGCGGTCGTCGTCGGCGCGCTGGCCAGGCGGTCGGCATCTGGCGCAACAGGCCCGCTGGCATCGGCGAGCAGGCCCTTCACGGCCTCGCGCGGGATGACGAGCTGCGGCGTGCCCGATCCGCCGCTGGTGGCGACCAGCACCTCGAACGAGGCGCTACGGGCAGTCTCCGGGGGCCGAGGCGGCTCTTTTTCCGGGCGCTTGGCCGGGCCGCGATACGGCTGGCCGGGTACGCGAATATCCGCGGAGGCGGCCGACGTGAGCCCGGCGATGACCAGCGTCAATGCAGCGGCAGTCTTGGACTGGCGTGAACGGAGCAGCCACACGCCAGCCAGCGCGATGGCGCCCGCCATTGCGACGCCGGCGGCAATGGTCCGGTGCCGCGAGGCTGCCGCGGCCGCTTCGCGTTTTTTCGTCTCGCGTTCCTCCGCTCGCTGCTTCATTTCCGCATCGTGTCGTCTCTCGGCACGCATATCTGCCCACGCGGCCGGCGCGATCGCCGCGACGATGAACAGAACCGGCACCCAGCGCGAAAGGCTCATGACGTTTGTCTCCCAGTGTTCGCTGGACCTCGTTGGACGTTGGACGTTGGACGTTGGACGTTGGACGTTGGACGTTGGACGTTGGACGTTGGACGTTGGACGTTGGACGTTGGACGTTGGACGTTGGACGTTGCGGCCGGGTTCCGCGCAGCATCCATGATAGCCGGCCAGATCGGGCTTGGGCAGGATGCGAGGTAGATGGCAATTTCTCCCTCGCTTACGCGTCGGGTTAGTGCGTCGGGTTAGTGAGTGGGTCGTGCGTCGGGTTCGTGTCACTCCACCTTCACGCTGGCAATCTGGTGCTCGCTCCGCCCTTGGGCCAGCGTGACCGTCTTGCGGAGCACCTTCTCCTGCGCCGTGCCCCAGTCCTGGTAGATCGTGGCATACACCTTCGTGCGGGCGCTGGCCCGGTTGGCGTCGCTGGCGAAGTAGTGGGCCCACACGCGGTACTCGCCGGCCTCCGGCTTGGGCAGGACGTACATCTCCGGCCCGTAGCCTTGGGTCACGTCGGGAGTGATGCTTCCGCCCTGCCTGGTCCGCGTGTGATTGTAAGAGCAGATTTCGCCGGTTGGCTCGGCGACGTGCAGGTCTACGTCGCTGCGGTCGGTGTTCCAGCCGACGATGACCACCAGGCCGTACGAGGACCGGGCATGCTCCTTGGCGAGCGACTTGAATTGCGCGGCCGCGTAGTCGCTGGCCGCCGTCTGCCGCTGGCCGGCGGCGATGGCCCGCAGCAGCCGCAGGTAATCGAAGGCGACGATGTGGTGGAAGTCGCGATACCGTTCGTCCCACTGGCCGGCCAGGCAGACTTCATAGTAGGCCAAGGCCAGGTCCGTGTTGCCCAGGTCCTCCATGCAGCGGGCCAAGGCGTGATAGGTCTGCGGCTCGAACGGGCGCAGCGTCGCCACGCGACGCAACAGATAGTATGCGTGCCCGGCAAGCTCCCACTCCATCGCCGAGAAGGCCACGTCGCGGGCCAGCACCACGTCGCCGGGCGATTGCTCGACCAGCGAGCTGAGCGCTCGCAGCGCGTCGTGCGGGCCGTGCCGGGCAAGCCGCCGCTGGGCTTCATCCACGATGACTTCGTAATCGGCGTCGCGCGCGGGCAGTTGCTCCTGATAGTCTTTCAGTTGCCCTTCGGGCGTGCGGCTCTTGCACACGAGCCGCGGCGCACGGACCTCGAACGCCTCGGGCGGCATTTTCTCTATCGCCATCTCCAGCGCCAAAGGGACTCTGAACGTTGCCCCCGGCATCTCTTCCATCTTTTCGAGCCAGGCCATGAAGGCGGCTTTGCTGTTGGCCGCCGCCTTGGCCTCGTCGGCTTGCGACCGGCTGATGAGGGCTCCGGCCCGCGATGCCTTGACCACGAGCTGGTCGTGCTCCAGATCGATGCCGAAGCGCCGGTAGTCTTCCTCGCTCTCCAGCATCACCAGCGAGCAAGTGCGGCCCGTCACGCGGAAGTGCCGGGCGAAGGCCGTCACGATGCCTGCAAGGTGCTTGTCAGCACGGCTGCCCGACGCACGATCGCCCGCAGCGGCCGGGCCCTCGTCCGCCGTCGCTCCGGGCAACTCTTCGAGCTGATCGACCGCCACTTGCCCATAGGTGCGCGGGGCCAGTTCCGAGTCGATCTCCGCCGCCAGGCGCGTCTTGACGATTTGCTCCTCGTCACCCTGAAGGAGCGTGAACGTGACCATCGAGGTGGGGCTGGGCTTGTCTCGGCCGACGATCAACAGGTTCTGATCGGGGAAGATCGCCCGCGGCCGGCCGGCGACCAGCACGTCGCTGCCGCCGTCGATCGCCACGCTCACAAGCTGCCAGGGCCGCGTGCGGTGAGCGGTCGAAGCGGCGCGCACCTCCTCCTCGCCGACGACCGAAAACACGGCCCCGCCCGACTCGCGCGTCAAGGCGGCCATGAGCTGCGAATCGCTGCCGGCCAGGCCGAGCGTATAGGCATAGAGCGGCCCGGCAGCCCCCGAGCGGAGCGTGCGGGCCAGCGCGGCCGGATCGCCCTGTCCCCAGGTGGCCGCCGCGTCGCTGAGCAGGAAGACATCGTGCCGCTCGCCTGCCGACTTGCCGAGCCAGGCCGGCGCGGCGGCGTCGGCCAGCGCCTGGCCCAGGTCGGTGGCGCCTTCCAGCGACAGCGTCTGGGCATACTCGATCAGCTCCTTGACGTTCTCCGGCGTGTTGGCCGTGAACTGCTCGCGCCACCAGTGGGCGTTGACGCTGAAGAACAGCACGGCAAACTCGTCCAGCGAACCGCGGTTATTGTTCAGGATTGCCTGAAGCAGCTTCAGCCAGACGTTGAACTGCTCAGGGCTGGCGCTGAGCGACGTATCGACCAGCAGCACCGCCCGCGGCGAGCCGGCGGCAGCGGTCGTCGGCGGCAGCGTCGGCCGGACGCGCGTGGCGAAATACGGGCCGGACTGCGGGTCGCTGCCGGTCAGCAGCACCGGGCCGGGCGGCGTGGTGCGCACGACGATCTCCCGCCCGTTCCAATTGTCGAAGCGGAAGTTGGCCAGGCCGTCGTCGCTGCGGCGGAAGTCGGCCGCCGTGTCGAGCTTGATTTCCGTGCCGCTGGGCGAGGCCACGCTCACGTCGGCCACGCAGGGGACCTTCATCTCCGGCAGCTCCAGGCGGAACTCCAGGCCATCGCCCACCGGCAGGAGATCGACGTCGTAGCCCACCACGATGCGGTGCAGCCTGCCCGGCTGGAGCGGAAAGACGCGCGACTGGAAGACGCCGGCCCCGGCCGACTCGACCAGCGCCGGATCGACACGCTGGCGGACCGTCTCGGTGTAGGCGTAGGCGGCTTTTTCCTTGGGCACGACGCGGGCCTCGCGCGGCCGCTCCCAGGGAGTGCTGCTGCTCAGGGCGAACAGTTGCTCTGGGCTGGTGCCGCGGCGGTGCAAATCTGCCGTGGAGATGTAGTACGTCTGGATCGGCGGCGGCGCGTTGGGATTTCGCTGGGCCGCCGCGCCGAAGGCGAAGTAATACGGCGAGGCCCCATTGGGGAGCCGCAGTTGGAACGATCCCTCCAGCGCCCGTGGCTTGTCGTTCTGATAGAAGCAGTCGAGCACGACGCGAGCGCGGAAGCCGTCGATGCGGGCATCGACCTGAAGGCCCTGGAGCGGCAGCTCTTCCTTGTCGCCCACCATCAGCCGCGAGGTGTTGGGCGTGAGCTGCGAGCGCTTCCAGGTGGAAAGTCGAGGCTTTTGCTCGGCGGCGCGGCCGGGGCGTCCCCGGACGGCGCCATCGCCACTCCGGCCGTCGCCCCGTCCGCCGAGGCTGGCGGCTTGGCCGCCGATCATCCGCGGTCCTGCGCCGCTCACAGCGTCGCCGCTGATGGCCATTTCGCCCGCTGGACTTCCCGAATCGATCGCGTCGAACGTGCCCGCCGGGGGCGCAGGCCGGCCCACGGCAGGAGGCACCGGGGCGGCTCGTCGCGTCACGGTCTTGGCTGGACGGTGCTCGTCGAACCGGTCTGACGGCAGCGGGGTTTCGCCGGCGGGTACTGGATCGAGCATGCCCTCTTCGAAACTCTCCGCCTGGGCCACCGCCTGGTTCATCGCCTGGCTCATCGCCCGAGGGCGTAACTTCAGCGGTCGGGCGAGGCGGATTGGCCGTCGGGGCCACCAACACAAGACCCACGAGGACAACAACCACGACGCCGACCAGCAGCGAAACGGCAACACGGCGCATGACGAATCCCTCCTCTGCTGCTATGTGAAGCGACCGCTCCGGTAGGGTGGGCACTGCCCACCGAAACCGCGAAATTAGGGGCGCAATGCCCGACGACGGATGGCCCTCCGAGAACCGCGGGCCGGCGAAACGGGAAACGTGCCGGAAGTGACGTCAGCGCCCGCGATTATAACGGCCGCAGAGTGCAAAGGAATACTTTCATGCTAGCGAAGCTAGCCCGTAGGCGAGTCATATAACCGTCGGGGCAAGCCCGACGGGGATTTGCAGAGATGGCACTACCGGTAGCTGACCAGTCATCGAACCGTCGGGGCGAGCCCGACGGTGAGCTTGGCCTAGGACCTGAGTGGGTTGTTAGCAGCGCGAGCACCGATGGCAACGAAACGGACTTACGGTGGTGCTGCCCGCCGTACTGGCGGAACCGCCATCGACACGAACGCCGGCACAGCGGAGAATGCGTCGCGCGATCAACTTTTGCAGACCGTGGCAAAATCCAAGGAGGGAGCCATGCCCGTCATGCAGTTTCTTGGCCCGTATCTGGCGCCGCTCCGCCGACCAGCAGCCGCCCTTGGCATCGCTGCCGTGCTGACCTGTCTGGGGGGGTACGCGCGTGCCGATGAGAAGCCGGTGGCAGCGGCCAAGCGTGTTTCCGCGGGGCCGCCGATTGCGCTCATCGACCTGAAGTACATTTTCGATCATCACGCCGCGTTCCAGCGGGCCAAGGCGGAGATGGACATCGAGTTGAAGCTGGCCGAGGCCATGGCCGTGCTGCGCAAGGCCTCGATCGAAAAGCTGACCAAGGACCGGCAGAAGCACCAGCACGGTAGCCCGGCGTATCGCGATCTCGACCAGCTCCTCGACCAAGAGACGGCCGCATTGGCGATCCAAGTGGAGCTGTGGAGGAAGCAATTCGTGCGGCAAGAGGCGGAACTGTATCACCAGACCTACGGGCGCATTCAATCGCTGGTGGACGCCTACGTGGAGGAGCAGGGCATTTCCGTCGTGCTGCGATTCGATCGCGGCGAGGTCGAAGACGCCAGCGACATCAAGGAGGTCGCCGTGCTGCTCAGCCGTCCCATCGTGGCCTACCACAAGCCGGCCGACATCACCGACGAAATCCTGCGGCGGTTGGAGAAGTCGGCGGTGCCCGAGGTCGTACGGCAGCCGAAGAAGTCGGCCAAAAGCAACTGAGGCTTCCAGGCTTCTCAATTTGCATTTTGCATTTTGCACTTTGCATTGATCCCTCTGTCCGCCGATTGAAAAATGCAAAATGCAAAATGCAAAGTGAAAAATGCAAAATGCAGCGCGGGGTTCCTCCTCGCGGCCGTTGTCGTGCTGGCAGCTAGCCTCTGCGCGGCGGACGATGCCCCGATCCGTGAGGCGCCTCGCCATCTTGCTGCGCCTTCGTCCATCGCGCTGCTCAACGTCAGGCACTTGCTCGATCATCATCCCGCCCTCCAGCGGCGCACGGAGGAGATCGCAGCCGGTGTAGCCCTGGCGGAAGCGATCATCGCGCAGCGCAAGCGGGAAATCGGGCGACTCTCGGAGCGGCTCGCCGGCCTCCAGGCCGGCTCGGCCGAGCATACGGAGCTGGACCTGAAGCTCATCCGCGAGAGGGCGGAGCTGAAGGGGCAGATCAGGGGGGCACGTGCGAAGCTCGCCACGGAACAGGCGCGCGCCGACGCCGCGGCATACCAGGAGATCGTGCGTGCCGTGGAGCGGTATCTTGCAGAGACCGGCTATCGCGTCGTGCTTCGTAAGGACTCAGGCGGCGTCGATCCAGGGGATGCCGTCATTCCGGGTGCGGCGCGGCCTGTCACTCTGAGCGCGGCGAACCCTGTCATGCTGAGCGCAGCGAAGAATCTCGATCCGCGGCCTGCCGAGATTCATCCCCCCGCTCAGAAGGACAATCGTGGAAACTCACCGCTCGTCTTTGCGCAGGGTGGCGTCGATATCACGCAGGACATCCTGCGGCGGCTCCATGAGGGCCGGCAACGGGCCGCCGGTCGCATGCAGCAGGCGTCGCACCGCTGATCCTGGCACGCGCCTGCCAGTCGCCTGACGCTCGGCCCAGATGACCAAGATGGCCGCGCCAGGTCTAAGCCACGGCGGGCCAGAACAGCGCCTCGAAGGCCTGCTGTAGCGTGGGCCAAATCTTCGTGAACACGGCCCAGGCCGCGATCAGCCCTAGCATGGCGAAGTGCGGCTGTCGCATGGCGATCTGCCAGCGAATCGCCGTCTCGTGCCGCATCAGAAGCTGCACCACCGCGCTGCCGTCCAGCGGCGGCAGCGGCAGCAGGTTGAAAAAGAACAACAGCAGGTTCAGGAAGAGCACCATGCCCAGCAGGATCACCGGCTTGGGCATTGGATCGGCCAGCTCAACGCCTTGTGCGGCGACGATCAAGTCTCTCAGCGGCGGCAGCGCGGGCACGGCCCCGGTCGCCACGGCCACGTGCAGCACGGCCAGGGCCAGCATCACGAGAAACAAGTTGGCCAGCGGTCCCGCCAGGGCCATCAGCGCCGCCCGGCGCGGATAACGCACGGCCCAATAGGGGTCGTAGGGGGCGCTGGCCCAGCCCATCATCCAGCCGCTGAAGTAGTAGGTCAGGGCCGGGATGACAATCGTGCCGAACGGCTCCCGTTGGATGTGCGGGACGGGATTGAGCGTGACCTGGCCGCCGAAGTAGGCCGTGGGGTCGCCCAACAGCTTCGCCGCCCAGGCGTGGGCCGCCTCGTGAAGCGTCAGGGAGAGGACAAAGACGATGTACCAGACGAGGCCAAAGAGCAGTTGTTCGTTGGTCATGTCGGGGCCTCGAATCCCAAATGTAAAGCACGAAATCCCAGATACCTTCGAAATCACCGAATGCCGAATGAGCGAAACTCTGACAGCCTATCCGTCGTCTCAGTCATGGAGCTTGAGCACGTTCGGATTTCGGCCTTGGTGCCTTTCACGACGGCCAACGCAGCGAAATCGCCATTACGCCCATTTTACGAGCTGTAGCTCCCCGGAAAAAGCCCGCTCGCCGCGCTGCACGCGCCGCAGCATCGGCTTACAACAGCAATCAAACGCGGTGCAAGGGGGGGTGCTGGTGTTCGCGCTAGCCGGCCAGCTAGACTCAAGACATGCAGCTTACCTGTACCACGTGCGGCAATTTGCTGGAGGCCCTGGCCACCGAAGGCTCGACGCTGATCGTCTGCCCCAAGTGCTCGCAGGTGCTCCGCGTGCCGCACGACGGCAGCGTGCATCCGCTGGCGTTTGACGAGACGCTGCCCATCACGCCGCCGATCGAAACGGATCAGCCGTCTCCGCTGAGCGCAGCGGACGCGGGCGCCAGCACGCCGGCGGCCGGCAGCCGGGATGTTGAACAGCGCGCGCTGTTCGGCAACTACGAGCTGGTCGAGGAGATCGCTCGCGGCGGCATGGGCGTCGTCTTCAAGGCCCGCCAGGTCAGGCTCGACCGCGTGGTGGCCTTGAAGATGATCCTCGGCGGCCGTTTCGCCAGCCCGCAGGACGTCGAACGCTTCTACACCGAGGCCACGGCCGCCGCCCAGTTGCAGCATCCGGGCATCGTGCCGGTTTTCGAGTTCGGCGAGCACGAGGGCTGTCATTACTACTCGATGGGCTTCGTCGAAGGGTATAGCCTGGCCGAGCGGCTGACCAGCGGGCCTCTGCCGCCACAGCAGTCCGCCAGTCTGGCCCGCGAGATCGCCATGGCGGTCGAATACGCCCATCACCGCGGGGTGATCCATCGCGACCTCAAGCCAGGCAACGTGCTGCTCGATGCCAGCGGCGCGCCGCAGATCACCGACTTCGGCCTGGCCAAGCGCGTGGAGTCCGAGGGCAGCCACACGATCACCGGGCAAGTGCTCGGCACGCCGAGCTACATGGCGCCCGAGCAGGCCGCCGGCGACTTGCAACGCGTCGGCCCGCTCAGCGACGTGTACTCGCTGGGTGCCGTGCTCTACGCGATGCTCACGGGGCATCCGCCGTTCCGGGCCGCGTCGCTGGGTGAGACGCTCCGGCAGGTGCAACAGACCGAGCCGGTATCGCCCCGCTATATCAACCCGGCGGTAGACCGCGATCTGGAGACGATCTGCCTGAAGTGCCTGCGGAAGGAGCCGCAGCGGCGATACGCGTCAGCCCAGGCGTTGGCCGACGACTTGAAGCGCTTCTTGGAGGGGCAGCCGATCCAGGCGCGGCCCGTGGGCCTTGTCGAGCGCGGCGTGCGCTGGTGCCGCCGCGAGCCGAGGTCGGCTGGCTTGTTGGCGGTAATCGCCGCGTTGGTCGTGCTGTTGGCCGGCTTCGGCTATGGCGTCGCGCTGCGGGAGTCGAGGCGGCGAGGGGAAGAGAAGAAGCTGCGCCTGGCCGCCGAAGCCGCCACCGCGCGGGCCAACGAAGCGACGAGCCGTGCCGAAACGGAAGCCCGTGAGAAGGCCGCCGCCCTCTCACAAGTGGCAGCCGAAAAGGCCAAGGCCGAGCAGTTGGCCAAAGAGAAAGCCGAAGAGGCCGAGGCGAAGGAGCTGGCCCGCAGGGCCGCTTTCGCGGCCCAGACCCAGGCCGAGAGGTTGGCCGCCCGGGCTCGCTACGACCAGGCGATGGCCTATTTGGTCACCGGCGAGCATCGCCGCGGCCTGCTCTGGCTGGTGCGGGCCTTGGAAAAGCTTCAAGACATTCCCGGCGGAGACAGCGACCTGGAGCGGCACATACGCCTGGCCTTGGCGGGCTGGCAGCACAGTTGCCGCCGCCCGCGCTGGATCTTCGAGGGGCGCGGCTACGGTCGCTACGCTGCGCTGTCGCCCGACGGGCAAAGCGTCGCCGTCTATTCCCGCAAAGACGGCCTGCGCATCTGGCACACCGTGACCGGCAAGCCCATCGGCCAGCCGCTCGAGCCTCGGCGCCGCCATCCCGGACATGGTGTCCGTCGAAGCCTACAGTCCCGACGGGCGATGGATTGCGGTCACGGGATTGGGCCGGCAAGTGCGCATCTTCGACGCCGACGGCAGGCCCACGCCCAAGCACGTGCTGGAGCACCCCGGCAACGTCAGCCAGGCGCGCTTCGCACCAGGTTCCAAGCAACTGGCCAGCGTTGTCGGGCAAGAGGTGTTTGTCTGGGACGTGGAGACGGGCCGTCAGATCGGGGAGCCGCTGGCGCACGACGCCCTCGTGACGGCGATCGCGTTCAGCCCCGACGGAGGACACCTGGCCACCGCCGTGAAGGAAGGGGATACCAGGGTCTGGAGCCTGAGCAGCGGGACACCGGTCTCGACGATCCCGATCAAGGCCTGGGAGCTGGCGTTTATCGACGGCGGTCGGGCGCTGGTGCTGCGTCAGGGAGGTTCGCTGCACGCGTTCCGTGCGGCGACCGGAGCGGCCATCGGCAAGCCAGTGGGACGCCGCATTCAAGGCATGGCGGCCGTCAGCACGCCGGGCGGCAAGCTGGCCTCAGTCGATACTCAACGGGTCGTGCAACTCTGGAAATTGACCGAGGAAGGCTTGTCGCCGCAGGGCGATCCCCGGCCCCACCCCAACTACGTGACCGGCCTGGCATTCTCGTCTTTGGGGAACTTGCTCGTCAGTGCCTCGGCGCAGGGCGTGTGGCTGTGGGTCGAAGGTTCGGAGACGCCGCACGGCCCGCCACTGCACGGTGCGGGCGTCGTGCTCGATATGCAGCTCAGTCAAGACACGACCTTGCTGACGCTCGGCGGCGATGGCGGGGCCCGCGTTTGGGACCTCGTGCCGCACGCGCGCAGCAAGCCCTTGGCCGCGTCGAATTGGAATCGACGCTCCCCGCCACCGGTCTTCAGCCCCGACGGCCGCCATCTGCTGACGCTGGGCGGCGTCGGACATGCTCAGCTCTGGAGCGTTGAGAGCGGCAAACCCATCGGACCGAAGCTCGAGCAGGGTGAGCCGATCCGGGCCTTGGCGCTGGGGGCTGGCGGAAAGACGGTGCTCAGTGCCGGCAACCGCGCGGTACGCGTCTGGGAAGTGCCCAGCGGAAAAATGCTGTCGGAGACAACGCTCGATCCCGCCCACGAACTTTCCCTGGCGGCTTTCACCCCAGACCTGCGGACCCTGCTGGCCAGCGGACTGACGGGCTGCGGGGCCTGGGACGTGGCGACCGGCAAGCAGCTTTGGCAAACGGCCTGGCGCGACGGCGGCTGGCCGCGGGCGATCAGCCGCGACAGCCGCTGGTTTGCCGTGGCCCGCAGCGGCGAGGTGCAAGACATCGCCGTCTTCGACGCCCGCACCGGCGCCCTGCGGCACTCGTTGCTCAAGAACCTGCCGCGGCCCGACGCGCTGGAATTCAGCCCGAATAGCCAGTTGCTGGCCGCCACGGTGCATGACCAGGTGTACCTGTGGAACCTGAACGACGGCAGACCGTGGGGCGAGCCGCTGCGGCACTTGGACCGCGTGGTATCCCTCGACTGGTCGCCCGACGGCAAGCTCCTGACCAGCAGTTGGGACCGGACGGCCCGAATCTGGGACGTTCGAGCGAGGCCAGTCGCTGCGGGAGTTTCAGCACGTCCACATCGTGTCCGACGCGGTGTTCAGTCCCGACGGTGGCCTCATCGCCAGCATGGACGAAGACGGCACGCGGCTGTGGGACGCTCAGACCGGCCAGCCGCTGGGCGATCCGCTGCCGCACCGCGACGATTACGCCCGCGCCGTCTTCAGCCGCGCGGGCGATTGGCTGTTCGTCGGCGGCAGGACGCCCCATCTGTGGCCCGTGCCGTGGCCGCTGCGGGCCCAGACGAAGCACCTGCGGGATTGGGTGGAATGGCTCACCGGGATGCGACTGGACGAAGATAACGTTGTCCGCCCGCTCACGGCCGGCGAGTGGCGATTGCGTCGCCAGCGCGTGAGAGCGCAGCGATCTGAAGATCGGCGATTAGGCTTCGTCGAAGCCATCTACGGCACGCAAGCGACGCTAGCACTAGTGGTCCGTCACGCACTCGTTTTCGGCCAGCTTTGCTCGTCCTCGTCGTCGTCCTCGTCCTCGAAGAACGACGTCTGAATATCGAGAACGAGAACGAGGACGACGACGAGGACGAGGACGACCCGAAAACTAGAACGAGACGACCACTAGTGTTGCCAGCAAAGTCACCGTCTCTGGCAAGTTCCCTAAAAAAATCTTGCCCCCGGCACAAGGAAGAATCCGAAGTGATAGTTAGCGACAAGGCGCGGAGGGACGCGTGTCGCGTTCAGGCTCCAGGCTTCCGGCTCCAGGCTTCAGCAGCCTGGAAGTCCGAGCTGAAGCCCGAAGCCCGAAGACCCGAAGTCTGAAGAAGGCCCAATCTTCCAGGAGGGGAGTCATGCGTCGTTTGGCAATGGCAATGGCGATCGCTGCGCTGCTCTGGCCCGCTGCGTCCTTGGCCGGCGACGATGACCAGCGCGTGGCGAACGTGCTGGCGGCGAACCTCAAGTCGAGCGAGGAGCTCAAGGGGTTCCAGATCAAGGTGCTGTACCGTGACGGCGTCGCCCGCCTCGAGGGTTGGGTGCGCAACAAGCAGCAGGCCAAGACCGCCGAGACGATCGTGCACCGGACGCCTGAAGTGCAGCGCGTCCTCAACCAACTGGAGATCAAGGGCGAACCCGCTGCGCCCGTGGCTCCGGCCGGAGTCGTGCCGGCCAGCGCGGCGCCGGTCAGCGCGACGAGGCCGCAGCGTTTGCCGCCAGCGCCGGAGCGCGCCCCAGGCGTCGGCGGTCAGGGCCCGATGCTCGAGTCGCCGGCGATGCGATCGGCCTTGCGCTCGCCTCGCGAGTCTGCTCGGCCTGAACCGGTCGTTGGACAACGCGCCCCGCTGGCGCGTGCCCCGCGGGTATCGCCGCCCTCGCCCCAGACCCCAGTGTTTGCCGCGCCGTCTCGTCCGCAGGGTCGGCCGGCTCCGATGCCTGCCGCTCGTCCCGTGTCAGCCAGAGTGGACGCGAACGGTTGGGGACGAGCCACCGCGGGCGCCGCCCCGTCGGCACAAAGCCGCCGTCCGCAGCCCGCCCCCATGCCGATGGCCCACCCGCAAGAGGCCTATTATCAGCAGGCATACCCGATGCCGTACCAGGTGGCCAACTATCAGCAGCCCATGAACGGCGCGATGCCCGTTCCGGCCCACGTGCCGGGCGTCGGCGGTGGCGTGGCCCCGGCGATGTACGATCAGCCGTACCTGCCGAACTACGCCTGGCCGTCTTATGCCGCCTACCCGAACTACGCGGCCCTGACTTATCCCAAGCAGTATTCGCCGACGGCCTGGCCGTATATCGGCCCCTTCTATCCCTATCCGCAAGTGCCGCTGGGCTGGCGGAAAGTGACGCTCGAATGGGACGACGGCTGGTGGTTCCTCGATTTCTCGGATGACCGCCGGCATGGCTCGGGCCGGTAGGCTGAAATCGGAATGACGGAACGACGAATGACGGAATGACCAGGTCGGTCGTTCCGTCATTCGTCATTCGTGCTTGGCAAGACTACCGCAACGCCTTGTACTTCAGATTCCGGAACTCGATGTAGAAGAACTCAGCCTGCAAGCCGACGTGGCCCTTGGAGAGCGGGCAATCGTCCCAGGTGCCGGTCGTCGCGCCATTGATCCACACCGAGATCGAGCGGCCCTTGGTGGTGATCTCGTAGGTGTTCCACTCGCCGGGCGATCGGGCGCGGTCTGGGCCCTTGCCGCGGATGACCAGCCGCTCCGTCTTGCCGTTGACCTGCTTGTCGCCGAACACGTCGCCCAGCAGCGGCGGCTTCTCCTGGTGGGCGATCTGCACCTGGTGCCAGACCTGGCCGTCGGCGGACGTGCGAACGTAGACGCCGCTGTTGTAGTCCTTCTTCTCCGCGTCGGCGGCCACCTTGCGGAACCGCCATTCGACATGGAAGACACCGTCGCCCAATTCCTTGTCCCACAGCAGCATTTCCTTGATGCCCACGCCGTCGCACACCAGCAGGGGGCCATCGACCTTCCAGGGATTCTTCGAGCCCAGCTTCGTGTCGGGCGCCAGCGCGATCCGCTTCCAGCCGGCCAGGTCCTTGCCCGGCATCAGGTCGGTCCAGCCGTCAGGCTCGCGCGCAAGGCGCTCTTGCTCTCGTCGCTCTTACGGTCGTCGTCGGCGCGCGTCCAAGTGGCGAGGAATACGAGCAACAGCAGGGGCATCAGCTTCACCGGCATGGAAGTCACTCCCTCAGGGGGGTGGAGGTCGAGCTGCCTAAAACGGCACCCGCACCGCGATGTCGTCGCCCGCAGGCATGTCGCGGAAGCTGGCCCCGTTTTCGTCTTTGCCATTGGGTCCCACGCTGTACAGAAGGTAGGAGTTGTCTGAGGCGGAGTACACCAGCTCCCGGCCGGTGAACAGGTCCTGCGGCAGTTGCTTGAAGTATCGCGGGCTCAACTCGGCGAGCTTCGAGGGGTATCGTCCCTCCGCGGCACGGTGCGCCGCCAGCGCGAAGGCAATCTGCGTATTGGCCCGCATTTGGCGGCCGCGCATCTCAGAGCCGATTACGCCAGGCAGGGCTCCCCGCGTCAACCGCATCAGATAGCCGGCCAGGCGTTGGCTCACCGTCTTACGCGCCTGGGCATCGCGTGCCTGGGCATCGCGGGCCGCGGGTGCGGCCGGCGGCGCCGTGGTCGGACCCGCGGTCGGCGCTTCGGCGGCCAACTCTTGCAGCCTGGCTTCCAGCTCCTCCACGGCCTTGACTCGTTTCTGATGGTCCTCGATCCGCAGGGCCTCGGCGCAGCGATCGAACCACTGGTTGCCGGTCTTGAATGTCTCGTCCCAATCGATGGTGGCCGGGTCGAGGGCGCGCACCCAGTCGGGAGGCGATTCGCCCTCGAACTTGGGCAGAAACACCTCGAAGCCATACTTCCCACGGCGGGCCAGCATTTGCGCCGTGTCGAGGAACAGCACACGCTCGGTCACGGCAACCTTTTCGGTGATCCCCGGCGACGGAGCGAGCGCCCGCAGGTCGTCCAAACAAGTCGCGGCCTGCGCCGCGGTGAGCTCGGTGTGCTTCAGGAAGACCACATCGGCCGACGAGGCCATGCCATCCATGGCCACACCCAGCACCGACTCGAGCAGCCAGGGGCCGCGGCCCACGTGGCAAGCCAGACGGTGGCACGCTTGGAGGTCCTGCCAGGCGGCGTGCGGCCGCCCCTCGCCCAGGTGCAGCATGGCACGGGCGACCAGCGCGCGAAGCAGGTCGCGGCGGATCGAGAGCCCCAGCAGGAGCGCGCCCGTCAGCGGCTCCGGGTCTTCAAGGTCTCGCGGATGATAGATCGGCGCGAAATAGGCGGGCCGCTTGGCACCTTCGACGATCGTGGCCAGCGGCGCCGCATTGAACGTGAGCCAGCTGCCGATGTGCGGGAACTGGGCCTCGTGCCAGGGCCTGGCCTGGGCGTGCTCTTGAAACTCATTCAGGATCGGCGCGTACCGCGGGTCAGCCGCGGCGATCTTGGCATGCTTGTCCAGGTAGCTGCCCAAGTGCAGGTAATAATCGCCGCCTTTTTCTGGCAGCGGATCGATGCCCAGCAGCTTGAAGAGGTCGGGCGAAACCGGTGCACCCTCCGACATCGGCCCCGTCGCCCGCCAGTAGAGCGCGTTGGCATTGTTCTTCGGCGTGACGCCGCGGCCGAAGTGCTCGTTGACGGCGGCGACGAAATCGACGTAGCCCTCCTTATCCAGCGGGCTGACGAAGTGCGTCGTCTCTTTGGATACCGTGAAACGAGGCGGCTGACGCTTGGGAAGGTCGTCGCCGGCAGCAACCCCCTGCCACAGGCAGATCACGAACAGTGTGCGGCAGGCGAGGCGCTGTGCGGACATGGGCCGGCTCTGGAAGAGCGAAATGCTGGACTGGCCGCCAATCGAGCGTCGCCCAGCCTAACACGGTGGCCTGACAGGGTCAAAGAGTGGCGCGGTACGTTTGCCCGAAATCGCTTGCCGCCACGGCATGGGGCGGTAAACATGAGTGAGGAAACATCTCCGCCGAAGAGGCCAGTGAGGAGGTCGTCATGCTCCGCGGATCGCGAAAGGCGATCGGTGCGCTGCTCTTGGCCGCGCTGACCACGGTGGCGGTCGGCCACTTCTTCGACCGTGACCCGCCGCCGGCGCCCGTCCCACCGTCGCCCGCTGAGGTGGTGCGAGCGAAGCTCGCTCAGCGCATCTCGCTGGATGTGGCCGGCGTGCCGCTGGACCAGGTGCTGGCCGATCTGGCGGCGAAGCACGACTTGCGGATCGAGCTGGACCGCGCGGCAATCGCGTCGCTTCAGTTCTCGCCGGATCAGCCGGTCACCCTGCGGCTGCGAGACGTGCGGCTGGGCAACGCCCTTAGTCTGCTCCTCATGCAGCTCGCGCCGCAGCCGCCGCCCCCGCCCCCGATGCCCCCGCCGATGGGCGGCAATCTCTCGCTCTCGCTCCAAAAGGGGGGAGGGCAAGTCGTCCTCGGTCACGATCGGGCGAACTATGCCATCGTCGGCGATACCGTTCACGTCACCTCGGGCGAGAAGGCCGACGAGCTGGTGGTGACGAAGGTCTATCCCATCGTGCACCTGCTGGCGGCGCATCGCCAGCCGGGCACCTTCTCCGAGGAACTGCTGGCGGAAGCGATTGGGTCCTTCGGGGCCTCGACGGAAACCCTGCCGGGAGCGGTGGCCGTCACGGGCCCGGAGCGGGCCCATGACCACGTCGCCCGACTGCTCGCTGTCGTTCAGCGGACGGGCGATCCGATGCTCCCCTCTCCGCCGGAGCCCTCCGCCGCCAAGGTTGCCCTTGGTGAGGCGCTGGGCCGCCGCGCGGAGTTCGATTTTCACGAAACCCCGCTGGCCCAGGCGCTGGCTGACCTGGCCGCGCGTTACGAGCCTCAATATCACGATCGACGCCAAGAGCATCGTCGAGGCCAAGGTGCAGGCCCGCGTCCCGGTCACGTCCCGCGCCGCGGGAATCACGCTGGCCACGGCACTGAAGCGGATGCTGGATGAGCTGGAGCTGGGCTTCGCCGTCGAGCACGAATCGCTGGTCGTCACGTCCAGGGACGACTGGCGGCCGTTCTCCGTGGTCTACTCGCTCGGCGATCTCGTGGCCGATGCCGACCCGCCAGCGGCGCTACAACACCTCGTAAGGAATTTCGTGTGGCCCGATGCTTGGGCCGAGGCGGGCGGACCCTGCACGCTTCACTCCCTGCCGGGCGCCTTCGTCGTCTGCGGCGGCGCGGCCATGCACGAGCGACTGGCGCGTTTCTTCGATCATCTGCGGCGTGCGCTGGACCCCAAAGTGGCCTCCTACGATCCTTTCAACCGCTCGCCCGCCGAAGCGCGGCTCGACCGGGCGCTAGGGCTCGAGGTCTCACTGGAGGCTAATGAGTCGCCGCTGGCGGACGTGTTGGCCCGGCTCAGCGAGCAAGTGGGCGTGCCGCTGGAAGCCTCGGCCAAGAAGCTGGAGGAGGCCAACGTCACCCTCGATACGCCGGTGACGTGCTCTATCCGGCGCCTTCCACTGCGGGCGGCGCTCAAGACGATCCTTCGCGAGCTGGGGCTGAACTATGTCATGCACGACGAGATCATCCTGGTCACTTCCGGGGAAGGAGAAGAGAACCGCGTCGTCACAGGCGTCTATCGCCTCGGCCAGTTGACCGCTGCGCCGCAGGGCATCGAAGGCCCGCACTTGTGCGATATCTTCCGTCACTACGTCCGCCCGCCTTCCTGGGTCGATGCGGGCGGCTGGGGGGAGGTGAAGCCGTTCAGGAACGTCGTGTTGATCGAAACGACCCGCGAGATTCATGAGGGATGCCAGGAATTGTTGGCCGCCCTCACGCGGTTTCACCAGGGCGACCATGCCCAGGACATCACTCTGTGGGAAACCCCGGGAGAGCGACGGCTACGGGAGCTGCTGCGCAGGCCCGCGGCGGTGGAATCCCCCACCGGCATGGCCTCCGATCTCGTGGCCGCGTTGCGCCGCGCGCACCCGGAGTGCCCCATTGAGCTGCGGGACGGCGACCCGCCGTGGCGGCATCCCTCGCCGCTGCGGCGCGTCGCGGTGAGCCTTCACCGGCAGACGCTGGCGGATGCCTTGACGACGGTCTGCCGGCAGCTTCGCCACGGCTGGTTCGTCGGTCCCGACGTGGACCTGGAGTGGATCATGGATCAAGATCGCGTGCGGCTGCTCGCCAGCCCTGCTAGCGCCGCAAGCGGCGTGACCACGCGGCTCTTTCGCGTGGATTCGGAGCGTTTCGGCCCTGCCTTGGCGCCCGATCGGCTGCCTGACTTGCTGATGGACCACGCCCCACCCGCCTGGGGTTTCGTCAACTGGGCAGCGATCGCGGACCGGGTGCGGGCTGACAGAGTGCCTGGCGGCCTGGTGGTCGCCGCACCGCAGCCGGCCGAGCGCCACATCAGGCGTTTCCTCGACCAACTGCGGCATGCGCTGGACCGTGCATGGCCGCTCCCCCGAGAATCGCAGGATCCGCCGCACCACACGGCGTTGGAAGATGCCCTGATCCGCGGGCGCCGTTGGATTGCAAGAACGCCAGCCTCGAGTCGGTCCTCCAACTGCTGGAAAGCCAGCACGGCGTCGCCTTCTTGGCGGACGAGGTGTGGCTGCACCGCAGGCTGGGCGGGAAGGGCGTCTCCACCTATGACCTCCGCGTCACGTGCCGGGCGGCCGGCGTGTCGCTGGCGGAGCTGCTGGACCAGGTCTTGCCGCCGCTGGAGGTCCTCTGGGACCATCACGACGGCAGCATCGTGCTGACACGGCACCCTGTGGCGCAGAGGGCTGAAGATCTCCAGACGTTCGTGAACGACGCACGGCCGCTGCTGGCGGCTTTGGAGAGCGCCGCGGGCAGCGGCGATCGCGGCGCGATGGCGGAAGACTTCGTGCGGCGGGCCGTGGCCCCGACCCGGCTCGTTGCGTCCGGGAATAGGCCGCCCCGCGACTCCACGCTCGTCGGTGCCGCACTGGTCACCACGCATTCCTGGCGCGACCACTTACGCACGCGTCGGTTATTGGCCGGCACCCAGCACCTCGCCCAATGGTTGGCGGAGGTTGCCGGCAAGACCTCCGGCCCCAGCGAGGAGGCCCTGGCTGGCGGCCTGGCACATCCCGAGGAGACCGTGCGTGCCTTCGCCGCATTCTGGCTCGGCACCCGGCGTGCCGCATCGGCGCACGCTATCGCGGCCCTGGCGGCGGCATGCGAAAGCCCCAGCGAGAGTGTGCGTCTGTGTGCGCTGTATGGCCTGTCGCGCGTGCCGGGCGATTCGCCGCTGGTGGCAAAGATCGTGCTGCCGACGATCGACAAATGCCTTGGCAGCTCCAGCGTCGCGGTCCGCCGATGTGCCGTCGCCTCGCTTGCGCGCTGGGGCCAGCGGCCGCCGACTCGGTGGAGGCCCTGCGGCTTCCGCTTTTCGATCAGGATGCTGACCTGTGCGATCTGGCTGCCCTGGCGCTGGGACAGATCGGCGAGGCTGGGCTGCCGATGCTCCTGGAATTCGCGGAGGATCGCGGCACGATGAGGGCTGCCGTCGCCCTAGCCATGGTGGCGATGGAGAAGCGGGGCCGCGAAGGCTTGTCGCCCCTGCTGGATCTCGCGGCCAAAGACGGTCGCTTCAGCGACGAGGCCGAGCGAACCGCAGCGGCCTATACATGGTTCCAATACATGATCGCCATGGGGCCCGAGGGCGTGTCGATCGTGATGCGTGTCGCGGGCGATCGTAAGCAACCCGCTGCGCTGCGAAGGGCGGCTATCTCCGCATTGCCGTCGGCCGGCCAATCCGGCGCTGGTCGAGACGATAACCCGTTTCCTCGAAGACGTGTACCAGAACGATCCCGAGCCGTCGGTTCGCGAGACGGCCGGCTATCGATTGTACTACTACTCGCGCGAGCGGGCCGAGAAGCTCGGCATTCGCCCGCCCGTGGGATGAAGTTGCCATGAGACGGAAAACGATCCGGCAAACAACGAGCCGTCAGACGACGTCGCCGCCCGCGCGCTCTCGCCGCCGCTGGTGGCAGTATGGGCTGCGCTCGCTGCTACTGTTCATCCTGGTGGCGGCGCTGGTGGCCAAATATCTCAGCCGTCCCGAAGTGCTGGAGGAGGCCGAGCCCCATGGCGCTCATCGCGTCGTCCGCCAGGTCATCCGCGATCGGGACGGCAACCCTGTCAATCACGGCACGTGGATCATGTTCGACCCGGCCGGCGACCGGCTTGTCGAAGGCGCCTACCGCAACGGCCAGCCGCATGGTTCGTGGACGTACTGGCATGAGAGCCGCGATGCCTGGCCGACGCCGCGGCGACGGTCGATGGAAGGCCGGTACCAGCGGGGGAAGCGCGAAGGCACCTGGACCACCTGGTATCCCACCGGACAGAAACGGTGGGAGATGGTCTATTCGGCCGGCGAGCCGATCGGCATCGCGCGGCACTGGGACGTTGCAGAATGAGAGGGCTGTGACTCTCAGGGCTTTGGCAGGCTGCCTTTCACCCCCACGCTCGCTCCCTCGGCGTCGCAGAACCGGAGCTGGAGCGACCAGTTGTTCGGCACGTCGGGGTTCTTGTGCTGCGGGCCTTGGCAGACCTTCACCAGCAGGATGTTCTTGCCTTTGCGCAGGGTGACCGGCGCGATGAAGCGGTCCAGCCGGGTGCCGTTGAGCCATTGGCCGCGGGCGAAGACCTTCTCGCCGTTGAGCCAGACGGTCAGGTTGTCATCGGCCCCGCAGCGCAGGTCCACGCGCTGCTCGCGCGGAGACTCGACCTCCGTATACGCATAACCGACGGCTTCCTTCACGGAGGCGATCGCTTGGATCAGGTTGAGCTGGCCCAGCATGTCGGTCGTTTCGTGGCGGCGCCAGCCGATCGGCTTGCCGCCCTGACCGGTGAAAGTGGCCTTGAGGTCGATCGGCTCGCCGGCCTTCTCTTGCGGCGGAAAGACCTTGTCGAAGCCGGTGAACTCCGGGGCGTCGAAGGGGCCGAGCAGGTGCCAGTCGATGATGAAGCCCATGTGGTCGATGATGTTCACGGTCTCTCCCAGCGAGCGTAGCGACTGGGCGGCGCGGACCACCTGGGCACTGTCGCGGGCGTGGCGAAAGGCGCGGCGGTAGGCCTCGGCGGCCGCTCGGCGAGCGTCGAGGCGTAAGCCCGACGTGTTCTTGTCCCCGGCGGCGGCCTTAGCCTTGTCCCCCGCGGCCAGGGCCAGATCGACCGCATCGCCGCGGAACTCCGGGTCATCCAGCAGCCGGGGCAGCAGCTCGCGGCCGAATTCCGGCGTTTGCCGATCGAGCAGCTCGAGGACCAGCCGCCGCGCTCGCCCGTTGTGCCGGCCGTCCTTGACATAGGTTCTGCAGCTCGGCGATCGGAAGCCGCGGCCGCGGCTTGGCCAGCTCGCGGGCCACGATCTCCTCGTAGGCCGTGCGATACCAGTTGGCGGCCACGACGTTCGCCCCGTCCATGGCGGCCAGCACGCCGCGGCAGGACGTCAGGGTCGAGCTGCCCGAGCCGCTCGGCGGCGGCGGGCTTCGGACGAGCCCTCGCCCGTGACCTTGACCTTGGCGACGGCGGCGAGCAGATCGGCGACTTCGTCTGCCCGCGCGGTCGGCACAGTCAGCGCAATCAGCAACAACGTGACAATCGTAACGCGACGATTCATCGGGATTCGTGGCAGAAGGAGTTTGATTGCGTGGTCTTCGGGGTTCTTTCGGCGTCCGCCGAATGTACGCGCTGAGCGTGGTGGCGACCAGTGTGCTGTCGCGAAACGTGCTCCCGCACGCGCGACAGCGCGCTCTACTCCCTTCGCGAGCCAACCAGGCTGAAAGTCCGTCGGCCGCGTGCATTGGATGTTGGCTGCTGGCTGATGTTGAAGAGTAGGAAAATGAAGAGTTGCATTGTCGCGCAATGGCAACCCTACAGCTCATACCAGCCGCGCGCACGGAAGAGTCCACGGAGGGCGCTGCATGTTCCAACGTCTCGGCGAGTTCGTTGCGCGTCGCTGGCCCTGGGTGATCTTGGCCTGGGTCGTTGCCCTGGTGGCGCTGCGCTGCACGGTGCCCCGCTGGGACGACGTGACGCTCGACGGCGACCTGGAATACCTGCCGCGAGAGACGACCAGCGTGCGGGGCGAACGCCTGCTGGCCGAGGCCTTCCCTGAGCTGCGGACGCGAAGCCAGATCGCCGTCGTCGTCGAGCGGACCGACGGCGAGCTGACCGACGCCGACAATCAGCGGATTCGCGAGCTTTGCCGGGCACTGCGAGCTGAGTTCTCGGACCTGCTGCCGCGGAAAGTAATGACGAATGACGGAATGACGAATGACGACGGGCAAGAGCCATTCCGTCATTCTGTCACTCCGTCATTCGTCATTGACTCAACCTCTAGTCAGCCGCTGATCACCGACCTCTGGACCCCCGTCGTCCTTTCCGGGAACGACGAAGGCCAGCGGGCTTTGGCCGCGCAGCTTCGCAGCCCTGTCTCCGATGGCGGCCAGGCGGCCTTGATCGTGCTGCATCTGCGCAGCGAGTTCATGGCCACGGCCAACATGCCGATCCTGAAGCGCGTGCTGCAAGTGCTCGGCGACTTTCGCGGGCGCGAGGATTTCGCGGCCAGCGGCCTCGGGTTGGGTGTGGCCGGCTCGGCGGCCATCGGCAGCGACATGCTTTCCGCGGCGGCCGAGAGCATTTCCCGGACGGAGATCGCAACCATCGCGCTGGTGCTCGTCATTCTGCTGGCGGTCTACCGAGCGCCGCTCCTGGCCCTGATTCCGCTCGTCACCTTATTCGTGGCCTCGGCCATCGCCACGGACCTCGTGGCCGTGCTGGCCACGACCAGCGCCCAGGAAGGCTGGTTTACGTTCAAGGTGTTTCGGACGACGAAGATCTTCCTCGTCGTGATCCTCTGGGGATCGGGCACCGATTACTTCCTGTTCCTGGTGGCCCGCTACCGCGAAGAGCTCGCCACGGGACTGGATCGCGCGGCGGCCCTGGCCCGTGCCCTGGGACGCGTAGGCACCGCCCTCACGGCCAGCGCGCTGACGACCATCGTCGGCCTGTCGATGATGACCTTCGCCGAATTCGGCAAGTTCCGCTACGCCGGTCCGGCGCTGGCCCTCAGCGTGACCGTGTGCCTTCTGGCCTGCGTGACGCTCGCCCCGGCTCTGTGGCTGGCCTGCGGCCGCGCCGTGTTCTGGCCGGGGCGGCGGGGCAGGTTTCAGGCTTCGGACTTCAGGCTTCAGCCGACGGCCGGGCTCCCACACGTTGTTCCTGAAGCCCGAAGTCTGAAGTCTGAAGCCCGCCTGCTCGAGCGCTTCTGGCGCGGCCTCGCCAACGGAATCATTGCCCGGCCGGGCCTGATCCTCGTCGTCGGCTTCGGCCTCTTGGCGCCGCTGGCCTGGCACGGCTACGCCGAGGTCGAGCCGAACTACGACCTTTTGAGCGAGCTGAGCCCCGACCGGCCTGGTGCCCAGGGCACGGCCATGATGCGGCGGCACTTTCCCGCGGGCGACACGGGGCCGGTGACGCTCGTGGCCTGCCACCCGCGGGCCGATTTCCGCTCGCACGACGACCGCAGCAGCGACGACCAGGTGATGATCCACGATCTGGCTCAATACGTCAGCACGCTCGACTACGTGCGGCGCGTGCACAGTTGGGCGGCCCCCTTCGGCGACCAGGACCGCAGCACGCCGGTGCAGCGGGCATTGGCCGAGCCGCGGTTCGTGGCCCAGACCGGCCGACAGGCGGGCCACGTGACCAAGCTGCAGATCATTCTCGATAGCGACCCCTTTTCACCGCAGAGCGCCGCGCACCTGGCCGACCTGCGCGGCAGGCTGGCGCTCGTGGCCCGCGGCGAAAGCCCGGCGGGTGCAGCGGAGGCCCCACGGCTCGGCCGCCCGCTGGCGGATGCCTGGCAGGGCGCGCAGTTCGAATTCGTCGGCACGACCGCCTCGACCGCCGACCTCAAGGCCGTGACCATGCGCGATCAGACGCGGATCGAAATCCTCAGCGCCCTGGCCGTCTTGATCGTGATGCTGGCCCTGGTGGGACACACGGTGATTTGCACGTTCCTCCTGTTCTCGGTGGTGTTCTCGTTCCTGGTGACGCTGGGAGCGACCGAGCTGGTGTTTCGCGCAGTTTACGGCCCCGAGTTTGTGGGCCTGGACTGGAAGGTGCCGCTGTTCCTGTTCGTGATCATGGTGTCGGTGGGGGCCGACTACAGCATCTATCTGGTGGCCCGCGTGTTCGAGGAGCAGCGGCGGCTTGGCCCCCTGGCCGGCCTGCGCGAGGGCCTGGTCCGCACCGGCGGCATCATCTCGAGCTGCGGGCTGATCACCGCCGGCACGTTCGTGGCCATGATGTCCGGCACGCTCCGCGGCATGCTCGAGCTGGGCTTCGCCCTGTCGCTGGGCATCCTGCTCGATACGTTCGTCGTGCGGCCCGTGCTGGCGCCGGCGTTCCTGGCGCTGCTCGGCCGCCGGCAGGCCGGGCGGCGTTTTGTGCAACAAATTCACGATCTTCCAATTCCTGCGGAACCGCGCTCCGACGTAGCGCTGGGACAAGTCTCTGGCCGCGGTGCATCCACCGTGCTCACCGCCTGCCACGGCGCGGAGAATTAGCCTCTCGGCCATTCCGGCGACGGCGTCAATCTAAGCGCGACGGTGTCATGACGCGAATCGTATTCTGCGCGGGACACGCATCCCAAAGCAGACGCAGGTCGTTGCGGCCGCTCTCTCGAGGCTCGTAACTCCCTTCTCTGACGATGTTTGCACGAGGCATGCGCTGCCGCGAAGCGTACGGGCCGTGACAGATACGGAAGACTTGGGGCCGCATTCACCTTTGGTTGTGGCAACTCGCCCCTGGGATTCGTATGCTGAAGCAGGCTTCTCGTCTGATCGACTCGTCTGATCGACTCGTCGGTCGCGTGGGGGTTCTGTCCATGCGCATCCGCTGCCCACACTGCCACAATCCGATCGAGGTTGTCGAGAACGACCCGCTGCGGGAAGTCGGTTGCCCCTCCTGCGGCAGCGCGTTCAATCTCATTGCCGGGCAAGAGACCGAGACGCGCCCGGCCGCTGTGCCTCGGAGTCTCGGGCATTTCGAGCTGATCGAGCCGATAGGCATCGGTCACTTCGGGGAGCCGAATTCGCCAGAATTCGGGCTTTCAGCAACGCCCCGAAGTCTGGCGACTTCGGCTACGCCAGGAAATCCGGTGACACACGGAAGCCGTCCGGTATTGCCGTGACGAGGACCGGCGGTCGGCAACCTGATCCACGAGGACGACATGCATCTCACCGACGTCGCTCAGCGCCTCCACGCGGCCGTTCAGCCCCGGCGGCTGCTCGATCTGGCCATTCAGCTCGTCGAGGTGCCCAGCCCCACGCGCGACGGCCGAGCCGTGGCCGATCGGCTGGCATCGATCCTGGCCGAGGATGGCTTTGCCGTCGAGCGGCCGGATGCCGGTTGGCCGCAGGCGCCGGCCGTGGTCGCCCGCTACGACACGGGCCGGCCCGGCCGCACACTGCAATTCAACGGCCATCTGGATACGGTGCACCTGCCGTTCGTGCCGCCGCGGGTCGAGGCCGGCATCCTCTACGGCAGCGGCGCCTCGGACATGAAGGGGGGCGTGGCCGCCATGTGCGAGGCCATGCGGGCCTTGCGCGATGCCGACGTCCTGCCGGGCGGCCGAATCCTGGTCACCGCCCACGATCTGCACGAAAGCCCTTGGGGCGACGGCTCGCAGGTCGATGGATTGATTGACGCTGGCTTTCTCGGCGACGGCGTGCTGCTGCCGGAGTATCTCTGCGACCGGCTGCCCGTCGTCGGGCGCGGGCTGGCGATCCTGGAAGCCCGGATCACCCGCAACGGCGAGCCGGTGCACGAAGTGCTGGGAGGCATCGATCAGCCGAGCGTCATTCGGGCCGGGGCCGAACTCGTTCAGCGGATGGGCGATTTGGACGCGGAACTGGGAAAGCAAACACATCCCCTGGCAGGCCGGGCGAGCTGCTTCATCGGCCAGGTGCATTCGGGAGAAATTTTCAATCAAGCCCCCGTCGAGTTCCGCCTGTCCGGCACGCGCCGCTGGCTGCCCGGGACATCGATCGGCGACCTGCGGAAAGAGTATTATGCGCTGCTGGCCGAAGTGGCGCAGCACACCGGCACGCACGCCGAAGGGCAATTCCTCGTGGCCCGCGATGCCTTCGAGCTGGACGAAAGCGACCCCCTGGTCTCTGCATTCCAAGCGGCCCACGAGGCCGTCTCCGGCCGCCGCCTGTCGCGCGGAGCCAAGCCGTTTGTGGACGACGGCAATACCTTCGTCGCCCGCGGCCGCGTGCCGGCGATCACCCACGGCCCGGATGCCAAAGGGGCGCACACGCTGAACGAAGCCGTGCCCGTGGCCGAGCTGGTGCGCGTGGCCCAGGTGTATGCCGCGACGGCGATCGCGTTTTGTGGACGATAACCTGCCGCCCGCGGCGACGGATGGACCTTGGTTTCGGTGGACGCGGAGCCTAGACTTGAAGAGAGGGTACGCTGGGCGAACCGCTTCTACGAAAGGGACGTTATGCTACGCTGGGCTCTGATCTTCTTGTTGGTCGCGCTCGTCGCCGGTTTCTTTGGCTTCTTCAATCTCCAAGGAACGGCGATGTGGTTCGCTCGCGTCTTGTTCTTTATCTTCCTGGTGCTGCTGATCGTGTCGCTGGTGCTCGGTCGTCGTCCGCGAGTCTAGACAGCGTGGGCGGCTAGCAAAGACCGGCGGCCTCACGCACTGCCCACGCGTCGCAAGCCCTAAAAGCGGTATTCCGGCTGCCCAAATGTCGCGCCGCCCAGGTGTCGCGCCGACGGGAAGGGCGGTGCCGGCCCGCTGTCATGGTGGAGCGATTTCCTTCGGCAAATGGCCTACAGGCGGCCTTCCAGCGGCCGCTTGTGCCAGGCGTGTGGCGTCTGCGGCCCTGGGCGGCGAGCCAAGTTTTTGACCCTCCGCCATTCGTGGCCTATACTCACGTGGGGCCTGATCCGCCACGGCGGAAAGGGCTCCATGTGGATCGAAGTCCGCATTGTCGTTGTGCCCCAGGATCGGACCCGTCCTTCGGCGACGCCAGTGATGGCTCAGGCAGGATGCCTTGGGCGGTTCGCCCCGCCCACTCCCCGCTGGAGTGTGAATGGTGAGTAGGTGAGTAAGTGAGTAGGTAAGTGAGGCAACTTACTCACTTACTCACTTACTCACTTACTCACTTACTCACCGCCCCGGGGGAGAGCGACCTCAAGGCTGTACTCCCTCCCCACTGGACTGACTCCCATGCTGCTTCGGGTCTTTCGTCAGATGGCGGCGCGCTCTTTCGCCTTGGCCGCCCTCGCGCTGGCCGCCTTGGGCCCTAGCGGCCCCGTCTTCGCGCAGAACCGGGCGCCGACCGTCATGGCGCCCGTCGCCACGCAGACCAGCGCGGACATCAACTCCGTCCTCAGCAAAGGGCTCGACTTCGAGCGCCAGCGGAAGTGGGACGAAGCGCTCGACCTACTACGAAGACGTCCGCAAGCTGTTCCCGGGCAATGGCACGCTGGAGCGGCGGTTCCATTTCGCCCGCATGCACTACGACGTAGCGCGGCGCTACACCGACGCCAGCTTCCGCCGGCTGGCCAGCGACCTGACGTTGGCGCAGGCCCTGGCGCTCTACGACGAGGTGCTGCTGAAGATCGAGACGCACTACGTGGACGACCCGAGCGCCCGGCCCGATCCGCGGTCCCCGGAGGCCGCGACCTGGAAGCGCCTCACCGACCGCGGCACGGAGCTGTTCGAGGTTGCGCTGAGCGACGAAGAGTTCGCCAAGCGGAACCTGTCGGGCGTCGCCCCGGAGCGCGTGGAGGCCGCGAGGGCCGAGCTGCGTCGGATCATGGACCCCGCCCGCATCGACACCCGCCGCGAGGCCTACAACGCCGTGCACTGGGCGGCCCACTACGCCAACAAAGAGCTGGGCATGTCGGCCGCAGCGGCCGTGATGGAGTACGTGTGCGGCGCCGCCAACTCGCTGGACGACTATTCCGCGTTCCTCTCCAGCGGCGAGCTGAAAGACACGTATGCCCAGATTCAGGGCAATTTCGTGGGCCTGGGCATCGAGCTCAAGAACAACGAAACCAAGGGCACCAAGCGGGGCTTGCTCATTCTGCGCGTCATTTCCGGCAGCCCTGCCCAAGCGGCCGGTTTGCGGGCCAAGGACGTGATCCTGGCCGTGGATGGCGAATCGACGACCGACACGAATGTCGATAAAGCGGCCAACCTGCTGCAAGGGCCGGAGAACAGCACGGTTCGCGTGACGATCGAGACGCCGGGCCAGGCGCCGCGCGACGTGACAGTGACGCGTCGCCGCGTGGAGGTGCCCAGCGTCGAGGACGCGAAGATGCTTGACCAGGCCGCCGGCATCGCTTACTTCCGCCTCACGTCGTTCCAGGAAACCACCGACCAGGAAGTGCACCGCACGCTTTGGGACCTGCACCGCAAGGGAATGAAGAGCCTCATCGTGGACGTGCGCGGCAACCCCGGCGGACTGCTGCGCTCCGCCGTGGAGGTGGTCGATCGGTTCGTTTCCCGCGACGCGCCTGCCGGGCGGGGCCTGATCGTCTCCACCCGCGGCCGCAACGAGCTGGAAAACCAGACCTACCGGGCACAGAAGTCCTCCCGCGATACGTGGCACGTGCCGCTGGTGGTGCTCATCGACGGGGATAGCGCCAGCGCCAGCGAGATCTTCGCCGGGGCCATCCGCGATCACCAGCGCGGCACGCTGGTCGGCCGCCGCACGTACGGCAAAGGTTCGGTTCAGGGCATCTTCTCGCTGAAGGCGGCCGAGACCGGCATTCGCCTGACCACGGCCAAGTTCTACTCGCCGCTGGGCAAGCCGTTCTCCAAGGTGGGCGTGGAGCCCGACCCGGACGGCGTGGTCGAAGTGCGCGGCAAGCCGGACGAGCAAGGGCGGTTCATCTCTACCGATAACGACCCGTACATCGCCCGCGCGCTCGACGTGGCCCGCGACAAGATGACCCGGCACGCTCGGCGCGGCCGGTAGGGTCGTGGGTGGCTGGGCCTGAAGGCGGATTGCCCCGCCGCCCGCCGTGGAATAGGATGGACTGCGTCGCCACCCGAATCGGCCGCGGTCTCGTAACGCTCTTCTCCCCATGCCCCGGACTGCTGAGAGCATCGCCCAGCAAGTCGTGGAACTTCGCCTGGTGGAACCCCACGAGGTGCAGGACGTTCTGGTCCGAGGTCGGCCGCAACGCCACGCCCGACGAGCTGCTGCAGGCGCTCGTCCGCCGCAACCTGCTCACCAACTGGCAGGTGGAGCGCGTCAAGAAGGACTATTCGGTCGGCTTCCACTACGGCGACTACACGCTCTTGTACATGGCCGGGTCAGGGACGTTTGCCCGCGTCTATCGGGCCATCCACAAGAGCACCGGCGAAATCGTCGCCGTCAAGGTCCTCCGCAGCCGGCACGGGGACAGCGACGACGTGATCGAGCACTTCGTGCGCGAAGGCCAGGTCGGCAAAAAGCTCCGCCACCCCAACATCGTGGCGATCTACGACTACGGCAAGGAAGCCCACACGAACTACATCGTGATGGAGTTCGTGGAAGGGAACAACCTCAAGGAGTTCGTCCGCATCCGCAAGCGGCTCGAGCCGCTCGAGGCCACGCACAGCCTGATGGAGATCGTCAGCGGCATCAAGTATGCCAACCAGCAGGGCTTTTCGCACCGCGACATGAAGATGACCAACGTGCTGGTCTCCACCGCCGGGCAGGCCAAGCTGATCGATTTCGGTCTGGCCGCCAAGAAGGGGGAGGAAGTGCCCCGCACGGTCGATTATGCCGGGCTGGAGAAAGCCGGCGGCGGGCCGAAGGACGACCCGCGCAGCGACCTGTATTTCGTAGGCTGCATCTACTACCACATGCTCACGGGCGAGCCGCCGCTCAAGGAGACGCGCAACAAGACCGAGCGCGGCGCCCGCGGCCGGTTCCTCAACGTGGTGCCGATCCAGCATCTGGGACAGCAAATCCCCCGCTTCGTCGGCGAGATTGTGGACCGGGCCATGCACATCAACCCGGACATCCGCTATCAATCGCCCGCCCAGATGCTGATCGACCTCAAGCGCGCGGCGGAGAGGCTCGGCCAGGCCGAAGCCAAGACGGCCGAGACCGTCCAGGTCGAGGGCCCGATCCAATCCGGCCCGCGCCGCCCGGTGATGATCGTCGAGGCCGACCCGCAATCGCAGGAGCTGTTCCGCGACGGCCTGCGCCGCAGCGGCTATCGCGTGCTCATTGTCAGCGACCCCTTCCGGGCCCTGGAGCGCATCGCTCAGGATCCGGCCATCGCCGAATGCGTGGTGTTCAGCGCGGAGGCCATCGGCCGCGACGCGCTGGACGCGTTCAACAAGTTCGCCGGGGACGAGAAGACGAAGCACCTCCCCGCGGTCCTGCTGTTGGCCATCGAGCAGCGCGAATGGCGTCACGAAGCCAACCTGGGTCCGCACCGTGTGTTCATGTCGATGCCCATCAAGCTGCGTGCCCTGCGATCCGTGCTGGCCCGGCTGATGAACAGCGAAGCCGTGGAAGACAGCGAGGAGGAAGAACAAGCATCGCAGTAGGCGCCGCGAGCCGAGTGGCGACAGTCCATCCGCCGAGCGTCCTAGCGGTGCGGTTTGACGTGCTTTTGGTTAACGTCCAACGTCCAACATCGAACTTACTCATGTGTTCGACGTTGGACGTTGGACGTTCAAAGTTGGACGTTCGATCATAACGCGAACCTCACTGAAGCCTTAGCCACGTCGATGCGCCGCCTGACTTGCTCCTGCGGCGGCGAGATTTCCCGGCCGCTGCCGACCCATTGCCCTCACTGCGGCAAGCGCATCACGCGCCTGCGGCGGAAGATCGACTGGCTCGGCCCGCTGATCGTCGTGCTTCTGTTTGCGGCGATCATCGTACTGCTGATCTGGCTCACGCGGGGGACCGCCGACAGCCGCCAGCGGCCTTTCGGCCAAACCAGCCGCGCAGCGCCCTCACCTGGCTAGCCAGCCGCCGTCGATGGCCACCACGCTGCCGTTCATATACTGCGAGGCGTCGGACGCCAGAAACACGACGAGGCCGCCCAGCTCTCCCGGGCGTCCCCAGCGCCGTTTGGGGATGCGGTCCATGATCTGTGGGCCGCGGACGGGGTCGTTCTTGAGCACGTGCGAGTAGGTGGTCTCGAAATAGCCCGGCGCGATGCAGTTCACATCGATGCCGCTGGCGGCCCAGCTCGTGGCCAGCGACTTGGTCAGCCCGGCGATGGCGTGCTTGGCCGCGGCATAGGCCGAGATGTTCCAGCCGCCTTCCTCGCACATCACCGAGCCGATGTTGATGATCTTGCCGCTGCCCCTCGCTAGCATGTGGCGGGCGGCCTGCTGCGACAGGTCCATCGCCGCGAACAGGTGTACTTCGAGCAGGTGCCGCCATTCGTCGGCCGGGTACTCCTCGGGCGGATGCCGCGTGCCGCCGCCGGCGTTGTTCACCAGGATGTCGAGGCGGCCCAGTTTCTCCACCACCTGATCCGCCAGTCCGGTGCGCTCTTCCGCTCGGCTGAGATCGGCCTCGATGGCCACGTATCGCCGGCCTAGCTCGCCGACCCGCTGCTCGCTTTGGCTCTGCGAGATATCGCGGGCAACGACGGCCACGTCAGCACCGGCCTCGGCCAGGGCCACGGTCATGGCGGCACCCAGCCCGCGCGTGCCGCCCGTGACGAAGGCCACTTTGCCGTTGAGGCGGAATTGGTCGAGGATCATGGGCGAACCCTGAGTCACGCATCTGAAGGCCGCTCACGTAGCTGAACTCGCCAGAGTTCAGCCGCCTGAAGTCTGGCGACTTCAGCTACTTTGCGGAGTTCACACCGGCTGAAGTCTGGCGACTTCAGCTACTGGTGCCTGGCATCTCGGCGGCCTTTTTCTTCGCCGCTGGCAGCTCTTCGGTCAGCGGCTTGCGCCACGACGGCTCGGCCACGAAGCACATCAGCGAGCGGCCGAGCATCTCGATCTTCAGCCTCGGCAGCTTCGGGCCGTCCAGCTTGGGGTAGATGTCGCGCGGCGACGGCGAGGCGGTGTCGATGAACGTCCGCCAATTCAGCGAGCGCAGCTCGTCGGGGATGAAGAACTCGCGCGGCTCGGATTCGCCGTGCAGCATCACCAGCACGTGGCGGCTGGCCGCGGCCTTTTTCTTGGCCGGCGCTTCCTTGGCCGGCGGCACGGCGCCGAACAGGCAGATCAGGCTCAGGCCGCCGAAGTGCCAATCCACTCCGTTGCCGTCCGGCCCGAACCAGGCCACGTCAGGCAGACCATGCTCCAGCTCTCGCCGCCCTTGCAGGAACCTGGCCCGGCGAACGGTCGGCTCGCTGCGGCGGAACTTGATCAGCGCCGGCGAAGCGCACCAGGTCGGCGTTCTGCTCGACCAGCTCCCAGTCGAACCAAGAGATCTCGTTGTCCTGGCAGTAGGCGTTGTTGTTGCCCTTCTGCGTGCGGCGGCATTCGTCGCCCGGCCAGCATCATCGGCACGCCCTGGCTGAGCAGCAGCGTGGCCAGCAAGTTCTTGATCTGCCGCAGCCGGAGGCTGTCGATGTCCGGTCGTCGGTGGGGCCTTCGACGCCGTAGTTGTCGCTGTAGTTGTTGTTGTCGCCGTCGCGGTTGTCCTTCGCCGTTGGCCTCGTTGTGCTTGTCCTTGTAGCAGACCAGGTCGTTCAGCGTGAAGCCGTCGTGCGAGGTGATGAAGTTGATGCTGCGATACGGCGGCCGGCCGCCGTGCTCGTACAGGTCGCTCGAGCCGGCCAGCCGCGTGACGAAGCGGCCCGAGCATGCCCTGGCTCGCCGCGCCAGAAGCGGCGCACGTCGTCGCGGTAGCGGCCGTTCCACTCGGCCCAGCGCAGGTCGCCGAACGAGCCGACCTGATAGGCGCCGGCCGCGTCCCACGCTTCGGCGATGATCTTGGTGTCGGCCAGCAGCGGGTCTTCGGCGATCACCTCGACCAGCGGCGGGTTGGGCACGCAGGTTGCCGTTGCGGTCGCGGCTGAGGATCGAGGCCAGGTCGAAGCGGAAGCCATCGACGTGGTAGTTGTGCACCCAGTGCCGCAGGCAATGGAAGATCATCTCGCGGACGATCGGGTGGTTGCCGTTCACCGTGTTGCCGCAGCCGGAGAAGTTCCTGTAGCAGCTGCCGCCGTTGCCCAGCATGTAATAGACGCGGTTCTCCAGCCCCTTGAAGCTGAGCGTCGGGCCGAGCTCGTTGCCTTCGCAGGTGTGGTTGAAGACGACGTCGAGGATGACCTCGATGCCCGGCCTGGTGCAGGGCCTTGACCATCTGCTTGAACTCGGCGACCTGGCGCGCCCGGCTCGCTGCCGACGGCGTAGCCGCGGTGCGGGGCGAAGAACGCCATCGGGTCGTAGCCCCAGTAGTTGGGCCGGCTCGAGCTGTCTGGCCGTAGCATGCCGTCGATGGGGAACTCGTGCACCGGCATCAGCTCGACGGCCGTCACGCCGAGCGACTTGAGGTAGGGAATCTTCTCGATCAGGCCCAGGTACGTGCCGGGGTGCTCGACGCTGCTCGAGGTGTCGCGGGTGAAGCCGCGGACGTGCAGTCTCGTAGATGACTCGTCTCGCAGAGCTGCGCGCGCAGGTGGCGGTCGCCCTCCCAATCGAAGTAGTCATCGACGACGACGCACTTGGGCGGGCGGATGATGCCGTCGGCGCCGGCAGGAAATTGCCGGCCAGCGCCTTGGCATAGGGGTCGATCAGCCGCGCCGTGCCGTCGAACGACTGGCCGTGCTCGGGATCGAACGGGCCGTCGGCCTGAAAGTGATAAAGCTGGCCGGGCGCGACGCCGGGAACGAAGATGCTCCAGATGTCGCCCCAGCGGTCGGTGTCGGGCTCGAACTCGATGATCTCCTCCGGCTCGCGGTCGTCGACGCGGTCGTACAGCAGCAGCCGCATCGCCGTCGCGTGCGGCTGAAGACGACGAACTGCACGCCATTCTCGTGCAGAATGGCGCCGTAGGGCAGCGGATGAGTGAAGTGAAGATCGTGGGCGACTCGTTGCATCGCCTAGCCGATTTCATCCAAGAGGCGGCTGACGGTCAGGTCGAGCTTTGACTCGATGTCGTAGGTGCCGCTGGCCAGGGCCGCGCGGAGGTCTTCCACGCGGTCGGCGCGAATGTCCGGGATGCCGTGCGTCTGATCGACGAACTGGCCGACATCGGAAATATGCACTTCGTCGCGCGGCGCGGTCGGGCCAGAAGGTTGCTCCGGAGCACGGGCCGCCGTCGGCCCGTGAGGAGTGCTAACGCCGTGGACGCCATGAAGGTGCGAGGGGCCGTGAACCTGCATCGGATAGCATTCTCCCGGCCGCCCGCCGGAGCATCGACGTGCCGGGAAGCACGCCGCCGCGGCGGTCGGCCCAATCGTGTGACGGGAATGTGCGGAATCCTGACGGAATCAGTTGCCGGCGTTTGGGTTCACCGTACCCGTTGCCGGCGCCGCAGTCCATGTCACCGAGATGACCTCGCGGGCAGCGAATGCTTTGCTACCCCAGACATCGACCGCGGGGGGCCGGCTGCTCCAGAGCGGGCCAGCGGGGTCCTTTTGGGGCCGCTGGGCGAAACCCTAGGGCGCTTGCGGGACCGCCCGGGTGACGGAATCCTTGCCGCTGGCGACGCCTGGTGCCAATTGCGGGCACTCCGCCGCCTTCGCGGACCGAGGCGCGCCTGTCCGGCGTCGGGTGTCCGGCATCGTGCGGCCAGCATCGCGCGGCGGCAGATTATAGGGACGGCCCGGAAAGGCATCAATCGCGGTTGGAGGGGAGAGGCCGGGAAGGGCACGACGGATCATTCCCGCCGCGACCAGCGCCTGCGTGGGCATTTGCCGCGGCCGTGCATCGAGCTAGAATCCTCTTGGCGTCGGACGAGCCGCAGGCGTCCCTCAACCCCAGCCCCCAGCCCCCAGCCCCCAGCCGCCAGCCCCCCCTTCGGTGGCCTATGTCCAGCCCCGTGACCTCACCTCGCCCATTGCTGGCAGCGCTGCGGCCTGGTGACTTCGTGGAGATCGAGCACGAGGTGAAGGTCGGCTGGCGCGTGTGGCGAAGCACGACACGGGGCGTGGTCGTCAGCATCGACCGCCGCCGCCACGGCCTGCACACCGATCGCAGCTTCGACGACAAGGTCTACAGCGACGTCGTCCTGCTGCGGCGCGATGATGGCGAGCTTACCACGGTGGCGCTCGATGAGTTCAGCGTCGTGAAGACGATAAGATCCTGATATGACCCCTCTGGCCGGAGCAACGAATCTCCCGCCGGCCCCCCGCGCCGCCGCTAGTGGCGCGGCACGAGCGCACGTTCGAGGCGAATCGCTTCGTCTATCCGGTGCTCAGCCGGCGGTCGGGCGGATCTTCGGTCGGGGTGAATCTCAATCCGGACAAGGTCTGCAACTTCGACTGCATCTACTGCCAGGTCGATCGCACGCAGCCAGAGCGAAACGCGGTTCGTCGAGACCGACGCAGCTGCTGGCGGAGCTGGACGACACGCTGCGACTGGTCGCCTCCGGCGAGCTCTATCGAGACGGAGAAGTTCCGCGACACGCCGCCGCAGCTGCGGCGGCTGAACGACATCGCCTTCTCCGGCGACGGCGAGCCGACGACCTATCGCAACTTCGACGAGATCATCGCCGCCTGCGCCGAGCTGAAGCGACGGCACTGGGCCTCGACGACGTCAAGATGGTGCTGATCACCAACGCCAGCATGTTCCACCGGCCGCACGTCGCAGCGCGGGCCTGGCGATTCTCGACGCGAACAACGGCGAGATCTGGGCCAAGCTCGAAGCGGGCACCGAGGAGTACTTCCAGCTCGTCGATCGGACGCCGATTCCGTTCCGGCAGATTCTCGACAACATCACCGCCGCCGCCCGCGTGCGGCCGCTGGTGATCCAGGCGCTGTTCATGCGCGTCGCACGGCGAGCCGCCGCCGCCGGCGGAGCTGGAGGCGTTCTGCGACCGGCTGAACGAGATCATCGCCGCCGGCGGGCAAGCTCAAGCTGGTGCAGGTCTACACCGTCGCCCGCCGGCCGGCCGAGAGCTACGTCGCGCCGCTGACCGACGCCGAGGTCGACGCGATCGCCGAGCTGGTTCGCCGCCGCTGCGGGCTGAAGGCGGCAGCGTATTATGGGGTGGCGACGTAGCGAATTCGGAATGCGGAATTCGGCATGCGGAATTGGTGGGAATTCCGCACTCCGAATGCCGCATTCCGTATTCCGCATTCTGAGGAACCTTCCGTGCACGACCAACTCTGGGCTCCCTGGCGGTTGGCCTACGTGGCCGGGGCCGGGGACAAGCCGCCGGAGCGGCCGCAGCCGAAGCTCACGCTGCCTGACGCGGACGGCGGCTGCTTCATCTGCTGCGACGTGGCCGACACGGCCGACCGGGAGAACCTGGTGGTCGCTCGCGGGCCTGAGACCATCGTCATCCTCAACCGCTATCCCTATAACAACGGCCACCTGCTGGTCGCGCCGCAGCGGCACAAGGGTCGGCTCGATGAGCTCTCGGCCAGCGAGCACGTCGAGTGTCAGCAGACGCTCGCCCGGTTGGCTGCGGCCATCGAGCGCTGCATGCGGGCCGAAGGCTTCAACATCGGGCTCAACCTCGGCAGGGCTGCCGGCGCCGGCCTGCCCGGCCATCTGCACTGGCACCTGGTGCCCCGCTGGCAGGGCGACACCAATTTCATGCCGGCCTTGGCCGCCGTGCGGGTCATTCCGCAGTCGCTCGAGGTGCTCTGGGAAATGCTGCGCGACGAGGCGGGGTCGTTGTTTGACGCTTGAGCGTGCCCTATGCTGAGGCGGTTGCCGGGCACGTTAAGATCCAGGACGAAACAACCTCCCAAGGTTCGACGACAGACCCCACCGAGCTTGCTCGGTGGTGAACGTGATCCTGCACTACTGTGACAGCCTTAACTGTTTCGCCCCCACCGAGCTTGCTCGGTGGAGCGAGTGATTGTCCACCAGGTTGTGCGTTTTCAATCATGCGCTCCACCGAGCAAGCTCGGCGGGGGCGAGCCGAGCACTGTTGCATCGAGTAGTGCAGAATCATGCGGTCCACCGAGCAAGCTCGGTGGGGCCGTCAGGTTTGGAGGTTATGGTCCTCAATCCTTAGGTCGCCGGACCATCCAGTGTGGAAAGCCATGAAGACATCGATCGTCGTCGCCGTGCTCTCTATTGTCTGCGGCACGCTCGCAGCGGCCGAACCGCGGCCCAAGCAAGAACCGGCCAGGCAGCCCGTCGCGGCCCCGTTGGCGGACGAACCGCCCGCCAGCCGGGGTGACCTAGCCGCCGCGATCGACCGCGGCCTGGGCTTTCTGGCTAAGGACGCGCTGGCCTGGAAGGCCAAGCACAATTGCGTCTCGTGTCATCATGCAGCCTTGATCGTCTGGTCGATGCGCGAGGCCCGGCAGCGCGGATACTCGGTCGATCAGCCCGTCCTGGCTGAGCTGACGACGTGGGTCGCCAAGTCGGGCGACGGCCGCACGAGCCTGCCCCGGCCCACCGGCATTCCCAAGGCGCTCAACGTCAAGCCCGTCTGGTTCGCCCTGGCCCTGGGGGCCGATCCCAAGCCGGATGCCGAGTCGCAAGAGGGGCTCAAGCGGCTGCTCAAGACCGTGAAGGACGACCAGACCGAAAGCGGCTCCTGGGCTGCCTGGCCCGAAACACGGCCGCCGATCTTCGGTCCTTCCGACGAAAGCATGACGGCGCTGGCGACCCTGGCGCTGCTGCCCGCGGCCGACGCCGACGATGCGGCGAAGCAGGCCCGCGATAAGGCAATCGCCTGGCTCACCGCCAGGAAGACCGACGGCGACGCGCAGTCGATCGCCATGCGCCTTATTCTATGGTCACGCTTGGCCCGTCCGGCGACGGAGCGGGAGGCGCTCGTCCAACAGGTCAAGGACCGCCAGAACGCCGACGGCGGCTGGAGCCAGGCCAAAGACATGGCCAGCGACGCCTGGGCCACGGGGCAGGCCCTTTATGCGCTGGCCCAGGCCGGCCTCAAGCCCGAGGAACCGGCCATCGCCCGCGGGCAGGCCTTCCTCCTCAAGAGCCAGCGCGCCGACGGCTCATGGCCCATGACCTCCCGGCCGACCAAGCCCAGCAGCAAAGGCGCGGAGAGCCTCATGCCCATCACCGGCGCCGGCAGCGCGTGGGGCGTGCTGGGTCTGGTGCGAAGCAGCCGGACGAGAGAGAAGTGAGACCCCACCGAGCTTGCTCGGTGGTGAACATGATTCTGCACTACGAGGAATGGTCTGCAACTTTTCGCCCCCACTGAGCTTGTCTCGGTGGAGCGAGTGATTTGCCACCAAGTTGCGTGTTCTCAATCATGCGCTTCACCGAGGCGAGCTCGGCGGGGGCGAGCGACTTTCGGTTTCCTTGCAAGTAGTGCACAATCATGCGGTCCACCGAGCAAGCTCGGTGGGGCCGTTCAGAGCACCTTGCTTCCAGATTCTCGCCATTGGGCTGCTCCATGACCACATTTATTGTGAAGACAAGGATACTGACCGCACTTGCCGCCAACGCGACGCTCCTCATCGCCAGTAGCGTCCTTTCAGCTGAGCCGCTCTCCACCGACCAAGACCTGGCCCGGCGCGCGGCCGTCATCGGCCCGGCGCCCGAGGAGCTGCGCTGGCAGCAGATACCCTGGGTCACCGATCTGGCCGAAGGCCAGCGGCTGGCCCAGGCGGAGCGGCGGCCGATTTTCCTCTGGGTCACCGGCGACGACCCGCTGGAACGCTGCTGAGGCTATGCCGCCGGGCTCCGTGCGGGCCCGTTGTCCGATGAGGCGGTGATTCGCCAGGTGACGTTCCGACCTGGTGCCGGTCGCGGTCAATCTCTACAAGGTCCGCGCCACGAAAGACGCTGGCGGCGAATTGTTTCGTTCGATCCAGCGTCAGAAGGACCAGTATCAAGGCATCTGGATCGTCTCGCCCGAAGGCAAGGTGCTCGCCGGCCACCACGACGTTAAGAACCACAAAACCTGGACCCAGGAAGTGCTCGATACCGTCCACTCCGGCCTCAAGACCTTCGGCCCCATTACCCCGCGAAAGGCGAAACGAACCGATCCGCTCCCCCTTCGCGGCCAAGGAGTGCAGTCCGACGGCAGCGTCACTCTGGAAATCTACGTTCGCCAGATGCTCGGCGGCGGCCGCGAGAGCGCACGCTCCGGCGTGCCCGCGTCGCGTCTCTGGCTGTGGGACGGCAAGCTGCGGACCGATGGCCCCGTGGTGATCGACAGGCTGACGCTCCCGGCCAAGCAGTGGTCGGCCTTCGCGCCGCCCAAAATCGAGCCGGGCACAGAGTGGAGCGTGCCTGAGGAAGTCGCTCGCCAATTCTGCCGGGTGCTGATCCCCAGCAGCGACCAAGCGCGATGCCGCGGCCGGAAGACGCCAAGTCGGCTCGGCTCACGGCCGTGCTGGAATCCGTCGAAGACAACCGTGCCCGAATTCGACTCACCGGCGCCTGGGAAGCCGTGCACCTTCAAGAAGGCGACGCCGAGCGCCGCTCCGCGGCGCCGCAACTGCCGAAGGCATCGCCGTCTATGACGTGAAGGAGAAGGCGATGCAGTCAGTGTTGCTGGTCTTCCGTGGCACCTACGGCCGCCCGAACGATGAGGCAGTGAACTCGGCCGGCGCAGTGGTCAAATGGCGGAGGTAAGCGGGGAACGTTAGCGGAAGCCCAGCGTGCCGGACAACGTGGCGTGTGGAAGGCGGCGCCGCGGTGCTCTTCTGACGTGCACGACCTGCTTGGCGCAGCGTAGCCGCAACCAAGAGAAGACAGGAAGATGGAGGACAGGAAGATGATTGACGCACCACGAGAGTGAATCTTCCTGTCTCCATCTTCCTGTCCTCCATCTTCCTGTCTGCATGGAATCGGTGGACTCTATCGGATAGTGGCACGAAATTCGCGCAGGCTGCGCGAAATCCGACACCTTGTATTACAGAGGCAACCAATCCCGAGGTCAGTGGCGACGCTGCTGGGGCTTGAGCTTTGTTCAGCCCCAGCCCCAGCCCCCACCACTCACCCGCCACGCCCTTCTCGTCCATGCTAAGGAACGTGCCACCGAGGTCACGCGGCCGGCGTGGCATGGCGCTGCCATTGGGGTAGAATATCTTGGGTGCAGCGGGAAATGAACGACCGCCTGCCCTCGTTAACTCGTTACGGCAGGTCCCATGAGCCAGGCAATCCCCTTCGCAGAAGTCGTCGAAGCGGCCGATCATTTGTCGGCTGAAGAGCAGGAATCGCTCATCGCCATCTTGCGCCGGCGATTGGCCGAAGCTGGCCGGCAGCGCGTTGCCAGCGACGTTCGAAGAGGTGCGCCAGGAGTTTGCTCAAGGCAAGTGCGTCGCGATTACTTCGGATGATCTGGTGCGCACGGGTGCCTGTGGAAAGCCGCCGGCGGATGTGTTCTGAGGTTCGATTGCCCATTCGCGGGACCCCCTGCCCCAGGTCCATGGCGAAGCACGCGATATCAACTCGTCCAATCCTCGACCGCCAAGCCAGGCACTTGCCCAAAGTCGCGAATGTTACGAGTCAGGACGGTGAGCTGATGCGAGAGGGCGATGGCAGAAATGCGAAGATCCATGGTCCCGATTCGCACGCGCGCCTTGCGAAGACGTGAGAACTGTGAGGCGGCCGGTTGATCGAAGGGCAAGACCCGAAAACGGGAGAAGTCGATGAGGATCACTTCCATCATCTGGTAGCCCCGCGTCACGTCTGCCTGGGTTTTCGCGCGCGAGATGAACTGGTTCGCTCCGAGCATCTGTTCGTGGAGACTGATCACCGCCAGCGCGAAGTCCTCGGGCCGGTGCCGGCTCATGCGTTCCTGCAGGGCACCAAACTCGCGATTCGCCTCGTGCTGGAGAATGACCAGGTGATCCGTATCCAGCAGAAACATGGTCATCCACGCACGAGTGGCTTAGCGAGACGGATCTTTTTGCTTGCGGCGGAATTCCTTTCCCAGGCGCACGACCTCCGAGAACTCGGGGAAGTCCTTGAGAGAGCCTGAAATGCGCTTCACCCAGTCACGGGAGAGTTTCCTGTGCCCAAGCTGCTGCTTGATTTGCGCGACCTCCTTTTCCAACGTCGCGATACGTTCTTCGAGGGGCGGCTTAGGGGCCATGGGAATCTCCCGGCGTTTCTTGATGAGCACCGAGAGTATTCTATCACATCCTTAGCAGACTGGTGCGACATTGCGCCGGCTACCAGCAAGCTTTGGTGGGCGTCAGCTTTGGGCGCCTGTTGTTTGCGATTACGGCGCCGGCCCCCGCGGCTCGACGCCCAGCAGGTGCCGCACGAAGAAGTCCTGCCGGCGGCGGTTGCCGTAGGGCGCTCCGCCGCGCCGTGGCCGGCGCCGGGGACGATCAGACAGGTCGAAGTCCTTGTCGGCCTTGATCAGGGCGTTGACGACCTGCATCGTCGAGGCGGGATCGACGTTGCGGTCCAGCTCGCCGACGATCAGCAGCAGCTTGCCCTGCAGCTTGTGGGCGCTGCGTGACGTTCGACTGCTCGGCGTAGTGCGGGCCGACCGGCCAGCCCATCCACAGCTCGTTCCACCAGATCTTGTCCATGCGGTTGTCGTGGCAGCCGCAGTCGGCGACGGCGACCTTGTAGAAGTCGCCGTGGAAGAGCAGCGCGCCGAGCGCGTTCTGCCCGCCGGCCGAGCCGCCGTAGATGCCGACGCGCGTCAGGTCCATGCTACGGGTACTTCGCGGCGGCGGCCTTCATCCACAGCGATGCGGTCGGGGAAGCCGGCGTCGCCGAGGTTCTTCCAGCAGACGTCGTGGAACGCCTTCGAGCGGTCGGTTCGTGCCCATGCCGTCGATCTGCACGACGATGAAGCCCAGCTCGGCCAGCGCCTGCTGGCCGGTGAAGCGGCGCGAACGCCTTGGGCACGAACGACGCCCTGCGGCCCGGCGTAGATCTGCTCGATCACCGGGTACTTCTTCGCCGGGATCGAAGTTCGTCGGCCGGAAGATGACGCCGTAGATGTCCGTCTCGCCGTCGCGGCCCTTGGCGACGAACCGCTCCGGCGGCTGCCAGCCGGTCGCGAGCAGCGCCGATCACGTCGGCCTGCTCCAGCTCGCAGACGAGCTGCGCCGTCGTCGCGCCGCGCGCAGCTCGGTGACCGGCGGCAGATCGACGCGCGAGTAGGTGTCGATGAAGAACCGCCGGTCGGGCGAGTAGCTCGACCGTCGTGCGTGCCGTCGCCCTCGGTCAGCACCGCCAGGCCGGTGCCGTCGAAGTTGACGCGGCAGTAGTGGACGTAGTACGGGTCCTGCTCGGGACGGATGCCGCCGGCGCGGAACCAGACCTGCGCGCTTCTCCTCGTCGACGCGGTCGACGCCGCGGACGACCCACTCGCCCTTGCGTGATCTGGTTCTTCACCTGCGCCGGTCTGCGGCGTCGAACAGGTACAGGTGGTTCCAGCCGTCGCGCTCGGACATCCAGATCGATCTCGCCGCGTCTCGTCGAGGTAGTGCGACGAACTGCTTGTCGGCAGTAGTCGATGAAGGTCTTCGTCTGCTCGTCGACGAGCGCCGTCGCCTCGCCGGTGTCGGCGTCGACGGCGACGACCCGCAGCACCTGGTGGCCGCGCTGGTTGTAGAGGAAGGTGAAGCGCTTTCCATCGGGCTGCCAGCGGACGTCGGAGATCTCCCAGGGGTTGGCGAACAGCTCGTCGTCGATGGGGATCTCTTTGGCTTGGAGCGCTTTGCCGCTAGCGGCGTCGGCTTCCGTAATGCGGAACAGCCGCGGCTTGCTGTAGGGCACGTCATCGCCCGGCTTGCGATAGGAGAGCGAATGCAGCTTCGGTTGAAGCTGATCGCGGGGCGACGACTCGATGAGGTTGACCGTCCGGGCGGGAAAGTCCCGGCGACGCAGGGCCACGAGATGGCGCGAGTCGGGCGACCAGAAGACATCGCCCGTGTAGCCGTCGTCGGCCTTGCCATCAGTGGTCAGCGCGCGGGGCTTGTCGTCGCCGGCGGCGGCGCGGTGCGCAGAAAGAGGTTGCTGCCTTCGGCGTAGGCCACCCATTTGCCATCGGGCGAATTGTTGTTGCGTCGCGGGCGGCCCTTTTTTCCCAAGCGGGTCCCCTCACGCGGTGTGGCTTTCGACTCGGCGGCGGTGGACTTTGGCGCCGACGCCTTGGCACACGCTTCGGCCTTTCCGTCCCACTGCCACCATTGGCCGCCGACGAGCAAGCGCAGCTCGGAGTCGCCGGAGGCGAATCGCAGCGCGTCGATCGTCAAGCGCTCGCCATCGACCGGCTTGCCTGTCGCGCGCCAGCGCGGCGGCCAGCCTGGCATGGTCGAACGCCTGCCGGCGAACGCCGTGGGCGGCATCGACGCGAACAAACTCCCTGCGTCCGCCCGGCAGGTCGTTGCGGTACCAGAACCGATTCCCATCCGCGTCCCACTGCGGTGTGACCGCGGTCTTGAACACCGTCCCCTCGGTCCGCCGCCGCAGCGCGGCGGACCGCTCGTAGTCGGCGCGGGTGCCCTGCGCTTCGGCGGCGGCTGAGCAGAAAAGCCAGGCGCCCAGGAGTGCCGCAACGAATCGTCTCGCCGATCGTCCGCCAGCCGGCAGGATGCTGGCGTTGCAAAGAGCCTTTGCCCTAGGGCCGCGGGCGATTCGTGCCGTCAGCATGGTGGTATCCTCAGGGGTGAAGATAGCCATTCTGCATCAAGAACGGGTCCAGCAAAAGCATCGTGCCGGGTTATGACCCCGCCGCCATAAACTGGCCCACCACGTCGTCCGCCCTCCGTTGGCCTTCGCCCGCAAGCTCGCCTTTACCTATCAGGGCTGCTGCGCAAGAATGGCTTGGAGGCTCTGGCGGCTGGCCGCGAATCTCTCGGCGGCCGCCCGACGGCTCGGCAACGAGCCGGTACGCGACGCTTGCAACGAGGATCACCTGCATGGCCGAATCGGTCGGTTCGACGCGCGTCAAGGTGGAGCACGAGTCGTTCATCCCCGTGCCCAAGCAGCAGATCGTGGCCGCGCTGGCCGAGCGCTTGAGCGACAAATCCGAAAGCGGCGCCGAAGAGAAACGCCGCTTCCAGGACTTTTGCCGTCTGGTCGAGGGCATCTACCACTTCGAATATCACCAAACGTCGTCCGAGCTCAAACAAGACTATCGGCTATTTGACTCCAACGGCGGCCACTACGAGCGTTGTTTGCTGGCCGAGGAACAGCTTCTCGAGGCCGAGACGCGCTTCTTGTCGAACTTCCGCCGCCTGATGGCCAAGGGCAACTTCCGCCCGCTCACGCAGCACGACGTGGAGGTCGCCCAGGCCGAAGACTACCTGTTCAACCTGCCCGTGCAGACCGACTGGTCGAAGCTCGACAGTGGCATGCTCAGCCGGTTCTACACCCAGCACGGCTACAGCCAGGAAGGAGAGCCGCCCCACTTCGCCGAGCGGATCATGATCTTCCGCCGGGGTGTGGGCATCGATCAGACGGTCGGCTTTCTGGTGCTCCAGAAGATCGAACGTCGTCGTGTCCAACGTGCTGCTGGGCGTGTGGGGCGCGTGTCGTGCCGTGGCCGGCGCGGTGGCCGCACTCGCAGGCCGCGGGAAGAAGGCCGCTGAAGCGGACGCGCAACCTACGGAAGAGGCGGCGGGCCGTGCGTCTCCGCCATCGGCGTCGCCAAACGAAGCCCTGGGGCGTGATGAGACTTTCGCGGTCACGACCGCTTCCACCGCGCCCTGGATCCCTCGCACGGCTTTGCCGCGAGGCACGTGGAGCGCATCACGCTCCAAAGCCGGGGAGTAAGCCTGCTATCGCTCTTCCAGCGGACGGCCATTCAAGAGCCCACCTTCGAGGAGCTGGTGATCCTGTTTCGCTTCGCCACGCTGGCGGCCACCAGCGAGCCGGGCGAGCGCGACTGGTCGATTCACATCAAGACCTTCCGCGACATCCCGATGGCCGACCTGGAGGTGGTCTTCCCGGAGAAGCACATCTCGATGAAGCCGCTGGACCTGGCCAAGCTGCTGATCACCGGCGCGATCGGCGTGGGGGTCGCTTCGGCCAAGCTGCTGGTGGCCGCCATCAACCCGCTGCTGGCCGCAGTCGCCCTGACCACCGTGGCGGGATATGCCAGTCGCATCTTCTTCGGCTTCAAGGCCTCCAAGGACCGCTACAACCACCTCGTCACGAACTCGCTCTACCACAAGAGCCTGGACAACGACCTGGGCGTGATCTTCTACCTGATGGACGCGCTGGAAGAACAGGAGTTCAAGGAAACCGTGCTGGGCTACTTCGTGCTCTGGCGCGAGGGGGACATGACCGAAGGAGAGCTCGACCGCCGCTGCGAAGCGCTGCTTTACGAAAAATTCGGTATGGAGACCGACTTCGAAGTGCGCGATGCCCTGGCCAAACTCGAGCGCGACGGCTTGGTGACGAGAGCAGGCGACAAGCTGCACGCCCAGCCGCTGAGCGAGGCGCTCGAGCGGCTAGACGCCAAATGGGACGGCTTTTTTCGTTACCACCAGACGTAGGCGACTGATGCGGCACGCCGGCCGCCGCCGCCCTGACGAATCGCTATCGTGGACGTCGAACCGGGGCGGACGCGCTGGGAGGCGCCGGTTTCGGGGCGGCCGGTTTCGGGGCGATCGCGATCCCGTCATATTCCACGTCCACGTCCCAATTGGCTCGGTCAGCCGACTCCGCCGCTTCTCGTGCCGACATTATCCGCGCCGCCCGCTCCTGCCTGACCTCGTCTTGCAGCTTGCGGATCAAACCCAGGATATAGGGATCGGCCCAGGGGAGGGCCTCTCGCCAAGCCGCTCGGGGCGCAACGGCGGAATCTTCGTCGGGCATCCGGACTACGAAACAGCGGATCTTGCTCGCTAGCATTGGTACTCTCCGTGCAAAAGCATTGGCCCACCGGCCTCAGGAATCCTTTTAAGATAGTAAGTCCTAGAGCAACTCCAGGGCCAAACGGAGTCGGGCTGCCGGGGATCGTCAGCCCGGCGTCGTAACTCAGGTTCAAGAGAGGCGTTACTCTACGAGCACGCAAGCTTTGCCGATCCTCACTGGTCTGCGCCCGCCATCGAGTCGGGCACAAACTTGTTCAATGACCGGCGAGACGTGTCCCAGTCGAAGGACGATCTGCGGGCCCTAGCACTCGCTCGCCTGCCCGTGAAATGAATCCTGTGGCAGAGAGACGACTGAATTAGCTTGCGCAAAGTGTCCAGTTGCCAAGAGCGCAACTGGGGGGCTGGTCCGCCGCATCATGCTGCGCCGTGCCCGCGGGCTCGGAAAGCCTGCGGGTTTCCGAGGAAAGCAGTCTCTTTTCACGTGGTGCCGGCGAGGCCGCCGAACCGGCGGCGGTGAAGGTCGAAATACCGCCTGGATGCAAAACGGCCGCGGAATCTTGTGGCAGAATAGAATGCGGTAGGCGCCCCGAGCACGCCGGGCCATGCCGCGACGCAATGCCCCGGAGCGATGCCCCGGGAGCAATGCCGGGGGCAACAACGCATCGGCGCACCTTGATCTATCAATCTGCGATCCACGTGAATCTGTGACGTGTTTTCTCGCCGATTCCCCTGGGCAATTCTTGACAACGCGGTAGACAGTCACCAGATTAAGGGTTTCGACGTGAGCCGCTTGACCGACTTGCCAATCGGGCCATTTCACGACTGGCAGCTTTGTAGGAAAACACCCCTCCGCGGCGCCGCCGCGCCAGTGTCGGCCGTCGCATCTCGGCCCGGTTTCGCCTCACGTCCGCAGCCGTCACAGCGTTTGCAGCCGTCACAGCGTTTGCAGCCGTCACAGCGTTTGCAGCCGTCACAGCGTTTGCAGCCGTCACAGCGTTTGCAGCCGTCACAGCGTTTGCAGCCGTCACAGCGTTTGCAGCCGTCACAGCGTTTGCAGCCGCCCCAGCGTTCGCAGCCGCAACAGTGCCCCTGGGCTTGGCGCCGCGGATGTCCCGCCGAGGGAATTGGCCGACTGCTGGTCTGCTCAGGAAGGCGGCGGGTGAACACCGCCGGAAGATACCGATTTTTGTTGGTTGCTCTTTCGCTTGCTTTACGGGAGTAGTGAACGATGCGGAATGTTTTTGAGGCGATTGCCAAGTTCGGCCACGACGAGGACTACGCCCCTCGTGTCTCGAACGAATTCTCGCCGACCGAGGCGCCAGCCGGATCCCCCGAGAAGTTGGCCGAGTTAGCGCGTCGCATTGAGGCGGGCCTGCCCCTGTGGCACCCCTCGGACCGGGCGGACTATACCGGCTTGACCGGAGCGGTTCGCCCCCGCGAGTAGCCGTGCTCCCATCCCTGCGAGACATGGGATGCGAGACACTGCGTGCGAGACATTGGGCACGAAAGCCTGCGCACCTTTGAGCCACCGGTTTGCCGGTGGTTTTTTCATTGCGCCTTTTTCATCGCGCCTTATTTCATTGCGCCCATTGTCTATTCCCGTCGCCTTAGCCCGCCAGGCGGTCGTTTTCCTCACCCTCGGGCAGGTCGGTCCAACCATACGCCAGCTTCAGGGCCGCCTCAACGAGACTGCGAACGTGAAGCCCCGACACGGGCTTGGCCAGCACCGAATAGGCCAACTGCTCGGCTTGGCGGCGGACCGCCTCGTCCAGCCCGGCCGACATCAGGATACAGGGCAGCAGCGCATTGAACTCTTTGATGAACTGAAGAACTTCCAAGCCTGAGAGCTTGGGCATGTGCAGGTCGAGCAGCACCAGATGGATCGACTCGCTACGGACGATTTCGATGGCCTCTTCGCCATCGGCCGCGACGATGGTCCGGTAACCCTGCGGCGCGAACATCCCCCGCAACGTCTCGCGAAACTCGACGTCGTCGTCGCTGATCAGGATGGAGGGGGATTCGAGGGCCATGTGCAAATACCTTGGCACAGGCAGTTTAGGGCGAACGCGCTAACCGAATAGCAACTCATGCGCCACGCCAATTCGGAAATCGTCGCGTAGCGCACGCGTGGTCATAACCTATTTACAGGTCGCTGCTTGTAGCATAGCCCGCCGACCAGCCCAAGACAACTTGGGGCAACTGCGGCGAAGAGCTTAATTGCAGCCGCAGCACACCTGTCAATTCGACAGGCTTATCGGACGTGCGCCAGACTCGATAACCCCAGCGGCTCGCGGCTGGCAAACGGCTCGCCGTAGGCCGCGCCGATGAGCGAGCCGAAGTATGCCGCCTGATCTCGCTGACGATCGAGAAAGTGTGGCGGGGTCACTCCGTGAGGGGAGCTCGGGTCACGGAGTGACCCGTCCGCGCGACCCGCCCAGAACTGGCTGGCATAGCAGCGCAAAGCGGCGAGCTTTCGCTCCCAGTAGGGGCTGATATCCAGCACAAACGCGGGCGTCACGACCTGCCGCAAGTGGACGCAAAAGTAGTGAAAGATCCGCTCCGGGTGATGCGGCTGGCCCGGCAGGTCGCTCTTGGAAAGCTTCGCCCAGAAGCGTGCGGCTTCGATCAGCTCGACGGCCGCCGTGTGATCCGGGTGGGCGTCTACCCAGTAGGGCGCAAACAGCCACCGCGGCCGCAATCGGCGGATCACCCCGGCAAGCTGCCGCCGGGTTTCGAGGGTGTGCTCGAGACTGCGATTGGGAAGGCCCAAGTTGTCGCGCCAGTCCAAGCCGAGAATCGCCGTGGCGGCGGCCGTTTCCTTGGCGCGGGTCTCCCGGTCGCCGTGCGGCGTCGGCTCGCCGTCGGTGAGGTCCAACACGCCAACGCGGAGCCCCTCGTCTTTGAAGCGGAGGATCGCGCCGGCCATGCCCAGCTCGGCGTCGTCGGGGTGCGGCGGCAGACGAGGATGTCGAGCTGGGGATCGGCATTGGCCATAGGGGTCGGCATGATCGTCAAAAACGGCAAGGCCGGTGCTGGCGGAGGAATGCCGCTCCGGTGCACGTCGGGCTTACACCAGGGCGCTCGCCCCGAGCCTGCTAGCACCCGTGGTGCGGTCTGGACTTTGGCGCCGCACACGTATATACTCACCAGTTTGACCGATAGGAAGAAGAGCGAAGCAGAAGCTCGTCGTGTTGTCGTTACCCTTTGCCCCCCAGAAAAGGAGGACGCGTGGTCAGGTTGACGTTGCGGGATAAAGAATCAATCCAGGAGGCAGTCAGGCGATTTCGCAAATTGGTAGAACGCAGCGGCATCAAGAAAGAGATGCGGCGAAAAGAGTATTACGAAAAGCCCAGCGAATCCAAACGCCGCGCCCGTCTACGGGCAGAACGCCGCGCACGCCGCATGACGCCGGGCCGCACGATGATGCCCAACCGGATGGGAATGCGGTAGCTGAAGTGGAAGATCATTGCTGCCGTTCGTCCGGCACTCTCTCGTTCGCAGCGTCGCTCTCCAGGCGCTGAGCGAACCTCGATTCCAGGTTGGCGAGCGTCGAGGCGCCAGCCCGACGTGCTGGAGAAGACTGAACTCTGGCGAGTTCAGCTACCGAGTTCAGCTACCTTCCGTCGGCGCGGGCGCGTCGAACAGCCGCGAGACAAGCCGCGCCTCCGGGGGTCGCGTGCACAAGCTCACCACCACACCCACCAGCAGCGACACGCCCATCCCCCACACGATCGGGTCGATACTGAGCAGGGGAAAGGGCTTGAACTCTCGGAACATTGCCAGCCCGATCGCGTACAGGGCCACGTTCACTCCCACGCCAGACAGCATGGCCGACATCGCTCCGGCCGCCGTGGCCCGCCGCCAAAAGGCCGTCATGATCGCCGGCGCCACGAACGTCACCGCGCCGCACGTGCCGCTGAAGACCACGATCTTTTGCAGGTAGTCGATAGGCCGAATGTTTGCCGCCAGGCCGATGGCCCCCACGATGACCATCGCAAAGTAGCTCAAGCGCTTCAGCTCGTGGCCGGTGGCCTCGGGGTTCATGAACCGCTGATAGACGTCGCGCACCAGGCCCGAGGCGATCACCACCAGGTACGAGCTGACCGTCGCCATCACGGCCCCGAAGGGCGCGGCCAGAATCAAGCCCGAGACGAGCGAGCCGCCCCAGAAGCCGCTCGTCGTGACGAGCGCCAGCCGGGGAATCACTTCGTCGGACCGCTTCAATGGCCAGTCCGGCAAGATGGAATGGGCGCAGATGCAAATCAGGATCAGGGGGATGTAGATAAACATGTTGTAGGCGCCCAGCAAGAAGATCGATCGCCGCACCGTGGCCGTGTCGCGGCAGGCCATCACGCGGACCATGCTGGCCGGCGACCCCATGCCGGCGAACGCCCATTGGAAGAAAAACGACAATGCCAGCCCCAGCGGCAGCCAGTCGAACGGCCCCGGGCCGGTCACGAGCGCGCCGGGCTCGCTCAGCCGGCCAGTCTTGACCACGCCGTTCGAGTAGAGGACGGCGCGCCAACCCCCATCGTTCTTCGCTGTCACGATGAGCGGCACTCGCTGGGTCGCGCCGGCCTCGTCGATCGACTTGCCCTTTCCAAAATACTGAGCGCCCTCGAGTACACTGTCTTGAAGCCAGTCGGCTGGCAGGGCACCGCCGGCCGATAGCTGATTCAAGTCGTCGGGCAATCGCCCTCCGTGCGGCTCGGCGTAGCTGCGCAGCGCGACGTCGATGGCGCGTAGACGTTCCGCGACCGGGACCATCCGCGGGGCCTGCCGCAGCGATTCCTCGGCGCCAACCGGCTTGGCGACTACCTCATGCCGCAACCGTTCGCCGGCGTCCGACAGGCCTCCGGCGGCAACGATCGCCAGCGGCAACAGCAGCATCACGCCCACCCACATCAGCACGCTTTGGAACAAGTCGGTCCACACGGCCGCCAAGAAACCGCCGATCAGCGTGTAGCCCACCACCGTCAGCGTGAACACCGCCAGCCCCATGTAATAGAGCCAGTCGATTTGCTGGGCGGCGCTGACGATCTGCTGCTTGTGCGCGGCGGCCTCCTCGGGAGTCAGCGCCGCATCCAACTCGGCCTCCAGCGCCAGCGAGGCTTCGTAGCCCGAGCCTACGAGCGGCAGGAGCTTCGAGAGCACTTCGTCGGGCACGCCGTCGTGGCGAAGGTCCCTGACCGCGTCAGCGCTGATGCGAAACGGGGCGGCTTCGTCGCTCAGGGCGATCACCCCGCTGCCCGGCCAGGCGTTCTTCATGATGATCGCCCCGGCCTTGAACTGGGCCACCATCATGAACGTCATGATAAAGAGGATCAGCAGCGAGGCCACCAGGCCGACGCGCGGGTCGCCGAACCGCTCGCGGAACAAGTCGGGCACGGTGATCGCGCCGGTCCGCCGCGACAACTGAGCGAACCGCTTGGCCAGCACCGCAAAGCCGGTGAGCGGCACGACCATGTACGAGCTGATCCACAGGGCCACGACCCAGCCGTTGCTGTAGACGAACGAGGGGAAGCCCATGAAGGTGCCGCCGCTTTGGACGGTGGCGGTGAGTGCGAGGGTCCACGAGCCCAGTCCGCGGTTGCCCAGAAAGTAGCCCTTCATGAAGCTGCCGCGCTCCACGACGCGCTGCGCGAGCGTTCCCAGCCAGACGCTGGCGGCGATCATCAGCAGCAGCATGAGCAGTGTGCCGTAGCCGGCCGAGCCGTCACCCATGGCTGGCCTCCCCGCCCGGCGGGGGCAGCGGCTCGTGCGGATCAGCGGGTTTTTCCTCGGTGGCTTTTTCCTCGGCGGCTTCGGCCTCGACAGGTTCCTCGTGCTCGATGCTCGCGTCCGCCATCACGAACCTGGCGAACAGCGACGAGATGACGGTGCACGCCAGCCAGGGGGCGAAGACGCCCCACAGGACCCAATCGGGAATGCCCAGGATGAACCGCACGTCCTCGGCCGGCCGGCCGAAGCCAAAGAGATAGCAATAGCCCACGGTGTACACGAGCGCGACGCCCCAAAGGGCCAGCGCGAACACCGCCTCGCGTCGCGAGGAGGTCACCACGGGGTCTTCGGTCGCCAGGCTCATCAGGTTCTCTCAACGGCAGCAAAGGGCTTGAGACGCTCCTGAGCAGCCGGAGATTGCCCCTCGCGCCCTGCTTCCTTTGTAATGCGAGGCTGCGGCCGGTCCAAGGAGTTTATTGGCAGAGTTTGTTTCCTATGCCCTCTCGAAGACGTTGGCAGACGCCTGGTCTTTCATTCCCCAGCCGCCAAGCCGTCTCGGAACGTGGGATATTTGAGCTGAACGCCGAGTTCAGACAGCATCCGCGCGTTCCTGACGCGGCGGCTGCCCTCGGCGCGGGCGGCTTTGGGCGAATCCGGGGGCGGTGCCACGTACGCGCGGTGAGGGGGCGCCTAGAAGCCGCGCTGCCTCGGCGTAGTACTCGTGGCGCTGCGCCGGGTGGCCGTCAGAGACGGTGTAGAGCGACGAAGGCCGTGCGTGCTCCGCCGCCGCCAAGACCGCCGAGGCGGCGTCGTCCGCGTGGATCAGGTTGAGATAGCCATCCGACGCGGCGGCGATCGGCTCACCCCCTCGCAGCGCCGCCTGGTTCGGTAGGCGCCCGGGGCCGTAGATGCCGGCCAGCCGCAGCGTCACGCTACGGCCCCCGAGGCGGTGCGCGAGCAGTGCTCGTTCGGCCTCCAGGCAGACGCGACCGCTCTCGCGCGTCGGCTCGCAGGGGGAGTCTTCATCCACCCATTGGCCATCGGTTTGCCCGTAGACACCGGTCGAGCTGATGTAGATGAGCCGCTCGACGCTTGGCGGCAAGCTGTCGAGGACGGCGAGCAAGCCGGCCACGTACACCTCGCGCATGGAGCGGCCCGCCGCTCGATCGTAGCCCACCGCATAGAGCACCGTCTCGGCGGGCGGCAGAGCGGCCAGCGTTTCGCCGTGCGTGACATCGGCCACGACGGGACGGAGGCCGCAGCGCCGGAACATCTCGGCGCGCTGGGCCGAGCGAGTGACCGCGAAGACCTCATCACCCAGTGCCGCGCCAGCGGTCGGCCACCCGCAGGCCCAGATATCCGCAGCCGATGACCAGCCGGGTCTTCATGGAGTCGATGCCCAAACTTCACAAGGACAAACACTTAGGGCCGCCCTGGATTTTATGGGCGTGCCCCCCAATAATTGCAGCGCCGAAGCGAATTGACCAGCGGTCGGCGGCTGCTTTGCCAGCGAAGCCGACATCGCTGGCGTTGGGCACGCACAAGAACGTGCCCGTTGTGTTAGGGCACGTTGCGACAGGGCACGCTGCGACAGGGCACGTTTGGAAACGTGCCCCACGCGGGCCGCGGCGACATGAACGGGAATCTCTATGCGAGACCAGCGCGACCGACAGAAGACCGCCCAAGGGCATTTCGCCGCTCAGGGCGCCGCTGGCGGAATCCACCGGCGCGGCTTCGGCAAGCGAGCCCTGATCGGCGTTGCCGGTTTAGGGGCCATTGCCGGCGGCGTGGGCGCCCGCCGGGCTTATGCCGCCGGCCAACTCCGCTCGCAGATGATGGGCCGGGCGGGCAGCATCATCACCAACAAGGAGCAGGCCGAAATCCAGGAGCTGCCGGCGGCGGCGCGCAAGGAAATCCGCGAGTACGTTCATGGCATCTGCCTTGACGCTCATCGCTTCGCCGAAGCGGTGTGCGAGCCGAGCTTCCGCGACCGTTTGTCCGCTTGTGGTGGCGATGGGGAGCGGCAGCGCGAGCTTCATCTGGCCTTCAGCAAACACCTGGCGAGCGAAGCGGAGCTGAACAATCGCCTGCGAGCGATCGCCACCGATGTCGGCTCGCGGTTGGACGCCAACTGGGCCCTGTGCTGCCAGGACGTTGCCGAGACCTGGGGCGTGGCCCTGCGGCCCCATGAGTCGGGCTTCGACGGCGATCAACTGGCCGCTTGGGTCGAGCCGATCGTGCGCGAGCGGCTGACTGCGGCCATCGAAGACACGACCACGGCCACGCTGCGGCCGGCGATCAGCTCGCTGCTGGACAGCATCGGCGTCTCGGCGGTGCTGCTGCTGCCGGTGATGGTCGAAGCGCCGTTCGTGGGCGTGCCGGTCTTTGCCGCGTTGGCATTTCGGCCGGTGTTCGCCTTCTTCATCGGCCTCTTCCGCTCGCCGCGGGCGGACATGCAAGAGCGCGTCTGCCGACATTTGGCGGTCCTCAGCGAGCGCCTTGGCACGGAGCTGGAGCGCGAGGTCCGTGGCCGGATCACCCAGTTGCACAGTTGGCAATACGGGGCGATGCGGGAAGTCGCCTATGAGCAGGCCTGGCGTAGCACAGGCTGGCTGTAGGAAAAGCACGAAATCCGAAGCACGAAATCCGAAATAAACCCTAAGCACGAACGACTAAAGGAGGGAGGAGATCGCGATATCGATCATTGGGATTTCGGTGCTTGTTCGGATTTCGTGCTTCGGATTTCGGATTTGATTTGTGTGCATCGGATTTCCGATTGCCGGGCTTCGGCAGCTTTGAAACTCTCTTCGCTTTTCGGGGGTAAAAGACATGCGTAGTCTGCCCGCCATGTGGGTATGCTTGTTGATGCTGGGCTTGTGCGCGGGTTGCCGGCCTCCGGTCGAGGAGACGCCCAAAGACCTGAAGGGGTGGTTCCAGCAGAAGGGCCGCCACTTCACGTCGGAGGATGGACCCATCATCATGGATTCCGTCCACGACGTAGGCTCCGACACCATCGAATACCAGACCGAGAAGAACGGTGTGCGCAAGACGTGGCGGCAGCAGTACCGGCCGTCCGGCGCGGGCGACTACCAGCGCGTGGGTGATCCCGAAGACATCACCGCCAAACCAAAGGTTGACGTTAAGGCCGGCGACGTGAAAAGCTGATAACGGTCGCTTGATTGTGGCGACCGATTGTGGCGACTCTGTGGGCCGAGCCGGCGTCGAGGCAACGGCCATTTTCCCTATCTCCGTTCCCGCTCTTCTTCGCACGGTGGAGGTCCCGATGAAACGTGGCGTACTTTCCTTGCTGATCCTCTTGGCGTCGTGGCTGGTGCCGCAGCCGCCGGCCATGGCGGCCGATCCCCTGACGCACATCCCCGCGGAGGCGTTCGTCGTCGTCCGCTTCGACTCGCTGGACCAGGTCCAGGGCAACTTCAAGGACATGCTGGATGCGATCGGCCCGGCCGCGGCGCCGGCGGCCGACGGGTTGGTCGAGGGAATCAGCGAAATGCTGGAGTTCCGCGGCGCGGTGCGCTCGCGGTTGGCCGACGCCATCGATGGCAAGGCGCCGATTCACCTGGCGCTGTTCCCGATGTTCGATGCCCGACAGGCGCCCACGGCGATCTTCGTCAAGGCCAAAGACGAGGCCAAGCTCCGCCGCGCCGTGCTGCGCGTCGATCTGGACGACGAGGACACGAAGATCGAGGCCACCAAGCGCGACGATGGCTTCGAGGAGATCTCGCGGGAAGGGTACGACCGCAAGTTCTACTTCGGCAAGCGCGACGAGCTGGTCGTCTACACCTCCTTCGAGGAGATCGTCAAGAAGCTGACGGAGAAGGGCGGGAAGACGTTCGCCGATGCGGTGGAGGCCCGCGGGACGAAGCTGCTGCGCGGCGACATGGCAGTGGCGGTCAACGTGGCCCCGGTCGTGGAAAAGCACAAGGCCGAGATCGAGGCGGCACGCGAAGAGATCAACGAGGCCATCAAGTCGCTGCCGGACGAAATGCTCGGCACCGGCTCGCCCGAGACGGTCAAGAAGATGTACATGGAGGCCGTGCGCTATGCCTTCAACGCCGTGTATGACACGGCCTGGTTCGCCGGCAACGCCAGCTTCAGCCCGCAGGGGGCCCGCGCCGAGGGGCTTGTCGGCGTGAAGAAGTCCAGCGACACCGATCGCGTGCTGGCGGCCAATCCGCCCGCCGCGCTGGAGAACCTGGACGCGCTGCCGGCCGGCTCGGCTGGGTACTACGGCCTCAACATCAGTCCCAAGCTGATGACCGACTTCATGGTCGAGGCCCTGAAAATGTCCTATGGCTCGGAGATTCGAGACAAGGACGCGGCCGACAAGGCCGTGGCGGCGATCACCGAGGCCAAGCTCGGGCCGACGGCGTCCGGCGTTTCCTTCGCCAGCGACGGCAAGCCCGGCATGAGAAGCACCACGATCACCCAGGCCGCTGCGCCGCGTCGGTTCAACGAGGCCGTGGGCCTGCTGGCCAAGGCCTTGGGGGAATCGGACAATCCGCTGTTCACCATGACGATGACCCACAAGGCGGCCGCCGAGAAGTACAAGGACTACACGATCGACCTGGTGACGATGAAGTTCAAAATCAAGGACGCGGAGAGCGAAATCGGCAAGTTGATGGACGCCATGTTCCGCGGCCTCTTCGGCGGTGAAGGTCTGGAGGAGCGCCTCACCACGCTGGATAAGCTCTCCGTGCAGGTCATGGGCAACGATCCCAAGCTGCTCGAGCGGACGCTGGACAGCATCGCCGACAGCAAGGACGTGACCGGCCTCGATAAGGCCTTCGGCAAGACGCGCGACGCATTGGGCAAGGAAGCCAACGCGGTGTTCATGCTCAACGTGCCGCAGATCGTGCTGGAGTTCGTCACCGTGCTGAAGGACGTGCCGTTCATCGGCGACGGGCTGAAAATGGCGCCCTTCAATTTCAGCCTCAAGCCGGCATCCTCGTTCGCCGGCTTTTCGCTGAGCACCGAGGCCCAGGGGCTGCGGCTCAAGGGCTTTATTCCCGTCGAGCAGCCCAAGGCCATGCTGCAGATCTTCGCGCCGGGGTTGTAAGCCAGCAGCGTCAAACGACAGCACCCCGGCTGCTGGGAGCAGCCGGGGTGTTTTCTTCGGCTCGTCATGGAACGGCGGGGAGAGTTTAGTCGGCTTCAGCCGACTCCCCCTCTGCCACCCGTTTCAACGGGTGGACAGCGGAACCCAGACTCCGTCCCTCGTGAGCCGGCTTCAGCCGGACTTCTCGTCACGTCTTTAGACATGCTGGCGCAGGGGTTGAAACCAGCGTAGAAGCCGGCTGGAAGCCGGCTGCAAACCGCGGCGAGATGCCTTCGAACCACCAGCTGAAGCTGGTGGCAAATGGGGAGTCGGCTGAAGCCGACTGAGAAGCCGCCTTTGGCGGCGAATGACAGCACGCCGGCTGCACACGAGGTGCTTTTTCTTCGCTGATGTGGCTCGTTACTTCCCGGCCTTGTCCTTCGACAAGAAGCCGAACAGCTTGCCCAGCGATTTCTTCGTTGATTCGCCGATCTTGCTGCTGCCGGCGCTGGCCTCGCCTCCGGAGACGGCGTCGGCCAGGGCCATGATCGATTGGGTGATGGCGGCCTTGGGCGCTTGCTCCAACAGCGGCACGCCGTTGTTCCGCACGTCGATCATCGTGCGATAGTCGTTGGGCAACTGCCAGAACATCTCGCGGCCGATCGTCTCCTGGGCCTTCTTCATGCTGATCTGGCCGTCGGACAGGCCCACGCGGTTCACCACGATCCGCATCTTGTCAGCCATGCCCTCCATCTCGTTGAACGACATCAAGCAGGCGCACCACGTTCCGCAGGCAGGGCAGGTCCATCTGCGTGACCAGCAGCACCGCGGTGGCCATCTGCATCACGGCCAGGTCGTTGGCCGTATAGCCTTTGGAAAGGTCGATGACCAGGTGCGAGAACGTGGCCTTCATCAGGCCCAGCACGCGGGCCAGGTTGTCCGGCGTGATCAGCGCCACGTCTTCGATCTGCACGGGCCGCGGCAGCAGATACAGGCCCGACGAGTGCTTGGTGAGCGACCGCTTGAGCAGGCTGAAATCCAGCCGCGTGACGTTCTGGGCCACGTCCACGAGCGTGTAGTCGGGAATCGTGTCCAGGAACACGTCGGCGTCGCCCAGGCACAAGTCCAGGTCGATCAGCGCCACCGATTTGTCCGGGTCGCGGGCCAACGAGCAGGCCATGTTGACGGCGATGCTGGTGCTGCCCACGCCGCCGGAGGCGCCGGCCACGGCGATGACGGCGCTGCCCCGGCTCTTGTTTTGGTCCTTGCCCGCGCGGCGCTCGCTGAGGCGGTTGAGGGCCTCGATCAGGTCTTCGATCCGCAGCGGCCGGGCGAGGAACTCCTTGGCCCCGGCCCGCATGGCCCGCAAGACGATGTTGCCATCGGTGGCGCTGCTCACGACGAAGATGTTGCACTCGGGCGAGTCGGTATTGAGCCGAGTGACCAGGTCCAAGGCGCGATCGACGTTGGCGTCGATGGCGATCAGCGCGATGTCGGGGTGCGTCTGGGCGATGACGTCGCCGAAGAACTCGTAGCGCGAGCACTCGGCCTCGAGCCAGACCATGTCCATGCCCAACAGCATCGTCTTGACGCTGTCGCGCGAGGCGTCGTTGGGATCGACAATGGCTAACCGCAGGACGTTGTTCATCGGACAGGCTTCGGGCTTCAGGCTTCAGGCTTCGGCTTCAGACTTCGGGGCTAATGCCTCCAACTTCAGCCTTCTCGAGGCTGAAGTCTGAAGTCTGAAGTCTGAAGCCTGAATATCCTTCTTCAATTTCTTACGTCATAGCCGTGTGGCCCGATGAGTCCCGGCGTAGGAGAAGTCGCTGGCGCCGCCCCCCGAGAAGTCGGCGCGTGAGGAATGTGCGAGAATTGACGATTGGGGCGCGCCACGCTGTCGGGGCGTGCCACGCTGCGCTGCGTCTCGGCGGCGGCCGGCGCGGGCACGGGCCGCGTGCGGATGCCGAGCTGGGCGGCGTGGCGGCGCGCTACGTCCGGGAGCCGGTGGCGGCCCGCCAGGGAGCGGGACCGTTTCTCCGCCGTGTCCGGCGCCTGGAGGAGCAGGGACGCCCTCGATTTCGACCGGTGCGCCCGGCCCGCCGATCAGCCCCGGCTCCAGCGTCCCGCCGCAGTCGGGTCCGCAGCACTTGGGCACTTCGACGTAGCCGTGGAAGCCCAGCTCGCAGTCGTCCGGGTTGGTCGTGAATAGGCCAGGCCCGCCCGGCGGCACTTCGCAATGTTCCATGGCCTGGACCAGCTCCGGCGTCACCATGATCAGGAGCTCGATCTCGTTGTCTTCGTTCTCCACCCGCCGGAAGGGCACGCCCACGTAGGGCAAGTCCATCAGCCAGGGGATGCCGCGGGTTTCCGACTCGGTGCGGGTCTGCACCAGGCCGGCGATGGCCAGCGTCTGGCCGGCCCGCAGCTCGACGCCGGTATCCACCTCGCGCGTCCGCAGGCCGGGCACGGTGATGCCGCCGATCGTCACGGAGCGGGCCGGGTCGATCTCGCTCACCCGCGGCCGCACTTCCAGGCGAATGTGGCCGTCGCGCAGCACGATCGGCAGGAAGTCCACCTGAGTGCCGAACTTCTTGTACTCGATGGACACGGTGCCCATGCTTTGCGGCACCAGGATGGGGAACTCGCCGCCCGAGTTGAAGGCCGCCGGCCGGCCGCTGACGGTCACGACGTTCGGCTCGGCCAACACCTTGGCCAGGTTGTTCTGCCGCAGGGCCTCGATGACGGCGAAGAAGGGGTTGCCGTTGGCGACCAGGCCGAACTTGAACGTCTCGGCCCCGCTCGTGGCCAGGTTGGTCGTGACGCCAGTCGCGGCCAACAGGCCGGCGACGCTTTGCACCGGCACGTTGTGATTGATGTAGGCCCAGTCCACGCCCAGCCGCCGCAGCTTGGTGCGGGAGACCTCCATGATCTTGACGTGCAGCAGCACTTGCTGCACGCCCCCGACGGTGACGCGATTGATCACGTCAGGGTAATAGTCCTTGGCGATCGCCTCGATGTGCCCGACGTTGACCGGGTCGTCCACGACGCCGTGCAGGATCACCTTGTTGGACAAGGGGTGGACGGTCAGCGTGGCCTTGGGGAACTGCTGCTTGAGCCGGGTTGCCAGCTCGCGCCCGTCCTTGCCGACCAGCACGTCCACGGCGTAGGTCTTATTGTCCGAGTCGAACAGGGTGATGATGGTGAAGCCCTCTTTCTTGCCCAGGAGCGTCAGCTCGGAGGGCCCGCGCGGGACGAGCTCCACGATGTCGGGGTTTTGCACGATCGCCTTGGGGATCGGCTTCTGCAAGCGCAGGAGCTTGCTGGTGTTCACGTAGAGATCGACGCGCTCCGAGGGGCGCTGATGTTCTGGATGATGGCGCCGGTGCCTGCCGACTGGGCCAGGGCGATGCTCGATGCCAGCAGCAAGAGGGCTGCCAGCGCCCAGGGCCATCTCGACCGCCTTCCGTGGCGTAACGTGCTCATCGGACTTCCTTGTGCTATGCCGCAGGCTTTCCCTTGGGCCGCTTCGGTGCGTCGAGGAGGCCGCGTCAAACACGCGTTTGGCGGTGCCTCGACGAGGGACGCAGTGGGCAGAGACGCGGGGGCGCTGTGCCGCACGGCGCGCGGTCCGGCCGCTGGTGGCCGGCCGCTAGCAAACGCAGCAATGCTGCGTCTCTCAACTGGTTGATCGTTTGGTGGACGACGAAGACTTTGACTTGGATTATGAATTCCACATGCGCAGCCCGCCTGGCAAGGAGGCCCAAGCGCACGTGGGACCCCCGACCCGCGGCTGGTCGATTCGACACGAAGCCGCGTGGCTCGCCAGCCCGCCGGTGGGCTGCTTAGGCATTATCGGCCGCGCGCCGCGGCCTGAAGAAGCGCCAGGCAAGTTTGTCGATCAGCCAAGGAGTGCCGTCGCCGACCGCTAGCGGTCAGTTTAGCGATCGCGCAAGATAATCCACGCGGCGGGGTCAAGAGGGCGCCGCCTCTGGCCGCATTGCTTGCCGCGATGCGGACCGGCTTTCCCATTGGCTGTCAGCCCTTGAACTAGGAGATCTTGCCGGCCTTGCGCAGGTATGCCAGCACTTCCTTGGCGAGCGTTTCGGCGTTCTTCTTGCCGGCATCGAGCACTAGCTCCGCCTTGGCCGGGGCCTCATACGGGTCATCGATGCCGGTGAAGCCCTTCAGCTCGCCGGCGCGGGCTTTCTTGTACAGCCCCTTGGGGTCGCGCTTTTCGCATACCTCCAGCGGCGCATCGACGAACACCTCGACGAAATCGCCGGCCCCCAGCGTAGCGCGGACGAAGTCGCGGTCGCGGCGATAGGGGCTGATGAATGCCGTCAGGGCCACCACGCCCGCTTCCGCGAACAGCTTGGCCACCGCCCCGATGCGGCGAATGTTCTCCTCCCGGTCCTGGGCCGAGAAGCCCAGGCCAAACCGCTTGGCGAACTCCTCGCCGTGCCGTTCCTTGAGCATGCCCGGCCCGGCGTTGAGTCCGTGCCGCACGTTGTCTCCGTCCAGCACGAAGCTGTGGATGCCCTGCGAGTGCAGCATGTGATCGACCAGGTTGGCTACGGTGCTCTTGCCGCAGGCGCTCAGCCCGGTGAACCACACCACGCAGCCCTTATGGCCGCTGCGCTCCTCGCGCTCGGCGCGAGTGACGGAATGTTCGTGCCAATGGACGTTGGTTTCGTGGGCGGCGGCGGGTGCGGGTGCGGCCATGGGAGACTCCAAGTAGGGGGACCAGTGTGCGTCGTTACCGCGCAAACATGCTATCAATGGCAGCGAGAATCATAGCTCCCGCTGCCAAAGCCGCAAAGACCGCGCATTCCGGCCTTTAGCCGCCAGGGGCGCGTTGCTAGACTCCCACCCCGCGCCGGCCCCCGCAAATGCCGGTGTTCTGCACCGGAGTCTCTACTCATGTCGCACCGAGTCCCAGCGGTGTTCCTGACCGGACTGATGCTCTTGCTTGCCCGAGAGCTGGAGGCGCAAGCACCGCAGACTGCGGCGGCACCGCCGGGGGGCCAGGGCTTCCAGGGATCGGCCGGCGCGGCGCCGTACAATCCCGCCGTTCCGCCAGCCCATGCCGGCCCGCCGGGAGGTCATCCGTTCTCCGGCCCCGCGCAAGCGGTGGTGCCCAGTGCGTCGGCGGGCCAGCGCGTGATTCGCCCCCCGGTGATGCGCAACGCGCCCTTCCAACTGACCAGGGAGCAATTCGACAGCCTGATGGCGGTGCTGGCGGCCTGGGAGAAGAAGAGCAGCCAGGTGGACCTGCTGCGCTGCAACATGGAGATCTTGGAATACGATCTGACGTTCCCCATCCACGGCCCGCCGCCCGGCCCCGGTCAGCCGCAGCAGGTGCACCCGAACCATTTGTGGAACGGGGAGCTGAAGTATCAGGCCCCGGACAAGGGCTGGTTTGAGGCGAAGACCGAAAAGCCCGTGCAGCAGCAGAAATGGATCGTCGATGGCAAGTCGGTGTTCCAGTTCAATTACGAGGCGAAGAAGGTAATCCGCCGCGACCTGCCGCCCGAGCTGCGTGGGGCCGGCATCGGCGACGGGCCGCTGCCGTTTTTCTTCGGTGCCAAGGCCGACCGGCTGGCAAGGCGTTACTTCATGCGGCTGGTGACGCCGCCCCACCTCGTGGCGCACCAGACATGGATCGAGGCCTATCCGCGGTTCCAGTTCGACGCGGCGAACTTCCGCCGGGCGACGATCATTCTCGATGCGCGCACTACGATGCCGGCGGCCGTCGAGATTTACTCTCCCAGCGGCAACGAGCGGAGCGTCTACAAGTTCGGCGGCACGCAGATCGGCCGCAACCTGCTGGAGCAGATCTTCCAACAGAACATCTTCCAGGTGGACGTCCCCTCCGGCTGGCAAATGGTGGTCAACCCGGTCGCCAACGGTCAGCGCTCTGCCGCCGCCAAGCCACAAGGTGCGCGCCGCTGAGTGCAGTTGATCTGCGGTATCACCCTTGCTCAACGGGATTAGCCAAGGTGCCGATGCCGTCGATGCTGATCTCCACGAGATCGCCTGCCATCAGGGAGAAATCGTCCGGCGGCACGATGCCCGTGCCCGTTAGCAGGAACAGGCCGTCGGGAAAACTGTTATCGCGTGCCACCCAACCGATCAAGTCCTCAAACGTGCGAGCCATCTTGGACAGGTCGGTGGCTCCCTCGAAGGCCACGTTGCCGCCGCGGCGGATCACGAGGCGAATGGCGGTCTTCTCCCGCGCCGGCATGGCGCCGGCCAGTGTAATGCACGGCCCCAGGGCGCAGCAGCCGTCGTAGAGCTTGGCCTGCGGCAGGTAGAGCGGGTTTTCGCCCCTCGATGTCGCGGGCGCTCATGTCGTTTCCGACCGTGAAGCCGACCAGCTTCAGCCGCGAGTTGAGCACCAGCGTCAGCTCGGGCTCCGGCACGCTCCAGGTGGTGTCCTTGCGAATCCTCACGGGCTCGCCCGGCCCGGAGACGCGCCGCGGCGTGGCCTTGAAGAACAGCTCCGGCCGCGGGGCGGCGTAGACCTTGTCGTAGAACGTGCTGGCGTCCACCGACTCATCCATCCGCGCCTTGCGGCTGCGGATGTAGGTGACGCCGGCCGCCCAGACCTCTTGCCGATCGATGGGGGCCAATAGCCGCAGGGCGGCCAGTGGCAGCCGCTGAGCGTCGGATGCGATCAGGCCCTTAGCGGTGGCTGCCGGATCGTCCGTTTCGAGGATGTCCGACAGCCCCTGGAGCGGCAGCGTCAGCGGGGTGACCTGGCCCTGCTCGAGGATGCCTACGCCCTCGGCCATCGACGAAGTGGTGAATTTGACGAGTTGCATGCGGTTTTCTCTCGTGGGATCGGCTCAGAATGACGGTGGTGGCGACGCTCGTCAACAAGGTAGAGCGCAGACTCCTGTCCGCCGGCCAAACCACGTGGTCGCGCAAGACGCCGGCGGACAGGAGAGTCCGCCTTACGATGCGTCATTTCGCCATCTCAGGCCGCGTCAGCCGCAGGTTATGCTCAAGGAATGAGCGGTCCGCTAACCACTGTCGAGTCGATCCGCCGCGGCGAAGGACCCGTGCGCGATGCCGTCGGCTCGCAGCCGGAGAACGTGCTGCTGCGCCTGGAGAACGTCGGCCGCGTGTTTCAGATGGGCGAGGTCACCGTCGAGGCCTTGCGGCACGTCACGCTCGACATCTATCGCGGCGAGGTGCTGGTGATGGTCGGGCCCAGCGGGTCGGGCAAGACCACGCTGCTGAACGTCGTCGGCGGCATGGACACGCCGACCTCCGGCCGGGTGCTCTTCGGCGGCCGAGACCTGGCCACCTTCAACGCGCGCGAGCTGACGCGCTACCGCCGCGACACGATCGGCTTCGTGTTTCAGTTCTACAACCTGATCCCCAACCTCACGGCCCGCGAGAACGTGATGGTGGCCACCGAGATCAGCCGCGACCCGCTGGACGAGGTCCAAGCGCTGGAGATGGTCGGCCTGGCCGAGAGGATGGATCACTTTCCGGCCCAGCTCTCCGGCGGCGAGCAGCAACGCGTGGCCATCGCCCGGGCGATCGCCAAGAACCCCGACCTGCTCTTGTGCGACGAGCCGACGGGGCGCTCGACTTCGAGACCGGCAAAATGGTGCTGGGCCTTCTGGCCCGGCTGCGGCGCGAGCTGCGCAAGACGGTGATCATCATCACGCACAATATGGCCATCGGCGCCATGGCCGACCGCGTGGTCCGCCTCCGCTCCGGCGACGTGACCGACGTGCACGTCAACGAGGAGCCGACGGCGCCGGAGGAGATCTCGTGGTGAGCATCCTCGATCGCAAACTTCGCCGCGAGTTCCGCCAGGCCGCGCTGCGGCTGCTGGCCATCACGGGCATCATCGCCGTGGGCGTGGGGGCCTACGTCGAGATGGATTCGTGCCATCAGAACCTCGTCGATGCCCGCGACCGTTACTATGCCCAGTGCCGCATGGCCGATTTCTGGATCGACCTGAAGAAGGCGCCGTTGGCCGACCTGGCGGAGATCGCCGCGTTGCCGGGCATCAGCGAAATCCGCCCGCGGATTCAGTTCTTCGCCACCGTCGATCTGGAAGGTGCGACCGAGCTGCTCAACGGGCAGATCATCTCGCTGCCCGAGCGCCGGCAGCCGATCCTCAACGACATCCAGCTCAAGAGCGGCGGCTATTTCACCGACACCCGCGACAACGAGGTGATCGTCAACGACGCCTTTGCCCGCAAGCACAAGCTGCAGCCCGGCGGCAAAATCCACCTGATCCTCAACAACGCTCGCGAAGAGCTGCTGATCGTGGGCACGGCCATCTCCAGCGAGTTCGTGTATCTGGTCGGCCCCGGCTCGATCCTGCCCGATCCCGAGCACTTCGGCGTGTTCTATCTCAAACATCGCTACGCCGAGCAGGTGTTCAACTTCGAGGGGGCCGCCAACCAGGTCGTGGGCCGGCTGACGCCCGATGCACGAAGCCGGCCCGACGAGCTGCTGCGCCAGGCAGAGCTGCGGCTGGAGGACCACGGCGTGCTCAATACGCTGCCGCTGGCCGATCAGCCCTCGAACCGCTTCCTGGGCGAGGAGATCAAGGGGCTGGCCACGTTTACGCGCGTCCTGCCGACGATCTTTCTGGCCGTGGCCGCGTTCGTGCTCAACATCCTGATGACCCGCTGGACCGAGCAGCAGCGCACCATCGTCGGCACGCTCAAGGCGCAGGGCTATAGCAACGCACAGGTCTTCGGGCACTTCCTGAAGTTCGGCCTGGTGATCGGCCTCCTGGGTGGCGTGGCCGGCTGCGTGCTGGGCTTCTTCCTGGCCGAGTGGGTCACCAGCTTCTACAAGCAGTTCTACGAGCTGCCCGACTTGCACAACCGCTTCTATCTCGGCAAGTCGCTGGCCGGCCTGGGCGTGAGCCTGGGCTTCGCCCTGCTGGGCACGGCGCAGGGGCGCGCGGCGTGCTCAAGCTGCGGCCGGCGGAGGCCATGCGGCCCAAGCCGCCGCGGCGCGGCGGGGCCATCCTGCTGGAGCACGTCACCTGGCTGTGGAGCCGGCTGAGCTTCGCCTGGCGGCTGGGGCTGCGCGACGTGGTTCGCAGCCGGGTGCGCACGCTGGCGGGGCTCTTCGCCGCCGCGATGGGTACGTGCATCCTCATCACCGGCTTCATGATGCAAGAGGCGATGAAGTTCCTGGTCGATTTCCAGTTCCTGCGCGTGCAGCGCTACGACCTCGAGCTGGCCTTCAAGGACGAGCGCACCGACGACGCGCTGCGCGAGGTCCGGCGCTTGCCCGGCGTCGATCATGCCGAGCCGGTGCTGTATGTACCCTGCACGTTCATCCACGGCCCGTACCGCAAGCGCGGGGCAATTAACGGGCTGGCTTCGGCGGCCTGGCTGACTACGCCGCGCGACGGAGAGGGCCGCCGCATCGCGGTCCCGCCCGACGGGCTGGCGATGAGCCGCGCGCTCGCGGAGCGGTTGCACGTCTCGGCGGGCGAGACGATCGTCATCCGCCCCAACAAGGGGCTGCGGCAGGAGCGCACGGCCCGCGTCGCCCATATCATCGACGGTTACATCGGCATGACCGTCTACGCCGACAACGCCTATCTCAACCGCCTGGTCGGGGAAGAATCCGTGATGAATGCCGTGCAGTTGCAGCTCGACCCGCGCCGCCGCCGCGAGTTTTACCGCGAGCTGAAGGACATCCCCGCCGTCGAGTCGGTCTATTCACGGCAGGCCACGCGGGTGCTGCTGGAAGAAGTGGTGATCAAGACGCAGAAGGTGATCATCGGCATCCTGGTGGGCTTCGCCGGCATGATCTTCTTCGGCAGCCTGCTGAACGCCTCGCTGGTGAGCCTGGCCGAGCGGCTGCCGGAAGTGGCGATGCTCCGCGTCTTGGGCTACGGCCCGTGGGAGGTAGGCGGAATGTTCCTTCGCGAGAGCATGCTGGTGAACCTGGCCGGCACTCTGGCAGGGCTGCCGCTGGGCTACGGCCTGGCCACGGCCATGGTCGGTATGTACGAGAACGAGATGTTCCGCATCCCGGTGGTCTTCACCGCGGAGATCGTGGCCAAGACGCTGATCGCGGCCGTGGTGTTCGGCCTGCTGGCACACCTCTTTATTCAGCGCAGCATCCACAAGATGGACTGGCTCGAGGCGCTGAAGGTGAAGGAGTGAACGTCGTGGGGCACGTTTCTAAACCTGCCCGGTCGACGGGCGGGATTGAGATTGCGCGCGCCGCATCGCATTCCGGGCACGTTTAGAAACGTGCCCCACGGGGCCGTTCTCCTGCCCTTGCAACTCCTCATGCGACCCCTATAATTGCGCCGGCTCAGGCTCCCGGAACGCCGTCGCCGCTGTAATTGCCGACAGTGGCGGCAGGCAGCGGAAGCGCGAGTGCAGGCGGGTGTAGCTCAGTTGGCAGAGCACCACGTTGCCAACGTGGTTGTCGTGGGTTCAACTCCCATCACCCGCTCTACCTTTCCTTCGATTGACTCACCGGTGCACCGCGAGGCCGGCTACGCATTTGTGGCCGGCCGCGTATGTTGTTGTAGGGGGGGCATTGCCCAGGGGGGCAGCGACGGTCGTGGTGCCCACCCTACCCACTGACAACGGACTACTGACCACGGACTACCCATGGCGTCAGACACCTCCGATACCGCCGTTCTTCCGGAAGACGCCGAAGGCGCGGAAGAGACCCCTCGCTTGGATCTGAACGTGCAGATCAAGCCCGTGAGCGCCTGCCAGCGCCACGTCACGGTGACGATCGCCCGGCCGGACATCGACCGCTACTTCGAGAAAGCGTTCAGCAAGCTGGTGCCCGAAGCCCAAGTGCCCGGTTTCCGCACGGGCCGCGCCCCCGCAAGCTGGTCGAGGCACGGTTCAAGAAAGACGTCTCGCAGCAGGTCCGCGGCGAGCTGCTTCTGGACAGCGTCAGCCAGGTTTCCGAAGACCACAAGCTGGCGGCGATCAGCGAGCCGGACTTCGACCCGATGGCCATCGAAGTCCCCGACGAAGGGCCGATGACCTTCGAGTTCGACCTCGAGGTTCGTCCGGAGTTCGACGTGCCCAACTGGAAGGGCCTGAAGATCGAGCGGCCGGAGCACGATTTCACGACGGCCGAGATCGAAACGCGGCTCAAGGACCTGCTCGCCGAGTTTGGCCGGCGCACCCCGAAGGACGGCGCGGCCGAAGTCGGCGACTACGTGGGCGTCGATATCACGATCAAGCCCAGCGACCCCAAACACGGCGATCAGATCGTCAACACCATCGAGGAAGAGTTCGTCCGCATCCTGCCGGCGCTGAGCTTCCGCGACGGCGTGGTGAAGGGCTTCGACAAGCTGATGACCGGCGTCAAGCCGGGCGACGTGCGGGAGGCCAGGTTCCGCCTCACCCGCGACGCGGCCAACGAGGACCTGCGCGGGCAAGAAGTGACTGCCGAGTTCAAGGTGCTCGACGTCCGCCGGCTCGAGCTGCCGGAGCTGACGCACGTCGCTCTTGAGCGAGTTCAACGTCGATAGCGAAGAAGAGCTGCGCGAAGCCGTCAAGACGGCCCTCGAGCGGCAGTTGCAGTACCAGGCCGACCGCCGCGTGCGCGAGCAGATCACCGCGGCGCTGGTGGAATCAGCCAATTGGGACCTGCCTCCGGACTTGCTGCGGCGGCAGGCCACGCGGGAGCTGCAGCGGGCGATCCTCGAGCTGCGCCGCGGCGGCTTCAGCGACGCCGAAATCCGCGCCCGCGAGAACGAGCTGCGGCAGAACAGCGCCGCCGAGACCGCGCGGGCACTCAAGGAGCACTTCATCCTGGAGCGGATCGCCGAGGAAGAGAAGGTCGAGGAGCAGGCCGACGACTACGACACGGAGATTTCGCTGATCGCCGCCCAGCTTGGGGAGTCGGCCCGCCGTGTGCGAGCCAAGCTGGAGAAGGCGGGCCAGATGGATGTGCTGCGCAACCAGATCATCGAGCGGAAGGTGATCGACAAGATCATCGGGCAGGCCCAGTTCAAGGATGCACCCTACGCGCTGCCGCGTCCGCAAGTCGAAGCGCTGGACCGCTCGGCCGCCGGCGGCGACAAGGAGAAGGATATCCCCGAGGCGCAGGAGGAAGGCGCCGCTGAGGAGGGCGAAGGCGGGGGCGAGACGGCGGGTGAGTAACCTACTCGAACGTCCAACATCGAACGTCCAACATCGAACGTCCAGCATCGAAACATCGAAACATCGAACGTCCAACATCGAACATCGAACATCGAACATCGAACCGTTCGATGTTCGATGTTTGCCTTGGGTCACCCCGTCATCGGCTCCAGCTTGCGTCGTTCTGACGTAGGCTACCAGCACGCCACACGTATAATGACAGCAGCCGGGGCCGCGAGTCCCCGTCCCTTCCCGGACAGACAGCTACCGTCAGCCGCCGGAGAGATACAACTATGGGCAACCATCTCCCCTTTCCGATCGATCCCGAGCTCAACTACCGCGACTACCAGCGCCAGCGGTGGATGACGCTGGGCGATTTGCTGCTGGAGAACCGGATCATCTTTCTCCAGGGGCCGATCTTCGACGCGCAATGCCAACGACATCGTGATGAAGCTGCTGTTCCTGCAGAACGAGAACCGCCGCAAGGACATCCACTTCTACATCAACTCGCCCGGCGGCAGCGTGACCGCCACGCTGGCGATCTACGACACGATGCAGTTCCTCAGTTGCCCGATCGCGACCTATTGCATGGGCATGGCCGCCAGCGGCGGCGCCGTGCTGCTGGCCGGCGGCACCAAGGGCAAGCGCTTTGCCCTGCCGCACGCCAAGATCATGATCCACCAGCCCTACGGCCAGGTCGGCGGCCAGGTGTCGGACATCGAGATCCAGGCCAACGAGATCCTGCGGGACCGCCAGCGCCTGAACGAGATCCTGGCCAAGCACACCGGCCAGCCGCTGGACCGCATCGCCAAAGACACCGACCGCGACTTCTACATCACCGCCATGGCGGCCAAGGAATACGGCCTCGTGGACGAGGTGCTCTCCAAGCCGCAAGCCGGTGGAGGAGGAAACGTAAGGCGAGGCAATTGCATTCTGCATTGGCGTGTACCGTTGGAGTCGGTCGAAGCGAAGAATGCAAGTGCAGAATGCAAAGTGCAGAATGCAAAGTGCAAAATGCAACGTGCAAAATGCAACATGAGGGTGTGCTGGGTCTGACCAGCTCCGGAATACTTGAGGTTCACATCCCAGGAGTGCTCATGCCATGCCGCTTGTGCCTTACGTGGTCGAGAAGAGCGGCCGCGAAGAGCGGGTGATGGACATTTACAGCCGGCTCTTGTCAGGACCGCATCATCTTCCTGGGCACGGCCATCAACGACGACGTGGCCAACATCATCGTCGCGCAGATGCTGTTCCTCCAGTTCGAGGACCCCAAGAGCGACATCCACCTGTACATCAACTCGCCCGGCGGCAGCGTCACCGCCGGCCTGGGCATCTACGACACGATGCAGTTCGTCACCTGCGACGTGGCGACCTACTGCATCGGCCAGTGCGCCAGCATGGGCGCCTTGCTGCTGACCGCCGGGGCGGCCGGGCAAGCGGCACGCCCTGCCGCACTCGCGGATCATGATCCACCAGCCCTGGGCCGGCATGGAAGGCACGGCCGAGGAGATCGACATCCACGTCAAGGAGCTGCGGAAGATGAAGCAGCTCCTCAACGACATCCTGCTCAAGCACACCGGCCAGTCCGCTGGAGCAGATCGAAAGCGACACCGATCGCGACAAGTTCATGGCCGCCGAAGAGGCCATGGAATACGGCCTGATCGACAAAGTGATCGAACGGCTGGAAGTCAAGAAGGTGAGTTAGAGTCCGTAGCCGAAGTCGCCAGACTTCGGGGGCGGTCCCGTAGCCGAAGTCGCCAGACTTCGGGCCTGAACTCTGGCGAGTTCAGCTACATTCAAACAGGGGAGAACGCTGGGGGGCGGCACGTTTTGCACGAGGCAGGAACATGAGGTTCCGGCGGCCCACGACGATTCAGTGTTCTATTCTTTGCGCCGCGGCCCTGACGGGATGTCGCAGCGGCGGCGATCTCGAGGCCCTCAAGCGCGAGAACTTCCAGCTCACCGAGCAGGTGACCGCGCTGGAGGTGCGGATCAACCAATGCTGCCGCGAGCTGCACGCTACCCGGGACCTGCTGGCGGCCAAGGAGCAGCCGGAGCGTTCCGACGGTTCGCGCCGCGTGCCGCGTCTGACGACAGCAGTCCGTCGGACATTCCCCAGCCGCCCAAGGTAGAGCTGGGCACGCCGGGCAACGGCAAGAAGCCGACGCCGGCCCACAAGCCCGGACCGGCCCCCAAATTCGAGCCGGGCAAGTCCGGCTCCAGCGGCGCCGGTCCGGACGCCTCGATCGGTCCTGCCCTCGGGGGGATGCACAGCGTGGCCGCCCGCCGCAGCGATCCGCCGGTGGCGGCGATCACGCTCAACCGCGAGCTGACCACCGGCTTGGATGCCGACGATGCCCGCCCCGGCGACGAAGGGCTGATCGTCGCCATCGAGCCGCGCAGTGCGCTGGGCGAGGCGCTGCGCGTGCCGGGCGAAGTGGCGATCGAGGCCTACGACGGGGGTTTGTGGCGGCAGCACGGCTCGCAACCGGCAAAGCGGCAGCTTGCCCACGTCGGCACCTGGCTCTTCACTGCGGCCGACGCGGCCACGTGGTTCGACGAAGAGGCGCCGCGCCTGCGGTTCGAGCTACCTTGGCCTGCCGCCGGACGGCCGAAGAACAAGGACCTCCAGGTTGTCGTGCGGTATAAGACGGCTGACGGCCGCATTCTGGAGGCGCAGGCTCAAGTCTCCGTGCAGCACACGGGGCAGCGGCCGAAGTTCCAACCCCCCGTTCCGCCGCAAACCGCGCCGACGGCCGGCGTGGCACGCACCGAGCCCACCACGCAGGGCGACTTCTCGGCGCTCAAGAAGCCTCCGGCGCCTGCCCCGGCGGAGGTCTCGCGAGTGCCCGCACCGGGCAGTGTCTCTGCCCAGCCGCCCCGCTCCACGGTCCCCAGCCGCTCGCGGCCGGTGTGGACGCCGTATCGCTGATCGCCCTCGATACCAGGTTGGCTTGAACGATTCGGGCACGCCCGAACATCGAACATCGAACATCCAACATCGAACATCGAACATCGAACGGTTCGACGTTCGGCTCTTGACCGCAAGCCGGCTCACCTCGTCACGCTTCTCGAGATACGGGGCTGCTCAGCCAATCTGCTTAGCCCCGCGCTAGTGGGCCGGCGGCCCCCGAGTTACATTGACGTTCGAAGCAGCGTCGTTCGATGTTGGACGTTGGACGTTCGATGTTGGACGTTCGTCGGCAGCCGCCCAGCGACGCTAGACCCGCGAAGAAACTTGGGATGAAGATCGTCTACCTGGCTTCCGGCGCTGCCGACATGTACTGCGGCACCTGCCTGCACGACAATACGCTGGCCGCCGTGCTGCTGGCCGCTGGGCAGGACGTGATCCTGGCACCCACCTACACTCCGCTACGCACCGACGAGGAGAACGTCAGCCAGGACCGCGTCTTCTTCGGCGGCGTCAACGTCTACCTTCAGCAGAAATCGGCCCTCTTCCGGCATACGCCCTGGTTTTTGGACGCGCTGCTCAATTCGCGGCCGATCCGGCGCTGGCTGTCTCGCCGGCGCGTGAGCGTCGATCCCACGCGGCTCGGCGAGATCACCGTCTCGATGCTGCAAGGCAAGGACGGCCGGCAACGCAAGGAGCTGGAAAAGCTCGTCGGCTGGCTCGAGGGCGAACGGCCCGACGTGGTGCACCTCTCCAACGCGCTCCTCATGTCCATGGCCCCCGAAATCCGCCGCCGCGTTGGCGCCCCGGTCGTGTGCAGCCTGTCGGGCGAGGACATCTTCCTGGAACGGCTGGCCGAGCCTTTCTATTCACAGGCCCATGACCTGATGCGGCGCTACGCGGCCGACGCGGAGGCCTACGTGGCCATGAACCGCTACTACGCGGATTACATGATCCGCTACATGGGGCTTGACCCGGCCCGCGTGCACATCATCCGGCACGGACTACAGCTCGAGGGGCACGGCACCCGGCGACGCGAGCCGGGCGATGGCACGTTCACCCTGGGCTATTTCGCCCGCATCTGCCCCGACAAGGGCTTTCATCTCCTGGTCGAGGCGTTCAAGATCCTCGACGACGATCCGCAATTGCCGCCCCTGCGGCTGCGGGCCGCAGGCTACTTGTCGCCCGACAACCGGCTGTTCCTCCAAGAGCAGGAAGACCGCCTGGCGGCGTGGGGGCTGGCCGACGCCTACGAGTATCTCGGCGAGCCGGACCGCGCCGGCAAGATCGAGATCCTCCAGTCGTTCGATGTGATGAGCGTGCCGACCGTCTATCACGAGAGCAAGGGGCTGAGCGTCCTGGAGGCGCTGGCCAACGCCGTGCCCGTGGTGCTGCCGGCGCATGGCGCCTTTCCGGAGCTGATCGACGATACGGGCGGCGGCCTCGTCTTCGAGCCGGAGAACCCCTCGGCGCTGGCCGCCGCGCTCAAGCGGCTGATCCTGCACCCCGACCAGGCCGAGCAGCTTGGCCGCCGAGGCCAGGCGGCGATTCACGACCGCTACCACGCGGCAACGATGGCCGCCCAGCACGCGGAGCTTTACCGGCGCGTCTGGCGGCGAGAGCCGCAATGAACGACGTTGCCGGTTGCCTCGACGACTGCGGCTCGCGGCACTCACTTGAAAAATACGTCTGGCCTCGTGGCTATTTCCTCTGGGAACGTGGGGGCGATTCCGTCCTTCCCCTTCTCTGGAGGAAAATGCCATGAGCAAAGCGTCATCCAGTGCGGCCGGCAAGAACCGAGGCTTCGTTTGGCCCGCCGCTCGGCGGCCGGCGTGGATTCTGGACTCTGAGCTGGAATGGCTGCCGGACGACACCCGGCAGGAGGTGGTCGCGCTCGTGGCTTCGAGCTATCAGGAGCTGGTCGTCGAGGCCGCCAGTGCTCTGGAGCGGGCAGCCGGCGAAGAGTTTGTGTTTCTGTTCTGGCTCAGCCTCGTGCGGTCGCTGCGGCTGCGGGGGCATTCGCGGCCGGGAGATGTGAGCCTCTTCGGGACTCACCCCGATACCGAAGTCCAGTATTACCTCCAGCTCGGCCTGGCCAAGCAGCGGGTGCTGAACTTGATCCTGCGCGTCAAGGAGTGGCACGTGCGCTGGCAACGAGAGGCGGCGCGTCAGGCGGTGGTCGCGCCAGGCGACGCACCAAGGATCGTCGCCGCAGAGGCTGGTCCGCCTCAACTTGTGGACCATCCGCCGGCCCCCGATCCGTTGAGCGCAGAACCGGCCCGAGTATGGACCGTCGAATGGTCAGTCGCCAGGCGATGCCCGAGCGGCGGGCAAGGCCGCGAGGGATGCTCGAGTCACTGGCCCGGCCAAAGCAGAGAAAGCTGCTAGCGGCGCGGCGATGAGCCGGATCGGCAATTGCCCTGGGCCTCACCCCAGCGCTCTCCCAGCGGGAGCGGGAGTCGATCAGGGGCCACCTCAGCATGTCGGGCTGCGCTGCGATCCGCCAGAGGTCGCCGCAGAGGACGGATTGGAAAAACCGAAATCGGAAGGGCAACAGGCCAACGGACTGCTGGAACCGCTGCCAGCCGCACCCTGACAGCGGCCCACGCGTTGGAAAAATCGAAATCTGAAGGGCAAGAACTTGAAGAAGGGGAACGCTAATAGTCGCTAATAGGCGCTAATCGTCTCCATGGACGTGATCGGTGCACGCAAGGGGTTCGTGCCATTAGCGTTGATCAGCGCTTATTAGCGTTCCCAAAAATGGAGGCCGCACGTTGGAAGAATCGAAAGCTGAAGGACAAACCCCCCTGGCTGTGCTGAAGTTCCTCGATGATCACCCCGAGCTCTTCCGGCGTCAGGGATCGGTACGGGAGACCTGGCGCACCTGTCGCGGCAAGTCATTTGGTCCGTTCTACGAGCTGCGATACCGCGAGGGGTCGCGGCTGGTCAGTCGCTACCTGGGCCGGTCGCGCGAGCGGGCCGAGCAGGTGCGAGTGCACCTGCGAGAGATGCAAGCCGGGCGGCGCGACGAGCTCCAGTGGCGGCAGACGTGCAAGCGGCATCGAGCGATCGGCCGCCAGCTCAAGGCGAACCTCCGCCGCGAACTCCAGCAGCTCGGCTTACGGCTGCAGGGCTTCGAAGTGCGCGGCATACGGAGCCGAGCGATGTGAATGCGCGCGGCTGGTTACCACGTCGGGCTTGGATTGCGGCTTGGATTCCCGGCTCGGTGCATCAACCGAGCCGCGGCGATTTCGCGCTGCGCCACAGCCGGCCGAGCACCGGCCCCAGCCCCCGGGCCACCGTCTGGCGATAGGGCGAGTCGGCCGGCAGGTGCCGCATCAGGCGGCGATGGGCGGTCCCCAGTGCGTGGTACGGCAGCGAGGGGAACACGTGGTGCAGCGCGTGATAGCGCAGCCCGACCGGGGCCCACAGCTCATTGAAGAGCGGGTTGGTGGGGAACGTGTACGAATCGAGCAGTTGCTCGACGAAGCTCAGCTCGTGGCCGGTGTGCTCATAGCGGTGGGCGCCCAGCGTGCGGACGGCATTCAGCAAGATCACGGCCACGCCCGTCGCATAGGCGTGAATGACCCACGTCCAAGGCAACACTCCCGTGAGGAGCAAGATGCCAAGCGTGAGCAGATACGCCAGGCAGCCTGCTTCTTGCAGGCGCCACACGCGAACCTGCTGCGTGGTCGGCTCGGGCCGCACGAACGCCGGATCAATGACCAGCGACGACATCCGCCGCTGAGCAAAGCGCCGGAACGCCGGGCTGATCCAACCCAGGGGCGTCAAGAAGCCGAAGCGAACGACCGCCAGCGCGGGGATGACGAGGCTCTGCGCGAGGTAGCCGAAGATCTTCCACGGCGGACCCGCGGCCAGCGGCAGATATTCGCCATCCTCCCGCGTGCCGTATTGCCGCCGCACGTGGTGGTGCACGTGGGTGTGATAGAGGAAGGACGGCATCAAAAACGGAATGCCGCAGAGCAAGTTCCAGGTCACGCGGAAGCCGGGGATTGCCCCGTCGCGGAGGTGCACCAGCTCGTGCGTGAAAAGCGCCGCCCGGTAGAACGCCAGGCAATGCACCACGAACAGCAGCCCGACCACGATCCCCTGGCCCAGCGGGGTGTGCAAGTTGAGGGCGCGGCAGATCGCACCGAACAGCGGGCCGCGGTTCTCGATGGCCGAGAACAAGATGCCCCCGATCCCGATCGACAACAGGAAGTCAGTCCAATAGACGGCCGCCTTCGGCTCGAACAAGTCCCTGACGATGGAGCGCGCCTGACCGATCGAGAATTCGACCTGCGTCGAGAGCGGCTGGTGGATTACGGAGGTGCTCATCAAGTTCGCGCGTATGGCGTCGGCCAAGGGGTGCGTCGGCCGGGGGCAAACGGTAAAGTTCGCTTATTCTACGCAAGGCCCGCACAGCGCCAATCGGCCAAAGGACTATGTCCTATGAATAATCTCGAATCGACCCCGATGCCACGTGATTGTTGTTCGGCAGGTCCGCATAATCAGCGGGGATGCTTTGCTGGCAGCGGGCGCGATTCCAAGCGTGGCTCGGGCAGAACCACGTCGCATCTTGAAGAGAAGCTCCTTCTATGACCAGCCCCTCCGCGTTTCCCCGCTACGACCCGCGCGAAACCTACAGTTGGAACTACGACCACGCGCCCGATCCGCTCCAGGTCGAGGTGCCGAGGGTGCCCGGCGTGTGGCAGTTCTGCGGCCTGCCAGTGGATTCGCCGCTGGGCGTCCCGGCAGGGCCGCTGCTCAACGGCCGCTGGGTGCTGTATTATGCCAGCCTGGGCTTCGATGTCCTGACTTACAAGACCGTCCGCAGCGGTCATCGCGAGTGTTATCCGTTGCCGAACCTGCAGCCCGTGCGGTGTGGCCAACTGCACGGCAGCGAGATGAACCTGCCGGCCGCCGACGAGATGGCCGGGAGCTGGGCCGTCTCGTTCGGCATGCCGTCGATGGCCCCCGAGGTCTGGCGGACGGACATCGAGCGCACGCGAGCCAGGCTGCCGCGCGGAAAGGTGCTGAGCGTCTCGGTCGTGGGCAGCGTGCAGCCGGGCTGGACGATCGACGATCTGGCCGACGACTATGCCCGCTGTGCCCGCTGGGCCGTAGACGCCGGGGCCGACTGCGTGGAGACGAACTTCTCCTGCCCGAACGTCTCGACGTGCGACGGGCAGTTGTACCAGGACTATCCGTCTGCCCGGCTGGTCGCCGAGCAGGTGCGGCAGGCCATTGGGCCAACGCCGCTGGTGATCAAGATCGGCCACGTCCGCCGTGAGGACGATGCCGAGCAGCTTCTGGCCGCCGTGGGGGACGTGGCCGATGCACTGGCCATGACCAACAGCGTGGCCACCACGGTGTTGGGCGCCGGCGGCAAGCTGCTGTTCGATGGCCAGCGCCGCGGTGTGTGCGGCGAGGCCACGCGCGATGCTTCGACCGAGCAGGTGAGGCTGTTCGCGCGGCTGACGGATGGGCACGTGACCGGGCAAGGCGGGACGCTCAAGCTGGTTGGCGTCGGCGGGGCGTCTACGGCAGAGCACGTGTGGGCGTATCTGCTGGCCGGCGCGGAATCGGTCCATTTGGCCACGGCCGCGATGGTGCGCCCCCAAGTGGCGATGGAGATTCGCGCGGCGCTGGTCGCCAGGGGGCCGATCACCAGCCCACCCGCGCGATACTGACCCGACGCGTAAGCGAGGGAGACGTGGAAAAGGGCGCGCGTCTCGCATCTCCCTCGCTCACCCGTCGGGTTCGTGTCACGGTGTCACGGCAGCGGTTCCGGAACCGCGCGGAACCGCTGGTGTCACGGCGTCTCTCTCAGCGGTTTTCCCCGCTCCGGTGGTATTCTGGACCGCAGCCCTGACCTTCCGCTCATACTGAAGCAGCGCCGGACGATGTCGCTGGAAACCATCGAGCCGATTGGCGACCGCGTGCTGATCCGCAAGGACGAAGAGCGGCGGACCACGCGCGGCGGCATTCATCTGCCCGACGACGCCAAGATCCCCACGATCACCGGCCGCATCGTGGCGATCAGCGCCCAGGTGGCCAACGACCCGGACTATCCGCTGGAGAAGTACGACAAGATCATCCTCGACCCGCGCAACAGCATCCCGGTCGATTTCGAGCAGGACAACAAGCTGTTTATCGTGCCGGTCGAAGACGTGGTGGCCGTCATCCGCCGCGGTGCCGAGGACGAGGGAGGTGAGCCATGAACCGCTGGGTCGATATCCATTTCACCTGTTTGCCGCTGCGGACCATCGGTCGGCTCGATGTGCCGATCGACGCTTCGCCCAAGTACCGCGAGCGGTGCGAGCGGCTGCTGCGGGCCATCGAATCGCACGGCACCTACAACACCTATTATCTGTACAACTCCCGCTGCGTGTTCCACCTCACGAACCACGACGACGTGGGCATGCTTGAGTTCGGCTTCGAAGGGACGGTCTTCACCGACGAGACCGACACGAAAACCGTCCGCTGCGACTTCACGATCGAGCTGGTGCGCGAGACGTGCGACTGGCTCACGACGCCCGTGGTGGCCTGGTTTCACGACACCGTGCCCAAGGCGGTGACCGTGGAGTTCGACCGTTACATCGCCGCGGGGGACCTGGAGCAGGCCGTGCGCCGCATGGAGCGGCTCCAGGCCGAGATCGACAAGCACGGCGGATACGTGGGGATGAATTTATGACCGAACATCCAACATCGAACGTACAACATCCAACATCGAACTGAGCCGCCGACGTCGTTGATCGAGCGACCCCGTTCCACGCTTGCGGTTGAGCGATGTCCGCCGGTGCTGCTGCTGCATTTCTGAATCCGTCCGGCGCGACATGGAGTGACGTCGCCGGTCGCCGCGTCGTGCTCCACTTCGGCGACGTGCGGGCCGAGTACGAGGCGCTAACCCGTGGCTGCGGCGTGGCGCCTTGGCTGGACCGTACGCAGATCGAGTTCACGGGCGACGACCGGGCGGCGTTCCTGCACAACCTCTGCACGAACAACGTCCGCGCCTTGCAACCGAGCCAGGGCTGCGAGGCCTTCATCACGAGCGTGCAGGGTAGGACGATCGGCCACGGCCATATCTTCTGCGGTGCCGAGTCGCTCGTCTTCGACACGGTTCCCGGCCAGGCCGCGGGCCTGCTGCCGCACTTCGAGAAGTATCACATCCGCGAGAACGTCGCCTTCCGCGATCGCACGGCGGAGTGGTGTGAGCTGCTCGTGGCTGGCGAGGGAGCCAGTGATCTGCTGGGCCGGCTGACCGATGGTTTCCCGGAGGAACGACTGAGCCACGCCGAGGTTCAGCTCGCGGGCCATTCCGTCTCGCTACGCCGCGTGGAGATTTGCGGCCCGTCCACGTGGCTGGTGAGCGGCGGCGCGGCGGCGATCGAGGCCGCCTGGGCGGCATTGATCGCTGCGGGCACTCGACCCTGCGGGCACGAGGCCCTGGATATGGTCCGCCTCGAGGCCGGCACCCCGTTTTTCGGTCAGGACATCACGGACAAGAACCTGCCGCAAGAGCTGGCCCGCGACGCACTGGCGATCAGCTTCACGAAGGGATGCTACCTGGGTCAGGAGACGGTGGCCCGGATCGATGCTCTGGGGCACGTCAATCAGACGCTCCGCGGCCTGCGGTTCGAGGGGAGCGACGTGCCGCCGCCGGGCACGGAGCTATCCGCCGCCGGCAAAGCCGTGGGGCACGTTACGTCGGCGGCCCTTTCACCTCGCCTGGCCGCTCCGTTAGCCTTGGGCTATGTCCGCCGCGGCCATGAGGCATCGGGCAGCGAATTCACGTCTAGTCGAGGCGCCGCGAGAGTTGTAGAGTTGCCGCTTTCGTAGCGTGACTCTTCGAGTCGGGCGTCCCCAGCTAAAGATCCGATGTGGCCGGCCCCACGCTTGCTCGGACGGCAACTCGCAGCGCGAGTTGCCCACATTGGCGTGCCTCCTGACCCCTGTCTCCTGACCCCTGATCCATGAGCGACTTCACCACCGTGGCCAAGGTCGGTTCCATCGAGCCGGGCCGCGGCGAGGCTTTTGCCGTGAACGGCCGGATGGTGGCCGTGTTCAACCTCGACGGCCAATACCAGGCGATCGACGACATTTGCCCGCACATGGGCGCCTCGCTGGCCGGCGGCGACGTGGCCGGCGGCGTGGTCACCTGCCCTTGGCACGCCTGGCGGTTTCGCGTTTGCGACGGCACGTGGTGCGACAATCCCAAGGGCCTGAAGGTCGATACGTTCGACGTCCGCGTCGTGGGCGACGAGATTCAGGTTCGCGTGCCGCCGCGGTGACGAAAGCACGAGTGCGCAAGAAGCCCGGCTTGTTGGAGAAGCCGGGCTTCTAAATCGACTCGGGAAGCGGGCGCTATTTGCCGCCCAGCACCCAGTAGTGGAAGCGAACGATCTTCATGCCGGCGCCTGTGGCCAGCTTGCCGACCGTGGTCTTGTCGTCCTTCACAAATGGCTGCTCGTTGAGCACCCGCTCCGCGTAGAAATTGCGCAGCCGGCCTTCGACCATCTTGTCGATGATATTCTCCGGCTTGCCCTCCTTGCGGGCGGCCTCCTTGAGGATTTCCTTCTCCTTGGCCACGACGGCCGGGTCGAGGTCTTCGATGGCCACCACGTCGGGCCGCATGGCCACGATCTGCATGCCGAATTCCTTGACCAGCTCGTCGTTCGTGCCGCCGGTGACCTCGATCAGCACGCCTTTGGTGCCGTCGTGGTGGGCATAGCCGCCGCAGGGGGCCTTCACCCGCAGAATCCGCGGCAGGCGGAACACCTCGCGGATCTGGTTGGTCAGCTCGTCGAATTGGCCTTGCAGTGTCATGCCCTTGCGGCCGGGCGAGGGCTGCTTCAGCAGCTCCTCGGGCGTGGCCGCGCCGGGGCCTTCGGCCAACTGCTGGGCCAGGTCGGCGGCCAGCTTGCGAAAGTTCTCGTTGCCCGCCACGGGGGCGCTTTCGCACTGCAGCTCGATCATCGCGCCCAGGCCCTTGGCCAGGCCGGCGCAGATTTCGATCCGACCGAACGAGGTCTCGCGGTCGCCGCGCGTCTCGCGGAACTTCTCCCCCTCCTTACGGAGGAGCTCGACGGCCTTGTCGGCGTCGCCGCCGGCCTTGGTCAGGGCCTCCTTGCACTTCATCATCGGCAAATTGGTGCGCTTGCGCAGCGATTTGACGGCGGCAGCGGTGACTTCTGGCATAAAAAAGGCCTCCGTGGTGGGTTGTGCGAAAGACAACCACGAATCACACGAATATCACGAGTGAGGACTCGTCCTGGAACGCTCAGGTTCGGCCGCAGTCCGCCAATAAGCAAAACTCTATTCGTGTGATTCGGCAATTCGTGGTTAAAGACAACGGCTCACAAAGACAAGGGCTCGCCTGATACCGGGGCAGACTGGGATCGCTCGGCCTTCCCTTGCCGCCGCACGGCCAAGATGGCCGTGCCACGCGGCTAGTCCTTCTCCGGCATCTCGGCATCCGCCGCGGCCTTGCCGCCGCCCTTGCCTTCGAGCACGGCGTCGGCCAAGCGGCCAGAGATCAGCTCGATCGAGCGGATGCTGTCGTCGTTGCCGGGGATCGGCAGGTCGATCAGGTCCGGGTCGCTGTCGGTGTCGATCAGGGCGACGGTCGTGATGCCCAGCTTGTTGGCTTCCTTGACCGCGATGTGCTCCTTGCTGGGGTCGATGAGCACCAGGCACTCCGGCAGCCGGTTCATCTTGCGGATGCCGTTGAGGTTGCGGTTGATCTTGCGGTACTCGCGGTTGAGCGTCGACTGCATCTTCTTGGAGTAGTCGTCGATCTCCTCGCTCTCGAGGATGCTCTCGAGCTCCTCCAGGCGGCTCAGCCGGCTGCGGATCGTGCGGAAGTTGGTGAGCGTGCCGCCCAGCCAGCGCTCGGTGACGTAGGGCATGCCGCAGCGCGCGGCCTCGCGCTCGACGGGCTCGGCCGCCTGCCGCTTGGTGCCGACGAACAGGATCAGGCTGCCTTGGCCGGCGACGCGGCTGAGATACTTGTTGGCCCGCAGCAGGCCGCGGACGGTTTCGCGGATGTCGATGATGTGAATCAGGTTCTGCTTGCCGTAGATGTACGGCCGCATCTTCGGGTTCCAGCGGCTGGCGCGGTGGCCGAAGTGCACGCCCGCTTCGATCATTTGTTTGACTAGGACTTGAGCCACGCTTTCCTCCAGGGTGAAACAAGGCACACCGGAGGATCGCCGTGAGCGGGGCCGCGAAGTGCGGCGTCGTCGCCCGTGGACGGATTTCCGGCGTTGGGTAAGTTCGGCCAGCGGGTGAAGCTCCGCGGCGGGCCGTGCGCCACGGAAAGCACCAGATGCTATCGGTTTACGCCCAGAGCGTCAATTGCGACGTAGTCTGAACAGCCCGAAGATCTCGTCCTGCGTCAGGCCCAGCTCGCGCCGGCCCGGAGTGGGGCGCCGGAGAAGATCGTGTCGAAGATCTCCCGCTTCTCGCGGAGGATGTCGTCGATCCGCTCCTCGATCGTGGCCAGCGCTGAGGAACCGCGTGACGGTCACCGGCGCGGTCTCGCCGATGCGGTGGGCCCGGTTGATCGCCTGGTCCTCGACGGCCGGGTTCCACCAGCGGTCGAACAGGAACACGTAGTGGCGAACTGCAGGTTCAGCCCGACGCTGCCGGTGCCGTAGCTCATCAGGATCACGTGCCGGCCGGCGTCTTCCGGAACTGGTCGAAGGATCGCCGTCGCGCTGGCGCTGGGGACTTGCCGTGGTACTGCAGCGGGCCGAACGGCGGGCAGCAGCCTCGCCAGGCAGCTCCAGCGGCTCGACCCACTGGCGAGAAGACGATCGCCTTGCGGCCGCTGGCGGCGACCTCTTCCAGGTCGGCGGCCAGCTGCTCCAGCTTGGCGCTCTCGCCGGTCGCCGGGTCGAAGTTGCAGATCTGCTTGAGCCGCATCACCAGCTCGAAGACGTGCTGGATCGTCGCTTGCCGCCCAGCTCGTTGAGCCGCACGACGCCTTCCTCCTCGGCCAGGTCGTAGCTTTCGCGCTGCTCGGCGGTGAGGTCGAGCTCGACGTCGCGGATCATCTTCGGCGGCATGTCGGTCAGCACCATGTCCTTCGTGCGGCGGAGGATGTAGTCGCCCACCGCCCGGCCGATCGCCGGCAGCTTCATCTCCGGCCGCAAGTAGCCCGGGGCCACGAACTCGAAGATGCCCACCAGGTCGTCGGCCGGTTCTCGATCGGCGTGCCGGTCAGCGCCCAGCTCCGGCGGCGAGAGATCGCTCGGACGATCTGCGCGGTCGTGCTGCTGCGGTTCTTGATCCGCTGCGCTTCGTCGAGGACGACCAGATCAAAAGCAGGAGCGGAGGAGCCAAGGAGAGAAGAAGCGAAGGAGATCGAGGAGGAATCGCCATCCGCCTCTTGGTTTCCTCGCTTCTCGACTTCTCCGCTTCTTCTCTCCTTCGCTCCTTCGCTTCTCCTCTTCGGCGGCTCGATCAGCAGCTCGCGATCGCGCACCAGCAGCTCGTAGTTGGCGATCTTGACCGCGCACGGTAGCGACCATTGCCACCGCCTCTTGGCCTGGTCTCCCTCGATGACCATGACGGGCACTTCCGGGGCCCACAGCTCGAACTCGCGCTGCCAGTTCGTGACCAGCGGCTTGGGGCAGACGAGGAGCACGCTGCCGACTTCGCCGCCGTGCAGCAGCAGGCGCATGGCCGTGATGGCCTGCATCGTCTTGCCCAGGCCCATCTCGTCGGCCAGGACGGCGGCGTGCCGCGGATAGAGAAAGGCCACGCCCTCGAACTGGTAGGGGAACGGCTTGAAGGGGAAGTCGAGCGACTCGCGGCTCATCCAGGCGTCCAGCGGCGGCTGCAGCAGGTAGAACAGCCGGTCCTCGAGCTTGATGACGTCGCCCGGTGGCTTGACCCGCGCTGGGCGACGAGCCGCGTCGGTGGCGTCCGGTGAATGACTTGACGCAAGATCATCGGCCGGCCCGCGGCGGCTGCTCGCCGGAGAAGCGTGTCGCTTCTCGCCGGCCGGAACGTTCCCAAAGTCCCTAAGCGCAGCGCCACGAGGAAACACGAAGCCCTTGGTCTTGATCGCCAGCGGACGGCCGATGGGCAACGACACCACGCGCAGCGGCGGCAAGGTGAGGGCTGACGTTTGCACGCCGATCGTGACTGAGTCGGTCAGGCGAGCGAATCGAAAATCCCAAAGCGGCGACGAGTCGCCGCACTCCAAGGGACGCTGGCTCATCGGCTCCCTCGCTGTGCTTCCTCGATCGCCTCGCGGATGCGGCCGAACGGTTCGCTCAGGTCGAAGTCCGTCAACGGCTCAAGGCGGGCGGCGGCCAGCTCGCGGTCTTGGAGGAACTCGTGATGCACCGCCAGGCGGCGACGGCCCGCGTCGAACCAGCGCAGCCGCCGGGGCTGGCCGTGTCGAGCGTCGATGCGCAGCGTTGCCGGGGCAGGTGGCGTGGCACGCTCTGAGCACGGATGCGATGGGTGTGGTGGTGCCGCCACGCCCATCACCTCCATGTTCTCAGCGTGCCACACGGCCGGGACATCGGCACCTTGCGCCACCGGCTGTGCCTTCGACGAGCACCGTCGCCAGCTTCACGTACGGCCTGATGGTCAATGCGTCCGGCTGATCGATGCACAAGAGATCGATCGCCGCCGCGGCCTTAGCCACGAGCGTGGCGCCGATCTGCTCGCCGTAGAGGTACGGCCGCAGCGTGGGGCCGTAGAGGATTTCCTGGGCCCGGTTGGGCTTCACCGGCGTGGTGCAGTGGAACTCCAGCGGCCGGCCGGCGTCGTTGAGCACCAGGAAGCCGCCGATCGCCCCGTGCTGGCTGCCATCGACGATGGTCAGAAAACCGAGCGTCGGGCCGGTGCTCGTGCCGCCTGCTGCCATAGACTCTCCTGCATGCACGAAGAGGACCGCAGACCGTCTCCCTCATGGCTGCCGAGCGGCCCTCCTCACAGCATCGGGCGGCCTCGTGACGAACTTGAGCGGCCGGCAGTCCGCGAGCGCGGTGAATCTTCGCTGTCATGCTGAGCGAAGACCAAACGCAGCTCGGCTCGCGGGACGTGCAGCCCGCATGATATCATCACGGCATGTGGTCTCTTCGGCTACTAGCCAAGCTCGGCGGCGTGTTTCTCGGCGTGACCCTGGCAGCGCTGCTGGTGCAGCTATGGGTCAACGGCGCTACGGCAGGGGAAGCCCCCGCTATCCTCGCTGCGTCGCTGTTCTTGGGCATCCTGGCCGCAGGGCTGACCTTCTGGACCGTGCGGAGCGTGCGGCGGCCGGTGGCCGACGTGATCGCCGTGGCCAAGGCCATGGCCTCGGGCGATTACGACTACCCCATCGCGCTGGGCAACAACGCGGAGTACGGCGACCTGGCCCGGGCTTTCGACCGCATCGGCCGCGACCTGGCTGAGCGGATGGATCTCGTCCGCCACCGCGGCGACCAGCTTGCAACCGTGCTAGGCAGCATGGCCGAGGGCGTGCTGGCCCTCGATCGCGACCGCCATGTGCTCTTCGCCAACCGGGCCGCCCGCGAGATGCTGGAGATCAGCCAGACGCAGGTCGAGCGACGGCCCCTGCTGGAGGTCGTGCGGCACCCGGAGATCGAGCAGGCGGTGAGCGACGCGCTCGAAGACCATAGCCCCAAGCGGGCGGAGGTGGAGATCATCGGCAAGACCCGCCGGAAGGTGGCCCTGCACGTCACCCGGCTGCCCGGCGAGCCGTCGCCCGGCATGGTGCTGGTGTTCCATGATGTGACGGAGCTGCGAAGACTCGAGCGGCTGCGGCAAGACTTCGTGGCGAACGTTTCGCACGAGCTGAAGACGCCGCTGACGGCGATCAAGGCCTTCGCCGAGACGCTGCTCGGCGGCGCAATCAACGACCCCGAGCATAACGGCAAGTTCGTACAGCGGATCGAAGCCCAGGCCCATCGGCTGGAGCAGCTAATCGTCGATCTCCTGAGCCTGGCCCGCGTCGAGGCAGGGCAGGAGCAGTTCGACATTGTTCCGATGGACCTGAGCGCCAGCGTGGCCGGGCGCGTGGCCGCCCACACTCCCCTGGCCGAGGCCAAGCGCATCAACCTCGTCGTGCAGCCGGCCGCCGAACCGGTGCTGGTCCTGGCCGACGAAGAAGGGCTGCGAGAGATCATCGACAACCTGGTGGATAACGCGGTCAAATACACGCCCGAGGACGGCCGGGTGACGATCCGCTGGCGGCGGGAGGACAGCCAGGTCGTGCTCGAGGTGGAAGACACCGGCATCGGCATCTCGCCTAAAGATTGCGAGCGGATTTTCGAGCGTTTCTACCGGGTCGATAAGGCCCGCTCGCGCGAGCTAGGGGGCACCGGCCTGGGCCTCTCCATCGTCAAGCACCTCGTGCAGGCCTTCGGCGGCAGCGTGGGCGTGACCAGCCAGCTCGGCAAGGGAAGCACGTTCACCGTGCGGCTGCCGCAAGGCGGCACGGTGTGAGCTGGTGGGTGCCTGTGGCGAAGCCAGGCGCCAATAGGTGTGTCCCCTCGTTCAATCCCGCAAGGTGTAGGTTCCGGTGCTTTCATTCCACTCGAGCCTTTGTTCATGAGCCTTGAGCCACTCGAGGATCGGCGCATGATGGCTCGGTTTCATAGGATCAAGGCCCGGGGGAATAGGAAGAAGATCTCGTATCGCCCATGCGAACCTGCGGTAGTTCTTATATGGTTCATCGGGATCTTGAACCGGCAGAAACTCAAGAATCCGGGCCGCAAACTCAACGCGGCCGAAGCAGAATAAGGCGACAGAAATCGCGAACAACTCGATTTGATCACACGTGTTTCTCGTGCTCCAAGCGCGCTCGCAATTACGCAACAGCTCCTCATCGGATACCTGATAGCCCTTGAGAATCTCGATGTAGGTCTGCGCGTTGGTCATGTTACTCCACCACTTCCACCGCCTGCACCCGTCGATACAGCACCGCCAGGCACAGCAAGCACACGCCCCCCAGGATCAAAAGGGCCCAGCCGCCGAGCGCTCGGTCGTCCGGCATGAAGTACGGGTCGAAGCAATACCGCGCCGCGTAGCGCACGTTGCGCCATAGCGAGAGCAGCCGCCAATGCTGAACGCCCGTGGCCCGGTGAAGCTGCGAGCCGATCTCATCGAGCAGCACGAAGGTGCTGAAGCAGGTGATGGCGATGGGCACTGTCCGACGCAGGTACACGGAAAGCGCCATCACCGAAAGGCCCAGCACCAGGCACACAAACAGGCCGTAGCCGATGATCGTGCAGGGAATCCACCAGTATTCGACCCAGTAGTCGAGGCTCGACGTGTACAGCCCGTACTGCACGAACAGCACCAGGGCCGGCAGCACGGTGAGGATGCAAATCACGCCGGCCAGGCCGAGCCACTTGCCCAAGAGATAGTGACGGCGGTCGATGCCGCGTGAGAGATAGAACGTCAGTCCCCGCTGATGAAAGTCGGAGCCGATCACCAGGCTGCCAGAGAAGGCCAGCAAGATCAACACGATATAGCTCTGGCGGAAAATGAAGCCGACGTAGCCGTTATCCCGGCCATGGCCGGGCTGAGGCGTGAAGTCGGCCAGGTTGAGGATCCAAGCACTGGCCCTGCCGCGGGGGCGCTGCTGCTGCTGACCGTACGCGTTTCCGGGCGCCGACGGCGGGGCCTTCTCGGCCATGCCTGCCGCCCCGGCATTGGCTTCGATCTGAGCGACGAAGAACACCAGCGCAAAGAGCAAGAGAAAGTGCAACAGCCCCAGGGCGATCACAATCCAGTACAGCTTGCGGCGGAAGATCTGCCACAGCGCCACGCGGGCCACTGCCAGCGCCCCAGCCACGGCGAGCGCAGCGGGCCGTGCCAGCCGTGGTAGTGGGCCCGGTCAATGCCGGCACGCGAGGCGGTCAATCGGCGGCTCCAACGAAACTGGGGGCTGCATGCGCCGCGGCGGGCGCGATTCCACGATTCTAAGCTGCGGGGTAGGGAGTGCGTAGGCCAGGTCTTCCGCAGCCGGACTCTCCGACTCGTGAGTCCGGTTACCATCAGTAACGGTCGTCCCGCCGGGTATTCGTGTTCATCGCTTGATTTCCCTCCGATGAACGTAGAGAAAATAGCTCGTGGCTGTGCGTTATTGCATACCGCGTGAGGATATCGATGACCAGGTTGATCCATTCCAACGGCCGCCGGACATTGCTTGCTGCTTGGGCCGGCCTGGGCCTGGCGGCGACAACCATCCTGGCCCAGGATTCGCGCACGGTTGCCGCGGCGGGGCCGACTTCCTGGCGTTCTCACGCGCCGATGCGGCCGCTGCCCACGGCCTTGAAGCAGCCTTTGGCCGCCGGCCCCAAGCTCTTCGTGGATGCCGCCCGTGGCGATGACCGCGGCGCCGGCACCGCAGTGGCCCCCTGGAAAACGCTGGCCCACGCGCTGCGGCGGCTGAAGCCGGGCGACACGCTCTACCTGCGCGGCGGCACGTATTACGAGAAGGTCTTCCTGAGCCGCTCCGGCACGGCCGAGGCGCCGATCACCATCGCCTCGTATCCCGGCGAGCTGGCGATCATCGACGGCGGGCTTGCGCGAGTTCCTCGAAAGCCCCGCGACGCGCTGGGAGCCGTTCGCCGGCGGCGCCGCGGGCGAGTTCGTTTCGACCCGGACCTACGCCGACGCCGACGACCGCCAGGTGCCGCACCAGTTCCTGCCCGCGTCCTGGGAGCCGATGTGGGGCATCGAGGACGAGCGGCCGCTCGCCCTGGGCCACTTCGCCGATTCGATGGTGCCGCTGCACGGCTATCGCACGGCCACGGACCTGCGCGCGACCAACGAGCTCTGGCGCGGCAAGAAGGAGACGGACGACGAGCGGCATCTACTGCGGGCCGGGCCTGTGGTTCAACCGCGAGACCGGCCGCATCCACATCCGGCTGGCCCATCACCAGCTCGCCGGGCCTGGGCGACCGGGCCTATCGCGGCGAGACCGACCCGCGCAAGCTGCCGCTGGTCGTCGCCGCCGGCTTCGGCGACGACGTGCTGCGCGTCAGCGGCGTCCAGCACGTGCGGCTTCGAGGGGCTGGTGCTCCGCGGCGCGACCGGCAGCCCGATGATCCACGTCTACGGCTCGCGAGAACGTCGACCTCGACCACCTGACGGTCTTCGGCGGCTTCCCGGCCCTGCTGGTGAACGCCTCGAAGAACATCCGCGTGACGCACTCGGCCTTTCGCGGGCTGGCCGCGCCCGTGGATCGGGCCGCGCGCACATGAAGTACCGCGGCACGGCCTCGTACCAGATCGTCCTGCAGAACAACCAGCCGGTCAACGAGAACATCGAGTTGGCCTAGTGCGAGTTCACCGACGACCACGACTTCGCCTTCCTCCGCTACGTCAAGAACCTGCAGTTCCACCACAACTTCGTGGACAACTTCAACGACGACGGCCTGGAGTGCGGGCCGAAGCTGCGCGGCCACACGCTGTTCATCCACCAGAACCGCATCGGCGCGCTGCCTGAGTCGCGCTTCCAGCAGCACGAGATCGACAAGGACGAATCGCCGCGCGACCACGACCCGAAGTCCGGCGTGTACGTCTACCGCAACGTGTTCGACCAGCGCGGCCGGCGTCTACTACCAGCCTGCCGACCGAGCCGGATCCCGAGCGGCGCGTTCCTGCACGCGCGAGGGCCACCTCGTCAGCGACCACGGCAGCCCGATCTACCCGGTGATGCGCGTCTACCACAACACGGTCCTGCGGCGCACGCCGGTCTTCCGCGACTACTTCCTGTTCGGCCTCGGCGCGTCAGGGCCTGCGGAACACCGAGCGCGACGTGTTCAACAACATCTTCGTGCAGACCGACCGCGTGCCGGGCGTCAGCTTCGTCGGCGTGAAGCAGGCCGAGCAGTCTCCGCGAAGGCGGCAACCTGCTCTGGGGCGTGAAGGACGGCCCGACGACCGAAGGCCGACCCCTTCGCCAAGTTCCGCGCGTCGCCGCTGTTCACGGACAGCCGCAAGCGCTACGAGCCGGGCTGGACGACGCACGACCGCGTCGCCGACCCGCAGTTCCGAAGCCTGCCGCCGGACGAATCGACCGCGGCCGACCTGCGGCTGCAGGCCGGACAGCCCGGCCATCAACGCCGGGCAGACGCTGCCGGCCGACTGGCCCGACCCGCTCCGCGACCGCCGACGAAGGCGGGCCGGACATCGGCGTGCTGCCCTTGGGGACGGAGCCGTGGGGCGTAGGGCAGGACGGACGGATTTCCCTTTTTGGCGGACTCACGAAGACGCCTCGGCCATGACGAACCGCATCTCGCGCAGTTACCTGACTGCCGTCGCACCCCAGGCGCGTACAACTCGACGATCAAGTGACTATCGCCAGTTCGTGAAACTGAGCTAGAATACTTTCATGAATCCGCAGCTAACCTCCGAAATGCAGTCGGCCGTCGAGCAACAACACGGTGGACCGGTTCAGATCTACGGAACTGGTGAGGCGGCGTACGTCCTAATGTCGATGGACGTGTATCGCCAGCTTATGGGCGTTGGGTCGGATACCGAGTTTGAGGCTTCCGTCCAAGCCATCCAGCGCGGCTACGAGGCCTTCAAGCAGGGCACGAGCCGTCCTCTGCGAGAGGCCCTTGACGACCTCGGCCGTAAGCATGAAGTACCGCGTTGAAATCACCGCTCCTGCGGAAGTTGATTTGGAAGACGCCTACCAGTGGATCGCGCGGGATTCTCCCGCAGCCGCGCGGCGCTGGCGCGAAGGACTTTATCAGGTCGCTACCTCCCTCGAAACGCTGCCCTTCCGGTATGGGCGAGCGCCCGAGGATGACGCCGTGGACTTCGAGCTGCGGCAGTACGTCTACAAGTCGCATCGCATCCTGTACACTGTGATCGACGACACCGTGTACATTCTCCATATACGAACATGACCAACCCCATCTCTCGTCGTCACTTCGTCCGCTGGAGCGCCGCGGCAACCGCGGTCTCGATGCTGCCCGCCGCTCAGGCATTGGCCGATCAAGCGCGCCCGCCGGTCATCGACACGCACCTGCACTGCTTCGCCGGCCTGGACGACTCGCGATTTCCCTATCACCCGCGCGGACCCTACAAGCCCGAGGCGGCGGCGACTCCCGAGCGCCTGCTCAAGTGCATGGCCGAGGGGGGCGTGGACCATGCGGTGGTCGTGCATCCTGAGCCGTATCAGGACGACCATCGCTATCTGGAGCACTGCTTGAAGGTGGGGGCCGGCAAGCTCAAGGGCACCTGCTTGTTCTTCTCCGAGCGGGACGATGCGGTCGCCAAGCTGAAGGAGCTGGCGGGGCGTCTTTCCGGACAGATCGTTGCCGCGCGGATTCACGCCTATGCCCCCGAGCGGCTGCCGCCTTTTGAACGTCCGGAGTTGCTGCGGCGGTTCTGGAAGGCGGCCGGCGAGCTGGGGCTGGCCGTGCAACTCCACCTGGAGCCGCGCTACGCCCCGCGGCTGGAGCCGTGGATCAAGGAGTTTCCCAAGATCACGGTCATCGTGGACCACCTCGGACGGCCCTTTCAAGGCAGCCCGGAGGAGCACGCCGTGACCGTCCGCTGGGCTCGATTCGACAATGTGGTGATGAAGATCTCGTCGATTCCCTCGCCCCGGCAATATCCACACCGCGACATCAAGCCGATCCTCAAAGAGCTGACCACCGCCTTCGGCGCCGACCGGCTGATCTACGGCGGCGGGTTCGACGAGAAGGCCACGGGCGCCAGCTACCGCGCCCACCGCGAAGAGGTCCGCGAGCAGCTTAGCCACTTGAGTGCCGCCGATCAGGCCAAAGTGCTGGGCGGCACGGCCAAGCGTCTGTTCGGCTTTCGATCCAAGGCGTAGGGTGGGCCACGGGCTGCTACAGAGCTTGACGCAGCTTATTGGACCAGCACCGGACGTGAATAGATAAACTGGCTGGAATTGCCGCCGTCAATGGTACCCTTCGTAATGACCGTCGCCGGTTGGATCATGAGATGCTTGTCGCCGCCGGTCATTTGAACTTCCATGATCCGGACGCCGACCCAGGCGACAATGGTGTACACAGCATTGTTCCCCGGTCCCACCAGGCTGCGGTATACCGGAATCACGCGAGGCTGTCCGACGATTTGCTCCAGGGCATCGGCGATTCCATTGCTGACGCCGGTGTCGCCCGTCAACGGCAATACGCCGTCACTCCCAAGGTCCAGGCTGCCGCCGTGAAACTCGAGGTCTGTGGGGCTGACACCGTTGAGGATTTGGCCCTCTAAATGGGACGTGCTGTTGGCGCTAATTCCAATGTTCACTGTGCCGAAGTTCCCTGGACTCGTATTCTTGCTGGGAAAGAGTCGTGCTTCGTTTTTGCCATCGCTGCCCTCTTCGACGGTCTGGGTTTCGACGTCCCAGCTCCAATCATCCGCCCCTGTCTCTCCGCTCATCAAGTCGTTCCAGATCGACTCTTTAAGCGCGATCGGAAGGATCGGGAGGTTGGAATTGTCATCAGGAGCTTGAAACCCCGAAACGCGCGTCCTGAAGTATGCGATGGCTTCCGCCCGACACGGCGCACTATGCCGGCCCAATCAGCGCTGCGAAATGCATCGGCACTTCCTCATTAACGTCTCTGATGCGCAAAGTGAGGACTCGGACCGCGTTGATGCTCGCGGAGTTTCCCACCGAAAAGCTCTGATCGCTCCAGGTGCCCAGCGTGATGTCCCCGTCCGCCGCGTTGTCTTCGTTGATGGGAATGGACAGGGCCTTGCCGAACACGCGGTGCCGGCCGGCATAAGCCTCGACTTCGGCGTTCACCGCCGCCTGTACTTCGGCGTTAAAGGGATTATCCGATAGGTCTGCCTCGCTGACGGCTTCCCATGCCCCGGCGAGCGCTGCCGCGTCCGCGGCCCTTTGCAGCTCGCAACTCGCACAGGGCTATGACCCCACAGTCCACGGCAAAGGCCACCATCGCCACCGTGATGACCATGAGAAACGCCATCAACACGGCGACTGTCCCACGGCGGGACACTGATCGGGGACGGAATCCACGTGCGGAGCGTCGGTGGCGCATGGCGTTACCTTTGGAAGTGGGATCGGCGGCTTGGCGATCTCCAGGAGAGACCCATCGCTTTGCGTCCCGGCCTCGCGACCGGTTTGCCTTTTTCCACCAAGGCGAATGAGGAAATCCGATAATTCAAACGTGCGTCACAAATGTCCGGCTGTCAAATGAACAATTGTTGTGACGGATTGCCCGGGCCATTTCTCTCTCCATCCGCGACGACCGTAGGGGACGCGCCACTTTGGGTGCTATCCAAACAGCGGCAGCGCCTGCCCGCCGTCCTCCAGCAGGCTCTGCACGCGCCCGTCGCGATCGGTCAGCGTGACGTCACCGATGCCCATCGCGTGATAGAGCGTGGCGGCCAGGTCTTCCGGAGTCACGGCGTGGCTCGCCGGGTAGCCGGCCACGCGGTCCGAAGCGCCGTAGGTCTGGCCGCCGCGAATGCCGCACAGGTTACGAGACGGCCGTCATGTCCGCTTGGTGTGTTGAGCTAAAGCGATAAGGCACTCATCCTGGTACTTCGCTCAGTCAACGTAGGGCCCGAGAAACCGCTCACCGTTAAAGTGGATCAGATGCGTAGGGGCATCCGCTACCCATACCTCGGTCTCCCAAGAGATCTCATTCAAATACTGAACCATCGTTTTCCGATCCAAGAAAGCCGTAACATATACAAGGCCCGCTCGCGAGCCGGCAAAGAGGCGCCTAGCTCGTCCCGCCGTTTTGGATTAATCGGGCCGTGGGACGTCACAGCCTCGATCAACACGAGCCAATCGCGCTCGGTATCATGAATGATCACATCAGGCATCTTGCCGTGCGCCTCCAACTTGATCCCGAGCCTATCCAAGCCCTCTCGATCGAAGTACGCGAACTTCTCGCCAGTGTCACCAACGTATAAGGGGATGCCCCCTGGCGTGAAGTAGTCCGCGAATTCGGCGATGATCTTCTCGACGAGCACGTTCTGACCGCCCGGACTGAGCATGATCTTCTGTCCTGTTGGCAATCGGAGCGGTATCCGTCGCATTTTCCGTTCGCGCACGTACCGCTTAGCCAGCGTTTCGACGGAGGCCAAGTACGCACGCAGGTCTTTTTCCCAGGTGCGTGTGCCGAAGGTCCGCAGCAATTCCAGCGCACCAGCCTCAATCTGGTAGACCGTCTTGCCGCTGTTCGTGGGCCGCTTCGGATTGTCCGGATTGACGACAATAAGCCCGGCTTCGAGGAACTGATGCACGGTCTGCCTTCGCACGGTCTCTCGGGAATTCTCTTCATATTTCTTGCCGTATTCTTGTGCGAAGAAGTCCATCATGGGACGGATACCTCGGAGAGGGGCGCCAGCTTCTGCCCACGATCTGCCCGGCTTCAAGTCCACTAGCGCTAGTAGGGTCAAGGCAGACCGCTCATTCTGCTGAGAGCGCGGAAAGCCCAGGGCGCGAAGGACTTCAAGGGTCTCGTCAATGCGTCGCTTGACTTTGACCGGGTTTACTCGCTTCGGGTCCACGACCATGGCGAACAACTCCTGGTCCACGAGTTCATCCAGATGCTCTTGGGTGTGGAACGCCACTCCCACGCGCCGGCCGAGCGCACGCAGTTGCTCCACCTTGGGATATCTCAATCCACGGAGATCAGTTGCGTTGACCTGTGTGTGGCCATTGAACTGCCGAAAATATACGTCCACCAACGTACTGTTGAGGAAGGCGGCCAAGCCGCGCCAAGGGCAAGTCGAGTCCTCGGCCTTTGCAGTGGTAGTAATTCAGGTGATTTTCGAAGCCGACTCGGTCGGCGAGGATCCTTGAGGGATCGTACACTGCCGCCACTACGCGGCGGCGCTCCTCCTTGGCCGAGAAACGTCGTACTAGTACGTAGGGTTCGTTGGGGACCAACTGATCGCGAACACGGTTGACATCAGCGATGGCATTGGGCTTTCGCCCCTCCTTTGGCCAAGCGATGTGGCCTCGTGCGAAATGCGTGGGCCAAATGAGTGGCACCGTCTCTGTCCCCGGGTCGGTTCGCAAGAATTGGCGAACGCGAAAGTCCACCACGCGCCCCGTGGAGACGGTTAACCCCAAGTCCGGCAGCGTGGTCTCGAAGGCGGCCATCCGTTCGACGACGTGTTCACCGAGATCGTCCGGCGTGATGTGGATGAAGAATTCTGGATCGCCAGGCCGCACCACCTGTTCGTAGTTCAACACCTGCGACAGGAGCATGTGATCGTCGGGCCCCGAACCAGAGGTGATAGAAACCGCCTCGTCACCTGAATGCCCCCGCCCCTTCGCTCCGTGGACGATCACATTTTCCTGAAGAACCTCATCGTCATGGAATGCCTGCTGTCGAGACTCGAAGACGTGGAGGCGGAGCAGCGCCATCTCTTGAAGGAACAGTCAACGGAACGGTCGAAAGTACCGGCCGTTGGTGAAGCTTCGTGGCGTGATCGCCACCATCTCCCCCCCCGCTGCCAGCAGTCTCATCGTGGCAGTCATGAAGCCGGTATACAAATTACTCGTCTCGACGCCGATCCGGCGCAACAAGCGACGGGCCTCGGAGTTGCTGCTAATCTTGCGGTACGGCGGATTAAGAATGGCGCAGGTAAACCTCGCTCCGCTGGGGGCGGTGAAGAGGTCCCCTGCCAAACGGTCTGCTGCACAGGCCAGGAAGTCTGCCTGCACGAGCTCGGCGGTAAACCGAATGCCCGCGCGACGACATGCGGCCTCGCACATTCGGAAGGCATCGGGGAGATACTGCGCTAAGCTTGCGTCGATTTCATAGGCGGCCACGTGGATTGCCGGGGGCCGCACTTCCCGACGACAAAACTCGGCTACAGCAGCCGTGAAAAGAGTGCCGACGCCGGCTCCGGGATCCAAGAGGTGTATGTCGCTGTGAGCCTCCCTTAGCATCGATGCCATCAGGCGTGCGATAGGCGCTGGCGTCAGAAACTGGCCAAGTTCCGCCTTACGGCCATCGTCCAGTTTGCGACTAGCGTCGAGTCGTACTAGATCTACCCATCCCAGCAGATCATCTGTTTCGCTCATTATGGCATCGATCCCTCAGCAACCAGCCCCCGCCTTTGAGCGCCCCGTAAGAGCAAAGTATGGCTCTAACCTATCCATTCGTCCAGTATCCCCCCGGCCATTTCGTCTGAGAGAGCCCGCTTGTGTCGATGAACTAGCGCCGTGAGTGTCTAACTAAACAGCGGCAGCGCCTGCCCGCCGTCCTCCAGCAGGCTCTGCACGCGCCCGTCGCGATCAGTCAGCGTGACGTCGTCGATGCCCATCGCGTGATAGACCGTGGCGGCGAGGTCTTCCGGACTCACGGGGTGGCTCGCCGGGTAGCCGGCCACGCGGTCCGAAGCGCCGTAGGTCTGGCCGCCGCGAATGCCGCCCCCGGCCAGGAGCGCGGTCTGGCAATGGATCCAGTGGTCCCGGCCCGGTGGCCCGCTGCCGCCGGTGCGGGGGTCGCCGACCTTGGGTGTGCGGCCCATCTCGGCGACGACCAGCACGAGCGTCTCGTCCAAGAGGCCGCGCTCGGCCAGGTCTTCCAGCAAGGCCGAGAAACAGGCATCGAAGGCCGGCAGCAGCACGTTCTTGAGCTGCCCGAAGTTGTCGCTGTGGGTGTCCCAGCTCAGTCCGGCCCCGACTTTGCGGCCGATCCAGTGCACGCACACGAACGGCACGCCGGCTTCGCTCAGCCGCCGGGCCAGAAGGACGCTCTGTCCGTTGATGTCAGCCCCATAACGCTTCCGCACTGCCTCCGGCTCGCGGGACACGTCGAACGCCTGCTTCGATTTATCTGACGTGAGCAGGGCGAATGCCCGCTGCTGTTGCGTCTGAAAGGCGTCCAGCACGGCACTCTTCGATTCCAGCTGGCGTTGCCAGGCATCCACCCCGCCGAGCAGGTCGCGGCGGCCTTGCAGCCGCTTGGGCCGCATCTCGCTGGGGAGCTGGAATGCCGGCACGGTCAGCTCGCGCGGCTTATCCAGCTCGCCGCGCACCAGGAGCGGCTCCCAGGCTGGGCCAAGCCGCCCGCTGAATTGGCCGGGATTGATGTAGCCGGTGATCTCGCCCGAGCGGGCCGGCAACTGCACCACGCCTGGCAGAGCGGGGCCTGGCAGAGCGGGGTCTGGCACAGCGGGGCTTGTCGGGTCCAGGCCCGGTAGCTCTCGGCCGCGGCGCACGCGCGACGCGACGGCCGAGCCGAGGAACGGCCAATCGCTGGCCTGCGGATGCCGGTTGATGCCCTCCGTGAAGAACGAGCGGTCGGGCCGGCGGCCGGTCAGCACGTAGTACGTGTCGGCATGATGATCGCCGATGCTGCGGTCGGTCATCGTCAGCGAGCGCACGACGGCCAGATGACGCGCCAACCGAGCCGTGCGGGGCAAATGCTCGCAGCAGAAGATGCCCGGCACGCCGGTGGCGATCGGTTGAAACTCGCCACGATATTCACGGGGTGCGGCGGGCTTCATGTCCCAAGTGTCAATCTGGCTTGGCCCGCCAAACAGGAAGATCATGATCGCGCGGGTGGCCTTGCCGCCGCGGGGCAGACTGGCCGCGACCGCCTGGCGACGGAGCACGTCCGGCAGCGTCAAGCCGAGCATGCCCAGGCCGAGGCCGCGGACGAACTGCCGGCGAGTCCAATCGCGATCGTCGGGCATGCGGTGGTGCGCGGCCATCGGTCAGGAGTCAGAGGTCGGGGTCGGGGTCGGAAGTCAGAAGCAGGTCTCAATCGTGTGGCCCGATGATACCGCCGGCGCGGCTGCTCGGCCACGCATTCCGATTATCCTCGCCGAGGCGGCACCTTCTGCGGCCGTCGCAGGTGGGTGCGCTGGCCCAGAGACGTGGGCGGCTCTCTTCGCTGGTCGCCGATCCGCCGTAGCATCTCGATCCGCACGCGCTGTACGAGCGTCTCGCTCACGGAGATGTCATAGCCGGCCAGGTGCGCGATCACCTCTTGCGGCTTGGCCTGCATGCCGAGCCGGGCGAGGGCGTGCTGGATTGCTTTTCGGCGATTCGCGCGCCGTCGCGGTTGTCGTTGCATCGGCCGCCTGAAAATACCGTCAATCGAACCTTTCCGCCCGTTTCCGTGTCCCAGCACGGGGAGCTCTTTGACTATTTTACCCGGAAGGAAAGGTGGTGCAGCATGGACCACAACCTCGAATCTCTGTTCTTTTTTTCGAGCTGATGAGCAAGCGCCGCAAGGGCTTCCCGTCTGAAACGAAGGTCAAGCGGGGCCTGCGCGTCGTCCATGGTGACAAGGAGCTAGCCGAAAAGCTCGGCCGCAACGACCTTTGCCCCTGCGGTTCAGGCCGACGGCTGAAGCGATGCTGCCTGCGGAGCGGCCGGTTTTGACGGCGTCAATCGAGGCCACTACTTTCAGAGAGTGAACAGCAGAACCTGTCCGATCTCGATGGTCGGACAGGCTCCCCCTGCTTTCGAGGAGTCGATAGATGCTTGACGATTGTGAGTCCTAGATTTTCGAGAGCAGCTCTTTCCAGCGCTTCCAGGCGTCGGCCCGGCCCTTCTTGTTGGCGTCGTTGGCGTCGGCCGCCTCGCCGGCGCGCATGAAGCCGTGGCCGGCGCCTTCGTAGGTCACCGGATCGTAGGTCTTGCCGGCGTCCTTCATTAGCTCGGTGTACTTGGGGATGTTGGCGTTGATGCGGGCGTCGTTGCCGCCGTAGAAGCCGTACACCGGGCACTTGATGCGGGCCACTTCGTCGGGACTGGTCGGGCCGACGCCATAGAAGACGAACGCCGCCTTGATGTCCTTATGGTTCGTCGCGAAGCGGAACGTCTGCCCGCCGCCCCAGCAGAAGCCGGCCACGGCCACGCTGCCGTTGCAGGCCGGCAGCTTGGCGACGTAGTCGACCGTGGCCTTCAGGTCGGCGGTGATCTGCTCCGGCGGCAGGCCCAGGATCGCCTTGCGCACGGCGTCGTTGCCGCCGATCTCGGCGGTGCCGCCGCCGTCTTGGCCGGCGCCGGAGAGCAAGTCCGGGGCGATCGCGATGTAGCCGGCCTCGGCGAGCTGGTCGGTGACGCCACGGACCCAGTCCGTCAGGCCGAAGATCTCGTGGATCACGATCACCGCGGTGGCTTTGTCCTTCACCTCGGGGTAGGCGATGAAGGACTTCACCTCGCGGTCGCCGTGCTTGATCTTCACCCATTCCAGGTGCCGCGGCGACTTCTCGAGCCGCTCTTTCACGGCGTCTTGGGCGCCGGCCACGCCGGCCGACACAAGCGCGATCACCGTCAGGGTCGAAAAACGGCGCATGGGCAAGCTCCTCTTGAATGAGTGATTATTCCGGCTTCTTCTCTGGCGGTGCGGCCGACGCTTTCGGCTCGGGCGTTGGATCGACGGGCGAATCGGTGGTCTTCTCTTTTGCCAGCTTGGCAGGGCGGCTGCTGCCGGGGGCGGTCGGCGTCGCCCCAGGCATGGTGATGAATCGCGCCTTCGGGCCGTCCTTGTCGCGGATGATCTCGATCATCTGCACTTGCGGCGTGGTGGTCTCGCGCGGCGCGGCTCGTCGAGCGTCGGGTAGTCGGCGATCACCTGGCCGTCGTTGATCGTCAAGAGCTGCCTTAGCGTCCGGGTCTCGATATCGGAGCGGATCGCGGTGACCGAAGCATCGGCCCGCAGGAACACGCCGTACGCCGCCATGCCCGCGCGGTACGGCACGGCGAAGCTGCCGGTCTTGCCCAAGCCCGGAAAGTCGCCCTCCAGCTCGATGTCCTCCGGCTTCGTCCAGGGGATCTTCTGCTCGGGGCTGACCGAGCCGACGATGATCGTGTTGGAGAGGCCGTCCACCACCTGGCCGAAATGGATGCCATCGGTGCGGGGCTTGAAATTCGCCAGAGGGTTCTTGCCGTCGGTGACTTTCACGCCCGTACGCGGAAAGGCCGTGTTCTTGCCCGTGATCGCGGCGTAGTGAGTGAATTGCCCAGCTTCGCCGTGGATCGGATCGGCATACACCTTCGGCATCTTGTCGAGCAGCTTCTTGTTGTTCGGACCGTCCCACGGCTCGTCAAAGCGGAACTGCTGGTAAAGCGTTCCCTCCTCCAGAAAGGGCAGCAGCAGCACGCGCCAGCTCAAGAGCGGCTTGCCCTCCTTGTCGGCCAGGTAGGTCGGCGGGGCGCCGTTGTACGTATCGTGAAAGTTGTGATAGGCCAGTCCGATCTGCCGCAGGTTGTTCTGCGATTGGGCCAGGCGGGCCCGCTCGCGCACGCCCAAGCGGGTCGAACCGCCCAGCGTGCTGGCCGCCGAAGTGTCTTCGACCGGAGCGAAATCCGGGGCCGCCTTGAGCTGGGCCAACGTCGAGCCGGGTGGGCGGAAGAGGATGATGTCTTCACCCGCTTTGATGTTGCCGGCCGCGACCCGGCCGACGCGAACCGTCGCGCCCCGCCTGCCGTCACGTCCACGACCTGCACCTGGAGCAGCTTGGCGTCCTCGGTCGTCAGCAAGAAATCGCGGGCGATGATGCCCAGGTAATACCCCTCGCTGAGGTCCGACTGGTTGGCCGAATCGCGATCGAAAGCGAAGCGAGGGTTCGCCAGGTCGGCCAGCCGCACGATGCCCTCGGGCGTCACGGCCGAGACCTTGCCCACGTTTGCATGGTGCGGGTTCATGCGAAACCGCAGCGGCTCGGCGGATTTGGCTGGGCCGGCAGGCTTCTTGCCGACCTGCACTCTGGCGGCCAACTGGAAGAGGCAGAGCGTCACGACCAGACAGATAGTCACCAGGCGGAACATACCAGGCCGTCCTTTCCCGAGCGGTCGTAGAAATGGCCAACGCGGCTCGCCCCAGTGTAGTGCGTGGCCAGCGGTACGGCCAGAAGCCGGGGCGTTAAGTGATGCCGGTGCGAGCGCACAAACCCGACGCGTAAGCGAGGGAGGAAGCGAGCACCAGCCACGCCCTCGCTTACGCGTCGGGCTAGTGCCTCGCTTACGCTTCGGGTTAGTGTCGAGAGCCTGAGAGGCTACCGGAACTGGTAGCTGTAGTCCTTGTCGTTGAGGACCAGCATCATCACCAGGGCGTGGGCGCCGAACGGCACGACGCCGTGGGGGAGCATAATGACGAGGCTGACGATCCCCAGCACGCCGGCAACGGAGCCCAGCACCAGGGCCAGCGAGCGGCCCCAAGCCAGGCGCTTGAGCACGCCGACGCCGGCCACGATGCCGGCCACGCCGAAGAGAAACAGCACTAGCGCGATCAGACCGACGATCGAGGCGGCGATACTGCGAACGCGGTCGGCATCGAGTCCTTGCAGACTGGCCCGGCTCATGGCCAGGTCGAGGGCGGCCGATCCGTTGACGGCCAGCACGACCGCGCCGACCAGGGCCACGGCAGCGACGACGAAGTTCGTCACGGCGACGACGATAATGCCCACCCGCGGACCGCCACGCGGCCGGTCGTCGTCCTCATCGTCCCAATCGTCGAATGCCGGCTCGGCCATGGACGTGAATGGTAGCCGAAGTCGCCAGACTTCGGGGGCGTGCGATAAGTCGGAATGTTGACGAATTCGGCTAGGGCGCCATCTCGCGGAGCGAGACGGCCCACCCCGATCGGCCTACTTCTTTTTCTCGGTGTGCACCGTGTGCTTGCGCAGGCGGGGCGAGTATTTGCTCAGCTTCAGCTTTTCGCCGCCCGGCTTGCGCCGCAGTGTGTAATTGTAATCGCCCGACTCCTCGCAGACGAGGAACACGACTTCCGCTTTCTTCTTCTTGCCGCCTTTGGCCATGGGTCACTCTCGCTCTGGATCAAGAAAGGCACGGTCTGTGCCGGTTGCCATCGATATGCCTCCGAGGCCGCCGATCCGCTGCCTCCAATCGATTTCTACCACGGTGAGACTGGTCTCATCAAGGCGACCCGGTTGGGGAACGAAGATTTGGCCACAAAGAGCACCAACCTAATCGACCACGCCAAACAGCCGTCGGGCGTTGTCGGTCGTCTGCCGGGCCAGCTCTTCGAGGTCCCGGCCGAGCGATGTGGCCAGCCGGGCGGCGGTATGTGCCACGTGGGCCGGCTCGTTGCGGCGGACGGAGCGGACCGGCTCGGGCGACAGATACGGGCTATCCGTCTCAATCAGCAGCCGCTCGGGCGGGACGGAGCGGGCCACCTCGCGGAGGGCCTCGTTCTTCTTGTAAGTGACCATCCCGGAAAAGCTGACGTGCAGCCCCAGCTCAAGGCACTCGGCCGCCGTGGCCGCACTGCCGGAGAACGAGTGCATGATGCCCCGCAGCGGGCCGAGCGTCGCCGCCTCGCGGAGCATTCTCAGCACGTCCGCGTCGCAATCGCGAGTGTGGATCACGACCGGCAGGCTCGTCTCTCGTGACAGCCGCAGGTGGCGATGGAAGTAGTCTTGCTGCACGTCAAAGGGCGTGTAGTTCCAGTGGCGGTCCAGGCCCGTTTCGCCCAGCGCCGCCACGCCGGCAGAGCGAGCCAGCTCGACCACCCTGTCCCAATCGCCGGCCTGGGCTTGGGCCGCGTAGTTGGGATGAATGCCAACGGCGGCATGAACACCCGGATGACGCCGGGCAAGCTCGATCGTCGCGGCGCTGCTGGCGGCCGAGACGCCGACGGCCAGTATCGACTTAACCCCGGCAGCCGTGGCTCGCGCGAGCACGCCCTCCAGGTCGGCGGCAAACTCCTCCTGGTCGAGATGGGCGTGCGTATCGAAGAAGATCGGCATGGCCACGGGACGCGAACGGAAAGCCCGCGAAGCGGGCGGCAGCAAATAGCCACGGGCGTGAGCCCCGAAAAGCTCGAGAACATTGACTCTACGCCGCCCCGGCCAGCTCTTCCAGCGATTCCAGGTGCGCCTTGGCCTCGCCCAGGGCCTCTTCGGCAAGAACGCGGGCGCTTCGGTCATCGCGCAGCTCGGCCACGCAGCGGGCGATGCGCTCGATATCGGCTTTCTGGTGCTCGATCAAGGGACGCAGCAGATAGCCCAGGCCCACGAAGTGCCAGTTGGCATCGCTATACGCCAGCGGATAGTCGCCTGGCTCGGGCTGGCCGCCGTGATCGAGAATCCACTCGGCCACCTGGCCGGCCAGCTTTCGCTGCCCCTCGACGATCAGGGCCAGCACGCTGGCCGCGCAGCTCATCGTGCTTGCCCTGCCAGGGCTGGGCATCGTGGACGTATTGCGGCAGCGAGCGATAGAGAATCGCCAACAAGGCGTTCATCACGGTGAGCGTATCCGCTGGCGTCATAACGGCGAGGCTGGGGACAGCGAGCATCCTGGTCACGGGAGGATATTGCGGTTGGTTCGTTCTGGATCCTCGTCCTCGTCGTCGTCCTCGTCCTCGTACTCGAATACGCGCATTTCTTCGAGGACGAGGACGAGGACGATTGGAGCGGGGGCAGGCCCGCGCGGTTTACGGCACAATCAAACCCGCCGCGGCGTGCTTGGCCCACTCGATGACCGGATCCCAGTAAATGCCGAAGCCGAGCACCGGCAGCGACAACAGCAAAATGCACAGCCCGGACAGCGACGCCACGAGCGGCAATCGGAACGCCGGGCGGCGCGACGGCTCGGTCCCCAACACCATCACCTTGATCACTCGCAGGTAATAGAACAGGCTCAGCACGCTGTTCAAGACGCCGATCGTAAGCAGCAGGTACATCTGGGCATCGACCAGCGAGGCGAAGATCGCGAACTTGCCGATGAAGCCGGCCAGCGGCGGCAGGCCGATCAGGCTGAACAGGATCAGCGCGAAGCAGACCGCCAGGCCGGGCGAGCGGCGGACCAGGCCGGCGTAGTCGGCGATCTCTTCGCTCCGCATCGCGTTGCGCAGGAAGGCGACGACGGCGAACGCCGCCAGGTTCATGAACAGGTAGACGGCGATGTAGATCGCCAGCGCGGCGATCGCGCCTGCCGGCCCTGCCGTTGTCGATGCCCGCCATCGCCACCGCCGCGGCGACCGGCATCATCATGTAGCCGGCGTGGGCGATCGTCGAATAGGCCAGCAGCCGCTTGATGTTGTTCTGCCCGTAGGCGGCCAGGTTGCCGAACGTGCAGGTGATGATGGCGAAGAAGGCGATCAGCTTGGCGGTGAACGAGCGGACGGGCTGCAGAGCGCGCGTCCATGGACTGCGGCCTCGGCTTTGGACTGCGGCTGCGGCGCCAGCGTCGAGCTGTGCATCGGCGACGGCTCGTCGGTCGCGTCGATACTCTGCCGGCGGTTGCTGCTGCCGCCGCTGCTGGCCTCGGCTGCGGCACGTTCGTCGGCGGCACGTAGGCCTTCGGCGGACATGCGCGCCACGCCGATCGCCACGCGGACGAGCAGCGCCAGGGCGGCGGCCTTGGAGGCGACGCTGAGGAAGGCGTTGACCTCGGCGGTCGCCCCTTCGAACACGTCGGGGCACCAGAAGTGGAACGGCACGGCCGAGAGCTTGAACGCCAGGCCGACGCAGATCATCAGGCCGCCCAGGGCCAGCACCATCACGCTTCGCCGGCTGGCGGACGGTGGCCGGACACGCTCGGCGAGCTGCAGCGGCCATCGTCGGCAGGTGGGCCGTGTTCGAGCAGGCCGGCGATCAGGCTGATGCCGTAGAGCATGACGCCCGCCGCGCCGGCGCCGTAGACGGAGTACTTGAGCGCCGCTTCGCTGGCCTTGCGGCGGCCCTTGAGCATGCCGGCCAGGACATACGACGGCACGCTGGCCATCTCGACGCGCCAGGAAGACCATCAGCAGGTGATTGGCCGAGGCCATCAGGCACATGCCGAGCGTCGCGCCGAGGACCAGCGTGTAGATATCGGGCCCGTCTTCGCGGTCGGGAATGCCCGTGAGCTTGGTGAAGATCACGAACAGCACGGCGAACACCAGCAGGAGCGAGCGGACGTAGACCGAGAACGTGTCGTAGACCAGCATGCCGGTGAAGATTTCCATCCGCGTGACGTCGCCGCACGGCAGCCCAGTCGGCATGCCGGCGCCAGGCGCGAGCGACGGCCCAGCGAGCGCCACGTGACAGCGAGCCGAGCGGCCGCGCCGCATGCCAGCGCGATGCCAGAACGTATCGACCCGCCGGCCCGCACGGCGAGCAGCACGCACGAGCGATCACCAGCACGTCGCAGAGCACCAGCTCCGGCAGGAACGCGCGAGGCTGGAATCGGCCGTCGGCGGGGCGAAGCAGCGTCACCGGCCGGCGCCTTTCGTGTCGACGATCAGTCGGCAAGCTGGCATGCACGACGATCGTGCCGCAGGTTCAGCTCGGGCCGATTCTGGCCAGGTCGGCACGTCTGGTCGGCGAGCAGGTGATTCGTCGTGCGACGGAGCTGCATGCCGTGTCGGCGATCTGCGGCGAGCGTACCTGGCTCTGCGGTCGTGGCCGCGGCCGGCTTGGCGGTCCGTGCCGCCAGGTCGGTCGACCTGCTGTCCACGTCGCGCCAGTTCTTCAGCACCGACGCGTTGACCGCTGGCTCCATGTAGTTGAGCGCGACTGCGGGAAGACGCCGAACAGCGATCGCGAACGACCAGCAGCGCGTGCCGATGCAGGTTCTCGCGGAAGTTGCTCGGCGTGCAGGTGCTCGCCGTGCGGGCCTTTGTATTCCGGCCCCAGATACACCCGCTGCACGGCCCACAGGATGTAGCCGGCGGTGAGGATCACCACGGCCGCCGAGATGATCGCCAGCACGTGGCTGAACTTCCAGACCGAGAGCACGACGAACACTTCGCCGATGAAGCCGCACAGGCCCGGCAGGCCCAGGCCGGCGAAGAAGATGCACGATCGCCATCGCCGTGTAGATACGGCATCTTGCCGAACAGGCCGCCGAACTCGTTCAGGTTGCGGTGATGCACGCGGTCGTAGATGCACGCCGACCATAAAGAACATGCCGGCCGAGCTGATGCCGTGGGCGATCATCTGGAACATCGCGCCCTTGCACGCCCATGTTCCAGTAGTCGGGGTTGTAGCTCGTTGCCGGCCGCGGCGCCGACCAGACGCCCAGGCCCAGCACGACGTAGCCCATGTGGCTGACCGAGCTGTAGGCGACCAGCCGCTTGAAGTCCTTCTGGGCCATCGCGGCGAAGGCGCCGTAGATCATGCTGACGACGCCGACGACGCAGACGAACCACGCCAGGTCGTAGCCGCCGTGCGGGCAGATCGGATAGCAGATGCGGATGATGCCGTAGCCGCCCATCTTCAGCAGCACGCCGGCCAGGATCATCGAGATCGGCGTGGGCGCCTCGACGTGGGCATCGGGCAGCCACGTGTGCACCGGCACGCTCGGCACCTTGATGGCAAAGCCGATGAACAGCAGCAGGAAGGCCCACCACTGCAGGCTCTTGCCCAGAACAGCATCGGCTCGTTTGGTCGATCCGAAGCCGTCGAACTGCGCGTGTGCTGGCCGATCTGCTGCAGGGCCAGGATGTTGAACGTGTGGATCGGCTGGCTGGCCGCTCGCGAGCTCGGCGGCGTGCTCGAGCCTTTCGGCCTGCGCGTCGCGTCAGCTTGGCTCGACGACTGCGGCTTCGCGACTGGCTCTCGGTCGAGGTGCGGCCTCGGCCAATTGCGCGCGTTGATCAGCGTCAGGTCGCTGTTGAAGTACAGCATCAGGATGGCGATCAGCATCAGCACGCTGCCGAGCAGCGTGTACAGGAAGAACTTGATCGCCGCGTATTCCTTCCGCGGGCCGCCCCAGACGCCGATCAGGAAGTACATCGGCAGCAGCATCACTTCCCAGAACACGTAGAACAGGAAGAAGTCGAGCGACACGAAGACGCCCAGCATGCCCGTTTCCAGCAGCAGGAACAGGATGCAGTAGCGCCTTGACGTGCTTGGTGATCGACCAGCTCGCCCCCATCGCCAGCAGGCAGACGAACGCCGTCAGCACGACCAGCGGAAAGCTGATGCCGTCGAGGCCCATGAAGTAGTCGATGTTGAACGACGGAATCCAGGGCAGGTTGAAGACGTTCTGCATCTCGGCCTGCGCCGGCGTCGAACTGCCGAGCGTCTCGAGTCGAACCGGGCAGAATCAGCAGCCCAGCGTCGAGCACGACCATCACGGCGATCGTGACACGCCAGCGTGCACCCAGCGGATGCGCGTCCTGCTTGCTCGCTGGGAATGAACGCGAGCACCAGCGCCGCCACCGCCGGCAGAAAGACGATCAAGCTGAGAAGAGCGACGTGCGGATTCATGATGTGCAGTTGTCAGTGGTCAGTTGTGTCGTGGATCGATGCTTGCGGTCGCTCGGTGTGCAGTTGCGCGGCGCATCGCTTGCGGTTCAGCGACACCTACGCTCGGCTCCGAAAAAGCTGATCAGCACGAAAATCGCGATCGCCCCGACCACGATGAACATCACGTATTGCCGCAAGCTGGCCGGTTTGCAACCGGCCGCAGCGCAGATGCCCAGCGAGTAGGTCCAGGCGGCCGAACAGGTTCACGAGCCCATCGACGAACGTCGCGGTCGGCGATCAGGTCCCCAGCTTCGCGAAACCAGACGGTCACGCGCGGCCGAGCCGTCGATGAAGCCAGTCGATCCACGCGGCGGTCGAACCCGGCGACCAGCCGCGAGACGAACATCGTCGGCTGCACGAACATCACGTCGTACAGCTCGTCGAACCACCACTTGTTGCCACAGCAGCCGGTAGATCGGCGCGAACTGGCCGGCGCACGTCCGCCGGGATTGAGCGTAGCCGCCAGCCAGTAGAACAGCGCGGCGAGGAAAACGCCGCCGATCGCCGTGCCGAAGGCCGCCAGAGCTAGCCGCGGCATGAATGCGTCGCTCCTGATCGCGTGACTGCCTCATGGCTGCGTGCATGCTCGGCGGGATATCGCAGCGCGACCCAGACGCTGCTGCTGCCGCGCTCCAGCGTGCCGTGCCGTCAGGCAGCGGCCTGCTCCAGCAGGCCGGCACGCCGAACGCGCCGAGTTCCAGGCGACGCCGACGGCAAAGACCGCCAGGATCACCAGCGGCACGTACATCACCGGCGGCGATTCGTGGGCGTGCTCGTACGCGTGCTGGTCGCGCGGCTGGCCGACGAACGTCATGAACCACATGCGGAACATGTAGAACGTCGTGATCGCCGCGCCGGCCGCGGCCAGCGACGAAGAACAGCACCGCATGCGCGCGGATTGCTCGTCGCCGAAGCGACAGCGCCTGCTCCAGGATCGCGTCCTTCGAGTAGTAGCCGCTGAAGCCGATCGACGAACGGCACGCCCACGCCGGCGATCGCCAGGCAGCCGATGAGCATCGTGATCGCCGTGCACGGCATCTTCTTGAACAGGCCGCCCATCTTCCGCATGTCGTTCGTGTGCACGGCGTGAATCACCGAGCCGGAGCACATGAAGAGCAGGCTCTTGAAAAACGCGTGCGTGATCAGGTGCATCAGGCCGGCCAGCCAGCCGCCGACGCCCAGGGCCAGCATCATGTAGCCGAGCTGGCTGACCGTGGAATAGGCCAGCACGCGCTTGATGTCGTTCGCCGTGAAGGCGATCGTCGCCGCCAGGAACAGCGTGATCGTGCCGATGATGGCGATGACCAGCAGCACTTCCGGCGCGAACACCGGAAAGAAGCGGCCGACCAGATAGACGCCGGCGGCGACCATCGTCGCCGAGTGCACGAGGGCCGAGACGGGCGTCGGGCCTTCCATCGCGTCGGGCAACCAGACGTGCAGCGGGAACTGGGCGCTCTTGCCCACGCAGCCGCAGAAGATGCCGATGCCGGCGAGGACCAGCAGCCAGTAGCCGTAGCCCTTGTCGCCGCCACGTCGGCGACGCGACGTTCCGCCAGTCGCTGCGGCCTCGGCCAGCTGGGCGATCGCGGCCGAGTCCGCGCTGCGTCGCATCGATCCGGCTCGCGTCGATCTCGCGACTGCTCCTTGGCGTCGGCCTGCACCATGCCGTCGGGCACGATCAGCTCGTGGTCGGTGTCCGCGGCCGGACGACGGCTGAAGATGCCCGGCTTCGACGACGTCGTGCGCCGTCGGCATCGTACGCGTCGACGTCGCCGAACGCAAACGTGCCCAGCGTGGACCACAGGACCATCAGGCCGATGATCATGCCGAAGTCGCCGACGCGGTTGACGATGAACGCCTTGTTGGCCGCGTTCGAGGCGCTCTTGCGCTCGATGTAGAAGCCGATCAGGAAGTACGAGCAGATGCCGACCAGCTCCCAGAACACGAACACCATCGCGATGTTGCCGGCGAGCACCAGGCCCAGCATGCTGAAGCAGAACAGCGACAGGTACTGAAAGAACCGCGGGAAGCGGCCGGGCCGGTGCAGGTGGTGGCCGTCGCGACGTCGTGACTTCGTGGTCGGTCACGTCGTGCAGCTCGTCGTGCATGTAGCCGATCGGCGTAGAAGTGAATGCACGTGGCGATGAGCGTGACCATGCAGAACATGCACGACCGTCAGGGCGTCGATGTAGTAGCTGATGGCGATCCGCAGCGTGCCGAACTGCCCGGCGGGCCGACCTCGTACCAGTCGCCGGCCACGTAGGGCTTATCGTGGCCGCTCGGCGTGATGCGGTGCGCGTGCGGCCGGCGGCGGCGTGCTGCAGCTTCCATGATGCGGTCGCGGCGGCTGCGGCGTTCTCGAGCCGCCAGATCGCCATCGCAGTGATCGAGAGCACCAGCGCCGCCGACGATCGCCAGCGTCGCCAACGCAGCCGGCCCAGACGCCGTGCTTGCCCAGGCGCGGACCGAAAAACACGATCACCACGAACGAGGCCAACGGCGCCAGCCAGGCGAAGAGCAGCAGATCGGGCAGAACGTGCATTGGAATCTGTTTGAAACTCGCCGGCGAGCGGAGGGCGAAGCCCCCGATAGCGCGGACCAGCGTTGAACCATCAGGCGGCTTACGCCCCCCGCTCGCCAGGGCACTAGCCCTTCAGTTCATCCGCCCGATCGACGTCGATCGTGGCGTGGTTGTTGTAAAAGTTCGAGCGCGATGGCCAGGGCCACGGCCGCCTCGGCCGCGGCCAGCACGATCACGAACAGCGCGATCATCTGCGCCGTCCAGGCCGATCGACGAGCGGCCGTCCGCGTGCAGAAACTCGCTGCCGAAGGCCACGAAGTTCAGGTTGGCCCCGTTGAGCACCAGCTCGATGCCCATCAGCACGCCCAGGCGCGTTCCGCTTGGTCGCCATGCAGACGACGCCGCAGACGAACAGCACCGCGCCGACGGCCAGGAAGTGGGCCACGCCGACGGGCTGGGAGAGCAGGTTCATCGAATGCGGAATGCAGATTTCGGAATGCGGAATCGTGCGCGAGGCGCTACGTCGTCCTCGTCACGCGCTTCTTTGTCCTCGCCAGGTACGCGGCGCCGATCAGCACGACCAACAGGTGTACCGAGATGATTTCAAACGGCAACAGGTAACCGGCCTCGTGCAATCCCAGGAACGACAGCCCGATCTCACCCGGCGGCGTGTCGCCGCGCGGGCGCGGATGCTCAGGGTTGCGCCGTCAGACGCCGTGACCTCCTTATCGCCCGTGCGGCCGTCGGGCAGATCGGCACTCACGTCCCCCACGTCGCGGTTCACGGCCTGGACCACTTCCTTAGCCGTCGTTCCCTCGGAAAAGCGAATCGTCAGCTCCTCGCCCTCCCAGGTGGCGCGGGCGCACCCGCTTCGGGAACAAACGCCACCTGGGTCCCCAGCAACTCGCCCGGCTTCTTGGCGCGGATGATGACCTGCCCCTCAGGGCGCGAGGTCGAGCCGGTGATCGCCGTCGCCAGGGCATACTTCTGGTCGCCGCGCCACGCGGGCACCGCAAAGGCCGCTTGCAGCAGCAGGGCCAGAAGCGAGCCGCCGGCGATGATCGCGAACACCCATTCGCCGCTGCGGGTCTTCATCGTCACGAACGGCCCCTGGGCGGTGAGCATCACGCCGAAGATGAGGAGCACCAGCGTGCCGCCGACGTAGATCAGTAGCTGCATCGCCCCGACGAACTCGGCGCCGGCCAGAAAGAACAGCCCGGCGGTCGCCCCCAGGGCGATGGTCAGGTAGAACGCCATGCGCACGACGTTGCTCGTGGCGACGACGGCGATGGAAAACACGCCGGCCACCAGGGCGAACAGCAGGAAGAAGAAGGAATGCCAGTTGATCGCGTCCACGTGACCCCCGTGCAGCCGCTTGGCCGCAATGTGGACAACTCGCTCTGCGAGTTGTCGACGACTCGCGGAGCGAGTCGCCCACATTCCATCTCGCGGCGCGAGATGGCTACTTTGCCGTCACCGGCGTGGCGGCCACGGCCGGCTCGGTCGGCACCGCCCCGAAGGGCTCTTGTCTCTTGAGCAGGCCGAACATCGTCCGCCCGGTGATGCCCGGCAACGCCGCCACGCCCGGGATGCCGGCAATCCACACCGCCACGCCCAGGAACATCGCGCAGGCCAGCGGCATGCAGTATTTCAAGCAGGTCTTCATCACCTGGTCGATGCGCAGTCGGGGCAGCGTCCAGCGGACCCACATCATCAGCGTCACGCCGACCACGCACTTGAACATGAAATTGCACATGCCAACGAAATTGCGCCAGGTAGCCCCGACAGGCCAGCCGGCGTCCTTGCATGCCCAGCAGAATCGGTAGATCGGGATCGGGCCGTTCCAGCCGCCGAAGAACAGGATCGCGGCCAGCCCGCTGACGGCGAACATCGAGCCGTACTCGGCCATGAAGAACAGGCTCCAGCGGAGGCCCGAGTATTCGGTGTGGAAGCCGGCCACCAGCTCGCTTTCGGCCTCGGCCAGGTCGAACGGGGCGCGGTTCACGCTGGCCGTCGCGCAGGTGAAGTAGACCCAGAAGATGCCGAACGTGAAGGGGTCGTGGAAGATCAACCAGTTGGTGAACCAGCCCCGCTGCATCTCGCCGATCGTGATCAGGTTCATCGTGCCGCAGATCATCACCGGCACGACGATGCACAGTCCCATCGGCACTTCGTAGCTGACGACCTGGGCCGCCTCGCGCATGCCGCCGAAGAGCGACCACTTCGAGCCGGACGCGTAACCGGCCAGGATGACGCCGAACACCTCGAGGCCGTAGGATCGCCAGGATCAAGAACACCGCGACGTTCAGGTTGCAGGGCAGCCCAGCCATTGCGAAGGGCAGCACCACGAACGCCGCGAACGCCGACGTCAGGCTGATGTAGGGGGCCAGGCGAAAGAGCAGCGGGTCGGCGTCCTTGGGCATGGTGTCTTCCTTGGCGATGAGCTTGATGCCATCGGCCAAGGTTTGCAGCCAGCCGAACTTGCCGCCGACGCGCGTCGGTCCGAGCCGATCCTGAATGCGGCCGGCCACCTTGCGCTCCAGCCAGATGAAGACCAGTGCGCCGACGGCGACCACGTTGATCAAGAGAAAGGCATGCACCAGCCCGGCGGCCAAGAATGCCAGCCAGGTCGGCACGTATTGCGAAAGGAATTCAGCCACCGCTGCGCGGCCCTGCCACAGCTCGGGGAAGATTCACCGAAAGATCAAGTGGTGAAATATGGCACAAGGTGGCCTTGGGCGACAAGCCCCATGAGGGGGTTTTTGGTCGCTCACACTCTCGTCCTCGTCCTCGTCGTCCTCGTCCTCGTCCTCGATTCGTAACCTCTTTTCGAGGACGAGGACGAGGACGACGACGAGGACGAGACACACGAACGCCGCGCATCGCTAGTTCCCAATCCGCTCGGGATAGACGACCAGCTCGACGCGCCGGTTGCGCTGCTGCCCGGCCGGGTTGGCGTTCGAGGCGAAGGGCCGGGTCGAGCCGTAGCCCGCCACGGTCAGTTGCTCGGCCCGCAGCCGCGTGTAGCTCACCAGATAATTGAAGACGACATTGGCCCGGGCCAGCGTGAGCTGATGGTGATTGGCCCACCGCGCGGATTGCAGCGGCTGATTGTCTGCGTGGGCCTCGATCCCCACGCGGTGGCCCGGATAGCGGCGATCCAGCTCATCGACCACCGCTTCCAGCAGCTTGCCGCCGCCGGGCGTAAGCTGCGCATCCTCGCCGGCAAAGAGCTGGGCGGCGGCCACATCCACGCGCAAATGGTCCCCCTCGCGCCGCACTTCGACGCCGGGCACCGAGATCACCGGCAGGTTGTCGCGGAGGCTGTTGTTGGGCTCGATGATCGCCCCGCCGCGCCGCCGCACCGAGGCCAGCAGGTTGTCGAACTTCCGTTGGTTCTCCGCGGTCTGCGACTCAACGCCCTGCAGCTGGGCCGTCACGCCGCGAAGCTGCTCGCGGAGGGCCTCGTTCTCGGCCTTGTGCAGCGTGGCGTCCTGCTGCGTCTCGGCCAAGAGCTTGTAGAGCTGCTCGTTCGTGGTATTCAAGCTGTTGAGCCGGGCTTGCTGCTCGCGGTTCTGCTGCACGAGCTCGAGCTGCTGGCCCTGCGCGAGCTGCGACTGGCCCTTCCAGGGGGTGAAGGACGAGAGCGAGGGCCACGGCCCGCTCTGGCACCCGGCCAAGAGCACGGCCAGGCCCCCAAGCACGGCCCATTGTTTTCCGTTGTGCATAAGACACTCCGGCAAATCCATCCGGCGCAGCCGCAAAGTCCCGTGCTCCAGGTATTTCGCCGTAGCTGAAGTCGCGTAGCGGAAGTCGCCAGACTTCAGCCTGCCGAACTCCGGCGAGTTCAGCTACGGCACGAGCCAGCGCCGGCAGCGGCGGCAAAGCTAGCGCGGGATCGCACGGATTTTGCGGCGGGCCGAATGGTAGAGTTCCGGTTTTCAACACACAAGGCGTGTTGAATCAGCCTCCGGCGAGAATGGAGACTGTGGGCCGAGAAAGCGATTCGCGGAAAGGGGGCTTGCAGGCGGACGACCGTGAGGTACAACAAGGGCAACGAGGCTAGCGGTGCGAGCGATCCTCGCACGAATCCTTCCCTGACTATCCTTCGCTGACGGGGTCCGACTTCGTGCCAAAGCCGTCGCCGGCATCCTTGGTGGCCGCAGCCCGTTGGATGGCGTCGTAGACTTCGCGGCGATGGACCGGGACTTCCTTGGGGGCCTCGACACCCAACCGAACTTTGTCACCGCGAATTTCCACCACCACGATGGTGATATCGTTGTTGATGACAATGCTCTCGTTCTTCTTGCGCGATAGCACCAACATGTTCCATCCCTCACTTTGGTGGCGGCGTTTCCCTACTTCTGCACCTTAGGCTGGACCCCCTTCGCGACAATCTGTTTGGGCCAAGCAGGCTCTGCACCGAACTGGCGACCGAAGGTCCCAGGCCGAGACGGCAAGCCGCCCCATCTCGTCGAGAGGTTGAGCGGCTGCGAGGGCATCGGCTTGGCGTGGGACCGAATCGGCAATGCACGTTGCACTGGCCAATCGACCTATGCACCGGCAATGGACCTTGCGCAGGTCGTTACGCAGTTTTTGAATCCAATATCAGTCTAAAGCCAAGCGGCCAAGAGTCAAGCAACTCGTGGACCGATTTGGCGCTGCGTGCACCTGTTAAGAAGGTATACGCACACTATCCGTCAACCACCGAACGACGCTTCGGGTTGACGGATCATTATTCGGGACGGCACGCAACTTTCAACCTAGCTTATCCAGTCGCCCCAGACGTTGCAGACGTAACCGCCTTCGCGGACACGACTAACGTCCCTAGCCTAGGGCACGCGCTTCGCTCGCCGCAGAGGGTGGACAATCCGTGTGTCGCCACGCGCGGCCTGAAAGTCCGCCATCCCTCGCTCGGTGACCCGCGAACCCTCCAGCCACAGCTCTCGCAGTTGGGGGGCCGCCTTGAGCTCGGCCAGCCCGGGGTCGCCCAGGCGCGTGTCCCGCAGCCGCAGCACGCGGAGGGCCGGGCAGCGGGCCAGGTGGGCCGCCCCCGCATCGGTCACGCCGGCGTTGCCCACGAGGCTCAGCTCCGTCAGGACCGGCAAGGCCCGCAAGTGGGCCAGCCCTGCGTCATCCACCGCGGTGCGGTTGAGCGACAACTTACGCAGGTGCCCCAGGGTGGTCAGATGCGCCAGCCCGGCGGAGGTGATCTCCCGGCAGTCATCGAGATTGAGGTGCCGGAGCCGGGGGACGCGGGCCAGCCGGGCCAGGCCCTCGTCAGTGACGAGCGAATTGGAGAGCACGATATCCACCGAGGCGCCTTCGCCGGGGCCGCCGTCCGCTGCCGTGCCTTGCGGGTCTTTGCGAATCCAGACTCGGGTAAGCTGCTGCTGGGGATCGTCGCTGGCCAGGGCGGCGACGACCCGCGGGAGCTCATCCAGCGAATAGAAGTCGATGCGCGGGTGCGCCGTCGAGGGGTTTCCGTTCCCGGCAGACTTGCCTGGCGCATCAGTCTTCTCCGGCATGGTCTTGGCCGGCGGCCCCGGAACGCTCACCGTGTGGTTGACCGGCGGCTGCTCCGTGCTCGTGCCGCCGCAGCCTGGCACGATCCATAGGACCGTGGCCAAACCGGCCAGGACGCTCCCGGTCGCTAGCGATCGACGTGGCATCATGACGCAGCCCATGCCGGAGACGTGGGGCTCCCCACCCGGTCGCGACGAACCGCACCGACTCGTGGCCAGTCGTCGCGACCCTATTGGTTATGACGCACCATCCAGTATACGTGCAAGACGCCCCGCTGCGATTACACTACCATAAATCATTGGGCCATCCGCGGTGCAGATTGTGCGGCACACCGTACTACTAGCCATTGATTTCCGCGCGTGGCGCGAAGATTCTCTGGAGCAGGAGGGCACAGAGGCCACAGAGAGTGCCTTGGATTGCCACCGATCTCTCTGTGGCCTCTGTGCCCTCTTTGTTCGATGGGTAGGTCGCGTCGATTCGCGCAATCTGCGGGCGGGGAGTCCTCGTTGCGGCCCGGCCGCGCTGGGGCATCCGTGGACCTCGTGGACCTTTGGCGAGAGCGCTTGGAGGAGCCGATGTTTCAAGGCCAGTTGCTGGGCATCTACATCGCGGCGCGGGAGTCCGCCGCCATGCAGTCCGTCGGGCAGATCGAAGCGGTGGCCGGGCAGGGCCTGGCCGGCGACCGCTACGCCTTGGTCGCAGGGACGTTCAGCAAGGCACGCGGCGCTGAGGGAGCCGCTGAGGGAGCCGCTGAGGGAGCCGCTGAGGGAGCCATCGTGAAGCCCGACCAGGAAGTGACGCTGATCGAAAGCGAGGCCCTGGCCGCCGCGGCGGCCGAGTACGGCATCGAGCTGCCGGCCGAGCAGTCCCGTCGCAACCTGGTGACGCGGGGCGTGCCGCTGAACCATCTGGTCTCGCGAGAGTTCCTCGTCGGCGCCGTGCGGCTGCGCGGCCTGCGGCTGTGCGAGCCGTGCAATCACCTGGAAAAGCTGACCAGGCCGGGCGTGCGCAAGGCGCTGGTCCACCGCGGCGGCCTGCGAGCGCAGATCGTCGTGGGCGGCACGCTCCGCACGGGCGACATGATTTGCCCTGCCCGGTCGAGCAATGACGAATGACCGAGCTCTAATGACCAAGGAATGTCGAATGACCAAGTCGCCGCGCTCGCTATTTCGAGCTTCGGGTCTCGTCATTGATTCGACATTCGAGCTTCGTCATTCGACATTTGCGCGCCAGCGACTAGCGGTTGTAAACGTCTTCCAGGCGCTTGCTCTCGCCGGCGAAGTTCGGCGAGGCGCCGACCTCCGACTGCACGGTGAGCCGTCCGGAAGCGTCCAGGAGCAACATCTCGCCGGGCGAGCCCCGGTCGCCTCTCAAGTCCAGAACGAGGTTATCGGACTGGAAGGCGAACTCCGCGGCCGAATCGATGCCTCCGACGGGCGTTTCAAACTTGATGCCCCGGTTGGTGCTGTCTTTCACGTTGAAGTTGAGCACCTGGCCCGCCTCGACGCGGTTGAACGTGTAGGCCAAAAGCGCGCCGGTCGTGCGGTTGCGTTGGCGGAAGATGGCCGTGGCCGAGTCGGCGTAGCCGCCCTCGGGCCGCGCTGCCCGCACCGGGCCGGCGATCACCTCGCCGCCGCCGATGGTCACGCGGACCGGCTCGGTCGGCTCGCTGAACTCCGTCTTGAGGACTTCCTCGGCCGCATACTTCGGCTCTTTCAGCAGGTTGAGCGGCAGCTTGTGGTTGGGGTTCTTCAGGATCACTTGCACACGGTATTGGTAGGTGTGCCCTTCCTCGACGGTGAAGTCGAAGAACCGCAGCAGGATGTCGGAGAGCTGAGCGACCTGAACGGGTTGGGCCGCGGCGGCTGCGCCGCCTTGGCTTTGCTTCTTGTCCCACGGGTTCCCCGCACCGACGCCGGCGTTGTTGCCGACAGCCCGCGGTCCGACGCCGGCGCCGACTTCACCCGCTGGCCTGCCGCCGATCATCTTTGCGCCGCCGCCATCATTGCCGGTGGACCTCGGCCCGACGCCGCTGCCGACTTCGCCCGCGGGCCTGCCGCCGACCATCTTGGCGCCGCCGCCGCCGCCGCTGTTGCCGGTGGTCCTCGGCCCGCCGCTGGCGCCGGCTTCACCCGCCGGCCTGCCGCCGATCATCTTCGCGCCGCCGCCGCCGCCGCTCCAGGCCCCGCCACCCGGTGCGGCCTTCCCGCCAAACGCGCCGTCGGGGCCGACGCCGGGATATTTCTTCTTTCCTCGCTGGCCTGAAACCCGTGCGCCAAACCCTGGCGCAGGACCGACCGCCGGAGCGCCCCCGGTCCTACGCCGGGAGCACCGCCGGGTAGCACAGCGCCAGGCCCGGCTTTCGCGCCACCGGGGCCGCCAGGCAGCACCGCTCCTGGCTGCCCTGCCCCCGCCTTCGCGCCCACGGCGCACCCGGCAGAGCGGCGCCTGGCAGAGCAGCGCCTGGCTGCTGGCCCATTGCGCCGGGGAAGCCCGGCTCAGGGGCGACCTTGATCACGGGGAAGCCGCCAGCGGCACGCTCGTCGAAATCCTCGCCGAGGACCGGCGGCAGCGGCATCGTGAAGCCACCGGGAACTGACTCCTTGTCCTTTTCCTCAATCATCTCGAAGGGAACGATGCAGTCTTCCTGCGCCGTGTCCACGACTTCCGTAGCAAACAGCGGGAAGTTCTTCTGCGTTTCCCAGGAGGCCAATTGCAGCCACATGGTCTTGGTTCCGCCGCGCGGCGTGTTGATCGTCACCGACCCCTCCCAAGGCCCGTCGTCAACCTTCCGCTCGATCCAGAACGAAACGTAGTTGGCCGTATCGCGTTGGAAGTCGTAGTCACGGGCATTCTCGAACACGCGGCGAAAGGCCTCCGTTTGCTTGGCACGCGGCACGCGCCAGGTCAGCATCACCATCGGCTGGCCGCGGAACGGCATATCGGGAGCGACCTGCACGCCCTTGACGGGCCCCACGGCCACAGGCGCGTCCATGATCGGCCCCGCGTCCTGAACGACCGCGGGGACTTTTTCCCTGGGTGCTTTCTTCTTGTTGGCCTTGGGGGCAGCGCCACCACCCAAGAGGTCGCCGAACAGAGGGTCTTCTTTTTTCTTGTCGTCTTTGGCCTTCGGGGGCGCTTTCCCCGGCACGGCCTTCTTCTTCCCGGCGTCGGGTTCCTTAAAGGCCACGGGATAGAACATCGCGTGGGGCTTGCCGTCGATGGGCGGATACAGCTCCGGCTCGCCGCGCTTCAACACCCAGGGAGTCTTGGGGTCGCGGGTGGTGGGCGGCGGGGCGCGCTCGCTCCAATCGACCGGCTCCACGCTTCTCATCGCCAGCTCTTTGAACGGCCGCAGCTCAGTCCCCTCGAGCAGCGGCGAACCCTCCGGCTTGTTCTGCTGCACGGCGGTGCGCCGTTGCTGAAGCACGGTGGTCAAGTCGGCAGGGGTCTTGGTGTACGGCTCGTGCCCCATGGCGCCCCACACGCACAGCAGCACCACCAGGGCGAATAGCGCAAAGCCCAGCTTTTCGCCGTGCTCGGGCAGAAAGCCCTGCGGACCTGAATTCTGGCCGGAGATGCGCTTGGGCTTCTTGTCGGCCTTCTTCTTGTCGCTCTTCTTGGCCTTGGAATCACTGGTCTTGGACATGGCCGCGCTCCGGATCGAATAGTGCCCGATGTTCCGCGAACTCTCTGCCGGGACGACGCATCAGGTCTGTTTGTAACACAAGGCTGCGGGGAATGCTACGAAATCGTCAGTCGCTTGGCCCCGCTCACGCGAAGGGCTGGTCGTTTTTTGGAACGCTAATAATCGCTAATCAGCGCTAATGAATGATGCACTCAGCGTTGCTCGTGATCCGCCGTCACTAGAGCAAGAAACTCCTGATTAGCGCCGATTAGCGATTATTAGCGTTCCCTTCTTTCTCCGTATGATTCCTTCTGGTCGCGGCGCGACATTCCGCCAGGAGTGTCTTCCGCTAGATCTCTTCCGCTACGATGTCTTCTTGGCGCCGCGGCGGGTGCCGCCTCTGGCTTGGGCATTGGCTCTTTGGCCGGCTCGGGCGCTTTTTCGGGCGCCTTCGCCGCGCCGCTCTCGTTTCCGGTCTTCGCCGGCTCGACGAGTGTCTTGGCCCCGTTGGCCGGCGGCGTCTTGGGGTCGGCCGTCTTTGTCTCGGGCGTCTTCGCCTCGGGCGTCTTGAGGTCAACGGCCTTGGGCGTTCCCACTGCGGCCGGACCACTCTCCGGCCCGACGGGCTGCTTCGCCTGCGGCAACACTCCTGGCCCGGTCGGCACATCTCCGGCCGCGGCGCCGGTGCCCACCTTCGTGGGATCGGGCGGGTTATAGATGTAGATGATGCCCTTGATCTCGATCTCGCGGTCATACGGCCCCAGCTCGACCTCGCCGCCGAACAGGTCGCGACGGGTCGTGGTCTCCTTGCGGCCGCCGTCCGGCGAGCTGAATCCTCCGCCGACGGATTGCGACCCCGGACCGGACGTGCCCCCGACACCAAAGTTCGCTCCGCTCGCTCCGCCTGGGACCGCCCGTCCCCAGCTCTTCCGGCGCCAGCCCTGGCTCGCGCAGGTTCCACTGCTTGACTTCGATCGGCAGCGGCGACTCGACGCAGCAGGCCAGCACTTCGTTCAACTTGCGCTGATCCATGACGAACCGCATGATCACCGGCAGCATGCGATACTCGGCCGACGGTTGCTGCTTGGGATCGGGATTGGGCACGGCGATACCCTCGTAGTCCACGTAGCGATTCACACCGTCCGGCGGGGTCGGCGACCTGGTTGCCGCCGGTCATGCCGCCATCACCGGGCCGGCTGCCGCCGCCACCGCCCCCGCCGCCCAGGCTACCCACGACAAAGGGGGTGGTGGGGTCCGGCGGGCCGCTGCTCGAGCTGCCGCCGCCGAGCGTGCCTGCCTGCGGCGTCGTGCCTGCGCCGAATCCGGCTGCTCCGCCTGGGGCGCCCACGCCGAGCCCTCCCGGGCCGGCGCCACCCGCCCCTGGCGGTGCCAGCCTTCGTCGGCAACTGGCAATCCTCACCCAGGCGGATCGTGTGGATTTGCTTGATCGCCAGGAACTGGTGTTCGGTCTCGCCGCCATTCGTGCGGGCCACGATGTAGTGCAAGATACACGCATAGACGTTCATGCTCTCGTGCGTGTACAGCGACCTGCGCCGTGGTGGGAGCGACGTGCCAGGCGCTGCCCTTGCCGAACTTCTGCTCGAGGTAGGCCCGCTCAGATTCCGGCCAGGAGACCGAGCCCGCTGTGCTGCGTGCCGGCGATGCGGTCGCCATCGTCCTTTTTGGCCTTGGCGTTGAAGGCCGCGGCCTTCTTTCTGCTTGGCCTCATCGGCTTTCTGCTTGGCGTCATCGGCGTCCTGCGTCAGCTCCATGGGCTTGCGGAGGTCGATCAGCCGATAGAGGCGGCGAAATTGCAGCGGCTTATCGCTCTCGTCGTCGCCCTTCAGCCTGCACTTCTCGTCCTGAAGCCAGCCGACATACAGGCTACGAATCCCCAGCGGTAAGTCGGCGCCCTTGGTACGCGCGCTCTCCAACTTCTCCTGTGCTTCGGCCTGGAACACTCCCTCCCAGTGCTCGTTCTCTAAGTCGGTGCCGTCCACGAGCCAGGGCTCCCACATGTTGGGCACGGCACGGAGGTTCCAGCCCGTGCAATCTTGCTGGCGCTCGTACTGGAATCTTCCAGGCCTCGTAGACTTCCCGGCTCAGGCGCCGTGCCGGGTGCCCATCTCGTTGTTGATGTCGTCGTTGGGCTGCTGGGCGGTCTGGAACACCCTCCACCTTCTTGCGGACCGCATCGCGTGCCTTCTTGCCGGTGTCGAAGACCTCGGCCAGGTTCGCGGTGGCCAGGTACCAGCAGATCGGCAGGGCCACGCCGCCAAGGCCGGCCACGATCCAGTAGTGGTGCTTCAGCCAGCGTTTGGGCGTCGAACGATTGTTTCTTGGCCATGGTGCTGACTCGATGGTTGCTGACCCTATGGTTTTTGTGAGGCCACGCGATTGCGTTGCGCTCGCCGGGGAGGCGACCACCGGCGCGGCAGCCGTTGGGGCCGGCGTGGAAGCCACGGCGTCGCCGGCCGGAGACGCCGCAGGCGAATCGAGGAAGGCAAACTCCACGACGAACCGATAGCGAACGAGCGTGGCGGGATTCGCCTTTTCGTCTTTCCGCCGCTTCTCTGGATTGTCCTTGGCCGCTTCCGCGGCGTCTTCGTCATGAAACGGATTGGCCACTTTCGCCCCCCAGTCCGGCTCGGAAGGACTCATGATTGTGGGGAAGGCGATTCCCAACAGTTTGACCGGCACCTCGACTTGCTGTCCCTGCTGATCGACCACCGGGCGGCCATCGATGTCCAGCATGAGGGCGGTGGGCTGCTCGAGCTTCTTCAGGAAGTGTTCACGCAGGAACCCGGCGCCAAAGTGAAGCAGCGGGTCGTCGCCCGACTGCACCTCGCCGGCCTGAAGGTTATGGAAGTGATATCCCGTGATCCTGACGACGTAGCCCGTCCCCTTGGGGCCATCGGCCCGCGTCGCACTGGTGGCAGATTTGGCAGCCCCGGCGCCTAGACCGCCTGCGCTGGGCACGCCGACCCCTGTTGGCATGGCCGGACCGGCGGCGGGACCGGCCGGAGTATTCGTCGTCGGCGGCGGGGCAGTGGCCTCTGCGTACCACTGTTCAAAATCTCTCTTTTGCGAGGTGATCGACGTGATGAAGATCTCGTTGCGGCGAGCGAACTCCGCGGGCGCCGGTCCGATCTCCCGCGGCACACAGGCGTCGATGGCCCGGAAGAGCTTGCCCCAGCGGAGCATGCGGTCGCGCGGCAGCACCAGGTTCGTGCCGACCTTGGAGGACTGCTGGAACTTGTTCCGCTGCTGGTCAAAACCGCCCTTATCTTGAGTCCACTGGTTCACCTGATTCGTGGCTTCACTTTCCGGGCCCTTGAACGGCTCTTCGTGGACGGTCAGAGAGGCCTGCCAGTAGCCGGCGAAGCTGATCGCCAGGCCCAAGCGCCAGGCCGGCCAAGGCCCCGGCCGCCCACGGCTTTTTCGCGCGGACCAGCCGATCGACCAACAGCTCGCGGGGAATCAGGTTGGTCTGAATGGCCGATTCGTTCAGCCCTTGCAGGCACAGCCCGTAGCACACCGGGAAGGCCAGCAGGTTTTCCTGGAAGGCGGGCGCATCGACGATGCCCGGCCCGCGCAGGCCGCGGAACGTATCGACCCGCGTGATCGGCATCTTGAGGTTCTGCGAAAGGAACCGCACCAGGCCGGGCAGCTTGCCGGTGCTGCCCAGCGCGATGCCCGAGCCGATCGTGGCCTTCTTGTGCACGTTGGAGAAGAAGTTCATCGACCGCTGCACTTCGGTCACCAGGTCGGCGAAGATCGGCCGCATGGCCTGGAACAGGGCCTTGGGGTTCTCCGCCTGGGCGGCGTTGCGCTTGACGTGCTCGGCCTTGGCGAACGTCTGCTTCAGCTCCTTGGTCAGCGCCTTCGTGAAGTGGCTGCCGCCGATCGGCAAGCTGCGCTGCCAGACGCGGAACCCGTCGGTGATCACCAGGTCGGTCGTCTCCGTGCCCAGCGAGAGGATCATCGATCGCTCTCGGGCGGGTTCTCCGGGTCGTAGAACTCCGGCTGCGGCAGGCCGTCGCGCATCTGGTCGAAGACCACGAAGTTGTAGAGGGCCAGCGGCGTGAGCTGGACGACATCGACTTCGATCTTGGCCTGCTCGAAGGGGAACAGTGACTTCTCGACTTGCTCGCGCTTCATCGCGAACAGGCCCATCTCCACGTCGATGGCGAAGCCTTCTTCGATCATCCCTCCGCCCATCTGCTGAAAGTCCCAGATGACTTCGTCCAGGTCGAAGGGGATTTGATTGCGGGCCTCGTAGCGCACCAGGTCGGGGATCTTCTTGACCTCGACCGGCGGCAGCTTCACGAAGCGGGCCAGGCCGCTCTGCCCGGCCACGGAGATCGCCACGCGGTCGCCCTTGACCTGATTGCGCGAGAGGAACTGCTGAAGCGCCTCGGCGATCAGCTCTTCGGGGTTCGATTCCGGCTGGCTGAGAATCTTGGGGTATTCGATATAGTCGAAGGCATCGGCGATCATCGTGCCAGGCTCGTCGCCTGGCAGACAGCGCAGGGCCTTGACTGCGCATTGGCCGATGTCGATCCCCCACACACCCTGGGTTTTGGCCATGAACGTTTACCTCTGACAGTGCTCGACGGGTCGCTTTTAGCTGTGCTCGACGGAACGGCAGTGCGCGGCGAGGCCCTCGACGGATGCCCCGCAAAGAATGGCCGACCGAGTGAAGGAAGTGCGAATCCGAGGGCGCGTCACCGTAACTGCTCCAAGCGCCGTCGCTTCGGCGGCAAAACACGCCCCTCTGCCTAATCTATCGAGCCGTTCCCCGCCCTGTCAAACGATTTGCGGATGACCTGGAACGCCCCTAGGCGTCGTGAGCCGAGCCGCGCCCACACGCGCGCAGCCTCAATTTGGCCGCCGTTTCCTTCGTTCCCGCTTGCGAGACGTTCCCCGAGCGACACGATCCTCCAGCAGCCCCTTCAACTCGGCCGGGAACGCCGCCCAGGACGCCTGGTACGTTTCTTCCAGCGGAGCGGGGACGTAATCAAAATCGGTCAGGAAGATCGGCAGCGACGGCAACGAGTCGCCGACGGCCACCGGTTCGATATAGGCAGTCTTGGTTGGGCTGGCTCGATAGGCGGCCACCGTCAGTGGCTTGTCGGCAGGTGAGGCGAACGGGGTCCCTTCCACCTCATCCCAGATGGCTGCGTGGATGCCTTGGGGATCGCGCTCGCTCGGAGGGAAAAGGTCCACGACGAGCAGATGGATGCCTTGCCAGAGCAAATCGGCGGTCTTGCGGACGAAGCGCGCAGCGCGGCTTGGCTGCTCTTGTTCCCCGGTGACACGATCTCGATCACCGCCACCACTTCGCCGTGGCGATGCTGGATGCGGATTCGATTCGCGCCGAGCATAGGGGACGCCTTCACTTTCCACGATGAACCGTGCCTTGGGTGGCGCCGTGGCAATGGCCACGCCGCCCGCGGGTTCGTGCTTGCCGCGGCCTTTTGGCCCCCGGTTCAGCGTGAGCACGTCGGGGATCGGCCCACCGATTTGTTGATCGGTCAAAGCGATGTAGCCGGCCGGCAGTCGGCCGGCGTTCAGTGAGCGGCCCAGTTCAATCGTCCAGTCTTGGTGAAAATGGTGGAACAAACCAGCGTCTACGCGTGTCCAGTCTTGAATCGGCATGGCAACACCTCTGGTCCGATTGTATCGCAACCCGGCCACAGCTTCATCAGGAGACCGGGGCCCACCGCGTCTGCTCTGACACGCGGACGCAGGAGTGTCGTATAATCTCGGCGCGGCTGAGCCGCCACGGGCAGAGCGCCCTTCCTCGACGGAGCGTTCCATGTATCACGTCCTGCTGCTAGGCTCCGGCAAGATCGGCCGCATGATCGCCAAGTTCCTGGCCGGTGCGGGCGATTATGACGTTCTGGTGGCTGACCGAGACTCTGCGGCCTTGGCTCGTGCCCACCGCCAGTCGTCCGCGACCACCGCCAGCCTCGACGCCACCAACGCTGCTGAGCTTGCCCGGCTGATGCGCGGCCGGCAAGCGGTGATCTCCGCGTTGAGCTTTCGCTTCAATCCGCTGGTGGCCGAGGTCGCCCGCGAGCAGGGCCTGAGCTATTTCGACCTGACCGAGGACGTCGAAACCACCGCGAAGGTGCGGCAGATCGCCGACGAGCGCGCCCGACGGGCAGATCTTCGTGCCGCAGTGCGGCCTGGCGCCCGGGTTCGTCTCGATCGTCGCCAGCCGACTCTGCCGCGAGTTCGACGCGCTCGACACCGTGCACATGCGCGTCGGCGCGCTGCCGCAGTTTCCCACCAACGCGCTGAAGTACAACCTGACCTGGTCCACCGACGGCCTGATCAACGAGTACTGCAACCCGTGCGAGGCGATCCACGACGGGCGGCAGATCGAGGCCCTGCCGCTGGAGGGCCTCGAGCAGTTCTCGCTCGACGGCGTGCGCTACGAGGCCTTCAACACGTCCGGCGGCGTCGGCACGCTCTGCGAAACGCTCGAAGGCAAAGTCCGCGAGCTGAACTACAAGACGATCCGCTACCTCGGCCACCGCGACCTGGCGCGCCTTCCTGGTCAACGAGCTGCGGCTGAGCGAGCGGCGCGAGCTGCTCAAGGACATTCTGGAGTCGGCCGTGCCGGTCACGTTTCAGGATGTCGTGGTGATCTTCTGCACGGTCACCGGCCAGCGCAAGGGGCAGCTCGTGCAGATCAGCGACGCGCGCAAGATCTACTCGCGAGCGATCGACGGCGAGAACTGGAGCGCGATCCAGATCACCACGGCCGCCGGCATCTGCGCCGCGCTCGACCTGCACGTGACCGGGAGCTTGAGCGGCACGGGTTTCGTCCGCCAGGAGCAGATCGACCTGGAAGAGTTCCTGCGCAACCGCTTTGGACGATACTACAACGTTTCGCGACCGATGGCGGAAACCACCCATTGCGTCGCCGCGGACGCTGAAACGGAGCCTGGCCAATAGCAGTGCCGCAAAGAATTTGCGAACCACGGAAGACACGGAATGACACGGAAAAGACGTTCTTCCGTGTCATTCCGTGTCTTCCGTGGTTGCGGCTATGCCGCGATAGGTTGTTCGTGGTTGTCCTCCTCCCATGTTGGGTATCCGTGGTCACTATGCCGCGCCAAGTCCTTTGTTCCTTTGCGGTGTCGTGTTTCTGCCCGATCTTGGCCATCCGCCTTTCGTTTCGGCGATGACACCCGACTTCCTTGCGCGCTTTGATTGGCAGCGTCGGCGTGGTGTAGGATCAGGCGGTGAGCAGCGAACCGCCCTCCTTGTCTGAGCTGGGTCCACGGGGCGATCATGCGCCGCTAGAGGCCCGCCCCACCAGCATCCGCTGGGTGGTCTTCGCCCTGGCATGTTCCGCGTCGTGGATGCTCTATCTGCACCGCTACACGTTCGCGCTGATCAAGCCGGAGCTGGCCAGCGAATGGAACGTCTCGCTGCGCGAGATGGGCGCGATGGATGCCGCGTTCAGCGGCGCTTATGCCCTGGCCCAGGTGCCTTGCGGCCTGTTGGCCGACCTGCTGGGCACGCATGGTTTTCTGACGATGGCCATCGTCGTGTGGTCCTGCGCCTTGGCCCTGCACGGCTGGGCCTTCGGGCCGGGGACGATGTACGGCGTGCGCGTGCTATTCGGAGCCGGACAGGCTGGGTGCTATCCCAGCTTGAGCAAGATCAGCCGCACGTGGTTTCCGGCGGCGAGCCGCACCGCCATGCAGGGCTGGTCGGCCGTGTTCTTCGGCCGATTGGGCGCGGCCGCGCCAACTTGCTCTTTGCCACGGTGCTCCTGGGTTGGCTAGGGATTGATTGGCGGACGGCGCTCGTGATCTTTGCCGGAGCGGGTCTGGTGTTGGGGTGCTCTTCTTGACGCTGTTTCGCAGCACGCCGGCGCAGCACACTGGCGTCAACGAGGCGGAGCGGCGGTTGATCGAGGGAAATGCAGACATCTCGCTCCTCGAGACGCCAGAGTCGGCAGATCGCTCTGCAAGTTGCCGCCCACTCGCAGAGCGAGTCGGCCACATTGGCCGCCTCCGCCCCGCGGCGATCCCTAACTTTTTGTTCCTCGTCCTTCAGCAGTTCGCCAGCACGTTCGCCGACCAGGTGTACGTGGCCTGGGTGCCGTTCGTGCTGGCCAAGGTGCACGGCCTGACCGTTGCCGAGATGGGCATCTATTCTTCGCTGCCACTGCTGGGCGGCGCGTGTGGCGGCGCCGTGGGCGGGTATCTCAACGACTGGCTGATCCCCCGCATGGGAAGCCGCCGCTGGGCCCGCACGCTGGTCGGCGCCGGCGGCAAAGGGATGGCCTGCGTGCTCGTGGTCGGCGCCCTGGCGGTATTCGATGATCCCTATCTCTTCTGCTGGATGCTGTGCGGTGTGAAGTTTTTCGCCGACTCGGGACTGACCACGGCCTGGGGAGCGATCACCGACGTCTCGGGCCGCGCCACCGCCACCGTGTTCGGCGTGGTGAACACCGTGGCCACGGTGGCCGCCGTGCTCTCGCCGATCGTCTTCGCCCTGGTCGCCGAACGGTTCGACTGGGGCGTGGTCTTCGCCGTGGTCGGATCGACGTACCTCGTCGCCGCGCTGACCTGGCTCTTGGTCAACGCCGAACGGCCGCTCTTTGAAGAGCCGTAGGACGGATTTCAATCCGTCCGAGTGCCGGTCTTGACGGTTATCCGGGGGCTGACGCCGCCCGCTTGCCGGATTAGCTCCGCTGGTGCTCTGTCAAACTGAGCCGGTTGCGGCGAGCGTGCCGATGACACAAGAGCGACGCTGACGGAGCGAAGTCGAGCGGCCGCGCTGCCTGCGGCGGCCGATGGATTGTCTGGTTCCCACTCCGTGTCTTCCTTACGAGGACGAGCGCCGTGATCCCGATGCCGGAATACCTGCTCTTGATCGATACTGTCGGCGACGAGCCGGGCGAGTGGCGCTTTGTGCTCGAGGTCGTCGGTGGCGACGTGGAACTGGACATCACCGACGTTCGAGCCGGATGCCCGCGGCGAACGGTTGGAGCTGCTGACCGTCGTGCGTGGCCTGGAGGCGCTCGATCAGCCGTCGCGAGTGAGCGTGCTGACGGCCAGCCGGTACGTGCGCAACGGCATCGAGCTGGGCCTGCCGCAATGGCGAGCTCGCGGTTGGAGGTGGGAGTCATTCGGCCGCCTGGAGCGCGTGAAGCACGCCGACCTGTGGCAGCGGCTCGACCAGGCGGCAGCGATCCACGAAGTGCACTGCGCCGCGCCCGCCCGGCAGATCGACTGCCAGATGTGGCCCGAGGCGTGGCACGAGACTCCTGCCCGTGCGTCCGCATCGTCCGCAAGCCGATGCCACGAGCAGCGCCGACTGGACGGAGGGCACGGGCTGATGCCGCGTCGGCGACGGCGGGCACGCAGCGGCTTTTGGGGCATGGTGCAGGCGCCGTGCGCGGTTGAGCGTGGAACCGAAAGAACTCGTGCTCGTGCTCGTTCTCGTACTCGATGGCCTTCCGACGCGGCGAGTACGAGAACGAGTACGAGAACGAGCACGAGTGATCATGGTCGAAAACGGTCGATTGGCCTCGCCACCTAGACGAATCGCCTGCGACGAAACACAATCGTGAGGCTCGGATGCGTACCACACTGGACTTGTCCACGGTTGGCCAGCTTATCGACGGGACGCACCCCAATCCGGCCGCCGTCCTGGGGCCGCACGAAGTGACGGCGGGCGGCCGACCGGCGGTGGCCGTGCGGGCGTTCCTGCCCGACTCCACCCAGGCCTGGGTCGTTGACGCGGCGCATCAGGAAGTGCGCCGTCCCATGCGGAGGATCCATCCGGCCGGCTTATACGAAGTGCTTTGCCCTGCGATGAACGAAAAGACCCCTCGCTACCTGATCGAGACCCGCGACAAGGCCGGCAAGGCCGCGATCCACCACGATCCGTACGCCTTCCCGCCGCTGCTGACCGACTACGACCTGCACCTGCTTGGGCGAAGGCACGCACTGGCGGAGCTACGAGCAGCTCGGCGCCCAGCTGCGCACGGTCGACGGCGTCGACCGGCGTGAACTTCGCCGTCTGGGCGCCGAACGCCGAGAGCGTCAGCGTCGTCGGCGACTTCAACCTCTGGGACCGCCGCAGCCACGCGATGCGGAAGCACATCCCCAGCGGCGTGTGGGAGCTGTTCATCCCGGGCATCGGCGCGGGCACGCACTACAAGTTCTCCGTGAAGCACCGCGGCGGGCACGTCGTCGAGAAGTGCGATCCCTACGGCTTCGCCGCCGAGGTGCCGCCGCGCACCGCGAACATCGTCACCGACCTCGACACGCTACCAGTGGAACGACGCCGACTGGATCGCCCGCCGCGCCGCAGCGCAACGCGCTCGACGCGCCGATGTCGATCTACGAAGTGCACCTCGGCAGCTGGCGGCGCGATCCGGACGACCGCCGGCACGGCTGGCTCAGCTACCGCGAGCTGGCCCACGCAGCTCGTCGAGTACTGCCAGAAGATGGGCTTCACGCACATCCAGCTGCTGCCGGTCAGCGAGCATCCCGTTCACCGGCAGCTGGGGCTACCAGACGACCGGCTACTACGCCGCCACCAGCCGCTACGGCACGCCGCAGGACTTCATGTACTTCGTCGATCACTGCCACCAGAACGGCATCGGCGTGATCATCGACTGGGTGCCGGCCCACTTCCCCAAGGACGACCACGGCCTGCGCCACTTCGACGGCACCGCCCTCTACGAGCACGCCGACCCGCGCAAGGGCGAGCATCCCGACTGGGGCACGATGATCTTCAACTACGGCCGCAACGAGGTCCGCAACTTCCTGCTCTCCAACGCCCTGTTCTGGCTCGACAAGTACCACATCGACGGCCTGCGCGTCGACGCCGTCGCCTCGATGCTGTACCTCGACTACAGCCGCAAGGAAGGCGAGTGGGATCCCGAACTGCTTCGGCGGCCGCGAGAACCTCGAGGCCATCGACTTCCTCAAGAAGTTCAACGAGGAAGTCCACCTGCAGTATCCCGGCGTGCTGACGATCGCCGAGGAATCGACCGCCTGGACCGGCGTCTCGCGGCCGACCTACCTCGGCGGCCTGGGCTTCTCGCTCAAGTGGAACATGGGCTGGATGAACGACACGCCGCGAGTACATGCACAACGAGCCGATCCACCGCAAGTACCATCACGACGAGCTGACGTTCTCGCTGATCTACGCCTTCACCGAGAACTTCTGCCTGCCGCTGTCGCACGACGAAGTGGTGCACGGCAAAGGCTCGCTGCTGGACCAGATGCCCGGCGACCTGTGGCAGAAGTTCGCCAACCTGCGGCTGCTGTACGGCTACATGTGGACGCACCCCGGCAAGAAGCTGCTGTTCATGGGCGGCGAGTTCGGCCAGTGGAACGAATGGAACTACAACGAATCGCTGCAGTGGCACCTGCTGCAGTGGGAGTCGCACCAGGGCGTGCAGACGCTACCTGGCCGACCTCAACGCGCTGCTACCGCCGCGAGCCGGCGCTGCACCAGGTCGACTTCGACTAGCACCGGCTTCGAGTGGATCGACTGCCACAACTGGCAGGACAGCATCCTGGCGTACATCCGCAAGGCGAAGGACCCGAAGGACTTACCTGATCGTCGTGCTGCAACTTCACGCCGGTGCCGCGGCATCGACTACACGCATCGGCGTGCCCGAAGCGTGCTGGTACGAGGAAATCTTCAACAGCGACTCGACGTTCTACGGCGGCAGCGACGTGGGCAACGGCCCCGGCGTCATGGCCGAGGCCAGCGAAAGCCACGGCCGGCCGGCCTCGATGGAGCTGACGCTGCCGCCGCTGGCGGTGGTGGTGTTCAAGCCGCAGCGGTAGGACGGATTTCAATCCGTCCGACGGAGTGCGTCAGGGCAATGCGTTACGATCAAACGGAACAGATTTCTGTCAAGAGGCGCACCCTCGGCCCGGCTCGACAGAGGACCGGCGCCTCGGCCAGCGCGCCGCCGATCGCGAACTGCAACCCGACGTGTGTGCCAAGTTTTCCGGGCACGCACAATCTGAGCCAGGCCACGGTGGGGCTTGGCCCCACCGAGCCGTGTTCACCACCAGCAGTGCGCCGCGTGGTCGCCCGTCACCATGCGGCTTGCCCGCGTGGGACGATGTTTCCCCGCTGTCGGCCGAATGAACATCGCCCCGCGGGGAAATGGCCACCAGCGGGTTGCTCAACTCTGACGCGGTGCAGGCTGCAGAACGCGTTGCCATCGCCTCGGCACCGCGGCGAACGCCGCCTGGTATGTCGCTTCCAGCGGCACTTGAATCGCCTTCTCGGGTTCCAAGAAAAGCGGCATCTCCGGCAGCGCTTCGCCGACGGCGAAGTGCATGACATATGCCCGCACCGTGAGGCCCGTTTCGTACGAAACAGCCGCGAGCGGCTTGTCGGCCGGCGCCGTGTGGTCCTCACCGGCGATTTCCTCCCAGATCGAGGCGTGAATGCCCTGCGGGTCGCGCCGACTCGGTGGATGCAGGTCCAACACCAGAAGGTTGACCTGTTTCTCCAGCAGCTCCGCCGCCTTGGTGACGAAGGCCTGAAGCGCGCGGCGGGCGGCTTTGTTGCCCGGGGAGACCACCTCCACCATGGCCACGATCCGGTCGCCGCTCACGTGCCGCACGGCCACTGAGCTTTGTTTACGCCGGTAGAACGCCATGTCGGTCTCGGCCGTGGGCTGCAACTTCGGCGTGGCGAGTATCGCCGTGCCGCCCGAGCTGGCACGCTCAACATCCGTCTCTTCGGCGTCAGCTTCTTGGAGTGTCAACACGTCCGGTCCGAATCCAGCGGCGTGCTGCTCGGGCAGCGCGTAATACTCCGGCGGCAGCAGCCCGCGGTTCAGCGCGCGGGCAATTTCCTCGATCCACGAGTGGTGGAACGCATGAAAGATTCCCGCGTTTACTCGCGTCCAGTCATGCACGCTCATTGGATTGCTTGTCGCCCAAAGCGCCGTCCTCTCGCACTCGGTCGAAGGCATTATACAGCACCGCCTCCGTGGCAAGCACACCGCGTGTGCCGTAGGGCTAACGCCATGTGCCCGGCGTGCAATAAGCCGTGCCGGAAGTCGGGCGACTCGGCTAAGACGGCGCGGGGGGAAGTCGAGCGATTGAGACCTAGTGTGCGCGCTAACTTAGTCCGTGCGCGGGACGGCGCGGAAGGGGGCGCACCGCGTCGGCCCAAGCGGCGTCGAGCTGGAGGCCGGGTCGAAGTCGGCGACCGCAAACTGGCGGGCGTGCTGCCGTTCCCGGCAAGGCCCCGCACGCCAACGTGCAGGCCGCGCTCATCGGCGGCTCTCGCAACGTCGGTCGCTCATCGGCTCTTCTCCCAGCGGCATAATCCACCGCAGCTCGCTCATCGCGCCTTGGTCACTTCGACCTCTTGCAGCATGGTGTTGATGATCGCCAGCTTGCGGTTGATCCCCAAGACGTTTGGCATTTCGAACTGCTGCGCGTTCGCGCCTGCCGTGTAGACCGTGAGGTCCGCGGTCCCGAACCCCAGCAGCCAGTGCCGGAAGAGATCGTCCCGGTGCCGCTCGAACACCATGCCACGGACGTCGAACACCTTCTCCCCGTCGCCGATGGCCTTCCGCACGCGCAGCCGGCCGCGCGTGAAGATCATGTACTTCAGCCGGTCGAACACCAGGAACATGGCCAGCCAGATCACGAGCAGGAACAGCGAGATCGAGAAATAGCCGAACGCGTTCATGTGGATATCGATGAAGCCGATCCACCGGAGGATCGGGTCCCACAGCCCCAGCACGGCGAACAAGATCGCCACGGTGCCTACGCCCATGATGGCCACGAGCGACCACACGCCGCGCAACTGGATGTGCGTGACCACGATCACGATACACAACGTCAGGGCCCAGAGGATGCCCGGACTGTTGCTCTCCATCATCCGCAGCCGAGGTTGCGTCAGCTCGTCCGTGGCGGAGGTGGTGGGCAGGGACCGGCCCGCCGGAGCGATCAGCACGTCCCGGTGGCCGTCATGTCCCTCCACCAGCAACTCGCGCTCGGCCGTGGTGCCGCGGGGGACAAACGCCACCTGCTGGCCGCGCCACAGCGACAAAAAGGCCATGAGGAATCCCACGGCCCATACCGGCCACCAGTAGAAGAGCGGGGAGTGGCTGATGATGACCACTTCCACCGGCCGATCGTCGGCGACAACGGTGACAGGAACAGGCTTCACCGGGCTGGCCATGAGCAAACCTCCCGCTGGAGAAACGGCGTCCGGACGCAGCGCGACCTCGGACGTGACCCGGGCTGACTCCCGGGCGGGTTCGACACGAACCCTTGACTTCCGACTTGAATCGAAGTGGCAAACGTAGTTGTAGACCTGCGAGTGCCAGAATTCAATCTAGTGGCTGCGTTTTGTTTCGTGCTTGAGAAGAATCGAAGGCCTCCGGCGCGACGAAGTCAGTCAAGCGGCTTCTCCGGAAACAACTCACTTCTCGATCCACTCCGCGGGCGGCTCGATTTCCGTCGCTGGCGGATGCCCGGCATCCTTTCGGCCGCTGCCGGCCAGCCGGCTAATCGCGCGAACCGTCATGTCGTGATCACAGAGGACCTGGCAGCTCAGCCGGACGCCTGACAGGCCTCGCGCCGCCAGCACGTCGCGCTCGGCGATGGTCATGCGGCCCGGCTCACCATCGATGAACTCGACGCGGCAGGTTGTGCAACGCGCGTGGCCGCCGCAGGCATGCAGTTGATCGATGCCGGCCTCTTGCTCTAGAGCCAGCACCAGCCGCTTACCCGGCGGCACCTCGAATTGACCCACTCCCTCGACCGTGAGCTTTGGCATGGCGAACTCCTTGGTTGGGTACCTGATACACGCCGTTGAACGGCTATCCTAGGCGTTTGGGAAATCGATCCCGAGGCCTGCATGCTGAAGTATTGAGTCGATCCGCGGTGATGTTCGCGGCAGCGCGCTTCGATTATGGTACAGGCCGCAGCGATAGCACACCCGTGAAACCGGAGGAACTGTGTAATGCAGCGACGCACGTTTCTGGGCACGGCCGTGGCCGTTGCCGGTGCCTCTCCCTTATTTGCAGCTTTGCGCGGCGGGCGATGGGGCGAGGCGGCCGCAGTGCTCGACGAGGCCACGGCGGCCAAGCAAGTAGACGCAGCCGTGCTGCACGTCCTTCAGCGAGACGAGTCGTATACACGCCATTTCGGCAAGGCGGCCTCGGGCGACGCCATGTTCCTGCTCGGCTCCATCTCCAAGCCGATCAACATGACGGCGGTCATGACCCTCTTCGATCAGGGGAAGTTCCGGCTCGATGACCGCGTGAAGAAGTTCTTGCCCGCTTTCACCGGCGATGGGCGAGACGACGTGGCGATCCGTCACCTGCTGACGCACGTCTCCGGCTTGCCCGATCAACTGGCCAATAACAACGCCCTGAGAAAACGGCACGCGTCGCTCGAGGACTTCGCCGACCACACGATCCGCACCCGCCTCGATTTCGCGCCCGGCACCCGCTACCAATATTCGAGCATGGGCATCTTGCTCGCCGCGCGGATCGCCGAGGAGATCACCGGATCGGACATCCTGACGCTCGTCGAGCGCACGGTCTTTCAGCCTCTGGGCATGAAGCACTCCGTGCAGGGACTGGGCCGCTTCAAGCTGGAAGAGATGGTCGCGTGCCAGTCGCAAGGCGCCGCGCCCGAATCGGGCAGCGGCGATCCACAGGCCAAAGACTGGGATTGGAACAGCCCCTATTGGCGGAAGCTGGGGGTGCCCTGGGGAGGGACGCACGCTTCCGCGCCGGATGTCGCCAGGTTTCTGGGCGAGTTCCTGCGGGCCAGCGGCAAAAGTCGTCAAGCCTGAGACGGCGAAGCTGATGCTCAAAAACCACAACCCCTCGGGCTTCACCCCGCGAGGGCTAGGATTTGCCGTCGGCAAAGAATCGGGCAGTAGCGGATGCTCAGAGCAGACCTTCGGCCACGGCGGTTCCACGGGCACGATCTGCTGGGCCGACCCTGCCAGCGAAACCATTTGCGTCGTGCTCACGTCGCTGCCGGCCCGCGCGTCGAAGCGCCACCCGCGCGTACTCGCTGCGGAGCGCGTCGCTGCGGCGGCTCGCGGCTGATTCCAGGCGCCAGCCCATCACCTCACTCTCCCTTTCCCCGGCCAGACCCGAGACAGCCGAATACCCTGGCCTAGCTCAGCCATGAAATACCTCGTCCTAGCCGCGGTCCTTTTCGGCCTCTGCAATGCAACCGCCTTAGGCCAATGGCAACCGCAGACCGTCGGCACCAAAGCCGATTTCCGCGGTCTGAGCGTGGTGAGCTCGAAGGTCGCATGGGTCAGCGGCACGATGGGCACTTACGCACGAACCACCGACGGCGGCAAGACGTGGTCCGTCGGAACCGTGCCGGGCGCAGAAAAGCTCGACTTCCGCGATGTCGAGGCGTTCGGCGATACCACGGCCTACCTGCTCAGCGCCGGCCAGGGTGATGCTTCCCGTATTTACAAGACCAGCGATGGCGGCAAGTCCTGGACGCTGCAATTCAAGAGCGCCGACCCGGCGGCCTTTTTCGATGCCATCGCTTTCTGGGACGAGAAGAACGGCATCGCGCTGGGCGATCCTGTAAAAGGGCAGTTTCAGTTGATCGCGACCACCGACGGCGGAGCCAACTGGAAGCCGCTTCCGGCAAAGGACCTTCCGCCGGCCTTGTCCGATGAAGCGGCTTTCGCGGCCAGCGGCACGTGCATCGTCACCCACGGCGAAAGCGACGTCTGGTTCGCGACGGGCGGAGCCAAATCGGCGCGTGTCTTTCACTCCAAAGATCGCGGCCAGAACTGGCAGGTCCAGCGAAACGCCGATCGCCGCTGGCGCCGAGTCCGCGGGCATCTTCTCGATCGCCTTTCGCGATAAGCATCACGGCATGATCGTCGGCGGCGACTATCGCAAACCCCACGACATCGGCGCCACCGCGGCAATCACCTCCGACGGCGGAAAGACGTGGACGCTCTTGGAGAAACGGCTTCCCTTTCGATCCGCCGTGGCCTGGGCGAAGGATCGATGGATCGCCGTGGGCACGTCAGGCTCCCATTTTTCCCTGGATGACGGCGCGACTTGGAAACGGCTCGACCGCGAGAATTACAACAGCGTCGCCTTCACCCCGAGTAGCGAAGGCTGGGCGGTTGGCCCGAAAGGCAGCATAGCGACATTCGCGAAACGAACGAATGTGGCACCATAAACCGCAGCTTGATCGCCGGTCCAACGGCGGTTTTAATCATTGCCGTCTCGACTGCCGACGGGAATGCGGCCTCGCAGCCATTCAGCAGCGCCGATCGCCCTGGGGCTTGTTGGCCAACCGACGGATTCCGTTCGGCGGCTGGTGTGAACACGTTACCAACGAGGATAGACACTCACGAGGTTTGACCATGTCCCACGCGATTGCTTTTCGTTTCGTTCCGATGCTCGCGGCGCTGCTTGTCGTCGCGACGGCTCGTGCGGCGGACACGCCTTTCAGGTTGAACGACCTGAAACCGGAGCTGATGGTTCTCGAAGCCGTTCCCGACTCTTGCCATGATACTTCCCGGCCAATCTCGTCAAAAAAGCGAGCTATCTCGCGCTTGTAGTTGGTATCCGGGTTTCCCGAAAGATGCGCATCCCTTGCTCTCTACCACCAGTACTTTGGAAATGGGCTTTTTGTTCTTCCCTTTCTGCACAATGAAGTCGGGGTAGATTAGGTCCCGCAGATAGCCCTGGATGGAGAAATTCTCGGGTCCAACGAGATTGCCGTCCAGGCTCGGGTTCTGGCCCTTGGGCAGGACGCTGAGCTTCGAGTCAAAATCCAAGACATGGTGCGGCACCGTCCAGTGGTGGTTTTCGACGGCGGTCTTGCCTTTTGAAGCTGAGTACAGGCATGCCTGCTTCCTTGACCTGAATCCGGCCCACCAGTTGGTTCGGCACGTTCGCGTGCCGCGCGTAATGTATTCAAACGCACAGTAGTGTCAAGCAGCATCCCTCGACAGATCTTGCGTGGTGTCCATCGCGCTCGACGGGCGCACCGCCATTCGTGTGGTTCGTGTCTTTGGCGGCGTGGCGGGGATATCTCCGATCCTCGCCGCTTGCCGGCGAGTATGTCAGGTTAGTGGGCCACGGACACGCTCCTCGAAATCTCTGATCCTCGCCGCTTGTCGGCGAGTTCTTCAGGCTAAGGGGCCGCGCTGCCCCATTTCCGCAAGTAGTTCCGCAGGTGGTCCTTGGAGATATCGCCATAGCTCCCGACGTAGGCGCTCGGTTTCCAGAGCCGCGGCACGCCGGCCTGGATCAGGAGACCGTCGAAATGGTCGCGCATGATGCTCTGCGACGTGCTCAGCAATTGAACCACCAGGTCCGCTGGCGCGATGGTTGGATGCGACCAGACAGCGACATGGACATGATCGGGCACGACCGACACCTTATGGAATCGAACACGCCACTCGCGGCTTCGCTGCTCCCAGCATTGGCAAACGGCCTGCCCGGCTTGTTGCGTAAACGCTCCTCGGCGATTCCAAGTCGAGAGAACGACATGCCAGCGAATGATCGTCACGGCATGCGGCGTTTGAAGGGCAGCCTGGTCTTCGTCGGAAAGCGACCAGGTCTGCACCCACACCGGCGGCTTGGCCCGCTGGTCGTAACCGTGATGCTCCCCTTGGCGCTCCAGGTAGCGGTCCAATTCGTCGGAGGTGTTCGCGCCGGTCGTGGCGGCGAAATAGCCGCCGCCGAGAATCCGTGTTGGCTCGGTTAGACCTCGCAGTTGACGGAGGGACTTGCTCGCGGCGCCTTTGAGCTTGCTTGCCGCGACGGAAATCGAGTCAGTCGGCCGCAAGCTGGCGAGCAGCGCCACTTCGGTTGCTGAGGTGGTCAACTCCAGAATGTGGATCTCGGGGTGAATTGCCTCGAGTTGAGTCGCCGTGAGACGCCCTAGCTCAGCGACCGACTGGCGCCCATAAGTATGCCAGCGGAAATACACGTAGCAGCGGAAAGCGAACGACAACTCGTCGCACGTATAGGCTGGCAGGAACATGGCGTCGATTGTAGCGTCGCCACTTAGCCTAAGGCACTCGCCGACAAGCGGCGAGGATTAGAGGGTTTACAGGCGCGTGTTCGTGGCCAGTTAGCCTGAGTCACTCGCCGGCAAGCGGCGAGGATCGGCGCGTTTGAAGGCCGTGTTCGTGGCCAGCTAGCCTAAGGCACTCGCCGACAAGCGGCGAGGATGCGGGCTCACGTTTGGTTTTCGTTCAGGCGGCGCGGCCTTCGACGAATCGCCGGCTGCTCACTTCTTCAGCGCCTCCGCCACGAACTCGAACAGCGCCTTGCGTGACCGGGTCGTCGGGAGTGCCCAGGTTCGCGTTGATCTTGGTGTGGTTGGTGTCTTTGGCGGCCAGGCGGGTGGTGGGGATGCCGGCGTCTTTGAGCACCGCTTCCAAACGCTGGGCCTGGGCGGTCACGTCCGGGTGATCGGCGACGTGCAGGATCAGGAAGGGCGGAATGCCCTTGCCCTTGGCGACGTGGGTGACCGCCGAAAAGTCGCGGTGCTTTTGCGGGTCGTTGCCGAATTTCTCGCGGTGCCCGAACTTGGCCTGCGGCTGCTCGTGCACTCGCCGGCGGGTCTCGGCGGTCTCGATGATCGCCGGCACGTCGTAGGTGTCGCCGTCCACGGGGACGCAGCCCTTCAGCACGTCGAACGGAACGCCCTCGGCCTTCAAGTAGCGATCGTCGATGCAGACGAGCGCGGCGAGCTGGGCGCCGGCCGAATGGCCCATGACGAAGATCCGCTTCGGGATCGCCGCCATGCTCGGCGATGTGCTCGTGGACCCAGCCCAGCGACTTGGCCACGTCGCGGATGATCGTCTCCATCTCCACCTTCGGCAGCAGGCGGTAGTTGGTGGAGACGAAGACGAAGCCCCTGTCGGCAAACGCCCGCGGCTTTTCTTGCACGTCGGTCTTGTCGCCGGTTTGCCAGCCGCCGCCGTGAATCCAGAAGACGACCGGCAGGTCCTTCGCGCCCTTGGGGGCATAGACATCGAGCACCTGCCGGTCGGCGGCGGGGCTGGCATACGGAATGTCGCGTTTCACCTCCTGAGCCAGGGCGGGAGCGATCATCGCCAGCGCGATCAGCAACGGAAGAGGGAGCTTCATGAAAGGGATCCCCGCAAATGGTTGAAAAGTTCGAATGACGGCGTTCCCATACGCCATCCAAGCGAATAGGCGGCATCGTAACACTGACGAGGGCGCCAGGCCATTCAGTGCCGAGGCAGTTTGTCGCCTTTTGCTCAGCGAAAGGCGGTCCTTTCGCGGAGCGAAAGGCGACACTATTCCGGCGAGGGCGTCGAGAGCATGTAGACGGCGAACGACGCCAGCCAGTGTTCGCCAGCGTAGTCGCCGCTGGCGACGTGAGCCAGGCCGGCGCGGGCGTGGCGGTGCGCCGAGTCTGCGAGAACCGCCCGCGCGGGATCGTGCTTCGGCAGCGCCGCGGCGATGCCTCGCATGCACCAGGCTCGGCTCAGGTTCAGGCCATCCAGGTGGACGAGGTGCGGGTCGGTGCGGTCGGTGACGGTCGCCGGTTCGAGCAGCGACCGCGGTTCTCCCTCGGCCAGCGACGGCAGGAATTTCGCGAACCAGGCAGCGAACTCATCCGAGGGCAGCACGCGGCGCATCAGGTCGGCTTCGACCAGGCTTGGCGAGAAGAAGTCGGCGCCGCCCGGCTCCCATCGAGCGGGGATGTCGGCATCGCGCGAGAAATACGTGCGCGCCCGATCGATCAGCACGCCCTGTAGCTTCTCGTCGCCGACGGTCCGGGCGTAATCCAGCGCGAACGTCAGCCCGAAGGCGGTGCTCGAATGCACGCCGGTGCGGATCGGGTAGGTTTGCTTGGGGAAGTACGAAACGTAGCGCGCCGCGATGGCGTCGGCGAGCGGCCTCAGGTTCTTTGCCCAGGCCTTGCCGTCCGCGTCGTCCCAGCCGTGCAATTCCTCGGCGAGCTTGAGCAGCCATGCCCACCCATAGGGTCGCTCAAAGGTCTGCATGTTCGGCCGGGCGAACGTCTCGGCTTCAGATTTGAGGTTGTCGGCCGTCAAGTTCGTGCCGAGCGCGCCCTTGATCGCTGGCGCTTCCGGCAGATCGGGATATTGACGCAGCAGGCGGACCAGCATCCAGTGGCCGTGAACGGACGAATGCCAGTCATAGCATCCGAAGAAGGCGGGATGCACCTGACGCGGCGGCTTCACATCGGCATCGCCGTTGAGCACCACGGTCGGATGGTTCGGATACTCCTTGCGAATCCCCTTCAGGGCCAACCTGGCGAACGACGAGGCCCGCTCGCGCGTCATGAGGAACTCCTCCTTCGGCGTCGCCTTAGACGCGGCGCCCTGGTGCGCGGGCTTGGCCGGTACCCTCGCGTGCCCCAACGCGCCACCCTGCCCGGCATGCGATGGTCCCAGCGCCATCGAACTAGGCCCGTGGCCGACGCGGATGACGAACGGGCTGCGCTTGAGCATGAAGCCGTCCACGTCAAAAACGGCGATCCGGTGGGCGTAGGTCAGTTGCACGAAGAGCTGCGCGCCGTCGGGCGTGAACTCGATCCCCTCCGGCAGGCTTTCGACAGGAAGGTGATACAGCAGCCGGGCCGGCTTCGAGGTCAGGTCTACGACCGCCAGATGGCTGTTGGCCTGGTGCACGGCGGCGCGTGGCGTGTCGTCGAGACAGCTTATCACGGCGAACCGGCCGCTGGGGTGAATGGCCACGCTTTCGATGCCGTCGGCCACTTGCGGAATCACTTCGGTTACGGTCGGCGGGCTCCGCGTCATGTCGGCGATCAAGACTGCGTCGAGCTTGCCCTTGCTGGGGCTGCCGAAGCCGTTGGGAATGACCAGGCGGTGGCCGTCGGGCGTGAAGCGGAATGCAAACGGACCGTCCCAATCGGGCAGGCCCGACTGGATCTTCACTTCGCTTTCATAGGCGACGACTCCGTCCTGGTAGCTGAAGACGTGGACTGCCAACTTCTCGCCCTTCTTCGTGCCGTGGCCGGCAATCCGATCTCCCTTCGGCGTGATGGCGATGCCGCCGAGGCGGAAGGGAGTCGGGTTGTCTTTGATCAGCTCCAGCCGCCCGGCGCGCATCTCGAAGACCGAAATACCGGTGTCATAGGGCACCAGCACTCGTCGGCCATCGGGATGCATGAGCGCCATCGCCGGATTGGGGAGCTTGATCGTTTGCACCACCTTCAAGTCCGCGCTCGATAAGTCGATCACGCTCAAGAGGTCGGTTGCCTCGGGATCATGGCTGCCGGACCGGCAAGTGACGAAGCCGTAATGCCCGTCCCCGGTCATGGCCATGTAGGGAGCGCCCGCGATGGTATTGGGCACGGTCCCATAGACGGTCTTCACGACCGGGGGATGATCCGGGCCAAGGTGAATGACCGTGATGGAGTCGGCGGTGACAATCCTCTTTTCCGCCTTCGTGTCCGGGCTGGGGCGGCGATGGAGGTAGCCGTCGTTTGCGCTAAGCATCGTTAGCCGCTGCTTCGTGCGGATTCCGGGAAGAGCATCGTCCTGGGCGGACGCGACGCCGATGCTTGTGAGGGCGATCGATAGCAGCAGGAAGGAGTATCTCAGCATGACATGTCCGTCCGGCACAGGGCTTATCCCCAGAAACGTTGCAGCTTCTCCTTGTCGGCCACCCCGAGCGGGAACTTCTTGCTCAGCGGGTGGTCCGCGATGCCGGCGAGCTCGCGCAGCGACTCGTGGACGTGCTCGGGCCGCACGCGGATGCCCTTCGTCCTTGTCGAGCTTCAGCGTCTGCGGGTCGAGCGGGACCGCGAACTGCTTCTCGTCGGTGGCGCCGATCACCCGGTTGCCCTTGATGCCGCGGCCGAGGAACATGACCGAGCCGATCGACCAGTGGTCCTTGCCGTTGCCGGCGTTGTAGTCGGCGTCCGGCCCATCTCGCTCTGGACGACGACGACGAGTTGCTCGCGGATCTTCAGCTCCCCGGCCCGGCGGACCAGGTAGGCGATGCCGGCGAGGAACTCGGGGATCAGCTTCATCTGGTCCGGGTCGTTGTTCGCGTGGCTGTCGAACTGCCCGATGGTCAGGTTGGCCGAGACGCAGACCCCCGCCTTGAACGAGGCCAGCGCGATCTCGGCCTGCTGCGAGAGCCGCTCCTTCGGGATGGTCGTCGGGATGTACTGCGTCACCCGCTGGAGCGCCTTCGAGTTCGACCTGGGCCGCGTAGAGCATGTTCTCGCCGCGCTCGGCCCGCGGCAGCCGCGGCTGCGCGGCGCCGCGCCTCGTGCTCCTCGCGCAGCGCCTCCTCGATGCGGTCGAGCGCGAACTTGTCGTGGTACGGCGACCGCTCGTTCCCCTCGATCGCGTCGGCGTTGGCGATCTTCTGGAGCGACGGCAGGTACGGGACGCGGGACATGGCGACGAGGTTGCCGGTCGCCGAGTAGTTGCCGAACGTCAGGAACGCGAGCGGGCAGTCCGGCCCGCGGCACGCGGCGACCAGGGCGGCGAACGTCGGGTAGGCCAGGCTGTCGAGCTTGCCGGTCGCCATGTACCGGGCGCCGGGCGAGTGGTTGTTGACCGAGTAGTCGAGCCCGTTGAAGGTCGAGCAGCTCGTCGCCGAACTCGGCGTAGAAGTCCTCGTTGCACATCCCGCCCTGGGCGTGCTTCTTGATCGGGGCGTACTTGTGGGCCCCCTTCGTCAGGATGTCGCCTTCCTTGTAGAGGCGGTTGATCCCGTTGACCCCCTTGGGGTCCATCAGGTACGTGGTGTCCCACCCGCCGGAGGCGTTGAACACGACGTAGTACGGGCCGGCGTAGGGCTCGTCCTTCTCTCGCGCTGTCGTCGGAGCGCGCGACGGGAGACGGAACGGGACGGCGAGGCCGAGGCCGGCCAGCCCGCACAGCTTGAGGAAGTCGCGTCGCATGCGCTTGGCTCACTCGTAGAGGAACTCGGGCCGCCGCAGCAGGTACGTGACCACGCCGCGCCAGGCCCGGATCGTGTAGTGCGGGTCGGCCACCGCCGCTCCGGGGGCGTCGCGGTTGCCGGGCCGGCAGTGATAGCTCTCCTGCTTCTCGAGCCCCTTCTGCTCCTTCGCGTCGCTGACGATGCCGGCGAACAGCTTGAACGTCCGCTCGACCTCGGCGGAGTCCGCGGCGTCGTACCGGCCCAGGATCTTGCTCGTGCAGGTGGACGATCGCCTTGCGGATCGCCGCGTCGCCCTCGGCCGAGGCGCCGGGCACCACGTCCGGCTCGATGCCGGGGAACAGCCGCCGCTCGGCCGCCGGGCGGGCGAAGTCGCGGGCCACGTGCTTGCACGCCACGTCGTTCGACAGGATCCGCTGGATCGCGCCCATCGCCCCGCTCGGGTCGGTCGGCCCGCTCGGTGACCTCCTTCGAGTCGATGCCGCCGTAGAGCATCGCCAGTCTGCTCGGTCAGCCGGCCCCACTGCTCGCCGAACACCGCGCGCGACCTTCCGCTCGACCTGCTCGGGCGAGAGCATCCGCACCAGCCCGACGTCGTCCAGCTCCGCCCGCCGGCATCGGGTCCTTGACCGCCGTCGCCAGCCCGTCGGCCCGGTAGAAGTCGGAGACGACCCAGTCCTTGAACACGGTCTTGAGGTTGAACCCGGACTTGGCGAAGCGGGCCGCGATCGCCTCGGTCTGCGCGGCGCTGCTCCGAGTAGGCCCGCAGCTTCGCGGCGTAGAGCGGGTCGTCGAGGTCCTTCGGCGGCAGCAGCACCTTGCGGCCGGTGAGGATGTAGTAGACGTGCTCGACCATCGCGACGGCGAACCGCGGGTCCTTCGCCGTGCGCTCGCCGAGCCACTGCAGCGACCGCCACCGCTCCGCCGCCGGCAGGTCTTCGCCCTCGAACCCGGCGCCGAACATGTCCGTGAACCAGCCGCCCTTCCGCTTGCCGTAGACGCCCTGGTCCGCGAACCGCCAGTAGTCCTGGAACAGCCCGGCGACCGGGTCGAGCGTCTTGTGGCAGACGACGCACTCGGCCGCCTGCATCGTCGGGACCTCGTACTTCGCCGTGACCGCCGCGGCGTCCGACACGCGGGCGGCCAGTTCCAGCACGTCCACGCCGAGGAAGTGCTGGTAGTACATCCGGGCCCGGAGGCGGTTGCGGTTCGTCTCGGTCGTCGGGTAGCGGGTCAGGTACTGGAACGTGCTGAGCAGCCCGGCGTGCGGGTAGAACCCGGTCGCCGACTCCTGGTTCTCCGCCTTGTTCCGGCCGACCAGCGCCTTCAGCTTCACCGGGACGTACTCGAACGGGTCGTCCGGGTTCTTGAACTGGGCCTTCACCTCGTCGAAGACGCCGTACCCGCGGGCCGTGTACGGGCGAGACCATGATGTAGTCGGCGGTGACGATCTCGGTGAACGGCCGGTCGTTGCGGACGATGTGCTCGATCAGCTTCATCGGCTCGCCGAGCAGGGCCTTGCGGTAGTCGTCGGCGAGCTTGTACCCGGCCTGCTGCCGCTCGTTCTCGTCCTTGATGTGGCTCAGGTCGTGCTTCTGATACCAGTGCCGGGTCTTCTCGAAGTGCTCGTAGGACAGGCACCGTCTGGTCCGCGTTCCCGTCGACGCCGAGCGTCAGGAAGATGTCGTTGAACCCCTCGCGGAGCCGGTCGTAGAAGGCGTCCTCCTTCATGACCGCGTCGAGGATCGCGGGCATCGCCTTGCAGGCCGTCCTTGGCGACGGCGGCGAGTTCGGCGTCGGTCGGCAGCCGGCCGGCGAGCGAGAGCGTGACGCGGCGGAGCAGCCGGCGGTCGTCGAGCATCACGACGCCGTCGAAGAACGGCGGGCGCCTTCGGGATCCGCCGCGACGGCCGGCGCTTGCCGGTCTGCCGGGCCGTTCACCCGGCGGACGAAGTCGGCGAGGATGCGGTACCCGGCCGAGTCGGGCTTGAGCACGTCGGCGCCGCCGTGGTCGAGCTCGCCGACGACCTTGAGGAGCATCCGCGACTGGTCCTTCTCCTTGACCGCCGCCATGCGGGCGAAGGCGTGCGCGGTTGTGCCGCATCGCCTCGTCGCGGGCCGCCCCCTCGCTCTTGCGGGGGTCCAGCAGGACGAACTTGCTGTCCTCGGCGTCGCCGCCCTTTCGGTGGCAGGTCAGGCACGTCTGGACGCCGACCTTGGCCCAGACCTCGTCCTCGAAGTAGTTGTCCACGGCCGCGGCGCAGCCCGTCGCCGGCTGGGGTGCTTTGTCGTCGCCGCGAACGACGGCGGCAGAAGCAAGTCCGACAGCCAAGACAAAAACGAAGAAGCGATCAATCCGAGACATGAGGCCCTCACACGTGTCGGTCACTGTGTTGCGGGATGCTGCGCTATCCGCAGGAATCGTGGGCAGGGAAGGACGCGGACTCGGTAAGATGCCATTGTATTGTCTGATTTGGCCGTTGGATTACCCCCCATGTCACTTTTTGATCTCACGGGACGGGTTGCTTTGGTCTCCGGCGCCGCCAGCGGCATGGGGCGTGCCGCATCGCTGGCTCTTGCCGACCAGGGAGCCGACTTGATGCTCGCGGACATCAACACCGAAGGAGTCGAGCGCACAGCCCGCGAAATCGCCTCGCGAGGCCGTCGAGCGATTCCCGTCACCTGCCATGTCGGTGATCCGGCGCAGATTCGGGCCCTGTTCGAGCAGCTCGATCGTCAGTTTGGTCGGCTCGATTTCCTGGGCAACGTGGCCGGCGAAGGCATCTTGGCCAAACCGGAGGACCTCTCGCTCGATCAAGTGCAGCAGGTCTTTCAGGACCTGGTCTTTGGCCGGTTCCTGATGTGTCAGGAGGCAGGGCGGCGGATGGTGGCCGCGGGCCGGGGCAGCATTGTGAACATCGGATCGCTGGCCAGCCAATCCGCCTTGGGGCGCGGCCATATCGCCTACAGCATGGCGATGGGGGCAGTCGTCCAGATGACCCGCGAGCTGAGCACCGAGTGGGCCAGCCGCGGCGTGCGGGTGAATGCCATCTTGCCCGCCCAGGTGGTCAACCCCGGCGTGGAAAAACGCATGGCGGCCGATCCGACGCTCAAGGCCAAGTGGCTCAGCGGGATTCCTCGGGGCCGACTGGGGCAGCCCACCGATATCCAGGGATTGGTCGTGCTGCTGGCGTCTGATGCCTCGGATTGGATCACGGGAGCGCTGATCCCCATGGACGGCGGCAACCTGGCGATGAATGCGGGTGGGTCGATTGGGGAATAAGGCCGAGCGACGCTCGCGGAGCAGCTCAGAAAGTCCGTAGGGTGTTTGACTTTTTTCCGGGCAACCAACGCAGCGAGAACGGCCCCCGCGGAGCCATGTTCATAACCAGAAACCAGCGCGCAGTATCTCGTCACCATGCGGCTTGCCCGCGTGGGACGATGTTCCTCCACGCGGTCCGTGGCGCGAACATCGCCCCGTGGGGACGAGCCCCACGGTGGCGTGACGGCGGCAAAGCACGCATTCTGGTTCTTGAACATCGCCCGGCGGAGGCAAGCTCCGCCGTGGCGTCCATGCGACGGGTAGGTGTCTTCGCGAAACCACTTGCGACAGCCGGGAAGTTTTGTCACACACGGCCGTAGGTGGAAGCGTTGCCAGAGAGAGTCCTTCCATGATTCAAAGTCCGAGGCGGTTAGTCTTTGCACTCAAGCCGCTGTTGTTTCTGCCGCTATTCCTGTTGGGTGTCTTGTTCACGGAAGACTGGGCGCTAGCGATTCGCTTCGCGACCCTTCGGTTTACAGAGCATCTCATCGCGGACCGATACGACTACGCTTACGGCCTGGCGGCCGCGGACCTGGATGGTGACGGCGATCTCGATCTGACCAGCGTCGATATTCGCGACAAGATCAAGCCCGTCGGCAGGCAGCGATCTTCGTTGCACTGGTTCGAGAACGACGGCCGCGGGATGTTTCACCGGCACCTCATTGTCGCCGACGAGCCAGGCTGGTTCGAGCGGCACGCCGCCGGCGACATCGACGGCGATGGCAAGCCCGACGTGGCCGTCGTCAACAACCAGCCCGACGTAGCCTCCGGCAGCAATCCGCGAGGGCACGTTGTCTGGTTCGCTCGCGACGATGGGCCAGCCGCGGGCCCGTGGAAGCGACGCGTCATCACGACCAGGTGCCCGCGGGCTTATGACGTCGTGCTTGTCGATCTCGACGGCGACGGCTTACTCGATGCGGCGGTTTCCGGTTACACCACCAACGTCGTCTCGTGGTACAAGAACCCCGGAAAGGACGGCTGGGAGCAGGAATGGCCCCAAGCGAAGATCGACGAAAAGATGCCCGAAGCGCGGACGATTCGAGCAGGCGACTTCAACGGCGACGGCCGCCCCGACCTGCTCTGCACGTCCTTCGGATATGCCAGCGTGCCGCTAAACGTCACGGAGGGCAGCGTGCACGGCTCTAGCGTCGTCTGGTACGAAAACCCCGGCCAGCCGATGCTCAAGCCCTGGAGAAAGACACGTCATTGACGACCGATCTCGCGCGCCCGTTCATGGGCATGGAGTGGATCTGGACCGCGACGGCGACCTCGACGTGGTGATGGCGCTGGGCATGGGCAGCGAGTGGGCTCCCGAGGACGCACAAGAAGTGGCCTGGTACGAGAACCTCGGCAGGGCGGGCAAGGGTACGGAGTGGAAGAAGCACAAGATCGGCGGGCTCCCGTCCGCATTCGAGGCGGTCGCGGCAGACCTGGACGGCGACGGCGACCTGGATGTCGCGGCGACCGCCTGGGCCAAGGGGGACCGCGTGGTCTGGTTCGAGAACCAGGGCAATCCCCGCGCAGCGTGGACGATGCACGTCGTGAAAGACAAGTGGTACGCCGCCAATCAAGTGATTGTGGCGGACTTCAACGGAGACAAGCGTCCCGATCTGGCCGCCACCGCCGATGCAGGTTCGGGCCGAGTGGACGGCGCCAAAGAGCTGCGCTGGTGGCAGAACGTCGCTTCGCCGCCGGATCGGTAGCAATCTGATTGACCGAATCAGGGAGGTCGTCTCAAATTGCCGGGCAACTGGGTGTTTCCTTGGGGGGGGGGGGGGGGGGGGGGGGGGGAGGGTTAATGCAAGATCGACGAGAATTCCTGCGGCTTGGCCTCTGGGGTCTGGGCAGCCTGAGCCTTCCGCAGTTGTTTCGCTTGCGCGCCGCGGCTGCCGCCAAGCCTGGCGGCGTGACGCCCAAAGCGATGATCGTCGTCTTTCTTCACGGCGGGGCAAGCCACCTGGAAACGTGGGACCCAAAGCCCGGGCGCCGTCCGAGTATCGCGGACCCTTCCAGACCATTGCCACGAAGACGCCGGGGCTGAGGTTCTGCGAATTGCTGCCTAAGCAGGCGGCCATCGCCGACCGCTTTACCATCCTGCGTTCGATGGTCCACACCGGCTTCTGTCACGGCATCGGGCAGCAGCAGATGTTCACGGGGCATGAGGTTCGCGATTTCAAGCCGCGCTCCGAGCATCCGGAGTTCTTGTCGATTACCAATCGTCTGCGGGGCACCTCAGGCCGGCTGCTGCCGAACTACGTGGGGGCCCCGCCGATTCCCTATCTGGGCTCCGCGTATCTTGGTCCGGCCTTTGAGGCGTTTGCGGTCCACGGCGATCCCAACGCGCCCGAGTTCCGCGTGCCGAACATGGGCGACATCGACCTGGCCACGCGTGAGCGGATTCGCCAGCGCATGGGGCTTCGCGAAAGGCTCGATAGTCTGAGGCGTACACTGGACGACCGGGGCAACATGCAGGCCATCGATCAATTCGAAGACATGGCCTGGAACGTGCTAACCTCGCCTGTGGCACGCCATGCCTTCGACCTGTCGCAAGAAGACTCCGCCGTTCGCGACCGATACGGCCGCAATACCTGGGGTCAGCAGTGTTTGCTCGCTCGTCGCCTGGTCGAAGCGGGCGTCGAATTGGTGACCACCACGCTGGCCGGGCCGCTCTGCGGCCGAGTTCAGAACTGGGACGACCACGCGGTGAATCATCACGTCTTCGATGCCATGAAATCGCGAGCGCCCTACTTCGACCAGGCCGTGGCCGCGCTCATCTCAGATATCTACGACCGCGGCCTGGACAAGCAGGTGATGGTGATCGTGACGGGCGAATTTGGCCGCACGCCCAAAATCTCGTACGCCGCCGACAGCGCCAGCGGCGCCATGCAACCCGGACGCGACCACTGGCCGCGCGCCACCTCGATGATGTTCGCCGGCGGCGGAATTGCCACGGGAAAGGTGATCGGCGCAACCGACCGCCGCGGCGAGGACGTGATCGAGCGACGTACGACAGTCCACGATTTCCTGGCCACCGTCTATCGCCACCTAGGCGTTGATGCCGAGAGAGTTCAACTCCAGGACTTTTCCGGACGGCCGATTCCTATCCTCAACCAAGGCACGCCGATCCGAGAGCTGGTCGCTTAGCGTGATGCGAAGAGTCGGAAGATGGCGGACGGCCGCCGCGCACCAAGAGCGTCTTTATGGTGGTGTTGGCGCGGCTTTTGGCATTCGCTTCTTCGGCACTCGCACAAAGCCGCTGCCCGTTGCGGCATGAATCGTGGTGTTGGGCAGGGCCTCTTCAAGAGCCTCCAACTCGTCGGCGCGGATGTTGGTCATCATCAGGCTCAACTCCCGGAGTTGTGCCAGCTCTTTGAGGCCCAAGTAGCCCCCGGACGATTCGACGTTGGTCAGCCAGAGCGTGCGCAAATCCGGCAGCGCCTTGAGCCCTTGCACGGCCGCGATCGAGAAACGCTCTCCGGGGATGGCCCCAGGCTCGCCGCTGCCGTGGAGATCGACTCGCTTCAACCGTTTCATCTCCGCCACGTGCCGCAGCGACTCATCGGTCAGTTGCGAGGCGCGCAGGGAAAGGTGCTCCAGGGTGGCCAGCCTCCTCAAGTGACCGATGCCCTCGTCGGTGGCGACGCGGCTATCGAGATTCAAGCGAGTCAGCGCCGGCAGCTCGGCAATCTTTTTCAACCCCTCATCGGTGATGTTCGTGTACACCAGATCGAGCGATTCCAAGTGGCGAAGCTTGCCGATGCGATCCGCACACGCATCGTCCATTCCTGCCAGGCCCAGGCCCAGGCTCAGCGCCTTCAAGCGGGGGAAAACCAGCACATCGGCTGGCACCGCGTGACCGACCAGGTGCAGCTCCTCCAATTCTTGGAGATCCGACAGCCGGCGGATGGCCGTTTCGGTGAATCGCATCCGTCCCAGCTTCTCTGTGGCCACGTAACTGGAGAGGCTCAGCAGCTGGAGTCGCTTCAGCTTCGCAATCGATGCCAGGGCGGCGTCGGTCAGCCGGCCTTCGCCGTTGAGCGAAAGACGACGGAGCTGCGACATTCCTTCGAGCCGCGCGACGCCGGCATCCGTCGTGCCGCACGTTCCCAAAGACAGCTCGCGCAGCGACCTCAAGCCGACGATCTGCTCAATGGCTGCGTCACCGAGCCCCTTGCCATCATACTCGAGACGGTACAAGGACAGTTTCTCCAGCGCCGAAAGGTCTGCGAGATGAGCCAGGCCCGCAGGCGTGAGCCCTTTCGTGGTTTCGATGTGCAGCTCTTGGAGTTTGGGCAGCGTCTTGAACTGGGCGAGCAATGCGTCCGTCACCGCTTCGCCGGCCGTGATGGAGACGACGTTGTGGTCGTCATCCAGCTTCGCCAACAGGCCGCGGTTGTAGACGGGCTTGAGCCATGCCGGCAAATGGCGCTGGATGTGCTCCTGATGCGCCTGAAGCGTCGTGATCACGAGCTTGCCGCCGCGCAGCTCGCGGAGGGCGCCGTAGTGCTGCTCCCAGTTGATCAGCTCGGCCAGCGCCTCAGCGAGCGGCTTGTCCTTAATCGTGACCGTCACCTTCTGCTCCAGGTCCAGGTCCACTTGCTTGAGCGCCTCCACATCGAGCTGCAGCTCGACCATCGCCACGCGAGCAACCTCTGCCAGCGCGTCTTTCAGTCGCATCTCCTTCGCCGTGAACGAGACTTTTCTGGCGAGGAGATCCTCGGCCGTGGGTGCGGCGCGACTCTTACGGACGGGCCCGGTTTCCTTCGGTTCGCGACCTTTGCCACCATCCTTACCAGGCGCCGGCGCGTCGGGCTCTTCGCCACGCACTCGCTGAATGCCGTGGCACGTGTCATCGTCGGTCCCAAACATCACGATCACGGTGTGGTCATCGCCGGTTGCAATGAAATACTCGGTGCCGCCATCGTGGGGTGTTTTTCGCAGCTTCAGCTTCTGACTCTCCGCGATCGCCAGGAATTGTCGCTCGGTCATGTCGAGAGACAGGCCGTGCAGCTTTGGATAGGGGCCCAAGAATTCGAGCCCCTCGGCTGGCTTCGTCTCAGCCGACGGCCCTTCCGATCCGGTCGCGTCGTCCTTTTTCGCCGGCGGATCGGCGACGGTGATCTCCTGCGCCCGTGGTAAGCTGGCCGATCCACTCGCTCTTGCCCGGGACATGGCGGTGTCGACCATTGTCGAGGAAACCGAAGTGGAAGCCGGCGCTCAGTGTGAACTTCCCGGGAGCGGCCTGCACGGAGTAACCCAGCTTGTCGCGGGAAGCTCCAGGTTCCACCGGCACGAAGTGGACCGCCGGCATCGAGATCAGCATTCGCTCGCCGGGCTTCAGCCGCCAGTAGCTGCGGAAATGTGGGATCGTGGTGTGCAATGACTGGATTTCGAGGCGTTTGCCTTTGCCGTCGAGCACCTCCAGCGTCCGTTGCTCTTCCTCGCCGGACAGAATGCCGCAGATTTTGATCTCGCGGTCGCTGACGTTTTCGACGACAAGTTGATAGCGAAGCTCGTCGCCCGGCCGCACCGTGATGGACGTTGGCAGCGGCGTATCGAGCGGCAGCTCGTTCCAGTCCAAGCCCGGAGTCCACTGCGCGGCACCAGGCCGAGCCGCAGGCCGTCGAGCGGCCGGCCCCAGAGGGCCGCGGGGATTTTCGCCGCCAGTTTCCGTTGCAAGTAGGTGGCCGATTGATACCCGTCGTCAGGCACCGCGTCGTTGATCTCGTCGATCTTCGCCTCGGCAGCCGAGACTACGCGGCGGAGTCGCTCGGCGACATCCTGCAACTGGGGTTTGCGGAAGGCGGCGGCTTCTTTGCGCAGCGCCTCGCGAACCGTCTCCAACAACGCGAGCCGGCGATACAGCCCTTCTTCGTCGCGCGAGAACGCGCGAGCCAGCTCCGGTTCGATCAATCGCGCGGCACGGCGAATTAGCCCCGGCTCGCCCGTGCGAAACATGAGCCGCAGCCGATAGTGCGGATCGCCCTCGGTCGCGCGGGGCTTCAATCGCTCGCGAAAGAGCTCCTCCAGCTTGAGCGTCTCGAACGGATCGCCCTCGATTGGCCCATAGAGCTGCTCGTTCTCCGGGATGCCGCCGTGCCGATGCTCCACGTAGAAATGTCCGCTCCCTGCCGGATACTTGAGCCAGGTGTGCTCAGCCAACGGCATGAGAAACACGTTCTTCGGATGGTTCCAGGTCTCGGGATCCGCTGGGTCTCGAACGTAAAGATCCGGGTGTCGAACGGTAGGCCTCCGCGGTACCCGCGTAAGACCACCTTCGAAAGATCTAACCCGCGCACGTCGGCAGGCTTTGGCGGAGGTAGCATTGACTTGCGCTCCGTGCGAGATGGTTCAGGTTCAGCGGCGACTTCCTGTCCGCGCTCAGTCGTTCGCTGCGCGGCTGCCGCTTCGATGCCCAGGCGGAAGGCGATCAACGCCAGCAACGTGCAGAGCGCGCCCAGACAGAGGATTGAGCAGCGACTGCTCCCGCGGGCAGCGGCGGATTGCGAGCCTTCCCGATCCACACCGACAATGCGGCGAACGCGCGAGAGCATCGAGCCGTCGCCAGCGCCCAGCGCGAGGACGGTGCTTTGGCCGCGTAACTGCTCGATGGCCACGAGCGCGCGGCCGTACTCGACGCGGTTGTCCGAGCAACGTCACCACGAGGTCGTCGCAGCAGTGCTCGCGCTCGACGCGAATCTGACGCGACAGCCACCACACGGCCGGATGATAGAAGAACAGCGTCTCGACCAGCGTTTGCAGCAGGTTCACCACGAAGTCATGCCGCCGCACGTGAGCCAGCTCGTGAGCCAGGATCGCTTCCAACTGCGCCGCCGGGATGCTCGTCACCAGGCTGACCGGCAGCAGGATCACCGGCCGCACGTAGCCGACCAACGACCGGCACTTGAGCCAAGGTCGATTGCATCACTCGCACCGTGCGCCGCAGGCCGAGCCGCTCCGACACGCGCTCGAGCGCGGCCAGCATTTCGTCCGACGCCGGCGAGAGACCCTCTCGCTGCAAACGCCGCAGCGTGTGCCAACCCAGCAGCGGGCGCGGAACACAGCACAACGCCGATGCTCCATCCCACCACGATCCAGGCCAGCCACGGCCGCAAGACCGTCTGGGCTTGCTCCGACCACGAGGATGGAGGTGGCACGACGGCAGCGGTGGCCCCGACACTGCTGATCGCCCTTCGGATGCGACGTTCGATGCCGCGACGTCCGGCGTCGGGCGTCAATCTCGGTATCGCGGCAGCGGCGGATAGCTGGCGAGCAGAGAGGCTTCAGCCCTGGGGCCGGTCGCCAGGCTCGATTCCGCGGCGGGCGCAGCGTCTCTCGGCTTGCCGATGGTCGGGCGCGTCGCTCGGCAGAAGCATCCACGTTGCCACCGGAGCAACGACCAACAGGGCCATCGCCGAGACGAGCACGCCGTACCGCGCCGTCGCCGAATTCCGCCGCATCGCTCGGACAGCGACTCCCGCAACGAGTGCCACGAGCGCAAACTGCCACAGCGAATGCACCAGCACCCAGCCGAGACGTTCGACAACGGATGTCGAAAACGGCCACGCGAATGCCAGGAGTGCGTTCATGACTTGGCCTCCAGCTCGTCGAGCAACTTCCGGGCTTCCTCAATCTCTTCCTTCGACGCCTTGCCGCTGGCGAGGGCCTGAAGCACAAGGCTCATGGCCGAGCCGTCGTAGACTTTCTCGATCAGCTCGCTGAGAAACTTCTTCGCGGCCCGGTCGCGAGTCATCGCCGCGCGCTAGACGTGCGGCGTCGCCTCGCTCGTCTCGTTTGACCAGCCCCTTGGTCAGCATCACCGAGAGCATTTTCACGGTGGTCGAGTAGTTCGTCCCTTTGGCCTCAGCGAGCCGCGCGTGGATCTGACGCACGGGACTGGGGCCCAGCTCCCAGAGAATCCGCAGGATCTCCAGCTCGACCGCCGTCGGTTGCGACGAACCAAGTTCACGCATGTTGGTATCTCCGGTATCTCCCGCCACCGTGGGAGTGGCATAGCGAAAGGCTTCGCTAGCCAATATAGCGAAAGGTTTCGCCACCACAAGCCAGATTCTGCGCCGCTGCGAACGGATTTTCAAGAAAGGCCCCACTGATCGGCCGGAGTCATTGGGCTCTCCGCGGCTAGAGCGCGTGGCAGGCAACAAGCGCAGTCGCGAACTTCGTGTGCGAGGCAAAGCCAATTCTGCTCCGGATTTGCCCCGGGTTTCGCACGCCAACAGAAAAGGACTCGCGGCCGCTTCGCCGCAAGTCCTTTGTCCTCTGCCGATTGCGAGAGGCGGGACTCGAACCCGCACGGGTTGCCCCACTGGATCCTAAGTCCAGCGCGTCTGCCAATTCCGCCACTCTCGCGGGTAATTGCTTTTCCTTACGCAGAAGCAGTTTGCGACGATCGCAAAGCGGCGTCAAGAGCCACGTTTTGCGCGTTGCGCAGGCGTTTGCGTCTTGCTCATCTTCGAGCTAGGGAGCTTCATCCCTGGGTAGTGACCTACGCTTTAAGGATGGATGCCCTTGAATCAACCGGCTTACCGGGGTTCAACTTCGCTTGCGGAGAATCACGATGGGTGGCATAGCCTTCTTCGTGTTGGTGCTAATCGGCTTGGTCGGCTGGTATGTTTTCAGCGAAATGGCCAAGCAGTGCGCCGAAAAAGACTTCTGCCTGATTGCCCAGCGGCTCAGAGCAGACCCGCTGAACGTCAATCTCCACGGCGAGATTTTATGGATCATCAAGCAAAGACGCTTTGCGTCTCTTTCTGAATCGTCCAGCAGTACGCTATACAAGATTGCCCTCGACACCCTCAGCGAGAACCCTCTATCGGCTGCAAAAGCCTTCGCTCTTGAGGTTGGCCGATGGCATCTAGGCCGCTGCCGCGAAGACAAGCAGCCCACGATTTACGACGAACAGGCGATTCAGAACGATATTCTCGTTCGGTGCGGAGGGCCAGCGGTAGCTGTTAAGTAGAAGGTACGCCGCCTTCTTCGCAGCGAGCTTCTTTGCCTTTGCCTTCGCCGTCTGCTCGGCCCGGAAGTTCGAAGGCGCTTGTGGCGTCTTGTCGGACCAAATCGCCACGCCGGCTCCGCGAGCGGCTAGCTCGGCATCGGCGAGCCGCTTGTCTTTGTTGTGCCAATCTGAACGAAGGGCTTCGTGGGGTCGGCTGATTTGGCAGCGGGATCGGCTGGCTTGGGGGCGGGCTTCGGCGGATCGCCGAGTGCGAGAACACCAAGGGACAGAACCGCCAGAATGGCGAGCAACGAGCGATGGTGCAGCATTGGCAGCCTTCGGCGAAGGGAAACAAACCGACTGCGGCTGCCCTGGCGGATCTCCCTACCCGGCGGAGTCGGCACGAGGGAAAGCGTAGCGGTCGCGCAGGATCAAGCGGCCCGGCTCACGACGGAACGACAACGGTTTCCGTCAGCCAGTGCCAGGCATTGAACACAAACGCGATGCTCGCGGCCAAGAGCAGCAACCGCGCCGGCTGGTGGAGCCAGTAGAGCCAGCCGTAGTCGCTCCACCGGGGCGAATAGCCGGATCGCTCTTCGGCGTCCCGCAGCAAGCTCACCTTGTAGGTCAGCCAGGCCCGCAAGACATTGTAGAGAATGACGGGCAAGAGAACGAGCAGGAAGTAGAAGAGTCCCTTGTCCAAGCCGACCAGCAGTTGCCACACTGGCCGTTCGTGGGCTTCCTCTCTGAGCAGCGGAAGATGGAGCAGGGCTTTTGCTTCTGACGCCCAGAGGCGTTCCTTAGCGAGCGCCGCCGGATCAAGCAGGTTCGCGCCTGATTCCAGCCTAGCTGCCGACTCAAGCACGTGGCGTAGCCCGCGGTAGGCCGCGAGACGCCCTTCCCCGGTCAAAGTCTCGGCGTGCCGCTCAAGGAAGCCCTCTGTCTCTTGTACCCAAGCTCGCGCTCCCGGTGATTCGCGCAGGTGGTTCGCGGCCATCCGCACTTGGCTCACGGCTGCCTTGTAGCCGATCTCTTGCACTTCGTTGACGCCCCGCCAGTAGAGCGAGCGGGCAAAGAAGGGGAGAGCGAAGAGCAAGAGGAAGAGAAGATGGAGGGCGAATTGAGGGCCGGTGTAATTCCGTCGCAGGATGGACCACGGATCGGAAACCTTTGGCTCGAATTGCGTATCGCGTGTTCGGGTGAAGTCGAGCTTAAAGGGGAATTGCCAGGGCAGAAGGATTCGTCGCCAGAGAGGGACAACGCCGACGAAGAAGAGCTGCGCGTCCGATAGGTCCGCTTCGTCAAGGCGAGCACTCTTCAATCCCTGCGCCATCAAGTTTCGCTGCTCGCAAATTCGTGCCCCTCAGCGAGGCCCCCGTCAGGTTGGCATCAATCAAGCTCCCACGTTCCAGGTTCGCAACACCAAGCCCTGTCCCTTGCAAGTTCGCACCATAAAGGGAGGCCCCTCCCAGATTTGCATGAAACAGGTCAGCCCCTTCCAAGTTGCGCGAGCCAAATCGGCCCCCACCAAGTTCGAGTCTAGCAGCTTGGCCCCTTGCAGGTTCGCCTCTCTCAGGTCTGCCCCTTCGAAATTCGCCCGAAACAAAGACACCCCTCGTAGGTCCGCGCCTGCTAACCTTAGCCGTTCCCCTAGATGGTTTCCTCGCCAATTGTCAATTGCCTCTTTCCCCCGCCGGACAATCTCAAGATGCTCAGGACTCCACAAAGGGGTTCTCGCTGCTGCGCTCTGGTCAGACACGGCCCGTCTCCCGGCAAAGAGTTGCTCTTGATACAGCCATTCTACGCGGCGGGCGGGCGAGAGGCGAAGCGGCCTAAGAGCAGAGACGGACCACCTTGGCGGGCGGCACGACGGCTATTTCCCACCGTGGGCAGAACTTGCCGCACCGGACCAGGGTCGAGGGTCGCAAGAACCTAGCCCTCCGCGCGGGTCCAGCCCTCGTTCCGGGCCTCTCGCCAGACTGTCATGGAACAAGTAGCATCGACGGCTTGGTTGAGAGCGCCTCCTTTGCCTGCGCAGAATGCTCTTGGCCGTTGATGCTGCTGGTCGCGAGCCGGCCCACGGTGTCGCTCCACCGTGGCGGCCCCACGCTGCCGGAGTTTGTCCATGCCCAGTCTCAACCAGTTGATCCGCGAGCTGGCCCGGCACGCGATGGCCAAGAAGGGCGCTCAGCCGAATACGAGCTGGTGTCAGTTCGACGTGTTGGAAGAGCCCCACGTGGATTTGGCCGGCGTGGGCTGGCTGAGCCTTTTCGAGGTGGACCAGGACATCGAGGATGAGAGGCACGTCGCCCGCCTGCCGGCCCTCTCGGATACGATTGCGCGACACCGTGCGCGGTATCCCGCCATCCGCGACGCTGGCTGGGAAGAGCGAGATGGCCACGTTTACATGGAGGTCCCGCTCGACGCGGACGTGCCCGTCGAGTTCCTGAAGTCGCTGATCGACGAAGCCTACGTGCTCATGTGGAACAAGCTCGATGCCAGTGACCGCACGACGATCGAGCTGGCCGGCTTGCCCTACGACGAGCCGAAACTCATCGACCGGCTCATCGATCTGCACGGCCTGGCGCGTCGTCGTGACGCGATCCATAACATCGTCCGGCCGGCTATCCTCTTGCGCACGAAGAAATCGCCCGAGGCGAAGATTCCGCCAGGCTCGACGAAAATCGGCGGCCGCCCCGATCTGCCGGCAGCGACGCCATGGCCCAGCTACCGCGACGGCAAACCGCTGGCGTTCCTCGCGCAGATCGACTTTGGGGAAATCGCCAAGCTCACGACGCCGATCGAGGGGCTGCCCTCCGACGGGCTGCTATCGCTCTTCTCAGTCTGGGGCTGGATGGACGAGGGCGCAGGCGACCCGCAAACACCCAGCGACGAGACCGAACGCACGCAGGAAGACCACGGCTGGACGGTGGCGCTCCACACACCGCCGCGGGCCAAGCTGGAACGTCTCAAAACGCCGCGCGGCGTCAACGCCTTCCCGGCGGCCGCCGTCGAACCCACGGCGATTCTTTCGTTGCCCAATCACCGCCTGGAGCCACCGCTGGCGGCGCTGGGCTGGACCGACGAGGAATTCGAGCGCTTCGACGAGATGCAATCACGCTACCGTTTGATCCAGATGAGCCATTTTCTTGGCAGCAGCGACTCGCTGGCCAGCCACCATCTGCTCGGCGGCTACGCCCTGTTCCAACAGCAATTCCCCGAAGAGGTCGTGGAAAAGGGGCTGCCCATGCTGCTGCAGATCGGCACCGACCGCAACTCGAAGATGGGCTGGGGCGACGGCGGCGAGCTGACCTTCTATGCCGACGCCAAGGCGCTGAGCAGCGGGCGTTTTGAGCGCCTATGGGGCACTTGCCAGGGGGGCTAGCGAGTGCCAACGCGTTTTTTGTGACGAACGCCTTGGACCTTGCGCCGTTCCGTGAATCCAGGCCTGTTCGGCAAGAAGGATGCAGGTCGGAGTAATGGCGGCGGTCCGGTCGCTCGGTGACCGGGAGGGTCGCGCGACGTCGCACGTCTCTGAGATGAATGCAAAGAGCGTGGCGGATGAGCTTTCAAGGTCTCACCACTTCAAGCTGGCTTGCAGCGAGACGAATGGGCCGTCTCGCCAGGCTTACCGCAGCTTGAACTGCGGTCAATGGTCACGAAGGAACGACAACCGTTTCGGTGAGCCAGTGCCAGGCGTTGAAAACGAACGCGATGCTTGCCATCAAGAAAAGCATCCTTGCGGGTTGGTGGAGCCAGTAGAGCCAGCCGTAATCGCTCCACCGGGGCGAATAGCCGGATCGCTCTTCGGCATCCCGAAGCAAGCTCACTTTGTAGGTCAGCCAAGCCCGCAAGATGTTGTATAGCAGCACGGGCAAATGCGCTCCGCCAAGGTTTGCCTCTTCCAAATGCGCTCCGTACATCTGGCGATTGTTGCGTCAGTTGGGCTGGACTTGCCAGAAGCCCGAGCCCTTCTCGGCGGGCAACGTGGGCGCGTCGAGATCAATGCAGGCGACTTGGTTGATCGGGACTTTCATGGCGGATTCAGGGGGAGTTCGCTTGGTCTAGTACCGCCATATTTTGCTTGAGCAACTGATCGTACTGCATCGCGTAACCATTCATCTTGAGCTTGGCGTACTTGCTCTCAAATTCCCGCCTGAACGCGACGAAGCCGGCGAGGACAACTTTGCCTTGAGCAAGCAATTCCTTCTTGGTGATTCTAGGCACACCCGCGGTCGCTGCCGCGCTCCCCTTGATCGCATCCCAACTCTTGTGAGCGGCATAGGCATTCGCAGATTGTCGCTTCGGAAACGCGACGTTCTGTTTCTTGCAGCCGAAGTGCTCGGCGGTCATGTCGGGCTTGTTCCTCTGCACTTCGCAATTCAAGAAAGCGACCATTGACCGAAGCTGAATGAGCGCGTTGGTGTGGTGAGCTTCCACCTTGTCATCAATGCGGCTTGGCTCTTTGCTCGGCAGTTCAGAATAGTTGCATTCCTTGACCGCCCGGAGCGACGCCGAGAGCACCATCGCATCGTAGAGAATACGACGAAAACCGGCGTTGTGGTTTCGATTCGTTGTTGATGCAATCTTGGCCGCTTTCCCGCCGCGTTTCATCTCGAATGACTCCGTTAGTGGTGCGCGCCGAATAGCGCCGGCCAGCCCTTTGAGCGTGAGAGACACACGGCCGAGACTCCGGCTGCCCCGGCGAAGTCCCTACCCCGGCGGAGTCGGCATGAGGGAAGCGTATCGGCCGAGCGGGCGAGGATCAAGCAAGCCGGCCGAATGGTCACGCTTCCGCAGCAAGTTGCTCACGGTACTTGTCGGCGAGTTCCATGACCTCTGCGGGTGTCGGTTCTCGCTTCAGACCCCGCGCGGTGAAGAGTTCGTGAACCGCCCGCAGAAGATGCTCATTAACGATCGCGCCAGCAGTCTCCGAACCGTAAACCGCGTAATCGGACTGGTCTAGCTCGTGAATGTGGTTCGCCAGGTATTCCATCACGAACATGAACCGCACGGTCTTATGCCGCTTCTCGCTTCGGTTGGGATAGCGGTCAATCATGTAGCTGTTGACCGTGGCCAGATTGCGGAACACGTCGCCGCGCACGAGCCGGGGCCGAACAGCATCAAAGTCCGCAAGGAAGTCTTCAAACGGGTACGGCCTCATTCGCGCGGCTCCAAAGCAGCCGAGCGGCGGCGCTCGTCGATTTCCGCCTCCGCTTCGCGGAGCCAGCCGACGAGCTGCGGAATCTGCTCGTAGGTGATGGCGATGTTCGCGCCGTTGTCGCTGCCATCTTCCTGCGTGACGAAAACGGTATCGTCGCGTTCGCTGATGCTTACTTCGATTTGTTCCGCCCTACGCTTCATGCTTGATTCTCCCGGCAGGTAGTTGTCCGGCGTTGTTCGTCAATCTCGGCTTCCGCCGCGCGGAGCCAGCCGACCAGTTGTGGGATTTGTTCGTAGGTAACGATGAGTTCCACGTCCCCGCCGTGAAAGCCGTCTTGCGAGAGACGCACGTTGCCGCTCTCGGTCACTTCCACCATGATTTGCTCGGCCCTGCGCTTCATGGTTCGTTCTCCACCAGTTCGTCGGCCTCGACTTCTTCCAAGCAGTCTTGCAACCCTTGAATGATCTTGGGCACGCGATGGGGCGCAATGCGGATGAACTCGGTTTCGCCCATTTCTTCGGCCTTGATGACGATGTGGCCCGACTCGGCCACGTAGATTTCGATGGCTGGTTCGTACTCCATGCGAAGTGCCATTGCGAGACACCCTCCACGTTGGCTTGTGAGAAATGACCGGGGCGGCATTCTACCAAATCGACGGGCGAGCCAGAAGACGCGGCGGACACGCGGGCCGCAAGCATCGCCGCGCAAAAAAGAACGCCGGCATCTCTCGCGAGACGCCGGCGCAGCCACGGGGTTAGCCGTGACCTGACCAGTGAATGAATTCTAGGCGAACAGGATCGCCACGCAAGAAAACGAAAATTTGCTTTCACCCTCCGCGAAAGAAGGGTTTCGGGGGGAGGGTGAAACCTGGCTGTCGGAGGGGGTGAATGATTCTTGTCGCCTAAGCAGAGGCACGAACCATAGACAGCTAACAAGTAGATGCAGAGTGGAAAGAGAAGCAATTTCGCGGCTACTTGAATTGATTGCCCACCACCGCTAAGTTTGGGGGGAACGGAGGGCGCTGCCATGCGGGAATGGCCGTGACCTGACCAGTCTAGACGCGAGTAATCGCGTGGGGTTCGACTCCCCCGCCCTCCGGCCTTTTAAACCTGGGAGACGAACAATGCACGCGAGCGAGACTGCGCCTACGGCGCGCCATGTCGGCCAACGGTGGACCCACCGGTTAGCCCAATCGGGCTGGACCCCTGTTTGCGACTACTTCTTGAAGAACTGCCGTCGCCTTCGCATCACGCCGACCTCGGCGATGGTCATCATCCACCTAATGAGCTTCAAGTGGGATGACAAGGCCCCGTTCCCCGGCCTCAAGACAATCGCGGCACGCATGGGGATCACGCCGACCTCTGTGCGTGCCCACATTCGCAAGTTGGAACAGCGCGGGTTACTCTACCGCCGGTACACGGTAGGTGGCACGAACCGGTTCCTGCTTGAGCCGCTGTTCGCGAGGCTCGAAGCCCTCATGGACGAAGAGCGAGCCGCTGCGGAGACAGCGGACGCCGACTAAAAATGTCGCCCTGCGGTCCCTTCTCGCCTTCAAACGGAGTACGCATCATGTCCAAAGTGACGATTGACTACGATGAATTGAATGACCCGGAGGTACGCAAGCACTGTGCGGAAATCGCAGATGACGTGCGCGGTGCGACGCTCGGACACCGACCCGCGTTTCGCTGGCGAATGGAGCCGGACAACAGGGGTCGTCCCTTCGTCGTCTTAGCAGACCACCAGCGAGCCGCAAACGGAATACGGCGCTGGGACCGAGCCAGTTTCCTGCGCATGACCGGCGAGCAAGTGGCGAAGAAAATCCACGAGGACAGTCTTGAGGCTGACATGCGGAGGCAGTCGTTGCGCGAATGACTGGCCAACTGAGAAATCGCGCAGCCGGTGCGCAGAGCAACAACAAACAGCCCCACGTTGCGGCCGACGTTGACCAACAACGCCGAACCGCAACTTGGGGCTGTGCTTGGAAATGCCTAAAATATAGGCTTTTTTGGCGGTTCCGAAAGCGCGATCCTAAGTCCAGCGCGTCTGCCAGTTCCGCCACTCTCGCCCGGCGGGGATGGGTAATGGCAGTCTCCGGCGACTCACCTCCGGCGTCAAGGGCCGCTTGCGCGCCGGCGTATGTGGTCCGGTCACTCCGTGACCAGGTGAAACGTCCCTCGGCATGAATGCGAGAGCGTGGCGGATCAGCTTCCAAGCCCTCACCACTTCAAGCTGGCTTGCAGCGAGACGAACGGGCCATTGCCGATATCGATGCGGTTTTGATCGCGGTCGGAGAAGTTCTCGCCCGTGAAGTAGAAGCGATCGAAAAGATAGCCGGCCGACAGGTCCACCAGCAGGTAATTCAGCAGCGTCGCTTGTAAGCCGAGGCTCAGCCGCTGGTCGTAATAGAATAGTCGCTCCTGGTCGTCGGGGCGGTCGTGCAAGAACCAGGCCTGGCTCTCCCAATCGAACGCGACGTACGTGCGCAAGATTCGGTGATCCGGTACGTCGCTTGCGCGTGGATGCTTCGCAGCACCATGTAGGACAGATCGAACGAGAGGGCCTCGTGCGGGCGGTACATCACCCGGAACGGCAGGCCGATGTTCATGCGGAAATCGTCGGACGGCTCCCACTGGTACGCGATGCCCGGCAGAGGGTAGGGCAGGTCCGAGAGGGGCGAGTACAACAGGGCGAGGTTCCAGGCATCGCGGTCGTTGACGGGGATTCGCAAGAAGGCCGTCGCGCCGACCTTCACGTCGCGCCGCTCCGCCAGTGGCTCGTCGCTGGCGGAAAAGACATTGACGCCCAGTCCGCCCGTCCAGCCGTTGGCGAAGTTGCGAATGTAGTTGGCGCCCAGCCGCAGGTTCCAGAGCTCGTCGGGAAACGGCCGCCCATCGTCAGGGAAGACGGCCGCCGTATCGAACTGGCTGGTCGCCGCCCCCAGCGAGAACACCAGCCGATCCACGTCGTTCTGCCACAGGGCGCTTGCAGTGTCAGGTCGTGCCGCCAGGTCTCGAGATCCGTGGGCTGGCCGGCGACGGGCGACTCGAGCTCCCACTGGCTGCGAATGCGAATCGGCGAGCGATTGGTGATGCCGAAGCCCCATGCCAGCGATTCCTCCCTGGCGCGGCGCGTTCCTCGAGCTCTGCGCCTGCGCTGGCGTCGGGCACGAGGATGGCACCCTCGTCCGGCGCGAGAAGCGTTGCGTCATCGGGTCCGAAAGACCCTGCGGGCGGGCCCCAGCTCGGTTCGTAGCGATCCTGCCCCGCTGCCGTGCTGGCCAACAGCAGCAGCGATGCCGACAGCAGCGCAAAGCGAGTGGGCGGCAACGCAGAACGAGTGGGCAGCAACGCAAAGCGAGTGGGCATGATCGCAGCATTTGCCCTATTGCCGGCGTTGCCGGTGATCCCACCCTCCCGGTGCTAGCTCGCGCGAGCCGCCAGCCTCGCGAAATAACCCCGAGCCGCCCCGGCGTCAAGGCAAGTGATCGAGCTGGCAGGGCCGGCCACTTAGTTAAGTCAGACCGGTGCTGAGCGCACTAGCCCGACGCGTAAGCGCGCGTAAGCGAGGGAGGAAGCGAGTACTAGCCACGCCCTCGCTTACGCGTCGGGTTAGTGTTTGGCTGATATTCGGGCCCGAAGCCCGGTTCTGCCTTGACTGGCTCCGGCAGCTTGCCCTTGCCGGCGAGGTGATCGACCAGCACCTTGTTCAACTCGGCCGTGGTCCCCTTGAAGGTGGTGCGCAGGTACGGCTCGCCTTGCGCCAGCCTCCACAGGAGTTTGCCGTCGTCCCGCCTCGTGCTCTCCAGGCAGAACCAGGAGCCGTTGGTGAATCCGAAGGCGATGGGGTTCTTCCTCGTCGCCCCCTTGTTGTGCCAGAAGCCGCCCGTATCGTTGATGAAGAGGATGGCCTGCTGGTCGGGGCCGAAGCTCTTGAGCAGCCGCGGCAGGGTGCGGATGCCTTCCCACTTCGAATCGGGTTCGATCTTCCAGACCACGGGCATGCTGCGCTGCTCCAGTTTCTTGCCCTTGATGTCCTGCTCGACCTCGAACACCAGGCGGTTGTTTTCGGGGTCAAACTGAGTGACCCGAACCTGGACGATCTGCGTAGCGTCCCGCACGAAGAGTTGTAACGGGGAGGTCGCCTTGATGACGCCTCGCACCTCGGAGGTGGATAGGGCCAGCAAGGCGACCGTCAGTACGAGACTACGGGTGAAAGCGTTCATCGTATGCTCCTGGCGGCGAACTGGCTGGTAGTCACTCCGTCGGTCCGACACGCTGATTGACAGACTTACGATACGCGACGGCGAGGCAGAGCCTCGCGGGCAGCGCGCTGCGAGGCAGAGCCTCGGAACGAGCAGAACGAGCAGACGCGCAGAGCGAGCAGAGCGTCATTTGACCAGCCGCCAGGCCGTCTCGGTTACTTCCAGCCCGTTGTTTCCTTTGTGCTTATCGTAGACGTTCGTGCATCTCTTCGATCGAGTCGAAGAAGCCGACGATGAAGGCGGCGCTGAACGACTCGCCGGCCTTGATCGGCCGGCCGCCGAACTCTTCGATCAGGCAGACGTAGCCGCGCTGGTGGCACCAGGCCTCGTACACGGCCGCCGGGTCGAGCGTCATGCCGGCCAGCCACGGGCCGGCCTTGCCGGTCTTGGCGTCGCGCAGATGGTAGGCGCGGATGAAGCGCTCGGGAACCGCCTTGGCCCCCTGTCTTAGCAGTATCGTCGCGGCGATAGTTGAACTTCTCGTCCGGGGCGAAGTTCTCGAAGAACTGACTCGATGGGATGACGCCGCTGCCGCCGGCGGCGGGGAGAACTCGCGCGGGCCGTTCGTGGCGTCGTAGTAGCTCAGGTACACCTCGCTGAACGTGTCCCCCTTGGTGTGCTTGATGTGGCCAGGCATGTCGATCCGCTGGAACATGGCCTCGCTGGCGTTGACCGACGTGACGCGTCGCTGGAGACGAAATACCGCTTGCCCTGCGGGAAGACGAGCACCTGGTTCCAGACCGAGCCGGTCTTCTTGCCGGGGGCAGCCGTGCGGTATTTGAAGTCCATGGTCACTGCCGCGAAGTCCCGCCCGCGGATGACCTTGGGGTCCAGCTTGCTTGGCCTGCGTGCAAATCTGCGGGCCTTCGATGGAGCGCTTCGGCGTCTTGCCGTGGTAGGTAGTTGCCGAACTGGTAGACAAGCTCCTTGTCGAGCTGGTCGCGGTAGGCCTCGTCGCTGCCCGGCTCCATGATCCAATCGACGATGTCCAGGCCAAAGCCGGCGTCGCGAAAGCCGGTCTTGCGATCGAGGAACGACTCGCCGGCCACGCCGCTGACGTAGCCACGCTTGCGAATGGCGGCCTCGAGCTGCGGCGTGACGAGCCGGATTTCGCGATCCGTCTCGGTGACCTGCACGTCATCTGGCCAGGCGGTGCCAGACACCGCCGTCGTCGCGAAGACCATTGTGGCCAGGGACCAGAGCACGGCGGTCGGACGAATACCGCGGTAGCGAGGCATTGGGGTATCTCCTGGGTGGATGAGCGGCAGCGGCTAGACCGCCGTATTGTAATTCCTTCCACTGGCCCCGCTAGCATTGCTCAACTTGTCGCGTGTCTCCTGGACCCCGGCGCTTGACCGGCGGCGACTCTCGCCTACGATTCCATTGACACTCCTGTGGTGGTTGTCACCACCACACCCATCACGTCTCGATTGGCTCATCACGACCCTTCTCAGCGATCTTGTTTGCGACGGCGCCGCGCGCGGGCAACGTCCACGCGCCTCCCCGCCGCCGAGAAGTGTTCCTAGCGCGAAGGAGAGCGTTTCCATGCTTTTTTCTGCCCGAATGCTGCGCGTCCGCGATAGTGCTCTGGTCACCTCGTTCGTCGTGGCTGGCGTGTTCTTGCTGGCGTCGTCTCCGGCGCTGGCGGGGCCGCCGCGTGTGGAGTTCGATGTCGCGGCCAGCGTCGCTTGCCGCGACGTGACCACGCCCGAATTCGCGGCGGCCTTCCCCAGCGAGAAGCTGATGCAGGCGACCTTCAGCATCTCGTCGCTGGTGCGCCGCGGGCGCCAGAACGACCTGGCCGAGTTCTTCTACCGCATCGAAAGCCCTGGCGGCACGCTGCGGATCGTCGATCATTTGCCGCGGCAGGAGCTGGCCTCGCCGTTCGTCGGCCCCATCGCGGTGGAGAAGAAGGACGAATCGACCGCCAAGATCGGCGGGCTGGTCACCGGCCACTACCCGCCCTTCAGCAATGCGGAGCTGAACGCCCAGGCCAGCTCGACCAGCGGCCTGTCGGTGCGTTATGAGATGTTGCCGCCCAAGGAGCTGCTGGCCGCCAGCGGCACGTTGAACCGCGAGCGGGGGGTCTACTTCAAGCTGCGGCCGTCCCCGCAAACGTCTCTGGAAGGGGCCAAACAGTTCGTCTGCGTGCTGCGCGTCCCCAAGGGCTGGCGCGGCGACTGCGTCCGCATCGACTGCCAGGCGGCCTGCCAGGGGGCGAGTCCCTGGCCGATGCCGGAAGGCTCCGGCGACTGCGGGGCGGCGACCTTTCTCGTGGCGTTGTTTGCGGCCGGCGACGAAGAGGCGAGGCAATTGATGAGCCAGGTCGTCGCTGCCGACGATCGGCTGACTGTCGCCGTGCGCAGGCATCGCGCGGCCGTGGCGGTTTCCATCGATCGCTCCGAGATGCCGGGCTACGCCGAGCTGCGGAGACTGATGAACCCGCCCGCGTTGACCGCGATGAAAGTCCGCCTGCTGGATCGCCATGCCACGGGCAAGCTGCCCGGCGACCTTCCCGCTGAGGTGAGGACAGCGATCGACGCACTGCCGGCCGCGGAGCGCGCCGCCGGGCCGCTATCAGGCAAGTAAATTTGACGCTGCCATCGCGCGCGTTTACCATGAACGCCTGCGGCGGCGGAGTAGGCTAGGCGGAGTAGGCTCCGCTCGGCTACCCGATTCGCCGCCTAGAGACCTTCCGTGCCCTCATCCGGAACAGTGGCCGACCTGGTCGGCTCGTTCTCGTTGAGGTCCGGGACGCGCGCTACTTCGCGGAGGGGTGACATGGCCAGCATCCATATCAACCGATCCCTGAGGGCCAATTTCGCCCGACTTGCCGCCGCCGCCGCCCTCCTGATGACGATCTTCGGCGGCATGGTCGCGCAGGCTCAAACCACCGACAAGCTGCCGCCGCCCAAGGAAGTGTCGTTTCAGACCGCCGACGGCGTGGAGATCGCCGCCGTCTATTACTCCCCGGCCCTCGGTCAGGGCAAGGAGACCAGGGAGGCCAAGGAGAGCATCCCCGTCCTGCTGCTGCACGAATACGGCGGCTCCGGGGCCGATTTCAAGGGGCTGGCCGAATTCCTGCAGCAGCAGAAGCGCTTCGCCGTGCTCGTGCCCGACCTGCGCGGACACGGCGGCAGCACGATGACCAAGGGCGGCCGGGAGCTGGATCACAAGAAGATGCCGCCCAAGATGTGCCACGGCATCTACGCCAAAGGGGGCGACATCGACGCTTGTAAGGGATTCTTGATGAAGGAAAACAACCAGGGCCGCCTCAACATCGACAAGCTGTGCCTGGTGGGCGCCGGACTGGGGGCGACGCTGGCCATGAACTGGGCCGTCGAGGATTGGCGATGGCCGCCCGTGGGAGGCGTCAAGCAAGGGCAAGACGTCAAAGCGATCATCATGCTCTCGCCACCGTTTAACGAGCGTTCGGTGAACGTCAACGTGGCGCTGCGTTTCCCCCCGTCCTCAAGGAGCTGGCGATCTACATCGCGGTGGGGGACAGCGGCAAGGCGCCCGACGATGCCAAAAAGATCCACAAGCCGATCGATATCGCTCGCGGCGGCACCGAGGGAGAGGAAGTCAAGAGGGGCTTGCTGATGCACTCGTTCGACGGCACCCGCGGACTGAAGAAAACCAACCGGCAAGGCTCACAGCTCTTGTTGTCGGCCGAGCTCCAGGTGCCCGAGCGAATCCGGGCCTTCATCGATGCCACCGTCGGCAAGAAGGATGCGCCTTGGAAGGAACGCAGGAACCCGTTGGATTAAGTGGGCTCAGGGTCTCGGACGCGCGAGCCGCCACGGACGCGTTCCCCAAGGATGCGGTGGAACAGGATGCAATTGAACTCAGCCCAGCGCGAGGCGGTCCATACGCTCTCCGGGCCGCTGTTGGTGCTGGCCGGTGCGGGCTCCGGCAAGACGCGCGTCGTCACTTATCGCATCGCGGAGCTGATCCGCCGCGGCACCCCTCCGGACAAGATCCTGGCGGTCACGTTCACCAAGAAGGCCGCCGGCGAGATGCAGGAGCGGGCCGGCCAGTTGCTCGGCCATCGCCGCAGCGCGGGAGGACGGATTGGAAATCCGTCCTACGCACGGCGGCCGCATATCTCCACCTTTCACTCGCTGTGCCTGAGCATCCTGCGGCGGCGGATCACGCACCTGGGCTATCCGGCGGCCTTCGCGATCTGCGACCGCGCGGACCAGGAATCGCTTGCCCGCTCGGCCCTGCGGGAGCTGAAGGTGGCGACCGAATCGCTGCGGCCCGGCGATCTCTTGGCGGCGATCAGCCGCTGGAAGTCGTCGGCCATCCGTCCGGCTCAGGCCGAAAGCTCGGCCGCTAACGACCGGGAGCACCTGGCCGCGATGGGCTACCGCCGCTACCAGCGGACGCTGCAAGCCCGCGGTGCGGTCGATTTCGATGACCTGCTGCTCTTGACCGAGGAGCTGTTCTCTCGGCACGCCGACGTGCGGGCGGAAGAAGCGGCCCGCTTCCGGCATCTGTTGATCGATGAGTACCAGGACACGAACGCCCCGCAGTATCGCATCGTCAAGGCCTTGGCCCGCGACCACCGCAACCTGTGCGTGGTCGGCGATGACGATCAATCGATCTACGGCTGGCGCGGCGCGGAAGTGAGCCATATTCTCGCGTTCACGCGCGACTGGCCGGGGGCCAAGGTCGTGCGGCTGGAGGAAAACTACCGTTCGACCGGGCCGATCCTGGAGATGGCCAACCGGCTGATCGGGTTCAACCGTCAGCGGCACGCCAAGGTGCTGCGCTCGACGCGCTCCGGCGGCGTGCGGCCGCGAATTCTCCAGTTCGAGACCGACGTTGAGGAAGCCCGCGGCGTGGCCGTCGAAATCCGCTCGCAGATCACCAGCCATCAGGCGTCGCCGGGCGATTTCGTGATCCTCTTCCGCACGAACGAGCAGACCCGGCCCTTCGAGACCGAGCTGCGGCGGATCGGGATCAAGTACGTGGTGCTGGGCGGCATGTCGTTCTTCGACCGCAAGGAAGTGCGCGACGTGCTGGCTTACTTGCGCGTGATCGCCAATCCGGCCGACGAGCCGGCCCTGCTGCGGATCATCAACCTGCCGCCGCGCGGCATCGGGCAAAGCACCGTGGTGAAGCTGACGCAGCGGGCCGTGGAGCTGGGGAAGCCGCTGTGGGAAGTGATGGATTCGTTGGACGTTGGACGTTCGATGTTGGACGTTGGACGTTCGGGGCCTCAGGACGAACATCCAACGTCCAACGTCCAACGTCCAACGTCGAACATCGGCGCCTTTTGCCGTTTGATCGGAGGCGCGCAAGAACGATTCCGCCGGGGTCCGCTTGCCGGCGCGCTCCGCTGGATCGTCGATCAGATCGGCTACGAGCAGGAGCTGGAGCGCACGTGTCCCGACCCGAATGACCGCGCGGCGCGCTGGAACGTCGTGCAGGAGGTCATCAATGCGCTGGCGGAATACGAGGCCGCCCATCGCCCTGTAGGACGGATTTCCAATCCGTCCGCCCAGGGGGCACTTGTCGGTGGCAGCTCGCCGGATAAAGATCCGGAAGGACGGATTGGAAATCCGTCCTACGTCCCGGCCTCGCTGCTGGGCTTTCTGGATGAGATGACGCTCGATCCGCGCACGGAGGCCGACAAGGAATCGCAGCTCCGCAGCGACGCCGTCACGCTGATGACGCTGCACAGCGCCAAAGGGCTGGAATTTCCCCAGGTCTACATGGTCGGCATGGAAGAGGGCGTGCTGCCGCATCAGCGCAGCCTTGGCGAAGCGGAAGAAGGCCTCGAAGAAGAGCGCCGCTTGTGCTACGTCGGCATGACGCGCGCCCAAGACCGCCTGACGCTCACGCTCCCTCTCTCGCGCCGCAAGTGGGGCAAGCTGCGGCCCACGCATGCCAGTAGGTTTCTCTTCGAAATGACCGGCCAGGCGGAGCAGGTGAAGCACGCCAAGCCGGCGTCGAAGCCAGGAAGGCCGTCATTGGGATCGTCCCACAGTGCAACGTCTGGCCGAAGTACCAGGTCGGCGCCTGCGCGGGAGTAGCCGAACGCCAACGATATGGCCGGTCGTCGGGCGCGATTAGAATGGCTGAAGACGCCAGCACATTATCCTGGCGATCTCGTTTGCTGCCATTCCTCCTCCGGTCGTTCCATGCCGCACGTTGCGTTCGTGCCCTTTACCGGTTTTCGCGTGCGAGAGGAGGAGCTGCTCTCCCTAGGGATGTCGTTGCCTGGGCTGCAGCAACGGGCGGCCGCCCTCGCCGAGCTGCCGGCGCTGGGCTTGCTCACGCTGGCGGGAATGTTGCCCGAAGGCTGGACGTGCAGCTATCGCGGCGCCCCGTCGGTCAGCGATGAGCTGGTGCAGGCGATTGTGGCCGAGCGGCCGACGCTGGTGGCCCTGTCGGCCCTGAGCGCTTCCGTGGACGAGGCCTATGCCTTCAGTCAGCGACTGCGGGCAGAGAACCTGGCAGTGGTCATCGGTGGTCTGCACGTTACGACGTGCCCTGACGAGGCCCGGCACTATTGCGACGCGGTTGTCGTGGGCGAGGGTGAGGCCGTTTGGCACGAAGTGCTGCGCGACGCCGCACATGGCCGCTTGCGGCCGATCTATCATCCCGCCGCGTCCCTGCGAGACGCGGCGCGAGTCTCGGAAAGACTCGCCCACGTGACAGGGCCTGGCCGCAGCCCCGGTTCGATCTGCTGCCCGGTGCGCCGCGCTACACGCTACAGACGCAGCGCGGCTGTCCGCTGGCCTGCGAGTTCTGCGCGGCCAGCCGGTTGCTGGGGCCGTTTCGCGAGAAGCCCCTCGAGCACGTCCGCGCGGAGCTGGCGGCGATTTGCTCGCTGTCGCCTGAGCCGCTCGTGGAGCTGGCCGACGACAATACCTTTGTCGGCCACCGCGACTTCGATGCCCTGTTCGACGCGCTGGCCGCGTCGGAGCTCCGCTACTTCACCGAGGCCGACTGGCGGCTCGGCGAGCGGCCTGAGCTGGTTGCCCGGCTGGCCGAGTCGGGCTGCGTGCAAGTCCTGATGGGCATCGAGTCGCTCGTCTTTCGCTATCCGGGCATGGGTGCCAAGCGGGCCGAGCTGGACCGGATCATGCAATCGGTCGAGGCGATTCAAGCGGCCGGCGTGGCGGTCAACGGCTGTTTTATCTTGGGAGCCGACGGCGAGACGCGCGAGTCTATGGACCGCCTCGTGCGATTCATTTTGGGCAGTCCTCTGGCCGAGGTGCAGGTGACGCTCCAGACCCCGTTCCCCGGCACACCCCTTCGGCGCCGTCTGGAGCACGCCGGGAGGCTGCTGGAACGTCCGTGGGCGGCCTATACGCTGTTCGACGTGACGTTCCAGCCCGATTGTCTGAATGTCGAGGAACTGGAGCAGGGTTTTCGTGACGTGTTGCGGGCCGTGTATGGTGATGAAGCAACCCGCCGGCGGCAGGGCATTCGCCGTGAAGTCTGGCGGCGCAACGCCCGTCTGCGGCGCAGGGCAACTCCAAGCAATGCGTAGCTGAACTCGCCAGGTTCAGCTCGTCCGAAGTCTGGCGACTTCGGCTACTGGTCATCCGGCCGAGCCAAGCTCATGACGCTTTCCACGCTGCCGCGCTTTCTCTGGGGTGACCGGCAGGCGATCCTCGAGATCGCCGCCAGCCCTCGGGCGGTGTGGCTGGGCGGCATCTTTGTTCTCTCGGCGGCGTTCGCCCGCGAGTATGACGGCCACGACCTGATGCTCGATCCGTGGCACCTGCTGTTGCCTTTCGTGGCTTCGCTGGTCACGTCGCTGTTTCTGCTGCTGGTGGCGACCATCGCCTTCTATCCGCGCGAGAACGACGGCCAGGCCCGCTTCCGCCGCGTGTACCGGTCGTTCCTGGGCCTGTATTGGACGACGGCCCCGTTGGCATGGCTGTATGCCATTCCCGTCGAACGGCTGATGGGGCCCCTGGCGGCGGTGGAAGCCAACCTGTGGCTGTTGCTGGTCGTGTCGGTGTGGCGCGTGACGCTCATGACGCGCGTTGTGTCGGTGTTCTTCAACGTCAGTGTCTTGTCGGCGCTGGCCGTCGTTGGCTGGTTCGCCGCCACGGTCGCGCTGGCGGCCTTGGGCCTGGCCTCGCGGCCGCGGGCCATCGTGGAAGTCATGGGCGGAATCACCCTCACGGAGGCCGAACAGCTCGTGGCCACCGTCAGCAACTCCGCCCGGCAGTGGATCGGCATCCTCTGGCCCGTCTGCCTGGTGGGCTACCTCATGGTGTTGGTCCGCGGTCGAGAGCAGAGTACGGCCTCACTGCCCGAGCTTTGCGGCGGCCAGGTTTCGCGGCCACGTGGGCGCTGGCGGCCTTCAGCGTGGGGATCTGGGCGTTCATTCTGCCGACGACTCAGTCGGACGAGTGGCGGCGGCCGAACGTCAACCGATTGACCCGCATCGAGCATCGAGTGCCATGAACGTCTGGACGCTACTGCGCTACCTGCTGGGCAGCCGTCGGGCGATCAAAGCGATCGCCGCCAGTCCCAAGGCCGTCTTGCTGGGGCGCTCTTCGTGCTCTCGGCCGGTATTGCTCGCGAGTACGACGGCGTAGACCTGCTGCACGAGCCATGGCATCTGGCCGTGCCGCTGGGCGCGTCGCTGGCGACGTTGTTCCTGCTGTTCGCCTTGGCCACGGCTGCGCTTCAGCCGCGCCGGCAGGAACGGCACGAGGGCCCTGGCTTTTGGCGAAGATACTGGTCGTTTCTTGGGCTGTACTGGCTCACGGCGCCGCTGGCCTGGCTCTACGCAGTGCCCGTCGAGCGGTTTCTCTCCCCGGTGCAGGCGGTCCAGGCCAACCTTTGGCTGCTGGCCCTCGTCTCCCTCTGGCGCGTGGCCCTGATGACGCGTGTGGTGGCCGTGGTGTTTGATGCCAAACCCGTATCGGCGTTCTTCGTCGTGATGTTCTTCGCAGATTCCGTGGCCGTGGTGGCGCTCTTTTGGCAGGCGGCGCGTGGTGCGCGGCATGAGCGGTGCGCGACTGACCGAGGCCGATGCTACACTCGGATACTGGGCCGAGACCGCGCTCTCCTGGGCTGTCATGTCGTGGCTGGTTTGGCTCTTCGGCGCTCTCGTCGTTGCCTCTTGCCGCGCAGGGAAACCACGCTTGCTGGCGGTACACGGCGTCGGCGTCGCTTGGTCGCTTTGGGCACTGGCGGTTGCTGCGCTGGTCGTGTGGGTGTTCGTTGTGCCCTTTACCCAGCCCCCGTTGCGACTCGCTCGTGACACTGAGGAATTGATTCGCTCGGGCCGATTCATCGAGGCGCTGCGGGTGATGTCGCGTCACGAGCAGACCGACTTTCCGCCGCTGTGGAACCCGCCGCCGCGGCCTGAACACGGCGACCGCCAGCCGGGCGTGGTGGCCGTCACCCAAGGGCTCATCGAGGCCGACGCGGCGCCCTGGGTGCGCGAAGTGTACCTCGACAAGATCGAGCGCGTCTTGCAGCGCAGCCACGCGCTTTTCGAGGCCGGCGACGATGTCTACCGTATCGGTTATGACCGGTTCGTCGAGCTTCTGGGACGAATGCCCGAGGGACGAAGGCTGATGGAGCGCAACGAAACGGTGCTGCGGGATTTGAAATGGCACGTGGACTCGCACGGCAAATGAACCGCCGTCAGGCTTCGCCGCTTTCGTCTCGCGGTGCGTGATCCGCTGGACCAACGTGATAGAATGCTCCGGCAGAGCAAGCTCGTCCCATCGCGCCGCCGCAGGAGCACCTTATGAGCGAAGTCCGCCTGGTAGTCCGCGATGCCGAGCAGGACTTGCACGGCACGTGTCATGGCAGCGACGCCGACCGGCTGGTCGCGGCGCTGGCCGCGGAGCCGGAGACCATCGAGGAGCTGGACCTGGCCGTGCAGCGATATCTCAAGCCCCGCGAGTGGAGCTTCTTCCAGGGTTTTCGACGCGGCATCAACGATGAGCCCTGGGACGCCGGCATCGTGATCATCGACCTTGCCGCGCGGCTCGTAGCCTGTGAATCGACGTATTCATCCCCCGGCCACGAAGGTGAAGTGCAGTATCACGACGGCCACCAGGCCACCGACCTGTGGCTCTGGTATCGCTTGTCCGCCGACTGGCGCTTCACCAGGAATATCCTCGACTGGCAAGGGGAGGCCGACCCCCGTCGGACGCAGCGGGCGGCCCAGCCGCCGCTCGACACGCGCGCGGTGTTCTACGGCCGGCCCGCGCTGGAGTTCCTCGCTGCCGAAGCGCTCGCAAAAGCCCGGCTCCTCCGAGAAGCCGGGCTTTACGAGGAACGTGCGGCGGAGGCCGTCGATCAAGGCGTCCCGTCGTTTCCACCGGACCCTCACCGCGAGGCCGAGTATGAAGCCGTGCGCGACATTCACGCTCGCTGGCTGACGACGCCGCGCAACGACCTCCGCGGCCAGGCGCCGCGCGACGTGCTGCTGGCCAGGCGCAACTTCATCGATTTGGACCTGCAACACCGGGGCGTTCAATGGTCGCACCAAGGCGAGTGCCCTCGCGGACTCGCGCAGGATTCGCACGCCTTCCGCTTCGCCGGGTTCGGCACGCACGAGATCGTGACCTACTACGAGCTGGTGCGGCATGTGCTGTGGTCGTGCTGGGAGCGGCTAGCTGAACCGGCCGGCGCGGCCGATTTGCAGTCGCTCACCACAGGCGACTTTCTCACCGCCGAAGTGCCGCGGCTGGAGCGCGTCCGCGATGAGTGGCTGCAGGCGCCCGATCCAGAGCATCACGGCCTGACGCCGCGCGAGATTATCGACCACGAGCGGGCACGCCTGCCCGAGAGTATGAGCGGCCACGACGCGATGATCGACGACGACTGCCCATTATGTCAGATGCTGGGCGACATGCCCGGCCCGATGTTCTGGCATCTGGATGGCTGCAACATGGACGACGACTTTGCCTTCTCGTTCCACGTCACGCGCGAGGAATGGGAGCAGGAGCGCCGCAAATGGGAGGAGCACGGCCGCCGGTTCAGGGAGGAGTGGGCTGAGAAGGAGCGGCTTGGCGTCCAGAGGTTCGGCGAAGGATACACCGACCCGGATTACCTCTGGCGGCGGAGCTTCGTCGCGGAGCAGACCGACGGCGAGCCGCTGGAGCTGCGGCTGTTCGGCATCGGCTCGAACCTGGCCGAGCTGATCGTCGATCTCAGGAATCCGCCGAAGGAAACGGACGAGCCTCAAACGGACGAGTCTCTCGGAGACTCGCACGCGCGACTCGGAGAGAGGCTGCCACGTGAAGAGAGGCGGCCACGTGCGGCCGAAACGCCACCGCTGATCGACCGGCTGAACCGCGATTTCGGCAACCTGCGCGAGGTCGCGCGATCCACCGATCTGGACGGCGCGGCGGACTTGCTCGAGCCGGTCTTGGATCGCTTCTGTGAAACGCTGGCGGCCGTGGCTACGGCGCGCGACGAGCTGCGGCCCAAGTGCGACGATCTGGCCGGCCGCCTGCGCCGCTTCCTCGAACCGCCGAGCGAGGTCGAAGACGCGATGGACCCGCCGGGCGATGACGATATCCCTTTCTGATTAGGACAACCACGAATGACCCAGCGCGGCGTAGCCGCAACCACGGAACACACGGAAAACAGTGGCTTTCTTCCGTGTCATTCCATACTACTAGCCGGTGATTGCCGCGCTGGCGCGAAGATTCTCTTAAACAGGAGGGCACAGAGGCCACAAGAGTGCCCTGGATTGCCACCGATCTCTCTGTGGCCTCTGTGCCTCCTGTTCGATGGTATGTCGCGTCGATTCGCGGAATCTGCGGGCGAGAAGTCCTCGTTGCGGCTCGGCCGTGCCTTCCTTCCGTGTTTGGCGTTTCTTCCCTCAACCGATCCGCGCTTTCTGCTTCGTAAGCCGCTGGAGCAGCGCCGCGTTTGGCTCGGCCCCGATGCCTGGCTCTCTGCTGGCGACAACGTGCGGTGTGCCGTCCGCGCCGATAGTCAGCTCCAGCTCCGGCCGGCCCAGATCATCGGCGTAGAAACGGCTGGACGGGAAGATGTCGGCCGGGTACGTGAAGTTGTCCAGCATCGCCAGCGCCACGCACAGCCGGGCGCCGACGGCGCTTTCCAGCATGCCGCCCACCCAGCAGGGGACGTCGCCGGCGGCACAGGTCGTGGATCGCCACGGCATTCGTCAGCCCGCCGACGCGGCCCGGCTTGATGTTGACGTACCGGCAGCTCCGCAGCTCGATCGCCTGGGCGGCGCGCTCGGGCGAAGTGATGCTCTCGTCCAGGCAGACCGGCGTGCGGATCGCCTGTTGGAGCTTGGCGTGATCGACCAGGTCGTCGTGGGCCAGCGGCTGCTCGATCATGGCCAGGTCCAGCTCATCGATGCGGCGAAAAAGGTCCAGGTCCGACAGGCGGTAGCCGCTGTTGCAGTCGATGTGAAAGACCTGGTCGGGAAACTCGCGCCGCACTGCCGTCAGCATCGGCAGGTCCCAGCCGGGGCGGAACTTCAGCTTGATCCGCGGAAAGCCGGCCTCGACCGCCCCCGCGATGGCTCGCAGCAGGTCGTCGGTCGAGTCCATCACGCCGAAGTCGGCGCCGACCGGGCACGTGTCGCGCGCGGCTCCCAGCAGACGATGTAGCGGCTGACCGACGCGCTGCGACTCGAGCACCCACCAGGCGGTATCGAGCGCCGCCTTGGCGAAGGGATTGCCTTTGAAGTGGCCCAGCAGCCTTTGCAGCTCGGTCCCGCTGGCGACCTCCCGGCCGACCACGGCCGGCGCCAGCCAATCGCGCACGACGCCATAGACGCCGCCGGCCCACTCGGGGCTGTAGCACGGCGCGGCCAGCGGCGACGACTCGCCCCAGGCCGACAGCTCGCGGCCGCTCGCCGGCTCGGTCGCATGCAGCCGCAGGAGCACCGACTCCACGGCCGCATCCTCGCCGTACGCGGTCCGCCAGGGATAGATCAGCGGCATGGCCACGTGGTAGATTTCGACGGCGGTGATGCGCATGGAAGTCGGTGCGGAATGCGGAGTGCGGAATGCGGAATGCGGGAGGCGGAATGAATCCAGTCGCCCTACCACCTTACGGCATCATGACGCAAAGTTTCTTGGAACGCTAATAGACGCTAATAACCGCTGATCGAAACAGCCTCTGCGTCATTTGCGCCGGCGGACAGCAAGGCACGAATGCTATTAGCGAAGATTAGCGATTATTAGCGTTCCTGCGTTCCTGCTCACCGGAGCACGGCGCCGGCCGCCGTTTGGCTCTGCTTCCTTCGCTACAACCTTGCCAGACGCTTCGTCCCTTGGGCATAATGCTGCCAACTTGCACCCTTCCCGGAGCTCGGCCGAATGGATCCCACCCGCCACGGCCCCACGCGTTGCTCAAACACCGCGATGCCCGCGCCTTTCAATCGGCGTGACGTGCTTCGCGTCGGCTCGCTGGCGATTTCGGCCAGCGTGCTGCCGTCGATGGGACTGGCTGGGGAGGCTGGAGGCCTATCCGGCGGAAGAGCCCCGCGGGCCCGCAGCGTGATCTACCTGTGGATGGCCGGCGGCGTCACGCACATCGATTCGTTCGATCCCAAGCCCGACGCGCCCGAGGAAATCCGCGGCACGCTCGGCGACATCGCCACGAACGCTGCCCGGCGTGCGGTTCTGCGAGACGCTGCCCCGACCTGGCCGCAGATCGCCGACAAGCTGGCCCTGGTCCGCAGCTTCTCGCACGACAGCAACGACCACCTGCTGAGCCAGGTCTATACGCTGTCGGGCCGCAAGGTGACGCATGAACGCAGCTCTTCAGCGAGCCGAACATCGGCTCGATCGTCTCGCACCTGCACGGCCCGCGCAACGGGCTGCCGGGCTACATCGCCGTGCCGGGCATCACGCGGCCCGGCCCGCCGCCGCACAACCTGTTCGTCGGCGGCTGGCTGGGGAGCCAGTACGCCCCGTTCTGCCTCGGCGGCCAGCCGGAGCAGCCGGACTTCACCGTCGGCGAGAAGCTCGTCGATCCGTCCGCCGCTGGCGGACGAAGACCTGCAGCCGCAGATCGCTGCGCCTGCCGGCCGAGCTGCCGCTCGGCCGCCTGCTGCGGCCGCGCGCAGCTGCGGCAGACGCTTCGACGCAGGCGCTGCGCAGGCTCGACCGGCAGCGACGTGCTCGCGGCGGCCGATGCGCAGTACGACAGCGCGCTGCGGCTGCTTGGCCACGCCGCAGGTGCGGCGGGCGTTCGACCTGTCGCGACGAGCCGGACGAGCGTGCGCGAGGCCTACGGCCGCACGAAGATCGGCGGGCGCTGCCTGCTGGCCCGCCGGCTGGTCGAGGCGGGGGCCCGGTTCGTGATGGTCGATTACGGCTACGATCCCGACTACGGCAACCTGTGGGACAACCACACCGCGCCGGTGCAGAAGCAGCCGCACATCTGCCGAGATGTGCCACGCGCGGCTATCACCTGGCCGGCATGGACCAGGCCTTCGCCGCGCTGATCGCCGACCTGCGACGAGCGCGGCCTGCTCGACATCGACGCTGGTCGTGCTTCCTCACCGAGTTCGGCCGCACGCCGAAGATCAACAAGCACGGCGGCCGCGATCACTGGGGCGCCGCCGGCTCGATCTTCTTCGCCGGCGGCGGCGTGCACGGCGGCCAGGTCATCGGCGCCACCGACAAGCAGGCGTGCGTTCCCCACGACGCGCGGCTACACCCCCGCCGACATTGCCGCGACGATCTACCAGGCCATCGGCATCGACCCACTGACGCGCGTGCACGACCGCCAGAATCGGCCGCATTTCGTGCTGCCGGAGGGAGACCCGATCCCGGGCATTCTGGCGTAGCATGGGATCTTCTTGCCATGCCGAAGACTTCCGCCGTGTTAGCCAGGATGCGCGAGATTTGCCTGGCCCTGCCGGACACCAAGGAGACGCTCACCTGGGGGACGCCGCACTTCCGCGTGGGCGAAAAGATCTTCTCCGGCTGCGGCGAGGAAGACGGCCGCGCCGTCATCAGCTTCAAGCTGGAGATGGGCCACGCCAAGGCGATCGTCCACGATCCCCGCTTCCGGCCGGCGCCCTATGTCGGCCACAAAGGATGGGTGTCGATGGACGTCTCCCCGACCGCCGATTGGGACCTCGTTCGCGAGCTGGTGCAAGAGAGCTACCGGCTCATCGCCCCCAAGCGGAGCCTGGCGAAGCTGCCAGCCGAACCCGCCCCGGTGACCAGAGCGGCAAAGGCGAAAATCCCTAAAGAGCGAACCACCGCCGCCAAACGCGCCTCTCGGTAGAATCCATATAGCCACAAAGGACACCAAGAGCACTAAGACGAGCCGAGCCACTGACTTCGTGCTCTTGGTGCTCTTCGTGGCCAAGAATGTTTCCCCAGTTGGATCTGATCGATCGCCGACCTTCTGCCACTTCTAATTCATGCCTGCCACCGCTTCTTATCCCACGCTTCGCACTGAAATCGGCGGGGTCTCCGTTGCCGACATCGCCCGGCAATACGGCACGCCCGTTTACGTCTACGACGCCGCCAGGATTCGCCAGCGCGTGGCCGATCTGCGAGCGTTCGAGCACATCCGCTACGCTCAGAAGGCCTGCTCGAACCTGGCCATCCTCGACTTGCTCCGCCGTCTGGGCGTGATGGTCGATGCCGTGAGCGCCGGCGAAATCCTGCGGGCCATGGCGGCCGGCTACTCGCCGCAGGGTGATCCGCCGCCGCTCGTGTATACGGCCGATATTTTCGACCGCGATGCCTTGGAGCTGGTGGCCAAGCACCGCATCCACGTCAACTGCGGCTCGGCCGATATGCTCGAGCAACTGGCCGAGCGCTGCGGCGGCCAGCCGATCACGCTGCGGATCAACCCCGGCTTCGGCCACGGGCACAGCCAGAAGACCAACACCGGCGGCGAAAGCTCCAAGCACGGCATCTGGCACGAGGAGCTGGACAGCGTGCTGGCCGCTGCCAGGGGGCTCGGGCATCACCGTCGTCGGCCTGCACGTGCACATCGGCTCGGGGAGCGACATGGAACATCTGGCCCAGGTGTGCGGCTCGATGGAAAAGCTGGCTGCCCGCGTCGGCGGGTCGCTGCGCAGCATCTCAGCCGGCGGCGGGCTGCCGATCCCCTACCGCGACGGCGAGCCGTTCGTCGAGATCGCCGGCTATCATCGTCTCTGGGACGCTACGCGGCGGAAGCTCGAGAAGGCCGTGGGCCACCCGCTCCACCTCGAGCTGGAGCCGGGGCGATATCTGGTGGCCGAGAGCGGATTCCTGGTGACCGAAATCCGCGCAATCAAGCGGCAGGGGGGCAACGCCTTCTATCTGGTCGATGCCGGGTTCAATAACCTGGCCCGGCCCATCCTGTATGGCGCCTACCACCCGATGTCAATCTGCCCGGCGGGGGAAGGGAGCGGAGGAGCGAAGGAGCAGAGGAGCGAAGGAGCGGAGGAGCGGAGGAGCGGAGGAGCAGAGGAGCGGAGGAGCGGAGGAGCGGGAAGTGGAGGACCTTCTTCGCTTCTTCGCTCCTCCGCTTCCCCGCTTCCTCGGCCCGAGCACGATGTCGTCGTTGGCGGGCCGCTGTGCGAGTCGGGCGACATCTTCACCCAGTCCGACGGCGGCTTCGTCAGCCAGCGCCGGCTGCCCGAGGCCAAGGTGGGCGAGCACCTCGTCATCGAGTGCGCCGGCGCCTACGGGTACGTGATGGCCTCGAACTACAACTCCAAGCCGCTCGTGGCCGAAGTGCTGGTGGACGCTGGCCAGGCCCACCTGATCCGCGCCCGGCAGACGTTCGACGACCTCGTGCGCGGTGAGGCGATTCCGACTGAAGCACAGCGGTGATTCAGAGGGCGCGGGTAGCGATCGTCGCTTCGCTCCAAGAACGGACGTTGTTTCGCGGAGCGAAAGACGACGATTATCGCCCCGGGATCGCCGCGGGACGCTGAATGGTCTGGGCCTTGTAGTCCCATTCATACTTGCTCATCTCGCTGCACAAGAGCGCGATCGCCGCGCCCACGGCCAGCAGGGCAATGAGCAGCATCACCGTGTAGATGTCCGACTTGGGTTTCTCGCCCGGTATGCCCTGAGGGGCGTTGGGACTATCAATCCGGGTAGCGACATGGTCGTCCTTTTGAATGGTGCCCTTGAGACTGATGACCTGGCCAACGGCGCTGGTCTTTGCGACTTCGGAAAGGCGAATCTGGCCGAGATAGGTGGTGGTGGCGAGATTGTCCCCGAAGCGATAGACCTCCATCGTGATCCCCTTCTTCAGGCCGTCATCCGAGCCGAGGTTGATTTCGATCATCTTCGCGGCGGTGTTCGTGCGCGTGACCAGGCCAAAGACGGTGGGGGTCTCGAGGTTCAGGGGCAACCCTTTGTCCTGAATCACGATGCGGTACTGCGCGCACTGGGCCAGGAGCTGCTTGTTGCGCTCGGCCAGCCGGGCCCATTCGCCCGCGGCCTGAGAATGTTGATCGATCAGCTTGACCAGCTGGTCATAATGCTGGTCGCCGCTCCATCTTCACCTGAATGTTCTCATCGCGAAGCGCCTTGTTCTCCCCTTGGGTCTTGGCCAGGACGTTCGCCGAGTCGTTGGAGGCCTTGATGGCGTCGTTCAGATCCCTCGATTTGTTGGCGATCTCGGTCTGCAAGTTTGTGCGGGTCGTTTGCAGCTCGGAATTGGCCGATTCCAACTGGCCCAGCTTCTGCTCGGACTCGCGGAGCGTGCGATGGTACAACTGCTCCTTGTTCGTGAGATCGGCCTGGAGCCGGGCGATGACCGTGTCGCGCTCGGAGATGACCTGCTTGAGCCCCGGCTGCTCTCCGGGCTTGGGGTTGGGGTTGTCCACCGTCAACTTCCAGTTCTTGTGCGTCGCGTGCACGGCCAACGTGAAGCTGCCGAACACCAAAGACATGACCAGCAAGGCCACCACGAGAATCTTGCCGACGAGGTTCATCGGTTACCCCTTATGGAACTCGAGCTGAGCGCAGGTCACGGAAAAAACCGCTTTCGCGTGCCACCGCCCGTAGTCGCAACGAAGTTGTATGGAGAGCCAGAATGGCATCCGCGCCGACGTGTTCGCTAAGTATAGCCGGTCGAAAAAACGGCTGTCAATGAACGCAAGACCAGGCTACGGCCGGAAAACAGACCAGGTTATCTCGACCGTTCTTTCATCCTATCCTCCGCCCCGGTGCGGGGGAAGGCGCTGGGATGGTCTTTGTCCCTTGTCCTTTGTCCCTTGTCCTTTGTCCCGATAGAGCGGAACCAACTGACAACTGACCACTGACCACTGACACATCAGTACCGCAGCCCGTTCTTCCGCACGTGGACCATCGGGGGGGCGTCGCTGGCCAGGCTGCCGCCGATGACACGGGCCAGAAAAACGTGGTGATCGGCCGAGTCGATACAACCCCCGGCCGCATTCCAAATGGCCTAGCGAGCCGCCGAGCACCGCCAAGCCCCCCGGCGTGCGGGTGATCTCGAGACCGTCGAAGGCCGGCTCGCCGGGCGCGAAGCCCCGGCTGAAGTGCCGCAGCGTGCGGGCTTGTCCCTCGCACACCACGTTGAGCACGAACGGCTCTCCGGCGCGCAGCCAATCGGCCACGTAGCGTCCCTTGCGAACGGCGACCGAGACCATCGGCGGGTCGAAGCCGGCCTGCATCACCCAACTGGCGAGCATGCCGGTTTCCTCGTCACCGCTGCGGACGGTGAGCACGTAAACGCCACTGGGGATGCGGCCGAGGATCGCGGAAACCGGCTGGCTGACGGGGTCGGCCGGCGATGGAGGATTATGGTGGTCGGTGGGCATGATGCTCGTCAGGTGGCCAGCTCTCGTCGGACCTCCACGCGGTCGGGTGAATTCATGTCACAGACGGCGACGGTGACGCGTCCACAGGGTGTTCGTCCCACAACCCAACCTTCCTCGATCACAAAGTGGTCCGCCCATCGCTCACGCCGCGGGTGAAAGAGTTCGACGACGGTGCTCGTCTCGGGATCGATGCCACTCAGATTCGGTCCCTTGTGCAGGTTGCACTGATCGCACGCCAAGGCGAGATTGGCTTCGTCGTCAGCGCCGCGGTGCTTCTTCGCGACGACGTGTTCCACGTGAAATGTTGCGAACGGCAGGTCTTCTTGGGACAGCCGGCAATACTCGCAGCGATTGCCGCGTGCTGGATCATGAACTAAGCGTATCAGCAGGGCATGGCGTTAGCTATAGCCGGACGACACAACCTCATCGCGTCAGGCCCTCTTCAATTCGCGCCCCAGCTTCTCTTCCACGCTTTTGACCTTCGACTCCAGCCGGCCGCTGTGGCCGCGGCGGAAGTCGAGCTTCGCGGTGCAGGTGATGCGGTCGCAGTCGGCCGCCAGGGCCTCGAAACAACCGCGGAGCACCGCCAGCACCTCCTCCAGCTCCCCTTCGACGATCGTGCCCATCGCATGCAGCCGATAGTCCAGGCCGCTGCGCTGGACGATCTCCAGGCTGCGCCGACGTAAAGGCTGACGCTTTGCCCCTTCTCCAGCGGCGACAGGCTGAACTCGAGCAGCACCATACACGGCTCCCGTATTAGGCCTCGCTCCGCCAGATGAACGTGGGGCACGTTTCAAACGTGCCCGTCCCGAGCGTCCGGCCGCAAAGTCGGGCACGTTTGGAACCGTGCCCCACACGACGTAGTCAATCCCACCACCACCGGCCGGCGGGCAGTTTGGCCGCTTGCTGGTGGGCCTTGTACAGCTCTCCCTTTTCGTCCTTCGATCAGCCGCCGCGGATCGAAGGCCTGGGCCGGTTGAATGTCCACACCGCCGCCCGCCGGCGTCAGCAGGCGGTTGCCCTTCCAGCGCGAGTTGGCGATGCACGGCGCCTTCGCCGGCGCCGGTTTGCCGCGGACCTTGAAGACTTGCTCGTCCCCCCATGTCTCCAGCCGCCAGCCGGCCCGGCCGTAGAAATCTTCTTTCTTCACGAACGCGGCCGCCACGGCGATGTCCACGAGGTTGCGGAGCTGGGCGAAGACCGGCGTCCTGGCCGCCAGCTCGGGGTACTTCTTGGTGAAGCCGGCGGTGAATTGCTGGCTGGCCGCGTTGGGCGCGGCCTTGTTCGCCAACAGCCCGCCCGGCAGAATCACCTTGTCCTCGGTCTGAAGCTGCATGGCCTGGCCGACCAGCTCCATCGCCAGCCGGTCGTCGGCCAGCCGGACGCAATCGTAGTCCGGCGTGAACCACCACCGCTGGAGCGTGCCTTGCCGCGGCGAGGAGAGCAGATCGAGGTAGCTGGCCAGCTTGATCGGCGGCCGTTCGCGGCCGATGCCGATCAGCTTCATGCGATAGTCGGCCTCGATCAGCACCTGGGCGAAGTGCGTGTCGGCCGGCACCCCGAACACGCGGACGTTGGCCATGCCCAGCGCCTCTTCCATGCCGGCGGCGATCTTGAGGGCCACGTCGGTGCGTTGCTCCTCCCGCACCGTGCGGGGCACCTTCCGCTGGAACTCGCGCACCCGCTCGAGCGAGTCGGGATCAGGGTCGATGGAACAGCCCAGCGCCGCCTGCCCGCGCCCTTCCGGTGGAAACGCCCGCAGCGCCACCACCAGGTCCTCCATCTCCAGCACCGGCAGCCCGGACCGCATGCCGACGATGCGGCCGGAGAGGTCCGCCATCCATCCCTCGGCCGGCCCGGCGATGACGATCTCCTTTTCGTCCGGATAATAGAAGACGTATTGCAGCCGCTGGAGGCCGGCCAGATAGAGCATCTCCTCGTCCAGCGGCTTGCCGGCCTTGAGCAGCCTGGCCGCGGCCGCCTCCAAGCGCCGCAGCGCGATCTTGCGCAGCGGGGCGGCCCGCGCCACGTCGCCAGGCAATTTCGCCTGCGCCGCCTGCTGCCGCTGGAGCATCAGCCGGCCGCTGGGATCGTTGAACTCTTTGACCGAAAGCACGCCCTGGGCATCGATGGCGATGCCGAAGGAAGGCAACTGCACCGAAGTGGCGGCCGGGGGCTGCTTTGATTTCTCTTGACCGGCCGCAGACACGCTCTGCGCGATCCACACGACCGCGCAGGCACAAACGCAGAGAATGGCGCGACGCGACATGCTTCGATCTCCCTGTTCCGCAAGGAAGAAGCCGCAGGAGAAGCCACGCTTCTCCAGAAAAGCCGGGCCTCAGGATCGCGCGTAGTCTACTGCCGATGCTCGGCCAAGAGCAAGCAGCGCGCGAGCCGCGAGCTGCACGCACCAGCGGTGGAACGGAATTCATTCCGTTCCGGCGTCCTGACGAACCGACGAACGGAATGAATTCCGTTCTACGGCCAGGCACTCCGTGATCCGCTCTTCGATGACCCGCGTCATCAAGGGGTGCAACCCCAGCGGCGCGGTGACGGCATGGCGCACGCCCGGATGCTCGGCCGCCGCTGCGGCGGCCAGCGCGGGGATGTCTTCCGTCCAGTGCTTACCCGGCAGCAGGAAATAGGGGTGCACCACGACGCATTCTCGCCCCTCGCGCCACGCAGCGGGCAAACGCGGTGCGGATCGACGGCTCGGCCAGCTCCATGTGGGCCGGCTCGACGATCGGATAGCGGGTCGTGCGGGCGAAACTGCTCCACGACCGCCAGCAGCATGCGGTTGCTCTCCTCCCGCCGCGAGCCGTGGTCCACGATCACGATGCCCAGTGCCAGACCGTCAGTCTCGCCGTCTCCCGCCACCTTGTCACCTTGTCACCTTGTCACGTAATCAGGTGGGTTTACGCCCCCCGCTCGCCGGCCTGGCCCGGACAGTTCGGGCGGCGCATTGTTGGCCGCCGACGCCCGCGATAAGATAACCTATGGTAATGCAAATCTAGTCTCGGCAACACGCGGCAACCTCTCAAGGTCCAGGGCATGGCCATTCGCTTTACTTGTCCGCGCGGACACAAGATCAGCGCCCGGCCGACAAGGCCGGCAGCACCGGCAAATGCCCCCAATGCCAGACGATGTTCGAGGTGCCCCAGCCGCCGCCGAGCTACAACGGCATCGACGTGCTGCGGGCCGAAGAGATCATCGAGTTTTACTGCCCTAACGAGCACTACCTGCGTGCCCCCGCCCGGCTGCAAGGCAAGCGCGGCCAATGCCCGCACTGCAGCGAAAAGTTCATCGTGCCCAGTTTGGAAGACGAGGCCGAAGGCCAGCGCACGGCTTCGGTGGCCGAATCGGGCGAGATGGTGGCGGCGGGCCAGATTCAGGAAATCCGGCCGCCACCGGAGACGCGCGGAACCCAGGAGAAGTCGAAGTCGTCGAGCCGCAGGTGGGCCCGAAGTCCGGCGGCTCCTCCGGCGGGCTGGCCCCCAACTTCCGCTTCATCGAAGAGCAAGCGGTGGCGGACGAATACGGCGGCCCGCCCGGGCCCCCCGCGCCGCCGGAGCCGCACGGCCACCCGCTGGCGGCCCTCTTCGAGCGCATCTGGGAAGAGTCGGACCGCGAGGCCGTCGTCGAGCTGGAGCTGAAGACCGGCGAGCGCATCGCCCCACTCAACTATGCCCACGACGTGTCGCGCGGACAGTTTGGCATCTTCGCCATTCGCGCTCACGACGGCACGCACACGGTGACGGTGATCGCCTGGGACGACGTGGCTCGCATCACCGTCAAGCAGCTCAAAGAGCTGCCGCCGACGATGTTCAACTAGGACGATGATCAATTAGATCGCACGCCGGCGAGCGGGGGGCAGCCCCGGTACTTTCGCCGTCACTTCGCTGGCTTCTTCACCGTGATCGTCACCGGCCGGCTGGGAAGCGAGACGAGCGTCGGCGGGCGGTCTTTGGCTTCCGGGTCTTTGTTGAACGGCACCTGCGCCTGGCATAGCGCGGCCAGCGTGTAGTCGCCCGGCCGCGTGCCGCCTTGCACGTCGATCGTCACGGCTAGCTCTTCTTGCCCGGCGGCAATCTTAGTCGTCCCTAGGCGGAACTGGCCGGGGAACTCCAGCGGCAGCACGTTCACGTCGCCGCGAAAGTCGGCCCAGTGGCGAACGAGCTTCAACTTGAGCTGAACCGGCTTGCCCGCTTCGACCTCGAGGCGCTCCGGCTCGAACCGCAGCCCGAAGGGTGCGCTGTCGCGAACCGCGACGACCAGCTCGCGCGTGGGCCGGCTGGAGTTCTGCGAAGCATCGTTCCAGACGCGCGTGTAGGGGCGCACCTCGCGGGTGAAGACTTCTTCTGCTTCGGAATCGCGCTTGCCGCTTCCATCAGCCCCCTGACGCCGGCCGCTCGCCAAGAGGCGGATCGGCCCGGCGAACTCCGGGGCGTCGGCGTCGGCCCAGAGCACGAACTGGCCCCGCGTGTTGTTGGCGATCACCGTGGGCACGGCGTGTACGCCCGGCGGCAGGTTCTCGGCTGTGAGCGTGACGTCCCCGCCGAACCCCTCGCGATGGTGCAGGATGACGTCGAGATAGACTGCGCCGCCGCGCCAGATCGTGGTGCCGCCCGGACCAGGGTTTTGGCTGTGAATCACGGCGGCATAAAAGTCCGGCCGCGGCTTGCGGATCGTGAGCACGTACTGATAGCGGGCACCGCCGCGGCCGTAACGGTCCTGAACGAGTACGCGGTGTTTGCGCTTCGCCAGGCCGATGACGCCGGAAGGATCGCGAAGGTGCCCATCGAAGGCGTTGATGCGGTGGCCGTAGTCATCGAGCTCGGTGACGCGGTTGCCCTGGTCGTCGGTGACCACGAGATAGGGATCGGCCCGGCCGTTGATCCGTTCGCAGTAAACGTCGAAGACGTAGTTTCCCGGTTCTTCCACGTTGAACTCGAACCAATCGGCGTCGCGCGGCCGATCGAACCGGCCACTGAGCACGAGCGGTAGCGAAACGCTTTGCGGTTTAGCGGCCTCATCGTTCGGTTCCGCTTCGAGCGTGACCGGGCTATCGCATACAAGCAAGCTGTGGGCGGTCAGCGACGGCCCCGCGCTCTCGGCCAGCGGCCGCACCTGATAACCACTGAGCGTGCAAGTGGCCGCGGTTGGCAGCACCGTGTGGTCGGTGGGATGCTCGAGGAAGCGATAAGCCCCCAGCTTCAGCACGTCGGCCGGCGGCGGGGCCAACCGGATGCGGCGCTCTTCCAGTGGTAGATCGCCAATCGAGAGCGGTGAGCGGGCCGCGTCGCTGCCCAGGTTGCGGCCCCGCAGCGTGAGTTCGGTCGAGTCGCCGGCGCGGACTGCCCGCGGGCAGACGTTCTCGACGTGCGGCCGGTCGCTGACGATCAGCCGATAGGGCGAGCCGCCGCGATAGGACAGGTCGTACACGGTGACGAGGTACTTGCCGTCGGCCGGAGCGATGAAGTCGATCAGCGGATCGCGGCCGTTGTAGTCGCCGCTAGCGGCCAGCGGCTTGCCGTCGGCCGTCGAAAGAGACATCGTGGCGTCGAGCGGCGAATCGAGCTTGCCGGCCTGGCAGTCGAGGACGATCCGTTGCCCCTTGGTGGCGGGAAAGCGAAACACGTCTTCGCCGTTGCCGTCGAACATGCCGTTGACAGCCGAGTTGACGGCAATCTTCTGAGCTTGCACGGCCGAGTCGTTCGGCTCCTTCTCGGTGCTGTCGGTCAGGCCGTGCGAGACGGCCAGCAGCCGCGGGTTGCTCACGCCCCAGCGACCGACCAAACGCATGTCGTACGTGCCGGGCGGCACGTTAGCGGCCACGCTGACTTGAAAGCGGCTGCTGGCCCGACGCCGGCCGCGCTTGCGGCCCGCTGCTGCGGCGCGGTCGCCGCCCGTGGCTTTTGTGCTACCCACAATGGGTTTTGCCGTGAGGCCGGGATGATCGAAGAGCAGCTCGTCCACCCCTTCGACGTCGGCGCCGGTGACCTCGACTTCCACGGTCGTGCCGGCGGCAGCCCCCAGGGGTGTGAGGCGATCGAAACGGATGGAGGGAAGCTCGGCCAGCGCTGAGCGCGTTCAGTGAGGCGGACAGAAGGGCCGATAGCAGGATTCTACGGATCATCTAGCTATTCCCCAGGCAACCGGTGATCAGACACCCTCGTCGAACAACTCAGACCGAAACTCAACGAAGTCCGCTGCGTTCATCGCCAACACGTGGATCGTTGCACGGCCGACGCGCGTACGACCCTCAAGAAGCTTGCCCTGCCAGACGAAGTGCCGGTCCCACCGTTGGCGACGAGGATGAAACAGCGGCACGATCTGCCCCGTCAGAGGATCGATGCCGGCAATGTTGGGGCCTTTGTGCTTGTTGCAGTGGAGACAACTCCAAGCGAGGTTCTCCAAGACGGTTTTGCCGCCGTGCTGCTTGGCGATGATGTGATCGACCTGAAAGGGGAGTGGATCGAATCGGCGAGGCATCTGACAGTAGTCGCAGCGATCATTCGCCAGAAGCCGGAGCTGCTTCAACAGGGCGCGCTTCATTGGCGGCGTTTCGCGGACGAGGCCGCCTTGGGGCTAGTTCTCAGTGTGCGCCGTGCTTTGGATTGCAGAATGCCCAGCGTCTGGCCGACGCGAAGGTAGTTGTTGAGCTCCTCTTCCTCCCTAGCTGTCAACATTCCCTGCCGGTTCTTGGCTGCCAGTTCGTTGATTCGCTGCCGGTCGGCGGGGCTAAGCTTGAACTCAAGCACTGCGCGGGCCGCCTCCTTGGAGATGAATGGCTGTTTTGGATTGACGATTCGCCGCAGAATCGCCATCTCGCTCGTGGCAGGGATCGATACTCATACTGAAGGTCGCACACTCATGCGGTCTGCTCGGACGGTTGAAACCGTCCTACTTTCACTCGGGCTCGCTACACCAGCTCCTCGATCGGCTGCCCTTCGCTCAGGATCGGCAGCGGGCGGTGGGCCTGGTCGTAGAAGACGTGCTTGTGGTCGATGCCCAGCACGTGGTACATCGTCGAGAGCACGCAGCCGGGCGTGTACGGCTTGCTGGTCGGGTACTCGGCCTTGGCGTCGGTGCGTGCCGATCACCTGGCCCATCTTCAGGCCGCCGCCGGCGTAGAGGACGCTCATCGCGCCGGGCCAGTGGTCGCGGCCGGCGTCCGGGTTGATCCGCGGCGTGCGGCCGAACTCGCCCATCGCCATCACCAGCACGTCGTCCTGCCAGGCCGCGGTCGTGCAGGTCGCTCACCAGCGCGGCCACGGCCCGGTCGTACTTCGGCAGCAGGTTGTCCTTGAGCTCGCGTGAAGTTGTCGCCGTGCGTGTCCCAGCCGCCGCCGGCCTGGACGGTGACGTAGCGTCACGCCCGCCTCGACCAGCCGCCGGGCCAGCAGGCAGCTCTGGCCCAGGTCGTTGCGGCCGTACCGGTCGCGGAGCTTGCGGGTCTTCCTTGCTGATGTCGAACGCCTTGCTGGGCCTTGTCGCTGGTGACCATCTCCAGCGCGTCGCGGTAGAACGTGTCGAGCCCGTCGAGGTCGCCCTTGCGCGTCGATGTCGCGGCGGATCTGGTCGAGCTGCGCCGAGCAGCTCGCGGCGGCGGTCCAGCCGGTCGGCGCTCACGCGGCCGGGCAGCTTCAGGTTGCGGACCTGGAAGCCGTCGTCGTTCGGGTCGCTGTCGGGCGCGAACGGGTTGTACGACGCGCCCGAGGTACGCCGCCTTGCCCAGGCCGAGCACGCCGCGGCAGGTTGACGTAGGCCGGCAGGCCCGGCTCGTTCGGCCCCGCGCAGCCGCGCGACGACCGAGCCGCACGCCGGGTAGATGTTGTCGTTGACCTCGATCGTCGGCTGGTAGCCGGTGAGCATCCACTGCGAGCCCATGCCGTGGCCGGCGTTGGTGTGGTACGCCGAGCGGACGACGGCCAGCTTGTCCATGATCTGCGCCTGCAGCGGCAGGTGCTCGCCGATCTGCGATGCCCGGCACGTTGGTCGCGATCGGCTTGAACTCGCCGCGGAACTCGGCCGGGGCGTCCGGCTTGAGGTCGTACATGTCGATGTGGCTCGGCCCGCCGGCCAGCCAGACCAGGATGACCGCCTTCTTCTGGCCGAACTGCGGCCGCTCGCTGCCGCGCTGGGCCTGGTAGCGGAGCAGGCCCGGCAGCGTCAGGCCGCCGACGCCCAGGGCGCCGACGCGCAGGAAACTGCGGCGGGTGACGCCGTCACAGGTGCGATGGGAACGCCGTGAAGTCAGCATTCGATAGCCGTGTGACTGGTTCTGACATGAGACGAGCGACAACTAGCCGCGCAGCGGGCGGCAGGCGTAGCCACGGCGTCAGCCTGGTGTCCGTCAATCAGAACGCAAGCCCGCAGCGGCGACAGAGATCGCGAGCTCCTGTCGCCCGCTCGCGGGCAAACGGATCACTCGAACCACGGGCTGACGCTCGTGGCTATTTCCTGCCGCCCGCTAGCGCGGGCTACGACAGCGTGCGACACATGAATCCTCCTGCACCGTAACAGCTAATGGTTGAACATGAACTCCTTCGTGTTCAGCAGCGTCCACAGCACGTCTTCCAGCGCCTGCCGTTTGGCTCGCTGCGGCTACCTTGGCGACTTGCTGCGAGGCCAGTGCTTGCGTCGGTCTCCAGCTCTGCGGCGTCGGCCGGCGGGAATAGGCCGCCAGGTACAGCTCGTCGATCGCCTCTTCCGGCGGCTTCTTGTCCTTCGAGCAGCTTCGCGATCGCGGCCGTCGCCGGCGGCGATCTTGTTCTCGATCTCGTCGGAGTTCGCCAGCAGCAGCACCTGCGCCAGCGTCGCCGCCGCTGGAGCGCTCGCACTCGCAGCCGGTCACGCGCCGCGGGCGGTCGAACGTGTCGAGGAAGTACGAGCCGAAGCCCTCGTGCGGCAGGTCGACGGCCCGGGCGTTGGCGCTCACGCCGCCGAACCGCGTCCGTCGCGCCGCAGTCGCCTGATCGACCGCGTCGAGGAACACCTCGGCGATCAGCCGCCGGGCGTAGTAGCGGGCGAAGTTCTGCCGGTCGTGCTTGTTGGCCTCCGTCGGCTCGGCGCGAGAGCTGATAGACCCGGCTGCGTGACGATCGTGCGGATCACGTGCTTCACGTCGAACTTGTGCTCGACGAAGTCCTTCGCCAGGGCATCGAGCAGCTCGGGGTTCGACGGCGGGTTCGTCTCGCGCAGGTCGTCCACCTCGTGCACCAGCCCGCGGCCGAGGAAGTGGCCCCACAGGCGGTTGACCAGCGCCCGGGCGAAGAACGGGTTGTCCGGCTTGGCCATCCAGTCGACCAGCGCGTGCCGCGGGTCCTCCTCCGGCGTGAACTTCGCCGTACGGCGCCGTCGAGGATACTTCGGCTCCGGCGTCTTGCCGGTCAGCGGGTTCTTGCTCGCCGGTCGTCGACGTTCGGCGAGGCGAAGTACGGCGGCGGCTCGCCGAAGCTCTTGCGGCCCAGCCGCGTGAAGAAGCCGGCCAGGCCGTAGTAGTCGTCCTGGCCCCAGCGCTCGTAGGGATGGTGGTGGCACGGGCACACTGCAGCCGCAGGCCGAGGAACACCTGGGCCGTGTCGGCGGTGACCTGGTGCAGCTGGTCGTCGCGCGATCTGCCAGTACCAGTTGATCGCCGGGGCGTCCTGCCATTCGCCCGCCGCCGCCACGATGCCGCGGACGAACTCGTCGTACGGCCGGTTGCGGGCGATCATGTCCTTGATCCAGTTGTGGAAGGCATACGCCGCCTGGTCGGCCCCGGCCAGGTGCGAGTTCCGCAGGATCGTGCCCCAGCGCAGCGCGAAGTAGGCCGGATAGTCGGGCGAGTCGAGCAGCCGGTCGATCAGCTTCGCTCGCTTGTCAGCCGCACTCGTAGGACGGTTTTTCAAACCGTCCGCAACATCGGCAGTGGTCGCCGTGCCGCTGGCCGTGTCGGAGTCCTTGCCGTCTTTATCGGACGGATTGGAAATCCGTCCTACCTTGCCGGCGTCGCCAAGAACGCCTGGGTTTCCTCGACCGTCGGCAGCCGGCCGCACAGATCGATCGTCACGCGGCGAATGAACGTCGCGTCGTCGCAGGGCGGCGAGGGCACCAGGCCGAGCTTCTTCCACTTGTCCGCCGAGAGGCGGTCGATGTAGTTGGCCGGCTCAAAGCCGGGGATTTCGCGCCAGCGGCGGCCCGTGCGGCACGACGGCGCCGAACACGGTCACGTGCCCCATGTAGCGGGCCATGATGGCCGCTTCGCCCGATTGGCCAGTTGTGCGCACCAGGCCGTCGTCATTGACGGCCGCGACCGGCTCGAGATTGCTGGAGAATTGCGATTGCCGAGTCACGTCGCGGCGCGACCCGTCGGAGTATTCGGCTTCGATGGCCAGCTGCTGAGTGACTTCGCCCGGCTTGGCGGTGGCTGATGCCAACGCGGGGCTGCGCAATACGCGCTCGCGCGGCGTCACGTGCAGCTTCACCACGCGCGGCGCCGTCGGGGCAGCGGCGGGAGCCCCCATTTCGATCCAGCGGCGAACCAGCCGATAGGCCTCGCTCTCCTCAGGCATGCGTGCGCCGCCGCCGTGCGGCGTGCGTCCGACCGCCTTGCGCAGCAGCAGGCTCTCGTCCGGTGCGGCCGGCGAGATGCGCCGCCCGCGGCCTTGCTTGGCGATAGCGTCGTGGTCGTAGGGCTGATCGAAGCCGAAGAGCGAAAGCTGAAAGCCGTTTTGCCCGCCCTGCTTGCCGTGGCAGCCGCCGGCGTTGCAGCCGTAGCGGCTCAGCAGCGGTACGATCTCCGTGGCGAAATCCACGGCCCGTCCGTTGCGGATGCCCTGCACCTTGACCGGCACCACCGCCCGCTGGCCTGCCAAGGCGATGACGATTTCGGTCGCTCCCTCGCCGATGGGTGTGACGTAGCCGCGATCGACGGTCGCCACCGCCGCATTCTTGGAGGAGTATTCAGCCTGCAGCGTGACGTCGCGGCCATCGACCTCTGCGAGAATCTGCCTCCGCGCAAAGGCATCGCTCAGCACGATCTCGCGCGGAGCCATTGTCAACTCGGCGGACTCCGCCCCGGCGGAGAGCCAGGACAACGCGAGAGCACAGCCCACGAGAGCACAGCCCAGCGTGCGGCAGATCGACCAGCCGTTTGGTATCATGCCGTCAGCCCAAGGACAGCGAGCCAATTGCATCAACGGCCATTGATGGTAGCGTGGTCTCGGCGCTGCCGCAATGCAAAGGGGTGCACACTAGCCCGACGCGCAAGCGAGGGAGAAGCGCCGCCGGCGCGCTTCCTGCCCTCCCTCGCTTGCGCCTCGGGTTAGGATTGCGGGCTAGTGTGGCGCGGCGGCACACCGTATCGGTTCGGCCTGCCGTACAGTATCTTGGACACAGTCCCGCCCATGGGCGGGCACGGGAACAGGCCAGAGACTTCGGAGCGGAGCCATGTACGACACCCTTTTGTGTCGCGGCGGCTGGTTGCTCGCGGCCGCCGCGCTGGTGGGCTGCGGAGGTGTAAAACCCGCTCGCAGCCTGGCCGAAAAGTCGCCGGCCAAGACCCCGTCCCCGGCGGCAAAGTCGCGCACTACTGCGCCGCAGCCGACGATCGCTCGCGCCGCGCCGCAATCGGCGCCCGCACAAGAGACCGTAGGCCCATCGGCGAAGACACAGCCGACTCGCGTGGCCGAGGAAAAGCGCCCCAAGCGGTTCCCTTCGGCCCGTTCCGGTGCAGCATTCGCCGCGGAGATGCAGGCCATCGAGGACGAGGAGCAGGAGCTGCGAAAGCGCCGTCCACAGATGGCCCGCCCGCGCCTGCTGGATGACGATCGCCTGCGGGCCGCTGGCCTGCGCAAGCTAACGGGCAAACACCTGACGCTCTACACCGACCTGCCGTCGAAGCCGGCCATCGACGAGCTGCCGGCGGTCTTCGACCAGGCCTATCCGCTGTGGTGCGAGTTCTTCCGCGTCGAGCCGAACCAGTCGCCCCCCTGGCACATGCGAGGGTTCCTCATGGGCCAGGAGAGCCGCCGCAAATTCGAGGACCTGGACGTGATCCCGCCGCAGGTCCCCGACTTCCGCGCCGGGTACCAGCTCAACTACGAGTTCTTCGTGTACGAGCAGGCGACCGACTACTACCGCCGGCACCTGCTGCTGCACGAGGGAACACACGGTTTCATGTGGACCCTGCTGGGCGAGTGCACGTCGCCCTGGTACGCCGAAGGGACGGCCGAGCTGCTGGGCACCCACCGCTGGGAGCAGGGCAAGCTCACGCTCCGCGAGTTTCCCCGCAGCCGGCAGGAGACCGACCATCACGGCCGCATCAAGCTGGTCAAAGAGTGCTTCGCCGAGCGCCGCGCCGCGGCGCTTGATAAGATCGTCGCCGCACCCTTCGACCTGCACGGGGGCGCTGCCCCCGACAAAGAGCGCCAGGAGGGCTACGCCTGGTGCTGGGCGTCCTCGGCCTTCCTGGATGGCCACAGCCGATACCGCGAGCGCTTCGCCCTTTTGTGCCGCCACATGCGCATCAAGGGGGAGATCCCCGGCACGTTCCGCCTTTGGTACGAGGCCGACTGGGACGACCTGCTGGAGGAATGGCAGGTGTTCGTGAGCGGCGTGGAATACGGCTACGACCTGAAGCGCAACGAGATCGCCTTCCAGCGCGGCGCCCCGCTGTCCGCCGCGGGGGCCAGCCTCGCCGTCCAGTCCGACCGCGGCTGGCAAAGTGCCGGCGTGACTCTGGAGGCCGGCAAGACCTACGAGCTTGCCGCCAGCGGACGCGTCGTGCTGGGGCAAGTCGCGCTGGCCGACAAGCCGCAGCCCTTGCAGAGCGAGCCCGACGGCATCACCATTCGCTATCACCATGGCCTGCCGCTAGGCACGCTGCTGGCCGCAGTGCGGCTGGAGCGAGAGGAGCGCGAAAGGCTGCTGTCGCGCGCCGACGAAGCGCCAGGCAACGAACCGCAGCGCGATGCGGGGCACGCCAGGCTCAGCGAAGAGGAAGCCGCCTCGCTGGAGGTCAGCGCCTTCCTGCGGCCGATCGTGGCCGGCCGATCGACCAAGATCACGCCCCGCTACTCCGGCACCCTGTATCTCAAGGTCAACGATTCGGCTGCGGAGCTGGCGGACAATACGGGCACCCTGCAAGTGCGCGTCATGGCGGCCGTCGAGAGTAAGGCGGCCGTCGAGAGTAAGGCGGCCGTCGAGAGTAAGGCGGCCATCGAGAGTAAGAAGGAGTAGTCGTCAACCCAAGGAGCGATTGCGATGTCCAAGATACCGGCCGAATTGCGGAGCGATCGTCGCGACTTCTTTCGTCAAGCCGCGGCCACCGGTTTGGCCGGAGGCCTTGCGCTCTCGGCCGGACCGGCCTGGGCCGCCAATGATCGAATCACCTGTGCCATCGTCGGCATCAAGGGGCGGGGCCGCTCGTTCTTCTCGCTCGCCGGCCGAAGGGACGCCGTCGTCAAGACGCTCTGCGACGTAGACGCCAATGCTCTGAGCGCAGCTTCCGCGGCCGTCGAGAAAGCCCAGGGCAAGCCGCCGCACACCGTGGAGGACTTCCGCCGCGTGCTCGACGACGAGCCGATCGACGCCGTCGTTCATCGCCACGCCGCACCACTGGCACTGCCCGATCGCCCTGCGCCGCCCTGCAGGCCGGGCAAGCACGTCTACGTCGAGAAGCCCGCCTCGCACGTCTATCGCGAGGGGCAACTGCTCGTCGCAGGCCGCCGAGAAGTACAAGCGCGTCGTTCCAGCACGGCACGCAGATGCGCTCCAGCGAGGTCACCGCCAAGGCCCGCGAGCTGCTGACATCGGGCATCATCGGCGAGGTCAAGATGGCCAAGGCCTGGAACGTGCAGCGGCACCGCCACCGCCCCGCCGTGCCCGACGCGCACGGCGCCCGCAGGGCGTCAACTACGACCTCTGGCTCGGCCCGGCCCGCGAGCGGCCGTTCAACCCCAACCGCTTCCACGGCAACTGGCAGTGGTTCCGCGACTACGGCAACGGCGACATCGGCAACGACGGCGTCCACGACATCGACATGGCCTGCATGGGCCTGGGCGTGGACCGCCTGCCCGATCCGCATCACCGCCCACGGCAGCCGGATCGACCTGAAGGGCGAGCGCGAGTACCCCGACAACATGATGGTCAGCCTACCAGTTCGACAACGACAAGGTGCTGATCTACGAGGACCGCGGCTGGACGCCCTACGGCATGGACGGCTTCGACAGCGGCAACGCCTTCTACGGCACCAAGGGCTACATGATCTTCTCGCGGCGCGGCTACTTCCAGGTCTACTTCGACCGGCAAGGGACCAAAGGCCCCGGCATGAAGGGCGACACCGGCCAGGACCGCCACCTGCAGAACTTCCTGGACCGCATCCGCGGCCAGGCCAAGCCGAACGCCGACGCCCAGATCGCGCACTTCACCTGTGCGCTGATCCACCTGGGCGAGATCGCCTATCGCCTCGAGCGGGTGCTGCACTTCGATCCGAAGACGGAAACCGTCCGTGGCGACAGCGAGGCGAACGCCATGCTCACCAAGGAATACCGCAAGCCATGGGAGCTGCCGCATAGCGCGTAGACAGCACGCCGGCGTGCCCGGCTCAGCCCGTGGAAGGCCACATCGTCCGGCCACAGGACGATGTGGCTGCCTCGCGTGTGAGGCTCGGCCACGAAGCTTCCGCTCCTGGCGGCCTCGGAGCGGTCTACTTCACCAGCCGCGCCTTGGGCGAACGGATGATCTCCTCGAAGATGTCCCTGAGCACTTCCTCATACAGCGTGGGGTTACCGCTGCCGCGGGCCGCCTCGCCGGCGTCGTTCGCCGTGTTGCCCATGCGGGCCATGCGGTCCATGAAGTCGTAGTCGGTGCCCAGTCCCAGTCCGACGGGGTACAGGTAATAACCGCCCGCCTTCATGATATCCGCCTGCATCAGCGGGGCATTCTTGGCGTAGCCGGAGTCGAAGTAGTCGTCGTTAGGATTGTCGGACATGTAGTCATTGATGTCGCCATTGTCGCTGCTGTAAAGGTTCGGCACGCCGTCGGTCAGCAGCACCACGACCTTGCCGGTGTTTTCGCGGCCGGCGTCTTCGATGTGCGCCTTGCCGGCGATCAGCCCGCTTTCCGTGGCGGTAGACGACTTGTCGTCGCACACGGCCTGGAAGTACCGACAGGCGTTCATCGCATCGTCGTAGTCGCCGGTCAAGGCTTGCGCCACCACGGGACCGCCCGAGCTGAGATGGTCGAACGTGACGATCGACACCCAGTCGCGAACGTTATGGTTGGCAATCCCCTCGTTCATCTCCTCGACCACCTGCATGGCGGCGATCATCGAGCGGCGCGAGGCGTGCGTGGGCTGCTCGCGCGGCGGGAAGCTGAACGTCTGGTCCCCCACGACCTCGTTGTGCCACGGGCAATCCGCGCTGAACCGGGAGAGCGGCGTATACGTCCCGGCGGCCGTCACGTCACGGCCCAGGTCCATCATGAAACTGACATAGGTCTTGAAACCCAGCCAGTTGCGCGACGAATTCGGAGTGTCGCTGGCGATGGTGGGATAACTGCTGGCGTTGGGGTTGTTGAGGCCCGTGACGCGATACGTGGTATTGACGATCGAGGGGATCGTGCCGCGGGTGCCGGCGCTCGCCTGCCGCACCACATAATCGATGTAGCGCTCCCAGTAGTTATAGCTGCTGGTTACCGTGCTATTGATCGTGGGCTTGACGTTGGGCATGATCGCCGTCAGACGCTGGTCCATGATCCAGCTATAGCACTTCCGTTTGCGCGTGGCCTCGTTGTCCGTGCTGACGATGCGATAGGCGGGAGCGACGGCCGTCGTGGTCATCGGTCCGCCATTGGCCGTCATGTTGGCGTAGGCGCTCGAGCCTTGGGGGACGCTGAGCGTCTGGCCCAGGTATTCCAGCGTGCCGGGATAGTCGCCGAAGCTGAAGTCCGCGTAGACGTCGTCCATGATATCGCTGCCGACGTCGCCATATTCGGCCGCGTACACGCTATCGATGTGGGCCGTGACCCAGGCCGGCTCCGTGTCGTCATTCATCGAACCGGAGAGGTCTACCACGAAGCAAATGTCGCGCGGGTTCGACATGGCGATGGCCGAGGCCTGGGCGTCGAACGACTTGCGGCCCAGCACCACGCCGAAGAACAGCGGCACGCTCATGCGGCGGGCGGTGACGCGCACGGCATTGCCCGAGCTGCCCCCGCTGGCGGTGAACGTTTCCGCTTCCACGTCCCAGGTGCCGATCTCGACGTCGGTGGTATCCAAGCCCACGTACTGGCCGCCGGCCCAGTGTTTGCCCGCATACAGATTGGCTGCGTCGTAGACGCCCTCTACGTCGTCGATCATGGCCGGCACGGCCGCCATGGCCGCCGAGTCCACCGCGGCCTGCAACTGCGTGCGCACCAGCACGATGTAGCCGATGTCCACGCCGAAGGCCACCATGCCCATGATGAACACCAACAGCAGCGCAATCAGAACAGCCACCGCACCTCGGCGGGGCTGCTCGGCTCGGGAACGTCTTGGGCGCGTCATAAGGTAATCTCCACGATTGGGGGCCCGACAACGGCCCAGTATGCAAGGCAAAGGCGATATTGGTTCGATCTGGCTCTTCGAGGATGAGCGTCGCGGCGCAAGATGGCGGCTCTGCCCACGGCCCCCAACGGCCGCGCGATCGGCCGCTAGGGCGGCCGAATCGCGCGGGCGGCGCGCGGTGCCGCCCTACGGTCTGTTCATGAACGACAACCTCCTTCCGGATGGTTGCCATTTCGGCAGCCTGGCGATCTCGCCGCGAGCGAGACCCATGGCTTTGCGTCCCGGCCTCACGGCCGGTTTGCCGTTTTCGATGGCTGCGGAGCAAAAACGCGTACAGATGTGACCCAGGCGCCAACGGCCGCATTGCGGGCGTATAGCGCCTACTCAATACGTAGGTCACGCTCGGCAGGGTGTCAAATCCGCTCGGACAAGAAGCGCCATCGGCTCGAAATCGCTGCCTAGAAGAGCATTCCGCCGGCCAGCCGGACGATCCATTGAGTCAGGCACGCGGCCATCAAGACCAGGATCACGCCCTCGCTCACGCCGCGTCGCACTTTCAGCTCGCGCCCGCCGCGCAGCAAGTAGAGCTGCACCGCGCGATAAGGCACCTGCCAGGCCAAGGCGGCGAACCAAAGGAGGCCGGCAGGATTGAAGGTCCAGGCCCTGGCAATCTCGCCGTGGGCCAGGGCGACGAAGGACCTCGTCAGCCCGCACCCAGGACAGCTCACGCCAAACAGCCGCTGCGAAAGGCAGATTCCCGGCAGCGAAACCGCGATGCCTGGAATCGTGACGCTGTCTCGCGGCACGCTGCACGTCGCCGCCACGACCAGCACGGCCAGGGCCAGGGCCAGCCACCCGAAGTGATATCGCCAACGCCTCTTGGTCTGGGCTTCGTCGCTGAGCTGGTGAGCAAGAACGAGAGACATCGTTCGTCTACCCCGTCAATTCGGCGCACTGACGATATTCCGGCACGCTGACGTTCCAGCCCAGCGCGCGTCGCAAATGGTCGGCAAATGCCAGCGCGACCGTTTCCTCGCCGTGGGTGAGAAACAATTGTCGGGGCGGCTGCCGGAAAAAGCCCAGCCACTTCACCAGCGCCGAGCGGTCGGCATGGGCCGATAGGCCGTACAACTGGGCGATGCGGGCGCGGACGGGCGACGGCCGGCCGTGAATCCGCACTTCGCGGCTGCCTTCCAGGATTTGCCGGCCAAGCGTGCCTTGCCCTTGGTAGCCGACGAACAGGATCGTCGATTCCGGTCTGGGGAGGTTCTGCCGCAGGTGGTGCTTGATCCGCCCGGCGGTGCACATGCCGGAGGTGGCCATGATGACTGCCGGCTCGCCGATGCGGTTGATGGCCTTCGACTCCGCGACCGTGCGAGAAAGCCGGAGCATGCGATAGTCGAAGAGCGGCTCGCCGGCGGTGATCAGGTCCCACGTGTCGGGGTCGAAATAATCGCGGTATCGGCGAAACACGTCCATCACGTCCACCGCCATCGGGCTGTCGAGAAAGACCGGCACCTCGGGAATCGCCTTGGCCCGCTGCAACCGGCCTAAGTGGAACATCAGCTCCTGGGCCCGCTCGACGGCGAAGGTGGGAATGACCACGTTGCCACCCCGCGCCACGGCGTCGTTCACGATCTGGGCCAGTTGCGCCGCCACCTCGCCGCGATCTTCGTGGTCGCGATCGCCGTAGGTCGATTCCAGCACTACGTAATCGGCCTGGGTGCAGACCATGGGGTCATTCATCAGCGGCTTGTTCCACTGGCCCATGTCCCCCGAGAACAGCAAGCGGCGCTCGCCCGCGCCCTCGCGGACGATCACCTCGATCATGGCCGAGCCGAGAATGTGCCCGGCCTCGCGGTAGATCGCGGCAACGCCGGGCGCGACCTCCAGGGGCTTATTGTAGGTCACGGGCCGAAAGCGCCGCAGCGTGCGATCGACATCGGTCTCGGTGTACAGCGGCGCTTCGGGATGCGGGCCGCGGCGACCTTCGCGTTCGTGCCGCTCGCGCTTCTGCGCGGCGTCTTCCATCTGGATTTCCGCCGCATCGCGAAGGACGATCTCGGCCAGGGCCACGCTGGGGGCCGTGGCGTAAATCGGCCCGCCATAACCCTGGTTCACCAGCCGCGGGATCAGCCCGCAGTGATCGACGTGAGCGTGCGTCAGCAGCAGGGCGTCGATCTTGCCCGGCGGGATCGGGCTGGCCGTCCAATTGCGATCGAGAAAGGCCCGCTCCTGAAACAACCCGCAGTCGATCATCACCAGCGTGCGGCCCACTTCCAGACAATACCGTGAGCCGGTGACCTGCCGATTAGCGCCGAGAAAGTGCAGCTTCACGAACGGCTCTCCGTTGGTAACCTCAAGCCACCTGAGGCCCGCGTGCTCGTAGGCGTGCTCGTGCTCGAAGAATGGTTGTGCCGTCGAGCACGAACACGAGTGAGCGACCGCGCAGATGACTCACGTAGCATAACCCAAGCCACGGAAGTGAACGAGCGGCAACCTGTGCGGCGCGCCGTCACACTAGCCCGACGCGCAAGCGCGCAAGCGAGGGAGAGGCTGGATCCACGGCGCTTCCCGCCTCTCTCTCGCTTGCGCGTCGGGCTAGTGTCGGGTACCTACGCCGCCCGTAGCGCCGGCCGGGCCATGTAGTCGGGCCGCGGGACGTTGAAATGGCGGAGAATGAACGGCGCCACGTCGAGCGTCGAGATGCGGACCCGCGGCGGCATGCGATGAAGCGGCGCCTCCTTCGCGGTCCGCGGATCGTAGACCAGGAGGGTGCCCTGCGGAACGTGGTACGCCGTGCAGCCGGCGCGGTCGTCGATCTTCACGTGGGCCAGGCCGAGGTCGGCAATCGGCCGCCGCTCGCCGCGCAGGAGCACGTCGCGAACCCGTTCGGCCGCGTCCGCCTGGCCCAGGCGGATGTGAAAGAACCCGTGCTCGTGCGGCAGGTAGTGCACGCCCTTGCCGTCGATGCATAGCCCATCGAGCGCGGCCTGAAACGCAGCCGCTTGGTGTTCGGCCACGACCACGCTAGTGTCGGGGGCCATGGCGGGCCGCTGTGACCAGTCGCTCTGGATCACGCCGAGGGCGGCCATGAACTTCGGCAACTCTGTAATGTAGAGCTGCGTCTCGAAGTGCCGTGCGACGGTCGCCGCCTGGCCCATGCTGCTGGCGATTATCAGGCGGTAATCGCGATGCCGCTGGGTGAACCGCATCAGCCGGCCCAGGAAGCGGTCGAAGGCGCACATCGTGAAGTCGATTTCGTTGCGATAGGTCCGCACCCATTCGTCGGTGACGTGGAATTCGTCGTAGTCGCCCGGAAAGGCCGCCGCCCAATAGCGGTGCATCGACGAGGCCACGTGGTTGGTGAAGAACGTGGCAAAAGCCGGCCGCGTGCGCTGCAACTGCTTCATGAAGATGTCGAACGCCAGCACCACCTGGCAGGTCCGCCGCCGGGTGCGCCGCCAGGGCTGCACGCGCTCGGCAACGAGCTGCCCGCCCATGCGGAGCATCGTGTCGGCCCGCAGCCCCAGGTCGGGCAGGCTGGCCAGCATGCGCAAGGCCCCCCGCCAGTGTACGCGGCGATCGACGTTGCGGCCCGACGCGCCGGCCATCGCCAGGTTGAACTCCTGAAACGGCGAGAGCTTCTTGGGAAAACACTCGCTGCCGGCCGCGAACGTGTCGGGCACGTAGAAGGCGTAGTTTTTCAGGGCATCGCCCTCGAGATCGTCCGGCGGCGGGTACGAGTGCAAGCTGCCAAAGACGCCCGTCGAGACTCCCTGCCGGGCCAGGATCGACCACACGGGCGGATACTGCCGGTTCAGCTCGCTCAAGTCCTGTCCGAAGCTGGTGATGCCGTGCCGATCGTCGGCGATGCCCCGGTGGAGCGTCGGCCAGGTAACCCAGGGAGACAGGTGGCCGCGATCTTCCGCATGGGTCTCGAACTGCTGGCAGCGCCGCAGCAAGCCGGCCAGGCAAGACTTCGGCCGCCAGAGGGCGAACTCCTCCACGATGCGATAGGGGACTTCGTTCAGCTCGAAGAGGATCAGCTTGCGCTGCATGCGTTCCTCCTTGAACGCGGCGGTGCACTGTCGGAGTGTCAGTAGAGGCGATTCATACTCGCAATCGCTAGAGCGGTCTATGGACCCTGGCGACGGCGGACGCTGGGCATGACGTTAGCCGCGTTGCGTTTTCCTTGCAACGGGCGCGGCGGTGGACATAATGGTCGCGTTCCAACCTGCCCGATCCCCGCCGAGATTTCACGTCGTTTCCCGCCTCTGACCTCCGCGATGCCACCGGGCGCCAATCGCAAGGTCCGGCCTCCTTGCGAGAAATCCATGCTCCACCGATACGCCGCGTCCCTGGTGATCCTCGTTGGCCTCGTCGGTCTGTCGCGCGCCGAGAATTGGCCCTGCTGGCGCGGGCCGCGCGGCGACGGCACCAGCACGGAAACCGGCCTGCCGATGAAGTGGGACGGCGCCAGCGGCGAGAACATCGTCTGGAAGACGATCATCCCCGGCCGGGGGCACGCCTCGCCGATCGTCTGGGAAGACCGCGTGTTCGTGGTATCGTGCATCGAGGATGCCAAGGACGGCGGCAAGACGCACCAACGCGTGTTGGTCTGCTTGGACCGCAAGTCGGGCGGCGTGCTGTGGCAGACCCCCGTGCTGGCCACGCCGCTGGAGAAGAAGCACAGCCTCAACAGCTTCGCCTCCGGCACGCCCGCCACCGACGGCACGCTGGTCTACACGACCTTTTTGGAGCCGGATTTCGGCAGCGCCAGCGAGCGCACGCCCGGCAACATGGTGGTCAGCGCCCACGACTTCACCGGCAAGCTCCGCTGGCAAGTCAGGCCGGGGCGGTTCGCCAGCGTACACGGCTATTGCAGTTGCCCGGTGCTGTTCGAGGACCTGGTGATCGTCAATGGCGACCACGACGGCGATTCGTATCTCGTGGCGCTCGACCGCTCCACCGGCAAGACGGTCTGGAAGACGCCCCGCACCAACAAGACCCGCAGCTACGTCACGCCGCTCATCCGCGCGATCGACGGCCGCACGCAGATGGTGTTCTCCGGCAGCAAGCACGTGGCCAGCTACGACCCGCGGACCGGCACGCAGCACTGGACGATCGACGGCCCGACGGAGCAGTTCGTGGCCTCGCTGGTCTACGACGGCAAGTTTTTCTATCTTTCGGCCGGCTTTCCGACGTATCACGTGATGGCCATCCGGCCCGACGGCGTCGGCGACGTGACGAAGACGCACGTCGCCTGGCACGTGAAGAACGCCACGTGCTACGTCCCCTCGCCCGTCGTGGTCGATAAGTATCTGCTGGTGGCCGACGACCGCGGCACGGCCAATTGCTTCGACACGGCCACCGGCAACCGGCACTGGCAGGCCCGGCTGGGCAACCACTACAGCGCCTCGCTCGTGACCGCCGAGTGGCCTGGTGTACTTCCTGGCCGACGACGGCACCACGAAGGTCGTACGGCCCGGTCCGAAGCTGGAAGTCGTGGCCGAGAACGCGCTGGGCGAATACTGCTACGCCTCGCCGGCGATCAGCCAGAGGCAGATCTTCATCCGCGGCGAGAAGCATTTGTATTGCATCGGCTCGAAATAGCGGGGAACGAGCACGTCCGCAACTCGGCCGCTGTGCCAGCGGCTTAGGAGAACCACGAATAGCAAGAATTACACGAATGAAGGTGAAGAAGGTGCCGCCTATTACGCGGGCCATCATTACAGTTTCACTGTTTTCACATTCGTGTTATTCGTACTATTCGTGGTTGCCTCTTCTTCGTTGATCGGCGCTGAGATTCGCTTTGCCGGCGACCTAGATTAGAGCCGTAGGAACTTCACGCACACCGGCGCACCCACCTTCACGCTGGCGCCGGTGGCGGTGAGCGCGCCGGTCTCCTGGTCCACGCGGAAGACGACGACGCTATTGCTCCCCTGGTTGGCGGCCAGAATATAGTTGCCGGTCGGGTCGATGCCGAAGTTTCGCGGCGTTTTGCCGCCGGTCGATTGGTGCCCGGCGGCGGTCAGCCGGCCGGACGTGGAATCGATCCGAAGATCGCCATGCTGTCGTGGCCGCGGTTGGAGCCGTAGACGAACTTGCCGGACGGGTGCACCTGCACTTCGGCCGTGGAGTTGCCCTTCACCGGGCTGGTGAGCGTGCTGAGCGTGTGGATCTCGCTCAGCTTGCCTTGCTCCCCGTCGTAGGAAAACGCCGTGAGCGTGCTGGCCATCTCGTTGATCACGTAGGCGAACCGGCCGCTGGGGTGGAAGGCGAAGTGCCGAGGCCCCGCGCCGGGGGCGACGCTGGCCGACGGCGGGTCGTGCGGCGTCAGCGTCCCTTTGGCCGAGTCGAAGCCGTAGACGAGCACCTTGTCCAAGCCCAGGTCGGCCGCGAAGGCGAAGCGGCCCGCCGGGTCGAGATTGATCGAATGGGCGTGCGGCGCGGATTGCCGCGACTTGTTGACGCTCGACCCCCGGTGCTGGATGACACTCGTCGGCTTGTCGAGCCGGCCGTCCTCGCCGATGGGAATGGCCGCCACGCTGCCGCCGCCGTAGTTGGCCACGAGCACGTTGCGGCCCTGCTTGTCCACGACCAGATGACATGGCCCCGCCCCGCCGGAGGGCTGATGATTCAGCTCTCGAAGGCCACCCGTCTTGGCGTCCACGGCGAACCCGATGACGACTCCGGCGCCTTCGACTCGCTGACCGCATACAGGTGCTTCCCACCCGGGTGCAGGGCCAGAAAGGAGGGATTCTTCGCCTCGCCCGCCAGCCGAGGCTCGCTGAGGGACCCGTCGGCCAGGTCGAGCTCGCAGACGTAGATTCCCCGGCTGTCGCCGCTGGTGTAGGTGCCGAGGTAAACCCGCAGCTTGCCCGATGGCCGAGCGTCTTCGGCCTGGCTGGACAGCCCGAGCGGGGAAGCGATCGCGAGAAGCATCACGGAAACAGTAACGGGCACACGGATCATGATACACCTTGGCGGCTGGAGCGTGGGAAGGCGAATTGCTTGTCAGGCTGAGGGCAGCGAGGCCTCGGGGGCATCGCGAGATTCTCCGCTGCGGTCAGCACGACAGTTCTACTCAGGCGCCGCGGCAGTCTCAATCATTCACCATCGCATTTGGGCCAAACGGAGAGCAGACCGCCGTCTGAACCGCTGAAACGAATGCGATGCCATCGCCACCCGTCATCGCGTTTCCGTCACACTCGCCACAATCGTCAGGCTGATTTCAGCTCGCGCAACCGGCATAATCCCTACAGCCCGGTTCAGCGCCAGACCGATTACACCCCTTGGACCCGTGGTCTGCTGGGGGGGGAGATTTCGGGATGCGCCATTTCGGTTTGGTGCTGGCATCGTGGCTGCTGCCATGGTGGCTGCTGGCAAGCGCTCCGGCGCAGGCCCAGTTCGGCCCGCCAGAGCCCCGCGCTGCCGCGGGCGGCTGCTCGCTGGGCGTCGGATTGCACAACGTCACCAGCACCTGGATGCCTTACGAGTACGACATCAATCGCAATCGCGTCTACTTGGAAGGCTCGTTCGGTTTCAATGACAGCCTCGAGGCGTTCGGCCGCGTCGGCGCCTCCGACTGGGTGATCAACGAGGTCGAAACCTACGAGCCGGGCAAGGACCGCGACATCGCCAGCCAAGGCTACCCGGCGTTCTTTTCCGGCGGCCTGCGGGGCATGCTCTGGGAGTGCGAACCCTGGTCGATCGGCCTCGCGCTGGAAGCGGCCTTCTACGCCGGTTTGGAGCGGGACATTCGCTGGGATTACAACGTCTATCAGCGCTTCTTCTTCGATCCCACGGTGGAGGTCAACGTGGGCCTGCCGCTCGGCTGCGATCTCGGGGCCGGAGTGCTCTATGCAGGGCCGCTGCTGCACTTCGGATACATCACCGCCGACGTGCGGACCCATGAGTTCGGGCCGGGCTGGGATGTCGAAGACGAGATCAACGTGCTCAACGTCCGCGACAAGGCGGGCGTCGGCGCATTCCTCGGCTGGCGCATGCCGCTGGGCGAAGACGGCTGGCACCTCCAGGTGGAGGGAGCCGTTCTGAACGGTGGGTTGGGGGGCGCGATCGGCATCTTCAAGGCGTCGTGAATCCTCTCGTCTCTCTTAGGATCGAGGACGAAATCTCCCAACCATTGACCACAGACGCCACCGAGCTTGCTCGGTGGTGAATATGATTCTGCACTACGGCGACGCTCGAGAATTTGCTCGGTGGAGCGAGTGATTGTGACGGGGCGTCGTGTGCGATCAATCATGCGCTCCACCGAGCAAGCTCGGCGGGCGTTGCCCAGGGGGTGACCCACGACCGCGGCCAGAGAGTCGGTACGCACCTTCATCGCTCCGATGCCAGCCTCGCAGGCCCATTGTACAGGCCCATTGTACAGGCCCATTTTACTGTGGCATCCGCGGCGGCGAGAACAGCGGCACCACCTCCACCACCTCCCAGGCGGTCACGTCGTTGTATCGCTTCACCTTCCGCGGGGCCAAGGTTTTTCCGCAGCGCCTGCACGGCCTTGAGGGCCCGCACCGCGGGACGCCGGCGACGCCCGGCACGATCGGGCGGCCCAGCCGACTTGCCTTCGACAGGGTCCGCGCTGGTCGGCGTGGCTTTGGGCCGCGGGGCCCAATTTCCGCAGCACGGTCGTGAACAAGATCGGCAAGCGCATGGCGAAACTCCGCGCGCAGGGAGGAACGGGGGACGTCTGAAAAGCCCTGACGCCGTAGCCGACAACATCGCAGGTCAGCACGAACGGCTTGCCCCGAAGAGACGACGTGCTATGTGGAATAGATCAACTGCGATGAATGGATAATTTCAATAGAGTGGAGAATAGTTTCAATCGTTGTTTTTCTGCAAAGCGTGGAGCAGATATCGAAATGAGAAAAAATACATCGCGTGGGGTGTATGCGGGAAATGCGTTAGGTAGAATGTCGGCCGAAAACGCTTCGCTGGACCGGGGGAGGCTCCGAATGTTTCAATGGCTTCGCGCTCTACCGACGGACTTCTTGGCCGCGCGGACACCGACGAGCCGCGCCGGAATTCGTCGATCCGTCTGGCCTACGAGCGGCTCGAAGATCGGATCATGCTTTCGGTCTCCGGCATTGTCCCGCTGGGGAACCAGGCGATCACCGGCACGACTGGCGAGAAGCCTCAGTCCAAGGTGTGGGAATATGGGGGGAATTGGTGGGCCGTGTTCAGCGATACGGCAGACACCTACGTCTGGCGGCTGGACGGAACGGCCTGGACGCGGGCCTTGAAGGTCTCCTCCGACGAAGCCGTCCAAGCCGACGTGGAAGTCAGCGGCAACAACGTCCATGCCTTGCTCTTCAAAGGCGCGTCTACCGAGCTGGTTTCCCTGGAGCACGTCGCTGGCCCCACGCCGACCTACCAGGTCTGGTCCAGCCGTCCCACGCCGGTGAGCCTGCCGCTGACGGGCGACACGGAAACGGCCACGATCGATATCGATTCCACGGGCCGCATGTGGATGACGTATGAGACGGGCGGCAACATCGTCGTGCGGCACAGCGATGGCCCGTACAGCACATGGAGCTCGCCGTTCGTGCTGGCCTCGGGGGTCAATGCCGACGACATCTCGGTGGTGACCGCGCTGCCCAACAACACGATTGGCGTGCTGTGGTCGAATCAAACGACCGAGCGGTTCGGTTTCCGCATCCACGTGGACGGCGCCAGCCCGACCGTCTGGTCGGCCGACGAAGTGCCAGCCTCCGGGTCGGCCATCGACCTGGCCGCCGGCATGGCCGACGATCACCTCAACATCGCAGTGGCCGACAACGGCACCTTATACGCGGCGATCAAGACGGGCTACGACACGACCGGCTTCACGCGGATTGGCCTCTTGGTTCGACGACCCAACGGCGTCTGGGACCCGCTTTACACGGTGGACGACGCGGACGGCACGCGGCCGATCGTGAAGCTCAACGAGGCGGAGAACACGGTGCTGGTGATCTACCGCACGATCTCCCCGGCCGGCATCGTGTATCGTGAGTCCAGCGCCTCGACCATCGCCTTCGGTCCCAAGGTGATGCTCATCAGCGGCTCCTCGATCAACGATCCGTCGAGCGCCGAAGCTCCTTTTACGGACGATCTGGTCGTGCTGGCCTCCCGGGCCGGCGTGGTGCAAGGCGTGAAGATCATCTCCGGCACGGGGGAGAATCAGCCTCCCGTGGTAGACGCCGGCATCAATCAGTCGATTTCGCTGGCCAACGTCCTGACGCTCCACGGCACCGTGTCCGATGACGGCCAGCCGGTCCCCCCGGCGCTGACCACCCAGTGGACGGTCGTCACCGGGCCGGGCAGCGTGAGCTTCGCCAACGCCGCGGCGGTGGATACGACGGCCACCTTCAGGCGCTGCGGGCACGTACGTATTGCGCCTGACGGCTGACGACGGCGACCTCACCTCCTCGGACGACGTGACCATCAACGTCGCGGCGGGCGGCCTGGTGTCGCGCGTGCTGCAAGACGGCCTCGACGGCTACACCGGCACGCGAGACGCCAAGATTTTCGTGAACAACCCTGCGCAGAACTATGGCAACGCCAACAAGCTGCAGGCCGACGCGTCGCCGTCCATGTCCTCGCTGCTGCTCTGGGACGTGAGACCTCGATTCCCGCGGGCAGCACCGTGCAGTCTGCCCGCATCAGCTTCAATGTCACTAACAGCACGACCACGGCGTTCCAGATCTACGAGCTGCTCAAGCCCTTCATCGAAGGCGAGGTGAACTGGACCCGCGCTTCGACCGGCTTGAATTGGGCCGTGCCGGGGGCCTCCGGGGCCACGGACCGCGGCAGCACGGTGCTGGGCACGGTCTCGCCTACGCCGACCGGGCCGATCACCATCACGCTCAACTCGGCCGGCATTGCGCTCGTGCAGTCGTGGATCGACAACCCCGGCACGAACCGCGGCCTCATCATTCAGAACTACACCACGGCCACCGACGGCATCGACTTGGATTCCAGCGAGGCCACGACGATCGCCAACCGGCCCAAGCTGACGATCACCTATTCCGAAGGGACCGGAAACCAGCCGCCCCGGGCCAACGACGACGCCTACACCATCGCCGAGGCCGGCACGATCGTGGCCGACGACGACGACGGCTCGGCCACGCCGGGCACCACGGCCGACGACGGCGTGCTCGCCAACGATACGGACGCGGAAGACGAGCCGCTCACGGCCCAGCTCCTCACCAACCCCAACCACGGCACGCTGGTCTTCAACTCCGACGGCACCTTTACCTACACGCATGACGGCGGCGAGACGATCAGCGACTCTTTCACCTACCGCGTCAGCACGCCGACTTCGACCGGCAACATCGCGACCGTAAGCATCACGGTCACGCCGGTCAACGACCCGCCGCAATCAGCCAATGACGCCTTCTCGGTCAGCGAGGGAGGCTCGCTGACAACGACTGACGCCACGGGTCTCTCGACCGTGGATATCGCCGACGACAACGGCGTATTGGCGAATGACACCGACGCCAAGGGGAGCTCGATGACCGCGGTGCTCGTCAGCGGCCCATCGCACGGGTCCCTGACGCTCAATGCCAACGGCACGTTTATTTACACGCACGACGGCAGCGCCACCACGAGCGACTCGTTCACTTACCGCGCCAACGACGGGACCACGCAGGGCAACGTGGCGACGGTCACCTTCACGATCACGCCAGCGGGCAGCTCCCAGACCAAGTCGTTCCAAGACGGCACGGATGGCTACACCGGCACGCGCAACGCGCGCATCTTCGCCACGAACCCTACGACCAACTACGGCAACACCAATAAGCTGCAAGCCAACTCCTCGCCGGGCCTGGCTTCGCTGCTCTTCTGGAACGTGAGCGCGATCCCTCAGGGCAGCACCGTTCAAAGCGCGGCGATCACGATCAACGTCACCAACCCGTCCGTCCGCAGCTACGAGATTTACGAAGTCCTCAAGCCCTGGGTGGAGAGCGAGGTCACCTGGAACCGGGCGTCGGCCGGCCAGAACTGGGAAGTCGCGGGGGCCAGCGGGGCCACCGACCGCGGCAGCACCGTGTTGGGCACGCTGCAAGTGGGCACCAACGGCCTGGCGACCATCACGTTGAACTCGGCCGGCGTGGCCCTCGTGCAGACCTGGATCAACAATCCCTCGGCGAACCGGGGGCTGATTATCCAGGACTACGTCGTGGCCCCGGACGGAATCGATTTCGACTCCAGCGAGGCCACGACGGTCGCCAATCGCCCGAGACTTACGGTCACGTACACGGCTGACCCTGGGGGCAATCAACCGCCGCAGTCCAATGGCGACGCCTACACCGTCGTCCAAGGCGGCACGTTGACGGCCAACGACGCGACCGGCTCGCTGACGCCCGGCAATGCCAACGACAACGGCGTGCTGGTGAACGACACCGATGCCGACGGTGATCCGCTGACCGCCATCCTCGTCAGCGGGCCGACGCATGGCCTGTTGACCCTCAATACCGATGGCACGTTTTCTTACACGCATGACGGCAGCGCCACCACGAGCGACTCGTTCACCTACCGAGCGAACGACGGCACGGAAGACGGCAACGTGGCCACGGTGAATATCACGATCACCTCGTCGTCTACGCAGACCGCGACGTTCCAGGACGGCGCCGGCGGCTACACGGGCACTCGCGACACGCGGCTGTACGCCAACAGTCCGACCGCCAACGCGGGTTCCAACCCGAAACTCCAGGTCAACTCATCGCCGGGCCTGACGACGCTCCTCTTGTGGGACGTGAGCTCGATTCCCGCGGGCAGCACCGTCGAAAGCGTCAGCTTCACGATCAACGTGACGAACTCCAGCGTTCGCACTTACGAGATTTATGAAGTGCTCAAGCCGTGGGTGGAATCCGAAGCGACCTGGAATCGCGCGGCGGCCGGCCTTGATTGGGAAGTGCCGGGCGCGGCCGGCGCCACCGACCGTGGCAGCACGGTGCTGGGAACGGTCCAAGTCGGCGCCAACGGCCTGGCGACGGTCACGCTCAATTCGGCCGGCGTCGCCGTGGTGCAGTCGTGGATCGACAACCCTGGCACCAACCGCGGCCTGGTGATCCAGAACTACTCCGTGGGCCCTGACGGGCTCGATTTCGATTCCAGCGAGGCCACGACCATCGCCAATCGCCCCAAGCTCTCGATTACCTACGCTCCGGGCGGCGGCTAATGAGCGAGCTGCCACGTGCGGCAACGGACCCTGCGACCTCCCAGTCTACACCAGTCTACTCCTTGACCTGCTCGCGGATGAAACGCACGCTGGGCTGCCCGCCCTTGCCCGTGACGAATTCGGAGACGTAGCGGACCTTCTCCTTGGGCTTCTCGGGAACGGAGAAGTTGTCCCCCTTTTGCAGGATGGGCCGCAGCTCGCCGATGCCGCCGAACGAACGGTCGCCGGCGGCCTGGCAGGGAATCCAGTAGCCGTGCCCCGCCTGATCGGCCAGATAGAACTCCGGGTAGCAATGGCCGGGCACCCACACGGTGCGGGCCGGGATCTTGCTCGCCCGGCAGATCGCGATGAAGAGCGACGTCAGCTCCTCGCAGTCGCCGGTGCCGTCTTTGAGGGCCTGTAATGCTCCCTTGAGCGGGCCTTCCTGGTATTTGACGTTGGCCCTCACCCAGTCGTAGATGGCCTCCGCGCACTGCCAGCCGTCTGCCTTGCCGGACGCCAGCTCCTTGGCGACGGACTGAATCTTGGCGTCCGTGCTTTCGATGTGCGGGCTGGGCGTGAGATAGGCGCGCAGCTTGGCATCGGGCTTCTCCACCAGCACCAGCTGGCTGGTGTCGTCTGGCGGCGTGAGCACGCGGCGGCTGACGCGCAGGGTGACGATCGCCCTGGCCTCGGCCCCGGCAGGCAGCATGGGGATCGTCACACGAAGCTGCTTCGCACCGTCCGCGAGCGTCTTATGCTCCAGCCGTTTGACGTGGCTGGTCTTCTCCTCTCCCACGATGGTGACGGTCTGTTCCGGCCAATCCATAGGCACGGGCACCGTGGCCAAGAGGCCCGTGCAAGGCCCCTTATCCGCGGTGAGGATCACGCCGATGCGGTAGGTTTCCGTGTGCTCGTCGCCCAGGCGGGGGCCGTGGTCTTTGGCACTCTTGGGCCTGGCCCCCTTCGTCTTCGGGTTGGATTTGCCGTTGGCCGCCTGAGCCGGCGCGGCGGCGGGCCGCAAGGGCACGGCGGCTGCCGTAGCCAGGGTGGTGAAGAGAAACGATCGTCGCGTGGCTATCATGGCTGGCCTCTTCCGGAACACGTCTCGCCGCCGCGTCGCGGCTTCCATTGTAGTTCGAGCGCAGGCGAAGAGCGCTCACACACTAACCCGACGCGTGAGCGAGGAGACGTGCCGCAGACGCCGAGTCACTCGCGCCTTTCCCTCGCTTACGCTTCGGGTTAGTGTCCGGCCCGCCGCCGCGCGCGGCGGCAATCGAGCCTCGTCAAGGCGCACCGCGTATGTTAGCATTCAGCCGACGGCCCGCCGCGGCGCTTGCTGGCCTCAGCGGCTTGCTGGCCCCAATCGGCGCGGCTTCCTTTGGCATCGAATATCGGCATCGAGAACACGGACGAACCGACATGACGATCGACCTCTATGCCTTGTGTCCCTGCGGGTCGGGCAAGAAGATCAAATTCTGCTGCCGCGACATCGCTGCCGAGATCGACAAGGTGGAGCGTCTGCTCGAAGCCGGCCAGCGGCAAGCGGCGCTGGAGTTCATCGAGGTCGCCGAGAAGAAACACCCCGGCCGCGCCTACCTGCTGGCCCGCAAGGCCGAGCTGCAGCGCGAGCTGGGCCTGGCGGCCGAGGCCGACGGCACGCTGCGGGCACTCTTGGACCGCGAGCAAGACAACCCCGTGGCCCTGGCCGAGTCGGCCCTGCTGGCCCTCACCACCGAGGGCGAGGGCGTGCCGGTCGCCATCGAGCGGCTGCAGCGGGCCGTGGACGTGGCCACGCGCGATCCCTGGCCGGCGAAGGTGAAAGAAGCCATCGCCGCCGTGGCCGACGCCTGCATGGCTGACGGCTATCTCCCGGCTGCGCTGGCCCACACGGTGCTCTACCTCGAGACGGAGCCGGACAGCGAGGGGGCCGCCGGCGTGCTGTACCAGTTCTGCGCCTCGGCCCAGGTGCCGTTATTGTTCAAGGAGCTCCGTTCGTTCGAGCCTTTTCCGCCAGGAGCGCCTGGGCGGACGAGTTCAACGCCGCCATGCGGCAGGCCGACCGCGGCGCGTGGCTGCGCGGCGAGCAGATGCTCACGGCCCTCTCGGGGCGCGTCGGCGATGCGCCGGCCGTGTGGCACAACCTGGCGGTGCTCCGCTCCTGGCTTGGCCGGGAGGAGGCGGCGGCAGAGGCCTGGCGCCGCTACGCCGCGCTGGACGTTCCGCTGGATGACGCCGTCGAGGCAGAGGCCACGGCCCTGGAGATGGACACCCTGCCCGCCTGCGAGGCGGTCGAGGTCGTGCGGATCACCTACTCCATCCGCGACATGGAGCGCGTCATCGCCGCGGCCAAGACAGACCCGCGGTGCGTGGAGTATCCGCTGGACCTGCGGTGCCCAGGAAGGCCGAGCCCCCGCCGCGCAGCACGCATCTCCTGCTCGATGCGCCGCTGCCCAGCCAGGCGGAATTGACGGCCGACAACGTGCCGGCGGTCGCGGGCTATCTGTTCGTCTTCGGCAAGGAAACCGATCGCGAGGCGCGGGTCATCCATCAGCTCCCGCGCGGCGAGCGGTTTGATGCCCGCAGGGCGCTGGTCGGCGAAGTGTTCGTCGACGCCCTGGCGCCGCCCGACGCCGAAGAAGTCCTGGGCGAGCGGCAGCACGTCCCGTTCTGGGAGGTTGACGAGCCGTGGTTCCCGGTGGACACGCCGCTGGATCGAGTCCGCGAGCTGCGGGTGCAATTGCGGCATCGCTACGTGTTCGACGTCTGGCCGCTGCGACCCTGGAAATACCTGGGCGGGAAGGCCCCACGGGAAGCGGCACTCGATGCCGCGGCCCGCGTCAAGCTGTTGGGCTTCTTGCTGTATGCCGAGCTCGCCGGCCAGCGCAACGCTGCGACGGATTTCGACTTCAACGTCGTCCGCCGCCATCTCGGCTTGCCGGAAGCCGGCCCGCTGCCCGCGGACGCTCAGCCCGGCGAAGTGCCGCTGGTCCGGCTGGCCCGGCTGCCGATGGAGCAGCTTACCGACGACAACTTGCAGGCGGCGCTGTCGCGGGCTGTCCACTACCGGGCGTCGGCCGCGGCCCAGCGGGCGGCGCTCGAGGTCGTGTCGCGGCCGAGCCTTGACGAAAAGGTCTCGAAGGCAGGCGTCTATACGACGCTGGCCCTGCTGACCGAAGACACGCGCCAGGCGCTGGAGTACGTGGACCGTGGCCGCCGGCTGGCGGAGGAAGACGGCGAGTCGTCGGCCCAGTTCGACTTGCACGAAGTCTCGTTGCGCCTGCGGCGCGGAGAGCCGGAGGAAGCCACGGGGCTCATCAACCACCTGTTGCAAGATCATATCGACGAGCCGGGCGTGGCCCAGGCGCTGCGGAACTTGTTCTTGCGGATGGGCGTGGTCGGCCCCGACGGCCGCGCGCGCGTGCAGCCGGGCGACCTGGCGGAAGCCGCGGAGCCGGAGGCCGAGCCGGCCGCCCCCGCGACCAAACTCTGGACGCCCGGCAGTGACCAGCCGGCCGCGGCCGGCAAGCCGTCGCTGATCATCCCGGGCTAGCCCGCGTGGCAGGGGCTTCCAGCCCGTGACTCACGGCCAAGATGGCCGTGCCGCGATTGTAATTCGACAGTCGAAGCACTCGGCGATTCTGCTGGGGCTTCCGCTTCGCTTCAGCCCCAGCCACCCACCGCGTTCATGGACTCCTCCGCCCTCGACCGTTGGCACATGCAGCGCGCGCTGGAGTTGGCCGCGCGCGGGCAAGGCCACGTCGAGCCGAATCCCATGGTCGGTTGCGTCATCGCGCAGCGGGGCCGAGATCGTCGCCGAAGGCTGGCACCGCCACTTCGGCGGGCCGCATGCCGAGGTCGAAGCCCTGGCCGTCGCCGGAGCGCGGCCGCCGGGGCCACGCTCTACGTCACGCTCGAGCCGTGCTGCCATCAGGGCAAGACGCCGCCTTGCACCGAGGCGATGATTGCCGGAGGCGTGTCGCGCGTCGTCGCGGCCCAGCGCGATCCGTTTCCCGCGGTGAGCGGCGGTGGTCTTGCCGCGCTCGAAAAGGCTGGCATTGCCGTGGAAGTCGGCTTGCTGGAGGACGAGGCGAAGCGGCTCAGTGCCCCCTATTTGAAGCTGGTGCAGACCGGCCGGCCGTGGATCATCGCCAAGTGGGCCATGACGCTGGACGGCAAGCTTGCCACACGCACCGGCGACAGCCGCTGGATTTCGTCGGAGGCCTCGCGGGCGATCGTGCATCAGCTTCGCGGGCGTGTCGATGCCATCGTGGTCGGCAGCCGCACGGCGGCGATCGACGACCCGCTGCTCACGGCCCGCCCGCCGGGGCCGCGAACGGCCACGCGCATTGTCGTCGATTCGCTCGCCACATTGTCATCGGGTAGTCAGCTCGTGAAGATCGCACGCGAGACGCCCGTGCTAGTCGCCGCCGGGCCGGCGGCAACCGAGACCCATCGCGACCGATTGGCCGACGCAGGCTGTAAGGTGCTGGCTTGCGCGGCGCGACGCACGGTGAACGATTGCACGCGCTGCATGACGGAGCTTGGCCGCCGCCAAATGACGAACGTGCTGGTCGAAGGCGGGGCCGGCCTCCTCGGCGTCTTCTTTGACGAGGGACTGATCGACGAGGTCCACGTGTTCGTCGCTCCCAAGCTGGTGGGAGGAGCGGATGCTCCCAGTCCGCTAGGCGGCCGAGGCCGCGATCTCCTCCGCGGGGCGCTCGTTCTGCCCGAGCCGGAGGTGCAAGTGCTCGGCGGCGATCTCTACGTTCAGGCGCGGCTCGCTCGGGCCGATTCGCCAATTGTGCGCTCGCCGGCCGATGCGTAGGATTGGCCGATAGATCCCAGGAGAAGCCAGAAATGACGCAGGACAAGGCCACGACGGCGCGCACCACCACCGCGAACACCGGCGGGCCTCCAGGCGCGCATCCCGACGTGGTCGTGATCGGCGGCGGGCCGGCCGGCTCGACGGTTTCCACGCTGTTGGCCCAGCAGGGGCTGCGCGTCCAGCTCTTCGAGCGCGAGCGGTTCCCGCGGTTTCACATCGGCGAGTCGCTGATCCCCGAGACCTATTGGGTGCTCAAGCGGCTGGGCATGCTCGAAAAGATGCGGCAGAGCCACTTCGTCAAGAAGTACAGCGTGCAGTTCGTCAACGCCAGCGGCAAGCTCTCGGCCCCCTTCTATTTCTGGGACAACAAGCCGCACGAATGCTCGCAGACCTGGCAGGTCGTCCGCAGCGAATTCGACCTCATGATGCTCAACAATGCCCGCGAGCACGGCGTGGAGGCCCATGAGGGCGTGCGGGTGCTGGAGGTCCTGTTCGAGCAGGGCGACGGCAAAGCCGTAGGGTGGGTCGAGGAACGAGACCCACCAGAATCGCCGGGCACATTGGGTGGGTCTCGTTCCTCGACCCACCCTACGGGCCGTGCTGTGGGCGTGCGAATTCAAGAGCCAGACGGCACGGTGCGCGAGGTGCGAGCCCACGTGGTGGTCGATGCCAGCGGCCAGAGCGGACTGATCCAAAACCGTTTCAAGCTCCGCGTCTGGGATCCGCTGCTCAACAAGGGGGCCATCTGGACCTATTGGGAGGGGGCCTACCGCGACACGGGCCGCGACGAAGGGGCCACGATGGTCATCCAGACGCCCAGCCGGCAGGGCTGGTTCTGGTACATCCCGCTGCACGATAACCGCGTCAGCGTCGGCGTCGTCGCCCCGTTCGATTACCTCTTCAAGGGCCGCGGCAGCCACGAGCAGACCTACCACGAGGAAGTGGAAGCCTGCCCGGCGGTGAAGGAGCGCGTGGCGGCGGCCAAGCGTGCCACCGGCTACTTCGCCACCAAGGACTATTCGTACCGCTCCACCCAGGTAGCCGGCGACGGCTGGGTGCTGATCGGCGACGCCTTCGGCTTTCTCGATCCGCTGTATTCCTCCGGCGTGTTGCTGGCGCTGCGCTCCGGCGAGATGGCCGCCGACGCCATCGTGGAAGGCTTCCAGAAGAACGACCTCTCTGCCGCGCAGCTCGGGAAATGGGGTCCGAGCTTCAACGAGGGCGTGGACCGCATGCGCCGGCTGGTCTGCGAATACTACGACGGTTTCAGTTTCGGCAACTTCGTCCGCCATTACCCGCAGCTCAAGGGCAAGGTGACCGACCTGTTGATCGGCGACCTCTTCACCGATCAGGTGGACGTCGTGTGGGGGCCGATGGAGAGTCTTTACCCCGCCGGCAAAACTCCGCCGAAGGCCTGGGACGGCGGCACACCGCAAGAGGTCGCGGCGAACAAGGTGAATGAGCTGTTTCTGCCGGAAGGAAAGAGGCCGTAAAGGTCAAAGATCGCCGCGATCACTCCTCTGTTTGCGAATGGCGTCGTACGCTGCGCTTTCTTCGGACGTCAGTTGGCGATCGCGGGTGATTCGCTTGGCGGTCATGGCTAAGGCCTTACGGGACTTCGCGCGCGTTTTCGTGTCGAGCTTGCCTGCTAGCTATTGCGAACGTCGCGATGGACAGTCTGCGGCGAGAAGGCCGGCAGGCAGACCGCGATGTACTCCGCCCCTTCGGGCGCCGGCGTGCTATATCGGACCCACTCGCCGCGGGCTGCGATCACCGCCTGACCGGCTGGCACGTCATGCACACCCTCTTGCGTCTCCACTCGCAAAACACCGTGGAGCACGACCGTGAATTCGTCGAACTCCGGCGTCTGGCCCGGCTCGCTCCAGCCGCACGGGCTGATCATGCGCGCAATGCTGACGGCGTCGGTCTGTGAGTTCACACGGCCGACGAACTCTTCAATGGCTTTGGGCGGCGTCCCGGCGGCTTCAATTCGCTTGGGGCCTTTGATGATCGTGAGCATGACCGCGATTATACACGATCATTGAAGCAACGGGCGCGACGCGGCTGCGGAGGGATCGGACCCTTCACAACGCAAGCCCCGATAGGGGCGAGACTCGATCGCCCAGGCCGAAGGCGCCGAAGGCCTGGTCGCGATCAGACGGAAACACGGGAGCCCTGAAAGGCGGAACCGGCGATGCGGTCCGGGTTGCGCCCTTTCAGGGCTTACACCTTAGACATCTCGCTCACCCAGGCCTTCGGCCTGGGCTGTCGAGTCTCGGCCCTTTGGGCCGCACGGCCTTCGGGATTTCGTGCCGGACCGTGAATTCACAGCGCCTCGACGCTTCGGCCGCTCCATCAGGGGCCCCCCGCTCGCCGGGCAACTCCCCACTCGCCGCGCAACGCCTGGCTCGCCAGCAGACCACTCGCGACCGCTAGCTGCCGCCGCTCATCGCCGGGAACATCTCGTTGATCATCGTGATGGCGGCCGGGCCGACGAGCACGACGAAGATGCCGGGAAGATGAACAGCACCAGCGGGAAGATCAGCTTCACCGCGGTCTTGGCGGCCTTTTCCTCGGCCATCTGCCGGCGGCGGGTCCGCATCGAATCGCTTTGCACGCGCAGGGCCTGGGCGACGCTCGAGCCGAACTTGTCGGCCTGAATCAGGATCGCGGCCAGCGACCTTCAGGTCGTCGACGCCGGTCCGCGCGCCCAGCTCGTGCAGCACTTCGCTGCGCGGCGCGGCCCATCTGCAGCTGCAAGTTGCACAGGCCGAATCTCTTCGGCAGATGATCGGCGTACGTCTTCTTCATTTCCTCGGTGACCTTGCGCATCGCCTGGTCGAGGCCGAGGCCGGCTTCGACGCACACGACCATCAGGTCGAGCGCATCGGGCAGGCCGAAGAAGATGTTGTCCTTGCCGCTGCTTGCTCGATGAACCACAGCGACGATGTCCGGCAGGTAGAACACGACGCCGGCGCACGCCGACCGTGTACATCAGCGTCTGCTGCGTCATGCCCTTGGTGAAGCAGCATCGTGCCGCCGCCGAGCGACGAAGCCGACGACCAGGCACGATGAACTTGAGCGCCCAGGAAGATGCTGCGGCGCCGCTTCGCTGCGGAAGCCGGCGTAGCCGAGCTTGAGCTGCAGCTTGCCGACTTCGTCTTCGCTCTTCGGCTGCAGCGGCTTGGCGAGGCCGGGCGAGGCCTTCTCCAGCATGCGGGCCATGGCGTCGGCCTTCTTGCCGCCGCGGCCTCGGCTCGTCGCCGCGGCGGCGCGTCGGGTCGCGGAACTCGTCCAGCCGCTCGCTCGGCCCGCGGCTTGCCGTTGCGCCAGATCAGTCCAGCAGCCAGCCACGCGCCGGCGGCGACCGCGCCGAAAATCGGCGCAGCTTGGTCAGCGAGCAGGTCGCAGCTGATCAGATGGCAGCGAGGATGGCATGGCATGTCAGTGTCAGTGGTCAGTGAGTCAGTGGTCAGTGTCGAAGTCATGGTCCGTGAGTCGGTCGACCGTCTACTGACCACGGACCACTGACAACTGACAACTCACACCTTGATATTGACGATCTTGCGAATCACCAGCGCGCCGAGGATCTGCATGCACGCCGCCGCCGACGAGCATCTTCTTGCCCATCGGGTCGGTGAACAGCAGCATCGAGGTAGTCGGGATTCATGCCGTACACGACGACGAACAGCACCGGCGGCAAGGCCAAGCAGCACGATGCCCGACAGGCGGCCTTCGCCGGTGAGGGCCTGCACCTGGCCCCAGATCTTGAACCGCTCGCGGACAGGTAGCCGATCTTGTCGAGGATTTCGGCCAGGTCACCGCCCGTCTGCCGCTGCAGGATGACGGCCGTGGCGAAGAACTTCAGGTCGAGGTTCGGCACGCGCTCGGTCAGCGTCTTCGAGCGCTTCTTCCAGCGGCATGCCGAGGTTCTGCTCTTCGAACGCGCGGCCGAACTCGCCGCCGATCGGGTCCGGCATTTCGTCGGCCACCAGGTTGAAGCCGGCCGCCAGGCTATGACCGGCCCGCAGGGCGCGGGCGATCAGCTCCAGCGCTTCGGGCAACTGCGCTGCGAACGCCTTCAGCCGCCGCTTGCGCTTGAAGCAGCAGCCACACGATCGGCAGCACAGCCCACGCCAACGCCGCGAGCGGGGATCAGGCAGCACGCTGAGCCGGGCGAACCAGATCGCCGGTGCCGCCGACGCCGGCCAGGCCGGCCGCAGATGCCGAAGAACTTGCCGGCCGTCAGCGCGACGTCGGCCTGCTCGAACAAGCAGCGCAGGTTCACGAACCGCGCTGACGAACTCCGCCATCGATGCCGCTGGCGCCTCGCTTCACGTCGGCCAGCAGCTCCTTGTCTGATGACGCTGTCCTTGCCGGCCTTGCCGCGAGCCGCTCTTGCCGCCCGGTCAGCACGTCGAGCCGCTCTTCGACCTCGGCGTCCGCCTTGCCGCCGCGCACAGCAGTGCCACGCCGCCAACCAGGCAGGCGACGCCGACGAACACGGCGATGATGATCCAGGACATGGTCATGGTGAGTAGGTGAGTCGGTGAGTCGGTGAGTCAGTAGTCGATGTAAGGCGTCAGAGTCGGCAATGTGACGCTTACTCAACTGACTCACTGACTGACCTACGCACCTGTTCTTAGTCCTCCAGCATCGTCCGTTCCCGGAACGCGCTGGACGGGCAGCCGCACGCCGCCCGATTCCAGGCGGTCCATGAACGTCGGGCGGATGCCGGTGGCCTCGAAGTGGCCGACGGCCCGGCCCCGTTCGTCGACGCCTTCCTGCGACGTACTTGAAAATGTCTTGCATGACGATCGTGTCCTGCTCCATGCCGACGACCTCGGTGATGCTGGTGACCTTGCGCGGGCCGCCTTGCAGGCGGTTGGCCTGCACGATCAGGTCCACGGCGCTGGCGATCTGCTGCCGCATGGCCTTGATCGGCATCTCGAAGCCGGCCATCATGATCATCGTTTCGAGACGGGCGATGGCGTCGCGCGGCGTGTTGGCGTGGCAGCGTGGTCAGCGAGCCTTCGTGGCCCGTGTTCATGGCCTGCAGCATGTCGAGCGTTTCGGGTCCGCGGCACTCGCCGATGATGATCCGGTCGGGCCGCATACGCAGGGCGTTCCGCACCAGGTCGGTGGCCGTGATCTGCGCCCTTGCCTTCGATGTTCGGCGGGCGCGTTTCCAGCCGCACGACGTGCTCCTGCTGGAGCTGCAAGTTCGGCCGCGTCTTCGATCGTGACGATGCGGTCGTCGTTCGGGAATGAAGCTCGACAGCGTGTTGAGCAGCGTCGTTTTACCGGAGCCGGTGCCGCCGGAGATGATGATGTTGAGCCGGGCCTTCATCGCGCCTTCGAGCAGCATCACCATTTCGGGCGTGAAGGCCTTGTAGTTCAGCAGGTCTTCGAGCTTGAGCGGGTTGGAGCCGAAGCGGCGAATCGTGACGCGCGGCGCCGTCCAGCGCCAGCGGCGGAATGATCGCGTTCACGCGGGAGCCGTCCGGCAGGCGGGCGTCGACCATCGGGCAGACTTCGTCGACGCGGCGGCCGACCTTCGACACGATGCGGTCGATGATCTGCATCAGGTGCTTGTCGTCGCGGAACTGCGACGTCGGTCTTTTCCAGCTTGCCGCGGCGTTCGACGTAGACGTTCTTCGGGCCGTTGATCAGGATTTCGCTGATCGTCGGCTCCTTGAGCAGCATCTCGAGCGGGCCCAGGCCGAACGTTTCGTCGAGCACTTCCTCGATCAGCCGCTCGCGCTCGTTGCGGTTGAGGAAGCGTGTCTTCGGTGTCGCACAGGTGCTCGACGACCAGGCGGATTTCGCGCCGGAGGACGTCGCCTTCCAGCTCGCCGACGCGCGACAGGTCGAGCTTGTCGACGAGCTTGGTGTGGATCCGCCGCTTGAGTTTCTCAAACTCCGCTTCCTTCTTGGACTTGTCGATCGGTGCGCGCTGGGGAAAGGCGGCCTGACGCATCGGCGTGGTTCCTTCGGAGCTGGGCTCGTAGTGCGATGGATCCGGGTGGGCGCTGTGGCGTCCTTGCAACCATAGCTTACGGCTGGCGACGGTTGGCTTAGCCTGCGAGCCATCGGGCAAAGGGGTCGGGAGTCGATTTCGCGGCCGCAGAGCGGGTTCAGCGGCAGAGGTGCATTGGCCGCGAAAACCGACTCCCGACCCCGTCGCGCGGCTGCTCGTTTGACTTGGCCGTCGCGACCGGCGAAGATCGAAGGACTGGTGCTGCCGGTGCGATCCGGCGATTCGTTGTTCCTGGCATTTCTCTCCCGTCCGGCCTCGCCGGAACGGGAGCCGCTTCCGCGAGGAGCCTGCGATGACAAGCGTTGGTCGTTTGGCCGTGATGACGTTGAGCCTGGGGCTGTTGGCCGGCTGCGGCCCCGGCAGCAGCGACTCGGGCGGCAAAATCAAGATCGCTCTCTTTGTCGGCAAGCTTGACGTGGCCAACGCCAAGGAGCGAAAGCAAGGGATCGAGGAGGTGCTCAAGGGGACCGGCGTGGAGATCGCCGAGACGTTCACCGACCAGACCGACCATTCCAAATGCCAGGATCACGTACGTACAGCATTGGACAAGTACGGCGATGATCTCAAGTGCCTGGTGGGGCTTTGGTCATACAATGCCCCACAGATTGTCCAGGTCGTGAAGGAGAAGAACCTCGTCGGCAAGATTCAGATCGTCGCTTTTGATGAAGAGATCCCGACACTCGATGCGGTCGAGGAAGGCATTATCTTTTCGACGGTCGTACAGCAACCGTACCAATTTGGATACCAATCCATCGAAGTGCTCGCCAAGCTCGCCCAGGGCTCCAACGTCGAAATACCCAAGGATGGGCTGATGTATTGGCCGGTCAAGATCATCGATAAGACCCACGCCAAGGAGTTCCGCGACAGTATCCATCAGATGCACAAGGAAGCCGCCGCGCCGGCGCACCGTGGCAAGACGAAACTGGCCTTTGTAACCAACGGATCGAGCGACTTTTGGAAACTCGCGGAGGCTGGCATCCGCAAGGCCGAAAAAGAGTTTGATGCGGAGGTCGATTTCCAGGTGCCTGGTCAGGCTAGCCCCGCTCAACAACAGCAGATGATTGAGTCGCTGATGGCGAAGGACATTCAAGGAATGGCCATCAGTGTCCTCGATCCGGTGGGAGCCATCAGTATCATCGACAAGGCTGCCGAGAAGATGCCCGTCGTCACGCAGGACTCCGACGCCCCGGACTCGCAGCGCAAGGCCTATATCGGCACGGACAACGTCGAGGCCGGCCGCGTCGCGGGGCGGGAAATCCTCAAGGCACTTCAGGCTGCGGGCGTGCTGACCTTGAACGAGTAGACGCCCACTTGGACGACGTTGGCGGAAGCTGCCTACTCTGACAATAAGGTCATCGCAGAATGAGTGGGAGAACTCAATCGGCTTCCAGCCGACTCCCCGTCTGCCACCCGGTTCAACGGGTGGATGACGGACTTACCGTCCTTCCTAAGCGGCTTCCGCCGGACTTCCCGTCAAGCCTTCAGACAGGTTGCTACGCAAGGGTTGAAACCGGAACAGAAGCCGGCTGGAAGCCGGCTGGCGACGACGGCATCGTCTTTCGCCCCACCAGCTAAAGCTGGTGGCAGACGGGGAGTCGGCTGGAAGCCGACTGAAAGAACTGCAGGAGCACGCATCATTGGTTTGAGGCGGCGATGGCGCCTGAGGCGGAATCAAAGGTCAGTGCCGCAACCGCGACGCCGCCCCTGCTGGCAGCGCGCGGAGTTGCCAAGAGCTTCCCGGGCGTCCAGGCCCTCCGCGGCGTCAGTCTCGAAGTGCACGCGGGCGAGGTGCTGGGCCTGATCGGCGAAAACGGCGCCGGCAAGAGCACGCTGATCAAGATCATCGGCGGCATTCACGCGCCCGACGCCGGCGAGCTTTTGGTGGACGGCCGCCCGGTTCGCTTCCGCGACGCCCACGACTCGATTGCGGCCGGCATCGCCGTCATCCATCAGGAGCTCAACCTGGCGGACAACCTGTCCTTGGCCGAGAACATCTTCCTCGGCCGGCAACCGACGCAAGGCCCCGCGCTGCTGGGGCTATGCCATAAACCAGCGCTGCGAACCGCGGCGGCGGCCGCATTGCAACAAGTCGGCCTGCACGTCGATCCGCGCGTGACGCTGGCCGAGCTCAGTCCTGGCCAGAAGCAGCTCGTCGAGATCGCCAAGGCCCTCTCGCAGAATGCCCGCGTGCTGATCCTCGACGAGCCGACCAGCTCGCTCTCCACGCACGAGGCGGAAATCCTTTTTGCTCGCATCGAAGAGCTGCGGGGCCGCGGCCTGGGCATCGTCTACGTCTCCCACCGCCTAGGCGAGATCACCCGGCTCTGCCGCCGCGTGCAGGTGCTGCGCGACGGTGCGCACGTCGGAACGTTAGTCGGCGACGAGATCACGCACGACAAGATGGTTCGGCTGATGGTCGGCCGCAACGTCAATCGCTTCTTCGCCCGCGACGAGCAGCGAGCAACAAAGCCGGGCGACGTCGTCCTGCGGGTGCGCGACCTGAAGCTCGCCTCGTCGCCGCACGCGGTGTCGTTCGAGGTGCGCGCCGGCGAAGTGGTCGGCATTGGCGGGCTGGTCGGCGCCGGCCGCACGGAAGTGCTGCGGGCGCTTTTTGGGATCGATGCCATCCAGTCCGGTCAGATCGAAGTCGCCGGCCGGCCAACTCCTATCCGCTCCCCGCGCGACGCCGTGGCCGCCGGTCTCGCGCTGGTGCCGGAGGACCGCAAGACGCAGGGCCTCGTCCTGGAGCTGGGCATTGGCGACAACATCTCCCTGGCGATCAAGGAGATGCTGGCCCGCTTCGGCTTGGTGAACCGCGCCGGGGAAGCCGTCGCGGCTCGTGAGCAGACCGAAAAGCTCCGCATTCGCGCGCCGGCCCTCGACATGCGCGTTCGCAACCTCAGCGGCGGCAATCAACAGAAGGTCGTGCTGGGCAAGTGGCTTGCCACCGGCGGCCGCGTGCTGCTGCTCGACGAGCCGACCCGCGGCGTGGACGTGGGCACCAAAGAAGAGATTTATCACCTCATCCTGAAGCTTGCCGCCGACGGCTGCGGCATCCTGATGGTCAGCTCCGAAATGGAGGAGCTAATCGCCATCAGCGACCGCGTGCTCGTGTTCCACGAAGGTCGCGTGGCCGGCGAGCTGTCGGGCGAGAGGATTACCAGCGAGAACATCATGACGTTAGCGGTGGGGAGCGCACTTTCATGACCGCCGAAATGACTACGCCTCAACCCGATACGGCCGCGTCGGCCCTTCGCCAGCCCCGTCGGCTTTCGGAGGTGATGCTCCAGGTGCTCATCATGACGGCGCTCTTGGCCGTGCTCCTGTGCGTGCTGCGGTGGAGCAATGCCAAGGCGTTCTACGCCTACAATCTTCAGACGCTCGGCCGCGACGTGGCGATCCTGTCGCTGCTGGCCCTGGGCCAGGCGGTCGTGCTGATCTCCGGCGGCATCGACTTATCCGTCGGCTCGGTCGTCTGCTTCGTCGGCCTAAATGCGATCCTGCTGCTCTCCCCGACCGATCCCCAGCAGCAGGGTTGGCCGCCGGCCGTCGTGGTGCCTCTGATGCTGACCTTTGCCACGGCGGTGGGCGTCCTGCACGGGCTCCTGGTCTGCTTGATGCGACTGCCCCCCTTTATGGTCACGTTGTGTTCGTTGCTCGTCTTCCGCAGCGTGGCGCGCGGGATTACCAACGACACGACCGTGGCCTATCGCGACGAGCTGGTGCCGACGTTCAGCTTCCTAGGCAACGGCCTGTCGTTGAGCATGCCGCTGGTCGTGATGCTCACCGTGTTGGCCATCCTGACGTTTTTCATGCACTTCACCGTGCATGGCCGATATCTCTACGCCATCGGTTACAACCTCGAAGCGGCCCGGTTCTCCGGCGTGCGCGTGCATCGCCTGCGGATCGCGGCCTATGCGATCTGTGCCTTCCTGGCTGGGCTGGCCGGCTTGCTCGAGGCCAGCAAGGTGCACAGCGTTGCGCCCTCGTCGGCCGGCATGACCTATGAGCTCTACGCGATCACCGCGGCCGTGCTGGGCGGCTGCGCCCTGCGCGGCGGGCACGGATCGCTGGTCGGCGCGATCGTCGGCGTGGCCGTGCTCAAGGTGCTGGAGAAGGTGATCGTCTTCGTCGGCCTGCGCACGTATTACACGGATGCCGTCATCGGCCTGGTGCTGCTGGCCGCGGTGATCGCCGACGCGCTCGTCAAACGGCGCCGAGGATATTAAGCACATTAGCCCGACGCGCAAGCGCGCAAGCGAGGGAGAGCTGCTAAACACCGAGGCGAACGGCGATTCTCCCTCGCTTGCGCGTCGGGTTAGTGAGCCTCTCTCTCATCAGCGTCTTGCTCGACTTCGCTTTTCCGCGCCGGCACGCCGTAATCTTCGCCCAGCCAGCGGCCCAAGTCGATCAGCCGACATCGCGGGCTGCAAAACGGCATCGACCGCGAAGCCAGCGCGTCGAACCGCTTGCGGCAGATCGGGCAGGTGACAGGATTGGATTTGAGCCGGTTCGTGGGCATGAATGCGCGAGTGTATCGACCACAGAGACGCAGAGGCCACAGAGAAGAGAAAACTGTTGAGTTCTCCGTACGGCGCTCGTTTTCTTCGCGTGACGAACAATTTGCGGCTAAGCCGCGCTAGGTGCGTCGTGGACAACGAGCGGTTATTCCGCCTTCGGCTTGCCGGACGGCTTGGTCTTCGCGGCGGCGCTGTCCGGCTTCGCCTCCGTCTTCTTGCTGGACGAGCCGTCGCTCTTGCTCGAGCTGTCGGATGCTGGCTTGTCCGCGGCCGGCTTGTCCGCGGCCGGCTTGTCCTCGGCGGCCCGCTTCTTGTATGACTCGCTGCGGTAGTCGGTCTGGTAGAAGCCGGAGCCTTTGAAGACGATCGCCGCCCCCGTGCCGAACAGCCGACGCAGCTTTGGCTTGCCGCACTCCGGACAGTCCTTCAGCGGATCGTCTTTGATCGACTGGAAATGCTCGAACTCGTGCTCGCAACCGTCGCAGCGGTAGTCGTACGTTGGCACAGTTGTCCTTTGTCCTTTGTCCCTTGTCAGTTTGTCAGTTGTCGGTTGGAAAGGTGCTTCGTCACAAGCACTGCTATCCGCTTGCCGGTTTAGCGCCGGCCGGTCCGATGGAGACGATGACCTGCGCGGGCCGCACCACGCGCTCGTGCAGTTGATACCCCGGCCGGAACACCGAGAGCACGCGCCCGCCGGCTCGTCGCTGGGCTGCGTGGTCAGCGCGTCGTGCAGGTGCGGATCGAAGTCGGCGCCCTGGGCGGCGATCTCGCGGCAGCCGTACTGCTCGAAGACCGTCCCCAGCTGCTGGGCCACCAGCCGCACACCCTCCAGCAGGGCGGAAGGACCGTCGGACTTCTCCGCGGCATCCAGGGCCCGCTGGAGGTTGTCGCGCACGGGAAGCAGGTCTCGCAGCAGCGGCAGAAAGGCATACCTGCGCTCTTCGGCCCGCTCGCGCAGGACGCGCTTCTGGTAATTATCGAAATCGGCCTGGGCACGCAGCAGCTTGTCGCGCAGCTGATCCAATTCGCCACGCAGCGCTTCTTCGCTACGGAGCGCTTCGCCGTCTGCGCCGACCGATTCACCGAGCGCCTGGCCGTTCCCGGCTGTCTGGGCATCCTCCGGCGGGTTGCCGGCCGAGTGTTTGGTGTCGTTCATCGTGGTGCCTCCCGCGTTCTTGCAGCAGAACGGATTCACGCCGGTTCTGCGGGCGGACGGATTGGAACTCCGTCCTACTTTTTCTCTGTCTTGGCGTCGGCCGTCGTGGCTTCTCCGTTTCCTTCGTTCTCGGGGATGAAATAGTCTCGCAGCGACTGAAAAAAGCTCTTCCGCCTGGGACTGACTTCCGTCTGCTCCAGCTCGGCCAGTTGCCGCAGCAGCGCCTCCTGCTCGGGTGCCACCTTCTTGGGCACTTCGAGGTGGATTTCGACGACCAGGTCGCCCACGCCGCCGCCGTGCAGGTCGGGCAGCCCACGGCCGCGAAGACGGATCAGCTCGCCCGGCTGCGTGCCACGAGGGATTTTCAAGTCCTCGCGCCCTTCGAGCGTCGGCACCTCGATTGTCGCTCCCAGGGCCGCCTGGGCATAGGTCACCGGCACCTGGCAAATCAGGTGCGGCCCCTGGCGATGGAACAGCTTGTGTTCCTTGACACGGATGTGTACCAGGCAGTCGCCGGCGGGACCGCCGCTGGGGCTAGGCTCCCCCTCGCCGCGAATCCGCAGCACCGACCCGCTGTCCACGCCGCCGGGGATGCGGACCTCGCGTTCCACCTTGCGGGCGATATATCCGTGGCCCTGGCAGTCGCCGCAGGGGCTCTTCACAACCGTCCCCTGGCCTCGGCAAGCCGGACAAGTCTGCTGCACGGTGAGGAAACCGCTCCGCTGCAACACCTGGCCGTGGCCGCCGCAATAGGAACAGGTCTCCGGCTTGGTGCCGGATGCGGCGCCGCTGCCCTGGCAGGTCTCGCACTTTTCGTGCCGGCGATATTTGACGGTTTTGGCAATGCCCTTAGCGGCTTGGAGCAGGTCGAGCGTGACTTCGGCTTCGACGTCGGCTCCCCGCCGCACGCGCCGTCCGCCGCGGCGGCCGCCGAACAGGTCCCCGAAAATGCCGCCGGCGAACAGGTCGCCGAAGGCCTCGAAGATGTCGTCGACGCTGGAGAACGACGGCCCGCCCCCCTGGGCAAATGCGGCATGGCCGAAGCGGTCGTACTTGGCCCGCTTCTCCTTGTCGGAGAGCACCTCGAAGGCCTCGGCCGCCTCCTTGAAGCGGGCCACGGCTTCCTCGTCGCCCGGGTTCTTGTCCGGATGATACTTGACGGCCAGCTTGCGATAGGCGTCGGCGATTTCCTTGTCCGTGGCGCTGCGCTGGACGCCGAGCACCTCGTAATAGTCGCGTTTGGCGGACATCGTGGGCATGAGAGCGGGAACGAACCTTCGCTTGGCATGAGCCCTTATTCTATCTTACGCTGCCAAACGGGACTGCCCCAAGTTGCGACCATTGTCGCCTTTCGCTCCGCGAAAGGACGTTCTTTCGCGGAGCGAAAGACGACGCAGGTTGATTTCCCGACCTCCGCGCCGCAAAACGGGCCGCCTCTGGTGGAGCCGGCCCGTTGCGTTATCGTAATCCTTCGGGGCGCACTGGCGCCACGAGGTTGTCGTCCGTTACCGAATCGCCCCTTCGATCGCGCCTTTCTTCTTCTTGTCGTCCTTGTCGAAGTTCGTGACCAGGCCCTCGGTCGTCAGCATCAGGCCGGCGATGCTGGCGGCGTTGCTGCAGGGCGGTGCGCACGACCTTCGACCGGGTCGATGATGCCGGCCTTGTACATATCGACGTACTCGCCGGTGTTGGCGTCGTAGCCCATGTTGCCGCCGACTTCTGGCTGACTTCGTCGGCGACCACGGAGCCGTCCTCGCCGCCGTTGTCGACGATCTGTCTGCAGCGGCCACGCCAGAGCACGCCGAGCACGATATCGACGCCGATCTGCTCGTCGCCCTTGGCCTTGCTCGCGCGGCCTTTTCGACCGCCTCCGTGCAGCGGAGCAGGGCCACGCCGCCGCCGGGCAGGATGCCTTCTTCGACCGCGGCCCGGGTGGCGTGCAGGGCGTCTTCGACGCGGGCCTTCTTCTGCTTCATGTCGGCTTCGGTCTCGGCGCCGACGGTGATGACCGCCACGCCGCCGGCCAGCTTGGCCAGCCGCTCCTGGAACTTCTCCTTGTCGTACTCGCTCTCGGTCTGGCCTCGATCTGGTTGCGGATCTGCTGCGATCGCGCTTGTCGATCTCGTCCCGCTTGCCGGCGCCTTCGACGATCGTCGTGTTGTTCTTATCGACGGTGACCTTCTTGGCCGGCCCAGGTGCTCGAGCGTGAGGTTCTCGAGCTTGATGCCCAGGTCTTCGCTGATCAGCGTGCCGCCGGTCAGGACGGCGATGTCGCCGAGCATGGCCTTGCGGCGGTCGCCGAAGCCGGGGGCCTTCACCGCGCACACGTTGAGCACGCCGCGGAGCTTGTTGACGACCAGCAGCGTCAGGGCCTCGGCATCGACGTCTTCGGCGATGATCAGCAGCGGCTTGCCCTTCTGGGCGATCTTTTCGAGGATCGGCACCAGGTCGCGGAGGTTGCTGATCTTCTTCTCGTGGATGAGGATGTAGGCGTCTTCGAGCACGCAGTCCATCGTCGGCCGGGCTGGTTGATGAAGTAGGGCGAGATGTAGCCCTTGTCGAACTGCATGCCATCGACGTACTCGACCTTGGTCTCGGTCGTCTTGCCTTCCTCGACGGTGATCACGCCGTCCTTGCCGACCCGCTCCATGGCGTCGGCCAGCAGCTCGCCGATCGCCTTGTCGTTGTTGGCGCTGATCGCGCCGACCTGGGCGACTTCCTCCTTGCTGGTGACCTTCTTGGCCATCTCGTCGAGCTGCTCGATCGGCCGCTTCGACGGCCTTGTCGATGCCGCGGCGGACGGCCGTGGGATTGCTGCCGGCGACGATGTTGCGCAGGCCTTCCTTGAAGATCGCCCGGGCCAGCACGGTGGCGGTCGTCGTGCCGTCGCCGGCCAGGTCGGAGGTCTTCTGGGCCACTTCGACCACGAGCTTGGCGCCCATGTTCTCGAAGCGGTCTTCCAGCTCGATTTCCTTGGCGACGGTGACGCCGTCCTTGGTGACGGTCGGGCCGCCGAAGGACTTGTCGATGATCACGTTGCGGCCGGTCGGGCCCATCGTGATCGCGACGGCGTCGGCCAGCTTTTCGACGCCGCTGGAGCATCTTGGCTGCGGGCGTGATCGTCGAACAGCAGTTGTTTGGCCACGGGTGGGCTCCTTGATTTGTGGATGTTCGAGGATGGCTGCTTTGAGGCTTCAGGCTTCGGACTTCAGGCTTCGGCAGACAACTCGCCGACGCCACACTGAAGCCTGAAGTCTGAAGCCTGAAGCCTGTCAGCTACTCCACGACCTTCGCCAGGATGTCGCTCTCGCGGAGGATCTTGACGTCGTCGCCGTCGACTTCGATGTCGGTGCCGCCGTACTTGCCGTAGATCACTTCGTCGCCGACGCCGACCGAGAGCTCGCCGCGCTTGCCGCTGTCGAGCAGCTTGCCCGGGCCGACGGCGAGGACCTTGCCGCGCTGCGGCTTTTCCTTGGCCGCGTCGGGCAGCACGATGCCGCCGGCGGTCTTCTCTTCGGCTTCGACCGGCTCGACCACGACACGATCATCGAGGGGACGAAGTTTGCATGGTTTAGTCCTATGGTGATTCGTCATTTGTCCGTTGTCAGTTGTATTCGTTCACCGCACTCGGCTGCGTGCGGCGCGTGTTTTACTTGGCTGCGTCGAGCACGTCTGGACAACGTGCCCCACGTTCGTTTACATCATGCCACCCATGCCGCCCATGCCACCCATGCCGCCCATGCCACCCATGCCGCCGCCCATGCCGTGGTCGTGGTGGTCGTGGCCGCCGTCCTCTTCCTCCTCCTTGGGAATCTCGGTGACGAGCGCTGTCGGTGGTGAGCAGCAGCGACGCGACGCTGGCCGCGTTTTGCAGGGCGACGCGGACGACCTTCGCCGGGTCGATGACGCCGAACTCGAGCATGTCGCCGTACTCGTCCTTGTCGGCGTCGTAGCCTTCGGTCTTGCCCTTCATCTGGCGGACGCGGTTGACGACGACCGCGCCGTCGACGCCGGCGTTGTCGGCGATCGCCCGCAGCGGCTGGTCGAGCACGTTGCGCGACGATCTCGGCGCCGGGCTTCTCGTCGCCTTCGAGCTCGAGCTTGTCGACGGCCTTCTCGGCCCGGATCAGGGCCACGCCGCCGCCGGGGACGATGCCTTCTTCGAGCGCCGCCTGCGTCGGCGCTCTTGGCGTCTTCGAGCAGCGACTTCCGCTCCTTCATTTCGGTTTCGGTCGCCGCGCCGCAGTTGATCTGGGCCACGCCGCCGGCCAGCTTGGCCAGCCGCTCTTGCAGCTTCTCGCGGTCGTACTCGCTGTCGGTGCGGTCGATCTCGTCGCGAATCTGCTCGGCCCGGCCGTCGATCTCGTCCTTCTTGCCGCCGCCGCCGACGATCGTCGTGTTTTCGGTGGTGATCGTGACCTTCTTGGCCCGGCCGAGGTCGGAGAGCTTGACGCTGTCGAGCTCGATGCCCAGGTCCTTGAAGATCGGCGTGCCGCCGGTGAGCATGGCGATGTCGCCCAGCATGGCCTTGCGGCGGTCGCCGTAGCCGGGGGCCTTCACCGCACAGACTTGCAGGATGCCGCGGAGCTTGTTGACGACCAGCGTGGCCAGGGCCTCGCCTTCGACGTCTTCGGCGACGATCAGCAGCGGCTTGTCGGCCTTGCTGATCGGCTTCGAGCAGCGGCACCAGCTTCTTGGCGTTGGAGATCTTCTCTTCGTAGAGCAGGATGTAGGCAGTTTTCGAGCTCGACAGTCTGCTCGTCTTGGTTGGTGACGAAGTGCGGCGAGAGGATAGCCGCGGTCGAACTGCATGCCTTCGACGACTTCGACCGTCGTCTCGCTGCCGCGGCCTTCTTCGACCGTGATGACGCCGTCCTTGCCGACCTTCGAGAAGGCATCGGCCAGCACGTCGCCGATCGTCGGGTCGTTGTTGCCGGCGATCGTGGCGATCTGCTGCAGCTCCTTCTTGTCCTTCTCGTCGATCGGCTCGGCCAGCTTGTCGATGTCTTCGCACGACGGCCTCGACGGCCTTGTGCGATGCCGCGGCTGAGGGCCATCGGGTCGGCGCCGGCGGCGATCATCTTCAGGCCTTCGCGGAAGATGGCCTCGGCCAGCACGGTGGCGGTCGTCGTGCCGTCGCCGGCGACGTCGTTGGTCTTGCTGGCGGCTTCCTTGACGAGCTGGGCGCCGAGGTTCTCGTACGGGTCGTCGAGCTCGATGTCTTCGGCGACGGTCACGCCGTCCTTGGTGACCTTGGGCGAGCCCCAGCCCTTGTCGAGCACGGCGTTGCGGCCGCGGGGGCCGAGCGTGCTGCGAACGGCCCGGGCCAGCTTGTCGACGCCGGCCGCCAGCGGCTGCCGGGCGTCGTCCTCGAAAACCATCTGTTTGGACACAGTGGTGTCTCCTTAGCGTATGTCGGTGTCGAGGGAGTGTTCTCGAATTGGGCTTGGGCGGAATCAGGTGTGGCGGCTTAGCCAGGTCGATCGGTCGGGAGAGTCTAAAGACGGTGCGTCCAGTGATCGACGAGCGGGACAGAGTGCCAAGGGTGCGACCCTTGTCAGTAACGTCACGTGGTGACTCAACTTAGCAAGAGCTATGCCGGATATCGGGAATGAGTCGCAAGACATTTCTGGAAAACGAGTTGCGACGGATCGCCTGCCTTGGGGTGCTTTGGTGAACACTGTGGCCCGACGTGTCATTTTGGCAGGATGGGCCTTAACCGGCCCGAGTCTGCCATGACCTGTGCCGGGGGTGTACATTGGTCCCACAAAGGGGTGGGGGCGGGGGCGTGTTGTCATCCTTCCCGCAAACTGACTCATTGCTCTTTCCAAAGCTGAGGAGATCGCCATGAGCCTCCGGGGTCGTCGTTGGTTGTCGGTGGTCATCGTGGTGGTGGTCATCGTGATGTGTGCCTGGCCCGCGGCGGTGGTCGGCCCAAGGTTCTCGCGGGCCGATGACGCGCCCGATGCCGGCACGCTCGCCAAGGAGCTGCGCGGGGTCTCGCTCGAATTCTATTCCCAGGCGGAGCGAGATCGCCTGGCCTCGATGGTGCGCGACGATCAAGCACGGCGGCTGCGTGAGGCCAACCGCCGCAGCAGCGAGGCCTGGCAATCCATCAAGACCCAAGAGGACTGGAAACGGTTCCGCGCAACCCACCTGGCGGCGCTGCGGGCGTCACTCGGCCAATTCCCCCAGCCGCCCCAAAAACTCAACGCTGCGCATCACCGGCCGCCTGGCCGGCGACGGACACCAGATTCACAACGTCGTCTTCGAGAGCCGCCCCGGGCTGTGGGTCACGGCCAACCTGTACCTGCCGGCCAAGCCGCGCGAGTCGATGCCCGGAATCCTCATTTGCCACAGCCATCACACGCCCAAGACGCACGGCGAGCTGCAAGACATGGGCATGACCTGGGCCCGCGCCGGCTGCCTGGTGCTGGTGATGGACCAGCTCGGCCACGGCGAGCGGCGGCAGCACCCGTTCCGCACGGAGAAAGACTATCGCGAAGCCGTTTCGCGTCGGCCGGCAGGACTATTACTTTCGCTACGACAACGCACTGCAGCTGCACCTGGTCGGCGAAAGCCTGATCGGCTGGATGGCCTGGGACCTGATGCGCGGCGTCGATCTGCTGCTCGGCCAGAAGGGCATCGACCCCAAGCGGATCATCCTGCTGGGCGCGGTGGCCGGCGGCGGCGATCCGGCGGCGGTGACCGCGGCGCTCGACGAGCGAATCGCCGTGGCCGTGCCGTTCAACTTCGGCGGGCCGCAGCCCGAGACGCGCTATCCGCTGCCGGACGACGCCGAGACGTCGTTCAACTACGCCGGCGGCGGGAGCTGGGAATCGACGCGCAACCTGCGGCTCGTCGGCCGGCGACGGCTTCCTGCCGTGGGTGATCGTCGGCGGCATCGCGCCGCGGCGGCTGGTCTACGCCCACGAGTTCGCCTGGGACCGCGAGCGCGACCCGGTCTGGAAGCGGCTGCAAACGATCTACGGCTTCTACGATGCGGCCGACCACCTGGCCTTCACCCACGGCCGGGGCGAGCTGCGCGGCCAGCCGCCGGAGGCCACGCACTGCACGCACATCGGCCGCGAGCACCGCCAGATGATCCACGAGGCCTTCCGCCGCTGGTTCGGCATCGAGGTGGGCGAGAGCGACGAATACACCGCTCGCCGCGACGCGCGCGAGCTGATGTGCATGACGCCGAGGCCGAGCGCGAGCTGAAGCCTAAGAAACTGCACGAGGTGCTGACCGCGCTGGCCGACGAGCGTCTGGCGAGCCGCCCGAGCGGTCCTGGCCGCCAAATCGCCCGCCGAGCGCCGCGAACACTCTGCGCGGGCTGGTCGCGCCTCCTGGGCAATATCACGCCGGCCGCCCCGCCCAAGGTGCGGCCCGTGGGAGAGACCCAAACGGTCGCCGGCGGAACGACGGTGCGGCGCATCGAGCTGGAGGTCGAGCCAGGCATCGTCGTCCCCACGGTGCTGCTACTGCCGGGCGAGGCCATCAAGCGCCCGTGCCGGTATGCGTGGCTGTGGTCCACTCCGGCAAGGAAGGCATCTGGCGGCATCGCCCCGATCTCCTCGCGTCGGGCATGGCCGTCTGCCTGCCCGACCTGCGCGGCACGGGCGAAACGCGCGGCGGCAGCGATCGCAACCGCACGAGCGGCGACACCAGCCGTTCGTCCACGGAGCAGATGCTCGGCGGCACCATGCTCGGTGCGCGGCTTCGCGACCTGCGCAGCGTGCTGGCCTACCTGCGCGGGCGCGACGACGTTCGACGGTAAGCGACTCGCCCTGTGGGGCGACTCCTTCGTGCCCGCCAACCCCGCGGACACCGAATTGCGGGTCCCCTACGACGTCGATCCCCGGCCGCGGCAGAGCGAGCCGGCGGCGCGCTCTTGGCCCTGCTGGTGCGCTGTATGAGGACGACGTGCGATGCGTGTACGCCCACGGAGGCCTGGGAGAGCTTCGATCGGTGCTCGCAAGCCCGTTTGTCTACTGCGCCGCACGATTCACTGGTGCCTGGCGTGCTGGCGATCGGCGACTTGTCCGACCTGGCGGCGACCATCGCTCCGCGCCCCTTGCGGCTCGAAGGGCTGGTCGATGGCTCGAATCGCCTGTTGCCCGAGGCCGGGGCCAGGGATGCTTACCAGCCGGCGGTAGCGGCCTACAAGGATGCGGGCCAGCCAATGAACTTCAGCGTGACCGTGCGCAGCAGCGGCGCGGCCGGCTGGGTCCGAGGCCACCTGTCGCCCAGTCCGGACTAAGCCGATTCGAGCGGCGCCTGAGGGTCTCGACATCGAACCGTGAGTTCACACTCGCCACTCACACGTCGGGCTGCGCCGGCTTACGCCTCAACGCTCGCTGGCCTCACCGCCTGGCCCCGATATTCGGCCGCTGGCCACCCGGCGCGGGGGCCATGTTCGGCAGGATCGGCGGTTGCAGGTTTTCCAGGGCCTGCCGGATGGAGGGCAGCGGCTCGCGGTGCACGTGGGGCTGATCCGTCGTGCCGTCAACGTACAGCTCCACGATCTCGCCGCTGGCCGTGCGTAAGAGGCTGCTGAGGATTGGCACCTTCGTCCGGCTGCTGCCCAATTGCGGCCGGAATTCCAGCGCGAGCTGGCGATCGAAGCCCATCGAGCCGCGGCCCGAGAGGCTCAGCGCGTCGCCATTGAGGTCGATGCGCGGGAAATACACCTGGCCGTGCTCTCCGTTGATGGCGAACTCCACGTCGCTGGTGGTGAACGCCGTCAGGTCCGGCTCCTTGAGGCTCAGCATCTTGAGCAGCGAGAGCATCACCGGCAGCTCGTAGATATTCGCGTCGCGAAGACGGACGTTGCCTGCCCCTTTCAGGTCGCGGACCCCTTGGCTGCTGCCGCTGAGCTTCAGGTAGCCGTCGGCGCGGCCGCTGATGTTCTGCCGGCCGACGGAGGCCTCGCGGGCCAGCCGCCCCAAGTTGGCCTGCGCCAGATTGGCTTGCAGCGAGAAAACCCAAGGAGCCGGGCCGCCCGCGTCGCCTCGCCTGGGCAGGCCTTGCGGCGCCGTCTCGCGGCGGACCCAGCCGTCGCCATAGAGCACGCCTTCATAGCAGCGCGCGGAGATGTGACCGGGCCGCTCCGGCCCGGGCGCGTTGCGCGGCGAGCCTAAGAGCACGAGGCCGGGCTGCACGTGGAACGGCCCGCGGACGTCCGTGAATTGAAAGCCGCGGTAGCTGAGCGATTCGAGGGCCAGTTGGCCATCCATCTGGAGCTCGCCGCGCCGGCTGTGTCCCCGGAGTTGGATGACACCGAAGAGATCCTCTAGCTTCACCCCGGCCTGAATGCTGTTGCGGTGACAGACGACGTCGAGGCTCCAGCCGGCGCGGAGCGGGTCGGCCGGGTGGCCGCCTTGCGCGAGGTTCATGCCGCCCTGCACGTTGAAGGCCCCGACTAGGGTTCAGCTCCGTGAGGGCTTGTCGCAGCCCTTCCGGGGCGGCCCGCAACAGGTCACGGTCTACGTGCAGACGATCGACGTGCAGCGGGGCGAGCGACAACGTCCAGCCGCCGTCGGCCGCGACGTTGGCCTCTCCCGACGCTCGCCAGGCCGTATCGCCGTGCGTCGCCTGAAGGTCTCGCAGGTGAATCACGCCGTCCTGGTAGGTGATCTGCCCGCGGAGCTTCTCCCAGCGATAGGGAAATGCGGCCGGCTCGAGCGACACCGTGTCGTCGCGCGGAGTTATCCGCAGGCTGAGCCGTGTGTCGCCCCGTTTGACAAGGAGCTGGAGCGTCATCTTGTCCACATTCACGAGCCCTTGCGGCTTGAGGTTTGCCCACAAGCGGCGCGTGGCGGGCGGCAGGGCGGCCTGCAGCTCATCGTCCAGGGCGATTTTGTCACCGGTGAAGTGCAGCTCGACCAGATCGTCGAGCACGGTGGACGTTTGGGGCGGACGGGGTCCGGCCGGCGGATTCACACCGGCGGGCGGATTCACACCGGCGGACGGATTCACACCGGCGGACGGATTGGAAATCCGTCCTACGTCGATGGCCCTGACGGTCCCCCAGCCATGAATCCGGCCGCTGCCGTTGGTGGCCTTCAGATCGGAGAATCGCCATTGATCGTCCGTCAGCTGCTCGATCAAGCCCGAGACATTGGCCAGGCTATACCTGAACCCCTCATAGCGGACCTGCGCCTGGTGGACCCGAACCCGCATCTGCCGGTGGATCACGTCATCGTGGGGCCGCCACCACAGCCGCAAGTGCAGATCGAAGACGCCGTTGGCCCGAAAGGCCTCCACGATGGCCCGCGACTCGGGGGACATGGCGGCGATCATGTCGGGATCGGATCGCAGGTTCTCACCGGCGATCTCCAGCCAGCCGTCGGCCAGCGCGCCGAAGTCGTGGGACTTCCCCTCCGCCCGCACCGGCACGCCGCGGGCCTTGCCGTTGAGCCGAAACTCCAGGTGCTTGCCGGCCAGCTTCACCTCGCCCCTGCACTGCTGCACCTGGTAGGGGAAGCTGATGTGCTTGAACGCCACGTTGTGTGCCGTGACCTTGACGTTGGGGTGCCAGGAGCGGCCGTCGAACGTGAGCCGTGCGTCCACGTCGGCTTCGCCTTCGGGGGAGAGTTCTCTCCACAGTCGTTGCCCTGCCTCGGGCAAGGCGTCGAGCATGCCTTGGTCGAAGACCAACCGCTTGGCATCGACATGGAACTTCAGCGGCGAGTTCGGGGCCCAGCCCTGCCGTTCGGCCGTGAGCCGCAGCGTGGTCTGACCGTTGCTGGCGGAGAATTCTTCGATGGCCAGCCCGCCATCGTGAGCGCGGACCGTGGCCTGGAACTGCCCCAAGCGATAAGGCAGGCGCGGGTCCTCCAGCCGGCCCTCGTGAATCCGCGCGCGGGCGTCGAATCGCCACGGCCGCGATTGGCCCGAGGCGTAGGCCAGCGTGAGCTTCACATCCGCACGGGCTTGAAGGGCAGCCAGCGCTCCGGCCTGCTGAGCGACCTCGCGAGGCAGCGTGGCGAGCAAGGCGGGGGAAATCTCCATGCCCCGCAGTTCGACGGCCGCCGCGGTCGTGCGCAGGGCGGCGTCGTAGTCGAGCGTAAGCTCCGCCTGCCGCAAGTGGTCGCCCGAAAGTGTGCCGGCGACGTGAAGGGGCCGGCCGTCCCGCGGCGCATTGACGGCGAGGTTGATGTCGCGCAGCGTCCAGCGCGCGGGGGGCTGCCGCGAGCCATCGACGACCTCCAGAATGCCTCCTTCGATCTGGCCGGCCGTCGGCGGCTCCGCTGCGTCGCTTGAGGGCGCCCCCAGCCAATGCGAGAGGTTCCAGGGGCCGTCCGCCGTTCGCGCGATGCGCAGGTGCGGGCGACGCAGCACGACGCGGTGGATGCTCACGTCCCCCCGCATCAGCCGCTGCAGCGAGGTGTCGCATTCCAGCAGCACCTCGTCGATGGTGGCTAGCTCGGACGACTCGGCCTGCTGTCGCGGATCGCGGAGCCGCACGCCGCGAAGGGTGATACCTTCACCGGTCACGAGCCGTGCCGCATCGACCGAAACGCTCAACTCTGGAAAGCGGGCCGCGAGCCAGGCCTCGGCCTCTCGGCGGACCCGCTCGTCCACGTGCCGGTCGAGGTACATCCAGACCCCCAGCCCGGCGAGGACCGAGGCGATCAGTCCCCACTTGAAACAGGCCATTCCGTGGCGCAGGACAGCGTGGATGGCGACGGCTCCGCAAGCAGCTAGCACGCCCGGCGCGGGGTAGAGCGCGGCGGCGGGGCGGAGCGTACCAACAACCGGCCGACAGCAGATAGCCGAAGTCGTCAGAGTTCTTGGGGGCGAGCGTCGAGGCGTAAGCCCGACGTGAATGCCCGACCTGAATGCCCGACGTGAAAGGCCCTACGTGAAAGGCCCTACGTGAAAGGCCCTACGTGAAAGGCTGAACTCTGGCGGGTTCAGCTACTAGATGAGTAGATGAGGTTGGGATGTTGCGGTGGAGCTACCCCTTGAGCCCCTCCAGCCGGCCGGTGCTGTCGCCGAACTTCTCGATGCCCTGGCCGGCGCCGATGCCATCCAGCATGTGGAGGAACAGGTTGGCCAGCGGCGTATCGCGCGGATATTTCCGATGCTGGCCCGTGGGCAGAGTGCCGTTGCCGCCGCCGGCTACCAGGATCGGCAGATCGTTGTGGTTGTGGCGGTTGCCGTCACCGATGGCGCAGCCGTAGAGGATCATCGAGTGATCCAGCAGCGTGCCGGCCCCCTCCTGGGTGTCTTGCAGCTTCTTCACGAATGCGGCGAACTGCTCCAGGTGATAGCGGTTGATCTTGGCGATCTGGGCTTGCTTGTCCTGGTTGTTCCCGTGGTGCGAGAGATCGTGGTGCCCGTCGGAGACGCCGATGCTGCGATACGTCCGGTTGCTCCCCTCGTTGGCCATCATGAACGTGGCAACCCGGGTGATGTCCGCCCGGAACGCCAGGTGCACGAGGTCGAACATCAGCGCGATGTGGGCCTGGTTATCGTCCGGCGCGCCGCTGGGTCGGGCAAAACCGGCCGGGGCTTTCGGCGCCTTGGCGGTGTTTCGCTCGGCCGCCTCAATGCGCTGCTCGATCTCCCGCACACTGGATAAGTATTCATCGAGCTTGCGCTGATCGCTGATGCCGACGCGGCCGCGCAGGTCGCGGGCGTCCTCGAGCGCAAAATCCAGAATGCTCTTGCGATATTCCTGCCGCTTGGCCCGAGCGGCCTTGTCCTTGGCCGTGCCGCCGCCGAACAGCCGGTCGAAGACCGACCGCGGATTGATCTCCTTGGCCTGCGGCGTCGTGGCGGTGCGCCAAGAGATATTGTGCGAGTAGGCGCAGCTATAGCCCGAATCGCAGTTGCCGGCGTTGGCCCCGCGATCGACGCCCAGCTCGAGCGACGGGAGCGTGGTCCGCTGGCCGATCTTCTGGGCCGCGAGCTGATCGATCGAGACGCCGACGTTGATGTCGGCCCCATGCGTCTTGCGCGCCTGGCAGCCGGTGAGGAACGTGGCCGCGCTGCGGGCATGGTCGCCCGGCCCGTCGCCGTTGGCCTCCGCCTTTTCGTGTGCCAGCCCCGAAAAGACCGTGATCCGCTGCTTGACCGGCGCCAGCGGCTCGAGCGTCTTGGGCAGGTTGAACTTCGCGCCGGTCTCGCCGGGGGTCCAGTCGGGCATGTGCATGCCGTTGGGGACGAAGACGAACGCCATCCGCGTGGGCGGCTTCACGGCTTCGCCCGCGGCGCGGCTCACGGCCGGCAGCATCCCTTCGAGCATCGGCAGGGCCACGGCGGTGCCCAGACCACGCAGGACCGTGCGACGGGAAATCGGCGTCGTCATGTGAGGTTCTCCTTGTTCTCCTTGTTCCCACGCTCTGTGTGGGGAACACAAGCCTCGCCGCTCTGCGGCGCAATCCCGTGCACGCGCCTACGGTCACCGCGGCATCAGTCTACCCCAGCCCTAGGGATGAGACAACGGAATCGACCGGGCGCGACACGTAACAGGCACACTCCGTGCCGTCGCCCGTGTGCCGGTGGCCCTCGCCTCCTCCTCTCCCGCAACACGAAGACGGCACACGGAGTGTGCCTGCTACTTTGCCCGCGTTGACCCTGTTTTCCGGCGTCTGATATACTCCGCCGTGGTTGCGGAAACTCGTCGCGGCGCGACAGGCGCTCGCGGCGGGTTGCTCCCGGATTCCGCATCCCGCCTTCCGCACCTCGCACCCAAGGGATTGCCATGACCTCCGCCGCAGCGACGACGACCTCGGGGATCAAGAACGACATCACGCAGTGCATCGGCAACACGCCGCTGGTGCAGCTGCGGCGCGTGACCGACGGCTGCGTGGCCACCGTCGCGGCCAAGCTGGAAAACCTCAACCCGCTGTGGAGCGTGAAGGACCGCATCGGCCGGCTCGATGATCGACGCCGCCGAGCGCGACGGCAAGATCAAGCCCGACACGGTGATCATCGAGCCCACCAGCGGCAACACGGGCATCGGCCTGGCCTTCGTCTGCGCGGCCCGCGGCTACAAGCTGATGGTGACGATGCCCGAGAGCATGAGCCTCGAGCGGCGGCGGCTGCTCAAGGCCCTGGGCGCCGAGCTGGTGCTCACGCCCGCGGCCGAAGGCATGCCCGGCGCCGTCCGCAAGGCCGAGGAGCTGGTCGACGGAGCAACACGAACTACTTCATGCCGCAGCAGTTCAAGAACCCGGCCAACCCCGAGATCCACCGCAAGACGACGGCCGAGGAAATCTGGCGCGACACCGACGGCAAGGTCGACATCTTCGTCCGCGGCGTCGGCACCGGCGGCACGATCACCGGCGTGGGCGAAGTGATCAAGAAGCCGCAAGCCGGGCGTCAAGATGATCGCCGTCGAGCCGGTCAACAGCCCGGTCATCACGCAGACGCAAGGCCGGCCAGCCGCTCAAGCCGGGCCGGCACACGATCCAGGGCATCGGCGCCGGCTTCATCCCCGACGTGCTGAACGTCGACATCATCGACGAGGTGATCCAGGTGCAGGACGAAGACGCGATGGAGACGGCCCGCCAGATGGCCAAGCAGGAAGGCCTGATGTGCGGCATCAGCTGCGGGCGCCGCGGCCTGGGCGGCGCTTGCAAGTTGGCGAGCCGGCCGGAGAACAAGGGCAAGCTGATCGTCGTCGTGCTGCCGGACCTCGGCGAGCGGTATCTCTCGACGAAGCTGTTTCCGGAGTAGTGAATTCCGATCGTCCTCGTCCTCGTCGTCGTCCTCGTCCTCGAATGGGCAAAGGCAAGTTCCCCGACCCTGCGCGTCATTTGCGCCAAGCCGTGGATCGTCTTGTGTTCGATCACGAAAAGCTCGACGTTTACCAATTGCAGCTTCAGTTTGTAGCTTGGGCTTCTCCCTTGTTGGACGATTTTGCGAAACAAACCACCAAGAGTAAGACACGGGAAGTCCGGGACCAGCTTAGTCGAGCCAGTCTGTCAGCCCTCCTCAATCTGGCCGAGGGCAATGGAAAGCGGCAGCGCGCGCGCGCGCGAAGTTCTTTGACGATGCTCGCGGTTCTGCAACCGAGTGTGCTGCTTGTCTCGACGCGCTCGTCGCCCAAAACGTCTGCACTCGCGACCAGGTCGACCGGGGCAAAGAGCTGCTGGTCCGCATCGTGTCGATGCTCACGAAGCTGATCGCGCGATTCGAGATCGATCGCGGGCCGGAGGTTCTGACGCGCGAGGTGGTGCCTCCACAACAGCCGCGGCGCCTCCGAGCAGCATCCTTCGAGGACGAGGACGACGACGAGGACGAGGACGATGGGGGAGGACGCCTCTTATGACGCGTGCTCCCTACGATGCCGTCATCCTCGTCTCCTTCGGCGGCCCCGAAGGCCCGGGCGACGTCCTTCCCTTCCTCGAGAACGTGCTCCGCGGCCGCAACGTCCCGCGCGAGCGAATGCTCGAAGTCGCCGAGCATTACCACCACTTCGGCGGCGTCAGCCCGATCAACGAGCAGAACCGCGCCCTCATCGCGGCGCTGGTCCAAGAGCTGAACCGCCACGGGCCGCAGCTGCCGGTCTATTGGGGCAACCGCAACTGGCATCCGCTGCTGCCCGACACGCTGCGGCAGATGGCCGACGACGGCGTCCGACGGGCACTGGCGCTTCTTCACCTCGGCCTTCAGCTCCTATTCCGGCTGCCGCCAGTATCGCGAGAACATTGCCGCGGCCTGCCGCCAGGTGGGGCCGACCGCGCCGCAGATCGACAAGCTGCGGGCGTTCTTCAACCATCCCGGCTTCATCGAGCCGATGATCGAGCCGCGTGCAGAGCGCGCTCGACGAAATCCCGGCTCGAGCGACGTAGCGCCGCGGCGCCTGGTCTTCACCGCGCACAGCATTCCCGCGGCGATGGCCGACACATCCGCCTACGAGCCGCAACTGCGCGAGAGCTGCCGGCTGGTCGCTGCCGGGCTGGGGCGCGACGACTGGCAGCTCGTCTATCAAAGCCGCAGCGGCCCGCCCACGCAGCCCTGGCTGGAGCCGGACGTCGGCGACTACCTGCGGCTCCTCAAGACCCGCGGCGTGGAGGATGCCGTCGTCGTGCCGATCGGCTTCATCTCCGATCACATGGAGGTGCTCTACGACCTGGACACCGAAGCCCGCGCGATCTGCCAGGAAATCGGCCTGAACATGGTCCGGGCCGGCACGGTCGGCACGCACCCGCAATTCGTGGCCATGCTCCGCGAACTGATCGCCGAACGCACGAGCGGCGCGCCGCGGCGCTGGCTGGGCGGGCTGGGGCCGAGCCACGACGAATGCCCGGCCGATTGCTGCCCGCGAGCTCGGTAGATGCCGCGACGACGGCCGGGGCGCCTTTGACACCCCCCCGCGCAGCCTCATAGAATCCGCGCAGGCCTGAGTTTGCGCCGACCGTGGGGTGGATCGTGGGGTGGGCTGTGCCCACCAAAAACCGCTCGGCACGCAGCTCGGCTCAATTGGCGCCGCAGCACGTTCTTGGGTGGCAAAGCCCACGCTACATTCGCACGCTTTTCCTAAGGGTCTCATCATGGCGAAAAAAGCCGCCCCATCGCAGCCTCAGACCGCTCCCGCCGGCACCGCGCAGGCTCAGGTCTTCCAACCGCCTGCCAGCTTCTCCGCCCGCGCGGTCGTCAATTCCCTCCAGCAATACGAGGCCCTCTGGCAACGGGCCAAGGACGACCCCGAGGGCTTCTGGGGCGAGCTGGCCCGCGAAGAGCTGCACTGGTTCGAGCCGTTCAGCCAAGGTGCTCGACTGGAAAGAGCCGCTGCGCCAAGTGGTTCGTCGGCGGCAAGACCAACGTCAGCCTACAACTGCCTCGACGGCCACCTCGCCACGCCGCGCCGCAACAAGGCCGCCATCATCTGGGAAGGCGAGCCGGGCGACACCCGCACGCTCACCTATCAGCAGCTCCACCGCGAGGTCTGCAAGTTCGCCAACGTCCTCAAGACGCTCGGCCTCAAGAAAGGGCGACGTGGTCACGATCTACATGCCGATGGTGCCCGAGCTGGCCATCGCCATGCTCGCCTGTGCCCGGATCGGCGCGGCGCACTCGGTGATCTTCGGCGGCTTTTCCAGCCGAGGCCATCGCCGACCGCAATCAACGACGCCAAGGCCAAGGTCGTCATCACCGCCGACGGCGGCTGGCGGCGCGGCAAGCAGGTGCCGCTCAAGGACAACGTCGATGAAGCACTGGAAAAGTCGCCCACCGTCAAGAACTGCATCGTCTCCAGCCGCTGCGGCAACGACGTGCACGATGCAAGCCGGCCGCGACCACTGGTGGCACGATCTGATGGAAACCGCCTCGGCCGACTGCCCCGCCGAGCCGCTCGACAGCGAGCACCGCTCTACATCCTCTACACCTCCGGCTCGCACCGGCAAACCCAAGGGCATCCTCCACACCACGGCCGGCTACAACCTCTACGTCAAGAAGACCTTCCAGTGGGTCTTCGACTACCGCGACGACGACATCTACTGGTGCACGGCCGACATCGGCTGGGTCACCGGGCACAGCTACATCGTCTACGGCCCGCTCTCGGCCGGCGCCACCACGCTCATGTACGAAGGGGCCCCCAACCACCCGCAGGAAGACCGCTTCTGGGAGATCATCGACCGCCACCAGGTCAACATCTTCTACACCGCCCCGACCGCCATCCGGGCATTCATCAAGTGGGGCAACCAGTGGCCCAAGAAGCACGACCTCACGAGCCTGCGGCTGCTCGGCACGGTCGGCGAGCCGATCAATCCCGGAGGCCTGGATGTGGTATCACGAGAAGATCGGCGGCGGCCGCTGCCCGATCGTCGATACCTGGTGGCAAACCGAAACCGGCGGCATCCTGATCAGCCCGCTCCCCGGCGCCACCCCCACCAAGCCGGGCAGTTGCACCCGCCCGCTGCCGGGCATCGTGCCCGAGGTGGTCGACGTAAAGACCGGCCAGCCCTGCCCCGCCAACCAGGGCGGCATGCTGGTCATCGCCAAGCCCTGGCCCGGCATGCTCCGCGGCATCTGCGGCGACGACGAGCGCTACCAGAAGCAATACTGGTCCACGGTGCCCGCACAAGTACCTCACCGGCGACAGGCTCGACGTGCGACGACGACGGCTACTTCTGGATCATGGGCCGCGTCGACGACGTGCTGAACGTCTCCGGCCACCGCCTGAGCACGATGGAAATCGAAAGCGCCCTCGTCAGCCACCCCAACGTCGCCGAAGCCGCCGTCGTCGGCCAGGCCCGACGAAATCAAAGGCGAAGCCATCTGCGTCTTCGTCACGCTGAAAAGCGGCGAACCCAGCGACGAGATGAAGAAAGACCTGCGCAAACACGTCCGCACGCAAATCGGCGCCCACGCCGATGCCAGACGACATCCGCTTCACCGCCGCGCTCCCCAAAACCCGCAGCGGCAAGATCATGCGGCGACTGCTGCGCGACATCGCCAGCGGCAAGGCCGAGATCACGCAGGACACGACGACGCTGGAGGACTACACGGTGTTGGCGAAGCTGAGGGGGGATGAGGAGTAAAGGCGTTAAAGGTGAGCGTCGAGGCGTAAGCCCGACGTGCCCTCCTCCCTCTCCCCCGTGGGAGAGGGCCGGGGTGAGGGGCGAAGGAGCAACCGATGCCGGACGAAATCGTCGCAGAAGTCCGCAAGTGGCGAGAGGAGTATGCCAAGCAGTTCAACTACGACGTGCACGCCATATTCGAGGATCTGCGAAAGAAGCAGGCAGCGCGTGGACGCAAGCTCGTTTCGTTTGCTCGAAAGAAGCCCCAGATGCCAACGACCAATCCTCGCGACGGAACCGCCGAGGTGGCGCGGCGCGTGGCAAAGCTTGAGGCGGAGGTTGCCAAGCTCAAGGCGCGACTCGACGCTATCGAGAAGGCGCCAAAGTGGTGGGAGCGTATTGTCGGCACGTTCCGGGACGATCCAGCTTACGAGGAGGCGATGCGCCTCGGTCGCCAATATCGCGAATCGCAGCGGCCGAAGCGGAAGAAACGCAGCAAGAAACAGAGCCCAACGAAGAGGTGAAACCTCCGCGAACACATACCGCCAGCGGGAGGCGAGCCGATGGAGGCGCGTTACGACTTGCGTCCGTTTGCTTGCTTAGATGCTGACGAAGTGACAGCAATTCGTAACGCGCCTCCATCGGGAAATCAAGCCACAACCCATTGGGATTAAATGATTTGCGCAAACGGCCTCCGAAAGTGTCCTTAGCCTATTGACTAAGGCCCAAAACTTGTCGAATAATTGTCTTGGAGGCTCGGCCTGGACGGGAACCGCAAGGTTGCCGAAAAGGCGTTGCCTCTTCTTTTTTTGCGCTATCGGCTCGTGTACGGATCGGGCACATAGACGATCCCGAAGAGTTTTCTTTTCGTGGCACCGCTCCGCAGTTCTGCGGAATACTGAAGTGTCTTGATCCACCGTCCGAAGTTCTTCGCGATCTCGGTTCGAGCCGGAGCGTCCATTCCCCACCTCGGCCTGCGATAGCCCCAGTTCAAGCAGTACATGCACAGGTCGGCCGCCTGGACCGGCACGCTGAGAAACGACGAAACGAACATCGGCGACGCCACGATCCAGTCGGACCGTTCCACGCCCTTGCTCGTCTTGGTGAAATACTTCTCCAGGCGACGGACGAAGCTCTTGTCGTCGGCGTCTTCGACGCGATCCAAGACCAACAAGCCGGTTTCCTGGTTCCCGCGCAGGAAGTAGAAGAAGCGTTCCAAGAGGAAGACGAAATCCTTCCGCAGGAAGTTCTTGGCCTTGTAATCGTCAGGGGCCTTCACGCCTCGCGGAATTGCCGACGCAAACAAGACGGCTCGGTGCTCCCGCAACAGGCGGAACACGCCCAGGGCCATCCCATTGCACGCCTGCCCGTACGCCGTGAATTCTCGCCGGTTGGGTTGGACCTTCTGGAGTCCTTTGGTCAAAAAGGCTCTCGCGTTGCTGCGGCGTTCCGCGTCCGCCATCGGCCCGTCCTGCTGTGCCCACGTCACTCGTTGCTTGTCGAGAAGGTTAGAGCCTTTGAACTCCTTCTTGTACTCGGCGAGCGGCGTGCCGAACATGTCCACTTCGAGTGCCTGCACGGCCCGCACGAACGGCCAAATCTGCCGCGCGTGGAGCGCGACGCCGCCGCGCACCTCGTAGGGCATCTGCTTGTGGTCGTGCCCGCTTTCGTCCATAAACAGGAGCCAACTCATCTCGCCATTTGAACCGGTTTGATTGGCGAGTCAATCATCCGTTGTGGGCTGGCAGGCGGACACACGGCTGGATTTGACGACGCAGGCTTCGACGCTGCGGCCTATTTTTTCACGGTTGCAGGAAGCCGGATCAAGTGCGACGATATTAAACCGCCGGGCAGCATGTCGCGCCTCGATCAAGCGCCGGTCATCTGCACGCCGGATGGGCTGTCCGGGAGAGAGTCATGATCCGCGACCCGATCGTCGAAGCAGTCCGCAAGCACCGCGAAGAATACGCCAAGCGGTTCAACTACGACTTGGCCGCAATCTGCCGCGACCTCCGGAAAAAGCAAAAGGCGAGCGGCGAAAAGGTGGTTTCGCTGCCACCCAAACGGCCGAAGAAAGTGGCTATGAAGACCAAGGGCGGCTAGAAGGCCGGGCGAAGCGGCGGAGGACCAAGTATGCCAGACGACGAAATCGTCGCAGACATCCGCAAAATCCGCGAGGAATACGCCAAGCGGTTCAACTACGACGTGCGCGCGATGTTCGAAGACCTGAAGAAGAATCAGGAAGCGCGCGGACGCAAGCTCGTTTCGTTCGCTCGAAAGCAGGCGCCTGTGACGTCGCCCAAAAATCGCGCTGAAATCGTTTCGTTGGCGAAACGCGTCGCGAACCTTGAGGTGGAGGTTGCCAACCTGAAGGCGCGGCTCGACGCTATCGAGAAGGCACCGAAGTGGTGGGAGCGCATCGTCGGCACGTTCGAGAACGACCCGCACTATGAGAAAGCCATGCGGCTAGGCCGCCAATACCGCGAGTCGCAGCGCCCCAAGCGCAAACGCCGGAAGAAGAAGGCTTAGGACCATCCGTGTGCCCAATAGCGATCACACGAGCCTCCTGGAGTGACGTTACAGCACAGAGTCAATGCGTTTGCACGAGCTTCCGACGGTCCGGCACTGCTTGCTTTCAAGCCCAGATACTACAGCCTCAAACACCAGCTTCTCTTCATTTGACCAAGTCGATTCGGCTACATTTTGGCGTCGTATGTCGTTCATCAGACTCGGATCACACCAGGTCAACTGGACCGCATCGCAACGCCCATTGTTCGTTGCCAACAGTGCGGGATAGTACGCCGTCGCCCGAAACCCCAACTTCGCGAGCTCGTCGATTGTAGCAAGAGCGCCGACGGCGACGTCAATGGCAACCGACGCGCCTGACAACGGTCGCATGTCGCCGATGATTCTATTGAGTATTATTATGATAGCGTCGATCCGATCGCTTCTGCATCCAAGGATACGGCAGCGTCTATCCCGCACATCTAAACACACGCGCGCACAAGCGCGCACCTGACCACCACACCGCACTACATAGAACCCTTTCTTGAATCGTGACTCCGCCGAATGCCCAACAAGTCGACACAAATCGACAATCCCGTGGGGCGACAGTGCGCCACCCTCGTCGTCCACTTCGTCACACCATTCGGCCACGCCCCTCGGTATATCCGTTACGCTCGATATCACATCTCCGTCGCTACTTGACTCGAGCACCTTGCATCCGGCAGCACTGAGGGCTGCCTCGGCGACACAATGAATCATGGGATGCACCTGACTCCCGATGCGCTTCGCCATGGCAACCCGGTCAATGCGACACATAAGGAGCATCGATTCCCGCCCTGTGGGCATGAAGTGCACGAGCGGCTCGAAACCGATTGGAGTAAACTCGCAGGCCCGAACAATACGCAAGGCGGCAATCTGATTTGCGCACTTCAGCTAGCGATAATGCAACGGCGCCAGCTAAGTCTGCAGTTAGCGCCTGCCAAAGCAACTGCCCCTGTCCCTTTCCCCGTATCTCGGCCGACACCACAAGCCCAAACCCTTCCGCCACTCGATCCGCCGCCCCCCCGATGTTTCTCGTTGCGCCTGCAGAGCCAACAATCCTCTCGCGCAATAAAGCAACCCACCAGCATACGTTGTCATCCCCGATCAATTCCGTTACTGCTTCTTCGTCCATCAGTTGTGGAAACGGGTACGTTTCGGGCGAATACGCAGACCGAAACAGTGCGCAAATTCCAGTAGCATCACCAATGCGCGCTCGGCGAAACACGACACCGCTTGTGCCCATGTCCACTCCGCCTATTATCACGGTTTCACTGCGACAATAAAACTGCACTGCCCCAAATGCGAATCCACCGTTTCGATGCTCCGGCAACCCATCTTGCGTAACCGACCAACGATGCACTCTGCAGGCAACGCACGTCGGATACTGGGATCAATTACGTCATTAACTCGTTGAACTCTTCTCCAGTGGACGCGCAGGGTTTCCCAATTCACAAGCCGACGCAATTCCAGTTCCGCGCGCTCGATCAGGGGTGTGAGTTCAAAAGTGGTTTTCGGCTCCGTGATCACCATGCGCCCGCCTGAGCGCAGAACTCGCCATGATTCAAGAAGCGCGCCTATTGGGTCCACCATATCAAACAGGGCCAAAAGAAACGTAACCGCCTCGAAGCTCTTGTCAGGCAGGAATCTCAAATTCGCACCATCGGCGTTAATTCGGTTGACATTGCGAGCACCCCGCTTTGTCCCCAAGTGGGCCAACATATCCGTGCTCAAATCGACGGCCATTACTCGACGCTCCCTGCTTGCTACGCGAACCGCAACGTTGCCGGTCCCCGCGCCCACATCCAACGCGCCCCGCACTGTTGACTTCTTCAAAGCCGTGACGTGCCGGCGTACAGCCTCTCTGTAAAACGATAGCCGTGGCAGAATCTCATCATAACTGGTCGCATATTCCCGCCAGACCTGCGCACGGTCTACCGTTCGCCCCTCGGCGGCCATGGATATTTGCTCGCGAGCACGAGACTTACGACCCATGACAGATGATGACTGTAACTTTGAGCCCACAGGCAACACGCACGAGCGCAACCTACTTCCACCGATCCATTAGATGCGCAACCAAGTCGCACGAAGCTACGCCCAAGGCGTTCAACCTCTTTTATCTTCGTCACGTCCAAATACAATACCGTATTGAATGTGTAGGCTGCTCGATGCGCAAAGCGAACGATAACTGGCAAGAAGGCTCCATCAAGAAACTCATGGTTAAACCGATCCTGATGATGCTTTGGGAGCTGGTCGAGCTCATCGGATCCTATGAACCAAATCGGCTTCTTCGCAACCACATACTCGGGATTTGTTTGTAATCGATCAAGCAACTCGCCCTGCTCCTTAAGAAAGGCCGCTCGCTGAGATGATCGCATGAATGGAAGCAAGTCTGCCAGCACTACGTTAACGGGAACCAGCCGCATGTCGGCGTCACCATGATGAAATAACTTTGCGGCGGATTGTGAGGCATACAGGAAGACGTTTGGTTCTCCATCCCTTGGGCTAATGCGGATTTCGGCCATAGGCAGCTCAGATCGCCATGCCTCCCTGTCGCCGCTCGAGACCGCGTCTTCAATGCGCTTTGTAAGCCGCTGTACAATAGCATCTTCATCGTCGGTCTCGGCGACGCGGACCGTGTTAACCGGAAGTACTGGACCACTTTGGGCTCCGCCGATCATAACTACAATAGTCGGCAATCGGGTCATGAAGCGGCAGCCCAACAAAAAGTGGAATGCTTCGTCGGGTGTCGCGTCCCGATAACACAGAAACAATACGAGCGGTTCGAGCGCGAGAGTTGCACACCTTTTGACAATAGGCGTCCAGGTAAGCGGCCTCACCAAGGGGTTGTACCCGCATTCGCGGCAAGCCTCGGAAACGCATCGCTGAATTTTACTTTCAGCGTCATCGGGAGGAGCCCCAATCGTTAAGAGTAAGCAGGAGGCACCCAAGGACTGCGCGGCTGAATTTCGGGCAATTGCCAATTTCGCAATATGCTGGGCGGCGATCTTTCTCGGAATAGGGATTGAATCTGTGGTTCTCTTGGGATCATTGTTTATGGTCTTGATACGGGATACAATAGCGTCAAACATGCCATCCAGCGTCAACGGATCGTTGTCGGTGGCGACACCATGCTCGAGAACGTGTATCAGGGCACCGCTGAAGGCAGTATATCCATAGTCGTCAATCGGGAGAGCTTCCTGGTTGGCTGGCGCTGCTGCAATGGAATATGCACCTTCCAGCTGGTCCAGCCGCGCTGGTATAGCTGTGCTATTAGCACTAAGGCCCGGGATGGCTCTTGCCGCATAACAGCATTCAAAAACACACAGTTTTTTTTGTGCAGTAGATTTTTTAAGCGCGAGATTGAGTCGTGCTATGTCTATGCCGGCAAAGTCAGCGTTATCCTTAGTTGCATCGGCTGCAGTTAGATATAGCGGCAGCGAGCCATTAGAGAGCTCATCGCCTAGAAGGCCATGGCCGATGTAGTAGAACACAAGGAGATCCGTAGCAGTGGCCGCCGCAGCGGCTACCTGCTGGAGAAAATCACGAGCATTATCCGCGTCTACGATTGCCTCAATACGAGGTATGCCGACTACGCGGTCGTCCGAAAACAAGGTCTTGAGTTTGGCGATAGTGACTGCGATTTGCGGGTAGCTAGCGAGCCCGGAGTCGGGTTCATAGGTGCTAGTACCAGCAAGAATCACGGTCGAGCGGGTCGGATCGAAGCCAAGTTGGGGCATATCACACCTTCGCTTCGAGAGCGGTTAGAAGATCTGCGAGTAGCTTGGTCACCCTTTTGACGTCAGCAATCTTGGTGACGTTCAGGACAATTCGAGCAGCATCAGTTTCAACGACGATGCTATTCGTCTTACGGCGATTCGTGAGCCAGCCGAGAATCGAATCGAGGCATTTCTCAATGACGGGGGGCAGGACCGTAACTAGAATGTTCGTCCACGGTAGCGGTCCAAGCTTCTCGGACGGACGACTGTCCGTGCCTTTTTCTAGCATGATGCCCAGGTCCGCGCGCCGAGCCATTCGCTTAAGTCCGCCAGCGTTGTTTCAGAAGAGGACGATCCCATTGAAAGCCTAAGTGTGGTCATAGCGGGGCCCATTCTTATGGGGAAGAGATTGCGCACCTTGCGGAACGCCGGCTGAACGGCGACCGGAACCTGCTATTTTGATAGCGGCTTCCGGCCGGCGATGCAAGTTTTTTTCGGCGACTGTTGCCGGCTGGGTTGCACCTCCGAGAGACCGCGCAGGCGTGGGGTCTGGCTGGGTTGCCGGATCGAGGCGCGGAGGGGGGCGGGGTGGCATGCATGCGGCGCGGTGGCACGCCCTGGACAGGACGTGAAGGGCCTGGCGTGCGCGAGGGGTCGTCGGCTCGTTCAGTGACGTCGTCCGTGGCGCGTCCACGCCAATTGCCTCCATGCTCTGGGCGTGCCACCCTCCCCGGGTAACCCATCTGGAGGCACGCCCGCGGTTCTCGACTACAAGAAGTTTCAAAAACCCTCTCCGCTTTGGGGAGAGGGCAGAGTGAGGGGCGCTTTTCCGCTGATCTCCCCTCACCAGAGCCCTCTCCCCAGAGGGAAAGGGAGTTAGGAAACCAGCTCTCGCAGAACCGGTGGCACGTGGGAGGGTCAAACAAGCCCACGGGCGGGTACTGGGTCAGTTTGCCGGACAGTCGCCTTTCGCTCTGCGAAAGGCAGTGCTTTCGCGGAGCGAAAGCCGACAAACTGACCCACTACCCACGGGCGTTATATGCTGAGGCATTTGCCGCCCTTAACCGGGGCCGGGTCTCGATACGTGGCTGCCACTGGGATGGAAAATATGAACGAGAGCGACGAGAGCAGCGAGAAGAACGAGAAGAACGAGAAGAGCCAGAAGCCCCCAAGCTTTTTTTGCTTGTGGTGCTGGCCTTCGGCATCGGCGCGACATGGGCGAGTGCCCAATGGCTCAGTAGCGGGGCGATCACCATTCAAGGGGCATCGGCGCCGTCGGCTCGCCGGCAGCGCCGCGAAGGTCCAGCAGGGCACCATGACCTGCCATACAAGAAGCACGGTGCAAGCTAGGAATAGTGGAAGCTAGGAATAACCGCATTGATCCTCTCCTTCGGGCCCAGCGCACCAGCTCACCTGCCGGCCCGTCGATACAACCAGAGCTGGCTGTCAACTGACACAGGCGGCTGGAACGGCTCGTTCGGCCCGGCGAGATCCGCGTTGTTCAGCGACCGCGGCGAAGGTAGACCCACACCTTATGGTGCCGGCGGCGTGTGCCGGCCTCCTCGTATTCCGATGCGGCTGGCGATGAGGTCTGGTCGGCCGTCGCCGTTCCAGTCCGCCACGCAAATGCCGGTGGTCTGCCCGCTCTTTGTCGGCGACAAGCAGCTGTGGCGGGCCGAACTTCGCCGCCTGCTTCGTGCCGACGTTGCGGCACCAGTACACCCCGCGCCTGCGCCAACCATCCGTACTCCACTCGCTGACGCCCAGGATCAGGTCCGGCAAGCCGTCCCCGTCCCAGTCGGCCAGGACAGGGTTCGTGGACAGTCCGCGTAATCGACGGAAACGGCTCCTGACCCTTCGGCCAAATCCGCTGCACGGTCAATTCGGTCTTTGCCGGCGAGCGGTCCGTAGACGACGCCGAAGGTATCCCACTTGCTCCAGTGCTCGCCGCCGATCAGCACGTCCGGCTTGCCGTCCCCGTTCAAATCGGCCACGGCGATACGGGATTGCAAGTTCATCGGTGAATCAGCCACGCCGAATTGCTCAGGCGGGAAGACCAGTTTGACCTGTTGGCGCGGTGCGAACCCGCCGTCCTTCAGGCGGCGGAACACGTAGAAGCACCCCCCTGGCAGCAATCGGAGCCGGAGATGAGGTCCAGGCGGCCGTCGCCGTCGTAGTCCGCCAACTGCGGACGTGAACATGCCGTCGTCTCAGCCGGCGGGGATAACTCCGGTCGGCACCTTGTCGTCGAACCAGATCGGCTCGGCGAGCCGCGGTTCGGCCTTGCCCCCGAGATTCCGGTAGATTCGCAGGTGCCCTCCGATCGCCTTTCCGCGGCGGTGCTGGCCGACCAGGAGATCGAGCTTGCCGTCCCCGTCGAAATCGCCGACCCACGGGAACGAGTTGTCGTCGCGGCCCTTGAGTCGCCGAAGTCCTTGGCGTCGGCGGCAAGGTCAATGGGAACGCCGTCGACCGTGACCGCAACCGGCGGGGCCAGGTCCGCGGCGTCATGAGCGGCCAGCGAGGCGCCTTTGGGGGCGGCAGGCTTGTCCTGAGCGCGGACGACTTGCGCAGGCAGAGCAACCGCCAGGAGAGCGAAAGCCAGTTTGCACCTCATCGGCACCTCCTTCGTATCAGCCCTTCCGTCGATACAACCAGAGCTGGCTGTCAACTGACACGCTACCTTCCTTTTTTTCTGGCCGTTTGTTGGCCACGCTGACCACGAGGTCCAAGCGCCCGTCCTGGCCCCAATCGACTAACGAGAGAGCGTTTAGATGCCACGGCGCGGGAATCGTTAGAAGCGAGCTGCCCGCGGCGAACTTCGGCTCGCCTTTATTCGCGGTGTTCCGGAACCAGTAGATGGCATAGCGGCGTGGCTTCCCCTGCTTCCAATCCCGCTCCGACCAATGTTGGATAGCCGCGAGCAGATCGACGCTTCCATCCCCGTCCCAGTCGCCGAAGCCGAAGTATGTCGGGTGCGCGTCGGGGATCGTCGGCAGGGCGAACGGCTTGACCGCGACCTCGGTTTTGCCGGCTAGCGGACCAAGACTGATGCGGAGCGTCCAACTACTCCCTGGAAGGTGCCCCCTCTCGGCGATCCTGCCACTGACGAGGTCGGTGTGGCCGTCGCGGTCCCAGTCCACGAGATGTGGGCTAGTCGGAGCCGGCAGGAGGCGGGGGTCGGACCGAACTTCGCGCCGGGCGGCGAAAGTTCCGTTGGGTTTCTGTAGGAACAGGAAGACCAGCCCGTCATCGCAGCAATGCGACCCGGATAATAGGTCCAGCCGGCCGTCGCCGTCGAAGTCCCCGAACTGGGGAGTGAACCCCCAGCGGTATCACCCCCCGGGGGGGATGCGGGCCGAGGAGACGCTTTCGTCGAGCCAGGTCGGCTTGGCGTACACGGGCCGAGCATTCGTTCCCCGGTTGCCGTAAACGAGCAACCGCCCGCCCTTTTCGGAGTGCCTGTCCTCGACGCCCACCAGCAGGTCGGTCTTTCCGTCGCCGTCGATGTCCGCGAAGGTGGGGTACAGTGGTCCGAATCCTGAGCTATTTGCGTCTGACCCATTTACGTATTGTGACCCATCCAGGACCAGCTCGGGCGCACTCGAACCCGATCGGTGCGCGTGCGGGCGGATCAGCAACTGAGGAAGCCGGCCGCAGCGCTCCGCCGATCACGATGACGGCCAGCGCGATACTCAAGGACCCTATCTCGCACGGAAGTCGCATAGCATCCGCCTTCTGAACGAACTGGGCTTCGCCGGCGGCGGCCGACGATGGCTCTATCTTCCCCTAACGCGAAGGTGTTACACGAAGCATGAATCCTTTGCAGAATCTCGCCTTATTCTGCTTCATGTCCCGCACCACGCCGCCGAACTTCGCCTTTTATTGCGATCGGTAATAGGCCCGCCGTTTACGGCGAGTCGTTGGGCACAAGGGATCGCTTTGAGGCCCGTTCACGGGCGGGGTGGCACGCCCTGAACAGGATGTAAAGGGCGTGGCGTGCGCGGGTGGTCGGCGCATCGCTCAACAACGTCGCCCGTGCCGCTTCCACGCCCATCGCATCCATGCTCTGGGCGTGCCACCCCCTCGAAGGCAACCGCTTCGACTCTGGCAGCCGCGATGAGCTGAGCGTGGCACCGGCCGGGTGGCACGCCCAAACAATGCTGTCAGGCAGCAGCCTAACCTACTCGTCTGCCGGACAGGCCGGCCGTAGCACCCGCTGGCGGCGGCATGCCGGGCCAGGTGCCTGCGGGCGTTATATGCTGAAGTATTTACCGCCCTTTTGATGGCAGAGGTCTGGTCTGCGTTGGCGGCTGACGCCTGGGGAGCGAAGTCATGAACGAGACGAACGACAAGAGTGAGCCAAACGAAAAGAGCCAGACGGGGGATAAACGCATTTTTTTGATTGCGGTGCTCGTATTCGGCATCGGGGCGACGTGGGCGTGCGCCCAATGGCTTAGCAGCGGCTCGATCACGATTCGTTCGGGCACGGCTCAAGGTGCTCGTCAGGATAAAGGCGCCCGTCAGGATAGTGGTCAAGTCGTGGGCCAGATCACTGCCGACCAAGGGTTGTTCTATCCGCTCTCGATTGCCTGGGGTTCGCTGGGTGTGACGATGATCGCCCTGGCGGGCCTGGCCTTCGTGCGCAACAGCCCACCGCTGTTTAAGCTCTGCGGGTACGCTTGCGCCGGCCTCCTGTTGTTGGCATTCGCGACGATTCTCGCGGCCTGGCTCCACAAGCCGTGAGCAAACGGCGGGCCGCCGCTCACCGTCGGGCTTGCCCCGACGGTTTGATGACTGAACAGCTACCCTCGTCGCCCGCTCTCGGCAAGTCCCCGTCGGGCTTGACCCGACGGTCGCCTGAGTCGCGTGCCAAGAGTCATTCGTCCCTCGGGACGAGCCCGACGGGGCGAGGGTTAGTTCTGCTCTTTGGTAGCTGACCAGTCAAGAAATCCGTCGGGGCAAGCCCGACGGTGTCCACGACTGTCATTTCCAAGTGTTCCGTTTACGTCACCTGGTCTGCCGTATCTGTCGCGCCGGCGGCGAAGAATCGGCCGAAAAGACGGCTCGCGTCATGACACTCCGGCGCTTACGGTGATAGCCATTCGCTAAACGGCTCACGGCGCTGATTCCACGCACCGAATTGGATGATGACACCGGATGAGAGGACGGCCCTGTCCCCGCCACACCGTGCTGTGGTGGTGGGGGATTGGAAAACTGAAATCTGAAGGACAACGGTCCGCTCGTGCTGGGGGACGTGCCATTGCTGCGGCGCTGGCTTGCGGCTGCGGCGCATGGGCAGGATGCCCATGCCACGTTGCGGCGGCGGGGTGGCACGCCCTGAACAGGATGTTGAAGGGCGTGGCGTGCGCGAGTCGCCATCGGATGCTCAAAGACGCCATCCGTGGCGCTTCCACGCCCATCGCCTCCATGCTCTGAGCGTGCCACCCATGTCAGCCCGCGCAGCGGCGAAAGAACTGGCGGAAAAGACGGCTCGCATCGTGACACCGCGGCGCATAGGTTGATGCTCGTCGCGAAAACCGCTGGGCGGTGCAGATTCCACGCGCCAGCTCGCACACGCCAACCACATGTGCTGACGGTCGTGTGCCGACGGTGTCGCGGAGTCGGCGAATTGGAAAAACTGAAAGCTGAAGGGCAACGAACCGCACGCGTTCATCGGACGTGCCGGCTTTGCGCAATTCCCTGGCTTACGCAATGGCGCTCGCTTACGCAATGGCGCTGGCTTGCGGACGTTACGCATGGGCAAGATGCCCATGCCACGTTGCTGGCAACACGTCGGGCTGACGCCTCGACGCTCGCCGGGGGGATGCGTTCGTAGTTTGCCTAGTAGCACCTCCCATAGTGACTATTTAGGCGCCGGCTTGAGCGGGGCGAGCAGGGCCGGTCCCCCGTGCAGCGTGCGCACGTCATCGTCCGTCAGGTTCCGGCCGAAGACGGCCAGCTCATCCAGGAGGCCGATGTAGCCCACGGCCACGTAGACGCCGGTCTTGTCCAGGTCCCAATCCATCGCCAGCGCGCGGTCTTTGATCTGCCCGATCCGCTTTCCATCGAGGTAGAGCGTCGAGACCGCATCCGGCTTGCCGCTGTCGAAGTTCTGCCAGCTCAAGACGACGTGATGCCAGGCCCCGGCCTCCCAATCGATGGCCTTCACGCGGACCAGCGGGGCGTTTGGGTCGTCCTCCGGGATGGGCTTGCCTCGCGGGGGCACGGCGGGAAAGGCCCCGTGCCGCAGATCGCGCGGCTTGGCGTCGTTGAAATCGAGCCACAGGCCGCCGTTGCCGGCCCCCTTGTGAGTGATCTGGATGGGGTCGCAGAACTTCGTCTTGAGCAGCTTATTGGGGTCGGTGTTCAGCCAGAACGAAACGGCCCCGCTCCAGCCGCCGGCCCGATAACCGACGTTTCCCTTGGCCGGGAAGTAGATGCGGCCGTTGCGGGGCAGCACGTCGGTCGCTTCAAGCGCCCCGCCCGCGACTCCGGCGGCCTTGGCGATACGGAACACTTTGCGGTCGATCCCCTTCTCGAAAACGAACTGGCCCGCCTGCGTGGCATGATTGAACCGCGTGCTGGGCGTCAGCTCCCCGCCTCCGGCGTCGCCGCGGACCTCGTCGTCGAACGACGCGTAGAAGGTGGCAGCCTTGCGGAGGGCAGCACCGCCATCGGCGTCCAGCACCTTGTCGATCGCCTCGGCGTAGGCCCGCAGCACCAGGTAGCTGCGCAGCATGAAGCCGTTGTGCCGGAGGCCTTCCTCGTCGTAGGTCTGATAGTTCCGCGGGTTGGAAGGGTGGACGCCGTCGCGGGCGATCAGGGTGGGCACCTGGTACTCGTCGCCCGGCGAGTCCTTGAACCTGGCCAGCGAGCCGTCCCAATCGTCGGGCCGGCGGCGAAGCACTTCGCCGTAATAATCGACGAGCGGCACGCGCAGCTCACGTGCCAGGCCCTTGACGGCTTCCGCGAAGCGCCGCGACTTGTCGGCCAGGCCCGCTCGCGGCGGGATCGTGCTCACGATCACGACGCTGCCGTTGGCCAGGCAGCGCTGGATCACGTTGCGCGTCTTGGCGGTGTACTCCTTCTCCTCGAGCTGGCCCAGGTCGTTAGTCCCGAACATGAGCAGCACGGCCTCGGGATTGAGCTTCTGCAGCCAGCGATCGACGTTCTCGTGGGCCCAGCGGATGGTCATGCTGCCGTTGTTGCCGTAGTCGGGGCCTTTCCATTTGCTCCAACAGTCGGCGTGCTGGTGGGCTTTCACGCGCGCGAGCGCTTTGGCCGTCGGCCGCATCGAGTCCCTTGGGCTCGTAGGCCAGCGGCGACCAGAAGGCCCGGCTGACCGTGATCGAGTCGCCGAAATGGGCGAACGTGCCGGCCGTGCCACGGAAACGGGCATGGACCTTGCGCATCGGCTCCACCCAGTCGTTCTTGGCGTCGTCCGCCACGGACGGCGCGGCCAGGCACGTGGCCGCAATCCAAATGGCCGTAATCCAAAGCGCGAAAGCACGGGGCATCGTCGTTTCTCCGGGTTACATCAAGGCAAACACCACTCCGAGGGCCAGGAAGATGATCCACCAGTATTGAACCGGGACGAAGAAGAGTGAGCTCCGCCTCCAGACCGAACGACGACTGGCTCACCCGATTCCGGGTCCAGGAGCTGCCGCTCGTGACCGCGATTCATCGCTCGACCGATGGGCCAACTCAGGCCCGCCGCGATCCACAGGCCGAGCAGCTTCGGCCAACCATGCGACCGGTAGAACTGGTCGTCTTGCATGGCCGCGTTGACAGTCAGCTGCGTCAGTGCGAGGCACGCCAGACCGAGGAGACCGATCAGAATGCCCCAGCGGGTCCAGATGATCATTGGACGAATCCTCTCTGATGACTGGCAAGTGATGGCGCAGGTCGTTCTCCCTGATCATCCCCGGGCGAAGAAAAGGCCGACGGCGCAACCTAACCATCTAGAAACGCAGAAGCAAGAAGTGGCCGGCGAATCACGCGAATCATCGCGAATGAAAGGCTTTCGCGTCGATTCGGCACCCCTCGATGTATATGTCCCGTACCCCGAGCGCTCTGTCCAACACGAGCACGTCGGCCCGTTTGCCGACCTCCAGGCTGCCGATCTCGCGCTCGTGCCCGGCGATGCGGGCCGGCGTGAGCGTGGCCATGCGGACGACTTCCCAGATCGGCCGCCCGGTCAGCGTGGCGAACGTGCGGACCATGTGGTCCATGCCCATCACGCTGGAGGCCAGGCCGTGCCGTCGGGCATGATGCCCACGCCGTCGCGGCGGACGATCGGCTCGCCGCCGTCGAGCGGGCCGATCAGGTAACGCCCGTCGGGCATGTCCAGCGCCCGGTTGCAGTCGGTCACCAGGGCCAGCCGGTCGGGGCCTTTGATCTTGAGGGCCAGGAGCAGCAGGTCGCCGGAGAGGTGCTTGCCGTCGGCGATGACTTCGGTCGTCAGCTCGTCGAAGTAGAAGGTGGCCTCCAGCACGCCGCCGTGCATCGGATAGGTCTGCTTCTGCCGGAGCTTCGTCTTGTCCGACATGGCGCAGAAGAGGTGGTCGATGTGCCGCACGCCCCAGCCGACGGCGGCGGCCATCTGCTCGAAGGTGGCGTGCGAGTGGCCGACGTTGGTCCGCACGCCGCGGGCAGCGCAGGCCAAGGCGAACTCCTCGGCGCCGGGCAGCTCCGGCGCAACGGTGGCGGTGGTGATCGACGGCGAACTCGAGGTACGTCTCGATATTCGCGCGGATCGGGATTACGCACGCCGCCCGGGATGGCACCGCGGGCCTCGTAGGTGAAGTACGGGCCGTAGAAATGGCAGCCCAGCACGCGCGCCCCGTCGGCCGGCCGCTCGGCCTGGAACCGTCGGCACAGCTCCAGGACGCGGAGGATCTGGTCGTGCCGGGCGACGGTCGTGGTGGGGCAGATGCTGGTCGTGCCGTGCCGGGCATGTGCGGCCAGCGCCGTGCGAAACGCCTCGGGTGTGCCGTCCATGAAGTCCGAGCCTCGGCCGCCGTGGCCGTGCAGATCGACGAAGCCGGGAGCGAGGTAGCCGTCGCCGGCATCGACGCGGGCGGCGTCGCCGGGGGACTCGATTTCAGCCGCCGTTTCCACGGCTGCGATCCGGCCGTCGTGCGTGAGAACCGCACCATGCTGTAGGATGCGATCCTGAAGGATTACGCGACCGACGAAGAGCGTTCGACTCATTGGACGCCGTGTCAATGATGAGGATTGGATTGTACTGGACCCGCACTCTAGGATGTCCCGCCGGGTGCTCGCAAGCCGTCCGCGGACGTCATTGCGAACAATGGTTGGCCTGCTTGGCACGTCGCGCTACAGGCGAGGCACGTGCCTAGGTAGAATAAACCCGTCCGGGCAAACAGTCGCGAGGATCGTATGGCGGATCGACAAACATCGCTGGCCCCCTATCCGCTTGCCATGATCGTTTGTGAGGGCGTCTGGCGCGATCCGGTAAGGGGGAAGCATACCCTCCACGGCATTTTCTCCGTCCTCGACCCTCGAGGTCTTCCCATCCAGCCCGTGTTCACGGTGTATGTCTCGCTGACGGGTGGGCGAGGCAAGACACCGATACGACTGGAGTTCGTGGATGTCGATGAGGAGCGTCCTGCGGTTTTTTGCATCGAGGGCGAGGTCAACTTCCCGGATCCCCAGACGGTTGCCGAGCTTTGTCTTTCGGCCGGACGGATTACGATTTCGCACGCCGGCGAATACCGTCTCAAGCTATTTGCGGCCGGTGAATTCCTGATGGAGCGCCGAATCGTCGTTGCCCGGCCCACGGAGCAGAAGCCATCAGTCTGAGCAGCGATCTCCACGAGCCGCAGCGCGTGACCAGCCTCGTCACCGGCGGCGGCGGGTTTCTGGGCCGCTACGTCGTCGAGCTGCTCGTGGCGCGCGGCGGGCGCGTGCGGTCGTTCTCGCGCCGGCGGCATGACGCGCTCGATCTGCTGGCTGTGGAACAACACACCGGCGACCTGCGGGACGCGGCGGCCGTGGCGGCCGCTTGCGACGGCATCGAGGTCGTCTACCACGTGGCCGCCGTGGCGGGCATCTGGGGGCCGTGGTCGCATTACTACGATATCAACACGGTCGGCACCCGCCACGTCATCGAGGCCTGCCTGCAGCAGGGCGTGCGGAAGCTGATCTATACGAGCAGCCCCAGCGTCACGTTCGACGCCAACGATCAATGCGGCGTGGACGAAACGGCGCCCTACGCCACGCGCTGGCTGTGCCATTATCCGCACACCAAAGCCCTGGCCGAGCAAGAGGTGCTGGGGGCCAACGGCTACGACGAGTTGCTTACCTGCGCGCTGCGGCCGCACCTCATCTGGGGACCGCGCGATGAACACCTGATTCCTCGGCTAATCGCGAAGGCCAGGGCCGGGCGGCTCCGCCGGGTCGGCGACGGCCGCAACCTGATCGACATGGTGTACGTGGAAAACGCCGCCCATGCGCATCTGCAAGCGGCCAACGTCCTGTCGGCGGGTTCGCCTGTCGCCGGCCGGGCCTACTTCATCAGTCAGGGCGAGCCGGTGAGCTGCTGGGCGTGGATTGACGAGATCTTGCAACTGGCCGGTATGCCGGCGGTCGATAAGGCGATCTCCGCCAAGGCGGCGTGGCGAGTTCGGCGCGGCCTTAGAGGGCCTCTACGGCCTGCTGCGGCTGCGCGCCGAGCCGCCGATGACCCGCTTTCTCGCAGCGCAGCTCAGCACATCACACTACTTCGATATCTCGCGCGCCCGGCAAGATTTCGGCTACGAGCCGCGGATCAGCATCGCCGAGGGCATGCGCCGGCTGGGCGAAGCGATGGCTGCCCGCGTGGCGTAGGCGTGGTTGGGGACGAAGCGTAGAATCTCGTTCGGGTGCGACGGCTCGACGTTCAGCATTCGAGAACGAGAACGAGAACGAGAACGAGGACGAGGACGAGGACGAGGACGAGGACGAGGACGAGTTTTGTTGCTGTCGGGACGCGCAATGCCTGCGGTATACCTCACCGAAGCCGACGTCGAGCGGCTGCTGGATATGCCCGCCGCGGTAGCCGCCGTGGAGCGGGCGTTTAGCCAGCTCGCCGCCGGCCAGGCGGCCAATGTGCCTCGGCAGCGCGCCATCGGCCATGGCATCGTGTTGCACTCGATGAGCGCCGTGGCCGATTACCTGGGTCTGGCTGGCTGGAAGTGCTACACCACGACCAAAGCCGGAGCGAAGTTCCTCGTCGGGCTGTACGAAACCAAGACGGGATCGATGGTCGCCCTCATCGAAGCCAACCGGCTCGGCCAGACACGAACCGGCGCAACGACCGGCGTGGCGGTCCGACATCTGGCGCCGCCGTCGGCAGATCAACTGGGGCTCATCGGCACGGGCTGGCAGGCCGAGGCGCAGCTCGAGGCGGTGGCCGCCGTGCGAACGCTGCGGCGAGTTGCCGTCTACGGCCGCGATGCCGCGCGGCGCGAGCAATTCGCTCACCGGATGTCGCAGCGGACGGGCGTTGAAGTGGTGCCGGTCACGCAGGCGCAAGCAGCCGTCGAGAACCTGCCGCTCGTGGTGACGGCTACCAGCAGCCGGCAACCCGTGCTCGAAGGAGCCTGGCTGGCGCCCGGCGCTCGTGGCGGCGATGGGTTCCAACTGGCTGGAGAAGGCGGAGATCGACGCGTCGGCCGTGGCCCGCGCCAAGCTCGTCGTTTGCGACGACGTAGCGTGTTGCCAGCAGGAGGCAGGCGATTTCGGCGAGGCCCTGAAGCAGGGGCTGTTTGATTGGTCCAGGGCCGTGAACCTGGCGGAGATCGTGAGCGGCCGCCATCCCGGCCGCGGCAGCGCCGACGAGATCGTGCTCTTCAAGTCCGTCGGCATGGCGCTGGAGGACGTGGCCGTGGGCCACCACGTGCTGACGCTGGCCCGCCAACAGGGCGTCGGCCGCGAACTGCCGTTGTAGGTGCCGCTCTCCGGACCTACGCCGCTTTGCGAAGCGGCAGCGTCTCGACCGCGGCCTGCCGCCGGAAGCCCAGCCGTGCCAGGCAGCGGTAGACCTGCTCCAGGGTCTTGTCGGCGAAGTTGGGGATGCGCAGCAGCTCTTCGGGCGTGCAATGCAACAGGTCGTTGACCGTGAAGATCTGCCGCTGCTGGAGGTAATTGACGACGCGCAGCGGCAGGCCGATTTCCGAGACGCCCAGCACGAGTTTGGCCGCCACCTCTGGCTCGTCGCCCGCTGGCGGCACATCGTCGGGAAGCGAGACGAGGTGGAGCCGCCGCCGCTGACAGGCGCGCAAACGGCAGGCCTGGCACGGCGGATAGACGTGGCATCGGCAGCGCGGGCACCAAACGGCGACCATCGAGGGGCCATCGCCGCTCCGCTGTGGCAGCGGCTGCCGCAGCCGGTGGTCGTAGAAGCCCTGACGGATTTTGTGGACCGTGGAAATGCCCAGCCCCAAATGACGCGCGATCTCCTTGGTCGGCGAGCCGCGGGCGGCCATGTCCTTGATCTGCATGATCACGGCGGGCGAAACAGGTGGCTTCATGGCAAGCCTCGAATGGAAAAGCGACAACCACGGATAGCATAGGACAACCACGAATCGCACGAATAAGCACGAATGAAGAGCAGAGCAGCTCGTGGCGTCACGTCAGGCCGCGGCGAACCACTCGTTGTCGTCCGCTTCGTCGTGCGCCTCGGCCGGATCGGCCAAGCGGCGCCACAGCTTTTCTTGTTCGTCATCCAGCGCGAATTGCCCCTGCTGGACGCGCAGCTCATGGCATTGCGAGACGATCTCGCCGGCCGTGGGCACGAAATCGGAGATCGCCCCGCAGGCGTCGCAGCGGTTCTGCCATCGCCGTTTTCCACGGCGATCGCGGCCGAAGAAATGACTGAACTCGGTGCCGCCGCAGCGGGCGCAACACAGGTCGCAGGCGTCGCTCATCGGTCAGACCCCCCCCACGTAAGTAGATGTCGGGCAAGAGCCGAGCGAGACTCGAACCTCCGAGTCACGATCGACTCAGCCGCTGGACTTCGTCGGCGACGCGCCGGAGCAGCGCCGTAAGCTGCTCCAGCGGCCGCCGGCCGTCGGTGATCATCAGCTCTGCCGCGACGCGCTTTCCCGTGCCCTCGGCCGGCGGCAGCGTCCATTCGACCAGCTCGGGATCCAGCCGCGTCAGGCGCCGGCAGAGGCGATCGAGCCGCTGCCGGGCCTCGTCCCGGGCTTCGTTCTCTGTCGGCACGACTTCGCGGATCACGGGCGCCTCCGTGGCCGGGGGGACGTGCCGGCCGCTGCCGCGGCCAGCGACGCGCCGGCACTCTTCCGGCAGTAGATAATGTACAAAAACGTAATCACAAATCAATAATGATTTTTGTCTCACGTGGAACATGAATAATAGTTACTTTAAGTTGGACAAATTTCCCGCCGCGTGGTACACTTTGGGCCTGCCTGACGGCGGCCTCCAACGGGAGCCGTCGGCCCATGCAGCCGATTCGCCGGACAGAGAAGGTCGAAGGCGACAACGGGGCCGCCTCGATCATCACATCCACGAACCTTTCGAGCGCAAAACCATGGCCAAGAAGAAAACCAGCCACACCAACGGCAAGCAACCCAGCCAGAAACCCAGCAAGAAACCGCGGGCGCCCAAGGAACGCTCTCAGCGGCGCACGCCCCAGGGCATCCGCGCGCTGGCCGCCGAGGTTCGCGAGGTGGCCGAGCGCCTGGACGAATATGCCCGCACGATGCAGGCGCTCGACATCGCCTCCATCCGGCCGCTAACGGGCAACTTCCACCAGGCCTTGGAGCGGATTCGCGTCTTTACGGCCCAGCAGGTGTTGGCGAAACTGATGGTCGCCGCCGAACGGGCCGGCAAAGACGCCCACCAGTGCTTCGTCCCCTAAGGACCCCCGCATGTCCCAGGCCACCTGCCGCACGGCCGTCTACACCGGCTCGTTCGATCCCATCACCCTGGGGCACCTCAACGTCATTCAGCGCGGCAGCCGGCTGGTGGACCGGCTGATCGTGGGCGTGGGCGTCAATCCGGGCAAGGAGCCGATGTTTACGGTCGAGGAGCGGGTCGAGCTGATCCTGCGGATCACCGCGCCGCTGCGTAACGTGGAGGTCCGGTCCTTCGCGGGCCTGGCGGTGACGTTCGTGCGGCAGTGCGGGGCGCAAGTGATGATCCGCGGCGTGCGGGCCTTGACCGACATGGAAGCCGAACTGACCATGGTGCTGGCCAACCGGCAGCTCGATCCGGACATCGAGACGGTATTCCTGATGGCCGACACGCAATACACGCACGTCTCCAGCTCCCTGATCAAGCAGATCGCCCCGATGGCCGACGACGCGGCCCTGGCCCGCTTCGTGCCGCCGGAAGTGGTGCAAGCGCTGCGGAGGAAAGAAGAATGTAGAGAAGGTAGAGGGAGGTAAAGAAGGTAAAGAATGGACCGACGACGTCGCTATGGCTCGCGCAACGTCGTTATGGCTCGCGCACGTCTTCGCATCCATTCTTTACCTCCTTTACCTCCTCCCATTCTCTACCTCCTCCTCCCCATGCTGTACGCGATCATCATGGCCGGCGGGGCCGGCACGCGGTTCTGGCCGGAGAGCCGCCGCCTGCGCCCCAAGCAATTGCTGCCGCTGGTCGAAGAGCGGTCGATGATCCGGCTTACGCTGGATCGCTTGGCGGGGCTCGTTCCGCCCGAGCGAACGCTGGTGGTGACCAGCGCCGCTTTGGCCGGCGCCGTGGCCGAGCAATTGCCTGAGCTGCCGCCCGAATCGATCGTGGGCGAGCCAGCGAAGCGCGATACGGCGCCGTGCATCGGTCTGGCGGCCATGCTGGTCGCTGAGCACGATCCGGAAGCTACGCTCGTCGTGCTTCCCTCGGATCACGTGGTGCGGCCCGAGGAGCCGTTTCGCGCCGCGCTGCGGCTGGCCGTACAGCTCGTGGAAGAAGGTGCTGAGCCAGCAACGCGCGGCCGTGACGGCGTCGGACGCATCGTCACGCTAGGCATTCGCCCGACCTATGCGGCCGAGTCGTTCGGATACATTCAGCGTGGCGAGCCTCTTGCGGTGCCGAGCGACTCCTCGCTGCCCGTCTATCGCGCCCAGCAATTTCGCGAAAAGCCCGTGGCGGCCGTGGCTCAGCAGTATTTCGACAGTGGAGACTATTATTGGAACGCAGGCATTTTTGTGTGGAAGGCCCGCACGATCCTCGCTGCCCTGAAGCAGCGACAGCCGGAGATGCACGGCCGGCTGCGGCGCATCAGCGAAGCCTGGACAGCCGCAGAGGGCGCGAGCGTGTTTCAGCGGGAGTATGAGGCGATCCGCGGCATCTCGATCGACTACGCGGTGATGGAGCAGGCCCGCGACGTGCTGGTGATCGAGGCGCCCTTCGAGTGGGACGACGTGGGGAGCTGGCGCTCGCTGGCGCGGCTGCGCGGCGCCGACGCTCAGGGCAACACCGTCGTCGGCCGTCACCTGGGCCTGGAGACGCGCGGCTGCATCGTGCGTGGGCCGAACGATCACTTGATCGTCACGCTAGGCCTGAAAGACTGCATCGTCGTCCACACGCCCGACGCCACGCTGGTGGCCAATCGCCAGGACGAAGAGGCGATCCGCAAGGTCGTGCAAATGCTGGAAGAGCAGGGAGAGGGGGAGTTTCTGTGATGGGCAATGACGAATGTCGAAGCACGAATGGCGAAGGTCAGCGCGAGTCCCCCAGCCGGCGGTCTTGCCGCGAGTCGCTCTTCTCCCCCTCGCCGGGGATGAATCTCTCTTCCGTAGCCATGAGGTACGACTTGAGGCTGGTGAGCAGTTGTCTGGCCCGGTCCAGGGCGTCGGCGTTTCGTCGATCGCGGACCTTCGTGAGCGACACGCGGACCTGGATGAACGTCTTGGAGGCAATGCCCCCGTTGGGGCCGGCGGCGCTCGAGGCATCCGTCAGGACCAGGTCCATGTTGAGCGCCACTGCGCCGGTCGGCCCGCCGGCGGAAGAAGCCGCCGCGCCGGGGAAAGACAGCCGCACGTCTCCTTCTTTGACCGAGGAAATCTCCGCCTGATGATCGGAGACGAACCCGCGTAGCTTCTCGACCACGAGCGACGGCGGCACCAGCGCCGAAAGGTCCTGCTCCAGGAGCACGTTGGATCCGCCGTTGGCCTGCACGGCGCCTTCGCCCTCGTTGTTGCGCAGCCCGGTGCCCAACTGCACGACGCGGTTGCGGCCGTTTTCCTTGGCCTCATACAGCGCGCGGTCCGCCCGCTTGAGCATGGTCTCGGGCGTGTCGCCGGACTGGATTTCGGTGACGCCGAAGCTGGCCGAGGCGCTGTTGCCTCCCAGGGCGGCATGCGGCATCTGGCAAAACGACTTGCGGACGGCCTCCGCCCGGCGCAGGGCCACCGCGTTGTCGCAATCGGCGCAGAGGATGACGAACTCCTCCCCGCCGTAGCGGGCTACCAGGTCGCCCGGCCGGCAGCTCGTCCGCAGCAACGCGGCGAAGCCCTTGAGCACGTCGTCGCCGGCCTGGTGGCCGTAGGTGTCGTTGACCTTCTTGAAGTGGTCGATATCGGTGATGATCAGGCTGCAGGGCAACTGCCGATCCAGGTGCGCCATGACGAACATCTGGTGCACGCGGTTGAACTCGGCCCGGTTGGCCACGCGCGTCAGCGGGTCTTTGGTGGCTGCCTCGTGCAGGCTCTGGCAGCGGGCCTCCAGCGACATTTCCGGCGAGACGTCGTGCAGCAGCATGGCGGCGCCGAAGACCGTACCATCGGTCTCCGACACGGGAATGACCTGGGCCTCGACCGACAGGTCCTGGTCGCCTCGCCCGCGAATCACCAGTCGGCGGATGCGCATTTCGCCCGAGCTGATGGAGACCAGCACGGGGCATTCATCGTCCCGCAGGATGCGCCCTTCTTCAGTGCGCATGTGAATGAGGCCCGGCTTGAACTGCCGCTGAAACGCGCTGGAGCCGGCCAGGCCCGTCATCCGCTCGGCCCCGGTGTTCCAGCCGAGGATCCGCAGGCTGCTGTCCACGAAGACCACGCCGTCGCGCATGTTGTCCAAGAGCCGCTGGCGAAACTTGTCTTCGGGAATCAGCGGCGTGGCTTGGGCCGGGGCCATGTTGAGGCCCCACATCGCGTCCATCTGGTTGGGCGACAGGGCCTGCAGCCAGTGGCGCGCGGCCTCGTACAGTCGGTCGGAGTGTTCTTCGTGCAGGTCAGCGAACAGCCGCACCAGGTCCGGATCGAACTGGCTGCCGGCAAAGCGAAACAGCTCGGCCAGCGCGGCCTCGCGCGGCATCGCCCGGCGGAAGACCTGATCCGAGGTCATGGCATCGTAAGCGTCGCAGATCGACAGGATCCGTGCGCCGAAGGGGATTTCGTCCCCCATCAGCGGCACCCGCCGGTTGCTGCCGTCGAACCAGGCCGCATAGCTGGCCACGATGTCCAGGATGGCCTGCGACCGGCAACTGCTCTTGAGGATTTCCACGCCCAGGTGGCGGTGCTGGTCCATGATGCGGGCTTCGTCCGCCGACAGCGCGCCGGGCTTGAGCAAGATGTTGTCGGGCACGCCGATCTTGCCCACGTCGTGCAGCAGCGCGGCCACCTCCATCACGTCGCGTTGTTCGGGGTCCATGCCCAGGGCCTCCATCCAGGAAGCCGTATTGAGCGCGACGCGCAGCGAGTGGGAGGCCGTGTCGGCATGCTTGGTACGCAGCGCGGTGAAGAGGCTGCTGGCGATGCCCAGCCGGACTTGGATGAGCTGATTCTCCAGGTCTCGCCGCGTGGCCGATTCGACCGTCTTGTCCGTCCGCGCAAGGCCGGGCGGCGCGTGCGGCGCTCCGCGCTGGAGGGGATCGGCGGCTGTCTCGAAGGATTCACGACGGCGATTGACTCGGCATTCGTCTCGGATCACGGTCCCCGCGGGCGAATGCCAGCGATACCGTGGGCGGTGTCTGTGCGCAGACGCCCCCCGGCCGGACTGCTTAGTCAACCCTAGTACGCGCGCCTGGGTCGAGCAAACCTCGTGATGTGTCGGAGCGGTGCGCATTTGTTGCTCTGACCACTGGTAGCGAATGGCGCGACTGTAGCGGCAGGCGACGCGAAGGAGGCCACGCGAAGGGGTCGGGAGTCGATTTTCGTGGCCAATGCAGTCTTTGCCCAGGCGGCGCGTGACGGGCCACGAAATCGACTCCCGACCCCGCGCTTTGGCGTATTTTTCAGTTGGCGGCGAATGCACTGGGGGGCAATCGGCCATGCGCAAGAAAACTCGCCGAGGTCTGGGCGTTACCGAATGGCTCGTGGTGGCCGTCTTGCTGGCCGTCACGATCCTGGCAACCGTCAGCTTGCTGGGCAGCTCGACCCAGCAGCGGATCGAAAACGAAGTCAACGGCCCCGAGGGGATCCTGGGCCGTCAGGCCGAGAAGGCCAAGCAGTGACGCGCCTTGCTCAATCGGCGACGGCCCATCGCGCCCCTCGCGGCGGTGCGTTGTTGCCCGCGCAGCCTTGACGTACAATCCGGCCGGCCACTGCCGCAGGCACGCCTCCGCGTGCCCCTCACGCAAGGAGCGCCGGCTTGCCCAGCCTGACTGTCGAAAACTACGTCAAAGCCATCTATCAGATCTCCGCCGAGGATGCCGGGCGGGCCTCGACCGGGCGGCTGGCGGCGGCGCTGAGCGTTTCGCCGGGCACCGTCACGAGCATGCTCAAAACGCTTAGCGAGAGCGAGCTCGTCACGTACACGCCGTATGAAGGCGTGTGGCTCACCCTGCGCGGGCAGCGGCTGGCCTTGCGCGTGCTGCGGCGGCATCGGCTGATCGAGCTGTTTCTCGCAAAGACGCTGGGCCTGACCTGGGACGAAGTCCACGAAGAGGCCGAGCACATGGAGCACGCCGTCAGCGACCGGCTGGTGGACCGCATCGAAGCGTACCTGGGTTATCCGCAGGTCGATCCGCACGGCGACCCGATCCCCAAGGCAGATCTTTCGCTGGCCAAGGCCAGTGCCGTGCCGCTGGCCGAGTGCCCGGCCGGCTGCCGCGTTCGCTTGGCGCGGGTGATGGATCAGTCGCCGGACTTCTTGCGCTATCTGAGCGAGTCGCACCTGGACCTGGGCAGCGAAGCCCGCGTGCTGGCGAACCGCACCGAATCCGGAGTGCTGACCCTGCGCGTCGGCGAGCAGGAAACGACGCTGGGGAGCGAAGCGGCGCGGGGGATCCTGGTCGAGGTGCTCGATCAGTGAGCGATCTCCCACGCGAAGAACAGGATCGGGACCGCCGTGTTGGCCAGGTTGAGCAGCATCAAGGCCACGAGCAGGCGGTCTCGCAGCGAACCCCCCGCGAGCACCAGGTTGATCAGGTTGGCGATGCAACCCAGCGTGTGCAGCATCACGGCGACGAGCATGCCGGTGACGAACACCAGGAACCGCTCATCGGCCACCGCTTCCAGCACCCGAAGCCGGAACAGGGCCAGCCCCACCACGAGGACCGCCCAGGGCGCCAGCGTCAGGCCGCAGGCCACGACAGCCGTCTCGCGAGTCTGGCGGTGCAAGTCGTGTTTCCAATCGCGGCCCGTTTCGCGCAGCCAAACAACCCTTGCGAGGACGATCTGCGCCAATCCCACGAACAAGTAAACCGGCAGAAAGAGCGGAGCCTCCCGCGACCCGGCGGAAGCCAGCCAGGCCAACAGCCCGACGGCGGCCGTCAGGCCGAAGATCGACCTGAGGTTGAATTGCAACGGCCGGGGCTGATCGGCGGTCATCATCAAATCGTCGCCTCGAATGCCGATCGCAGCTCGGCGCGATCTGGGCCAGCGCAGCCTTGGCGGCCGGGAACGTGGTCAGCCGCCGCAGAAACCCGTGGATCATGCCGTCGTAGCGCACCAGCCGCGTCGGCACGCCGGCCGCCTTCAGCCGCCGGGCGTAGGCCTCGCCCTCATCGCACAGCGGGTCGAACTCCGCCGTCAGCACCAGCGCACGCGGCAGGCCGGAGAGATCATTGGCCCGCAGCGGCGAGGCGTAAGGCTCGCGGCCGTCCTGATGCCGCTCCAGATACTGTCGCCAGAACCACTGCATGGCCTCGCGGGTGAGCATATATCCCTGGGCATGGGCTCGGTAAGACGGCGTCTCGAGGTCGTAGTCGGTAGCCGGATAGATCAGCACTTGCAAGGCGGGCAGCGGCGCGCCGCGGTCGCGGCACATCAGGCTGACCACAGCCGCCAGGTTCCCGCCGGCGCTGTCGCCGGCCACGGCAATGGGCGGCGGCGCTTCATCGGTCCTCGCCTCAATGCCCAAGCTCTTGGCGTTGGCTTGCACCCAGCTCGTGGCGGCGAAGGCATCTTCCGGCGCAGCGGGAAACTTGTGCTCCGGCGCCAGGCGGTAATCGACGGCCGCAACCAGACAGCCGGCAGCGTTGGCCAGCGCCCGGCACAGGTTGTCGTGCGTGGCCAGGTCGCCGACCACCCAGCCGCCGCCGTGGAAGAAAACCACCGCCCCGGGGTAGCGCGGTCCTGGGCTGCTGCGTCCAGGGGCCGGCCAATAGAGCCGCAGCGGAATGTCGCCTCGCGGCGCCGCGATCCGCCGCTCTTCAACCTTGGCCACGGCCTCCGGCGGCCCAAGGCCGGGGATGCTCGCCAGCATCATCTCCCGCGCTTGTTGGGGCGTGCCCTGGTGAACGTCGGGCAGATTCAGCGCGGCGAGCTGTTTGAGGAACTTGTCGGCGAGCGGATCGAGCGGCATAGGCGGCCAGTGAGAGAGAGCGAAACGACCTAAAGGCGCGAGGGCTTCATTGTGATCCCGGCCGAGGCGCAGGATCAAGCCGATAAGGCACCTAAAGAGGGGGAACGCTAATAGGCGCCAATAATGGCTAATGTTGGCTGACCTGTACGCTGCCGTTGTTACAACCCTTATTCGATTAGCGTCTATCAGCGCTTATCAGCGTTCAGCATCCTGGCGCAAAGAAGAGCCCAGCTTCCGGAAGAAGCCGGGCTTCTCAGTTCATTCCGGCTTACCGCGGCGACTTGGCCTTGGGTGCCCCGGTTCCCTTCTTCGGGGTCGGGCCGGCGTTCTTGGGCAGTGTGGCGTCCTTGGGTGCCCCGGAGACCGTTACGGTCACCGGCCTGGAGGCCCGGCCTACGCGGCCGGAGCCATCGTCGTCCGGCCGCACGGCGCCGATCATCGGCTGTTTGCCCGAGAGCTTGATCAAGGCCGCATTCACGAGCTGCGGGCAAGACCAAAGCGACGTGGCTTCTTGAATGCCGGAACTTGTGGTTCGCGAGCGTTGCCCCAGCGAGTCGGCCAGCTTCGTCACGTAGAGGTGCCCCATCTTCTCCAGGTCGCTGCTCCACGAGCGGGCTTCCTGACGCTGGGCGGGCGTCAGCTCCTCGGCCGTCAGGTTCATGGCTGCCTCGAGGAACGCCAACGTCAGGAACAAGCGACGCCCCTGGGCCATGTAGCGAGGGCTGCCGGCCGAGCCTTCCAGTGCTCGCTCGACCTGCGGATCGGCCATGAGCGCCCAGTAGTGGGTGCGGGCGCCATCCCAGAGCAGCTCCTTGAACGCGGGCAGCTCGCCGGCGCTGGGCCGGCCGAACGTGAAGAACGGGTCCTTCTGATTGGAAAAGCCCGCCTGCATCGCCCCCAGCTCCAGGCGTGCCAGGCCCATCACCCAGGCCAGGCCGCGGCGCTCGTAGTTGTCGGCGCCCGTTTCGGCGAGAGACGAAGGCTCCTGCGGAGCAAACCGCCGGGACAAGTTCGTATACAAGCCCAGCTCGCCGTAGTCGCGCACGACCGAGTCGATCACCTTCAGCTCATCCAGGGTGGACGACTGCACGAGCCGCTGGAAATACGTCAGGGCGTTGGCATACTCCTGGTAGCCGACCAGGCGATACATCACGCTGGGATCACGCGGCTTGATGAAGGCTACGCTGGTGGTCGTGGTGTTTGTGCTGGTGGAACTGACCGTTCCATACACCTTGTTCCGCCCTCAATAGAAAAAGTCGAACTTGAGCGTAAACTGCCGAGAGTCGTGCACGACGGTCTGCGTTTTCTGGCCCGTATTGACGCTGGCGACCGAGCGCGGCTCGAAGCTCCAAGTGTAATGGTGTCGGCGCTCGTAGTCGGGCGACGGGCGGCCCGAGTGGAAGGGATCGGTCGGCCGCGGCGTTTCGCGCGGCATGTACAGCGAGAAATAGGTCTGTGGCGACTTGCCGGCCCAGGCCGATTTCAGCAGACCCCAACCCTCCGGCCCCCGCCCATAGCGGCCGCAGCCACCAGTGCATCCCGGCGAAGAGCAACTGGCCCTTGGTCACCACGTCGCCGCCGAGCTTGCGTCCGCGGACGACTTGCTCCTTGACCGTTTCGGCCAGGCTAGGCGCACGCAGCGCCTTGCGCGAGAAGGATCGCCCGCCCTTCGCGGGATCGCCTTGTGCCAGGAGCTCCAGGAGCAACCGGCCGTCTTCCTCCAGAGCGGCGGCGGCCAGCAGGCGCTCTTTGGTGAATCCCTGCTCGCCCAACCTGGCCGCGGCGATCTCCAGCCGCTGGAGCCGCAGCTCGGCTTCGCGCTCTTCGAGCTCACGCTGGGCGGCGGAGATTTGGCTCGCCAGCTCGCCCCAGTTCGTGGCCAGTGTCTCGCGCTGCTGGTCCGAGAGCACCGTCTGCTGCCGCTCGGGCACCGACCTGGCGAGGCCGTCCGCATAGCGGGCCACGTCATAGGCCGTCCGCAACTGGTTCTCCAGTACGTGGATCGACCAGAAGAGTTGGCGATATTCTTCCAGCGTGGCGGGCTTGGGAAGCTGCTCAGCAAATGCCCGGTGCCTGGCTTTTTCCGCAAGCGTGCGCTCCAGCACGGCTTTGATGCCTTGCGCGGTGAGCGCCGCCTCGCGCGGCTTGGGAAGCGGGAGCTGAGGGCCAGCCCCTTGAATCACCAGGGCCAGACGAGACTGGCCCAACAAATCGGCGACGGCCGGGACCTCCTGAGTCGCCAAGAGCTCATCGGCTGCGGCAAGCCGGGGTTCGGTCAATTCCGCGGCCAGCGGCGAAAGCAACTTCAAGAGCGCCGACGCGTCCCCCTGCTTATAGGCAGGCACGACGCCTTCGGACAGGACCTGCAACTGTTTCTTCGTCAGAGCGGATTCCGCGCCCCAGGCCGTGGCCGAAGCCAGGACGAGCGCAATGCCAATGGTCAGCGATGGACATCGCATGCCTTTCTCCCCTTGTTCCGAGGTAGAGAACCTTGGCGTGCCGCGATCTGGGCTGCGCCAGAGAGGTGATGCACCTCTGCGGCGGTGATTGTAGAGAAAGCCTAGGGCAAGATCAAATATTGGGCGAGTTTGCGAGTTCGTAGCCGAAGTCGCCAGACTTCGGGATGTCCGCTACACGGGGGGGTGCCCGCGCCACGAACCGGGGGGACGCCAACTCGCAGAGCGAGTTGGCCACATTGCGACATTTACAGGGCACGGCGGTAGCGCTTTGGCGCTCGGCCCGGGGCGGCGCGGGGTGGGGCGGCCGGCTCGCCATTTTCCTCAGCCGCTTCGGCGGCCAGAACCTCAGGCTGAGCTTCCGGCCGAGCCTGAGACTCGAAGCCGGCGACTTCGGCCCGCTGCAGCAGGCGGTTGATGCGGATTTCGATCCGCGTCAGCTCGTTGCCTTCCTCGGGCGTCACGAACGTGTAGGCCACGCCCTGGCGGCCCATGCGGCCGGTGCGGCCGACGCGGTGCACGTAGTCGTCGCAGAACTGCGGGATGTCGTAGTTGATGATGTGCGAGATGCCGGTGACGTCGATGCCGCGGCCCACCACGTCGGTGGCCACCAGCAGCGTGACCTGGCCGCCGCGGAAGCGCTCCATCGTGCGGTCGCGAGAGCGCTGCGGCAGGTCGCCGTGGATGCAATCGACGGCACGATTGTCAGCACCTCGCCCCTCGGAGCCCTGCACTCTACGGCGGAGCTGTTCGTACACGCGGTCGGTCTGCCGCTTGGTGCGGCAAAACACGATGGCCTGCTTCGGCTGCTCCTGCTTCAAGAGCCGCAGCAACAGGTCCATCTTGCGGCTCTGCTCCACCGTGAAGTAGTACTGGTCGATCGTCTCGACCGTGATGTCCTGCGGCGAGAAATCGAGGTTCTCCGGATCGGTCATGTACCGCTGGGCCAGCCGCTGCACCGGCGGCGGCACGGTGGCCGAGAGCAGCATCGTCTGCCGCTCTCGGGGGCACTGCCGCAGGATGCGCTCGATGTCGGGCCGGAAACCGATGTCGAGCATCCGGTCGGCTTCGTCCAGTACGGCAAAGCGGACCGTGGCTAGCGAGATCGTGCCCCGCTGCATGTGGTCCAGCAGACGGCCCGGCGTGCCAATCACCAGATCGACCCCGCGCTGCAGCCGCTGGATTTGCTGCCGGATCGGCTTGCCGCCGTAGGCGGCCACGATCCGGGCATTTCGCCCCTTGGCCAGCTTTTCGGCCTCGTCGCGCACCTGCACCGCCAGCTCGCGGGTGGGCACCAGCACGATGGCCTGCGGGTGGGCGTGATGCCCTTCGAGCATCTCCAGAATGGGGATCAAGAAAGCGGCGGTCTTGCCCGTGCCGGTGCGGGCCTGGGCCATGACGTCGCGGCCCTTGAGGGCGACGGGGATCATGCCCTCCTGCACGGGGGTCGGCTCGGTGTACCCGGCCGCTTCCAGCGCACGGTGCATGACCGCGGAAAGCGGCATCTGGGAAAAGAGTAACTTCGACTCCGACTTGGGGGACACGTGTCGTGGAGCGAGGGATGAGTACGAAGGATGCCGATCTTGGCCGGCGTTACTCGGAATATTCGCTTGGCAACAGTTTGCTCGACGAGGCAGGATTGGTCAACGGCGGGGCTCGGGAACCTGGTCACTGGCTCGGCCCGACCTGAAGCTTGGCCACCCCAATACGATCGATCAGGAGCGTAGATTCGTCGCTGCCGAATTTGAACGGAATATGGAAGAGATACTTGAATAGCCCGTAAGGGACGATGTGCTCGAACGACTGCTCACCCGGCGCAAAGGGGAACCGGGCCGGCTTACTGTACTGCGTCGGCGCCTCAGCGAATCTGCCCAGCGCGGAATGAAGATCGCGGAGAACCTCGCTGGGAATCTCCTCCTTGACGAAACGAAAGGCGTCAGGGCTGATGCGAATGCGATAGGCCACGGAAGAACTCTTCGAGGTTCTGGCCTTCGCCGCTATCGAGCCGAGCGTATCGCTCGAATAGATCGTCAACGTCGAGGTTCACCTGAGCCAATTCGGCATATCTCTCGCGGAGTTTGCCCTCCAACTCCACATCAATGTGACGCCCGTGGGTTCCCAGCGATGCCAGCGCGTCGAGCCACTTCTCGGTGTATTCTTTCCATGTCCGGTAGAGCCGCGCCAGCTCTCGGGCGAATATGCTCCACGCGTGGTTCTCTGCGGTGGAGTGATAGAGATCTTGCTGCAATCGACGACATTCGTCGAAGAAAAACACACCAATCGCTGCGGCGCTTTCTGCTTCGCGCACGAGGTCAGTGATCTGCGCCTCCGAAAGCCGTTGCCGTAGGCGCTCCAGGTGTCCGTCCGGCAAGTAGGCCGACGCGACGTGGTCCAATCGCTCCAGAATGGCAGTCACTAGGTGCTTCGATCCAGGTTAAGGACACGTGCTATTTTACGCTCACCCCATCCAGGTGATAGATGGCCAGGAGGGTGCCATCGATTTCCAGCTTCTGGAAAGAGAACTTGCCTTCCACCGTGACCGGGCGAGTGCTGAATTCGGCGGTGTGCCCCTCGGTCATGTGGACGATGATGCAGTCGTAGAGGGCCGCCTTGGGGCCAAAGCAGCATTCCTGGTTGTCGCGCACCAGCACGAACTGCGTGAGGCCGCTCTGCTTGAACGTGGGCAAGATGTACCCGCGGATACGGATGTCTTTGTCGAACAGGCCGGTGACCTTCTCGGTCAGCATCCGCTGCTTGAACTTCTCCTCCTTCTTCATCTCGAACTTGATGTCGTCGAAAGTCACACTCTTGGCGCCGCCGCCGGAGGACTCTTGCCCGGCCTCGGCAAAGGCGACGGGCGTCACGGGGAACTGCTCCCCGGAGGCTTCGTCCCCGGAGGCTTCGTCCGAAAGGGCGCCTGCGGCTTGACCTTCCGCCGGATTTTCGAGGTTCGACGCCGGAGCTTCAATATTCGGCAGGCTCCCGGACGATCCCGCATCGACCGTCGAAGACCCGGCATCGGAGATCGCTGGGGGGTCCCCCGTGCGACCGCAGCCGATCAGCAGCACGGCACCCGCGAGAACAACCGAAGCGGAAAATGCCCACCGGGGGGCCGAGCATCGCGGCAGGAGGCGACCCAGCGGCACGAACCTAAGCATCCGGCCACCGAAGACCTCGCGTCGCGGCTGGCTGTTCATTTGAGATGGTCCGCTTCGAGGAAGAAGAACAACTGGTGGTTGACACCGCCTTCTTCGATCTGGTGCATGTCGTGGTGGTGCCGGACTCGCAACACGCCGGCGACCTTCCGCTGCCAGGTCGTGTGCTCGGCCCGCGGAGGGTCCTTCATCACCACGCGCACCATATCCCAAGGTTTCGGCGAGCCGCCGAAGCAACATTCGCCGCTGTCGCGGCAAAGCGTAAACTCCTTCACCTCCCGATTGCCGGCAGGGAACATGTACCCCTTGAGGAAAACGCGTTGCCCATCGAGCGCCCGGGCGGATGCGGGCGGGAACTCATAGTTCTGCATCTCCTCCGGGGTCGGCTTGAAGACGTCGTAGCTGATCCGCTCATGGTCGGGGGGCACTTCCGTCAGGTACACGTAGTACAACCAACCCCACCCGGCAGGCAGCAGCACCGCTGAAAGGATAATGCCTGCCAGGGCTAGCGGCAAGCCAGTTAGCTCGTGCGCACGGGCCCGTAGCTGCCGCAGCGCCGCCAGACCCAGCAGAATCGCCAGGAGCGGCACCACGGCGAAGACCCACTGAACGAAGGTCAGCACCGACAGCATCCCCAGGCCGAAGCTGGCCACCGCCAGCGTGCTGACGGCCCGGTAAGCCTGGTATCGCTCGAAATCGCTCGCGGACGCGCCAGCGGACCCTTCAGAAAACATCGTGGTCACGATTCGCCTCAAGGAAGGGGATCCCGCACACAACAGCCACTGGCAGTTACTCGCTCGTCGCTCGCCGGCGGACCGACAGGCCACTTCTATTCTACCAAAGGAAGGCAATAGCACTACGAGCGATTGGCCGGGCAAGTTCGGCAGTTCCGGCTTTGGCCTTTTGCGCAGACACCCCTTTGACTACCATCCCGCCCCTTGTTGGCCGCGCGGACGGTGCGCCGCGATGTCACGGAGGACTGCGATGAAGGTGCTGGCACTGACCGAGGCCCCCAATCACGTCTGCTACCGCTATCGCATCGAAGCGTTTGCGGCGGCGCTGAATCGGCGTGGCTGGACCTTGGAATCGCTGCCGCTGGACCCCAACACCTTTCAGCGCAGCCCGCAACTGCGGGCTGCCGCCGGCGCCGACGTAGTCATCCTGCAGCGCAAGCTGCTGCCGCTGTGGCAATTGCGGATTCTGCGCCGGGCGGCCCCGCTGCTGGTCTACGATTTCGACGACGCCCTGTTCTGCCGCGACAGCTACAGCCGCAAGGGGCCGCTGAGCTGGACCCGCCTGGCTCATTTCTGGGCCACGGTCTATGCCGCAGACGAGGTCACCGCCGGCAATGCCTACCTCCGCGAGCAGGCGGCGCAGTACATCCCGCCGGAGCGCGTTCGCTGCATTCCCACCTGCGTCGATCCGGCCCTCTATCCCCTGGCGGCGCACTCGCGGCGGCATGCCGACGCCAAGCTGGTGTGGATCGGCCAGCACAGCACGCTCAACTGCCTGAGCTTCGCCGAGCCGATGCTGGCCGCCGCCGCCAGGCGTCTGCCGGGCCTCGAGCTGCGGGTGATTTGTAATCGCTTCCCGCAGTTGGCGGGCATCTCCGTCGTGCCTCGGCAATGGTCGATGGCCAGCGAAGCGGCCGAAGTGGCCGATGCCGACATCGGCATCTCCTGGCTGCCCGACGACCCCTGGAGCCTGGGCAAGTGCGGCCTCAAGGTGCTGCAATACATGGCGGCCGGATTGCCCGTGGTGGCCAACCCGGTGGGCATGAACCGCGAGATGGTAATCGACGGCGAAACGGGACTCCTCGTCTCGACCGCCGACGAGTGGACCGAAGCGGTTTCCCGGTTAGCCAGCGATCCGGCGCTGCGACGGCGGATGGGCGCGGCGGGCCGGCGGCTGGTCGCAGAACAATACAGCGTCGATCGCTGGGCCCCGGAGTTCGCCGCGCTCATCGATCGGCTGCCGCGCGATGGTGCGGCGCCCGTCGGCCAAAGAGTGTTGCCGGCGGCCGATGGCGCGACGGCGGCGTCACTGCCCTTCAGCGAGGGGGTGCCGAGACTGGCTGGTCTGGCAGAACTGCAGCGCAGCTAGCCGCGATGTGTCGGCGCAACAGCTCGCTTCCGCTGGGCTTGCCCCAGCGGGGCGACAACTGGCCGGCTACCCAGTTCGCATCAATAAGCCTAAATGCTCTCGTCCAGCCAACGTCTGCTTGCAGTCGCCGCGGTGACCGTCGCGCTCGTTGTGGGCGGCTGCGCACGTGGGCGTCTGGAGCACCCGCCAGCCGGCGCTGCCGGCTCGGTACGAGCTCGTGCGCGGTCAACTGGTCATTCGTTCCGACGAGCCGCTGCCGCCACAGCACCGCTTGATCGACGAGCTGACGGCCCAGCGCGGCGAGCTCCTGGCGACGCTCAGCCTGCCGCCGTCCAATGAACCGATCTCGGTCTACTTGTTCTCGTCGGCCGAGCACTTCAAGTCGTTCATGCGGGCACAGTTCCCCGACTTGCCTGACCGCCGGGCGTTCTTCGTGGAAAAAGACACGGCCTTGGAGGTCTATGCCCATTGGGGCGATCGCGTGGCAGAAGACCTCCGGCACGAGGTGGCTCACGGCTATCTGCACTCGGTCGTGCGGCGCATTCCGCTGTGGATCGACGAAGGCCTGGCCGAGTACTTCGAGGTGCCCCGCGGCATGTACGGGCTCAACCGATCGCACATGGCCTTGTTGGCCGAGCGCCTCGCTCAGGGCTGGCAACCCAACGTGCGGCGGCTCGAGGCCCTTTCGTCGCCGGAGGAAATGGACCAGATCGATTACGCCGAGAGCTGGGCCTGGGTGCACCTGCTGCTCCACGCCGGCCCGGAGCAGCGACAAGCCCTGCGCGGCTACCTCCACGACCTCCGCGAAGCCGGCTCGGCGGAGCCGATCTCCACCCGCGTGGCGCGCTTCTGGCTCAAGCCCGATGAAACGTTGGCGGCGTACTTGCACGATCTGACGAGCCGCAACGCGGCATCGTCAGGGGCCGCCCGCCCCTCGTTCCCCCACGGGCACTAGCGCCTCCCAGTCTACCGGCGGGGGTGCCACGACGATGACGGGCTCTTTGGTCATCGGGTGCTGGAAGCTCAACTGCCGGGCGTGCAGGGCGATGGCTCGCAGCCGGCGCTCTTCGTGCTGCTCGCCAAACGCCGCGGTGCCGCCGTACATCGCGTCGCCCAACACGGGATGGCCGCGCGACGCCGACTGCGCGCGGATTTGATGGTAGCGCCCCGTCTCCAGCATGATCTCGAGCCACGATCCGTGCGGCGTTTCGCCCAGCGTGCGGTAGTGCAGGACGGCCTCGCGAGCCTCAGGGCAGGGCCCCGCGGGGGGTGCCCGACGCCCGGAGCATGAAGGCGATGGGCCTGGCGATTGTGTCGCTTGACGCCCTTCACCTCGATGTTCAGGGCTTTCAATGCCGGCCGGGCCGGACGTGATTTGCGCTTGGGGGACGCCCGGAATCTTCGCCACAAAATCGCGCCACGTGCCCTCCGCAGGCTGCACGATGCCCTCGACGCAGGCCCAATAGAGTTTCTTGATCGTGCGATGCTCGAATTGCCGTGCCAGCCGCTGGGCGGCACGGCGGTGCAGGCCGAACACCATGGCGCCGGACACCGGCCGGTCGAGCCGATGCGGCACGCCCAGATAGACGCTGAGGGGCTCTTGCCGGCGCTCCGCCAAGAGCTGCTTGATCCGCACTTCCAGGCTGTCGATGCCCGGCGGCGCCTGAGTGGCGATGCCGGCCGGCTTGCACACCGCCAAACAGGGGCCGCTCTCGTAGAGGATCGTGACTGGCGGATGAGACACGAAGGGCGTGGTTTTGAGGGAGAGTCAAGCCCGGCCGGCGGCCGGTGGCGAGACCGCGGTCTAATCTTACGGTTTTTTGGCCCTATGACGACTTCGTTCGATATTCGATGTTGGGCGTTGGACGTTCGATGTTCAGACAGGCTGGCATTTCAGTCGGCATTGACGCCTGGCATCTGACATCCACGATTCCCGCCCCCGTTGCATTCCCGCCCGCTTTTCGCCCAGGGGGGTACGTGACGAGCGGAAACCGATTGGTTACACTCAGGGTGTACGTTCAAGTCGCTATCCCGTCTTTAGCACGGTTAAGTGATGGCTTTGGATACGGCAGCCAGGGAGCGAGTCCTGGACGAGGTCGCCGACCTCTATGGCCAGGGCAAATACCTCCAGGCATTGAATATAGGACGCGGCGCGCTGGGCGATCTGCCCCAGTGGCCGGGCACCAAGGCCCGGCTGTGGGCCGGCCGGCTGGCGTCGAACCTCGGGGCGCCCCGACTAGGGGCGGTGCTCCATCATCTTGCCTGGCGGGCCGACAAGGCCGACCCCTGGGCCAAATTCTTCTCGACGATCTCGCTCTTGCGGCGGCGCGATCCCTTGTTTGCCCTGAAGCGCATGGAGCAGCTTGGCGAGCTGGAGGGTGCGCCGGACAACCTCCGCGCCGACTGGTTTGCCCTGCGCGCTTATCTGCTCGCCGCGCTGCGCGATTTCGAGAATTCCGACGCGGCCTTTCGCCAGGCCGAGGAGCTGGCCCCCAAGCGCTCGTGGATTTGGGTGGAGCGGTCGGCCATCCTCGCCGAGCAAGACCTGCACGACGAAGCGCTGAAGGCGGCCGAAAAGGCCTTCGAGCTGCGGCCGTGGTACTTGCCCGCCATCCAGTCGAGGGCCTACGCGCTTCTGTACTTGAATCGCGACTCCGAGGCGCTGCAACTTCTGGCCGACGGCGCCCAGCGCTGCGAGAGCGGCCGGCTGCTGGCCAGCCTGGCGCGGCTCCAGACCGAGCTGGGCTTCTACGCCGAAGCCCGCGAGAACTACGACCGCGTGGCGCAGTTCTTCCCGCTCTGCGACGAAGAGACCACGAAGTGGCTGGCCGCCGCCCGATCGAACGCGGCCTATTACTGCTTTGACTTCCCGACCGCGGCCGAATTGGCCAAACAGGTTGATGAGCCGTTCTTCGAGAAGATGGCCGAGCGGCTCTCGGTCACGCCATTGGAGGGCAAACGGGTGATGCTGGCCGTGCCCTACGTGCGGCAGCACTATGTCACCTGCGCCCGGCCACGCTGACGGCGATCAGCTCGTTCTGGAAGCGGCCGGCCGAGCACCTGAACGTCGCCGAAGAGATTTGCTACGACGGCACTCCTTCGCACAGCCAACGCACTTGGGCCGAGAAGAACGGCTGGATTCCCCGCGAGTTCACCGTCACCTGGGACAGCGCCGTGGAGCTGCTCGACCGCGGCGTACCGTTCACGCTCACGATCACCTTCACGGCGTTGGCCCACCTGCAGGCCATCGCCGGCTACGATAGCCGCCGCAAGACGCTCCTCATCCGCGACCCGACCGAGCGGATGGTCATGGAGTACGAGGCCGACGAGTTCTTCGAGCGTGAAGCGCCCAACGGCCCGCGTGGCATGGCGCTGGTGCCGGCCGACCGGCCCGAGCTCCTCGAAGGCCTGGCGCTGCCCGACGCCGAGCTGTACGACCGCGTGCACGCGATCCATTGCGCTCTGGAAGAGCACGACCGGGCCAAGGCCCAATCGGCGCTCGAGGAGATGCAGGAGATCGCTGTCAACCACCGTCTGACGCTGGCCGCGCGCAACGTGCTGGCCCGCTACGACAGCGACGTGGTGGCCCTGCTGCAAGCCACCGAGCAGTTGCTGGAGAAGTACCCGGGCGACGAAAACCTGCAGCTCATGCGGCTGAGTTGCCTGCGGCAATTGGGGCGCCGCGACGACCGCCTGGAAATCCTGCGGGGAATCGTGGGCGGCGAAGAGCCCGACCCGCTCTTCTTCCAGGAGCTGGCCTTCGAGCTGCTGGTCGATGCCCGGCAGCACGATCATGCCGAGTGGCTGATCCGCCGCACGATCCGCCGGCGGCCGAGCGACGCCGAGAGCTACCGCGTGCTGGGCGAATTGCGGTGGGACCGCCATCGCCGGCACGAGGCGCTGGAGCTTTATCGCTACGCGGCCTGCCTGGAACAGATGCAAGAAGGCTTTGCCCAGGAATACTTCCTGGCTTCGCGGTACTTGATGCAGACCGAGGTGGCCCTGCGGTTCCTCCGGGACCGCTTCGAGCGCTTCGGCAACCGCTCCAGCCTGCCGGCACGCACGCTGACGAGCGCCTTCGACGCGCTGCACCAGCATGCTGAGGCCGATAAGGTGCTGCAATCCGCCCTGCAGCTTCACTGCGACGACGGCGAATTGCAGCTCTATGGCGCCGATTATTACGCCCGCCACGGCGACCTGGCCCGCGCCGAGCAGTTGCTCACGGACGCCGAGCCGTTTTGCCATCAGGCGCTGTGGCTGCGGGGTGCGGCGAAGATCGCCAGCTATCGAGGCGACATCGCCGGGGCGCTGGCCCAGTGGCGCGAGATTCTCTCGCTGGAGCCGCTGGCGCTCGATGCCCACGAGGCCGTGTCGCGGCTGATGTACGTGGTCGAGGGGTACGACGCCACGCTGGCCCACCTGCGGAAGGCGGTGGCCGACTTCCCCAAGAACTACGTGCTGCACCAGATGCTGATCGAGTGGCTGCGGCACAGCGACCCGGCCGAGACCGAAAAGGCCGTGCGCGACCTGTTGGCGATCCAAACGATCGATCCCTGGGCGCGCCGCGAGCTGGCCATCGCCCTCTACGAGCAAGGCCGCATCTCCGAGGGACTGACCGAGGCGCAGCACGCCCAGGAGCTGGAGCCGGCCAGCCCGGCCGGGTGCCTGATCCTCGGCTTGCTTTATCGCAAGTCGGGGGACACGGAGGAAGCCAAGGAGGCCTTCCGCCAGGCCATTCGCCTGTCGGTCGATTACGACCTGGCGATGCAGGAGCTGCTAGCCACGTGCGACTCCAAGGCCCAGCGGGCCGACGAGTTGAAGTTCGTCCGCCGCGAGCTGCTCAAGCAGGTGATCCTCGGCGACGCCGTGCTGGGCTATTGCAACGGTGCCGCCTCGACGCTCGAAGCCGACGAGCTGCTGGATACGCTGCGGGAGATTCTTGCCGCCCGGCCCGACCTGTGGCAGGCCTGGTCGGCGACGATCGATCAACTGCTCACCGCGGAGCGGATCAGCGAGGCGCTCGACGTGGCCCGCCAGGCCTCCGACCGCTTCCCGCTGCTGCCTGTGGTGTGGCTCGATCTGGCCAAGGTGCACCACGAGCGCGGCGAGTTTGCCGAAGAGATCACCGCCATCGAGCGGGCGCTGGACATCAGCCCGGGCCTGAGCTACGCCTCGCGGCAGCTTGCCGAAGCCTACGAACATCAGGGGGACTGCGAGCGGGCGCGGCGAGGTGCTGGAGGCAGCCGTGGCCCGCGACCCGGCCAACCCCGGCAACCACAACGTCCTGGCGGACGTGCTGTGGCGCCTCCGCCGGCGGGACGAAGCGCTGGAGACCATCAAGCTGGCCGTCCGGCTGGCCCCGGCCGACAACGAATGGGCGTGGCGCACCTATCGCGCCTGGTGCCAGGAGTTGGGGCGGCGGGACCAGGTGATCGCCCTGGCACGCGAGTTCACCCGCAGCCGGCCGAACCTGGCCGACGTGTGGCTGGTGCTGGCCTCGCTGCTGGATGCTCCTGAGGAGCGGAGCGAGGCGGTGGCCGCCCTGGACCGGGCGCTCGAGCTGGACCCGCGGAATATCGAAGCCCACGGCCGCAAGGCGGATCTCTTCATCTCGGACGGGCAATTCGACGAAGCCTTGGCCGCATGCCGTCCGGCTGCGTTTGCCGAGGGGCCGCCGCTGGTGCTGCGCGCGCGAGCCGCAGCCATTTTGGCCGATAAGGGCGATCTGCCCGCCGCCATCTTGCAGATGCAGCAGGTGGTGGGCGACGATTCCGAATACGTTTACGCCTGGGCCCAACTTGCCGATTGGTACAACCGCACGGGGCAGGAAAAGCTCTGCGCCGACGCGGCCGGCCAGCTTGTGCGGCTCGTCCTGCCCGAGCAGGACTGGCAGGCCTGGACCAGCACGATCCATCACCTGGTGGATGTCGGCCAGGCCGCGCAAGGGCTGGCGCTGGCCCAGCGGGCTGTGTCGCGCTTCCCGGCAAATCCCTACGTCTGGCTGACGATGGGCTTCCTCCAGCACGTGCGCGGAGACGAGGCGGGTGAGATCGCGTCGCTGGAGCGGGCGCTGGAGGTTGACCCGCGTGGCAGCGATGCCGCGCGGTATCTGGCCGAAACGCACAACCGCCGCGGCGACCTGAAGAGCTGCCGCGAAGTGCTGGAGCCGCTCGCTGGCGGCTGACCCGGATAGCGCCGTCACCCGCGGCTACCTCGCCGAGACGCTGTGGAACCTGGGCGAGCGAGCGGCTGCCCTGAAGAACATCGAGCAGGCAGTGCGTTTGGCTGCCGGATGAAGACTGGGCCTGGGACGCGCTGCGGCACTGGGCGGGCGAAGCCGCTCAGGACGATCCAAGCATCGCCGAGCTGCCGGCCCGTGTGGCCCGCGACCTGGCCGAGTCGAGGCCCGACGACGCGGACGCCTGGGTCGCGTTGGCCGGCGTGCTGGAAGGTCCGGCGCAGCGTGCCGAAGCACACGCGGCCTTGGACCGGGCACTGGCGATCGATCCGCGGCACATCTCGGCCCACATGCGGCGGGCGACGCTGCTCGCGGAGGACGAGAAGTTCGACGCGGCGCTCGTGGCCTGCCATCCGCCCGTCTTCGGAGAGCGATCCCCCACGCCGCTCCTGATCCACGCGGCCGAGCTGGAGGCGCAGCGGGGCAACCTGGTGGCCGCCGTGGCCCAGTTGCAGGACGTGGTGCTCGATGAGCCCGAGTTCTTCTGGGGCTGGAAGCGGCTGGCTGACCTCTATGAAATGACCCAGGACTGGGAGAACTACATTCAGGCCGCCGAGCAGATGGCCCGCCTCGAGCCGCAGGAGCCGAGCTGCTGGGGCTATCTGGCCGACGCCCGGCTGCACGTGGAAGACCGCGCGGGGGCCAAGCGCGACCTGCAGCGGGCCATCGAGCTGGCGCCGGACTATCCCTTCGCGGTGAACATGCTGCTGGAGCTTCAGCTCGAGGACGGCGAGCTGGAGGGCGCGGCCAAGACGCTCGATCGCGTGGCACAGTACATGCCGCCGGCCCTGTCGGCGGCGCACGGCGTGCGGCTGGCCAGCCGGCGGAAAGACCAGGCGGCGGCCGTCGAGTGTTTCCAAGCGCTGTGCCAGGCGCCTTCCTTCGGTGTCGAGCCGTTCTACGGCGCGATCGATGAAATGATCGACGCCGGCTGGCAAGAGACCGTGGATCAGCAATTGGCCGCTGCCGTTTCGCGGCAGTCCGGCCCGCACCTAGGGGCGGTGTGGGTGGAGTGGTGCGCGAGCCACAACCGTTTCGACCGCTGCCGGGAGGCGCTCAACGCCTTCCGCGGCGACAAGGGGAGCGAGATTGGCCCCGTGTGGTTCGCCGCGGCCGAGAGCTACGTCAACGAGCTGGCCGATGCCAAGCAAGCCCCGGCGCTGCAGAGCTTCCTCAACGAGGCCTGCGATGAGCTGCGAAAGGAGCCGCGTACTTGGGCGGCCGCCGGCGGAGCGCTGGCGCAGCTTGGCTTGGCCAAGGACGCCGTGCTGTGGCTCTCCGACTGGCGCGATCGCCAGGGCGTATGGCCGTACATGCTGGTCTCGCTGGTCGGCGCACTGTGGGAGCTGGGCCGGGAAGACGACGCGGCGGAGGTCAGCGCGGCGGCCCTCAGCCTGCCGGTGGACGACTCGGCCAAGGCGGTGCACGCCCTGTGGCTGGCGTTGCATGCCGCCCTGGAGGGCAAGCCCGGCGAAGCGATGCCGCTTCTGGCCCACCTGGTGCCCGACCTCTTCAACAGCGACTTCTACGCCGCGCTGTGCACGCTGGTGCGTGCGCTGGCCGAGATCGAAATCGCGCCCTACCACGAGGGGGGCAAGCCGTCCTACGCCGAAGCCCGCGGCCGGCTCGACGACGCCATCATCCCCTTCCGCGAGCAGATCGCCACCCTAAGCAGCAGCGGGAAGCTGTTGCGGCGGATCGTCTATCGCTGCCTGGCGACGCTGGCCGCGCAATACGGCAAGAAGCTGGCCGCCCTCTGGTGGTCAATCCGTGCGAAGCTGGCGTAGGCCCGGCGAGCGGGGGGCGAAAGCCCCCTGATAACGCGGCGGCGCGAAACGCTCTGCGCCCGGCCCCCGGTTCACGGTGTTTCGGTTCTTGCGCCACATAGGAGGATAACCACGAATAACCTAGCGCGGCGTAGCCGCAACCACGGAAGACACGGAATGACCCAGCGCGGCATAGCCGCAACCATGGGGGCCACGGAATACGACTACCCTCCTCAGTAGAACACCAAAAGCAAGATGAACCACGAAGCACCAAGGTGAGAACAACTCGGGACCGATCCTCCTTCGTAATACAAGGTGTCGGATTTCGCGCAGCCTGCGCGAATTTCGTGCCACTATCCGACAGAGTCCACCGATTCCATGCAGACGGGAAGATGGAGGACAGGAAGATGGAGGACAGGAAGATTCACTCTCGTGGTGCGTCAATCATCTTCCTGTCCTCCATCTTCCTGTCTTCTCTTGGTTGCGGCTACGCTACGCCAAGTCCTTAGTGCTCTTGTGGTTCGACTTTCCTGGATATCGGTCCTTTCGGAGATTGCTCATCCGTGTCTTCGGTGGGCGCCAAAATCTTCGCGCCAGGCAAAGAAATCCAACGTTTGTCGTACGGAAAGACAGCGATGCGCACCCCTTTTTCTCTTTCGTGGTTCGCAAGAACCTTTTGCGCCACTCAAAGATTCCATTCGTGTCGTTCGCGTTATTCGTGGTTGTCTCTTCCTTCGATTCGCCGTTCTCATGTCCGCAGCGAACCTCCGTCCTCCCTATTACGCCGTGATCTTCACCTCGCGCCGCACCGCGGCCGACCCTGAGGGTTACGGCGCGACCGCCGACCGGATGGTCGAGCTGGCTCGGCAGCAGCCCGGCTTTCTGGGCGTGGAAGCTGCGCGCGGCGACGATGGCCTGGGCATCACCGTTTCCTACTGGGAGAGCGAAGAGAGCATCCGCCTCTGGCACAGCGAGGCCGAGCACCGCATCGCCCAAGGGCTGGGCCGCTCGCTCTGGTATGAGCGCTTCGAGCTGCGCGTCTGCAAGGTCGAGCGGGCCTACGGCTTCACGGCGACGCAGTCTGAGAACGTTCCCAGGTCGGCCTGACGGCTCGGCGCTCGCCGCCTACTTGATCCGCAGGCCGATCGACCGTGTGGCCGTCTTGCGGCCTAGCGTGTCTTCGATCGTCAGTTGCAGCGTGTGCTCGCCCGGCTTGAGACCCGTGGGCACGCGGATGCGGTAGCTCACGAAGAAGTCGCGGCGCTGGCGCTCGCAGGTCTCGTCCGCGGCGGGCAGCTCTTCTTCGTGGACCCGCTGCGGCCCCTCCAGAAGGTCGTAGCGGGCCTTGAGCGCCGTGCGATAGCCGGCCTTCGTCGCCTGGCTGGTGAAATTCTCGATCTCGGCGTACAAGAGCACCATCTCGCCCGGTTGAAACTCGTATTTGGGGAAGCGCACCAGCGCGCCGAAGCTGTGGACCTCCGTGCAAAACGCCAGGTTCCGCACCTCCAGCGCGCCGAGCTCCTCCGAGCCGCCCAGCGGCGTCGCGGAACCAAGCCGCGGCCTCGGCGGCCCGCCGGTCGGGGCTGCCGCGAGGGTTGCCGTCCAGGCATTCCGCCAGGCCACGCAGCTCGTTGACCCAGAACTCGCGCTCCGCCTCGGAGGTCGCGGGGATCGGCTGAAGCGCGTCCTCGCGGCGGCCGGCCACGGCATAAAGCACGCGCAGCAGCGCGTGGCTGTGTTTGTCGTCACGCTCCCGGATTTGGGCTTCCAGCGACTCGATGGCCCGGTGCAGATCCCGCTGCCACCTCTCGCGCGGCGCGTCGGCCTCTTCGTCCCCGGCAAACGATTCCGTCGTTCCCGTGTGATAGCCGGCCGGCCACCAGTGCCGCGGGGGGACTCGCGGGGATCGCGATCCTCGGCCGCGTCGCTGGCCGCGTGGAAGGCCAGGTGCTTGCTCGGATCGCTCGACTCAGACGTGCGGCGGTGGGAAGCGGCGTTCCCCGGCGCAGGCGGCAGCGGCGAATCTCTGGACGGCTGCGGCCGGCTGGCCACCGAACGGCTCGCCTGCGGAGGGCTGCCTGGGGCGCCATCCGGCGCTGCTGGGCTGGGCAATGCTGGGGTGCGCGAAGCTGGGCTGCGCGATGCTGGGCTGCGTGAGGCCTGACTCGGCGACGAGCGGCCCGGCGGGCTGGCTGCTTCGTTGGCCGGAAAGCCCCATAGCGCCGTTGGGGGCGCGGCCCCGTGAGCCGTGCCCGGCGCCATGGCGATGGTTTTCGCGCCGCCCAGGGCCGCCTTATGGAAGCGGAACACGTAAGGCCAGTTCAGCGGGTGCGTCCGGTCGAGGCTGGCTTGGATCGCGGTGCGCGTCGGTGGATCGAGCCGCTCGAGCGCCTGTAGCCCCTCGATGACTTCGGCCACTTGATCGCCGCGCAGCGCCGCCGCGCCGGGCGGCGCGGCCTTCCCGCGCTGGTTCGGCGCCGTGGCCGCTGCGGCTCTTCCGTCGCTCGTCGAGCTGGCCGGCGCCGCGGTGCTGGCGCCGCGGGCAGCGGGCTGGCCGCGCCCTCCGTGGTCTGGGGCGCGGCTGCGTGTGTTTCGGCGCCGTCCGAGCCGGCCTCGATGGCCTCCTTGCTGGCAAACAGATCGTGTGCACAGCCGGCGCAGGAAAGCATGACCAGTGCCAGACTGGCGGCAGCAACGCGGCGGCATCCGTGCGCGGCCATGACAGCTAAACGGTGACGCGATCGGCGCGCGACGAAGCTGCGCAGCGACAGCTTGGGCGACAGAGAAAGGCGGCGAGAGAATACGTGCTCGAGTTGACCAGGGCAAGACGTTTGCACCCGCCGCGCCGCCGCTGCCCGCTGCCGGCAGCAAAGACGCGCGACATCACCCCGCTCCAATTACAATGGAACGAGGCCGGGCGCCACCGGGTTCATCCCACTGCGCCCCAGTTTCCCGCCAGTGAGTGATAGTCATGGCCAAGAAGAAAGCAGTCAGGCCGCCCAAGCGTGCCGCGAAGAAGAAGGCCGCCAAGAGGGCCGGCAAGACTACGGGCGCCAGGCGCAAAGCCGCCGCACCTAAGCCGACGGCCGCCGAGTCGCTGGGCCGCCCGAAGGTCACGGCGGAAGAGAAGCTCTATTGGCTGTTCCATGACGACTTCCACGCCCGGCAGGTGTTCGAGTTCCTGCGCGTGGAGACCGTCCGCGAGCTGGAGGAGTATAGCCCGCATGAGATCGTGAGGCGGCTGACGCAACCGGTGCGCGACACGGTCGAGAAGATCCGCAAGGCCCTGGCGGAGAAGAACCGCCACCTGAAGGGAGACCTTCCGTTTGCCCTGGAGCAACAGGCCCTGCGCGGGGAATAGGCGGCGACGGGCCGAACATCGAACATCCAACGTCCAACATCGAACTGTCGAATGAGAATCCCCTTCGACGGGGTGTGCGATGCTCGAGAGTCGCCTTGACGCAGGCGCCGGCCAGTCTACGTGGCCTGCTTCTCGCCGCCTACTTTCTCACCCTTGCGGCTGAGCTTGCCGTCGTTCTCTTTGGCGAACTGCCGCACGTTGTCGCCGAAATCCAGCAGGCGTTCCCACTGTTCGACGTACAGCGTGACCGGCATCCGCTGCAGGCCGTAGACGCTGATCGCCCCCTTGGTGCTGACCTTGCAGTAGAGCGTGCCGCGGGGCCGGGCTTCCATCTCGCCCAGCAGCCGATCGGCTTCCTCTTCACTGATCTGACCGGCCGCGAGCTTGGAGAGAATCTCTTTACGATCCATGGCGGAAACGCCTTATGAGATAGGACAAAAATACAAGAACCGCCCCGGCCGTGAGTGTACGGGGATGACAAACGCTCGTCAAAGGGATTGAGCGCGCGGCCCGCATCGAGCAGAATCCCCCTCTCAACCCTCGCCAGGACACGCCAGCATGACGCGCGGGAAACCCGATTCGCCCAGACCGCTTGTGCACCTCTTCACCGACGGGGCCTGCTCCGGCAACCCCGGCCCCGGCGGATGGGCGTTCATCCTCCGGCATCCCTCGTCGGGCAAGGAAATCGAGCGCACCGGCGCGGAGCGGCAGACCACCAACAACCGCATGGAGCTCGCGGCCGTGATCGCCGGCCTGTCAGCCCTCAAGCAGCCGGCCCAGGTCGAGCTGTTCACCGATAGCCAGTACGTCGGCAAAGGGCTCTCCCAATGGCTCACCAAGTGGAAGCGCGACGGCTGGCAGCGGCGCGAGAAGAACAAGCTCGTCCCCGTGAAGAACGACGACCTGTGGCGCAAGCTGGATGCCTTGGCCACCACGCACCTCGTGCGCTACCACGCCATCCTGGGCCACGACGGCCATCCGGAAAACGAGCGCTGCGACGAGCTGGCCGTCCAGGCCTACCAGCAATACCTGTAGCGCGGGGCTCGCCCCCACGGCACCCGCGGGGGCCGCCACGCCCTTGACGCCTGCACACCGGCGCGACATGCTGGGAATACCCTTCCTGGATTGCCTCCGTAAGCGGCGTGGGCCGGAAATGCCTGCTCTCGCGCTGCGTTGAGCGGCATTTCCAGGCCAAGGGCTCCGACACTTCTCTTGGTCACTCTTTTGCGCGGATCGAACGTGATTGAATTCAAGCCGGGCCATACCGTGGGGATCGACCTGGGCACGACGTATTCGACGTTGGCCATTCTGGATGAAAAGGGCGACCCGGTGGCCGTAGCCAACGACGACGGCGACGTCGAGACGCCCAGCCTGATCGTGCTGGCCGAGAGCGGCCACGTGATCGTCGGCCCCAACCGGCAGCGGGCCGCCATGGAAAACCCCGATAACGTCGTCGAGCGCATCAAGCGCCACATGGGTGATGAAGGCTTCAAGCGGATGTTCGATGGCCGGGAGATCACGCCAGAGTTCCTCTCCGCCCTGATCCTCAAGAAGCTCAAGCAAGACGGCGAGAAGCGCGTCGGCAAGATCGGCAACGCCGTCATTACCGTCCCCTACTACTTCAACGACGCCCGCCGCAAAGCCACCCAGGACGCCGGGCGGATCGCCGGGCTGAACGTGATTGACATTATCAACGAGCCTACCGCGGCCACGTTGACCTATGCCTGGCAGCGGCGCGAGCTGGGGGGCATGGCCCAGTCCGGCGGCAAGCCGCGGATGTGCCTGGTCTACGACTTGGGCGGCGGCACGTTCGACGTCACGCTGGTGAAGTACACGCCAATGCACTTTCAGGTGCTGGCCACCGACGGCGACGTGCAGCTCGGCGGCGTGGATTGGAACGACCGCTTGCTGAACTTCGTCTGCGACCAGTTCCAGGAAAAGCACGGCCTCAACCCGCGCGAGTCGCGGCAGACGGTGCAGGTGCTGCGCAACGACTGCGACCTGGCCAAGCTGGCCCTCACCGAGTCGATGCAGACGATGATCACCTGCCGCCACCAGGGCAAGGCCATCGCCCTTCAGATCACCCGCGAGCAGTTCGAGGAGCTGACGCGCGATCTCTTGCAGCGGACGCTCGACACGACCGAGCTGGTCATGGAGCAAGCCAAGCTGAAGTTCGAGGACCTGGACGCCGTGGTCCTCGTGGGCGGCTCGACGCTCATGCCCTGCGTCTCGCGGGCCATGGTGCAGTTGACCGGCCGGGAGATGTTCACCGGGCTGAACCCGTTCACGACGGTCGCCCAGGGCGCGGCGATCCACGCCGCCATCCTCGAGGCCAAGCACCGCGGCAAGAGCGAGCTGGCCGACCGCGTCCGCAAGCACCTTTCGGACATCAAGCAGGAGAACGTGAACTCGCACGGGCTGGGCGTGATCGTTCGCCACCCGCGCAAGAGCAAATACATCAACCACGTGATGATCCCTCGCAACACGAAGCTGCCGGTTGAAACCCGGCAAATCTTCAAGACTGGCCACGAGAGCCAGGAGCGAGTCAACGTCAAAGTCACGGAGGGGGACGCTCCCGATCCGGCCGCCGTGCAGCTCATCGGCAACTGTTACGTGCACGACCTGCCGCCAGGCACGCCGCAGGGCTCTCCGGTCGAAGTGACCTACGCTTTCGACGCCGCCGGGCGAGTCCACGTGACGGCTCGCGACCTGACCAGCGGCAAAGAGGCGAGAATCCAGATCGACCGCCGCGGCGGCCTGAGCGAGGATCAGGTAGATTCCTACGCGCGCTTGGCATCGGAGTACAAGGTGGAGTGAAGTCAGAGGCACACGAGTAGCAGGCACTCCATGTACCGTCGGAAAGCAGGGATCACGCTCGGCGGCTGTGAAGAAACGCCCTGGCTTGCGTTCGCGCTGCACGGAGCCCCGAAGGGGCGCGACTCGACAGCCCAGGCCGAAGGCCTGGGTCGCGGTCACATTCATTACACGAAAGCCCTGAAGGGGCGCAACCCGCGATGCGGTCATCCGTTCCGCCCTTTCAGGGCTACACGCGGTCACGGCCTCTGGACCCAGGCCTTCGGCCTGCGCTGTCGAGTTTCGGCCCTTTGGGCCTCAGCAAATGGCCGACTCGTGCCCGAATTGTTTCACAAGCTCTCCGCCAGACGGTCGCGCGGAGCGAGACGACTACATTAGCCTAATCACGGACATTGCCATGCCCCAGCAACTCGACGTTTACCGCGATTGGCTCGGTATCACCGACGCGGATCGGCCGCTCAACTACTATCAGTTGCTGCGGCTGAAGAAGTTCGAGGACGACATTGAGAGAATCCGCTCGAACTACCGCAAGCTCAATGCCCAGACGCGTAAGTACGCCGCCGGGCAATACGGCGAGCAGTCGCAGCAATTGCTCAACGAGCTGGCGCGGGCCATGCTTTGCCTGACGGATGCCACGCGAAAGGCCGAGTACGACGCCTCGCTGGGCCGCAAACAAGAGGCCAAGCTCGGGCGCACGCTGGAAGAGATCCTTATCCGCCGCAAAGTCGTGGACACGCCCAGTTGGCCAAGGCCCGCAACTATGCCAACGCCGTGGGTGTGGAAATCCGCGAGGCCCTGGTGCAGCAGAAGCTGGCGCCTCAGGACGTGGTGATGCAAGCCCATGCCGAAAGCGTGGGCGTCCCCTTCATCGACCTGGACGATATCTCGATCGACGAGAGCCTGGTGCCGCAGGTGCCGGCGCTGATGGCCCGGCAGCACTCGTGCGCCCCCCTCTTGATCGACGACGGCGTGCTGCTCATGGCTTCGCCGAACCTGCTGACTCCCGACGTGGAGGAGGAGCTGCGGCTGCGGCTGGGCGTGCCGGTCCGGACGGTGCTCTGCACCCCCGCCCAGATTCACGCCGTGGTCGATAAACACTTCCCCAAGGAAGCCGCCGACGCTGAGCTGGCCCGCGGCGGTGCCGCCAAGGCCACCGGCAAGTCGGCGGCGGCAAAGGCCACGGCCACCAAGGGCCAAGGAAGCTCCAAACCAAAACCCAAGTCCGCCCCCCAAGAGGACGATCCGGCCACGGCCTATACGGCTCCGCAAACCGCCGCTCCTGCCCAGAAAGAAGAGCTCGATCCCGAAGAAGCCAAGGCCAGGCAGCAGAAGCAGATGACCGCGGCCATCGTGGGCACGGTCGTGTTTGTCGTGGCTTGCGTGGTGCTGAATTTCTGGAGCCCGTACCGTGCGGAGCAAAACGGCATCGGCGTGCTGGGGTTCGCCACGGCCGCTGGTATCGGCCTGCTGGCGAGTCTGATCGCCTATCCCTTCGTCGGCGGCAAGAAGTAGCGGGTATTGCCCTCCCGCCCTCCCCGGCGTTGCCCAGAGAGCGCGGAAGCGGGCCACCTGGAGTGCGGCGACTCGTGGCCGCTTTGGGATTTTGACGTGACGTGGCTCCAGCCGTGGTTGTTGCGAGACACCGAGAATCCTAAAGCGGCGACGAGTCGCCGCACTCCTAAGTTCGTGGGCGAAGCCGCCACTCGCCTTGTGGAGAGGACCACTCGCTACCAGCCGAGAAAAAGCGCCAAGAAGCCCAGTAGCACGATCGCGACTCCGGCAATGACTGCCCAGGTGCGCCGTGACGGCGGCCACCAGGTTCGCTTGGTTTGGCGATTGCTCTGGACGGCTGCCAGAGGCGGCGGGCGCGGCCCTAGCACAATCGCGATCGGCGCCGCCCCCTCCACGGTGCTGGCGTCGGCCGTGCTGATGGCCACGGTCGTGATCGTGCTGGGCGGCAGCGGCGGGGGCCTGGCGACGCCGCCTAGCCAGGTCTCCAGGGCAGCCACGACCGCGGCCATCGAAGCCAGCCGCTCATCAGCCCGCTTGGCCAGCATGCGTTGAAAGATGGCGTCCAGCGGCGCCGGCACGTCTTCGCGGGCGGCCGGCAGCCGCGGGATCGGCTCGTCCCGGTGGGCGAGCAGGGCATCGATCTTCGATTCTCGCGGAAAGGGCGCCTGCCCGGTGAGCAGGTAGAACCACGTGCACCCGAGCGAATAGACATCGGCCCGGGCGTCGGCGTTGCGCGGATCGACTGCCTGCTCGGGGGCCATGTAGTGCGGCGTGCCCAGAAGCTGCATGTGCAGGGTCAGCCGACCGCCGCTGCTCTCTTCTTCGGCGTCTTCCAGCCGGGCCAGGCCCAGGTCGAGAATTTTCACGGTGCCCGAAACGTCCAGCAGCAGGTTCGCCGGCTTGACGTCGCGGTGCACGACGCCTTCGCCGTGGGCATAGGCCAGGCCGCGGGCGACTTGAAGGACATAATCGACGGTCTGGGCCACCGAGAGCCGTGACGACTTGACCAGCGAGCTCAGGTCCTGGCCGTTGACCAGCTCCATCACCAGGTAGGGCGCCCCGTTGTGCTCGCCCGCGTCGTGAATCCGCACGATGTTGGGGTGGCTTAGCCGGACGTGAAGCTGGATTTCGCGCTCGAAGCGTCGCCTGGCGGTGGCCGACTCTTCCATGCGGCGCGCCGGCAGCACTTTGAGCGCGAAGAGCCCGTCCATGCCCCGGCGCTTGGCCTTGTAGACGAAGCCCATGCGGCCGGCGCCGATCTTGTCTACGATGACATAGTTGCCCAGCACCAGCTCGTCGATGCGGCCCTGGTAGATCGCGGCGGCCTGGTACTTGCTGAGCCGGCCCTGCCGCACGAGCTCGCGGGCCAGGCCCTCGGCGTCGCGCGGCAGCCGCTTGGCCCGCACGTCGGCTTTGATGGCCGCCAGCTCGTCCTCCGCCAGCACGCGGCTGCGGACCAGATCGAGAATGAATTGCTCAATCGTCGCGGCCATGCGCGATCTGACGGAATAGGTAAGAGCTGTCGTTCTGCGCTCAGGGTGACGACGATCTCATTTTGCTCGCCTGCGAGCCCAGTAGCCAGACCAGCAGGCCTTTTTGCACGTGCATGCGGTTGGCGGCCTGGCGGAGAATGACGCTTTGCGGGCCGTCGATCACCTCGTCGGTGACCTCCTCGCCCCGATGGGCCGGCAGGTCGTGCATGAAAAAGGCCTCCGGCGGGGCCTTGGCCATCAGCCGAGCGTTCACCTGATAGTCGCCGAAGGCCCGGCGGCGGGCTTCGTTCTCGGCTTCCTGCCCCATGCTGGCCCACACGTCGGTATACACCGCCGTGGCCTCGCGCACCGCTTCCGCCGGATCGGCGGAAAGCTGCACGTCGATGCCGGGATTCTCGTCACGCAGCTTTTCGACGTATTGGCCGGCCAGCTCGTAACCCGGTGGCGAGGCGATGCGGAACCGCACGCCCAGCCGGCCGCAGCCCATGGCCAAGCTACGGGCTACGTTGTTGCCGTCGCCGACGTAGGCCACGGTCCGGCCGCGGACGTCGCCGGTCAGCTCGCGCAGCGTGTAGAGATCGGCCAGCGCCTGGCACGGGTGGGCGTATTCCGTCAGGGCATTCACCACGGGGCACGTGCAGTGTTGGGCTAGCTCGGTCACGTCGGCATGCCGCCTGGCCCGCACGACGATCACGTCCACGTACTCGCTGAGCACCCGGCCGAAGTCGGCCACGCTCTCGCGCGAGCCCCACCCCACGTCAGTGCCCAGGAACATCGCGCTGCCGCCCAGGTGAGTCATGCCGGCGTCGAAGCTGACGCGGGTCCGCATCGACGGATGCTGAAAGAGCAAGGCGGCCACGCGCCCCGGCAGCAGCGGCTCGCGCTGGCCGCGGAGGAATTTGGTCTTGATGTCCTCGGTAATGGCGAAGATCCGCTGGATCTCGGCCGTGGAGAGGTCGGCGATGGAAAGCACGTGACGCATTGGTGGCTCGGCGTCGGACATGGGATGTCGTGAGGTTCGTCGTGACGGCGATGGATACCGCCGGAAACTGCTGAGCATACGTCGCGGCACGGCCGGCGGGAACGGGGGAGACGTAGTCGGGAATGCGGAATGTGAAATGCGGAATGCGGAATGAAAGACAGAGCGCACCGCTGACGTATTCCGCATTCCAAATTCCGAATTCCGCATTCCGAATTTGTTTTCCCTCGTCCCGCCGCGATGATCTACAATCGTTCAATCGGGGCGAGGCGGATTCGTCCCGCCCGCACTTCTCGTTTTCGAGGCTCTTCATGGCTCCCTCTCTGGCGACGCAGCAGCGGCCCGTCCGCGCCGAGGCCGCTGACGACGTGCGCACCGGCCCCAGCGTCGAAGCCCTCAAGCGGGCTATCCACGACAATCTGCTGTATCTCCAAGGCAAGTTCCCTCAGGTCGCCACGCGAAATGACCACTACATGGCGGTGGCCTATAGCGTGCGCGACCGGTTGCTGCACCGCTGGATCAACACGGCCCGCACCTACTTCGAGGAACGCAGCCGCTCGGTGTGCTACCTGTCCGCGGAATTCTTGCTAGGCCCGCAGTTGGAAAACAACGTCGTCAACCTCGGCATTGCCGACCAGCTGCGCCAGGCGGTCGAAGAGCTGGGATTGGATTGGAATGCCCTGGTCCAGCACGAGCCGGAGCCAGGGCTGGGCAACGGCGGCCTGGGCCGCCTGGCGGCGTGCTTTCTCGATTCCCTGGCCACGCTGCAAATCCCAGCCATCGGCTACGGCATTCGCTACGAGTACGGCATCTTCGAGCAGGACATCCGCGACGGCTGGCAGCACGAGCGCACCGACAAGTGGCTCAAGCTCGGCAATCCCTGGGAAATCCAGCGGCCGGAGATTGGCTACGAGGTCAAGTTCGGCGGCCGCACGGAAGGCTACACCGACGACCACGGCCGCTACCGCATCCGCTGGATTCCCGACCGCGTCGTCAAGGGCGTCCCCTGCGACACGCCCGTCTTGGGCTATCGCGTCAACACGGCCAACCTGCTGCGGCTGTGGAAGGCCGAAGCCTGCGAATCGTTCGACTTCCAGGCGTTCAACGTCGGCGACTATTACCGGGCGGTCGATGAGAAAATCCGCTCGGAGAACGTCGCCAAGGTGCTCTATCCCAACGACGGCACCACGCAGGGCAAAGAGCTACGCCTCCAGCAGCAGTATTTCTTCGTCTCCTGCTCGCTCCAGGACATGATTCGCCTGTACGGCCAGCGGTCGGCGACGCTGGACCGTCTCCACGAGAAGTTCACGGTGCAGCTCAACGACACGCACCCGGCCATCGCCATCGCCGAGCTGATGCGGCTGCTGGTAGACGAGCACCGCCAGGACTGGGAGCAAGCCTGGGACGTCACGCGTCGCATGTTCGCCTACACGAACCACACGCTGATGCCCGAGGCGCTGGAGAAATGGCCGCTGCCGCTCTTCGGGCGGCTGCTGCCCCGGCACCTGGAGATCATTTACGAGATCAACCGCCGCTTCCTGGACGACGTGCGGATGCGCTTCCCCGGCGACAGCGGACGGCTGGCACGGCTGTCGCTCATCGACGAGCACGGAGAGCGGCATGTCCGCATGGCCCACCTCGCCTGCGTCGGCAGCCACAAGATCAATGGCGTTTCCGCCCTGCACAGCGAGTTGATGAAGCGCGACGTGCTGCGAGATTTCCACGAGTTGATGCCTGAGAAGTTCTGCAACAAGACGAATGGAGTCACGCCGCGGCGGTTCATGCTGCTAGCCAATCCGCGGCTGGCCAAGCTATTGACGGAGCGGCTGGGCGAAGGGTGGGTGGCGCAATTGGACGAGCTGCGCCGGCTGGAGCCGCTGGCGGACGATCCGGCATTTCAGCAGGCCTGGCGGGCCGTCAAGCGGCAGAACAAGCAAGAGCTGGCCGCGCAGCTCCGCGACCGGCCGGGAGTGGCGGTCAATCCCGACTCGTTGTTCGACATCCTGGTGAAGCGCATCCACGAGTACAAGCGCCAGCACCTGGCCGTGCTGCACGTCATCACGCGGTACCTCCGGCTCAAGCAGGCCGGCGGCGACACGGCCGGCGCCGATGCGGTGCCGCGCACCTACATCTTCGGCGGCAAGGCCGCACCCGGCTACTTCCTGGCCAAGCAGATCATCAAGCTGGTCCACGCCGTGGCCGACGTGGTGAACCGCGATCCCCAGGTCCGCGACTGGCTCAAGGTGGTCTTCCTGCCCAACTTCAATGTGGCCAGCGCCCAGCGCGTGTACCCGGCCGCCGATCTCTCCGAGCAAATCTCCACGGCCGGCAAAGAGGCCTCCGGGACGGGCAACATGAAGTTTGCCCTCAACGGGGCGCTGACCATCGGCACGCTGGACGGGGCCAACGTAGAAATCCGCGAGCAGGTCGGCGAGGAGAACTTCTTCCTCTTCGGCCTTTCGGTCGATGAAGTGCAGGCCCGCCGGTCGCTGGGCTACTCCCCGCGCGGTTTCTATGAGAACGACGACGAGCTGCGCGGTGATCGACCTCATCCAGTCGGGCTACTTCTCGCACGGCGACCGCGAGGTGTTCCGCCCGCTTTTGGATTCGCTGCTCAAGCACGACGAGTACCTGGTGCTGGCCGACTATCGCTCCTACGTCGATTGCCAGGACGAAGTGGACCGGGCCTTCAGCGACGAGGCCGGCTGGACTCGAAAATCGATCCTCAACGTGGCCCGCATGGGAAAGTTCTCCTCCGACCGCGCGATCGAGGAATACTGCCGGGACATCTGGAACGTGGAGCCGGTGCCGATTCTGAACGAGCAGTAACCGTCAGCGGCGGGCAGGTAAGTCGTCCTTCGCTCCTCGAAAGAACGTCCTTTCGCAGAGCGAAAGGCGACGTATTGCACTCAGCGCACGCGCCGCTTACCTTCGTGACTGTCTGGAATTGGCTTTTTCCGCGGTCCTGACCTCATCACGCCGAGTCATGCCATGCGCGCCATCGCTTGCTCCACACTGCGTTACCTGCTCGTGTTGGGCGTCCTCGTTGCCACTTCGGCTGCCGCGCCGGCCGCCGAGCCGGCGCTGCCCAAGCCGACGGGCGAGAGCATCGTTTCGCCCGACGCCAAGCTGGAGCTGCTCTTCACCCGCACGGCCAAGATCGAGGGCGGGCTGACCGAAGGACCGGCCTGCGCCCCCGACGGCCGCATCTACTTCTCGGACATCCCCTTCGGCAAGGACAAGGGGATGATCCTCGACTTCGATCCCAAGACGAAGAAGACCACGGTCTTCGTCGAAGACAGCGGCAAATCCAACGGCCTGATCTTCGACCCGCGGGGGGTTCCTGTTGGCCTGCGAGGGCTCCGACTACGGCGGCCGCTGCGTGTCGTCCCGCAGCTTGAGGAGCAAGGAACGCACCGTGCACGCCGACAGCTACATGGGCAAGCGGTTCAACGCTCCCAACGACCTCTGCCTCGACGCCAAGGGGCGGATCTACTTCACCGACCCCCACTACCTCGGGCACGAGAAGCGCGAGCTGGAGCACCGGGCCGTCTACCGCATCGACGAGGACGGCGGCGTGCACGAGGTGACGCACGAGATCGTGAAGCCCAACGGCATCGCCATCAGCCCCGACGGCAAGACGCTGTACGTGGCCAACAACGACAACGGATCGGACGATGTGACGAAGCCGGCGCCAAGCCGGGCGTGATGAAGATCGACGCCTTTCCGCTCAGCGACGACGGGACCGCCGGTAAGCGGCGCGATGCTCGTGGACTTCGGCGACAAGGGAGGCTGCGACGGCATGTGCGTCGATGAGAAGGGGCACATCTATCTGACCGTCCGCGAGCCGACCCGGCCCGGCGTGATGGTGATCGACCCCGACGGCAAGGAGGTGGCCTTCATCCCCACCGGACCGGCCAACCAGAGCACCGCAGGCCCTGACGGGGCGAAGAAAGACCCCATCGGCATGCCCAGCAACGTGGAATTCGGCCTCGGCGATGAAATCAACATGCTCTACATTACGGTGGACAAGAGCCTGTACCGCGTGCGGCTGAAAGCCAAAGGCTATCACGTGCAGTACGCCACCCGATAGGATGGGTGGAGCGACCGGCATTTTTCATTTTGCATTTTTCCATTTTTCATTTTGCATTTTGCAATGCTTCCCGGTCGCTTTGGCTAATGCAAAATGCAAAGTGCAAAATGCAAATTGATCCGTAATGACAGAAGGAGCGTAGCGTGTCCGATATCTCGCCCCCCAATTCGCCCCAGTCACCGATCCTTCAGGCTCCCCAGCCGCAGCCTCAACCGCTCGCGCCGCCCGTTTCGTCGCCGCAGGCCGCGGCGGCCCGCAAGGCGGCTCAGGGCAAGACGGTGCGCCGTGTCGTTTTTTGGGTGCTGCTCTTGGGCGTGCCGCTGACGTTCATTTTCCTCGTCGTGGCCGGCATCGGCAGCTTGTTCTCTCCCCCGTCTTCAACGCTCATCGAGAAGGACTACAGCAAGCGGCTGTGGACCAGCGGCCGCCACAAGATCGCCATCATCCATCTGGACGGCCCGATCACCAGCGGCGAAGGCTACATCAAGAAGCAGATCGAGCGGGTGATGGACGACACGGCCGTCAAGGGCGTGGTCTTCCGCGTCACCTCGCCTGGCGGCCTGGTCACCGCCAGCGACCATATCTATCGGCAGCTCCTCAAGCTGCGCGATGAGCGCGGCAGCGGCGGCGAGAAGCTGCCGATGGTTGTCAGCATGGGCGGCATAGCGGCCAGCGGCGGCTACTACGTGTCGATGGCCGTGGGCGACACGCCCGACTCGATCTACGCCGAGCCGACCACCTGGACCGGCTCCATCGGCGTCATCATCCCGCACTACAACGCGGCCGGCTTCATGAAGGAACATGGTTTCGAGGAGGACTCCGTGGCCAGCCATCGCCTCAAGGGGATGGGCAGCTTCGCCAAGGAAATGACGCCCGAGATCAAAGCCATCTTCCAGGGCCTCGTGGATGACTCGTTCGAGGGCTTCAAGCAGATCGTCAAGGCCGGCCGGCCCAAGCTGTCGGAGAAAGAGATCGCCACGCTGGCTACTGGGGTGGTCTACACGACGAACGAGGCGCTGGAAAACGGCCTGGTGGACAAGAAGGGTTACCTGGAGGACGCCATTCGTGGGGTGATCGAGATGGCCGGCCTATCCGAAGGCCAGGTCCGCGTCGTCGAGTACGAGCGCCAGCCGACGCTGCTGGACCTTCTGATCGCCAAGTCCGAGCCGCCGCCCTCGGAAATGGCGGCGCTCGTGGAACTCACCAAGCCGCAGGCCTACTATCTGGCCCCTGGCTGGCTGCCGGTCGAAACCCGAACCTTCGGCCGTTAGGCACGATGCGCATCACCGATATCCGCTTGCACAAGCTGATCGGCGCCACGATGGATGGCGGCTGGCCGCAGGGGCATAAGCCCGAGAGCGACCTTAATACACTGGTCGAAGTCCATAGCGACGAGGGACTCACCGGCGTCGGCAGCATCTACACCAGCTCGACGCTCGCGACCGCCGGCCTCGAGTTCTTGCGCCCGCTGTGGCAGGCGGAATCGGCCCTCGAGCCGGAGCGGGTCAGCGAGAAGCTCCGCCAAAGCACGTTCTGGCAGGGGCGCGGCGGCACGATCGAGCACGTCATCTCGGGCATCGATATCGCCCTCTGGGACCTGTTTGGCAAGGCCTGCGAGCAGCCGGTCTCGCGGCTGCTGGGCGGTTGCTATCGCACGAAGATCAAGCCTTATGGGTCACTGCTCTTCGATGAGCCGGGTCCGCTCCGTGAGCACCTGGCGGCCACGGTCGAGCGCGGCTTTCGGGCCATCAAGCTTGGCTGGCGGCCGTTTGGCCGGCGCGACGGCCGTTTCGATGAGCTGCTGATCCGCACGGCCCGCGAAACGATCGGGGACGGCGTGGACCTCCTGGTCGATGCCGGCGGAAGCGAGCAATTCTGGCCGCACGGCTACAAGTGGGCGCTCAATACATCGCGAATGCTGGCCGATTACAACGTCGGCTGGTTCGAGGAACCGCTGCCGCCGGACGATATCGAGGGTCACGCCGAGCTGCGGCGGCACAGCCCGGTGCCGATCGCCGGCGGCGAGGTGCTCACTCGCCGGCAGGCGTTCCTTCCCTGGATCGAGCGGCGGGCGGTGGACATCCTCCAGCCCGACGCCACGAAGTGCGGCGGTCTGTCCGAAGCCCGGCGGATCGCCTGGATGTGCTACGATCACAACGTGCAGATGGTGAGCCACGGCTGGAACACGGCAGTGGGCGTGGCAGCAGATTTGCACTTAGCGGCCGCGATGCCGGTGGCCCGGTACGTGGAATACCTGACGCCGGCGCCGTACATCGAAGAGATTGTCACGCAGCCTTTCCAACTCGATGCCGAAGGCTACCTGACGATACCGACCGGGCCGGGGCTGGGCATCGAGCTGGACCGCGATGCTTTGCGGCGATTTGCGGCCTAGTAGCAGGCACACTCCGTGTGCCGTACAACGGAAGCTGTTCATTCGCCACGAGGAAGTTCAGCAGACGGAATCAATTCCGTTCCACACGACGGCACACGGAGTGTGCCTACGACGACTATGTCCGACCTCCTCGATCCATTCCGCGCTCACGACCGCGTTGCTGTGCTCACCAGCGGCGGCGTGGATAGCGCCGTGCTCTTGGCCGAGCTGGCTTGCGGACCGGCGCCGCCGGCCCGCATCGCGCCGGTCTACGTGCGTTTCGGCCTGGTGTGGGAAACCGACGAGGAGCACGCCCTGCGGCGGTTCCTGGCCGCGCTGCACGGCTCGCGGGCTGATGAGCTGACGGTGCTCGAGGCACCGGCTCGCGGGGTGTACGGCGAGCACTGGAGCGCCACGGGCCTGGGCGTGCCGGACGAAGAGACTCCGGACGAGGCCGTGTACTTGCCGGGACGCAATCTGCTGCTACTCGCGCCGACGGCCGTGTGGTGCCATCTCCAGGGCATCGACACCCTCGCCCTGGGGCACTTGGGTAGCAACCCATTCGCCGACAGCACGCGCGAGTTCCTCGGCGCCTACGGCGAGGTCATCAACCGCGCGTTGGCGGCGCTGGACATCGTCCAGCCGTACCGCAGCCTCTCCAAGACCGAGGTGCTCTCCCGTGGCCGCGACTTTCCGCTGGGGCTGACGTGGAGCTGCATCCGGCCCGTGCGCGGGTTCCACTGCGGGCGGTGCAACAAGTGCGCGGAGCGCGAGCGGGCCTTCGCTCAGGCCGGCATTCCCGACACGACGGCCTACGCGGAACGGCTGTGAAGTAGCAGGCACGCTCCGCGTGCCGTCGGCCGTCCCCACACGCGTCAGGTCGATCCTTGTCGCTCAGGCTTCCAGCCTGCCCGCGCGGTGACAGAGCCAGCAGCCTACGGCACATGGAGTGTGCCTGCTACGTGACGGGCACGTTAGAAACGTGCCCCACGTCACTTCCGCACGTCCAGGCAGACGATCTCGGCATCGTCGCGCAGGTAAAGTAGGCCGCCGGCCAGCGCTGGGGCCTGGCGCGTGAAGCCGAGCACTTCTTTGCGGCCGATCTCCTCGTAGCCCTTGGGCGTGGCTCTGGCGACGACCAGCTCGCCTTTGATCGTCGAGATGAACAGCTTGCCGTCGGCGGCGATGAAGTTGCCTTTGCCGAAGCGGAGCTGCTGCCAGGCCCGCTCGCCGGTGTCCGCCTTGATGCAGGTGAGATGCGTGACCGGTCCGGCGCTGCCCACGTTGTCCATGCCATAGAGGTGGCCGTCGAGCAGGATCGACGTCTGCCATTCGCTCCGCAGCACGCTCTTGGTGCCTTGCGACGACCAGACCTCGCGGACGTCGAACTTGCCGTCCTTGGGCGAGAGGGCCAGGAGCACGCTGCCGTGGTTCTCGCCGGAGGAGATGAAGACCTGGTCTTCGACGGCCACCGGTGTGGCCGATGTTGCAGTTGTAGTCGGTCTCGTAGGGATGGCGCCAGAGAACGTCGCCCTTGGCCGGATCGAGGCCCAGCGCCGGCGCGCCGTTGACGGCGACCACCTGCCGCCGGCCGCCGACGGTGAGCAGCGCCGGCGACGAGTAGCCGGCCGGATCTTCGCTGCCGGCAGCCCAGGCGAGCTTGCCGGAGGCCGCGTCGTGGGCGGCCACGGTTGCCCGCGGCGCGCCGGCGGTGACGATCACCCGCTCGCCCACCACCAGCGGCGAGCAGGCCATGCCGTACTCGGCCGGCTCGCCGCCCAGCTCCTTGGGCACGTTATGCGACCAGAGCAGCTTGCCGTCGGCAGTCCGAAGAGCAACGAGGATGCCTTCGCCCGTGTAGGCAAAGACGGCGTCGCCGACAATCGTGGGCGTGGCCCGCGGGCCGTCGCCTTGCATGTTCTTGTAGCGCGGGGCGACGGGGGCTTGCCAGAGCTTCTTGCCGCTGGCGGCGTCGAGCGCCAAGACGAATTGGCTGCTCGGCGTCCTGCATCATGGTCACTAGCCGGCCGCCGTCGATGGCCAGGCCCGACATGCCGACGCCGCCGGGCACCCGCCACACCTCTTTAGGCCCGCCCTCGGGCCAACGCTCGACGAGGCCGGTCTCGCGCGAGATGCCGTTGCGGTCCGGGCCGAGGAACTGCGGCCACGAGGCGTCCTTGTCGGCTGCGAGCACGGGGCAGTTGGCCGCGAGCAAGCCCAGCGCCAGGGCGAGCGAAGCCAAACGAACGGGACGGCTTGTTGCGAAGAGCATCGTCAATGCCTCATGGTGAGATTCTGGAGTGCGGCGACTTGTCGCCGCTTTGGGATTTTGACGCCGAGCGACACCAGACGTTGCAGCTCCAAAAATCCAAAAGCGGCGACGAGTCGCCGCACTCCCTAGAGTTGCCCAGCCGATCGCTCATTGATCGAGCTTCTTGAGCTGCTCCGCCAAATACTCGCCGCTCTTGGTGTCCTTGCCGTCCTTGCGGATCAGGTAGGGCTTGCCGGAGCTGGACGACACGCTGGCCGCCTTGTCGATGAAGTCCTGGGCGGTCTTGATCTCATCCTTCTGGGCGTCCCATTTGCCGCGCAGGAACCGCGCCGCGGTCTTGGCATCGTACTCGCGGCCGTTGCGGACGAATTTGGCGCCCGCCAGCCCTTCCACGTGTTTGATGAGCGCCTCGATCTTCTCGGTCTCGCTCATCGGCTTCTCATCGGCCGCCACAACGCGGGACGGCAGCAGGCCGATGAATAGCAAGCCGATGAATAGGCCGACGTGCAGCAGCGATGCGATGCAGCGTATCATAGGCTTCCTCCACGGGAATCAACGGACAATGCTGAGTTTCGGCAGTAGTTTCTGGAGTGCTTGGACGCCCGCGTTGGTCACTCTCGTGTCGGTGACGCGGAGCGACTCCAGCTTGCTCAGGGGCGCCAAGTGCGGCAGGCCGGCGTCGCTCACTCCGGTGTCTCGCAGGTTCAGGATTCGCAGCTCAGTGAGCCCCTTGAGGCGCTTCAGCCCCTCGTCGGTAACCGCGGTGCCTTGCAAATCCAGCGTCTCCAGGTTCTTCAACTCGGCCACGTCAGTCAACCCCGCGTCGGTGACCTTCGTCAGCCAGAGGGTCAGGTGTTTGAGCCGCTTCAGCCCCCTCAAGTGTGCCAGGCCGCGATCGCCCACTTCCGTCGAGAAGAGATTCAAGTCCTCAAGATAGACCAGGCCTTCGAGGCTGCGCATTCCCGCGTCGGTGACGGCGGTCGTTTCCAGGTTGAGCGACCTCAGCGTCGTCAGCCGCCCGACCTCCGCCAAACTGGCGTCGGTGAGTCCGGTCCCTCAAAGGTCGCACGTCTGTAGATTGTCCACGCCCGCCAGGTGCGGCACGCAAGCGGCGGGATTGTCCGTGCCCGTCAGAATAACGGCCACGGGCGAACCTGGCTTCTTGCCGCCCGTGACTTCTCCGCCCAGCTTGCGGATCGCGGCCACGGCCCGCTCGTGCCGTTGCTGGCGATCCTGGGCATGAGTTTCCAGGCTCACCAGCCCGCCCACACACAGCAGCATCAGGCACGTTCGCATGGGTCATCCCCCATTGCGAGGCAACGTCCTGCCTTGTGGGTCAGACAGTTCGTGTCTGCCGGGCAGGCGAAATACCTGCCCCCACGTTTTATCTCTGCCGCTCCTCCGCAATGATCGCTTCAGTCGCCGAGGCCCCGATCCGCGTGCAGCCCAGCTCGCGCATCTTCACGGCGTCGGCGTAGGTCCGCACGCAGCCGGCGGCCTTCACCTGGACTTTGGCCGAGCAGTGCTTGCGCATCAGGTGCACATCGTGTTCCGTAGCCCCGCGGTAATTGTACTGCCCACCGGGCTGCTTGACGAATCCGTAGCCGGTCGAGGTCTTGACGAACTCGGCCCCGGCCTGCTCGCAGATCTGGCAGAGGCGGATCTTGTGTTCGTCGCTGGTCAGGAAATCGTTCTCGAAGATCACCTTGGTGATGGCGCCGTGGCGATGGGCCACATCGACCACGGCCTGGATGTCGGCCTCGACGTAGGCCCAGTCGCCCGAGAGCACCTTGCCGATGTTGACGACCATGTCCAGCTCGCGTGGCCCCCTGGCGGCAGGCCAGCTCGGCCTCGGCGACCTTGATCTCCGTGCAGGTGGCCGCCGTGCGGAAAGCCGATCACGGTGCACACGGCCACGCCCGAGCCGCGCCAGCAGCTCGGCGGCCAGCCGGCACGGCGTAGGGCTTGATGCACACGGCGGCCACGCGGTGCCGCCGGGCCAGCTCGCAGCCGGCCCGCAGCTCGGCGTCGGTCAGCGTGGGCCGCAGCAGCGAGTGGTCGATCAAGCGGGCGATGGAGTCGGGCATGGAAGCATCCAAGTAGAGTGGGCCAAGCCGAGTAGGGTGGGCCAAGGCCGCGTAGCGGCTGCGGCCCACCAAATACGCGTCGTCACGCCGCCACGCACTCGGTGGGCCAGCGCTCGCTGCGCGAGCTTGGCCCACCCTACGATCTATCCCGCTAAACGTCGTGGCTGGCCGGGCCTGGTGCATCTCATACAGCATCTGCATCAGGTCGTAGGCCGTCAGCTCACACAATAGCTCGGTCACGTCAGCGTGCAATTCGTCGTTGAGCCGCGGCTCGACCTTCTTCATCAGCCGGATGAGCCGCTTCTCCTGGGCGTCGATCTCGCCCGTGTCCACGCGGCCGTCGGCCATCGTGTCGATGAACGACTGCAACTGCCGAGCATAGCCGTCGATCAGCGGCGTGCTGGTGGTATCGTCGAGCCACCGCAGCCGCTTGGCCGAGGGCTTCTCGACCGCTCGCTTCTTGGCCATGAGCTTGGCTTTCCTGGGGACGGGTTTTTTGCCAGGCTTTCTGGCCTTGGGAGATTTCTTCGTCTTGGTGCGTTTCTTGGCCATGCATGGGTCCTTGTAGTAGGCACACTCCGTGTGCCGTCAATGTGGTCGTCTCGCTCCGCGAGTCGAGCTACCTCGCGGAGCGAGATGGATGCTTTGGACGGCACACGGAGTGTGCCTGCTACTTCACTCCTTGAGCAACTGCCGGATCGCCACCAACCGCTCTTGCAGAAGCGTTCGCCCATTCGGCTTGGCGACCTTCGTCCGCCAGTCCGGCGGCAGGAAGCTCAGCTGCGTGCACTCCAGCACCGCGGCCAGCTCCTGCATCTCCTTTTCCAGCCCCTGGGCCGAGGGGATGAACTCTGCCAGCGCCACGTCCAGGTCTTCCTGCTGCACGTCGGCGCGGCCGGCCGCCAATGCCCGGCGCTTGGCCGCGAGCACGATGCTCTCGATGTCGGCGCCGCTCAGGTGCCGCTCCGGGCCGACCGTGCGGCAGCGCGTCCGGCGGCAGCGTGCACCTTGTTCTTGCGGGCCATCACCAGGAACATCTCGCGGACCTCGGCCTCGTCCTGCGGGTAGAACAGCGGGATGTGCACCTCGGCCCGGCCCTGCCGCTTCAGGTCGATCGGCAGCAGGTCGGGCCGGCTGGTCAGCAGCATCCAGACGATCTGGCCGCGGTAGCGCGTGTCGCCCATCTGGCTGGCGATCATCGAGAAGACGCGGCTCGACGTGCCCGAGTCGCCCTCGGCCTGCGCGGTTGCCCAGCGCGGCGTCGGCCTCGTCGATGATCACGACCACCGGCCCGAGCGAGCGCAGCACGGTCAGCACCTGCTCGAGGTTGCCCTCGGTCTCGCCGACGTACTTCGAGCGGAAGTTGCGCAGCTTGACGCAGGGGATGCCGATCGAGCCGGCGTAGCACTCGGCCAGGAACGTCTTGCCGGTGCCGACCGGGCCGCAGAACAGGTAGCCCATCGGGGCGGCGTCGAGCCGGCCGCGGAGCAGCAGCTCGGCGTCCTGCCTGCAGCCGCTCCTTGGCCGCCGCCTGGCCGACGACCAGGTCGAGCGTGTGCTTCGGCTCGACGAACTCGACCAGGCCCTGGCACTGCCGCTCGATCAGCGTCTTCTTGAGCTGGCGGAACGCGGCCGGCGTCGACGCCGCCGGCCGCGCTGCCGGCCCTGCGAGAGCAGCACGTTGAGGTTGACCAGGCTCAGGCCGTTGGACAGCTCGGCCAGCTTCGCGTGCGGCGCGTAGAACGTCGCGTGCAGCCTTGGCGCGATGCTCGCTCGCCTGCTGCGCCGACGGCGCACTCGGCATGAAGCCGCTCGCCGCTCGTCGCCGGTCGGGCAGCGGAACCTCGATCGCCGCCACGTGCGGGCTCTGCACCAGCCGCTCGTTGACCTCCGGCGAGCTTGTCGGCGACCAGGCAGAAGGCGATGTTGACCCGCTTGATGTAGGGGTTCTGCGCCCAGCCGAGCAGCCGCACGAGGCTGCGTGCCCTGCCCGCGGGCCAGCGTGCCCAGGTCGCCGGCCGGCACCAGGTACTGGGCGTACTCGAAGACAGATGCCGATGCTCTTGCGCTTGGCCGGATCGTCCTCGAGCAGGTTGCGCTCGATGAAGCGGTCGAGCGACGAGCAGCAGCTCGTCCGGGTCGCGCGGCCAGCTGCCGGCTCGCCGAGCGCGCCGGTCAGGTACTGCACCATCGCTTGCAGCCGCTTGGCGTCGCCGCCGGCCAGCGGCCGCAGGCCGCGGCCCAGGTCGTAGTGCAGCACGACGTCCCACGAGCCGAACACCTGCGTGGCCAGGAACTCCGGCAGGTTGCAGTAGCGTCGTCCTGCCGCCGTCGCGGGCAGCGGATCAGGTCGTGCACGTTGCCGTGCAGCACGAACAGGCAGGTCGTGCCGGAGAAGTACAGCTCCGCCAGCTCGCGCGCCCAGGCGGGATACCAGTCCGGCAGCGCGCGCAGGCGCGCGCCGGCGGCGCGGCGGTCTGGGGCTCCGACGACAGGCTCGACATCGTGGCTCGAAGGAAACGGAACCACGAATAGTACGGATAGCACGATGGACTGTCCATCGTGCTGCACTCGCCCGGGTTCATCGCTCCGCGGCATCGTTCGTGATTCGCGTATTCGTGCTACTCGTGGTTGATCTCTTGCCGCTTCTGTTCGACGCCTGCCGCCGGCCCCAGCTCCTTCTCGCCTCGACGACCTTGGCCGTCTCCGGCGTGACCAGGCCCATCTGCGATCTCGAAGTCGCTGCAGCGCCTGATCGGCCATCGCCTGCTTCCATCGCCTGCTCGCGCTTGATGTCGACGAGCCCTTCGCTCGGACAGGTCGGCGGCCACGCGGACCTTGGCCCGGTTCAGGCCGATCTTGTCCTGGATCACCTGCTCGATCTGGCCGAAGTCGGTCGTGACGTCGAAGTTGAAGTCGCTGGGCCAGCTTGGCCATCTCGGCCTCGGCCCGGCTCATCTTCAGCTCGGCGTCGTACTTGGCGATCTTCTCGCGAATCTGGCCGAGCTTGCCGCTGGCGTGCTTGATCTTGGTGAGGTTGTTGTTGTAGGCCTCCTCGTGCATCTTGAGCTGGTCCTCGTTCTCGGCCAGGTCCTTCTTGGCCTTCTGCAGCTCCAGGGCGAACTTGGCCGCCGTCTCGCGGTCGCCGGCTTGCAGGTAGGCCTTGACCTTGGCCTCGAGGTTGGCGACGTGCGCCTTGTTGCGTGGCCACCTGCCGGCTGACGCGCTCGACCAGGGCCCGGTACTGCTCCAGCCCCTCGCGGCCCTCCTTGAGCTGCTCGACGGCCATGTCGTACTCGTACTGCATCTGGGCGATCGGGTCGGCCGTCCAGAAGAAGTTGGCCAGCTTGTTGACCTGGGCCCGCAGCGCCGCCCAGAGTTTGCCGAAGATCATCGGTGTCTGCCTTTCGAGGAGCGAAACTGAGCCTGCCGGACGCCAGCCGCAGCGAATGCCGCCCGTCCAACGTCGGGACGGACCGCAAGGCCGTCATCATTTCAGCCGGGCGGCGGATTGACAAGGGTTTGCCGCCACTCGCTGCCGAGCAAGGCGTGCCTTAGACTGGCAGCCACGGAGGTTAGACATGGCCATCGCCGGTCACGAGCTCATCGGCCAGCGGCGCCCGCGGCCCGAGTCGGTGGGCCAGTTGCCGCCCGAGGTGCTGCTGCCGCTGTGGACCAAGGCCACGTCGGCCGTGGTGAAATACGGCTTCGCCGTGGAGTACCGCGACCTGGAGCCGCCGCGGACGGGCATCTTCGACGGGCTGCGGATCGTGATCGACCCGGACGTGGTCTTCGAGATGCAGTGTTTTATCCTGCTGCACCTCTTCGGCCACTCCGTACAGTGGGTCGCGCCGTCGCTGGACCACAAGCTCGGCCCGCTTCAGAACACGCTCGACAAACAGCAATTCATGCAGGTGCTGCACGACTACGAGCTGGAAGCGGCGCGGTATGGCCTCCAGCTCCTGCACCATTCGGGCATCCGCGACTTGGACCAGTGGTACAGCGACTTTGTCGAGACCGATTGGCGGTACGTGGAGCGGTTCTACCGAGAAGACCGCATCCCGGCGTGGGAGGAATGCGTGGTGCGGAATCGGCCGCTGATGGCGCCGGCCGCCATCCCGCCGCTGCGGCACCGGCAGGTGGAGGTGCGGTTCGCGTTCTGACGAGAGTCGAAGAGGGTCCTCATGGAGTCCCCCTACGGTGACGATCTGGCATATATCCACGATATCGCTTTTGGCCAGCATGCGCGGCGGCGGCGCCCGTCGTCCTCGATGCGCTTCGGCAACGTGGGCTCGCCGGTGGGCTGGTAGTCGAGCTGGGCTGCGGCAGCGGAATCCTTGCCGGAGAACTGGCCGCGGCAGGCTACGACGTGCTGGGCATCGACCAGTCGGAAGCGATGATCGCGCTCGCGAAGCAACGTGTTCCCGGCGGCGACTTCCGCGCGCAGTCGCTCTATCAGGCCGAGCTGCCACCGTGTAGCGCGGTCGTCGCGATTGGGGAGTGCTTCAACTATCTCTCCGGCGGCGACGGTTCGGGGCAGCCCTTGCGCGAGCTGTTTCGCCGCATCGAGGCCGCGCTGTCGGACGGGGGGGTGCTCGTCTTTGATATCGCGGAGCCGGGACGGGCAGGAGACGCCGGTGCTTCGCGCCGATACTTCGAGGGGCCGGATTGGGCGGCCCTGGTCGCTACCCAGGAAGACCACGAGCGGCGAATCCTCACGCGTGACATGACGATCTTCCGCCAGGTCGGCGAACTCTACCGCCGCGGCCGCGAGGTGCACCACCTACGGCTCATTCCCGGCGACGAAGTCACCGCCGAACTATCGACACTTGGCTTCAAAGTCGAGGTCCTCACGACCTACGGCGACCTGAAGCTGCCGCCCGGACTGGTGGGCATTGTTGCGAGCAAGTGACGTGGGGCACGTTTCTAAACGTGCCCGTGAATGAGTGTTGCCCGTGGCGTTTCGGGCACGGTTGGAAACGTGCCCCACGTGGGCTACCCCGAGGCCGAAATCGCCTGCAAATCGGCTCGCTGGGTTTCGTACGTCTCGGCGAAGGCCAGGGCCTGCGGGTCGGGCGAGACGCCCCAGAGCTGGCAGGCCTGACGTAGATTTCCGGCCACCAGTTGCGGTGCTCGGTCAGGCCGGTCTCCAGATACTCGCGCCAGCGGCTGAGCACCTTCGACCAGCAGCGGTCGCCGTAGTCGAGCGCCTCCTTCGAGGTCGCCGAACTCCTTGACGTACCACTCGCGGCCGAGCTGGGCGTGCAGCACCTCGTCGGCCCAGTCGAAGTCCTGGATCAGTCGCCGCCAGCGGCAGTCGCCGGACTGCGCGCCGACCTCCCACTCGTAGCGCTTGCCGGTCTTGCGGCATCAGCCCCTGCTCGATGAAGTACAGCACGGCGTGCCGCTCCATGCGGCGTGAACTGCGTGTTGAGGCGGAGCGACCAGGTGAAGTTGATCGGGCCTGCGTCCAGTCGATGCCCAGGGCGACGAAGCCGACCTCGCCCATCATGGCGTGGCGGGCCTCGTCCCAGAGCTGGCGCGACATGTCGCGGTAGTAGCCCCACGGCTTGCCCTTGCGTCTGGTGGATGATGCTGGCCATCATCTCCGGCACGTCGATCTCGCGCAGCCGCTTGTAGAGCATCATCAGCGTCTTGGCGCGCGGCCGGGAATCGCTCGTCGTAGAGGAACGCCTCGGCGTTGACGCCCGCGTTGTAGGGATCGCGAAACCGCGCGTCGCGCTTCGGCACGGGGTCGTACTGGTAGGGCTGCTTGGAGAAGTGCGGCTGCGGCACGTGGGGCACGCGGCTCGCGTGCCCCTCAGGCGTACGTCCCGAAACGCCGCCGGCCGAGGCCAACGCCTCGCGCAGCAGTTGCGAGCCACGGCCCCAGCCGCGACCGCGCCGACGCATCGACCAGTGCGGCGATTGCCTGCTGCCCGAAGGCGACAAGGTCTCGCATTTCCAGCAAGCAGAACCGCGCATACGCGGACCGACGGGGCATCGGCCAACAGATTGGTCGTGGCCAGGTACTCCTCGATCGATCTGATCAGCGCCGGCACGAGCACCTCGTACAGCCCCAGCGTCAGCTCGACCGCCGTCGGGGCGGCGAGCACTTCATCACAGACCAGCCGCAGGCCCTCGTGCGGCACTTCTTCCAAGCCCAGGGGCGGCTCGCGCAGCTCGCGAGACGCGCTGCCGCAGGGCCGTCACGTGCTCGGCACACAGGTAGGCGTGCAGGCTGAAGGCCGTCTTCAGCTCATACAGCGGCTCGGCGGTGATCCGCGCCGTGAAAATCTCGTGCAGACGCGAAAGCAGGTAGTGATGCCGCTTCATCCAGGCGACGCAGTCCTCGACGGCCAGGTCGCTGCGCTGGGCCTCATTCCAAGTACAAAGACCCGCCAGCGGGGGCAGGGGCGGAACGCGTGAATCCGGTGATACGGTGGTCATCGGCGACACTCTGCTGCGAAGGTGGGGAGCCTCTTCATCGTCGATCCTCGCTCCGCTCAAGTCAACGCGCGCCCACGCAGGGCACGTTTCCAAACGTGCCCGGCTGCGCGAAGATCCGATCGGCTGCCGGTGGGCACATTGGGAAACGTGCCCCCAACGTCGGACCGCTACCGTTCGTCGGCTCTTGGTACAATAGCTGTCATGTCCGACACGCCCAGATCTCCACGACCGGGCCTGCAATTCAGCTTAGGGGCACTGTTACGTGCGGTAGCGCTCGCGGCACTGCCGCTCGCGCTCGTGCATTATTGGCTTAGGCAACCTGATTTTGTCGGCCTTCTCGTGGGCGTCTCGACGGGCCTGCTCGCGGCGGTGGTTGGATTTGCGTTCCTCGTGATCGTTCCTTTCCTCATCATCCTCGCATTGCCCTGGTGGTGGAACAGTCGAAGCCGACAGCCGAGCTTTGGAGGGTGGTCTTGCGGATGGTCGTAGTCTGCGTGGGTGTATACGAGCTCCTGCTGCTGTGGGCGTACTGGTCGTCGCCGGATTTCTGAGCCTACGGACACGACAGCGGCACGGCACGTGGGGCACGTTTCCAACGTGCCCGTCAGCAAGATATCCGTGGCGGTCATTGCACAACCGGCCACGTTAGAAACGTGCCCCACGTTAGACCGCTACCGCGGCCGTGGGCCGCGTGGTTCGACGGACTGCGTCGGATTGAACGCCGCGAGAAGCGCCCGGCCCTTGAACATCCAGTACACTTCATCGGCCCCGAGGCTCGGCTTGCCCGGTTCCCGTGGAAGCCATTGCACCCGGTCGCCGGCCGAGATGACTAGGCCCTCCTCCCCCGCAAGCTGGGCCGAGGCCACCGCCACCGTGTCACCAAAGAACCCGCCCAGCTTCGCCACCCGGACTTCTTCGTAACCGATGTCCTCCAGTTCGCGCCGCGCGGCCTCGGCCTGGTCCGACTGCTCGGCCGAGAACCGCTCCGCCTCAGTCTCGCTCATCTCGCCGTGCTCGGCGTCGCGGCCGGCGTAGAGGGCGTAGATATCTTCCGGGGGCAGGTGAGTAATGTCCGTGGCCAGCGCGTCTAGCCGCGGGCCGGTGATGCCCACGCCGCGCAACACGCCGCGCGGGAAGTGGTACTCGTAACGGAACAGGTGGCAGTCCACTGGCTCGTCGTAGCCGGGCCAACGCAGGCGGCGGCTGTCGAGCTGGGCGATGGCGTGCGGCGGCAGGCCAAGCTGCGCCGGCTCGGCCAGCCAGGCGGCTAGCTCGGCTTCGGCCAACGCCGTTTCCGTGCGGAAGTCTTCGGGCACGTCGTCGAGTTTGCCCAGCTCTTCGAGATAGGCGATCGCGCGGCGTCGCACGCCTGGCTCGGCGGCCAGGCGTACGAGCACCTTGGTGCCCTCCTCATCGCCGAGGCGCGCCAGCGCCGCAGCACCCTCGGCCCGCAGGCGGCGGTGGCTCAGCGCGAGTGCCTGCCGCAGCTTGCCGACGGCCCGCTGGTCGCCGATCAGGGCCAGGGCGTCGCTCAGCGAGACCAGCAGCTCCACGCTGCCGGCCACGATTTGCCGAAGCCGTGTGGCGTCGGTGGCGAACTCCGTCGGCTTTTGCTCCAGGTTCTGGAGCTGGTTCACCAGACCGGAGTACAGCGCCAGCAATTGAGGCAAGCGGTCCGCCGCCGGGTGCCTGGCGGCAAAGCGGCTCCGCGTCACATGGTTGGCCAAATCGAGCACCTGCACCGCGAGCGCCGGATGCTCGATGGCCGCCATCAGCCGGGGAAAGAGCGCGTCAACGGACAGCCGGTCGTGCTGAAAGAGCGGGGCCAAGGCCAGGTCGCACTGCCGAGCGTCGCCAGGCGGATCGGCGAGAAGCGTATCGACGAGTGCTCGTAGCCCCGCCTCGCTGCCGTTGCCCGTGAGCACGCGCAGCAGCAAATGCCGCACGCCGCTGGAGCGGCCGAGCCGTCGGTAGAGGCTGACAAATTGGCTGATGCGCTCTTCGTCCAACACGCGCCGCCGTCGGCGATGGGTCGGACACCGACGGCCCGCGGTAGCGTGCCCAAAGCTGCTGGAAGAACTCCGCCATCAGCGGCTCGGCGATGCGGCCATCACCTGGCCGCGTCGCTCCAAGACGCGACGAGTCTCGGAGAGACTCGTCCACGTGAGGATTTTCCTCCGCAGGCAGCAGGTCATGCAGCTCCCGCAGCAAGCGTGCGATCTCTTCCTCGGATGCCCTGCCGACATCGGTCAGCGCCTGCGCCACGGCGCCCGCGCCCATCGCCCGTCTTCCCCGAAGCAAGCAGATTCAGGACTTGTTGAACGGCCATGCTTTCGCCCACCGTCGCAGCGGCTTATCAGCTCGTTTCAGAGCGTCACGCAGTACTATACTCGCAGCCCACGCGGCGGCGATGCAATCCCCCCAATCGGCCGTGGTGCTGGTCGAAGGGCCAGACTCCTGCCGCCCAGCAATGGCTGAAGTCCAGCGCCTTTCGCCGCGGTGGTCCGGGCGCTTAGCGCTTCGGGGGCAGGGGCGTGCCCGGCGGAGCATAAGGATTGTCGGGGTCGGGGCGCGTCGCGTCTTCCGCATTGGGGGTGAAGGAGCGCTCCTTGTCTGACGAAGGCGCGACTTTCCTGGCGAATACTACGGCGAGCACCAGCGTCAACCCTAGCGCGGAGAGGGTTACTGTTAGTTCAAGCGCCAGCGCTGAGGCGATGGCAGCTTCGGCCGTACGCGGCGCTTGCCCACGCAGGGCGCTCACTACGCCGATCGTAGCCAGATTGAAAGGCAATGGCACCATCAGCACGAGCGAGATCAATCGCGCCGGCAAACCAGTCACCGCTCGCCGTGCTGTGACCCTAAGCCTGCCCTTGAGCCAGACGATGACGGCGAACACAGCCATCGGGATTTCAACGAAGATGCACATGGCACAGAGCGCGCTGGCGAAGACGGCACGATCTGCGCACTATAGCCCGGCCAAATGCAGGCGGTAAAGACGCGGATTGTGGAGTAGAATCAATGCTCTTCGATTCGCCATCCGTTCGTCCACACTAGCCCGACGCGCCAGCGAGGGGGAGCAACCGCCCAACTCCGAGCGTGTCCCGATGCTCCCTCGCTCGCGCGTCGGGCTAGCGTGACGTTTCCCACGTCACTGCCGATGTACACCGCCACCGCCAGCCTCACCGGCGAGCTCCAGCACATCGTCGGCCCCGAGAACGTCCTCTCCGCCCACGCCGACCTGGTCGTCTACGAGTGCGACGGCTTCACGATCGAGAAGAACAGCCCGGACGTCGTCGTCTTTCCCGCACCACGACCGAGCAGGTCGCGCCAGGTCGTCAAGGCTGTGCAACGAGCTGGACGTGCCGTTCCTGCCGCGCGGGGCCGGCACGAGCCTGGCCGGCGGCTGCCTGCCGGTCGGCGGCGGCGTGATGATCGCGCTGACGCGGATGAAGCGAGATCCTGGAGATCAACCTCCGCGACCGCTACGCCGTCGTCGAGCCGGGCGTCGTCAACGTCTGGCTGACCAACGCCCTGCAAGCGGCACCGGCTACCACTACGCCCCCGACCCGTCGAGCCAGGGGGCCTGCACCATCGGCGGCAACGTCGCCACCAACTCCGGCGGGCCGCACACGCTCAAGTACGGCGTCACGGTCAACCACGTCCTCGGCGTCGAGGTGGTGCTGCCCGACGGCCGCGGTCGTGCAGCTCGGCGGGCCGGCCGAGGACAACCCCGGCTACGACCTGACCGGCGCTCATCGTCGGCAGCGAGGGGACGTTCGGCGATCGTCACCAAGGTCTGGGTGCGGCATCACGCGCAACCCGCAGGCGTACCGCACGCTGCTCGGCGTCTTCGAGTCGGTCGACGACGCGACCAACACGATCAGCGACATCATCGGCGCCGGCATCGTCCCGGCGGCCCTGGAGATGCTCGACCAGCGCATCCTCGCGGCCGTCGAGGCGGCGTTCCACTTCGGCTTCCCGCTCGACGCCGGGGCGGTCCTGCTCATCGAGGTCGACGGCCTGGAAGCCGGGCCTCGACGCGCAGCGCGACCGGATCATCGAGCATCGTGCAAGCAGAACGGCGCCCGCGAGGTCCGCCAGGCCAACGACGCGAAGCGAGCGGCTGCTGCTGTGGAAGTGCCGCAAGCAGGCGTTCGGCGCGGTCGGCCGGCTCAGCCCCAGCTACTGCACGCAGGACGGCGTCGTGCCGCGGACGAAGCTGCCGCACATCCTGCGGACGATCACGCGCGATCGGCGAGAAGTACGACCTGCGGATCGCCAACGTCTTCCACGCCGGCGACGGCAACATCCACCCGATCCTGCTGTTCGACGAGCGCGACGCCGAGCAGGTGCAGCGCGTGCTGGCCGCCAGCCACGAGATCCTCGACGAGTGCATCGCCTGCGGCGGCAGCGTGACCGGCGAGCACGGCATCGGCGTCGAGAAGATCGACTTCATGCCCAAGCTGTTCACGCCCGACGACCTGGCCGCGATGCGTGCGGCTGCGCGCGGCCTTCAACCCGACCGGCCGCTCAGCCCGCAGAAGATGCTGCCGACGGCCGGCGGCTGCGGGATGGAGCAAAAGCCGGCGATCGAGCAGAAGACGCCGGGAAGGCGTGCGGCGCTCTAAGAAAACGCCGGCGGTGTCGGATATTGTCCCGGGGTCGCGGCGTAACAACCCCGTTGCGGGCTTCAACCCGATGCTCCGCCTTCTGGTCTTACGAGCAACCTTTGCACCGCCGACGGTACGAGTGTACCTTACGCCGCGCGGCTTGGGCACGTCTGGCACGACGAAAAGACCTGCCTCGCCAGGCTGGGGCAGCCGCTTATGCTGATTGCGAAGCATCTGCGGATGACGACTTGCCCAAGGGTCCCTCGCTTGCGCGTCGGGCTGGTGTACCCAGTGTTCGCCTTCCGGATGGCTCCCTACAATTGGTGTGGGGCGTCTGCTAACGAGCACGAGAACGAGAACGACACAAGAACGACACGAGAACGAGCGCGATGCTGCCCATTATCCAATACCCCCATCCCACGCTACGGCACAAAGCCAAACCGCTCAAGCGGCTCGATGCCGAGGTGCGCCGCGTCGTGCAAGAGATGTTCGAGACGATGTACGCCGCCAAAGGCATCGGCCTGGCCGCCAACCAGGTTGATCTGCCCTACCGGCTGTTCGTGGTCAACGAAAAGGGAGACCCGGTCGAAAAGGCTTACGAGCGAGTCTTCGTGAACCCCGTGCTCAGCGGCAAGAAGGGGATGGGCGAGGAGGAAGAGGGCTGCCTGAGCCTTCCCGGCCTGTACCGCCAGGTGAAGCGGCCCGAGCAAGTGGCCGTGACGGCCTATGACCTGACGGGGAAGCCGTTCCGCCTGGAGGTCGATGGCCTGCTGGCACGCGTCATTCAGCACGAGAACGACCACCTCGACGGGGTGCTCTTCACGGACCGCCTGAGCGTCACTCAGAAGGCCGACCTGCGGGAGGCGCTGGAGGAGTTCGAGGTGGAGTTCAGCCAAAAGCGCCTCGCAGGGCCAGATTCCCGAGGACGCGGCCATCGCCGCCCGGCTGGCGGAGCTCGAGGCGGCGCGGTGCTGAAGTGTCGCAGCCAGGAAACGGCCGCGCGACGTTTGCGTCGCCACGAACAGGACTTACGTCACCGCGCCCAAAGGCGGCGGGGTGCAGAGCGTGGCGGGGCGGCCACACCCTGTCAACAAACGGCAACGCACAAAGGCCCTCATCGGGACGAACCCCGGCCGCCATGACGTATGGTTGTCATAGCTTCAGGTTCATCGACGACACTCCCGCAGAGTAACCGACGGTCCCGGTCCGCCGGCCGGCGATAGTTCGCCGTGTGGCGGGCGCCCCTCGTCAGCTACCCTTTGATCAAGGCACCCATGATGAACGTTCAGCAGCGCCAGGGTTTGTCGCTTGTGGTGGATCGCGGCACCGACCGGCAACCGGCTCCCATCAGTGCCCAGTTGCTCGACTGCACGCGCGAGGAGCTGCGGCTGCTGCTGGCGGTCCCTTTGGAGCTGCGCGAGCGAATCCGCGTGCGGCTGCGCGACGAGTCGTCGGGCTTGCAGCTCGACGTGGCCGGTTCGATCACCGCGCAACGCGAGAAGGCGCCCGACGGTTGGTCCGTGACTTGCCGTTTCGACCACGAGCTGGATTGGGAGACCCTGGGCGAGCTCTTCTTGTGCGGCATCCTGGAAGGCGCACCGCGGTAGTGTGGCCAACTTGCTCTGCAAGTTGGCGTTTCTCACGGCACGCTCCCGCCTGTCACACAGACTGAAGTCTGTATGACGCGCTCGCAGCGCGAGTTGCCCACCCTGGCGCACGCCACTTCAGCGAAACCGCCGCGGCGGCGGGGTCTCGGCCTGCTGTTTCGGCGGCGGTGGCGGTAACTCTTTGGCCATCTGCGGGCCATGTTGATGGCCCGGCGGCATCCACGCCGGCTCATTGGAGAGCACCCACGTCACCAGGATCAGTTTGGCGTAGGTCGAGATGTTGGCCCACCACACCTTGTCCCACAGCTTGAAAGCCGTGCCGAACGAGCTTTTGAGCCGCAGGCCGCCGCCCCAATCGACGGCCCAAATCTCATCGAGAATCAAGTGTGACATGAAGCCGATCAGCACGGCGCCGGCCTTGAAGAGCCGCATCGAGGTCTGTGGGCAATCGCACGCCAAATAGGCCAGCTCGGCGAAGATCAGCGCCGCCGGCAGGCTGTGGAACATGCCCCGGTGGCGCGTGTAGGCCTTGAGGAAGGCCCCGAATCCGAAGCGGATCAGCACGTAGATCGCTGCGGCGGTGAGCACGATGGCGTCCGTGCTCATGCCCAGGTTGCGAAACCGCTCCACCAGCAGCATGGGCAGCACGGCACCAGCGAAGGCCAGGCTTTCCCGCACTGGCACGCTGTTATCGCTATCCAGATCGGGCAGCATGCCCGACACGCTGCACAGCCCGGCGGCCAGCACGCAAGGCCCGGGCGATACGCCGTAGGCCACGTGTGCCGTGGCGCCATAACCGATTCCCAGCACGGTGCTGGTGGCGATGTGCGTCTTGAATCCAGCCATCGTGGCTTCTGAGGGAAGGGTCGGGAGTCGATTTCGTGCGCCACGTGGCGGGATCGGCTCACTTGGCTGTCCGCAGGAATCGATTCCCGGCCCCGTCGCGCGGCCGATCTTGTGGAGTAGCGACGGTAGGCAGAATGCGCCGTCGGGCCAAGAGCAATCAGACGCCAGCAACGCCTGGTTCCGCGTTTGCCAGCAAGCGAGCGTCGCTAGTTACCCCCTGACTCACGGATTCAACTCGCAGAAGCTGGAGGTCGATTGTATAAGACCCGACCGAACCTCTGGAGACATCGCCATGTCCATGCCGGCCCGCCTCAGTTCTCACGAGCCCAAGCCGCGGAGCGCTTCCGCCGGCAGTTTTGTAGCGATCTGGCGTGGGGCCGTCGTGGGACCCTGGAAGACGTATCAGGATGCGCTGCGAAGCGGATACGACGAGTTCGGCATGGCGCCGTTTGTGGTGCGCCGAGCAGAAAATGCCGTGCTTGCTGATGCCATGAATGGCCGCGCCGCCGCCTAGGATCTCAACGACGAAACATGGCCTCATCGCTCGACCGCGCCTTCGATGCGCACCACAACAGCCTGGACTTCGTGCGATTCGTGCTCACAACGTCCGTGGTCCTGATCCACTGCCATGCGGCCGCCGGAGTGGCCTGTCCCTGGTTGAAATTCTCCTCCGGCGACGGCTACGCCGAAATGATCGTGCCAGGGTTCTTTTCCGTCAGCGGCTTTCTCATCGCGCGGAGTTTCTTGACGGCGCCGTCCGTCTGGCACTACCTCTCGGCGCGCACTTTGCGGATTTTCCCCGCCTATTGGGTATGCCTGCTGCTGACCGCCGGCGTGATCGCTCCGTTGGCCTACGTCATCGACCATGGTGGCCTGACGGGTTTCACCATCGCCACCGGTCCTTCCGCGGTCAAATACGCTCTCGTGAATTCCTATCTCAAGCAGCGCCAAGGCGAGATCGCCGGCATCTGGCAGAATCTCCCTTTTCCGCACGCCGTGAATGGCCCCCTGTGGACGCTCTACTTCGAATTGAAGTTCTATCTGCTGATTGCCGTGCTGGGCTCGCTAGGAATGCTGGGGCACGGCGCTATCTCGTCGCTCTCGGCTTCATCGGGCTCCTCAGCTTGTTGGTATTCGATCGGATCGTTCCCGCAGGCAACTCCCTGTCCGTGTTGAACGACCAGCGCCTGCACGTCCTGGCGCTCTATTTTCTCGGCGGCACGCTGTTTCACCTTTACCGTGAGCGCATCGTGCTCGATGGGCGGGTTTGCCTGGCGGCCGCGGTGCTGCTGGCCTGGGGCCAATACAGCGGGTGGGCAAACGTCGTCAGTCCGCTGGCCCTCCCTTACGTGCTCCTATGGTTGGCGACGCGTCTGCCGCTACAGGGCTTCGCCGCACGGGGCGACTATACCTATGGTATTTACATCTACGCCTGGCCGATGCAGCAGGCCTTGGTCCAATGCGGACTGCACCAATGGGGCGTTTTGCCCTACTTCGCGTTGACGATGGCAGCCACGCTGCCGTTGGCCGTGATGAGCTATCACTTCGTGGAAAAGCCCGCTCGCAGCTTGAAGCATTTCGCGATCCACGCGAGGCGGGGCGCACGGCAGGAAAGGCACGCCCGGTACTGGCGCGGTGGCGCAGCTTCATGACCTGGCACCTCGTGCAGTTCGGCAAACGTCGCAGGCGGACGTAGCTGAGCTATCACAACTCGACTGTCCCCTCCGACGGTCCGCGCGTATAGTCCGTCGCCCTGCGGCTCACTCGCTTGCAGCGCCACCGCACGGATGTGCACATGGTTTTCAGCTCGCCATTGTTCCTGTTCCTGTTCTTGCCTGTCGTGCTGGGGCTCTATCTCGTGTGCCCAGGCCGCCTGCGCAATGGCCTGCTGCTCGCGGCCAGCCTGTCGTTCTACGCCTGGGGCGAGCCGAAGCTGGTGGCGGTGATGATCGTCTCGATCGTCATGAACTGGGCGCTAGTCCTGCCGATGAACCCTTCGAGGCCCAGGGCCAGCGGGATGCTGCTCGCCCTGGCGGTGGCCGGGAACCTGGGCTTGCTGGGGTTTTACAAATACGGCCATTTCCTGGTGGAGAACCTCAACCCCTTGCTCACGCTGCTGGGCCAGCCGAGCTGGGAGTGGGCGCCGCGGAAGCTGCCCATCGGCATTTCCTTCTACACCTTCCAGGCGCTTTCCTACGTGATCGACGCGTATCGCGGCGACGTGCCCGTGCAGCGCAGCCCCCTGCGAATGGCGCTGTATATCACGTTGTTCCCGCAGCTCATCGCCGGGCCCATCGTGCGCTACATCAACGTCGCCGCGCAGATGGAGTCGCGCCGCGTCACGCTCTCTGGCTTCGCTTCCGGCGTACAGCGGTTCGTGCTGGGCTTGGGCAAGAAAGTGCTGGTGGCCAACGCTTTGGCCACCGTCGCCGATGCCGTTTTCGAGATTCCCAATGCCGAGCTCGGGCCGGGAGTCGCCTGGTTGGGCATCGTTTGTTATGCGCTGCAAGTCTACTTCGACTTCTCCGGCTATTCCGACATGGCGATCGGTTTGGGACGGATGTTTGGCTTCGAGTTCTTGGAGAACTTCAACTATCCCTACATCGCCCGTTCGATCAGCGACTTTTGGCGGCGGTGGCACATCTCGCTCTCGACCTGGTTTCGCGACTACCTTTATGTCCCCTTGGGCGGAAGCCGCTGCGCCACTTGGCGCGTTTACACGAACCTAATGATCGTGTTCGTGCTGTGCGGGCTGTGGCACGGCGCGAGCTGGAACTTCGTCGCTTGGGGCGCCTTCCACGGCGTTTTCTTGATCGCGGAGCGGGCCGGCGGCGGCAAACGGCTGGCTCGCTGGCCGGCAACGCTGCAACACCTCTACGTCCTGCTCACGGTGGTGGTCGGCTTGACGATCTTTCGCGCCGCCGACATACCGCACGCCGGCGTCTACTTGCAGGCCCTGAGCGGATGGAAGCTCGCGGCCAGCAGCCAATACCACGTGGGGCTGTACCTGGACCTGGGGCTGGTGCTGGCGCTCAGCGCCGCGGTGGTGGGCAGCACGCCCTGGCTGCCCTGGGCGGAGCGAGCCATCGCGCCCGTGTTAGCCCGGCGGCAGTCCGCCGCGGCAGCCGTGTTGTTTCAGGGCTTGTCGCTGGTGCGCCTGGCCTGCCTGGCGGCGGTGTTCTTGGCGTCCGCCGTCATGCTCACCGCATCGACCTACAATCCGTTCATCTACTTCCGCTTTTAGAAGATGACCGCCTCGACCAACTCGTGCAGCGCCTCGGCTGCGCTTGCCAATGCATGTCCGACGCGACCCCCGGGGGGCTTCTCCGAGAAGATCTGGGACCTCGTGCTGGTCGGCGGATTTCTGGTCGCGGTCTATCTGCCGCTGTGCTGCCTCAGCCCTTGGCAGGCCGATGAAGCGATCGAGCAGGCCGAACAACGGCGGGCAGCGACTTTCCCGCAGGTCGAATGGGTATACCGCGGCCCTCTCCCTTGTCCGGGCACGCGCAGCTTGTTGGGGTTCCCGGTCCAGTTTGAGACCTGGTTCAACGACCACGTCGGCTTTCGCCCCTGGCTGGTGGATGCCTACAAACTGGCCCGATGGCACGGTCTGACGACTGCGGGCTTAGACGTGCTGGGGCGCAAGGAGTCGGCGGGGGTCATCCGAGGGCTCGACGGCTGGTTGTTCATCGGCGGCAAAGATCAGATCGACGACTACCGCTGTGCGCGCCCATTCACGGCCGAAGAACTTGACCGGTGGGTGCGCGTCCTGGCGGCCCGCCGCCGGTGGCTGGCGCGACGCGGTATCGAGTACGTCTTGTTCGTCGCTCCCAATCCGGCCACGATCTACCCGGAATATCTGCCTCGGGCGTATGACCGCGTGGGCAACGCCTCGCGGTTGGACCAGTTGCTGGCCCATGTCAAGCAAACCGCTTGCGTGGAGATGCTCGATGTCCGCGGGCCGCTGCTGGAAGCCAAGGCCAGTCACCGGCTCTATCAGAAAACCGACACGCATTGGAACGACGTCGGTGCCTGGGTCGCCTATCACACGCTGATGTCGCACTTGGCGAAGCGATGGCCGGGCGCAGCGCCCTTTGAGCTGGCCGATTTCGACTTGACCGAGGTGCGCGCGCAGGGCGGCGATTTGGCGCGGACGTTGGATTCCTCGGACCGGATCCGCGACGACTGGCCGACTCTGAGCCGACGCCGTCCGTCGCGGGCCACGGTTCAAGTCCTGGACGAGACCCAGGGCGTGTCGTTCGACCGGATCGCCACGAGTCCCTCCGCGCCGCTGGGCGGGGCCGTGATCTGGCATGACTCGTTCATGAAGCGGCTCATGCCCTGGCTGGATGAACACTGGCAGCGAGTGCGCTATTTGCGGGTTGCCGACTTTCCTGCCGACGTTATCACCCAAGAGCGGCCGCAGATTGTCGTGCATGAGATCGGCGAGCGGCGGCTGATGGCGGAGATTCCCGACAACCCCAGCGACGTATGGGCCGAGGAGCAGGCCGAGATGATGGCGACCGTCCGGGACGACGGCGAAGTCCGCTGAGGATGTGCCCGTCTTGTCCTAGCGGCATTCCCCCGCTAGATTCTCGCCCCTTTCTCCCTTGGACGGTCCGGTTGTGCTGTCCTTGACGGCAAGGATCGGGTGGCGGCACGCCAAGACCGCGCCGGCCGCCCAGTCTTCGTCTGGACCCTTGAATTGGGGGTGGGACTTTCTAGAATGAATCTTGGAAGTCCCGCTCCCGCTTAACCCATAGGCGCACAACGCCTAGAGAGGATGTGACTTATGCGGCAGGCGGTGTTGGGCTTCGTTTTGGGTGCTGGTCTGCTGACGGCAGTGGCGGCGATTTTGTTGACGTTTTCGCTCGCCCCTGGCAATTCGGTCCTTGCTCAGCACGCTCGTGCTCCGGCGCCGAAGGATGGCGACCTCATTGCGCTTCACTGGACGGTGGTGGAGGGCGGCAAGCAACTGGAAGCGGTGCTGCTTGTCGATCCGCAGCGCAAGGCCATGAGCGTGTACCACATCGACCGAGTCAGCGGCGTGATCGCGCTGAAGAGCGGCGCCAATGCGACGGCGACCTGCAACTGCCTTTCAATGAAACCCGGCCGACTGCCGCCGAAATCCGCGGCATGATGGCCCACCAGAGGTGAGCCTGCCCTCCCGAGGGATCGCTCGCCTCGCCGCACGAGAGATCGCTCGATGGCTCAGAAACTGTTGACGCTGGACGAGGCGGCCGCCCGCTTGGGCATCAGCTCCGACGCGCTCGTGCAACTCATCGACCAGCGCAAGATCTTTGCCATCAAGGACGGCGCCGGTTGGAAGTTCAAGCCCGAGGAGGTCGAGCGCTATCTGGCCGACCGTGCCAGCTCCAGCAGCGGCGAAAAGGCCTATTATCTTCCGCCTGAAGGGGACGAAAGCCAGGATGACGGCGGGCTGATCACCGACGCCTTGCTGGGCGGCCTGGGGCAGGGGTCCAGCACCGTCATCGGCCCCAGCGGCGACGCCGGCCTGGGCCATGACAGCGACCTGACGCTCGGCAGTGGCATCGGCAGCGATAGCGACGTCAAGCTGGTGGCCGACGCCGATCTGGAGTCCGGCAGCGGCAGCGGGCTGAAGCTGATCCCCAACGTCGGCACTCCGGGTGGCGCCGGCAGCGATCTCCAGATGGTCGATCTGAACACCGGCAGCGACACGTTCAAACTGCAAGACGACGACGACACGATCGAAGCCAAGACACCACCGGCCAAGCCGGGCAGCGGCGTGAAGCTCGGCGGCAGCAGCGGCAAGCTCGGCACCGGTTCCAGCGGCAAGCTCGGTGGCGGCAGCGGGAAGCTCGGCGGCGGCAGCGGCAAACTCGGCGCCGGCTCCGACCTCACGATCTCCGAAAGCGGCCTGGCGCTGGGCGAGGACGACAACATTCAGATCGGCGGCTCCTCCAGTGCCCAGGGCATGAACTCGTCCAAATTCAAACTGGCCGACGACCAGCAGTTCGAGGACGACGACATCGTGCTAGGCGGCAGCAGCGGCAGCGGGCTGGGCAGCGGCATTGGCGACAGCGGCATCAATCTGGCCGCCGCCGCTGACAGCGGCCTGTCGCTGGAAGAGCCGCTGGAGCTGAGCGGCGAAGACGGCGTCTCGGACAGCTCCGGCGAAGACGCCATGTCCAGCGACGACGATTTCCTGCTCACCCCGATGCTGGAGCTGGACGATCAGGATTCATCCGACAGCAGCGGCTCGCAGGTCATCGCCCTGGATTCGGAGGCCGTCGTAGACGACCAGGCGCGCCACGCTGCTAGGCAGCGACGCAACCCTCTCGACGATGGGCGGTCCGGCGAGTCAGGCGATGGGTCCGGGCCCCATGATGATGGTGCCCGCCAGTCCACAGGCGCAGCATTCCGGCTTCACGATCAGCTTCCTGGTGCTCTCGTTCCTGGTGATGGCGCTGACGGGCATGATGATGTTCGAGATGATCCGCGACATCTGGACCTGGGACGGCCCCGGCACGGCCGCCGCCACGATCATGGACGGCATCATCGGCATCATCGAAGGCAAGTAATCGGGCGAGCTTCTTGCGCCGGGTAAGCTTGCGTGCGCAATACTGGCGCATGCGTGCGCACCCAACTTTCGTTTAGCTGACTTTCTTCGAAAATACGAATGGCCACGTGATTAGCGGCCATCGTAAGCCTGAGCGCGTCACGCTTGCGGCGCAACCCTGGATCGTTGCCTTCCAGGGGGTGCTGTCGTAACCGCTGTTGTGCAGTATGGGCCACGCGGCTAGAGTCCCAACCCCCAAGAAACCAGCCGTGTGACACGATCGACCGCCCAAGGCTTGTCATGAGGACACTCACGCTTATCCTCGCCGTAGTTTTCACGGCGTGTGTGCCAGCTCTCGCACAGCGGGTCATGCCGGCGCAAATCGTGCCGGCGCAAAGCCAAGAGGGGGTGACCGTCGAGGCGGCCGGGCAGGTCCTGGGCGAGATCATGGCGATCCCTCTCAAGGCCATTCCCCGGTCGTTGCTGAGCAATGCGCGGGGCGTGGCCATTGTTCCGGGCATGGTCAAAGCCGGCTTTGTGATTGGCGTGCGGCATGGGCACGGTGTCATCGTGTGCCGCGATGCCCAGGGCGACTGGCAGCTCCCGGAGTTCATCACCATCACCGGCGGGAGCGTAGGCTGGCAAGCAGGAATCCAGGAAACGGATTTGATTCTCGTTTTCCGCACGCAGCGGAGCTTGCGGGGCCTGGCCCGAGGAAAAGTCACCATCGGCGCGGATGCGGCCGCGGCCGCCGGCCCCATCGGCCGCAATGCGGCGGCAGCGACCGACCTGGGCCTGGGGGCCGAGATCTTCTCCTATTCGCGCAGCAGAGGTCTGTTTGCCGGGGTGGCCATCGACGGCTCCGCCATCGAGATGGATCGCACGCGGACGGTCGCCTATTACCGCGCGCTCGGTGACGGAGCGCCCGGAGAGTCTGAGCTGGTTCCGGCCGAGGCCGTGAAACTGCTCGAGCAGATCGCGAGCTATTCCGCGCCCTTAGCAGCATGGACTGCGCCGGCCGCGCCGGAGCCGCTGCCTGACGAGCCAACCCTCACCGAGACGGCAGCGAGCCGCGAGGAACCAACGCTGCGTGTCCAGCTCGGCGAGTCGGCGTCTCGACTTCAGGCCTTGCTGGACGACCCATGGAAACGGTATCTGGCGCTACCAGCCGAAATTCACGACGGCGATCAACCGCCGCCGGCCGCTGCACTGACCTCCGCGATGGAGCGTTATCGCGCGGTGGCGACCAGTCCGAAATACCGCGCTGAGCCAGCGGCCCGAGTTTCAGACGACTTGGGCCCTCCTTCAGAAGTATCAGGCAGCGGTCCCTGCTCCATCAGCCGGACCCTTGGCGCTGCCGCCACCGCCTCAATGACGGGGAACCTGCCACCGCGCCCGCTGAGCTCACTTGGGCATCGAATCAACTCGGATCGTGCGTTCGATCCGCGTCTCATTTCCCTGACGGTCCTTGACGGATGCCGTGAGCTTGCCCGAGGGCAATGCCGCGATCGGCTCTCGCAGCTTTAGCTCCCACACGCCTTGAGTCTTCTGCTGGAAGCCGGCAGCCAGGTTCTCGCCGGGTGCATGGCCATCGACGGCGAAGTCTGCCGTGATACGGAAGCTGGCTTCGTCCAGCCCGCTGTAATAGTCGTGCATGCCGATGAGAATACGGCCGAATTGCGAGTTCTTGCCGGCTGAGGGTTCCGTGATCGTCAGAATCGGACGGTTGTCATCGAGGAACCAGCCGTAGCCTCGCTGCTTGGGGGACGGCCCCTCACCCCTGCCCGTCTCCCCCGCGGGGAGAGGGGTGGCTTTCGCCGTCGCGCTGCTTGCCGCCGCGCCGCTTGCCGCCGCGCCGCTCGTCGCCGCGATCTTGCTCGGGTCGTAGTCCAGGTCGATCGGGCAGCCGAGGTCGATCCAGCGGACGATGCGTCCGCCGGTCCTCGTCGGAGAGCGGCTCGACTTGGATCGCCCGGCCACCTCGGCCAACGTATTTGCCGGCCACCGCGTCCGGCGGCGGCATCGGAGCTGCCCGTGAAATCGACGTCGGCACGGGCGCGGTTCTTCTCCACGTCGACCGGCTTGCCCTGGTGCACCAGGTCGCCTGCGCCGGGCTTCGCTTCGGACGGATGATCGTCGTTGCGTGAAGCCGTCGAGCCGCTCGCCGAAGATCTTCCAGACCAGCAGGCTGCGGCGCGACTGGAACTTGCGGACGTAGCGCGAGGCCTGCGGGTAGCCCCAGCTGTCCCAGCCGACCGGCTTGTGGCCGAACTTCGCCCGCTCGTCCACCGCCAGGCGGTAGTACGTGCCGGGGAACTTGCCGTGATGCTCGAGCTGGCACCTGCTCGTCGTCGGCGTCGAGGATCGAGGTTGCCGGCCGGCTCCTTGCCGTCCTTCGCGTGTGGCAGGCGACGCAGCTTCGCGCCAGGATCGGCTGGATGTCGCGGTGGTACTCGACGTTCGAGCGGGCCGTCCTTCGACGAGCCGCAGGCCGGTCTCGTCGTCGGCGTCCCACTTCTTGCCTCGACTCGTCGCTGCGCCTTGTCGGTGACGCAGCGGCGTCGTGTTGACCAGGTCCCAGACCTTGTAGTCGGGCTTGGCCGCCGCGGTCAGCTCGAAGTCGGTCGGCTTCTGGCTGTGGGCGTGGCAGCCGCCGCAGTCGTGTGCGGACCTCGCCGGGCCGCAGCTGGTGCCACGTCTGCGCCATGTTCAGCACCATGCCGTCGCTTGTCGAGCGTCTGGAACGTGAACGCCGCGTCGGCCGGGATCTTGGCCAGGAAGCTGGTGTCGGGGTTGCCGTCGGGATCGAGCGGCTGGCCTCTCGCTCCTGCCGCTCGCCGGGATCGAACTTGCGCAGCGGGATCTCGCCCAGGATCCGCAGCCGCTCGCTGGCGTGGTTGTAGAACCGCCGGCCGTGCTTGGCGCCGCGGTTGCGGTCGGTCGTCGGCTCCATCGCCAGGATGCGGACGGCGTGGATGTCGTCGTTCGTGTACAGGCCCGGCGTCGGCCCCCTGGTTGTGCCAGTTGAGCGGCATGCCGTTGCCGTGGCTGGTGAACGGCGTCGAGCCCCTTCCACGGATCGTTGCCGCCGGCGTAGGTCGCGGTCACCTTGCCCTTCGGGCACGCCGCCGTTGGGATAGCTCTCGCGCTTGTAGAAGCTCGACGTGCCGACCAGGCCGAACGGCGTCCCCTCCGGCAGGTGCTGCGACAGCTTGCCGTCGTTGGCCAGCGCGCGGCAGGCTCGCCGGCTCTTCGATGCCGTAGATGCGCTCGTACGGCACGACGGCCCGCGGCCAGCACTCGTTGTAGTTCGGATCGTTCTTGATGAGCCGCATCTGGGCCGGCTCGTCGACGACTTCGCCGTTCTTGATCAGGTAGATGCCGCCGTCGAGCTGCGGCAGGTACGTGTACTGATGATTGACCGGCCCGGGCGAGTAGACCGTCAGCAGGTGATTGTCCGGCGCGCCGGAGGGATGCGTGAACTTGCCGACCGCGGGCGAGTTCTTGTCGCCGCGGATCGAGCGGTCGGCCGGGCCTTCGCAGCCGATGCGCGAACGGCGTGAGCGACACCGAGCCGGTCGGCATGAACGGCATGCGGTACCACTTGCGGCTTGCCGTTGTCGTGCCGGCCGAACCGCCAGCGGCTTGTTGCGCGGGTCGCTCATGTAGCGCCGGGCCGAACGCGCGGCGTAGCCGTCGCGGCGGCGACGGCGGCAGCTTGACGTACGCGCCGAAGCCGCTGTTGTTCTGGTTGTAGTACTCCTCGACGACGATCGAGCCGTCGGAGAGCTGCGTCTGGAAGTGGAAGCCGTTCGGCGCCCCGCCGGGATCGAAGGCGCTGACCAGCGGGTTCCAGTTCGTGCCGTCGGGATGGATCGTCCAGATGCCCCAGAGGATGTCGCTGCGGATGCCCTGCGACTCGAGCGTGCTGAACATGATCCGGCCATCCGTGAGCACGACCGGGTGCAGCGCGCCGGCGATGTTCAGGTGGCCGATCTTCTCGAGGTTCGGTCGGCGTCTCGTCGTCGCCGATGCTCGTCGTCGCGGTCGTCCATCACGAACAGTTGCAGGGCGATCGGCCGGGTAGCCCTTGGCCGGGCCGGAAGCCGTCGCGGTTGCTGGTGAAGACGATCCGCCCGCCCGGCAGCGGGCACGGCCCCATGTTGAACACGCCGTACTCGAAGTGCGATCTTGCCCTTCTCCGGCGTGCGGTAGTCGCTTCGACCAGTTCGGCCGCGCCGGTGTTGGGCGTGAACTTCTGATTCGTCAGCCGGACGATCTTCCGCGTCTGGCACGTGGATCTTGAAGATGTCCGCCCCCTGCCGCGGCGGGTTCCACTGGCTGCGCCTTCTGCAGGTTGTAGATGTGCGCGTAGTAGACCCACTCGCCGTCGAACGAGACCATCGGGTCGGTGACCGAGCCGTCGCCGCCCGCGACGAGCAGCTCCTCGCTTGCCGTCGGGGTGCAGCAGCATCAGGTCGGCGCCCGGCTCCATCGTGACCGGCTGCGGAGAAGTCGGTGTAGAACCGCTTGTGGACCTTGTCGCCGGCCCGGCCGCGCGCGGACGTAGACGATGTCGTAGTCGTAGCTTCACCGACTTGTCGGTCGAGATGTGCGGCACGTTGACGTTGAGCTTTTTGGCAAAGAGCTGTTCTCGTTCGGCAGCGGCCGCTGTGCCGAGGAGAACGAGGCCCGCGGCCGGGAGCGTCAAACGAGTAAAGCGGAACAGCGGCATGGCACGAACTCCGACAAAGGGAGCGACCGCGGTGGGAAGGTCTCGGCGGGCAAAGACTCGGTGGGCAAAGACTCTGCGGGAGAGTCCGTGGCAGGGCTATTTTGCCGGCCGACGGTTGCCGAAGCAAGAGTTCTGCTCAGACGGTCAAGACGGAGAGGCGAGGCCGTCCGATGCTGAACGAGTCTGTGCTGAACTTGCTGGAGCGCTTCAAGCAGCCTCGGGGACTTCCGCTGCCATGCGCTTCTCCTCCAGCAACTCGGAGCGCAACACAGACACGTCTCGAGGCGCCTCGATGCCCAGCCGAACTATGCCCCGTTTGATCTCCAAGATCGTGACCCACACGTTGTCGCCGATGCGGATGGCTTCCTGCGGCTTGCGAGAAAGAACGAGCATGGTTCGGTCCTCCATGATCCAGGTGCGGGGGGCGCGGCCGCCGCGAGGGCCAGTCAGACCATCGCCAGCGTCCGCCGGGTGAATGAGACGCAATTGGCTCCCAAGCGTTGGACTGGCTGGCTGGGACGATCGTTCTACGCGATTATTCTACGCGGCTATTCTACGCGGCTATTCTACGTAGCGGCTGCCGACGAGTTCGGCCCGCATCTGCCCTCTGGCGGCCCCCGTCGGCGCTAGCGGCCGCCGCTGCCGCGCATCCTCTTTCGTTGTCGGGCTTTGCACAAGCCAACCTGGGCAAGCACATGGGGCAGAATCTCGTTCATCCGCAGCACGCCTTCCAGGCGGCCACTTGGTGTCTCCGACCGGCAATCACGTGCGACGAGCATGCTTAGCCTCCGAGCTAAAGGGCTGAAATGTACGAGTGTTCAGATTCTAGCTCGTAGTATACGGCTGTCAACCGCAAACCGGGTGCGTTGATTGCCGCCAGCGCGTGGCCGTGATCAGGCCCGTCGCCGCAACTTGCCGGTCAAGGCGGCCCATGCGCAGCGAGCCTGCCGGGCTTCTCCAGCGCGATGATGCGGGCCGCCATGCGGGTGAGCTGCCCTTCCAATTGTTCGATTCGTAGCTCCAGGGCGTCGGAGCTTCCCCGCAGGCCGTCGATCCGGCCGTTGAGCGATTGCAGCGTGCTCTTCGAACGCTGGGTGAGGCTCTCGACCTGCTCGTGGATCAGGTCGCGGGCCGTCTTTTCGACGCGATGGCTCGACGCGGCGATCTGCTGCCCGAGGTCTTGCTGGATGGCCTGGCACTCCCGGCCGACCACCTGCCGGGCCTTGGCCTCGGCGGCCTGGCCGGCGGCCGACTCGACCTGCGGCATCCGCTCGGCCACCGTGGCATCGACCTTCTCTTCCACTTGCGATTGCAGCTCTTCGTCGATCCGCTGCACGCCGCCGCGGAGGGTGCGGCGGATCAGCTCGCTCAAGAGCGCCCCCATGCCGGTCGTGGCCTCGGCCAGGGCCGGGTCCAGCCGCTCGACCAGCGACCCGCCGGTCAGGTCCGGGTCGGGAAGGCCGGCCTCATGCCGCTTGCTTTTCAGCGAGACGATCTGCTCGCAGTCCGAGTCGTGGTCGAGGGTGGCCGGGCCGTGGTGGTTCGCGTGCTGGTTCATGTGCCTGCTCTCTGCTCGGGATGCTGAAACGCGTGGAAAGTGTGCCGCGGGTGGTCAGTTTCATTCTAATTGGCCGCGCAGAAGCGCCTGCGACGGAAGCCGAGAAGCCGCATCCTTTCCCGCGGCGGTTGGGCCGCACTCTCGTTAAAGCCGTGACATGCTGGCCGGGCGAGTCGTCACATTCGATGATTCCTGGAAGAGTGGCATGGCTCGCGCGTTTGACCAGCACGGCACAATCGGTAAGGCTGGCGGCGATGTAGGGGGTGGTGTGGCGCCCCCGTGATCAGGGGGGCTGACGCCCCCCGCTCGCCAGGGCGTGCTGGCGCTAAGGGTGCTCCATGCCGACGATTGCTGACGTGGCCGCGTTCTTCGAGTCCTACACACCGCTGCGGCTGGCGGAGGATTGGGACAACGTGGGCCTCTTGGTCGGCGACCCGCAGGCGACGCTGACGCGGCTGATGACGTGCCTCACCATTACGCCGGCCAGCGCGGCCGAGGCCATCCGCGAGCGCGGCGCAACTGATCGTCACGCACCATCCGTTGCCGTTCCGGCCGCTCAAGCGCATCACGTGCGAGGCGCCGGAAGGCCGGCTGCTCTGGGACCTGATCGGCAACCGCGTCGCCGTGTTCAGCCCGCATACGGCGTTCGACTCGGCGGCCGATGGAATCAACCAGCGACTGGCCGATGGGCTGGAACTCGCTGAGATCGCGCCACTGCGGCCGCTGGGCGAGATGTGCGGACCACCCGATGCCAGCGGCGCACTCGGCGCCGGCCGGCAGGGCAAGGTCGATACTCCGCTCACCGTGGCTCAATTGGGCGAGCGGTTAAAGCGGCTGCTCAAGATCGAGGCCATCATGGCGGTCGGCGAGCCGGAACGCGCAGTTGCAACGGATCGCCGTGGCCTGTGGTAGCGCTGGAGAATTCCTGGGCATCGCCGCCGAGCAGGCATGCGACTGCCTCGTGACGGGCGAGACGCGCTTTCATACTTGCCTGGAGGCCGAGGCGCGCGGCATGGCCCTGCTGCTGGTGGGGCATTATGCCAGCGAGCGGTTCGGCGTCGAGGCCCTGGCCGGCGTGCTTGCCGGGCAGTTCCCGGACATCACTTGCTGGGCCAGCCGCGACGAGCGCGATCCGCTGCGGTGGATCTAATGTGGCCAACTTGCTCTGCAAATTGGACCGGCACCTCGCAGAGCGAGTTGCCCACATTATTTATCTATTCCTTGCGAGGCGGCGGAACGGCACGTTCCTTGGCCGGCTCCGCCCTCGATTCAGGCGCGCCAAAGGGCACTTTATCGACCGCCTTGGGGGCCGCCGACTTGCTGGCCTTCCTGATGCTGCGGCCGTGGTCATGGCCGGAACCGTAGTTGAGGATGACCTCTTCGATCTCCACGAACTCGCCGTCCCGCACCCCCAGTAGCCGCCGCACGGCCTCGGCGGATGCCCGCTCCGTGATGCGATGCACCGACCCGTCGCCCAGCGCCGCCAGCAGAAACCCCGCGCAGAGCACGAACAGGCCCTTCTTGGCATCCTTGACGTCCACCTCCCAGTCGTCCGGCCTGGTCCAAGTGACGGCCTTCTGCGGCGGAACTTCCAGGATCATGAGCGTGTTGGCGGTGCCGTCGATGATCGTGCTGAAACCATGCTGTCCCTTGGCGACGCGGCCCGTATTAGCGGTCGTCGCACCCGGCGGGAACATCGTGCCATACTTCGTGTCGGCCCCGACGGGCACCACGTAGCACGTCTTCCCTTCTCCCAGCTCCAATCCCGGCGACCGGTAAATGGACGGCATCTTGGCAATCAGCTTCTTGTTGTGGTCGCTGTCCCAAGGCTCGTCGAAGCGAAACTGCTCATAGAGGTCCACGCGTTCCACGAACGGCAGCAGGTGCACACGCCAGCTCAGCAGCGGTTTGGCGGCCCCCTTGGCGTCGTCTTTTCGCCCGTAGTTGGCATGCGACGGCAGCGCGAGATACGTGTCGTGATAGTTGTGCATCGCCAGGGCCAACTGCCGCAAGTTGTTCTCGGATTCGACGATCGGCGCTTGTTGCCTGGCCGCGGTCACGGCCTTGGCCGCCAGGCTGAACAGATCGACGTAGTTTCGCTTCGTCTCCAGTTGCATGACCACGCGGTCGCCGCTGTGGCTCGTCTTGAGGCTCGAGAGCACTTCGGTCAGCAGCCGGCCGGCGAGCATCTGGAGCTCTGCCTCGCCAGGAGTGGCCGCGTCGCCGTGCAACTCCCGCAACAGGGTGGGCAGCGCGAGCTTCAGCGTCGCCTGCCAGCCGCGGATCAGATCGTGCAGCAGCTCGGCATCCTCGGGCGAGGTGGCGCCGATCTCCCAGCGAAGCTGCGTGCCTTGCGCAAATCGGCCGAGAAGGTGTACGACTCCACGCGCCGCAGGACCTGGAGCACGATGCCGCCAATGACCGCCTCGGGCCCGCCGCCGAACTCGCGCTCCAGCTCGGCGAATTGTTCGCGGATGGCCGAGGGATCGACAACCACCAGGACGTCGCCGGAGGCGTTGGCCTTCTTCAGCAGCCCGACGAAGCGTCCGCCAGGCGTCAGATTGAAGACCATCGAGACAAGCCGTCGCTCGCTGGCAAAAACCAGCGTCCGCTCATCGGGAGCGTAGAAGGCCGCTTCGGTCCTGCCCGTCGTCTTCCAATAGGTCTTGTCGGCCCGCTCGACCTGCTCCAGGCCCCCAAAGCCGAGCAGCTTGCTGGCCTTGGCCACCAGCTCTTTGTTGACGACGGGTTGCCGGAAGCGAACGATGCCGGCCGGGACCAAGGGCATCGGGGGCGGCTTCTCGCCGATGCGGAACTTTCGCGACTCGGCGGACATCTGCCGCGGCAGCAGGAGCATCACCTGTTCCACCTGGCCCGGCTCGATGCCGAGCTGATCTTTCAGCGCTTTGGAGGCTTCCTCCAGCGGCAGCCCCTTGAGGCTCGGCGAGGCCAACAGCCGCGCCGGATGCACCACCAGGGCGGCGAAGAAGTCGTCGCTGACGTAAGCGACATCCAGGGGCTTGGCAGACGTAGACGTAGCCGTCTCTTGGGCGGCAACCCCCGCGGCCACGACCAGGCCGATTGCCAGTTGGAACAGCATCGTGCGCCGAAGACACATGACCGACCTCCGTTGGAATAAGGAGAGAAAGATCAGACGTGATTCTAGCCGTTGACGCGATCGCGCGAGAGATCCGGCCCTTCCGAATACCGTACGGTGTCCTCCGGCCCGTGCTCCTCTAAGACGAGTGGCGGCCGGCCGTACCGCGCCCGCAGCCGATTGATGGCGGACAACACCTTCGGGCGGCTGACGATCGTGCGCTCCAGCCGGCGCTTGCCGGGAAAATCGAGCAGCACCACGCCGATCAAGATGGTCAGCAACCCCTGGCCGGGCATGAAAAGTTGTATCACCCCCAGCACGACGAGCACAATGCCCGCCAGGTTCCTGCCGATCCTCAGGGACCACTTTCGCCAGGGCGAACACTGCTCGTCCCCGTCGCGACAGTAGTCGTCGAGAAAGAAGTTGGGCGGAATCTTCACCAGAAACCAGCCCACGGCCGCCAGGCTGACGGTGAACATCACCACGAACACCCCGACGCTCAGCAGCGCCGTCTGCCACCAGGGCCACGCGGAGAAGAACTCGCGGACAGTGTCGATCATGCGGAATTGTCTGGAACGGCGTCACGAACATCTAGTCGGCGCTTACCTTACTGTGCTAATTGTATACCGCCAGCGACGTTGGAATTAGCGAAAGGCCAACGATGACGTTACTCTATTCCAGCCCTCGATTTCTCGACCACGACACGGGCGATCATCCGGAGTGCGCCGAGCGGCTGAGGCACATCACCGCCGGGCTGGGTGCCACGGCGTTGACCACCGAATGCCGCCGACCGGAATGGCCGCCCGTCACGCCGGAGCGTTTGGGACGGGTGCACGCTCTGGCCTATGCTGAGCAAGTGGAGCGGTTCGCGGCCAGCGGCGGCGGTCGCATCGAGTCCGACACGAGGGTTTCGCCCGAGTCTTCGGAGGTGGCGCTGCTGGCGGCCGGCGCGGTGTGCGACGCCGTGGAGCGCGTCGTGGCCGGCGAGGATCAACGCGCTTTGTGTCTCGTGCGGCCGCCGGGGCATCATGCCTTGGCCACGGCACCCATGGGCTTTTGCCTGTTTAACAACGTGGCCATCGGCGCCCGCCTGGCCACGGCCGAGTTGGGCTTGGATCGCGTGCTCGTCGTCGATTGGGACGTGCACCACGGCAACGGTACGCAGGATGCCTTCTGGGAGGATGAGCAAGTCGCTTTCCTCTCCATCCATCGCTGGCCGTTCTACCCCGGCACCGGCAGCCGCGGCGAGACCGGCGCCGGCCGCGGACTGGGCTACACGGTCAACCTGCCGGTGGAATTCGGCACGCCCCGCGGCGAGTTCCTGGGCCTGTTTCGCAATCGGCTCGAGGAGTTCGCGGCCAGAGTAAAGCCGCAGCTCGTGCTCGTGAGCGCCGGCTTCGACGCTCATCGCACCGACCCGATCGGTTCGCTCGGCCTGGAGGTCGAAGACTTTCAGGCGCTCTCGCGGATCGTGATGGACGTGGCCGATGCCTACGCCGGCGGCAACCTGGTCAGCGTGCTCGAAGGGGGCTACAACCCCCCGGTGCTGGCCGAGTGCGTAGAAGTGCACTTGCGCGAGCTGATGTAGCCGTCTCGCTCTGCCGGCGAGCAGGGGCGTAAGCCCCCTGATTCGCGGCGGCTGCCACTTGCCATCAGGGGGCTTACGCCCCTCGCTCGCCGCGTTCAATCGAGCGGTGCTGGTCGGGCATGCTTCTTCAAATAGCCCACCAGCGGCTTGGCCTTCTGCGGCAGCGTCTCGTCATCGAAGACGACGGCGATTTGCCGTTTTCCCTGGGTGACTGTGATCTCATACTGTTGCAGGTCTCGGCCGTCTTCGGAAAGGAACGTGCCGGATTCCTGGAGGCCGCTGTCGCGCACCAATTGCTCGAGCCGTTTCGCCTCGTCGGCCGGCATCGTTTCCGTGTCGAGCGTCGCGGCCTTGACGATCCCCATGAAGCCGCCGGACTGCACGAAACGCACTTTCATGGCCTGCCCTCCCGCGGCGGGCCTTAGACGGTGATGCCCACCTTCTTCCATGCCGCCGTCACCGCCTTCTTCGCGGCCGCCCCTTTGACCGCGGCCACCTGCACGCTCAAGCTGCGCAGTCCAGAAACTGGCTCGACGTCGTCAACTGCAGCATCGTATCGTACCAAATCCTGCCGGCCACGTCCCAAGCGTTGCCCTTGAGCGCCTTGGCCGCCAATACGAACGCCCGGTTCGGAATGCCGGAGTTGATGTGAACTCCCTGGCGGTCGCGCGGGCCTTTGTAGATTTTCGACAGGTGGGCCGGCTGCGGATCGTCGCCCAGGTACGGATCGTTCTCGAAAGCCGTGCCGGGGTTCTCCATGTCGCGAATCCCGCGGCGCGTGGCGGCCGGCACGAGGACCTCCTTGCCCAGCACCCAATTGGCAGTGAGGGCCTTTTCCTTCTTCTTCCACTGCCGCACGAGGATGCCGAATACGTCGGCGAAGTGTTCGTTGAGCGCCCCGGATTGCCCGAAATACGTCAGGTTGCTAGTAAACGATTCCACGCCGTGCGTCAGCTCGTGGCCGACGACGTTCGAGCGAGCGCGTGAACCGCCGAAAGACGACTCCGTCGCCGTCGCCGTAGGCCATCTGCTGGCCGTTCCAGAACGCGTTGTTCATCGGCGCGAACTGGCCCGTGTCGTCCACTTCGGCCACGTTCACGGTGGAAGTCAGCGTCATGCCGTCGTCATCCAGGGAGTTTCGCCCAAAGATCTTGTCGTAGAAGTCGTAGGTGTGGCCGGCGAAGTCGTAGGCCTCGTTCACGGCAGGGTCTGCCACTTTGCCTTCCCCCTCGGAGCGGACGAGCGAGCCGGGCAGCTCGTCGGCCCCGCCGGCGTCGTACACCAGGCGGTGCTTCCTGCGAGAGGGAGACGCAGCGGCCATCAACGAAGGCATCGACTGGGCCATCACTCGCTCCGCCCGCATGGCCGCGGCGATCTTCAGGTTCGCCAGGCGCGAGAGCGGACCGCGGGGTCGTCCGACTGCGCCAGGCGCTCGGTGATGTACGGCGGGATGATGCACTGAATCGGGTTTCGGGCGCACATGGGAGCGGGTCCTGAGCGAGTTGGAGCTCAACGAGACTATCAAGATACTCGAAACCTGCCGCTTGCGGCCGAAGCCAATTCTGGTGGTTCCTAGCGCAGATAGCGGCCGCCGTTGATGTCCAGAATCGCTCCGTTGACGAAGCTGGCCGCGTCGCTGACCAGGAAGAGCACTGCAGCGGCCACTTCCTCCGCCGTGCCATTGCGAGCCAGCGGCGTTTCTTTGCGATATTGCTCCATCCGCTCCGGCGTGGAATAGACCTCGTGGTGGCGGGTTTCGATCACGCCCGGCATGATCGAGTTGGCCCGCACGTGCGGGGCCAGCTCGCGGGCCAGCGTGCGGGTCATCACTTCCAGCCCGGCCTTGGCGATGGCATAGGGCCCCGCACCGTTGGCGCCGCCGGTCTGGATCGAAAGCGTCAGGTTGTTGACGATCGCTCCCTGGCCGCTGGCCCGCAAGTGCGGAATGGCGCGCTGCGTGACGAGAAAGGCGCTGGTGAGATTCGTGGCCAGCACCTGCTGCCACAACTCCAGCGAGCAATCCTCCAGGCGGCTCCGCGTGATCGGCGAGCCCGCGTTATTGACAAGAATATCGAGCCGGCCGGCGAAGACCAGGAACTCGTCTACCACTCGCGTCACCTCGTCCGGCACGCTCAAATCGGCCTCGAGCACGGTGGCCTTGCCGCCGCGCTGGCAGATGCCGGCGGCGACCTTGTCGGCCTCAGCCCGGCTGCGATGGCAATGCACGCCGACCGCGGCCCCGGCGGCAGCCAGCGACTCGGCAATCGCCCGGCCGATGCCCACGCCGGCGCCGGTGACCAGCGCGGCGCGGCCGGATAAGGTGTTGTGCATGAGAGTAGGGCGGGTTGTGCCCGCCTAATGTGCTCAGGACCGCTGCCACGCGTCGCCATGGTACGACGTGGGTTTTGGTGGGCACAGCCCACCCTAGGCCTCCTCTTCGGCTTGTGCGAACATGCTCGCGATGACTTCCTCTAGCGGCGCGTCTTCTACGCTCACGTCTTCCAGCACGTGCTTGGGCAGGATCTGGCCGAGCACCTCGGGCACTTTGCCGCGATCGACGCGAAGCTTCGCCTTGGGCGGATTCAACTCCAATACTTCGCCGTAACGGCCCAGGCTCTCCCGAAGATCGCCGCTGGGCACGTCGCCATTGAAGAGCAGGGTGATCACCTTGTGACTGCTGAAGCGGTCGATGATGCCCGACAGCGAGCCGTCGTAGACGATCCGCCCGTGGGCGATGATGATCACCCGCTGGCAGAGGGCGTCCACGTCTTTCATGTAGTGGCTCGTGAGCAGGATCGTGACCTTGCGCGCTTCCTGGTAGTGGCGCAGGAACTTGCTGGATCTTGTGCTGGGCGACGACGTCCAGGCCGATCGTCGGCTCGTCCAGGAACAGCAGCTCGGGCGAGTGCAGCAGGGCGGCGATCAGCTCCATCTTCATCCGCTCGCCCAGCGACAGCTCGCGCACCGGCTGGCCGAGCAGCTGGCGCGACGGCCAGCAGCTCGGTCAGCTCGTCGCGGGTGCGCTCGAACGCGGCCGGCTCGATGCGGTAGATTTGCTGGTGCAGCCGGAACGACTCGGCCGCCGGCAGGTCCCACCAGAGCTGGTTCTTCTGGCCCATCACCAGGGCGAAGCGGCGGCGGTAGGCGTTCTCGCGCTTCCAGGGGACGTGGCCCAGCACGCGGGCCGTCGCCGCCGCTGGGATGATCAGGCCCGAGAGCATCTTGAGCGTGGTCGTCTTGCCCGCACCGTTGGGGCCGAGAAAGGCGACCATCTCGCCCGGCTCGACCGCCAGGCTGATCGCCCGCACGGCGCGGCACCAGGCGATACTCCCGGCGAAACAGCCCTCTTAACGAGGCCAGCACCCCCTCGCGCTTTTGATAGACGCGGTAGTCCTTCGAGAGGTTCTGGATATCGACGACCGGCATGACGGACGGATTATAGGCGGGTTGGAGGACGGCGAGAAGCGGAGGACTGCGGGCGAGCGGAGTGCCTCACGTCCTGCTTCATTGCGGGCTTTTCGGCTATATTGCTCGATTCGCATGGTATCATATATGATACCGCGATGGCCTTGCCGCAGATCGTCATCGACACGAATGTATTCGTCGCGGGCCTGCGGTCGCGACGTGGTGCGTCACACAAGCTTCTGGGATTCATCGGAACGGGGAGATTCGACCTTCACGTCTCCGTGCCGATAGTGTTGGAGTACGAGGACGCCCTGATGCGGCTGGTCAGGACGATCGGGGTCAACAAGCATGACGTGGGAGACGTGATCGATTTTGTTTGCGCTGCCGCAGTGCACCACGAGGTTTATTTCCTTTGGCGGCCGTGGCTCAAGGATCCCGACGACGACAAGGTCCTGGAACTGGCCGTCACTTCCGGCGCTTCCGTGATCATTACCTACAATCGTGCTGACTTCAGCGGAGTTGCTCAATTTGGAATTCGAGTGCTAACGCCGAAGGACTTTTTGCATGAATTAGGAGAGTTGCCATGAGCACCATAAGCCTGCGCCTCCCGCAGTCGCTGCACCAGCAAGCTCGCGAGCTGGCGAAGAAGGAAGGCGTATCGATCAATCAATTGGTCACGCTCGCATTGGCCGAGAAGATCTCCTCTCTGATGACGGAAGACTACCTGGGGCAGAGGGCGAAGCGCGGTCGGCGCAAGAAATTCGAGGCGCGCTGGCCAAGACGGCGGACGTGGAGCCCGAGGAGGAAGATCGACTCTAATGCCCGTCACCCTCCGTGCACGTGAGCCGGCTCAAGCAGCCACACGCTCATCGCCACGGCCACGCCCAAGAGCAGGGCCAGCGAAAGCTTGATCCGGTCGTGCGCGTGGAACTGAAGCTCCGGCAGCAGGTCGCCCAAAGCGATGCACACGAAGACGCCGCCCGAGAAAGCCAGGGCGCAGCCGACGGCCACGTCGTGATGGGCGGTCAAGCCGATGCCTAGATAGAACGCTGCCGCCCCCAGAGGGCACATCGCGGCGAAGGCCAGGTTAACCAGCCGGCGTTCGCGCGGCGGCCAGCCGCCGGCGGCCATCAAGCTCGTGACCGACAGGGCATCCAGCGGCTTGTGCAGCAGCACGCCCAGAAACGTGCCCAGCCCGACCAGGTGCCAGCCACCGCTCGCGTCACTTCGGCTCTCGGCCGAAACGGCGGCCGCAACCGCGACGCCGTCCAGCGCGCGTGCAGGGCCAGCCCGATGAACACGCCCAGCCAGCTTAGCTCATGCGGCCGCGCGTGGGCCAGGTCGGCCGGGTGGCCGTGCTCGCACACGTGACCGTGATGGCCGTGGTGATCGTGCGACGTGGCACCGTGCTCGTGTGACGTGGCGGCCTGCTCGTGCGAAATCTCGTGAAGGTGAACGTGCCCCTCATCTCCTTCCGCCGAAACGTGCTGATGGAATTGGAACGCGCGGATCAGAAAGAACGTCGTCAGCAGCCCGGCCACCAGCCAGATCATGCTCAGATCGGGCTTGTGCGTGGCGTGGATGGAATGGGGGACCATGTGCAGGAAGCACACGCCCAGCATCAGGCCGGCCACGAAGCTCATGATGAGCTGCATCCGTGTGTGCGTCAGGCGCATGCGGGCCGTGAGCCAGCCGCCGCCCAGCGAGGCCAACACGATCAGCGCGAGATAGACGGCGAGCACCAAGAGCATGTGGGGGGAACGAAACGACGAAACCGAGCGAACAACGACTGACCCTAGGCACCGCGCGATTGAAGCATCGCGGCGGGACCAGCCCCAGGTTCAGGGGATGGTGCCGGTCGTCATTATAGCGGGCCGCGACGGCAGGAGGGGCGCCAGTTTGGCAGGGCATCGTAGCCTGACTCTCCGAGTCGGGCAATGACACACTCCGCCCGACTCGGAGAGTCGGGCTACGTCGCGCGGGGACGCATGACTAGGACGGCTATGGCACCCATGACACGCCCTCGGCTAGCGCGGGGCCGTGCCGCCCTGCGGCGTGAGGAATGAGGGGGCCTGCCGCGGGTCCACGGGCTTGGGATGTGAGGGAGTGACCTTGTCCGGAGCGCGGCCGGCTGCCGGTTCGACCAGCGAGCCGTCGCCGCCCGTCTTGGGGTGCAGGCCGGAGGGCCGCGACGTGCCGCGAGCTGCGGGCTCGTCGCCATAGAATCGCGTCGTCTTTTGCGACGACAGCTTCGATTCCAAACTTGGGCATTGCACCTCGGCGCGGAACACGTGGCTGCCGGGCTTCGACGCGCGGGCAATGATCCGGGCCACCACCTGCTCGCCAGGCCCCAGCTTGACGATCGGGTCGAGCGTTACCTTGCCGGTCTCGATCTGGTGCCGTTGCCCGAGCACCTGGACCGGCTCGATGCCGTCGGAGAAGTAAGCGCACACCTTGACTTGATCGGCGCTCTTGCTGCCGCGGTTGCGAATCACGACTTCGTAGGTCACGTCCTCGCCGACGGGCAGCGGTCCCTTGGGATCGTTCACCTCCAGATCGACATCGGCCAGCGCCTCGACCTCGGTGGCGATGAAGGCCGTGTCGCGCAGGTCGCCCTCGGCCAGGGCGGCCACCTGGATGCGGTTGGGTCCGTTGTTCTCCAGCTCGCACTTCAGCTCGAAGGTGTACTCCCCGCCGGCCGCCAGATCGGGCACCTTCCAGCGGATGTTGTTGGCGTCCTCTTCCTTCTGGCCACCGCCGGACGCCGAGACAAATTTCGATTGAACAGGCAGCATCGCGCCGACTTGCACGGCGCGGGCGACCGTATTGCCCGGATTCGTGACCTTGACCTGGTAGGTGGCGATCGTGCGAGCATAGCGGAACTTTGGACCGGCGACTTCGACTTTCAGGTCCGGCTTGAGCACCGTGACCTCGCGAATTGCCTCGCTCTTCAAGCCGCTCTCGCCCGTGGCCTCGGCGCGGATCGCCAGCGTGCCCGGCTGGCGGGCCACCAGCTCGATCTCCACCGATTGCTTGGAAGCGGCCGGAATCGTGCCGATCTCGTGCGTGTCGGCGTCGTCGCCCGGATCGATCGGCAGCAGCCGCACCAGCACGTTCTCGGCGTCTGCAGAGCCGGGATTCGAGAAGGTGAGCTCGAAGACTGCCTTCTCGCCGAACCGGACCTCCTTGGGACCGCCGATGGTCAATTGCAGCTTGGGTTCGCGGACGTCAACCGTGAACTGTGAATCGATGGCCGCCGATTGCAGGGAGACGGCCAGTTCCAGCGCCCGGCTCTCGTGCGGCACGAGCCGCAGCGCCAGCTCTTCGCCGCCGCCGGCCCGCAGGCCGGGCACTTGCCATTTCAGGGCCTCTCCTGACTTCGCGGAGGGGGGCAAGGTCATCTTGCCGCGCGTTGGGGTGGCCCCCGCCACATCGGCCCAATCCGGAACTTGCACGCTCACGGTGGCCTCGCCGGCGGCGACGTCGCCCAGGTTCCGCAGCACGATTCGATACGCGGCTTCCTTGCCCACGACGATCCGCCGCGGTCCCAGCGTCTCGACGACAAGCGATGGCCCCAGCCGGCGGAAGAGCACGCCCTCGGCGCCCGCGGAGGTCTGGTCGGGCGCGCGGGCTGAGGCTTCACTGCCGGCAACCCCACGTCTTCCGTGACGACCGGCACGCGCGGCTCCCACGGCGCGGGGGCCGACGTTTCAGGCACTTGGGCGGCAGGAGCAGGAGCAGAAGCAGGGGTGGGAACGGGCGACGGGACGGAAACGGGGATCGAGATGGCAGACGTGGGAGCAGCAGGAGCCGCCATCGGCGATGAGGGAATCGGTTCCGGTTCGGGACGCTCGTTGGCCGCCGGAGTTGGCGTATCGATCGGCTCGGCCATTGCCTGGCGGACCGGATTGGCCTCGCTCTCCGCGGGCGCGGCCTCCTCCGCCGGAGGAACGGGCTCTTCTTCCCGCGGTTCGGGCGTGGTTCGACGCGAGCTGGTCATGCCGGTGTCGATGGTAATCGCGCGCTCTTCGGTCCGCACGCGGCGAGCCGAGGCGTCCGCCCCGGAGTTTGCCGAGGGGGTCGAGCGGGTCACCCGCCGGTCGTCGATCACTTCTGCCGAAGCAGCGGGCGGAGCTAACATTCCCCCGCCGTTGCGCGAAGAGGGCAGCAGCGTATCGGTCCGCGCTCCGACGTGAAAGTCCGGATTGCCGGCGGGCCGCGTCGGCAGCCGCTGCGAGTTATGCGGCGAGGTTTGCGGCTGCGGCGAAGGGACGGGGCGATTCGCTGCTTGTCTCGGCGATCCCTGGTTGCTCATCGACTCCTGCGGCGGCAACTGGTTAGGCGCCGGGCGGCTGGTCGGACCGATCAGGCTTTGAATTTGATCCTGGAACATCCAGCCACCCCCCGGCGACGGCGCCGTTTGGGGATTGGCCGGCGACGTGCCGCCGCGGGCCGCGTGACGCTGCGTGACGGCGCTGTGCCCCATGGCCTGCGGATTGCCGCGGTTCATGCCCTGAGGGTTTCCTTGCGGTCGTTGCGTCTGCTGCGGCTGTGGCTGCTGTGGTTGCGAAGGGCCGAAGAGGCCCTGGCGGCACGTTGTCCCATAGGCCGTTGTTGAGCAGTGAGGGAGGGGCGACCTGGCCCGGCTGTCCCTGGGCTGGTGGACCATAGCCCTGCACTTGCGAGCCATAGCCTTGCGGCTGGGAACCGTAGCCCTGCGACTGGGGATTGTGGCCGTAGCCTTGCGGCGGCGAACCGTAGCCTGGCGAATAGGCCTGGCCAGGTTGCTGCGGCATCGAGCGCTGCTGGGCAACGACGCTGACGACCAGCCAAGCGCTCACCACGATCGCAAGGGGCAGGGCGAGAATCACGTGATAGCGGCGCAACATGGGAGTTCTCTCAGCGCAGCATAAAGTGGGGATTGTCCGTCTTTGGCGACTTATCGGGTGATGCGTCGGCGCACGATGAGGAAAACTGCTCCGAAGGCGCCGGCTGCAAGGGCGGGCCATCGCCGACAATCAGCCATTGATCGAAACGCGGCAAGGCGATACCTTGCTAGCTTCCCGCTATCGATTCAGGAGTGGTGTGCATGGCCAAGAAGCGCAGACCTACCGCGCGTGCAAAGAAGAAAGACCCCGTGTTCGTGGAGGGCAAGCGTCCGCGGCCGATGTTCGTGGACTACAAAGACCTGGACCTCTTGTCCAAGCTGGTCAGCCGGCAGGGGAAGATCATGAGCCGGCGCAAGAGCGGCTGCGTCGCTGCCAGCCAGCACGCGGTCACTCGAGCTATCAAGCGGGCGCGGTTTATGGCCCTGCTGCCGTACGTGGGCGAGTAGACGCGTTTTGGGGTGCGGCGACTCGTCGCCGCTTTTGGATTTTTGCGACGAGCATCGAGACCGCGCCTCTTCGTGGCGAGCGGGCGAAAATCCCAAAGCGGTGACGAGTCACCGCACTCCAAAGTTGGTCTAGCCTTCGCTCGCTTCCTTCTTGCCGAGCGTAGCGCGGCGCTCTTTCAGCTTCGTGGCCTTGCCCATCCGCTCGCGGAGATAGTAGAGCTTGGCGCGCCGCACCATGCCGTGGCGCTTGACCTCGACCTTGGCGATCCGCGGCGAATGCAGGGGGAATTTCCGCTCCACCCCCTCGCCGGCCACGATCCGCCGGACCGTGAACATCTCCCGCGTGCCCGACCCGCTGCGAGCAATCACCACGCCGGAGAAAATCTGGATGCGCTCCTTGTCACCCTCCAAGATGCGGGTGTGGACATCGACGGTGTCGCCGATGTCGAACCGCGGCACCTCAGGTTTGAGGCTGGCCTTTTCGACGAGATTGAGTATCTGCTGGCTCATGGTGCGCTGGTCAGTTGTCAGTTGTCAGTTGTCAGTTGTGAATTGCCCGTTGCGTCGTGGAATCCGCTTGCGGTTTGGCGCCCTCAATCGTTCAGCAGGTCGCTGCGCCGCTGCTGCGTGCGCTCGCGGCTCTGCTCTTCGCGCCAGGCGGCCACCGCGGGATGGTTCCCGCTCAGCAGCACTTCTGGGACGGCGAGGCCGCGATACTCCACCGGGCGGGTGTATTGGGGAAACTCCAGCAGTCTCTGTTCGCCGGAAAACGAATCCTGCCGGTTGCTTTGCTCGTCGCCTAACACTCCGGGGACCAAACGGACCACGGCATCGATGATCGTCATGGCCGCGACCTCGCCTCCGCTGAGGACGAAGTCGCCGACCGAAACTTCCAGCGGATCGAGGATTTGCCGGATTCTTTCGTCGAAGCCCTCGTACCGCCCACACACCAGCAGCAGCCGCCGCTGGCCGGCCAGCTCCTCCACCAGGCGTTGGTCGAGCCGCCGGCCCTGCGGAGTCAACAGGACGACCCGGCCGCCGGGCGCCAGGGCCTGAACGGCTTCCACCGCCTCGACCACCGGCCGCACCATCAATACCATACCCGGCCCGCCGCCGTAAGGCCGGTCGTCCACCTGGCGATGCCTGCCCTCGGCCCAATCGCGGATATTGTGGGTCTGCACCTCCACCAGTCCGGCTTGAATCGCCCGCTTCAAAAGGCTCTGACCGAGGTAGCCCGAAAGGATCTCGGGGAACAGGGTGAGCACGTCGAAACGCATAGGGTTGGCTTTCAGCCATCATTCGTTCTCCTCGTCCTCGTCGTCGTCCTCGTCCTCGTTACTCGAAACACCCGGCTTGTGATCGAGGACGAGGTCGAGGACGACGAGGACGAGGAACGCACACAGCGACCGCTACACCTTGGCCATGGCCTTGACTCTGGCCGCCGCCTGGCCGTAGCCCTGTTCTTTCAGCCGCGCGCGAGCTTCTTCCTGCTGCTTCAAATGGGTGCCGTCGGCACCGTACTTCCTGATGAGCACGCTGACCTTTTCCGACGGCTGGGCACCGACGGAAACCCAGTACGCCACGCGATCGGCATTGAGCTGCACGCGGGCGTCGGTCTCGGGGATCAAGGGGTCGTAGGTGCCTAGCTCCTCGATCACGCGGCCGTCTCGCGGGGCGCGCGAGTCCGTGGCGCAGATGCGGAAATACGGCCGATGCTTGCGGCCCATCCTCTTCATGCGAATGCGTACTGCCATGAGTGTCCTTTGTGGGTTGTCAGTTGTCAGTTGTCAGTGGTCAGTTGTCAGTGGTCAGTTGCCGTCGTTGTCAGTCGTCCAGTTGTCATTTGTCCTTGGTCCCTTGTCCTTGGTCCCTTGTCCTTGGTCCGGCAACTACCGCAACTGACGGTGACAGCCGCAACGAACAACTGACAACTGACTACTGACAACTGACAGATTTATTGCTTACGTTCCTCTCGCCGTTTGCGGCGCAGCTCTTTTTCTTTTTGCTTGCGGAGCCTGTCTTTTTCTTGCGTGGAGAGACGTTTGCCCGTGCCGACCTTCTGCTTGCTGGGGCCGCGCGGATCGGCGGCCTGCCGCTGGATCTCTTGCATGGCCTCCATTTGCCCGCGCATCCCTTTGCCGGCGAAGCGCTTCATCATGTCGGCCATCACGTCGAATTGCTTCACCAGGTCGTTGACCTCGTGCGCCTCGACGCCGGAGCCGGCCGCGATCCGCCGCCGACGGCTCTGGTCGATCACTTTGCCCGGATTGCGGCGCTCGTCGGCGGTCATCGAGTGGATGATGCCCTGCACGCGCGTCAAATCCTTGTCCACGTCCACGTTGGCCAGCATCTCCTTCATCTGGCCCATGCCGGGCAGGTACTTGAGAATGCTGCTGAGCCGGCCGAGCTTCTTGATCTGCCCCAGCGTGCTGAGGAAGTCGTCCAGCGTGAACTGGCCTTCCATCATCCGCCGCTGCTGCTCGGCCAGCTCGGCCTGGTCCATCTCGGTCTGGGCACGCCGCGCGACCTCCAAGAGGTCGCCGCCACCGAGGATGCGGCTAGCCATGCCATCGGGCCGGAACGGCTCGAGGTCCTGCAGGTGCTCGCCGATGCCGAGGAACTTGATCGGCACGCCCGTGACGGCCTTGACCGAGAGCACGGCGCCGCCGCGGGCATCGCCGTCCAGCTTCGTCATGATGACGCCGTTGAGCTCCAGCGCCTCGTTGAAGGCCTTGGCGCTGTTTACGGCGTCCTGGCCGGTCATGCCGTCCACGACGAGATAGACCTGGTGCGGCTCGACCTTGTTGTCCACCCGCTTGAGCTGGTCCATCAGCTCCTGGTCGATGTGCAGCCGCCCGGCCGTGTCGAAGAGCACCACATCGACGTTCTGCTGCGGCGCCAGGCGAAGCGCTTCCTGGCAGAGCTTCACCGGATCGGTGGCCGCCGTATCGGCGTGAACTGGCACGCCGATTTGCTCGCCCAGCACCTGCAACTGGTGAATGGCCGCGGGGCGCTGGAGGTCGGCGGCGACCATCATCGGCCGGCGGCCGTTCTGCTTGAGCAGCCGGGCCAGCTTGGCGCAGGTCGTCGTCTTACCCGACCCCTGCAAGCCGCAGAGCATGATCTTCGTCAGATCGCGCAGGTGGAGCGAATGGTCCACCGGGCCCATCAGGTTCACGAGCTCTTCATAGACGATCTTGACGACCAGGTCCGTAGGCCGCAGCGATTTGAGCACGTCTTCGCCGACGGCCTGCTGGGTCACGCGCTCCATGAAATCGCGCACGACCTTGATATTGACGTCGGCCTCCAGCAGCGCCCGCTCGACCTGCTTGAGCCCTTCGCGCATATTGGCCTCGGTCAACCGGGCCTGCCCGGTCAAGCGGCGAAAGGCTTGCGAGAGGTTGCTCTGCAGAGCGTCGAACATGGGACCGAAGGAGGATTCTGCGTCGAACAGGCGGATTGGGCCGAAGCGAGGCATTTTACGAAACGGAGGCGAAGTCTGGCAATACGGCCGAGGGGTCGTGGGTAGATTCCACGGCTCGTCCCATGCCCTCGCGTGGGCATCGCCTTGGTGTTAGTGTGGCTGGCATGACCGACCTCCTCCGCCAAGAGATCGCCGCCACCGCCGACTTGATCGTGGTCAAGGTCGGCACGCGCGTGCTGACTCACGCCGGCGGCAAGCTGAACGAAGAGCGCGTGGCCCAATTGGCCGAGGAGATTCACCAGCTCTGGGAGGCCGGACGTAAGGTCGTGCTGGTCAGCTCCGGCGCGGTGGGGGCCGGCATGGGGCGGCTCGGCCTGGAAGCCCGCCCCAAAGACCTCGCCCGCCTGCAAGCGGTGGCCGCCATCGGCCAAAGCAAGCTCGTCGAGGCTTACGACCGCGAGCTGGCCGCCCACGGTCGGCTGGCCGCTCAGGTGCTGCTGACGGCCGATGATCTGAACCACCGCACGCGCTACTTGAACGTCCGCAACACGCTGCTGGCCTTGCTCGAGTGCGGCGCCGTCCCGGTCATCAACGAGAACGACACGGTCGCCGTCGACGAGCTGCAAACCGCGTTCGGCGACAACGACCGCCTGGCAGCCCTGGTCACCAACCTGCTCCGCGCGCCGCTGCTGGTGCTCTTGTCGGACGTGGAAGGGCTGTACGATGCTCCTCCAAGAGATGCTCCTCCGCGGGATGCTCCTCCGCGGGATGCGCCCCCGAGTGTTCCCTTGGCAGAGTCGCCCGCGTCACCTGCGGCGGAGCGTCTAACAGCGGCAGCGGGCGCCCGCGTCATTCCCACGGTGCGGCAGATCGACGAATCGATCGTGGCCCTGGTCCAGGATAGGGCCACGGGGCTGAGCAAGGGTGGCATGGCCAGCAAGCTCGCCGCCGCGCGCATGTGCACCGCTGCGGGTGAGAACGTCATCATCGCCAGCGGTCGTCGGCCGGGCATCCTGAAACGGATCGTGGCGGGCGACCAGGTCGGCACGCTGTTCCTGGCCGTGGGCCAGAGCATTCCCTCGCGAAAGCGGTGGATCGGCTTCACCGTGCCGCCGCGGGGGCAGCTCCGGCTGGACCAGGGCGCCGGCCGTGCCATCGGCCAGCAGGGACGCAGCCTGCTCGCCATCGGCGTAGTAGACGTTGAGGGCCACTTCGCCAAAGGGGACGTGGTCGCCCTGTGCGACGGCGAGGGCCGGGAAATTGCCCGCGGGCTGAGCAACTATTCGGCCGAAGAGATTCGCCGCATCAAGGGGCTGCGCAGCGAGCAGATCGCCGCGGTGCTGGGACATCGCCCCTACGAAGAAGTCGTGCACCGCGACAACATGGCGCTCACCGGCCCGTAGCAGGCACACTCCGTGTGCCGTCCTGCTACTGCAGCTCGTCTTCGATGGCGCTCTCCAGCTCCGCGGCGCTGAGCCCTTCGTGGCCGTGGCGGCCTTGGTAGGCAACTCGGCCTTCGCAATCAATCAGGTAGAAGCGGCCCGGCAGGGCGCCATAGGCCAGGCTGGTGCTGTTCTGCATGTTGTCGATCAACGCCGGCATCTCGAGTTGCATCCGGCTGCACAGGTGCTGCGCGGCTTCGGCACGCTCTGTTTCGTTGGCGGCCTGAGCGATGCCGACCCCGTCGGCGCCCTGGTCTCGGATCACTGCGCCGGGTCGTCGCTCGACGGGGTGCGCCTCGAGCACATAGATCAGGCAAAATTCCACATCGCGGCGATATCGCTCATACAGCAGCTTCAGCTCGGCGGCCTGTTCCCGAAACGGCGGGCAACTGTACCAGCCAAAGATCAGCGCCACGGGCTTCTCGCCGACAAGGTCGCTTAGCTCAAGACTACTCGTGCCGTCGATAGTCTTCAGGCGGAAGTCGGGGGCCACGTCTCCCTCGCCTAACCCCGTGCGCTCCCACGGCGGTAGCTGGATGAGGACGACCCGCTCCGTTGGCTGCAACGCGCCAATGCCAATCACGAGCGCCGCCGCGGCGATCGCCACAATCGAGACCACTCCCCCCGTTGCCGCGCTATTACGAAATAAACGGAGGAGAAACAAGTTGACCCAGCTGCTGTCGAATCGCGGCCTCCAGCTCTTCCGGCGCGAAATCCGTCGGGCCCCGCCCGCCTCGATAAGCGATGCGGCCGTCGCGGCCCACCAGGTACAGCCGAATCGGATAGGCCGTGTAGTCGCGGTTCGTGGTGTCGTCCATGTTGTCCACCAGCGCGGGCATATCGAGCGACAGTCGCTTGCACATCTGCCGCGCCGCCTGGGCTCGCAGGCCTTCGTTGGTCGGCTGCCAGAGATCGATCCCTTCCGCCAGGTTCTCTCGCGTGTAAGGTTCGTGGATGCCGGCGTGCGAGACGGGATGCGCTTCGCGAACGTAGATCACCAAGAATTCCACGTTCTCGCGATACTTCTGATATAGCTCCTGCAAGTTTGCCGAATGGCCGCGGAACACGGGACACGTGAGCGAGCCGAAGACCAGCGCCACCGGCTTCTTTCCGCGGAACTGGGCGAGCTCCACTTGCCGCTCACCCTCGGCGGCCTTCAGGCTGAAATTGGGAGCGATGTCCCCCTCGACAAGCCGCGGCCGAAAGGCAATCGGCGGACCGTCAACGACGACGGGTTGATCGAGCACCTGCTCGCCGGGGGTTTGCACGAAGCCGATCAGCACCACCATCGCGGCTGTTGCGGCGGTGACGGTACAGAACGATCCCCAGCGATGAGTAAAGTCCCTCATCGCGATTCCTCCTGCCAGCTCGGCTGAGCGATGCTCACCTGACCCCTGGAGCCTGCTACGCCACAGCCAAGCGAAACTCAACGATCGGCGAGGTACGTGAGTGTGCGAGCGATTGTGCGCGCCGAACTCACATGCTCCCGCGTTTACCCCTCTGAGCCGTCTCGTGACTCAGCACCTCTCCTAACCCATAGGAGGCGCGGCAGTAACGCGGCGTCCCGGCCTTTGTTGCGACTATTCCCGAATAAAAACGCCGAAACAGATTGACCCAGAGCGCTTGTCGTGCCGCGCGGGGCACGCATTGTCCAAGCGCCTTGCCACGGCTGCTGCTTGCCCGACCTGCGGATGCCTGCTTTACTGGAGGAATCTTCGCGGCTCATCCGTTCGCGGACGTGAACCGGCCATCCGCCAACCGCCGATGTCCTTCGATCATCCCATGATTCAATTGAGCAACCTGCGGCGGCACTTCGGGGCCACGCGGGCGGTGGATGGCATTTCGTTCGAAGTGCACCGCGGGGAGGTCTTCGGCTTCATCGGCCCCAACGGCGCCGGCAAGACCACCAGCATGCGGATTCTGGCCACGCTCGACATGCCCACCGCGGGCGATGCGTTCGTCGATGGCTTCTCCGTGCGTCAACGACCCCGACCGCGTCCGCCGCCGGCTGGGCTTCATGCCCGACTACTTCGGCACCTACCCCAACGTCAACGTCCGCGAGTATCTCGATTTCTTCGCCCGGGCTTACGGCCTCGCGCGGCCAGCGAGCGGCACGATGCCATCGAGCGCACGATGGCTTTCACCAAGCTCGACGGCCTGGCCGAGAAGGCCGATCAACCGGCCTCTCCAAGGGCATGAAGCAGCGGCTCTGCCTGGGCCGGGCGATGATCCACGACCCCCCCGTGCTCGATGCTCGACGAGCCGGCCGCCGGGCTCGACCCGCGGGCCCGCATCCAGTTCCGCGAGATGATTCGCGACCTGGCGGCGGAGGGCAAGTCGATCCTCATCAGCTCGCACATCCTCACCGAGCTGGGCGAGATGTGCGACAAGGTCGGCATCATCGAGCTGGGCAAGCTGCTGGCCGTCGGCACGGTCGATCAAATCCGCAAGCAGCAGCCGGGCAAGAACACCGTGCAGGTGCGCGTGCTAGGCGATCCGGCCCCTTTGGCCGTATGGCTCTCCGGCCGCCCAGACCTGGACGAAGTCCGCACGGAGGGGGACGCCGTGTTCTACGTTCACGACCGCGACCGCGAGGCGGAGGCCGACATGCTCCGCGAGATCATCGCCGCCGGCTTCCGCGTGGTGGCCTTCGCCGGCCACGAGCGGTCGCTGGAGGACGTGTTCATGCAGGTGACGGAAGGAAAGGTGCAGTAAGGCAAGCGTCGAGGCGTAAGCCCGACGTGTGTGCAGTGACAGGAGTCAGGCCCGTGTTTCGTCTCGAACATCGAACATCGAACATCCAACATCGAACATCGAACCATTCGATGTTGGATGTTCGATGTTGGATGTTCGATGTTCAGTAAGTTTGCTGAAATGTCGCAGCCCAACGAACCGTTTCCGCTTGAGCCGTCCTCCGCCAGCACGCAAGGCGCAACCGGGCCGGCGTCGCTCGTCGGACGACTCGGTGTTTTTTGGGACCGCTTCGACGCCTGGAGCGCTCGGGCCGGCGACTACCTGAATCCGATTCTCGTCAAGGAGACGCGGCAGGCGCTCAAAAGCCGGCAATTTGTGATCACCTTCGGCCTGCTGCTCTTGTGCGGTTGGCTGTGGTCGATGATGGTGCTGACGTGGGGGCCGAGCGTCGCCTACGGGTCTGCCGGCAACGAGATCTTCGCGGGATATTTCTGCATCCTCGCCTTCCCGCTCATCGTCGTGATCCCGTTTAGCGCCTACCGCTCGCTGGCGGCCGAATGGGAAGACGGCACCTACGACCTGATGTCCATCAGCACGCTCACTGCGCGGCAGATCGTCACCGGCAAGCTGGGCAGCGCCATCCTGCAGATGATCGTCTATCTCTCGGCCATCGCACCCTGTGTGGCCTTCACCTATCTGCTGCGCGGCGTGGACGTGCTGACGATCAATTACCTGGTCTTCTGGCTGTGCATGAACTCGCTGGTGCTGACGTTCTTTGCGCTGGCGCTGGCCACCGTCACCCGGCAGCGCGTGTGGCAGGTGTTTGTCTCGGTCGTGCTCATCGCTGGTTGCTTGTTCAATTTTTTCGGCGGCCTGGCATTCGTGATCGAGGAGTTCATCGATCGGCACCAGGCGCTCCCCTTCGACGAGCCGGAGTTCTGGACGATCTCCGCCGGCATGCTCAATGGCGCGATCGGCTACTGCGTGCTGTTTCTGCTGATTGCCCGGGCTCGCCTGATGTTCCCCACGGAGAACCGCTCCACGGCCCTGCGCGTGACCATGCTGGCCCATTACGCCATGTTCGTGGGCTGGATCGGCTGGGGATGGGCCTTCGAGGAGCGCTACGACCCGGAGATGGGCATCCCCTTCATGATCGTCGTGACGATCCACTGGTACGTGATGGGCATGTTCATGACCGCCGAAGGGGCCGAGCTGTCGCCCCGCGTGCGGCGCGAATTGCCACAGAGCTTCCTGGGGCGCGTGTTTCTCACCTGGTTCAATCCCGGCTCGGGGACCGGCTACGTGTTCGCCGTCGTGAACCTGGTCGGCGCCGCGGTGTTGGCTGCCGTGGCGCTGAACTGGGCGGATGCTTGGGCTGTGGACCGTAATGAGTCCGTCTCGGCCGTGGGCCAATTGGGCCCTCAGTTCGCCCGGCAGCAGTCGCAGAGGTATTACCAGAACTTTGCCGGTGCGATCAACCTGGCGATCCTCGCCCCGTGCTACGTGGTCATCTATCTGGGCCTGGGCCGGCTGATCATCCGACTGCTGCGACGCTACACGGAGGTGAACATGTTCGTCGGCGTGGTGTTTCATCTGGGGCTGCTGGCGGCGGGCAACTTGATGCCGCTCTTGATTCAGTCGGCCATCGGCATGATCGAAGGCTATATGCCCTACGAGTACAGCTTTCTCCAATACCCGGCGCCGTTCTGGTCGATGACCGAGGCCGTCGAGCGGCCGTTCTCGCCCGATACGATGGGGCTGAAGATCGTGCTGCTGGTGGCGGCGGTGCTGGTTGCGGCGCTCAACTTGCCCAGCATTGCCCGCGAGGTTCAGCAGTTGCGAGTTGCCAAGCCCAAGCGCGTCGAGGAAGACGACCTGGCGCTGAACCCGCCGCCCCCGCCGCAGCCCGTTAGCCCGTGGGATGATGACAAGGTGACAAGGTGACAAGGTGACAAGGTGACAAGGTGACAAGGTGACAATGAACATCGAACGTCGAGGGGTGTCACCGAGGCCCGTTCGATGTTGGATGTTGGATGTTCGATGTTGGACGTTCAACGTCATTTTGGCCGTTGTCTGGCGTTTGCCGTGTACGATCCTTGCCTGCACATCGTTCTCTACCAGCCCGAAATCCCCCACAACACGGGGAGTGTAGGCCGCACGTGCGTCGCGGTGGGTGCGAAGCTCTGGCTCGTGGGACCGCTGGGCTTTCGCACGGATGACTATTACCTGCGCCGCGCCGGCCTGGATTATTGGCGGCACTTGCTGTGGGAGGTCGTAGACGATTGGCCCACGCTGCTGGATCGCCTGCCAGGCCGACAACCGTGGCTGTTCACCAAGACGGCCCAGCGGTCCTACACCGACGTGCGATATGAGCCGGCCGACGTGCTAGTCTTCGGCAACGAGTCAGCAGGTTTGCCTGGCCAGATTCTGGAGGCCTATGCGGACCGGCGCCTACGGATTCCCGTGCGGCCAGAGGTCAGAAGCCTGAACCTCTCCAACGCCGTGGCCGTGGCCACGTATGAGGCCCAGCGACAGTGGTCGGCACCAAGCCAGGCGGCCGCCGCGGTGGAATGAAGCGAGTCGGCGCAATCGCAACGTCAGGCGCCTTGACGGCGCGCTCGCGTGCGCACCGCCTTCCGGGCCGAGGCGGACCGCTCGGCGGCCGGCCGCCGGGCTGAGGCAGCGCCTCCCTTTCGGCCACCCTTGCGGGCTGGGGCCTTATTGGTTGGCTTGCCGCGGCCCGAGCCGCTCTTCTCGCCCCCGCCGCTCATGGCGTTCACCGTCGCCCAGGCGCGGCGCTTGGCTTCCTTCTTCCCCGTTCCGCGGTCTTCATAGCCTTCGGCAATGTGTTCGGCTTGCCGTTTCTGCTTGTCGGTGTATTTCGACTTGTCACCGCGTGGCATAGTGTCGCTCCTCTCTTCGTGTCGTGGGGCGATTAGCGCGTTGGGGCCGTCTCCTGCCCAAGGCCGCGTCGAGTGACCAGCGGCCGGCCCCGGCGGCCGCGAGCGTCAGCAGCCCGCCGATGATCGTCACGTTTTTGGTGAAGTGCTGCATCTGGTTCTGTCTTGCCTCGCCCTCGTACGTCCAAAAGTCGTGGAAGATCAGCGTCGCCGGCACCAGGAATAGGACCAGCGCCAAAGCGCCCAGGCGGGCTTGGTAACCCAGCAGCACGGCCAGGCCGCCGCCGATCTCCAGGGCGATTGCCGCCGCCAGAAAGAAGGGCGCGGCCGGCATGCCCTCCGCACTCATGCGGTCCGCGGTGGCCGACCACTTCATGATCTTCATGACGCCGCTCATCAGGAAGATGCCGCTCAGCAGCACGCGCCCGAGCAGCAAGCCGCACTGGCTGACTTGGTCTAACATGTCAACACCCCCGAATTAGCTTAGTCGTGCACTGGCACGACCTCGGGCACCTCCTCGCCCAGGGCGGTTGCCAGCTCGATCTGATGCTCTTGTTCGTTCACCAGGATTTGGCGAATGTGCTCGGCCATCGCATATTCACCCAGGGTCTCGCACTGCCGTACCCGTTGCCGGTAATTGCGGACGGTTTCGTTTTCGTTCTCCAGGTCCAGTCGCAGCAGCCCCTCGGGATCGTCGGACAAGCGAACTGGGGCGGGCGCCACGGCCGGCGTGCCGCCGAGATAATCGATCTGCTTGGCAATGATCAGCGCGTGGTTCAGCTCTTCCTTGGCGTGCTTCTCCAACTCTTTGGCGATGGTCATGTACTGCGCACCTTTAAGCACCTGCGAGTACACGACATAGGCAATCACCGCCTGATACTCGCGGGCCAGGTCCTCGTTGAGCAGCTCGATGAGTTGCTCGCGCGAGACGCGTGGAGAACCGTTGCCCGCGGCTTGCCTGCGAGCCGTTACGCCGGTAGTCGCCGATTGATGTGCCATGTCATTTGCTCCCTGGTCATAATGTGGCCTTCGGTCGAAACGGTTGCAGCAAAGTCTGTGCCGGGGCGAGACGGCGTAAGCCTCTTTGAGACGATGCTTTGCGCAGCGAAGGCGGGGACGGACGAACCAGGCAATCTGACGACCGCGCTCTAGCACGGGGACGAGGCAAACATGCCGCCGCCAGAAGCAGGTGACTTCGGAGCAGGGGTCTCCCATTCGCGGTTGACCGGGGTCAAGGCCGGCCGCATGCCCAACGTCGTCCAGGTGCAGCTCGCCACGTTGGCGAACAAGGCCCCTGAGGGCGATCAGTGGCTGCACGAAATCAAGTTCGATGGCTATCGCATGGTCTGCCGCATCGACGGGGGCCGCGTGCAGCTCAGCAGCCGCAACCAGAACGTGTGGACCGATCGCTTTCGCCTGCTGGCCGACGCGGCGAAGAAGTGGCCGCTGCGGCAGGCGATCCTCGACGGCGAAGTGGTGGCCCTGCGGCCCGATGGGACCAGTGATTTCGAGCGGCTCCAGACTGCCTTCCGCGACCATCGCGAAAGCAGCCTGCTGTATTACGTCTTCGACATCCTCTATTTCGATGGCTGGGACCTGCGCGGCGTGCCGCTCGAGGAACGCAAGCAGCTACTGGCCGAACTGGTGGTCGTGGCGCCGGAACCGGGCCCGCTGCGGCTCAGCGAGCACATCGAAGGCCGAGGTCCGGCGGTTTTCGACCGTGTGTGCCAGACCGGGGCCGAAGGCATCATCTCCAAACGCCGCGACCGGCCGTACACGCCCGGCCGAAGCTACGACTGGCTGAAGATCAAGTGCGAGCAATCGGCCGAGCTAGTGATCGGCGGATACACGCCGCCGGAAGGCTCCCGCATCGCGTTCGGGGCGCTGCTCCTGGGCTACTACAACGACCAGGGGCAGCTCGTCTACGCTGGCAAGGTTGGCACCGGCTTCAATCGCCGGACCCTGCAAGACATCCTGGCGAGGCTGCTGCCTCTGCGACAACCTCGCTCGCCATTCGCCAAGGTGCCGGGAGTGGCCGAGCCGGAGCGGGGGGCTTTTTGGGTCCGGCCGGAGCTGGTGGCTCAGGTGAAGTTTGGCAATTGGACTCGCGATGGCGTGGTGCGGCACCCGTCGTTCCAGGGGCTGCGCGAAGACAAGCCGGCCACGGTGCGGCGCGAGCAGCCTGTCTCCGTCGCCCAAGCCGTGAGCGAAACCAGCAGCGCCCGGGAGACGACGGCGGCAGCCACAGTCGCCTACGACGCCCGAAGGCAAGAGTTCCGCGGTGTCCGGCTGACCAGTCCCGATAAAGTGCTTTATCCGGAAGAGGGAATCACCAAGCTCGACCTGGCAACCTACTACGCGACGATCGCCGAGTGGATGCTGCCGCACGTCGCCGGCCGGCCGCTCGCGCTGCTGCGCTGCCCTGAGGGACGGCAGAACGCGTGTTTCTTTCAGAAGCATGCGGTCACTGGCTCGCCGGCAAACCCCCGCCAGGTCGCCATTCGCGAGAAGCGCGCGACCAAGAACTACCTGGTTGTGGACGACGCCGAGGGCCTGATCTCGCTGGCTCAGATCGGCGCGCTGGAGATACACGCCTGGGGCTCGAAGGCCGACCGCACGGCCGACAACACGGCCGAGAGTGTGGAGAAGCCCGATCGTCTGGTGTTCGACCTGGATCCCGACCCGGCGCTACCCTGGCCACGAGTGGTGGAAAGCGCCCGCCAGATCAAGGAGTTTCTGGAGGAGCTTGGGCTAACGAGCTTCGTGAAGACCACCGGCGGCAAGGGCCTGCACCTGGTGCTGCCGATCCAGCGGCGACACGATTGGGACGAGGTGAAGGCGTTTTGCCACCAGGCGGCCCAGGCCATCGCGCGGGCAGACCCGGGCCGTTACACGACGAGCATCGCCAAGGCCGCGCGCCCTGGCAAGATTTTCATCGACTATCTGCGAAACAGCCGCGGGGCCACGTCGGTCGTTCCGTATTCGACTCGCGCCGACGAGCGCGCCCTGTCTCCACGCCTCTGGCGTGGGATGAATTGACCGCGGAAGTCCGCTCCGACCAGTTCACCGTCCGCGACGTGCCCCGGCGGCTGGCGGCACTGAAGCGTGACCCGTGGGAAGACCTGGGCTCGGTCCGTCAATCGCTTTCCCACGCCGTGCGGGCGAAGCTCTCCAAGTAGGTGCCGGAAAGCGCGAGCGTGGCGAGCGTCGAGCCGTAAGGCCGACATGCTTTGCACTTTGCACTTTGCACTTTGCATTTTGCATTTTGCATTAGGCGACAGAGAGAAGATTGCAAAATGCAAAATGCAAAATGCAAAATGCAAAATGAAATGCGTGGCACGCGCTTTGCTGCGCTGGAGGCGTCGCACTCAATACTTAGGAGGAGACCCATGTTCGAGTTCATGGCCGGAATGATGTTGATTTGGGTGCTGCTGGCGATTGCCTGCTTAGCGATATGGATCTGGGCCTTAGTAGACGCCATGCGCAACCCGGCACTAACCGACACGATGCGCCTCGTCTGGATTCTGGTGATCGTCTTCACGCAGATCATCGGCGCCGTAATCTACCTGGTCGTAGGCCGGTCGGCTGCGCATCGGGGAATGAGTTAGGCCCGAACACGACCCGAGCGGTCCCGGCCCGCCACCGTCGAGCGGTGAGGCCACTCGCGCGAGCCGCGCGGTACACCGGGGGAAAGCTGAGAACGCGTGCCGACGATGATGAGTTCACGGATCCAATGAGCTTCGGAATTTCACGCTGACCGCCTCGCCTTCTTGCTCCACACCGTAGAACACCATGCAGCCGCCAATCGGGGCGGGTTGGCCGCCGTTTCCGCCGGCGTTGAACAGCGATACTTGAATCTGCCCGCTGAATAATTCCGGAGCGGCGGACGCCGGCTTGGCATCGAGGTCAAAGACGTTCAAGCGGATCCCCAGCAATCGCGGGCCGCTGCGATCGACCTCGGCTCCCTCGTCAAGGTGCCGGCCTTCGAATCCCTCGATGCGCGGCAGATACGACTTCCGCCAATGAATGCCATAGCCGGCGCTCGAAAAGAGCGCGAACTGCTTGTCGCCCGGGGTGCCATAAAACTCTCGATCGCTTTGCAAGCTCGGCGAGGTCAGAATATCCGTAAGCAGTGCGTCGAAGATCGTTCGATAATCGTAGACGACGACGCTGATAAGCTTCTCTCGCAGCGCGGCTAGCTCCGCCTCGCTGACTTCCGCGCAGTCGAGCCTGAGCTGGCGAAGCGTGGCCAGGCCTTGCAAACGCCGCAAATGTTCGTCGGTGAACGCCGGCCCGCCGACGGTGAGCGTCTCCAAGGCGGGCAGCGAGGCCACCTGCTCGATGTATTGCGCGGGATCGTCGCAAACGGCCAGATCGACCGAGGTGATATTCTGAAAATCGTCGCCGAACAGCCGACGGAGCCACTTGTCGGCGGCGGTGGTCTGGTAGCTGCCGCCCAGGTCCTCGATGAGCCTCATCGTCTCGCGCTGCCGGCGGTAGGGCTCGAGGTACACGCGCCAGGCCATCGCCCCACCGGCCGCCAGGGCAGTGACGGCCAACAGCGTGCTGAGGCTGAACTGCAGCCACCGCCTAGGGGGCTTCGGCCGCGGCTCTTGCCGATCATTCTCGTGCTCGCTCGCCGATGACATAGCGCGATTCTCGCGCTGAGAGAGAACACGAGTCAAGCCGTTTCGTGAGTACTGTGAATTCGCGTCCGCGGCCGGCTATAATGACCGCCACTGGCCGCCGGTGTCGACCGCCGGTGTCGAGAGGCCGATTTGTCAACTCAGGAGCCTCCATGGACCTGCTTTTCCCTCAGCGGTTGCTTCTGACCGCGCTGGTCGGTTTCGTCGTCGTGCTGAGCGGCTGCAAGATGCCACCAGGATCGATCGGGCAGGGCCCCACGGCGAAAAGCGCCGACGCCGCTACTCCCGGCGCGGGTTCGGGACCAACAGTCGCTTCATCAACGCCTGCCGCGGCTTCCTCAGCCGGCACGACGCCAAGTGGATCGGCGACCGGCCCAGCCGCCCGGCCGTCGCTGGCCGGTGACGTGGCCGGCGTGAACATCCCCTCGCCGGGCACGGGCTTCCCCCAGGGCCTGCACGGCGGCGCTGCCTCAACTGCGCCGCCGTCGGTCGTGCCACCTGCGTCGGAGGGCGGCCCTTCCGGTTCCTCCGCGCGGGCCCAGGTGCAGCTTTCGGCCGGGGTGGCGCTGCGCAGACATTGCCCGACGGCACGGGCATGCTGTTCAGCATCGATTATCGGTTTTCGGAGGGGCGGCCAGACCAGTCCACGCGGTACTTCTGGGTCATTAGCAACCAGGGCCGGCCAGTGCGCCAGCCAGTGCAGCTGAAAGACTCCGGCACGCTTCAGGCCGCGGCCCCCGGCATGCGGCCGGAAGTCGGCCCGTTCCAGTGCCATTTAGAAGCGCTGGCCCCCGGCGCATCGCAGCCGACGGTGATCTCGGCCCAAGCGCGCATGATCTCAGAGAACGTGCCGCGATAGGCCTGCTTCGGCACCAGCGTTAACGCGCGCCTGGTGGCACGGCCGCCGCGGCTTGCGCGTGCCCCATCCCTGGCGGCCCCTGCGCGAGCGACGGGTTAGCGCCGCCGCCAAGCTCTGCAAGGTGCTGCCTGGCCGGTGCCAGCGACGGGTCGGCCTGAGCGGCCAGTGCGAAGTGCTCGCGCGCCGCCTGCACGTTGCCTGCCTTGCGGAACAGATAGCCCAGGTTGTAATGGGCCACCGCCGGCGGATGCGTGGCGGAAAGATTCTGGAAGGCTTCCTGACCGCGCCCCAGTCGCACGAGGATCGTGGCCAGGTTGTTGCGGTACAGCGAGCTCTCGGGCTGCAGACTGACGGCCTTCGTCATCACGCCGACGGCCGCGTCCGGCTTGCCGCTGTTGGTCAGACAGATGGCCCAATCGTTATGGGCCGTGGCGCTGGTGGGATGCTTGCGCACCGCCTCTTCGTACAGCGGCAGGGCCTGCTGGAATCGCCCCAAGCGGTCGTTCATCCGGGCAAAGCCCAGCAGGGCGCCCAGGTGGTTCGCATCGGCCTTGAGGGCCCGCTGATATTGGTCCGCGGCGGCGGCGTGGTTGCCGGAGGCGCTCGTGCACCTGAGCCAGCCGGACACTCAGGTCGGGGCTGCTGGGCGGCATCTTGGTGAGCGATACTTCGTCCGACTCTTTGGCCGCCGCGGGCTCTTTCTGGCTGCCCAGGGTCGAAGACACCGAGTCCTTCATCTTCTGCCAGGGCGAGCGGGTATCCTCCACCGCGATCGTGCCCATGGCACCTTGGTGGGTCGTAGGGCCCCGTTGCGACAAGAGCGCGTCAGATCCGCCGCAGCCGGTGAGCGATGCCAGCAGCGCCGGCGCCCACAGTGCATGCTTGATGGAGCCCTTCATTCCCCGTGCCTCCGTGCGAGCAGTCTATTCGGCAAAGAATATCGGTTCATTCGGACTCTTCCGATGAGGCCGAATCGCCCAAGGGCAGAACTTAGGTTAAGTGTCTTCGCAAGTCGTATTTCGGAATTCGAGCTGCTGCGTCGTTATTGGTCTGCCTTGGGCGCCGGCAGCTTGACCGGCCCGCGGCTCTTGTCGTAGCTGGCATGGACGTTCAGCACCTCGGGGGCCAGCCACGGACGACTTTGAATGCCGGACGGATAGATGGCCACGTCCCCGCCAGACGGCAGGATGGCCGCGGCGGCCGCCCGCACGGCGGCCACGCGGGCCATGGTTTGTTCGGGGGTGGCGCCGAGCTGCACGAAGATCATTCGTCGCTGGGCCACGGGATCAGCCAGGACCTGCTGCAATTTATGCACGCCTGCGTCGGCCAGGCGCGAGTTGTCCGGCTGGAAGTGGTACGCCGACAGCGTGTTCTGCACCTGCCAGCCCTTGGCGATCATCACCCCGAACGGCCGCACGACGGCGTCGCGGTCCTGGTAGATGAACGGCTCGGGCCAGTGGTTGTTGCGGGCGAAGTCGCGGGCCATGCACGTGTGCGGCATCCAAGTGGAAGGGCCGTCAGCCTGGGCGGTCCCGCTGGGCACCATCCCCAGGGCTGCGGCCAGGGCCAATGCCGAATGGGCGAGGGCACGTCGCATGTGGCGCTCTCCTTTGCTTTCCGATGCAACAAGTTGAGACGCGCCGGGGATTCCAGAGCGTCTTTGGGATATATCGGCAGCAAACGTGCTATCGCTCTGCGCCTGGCGGTGGCGAAACGCGAGATTTGCGATGCCGTTTCCGCCGGCCGCAGCGACTTTGCCGAACGGGCGAGGTGCGACGCGCGGCTGCATGCACCGTAGCTACGCTGGCAGAGGCGTCCACGCGACGTCGATGCGGGTGCGGACGCGGGCCGCCGTTTGTGGCAGGTCCGGCGACTGGTCGGCCATGTTGGCCGCCGCTCTGGCTAGGGACACGTTCTCCGCCTCGCAGCAGACCACCAGCTCCGGGTCTTTGCCGGCGGCAAGCATCGGCTCGACGTGAAACGCTTCGCAAAGGGCGTCGGGCAGCCGCTGCTCGTCGGCTTCCTGAACCGGTCGCTCCGGCTGACAAATCAGATATCGTCTGCCGCCGCCGCACTCCGTCAGGAAGCGTGGCTCAGCCTTGGCGAGCACTTCACTCAGCCGGTCTTCGCCCTCTTGCAGCAGCCAACCGGCCAGATCGAAATCGCCCAGCGCGGTACGCACGCACCGCTGGGCAGCCTGTCGCAGTTGCCCGGGCAACTGAGCGATCAGCTCCGGCTCCTCGATCAGGCGACGCAAGCCCTGTTGGCCCAGCAGCTCGCCGGAGACATCTTCGACGAGGCGGTCGGTCAGCTCTTCGAGCCGCGATTGCAGCGCCTCGGCGACAGCCAGGGAAACGCCAGCCAGGCCGCTGGCGCTCTCGTTGCGCTCCAACGCCGGCCCCGGCGAGAAGCCTCGCGACACTTCCTCCAGTGCCCGCCGCAGATCGCGCAGGGCCTCGAGCGCGGCTGCCACCCGCTTCAGCAGGGCATGGACCAGGCGAGCCACGCAGCGCAACGAAAGATCGGCGGCCCTGCGGAGGGCCAGTTGCAACAACACTTCGTCGCGATAGGACACGCCTTTCTTCCCGCGGCCCAGGCCGAGCATCATCGCGCGCGACTCCGTCAAAGGCCCTGCCTGCAGCACTTGCTGGTACGTCAGCAGCTCCTGGCGGAGCGCCAGGCCGGCCTCGCGAGTTTCCTTCTCCAAAGCCCGCAAGTGCTGGACGAACCACTCCGCGGCCTTCTGGGCGCCCTGCGCGCCGGTGTGGGGCGAACTGGCTGTCTGATAGAGCCAATCCACCAGCGCCGTGCCGCGGCTGGCGGCCAGGGCCTCGATCTGTTTGACGATCCCCTTTTCCACCGTGCTTGTCGGAGCGGCCAACTGGGCCTCCTCCCACCGCGGTCCCAGCAGGCGGTCGAGTGTTTCCACAAACGAATCGACGGCCAGCAGACCGTCGTCGCCATGCAAGGCCGATTGCTGCGCCACGAATTGCTGCACCAGCATTGCCAGGTGCGCCGCGGGCGGCTTGCCCAGCGCGGCCTCCAGGAGCTGGTCGGCGTGACCTCTGAGCCGGGGAAGCTCCAGCTCCAACGTGTTGGCGCACTCCAGCGACACTCGCGAGACGTTCGAGCGCCTCTCGGCCCTCGGATCGCCGCGGGCGAGTCGCGCCGGCCGAGGCTGCCTTCACCAGCACGGCGGGCTGGCCCGAGACCTCGCCGTTCCATCGCTGCGCAACGCCTCGACCGAGCAGCTCCACGGCCGTATCCGCCAGGGCGCTGCCCGCACAGCCGACCTGACAGACGCCAAGCGTCCGCAGGTGAACCTCCGCCGCGCCGGTCGTCGGCTCGCTGACGGCACGGCATTTGGCCAGCAGCGGTCCGGCCTCGGTCACCAGATCGCGATAGACGTAAGCCGCGATGGACGCCGCTCCCTGGAGCAGCCGCTCGTTGTTCAGGTCGTCGCCCAGGTGAACCAGGTACGCGTGATCCAGGGGCGGCTGTCCGCTGGCCGATAACCGGCATGCCGAATCGCCCGGGTAGCCCCGCGCCGCGTGGGTGAAGTGATGCAGCTCGTTGAGGCAGGCGTAGGCGTTGACCATGGCGAGGTGCTGTGCCGCCGCGCTGGCCGGCGTGGCGTAGAGCAAGATGCCGCTGACCTCGGCGCGGGCGAAACCGAGCTCCCGCTCCAGCGCACGGGCCACATAGGCGGCATCCAGCACGATGCCGCTTCCGGTCCCGCCGCAGATCGAGGCCACCAGCACCACGCGCGGCGCGGCGTCTGCGAATTCGATGCCCGTCGCCTCGCTCGTGGCCGCGACGGCCGCCGGGCTGGTGATCTGTTTCATCGCTTCCGCCAACCGCTTGCGGACCTCGTCCAGATGGTCCACCAACGCCAGGCGGCCCAGCGGACGCAGGCCCTCCGTCTCCAGCGAGCGGGGGATGTTGTAGAGCCAGCGACGGCTGAGCCACTTGAGGAACTTCTCCGAGTCGCGGCGATAGTCCTGCGTTCGCCGCAGGGGAAGCGCCAGCGTCTCCTGCGGCTGGAACACCCAGGCGGCGTCTCCCTGAGTCGCCTGGCAGAGGGCCGAGCGGTCCGTGTCCAAGAGCAGCATGCCGATCGCCGGGACCGCGTCCAGATGGCCGAATCGCTCGTGCAAGCGGCGGCGCACACCGCGCAACGTGGCGGCCGCCAGGCCGCCGATACCGACCAGCAAGGTGGGACGCAGCCGCCGTTCGGCCGCACTGCACGTCACTCCCGGCAGGTTCACGACGACCGCTTCAGCACGGATGATCGGCTGCGGCGGCGGCTGGGTGCTCGTGTCAATCAGCGGCTCGGCAGGCGCGGAACCGAGCTGCTCGGTGGCGAGATTGCGGTCTTGCAGCTCCGCGAACAAGGCCGTCCGGTCCGGGCCTTTTTCCTCGCCGCTCCCCGCGCTGCTAGGCGCTGGCGGCGCCATGACGGTGCGCTTGGCCTGGCCGGTCGCGACCAGCGCGTCGATCATGGCCCGGCACGTAGGAAACCGCTCCGCGGGCGTTTTCGCCAACGCACGATGGATCACCGTCTGATCTGCCTCGGGCAGGCAAGACAAGCGCGGCTGGCCGTGCAGGTGCTGGGCGGCCAACTGGGCCGCCGTCTTGCCCGGGAACGGCAGCGTGCCGGTGAGCATTTCCTGATAGACGATCGCCAGGCTGTACTGGTCGCTGAAATGGCTGGGTTTGCCGTCGAACACCTCCGGCGGGGCGTAGACCGGGGTCAGGCCGCCCATCAGCGAGACCGTGTAGTCGTGGATGTCTTTGACCAGCCCGAAGTCGCCGACCTTCACCCGGCCGCCGACCAGCAGCAGGTTCTCCGGCTTCACGTCCAGGTGCTGGAGCGAGAAGTTGGCGTTCATGTAGTCCAGGGCGTCGGCCGCGTCGCCCAGGTACACGAGCAGCTCGTCCCGCGGCACGCCGAGCATCTCCGACTTGCGGCACTCGGTGTAGCGATCTTTCAGGCAGCCGTCGGCCAGCTCGGTGACGATCACGAGCTGGCCGTCGATCACCTCGATCCGCTCCAGCGACAGCAGGAACGGGTGGCGGACTTGTTTGATGCGCTGGAGCGATTTCAGTTCGCCCGTGGCCCGCACCTCGTCCAATTGGCCGTAGATGAACTTGATGGCCTTGACCAGCCCGCCGGGCGCGTCGGCCTTCCAGACCTCGCCATAGCCGCCGGCGCCGATGCGTTCCTTGAGCTCGTATCCGGCGATGGGCTGTTTCTGGAGCAGCGACATGGTCACGGCGGCGCCTCCGGCTAGATCAGACAAACGGCCGTGCCCTGGCCCGCAGCGCTCTCCCGCTCCTTGCGAGAGAAGTACGGGCCCACGCCCAGGTCGCACTCCAGCTCCCGGCAGGCATCGGCCTCCTCTTGCCGGCGGACGTCGGCGGCGATCACCCGCACGCCCAGGTCGCGGGCGGCGATCACGATGTCCTGCACTTGCCGGCGGCGCGGGCCGCTTTGATGCAGCTCGCGGGCCAGCGTGCCGATGAGCTTCAGGTAATTGGGAGCGAACTCCTTGCGTTGGCGGAGCTGACCGCCGCCCGTCGAAAAGCCGACGTGAGCGATGCCGATGTCCGCCGCGCGGAGCTGCTCGCACAGCTTCTGCAGCATGGGGGTGTCGGAGACCACGCTGTCGGGCAGCTCGACCACCAGCCGGCCGCGGCCCACCACCTGCCCCAGTTGCAGGAGCGATTCGGCCAGCTCGTCCGCGCCCAACTCGTGGGCCGCGATGCCGACGAAGAGCTTCGAGTCGTGGGGCAAGCTGAGGGCCTGCTCCGCCGCCGTCAGCCGCCGCAGTTGGTGCAACCGCATCGTGAGACGGCATTCGGCGTCGGCCACCTCGCGCGGGCGCTGCAGGTGTCGTCGCTGAGCGGCGACTCGAAGGCCACGATCTGTCCGTCGATCAACCGCACCAACGGCGCAAATCGCGCCGGAAGACAACGCTGCGTGACCACCTCGTGCAGCCGCCGCATGGCCCGGACCAGGTCCAGACCGTCAAGCTGGGTGACCCGCGTGGTCCGCAGCGCCTGGGTGGTGGTTTCCTGTTCCGAGCCTGGCTGGCTGCCGCCAAAGGTGAATTCGACGTCGGCGATCACGAGGGTGTCGCCGTCGTGCAGCTCGACTTCTTGCTCGGTAATCCGTTGTCCGTTGACGTACGTGCCGTTCGTGCTGCCTCGATCTTGAACGAGATAGTGGCCGTCGCGAAATTGGATCGCCGCATGCTCGCGCGACACGCGCGACGAGTTCACCAGCAGATCGGCGGGCGCCAAGCGGCCGATGGTGAAGGGGAACGAGGTGAGCACCACGCGACTGGGCGACAAGCCCTCCGGCGCAGCCCGCTCCAGCCAGGGCAGGGCGGCGCCCCGCACGGCAGGAACGTCGGGCATGACTTGTGTTTGCATCGCCCTTCCACCTAGTGATTGCGCGGTTTCAGCGCGTCAGCCCCAAAGGGACCATCTGCAATGCAACTATAGCACGCGCTTTGGGAGATGCGGCTTGTGGTCCAACCCCTGATTCCAAGGTTTTTCCAGGGCCGTCGGAAGCCAGGGAATGACCTAGAGTTGGAGGATGGTGGGTGGTCATTTGTCAGTGGTCAGTGGTCAGTTGTCCGTGGTTGGATGTCGAAATTGCTCCAACGTCTGACCACCGACCACCGCTGACCAGCGACCACCACTGACAACTGACCACTGACAACCGACAACCGACAACTGACAACCGCCTGGCGACGCTCCTATGTCTCAGCCGCTCAAGGTACTTCTGGTCTCGGCCGATCGCGGGATGCTCCGGCAGGTCGGCCGCTTCCTTCGCAAGTTCGGATATGACGTGGATCAATGCACCGAGCCTGGTCGCGCGGCCACGGTCATGGCCGGCGATCGGCCGGACTTCCTGATCCTGGATTGGGATATCGGCACGCCGGAGTGCGTGGCGCTGTGCCGGTCGGCCGGCGGCGAGCGGCGGCGGAAATACGTTTACACGTTTCTGGTGACCGACGAGTCACAGCCCCGCACGCTGACCGAGGCCATCCAAGCCGGCGTTGACGACTTCCTGGGCCGGCCGGTGGTCTACGGCGAGCTGCTGGCACGGCTGCGGGCCGGGGCCCGCGTGCTGGAGTATGAGCGCCGCGTGCGCGAGCGGGCCGGATGGGACTCGCTGACCGGCCTGCTCAGCCGCCAGGGCTTCGCCGCCAAGGCGCGCTCGCTGGGCGGTGACGATCCGCTGGCCTATGCGCTTGTGGAGATCGATCACCTGGCCAGCGTGCGGCAAAGCCTGGGCGAGGCGGCGGCCGACGAGATCGTGGAAGCCGTGGCCGGATGGCTCGATCACCCCGGCGGCCCGGTCGAGCTACTGGCCCACGCCGGGCACGGCCGGTTTGCCGCCCTGCTGCGAGCTGATGAAACGAGCGCCGTGCAATGGGCCGAGCAGCTCTGCAGCGCGGCCCGCATCACGGACTTCGCCTGCGGCGACACGTCGGTCCGCGTCACGCTCAGCGTGGGCGTGGCAGCGGATGGTTCCCCCACGGCGGAGGACTCGCTGGAGCACGCCGCGGAGGCCCTTGCCCTGGCGCAGCAATCGGGGCACGACGGCGCGGCGACCCACGGCCAATGCGTCGCCGAAGAAGCCCGCTGGAGCCAGCTCGCCCAGGCCGGCCAGCTCTTCGACAGCACGCTGGCGCGCCACGTGATGACGCCCAATACCGTGACGCTGCGGCCCGAAGACCCGCTGGCTCGCGTGGTGGCCCTCTTTCGCCAGACCGGCTTGCAAGCCATTCCGGTCGTGGACGATCAGGGGGCACTCCAGGGCGTCGTCCCGCGCCGCATTCTGGGGTGGATTGTCGAGGACGGTCTCGCCGGCAAGACGATCGCCGAAGTGATGACCTCTGCGATTACGCGGTTCAACGAAGACACGCCGATGAACGCGCTGATGGAGCACTTCCTGGGGAGCGACGACACGCTGGCCGTCATCGTCAGCGGCGAGGCGCCGACCGGCATCATCTCGCGCCGCAACCTGCGGACGCTGATCGAGCCTCTCAGCAGCGAGACGTTCAGCCCCCGCTCGCCCTTTGTGCCAACCAGCGATTACCTGCTGGTGCCAGAACTGTGTCCTGCCGTTGGCGTTTAGCAAGCCATGGCGGGGCGAAACGGCACGGTGAGGAGGGCCAGCGATCTTCCAAAACGACACGCTCCCAGCGCGCCCCTCTTCGATTCGGACCCCCTCTTCCAGGTCGCCCTCAGCAAGGACGGCATTCTCTGCGTCAACTCCTATGTTGGCCTGGCGGACGGCCACGCCGATTATTGGCTCCGTCGATCATGGCGGCTAGTGCCGGTGCCACAGCCGAAGGAGTAGAATGAGGGAGCCCCGGCGGCGCCTTTCTAGGCCGGGCATCCCCGCGCGAGTCTGTCCGTCATGGCCGAGTTGCATCGATCCGGCAGTCTGGTCCGGTCCGTTTCGTCCATGGGCCGCGTGCTGCGCAAGCAGATTTGGATTTGGCCATTGATTGCCGTGGTCGGGCTGGGCCTGCTGGGCTGGTGGGTGCGGGGGATCGTGGAGGGCACGCTGAAGCGGCAACTGGCCCAGCAACTCGAGACCTTGCTCGCCACGGATGTCACTGCCCTGGAGGCCTGGCTCAAAGCCCAGGAGAATCAGGTGACGGACACCGCGGCCAATGCCCAGGTCAAGGCGCTCGTCACGCAGCTCGTCGAGCTATCGGCAAGCTCCGGCAGCCAGGCGGAGACGCTTCTCCAGGCGCCGCAGGCCGTGGAATTGCGGAACGTGCTCAAGTCGTGGCTCAAGGCCGACAGCTTCGACGGTTTCATCGTCCTCGATCGCGAAGGCCTGGTCCTCGCCGCGGGCCGTGCAGAGCTCGTCGGCAAGCCGGATGCCCCGCTCCTGGACGAGGTGTTGCCCAAGGTCCTCGCCGGCAAGCCGACGATCTCGCGCCCCTTCAAGAGCATGGCGATTCTGCAAGATGCCGACGGAAACGCGCGGGCAGCCTGCCCACGATGTTCTCCGTGGCGCCCGTCGTGGACGCTGCGCGGCGAGGTGATCGCCTGTCTGGGGATGCGTATCCGCCCCGAGCATGACTTCAGCCGCATTCTGGCGGCCGCCCGACCGGGCGAAAGCGGCGAGACCTATGCCCTCGACCGCCACGGCCTGATGCTCTCCCACAGCCGCTTCGATGAGCAGCTAAAACGAATCGGCCTGCTCGCGGACCGCGCGGAGGAACATTCGATCCTGAACCTCGAAATCCGCGACCCGCAAGTCGATATGACGCGGGGCGAGCGGCCGAGCCTGCGCCGCTCCGAACAACCGCTCACCCGCATGGCGGCCGAGATCGCCAGCGGCACGAGCGGCGCGGACGCTGTCGGATACCGCGATTACCGCGGCACGCCGGTCGTCGGGGCCTGGCGCTGGCTGCCCGAATATGGCCTGGGTATCGCCACCGAAATGGACCTCGAAGAGGCCGAGCGCCCGCTTCACGTCCTTCGCAACATGTTCTGGGGATTGCTGGCACTGCTGGCCGTCGCGGCGGCGGCGATTTTCGTGTTCACGATCCTCGTCGCTCGGGTGCGTCGCTCGCTGCGGCACGCGGTGGTCGCGGCGCGGCAACTGGGCCAATATGCCCTGGAAGAGAAGCTCGGCGAGGGAGGCATGGGTGTCGTCTACAAGGCCCGCCACGCCTTCCTCCGCCGTCCGACGGCCGTAAAGCTGCTCGATGTGGACAAGACCACACCGGAGGCCGTGGCACGCTTCGAACGCGAGGTGCAGCTCACCAGCCAGCTCAACCACCCCAACACGATTGCCATCTTCGACTTTGGCCACACGCCCGAGGGCGTCTTCTACTATGCGATGGAATACCTCGACGGTATTCCACTCGATGAGTTAGTCCGCCGTTTCGGGCCACAGAGCGAAGGGCGAGTGATCCACCTGCTCCGCCAAGTGTGCGGCTCGTTGGCCGAGGCCCACGAAAGTGGGCTGATCCACCGCGATATCAAGCCAGCCAACATCATGCTCAACCGTCGCGGCGGTATCGCCGACTTCATCAAGGTGCTCGATTTCGGGCTGGTTCGGGCAACCGACTCCGCCAAGCAGATGACGCTGACCGCCGCCAATTCGATCACCGGCACGCCGCAATACCTTTCGCCCGAGGGCATCGAGCATCCTGATCAAGTCGATGCGCGCAGTGATCTTTACGCGGTCGGCGCCGTGGGCTACTTCCTGCTGACGGGCACGCCGGTGTTTCAGGCCACCAGCCTCGTCGAGATCTGCATGCAGCAGGTGCACGCCGAGCCGGATTCACCCTCGCGGCGTCGGGGCGCGGATTTCTCACCTGACCTCGAAGGATTGATCTTGCGCTGTCTGGCCAAGCGGCCAGTGGATCGCCCGCAATCGGCCCGCCAAATCCTGGAAGGTCTGGCCTCCTGCCAGGCGGCGGGCAATTGGACTTCGGCGGACGCCGAGGCCTGGTGGCAAGGGTTCTTGCCGTTCAGCGCCCCAGCCCCAACGGCGCCGACGCATCCGGATATCGGCCCAACCATCGTCCTCGACAAACCGCCCGAATCGCAGTAGGTCATGCAGCCATGCCGCGGAGCCGCGGTGGGGAGGATCTTGTCGAAACGACAAAAGCGAAAAGCCGAACGCCCGGGCGCCGGTGTTTCGGCGTCGGGCGTTTACTGTGAGCCAGCCGTTTGGTCGCGGGGCCGCAAGCTCCCCGACTAGGACTCGAACCTAGAACCTAGCGGTTAACAGCCGCTCGCTCTACCATTGAGCTATCGGGGAAGAAGAAGCACAAAATCTATCCAGCACCCTGCGGAATGACAAGTGCGACACGGGGGGCAAGCTACTTGTTCCCCTTTCCCCGCTTCTTCTGCCGGCGCTTGCCGGCCTCGGTGCGCGACTGATTGTCAGCGGCCGCGGAAAGGTTCTTGAACATCTTGCCGATCGCCGTTCCGCCCAGGCGGCCCGTCGTGCGCTGCACGACGCCGGCCGGGGCGGTTGCCGCGGCGGGCCCGTCGGCAGCGCGCGGCTTGCCCTTCTCCGGCGTTGCCTTGCGGGCCTCCGCAGCCGGCGTCTCTTCCGTGGCGTGCGAGATCTTGGGCAGCAGCTTCCGCTCGGCGATGCCCCACAGGCTGGAGGCGATGAAGTAGATGCACAGCCCGCTAGGGACCTTGAAGAACAAGAGTCCCATGAAGATCATCATGTAGGTCATCACCTTCTGCTGCATCCGCTGCTGATCGTCGGTCGGCGGCGGCATGAACATCTTCTGCTGCACCAGGAACAGCACGATCGTGATGATCGGCAGCAGGTTGAAATACGGGCCGAGCCAGCCGGTCTCGCCGGCCAGAAAGGCGGGCATGAAGCTGTCCCAGCGGAACAGCCGATCCGGCGCGCTGAGGTCGGAGCACCAGGAGAGCCCCGGGATGAGCGGCGCTTGCCGCAGCTCGGTGGCCAGCGAGAGGCCCTTGTAGAGGCCGATGAAGATCGGCAACTGCAAAAACACCAGCAGGCAGCCGCCGGCCGGATTGTAGTTGTGCTTGCGGAACAGCTCGCGCTGTGCCTTGGCGCGGCCCTCGAAGTCGTTCTTGTGCTTCTCCGCCAGCCGCTTCATCTCCGGGGCCAGTGCCTGCATCTTCTGGGCGCCCAGCGCCTGCTTGCGGCTCAGCGGGAACATGCACAGCCGCACCAGCACGGTCAGCAGGATGATGGCCACGCCATAGTTGGGGATCAGCCAGTAGAAGAACGAGAGAATGCGGACCATCAGGTCGGCCACCACGGCGAAGATCGGCCAGCCGTAGTAGATGAGCTCGGTGAGCTGGTACTCTTCCTGGTCCAGCACGCCCCGCTGCTTTGGCCCGAGGAAAACCGTATACGAGTGCCGCACCGCCTGGCCTTCCTTCAGATCGACGCTGCCCGTGATCAGCCGGAACGACGTGTTCGTCAGCGGGCGCGCTCGTCGTTCACTTGGCCCACGACGAGCGGCTGCAGCATGTGAAACGTCGGGGCAACGCCGTCGATGGTCTGCGGCATCATGGCCACGGCGAAGTAGCGGCCATCGACCGAGGCGAAACGAAGCGCCCCGTCCGTCGGCTGAGCAACGTCGAACCTGACGCCCTGGCCAAGCTCCGGACAGTTGTACATTCGGGGCTGGCCGTCGTTGTAGACCACATCCCGCGCTCCAGCGGCGCTGGAGGTGCGGCTGATCTTGGTGGCGTACCACCAGCCCTCGGTGGGCAGGCCCTGGGGGCCGTCGATTTGATAGGCCACCTTGAGCGGCGTGCCGTCGGAGGAGGTCCGCTTGAGCTCCACGTCGAGCGTGAGATGGTATTCCGGCCCTTCCTCCTCGGGCGGCGGCCCTTCGCTAAGGGGCTTTTTGGCTAGCGTATAACGCTTGACCACTTCCAGGCCGAGCGAAGGCACGGCCCGGCGGAACTCGACCGTCGAGTCGTCGTTGCCCGGCACGATCTCCCAGTCGGTGTCGTAGAGCCGTACACCATCCAGCTCCGCCGGCAGCGCCAAGCGGGCGGTGCTCGTGGTCGCCGCGTCGCCCCGCTTGAAAGTCACATCCAGATAAGCCCCGGTCGGCACTTCGTTGGCGCCGATCGCGTTTCGAAAGTCGTTCTGGTTCAGGACCTTCAACTTGTCGAGCTGAACGATCTTGTCTCCGGGCTTGAGGCCCGCCTTGTCGGCAGGGCTGCCCTGGCGAACGGCGTCGATCAGGGCGCCGTCGGTCGTCGTTCCCTTGGCCCAAGTGATGCCGGTGTCTTTATCGATCTTGATCTTCTTTTCGGCGGCTTCCTTCTCATCCTTTTCGGAGCCGTCCGCGCGATCCACCTCGGCCAGTGTGAGTAGAAAGGACAGCGGCGGATCAAACGCCCCCTCGGGCTTCAGCAGCTCCAACGGGCGCCTGCCCAGCGTCGCGCTGACGGTTTGCTCGATGCCGTTCCGGTTGAGCCGAACCTCGACGGTCTCGCCGTAGCGAGATCGTTTGAGATACTTCTCGATGTCGTCGGGATGGGTGATCGCCGCGGGCTCTTTGTCGCGCGGGCCGGTGATCGACGTGATGATGTCGCGCGGTTGGATGCCCGCGCCGGCGGCCGACGAACCCGGACCGACGACGTTCACGACGGCCCCGCGGCCGTCCGGTGCCTGCGTCAGCGCGAGGTAACCCAGGAAGCCGTGTTTCTCGAACAGCGCGTCCAGATCGAGATAGTCTTTGCTGTTCAGCCCGGCCCATTCGACCGCCGCGCCGCGGCTGTTGAGCACGACGAGCATTCGATACGGGCTGTCCGGGTCGGCCGAGCCGAGCGTGACCCAGCGCCGCTCGTGGTCTTCTTCGACCACTTCAGCGGCCGGCTTCGCCGGAACACCATCCGGCGAGGCCGTTTTGGGTTGCGGCTGCTCGCCTTCTGCGGGCGTCTTGGCGGGCGGCTCGCCTGCGTCCTCCTTCTTGGCGACGTCCTGCGGCCCTTTCATCCACTGCACGAATTGCAGGTTGGCCCACAAGAGCGCCGTGGCCAGCAGCAGAAACAACAAAAAACGCCTGTCCATTGCGAAATCCCGAGGAAGACGAAGCAGGCCGCGCAGGATTGGGCCAGGGTGCAGAGCACCCGGCACGCCGAGAACCAGCGATCGGCGGCACATGGCTCCGATAGCTATTCTTGCGGGCAGCCGAATTCTTGCAATGGGAGAAGTTCCCGTCACCACCCCACGCGTCAGCGAGGGAGAGTCGCCAAAGACGCCTGAGTCACCCGTGCATCTCCCTCGCTGACGCGTCGGGTCAGTGTGGCGAGGCCGGGCCGCTCCGTTTGATCCCTTCGCCGCGAATGGTTACTCTTTAGACTCCCGCACCGCGACAATGTCCGCGTGTCCCGCCTTTATCCCCCGGAGTCCGCCATGCCCGATTCACGGCAGCTTGCGTGGACGCTCCTGATCGCCGGCTCGGCCTTGGTCCATTCGCACTACGGCGTGTGGGCTGCGGAAAAGCCGGCCGCGGCGGAGGCCGGGAAGGTCGTCTTCGAGACCCACATTGCTCCGATCCTCGAAGCTCGCTGCGTGAAATGCCACGGCGATGGGCAAACCAAGGCCGGGCTCGACGTGCGACGGAAGTTCACGCTGCTCAAAGGCGGCGACAGCGGGCCGAGCCTCGTCCCCGGCAAGCCCGGCGAGAGCTTGCTCATCGAGCGCATCGCCAAGGGCGAAATGCCGCCGCCGGAAGAGGGCCGACTGGAGGAGCGGCAGCTTGCCCTCATTCGGCAGTGGATCGAAGGAGGCGCGGTGACGGCCAAATCGCCGGAGCCGCCGCTCGATGAGGCGGAAGCCGCTACGCGGCTATCGGCCGAGGATCGGCAATTCTGGGCGTTTCAGCCACCCAACCGGCCCAAGGTGCCTCGCGTTAGAAACGCCGACCGCGTGCGCACGCCGATCGACACCTTCGTGCTCGCGAGGCTCGAAGCCCAAGGGCTGTCATTCAATCCCGATGCGCCCCGCCACGTGCTGCTGCGGCGGTTGTGCTTCGATCTAACCGGCCTGCCGCCGACGCCCGAGCAGCTCGAGGCATTTCTCGCCGACGATCGGCCTGGCGCCTACGAGCGGCTGGTCGATCGGCTGCTGACCTCGCCGGCCTACGGCGAGCGCTGGGGACGGCACTGGCTCGACGTGGCCGGCTATGCCGACTCCGACGGCTATCTCGATGCCGACCGGCTGCGGCCCGAGGCCTGGCGCTATCGTGACTACGTCATCCAGGCGCTGAACGACGACTTGCCCTATGACCAGTTCCTCACGGAACAGCTTGCCGGCGACGAGCTGAGCGATTGGCGACGAGCTGGCGAGCTGACGCCGGCGATGCGGCGGCAGCTCGTGGCCACGGGTTTCTTGCGAACGGCGCTCGATCCCACCTACCCCGGCTACACCGAGCCGAACGAAATCCATCAGGTGCTGGCCGACACCATGCAGATCGTCGGCACGGCGTGCCTCGGCCTGACGATCCATTGCGCTCGCTGTCATGCCCACAAGTACGACCCGGTTTCGCAGCGCGATTATTACGCGCTGCAATCCGTGTTTCTGCCGGCACTCGACCCGGGCCGCTGGCAGCCCTCAGAGGTGCGCGGCATCGTCCTGGCCAGTGAGCCGGAGCAGGCGCGGGTCAACGAGCACACCAAGCAGATTGACTCGCGAGTCGCCGAGGCACTCAAGAGCGCTGCCGAGTTGCAGGGCCGTTATCGCCGGATGCTAGTGGCTGAGACGCTGGCCGCGGCAGGCAAACCGGCGGACGAAGCCCTCGTCGGGAAGGTGGTCGCCGCCATCCTTCAGCCGGCCAACCAGCGCAGCGACGAACAGAAAAAGCTGATCGCCGAGCACGCGCCGAAGCTCACGCTGGCCGAAGCCGAGCTGATCGCCAAGTACTCGGACTTTGCCACCGAGCTGCAAGATCTTAAGGAGAAGGTTGCCGCGGAACAGGCGCGAAAGATGACGATCCCGATCGCCCGCGGATTGGCCGATCTGGATGGCAAGCCGGTGGCGGGCAAAGTCCTGCTGCGAGGCGACTACGGCAAGCCCGGCCCGATTGTCGAGCATGGGGTGCCCGAGGTGCTCGCGCCGGCCGGCTTCCGCTTGAACGCCAAGGCGGACTACAAGACGAGCGGCCGGCGGCTGGCCCTGGCGCGCTGGCTGACCGACCCGGCCCATCCGCTCACGGCGCGGGTGCAGGTGAATCGCATCTGGCAGCACCATTTCGGCCGAGGCCTGGTACCGACGGTGGCTAACTTCGGCCGCTCCGGCGTCAAGCCGACGCATCCGGAGTTGCTCGACTGGCTGGCGACGGAGTTCATGTCTCCCCTCTCCCCTGTGGGGAAAGGGGCGGGGGTGAGGGGTGGCCTCGGCTGGAGCCAGAAAGCCCTGCACCGCCTGATCGTCACCTCCACCGCCTATCGCCAATCGTCCGCCTGGGATGCCGCCAAGGCAAAGGCCGATCCGGATAACGTGCTGCTGGGGGCCTGGCAGCCTCGGCGGCACGAGGGCGAGGTGCTGCGCGACAGCATCCTGGCCGTCTCCGGCAAGCTGAACCCGCTGTCGCTGGGCACACCGGCCCCGGTCATCCGGCACGGCGACGGCTCGGTGACCACGGCCGACGACGCCCAGGGCAACCGCCGCAGCATCTACCTGATCGTCCGGCGGAGCCAGCACCTGACGATGCTCGATCTCTTTGATACGCCGATGATGGAGATCAACTGCACGGAGCGCAGCGCCTCGATCGTGCCGCTCCAGGCGCTGGCGATGCTGCACGGACCATTCGCGGAGACTGCGGCCGCGGCGCTCGGCGAGCGGATCGTGCGGGCGGCGTCGAACGACGAAGAACGAATCACGTATGCTTGCCGTCTTCTCTTCTCGCGCGTTCCGAGACTGAAGGAGCGGGCGGCGATTCACGAGTTTCTCAAAGGGGTCGCCCCGGAGACCCCCGGCGATGCCGACAGGGCCCAGCGTGCGGCCTGGGCCCAGGCCGCTCTCGTGCTGCTGAACAGCAACGAGTTCGTCTTCGTCCATTAGCAGGAAGGAGTGTCGCCCGCCATGCTGCATCGCCTTGGCCGCCTTTGTTTTGTCGCGATCGTTCTGGCGATCTGGGGCCTGTTTCTCGCGGGTTTCGTCATGCTTCTCACCTATGTCCCGCAAGCTCTCCGAAGCCGAACGTGGCCCTCCGTCGTGGGCCATGTCCTCGACTCGCAGCCCGCCCATTACGGCCGCGGCTCGATTCTTCACGTGGAGTACGAATTCCAGGTGGACGGCGTGAGCTATGTGTCGAGTCGCTACCGATTCAGTCCCAAGAACGGGCCTTCCTCAGGTGAAGCGCAGGCGGGTGACTATGCGCCCGGGACGGCCGTGACGGTGTTTTACGACGCCAGCAATCCGAATCAGTGCGTGATCCGCCCAGGCGTTTACGCGGGCGATTCGTTCTGCATCGCCTTTTTCGCTGCGGTCATCGCACTGCAGGTGTTCATTCTCTGGGGTGCCTTGAGAGGGGCGCGTGCGAAGCATCGCACGGGAATGTCTGCGGCCGCGATGCTGTGAGCTACCGGTTTTGAGCTATCAGCGTGAGCAATGTCACAAAGACGCTCGAGCGGATTCTGCGGGAAACGCGGACGCGAATATTGCTTTTCGCGATGTCTGCGCGCTGCTCCGCCACTTGGGATTTGCCGAGCGCGTTCGTGGCGATCATCACCTATTCAGCCGCGAAGGGGTCGTGGAGATTCTCAATCTCCAGCCTCGCGGGGCCAAAGCGAAGCCGTATCAGATTAGACAGGTCCGCGGCGTCATCGTATCGTATCGTTTAGTCGATGTAACGGACGCCGAAGCAGACGAGAACGAAGAAAGCGATGGCCAAGAGAAGCCCTAAGAAGCGGACCATGAAGGATGAGATTCGCTACGAGATCATCCTTTACTGGAGCCAAGCCGACCAGGCGTTCATCGCCGACGTTCCGGAGTTACCGGGATGCACGGCGGACGGGCGCACGTATGGAGAGGCGCTGGCCAACGCTGAAGTAATCGTGCAAGAGTGGATTGAAACGGCGCGAGAGCTCGGCCGCCCCGTACCCGAGCCGCGCGGGAGATTCATGTATGTCTGAATGTCTGAATTGCGAGGGCCCGCCGATGTCGAGGTTGAGTCGCGTTTTCTCCCGCCGTGATCTCTTCACCCGAACCGCGGCCGGATTCGCCGGCATCGCGCTGGCGTCGCTGCTGGAGGAGTCGGCGAGAGCGGCCGAAGCCGCAACGACTACCTCAGCGCGGGTGGGAGCAGCAGCCCTGCCTCAATACGCTCCGCGGGCCAAGGCCGTGATCCAGCTCTTTCAGCACGGCGGGCCGAGCCACATGGACCTGCTCGATCCCAAGCCGGAGCTGAACGCGCGCAACGGCCAGCCGATGCCCAAGTACTTCACCGACCTGGTGAAGCTCACGGCCCACGGCAACCTGCTCGGCTCGCCGTTCAAGTTCCAGCCGGCCGGGCAGTGCGGCGTCGAGTACTCCGAGATGCTGCCGCACACGGCCACCTGCGCCGACGACATCGCCGTCATCCGCTCGATGCACACCGAGCACAACAACCACGAGCAGGCCCTGTGGATGATGCACACCGGCCGGATCGTCACCGGCCGGCCGACGCATCGGCGCCTGGGTGCAGCTACGCCCTGGGCTCGGAGAACCAGAACCTGCCGGCCTACGTCGTGCTGCGCAACGACTCGGCCCTGCCGATCGACGGCACGCGCAACTGGTCGAGCGGCTTCCTGCCGCCGCGCTACCAGGGGGTCCACTTCCGCCACACCGGCACGCCGGTGCTGTACCTGCAGCCGACGACGCCGTCGCCGGAGAGCACGCAGCGGCTGCGGCGCGACCTGCTCGCGCAAGCTGAACGACGAGCACCTGGCCGAGCACGCCGCGATCGCCCCGGACCTGGAGGCCCGCATCGCCAGCTACGAGATGGCCGCGCGGATGCAGCTTCACGCGGCCGAGGCGCTCGACCTGACGCACGAGACGCGCCGAGACGCACGCGCTCTACGGCATCGGCCAGCCGAAGACCGACAGCTACGGCCGCCGCTGCCTGATCGCCCGCCGGCTGGTCGAGCGGGGCGTGCGGTTCGTGCAGATCTTCGTCGACGGGCAAATCTGGGACACGCACAACAAGAACGCCGACGAGCACCAAGAGCTGCTGCGAGCAGACCGACCAGCCGGCCGCCGCGCTGCTCAACGACCTGAAGCAGCGCGGCCTGCTCGACAGCACGCTGGTGATCTGGGGCGGCGAGTTCGGCCGCACGCCGGTCAGCCAGTCGGGCGACGGCCGCGACCATCACAAGCAGGGCTTCAGCATCTGGCTGGCCGGCGGCGGCATCCAGGGCGGCCAGGCCTACGGCGCGACCGACGACCTCGGCTACCACGCCGTCGAAAACCGCGTCATGGTCGCCGACCTGCACGCCACGATGCTGCACCTGCTCGGCCTCGACCACCGCCGCGTCACCTACCACCTGCACGGCCGCGACGAACGGCTGACCGACGTGTACGACGCCCGGGTGCTCAAGCCGCTGCTGGCGTAACGCAGTTACCGCGAGTCGAGTGTGACGACGCTCGCCAGGTATTAACTCGCCACCTATTGCAGGCGCGAGGCTTGAATGAGCGCCGCGGCTCCTTGCTCGAGGAGCCTGTCTGCGGCGGCCCTCCCTAGCTCATCGGCCGCCGAAACGAGGCCGCGCTGGCTGACCTCCAAGCGGCGTCGCCCGTCGGGGCTGAGGACGACGGCATCGATCTCGAGCCGGCCGCCCTGTGTCGTGGCCAGGGCCCCCACTGGTGCTAAGCAGCCGCCTCGCAGCGCTGCCAAAAGCGTTCGCTCGGCGGTGACTGCGGCGTAAGTGTCCGGGTCGTTGAGCGGTGCCAGAGCATTCCTTGTGGCTGCGTCGTCGGCCCGGGTTTCCAGCCCCAGCGCTCCCTGGCCGACGGCGGGCAGGAGCAGTGAGTGCGCCAGCACCTCCGTGATTCGCTCGGTAAGTCCGAGCCGGTGCAGCCCGGCCTGGGCCAGTATGATGGCGTCGTATTGTCCTTCGTCGAGCTTGCGCAACCGGGTATCGACGTTGCCGCGGATGTCCTCCATCTTCAGGTCCGGCCGGCGGTGCCACAGCTGCGCCCTCCGCCTCACGCTTCCAGTGCCGACAACGGCGGCCGGCGGCAACTGATCGAAACCCGCTCCGGTGCGGCTGACAAGGACGTCTTGCGTCGGCCCGCGCGGCGGCACGCCAGCGAGGCAAAGACCATCGACCGGCTCGGTGGGCAGGTCCTTCAGGCTGTGCACCGCCAGGTCGATCTTGCGATCGAGCAGCGCGAGCTGGATTTCCTTGGTGAAGACGCCTTCGCCGCCGAGCGCGGCGATCGGCCCCCGGGACTGCTGGTCTCCTTGCGTCGTGATGTGGACCATCTCGACCGTCGCTCCGCTGTCGCGCAGGCGCGAGGCCACCCAATCGGCCTGCCACCGGGCCAAAGGACTGCCGCGCGTGCCGAGTCGAAGGACGTGCGTCATCAGCAAGCCTGCGGGGGGAGGGACGTGTGGGTATACTAGCAGATCGGGCCGAGATCGCGCCAGGTGGTCCTCGTCCTCGTCCTCGTCCTCGTCCTTGTCCTCGTCCTCGTCCTCGCCGCCCTCATCGGCGGTTCCTACGGTAAGCCACTTTCGAGGACGAGGACGACGACGAGGACGAGTTGCACGCGTCCAAGTCTCCCTTCACTCCGTGCTTGCGTACCTCACCCTCACCGTCGGCCAGAAGCCGGGCCGCAGTTTTGTGCTGCAGGCCGGGCGCCGAGAACCGCATCGGCCGCGGGCGCGGAGTGCCAGGTGGTGCTGGCCGATCCGGAGTGCTCGCGGGTCCACGCCGTGCTCGAGGAGCGCGAGGGCTGCTGGCAGGTGCGCGATCAAAGCCGCAACGGCACGTTCGTCAACGGCCAGGCAATTCAAGACGCTCTCCTGACCGAGGGCAGCCTTCTGCGGCTGGGTTCGACAGAGTTGGCCTTTCACCAGGGTGAGGAATCGCCGACGCTCGCTGCCCCGCTGGAGGCCGGGCTGACGCACACGATCGTCCGCGATACGCCCGTCACGGAGCACGATTCCGGGGAGCTGGCCCTGGCGGCGCTGGGCGGACTGCGCCCGAAGCGCAAGACCTGTGGCGCCTGCATCAGTTCAGCGTGCGGCTGCTGCCGAGGCGGCAACGGGCGGAGATCCTGCAGCGACGCCATGCACGTTCTGCAAGTAGCGCACCGAGGCCTCGTCGGTGGCGTACTTCGCCGTGGATCGCCAGGGCAGCTGCGGCTGAAGCTGACGTCCCCGACGAGGGGCTTGCTCGGACCACTGCCCGGCGAGAGCCTGACGCGGCTGGTCATCACCCAGGGCCGTGCGCTGTGGGTGGCCAACCAGCAGCCGGCGGACGATCGGGCAGCGGGCCGGCGCGCCGAGCACGAGGCCGACGTGCTCTATCTGCCGCTGTTGTGCGAGGACCAGCGTGAGCGGGGCACTCTACGTCTATCTCCAGCAAGGGCATTTCCGGCAGTCGCAGTTCGAGTTCGCCATCGCGGTCGCCAATCTGACGAGCCGGGCCCTGGCGCGGGCCCGCGAGGACGACCGCCGCGAGTGCGACGTGGCCGACGCGGCGGCGGAGTTGGGGATCGGCCAGGAGCTGATCGGCGCCAGCCGCGGCGATCGCGAGCTCCGCGAGCAGTCTGACGCGGTCGCCGCCGCCGGCCGGCACATCCTGCTCCGCGGCGAGCGCGGCATCGGCAAGAAGCTCGCCGCACGCTGGCTGCACGAGACCAGCGCCAGACTGGCCGGGCAGACCGCCGGGCCGTTCGTCGTTTATCCGTGCGGCCAGGCGTCAAGCATCGAGGAAGCGGGCCACGATGAGGAAGCGGCGGCCGACGACTGGCTCAGGGCCGAGGGAGGCACGCTCTATCTTGATGAGATCGGCCGACTGCCGCTGGCGGCACAACCAGAGGCTGCTTCGGCAGCTCGCACCCGCGGCGCGTGAGTCAACAGCACAGCACGAGCCAACGAATTGGCCGTCGAGCGCGTCATGGCCGGCACGAGCATCGACCTGCGGGCACTGGTCCGGCGCGGGGAGTTCCTCGAGGAGCTGCTGGACGTGTTGACCGAGCATGAAATCGACGTGCCGCCGTTGCGAGAACGACGCGACGACATCCGACGCTGGTCGATCATTTCCTCTCCTTGCATCGAGCTGCACTCGGGCCGGCCCGAGCTGGCGGCTATCTGAGGCGGCCCGGCAACGCCTCGTGGAACACGAGTGGCCGGGCAATGCGGCCCAATTGCGGCACGTGCTGCAATTGGCCGCCTGGACCGCTAGCGGGCCGGTGATTGAGGCGTCGGACCTGCCGCTCGGAGCGCGCGGCGCAGGCGAGGAGTGGGAGTCGCTCCAGATCGATCATTGGGAACGACGACTGATCGCAGTGGCCCTCGCAGCGTGCCGGAGGCAGCGTGCCGGAGGCGGCCAGACTGCTGGGCATCGGCCGGGCCACGCTGTACCGGAAGCTGGAGGAGTATGGGATTCAGCGGTAGTTTGTGGCACGACAAGAAAAACCATTCCTCGCCCTCGTCCTCGTCCTCGTCCTCGAAGGTCGTTCGAGAAGATGGTGAAAGCCGGCAAGCCCCGATTTCGAGGACGAGGACGACGACGAGGACGAGGACGAGAAGAACGTTACTCCATCAGCGGCCGCGCCAGCCCCGCCGCCGCCGGCACGAAGATCAATAGCGGCAGCCAGGCCGCAAGCTGCGGCGAGATGTACACCGCCTCCCCCAAAAACTGAAAACCATAGATCGCCAGCAAAAAGGCCACCGTCACCGCCAGGCACAAGCCTACGGCCAGGAACACGTTCCGATTGTCGCGCGAAAGGATGAGCGGAAGTCCCAGAAGCAGCAGGTTCATGTCCCACAGCGGCTTGAGCAGCCGGGCATGGATGGCCACCTTCACGTCGGCGCCATAGTCCAGGCTCTTGTTATGGACGGTGCCGATCAGTTGGGCCATGCTCCAATGCCGCCAGGCCGCCTGGCCGGAGAGCTGGTCGAAGTCCACCTCGCTGATGACGAAGCACTCGTCCTCCGCCAGCCAAGGGGCGTCTTTGGGACAGAGCACCACCGGCTCGCCGCTGCGGCCGATCAGCGAGGGCTTCTGCGTCAGGCCGGGCGGCTGCTGTACGTGCTTGAGGCGATAGCCGCCAGGCCGATCCGGAGTGGGGGGATGATAGAAGGCCGCGTCGGCCATGAGATAGCGGCCGTAGCGGTCCAAGAGCCCGTCGCTGGGCAGGCTGAAAGTTCGGCTTATTGATGGACTTGTGCCGGGGCATGGTCAGGCCGCCGTTGAGCAGGATATCGGTGCGATTGTCGTAGCGCGGCGAGACGGGCTGCCCCACCTCGCCCGAAAGCTCCTTGGCATTCTGGCTCAGCTCCCTGGCATAGCGCGGCAACACCAGCTCGCGGGCGCCCGCGGCCAGCAGGCTCACGGCGGCCGCGGCCACGATCACGGGCAGGCAGATGCGGCGCTTGGCGATGCCGGCCGCCAACAGCGATGTCATTTCGTTGCGGCTTTGGAATAGCGTGATGGTGAACGTGGCCGCCACGAGCGCCAGCACGCCGCTGGTGAGATCGAAGAACGTCAGCCAGCGGAAGAGATAGAACCGCAGCATGATCCACGCCAGGTTGCCTTCCTGCTCGGCGTAGTGGATGAACGAGTCGAGATTCGTGAACGCATCGACAACCGTATACAGCCCGGCCAGGCTGACGTAGCTCATCAGGAAGAGCTGGAGGAACTGCCGGACGAGATAACGGTCGATGATGGTGACCGATTTGGTGGACATGGACGTCATCCTTGACTGGTGAGTAGGTGAGTAAGTGAGTAGGTGAGTACGTCCGCGCGGTCTTAGCTATCTACTCACCTACTTACTCACTTACTCACTTACTCACTTACTCACCTACTCACCTACTCACCTACTCACACATCGATTCACCGCCCGTGCCAGGGCCTCAACGCCCTGCCGGATTCGCTCCGGCGATTGTACGCCGAAGCTGAGGCGAATCATGTTGTGCCGCGGCGGCACGCCCTCGCGGGGGTAACCGTATTGGCCCGGAACGTACAGCACGCCCTCTTCTAAGGCGGCGTGGAACAAACGCCCGTCTGGCCCGGTGTCGATCTCCTCAGGCAGTTGCAGCCACACGTACAGGCCGCCACTGGGGCGCAGCCAATGCACGCCGGGTAGACCGGCCAAGTGCTCATCGGCGGCGGCCAGCATGGCATCAAGCTTGACTCGGTAGGCGGTACGCAAGCGCTCCACGTGCTCGTCGAACAGGCCCTGCTGTAAGACCGCGGCCATGAGGTGCTGCGTGAAGTTCGGCGAGCCGAAATTCACGTTCCCCTTCTGTTCCAAGAGCGGCCCGATCAACGCCCGTGGCAAGATGCCCCAGCCGACGCGAATGCCCGGCGAAAACGACTTGGAGAACGTCTCGGTCAGGATCACCGTGTCGCCATCAGGGTCGTAGGCCCGCAGGCTCGGCAGGTTGTCCCCGTCGTAGCGCAGCTCGCGATAGGCCGCGTCTTCCAGGATGTGGATTCTGTGGTGCTTGGACCACCGCTGGGCGATCTCGACCAGCGGGCCGCGGCGCTCCTTGGCCAACGTGATGCTGGAAGGGTTGTCGAAGTAGCTGACCACGTAGATCGCTTTGACCCGCGGCAGCTCGCCCGAGCGATCGAAGCGGGACAGTTGCTCCTCGACGGCGTCGGGAATGATTCCGTCCTCATCCATCTCCACCCCGACGGTGCGCACGCCCAAGCCGGCCGCCATGCCGAGGAACACGAAATAGCTGGGGGCGGCGCAGATCACGATGTCGCCCGGATCGAGCAGCGTGTCGGCCAAGAGGTGCAGCAGCTCGTTGCTGCCGGCCGTGAGCACGACCTGATCGACCGAGAGATTTGTCTCGGCTTCGGTCAGGCCGTCGGCCTCCAGCAGCCGCCGCAAGACTTCCTCGCGCAGCGGGGCGTAGCCGGCGGTCGTGCCGTATTGAAGTGCCGCGCGGCCGCGCAGCGGCTCGCCCAGAAGTGCCTGCGCAGCGGCCAGTGTGGCCTCCACGGGCAGACTCTGCTGATCGACGAAGCCCGCCGCAAGCGAAATCACTTCGGGATGCGCGAGCGCATGCTGCATCAAATAGCTGATCGGCTGGTTGGCGGCTTGGGCCGCCCGTTGACTCAAGCGGCTGGCAGGCGCGACGGTGCCGTTCTCGGCAGGGCGGGAAGGGGTCTTACGTCGGCGAGTTAACATCGGCGTGGCAAAGGCTCGTCAAGGCTCAAGGGTGGCAGCCGGGGTCCACAAACACAGGGCATGTAAGCAAGGGCGAGGTGCGCGCGACTCGGCGTCGAGGGTTGCACTCCCTCGCTTGCGCGTCGGGCTAGCGTGAGGACGCGTAGGGAAGTGCAAACGGCCTGGGCATGCGTTATACAGGACCAAACCAAGTATAGCCCAGACCGGCTCTTACGTGCAGAACGACGGGCGGGCGCATATGAGCACCAACCTGGCCGCCTCGGCCCCTCCTTCGACGACGGCATCGGTGGCATCGCCTGCAGCCCCTTCGTCCCAAGCCACGTCGGCCTCAGCGGAGGGCGCAAGGCCGGAGCGGCGCGGAGGGCTGCTGTCGGGGATCCGCCGCGCGGCCGGCTGCGCGCTCGACGTGCTGCTGCCGCGCCGCTGTGCGCACTGTGCCGCAGACCTGCTGGAAGACCGCCCGGGCGCGCTGCTCTGCCCGGGCTGCCGGCGCGTGCTCGCCCGGCCTAGGCCGCCGTCATGCAGGCGATGTGGCGATCTGCTCGCGTCCGATGCGGCTCCCGGCTGCTGTCGCCGCTGTCGCAGCGAGCCGCCGCCGTTCGCGTCGGTCACTTATCTGGCGGCCTACGAGTACGAGCTGCGAGACGCCGTGCTGTCGATCAAGAGCGCCTACCACGAGCCGCTCGCCGTGGCGCTGGCGGAGCTGTTCTGGGAGCTGCGGCACGAGGAGCTGACTGAACTTTGCCCGGAACGTCGTGGTTCCGCTGCCGATGCACTGGGTTCGGCGGCTGGCGCGGGGCACGAACGCGCCGGAGGTCCTGGCCGAGCGGCTGGCGCAACGTCTCGGCGTGCCGTTTTTTCCGCTGCTGGCGCGGCGGCGGCATACCGCGCCGCAGTCCTCGTTGCCTCGCGCCGCCAGGCTCACCAACCTGCGGCGGGCTTTTCGCCTGCGCCCTTCGTATCATTGCCAGGGTGCCCGGGTGCTGCTGGTAGACGACGTGCTCACCACAGGCACGACTTGCGGCGAAGCGGCCAGTACCTTACTGCGGCGCGGGGCGGCGAGCGTTTCCGTGGCCGTGCTGGCGCGGGCCGAAGGTCGGATTTGAACCTGGAAGGATTTCCTTATAATGCTACGGGTCACTTATCGCACCGATCGCCACGCCACGACGCGGAGGTCGTGCCGCGGCGGCATGTCAAACTGATTCATGTCGATTGCGCCCGAGAACCCGCCGGCGTCGCTGCGCCCGCGCCCTCAACGCCCCTTTCGCGCGGCGGTGCTGCGTGGCCTGGGCGGATTCATTCCGCCGCTGCTGACCGTGGTGGTGTTCTTCTGGGTATTTGGCACGGTCGATCAATACGTGCTAGGCCCGGTGCAACGCGGCACGAACGACCTCATCGCCCACTCGCTGGCGCAGTACCTCCTGCGGCCTGAGGAAGGCGACGACTTGGACCGCACCGCCACCATCGGGGGTAAGCAGTACAAATTGGAGCCGCGAGGCAACGACTGGACCATCAGGGTCGATAACAAGATCTACTACCTGGCCAGCGACAACACCTTCGTGGCGGCTGACAAGTACCGATTCGTGTTCCAGCAGGACGGCGGTGACAAGACTCGCACCTATACGGGCCTGGGCATTTGCCACCGCTATGCCCAACTGGCCTACATGCGATGGTATTACGTCATCCCTGCCTTCTTGGCGCTGTTCACGTTGTTCCTGTACTTCCTGGGCAAGCTGCTGGCCGGAAGGCTCGGCCAGTTCGTGTGGGACAACAGCGAGCGCCTGATCCGCCGCGTGCCGCTGGTCCGCAACGTGTATTCGTCGGTCAAGCAAGTGACGGAGTTCTTCCTGAATCAGCGCGAGCTGGAGTTCACCCGCGTCGTGGCCATCGAATATCCGCGGAAAGACTGCTGGGCGGTGGCCTTCGTCACCGGCGAGAGCCTGCTGGACGTGGCCGAAGCGGCCGGCGAGCCGGCGCTCAGCGTGCTGGTGCCGACTTCGCCCATGCCGGTGACCGGCTTTACCTGCATCGTGCTGAAACGTGAGGTCATCGATCTCAATATCACGATTGACCAGGCTTTGGAGTACATCATTAGTTGCGGCGTCGTGGTGCCGCCGCATCAGGTCCAGATCGCCCTGCGGCAGCGGAATGAAAAAGAGCGGGGCCGCCGACCCAACGTGCACCGCCTCGAGCTCATCTCCCCCGACGGGGAGACGGGCAGCCTGGCCCCCGCCAAAGGCCCGGCGGGAACTTGACGAACGTGGGGCGAGTTTCAAAGACGCGCCCCAGGATGGCCGTTGAACGACCTGTTGGGGGGCATGCTCCCGCGTGCCGAAGTCCCCCGGGCACGTTTGGAAACGTACCCCACAGTATGTCCGATTCCTTGATCCAAACCGACGCCCTGACCAAGACGTATGGCGCCGTCACGGCGCTGACGGACTGCGATCTGGCGGTAGGGCGGGGGGAAGTATTCGGCCTGCTGGGGCCGAACGGGTCGGGCAAAACGACGCTCTTACGGTTGCTGATGGGGTTTCTCCGGCCCACTAGCGGTCGGGCCACGATCGACGGGCTGGATTGTTACCGGCAATGCGTCCAGGTGCATGCCCGCGTGTCGTATCTGCCCGGCGAGCCGCGGCTGTTTCGCCGCATGCGCGGCCGTAACGTGCTGCGGTTCTTCAGCAAGGTGCGCCCCGATGGCGATTTGAACCGCGCCGCGGCGATCGCCGAGCGCCTCCAGCTCGACCTTTCACGGCAAGTGGCCACTTCGTCCACGGGCATGCGGCAAAAACTGGCCCTGGCGGCCGTGCTGGCCGCCGACGCCCCGCTGTACATCCTGGACGAGCCGACCAGCAGTCTCGATCCGACCGCTCGCCGCGAGGTGCTCAAGCTGGTACGCGAGGCCCGCGATCGGGGCCGGACGGTGGTGTTCTCTTCCCACGTGCTTTCCGAGGTGGAAGAGGTCTGCGACCGAGTGGCCGTGCTCCGCCAGGGGAAGCTGGTGCACGTGCAGGCGATGGCCGACGTGCTGCGACGCCACCGCATCCGGGCTACGCTGCACGGCGCCGCGGGCGGCGCCGATCTGCCGCCACTGCCCCAGCATCTCGCTGGCGTCAGCGTGCGTAATGGCGAGGCGGGAAAGATCGAAATTGAGACGCCAGGCGAGCTGGCCCCCCTGCTGAGCTGGTTGGCCGCCCTGCCGTTGGCGGAAGTGCACATCGAGCCGCTGGGCCTCAAGGCCGTATACGACGCCTTCCACGGCGATGACCAGGAGTCAGGGGTCAGGAGGCAGGAGACAGAAGCCCAGCCTGACCCCTGACCCCTGACCCCTGACCCCTGCCTCCTGCCTCCTGACTCCTGATTCACATGAACCGCGCACTCTGGATGCGAACGTGGGCCGACGCCCGGGGAACCATCCTCGGCTGCGCAGCGATCCTGTTCGCTTTCCAATGGTTGTACGTGTGGATGGTCAGTTTCATCGAGCTGGGGGCCTTCGTGAAGTTCCTCAAGTTCGGGCTGGGGGATTGGATTCCGCGGACGCTGCCGCTGCCGCTCGATAAGCTGCTAGGTTACCAGGGCATGCTGTCGATGGTGTATGTCGATCCCGTCGTGCTGTTCACGCTGACTGTCTATGCCATCGCCCGCGGCTCTGACGCCGTGAGCGGCCAGCTCGATCGCGGCACGATGGAAATGGTGTTGGCTCAGCCGCTTCGCCGCATCACGGTGTTTGTGGCCCACAATGCAGTGACTTGTGCGGGAGCCGTGATCCTGGCTGCCGCGGGCTGGGTGGGAATGTGGGTCGGCCTGCGCCTCGTGAAACTGCCGGAGAGTATCCCGGCGCGCGATTTCCTGCCGGGTTCGCTGAACGCCCTGGCGTTTGCCGTCTTTCTGGCCGTCTTCGCGGCGCTCGTCTCGTCGTGGCAAAGGTACCGCTGGCAGACGATCAGTTGGGTCGGCGGCTTCTTCATCGTGCAGCTCATCATCAAGGTCGTTTCGCGGGCCAGCCCCAAGCTGGATTGGCTGGCCTACACGACCTTCTTCGGCGCCTACGAGCCGGCGACGATTGCCGCGCAGCCCGAACAAGCCCTGGCGCTTTCCCTGCGGTACGATGGATTGCTCTTCGGCATGGCATTAGTCGCGTTCCTGCTGGGGGCAATGATCTTCTGCCGCCGAGACCTGCCGGCACCGCTGTAGCCGCTCGTGGCACACGCGGCCCGCGTGTGCGGTGTGCACGCGAGCCGCGTACACCACTGCCGCATGCACCACGGCCCACGGCCTCGCGCTCTTGGTACAACGCGGCAAATTGGCGACAATGGTTCCGGCGGCCCCACCACGCCCGCGTCCCTGGAGCGTGTGGGTCTGCTGTGCGGACCGGAATCCGCATGCCTGACGCGCGTTTGGTCCGCACCGCGGACCCTACGAGCTCGCCCACATGCTCAAAGCCCTGGAACTCGTCGGCTTCAAGAGCTTCGCCGACAAGACGCGGTTCGAGTTCGCCGGGCATCACCGTCGTCGTCGGCCCCAACGGCTCGGGCAAGTCCAACGTCGTCGACGCCATCAAGTGGGTGCTCGGCGAGCAGAGCGCCAAGAGCCTCCGCGGCCAGGAGATGACCGACGTCATCTTCAACGGCTCGGCCAGCCGCCACCCGCTGAACGCGGCCGAAGTCACGCTCACGCTTCGACAACTCCGCAGGGCCTGCTGGCGATCGACGCCCCCGAAGTGCACATCACTCGCCGCGTCTACCGCAGCGGCGAGGGCGAGTACCTCATCAACCGCCAGCCCTGCCGGCTGCGCGACATCCGCGACCTGTTGGCCGGCACCGGCCTGGGCACCGACGCCTACTGCATCATCGAGCAGGGCAAGGTCGATGTGCCTGCTGCAGTCGTCGCCCCGCGACCGGCGGATGATCTTCGAAGAGGCCGCCGGCATCAGCCGGTTCAAGGCCGAAGAAGGTCGAGACGCTGCGGCGGCTGGAGCGCGTCGAGCAGAACCTGCTGCGGCTCACGGACATCGTCGACGAGGTCGAGAAGCCGCCTGCGCAGCGTCCGCTCGCAGGCCTCGCAAGGCCAAGCGATACCGCGAGTACACCGAGCGGCTCCAGGAGCTGCGGACGCAGGTCGCGCAGACCGATTGGCGGCGGCTCAGCCACCAGCTTCACGAAGTCGAAGCGGGACTGGCCGACATCCGCGCCGAATCGGCCCGCCTGTCGTCCCAGACCGAGCGGCAGGAAGCCGACCAGGCCGAGCTGGACCGCCGGATGCTCGATTGCGGCGACGAGATCAGCCGCTGCGAGTCGCGACTGGGCGAGACGCTGGCCGCGCTGGCTGCTCGCGAGGCGACGATCGCCCACGAGACGGCCCACGGCCGCGAGCTGGAGGACGAAGAAGCACGCCATCGCCGGCAGCTTGCCGCCATGAACCTGCGCGCCGGCGACCTGGCCCAGCAATGGCGCGAGACGTCGGCGGCCGTCCAAACGGCCCAGTGCGAGCACGCCCGGCTGGCGGCCGACTTGGCCGACGACGAACGCGCCTTGGACGAGCAGACGGCTCGGCTGAATGAGCTGCGCGAGGCCAATGAGCAGCGCCGCATCGCCTATCTGGAGCACATGCGCCGTCTGGCCGCCATCGGCAGCGCGATCAGCGCGCTGGAGTCGCAGGCCGCGGCCGATGCCCAGATCGAGCATCGGCTGCAGCAGCGGCTGGCCGAGACCGACGAGGCGGCGGGCCGACTCGGCGAAGAGCTCTCGGCGCTCCGCGGCCAGCAGCAAGAGGTCGCCACGCAGGTCCAGGTCTACCGTCAGGAAATCACGACGGTGCAGCAGCGGCTCGTCGAGCAGCGCGGCGATCTGACCGCCTGCATCAACCAGATCAGCACGCTCCGCCAGCGCCAAAGCGGCGCCCGGGAGCGGGCCGCCGTGCTGGAGGAGCTGGAGCAGCGGCAAGAGGGCCTCGGCACCGGCGCCAAAGACATCCTTCAGCAGGCCGAGCTCGATCGCGCGGCCCCTGGCGGCACGTGCTCGGCGTGGTGGCGGACCTATTCCACGTCAACATCCAAACTGCGGCCTTGCTCGAGCTGGCCCTGGGCGACGCCGTCGGACACGTGGTCGTGCGGAGGGACGCCGAGGTCCTCGATCACCTCGTGGCCAGCGCCCACGACCTGGCCGGCCGAGTGACCTTCCTGCCGCTCGATCCCCAGGGGCCGCCTCCGGAGCTGCCGGAGCTGGACGATCGCCCGGGCGTCGTCGGGCGGGCCGACCGCTTCGTGGAGACCGCGCCAGAGTTCCGTGCCCTGGCGGCCCGGCTGCTAGGACGCACGTGGGTCGTCGATACGCTGCCCCGGGCAGTCGAGCTGGCCAGTGTGGCCAACTCGCTCCACGAGTTGGCGTCCCAAGGAGCGCCCTGCGGTTTATCACGCTGGCCGGAGAAATGGTCCTGCCTGACGGCACGCTGACGCTGGGGCCTCGGCAACCTTCCGCCGGGCCGATCTCGCGCCGCAGTGAACTGCGGGCATTGGCCCAGGAAGTTGCCGAGTTGGACCAGAAGATCGAGACCGCCGAGCAGACGCAGACCAGCATCGAGGGGCAGATTGCCGACGACGAGGCGAGCTTGCAGCAGCTCGTCTCCGAACACAGCCAGGCCAGCGACGCCCTGGGCGAGCAACGGCACCGCGAACAATCGAATCAGCAGCAGTGGGAGCGTCTGCAAGCCGACCGCCAGGCAACGGCCGAAGAGCTGGCCGCCGCCCAGCAGCGGCAGGCACTGCGCGATGGTGAGCTGGCCGCCGCCCGCGGCAACCGTGCGGCTGGCGAGAGGCAACTGGCCGAGATGGAACGCGGCATGGCCGCGGCAGCCCGCGAGATCATCGGTCTGGAGCAGCGCCGGCAAGAGAAGTCGGCCACGGTCACCGCCGCGAAGGTCGGCCTGGCCAAAAGCGGCGAGCGGCTGGAGAACCTGCGCGAGCGGCTGCGTCAGTGCGAGAAGGACCAGCACGAGCGCCGTCGAGCCATCGACGAGCACCGGCAACGGCTCGCCCATTGCCGTGATCGGCTCACGCTGTCGAATCGCAACATCCTGGCCGCCGAAAGCCGGGCCGCCGAGCCTCTACCTGCAAAAGGAATCGCTGGCAGCCGAGGGCTTGGCGCTCGCCGCGCGCGCGAGTCGCATCGCGCTACCCGGCAAGAGGTCGCCGCTGCCGCGGCCAAGTCGCGCGGCCAGCTTCGGCAAGTGACGGAGCAGGTGCAGTCTCAAGAGCTGGCCGCCAACGAAATCCGCTTGCAGCTCGCCGCCCTGGCCGACCGCGTGCGCGACGACTACGGCATCGAGCTGGCCGCGCTGGAGCACGCCGGCGAGCGTCGAGGCGAAGGCCCGACGTGTGAATCGACGGACGAGTCGCCCGCCGAATCGCCCGAGCGCGAACAAGTCGAAGGCGAGATCGCCGAGCTGCGCCGCAAGATCGCCGGCATCGGCAACGTGAACCTCGAGGCGCTGGAAGAGCTGGACGAGCTGGAGGCACGCTTCGGCCGCCTGTCGGCGCAGTACGTCGATCTGTGCTCCGCCAAGACCCGGTTGGCCGAGATCATCGGCCGCATCAACGCCGACAGCCGGCGGCTGTTCGCCGAGACGCTGGAGACGATCCGCGGCCACTTCACTGCGCTGTTCCGCAAGCTCTTCGGCGGCGGCCAGGCCGATATCGTCCTGGAGGAGGGGGCGGACCTGCTCGAGGCCGGCATCGAGATCAACGCCCAGCCGCCCGGCAAGGAGCTGCGCAACATCAGCCTGCTCAGCGGCGGCGAGAAGACGCTCACCTGCGTGGCCCTGCTGCTGGCCATCTTCCGCAGCAAGCCGGCGCCGTTCTGCGTGCTGGACGAGGTCGATGCGGCCCTGGACGAAGCCAACATCGGCCGCTTCGTCAACGTGCTCAAGGAGTTCCTCTCCTGGACACAGTTCATCGTCGTCACCCACTCCAAAAAGACGATGACCTGCGCCGACACGCTGTACGGCGTCACGATGCAGGAGTCGGGCATCTCGAAACGCGTCTCGGTCCGCTTCGAGGAAGTCGGCGACGACGGCCAAATCCACGTCCGCGGGCAGGGCGGCGCCCCACCTCAGGCCGAGGAAGAGGCCGCCTAGTTGCGGCGACCCAGCCATGGAATACTGCGATCCAGACCTCGCCGCATTGCTATCCCGGCACGGCCAGGACCACCTGTGGACGTTCTGGCCGGAGCTGTCAGCGGCCGAGCGAGCTGAGCTGACGGCCGAGTTGCGGTCCGTGGATTTCGAGCTCGTCGGGCAGCTCTACCAGCACGGCGAGCAGGCGCACGATTGGGCGGCGCTAGCCGTCCGCGCGGATTCGCCGCCGGCATTTCGGCTCACTAGGCCGCGTGAGGCGGGTCCGCCCCTCACTTCAGCCATCTCCCCGACGGGTCGAGGAAGCGATAAATCGCAGCGTCCTGCGGAGGTTGACGATGCCCGCCGCCGAGGGCTCCAGGCCATACCCCACGTGGCGGTGGTGCTCGTGGCCGGCGGACAGGGCACACGGCTGGGTTTCCACCATCCCAAGGGCATGTATCCTATCGGCCCGCTGTCGGGCAGCTCGCTGTTTCAGGTGCTCTTCGAGAAGACCCTGGCGATGGGCCGGCTTCACGGCGTGCGGATACCGCTGTATGTGATGACAAGCCCGGCGACGCATGACGAGACGAGCGAATTCCTCGCGGAGCACCAGCGTTTCGGCTTGGCGCCCGAAGACGTGACGCTCTTCTGCCAGGGGACGATGCCGGCCGTGGACGCAGCGACCGGCCGGTTGCTATTGGCCGAGAAGCACCGCCTGGCGCTCAGTCCCGACGGCACGGGCGGCATCGTGGCGGCCATGCAGCGTCACGGCGTGCTGCGGCAGATGCGAGACCGGGGCATCCGCCATGTCTTCTACATGCAAGTGGATAACCCGCTGGTCAGCGTCTGCGACGCGGAGTTCCTCGGCTTCCATCTGCTGGCCGGCTCGGAGCTTTCGACCCTCGTCGTGGCCAAGGAATCGCCGCTGGAGCCGCTGGGCAACGTGGTCTCGATCGACGGGCAGGTGCACATCCTGGAATACAGCGACCTCGCCCGCGTAGCCGGGCAGCATCCGCAGATCATCGATCGTCGCCAGCCCGACGGCACGTCGCTGTTCTGGGCCGGCAACTTGGGCATCCACTTTATCGAGGTGGCGTTTCTGGAGCGCGTGGCAGAGAGCGAGCTGCCGGAAATGACGAATGACGGAATGACGAATGACGAAGGGAGAGCCGATCCTGCTTTTCGTCATTCCGTCATTCGTCATTCGTCATTACGCCCACCCCCCCTTCCCTTCCACGTCGCCAAGAAGAAAGTGCCTCACATCGATACGAAGACCGGCCAGCGGGTTTCGCCCAGGGGCGAGAACGCGATCAAGTTCGAGCGGTTTGTGTTCGACATGCTGCCGGCGGCCGGTCACGCGATCGTCGTGGAAGTGGACCGCCGAACGCAGTTTGCTCCGCTGAAGAATGCCGCCGGCGCTGCCAAGGACACGCCCGAAGCGGTGCAGGCCCAAATCGTGGACGTGCACCGCGACTGGTTGCGCAGCGCCGGGGCCACGGTCGCCGACGGAGTGCGCGTGGAAATCAGCCCGCTTTGGGCCAACGATGCCGATGCCGTGAGGGCCCGACTGCCACGAGGGGCGCAGGTGGGCCAGGACCGCTATTTCGCGGCAGAGGAGTAGGAGAAGGGATCCCTGCTGGCGTGACGCGAAAGCGCACCGTGGCGGCGGTACTGCTTGCGTTCCAACGACTTGAGAGCGCGGTCAATCGCGCAACCTGGGCAAAGTCCATCTTGACAATCTTCCGCTACGGCGTTTAGTGTGTGGGGTCTCGCAAGCACAGGCTTCGGACTTCAGACTACAGGCTGCTGCCCCGCAGACGACCACGTTGCGGACGGTGGCAAGAAGAACCGAAGCCCGCAGCCTGAAGTCTGTAGCCTGCCTGGCATTTTTCGTGGCTCACTGGAGGGTCGTGAGGTGGCCTCAGTCAAAGAACGAGTAATCGAAATCGTCTCCGAGCAGCTCGGCGTCAACAAAGACCAGATCAACGACGAAACGCACTTCGTCAACGACATCGGGGCCGACTCCCTGGATACCGTCGAGTTGGTGATGGAGCTCGAGGAGGAGTTCGACATCAACATCCCCGATGACGCGGCGGAAAAAATCCAGACCGTCGGCGAGGCCGTTCACTACATCGAACTGGAAGTCGCCAAGAGCGGGGCGAAATGAAACGGCGCGTCGTTGTTACCGGGCTGGGCGTCGTCACGTCCCTGAGCTGCCGTGTGGACGATCTGTCGGCGCGCCTGCTGGCCTGCGAGAGCGGCATCCGGCTGATCACTGCCTTCGATTGCGAGCGGCAGCGCGTGAAGTTCGCCGGCGAAATCTCCGACTGGAAGCCGGACGCCTATATCCCGCCCAAGGAGGCCAAGCGGCTCGACCGCTTCTCGCAGTTCGCCATGGTCGGCGGCATCGATGCCGTGGTGGACTCTGGCCTGGATTTCGCCAATGAAGACACGTACCGCTGCGGCGTGCTTCTGGGCACGGGCATCGGCGGCCTGCTGGAGATCGAGACCCAGCACGAAAAGCTCTTGACCAAGGGGCCGGAACGCGTCTCGGCGTTCACGGTGCCCAAGCTGATGCTCAACGCCGCCGGCGGGCAGCTTTCCATTCAATACAAGCTCCGCGGCCCTAACGCCACGGTGGCCACCGCCTGCGCCAGCGCCACGAATGCGATTGGGGAGGCCTTCAAGCTGATCCAGCAGGGCGAAGCCGACGTGATGCTCACCGGCGGCACCGAGGCCACCGTCACGCCGATGGGCGTCAGCGCCTTCGCCAACATGCGGGCCCTTTCGGAGCGCAACGACGACATCACCCACGCCAGCCGGCCGTTCGATGCCGACCGCGACGGCTTCGTGATGAGCGAAGGGGCCGGCATCCTGGTGCTGGAGGACCTGGAGCACGCCAAAGGACGGGGCGCACGAATTTACGCCGAGATCTTGGGCTACGGCGTCAGCTCCGACGGCGCCCACATCACGCAGCCGGACGAAACGGGCGACGGCGCCGCTCGAGCGATGATTAACTCCATGCGCGACGCCGGCATCCAGCCGGAGCAGATGGATTACATCAATCTGCACGGCACGAGCACGCCACTGGGCGACGCGGCGGAGACCACCGCCCTCAAGCGCGTGTTCGGCAAGCATGCCCAGAAGATGAGCACCTCCAGCACCAAGGGGCAGCTTGGCCATCTGCTGGGCGCCAGCGGCGGCGTGGAGACGATCATCACCACACTGGCCCTCTGCAAGAACCTCGTGCCGCCGACGAGCAATTACCAGACGCCCGACCCCAAGTGCGATCTGGACTACACGCCGAACGAGCCACGGGAGCGGCGCGTGGATGTGGCCATGAAGAACAGCTTTGGCTTCGGCGGCCACAACGCCTGCGTGGTGCTGAGCAAGCTGCGCAACGGCGCGGCGTAAGTGGCCAACTCGCTCTGCGAGTTGGGGTCCTCTTTGGCGCCCAAGAACTGGGTTGGTCAACCGCTTCGTGGCGTCACGCCAACTCGCAGAGCGAGTTGGCCACAATAGCCCCTCTGGCTCGACGGTGCCCTCAGTCGGACGGCATGGTAGACTATACCGCGTCCAACGTCTTTGGCCCGGTCTCGTCGCGCTGTCCCGCCCATGAACTTCGAAGACTTCGACCAGGAAGCCCGGTTTCGCGCCGCTTGGGAGGCCGTGAGCATTGCACGCGCCATGAAGTACACGCTGTTTACTTTCGGCGAGTCGGTGCTGCCGTATTACCTCGTGTGCCCGGTATCGGCGGCGGCGGAACCCGTGGCGGTGACCAAGGGCGAGGTGCGGATCACCCGGCCGCTCTTGATTACGCCAGAAAACGCCCGGCCAGAGTTCAGCAACTTCTTCGAGACCGACGACGAGGAGGAGGTAGTCGCGTTCATGCTGGCCCGCACGGCCCGCGTTTCGCCCTTGAAGTTCGACAACCAAAGCGGTGCTAAGCGCGTGGTGAGCGAAACGGTCGAGGGCATGGTCGCCAAGCTCAATCACCAGCTCGACGAGGCGGAAGAAGACCGCGTGGCCATTCTCACGGCCCCGCCGAAGCTTGGCAGGGTGGCCGTGCTGCGATACGCCACCGAACAGGTGATGCGCAGCGCCCCGGACAACGTGCAGGAGCTGCGGGAACGGGGCTTCTTGCCGTAGGCGCTGCATGGCGAGCGTCGAAGCCTCAGCCCGACGTTCCGTTGCGCAGTTTCGTGCGCCCGGAGCGCGCAGTGCTCGCTCATCTGCCAGGCAGCGTGTGCCGAGGATTGTAAGTCTCGACGGCTCTCTCGTCTGCTCGCCGAGCCTGGTTTCGCCCTAAACGAATAGCTCATCACACGTTACAACGCACCGCTAGCTTGGGGGGATTGCTGTCTGGGCCTTGGGAACGCGAGTTGCTAGGTCGCCCCCCTGGCCCAATGGCTTCTGCCGTTCTTCTACGGACCGTTGGACCCACGGACAAGTTTAGAACCCCTTGAACGGAGATCGATCGCCTCATGTCGCTCGGCACTTTGAACGCGGACAAGGACTTGGAACGACGCGTCTCCCAGTACCTCCTAGACCGACGCATGCCCGGTTTGCGGCAGCTCTCGGTCGAGGCCCGTGGCGGGACCGTGACGCTCCGGGGTAAAGTCCGCACGTTCTACGAGAAGCAGCTTTGCGGCAGCATCTGTCGCCGAGTTGCGGGCGTTATCCGCCTGGAAGACCTCGTAGCGGTCAGCTAGCGCTGCCCGATCGGCGTGCGATTCCCGAGGCCGTCGGTCGCCGTCTATAAGTGCCAAGCGTCTATTGGTGCTCAGGGTTATGAGTGCCCAGCCTCACTGCGTGCGGCGTTTTCGCTGCGAGCGCCCTGGCTGGCAAGTTCCCCTCGCACTAGAATCCCGCCCCGCTTTCTTGCCGTTCCGGCAATGGCCCAGTCGTCTCTTCGCGCGTGGGGCAGTGATCCATGGATGCTGTCAAACCCTTCCGGGGGCTAGCGCCCCTAGTGCTGCTATCGCTTCTCCTGGCCAGAACGGCCGGGGCCCAACCCCGGAGCGCCGCTCCCCAGGCACCAGCCGCTTCGGTCGCCCGGCCGCCTTGGGAGCAGGCCGCCCTGGACGACGCCCTGCTGCGCGACGTGCTGTTCATCGACCCCTTCCGCGGCTGGGCAGTGGGCGACCGCGGCGTCATTTGGCACACGGCCGATGGCGGCCGCACTTGGCAACGGCAGCGGTCGGGCGTCGCCGAGCCGCTTCACTCGATTTGTTTTGCCAGTGAGAGCCACGGTTGGGCGGCCGGCGGCGCCACCGATCCGCACACGCTCACCTCGCGCACCGTGCTGCTGACCACCCGCGACGGCGGTCAAACCTGGCGCACGGAAACGGGCGCGGCCCTGTTGCCCGCCTTGCGACGGGTGAAGTTCTTGACTGCCAACCAAGGCTGGGCAGTCGGCGAAGCCTCCGCGCTGCATCCCTCCGGTGTGTTCCATACCAACGATGGCGGGCGAAAATGGACTCCGCTGCCGATTGTGCCGCCGGTTGCCAACGGCCTGCCCGCTCGGGCAGCCGAGCAGCACTGGCTTGAGCCAGGTTGGCTGGCCGGTGACTTCGTCGATCCGCTGGCTGGCGCTCTGGCTGGGCGGCGTGGCGTGGCGGCGAGCATTCGCAACCGCTCACTCCAGCCCAGCGACGGGCCGCGGTTCGGCGTGCGCGGCTTGCGGCGGATGCAGCTTGGCCCCGACGGCCGCGGCTGGCTGGCCGGTGAAGGCGGGCTGGTGCTCTCGACAGCCGACGCCGGAGCGTCCTGGCAGGTGCCCCGCGGCGGGCTGCCGGGCCGGGCCGCGGAGTTCTTCGACTTTCAGGCGCTGGCCAAGCTCGGCCCGAGCTGCTGGGTGGCCGGGTCGCCCGGCACGTGCGTCTTTCATTCGCCCGACGGCGGCGATTCCTGGCGGATGCTGCCGACCGGCCAGAACTTGCCGATCCACGGCCTCTACTTTCATGACGAGCAAACCGGTTGGGCCGTCGGCGCGATGGGCCTGATCCTGGCCACCAGCGACGGCGGTCGCACCTGGCGCGTGCAGCGCAGCGGCGGCTCGCGGGCGGCGGTGTTGTGTCTGATGGCGGATGCGGAAGCCCTGCCGCTGGAGCTGCTGGCTCAACTGTGCGGCAACGACGGCTACCTGGGCGTGGCCGAAATCCTCTGCCGTCGAGACCTCGATGAAGGCCCGCCGGCACAAAAACTGGCGGCCGAGCGCGTGCACGAGGCCGTGGTTTCCGTCGGCGGCTGCGCGGCCAGCATGGCATGGCAGTTCCCCCTGCGGCAGCCGGGCGTCGCAGCTCGTGGTGAGCAGCTTCTGGGCGGCTGGGACCGCGTCAACGACGGCCGCGGAGTCGCCCGGATGCAGGACTATCTGGTGCGCCAAATCCGCACGTGGCGGCCGGAGATCATCGTCACGCACGCGGCCACGCCCGAGGGGGATGATCCCCTGGGGCGTGTCATCCATCAAGCCGTAATTCAAGCAGCTCAAGGCGCTGCCGAAGCCTCACAGTTCGGCTGGATCGCCAGCGAAACCGGACTGGCGCCGTGGAAGGTAAGGAAGGTCTTCAGCGCATTGCCCACGGGCGGCGCCGGAGACGTCAAACTGAGCGCCTTCCAATGGGCGCCGCAGCTCGGGCGCTCCCCGGCCGAGGCTGCTGCGCCGGCCCGGTCGCTGATTGCAGACGGCCTGACTCGGCCGCGCAATTCGCTCGCCTTTCAGCTCGCCGTCAATGATCTGCCGACACCCGATGGTCGCGAGAGCTTCTTTGGCGGCATTGTGCTGCACGCCGGTGGCGACGCGCGGCGGGCGTTGCCCCCAGCAAGCGATAGTCTCGAAGTGCTCCGCCGCTCAGCGGAAAAGCACCGCAACGTGCTGGCAATCCTCGATCGGGCCGAGCGCGAGCCGGCCAGCTCCGGCCAGCTCTTGGGCCAGATGGGCGAGCTGACCAAGGACCTCTCGACCGATGCGGCGGCACAAGTGCTCTTCGAGATGGCCCGGCGATACCACCGCACGGGCCAGGCGGAACTGGCGGCCGATTCGATCGATCTGCTCGTCCAGCGCTATCCGCAGCATCCCTCGACGGGGGCGGCCCAGGTCTGGCTGCTCCATTACTGGTCGAGCGGTGAAGTCGCCTGGCGATCGCAGGCCGCGCAGCGCGTGGCCGTGCAGCGGGCGTCGGCCGTGGCCGATCCCCGCGATCCGCTGGGCAAAGTCGTACCGGCCGGCGGCGCCGTGCTGCCGGGCGGCGGACGGCTGGAAACCCCCTCCCACAGCACGGTCGCCGACGGCACGCGCCGCATCGATCGGCCGGCGCGAGCGGCGCAGATCGGCAAGCAGCTCGAGCGGGCCAACCCGGCGCTCTTCGCCGAGCCGCGCGTGCGTTTCCCTTTGGCCGTGGCTCAAATCCAGCAAGGCTTTGCTCGCGACGCCGAGCGATTCTACCTGGCCCAGCGGCGCGCGCCGCCGGGCAACCCGTGGCAGCGGCTGGCGGCCGGTGAAGAGTGGCTCGCGGCCCGGCAAACATCGCCGCCGCTGAGTGCCATGCGGTGCCCACGCGTGGCCGCCAAGCCGTACCTCGATGGCAAGCTCGACGACGCGGCGTGGCGATCGTCCCCGCCGCAGCAGTTGCGCAGCCGCGTGGACGACGACGAAGCCTGGCGAGCAGCCGTGCAATTAGTCTGTGACGACGAATACCTGTACGTGGCCGCCACCTGCCAACGCCCGCCGGTGGGCAAGACCCCGCTGAAAGGTAATGGGTCGCAGGACGAGGCCTCCAGCGCCCGCGCCGCGCGACGCCGACCTGAGTCAACACGACCGGCTGGAGATACTCTTGGACATGGACCGCGACTATGCCACGTATTATCGCCTGGCCATGGACGAGCGGGGCTGGACCGCCGAATCTTGCTGGGGCGACGCGACGTGGAATCCCGAATGGTTCGTCGCCGCCGGCAGCGACGAGCGAGCCTGGACCATCGAAGCCGCCATTCCCTGGAGCGAGCTTGCCGGCGTGCCGCCACGCGCCCCGATGGTCTGGGCCATCGGAGTGCAGCGCACCGTGCCGGGCGTGGGCTTTCAATCCTGGTCGCTGCCGGCCTCCACGGCAATTCAGCCGGAGGGGTTCGGCTATCTGCTGTTTGAATAGGACTCGGCACAATTCGTGGCCAGCACGCTCAGCGGCAAGCGATGGCGTTTTCGGCCACGAAATGGACTCCCGGCCCCGTTCCCTTTGACCTGGCGAACGCCCCGGGCACCAGCGCGATGCCGACCGCCCCAGGCACGACGTATCGCAGGGCGGTCAGCATGCCAACGACCGCCATGGTCGAAGCTGGGGCCAGATCGGCGAAGAGGTGTATCAACGCGGCGTCGCGCGTGCCTATGCCCCAAAGCGTCAGCGGCACCAGCCCCGCGAAGATCGACGGCGGCACGCGGGCCATCGTGTCTTCGACGCCTGCCTCCACGCCAGCCGCTCGGAGGAAGAAGCCGATCTGGAGCAAGTGCAAAGACCACAGCGCGAGGGACCAGATTGCCAACGAGAGCCAGGGGATCGATGTTGCTCGCGCCGTTTGGGTGTGTTCCTCCTGGCTTGAACGTCCAACGTCCAACGTCCAACGTCCAACATCGAACGTAGAGGGGATCGAAGCTCGTCGGCGTAGCAGCAGCCAAGCGACGAGAGATGCGATGACGCCGAGAAGCAGGACAACGGAGGCCGAGGCCACTCCCCACACGCCGGCAGCCCAAAACAGCGCTAGTGCGAGCACGTCCGCAGCCTTTTCCCATCCGGCGAGCAGCACCGCGCGGGCCTGCGCGGATCCTCTCACGCCAAGCATGCCGGCCTTGGAGAGATCGCCCAGCTTCGACGGTACGACAAGATTCAGCGCCGATGCGGCCAGGGTCTGCCGTAGAGCCTGGCCCACGGTTAGACGGCACAGGCCGCGCACGACCGCGCGCCAGCGAATCGCCGACACCAGCGTCTGCGGCACAAAGAGCAGCAGCGCCGCGGTCAGCCACGCGCCGTTGAGATCGGCGGCCGCTGCCAGCACGGCACGCCAATCGGCCGCCCAATAGAGGCCGGCGAGCAGCGCGATGGCCACGACACCCTTGATAACTCGGATGAGAGATCGGCGCCTGCAGCATGCTTACACTCTGCTCACGACTCCTGCCTACCACTCTCGCACGATGGTGACTTTCCGTCGCTCGTTCAGCTCGGCGACGTGTCGGCCGAGGTCGGTCCACGGCTCCAGCACGCTTTCCTGATACACGCCGGCAGCGGCAACGTAGGCGGCTTCGTGGTCGGTGCCGTAGCTCATTCGCTGCACCGTGACCGAGGGAGACGTTAGCTCGATGGTGTCGATCACCCGTAGCGTGGCACGCCCTGAACACGGATGTGAAGGGCGTGGTTCATCCACCGACGCAGCGTCCGCCGAGCCACGTCCATCCCATCCTTGCTCTGGGCGTGCCACCCCGACTTGCTCGCCGAGCTCAAACCGTCGCGTGAGTCGCAGGGGCGCCTCTTGGCGGCCCGTGATCAGCCGGCGCTGGAGCATTGTCCGCACTACCGTGCGGCAGAACCGGCCGACGCTGCACATGGCGGTATGGAACAGTGCCTGCTTGAGCGGCGTGGCGGTCTCGAAGCTGGCGAAGTGCAGCGAACCGGCGATCGAAAGCTGAACACGGGCATTGCGCTGCTGATAGTGAACGTCTCTCGTGGGGCCATCAGCCGGCTTACGGCGGCCGCTCGCCGATAGCGACATGCAATGATGCTGGGAGACCGCCACGCGGCCGCTGGCCAGTTCGACGATCAGCCCGGCATCGGTAACCGGCGGCCGACCCACGGCGAAGTGCTTGAACACGCCGCCGCGCGCGGCGGAGATCACCGTGTGCTCGCTTGGCGTGCGCCGCACCAGCAGGCCGGCTTGGGGAAGCCAGGTGTTCTCCTCTCTTGGGCAGGTGAGCGGCCCATCGGGAGGCTGGGTGTCTGCCCTACCGCTCGGCCGCCGCTCGGGCGACCAGTCGAGATAGGCCTCGATCAAGTTGCCCAGCCGATGCGCGAACAGCCGGTCGTCGTCGAAATACGCCTGGCAACCGCCGTCGAGCGCACGCAGAAAGCCGTCGGCGAGGTCCGCGGCGTCAGCGTTGTCGTTGGCGAGCAGCTCCATGCCGTGCGGATAGAAATGGTGCGTACCGCGGCTGCCGTAGGGTCCTGCGTAACTGTCGTCGGGGTGCAGGAAGAGCCGGGCAAACGCGACCGCCCGCCGCAGCGATTCCTCGAGTGTTGCGCCTCCGACACTAGCCCGACGCGCAAGCGAGGGGGATGCGCCGCAAACCGGCGTATCGCCGCTGCTCCCTCGCTTGCGCGTCGGGCTAGTGTGCGTCGTGAGCTTCCCATATTTGGCCAGGCAGTCGATGGTGACGGTCTGGTAACCCGGATCAGCCCCGCCGTACTCGTCGAACCAGCCCTCCGACGATTGCCAGGAGAGCACTCGCTCGACGCGCAGATGTGCTGCGTGAGCGTATTTTTCTTCCGCGGTGAGCGCCGCCAACCGCGCCAGGCCCAGGGCCACGAGCGCCTGATGATTGGCCAGGCGCCCCGACTCGTCGTGCCGCATCAGCCAATGCCCGCGGCGGCGAAGCCAGGCGAGCAGGTCGGCGTCCTTCAGCCGCAGCAATCGATACGTCTCGGTCGCCGCGGCAAAAGAGAAGGCCGCGGCCCCGAGCGCTCGCTCGAAGGGATAGTAGTCGTCGCACGAGCCGTCGCCGTGACAGCTTTTGGCTGCGTAGTGCAGCGCGGCCGCGGCCAGCTCGCGCACACGCGGCTGTCCGTACCAGCGATTTCCCGGCAGCGGCGTGGTCGCCACGAGTGCCAGCGGCAGCGCCCCTTCCTGGTACATCTCGGACGGGAACGCGCTGGTGCGATAGTGCCAGAATTGGCGGTCGAGACAGCCGTACGTTGCGCGGAAGGGATTGCGGTCGATGGCTCCCAGCAAGCGTGGAATGTGGGCCAGCGCGGCGTGGAGATAGCGGTCACGGGCGCTGGCGTCGCGAGGCTCGAGTCGATCACGACTACTCGCAACGTCGGATTGTTCGAGTATGAGAGACATGCGCTCGCCTGGTGAGTCAACCATGCAGATCATCCTCGTCCTCGTCGTCGTCCTCGTCCTCGAAGCATTTAGCAAATGCTGTGTTTTGCCTCAATGTTTCGAGGACGAGGACGACGACGAGGACGAGGACGATAGAGACTCATCGCCGGTGGTGCGCCACGATCACCTCGGCCAGCATGCCCAGCATCAGCGTCATGAACCCGGCCACCAGCACGACGATGTCCGACTCCTGCATGCTGCCCGTGGCCCGGAAGCTCCACAGGCTCTTGGCCGCGCCAGTGGCCAGCACCAGGCCGGCCAGCGGCGCGAACACCTTCAGCGGCCGGAAGTAGAGCACGATGCGGATCACCGTGCTCAGGTAGCTGAGCGTGTCGCGGACGATGTGGAACTTGCTCTTGCCGATGCGGCGGCGGTATTCGATCGGCACGTACTTGACGGCGTAGCCATTCGTGAGAAAAGCGAGCGTCATCGTCGTGACGCAGCTAAACCCGTCCGGCACTACCCACAGCCAGGGAAGCATGGCATCGCGGCGGAAGGCCTTCAGGCCGGTGTTGAGATCGGGGATGTGCTTGCCGGTGAGGTAGCAGGCCAGCTTGCGGATGGCCCACTTGGCCGCGGCTGCGCAGCCAGGGAAGCGTGCCGCGCTCGGTGGTGCGAGCGCCGTTCACCTGGTCAAAGGCGGGGAAGTGCCGCAGCAGCTCGGGGATGGCCGCGGCCGGGTAGGTGCCGTCGGCGTCGAGCATCACGATGATCTCGCCGCGGGCGGCGCGAATGCCCACCTTGCGGGCAGTGCCGGCACCTCGGTTCTCCGGGCAGCGAATCAGCCGGACGGCACACTGCCAGCACTCAGCGGCAAAGGCCTCGACGACCTTCGGCCGTGCGGTCCGTCGAAGCGTCGTCCACGACGAGGATTTCGTATTCCCAAGTGTGGGCAACTCGCTCTGCGAGTTGCCGATGACTCGCAGAGCAAGTCGGCCACTTTTCATCTCGCGGAGCCGGATGGGTACACGCTGAGAGCGCCTCGACGATTTCCGCCAGCACGCTGCCGATGGCCTCGGCTTCGTTATAGGCCGGCAAGAGGACCGTGAGTTGCAGCCGAGCGGCCACCTCCACCGTTGGCGCGGCCACGACCTGCGTTTGCCAACCTTCCATGGCTGGTCTCCTGCAAAGTAGGCAACTCGCTCGCGCGTTGCATTCCGCTCGCGGAGCGAGCGGGCCACACTGGCAGCCTTATACCCGCAGCGTTGCATCGCCTCCAACGGCAGTTAAGCCGTCGCGAAGCGTTGCTGGCAACGAGACCTCAGGCTTCGCGGAGAGGCCCGCGCCTGAAGTTCGTGCTGTCACCGAATCCGCCAACCGTGTATAAAAGGGCCAGGGCTCGTGGCACCGCCGCGGCCCTATTTGATGGATCCCAACGCCAGGAGCAACCCATGGCTCGATATCTTCGCGCGGCGTTTTTCACGGTGCTGGCATTGCCGCTGGCAGGCTGCTCGTCCCCCTTTACCAGCGCCCAGGAGAAGGAGGCCGAGGCCGACGTACAGACCGCCAAGGCCCGCGAAGAACTCGTGGCCGAGCTGCGAAAGTTCCTCGCCGCCAAGGAGGACGCCGTGGCCAGGCAGGCGGCCGACGTTCTGAAAGAGGTCAAGCGCTTCCTGGGCAAGACCAAGAAGGACGAAGAGCAATTCGAGCTGGCCAACGTCGCCGTCGAAGTGCTGGAATCCAAGGGGCAGGCCGAGGCGGCGCTCAAGCTAGTGGCGGACCTCAAGGCCCACTATGCCGACGACAAGGCCCTGGCCAAGGCGGTTGCCAAGGAGCTGGAGTCGTCGGAAAAACGCCTCGGCCTGATCGGCAAGCCGCTGAAGTTGGAGGGCACGCTGCTGGGCGGCGGAGCCTTCGACTTCAGCAAATACAAAGGCAAGGTCGTGCTGGTGGATTTCTGGGCCACCTGGTGTCCACCCTGCCGGGAGGAGCTGCCTAACGTCAAGGAGAACTACGAGAAATACCGCGACAAGGGCTTCGAGGTCGTGGGCGTCAGCCTCGACAAAGACGCCGGCGACCTGGAGGAGTTCATCAAGAAGCAAAAGCTGCCGTGGGCGAACCTCTTTCCCGACAAAGAGGAAGAGCGGTTCTGGAACCACCCGCTGGTGGACAAGTTCGGCATCGAGGGCATTCCTTTCACGATGCTGGTGAACCGCGAAGGAAAAGTCATCGCGCTCAACGTGCGCGGCGATGCGCTGGGCAAAGAGCTGGAAAAGCTGCTGGAGAAGCCAGCGAAGGAGAAGCCGGCGAAAGAGTAGGGCGTTTTGTCCAAGCTTCGCCGAAGGAAGGCAACCACGAATAACTCGAATCACACGAATAAGAGAGAGCGAGCCGAGCGATGGGCGGCTCGTTCACTTCGGTCGCGAATGGCTTGAGATTCAATCGTGTCATTCGTATTATTCGCGGTTGTATTTCTTGCATTGTCTTCGGTAGTTCCGGCACGCCGCGCCAGGCTATTTCTTCTTCGGCCGATACGGCGTGAACTTCCACGTTCCGTCCGGGTTGACGGTCAGCCTCTCATCCTCGTCGCTGGTCGATTCCAGCGGCCTGAAGTAATCGGCGATCTCCTTACGCAGCCCCTGCGGACGGTCGGTGGTGATCGAGTCGGCCCCCAGGGCCACGTACCGCGCCGCGTCCACCAGCTCGTTGACCGTGTAGACGTGGAACTCCAGCCCGGCGTTCCGCGCCTGGCGGATGAACGCGGCATCGGCCCAGCGGCAGCGGTTGATGTCGATGCCGTCGGCTTTGACTGCCCGCGCGACGTGGATGATCTCCTCGGCGGTGTTGGAGAGTTTGCCGGTCTTCTTGTCCCAATACCACCAATAGAGCCAGTGGGCCTTGAGGTCCGGCATCTCCGCCTTCACGGCCTGGATAATCGCCGGATCGAAAGCGATGATCACAATCTGCCGGGGCTTCAGGGCCGATTTATCGAGCACGCGCTTGAGGTGCTTGGCAATCTCCGGGCGGTCATCCTTGATCTCGATGTAGATGCCCTTGTCCTTGGGGACGACCGCCAGCACTTCCTCCAGCGTGGGAACTGCGCGTGCCGGCGTACTTCGCGCCTTTCCAGGCGCCGACGTCCAGCTCGCGCAGCTCCGCGAGCGAGCTTTCCTTGACACGTCGGTTGGCCTGCCGGGGAGCCACGCGACGGGTGTCGTCGTCGTGCAGGCAGACGATCCGTTCATCGCGCGAGAGCCAGAAATCGCCCTCGATGAAGTCGGCCCCTTCCTCGAAAGCAAGACGGAACGCCGGCAGCGTGTTCTCCGGCGCGGCGTGCGAGGCGCCGCGATGGGCAACCAGAGTGACCTTCTCGTTTGTCACCATCGCGTCCTCAGCACGATTGGGCTGGTCTGCGTCGGCTGACAGGCCGAACCCACCGCTTACGCCCATCAATGCCACGCACCAAGTCAACCGTTTCATAGGGATCTAGGGATCTAAGTCCACGTAGTCGAGTCGCTCCGAGACGCGCAAACCTCGATTGAAGAGTGCATGGCCGGGGCCGTCGCGCAGAATCAGCGCCATTGCCTTCAGTCATCCGTGCCAGTCTACCCCGCGTGATGACACGACGCGATTCGTGTTTCCGCAAGTCGGTGCCGGCGCTCACGAGGATCGTCGGCGCCCAAACCCTGGACTGCCGGATCGCGTAAAGCGTGTCACTTCAAATACTTGCCGCTGCCATTCCGGCGCGGCAGGTCGTCGCCGCGCGACATATGCGGAGGACCTGGATGACACATACGGAAGGCGCCGACACGCACGGACCGCAAGAGTCGCCCGTTCCGGAGCCGGATCCTGCCACGTCCTGCGGGGCCGGAAGCCGCCGGCTAGCCGGGCCTACTGCCCTTTCACGCTCATCTTGACGGCGTACAGCGACGTGCGGGCCGTGATGAAAAGCGTGTCCCGGTCCTTGCCGCCGAAGCAGACGTTGGCCGGCCCCTCGGGCACGGCGATCGTTTCCAGCTTCTTGCCGTCGGGTGCATAGACGGTCACTCCGCCTCCCGTGAGGTAGAGGTTGCCGCGGTTGTCCAGCGTCATGCCGTCGGAGCCTTGCTCGGCAAAGAGCTTGCGCTCGCCCAGCTTGCCGGGCCCTTGAATCGCATAACGATAGGTCTTGCCGTCACCCGGATCGGCCACGTAGAGCAGCTTGCCGTCGCTGGTGCCCAAGACGCCGTTGGGCATCTTGAGGTCATCGGTCACGCGGGTGAGCTGCTTACGGTCGGCCGAGAGGTAATAGACGTGAAAGCCCCCCTGCTCCAGCTCCATCTTGCGGCCGTAGTAGGGGTCGGAGAAGTACACGCCCCCCTCGGGATCGATCCACAGGTCGTTGGGCGCGTTGAACTTCTTGCCGTCGTACTTATCGGCCAGCACGGTGACCTTGCCCGCCGAGAGTTTGCCGTCGGACGACTCGACGGCCGTCGCAGTCAGCCGCCGCGCCCCGCCTTCGCAAGCGAGCAGGTTGCCCTCGCGGTCGAGAAACAGACCATTGGCCCCGCCACTGCTTTCGCGAAACGTGGAGAGCTTGCCCTCCAGCGACCAGAGATGGATGCGGTTGTTGGGGATGTCGGAGAAGAAGACGTTTCCCTTGGCATCGACGGCCGGGCCTTCGGTGAAGCGGAAGCCGCCTGCGAGCTTTTCGACCTTGGCCCCTTCGGCGACCAGGCTCTGCGCCGTGGCCGGCCCGGCGTACGAAAGGGCGAGGGCCACACCGGCGGCAAGACATAGCGAGCGTTTCATGGGAGTATCCTCACGGGGTGAGAGGGCCAATGTGGCCGACAATGTGGCCGACATTCTACCCCGTGAGCGCTGCCGCCAGAAGTGTCGGCCCACGGGCGTGTGTGAGCCGCCGAGTGGCCGGGAATGAAGCGACTAAGAGATCGAACTGAAGACAGCTTCGACGATCCCCCGCAACACTTCCTCGCCGATTTGGCACGCCACTTCCTCGAGCGCTTCCTTGCGACCGACTGCGCCCAAAACTACGAGCCAGCTTCCGAAACCCAGACAGACGATGCCAAATACGATGGCCTCCCATGCGTCGCTGGCCCACACGCTAAGCCACCGCCCAAAGCGGCGACGGCCAGACCGAGCAACGCGACAACGCTGCGCAGGATGGGCGAGGCGGTTTGGATCGTTTCTCGCCGCAATTCAGCTCGGGTGGGCGCGCGGCCGTGCCGATCCTGGAACTTCTTGGCCGCTTTCTTCGCTCCGCGCGTCGCGCGGTCGATCTGCCGCTGTTCAGTTGGCGATTCGTCGCGTCGTTGTTCGGCAACGTGCTCCATGGTGCTCCCGTGTGGCCGCCAGGCTGTGCGCTTACGTCAGCCCGCTCCCCTCGTAGAGGCGGGCGATGGAGCGAACTATAATGCTGAAGCGATCGGCAAACCCAAGTTGTTCGTTTGGCGAGACTTCCCCTCAGGAATGGCCTCGGGAGCCGGAATTGTTGGCATTGCTCGAAAGCGTGTTGGCGGCGATCCATTTGATGGTCGTCGGCGTGGCCGGCGTGGGGCCGCTCGTGTGCTTGTGGCTCCAGTGGCGCACGCGCGGCGCGCGGCGACAGCGCGGCCGGCGAGGCGGCGCAGCGGCTGGCGCGGCTCTCCATTCAGGCCCTGTGGCTGGGCATGCTGCTGGGCGCGGCGTGCCTGGCGCTACTGACGCTCGAGCCCCAGGGCCGGTTCTGGCAGGCGCCTTCGCTGATCCCGGCGCGGCGGTTGTGGTTCAACGCCGCCGAGCTGGCGTTGTATCTGGTGTGCATGGAATTCTATGTACGCGGCTGGAGGCGGAGGCCTGGGCTGGCCCACGCGGGCCTGGCGTTCTTTGCGGGGACCAGCGTCCTGTATCATTTTCCGCTGCTGTTCTCGGCCGTGTCGGTGATCAGCCGTGACCGTGAGCTGATCGAAGCCGGCCGAACGCTCAGTTGGCTCGAATTGGTGAGCGTGTTCGGCAATCCCCAGACCCTCAGCCGCGTGGCACATGCCATCTTGGCGGCGTGCGTCGTTACGGGCGTGGCCTTGATGAAGATTGTGGCCCAGCAAGGCCGTGGCAAGGGCTTCCAACCCATGCACGACACTATCAGCCCTAGGCCGGCGGGCGTTTCCAGTCGTCATGGCCAGGATGGCCATGCCACGCTGGGCGCATGGGGCGCTCGGCTGGCCCTGGCTGCGGCCATGCTGCAAATCCCGGCTGGCGTCTGGATACTGCTGAGCTTGCCGAGCTCGCTGCGAGATCAGTTCTTGGCGGTTGATGCTGGCACGACGCTCTTGTTTGCCGCGGGGCTTCTGGCGATGATCGTTTTGCTGCATCATCTGGCCGACGGCGGCGCTGGGGGATGACAGTCCGGCCGTGCTTCGGCGGTGCGTGATCCTGACGGCCGTGCTCTTCTTATGCATGGTGGGCGCGGGTCACCGGGCGCGTGCTACCAGCGAAACCGAAATCCCAAGCATGAGCTACACATCCGAAGTCCGAAATATGAATCCGAGTAACAGTTTAGCCGTCTGAAGTTGGTCTTGGTCTTTTTGGAAGTCGTGGTTTATGACAGCAAGCATTCGCAGATTGGCGAGTGAGGATGGTCATGACCACGGAAGGCGTTGTCGAACTCAACGTCGCATTGGGGCCGCAGCTCACGGCGAAGGACGCTGTCGCGATCTACGCCCAAGGCCAGGAGGCGGTGGTCTTTGCCCTGCTCGAGTTGGCCAGACGGCTGGCCGGCGCGGAAGGACGCTGTGCCTCGGTCCACTCGCCGGCCACACCCTCGGGCATGCGGCCCGTTCATCAAAAACCTGCGGTCAAGAAACGTGGCAAAACGCCGGGGCGACCGGCGGGTCATCCAGGCAGTCGTCGCCCGCCGCCCGCGCGCATCGACGAGCGAAAGACGCACCGCGCTCCGTGCTGTCCGCACTGTCAGGGCGCGTTGAAGCGTTGCCAGGAAACCCGCACTCGGTACACCGAAGACATTCCCCTCGATATCCAACCGGTGGTCACCGAGCACACGATCCACCGGGACTGGTGTCCGCGCTGTTGCAAGCAGGTCGAGCCGGTCGTCCCCGATGCCTTGCCGGGCAGTCAGATTGGCAACCGCGTGCTGACGCTGTCGGCCTGGCTGCACTATGGGCTGGGACAAACCATCGCGCACGTCGTGGACGTGTTCAGTCATCACTTGCAATTCTCTCTCACGCCCGGCGGGCTGCAACAACAGTGGTATCGCTTGCAGGAGATTTTGTTTCCCTGGTACGAGCAGATTCAAAACGAGGCTTTGGACGCGGCCGTGTTGCACGCCGACGAAACGGGCTGGCGCGTGAATGGAAAAGGACATTGGCTGTGGTGTTTCAGTCATGCGCGTGGCACGTACTACCTGATCGACCGGCGGCGTGGTCGGCCGGTGTTGGCCAAATTCTTTCGCCGGGCGTTTGCCGGCACGCTGGTCAGCGACTTTTGGGGCGCGTACAACGCGGTGGTGTGCAGCCGGCGTCAAGTCTGCCTGGCACATTTGCTGCGCGATCTGAAGCATGTCGAACAGTACAAGCATCCTTCGCCCCACTGGGGGAAATTCGCCAAGCAACTGCGACGCCTGATCCGCGACGGACTGCGTCTGAAGCGGCGTCAGCCGGAACTTTCTGGCGAGACTTATGCCTCGCGTCGCAACCGCCTGCATGCGCGGCTGGATGCACTGATCCGCACGCCGTGGAACGACAAGCAAGCTCAACGTCTGCTCAAGCGTTTCCGGCGACATCGCCAGCACCTGTTTACGTTTCTCGACGATCCGGCCGTGCCGGCCGACAACAACCACGGTGAACGGGCCATCCGCCCGGCCGTCATCATCCGCAAAAACACCTATGGCAACCGCAGCCAACGCGGAGCGGACACGCAAGCCGTGTTGATGAGCATCTACCGCACTTTGAAACAACGCGGCCACGATCCGCTCTCCACGATCACCAACGCACTTGCCGAACACCTCAACACCGGCAAACTGCCCGCATTGCCGCCGTGATCACTTCAGACGGCTAAACTGTTACGAATCCGAAAACAAGCGCTAATACCGAATGATCGAACCCGCGAGAGAGTGCTTGCTGGCGTCGGGTCATTCATCCATTCGGGCTTAGGGATTTGTTTCGGATTGGGTGCTTCGGATTTCGTGCTTGATTCACTGGTCCTGAGCAAGAGAAACGTGACGCGCACGCTGCTGCCCAAGGTCGTCTTGCCCGTCGCTGCCGTGGGCCTCTTGCTGTTCGCCATCGGCTTCGTGGTCCGCTCGCGCGACCGACCGACGACGTCGGAGCCGCTCGTGCCGCCGGCAACGGCCGAGTACGAGCATGCGGTCGCCGCCGCGGGCCTGGTCGAGGCGCAGACCGAGAATATCTCCGTCGGCTCGCCGCTGCCGGGCATCGTGTTGGAAGTTCGCGTCCGCGTCGGCGAGGACCGCCGCGTGAAGCCCGGCGAGCTGTTGTTCCGGCTCGACGACCGGCAGCTCCGTTCGGAGCGCGAGATGCGGCGGGCGGCGCTGCTATCGGCAAAGGCCGATTTGACGCGGCTGGAGAACTTGCCTCGCCGCGAAGAAGTGCCCGTGCGGAAAGCCCAGGTGGACCAGGCCGCGGCCACCTTGCGGGAGAAGGAAGACGCCGTGCGGCGGCTGAAACCGCTCTACGAATCGCGAACGGTGACGGAAGAGGAGTTCATGGCCAGCGTTTTTGCCCGCGACACGGCCAAGGCGGCGCACGAGCGAGCCGAGGCCGACCTGGCGCCTGCTGAAAGCCGGCGCCTCGTCTGTGGGAGAAGGACGTGGCGCGCGGCGGCGGTGGCCTTCGCCCAGGCTCAGCTCGATCAGACGGCGACGGAGATGAAGCGGCTGGAAGTGGTGGCCCCCAACGTCGGCGACGAATACGACTTCAAGGTGCTGCAGGTGAACGTGCGGCCGGGCGAGTTCGTCGGCACTCCGCCGGGCGCGCCCTTGATCGTGCTGGGCAGCACCACGCGGCTGCACGTGCGGGCGGACATTGACGAGAACGACATCCCGCGGTTCGTGAAGGGAAACCCTGCGGTGGCCAAGGCCCGCGGCGTGCCAAACCGCAAATACGCACTGCGTTTCGTGCGGGTGGAACCCTACGTCGTGCCCAAGCGCTCGCTGACGGGGCAGAACACCGAACGTGTGGATACTCGCGTCTTGCAGGTGATCTACGCCTTTGAAGACGAGCAGGCTCCGTTCTACGTCGGGCAGCAAGTGGACGTGTCGATCGACGCGTCGCAGCCTTCGGACAAACAGTAGCCGCGGGCCGGCTTAGCCGCCGGTGGGGGCGAGGCGAGCTGGCTGTCACCCTTGCGTCTCGGCGAGCGCCCGCGCCGGGCGGCCGGGGAGAAGCCGCGATCGACTCATCCTCGTCATCGCCTTCGTTTCCCAGCCGCTCGGCGCGGCCGGGAGAGTCACTCCGCCCTTCATCCACAGGCATCACGTCTCCGCGGCGAGGATAAAACAACTCTGCCGCACTGACGAAAAGCCGGGCGCCCTCGCTGGAGCGTTTCGTTCGCTGGATCTTCTCGCGCACGCCGTGTACCAGCGTGCTCCCGTCCGGCCAGCGCACTTTCAGCACAGCGGATGCTTCCGCGATCAGTTGATAGACCCTCGCCCGCGTCAAGCCAAGCTGCTTCGCGGCGGCGCGACGACGTTGAACGCGCCGGAGGTGCCCAGAGCCCGATCGGCGGCCAACCTGGCCACGGTTTCGCCAGCGTCATGGCGAAGCTGCTCCAAGAGCGGCGCGATGAACGCCCGCCGCACTTCCTCGGCCGAAGGGAACGGCTCTCGCCCTGCCGTCTCCGACAGCCAGGTTTCCACGGACGCCGCGAAGCCAGGGACGATCCGCACGCTCAGATGCGTCGAGGGCTGCTGGCCCAACAACGACTGCACCAGGGCAAACACCTCGATCACCGCGCGGACGCGCTTTTCGCCGTGCGTCTTCCGCCCCCGCAGCTCCTCAAGCGTCAAGTCCGTATATTCCGAAAGCGGCGTGTGCCACAGGACGCCGGGCAGGTCTTGCAGCGTGCGGGCGAAGCGGCCCAGGGGCTCGCTGGACAGCCCGTGCTGCTTCACCGCGTCGCACCATTGCGCCCATTGCGATTCCGAGACGGCCCCTGGATCAAACTCCGGGCCGTTGGCTGCGATCGCGGGCTGCGGCTCTCCGGGCACCGAGGCAGGGGGCGGCCGGTGATTGCCGCCGGCGAGCACCCGTTCAACGAGCTCGACCAGCGTGACCAGCTTCTTGATGCCGATACCCGGCGTGGTGCGCAACTTGGCGAACGGAGTCTGAACGATGCGGCGCAGCGGATAACCCAGCAGCGCTTTGGGCAGCCGTCGATCTTTAGGCAAAGCCCAATAGGCGAGCGGCAGATCCCACAAGTCGGCCATCGGCGCGGCCGCAGCGTCGGTGATCTCCGTGCCGGCCGGCTCGGCCGTCGGCCAAATCGTTCAGCCGGCGACACAACTCGGCAAATCGATGAGCGAGCTGGAACTCCAGAGCGGTGGCCATGACGGAACTCTGCTCTCGAACCCTGGCGCAGACGCAGACTCCCAGCGCACGTTGGAAGCCCAACGGCGAGCCAAGTCCTCCTGCGCCCCTACGGACCGCGAGCGGGCGGCCGAGCAAACCGAGTCTGTTCCGGCTGGTAGGACAGGGAAAGCTGGCGATCGCGGGCGCGCGGCGTCAACCCCTTGATTAGCCTGTGCCCAACTATTCAAACGCCGGCCCAGCCGAAAAGTTCCGCGAGAGCGCAAGATTTTGCCCGAAAAACGTGAGCGACCGTGAGTCACGCGGCGACCCGATCATCCTCGTCGGCTTCGTCGACGTCGTCCCACTCGATCTCTTCGGTCGTTGTTTCGTCGGTGTCCAGTGCTTCGGTGTCCAGGTCATCGAGATCACTAGCGGCGGCTTCTTCCAGGTCGCATCCTTCGAGCGTATCTAGCAGTTGCCGAGCGGCCTCGATGCCGCCAGCACGATGGATGAACTCCTCGAGACGATGCAGATCGTCAGCCGTGAGCGATCCGGATACGTGGTTCAGATCGGCCAAGAGGCGTTGAAGCTGCGCGTCGCTGAGATTGGGAATTGGCTCGGTCATCACTCGGCCTCCGGGTGAAAGTAGGACCCTTCACCTAGCATCGGCGCGACGCAGGCGGCAGAGTGAGCGCCAGTGCGCGGCGGCCAGCTAGCGAGGCTCAGTGCTAGCTTGCCGAGAGCGGGCGAAGCAGCCTCGTTGGCCGCCTAGTCGAGCCAGTCCTTCTCTTCCAGCCGCTCGGGCACGTACTCCTCGGTGACGTAGCTGATGTCCTTGCTGATCAGCGACTTCGACTTCCAGCTTGAAGCCGTTGTTCAGCATCTGCTCGATTTCCTTCTGCCAGGCCTTCTTGCTGCTCGAACCAGGGATAGCTCGGCGATCTGCTTGGCCCGCTTGATGTCCTGGTCGTTGAGCTTGATCTTCACGCTGTCGGAGAGCTCGCAGCGCTCGTAGTCGATCGCTCCGCAGGCCGAGGTAGCGGGCGTCGGGAATCGCCATCCGCTTCGATTCGTAGGCCAGGTTGATCGAGCCCTGCTTGATGACGCTGTAGATGTAGTACCCCCAGGGGTCGTTATCGAGCAGGCAGTAGATCGGCAGCTTCAGCTCGTTGTGCAGGCGATGCAGCAGCCGCCGCACGCCGCGCGGCGGCTGGCCGCCGCCGTGCGTGAGGATGCAGTTGTGCTTCTGCCAGAACTTGTCTTCGTTGAAGCGCCGCCAGACGGTGTCCTTTTCGACGTGCAGGATGAACTTGGCGTCGCACTTCTTGAACTGGATCGACCTCCGGCTCGACGATCGACGGGATGCTGTAGCCGCCGGAGCCCATCCGCGAGCAGTCGATCTCGTCGCCGCTGTCGACGAGCGTGATCGGGCCGACCATCGCGCCGCGCGTTCTTGGCGTAGAGGTGCAGCTCTTCGCGCAGGGCGTTGAGCGTGACCTCGACGTCTTCGATGATCGGGTCGCACTCGTCCTGATCGTCGAAGGTCTCTTCCTTGGTGCCTTCGATCGTGTGCTTGAGCATGTAGTACAGACCCCGCAGGCTGGTGGTCTTGCCCTGCTCGATCAGCTGCTTGCAGCCGCTGCCGACCAGCAGCGTCTGCATGTAGCTCTTGGCCTGCGAGAGGTTGAACAGCTCGCGGCGGTTGGTGCCCGAGCCCATCTCGATGAAGCGCTTCGACTTGTTGTAGCGCACGTTGGAGAGCGAGCGCGAGGGAATGTCGAGGTGCAGGTCGCGGCGGCGCTCGGCGGCCTTGACGACGGCGTCGGCCAGGTCCACGATCTGGCCCATCGTCCGCTTGTCGCGGGCGTTCAGCTTCATGGAGGCGGATTTCTCAGCGGGCTTGGCGGCGAGTTTCTTCTTGGCCATGGAGTCGTTGTGAAACGGGTGACGGCTCGTATGGTTTGCGGCGTTACGATTTGATGGCCTGCCAGTGCTCAGCAGCCACGAAACGCGAGAGATGTCGGGGATTGGTGGAAGCCACGATGACCGGAGGGCCGCGAAGCGTCGCGGCTTGCCCGGCAAGAATCACATCGGCGTCCAGGGATTCATCCTTGGCGGTCGGAACGTCCCCGCCGGCGTGCGTCGGCCCAGAACTTCGCGGCTTCAAGCATTGCATCCGTCGTAATGGGCACGTAGGTGAGCGAAGCCTTGAGTTCATCCAGTCGTTCGACCCCCTTTTGCTTGCCGGCTCTCAGGAGTTCACGGCGTACTTCGTAGTCGGCGATCTCCGGAATCACGATTTCATCGCCCGCCGCAGTTACCTCGGCGAACCACAACACCAGGTCTGTTGCGGGACGTGGGTGGCTGATCATGCCGAGTGGTCCGGTGTCGAGCATGACCATCCTATTCATCGAACAACCTCCGGGCCCCGACCCGAGCGCGCTCCCGGTCGAGCGCCTTTTTGAGTTTCGGCCAGGTCTCTTCGTCGTACCCAGACTCGTCGGCCAACCATTGCTTGAGCAGCGAGATCACGGCGGCTGATCTTGGATTCGCCAGACCCAGTCGATCCAGCGCGGCCGCGGCGGCAGCAGCTTCCTGCTCTCGTTTCTGGCGCACGGACCCATTGCGGACAGGAGCTTTCTTCGTTCGGCGAGGGGCTTTTCCGCGCGTCTTGGCTAGGTCTCGGCTCATCGCTCCGGGCCCTCACGGTTGGAAGACGTGTTGCCGGACACAACTGCTTCATTCTCCTCCGGCCGCACGATCACCACGTGCTCCCCAAACTCCCCGTCCACCTCTTCGATCGGCCGGCCGCGGTCGTCGAGCTTGATGTCGGCCTCGGCCGTCTTGCGCTTGGCGACCAGCAGCAGCTGCTCGTAGAGCTGGTCGCGGTCGGCGTCGTTGATCGTGCGCACGGCGGTGGCCACTTCGCCGAGATAGCGCAGGAAGATGTTCCGCCGCTCTCCTTCCTGCCTCACGCGTGGCGACGGTTGAGGTACATGCCGAGCTTGCGGCCGACGGCTTGCAGGCCAGCCGCAGCTCCTTTTGAATCTCCGGATAGCCGGCGATCGCTTCTTTCGATTCGCTGGTGAACGGCACCCACACGCTGGCCATGTGCACCATCACGGTCACCGGGCCGCTGCGGCAGGCTGCCGCGCGACTGCGACAGGCCGTAGCGACCGCCAGTTGTTGCCGATCACCGACTGCGTGATCGCGCAGGCCGCCGGCTGGAACTGCAGCGGCACGCGGTTGGCGTACCGCAGCACCTGCATCGTCTGCCCTTCGTCGAGATTCACGTTCTGCATCGCCGCGTGCAGCTGCGCGATCTCGTCCTTCTTCAGCTTGCCGGGGCTTTGCCGCGTGCCCATCTTGGCTTCGGTCAGGATCTTGTCGGCGCGCTTCGCTGCCGATGCCGTCGAACGTGTTCATCAGGAACTGCCGCAGCGTGCGGGCGTCGCTTTCGGCCGAGCAGCTCGGTCAGCGCTTCGAGCGAGACCTTCTGGCGCGTCGACACGCCGCCGTAGGCCAGGCCGACCTCGATCAGAAACGGATTGCCGCGATAGACGGCCGGCGGCCGCGTCGCCGGCGCAGTAGAACTCGCCCGGCACGACCTGGTGCAAGCCCCTTGAGGATCAGCTGCTCGCCGATCGGCGACGATGCAATCGGTCGCCGGCGCGCTGATCCGCGTGTTCTGAATCGCCTGATAGAGCGCGTCGGCCTCCTGCCGGCCGATCTTCGTTGCGGATTGGCCCGCGTGCTGATCTTGGCCGCCTCGCAGATCTTGCGGGCCACGCCCGAGCTGACGCGCGAGAACGACTCGGTCAGGAACTGCGACATCGTCGCCGCGCTTGCGTGTCCTTGAGCATCGTCACCAGCCGGCCCAGCTCGATGCCGTACGGATGCGGCTTGATCTCCTTCGGCTCCGGCGGCAGCTGCGTCGGTCGAGCGCTCGTAGCGTCGGCTCGTTGCCTTCGGGATCGATGTAGTGCAGCGTGACGTGCGGGTTGGCGATCGCCGTCTGCTCCAGGTATTCATCCACGCTGCCGCGGCCGCGGATGATACCGGCCTTCCAGCTCGATCGTCACGCGCGTGCCGTGATCGAGCTCCTCGCCTTCGGCGTTCTTGTGCGACCCACTCGATGCCGTGCTCTTGCGATCATGCTCGCGCCCTTCTCGCCCGGCGGGATGTCGACGCCTTCGCCCTTGCCGTTGAGGATCTCCGGCATGGTTCCTCTTGGTGTCGATCTGGATCTCGAAGTAGTGGGCCGGCTTCCTTGGCGAGATCTTCGAGATGATCTTCACCGGCTTGCCGGTCGTGAGCATGCCGTACATGCCGGCGGCGCTGATGCCGATGCCCTGCTGGCCGCGGCTCATCCGCAGGCGGTGAAACTTCGAGCCGTAGAGCAGCTTGCCGAAGATCAGCGGGATCTGCTTCTTGACGATGCCCGGCCCGTTGTCCTGCACGCCGACCTTGAAGCGGTTGTTGCCGGTCTGCTTCGATGTGCACCCAGATCTCCGGCACGATGCCGGCCTCTTCGCAGGCGTCGAGCGAGTTATCGACCGCCTCCTTGACCGTCGTGAGCAGGGCCTTGCGCGGGTTGTCGAAGCCCAGCAGGTGGCGGTTCTTGGCGAAGAACTCGCTGACCGAGATATCGCGCTGCTTGGCCGCCATCGACTCGGCGGTGGCCCGCCGCCGAGCAGGCTCGTGGCGGACGGCGCCATTGGAGCGGGGCGATCCGTTCTCCTGGGCAGCTTCGACCGGGGCGTTCAGCTCAGCCAAAAGACACTCTCCTCTGCAAAACGCGTGAAAGTGTAGCGATTATATCGGCGGCGCCGAAAACGGCCCAGCGAAGTTTGCCGGCGTCGCCGGCGCGGCCACGCTTCGCCGGCCACGACGGGCGCGTCCGGCAAACAAAGGCTCACCTGCTTTGCCGTCAGTGGCCGAAACTCCCTTAAAGGATGACCCACCTGATTTCGACGGCATGCCCGGGAGGACGCTGTGATGCGTAGATGGACCCGTGCCTTGATCGCGCTGGCGGTGGCAGGCTCGCTGTGCGGGGCTGCGTCGGCCTTGGCGCAGGACAAGAAGGCGGGCGGCAAGAAGCCGGTCAACGGCGCCGCCGGCCAAGGCCAAGGCCAAGGATCCAGCCGCCATCGAGGAGGCGCCGGCCGCCGCGCCCGCTCTGCTGCCTGGGCGCCCCCCGAAGCGATTCCAGGCTTGGAATACAACTACTACTATCCGCCGCCCGGCGCGGGGGAAATTGCGCAGATTCCGGCCCAATTGTATCTGTGCCCTTCGCCGTATCCGCCGCCGTACGTCGGCTACACGTGGATCAGCTATCCGCCGTTTCAGCCGCACGAGTGGCTGTGGATTCATCGCCGGGCATATTACCGCGTGCATCCGGGCGGTGGCATGACGATGACCTCGATTCGCTGGGAATATCACGAGTAGTCATTGGTCCCTTGTCAGTGGTCAGTGGTCAGTGGTTAGTGGTCAGTGGTCAGTGGTCAGTGGTCAGTGGTCAGTGGTCAGTGGTCAGTTGTTGTTTCTTACGGCTGCCGGACAGTTTGCGTTTGCAACGTTAGAGAGATTCGCGATCATGCGCACATGCCATCTGTTTGCCGCTTTGGGAGCTTGGGCCTCGCTGGGGCTCGCTAGTGCCATGGCACAGGCGCCGAACCTGCTGCCAAAGTCGGAGGAAGACTCCGCCGTCAGCGACAAGGCGGATTCGCAAGAGATCAGTCACCGCGAAGGCCGCGCTGCCGCCGCGTCGGCGCCGCCGGGCGGTCCGCCTGCATTCGTGCCGTACGGCGGATATCCTTATTCAGCCGCCTGGCACGCCGGCTATCAGCATCCGATGTACGGCCGGCCGGTGGCCCTGGTCGTGCCGCCCGTGTCGCATTACCAAACGATCTACGGCTGGGGCATCGCCACCACGCAGATGGCGCCGATCTATCCGCAATACGGCGGGCCGGGCTACGGCACGCCTTACGTCGATCCGACCGGCCAGTACCCGCTGCCGCCCTATTGGCCCTCGGACACGCGCCAATTCGGCGTCTACTACATTCGCGGCCCCTGGTAACTCGGTAGCGCAGGCTTTCAGCCTGCCTGCACGAGCAGCGTGGCCGCCGACTCTAAATCCTCTGACTCTGGCCTGCCTGCCGGCCCCATCGGTATCATGGGCGCGAGGCCGCGGCGCTTCGTTTGAACGTCGCCGCGCCTGACCGCCGTTGCCGGGCCGTGCTCGCCATGATCAGACATCGCTGTTCGCTCGACGCCGCATTCACCCTGCCCTGGTGTTGGCGTTGGCGTCTTGCCGCCACGGCTCTTGCACTGCTTTCCGCAGTTCTCGCCCGGACGGCTGGGGCCGATGCGGGGCCCTCGCGGCTGCGTCCCGACGGCATCGAGGGGGCCATGATCATCACCGGCGGCGCCGCGTGCCCGAATCGGCCGCGTGGCAGTTCATCGATCTGGCGGGTAAGGAAAAGGCCCAGATCGTCGTCCTCGCCGTGGCCGACGCGGATCGCTCGCTCGGCGAGAAAGACGTCAAGGTCTGGAGCGAACACCGCGCCGCGAGCGTCAAGCTGCGCTCGCTGGCCGACCAACCCGCCGGCCTCAGCGGCAAGGCAACGGGTGTCTGGCTCGTGGGACACCTGACGCCATCGTCTTTCGAAGGCGCAAGGGGGCTGCGCTCCGAAGAGAATTGTCGGCCGTCCTCCAGAATGGCGGCGTGGTCGGCGGCCGGTCTTCCGCGATGGCCATCCTCTCGCGGTGGACGCTGCCGGCGGACGCGGACCACAACGACAGCGACCAAGACCGGGACAAACCCGTCCCCGGCCTGGATCTGCTGGCCGGCACCGCGCTGATGCCTGACTTTCTCCGGGGCGACGCCAGGATCCAGCTCGTGCGGTTGCTGCGCGGCCCACCCCGACGCAGTCGGATTGGGAATTGGCGAGGGTGCCGGACTCGTCGTCCAGGGGCGGCGGCTCCGCGTGGTGGGCGAGGGCAAGGTGACGATTCGCCTCGCCGGTTCGCGTGCCCGCCAGCCGACCGACATCGAGCTGGAGAACCGCGGCATGGCCGACCTGACGCAGCTTCGTCGGGCCGCCCTCACGCGGCAACAGCCGCCATTCCCGCCGAAGGAGCCTTCCACGCCGGAGGTCGTCAAGGGTTCGCTGGTCATCGTCGGCGGGGGTGGCATGCCGAGCGACGCGACGAAGCGATTCATCGAACTAGCCGGCGGCCCGGAGGCCCTGATCGTGGTCTTGCCGACGGCCAATCCCGATCCGTTGCCGGCCGACGCGGGCGTGGGCCTGCTGCGCCGCGGCGGAGCCAGGAACATCAAGGTGCTGGCCGTGCGGCGAGCTCAAAGACGTTGAAGACCCCAAGAACCTTGACGTTCTGCGGCAGGCTGGAGGCATCTGGTTCGGCGGCGGCCGGCAGTGGCGGTTCGTCGATGCCTACGAGAGCACGAAGGCCCATGAGGCCTTCCGCGACGTGCTCCGCCGCGGCGGCGTCATCGGCGGCAGCTCGGCCGGGGCCACGATCCAGGGCGATTACCTCTGTCGCGGCAGCCCGCTGAATAACACCGACATGATCTGTGAGGGCTACGAGCGCGGGCTGGGCTTCCTGCCCGGCGTGGCCATCGATCAGCACTTCGCCCAGCGGAAGCGGTTCGCCGACATGACGGCCCTGGTGAAGACCTATCCGCAGCTCCTGGGCATCGGCATCGACGAATCCACGGCCATCGTCGTGCAAGGGTCGGTGGCCGAAGTGATGGGCGCGGGGAGGTGCACTTCTACGACCGCCGCAGGGAAGTGGCCCACGGCAAGCCGGATTACGAGTCGGTGAAGGCCGGCGGGCGGTACAATCTCAAGAGCCGTGCCGTCGTGACGCCCTGAAACCCACACTCCCCGGCGGGCTTGCCCCGCCGGCTCGCTGACTGGCCAGCTACAGACGAAGGCCATTCATCAGTCCCCGTCGGGCTCGCCCCGACGGACTGGTGACTTCTAGCTGGGTATGCCGTCGATGCCCGATCTCGCCTATTTCGCTATACTTCGACTTGTTCCGTCTTCGTTCCTGATCCCCGTTTTGGCATGCCCTCGCCGCCTCCATGCCCCGAACTGCTCGCCCCCGCCGGCGACCGCGACTGCCTGCGCGGCCGCCGTCGACAACGGCGCCGACGCCGTTTACTTCGGCCTCGAAGCGGCTTCAACGCCCGGGCCCGGGCGACGAACTTCGCACCTCGACGACGCTGCCCGAGGTGATGGCCTATCTCCACGGCGCGGCGTCCGCGGCTACGTCACGCTCAACACGCTGGCGTTTCCCGCCGAGCTGGCCGAGCTCGAGAAGCATCATCCGCCACGTCACCGACGCCGGCGTCGATGCGGTGCTCGTGCAGGACCTGGGCCTCGTGCGGCTGATCCGCGCGGTCTGCCCCGACCTGCCGATCCACGCCTCGACGCAGATGACGCTCACCAGCGCCGAGTGCATCGCGTGGCGCGAGCAGCTGGGCATCGAGCGCGTGGTGCTGGCCCGCGAGCTGTCGATCGACGAGATCCGCACAGATCCGCCGCGCAGACCACGATGCCGCTGGAGGTGTTCGTCCACGGCGCGCTGTGCGTGGCCTACTCCGGCCAGTGCCTGACGAGCGAATCGCTCGGCGGCCGCAGCGCCAACCGCGGCCAGTGCGCCCAGGCCTGCCGGCTGCCGTACGACCTGATCTGCGACGGCCACGACGTCGACCTGGGCGACGTGAAGTACCTGCTCAGCCCGCAGGACCTGGCCGCCTACGCCCTCGTGCCGGAGCTGATCGACGCCGGCGTGTGCCGCTTCAAGATCGAAGGCCGGCTGAAGACGCCCGAGTACGTGGCCAACATCACGCGGCACTACCGCCGCGCGATCGACGCCGCCCTGGCCGGCCAGCCCGCTGGAGTTCACGCCGCGCGACGTCGACGGAGATGGAGCTGTCGTTCTCGCGCGGCTTCTCGCCCGGCTGGCTCGGCGGCTGCGATCACAAGATGCTCGTGCCCGGGCTGAGCTCGGCGAAGCGCGGCGTGCTGCTGGGCGACGTGTGCGACAGTCCGCGGCGGACGCGTCGTCGTCGAGCTGGCAGTCGCGACGTCGACGCGCGGCGACGGCGTCGTGTTCGCACGGCGACCGCGCGGCCGGCGACGAGCAAGGCGGCCGCGTGTACGAGGTGTTCGCGGCCGGCAGTCGCTGCGAACCGGTCGCACGGCGTGTCGAGCTGGCCTTCGGCCACGATGCGATCGACTTCGCGCGGCTGCAGCCCGGCCAGACAGCTCTGGAAGACCGACGACCCGCAGCTCACGCGCCGGCTGCGGAAGTCGTTCACCGGCGCCAAGCCGCTGCGGCGCGTGCCGCTCGATCTGGACGTCGCACGCCGCCGTCGGCGAACCGCTGCAGCATCGCGGCGCACGGCCGGCGAACGGCGCGACGTGCACCGTCGAATCGTCCGAGAGCCGCTGGCCGCGGCCACGCAAGCACCCGCTCACGCGAAGAGCTGCTGCGCGAGCAATTCGGCCGGCTCGGCGGACACCGTTTACGAGCTTGCGGACAGCTGACGCGCCGCGATCGACGGGCGAGCCGATGGTGCCGCTCAGCGTGCTCGGCAAGCTGCGGCACGCGATGGTCGAGCAATTGGACGACAGCGCTGACGCAGCCGCGACGCAGCGGCCAGCGATCGCGGAGTCGATCGTGCCGAAGCTGCGCTGCATCCGCGAGCTGCAGACGCTCCGCGAAGTCGACTCGCGACCGACCGCCGCAGCTGCACGTGCTCTGCCGCTCGCTCGCACAGCTTCAGGCCGTGCTCGAGTGCGGCGTGCGCAGCGTGATCGTCGATTTCCAGGACATCCGCGAGTATCGCGCAGGCCGTCGCGCATGGCTCACGCAGCACGGCGTCGAAATCTACCTGGCCACGCCGCGCATTCAGAAGCCCGACGAGATGGGCATCTTCCGCGCGATGGCCAAGCACGGCGCCGACGGCTTCCTCGTCCGCAATCTGGCCGGCCTCGCGTTCTTGCGCCGAGCGCGGCATTCCGTTCGTCGCCGATTTCTCGCTCAACGCCGCCAACGAGCTGGACGGTCGACTACCTGCAGTCAGCTCGGGGCGCAGCGCGTCACCGTCTTCGTACGACCTGAACCGCGACCAGCTGCTCGACCTGGTCGGCGCCGTGCCGCCCGCGTGGCTGGAAGTCGTCATCCACCAGCACATGCCGATGTTCCACATGGAGCACTGCGTGTTCTGCGCCGTCCTCTCGCCGGGCACGAACAAGACCAACTGCGGCCGGCCGTGCGACGTGCACGCGGTGAAGCTCCGCGACCGCGTCGGCATGGAGCACCTGCTGCACGGCCGACGTCGGCTGCCGCAACACGCTCTTCAACGCCGTGCCGCAAAGCGCCGCCGAAGTCGTGCCGCCGCTGCTCGCCCGCGGCGTCCGCGCACTTCCGCGTCGAGCTGCTGCCCGACGAGCCGGGTGCGGACATCGCGCGCAACGATCGGCCTCTACCGCGATCTGCTCGCCGGCCGCGTCACCGGCAACGAAGTCTGGCAGCGCCTCAACGCCAGCCAACCGCGTCGGCGTCACCCGCGGCACGCTGGAAGAACGCCGCAATCCGCTGGCGATCCTTTAGCCCGTGCAGGGGTTGATGCATCGAACCTGCGAGGGCTCGATCCGTCGCATCCGAAACTTGATCGTTTACATTTCTCACGCCGCGAATAAGATGAGCGCTGTTGTCATCCGATGCCGGCACGCCCTCCACCGACCCGTGCGATGAGTCCCGCCGTCAAGGAAATCCGGCACGCCCGCCCGGCCGCTTCGCGGCGCGACTTCCTGCTGCACGCGGGCGGGGGGTTCGGCGCGTTGGCGCTGGTGTATCTCCTGCGGCAAGACGGTCTCGCGGCCGAACCAGTCGGGGCCGCTGCTGCAAGCGGCCAGGTCGCTAAGCCGGCCCATTATCGGGCCAGGGCCCGCAGCGTGATCTTCCTGTTCATGGACGGCGGGCCGAGCCACATCGACCTGTTCGATCCCAAGCCGGAGCTCAACCGCCTCGCCGGCCAGCCGCTGCCCGCCAGCTTCAAGCGGCCGATCACGCCGATGGGCGTCTCGGCGAACCCGCTGCTTGGCCTGCAAGCGCAAGTGCAAGCAGCACGGCCAGAGCGGCCTGTGGGTCTCCGACTGGCTGCCGCACATCGCCCACCTGCGCCGACGACCTGTGCGTGATCCGCTCGTGCTAGGCCGACGGGCTGAACCACGTCGGCAGCGTCTGCCAGATGAACACCGGCACGATCCTCGCCGGCCGGCCGAGCCTGGGCTCGTGGGTCAGCTACGGCCTGGGCAGCGAGAACCAGAACCTGCCCGGCGTTCGTCGTGCTGCTCGACAACGCCGGCGAGCCGCCCGGCGGCATCGCGCAACTGGGGCACCGGCTTCATGCCGGCCACGTATCAGGGCACGCGGTTCCGCGAGCGGCCCGAGCCGATCCTGCACCTCGCGCCCGCCCGAGGACGATCGGCGACGCGCAGCAGCGGCGGCAAGCTCGACTTCTCGCCGAGCTGAACCGGCGCCACGCGGCCGCGCGCGCCGGCGACAGCGAGCTGGACGCCCGCATCGCCGCCTACGAGCTGGCCTACCGCATGCAGGCCGCACGCGCCCGAGGCGGTCGACCTGTCGCAGCGAGACCGCCGAGACGCAGCGCGCTCTACGGCCTGGACGACAAGGAGACCGCCGCGATCGGCCGCAACTGCCTGCTGGCCCGCCGGCTGGTCGAGCGCGGCGTGCGGTTCGTGCAGGTCTACTGCGGCTCGGGCAGCAAGTGGGACGCCCACGCCAACATCGAAGGGAACCACAGCGGCCTGTGCCGCGCCAGCGATCAGGCCGATCGCCGGCCTGCTTGGCCGACCTGAAGCGCCGCGGGCCTGCTCGACGAGACGCTGGTGATCTGGGGCGGCGAGTTCGGCCGCACGCCGATGCGCGAAAAAGGCGACGGCCGCGACCACAACCCCTACGGCTTCACGATGTGGCTGGCCGGCGGCGGCGTGAAAGGCGGGCCAGACCGTCGGCACGACCGACGAGTTCGGCCTGTACGCCGTCGACACGCCGATCCACGTCCACGACCTCCACGCCACGATCCTGCACCTGATGGGCCTGGACCATCTCCAACTGACCTACCTCCACAACGGCCGCGATGAGCGCGCCACGATCGACCACGGCAACGTCGTGGACGCCGTGCTGGCGTAGCCGAAGTCGCCAGACTTCTGCCGTTCTGAACCCACTGCACGCGGACGGCACCCAAGTCTGGCGACTTCGGCCGCAGCGCCGTGGAGCGGCTTCCCAGCAACTTCCGCGCGAGCTAGACTGAATCGCATAACGTCCGCTGCCGGGAGGACATGCAACGACGGATGCGGTGCGCGTGGACGACGGCGAGCATTGCGTTTGTGCCGCCGCGCCTGGAGCATTAGAATGCCCCACTTGCCCGCGGCCCTTCTCGTGTGCGGAACGGTAAGCCCTCGGACGCGGAGCGGAAAAAGCGATTTCGCTGGATTTGGCAGCTTGGTTTGTTCACAGGAGTCGCATCGGTGCAGATCAGAATCTCCGCGCGGCACGGACAACTCAGCGAGGCCTCTCGCGAGAAGATTACTGCCAAGGTCGCCAAGCTGGAGCGGTATTTCGAACGCTTGACCGCCATCGAGGTCACGGTCAATCTGGAGCGTGCCGAAGCCCCGAGCGTCGAGCTTTTGGTCTCGGCCGAGCACAAGCACGATTTCGTCGCCACGGACCGCGCCGCCAACATGCTCACGGCCGTGGAAAGCGTGGTCCATAAGGTGGAACAGCAAATCCGCAAGTACAAAGAACGCATTCAGGGGCACCGCTTCGCCAGCCCGGGACAACTGGCTGCCGAGGCCGCCGCGTCGCCCCGGGAACCTGACGAACGCGAACCGGAAGGCCAGTAGCAGGCAATCGGCCGGAAGGGAAGGCGGGCCGGAAGGAAGGCGGGCCGGAAGGTTCGAGACTGATTCAAGCGGACTGGCACCTTGGCGGGGGCAGCCGAGAGCCGCGATAGAGATTCACGAAAGGAACGCACCTATGAAGTTTGCCGACTTCGTCTGTCGCGAGTCGGTCAGCACGGAACTGACGAGTTTTGATAAGGAGAGCGTCGTCCGGGAGATGGTCAAGACGCTGCTCGAGGGCGGACATATCGCCGCGGGCGAGTTCGAGAGCATCGTCGAGGCGATCCTGAAGCGCGAGGAGCTGGGCAGCACGGGCATCGGCCGCGGCGTGGCCGTGCCGCACACCAAGCACCCCAGCGTCGATCAAGCTGGTCGGCACCGTGGCGGTGAGCGACGAAGGGGTCGACTTCGACAGCCTCGACGGCGAGAAGGTGCACTTGTTCTTCCTGCTGATTTCGCCGCCCGATCGGCCGGGCGACCACCTGCGGGCGCTTGGAGAACATCTCGCGGCAGCTTCCGCGACGACACGTTCTGCCGCTTCCTGAAGCAGGCCAAGACGGCGGACGACGTGCTGACGCTCCTGGATGAGGCCGATCAGAACCAGTTCGTGCATTGAGCGGCGGGCTCGTGGCTTGGTGAGGGGTGCGTGGTGAGTGCTAGTGAGTCGCAGTGGCGCTGTCCTACACCACTGGGCCACCTACCACTCACCACTCACCACTCACCACTCACCATTCAGCAATACGGTGCCACGATGAGCCAGAGCGTTCTATCGCGGACCGTCGTCGTCACCAATCCCACGGGCCTGCATCTGCGCCCGGCCAGCCTGTTCGCCCGCTGTGCAGCGGGCTTTCAGGCGACGATCGAAGTCGTCAAGGACGACGAGCGCGTGGACGGCAAAAGCGTGCTGAGCATCACCAGCCTGGGAGTGCAGCCGGGCTCAACGATCACCATCGTTGCCTCGGGAGATGACGCTGAAGCGGCCGTGGAAGCGCTGGTGACGTTGATCCAGCAGGATTTCGGACGCGAGGCGGCGGAAGGCGAGTAGGCGGTGCTTGTCCCTTGTCCCTTGTCCCTTGTCCCTTGTCCTTTGTCCCTTGTCCTTTGTCCCTGTCCTTTGTCCCTGACGTTCAGCACGCGACAAATGACCAATGACCAATGACCAATGACCAATGACCAATGACCAATGACCAATGACCAATGACCAATGACCAATGACAAATGACAAATGACAAATGACAAATGACAAATGACAAATGACAAATGACCAATGACAAATGACAAATGACAAATGAAACACTGGCCAGGAATCGCGGTCGCGCCCGGTGTGGCCGTCGCCGAAGCCCTCGTGCTCAGCTCCGAGGGCTTCCGCATCCCCCGGCGAGTCGTCGCGCGCGACGCGGTGGACGATGAGCTGGGGCGCCTCGATGCCGCCATTGCCGCTGCGGGGGACGAGCTCTCGCAATACCGAGATGAAGTCACGGCCGAGCTGGGCCAGCAGTGCGGGGCCATCTTTTCCGCTCATCTCCAGATGCTGCGCGATCTCAATCTGCGGCAAGAGATCGGCGCACTGGTCCGCGAGCGTCGCATCATTCGCCGGAGTATGCCGTTTCGCAGGTGCTGCGCCGGTACGTGCGAGTGTTCCAGAACCTCGATAGCCGTCACCTGGCCGAGCGGGCCAGCGATATCATCGATCTGGAAAAGCGGCTGCTGCGGCACCTGCTGGGACAGTCTCGCGAGGAGCTGCTCGCACCTCACTGCGCCGGTCGTGGTGCTGGCGCACAACCTCACGCCCAGCGAGACCGCCCGGCTCGACCGCGAGCTGGTCCGCGGCTTCGCGACCGAGCTGGGCGGATCAGGCAGCCACACGGCGATCCTGGCCGAGGGCATGGAGATTCCCGCCGTCGTGGGCGTTGGACCGTTTCTCACGGACGTGTCCGGCGGCGACCTCGTTGTCGTGGACGGCGACGCCGGGCTGGTCATCCTTCAGCCCGACGACGAGACGTTGGCCCGCTGCCGGTCAGCGGCCGCCGAGCATCATGCGCGGGCGGCCCGGCTGGCCGTCCTGCGGGAATCGCCCGCCGAAACGACCGACGGCGTGCGCATCGACGTAAGCGGGACGATCGAGTTCCCGGCCGAGGCCCGCCAGTGCGTCCAGCGGGGGGGTGACGGCGTGGGCCTCTACCGCACGGAATTCCTCTACCTGGGGGCCGAGCACGAGCCGACCGAGGAGGAGCACTACGAGGCCTATGCCCAGGTGGTCCGCACGCTCGTCGGAAAGCCAGTCGTGATTCGCACTTTAGACCTGGGCGCCGACCAGATGGCCCAGCTTCCCGGCCCCGAGGACGAGCATAACCCATCGCTGGGGGCCCGCAGCATTCGGCTTTCCTTGCGCAACTTGGACTTGTTCAGAACGCAATTACGCGCCATCTTGAGGGCCGGCACGCTCGGGGCCGGTGCGGGTGCTGTTCCCCCTGGTCACCACGCTGGACGAGCTGCGGCAGGCCAAGGTCGCGCTGGCCGAGGCCCTGGAGGAACTGGACGACGCCGGCGTGGCGGTGGCCTCCGCGGTGAGCGTGGGCATGATGGTCGAGGTGCCCGCGGCGGTGATGATGATCGACCAGTTCGTGCGACGAGGTGGATTTCGTCAGCGTCGGCACGAACGACCTGATTCAATACACGCTGGCGGTGGACCGCACCAACCGGGAGGTGGCTTACCTGTACAACGCCAGCGATCCGGCGGTGCTGCGGCTGATCCAGCTCACGCTGGCCGCCGCGAGGCGACGGGAGATTCCCGCGCTGCGTCTGCGGTCAAATGAGCGCCAGCCCACTGTACACGATGCTGCTGTTGGGGCTGGGGATGCGCCGACTTCAGCGTGCCCCCCAGCGCGATTTTGGAACTCAAGAAGGTGTGTCGCAGCGTGTCCGTTTCGCGGTGCGAGGCCGTCGCGGCCCGCGCGGTGGCCATGGACAACGCGGCCGACATCAAGCGTTACTTGCGAGAGGAACTGCGCAAAGTCGTGCCGGAGCTGGCCGGGTAGAAGAAAGCCAGGGACAACGCGGCGTCTTCCGGTTTCGTCGTCCTCGTCCTCGTCGTCGTCCTCGTGCTCGAAAATCCGCGTGGAGGAATCGAGGACGAGGACGACGACGAGGACGAGGACGAGAAGGCCAACGTGCGACGCAGCACCCCGGTGATCGGCCCCCACCGCACGACCCGGAGAGAATCACATGAACCATGCCCCCCCCATTCGCTCGACGACCTGTTGGTCCCCCCGCCGTCTCGTGCGCGACCCCGTCTCTCGGCGCACGGGGGCAGCGACCACGGGAACCACTGATGAAGAAGGAAATGCTGATCAACGTCCCCCAGCCGGAGGAGTGCCGCATCGCCATCGTCGAGGACGGCATCGCTCGAAGAGCTCTACATCGAGCGCACCAGCCACGACAACTACGTCGGCAACATCTACAAGGGCCGCGTCGTCAACCTCGAGCCGAGCATCCAGGCGGCGTTCGTCGATTTCGGCGTCGGCCGCAACGGCTTTCTGCACGTCAGCGACGTCGAGCCGCAGTACTTCCGCCAAGGCGGCTACGATCCGACGAGCCGCAGGACGGCAACGGCCGACCGCGCCGACGGGCCGAGGCCGACTTCGGCGACGACGACGAGCGAGGACGAACGGCGGCGGCGACGGCGACCCGGCCGCGGCCCGCAGACGCGGACGCGCAAGCGTCGCCGGATGCGCGGCGTCCGCGCATCAAGCCGCCGATCCAGGACATCTTCCACCGCGGCGACGAAGTGCTCGTGCAGGTCATCAAGGAAGGCATCGGCACCAAGGGCCCGACGCTCTCCACCTACATCAGCATCCCCGGCCGCTATCTCGTGCTGATGCCCGCGCTGGGCCGCGTCGGCGTGTCGCGCAAGATCGAGGACGACGACGTCCGCCGCAAGCTGCGCGACGATCATGCTCGAGCTGAACCCGCCGCAGGGGCTCGGCTTCATCATCCGCACCGCCGGCATCGACCGCACGCAAGAAGGAGCTGTCAGCGCGACCTGACGTACCTGCTGCGGCTGTGGCAGGTGATCGTCCGCCGCATCAAGCAAGCACGCCGGCGCCGGTCGAGATCTACGAAGAAAGCGACATGATCACCCGGACGATCCGCGACATCTTCACCACCGACATCGACGCGATCTGCATCGACGAGCCGCAGGCCTTCGAGCGCGCCAAGGAGTTCATGAAGATCGTCATGCCGCGGCTACGCCAACCGCCTCCAGCTCTACGACGGCAAGGAGCCGCTGTTCCACAAGTACGGCATCGAGGACGAGATCGCGCAGATCCAGCAGCGGCACGTGCCGCTGCCGGCGGCGGCTCGATCGTCATCGACCAGACCGAGGCCCTCGTCGCCATCGACGTCAACAGCGGCAACTTCCGCGCCGACGACAACGCCGAGGAGACCGCCTTCCAGATGAACCTGCGCGCCGCCAAGGAGATCGCCCGCCAGCTCCGGCTGCGCGACCTGGGCGGCGTGATCGTCAACGACTTCATCGACATGCGCGAAGGAACGGCACCGCCGCGGCGTCGAGCGGGCCCTGCGCGACGCCGTGCAGCGCGACCGGGCCCGGACCAAGATCCTGCGGATCGAGCCCGTTCGGCCTCATCGAGATGACCCGGCAGCGCATCCGGCCGTCGCCTGCGCAGCAGCGTCTATCGAGGACTGCCCCGCACTGCAACGGCACCGGCCAGGTGAAGACGGCCGAGAGCATGGCCCTCGAGGTCATCCGCCGGCTGCTCCTGGCCAGCCACATCGGGGAAATCTCGCGCGTGACGGTGAGCGTGGCCAACGACGTGGCCAGCTATCTCAACAACAAGAAGCGCCGCGAGCTGATGCGGATCGAAGAGCAGGGCAACATGCTGGTGCTCATCGAAGGCCGCGACCACGTCCTGCCGGAGCACGTCGAGTTCCTCTGCGAAGATGTGCGCGGGCAAACGGTGCCGTTCCCCGACGGCGAGCATCGGTAAATCGAAAGCAGCAGGCACGCTCCGCGTGCCGTAGAACGGAATTCATTCCGTTCGCCGTGTAAGACGAACGGAATTGAATTCCGTTCTCCTCAACTGCTGCCCGATCCTCCGCAAGCCGATGGCTGTCGGCTAGACTATCTGTAGTGCCCACCCGGCACTGCGGACTGTCCCTCCCTCGCGGCGGCGCGGCGCATGAACCATTCCGATCCCGATCGCACGTGGCAGTCGCCAGCGAACCCGCCTGGGCCCGAGACTTCGGGGCCCTCGCCGCCGGCAGTTCCCCGCACGATCGGCCGCTACCGCGTGGAGAGGCCGATTGGCCAGGGCGGGTTCGGCTTCGTCTATCTGGCGCACGACGACCAGTTGCAGCGGCCCGTGGCGATCAAGGTGCCGCACGCCCGGCTGATCGCCCGCAAGGAGGACGCCGAAGCCTACCTGCCCGAGGCCCGCACCGTCGCGCGGCTCGATCATCCCAACATCGTGCCGGTCTACGACGTCGGCAGCACGCAGGAGTTCCCCTGCTTCGTCGTCTCCAAGTACATCGAGGGAGGCAACCTCGCCCAACGGATGGCCAAGTCTCCGCTGGGCGTGCTGGAAACCGTCGCAACTGGTCGCGACCGTGGCCGAGGCCCTGCACTACGCCCACACCCAGGGGCTTGTCCACCGAGACATCAAGCCGGCGAACATCCTGATCGACGTGCACGGCAAGCCGTACGTCGCCGATTTCGGCCTGGCTCTGCGAGACGAGGAGTGGGGCAAAGGGCCGCGCTACGCCGGGACGCCGGCCTACATGAGCCCGGAACAGGCCCGCGGCGAAGGGCACCGCGTCGATGGCCGCTCCGACATCTTCAGCCTGGGCGTGGTGTTCTACGAGCTGCTTGTCGGGCGGAAGCCGTTTGAGGCAGAAACGCTGCCGGAATTACTTGAGATCATCGCCGCTCACGAGCCGCGCCCGCCACGCCAGTTTGTGAATGCGATCCCCAAGGAGCTGGAACGCATCTGCCTGAAGGCCCTGGCCAAGCGGGCCACCGAGCGCTACACGACGGCCAAGGACATGGCCGACGACTTGCGGCATTTTCTCGCTCGGCAGCCGGCTGAGCGTTTGCCCATCGAGGTGGCGCGGAGAATCTTCAAACGGTCGGCTCGACGGCTGACGACGTCGCAACGCTTGTCCGAGCTGGCGAATCGACGGCCTCGGTCAGCCACCCGGTGAAGATCGTGCCGAAGGGCCTGCGCTCGTTCGACGCCCACGACGCCGACTTCTTCCTGGAACTGCTGCCCGGCCCGCGCGACCGCGACGGGCTGCCCGAATCGCTTCGCTTCTGGAAGACGCGGATCGAGGAAACGGACGCCGACAGACACGTTTTCCGTCGGCCTGATCTACGGGCCATCGGGCTGCGGCAAGTCGTCGCTGGTGAAGGCGGGCCTGTTGCCGCGGCTGGCTGACGCACGTGACCTGCGTGTACGTCGAGGCCACGCCGGGCGAAACCGAAACCCGCCTGCTCAACGCCCTGCGGAAACGCTGCCCTGGGCTCGATGCAACGCTCAGCCTAACGGACGACGCTGGCGGCGCTGCGCCGGGGGCAGGGCGTTCCCGCGGGCCAGAAGGTGCTGATCGTGCTGGACCAGTTCGAGCAGTGGCTGCACGCCAAGCAGGACGAGCACGAACACCGAACTGGTCCAGGCCCTGCGGCAGTGCGACGGCGGCCGGGTGCAGTGCATCGTCATGGTGCGGGACGATTTCTGGATGGCGGCGACCCGCTTCATGCGGAGCCTGGAGGTTCCGCTGGTCGAGGGCCAGAACTCGGCGGCGGTCGATCTCTTCGACCTGGACCACGCCCGGACAGTCCTGGCCCATTTCGGCCGGGCGCTCGGCCGGCTGCCCCGAGAGCGCTGCCGAGACCACGAGCGAGCAGCGAAAGTTCCTGGATCAAGCCGTGCGGGCCTGGCGCAGGACGGCAAGGTGATCTCGGTCCGGCTGGCCCTCTTCGCCGAGATGATGAAGGGCAAGCCCTGGACACCGGCCAGCTTGCGAAAGGTCGGCGGGACCGAAGGCGTCGGCGTCACGTTCCTGGAAGAGAGCCTGAGCGCCTCGACCGCCCCGCCGGAGCATCGCTTCCACCAGAAGGCCGCCCGGGCCGTCCTCACGGCCCTGCTGCCCGAAGCCGGCACCGACATCAAGGGGCACATGCGGTCGCGCGAGGAACTGCTGGAAGCGTCCGGCTACGCCGTCGGCCCGCGGACTTCGACGATGTCGTCCAGCTTCTGGACGGGGAGCTCCGGCTCATCACGCCGACCGATCCCGAGGGCGCGGCCGCCGACGCGCCCAGGGAAACGCCCAGCGGGCCCCACGGACAATACTACCAGCTCACGCACGATTACCTGGTGCCGTCCCTGCGCGAGTGGCTCACGCGCAAGCAGAAGGAAACCTGGCGCGGCCGGGCCGAACTCCGCCTGGCGGAACGCACTAGCCAGTGGACGCGCACGCAGGAGAGTCGATTTCTGCCCTCTCTGCCGGAGTACCTCTCCATCGTCTGCGGAGCGCCGTGCAAGCAGCGCACGCCGCCGCAGCGCGCCATGCTTCGAGCCGCGACCAAACACCACCTGCTGCGCTGGGGCAGCTTGCTGACGGTGCTCTTGATGACGGCGATGCTCGTCGAGCGGTTCGTTGCCCATTCGCGGGAAGATAACGATCGCCAGCGAGCCGAGTCATTGGTCGAGGCCGTGTTGACCGCTCCCGCCGACGCCGTGCCCTATACCATCGAAAACTTGCGACCGCTGGCCCGCCTTGCGCACCCCCTCTTGCGTCAGCGGTTCGAAGAATTCATCCCGCCAGACAGAGCCAGCGTCTTCACGCCGCCTTGGCGCTGGCCGCCCTGGGAGAAGTGGAAGAGGAGTTTCTGATCGGCGCGATCGAGGGCGTGCCGGCTGCCGAGTCTCGGAATATCCTTACGGCCCTGCACGCTGCCGCCGTGAGTCGGCCGCGACCGCCCTCGCTCAGCGCGCCGCCAGAGATATCGACCGGAAAAGAAAGCCCGTCTGGCGCTGTCGCTGCTGGAACTGGGCGACCCCAGCGCCGCTCGCGACGTGGTGCAGATGGCGCCCGATCCGGCCCGCCGCACAGCATTGATCCACCAGGTGGCGCCGACTTGGCACGTGACCGCCACCGAGCTGCGTGACGTCTTGCGGAGCACAACGGATTCGGCGCTGCGCTACAGCCTGTGCCTGGGCCTGGGATGTCGTCGCCCCGGAGCGGTTCTCGGCCGACGAGAAGCAGGAGTTGGCCGACGTGCTGCGGAAGCTCTACGAGGAAGCTGCCGACGGCGCGACGCACAGCGCCGTCGGACTGGACGCTGCGGCAGTGGCAGGTCGAGCTGCCCAAGCTGCCGCGCGGGAAGCCGGGGGAGAAACCAGCCGCTCGCGACTGGTTCGTCAACGCTCAGGGCATGACCCTGGTCAAGATACCCTCGGGCAAGTTCATCATGGGAAGTGACTACCCAGGCAATCAGCCCGTCGAAGTCACCCTGACGCGGCCAACGTGGATGGCCAGCCGGGAAGTGACGGTCGAGCAATTCGACGAGTTCGCCAACGATGCCGAGTATTTTAAGCAGCACTTTGCCGAGCGCCTGGCTGGATTCCGGGGCCATGACAACATTGTCAGCAAGACTCCCGATAGCCCCGTGCAACAGATCAGTTGGCACGATGCGGTGTCGTTTTGCAACTGGATGAGCCGCAGGAATGGATTGACGCCGTGCTATCAGGTCCAACCCAAGGGCAGCTGCCCCGGAGAAAGGCGGCAAAACGAAGGACAGCGGACCTCAGTGGGTGCTGAACGAGAAAGCCGACGGCTACCGCCTGCCCAGCGAAGCTGAGTGGGAGTATGCTTGTCGCGCTGGGGCCAATACGCAGTTTTGTTATGGCAACGGCGAGTCGCTGCTGACCGGCTACGCCGTTCATGCCGCATCAGCCACGCTGCCCGCGGGCAGCAAGCTTCCCAATGCGTGGGGTTTGTTCGACATGCACGGCAACGTCTGGGAGTGGTGCCGGGACTGGTTTGGCCAGCTCCCGGAAGGGACGGAGCCTGTGGTTGGAAAAGAGGCCTCGATCTCGGTGCTCCGCGGCGGGTGCTGGAGCAACGGGGGCAGGGACTGCCGCTCGGCGGCCCGCGCCAGACGCGCGCCGGACTACCGGAACAGCGTCATCGGGTTCCGCCTGGCCGCAGTGCAGTCGAGCAAGTAGCGTAGGCCGATGAGATTGACGCACGCAGGCCAAAACCGCTCTGATGCGGATCGAAGAGCAGGGCAACATGCTAGTGCTCATCGAAGGCCGCGATCACGTCCTGCCGGAGCACGTGGAGTTCCTCTGCGAAGACGCGCGGGGGCAAACCGTGCCGTTCCCCGACGGCGAGCATCGATAAATCGAAAGTAGCAGGCACGCTTAATGTGCCGTCAGCGGGTGCAGCTTAGGTGGCACGTGGTGCCACGGTTGCGCACGACCCGCGTTCGTAGGTCGGCCTTCAGGCCGTTACGGTGTGCTGTGTGCCGGCAGCGTCCGAATCAGCCGTCTGATGCCGCGCACTTCGCGGCTGCGCGGGCCCGCAGATACTCCACCACGATGGGCAGCACTGAAATCACAAGGATGGCCACGATAACGAGTTGGAAGTACCGCTGGACCACCGGGAGTTCAACCGAAGAAATAGCCGGCCAGCGTGAAGAGCATCACCCAGGCCACCGCGCCGGTGACGTTGTAGAAGGCAAAGCGGCGATAGCCCATCGCGCCGATGCCAGCCACGAAGGGGGCGAACGTGCGCACGATGGGGATGAAGCGGGCGAAGATGATCGTCTTGCCGCCGTGCCGCTCGTAGAAAGCGTGCGTGCGCAGCAGGTGCCGCTTGTTGAGCAGCCAGGAATCCTCCCGCGAAAACACCTTGGGCCCCAGCCGACGGCCGATGGCGTAGTTGACCGCGTCACCCAGCACGCCGGCCACGGTCAGCAGCGCCATCACGCTCCACAGCTCGATCGGCGATTCGGGGCGCGCCGTCAGCGTGCCGACCACAAACAAGAGCGAGTCGCCCGGCAGAAAAGGCGTGACCACCAGCCCCGTCTCGCAGAAAATGACGGCGAACAGGATAACGTAGAGCCAGGGCCCGAACAGAGTGGCCCAGTTGTCCACGTGCTGGTCGAGGTGCACGAAGACGTCGATGAACCAATGGACGGCGTCCATCACAACGCAGGCTCCGGGCTTGCTCAGGGCAGCGGCGCGTGGTCTGTTAACGTTGGAGTCCCAGCCTTCAGGCTGCGAACCCGTTTCGCAGACCGGAGGCCGGAGGCAGGCTAAAGCCTGAACTCCAATCTGCACTCCAACACAGCGGCGTAGTCTGACGCAAGCCGCCCGTGGCGACAATACGGATCGAAGACACGCATCGACAATACGGATGATCGATCAGACCGAACGAACCGCGGACGACGCCGGCAACCCTGCCCGGCGCCGCTGGCCGCTGCACGTGAAGATTCTGATCGGCCTCGTCGCGGGGGCCGCGATGGGCCTGCTGGCCAACCTGGCTGCGCAAGGCGCTTTGGGCCTCGTCTTGGAGCGCTTTGTCGAGTACCCGTTGGGGAGCCGAGATCTCATCGGCTGGGCCATCGCCATCGCCGACCCGCTGGGCAAGGTCTTCCTGCGGTTGATTCTGATGGTGGTCATCCCACTCGTCCTGGCTGCCCTCGCGCTGGGTGTGCTGGAGCTGGGCGACGTGCGGCGGCTTGGGACGGTTGGATTGAAGACCCTGTTGCTCACGCTGCTGCTGTCGGGCTGTGCCGTGGCGATCGGCATCACGCTGGTCAATGTGCTGAAGCCCGGCAAGAAGCTCCCCCAGGAGCAGCGGCAGACGCTCCAGGAAAAATTCGCGCCTCAGGCCCAGGCCGCCAAGAAGAAGGCCGACGAGGCCAAGCCGCTGGCCCAGACGCTGCTGGACATCATCCCAGAGAATCCGCTGCAGGAGATGGTTGAACCGCCGGGCGGCTTTTTGCGCGCTGATGGCAAACCCCCGGGCAACGGCATTTTGGCGGTAATGTTCTTTGCCCTGGTGTTGGGCGTGGCCCTGACTTACGCCGGGCCGCGGGCTGAGACCCTGGTGCGGCTCCTGGAAGGCACCTTCGACGTCACGATGGTCGTCATCGCCTTCGCCATGCGCTTGGCCCCCTACGGCGTGGCTTGCCTGATGTTCGCGATCACCGCGCAACTGGGGGCCGACATCTTCGTCACGCTGGGCTGGTTCGTGCTCACGGCCCTGGCGGGGATGGCGATCCACCTGGTCGTGGTCTACTCGCTGGTCGTATGGAAGCTGGGGGGCCGGTCGCCGAGGCGGTTCTTCGCCGATATCTCTGAGGCCATGCTCACGGCGTTTGCCACCTCGAGCTCCAACGCGACGCTACCCACCTCGCTGCGCGTGGCCACCGACCGGCTGCGGCTGCCCAGGGACATCTCGCAGTTCGTGCTCACCGTCGGTGCGACGGGCAATCAGAACGGCACGGCGCTTTATGAGGGCGTCGTGGTACTGTTTCTGGCCCAGCTCTTCGGCGTGGACCTGACCTTCGGCCAGCAGGTCACCGTCGTGCTGATGTCGGTGCTGGCGGGCATAGGCACCGCCGGAGTGCCGGGCGGGTCGATCCCGCTGATCGTGGTCGTGCTCAATAGCGTGGGCGTGCCCGGCGAGGGGATCGGCATCATCCTGGGCATCGACCGGGTGCTGGACATGTGCCGCACGGTGCTCAACGTGAGCGGCGACCTGGTGCTGGCCACGTGCGTGGCCGGCAAGCAACGGGGAGACCAATCGCCGGAAGCGCCGGCGGCCGTTTAGCCGCGAGCCGACGGCGAGCCAGCGTCGCCAGCCGGCGCGATCCTCCGCGCGGCTGCTGGCTTCATCTGATTGCTGGCCGCCGGATTATTGCTGGCCGTCGGAAGAGGTCGTTGGCACGCGTGACCTGGCTTGGCGATATAGCTTGCGCAGGTCGCGATCGCGCTGCTCAGAGGACAAAGCCGACAGTCGCTTTCGCTCTGCCTCGCTCAGCTCCTCCTCAAAGTATCGCTTCAGCTCGCTCTCGAACTTGCGGTATTCCTCGCGGAGCTCGGCCTTGCGCTGCTCGGGCGAAAGCGCCGACAACCGCTGCCGCGCCGCGTCGCTCAGATCGTCGGCGAAAAACCGCTCCAGCTTTCTATCGAACTTGCGATACTCATCGCGCAGCTCACGGTTGCGGGGTTCGCGCGGCATGGCCAGCAGCTTTCGCCGCGACTCGTCCGGCAGGTCGTCCGTGTAGAAGCGCACCAGCTCGTCGTTCGAGGCGGGGCTGACGCCCGGCTCCGTCGGAGCTCGGCGGCGCTGAACCCAGCCCCACACCAGCCCGCGCTTGTCGGCTACGCTCTTCCGTCGCGCCAGCTCGCCCTGCCGCAGCTCGGAGAGCTGGCCGGCCAACCTGTTCAGGTCGGCTTCGCTCCACCAGGAGAAGGGTGGTCGGGGCGGCAACTGCTTGATCCACTTGTCCAGCGCGTCGGCATCCGTTCGGGAGAGCGGAGAGAGTTCTTCCACGCGCCGGACGCGGCGCTCCGGCTGACCGGCCATCTTCACGAGCTCGTTGCGGTCCACTAGGGAAACGGTCCGCAGCCAATCGCTGAAGCGCTTCAGGGTTTCGCGGAGCTGCTCCGCATCGTCGGCGGTGGCCAGCTCCGCGTCGAAATCGCGCATCCGCTGTTGCTGCTCGGGCGGCAGCGCGACAAACCGCACGTACTGGTGCCGCAACTGGTCCTTGGCGGCCGGCGACATTGAGGCGACTTCGGCACGGCGCTCCGGCAATGGCTCCGCATCGTCCGACGCTCGGCGGAGCCGAAGTCCGGACCAGACGCCCACCGCCAGAGCCAGCACGCACAGTGCGGCGCCCAGGCATTGCTCCAGGCGCGTGCCCTCCAGGCGAGGCACCACGATGCGACGCGGCCGGAGACCCTGGGCCTCGCGATGCGCCTGGGCGGGCTTCGCGCCCTGCGGTGTGGCCTGGTGAGGCGCATCGCGATGCGTCTCGGCACCGTGCGGCGTCGTGGAGGCCGGATCCAGTCGGCCTGTATCAGGGCGTGTTGGTTCGCTGGCGCTCATCGTCGTTGACAAATAGGCCCCGCGCTCGAAGCAGCCGCAGGAACTCGATGTTGTCGGCTTGTTGATACAGCTCGCTCTGCTGGACGATCGGCAGATCGCGCAGCAGCCGCGCGTCCGGGTCGGGCCAGATCGCGCCGGCCAGGAGAGTGCCTAACAGACCGGCCGTGAACAGCATGGCCGCGGCGGTGCCCCACAGCAGCCGCCGCCGCCGCACGCGCGCGGCCGCCTGGCGGTGGAACTCTCCTTCGGATTCCAAGGCCAGCATTTCGACCGTGCTCTTCGTCAGCGACGGATTGGCTTCCGTGCGCGGCAGCATGGCGAGCATGTCCCAGGTGCGCTCCAGGCGGTGCAGCTCGTCCTGGAGCACATCGTCGCCGGACAGCCGTTCCTCCATCCGGCGCACATCCTCGGCCTCCAGCTCGCCGTCGAGATAGGCGACCAGCTCTTCGCGGCGAAGCGAGTCGCCGCTCGGGGGGGCATGGGGGTCGGACGTGTTGGCCATCGGTCGAAACCTGTGGAACGTCGAAACCTGTGGAACTGTGCCTCTCTAGGGCTGTTTCTTCGCCCGCAGGGTCTTTTCCAGGAGGTTCAGCCCTTGCTGGCGGAACTGGTGGTCGCGAAAGCTCTTGGTCCGCCGCGTGCCGGCAGCGGCGGCGACGGGCTGCAGCGTCTTCTTGTTGGCGGTCTTCCGCGAGCGGCCGCCGACGTTCACGGCGCCTGCCGCGGCAGCGGCCGCTGAGGCGGGGCCGAGACGCGGCTGGCCGTCGTCGTCGCGCACCTGCCGTGCGGCCAACGCGCGAAACAACAGACGCAGCGATTGGGTCGCCTTGGATGTCGCGCCGCGGCCGGCCGCGGACTGGCGCAGCGACCGCTGTCGCCAATAGGCGCGGCGCTGGAGCACGTGCTCCGGCCCCGCGCCGGTATCGAAGCCGCCCCGCGCGGCGGCGACGAACTCCGAGCCGCGCTGCCAAAACCGTACGTCGCGGCAAACAGCGACGTTGAACGTATCCGCCCGGGCAATCCGTGGTGGCGAGCTGCTCTGCCCCGGCATTGCGATCGCGCGCCGGCTGAGCATGCCTTCACGCAGTTCCGGGCGGGCGAGGCCCTGCGGGGAAGCCGCCGACGGCACCTGTTCCCCAGCGGCTTTCGATCCTTGCACGGCAGGTTCGCCTTCTCTGGCAGCCGTCGCCCGTCGCCCCAAGAGCCGGCGAAAGAACGCCCTGGCCCAGCCGCCATGTGCGGCACCGGCGCCTGAGGCGCCGCCGCGGCGCAGCGACGCACGATGCCGCGCCGCACGATGCCGCACGATGCCCTGCTGCCAGACGTTCAGGTTTCGTAACTTGCGACCAGGCCGCATAGATTTCCTTGTTTGGGAGTGCGGCGACTCGTCGCCGCTTTTGGGTTTTGGACTTCGTTAAGTGAGGATGAAGGTCATGGTCATTCGCTGGAATCGCCGCACCCCACGTCGCCATTCACACCGTCGCCGTCCCTATCGCCTTCCTGCGGCAGAATCGCGCCCGGGATGGGCCGGTGGCCACCGGCCAAGTACGGCTCCAGCACCTCGCGCAGGTTGACTCGTGCCCGCGACAGCAGCGATTTGATGGCCTGGGGCGTTAAGTCCATCGTCTCGGCAATGTCTGCGTAGCTCATGCCTTCGAACTTGTTGAGCAGCACGGCCATCCGCTGCCGCTCGTTCAGCTCCGCCAGGGCCAAGCGGACGATCTCGCGCATCTCGGCCTTGTCCAACTGCCGGGTCGGCATCTGGCCGCTGGCTGCCAGCGCGAGCTGGTCCAGGGGCCTCGCGCCCAGCGGGCCGCTCTCCGATCCTTCCAGCACCACCTCCCGCCGGCGGGCCTTCGAGCGGCGGGCGTTGGAGGCCACGTTGTTGGCAATGGTGAACAGCCAGGTGGAAAACTTCGAGCCTGGCTCGTAGGTCTTGCGGGCTCGAAACACCCGCAGGAACACGTCCTGAGTCAAGTCTTCGGCCAGGTCGCGGTTGCCGACGAGGTTTTCCAGGATCGTCAGCACGCGATTCTGGTAGCGCAGCATCAGCTCGCTGAAGGCCGAGGCGCTGTCGTTGCGCACCTCGATCATCAGCCGCACGTCGGGATCGTGCAGTTGGTATCGCCGTGCCGTAGATTCGCTAACGGCCAAACGCGGTCCTCGGTATGCGTTGGCGGGAGGATGGCTCGCAGCTTTCAGTTTAGGCAACCGGGCGTCTGTCGGCCAGGGTGCCCCGGCGACCGTTGGGCGGCAGGCGATCCATCTCCTTGGTACCGCGGTCCATGTAACCCCTTAGCGGCCGGGAAGTTTTGGGGGAGATGTCATCACCAGCTCCCCCTTGGCGAAGCCAGCCGAGCGGATCTCTGCCCGGCCGTTCTCGCCCCGGCAGACCATGAACACCGCCGTTTCGGGATGTTGACGGCAATAGCGCTCCGCGGCCTCCGGACCCAGCACGTAGAGCGCCGTGGAGAGAGCGTCGGCCAGCGCCGCGGTGGGTGCCAGAACCGTGGTGGAATAGACTCCTTGGGCCGGCCAGCCGGTGCGGGGGTCCAGGATATGGCCGTATCGCCGGCCGCGGTGCCGGAAGAACTGCGAGCCGGAACCGGACGTGCCCAGGCCACGGCCGCTGAGCCGAATCTTCCCCAATCGGCGTCGTGGCCGCAGCGGATCAGTAATGCCGATGTGCCAGCCGCCGGCCCCAGGAGCATTACCAGATTCGTCATTCGTCATTCTGTCATTCGTCATTCCGTCATCCGTCATTCCGTCATCCGTCATTCCCGTGCCGCGTGCCAGCACGCTGCTGCGGCCGCCTTGGAAGCAGAAATCGTGCACGCCGCCGGCCAGCAGCTCCTCCGCGCAGCGGTCCAGGGCATAGCCCTTGCCGATGCTGCCGAGATTGATCTCGACGCCGGGCGTCGTGAAGCGGATGGTGCGCCGCTCTTCGTTCAACTCGATCTTGTCGCTGCCGACGGTGGCCATTGCCGCGCGCAGTTCGTCGGCCGGCGGCATCCGTCCCTGGCGGCGATAGAAGCCCCAGGCTTTGGTCAGCGGGCCGGTGGTGATGTCCATCGCCCCGCCCGTTTCGCGGTGCAGGCGCAAGCAAGTTTGCAGCAGCTCAAACAGCCGCGGTTCGACGGCGACCGGCTCGTGGCTGGCCCGGCGGTTGATGTCCATCACTTCGCTGGTATCGCGAAAGACGGTGAGCTGGGCTTCGAGCCGGTCGATGAGATCGAGCGCCGCCAAGGCCCGAGGGCCGGCGTGGTCGTATTGCCCGGCGTTGACCGTCAGCTCGAACTCGCAGGCCATCGCCCGGCGGCTGAACTGAAGCAGGATCATCCGCGACTATTCGCGCAGGAACAAGCGGGTGCCGCACTGCTCGCACACTTCCGCGCCGGGGAAGCTGTGGGCGCCACAGGTGGGACAAACGGCGCTGGCCTTGTTCTCCTGCACCTGCGAATCTTCCATGAGGTAGGTCTTGCAATTCGGGCAGACGTGGAAATGGGGAGGCACGCGCCGCTGGCACTGCGGACAGCGGCGGATCTTGAGCAACGACGAATCGTCGTCGTGCTCGGCACGCGTATCCTGCTCCGAAACCGGCGATTCCTGCTGATCGGATTCCTGATGCACCGGCAGGTCGTCGCGCGAGGCGGCATATCGCGACACCGTGCTCAAGCTGGTGGCCGTGGGCCCCAGCGCGTCGAGCACGGCGTCGTCGGTGACGTCGTGGCGGTCCAGCGGCGGGATCGGGACCTTGGCCTTGCAGACCGGGCAGACCCCGTCCCGGCCGGCGAACTTCGCCGGAACCTTCAGCGCATGACCGTTGGGACATTTCACGCGCAGGAACATTTTTGCCACTCCCCTGGAGATGTGGCTCCTTTCCGCGCGACATCGTCGTGACGCCGCCCGGCGGGCGTCTTTCCCTGATCGTTAGTCTATCTGGTCCCGCGGCGGGCCACAAGAAACGCGCCGCGGGCGGTGTTCGGTCCCCGACATGGCCAGGATGGCCATGCCACGCCGCTCGACATGCCTTGACGCCGCGGGCACGCCATAGGTAGTACCGCCCTTCGGGCCGCTGCCACGGGGCGCCAGACGTTGCGCCTGCCGCCGAAAGGACGCGCTGATGCTGCAAGGAATTCAGTGCCTGTGCGCTGCCGTGGCGCTGCTTGTGGTGCTCCATCATGCCGTCGATTGCCAGGAGAAGTACGGCCGCGGGCCGCTGCCAGTGCTGTCGGGCTTTCGCAGCGATTTCGCGATCGACCTGTTATTCGTCGTCAGCGGCCTGGTGATCGTGCTGGTCAGCGACGGCCGGGGCGGGAGCTGGCGGGTGCGCTGGCGTTCTTGCGCAGCGCCTGGCCCGCATCATTCCCACCTATTGGTTCTTTACGACGCTGATGGTGGCGCCTGCGCTGGCCGTGCCGCAAGCATTCGACCGGTTGCGGCTCGAGCCCCTGCACACGCTGCAATCGTATCTCTTCTGGCCGGCCACCAACTTCCAGGGAAAGGCCCTGCCGCTGCTGGCGGTCGGCTGGACCCTGCAGTACGAGATGTACTTTTATCTCGTCCTCACGGGGCTGTTGCTGCTGCGGCCGCGCTGGTTAGTGCCAGCGCTGACCTGCGTATTCGGCTCCAGCGTCGCGCTGGGCATGCTTTATCCGCTGGACGCCGCGCCGCTGCGGCTGATGACCAGCCCGCTGCTGCTGGACGTCCTGATCGGGGCCTGGCTTGCCCGATGGCATCTCCGCGGCGTCAAGACCCCGCGGCCGGTGGGTGTGATTCTGTTCGTCGGCGGAACCGGCGTGCTCCTCACGTTGGCGACGCTGGGCATCGAACCTGGGTTTTCTCGAGTGCTGTGGTTCGGCCTGCCCAGCGCGGCCGTGACCTGGGGCCTGCTCTCGCTAGAGCGGAGCGGCCTGCGCGCTTTCCAAGCGCCCTGGTCCGCATGGGCGACACGTCGTATTCGCTGTACTTGGGCCACGTCTTCGTCCTGGCGGCCATGGGGAAGGGTTGGAAGTCGTTCGGTCTGCGAGAGGCATGCCCGGACGTTGTGCTTCTGGCTGCGATGCTCTTGGGCAGCCTGGTGATGGCTGAGCTCAGCTATCGGCTCGTTGAAGACCCATCCCGGCGTCTCTTGGCGCGGCTGGAGCCGAGGCGGCGGGCGGATCGCGTGGATGTTCCGGCGACTCCCCCGACCCCGCTGCGCCAGGCTGCTTGAGCGATATCCCGAGCGTCGAGTTTGCGGGAGAGCGTCGAGGCGTAAGCCCGACGTGAAAGGACGATGTCCCTGGCAAAACTGCCCGGCCAAAGCGGAGGAACGGCGACGTTTACCACTGGATCTCGCACTCGGGCATGCCGCCCGCAGCCGGTCGATGCCGTCCTGCGTTGCAGACGTGTAATCCATGTGCAGCCGCTCCAGGCTCGTAAGCGCGGCGAGATGCGCCAGCCCTTCGTCGCTGACCAGCGGCGCGTAGAGGGTCAATTGTTTGAGCCGTGACAGGGCGGCCATCCGCCTCAAATGGTCGTCGGTCACCGGCAACAGCATGCCCAGCTTCAGACGCTCCAGGGCCGGCAAGTCGCCCAGGTGCGATACCGCGTTGGCCAATTGCTCCTCGGTGGGCGGATCATAGCGCCGCGAATCGATCATCATCCGCGCGGCATCGAACTCGACGGCCGTTACGTCGTGCAGGAAGTCGTCGCCCAGCAGCCGCCGCACCCAGGCCGGACGCCACCCATTGGCCTGCGACGACGATTCGAAGTCGTATTCCACGAACCCGCCCACCGCCAGGATCGCGTCCACGGCCCGGCGCTGCCGCTCCGCCCGGCGCCACTGCCAGCCGAAACAGGCCGCCAGCACGCTGAGCACGGTGAGCAACAGCAACAGCGTGCGCAGGCGGTATTGAAGCAGGCGCGTAAATCGGAATCGTCGAGCGCTCATGCAGCACTTGAATCACGGCGCTGGGAAAGATACGGTCGAAGCACGGCGCGCGACCCTACGCGTCGCCGTCCCCGATTATGGACTGGCAGCGTCGCCCTAGGATAGGGGAGGCCGATTTACGGGCACGTTCGGAAACGTGCCCCACGAGGGAGGACCTGATGGTCGAAACCGCCAACCGCCTGGCCGAGCAGCACACGCCCGAGGCCATCCGCCAGCGGCTCGAGCGCGGGCCGTCGCACAGTTATCTGGGCGACTCCGTCCTGGGGGCCGTGGACGGCTGCGTCACCACGTTCGCCGTAGTGGCCGGCGTGGCTGGCGCCGAGCTGGCCCCGACGATCGTCATTATTCTCGGTGTGGCGAACCTCTTGGCCGACGGATTCAGCATGGCCGTGGGCAATTTCCTGGGCACGAAGTCCGAACGGCAAGTCGTGGAGCGCATCCGACGCATGGAAGAGATGCACATCGATCAGGTGCCCGAGGCCGAGCGCGAGGAAATCCGCCAGATCTTCGCCGGCAAGGGATTCGACGGCGGCCTCTTGGAGAAGATTGTGGAAGTGATCACTCGCGACCGCCGCCGCTGGGTCGATACGATGATCACCGAGGAATGGGGCCTGCCGCTCGAGACGCCCTCGCCTTGGAAGTCCGGCCTGGCTACCTTCGTGGCGTTCGTGGTGGCCGGCGCGGTGCCGCTGGTGCCCTTTCTGCTGCCAATCGCCTGGAGCGCGCAAAGCGCCTTCCAGGTCAGCGCCCTGGCGACCGCAGTGACGTTCTTCGCCGTGGGAGTCGCCAAGGGATACGTCGTGCAACGTTCGCCCTGGTGGGCGGGCCTGGAAACGCTGCTGGTGGGCGGCGGCGCAGCGGCCCTGGCCTATGGCGTCGGCTATTGGCTACGCGCCTTAGTGAGCGTCGACTCGTAGTTGCACGGGTGAGCGGTCGCACAACCGCCGCATTGCCAAACCGGTAGCTGAACTTGCTAGAGTTCAGTCGGCTGAAGGCTGGCGACTTCAGCCACCCGTGGTTTGTTAGCGGCCGACGGGTTTGAGGATCCAACGATTGAACGTCGCTGCTTCGAACGGCAGCAGGATCAGCTCTGGCACGACTCGATCGAACGTGCGCCGGAACCACCAATCGCCGTCCGGATTCAGATAGATAATGTCGCCGGCCTGCACCAGGATCGTTTCCTGACGATCGTAGCGGGCCTTGATCAGGTCTACGTGGACGAGCAGCGGCTCTCCGTTGGGCAGCCTGCGATGCACGGTCACCGTGGTCGGAGAGTCGATCGGGTCGATGTAGCCGGCCATCGCTACGGCTGTCACCACGTCGATGTCGCGCTCCTTGGGCAAGAGGAAGCCGCCGCCCAACTCGCGCTCACGCTCACGCACGGTGAAGCGGACGAAGTTCTGCTCGGCCAGCTTGCCGACCACGAAGAAGACCTCATTTCGCCGGTTAGGCACCACGACAACGTCGCCGGGATGCAAGACGACGTCGTCGGGCGAGGCCTCGCCACCAAAACCTCGCAGGGGAATCGTGAAGGCCTGCATGCTGCCGTCCACATAGGGCTGAAGGGTCGGCTCGCCCACCATGCTGGGGCCCGGAAACGCGAAGCACGGGCAATGTCCGGCGGGAACCACCGCGGTGGCCGCCGGCAGCACCTGGCCCGCGGGCGGTATGGTGTCCGGCGCGGATTGATCGCCGATCAGGCGGGCGGCGGTTTCTGCCGCCGAGGCGGGCCGCGGCGGAGGCGGTGCGGCGAACCACGCGGCCGGCTGGACGGCCCGGGTGGAGGGTGGGGGCGGCGCGCCAGGCAGCTTCGGCGCGCGGGCAATGTTGGCGCGCCGGGCAGTGGAGCTGCACCCGGTGGCAAGGCCCCATGGGCACGGCGATGCACCTCGATCTTGTCGTCGGCGTCGTCGTTGAATCCACCGGCGGCAGCCAGAGCATGCCCCACGTCATTTTCGTATTTGGGAAGGACGTGCACGCCCGGCGTGTTGACGGCCCCCAGCACCACGACGCTGATCGTGGCCTTCTGCGCCAGGAACACGTTGACCGGCAGATCGGAACGCTCGGGGCCGATTCCCTTGTTCCGATAGGCCGCGATGATGGCGTTCTGGGCCTGGAGCAGGTTCATGTCGCGCACGTTCACCGGCCCGATCAGCGGCAGTTGAACCTCGCCACTGGCCATGACCTGTGCCCGCAAGGCGTGGGCCTGCCCGCCTCGCGGCGCCTGGTTATCGACGCGGATCAGCTCGGGGAGCGTGACCTCCAGAACGTCGCCGGCGCCCAAGCGGTAATCGGGGGGGGCCGGCTGCGTGAGGCTGGCGTAATTGATGGGGAGACCGGCGGTTCGAATCGGCATGCGAAACTCGTCAGGCAACTGCCGAGCAGGTATGCCGTGGGAAAAGAGCGGCGCGTAGCAGCCGGCGACGAGTGGCAAGATGGAGAGCCACGGCCAGCCGTGGCGCGTGCCGCGCCGGCGGAGTATTCGGCGCAGAGCGAACAAACGGTCCATCGAGCACCATCCTTGGCTACGGCAACATCCTCAGCTACGGCAACGTCCTCAGTCTTAGACCGCGGCGCGCTGGAACGCCCCGACTGTTTCTTCGGGATCGATAGACGAAAACTCCAGAAAGGCCGTTGCCGCCCCTAATGCCGGCAATCACCGAGCTTCAGGACTAATCGCATCATCAGCGTGGCCAGGCCAACTGGGCGCGTAACAGCGGCAAGGACGTGGCCCGGCCGACGTTGATTCGACGCAAAACGAAGGGATCGGCCGAGCGGAGGCGGTTGGCGCCGCGGCACGTCGTCAGTGCCGCCGCGAAGCCGGCCTGTCGGAGCGATTGTGTAACCTCAGCGCTGTGGCCCCCGCCGGGATAGGCCAACACGGCCGGGATGTCGTCGCCGATTTCGCGGCGCAAGTCGGCTAGCGATCCTTCCATCTCATCGTGCGCCGTGTTCAGCGGGATGCGATGCAAGAGCGGATGGGTCCGTGTGTGCGGCGCGAGAGTAACCCCAGCGGCGTGCAATTGGCGAAGCTCTTCCCAGGAAAGCACACTGCCGACGCCCGGAGCGGCAGCGCGATCGCCGTCTGGGCTTTTCGCTACGCGACGAACGTGTTCGAACCATTCGTCGAGGCCCCGCATCGCCTCCTGGTGCGGCAGATCCTTGATGCGTTGTTTCAATCGCTGCCGCGCTTGCCGGCGTTGCCGGTCAGTCCGCGTCGGCAATCGGCCAAGGGGCGTCTCGATGAAGCCGTGGGCAGCACTCGCCCTCAGGGCTTCATGAAGGCGGTCCCACCAGAAGCGCCTTTGTGGGTGGTCCGGATAGGCGGTGGCGACGAACAACGTCACGGGCAACCGGCGCCGCTGGAGAATCGGCCAGGCGTGCTGGGCGAAGTCCCGATAGGCGTCATCAAACGTGACGAGGACCGCGCGAGGTGGCAACCTAGGGTGGCCGCGCAACGTCTCCACCACTTCCGACAACCCGACGACGTGGCAGGACTGCGCCAAGTAGTCCATCTGCTGGGAGAACTCGGCGGGCGTCGCGCTGAGCAAATCAGGATCGAGGTCCCCGCGGGCATCCGCCTCATCCACCCGATGATACGTCAGCACCCACAGCAGGTCGTCGCGTCGCTGGCCCAGGCGCTCCAGCGCGCCGACCAGCGCCGCAAACGTGGCGGTGCGCGACATGCCGATCGCCGCACGACGAAGGAGCGATCTCATGAGGGCTGCGCGGTGGAGATAGGGGCCAGGCCGCGCGCGAGTCGGCGGCGTGGGCAACAGTCTGCTGGTCGGTAAGCGAGCGGTGTTGCTCCGCGGCGGAGCGAAGGGTTTTGCTCCACAGTTTGCGGGCAGCGTAGTGCAGCTCCGCCACGAAGGGGGCCGGGTCGCGCCAGGAAAAGACGGCGTGGGCCTTTTCGCCCCGCCACGAGCGCCACCATTGGCTCAGGCTCAGCTCACCGCGGCGCCAGTAATAGACGGCCGACTGCACATCGCGCCTCAGGTCGATCCATTTTGTATGGCCGTACGTTTGCTGGCGCCGGCTCGGCAGGGGCCAACCGAGATTGTCGCAGTATTTGGTGTACAGCAGCTCCACACCCGCCGCCTCGGCCATCGCCGAGCGTCCCGTCGGGCGGCCGATATTCGGCTCGATAATGTAGTATCGAGACGTGCGCACGTCGCGCTTCATCTCCAGGTAGCCCAGACCGCGAAAGCGGGCCGCTTGGAATAGCCGGACGGACTGCTCCAGGACCTCGTCGTTGCGGCATTCCTCACTCAAGCAGCTCGTGCCCGTCTCCGGCGGCCATTGGCGGATTTTGCGGGCGATGAAGGTGGCCAGCGGCCGCGAATGGGCATCGAAGTATCCGTTGAAGGAATACAACTCCGCATCGCCGCCGGCCACCCATTCCTGAGCCAGCAGTACGTCGGTCCAAGCCGAGCAGCGGTCGTACAGCGCCAACAGCTCCTGGGTGTCGGAAACTTTGAAGACCTTGGCGGGGCTCGCTTGTTCCCAGCGGGGACTCTTCAAGGCGGGCTTGACGATGCAAGGGAAAACTAGCTCCCGTGCCGCCCGCAGCGCGTCGTCGCGGCCTCGCAAGACGCGCGTGGTGGGGATCGGCAAGTCCTGCTGCTGCGAAAACTCGGTGAAGCGGACCTTATCCATCAACCGCTCGACCGTCTCCAGCGCGGGCAAGTCGATGTGATACCACGGCTCCAGGCGCTCGCGCCAGGCGGCGGCGGCCAGGACGCTCATGTCGGTGCAGGGAAACAGCACGCCCCGCGCCGGCAGCGAGCGGCCGAGGACCTCCAGCGACTCGATCAGCGATTCGCCCGCAATGTCGGGGGCGACGATGCGCCGGCAGACGCGCGTCCGGCTGCAGTAATGCCGACGGTCGCGCGCCAAGGCGATCACGGGCACGCCGCGGCCGGCCAAGATGCGGGCCGTCTGCAAGCCCGTGATGCTGTCCAGTCCGATCACCACGGCGGGGGGAGAATGAACGAGGCGACTCGAGGTCATCGTTGAAGGGTTCCTTAGATGGGTCGGACGCTAATGCGATGATCCATTGACCCCGCCGCTTAGGGGCTGCGGTTCGTTGACGCGCGCCGCCGCCATGTCGGGTGGCAGCGTGACGGCGGGCCCGGCAAGAGCCTCCACCGGGCAGGCGGCGACCAACGGCCCACACGCTTGACCGGACGGCAGGTATTTGGCTTCCGCCATTTCTAACTCCTCGGCATCCTGAAGACGAAAAACATCGCGCACGGTCGCCACTTCCCCTTCCAGCGCGGCCACTGACCGTTGTTGCTGTACCCGCTGCGCCGTGCGGCGCATGGCGGTAATGCACGAGCGGACCAGGTGGTTGGCCCAGATCACCAAGCTCACTCCCAGCTTGTCGAAGACCTCGGTCGGCGTGCGGCTGTACGTCGTGGGCACGATCACGACCGGACACCGTTTGCTCCAGCGGCCCATGAACTGCACGATTTCGTCCGCGGCGGTCCGCTTGCTGTGGATCAAGATGGCGTCGGCGCCGGCGGCGTGGAAGGCCTCGGCGCGGCGCAGCGCCTCGTCCATGCCATGGCCGGTGACGAGCGCCTCGGTGCGGGCCACGATCGAAAAGTCGCGGTCCTGTTGCGTGTCCTTGGCGGCCTTGATCTTGCCGCAGAACTCGGCGACGTCGGCCAGCGGCTGCGCCTCGCTGTGGATGAACGAATTGGTCTTGGGAAAGAGCTTGTCCTCCAGGCACATCGCGGCCACTTGCCGCTGCTCCAGCTTGCGCACCAGACGCCGCACGTTGTTGAAGTTCCCATAGCCGGTGTCGGCGTCCAGAAGGATGGGGATCGCCGTGGCGTCGCTCATGAACTCGACGATTTCCAGGACCTGCGTCCAGCTTGCCTCGTTGTTGTCGCGCACCCCCAGCGCGGCCGACATGGCCAGCCCGCTGGCCCAAATGCCGGCGAACCCGGCCTCTTCCACGATGCGCGCACTGAGTCCATTGTGTGCTTCCAGCACGAACTCCAAGCGCGGAGAATTGAGCAGACGGCGGAATTGCGTAGTCTTCTTCATCATGGCGGTAACCTCAATGCAGCTAAAAAGGAAACGCTACGCCGCCATCGCACCAAACAACACACACTTGCCGCGCCGGTCCGCTCAGGACACTTCACAACAGCTTCACGACACCAGCTTCATAACAGCAACATCATGCCACCTTGACCGAAGAGACTCGTGGCCCGTCTCCGTCGCTCGCCGCCGCGCCAGGGCTTGCTGCGTGCTCCGAAATGATCTCGAGAATCCGCTGTCCGATCTCGTGCTGGGCGTCGAACGTGCCGGCGCCCAGGTGCGGGGTAAGGATGACGTTAGGCAGGTCGGCGAGGACCGAAATCTCGCCCTCTCCCTCCCGCGCGTGGACGTCCAGCGCCGCGCCGCGCAGGCGGCCGGGCGTCGTCAATTCCCGGTACAACGCTGTTTCGTCCACCACGCCTCCGCGGGCCAGGTTCATCAGAAACGCGCCGGGCTTCATGCGGGCCAGGGCGGGCGCGCCCAGCAGGTTGCGCGTCGAGGCCTGGAGCGGCACGTGCACGGAAACAAAGTCCGAGACGCTCAGCACGTCGTCCAGGTCGGCCAGTCGCATGCCGTATTCCTTCAGTTTGGCTGCCGCAATGAGTGACGGATGCTCGACACAGCCCAGCACCTGCATGCCCCAGGCGGCCCCAAGCTGGCCGACCCGCTGGCCAATACTCCCGGCCCCCACGACGCCCAACACCTTGCCCTGGAGGCCGAACCCCGTGAGCTCGTGCTTGGCCCAGCGGCCCTGGCGGAGCAGCCGATCGGCTTGAACCAGGTTTCGGGCCAGGCCCAGCATTAGGGCAAAGGCCATTTCGGCGACGGCCTTGGCCCCTGGCTCGGGAATACGCAGAAACTCGATGCCGCGGCCATCGAGGTATTCCAGGTCCACGTTCTCGAAGCCGGAACCGGCCCGGATCAGCAGCCGCAGGTCGGGTGCGCAGACGAGGACCTGTCGCGACAGAGTCACGCCGCTGCGAAACACGATGGCCTCGCGATCGACGACGAGCCGGCACAACTGCTCCTCGCCGGCGCCAGCCGCGCAGACAACGTCGTGGTCTTGCCGCAGGCGACTCAGGGCAGCGGCATCAATGGGACTGGCAATCAAAATACGCATCGTCGTTTATCTGCTGCCAAACGTGGCGTGAGTTCGGTGGTGTAAAAACTCCAAGATTCGCTGCCGCACGTCGGCCGCGACTTCGTCCAACGGCCTGGTGGCGTCCACCGTCTGAAAGTTGGGCAGCACCTCCCGCAGACGCAGATACTCCTGCCGGCGCCGCTCGAGCAGCTCCACGGTGCCTTCTGCCTTGCGGCGGTAGAGTAGCTCTGCGGGCGCGTCCAGAAAGATCGCCAGGTCGGGACGCCGATAGAAGCGCCGCAGCAGGTAGCCGTGAATGCGGCTGCTGAGCGGCCGCGCCGAGCCGTTGACATCCGGCGCGACAGCCGCTGGCGGCGCGATGTCGTGCGCGTAATAGTCAGCGAAAAAATCGCGGTCGCTGAGCACGATCCGGCCGCGACGGCGGTAATGGCTGATGACTCTCTGACGGAACCACTCCTCGCCGACCAGGTTGCCCAGCCGCAACGCAGCCTTCACTTTGGCCGCGGCCCGCCGCAACAGCCCTCGCGGCGGCGGCCGCTTGAGCGTCGGATCGGGCGGCCCGGCCATATCCGGCCGCCGACCTCGCAGCTTCTTCCACCGCAGCAGCAGCCACGTGGTCGGCAGCACCAGGTTGCTTGATTCCAGGCTGACGCCCATATAGACGTACTTGGCAGGCACGGGCAGGCTGGATTCCAGCCCGCGGGCAAGGGTGGTCTTGCCGCAGCCATCCGGTCCGATCAGTGCCACACGGAACATAGACGTTACAGCCAGGGCCGCATCGCCCGATACAACTCGGGGATCGGCGCCGGATACGGGTGCAGGACCTCGTAGGCCTCTTTGCCGGCCAGAAATCGCTCCAGCCGCTCTCGCTGGATTTCTTCCGATCGGTCGATCCAAGGGTTCGGCCGATCCGGAAAGGCGAAGCGAAACATCAGGTAATGCGACCGAAGGAACTGCTGTTCCTCTTGCAGCGAGAACACCATCCGCCGGGCGATCTCGGTGGCGCCGATCGGCCGTACGACCACCTGGGGCAAGTCATGGCTGGCGACGAAAAACACTTTGTCCACCGCGGCGCGATCGGCTGGCGTACCGAAGAGCCGATGCGGAGGCATCTGCACGTAGAGCTGTTTGCGCAACGACGGCGCCAGCCGGCGGAGGATGGACTGAGGTAACAGTCTCCGCAGTCTGGCACGGCCCCCCCAATCGCAGAGGCTGGCCATGTGGCGCAGCGTCCAGAGCTTGAGCCGGCTGCGGCGCGAGAGCCGGCGGCGGAAACCCGGCAAATCGGCCAGGTGCCAATCCCAAAGGCGGATTGGCTCGGGGATGCCGTACATGCAGCCGCCCTCGTCCAGATAGACCCACTCGTCCCCCAGATACGTTGCTCCATGATCGGCGAAGGCCAGCAGCGCCTCGGTCTTTCCGCCCTTCGCCCACCCGGTCACGAGGACGCCTCGCCCCTCGAACGAAAACGCCGCGGCGTGCAGCGGGAGCACGCCGCGGCCTAGAGCAGCCAGATTCACCGCCGCGATCAACAGCGGCACGGCCGTCAGGCCCGACTGACACACGAATTCGCAGGGCTGGCCCAATTGGTCGAGCGGGACCTGACAACGGATCGGCGACTGGTCCTTCCCCCGCAGGACGAGGAAGCTGTCTGCCGTAAAGCCCGTCTCTCCCAGGCCGAACAGCCACAAGGGGCCCAAGGTCTTCAGCCGTGGCACGAAGCGAATCGTGATGTCGGCAGGGCGGTTCAGCCGTCGCCGAAGGGGGCCGACCTGGCGCTCGACCGCCGCCTCGTCGCTGGCCGAAGCATCGATCAGCCGAATCCCTACCAGGCCGGCAAGGTCGAAGTCAACCGGCGAGCGGGACGAGCGCGCCGTCCTAGGGGGGCCCGGGGCGGCACCGGCGGGGCGCACAACGTGGCGGGGCTGCCGTTGGCCCCGGCTTGGAGCAGCCGACGTTCTCGGTGTTGAGGAATGCGCTGGTTCATGCCTGAACCGGCTCGAGCACCTTGCCGTGGCCATTCGCGGCGGCCACGGCTTCGCCGTGAAGATCGTCCATCGCCCGCGAAACAAGGCCGCTGAACGTCACTTCTTCGTCAGGGAAGCTGGCAATGCCCGTGTGAAGCGATAAGCCAAGCTCCTCCTGCGCCTGCTGAGCCAAGCGCCGGACGACTTCCTCCGCCCGGTCGCGAGAAGCCTCCGTCAACAGCAAAACAAACTGCCCATCACTGTAGGTCACCACGTCGCAGTCGCCGGTCTCTCGTGTCAGGAGATCGGCCAGCCGAGCGTTGACATAGCGCTCGACCGACTCTCGCTGCGCCTCCTGAAGGAAGCGAGGGACGGAGGCCGCCTTGCTGGCCTTCGTCGGACGCAGTGACACGACCGCCAACGGACGCTCGAACTGCCGGGCACGGCGGACCTCGCGGTACATCTCTTCTTGTCCTTGCTCGAAAGGCATCGCCCGCCTGGTCAGGTCGGCGGTAATCACTTCCACGGCCGCTTCCTCGAAACGCAGCACATTCCAAGCGGTCTTTCGCGCCAAGCACAAGGTGACGCCCAGAATGGCCAATTCGGTCATCACCAGAGAAAGGCGCTGCCTGTCGATCCGATCATCCAGGCTTAGTGCAAGTGCCGCGTAGACGGCTACCGCAACGCCGGCAAAGAGAAACCGTGGCGCATGAAGCCCCCGTGGGAACGCCACCGTCACGATCGCCGCCGCGCCGCAAAGGGGATACACGAATCGCGAGATCGGCGGGTCTGAGTACAGCCCACTCCAACCGAGCAGGCACATCCAGGCCAGCATCGCGGCGTTCCAAAAACGAAAGCTCAACACAGTGACATCCTCGGTGGGCCACATCGTGTGGATGGATATTTCGCGTGCTTGCGAAACGGACACGACAGAGGCGGTGCGATGCGCCAGCGCGTGGGACGAGCGGTCTTTAATAGGCGCCGCGACTCGTGAGGACGGCCGGAATGGTCCGGCACAGAATCTTCAGGTCCAATAAGACGCTTTGCTGCTCGATGTATTGACTGTCGAGCCGTAGTTTGTCCGCCAGGTCCAGGTCGCTGCGGCCGCTGACTTGCCACAGGCCGGTGATGCCAGGCAGCACTTCCAGCCGCTCCGTTTGCGAAACCGCATATTCGGCGACGCCGAAGCACGTCGGCCGCGGACCCACCAGGCTCATCTCGCCCCGCAGCACGTTGAACAGTTGCGGTAGCTCGTCCAGGCTCGTCTTGCGAAGCAAACGGCCGATGCGGGTCACGCGCGGGTCGTTGGTGATCTTGAAATCCGGCCAGGTCAGCTCGTTGAGGTGAGCCAGCTCTTTTTCCAATTCCTTGGCGTTCTTTACCATCGTGCGGAACTTGAGCATCTTGTAGGGCACGCCGGCGCGGCCGGGCCGCCGTTGTCGAAAAAGGACCGGACCCGGATCGCCGATCCAGATGAGCGCACCGCAGACGGCCATGATCGGTAGAGCGATCGGCAGCAGCAGCAGACAAAGCGGAACGTCCATGACGCGTTTCGACCGGCGATAGGCCCTGCGCACCACCCGGACGCGGCGGTGCTTCAAGACGGTTGCCCTTCGAGAAGAGCGCGGTTTGTCGAACGCTGATCTCTCCGAGGAGGTCGCGAGAGGGCTCATTGGTATGGAATAGATAACTTGAAGAAGATGGTGAATGAATCACTGCACACCAGAATTTACTCAGCAGCCATTTCCACGCAAGCTATTTATTCAAATTTCTTTCACCAACTTTTCATTCCCACTCAAGCAGGCTATTCTACTTACCTATCCCAAAACAGACCATCGGAGGACAACCGGCGATGGATGCTCATGACCACGCGAGAATGAGTCCCAGCAGTGCCCTGAAGCCTGGCGAGTCGCGGGCCGTCGCCTGGAACCTGGTCGATTTCGCCGCGCTGTCGGCGCGGCAAGTGGACCATCGCGTTATCAGCGACCGTCTGTGTCGCGGTGGGTGGCGTGTACCTGTTCTTGGCGAAATCGGTCTACGAGGCGGAAGCGCGCCTGGTCGTTCAGAACTCGGCGTTCTCGCTGGTAAGCGACACGCCCGGCGTCAAGGACAAGGACTTCGTGGCGACTCAGGCAGAGGTCATGAACAGTCCGCTGACTGTGCAGGGGGCGCTGGCCGAAGCGCCGATTACCGGCCTGCCGGCGGAGGCCGATCCGCTGAGGACCGTCATGGATTCGCTGCGGGTCATGCCGGTGTTTGGCGCCGACGTGTTGCGCGTCACGTTTCGCTCCAGGCAAGCCGATGAAACGGTCGCCTTCGTGCGAGCGCTTATTGCCAGCTACCAGCGGCTGGTCGAATCGTCGGAACGAGAATCGACCAGTCAAACGCTCACCTTGCTCGTGACTCGCGCCAAAGAGCTGCGCCGAGCTGGAAAAGACTCAGAAGGAATACGTCGAGCACCACAAGTCGAGCCCGCTGGTGGGCTCGGGCCGCGACGTGGTCAGCGTGGACGGAGAGCTGCTCCGGCAATTGAGCCAGCGGTTGGCCGAGACGCGCGATCGCCGCTTGGGCATCGAGAACACCTTGCAAGTGCTGACGGCGCAGCGCGAGCCTCTGAACCGTGCTCAACCGGCGGCGCTGCGCTCGCCCGGCGCGGCGGGGCCGGAGGCGTTAAGCGTATCCCTGCCGCTCGGCGGCTCGCCGATGATGGGCGAAGAGGCGCTTCGCAACCTGGCGCTGCGAGGCGTGTCGGACCAGGGATTGCAGGAGCTCAACAATCTCCGCAGCGAGCTGCGCCAGGCAGATGCGCGCCAGCGCGAGCTGGCCCAGTTCTTCGGCGCGCAGCACCCGCAGCGAAAGGCCTTGATCGAACAAGTGTCCTTCCTCCAAGAGCAGATTCAGCAGCGGGAGCAGAATGCCGGCACGATGCTAGGGCACGAGCTGACCGTAGCCAGGCTCAACGAAAAGCAATTGACCGAAGACTACGCGACGGAACGAAGCCGTGTCAAAGACCTGGACATCTACCTCGCCAGGGACCAGCAGCTTCTGCAAAACATCCGCCTGGTCGAAACCCTGCATGACGCGGTCGCCACGAAGGTGAACGAGCTGGATTTGAACAATCGAGCGATCGCCACGGGAAGGCCCAGCATTGTCGTGCGGATCCTGGAAGGGCCCGAAGCCACCGTCGAGCAGATCTGGCCCAAGAAGGTGCCCATCCTCTTCGTCTGCGGCGTCCTGGGAATCGTGGCGGGAGGGCTCTGGGTTTCGTTCCGGCCAGGCAAGAACACCCTTCCCGCCGCGCGGTAATGTCCACGTCCTCCACTGCCCTGGCACCAGACGAGCCGCCGGCCGAGCCGTCGGACGCCCCGCGGCGACATGTCCGTGGCTCGGCGCTCTTGCTGCTGGGCCGGTTCGTCTCGCTGGGCATTAACCTGGCGGCGCAGGTGCTCACCGTCCGCTATCTCTCCATGCAGGGCTATGGCGCCCTGGCGTTCGGATTGTGGATGGCATCGCTGGGCGCCAGCCTGACCGTCTTCGGCTTGGACAAGACCCTCGCGCGCTTCGTCCCCATGTATGAGGAGCAGCGGGAGTACGGCAAGCTGATCGGCGCCGTGCTGCTGACCGTCTTGTCGGTTACGAGTCTCGGGCTGGCCTTAGGGCTGGCCGTATTTGCGGGCCAGTCGCTGATTGCCAGAACCGTCACGAGCGACGACCTGTCGCTCACGCTGCTCCTGATGCTGATCGCTTTGGCGCCCATCCAAGCGCTCGACAGCGTGCTCATGGCACTCTTCGCGGCCCTGGTGGGGGCACGGTCGATCTTCTTCCGGCGGCACGTGCTAGGCCCCGGGCTGCAGTTGCTGGCCGTGGTGCTGGTGATCGTGCTGGGGGGCGACGTGCGCCACATGGCGATCGGCTATCTGGTTTCCGGGCTGCTGGGGTCGGCGATTTTCGGCGTGATGCTGTTCGGGGTGCTGCGGCGGCGCGGGCTGCTGCAGGGGGCCCGCGCCTCAGGGATTCGCTGGCCGTGGAAAGAGATCGGCGGTTTTGGCGTGCCGATGTTCCTTTCGGATCTGGCCTTTCTCGTGAGGGGCGCCTTCATCGGCCTGTTCCTGGAGGGACTGGTGGGCAGCAAGGGCGTGGCAGAGTTTCGCGCGGTCCTGCCCGTGGCTCGGTTGAATGAAGTTGTGCTGAGGAGTTTCACCTTTTTGTTCATCCCGATTACGGCGCGGCTTCTCGCCCAGGGCCGGCAGGCGGAAATCGGCGGCGTGTACTGGAAATCCGTGGTGTGGATCACCGTGTTCTCGTTCCCGGCATTCTGTGTGTCGTTTGCCTTGTGCGAGCCCACGACACTGCTGCTGTTTGGCGAGCGCTATGCGGATGCGGCGCCGGTCCTGGCCTGCCTGGCGCTGGGGTATTTCGTGCACTCGGCGGTCGGATTGAATGCCCGCACGCTGAAGGTCTGCGGGCATATCCGCATCGTCATGGCGATCGACCTGACGTTGACGGCCCTTAGCGTGGCCGCCAATTGGTTGTGCATCGTTCACTGGGGTGTGCTGGGAGGGGCGATCAGCGTGGCCGTGTCGCTGGTCCTGCACAGCGCGATCAACCAGGTGGCCCTGCGCCATGCCACGGGCATCGCCGTCTTCGACTGGCGGTATGCGAAGCTGTATGCCAGCGTGGCTGCCGCGACGGGCCTGCTCTGGCTGTATCAGCGATTTTTGGGGCCGCCGATCTACGTAGGGCTATCGCTGGCGGCCGTGCTCTCGCTGGGATTGATTTACCAAAACCGCCATGCGCTGGCAGGTGGTTGAGACTTTTCCGGAACTGTCCAAGGTCCCGCTGCTAGGCCGCTGGTTCGGCCCCGCGCCGGGCATTCCGCCGTCCTCGGCGCCGGCCGCCGATCGGTGAACTTCCCGCCCGTTCGTTTATGTTAAGCGTGCCTGAAGCCCTCTGCCGACTCAGCGCGAATGCCCCGCGATATTTTCCGGAGCTAAGCGGCGGGCATGCGCGCGCATCGCTCAAGCAGCGGCACGAGCGCAATGCCTCCTCGCTTTGGCACGTCGAGCTGGTGGCGCAAGACCAACCGATGCTCCGGCGTGCCGTCGTGGTGAAATGGCCGTGGCTGCGCGATGTGCCCCGTGAGACCGGCACTCAGCGGAGCCACAACGGCCTGGCCAATGGCTGCGGTGGGAATGCTCCACCTAAAACGGCGGCGGACCGTCCCAGACTCGCGCTTCCCTGTCCGCCAGCGGAAAAGTGCCGCCGCGAGTACGACGCCCTGCTGGCGATCGAGCGACGGTTCGATGCGGACACGACCGGCCGCTTCGCCGCGCTCCGCCCGCTGGATCATTGGGCTGACGACGCGGCACTCGTCATGGAAGAGGTGCCGCATCCCTCGCTGAAAAGCCTGTTGAGCCCCTCATGGCGGCCGCGCGGGCTGAAGCCGACGGCCCTGACCGCTGTGATGAATAACGCGGGTGCGTGGCTGCGGGCCTTTCATGAATTGCCGCCGCCCGCCTCGTCGCGGCCCAGGCACACCCAACCTCGAGACCTCGTCGGTTTTGTGACCCGCCTCGTGGACTACCTGGAAGGGCCGAGGGAGCACGGTGGCCTGACGGCGCGACGCTCGTCCCAGGGCAGCGGCTGGCACGGTCGTCTCCTGCGACACGCCTTGGGCCATGTGAGACGCTTTGCTGCGGTTCGTCTACCCGAGGAGTTACCGCTGGGGCTGGGACATGGCGACTTCGCGCCCCGCAACCTGTTCGTCCTGCCGGGCGGTCGCGTCGCCGGCTTCGATACCCTCGCGCGATGGCAGCCTCCCATCTATGAAGACCTGGGAGACTTCTTGGCCGACGTGTGGACCTGGACGGCGTGGCCGTTCCGCGTGGGATCCAGTGCCCGCCAGATGCGAGAGCTGGAGGGGGGGTTTCTCCGAGGCTATTTCGCGCGCAGGAGATCCCACGGGCGGCGATCGGCCTCTATCAAATCCAGTCGCTCCTGGCGAAGTGGGTGGGTGTCGAGCACCGTCGCCGGATGGCCAAGGGATGGCGCCGGGCATTCGCTGTTTTTGCTCAACTGCGAATCGCCGCTTTCGCTCGCCGTCTGGAAACACTGTTGATCGAATTACCGCATTGCGAAGACGGCGGATCGTCTGCGCCCCCGCACCGCCATGCTTTGGATGGCGCCCGGAAAGCCCGAATCACCTAAGAATAGCCGCCCGACATGCTTGTCAAGCTCCTCGAAAAGCCGGCGGATACCCGTCCAGCAGAGAGCGCGTCCGCGAACCGCCGCGGCCTGAAAGTCGCTTACGTGATGTCGCGCTTTCCCAAGCTGACCGAAACGTTCGTGCTCGGAGAAATCCTGGCCCTCGAGCGCCTCGGCTTTCAGGTAGAGGTATACCCCTTGCGCCGCGAGCAGGCCAAAGTGATTCATCCAGAGGCCCAAAGGGTGGTCGAGCGGGCGCACTTTACCCCTTGGTTTTCCTGGGCGATCTTCACGGCGAACGTCTACTACTTGCTCCGCCGTCCGCGGGGTTACTTCTCGACGCTCTGGGTGCTGCTACGCAGGAACTTCGGCAGTTTGCGATTCTTTGCGGGGGCCATGCTGTTCTTTCCCAAGGCCGTGTACTTCGCTCGGCGGATGGCGGCGGAGCGTGTGGCACATTTGCACGCCCATTTTTGCAGCCATCCCGCCGCGTGCGCCTACGTGGTGCATCGTTTGGCAGGCATCTCGTTCAGCTTCACGGCCCACGGCACTGACTTGCACTGCGACCGCCACATGCTGCGCGAGAAAGTGGCGGCCGCGGATTTCGTGGTCGCCATCTCGCAATACAACCGCGACTTGATTCTCGCGGAATGCGGACCGCGGCACGCCGACAAGGTGACCGTAATTCATTGCGGCGTCGATACGGATAAGTTTCAGCCACGCACTCGCCCGACTCCTTTTGATCAGGGTCACGGGCCGCTCCAGATCGTCTGCGTAGGCACCCTGCACGAGGTCAAAGGCCAGACCTACTTGATCGATGCCTGCGGGCTGCTGCGCAATCGGCAGATCGACTTTCAATGCCATCTGATCGGCGAGGGCCCTGACCGGGCGCGGCTCGAGGCGCAAGCGGCGCGACTGGCCATTTCCGACCGCGTGCATTTCCACGGCTGCCGGCCGACCCACGAGGTGGCAGCCCGCCTGGCCGGCGCGGACGTGCTCGTCGCCCCCAGCGTGCCCACGGCAAACGGCCAGCGTGAGGGCATTCCGGTCGTGCTCATGGAGGCCATGGCGGGCGGCTTACCGGTCGTGACCAGTCGATTGTCCGGTATCCCCGAGCTCGTCAGCGACGGCGTCAACGGACTACTGACGGCCCCGGGCGATGCCGTCGCGCTGGCCGACGCGCTGCTGCGGCTCCACGGCGATCGAGAGCTTCGCCGCCGTTTGGGTCAAGCGGGCCGGGAAAAGGTGCTCGCAGAATTCAATCGTACGTCCAACGCGGCGGCGCTGGCGCAACGGTTTTGCGACATCGCAAGGACTTCGCATCCTATTTCGACCCACTTGGGCCTGTGATTCGACCTGACACTACTGCGTCCATGTTTGCCTTCGTTGTCATCTTCTACGTCTCGCTGGGCCTTGTGCTTTACGGCTACGTCGTCTTCCCGCTGATGCTCCTGGTGCGCGGCGCGTTGTGGCCCAGTGCGTATCGCCGCGGCGACGTCACGCCGCGTGTCAGCCTGATCATCATCGCCCACAACGAGGCGCCGTCGATCGCCGCCAAGCTGGCCAACTTGCTCGAGCTCGATTATCCGCGGGAGCTGATCGAGATCATCGTGGCCTCCGACGGCTCGGATGACGGCACGAACGAGATCGTCCGCCCTTATGCCGATCGAGGCGTCCGGCTGCTGGATCTGCCCCGCCGGGGCAAGATTCCCACCCTGAATGCCGCCGTAGAGCACGCCGGTGGTGAAATCCTGGTGTTCTCTGACGCCAACAGCATGTTCTCCCCGGAATCGCTGCGACGCCTCGTGGCCCCCTTCGCCGACGAGCGCGTGGGCGCCGTGGCCGGTAACCAGCGGTATCTCCGCGGTGGAGCGAACGCCGCCAGCATCGGCGAGCGGCTCTATTGGAACATCGACCGCGTGCTCAAGCGGATGCAAAGCCGCAGCGGGAACGCCATCGCCGCCACCGGGGCGATTCACGCCATCCGGCGCGAGTTGTTCCGGCCGGTGCCGTCGGCCGTCTGCGATGATTTCGTGATCTCGGCCCGGGCCATCGAGCAGGGCTATCGCCTGGCCTTCGAACCGGAGGCCGTGGCCTACGAGTGCACGGCCACCAGCGACGAAGCCGAGTTCGCCCGGCGGACGCGGATCGTTGTGCGCGGACTGCGCGCGCTGTGGGTGCTGCGGCGGCTCTTCAACCCGCTGCGGTATGGCTTCTATTCCGTTCAGTTGGCCTCGCACAAGCTGCTGCGGTGGAGCGGGGGCTGGGTGCTGCTGGCGCTGCTCGTGTCGTCCATCGTGCTGTGCCGCGCCGGCTGGGTTTATAGCGCTTTGTGCATCGCGCAGTTGGCGTGCTACTCCGGCGCGCTCATCGCGATGGCCCTGCGCAATACGCGGTGGCGCTGGCTGACCCGGCCGCTCGCGCTTCCCTATTATTTCAGCCTGGTGAACCTCGCCACGGTGCGCGCCTGGCTGAGGATCTTGAGCGGCGCACGGATCGATTCCTGGGACCCTCACCGGTCCGTGCCCGCCCGCGGCTCAACCTGAAGGCATTCCATGCGACAGTTCATGCGGACAGGAGCAGCCTGATGGCACACGTTGCCAGCGATGCCAAAGCACTTGCCGGCGGGTCGCGCCTGCTGCCGCTGGCGCTGTTCATCGTGCTCATGACGGCAGCCACCAGCGCGGCGATCCTGGCGGTCGAGCATCCCCTGCCGGCCGCGGCCCTCGTGGCCGCGCTCAGCGTGGGGATCGTTCTCTTGCGGCGGCCCGACCTGGCCACGCTGCTCGTCGTCTTCTTGCTGTACACGAACGCAGCCGACGTGGCCGCGTCGTTCCACGGCGTGCCCAAGTCGATCGCTATGGGGTCGTTCCTGCTGGCAGGCATCCCCCTGGCTTACTACGTCTTCGTGCGGCGGCAGCCGTTCATCATCGTCCCGGCCATGCCGCTCGTCCTGCTGTACCTGGTGATTCAGGTGGTGAGCGCATTGTGCGCCAAGTGGCCGGACAAGTCGCTGCCGACCGTATTGACGTTCGTTTTCGAGGGAGTCGCAGTCTATTTCCTGATCACGAACGTCGTGCGAACCCGGGAGATGCTGCGCACCGCCACCTGGACGCTCCTTGCTGCGGGAGTGGTGATCGGCGGAATCCCCCTGCTTCAATACGCCACGAATACGGAGCACCACAACTATGGGGGGTTCGGCCAGAACACCTCGCGCGGTTTCATCGCCGACGAACAGGGCGCGGCCGAGGCGGTGCGACAAGCTCGCCTGGCCGGCCCCATTGGGGAACAAAACCGCTATGCCCAGATCATGCTGATGCTCGTGCCATTGGGGCTGTGCCGTTTCGCCAGCGCGAAGTCGCGGCGCCCAAGCGGTGGCCCTGGCGGCCACTGCCGTGGCCGGTGGCGGAGCGATCGTGGCTTTTTCGCGGGGCGCCGCCGTCGCCTTTTTGCTGACCATGCTGATTGGCACGGCGCTGGGCTACATCACCCGGAAACAGGCGTTGGCCGTGCTGCTGGCGGGCCTCGTGGCGCTGGCGGCCATCCCCGAGTATTGGACCCGCCTGGCGACGCTGGCGGACTTGACCCATCTGGGCGAAGAACAAGGCGCACAGCGCACCGATAGCGCCGTTCGCATGCGCATGACCCTGATGATCGCCGCCGCCAAGGTGTTCTTCGACCGGCCAGTCCTGGGAGTCGGGCCGGGCATGTATCACTTTTACTCCGCGGCATACGGGCAGGACACCGGCATTCAGTCCACCGCGCTGAATCGCACGATGCAGGCGCACATGCTGTTCCTGGACGTGGCAGCCGAAACGGGGCTGGCGGGCCTTGTCACCTGCGTAGCGATTATCGCGCTGACGTTGCATCGATTGGCCCGAGCCCGCCGGCTGTGCCAAGGCCGCGACGAGGAGATGTTCCACACGACGACTGGCTTTCTGCTCGTGCTGATCGTCTACCTGACGACCGGCCTGTTTGCACACTTCATGTACATTCGTTTTTTCTGGCTCATGATGGGCCTGGCGGCGGCAGCAACCCTCCTGGCGGAACACACGGCGAGCGATGAACAGCCGCCACGCGCCAGCGAAGCAGGCCTGCCTGGGCTTGCGAGCCAGGGCTCAACCATTCCGCGAGTCTAGCGTCCCACAATCCTTGAGCACGTGTCGGCACAACAAGAGAGAGGCATGAAATGACTAGCTGCGCGGCGCCGCCCGCGCCGCCAAACAATCGTTTACTGACTGAAGCAACGGAACTCTCCATGCCCGGTGAGGCGGCTCCCCATGCGAGAAAATGCCATGAAATCGTCCCCCGTCCGAGCGCTGGCGGACCTCGAAGTCGGCTGCGGCATCGCAAGCGCCGACTCGTCATCCCTCGCGCGTGTTCCTAACTTTTTTTACCTCGGCACCAGCAAGGCAGGCTCGACCTGGCTATACGGCGTATTGTGCCGCCACGAGGACATCTGCATGGCGCCCGGCAAGGGATTGTACTTTTTTGAAAACAATTTCGATCGGGGCCTGGATTGGTACCTGGCCCACTTTCGCGACACCGGAAGGCGACCCGTGATCGGCGAGATCGCGCATAGTTACCTTTACGCCCCCTTGGCCTGCGAGCGGATCGCCCAGGTAAGCCCGCAGGCCAAGCTGATGGTCTGCCTGCGCGAGCCGGCCAGCCGCGCGTTTTCGGCCTATCTCGATGCCTGCAAGAACAACCAGTACGGCGGCACCTTCGAGCAAGCGCTGCAAGAGATACCCTCCCTCGTGGAGCGAGGGCGGTATGCCAAGTACCTGGCGCCGTACGTCGCGCGGTTCGGCCGGGCGCAGATTCACGTCGGCATCTTCGACGACCTGGAGCGCGACCCGCAGACGTTTGCCAGCCAGGTCTTCGCCTTTCTCGGCGTGGCGGACCTGGCGTTGCCCGGGGCGTTGTGCCGGAAGATGATGCCGGCCGGCCGGCCTCGTGCGAAGTTGCTGGCGCTTTTGGCCAGGCGGGGTTCGATGGCGCTGAAACGTCTGGGGATGCGCAGAATCCGCGGACGGCTCAAGACCTCCCGGGTATTGCGCAACCTGATTTACCGGCCCTTCGACGCGGCCAGCCGGCCGCAAATGGCCGCTGCCACGCGCTCGTCGCTTCGCGAGCGCTTCTTTGACGACGTCCACCGGCTGGATGGCCTGCTCGGGTCTAACCTCAAACAACGCTGGGGCTACGCCGTCTGACATCCGAGAGCTAATACGTAACAGTCTGCTTCTCACCTTCACCCTCGCCTGATCTGCTATGGCAAGCTTGCTGACCAACGTTGGCCGGTTGATTCCCTGGGATTTTCGCATTCGGCCGCGCTTTGAGCGTGGCGCGCGAGCACTTCGCCGCTATCTGCGCCACCGAGAGCTGCGTGCCGCCCGCTATCCCTGGAACGCCGCAACCCACCACTTGCGCTGGCAGTGCTGCGGTCCCCAGGCGATCCAGCGCTGGATCGACGAGCGATTGGGATTGGAAGACCACGCCTGGATATTCATTGCCGGCTGCAATAACTCGGGCACCACGCTGTTGCGGGAGGTGCTCGGTTCTCATCCGGAGATTCGGGCCCTGCCGCGAGAAGGGCAAGTCCTCACCGACACGCTGCCCACCCCAACGCGGCTGGGCGTGCCGCGCCTGTTCGGCAAGCGATTGGACGTATTCCGGTGGACCGAGGAGAGCGATGCCGCACCTGCGCTGCGGGCCAAGTACGACTGGGCACGCTACTTTCCGCGGCGGCCGGGACACTTGCTCGTGAAGAGCCCGGAGGACACCGTGCGCACGCGTTGGCTGCAACGCAACTTCGCCCCGGCGCGGTTCGTGGCCATCGTCCGCTCCGCGTATGCCGTGTGCGAAGGGACCCGCCGCCGCAGCGGCCACTCGCTGGCGGATGCCGCGCTGCACTGGGCGAGCGTTAACGAGTGCCTGCTGGAAGACCTCGCGCATCTCCAGCGGGCGCTGCTCTTGCGCTACGAAGACTTCTGCGCCCGCCCTCGCGAGTGCCTAGCGGATATCCAAAGGTCCTTGGAGCTAGGCGCCGCCTTCCCCGCCGAGGCGCTCCAGGCGCGGCGCGTCCACAACATCGACCGCAGCCAATCGACCATCCGCGACTTCAATGCCAAGAGCATGGAGCGGCTATCGCGGGCAGACCTCGATGTGATCAATGCCGTCGCCGGGCCGGTAATGTCCCGATTGGGGTACGAGCTGGCGTGAGTGCGGTGGTGACGATCGTTCCTACCGCACCGCCTTTGCGCCATGCACAAGGCGATCGACGGCGACAATCGCGCGGGGCAGCTGCGGCCGCGCTGTCTGGACGGGGCAATCGTGCCTGATCTAACGGCGGCGCCCGCCTTCTCGCGGCGCCAAGGCAACGATTGCTGGGATTAAGCGGCCAATCACGGGCAAGCCGCAGAGGCCCGATTCACCTGGCGCCGCGGTTGTGCGGGCCGTTTCTTGCCTGCCGCGTATGGCGGTTCTAGTTCGTCCAAGCGGCCTGCTCGATTTGACCAACGGGCCGCGCCGATAGCTTAGACGACGGAATCACCCTCACGACGGGCGGTAAGCAAAGGTCGCGGCCTCGCGGGGCGCAGCCTGAGCATGCCTTCGGCCTGTCCTTCCTTAAGGATGTGGAAATGAAAACAAGACTCTGGACCGCTCTGATCGTGGCGGCAGGGCTGGTGTGCGGTTCGCGCGCACAGGCGGGCGAATTCGATGCCATCTGGTGCCATGCCGAAGAAATGCAGCCCTCCGAAAAGGAGGCGGACCCCAAAGAAGGTCCCGACGGCCGTGCCCGCGCGGGGCACGGCGGTCCAGCGGCTCACGGCGGCTGCCACGGCCAGTGCCATCACGGTTGCCCGTGCTGCTGCTGCGAACCCCGCTGGGGCTGGGAAGCCTTCCTTGGCGCCGGCGCCTATCGCAATGCGCTGGATGACACGCGCAGCAATAACTTCGGGTTCCTCAGCACCGCCAACGTCGGCATGCTGGTGGCGGACAATCTCGGCTGGCAAGCCGGCATGAGCTACGCCGCCTACGATTTGCACGGACGCGCCGCCGATCCGGGGTCCGAGACGCGCCTGAGCGTCGTCGAAGAAAACTTTTTCTTCACCACCGGGCCGTTCAAGCGCAGCAACGTGCAATGCGGCGACCCGTGGAGCTGGGGCGCGGTCTACGACTACATGCACCTCACGAACTTCGGCGAAGACGCCTTCGGCAGCCTGGACATGCACCAGTTTCGCCTGCAATTCGGCTATGCGCTCTCGTGCTGCGACGAGATCGGCTTCTGGGGCAATTTCGAGCTCGAGGACGACACGATCGCCGACAGCGATAATCCGCAGGTGCGCGTGTGGATTACCGAACAATACAACTTGTATTGGAAGCGGCACTGGTGCTGCGGCGCCGACACCGTGCTCTACGCCGGTATTCCCGACGGGGACCAGGGCGAGGCGGTGTTCGGCATGAACGTCGTGGCGCCCCTGGATTGCAACTGGGCCTTTGTGGGCGGCTGGCACTATATCCTGCCCAGCACGACCGGCGGCGTCGGCTTCGCCAGCGGCGAGGCCCCCCCCTTCCGCGACGAAGTCTGGAACCTGTTCGTGGGCATCTCCTACAGCCCTGGCGGCTACGGCGCCTGCACCGTATCGGGCAAGCGGTGGATGCCGCTCCTGCCGGTGGCGAACCACGGCTACATGCCGATCACCATCGACCGTAGAGAAAACCTGTAGGCTCCATCGGCGAGCAATTCTGGACCGCGCTGTTTTCGGAACATGGAGCCTGGGTCGGCCAGGCTCCATGTTTCTTTTTAGGTCAGAATCGCGGGATAAATCGCCGTATGACCGATGCTACCGTTGTGCTCCAAGCGCTTCGCTTGACGCGCCGATGACGCGGAGTTGCGGATTGGCCTCGATGAGCGGCGCAACGCCCTGCGGCGTAACTTGCGTGCCGAACACGTTGAGTTCTCGCAACCTGGTCAGGCTCGCCAGATGACGCATGCCTTCATCGGTGATCTGCGTGTGGCCGAGGAACGTCCAATCGAGCTGGGTAAGCCCGGCCAGGTGCCGCAGGCCGGCGTCGCTGATCCGCGTGCGGCCCAAGTGGACCGCAAGCAGGTGCTTGCACCCGGCGAAGTGAGCGCAGCCGTCATTGCCAATCGACGTGCCCGTCAGGTTCAGAAACTGAAGCCGCGGCAATTGCTCGACGTGCCGCAGATCGTCATCTCGCAGCCCCGAGTCTTGTGCGTCCACGAGCACCACGTCGGCCAGGAAGTCCATGCCCAGTAGCTCGCTCAACCACTGCGGGCCAGGCGGCAGAGGATTGTCGAGGAACCCGCGATGGTACTCCCATTCGAAGTCGTAATACACGCGGGCTTCCAATCGCCGCAGGGCTTCAACGGCCGCGCCGCTGGCTGCGGGCGCGATGCGTCGCCCAGCCCAACCACACGGCCACCAGGGTGACCAGCAGCAGCAACGAGGCGCAGGCTGAATTGCCGCAGCCGCCGACGAAGCGGGACGGGAACGGGGGCGGGGGCGGATTGACTCTCGCTCGACATGTCGCCCTCAGGAACCGCCGGCCGCGCGGCGGCCAACACGCAGGTAGCAGCCTGCTGAATTGTGGCAGGCGAATCCGTTCGCCGAACTCTGTAATAAAGGCCTCCGGTCGGCGAAGGGATTCGCCTCCCACAAGATTTACGAACAGCTAATGATCATTAGTCCTTAGACATTACGAATTGAACGGCGTCAACCACGACGTATCCCTTGGCGGCCGCATTGGTGACCGCGACATGCCCGCCGCGGCCGGCGGCGAACGTGAACTGACCCAATGATCGATAGCCCGGCCACTGAGCTGGCTTGGCGCGCTGATTGACGGACACCGTTTTGGCCCCATCCGCCGACTGGATGGTGACGGTCACGGCCTCGGCTCGGTTCTCGTGCGGGGTGAACCAGAGGCGCACTTCGTACTTGCCGGTGGCGGGCAAATCGGGGATGAACTTCGCCGATTTCTCGCCCGGCCGCTGGCTGCGGTCGTGCCGGTAGCCAGTGCCAACATAGCCGCCAATCGCGCTGCTGACGGTCCAGTCGCCCGTTAGCTCCGCCTGACTGTCATCGACCACGATGCCGGGCAGCTTCTTGGGGTCGATGCCGGAGATAGTGCCCGGCGTGCCGGTCCAGGTGAGCACTTGTTTGTCGGCCAGGAGCCGCTTTTGCAGCTTGTCGATATCGATCCGCTGCACGCTCGTCTTCGCGTCGATAGCGTGGGCCGCGGCGGTCGCAGCCGATTGGCCGAGGACCATGAACACCGGCTCCATGCGGATCGAGCCGTAGGCGATGTGCGAGGCTGACAGGCACACCGGCACCAGCAGGTTTTCGCACTCGCTTTCCTTGGGCGTGATCGACCGATAGGCGATCGGGTAAGGCGGAAAGCCGCCGACCTGGACGTCCCCTTCGTTGATCGCCCGGCCGTCGCTTGACGTAGCGCTGCACGTGGTGCGAGTCCATCGTGTAAGCGGCCAGGCCGATCGAGTCTTCGACGGTCTCGCCGCCTCTGGCAGTGGTGCTGCGTCATCACGTAGGCGCCGACCATCCGCCGCGCTTCGCGGATGTAGAGCTGGTGCGGCCAGTTGTCGTTGTCGGTGAATTCGTCCTTGGCCAAGCCCCAGGTCTGAAAGTGCTGCCGCACGTTCTCCGGCACGCGCGGGCTGTTGGCCAGCGTCCACATCAGCCCCTTCTGATAGCTCTCGTGCTCGCCGACGATCTTTTCCCGCGTGGCGTAGTCGCCGTCGGGATAGTCGTAGTTCATGCCGATGTTGTCGGTGCAGAAGGCATAGTTGTTGTTCGAGTCGGTCTTGCGATTGGGCATCAGGATCGGGTTCCACGGGATGCGGTGGTCGCCCGCCTCGAAGTTCCTGCAGCAGCAGCTCGTACCGCAGCGGATCGTAATCGGCCGGCTTGGGCCACGGCCGGCGGTTCTCCGGCACGTCGGTGGCACACAGCCGGAAGCAATAGGCCTGCACGCGCTTGTCGGCGGCACCCTCGTCGCCCGGCGGACCGGCGTGAATGCCCGGCAAGAGACCGCTCTTCGGATCGCCCGGTTTCTTGAACGGATCGACCGGCTTGATGAATTGATGATGGGCCGCGCCTTGCGCTTGCACGCCGTTGAGCGTTTCTTTGTATTGGCTGTTGGCTTCGCGGCCGACGGTGTAGGAGACGCCAAGCTTGCCCTTGAAATCGCTGGCGGGCTTCGAATCCAAAAAAACCTTGCCGGTGATCGAGCCGCCGGCCGCGGCCATCAGGTCGCCCTCATAGGAGGCGTCGATGAAGATTCGACCTGAGAACTTCCGTCCGGACTCCATCGTGATGTCAATAATCGTGATGGGGATGGTCACGCTTCCCTCAGGATTAACCGTCAAACGGCCACGCTGGCTCACCCCGCGCTTCAAATCCAAGCCGCTCTCCCATCACGACTTCGACCTTTGCTTCCTTGAGCATCTCGCGAAAGATCTTCTCCGCCACGTGCGGCTCGAAGGTCCATTGGGCATCTTCCGCCGAGCGCTTGGCGGGAGGCTTCTGCCATTTCCAAGCCGACGGGTCGTCGTAATGCTTCTTGACCCGCTGATAGAACTCACGGGCGATACCGCCGATGGCGGCCTTGTTGCCGATGTCGGTGGCCCCCAGGCCGCCCGAGCTGAGGCCGCCCAGATGCCTGCTCGGCTCGATGAGCACGACCTTCTTTCCCATGCGGGCGGCCTGCACGGCCGCCGCCACGCCGCCGGACGTGCCACCGTAGACGACGATGTTGTACGTCGGCTCCTTCTCCTCGGCCGCGGCAGCGGGCAGAAAGCAGAAGCCAAGGATCATGGCGACGACGACAAGTGGCGTGCAGAGGCTGTTCATACCGTGTAAAGTTGGCATGACAAGGCTCCTGTGGCTTCAGCTGCCGGCCGTTGCAATGCTGCTGGGTGCGCCGTGCGGGATTTCGGTCCGCTACAGACCGACGCGCTAGACGCCACCGAGCTTGCTCGGTGGTGAACGTGATTCTGCACTACTACAAGGGCTTCGACAGTCCTTGCCCCCGCCGGGCTCAAGCTCGGCGGGGGCGTATCGCGCACTTGGCATGATGACGGACTCTTTGCGTCCCGGGTAGTGTCCCAAAAACCAGGACACTACCCCCTTGCAGGCGTCGGTTCACCCCCCTTGCATAGAATTTGACACACCGGGAGGCCTTTGCCTATGATAGACAGGCTCGGCACTCAGGGACCGTTTTCCTCGACGAAGCGCCGATACCACTGCGCAGGCTGATTCACTTCGGAGACACGAGCAGATGAAAAAGGCGGAGTTGAAGGCATTCAAGGAGCAACTGCTGACGCTGCGGGCCCGTCTGCGAGGCGACATCACCCAAATGGCCGACGCTGCCCTGAACAAGAACGGCTCGCGGGCCAGCGCCATGCCGATTCACATGGCCGATATCGGCAGCGACGCCAGCGAGCAGGAGTTCACCCTTAGCCTGATGGAGAACGACGAAGACACGCTGGAAGCCATCGAGCAGGCCCTGGAGAAGATCGAAGAGGGCAGCTTCGGCCGCTGCGACGAGTGCGAGGGTGAAATCGCCAAGCAGCGTCTTCAGGCCATCCCGTATACCGCGCATTGCATCCGCTGCGCAACGAACCTGCAGCGGGGCTGAAGTGAACCTGCAGCGGGGCTGAAGTGAACCTGCAGCGGGGCTGAAGTGAACCTGCAGCGGGGCTGAAGTCTGGCGACTTCATCTCCTAGCAGCGCGGCGAGAGGGCGCCCGGCCAAGGAAAAGGCCCCGGAGTGAGCCTATAAGCCGGGTTTTGTGCCCGTGCCGGCCCTGCCGCGAGGAGCATGTTCGCGGCCCAGGGTGCCGACACAGCGGCGGCCATTTCTCTTGCGTGCCGATTGCTCGGCACGTCGCTGCGCCCGGGACGGATCGAAATCCGTCCCACGACGCGGTTGCAGCCTACCCGGGAGTCGTAACGGGCCGGACAGACCCGCGGCGGCATTCGAAGGACGGATGGATATCCGTCCTGCGGGCCGCCTGCTCCCATATTTGGCCTTGCTCCGGGTGGGGTTTGCCGAGCCAGCCGGTCGCCCGGCTGCTGGTGGGCTCTTACCCCACCATTTCACCCTTACCTGAGCCCCGTTAGGGTGGGCACTGCCCACCCTACTAGGGCCATCGGCGGTATGCTTTCTGTTGCACTTTCCCGGGCCTTTGCGGCCGGTGGGCGTTACCCACCACCCTGTCCTATGGAGCCCGGACTTTCCTCCGGCCGTGCATGGCGCGCCGCACGATTGCGACGGCAGACACACCGACCGGCGACCGCCCGGCTCACTTCCGGGGCCAGCTTCCATATTAGCGTGACAGTTCCTGCGGGCCAGAGGTTCTTGGTGGTTCACCTTGTCACCTTGTCACCTTGTCACCTTGTCACCTCGTCACTCCGTCACTCCCCAGCCCCACCGCCGCCCACCTCGCCGTGCCGCGGCCACGCCACCCGTCCCTTGGAGTTCAGACATTCGTCAGGAATGACCAGTTCCTGGATCACCCGGCCATTGACGACGGTTTCTTCTACGATCCGTGAGACATCTTGCGGCGTAACTCGCCCGTACCAAATAGCTTGCGGATAGATAACCACCGTCGGCCCGTACTCGCACTGATCCAGGCAGCCCGATTGGTTGGCTCGCACACCGGGCGTCAGGCCTCGTCCGGCGATCTCTTTTTTGAACGCTTCCCTCAGTTTGGCTGAGCCGTCGGGATTGCAGCAGCCGCGGCCGTGTCCTGGCTCCCGCTGATTGCAGCAGACGAACAGGTGACAAGTGAATTTGGGCATGCGAGGCTAACTGCGGGACGCGGTTTCGAGGCGACCCTTGGTCCGCGAACAGATTGTTCGACTTTCTACGAATAATTCCCCGTTTATTAGTCCGGCGCGACCCCCTTTTCTCGACTGAGGTTGTCGAAGATCGCGCCGAACACGGCGACTCGGCGGGGACGCATCGGGGCAGACCCGTCTTTCTGCGAGTCGTCCGCGTGGCGCACCGCAGAGGGTCTTTCCCATGGCCTACGGTCCCAACAGCGACTGCCAATTGGATGAAGCCAAAACCACCAGCGTGTCCGTGTCGCCGGGGTTTGGCGCTTACTTTCGTTTTTCGTGCCCAGCGGCCGACGAGACGGTCGTCTGCGTCTACCGGACAGACCAGGGCGCGGTCAAGGTTGCCGAGCGGCGTCTCTCGGGGGCCGCCTTCGAGCCGTGGAGCAGCGGAGGCCACCGCGGCGAAGGACCTGTAATCTACATGATCACCGCCTGGCGGAAGAAGACTCAGGGGGGCGGCGGCCCTTCGTGGCGGCAGATTACTGTTCGCTCCGTCCTGAACTCTCGCCACGAGCTGGGTGCTCCCGCGGGAGCGGCAGGCGAAGGCGATGCCGAGGACGTGCTGGTGGCATCCGTAGATGTTGCCCCACAGGTGTAACCCAACGCACGCAGTGAGCTGGACTCGCGGAAGGGCGAAAAAAAGGCGGAGTTCGGCGTGATTTTCTCTCTTCGGGCCGTTACCATGAAGCCGCATACGGCCCAGGGGAAGGAACATGCCACAGCACGAACGCTGCGCTCACGACGGCTGCTCTCACGAACACTCTCCCGAAGGCTCCTCCCACGAGGGCTCTTCGCTAGGCGGCTCCTCTCAGAACGGGTGCTCTCAGGGCAGCTCCTTTAGGGAACTCCTCCGACGCATCCAAGAGGGCCAAGACGGCGCGGCTGAGGAATTCCTGCGCGCTATGGCCCCCATGTATTACGGGTCGTGCGGCGGACTCTGCACCGTAGGCTCCGCTCCAAGTTTGATTCGCAGGATTTTGTGCAGGCTGTCTGGGCGTCGTTCTTTTCCAATCTTCGCCATTCTGAAGATCATCTCCAGCTTCAAGACGTGGTCGCCTACCTGAAGGCGATGGCCCGAAATAAAACGGCCTCGGAATTTCGTAGGCGGCAAACCCAAAAGTACTTCGTCAAGCGAGAGGTCACCTGGGTCGGAGGGAAGGAAACCGTCAATGCGACGGCCGCGCCCCACGGGCCAACGCCTAGCGCCTTGGCAGCGGCCAAGGAAACCTGGCGCGACTTGACGGAGGGACGGTCGGATCAATCGATGTTGATCTTTGAAATGCGCCGAGGGGGAGCCAGCAATCTCGAAATCGCCCAGAGGCTCGGTATCAACGAACGAAGTATTCGCCGGTTTCTCAATCGGGCACAGTACCGGCTAAAGCAGCGGCCTTAAGTCTTCGGTTCCACGGGCATTGCGTCAGTTGTCTTTCGATCCGGGCGAGGAAGTCACCCATGCCGGCAACCACCGGTCTTCGCCGTTCCAAGTCGGCCGTGCTCGATTCGGCCTACGAGCAGTATTGCCGCTGCGTCGATGCGGGCGAAGCCGTGGAGGTTCAGGCGTTCGTCCAGCGGTTTCCGGGCTATCAATCGTCGCTGCTGCGACAGATCGAAGCCCACGAGTGGCTAGCCGCACATACGGGACTGTTGGAGGCGCCCATCGTCTGGCCTTTGCAGGGCGAGGAATTCCTGGGCTTTCATCTGCTGGAGGAGTTGGGCCGGGGGGCCTTTTCCCGCGTCTTCCTGGCCGAGGAGTTGGCCCTGGGGGAGCGGTCGGTGGTGGTGAAGGTGTCGCGCCTGAGCGGCATGGAGCCGCAGGCCTTGGGCCGGTTGCGGCACCCCAACATCGTGCCGGTGCACTCCGTGCAGTTCGACGACCGCCGCGGATTGTCGGCGATCTGCATGCCTTTCTACGGACGGGCGACACTCTACGACCTGCTGGATCACGCCTTCCGCCGGGGAACCATCCCGCTGCGCGGCCGCGAGGTCGATGAAGCGATCGACCGGGCGGTGACCGCCGGCGATCCGGCTGCCGGCGATCCGGCCGAGGAAGCGCCGCGAAGGGCCACTCGGGACTGGTGGGATACGTCGTATGCCAACGCGATCGTGCGGCTGGGCATGCAGCTATGCGACGCGCTGGAGTTCGCCCATCGGGGTGGCATCTTCCATTGCGACATCAAGCCGTCCAACGTGCTCCTGTGTAGGAGCGGCGTGAAGCTGTTCGACTTCAACCTGGCCCTGGACGAGGCGGCCGAGACCGGACGAGGCGGGACGCTGCCCTACATGGCCCCGGAGCAACTGCGGGTGGTGGCCGGCAAGATCGACCGTGCAACCCTGAACGATCCTGCCGCGCGGATCGATGCGCGCACCGACCTGTTCTCGCTGGGCGTCCTGCTCTATGAGCTGCTGAGCGGGCAATCGCCGTGGGGGCCGCCGCCGACGCACTTGCCCGCAGATCGGGCCGCCGAGGAGCTGCTCGAGCGCCATCAGCGAGGGCCTAAGCCGCTGCGGGGCCTGGCGCCGGCGCTCAATCCCCGCTTGGCGCGGGTCATCCACTCATGCCTGGCTTTTGTCCCCGGCGACCGTCCGGTCACGGCCGTGGAGCTGGCTGCGGCGCTGCGGCGGGAGCTGCGCTGGGCGCCGCGGCGCACGGTTCTCTCGCGAGCATCGCCGAACGGTGCTCTTGGCCCTGGGGTCGGCCGTGCTGCTGGGTGTCGGCGGAGGCAGCCTTTGGGCTACCGCCGAGGCCGCCACGGTTCGGCATATACGGCTTGGCCGGAAGGCTTTCGGGGCGGAGGACTATCCACGCGCGATCGAGCATTTCGCGGCGGCGCTGGAGGTAGAACCGCACAGTCACCCCGTGCGCTTCTGGAAGGCGAGGGCACACATGCTCTTGGCCCAGCACGAGACTGCGATGGCGGACCTCAGGCTGCTTCAGGAGGATTTGCGGACCGACCCGTATGTAAAGCTGTGCTTGGGATTCTGCCTGGCCGCGGGCGCAAAGCAGCGGGAAGAGTTCGCGAAGGCGGCGGGCGTGCTTCAGTCCGTCTACGCCGAGTTTGCGGAGAATGCCGCATTCTGCAATGACCTGGGTTACTGCAGGGCTGAGCTTGGCCAATGGAAGGATGCTTTGCGGTTGTTGAAAGAGTCGGTCTCGCGCGAGCCATCGGCCGCCGTGTATCACAATCTTGCCTTGGCACACCTGAAAGCCGCAGCGCTGGCGGAGGCCGAAGACGCCAATGGCGAGGATCATTGGCAGGAGGCCCAATCGCAGATTCGGCGCGCCGTCGATTCGGCTTCCACGATTGCCCGATACCACGTGGATCGCGTGTTGATCGAGGCCGCCGCGTTCAGGTCGCGCCCACTTGGAGCTGAAGCCAGAGCGTCTGCACTTCTGGCCCTTCGATCGCATGCCAGAGAAGCCGTGGAGCACGGAGCACCGAAGCAAGAGGTGATCCGCGCTGCACGCCCCGCCCTAAACCTCGCTACCGACGCTGAATTCAGCGTTCTAGCCGAGATGCCCGCTCACCATATCCCCGCGGCCTGCCCGTCCCGACTCTTGGACCCCCTGGCGGCCGTTGACGTGCTGCTGCTCGATTTCTCGCCATAAAAATCCCCAAAAGGCGACGATTTTCTGTCCGGCCGCGGCCTCAATCGCGACTGGATAGAGAGAATCACTTCCCGTCGTCTTTGCCAACGGACGATTCCGTCTACAGGGACGTCGTTACGGTTTCCGACTTTCGGATGTAGCTAGCATCGGCGCCCTGGCGCCGGTTCTCGCCTGTTTCCCCGCCCCGTTTCCATTCCACCCTTGGAGAAAGTCATGCTTGGCGTTCGTCTGCCGGTGCGCACTGTTGCCGCTCGACACCCTCATTTCCTCCGCTTCGTCCGGGCCGCGTTCACCTCCGCGTGGGTCGCGATGGCGTGCTGGCTGGTTGTGGCCGGCGCGACAACGACGTTGGTAAGAAATCCCGGGGACCCCGGGCAGCAGCATGCATTTGGGCCGAATCAGCCGCCGCGGATTCTCCTCTTTGCCTTCTATCAGGGTGACGGCATGTGGCACCTTTGCGGCCAGGTTTACGACGAAGCGCCAATGGGCCTGGAAGTCGAGCTCAGCGGCGGCCCGCTCGAGGAGAACCTGTATCCCATCGTCCAATCCAACGGCACCTTTTGCATCTCAACCGGCATCCTGGGTGCCGGCCTCATCTATGCCAACACGACAGACCGTCAAGGGCTTCCAGCGCAGGAGACATTTGCGTACGTCGGCTTTTGACCCTCGGTGTAGTTCCGTCGAACACGACCAACCTGACCCACTACCTCGACCATTTGTTGCAACACGGAGATTATTGATGAACTCGCCTAATCCACGTTATCTGCGACGCGTTATCGAGCAGGCCCTGCGGCCTGCGAGACATGAATCGTCCGGCTTCGGCTCTGCGGTTCGTCGCCTGGCCGTTGAGATCCAGCGGCAAACCGCGGGCAGCTTGTGCCGACGCGAGCTGGTGGACCAGATCGTTTCCTGGATCGCGGAAGGGCGGTCGGCCCAGGGCGCCGCTGGCGGCCAGTGGCCGACGGCCGTCCTCCAGGAGACGCGCTGCGAATTGGCGCCAGGCTTCGGCGTCTAGACAGGGCCGGCCCCTGGATGGCTGACCGCATCGGCGGACGGCACCCCGGCTGCAAGGATCAGCCGGGGTGCTGGGGCCGAGTTTAATGCGCCGGCGCGGCGTCCCAGAGCCGCCGCAGCACGTCGCGGCTGTATGCCAGGAAGCCGCGGTCCGCGGAGAACACCTCTAGCGTGATCGTGTCGTCGTAGCCAGCCGTCTGGAGCAGCCGGATGTGCCGCTCGACCTCCAGAGTGCCGGCCCCCAGCGGCAGGTGCAGATCGTCGTCGCCCCCCTTGTTGTCGTGCAGGTGCACGTGGCGCAGGCGGGGGCCGAAAGCCGCCAGGATCGATTCCGTAGCGTTGTGGCCGCGGTGGAGATTGGCGTGTCCGATGTCCAGGTGCAGCCCCAGCTCCGGCAGGGGGTGCAACAGGTCGCCGAGCTGCGCGGCCGTGTTGAAGCTGTCCGGCAGGTTCTCGATCATCAGGCCGACGCCCAGCGGCTGGGCCGTTTCGAGCAGCTCCGCCAGGCTCCGCTGGTTCTGCTGGATCACAAAGTCCCAGTCGTGCATCGGGGCGCGGCGGTCGGGGTGCACGTTCATCCAGCGGACGCCGACTTCGCCAAAGGCCTCCAGACAGCGCCGCAGCTCGCCGACGGCCGCCTGCCGCACCGACTCGAAGGGATGGCCGATGGGCAGGTAATAGGCCGTGTGCCCGACCACTCCCAGGCGATAGTCCTCCAGCGCTCGCCGAATGGTCCGCATCTCGACGCGCCAGGTCGCTGCCGCCGGGGGCTCGAGCGTCAGGTCGATAAAATCCAGCCCCATCTCGGCCATCCAGCGGATTTCCCCCGCGACGTCGTGCTGGGGATGGTTCATGGCGCCGATCCGCATGTGACCCTCCTTGAATGACAAGGTGACAAGGTGACAAGGTGACAAGGTGAGGGAGTGCGGGGGTGAAGCCCGAACATCGAAATCGAACGTCCAACATCCAACGTCCAACATCGAACATCGAAGGGAGTCTTGTTCGATGTTCGATGTTGGATGTTCAAGGTTGGACGTTCATCAAATTCACCTTGTCACCTTGTCACCTTGTCACCTTCAAATCTCCACCGGTCCTTCGCTCGAACCGAACCAGTCGCCGTGGCTCAACAGCGACGCCCGTTTGCCGTCCGGTTGGCCGCTCGACGAAGTGGGCGGGCCCGAGAGCCCCAGGTGTTCCCAGAGCCATTCAGGCAACTCGCGTGCCTTTGCCGGACAAAGCCAGGAGAAGACGCTTACCAGTCCACCGACCAAGCGCGCATCGTCGCCCACCCGGTCGAGCACGCGCTGCCAATCCATCTGGGGGCCGACCGCCGACAGGACATTGAGCAAATCGGGCCAATCGCAGCGCCCGCGCTGCATGACGTATAGCTTGGCAAAAAGCAGGTCCTCAGGGCTGAGAAGCCGCACGTTCTGTCCTTCGAACTTCACCAGCGGACCCTCCAGCCACGTGTCATCCACCCAGCTTCGATAGTTGGCCATTCCCCACAACAAATCGACGATCACTTCGTTGTGATGGCCGCGGTAACTCCAGCCGCGGTCGTATTTCTTCTTTTCGAAGAGATCGGGGAAGCCGGCCTGCTGGAGCACTTCCACCATGGCGTCGCTGTCGTCCGGCCGAATGTACAGGTCCAGGTCCTTCGTGTAGCGCCACCGCCGTGCATAGGCGGAGAACGCCAGCCCGCCGCCGATGGCAAACGGCAGCTCCCGCGCTCGGAACGCCGAAAAGGCGGCGGCATACAGCTCGCGCTCACCGTGAGGGATAAACATCGGCCAATCGATCGGATCGATCCGTATCGTGCTGCGCTGGGCCGTCGTCATGGTGGTTGCCTCTAGGCTGCTGCGGGGGCAAGCGCGCCATAGCGCTCCGAATCGGCTTGTGGAGAGGCCTTCTGAAGAGCAAAAGCCATACCGCGATCGTCGCCTTTCGCTCCGCGAAAGGGCGTTCTTTCGCGGAGCGAAAGACGACTCATGGCCGTCGCGGCATCTCGGCGGCCGGCTCGATCTCGCCACGCAGCACGCGCCCGCCCATGCCCGTCAGCCAGAGATAGTGGTCGCTGGGCGAGCCCTCGTAAGTGACGAACCGGCTGTCGCCGACGGGCGGCGTGTTGGTGCATTTGAAGATCGCCGTCCCCTCGTCGATTTCGTCGAACATGGCCTGATAGACCATCGTGGCCCCGGCCTTCTTGGCCTCGACGTATTGCGTCCAAAGGAACTGGCCCTTGAGCCGGGGGATCTGGTCGAGTCGGCGCCGCGCCGGCGTTCGCCTTCAAGTTGTGCCAGCTAAAGCCGGGGAACACGACCGGCAGATACTCCTTGCCGTGCCCGCGGCACCACGCGATGTCCGCCTTCCAGCGGTGCTCGGCGTGCCGTGTGGCCGAGCGGGGCGAATCATAGCGGCCGACCGTCCAGGGGCTGATGATGTCAGCCTGAGCGACGACTGCGGGAAGCTCTTTGTCGGCGACGCTGTCGTCATCGAGCGTCCGCCAGCCGGTCGGCACGCCGAGCATCACGGTCGCGCCGCCGTATCGCACGTCGTTCTTGAGGAAGCGCACCAGCGGCGCGCACTCGGCCAGCGTGTACTTGCGGCCGTCGTTGAAGCCGACGCCCCACACGGCCACGACCGGCTTGCCGCCGTGGTGCAGGTAGGCCCGATCCTTCGCATCGCGCCCCAGCCGCATGCGGTCCACGAGCGACTTCCAGTCGTCGATGACCTGCTCCATCTGCCCTGCCTCGAGGCCGGACAGGTCGTACATCACGGCGTACGTGCGGCCGTTGCGGTTGGCCCCTTCGCGGCAGTGCGCCAGCACCGTGTTGCGTGGTTGAGGTTTTTGGCGTGAAGCGTCTCGACGGCGAATCGCTGCACGAAGACGCCGTCGATGCCGTACTCCTGCATCCAGCGGAAGTGCCGCAGCACGGTCTTGCGGTGGTGCGAGCTGAAGACGTAGGCGGTGGAGCCGTCGGCGTGGCGGAACGGCGTGGCGAACTTTTCGTCCTCGTCCAGTTCGCTCACGTCGGGCCACAGGTCGATGGAGCAGCGCCCCGGCTCGAACCGCCCGCCGCGACCGTAGTGGCTCCAGCCCATGCCGGCCCCGTCATCGGGCGTCGTGAACCAGCCCTGGTAGCCGCACATCACCTTGCCCCTCAGGCTCGACACATCCACGCCGCGAGCGAAATCGCCGGCATAGGGCGCAAGCCGCGTGGCAGGGGCTTCTAGCCCCTGCGGCCCTCCCGGCACGCGCTCGAAGCCCGCGCCACGGGCCGGCAGCGCCAAAACCGAGAGAGCCAAGAGAGCCAGGAGCAGCGGGTGATATCGAAACGTCACGTCAAACCAAGAATCCTAAAGCGGAGACAAGTCGCAGCACTCCCTATTATCCAAACACCGGGCGCGAGACCGAGCTGAGCACCTTCACCGTGGCCGGCGACTTGTTGAGCACGTAGAAGTGGATGCCTGCCACGTCCGAATCGATCAGCTCTTGCACCTGGCGGGCGGCAAACTCGACGCCGATTTCGAACTGGCCCGCTTCATCGTCCGCGTGCCGCTGGAGAGCCTCCTGAAAGGGCGGCGGCAGCTTCGCGCCGCACAGCGAGGCGATCCGCTGGATCTGAGCCAGGTTCGTCACCGGCAGGATGCCCGGCACGATCGGCACACGGATGCCCAGCCGGCCGCAGCGCTCACGGAAGCGGAAGAAGTCCGCGTTGTCATAGAAGAGCTGCGTGATCACCACGTCGGCCCCGGCATCGACCTTGCGCCGCAGGTTCTCCAGATCGACGTCCGGGCTCGCGGCTTCCTGGTGCGTCTCGGGATAGCCGGCGACGGCCACGTCAAATTGGGCAAACTCGGCGCGGATCAGCGCCACGAGCTCGTTGGCGTACCGCAGCCCGCCGGCCACCGGGCGGAAGTTCGTCTCGCCGCGCGGCGGGTCGCCCCGCAGAGCCACGATGTTGGCAATGCCGCGGCCGTGAGCATCTCGCAGATAATCGCGCAGCTGATCGACGGTCGAACCGACGCAGGTCAGGTGCGAGGCCACGCCCAGGCCGAACTCCCGGTGCACGCGGGCTACGATGTCCAGCGTCTTGGCCCGCGTCGAGCCCCCCGCCCCGTAAGTGCAGGTGATGAAGCTCGGCTTCTGGGCGACCAGCTCGCGCAGGTTCTCGAAGAGCTGCGTCTCGCCCGCCTCGGTCTTGGGGGGAAACAGCTCGAACGACAAGCCAAATCGGCCGGGGCCGTAAGCGGCGGAAAACTTCATGGAGATTGTAGGCACACTCCGTGTGCCGTCGTGTGTGGGCGTCGTGTGTGGGCGTCGCTGCTTTACGTCTACGGCACACGAGTGTGCCTGCTATTCTGCGATGAACGCCAGATAATAAAACACCCAGCCGGTCAGGGCCGTCAAGAACATGTCCCAAGCGGCCAGCCATGCCCAGCGGACGTGGCTGCGGCTGTGCGGCCCCGGCTGCGGCGGCGTGGGATACTTCCGCAGCGCCTGCACGATCACGTATACCCACAGCACGGCCGTGCTCACCGCGAAGACCAGGTGCACCCACAGGGCATACACCGCCGGGCCGCTATCGCTGAGCGCATCATAGTAAGGCGACGCGGGCCGCTCCGTCAGGCCAGACGCCCTCACCCGCCAATCGGTGAAGAGCTGCATATCGACCTCGAACGCCCCCACGGCGGCAAGCAGCACGGCGGCCAGCACTAGCTGCACGCGCTTGTGCAGGGTGTAGCGGCGGAGCCTGGCCTGGCGAATGCTCCAGGCCATCGCCGGAATGACCAGAAACATGGCCAGAAAGACCACGTCGAGCATCAGCGACCCGCGCCACGGCAGGAAGCCATCGAGACCGCGTTGATCCATGGAGCGCGCCCGGGAGCGGTAAGCCGTCCGTGGCGACCTGCCACCGACTGCCTGGATTCTATCGCGGCAGGCATTTCTCTCGAATGCCGATTATCGGCCCATTCACTCGTCCTCGTCGTCCTCGTCCTCGTCGTCGTCCTCGAAAAGGCACCGGCATTGACGCCGACGAGGAGCTCAAACAGCGACCATGCATTGGCCGTGTCGAGATGTGCCGCCCTACCTAAGTCGGCAAAGCGCTCCGCCGGCGGACTCGACGAAGGGCGGCCGGCAGGAGCACACCCACGGCAATTCCGGCGACGAACAGGCCCGCAGCCCACACCCCCGTTCGCCGCCACCAGGCCCGCGGCGTGTCTGAGCCGAGCGAAACCGAGATGGCGGCCGCCGGCCCTTCCGCGCGCATCGTAGGGCACCATCGACTCATCCACGTAATACGGGAACAGCCACAGGTCCTCTTTCCATTGGCGGACGACGGCCGGCTCGAACCGCCCCTGCAGGTTGGTCAGGTAGAACCGCTCTCCCTGGTGGAGCTTGCCGAAAAGCGCCGCCGTGCCCGCAAGCTGCTGGGCAAACGGCCTCAGGTACGGGTCCGAGGTGGGCTGCGACCACAGCTTTCCGGCGTTCGCCTCGCACTGCGGGCCGTCGAAGTCGCGGAACACCAGGTCGAATCCCCGCCGCTCGAAGCCGTACTGGTTGATGTCGTCGCCATCACGTAGCCCTTGGCGCGATAGAACTCCAGCACGTCTTCGCCGTCCTCGACGGTGCGAAAGCCCTCGCTTGCCAACCAGCGGTTCAGGGCGCCCCCTTCGTTTTCCCGCACGATCGCCACGTCATAGCTGCCGACGGTTTCGCGCGACAGCACTTCCACCGGGCTTTTTGCCGCGCCCGGTTCGGTCTTGGTCTTGTAGTCGCCGCCCCCGGAGCGGCCGTGCCGGACCGACCGCGCCTGCACGTAGCCGAATAGCTCGGCGAACAGCTTGGCGTCCTCCTGCTCGACCTTGGGCTTGGCGGGGAACGGCACGACCCAGGCGAAGTTGTCCACGTTGCCGGTGACGCTGAGCTTGATAATGACGTGCTCGAAGCCGGACTGTTCCACCAAGGGGTCGTGCGTGAAGATGATGATGGCCTCCTGCGATTGCTCCTCCAACGAGCCTTTGTAGCTGCGCGGCGGGAACAGCTTGCCGTCGGCCAGCGATGGCGTGGGAAAGCCCCAGTTCACGGCGAAGGCCACGAGCGGGGCGAACAGCGCCGGAAACATCGCTCGACGAACATCGCCCAAGCCAGGCAGCGAGAACTTGCCCATGGGGCGCCTCGTGCAGAGAAGGAGAATAACCGCACCCAGTCCCACGAGCGCATTGTAGGCCCGCCATCGCGGAGAGAGAAGCTGCGGCGCGGTGCCGGACGGCTCCCCGCGGCGCGGGCCGCTATTTCTCGCGCTCCTTTTCGGCGACGAGCAGCTTGACGGCCTTGGCGAGGTCCGGCGAATGCACGGCAGCCATCCGCAGCTTGCCGGTGCGGTCGATCAGGTAATAGCCCGGATACGAGGGCACGCGATAGGCCGTGGCCGTCGCTTTCTCCACGTCGGTGGCCATCGCCCAGGGCAGCTTCTTCTCCTTGACGAAGGCGGCCATGTCGGCGGCCCGCTCAGTGGTGTGAACGCCGATTACGACGAGGCCAGCGGCCGAATGCTCGCGGTGCAGCTCTTCGAGCTTGGGCATGGCCGCGACGCACGGGCCGCACCACACGCCCCAGAAGTCCAAGAGCACGACTTTGCCCTTCAGGTCTTCCAGCCGCAGTGCCCTGCCGTCGGTGTTCACCCAGTCATCGAGCCGCAGGGCGGGCGGCGCGTGCCCCTCCAGCGCGTCGAGATCCGTCCGTTCGTCACGGGCACCACGGCGGAGGATTCCATCGCGCGGGTTCAGCGTGGCGTTGCCGCCGGGCTGGCGGTACACACTGCGATGCGCCGTTTGCAGCGTGCTCAGGCTGCGCCGCAACCGGTCGAGCCCTTCGTCGGTCATGTCCGGCGCGGAAATGTACAACGACTTGAGCAACTTGAGCTTCGCCAAGTGCTCCAGCCCACGGTCGCCGATCGGCGCAGAGAGTTGTAAGTGTTCCAGCCGCGCGAGCTTGGCGATACTGGCCATGCCGGCGTCGCTGATCAGCGAGCTGCGGATTTCCAGTCGTGTCAGGCGGCCAAGGCCTGCCAGGTGGGTGATGCCTTCGTCGTTGACCACAAGGCCGCGAATCACCAGCCCGTCCAGGTTCTTCAGTCAGCGACGTGCTTCAAATGGTCGTTCGTCAGCACTTCATTGAGTGGGTCACTATTCAGACTCAGATGTGTCAGACCGGAGAGGTCGGCCAAGCGCCCAAGGTCGCCCTTCTTGGCAAGCCCCAGCCCTAGCGATTTGAGGGACCGCAGGCCCGCCAAATGCTGCAAACCGTCAGGCGTGATGTCCGTTTGATAAACCGTCAGCGTCTCCAGGCGCTCACACCGACGCAGGTGCGCGAGACCCACGTCGGTGACCGGTGCGGTCTGAACCATCAAGTGCTTGAGCCCGTCCATGCGCGACACGTGCTCCAGCGAAGCGTCCGTAATGCGCTCGCCGCCGAAGGTCAGGTTTTCCAGCCGCTTGAGCTTCGAGAGCGACGCAACGCCGGCATCGCTCAGAAAGAATAAGTTGGATTGGATTTGTTCCAACGACGTCAGTTCGCTCAGGTGCTTGGCTCCTTCGTCCTCAATCTGCGGTGGTATCCGAAGCACCTTGAGCGACTTGAGCGGCTTGAGCGCGGCCAGGCCGGCATCGTCACCTTGCTGTCCTCGAACTCCAGCCATTCCAAGCGGGTCAGCGCGCTCAGTTGGCGTAAGCCCGCATCCGTCAGTTGCGGGCAGCTCATCCTGAGCCACTTCAGCGCCGACAGTTGCGCCACGTGCTTAGTGCCCTCATCTGTGAAGTTCATTCCTTCGTCACGGAAGCCCAGGTCGAGATACTCTACGCGCCGGCAATTCCTTGAGGTGAACCAACCCGGCGTCGGTCACGCGCGTGCCGCCGATGCTCAGGGATCGCAGGGCCTTCATACCGGCCATGTGGGCCATGCCGGCGTCTGAGACTTTGGTGAGCCGCAGCGAAAGCCGCGAGAGCCGCGGCAGCTTTGCCAGGATGCGCAGCGAATCGTCCCCAATGCCAAAGCCGCGGGCGTTGACACCGAAAGCGCTCAGATCGACGAAGCGCAGGTTCACGAGGTCGGCCAGGTGCTTGATGCCGGCGTCGGTGATTTCGGTTTGTTCCAGCTCGAGATGCGCGAGGCCCGTGAGCCGGCCGACGTGCCTGAATTGGTCGTCATTCACCTGCGTACCTCGCAGCGACAGCGACTGAACATCGTCCGCGTGCAACCTGCCCAGCGGCGAGAGATCTTTCGACCCGATGCTGCTGACCACGAGCCGCACCTCGGCATCCTTGGGCAAGCGCACTTCGCCGCGCGCATCCCCCAGGGGCTGCCAATCGGCGTACTCGCTGACATCATCGCGGGCCTCGCGCGCGGGCCGCGTGTGGACGACGCCCAGGGAGCGGTCCGCCGGGAAGCGAAGGATGCGCACGCCGCCGCCGTCGGGCTTGGCGTCCTTCTTGCCCGGCCCGTCGGCCTTCGTCGCCTTATCGGCCGGCGGCGCCGCAGGGCGTTCTGCGGCGGGCTTGGCCTTCGCCTCTGGCTCGCTGTACAGCACGGCGCACCGCACGGCTCCCAAGAGGTCGTAGTAGCGCAGCTCGGCGCCGCCGAGCACGCGGCCGTCGCGGCCGATGATGAGCTGGCTGGGGCCCGTGGAGCTGCTGTAGCGGCCGGCCGTCCCGCCCGCGCCGTCGTCGAGCGCGATGGGGAAAGTGAGGTGGTGGTCCGCCGCGTACTTGCGCACCTCGTCCGCCGAGGCGGGGTGCTCGTGCACGCCGATCACGACCAGCCCTTTCTTGCCGAACAGCTCGTGCGCAACTGCAAGCCGGCCGTCTCCTTGACGTGCGGCTCGCGCCAGGTGGCCCAGGAACGGACGAGCACGACCTTTCCCCGCAGCGCATCGAGCTTCAGCGGCGTCGAATTGATCCAACTCCGGACGCTCAGCTCCGGGACCTTCGTGGGGAGCATCGAGCGCTTGAGAGACTTGACTTCCTCATCGCTCAGCGGCGGCAGCTCCATCTCCACGTTGTCTTCCGCCAGCTCTCGAAAGGCGTTGCGTGGAACGGCGGGCTTCTCTCCGTCGCCAACGTCCACCCGATACGTCGCATGCCGGCTGAGGCCGGGAAACTCAAACTCGCCGCGGTCGTTCGTCACCGCTTCGGTGAATCGGCTGTGCGAGGACGAGCTGCCGTGCATCAGCCGGCCCCACAGCGTCACGGGAACCGCGGCCAGCGGCTTGCCGCGCTCGTCCGTCAGCTTGCCGCGGAGCGTCGCTTCTCGCCGGACTTCGATTTGCACGAGCTTGCCCGACTTCACGTGCTCCGGATCGACCGTGGTGCCGCCGGACAATCGCTCCGTCGGATGACTGGCCATGACCGACGCGAAGCTATCCAGTATGCGATAAAGCGGCAGCTCGAAGCTGCCGTCCTTCTTCGTCACCGCGCTGCGCTCGCCGGGGTCGCGCGAGGTCACCAAGGCCCCCGCCACGGGGCGTCCGTCGGGCGTGGTCACGACGCCGCGGATGGGCGGCACCCGCTGAGCCACCAGGTCTTTCGCCGTCGTCACCCGCTCAGGCGCAAGGCTCACGGCCACCTCGTGCCCGGCTTCCGCGTAGAAGCCGTCCATGCTGGTGACCGCGACTCTTCCTTCGCCCTCGGGGCCTTCGATCGTGTAGCGGCCGTCTTTATCGGTGCGCGCGTGCACCGTCCGTCGGTCGCCTATCGCGAAGCCGACATAGGCGCCTTCCAGCGGCCGGCCCGCCGAGTCCACGACGCGGCCGGCGACCTTCGCCTTACGGCGCAGCTCGAATCGGGCGGTCTGGCCGCCCTGCGTCGTCGAACCAATCGCGCACCGCAAAATTCTCCAGCGAGATGAGTTGGGGGTGTCTGACGGTGACGCTCACGCTGCGAGCGTCCGGCAGGCGAACGGTCCACTTCCCTTTGTCGTCCAGCGTGCCCGAGAGATGAAGGTTCCCCGGATGGACGGACACGCTGACCCTGGCATCCCTGGCCGGATCGCCCGTGGCGGCCACGACCGCCTCGACGGTCAGCGGAGCGCCGGGCTTGAGGGCCACCGGGACCGGCTCGGCCTTGTCGGTCGGCACGTCTTCGATCTGCCGCACCGCAAACTCGGGATGCGCCAGTTGCAGTTGGCATTCTACGCCGCTGGGCACGCCGCTGATGAGCATTTCGCCCCGCCGATCGCTGCGCGGGAGCGGAAGGCGTTCGCGGCGAAGCACGTCCAAGGGAAACCACACTTTCTGTGAGCCGGGTTTTGTCCAATACAGGGTCTGTAGCTCCACATCGCTCACCGGCTTGCCGCTCTCATCCACGATGCGCAGCACCAGCTCTCGCGGCTGGGTCACGATCAACCGCAAACTGCTCTCCGCCTGGCCTGGCCGCAGGCTGTAGCGGAACGCGCCCAGGCTGTGGCGCTCCGTCACCACGGCAACCGTCGCCGAATCGGGCTCCACGTCAACGAACGAGAAGCGGCCCTGCGAGTCGGCCGCCAGATTGCGAAACCGCTGCGCTTCATCAACGTGCTGCACGAGCCACACCGAGGCCTTGGACACCGGCCGCCCTTCTTCATCCACCACGGTGCCGCCGAGCGAGGCCTTGGTCGATGGCGGCGTTTCGGGCATTGGCGAAGCTTTGCCCGGTGGCTCGGGCGCCTGCGGTTCGCCGTCAAGATCGGCTGCGACGGGCAACTCGATCTCTTGCGATGGCTTCGTTTGCGGCGTCTCGGCGTCAGTCAGTCCGACCAGCGCAACCACCAGCAACAGGGCCGCGCCGCCGGCAAGACCGCTCCAAGTGCCTTTGCGATAGTCGGCGATCATGCGGATTCTCCTTTCGAGGAACGATCTGTGCCGGCGGCTGAACATGCCGACCAGGCCCGGCAGCGGCGAGGGAGTGATGAGCGCCTGGACCGTCTTGAGGATCACGTGCCCGTAGCCGGATGCCGTTTGCTCGCCGGAGCAATCGAGGACAGTCGCGTCGCAGGCCAGCTCGCGATCCTTGCGCAGCAGGAACCGCGCCAACCAGCCGACCGGATGGAACCAGTGAACGATTGCCACCAGCGTGGCGAGGCGGTCCCAAAGCACGTCCAGCCGGCGGACGTGGATCAGCTCGTGCAGGAGCACCAACCGCAGCTCCGCTGGCGAAAGCGACTCGGCCAACCGCTTGGGCAACACGATGCAAGGCCGCAGGATGCCGCAGGTGGCCGGTCCGACGTTGCCGGGCGACAGCACCAGCCGCACGTTGCGGCGGAGACGAATCTCGCGGCGGCAGGATTCCAGCGCGGCCTGCACGTGGCCGCGTCTCTCCGAGACGCGGCGAGTCTCGGAGAGACTCGTCCACGTGACCGGCCCCGTGACGGGCTGCCACCCGCGCCGCTCCTTCCGGAACCGCAGGCTCGTGGCAACGTACCGCGCGGCCAGCAGCACGACGCCCATCAACCAAAGCACGGCGGCGATCCGCAGCCAGGGTATCTCAGCGGGCGGCGATGAGGCGGCTTCGGTATCACGGGTCGGTTCCACGTCGGCCGCGATGCCAACGGCCGTGGCAGACCCTTCCGATCGTGGGAACATCGATCGGCTGTCCTCGAAGGGCAAGTTGTCCGCCACCGGCGGCGGCAACATTGGCCCGCTGGCTCCGTCCGCCGGTCCGGCCGTCGGCAGCACGCCAGTCTCCGGCGGCTCCACGGCCTGCACCATATCGGCCACATCCGGCTCGCTGGACGCGGCCGGCACATGGTCAGCCACCCGCTCCGCCGAGCGTCCCGGAAACAGCCCGAATAGGCTCCACGGCGCCGCCGGCAAGATCGGTAAGGCCAGCCGTGCGAAGACCACCATCCACAGCGCAAACCGCCACCGAGCGTGCAAACGCCCCAGCAACAGCCACCCCAGCGCTAGCACGATCAGCGCCAAAAGCCCGGCCTGCCAGGCGGCGTGCAATAGCAGTACGAACAGCAACTCTGCGCGGGAGAGAAGGGATTCGATCATGGGAGAGCCGCGAATGTCGAAGGGATTGCTCGCCTAATTGCACCACCTATTTGCTATTTGCGCCGCAGCGTGATCTTCACGCCTTGCTTGCCCGCAGGGATCAATTCCACTGCACGTGTTTCGTATCCGGGCGCGGACACCTCCAGCGTGTAGGCGCCGTCATAGAGTTCCGTGAACTCGAACCGGCCGTCGATCTTAGACCTCTCCGGCTGCCCGGGCAGGTCGGCCGTCGTGGTGTACCGGGGCCGGGCTGCGTCGAAATGGCGCTGGGTGGCCTTGATGGTGGCCAGGGGAACCCCCTGGCCGTCGCTGTCTTGAACTATGCCCCGGATCGTGCCGCCTTGCCGTAGGGTGAGGGATAGCTCCGCCTTGCTGTCATCGGCGGCCAGGTGCACCACTCGCTTCACGCGGGCCAGGCCGGGCGCAGAGATCGTCACCGTATACGCCCCTTTGCGGAGGCCTTTGAGCGAAAACTGGCCTGCGTCGTCGCACGACTGCTTGGCTTGCCGCTGGGCGTCGCGAAAGACCGCGTGAGCGGCGGGCCTCATCAGCAGCCTCATCACCGGTTCGATGCGCACCTCGGCGGCAATGCCGGCGAGCGTTTCGCCCGGCAACGCCACGTCGCCAAAGCGGTCGCGCCCAGCGGACGAGCGGAGCACCTCACCGTGGATCGTGGCGGTGCCGGGGGCCCGTGCCCGTCGCTTCCACTCCGCATCGATGCGTCGCCAATCTTCCATTGAGATATCCGGCTGCCGCAGCGGTGCTTCCTTAGGGGGCGGCCTGGCTCCGTCGGCCAGAGCAACCGTTTTGGCCAGCGATTCCAACTTGCCAGCCTCGACGACGTGCACCTTCGCCTGGCGATCGACGACGAACGCGCCGGCATAGTTCCGCAAGCCAAACGCGGTGAACGTCTGGCCGAAGCCCTTGTCCGCCGTGTCGATGGCGATAGGGAACTTGACGCCCAGCTCGCGCACGGTTTGCTCGACAGCTTCCGGCGTCTTGGTGGCGGTGGCGACTCCGATCATATCGATGCCGTACGGGCGGCATCGCTCCTTCACGGCTTTGATCCCCGCGATCCATTTCGGAGTGGGATCGATCGCCTGGCCGCCGAAGAAGAAGACGATGGTCGTCGTGCGGCCTTCGCGTCGCCAGAGGCCGGGATTGCCGTTGATCCATCGCTCGGCGCGAATCTCGGGCGCGGTCTTTCCGGCAATCGCGCCGTCGCAGAAGCTCTCCAGGTCCTTCAGCGCCTCAAGGCTGGGCCGCCACGACTGGACGTGCTTCGTGAGCCAGGGCTCCAAGTCCGACCACCAAGGGTCGTTGCACCAGGCGGCGTCGCTGCGATAGTCCACGATGTCGTGCCCGAACGGGGCGGCGTAGCGGAACTCCTCGTCGCGAAACTTGTCGCGCAGCGCGAGGTACGTGATTCGCAGCTCTTTGCGCACCGTGCCCAAGCTGCGCTCGACCTGCTCGAAGCGAATCGAGTCGGGATGCCACACCCCCTCGGTGGTTTGGGCCGGCTTGATGGTCTCTTCGGCGTAGGGCTTCGGTCCTCGGCGGAGCGTGGTCTTCAAGGGCAACCACGATTGGGTCGGCGAGATGGTGATCTCGTAGCGCCAGTCGGTCTTGTCGTACTCAGATTTCGGCTCGGCGAGAATCACCAGGCACTCGTGGCCGTCGATCTTCTCACGCCGATCGATGCGGGCGCTGGAATGCCTCAGGGCGTGCAGCAGATGCTCCCACGTCCGCGCCGCATGCCAAAAGACCACGCGCGGCGCTAGGCGGAGACTCGTCAGGTCGTCTTCCCCGAAATACGCCGTGTCGTGGCGGGTGTGGAAATGGACGTTTCCGTCGAAGCCCGACTCGAGGTGCTCCGGATCGGTCGTCGTCTTGCTCATCGTGAAGCTGGTTCGGTCTTCGTCCACCAGCCAGCGCCGGCCGTCGCTGCGGTAGGCATAGCGCAGAGGGCCTTCGACGAGCAGCGGCGGCCGTTCGGGGAAATGGGAGTTCGTGTCATGGACCTCGCGACCGGTGGCCCGGTATTCCACGCTGGCGAACCGCTGCATCGTCCGCTCGATGTGGTCGGCCACCTTGGCCGGCGCCAGGTCTTTGTCCAGCGACGCGTCGTCTTTTTCCGCCTCATCGCGGTCCGCCACCGACCGGATCGGCTCGTCAGCCAGGACACGCTGGCGCTCTTGCCGGTCGGTGAGCCCCACGAGCGCCAGGACGACCAGCGCAGCGGCGCCGATGACCGGCATTCGCCAGGTGCCGGGCCGATGGGCGGCAATCATGCGGATTCTCCGTTCGAGGAACGACCGTGGGCGGCGGCTGAACATGCCGACCAGGCCGGGGAGCGGCGAGGGCGTGATCAGCGTTTCGACCGTCTTGAGGATCACGTGGCCGTAGCCGGCCGCCGCCTGCTCGCCCGAACGGTCGAGCACCGTCGCGTCGCAGGCCAGCTCGCGGTCTTTGCGCAGCAGGAACCGGGCAAGCCAGCCGACCGGGTGGAACCAATGAACGATCGAGATCAGCGTGGCCAGGCGGTTCCAGAGGACATCCAGCCGGCGCACGTGGACCAGCTCGTGCAGCAGCACCAGCCGCAGCTCGGCCGGCGAAAGGGACTCGGCCAGCCGCTTGGGCAGCACAATACAAGGCCGCAGGATGCCGCACGTGGCCGGTCCGACGTTGCCGGGCGACAAAAACAGGTGCACCGTCCGGCGTAGTCGTATCTGGTGCCGGCAATCTTCCAGCGCGGCCTGCACGTGAGTCCGCACGTGGTCGCGTCTCTCCGAGACGCGACGAGTCTCGGAGAGGCTCGTCCATGTGACCGATTCTGTGACGGGCTGCCAGCCGCGCCGCTCGCGGCGGAACCGCAGGCTTGTGGCGATGTGCCGCGCAGCCAGCAGCACGACGCCGATCATCCAGAGCACGCTGGCGATTCGCAGCCAGGGTATCCCGGCCCACGGCGCCGGCGAGTCGGCGGGAGCTGGAGTGGATGGGGTCGAGTGCGCGACCGACAATGGCAACGGGCCGCTCTCTACCGGCGGTGGCACCCGGCGATCTACAAACTCTGGCGACAGAGCGGCAACGGTATCCATCGGGATCGCCGTGACACTTGACTGTGTCGTGAGCGGCCCGGCAGTCTCAGGGGCATCATGATGGTCGGCTACCAGGGCGGCATTCGCGCCGCTGTTTTCAGCTCGCTCGCTGGTTAGCAGCCCGAACAGGCTCCAGGGCGCCGCCGGCAGGATCGGCAAGGCCAGTCGGGCAAAGACGACCATCCACAGCGCAAACCGCCAGCGCGGATTCAGCCGGTGCCCCAAGAGCCAAGCCAGGCCTAACACGATGAGCACGAGCACCCCTGCCTGCCAGGCGGCGTGCGCGAACAGCACGAGCAGGAATTCCGCACGGGAAAGGAAAGCGTCGATCATCGAAGAACCGCCTGATTCAGATTAGCCGCTCTGACGTAATCTTTGGACGTTGCGTCTTCACCTTGTCACCTTGTCACCTTGTCACCTTGTCACCTTGTCACGGCCGGTGGGCCGGCGCTCGCTGCGCGAGCTTGTCCCACCCTACGGTTGCTCCGAGGTGCGCTTGGCTTCCAGAAGCCTCTTTAGCTCTTCGATTTGCTCGGGCGTCATCCGCGTGTCTTGCACGAAATGGACCAGCAGCTCGGCCGCGTCGCCGGCGAAGACTCTCTTCAGAAATGAGCGGCCCTCGGCGCGAACGCACTTCTGCCGCGTCACCAGCGGGCGATAGAGATAGCGATTTCCGTCGGCCGTGGCCGATAGCGCGCCCTTGTCGGTGAGCCGGGCCAGCATGGTGCGGATCGTGCGATGGCTCCAGCGATTCGCCGACAGCTCGGCGATCACCTGCCCGGCCGTCGCCTGCCCCAGCCGCCACACGGCTTGCATCACACGCCACTCGGCATCCGAGATCGTCAGCTCGGGCATCGCGGCCTCCTGAAGGGATCGGCTCCGTGGCTACAGTTGTAGTCGCCGATTGTGCGACAGGCGTAGTCAGTTGTCAAGAGACCAATTGGAAAGACACGAAATCCTAAAATAAGCACGACATCAAGGCCAGCGCGGCGGAGCCGCAACCAACAGTCTGAACAGAAGGCAACGAAGGAAACGAAGAAGGCGTCGCGGGCCTTGTCCTTCGCTGCCTTCTGTTCAAGAATCCTCGCGCCACGCGACGAAACCGACGCTTATATTGGGTGGTGCAAACGACTGAGTGTTCTGGTCATTGGTGCTTTGGATTTCCGGCTGACGGCAAAAAGCAGAAGCCCGGCTCCTTCGAAGAAGCCGGGCTTCTCGGTTGTTAGCAAGTGCGCGAACGGAATGAATTCCGTTCTACCTAGAACGTCGCCTACTCGACTTCGATCTGCCACGGGGCATCGGCCGTGACGTTGATGAAGTAGAGACCGTCTTCGGGCACCTTGACGGGCGTCGAGCCTTCGGTCGCCTTCAGCGTGTTGACGAGCTGCTCGACCAGGCGGCCGTTGGCATCGGTCAGGAACGCGGCGAAGCGGCCTTTGCCCTGGTAGTTGTACTTGAACACCGAGAGGCCCTTTTCCAGCGAGAGGAACGGCGACACTTCGCTCCGCTTGCCGGCGAGCGTGGTGGGCGCGGTCTCGCCCGAAGTCGGCCGCGGCTGCTCGATGGTGAAGGTCCAGCCGCCGCGCGCTTGCACGTCCAGCAGGTATTCGCCCGCCTCGCGGATCTCGAAGCCGCGGTCGGCCTGGAACGAGTCGATTTCATTGAACAGGCTCTGCACGCTCTCGCCGTTGCTGTTGACGAGCTGGACGATGAAGTTCGCGTTGCCCTGGTAGCGGACGCGGAACACGGCGAGGCCCTGGCCCAGCGTGAACTTCTTCGAGGCCTGGCGGCCGACGCCCCGGAAGGTGATCGGCGAGGGCTCGGTGCGGCTTTCCTGCTGCGGCTCTTCGGCGGCGGCCGGCAAGGCCAAGGCAGCCAGCACGGCGGCCGCGGCCAACGTGCGCACGGTCCAATTTCCCTTGCGGAACATGGTCTGCATCTTTCTGCTCCTCACGGTGAATCCGGGTGGTGGCGATGGGCTGAATCCCCCGCACCGTAACGTACGGCGCGCTTGCCACGGCGAAACGCTCGTTCACCCCGCCGCAAACCGAGCCAGGTCGTGGCCCAAGGGCCTGCGATGGGGCGCGCAAGTATTGCTTACGCCGTCCGGCGGGCTGGAAAGAGCGTGGCCGGAGCCACGATCTGCGACCGCGAGCCGCCGCTCAGCGAATTTCACGAGGCGGCGGCCTGTCCAGAGTAGGGCTTGTAGCGGTTGCGCCAGCGCGACGAGGCGAAGGCCGGCGATGCTGCGGTCGTCGCGCCCTTGTACAATGCGTTTTTGGAGGTGCCGTCATGCCGATCCACGACTGGGCCAGCGTCGATGCGGGGATCTTCCACGCGTTTCACCACGACTGGATCACGGAACTGGCCCGCGCCCTGAATCGCGGCCGGCTGCCGCCCGAATACTATGCCTTGCCGGAGCAGTTCGCGGCCGGCTTCGGCCCCGATGTGTTGACCCTGCAAGGAACAAGCGACGATCCGGACGATGAGAACGGTGAGCCGCAACCAGCGTCAGCGCCCTCGGGCGGGACGAGTGCTTTGCTCGCTCCGCCGAAGCTCAAGCCGGTCGCGGAAACGGAGCTGGAGTTCTATCGCCGCAAACAGAAGGTCGTGGCCGTCCGGCACGTCAGCGGCGACCGCGTTGTGGCGATGATCGAGCTGGTCTCGCCTGGCAACAAGGCGGCCCGCCGCCCGCTGCGCGCGTTTGTTCAGAAGGCGGCGGAACTGCTCAGCAACGAGATTCACCTGTTGATCGCCGACCTTCATCCGCCCGGCAAGCGCGATCCCGAGGGCATCCACGGAGAAATCTGGCAGGAAATCGCCGGCCAGGATTACACGCTTCCGCGAGACCGTCCGCTGACGTTGGCGGCGTACGAGACCGGCATCTCCGTGCGAGCGTATGTGGTGAACGTGGCGGTCGGCGATGCACTCACGGATATGCCGCTCTTCCTCGAGCCGGGCTTGGCCGTGGAAGTGCCGTTGGAAGCAACGTATGCGGCGGCGTTTGCCGAAGTGCCGGTGCGCTGGCGGCGCGTGCTAGAGTCGAGCCGGTAGGGTGGGCAAGCCCACCAAATGGGCCTAGTGCCGAGTGGATGCGGCGAACACGCGACGTGTGTGGCCGAGGCTGAGCGAAGCGAAGCCCAGCCGAACGACGTTAATGCCCGCATCTTCCGTTTGTGTCATCCCGCGGGCCGTTTTTCGCGGTTTTGTCTCTTCCCTCATGTCGCGCCCGCGGCGACAGTAACCAAGTGGGAACGCTAATAATCGCTAATGATCGCTAATCCATCGCGCTACCCAAGGGCTGCGACTTGATTAGCGCCCATTAGCGATTATTAGCGTTCCCAAAAAAATGATGCCGGCAACGCCGCGCGGATGCCTGAGTCAGAAGCCCCAGGCGTGCCGCTTTCGTTCGACCGTCATCAACCAAGGAGCTTGCCTGTGGCTTTCAGCCACAGGCACCCTGCCGCCTTACGGTTTCGTCGTGATTTGGCAGTTGGGCAATGCCTCTCGAAGTTGTTCGATTCCTCGGTCTGTCACAGCCGTTTCGATCAAGAACATCACTTGCAGCCCACGGAGCTCTTTGAGAGAAGCAATCCCCGCGTCAGAGATTGCCGTTCGATTGAGAGACACGTATTGCAGCTTGGGTAGTGCTTTGAGATGCGCCAGGCCGTCGTCGGTAATCGCTGTGCCATCGAGATGCAGTAGCTGGAGGCTGCTCATCTTTGCCAGCGATGCGAGACCATCGTCGGTCACTTTCGTCCTTGGCAGAAACAATCGCTTCAGGGACATGGCTTCAAGATGTCGCAGTCCCGCGGCAGAGATCGATGTGCCTCCTAAAGCCAGACCTTCGAGTTGGGAGATCGCTGGCAGGCATGCCAGTCCCGCATCGGTGATCGGGAAGCCGTCCAGGCCCAATTCGGTCAGGGTCGCCAATCGTTTGAGCCTCGCTAATCCCTCCTCGGTGACGCGAGTGTTGTAGAGGCTGAGGCTCGACAGCTTGGGCAAACACTCTAGATGGGCGAGGCCAGCATCGGTAATCGGCGTGCCCTCCAGCCGCAGATGTCTCACGTTAGCGAGGCGCGAGAGGTCGGCGAGTCCCGCCTCGGTGGCTCCAGGGGCCGTCAGAGTCAGGCGCTCGACCTTCATCTGCCACAGCCGCTCCAATGGCGCATCGCCGTCACTGGCCCTGGCGGTAATGACAAGGGCCTGCGTATAAGCGAAAAGTCCAACATGACCGAACCGTGCCCGGAGTTCCGGACAATCGTCGCCGAAGTCAGCGACGGCGGCCTGCACGCGATAGAACTGATCGTGGGGCTTCCCTGGAGCGCGGATCGCTCGCGCCAAGCGGCGCCCGCTGAGATAGACTTCAACGCCCGGCAATCGCTGTTTGAGTGCGTCTACGGAGTCCGCCGAGGCAGCAACCCAGTCGAGCACCAGACCGCGTAAGCTCTTAATATCAGACAACCGCTCGACGTGCCGATCGGTGAAGCTGTCTCCACCGACTGCCAACATCTCCAGGCGTGGGAGGGCCGCGATCTCATCGATATAGGCGTCCGCCTCATCGCAGTCGTCCAGATTCACCAGCGTGACATCCCGGAAGTCCTCGCCCGTCAGCCGACACAGCCATGCCGGCGCGGACCTGGCCTCGTACCTGCCGCCGAGTTTCTCGATCAGCTCCATCGTCCGTTGCTGCCGGCGGTAGGATGCCACGCGCGGGACAATGAACACGCCCATCGCCACGATGATGGCGGTCGTGAACAGCAACAGCGACCGCAGGCGGAATTGATACCAGCGGAGACGGGGCGTGGGGGACGGATCAACAGGCGTGGGGTCGGTCACGTGTCTCTCCCAAGCGAAGTCCCACTCGGCGGGCGAACCGGCTGGCAACGCCGAACTCGCAGCGGTTCCGTGCCCTCTCTCGCACCTGACTTCGCAGCGACCTGGCCATCGACTACGCGGCATGCTCGCTCGACGTGAGTGACAGACGGGCCTTTGCCTGCATAAGGTCTACGAACAGACCCACTCGCAGGTACTTGTCCAGTTCGGCGCGCTCCTCGTCCCTCAACGTTCCGCGCCGGTTTTTGGCCGCCAAGGTCTTCATCCGCTTCCGCGCCTGAGCATTGAATTTCACGGCGAGAACGGCCTTAGCGAAACCCGCATTCATCTCGGGCCGTTTGGTGCGACCAACTGAGCCAGAATGTCGGCTTCGGTAAGGGCACGGTGACGTTTCATGGCGCGAAACCCTATGGATTGGGATAGCGTATCGGACATTGCCGGCCGCCGAACCCGCGGGAGCAAGATGCTCCCGCTACCTCTTGATCATATCCTTCACCGTCATGCCGCCGGGGATCATCGGCAGCACGTGCTCCTGGTAGGGCGACTTGCCACGTCGAGCACGTACGGGCCGTCGTAGGCGATCATCTCTTCGAGCGCGCGGCTCAGGTCGGCCTTCTCGCTCGACGTAGCGCGGCGCCGCAGCCGAAGCCCTTGGCGATCGCGACGAAGTCGGGATAGCGCCGGCTCGGGACCGAGGCCGTCGCCCTTGCCGACCGCCTCGGGATGGTCGATCGGGCCGAGGTAGGTGTGCGCCCGGTTGCCCTGGTGGAAGCGGTCTTCCCACTGCACGACCATGCCCAGGTGCTGGTTGTTCGAGCAGCAGCACCTTCACCGGCAGCTTCTCGCAGTAGCAGGTCGCCAGCTCCTGGATGTTCATCAGGAAGCTGCCGTCGCCGTCGATGTCGACCACCAGCGCGTCCGGGATGGGCCGCCTGCGCGCCCATCGCCGCGGGCAGGCCGAAGCCCATCGTGCCCAGGCCGCTGAGCTGGACAGCCAACGTCCGCGGCTCGTCGAACTTGTAGAACTGGGCCGCCCACATCTGATGCTGGCCGACGCCGACCGTGACGATCGGGTCTTGCGGTCGCGCGTCAGCTGCCGACAGCTCGCCGATGGCGTGCTGCTGCAGGATGCCGTCGAAGTTCTCGTCGTACTTGAACGGCTCGTCGCTTCTTCCACTCCTGGCACTGCTCGACCCAGTCGGCGATATCGCTCGGGCGGCTCGACGATCTTGTTCAGCTCGGCGAGCGCGTACTTCACGTCGCTGCAGATCGGGATGTGGGCCGGCCTTGTTCTTGTTGATCTCCGAGGGGTCGATGTCGACGTGGACGATCTTGCCGTGCTTGGCGAACTCCTCGAGCTTGCCGGTCACGCGGTCGTCGAACCGCACGCCCAGGGCGATCAGCAGGTCGGCCTCGTTCGACGGCGTAGTTGGCATAGACGCGTGCCGTGCATGCCGAGCATGTCGAGCGACAGCGGGTCGTCGCTGGGAAAGCCGCCCAGGCCCATCACGGTCATCGTGACGGGGATGCCGGTCTTGCTGCGACGAGCTCGCGCAGCTCGTCGCTGGCCTCGCCGGCGATGATGCCGCCGCCGGCGTAGATGACCGGCCGCTTGGCCCGCTTGATCGCCGCGGCCACCTGCTTGATCTGCTCGGGCCGGGCCAGGCGGATCTTCGCCGTGGTAGCCCGGCAGGTTCATCGGCGCGTCGTAGTCGGGCACCAGCTGGCGCTTGCTGCACGTCCTTGGGCATGTCGACCAGCACCGGGCCCGGGCCGGCCGGTCGTGGCGATGATGAAACGCCTCGCGCATCACGCGGGCGACGTCCTCGACGTCGGTCACCAGGTAGTGGTGCTTGGTGATGCCGCGGCAGACCTCGACGATCGGCGTTTCCTGAAAGGCGTCGGTGCCGATGACCTGCGTGCGGCACCTGGCCGGTGATCGCGATCGAGCGGAATGCTGTCGAGCTTGGCGTCGGCGATGGCGGTGACCAGGTTCGTCGCGCCGGGGCCGCTGGTGGCCATGCACACGCCGACCTTGCCGGTGCGTGCGGGCGTAGCCCTGGGCGGCGAACGCCGCCGCCCTGCTCGTGCCGCGGCAGGATCGTGCGGAGCCGGTCGCTGAACCGCGTGAGCGCCTGGTGCAGCGGCATGCTGGCCCCGCCCGGATAGGCGAAGATAGTGTCGACGCCGTGGTTGACGAGCGATTGCACCACCACGTCGGACCCGGTCATCAATCGAGACACGGTTCTTACTCCCGCTCGCCTCCAGGGAAGAACGCCGCGCGCCCGGCGGCGGCTCCTGGCAAACTCCTTACAATATAGTACCTTACGGCCAGATACAACGACTCTTTCCACCCCTCGAAGGTTCGATTAGGGAGCAAGTTCCATGGGCATCCTCAGAGAATTCAAAGAGTTTGCCCTGCGGGGCAACGTCATCGATCTGGCCGTGGCGTTCATCATGGGCGCGGCGTTCAACGCGATCGTGGACTCCTTGGTCAAGGACGTGATGATGCCGCCCGTCGGTTTCGCGATGGGCGGTCTGGACTTCAGCGACAAACGCCACGTGTTCAAGGAGGAGGTCCCCGAACACAAGGACGCGGAAGGCAAGACCGTCCCGAAACAACCGGCGGTGAGCCTCAACTACGGCAAGTTCATCAACGCGACGGTCCACTTCGTGATCGTCGCCTTTTGCGTGTTCCTGCTCGTCAAAGGAATCAACACGCTGAGGCGCACGCTGGAACGCGAGGGAACGCCGCCCGCGCCGACGCAGAAGGAGTGCCCTCGCTGTTTCACTGCCATCAACATCAAAGCCACGCGCTGCCCGAACTGCACGTCGGAATTGGACACGGCCGTGGCAAAAAGCTAGCCGCCACGACACTAGCCGACACTAGCCCGACGCGCAAGCGAGGGAGCAGCGCCGCGCGCCTCGGGGTGATTCTCCGCCGCTCCCTCGCTTGCGCGTCGGGTTAGGGTGCGCTAACCAGCGGCCTTGGAGATCGAAGCGTTCCGGGCCGCCGCGCCTTCGGCGGCACTCAGCAGCCGCGCGAAAACCCATCGGCTTTCCCAGGCCCGGAACCCGGCGGCGGCGTACACTCCTAGCGCCGGCTCGTTCGCGGCATCAACGGCCAGCACGAGCTGCTGGATGCCCGCTTGCCCAGCCAGCCATTGCGCGTGCCGGGTGACGTCGGTCCCCAGGCCGCGGCCGCGGGCCGAGGGAACGATGCCCTGATAGATCAGCTCCCAGACGGGCGGCTCGCGGTAGGCCGTGAGCAAGCAGACAGCCGACGTCACGCCCCTCGTGCCGCACGATGAACCAGCGGGCCGGGTCGAATTCGCCGGTCGCCTGGTAGCCCATCAGCACGTCGTCCACGTCGCGCAGGCCGTTGAGCCGCGGGCAGTCGAGCGTTTCGCGATACGTCTCTTCGACGACGCGGACCAGCCGGGCGTGGTTATCCCGCGAATACGGCTCGAAGCGGAGGCGTTTGGCGGGCGGGGTCAGGGGAAAGTCGGCCGCTTCGCTGCTCAGGTACACGAGCTCGCAGTACGGCTCAAAGCCGCCTGCTCCGCAGCACCTGGGCGTCGTCGCCCGCGTGAGTTTTCCAATTGGGCTTGCACGATGGCCGTGCCGCGAGCGCGAAGGTACTCGATCGCCCGGCCTAGCAGTTGGTCGGCCGCGACCGGCGGCGACGAACTCGTCGATCACGCGCGGCGGCCAGATGGAGCCTGCGCCGCCCGCGAGGTGGTCTGCCAGCACGCTGCCGACCGGCTGCTCCGCGTGCCAGGCCAGGAACCAGCCGTCACGGGGCCCGCGTTCCAGCAGCCGCCGGCAAGTCTCTTCGCGAGTTTCGGCCGATTCGCGCGCACAACAAACGGACGGCCAGCCGCCGCTCCTGTTCGGAGTGGGCCGGCTCGATCCGCAGAATGGCCCGCTCGCCGGTCAGCATCGACATCGCACCGAGAGGAAAAGACGAATTGTCAGTGGTCACGTTGTCAGTTGTCAGTTGTCAGTTGTCCGTTGATCTAACTGATGACCACTGACCACTGACCACTGACCACTGACCACTGACCACTGACCACTGACTACTGACTACTGACTACTGACTACTGCTGCAGATACTTCTTCAGCTCGGCTTCCAGCTCGTTGATGTTCAAGCTGCGGTTGACGACGCGGCCCTTGCGGTCCAGGAGGATCATCGTGGGCAGCGTGAGGATGCCCAGCTCGTTGGCCAGGCGGCCGTCGAGGCTGCCCGGCTCGTAGAGCTGCGGCCAAGGCAAGCGGTTCTCCGACAGGTAGTTGTCCAGGGCTTTCCTGTCGTTGTCGAGGTTCACGCCGATCGGCGCGAAGCCGGCCCGCCCGTGCTGCGCGAACAGCTCCTTGATCTTGGCCATGTCGGCGATGCACGGCTCGCACCAGGTGGACCAGTAATGGACCAGCACGACCTTGCCGCGATACTGGCTCAGGTCCAGCGCGGTGCCCGTGGTGGTCTTGCCTGAGAGCTGGATCGTTTGCCCGACCGACTTGAGCCGCGTGAGCGCCCGCGGGCCTTGCTGGCGGCGGGCGAGCTGGCGAACGTTGTCCACGATCTGCTTGTACCAGGTGGTGGCCTTCTCCTCCTCGCCGGCGAACTCCTGGGCGATGGCCAGTTGCAGCAGCGCTTCGGCCGTGTCCGAGCTGTTGGGATAGTCGTGACGAACTGCTCCAGGTTCTTGTGCCACTGCTCCTGGAGCTTGGGGAAGTCCGGCTTCTCGCCCTGCAGGCTCATGGTGTATTCGGCGGTCAGGTGGCGATATTTGAAATACGCGGCCAGCGACTCGGCCCCGCCGGCGGCGGCTTCCTTCTCGGCCCAGGCCTTGAGCTTGGCCACGCCATCGGGGATAGTGCCCGGCTTGCGTGGCGGCGCTGACCGTGTCGGCCAACTGCCGCAGCCACTGGCCTTTGTCCTGCGGACGCGGCGGCCTTCGGCGAGCTGTTCGAGCATCTCGACGCGGCGCTGATTCAGCTTCGGCTTGTCTTCCTCCTTGGCCTGAGCGACCTGCTGGTCGAGCTCTTCCAGCTCCGCCAGCAGCTTCTGCAGGTTCTCATCGGCGGCCGGCACGGCGGCTGCGCGGCCTGCGGCTGCTGCGGCGCGGGGCACGGAAGAAGACGCCGCCTCCCTCGGCCACGGCCGCGTCGCCATCGGCCGAGCGAGGCGCGGGGCCTCGATCATGCGCCAGAGTATTGCCGACCTGGACCAGCGTGCCGATCCATAGCTGCGAGGCCTTGCCCTCCAGCTCGATCAGGGCCACGACGTTCTCGTAGACGATCAGGTCCTTCTCCAGCTCGCCCTTTTCGGCCGGCACGACGCCAGGCTGGACCGCGCCGAAGTGCAGCCACTTGGTGCTCTCCGGCTTGGTAGGCCAGGTGCGCTTGAGTCGCTCGAAGCCGTCCGCGGCCGCAGCCAGGCGGGTGGCCACTTCCTTCTGTCGATCCTCGCCCAGCCCGAGCGCCTTCAGTTCTTCTTGATTCAGCAGCAGCACGCCGAAGCGGCGGGCATCGCCCTGGGCCAGGGCCCTGGCAACCTCGGCGGTCACCTCTTCGGCCGCGATGGTCTTCCACTCGTCGATGGTGCCGTTTTCGTCTTTGTCCAACCCCCAGCGGATGCCGGCGGTGTGCAGCCAGCGGTACTGGTCGGCTTTGCCGTTGAAGTTGGAGTCGATGTCGCGGTAGACCTCGACGCCGTTGCGATAGTAGCACCACAGATCGACCACGTTATCTCCGTTGCTATCGACGAAGGTCCGCAGCAGTTGGCCGGCGCCGTCGCGCACGATCCAGCCCGACGCGCCGTTTACCTTGCCGCCGCCGATGGCGCAGCCCTTGGCGGCCTCGCCCGCAGGCACGTCGAATTCCACGTCGGTTTGCACCGGGCGGAGCTTCAGCGCTTGCTCCGCGGTGGGATTGGCGGCCCCCAGAGGGCCAGCAATGCCAACGAGCAGAAGCAACGACGCGGCAACATGCCCACGGCAGCGCGGCATGAGAACCTCCTTGCGTGAACAGACTGGCTCAGAAGTGCAATCATCTCGCTCCGCGAGATGAACCTCCGTCGCGCAAAGCGAGACGGGTATTTGCCTTTATCTTCGGCCGCATCGGACAGGCAACATGAACGGCTCGGGCAAATCGTTCCGGATATGCCGGCGCATGCGCGCACTGCTGCCCGCATCTGCAAGCGGCGGACGGATCGACAGTCCGTCCTGCGAAGAACTCCCACGGAAAGGTAGTCGCCCCCGCGACAGACGACCGTTTACCGGCAAACGGCCGGGGAATCAAGAGCGGCGGCGGGGACCAACCACGCTGTCACCCTGTCACCCGGCTTTGCCCAAAAACCGCCCGATCACTACCCAAGAGGCCGAACATCCAACACTCAACATCGAACATCCAACATCGAACGTGTTGATGTAACATCCGTTCGATGTTGGACGTTGGATGTTCGATGTTGGACGTTCGGCGCCTGCTAGGCGATTCTCGTGTCGGCACCGCATCAGTTTCTGGCAAAGCCCTGTCACCTTGTCAGTCCCCCTCACCTCGTCACCTTGTCATCCCCCACGAACCGTCTTGGCCCTGCGGGCGTAGAGAGTACGATAACGGCCGAAGAAACAGCCTTCGTCAACCGATCAATTTCCCGGTCCAACCAGTCACCTACGGTTTCACGGGAGAACGCCGATGTTTCGCCGCCTGCTGACTTCGCCGCTGATGCTGCTGTCCCTGGCGCTGGCCCTGCTGGCCGGCTGCGGCGGCTCGTTGAGTCCCGATGATCCGTGGGTCGTCAAGCAGCGGGCGAAATTCCTGCTCGATACCGAGCCGGAAAACGGCGCCCTCGTGCAAACGGTGCGCGGCCAGGTCGAAAACAGCACGGACAGCGACCACATCGTCATCGTGGGCAAGATCGGCGGCGTCGAGAACCCCTGGAGCAAAGGGCGCGCAGGCTTCGTGATGATCGACCCGGCCGTCGCCGATCACGACACCGAGAATTGCCACGACGACAACTGCGAGCATTGCCGACGCGCTCGCGAGCAAAAGAAGCTGGACGCGACCGCTCTGGTGGAGTTCGTCGAGAACGGCAAAGTGGTGCCGATCGATGCCCGCACGCTATTCCGCGTGAAAGAGGGGCAGACCGTCGTCGTCCGCGGACGGGCCAGGCTCAACGACAATAGCCTCGTCATTCAGGCCGACGGCCTGTACGTGCGCGAGTAGGATCCGAGCGGGGGACGGCGAGCGGGGACGGCGAGCGTCGAGGCGTAAGCCCGACGTGCACATCGAGATTCCACACCGATGCGCAGGTGGTTGCCGCACGGCTCGCGGCAACTACTTCTGCCCCGGGAAGTGCCGGCGGTTGAAAATCTCCGGGTCGAAAGCGTCCCGCGGCACGAATCCGCCGGGCGCGAGCGCTGCGGCAGCGACTGCTGCGGCGCTGAGCGGTCATCCCCGTCTGCGGGCGTCCGGAACCCGGCCGGTTTGATAGTTTCCGGAGGTCGCTGGCTGCTGATGGGTGGCTCCGCGTCTTTGGCCGTCTGCAGAAGCGGTGGCTGCTGATCCGGCTTGGTCTTGCCGGCCACTTCGCTCGATCCGCCCCCGCCCCCGCCCGACACCTGGTTTACCCAAGCCACGAGTTGACGATATTTCGCGGTGTCGCGGGCTTTGAAGACGGCCTCCTTGATCTTGCCGTGCGGCTGGATCGGCGTCATGAGCAGCGGACTCTGCGAGGGATGCTCCCGATCCACAAGCCGCAGCACGGCCCGCAGGTTCTGCTGTGTGGTGCGTGGGTTCGGCAGACCATAGGGTTGTCGGACCAGCCGAAAGCTCGACTTGGCCGTTGGCCCGTGGCAAGCCGCTGCGGAACAATGGTTCTGCAGGATGGGCTGCACGGAGGCCGTAAACGTGTCCAAGACTGCCTTCGGCACCTCGGGCGCCGCTTCGCTTTCGTCCTCGCGCTGCGTGTCGTCCGGCTCCGCATCGGCGCTGGGAATGCCGGCCGGTTGGGCCGCGGTCCGCTGGTCGATGGCCAGGCGCCGCTCCAGAAGCGGAATCTTCGGGTGCCGCGGCTCCAGCCGGCGCGCCTCGTTCAGCTCGTGGCCGGCCTCGGCCCACAGCCCCTGCGCGATGCACCAGGCCGCGAGATCCAGATGAGGGCCGGCGTTGCCCGGCAAGATCGTGGCTCGCTTGTACTCATAACCGCCGGCCAGCGTGGCCGAGACGTGCTCGAACGTCTTCCGCGCGGATGCGGATTTCGCCGGCGGGCAAGGTGACCAGGTATCGCTCTCCGTCGCGGCGGATCTTGCCCGCCAGCACGCGACCGGAGCGCATCAGCAGCACCCCCTCCGCCGGTCGGGCCGGGGCAGGCTCCGCCAGCGCCATCGCCGCGATCAGGGCAGGCGCCGCTGCCAGAAGAAAAGCCAGTTGGAAGAGTCGCTGGACCATAAGCCGCGAGACGGTAGGCACAACGAGCGGGCGCGTCAATCCCGGCGCCGAAGTCACGAATTCGAGCGTCGAATGCCATTTCGTCCTCGGCGGCGATGGGACTTGCCGCCGGCCGGTCGCGGGCCGAACGCCGCGCTACGCGCTCATGGACTCGCCGCGGTCAGCTTGGCTTAGTGGGGGGCGTTGGTGTAAAACCGATCCCGCAGTTTGACGCCTCCCCGTCTGCGGGATGCCCGTCTTGCCTCAAAGCACGTTGCTATGGGTCTGACCGCCGCCGCCGTGATCGGCGCAACGTCCGCGGCGCTGTTCAGCGCCGCCTGCGCCGCGGCTAAGGACCTCGTCAGCAAGCGGCTCTCGTTCCGCATCGACGGGGCCACCTCGACCTTCGCCTCGTTCGCTTTCGCGCTGCCCTTCTACCTGGTGGCGCTGGCCCTGCTGTACGGCCTGGGCCAGGCGCGGTTCGAGTTCGCCGCCACGTTCATCACGTTCGTCATCCTCCGCGCGGTGACCGATACGTTGGCCGAAGGGCTGAAGATGTACGCCTTCGCCCACGGCGACATCTCCGTCGTGGCCACGATCTTCTCCATGTCGCCACTGTTCCTGCTGGCCCTGTCGCCCGTGATTACGGGCGAGCACCTGTCGTGGACCGGGCTCATCGCCATGCTGCTGGTCACGGCCGGCAGCCTGGTGCTGGTATACCGTCCGGGCAGCGGCAACTGGGCGTCGCAAAAGAAGGCGATCTTGCTGGCCGCCGCCGCGTCGGTGTTCTTCGCGGTCAACACCTGCTTCGACCGCCTGGCGATGGCCGCCGAGAAGCCGGACCCAGGCGACGTGTCGGGCGCCCGTCGTGGCTGGCTTCACGATGACGCTGGTCTCGGCGCTATTGGTCGCGCCCTTTGTGTTGCTGCGTTCGGACCGGCGAAAGTCGCTCGCCAACGACCGGCGGGGGCTGTGGGGACGCGGTTTCTTGGAAGTGATCTTCATGGCGGCCAAGCTGTACGCCATCCGGGTGCTGGAAGGGCCTTACGTCGTTGGCATCATGCGGCTTTCGGTGATCTTCTCGATCATCGGCGGCTGGCTGTTCTTCCGCGAAGAAGACTTCGCCCGCCGCCTGGCCGCGGGCGTGCTGATCGCCGTGGGCGTGGCGGTCATCACCTGGCTCAAGCTCGTCTGACGCGAGAGCCGACACTAGCCCGCCACACTAACCCGACGCGCAAGCGAGGGAAGCGGCGGGACAAGCTCGGAATCCGTCGCGCCGCTCCCTTGCTTGCGCGTCGGGCGAGTGTGGGCCTGGCCGGGAGCACGCCCGGCGTCGGCTGGACATCCTTTTGCCGTGGAACGTAGAATGCCGTTTCCCGCCTACTAGGATCCCACCATGAGAGCTTTTCGCTTGAGGGTTTTGCTGCTGCGGTCTGCGCTGGGTTTGTTGGCTTTGGTTGCCGCTGAGCGGGCCAATTACGCCGTGGCCGACGACCTCGTGGAGTTCAACCGCGACATCCGGCCGATCCTGTCGGACAACTGCTACAAGTGCCACGGCCCCGATGCGGCCCAGCGCAAGGCCGGACTGCGGCTCGACACGTCCGAAGGGCGCTGGCCACGGTGGACTCGGGCGCCACGGCCATCGTGCCGGGCAAGTCCGGCCAAGAGCGAGCTGCTGCGCCGCATCACCTCGGCCGACGAAGCGAGCGGATGCCGCCGCCGGAGACCGGCAAGAAGCTCACCGCCGCAGCAGATCGAGCTGCTTCGAAGCGGTGGATCGACCAGGGGGCGAAGTGGCAGCCGCACTGGTCGTTCATCACGCCGACGCGGCCGGCCTGCCGGCGGTGAAGGACGACGGCCTGGGTCGTCGGCAACCCGATCGACCAGTTCATGCTCGCGCGGCTGGAGAAGGAGGGCCTGCGGCCGTCGCCGCCGGCGGACAAGGAAACGCTCATCCGCCGCGTGACGCTCGACCTGACCGGCCTGCCGCCGACGCCGGCCGAGGTCGATGCCTTTCTGGCCGACAACTCGCCCGACGCCTACGAGAAGGTCGTCGATCGGCTGCTCGCGCTCGCCGCGCTACGGCGAGCACATGGCCCGCTACTGGCTCGACGTGGCCCGCTACGGCGACACGCACGGCCTGCACTTCGACAACGAGCGGGCGCTGTGGCCGTACCGCGACTGGGTCATCGGCGCGTTCAACGAGAACATGCCGTTCGACCAGTTCACCATCGAGCAGCTCGCCGGCGACCTGCTTGCCCGAACGCGACGCTCGAGCAGCAGATCGCCACCGGCTTCAACCGCTGCAACGTCACGACGAGCGAAGGCGGCTCGATCGACGAGGAGGTGCTCGTCCGCTACGCCGTCGACCGCACCGAGACGATGTCGCACGGTGTTCCTGGGCCTGACGCTCGGCTGCGCCGTCTGCCACGACCACAAGTTCGACCCGATCACGCAGAAGGAGTTCTATCAGCTCTACGCGTTCTTCAACTCCGCGGCCGACGCGGCGATGGACGGCAACCAGCTGTCGCCGCCGCCGATCATCAAGGCCCCGTCGCCCGAGCAGACACGGCGCAGCTGAAGCAGCTCGACGACGCAGCTCGCCGCCGTCCGCGCAGCAGATCGCCGACGAGCTGGCCAAGATCGAATACACCGAGCCGCGGCCGACGCCGGAACGCCGCGCCGGCGCCGAGCCGCACGAGTACGTCTGGATCGACGACGCCGCGCCGCCGGCGCGCAAGCTGCAAGGCGACACGCCGTGGGAGTTCGTCGGCCAGCCCGACCACCCGGTGTACAGCGGCGAGAAATCCACCCGCCGCACAGGCGGCCGGCCTGAGCCAGCACTTCTTCACCGGCGCCAGTCCGGGCCTGACGATCGGCGAAGGCGACAAGCTCTTCGCCTACGTCTATCTCGACCCGGCGAACCCGCCCAAGACGATCATGCTGCAGTTCAACGACGGCGCGTGGGAGCATCGCGCCTTCTGGGGCGACGACCTGATCCCCTTCGGCGCCGGCGGCACGCCGAGAACCACCTGCGCGATGGGCCCGCTGCCCAAGGCGGGCGAGTGGGTGCGGCTGGAAGTCGACGCCGCGGCCGTCGGCCTGAAGCCCGGCGCGGTGCTCAACGGCTGGGCCTTCACGCAGCACGGCGGCACGGTGTACTGGGACAAGGCCGGCATCGTCACCCGCACGCCGCAGAACGGCCAGGGCTTCGAGTCGCTGGCCGCCTGGGAGGCCTACGAGAAGCGCTCGCTCAATCAATCGGCCGTGCCGCAGCCGGTGCGCGACGCCGTCAAGGTCGAGGCCGCCAAGCGGAACGACGCGCAGAAGAAGCTGATCCGCGACTACTTCCTGGAGAACGTCTACGCCAAGACGCGGCCGATCTTCGACCCGCTGCAGCAAGCAGATCGCCGAGCTGGAGAAGCAGCGACAGGCCGTCGACGCCGCCATCCCGCGTCAGCATGGTGATGGCCGACCTGCCGCAGCCGCGCGACACGCTCATGCTCGATCCGCGGCGCAGTACGACAAGCAGGGCGAGAAGGTCACGCCGGCGTGCCGGCGGTGCTTGCCGCCGCTGCCGGCCGAGGCGCCGGCCAACCGCCTGGGCCTGGCCCAGTGGCTCGTCGAGCCGCGAGCATCCGCTGACGGCCCGCGTGGCGGTGAACCGCTTCTGGCAGCAGTTCTTCGGCCGCGGCATCGTGAAGACGGCCGAGGACTTCGGCGCGCAGGGCGAGTGGCCCACGCATCCCGAGCTGCTCGATTGGCTGGCCGTCGAGTTCGTCGAGAGCGGCTGGGACGTGAAGCAGCTGCAGAAGCTGATCGTGATGTCGGCCACCTATCGGCAGTCGTCGGACGTGACGCCGGAGCTGCTGCAGCGCGATCCGGAGAACGTGCTGCTTGGCCCGCGGCCCGCGGTTCCGCCTGGATGCCGAGGTGGTCCGCGATTCGGCCCTGTTCGCCAGCGGCCTGCTGGTCGAGAAGATCGGCGGCCGCAGCGTGAAGCCGTATCAGCCCGACGGCATCTGGGAGGCGGTCGCCTTCGTCGGCAGCAACACCGCAGAACTTCAAGCCCGACGGCGGCGAGGCCCTCTATCGCCGCAGCATGTACACGTTCTGGAAGCGGACGGCCCCGCCGCCGTCGCTGATGACGTTCGACGCCCCGTCGCGCGAGACGTGCGTGGCCCGCCGCGCGCGCACCAACACGCCGCTGCAGGCCCTGGCGCTGATGAACGACGAGCAATACGTCGAGGCCGCCCGCACGCTTGGCCGAGCGGATGCTGACCGAAGGCGGCGCCACGCCGGCGGAGCGGCTGACGCACGGCTTCCGCCTCGCCACCGCCCGCAAGCCGACCGGCGAGCGAGCTGGAGGTGCTGGTCAAGCTGCTACGCCAAGCAGCTCGGACCACTACCAATCGAACCGCGACGAAGCGGCGAAGCTGCTGGCCGTCGGCGAATCGAAGCGCGACGACTCGCTCGATACCAGTCGAGCACGCCGCCATGACGATGATGGCGAATTTGATTTTGAATCTGGACGAGACGATTACGAAGGAATGACCGCAGGGGGGGTCGCAACACCGTAGGGTGGGTCGAGGAACGAGACCCACCAAATCCGCGTGGCGTCGCCGAACACCGTAGGGTGGGTCGAGGAACGAGACCCACCAAATCCGCGTTGCGTCGCCAAAGACCGCCGAGAACGTGAGCTTGCCATGGCCGACTATCGTCGCAACTACGTCCCCGGCGGCACCTATTTCTTCACGGCCGTCGCCCATCGAAGACGGCGGTTCTTGACGGACGCGCTGCGCGAGACTGCTTGCGCGAGGCCATCCAGGAAATCCGCGCGAAATGGCCGTTTGAGATCGTGGCGTTTGTTCTATTGCCCGACCACCTTCACACCGTTTGGACATTGCCCGCCGGCGACTCGAAGTACCCCCTACGTTGGCGACGTATCAAGGAAGAGTTTACTCGCCGCTACCTGAAGGGCGGCGGATACGAGCTGCCGCAAAGCCGATCGCGCATCGAGCACGGCCAGCGTGGCATTTGGCAACGACGGTATTGGGAGCACACCTGCGAGGATGAGGACGACCTCAAGCGCAGCGTCGATTATCTGCATTGGAACCCCAAGAAGCACGGTCTGGTGAAGAACGTGGTGGACTGGCCCTGGTCGTCGTTCCATCGTTATGTCCTTTTGGGTGAATACACGACGGATTGGGGGCACGAAGACCCGACTCCGGGGTACGATGCGCCGGAATGGGACGAGGACGAGATCCAGCAGTTGATGCATTCGCCGCCCTGGTCAACGGTGCCCGGTCGAGGGAAGACGAAGAAACGACGCAGTTAGAGTCCCTGCGCGTATTTGGTGGGTCTCGTACCTCGACCCACCCTACGATGATTGGAGCCACGATGAATCCGCTTCACGAACACGCCCTGCGCGAAACCCGCCGCTACTTCTTCGGCCGCTGCGCCGCCGGCATCGGCACCGCGGCGCTGGCCTCGGTGCTCGAATCCCCGGCTGTTCGCCGGCGAGGCGTCGCCGTCCGACCGATCAGCCGCTGGGCGTGCTGCCGGCGCTGCACCATCGCGCCGACGGCCAAGCGCGTGATCTGGCTGTTCATGGCCGACGCGCCGTCGCAGCTCGATCTGTTCGACTACAAGCCGAAGCTCGCAGGAGTACTTCGACAAGGACCTGCCCGACTCGGTCCGCAAGGGCCAGCGGATCACCACGATGACCTCGCGGCCAGGCCCGGTTCCCGGTCGCGCCGTCGATGTTCAAGTTCGCCCAGCACGGCAAGCACGGCGCGTGGGTCAGCGAGCTGCTGCCGCAACATCGGCGTCGATCGTCGACGACATCGCGCATCGTCAAGTCGATGCACACCGAGGCGATCAACCACGACCCGGCCATCACGTTCATCCAGACCGGCAGCGAGATCCCCGGCCGGCCGAGCATCGGCGCCTGGCTCTCGCTACGGCCTCGGCAGCCCGAACCAGGACCTGCCGGCCTTCGTCGTGCTGCACTCGCGGCTGGCCAGCCGGCTCGCAGCCGCAGGCGCTGTTCTCGCGGCTGTGGGGCAGCGGCTTTCTGCCGACGCAAGCACCAGGGCGTCGCGCTGCGCTCGGCCGGCGACCCGGTGCTCTATCTCTCGAACCCGCCGGGCGTCGATCGCCGACACGCGGCGCGCAGATGCTCGACGGCCTGGCCGAGCTGAACCAGCAGCAGCTCGACGAGCATGGGCGACCCGGAGATCGCCGCCCGCATCGCGCAGTACGAGATGGCCTTCCGCATGCAGACCTCGCGTGCCGGAGCTGACCGACATCTCGAAGCGAGCCGCAAGCACGTGCTCGACCTGTACGGCCCGGAGGTGAACGCAGCCGGGCACGTTCGCCTACAACTGCCTGCTCGCCCGCCGGCTGGCCGAGCGCGGCGTGCGGTTCACGCAGGTCTTCCTCCGCGGCTGGGACCAGCACGGCAACCTGCCGCAGCAGCATCCCGCAGCTCGTGCAAGGCCATGGACCAGCCGGCCGCCGCGCTGATCAAGGACCTCAAGCAGCGCGGCCTGCTCGACGACACGCTCGTCGTCTGGGGCGGCGAGTTCGGCCGCACGGTCTACAGCCAGGGCACGCTGACCAAGGACAACTACGGCCGCGACCACCACCCGCGCAACTTCACGCATGTGGCTGGCCGGCGGCGGCATCAAGCCGGGCATCGTCTACGGCGAGACCGACGACTTCAGCTACAACGTCGCCGACAACCCGGTCCACATCCACGACCTGAACGCCACGATCCTGCACTGCCTGGGCATCGACCACGAGCAGCTGACCTACCGCTTCCAGGGCCGCGACTTCCGGCTGACCGACGTGCACGGGAACGTGGTGAAGGGGATTTTGGCATAGACGGCATGAATTGAGATTTGGCCACGAAGAGCACCAAGAGCACGAAGGTGCCGCTCTTCTTGGTGCTCTTGGTGTCCTTTGTGGCTGATACAAGTGGCCGATCTTGCTATGGCCGCACTCCCCGATCGCGCACCGCTCGGTCCCGACGACGTGATCGGTCGGAGGATCGTCGAGATCTGGCCGCGACGACAATTCCTTGCAGCGGTCGGAGCAACGACAGTCGGCGCCACACTGGCCCGTGCCGATCAGCCGGCAGAGCGAGCTACCACACGTGCGGAGGTGGAGGACGTAGCAACGGACACCCCGCGCGACCTGGCGCCCAGCAAGTCCGACCTGGGCAGCCTGTTCCCCGAAGTGCACAAGCTGGCCGAGGCCAATCGGCCCGCGTGGTCGTTCGTGGAGGGCCGCTTTCGCACTTTTGGAGAGTTTCAGAAGGCCGCGCGCGACAAGATTCTGGAACTGCTCCTCTACCGGCCCGAAAAAGTCGATCCGCGCCGAAGTCATCGAGCGGACCGACTGCGGCGAGTACATTCGCGAGAAGATCGTCTTTTCCACTTCGCCCATCTTTCGCGTGCCGGCCTACGTGCTGGTGCCTAAGGGGCTTACCCGCCCCGCGCCCGCCATCGTCGATTTGCACTCCCACGGCGGCATGTTCCTGTTCGGCAAGGAGAAGGTCGTCGACCTGGGCAAGAATCATGCGGCTATGACCGCCTACCACGAGCACAACTACGACGGCCGGCCGACCGCCACGGCCCTGGTCCGCCGCGGCTACGTCGTGATCATGATCGATGCCCTGATGTTCGGCGAGCGCCGCACGCTACTGGACGCCGACCTGAAGCGGGGCTGGGACCGCTCGGCATATTCGGCCGCCGACGTGCAGCACCTCAACGCTCAGTGCCGGGCCAAGGAGGCCACGCTCGTTAAGGCCCTGACCCTGGCCGGCGCCACGTGGCCGGGCATCGTCTGCTGGGACGACCTGCGGACCGTCGATTACCTCACCACCCGCCCGGAGGTCGACGCCAAGCGGATCGGCTGTCTGGGCATCTCGATGGGCGGCTACCGGGCGATGTTCCTCTCGGCACTCGACGAGCGGATCAGGGCCGGCTGCATCGTGGGCTTCATGTCCACGGTGGCCCCGATGATCCAGGCCCATCTCGACACGCACTCCTGGGTGCACTTCCTGCCGGCGCTGCACCGCTTTCTGGATTGGCCCGATGTGGCGTCGTTGGCGGCGCCTCGCTCGCTGATGGTCTTACAGTGCTCACAAGACCGGCTGTTCCCGCCCGAGGGCATGAAGGCGGCGGTAGACAAGATTGCCGCCGTATTCCGGCGCGCTGGCGCCGGAGAGAAATTCACCAGCCGCTTCTACGACGTGCCGCACCGCTTCACCCGGCCGATGCAGGATGATGCCTTGGCGTGGTTCCAGCGCCAGTTGGGGCCGTGAACGGCGCGGTGGCCAACTCATCTTGTCTCTGGGGCGTTGATTTGCGAATCTCCGCCGCCACCGTTTGGCCCGTGGCTGCCAGCAGTGCTTCGCAGGGTGGAGGCTGCGGCGGCGCGGCCCCAAGTCGCTCCCAGGGTCTTCGCATGTCCTCGCCGCTAACCCAAATCGCCCTGCCGACGATGTCGGTCGAGATGGCCCTGAGCGTGGCCTCGGCGGTCATCACCGGCTATTTCTGGCTGGTCCGCGCCCGGCAGGAGCGGCCAAACTTGAAGGTCTTTCAGCTTCGCGATTTTCGGGCCTCGCTGCGCGGCGGCGACGGCGAGCGCAAAGCCAAGCGGCTCAGTCTCACTCCCATGGAGACGGGCGGCGTGCTCGTGGCCAACAACAGCCTGCGGCAGAATTCGATCGTGCGGTTCGACTGCTTCTTGCAATACGAGCGGGGCTGGCTGAAAGGCTCCTGGGGCTATTTGAACGACGACAAGCCGCCCTGGAATATTCCGCCGCACACGTCCATCGCCATCAGCCCGGCCTGCTTCTTCGACGTGCCGGAAGACTTCCAGATCGGCGACGAGCTGCCGTTCCGCGTCGAGTTCGTCACGGCCAGCGGGCGACGATTCTCGCACCGCTTCGCGCTCGAAAGCGCCGGAACCCTAGTCTGAGGGGTGGCGATTCGTCGTCGCCCTCTGGGAGTGCGGCGACTCGTCGCCGCTTTGGGTTTTGGGGAATGAGAACGCCTGAGCCTTCATTTTCTATCGTCGTGATCGCCAGAGAATCCTAAAGCGGTGACGAGTCACCGCACTCCACAGTAAGGATGCCTTCCGATGGCCAGCCTGAAGCCACTGTTGCGTTGGACCGCTTTCCTCTTCGCGTCCTGGGCATGGACCGGCACTCCGGCCGATGAGGCCCAAGCCCAGGAGAAATACACGCTGGAATACAAGTTCAAAGAGGGCGAGGCCCCCTATTGGGATGTCGGGCATCGCGCACGCATCCGTTCTACCGTCGGCGGCAGCACGCAGGTCGTGGAGACCTCCAGCGATTCGACCAAAGTCTGGCGCATCGAAAGCGTCAGCCCCAAGGGCGAAATCACGCTCGTGCATCAGGTCGATTACGTCCGCATGCGGCATTCCAGCAGCGGCCGCGAGGAAACCGTCGTCGAAGTCCCTGCCAAGGATGGAAAAAAGCCTCCGCTAGGCTACGAGCAGATGGCCGAGGACGTGGGCGTGCCGCTGACCCGGCTGGTGATGGACTCGCGCGGCCGCGTCATCCGCCGCGAAGACCTGCGGAAAAAGAAGAAGCCGGCCGCCACCACGCATGACGCGCCGATGACCATCCCGTTGCCCGCGGAGGCGGTGGCCATCGGCGGCAAGTGGTCGAACGAGTACATCGTCCGCGCCCGCGCAAGCAGGGCGGGTTCAAGGTCGTCAAGCTCGAGCAGCGCTTCACGCTCAAGGAGGTCAGCCGCGACATCGCCACGATCGACGTCGAGAGCATCGTGCTTACGCCGGTCAACGAGCCGGAGGTGCAGGCCCACCTCGTGCAGAGCAAAACCAAGGGCACGATCAAGTTCGACCTGGTCGCCGGGCGGGTGATTCAGCAGGAGCTGTCGCTGGACGAAGAGATCATCGGCGTGCCGCACGGCGAAGCCAGCAGCATGCACTACGTCATGAAGTTCACCGAGCGCTACCTCCGCGAGCCGCCGGCCACGGCGCGGGGCAAGGCCAAGACGAAGGTGACAAGGTGACAGCATGTCGCCCGCTCCGTCACCGCCGATGTCTCCGCACATCTTGATGTGCCCGCCGGACTACTTCGGCATCGAGTACGAGATCAATCCCTGGATGCAGCGTAGCCGGCAGGCTGACAGGGCCGTGGCCGTCGCCCAATGGGGCAATCTGCGGGCGGCCCTCGAGTCGGCGGGGGCCATGATCGAGACGCTGCCCCCCGTGCCGGGCTTGCCGGACCTGGTGTTCACGGCCAACGCGGCCATGATCTATGGCCATCAGGCGATCCTGGCCCGCTTTCGCCACAAGGAGCGGCAGGGCGAGACGCCCTACGATGAGGCCTGGCTGGCCCAGCGCGGGTTTGCCGTGCGCAGCGCTCCGCCCGGCGTGTACTTCGAGGGTGCCGGCGACGCCCTCTTCTGCGGCGACACGCTGTTTGCCGGCTATCGCATCCGCAGCGACGCCCGGGGCCACCAGCAGATCGGCGCCGCGCTGGGCTGCCGGGTGATCCCCTTGGAGCTGGTCGATCCGTATTATTACCATCTCGATACGTGCTTCTGCCCACTGGCCGCGGGCGCGGCGATCTACTTTCCCGCGGCATTTGACGAGTATGCCCGGAGGGCGCTGGCGGCGCACGTTCCAGAGCTGATCGCCGTAGTGCCGGAAGAGGCACAGCGTTTTGCCTGCAATGCGGTGGTGGTCGGCCAGACGGTGGTCACGAACATCGGCTGCCCGCGGCTGCACGACGACCTGCGCCGCCGCGGCTACGCGCCGCGCGAGACGCCGCTCGATGAGTTCGTGAAAGCCGGCGGCAGCGCGAAGTGCCTGACCCTTCGGCTCGACGGCGAAGAGGCGGCGGCGTGGAAGACGTTGGAGTGCGGTGACTCGTCACCACTTTAGGATGGTTTGCGATTCGAGCCTTCTCGTTCCAAGGCTCTGCCTTGGAACGCACTGCCTGTGAGGCTCTGCCTCACCGTTCCGCCTGGCGTATTGCGCCTGCAAGGCAGAGCCTCGCTTGCAGTCCGTTCCGAGGCGGAGCCTCGGAACGAGACGACTCGGAACGAGAGGGGTCTCGCAATGCGGTGGGCAGTGCTTATAACAATCGTATGAGCACTACCGTGAAGATCGCCGGCGCCCAGATCGACATCGCTCTGGGCGATGCATCACGCAATCTGGCTCGCATGGAAGACGTTGTCGCCGAGACCGCCCGACAAGGGGCGCGGCTGACGGTGTTTCCCGAGTGCGCCCTGCCCGGCTACTGCTTCGAGAGCCTCGACGAGGCCCGGCCTCACGCCGAGACCATTCCCGGGCCCGCCACGGAGCGGCTGGCCGAGGTGTGCCGGCGGCTCGATGTGTTCGTGGTGTTCGGGCTGCTGGAGCGCGAGGCGACTGGCGCTCGGTTGTACAATGCCTGTGCACTGGTCGGTCCGCAGGGGGTCATCGGCGGCTATCGCAAGGTGCATCTGCCGTTCCTGGGCATCGACCGCTTCACCACGCCTGGTGATGGGTTCCGCGTTCACGAAGCGGGTGGCCTGCGGATCGGCATGCACATCTGCTACGACGGCGCGTTCCCCGAGGCAGGCCGCGTGATGGCGCTGGGCGGGGCCGACTTGCTCGTGCTGCCGACCAACTGGCCCCCCGGCTCGCAGTGCACCTCGCGATACGTGATCAACGCGCGGGCGATGGAGAACAACGTCTACTTCGCGGCCGTGAACCGAGTCGGCACGGAGCGCGGCTTCCGCTTCATCGGCGGCAGCAAGATCTGCGATCCCTCCGGCGACGAACTGGCCGCCGCCCCGCACGCCGACGAGGCCATCCTTTACGCCCAGATCGATCCGCAGCGCGCTCGCCGCAAGCACATCATCCGCGTGCCCGGCAAACACGAGATCAGCCGCTTCGCCGACCGCCGGCCGGAGACGTATGGGCGGATCGTGGAGCCGGTGAGTAAGGCGGAGATTCCTGTGCGACGGTAACGAGGTTTTTCACCGTAGATGTGCAGTCGTCCTCGTCCTCGAATGCGTTGAGGCCCTCGTTCGAGGACGACGACGAGGACGAGGACGAACAGAACGAGCCATCGGCAGGCGCGGCTACCGAGACAGTCATGTACGACACCCTCATCATCGGCGCCGGCATGTCGGGCCTGGCGGCGGGCATCCGCCTGGCGTATTACGATCAGCGGGTCTGCATCCTCGAGCGACATACCACGATCGGCGGGCTGAACTCGTTCTATCGCCTGAACGGGCGCGACTTCGATGTCGGGCTGCACGCCGTCACCAACTTCTCGCCGAAGGGGGCCAAGCGCGGGCCGTTGGCCCGGCTGCTGCGGCAGTCTGCGATTTCGCTGGGACGATTTCGCCCTCTCGCCGCAGGTCGGCTCGGCAATCGCCTTCCCCGGCGTGACGCTGGAGTTCGACAACGACTTCGAGCGCTTCGAGGCGGCCGTCGCCAGCGAGTTCCCCACTCAGATCGATGGTTTTCGCCGGCTGGTCGGGCAGATCGCCGACTACGACGACCTCGAGCTGGAGTCCGCCAGCCGCTCGGCCCGCGAGGCAGTCGCCGGTTGCATCGCCGATCCGCTGCTGGCTGAGATGCTGCTGTGCCCGCTCATGTTTTACGGCAATGCCCGCGAGCACGACATGGAGTGGGGCCAGTTCTGCATCCTCTTCCGCAGCATTTATATGGAAGGTTTGGCCCGGCCGTGGGCCGGCATCCGGCTGATCCTCAAGAACCTGGTTCGCAAATATAAGTCGCTGGGCGGCGAGCTAAGGCTCCGCTCGGGCGTCAGCCGGCTGGTTGTGCAAAACGACCGCGTGGCCAAAGTCGTGCTCGACGACGGCACGGAGCTGGAGGCCCGGCGCGTGCTCTCCAGTGCCGGCTGCGTCGAGACGATGAGGATGCTGGCGTTTGGCGATTCGGCGAGCGATCCGGCAATCGATCCGGCGAGCGGGGGGCGTAAGCCCCCTGATACGTCGGCGAACGTGGGCGATGCGGCGTTATCAGGGGGCTTACGCCCCCCGCTCGCCGGCTCCGCGCTCGCCGGCCGGTTGTCGTTCTTCGAGACGATTTCGATACTCGACGTGCAGCCCAGGACCATTGGCTGTGACCGGACGACGATCTTCTTCAACACGGCGGAGCGGTTCCATTGGGAGCGGCCCGACGGGCTGGTCGATGGCCGCAGTGGAGTGATTTGCTCGCCGAACAACTTTCTCTATGAGGAGCCACTGGCCGAAGGCTGCCTGCGCGTGACGTGTCTGGCCAATTACGACCGCTGGTGCGAACTGAAGGAGGCCGACTATCGCCGTCAGAAGCTGCGCTGGTACGACGAGGTGGTGGATACGGCCACCCAGTTCGTTCCGGACTTCCGCAGCCACGTGGTGGCCACCGACACGTTCACGCCCACCACGATCCGCCGCTTCACCGGCCACGAAAACGGGGCCGTGTACGGCGCCCCACAGAAGCAATACCAGGGCACGACGCGCCTCGAGAACCTCTTCCTCTGCGGCACCGATCAGGGTCTGGTGGGCATCATCGGGGCCATCGTCAGCGGCATCACGATGGCGAACCGGCACTTGTTGAACGCCCAGGAGCGGTAAGTGCTGCAAGAGTGCCGAAGGTGGGAGTCGAACCCACACGCCCTTGCGGGCACTGGATTTTGAGTCCAGCGCGTCTGCCATTCCGCCACTTCGGCATTTGGGCCAACATCGCCCCGCTCGCGCCATCGCCGTGCGCCATCGCCGCGCGCCCGAGGCGCTGAACTGGCGGAAGTGAGTATGAGCGTGCGGTGCGCCGACCGTCAAGCCCGCCAGATCGCTCCTGGTTCGTGGCTTTGAACCTTCTACCGGCTCGCGGCCGCCGGCTGCGTTGCGGCCACCGTGGAGCTGCGGGCCGGGGCAGGCATCGAGTAGGCCATGGTGTTCTGCTCGTTGCCGTGGCTGCTGGCCAGGCGCGACGTATAGGCCCTCGCGGCCGCGTAGAACTCGTGCCATTCCACGAGATTGTCTTTGTTGCGGTCCAGACGGCTCACGTTGCCGTTAAGTAATCGCGTCAGGGCCACCGTGAAGAACGTCCCGCCCAGCTCCGGGTGCCCCCAGCCGTATTCGGCCACGCGGGCCGCGTTGATGTCCACCACGCCCTGCTGTTGTAAGAAGAGCTGCCGCAGTACGCTGCCGTCGCCTTCTCGCACGGCCGGCGGAGGCGGCGTGCGCTCGGCGAGCTCATCGGTCACCTTCTTCGCGGGGTCGTTCTTGACCGCCTCGCCCGGTACATTGGCGCACGACGAGGAGAGCACTACCAGCAGCCGCGGATCGTGCCGCGCCATGCTGGTCAATAGCTCGGTCCGCCGCAGCGAGCGGTCGTTCATCGTCATCACGTGTTCGTGATTGGTGTTCAGGATGCCGTGCCCGGAATAGAAGAAGACCAGGGCCTCGCTGGGCTGCGTCTTCAAGTTGCGGTAGTACCCGAGCACCTTGGATGCGGTGACGTTATCGCCGGACAAGACATCGAGCGTATAGCGACCCTCGAGGCCCTGTTTCTTGAAGTTCTCGTCGAGCACTCGCCGCATGGCCTTGCCGTCCAGGGCAAAGCCGCATTCTTTTCCCACCACTTCGCCATTGGTATGAATCACGAGCAGAATCCGCACGCGGGTGGCCTCGGCGGTTTCCTGGCCGGCCGCGATGGTCCATTGGGCGGCTGAAATCGCGACGGACAGAAGGGTTATGGCTAAGTATAGGGGCGAGCGTCTCATCGCGGGCTCCGGTATGGTTCGTGCAAGGCCGCACCAAAGTCACGCGGCCGCACTCTTCAAGCGGAGTCAGCACGAATCTGCTACACTGACTATCGGAATCAGTAGTCAATAAGATGGCGCATGGTGCAGATCCTCGCCGCTCGCGGCTCGGTTTCGCCCCCGATTAGCCGAGGTTTATCGAGATGCATTCCTCAACCCTTTGGACGATCGGTCATTCCAACCGCACGTTGGCGGTGCTGATCGAGCTGCTGCGGCGTGAGGAGATTACCCTGGTGGCCGACGTGCGGCGGTTTCCCTCCTCACGCGCCCACCCGCAGTTCAATCGCGACGACTTCGCCCAGGGCCTGGCCCAAGAGGGCATCGGCTATCGGCATTTCGCCGCGCTGGGCGGCCGGCGAACAGCGCATGCCCGGCTCCGTGAACACTGCCTGGCGCGTGTCGGCGTTCAACGCCTTTGCCGACTACATGCAGACTCCGGAGTTCGTCACCGGGTTAGACGAGCTTTCCGCCGAGGCGAAGGCGGCTCGCACGGTCATCTTGTGCGCTGAAGCATTGCCTTGGCAGTGTCACCGCCGGCTGATCGCCGATGCTTTGGTGGCGCGCGGCTGGACCGTCATGGACATCGTGGGTTCCGGCGCAGCGAAACCGCACGTTCCGCCGCCCTTCGCGCGCATCGAGGGGCAGCAGGTCACGTATCCGGGCGAGAGCCTGTTCTAGCAGGGAGCGAAGGAGCGGAGGAGCGGAGGAGCGAAGGAGCTTCTTCGCTCGATAATCCAAAATCGCCGCGCCGAAGTTTGCATTTTGCTTTGAACGGCGATACTCTCACGGGCGGCCGTCCTCCGGAACCGGCGGCCAATCCCTTTCGCTTGCGTGTTCCGCAGCACCTCCACTCGGGGAGAGGAACCATGTCAGCGCGTCTACGCACCAGCCAATTACGGGATGTCGTCACCGCGGTGGCCGCGGCGCTCTTGTTGGTGGCCGCGATCGGCTCCCTGACTCAGGCGGCTCCGCAGGCCACGCCGGCGGCGCAGCTCGTCAGCGATGCCCTGGCCAAAGAAGCGCAAGGGACGGCCTCCGGCCGCGCCGTGGACCTCAAGGCCGCGCTGGAGAAATCGCCCGACTACGCCCCTGCCCGCTGGCACCTGGGCTTCGTCAAATACAACGACCAATGGCGCACTTACGACGACGCGGCCCGGATCGCCGGCAGCGACCCCACGCGGGCCGCCTACCGCCGCTTGCGAGACAGCGCCCCAACACGGTGGCCGGTCAGATCGAGCTGGCTCGCTGGTGTCTGGAGAAGAAGTTGCTTCCGGAGGCCCGGGCTCATTACACCCGCGTGGTGGAATTGAACGCGGACCATGCCGAAGCCCGCGAGAAGCTGGGCTTTCGCCGGGTCGATGGCGCGTGGCTCAATCAGCGCGAGGTCGCCGCGGCGCGTGAGCGAAGCGCTCGAGCAATTGCCGACATGAACGAATGGCGGCCGAAGCTGGAGACGCTCCGCAAGCAGCTCCTGGGCACGAACGTGAAAGTGGCCGAGGAAGCCCAGTCGCAGATTCGGGCGATTCACGTCCCCTCGGCCATCCCGGCGATCGAAGTGGTCCTTTCGGCTCACAGCGAGAAGACGGCCCAGCTCGCGATCGCCACGCTCGGCGGGATGACGAGTACGGAGGCCGCCGTGGCGCTGGCCCGGCAGGCGCTGTTCTCTCCCTGGCTGTTCGTGCGGCAGGCCGCCGTAGAGCAGTTGCAGCAAAAAGAAGTGGATCAATACGCGGCCGTGCTGCTGGGCGAGCTGCACACGCAGGTCCAAACCCGTAGCGAGCTGTTCCGCGGGCCGCGCGGCCGCTTGATGTACCGCCACATGCTGTATCGGGAAGGGCAAGACAACCGCGAGCTGTCGGTGTTCGATACGGCCTATGAGCGGGTCGCTCTGCCGGGCGGCAACGCCGGCGACACGCTGGCCCGCGCCGTAGGCGACGCGGCCCGCACGGCCGCCGCTCGCGAAGCGGCCATAGCCCAGGAGAACGCCCGCGCCGAGGAGACCAACCGGCGGATTTGCCAGCTCCTGTCGTACACCTCCGGCCAGACGATGCCGCCCGATCCGCAGCTTTGGTGGAGCTGGTGGCTGGAGCGCAACGAAACTTTCCAGCCGGACGTGAAGCCGCTGGAGCAGCGCTACCGGGTGCGCGAAGTCGCGGTGGCCGACCAGCCGACCTCGCTTCGAGTGAGCACGCCCGCTACGACGACGTGCGATTGCCTGGCGGCCGGCACGACGGTCTGGACGTTGGACGGGCACAAGGCGATCGAGAAGGTCCGCGTCGGCGACCAGGTGCTCTCGCAAGACCCCGATACCGGCGAGCTGGCCTACAAGCCGGTGCTGGCGACCACGGTGCGGCCGGCAGCCCCGCTGGTGCGCCTCGAAACGGATCGCGGCGTCATCCGCACGAGCGGTGGGCACCTGTTCTGGCAATCGGGCCGCGGCTGGGCCAAGGCGCGCGACCTGAAGGCCGGCGCCATGCTGCACACCGCCCAGCAAGTGCTCCAGGTGCGAGGCGTAGACCGCGTGGAGAGCGAGCCGACCTACAACCTCGTGGTGGCCGATTTCCACTCGTATTTCGTCGGCGAGGAGCTGATCCTTTCCCACGACAACACGATCCGCCAGCGGACCAACGCAATCGTGCCGGGCTACGCAGAGCGGTAGACCACGTGGGGCACGTTTCCAAACGTGCCCGGTGATGCGCTTATTCCCTACGGGCACGTTTGGAAACGTGCCCCACGTCGCGAACCTTGAGCGGTGAGCGTGGGTCTCTCCACACGCTGCGCACTCACCTTCGAGGATTTCGATGCAACTTCCCATCGTCCAGGTCGATGCGTTCACGGCTTCGCCCTTCGCCGGCAACCCCGCGGCCGTTTGCGTGCTGGCTTCGCCGCTGGCCGACGGCCTGATGCAGCAGATCGCCGCGGAGATGAATCTTTCCGAAACGGCCTTTCTGCTGCCCGATGCCGACGGCTATCGGCTCCGCTGGTTCACGCCCGCCGTGGAGGTCGATCTGTGCGGGCACGCCACCCTGGCGTCGGCCCACGTGCTGTGGACTGAAGGGCACCTGCCGGCCGAGCGAGAAGCACGGTTTCACACGCGTAGCGGCCTGCTGACTGCCCGCCTGGGGAAGTCCGGCGGCGGCGTGGCAGCCGGCGCGCTCATCGAGCTGGACTTTCCCGCCATCCCGGAGCAACCGATGAAGCCGCCCGCCGGTCTGGCGGCGGCCCTGGGGGTTGAGCCGGTCTACGTCGGCCGCGGCCCGTTCGATTACCTGGTGGAAGTGGCCGATGAGGCCACGTTGCGGCGGATGGCGCCCGACTTCCGGCGGCTGCGGCAGGTGGAAGCTCGTGGCGTCATCGTGACCTGCCGCAGCCAGTCGCCGCCCTACGACTTCCTCTCGCGCTTCTTCGCCCCGCAGGCCGGCATCGACGAGGACCCGGTGACCGGCTCGGCGCACTGCTGCCTGGCGCCGTTCTGGGGTCGCCGTCTGGGGCGCAGCGAGATGGTCGGCTACCAGGCTTCGGCGCGCGGCGGCGTGGTGCACGTGCGCTTGGCCGGCGAGCGAGTGATCCTCGGCGGCCATGCGGTCACAGTGCTGCGCGGCGAGTTGCTGCTGCCGTGAAGTAGAGTGGCCTCACTCCCCGGCCGCCAAGACCCGGCATCCCGGCAGCGCACGGCATAACTCTGCTTTAGCAGCGGTGCCGACCTTGGCACCGCGAAGGTCAAGCCCTACCAAAGCCGTCATGCGGGCCAAAGGACCGCAATCCGCATCGGTGACATGCGTATAGCCGAGGTCGAGCATCTCGAGTTTTCGCAGCTCAGTGAGGTGCACCAGGCCCGCGCCGCTCACCTTGGTGCCGCAGAGGTCCAGCAGCTGGAGCTGGGCAAGTCCGGCCAGGTGGATCAACCCGGCGTCCGAGATGCTGGTGTGCGCGAGCGTGAGCGCAGTCAAGTTAGTCAGCGATCGCAGATGCGCCAGCCCGCTATCGCTGACCTGTGTGCCGCACAGGGCGAGATAGCGCAGCTCGGCGAGGCGCTTCAGATGGGCAATCCCCTCGTCGCCGACCGGCGTATTCGTGAGAATCAGCACGCGCAAGCGAGTTAGCTCTTGCAAATGCCGCAGGCCTGCGTCGCTCACGCTCACGTCCGACAACAAACGGCCCAAGTCCAACGACTCCAAGCTCCGCAGCATGCCGATGTAGGCCAGCGCCTCGTCGGTCGTGGGCTTCGCGTTGTCGGGGCGCACGCCGTCTCTGGCGTGGTAGCTGCGGAACCGCTTGGCCTCTTGATACCACTCGTCCCCTACGGCCTGGCGCAAGCGAGAAGGCACGCTGCCAGGCTCCGTGATCACGTCGCCGTAAAGGCCGAGGACCTTGATGGCTCGTCGGTCGCTGCGATACGCGTCCACGTCAGGCAGCGCATTGCGCAGGGCGGCCAGGCCATCGTCGGTGACGCTCGTCGAATCGAGCACCAGCCCTTTGAGCGTGGTCAAGCCGTGCAAGCGCCGCAGATGATCGTCCGCGAAGGCCGGCCCGCCGACGACCAATGTCTGGATCGCCGGCAGGGCCGCCACGCGGTCGATATAGGCGCTGGGATCGTCACCGTCTGCCAGGTTGACGAACTTGAGATGCTGGTAGTCGCCGCCATGCAGCCACCGGACCCAGCGATCGGCAGGGGTCGTCTGAAAGGTGCCGCCCAATTCCTGGATCAGCTCCATCGTCCGTCGCTGCCGGCGATACGGCTCGACAGCCGTCCGCCAGAAGAGCGCCCCCACCGCCACGAGCAGCACCAGAAGCAACAGCGCTCGCAGGCTGTATTGATAACGGCGTCGCGCGGGCATTGGTCTTGTCGGCGGCATGGGCGCATGATTCCGTAAAGGGAGCGTGGCGCGTGGTGCCGCTCGGCTCGCGGCGCCTACTTGGGCAGCAGCGCGGCCAAATCCGGGTGGGGGCGGCTGATGACGTCCGCCAGGATCAGCTTGCCGCCGAGCCGCTCGACGGTCTGCTTGCCGGCGGCGATGGCTGCCTGCACGGCGGCCACGTCGCCGCGGACCATGATCGTGACGTAGGCCGCGCCGATCTTCTCTTTGCCCACCAGTGTCACCGAGGCGCTCTTGAGCATCTCGTCGGTGGCGTGCAGTGCGGCCACCAGGCCCTGTGTTTCGAGCAATCCCAGCGCGTCGGACGAGTTCATAGCACCCTCTTGCGGAACACGGGAATCGTAAATGCCAAGCAAGGGATTGAAGACCGGCGCCTGCTGCGCGAGGGCCAGTGTCTCGCTCAGCGGCCCGGCCAGCACGCTCCAGGCGGCCAGCGCGCCCATCTGGCGGGCCAGGGCCACGCCCGCCTCGGCCGCCGCCCGCACGGCGTCGGCGCTGCCCAGCAGCTTGATGCACTGGGCCGGGTCGGCGCTTTCCACACCCACGACGCGCACGCCGGCGGCCTTGGCACAGCGATCGGCGACCACGAGCGCAGGGCTGAGGTTCCCGATTTCCAGTAAGGCCAGGCTGTGCATGGAATCCAAATGCCAGAGGGCCGCATTCTACCACACGAGCTTCGCGCGTTGCCCGCTGGAGTGGCTGCGGCGCACCGCCAGCACCACCGTCAGGGCCTTGTAGGCGTCTTCCAGGCTGGAGCTCTTGAGCACCAGGCTGGTCACGCTGCGATAGAACTGGAGCAGCAGGGCCTCGCCCAGCGGGCGTTCGCTCTCCAGTGTCTCGTGGTGGCGGCCCGCCTGGTCGAACCACACCAGCCCGGCGGGCAGATCGATGAAGGCGATGCCCCGCTCGCAGGCCACTTGCAGGGCCGTGGGCGGACGGAAGCTGATGGCCTCGTGCCAGGCCGCCGGCATGTACTGTCCGCAACTGATCTGGGCAATCACCGAGTGGGCCGGATCGTCTCCTTGCGAGAAATCGACGCTCATCATCTTGTAGTCGCCGTCGAACGCGCCGGGCTGCGAGCCGTGAGCCACGCCGACCACGGAGACGGGGTCGTGCCCCACGACGTACCGGCACCAATCGACCAGCTCCACAAGCTCGTGATGAGCAGCCAGCTCCGCGTCGGCCTCGTCGCGAGGAGAGGACTCCATCGGCCGGCGAGAATGGCAGAAGAGCAGCCGCGGCGCGCCGAGGCTCGTGGCAATCGAGCTCCTTCAGCCGCAGCGTGGCCGGAGCGTAGCGGCGGGGAAACTCCGCCATGAACGTTACGCCAGCCGTCTCGACTCGGTGCCTGAGACGCTCGGCCGTTTCCGGATCGCCGTCCAGCCCGTCGCAGCAGAAGACCGCCTTGCCGGCGTCGCAGGCCGCCAGCACGGGCAGCGAACCGTACCAGCGCCGGCAGAGCACCAGGACGGCGTCCACGTCCTCGCGGCGCGACATGGCGCGAAAGCCATCCACCGGCGAGGCGTTGAAATCTCGCGCCACCTGGGCGGCGCGGTGGGCCACCGGCTCGCACACGGCGCGGACCTCGAAGCGGTCGCTCAGCGCCGCAGCGCGGTCCGATAGCGCTTCTCCCAGGCCGTGCCCAGCCCCACGACACCCACGCGAAGTTTCATAACGCCTCGACCCGCAGGCGAGCCTGCCGGCGACTGAATAACGCGATTGACGCCGCTTGCGCTGCACGCCACGCTGTAGAAACTGCGTCATTATATCGCAATCCGCCTGCTTGTCTTTAGACGACCCGCATGAACTCTCCGGCCGCCGCCGTCAATTACAACCCGCTGCTGCTGCCGGAAATCCGCGAGATGCTGCGGGAGCACGACGACCGCGGACTGACCGAGGTCATGACCGAGCTGCACCCGGTCAGCATCGCCGAGTTCGCCGAAGGGCTTTCGGTCGATGAAACGTGGGAGCTTCTCTCGCATGCCGATATCTATCGGCAGGCCGAGGTGTTCTCGTTCTTCCCGCTGCACAAGCAAGACGAGCTGGTGAGCGGCGTCGGCCGCGAGCGGATGTCGAAGCTGCTCGAGGCCATGAGCCACGACGACCGGGTCGATCTGCTCAAGCGTCTCGAGCGGGACGTGGTCGATAGCCTGCTGCCGCTCGTGGCCAAGGCCGACCGCGAGGACATCCGCCGGCTGCTCTCGTATCCGGAGCACAGCGCCGGCTCGGTGATGACCACCGACTATGCCACGCTCCCCTCGGACATCCCGGTCAGCGAGGCCATCTCCCACGTGCGCCACGAGGCCCCGCACAAGGAGACGATCTATTACGTCTACGTCGTGGACCAGGACCGCCGGCTGCTGGGGCTGGTATCGCTGCGCGAGCTGATCCTGGCCAAGCCCACCGCGCTGGTGAGCGACATCATGCAGCGCGAGCTGGTCTCGGTGCGCGTCGATCAAGACCAGGAAGAGGTCGCCCGTGAGCTGGCAAAGTACGACTTCATCGCCATCCCGGTCGTGGACGATCAGCACCGCCTGGTGGGCATCATCACGCACGACGACGTGATGGACGTCGTCGTGGAGGAGGCCACCGAGGACGCGCTGCGGATGGGTGCCGTGGGCACGCTGGAGGAGAACTACCTGCAGGCGAGGTTCTTGCACATCTGGGGAAAACGCGCGATCTGGCTTTCCGTGCTGTTCGTGGCCGAGTTGTTGACCGTGCACGCCATGCAAACACACGAGCACGCGCTGAAGAAGCTGGTCGTCCTGGCCATGTTCGTGCCGCTGTGCATGTCGATCGGCGGCAACTCCGGCTCGCAGGCGGTGACGCTCATCACCCGCGCCCTGGCGCTGAGCCAAGTCAGCGTTTACGATTGGGTGCGCGTGCTGCGGCACGAGTTGCTGATGGGCCTCGTGCTGGGCGGCACGATCGGCGTCATCGGCTTCGTTTGCGCCTCCGCGCTGACGGCCATCGTCTCGCCCGAGGTGCAGGCCTGGAGAATGGGGCTGGTCATCGCCCAGGCGGTGGCGGCGATTTGCCTGTGGGGCACGCTGGTGGGCTCCATGCTGCCGCTGGGGCTGAAGTGGCTGGGCTTCGATCCGGGCTACGCCTCCAGCCCGTTCGTGGCGACGCTTGTAGACGTCACCGGCATTCTCATCTATCTGTCGATCGCCAACGTGTACTTGCTGTGACGTTGGCGAGCGGGGGGCGTAAGCCCCCTGATAATGCCGTCGCCGAGTCATCAGAGGGCTTACGCCCCCCGCTCGCCGGGCAGCGTGCGGCGGTTCGCGACATCAGTCGGCCACGTGCGCGGCGGCGATGAGGTCGATGAACTTCTTGTTCAGCTCGAATTTCTGCAGCTTGGCGGTCAATTGCTCCATGGCATCGACCGGGTGCATCTGCGATCAGCGTGCGGCGGAGCATCGTCACCGCGTGCAGCATCTCGGGCGGCAGCAGCAGCTCCTCGCGCCGCGTGCCCGACTGGCGTGATGTCGATGGCCGGGAAGACGCGGCGGTCGGCCAGCTTGCGGTCGAGCACCAGCTCCATGTTGCCGGTGCCCTTGAACTCCTGGAAGATCACCTCGTCCATGCGGCTGCCGGTGTCGATCAGGGCCGTGGCCACGATGGTCAGCGAGCCGCCCTTCCTCGAACGCGCGGGCGGTGGCGAACAGCTTCTTGGGCATGTCGAGGGCCTTGATGTCGACGCCGCCCGACATCGTGCGGCCGGTGTTGCCGACCCACTTGTTGAAGGCGCGGGCCATGCGGGTGATCGAGTCCATGAGCAGGAACACGTCCTTGCCCATCTCGGCCAGGCGCTTGGCAGCGCTCGACGACCAGCTGCGAGAGCCGCACGTGGCTTTCGACGTCGCGGTCCAGGCTGCTGGCGATGACCTCGCCCTCGACGTTGCGGCGCATGTCGGTGACTTCTTCCGGCCGCTCGTCGATCAGCAGCATGATCAGCGTCAGCTCCGGGATAGTTCGCCGCGATGGCCTGGCTGATGTGCTGCAGCAGGATCGTCTTGCCGGTCCGCGGCGGGGCGACGATCAGGGCCCGCTGCCCCTTGCCGATCGGCGTGAGCAGGTCCATCACCCGCGTGGTCAGCGGCTGCGGGCCGGTCTCCAGCCGCAGCCATTGGTCGGGGTTGATCGGCGTGAGGCTGTCGAAGTCCTTGACCTTGGCGTAATCGTCCGGCGGCATGCCGTCCACGTCGATGATCTCTCGCAGCCGCGGCCCCTGCTGCCGGCGGTCTTGCTGCATCATGCCGTTGATCAGCACGCCTTCGCGGAGGCGGTACTTCTCGATCATCGTGCCGGGCACGAAGGGGTCGGTCCGCTCGCGGGTGTAGTTGTTCTTGGGATCGCGGAGGAAGCCGTACCCGTTGGGGTGCATCTCCAGCACGCCGACGAAGGGCTCCAGCGGCAGCGGCCTCGCCGTTCTCGGCCACCGGCTCCTGGCCCGGGTCATAGACCGGCGCCTCGCGCGGATAAGGCGACCGATGGCCGCCATAGTGGTTCGAATGCCGGTGGTTGGAGCCGCGGTTGAATTGCCCGCCGCCGCGTTGGGGGGGGCCGCTGCGCCCGCGAGTCCGAGTCCGCTTCCGCTTTGCCATCTTCCACCTGAAAAAACTGTCTCACCGAAAAGAGAAAAACACCGCTGTCGCTGTGTTGAAGCAGCGAGGCGCTCGGGGCACCATGCGCCCAGGGCACCATGCGCCGAGACACCATGCGCCGATAGCCGCAATACCTGCTGTAAAAACGCTGAACCTGCTGCAAAACGCTGCGATGGCCGCTGCCGAGGAGCACTCTGCGCGCACCCTCGGCCTTCGAGGGAACAGGCCCTACGCGCAGCGCCACCAGTCGCCGTGCGCTGGCTTTCGCCACGAACGTCCAAAAGGGACTGCGGCGAAGATCGTTCAATCAGTCACGGAGCGCGCCTGACCCAAGCGCGGCGCAGGCAGGTTCGTGCACTTTGCGCAACTCAGGATGAGGAAACTCCTGCGGCGGCCCATCGCCCGTGTTCAGGCGACGCCCATCCCACCAGGCCACGCGCTAGACAGCAATCTCTAGCGATGCAGGCAGGTGTTTGGCCAACCGACCTTCCGCGGCAAGCGGCTCCGCCTCAAGCGTCATTCGTCCTGAAATTCAAGGCCACGCAAATCAGGGCGAGAACTGCCCACGCTTCCTCCCCAACGTCCAATCAACCTGGCTCCTGGTTACCGGCGCCCTCTGGCTGCTGCCGAAAGAATTCGCCTGGCAAGATCGCTTCTCGATAAAGAACTCTGCTCGCCAATCCTGCTGACCGATGGAGCGCTTGGCTGGAGCGGGAAGGAGAAAGACGGCTTCGTGGGCGTAGCTATCAACTACGAAGCGGCGATTACTACCGTCATCATATTCGTGGGTCGCCGGGTGTCAACCTCTCTGGCGACAATTCCGGCTCTCTGGCGACAATTCCGGCTCTCTGGCGACAATTCCGGCTCTCTGGCGACAATTCCCGGCCGAATCAAAGCCTCGCCAAGCCCTTCACTCGACCCTCTGCTGCATTGATAGCGTAGAACTCGCGGCCAAGCAAGCGAGAAAACCGCAGGATCGACCACCGGTGGCTGCTGACCGCGCCGGCTACGCCGACCCTGCGGGCAACGAGCCTACGGCCACGATGGTTGTTTGCCGCCGCAGCCAGCCGCAGATTATGATTCTCGATCCGGGACCTGCTCCATCAGCTCGCCGCGATCGTCGCCGAGAGCCAAGCACGAGACCCTGAAACACGACGAGACAACGCATGCTCTTCCACCGCACGCTTCCCCTCCTCGCCCTGGCTCTCGCCTGGATGTCCTCTCCGGCCGCTACGGCCGCCGACGAGACACTTTGGATGGCCAAGCCGCTCACCAAGGCCAAAGAGTTCACGCCGGGCATCGAAGGCCCGGCCTGCGACGCCGACGGCAACGTCTACGCCGTCAACTTCGCCCAAGCAGCAGACCATCGGCAAGGTCACGCCCGACGGCAAGGGCGAGGTCTTCGTCAAGCTGCCCGGCAAGAGCACCGGCAACGGCATCGTCTTCGACCGCGAAGGGCATGATGTACGTCGCCGACTACGTCGGCCACAACGTGCTGCGGATCGACCCGAAGACCGAAGGAGATCACCGTCTTCGCCCACGAGCCGACAGATGAACCAGCCCAACGACCTGGCCATCGCCCCCGACGGCACGCTCTACGCCAGCGACCCCAACTGGGGCAAGGGCACCGGCCAGCTCTGGCGCATCGGCACGCGACGGCAAGGTCGACCCGCTGGCCGCCGGACATGGGCACGACCAACGGCATCGAGGTCAGCCCCGACGGCAAGACGCTGTACGTCAACGAGAGCGTGCAGCGCAACGTCTGGGCCTTCCCCATCGGCGACGGCGGCACGCTCGGCGAGAAGCGGCTGCTGAAGAAGTTCGACGACCACGGCTTCGACGGCATGCGCTGCGACGTCGACGGCAACCTCTACATCACGCGCTACGGCAAGGGCACGGTCGCCGTGCTGTCGCCCGAAGGGCGAGGTGCTCCGCGAGATCGACGTGCTCGGCAAGCAGCCCAGCAACCTCTGCTTCGGCGGCCCGGACGGCCGGACGGTCTACGTGACCGAGGTGGAGCACACGCGGCTGGTGCAGTTCCGCGTCGATCGGCCGGGGGCCAGTTGGCGGAGGAAAGAAGCGGATTGACGTATGAGCCACAAAGGACACCAAGAGCTTGGCGCAGCGTAGCCGCAACCAAGGGAAGACAGGAAGATGCAGGACAGGAAGATGATTGACGCACCACGAGAGTGAATCTTCCTGTCCTCCATCTTCCTGTCTGCATGGAATCGATGGACTCTGTCGTATAGTGGCACAAATTCGCGCAGGCTGCGCGAAATCCGACACCTTCGTATTACAAAGAAGTGCCGCCGAGAGCCTGCCGTACTTCGTGCTCTTGGTGCTCTTCGTGGCCATATCGTGCTTCACACCGCACGCCGTCCGTGCTGCTGTGGTTCAACGAACGGGCTATCCGTGGCTGAATGATCGCGATCCGATGACCCGCAAACTCGTGCTCGGCATCACCGGCGCCAGCGGCGCCGTCTACGGCGTGCGGCTGCTGGAGGTGCTCGGCGCCGCCGGGTGCGAAGTGCATCTCTCGATCAGCGCATCGGGCCAGACGGTGATCGAGCAGGAGCTGGGAATCGAGATCAACCTTCGCCAGTTCGACGCCGATGCGCTCAAAGCACCCAGACTGCTGGAAGCAGTCGCAGGACCAGACACGGCCCGAGCACGGCCCGCCGCTGGCCACGTGCATTACCATCATTTCGAGGACTTCATGGCCCCCGTGGCCAGTGGGTCATTTCTCACCGACGGGATGGTGATTTGCCCCTGCTCGGGCGGCACGCTGGCGGCCATCGCCCACGGCACCTCGGAGAACCTGATCTGCCGGGCGGCCGACGTGCACCTCAAGGAGCGCCGCAAGCTGGTGCTGGTGCCGCGGGAGACGCCGCTTTCGGTCATTCAGCTCGACAACATGAAGCGCTGCGCGGAGGCGGGCGCAGTCGTGCTGCCGGCCATGCCCGGCTTCTACCACGGCGTCCAGCGCGTGGCGGACCTGGTCGATTTCATCGTCGGCCGCGTGTGTGACCAGCTTGGCGTGCCGCACGAGTTGATGCGGCGGTGGGGCGGCGGCGATGAACACGATGACAAGGTGACAAGGTGAGAGGGTGAGGGGGTGAGAGGAACGGCAGTGTGGGGCGGATTGACGGGTTCGCATTGACCATCTTTGGCCACCTTGTCACCTTGTCACCTGTCACTCCCCTCACCTTGTCATCCTGTCACCCTGGCACGGAGGTGCTTCATGTTTCGCCGCGCGGGACGCAGGGCCCTTGGTGTTCGTCTGATTTTCACGATCCTCTCGCTGCTGGCGCTGGGCCGCGCGGGTGTCTCCCAGGAGCCGCCGGCGGCGAAACAGCCCGACGCGGCCGCGCTGCCCACCATCAAGGATGCGCTGGTGATTCCCACGGTCGGCCGCTATGGGCGCGACGCCATTTATGTGGACCATCTCGAAGCGCAGATGGCCAAACCGGATTGGCATCCGCGGGAAGGGGACGAAATCGCCGTCCCCGGCGCCCCGTCGCGCAAATGGATCAGGCCCCGTTTCGACGATGACGGGGCGATGAAGCACGACGCCCTCCGCGGCGGCTACATGTACGTGGCCCTCGAGGCGGCCGCCGAGCAAGTGCTGCTGCTGGAGACGCGCGGCACCGGCATCGTCTATGTCAACGGCGTCCCCCGCACGGGCGATCCCTATGGCAGCGGCGCGGCTCAGCCTGCCTGTCGAGCTTAAGGCAGGCACCAACCATCTGCTGGCCCACTGCTACCGGGGAACCTTCGCGGCCAGCTTTGGGCTGCCGCCTGCCAGCGCCTTTCTGGAAGCCCGCGATCCGACGCTACCTGACCTGCTGGTCGAGGAAGTCGAGCCGGTGTGGGGGGCCGCGGTAGTGGTCAACGCCACGGTCGAGCCGCTGGAAGGATTGCGTCTGATGGCCGGTTGCCCCGGCGAAAAGCCGACCGAACAAGCCGTGCCTTACCTGCCGCCGCTGTCGGCCCGCAAGGTGCCCTTTCGCATCGCCTGGCAATTGCCCGAAGCACCCGAAGCGGGCGGCGTAACTTGCACGCTCCGGCTCCTGCCCGCAGGAGACGCGGCTGCCAAAGCGCTCAGTCAATTGGAGATCAAACTGCCGCTGCGCACGGCGGCCGGGCTGCACAAGCGCACTTTCGTGAGCGACATCGACGGCAGCGTCCAATATTACGCCGTGCTGCCGGCCAAGCGCCCCGAAGGACAGCCGCCGCCCGCGGAGCCGCCCGCGCTTTCCTCACGCTGCACGGCGCCGGCGTCGAGGCCACGGGGCACGCGGCCGCCTACTCGCCCAAGACGTGGGGGCATCTCGTGGCCGCGACCAATCGCCGGCCGTTTGGCTTCGACTGGGAAGACTGGGGCCGCCTGGACGCGCTGGAGGTGCTCGCCGATGCCACGAAGCGGTTGAAGACCGATCCGCGCCGCACCTATCTCACCGGCCATTCGATGGGCGGCCACGGCGTGTGGCACCTGGCGGCGACCTATCCCGATCGCTTCGCGGCCATCGGCCCCAGCGCCGGCTGGATCAGCTTCTTCACCTACGGCGTCAACCGCCCGCAAGAGCCGGACGCCGTGCAGCGGATGCTCAGCCGAGCGGGCGGAGGCAGCGAGACGCTGAACCTGGTCCGCAACTACGGCCAACACGGCGTCTACGTGCTGCACGGCGAGCGAGACGACAACGTGCCCGTCGATCAAGCCCGCACGATGCGCAAGCACCTCGGCGAGTTTCACCGCGACTTTGCCTATTGCGAGCAGGCCGGCGCCGGCCATTGGTGGGACGGCTCGGTGGGCGGCGGCGCCGACTGCGTCGATTGGGAGCCGATGTTCGACTTCTTCCGCCGCAAAGTCGCTCCGGAGGGAAAGGACGTGCGGCAGGTTGCCTTCACGACGGTGAACCCCGGCATCTCGGGCAGCTCGCACTGGGCGACGATCGAAACGCAGCTCAAACAGGGCGAGCCCAGCACGGTCGATCTCCGCTACGATCCGGCCGAGCCGAGCTTCGTGGGCAGCACTCAAAACGTCAAGCGGCTGACGCTCGACCTGGGGCAATGGCCGCTGGACAAGGAAGGCCGTGTGACGCTCGACGGCAGTGCGCCGATCACCGTCTCTCGGCCGGCGGGTGACGGCAAAGGGCCGCTGTGGCTGGTCCGCGACGGCCCGCAGTGGAAGCGGCTGCCCAAGGAGCTGTCGCCCGAGCTCAAGAGCGCACAGCGCCACGGGCCATTCAAAGAGGCGTTCCGCAATCGCGTGATATTCGTCTACGGTACGCGTGGCACGCCGGAGGAGAATGCCTGGGCGCTGGCCAAGGCCCGCTTCGACGCCGAAACCTTCTGGTACCGCGGCAACGGTTCCGTGGACGTGATCCCCGACACGCGGCTGGCTGCGCTCGAGGGGCGTGCCGGCTCATCCGAGATCAAGCAGGCGAGCGGTGGGCGTCAGCCTCCTGATAACCCGGACGTGCCCAAAGAAAATGGCGGCACCAGGCGGGCCAGCAACGAGGTCCGCCAGGTCCTTCGCAACGTGATTCTCTACGGCAACGCGGACACCAACGCCGCCTGGGCCGAATTGCTGGAGGCCAGCCCCGTTCAAGTGCGGCGGGGCAAAGTGGCCTTTGACAAACGCGAGCTGACCGGCGACGACCTGGTTTGCCTGTTCTGTCATCCGCGGCCGCTCAGCGATCACGCCCTGGTCGGCGTAGTCGCCACCACGGGCGCGAAGGGGCAGCGGGCCGCCCAGCGGGCCAACTACTTTGTCTCGGGCGCGGGCTATCCGGACCTTTTGATCTACGGCGCCGACATGCTCACCCGCGGCAGCCGCGGCGTCCGCGTGGCCGGCTACTTCGGCAACGACTGGAGCGTCCTGCGCGGCGAGTGGGTGTTCAACGAACAGGCCAAGAGGTGAAGCCGAAGTCACGGATTAACAATCTCTGAAAGGACAATCCAGGAAAGTTGAACCACAAAGAGCACCAAGGACACGAAGGAAAATCGCGCCCGAGTGTTCTCGCCTTGGTGCTCTTCGTGTCCGTCGTGGTTCATCTTGCTTTCAGTGCTTTACTGAAGAGCGTAGGGGTTGCGGCTACGCCGTGCGGACGTACCCGCCTGGCAGGAGGCGCAGGTTATGCAGCTAAGCGAATGCAAGCAACCGTCTTAGCCGGGCAACCTCCTTCACCTGCCGGTCAAGCCGGCAGGGGTTAACGCAGCGGCGGCCTCCTTCGGCTAGCCGCCAATCTCATTCACCCGCCGGACAAGCCGGCGGGGGTCAAGGCATGGGTTTGCAACTTCAAAGATGTGTAGAACAACGAGAGCGTAAGCCCCCTGATAACAGACTCACGCCGCTAGCGCGGCCGTATCGGCCGCTCGCCGTTTCCATTGCTCGCCGCCTCGATAGGCTCCACATCCTGGGCGGCCGGCTGCGGGCCGGCTTCCGCCTGGTCCCTCTTCGCCCGGCCTGCGTCGAAGTGCGGCTCGTCGTCGGCGCGACCTTCGAGGGATGCCACGAGGTCCTCCACTCGCACGTGTTCGTCGTCCCACAGGTCGCAGGGCAGCCGGCGGCACAACTGGTCGCCGATGTGATGCCCCAACGCGCGATACGATTCTACCTGCGCCTCTTCGAAGAACTGGTCGCCGGTAGACTCGTGCGGAAACTCGGTGTGCCGCTGCTGATAGCCGAGGATGTCGATCCCCTCGTCGCCGGTAAGCGATGGCTTGACGTAGACCAGGAGGCCCTCCCGCCCGTCCTCATACAGGATGCGGCCGAGCAGAAAGTGGCCTTCGCAAAAGGCGTCTTCGCGCGGGTCGTCCGCATCGTCGTCGTTCTTCTTCGACGCCTTACGGAATCTCTTGAGCCAAAGCCGTTTCGTGCACAGCTCCTGCTCGTGGCCCAGGCCGTCGGGAGCCAGCTCGATGACTCGCACTCCGCCGTGGACGCGAGCGATCCGCAGCGCCTTGGCCAAATCGCCCAGCTCGTGCCCGCCGTCGCGCCCCGCGTCGATGGCCAGGATCAACCGGCACTTCCGCCGCAGCAACTGCACGAGGCCCAGGTTGTCGCTCTGACCGCCGTCGGTCACGAAGCAGTACGGCCGCCGCTTGGCCGGCCGACGCCAGGCCCACCACATGAGCGGCAGCAGCCGCGGGCGAATGCTGGGGCGCGGTCCTAACGGGTTGGGCACCCATTGTCCGAGCCGGAAATTGCACACGAGCATCAGAAACGCGACTAACGGATTGCGGGCATGGCCCGGGCTGACCGCCGCCCCGGAAATCGCGATCGCGTCACCCACCGAGACGTTGCTCAAGTCGCCCACCACGGCGTTCTCGTGATCGGCCGTTTTCATATATCCCGTGATCTGCGACCCGCAATACAACTGCGAGAAGACGAAGTCGCTCACCCAGCGCGGATCCTGGCTCAGCTTCTCGCGCGGCGGGCGGCCGTTGGCACCCTTCGCCGGGCGAGCCGGGTCGTCCTCCACGAGGTGCGACGGCCACCGCAGCGCACTGCGCAGAAAGGCGACCGTGCCGCCGATCAGATGGTACGGGCTGCCGTGCTTCACGGTCTCCAGCTCGCCGACTCGCCAACCTTCGTGGTGCTTGCCCGGCGGCCGCGTCAGGAAGGCGTCGGCGATGCGGTTGCGGTAGAACTGGTGCATGGAAATGGCGTTGAGATCGACGGCCAGGCCGACGCAGAGGAAGATCGCCGCCGCCACCGCGAAGATTCGCAGCCGGGTCCATTGGTCCTCGGCCTGCGTGATGATTCGCTTGACATCGGTCCGCGCGTTCAACAATTCCGGATAACGCGACTCCAGCGCCAGCCGGTTGAACTCGTGGCGCTCGTAGGCGGTCCAATAAGGACAAGGGAGCACTCGATCGCGATCCAAGAGTTCCTTGAGACGTGGGTTTTGTTTGACTTCGCCGGGGACAAGTCGCGTCGATGGATCGGCCAGGACGCCGTTGAGCGTCAAACACAGGTCGTCCATCGCCTGGAGAAGACTCGCTCTGGCTTCCCAATAGCGGCTCGCGCGGTCGTCGGCATCCAAGCCACACCAAAAGGCGAAGGCGTCCCAAGCGCGCCGCAGGTGGTTGTCTGCCTGCCAACTGTCCCAGGTGGGCCGCAGCGAGCCGTCTTCAATGTCGCGGAAATTAAAGAACTGCGCCTCGCTGATCGTGAAGTCCTTGTGCGTTTCTTGCACCTTGAGCGCCGCGTCACGAAGCTGCTGCCGGGAGGATTCCGAAATGACGTTGGCAATCGCGTCGCCGCTTTGCGAAGGCGATCCCGGCGCCGCCACCGCAGTTGCTCCGGCAGCCCAGCCCGGTTTGCGCTTCCAGTCTCCGCGCACCAGCGGTCGATAGGGGTCGGTGTTGTAGCCCGAGAGGTTCTCGCGGGCAAACAGTCCCACCAGGATCAACGGCACGCCCACCAGCAGGCACACGCTGGCGACGATGAACACATACCGCTCCAGATCGTTCTTGGGCCGCGTGCCGCTTTGCAGCAGCCGCGAGGGGCGGAGGAACGGCAGCAGGCCGGCCAGAATCACCGCCACGATCGGCGTCCACGCGGCGTCGGGCAGCTTGAAGCCGTCCTGGTTCTTCACGTGGTCCTGGAAGACGCCGCCGCTGATGTCGCCGTTGCCCACCAGGAGAGCGCAGCCAATCAAGAAGGACACAATGGTCAGGCACAACAGCCACCGCGAGGCCCTTCCCGAAGCCACGGGACCGCGCCGCCACAGCGACACGCACCACAGCAGCACCCACAACGTGGCCAGAGCGAAGAACGGCCAGAAAGCCCGCAACAGGTCGGTGTTGAAGACGCCACTCGGCGGCGAGGGCCGGATGTCGAACATGCCAACCAGGTCGGTTAGCGACTCATTGTCCAGGCACCGCCACAAGAACGACACGAGCGCCGCCAGGGCGACCATGCCGGAAAACACGAACAGGTTCACCAGCAACAGACCGATCAGGTAGCGATTCACCAGCCGGGACGGTCGGAAGAGAAAATACCCGCCGTAGATGAACCGCTGCACCAGCCGCGTCTGTTTGGTCCCTCGGGTGTGCTGGAAGGGAAAGTCGTCTCTCGTGTATCCCTGCTCGCGGTGCAGCACGTGGGTGCTGAGCATGCCGCCCAGGTAGCTGCCGCCCGAGACCGTGGACAAGTAATCGACGAACCGCCACAGCCCGCAGCGGTGCAACGCCTGCACCACCCCCAGGCCAAAGCTGGCCGACCGCAGCCCGCCCCCCGATAGGGCCATGCCCACCAGGTCGTTCTGGGGCGAAGCGTCCTCGGCGGGCGGCTTGTGCCCGGCCGTCCGCGCCGCCTCGCGGCGGCGAATGCGGATTTGATCGAGCTCGGCCTTGCGAACGGCCTCCAGACCGACGGGCAAAGAGTGGCGCATGGCGCAGGTCCGTCCAAAGCGAGAGCGAGGGATCGCCAGAAGCTCCCAAGGCACCGCGACTTGGGGCCGACAACCCGCCGCCGGCGGCCAGTGCGTTTCCGGAGACTCCTCAGCCGGACCGCCCCGCCCCCGACAGCACGGGTATCCCGAAACCAGAGTGTGAAACCCGAAGCGAATTCTTCCGAAGTTGCGTGCGCAATACTGGCCCACGTGTGCGCACGCAACTCTGGCCGAGGAAAGCCGCGCTTCTTCGCGTTGACGCTAGGGCATTTCTCGACGCATACTTCACGTCATGACCGCACCTTGACGCCGAGCGCGTTGCCACTGCGGATTGGTAGCATTCATGTCAGTCGCTTCGACCGCCTCGCTGTCTGCCTATTGCCTCGACGTTGCCCAGCGTGCCAGCCGGGCGGCGGCGGAGCTAGCTTGCGCCAGCGGTGCCGACAAGGACGGTTGGCTACGGATGGGGGCCAGACGGCTGCGGGAGCAGGCGGAGGCCGTGCTAGCAGCGAATGCTCGGGACATCGAGGCGGCCCCGTCGTTTGGCTTGACGGCGGCGGCCGTGGATCGGCTACGGCTGACGGCGGACAGCGTGGCCTCGGTGGCCGCGGCGCTGGAGGAGATCGCGGCGCTGCCCGACCCGGTCGGCGAGGTCATCGAGTCGTCGATCCGGCCCAACGGCCTGGAGGTGCAGAAGGTCCGCGTGCCGCTCGGCGTCGATCTTCTTCATCTACGAGTCGCGGCCGAACGTGACCGTCGACGCCGCCGCGCTCTGCGTCAAGAGCGGCAACGCCGTGATCCTCCGCGGCGGCAAGGAAGCGGCCCACTCCAACCGGGCCATCGTCGAGATCCTCGCCGAGGCGCTGCGACGAAGTCGGCCTGCCGGCCGACGCCGTGCAACTCGTCGACACGCCCGACCGCGCGGCCGTCGGCCACTTCCTGCGGCTGCGACGAGTACATCGACCTGGCGATCCCCCGCGGCGGCGAAGGCCTGATCCGCCGCGTCGCCGCCGAGGCACGCATGCCGGTGCTCAAGCACTTCACCGGCAACTGCCACGTCTACGTCGACGCGGCCGCCGACCTGGACATGGCCGAGCGGATCGTCGGTCAACGCCAAGTGCCAGCGGCTGCGGCGTGTGCAACGCCGCCGAGTCGCTGCTGGTCCACGCCGCCGTCGCCGGCGCGTTCCTGCCGCGGATCGGCCGGGCGCTGCGCCGCGCGCGGCGTCGAGATCCGCGGCGACGAGCGACGTGCGGCAGCTGGTGCCGCGGCGCGACGCCGGCCACCGACGACGACTACGCGGCCGAGTACCTCGGACCCGATCATCTCGGTGAAGGTCGTCGACTCGCTCGACGAGGCGATCGAGCACATCAACCGCTACGGCTCGCAGCACACCGACGCGATCGTGACGCGCGACCTGGCCGCGGCCCGCGCAGTTCACCGCCGCGTCGATGCGTCGGCGGTGATGGTCAACGCCAGCACGCGGTTCAACGACGGCTGCGAGTTCGGCCTGGGCGCCGAGATCGGCATCAGCACCGACAAGTTCCACGCCCGCGGCCCCTGCGGGCTGAAGGAGCTGACGACGCTACAAGTACGTGGTGTACGGCGACGGACAGGTGAAGTAGTGAGAATTCGAATGCGGAATACGGAATGCGTAATGCGATGCTCGACCACTCGACCTACGCAATCCGCATCCGCACCACGTGAGGGACACGGATGTCCGACGAAGTTCTCAGTCAGGCCGAAGTCGAAAGCCTGCTCAATGCGCTGGATAGCAGCGCCGCTCCGCGCCGCGGCCGACAAGCGCCGGCCAAGGCCGCCAAGCCCAACGCGAGAAGATCAGCCTCTACGATTTCAAGCGGCCCGAGCGCGTCGGCAAGGAGCAGATGCGGGCCCTGCAGTCGCTGCACGAAGGCTTCGGCCGCAACTTCGGCGCGGCCCTCTCGGCGCTGCTGCGCAGCATCGTCGAGGTCAAGCTGACCAGCGTCGATCAGCTCACCTACAGCGAGTTCGTCTTCAGCCTGGAGAACCCGACCTGCTTCAACCTGCTGCGGGCCGAGCCGCTGGAAGGCAACCTGATCCTCGACATCAACCCGTCGATCCTCTACCCGATCATCGACCGGCTGCTGGGCGGCGGCAAAGACAGCGGCCGCCGATCGCCGCCGCCCGCTCACCGAAATCGAGCTGCGGCTGGTCGGCAGGATCACGGGCCTCTTTCTGGACGAGCTGAAGCAGGCCTGGCAAAACGTGCTGCCGCTGGAGCTGTCGGTCGGTCGCGTCGAGAGCAATCCGCAGCTCGTGCAGATCGTGCCGCCCAACGAAGTGGTGGTGCTGATCAGCTTCGAGCTGACGCTTGGGCGAGATTCGGGGCATGATCAACCTGTGCATTCCGTTCAACTCCATCGAGCGGATCGGCGGACAAGCTGACGGCGAACAGTTGGACGGCCTATCGCCGCGGCGAGGCCACGGCCGAATGCGATGCGGCAAACGTCCGAGAACCTCAAGCAGCGCCACCGTCGAGGTGATGGTCGAGCTGGCCGACACGAAGATCACCACGGCCGAGCTGATCGGCCTGCGGGTGGGCGACATCATCACCACCAACCACGACGTGGGCGAGCCGCTCTGCGTGCACGTCGCCGGGTCGCCGAAGTTCCTGGCCCGGCCCGGCACGTTCAAAGGACACAAGGCGATTCGTGTGGAAGCAACGCTCGGGGAAGGCGCGGCGCCGTCCTCGGCGACGGCCAAGCCCTCTGCGCCGTCGGCGAAGAAATGACGTCGTCCATCGCGGCAACGAACGCCCATGGCGCTGAAAGAATATCGCCGCAAACGCCGCTTTGGCCGCACCCCAGAACCCAAGGGAAAACCGCGGCACTCGCCCCGCCGGAAGACTCCTGTCCCGAAGGCGGCCGGGCTTCGTTTCGTAATTCAAAAGCACGCCGCGCGGCGCCTGCACTATGACTTCCGCCTGGAGCTGGACGGCGTGCTCAAGAGCTGGGCGGTGCCCAAAGGCCCGTGCCTCGATCCGGCCGAGAAACGGCTGGCCGTGCACGTCGAAGACCATCCGCTGGAATACGGCGACTTCGAAGGGGTGATCCCCAAGGGAGAATACGGCGGCGGGACGGTCATCGTCTGGGACCAGGGCACGTGGAGCGCCAACGAAGACGCGGACGAGACATATCCGCAGGGGCGCCTCAAGTTCCAGCTCGACGGGGAGAAGCTGCGCGGGGCGTGGACCCTCGTGCGGATCAAGCCGCGGGACGGCGAGCGGGGCGACCCTTGGCTCTTGATTAAAGAGCGCGACGCCGAGGCGCGGCCGCTGGCCGAGATGGACATCCTCCAGGCTCAGCCGGAAAGTACGTTAAGCGGCAAGACGGTAGAGGAGGTTGCCCAGGCACCGTCGCGCACGTGGAGCTCCAAGAAGCCGGCGAGTGAACAAGAGCCGGCCCCGAAAGAGCATCGCCGGCGACGCACGCCGCGGCTGGCCGCTCCTCGAGCACTTCCGCCGTCGTGCGCCAGCGGGCGACCGCTCGGCGCACGAGCCCGTGGACGCCCTCCCAGCTTCGAGAGCTGAAAGACGTGCCCTTCACGCATCCGCAGCGGGTGTTGTATCCCGAGCGGGGTCTGACGAAGCTGGGGCTAGCCACCTACTACGCCGAGGTTTCGGCCTGGATTCTGCCGCACCTGGCCGACCGGCCGCTGAGCCTGGTGCGCTGCCCGGAGGGAAGGGAGGGGCAGCACTTCTACCAGAAACACGCGGCGGCGGGCACGCCCGAGGCGGTCCATCGCATCGGCATCCGCGAGAAGGAGAAGCCCGAGCCTTACCTGATGATCGACAACCTGGCCGGCTTGCTCTCGCTGGTGCAGATGAGCGTGCTGGAGCTCCACCCTTGGGGCTGCCGCCGGGATGACATCGACCTGCCCGACCGCATCACCTTCGACCTCGATCCGGATGTGACGGTTGCCTGGTCGCGCGTCATCGAGGCCGCGCGCGAGCTTCGGCAGCGGCTCGGCGACCTGGGCCTGGTGAGCTTCGTCAAGACAACCGGCGGCAAGGGGCTGCACGTCGTGGTCCCCATCCAGCGGCGGCACTCCTGGGCCGAAGTCGGCCAGTTTGCCAAGACGATCGCCCAGCGGATGGTGGCCGACGCCCCCGGCCGCTACGTCGCGAAGGCGTCCAAAGCGGCCCGGGCGGGCAAGATCTACATCGACTACCTTCGGAACAAACGCGAGCGCACACGGCGGTGGCGGCCTACTCGACCCGAGCGCGGGCCGGCGCGCCTGTGTCCACTCCCCTGCACTGGGAAGAGCTATCGCCCAAGACGCTCCCCGGCCACTTTCACGTGGGTAACTTGCCGAACCGGCTGGCCTCGCTGGCCGATGATCCCTGGCGGGAGCTGGGCATTGTGCGCCAGTCGCTCACGGCCCGCATCCGCCGCCAACTGGGGTTTTGACCAGTTGGCGTCGAATCGGCGGCGAGCGTCGAGGCACAGCCCGGCGAGCGTCGAGGCGTAAGCCCGACGTGCCTGTCACAATGCGTGCGTAAGCTATTGCCGAGCTGGCGGCGGCGCAAGCTCAGCCTCGCGATCTCCTACTCATCGTCTTCCCCGCGCGGCCGGTCGCGCTCTTTACGTGGAGCGTCTCCATCGCGCGGGCGGTCGCCTTCGGGACGATCGGGACGGAGGTCTCGCTTGGGCGGAGCTTCCCTGCCGGGAGCAGCCCCGGGGCGGTCGCTCGGCTCGGGACGACGCCCGGCACCGGGCCGGTCGGGCTGGCCTTCGCGCCCTATCATGCGGCGCATCTCGGCCATCTCGCGGCGGAGCTGGGCGACCTCTTCCTGCAACTGGCGGATGACGCCCAGCAATTCATGGGGACCACCGCCGCCCTGCGGCCGACCCTCGCGGGGCCCCTCGCCTCGAAACTGTGCATCGGGGCCGATCCGTCGCGTGGCACCAGGACGATCAGCGCCGGGACGATCTCCACCGCCGCGCCCCTCGCGCTCGGCGATTTCTCGGCGAAGGCGCTGGGCCTCCTCGCGCCGGCCAGCAGCTTCGAGGTTGTCAGCGGCCGCTCTCAGGTGGCGAAGCTGCCGATCCTGGTCGCCGTCCTCGGGGCGTGGGCGGTCGCCCTCACGGCGTTCGGCCTTCGGTCGGTCGGCGTCGCGCCGCTCGCCGCCGGCAGGCCGCGGCTGGTCGCCGTCGCGCCGTTCGCCCTTGGGTCGATCGCCGTCGCGCCGCTCACCTTCTCGCGGCGCAGGACGGTCGCCGTCTTTCCGCTCTCCCTCCGCGCGGGGGCGATCTTCATCGCGGCGCTCCGCTTTGGGCCGGTCGCCGTCCCGTCGCTCTCCTTCCTTGGCGGGCGGCCGGTCCTGGTCCTGCGCTGCGGCAACGGGCGCCACGTCGTCCGCCGCCACCGCGTCCGCCGCTGGGTCTGCCGTGCTCAGCGTCGCCACCAGGGCAACGCCCAGCAGCGACTGCCGCCAATAGTGCTGCACCATCTTCATGTTGGCTTCTCCTTGATACGAGGTTTCGGATCTTGCCCAGGAAGTACAGAGGATCGCCGCGGCCACCGCCGCGACGGGAACGAGCGCCTTGGCCCACAGCAATCGGCCCGGTGGGCGCCAGCGCTGTTGGCCCAAATTGAGCAGCCGCTCCACGCGGCGGCCCAGGTGCGAGCGGAAACCGCCGCGCATGCCGACCCAGCCCAGCGGGCGAGCGCCGCTCACTCGCCCGCCCAACTGCACGAGGCATTCGGCCAGCAGTTCCGGCCCGCCATCGACAACCAGGCTGGCCTCGTCGGCCGCCCGTTCGCTGGCTGCCTGCCACTGCCGCCGTGTCCACCAGGCCAGCGGGTGCCACCACAGGATGACCGTCAGCCAGTCGGCCAACCGTTGCCAAAGCGGATCGGCGCCGCGGAGATGGGCCAGCTCGTGGGCCAGCATGGCCTGCTGCTCGGCGGGACCGTAGTCGTCGGCGAAGCCGGGCGGCAAGGCAATCGTCGGCCGCCAAAGACCCCAGGCCATGGGCGCAGCCAGCCCGGCGGCCTCGCGGAGGCGGACCGCTCGGCGCAGCCCAAGCCGGCGCGAGACCACGTAGACACTCCACGACAAAGCATCGTCGGAAAGCGGCCGCAGCCGGCGGCAGAACCGCCACAGGAGCAGGCTTCCCAGCGCCCTCAGTCCCGCCAATAGGACGACTCCGCCAGCCCACGCGATGACCAGCCAAAAGCCCAACGCGCCCCGCCATGACGCGGTGCCGCCAACGTCACCCGCTGGCGATGGCTGAACCGCCGAGTCGGTGGGTGCGGAGTCGGTGACCGGGGATTCCCCTTGGCCAGAGGCAGTCGCGCCGGCCGCCGGGCTTGGACTTAGAAATATCGCTTGGATTTGATGATCGACGCCCGTGCGTTGCACGGCATCGCCAGAGTCCCCCGGCTGCGTCTCTTCGAGGCGCCACTGCGAGTCTCGGAAGGACGCGTCCACGTGAGCAATGATAGGAGGCACGCTCCGCGTGCCGTCAGCCTCTTGTGGAGCAGCAATCTCTCTCTGCCAATTAGCACCGCCTTCCGATCCCGCACTCTGGAAGGCCGCGACGGCGGGCGTAGCGTGTCTGCTGCGGCCCGCAACCAAATGGGAGACGCACGACGATAGGCCGGCCAGCTCGGCGACAGTCAATCCAGCCATCGCCAAGAGGACGATCTGCCAAACGGCCCGTTGCCCCGTGGGCGGCCCAAATCGCTGGGCGGCCAGGTAGCCCACGCTGGCGATCACGGCCACCCCTGCCGCAAGGACGAGCGCCGTGTCCAAAACCGTATCGAACGACGGGGAGCTAACGAACATGGCGGCCTCCTCGGCGCTGCTTTTTGCTTTCAGCAACCAACTGCTCCAGACGAGAAAGCTCCTCCTGGCTGACCTCGCGCTCCGTCAGCATGTGATGGACCATGTCGGCCAGACTCCCCTCGAACAGCCGGTCGAGTAAGTCGCCGGCCATGCTGCGCGTCACCTCATCGGCGCCGACCGCGGCGCGGTAGATGAATTTCCGGCCCTCGGCATCGTGCGTCACCAACCCGCGGTCCTCCATCTTCCGCAGCATGGTGGCGATGGTGGTGTAGGCCAACTGCCGGTCGGCAAGCGTCGAGCCATCAGGCGAGCCGGCGAGTCGCGAGCCCTCAGGCCGACGGGGCTGCCGGGCAAGGCGTCGTGAACGCCCGAGACGGTGGCCCCTCCCTGGTCCCACAGCACCCGCATGATCCGCAATTGCAGATCGCCCAGACGGTATTCGGACATGGCACGCGACGGACCTGTGAGGATGATCGAATCGCGGTAATACTACCTAGGTAGTATTACCACCGCAAGTGAATTTTCCGTGGTTTCCCCTGACGAGCGTTCTGCATGGGCCGCGACCGTGCCGCGGCGCGACATGCGTCGGTGTCGGGCACCTTGCGGGACGGGAATGATTCCATTGGCTCTGGCAATTCGTCACAATGGTCCGCAGCAGCATCTGGCAAGGCAGCCGCCTGCCCGGGGCAACATCCATTCGCCAGGTCATGCGCATGCGGTCCATCATCTATACCGAACGCCAGATCGAGGAAGCCTATAAGTTCTGGGCGCCCAAACTCCGAGAATATGCCGCGCTATGTCGGCTCAAGGACTCGCTGCCCGATCCGGAGTCGCTGTCCACCGCGGAGCGTGAGCAGTATCGAATGCTCCGTTCCGCGCTCACCCAGTTCCGCGACGCTCCGATTCACGTCCGCGACTCGTACGTGAACGTCTATCATGGCTCTCGCATCACCCTGCTGGCGGCCAACGAGGTGTTTGACGCCGAGTCGCCGTCGATTGTCCTCCTACTCTCGGAGGAGAGACACCGCTGGTTCAAAGAGGTGTTCCGCGGCGCCGACGGGTGGTTCGGAAGCTGCTGGGTGACCGTGCACGAACAAGTGCCTAAGCTTTTTGCCGCAGATCTCGCGGCGTTCTTCCCTAAGCCCGACGGCTTCTGCTATTGGCTGCTGACGAAGGCCCGGGACGGCAATGCGCGTCACGAGCTGTGGAAGTGGGACGGCGCGACGGCCGTGCCCGTCGGAACGTTCTTAGAGCAGTGCACGGAGGAGGGCTTCATCGACAACTTCGACGGCGACTAGCCAGACGAGCCGTCGCAACGAATGGCCAGCACGCCAGCGAGAGGAGCTTCCCATCGTCGCCTTTCGCTCCGCGAAAGGACGGTTCTTTCGCGGAGCGAAAGACGACGTAGCTTGTTCACCACAGCGGGCTCACCGCGGCGGCCGATTTGCCGCTTCGTGCAGCGGCCCATAGGAATCTCGAAATCGCCGCAGCGCCGCCTCGAGCCGCGCTGCGTCCTTGTTACGAATCGCCTGCTGCACTGCGGCGAGCTCTTCGCTGGCTGCCTTCACGCGGGCACGCAGCTCCTCCGCCGAAGTTGGCTTGTTGCGCTGAGCCAAGGCCGGGATCGCGGCCGATGCTTTGGCCAGGTCGGCCAGCGCCTGGGCGGCTGCGCTCCGCGTGGGTTTGCATCGCGTTCCAGTCCTTCTTCACCAGCGCCTGCTCGATGGCGCCGACCGAGGCTTCGCCGTGGGAGACCTGATCGACGGCATATGGCCGCGCCATCCCGGCGGTCGCCGGCATCCCCAGACAGAACGAAATCAAGCAGCGCCGCCGCGGTGAGCAAGACCACCACCATCAGCCCCACCGCCGCCGTGCCCAGCGCCGACAGCCGCATGAGCGACTTGTTCTCGCTGCGCACCCGCCACTCGAAGAGGCCCCAGGCGGCGAGCCGCCAGGAGCACCCACAACGTCGTGTACCCGCCTCCGCACGTCGCTGAGGCCGTCCAGGAACGCAGGCATCCACGCACGCTCCTGCTCGTCGATGATCGCGGGATCGATCAGGCCGTCGCGCATGAGCTGCTTGAACTTCGGCACGATGAACATCACGGTGAAGGTGATGAACAGCACCTCCAGCGCGATCACCACCGCCAGACCGAGATACGCCCACGTCGTCCACAGCCATTTCGCTCGCATCGTCATCTCCTTCCATTGCAGGGCCTTGTCGATCACCACCGCCATCATCCGGTGCCCGTGCGTCGCCTCCAGCTCCGAGCGCACTTCCTCCGGCTTGCCGAATTCCTCCAGCGCCCTGGCCAGCGCCTCCTCCTCCGACAAGCCGGCCGCCTGGTGCTGGGCCACGGCGTCCAGCAGATGCTCGCGCAGCTCCTGCCGCACGTGCTGGCGCAGCGACCGCGGCCCGCCGATGCTGCGGCAGACCTGATCGAGGTACTGCTCAAGCTTGTCCATCGGACTTCTCCAGAATGCGATTGACGGCGCTGGCACAGCTCGGTCCACGACTTGCACTTTCTCCTCGAGCGCCGCGCGGCCCTTCTTGGTGATGTGGTAGTAGCGCCGCTTGCGTCCGGTCTCCTTCTCCTCCCACTCGCCGACGATCAGCCCGCTCTGCTCCATCTTGTGCAGGCTCGGATACAGCGACCCCTCGCGCCAGGTGAACGCCCCGTCCGTGTCGCGATGCACCGTGGCGGCGATCTCGTAGCCGTACATCGCCTTGCGGCTCAGCAGCGACAGGATCAGCAGCGACAGCGTGCCTTTGAGCAGTTCGCGTGTCCATGGTCGGCAGAGCAAAGGAATCCGATACATCGAATTTCTATGTATTATCGCCGCCGAAGGGACTTGTCAAGCAACTGCGCCAGTTTTCGCGCCATCGATCGTGGGCCGGGTGGCTGGGGCTGAGCGACGTGAAGCCCCAGCCGAACTGCCAACAGACGTTGCGGCTGCGCATCACGCCGGCAATTCTGCCGGCCGCGAGCGGAACTGCGTCATGCACACCAGGCAGACCAGCGCCGCGGCGAAGCCGATGATGAAAAGCGCCGTAGACGTTTGGTGCAGGCGGTTGAACTGCCCGAACAGCGGATCGGTCCGATCCGCCAGGTGGAGGGCGCCGTAAAGATCCGCAAGTTGGCCTCGCACCGACTTTACCGCCGGCGTGACCAGCCAATAGTTGGCTGCCGCACAGATGATGGCCATGCCCAGGCCGATCTCGCTGAGATACAGCCGCCCACCTAGCGGAACCTCCTGCCGCTGGCGGAGAAACACCAGGGCCACGATCAGGAGCGTGCCAGCGACGAGCCCCAGCACGTCGGAGCTGTAGAGCAGCGGCCCGATCAGGTCGGCGGCCGCGCCAGTGTTGGGCACGACGGCGCTGCCCCGCGCCGCGAGCGTGAACAGGTAGGGCGCGACGATGAAGCCCAGGCAGAACAGCACGCCGACCCACAGGGCGGCAACCACGACGGCGGACGAGCGAATGGTTTTGGTCATGGCGGCAACTCAGAACAGACGAGCAATTGGAGTAGCTGAACTCGCCAGAGTTCGGCCCATATGAAGTCTGGCGACTTCAGCTACGCGCCGTGTGCAATGGTTCTTGGCCGGCTTGTTACTTGGCCGCGGCCAAATTCGCCTTGCTGTTGAGCATCGCCCGAGCGCGGGCTTCCAGGGCGTCATCGCCCGGTGCGGTCAGGATGCGCCGCAGGTAGCCCTCGGCGGCCGTTCGGTGGCCCTTCTTCAACTGCTCTTCGGCGGCCTTCAAGTGGCACTCCTTGACGGTCGGCCACAGGGCCGCGGCCAGCTCTCGCGGCTGCACGGCGCCTTGCAGCACGGTTTGCTGCTGGCCTTCGCTGTTGGCGACGATGAAGATGGGGAACGTCCGCGATTCGACCACGTAGGTGGGCAACTGGCCCAGTTGCGACAGGGCCGAAAGCTGGTCACTGCGCAGCTTGACCACGGTCGTCGAGCCCAGCGGCGCGGTCACCTCCCGCTGCTTGAGCAGTGCCTCCACGCGCTGGTAGACGTAGGGGTCGGCCGGCCGCGTCGCGCCTCGGCCGTCGCGGCTGCCCTCGAACAGGACGAACAAGATGGGCCGCGCTGCGCTGTTGCGCCTGGGCCAGGTTCTTGGCCGCCTGCTGCACATGGCCGCGCACGCTGACCACGCGCTGGTTCGCCACTTCCTCGAAGATCAGCCGATAGACGAGGCCCAGGTCGGCCATCGGCCAGGCGGCCAGGATTTCGTGGACCTGGTCGTTGTAGCGGCGGAGGGCACGGACCGCCTGACGCTTGGCCGCGATCACTGGCGGCGTGGCAAAGGCCTCGTAGCCTTGCTGGCGCTCCGTTTGCACGCGATACAAGTCGTAGGACAACTGGCGATACGCCGCGGGCAGCTCCCGGTGGGCGGCGATGCGAAACTGCCGCGGGTCGATGCCCAGCTTCTGGAGGTGCGCGTCCTGGATAGACGCCACGAGCTGGTCCTGGTTGCGCGTGGCGCTTGGCCGCGCGGTAGGTCTCCAGGGCCCAGCGGGCTTCGGTAAGCAGCTTGTCGGCCGCCACGGCACCGACGACGGCGTGGATCACTTCGCCGCGGACCGTGCAAAAGTAGCTGGCCACGTTGCCACCGTTCTTTTGCAGTTGGCCGCGGACCTCGAGCACCTCGAAGTCGCCCACCTGCTGAAAGCCGGAGACGAAGTGCTGGCCGATGAACTCGCCCACTTTCTTATCGGACAGGGCACCTACACGAAGTGCCTGGGCATTGTTTCACGTGAACTCGTCGCGGGTGAAATTGCCCGACAGGTGGACGACGAAGATCAGCTTGTCCTCGTCGCGGGCCAGCTTCTTGGCTTCGGCGGCCGTGGGCACCCAGTGAATGGCAGTGCCGTAGGTGTCGCCGTTGCCGCACGCCTGATCACCGGCCGCGGCGGGGGCCCAAAGACCTGCCCCCAGAAATGTGCCGAGCAGAGCGACGCTAAGCAGGCGAACATTGAGCCCGCGAACATTGAGCCGGCGAACATTGAGCAGAGGGACTTTCATTGCCCGGCCTCGCGCTTGAGAGGAGAGCCGCCGTGACAACCGCCCACGTGGTTCAGTGTATCCGTTTCGTGGTAAAAGGCCAGCCGTCGAGGGTGTGCCCTACGGCGCCTGCCCCACCTCCAGCACGCTGTTGTTGTAGAACCCCGTCTGCCGCGGGTTTCCCGGATCGTGCTTCCAGGTCTTGCCGTCGATCACGAACTTGTACTCGTGACTGCCCTTGTTCAACGTCAGCCGGGTGACGAACGCGCCGTCCCTGTCGGGGCCGTCCATCGGCGTGACCCTCCGGCTTCCACTCGTTGAACGAGCCGGCCAGGTAGACCTTCTTGGCTTTGGCCGCAGGCGGGGGACGGTACTTGAAAGTGACTTCAAATCGGCTCTCGCCGTTGGCGCGGCGTCCAGCCGCTTGACCTGCGGTCGCGCCGAGCGACAGGTCCTGCTCGACCAGCGCCGTCTCGAAGAAGCCGACCATCATCTCTTGCGACGTTTGGAGGCCGAAGCCTACCGTCCGTTTGGGGTCCGGGTTCCAGAGGTTGGCCTCCGAATTGTCGTAGCAGGCCACGCAGTGCAGCCGCGAACCCTTCGGGCATTCGCTTGGGTTCGGCCAGTTCGTAGATGTGCTGCCATTCGAAGTCCCACCGCGGCACGTCTGAGGAGCACCTCTCGCGAGCCGTCGGGATAGACGGCCTCGAAGCGGAACGACTTGCCGCGCAGGTGCATGTGCGGCGCCAGCGAGTAGAGCCAGGTCTCCTGGCTGAAGCGGTGGTTGGCCTCGACCTTGTGGTTCTTCTCGCCGGCCGGGATGCGCAGGTCGAAATTCAGCGCGATGCCGCTGCGGTGCTCTTTCTTGACCTCTTTGGGATCGGCGAAGACCAGCCCGACTTGTGTCCGATCGGTCTGCTCCACGCCGCAGGGCGTATAGTGCATCTGGAAAACGAGCTTCGAGCCGGCCGGCACCAGCTTCGCCAGGCCGCCCTTGAGGTCGCGCGGCCTCATGCCCGGCCCATAGGCGGCCAGCATCTGAAAGCCGAAGCCGTCTTTGGCGATGACCGAAAGCTCGCCGGGCGGCTGCACGAACACCACGGCGTGGTGCACGACCTGCCGGCTCCCCGGCCGCACTTCGGACGCCTTGACCCAGCGGTCCTCTTTCAGGCCCGGATCGATCAGATAGTATTGATACTCGACCGTCCCCGTGGCCGGCACCTTGAACGGCCGCGGCATCTGGATCACCAGGTCCGGCTTGCCGATCCGCCAGTCCGGCTCCTTCGTCGAGGGCCGCGGGAGCGCCTTGAGGTCGCCGGCGGCATGCCGTTCTCCACCCAGTCGGCGATAAGCTTCTTTTCCGCGTCCGTGAGCCGCGGGTCGTTGGCGAACTTGCCGTGCGCCGGATCGGCGTGCCAAGGCGGCATGCGGCCCGCGCGGCACCACGGCGTCGAATCGTCTCGCCCCAGGGCACCGTTTCCTCATAGCTCGCCAGAGAGAAAGGCGCGATATCGCCGCTCCGGTGGCAGCCCGCGCATCGCTTTTGCAAGATCGGGGCCACGTCCGTGGCATAGGTGATCGGGCCCTTGGGCGGCCGCTTGGGAGTGCGTCCGATGTAGCAGCCTACCGACTCGACCTCCGGCCGGCTCACTCCCTTGCCCGCCAACAGCTCCTCCAAGGCGACCGCCAGGTCGCGCCGCGTGGGCTTCGGCCGCTTGTAGCCGATGCCGTATTGGTCGTCGATCCGGCCCCAGTAGCGAACGGTCCGCTCGGCGTCCAGCACGAAGACTTCCGGCGTCCGCTTGGCACGAAACGCATCGGCCACCTCCGCGCGGGGGTCTTTGAGCACGGGAAAGCCGATCTTGTGCCCCAGCACGTAGCGCTCGACGTCCTCGAGCGACTCTTGCGCCTGAGACGATGCCGAAGAACGCCACGCCCTTGGGGCCAAACTCGCCAGCCAATTCCACGAGCCTTGCGGCGTACTGCTGCGACAGTGGGCACTCCGTCGCTAGAAACGCGACGACGATCAGCTTCTGCTCCTTCGCATCGGCCAGGGCGTGCGGAGCGCCACGGTAGTCCGGCAACCGAAAGCCGTCGATCTTCCCGCCGATGGGCGAAGTGTCATCGGCAGCGTGGCAAGCGCTGCCCGACGCGCTGGTCGCGAAAAGCACAAGGAAAAGGACGCCGAAGGTTCGCATGGCAGCACTCTCGCGAGGCACTGACAACCGGAGACAGCCGGCTCAAAGTACCCGGAACCGGCATCCAGGGCCAGAGGCCAGCTCAGAAGCCAAGGTCAGTCAATGTCGTCTTTCGCTCCGCGAAAGAACGTCCTTTCGCGGAGTTTCAAGTCGCCTGCTGGGCCAGCGCCTGAAGTGCGTCACCAACGCTGGAAAGCGTCTTGCACGGAAACAACTCTGACAATCGCAGTGCTTTGTGCGCGACTGAGGTTTCGCAGGCCGTGGTCTGTAAGGAAGAAGTCGCAATAGGGGATCGCTGCAACCGCATGATGGAAGTCATTCAGATCGTTGCGCTTGTACTTGCGTTTCCGATCCCAACGGAGCGCTGCATGCAGTCCCGCAGCGATGCGCACAGAAGGAAGTTCGATCGTCAGCTTGTCCAGTCGGAATGCGTGGTAAACGAGGTTGGCCAGCATTCGCGCTCCGTCCTGGAAGTCGGTATTGTTCTCTGCCGTGCGGCCAACATCCATCTCGTGTATGTGCCGCAGGAGGTCAACGAAATCCGGCTTAAACACGTCCAGTACGCCACCAATCTCAGAAAGAAACACCTGCTTGAAAGTCTTGTGCCCGTTAACGTGCGCAAACTTGCCATCGTTGAGCCGTGCGGTCGCATCAGGGAAGTTGCGCGGAAAGGAGCGCAGTCCATCATCGCCTATTTGATTGACCATCTCCGTAAGGCCCAAGGTCCACATGTGATCCACGAACGCCTTTTGTACAGCAAGGTCAATCTCGCTCGGCAGGACCCTTGAAACGGGCGTGACGAATCCAAGCACGTAAGCCAGCTTTGTCCAAACCAATTGCTGTACAGGCAGAACTTGGTCAGCGCCTTGTGACTTCTCTCGGACGAAATGGAGGAACTCAAGTCGAAACCTCTCGTACTCCTCAATCACGCTAACACCGCCTGAGAGTTCGTCGATTAGCTCCACACTCACCCTCAGTGTGGCGCAATCAGTTTGCGAAAAGATTTCAGCGAATGTTGCCGCGCTAATCGGGCATACGGCGCGACGTGCAGCGATCAAATGCTGGAGCAGCCTCAACAACTCGACAACCTGTGGATCGTGATTGCGCCCTAAACGGGCATCACGGAGGAGAAGCCAGAATTTCGTGTCAAGGTAGACCTTTGCGCTGCCTTGTATTTCTGCCGCAAGTTCGATCCGCTTGCGGCGCACGTAATCCTCAACAGACACGTTGGGCGTAAATCTGTGATGAGCGATAGCGCCGCTGACGTTCCCTGTCATGTGCTTCTTCTCCTTCGAGCGCGGTCACGTCCCCACGTGTTTGGACAATCCGAGGCTGAGCGAGGTTCGCGTCGCTATTCGGTGCCTTCCATTGCACTTAGCTCCACAGCGGGTCCTCCGCCTCGCCCGACTCCATCTGCCGCAGCACCATGCCGTAATACGCGCCGCGGGCGTTCATCAGCTCGTCGTGCGTGCCGCGCTCGATGACGCGGCCGTCTTCCATCAGCAGGATCAGGTCGGCGCGGCGGATGGTCGAGAGGCGATGGGCGATGACGAACGTCGTTCGCCCGGCCAGCAGCGTCGGCCATCGACGCCTGGATGAGCTGCTCGCTTTCGGTGTCGAGGTTGCTCGTGGCCTCGTCGAGAATGAGGATCTGCGGCGACGCCAGGATCGCCCGGGCGATGGCCAGCCGCTGCTGCTGGCCGCCCGAGAGCTTGACGCCGCGCTCGCCGATGAACGTCTCGTAGCCTTCGGGCAGCTTGACGATGAACTCGTGCGCGTTGGCCCGCCGGGCGGCGTCTTCGACCTCGGCGTCCGTGGCGTCGTGCCGGCCGTAGGCGATGTTGTCGCGCACCGAGCCGTCGAACAGAAACACGTCCTGCTGCACGATGGCCAGCAGGTCGCGGTAGGTGCGCGAGGCGAAAGTCGCGAATGTCGGAGCCGTTGAGCAGGATGCGGCCCTGCGTCGGATCGTGAAAGCGGGCCACCAGGTCCGTCACCGTCGTCTTGCCCGCGCCGCTGCGGCCCACCAGGGCGACCACCGATCCGCCCGGCACACGGACGTTGAAGTCGCGCACCACCGGCCGGCCCTCGCGATACTCGAACTCGACGTTGTCGAAGCGAATCTCGTGCACGACGCGCGGCGCGTCGCGGGCGTCGGGCCGGTCGGGCTTGTCGTGCTCCATCGCCAGCACCTCGAACACGCGCTCCATCGCCGCCAGCGAACGCTGCAGCTCGGAGAAGGAGTTGACGATGTTCCACACCGGGTTCAGCAGCAGGAACGTGTACCACTGGAAGGCCATGATGTCGCCGATGGAGGCGCCGGCCGACGATGTTCAGGTAGCCGCCGTACCAGACGATGACCACGTTGACGCCGGCCAGGAGCAGGCCCCAGGAGGTCCACAGGACCAGCTCGCGGCGATGGGCGAACAGCTCCTTGCGCAGCACGGTGTGCCGGCCGAGCATGTAGTCGAGCAGCTCCCGCAGCTCGCGCCGAAACGCCCGCACGACGCGAATGCCGGAGAACGTCTCGCCGACGCGGCCGTCGATCTGCTCCACGTCCTTGCGGAGCGAGCGGTAGATGGGCCGGATGCGGCGGCGCACGGCAAAGCTCATCAGCATCACGCCGGGGATGATCGCCAGGGCCATCAGCGCCAGCCGCCAGTTGAGCAGCATCAGGATGCCCACGGCGATGAGCAGGCGGATGATCGAGACGGCGGGCGAGACGATGGCCATCTGCAAGAGGCCGGTCGTCGTGTCCACGTCGCCCGTCAGGCGGGACAGGATGCCGCCGGTCTTCATGTCCCACAGCTTGGGCAGCGGCAGGTGCAGCAGCCGCTCGAACAGCGAGCGGCGGAGCGACAGCATCACGCGCACGTTGAGCAGCCGCTGGCGGTAGTCCTTGAGCACGTTGATCAGGCTTGGAGAGGACGATGACGCCGACGAACACCGCGCCGGCGATATTGAGATACGTCAGGCGCGCCGCCGTGTCCAGCGCGTCGTTGAGCAGCACGCGGTCGATGATGAACCGCATGAACAGCGGCTCGATCATTTCCAGCCCCGCCACCAGCAGGGCCAGCGCAAAGAGCGCCGCCGACCGCGTAGCGATGCGGCCACAGCCAGCGTATGTAGGCGCGCAGGTGTGCACGGCGCTTCGCCGGCGCCGGTTGCGAGCGTCGGCCTCCCCCTGGTCTTTGCCGTCTGGCGAAGATTGCTCGCCGGCTTCCAGCTCCTCGCCGGTTTCGGCCGCGTCGTCCAGCCGCCGCTGTTTGTAGTCTTGAAGGAAGCGCTTGTATCGTTGTCGCGAAGAGCGAGGGTGAGTCATCAATGGGGCCGCCTGGGGAAACCTGCCGACGCCGGTCTGGTCAGCGATGGATCAATTCTACGAACGTGCACGCTCGAGGACGATACCGTGGCGGCCGATTGAGCGTTCGTGAGTGGCGCGCTACCATACATGGAGACGTAATGAAGGACCATAGCGCGCGTTGTCGCCAACGCCTCTCGAGGAACGGTCTACGAAGAAACGAGGAAACCGCGACCATGTGGCCGGTGAATCAGCGAGTGATGGCTCGCGGCGAGCGCGAGGAGACATGGCACCCGGGCACGGTCCGGCACGTGGACGGCTCGCGGCACTACGTGATCCTCGACAGCGGCGAGGATGGTTGGTTCTTGAGCGATCAGTTGCGCCCGCTCGACGCGGCGCGTCCGGCTGCCCCGCCGCGGAGTTGGCAGGTGGGCGATCGCGTGTTTGCCCGCTGGCGGGGCGACTTGTTGTGGTACCCCGGCACGGTCTTCGCGCGCCGTGACGAGGGCTATCACGTCGTCTTCGACGATCAGGATCAGGCGCTCGTCGCCCCGGCCGACCTCATGCCGCTGTCGGTCGAGGCGGGAGATCGCGTGCTGTGCCGGCCGAAATTCGAGCGCGAGCTGCGCTACCTGCCCGCGGAGGTGACCCGCGTCGCCGGCGAGGTGATCGAACGTCACCTACGAAGACTTCGAGCTGGTCGAAACGAATACGCACGTCAGCCGCATCCGCGTCCGCCGCGGCGAGGGGGGCGCCGCCGTTTGGGACGAGGGGTCGCGCGTGCTGGCCTCGGGACGCGACGGCTTTTGCTATCCGGGGCTGGTGCTGGTGGCGGACGGCGACCGGTTGTTCGTCAGCTTGTTCGACAGCCGGCACCTCTGGGTCCTGCCGGGCGAAACGCGGCCGCTGCGGCTGAAGGCCGGCGCCGCCGTGGAAGCTCGCAAGGACGCCGCGGCTGAATACCTGCCCGCCACGCTGCTCAACGTCCAGGGCGACGTGCTCCGCCTGCGGTATGCCGATGGCGGGGAAGAAACGACTCTGCTGCGGTTGATTCGCGTGCCGCTGGGTGAGCCGGCAGCGTAGGGCGGTCGTGGGCCACATGCGGAGGAAAGACGGCGCGGTGGCGGCCGCCGCCGATTCGCCACGCAGACTTGTCGCAGCGCTTCGGTCCGCCTGTCTTCTCCCCCCGCACTTCTGGAGATGCGTCCCTCGGTACGATACCCTGGAGGGCCGAAACACCCGCCGAACCTCCGGAGCGAATCGCCATGACTCGCCATTCGAACCCAACTCGCCGACAATTCCTCCGACAAACCGCAGGTGCCTCGGCCGCGGCGTTGAGCATCCCCTACGTCATCTCCGCCTCTAGCCTCGGTCAAGAAAAGAAAGATGAGAAGAAGCCCGCCGCCAGCGACCGCATCACCGTCGGCGTCATCGGCAGCGGCAACATGGGCCTGGACGACATTCGCGGCTTCCTGGGCGACGCGCCGCGTGCAGATCGTCGCGGTCTGCGACGTCAACCGGAGAGCCCCGGCTACTGGAACGACGGAGTCGCCGGCCGCGAGCCGGCGAGGCGCCTGGTCGAGGAGCACTACGCGGCCGACAAGAAGTCCGGCACGTACAAGGGCTGCGACGCCTACGTCGATTTCCGCGAGCTGCTCGGCCGCAAGGACATCGACGCGGTCGATGGTCTGCACGCCGGACCACTGGCACGCCATCCCGGTCGATCGCCGGCCGCGCAAGGCCGGCAAGGACATCTACTGCCAGAAGCCGCTGTCGCTGACCATCGCCGAGGGCCGGGCGATGAGCGACGCCGTCAAGAAGCACGAGCGCGTCTTCCAGACCGGCAGCCAGCAGCGCTCCGACACGCAACTTCCGCCGCGCCTGCGAGCTGGTCCGCAACGGCCGGATCGGCAAGCTGCACACGGTCCGCGTCGGCCTGCCCGGCGGCCGGCCCGACTACGCCAAGACCGGCGACCGCAAGAAGCCCGAGCCGGTGCCCGAAGGGCTTCGACTACGACCTCTGGCTCGGCCCGGCCCCGAAGGCGCCGTACGCGCCGGCCCGCTGCCACGTCAACTTCCGCTGGATCTACGACTACTCCGGCGGGCAGGTGACCGACTGGGGCGGCCATCATCCCGACTGCGCCCAGTGGGGCATGGGCACCGAGCACACCGGGCCGGTCGAGATCCGCAACGCCAAGGGAGTGTTCCCGCCCGACGAGCTGTGGAACACGGCGACGGAGTACTACTTCGAGGCGATCTACGCCAGCGGCGTGAAGATGATCGTCTCCAACAAGGAGCGCGATGGGCGTCACGTGGGAAGGGAGCGACGGCTGGGTGTGGGCCAACCGCGGCCAGCACGACGCCAACCCCAAGTCGATCCTCGAATCGAAGATCGGCCCGAACGAGATCCACCTCTACGAGAGCAACAACCACTACCGCAACTTCATCGACTGCGTGCTCTCGCGCAAGGAGCCGGTCGCGCCGGTGGAGATCGGCCCATCGCTCGATCACGATCTGCCACCTGGGCAACATCGCCATGCGCCTGGGCCGCGACAAGCTGAAGTGGGACCCGGTCAAGGAGCAGATCGTCGACGACGCCGAGGCGGCCAAGATGCTGAGCCGGCCGTACCGGGAGCCGTGGAAGCTGGAGAGCTGAATCAGGCCACGATCAAGCCACGGGGTCGGGGGTCGATTTCGCCACGGGCTACGCGTAGTTACGCTGTCGGACGTATTCGTCGCGAAATCGACTCCGGACCTTTTCACACAGCATCCTTTCATGCACGCAATTCTGGAGGACCATTTCATGCGACGGTATTTCCGTATCCTGCTTACCGCGACCGCCATAATCTGCTTGGCCTGGAACGGACAGCTCCAATCCGACGACAAGAAAGAAAAGGAAGACGGCTTCGCCCCGCTCTTCAACGGCAAAGACCTCGACGGTTGGGTCATCAAGGGCAAGAAGGACGGCTGGCAGATCAAGGACAGCGTCATCCGTAGCGAGGGCGCCACGGGCGGCGACTGGATTCGCTCGGCCAAGGAGTACGGCGACTTCATTCTCAAGCTCGATTGGAAGGTCTCCAAAGGCGGCAACAGCGGCGTCTTCCTCCGCGTGACCGATGAGGGCGCGCCGTGGCAGACCGGCTACGAGTGCCAGATCTCGAGCGACCCGCGCGACGACAAGCATTGCACCGGCGCCCTCTACGGATACGCCGCCGTCAAGCCGCGGCCCGACGAGACGCCCGACAAGTGGCACACCTTCGAGCTGCACTGCGTCGGCCCGCGGATCAAGGTGGTCGCCGACGGCGTCACGGTCGTCGATGTGGACCAGACGAAGCTGACGGCTCCGGACGAAAAGGGCTACAGCGATCCCAAGACGAAGCCGCTCAAGGGTTACATCGGCCTGCAGGACTCCCACTCGCCGACCGGTCACTACATCGAGTATCGCAACATCCGCATCAAGGAGCTCAAGCCGGCCAGCGGGTCGAAATGAACGGCACGAGGGACCAGCGGCAAACTTGCAATGGGCAGCAAAAGCCGTAGTCTCGACACCATGCGGATTGCCTTTTCCCACTGCGACGTGACGGAAGCGGTAACGCCGGGAGATTCGAGCGGCGCTCGCGGCTTCCTCACGTGCCCGCGCTGCGGCCGGTACGTTTGCGAAGTGGACGTTTCCGACTGCCGAGATTGGATCCACCGGCAAGTCCAATGCAAACGGGAGCTACTGCGGACCGGCAGACTGGGCACGCGCAAACAGTCGTGGCGGCAGTCGGATGAGGACATTGACCTGGATGGGCTGGCCGCGGAACTGGCAGCCTGCGCGATCCTTTGTCCCGGACAATTTGAAAGTTGGCGAAAAGCGGCCGAGCGCGGACAGGGCAACCGCGGACGCGATCTCGTGGAACGCTGGACCGGTTTGGACAAGCCAGTCGAGGTGAAGCAAACTCGCTACCGCGACGCGCGCCGCGGCTTTCTGCTGGTCCGCCCGCCACGTTGGACACCCGGCGACATGCGGATCGAGTACATTGACGCCGCCTACTATGTGCTCTTGCACGGCAGCCCGTACCGGTACACGCTCAGCGGCTGGATCGATCGGGAAGGACTCCTGCATGACGGGCAACTCAACCCGGTGCCTGTCGGTCCGCGGCAACGGCAATGCTGGGGCATCCACTGGACCAAGCTCCGGCCACTGGACGACCTGGCAGCCCACTGCCGCAGCGGGCCCCCGGCCAGTTGGCTGCGCACGGCCATCTCCGGCTGCGCCGCGCGGCTGCGGCTGCTGTTTTCGTCATAGCCCATCACTTCACTGGGCGCACCGTTGCCTCACGAGCTTGCCTGGCGGCCCGATCGCCCCGGCCTGCGGCTGCCATTGAGCGACTCGATGCTCGTGACGAGCAAGAGATCGATGGCCTCGAACGTATCGTCCCGTTTGGTGATGATAACCGTGCGGCCACGGGGCGAATGCGAGAGGTATTCGGGATGCACGACGTCCAAGTGACGCCCGTCCGCAAGGTGGACCCGGAAGGGCCGAAACGGCCGAGCTTGGTGCGTTTCACGCAGTTGCGTAATGGTCATTTGACATCCCCATCCGGCAGCTCCCTTCTGCCTTAGTCTATCACTTAGGCCATCCATTCACCTACTCCACCAGTTCCACGCTGCCCCAGTAGCCATGCTCCCATTCCCAGCCGGTGGGGCGATTCTCCAGCTCCACGAGCACGTTCTTACCGGCCAGCGAGCTGAGGTCGATCTCGATGTCGGCCCAGCCGTTTTTTGCCGTCTTGGGGCCGATGTCGGACTCGTGCAGGGCTTTGCCGTCGGCTTTGACGACCAGCCGCCAATCGCCACGCGGGTCATGCCCGACGGAGACGAGCAGCCGCGGCTTGGCCGTCTTGGGCACTTCGACTTGTGAGCGGAGCACCGTGGACGTTTGACGGTTGACCGGATGGGTGCGGACGACGATCTTGCGGCCGCGATACTCGCTCAAGAGCGCCACGCCGCCTTCGCCGCTGGCTTTGGCCGAAAAGCCGGGGGCGACCTCGGCCAGTAAGCGGTCGAACTTCGCGGCCTCGGTCGTCTCCTGCGGCTGCACGTCGTAGGCCCCCGCCAACCGCTTCGCCGCGCGATCGCTAGGGTGCTTGTCCAGCGTCAAGAGGGCGAAGAGATCGGCCATCTCCTCCGCGCTAAGCTGCTTCTCGACTCCCTCGGGCATCATCGAGAGCTTGCTCACGGCGAACTGCTCGATATCGCCGCGGGCGACCGTCTCCAGCTTGCCGCCTTGGACCTTGAGCACGACGCGCTCCGGACTGTCTTCGACGAGGAGGCCCGTCAGTGTGCGGCCGTCGGCGGTGAGCAGGCTGCGGGCCTGGTAGTCGGCCCCGATGACCAGGCTGGGGTCGAAGGTGTTGGAAAGCAACTGCTCGAACGAATTGCGGCCGTTGAGCGTGATGTCGGGGCCGACCTCTTGCCCTTGCCCGTGCAGCTTGTGGCACTGGCCGCAGACTTTGTTGTAAGCAGCCAGGCCGCGGGTAGCATCGCCGGGATTGCGACGAATGAAGTAGCGCATGCGATCGACGAACAACTCGCGCGTCGGATCACGCTCAGTGCGGACCGTGCCCCAGGTCTTGGTCACTAGCGCCGTCAGCTCCTTGTCGCTGCTGGCCAGCAGACGGCGAACCTGATTGACGTTCAGCGCATCGACGGGGATGCGCTTCTTCTGGATTTCCTCCAGCAGCCGCTTGGCCCACATCGGCCGCTGCGTCAACAGTTCGATGGCCTTGGGCTTATTGGCCGGCTCGAGCAGCTCGTATTGATTGAGCACCGTGTGGGCGACGAACGGCTTGTTGATTCGCCCCATCGCGGCCAGCAGTTGGCCGCGGAACTCTTCGCCGGCCTTTTCATCCGAGAGGGCCTCATCGACGTCGTGCTCGAGAAAGACAGCATCGGCGGCAATCAGCGCGCCCAGCGCCTTGAGCCGCAGCTCGGTGGGATGCTTCTTGGCCGGCGAAGCGAAGACGTCGCGGACGGCGTCGATGGCGGCCTTGTTCTTCCAAGTCACCGCGAGAAAGGCGGCATCCAAGAAAAGGGAGCTGCGCGGCTCAGCCGACAGGAGTCGATTGAGCGTCGGCTCCAGCGCCGTTTTCAGATCATCCAGGGCGCGGCCCTGGATTTCGCCCGATTGAATCCGCTGCGCGACGGCCTCCAGGCACCGCCGCGCCCCCTCGCTCCCCGATGGACCGCTCTCGACAAGCAGGGCAAGCAGCATCGCGACCGGCTTGGCATCGCCGCCTCGCGCCAAGAGCCGCTCGGTCAGGACCGGCAGCATCTTTTGCATGCCGGGCGAGGCCGGCAGTTTCTCTTTCTTCGCCAGCGCGAGGAAATCGCCGGCGCGGTCCTCGAGCATCGGCTGAAGATTGTTCCAGACGATATGCGGAATCAGCTTGTCCTCGCCGGCGGAGGCCAGCACGCCCACGAGCACCTCCAGCGGGTCGAAACTGAAGTCAACCGGCGGTGCGTCCTTGCGCAGCTTGATCTTCGCAGCGGCAATGGCCGCTTGCAGCTTCATCTCCGGCGAGTGGTCCTTGATGGCCCGGGCACTGAGGAGCGCCTGGCCGAGGTCTTGCATCTCCAGCTTGCGGCAGTTGCCCATCGCCCGAAGGAGCCACGGCTCGACAGCCGGATGCTGATAGCCGATGCGCGGCGTCAAGAAGAAGTGAAAGGCCGCGTCGAACTCACGCAGCTTGTCGGCGCCGATCACCGTCCACAACGCGTGCGTCTGGGCCTTGCGATAGTCGAAGGGCGGCGGCGCTTCCTTGGGCTTCTTAGGCTCCGCTGCAAAGGGATCGGGAAGTGGTGGCAGCGCGTCGTTGAACGGCGAAGCCTTCGCCATGTCCAGCAGCTTATCGCTCAGTCGCCCCGTCCCGATGTCCGGCTCCTTGATCTTGGCCAGCCGCTCGGTCAGCAGGCGCTGGGCCGTGTCGCGGAAGTAGACGTTCGGCTGGCCAAGCCGCTCGATAAGCTGCTCGTCGCTTTCCTTCGCCAGATCGAACGGCTTCGCCCGCGGCGTGTCCTTGTACCGCACGCGGTAGAGCCGCCCCTTCAGCCGGTCGATGCCCGCGGGGTCGCGGTTGGCGTCCTGGTAGCAGTGGTAGCGGTCGTACCAGTCGAGGATGTACAGGCAGCCGTCGGGGCCGGTCTTCTGCACGACCGGCATGAACCAGGCGTCGTTGGCGGTGAGGAAGTCGGGCTCGCGGCGTGGCGAAGTACGTGCTGCCGTCGCGCTTCAGCCGATCGACGTTGATGCAGCCGCCGTGGATGTTGCCCATGTAGAGCTTGTCGCGGTACTGCTCGGGGTAGGCGTCGCTGTCGAAGCAGTGGATGCCGCAGTAGGCCGCCTTCTGGTGCTTGTGCTTGACGATCGAGTCGATCTTCCAGGTGAACGGCGGATACGGCCCGCCCTGGCGGTGGTAGTAGCCGGTCTCGGCGAGGTGCCAGAGGTGGTCGATGACGCAGGCGCGAGACGAAGGCGCTCGCCCTCGCCGTCGAAGGCGACGCCCCAGGGGTTGCTCGTGCCTTCGCAGAAGACCTCGAACTCGCGCGTCCGCGGGTGGATGCGGAACATGGCGCAGGTGAACGTCAGCCGTGACGTCCTTGCCGTTCGGTGCTCTTGACGCACGGCTGTGGTTGAAGACGCCGTTGAGGCCGTAGAGCCAGCCGTCCGGGCCCCAGGTGAGCGAGTTGGGCAGCTCGTGCGTGTCGGCGCGGCCGAAGCCGGTGACGACGACCTCGCTGCTTGTCGGCGCTTGCCGTCGCCGTCGGTGTCTTGCATGAAGAGGATGTCCGGCGAGTTGGCGACCCACACGCCGCCGTGCCCGACGGCGATGCCGCGAGGGGATGTTCAGCCCTTCGGCGAAGATGGTGACCTTGTCGGCCTTGCCGTCGCCGTCGGTGTCTTCGAGGACCTTGACGCGGTCCTGGCCCGGCGCCGGCGCTCGCGGCGCGGGTACTCGAGGCTCTCGGTGATCCAGACGCGGCCCGCGCTCGTCGAACGTCATCGCCACCGGGTTGACGATGTCCGGCTCGGCGGCGACCAGCTCGACCGTGAAGCCCTCCGGCACGGTCATCTTCTTGACCGCCTCTTCCGGCGAGAGCGGCGGGCCGGGCGGCTTGTCCTGGGCGTGGGGGATGACCTCGCGGTTCTGGGCCTGGGCGGCGGGAATGACGAGGGCCAGGATGAGCGCGGGGACGGCGCCGCGGATGATGCAAAGAGCCATTACGTGGCCTCGGTGTGTGTCGGGTAAGCTGCAAAGGGACTATGCCTAAGTTATTCGCGCACGGCGCGTCGTTCAACCATGAGAAGGATAATGCTGTTCGTCCTCGTCCTCGTCCTCGTCGTCGTCCTCGAAGCCACACGGTTTCATTCGAGAACGACGACGAGGACGAGGACGACCACGAAGCAAGATCGCATCGACCGGAAAAACCGCCTGAATTCGGCTCGCCTTGACACGTATAGGGTCACTGCTAGAATCCCAAAGGCGATGCGGGAAATCGCGGTAAGTGTTTGCGGCATCGCCGTTTCGTGGCTGTGGGAAGATCTTGGCTGGACTGGCCGCTGGCCGTGCGCACGTCGGACGAACTTCGATGAAGTGCCAAAAGTGTGACAGGACGGCCACGATCCACATCACCGAGATTACCGGTGGCGTGCCCGAAGAAGTGCACCTCTGCGAGGCCCATGCCCGCGAGTATCTCAGCCAGGGCCAGCCGCAGCAGCCGGCCCAGCCCAGCCTGGCCAGCAGCCTGGCGCAGCAGATCGTCAGCAGCACGGCCGAAGAGCTGAGCCGCATCGACCAGCAGTCTTGCCCCATCTGCGGCATCACGTTCTACGAGTTTCGCAGCAAGGGCCGGCTCGGTTGTGCCCACGATTACGCCTTCTTCGAGCGGCAATTGGAGCCACTGCTGCTGAACATTCACGGCGAAACTCGGCACATGGGCAAGCGCCCCAAGGCGGCGCCCGCGAAGCCTACTACCAGCAGCAGCTCACCGAGCTGATCCGCATGCGCCGCGAGATGAAGCAGGCCGTCGAGTCCGAGGACTACGAAAGGGCATCGGAGCTGCGCGACCGGATTCGCACGATCGAGCGCGCGTCGGACGACAAACGACGTAGCCCGGGGTAGACGGGACATTGAGCGACTCACCCGTAGCCGAAGTCGCCAGACTTCGGGCTTCTGAACCCGGCAAGTTCAGCGACCAAAACAGACTTCGTGCCGCTGAACTCTGGCGAGTTCAGCTACCAAAACCGACGCCTGCCGCACACTAGCCTTGTCTCGCGACGCCCCGCGAGCAAGAATTCTGGAGCCAGAAGATGCGCGGAGGCGCTGGCCGCCTCACGCGGATGGAAACACGATGGGAACCGCCGTGGAATTCGAAGACCTTTCACGTGGCTGTGGCGAATGGCTCCGCGGCTCCGGCCCGGAAGCCGACATCGTCATCTGCAGCCGCATCCGCCTGGCCCGCAACCTGGCGGCCTATCCCGTTCATCAGCCGGGCCAGCCCGCACGACCGGGCCGAGATCGAGCGCACGCTGCGCGAAGCCATCCTCGGCATCCACGGCGCCGACGAGCTGTTGTATCTGAACGTGCGAGCGCCTGGAGCCGATCGATCGGCAGTTTCTGGTCGAGCGGCAGCTCATCAGCCGCGAGCACGCCGAAAGTCGAGGGCGCCCGCGGCGTCGCCATCGATCCGCAAGCAGCAGATCAGCCTGATGGTCAACGAGGAGGACCACCTGCGCATCCAGGTCATGCGCAGCGGGCTCGACCTTTGGGACGCCTGGGAGCGACATCAACGCCATCGACGACCTGCTCGAGCCGCGCGTCTATCTACGCCTTTCACGAGCGGTTCGGCTACCTGACCGCCTGCCCGACGAACGTCGGCACCGGCATGCGCGTCAGCGTCATGCTGCACCTGCCGGCCCTGGTGCTGACGCGCGAGATCGAGAAGGTCTTCCGCGCCTGCAAAAGATCAACGTCGCGGTCCGCGGGCTGTACGGCGAGGGCTCGCAGCCGGCCGGCGACTTCTACCAGATCAGCAACCAGGCCACGCTCGGCCGCAGCGAGCGCGAGATCATCACTCAGCTCGGCCACGGCGACGCGGTCGTGCCCCGAATCATCAAATACGAGCGCGAAGCCCGCACGGCCTTGCTCGATCAGCAGCGCGACAAGCTCCAAGACCAGGTGAGCCGGGCTTATGGCATCCTTCGCACCGCCCGGATGATCTCCTCCGAAGAGACGATGCTGCTGCTTTCGCGGCTGCGGATGGGGGTCAACATGGGCTTGCTCGGCGAGCTGCCGATCACGACGATCAACCAGCTCTTCGTGTACACGCAGCCGGCCCATTTGCAGAAGGTCGCCGGCCGGGAGCTGGACAAGGAAGAACGCAACATCGAGCGGGCTCGGTACATTCGCGAGCTACTCAATCCGGGGGACGACCCGGCGCAGGCGAACTGAAGTAGCAGGCACGCTCCGCCGTGCCGTCCGGCGAGCGTCGAGGCGTGAGCCCAACGTGTATGTCTCCTCGGCCTTACAGCTCTCCCACGTCGGCCTTACGGCTCGACGCTCGCCTGCTCGCCTTTCGTTCCCCTTGACCGTTTTCGCCGGCATGCGGTATACCGAACCGGCCAGCGGCGACAGCATTGCTGGCAGTGCCGGTCGCTCGCCTCCCATCCGGCCCCATCGTCTAGCGGTCTAGGACACCGCCCTTTCACGGCGGTAACACGGGTTCGAGTCCCGTTGGGGTCATTCACTCTCAGGCGAGCGTCGAGCTTGGCGAGCGTCGAGCCTGACGAGCGTCGAGCCGGAAGGCCGACGTGTTGCGCCGTGTGCCGACGTGGCTCGCGGCCTGCCACGTAGTCGTCGCAAGGAGGAGGAGAAAGCCAGCCGAGACATGACCCCGCGCGTCTCGATCATCATCCCCGCACTGAATGAAGCCGCGAACATCGCCGCGGCCATCGACCGTGCGTGGCAGGCTGGAGCGCACGAGGTGATCGTTGTCGATGGCGGCAGCCGCGACGGTACGCTGGAGATGGCTGCGGGCCAACACTGTGTAGCGCTTGAAGCTCCTCGCGGCCGAGGTATCCAGCAAAACACCGGCGCTCGTCAGGCCCGCGGCGACGTGCTGCTGTTCCTGCACGCTGATACCTGGCTCGCGGCCGGCGGCGTGCCGCAGATCGTGGAGGCCCTGCGAGAACCTCGCGTGGTCGCCGGCGCCTTTCGCCAAAGCATCGATGCGCCGGGGGTGCTCTATCGGCTGCTGGAGCGCGGCAATGCGCTGCATGCGCACTCTGGCAGGCCCTATGGCGATCAAGGCATCTTTGTCCGCCGCGACGCCTTTGAGCACGTCGGCGGCTTTCCGGAAGTGCGCCTGCTGGAAGACCTGCTGCTCGCCCGACAACTGCGGCGGCTGGGACGACTGGCGCTGTTGCCTGGCCCGTTGCACGTGAGTGCCCGGCGTTGGCACCGGCACGGCGTCGTGCGGCAAACGCTGCGGAACTGGCGGATCCTCGCGGCGGCCAAGCTCGGCGTCAGCCCGAACCGCCTGGCCGGCCTTTATCCGCCGCCAGAATGACGACACACGAACCCGACGCGTAAGCGAGGACAACACTAGCCCGACGCGCCAGCGAGGGAGAGGCGCCATCCATTCCGGAGTTACTCGCAGCTCTCCCTCGCTTACGCGCTTGCGCGTCGGGCTAGTGGTCCGTCACGCACGCGGTTTCGGCTAGCTTTGCTCGTCCTCGTCCTCGTCGTCGTCCTCGATGTTAAACGTCGTTCTTCGAGGACGAGGACGACGACGAGGACGAGGACGACCCGAGAATGAGAACGAGACGGACCATTAGTGAGCGGTCGGCATCAGTCGGCGCATCAGCCCACGTCCCTTGACATTCCCCGCCCTAACTCGTATCCCGTACTCTTTTGACACTCTTGCGCGAGAGTCATCCGCATCATGGCACAAGGCCAGGTCAAGCCGCTCTTCCATACCCCGGCGCACGGCTGCGGACTGGGGCACACGCATCGCAAGGACGCCTGGTGGGCCGGGCCGCTCGCCACCGCCCTGGGCCTGGGGGCATTTGGCATCTATGCCACGTTCCGGGCCGTTTACAACGCGGAGTACCATCTGGGCACGGGGACGGACTTTCAGCCGGCGCACGCTTACCTCCTCTCGCCGTTCTACTCGCCGCTGATCGTCGTCCCCTGGCTGCCTGCCTGGATCTCGCCTGCGTTCCTGATCCTGTGGATGCCAGGCGGGTTCCGGCTCACCTGCTACTACTACCGCAAGGCCTACTACCGGGCATTCTTCCTCGACCCCGTGGGCTGCTCCGTCGGCGAGCCGAGCATGTTCTGCGGCGTGCCGCGCGGTCACGACTACAAGGGCGAGACGCGGCTGCTCAGCTTCCAGAACCTGCACCGCTACTTTTTGTATCTTGCGCTGGGGTTCCTCGTGATCCTGTTCATCGACTTCGTGCTGTCCTGCATGTGGCCCGAGCTGGACAAGGCGGGCAACGTCATCCTCAACGAGGAAGGCAAGCCAGCGCGCTACGACTTCGGCATGAGCCTCGGCAGCCTGGTCTTGCTGGCAAACGTCATCCTCCTCTCCCTGTACACGTTCTCCTGCCATTCGCTGCGGCATTTGATCGGCGGCGGGCTCGATTCGTTCTCCCGCAGCCCCATCGAGCGGTTGCGGTACAAGCTCTGGGTCTGGGGCTCGAAGCTCAACGCCAGCCACATGCTGTTCGCCTGGACCAGCCTGTTCATGGTGGGCTTCGCCGACTTGTACGTGTGGCTGGTGGCGATGGGGAAGATCAAGGATGGGCCGTTTTTCTAACGTTCTTTGCTGCGAACGACACTCGTCCTCGTCGTCGTCCTCGTCCTCGTCCTCGATTGGCTCGCCGCGTGCGGCCGAAGCTTCGAGTACGAGGACGACGACGAGGACGAGCACGAGGGACCAATGGAACTCACGACTGACCAATGGACAAATACGAAACCCACGAATACGACGTGGTCGTCGTCGGCGCCGGCGGCGCCGGGCTGCGGGCGGCGATCGAGTCGTCGGCGCATGGGCGTCAAGACCGCCCTGGTGTGCAAGTCGCTGCTGGGCAAGGCCCACACCGTGATGGCCGAAGGCGGCGTGGCCGCCGCCCTGGCCAATGTCGATACGCGCGACAACTGGCAGGTCCACTTCCGCGACACGATGCAGGGGCGGCAAGTTTCTCAACCAATGGCGGATGGCCCAGCTCCACGCCCAGGAGGCGCCCGACCGCGTCCGCGAGCTGCGAAGAATGGGGCGCCGTCTTCGACCGCACCAAGGACGGCCGGCATTCTGCAGCGGAATTTCGGCGGGCACACCTATCCGCGGCTGGCCCACGTCGGCGACCGCACGGGCCTGGAGATGATCCGCACGCTGCAAGACAAGGGCGTGCACCAGGGCATCGACGTGCACATGGAGTGCACGATCCGCTGGATTCTGAAAGACGGCGACCGCGTGGCCGGCTGCTTCGGCTACCAGCGCGAGAGCGGCCGGTTCGTCGTGTTTCAAGGCCAAGGCGGTCGTGCTGGCCACCGGCGGCATCGGCCGCTGCTGGGAGATCACGTCGAACTCGTGGGAATACACGGCCGACGGCCACGCGATGGCCATGTGGGCCGGGGCCGACCTGATCGACATGGAGTTCGTGCAGTTCCACCCCACCGGCATGGTCTGGCCGCCGAGCGTGCGCGGCACGCTGATCACCGAAGGCGTCCGCGGCGAAGGCGGCGTGCTGCTGAACGGCAAGGGCAAGCGGTTCATGTTCGACTACATCCCGGACATGTTCAAAGGGCGAGTACGCCGAGACCGAGGAAGAAGCCAACCGCTGGGTCGCACGCCGACGATCGCCGGGCGAGCGGCCCGACGCGCGGCGGCCGCCGGAGCTGTTGACGCGCGACGTCGTCGCGCGGGCCATCCGCCGCGAAATTCGCGAAGGCCGCGGCACGCCGCACGGCGGCGTGTATCTCGATATCGCCGTCGCGCCGCACGCGCCGAGGACGATCAAGAAGAAGCTGCCCAGCATGTACCACCAGTTCAAGGAGCTGGCCGACGTCGATATCACCAGCGGCGCCGATGGAAGTCGGCCCGACGTGCCACTACATGATGGGCGGCGTGCGCGTGGATTCCGAAACGCAGGAGATCGAACGTGCCCGGCCTGTACGCCGCCGGCGAAGTCGGCGGCGGCATGCACGGCGCGAATCGGCTGGGCGGCAATTCGCTGTCCGACTTGCTGGTCTTCGGCAAGCGGGCCGGCGAGTTCGCGGCGCAGCGAGCCCGCGACCGCAAGGCGTTCGGCCAGATCAACCAGGACGAAGTCGAGCGCGTGGCCGCCGAGGCGCTTGCGCCCCTTCGGCGACGAGCAGGGCGAGAACCCCTACGCGATTCACGAAGACCTGCGAACGGTGATGCAGAGCCTACGTCGGCATCGTGCGGACGGAAGAAGACCTGAAGCAGGCCCTCGCAGAGCTAGCCAAGCTCAAGGAGCGGGCCGCCCAGGCGAAGGTCGGCGGCAACATCCAGTACAACCCGGGCTGGCACCTGGCGCTCGATCTGAAGAACATGCTCGATATCAGCGAGGCGGTGACTCTGGCCGCCCTGGAGCGCAAAGAAAGCCGCGGCGGCCACACCCGCGAAGACTACCCCGACACCGACGACAAGCACTGGGGCAAAGTCAATCTCATCGTCCGCCAGCGCGATGGCGAGCTGAAAGTGACCGAAGAGCCGCTGCCGGAGATGCCGGCGGATTTGAAGGAGCTGGTGAAGAAGTAGGCAGGTTCGGTTAGCACGATGGCCTCTCCAATTCTGCTTGTTGAGCTGGCAACGCCAGACGTTCCTAGAGAGCCCCTCTTGGGGAACGCCTCCTGGCTGCTGTCAGGCATGTCAAACTATCACGATCGCCGCGGCTATTTCTTCGGTGCGCCGCACCTGAACAAGGATCCGCGACTTCGCATTCTGCCAGCGGTTCCAGCAAGGGATGACGGGAAGTATCAGCTTGAACTCGGGACACTCCTGCCGGATTTATTTCCAAATCTGGAAAGCCGGTCGGAGTATCTGCTCTCCGTCTCGGTTGATCGAGAGTCAAGAGCACTCTGCTTCTCCAACGTGATGGCGCGGCTTAGATACGCCAAGGATGGGGAATCGTTTCATGCCCTCGTGCCAAGATGTTTGCTGGCGAAGGTGCAGCGCGGCGAAGTCCGCGATATCGCACCGCCGGATGCTGCCGTCGAATTGCTACGCACGTTTGTAACGGCGCGATACGAGATAGATGGTACAAGTGCTGAGGCGGCGCTTGAAAGCCACTGCGAACGCTGCATTCACGATCTTATCGAACGTCTCAACCGGTGCTTGAAGGTTTTGCCATTCGTCGATGTTGAGATCGGAATATACTCGGTTGCGTACAGCCGTGGAAATCTCTCCCCTTTTTACTTCGTCATAAAGGGCGCTTCCGACGACAAACTCGGGCATGGATGGATTTCGCCGCACGTTGGGAGATCGATACTCAATCCATCAACGCTGTCAGTTGAACAAGCGATCATCCTGAGTGAATTGCTCGGTGGCACGAGGGCCATCAACGAGGTGGAATCATTGCTTCATTCCGCTCAGGCGTTCCTCGATGGCGGCATACCCGAGTACGTGCTGTTGCTCAGTGTGATTGCAGCGGAGGTGGCCACCCAGCAGTATGTCCACAGTCGACTTTTAGCGGCGAACGTATCCAAGAAGAAACTCGACGATGTCGAGAAAGATCTTACGTATAGCTTGATGCTCAATGTGGTCTTGTTTGCGGTCGCGCCGAAAGACAACCCTCCGGACAAGCAGCTACTGGGCAAAATGAACCGAGCTAGAACATTGCGTAACGCGTACATGCACAATGCTGAACTGCCTTGCAAAGTGGACGAAGTCGCGGAGCTTTTCGAGTATACAAAGACGTTTGTGGCGTACCTTCGGGATGTAGCGTTGAAGCAAGCGTAGAAAACGGAGCAACGCAGGGCCCGACTGCTGCCTGAGGTGTCTGCGGCAGAATGCCCAGGAGAGCGACCAGGACGCCACGAGCCGGCAAGCGCCTGTGGCTTTAGCCACAGGCACGCGGCGGCTCGCACGGTTGAACCGCAAAGTCGGCTGGAAGCCGACCGACCGGCGTCTCCTTGCCTGCACTCCCACCCGCCGAAAAGCCGGTGTCCGACCGAGCGTCGGCTGAAGCCACGAAGTTACGAGGCTTGCACCTTGTGAGGTGACGAATGTTGCGAAGGAGTGATTGACGAGTTAGAGTGCGGCGGAAAGGTTTCGGCCCGGTGGCTTCTCGGCCGTTGCCTAGATCACGGTTCAACGCGCGGCACATTGCGCCCTCTCGAAGCGTGGTAACTCCGAGAGGGTTCTTCTCTATCGGGAGAATCGTCATGCTCCGCATCGCGCTCTTGTCCGCCACTGCTCTCGTTGTGCCCTTTGTCTCGGCATCGTTTGGCCAGAGTGAAATTGCGAAATCGAGGAGCGAAAAGGCCAAACTGATTGAGGTGCTGGCCAAAGAGCTTGATGGGATGCCCAATGCCAAAACCAAGGATGGGCCCATCACCGTCGATGTGCTCACCAAGGACTGGGCCGTGGTGGTCAGTGGCACCGAGAAATGGTCGCTGGCAATCGGCCAGGCTCTCTATTTGGCCGCGATCACGGAGCGCAAGCCGTGCATTGTTTTGACACCAGTGGACGACGACGACGTTGAGCATGAGGATCGTTGCTGGACAGCGTGCCGATTGGCGAAGGTGCGGCTCCTCTCCTGGGACAACACCATCCACAAAACAAGGGCACTGCATGAGCCGATTGATCGGGAGAAGGAACGTGACAAGGAACTGATCGAATTGCGGCGGGAGATCGAGCACTTGGAGAAGCTGGTCGAAATCCACAAGAAATCCGGGGAGTTTTTGGCCAAGGTGGCCGTCATGGAAACGCGCAAGCGTGAGAAGGTCGAAGAGGAATTGACCAAGCGGATCGAAAATCTAGAGGCGCTGTTGCGGTTGGCCGAGATGGACGCTGCAGAAAAAAATCCGGCACCCAAGACTAAGCGGTGAATTGACGTGACTTTACTGTTCGGGCCGGTATTCTTGCCGTCCCAACGCGGCCGTGTGACACTGGCCACGCTCTGCCTATGTCCATACGAGTGCCGAAACGGATTGCGATCTAGAAAGACGAACGGAGACGCGTCGCCAGATTTTTCACCGCGCCAACGACCGTCTCGACCGCTTGGCTTGTCGTGATGCCGTATGGAGACACTCCGTCGAGCCTGACCGCGTGGACTTCGTGTGTGGCGCCGTTGCGCTTTGCCAAAAGGATGAACGGAGTGTCGAGGTGCGGGCCGTCTCGGAGGTACACTTCCACTTGTATCGCGACCGCGGGTTCTCCAGGCCACTTGAGGTCGAAGGCTTGTCTTTCCGGCTTGTCCTGGGCCTTGACTTCGGCGATCTTTCCGTTGAACTCTCCATCACGCGCCAACTGACGGAGCCTCCTTTGAATCGCGGTTGTACAGCGAAGTAACCATAAGTACTGGTCCCTGGCCCCCGTCCGCGGTTGTTCTTCGAGAAGAGCCGTATCGCAACCGCGGTCGTTGAGCAGGTTGCGAAACAGCACGCGGAGGTCGTCGTCCCAATTGTCTGAATAGTTGCCCACGCCAAAGCGATTTTAGGCGAATCCTTTCCAATCGGACGGGAGTCTTGCGAGAAGTTCGTTGTCGCTTTTCGCGCGAGCAACGATGTACACGAGTTTGTTCAACCCTAACGCGATCCCGGCTTCCGTGAGCACATTCCCGTTGATCTGCTTGGACGCATGCGCCGTGTTCTCAAGTGAGAAATCCGCGACCAGAAAATCAGCGCGTGCGATTTCTTCTCTCGCCGTGTCGAAAAACGCTTTCCCGCTCGATTTGTTCTCGTTGAGCTGTTCAAGCCTCAAGTGCCGATAGCCACTGGCAATCTCTCGCAATTTGCGGCCAAAAGCTTCGCCAGATCGATGAAATGGCCGCGCCAAGAAACCGTGTAGTTGATCCATGGCGCCATCGGACCTCACAGAGGAGAATGAGCGGCAATGGTCCACGCTATCACTGCACGACGCCGCCGGCAAGTACCGACTTCTTCTTCGGCCGGTGCAGGCGGCGGGCAGGGTGGCACTGGCCTACGCCTGTGGAGGTTGAGGGTTCGAAGTCCTTCGCCTTCATTCGGTCGGCAGCCTGAGCAAGTTGCGAAGGCTGCCGCTGAAGTGGTAAAGTGCCGCGCCGATGCTTCCAGGGCTGGAAGGGCTCCAGCCCGGTCACAGTAGCACATGGCGCGGCGCATACGCCTTCTCGGAGCGACGAAACTCCGAGAGGGTTTTTTCGTCCGCCGTCCAGCTTCTTGCGCCCTCTTCGGATCGGGAGACTTGCCATGTTCCGCGCCGCACTGACCGCCGCGTTAGTTACTCTTTCTTCCGTGTGCCTCGCCCAGAGCGACAAGGCAAAGAGCGACAAGGCCAAGCAGATCGAACTGCTGGCCGAGGAGTTCGGCGGCGATGTGCGTACGCTGCATTTCCGGACGTTCGGGCCTGCGATGACGGTGGACATCCTCACGAAGGACCTGGCCATCCTGGTGGTCGCCACGCCCAAGGAGTGGCCAGCCGCCGTCGGCAACGCCCTCCACGGGGCGGCAGTTGGCAAGCGGTTGCCGTGCGTGATCCTGCTGCGAAAAGAAGGCGCTACCGATGATGTCCAATATTTAGATTGTCAGGCCCGCTTGGAGACCACATGCCGACTGGCGGGCGTGAGGATGCTGATGCGCGACACGGAAAAGAACAAGACCTACGTGTATCACGACGGGGAGGACAAAGAGAACGCAGTAAAGCTACTGAAGTTGGAGGCTGAGGTTGCTCGTTTGCGCAAGCAAGTCGCCGAACTACAGTCCGCGGCCGGAAAAAAAGTTGGCGACTGAAGCGAAGCAAGCGTAGGGCAGGCTCCTGCCTGCCGCACAGCGGCTGATCGTGGTCTCGTCTCGGGATGGAACGTGGGCGCGTGATTGGCGTCGCGTATTTGTCAGGCAGGAGCCTGACCTACCGGTGCTGGAGCATTCGGCGGGGTGGCATATGTCGGCGGGGTGGCACTGGTGGCACTGGCCAACGACGTGTGCCACTGGCTCGCCAGTGCCTTTTGGGGTTCCGGTTGACTTACGAGCAGCAGGAACACTCTGTCACCGGAACGGCCTGGCATCGGTCTCGATCGTCGCCCGCACTGGCACTGGCAGAGCCAGTGGCACCGGCGTCAGGCCGACGTGGGGGACCAGCGGCCGAATTGCACGTCGGGCTTACGCCTCGACGCTCGCCACGCCCGTCGCTGTCTCCCGTCTTCCGTTTCTGTCACTTTTCTCGGCCGCTCGTGCTGCCCGAAAATGTCTATCGCATCGTGACGCGCCCCTTCGTAGGCTCATCAAGAATGGCTGGCCGGCCAAGACGCCTTGGCGTGCGCGCCGGGGGCGGCTAATGCGGGACGGTGGCACGCGAAAGGATCGGCCGGCGAGGACTCGCATGCACCGTCGAACTGGAAAAACGGAGGTCTTGAAGGGCAAACCGCGGGGCGGGTCGAGCTCAGGCACTGAGCATATTGCGCTTCGGCGAGATCGGATTGGAAAAGCGAAAGTCTGAAGGGCAAAGAACGGCGCACAAACGGGTGGCTGCGGCAGAATCCCCCACGCGTGCCGCCATCCGCTCGCGAGCTCACGACTTTCGTCCGCAGGTGATTTCAGCAGCATACGGCTCTGAGTTGCCTGCCGGGCCGAAGGCCCTGGACTCGAAAGCCCAGGACGACAGCCCTGGGGGATGGGTTGCACCAATCGTCACGAAAGGCCCAACGGGCCGTGATTCGCAGCTGTTGCAAACGTCGTCGCGGCCCTTTGGGCCTGGGTACGGTTTTGTTCGGGCCGGGACCCAGGGCGCTGCCCTGGGCTGTCGAGTTGTGCACCGTTGGTGCTTTCCGACGGAAGGCGACTGAAGCTGGCCGCGACCGTGCCTAGCATCCAGTCGTTCGTTCCACCGACGTGAGGTCGATGGAGGCGATTCAATCGAACCACAGCAAGTAGCTCGTCAGTCATTCGTCCACCGGCACGCGGCCGGTGGTGGGCTTGTGTCGCGGCCAAGTGTGTGTTTGTCAGGCAGGAGCCTGACCTGCGGAGATCTACAGTCTCTGGTGCCACTGCAGCAGGTTGCGGGCCTTCGCCAGATGTTCCAGATCGACGTGATGGGCCTTGAGGGCCCGTTCGTACGACGCTTGGGTCTTAGTGCAGACGAGCGTAAACGGCCGGCCCTTGCGCTCGGTGACGTGGGTCGTGTCGAGCTTCTTTGCATCGATGATCTGGTGCAAGTGTTGCCGACGATTCTGGGCCAAGGGAAGCCGAAGGGTCTTGGTGTTCGGATCTTTGAGGAAGCGGCTCAGCTCCTTGCAATCGGCGCAATTACAGCCGGTGGCTGATTCCCGCTGCCAGTCGGAAGGTTCCTGCGGAGGATGAGCCTCGCGCGAGGCCAGTTCTTCGACAATGGCTGAGAGCCAGCGATGCAATCCGGATGATGAATGTTTGACGTTCCGCTTCAACCAGGGCTGGAGATTGAACAAGGCAGGAATCTGTACCGTGGTCAGGTCGAATTCTTGCGGCCGGTCGAGGACGTAGGTTACTAGCCGCTCAAGCAGCTCCGGCTCTTCCAGGACAAGGAACGTCTGCGTCAGCGGAGGCAACAGTTCGCTGCGATTGACGATCCTGGCCCGCCACTCGCGCTTTGTCCCCTGCGGGTCCCAGCGTTCCACGTCCGACATGATTTGCTGTGCAAGTTGGCGGCAAAGCCCTTTGCGGTCGGCATTCTTGTCCTTCCGCAGAGACCAGTCGGCCAGCAGCCGCGCATGGCGCTCGAAGGTTTCGTTGGACGTGTTCGCGAACAGCGCCAGCAACGCTTCCTGGAACGTCGCCCAACCATGTTGTTTGCAGACATCGCCGAGCGTCTTGCCGGGATCGACGGTCATGTCCTTCGCCAGGACTCCGCGGAGCCAGGCGTCAATCAACGAAGCGTCGCCCAACTCTTCCAGCACAGAGAGCAATGGGCGGCGGGCACGCTGGCGTGCCCCGCCGAGGCTGGCTTGATCATCGTCCGCGTCATCGTAGTCTTCCTGGCCAGGATTCTCAGCGTCATCGATGTCGTAGTCATTCGCTTCGTCGTCCTCGGCGTCGTAGTCATCGTCTCCGTAGCCATTGTCGAAGCCGCTGGGGCTGGAAGCCCCAGCCACGGCTGAATAATCGATCGGCCAAGGGACAATTCGCTACGATCTCATCCTCATCCAGAGGAATCTGGCCGAAAGCCAGTGAGTTGCCGTCGGCATCGCTGAAATGGCTGGCACTCAGGCTGCGGTCATACACCTCCCCCATTTCGTACTCGCTGCCCCCGTTGTCGTGGGAATCGTCATCGTCGTACCGGCCCCGACGCCGCCACGATCGGCCATATCCGTAGCCGTAGTCGCCTGATGGCTCCGCAGAACCGCTTTCCCAATACGTCACGAGGGCCAGGGCCGCATCGCACCCGGCCTCGTTGGCGGCTGCGAACAGCACGTCGGCTCGGGCCGCGTCGATTCCCTTGAGGGCGTCGCGGGTCAGCCCGGCCTGAGTGTATTGATGATCGAGCAGCACCGCCAACTTGGGTGCGCCGAGTCGGCGCTCGAACGCGATGCCGTTTGGCTGCTCCATTGGTGGAGAACGCCAGCCGCCGCCGCAATGTGCTCGCCGCTGGTGGGTGCCGCGATGGTTCGCTTCGACTTGGCCAGCGACAGGTTGTATACCAGGGCCAGCCGAAACCCACTTCGAACCGGCCGGATCTCGTGCTCGCAATCGGCATAGAAGGCGGCGAACTGCGTCTGAAAACGGCCCTCCGGGCCGAAATCGACCACCATCTCCCGGCCTTCATGTCGGACGACGAGTTCCCCGCCCTCATGGGCTGAGGGCAGCGCGATCACCATTGTCGCGACCATCCGATGGACCTTCTCCCCGTCGCGATGCGGCAGAAAGAAGCTCCCCAGTTCGTAGAGCAGCAGCTTGTAGAGATGGGCTTCGAGCTTCTGATTCTCCAAGCCCAGTTCGGACTGCGCGGCGCCGACGGCATGCTTCAGGACGTCCGGCCACGCGGGGTTCGCCAGCGCGACCTCAGCGGCGTCGATTTCCCAGACACGCCGGACATCGGTGTCCACCAGTGTCTGAGTTCCCTTACCGTAAGGTGCCTGCCGGGCCAGTTTTTTGAGCGAGGCAGCCTGCCGTTTCTCGATGGCAAAGCAACCGGCCCCAAGCCAGTGATTTCCAGGCCGGGGAGTATCGGCGGCAAGCGGCCGCTCGTGCAGAACGTCCCCGGGCGATCGATCTTCGTCAGCGTTTCAAGGAGCCGTCGCTGGATTGGAAGGGCCACTTTCGACATTTCGACATTTCCTATCCGTGATTCAGGTTCCGTCGTACGGCGCCGGCGCGACTGAGCGTAACGGTCTTTCGTCGTCCCGACTAGCGTCGGCGAGATCCGGAAGCGCTTTCTTGTTCCAAGACAAGTGGCGGTTGCCGGCTGCGCCGGTGCCAATCGGGCTTCTGCCTGCCGAACTGCCGGTCGCCGAAAGTGCTGCACGGCATATTGGTCATCGCCGCATCGCCGCCAAGCCGTGAGCCTGACCTGTTGCTAGCGGGTACAATCTAGGGCTGAGCACACGCCCCGATCCCTTCGCGGCGGGCAAATCTCGGCCGATCGACAGGAGCCCAGCGTCATGTTGACTCTCGCTCTGAAAGCGGTGGCGGAATCGATTCCCGCCGGGACGGTGCCGGCCTTTGCGCTCACGATCAAGAATATCGGCCAGACCGATGAAAAGATCTTGAAGCCGCGGGGCGACTTGCAAGACACCTATTACGACTTGGAAGTCATGCAGGATGGCCAGGTGCTGATGCTGCCGCGGGCAATCTCCGATCCGGGTCCCACCTCGGACGAAGACTACATCACCTTGGGGCCGGGCAAGACCGTCGTCCTGCGATTCACGTGGTTCGCCGTGGCAGTCCACAGCTTGCCGCCGGGCGATTACGAGGCCAGGATTCGCTTCTGGCAAGACCCCTCCAAATCTCACGAGACCGCCGTCTTCAGCCCGGCGGCGAGCTTCACGGTCAAGGCATGAGCGATCGAACAGCCGCCCCTCCGCTGGGCTTCCCTCGCGTGCGGCCCGGCGGGGGGTGACGAATACGGAATGGGAGGCGCGCCGGAGCGTCGGCCAGTCGCTGGCTGTTCGCTCGGGCGGGGCCGGATGCGGCGGAAGTCTTCCGTTTGTGTCGCGCTTAGGATCGGCTCAAGAGATCCCTGTACTGGAAAACAGCCCTTCGGCGAGAATATCGAAGGCCTTCTCGTTGTGGGGCAAAGAGTTACGCCCGAGCGTGCAGCCAGGCTACCTTGAGCGGCGGAAAGAGAGAAAAGCCGCTTTTGTGCGTGCGTGATTTGCCCTCTGGGAAACGACAATAGGGTAGAGCCGAGGAGTTCGCAGCGATTTGCCAGCCGATCAGGAGCTGATTCGCCGAATCCGTGATGGGGACTCCGACGCCGTGGCGGAGCTGTACCGGCGGTACGCGCCGGTCGTCTGGCGATACGTTTTCGCTCGCCTGCGGCGGGACACCCATGCCGGCCAGGATGTGCTCAGCGAGACGTTTCTGGCAGCGATCCGGTCGCTCAGAAACGGGAAAACGGCGGAGAATGTTGCCGGATGGCTGATGGGAATCGCTCGCAACAAAACGGCGGATTGGTACCGCCAGCGAGAGAAATCGGCCACGACCGATGCCGAGGCGGCGACGCAGCGTACCTCCTCTGCCCCCGGAGTCGTGGCGGACGTGCTCGATGGGCTGAGCGATGACGAACGAGTGATCCTGGAATGGAAATACCTGGATCGATGCACCGTTCGCGAGATCGCCGAGCGGTTGGGGCGAACCGAGAAGGCGGTGGAATCGCTGCTATATCGTGCACGCCAGGCGTTTCTCGCGGGCTATGAGGCCGCGCTCGAATGAGGACCGTCGCCCTTTGCGACCCAGGAGAATGATTCCATGCAGCCAGATCATGAAGCCGACGAACTCGAGGCCCTGCTGCATGAGGGATATGGCGCGCCGCCGCTGGACGATCAGTTTTCCGCGGACTTGATCGCGCGCTTGCAGGCCGAGGAGGCGCCGCCGTCCGTTGCGCGGTCGTCCGTTGCGCGGTCGTCGGCTGCACTGTCGTCGGGCGCGCTGTCGTCGGCTGCGCTGTCGTCAAGGCCGACGAGGCCTCGGCGGTCGCCGTTAACAGTCTGCGTGGGCCTCGCTACAGTCGCTGCGCTCGTCATCGCCGTTATTTGGATTTCCAGGCCGGGAACTCCAGGGACGAATCGCGAAGTGGCCCAGCAAGCCAAGACCGATGCGGGTCGCTCGGCGCTCCGGGTCGAGAGCGAAATCCCGGAGAGTCTCAACAACGATCGCGCCCGTCACCTGAGCGTGAGTCCCAGAAGCATGAGCCTGAGCAAGAGCTTGAGTGCTGGCAACGAGAGCGAGAGCAAGAATTACTCCGAATCTCGGCTCCAAAGGGAAAGCCTCGCGACTGAGGATAGGAAACCCAGGAAACTCTCAAAACTCTCGGCCCTCGAGCTGTCCTCAGAAGAATGGCTGAACCTGTCGGCCACGGCGGCGCTGGCCGACATGCTCTATGTCGTCGATAGCGGCCACCTGTACGAAGTCAACGCCAGCGACGGCTCGCGCCGCAGCGTGGGTGAGGCCGATTGGCGGAACACCGCGGCGATGGGCTCGTTCGTCGGACACCTCTACCTCGTCTGTGACAATCAGCTCTACGAAGTGAATCCAAAGACCGCAGCACGCCGCAGCTTGGGTAAGCCGAATTGGGTCAACACCAAGGCCATCGTGACGGCCGGCGGCAAGCTCTACATCGCCAGCAATGGTTTGCTGCACCGGGTCAATCCCAGCGACGGCAGCCACGAAGTGCTGCACATCACAAACGACATTTCAAACAATGCTCGTCAACCTAAACCATGACGGAAGGGAGTTGCCATGTCTTGCCTCACGTCAATGATGAAACGGCCGAAACGGTTCACGTTCGTTTTCGTAGCCGCCATCGCCTTTTGCACGGTCGGGTCCGTTTATGCGATTTCGTTCGGTGGTCCAGGAGGAACCTGGCCGAAGACCTGGCCCAAGGAATTGGAACCGCTGCGCAAGCAAGCCTGGACCTGGGAGCATGGGTTTGGCGGAATGTCTTATGACATCCCCTTCTCGAGCCGGGAGGAATTTGAGTCTGCCTGGCCCCCTATTCTGACGCTCAAGAGCAAAGGAGCATCCATCACGCTCTTGCGCGGTCCTCACCTCCGTGTCGGATCGGGAAAGACCGCCGGTGTTCGCGTCGTGCCTCCTCGTGACGCCACTTCTACCGTTACCAGCATTCTGCTGGTGGTTGATGGAAAGATCGTCGATTTGAACCGCATTCCACTGCCAAGCGATACGCCGATCATCGACGAGCGGTTCAAGGAGGAGAAGACGAAATAGACTAAGGGAAGCGGCGGTTGACGCGGCTAGCTGTGGTCCGGGGTATTCAAACTCAATGTCGAATCGAGCAATCACCATGAAAAAGAGAATCGCTCTCCTGGCCGCCATCGCCTGCGGTGTGGTGGGTTCCGCCGTGTATGCCGACTATTTAGTCTGGGACAAAGGAATGTGGCCCGAGAGCTGGCCCAAGGAATTGGAGCCGCTGCGAAGGCAAGCGCGGACTTTGGTGGGTCCGAAAGTCCTCTACCGGTTTTACCTGCTCCCTTTCACGAAACGGGAGGAATTCGAGACGGCCTGGCCGCATCTCCTCAAGGTCAAAAGCAAGGGAGCCCCCATCGTCCTGGTGCGTGCCCCGAAGATCGATTTTTTCGAGATCAAGCCCGCGGGAGTTGTCATCCGCTCTCCTCCTGCTGACACAGATAAGGGAGCCGATCACGAGGTCCCGATCGCGGACGCGAGGAAGGTGCATGGACAATGGAGAACGAACGCCACCTATATCGAGCTGGTTGTGGATGGAGAGATCGTCGATCTGAACCGCATTCGTCTACCGGCAGATACCCTGATCATCGACGAGCGATTCAAGGACGCGGCGAAGTGATTACGTACACGTGCTGCTCAGGGTCCAAAACTTGCGGAGAGACAGCCACTGGGATACTAAGATCACCAGGCTCAACGGCCGTGCATGACATCGTACTCCAGTCCCACGATTCCTGACTTCTCGTAGACGCGCTGGTTTCGCAGCACGAGCTTCGTGCGCGGGGCCGGCGTCGGCAACAGCGGAATGCCGCCTCCCAGCAGCACCGGCATCACTCCCACGTCGATCACGTCCACGAGCCCGACCGTCGGTTCGACACGCTGCTCATCGGCCGCAAGACCTTCGCCGCCATGCAGGCGATGGGGGACGGGGGAGATGCGGGCGGTGGGGGCGCCGACATGGCCCCGGGCGTGCGGTCGGTGGTGATCTCGCGCACCATGCGGCAGGCCGATCATCCGCAGCTCACGATCGTCAGCGACGTAGAGCCGTTCGTCGCGGAGCTGAAGACGAAGCCCGGCAAAGATATCTGGTTGTTCGGCGGCGGCGAACTGTTCCACAGCCTTCTGAGGGAAGGTCTCGCCGAAATCAATGTCCGGATCCATCACGATCCAGTCGGCCTCGCCGCCGGGCCCCGCGATATATCCGTCCAGGCTCATCGCCACGCCGTAACGCACCTGACGCATGAGTTTGCCCTCTCGATTGGTGCCAAAGCCATTGGACGTGACTCGCTACCAACCCTGCTGAGCGACGGTCGGCTTGGTTGAAAATGACACTAGCCCGAAGCGCAAGCGAGGGAAAACCGCCGTCTATCTCGCTCCTCCCTCGCTTGCGCAGTCGGGCTAGTGTGGCTCGCCACACGTCGGGCTTACGACGGCAGGCCGTGCGCTTCAGAACAGCTCGTCGATCACTCGGCCGTCCGGCAGCAGCGGAATGGGGCGGCCCAGACGATTGACCGCGTTTTGATGGTGGTCGATCCCCAGGTGCTTGTAGAGAGTCGCCAGCACGTCGCTGGGGCCAATCGGCCGCTCGGCGGGAAGGCCGCCGTCGGCGCTGGAGGCGCCGAGGGTCTGCCCGGTCTTGAGTCCGCCGCCCGCCAGCAGCACGCTGCCCAGCCGGGGCCAGTGATCGCGGCCGCCGGTCTGATTGATGCGCGGCGATCGGCCGAACTCTCCCCACACCACGAGCAGCACGTTGCGGCACCGCTCGCGCTCACTCAGATCGGCGATCAGGGCGGCCAGTGCCCGATCGAGCGGCGGACCGCTGTGTTCCATGCCCACGTTTGGCCCTCCCGGATCGGGCTGTGGCCGTTTCTCGCGCACGACGCTGACGTGCCAGTCCCAGCGGAGGCAATCCGGGGCCGTGTTGAGGGTCACGAACGTGACTCCGGCTTCCACCAGGCGGCGAGCCAGCAGCGCCATCTGGCCCCAGCGGTGCGTCCCGTACCGCTCGCGCGTGGCGGCCGATTCTTCGTTGAGATCGAACGCCCGGCGGGCCTTGGCACTGGTGACCAGCTCCAGCGCTTGCCGCGCAAACGGATCGAGGCCGTCTGACTGCTTCGTATCGAGCTGGCGCGGCAGGCGGTCGAGGCTTGCAAGCAGCCCCTTTCGGTCGTTGACGCGGTCCAGCGTCACGTCGCTGGCCAGCTCGAAGCTGCCAGTGGCGTTCCGCAGGAGGTCGTGCTGGAACTCGGTCTGGTAGGGACCCTGCATGACGGCAAACGGAGAATGCGCGACGCCGAGGTAGCCCGGCCCCATTGCGTCGAACAGGTGATGGTGCATCACCGGCTCTTCGGAGAGCATGACGTAGGCCGGCATTCCGGGCTGGCGCGGGCCGCGAAACCGCGAGGCAATGGACCCGAGCGACGGATAGGCGTTGCGGTTGTCTCCTTCGAGGCGGCCGGCGAGGCACCAGCGCGTCACGCCAAAGTGGTCGTCGAAGGGATGCGAGAAGCTGCGGATAATCGCCGTCCTGTCCAGCACGCTCGCGGTCAGGGGGAGCATTTCGCAGACTTGCACGCCGGAGAGCTTCGACCCAATGGCCTTGTAGGGGCCCCGAATCTCGGCGGGGGCCAGTGGCTTCGGGTCGAACGTCTCGAATTGGCTCGGCCCGCCCCCCAGCCAGATTTGAATCACCGAGGTGTCCGTCGCTGCCGCACGGCGTTCCGCAGCAAAAGATCGAAGCCGCAGGATATCAGGCAGCGCGAGACCGGCCCCGCCGGCAAGCAGACTGGCCGACAAGAATCTCCGCCGCGATACACTCGGATGCCAGGGCTGCGGTTGCGTCACGATTCGCTCCTGCTTGTCGCCGTCCGGCCGACTGGTGCGAATTCTACGACTTACGCCAGTGCTTCGTCTACATTCCTTCCCCACGGCGGGTTGCGGCTAGCCTGGCTGTGGCGGCTCGGCGCGGGCAGCATCGACCTCTCGACCCGTATGCAGCGGGCGGTCGTGGCTCGCCCCGAATCTGGCCAGCAGAGTCGCCGCCGCCCAGATCAGGCCAAAGGCCAATGCCCCCAGAACCAAAGTGACCACCGCGGCGACGAGTCCCATCGTCATGCCGGCCGCCCAGGGCTTGCCCCGCAGGCCCTGGGCAAGGACGAGACTGATGACGGCGCAGATGGCCGTCACCAGCAGGATCACGCGCAGCGAATAGCGGGGAAGGATCATTTCTTGATTCTGGCAGGCGAGGCCGCACGTCTCAAGAGCCAGAGAGGGCTGGAAAGACCATCGGGCGACACTACGACGGGCGACCTGACCACGATTGGCCTTCATTTTGCATTGGCGACGGGAGGGACGGGCGACGAATGCAAAGTGCAAAATGCAAAGTGCAAAATGCAGAGTGCAAAATGCAAATTGACTCCTGACTCCTCCCTTCTTGACCTCCGTCAGTCTGGCGCCAAGACTTCCTATATGAGCGACTCCTTTGCCCTGGCACGGCACAACATGATTGCCCAGCAGCTCGAAGCTCACGGCATTCGGTCGCCGCGAGTGCTGGCTGCCATGGCGCGCGTGCCGCGAGAGAAGTTCGTGCTGCCGGAGTTCGCCGGCCTGTCGTACGCCGACCGGCGCTGCCGATCTCGTGCGAGCAGACCATCAGCCAGCCGTACATGGTGGCGCTGATGACCGAGCTGCTGGATCTGCAAGGGGGTGAGAGAGTCCTGGAGGTCGGCACGGGCAGCGGATACCAGGCCGCCGTGCTTTCGCTTCTGGCGGCCGAGGTGGTGTCGATCGAGCGGTTTGCCGAACTCTCGCAACGGGCGGAAGAAGCCCTGCGGGAATTGGGCTGCTCGAACGTGAAGCTGGTCGTGGGCGATGGCTCCCTCGGCTGGCCGGCCGGAGCACCTTACGATGCGATCATCGTCACGGCCGCGGCCGAGACTTGTCCGCCGGCGTTGCACGAGCAGCTCGCTGACGCCGGACGGTTGGTAATCCCCGTCGGCCGCAGCGACCGGCAGGTGCTCGAGCTGCATCGCAAGCTCGGCGGCCAGGTTTCCGTCGAGCAGTTCTGCGGCTGCCGCTTCGTGCCCCTGATCGGCGGGCAAGCGGTCAACGAGGCTGAGCCGTAACGCTCTCGTGCCGAAGCTCCGCCCCGGCACGCACTGCTCGCGAGGCTCCGCCTCGGGACCGCGAGACGGCTCGCGCACTTCCGTCGTGCCCAGCCCGGCAGGCAGAGCCTGCCAGGCAGTGCGTTTCCGAGGCAGAGCCACGGAACGAGCGGTGCGGTGGCATCGCCACGAGTGCCATCCTCAGTTATGCTGCTGCGTCGCGGTTGACGAGTTTTCCCTGATTCGGACGTTCCCTTGCGCGCTTGCCTGTTTGATATCGACGGGACCTTGGTCTCCACCGGCGGGGCTGGAAAGGCGGCGATGGATGCCGCGCTGGCCGAGGCGTTTGGCGTCTCGCGGCCGATTCTGCCCGGCTCGATGTCGGGCCGGACCGACCGGGGCATCGCCCGCGAGCAATTCGCCCTGCACGGCATCGACGACAGCCCGCAGAACTGGCAACGGCTCATCGACGGCTACGTGCGCCACCTGCCGCGATACCTGGAGGAACGGCCCGGCACCGTACTGCCAGGCATCTGCGAGGTGCTGGATCGGCTCCGCGGGGCCAGCGTCTCGCTGGCACTGCTCACCGGAAACGTGCCGGAGGGGCGCGGATCAAGCTGACCCATTATCGGCTGATGCACTACTTCGCGTTCGGTTCGTACGGCGACCGCCACCTGACGCGCGACGAGATCGCCCACCAGGCACTCTGCCTGGCTCGCGATCACCTGCACCCGGAGTGCTGCGGGGAAGAGCTGCTGGTGATCGGCGACACACCGCTGGACGTGCAATGTGCGCGGGCCATCGGGGCCCGCGTCGTGGCCGTGGCCACAGGCAGCCACTCCTACGAAGAATTGGCGACGACCAGGCCGGACGTGCTGCTGGCGGACCTGGCCGATCCGCGGCCGCTATTGGAGCTCGTGGGACTGTAGCCGCCTTGGAAGCTGCGATCCAGAAGCCCGGCTCCTCGGAGAAGCCGGGCTTCTCAGCCGCCTTGACGGTTCGGGCGGTCCGGCTATGAATGAGTGACGACCGTCCCAAACACGAACCCGGCAAGCCAGCGACGGAGAACTGCCCGAGTCCGTGGCGCCTCCCCTTCGCTTGCGCGCTTGTGCGTCGGGTTGGTGTGGCCTGCCGGCGTGCCACCTTTTGCGTGAGATGACTATGAGCGTCACGGTTCCGTGTGCATCGTGCGGCCGAGAGGTTGCCCTTCCTGAGGCATCTTCGTCAACATGCCCCGCGTGCGGCAAGGCCCTTCGCGCGCGGACTGACTCTCCGAGTCGGGCGCCCGAGTTGGAGAGTCAGGCTACGTCGCCACGCCTGACGGCATTGAAGATCTGGCTCTCGGTCGTGCTTCTGGCGCTGGCCGCCTACGGCGGCTTGAAGCTGTGGCGCATCTATCAGGGCGATAAGACGAATGACCATCCCGTGCCGATGGCGTACACGGAGATTGACTTCCCGGTGGGAGAGTTTGAGCTGACGGAGCGATCCGGCCAGCCCTTTCGCTCGAAGGAGATGCTCGGCCAGATCTGGCTTGCCAGCTTTTTCTACGGCGACTGTCCGGTGCAATGCCCGAAACTCAACGGCCACATCGCGGATTTGCTCGCTGGCGAGCTGGCTCAGGAGCCCGTTCATGTCGTCAGCATCACGGTCGATCCGAAGAAGGACACGCCTCACCGGCTGAAGGGGTACGCGGAGGCGCTCCTCCAGCGGCAGAAGATCGACCCGCAGCGTTGGCTCTTCGTGACGGATGCGCAGGGGAGCGCAGGAAGTGATCGGCGCCGTTTGCCAAGCCAGCTTCCGCGTGCCCTTCGCGGGAGCCGCCCATTCCGAGCGGCTGGTGCTGGTCGATCAAGAGGGGATCGTGCGCGGGTATTACAATCCGGCGCGACGCGGCGCGATGTCAAGCGTTTGAAACGCAAGGTCCAGGACCTGCGCCATCAGCCGCCCAAGGGGACCGATGACGTTCCGAAAGGATGCGGCCGAGAAGGGAACCTTGTGACGCAGTATCTGCCGACGGTCAACGCCTCGCTCAACGCCTTGGCCACGGTACTGCTCGTGGCCGGCTACGTGCAAATCCGCCGGCGGCACGAGCGGGCACACCGTAATCTCATGTTGGCGGCCTTCGGCGTCTCCGTACTGTTCCTGGTCTGTTACGTGGTGTATCACGCCCTGGCCGGCAGCAAGCGATTCGAGCACGAGGGGCCGATTCGGCCGGTGTATTACGCGATCCTGCTGACCCACGTGGTGCTGGCGGCGGCGGTGCCGGTGCTGGCAGGCGTGACGATCTACCTTGGCCTCAGCGACCGCCGGGCGGCCCATCGACGCGTGGCCCGCTGGACGTTTCCGATCTGGCTCTACGTCTCGGTGACCGGCGTGGTGATCTACGCGATGCTGTATCACCTTCCGCCGCCCGGACGGTAGGGTATAATCGTCGGGCAAGCAGCGTCCGGTCCGTGGCCGAAGTCGCCAGACTTCGGGTCGCTGGATTTTGAATGGGTCTGAATCAATCCTGAACTCTGGCGAGTTCAGCTACGACAAGAGCGCCACCGCCGAGGGTACGATGCGGCCGCTTCGACCGATAACGTCGCGCAGTGCCTGGATTGCCGCCATCGCCGTGGCCGTCCTATTGGCCGGGATGCAGTCGGCCACAGCCTGCCCTTCTTGCAAGGAGGCGCTGGCCAGCAGCTCCGGCGGCGGTGACCTGGTGAGCGGCTTCTTCTGGAGCATCCTCTTCTTGCTCTCGATGCCGTTCTTGCTGCTGGGCTCGTTTGGGCTCTATTTCTACTACCTGGTCCGTAAGGCCCGGATTGCCCGATCCGCGACGCAAGCCTAGCGGTACACTACGTCCGGCCGCACGACGACAGTGCGCGGACCGTGGCGGCCGACTTCGCCGGGCACGACGTGCAGGCGGATTTCCCCAGACGAGGAATTGCGCCAGGAACCGCTGCGCTTCTTGCACGGTTTGAACGGACTGCTGGTCGATGCGGTCGATGACGTCGCCGCGATAGCACGTGGCCGGCCAGCGGCCCGGCCGGATCGACCCAGGCCACGAGCAGCCCGTGCGCGTTCGGGAGAGATTGAGCTGCTTGGCGACCTCCCCGGTCACGTCCACGACGTGGACGCCCAGCAGCCCCAGCTCCCAGACGACGGCGTCGTTGACGGCCGGGCGCACCTCGTCGCGCTGCTCGGCCGGGTCGGTGATTCGCAGGCCCAGGTTGGGTCGCTCGACGAGCGTGCACATCACGCGCACCCTCCGTCCCTTGCGGTGCACGGCCAGGCTGACCTCCTGCCCGATCGGGGTGATGCTCACCAGGTTCACCAGGTGCACGTCGCTCTCCACGGCCACCCCGTCGAACTCCAGCACGATGTCGCCGATCACGAGGCCGGCGGATTCGGCCGGCGAGCTGGCTTCGACCGCCGTGACACGCGCGCCTTGCAATCGGCTCAAGCCGGCCGCGCGGGCGGCGTCGGCGGTGAACTCGCGGTCCAGACTGACGCCCATCTTGGCCCGCCGCACCGTGCCGTGGTCGATGAGCTGCCGGGCGACGAACATCACCATGTTGATCGGGATGCCGAAGCCGATCCCCTCGTTGACGCCCGACGTGCTGGCGATGGCCGTGTTCATGCCGATGACTTCGCCGCGCAGGTTCACCAGCGGCCCGCCGCTGTTGCCGGGATTGATCGCGGCGTCGGTCTGCAGAAAGTCCTGATAACGAAGCGCGTCGTCGCCGAGCTTGAGGTCGCGGCGGCCCTTGGCGCTGATGATGCCCAGCGTGATCGACTGGCTGAGGCCGAACGGACTGCCGACGGCCAGCACGAAGTCGCCGATCTCGACGTGGCGGCTGTCGCCGATCCGAGCGGCCGTCAGGTCCGTCGCCGACAACGTCATGACGGCGATGTCGGTGTCCGGATCGGTCACGATCGCCTGCGGCATGCATCTCGCGACCGTCGTCGACCTGGATCAGGATCGAATCCTTGGGGGCGTCCTTGATGACGTGCCGGTTGCTGACGACGTAGAATGACTTGTTCCGCTGGATCAGAATGCCGGCCCCGGCTTCCTCGATCGTGCGGGCACGGCCGGTGCGGGCGCCTTCGCGCTTCTTGGCTTCGATGTGCACCACCGACGGGGTGGCCAGCTTGGCGACGCGCCGGATCAGGGCAGGCAGGCCAACCGATTGCTCGACGACCTTGGCGTCGCGGTCGAGCTGTGCGAAGGCCTGCGAACGCTCGTCTTCCTGGTCGCACGGCCAACGCGTCGGCGATCTGAGCGCGGAGCGCAGCGGCAGGCGGCCAGTTGGAGAACGACCCAAGGATGGCGCCAGCAAAGCCGAACACAGCCGCCGGCCATCATCGACTTGAACCGAACCATCCTGACTCCCTTCCGCGATGGCCCGACGTGAGAGGACGCGTGAGTAGGTGAGTAGGTGAGTAGGTGAGTAGGTGACAGCGGCGACGGACCTCACACTTACTCACCTACTCACTTACTCACCTACTCACCGCGCAGTCGCCTACGGCACGTCGATCTCGATGTCGTTGATCGTCAGATCGGCGTCGCCGTCGCTGTTGTCCAAGCAGCCGGCTCCAGTCGGCCGAGTAGCCGCCCGCCGTCGGCTTCGCGCTCCATCTCGCGCTGGCATTCGATGCAGCTCGTGGCGTAGGGCAAGGCATTGAGCCGGGCCACCGGGATCTTCAGGTTGCAGCGTTCGCAGACGCCGTACTCTCCTTCGCGGATTCGCTCCAGCGCCTGCTCGACGTGCCGCAGCTCGCGGCTTTCGACTTCGGCCAACTGCGAGCTGAGCTCGTTGTAGGAGGAGTCCAGCGCGGCGTCGATGAGGTCGCCGGCCGCGGTGTCCTTCAGCTCGTTGAGCATGCTCAAGTCGCCGGCCAACGCCTTTCGCAGGGCGTCGCGCCGCTTGAGCAGAATCTGCCGCATGTTCTCGATGGCGTCTTTACGTCCCATGGTGCTCCCACCTTCGCTGTCCGAGCGCCGTGCCGAAGGTACCCCCCTTTGGCCGAAAGCGGCATCGAACGGTTTTGTAGATATGCCTCCGCTTGCGATGGCTTCCGCGCCAGGGCTTCGCGGCTCAGAAATGTTGCAACCAAAATATAGTGCGCTCGCGTCACGCGTGTTCGCGAAAAGATCGCGAGCCGAAGCGATCGCGGGCGTGCCCTGCGGCAGTCACTGTAAGTCGTTCTCAAAAAGGCATTTGCGCTCGCGTACCGGCCGCTGTCCTGGGACCATGCCGTTGGCTGCGTCCCCCTAATGGGAGGGGACACTTTTGCGGCCTGAGCGTCGCTGGATCGGCTTCCTCCGGGGCGAACTCCGTTGCTTACGGATAATCGACAAATCCCTACCCGCACGACAGCCTTTTTTGACGCAGCCGTTTTTCCCGATTCTCTGGGGAACCGCGGGTGCGCCCTCCGCCGCGACCACCTGCGCCGGCTTTGACGGCCGCTGCTCTGCAAGCTAGGTCACTCTAGTAGACCGCGCTGGCCGAAGCTAGCAGCGCCGCGGAATTGCTGACAAGTGACAGCGTGACAAGGTGAAGTAGTCACCGACATCGCTCACCTTGTCACCTTGTCACCTTCACCCTGTCACTCGCAGAGGCACCCATGGGGGCACCGGCCCAACTTGCCGCCAACGTCGCGCTGGGCAAATTGACCTTACGCGTCCGCGCACCCGGGGGAGCTGTGCAGACCGTGGTGCTCACCTCCGCTTGTTGCCGGATTGGGTCGGGCGACAGTTGCACCCTGCGGTTGCGAGCGCCGGGCATTCGTGACGTGCACTGCATCATTTCTCGCGGTCCCAGACGGACCGTGGTGCGCGGGCTGACCAAGGAAACGTGGCTGAACGGGGCCGTGTTCTTCGAATCGCCGCTGGAAGTGGGAGATTGCTTGCGGCTGGGCCGGCTGGAGATCGACGTGTTGACCGACGAACGGAGCGGCGGCGACGCGGACACGGCCTGCACCAACGGGGCCTCCATCGCGCCGAATGCCGACGAGGATTCCCACGAGAGAACGATCAGCGAGGCATGCTCCACAGCCGCTGCCCGCCAGCTCCAGCAGTTGACCGCCGACCAGACGGCCGAATTGGGCGCGATAGCTGCTGAGACTCCCCTTCCGGAGTCCGAGCCGATACGCTCGCGGGTCAAGGCCAAGGATGAATCGCAGCCCGGCTTTGGACAGCCGGAAAGCACCCTGCAAGCGGCAAGCGGCGCGGCTGACTCACTCGAAGGAATGGGTGACCTCGAGGTCCGGCTCGGCAAGCGCCTCGGCCGGCTGGAGGACCAATCGCGCCAACTCGAGCAAGCTCTCCACCAGGTCAGCGACCTCGGCACCGTCTGCGACGCTGAGAACCGCCAGTGGCGAGCCGATCACCAGCAAGCCGAGGCTGCTCGGCGCGAGTCGCTGGGGAATCTCGACCGTAGGGTCAACGACCTGAGCGACGCGATGGATGGCCTTCGCCGGCAGGCGCAAACGCTGGACGAGGAATTCCGGAGTCTGAAGAGCGAGCAGATCGCGGCCCAGCAGGAGCTGCAACGCCGCGTCGCAGTCCTGGAGACGGACCTGGCGGCCGCCAGATCCCGCGAGTCGGCTCGCGAGGCATCAAGAGCCACCGTCGGGGCAGAAGGTTGCGCCGAGCCAGATCGCCGAGACACCGCACAAGGACCTGATCGTTCGCAGCACGAGGCCGCCGCGGCCCAGTCGTCGGCAGTAGCAGACGGCCAAGGGGACTTGGCCTTCGAACAGGTCGCTGGCGACGCCCCGCAGAGCACTTTGGACGTGCTGCGACGAATGGGGACCAGCGTGGACTTCTCGGACGATGAAGAAGCGCCTGTCGCGCCCGCGCAGCGGCGCGGACGGTTGCGGCTTCTCCGCCGGCCGAGCATACCAAGCCCTCCGCGGCTAAGGGACACGGCGAGCGTCACGGTCAACAGGAGGATGGCGAAGCGATCGAGCAGTACATGTCGCAGCTGCTGGGCCGGATGCGGGCGTCCACGGTCAGGGAGAGTGCTGCCGATGCCAGCCCTTCGCCGGCAAGAGCATCGGCCGAATCGTCATCGGCGGCCCGGGAGACGCCGATCCCACCCGCCCAGCACTTCGCCGCCGCCTCCCGGCAGTTTGTGCCGCGAGGGCCGGCCCCCGAGCTGTCGGCAGATTTCTCGGCGATGCGCGCCCTGGCCAACAACACGGCCCGCCAGGCCATCGACACGCATCGCCGTCGCGGCCAGGTGCGGTCCACGCGAGGAAAGCTGCTGCTGGCGGCCGTGGCTTTGGCGCTGTCCTTCGGGCTGCTGTGGTTTTCGACCGGGGGCAGCCGCACAGCCCTGTGGTGTGCCGTCGCGTCGCTGATCGTCTCGATCTATTGGGGCGGCCGGTACATCCTGCTGACCCGGCGTCTCCGCGGGAAGGCGGACAAAGATCGCCCGGACGACGCGCGGCAAATCAGCGACGGGCCCGTGGCCTCCGACCAGGCTGGCGAGGAGCCACCGCACCTTGAGCAGGCTGATGAGGCGGCAGAGGCGGCACACCCGGCCGTCGCAGCGGAGGGGCCTATTTAATCCTACAGCGCTTGGTTGTCGTAACTCGTTCGGGTGAATGACGAATGACGAAGCTCGAATGACGAATCAATGCCGAAATCCGAATGTCGAAGGATCAATCGCCCGCGGGAATCGGTCAATTAGTCATTCGACCTTCCTTCGTCATTCGAGCTTCGTCATTCGTCATTCCACCTCATCGTGGGAGGTAGCGCTGTAGGATTAAGCACCCCTTCCACCGGCACCAGCACGGGGCCGGTGTCGCGGGCCGGCGCGACGGACCGCTGGAGGTGGTACAACCTCAGCCGCCGAGCCAAGATCGAATCTTCGCCGGGCAGCGGCGGACTTAGCTCTACGCGTGGCTCGCGCCGGTGGAATCTCCTCGCTCGCTTCCGCTTTGGGTTTCTCGTCCAGCGGCTGGAAGACCCGTTGATCGTACAAGGCCAGGGCATGCAGGCCATGGCCCAGCGGGCCAATCGACCACTTGCGTTCGGGGCGCTCCGCCAGCAGGTCCGTGAGATATTCGACGGCCCGCACGGTTTCGGCCTGCCGCAGCTCCTCGTCGCTCAGCGAAAACACGAGCCACTCCAGGATGTGCCCCGAAGTCTGCAGCCGCCGCTCGAGATCGGGCCGCGCCTCGCGGTATTCCAGCCACTGTGTGCTGAAGGAGCCGTCGGGGTTCTGCAAGCGGAAGGCGTAGCGGTGATAGTCTTGCAGGTATTGGTTCGCCCGCTGGAACTCCCCGTCCAGCGGCTTGTCTTCCTTGCGACGCTTGCGGACGGCGTAGGCCAGTCCCATCAAGCGGTGGGTCCCGCCGCAAGCAGCCCCTTGGATCGGGGCGCGAATCTCCTCGCGCACCAGCCGGGAGATAGACCACGTTTGCCCGGCTTCGCTCTTCCACGTGGCGTCGGTGTTCAGGTAATGCGCGGCGGCAATCAGCTTGAACGTCAGCTCCGTACCGCTGCGGCAGGTGAACTTCTCGTTTTCGATCAGGTCTTCGACCGTGAACGACCTGCCGGCCACGTGCATTGGATAATCGCGCCGCAAGTGGGACTGGGCAAGAATAGCCAGCAATTGGCCGGAATGCCCTTGCAGGCCGACCCCGATGACCCCGATGGGCCGGCCGTTGTCCAGCGTCAAGATGCGGCCTCCCTGAAAGGTGCGGTTGAAGCAGAGCCAGCCGATGGCCGTTTGCGGCTCGCCGGCAGGGCCGCCGTCGAGGACCTCGCTCTTTACGCCATAGGCAATGACCATGTGCATCACTTCCCAGGCGCTATGCTGCGACGTGTTGAGCTTTCGCTGGGCATAATGGCCCAGCACCCATCGCAGGCGGTCTCGCAAGTTGGCCATGCGGGGGTCCAGCGGGGCAGGCGCCGCCGGCGGCGTCTTGGCGCCCTCGGCAGGGCCATCATCCGCCGCCGCCAGGTCGCTCACGGCTGTCAGCAGGAACAGCACCATCAGGGCGGCGGCGACGTTTTGTGGGCGCATGGTCGCGTGAGGGGTAAGGGGTGACAAGGTGACGGCGTCGAGCCGCCACTACTTCTGCACCTTCGGCGTTAGGGTGGCCAACTGCTTGCGGAAGGCGGCGGGCGACACGTATCCGGTCATTCGGCCCAGGAGCTCCAAGACCTTCGTGTCGGGGCGAAAGGAGATGATCACCGTCGTGGGATAGGCCCGGATGTCCAGCTTCTCGATCAGCGCCTTTTCATCTTCTGCGCAGCGACACCGCCACCAGCGACTTGTTGATCTGCTCGGCCACCGCTGGGTCCCCGAACGTCTTGGCCTTCATCTCCGTGCACCACGGACAGGCCGACGACGTGAAATAGATCAAGAGTGGCCGTTTCTCCTGCTTGGCGGCCGCCCAGGCCTTGTTCACGTCCGTGAACCAACGCATTTCCTCCGCGGCGGCCGTCCCGCGGCACAGGCACATCAGGGCCAGCAGCAGGGCGTGGGTCGGGCGCATCGCGAGATCGCCTGTTCCGGGCGTGATGAATGCAACGAATGTGACGCTCCGCAAGAGATTATCGGCGTTTGGCGAAGGCCGCGTCCTGAATCCTTTGTCCTAGTCGTCATTTCCGCTGGGACCCGCACAGTCGAGCACGATCGTGATCGTTTGCCGTGCAGGCGCCAGCGGCCACCTTGTCCCAGGGGCCGTGCGACCTAGGCTTGCGATGAGCTTGCCGGGCGACGCTCGGCTTTCCCTAGGAGACGCGTTCATGGACACTTCCGGCAGCGTGGCGAGCTGGGAACGTGTCGGCCAACTGGCGGCCCAGTTGTCTGCCTGTGCCACGGACATCGAGCAGTTTCTCTTGCAAGAGGCCGATCAGATGCGCGCGGTGCAGCGGCTGCTGGGCGCCGGCCCGCGCCAGCCGTCTCGCTGCTGCCATCCTGGCTCGAGTGACCCGGTGATTGCCGCGGTGCTGACGCGGTTCGAACAGCTCGAACGAGAAACCGCCGAGGAAGTGGCGTCGGGCTAACGACGCGGCGCGCCGACGGCTGGCGAGTTGAACGGCTGGCGAGCGGGGGCATAAAGCCCCCTGTAACTCGCAATGCTGATCAACTGATAGCTGGAGCGATTCGCGCGCCACTCCGTCAGGGGGCTTACGCCCCCCGCTCGCCCAGAGAGACCAGGTAGAGGATCAGCATCGTGCTGGCGTTGAGGCTGACGTGCAGCACGATCGGCGCGATCAGGCTCCGCGTGCGCTGGTAGAGGTAGCCCAGTGCCAAGGCAAAGAAGAACAGCGGAACGCAGGCCACTCCGTGCGACAAGTGCATCGCCGCGAAGACGAGTGAGGAGACCACAATCGGCCAGATCAGCAGCGGGCGAGCGCCCTGCGCCGGCATCGTGATCTCTTCCCGCGGATCGCCTTCCAGGGGATACTCCTGGGGGAGCTGCCGGATCCGGATCGCCACCCGCTCCAGCCAGCCTTGCAGCACGCCGCGGAACAGGAACTCCTCGGTCAGCGGTGCGACGATCACGGCCGTGAAGGCCGCGATCAGGAAGCCCGGCCCGTTGGGATGGTCGCGCAAATGCTCGATCAACGGGTGTTGCTTTGGCGAATCGATCAGTTGCTCGTACAGGAAGTTGAGCAACGCCTGCAGCCCGAAGATCGGGAACATCACGATGAGAAAGCTCACCAGCCCCAGCAGTACATTGGCGTGCCACGCCTCGGCACGCCAGCCCATCTCGGCTCCAAGTCGCCCTCACGGCAAATCGCAGCCAGGCGATCGCCACCGCCAAGGCGGCCAGCGAACCGATCGAGCCGCTCAAAATCAGCGCCATCTGCTGATCCGGAGGCAGCTTCGCGGGATCGACTCGCGGGACACCGAGCCAGCGGGCGACGATCCCACCCACCAGGATGCTGCAGCCAACGTAGAGGAAGGCCACGACGACGACGTCGAGCAGGCCCCAAGGAGCGACCGGACCGAGGTCACAAGACCGCACGGGCGGCAGCCCGGACTCGCACGAGGCGAACGATACGCCTCGAGCGGCGACGGCTCGTCTGCCGGCGGCTGTGGTGTGGGATCAGTGGACAAGGCAGTGTCGGAGAATCTGACAAGGTGACAAGGTGACAAGGTGACAAGGTGACGAACGTGCCACGTCTTGATTCACCTTGTCACCTTGTCACCTTGTCACCCTTCATTTCTCATGAGCGCAGCAGCCGCACGGCGGTCACGACGTAGCCCACGCCGGACCAGACGGTCATCACGACCGCCGACCAGATGAAGCCGATCATCGCCCATTGCAGGACGGCCAGCCAGGTTTCCGCAGGCAGGTACGTGAAGATCGCTGACGAAGCGGACGATCTGCTGGCCGACGGCGTCGTTGCGGCTGAGATAGAACAGGCTCACGCCGGCGGCAATGCATTGCAAAACCATCTTCAGCTTGCCGGACATTTTGGCGGAGAAGTCGCCACCTTGCTCTTCGATGAAGCTCCGCAAGGCGGTCACGAGCAGCTCCCGGCCCACGACGATCACGGCCATCGACGGCCAAAGATACCGGTGCATGTCGGGGATCGCCGCCAGGTAGATGAACGTGCCGCAGATGATCACCTTGTCGGCGAAGGGGTCGAGAATCCGGCCCAGCGTGGTGACCTGGTTGTATTTGCGAGCGTAAGTAGCCATCGAGCCAATCGGTGAGGCGGCGATGATGAACAGCACCATGCCCGCGAAGTAATACTGCAAGGCGATGAGGCCGAACATCACCGCGGCCAGGATCAGCCGTGCCCAGGTGAGCTGGTTGGGCAGGTTGAAGACCACCGCGCGGAACTCGGCCCGGGCGAGCTGGGCGGCCTTTTGAGCCGCTTTGCTTCGCTTCTTGGCGGCGGCGGTCATGGGGACCCTTTCAGTAGTAGGCACACTCCGCGTGCCGTCCAGGGAACTCATCTCGCTCCAAAGATGAACTTCTCGAGGCTGCGACCGACTACCGTAGGGCACACGGAGTGTGCCTGCTACCCTTCGGCTACCGCAACTAAATCATAGCCTTTGCTGGCCACGATCTCGCAGGGCACGATCTGGCCCGGCCGCAGTTTCCGCCCGGTGACGTAAACCACGCCGTCAATATCCGGAGCGTCGGCATACGTGCGGCCGATCCACGCCCGCGGTTCTCCTGGCACGGCCTGGTCGATCAGCACCTCATGCCGCCGGCCGATCTGCCTCTCATTGTACGCAAAAGCCACCTCCTGCTGGGAGGCCATTAGCCGCTGCCGCCGCTCCTGCTTCACCTCCTCGGGCAAGTGATCCGGCAGCCGGGCCGAGGGCGTGTCGGCTTCGTAGGAGTAGACGAATACGCCCATCCGCTCGAATTGCTGGGCACGCACGAAGTCGTCCAGCTCCTGGAACTGCTCCTCCGTCTCGCCGGGGAAGCCGACGATGAACGTCGTTCGCATCACCAGGCCGGGGATGCGCTCCCGCAGCCGGGCGATCAGCTCCTCGGTCGGCCCGCGGGCCACGCGGCGCTGCATCCGCCGCAGCATCGTGTCGTTGATGTGCTGCAGCGGCATGTCGAGGTAGGGGACGATCCGCCGGCTGCCGGCGATCACGTCGATCAGCTCGTCGGTGACGTACATCGGATAGAAGTAGAGCAGGCGAATCCACTCGAGCCCGACGACCGTCTCCAGCCGCCGCAGCAGCTCGGGCAGCATCGGCTGGCCGTACAGATCCATGCCGTAGTAGGTGGTGTCCTGGGCCACGACGACCAGCTCGCGGACGCCGTTGGCCGCCAGCTCCTGGGCCTCGGCCACGACCTCTTCCATCGGCTTGGTGACGTGCTTGCCGCGCATCTTGGGGATCGCGCAGAAGGTGCACAGCCGGTCGCAGCCTTCGGAAATCTTCAGATAGGCGAAGTGCTTGGGCGTGATCCGCAGGCGGTCGCGGTCGCTCAGGGCCTGGATCGCCGCCGGGCGAAACACCTGCCGCTGCTCGTCGAGCCGGCCGATCAGACGGTCGGCGACCTTGGTGATCTCCTCGCGGCCGAAGACGCCGACGAGCTGGTCGATCTCCGGGCATGTCTCCAGCAGCCGCTCCTTCTCGCCGCTCGGCCAGGCAGCCGGAGACGATCACGCCGCGGACGTCGCCGCGGCGCTTGAGGTCGAGCATCTCGCGAATGACGCCGTACGACTCCTGCCGGGCCGTGTCGATGAAGCCGCACGTGTTGACGACGACGAAGTCGGCCCCCTGCGGCTCCGCGACGAGCTGATAGCCGTCGATCCGCAGCAGGCCGAGCATCCGCTCGCTATCGACCAGGTTCTTGGCGCAGCCCAAGCTGACGAAGGCGTAAGTGCCCTTCGGCGGGGCGGCAGTCTGCAGCGGCTCGGAAACGTGAACAGCCACGGATTTCGACTCGGTGACACCAACGACCAGACGCTCGGGCGCTGGCCCGAGGCACAGGCCCATGCTAGCCGAACGGTCCCCACCTGACGAGGGGAATGAGCCGGTCAGACCGTGGCACGGCCATCCTGGCCGTGCGTGTGTCACGGGCTGGAAGCCCGTGGCACGCGTGCCACGTGTTCATTACCTCGGCGGCTTGGGGCGAGCGCGGCCTTTTTCGGCCGGGATGTCGTTGACGTCCAGGTACTGGGCCTTGGTGATCTTGATGTGGTTGTCACGGCGCCAGTACTCGATTTCGCGCGCGGCCAGATAGGAACGCGGTGAGCCCGGCCCCTGTTGCCGCCAGAGCTGGGCCGGCATCAGGTCGGTGCCTTGAAGCACGAGCAGGTCCTTTTCCTGCGAATAGTTCAGCCGGTCGGCCAGCGCGTCGAACGATTCCCCCTCGACCTTCGCGTTTCCTCGGGCGGAGGCCTCGAACCACTTCTCTTCGCCGCGTCGCATCTCGTTCAGGTATAGATCCTGGCAATTGAGGACGACGGCGCGCGGGCCGGCTTGCGCGATCCGGTCGGCATTCACCGTATCCTCCCAGTTTCGCACTGGCGCGTGCACTGCCTGGACATGGTCGCTGAACTTGATCGCCCGCTGATGAAGGTTGCCTTGCAGAGCGACCTGGAAATCGACTCGCAGGTAGTTGAGCGGCTTGTCGGGGTCTGGCGGCGGCGTGAAGGGTGAGCCGGCAGAGGGCGAGGCCGCACTCTTCGCAGAAGCCTTCGATGGCGTGCCGCCAGGGCGGGCGCCCATGCCCGGCTTCTCCAGCTCGCTGTCTCGGCGATAGACGCGCGTCAGCCAGCCGGGGCCGTGGCCGAAGATCGCGCCGGTGACCTGATCGATGGTCAAGTCTTGTGCTTGGAGCTTTTCCTGCGCCAGGGTCCCGCGCTCGTCGGCGGTGGCGCGGTCCAGCAGCAGCCCGCCCCAGCAGATGACGCGGTCGATATGCGGGCGAGACGCCCCCGGCCGCTGGGGATGTGCCAGGTCGATGCGCTCGCTCAGCACGGCCTCGAGCCTTTCGGTGCGCAGCGTGGCCTGCTGCTGTTTGACCAACGTCTCGCGGTCGAAGATGGCCCGCTGCCCGTCGAACTGCATGCTTCCCTGCCAGGTGATCTCCGCCGGCGCAGGGCCGCGCGAGCTTTTCGCCCTGCAGGTCGCGGTCCACCAGCAGCGTCATCACGCCGGGGCCATCGATCCATACGCGATTGGCGCGCTGATCGAGATTCACCTCCGCACCGGTGAGCGACAACCCCCGCCCCTCCACATGGGCCGGCTTGCCGGTGACGATCACGCGCGCGGCGTCCGGCTCGGCTTGAGCGGCGCGAACGAACTCGCCGGTGACCTGGAAAGGCTTTTCGTCGGGCTTCGCCGTTTGGGTCTCGATCAACCGGGCGCCACCGAGGATGTCGATCTGCCGCCACTGGGTCTCCCGGCCGACCTGAGCTACCTGCAACTGCATCCGCTGGCCGCTGACGTCGAACCGCTGTGACGGCTGCGCCGGCGGAGGCGTCCGCGCAGGCAACAAGCTGCGCGTGGGAGGCGCGCGCTGCGCGATCTCGCCGCTGTCGCTGGCGACGGCCACGCCACCAGCCGCCGCAGCGTTGGGCTGCCCGCTAGCTCCTCGCGCTGGGCCTCCTCCGCCGTCTTGACCGAAGTCATCCGTCGCGCGGTGCACGAAGACTTCGAGCTGATCCGTGCGGCCCGTCAATTGCGGAGAGTCGATGATCACCTTGGCGTCCTTGCCGCCGGAAATGGCCATCATGCGATCGGGAAGGAGATCGAACTTCGGCGGTTGCGGTTGGCCGGCCGCGGCCGCGGCCGGGCGGGGCTGCTCGATCAGCCAGGCGTGGATCTCCTCCGCATCCAGCCGCCCCATGTCATCCACCTGGGCCTTGGCCTCACCGAGCATCGAGATCACCTGGCGGCCCTGGCTGGGGAGCGAGAACAGCTTGCGGCCCCAACGGGCGAGGAACCGCCGGCCTTGGCTGCCGGACCGCGTGCCGCCCGAGTCTACCGGCGGCGTGGCCGCCAGTGCCGCCGCCCGGCCCGGCGTGCACGTCGCGCGCCTCCCAGTTCAGCCAGCCGCTGCCCTCGGCCTCGAATCGGCCCAGCCGGCCGTCCGGGCCGGGCTGATAGTGCAGCTCGCGGGCGTGGATTTCATTCGTGCCATGCTGGAAGACGACCTCTTTGTCGTCGATCAGGCTGACGCGGCGCGTCTCCAGCTCATATTCCAGCCGCTGTCCGCGGGCATAGGCCTGCGAGCCAGGCGCTTCGAGCACGGCGGGGACGGCCTCGCGCACGCCGCGCTCTTCCGGCAGGCCGATCGCCACGACGCGTCGAACCTCCAGCTTGGGGAGCGACCGCTGGGAAGCGCTGGCCGATTCCGCCTCCGCGCGGCCGGCGGAAGGGGCAACCTTTTGCCCGCCGGACGACGGGGCCTTGGCGCTGACGATGTGCAGCTCCAGGCGATGGCAGGTCAGCTTGTCGGGCGGAGCCGTGGCGGCGGCCCCCCCGGGTTGCTGCCGCGTCACCACCACGCGGCGCTGAAACACGGCGACGTTATCCACCGCGTTCAGCTCGAAGGGCCCCCGGCACCGGAGCTTCACCGGCGAGCCGCCCCCGACGACGATCGGCCGTTCGGGCGAGAATTCCGGCGGGCCGGCACCCTGCGGCCCGGCGCCCTGCGGCCCGGCGCCCTGCGGCCCGGCGCCCGAGCGTCCCAGAGGGGACCATCCGCCGACCGAATCGGCCGTCCGCGGCTGGACGACCAGGTCGAGCGAGATATCGTGCTTCAAGGTCAACGACTGGATTCGCCCCCAGGCAGTATCGCGGCGCTCATCCTCCGGCAGCAGACGCATCTCCAGCTCGGTGCCCTCTCCGTGATTCGGGCCGTACTCGAAGTTCACCCGTTCGTTCGTGGTGACGGTGGTGGTGGTGAGCTTCAGGTCGCGCGTGACGACGCGCAGGTCGTCCTCCGGCCCTGGGGACTTGCCCTCGCTGCGGATCACGACTTCTCCGGTCAGCGTGCCGCCGACGAGGCGGCCCATGTCTCCGCGAGAGATGTTGAACGGCCGGTCGAACTCCAATACGGCGCCCTTGGCGCCCGCATGATGATCGCCTGGCGGTCGCGCACCTGGGGGTCCAGCGCCGGATCGTCGCTGAGGAACACCAGGCTAAGCGGCTCCAGGCGGACCTTTCGCTCGCCTTTCGGCCCCAGCTTCTCGGGGTCGGTGACATATTTGTCGAACAGCAGGATGCCCTGGTTGTTTCTCAGCATCTTGGGCTTTTGCAGCTCCCAGGCATTGCGGTCTGGTCCGAACCATTGATACATGCGGTCCGCGGGATCGACCTGGGCGGAGGAAACCGGCGCCAGCAGCGCGGCAGGCGCTTCCACCACTACGTCCGGGGAGGGCTCAATCAGCGGCACCGCCGTCAGCCCATAGGCGCCGTACGCCACGAGCACGATGACGAAGCTGAGCGGAACGCGAATGAGGGCACGCATGCAGGCGAGCGTCAGCCGTCAGGCCGACGCGTAGATGAGATGAGAGGATGAGAGTTGAGGTGGTGAGGTGGTGAGCGTTGACGAGCAGGACCGAGGGGGAAGCGACGTTGAACATCGAACATCCAACATCGAACGTCCAACATCAAACTTCGGGCCGATTCATTCGATGTTGGACGTTCGATGTTGGATGTTGGACGTTCGGTCTCACCTTGTCACCCCCTCACCCCCTCACCCTGTCACTCTACGTGGCCGCCTCCGCGCGCTGGGCTGATGGTACTTCTGCACGATGTCGTCCCAGCGGCGCTGGACTTTTAAGATGAGCTCGATCGTCTCGCGGACGGCGCCGCGCCCGCCGCTGGCGGTGGTGACGTAGTGGGCCGACTCGCGCACTTCCGCCACGGCGTCGGCCACCGCCACGGCCAGGCCGACGTGCTGCATCACCGACAGGTCGGGCAAGTCGTCGCCCACATAGCAGATCTTCTGCAGCGGCATGGCCAGCTCCGCGGCGATCTGCTCCGTGATCGTCCGTTTCTGATCGCTTCCTTGCCGCACGATCTCGATCCCCAGCTCGGCCGCGCGCACCTTGACGATGTGCGAGCTGCGGGCCGTCACCAGCCCGAACTTGCCCCCGGCACGCTGCCAGAGGCGGATGCCCAACCCGTCGCGCACGAAGAACCGCTTGGTTTCGATCCCCTGATTGTCGTAGACGATGGAACCGTCGGTGAGCACTCCGTCCACGTCAGACAAGATCAGCTCGATGGGCTGGCAACGCTGGGCGAGGGTCATGGCGGTTTGTCCTTGGTCCTTTGTCCGTCGTCCCTGGCGGCCTCAAACGAAGGACAAGGGACCAAGGACAAAGGACTAGTAATCGTACCAGATTCCCACGCCGATCTGCTCCTCATGCCGATCGAAGAACTCGAACTGCGGACTCTTGCCGTTGTGGTAGTGCAGGCCCACGCGGAACAGCCGGCCGACCGCGTTGCGCCAGGCCCAGCCGGCTTGCACCGTGAACATGCCGCCGAAATCGTGCTCCTCTTGCAACAGGGCGTTAAGGGCCAGGAAGGGGGCGCCCGAAATGCCCGTGGGGCATGGTGGCGCGTACTCCACGCCAAGCTGAATCTCCCACGGCTCCGCGCCGCCGTCGGTGTTGTACGAGTAGGCAATCTCGCCGTAGGTGCGGATGTCCGGCGTGAGGAAATAGGAGTGGCCCCACACGCCCGCGTCGCGGACATAGTTGATCCGCTGGGTGTTGGTTCGCTCCATGAACTCGTCGCCCAAGTGCGAGCTGAGGTGGTAATAGGCCAGCTTCATCTGGTACCGGCCGTAACCGTAGGTCAGCGGAATGCCGAAGCGGTAGTCAGTGGACACCAGGTCGCGGCGGCCGGCGGTAATATCCAGCCGCGGAAACGCAGCCCCCTCGATATCCAACTGCCAGCCCTCGGGGTGTACGGCGCTGTGATTGCCGAACCGCACCACGCCCACACGGCCGCCCAGGGCGATGTCCCACAGCGAGCCCTCGCTGGTCTGCTCGTTGAACCACACGCTGCCGAAACGCGATTCTTTCGGTCCCGCCTGGTACGAGCGGAAGATCAGGCCCTCGGGGATCAGCGTCCAGTCCCAAGGCTCGTTGCAATGGCAGCAGGCCTGACATTCGGGGCAGCAGGGCTCGCGGCAGGAGCCGGTGTGATAGAAGTCGGGCACCTCCGGCTCGCCCGTGACCAGCTCCAGCAGGTTTACGCGGTCGATCGAGGCGGTCCACGGGAGGTCTTCGGCCGCCGGGGGCCAGGCGAGCGGCCGCGGCGCTTCGACAGGACCGTAGAGAAAGTTGTCGCCCGGCGTCGTCGCCAGCGGCTTCAGCATGGACGGCCGTGCCAGCCCGGTCAGCTCGCGCGGGCCTCCGTCGCCAGCCGCGACCGCCGGCGCAGACAGCAGCGCCCACGCTGCCAGAGCGCACAGCAGACGGGAAAGACCAGGGTGAGGTCTCATGTCGTGGGGCTGGAGGGCTGGACGATCACCGCGACGTGCTCGTCCGACACGCTGGTGGTAGCAATGACGGCTTTGAGTGATATCGACGAATCCGCGGGGGGCAAGTGATACCAAAACCCTGCGGCGAATTGGATGCCAAAATCTCCGCAACGCCACCTGGGTAAACCGGTCGCCTTTGGCCCCCCGAGAGCGGACCGAGAGCGGACTCGCGGCCAGTACAGACGCGCGTTTCGGCAAACTTTCTCAGGCCTTCCGACACGTCGGGCTGACGCCTCGACGCTCGCCTGGTTATCCTGACCTTAGCGAAGTCGTGAGACTTCGGGACTGCTGAACTCTCACCAAGTCCGCTACCCGGACACCCGTTGCTGAACTCTGGCGAGTCCAGCTACTGGACAGTTACTGGAGACCCGCTGGACACGTTGTCCCTCGGCTTTTGAAAATGCTCAACGCCTGGCTCACGCTGCTCTGGCTATCCTTCCGGCGGATGCTGTGGTCCACGACCACGCTCATGATCGCGTTCCCCCTGCTGGGGACGGGGCTCTTCGTGCTCCGCTGGCGACCTGGCTCGTGGCTGCACTTCACCGACGGTTTTGTGATGGTGATGTTCCTCACGTTCTTGCTGCCAATCTGCGCGTTGGCCTACGCCACGAGCGGGCTGGGAAGCGATCGGGAAGAACGCACGCTGGTGTTCCTGATCACCCGGCCCGTGCCGCGATGGCTGATCCTGCTGGCCAAGCTGTGCGCGGCACTGCCGCTGGTGATGGGGCTGACGGTGGGCAGCTTTTGGGTGTTCTGTCGCTTGTCCGGCACGCTCGGGCAGGTCGCGCTGGAGTGCTACTTGCCGGCCGTGTTCTACATGACGCTGGCCTACGTGGGGCTGTTTCACCTGTTCGCCGTGTCGTTTCGGCACTCGACCATCGTGGCCTTGATCTACGCCTTGTTTGTCGAGCCGCTCGTGAGCAATATGCCGGGCATCATCAACCATCTGTCGATCCGTTTTTACGGCTGGTCGTTCGTGCAGCAGGTCAGCGGCAAGACCCCCGCGGCCCCTTCCGGCTTTTATGAGCCGGTGAGCCAGGGGGCCGCGGTGATGACGCTGGCGGCGATCGCGGCCGGCACGCTGCTTCTGGCCGGAGTCGTGTTCCAACGCCGTGAATACCGCGACGCGGCGTAGAGTTTCCCTGCCATTGTCGTCCCTGCCAATCTGGTCAACTCGCTCTGCGAGTTGACGGCGACTCGCAGAGGGAGTCGCCCACACTGACTCGACGCGTCACCGCACATGCTCAACGCTCCCGCCATTGGCTGCTCGCTCGACGAACTCGATACTCCCGCCCTGTGCATCGATCTGGATGTGATGGAGCGGAACATCGCCCGCATGGCCGCGCTGTGCCGCGAGCACGGCGTCGGCTGGCGGCCGCATACCAAGGCCATGAAGACGCCCGAGCTGGGCCGGCGGCTGATCGCGGCCGGGGCGCTCGGCGTGACCTGCGCCAAGCTCGGCGAGGCCGAGGTCATGGCCGACGGCGGCATCCGCGACATCCTGATCGCCAACCAGATCGTCGGCCCGCTCAAGCTGCGGCGGCTCGCCGAGCTGTGCCGCCGGGCCGATCCGATCGTCGCCGTCGATCACGCCGACCAGGTGCAATGCCATCGGCCAGGCCATGCACTCCGCCGGCGTGCCGCGTGCGCGTGATGGTGGAAGTCGATATCGGCCTCCAGCGGGCCGGCGTGCGGCCGGCGAGACGGCCGTGCAGCTCGGCCGGCTGGCGGCCGGCACGCCGGGCATCGAGCTGGCCGGCATCATGGGCTACGAGGGGCACCTGCTGACACTCGAGGACGCCGACGAGAAGGCCACGCGCGATTCGCGAGGCGATGGCCGTGCTGGTCGGCTGCCGAGACGACTTCCTGCGCGCCGGGCTGCCGTGCCCGATCGTCTCGGCCGGCGGCACCGGATCGTGCGCGTTCACCGTGGCCTGCCCCGGCGTCACGGAGCTGCAGGCCGGCGGCCTGATCTTCATGGACGCCTTCTACCGCCATAAGTGCCGCGTCACGGCGTTCGACTTCGCGCTCAAGCTGCTGTGCACGGTCGTCAGCCGGCCGTCGCCGGGCCGGGCGATCATCGACGCCGGACGCAAGTCAGTACACGCCGACAACCACATACCGCTCGTGGTCGATCACGAGGATTGCACCTGCGTCGTGCGGCTCTCGGCGGAACACGGCGAGGTGCGGCCTGGACGGCCGGGCACGCAAGCTGAAGATCGGCGACCGCCTGTGGCTGATCCCCGGCTATTCCGACATGACAAACGTGCTGCACAACGAGTTCTACGTCATCCGCGGCGGCCGGCTAGAGGCAATCTGGCCGCTCGTGGGCCGAGGGCGATTGCAATAGGTGAAGCGAACGTCGCCATCTACTTCTTGCCGCCAAACAGAAACGCGACGATCAGCAGGGCGGCACCGGCGGCAAGGCTTACGGCCCGACCGTCGGCGATGGCGTCCAGACCGGGGACGCTGGGCAGCGGCGCGAGCAGAGCCAGCCCTGCGGCGGGAAAGGCGAAGGCCGCCGCCCGCAAGCGCGTGAGCACTGCTGAGGCCAGCAGCATGAATCCGGCCGCGCCAGCCTCGACTCCGCCGAACAGCGCCGTGAGGAAGCCCGGCACCAGCGGCAGCTCGAGCGGCCCTTTCTCCCGCCAGAGTGCCGTGAGTTGATCCAGCAGCGGTCGGTCGCGGTCAGGGATCAAGCCGTGCTGCTGGAGCCAGAAGAAGAAACCCGCCAATAGCGCGCCACCCAACAGGAAGCGGACCTTCGCGCCAAACAGCAAGTTGAGCAGGCCGGAGAGGGCCTTGGACGAGACGCTGCGGGGCGATTCAGTGCCGGCCGACAACAGCATGGCGCGAATGCGGGCACGCTTTTGCTCCGGAGTTTCGGCCGGCCTGGCGTCCCGCGCCACCGCGATCTCGGCCGCACGGCGAATCTCGGCGGCCCCGTTCACCAACATCTCAGCCGCGTGGTGTGCGCGTTGCTTGGCCTCGGCGGCGTCGATGCCCTGCGCGCGGAGGTTCTTCTCCTCGATGGCCAGCAGGTGCTTGCGCTCGCGGGCTTCGCGGCGGGCGCGCAGCTTGCCGTCGATCCAGCGGATGAGCGGGTCGCGCCAGGCCGCGACCCGGTCGCGGCGGCGGCGCTCGTCGCCGGCGGCCCACTGCGCGCGGGCAGCCAGCTTCGCCTCGTAGCCGAACAGCGCTTCGAAGAGCTCCTCCCAGCGCTGACCGGCGTAGGTGGCCACGAACTCTTTGATCGCCATCTCGTCCAGCCCCCGCAGGCGCAGCAACTTGATCATCTGCTCGATTTGTTCCACCGACTGTCGCCGCTGGGCGTCGATCTTGCGGTCGATCGAGAAATAGAACCCCGCGCCTAGCCCAACGGCCAACACCGCTGCACCGATCCACACCCAGAGCTGGCCCAGCAGCCACAGGGCCCCCACGAACAGCAGCAGGCCCAACGCCGCGGATGCCCGGTCGCCCCAACTGCTGCCCGACACTAGCTCGCGAGCTTTCGTAAACAGGTACGACCGCTCCCGTAGGCCGCTCACGGCGAAGTAAGCCAGCGGAGTGACCACGCCCAGCGCCACGGCGGCACCCGCCACCAGCGGCGAGATGAACAGTCCCACCAGAAGCACCGCCACGCACGCGCCGAAGAAGGCCAGCCATAGTTTGCCCCGCAGCCGCGCGGCGGGCGCATCGTAAAAGCTCTTGGCGGCCTGCTCCAGCGTCGCCAGGTTCTCTTCCTGCGGGAGGTACGGCCCTTTGCCCTGGATGCCCAGGTAAGTCTCCATCTCCTGGATCGCCTGGGTCAGATCGCCGTAGCGGTCTTCCGGGCGCTTGGCCACCATCTTCATGTTGATTTCCGAGAGCCCCGTGGGCACTTCCCGGACGACGGCCTCGGGGCGCAGGATCGGCTCGGACTTGTGCTTGGTGATCACCTCCAGGGCCGACGTGCCTTGGAACGGCGGCCGGCCCGTCAGCAGCACGTACAGCGTGCAGCCGAGCGAATAGATGTCGGCCCGGTGATCGACCCGCGAGGCGTCCTCAGCCTGCTCCGGAGCCATGTAGGCGGGCGTGCCCATGGCGATGTTGGCCTCGGTGATGTCGGCCCGCATCTTCTCCAGCGAATCCGAGGGGCTCGAAGGGTCTGGCGGCTCATCGGCCCGGCCCACGGCCTTTACCAGGCCCAGGTCGGCCAGCTTGACGACGCCGTGCTTGTTGAGCAGCAGGTTGTCCGGCTTGATGTCGCGGTGCACCAGGCCCTGATCGTGGGCGAACTTCAGCCCGCGGGCGGCCTGGAGGATGTAGCGCACGGCCGTGTCGCCGTCGAGCTTGCCGGAGCGCTGCACCAGCGAGCCCAGCGACTCGCCCTCGACGAACTCCATCGAGAAGTAGTACGTGTCCCTTTCGCAGCCCATGTCGTAGATCTGCACGACGTTGTGGTGCGAGAGTTGGGCGGCGGCATAGGCCTCGCGGGTGAAGCGGGCGATGAACGTGGGGTTGCTGGCCAGCCGCGACTGAATGACCTTCAGGGCGACGTTGCGGTCGAGCGACACCTGCCGCGCCAGATAGACCGCCCCCATGGCGCCGCGGCCCAGCTCGCGGACGATGCGGTAGCCCCCTAGCATGCTCGGCACATCGGTCGGCTGGCCCTGCTGGCCGAGCGAGAACTCGGCGTTGCCCTCGGCCATGGTGGCTTCCGCGCCGGTCGGCACGGTCAGCCCGGCGGAGTGGATGCGCGTCGCGTCCGATACGAAACCTGCGTCGGGCGCCGCCTGGGAGTGAAGCGTGTCAGCCGCGGGCGAAGCAGAAATGGTGGCCGTCGTCGCGGTGTCGGGCAGGGTCTTGTCTTGCGTCTCGCCAATCGGCCCGACCGTGGGCTGGCCGGCGCCGCTGGGCACCGTGAGCTGAAACAATTTCCGGCACTTGGGGCACTGCGGCCGATGCGTGCCCGGCTTGGCGGTCTTGATCTTGATCGAGTGGTCGCAGTGTGGGCAGCGAATCTCCACGGATGCTTCCTAGTCGAGAGGGCGAGGGACGACGAGAGGCGAAGACGAGGCGGCGCCAAGGAGATGTGCCACGATCAACGTGGATTCATGCGCACAGGCCGCGTGCCCCCGCCGGACGGCCCCTCGGCGTCTCCTACCAGCGTAGGAGGTCCGACGGCCGTGTCAAGGAACTGACTCTCGACATTGCCCTGACGTGCTAGCGTCGGGCGACGTGGCACGTGCTGCGAGTCTGAAACGCCAATAGTGGCCGGGATCAAATTGACCAGGCGCTGACAACCACGAATTGCACGAATAACACGAATGCGAATCGGGCCCTTTCATTCATTCGTGTTATCCGTACTATTCGTGGTTGTTCTTTCCTGTCCTCGTGCGTTCACGCGTCCTCACTGAACATGCCGTTCACGGCGATGCTCCGGCGCCCGTGATCTCTTGCACCGCGCGGAAGAACGCTCGTTTCCGATCGCTGGAGATGCCCCAGTTGACCGGCACGCTCTGGTAGCCCTCGTCGAACCCCTCGCCCTTCATGCGGAAGTCGAAGTAGCCCCAGGAGGCGTACTCGCTCGACCGCCGCCGCGAAGTTGTTCTCCGGCTTGTCGAAGTCGAAGTGGTCGTCCTCGTTGAACAGGATCGGCATCGGCCGGTAGCCGGGCACCTGCCGCGTCTGCGCGCACCATCTCGGCGATCCGGTCCGGCTCGCTCGACGCCGTTGCCGTGCAGCAGCAGGAAGTCGGAGGCCCGGACGACGTTCTCCCCCGGGACCGTGCCGCCGCCGTAGCTGGTGCCGACCAGCAGCCGCCGGCCGTCCCGCCGGCGCGCCTTCGACGCGCTCGATCAGCTCGTGGACGCGGTCCGGCTGCAGGATCGCGTGGTCGTAGCGGACGTTGCACTCGTTGTTGACCTCGATCAGGACGTTGCGGTAGCCGCGCTCGAGCACCCAGTCGACCGCGTTGTCGACGGCCGCGCTTGACCGCCGCCTCGTCCTTCAGCCGCTCGTCCTGGCCGAAGTAGAAGAGGCCGAGGATGACGACCATGCCCAGCTCGTCGGCCCGGTCGAGGATGCGTCTCCAGCCGGTCCATGTACTCGGGCCGCAGCTCGCCGTCGGCGGTGAAGGCGGAGTTGTGCCAGGGCTGGTCCTTGGAGTAGCCCTGCGGGCTGCCGCCCTGCAGGTTGATCGTGACGGCCAGCAGGCCGTGCTTGCGCCACTCGCGGCATGGCGGCGAGGAACTCGCGGGTGTTGCGCTCGGCGTCCCAGCTGCCCGTGTCGGGATAGGCCCAGCGGCCGCGCGTCTCGGGGTTCAGGTCGTCGAAGATGGCCTGCACCATCCGGCTGTTGAAGCAGCAGGCCCTCGATCTTGTGCCCTTTCCAGGTGCGGCCCTCGTAGGTCGGCTGGCCGTTGATGAGGAACCTGTCGCCGCGGATGGCGACTTCGGTGCGCCGAGCGGGCTCGCGCCGTGCGTGCTTACTCTCCGGCGGACCGGGCGGCTCGTCCGCCGCCGCTGGCCCCAGGCACAGGATCAGCAGCGCGGCACACGCTGCGCGGAGGAACAGAAGGGATCGGGGCTTCATTCTGGTCTCCTGGTCACGAGGCAGAGCCATTCTATGCCGAGCCGCTCACCACGCTATGGTGCCGGCCACGTTTGTGCCGTTGAATGAACGTGGGGCACGTTCAATACGTGCCCGTTATGCGACGGGCACGTTTAGAAACGTGCCCCACGAGCACGGTGCACTCTCCGCCGCGCCTGCTTACAATCCACTGCGTAGTCCAATCGGCACCGCCGTTGCGGCGGTCCTATCGCTCTCTTCACGAGGGGAATGTTCATGAACCCTGATCGTTGGCTCAACGTGCGGCGATTTGTGCGGCGGTTTGTTGCCAGGTGGTCCGCCGCCCGTTGGCTTGGTGGCGGATTGGCGGCAGCGATGTTGGCGGCTTGCCTCATCGGTGGTCCGCCTCTCCTGTCGCAAGACAAGAAAGGCCCGCGGGCCAAGGCGCCAGCAGCGGGCCCGACCGCTGCCGCGGTGGCGGCCGACGACGGCAAGCTGCGGATCATCGCCTTCGGCGCCCATCCGGACGACTGTGAGCTGAAGGTGGCCGGCGCGGCGGCCCGCTGGGCGGCCCTAGGGCACCACGTCAAGTTCGTCTCGGTCACCAACGGCGATATCGGCCATTGGGGCATGGCTGGCGGGCCGCTGGCCCAGCGACGCACGGACGAAGTGCGGAAGTGCGCCCGTATCCTGGGCATCCACACGCAGGTGCTGGACATCCACGACGGCGAGCTGCTGCCGACGCTGGAGCACCGCAAGACCATCACACAGCTCATTCGCGAGTGGAAGGCTGACCTCGTGCTCAGCCACCGCCCTAACGACTATCATCCCGACCACCGCAACGTCGGCCTGCTGGTGCAAGATGCGGCCTACATGGTGACGGTGCCCTACTTCTGCCCCGACGTGCCGTACCTGGGGAAGAACCCCGTGTTTCTTTACTACGAGGACCGATTCACCAAGCCCACGCCGTTTGCGGCCGACGTTGTAGTGGCCATCGACGACGTGATCGACAAGAAGCTGGCCGCAGTCGAGGCCCTGGAATCGCAGTTCTACGAAGGGGGCTGCAACGGCGGCCGGCACCTGGTCCCCGACCCGAGCGACGCGGCCGCGGTGGCAGCCCGCAAGAAAGAGGTCCGCGACGGGTTCGACCGCCGCTTTGCCGCCACGACGAAGAAGTTCGCCAACCAGCTCGCCGACTGGTACGGCGCCGAGGCTGCGAGCAAGGTCCGCTACGCCGAAGCGTTCGAAATCTGTGAATACGGCCGCATGCCTGGCCGCGACGAGCTGCGGAAGCTGTTCCCCTTTTTTCCACCGCAATAGCGACGCCTGACTCTCCGAGTGTCGGGCGTCCCCGATCGGCGTGTCTCTCGTGGGACTGTTGCAATCGCTCCGCGCGGCGCCAGACTGAATGAGTTCTGTCCCTCGGTCCTCGCCGCCGTGCGATGTCATGTAGTCGCGAGTCTCGATTCTGGCCCTCTCACGCGAAAGGTCGCTCCATGTCACGTTGGCGCTTACGGCAGGGTTGCGGCTGTCTGCTGCTGGTGATTCTGGGGGGGTGTGGGGGAAGCACGGACTCTTCGGCTCCCGAGGGCGATCCCTTGGGCGAGGCCACGCCGCTGACCGAGGACGAGGCCAAAAAGTTCGCCGCTTCGCTGGAAGCGGCCGCGGCGGCCCAGACGCCCGCGCCGTTACAGGCGCTGTTCGACTTCGACGCCCTGCTGACGATAGCCTCCGCCGGGCTCGAGCCCGACAGCCGGTTTGAGCAGGGCTTTCGCCGCGGCTTCAAAGATTCCCAGGGCAAGCCCGGCGGCTTGCCCATCGAAATCCAAGGCGCCGTTGCGCGGGGCGGCAGTTACAAGTTCCGGCGATATCACCGTGACGGAGAGGAAGACCGCCTGATGTTTCGCCTGGTGCTGCCCGACAGCGGCGGCGTGAACTACCAGGACCTGATCATTCGCCGCAGGTCCGACGGCAGTATCAAAATCGTGGACCTCTACGCTTTTCTCTCCGCCGAGAAGGTCTCGAAAACCGTCCGGCGGCTGCTGGTCCCGCTCCTAGCGAGGCAGAACCGCGGTGCGCTCGCCCGGCTCGCCGGACCCGATCAGGTGCTGGTCGCCTATGAGACGCAGGTGGAGCGGTTCGGCCAAGCGGCAAGGGCCGGCGATCCCAATGAGGCCTTAGAAATCTTCGAGCAGCTCCCCGAGGAATTGCGAAAGGAGAAGGCGTTTCAGATCATGCGTCTGATGGCGGCTCAGCGGACCGGCAACGAAAACACGTATCTCCAGGCTCTCGAAGGCCTGCGTCAGGGGGCCAAGGCGGATGGCTCGGTCGATCTCTTGTCCATCGACTACTACTTCCTTCGCAAGCGGTTCGATCGCGCGCGCGAGGCGATCGACCGCGTCGAGCAGGCGGTGGGGGCCGACGCCTACCTGGACGTCCTCCGCGGCAACGCGTTCATGGAGGAAGGCAAGTTGGCCGAGGCCCAGCAGCGTTTCGACAAGGCACTAGCCGCCGAACCCACGCTGCTGGAGGCCCATCGGGGACTGGTAGGCGTGGCGCTGAAGCAGAAGCGATTCGACGACGTGTTGGCGCGCCTGAAGGCCATGCACGGGCAGTTCACCATCGCCTGGGCAGACTTCACTCAAGAGCCTGACTACGCCGAGTTCGTCCGGACGCCGCAATACCAGCAGTGGCTCAAGCACCTGGGGCAGCGCTAGCCCGGAGCTCAGCCCGTTCTGCGCTCGATGGCCTCCATCCGCAGCCGCAGCGCATTGCCAATCACCGACAGCGAGCTGAGGCTCATCGCCGCGGCGGCGATCATCGGGTTGAGCAGCAGGCCCGTCAGCGGATAGAGCGCCCCGGCGGCAATCGGGATCGCCAACAGGTTGTAGACAAACGCCAAGAACAAGTTCTGCCGCACATTGCGCATGACGGCCCGGCCAAGCCGAACGGCATTGGCGATGCGCCGCAGGTCCCCGCCGAGCAGCGTGATGCCGGCCGATTCGATAGCCACGTCGGCCCCGGTGCTCATGGCAATGCCGACGTCGGCCGCGGCCAGAGCGGGCGCGTCGTTGATGCCGTCGCCGGCCATCGCTACGACGCGGCCGGCCGCGCACGGCGCTCTCGATGCGCTCCAGCTTGTCGCCGGGTTGCAGGGCGGCGGCGTATTCGTCGATGCCCAGCTCGTTTGCCACCGCGGCGGCCGCCAGCTCATTGTCTCCGGTCAACATGACGATCCGCAGACCCATCGCGTGCAGGTTGTGCACGGCGGATGCGGACGAGGCCTTCACCTGGTCGCTGAGGAAGAGCACACCGGCGGCCTGGCCATCGATCGCCAGGTGCATCGTCGTCTGAGGCAACGAAGCGGGGTCGGCAGGCGATCCCGTCTGACGCGCCGCGCCGTGAACGGTCAGGAACGACCGGGTTCCCACCGCCACGGCTCGTCCCTGCACGCGCCCCAGCACGCCGCCGCCAGGGACCGCGCGAATCCCTCGACGTCGGCCAGCGGCACTTCTCTCTCCCGGGCTGCCGCCACCACCGCCTTCGCCAGGGGATGTTCGCTGAGCTGCTCCAGCGCAGCGGCCAGATGGAGCACTTCGTTTTCCGTGAATCCGGCGGCGGCGCGCACTGCCGCCACCCGCGGCTTGCCTTCGGTGAGCGTGCCGGTCTTGTCTACCACGACGGTATCGACTTTTTCCAGCCGCTCGAGCGCTTCGGCGTTCTTGATCAGCACGCCTTCCTTGGCCCCGCGGCCGATGCCGACCATGATCGACATTGGCGTGGCCAGCCCCAGCGCGCAAGGGCAAGCCACGATCAGCACCGCCACGGCGTTCACCAGGGCATACACGAGCCGCGGCTCCGGCCCCAGCCAGGCCCAAGCGGCGAACGTCAATCCGGCCGCCAGCACGACGGCTGGCACAAAGTAGGCCGCCACGGCGTCGGCCGCCTGCTGGATCGGCGCACGGCTCCGCTGCGCCTGCGAGACCATTTGGATGATCTGCGCCAGCACGGTCTCCTGCCCCACGCGGAGGGCGCGCATGACAAACGTGCCGTGCTGATTGACCGTGCCACCGACTACGTCTCCACCCGCGGTCTTCTCCACTGGCAAGGGCTCGCCGGTGAGGAGCGATTCGTCCACGCTGCTGTGCCCGTCGGTCAGCCGGCCATCGACGGGCACCTTCTCGCCCGGCCGCACGCGCAGCAAGTCGCCGGGCCGCACGTGATCCAACGGCACGACTTCTTCGACGGTCGTTCCGTGGCCATCCTCGCGCAGCACGCTGGCCGTGGGTGGTGCCAGCGACATCAGCTCGCGGATTGCGGCCGCCGTGCGGTGGCGTGCCCGAGCCTCGAGCACCTGGCCCAGAAGGACAAGCGCCGTGATCATCGCCGCCGCCTCGAAGTACAAAGGCACATGGCCTGCGAGGTCGCTGGGCACGCCGCCCATGTCTCCATCGGCCGGCACGCGAGCCGCGTGCCCCACGAGGTGCAGCGCGGGGGAAAGAGACCTGGCGCCAGCACGGCCGCCACACTGAACAGATACGCCGCCCAGACGCCCAGGCCGATCAGCGTGAACATGTTGAAGTGCCGCGTCGCCAGCGACCTGCCGGTGCGCACCCAGAGCGGCCAGCCGGCCCACACGACCCCCGGCGTGCTGAGCACGAGCTGAAGCCATTGCCACAGCCGATGGCCCAACCAGGCATCGATCGCCACACCGACCATCGGCAGCATGCCCAACAGCATCACCGCGATCGCCAGGGCAAAGCTGATCCACATCCGTCGCCGAAGATCGTCGGTATCGTGATCGTGCTCATCTGCGGAGGGAACGACTGGCTCCAAGGCCATGCCGCAGACGGGGCAGGCACCCGGCCGGTCACTGTGAACCCCCGGGCACATCGGGCAGTAATAACCCTCGCTCTGCGGGACCGCGTGATCGGGCTTTTGATGACCGGCCCGACCCGCCGGCGTGTGAGTGAGCGGCGGGAGCTGGACCAGCATTCCAGTAGCCGGTCGCTCATCGGTTGCGACATCATCAGCTGCTGCGACCTTATCAGCCGGCTCACGCCGGCCGCTCGCCTGGAGGAAACGCCGCCGGCAGTGTTCGCTGCAAAAGTAGAACGTCTGCCCATCCGATGTGGCCGATAGAGCGGTCGCTTCGTCAACCTGCATCTTGCAGATGGGATCAATGGCCATCGGGCGAATCTGGCGGCAGGAGTGGCAGTCGGTGAAATCCAGAAGGGTTTCTGCAAAACGCGGGCCGCGTCTGCTCATACTCGTTCTCGTCGTCGTCCTCGTCCTCGTCCTCGACGGCGAGACACGTGTCTTTGGAGTACCAATACGAGGACGACGACGAGGACGAGGACGACGCGTGGCCCAAAGGGCTGCCTAGTTGTGAGACACCCAGCGCCGGCGGTAGAGTACCTCCACGGCCGGTGTGAATGGAACCGTCATCCCCATCCCCCGATTTCTCGAGGAGCCCGCCATGCCCAAGTATGTGATCGAACGCGAGATGCCCGGTGCCGGCAAACTGTCGCCTCAGCAGCTTCAAGGGGCGTCGCAGAAATCGTGCAGCGTGCTCAAGGAGCTAGGCCCGCAAATTCAGTGGCTGCACAGCTACGTGACGGACGACAAGATCTACTGCGTCTACATTGCCCCGAGCCGTCAGCTGATCGAAGAGCACGCCCGAAAAGGCGGCTTTCCGGCCAACCGGGTTTCCGAGGTGCGGACGACCATCGATCCTACGACGGCCGAGGCAAAGTGACAGTCGCGCCAGACGCGGTATCGGTCTGGCTTCGTCCTACTGACCCACTACCGACTCGGCCGCCCGTTTGCAGCCTCTCCAGTGAACGGGTAGGATGATAGGATGCTGCGGCCTCCCGCCAGAGGCGAAAGGCGGATGGGCCGGGGAGAGAGATTGGGGGGAGATTCCCGTTATGCCAATTCCGGTGAGCTGCCAGTGCGGGCAAGCCTTTGCGCGCAAGGATGACCTGGCGGGCAAGAAGGTCAAGTGCCCCAAATGTGGCCAGCCGATCCAGATTCCCGGCCCCGACTCCTCCGGTTCCGCCTCGGCGTCGGGCCTGTTGTCCATCGACGACCTGATGAAGATGGACGCCGCGGCACCGACCGCGCCGATGCCAAACATGCCCGGGATGCCCGGCACGCAGCAGGGTATGCCCGGCATGCAGCAGCCCGGGATGCCGGCGGGGTTTCCCCAGGCCGGTGGCTACATGCCACAAGGCGCGGGGGGGTTCCAGGCGCCTAATCCCTTCTTTGCCCAGGGGGAGCTCGCCCCAGATCGTCCACCGGCGGTAGCCAGGGCTTCAAGGTGGCCATGTTGGCCCTAGGGGGCGTCGGTGCGCTGGCCCTGATCGCCATCGTGCTGATCTTTGTGCTCCGCGACGGCTCGGACAACACGAACGTCGCCACGACCGGCACGACGAGCCCCGGCACGACGAGCCCCGGTACCTCGACCCCCGGCACGACGACCCCCGGCACCACCACGCCGGGCACCACCACGCCGGGCACCACGACGCCCGGCACGACCACGCCTGGGACCACACTGCCGGGTACCACGACCCCGGGTACCACGACGCCGGGCACAACCACGCCCGGCACGACGACTCCCAAACAACAGACGTTCGTTCATCCGGGTTTCGACACGGCCGAAGCCGCCGTGGATGGCTTCCTGAATGCCATTCAACAAGAGGACGTGAGAACGGTCCGCGAGATCTATCGCGACATGCTCGGTCCGCAGTGGTCGGACAAGGAAAAGGCGGTTGACAAGCAAGCTCGCGACAACAACAAGACGGTCGATCAAGTGTGGCTCGAGGAGATTCGGGCGACCAAAGGCATCATGTCCCGCTCGGGCAATGCCCGGCCGCTGGGCCAGGATCGGGCCTTTGTTACGATTGCCTTGAAGCTTCCGTTGGAAAGGATGGAGCAGATCCCCACGGAGCTTTTCAAGGAGCCGTTCGGGGCACTCTGCACGCGTGATGTCAGCGGTAAGTGGCACATGGGCCTCGAGGACCTGCACGCGCCGGGTGCTGGCTTCGCTGACGGGGACCGGGGGCCAGGTTGCGGTCGTGCCGGCCGGCGGGCCGACGTTGCCCGGCGGCCTCAAGCAGTATTACGGCCAGCAAAAAGAGCTCCGGGGCTCCTGGCTCACCCAGCCCGAAGACATGCAACTGCCGCTGGGCTGGAGTTGGATGACGGAGTTGCTGCCCTACCTCGGCCACGAGCAGCTTCATGGAAAGCTCGACTTCAAGAAGCGCTTTTTCGAGGAGCCCAATGCCCGGCTCGCAAACACCATCGTTCCGCAGTTCCTCAATCCGGCCGACAACCGCAGGACGGTCAGCGAACTGCGTGGGCGGGGCATGGCGCTGACGCATTTCGTCGGCGTGTCCGGCGTGGAAGATCGGCGGCAGGTCGTGGCCGGCGCCCTGCCGCGCACCGACCCACGGGCCGGCGTCTTCGGCTACCACCGCCTGGCCAAGCCTTCGGAGATCACCGACGGCGCGGCCAACACGATCATGATAATCGGCGCAGACATGCCGCGGCCGTGGATTCAAGGGGGCGGGGCCACGATCCGCGGCGCCCGCGAGCCGTATTTCGGCGGCGTCACCGGCTCGCAGTTCGGCACGCGCGGCCAGAACGGCGCGATCAGCATGATGGCCGACGGCTCCGTGCGGCTGATCTCCTCTTCGATCGATCCTAAGCTGTTCCGCGACCTGTGCACCATCCGCGGCGGGGAGAAAGTTGACCTCGGCCCGCATCCGCTCAAGGAGGACTTCTTCGGTGGCACGCCCGCGAAGTCGCCATAAATATTAGTTTTAGCCCGCGCAGCGGGCGAAATGAAGTAGCCACGGGCGTCAGCCCGTGGCATTCGACGGCATCGTGCCGCAAGCCCGCGCGAGCGGGCGACATACACGTGTTGCGACCAAACCGTGTCGCCCCCTGCGGGGGCTAGAAGGGATCGGACTTTCCTTTCCACGGGCTGACGCCCGTGGCTATTGCCTGTCGCCCGCTGCGCGGGCTACGTCGGCACTTAGCGACATCGACTTTGGAAAGGTCCTTCGCCTTTCCGGCCACTATTGGCTTCCCCCTTCCCCACGCGTTATCCTTACTTCCCACGTTTCCCTCATCCCGACTTTCAGCGCGGCGAGGAGATCTTATGCGACGTGCACTTGTCGGCGTCATCGTAGCGTTTGCGGCCCTGCCGGCTCGGGCCGACTGGGTTGAGTTCAACGTGCCGGGCACGTCGATGATCATGCTCATCCCGGCCAGGGAAACCAAAGTGCACAGCGGCGGGATCGTGACGATCTCGCACGACCTGGGCTCGCTGCACGTCAAGCTGGATAACGTGGTGAAGATTCACAAAGCGCCGACCGTCTCGGCGCAATACGATCTCAAGCTGCGGCAGGCGAAGAAAGACCCTGCCTTGACCATGGAAGTGGCCAAGTGGGCCTTGCAACGCGGCCTGGTCAAGAAATTCCACGACACGGTGGACAAGGTGCTGGAGCTGGATCCCAACAACGCCGAGGCCAAGCGGCTGATCGAGCTCCGCAAGCGGCTCAACGAGGGCTGCAAGGAATCGACCGAACAGGCGGCGGAGATGCAGCGGCTCATCAAGAACTCCAACATGAAGTTCAAGCTCAGCAAGCACTTTCGGCTGATGCACGATACGCCGGACAAGCCCGAAGAAGGCCGTAAGAGATCGCGCGCCGACGAGCGGCTCGAGCTACTCGAGCGCGTCTACGAGGCCTTTGTCTACAAGTTCTATTCGCAAGGCGTCGATCTGGAGATTCCCAAGGAGCACCTGAAGGTCGTGCTGTTCAACGATTTCAAGAACTACGTGGCCTTCGGCAAGCGGGTGGGGGACGACATCCGCTTTACGGCCGGATTCTACGAGCACACGATGAACACGGCCTTTTTCTTCGACCAGGGGTCGCACGAATCGTTTGCGGGCCTGATGAAGCTCGATGCGGCCCTGCAGGCGCTGGTCAAGCAGGCGCAGCGCGAGCGATCGCCCGACCTGGGCAATCTCACCAATCTGGCCAGGAGCATCCGCCTACTGATCACCATCGAGCGCGAGAGCCAGGACATCGAGGTGGTCAGCCACGAGGCGACTCACCAGTTGGCGGCCAACACGGGCCTTTTGCCGCGCCACGTGATGGTCCCCTCCTGGGTGCACGAGGGGCTGGCGACGTACTTCGAGTCGCCCAACGACGCCTCCTGGGCCGGCTTCGGCGCCGTCAACGCGCAGCGGCTCGAGTGGTACAATGCATTGAGCGGCAACGACAAGGTTTCCAACATCGACTTCATCGTGGGCAACCAGATTTTCGACCATGCCCGCAGCGGCGGCGCCATTCTGCACGGCTATGCCCAGGCCTGGGCCCTGACGCACTTCCTCTTGGAGCGGCACTTCGACCGTTTCATGCTGTTCTACAAGAAACTGGGGGACATGCCGCCGGACGTAACGCTCAGCGCCGAGGCGCTCAACAACATCTTCAACGACGTATTCAAGGACCAGCGCAGCGACCTGCAAAGTGAATGGAAGCAATACATGAACACGCTGAAGACCGAAAAAGACAAGGTCCTGGGCGGCAGGTTCTAGGCGACGTTGGTAAGAGAGCGGCCGTGGAGCCCCCGGCCTGTTCCGTGATGCCGAAAGAAGTCGAACGTCCAACATTCAACGTCCAACCTCGAACACTTCGACGTTCGACGTTCGACGTTGGACGTTGGACGTTCGGGTTTTGGGGTGCTTTCGCGATCTTTTTCGCTCACTGCGCTTCTGCGCTATCCCTTGGATTTGCTCTCGCCGCTGAGCCGGCCGGCAAGGCGCGGCCCATTCCACCGGGCAAGTTCGGCCGGGCGGTCGATATCGCCAGCATGCCGCTGCGGACCCGTTCGCTGGAAAGCTACGGCCGCTTCCCGCTCACCGTCGAGCTGTGGTGCAAGCTGCCCAGCGAGAAGATGCAGCGGTTTCATCTGCTGGCAGCCAACGCGCCGGGCCGCGCCGCCGCGCACTGGGAAGTCTACAGCACGCCCTTGCAAGGGCATCTCGACGGCGACGCTGTCGGCGTGCGAGCCGCGGCAGATCGAGAGCTTCGTGCGGATCACCGACGACGCGTGGCATCACGTGGCTTTGACATGCGACGGCCGTGTCGCCGCGCTCTACCTGGACGGACGCGAGATCGCACGGCGAGCGGTAAGGCTGGCCGCTCCCGCCAAAGGGCCCTCTGTGAAAGAGGCCGCGAAAGAGCCGCGGACCGAGGATCTGGAGCTGTTCGTTGGCAGCGACGTGCCGCAGAACAAGGCCCCGCCATTGCCGGCGCTGGTGGATGAGCTGCGGATCTCGTCGACCGCGCGGCGGATCGATGCCGCATCGACCAGGCTTCTGGAGCCCGACGAGCACACCTCCGGCCTGTGGCACTTCGACGAAGTGGCGGGCAACCGCCGCGCCGATGCCAGCCGGGCCGACAATGCCCTGGCGTATTCGCCCGGCATCTCGTCGGCTTGGACGCCGCGCTCCTCGCAGCGTCCCGACGCCGAGGCCTGGGAGAAGGCGACCGACGATGATTGGCTCGACGGCCGCGTCAACCGGATGGACAAGGGCCCGTTCTGGGCCTGCTCGATGAGTCTGCCGGCATCCCTCGGCAATCAGCAAGGCCCCTACGCCGCCAAGGGCATCGTGCTGCGACTGGGCGACGACGGCGATGCGGCCGTGCTCTTCGACCGCGGGCTGGTCCAGATGTCGGCTGCCTGGACCGGCGGCTATCTGCACATCCCCGACCGGCGCTTCGGGTTGATCCAGCATCCGCAGCCGGTGGGCGATCTCGTCTACTCCACGCCCACCACCCCGGGCTGGGACCCGCCGCCGGCCGTCGATCCCCGGCGCGATGAGCGCTGGGCACCGCTGCGCCAGCGAGTGGGCTCGTTACCAAGGAGTCTATCTCCACGGCCGGCGCACGATCCTGGCATACACCGTCGGAGGTGTGCAGGTTTACGATCTGCCTTGGACGCGGAAGGCGGGCGGGCTGACGGCAATCTCCCGCACGCTGCAAGTCGCCGCCCGCACCTCGCCGCTGCGGATGCACGTGCTGGCAGGCGCGCCGCTGCGGCAGGCGACGATCAACGGACTGCCGGTAGTCACTTGGCAATCCGAGAAGAAAAAGGACGGCAAGAGCAAGGACATCAAGACGAGCGGCGGAAAGAGCAAGGAAGCCGACGAGGTGCTGGCCGTCGCGCTGCTGGCCCGGCGCCGACGGCGCGCGGCTGGAGCTGGAGGGCGACCGGCTGAGCCTCGTGGCGCGGCGGAGCATCGATCCGCTGGTCACGCAGCTCTTCTATTGGCGAGGCGCCGCGGCCGACCTGCCGAAGTTCGCTGCACTGGTGCTGGAAGGCCCGCCGCCGGAGCGCATCGAAACGTTGGCACCGGTGAGGATCGAAGGGACTTTCCGCATTCAGCGTACCGGCCTCACCGCGGGCGGCCCGCCGCGATGGACCAAAGAGGTTACCACCGTGGGGCACGCAAACGTGGGGCACGCGGCTCGGGTGCCCGCCGACGGACACGCGAGCCGCGTGCCCCACGGGCCCTTCGCGCTCGATACGCTCACGCTGCCCTACGACAACCCCTATCGGTCGATCTTCTACGTCACGGGGCTGGGTTTCTTGCGCGACGGCCGCATCGCCCTCTCGACCATTTACGGCGACGTGTGGTTCGTCAGCGGCCCAGCAAAGGGCGGTTTCGACGACAAACTCGGCCGCCTGACCTGGAAACGCTTCGCCACCGGGATGTACCAGCCGCTGGGGATGGTCGTGCGGACGGGCGACTTGAAGAAGGACGTGCCCGATGCCATCTACGTGCTGGAACGCGGGCAGATCACCCGCCTGCGCGACCTCAACGGCGACGACGAGGCAGACTACTACGAGAATTTCTACAACGGCTGGCAGACCACCGGCTCAGGCCACGCCTACGACACGGCCCTCAAGTTCGGCCCCGACGGGTCGTTCTACTTCTTCAAGGGGCAAACCCCCGAGCCCGACTGCCGCGAGAGCGGCTGCCTGGTGCGCGTCTTCCCCACCGGCTCCGGGCACGAGGTCTTCGCCACCGGCTTTCGCCACCCCATCGGCCTGGGTCTCGATCCCGATCTCCGGCACAATCACCGGCGGCGACCAGCAGGGCAACTGGGTGCCCGCCACGCGCATCGATGAGTACCGCCGCGGCGGCTTCTACGGCGACATGCGCACGCACCATCGCCCCAAGCCGCCCGCGGACTTCGACAAGCCGATCTGCTGGCTGCCGCAATACGTCGATAACTCCGCCGGCGGCCAGGTGTGGGTGCCGCCGGGCTCGTGGGGGCCGCTCAGCGGCGGTCCGCTGCACCTCTCCTGGGGTCGCTGCACGGTGTACTGGCTGCTGCGCGAGACCGTGGACGGAGAAGGGGGCACGGGCATTGTGCAAGGCGGCGTCGTCCGGCTCCCGATCCCCAAGCTGCTCTCCGGGCCGATCACCGGCGCGTTCAACCCTCGCGACGGACATCTCTACCTTGTCGGCCTGCACGGCTGGCAAACGGCCGGCGAGAAGGACGGCTGCCTCCAGCGCATCCGCTACACCGAGGGGAAGCTGCGCGTGCCCGTGGGACTGCACATGCGGACGGACGAAATTCTGCTGCGGTTCAACGAACGGCTCGATCCGGCCGTGGCCGGTGATGCCAAGAACTACTCGCTCGAAGAGTGGAACTACCGCTATGGCGAGCAATACGGCTCCGACCACTGGTCGGTCGCCGAACCGGACCGCATGGGCCACGACATCCTAGAGATCGCCGCCGCGACGGTTACGACCGACGGCCGGGCGGTGGTGCTGCGCGTGCCGGGCCTTCGGCCGGCCATGCAGGCGAAGCTAACCTACCGACTGAAAGCCGCGGACGGCGCGCCGGTCGCAGATACGATCCATCACACGATCCACAAGCTCGGAGAGTAGAACGGAATTCATTCCGTTCGCATGGAAGAAGCCCGGAGCGCCAAGAGACGAGGTATGGCTGTCACCGCGAATGGCGAACGGAATGAATTCCGTTCCACGCTCCTGCCGCCCCTGCCGCGCGACTTCTACGACCGCGACGTTGTTACCGTCGCCCGCGAGCTGCTGGGCAAACTGCTGGTGCGGCGCGTGGGCGGCGGCTTGACGCTTGGCCGCATTCTCGAGACGGAGGCCTATCTGGGCCTGAACGATCCGGCCAGTCATTGTTATCGAGGCCGCACGCGACGCAACGCCAGCATGTTCGGCCCGCCTGGCCACGCCTACGTATACGCCATCCACTCGCGCTGGTGCATGAACGCGGTGGCCGAGCCGGAGGGCAAGCCTTCGGGCGTGCTGATCCGGGCCGTCGAGCCGCTGCTGGGCATCCGCGCCATGCAGCGCCGCCGAGGCGTGCAGCCGCTGCGCGACCTGGCTCGCGGCCCGGCGCGCTTATGCGAGGCGATGGCCATCGATGGCGGCTGGGACGGCCACGATCTGACGCGCGGCCAAGGCTTGTGGATCGCCGAGGGACCCTCGCTGGACCTTCCGCCCATCGAGATGGTCGTCACACCACGGATCGGCGTCACGTCCGCCCACGACCTGCCGCTGCGGTTTGCCGTGACGGGAAGCCCTTTTGTGAGTGGTCGAAAGAGCAGCACCCCGGCTGCTGCAAAGCAGCCGGGGCGCTTGACTGGATCGCTCGAGCTGGGTCGTTGAGCTTTCCGTGGCGAGCGTCGAGGCGTAAGCCCGACGTGCGCTCTCGCAAAGCGAGATGACGGCTCTTTACCGTGGGATGTCGTTCACGCTCCACCGCTTGGGATATCGCGGGCGGCTGGCGGCGTGGAACCGGGTTGTCGCCGGAGCTCCCGCGGCCGCTGCGCCAGGTGCGCGACGACGAGACGTTCGGGTTGCGGCGGATGAAGAACGTCAACACCCGCACCAGGAACAGCAGGATGCCCAAAACGGGCGCCGTGCGCTCCCAAAAGCGTCCTAGAACTTCCAGCAGTTGCATTGCGTGCACCTCCTTCTAATCGGTCGCATCCGTGCTACGATAGAACGGCCGGCGGATAGTAGTGGCACCCAAAGCGGCTCACAAGGTCACTACGTTCGAGCGATGCAACGCTGCAACGCAAGGCTCTGCCAGCGAGCGCAGTGCGCCGTAGCCCCCGTAGCTGAACTCGCCAGAGTTCAGGCCGTGACGTGCTTGCAGCTCTTTATCGCACTTCCCCGAAGTCTGGCGACTTCGGCTACATCACTCCTCTCAATGCAACCGACGCCAGCAATGCCGCACGCACCTGAGCAATTCGTCGCGCAGCACAAGCTCTCCCGCCGCGAGCTGCTCGCGCAATCAGCAGTCTCCGCCGGCGCGATCGCGGCGCTGGCCACCGCTTCCGCTACTGCTCAAGACACGCGCCGCGCGGAAAAGGATCGCCCGGCTGCCGAGCAGCTCACCTATTGCCTCAACACCAGCACCATCCGCGGGCAAGGGCTCGCGCTAGTCGCCGAAATGGAGCTGGCCGCGAAGGTCGGCTATCAGGCCGTCGAGCCGTGGCTCGGTGAGATCGACAAGTATGCCAAAGACGGCGGCTCGCTCCCCGACCTGCGCAAGAGGATCGCCGACCTGGGGCTGAAGATTCCCAGCTCCATCGGCTTTGCGTCCTGGATCGCCGATGACGATGCGCAGCGGGGCAAAGGGCTCGAGCAGGCCAAGCGCGACATGGAGCTGGTTCGCGCCATCGGCGGCACGCGGATCGCCGCCCCGCCGGCCGGCGCGACGGACAAGGCCATCACCCTGACCGACGCGGCACGGCGCTATCGCACCCTGCTGGAGTTGGGCGAGAAGACTGGCGTCACGCCGCAGGTCGAAGTGTGGGGCTTTTCCAAATCGCTCTCGCGGCTGGCCGAGACGGTCTATTGCGCCATCGAGTCAGGGCATCCCGCTGCCTGCGTGCTGCCCGACGTCTATCATCTCCACAAGGGCGGCTCGGGCTTCGACACCTTGAAGCTGCTGAGCGGCATCGGCGTGCAGGTGTTTCACGTGAACGACTATCCGGCCGTGCCGGAGCGGGCGGCGATGAACGATTCGCACCGCGTCTATCCGGGCGACGGCGTGGCCCCGCTGCGTCAGACCCTCCGCGACCTGTGGGCCGCAGGCTTCCGCGGCTGCCTGTCGCTGGAGCTCTTTAACCGCGACTACTGGAAACAAGACGCCGAACAAGTCGCCCGCACCGGCCTGGCGAAGATGCGCGAGATGGCCCAGAAGAGTCTCGAGGGATAGGGGCAAAGGGGTCGGGAGTCGATTTCGCGACGGCTGCCAGCTAACGATTGGCGCAGAGCAAGGCGGTCGCGAAATCGACTCCCGACCCCGTCACGCGATTGTCACGCGATACGCGTGACGCCGAGTCCGCGCGCAGCTCCTCCCTCGCTTACGCGTCGGGTTAGTGTCGGCGCCCACTCCGGATTCCCTTGATATCCAGCACGTAGGCCGTGCCGTTGCCGTTGGCCGTGGCCAGGTACGTGCCGTCGGGGCTGAAGGCGACTTGCCGCACGAGGCCGCCCGGTGGGCAGAGGGCGAATTCGCACACGAGACGGCCATCCTCGGCCGACCAGAAACGCGCAAAGCCGTCCGTGGCCGCGGAAGCGATCAGCCGTCCGTCGGGGCTGAGGGCCACCGACTGCACGGCGTCTGCGTGCGCATCGGGCAACTGCCAGCGCTCGTCCCCAGTCGCGAGGTCCCACACAGCAAGCCCCCGGAGCCCAAAGCTAGCCACGACCCACCCCCCGTCTGGCGAGACAGCAAGGCGCACGCTGTCCATCGTATTCGGCCCTAGGGTGCGCACCATTTTCCCCTCAGCAAGGTCCCAGATCGAAAGCGTGGTACGAGAAGCGCCGGCCAGGAACTGTTTTCCATCGGGTGTCGGGACGATCTGACCGCGGATGAGTCTGTCGCCGGTCAGCGTCGCCGTCACCTGCCCGGTGGCGGCATCATGCACCCTGATGCCCGGCCGCGAACGTCGCATGTCGGCCGCCAGGACGATCCCTTGACCGTCCGACGTGAACGCCGGCCAGTCGCTCCCCAGCACGAGAGGGATCGTCGCCGTCTGCTGCTGCGTCGCCAGGTCCCAAACCACTAAGGTGCGATCCATCGAAACACTGCCGAACGTGGCACCCGTGGGGGAGGCAAGCACGTGCCTGACGGCCTTGTTATGCCCTTGCCACGACGTGTGAAGCAGCCAGGTTCCAACTTCCCAGAGGACAAGTTCGCCGCTGCGCCTGCCGGTGATGAGGTATTTCCCATCGGGCGTGAACGCCAGGCAGGTGACGGCGAGGTCCAGGCTCGGCGCAGACTGCACCGGCTGGCCCCGGCGCCAGACGCTCAGCGACTGGTCAGATTCGGAGAAGAAGCGCAGGTCAGTCTCGCGCGAGCAGGCGATGAGGTAATTCGGGCTAAGAGAATGCTCGGCGGCGAGACTCCAACCTTCGTCCTGCAAGACAAGCTCTGCAACCGTTCCGCCTAAGCAGGCGGTCATCAATCGACCTTCACGATTGAGCGTGAGCCCACTGACCATCCCCGGAAACGTGTGGAGCACGATCGGCTGGCCCGTCGCCACGTCCCAGGATCGCACGACGCCCAAGGCGTCAGCCGAAAACGCCTGGGTGCCGTTGTGTGAGAGCACGACCGATTTCATGGCTCCCACTTCGCCACGGTCGCCGGTGATGCAAGGGAGGTGCCGGACTTTGGCTCCCGTGGCGCTGTCCCACACATCCGCGTTCAGGTCGTTGAGCGTGGCCACCAGGCGACCGTCGCCGCTGAGCGAGAGGTTGGCCACCCGGCCGCGGGGCACATTGGCGCGCACGTCCCACTGGGCAGTCACCTCGCCCGTCGGCACGGTCCAAACGGTGACCTGAGCATCTGCGAGATCTCCGCCTAGCGCGGCCGCCACGGAGCCATCGAGGTTCGCGGCCAGGCAGCGAAATGGCTTGGCATTGTCGCCGCGCAGCCGGCCCAAGGCTTCGCCGGCCGCCACGTCCCAGACGATGATTTCGTTTTCATCATTCGCCACAAACGCCCGATTACCATCGACGCTGGCGGCGAAGCACTTGCCGCGCAGGACGGCAGTCTGTTCGCCGCTGGCCACGTCCCAGAAGCGCAAGCGGTTATCGCCGCCGAACGACATGAGCCGCTCGCCCGGCCCGGTCGCCACGGCGTTTGCCGAGCCCCAGTGCCGCAGCCGGCTGTCGCCCAGGATGGCCACCAGCTCCGGCAGCGCGCGGCTCGGGTCGCCGTCGCAAGCCACGGTGCGCTCGTACTGGCTGATGCGCGAGCGGGCCTGGCGAATCTGCCACCAGCGCTGCCAGATCGGCAGCTGGGTCCACGCCCAGACGCCGACCGCTGCCAGGGCCACCACCCCAAAGAGCGTGCGGAGGCGAAAGCGGGGCGTCAGCGCCCTGGCGAGGCGGCCGAGAGACATGCGCATGCGCCCCTCCTGACGGAGCGACGACGTAGGACCGATTTCAATCCGTCCTTCAAGGGCACCTTACAACGTGCCCCACTTGGCATACCCGGCAGAATAACCGTCGCGCGGGCGCCGGGAAAGCGATCTGCGACGGACGGACAACGCACGGATTGAATTCCACCTAATCCAGCTCTTCCAGCCACAGCCGGATTTCGTTCTCGTACTCGCTGGCCAGGTCGCCCTTCACGAGCTGCCGGTGGAAGCTGGCCGCGCCCTGGTCGTTGCAGGTCGGCCGCTTCCGCGCTGGGGAACCGCCGCATCGGATCGGGCGCGATCAGCGTGCGGCAGAAGTTCATCAGCAGCTCGTTGCGCACCACGTCGTCCGGCAGCATGCTCGGCAGCCGGTGGATCAGCGTGCGCTTGGCCTCCAGCAGCTCGCTGAGCGTTGTCATGCTCGGCGAACGGCGGCTGGCCGGCGAGCATTTCGATCAGCACGTAGCCCAGGCTGCACAGGTCGGAGCGCGGCGTGCTTTCGGCCCCCTCGAGCACCTCCGGCGCCGCGTAGGCCGGCGTGCAGGTCCGCCGCGAGCGGCACGTCATCCAGGTCGAACGCCGAGCCGATGTCGATGATCTTCGCGTTGCCGGTCCGCTTGAGCATGATGTTCGACGGCTTGAGGTCGCCGTGCACGATCCCCTCGCGGTGCAGCGCGGCCAGCGCCGCCAGGCACTCGCGGAGGATGGCGATGGCGATGCCCGGCTTGAGCCGCGGCTGCGAGCCGCCGGCGGTGACGATGACGTTGTTGATGTAGTCCCAGCGGCGGTTGCTGACGCGCTGGCGCACCCGCTCGAGCATCTCGTGGGTCAGCAGTCGGCCGCAGGTCGTAGCCGTCGATCCACTCCATCTCCATCATGCGGATGCGGTTGCGGTCGACGAAGTTGTGCACGTCCAGCAGGTTGTCCTGCTGGATCTGGGCGACGCGGGCCGCGACGTGGGCGATGCGGCCCATCGCCTCGTCGTAGCTGCGTGCGTCGGGATAGCGCTCGGGCGAGAAGATCTTCAGGGCCACGGGCAGCGTGAAGTCGTCGGCCCCGCGGCGCTCGCTGAGATAGACGACGCCCTGCCCGCCCGAGCCGAGCAAGCGAGTGAAGCTATGGTGCTCCGTCCAATGGCAGCGGCCGGCATCGAGGATTTCGGAATACCGGGGAAGCAGCTCGTTCGGCGGACTGTCGGCCGGCCGGCCGTCAAGCATCCGCGTGACCGTCTCTCGCAAGATGGTAGTGGTGGTCATAGGCCATCCTTGTCAAAGGTCCGGCGATGCGCCCGTAGTCGGCTCTGCCTGACGTCCGTGTCGCGAGCCAGCGTTGCGATGCGCCGGCTGGATCGTCGATTCTGGGAATCCCGCAGCGGCAACGTGCCGCCAGGGTCCGTCATCTTAGCGCTGGTTGTGTGGATTCGTCCAGGGCACTCGGGGCGTGACAAGGTGACAAGGTGACAAGGTGAGGGGGTGACAGCGCAGGAAACAGATTTCTGCGACGAGGTTAGCTCGGGTATTATCCGGTGGAGTGGATCGAACGATGAGATCGTGTATGCGGACCACCGACATTACACTGCCCAAGGACGCGACGGCCAACTTCCCCGATCGCTGCGTGGTGTGCGGACGGCCGGCTCCGGGGCATACGGTCAAGATCACCACGCGGTCGATCAATTGGTGGACATTTACGTTCCGCTGGTTCGGCCGGCAGTTTTCGGCGCGTGCCGGCGTGCGTTTCTTGCGGCTGGCGGTTGCAGGTGCGCCGATTTTGTGGCACGTTCGTGCCGATCGCGATTCTGGCGGCAGCGGCGATTTGGCTCGCTCCGTGGCTTCACGAGATGGTTTCCAAGGAAGTGCGTAGCTGGGCGACTTTGGGAGCCCTCCTGGTCGGCCTGACGCCTTACCTCGTCTGGGAACTCTTCTTTCCGCCGCCGTTCGACCTGACGGCCTATACCGACACGGTCGATTACGAGTTCAAGGACCCGGGCTATGCGTTGGAGTTCATCAACCGCAACCGCGAGAACCTGTTGGCGATGTGCGATGCGGCAGACGATGAACACGAATCGCCCGCTGAGATCGATTAGTTAACTGCGGATCATCGCCGCCACCGTCCGCGCGATCCCACCCAGCGTGAGATCAGGGACATACTGCGCGTCGGCGGCCAGAAGCGGCGCGACGCTCGCCGCAGCACCGCCCGTGAGGAAAACCTGCGGCAAGGGGTCGGGAGTCAATTTCGTCCCCCCACCGACCGTGGCAGCGTCTGGGCGGTTGAGCGACGAAAGGGACCCCCGACCCCGTCACTCATTCGCGCAATCAGCTCGCGCGCCGCGCCGATCGTTCCCCAGAACAGGCCCGACCGCATCGCGGCGACGGTGTCTTTGCCGACTTCCGCGGGCGCCTCGTGCAACTCGGCCATGTCGATCAACGGCAACAGGTCCGTGAACTCGTGCAGCGCGCGGGCCGACATCGCGATGCCCGGCAGGATCGCCCCGCCTTGAAAGGCCCCGTCGGCCGAAACGAGGTCCACGGTGACGGCCGTGCCCAGGTCGACGATCAACGCCGGCCGCCCCGGCTCGCGCAGGGCATTAACGCCTACGGCAGCCAGTAGCCGGTCGATGCCGACCATGTCGGGCCGCGGCAGCTCGACGCGCAGCGGCAAATCGCCGGCGCACAGGAGCGTAATCTGGCTGGCCGAGCGCCTTCGCAGCCAATCGAGCAGCTCCGTAGTGAACGAGCGCTGTACGCTGCCGACGAACCATGAGACTTCGGAGAGGCGGTGCGGCTCGAGCCAGCCGGTGATTTTGTCCAGCCGATCAATGGAGATGCCCAGCGTGGCGGCCGGCTCCGGCAGTGGAATGCCGGCGGAAAGCTCGGCGCTGGAGAACAGACCAAGCTTCAACCGGGAATTCCCGATATCGACAGCGACGAAGGACATGTGGGCTCCCTCGCGGCGGCGGCCGCGACACTAGCCCGACGCGCAAGCGAGGGAGGGGTGCGCACGACTCGGAAACTCCTCCCGCTTCTCCCTCGCTTTGCGCGTCGGGCTGGTGTGGTTTTCCGACAACGACTTAACAGAACTCGGAAAGGAACACTCTTCGTCCTTCATCGGCCGAGCGGCGCACGGCTTCGGTGAAAGTCATGTACTTGACGCCATCGACAAAGTTCGTCCGCGTCACGGGTTTGCCATCGCGGACGGCGGCGATGAAATCGGCCTCCACCTGCCAGCCACCGGCTTTGGCCGCAGGGATCTCGATCGGGGCCAGCGCCTCGGTTCCGTCGCGGGCGCCCTGGATCGTGTCGGCCGCCAGGTCGTAGACCAGCGTGCCGGCGCTGCCGTAGGCCTCGATCCGCATCTCGCCCGCCTGCCGCGCGTGGCCGCTGAGATGGTAGACGGCGTTGGCCCCGCCGGCCATGCGGGCCAGCACGGCCACGCTGTCGGGCACGTCGGCGTCTTGCATCAGCCCGGTCTCGGCATCGATCCGCCGCGGCACGAACAGGCTCGTCTGGGCCAGCACGCTCTCGGCCTGCCCGAACCACCGCTGGGCCGTCTCGTAGAGGATGCCTAGCACGAGGACGTTGAGCCCGGAATACTCAGCCCGCTGCCGCCAGTGGAGGGGCGCGGTGGCGTCGGACATGGCATCCGTTAGCCCGCGGACGTACAGCTCGCGCAGCTCGCCAAGATATCCCTCGGCGATCAGCTCGGACATTACCTGGTCGCCTTTGAGGCCGAACGGGGAGGGGACCAGCATGGCCACCAGGCCGCTGCGCTGCCAGACGGTGAGCATGTCGCGGGCTTCGGCCGCGTTCATGGCCATGCGGGCTTCGCAGAGGACGTGCTTCTGGGCCTCCAGGGCGGCGATCGTGGCGTCGCAGTGCAGATACGGCCAGGTGCCGATGCACACGGCATCGCACTCCGGGTCGTCGATCACTTCGGTCCAGTGCTCGCACACGCGAGGGATGCCGAATTCGTCGGCCACCCAGCGGCCCGACGCCTCCGTGCGATTGGCGACCGATACCACCTCGACCCCCGGCAGGGCCTGAAAGCCGGGCAGGTGCTTCTTGCGCGTGTTATCGCCGGCACCGATGATGCCGATACGGATAGGTTCCATGAACGAAGTCTTCTCTCGTGCTACTTATTCTCGCAGCCGCTTGTCCAATTCCGCGCGGCTAAAGGTCTTCTGCCCTCGCCACTGGCGGACACGTTTCCAGAACTTGTCCGAGCGGCCGAGCTCGATCTGTTCCAGATCGAGCCCCTCCACCCCCACCAACATGGCGACTGGTTTGCCGCGCTGGGTGATGACCACGCCTTCGCGCTTCGCGTCGCTCAGGCACTCGCGCAGATCGGCATCCTTGAGAGGGACGACTTTCATAGGATGTCCTCGGTTGTCTGCCGCGGTAATTCTTGGCGAATCGCGCGAATCACGACGCGCCGGCCGGCTTCGTCAACGTCGTAGAACTGCGCGGTACTGGCCGATGCGCAACTCCCAGATCGGTTTCCTCATGCTCCCACGGTGGCTTCAGACCGAAGAGGCTCTTGCGGTTACGCGTTGGTCGGGTAGGGGTTTGGGTCAATTGGCGATCGATGGCATCGAGAATTCGCTGCCGGTCGAAGGCACGGACTTGCTTGAGGTTCTCCGCTGCTTCCTCCGTGTATTCGATCGCGTACATTGGCGGATCGTCCGCTACGGCCCCCCAACCTAGCAGTGGTCAGGTTAATCGCAAACCGTGTCTGTGTGGAAGAGTGATTCAAGGGCGGCGCCGCCCGAACAGCCAGCGCTGGACCAGCGGCGTCTGCACCCCCCAGGCAGCGAGCCAGACCAGGCTGTGCATCCAGCAGAGCAGCGGAATGAAGCCAACAAAATGTACGAAGAGCGTGGCCGTGCCGATTGCGGCGAAGCCCCACAAGGGGGGTTCATTGGACCAGATGCCCACCACGAGCCAGCGCACGAGAGCCAGATACGCAGCCAGCAGCGCCATGGTCAGAAAAACGGACACCAAGCCGAACTGTCGTCGCCGGCCTTGCCGCGCGGTGGCCCACCGCATCAGCCAGATCAGCAGCAAGACCAGGACGACGAGCGTGCCGGCGACCATGACGACGAACGTCCTGGCGAATAAAGGCCACCATGCCGGCTCTGGCGCGAAGGTGGAGATGATCTCCGCAGAAACGGCCGCCACGATTCCTGAAGCAACGAATAGATAGCCGAAACCGAAGGCGAAGTGCCGACCCAATTGCTGTGGCGACGGGCGATCACGCTGCGTCACTTCAGGCCCCCAATTCCCGGTACATCGCGGCATGGCGCCGGACCATCGCGGGCGCGGCGAAATGCCGCAGCACGTGTTCTCGCCCGGCTTGGCCGATTTGTCTGGCCTTCACTGGGTCTTGCAGCAGCCGCAAGGTGCAGTGCGCCAGGCCGGGCCGGTCGCCCAAGGGGAAGAGCATGCCCGTTTCGCCCTGGGCAATCACATCGCGGTTGCCCGGTGTGTCGCTGGCGATAACCGGCACGGCGGCAGCCATGGCCTCAAGGAGGGCCAGCGGGGGGCCGTCCTCCTCACCCGCACTCCACAAGAGGTCCACCTGCGGCCAGAGCGGTCCCGCGTCGCGGCTCCCGAGGAAGTGGATCGCCGCGGCGTGACGAAAATCGGCCGCATAGCGCTCCAGTGCCCTGCGCTGCGGTCCGTCGCCAACCACCAGCAAGTGCAGGCTGGGGATCACGGCGCCCAGAAGCTCCAGGGCCCAGACCATGTCCTTCAGCCGACGACTGTGCGTCAGCGAACCGACGGCTGCCGCCAGCTTTGCCTCTTGAGGCAGGTGCAGTTCCTCCCTCACCGAACCGACTGCCGGCGCAGCCGTTTCAGGAATCCCCGGCGGCACGACCTCAATACAGCCGGACGGAGGCAGGCCGCGGCGCAGCAGGCAGAAGTTTCGCACGGCGTCGGACGTGGCCAGCATCCGCTGAGCTCGCGGCCGAAGCCAGCGGTCAAGCCGCTCCTCCGGCCAACGCTTCCCAAGCTCGGTGCGCCGCTCGGTGGCGACCAGCCGGCAGCCGTTGCCGCAGGCGAGCCGGCCATAGACATTGGCCGAAAACTGCCAAGTGTGCACGACCTGGGGCCGCAGCGCGGCCACGTGCCGGCGCAACTGCCAGAGCGCCGCCGGATCGAACCGCCACCGCCGGCCGAGCGTAGTGGTGGGCACGCCGTGCGCGGCCAGCTCGTCGCGCATTGGCCCGTTACGGCCCAAAGCGCAGATGCGCACATCGAACTCGTCTCGCGGTAGCCCCTCGGCCAGGAGCGCGACCTGTCGTGCGGCCCCGCTGTATTCGAACGACTCGACAACGTGCAAAACGCGGATGGTCACAGCGGGGGCTGGGGGCTCGGGACTGGGGACTTGGGACTTAGGGGTCAGGGATCGCAGCCTCTAGTTCCTAGTCCCCAGCGCAATGCTGCGGAACAACTCGGCATGCCAATGCACCATCGCCTCGAGCGAATACCGCTGGGCCGCGTGCTGCCGGGCAGCGTGGCCCACCTCTTCCGCAAGCGCCGGCGAGTCTAGCAACCGAGCGATTTCCCAGGCCAGAGCAGTCGGATTCTCCGGCGGCACCAGCACGCCGGCCGCGCCGCCCTCGAGCATCTGGCGATTGTCCGGAATGTCGCTGGCCACCAGGGGCAGACCAGCGGCCAGGGCCTCGAGCGGGGCCATCGCCGTGCCCCCTTCGAGCGTCGGATACACGAACAGGTCGGCCGCTTGCAGGATGTCCGCCACGTCGTCGAAGACGCCGGGCATGGCGACCATGCCGGAGAGACCCAAGGAATCAATCTGGCCGGCAAGCGCGTTACGCTCCGGGCCGTCGCCGACGAGCCACAACCGCGCCCGCGGGCGGTCCGGCGCAAGGGAGGACCAGGCCGCCAGCAGGTCGGACAACCCTTTATCCTCCGTCAAGCGGCCAATGAAGACGGCCAGCGGCGCGCCCTCCGGCAAGGCGAGCGATGAATCGGCCTCGGCCAACGCGGCACGGCTTTCAGCCCGCCCCTGCGGCGTTGTTCGTGGAGCGGCCGGAACGCCGGCGGGCGCGAGGCGAATACGGTCGCGAGGATAACCGGCGGCGATCAATTCGCGCTCGATCATGGGGCTGCCGCCCAGCAGGGCGGCCGCCTGGCTGCAGTGCTCCTTGATTCGTCGGCCTAGGGTCGCGTCCAACTGCCAATGGCAATCGCCCGAGAGGCCGGAGTTTTCGGCGCAGCACGACGGGCCAGCCGCATCGCTCGCCTGCCACGATCGCCGCCGCGGCCTCATGCTTCAGCTCGGAAACGCAAACCAGGTCGAAATCGGCCGCGTGGCGACGCAACCAGGTAGACAGGGTCCAGCCGTAGCGCAGGTTGCGCCACGTGCGGAAGGCCGAGATCGGCAGCCGCACGACGCGCGCTGCGCCGGTGCTCAATTTCGGCAGGCCATGCCGATCCCCAGCGCGGCGTAACGATCGTGCACTGGATGCCCTGGGGCCGCAGCCCGTCAGCCAGATGGGCCATTAGCGTGGCGCTGCCGCTGGCCAGCGGCCAATAGCGCCGCGTCACCAGGGCCACGCGAAGTGGCTGGCCGCCGGGTGAATCAGCTCTGGGCGGCTTTGCCGGGAGCGGCGTCAAACTTGCGGCTCCTCGAGGTTGTCAGGGTCCATGTCGTTGGGGTCCAAGGCCGCCACGTACGGCAGATTGCGGTACAAGTCGTTGTAGTCCAGACCGTAGCCGACGACAAACACGTCGGGGATCTCGAAGGCCACGTGGTCAGGCGTCAGCTCCGCTTGCCGGCGGCCGGCTTTGCGCAGCAGCACGGCGGAACGGACCGAGCGGGCACCCAAACCGCGCAATTGCGCCGCGACGGCCGTCAACGTGTGACCCGTGTCGTAGATGTCGTCGATGAGCAGGACGTCGCGGCCGCGCACCTCGGGAAACAGGTTCGGGTTCATGACCAACTCCCCGGGCCGTGTCGCCGCGCCGCGATAGCTGCGGGTTTGCAGCAGCCCCACGCGCAGCGGCATGTGCAAGTGGCGGATCAGATCGGCCACGAGCACGATGCTGCCGTTGAGGATGCCGACGATCGTCAGCGGCCGCTCCTGATAGTACGCGGCTACCTCGCGGGCCAGGCGCTCGACCCCTTCGCGAAGCTGCTCGGCGGTAAGCAGGGGACTCACGGGCGCACGGCCTCGGCGAATGAGTGCGGAGCCGGCCAAGCCAAAAGCCTGGACAGCGGCCGTCCTGGCATTCTACGGCGCGGCGGCCAATCCTGTCATTCCGAGCGCGGAGTGGGGTGGTGGGGCACGTTTCAAAACGTGCCCGAGTTTCGAACGTTTGACGGGCACGTTTGTAAACTTGCCCCACGTGCGTCTCGCGGAGCGAGACGACCACACTACCACGGCCAGACGTGGCCCCAGAGCTTCTCCATCTCACCTGGCTCCTCGGCTTTCGTCCCGCCGTGCTGTGTCTTCTCCGTGCTCTTCGGCTCGCCGGCAGCGCCACCGAACAGCTCGGGAAGCGGGCTCTTGACGGGCGACGAGATGGCGTCTTCGGAGTCGCCGCCGCGCGTGTAGGCCCTGCCCGGTTGCGGCACGGCGTCGATCTCCAGGCGGCAATCTCGCAAGGCGCCGGCCGAGGCGGCCTGTTGCAGCAGCTGCACCACGTCCGGATAGGTGCCGCCCAGCTCCACGACCGTGCGGATGACCTCCTCGAGCCGCGGCGAGACCTGCCGGCTCTGGCTCGGAACGTCGGGGGCCGCCAGGCTGATCATGATCGGCCCGTCCGGCGGCCCGTTGAGCCGGATGTGGCTCCCGGCCTCCAGCAAGAAGGGGGGCGAGAGCAGGATGTCTTGTCCGAACTGCACGACCTCAGCCCGGAAGCTGCGCGTCACATGAACCATCTTCGGCCCTTCCAGGTTCAGCACGTGGAAGCCGAACTGGCCGTGGTCGTTGCCCAGCATCTCGCCGTGCACCAGCGGGTCCTTGCGGTCGGCCGACCAGAGGGCGCGGAACGCCCCGTACCGCGTCTCCGCGCTCTCGGCCGTCAGCAGCCCGCGGAGCTGCTCCGTCGCTTCGTATTCGCTCAGTGCGCTGAGCGCCGACAGAGCATAGACTCGGAAGGCCGGCTCGTTGCGGGCAGCCTCGCCCAGCGGCGCGGCAGCCAGCGACGATCGCTCGTGGCCCAGGTAAGCCAGCGCCTCGGCCGAGTGGAAGCGGACTTCGGGATTGCCGCTTTGCAGCCCCTTGACGAGGATCTCCGCCCCCTCGGCCCCGATCGCCTCCAGCCGCAGGGCCGCCGTGGAGGCGGTCACAGGATCGAGCAGTTGACGCTCGAGCTGCCTCAGGCGGTCTACGCGCTGGCCGGGCGTCTCTTTGAGCGGCAGCGCTTGCACCACCCGCAGGTAACGCGACACGTTGTCCTTATAGCGGCGATCCAGCTTCAGATCGATGACTTCCTTGGTGGCCAGCTTTGAGGTATCGCCTTTCTTCCCCTTGCCCAGTGGTTGGAACCGCCGGTCGATCGCGTGGTCTACCCAGGCGCTCCAGCGCAACTGTTGGAACTCGGGCTTCAGGATCAGGGCCAGGCTGTGCGACTTGACCGCCAGGCCGCCGCCCAGGATGCGGCCTTGCTTGGCCGCCGCCGGGTTGGTCTGGGGATCGGCGGCCGGATCGATCATGATTGGTCCCTTCGCCACGGCCTCCAGCTTGCCGACCTTGAGCGTGCCCTCCACGGCCAACGAGTCGGCGAGCTGGGTGGGCATCAGGTAGCCGCCGCGGAGGCTAGCGGTATCGTTCCGGTCGGGCACACGGACTTCCACGTCGAGCTGGTCCCCTTGCTGCACGCCGGGCCGCAGATAGCCGCGAACCAGCACCAGGGCTGTGTCGGCCGAAGCCAGGAGCTGCTCCGGCTTATCGATGCCGCGCTTCCGCATCTCATCCAAGAGCTTCGTCCGATAGATCGACGGCGGCGGATCGCTGCCGGTGCCCGGCAGGCCCACCACCAGCCCCACGCCCTCGACCGGCTGCGCCTCGCGGCCGTAGGGGACGGCCACGTCGCCGACCAGCTTCACCTTGCTGGAGGGGTTGTCTTCGGGCTTCTCGTCGTCGGGGCTCTGGCTGATCCAACTGGGCGTCTTGAGCCAGTTGGGGGTCTTCAGCCAGCCGGAGGTGCCGCAGCCGACCAGGGCCATGGCCCACAGCAGCTTCCAGGCGGAACCGCGCAGCGTGCGATCACTCTTTCCGCGGCAAGGCTTCATGCCTGGCGTGCTCCGAGAGATTGCCGTGGGGCGCAGACCGTCTCCTTCACATCGGCGCCGCGCACACGGTCGCGCGCACCAACGCTAGCGAGCCAACGACTGCACCATCACGAGAGAAAGGTAATTCAGGGCGGAGGAAACTACGGACGGGCCACAGAGCGGTCAAGGGCGGATGGCGATCGATTCCAGCGGTCCGGCGGAGCGCACGAGAGACTTGCGACGTATGCGACGCCGGCCAGCTTGACTGGCCGGTGAAGAGGTTTGGCAGCTAGCGCTGGCGAACGGACGCGCCGCGACCCCTGTCGCCTCGTGCGGCAGGTGAAGGAGTTTGACGCTTCTATAGCCGAGCAAAACCTGCTTCCCCTGCCGCACAAGGCGGCAGGAGCCGATGGCGATCGCAGGCGATGCGCTAGCTTTTCAACCTGATCCACCTGCCGCTCAAGGCGGGCAGGGGTCTTTCCCCTACCGCGTCGCGGGCGGTTCCTTGGCGACCGACAGGCGCAGCATTTCGAGCAGCTCTTCGATCTTGCGGTGGACCTCGGGCGTTTGCGTGACCACCAGCATTCCCCGATACTCGGCGATGTCGCCGGGCCCGCCGCTGGCGCTCCACGAATCAGGCTTGACGTTCGTGCGCAGCACGTCGATCAACTCGACGTCGTATCCGCCCAGGGCAGGGCCTCCGCCAATACCACCCAGCGCGCCGGCACCAAAGCCGCCTGCCCCCCCAACGCCGCCCCCCAGAGCGCCGCCGCCTGCCGCATCGGCCGGCCCGGCGTCGCCGGGTCCCCCAGCCGCCGGCTTGGTGCCGGCCGGGCGTTTCATCCGCGGCAGTTGCAGCAGGTCGCGGCAATTGTAGACTCGCACTTCCATGTGCGTGTCGAGGGTGTCCCTAGTGGTCACGATGATGATGCCGTCGTCGATGTAGTAGCCCAGGCCAAGTTGCCTCTCCAGGACCAGCTTCAACAACATGTCCAGGCGTATGCTCGCCATTTGGAATGTGATCGGCGTATCCAATGGCACGTTGGCCTCTTCAAGTTTCTTTGTGTCGATGAAAGCCTGAAGGTCAATGGTCTTGCCGTCCCCGGTCTTCAGTTCGCCCAGGGACTCGGCGAAGAATTTTTTCAGCGGCATCTCCTTGATGTCGGCGTTGATGCGGTGCGAGGACAGTAGTTGCTCGGTGCGGGCGTTGGCGGCCTCTTTGCTGTCGGCCTTTGGCTTGGGTGCGGGGGTCTCCTTCGGCGGCGTGCCCTCCTGGGCCGTGGCCTGAGGGGCCAAGGGCACACCCGGCGTATTGGGCCAGAAGGCCGCAGTCACAAGGAGCACCAGCACGGCGGCGGCAACAGTAGCGGTTGCGTAACGCATGATCCACCTTCTCCGCAGGTCACGGGAAACGGTATTGAACTCCGCGGCGAGCGTCGCCGCGTTCCCCAATTCATCGATGGCCGTCTGGACAGCCGACTCGCGCGGCACCCCACGCTTCAGCAGCTCGGCGAGCCGCTCCTCCAAGTGATCGCGCAGCTCGTCGGTGACCGCGGCCGATTGCTCGGGCCGCTGCCCCAGCGCGCGGGCGACTTCCGACAGGAATGGATCGAATGCCGAATCAGGCATGATGGCTTGCTGTATCGAGAAGCGCGGTATCTAGAAGCGGTGTCCCGTTATTGTGCCCCGCCGACCAGCTTCACTCGTCAGCTCGGAGTTTACCTCTACGTCTGACTGGCGCCGAAGCACTCAACGCTGAAAGCGTTGAACTCCATAGCCCAGGGTTGCCGCGCCAGCGGCTACCCTGGGGAACTGTGGCCGGTGTCGTCGTCAACCCTGAAGGGGTTGCACAAGGACCGGCTCGCAATCTTTGTACAACCCTTTCAGGGTTGGCGTTCTCTGCCGTTCGTGACCCAGGGTAGCCGCTGGCGCGGCAAACCTGGGCTATGGAGTCGAACCCTTTCAGGGTTCAAGAATCTGGCCTCATCGATGTCTCGGGTGTAACTCCGAACCTACGTCACTTATCTTTGGTTGCCTGCGATTGCTTGGCAACCGCTTGCCGAAGCTGTTCGAGGAAGTCGTTTATTTCCCGGTGCCGCGGGTCGGATTGCCAGACGATGAGCAAGCCACGGTAGTAGCTTACACTCCCCGGTCCGCCATTATGTTGCCATGAATCAGGCTTAATGGAGCCGAGCAGCAGGCGGACGAACTCTGCGTCGCCGCCGGCGGCTGCTACGGCCGCGGCGAGCGAGCCGTCGCCGGCCGCTCCGGCAGACGAATCGGAGCTTCCTGGCTCCACGCCACCGCGACCTTTGGGCCGCGGCAGTTCCATCAGATCGCGGCAGTCATACACGCGCATGGTCAAATGCGTATCAACGTGCTCATTGGAGGAAACGACCAGGACCCCGTCGTCCAAATAGAAGCCCAGGCCCGCCCGGCCGAGAACGTGATCGATCAGCCGGTCCAGCCGCATACTGGACCGGATGAACGTAATGGGCGCATCGAGCTTTGCCCCTGCTTCCTCGAATTTCGCCGTCTCCAGCGAAATCTCCAAGCTCAACTCCTTGCCATCGACCGTACGGATGGTCCGCAGGTTCGCGATGAACTCCTCGAGCGGCATCGCCTTGAGATCGGCCTTCACGCGGTTGCCCACGAGCATGGCCTCGACTCGGGCATTGTTCTCTTCCGGAGTGGGCGGCTTGGGTCTGGCCGGTGCGGCGGCGTCTTTGGCCGGCGCAGCGTCCTTCGCCGCCTTGTCCTGGGCCGTGACCTGCGGCGGCGTGTTCACGCGCGGCGAGTCGGGCCAAAAGGCCAGCGTGACGAAGAACACTACAACGGCCGCGGCGATTGATCCACTGGCATAGCGCATGATCCACCTTCTCCGCAGGTCACGAGAAACGGTGTTGAACTCGGCGGCCAGTGCGGCCGCGTCGCCTAATTCCTCGATGGCGGCTTGAACTGCTGTCTCGCCTGGCACGCCGCGCTCCAGCAGCTCCGCCAGCCGCTGCTGCAGATGATCGCGAAGCTCGTCGGTCACCGCGGCAGATTGTTCTGGTCGTTGCCTCAGAGCGCTGGCAACTTCCGCCAAGAACGGATCGAATGCCGAATCAGACATGTGCAACCCTTTCAGGGTTGACGTTCTTTGCTATTCGTGGCCGTGACCCAGGGTAGCCGCTAACGCGGCAACCCTGGGCTTTGGAGTCGAACCCTTTCAGGGTTCAGAAACACCGCGCTTCGACGTTGATCCTCTTGTTGGGCGTTGGACGTTGGACGTTGGACGTTGGACGTTGGACGTTGGACGTTGGACGTTCGGTTTCTCTCGCCGTTTATGCCGGCTCGGGCGGCGGCTCCAGCACGGGAGCCAGCAGCCCTTGCAGGCATTCCACGTACCGGCTCCATTGCAGCGCGTCGTGCCGCAGCCGGCGGCGGCCGGCGGCGGTCAGCTCGTACCATTTGCGGCGGCGGCCCGTGGCGTCGTCCCAGCGGCTGCGGATCAGCTTGTCCGCCTCGAGCCGGTGCAGCAGCGGGTACAGCGTTCCGGCCTGAAGCTTCACCTGGTCCGAGCTGGCCTGGCCGATCCGCCGCTGGATCAGGTAGCCGTACTTGGGCTCGTCGGCCAGTGCCGAGAGCACCATCAGGTCCAAACTCCCCCGCAGCAGCTCGCGTGGCAATGCAGTCATCCTTCAATCAATTCCGGGGCTGCGAACAATTGGCTCCTATACATAGCGAGTCTATATATAGCGTCGCTACGCATTGTGTCAAGCATTTTCTTGGCAGGAGATTCGCTTTTGGCGGCCGATTGTCCCTCACACCGGTCCCTCACCAGAGGGAGAGGAAAGCTACGTTCCAGGCGGTTCGCCGACGACTTCCCACACGCGGATGGTGCGGTCGAAGCCGGTGGAAACCAGTTGTTTGCCATCGGGGCTGAAGGCGACGCAATAGACCGTGTTCCTGTGGCCGGCGGCCGTGGCCAGCTCCTTGCGATCGGCCATGCCGTAAAGACGCACCGCGCCATCCGACCCGCCGCAGGCCAACGCGCGGCCGTCGGGCGAGAAGGCCAACGACTTGAGCCGCGAGGACCTTGTCTTCACGCCGCCATCGCTCGCGTAGGGCTTCTCCGATTTCCAGAAGCGGATTTCGCCGTCGGCCCCCGCGGAAGCGAAGAGTTCACTCTTGGGCGAAAACACGATCGCCTCGACGGCGGCCGCGTGGCCGGTGAGCGTCTTCACCGGGCTCTTCGAATCGACGCTCCACAGGCGAATCGCGTTGTCGTCGCCGCCGGAGGCCAGGAGCGCGCCGTCGGTCGAGAAAGCAACCGTCTGCACGTTGTTCTCGTGCCCGCTGAGCACGGCGAGCTGCGCTCCGGTTTCCGTGCTCCACAGTCGCACGGTCTTGTCGAACGAGCCGGAGGCCAGGAGGGCACCGCTGCGCGATGCCGCCGCACACGAGAGATAGTCTTGATGGCCGGCAAACGTCGTTTTCAGCTCCCCTTCGGCCGACCAGAGCTTGAGCGTCTTATCGAGGCTGGCGGTGGCCAGCCGGCCGTCCTTGAGGAACTCAACGAAAGCAACGCCGTCGCCATGCCCCTTGAGCGTGCGGACGTGGCGGCCATCGGCGGCGTCCCAGAGCTTGACGGTGTTATCCAGACTGGCCGTGGCCAGCTTCTTGCCGTCGGGCGAGAACGCCGCCCAATAGACGGCGTTGTTGTGCGTAAGCGTGCGGAGGGGCTTGAGCTGCATGGAGGCATCCAGCTTGACCGTTCGACGACCCGCATCCTGCCACTTGTGCTGCCTGCGGGTTGAGATTATCGCGTACAATGGGCTGGAAAGCGAGTCGCCGCTTGGCCAACGTCCAACGTCCAACGTCCAACGTCCAACGTCCAACGTCCAACATCGAACGGCTGTCGTCATGCCCAGTCCATTTCCCGGCATGGATCCCTTCTTGGAAGATCCGGCATATGGGTCGGATTTCCATTCACGGTTCATCAACTTCTGGTGTGAAGCGGTGGCAGACGCGTTACCGCCTCACTATGAGGCCGGTCTGGGAGAGCGGGTCTATCTGATCGAGCATGATCCGGAGCAGCGCAAACTCGTCTTTCCCGATGTGGCGGTCACGCAGACAAATGGGCCAGAGGGCATCCTCTTGAGTGCGGGCGGCGTGGCCACGCTCGAGCCAGTCACGATTCCCCTCACGATCTTGGAAGGTCCGCGAGAGACCTACATCGAAATCCTACATCGGCCCGACCGCTCGCTGGTAGCGGTGCTTGAACTTCTCTCGCCGGCCAGCAAAGAACAGCCCGGCTATCTGGAATACCTTGCCAAGCGTAACGCGCTTCTCTATCAGCAGGTTCATCTCGTGGAGTTGGACCTGCTGCGGGGGGGCCGTCGGCCGCCGCTGGCCCGGCCCTTACCGCCAGGCGATTGCTATTATTTGATGTCACGGGCCGAGCAACGGCCCGACTGTCAGGTGTATGCCTGGGGGCTGCGCCAGCCGTTGCCGACGCTGCCCGTGCCACTGCGCGCGCCGGACGACGATTTGTTCATCTCCTTGGCGAGCGTCTTTACCACCGCCTATGAGCGCGGGCACTTCCAACGGCGCATCGATTACCTCGGCCCGCCACCCGGCCACTTGCGGGACGATGAGAAACCGTGGGCGGCCAGCGTCGTCGCCGCAGCGACCACTAGCCCATCAGCTCCCTGATCACGCGCCCCTCGCACAGCCGCATCGGCCGGCCGTCGGGGGCGGTGTGGACCGTCTCCAGCGGGATACCCAGCTTGGTGTAAATGGTGGCTGCTACGTCGTCGGGGAAGTACTCGGCCGCGGTCGGCATCGCGCCGGTGTCGTCCGTCTTGCCGATGATCTGTCCACCGGGCACGCCGGCACCGGCCATGCACAGCACGCCCGCCGTGGACCAGTGGTCGCGGCCGGCGGCGGAGTTGATCTTCGGCGTGCGGCCGAAGTCGGTCATCCACACGACTAGCGTGCTCTCCAAGAGGCCGCGCTCGGCCAGGTCGGCGACTAGCGCGGGGAAGCCCTTGTCGAGCGGCGGCAGCAGGCGCCGCAGGCCGTTGAAATTGTCCTGATGGGTGTCCCAGCCGCCACTGGTGACCGTGACGAACCGGACGCCGGCCTCGATGAGCCGCCGTGCCAGGAGACAGCTCTGGCCGAGCGTCGTCCGGCCGTACGTGTCGCGAAGCTTGGCGTCTTCTTGCTTGAGGTCGAAGGCCTCCTGCGTCTTGCGGCTGGTGACCATGCTGAAGGCGTTCTCGTAATACTCGTCGATCGCCTTGAGGGCGTCCGCCGGCTTCTCCGCGCCGCGCTCGAGCCGGTCGATTGCCTTGAGGGCCTGGTGCCGGCGGTCAAGCCGCTCCAGGCTGACGCCCTGGGGCGGCGTTACGTCGCGGACGCGGAAGTTCGCGTTGTTCGGATCGTCGGGCAGCTCGAAGGCGTTGCAGGCAATGCCCAGGTAGCCGGCCAGGCCGCCGCCGAATCGCCGATCGACGTTAGTCCCCAGCTGCACGAAGGGGGGCAGGTTGTGGCGATAGCCCTTCTCGCGAGCCACGACGGAGCCGAAGCACGGATAGGTGATGGAGGGGTTGAAGCGGTGCCCGGACATCATGATGGCGTCGGCCGTGCCGTGGCTGCCGTTGCGCGGGTTCAGGCTCCGCAGCACGCTGAAGCGCTTCAGCTCTTTGGCGAACGTGGGCATCTGGTCGGTGAACTTCACGCCGGGCGAGGCCGTGTCGATGACGGAGAACTCGCCGCGCACGTCGGCGGGGGCCTCAGGCTTGGGATCGAGCGTGTCGTGATGGCTCGTGCCGCCGCGGGTCCAGATGAGAATGCAGTTGACGTTCTTGCGCCCCTTGGCGGGCTCGCCGCCGTTGGCCGTGGCTCGCAGCAGGCCCGGCAAAGTCAGGCCCAGCGGTGCGATTGCGCCGACCTCGACGAGGAACCGCCGGCGAGTTTGCTCGCAATTGCTCTCACGGGCTGGAAAGAGCTTCAGCATGGCGGACACTCCACAACGAATCCCAGAGGGTTCGGATGTCGGCAGGCTGGACAGCGCGAGGATTACGTCCCCCCGCGGGGAACGCAACGGCGTCAGTTTATCCGTTGTTCGCCGCATTGCCAACAAAGTTCGAGAAAACGCCGCGCGGTCGAGGCGTCATTGTCGCCTTTCGCTCCGCGAAAGGACGTTCTTTCGCCGAGCGAAAGACGACATATCTTACTCGACGCCCTGTATGCCCGGAGCGGCGGTGCAAATCCCCACCACTGCCGGCGGATAGGTGCGGACATCCCACCGCTCCGGTTGCGGCAGCCGGCCGAAGTCGAATCGCTCGTCGGCCTCGACGACGAGCACGCCACCGGATGGGCGCGGTCGAGCAGCGCCTGGACCAGCGATAGCATGTCGGGCAGGCGCTCGACGTAGAAGTCGTACGGCGGCGACACGAACGCCGCCAGCGGATCGGCAAACACCGGCATCCGCTGCGTGGTCCAGAAGAAGGTGTCGGCCGCGACCACCTCGCAGCGATCGGCGATACCGAGCGCTGCCGCGTTTTGTCGGATCAGGTCAGCGGTGGGAAAATGGCGATCGATCAGCGTGGCCCGTGCTGCCCCTCGGCTGATGGCCTCGAATCCCAGTGCGCCGGTGCCGGCGAACAGGTCCACGGCGTGCTTGCCGGCGATGCCGGGACCAAGCAAGTTAAAGATCGCCTCACGGACGCGGTCCTTCATCGGTCGCGTGCGCGGGTCGCCGGAATACTCGATCCGCCGGCCGCGTAGCTTGCCGCCGATGATCCGCAGCGTGCCCAGACGCGCGGCCCGATCGGCCTGCTTGGCTGCGCGGTGGGTCCGGCGCTGCAGTCATAGAGTCGCGTAATCAGTCGCGCTCATGCTCGTAATCGTTCTCGTGCTCGTAATCGTAATCGGCCGATTTTCGAGCACGAGCACGAGCACGAGCACGACTACGAGTACGAGCACGACTACGAGAACGGGTATGAGAACGAGACAATAGTGGTCGCTACACCTTGGAAATCTCCGGCAGCAGCCACGGCCGTCGGTATTCCGGCCGGGTGAGCAGCTTGTTGGCCTCGTCGTCGTCAGGGAACGTGTAGGTCTGCGGGTCGAACTTCACAGTGCGGCCCACGCGCCAGGCGACGTTGCCCAGGTGGCAGAGCATGCTCGAAGGGTGGCCCACCGTTTCCAGGTCGGCGGCCGGCTTTTCGCGGCTGCGCATGCAGTCGAGGAAGTTTTGCACATGGACAGCGTCGGAAGATGAGCCAGACTCTTCCTTGACGAGCTTGCCGCGGCGATCGAAGGCCCGCCACCTGGAATTACCGATGACCACGTAGCCGTCGTCGCCGAAGACGGCCGCACCTTCGCTCTCGCCCTCCAGGGGGTACGGGCTCCAAATCCGCATCTCGTAGGTCAGCACGGCGCCGGGATAGTCGTAATTCACCAGCAGCGTGTCGGGCCACTCCTGAGCGTCGTCGAAGTAGTACTTGCCGCCGGTTGCCGAGACGCTACGAGGGAAAGGCGGCAGCGTCTTGCCGTTGGCCGCCAGGGCTGCCTCGAGGCCGCGGCGGGCCATGTCGAGCCGGTGCACGCCGTCGTTGCCCAGGTCGCCGGTGCCGTAATCAAAGAACCACCGCCAGTTGCCGTGGAAGCGGACCGGATTGAACGGCCGCTTGGGCGCCGGACCGAGCCACAGATCGTAATCAACGCCAGCGGGCGGCTGGCCGTCTTTCGGGCGGCCGATCGAGCCTTGCTTGGCGCTCTCCCAGCCCTTGGCGAAAAGCGCCCGGCCGACGCCGCCTTTGCGCAGATACTCGATCGCGCTGGCGATGTGCTTGCCGCTGCGGCTTTGCGTGCCTAGCTGGACGACGCGGCCGTGCTTCTTGGCCGCGGCAACCATCGTGCGGCCTTCGAGGATGTTGTGGCCGTCGGGCTTCTCGACGTAGACGTCCTTCTTTGCCTGGCAGGCGAGGATCGTGGGGATGGCGTGCCAATGGTCCGGCGTGCCCAGTACGAGCGCATCGATCGCATCGTCGTCCAGTGCCCGGCGAAAGTCCTTGATCGCCTCGGGCCGCCGGCCGGTCAGAGACGCGACCTCCTTGACCCGGCTATTGAGCACGCTCTCGTCGATGTCGCAGACGTACTTGACCTCGACGGAGGAGTTGGCGGCGAAGGTCTGAAGCAGGCCGTTGCCGCGGCCGCGCACGCCGGCGACGCAGACCACGATGCGCTCCCCGGCGCAGCTCTGGCCGAAGCCGAGGTGGCCGACGCGGTGGCCACGGAAAGGCCGGCGGCGGTCTGAGAAGAGCGTGCGAGAAAGTCACGGCGGTTCATGGGCAATCTCCAGGTTATCTGAATCGTTGAAGCATCGGCCTCGCCTGCTCGTCCTCGTCCTCGTCGTCGTCCTCGTCCTCGAAAGGCTGCACGGCACACCCCCGGCTCACTATTGGAACCCGAGGACGAGGACGAGGACGAGGGAGCAATCCCATCCAACCAACTTCTGCGCGGCTCCCTACATCACGAACAACCTCCCTAGCGTGACCAACTTTACGGGCAGCGTCAAATGTCCCGGCGGCGCCTGCCCATCTGTCGCCCGGCGATGTTCTATGCTTTACTAAAGGCGGAGGGTCCGCGGGCTGGCCGCAAGCCTGGCCAATCCGGCGGGACCGTCCCGATCATCAGATTCGTCACGACTGGATGGTCGCCGTGTCAGAACTGTTTGCCGTGCTTCCCTGGGTGCTCGCCAGCGTGGTCGTTGGCGTGGGCATCGGGTTCTATCTCGGCTCGACCGCCAAGCCGCAGACGAAGCCGGTCGATAACCGCCGTGAAGCGGCCACGCTCAACGTGTTGTCCAACGTGCTGGCCGCTGCCGAGCAGTTGAACCAAGAGATGGGCACGCATAGCACGGAAATCCAAGCCGTTGGCCGGCACCTGACCGGGATGAAGGTCGATGACTCGCTCCGCGAGGTGCAGCAGACCTTGCTCGGCGAGGTCTCTGCCGTGCTGGAATCCAACAAGCAGTTGGAAGACGACCTGAACTATGCCCGGCTGCGCATCGAAGAGCAAGCCGCGGAGCTGGACCGCACGCGGCGCGAGGCCCGCACCGACCCGCTCTCCGGCGTGGCCAACCGCAAGGGCTTCGACGAGAAGCTGCAAATGATGCTCGGCGCCTACAAGCGGCAGGGCAAGCGTTTTGTGCTCGTGCTGGCCGACGTCGATCACTTCAAGTGGATCAACGACACGCACGGCCACTCGGCGGGCGACCAGGTCGTGAAGCAAGTGGGCGAGTTCCTCCGTGGCTGCCTGCGCGACGACGATTCCGTGGCCCGTTTCGGCGGCGACGAGTTCGCCCTGATCCTGGCCAACGTAGACCTGGACGCCGGCGCCGCCGTGGCGGAGCGGATCCGGGCGACGGTCTCGAAGAACAACTTCGGCCTTCGCATCGGCCAGGAACAGGCGGCCGTCACCTTCAGCATCGGCGTGGCCGCCCCATGGGACGGCGCGACGCCCGAGGCCCTTTTGGACCACGCCGACCAGGCCCTCTATCGAGCCAAAGAGTCAGGCCGCAACAAAGTCTATGCCTATCGGCACGCGGACGGCGCGGTGACCGCGGTCACGGGCAAGGTGCCTGCGGAAGCGCAGCCACTGGAGCCGGTCACCGTCTAGCGCCCATCATGCGGCGAACAGGGTCGCACGTCCCTGAGCATGGATGCGAAGGGCGTGGTCAGTCGCACCACGCCCATCACGTCCATGTATCTTGGCGTGCCACCCCGATACGCCTGAGCTGGCGCGGGAAGCCGTAGGCCGGGTTGGCCACGTCGAAGTCGGCGTCGGTGAAGCCGTTGTCGAGCTTCAAATCGAGGAAGGTGTATTCCTCTTGCAGCGGCGGCTCACTCGCCGGCCTTGGCGGGCCAACCGTAGGCCTCGTACCGGGTGGGGAAGCCCAGCTCGTTGTCGAAGTAGATACGGCCGACGTGGAAGCGGAATCTCGCCGCGGCGTGGGGTGCGTCACCTGGATGCACAGGCAACTGCGGCCGTTGATCTTGGCGTCGGGGAACACCTTCACCTCACACTCGCCGTACTGGCTGTCGCGCTCGCACATCTCCACGATGCGCTTGGAGAGGTTCACCAGCCCGGCCTGCGTAATCGGATACCGGCTTTCCTTCCTTGCCCGCGGCCCCTCGGGGTCCAGCGCCACGGTGCCCACCAACTGGGCGGCGGCGCCCGTCTCGTGCGCCAGGAGCTGCCCCTCGTTCTTGCCCGCGACGTAGACGATCTCGCTGCCGCGCTTGGGGGCCTGGAAGTAGGTGTAGACGCTGAACGGCTTGTGCCGGACCTTGAGAAACTGATAGTCGTGGTCCTTCAGCTTGCCGTCGATGCGCTCTCGCCGGACCAGATTGGCGGAATAGTCCTTGACCTCTTCGAGCCGCTTGAGTCCTTCACGGGCGATGCGGAGCGACGGGCATCAGCGAGTGCTCGCCGGCAGCCGCTGCCTCGTAGGACACACGCCGCACTCGATCGTCGACCGGATCGCGGTCACCGGCCGGCACGCTGGCGATTGCCGTCTTGACGGTCGGCCGGAGGAGTCTTGCTCGAGGCGGGCGAGGCATGTTGGCCCAAGGCGCATGCCGAGACGAACACCAGGCCCACCGCCACCGGACCACGCAAGCCGGACATGATCGCTTTCATGACAGGGACATCCTGCGAGGAGAAGTACCAAATTCGCCCGGTTCCGACCGAGCACCGTGCCGGCCGACGCCGAAGTGCGCCGGAGTGGCTTTGTTCTGGGTCTTTTACGCAACGCCCGTGCCGCGAGGGACTCGCAGTGCTATCTGCCCGTAGCTCAAAGGGGCGAAAGGAGTTGCGATATACGAATTCTACGCCATTTCGGCCAGAAGAAACAGCGCCTCCGGGAGACGACACGGCGACCAAACGGCGAGCGGGGGCGTAAGCCCCCTGATGACGTGGGAGCGGAGCAAGCGTTAATCGCGCCGCCGCGTTATCAGGGGGCTTACGCCCCCCGCTCGCCGAAGCGGTGCGGCGCTATTGGCCGAAGCAGTACAGCCACTCCCGCCCGCGGAGAAAGATCTGCTCGCCCGACGCCGCTGGCGATGCAATCGTCTGATCGTCGATCTGGTTCTCGACCAGCTTCTGGAAGTGCGTCGAGGCCGAGACCACGGTGCACAGGCCTTCCTCGTTGAGGAAGTAGACGCGGTTTTCGCCGGTGATCGGCGAGGCTTTGTACTTGCCCCTTGAGCCGCGTGTCCCACCACTTGCGGCCGCTGAAGCCGTTGTAGCAGCGGGCCACGCCGTCGTCGGTGACGGTGAACACCAGGTCGGCCCAGATGGCCGGGAGAGCAGCTATCGGGCGTGCCTGTCTGCTGCGTCCACTCGATCGCCCGGTTGTTGAGCTTGCCTTGGTGGGCCGCCGACAGCTTCACGGCCACCATCGGGCCTGCGCATGCCGCGCGTGGCCAGCGACGTACTCGCCGGCCACCGTCGGCCCGGTGACCGTGCGGCCCCCCTTGTGGCCGGGCAGATACCACCAACGCTGCCCGGTGGCCGGATCGAACGAATCGAGCTGATTGCCGCCGAAGACGAGCATCTCGGTGCCGCTTGCCGACCATCTGAAAGACCGGCGTCGTGTAGGCATCGCACTCTTCGGCGTCGGCCTCCGTCGCCCGCTTGATGTACCACCGTTGCCGGCCGGTCTTCAGCTCGTGTGCGACCAGATAGCTGTCGCGCGTCTCGCCTTTGAGGTCGGCCAGCGAGTCGTGCATGCAGGACGGAGATGACCAGGTCCTGATAGATCACCGGGCTGTTGGCGTGCCCCCACCAGATGGTGTACTTGCCGTGGTCCTCCTGGAGGTTGCGCTTCCAGAGCTGGCGTGCCGTCGAAGTCGTACCCTGCCAGGTCACCGTTGCCGAAATGCGCCGACGACGGTCTTGCCGTCGGTCACCGGCGAGGGGCTGGCCAGGTTCTGGAGCCGATGAAAGACCTGCTGGCCGCGCTTCGACTTGGCCGCCGTCTCGAACGTGCCACGGCCGATCTCGCGCGTCCACACCGTCTTGCCGGTCTTCTTGTCCAGCCGCAGGAGCAGCAGCTTGTCGTCCTGCTGCGACGTGACGAAGACGGCGTTTTCCCAGATGATCGGCGTGCTGTTGCCCCAGCCGGGCAGCTCGACTTTCCAGGCCAGATTGAAGTTTTCCCGCCACACCAGCGGCAAGCTGCGTATCGCGGCAGACGCTGTTGCCCTCGGGGCCGCGCCACTGGGGCCAATTGGCGGCCAGAGACTGGCCGCAGGAAATGGCGGCGATCAGTGCCACAACGAGACTCGGCAATGCGCGTAGAGACATGGCCATTACATCTCGCTTTCCCTAGGATTGTCGGTAATCTGACATTCGTCCGAAAAGCCGGCGGCGGCGACCACGAAGGGGGCGACAAGCCCAGTCGCCGGCTCGCACATTCCATCGTTTGAAGGAGGCATCAATGACGATCCTGCACTCGGGGGCCTCGGGGAAGTTCGCCAATAACTGGATGAAGATATTCGGCGGCCAAAGTGCTCCGGCAAGCCGGCGGGGACCCGTGCGGGCGCGAGCAAGGCGAGCCGCGGTCCTTCGGCCGCGAAATCGGCCAAACAGAAGGTGGCAAAGGCCGGCCGCCCACGCAAGGTGACGGTCAAGAAAAAGTCGTCGGCAGGCAAAGCTGGCCGTTGAGTCCTCGTTCCAAGTCGCCGATTCTGCGCGTTCAGGCCGGTATGTCGTTTGCTGCTCTGGAACCGAGTGTGTCTGTGGCTGTCAAAAGCCGCTTTTGCTGACGACTGTGGGAGGAATGCGATGAAGGTCAATCTCCGTTACTGTTCTCTCTGAGATTATGAGCCAAAGGCCGTCAGTTTGGCGACCCGCATTTTGGAGACTTACAAGCAAAAGATCGAGCAGCTCGAGCTCGTCCCCTCGGGCGGCGGCTGCTTCGAGCTCTCGCTCGATGGTGACCTGGTCTACTCGAAGCTGGAGACCGGAGAGTTCCCCGACGAAGGGGAGATGCTACGGCTGGTCGGGAAACGCGTATAGAACGGAGCGTCTTTTACGCCGCCGGCGTGCCGGGGAGCGGCTTGCCTTTGAGCTCGTAGACGTATCGCAGCACTTCGCCGACGGCCTGATAGAACTGCCGGGGAATCGGCTGGTTGACCTCCACCAGCTTGTAGAGGGCCTGGGCCAGCGGCTTGCGCTCGATGATCGGAACGCCGTGCTCCAGGGCCAGGCGGCGAATCTGCCGGGCCACCGCTCCCGCGCCTTTGGCCGCCACTATGGGGGCGTTCATCTTCTCCGGATCATAGGTGATGGCCAGCGCCAGCTCCGTGGGGTTGGTGAGCACGAACTCCGCTTTCGGCACTGCCGAGCGAATTCGCTGCCGGGCGAGCTGCCGCAGCACGCGGCGGCGCTGGGCGATCTCGGGATTGCCCTGGGTGTTCTTCAGTTCTTCCTTCAACTCCTGCGTCGTCATGCGCAGGTCTTGCTCGTACTTCCACCGCTGAAAGCCGTACTCGGCCAGGGCGAGCACCAGAAGAGCGGCCGCGATCTTCACCGTGGTCCAGAGCAGAAGGTCCACCAGGTACGCGGCCACTTGCGGCAGCGACAGCGCGGTCAGGCCGACGATCTCCTCCCATTTGTGCCAAACGATGGCCAGCGCCACGCCGGCCACGAGGACAATCTTGAACAGCCCAAAGCCCAATCGCACCAGGTTCGCCAGGGAGAAGATGCGGCCGAGCCCCTTCAGCGGGTCCAGGCGTGAGAGATCGGGAACGATGCGGTCCGGCGTGTAGAGAAAGCCGGTCTGAAGCAAGCTGGCCGCGACGGCGATGGCCAGCAGCAAACCCAGCAGCGGCAAGACCGCCCGCGCCATGCCAGCCAGCGCGGAGTACGAATAAGCGACGGCGCCGCCCGGCTCCAGCCCCAGCCAGGCTGGCCCGCCGAGATGCTCGGCCAGCGAGGCCATCAGGTATTGGACCACCGACCCACCCATCAGCATCAAAGCCCCCGCGCCCAAGAGCAGCAGCAGCGCGGACGAGAGGTCTTGGCTCTTGACCACGTGCCCGCGCTCGCGCGCTTGCTGCCGGCGATACGGCGTGGCGTCGTGCGTCTTATCGCCGAATTGCTCGGGCATGGGACGGGGGAATGACGAATGTCAGAATGACGGAATGACGAATGACGGAATGACGGAATGACGAATGACGGAATGACGAAATGAATGCGCCGGTCGGCCCGTCATCCGGCGTTTGATGCGACGAGGCCTTTGAGGATTTCATCCAGCACGCCGGCCAGTTCGTCTTCCAGCGCCCAGCCCGCGGCACCAAGCGACAGGGCCAGCACCGCCACGCCCAGCATGGCGTTGAGGCCGAAGCCCAGGGCCATCACGTTGAGCTGCGGCAGCGTGCGGCCAATCAATCCCAAGAGCAGTGTGGCCAGCAACAAGGCCGTTAGGGCCGGCGCGGCGATTCGCACGCCGAGCTGAAAGCTCTGGGCGATCACGGTGTTCAGCGTTTGAGTGATCTCGGGTCCCAACAACCCCTGTCCGGGCGGAATGGCGGCGAAGGTTTGCAGGAAACCCTCCATCGCCAGGCGGTGACCGCCCAGGACCACAAACACGGCCATGGCACAAAGATCCAAGAGATGCGATATGACGGGGATGCTCGTGTCCTGGTTCGGCAGAAACACGTCGGCCAGCGACAGGCCGCTGGCCTGGCTGACGATCTGGCCGGCCAGTTGAAAGGCCTGAAGATGAATCCAGATGCCTAGCCCCAGCACAAAGCCCAGCGCCAGCTCGACGCCGACGTACGTGGAGAAATCCAGCAGGGTCGTCACGGCCGGCGGCGTGGCGTTGAACTGTACCGGCGCAATCGAGCAGCGTCAGTGTCAGGGCGAACAGTGCCCGCAGCTTCATGGGCACGTCAGCCGAGCCGTACACTGGCGCGATCATCACCAGTCCGCTGACGCGGCTCAGCACCAGCACGAACAGCATCAGCCTGCCCGGCTCGAACAGCCACAGCAGGCCGGCGGCGAGATGCGTCACGGCTACAAGTTGTCCGGGATGCGGCCGATCAGTTGCCGCGAGTATTCGACGAGCTGGTCGATGAGCCAGGGCAGCGCCAGGGCCAGGACGACGACCATGGCGACCAGCTTGGGAACGAACGACACGGTTTGCTCCTGGATTTGCGTGAGGGCCTGCATCAGGCCGATCAGCAGGCCGACGACGAGGCCGGCCAGCAGCACCGGTGCGCCGATCGAGCAGCGAGATCCACAGGGCCTCGCGGCCGAGGTCGATGGCGGTTTGAGGGTCCATGCGGTTGCGTTGTATCGAGGACTCATCGTCGCCTTCGTCTCGTGGTCGGCGTGCTCGTCCTCGAGAATGCGAGGACGACGACGAGGACGAGGACGAGGACGAGCGGATCACGAGCAGTCACCTCACAAAAACGGCTCGAAGCTCTCCAGCAGCATCTCCACCACCAGGTGCCAGCCGTCCACCAGCACGAACAGCAGCAGCTTGAACGGCAGCGAGATCAGCACCGGCGGCAGCATCATCATGCCCATCGAGATCGTGCACGCTGGAGACCACGAGGTCCAGGATCAAGAACGGCAAGTAAATCTGAAAGCCGATCAGAAACGACGTCTTCAGCTCGCTGAGCATGAACGCCGGCAGCAGGGCCGGGAGCGGCACGTCTTGCTCGCCCTGGTCGGGCCGGGCCGTAGTAGACGTATTTCGGCCGCGGGTCCGCGTGCCTGGCGCGGCGGGTCAGGTAGTCGAGGAACAGGCACACGTCGTCCTCGTTGCCGGCCCGCTCGATCTGCGCGCTCATGAACCGCCGGAGCGGCGCTTGCCCGCGCTGCCAGGCGTCCTCGAGGCCGATCTTCTCCTGCGTGTAGGGCGCGATGGCGTCGTCGTAGACCTGCTTCCAGACCGGCGCCATGATCAGCAGCGTCATGAACAGGGCCAGCGACGTGATCACCTGCGAGGGCGGCAATTGCTGCGTGCCCAGCGCCTGCCGCAACAGGCCCAGCACGACGATGATCCGCACGAAGCTCGTCGTCATCAGCAGCAGCGCCGGCGCCAGGCTGAGCACCGTCAGCAGCAGCATGATCTGCAGGGCGGACGACAACCCTTGCCGGTTCGTCCAGCGATCGACCAACTGGGCGGGATCGGTGCTTGGCGGCGTAGGCGGTGGCGGCCGGCGGCTCGAGCAGCGTGGCTCGATTGGCGGGCGGCTGCGCCTCTGGGCGTGGGCCGCCCTCAGACCGATCGTGGCCAGCATCGCAGCGGCCGCGAGCGGCAGGATCGCCGCTTGCACGTAACCGGTGCACGTCGTGTGCCGGCCGCGTGACGGCACGCGGAGCTGCGCTGCTACTCGTATGCTGGGACGCGCGTTACTTCAGCGCATGGCGGTCCTCCGCTCTTGGCGGCTCGCGGCGGGACGGACATCTGCTGGAGCACCTGCCGAAATGCGGTCGTGGCACTCTGCGGCTGGGCCTGCCGGCAGATGCCCAGGAGGCGCGTGACCTCGTCCGGATCGGTGATCTCGCTGAGCGTTTCAATGCCGCCGACGCTGATGGCGACCAGCAGCAGCCGGTCGCCGAGGCGCAGCAGCGTGACTGACTGCTTCTGCGCCGAGCGGCCGCGCGGCCAAGCACTTCCAGCACGTCGCGACGGCAGCGGTCCCATGCCGCGCGGCAGATGCCGCCGCACGAGCCACATCACCAGCAAGAACAGCCCGATCACGACCGCCAGGCTGGCAATCGTGGTGATGAGCGGCCCGCTGGAGCGAGGGCTTTCGCCGCCGGAATCGGCCGACGGCCGAGGCACCGCGCCTTTCGCGAAGGGGCGCCCATTTCACGATGGTCGGTCGGGAGCCTGTGGTCCGGTCACTCCGTGAGGGGAATTCGGGTCACGGTGTGACCCGGCCACGAGGGGCCGCGCTCGCGGGCCGGCAGGGGCCGGCGTAGAGCGCCTTCCCACGTCCGCGCGAGACTGGCCCTCAGCCGGCGGGCGCCGCTCAGGAGGCACAGCAGGGCGAAAGGAAAGGTCAGCGATGGCATCCGTGCCCGGAATATGCGGTGCGAAGCGGCCACGGCGGTATCCGGCCCTGGCCGATTGGGCGGCAACCAGCTCGTTGACGCGCACGCAGAAGTTCTCGTTGAGGACCAGGACTTCGCCGCGGGCGACGAGCCGGCCGTTGACGTGAATATCGACCGGGTCGCCAGCCAGCTTGTCCAGGGCCACGACCGAGCCGCGCCGCAGCCGCAGCACGTCTTCCAGGTGCATCTGCGTGCGGCCCAGCTCGATGCGCACCTCGAGTTCGACGTCGCGAATCAGCTCCAACGTGGCCGTTTCCGTCGAGGCCGGGGCGCCGCCAAACTCCTGGAAGCGAAACTCCGCCAGTCCCGCCGCCGATTCCACCCGCGGCGCATCGACCGAGGCCAGCGCCTCTTCCGCCTGGCGAAGCAGAAACTCCACGTCGCCCGTGGCTAGCGAAGGCTCCGGGTCCGCCTTGCGCGGCGCGGCGGCCGGATCGCTGCTGCCCCGGGCGGCCGTGTCGGCCGGGGCGCCGGCGGTGGCGGCCTGAGGGGCCTGCGACGCCGATGACTCGGGCTGGCCGGGCTGCGGCTCTTGAGGCATGGGAATCCGTTCCAGGAGTCAGGGGACAGGAGGCAGGAGTCAGCAAGACCGCAGTTCTCTGACTCCTGACTCCTGACTCCTGTCCCCTGTTTCTGCCCTACTGCTCGTAGAACACGAACTCGCTGAAGACCACGCCGTGCAGCACCGGCTTACCCAGGGTCTGGTTGACTTTCGTGGAAATGGCGCGTTTGATCAAGCCCAACCCCGGCTCGGCCAGCTCCGCTGGTTCGGCCCGCCGGATGATGGTGCCGATTTGATCGCGCAAGCGGTGCTTGTGCTGCTCGTAGAGGTGCTCGAACTCCTTTTCGTGCTCCCCTGCGACGACGCCCCACAGGTGGAAGTCCACGCGGTACGACGTGCCCGTCTTCATGTTGGGGATCGTCAAGCTGTATTTCTCCAGGTCCAGCTCCCGGAGCGAGGCGTCCGTGACTTCATGCTCCAGACCCGGCAGGTCCTGGTGATCGTGCGAGTCGCTTTTGGCTGCCGTGGGACTCATGCCCCGCCGCGGCGACTTCGGCGGCCGTCGGCAAGAAGAAGAACGCAATCAATGCTTCTCCGCCCAGGATCGCCGTCAACAGCAGCGTGACGGTGAGCTTGTTGAACAGCCCTCCCTTGGGGCTGTCCGTCGCGGCGGCAGGTTTGGCGGCGGATTCGGACATGGTTGGGTGATCGTCGTAGGGTCGGCCCTTTCGTCGTCCTCGTCGTTCTCGTCGTCGTCGTCGTCCTCGTCCTCGAAAGGCCTTGCCCCTGAGCGAGGAAGATTGCAAGCGTTTAGTTGTGGCTCGCGATTGAGCGATGAGAACCAAAGGTAGACGACACGACCCATGCAAGCGTAGCTTACCGACCGCGCGAAGAGACTGCCGAGCGAAACGAGGATGACGATCGTGCGGACGGCACGGGCCAGCCATGTTTTTTCGAGGACACCGACAAGGACGAGGATGAGAATGCGGGCGCCTAACTCGCTACCGGGCTTTACGTCATCGTCGTCACCTTGACGCAGGGATCACTTTGCACTTTGCATTCGTCGCCGACCATGGCTCGTCCCAAGTGCAAAATGCAAAATGCGTAACAGTTTAGCCGTCTGAAGTGATCACGGCGGCAATGCGGGCAGTTTGCCGGTGTTGAGGTGTTCGGCAAGTGCGTTGGTGATCGTGGAGAGCGGATCGTGGCCGCGTTGTTTCAAAGTGCGGTAGATGCTCATCAACACGGCTTGCGTGTCCGCTCCGCGTTGGCTGCGGTTGCCATAGGTGTTTTTGCGGATGATGACGGCCGGGCGGATGGCCCGTTCACCGTGGTTGTTGTCGGCCGGCACGGCCGGATCGTCGAGAAACGTAAACAGGTGCTGGCGATGTCGCCGGAAACGCTTGAGCAGACGTTGAGCTTGCTTGTCGTTCCACGGCGTGCGGATCAGTGCATCCAGCCGCGCATGCAGGCGGTTGCGACGCGAGGCATAAGTCTCGCCAGAAAGTTCCGGCTGACGCCGCTTCAGACGCAGTCCGTCGCGGATCAGGCGTCGCAGTTGCTTGGCGAATTTCCCCCAGTGGGGCGAAGGATGCTTGTACTGTTCGACATGCTTCAGATCGCGCAGCAAATGTGCCAGGCAGACTTGACGCCGGCTGCACACCACCGCGTTGTACGCGCCCCAAAAGTCGCTGACCAGCGTGCCGGCAAACGCCCGGCGAAAGAATTTGGCCAACACCGGCCGACCACGCCGCCGGTCGATCAGGTAGTACGTGCCACGCGCATGACTGAAACACCACAGCCAATGTCCTTTTCCATTCACGCGCCAGCCCGTTTCGTCGGCGTGCAACACGGCCGCGTCCAAAGCCTCGTTTTGAATCTGCTCGTACCAGGGAAACAAAATCTCCTGCAAGCGATACCACTGTTGTTGCAGCCCGCCGGGCGTGAGAGAGAATTGCAAGTGATGACTGAACACGTCCACGACGTGCGCGATGGTTTGTCCCAGCCCATAGTGCAGCCAGGCCGACAGCGTCAGCACGCGGTTGCCAATCTGACTGCCCGGCAAGGCATCGGGGACGACCGGCTCGACCTGCTTGCAACAGCGCGGACACCAGTCCCGGTGGATCGTGTGCTCGGTGACCACCGGTTGGATATCGAGGGGAATGTCTTCGGTGTACCGAGTGCGGGTTTCCTGGCAACGCTTCAACGCGCCCTGACAGTGCGGACAGCACGGAGTCGCGGTGCGTCTTTCGCTCGTCGATGCGCGCGGGCGGCGGGCGACGACTGCCTGGATGACCCGCCGGTCGCCCCGGCGTTTTGCCACGTTTCTTGACCGCAGGTTTTTGATGAACGGGCCGCATGCCCGAGGGTGTGGCCGGCGAGTGGACCGAGGCACAGCGTCCTTCCGCGCCGGCCAGCCGTCTGGCCAACTCGAGCAGGGCAAAGACCACCGCCTCCTGGCCTTGGGCGTAGATCGCGACAGCGTCCTTCGCCGTGAGCTGCGGCCCCAATGCGACGTTGAGTTCGACAACGCCTTCCGTGGTCATGACCATCCTCACTCGCCAATCTGCGAATGCTTGCTGTCATAAACCACGACTTCCAAAAAGACCAAGACCAACTTCAGACGGCTAAACTGTTACCAAAATGCAAAGTGCAAAATGCAAAGTGCAAAATGGGACGAGGACAAGCAGACAGGGCAAGCTGCGGCCAGCGCTTCACCAAGCCGTCCAGCCGCCATCCACCGTAACGACGGCGCCGGTCATATAGGCCGAGGCCGCCGAGGCCATGAACAGCACCGGTCCCACGTAGTCGTCGGGATTGGCCATGCGGCCCAGCGGGGTCCGCCCGCAGTATTCGGCCACGAACGCCTCGTCTTGCTGGTCGAACACGCCGCCAGGCACCAGACAATTGACGCGAATTCCCACCTCCCGCCAATGGACCGCCAGATAGCGGGTGAGCTGGACCACGCCGGCTTTCGCCGCACCGTAGGCAGGCGGCGAGTTCACTCCGGAGCGGCCGTAAACCCGCGGATCGGGCGAAACAAGGCCGTAGGTCGAGGCCAGGTTAACGATCGAGCCGCCGCCGTGCTCCTTCATCGTCCGGCCGAAGACCTGGCACGCCAGGTGCACGCCGGTCAGGTTCGTACGCAGCACCTGCTCCCACGCCTCGCGCGGGTAGTCTTCAGGAGACGACGAATAGAAGCCCGGCCCGCGGAACTGGGCCGAATTCACGAGGACCGCCGGCGGCCCCAGCGCAGCAATCGTCAGCCGCGCTGCCTCCGTCAGCGATTCTTCTCGCGTGATGTCGGCAGGCACGGCGAGCACCGGCCGCCCGGTCTGCCGGCCGATCTGCTCGGCCAGCTCATGAGCCGCCGCCGCGTCGCAGTCCAGCACGCCGACGGCGGCGCCCGCCTCGGCCAAGGCGTAACAAAGAGCCCGGCCAATACGACCTGCGCCTCCAACGACGACCGCAGCGCGACCTTCGAGACCAAACAATCGCGTCAGCAAATCCGATTGCGGCACGTGACCCTCCGTAGTATTCCCAGTTTCAGCGTCCGCCTTTGGAACGCTAATAAACGCCAATAGACGCTAATGAAGCTGAGTCCTCCGAAGAGTCGATTGGCGCCGATCAGCCCATTAGCGCTTATCAGCGATTATTAGCGTTCCGCGTTTCAGGCTGGCCGCTGACCATGCGGGCTGATCTGTCGCTCGCTTCTGCTTCCCTCTTCTAATCATCGTACGCACCCACTCGCCGCCCGTTAATCGTTCGTGGGGCCGGAAGCTGGCCTTATACGTCATGCGGCACGGTTCGTCGATGTAGTACCCCAGGTAGAGATACTTGAGTCCCCACCGACGGCACAGGGCCACTTGCTGGAGAACTGAGAACGTGCCCGGGCTGAGCCGGCCGATCTGTGGGTCGAAGTAGCAGTAGACGGCCGACATCGACTGCTCGCCGCGGTCGGCCACGGCCACGCAGACCAAACGGCCGCCGGCGAAGTACCGCAGCTCAAAGGAGTCGCCGCAACTGTCCACCAGAAACGAGCGGTAGCCCTCGCCGGAAACCGGCCCTTCGCCGTGATCCAAGTCACGGGCTCGCTTGTGGGCATTGTAGAGCTGCACCCGCTGGGCATCGACGCGGCACGGCCCCAATTCAACCTTCAGCGATTCCCGCCCCCGCCGCCAGGCCCGGCGCTGCGCTCGGTTGGGCCGAAACTCGCCCACCAGCACGCGAATCGCCTGACAGGCCCGGCACTGCGGGCATGCGGTGCGATAGACCAGGTCGCCCGTCCGCCGATAGCCGGCGGCCAGACGCTCGTCGAACTCCCGGGCGGTGAGCTGCCGAAGCGGATACTCCAGCGGCAGCCGAGCGGTCCGGCCGGGCAGATAAGGGCACGGGTCGAGGCCGTCGTAGGCAAGAAACGTGGGCAGCTCTTGAGGAGTAGACATGCGATGACTACTTGTCGAACCAATCCTTCGGGACTTCCAACGACCAGACCTCGGCGCTCAAGGGCTGCGCGTGGCCGCCGGCGATCCAGATCTTGTCGCCCAGCACGTAGGCCGAGTGCTCGTGGCGCTCCTTCCAGATCGTCTTCGAGCGAAAAAGCTTCCAGTCCTTGCCGTCGCGGGAGTACCAGACGTCGCCCCAGTTTTTCGAGGGGTTATTCGACCAGCCGCCCAGCACCCACAGGTGGTCACGATAGACCACCGACGAGAACCAGATCCGCGCGTGCCAGGGGGCCTTGTCGGTGGACCTGCTCCCAATGGACGCCGTCGGCTGACGACCAGACGTCGTTGAGGGCGTGGTACTTGGGCACATAGTTGCCGCCGCCTAGCACCCATAGACGGCCGTCGTGGACGACCGCGGCGTGATAGGCGCGCGGCGACCAGGGGGCGGCGGCCGTCTCACGCTTCCATTCCTGGCCGTCGGCCGACGACCAGACGTCGTTCTTCAGGCTGCGTTCGTCGCCGAAGTAGTAGTTTTCGGTGCCGCCCAGGACCCACATGCGGTCCTTGAAGACGACCGCTCCGGCGGCGATGCGCGGACTCCAGCCGGCCGCCTTGGTCGCCTGTTCCCACGTCGCGCCGTCGGCGGACGACCAGACCTCGCTGGAAGCCCCGTGCCCCGGCAGCCGGCCGTTGTACCAGCCGCCCAGCAGCCACATGCGATCCTTGAACGCGAGCGTCATGGGCAGGTCGCTGTGCTTCCAGGGGGCTTCTTTGGCGACGAGCTTCCACGTCTTGCCGTCGGCCGAGCTCCACACGTCGCGCGGCGGGGCGGAGAAGGAATCGAACCAGCCGCCCAGGAGCCAGAGCTGGTCCTTGAAGACCACCTCGCCGCTGGAATCACGCGCCTGCCAGGCGCGCCTTGTCGGTGACGCGGACCCAATCCGGGGCAGGCTTCTCGGCAAGGGCCGCGTGGCTCCAAGGCAGCAAGAGCGCCAAACAGGCCGTCAACGGTCGCATCAGAAGCTCCTTCGGTGCCGACTTGGCATTATCGTCGTTCATACCCCCCCGGTGATCGAGAAGGCTGAAGCTGCGCTACACGCTGCGCTGCTGCAACGTTTCAATCAGGAAGAGGATTTCCGCGGACATCGTATGTTCCAGTTCCGGCATATCGGCGAGGGCGAGGTCGCGGCTGCCCCCGACGATGGCCCGCAGGGCCTGGAGGAAGCGGCGGAGGCGCGCCATCTTGGGATCCACGGCGAGTTGTTGGAGGAGCGAGGCCGCCGAAGCCGTGTCGCCGGTGAGCAGCGACTGGGTGATGGCGTGAATGATGCGGCCGGAGACGGAGTGGTTCTCGCCGCCATCGCGGCGGTAGGTCACGTAGCAGGCGACGGCCTTGCGCTTCGCCTCCGCGGCGGGAGCCGGCTCTCCGGCGTCCGCCTCAATCTTGGCGAGGAGGGCCCAAGTCTTCCACGGCTCAGCCGTATGGCCGAACGGTGTTTTACAGGCGAGCGCCCGCTCCGCTTCCTGGCGTGCTTCATCAAAACGGCCAAGCTTGTGCAGCGTGACTGCAAGATTGCTCCGCGTGACGCCTTCTTTCGCCTGATCTTGACTCGCGACATAGCTGTCCGCTGCTTGCCGGTAGAACGTCACGGCGTCCTCCGGGCGATCGAGAATGTCGTCGTACAGATTCGCCAATTGATTCAGCGTGTCCGCCTGACCGGCGACGTCTCCGAGGGCCACCTTGATCGCCAGCGATTTCCGGTAGGCCTCCTCCGCCGCTTCCGGCTTACCGGTCATGGCCAAGGCGATGCCTGTCTGATGCCACACCACGGCCACGCTGCCTGGTTCATCCAGCCGGGTAAACCGCTCGCGAGCTTCTTCATAAGCCTCCAGCGCCTTCTCGAAGCGTCGCTGATTCAGGCGCACGGTGCCGAGCTGCGCCTTTCCGACGGCGACGCCGCGATCGTCACCGAGTTTCTCCGCCCGCCGGACACTCTCCTCGTAAGCGACGGCCGCTTCGTCAGGCCGGCCCAGTTTTTGAAGACAATCCCCGCCTTCGGAGATGCAGACGCGCGCCATCCCCGCTGCACCGCAACCGGGGCGTTCGCGCTCGACGGCCTCGAAGCGTCGTCGTGCCTCCTCCAACAACGGCAAGGCCAGCTTTGATCCACCGGCCCTTCGCAACACGCGGGCCAGCAGGAAGCACGCGAGCGCCAGGTCGTAGTCGGCACAGTCATATGCCCTGTCACCGGCTGCCTGGCGCGGCGGAGCAACTCATGAGCGCCCTCGAGCGCCTTGCGCGGGCGACCGCTGGCGAGCTGTTGCTCAATACGAGTGCGTTGCGCCTCGAACCGCGCGTGATTCCAAACGTCTCCCAGCAGCGCCGCGGCCGCGTCCCGCACCTGCGCGATGCGCTCCAGCAGCCTTCGCCTGCCGAGCGCTTGCAGCAAGCTATAGAGGATCGTGACCAGATCGATCATCGCCTCCGCATTCCCCGCGCGCTCGACCAGCTCCAGCAGCGCAAACAGGTTCGGCAAGTCCAGCACCGTCAGAGTCGCCGCGAGCTCGCTGTTCCGGCTCTGCTGCTGCACGAGAAACCCGGCATAGGCGCGCATCGCCTCGATCCAGCGGCCGGTGAGCGCCTCGCGTTCCGCGGGGTCCAGTTTCCCAGACAGGTACGGGCACAGCGCGGGATTGAGCGAGAGGTGGTTGTAGCGATTGGGCGTCGCCAGCCCCGTCTCGATCAACTCGCCCATCAAGGAGAGCACGTCCGCTTTTGCCCAGTGCATCATGACCTCGAGCAGTGCCAGACTTACCCCGCCGTGAAACACGCCCAGTACCCGCGCCTTGTCACGGTTCGCGGGCGACAGCCGCTGCAGGGAAAGCTCGACGCTGGCAAAGACCGATTGCTCGCGGCTGCCCGGGAATTGCCGCTCCATGTCCTTCATCAGCTCCACGAGCGATGCGCGGGCGGCTTCCACGCCAAGGCTGCGCAGGGCGGGGGCCAGCAGCGCCAGCGTGCGGGCATGGCAGGAAACGGCATCGACGAGCTGCTCGATAGCCTCGCGAGTCGCAGCCTGCGTGGCATCGGCCGCGCCGCCCGTGTGGTCCACGTTCAGCACGCGCTCGACAAGCTTCACCGCGTCGTCACGGTGGAGGTGCCGCAGCTCGCGCCGGTGCCGATCCGCGTCGAACGGCGCCGGCAATGCCTCGCGGCTGGTGAAGACGATCCGCGTGTCCCCCTTCGCATTCAGCCACGCACAGAGCCGGAGGATCGCGTCCAGGTCCTGGGCCGCTTCCTCGGACAGGGCCTCCGACCTCTCCGCCGCCATGAACGGTGGCAGCAGGATGCTCTCCATGTTGTCCACCACCAGGAGCGTGGACTGCTCGGCCAGAGCGCGCTCGACCGGCTGGAGGGCATGGTCCACGTCGCCAAACAGGGCCACGGAGTAGCCCGGCACGAGCTGGCGGCCGATGGCGTCCAGCACGGCCACGACGTTGGTGTGCGTCTCGACGGAGACGAACGCGACGCGACGAATCTGCTGTGAGCGGACCATCCAGCGGGCCAGCGCGGCGGCCAGCGCGGTCTTGCCTTCGCCCCCTTGGCCGAGCAACACGGCATAGCGCTCGTGACGCAGCAGCCGCTCCAGCGCCAGCAGCTCGCGGCTACGGCCGATGAAGCCGGTCGCTGGCTCCGCGGGCAGCTCGCCTAGCCGCGCCGGCGTGCGAGCTTCAGGTCTTCCTGCGTTTGTCGCGGGCATGGTTTGGAAGAGCTGCGGATCGTTCTTTTCCTGAAACAGCACCGGCACGAACCAATCCTCGAGCCGCAGCTCGCCCACGCCGAAGATCTGGCCGCGGAACGTGTCGTCCTTCAGCTTGCGCTGGCCTTCGAGCATCGCGTCGCCCACGCGGGCGCCGCCGGCCAGCGCGGCGTAAAAAGACTGGACGAAACGGCGCGCGGTCTCGACCAGCACGCTATGGCTCATCGCCGCCACCGAGGCCACACCCGCCTTTAACAATTCCGAGGCGACCGACTCGGCCGCCTTCTCGGCCTGCGCGGTCTGGCACGCCTCCAGGAACACCAGGGGAATGCGGTGGTCGCACAGCAGCGGCGCGAGCTCGTCGGTGTAGACCGTGACGTGGCCGCGCCGTTCGAGCTTGTCCACATCCTCCGGCCGCTCGAAGCAAAGCCCGCCGCGGCCGGCGGGGCGATGGTAGACGCCGTGGCCATCGAAGTGGACGACGTGATACGGCTCGCGAGCGCGGCGGGCGCGGTCCAGCTCTTCGCGCAGGGCAGGCAGCGTCGGCGGACTGAGCACGTGCAGCCGCACCAGGCCGCCAAGCGCCTCCATCGCTTCGACCAGTGGCAGGGCGCTGGCCCGGTGGTCGATGTAGCCGCAGGCGTCGTCCTCCGGCCGGGCGGTGACCAGCAGGATACGGATCGGCGTGGCGACCACCGATACGTCGAGCACCCGCGTATTGGGCAAGCGGCGGCGGACGCGCGTGGGCTTGGAGCCCTGGAACAGGAAGCCCTCGCCGTCGTGGAGCAGCTCCCACGGCAGGCCCAGCAGCAGCGTGGCGGCCTCGCGGGCGGTGGCCACATCGGCGTCGGCCGCTCCGGCTTCGACGTTCTGCATCGACTTGGACCGAGAAGCGGCGGCCGGCCTGCCCGTCGATCCGCGCCCAGGCATTCATCACGTTCGCGGCGTGTGCGGGCGGCATCGCCGCGGCATGCAAGACCTTGCCCCACGCGACGAGGCTCGCCTCGACCTTGCGTGCCCGATCGCGAAAATACTCGCTAGGCCAGATGGCGTATTTTTCCAGATACCAGCGCAGCTCCTCCGCCTCGATCGGCCCCAGAGGGGCGACAAAACGCCAGCTCTGGTTGCTGTGGACTTCCCGCTGCCCCGGCGTGGCGGGCTCATACACGAGCCGGGCGCGAGCCGAGGCCCGGCGCATGCCGTCCTGCTCCTGGAACTTCAAGTCGGTCAGCTCGAGCACCAGGTCCTCCAGGGGCTCGGCCTTCGGCTGCGGAGCAGGAGGAACGTCCGCAGGGAGCCGCTTGCCCAGGGCCACGAGGACTGCGTTGAGCGCCGCCTCGACTCCGCCAGCGTCGCTGCTCACGGGAATGTAGATCGGTTCCTCGCCGAAGAACTCCTCCAGCACGCCGAGCCTGGTGCCGTTCAGCGACAGCGGAATGACCGGAAACTTGTCGCTGCCCCGAAGCTTCTGTACGTCGATCGCGTGACGCAGCTCCTTGCCGACCCATTTGGATTGCAACGCATCCGGGCTGACCACGACGGCGTAGGCCGACGCTTCTTCGATGGCTTGCTGAACTTCCTGCCACAGCCGATCGCCACCGCCCAGCTCGCGGGAATCGATCCACACGTCCTGGCCAAGATCGGCGAGCGCCCGCTGGAGATCGCGCACGAAGCCGTCGTCCCGCGAGCTGTGGGAGATGAACAGCTTGCTCATCGCTGCCGCCTCGATTCGATCGGTAGACTCCGAGACGGCAAGCGGAGAATGTCGCTTGGCGCAGGCCGGAGCAGATACGTTCAGTCTATTAGGCCGCAGGGGCGTGGAGAAGCGCCCGGCGGCAAGGCCGAAGGGCAATTCGTGCGTGCCCAGCTTCTCAAAAGTCGCGGTGATATCCGGCCGTCCACCCGCCATCGACCGTGAGCACGTGTCCCGTCATATACGAGTTTTCCGGATCGGCCAGGAACAGCGCGGCCACGGCGATCTCATCGACGGTGGCCGGGCGGCCCAGCGGCACGTGGTCCAGCATGCGCTGCACACGGTCGCTGAACTTGCCGTCGGCCCCATAGAAGAGCTGCCGCGTGCCGTCGGTGAGGGTCGAGCCGGGGGCGATGCCGTTGACCAGGATGCCGTACTGCCCCAGTTCGATGGCCATGGCCTTGGTCAGGTTCACCACGCCGGCCTTGGCGGCGGTGAAGGCGCATTGCAGCCTGAGCGGCACCAGGCCGGCGATCGAGGCAATATTGATGATCCGCCCGCGCCCCTGGCGGCGCATGATGGCAGCGGCGGCGCGGCTGACTTCATACAGCCCCGTGAGATCGACCGCCAGGATGCGGTCCCACTCCTCGCGGGGGAACTCGTCGATGGTGACGCGGTGCCGCAGCGTGTTGACGCCCGCGTTGTTGACCACGATGTCGAGCCGGCCGTCACGCCGCTCGATCTCGCGCAGCACCGACTGGATTTCGTCCGGATCGGTCACGTCCAGTCGCAGGGCGCGGCCGCCGCCGGCGCGGGCCGTTTCTCGCAGCGCAGCTTCGTCCACGTCGGTGAAGTAGACGGTGGCGCCGTTCACGGTCAGCCGCCGGGCAATGGCTTCGCCGATCCCGCGCACCGCGCCAGTGACCAGCGCGACCTGGCCGGCGAGGTTCGATCGCAGAGAATGTTGCGGTGCCGGCGCGGTGCGTCGGGCGCGGTCTTCGGGCACATCGTGTTGCGTCGCGCGTTGCTTCGAGACGGCGGCCAGAACATCGCGTTCGCGGATGCGGCCTTTGCGGCCCGAGCCGGTGATTTCGGCCAGATCGACGCCATGTTTCCCGGCCGCTCGGCGCGCGGGGGCTGGCGCGGTGGCGCCGCGGCTCGCCGGGTAACACATTCTGGTCCGACGGATGGAAAACCCGTGTGATCTGGCTTTCGGACGCGCGATCGGCGGGTGGGCCGCTGCCGGCGGCCGTGGCGAGAGTACCGCGAGTCTCCACCGGTGCCGGCGCGGCAGCTTCCTCGCCTTCGACCAGCAGGTGTCCAATGAGCGCGCCCACGAGCACGGTGCTCCCAGGTGGCGGAGCATCGGCCGCGATTCGCAAGGTGCCGCTGTCGATGGCCTCGATCTCCTGGATCGCCTTGTCGCCTTCCAGCTCGAACAGCGGCTCGCCCGCGCGGACGGGGTCGCCGTCGCCCTTGAGCCAGCCGACGAAGGTCCCTTCCTCCATGGACCAGCCGAGGCGCGGGACGACGATTTCGTAGGGCATGGCCTTCCCTACTCCTCGAGCAACGTCGCGGACTGCGCCTGCGATGCCGTCCACGCTGGGGACGACCGCCGCTTCCAGCGGCGGGCTGTACGGCGTCGGCGTGAACGCCCCGTTGCAGCCGGCGGATCGGCGCGTCGAGGTCGTCGAAGCCGCGGTCGGCGACCTGCGCGGCGATCTCCGCGCCGATGCCGCACGGGGCGAACGCCTCGTCGACGATCAGCAGCCGGCCCGTCTTCGCGCACCGATGCGCAGGATCGTCTCGACGTCGAGCGGCGCGACCGTGCGCGGGTCGATCACCTCGACCGAGATGCCCTCGCGCCGCCAGCTCGTCGCACGCCTCCAGCGTCCGGTGCACCATGCGGGCCAGCGCGACGACGGTCACGTCGCGTGCCCTCGCGCACGACGGCCGCCTGGCCGAACGGGATCTCGTAGTCCTCCTCCGGCACCGGCCCTTTGACGCGCCAGCAGCTCGCGGTGCTCGAGGAACAGCACCGGGTCGTCGCAGCGCAGCGCGTGCGTGCAGCAGCCCCTTGGCGTCGTACGGCGTCGACGGCACGACGACGCGCAGGCCGGGGAAGTGGGCGAACAGCGGGTAGTAGTTGCCGGAGTGGTGCGTCGCCGCCGAGTGGCCGATGCCGATGCAGCCGCGCAGCAGGATCGGCATCTTCAGCCGGCCGCTGCGACATGTACTGCATCTTGGCGATCTGGTTGACGATCTCGCCGACGCGCGTCGAGGACGAAGTCGGCGAACATGAAATCGACGACCGGCCGCGTGCCGGTCATCGCCGCGCCGCACGCCAGGCCGACGAAGCCGCGCTCGCAGATCGGCGTGTCGCACAGCCGCTCCGGGCCGTACAGGTCGTACAGCCCGCGCGGTCGTCTTGAAGTTGCCGCCGCGCTCGCCGATGCCTTCGCCCAGGACGAAGATCGTCGGGTCGGCCGCCATCTCGCGCGAGCGCTTCGAGCGTGGCCTGCATGAAGGTAACTTCACGGTCGGGCGGGCATGGACGGGGGCACCGGTCTCGCGGTAGCCGCCGCGTAGACGTGCTTCGTCGCGGTCGCCGGGTCCGGCCACGGGCTGTCTTCCGGCGACCTTGTCGGCTGTCGTTGCACTTGTCCGCGGATCTCGGCGTCGAGCCGCGTCGAGTTCGCTTGGCTCGGCAATCCCCTGATCGGTCAAGCAGCTCCGCAGGCCGCCTGATCGGGCAGCGCGTCTTCCACTCCTCGACCTCCTCGCGCGTGCGGTAGGTGAAGTCGCCCATGCCCTCGGCGTGCGGCCCGGGTGCGGTAGGTCTTGCACTCGAGCAGCGTCGGCCCGCCGCCGGCGCGGGCCCGCTCGACCGCCTCGCCGGCGGCTCGCGCATACCGCCAGCGACGTCGTTGCCGTCGACCTCGACGCCCGGCATGCCGTAAGCCGCGCCGCGGCGCGCGACGCTCGGGGTTGCCGGCGGCGTACGCGAACGGCACCTCGGTGGCGAACTGGTTGTTCTCGCAGACGAACAGCACCGGCAGCTTCCAGATGGCGGCCAGGTTCAGCCCCTCGTGGAAGGCGCCGTTGTTGACCGCCCCGTCGCCGAAGAAGGCGACGGCCACGCGGTCCGTCTTCGAGCAGCTTGAAGCTGTAGCCGGCGCCGGCCGCCTGCAGGATGCACGGGCCGACGATGCCGCTGGTGCCCATCAGGCCGACTTCGGGCGCGAACAGGTGCATGCTGCCGCCGCGGCCGCGCGAGCAGCCGGTCTGCGCGGCCGAACAGCTCGGCGATCAGCTCGCCGCGGCGGCACGCCCTTGGCCAGCGCATGGCCGTGGCCGCGGTGCGTGCTGAAGACGACGTCGTCGCGGCCGCAGGTGGGCGCAGACGCCGGCGGCGATCGCCTCCTGGCCGACGTAGGTGTGGCAGGCGCCGTGGATCAGGCCGCGCTGGTGGCAGCGGGCCAGCTGCTCCTCGCGTCTGCCGGATGAGCTGCATCGTGCGATAGAGACCGATGAGCGCGTCGGGCGGCGGTAGAGCGTTGGCCGGTGGCTCGCCGACAGGGGTCGACGAAGCGGCTTGCATCGTTTTCATGGGAGAAATCGGTTCCGCGGGTGTGCTGCTTGTCGCCGGACAATCTAGATAGCCAGGCCGGGCGCCACAAGCGTCGCCCGAGGCGGGCCGCACGTCATGGCCGAGGCGAGCCTTCGTCCCCTCATCCGCACGACGCTCAAAATGGATTTGACTCGCGCAGATTCCGACATACGTTTTCATTACGGAGACGGCACGCATGCGCTGCGGCGCGTTCGGCAAGTCATGAACGTCTCCGGCAAGGAAGCAATCCCGGTGGTGGGATTTCCCCTCAACGTGCGCCGGTTCCGGCCACGTAAATGTTTCGTTTTCCCTTGGTTCCGTCGGCCCCGCGCGCTGTGCGCTGGCGCCGCGACACAATGATGGGAGGTCTGGGATGAAGCGGTTTCTCACCAATGTGAAGCAGTTTTTGACGTCGGAAGATGGCCCCACGGCCGTCGAGTACGCCGTGATGCTGGCCCTGATTATCGTGGTCTGCTTGACCGCGATTAGCGCCATCGGCACCAACGCCAGCGCCACGTTCGACACGATTGCCAACAGCCTGGGCGGCGCCAGCTAATCCGGCAGTTGGGTTTGGAGTTTCCCTGACGCCGGCGCGGCCTCCAGCCGCGCCGGCGTTTCCTTTGGATGGCCCGAAAACGCCCATGCCGACCGCGATCCCAGAACACTTCCTCGTGCACTCCGCCCAGCTGTTTGCGGCGGTGATTGCCACCGTCGTGGCGATCGTCGGCTGGCTCACGTGTGCGCGTTCGTAGGGGAGGAATCAGGAATCAGGAGTCAGAAACATGTCTCGCAGTCATGACTGACCCCTGACCCCTGACTCCTGCCCCCCGACTCTGAGCTATGTTTGAGTTGAAGGCGAACCCTCAGCCCCTGCGGCAGGATTACCCCTTATGACCACGGAATTGCTCCAACAAGGATTCGTCGAACACTGGCACGTGTGGCTGGTGAGCGCCACGCTCGTTGTGGCCGCCGTGATCGACGGTTGGAAACTCAAGGTGCCCAACTGGCTCACCTTCCCCATGATCCTGGCCGGCTGGGGCTATGGATTGTGCATCGGCGGTTGGGCCGGCCTGGGCCAAAGTATGCTGGGCACGCTGGCCGGCCTGGGGCTGCTGTTGCCGCTCTATGCCATCGGCGGCATGGGGGCCGGCGATGTCAAGCTGCTCGCTGGCGTAGGCGCATGGGTCGGGGCCACGATCACCTTTTACGCTTTCTGCTGGTCCACCGTCGTGGGCGGCGCGCTGGCGGTGGCCATGATCCTTTGGCGGCGGGCGTGGGCCAGGCACCGCGACAATTTCATGATGATCCTCCACGAGGTGCTCACCGTGGGCAACCCCAGTGAGCTGGCCTCGCGGGCCGCCGCCCGAAAAAGCTCCATGCTGCTTCTGCCGTATGGCATTCCCATTGCCATCGGCACCATCGGTTACTTCGTCTGGACGGGGATGCTCCTATGAGAAAACACCTGTGGCTCGCTTCCTCATCGGCTGCCGCGCGCCGCCGACGCCTCGCGCGATCGGCGCGGCCGTGGTCGAGTTCGCCGTGCTGGCGCCGCTCCTGTTCCTGCTCATCTTCGGGATGATCGAATACGGGCGGATGGTGATGGTGCAGCAGCTCATCACGAACGCCTCCCGCGAGGGGGCCCGCGTGGCCATCCTCGACGGCATGACCAACGATGACGTGGAGGACGCCGTTCAAGACCACGTCGGCGGCGGCGTGCCGATCCTCGATACCAACGTCACCACCACTCCGTCCGACATCACCACCGCGGCCGGCGGCGAGTCGGTCACGGTGACCGTGGGCGTCGATTTCGCCGACGTCAGTTGGCTGCCCGATGCGCTGTGGCTGGGCGGCAAACGGCTGAGCGCATCCTCGGCCATGCGGCGGGAGACCGTCCAATAACCGTCGGCAGAGCAGCCGCTCGGGACAATCCACGAATGCACGGACGGTAAACCCGCACACTTCACCTTCATCGCTTACAACCAGCACTGCGGAGAATACCATGCGTCCCAAATCACTCATCTTGCTGTCACTCGCCCTGGGCTGCGGCCTCGTGGCCTCGGTCGGCATCAACCAGGTGATGTCCAAGGGCAGCCCGGTCGTTCAAGCGCCCAGCGAGAAGGTCGCCGTGTTCGTGGCCAAGAAAGAGATCGCCATGAACGATTTGATCTCGCCGGAAATGCTGACGACCAAACAGATGCCCAAGGACATCGTGCCCCCCGGGGCGCTCACGAACCTCAAGGACGTGGAAGACCGCCGGGCTGCCACGCGGATCATCGTGGACGACATCTTGCTGGATGCCAAGCTGCTCAAGAAGGGGGAGAAAGGCCGCGGCAGCGACCATATTCCCGCCGGCATGCGCGGCGTTGCCATCAAGGTGGATGCGGCCTCGACAAGCGGCTATCTGGTCAAGCCGGGCGACCACGTGGACCTGATGGTCTACCTGCGAAAGAACGGGTCCAACGGCGTGCAGAACACCATGATCAAGACGTTCCTGCAGAACGTGCGGATTCTGGCGGCCGACAACGTGCTCACGGAGAGCCCCGACGGCAAGGGCCAGAAGACCATGAAGACGGTCTCTCTCGTGGTGACGCAGGAGCAGGCCGAAGTGGTGACGATCGCCGCGAGCATGGGCAAGATCACGCTGGCGCTACGCTCGCCCAAAGACACGGAACTGGTGGACGACACCTCGCCAACGTCGATCCGCAAGTTGTTCGAAGAATGGGACTCGCCGGACAAGAAGTCGGAACCCAAAGACGCAGAGCCGACGCTCCCGGTGGCCACCAAAGAACCCAAGCCCGGTCTGTTCGACGGCTTCGACTGGACGAAGATGCTCTCCAAGACGGAAAACAAGAAGGAACACATTATCGAGATCTACGAGGGCACGGAGCTCACGCGCTGGAAGACGGTGGAAGGCAACCCGGTGCCGATCAAGCTCACCGAGGGCCCGCTGGCCGACGTGGCGCTGCCTTCGGAGACCGAGCTGCGGCTGCCGCCGCCGACGAGCCAGGAACCGCCTCAGGAAGTAAAGCCGCAGCCAGGCAGCGGCGACGGCTCGACACCGCAGGAAGACGACGTGACATAACGGCCACAGACCCGCTGCTGGCAACACAAGCACGTGACGCGCACCCCGGCTGCTGGCGAGCAGCCGGGGTGCTTTTTTGTCGGCTGTTCAGACGAGCCACGAGGGAGTATCTTCGGCGGCCCCCGCGCGTCGCTTCACTCCGGTGCGTGCTCATGTCTTACGCTGAAATCACGCGGAATGACCGCAATGCCATCAAGCGGTTCCTCCATCGGCGCCGGCTGAATGATGCCGTCGCGCTGGCCACGCGACAGGACAGCCCACGGACGATCGTGGATTTCGGCGCCGGCGACGGCGAGCTCTCGCGGCGCTTGGCCGCTGCCTTGCCCCAGGCCACGATCTTCTGCTACGAGCCGGCCGAAAACCTGCGCGAGCAAGCCGCCAGCGTCCTGCGGGGGCAAGCGAACGTGGTCCTGGCATCCTCGGTCGAGTCTTTGCCCACCGGCCAGGCAGACGTGGTGTATTGCCTGGAGGTGTTCGAGCACCTGCCGCCGGAAGAAACGGCCGCGGCCTTGGCCGACATCGAGCGGCTGCTGAAAGACGATGGTTTGGCCGTGATCGGCGTGCCCATCGAGATCTTTGGCCCCGCGCTGGCCAAGGGCCTGCTGCGGATGTGGCGGCGGCGGGGAGCGTTCGATGCCCGAATGGGCAACGTGCTCGCGGCCCTGTGCGGCGCACCGCCGCGGGACCGCCCGGCGCGGGAAATCACACCCGGCCTTTCTTATTATCCACACCACCTGGGTTTTGATCACCGCCGGCTGCGGAGCCGGCTGGTGGAGCGATTCGATGTGCAGCGCGCGGTGTGCAGTCCAGTCCCCTGGCTGGGCGCCGGGTTCAATTCGGAGATTGTCTTCCTGGCGCGGCGGCGTGCGGCATGAGAACGGGAACGGGACAAGCGTAGCTTTGAACGCATTGCGTCCTGGCCCACATGTCGAGCAATCCTCATTCGCCTTCGCCCAGCTTCACGGCGACCACTTCCTGACGGCCCTCGCGAACGACGGTGACTCGCACCGTCTCGCTCGGCTTGCGGCTTTCGATCATCGCCCGCAAATCGTCTTCGTTGGCCACTGCCTTGCCGTCCACGGCGACGATCACGTCGGCCTGGCTGGGATCGACGCGCCGCTGCTCGAAGATGAAGCCTCCTTGGCGTCGCCGCTCCAGCACGATGCGATAGCCCTTCAGCCCGGCGGTCTCGGCCGGCCCCTCCGGCACGAGCGACACGATCTGCACGCCCCCTCGGTGCGATCGCAACTGGCCGATGCCGATGTCGCCCCGGATCACGCGGCCGTTTTCGATCAACTGCGGCACCACGCGGGCAATCGTGCCGATCGGGATGGCGAAGCCGACGCCGGAGCTCTGGCCGCTGTTGCTGGCGATGGCCGTGTTCATGCCGATCATCTGCCCGCGGCTGTCCAGCAGCGGGCCGCCGGAGTTGCCCGGGTTGATCGCCGCGTCGAACTGAATGATCGACTTGATCAGCCGGCGATTGCGGCTGCGGAGCGAGCGGTTCAGGTAGGACACCACGCCGGTGGTGAACGTCCGCTCGAGGCCGAAGGGATTGCCGATGGCATATACCCGCTGACCGACCAGCAGGATCGACGAGTCGCCATAGGCCACCGGAGAGAGCAGGGCGGCGGGAGCTTCGATCCGGATGACGGCGATGTCGTTGTTGGGATCGGAGCCTACGAGCCTGGCTTCGTAGGTGCTGCCGTCGGCCAGCGTGACTTGAATCTGGTCGGCGCCATCGATGACGTGATGGTTCGTGAGGATGTGGCCACGGCGGTCGAGCACGCAGCCGGAGCCGGCCCCTTCGGCCGTCGGCTCGAACAGGAACAGCCCGTCGCCCCGCGCGGCGCGGGTGCTGATGTTGACCACCGACTGGCTTCCTTTCTCATAGACCGAGACGTTCACGCGCTCTTCGGGCGTGAGCTGGGCCAGCGCGTCGTGCGGGGCCGGCCGCGGCACTTCGCCCGCGCGTTGGGCCAGGAGCGGAACCTCGGGTTCCGCCGCGGCGGGCCGGCCCGGCTCCTGGGCTGCCGCCGCAGGCCAGGCAATTCGCTCTTTCGTGAGCACGAGCGCAGACGCGCCGCCGAGCAGTGCGGAAGCGCCGCAGAGCAGGATGTACTTCTTCATAAGGCTCCTCCGATGTGGGGCACGTTTACCAACGTGCCCGTCCCCCCTGCGGGGCACGTTGCGACAGTGCTCGTAGCATGCTGCACCGGTCCGCATCCAAGCACGTTTTGAAGCGTGCTCCACCTTACTTGCCACGTTACTGGCCAAACAGTTCTGCCAGGGATAACGCCGCCGCTAACGCCGTCGCGGTCGCCTTGAGCACGCCTTCGTGGGCCACGAGCTGCGCGTGCAGCTCGTCGCCGTCGGCTCGGACCGTGAGGGTTAACCGGTCGTCGGCGCCCTTCGCCGCGGCCGCCAGGGGCGTCACGTAGTTCGGCCCCAGCGTGCGCTCCAACAGGTCTGCCACGCCGCCCAAACGGGCAACCAGCTTTATCGGGGCCATCTCCGAGGGTTGGGGCCGCAGCGCGAGCCGTAATTGATCCAGCGCGTCCGGACCGACCGCGGCACAAAGGCTGTCCCCCGTCGTCATGACGTACAGCTTCAACTCGTCGCCGAATAGCCGCTTGGCGATCTGCCGCTCATCGGACGGGAAAACGACGGCGTGCACGTCTTTGTTCTCTACCTTGGCAACGTTGCGACGGAAGCCGGCAAAACGCTCGTCCTCTTCGCCCAGCCGGGCCACCGCCTCGAAGGCCTGCCGCAACGAATCTCCCTCGCCGACGTGCGCCGCGGCCACCAGGGTCAAGGGGCCGTCGCGCCGCGTCGCCCCCTCCTTGGCGACAGCGCCGGGCAGCACAGCCAACCCCAGATCGACCTGCGACGTCTGCACGGTCTTATGGAGCACGTCCAGCACGCTGCTGGCGCCTTGCTGGAAAGTCTGCCGCTCGGTGGGCGACTTGATCCACGCCAGTTCACCGATCCGCTCCAAGATCGCCTTGCGCGAGTCGGCCAGCTCGCCGCCGAGCTTGTCCACCTGGGTGGGAGTCAGGGCCCAATTGACGTGCAGCGACAGCGGCGAGTCCTCGCGGGCCAGGCCGCCGAAACGCGTCTTGGTAGCCCGCAGCGAGACAAGCTGGTGGGCCATGCCGCTCTCCGGCTCGGGCGTCAGCCGCAGGTCGAGCCTGCCTTGCCTGGTCCGCTCATCTACCGTCCAGCCGAGCGTGAGTCGGCGGCTGTCGGTCATGAGCTGCTCGATCATGCGGAACTGCCAGGTCGCTCCGCGGCGGCGAAGCTGGTGCCCGGCCTCCGTTTCGCCGGGCCGACGCGCCAAGTTGTTCCGCATGGTCAGCCGTAGCAGGTCTACGCCCATCGTGCGGAAAACGTCCGGCACGTGCTGCCAATTGAACTGAAGGGCCACGTCGAATCGTTTCGGCAGGTCGCCGAGCATCTTGACGGGGTCCGGCAGCCAGCGGAGGTTCTCCTCACTCTGCGCCAGGTAGATCCAGTCGCCGCTCTGGCGGACGAAGCCGGTGACTTTCTCGCGGCCGATCTTCCACAGCCCGTCGGAGAGCCGCTCCGGCTTGGCGATCAGCTTTTCCAGCGAGCGCAGCAGCTTCTCGCCGTCCCCGACGGGAAGAAAGACGATGGGCACCACGGCCAGGCCGTCGGTGGCGACGACCATGCCGAGCGGGCGGCCGCGGTCGAGACCTTCCAGCGACTCAACGCCCGTGCGGCGCCGCAAGAAACCGGCCAGCGACGCAGGAAGACCCGGCACCTTGGCCGTTTCGCCCAGCGCGGCGACGTCGGCCATGAATCGCTCGTATCCCGAGAAGGAGAGGACCGCGATGGGCTGCATCTCAGCCGCTGGTGCCGCCGGCAGCCAAGCCGAGAGCAGCAGTAAAGACACGGTCAACAGGCGAAGGCGACTCATAGGCGGATTTCTATGACTGAGTGTCTGGAGTGCGGTGACTCGTCACCGCTTTAGGATTCTTGCGCATGGCGAAGCAATCAGCGGTGGCATTGACTCTTCCAAAAGATCCTAAAGCGGCGACAAGTCGCACGCACTCCAAAGGGAGTTCGCTGTGCGCACGATTTGCGGCGTGTCCGGTGCATCTCCTATTACCCGCATTTCCGGCACACGGTTGCCCCAATTCTACAAGGATGTTGAAAAAATGCCTCACGGCGTATCGGGGCGGTGCTAGCTTTAAGTGAGGGGCGGCGTCAGGCCGCTCCAATCAGCTCCGCTTTGCGACCTTATGCTTTCACGTCGATTGCTGCTGGCTTGCCTTTGCTCCCTGGCGCCGATGCTGCTTCTGGGTTGTCGAGGCGCTGCGCGGGCCGGAAGCGTACGGACCCACGTTCGTCACCCCGCCGGGGCCCATGATCGGTCACAGCGCCGTGCGGACCATGCCGCCGACGCAGCCGCAATATGCGCCTTCCGGGCAACTGCAGTATCCGCCGCCGTCCTACGTGCCCGGCCCGGCGCCACAATACACGCCCGGCGCGCCGCTGCAATACTCCCCCGGCGTGCAGCCGGGGGACCAGGCCTTGTTAGCACCCGGAGTGCAGTCGCAATATCCGCCTGCAACGCCTCAATTACCCGCGGCCCCTGGGTCCACCGGCACGGCCCCCAACGGCATTCCGTCGCTACGCCATCCGCCGACGGCTGGTTCGCCGTTCGCACCGTCGCCGGGACCCGCCCCTAATGGCATTTCGGCGCTACCCCAAGCACCGACGGCCCAGCTCACGCTCCGCATCTCCGGGCCGACGCGGGCCATCGCCGGCGCAGGCGGCCGGATATCGCATTGACATCACCAACACGTCGGCGACGGTGGCCCGCAACGTCGTGCTCACCTGCCAATTGCCCGGCGGCTGGACCTATGTCAGCAGCAAGACCGCCCCGTCCGTCTCGGGTCAGCAAGTGCAGTGGCGCCTGAGAGACGTGCCCGCCAACCGCACGTTGGGCATTGACCTGAACCTTCGGCCCAACCTGATCGGCGCGGCGAACCTCTGCGTCGATCTGAGCGTGGCCGGCGGCGCCCCCACCCGCAGTTGCGCGACGACGAACGTCGAAGCAGCCGCTGCGCCCGGCTTGCCCAAGGTCGATGGCCCCCCCGCGACGCCCGCCGCGTCGCCGCTCGAGATCTCCATTACCGGGCCTGATCGTGCCACTCCTCGCGAGAACGTCACCTACAACGTTACCGTCACCAACCGCGGCTCGCAGCGGGCCACCAAGCTGCTGGTCACCGACGAGTTCGAATCGGGCTTTGCCCACGACGTGGCCGTTAGCCCTATCGAGAAAGACCTGGAGGACCTGGACCCGGGCCAGAGCACGACGTTCAAGGTCACGTTCCGCGTCGCTCGTCCGGGCCGGCATTGCCATACGGTGGAGGTGACCGGCGCAGGCGGATTGAGGGCCACGGCGCAGGCTTGTTTGGAGGCCGCCGCCGACTTACGGCTCACCGTCCGGCAACTGGCCACGCCCACCAGCACGGCCGTCGGCGGCATGGTGCGGTTTGAAATCGACATCAAGAACGAAGGCAACGTCGATCTGACGGGCCTGGTCGTCGCCAGCAGCTTCGACCGCGTCTTGAGGCCGACGCAAGCCACCGAAATCCGCGGCCGGAAGGCCTCGGCCAACCTGAAAGACGGCCGCTACGAGCTGACGCCCTATCGCTTCGACCGGCTGGAGCCGGGCAAGTCGATCCAGCTCGATGTCGAGTGCAAAGCCGAGCAGGCCTCGGCCAGCGCCTGCGGCCGCGTGACCGTCACCGCCCAGGAAGGCGCCCGCGAAGAGGCGCTACCTGTCTCAAGATCGAAGGCGGCGGGGAGGCGGCGCCGGCCGGGAAACCGTAAGTCGGGCCAAGCCGCTCCAGCAGCTGAAGTCGTGAGACTCGGGCCGGCTGAACTCCGTCACGCCCAGCGACTTCACCGTTTAGATTCTGACGAGTTCAGCTCTCTGAACTCTGGCGAGTCCAGCTACCCCGGTAAACTTTGCCGATTCTTGCGCATCTGCCGGTTATCCCGCGGACACTGAACCTGCGGCCTCTGCCGCGCGAGAAGATACAGACAGTTCCACGCGGCGGATGCGCCGCTAGCTTCGTAGGAGCCATGCTGATGACACGGACGTCGCTGTGCTGGCTGGTATCGCTCCTGGCGTTGTCCATGAGTGCGGTCCAAGCCGACTCGCCCCGCCCACAGGACAATGCACCTGCAGATAGCCGCCCGGAACCTCGGGTCTATCACTTCGACATCTCATCGGCCGAAGAGTTTCCGGAACACCCGGCCGGCACGGACGACGCCGAACATTCGGGCCGTATCTCCCAACACGAGCCGGCGACGCGTGACACCCACGTGCGTGCGGCGACGGTGATCCGCAGCATTCAGCCGGCGCCCATCGCCGTCTCGCCGCAGGAAGTCCTGATTGACGGCGCACAGCCGCGTCCGTTGTATGCGCCGGAGCCAGGAGAAGGGGCCGACACGCTTCCGCCGCCCATGGACCACGTGCTGCCGCTGTGGGGTCCGCTGCCGGGGCCGGGTTTCGAGCTCGGCGGCATTCCCACGTTCACGCACACCTATTGCCCCAGCTATTGGGGAGATCCCTGGCGGGACTATTGCCACGAGCGCTGGTGGTGGCATTGCGGGCGAGTGCATCAGACCGCCGCGGAACTCGGAGAAGTGCAAACGTCTTGCTGCCGGGCATGCGGCGGGACCTCGGGCGAGGCGCCGATGCCTGCGCGGGCGGAATTGCCCGCCATCGTGCCGGACGGAGTGCCCGACAATGGGGACACGCCCGACGGAAGGCCCACGAAGCGCCGCCTGCCGCGTAACGATTTGCCGGAGCAGCAGTAGCACCGCGCATCCCGCGCGACGGGGTCGTCCTGCGCCATGGGTCGGGAGTCGATTTCGTCGCCAAAGAGTTTAGCGGTGATGGGCGACACTTTGCGACGAAATCGACTCCCGACCCCTTCATGCGGCCCTTCATGCGGCCGCGTACCCGAGCCGGCCGTGCGTATTGCCGCGGGCACCGGCCTGCTATGATGGAATGGTCGGACCGTTGGGCACTCGCCGGGCATCCTCCCGGCTCCCGCGGCCCACCCGGCCAATTCGACGCTTACGCCCTTGAGCCTTCGACGCGCTCTCATCACCGGCATCACCGGCCAGGACGGCAGCTACCTGGCCGAGTTGCTGCTCGAGCAAGGGCTACGAGGTCCACGGCATGGTCCGCCGGGCCAGCACCGAGAACTTCGAGCGCATCGACCACCTGCGCGACCGCGTCACGCTGCACCAGGCCGACCTGCTCGACCAGCTTTCGCTCGTCGATCTGATCCGCAAGGTGCGGCCGGACGAGGTCTACAACCTGGCCGCCCAGAGCTTCGTGCCGACGAGCTGGAAGCAGCCGGTGCTGACCGGCGAGTTCACCGCCCTCGGCGTCACGCGGCTGCTGGAGGCGATCCGCCTGGTCGACCGCGACGATCCGCTTCTACCAGGCCAGCAGCAGCGAGATGTTCGGCAAGGTGCCGGAAGAGCCGCAGACCGAGACGACGCCGTTCTATCCGCGCAGCCCGTACGGCGTGGCCAAGGTCTACGGCCACTGGATCACGGTGAACTACCGCGAGAGCTACGGCATGTTCGCCTGCTGCGGCATCCTGTTCAATCACGAGTCGCCCCGGCGCGGCAAGGAGTTCGTCACCCGCAAGATCACCGACGGCGTGGCCCGCATCAAGCTCGGCCTGCAAGACAAGCTGCGGCTGGGCAACCTGGACGCCCAGCGCGACTGGGGCTTCGCCGGCGACTACGTGCGGGCCATGTGGCTGATGCTCCAGCAGGACGAGCCGGACGACTACGTGGTCGCCACGCGGCGAGACGCACTCGGTCCGCGAGTTCGTCGAGCTGGCCTTCGCCCGTGCGGGCCTCGACTGGCAGAAGCACGTCGAGGTCGATCCCTCGCTGATCCGCCCGGCGGAAGTCGACCTGCTCCGCGGCGACGCCGCCAAGGCCCGCGAACGCCTCGGCTGGCGGCCCAACGTCACCTTCCGCGAGCTGGTGACGATGATGGTGGATGCCGACCTGAAGCACACGGCCGCGGAAATCCGCCGTCTGGGCCTGCCGGCGTGCAGCGAGCCGCGAAGGGCGGTGGGGGAACGGGCGGGGCAGTAGCCAATCCGGCGTAGCGCATCTGTCAGGCGACAAGCAGCACGGAGTACCCTTATTCTGGACAAACGCTACATTCTCGACGCTATCAAACGCCTGGAACCTATCGCGCACCACGGCCAGCTAGCAGTCGGATCGCTTACCCGCTTACCGTAAGCGTTAGCCTTCGCTTCAACGCATCGGCGATTCGGTTCAGCATCGACAACGAATGCCCCTCGTAGTCCGAGTCTTCCAATCGGCTGATTACCGATTGAGTCGTCGCCACGAGCCTGGCCAGCTCGGCCTGCGTGAGGCCGGCGTCGGTCCTCATGTCGTGAATCAGCCTGGCGACTTGAACGTTGATGCGTTCCTGGGCGAGCGACGCCTTTCGCCGGGCATCATCCTTCACGTACCGATCGTGAAGAATCGAAAGGGCGTCTCGCGTCATCCTCTTCTTGGCCATCGTTGGCATTATCGCACTTTTTCGATTCTTGGCAAAACAAAACTGCGACCAAACCAATGGGCCAGCAAGCCGCCAACCTGCTAGTGTTCGCGGTTGAACACGCTCTTCCGGTGCGGCTGGGCTCCGCCAGCTTGCTCTCGCCGCGCGCACCGTCGTGGTAAGCCGCGAAACTCTGCACTGCGGTGGGGATTTTTTGATTCTGACGCTTTGGCGCGGGCGATGTTATGTAGTGGATAAACCGAGCAGTCCGATTCTATTGCTTGCACTGGTGAAAACGATTTCAACGACCGCGTGCCGCAAGCGATAGCCATCGGGGGGAACGCGATTCATCGGGGGAGCGAGGGCGGCGTGCCACTCGTGGTTCGCTCCTCGCAGGGGAGGGATGCCCAGTGAGACTCAGGACGATTGGCTTGGCCCTGGCCGTGAGTTGCCTGGTGGCCGCCTCTGGCCCGGCGCTTGCCCAGTTCGGCGGCCCGCCCGGCGGGTTCGCGCCGCCCGGCGCGATGATGCCGCCCGGCGCCATGATGCCGCCCGGCGCCATGATGCCCCCCGGCGCCATGATGCCGCCCGGCGCGATGATGGGCCCCGGCGGCCCGATGATCAGGCCTGTTGGGGCCATGGCACCGCCCCCCGGCGGGCCGATGATGGGCGGCTATCCCGGCATGCCGCCGGTGATGCCCTATCCGCCGCCGCCGATGGGCAACGGTCCGGCACCCTACGGTTGTTGCGGTCCGGCCCCCTGCGGCCCCTCTTGCTGCGACGAATGCTGCGATGAGTGTTGCCACACGTTCGGCCGCCACGGCGGCTGTCATTGCGGCGACGAGCGCTGCGGCGACGGCTCAGCGCATTGGCGAGCCCGTTTCGAGCCCGTGCTCATGACCTTCGATCTGCCCGACCAGCCCGCGATCCTGACCACCAACGCGATCACGGACGACACGGCGGGTATTGGAGCCCTGGATTTCGATCGAGAGCTCGGCCTGCGACTCTCACTGGAAGGCAAGTTGCCCGGCGACCGCAGCGTGGAACTTGTCTTGCTGGGCTTGCTGAGCTGGAGCGACAACGCAGCAATCGCGGATGCGAACGGCGCACTGATTTCGCCCTACCAGACGCTCAACGGCCTGGGCGTCGTGCCCTACGACGGCGCCTTCCTGCACGAGTACGACTACACGTCGGACCTGTGGTCCTTCGAAGTTAACTGCTGGGCGCCTGGGCCGTGCTGCAGCCACTGCCATTCGTCCGTCATGGCGGGCTTTCGCTACGTCCACATCGACGAAGAGTTTCTTTACAACGCTCGCGACACGATCGGGGGCGTGAACGTCCTGGGCACCACGCGCATCGAGGCGGCCAACCACATCCCGTTCCTCCAGTTCGGCACCACGTGCTGCGCACCGCTGGCCAGGAAGGTCAGCCTCCGCATCGATGCCAAGGTGGGCACCGGCTACAACTTTGCCGGCCAGGACACCGACATCGCAACGTCTGGCAACCCTGCTGGCGACGTGGTCTACGACGAGAGCGCCGACAGCAACAAGGGCGCCTTCCTCGTCGAGGTCGGGGCCATTGTTGCCTGGCAAATCAACTGCTATGTGGCGGTCTATGGAGGCTATCAGATCCTGTGGCTGGATGAGCTCGTGCTAGCGCCGGAGAACTTCAACGCGACCTTCCCGACGGGCGGCTTCCGGCCCGTGCTCATTGAAGACACGGGGGATCGTCTCTACGAAGGCCTGGTCGGCGGTTTGGAAGTCACCTGGTAGTGCCTGGCCCTGGCAGAAGGCCCCTCGGGCCGACCCAAGAGGAGAGTCTCGTGCGACAACTCCGCCTGATTGCGCTCACGACCTGCGGCCTGCTCTGCGCCGCGGCGCTGGCCCGCGCGCACGATCTGGCCTTCCGCGGGCCGCCTCCGGGCGGGATGCCGGGCGGACCGCCCGGGGCGATGATGGGGGGCATGTATCCGGGCATGGGGCCGGTCTTTCCTCCCTCCCACCCCGGCCACGCCGGCGGCGGCCCTCCGGGGCCCGGGGTGTGGGGAGACGCGATGGAGGGGCACGCCAGCGATGACGCAGGTCCCCTGTGGAGCGTGGCCGCTGAGGCCATGAACGTGCGTCGCAGCTCCGCCCGCAATCAAATCCTGGTTCGCGATGGCGCCTTCGTCCTGGCAGGCACGCCGCTGCTTACCACCGCCGGCCTGCCCTTCGACTACGAGCTGGCGCCGCGGTTCACGGTCGTGCTGCACGTCAACCCGGAGGTTGATTACCAGTTCAGCGCCTTTTACATCGAAGATTTGACCAGCGAAGCGGTGATCGTCAGCGACGGCAGCATTTCCGTCTCTGCCCCCAATGTCCTGCTGGACAACTTCAACGCGGCAAGGTTCGAATACGACTCGGACTTCTGGTCGGCGGAGCTCAACGCGCGCTGGCGGATGATGCCGCGGCTCACGCTGCTGGCAGGGCTGCGAGCGATGGAGCTGACCGAGGGCTTCGTGGAGGCGGACAACTTCCCCGGCGTGACGACTTTCGAGACGGTCTACACCATTGCCGTGAGAAACCGTCTTTGTGGAGGGCAGGTCGGGGCCTTGGTGTCGTTGCTCCGCATGGGACCCGTCTGTTTCGACGGCTTAGTCAAAGCCGGCCTCTTCCGCAACGAGGCCGAGCACAACATGAACGACGTACTCAACATCGGCCTCGGCCAGATCAGCGCGGAAAACACCGAGGGCACGTCGCTCTGGGAAATCGGTCTCACCCTCACCTGGTGCGTCAATGCCAACGTGAAGGCCTGGGCGGGCTACAATGTGCTGTGGCTCAACGGGATCGCCACTGCACCCGCGCAAATTCCCGGCAACGACCTGTTTGGTGTCTCCGCGGTGCGGCTAGGGCCGCTCGGGGCCCTGGGTGTGAACGTTGACGACTATCTCCGGCTGGACGCCTTCAGCGGCGGCATCGAAGTGAGTTTCTAGCAGTGCGGCAGCGGGCCTAAGCCCGCTGGAGGTACGAAAACACCGCGTCGGCCCCGGCATCGAGCGTTTCCAGGGCCTCGATGTCGATGGCCTCACTAGCCAGCAGGCCGTTGAGCCGCGGGAAGAACTGCTCGGGCTGCCGCGTCCGTAACGTCAGGGCGTTGTCGGCCACCTCGACGGAATGCACTTCCGTCAGGCCGACGAGCAATGCCGCCAGCCGCCGGGCGTCGCCACAGGTGATGCCCACCGTCAATGGCTGCTCGGCCAGCAGGGCGCGGATGTCGTGCAGGGTGCCCCAGGCGATGACACGGCCGCGGGCGATCATCAAGATCTGATCGGCCGCGATGCCCGTGCCGGTGTCTTCGACCTCCGCCAGCAGGTGCGTGGAGACGAGCACTGTTTTCCCAGCCTCCGCTTGCCGCCGGAGCAGCACGCCCAGGTCCCGCCGGCCGCCGGGATCGATGCCCGACATCGGTTCGTCCAGAAGAAGCACATCGGGATCGTGCACGAGGGCCTGAGCCAGCTTGATGCGCTGCCGCATGCCATGGCTATAGCCGCCCAGCCGCCGGTCGGCCCGGTCTTGCATGCCGACCTGGTGGAGCACCGCCTCGGTGCGCCGCCGGGCATCGGACAAGCCCAGCCCGTGCAGCCGTGCGAGGGTGCAGACAAACTCGCGGCCGGTCATTTCCTCGTAGAAGCTATTCACATCGGGCATGTAGCCCAAGTGCCGCTTGGCCGCCGTGGACCAGGCCTTGTGGTCGGCGAGCAGCACTCGGCCCAGGCTAGGCCGCAGTTGGCCGCTGGCCAGCTTCAGGAGGGTGGACTTGCCCGCGCCGTTGGCGCCGAAGAGCGCGGTGATTCCCTTTCCGATGCGGCAGCTAACGTCGTTGACGCCGATCACGGGACCGTAGAACTTGGTCACGTTTTCGAACGTCAGGTCCATGCCTTGATATTTAGTCGGTTGAACCATCGGTGACAAGATGGGCCGAGTTCTCGGAAGGCGAGCGTCGAGGCGTCAGCCCGACGTGCTGAGCCCGAACGTGCAGCGCCAACGTGCACGTCGGGCTTACGCCTCGACGCTCGCCAAGCAACAAGGTACTTGAGCGGCGGCCCGGCGGAGACCATGATGACGCATCGCTGGCGGCCGACCGCCGCCCTCCCGCCTCCTCTCCCAACCGTATCATCGTCGCATCGCCTCAAAGGAGCCGGCCATGATTGTCCGCGTCTTGCGAAATGCTCTCGTTCCCTTGGCTCTTGCCGTCCTCATCACCAGCCCCGTCGCACGGGCCCAGGAGCAAAACACTCCGCCCAAAGACTTCGCCGCGCTCTTCAACGGCAAGGACCTCAGCGGCTGGAAGGGGCTGGTCGAGAATCCCAAGAAGCGGGCGGAGATGACTAAAGATCAGCTCGCCGCCGCCCAGGCCAAGGCCGACGAGCGGATGCGCGCCCATTGGACGGCGAAAGACGGCGTGCTCGTCTTCGACGGCAAGGGGGACTCCATCTGCACGGCCAAGGACTACGGCGATTTCGAGATGTACTGCGACTGGAAGATCGAAAAAGCCGGCGACAGCGGCATCTACCTCCGCGGCACGCCGCAGGTGCAGATTTGGGACCCCGACGCGGCGGCGATCAATGCCGTCGGCTCCGGCGGCCTGTTCAACAATCAGAAGAACCCCAGCAAGCCGCTGGTCAAGGCCGACAAGCCGATCGGCGAGTGGAACACGTTCTACATCAAGATGGTCGGCGACAAGGTGACGATGAAGCTCAACGACAAGCTGGTCGTCGATAACACCGTGCTGGAGAACTACTGGGATCGCGACAAGCCGATCTATCCCACCGGCCAGATCGAGCTGCAAAACCACGGCAACACGCTCTACTTCCGCAACATCTACATCCGCGAGATCACCAAGGCCGGCGACGTCAGCAAGATCATCGAGGCCATTCCGACGGTCGCCCGAGCCAAGCCCAAGCAGCCTCGCAAGGCGCTCGTCTACACCCACGCGGCCGGCTTCGTGCACTCGTCGATCCCCTACGGCGCTCGGGCGATGGAGGTGATGGGCCGCCGCACGGGGGCCTATGACGCGGTGATCGCCAACGACCCGGCGGTCTTCGAGCCGTCGAAGCTCAAGGAATTCGACGCGATCATTCTAGTGAACACGACTGGCGACTGGCTCCAGCCCCCCAGCGGCCCCAAGCCGTCGGCCGACACGATCGCCGCCCGCCGCAAGGCGGTCGAGGAGTTCGTCGGGGGCGGCCGGGGCCTGGTCGGCTTTCACGCGGCCAGCGACTCGCAATATCAATGGGCCGAGTTCGGCAAGATGATCGGCGGCTATTTCGATCTCCATCCGTGGCATGAGAAAGTGCCGATCAAAGTCGAGGAGCCGCAGCACCCGCTACTGGCGGCCTTCGGAGGCAAAGACTTTGAAGTCACCGACGAAATCTACCAGTTCAAGGACCCCTATAGCCGCTCGGAGCTGCGCGTGCTGTTGAGCCTCGATTTCAACCGCGGCAACGTCAACAAGGCCAAGGGCAAGCTGGCCAGCCTGGTGCGCGAAGGCGATCGACTGCTGGAAAAAGCCAAGGGAAAGGACGGCAAGGAAGAGCTCAAGGAGTTCCTCAAGGTCGATCCCAAATGGTCGGCCGAGGAGCTCGAGGCCGCGGTGAACAACAAGCTTGACATTCACCGCAAGGACAAAGATTTCGCCGTCGCCTGGATTCGCGACTACGGCCGCGGCCACGTCTTCTACAGCTCGTTAGGGCACCGCGAGGAAATCTACTGGAACCCCACTCTGCTGCGGTTCTACCTGGACGGCATCCAGTTCGCGATGGGGGACTTGGAGGCGGACGCGGTGCCGAGCAAGGCAGCGAGGAACTAAGAGGCGAGCGGTGGGCGTAAGCCCACTGATACATCGGCACTGCTCCGCTTCGGGATTTGATACCACCGTCTTCGCACTATGCCCGCCGCCAAGTCTTCCCCCGTGCGGATTGCCATCATCGGCGCCGGCGCGGTGAGCGATTATCACCACGTGCCGGGCATTCGGCTCGACCCGCGCGCGGAGCTGGCCGCCGTTTGCGATACCGAGCCGGCGCTGCTGGAGAAGCGCCGCAAGGAATGGGGCGTGGACTTCGTCGGCACCGATCCGCTCGCGGTCTGCGCCGATCCGCGGGTCGATGCCGTCATCATTGCCACGCCGAACTTCACGCACTGCCCGATCGCCGTGGCCGCCGCCCAGCACGGCAAGCACGTGATGTGCGAGAAGCCGCTGGGCGTTTCCGCCGAGCAGGCCGAGCAGATGTTTCGCGCCGCCGAGTCGGCCGGCATCGTCCACATGACGGCCTTCACGTACCGCTTCGCTCCGTCGATGCAGTACTTGCGGCACCTGCTGAAGAGCGGCGCCCTGGGCCAGCCGCGGCACTTTCGATCGCAGCGGTTTCTCGATTGGCCGGAAACAAGCTGGGGCTGGCGCCAGTATAAAGACAAGGCCGGCGCAGGCGACCTGTACGACATGACGATCCACCGCATCGATTTCGCGCTCGATCTGTTGGGGCCGTTGCGAAGGGTGTGCGGCCACGTGGCCCGCTTCGCGCCGCGCGATCGCACGCCCGACGGACGCACATGCCCGCGCTCGGACGTCGATGACTGGTCGTCGATCATCGGCGAATTCGAAAGCGGCGCCACGGGCGTGTGGGAGGGCACCACGCTCGCCAAGGGCTACGGCCTCTACGGCTTCGGCCACGAATGGGCGGAGATCAACGGGTCCGAGGCGTCGGCCGTCTACCGGCTGCACATGCCCAATACGATCCTGCTGGGCCGCACCGGTCAGGACGTGGCGCCGCGCGAGGTGCCGGGCGAGTTCCTCAAGCCCGCCGGCAGCCCCCGCAACCCGGCCGAGGGGGCACCGGCCACCGTGTTTCGCTACGATCTGGTGTGGGAGTTCGTGTCAGCGATCGTCGAAGGCCGGCCGGCGGTGCCCAGCTTCGCCGATGGCTGGCAGGCCCAGGTCGTGGCCGATGCTGTTTTGCAGTCGTCCGCCGAGCGAACCTGGATCGACATAGCTGGCGTACCGCGGTAACTTACCGTGCAATTGCGCGCGTTCTGCGCCGCGCTCACTGCTAGCAGCAGGCATCGCCGCCGATGAGTCAATCGTCTGAGTCTTCCCACGACAGCCGCCTCGCCATTCGCAAGCTGCCGGGCGTGCAGATCGTGTCCACCGGCAGTTACGTCCCCGACACCGTCATCACGAACGGCTATCTCAAGGAGATGCACGGCTTCGATCCGGAGTGGATCGTGCAGCGGACCGGCATCCTCGAGCGCCGCCGGGCGGCGGCCGGAGTCGGCACGAGCGACCTGGCGGTGAACGCGGCGCGGCAGTGCATCGAACGGGCCGGCGTGCGGGCGACCGACATCGACCTCTTGCTGATGGCCACGGTCACGCCCGATTCGCCGCTCCCCTCGGCGGCCTGCCGCGTGCAACAGAAGCTGGGCCTCCAGTGTCCGGCGATGGACGTGCAGGCCGCCTGCGCCGGCTTCATGTACTCGCTGATCACAGCCACGCAGTTCGTGGTTGCCGGCACCGCCGAGCTGGCCCTGGTGATCGGCGGCGAATGCCTGTCGCGGATTTGCGACCCGGCCGATCAGAAGATGTATCCGCTGTTCGGCGACGCGGCGGGGGCCGTGCTCCTGGCCCGCGGCCGGCCCGACCAGGGCCTCCTGGCCTATTCGCTGGGGGCCGACGGCACAGGAGCGGACCTGATCCACATTCCGATGGGCGGCTCGCGGATGCCGCCGACCTGCGACGGCATCCGCGCCGGCGCCAACTACATGCAGATGGAAGGCCGGGCTGTCTTCAAGTGGGCTACGCGGATCCTGGTCGATACGATCACCGGCGTCACCGAGGCGGCCGGCTACCGCCTGGGCGACGTGAATCTCTTCATCGCCCATCAGGCCAATATCCGCATCATCGACGCAGCGGCCGAAACGCTGGGCATCTCCCGCGACAAGGTCTTCACCAACCTGCACAAGTACGGCAACACCTCGGCCGCCAGCGTGCCTCTGTGTCTGGACGACGCCCTGGCCGCCGGCCGCCTGCACCGCGGCGACCTGGTGGCCCTCAGCGGCTTCGGCGCAGGGCTGACCTGGGGGACGGCGCTGATGCGGTGGTAGGCTGGCGGGCAGGGCCTTGCTTGGTGCTCTGCATCGTCGAAAGACTGCCCACTCGATCGCAACCAGCGGCCTTTAAGCTCGCTGGATCGCGCTTGACCAGTGCGGCACCGACAGGTCGAATGTCCGCGACTCTCGATGTTGTTGGGATGTTCAACAACAGGCGCGAAGGCCGGTCAATGGTACGGCGTCGCGCGTCGTCACCACCGAGGGCACGATGGCCCAGCCCGAGAAACTAGACGCTGTCACCGATTTGTTTCGAAAGCTCGGGGTCGATCCGAGTAGCTGGGCACATTCCCAGATGTACCAGGGCATCCCGCAACTGCAACGCTTCGTGTTTCTCCGCACTCTATGGGGACTGATATTGGGCTACCCGGCTGACGTTCGCGGCACAATCAGTGAATTCGCTCGAAACGTTTGCAGCCTAATCGAGGGTCCGCCGACTTGGGCCTGTATTCCGCCGGAGCTTCGCGATGTCAACTGGCGACTGGTTTGCGACGATGGCAATGGTCAGACGCACCCACTTTTTGACCTAGATCAGTCATTCGACGACGCAAAGCCCGAGGGGCACGTCTGGGGTTCGTTGACTGAGGTCGTTACGCTTCGCGATGCGACGGACGACGGATTAGAAAAGGCGCTTGCTGGGCTGGAATCATCTGCACGCACTTTGGCTCGGCGACAGTCGAGTTACCGACGCCGCCCTTGCATGTTTGAAACGGCACCCGAGTCTGGAGGTCCTTGACCTGTCCAAGACGGGCGTTAGCGACGCCGGTATGCACCAGTTGAAAGACCTCCCGAATCTCAGGGCGTTGTACCTGGCCCACACACGGATCACGGACCGCGCGGTCGCCATACTGAGCACGTTCCTGCAGTTGAACACGCTGAACGTGGAGAATACCGCGGTGACGGATAATGGCCTACTCATGCTGTCGAAACGCACGAACCTCGATTTTATCTTGCTCAACGGTTGCAATGTCTCTCTCCAAGCCGTCGGTGCGCTTCGCAAGCGATTTCCCAAGGCTACCGTTCGCTTCGACAAGTGACCGTACGTGTCACAGGATGGCCAATTCGATCTGTAGTTTCCCCGAACCGAAGAAGCCCGGCGCCAGATGTTCCGACATGGGCAAATTCGCCGCCACTGCTTAAATTGGGGTAGTCGCCGGGCGCCGTTATCGTGGCCCAAGTTTGGAGCTTGAGATGACCATTCCCTTGGATCGGATTACGAGAGATCCCAAGATCATGAACGGGCAGCCGTGCATCCGTGGCATGCGGCTTACGGTGCGGCGCGTCTTGGAGGCGCTGGCTACCTATCCGAATCGAGAGCAGCTCTTCGCGGAGTATCCGGACCTTGAAGAAGAAGACCTTCGTCAAGCTATGGCGTTTGCCGCGGCGAGTCTTGACGACAAGGCCGTCGAATTGCACGCGGCGCCATGAAGTTCCTCTTGGATCAGGGATTGCCTCGATCAACCGTCGCCGCGCTGGCACAGCGCGGGCTGTTGGCGGAACATGTTGGCGAACTGGGGATGGCGGCGGCTGCGGATGACGCTATTCTCGAAGCGGCACGTGATCGGGACGCCATCGTTGTGACGCTCGACGCCGATTTCCATTCCTTGCTGGCAGCCTCTGACGCTTCCGACCCGTCGGTCATTCGCATCCGCATCCAAGGTCTCAAGGGAGACGAGGTGGCGCGGATCGTGCAACAGGTCGTCGATGCGGCGAAAGCAGACCTGGAAGCAGGCGCGGCCGTGAGCGTCACGCGTTCGCGAGTTGGCATTCGGTTGTTGCCCCTCATTTAGTCGTTCATTTCAATGAGCACGGTCGCTGAATCCAAAATCATAAAACTTCCCGCCCGGCACGAAGTCCCCGAGTCGGACCGCTGGGACCTCTCGAGCCTCTACCTCTCCGACGAAGCCTGGGAGGCCGACTTCCAGCGCTGGGAGGCCGAAATCCCCAAGTACGGCGAGTTCCAAGGACGACTCGGCGAGAGTGCCAAGGTGCTGGCTGAGTGTATGAGGTTCGATAGCCGCTTCGATCGGCTGGGCGAACGGCTGGGCACGTACGCCCATCTCAAGACGGCCGAAGACACCGGCAACAGCAACTACCAGCGGATGCAGGCCCGGTACATGAACATCGCCAGCCGGGCGGCCCAGGCGGCCAGCTACATCCGGCCGGAGATCATGGCCATCGACGACGCACGGATGCGCTCGTTCCTGGCGGATGACGAGCTGACGCTCTATCGGCTGCGCCTGCAGCGCATGCTTCGCTACAAGCCGCACACGCTCTCGGACAAGGAAGAGAAGCTGCTGGCCATGCAGATCGAAATGGCCGACACCGCCAACCAGGTCTTCCGTCAGCTCAACAACGCCGACCTGAAGTTCGGCACTGTCGTCAACGAGCGCGGCGAGACCATCGAGCTCACGCACGGCACCTTCAGCGCCTGTCTGCACTCGCCCGACCGCGGCGTGCGCGAGCGGGCATTCCGGCAGTATTACCAGCAGTTCAAAGGGCACGAGAACACGATCGCCGCCACGCTCAACGGCTCGGTCCAGCGCGACATCTACTACGCCAAGGCCCGCGGCTACGACAGCGCCCTTGCCGGATCACTGTTCCACGACGACGTGCCGCAGTCGGTGTACGACAACCTGATCGCCACCGTCCGCAAGCACCTGCCGAGCGTGCACCGGTTCTACGACCTGCGGCGGCGGCTGATGAAGCTGCCCGACATCCACCACTACGACACTTACGTGCCGATCCTCGCCGAGATGGAGACCCGCCGGCCGTGGGACGAGGCCGTGGAGCTGGTGATCGACGCGCTGGAGCCGCTGGGCAGCGAGTTACTGCGGTGTGCTGGAAAAAGGCCTCCGCGGCCGCTGGTGCGACCGCTACGAGAACCAGGGCAAGCAATCCGGCGCCTTCAGCTCCGGCAGCTACGACAGCCGACCCGTACATCCTGATGAACTACCAGGAGGAAGTGTTCGACCACGTCTTCACGCTGGCCCACGAGGCCGGCCACTCGATGCACTCCTGGCACTCGGCCAGGCACCAGCCGTTCGAGTACTACGACTACACGATCTTCGTGGCCGAGGTGGCCAGCACCTTCAACGAAGAGCTGCTGAGCCACTACCTGCTGGAGCACGCCGGCGAGCGACAAGCGAGCGGGCCTACCTCATCAACCGCGAGATCGACGACATCCGCTCCACGATCGTGCGGCAGACGATGTTCGCCGAGTTCGAGAAGATCGACCCACGCCATGGCCGAAGCCGGCGAGCCGCTCACCAAAGAGAGCTTCCAGAAGGTCTACCGCAAGCTGCTGGCGGCGTACTTCGGCCCCGAGTTCACGCTCGACGACGAGCTATCGCTGGAGTGCTTCCGCATCCCGCACTTCTACCGGGCATTCTACGTCTACAAGTACGCCACCGGCATTTCGGCGGCCATCGCCCTCAGCCAGCGCGTCTTGAAGGGCGGCGAGCAGGAGCTGAACGACTACCTCGGCTTCCTCGAAGGCCGGCTGCTCGAAGTTCCCGCTGGAGATTCTCCGCGACGCGGGAGTGGACATGTCCCAGCCGGGGCCGGTGGATACGGCGCTGCGGTACTTCGATCGGCTGGTGAACGAGCTGGACGAGCTGCTGTAGTGGTGAGCTAGACTTGCCAAGGACATCACCACCCGCTCGACCAGGCTTGGGAGCCCGCCATGAATCCCTGCATCCGTCCGATAACCCGTTTCGTCGTCTGTCTTGGCATCTGGGCTTCCGCGACGGCCTGCACCGCGCGTGCGGAGTTTGCGACGGAAACGGGTTGGAACGACCAGTTGTTTCCCTCGTTCATCATTGCCACGGCGACGATCCGCCTGCCGGAGGACGCCGTCGAGGCGCACGAGGGAGAACAACTGCTCGGCGATCCCCAAGGGCTGCTCGGCGTCACGCTCGAAGTGGAAGAAGACGACACGCCCGTCACTGTGACCGTCTCCTGCGACGCCATCATGGAGCCGAGCGTCTTTACGGGCACGCTCACGGAAGCCGGCGAAACGTACAGGATCTTCCCCAAGATCAAGTACAAGTACGATGTCCTCGCCCGACGCTCTCAGCCCGGTCCCGTGACGGTCACGTTCGCGGTGGAGCTTGGCGGCGAAGACGCGGAGGTGCAAACCAAGACCCTCACGCTGCGATCCGTCAACGACTGTCCGTTTACGATCGTCGAGGACGAAGACACGGTGGATGTGTCGTTCATGTTTGCCGCCTACGTCAATGAGCAGCACCCCTATCTGGACAAGATCCTGCGCGAGGCGCTGAACCAGCGGATCGTGGACTCGTTCACCGGCTATCAGTCCAAAGACAAAGCGGAAGTGTACCGCCAGGTCTATGCCCTGTGGCACGCTCTGAGTGAGCGCGACGTGCGCTACAGCGATATCACGACCAGCTCCGCCGAATCGGAGTCGGTCAGCAGCCAGCACGTCCGCATGATTGACGAGTCGATCAATAACGGACAAGCGAATTGCGTGGACGGCAGCGTGCTGTTGGCGTCGCTGCTGCGAAAGATCGGCATCGAGCCTGTCCTGGTCATGGTGCCGGGCCACTGCTATCTGGCGTTCAACCTCGATGAGGAAGGCCACGAGACCGCCGCACTGGAAACGACGCTCTTGGGCGGTTCCTGCGACGGCGATCCGGCGGCCATCGAGGGCGTCCAGGACGTCGTCGGTAAAGAGTGGCTGAAGAAGCGTTCCTGGCGAACCTTCACGGCCGCCCTGGGTGCCGGGTCGGAGGACATGGAGAAGAACAAGGAGCAGTTTGAAAAGCAGGAAGATCCCGACTTCCAGCTCATTTCCGTCCTGGCCGCCCGCAAGCTGGGTATCCTGCCCATCGCGTTCCAGTCAGATCGCGACTTCGTTACCGCACCCCGTCAAAAAAGCCAAGGACGGGATTAAGGGAGACGGCGCACAAACGTCAAGTGGAAGAGCCTTGGCACCACCGCCGATGGCCGTTCAGGCCGTGCCCGCTTGTTGCTCCCAACTGAGAACGTCTCCCTCGGGTAGTCCCTGGACTCCCAGCCGGCGGAGCAGGTACAGCAATTGTGCCCGGTGGTGCATGCTGTGCGTGATGACGTGGGCGATGGCGCCCCCATACGTCTTCTCGATGCCGTCCAGCGGATCGATCCACCGCTCGTCCCAGGCGTTACGCCGGCCAACCGCTCGGGAGACGACCGCTAGATTAGTGGCGGCCCGATCCAGCCGTCCCAAGAGCGCGGGCACGGTGCGATCCTGAGGCCGCGCGCCCTGGTCCGCCGGCACGCCTCGGCCGGCCATCAGCTCAGACCACACTTCCATATTGCGGATGATGTGCAGCAGCGTGGCGCGCACCGTCCGGTGTCCGATGTCGAAGTCACGATCGAGCTCGTCATCGGTCAAATCCTGACAGAGCATGAGCATCTGGCGCGTCGTCCAGGCGTCGTGTCCCAGAAGGCGATCGAGCAGATCCATGGATATGCCACTCACACGTCGCGCCAGCCCGATCCGATCCAGGGGATGTCCACCTGCGCTTCCAGTCTTAACCGCAAGCTGAGCTGCGCGGCATGGTGCTGGATATGGCGAAGATTGTAGACGTAGAGCTCGGCCCGCGAAAATGTCCGCCGTTTGAAATCGGCCGGCGCGGCGAGCGAGTCGGCAGTTTCCGCGGCGATGGCCTGCGCGGCTTTCTTTCGGCAATGCGCCGCGTAGCTTTGGATCGACGGTTTGTCGTACAGCAGCTCCGGCTCGCGGTCTTCGAGCTCCTCGTAGTCGCGAAAGAAACTGGCGTTGTCGCGATGATACGGCTGCTTCCGGAACGAGCCCTCGTTGGGGCCAAGATAATAGTCCGCGTAAAACAACGCGTGAAACGCCACCTGGCAGAAGGGGTGGTTCCCGACGTGTGAGTCCCAGACATCCTGGGGACATCGATCGATGCACGCGTGGAGCGTGCACAACGCCGACTCGAACTGATGGGCGATCAATTGCTTCAACGTGTCGAGCATGGACGTGCTCCGCCGCGGCATCCGGGGACGAACTTCATTCGATCACGTCGATCACCTTGCCATCGCGGTCTTGGATTTCCGTCTTGACCACCTGAAGCACCGCCTTCTCCAGGCCGGGGATCGGGTATACGCCGACACGACGCTGGAGCGACCGGGCTAGGTCGGCGACGTGATCTTGCCGCAACGTGATGATCACGGCGCCTTCGACCAGTGCCAGTCGGGATTGGTCTCCCGGCTTGAACACAACCGTCGCGTCCTTGTCGTTGAGGGTAAGCTCCCGGCCATAGGGCAGCCGGCCCAGCAGGCGTCGGCTCAGGCCATCCACCGCGATCGACTGCACGCGCACGCGGACGGAGTCGCTTGTCGTGTCGCAGTCGAGCTCCAGAGAAAGCCAGCCACAGGATGAGCCGTCCTGCTCGGTTCGCCTGGCAACCTCGGCCGCGAATTTGGGGTCCGTCAGCCACGACGCGCGAGCCAGGTCCGTCAGCAGCAACGCCTCAGTCTGACTTCGTAGCTCCAGAAAGGCCGACGCATTCCAGGAAGAGATTGCCTCCAGCTCGTCCATGGTCAAGCCGACGACCTGCAAGAACTCGAGATGGCCGTTAGGCGTCTCGATCGGCGGCAATTGTGGATCGGCGGCAAAGCTGACCGCGTGGATTAGCGTGGACGACCCTTGCTCGATTGGCCCGTTCAGCGGCATCGTGTGGCCCTTCCCGAAGACATTGCCTGTCTCGAACACGTACCGGCCGAGGTTCTGCAGGAAGTTCAAGGCCCAATTCGGCGGCGCCGCTTCTTGGGCCGCGCAGGCGGAGCGAAACGTCAGCTCGAAACCGAAGCCGCTGACCTCCGGATCGCTGGATTCTTTGGCCCACAGCTCGCTGAAGCCATAGGTGACGAAGTGCCAATGTGGCCGCGGCTCCCCATTCCGGTAGGCGCTGATCCCATGGATCGGATCGGGACCACCCAGCGCATAGGGAACGATGGTGCCGACGTGATACGGCTCCTGATCCCGGTAGGTTGGCCAGAGAGCCTCGTCGATGGCATCCCACCCGGGAGCGTCTGTCTCGCGAGCTTCGTCGCTCATCGCAATCGGTTCGTTGGCGGATCGGCGCATAGGCGCAGGCATGGCACTGCGCCCTCGAAGTGCCAGCACCAGTTTACCCGCCGCAGTGACATGCCGCGAACCGGGTTTTCTCCGCCACCGCATCGCAGAGCGCGTGCTTCGAGAACGGGCAAATCGCGATAGATTAGCGTAAGCCTTGCCGCTGCAAAGATCTGCGGCTTTCAGACGCCGCGAGCCCATCCTCAAAAAGTGACACATACGGAAGACGGGCGCAACGAAGGCGAGCGTCGAGGCGTCAGCCCGACGTGCCTCGACGTGCACGTCCGGCTGACGCCTCGACGCTCGCCCTTTTTGGTAGAGAGGTTTACCTACCCTCCGCCGACTGTGCCAGCGGCGGTCGCGGCGGCCTGCAATTCCTGCTCCAGCGGCCCCACCATCTCGGCCAAGGTGAATCGCTCCGGCGTGGCGTTTCCCTTGTAGGCGATGCGGCCGTCTTCTCCCACCACGTACACCCGAGCTGGCCAGGCCGCGTATTCCTTTCGAAGCCCGTTATCCATCGTGTCCACCAGCACGCTCAGCGCCCCATCCAAAGCCGCAGCGCACGTGGCGGCCGCCTGCCGGCGTTCGTCGAGAGTCTGGTGCTGGGCGATGCGAATGCCCTCGTAGTGGTTCTCGCGTAGCGTGATGCCATCGCTGGGGTGGGCCTCCTGGATATAGACCATCAGGAACTCGGCCCTGTCCTTGTATTGCTCGTGGATTTGCTTGAGGCCGCCGAATTGCCGTCGGAACATGGGGCAGGAATAGCTGCCAAACAGCAGGACCACCGGCCGCTGATCGCGGAAGCTGGAGAGGGACACCGTGGACTCTCCATCGGCGGTCCCCAGCGCGAAGTCCGGCGCCATGTCGCCGACTTGCAGGCTGCCATCGTCGCGCAGATCGCCCGCGAACCTGGCGTAGTGCCCTTCCTCTCCTTCGTCTCCTTCGTCTCGGCCCGTTTGCGGCCAGCCGAGCCACTGGATCGCGATCACCGCGGCCACGCCAAGGTTGAAGACGAAGAGGAATGCCGCCAACGGCTTGCTGCCGGTCTTTGCACGACGCATGGTCTCTCCCGCAAGAAGCTATGGATCAGTCGTTGTCCTAGGAGACTAGTCGCCGAAGACGCCGAAAACCGCCGCGGCAAAAACGAGAATAAGTCTCGCAAATCGCTTGGTTCGCAGGCTTTCCCGAGACAGCGGACCGCGACGCACCTGATATCTCTAACCCCGGCGCTTCGCGCTCCCCGTGCAACAAAACCAGAAAAGCCCGGCCGAGATCGCTTGACCACAACAGCGAACGGCCTGAGGCCTACGGGCAGGCACGTGGGCAGCGTCGCGCAAGACAGTATGTTCTTGCGTTTCCTTCGCCCAAGACTTACTTTGAATTCTGCACGATTCGCGTGGGGCGGCTCTTGAGGGGCGCCGTTCCTATTCATCGAGAGGAGCGTTTTTATGTGGCCCAGGTCGCACCGGCGAGGGTTCACCCTTGTCGAACTGCTCGTGGTCATTGCCATCATTGGCATGTTGATCGCGTTGTTGCTGCCGGCCGTGCAGGCCGCCCGCGAAGCCGGACGCCGTTCGTCCTGCTCGAACAACCTCCGCCAATTGGCGCTGGGGTGCCTCCTCTACGAGGACACGACGAAGCAGCTTCCGCCCATGTCTGGCAATCGTTACTACTACGAGCCGGGCGGGTTTTCATGGATCGCGTTCATCCTGCCCTTCATGGAGCAGGGCAACGTCGAGGCCCAGTTTGACTATTCCATTCCCGCCAATACCGGCATCAATCTGACCACCGTCAGCCAGTTCCGCTGGGGCACGCTGCTGTGTCCCACGCGGCGCTCTTCCTCGGTGTCTACCGCGGGCTGGGGAGGGTTCGTCACGTATCAGCCGACCGACTACGCCTCCGTCCTCTGCGGAGCGTCGGCGGACTATTTCAGCCCTCAGTCCGACGCCTTGCTGCGATTCCCGATTCAGATCGTCACCGCCACCACCCCGGTCAAGTCGGCCACGACGTTGGCTAGTGCTCAGGGCGATGGTCTGAGCAACACGGCCATGATCGGAGAGAAAGCGCTGCACCCCTCGATGATCAACGGGGGCGAAGAAGCGCCGCGCTGGCGGCCCATTGGCAACATTGGTACGTCGGCCGGATCCTCGGCGGAAACTATTCCACGCCGGAAGCCGACGGCCTTTTCTGGACCGGCTACAAGATCGGCCTCATTCGCAACCCCAGCCACGACTATCCGGCCGGTTCGTATACGTACGCGGAGCCGTACGGCGGCAACACCCGCGGCACCGACGGCTGGTGGTTTGGCAGTTGGCACCCGCAGGTCTGCTTGTTCGCCAGGGGGGATGCCAGCGTGGCAACGATCCACAGCTCCACCGGGACGGGAGTCCTCTCGGCATTCGGCGGCTGCCGCGACTCGCAGACTTACACGTTCCCCTAGTAACGGTTGCTTCCATCCAGTTCCTGCCATGCGCGCAGCGCAGCGCGTGAGCGGCGGCCGCTGAACTCCTGGCCCCAGGGTCCCAAAGATGCTGCGTTGGACGTGCGTTGCCGGCTTGTGCTTCCTGCTGACGGTGCCGGGCTGCGGCGAACCCAAACGCCCGCCCACCGTTCAAGCCGGCGGAAGGGTGACCTACCAGGACGGTCAGCCGGTGACCAATGCGGAGATCGTTCTGCTTCCCGTCGCCGGCGGCGATTATTCGCCGCACGGCCGGTTGGACCAGGACGGCAAGTTCCAGTTGAGCACCTTTGGCGAGAACGATGGTGCGCCTGCCGGTACGTACAAGGCCTACTTTCGGGCCGTCCTGCCGCAGTTGGCAAAAGGACCGCCGCCCGTGACAGGCAAGCCCGCCACGGCCGGAATGCCCGCGGTCGTGAAGATTGAGACGGTTGTCGCCAAGGAGTATCTGACTCCCGAGAAGACGCCTCTGACCAGCGTCGAGATCCGGGAGGGAGGCGAGGTCAACTTACAGATCAAGCGCCCCGGCCCTTAGCGTGACGAGCCGTCGGCAGGCAACCGGGAATCTCTCTCAAGCGCGCAGCGTCGCTGTCGGCGGGCGACGTTTACCACACGCGGAGCACCTTCCGCAGCGGATAGACGAGCGCAAGCGCCAGCAGTAAATAGGCGACAACCCACGGCGGCAAGCCGATGGCCGGCGCCCCCGGAACGAGGCCCAGGAAGCGTGCCTGGGTGAGCTGGATCTCCGTCGCCAGGATCAGATTTTCGTCGTGCATCTGAACCGGCGGCTCGTAGGCGCGGCCATCCACTCGCAGCCCGTGGCTCACCGCGCGGTCTTGATGGCGAATCGTCAGCTCCGTCTTCGCCTCTGGCCCTCGTGCGATGAGCACCCACTCGGCGACGCCGTTGCGCGCTCCCTCCTCATCAGCCCGCACTTGTTGCACCGCGGATGATGCGGGCCGCAGGTCGAAGCCCTCGGGCGGCACCAGGTGCGTGAGCCGGTCCACGGAAGACAACGGATAATAGGCGCGCAGCGTCAGCTCCTCGCCGACGGCCGGCGGCAGGTATTCCAGCCGCTCGATCCCCCAAGTGGCCAGCAGGGCCAACGGCAGCAAGGCCACCAGCAGCACGCGCCCCTCGGCCGATAGCTGCTTGAGCTTGATCAGGCTGACGGTGCCCTTCATCCGCCGCACGCTGGGCTTGTCGCCACGCGCCCTGGCCTCGCGAAGGAGCTGCTTGAGGCGGCGCAAGTCGGCGGCACACCGGCCGAGCAGCTCCTGGTTCGTGAACCACTTGCGGACCAGCGTCAGCACGAGCGACGTGATGAGCGCAATCGCCACGATGGCGGCGTCGCGCGGCAGCGCCAGCAGCCAGCCCAGGAGGAAGTCCCCGGCGGCGGTGATGGCCGGCGCGATGTGTGACCAATCGAACATGCTATGCGCTTGAGTCCGCTTCGAGCACGTCGGCCTGACGGCTCGACGCTCGCCGCTGACCGTTGATTTACTCCTCAACATCCAAGACGATTTCCCCCCGGTGTCCGTCGATGGCGATTCGCGAGCCGTTGCGGATGTGCCGTGTGGCGTGTTCGTAAACGACGGCCGGGATGCCGAAGTCGCGGGCCACGATGGCCCCGTGCGAAAGCACGCCGCCGCGCTCCACGACCAGGCCCTTGGCTTGAAGGAACAGCGGCGTCCAGCCCGGGTCTGTGCTGGGGCAAACGAGAATGTACCCGCTGCCCAGGTCACCTGCCTCGCGTGGATCCAGCACGACCCGCGCGATGCCCGCGGCCACGCCGGCAGCGATCGGCCGCGCCGGCAAACGCCGGCCTTGGGATCCCTCGGGCAAGGGCGCCGCTTGCCCCAGCGTATCGAGCCGCTGCGAATCGACGACTTCACCGAGCACAAGCTTCTGTTGCGCCTTCCAGCGGAGTTTGCGGCGCTCGATCTGGTCGAGCAATTCAGTCCGACGGGCGACGAACTCTGGCAGCTCGGCCAGACGGAGAAAGAAGAGGTCGCGCGCCCAGCTCCCAACGGCCAGCCAACTCGGCTAATGGTTGCCGCAGCAGCTCGTAGCCGCGCATCAGGTGGAACTTGCCGGCCTCGCGATAAGGCAGCAGCCGCTGCGCGTCGCCGAGCGCCGCTTCGATGCGCTCGCGGAATGACGAGCCGCCGCTGTCGGCCAAGAGCTGGGGAAGAGCGACTTCCGCTTCCCGGCGCTGCTGGGCCTGGTCTTCGTGCCGCGCTAGCGGCGAGGTCGCAGACCGCAGCCGGCCAACATCGCTTCTACTGCGGCGTGATCCTCGCGCCAGCGCGCCTGGGCCAGTTCCATCTCGTTGGCCGCGCGATGCCCGAAACGAGCAAGAAACCCTTCGAGCGGTCGTTCGCCGCGCGCCGCGTGGTACAGCTCGACGCTCTGCTCCATCGTCAAGTCGCCGTCCAAGCCGGAGGTCAACCGCGCCGCCCAGACCGGACCTTCCTCGCCAAGGATTTTGGTGAGCCAGGCGGTAAGGTCGGCCTGTGCCAGGCCCGCAAAGAAGCCCGGCAGCAGCGATTCGGCGGCAAACTCGCCCAGCACGTACTGGCGGCGGTGGTGGAATTCCGCGATGAGCTGCCGGTCGTCGAGCGACGCGATCGGCGTCTGGCCGGCCGCGCGCAAGAACTCCTCGAATCTCGGCAATGCCTGCCGCTCGAAGCGTTCGATCGCGCGGGGCCGTAGCCGCTTCATGCGCCGCGCGCAACGGAGCATCGACCATACCAGTCCCGGCAGCCGCAGGAAGAGCAGCGGGTCGGCCCTTTCCAAGTCGAGCTTGCTGGGCGGCCCGTCGAGTGCGCGGGGGTCGGCGACGATCGCCTCGGTGTCGTAAGCGAAAGGCAGGTCGCCCCAGAACAGGCCGGCGGCGCGGCGCGGATCGGCATAGATGCGGCCGCAGATCAGCTCGAGGAAGCCGTGTTCGTCTACGACTCCGCTGGGCCGGTAGCCCAGCTCGCGATAGAGCCGGCCAAAGCCGCCGCGGCCGCTCATCGCCTCGCGGATCACGTCCCAGGTGAGCGGGGTGGGGGCAGGCAGCGTTTCGGCCAGGTTGTGCACCACCCACACGACATGGCCGCTGCCGGCGAGCTGCCGCAGCCGGGCGACCTCCTCGTCGCGCGCACGCCGCGCTTCGGCCAGCACCTCCAGCCCACGGATCGGCCGGGTTTGCAAGAGCACCACGTGCCCGTCAGCCAGGCCCCATTCGATGTCCGAGGGGACGCCGAAGTGCTGCTCCACGCTCTGGCCGAGCCGGCCTAGCTCGCGGACCTGCTCGTCGGTCAGCGCCGCCTCGCGGCCGGGCCGGTGACCGGGCACCGTTTGCCGGATTTCCAGCGTGGCCCGGTCGAGGACGTAGATATCGGGCGTCACCGCACCGGAGACCACCGCCTCGCCCAGCCCCCAGGAGGCCTCGAGGATCATCCCGCCAGTATCCAGCGTGTTGGGGTCGGCTGTGAACAGCACGCCCGAACGCTCCGAGGGGAACATCGCCTGCACGGTGACCGCCGTGCCCGGCACGCCGCGCACGTCGTGGTGCCGTCGATAGGCCAGGGCCCGCGGGCTATTCCACGAGGCGAAGACCGCATTGATCGCCTGCACCAGCACGTCCCAGGGATCGGTCGGGAATGGCCGCTGGGCCGTGGCATGGGCTTCCAGCCCATACGACTCCTGGACGGGCTGCATGGGCTGGAAGCCCATGCCACGCTCTGGCAGGCAAGCATGCCTGCTCCACGTGGTGAGGAACTCCTCAACCTGCGGTCGGGCCGGGCGCCCTTCGTCGAACTCCAGCGTCAGCCCGGCCACCGACGAGGCGAAGAGGCGGATGTGATTGGCATACTCGCGCCAGAAAAGCTCAGGCGCGGGATAGGTCTCGATCAGCGATGGGTTGAGCCCGCAGTTGAGGATCGTGTCCATCATGCCGGGCATCGAGACCGCGGCACCGGATCGCACGGCAACGAGCAGTGGTCGCGGGCCGCGGCCGAAGGTTCGCTCGGTGGTGGCCTCCAGGCGGGCAATCGCGCGGCGCACCTCGTCCTCCAGCCCCGGCGGCCAGGCGCCGTGCCGCTCGACGTGCTCGCAGCACTCAGCCGAGATGGTAAATCCCGGCGGCACCGGAAAGCCGGCCCGGCTCATCGCGGCCAGGCTGGCCCCTTTGCCGCCCAAGAGGTCCTTGCGCCTCCGGGTCCCCCTCGGACCAGCCGGGGCCGAAGCCATAGACGTGGATCGGCGGGGCGTTCATCGCGTCGGCCGGACGCATACGACGCCCCCTTTCTCGTCCGCAATGACAATCGCTCCGGCCGTGCCCACCAGAGGCATCGCCGGCCGCACGTCGCCGCCGAAGGTGATGAACCATTCCCACGGCTCGAGAAGCCCGGCTTCTTGAGGAAGCCGCGCTGCTGGCGGATCGCCCGATGGGTGCAGCGCGACGGCCGACCAGCGCCTCCGGCTCGCGAAACACGATCAATCCCTGATGCACCAGCGGCGGCCACGACCCCGGGGCACAACTCGCCCTCTGCAGCACGTGGCCGCAGCTCAGGGCCACGACCTTGAGTTCTCCCGAGCGCGTGCAGACGACCGCTCGGCGGCCTTCGGCGACCAAGGGATGATCGACCTGGCCCACCGCCGATTGCCACTCCAGGCCGCCATCGGTCAGACGCCGCTGTTCGAGGCGATCGCCGATCGCCAGCAGGAACCGGCCGCCCGTCAGGAGTGGCCCGCCGCGCGGCGGCTCGCTCAACTCGACCCTCCAGAGCGGCGTTCCCGTAGGCGCGTCGATGGCCGCCGCGCCGCGCGTGCCGACGATGAGCAGCAAATCGGCGGAGACCGCCGGCAAGCCGACGGGCATGCCAATTCCCGCCGGCCGCCGCCATGATACCTGACCGTTGGCCAGATCGACCGCCGTGAGCTCGTCGGCCGCTGTCCAGAGATAGGCTCGTTGGCGGTCGATGGTGAACTGCCCGGGCGCGCTGCTGCCCAAAGGCAAGCTCCAGAGCACTTCACCGTCCTCGGCCGACAGACAACGCAGCGTGCTGCCGTGCTCCGCAGCACCTTCTACGACGAACATCCGATCGGCCAGCCCGCTCGGCGGAAGATCGATGACTCGCTCCAGCCGCTTGACCCAGATCTCACGCTGGCCGCCTTCCGGCTCGGCCTGCGTGGAAAGCTTGACCAGGCATGGCCCCTCGGGCGTTTGTCCTGCCGCGTAGGCGAAGTCTTCGTGCATCATGAGCGGAGCGGTTACGCGGAAGGGCGGCTGGCCTTCACTCGGGTATCGCCAGGCTTCCTCGACTTCGCGCGGCAGCGCGTCGCGGCCGACGATGCCGCCCCGCGGGCCGGCGTTCCATAGCGGCGGAGGCGGCGGGACGTTGCTCCCCACGCATCGCAGCCCGGCCACGGTGCCGACGTAAAGGTGTCCGTGGGCCAAGGCCGGCGAGCCCCACACGTCGCTCCCCAGCGGCGTGTCCCAGAGCGGCTCGAGCGTGTCGGCCCGGAGGCCGAAGGTGCGGCCGTCCTTCGTCGAAAAATAAACGTGCCGGCGGCCCAGCGCGGCGGCGCTGAAGATCGGCCCGCGCGCGTCGTATTGGCCGAGCGGCCGGCCATCCGTCGAGAGACAATACAGCCGTCCATCGCGGCAGCCACAGTACAGCCGCCCGGCCTCGCAGGCCACCGAGCCGAGCACCGTGTCGGGCAGCGGGTGTTTCCACCGCACCTCCCCAGTTCGTGCGTCGAGGCACCAGATCGCCCCCGCTGGTCCCATGTCCTTCGTCGCCGCAGCGATCTCCTCGGCGGACTTGCCGGCGTTCCTTAGCTCTTCCGTTCGAGCGGCCAGCAGCTCCTGGGCCGTTTGGGCATAGTTGCCGTTGCCCATGCCCACGTAGAGCAGCCCATCGACGACGGTTGGCGCGGAGAAGACCGGATAGGGCGTGTCGATGCGCCAGCGTTCCTCGTGGGTCTCCGCATCCACGGCGCAGATGGCGTTGCCGCCGACACCCAAGCCGAAGTATACCGTGCCGCCGACCACGGCCGGCGACGACTCGCAATCGACGTAGCTCGCCGGATCGAGGTGCCAATGAACGACCGGCCGGCCGTCTTCATCCGGCTCCAGATCGACACAATACAGCCCGTCGCTGGCGGCGCCGATGTACACCCGCCCGCCCTCGATGCAGGCCGTCGATTCGACGTGGCTCTTGGTGCGCAGCTCCCAGAGCCGGCGGCCCGAGAGGTCGAGGCACGTGATCCGGGCGTCGGCGGTCTGGTGCAGCCCCTCGCCGCACACGAGATAGCCATCCTTCACCACGGGCGAAGAAAACGTGCCGCGAAAGTCGCTTGGGGAGTAGCGCCACAGCTCCTCGCCCGTATGGGCGTCCAGGCAGACGATCGCGCCTTTGCCGGTGGGATTGAACGGCGTCATGTCCCAGACGGTGGAGACGTACACACGATCGCCGGCCACGGCGGGGGACGAGTAGATCGTCATGCTCCGCAGCGCCGACCAGAGGACAGGGCCGGCCGTCGGCTCGATCTGGCCGGCCGCATCGTCGCCCGGCACGCGCCCCAGCCGCGCCGCGCCGCCGCGATAGGCGGGCCAATCACCGGGCGCGTCGCCCGCCGTGCCCGCGTGTGTGGGAATCAGGCTCAGCGGAAACCCCGTGTACCAGCAGACCGCCACGCCCAGCAGGCAAGCCGTGAACAGCTTCTGATGCCAGAGAAAGCGAAAGACCGTCCGATAGGCCGACGGTCGAAACAGCGCGATGACCAACGCCAGAAACGCCGCCACGATGGTCGGCAGCAGCGCCAGGAGCACCTGCAGCGGGCCCATCAGCACCGGAATGACGCCCAGTGGGGCGCCATCGGCCAGCGCGGCCCAGGAAGGCCAGACATCCGCAGCCAAACAAGAAATCACCTAACGCGGCGCCTCACGAAGAACATGACATTGTGCAGGAGAGACGGTTTGACGTGGTTGCTGCAATCTTCTGAAGAAGGCTTTGGAACGCTAATAAACGCTAATCAGCGCTGATGAGCCACGATCCCAAGGCATCGCCGTCCGCCTACATGTTCGATTAGCGCGTATTAGCGATTATTAGCGTTCCGTTCACCCTTGCCGTCGCGTCTTAGCCGCTCTTCCGCTATTGCGACTACGACGCCACAAGTCGTCGGTGACGCTCGACTACGGCTTCTTCTTGGGCATTTCCGCCATTGGCAGTGACGGCGGTTGCGGGCGCTGGAACGATGGCTCCGGTGGATCGCGCTCGGCGGGCGGATTGGCCAATTCCACGACGCGGGCATTTTCGAACGGATCGGGGATCGTCAATCGAAGCGGCGGCGGCGGCACTGGCATCGGCACCGACCTGCCCGCCAGCAAGGCCGCTCTGGTCGAATCGGCGGTCGGGTCTTCCTGCGGCGTGACGGCCTCGGTGGTGGGCAAGCCAACGTAGCGCAAGGCAGGCGTCTCGTCCGGGTTGGCCGACGAGACATAGGCCAACGGCGCCGCCGGCCACAGCAGCCGCTGCGGACGCGCCGGGTCGGCCTCGGCGGCCAGCGGCGGACGGTCCAGCGCCGGCTCCCCCCGCTGGGGTGAGCGCCGCTCATCGCCGACGACTACCGTCGCCGCGCCGCTGCCGGCGGGCGGCAGCTTGGCCACGTCTCGCTTCAGATCGTCCGGCATGCCGGAGGGCCTCGGCCGCGGCTCGCGCACGAAGGGAGTGGGCGAGAGCGGCACTTCGCGCGGCGGCGTCAGCTTGTCCGCCAGCAGCCGGCCCGCGTCATCGGCCGGGAACTCAAAGGCGGCCGCAGCCAACGTGACGGCTGCGGGTCGCTCCTTCGAAATCGGCTCAGCCTTCGCATCGCGCCGGGCAGGAGCCTGCGCGACGGCAGGATCTGCCGCCGCGGCCGGCGCGGGGACGGGGGCGGGGGCGCCAACCGGCACGCTCGCCGGGCCGGCCGATTTGATGACCGCGGCCTGGCGACCGCTCGCCCGTGGGATCAGCCGCTTGCCTTCGGCCGGCGGGGCGGGCGGCTCTTCGAGCCTGGACTCCGCACTGGCCCTCGGCAGCGGCTCGGGCCGCGCCGTCAGCTGGTCGCCCGCGCTTCGGCCCGCTGGAGTTGACGACGACGGACTGATCGCGGCCTGTAGGGAACGCCACGCTTCGCGCGCGCGGTCGGGGCCGACATAGACGGCGGCCGCCCCTGCGGCGCCGGCGAGCGCCATCAGCACGAGCAGCACTCGCGGAAGTCTGCTTTTCATCGTCGTCTTGTTGTGGCTGGCTCTGTGGATCACGATGGCTTTCACGTTTTTCTCGCAACAGGTTCAACGGCTGGCCCGACTCGGAAAGTCGGCCACGTTACGTTACGGGACCTGAATGATCAGCTTCACGTCGGTCCCCTCTTTGGGCAGCACCTTGGCGTTTGTCTCCAGCTTGATCAGCGGTTCTTCCTTCATGGTCAGGTCCGTCTGGAAGACGGTCTCGTCGGTCACCGGGAAAATGGCGATCAGCGTGCCCGACAGGTCGGCGCCGAACACCGTCTCCGGTTTGGCCGGGTCCGGCTGCTTCATCACCGAGCCGGTGAACCGCCACTTGATCTTGGGCATCTGCTTGCCCGTCTTCTTGTCCACCAGCAGCCGCTCGATCGGCACCCGCCGGACCACGCCGCCGGGGCCGGGCAGCTCCAGCGAAATCTGCACCTCAGGCCCTTCCGCCTTGGCATCCTCCCCTTTGGCGGGCTTGCCCGCCTTGAGGCCCAGCGACTCCACCGCCTTATGGATGTCACTGGGCTTCACGTCGAACGTGACCACCGTCTCGTGCGCCTTTTGCCCTTTGGGGGCCGGCAGCGTGGCGATCACTTCGATCGGATAGACCTCGCTCAGGTTCGGCAGTTTTCGCGGCGCGATCTTGCACGCCACGGTGACGGTCTTTTTCTCCTTATCGACGGTGATCGCTTCGGCCGTCTTGGCATCCTTCTTCTCTTGAGCCACGGCCGGCCAGCACGGCGCCATCAACGTGAAAGCAGCGCACAACGAACGCCGCAAATGTCGTGCGATGTATCGCCATGATGCCGGCACTCCTGCTGGTGGTTGACGTTCGCAGTATACCGCCGCAAAGGGGTCGGGAGTCGATTTCGCGACAAAGCATCGCCGCGCATCGTCGGAGTTCATTGTCGCGAAAATCGACTCCCGATCCCGTCACGCGGCCCGCCGTCACCAACTGACAACGGACCACTGACTACTGACAAACAACTACTTCTCTCCAATACACACGACCGCCGTCGGCTGCCGAGAATTGTCGCCTTCCACGTTGCAGGTCGCCACGTACAGCCGGCCATCGTGGACGATCGGCGAGCCGTAGACCATGCCGGGGGCCTTCACCGCCGGATCGGCCGCCAGGTCGAGCGTCCATTGAGCTTTCCCGTCCGCCAGGTTGATGGCGTGCACGACGCCCTTGAGGTCGGCCGCGTAAATCGTGCTGCTCGTCACCGCCGGCCCAGCGAAGAACGCCGCCTTCGCCTCGTAGGTCCATTTCAATCGGCCGTCGGCCAGATTGATCGCCCGCAGCTTGCCGTCGGTGGCGGTGAAGACGGCCAGGCCGCCTTGCAAAGCGACGGACGAGACAACGCCTCCCTTCACCGGGCGCGGCGCCCAGCGCGGCTTGCCGTCGGCCAGGTCGAAGGCCGCGACTTCGCCTTGTCCCTGCGCCACGAGCTTGGGATCGAAGCGGATGTTGCTGCCGGCGACGACCACGACGCCATCCGCGACCGAGGCCCCGGACCAGGGGTTGAACTTGAGCGGCTGCTTCCAGAGCGTGCTGCCGTCCTTGGCCGAAAGGCAATAGATCGCCCGCTCGCCCTGCTTCTCCTCGTCCAGAAAGGCCGAGGCCACGAGCACCTTGTCGCCGACCACGTTGACCGCGGCATCGACGTGCCATTTGCCCTTGCCCTGCTGCCAGATGAGCTTGGGGGCTGGCTTGGGCAGGTCGTTCTCGCTCGGCGGTACGGCGAAGTCGGGGTCTTTCTTCTTGTCCTCCTCGTACTTGGCCAGCAGCTCCTTCCATTTCTTGTCGAGGATTTCCTTCACGGCCGCCAGCTCCATCTCCTTGCCTTCGAGCGTCACCCGGTTGAGATCGACGCAGATCACGCCGGCATTGCCGCCGCCGATGAACACCTTGCCATCCGCGATGGCCGGCGAGCCTTCCATGTGCACCAGGTCGCCCGGCACGGCGTACTGCCAGGTCATGAGCCCCGTATCGGCCCGCAGACAGTGCAGGGTCGCCCCGTTGGTCTGGTGCATGCCGTCGCCGAAGACCACGTACCCGCCGCTGACAGCCGGCGCGCTGGCCACCGGCAGCTTGAGGTAGGGCGTCGTCTTGCCCCAGGCGATGCGCTTGGCCTCGGTCGCCCCGGTCTTCAAGGCGACAACGTTGGACGCGTTGAACGCGCCGAGCGACGAGAGATAGATCGTGCCGGACCCCGCCACCGGCGAGGCGAGATAATGCTCGGTGCCCTTGTGGACCCAGAGCACCTTAGGCGCCGCCGGCCCGGGCTTGCCATCGGCGCTGCCGGTGCGCTGCGGATTGCCGCGAGCGGTGGGCCAATCGCCGGGAGCGGCGTGGGTGGTGAGAGCAAAAGCCATGGACAAGAGCCCACTCAAGACCAACCAATGATTCAGTTGCTTCATGGCATTCGCTTTGGTTTACAGGTATTCCACATGCGCCTTCATGTCTTCGCCGTCGAGCACCTGGTGAATGAGCATCAGTCCGCGGATCACGTCCCCGATCGGTGTGCCTTGTGGCGCGTAGGCAATCCCCGCATGCTCAACGCCGGCAGCGTGCAGCCGGAGGAAGTCCTGATCCTGAGTGAAGACAACTCGGCCCTCAGTAGTTGCGCGTTCCAGGTGTACTTCGTCCTCCGCACCCATCAAACCAGCTTCTACGGCGGTTAGCACGTCAGCACCGCGCTGTCGCAGGCCTTTGATGACTGCGCGTGAGATGTTTTCGTCCGTGTAAAACCTAACCTTCTGGGCCATTCGATGCCCGCTGCTGGAGTTTCTGTCGAACCTTCGAGGGCGTGCGCTCGCGGAGCGCTTCGGCGAACGCCTCGTCCTCGGCGATTGACCGGTCGATCTCTTCCCGGTGATCGAAGTAGTACGCCAAGGCCGCGTGGACGTCGCCCAGCGTCAAGTCGTACTCCGTGGCGATCTCGTCCACGCTCATGCCCAATCGCTCGTGCCAAATGGCAATGTTCTGCACGGAGATTCTGCGCCCGGCGATACGCGGCTTACCGCCCACTACGCCGGACGTGATTTCGATGTGTTGGTCGAGTGTCTTGGTAGCCATCGTTATTCCCCCAGCACTTCCGGAGTAAGCCCTCGCTCTTGCGCCTTTTTGCTAATGTCGCGCATAAAGCTCTTGGAGCGAAGCGGCGGGTCGCAAGGCGTCGTGCAGCCGGAGGGTCAAGAGCAGATCCAGCTTCCGCCGCTCCTGTTCAGACGCTGCGCGGTAGGCCTCTGCTGCTTCCTTATCGACGGTAATCGTGATCTGCTCGGTTTGCATGGTCATTTCTTCCTCCGGGTGCGCGCCTCTATCGCCCTCTCCAGCGCCGCCCGCGAGATCGTTTCCTCTTTCCGCCGCGCTGCGATCAACTCCCAGAACTTGCCGCTTGTTCCCAGCTCAAGTTGCTCCGCATCCATTGCCAGCGCCTCTTGAAGGGCCGATTGCAGCTTCGCCAGCAACTCCCTACGAGTTCTGGCCTGTGAATTCACGCCGGGCACTTCCTCCAGCCACCCAATCCACCACCTGCCGCGACTTTGGACAACCGGCGTAAACGTCGTTCGCGCGGAATCGCTCTTTCTGTTCATGGGTTCGGACAAGCTGCGGCGTCATCATCACATTCTCAGACTATCTCACCGACAACCCCTCCCCTCCCGTCCTCTTCGGCGCCCCCAGCAGCACGGCCGACTCTTGCCCTTCGTTGGCCAGCAGCAGGTCGGGCACGCCATCCTTATTGATATCCGCCAGGGCCAGCCCGCGGGAGTTGAAGATTTTTTGATGGAAGCCCAGGCTCTCGCTCGTGTCGGTGAACGTGCCGTCGCCGTTCTGCTTGAGATATTGGTTGCCACTCTTGAAGCAGCCCAGGAAGATGTCCACTTTGCCGTCGCCGTCGAAGTCGGCGACCGCGGCGCCCGTCACGCGGCCCAGCGGCTTAGCGACGTCGCCACTCTTGGTCGATACGTCAGTGAAGCGGGCCTTGCCGTCGTTGAGGAAGAGCTTACTGCCAGACTCCTGCGGGACAAACAGATCGGGCTTGCTGTCGCCGTTGACGTCTGCCAAGACCGGCGTCACGCCGCCTGGCTTGTAGGTGACGCCGCCTTGCTTGTAGTCCGCGAAGCCCTTGCCCGATCGCATGGCCAGCACGCCTTGGCCGGCGCTATACAAAAAGTCTTGGAAACCGTCGCCGTTGAGATCGGCGACGGCCAGATGGTCCCCCTTGAGCTGCCCGGCCAGGCCCTGCGGTCCCAGACCGGCGATCTCGGAAATGTCTTGGAACAAGAGCGGCTCGGCCGTCTTGGGCACACCGGCCATGTTGGCGTAGAAGGCGAAATCGCCGCTGCCGTTGCAGATCTTGAGCAGCAACTGGTTCGGGCCTTGCCTGAGCTTGAGGGTGACGCGGTTCTGGTCCGGAGCACAAGCCCGGGCCGTGTTCTCTGCGAACAGCTTCTGCCCGTTCAGCCAGACGGTGAGCGTGTCGTCGCTGCCGAGCGAAAGAGGGATTTCCACGGCGCCGCCGAAGTCCAGCTCGCGGTACAGGTAAATCGCGGTCTCGTTCGGGGGAAAGAGCTGCGCAAGGCTGTTGACCTGACCGTCGATGAACTTGCCTTCCTGCCATTTGACGGGCGTGCCGCCCTTGCCCGTGTATTGGGCCTTGAGATCGACGCCTGCTTCCGGCGGATAGGCGGTATCGAATCCCTTTGCGCCGGCATTGTCGAACGGTCCGGCCCAATGCCAAGGCCCGACGGCTGGCTTCACTGGCTTGGCCGCGGCAGCGGGACCGAGATTGTGATACAGCCGCAGGCCGAGATAGCCGTTGGCCAGGAGGATGTCGGGCCGCTTGTCGTCGTCGTAATCGATCCAGGCGGCGGCCGTGAGGTTGTAATAGGCCTCGGGCGGCAGCCGGCCCGAATCGTCTTGAAGACGCCCTTGCCCTGGTTGGTGAGCAGCTTCGGGCCGGACGACGTGGCCAGGAGCAGGTCGGGCTTGCCGTCGCCGTTGTAGTCGGCCCAGTCGGCCGCGCGGGCGCCGCCGGCATACGGCAGCGTGATCTCGTTCAGCGACGTGCCGCCGCTTGCTGCAGCGCGACCTTCTGCCGGCCGCCGAACAGGAACTCCGGCTTGCCGTCGCCGTCGAAGTCGGCAGGGCCACGCTGCCGGCGCCGGGGTCGACCCGGCTGACGCCCGCGTAGTGCGTGAAGCCGGGCATGCCGGCCAGCGCGCGGAAGTCCTCGCCGCCCCAGCCGACGAAGTCGCGCTTCGGGTTGTAGTCGGGCAGCTTCAGGCTGGCCTTGAGCCGCTGGATGCTGGCCGTGCGCAGCTGCAGGGCGTTCTTGTCGCCGTCGACCATGCAGGGGACGACGACCTCTTGCCCCGGTCGAGCATCGCGCCGACCGCCGCGGCCAGCTTGTCGGGCTTGCCGGCGAAGGTGCGGAGCAGGAACGGCTCGCCGTGGCTCATGCTCCACCACTCGCCGCCGGCGTAGGCCTGGTACCAGTAGTTGTCGATGCAGGTCTCGCTGGCCCCGCCGTTGTGGAAGAAGACGGCCGTCTTGCCCGGCTCGGCCCAGTCCATGATGTTCTGCCACTCGCGCGGATGAAACCCGCCGCGGCCGATGTTGTGCTTGATCACGTCGGTGGGGTGCTTGCCCTTGAGGTCCGGACCTTGCGGTAGATGATGAGGTTCTTCTCCTTGTCCACCCTCTCGACGCGCAGCAGCATGATGTTGGTCGACTTCGTTGACCACGCGGCCGAGCGAGTAGGAGATTTCGACGTAGGCATGGGCGACCGGCCCGCCGAGCGCGAACGCCGTGGCGACCAAGAGCACCGCGATCCAGGTTGATGTCGAGTCTCTTCATGCGGCTTTCCTTCCTTTGAAAACGGTGCCGAACTCCAGTCGTCGTTTCCTCGTTCCCAAGCTCTGCTCGGGAACGCACGTAACGAAGCTCTGTTTCGCGTCAGCCCGCAGGCGGGTGAAGCGGTTCCCCTCCAAGACCTCGAAGCGGAGCTTCGTCACTTGGGTTCCCAAGCGGAGCTTGGGAACCAGAACCATACGCTAACTCTTCTTTGCTCCCTCCATCTGGTCGCGTGCCGGCTTCGCCCAAGGGCTTTCCGGATAATCCTTCAATAACCGCTTGAGCAGGGCATTGGCCTGCTCCTTGTCCGGCGGCTGCATCTCGTTGAATACGCGCGACGCTTCGTAAAGCGCCGCGGCGCTCCACTCGGGGTAGTCGTACGTGAAGGGCACCACGAGCAGCGCCAGCGCCGCCTCGGGCAGCCGCTTCTGATCGCGGCGGCAGAGGCCGATCTGCAATTGGGCCTTGGCCGCGACTTCGCCGGCCGTCTCGCGGATGACCTGCGTGTAGACGCCGACCGCCGGGTCGTGCTGCTTCTGGTTCTGTAGCGCCCAGCCGACGCCGTAGCGGGCATCGAACCGCCAGGGGCTTTGCGGGAAGCGGCCCAGCAGCGTGTCCATCGCATTGCGGCTCTGGTCCCATTGGCCGGCGTGCGCGAAGGCATGGCCCAGCCGCAGCAGGGCCCTGTCGCTGAGGCTCGGCAGGTTCTGCAGCGGGCCTTGATCGCGGAACGCCACCCATTGCTCGATGGCCCGTGTCCAGTCCTTCAGCAAGGCAAAGCACTCGCCGGTGCGATAGCGCGCCTCGGCCGCCAACGGGCTGGTCGGCTTGGCGGCGACGTGGGCGAACTGCTCGGCCGCTCCCTTGGGATCATTCTTCGCCAGCAGGCAATCGCCCAGCCGCAGCCGCATGCGCTCTTCCATCTCGGCCGGCGGTTCCTGGTCGAGCCCGTCGGCCAAGAGCTGCACCGCCGGATCGTACTCGGCCCGTGTGGCGTGCATCTCGGCCAGCTCCAGCCGGGCATGCTGCGAAAGGGGCCCATCGGCCGACGCGGCCAGCAGCGCCTTGTACTGATCGCGGGCGGCTTGCTCCGAGGGCTGGATCGGCACGGCCTTGAGGGGAATCTCCGGCGCCCGCGGCGGCGGGTATTGCTGACCCGGATTGGCGGCGGCCAGCTTCTTCAGCTCCTCGATTCGCTTCTGAAGCGCCTCTTGCGAAAGCTTTTCCTGCGTGGCCTGGATTTCCGCATCGGCCGCCAGGCGATAGGCCCAGGCCGACTCATAGTGCATCCGCAACTGGCCCTGAAGCAGACTTGGCGAGCCGGCCTTCTTCTGGGCCAGGGTTGCGGCCTGATCGCGGAAATACTGCCCCACGCCGCGGATGGCGTTGAAACCTTCGTCGACCTCCTTGCGGGCGGCGGCCAGCTCTTCGGGCTTGGCATCGGGCTTGGCCGTGATCTTGCGTGCGGTCTCAATGCGAACCACGGCCAGCTCCTTGCGGCATTGGCCGTCGCGCCACGCGGCATCGGCCACGAGGGCCCAGTTGGGGAACTGCTTGACGATCGACTCGAACAGCGTGCGCGCGTCGGGCACCTTGCCCGACTCCTTGAGTGCCACCGCGTGGTGATATTGAATCAGCGGTGCCCAGTCGGTCCGCGCCGGATCGGTCAGTAGCTTCTGCTCGTGCTGTTGTCGGCACTCGGTCAGCAAGGCAACGGCGTCGCCCGGCTTATTCTGGCTGCGCATCAGCGTGGAAAGCCGCAGTAGTGCGAGCGGCGCGACAGCCGATTGCCTGAGCGGATCGCCGCGGAAGCGGCCCAGCTCGTTCATGGCCCCTCCCACGTCCCCTTGCGAAGCCATGACCTTCGCTCGCTCGAAGATTCCATTGGGAGCGAGCGCGTGATTGGCGAACTGCTGGCCGAGCTTCTCGTAGGCTGCACGGGCGGCGGCCAGGTTCTTCTGCTTCTCGGCCGGTTCTTCCATCAGCGCTGCCGTTCGCTGATAGCAGTAGCCGACCTTGAGCAAGGCATCGGCCGCCTGCGGGCTGGTGGGAACAGCGGCCACGAAGCCCTCCAGCAGCTTGACCGCCTCTTCGATCTGCTTCACGAGCCGACCGGCCGCCAACGCATCCGTGGCATCCTTGGCCAGACCGCGGATCACGCAATCGGCCAGATGATACGGCACGCCGGCCAGCTCGCCGGATTGGTCGGCCTGTGGGATCGTTCGCAGCGACTTCTCGGCCGCCGTGAAGTCGTTCAATTGGTAATGCGTGAGCGCCAGGCGATAGCGGGCGGTCGAGACGTAGGCGAACTCCGGGTACTTCTCGATCAGCGGCTGATAGCGCTTGATCGCCTCGGCGAACCACTTTTGCCGCTCGGGGCTTTGGGCCGTCGGCTTTTCCGGCTCGGTGGCCATTCCGCGCACATAGGCGTTCTCGGCGTAGCGGAAGAGCACCGCCGCCAGCAGCGTGCTGTTGGGATACTGTTGCACGAACCGCTGGCAAGTCTGGTCCGCCTGGTCGAACTGCGGCGAGAGATGCAAGGCCGTGGCCAGCCGCTGCGTGGCCTCCTCGTTGCGCTCCGGGGCCTGGTTTTCCGTGAGGATCTGCTGGTAAGTGGCGGCGGCTTCCTTATGTTGCTTGGCCAACTGCTGCGTGTCGCCCAGTTCCAGCAGCGCCTCGACGCGGCGGGCCTTGGCCTGCGGGTCTTGCGCGGCTAGCTGGCCGGCCCGGTCGATGCCCTGACGCAGGAAGTTCATCGCGCTCTGCAAGGCCTGGGCATACGGCTGCGGCTGGTTCGGATCAGCGCCGCGCACCGTCGCCCGGCCCAGAGCGAGGAATGCCCGGTCCGCTAGCTCCGGCCGCGCGGTGATCGGCGGGAGCGTCTTGGCCGCTTCGGCGTATTGCTTCAGCGCCAACTGGCAGAACCCCTGCCGCAACTGGGCCTCGGGCACGAGCGGCGACTGCGGATTCTGCTGGGGAAACGCCGTGAAGCGGGCCAGAGCATCGGCAAACTTCTCTTGCTCGTACAGCAGCACGCCCAGGTAGAAGCTGGCTCGGCTCACGTATTCCGGCGGGGACTTCAGGAGCGCTTCGAGCCGGGCTTTCTCCTCCGGCCCGCCCGTTAGCATGGCCGGAGTTTGTAATGCCTTCTGCGCGGCGGCCTTCTGCTGATCGTAGCCGGTGATCACTGCCTCGTAGTGGGCCGTGGCCTCGTCGCGGTCATCCGATAGATGATGCGTGCGAGCGAGCAGGTACCGCGCGTGGGCGCCGGTCGTCGGGTCTTGGAACGGCGCCAATTGGCTCAGCGAGCGAGCGGCGGTCGGATAGTCCTTCAATTCGAACGACGCATAGCCCAGGTAGTACAAACCGAGCGAACGATACCGGCTTAGCTTCCACACCGCGTCTGCCTGGAAGGGCGTTGTCAGGTCGAGCGCATCCTTCGCCTTGGCGAGCCGCAGCAGCAGCTCGGCCTGGTCGCAGCGGCAGCGGGCCGCCCACTCCAGGTCGGCCGGCAGCTCCTTGGCGTCGGCGGCCGGCGGCTTCGTGCGTCCGGCGAACGCGGCCATCGCGCTGGCGAAGTGCGTCACCGCCGTGGCGAAGTGGCCGTTAGCGGTGTTCGTGTGCTGCGGCGCCTCTTGTGGCTTGGCGAGGGCCTGACCAAGCGCCTCGTGACCGAGCCCGCGGTAGCCGAGCGCCAGGTAATAAAGCGCCAGCGGCCGGTCGGCGAAATCCCCAACGCCGGCCAGCGGCTGAAGCGTATCGACCGCCAGGCGATAATTCTTCTGCGGCGCTTCGATCAGGCATAGGCCCAGACCGTAGCGGGCGGAGTTGACGTCCTTCTGATTGCCGAACGTCTTGAGGTATTCCTGAAAGCGGTCGATGGCAACGGGGTATTGCTTCTCGTTATAGGCCTTCCGCCCGGCGGTCAACACGATGGCCGCTTGCTCTTCCGGCTTGAGCTGGGTCTGGGCTGTGGCGTGGTCAGGTACGGCGATCCCGAGCAGGGCACCCGCCACAAAGCAAGAAACGGTCAGAGCGCGGCGCCTCGCCGGACAACGATCCCTGGACGTTGAGCAAACGGACATGGAGCGAACAGACGTGGAGCAGACGGATTTGCGAGCGCTCGACGTGTGACGTTCGTTGGACTTCGTTCCGCCGCGGCTGCTCGGCTCCATCGTTCTGGCTCCCAAGAGGACAACTGAATGCATCCTGCCCACACGCGAATCGGCCGGGACACGCAAAACCACACGGCCGCACCGGTATTGCCAGTGCGGCCGTCGTCGTCTCCGGGCAACTTGATTCTACCATCCACGCATCAGTGAGCGATTATCTGTTCATCAAAAACGAACTGTCAAGCAGCCTTGTCGGAATCTGCCGCGCGGTTACGGGTGCGATACCCGTCCCCTCGTTCCCAAGCTCCGCTTGGGAACGGCGCCGCGAAGCTCTGCTTCGAGTGCTTCGCTGGATGTCGCGGCTCAGCGATCACCTCGAAGCGGAGCTTCGTTACTTGCGTTCCCAAGCAGAGCTTGGGAACGAGGGGACGCGGGGAAACGAGTGAACGTGGGAACGACTTGGACGACTATTTCCCCGCTTCCAGGCTGAGCTGGTCGAATGAGATCTCCCCCGTCGCCCCGTGCAGGCCGATGCGAACGATTGCCTCGCGAGCTTTCTCGGGGACCTTGATCTTGTTGTCCTCGAATTGCCGCCACTCGAACGTGCCGCGGAAGTTGCCCGACGCCACGTGGCCCACCGTCTTGCGGTCCTTGTCGTAATAGACGACGACCAGCCCAGGGCTTTCTCCCTGGCCGCCCGCGCGGAGCGACGCTCCCTTGACGAAGCACGACAGCTTGAGCGTCTTGACCGCGCTGCCATCCACCGGGAATGCCTGAAGGGCGTGCGCCCCGCGGCCGGCCTCGCGATTGCTGAAGGTCACGAAGCGCCGACCCTGGGGCGATTTCTCTTCGTCCAGCGTGAGCTGCCGCTGGTAGTACCAATTGTCGAGCCGGCCGGACTTATCGACCGTCTCGAAGTCGCCGTTGACGATCGTGGGCTTCGCGGGGTCGGGCTTCACCTTGCGCGCCGCCTCGGCCTGCGCCGGTCATCGGCACGAACAGCGTCGGCACCAGGGCCTCGGACACGAGCTTGCCGTCCTTCTTCGTCATCAGATACAGCGTCTGCTGATAGCGCTCGCCCAGCGGAATGATCATCCGACCGCCTTCCTTAAGCTGATCGACCAGCGGCTGCGGCACGTTCTCGGGCGAGCAGGTGACGATGATCTTGTCGAACGGGGCGTGCCTCGGGCCAGCCCTTGAAGCCGTCGCCGACGCGGGCGTGGACGTTGTCGTACTTCAGCTGCTTGAGCGTGGCGGCCGCCCGCTTGCCCAGCGGCTCGACGATCTCGATCGTGTACACCTCCTTGCACCAGCGGGCTGAGCACGGCCGCCTGATAGCCGCTGCCGGTGCCGATCTCCAGCACCCTGTCGTCGGGCTGCGGATCGAGCTGCTCGGTCATGTAGGCCACGATGAACGGCGGCGAGATCGTCTGCGCGTCGCCGATCGGCAGGGCCATGTCGTAGTAGGCCTGATTGCGGACTGTAGCCGGCATGAACTCGTGCCGCGGCGTGCGGCGCATGGAATCGATCACCCGGCGGTTCTTGACCCCTTCGGCAACGATGGCCTCATCCACCAGCCGGTTGCGGACCGCTTCGTAGGGATCGGCCGCGGGCGCGGGGCACCAGGGCGAAAAACGCACCGACCGCTGAGAGGATCGCAACAGCCGCGATGACCCAAGCACGGGGGCGGCGAAGCATAGGGCGCATGGCTCTTCTCCTCATGCGAATGGGCGGCAGTGGCTCTTGTGCCGGGCGCTCTTGTTCCGTCTCTATCCTACGACAAGGCGAGACGGGACGCACGCAATTATGGTCGTGGCGGTCGTGGCACGGGCTTCCAGCCCGTGAATAGACGGCCGGCCCTTATCGCATGGCCAAGGTGGCCAAGATGGCCATGCCACAGCCTGGGTGGCACGCTCTGAGCATGGATGCGAAGGGCGTGGTGCAACCCGTGACGTGGCACTGCCACGCCCATCACATCCATGTTCTGGGCGTGTCACCGACCCGTGGTCCGCCATCTCCTCGAAGCAGAGCTTCGTTACGTGCGGCCCCAAGCAGAGCTTGGGACCGAGGACCGCGACGGCAAATGACGCGCCACGGTCTCCAGCACTGCCGGGTGCAGTGGGCCGTTGGACGCCAGCACGCTTGTTTTGGCTAGCGGGAGCGGCGTGCCGGCACACGTGGTCACCAGCCCGCCCGCTTCTTCCACGAACAGCCGCCCGGCGGCGAAGTCCCAGGGCGATAGCTCATACTCGAAATACGCCCCGCAGCGGCCGGTGCCGACGTTCACCAGATCGAGCGAGGCCGTGCCGAAGCGGCGGATGCCGTGGATATTCTGCCGGAAGAGGTCACGGATCGCGACCAGCGTGGCCTCCATCATTGCGCCGCGGTCGTAGTAGAAGCCCACGCCGACGAGCACCTGATCGAGCCGGGTCTCCGGCGGCGCCACCTGCACCCGCCGGCCGTTGAACCAGGCCCCCTGCCCGCGGGCGGTGACATACCACTCCTCGCGCACCGGGTTGTAGATCACGCCGCACTCGGCCCGGCCGGCGCGGTAGTAGCCGATCGAGACGGCGAAGTGGGCGATCTGATGAGCGAAGTTGTTGGTGCCGTCGATGGGATCGACGACCCACAAGTGCTCGGCCGCGATCGTGCTGGGATGCAGCTCCTCGCCCAAGATGGCGTGAGCCGGGTACGCCCGGCGGATGACCTCGGCGATGAGCATCTCGGCCTTGAGATCGGCGTCGGTCACGAGATCGAACGTGGCCTGCGGATTGCTGCTCTTGGGGCGCGATTCGATGCCGTCGGCGAAGCACGTGGCGATGTACTGGCCGGCGGCGCGGGCGGCATCGATGGCGACGGTCAGCTCGGGAGTCGTAATGGCCATCGGTGTATTCTCGCGCATCGCCGCTGCCGAGCAAGAGCAGAGTGGTGCACACGGCTCGCGTGCGCGATCACCGTGCACGCGAGCCGCGTGCACCACGGTGGCTGCCGGTTGATTGGCCGAAAGGTTCGCTTCGCCCCGTCATGACTCTAGGCAAGATCGTGGCGAGATTAAGTGCCTGTTATTGCCAGCGAGCGACTGCGTTCGCTTGCCGGGCTGGCTGCAAGGACGTGATGTCTCGAAAAACCGTCATGCGTGTTAGGCATCGGTCGGGTTGATCCACCTCGTTTCCGGTTCTGCTTCAGTCAAGACGTGGAGCAAATCATTCATTGAAATCAGTCCCTGCCGTTCCGCTCGGATGAAAACGCCGCTGTCGAGGATCAATCCCATGGATCGGCGTCCGGTCTTGCTTCGGCGCGGATTGCTTCGAGGTCTCGTCCGAATGCTTCGGTGTCCTCTCCTAGCCGCGGTAATTCGGCGAGAAAGGCCCCGAGCTCATTGACCGTCAGACGAGGTGGAACAGCCGGAGAAAGAGGCGGAACAGCGGGAGACAGACGCGCGACGACGTGATTGTCGCGCTCCAGCTCTACGGTGATGCCCTCGTCCACGACGCGACTCACCAAGCCGCTAAAGTTGACGGCTGCGTCAGCGATTGTGCAGCGTTCCATAGCCACCTCACGGGAAAAGCTCTGTCTGACAGGCTAGCACTGGTGGGGGTCGCCAAGACGGTCGGCCCACCTTGAACGCCAGTAGTGTCGCCGTAGGAAATTCCGCTTGCAGGCCGGTAGGGCCAACTCCTATCTTATCGACAATCGTTGATGCGTGTCAGTTCTGCTGCCTAAGCGCGCCGCCTAATCGCCGCATTCTCGACAGGAGGTTCCATGCTCACGATGCTCGGCAGTCCGCGGCGCTGCTGCGACGGCCTGACCCGCCGCGAGACGCTCAAGGCGGGGCGCTCTCGCTGCTGGGCGGCTTCGGCCTGCCGACTTCTGGCCGCCGCCGAAGCCGGCCAGACTCGGCCGGGCAAGGCCAAGAGCGTCATCCTGCTCTACCTGCTCGGCGGGGCCGCCACGCAGGACATGTGTCGACCTGAAGCCGGACGCCCCGCCCGAGGTCCGCGGCGAGTTCAAGCCGATCGCCACGAGCGTCCCCGGCATCCAGATCTGCGAGCACCTGCCGCGGATGGCCACGCTGGATGCACAAGACGGCCCTCGTCCGCTCGGTCAACCACAAGGCCGGCTGCCACAACTGCCTGCCGAGCTACACCGGCTACGAGCTGCCGCTGCCCGACCAGCACCCGCACGACACCGACCCGCCGAGCATGGGCTCGGTCTGCGAGTACCTCAAAGCCCAGGACGGCCGCGCATCGCGCAGCGGACGACTTGCCCGACTACGTCTACCTGCCGTGCTGGCTCGGCTGGGGCCAGGCGTTCCGCCGGGCCGGGCCGTACGCCGGCTTCCTCGGCAGCGTACGACCCGCTGACCACCGAGTGCGCCCCGTACGCACGACAAGGACGTCCCGAAGCCCATCGCCCGGCTACGCCGGCCACGGTCCGCGGCATGCCGCGTCCTGCCCGACAGCACGCTCGGCCGCCGACCTGACCCTCGACCGGCTCAACGCCCGCCGCGGACCTGCTGCAGCAGTTCGACGACCAGCGCCGCCGCGGCGACGCCCAGCCGACGGCATCGGCAGCTTCGACCGCATGCCCAGCAGCGGGCCTTCGACGCTGCTCACCTCGTCGCAGCTGCGGGCGGCCTTCGACCTGTCGAAGGAAGACCCGCGGCTGCTCGACCGCTACGGCCGGCACGCTGTTCGGCAACAGCACGCTGATCGCCCGCCGGCTGGTCGAGGCGGGCGTGCGGTTCGTCAACGTGACCTGGGACCTGTTCTGGGACCGGTCCAGATCGACTACGACGCCTGGGACACGCACACCAGCAACTTCGCGATCCTGCAAGAGCAACAAGCTGCCGCACTTCGACCAGACGTTCACGGCCCTGCTGGAAGACCTGGACGACCGCGGCCTGCTCGACGAGACGCTGGTCGTGGTGATGAGCGAGATGGGCCGCACGCCGCGGATCAACGGCAACGCGCGGCCGCGACCACTGGACGTACTGCTACTCGGCGCTGCTCGCCGGCGCCGGCATCCGCGGCGGCACGGTCTACGGCGCGTCCGACGCCCAGGCCGCCTACGTCAAGGACCGGCCGGTCAGCCCGGCCGACATCTGCGCGACGATCTACCACTGCCTGGGCATCGACCCGGACTGCCGCGTGCCCGACCAGGCCGGCCGACCGGTCGGCGTGGCCCAAGGGGGCGAGCCGGTGCGCGACGTGCTGGTGTAGTAGAAGGCACACTCCGTGTGCCGTCATGTAGAACGGAATCATTCCGTTCGGTCATTCCCTGCGTCCCGACCCAACGGAATGAATTCCGTTCTACGGCGCTCGTGCAATGCAGCCTCGTTGAGGGCGAACGTGGGATGATCGGGCGCGAATTTCCGGCCGTGGCCGAGCAACTCGATGGCCTCGGCGAACTGTTCTCGCTGGGCCAGGTCGAGTGCCCAGTTGTTGATGGCGGCCAGCAGATTGGCCCTGGCGTTGTGATGGTCCGGATCGAGTCGCAGGGCCTTGTAGTTGGCGGCGATGGCCTCGGCAAACTGCCGCTCTTCGGCCAGATCGATCGCCAGGTTGTAATACACGAGGGCCACGAGCTGCGGCACTCCCACCGATCGGCAGCTTGCACGTAGCCGCGTCTCTGGCAGACGCGTTTGCGAGTCTCGGAGAGCCTCGCCCATGTGCTCGAGCCAGCGCGGGCAGGTGGTCTCGACGTGCAGGGGGCCGTCCTTCGTTCGCAGCACGCTAACAACGTGGGCCGACCACTCGCCGCCCGAGGTGTCCAGCCCCACCTCCGCCGCCAGCGCGTTGAAGAGGATCGTCGCGCTCACGCAGTTGTAGCGGCCGGTATCCATCGCCTGCGAGACGCGCGAGCAGCCGAAGGTCGTACGACTCCGTAAGGACCGTCTCGTGCAAAAACGCATGGACGAGCGCTGCCCGCGCAGCCGGGTCGGCCGCCGCTTCGCCGGCTTTGTCGATGCGATGTCGCAGCCGCTGGCCGAGCTGAAGAAAGCGCACTTGATAGGCCTGCCGTTGCTCCGGCGTATCGATGCCGCCAGCGACCAAAGCTGCGGAGAACAACTCGGCCGTGGTCAGCTTGCCCGAGTCGGCAGACGCGAATAGCTTGCGCTCGGCCTGCGTATAGGAGAGCGCGACGGCCAGGGGCGGCGGGAGACTCGCGGCCGTTTCGCTGCCCGTGCTCTGAGCGTACACCGGGCACGTCGCACCCAGTTGGCTCGCCACCAGCAGGCCGGCGGTCCAGGCCAGTGCGCGCAGAGCGGTCGTAGGAAATCTAGCGAGCATGCGGAATGCGGCGGGAACTGCTGCGCAGCCGAATCGTAAGAATGCGGGGAAGCGAATCGTCGGAGCCCGAAGTCTGGCGACTTCGGCTACGCTGCGAGTCGGGCGGCAACTCGCAGAGCGAGTTGCCCACTTTCGATAATCCGTCCTGCGAAAAGTCTACGTTGCCAAATGGCAACGTGCGGGCGGCGGTGATGACAAAACGCCACAGCTTCCCTGCCGGACATAGGGAATATGCCGAGCCGGCTCAATGCGCCGCCGCGCCGGCCACCGCCGTGCTGGCCCCCGCTGGACCCGCGCCGAGTTCCCAGCCGTCCGGCAGCACGGCCCCGCGCGTGACGACGATCACGCCGTCGCGGATCATGGCCTCGGGCGTTTCGGAAGAATCCCACTCGCCGGTGTCGTTGGCCACGCGGACGTTGGAGCCGATACGGCAGTTCTTATCGACGATGGCCCCCTCGATCACCGTGTCGTCGCCGATGCCGACCACCGGGTGCTCGGCAGCCAGCTCCGCCTCGGCCTCGGCCTCGGTCTGGTACCAGTCGGCGCCCATGATGATCGAGTTTCGGATCACGGCGTTTCGCCCGATCTGGCAACGGAGGCCGATGACGCTGTTCTCGATCACGGCGCCTTCCTCGATCGTGCAGCCCTCGGCGATCAGGCTTTGGCGAATCGTCGCCCCATCGAACCGCGAAGGGGAAAGGAACCGCGCCCGCGAGTAGATCGGCTGTTCTTCCGAACGCAGCTGGAACGCCGCGTCGGGCCGGGCCAGCTCCAGGTTCGCTTCGTAGAACGAGCGGATGGTGCCGATGTCTTCCCAATAATCGTCGAACATGTGTACTTGCACGTGGTGCGTGCGGATCGACGTGGGGAAGATTTCCTTGCCGAAGTCCCAGTAGCTCGTCTTCTCCAACAGATCGACGAGCGTATCGCGGTTAAACAGATAAATGCCCATGTTGGCCAGGCAGTCTTTCTCCGTGTCGGCCATGCCGTGGGCCTTGAGCCAGGCATGGTCGGTGCGGACCAGGGCCAGCTCGTCTTTCGTCTGCGGCTTTTCGAGGAAACCCACGACGCGCCCCTCGTCGTTGAGACGCATGATGCCCAGCGATGAGGCCTGGTCGGGCCTGACCGGCAAGGCGGCGATGGTCACGTCGGCGTCGGCCGCCGTGTGGGTCTCGAACATCTGGCGGTAGTCCATCCGGTAGAGCTGGTCGCCGGAGAGGATCAACACGAGGTCGATGCCCGGCTGCTGGAGGTAGCGCAGGTTCTGCCGCACGGCGTCGGCGGTGCCCTGGTACCAGTCCTGCCGCTCCATGGTCTGCTGGGCGGCCAGCAGCTCGACGAATCCGCCGCCGAACTTGTCGAACTGGTAAGCCCGGCGAATGTGGCGGTGCAGGCTGACGGAGTTGAACTGGGTCAGCACGTAGATGCGGTTCAGCCCGCTGTTGAGGCAGTTGGACAGCGGAATATCGATCAGCCGATACTTGCCGGCAACCGGGACGGCCGGCTTGGAGCGGTATTTGGTGAGCGGATACAGCCGCGTGCCCCGGCCGCCGCCGAGGACGAAGGTCAGAACATTCTTCATGGGGAGTGGCCAGAGGGGAAAGGCGTTGGGAAACCATTCTCAACGAGACCGCGAGACGTGTGCGAACGCCGTGCCGCGCAGGGCACTACGTTCAGCCCCTCAGCATTGCCGGTCACGACGCCGATTGCAAGCGAAAAGCGCACCACGAAGCACGTTTTTCAACGTGGTCGAGTCGCTCCAGGAAAAACTTCGATTTTCTCGGTCCGCTTTGCGGCCGGATTGCGACTGTATTATGGGTCGCGGCAGACTCCGCGCGCTCCGGCGACTCCCCCTTTTGGGGGCATCCAGCTTCGGCGCGAGCAACGTGAAGTCGGCCGTACCTTTCTGTCTCCTCTCCTGACTGTCAGCCGCGGCGCGGCGGCTGGCCTAACCGGGCACTATTTTCATGGCACGCAAACGACGCACCCGTCAATCAGCCACGTCTCGCGCGACCGCAGTCCAGGATTCCGGTCCCAAGACCACGCGGCCAGCGGCCATCGAGCGGCGCGAGCCCGCGGCGGCCGCAACCGCCGCCGAGAAGCTCGACCGCAAGCTCGACGCCGTGCCGGACCGGGTCGATGTCCGCGACTGGTTCTACCAGCCGACGCTCAAGCCGCTGCCGGACCAGGTGGTGAATTGTCCGCGGGTGCCCGTCATTCTGGATCAGGGCAAGGAAGGGGCCTGCACGGGTTTCGCCCTGGCGGCGGTGATCAACTTTCAGCTCGCGGCCCGCAACCTGCTGACGCCGCTCGATCAACGGCGGACGGTCAGTCCGCGGATGCTGTATGAGATGGCCCGCCGCCACGACGAGTGGCCCGGCGAAACCTACGAGGGCTCTTCCGCCCGCGGGGCGATGAAGGGCTGGGTGGCGCACGGGGCGGCCCGCCGCGCTTCGTGGCCCGACAAGCTGCACGGCCCCAAGCACCTGACGCACGACATCGCCACGGAAGCGCAGCTCACGCCCGGCGGGGCCTACTATCGCGTCGTGCATCGCAATATCCGCGACATGCACGCGGCGTTGGCCGAGGCGGGCATCCTCTACGCCACGCTCATGGTTCACTCCGGCTGGGGCCAGCCGGGGCCGCGCACCACGGAGATCATCCACGTCCTCTCCGATAACCTGCTGAGCCTCAGCCTGCCGATCATCAGCCGCAAAGGCCGCGCCAACAGCGGGCACGCGGTGGCCGTCGTCGGCTATACCCGCGAAGGTTTCATCGTCCAGAACTCCTGGGGCGAGAAATGGGGCCAGGGCGGCTTCGCGCTGCTCCCTTACGAAGACTGGATGCTGCACGCCACCGATTGCTGGGTCGCACAGTTGGGCGTGCCGGTCAGCTTTGAGGTCTGGGAAAAGGCCCAGGCGGCCGACACCACTTCCGGCTTGCAGCGGGCGGCGGCCACCATCCCCCTGAGCGACATCCGTCCGTACGTCGTGGACATTGGCAACAACGGCCGCCTTTCCGATTCGGGCAACTACTGGACGACTGAGGAAGACCTCGAGCGGCTGTTCGACAATATCCGAGAGACTTCGCAAGGCTGGGCGAAGCGCCGCCTGATGCTCTTCCTGCACGGCGGCCTGAACGACGAGGCGACGGCCGCTCGACGCATCGTCTCGTACCGCGACGTCTGCCTGGCCAACGAAATCTATCCCGTGCACATCATGTGGGAGACGGGCTTTTGGGAGGCGCTCGCACAGCAGCATTCTCGACCTGTTCACCAACAAGGACGAGCGGGCGGGCGCCGATTGGCTGAACCGCCTGCGCGAAGGCGTAGTCGAGGCCAAGGACTGGAGCATCGAGCTGACCGCCGCGGCCCCCGGCAGCCTGTTGTGGCAGGAGATGAAGGAGAACGCCGCACTGGCGTCGGCGGCCGGCGGCGGAATGCGCATCCTCGTGCAGAAGGCCGCCGCAATGTGGCGGCACCTGACGGCAGCCCAGCGCAAGGGCTGGGAGCTTCACGTCGTCAGCCACAGCGCCGGCAGTATCTTCGCAGCGTTTGCCCTCGATCAGCTGATCGGTCTGCGGATGCCGATCCACAGCTTCCAGCTCATGGCCCCGGCCATCCGCATCGACCTGTTCAAGAAGCTGATCCTGAAGCACGTGCGAAGCGGGGCTTGCCCGCAGCCGACGTTGTACCTCCTCAGCGACGTGGGCGAGCGCGACGACGAGGTGAGCGTCTACGGCAAGTCGCTGCTGTACCTCGTGAGCAACGCCTTCGAGGGCAAGCGGGAGACGCCGCTGCTGGGCATGGAGCGGTTCGTCAGCCGCGCGTCGGCCGATCCCAACAAGGAGCTGGTGGACGCGGAGATCGCGGCCCTGTTCCAGCGAAAGTTTCAGGGTCAGCCGAGCCTGATCGTCGCGGGCGCCGGCGACGCGTCCACCAACGGCTCGCCCAATCTGTCACGGAGCGACACGCACGGCGGCTTCGACAACGACGAATACACGATGAACTCCGTGCTCTATCGGATCCTGGGCGGTCCGCCGACGCGGAAGTTCACCAATCGCGACTTGCAGTTTTGAGATGACACCGTAGGCACACGCCGTGTGCCGTCGCCCCCGATTCGGCACGCCTAGCGTGCCTGCCATTCCAACGACCGGTGGGAGGGCCCACGCCATGAGTGACAATTCAGAACGTTCTTCGTCCGCCACGCGCTTGGCTGTGCCGAGCTTGATCGTGCTGGTGCTGGCGACTTACTCCTATCTGACGTACCGCGCGCCGCTGGAGACCTCTCGGCCGCGCGATACCTCGCTGCCCCACTTGCGGCCGCCGCCTAGCCCGCAGGGTCTGGAGGTCGTCTGGGCGCGGATGTGGGAAGACCCACTGGAGGCGATTCACCAAGCGCCTCCGTCCGCGGCGCCCGCGGAGGCGGGGGCAGCCAACGGGGAGCAAGGGCCGAGGGAGCGCACGCGGCAGGCGATCAGCGAGATCTCCGCGGCCATCCGCTCCCACCGGAGCCGGTTCGAGGCGGAGATGGGATTGAAGGGAGGCGTCATCTGCATGCCCGTGCTGCTCTCTGGCAAGCCTTACGCGGACGACAGCGAGCAGCGCAAGCGAATATCCCTGGCGGTGCTCGCTGCGCTGCACGCTCGCGGCTACGGATTGGGCTTTCCCGAGCGGATGACGTATCTCGAGATCCCCATCCAGGTCACCGTAGGCGGCGCACGCACCAAGGATCCCCTGACGCTCAGGGTGCCGGTCAAGCTGGTCGTGCGGGACCCGGTCAGCGATCCTCACGAAGAAGAGCACGGCCCTGCCCAGGAGCGGCGGCCCCTGGCAGCGGTGCTGCTGTTGTGGATCAACGAAGATCAGCTCGGCGAGCAGCCGTTGTCGGCTTTGCGGCAGATCGTGACCGCGATGTTCGCGCCCCGAGAGAATGCCGAGCCCAGCGGCGGCGAGGCTGGCGTCGGCCAAATGGGCGGCGCCGAAACGGGTCTCGTGAAAGCCGCCGATGTCTCGCTGAACATCCTGGGGCCGACTTCGTCTGACATGCTGATGAAGATGGCGCGGGAACATCAGGCGCGAAGCAGGAAGAAAAGACCGCATTCTTTGCGGGATTTCGCGAGCCGCGGCTGTACAGCTACCGGGCGACGATCGACGCCAACGTCCTGATGGAATCCGTCACCGAGGGAGGTAAAAGGGCCATGCGCGTGGCCGCGGGGTCGTTGCGAGAGTTCTTGAACGATTCCTCGATCATCCGCACGATCGGCACCGATGGCGATCTGGCCCACGCAGTGCAGGAGGAACTGCGCCTGCGGGCGCATGGGTCAACCGGGAACCAAACCACGTGGCGCTCATCACCGAGCTGGACACGCTGTACGGCCGGGCGCTGCCGCTGATCTTCGAGAAACTGGCGACGAACGAGATCGCCAAGCAGACCGAGACGGACGGGCAGGACGAGGAGGACGAGGACCACGAAACGGCCGTCGCGCCGGAGGCCCACGTGGGCTGCCACAAGGCGAGCCGCATTCACGTGTTCAAGTTCCTCCGCGGCGTCAACGGCAAGCTGGCCTCGGAGCAGCAGCCCAAGAGCCCCTCTGCAAGAAACGCCGCCAGGCCGGCCCCGCAGGACCCAGACGACGAGGCCCTGCCGCTGGGCAATCACCAGCTCGATTACCTGCGCCGGCTGGAAAACGACCTGGCGTCGCTCGATCAGTGTCTGCGGCAAAAGGGCCAGCGGATCAGCGCCGTGGGCGTGGTGGGCACCGACGTGCACGACAAGCTGCTCGTGCTGCGCTCGCTGCGGTCGCAATTGCCCAGCGCTCAGTTCTTCACCACGGACCTGGACGCCCTTTACCATCATCCGCGCGAGTATCCCACCGCCAAGAACCTTCTCGTCGCGTCGCACTACGGCCTGGCACTGGGGGATGTGCTCCGGCACCAGTCGCCACCGTTTCGCGACAGTTATCAAACCTCGCTCTTCTTCACGGCGGTGTCTGCGCTCGAGGACCGTCACGTTCTCGAGCTGTGCCACGCTCAGACGGCGGGCAGAGAGTGGTTGGACGATCCCTGGGGAACGCGTCGGCCCACCGAACGTGCCGAACGGCTGGAACCGTTGGTGTTCGAGATCGGGGCGCTCTGGGCCGTATCAGCTGACGATCTTTCCCGAGGACGAATCGCCCTTGAGCCGGGCCGTGCATCCGCTAAGCCCGCGCGAACGCCTGTGGGAGAATCTCGGCCGCCGCGCCGTGTTGGTCGGCCTTGCGCTGGCCTTGTTGCTGGTCGTGTTGTTTTTCGTCTGGTCGCCGGTGCGGCGGGCCGGCCTGTTCCTCGGGCAAGGAGCGCTCGACTGGGGCCGGCTTGCGGCCTGGCCCTTCCTGCGTGCCGGCCCCGACGTTTATCGCTGGCTCGCCTCGCAAGCTGCACGCTGGCGGTCCTGGCTTGCGCCGCCGTGGCGGCCCTGGTGTTCGTCGATCATTTCCATCCCTTGGGCGAGCCGGTGACGCTTTGGGAAGGAATCAGCGTTTGGCCGGGCGTGCTCGTGCGGGTCGCGGTCGTGCTGTGCGCCGGCGTTTTCCTGGCCCTGGGGTTGGGACACTTGAGATTGGCGCGGGAGGAAATGACCGGCGAATACTTCGGCCTGCCACCCCGCCGCGATTTTCCCGAGCGCCCGCTCCGGACATGGCGAGAGCGCCTGCGGCGGAGCGTCCTGCGAACCGCGCGGGCGCTGGCGAGGCATACGCGTCTCGGCCTGGAAAGAGCCGCCGCCGTTGCGCGTGAGCATCTTCGCGCAGTTTACCCGCCGCTCCGCGTCGGCGGCCCGCGCCTGGCGCTTTGTGCCGATGACCGTGCTCTTCTTCGCGCTGGTGGACGTGGCCTTTCGTTGGAGCGAATTCCCCAATCGCCCCTACCGCGGGGCCCTTTCGGAGACCGTGAGCCACTGGGCGCAGACGTTGGCGGCCGTGGGCCTGTACCTGGTGATCTTTTTCGTCGTAGACGCCATGCAGCTCTCCCGCCGGTTCGTGCGGCGGATTGCGGCACTGCCCGAGGCGAATCGCTGGCCCAGGCGCGCCTCCGTCGCCCCCGCGGCAAACACCGAGCCGTCGCGGGCCAGCGGACTGCGAGAGCTGCTGGTCGTGCGGCTCATCGCAGAAGACTCGCACGTCGTGCGCCGCTTGCTGTTCTATCCGCTGGTGCTGGTCGTCCTGATGTTTGCCTCGCGCTGGTCGGGATTCGATGCCTGGACGGTCACCTGGACGTACGTGGGCATCACGCTTCTGACCGTCGTGATCCTCGCCGGGATGGCGCTGGCCCTGCGAAACGAGGCGCACCGGGCACGAAGCACGCTCTTGCGAAGTCTCCGAGAGCGTCGCCTCTTGACCCAGTGCTGCGTGCCGCCGGACAAGGACCAGGCCGACCGCATCGAGGGCGTGATCCGTGAGATCGAGACCGAATCACGGGGCGCCTTCCTGCCTCTCTCGCAGGACTGGCTGTTCCTGTTCCTGTCCGGCGGCGCCGGCGGCGTGCTCGTGATCGAACAGATGGCGCAGTTGCTCGGCTAGCCACGGCTTGTTGCCGAGTGGCTGGGTCTGAGCGAAGCGAAGCCCCAGCCGAAGCAACGCTGTTGCAAAAGAGCTGAGGTCGCGCGGCGAATCACTGGGGCTTCGCTAACGCTCAGCCCCAGGCACCCACTCTCCCATTCCGCGCACGGCGAAGAATCACTTCTTCGCGCCTTCCCGCGGCCGCAGCGGATTGAATGACGACGAGCGCCGGAACGGCGAGCGGCCCGGGCCGTCGGATGTGACGCCCAGGAAGACGAAGCACATCTCGTTCGTCGTCTGCTCGCCGACCGTCACCAGGCGCGGCGGATGATGAGGGTTGTTCGGGTTCTTGTCGCTGTTGTCGTAGATCGCCTCGACTTCCAGCACCGTGCCCGTCTTGAGCTTCAGCGGCTCCTTGAGGAAGTACGTCTCCTGCCAGTTGTAGTCCCAGTGGTCGATCGCCAGCAGCGTCTGCTTCTCGCCGTCCGCCGGCTTCATGGTGACCTTGATCTGCTTGCCGATCAGGTGCATGTGCGGCATGATCGAGTGCACCACGCAATCCTGGCTCGCCGTCGTGGCGCCGGTGACCTTGAAGGCCGCGTCGCCCGGGGGGATGGCCAGCAGCCGGCCCGCGATCACGCCGTTCTTGTAGGGCTTGATTCCCGTCGGCTTCTTGGCGAAGTAGAGGCCGATCTGCAAGCGGTCGCGCTCGACGCGGCCGTTGCGGTGGTAGTGCACCTGCACGACGACGTCGGATCCCTTGGGCAGACGGAAGCCGTAGCCGTCGGGGATTTGCCGTGCGCAGCTGTCCGGGTGCCCAGCCGCCCAGGCCGCCTTGCGGCAGGAAGCCGACGCCCATCGCGACGGAGTAGCCCGGCCCGCGATCGTACTGGGCGTCCTTCTGATCCGCACCCTTCTCCTTGTCCATTTCCTTGTCCTTTGCGACGTCCTTCTCTTGAGCTTTCTTTTCCATCGCGCGGCCCTGGCCGGTGGCGTCGATGAAGTTCAGCGTGTGATGGACGACGCGCGGGATTGCCCGGCTTGACCTCGAAGGCCGACGACGAACTTGTCTTCGGTCAGAGCCGGTCGGCAGCACGTAGACGCGGAACAGGTCGCGGCCGCCGGGGCCAAGCACGAAGTCCTCCGTGGGCGAGAGCACGAGGTCGGGCTTGCCGAGCTGCCAGCCCTCGACGAAGCGGGCGGGCGGCGGCGCGTCCTTAGGGTTGCCCTCCGGGGTGCCCTCGTCGACCCAGGCGGCCAGCGTGTCGATTTCCTTGTCGGTGAGCCGGCGGTCGTTGTGGAACGCCAGACCGCTGGTGATCTTCCACGGCGGCATCTGGCGAGAGGCGGTATAGTCCTTGATGTCTTGCGACCAGTTCACGGCTTGCTTGTAGGTCGTCAGCGAGAAGGGGCCGACCTGGCCCGGCCGATGGCATTCCTGACAGCGGTTCTGGACGATGGGGGCCACGTCGCGGTAGTAAGTCACGCGGCCGTCCTTCTTGACGCTCTTTGCCACGGCGATTGGGCAGCCGATGGCCTCCGTGAGCGGCCGGCTCACGCTCTTGCCGGCCAGCACCTCCTCGAGCGCGTCGCTGCAGGTCGTGGTGCTTGATCTGGAGGTTCTTCTTCAGCCGGGCGGTGTAGCCATCGTCGATGCGGCCCCGGTAGCGCAGCACGAAGTTGTGGTCCAAGACAAAGGCCTCCGGCGTGATCTCCGCCTTCAGGGTCTCGACCGCCGCACCGCGCTCGTCCTTGTAGACCGGAAAGCCAAGCTTGAACTCCTCGGCGTGTTTGGCCAGCGTGGGCGCTTCGTCCTCGCCGCAGCCGATACCGAGGAAGGCGACCTTCCGCCCGCCGTACTTCTTGGCCATCTCGGCCAGCACGGGCGCGTAACCAGTCGAGTTCGGGCACTCGAAGGACAGGAACACGACGACGACGGCCTCACGATCCTTCAGGTCGTGCAGGGAGAACGTCTTGCCGTCGGGCTGGGTGAACGACAGATTGCCGATCTTTTGCCCCAGCTTGGCGGCGGCCTCAGACTCGCCTCGGCTGACGCCGGTGAGCGACGCCAATGCAAGAGCAGAAAGGATCACCGCGTAGATCGATCGCATTTGCTGACTCCCAAGACCCTTTTTGACCACAAAGAGCACCAAGAGCACGAAGGTTACCACCGGCGTTCGCTGCTCTTCTTCGTGCTCTTGGTGTCCTTTGTGGCTGATACGATGACTGAGTTAATGCCGTTACGTCGTGCGTGGCTGTCCGTGTCGTTGAGTTCTACCCCTGGAGATGCCAAAGGTTTCGGCTCGTCTCGCTCAGGAGCACCCTCCACTACGCTGGACTACCGACCGTCAAGCACATCGCAAGTGCGCCAAGACGCCAAGAAGCAACAGCAGACTTATTCGCTAGCTTCTTTGCTTCTTTGCGTGAGGTAAAGAGCGTCTATTCCTTCAAGCCCTCGATAACATCACGCAACTGCTGCACTTTGTCGAGGTCTATGCCCTCGGGCCGGTGTTTCAGCAGCCAGTCACAGTCGGCCAGGGCGGCCTTGTGGCGTTTGGTCTGCACTCGCAGGACGGCCCGCGCACCACGGTATTGCCCCGCATCGGGGGCCACGGCGACGATGGCGTCGGCATAACGCAGGGCTGCCTCGTGGTCGTTCTCTCCCTGGGCCAAGCCTAGCAGGTTCGAGAGCATCCGCACGAGGATTGCCCGCCGGCCGGTCGTGGCAAGGTGCTCGTCGGTGAGCTTTTCACCGATCAGCTTTTCGGCGTCCGCGCGGCTCAGCGGTTTGCCGCCGTCGAAGACATCGATGAGCTGCTCGGCGCTCGCTTCCGACTTGGACGGCCCTCCCTTGGCCGGCCCGGCTTTGGCCGGCACGTGCTTGACGACGAAATGGCCCGGCAGGCCAACCCCTTGGATGTTCAGCCCGGCGCGGCGGCCCAGCTCCATGTAGAGCACCGAGAGCGTGATGGGCAGCCCTTCCCGGTCGTCCAGTACCTCATTCAGGTAGCTGTTCGAGCGGTGGTAGTATTCGGTGCGGCTGCCGTGAAAGCCATGGTCGGTGAAGAAGAAGCGGTTCAACTCGGCCAGCTTCTCGGCCTCACTCGCGCCCTTCTTGAGCCGCTCCGCCAGCTCGCGGGCCAGCCTATCGAACTGCCGCTGGTAGGCCTCGGCGTCCACCTCGTCGCTGTCCAGCCGCGCAATGAGCAGGGCGGAGGATATCAGCTCGATCTTCTCTTCGGGCAGCTCACCCAGTTTGCTCAGGCGATCGATGAGCTGCTGGTGATGGACCTCGCGGGCGAGCTGCCGAAGCTGGGCTGCTTGCTCCTCCAACAGCTTGGCCCGCTCGCGCAAAGCCAAAGCGCCCTCCCCGCCGACGGGGGCCAGCTTGCCGACCCAATCGTCCAGTGGTCCTTTGGCAGGCACGTCGGCGGAGAGTTTAGCCACGCGCTCGCGCAGCTCGGGGGGCAGTTGCGAAGGGGGCAGCTTCGCCCCTACCCGAAAGCCGCGAAACTCGGCCTTCGTCTCGCGGAACTTGACCAGGCCCAGACGGGTGCCCGGCCGCGCGCGTTCCTCCACTTTGAACACCAGGGCATCGTTCACGTAGCACAAGAGCTGGTCCTCTTCCAGGCGGACCTTGAGCGTATTGAATTCGCCGCGGCGGTAATGGTCGCTGGGCGCCGTGTGCAGGATGTTCCAGGTCTGCACGTCCGGGCCGTCGAAGCGCGTGAGCCGCAATTGCCCGCCGGTGGGATAGAAGCCGTAGTGCCGCTTGTTGCCGGCATCGCGCTCTTCCTTCGGAGTGGCGGGCTTGGCGCCGCTGCCCACGTCTTCGGCGGCGAAGATCAGCCCGGCCGCCCCGCGCTCATCGTCGAGCCGCACCGTCACGGAGACCTCGAACGGCCCCTTGGGCGGATCGTTCTGCCACAGACAGTAGCTGCGGTTGCCGAAGCCGGTGCCGTTGCCCTCGACCAGGATGCGCCCGGCTCGCTGCCGCCAGCGCGCGCCCAGGTACGGCCGCCACTCTTTGGGATCCAGGGTGCCGATCGTCAGCCAGCGGGCCATCGGCACGGGGTTGGGCTTCTCCAAGAGCGGCTTGAGCGCGTTGATCTCGACCGCGAAGCCCAGGTTTCGCGTGACGGCCGACTTGAGCGTGAGGATGCCATGCACTTTGCCCGCAGCGTCCAGCAGCGGGCCGCCGCTGTTGCCCGGCTCGATGGGGATGGCGAGCTGGATCATCGGCTTGCCGTCGATGGTGCGGCGGCCGGAGACGACCCCCTGCACCACGCTGCTGGTGAGCCCGTGCGGGTTGCCCATGGCTACGACGCTTTGCCCGTCGCGGAGCTTGCCGGAGTCGCCCAGGTCGAGGGCGGGCAGGTTCGTGGCCTCGATCTTGAGGATCGCCAGGTCCAGCGCCCGCTCCGCGGCGTGGACGGTGATCACGGGATATTGCTTGCCACCGTCGGCCAGCTCGACCGTGATGGGCCGGGCGTCGCCGATCACGTGGAGGTTGGTGGCGATCAGCCCGTCGGCGGAGATGACGAAGCCGGTGCCCACGCCGGTCCGCTTGCCGTCGCGGTCGCTGTAGCTGACGACGGCCAACGACTTGCGAGCACGGGCGGCGAGGGCTTCGACGTCGATCGCGCCGGCGGCGGCCGTGGCCGGCGGCGATTTAGTCGCCTTAGTCGCCTCTTGTGCCGCCAGCCGACCGACGGGCACGAGGAGGACCAAGGCCGCCAGGCCGCGGATCAGGACGCCGTGAGATCGACGCATGGGTTTGCCCACGTGCTGAGTGTCCAGGATCGATAACGCTCCACAACGCTAATCATCAAGACAAGCAAAGTCCAACCCGAACGACGTTTCGGGATTGTCTTGGAGGGCAGAAAACCGACCGCAGGGCGACCCGCGCCAACGCGTCAGTACAATTGCGCGGAACGTTGGCCTGCAGGGCGAACGCCCTACTCCCGCGTCACCCCCACCCGGCAGTGGTCCAGCATCTTCTCCGGCGACGTGGTGTAGCTGGTGTAGAACGGCCCGAAGATCGCATAGCGGGCGCTGGCTTCGTCGAAACGCATGCGGTAGACGATGTCTTTGAGGAAAGCCGGGTTGCGGGCCCAGAGCGTGACGCCCCATTCCCAATCTTCCAGGCCGACGCCCACCGTAATGAGCTGCGTCACCTTGCCGCCGAACGTCATGCCGGTGCGGCCGTGCTCGGCCATCAGCTTGTAGCGCGCGTCAAAATCCAGCATGAACCAGTTCTCGCCCACCTCGCGCTTCTTGTTCATGGGGTAGAAGCAGGTGCAGGGCCAGGGCGGAAAGTCGGGCGTCAGCCGCTGCCGGCGCATCATCTCTTCCCGCTGCTGATAGGCCTTCAGCTTGGCCGTGTGCGTGGGGCTGTCGGCCGTCTCCCCTTCCTCGACCAGCCGATGGCTGTACTGCTCCACCGTGGGCACGTACTCGGAGACCTCGGTCAGCGAAAGGAACGAGTACGACGGCCGGATTGCCGGGCCCAGCGTGCTGGCCAAGAGCCGCTGATGGATGGCGTCGATCTTCAGCGGGTCGGAGTCCAGCAGCATCAGGCCGAAGTCGGCCTTATGCCCGGCGACGATCGAGGTTTGCATCCGCCGGGGGGCATTGGGGGAAGAGGAATCGAGGATCGCGACGATCTCGTCGCGCCCGGCGACGACCTCGTTGGTGCGAAACGCCGCCAGCCGGCTGCGGTCGATCGTGTAGAAGAGATGGCTGCAATGCCAACCTTCAGCCGGCTGGAGTGAGACTTCGGTGGGCGAGTCGTGGGTCATGGGCGTAGCCGATTCGGGGGCTTTTTGGTCGATGTTAGCGTCCAACGTATTTCTATCGTTTCCCGTCTGCCAAAGAAACCCGGATGTAGGGATGTAGGCCGCAAGGGGTGTGGCCAGATTTCCCGCGGATCTCTTTCGCGGCGGCCAGGCTGTTGCTCCCCAAGGCCGCTAGCGAGGTTGTCATGATCGTGCTGGGCGTCGCAGCGCTCGCGCTCGTCATGCTCATGGCTTTTCGCGAAGATCGTCGGCGGGAGCGGCAGGTCGTTGAAGAAGGGCCTGCGGCCGTCGAAGAATGGGAACTGGGGGAGCCCTGCCCGCCGCCGCGTTCCGCCAGGCCATAGGGCCGGCTCATCCGCGCGCCGCCTGAATCAGCCGCCCGTTGAACGTCCGCATCGCGTCGTAGCACTCGCAGGCGGTCTTTTCCAGGGCCTGCCGCCTGAGAATCCGCACCAAACCCCGCTGACAGCGGATCAAGCCCGCTTGTTGCAACTCTCCGGCCACCAGCGAAACGGTCGGGCGGCGGACACCCAGCATGAGCGCCAGGAACTCGTGCGTCACGGGCAGGTCGTCCGTTTCCATGCGGTCGTGCATGGTCAGCAGCCATCGCGCGAGCCGCTCCTCAACGCCGTGCAGGGCGCTGCACAAAATGGATTGCTCCGCGTTCCGCAGGGCTGAGGCCGCGTAGCGCCTCATGACCAAATCGGCCTGTGGAGCGCGGGCCAACTCTTGCGCAAAGGCGCGAAACGGCGCTCGCAGGGTCTCGCCGCCGACCTGACACACGGACTGCCGCGGGCAATGGTCCAGGCCCATCAGCGCATAGACACTCAGCATGCCTTCGTTGCCCACCGTGCTGGTTTCCACTTCGCGACCATCGTCGTCGATCAGGGTGGTGGAGATAACGGCCGTGGTGGGGAAATACACATAATGAAAGGGCTTGCCAGGTTCGTGAACTTGCTTTCTCGCTTCGAGCACGACCATTTCGAGGGGGCCGGGCAACAACGGCTGCGCAACCGCGCAGGCGGTCGAGCAGCAGGTTCCCCGTCGTGTTGTCGCTGGAGCGCCGCATGACATCATCCGTAATGGCCTCCGTTGCGCGGAAGCGTTTTTCCTAGGCAGGTAAGGTGCTGCATGCTGAGCAATGCGCACGCCAAAAGTATGCGAATCGATGATTTGTTCGACACCGAACTGAAGATGGCACAATGACTTACTATTATTGTGGTCAATAGCCTGGCACGAACGCCGCCGTTGAAACCCAGTGCACATTTCTGAGCATTCCCTGGTTACGCCGTCACCTCGGACCATGCAAGCCGCCTGCCGAGGGCTCGCCTGATGGCGCATCGCGTTCTCATCATTGAAGATTCTCAAGACACGGCCGAAACCACCAGGCTGCTGTTGAAGCTTTCCGGCTATGAGGTGCAAACGGCGCCTAGCGGCCCGGCGGGGCTCTCGGCCGCTCGGACCTTTCGACCGCAGGCGATTCTCTGCGATATCGCCATGCCGGGCATGAGCGGCTACGACGTGGCCCGCGCCCTGCGGCAAGAGCCCTCCTTGCAGGCAGTGTATCTCATCGCCGTAACCGGCTTCGGCCGCCACGAGGACCAGCAAAAAGCCCTGGACGCCGGCTTCGATCTGCACCTGACCAAACCGGTGGATATCGATGTGCTGCGCCGCGTGCTGGAGAGCATTTCGGCAGCGTAACGGGCACGTTTGGAAACGTGCCCCACGGGAACGGAAACTGGTGGACTCGACGCTGACCAGCGCTGACAATTGTGACCGCTTGCAATTGTCCGTTCGATCGCTCTTCACATTGTCTCTCCATACCGTTCCGAGGTGTTCGCCGTGCCCCGACACTTTCCGCTGGTGCTGCTTGTGGTCCTGTCCCTCGCGCCTTCCACTCTGTGGGCCGATGAGAAAGCCGATTTGCAGGAGTTGCTCGGCAAGACGATCCTCGGCAAAGACACGGCGCTCAAGGAAGTGCAGGCTTTCTGCGATGCCCGCATCCCCAAGATGCCTGAGGTGACCACGCTCAAGGACTGGGAGCGCACCGCCGAGCAGCTTCGCCGCGACGTGCTGGAGAAAGTCGTCTACCGCGGCGAGGCGGCCGGCTGGCGCGACGCCAAGCTTGGGTCGAGTGGCTCGGAGAGATCGACGGCGGCCCCGGCTACAAGATCAAGAAGCTCCGCTACGAGGCGCTGCCCGGCCTGTGGATCCCCGCGCTGCTCTACGAGCCGGAGAAGCTCGAGCGGCAAGGTGCCCGTCGTGCCTGAACGTCAACGGCCACGACGGCAACGGGCAAGGCCGCCGACTACAAGCAGATCCGCTGCATCAACCTGGCCAAGCGCGGCATGATCGCGCTGAACGTCGAATGGTTCGGCATGGGCCAGCTCCGCGGCGCCGGACTACGGCCACGACCGGATGAACCAGCTCGACCTGTGCGGCACGCAGCGGCCTGGCGCCGTTCTACCTGGCGATGAAGCGCGGGCTCGACGTGCTGCTGGCCCACGAGCACGCCGATCCGCAGCGCGTCGCGCGTCACCGGCCTGTCCGGCGGCGGCTGGCAGACGATCATCATCAGCTCGCTCGACACGCGCGTCACGCTGGCCAACCCGGTCGCCGGCTATTCGAGCTTCCGCACGCGCGTGCAGCACTTCACGGACCTGGGCGACTCGGAGCAGACGCCCAGCGACCTGGCCACCGTCGCCGACTACGACGCACCTGACGGCCATGCTGGCCCCGCGGCCGACGCTGCTGACCTACAACGCCAAGGACAACTGCTGCTTCGCCTCGGGCCACGCCCTGCCGCCGCTGCTGGAGGCGGCCCGGCCCGTGTATCAGCTGTACCGGCGCGAGGAGCGGCTGCACAGCCACGTCAACCACGATCCGGGCACCACAACTTCGAGCTCGACAATCGCCAGGCGTTCTACCGCATGATGGGCGATCACTTCTTTGCCCGCAGCGACGACTACAAGAAGGACGAGATCCCCTCGGACAAGGAAGTGAAGAAGGCCGAGCAGTTGCAGGTCGAGCTGCCGAAGGACAACGCGAACTTCCACTCACTGGCCGTTGGCCTGATGAAGGATTTGCCGCGCGGCGCGGCACTGCCGACCGACAAGGCTGCCGCGCTCAATTGGCGGCGCGACCGGGCGAAACAGCTTGGGGACGTGGTCAAAACCCATCAGTACCACGTGAAAGCAGAAGAAGTCAGCACCAGCGAGAAAGGCGGCCTCAAAGTAACGCGGTGGCGACTCAAGATCGGCGACGCGTGGACTGTGCCCGCCGTCGAGCTCGTGAAGGGCAAGCCGAAAGAGACCACGGTCGTCCTGGCCGACGGCGGCTGCCGCACTGCCGTGGACGGCATCCTGAACCTGCTGGCCGAGGGCCAGCGGGTCATGGCGGTCGATCCGTTCTATCGGGGTGAGTCGAAGATCTCGTCCCACGACTTCCTGTTCGCGCTGCTCGTGGCTGCGGTCGGCGAGCGTCCGCTGGGCATCCAGGCCAGCCAGTTGGCGGCCGTCGCGCGGTGGGCCGACGATCACCACAAAGCCCAGCCCGTCAGGGTGCTCGCGAGCGGTCAGGGCAGCAGTCTGGCGGCACTCGTGGCCGCAGCGCTGGAGCCGGAGGCGATCGGCGGCCTGAGCTTGCAGTACTCGCCGGCCTCGCTGAAGGAGATTATCGAGAAGAACCGAGGCGTGGACACCGCGCCAGAGCTGTTCTGCTTCGGCCTGCTGGAGACATTCGACGTGAAACAGATCGCGGCGCTGGCGATGGCGCCGGCACAGGCAGGATCAGGCGTGCGGCCGGTCGTGTTCCAAGAGCAGGGGGAGCGGATGAAACGCGAGCTGGCTGATCTGGAGCAATGGAAAAAGGTGCTGAGTAAACAGGCGCGCTGAGCACGGCCGTAAGCCGGTAGGGTGGGTCGAGCGACAGCGAGCCCCACCATGCAGTCGCTACGAATGCCGATCGGTCTCCGCGATGCCGGTCTGTCTTGGTGGGTCTCGCTGGCGCTCGACCCACCCTACGTCTAGGGATACCGATGGCTGAAGAAGTCCTCCTCGAAACGCGCCGCTTCCGCGTCGTGCGGCATCGCGGCCGTACGGCCTCCGGCCATGAATATGTGCGCGAAACCGTGCAGCACGCTGGCGCCGTCGTCATCTTGCCGATCTTGGATGACGACCGCGTGTGCCTGATCCGCAACTTTCGCGTGGCCGTGGGCCAGACGCTCATTGAGCTGCCGGCCGGCACGCTGGAGCCGGGCGAAAACCCGGCCGATACCGCTCGCCGCGAGCTGGAAGAGGAAACCGGCTACCGGGCCGCGCGGATCGAGCCGCTGCTGGCGTTCTTCATGTCCCCCGGCATCCTGAACGAACGGATGCACGGCTACGTGGCCACTGGCCTGATCAAGGGCCCGGCCGCCCCAGAGGCCGGCGAAGAGATCGAGCCGTGGCCGGTAACCTGGGACGAGGCCCTTCACATGATCCGGAGCGGTCAGATTCAAGACGCCAAGACGCTTGTGGCCTTGCTGTACTACGACAAAGTGAGGGCAGGACACTAACCCGACGCTCGGCTCATCCCACTCGGAGCCGGGCCTCGACGCGGCGGATGGCTTCGTCGGCGGGCCACTCGTGATCGACGACCCGTAGTGCTTCGCCGCGGACGACCCAGCCGTCCACCCGCTTCTGGGCCGAGATCACTGTGCTGTGACTGCGGCGGCCGAAGTACCGGCCGATCTCGGACAGGGCCACACGGGTGTACTTGCGGGCCAGCCACATGGCCAGCATCCGCGGCTGGTTCACTCCCCGCGATCCGTCGGCCGCTTGCAGCCGCTTGGGCTCCAGCCCGAACACGCCGCACACGGCCTGCTCGATCTCCGCCAGTCCTACGGCTGGTGAGCTGACGCGAATCATGTCCGCCAGCGTCTCGCGGGCCAGCGTCAGCGTGAGCGGGCAGTCGCGCACCTGGCACGTCACCTTCAGCAGCTTCAGGGCGCCGGAAAGCTCGCGCGCGTGCGCCGTTAGATGAGCGGCGATGAACTCCGCCACGCTGTCGTTGAGGGGCAGCTCCAGCTCGCTCGCCATCGAGCGAACGATGCCCAGGCGCACGGCCAGCTCCGGCGGCTGCATGGCGCAGGTGAGGCCGCTTTGCAGGCGCGTGACCAGCTCGTCGCTCAAGCCGGGCAGGTCTTGCGGCGGGCGGTCGGCGGCCAGCACGAGCTGCCGTCCTTCGCGCAAGGCGGTGTCGATCGTGTGCAGTAGCTCGCTGATGGTGGCCTTCTTGCCGCAGAAGAATTGCACGTCGTCCACGAGCAGCCATTGCATGCCGCGGTGCTTGCGGCGGAAGCTGGGCAGTCCGCCGCCGCGCAGCGCCTCGACGAAGGCATTCGTGAACTGCTCCGCGGACAGATACACCGCCTGGCCCCTTCCCCGGCGAACCTCGGTGTAAATGCCCTCCATCAGGTGCGTCTTGCCGATGGCCGCGGGGCCATAGATGAACAGCGGGCTGATCTTGCCCGGCTGATCGAGGATCATCCGCGCGGCGTGCAGCGCGAGGCGATTGCACTCGCCGGGCACGAGTCCATCGAGTGTGGCGAAGCGGCGCGGCTGCGTGGTGAGCGTCGAAGCGTCAGCTCGACGTGTCTTGCCGTCCCCTGCGGCAGTAGGCAATGCCTGCCCCGCGAGCTCGGGCTCGTGGCACATGCGGCTCGCGTCTGGTTCGGCAGACACGTGAGCCGCCGGCACGCGAGCCGCGTGCCCCACGGCGACTTCCACGGCGACCTCCACGGCGACCTCGGCGATGCGAAACTCCAGCCGCGGCACGCAGCCGATGGCCTCGTGGTAGCTGCTCGCCAGAGCGTCGCGAAAGTTCCGCCGCAGCCAGTCCTGATAGAACCGGTTGGGGGCCTCGACGACGAGCGTGTCGCCCTCAGGCACCAGCCGCGTCTGGGAGCCAAACCACAGGTCGTAGCGGGTCTCGCCGATGCGTCCAGCCAATCGGGCACGCACTGCCGCCACGACATCCTTATCTGGCATCGTCACGTCCTGTGTCCTGTGCGCGCACTTCCGACGCCCGCGCACCGCCCAACAACTCCACTGGGAGAAGCGTGTGGCGCGACCCAATCCGTTAGGGATCAAGCGAAAGAAGTACGACCTGTTTGGCGGCGAGAAAAGTCGCCCGTCACCCGCCGCGCACGAAGCCACCAGACCGGCAACCGATCTGCCGGCGGCTGCTTCCAACGCGCCGCAGGACGGAAGACTTCCTGGCCCCCGTCGCCAAAACGGTTATAGAAGTCACCCAAGGGGCGTGAGTATATCCCCGGCCGGGGTGCTGTCAAACGAGTCGAAGAAAGTTCGCGACCGAGGCGCCACGGCACTCTCGAATGGCCTTTGCTTGCGGCACTTCTGCGTGGTCGTCATTCGTGAAAATTGTGTGGCGAAGAGTTGAAAACTTGTCGTCGCTGCACGGCGCGTGGCCGCGCGCGATGTAACCCTGGACCACTAGAGTGGCTTACGGAAATCCTCGCGAGCGGCGCCGCCCTCGGCCGTTTCGCCAAGGTCCGCCCGGAAAAATCGACCGCAGCAGATGCGAGCAGTCCGCATAAGGCGCCGTGTCCGGTGCGCCGGCTGCGAAGAAGTACAGCGACTCGTCGCCGCGCCGTGTCACGGCCAGGACGGTGGACGAGACGGTCCCGCGGCCCTCGCCGCGCAGCACCATGCCCGCCAGATTGCCCACGGGGCCGCGCGAGCACACACCCCGCGCGGTTTCCACGAATTCCCGCGGGCTGCTCCACGACCGCTCCGCAAACAGCCGCCGCGCGAGCACCTGCCGCGGGTCGGCCTCGTCGTTCACGTTTCCGGCCGTGAGAATGTGCAGGCCCGACGGCAGCTCAACGATCTCCAGCCGTGGCCCGGCGTGGATCACGGCTGCGTACCCGGCATCGAGACAAACGAAGTTCGCGCCGTCGTAGGCGCCGATCGCCAGTTGCTCGTGGGCGAAGCGGGTGGCCGTCCGGGCACGATCGAAGTCGAGCAAATCGCGGCATAGCAGACCGCGCGAACGGAGATCGGGCGCCCGGGTCTCTGGCGGCAGCCGGGGAGTGCCGCCCGACTGCGGCTTCGCGCGATTCGTCACTGCCGCCACGACGCCATGCTCATTCACGCCCAGCCAGGTGCCGCCAGCCCGCCCATCGACGCCGCACAACACCTGCGGCCGCCCCGGCTGGATGGCCGGCCCCAGCGACGGCCGGTTGTAAACCTCTTCGCGATTGGCGGCAATCAGCAGCGGCGCCGCGTCGCAGACCCGGAAGTGGATGGCAAGCAGGCACATGGGGCGCGGCAAGGTGACCGGCGGCGAGCGTCGAGGCGTCAGCCCGACGTGTCTTGAGTCGTGAGTCGCTGCATTGTAGCTGAATACACCGGCGCCCAGTCACTTTACGAAAGCACCCCGGCTGCTTGGTGGCAGCCGGGGTGCTGATACCCCCTTGACCTTACACGTCGGGCTGACGCCTCGACGCTCGCCTCTAGTCCCACCACCATTGTCCCTTGGCGAGATCCTTGAGTGTGAGCTCGCTGCGCTTGTTCTTCACTTTGCCCTCTTCGTCGCGGAGCAAATTGCGCGAGGCCAGGGCCTGGCGAGGGTGAATCTCCACGCCGCCGCCAACGGGCGTGAGCAGCCGGCTGCCTTTCACGAGGGAGTTCGCCGCCGTCTCGGCTTGCTTGACCGCGTTCAGCGTGTGGACCGGCAGAATCTTCTCGTCCATCAGTGTGGCGGCCTTCCAGTTCGCTTTGCCATAATAGTCTTCCTGCTGAATCTGGGCGGCGACGACCAGCATGTCGATCAGCACGCGCAGCTGGGCGAACACGGGGACTCGGGCGGCCAGGTCCGGATAGCGCTTGGTGAAGTCTTCCACGAAGCCTTTGCTCGCCAGATTCACGCGGGAATTCTTCTTCCGCTCTCCGTCCGCGCCGACCAGTTCGTCCTCGCCGATCAGCTTCACGCCGTCGCCGACCAGTTCCATGGCCAGGCGGTCTTCGCTGACGCGCAGGCACTCATAGTTGGGCACGAAGTACCAGCGCTGCATGGCGTTGGCGCTGATTTGCGAGGCGCTGGCGCGCTCGACGTAGCTCTTGAGCGTCACGGGCGGCTTCTCCAGGCCAATGCCGATCATCTTCATGCGGTAGTCGGCCTCGACCATGAGGTGGGCGAAGTGCGTATCCGGGTCAACGCCGAGCACCCGCACGTTCTGCAGGCCCAGGCTTTCGCGCAAGCCGTTGGCGATCATCGGCCCATCGGCCGGCGAGCGGGGCCGCACTTTGCGGAGGAAGTCTTGCATGCGGGCCAGGCCCTCGGCCGTGGGATCGATCGAGCAGCCGACGACGTTGGGCCCCTCGCCGCCCGGCGCGAACGCCCGCAAGGCCACGAGCAAGTGTTCCAGCAGGCACGTCGGCAGGCCAGTCTCCGTACCGCGAACGCGGCCCGAGAGGTCCTGGAACCAGCCTTCGGCTGGTCCGGCCAGCACGATATCGCCCGAGTCTGGATAGAAGAAGACGTAGTTGATGCGGGTGAGGCCAGCGAGGCACTTCATGTCGGCCGATGGCTCCCGTCCTTGGGCGATTTCGGCGTCGATGGCCGCTTCCAGGCGGTTAAGCGAGATTTTGCGGAGGGGATTCTGCCGGCCGATCTTCTGGCCCTGGGCTGCCTTGGCGGCGTCGATCCTCTCCTTCGTAAGCCGGAGTCCGGGATCGTCGAAGGTGCGATGGGAGAGTACGCCCTTGGCATCCACCGCCACACCGGCGGCTGCGCTCCTCCCATCATCATCATCATCATCATCTGGCCGATGGCAGCCGACGCCGTCCAGGCGAACAATGCCAGTGCCGCCACGGCAACGAATTTCCGCGACATGAGAGTGCCTCCTCAGGTGACCGGTACGCCCCCGTCCAATGGACCATGATCCGCTTGGAACGGGAGCGTGATATGGACGCAGTGTTATCGCGCCACTGCCGATAGTAATTTCCGCGAAATAGGAAGGCAAGGGAAAATGCCAACGTGGCGAGCCTGGCCCGGATGCCCGCGCTTTCATTCGATGTTGGATGTTCGATGTTGGATGTTCGATGTTGGATGTTCGATGTTCAGCCTCCGAGCGGCAAGCGCCCTGCCAATGCGCGAGCCTCTTGTGTCGTCGCCCGCGTTAGTGTACATGTATACACAATGCGAACGGAGGGAATGGTCCGATGGTCGATTTTGGCACGAACCTCAAGCGGCTCATGGCCCGTTTCGGACTGACGATCGACGAGGTGGTCGAGCAGACCGGCCTGGATGAGCGCACCGTCAAAGGCGTATTAGGGGGCTCGATCCGCCGCCCTCACGCGCGCACGCTGCACCGGCTGGCCGTCGGGCTGGGCGTGCCCGCCGACGAGCTGTTTCAAAACCCTTCGGTGCTGGCCCATCGCTTGTTCGATCGCCAGACGAACCCGGTGGTAGACGAAGTGGCCGCCAACTATCCGGGTCTGTTCGAGGGCTGGGGCGCTGACGACTTCGACGAGTTGTACAGCCACTTTGGCGCCGGTGGCGAACTGACCGCCGAGGGCGCGCGGCGTACCGTGGAAGGGATGAACCGTCGCCGCGATCTGCACCGGAAGGTGGCCGTCGTGCTGGAGAGCCATGAAGCAGGGCTGCTCGAAGAGATGATCGACGTGCTCTATCGGCGGATCGTCATCGCCGAGCCGGACGACCCGCACGATGCCAACACGAACGATGCCAACACGAACGATGCCAACGCGAACGGTGAGCGGCCCGATCCCGTGGGGCACGTTGCTAAACGTGCACGATAAGGTCCCTCTTCCCCCGGGGCGGAAAAGACGGCCCCGGGGGGTGGTTGATGTTTCGCCGGCCCTTGGGCCATAATCACCGCATCGGTTACTCAACGGGCACGTTTATTCAACGCCCACGACCGTGCAACATCGCCTTGCCATCGTCGCCGCTAGTGTCGTGCTCGCGAGCGTCCGCGTCTTGACATCCGAGCCCGGCGGTAATGACGCCGCGGGCAAGAACGATCGCCGGGCTGCGTCGCCGACCTTGCGTCTGATCGTGCCGGCATACTTCTACCCCGCCGGCGAAGGGCTCGAGCACTGGGATCGACTGCTTGCCGCTGCGGATCGAGTGCCGATCACGGCCATCGTCAATCCGGCCAGCGGGCCTGGCAAGGCGGCCGACCCCAACTACGTCAAGCTGCTCGAGCGGGCCGCCAAGACCAAGATCACGTTGATCGGCTACGTTTCGACCTCGTATGCCAAACGGCCGCTAGCCGACGTGAAGGCCGATATCGACGCCTGGCTACGGCTCTACTCCGGCCTCCAGGGCGTCTTCTTTGACGAGCAGGCCAGCTCCGCGGAGCATCTCGACTACTACGCCGCGCTTCGCGACCATGCCCGCAGCAAGGCGGCGCTCAAGCTTGTCGTGAATAACCCCGGCACCGTTTGCGACGAAAAGTACCTATCGCAGCCCGCTACGGATATCGCCTGTCTCTTTGAGGGGCCCAAGGCGTTCGACATCTCCACGTTGCCCGGCTGGACCAGCAAGTATTCGCCCGATCGCACGCTCGTGCTGTCGTACAAAGTGGCCACGGCCGGCGCGATGCGGAAGTGCATCGAGGCTGCCCGCAAGAAGGTCGGCTGCGTCTACGTCACGGATGCCGAGGGGGCCAACCCTTGGGAGCGACTGCCAGGCTATTGGGATGAAGAAGTCGCCGCCGTCCGCGAGGCCAACTCGCTCGACGAATAGGCAACTCGATTGGATTCCGGTTCATGCGCGGCTAAGATGTTGTCATGACACACGACGCAGCCCGAGTGTTCGATGAGGCCATGCAGCTTCCGCTGCCAGAGCGAGCCGATCTAGCTGCTCTCTTGATCGGAAGTCTCGACACCGCTGAGGATCCGGACGCGGCCGTCAAGTGGGAGGCCGAAATTGCCAGGCGCGTTCAAGAGCTCGATGCGGGGACGGTCGCTACAGTTCCCTGGGACGAGGTTCGGCGCCGGCTGCGGGGCATCGACAATGGCGAAGGCGGAAGTTAGATACCATCCCGCGGCCATCGAAGAAGCCGCCGCCGCGAAAGATTGGTACGCGTCTCAGAGCCGCGACGCCGCTGCCGCATTCTTGGACGAATTGGATCGCGTAATCGATCGAATCCGCGCTTCGCCGAAGCGCTGGGCCCAGCACACCCAGGGCACTCGTCGGTGTCTTATGCGACGATTTCCCTTTATGATCGTCTATCGGGAGCTCTCGTCGGACCTCGTTCAGATCGTAGCCGTCGCGCACGTTCGGCGCAAGCCGGGATACTGGCACGTGCGGATCGGGCGAACGTAGCAGAACTCAGCACAGACTCCGATGAGCACTGCCCAGCCTCAGTTCCGCATGGTCCCCCAGCAGGACGAGCTGGGCCAGATCGAGCGCGACCTGCGCTTCATCCCTGCATCAACGAGCGCCCGCGCGTGCTCTCCCGCGGGCAGATCGAGGCCTTCAACAAGGACGGCTATCTCAAGGGCATTCGCGTCTTCAACGAAGCCGAGATCGCCGGGCACCGACAGTACTTCGACGAGCTGCTGGCCCGCGTGCTGGCGGCCGGCGGCGACAGCTACTCGATCAGCACGGCCCACCTGAAGTACGGCAAGGTGTACGACCTGCTGACGCACCCGCGGATCGTGGCCTCTGTGCGCGACCTGCTGGGCGAGAACGTGGTCGGCTGGGGGTCGCACTACTTCTGCAAGATGCCCGGCGACGGCAAGCACGTGGCCTGGCACCAGGACGCCAGCTACTGGCCGCTCACGCCGTCCAAGACGGTCACCGTGTGGCTGGCCATCGACGACGCCGACCGCGAGAACGCCTGCATGCAGTTCATCGCTGGCACCCATCACTTCGGGCATCTGACCTATCACATGACCGAAGAAGCCGGCAACGTGCTCAATCAGAAGGTCGAGAACATCGAGCAGTTCGGCCAGCCGGTGGACGTGGAGCTGAAGGCCGGCGAGGTCTCGCTCCACACCGACCTGCTGCTGCACGGCTCGGAGGCGAACGCGTCCACCGCCGCCGCTGCGGCCTGACGCTGCGCTACTGCGCGGCCGACGTGCGAGCGTACCTGGACTGGAGCAAGAAGGGCGTCGTCGTCAGCGGGCGCGATCCCAGCGGCCACTGGGCCAATCCGCCGCGTCCAGAAAACGGTTGAGCGACGGCACACGGAGTGTGCCTGCTCCCTGTGTGCCTGCCACTTCGTGTGGCTGCTACCTTCGGCTGGCGATTAGCTCTGGCACTGGGCGCTGCCGTTGACCACTTCGTCGCATTCGCCCTTCACGGCCCGCTCCAGCTCTTTGGGGTCGAACGGCTTCACCAGGTGGTGAATGAAGCCGGCGTCCTGCGAGCGCTGAATGTCGGCCGGAAATGCCAAACCACTAATGGCGATCAGCCGGATGGCTGGCTTGCGCTTCTTGAACGCAAAGGCCAGATCGTACCCGCTGACCTTGGGCATGGCCAAATCGAGCAGGGCCACCTCTGGATCGAAGGCGTCGAAAACATCCAGCGCCTGTCGGCCATCGTAGGCGGTCTCGATCTCGAAGGTCTGCTGCATCCTGAGCAGCATGGCCACGGAGTCTGCGTTGTCCTTGTTGTCATCCACAACGAGGACCCGGCACCTGACGTCCTTCAGGCGGTTCATAAATGACATTCGTGTCAAAAAACAGGCCGGCGTGCTTGCCGGCAAAGCCTTGCCCGACAACCCCAATAATCTACCCTGCGGAAGAAACCGACGCAGCGCCCGGTTTCAATTCTTGCTGAAATTGTTGGTTCTTGGCAACGACCTTGTCGGCCACCCGCTGTTTGAACTGCCGGAATCCCTCCCGGAGCGAATCGTTGGCGGTGGCCAGGATTTGTACCGCGAAAAGCCCCGCATTTCGCGGCCCTCCCATGCCTACCGCCACGCTGACGACCGGCACATCCGGCGGCATCTGCACGGTGGAAAGGAGCGAATCGAGCCCCCCCAAATCGGGGGTGGGCACCGGGATGCCAATCACGGGCAGGGTCGTATGCGCGGCAACGACGCCTGCCAGATGGGCGGCGCCCCCGGCGGCGGCGACGATGACTTTCAGCCCCCGGCCGGCAGCCGACGTGGCGTACTCGGCCACCTCGTGCGGCGTGCGGTGGGCGCTCATCACGTTGACTTCGTAGGGCACGCCGAATTCGTCAAGTGCCTCGGCAGCGGCCTTGATCTTCGGCCAGTCGCTGTCGCTGCCCATCACAATGCCGACGAGTGGAATGGTGGCAGTCATTACGGGTTGCCTGTCGAGCGGTAGAATCAGGGACGTCCAAAGCACGATAGCGAAAGCCACGACGCGTGGCTACGCCCTTCATTTTGCACTTTGCATTTTGCATTTTGCATTAGCTCTGCACTTCGCTTGTCGTCATCTCTCTCGAATGCAAAGTGCAAAATGCAAAATGGGGTTGTATCTTGCGTGATCGTGAAAAACTGAGTGAGCGACATGGCCGCCAATCTCACGCCGCAGTATCTCAAGGCCGAGGAGGAGTACCGCCGGGCCACTACGCCCGAGGAAGAGCTGGCCGCGCTGCAGGTCATGCTCAAGGAGATGCCCAAGCACAAGTCTTCGGAGAAGCTCCAGTCCGACCTCAAGACGAAGATCAGCAAGGTCAAGAAGGAGATCGAATCCGAACGGCAGCGCGGTGGCAAGAAGGGGCCGGGCATCCGCATCCCGCGGCAAGGGGCCGGCACCGTGGTGGTGCTGGGCGGCCCCAACGCTGGCAAGAGCCAGCTCGTGCGGCGGCTGACGCGGGCCACGCCGGAAGTGGCTCCCTACCCGTTCACCACGCGCACTCCCACTCCCGGCATGATGCCCTGGGAGGACGTGATGGTGCAGCTCCTCGACACGCCGCCGATCACCAAGGACTTCTTCGAGCCCTACATGCAAGGGCTCATCCGCGGCTCCGACGCGGCGGTGCTGATGCTCGACCTGGGCAGCGACGACGGCATCGAGCAATGCCAGGAAGTGCTCGACAAGTTGGCGACCACCAAGACGCGCCTGGCGAAGACTTCCTATCTGGACGAGGAGGATATCGGCCTCTCGTACACGCAGACGCTGCTGGTGCCCAACAAGATCGACCTGCCGGAGGCCGACGGCCGGTACGAGTTGTTCCGCGAGCTATGTCCGCTCGATCTGCCGGTGCAGCGGATTTCGGCGGAGACTGGCGCAGGGATGGAGGAGCTTCAGCGGGCGATCTACCAGGCCCTGGATGTGGTCCGCGTCTACAGCAAGCTGCCCACGGCCAAGTCGCCGGATATGGAGCGGCCGTTCACGATTCGCCGTGGCCAGACGATCCTCGAGGTGGCCGCCCAGGTGCACAAGGACTTCGTAGAGAACTTCAAGTTCGCCCGCGTGTGGGGCAGCCAGGTCCATGATGCCACGGTCGTCAAGGCGGACTACCTTCCCGTGGACCGGGACGTCGTGGAGCTTCACATGTAGCTTCCACTGGAGCCGCATGCAGCGGCACGATGGACGAGCCGTGGCCAGGGTGATCGCCTCAGCGCGATGACTCCATTACTCCAGCTCCCGCAGCAGCTCGAGGGCTTCCTTGGCGGCCGGCGTGCCGGGGTATCGTTCGACGATCTCGCTCAACCGCTGTTTGGCCAATTCCGGCTTGCTCTTCATCAGCAGTTTGGCGACACGGAGCTTGCTCGCGGCCTCGGCCTCCGCGGTCTTGGGGGGCGTCTTGGAGGCGGATGATTTCTTCACGGCGGGCTTCGACGCCGGCGACTTCGCACTGCCCTTAGCCGTCTTCACGGCGCCGCCAGCGGGCGATCGCGGCAGCGTAAGCGTGATGCTGCCTTCGTTGTCGGCCACCTCGTGCCAGGCATCACGGCAGCGGACGTAGAGCCGGCCGCCTTCGCGCGCCGTCCAGGTGCCTTGACGGCCAAGGTCGAACGGCTCGCCGAGCCGAAGCGGCCCGGCGGCCTCATCCGGCCGCGTGTCTCCGGGACGCGACGGCGAGTCTCCGAGAGCCTCGTCCACGTGAAGCAGCACGCCGACGAGCTTTCCGTTGCCGCGTGGATCGCCATCGGGCGAAACGGCCCGGCCGTTCTTCGTCAGCCGCCAACCGCCCGACGTACGATACGGCACGCGGTCGCCGGCCTTCACCTCCAGGCCCGTGGCTTGCCAGCCGCGGGCGGCCTCGATCGTCACTTCGCCGGTCTTACCCGGCTCGATCGGGCCGAACGTGGTTTCCCAGTCCCAGGCGCACAGATCGACGCGGTAGCCTACCTCGAGGTTGGCCAGCATCAGCCGCCGCTCGAAGTCGATGCACTCGATCTCCTTGGCTAGCGGCGGGTCCTTGCTGAACGCCGTGCGCAGCTCTGCCTTCTTGCCAGCCAGCAGGGTCAGGCCAAGCTGCCCAAAGCGATCCCGGTAACGCGGGTGATTGGCCAGCAGGTGACACAGCGCCCACGTCCTGGCGTAGCCTTCGCCGCTGCGCTGTTTCATGGCCAGCACGTCGTCCAGCGGTGGCGGGGTGGTGGACCGCAGGTGCCGGGCGAGACCCGCTTCACAGTTGACGCCGGCCGCTTCGGGCGTGAAGTACTGCCCCATCTCGGCCATGCCTTCGGCGTACCATAGCGGGCCGACCTCGCCGAACGCCTGCCGGCAATAGGCGTGCACGATCTCGTGCTTGGCGCTGGTTCCCTTGGCCGAGGCGTAGACCGTGGCCCGCGCTTGCACGGCTTTGCCGCTGCGCATGGTCTGCGTGATCGTGATGCCGGCGCCGGCCTCGATGGCCTCGCGGACGCGCTCCGGCAGCCTGGCCGGCCAGCGCGATAGATCGGCGACGACGTGGCACTCGATCAGCCCGCGCGAGGGCCGCTTCCAATGCTCGGCGGCGAAGTCCAGCACTCTCTCCAGGTCGGCCAGCCAGGTCTTGGCCTTGTCGGCCGGCAGATCGGTGTAGAGCACGATCCGCTGGGAGCGGTATTCGGACGATGGGGCCGATTGCTGGGCCGTGGCCCAAGTGCCAAGAACGATCAGGAGCGCCGCCAGCGCCCTGGGCAACGCCAGACCGTGCATGGGATGCGTATCATGTGCCCCCACCTTGCTCCGCGAGTTGCCGCCAACCTGCGGAGCAAGTCGGCTGCACGGACGGCACACGGAGTGTGCCTGCTACGACACGTATCAGCCCTGCTGCTGCTGCTTGGCGAACTCTGCGAACCGCCGGCCAATCTCCTCTACCGATATGTCTTCCTTGTGGGTCCCGATCGTCCAACTGTGGCCGAAGGGATCAACCAGCGTGCCCGAGCGGTCGCCGTAGAACTGGTCCTTGACCGGCCGCGTCGCCTTGGCGCCGGCGGCCACGGCTCGGGCGAACCAGGTATCCACATCCTCGACGTAGAGCATGATGCTGATGGGCGAGCCGCCGAACGCTTGCGGGCCCTTGGCGCCCATTTCCGGAAACTCGTCGGCCAGCATGATCATCGAGTCGCCGACCCGGATCTCGGCATGGCCGAGTTTGCCGGCCGGATCGGCAAGTCGCATCACCTCCTTGGCGCCGAAGGCCTGTTTGTAAAAATCGATCGCCTTGGCCGCACCGCTGACGATCAGGTAGGGCGTGGCGGTGTGGTAACCCTCGGGAATGGGTTAGACCGGCATGGCGCGCTCCGCGGGTGGAAGTGATCGCGGTGGAAGTGAGTACGCTGCGCAGATTCTAAAGGCAGCCCCTAGCGCTCTGCAACCAGCGTGCATCCGCGGGAATCAAACTACGACACGACGGTCGTAGGGTGGGGCACCGCCCCCCAGAAGCGCCGCCGTGCCGGCGTCCGTTGGTGGCCGGCGGTTTGGTGGGCAATGCCCACCCTACGCTGGGGCGGACCGAGGGGCCGCCAGCTCCAGGCGGATTTCCTTCGGCAGCGGGAAGTGGACGTCTTCCGCTCGCACGCTGCGCGGCTCGATCGTCGCGCCGAAGCGGTCCCGCAGATAGTCCAGGCAGTCGTCCACCACCCATTCCGGCGCGCTGGCGCCGGCGGTGACCAGCACGGTCTCGTCGCCGGTGAACCAGGCGGCGTCGATGTCGCGGGCGTGATCGATCAGGTGCGCCCGAATGCCGTTCTCGCGGGCCAGCTCGGCCAGGCGCTGACTGTTGGAGCTGTTCTGGCTCCCCAGCACGAGCACCACGTCCGCATCGGCCGATAGCAGCCGCACCGCCTCCTGACGGTTCTGCGTGGCGTAGCAGATGTCTTCCTTGGGCGGCGCGGCGATCTGCGGAAACCGCTGCTTGAGGCGCGCGATGATCCGGTTGGCGTCGTCGACCGAGAGCGTGGTCTGCGTGAGATAGGCCAGCTTCGTGGGATCGGCGACTTCCAGGCGATCGACGTCCTCGGGCGTCTCGACCAGGCGGATCGCCGCGGGCGCTTCGCCCATGGTGCCGATCACCTCGTCGTGCCCTTCGTGGCCGATCAGCACGATCGTGTAGCCGGCCTTGGCGAACTTGATCGCCTCCAGGTGCACCTTGGTCACCAGCGGGCAAGTGGCGTCGATGGTCTTCAGGCGCCGCTCGCGGGCCACGCGGCGAATCTCCGGCGAGACGCCGTGGGCCGAGAAGAGGAGCAGCGAGCCGGGCGGCACTTCGTCCAGCTCATCGACGAACACGGCCCCGCGGTCGCGGAAGTGCTCGACCACGTACTTGTTGTGCACGATCTCGTGATAGACGTAGATCGGCGTGCCGTGAAGCTGGATGGCCAGCTCCAAGCGTCTCGATGGCCATGTTCACGCCAGCACAAAAGCCGCGCGGGCTGGCAAGGATGACTTTCATGGTCGCTTCACGGTGGTTCGTGCCGAGGGTCATCTTAGTTCAGCGAGGACGCCGAGGGGATAGGAACCCACCAGCTAAACCGGCGGGGGCGAGAGCCGGCAACAATCGCCCCGTTTTGTGCGGCAAGTGAGCAAATAAATCCGTTCTGCTCCTCATCTTATTCAAGGAATCCAGGGGTCCTGCGGCGGATTGCCGGAAAAGCCGGTGCGGCAAGCACTTCGGCGAATGTTGGCGAAACCAGCGTGGGCCAGCGGGGTTTGAAGATTGTCGTCCGCCACGGCCGTTCGTAGGCCGCGATCAGTTGGTGCCTGTCGCCGAGCCAATTGTCGATTAACCTCTCTGGCGACTTCCCGGGTTCGCTCACGGCGAAACCCGCAGTACCCAAGGAGACCGTTCGATGAAGAGTAAAGCGGTTGTCTTGTTGGCCATCGTGGGATTGCTGGCCTTTGCTCAGACGTTGTCGGCGCAGGACAAGGAGAAGAAGAAGCGCGGTCCCGGCGGCCGAGTGAAGTCGGTGGATGCGACGGCCAACACCATCACCGTGACGATGGGGCGCAAAGACGCCACGGACAAGACCTATAAGGTTGCCAAGGACGTGAAGGTGACCATTGGCGACGCAGCCAAGACGCTGGCCGACGTGAAAGAAGGCAATTTTGTCGCTTTGACGCTGGGCGAGGGGGAAGAAGTCAAAGAAATCCGCGTCATCATGCGAAAGAAAAAAGACAATACCTAGCGTCCTCAGCTCGCATGAGCATCACCTGCCCGGCTCGCGCCAACGCAAGCCGGGCTGCTTTTTGCGCACCGCATGGTCTTAACTTCCCGGGGGCCGGAGGAGTGCAGGCCAGCCCGGGGGAGGAGGGGCAGGCGGGGATGCCTCTTGTGCCTGTGCGACGCCGCGCTGTGCTGCGGGTGGCGCGAAGGAATAGACCGGCTCGCGCGAGGGGTTCTGAGCCACGTATTGGACCCGCGTTGTGCTGCCAACGGGGCGAGAGGAGCCAGGCAGGTTCGCCTGGATCGCGGCCGGTCCCCTAAGGTCCGGCACGTGCATCGGCGTGGGGCCACTGGGCGGCGAGACTGCCGGGCCGCGGGGCGACGCTCCGGGAGCCCCGGGCACCGGCGGTCCATCGAAGGTAGACGGCGGTCCGCTATCGCCTTGTCCGGATGGCGCCTTGGCGTCGATGATCCATTGCTCCGGCACGTCGGGCGGCAGCGGGCAGTCGTCGTAGCCCTGGCGTACGGTACTCGTCCAGCGGCCGGTCGATCCAGATGCCGCGGTCGTCCAGCTCCATGATGCCCAGCTCGCGATACAGCAGCATCCGCGTGGCGTAGTAGTTCAGCCACACGCTCATGAAGTTGTTCTGCGTGTTCCGCAGGTCGGAGAGCGCCGTCAGCAGGTCGAACACCGGCGGCAACTGCCGCGGCTGGCCGGCCGGGGGCGGCTCGTTCAGCCGCTCGAACATCTCGTCCACGCGGCGGACCGCCAGCGCCCGGCGCGGCGTTGAATCTCCAGGTTCTCTCGCAGTTGCTCCAGCCGCCGCAGCAGGCTGCGCAGCGTGCGGTGAACGTTGTCTTCGAACTGCAATGAGCTGCCGGCGGTCCTGCTGATAGTCGATCAGCGCCTGGCGATAGTTGTTGCGCTCCAGCAGCCGGTTGAATGGCCCGTCGAATTGCACGCCGACCTGGAGCGACCCGTTGGGTGCCCGGAACCGGAACGGCTCGTTGTTCGTCGAGCGGATGTCGCCGTTGAAGGTGATCGAGAGGTCGGACTTCAGCGCGTTGGCGTTGAATTCGATCAGCCGCCAGGTATCGACCAGGGCCGCCCGGTTGTTCATCCAGTCGAGCCGGTTGGCGCGGGCGATGCGCAGGGCCTCTTCCGAGGCGAGCGTCTGCGCCTCGATGCTCTCCACGCGCCTCCAGCCGCGAGCGGGCCTGCACCAGCGACAGGTCTTGGATCACTTGCAGCAGCTCGCGGATCCAGCGCACCAGGTCGCGTAGAAGTCTGCCTGCGCGTGGCGGGAGACAGGCCTTCGCGCATGGCGGCCAGCTTGCCGTCGGCCAGCGCCAGGGCCTTCGCGCGCCGGCCAGGCTCTCCTGCGCGTTGACCAGGTCTTCGGCGGAGAGCTTGCTCTGGCGCTTGGCTTGCTGCGTTTGCCAGTTGTTCAGGTCGGTCTGCACCAACTCGGGCAATTGGCTCACGGTCTGGCGCAATTCGATCGCTTCGGCGAGTGCCTTCTGCAGCTCGGGCAGGTCCGGTTCGTCGCGCATGCGGCCCAAGCGTTCCTGAAAGGCCACCAGGCGCTCCTCGATGGACGTGAGCCGCGGATCGATGAACTGGAAGCGGCGGATCATCGCGTCGTCCAGGTCGAATTCCAGGTCGGGCGGAAGGCCAAGCGTTCCCTTGAATGCATCCAGTTGGTTGGCGAAGTTGTTGCGGGCATTGCAGCAGGTTGGCGCGCTCGGTTTCGAGGTTCTGGCTGAACTGGTCCACCTGGCCGCGTACGATGTCGCCGGCGCGGTAGAACTCTTCCAGCAGGTCCTGCGTGCGAAGTTGCAGGCGGAGGTTCTCCTCGAGTTGCGGATTTCCTGCAGGACCTGGAGCAGTCCGATGTAGCCGCCGACCGTGCCGGCGCCGCCACCGGCAAAGCCCGCTCCGCCGCCGCCGCCCGTGCCGCCGCCGCCGCCCGGCGCCGCCGCGGAAGGTCTGCTCGCCGACCCCGCCCACGCCGCCGGCGCCGGTGCCGCTGAAGCCCGTCAGGCCGGTGCCGCCGAAGAAGCCGCCGCGCCGCTGCGGCCCCGGGACGGGGCCTTCGCCGACGGCGATGTCCGTGTAGAAGCCTTGCCGATAGCGCTGCATGGAGCCGGCAGGTTCGAAAGCAGGGCCCGCTCGACGATCGTCAGTTGCTCCAAGCGCCACGGCACGGCCGCCGGCCCGCAGCAGCGGCTGCACGAAGCTGAAGTTCAGGATCGACAGCGTCGTGTGGGTGTCCGGTCCGGCGAACTGCCAGACCGTGCTGTTGGCGAAGCCCACCAGCAGCTCGCCGGCGGTGGCGAACTGCCGGCTCAGCCGCACGTCGGTGTTGGTAGAGAGTATGTCGCTGCCAAATGGCGGAGCGCGGTCTCGGCCCAAGTGGCTGAACATGGTGTCGTTGCCGCTGAACGACTGGAGGAACTGCACGTCGAAGCGGAACCGCTCGGTGCTGACGTCAAGGGCCGAGAGATAAATGGTTTCGAGGTTCTGCTGATAGCCGGAGGAGTGGATTCGTCCCAGCTCCACCGACGAGTCCAGATTGATCTTCAGCTTGCCGTCAGCGGCGAGCTGGGCGTATTCCCCGAGCTGCTCGCGCCACCAGGGGTTCTCCAGCTCCGGACGATCACCATACTTGTGCCAATGCTGGTAGCCGAGCTTGCCGTCCACCCGGTGCATGAGCCGGTGCGACACCGCGTCATCCGGCGGCATCGGCGGCTTATCCTGGTTGTAGGGCTCGTAGTACCGGCTACGGGGGTCCATTTCCACGTCGAAGGTCGGCACGGCCCAGCGGGGGTCGCCCGATTTTTCGCTCACTAGCCCCGTCACTTCGCGGTCGGCCGCGTTGTGGTAGTGCTGCCGCGAGCAGCTGGCGCCGCCGAGAGAGGCGGCCATCGTGAGCAGGCAAAGGATGCGATCGGCGGGCTTCCGTGATGCGCTCATTCCGTTCCGGCTCCTACCGATTCCGTTCTGGACCGACCGTGACGCGCTTAGCCGGGAGGAGGAATCTGCCGATGGCGCCATCCTCGCCGGCACTCCATCCGGGAGCGGGTCGTAGTAGGCTATCGACACGCGGACCGGCAGCTTGCAGAATCCGGCGGCGCGACGGCACATTGCAACGCACCGCCATCACCGGCCACCGCAAGTTTGGCACATCCCTTACCGCTCCAACTGGCTCTCCACCGGCTTGAGCGATGCGCAGTGCGCCGCGATGACGCGCCGCAGGTCGGCGACGACTTCGGGCTGCTTGGCGGCCACGTCGTAACGCTCGGACGGATCGTGCTCCAGGTGATACAAGAGCGGCGGATCGTGCGTTTCGACCGGCTTTTTGCCGTAGCCGTCGTGCGTCTTCAAGTGCAGCTTCCAAGGCCCGTTGCGGACGGCGTAGAGCTCGGCCCCTCGATAGAAAAACATCGTCTCGCGCGATGAATCGCCCGTGCCCAGCAGGACCGGCGACAAGTCGAAGCCATCCAGCGGCCGGTCCTCCGGCAAAGGAATCTCTGCCAGCGTCAGGCACGTGGCGAACAAGTCCAGGCTGCTGGCAAGGTCCGTGGCAGTGCGGCCCGGCTTGATCCGCGTGGGCCACCAGGCGATGCCGGGGACGCGCATGCCTCCCTCCCAGGTGCTCCCCTTGCCGCCGCGCAAGAGGCCGGCTGAACCGCCGGCCGCTCCCTGGATCAGCCAGGGGCCATTGTCGCTCGTGAAGAAGACCAACGTATTGTCGGCCACACCCTCCTCCTTCAGCGTGCGGAGGATCACGCCCACGCTCCAGTCGAGCGTCTCCACCACGTCGCCATACAGCCCGCGTGGGCTGCGGCCGGCGAACGGCTCGTCGGCATACAGCGGCACGTGCGGAAACGTGTGCGGCAGATAAAGGAAGAATGGCTTGTCTTTGTCGGTGCCAGCGGCGGCGCAGCATTCCTTGATGAACCGCACGGCCTCGATGGTGTAGCGCTGCGTCAGCTTGCGCTGGTCGGGCTCCGTTTCGATCGTCTTCTCATCGGACATCAGCGGCAGCGGCGGCCTCAGCATGTCGTTGCTGTACGGCAGGCCGAAGAACCGCTCGAAGCCGTGCCGCGTGGGCAGGTACTGCGGCAGGTGACCCAGGTGCCACTTCCCGATGCAACAGGTGTGATAGCCGCGCTCCTTGAGTGCCTCGGCCAGCGTGATCTCTGCCGAGGGCAGGCCGCCTTTGGAATCGGGAAACAGCACCCCTCGCTTGCTGGAACACATGCCATTGCGAATCGGCAGTCGTCCGGTCAGCAGTGCCGCCCGGCTGGGGGTGCACACCGAGGCGGCGGAATAGAACTGCGTGAACTTCAGCCCTTCGGCGGCCATCGCATCGAGGTGCGGCGTGCGGATCGTGGGATGGCCGTAGCAGCCGAGGTCGCCATACCCCAAGTCGTCGGCCATGATGATGACGACGTTCGGCGGGCGACTGTCCTCCGACGGCTCGGCGGAGCGCGCGAGCAGCAGGCACCACTGTGGCCGGCAACACAAGGGTCCGAGAAACGCAGGTGCGCGTCATGATCAACACTCTGGCTGAGGGATTCGGGCGTAGTCTCTAGGCGTCGTCGCCGCGACAACCTACACAGTCGGCGGGTGCAGGCTTTGCGTCACCAAGACGCGGCGCAAGTTCACGACGGCCTCACGATTGAGTGCCAGTTTCGTTATGGTTGCGCGACCGGTGGGCGTGAGACCGATGAGGAGCGTCGCACTTGAGTTCCACGCAAAGTGCTCCGCCCACGACCGAGTTCGGGGATGATACAGCGCGGCGGTTTCACCTGTGATCGGATCGCGGCCAACCGTGCTCAGGTACTTTCGATTGTTGCAGCCTTGGCATGCCAGGGCCAGGTCTTGAGGGCGTTCGTGCCCCCTTTGGCTCGCGGAACGACGTGCTCCACCGAGAATGCGTCCGGAGAGAATGCCTCCTGCGAGAGACAGTACTCACAACATCCTCGTGCCTCAGCACGGACCCTCTCGCGTTGCTTCGCCGTTACGCGCGCTCTAGCCATGGCGCATTGGTTCGAGGCCTAATTCCGCCATCAGAGCGGGCAACGAGATACGCCGCACGCGGGCCAATTCGGCCAAGTGCTGCGTACGATCCGCGTTGGCAGCTTCGAGCTGATCCGAAAGCGCGATTAGCGTTGCATGCTCGTCGGGCGTCAGCGTTTCGGCCTGTCGCTTTTCGATCAAGCGGTCGTATCGCTCCCAGTCAAATCGCTCCAAGCATTGATTGATCTTGAGCAACAGGTCCGCCTCGGCCTGGGTCAGCCGCCCTTTCGCGGTGTTGGACTGAGCCTCTGGGCCGAGACGCTGCTTCACGCTCTGGATAATGAAGGAATCCGGCGCTACGCCAGCCTCAGCGGCGGCCTCGCGGATTCTCTGCTCGAGCCTCCGGCGTCAAATCAATCGTGATCGTCATGGAGTTCATTGTACCCTTCCAAAGCGCGCCTACTTCTGCCACGGCCATTTGCCGTGGTCGAAAAACGCGCGGGCTTCGGCCTTGCGATTGTGTTCCAGTTGGCGGCGGCGACCACGCTCCTCCTCGGTGAAGTCCGTGCGATGCAGCGAGCCGAGTCGCGAGTCCATCTCCTGCTTGACGTAATCCAGCGCCTGCCGGCCGGTTTTGGGAATGGTCAGGCAACCGAACTCGCGAGCGACGGCGACTTTATCTTCCTTCGATAGCTTCTCCAGCGATTTGACGAATGTCTCGATCTCGTCGTAGGTCAGGCCCTCGCGGACCGCTTCGTACAGCTCCTTAGCCTTGGTGGCGGCGGCCACGGCAATGCCGCTGGGCGGGTCGACCAGTTGCGTGGCCTCGTCTCCCAGCGACGCCCGCCGCTCCGGCGAGGGGATCACGTCTTTGCCCAAATACGACCGCAGCACCTTGGGAACTTCCACCGAGCCGTCGGCGAGCTGATAGTTCTCCAGGATGGCGATCAGCGCCCGGCTGATGGCCACGGCCGTGCCATTGAGCGTGTGGACGAAGTGCGTGCCTTTCTCGCCCTTGGTCTTGTAGCGGATGCCGAGCCGCCGCGCCTGGTAGTCGGTGCAATTGGACGTGCTGGTGATTTCGCCCCACTCGCCCGGATTGCCCTCCCCCGTGCCGCGTCCGGGCATCCAGGCCTCGAGGTCGAACTTGCGGTAGGCCGGGCCGCCCAGGTCGCCGCTGGCCGTATCGATCACGCGATAGGGAATGCCGAGGCCGTCGAAGATTTCGCATTCCAGGTTGCAAATCTCGTCGTGCAGTACCTCGCTCTGCTCGGGCGTGGTGAAGGCGAACATCTCCACCTTCGTGAACTGGTGTACGCGGTAGATGCCGCGCGTGGCTCGGCCGTGGCGCGCCCGCCTCGGTGCGGTAGCAGTGGCTGATGCCGGCGAAGCGGAGCGGCAGTTGGTCCTCTTCCAGGACTTGCTTCGACAAAAGGCCGCCCAGGGTGATTTCGGCCGTCGCCACGAGGCTCAGGTCGCTGTTCTCGATGCTATAAATCTGCGTCTCCGGCCCGCGCGGCAGAAAGCCGATGCCGCTCAGGATTTCGTTGCGGGCCAGGTCAGGCGTAATCATCGGCGTGTAGCCGCGGCCAATGAGCATGCTGACGACGTATTGCTGCAAGGCCAGCTCCAGCAGCACGGCCTCGTTCTTGAGGAAGTAAAAGCCGTGCCCGGCCACGCGCGCCCCGCCGTCGAGATCCACGAGATCGAGCTTCTCGGCCAGCTCGACGTGGTCGCGCGGCGTAAAGTCGAAGTGGCGGATCGGCGTAGTGCCGCGGCGCAGCTCGGCGGCGGCCGTCTCGCCGCCGACCGGGGCCAGCGGGTGCGTCAGGTTGGGGATGGCCGCGTGCAGCTCGTCCAGCTCTACGGCCAGCGCATCGACCGCCTTTTGGGTCGCGTCTTTCTGTTCGCGCAGCCGGCGGCCTTCTTCCTTGCGCGCCTCGCGCTCGGCAGGATCTTTGGCCTGTCCGATCGACTTGGAAACCTCGTTGGCCCGGCGGTTCAGGTCCTGGACCTGGGCGTCTTTGGCCCGGCGCTCGGTCTCCAGCGCGACGAAGCGGTCGATATCGACCTGGGCGCCGCGGCGGGCGCAGTTCTCTTTGACCGTGGCGGGCTTATCGAGAATGAACTTGCGATCCAGCATGACGTTTACCCGTTCGTGCAACGTTTCCGTGCCAATTTGCACTTTGCACTCTGCACTTTGCACTTTGCACTTTGCATTTTGCATTCAACCAGAGCGCTCGACTCGCCGCAGAGCGCCGATCAATGCAAAATGCAAAGTGAAAAATGCAAAATGCAAAATGAAGACGAGGGCCTCGTCGTTGGCCGCTCGGCCGTCCGCCTTGTCAAATCCTCTGGGCCAATGGGCTGGCCCAACAGTATAATCGCAGGCTCAACTTTCCAACCCCTGAACCGCCGAGCGTGTATGCCCAAAGAGAAAGACACCGTCGAGGTAGACGGCGTGGTGACCCAGGCACTGGCCAACACGCGGTTTCGCGTGACGATTGACGGCGGCCACGAAGTGATCGCTCACGTGGCCGGCCGGATGCGCAAGAACTTTATCCGCATCGTCCCCGGCGACAAGGTGAAAGTGGAGTTGTCGCCCTACGACCTCACCAAGGGTCGCATCACCTACCGCGAACGTTAGTTCGCCCGCCGTCTGCCGGCCCGCTCTCGGGCTTCTTTGGGTCCCGTGGCATTGCACGTCGTGTGGCTGCGCGCACGCCTCGAGCGCGGGCAGCCGCGAGGGTCCGATCAGCCACGCCGGGTGATCGCATAGCCTAAGGTAATAATCGCCTTCATGCTTCCCCTGCCGCGGCCCTATCGTAATCCTTTTCGCTCTCGGGCAAGTCCTCGTACGGCACGAGGCAGGGATGTTTCTTCCGTGGGTCGTCGCGCTGCGGGCCGTAGGTCCAGCCCTCGGCCAGGCGCTGCTTCGCCCAATTGTCGTGGGCATTGCGCCAGGGCTTCGAGCAGCTCGGTGATCTCCGGCGGCAGACGCACGCGCGACGTGTCGATCGGTTGGGGCACGTAAGACAAGGGCCATCCTCAAACGAAGAGCGAAGCGAGGATCCTCCGTCGGGCGGAGAACTCCTCCAAGTATGACGGTCGCCCACGAGAGCCGTCAACGCGGTTCCGGGGGGGTTGCGCTTCGACAACACGTGCCTCGAAGTTGCTTCCGCCCGAGCGTTGCGGAGTGTCGCTTCCACGTTCATTACGAAAGGGCGCCCAGGGGATGCTTCCTCTCTTTGAGGGGAAATGCGGCCCTGCCGCCGGCCAGGTGCGAGGCATACACGGCCATGATCATTTCCACCACGGCGCGCCCTTCGTAGATGCTCGCGGACGATTGACCCTCGGTCTCGACAGCCCGGATGAGATCCAGAACGAGCCGCCTCTGATTGGCCTCGTCTCCCTTCAGTCCGGGGGGATCGCGCTCGTGGGCATTCCGGGTAGGGGCTGCCACGCCGCGCCGGAGCGGCCCGGCGACCAGAGCGGGGCATCAAGCAACAAAGTCGGCCGAGCGACTCGCGAATCGTAGGAATGCCCGTTGCGTTCTCGGCGGCTGTGCGGTTCTTCGCATGGTGCTTGCCGAGACGTGTCAAAGGGCTTGTCGCCAAGTGGCGGGAAACGGCCGCAGTGGGAATCTACGTCGAAACCGTGATTCGTGGGCCTCTGGACGTTGTCTGGCAACGGACTCAAGATCCCCGTTTGCACGAGCGCTGGGACCTGCGCTTCACGTCCATCGAGTACGCGCCCCGAAGCGATGAAGCTCAACCGCAGCGGTTCTGGTATTCGACTCGCATCGTGTTTGGTCTGACCATATGCGGTGAAGGCGAAACAATCGCGACACGCGACGGACCGTGCCGCCAGCGCACGTCCTCGCTGCGATTCTGGTCCGACGACCCCAAATCGCTGATCCGCGAGGGAGCGGGGTATTGGAAATACACTCCCACGGAGGACGGCGTCCGCTTCGCCACACTCTACGATTACCGAGTCCGCTTCGGCCGATTAGGCCGACTGCTCGACCGCCTTGTTTTCCGCCCCCTCATAGGCTGGGCAACGGCCTGGAGCTTCGACCGCCTGAAACTGTGGATCGAAAAAGGCATCGATCCCGCCGCTTCGCGCGATCGCAGCCTCATTCATGCTCTCTGCCGTCTGACCGTGGCTTTCGTTTGGTTTTACCAGGGATTGATCCCCAAGCTGATCACGCACCATGCCGATGAGTTGACGCTGCTAACCGAGGCTGGCCTGCCGGGCCAGCTCGTGCCGCCCTTGCTGACGGCCTTAGGCTGGGCCGAGATCGCGATGGGACTTGCGGTGCTGGGGTTCTTCCGAGCGCGCTGGCCGCTGATCATGACCATGGCCCTGATGATCGCCGCGACTCTTACGGTGGCCCTTTGCTCCCCCCGTTACCTGTCGGCGGCATTCAATCCTGTCTCCTTGAACGTTCCCGTCGCGGTCATGGCGGTCATTGCCTGCCTGACCTTGCGCGACCTGCCTCGTGCCGCGAATTGCCTGCGGAACAAAGGAGATCGGTGATGTCCTCGATCTATCAGATGGTGCTGGGGACGGACTTTGGGCGGCTGCACCCTCAAATCCAGCGCCGTTTCGGTTTCAGCAGCCAGGACGAAATCGCCTCCGTCGGTTCGGGGGTGATGGACGAGGTCTGGCACGGCCGCTTCTACACGCTGCCATTTCTCTATCTCGGGGCCTGGCGAAAGATCATGTTTCCGGAGAGGGGACGAAATATCCCGTTCTCCGTCCGGAACTACGCCTATCGCGATCGGTTCGACCGAGAGACCGTCACTTGGATCAGGACGTTTGAAGGCACGCGGCGACGACGGTTCGACGCATACATGATCTACAGTGACAAGAGACGGGCCATCGTCGATTACCTCGGCTCACATCAGCATCTGGCCGTCGATCTGGACCTGTCGGTGGACGAGCGGGGCGGCCTTCGCATTCGCTCGGGCCAGCAGCGATTCTACGAAGGCCCTCTGGCCTTTCGATTTCCGATGTTCTTTTCGGGGATCGCCGACGTGTGCGAGTGGTACGACGACGCCGTTAAGGCGTTCCGCATCGAAGTCTCGGTCAGCAATTCGACGTGGGGCCGCTTGTTCGGCTATCGTGGCACATTCAATGTCACCTGGCATCGCGTGAGACCCAACGAGATACCGATGCACATCAAGCCGGTGCGGGAAGAACGAAGGGAATAAGAAGCCTTTTCTGGTCGTGACACGGCCATCTTGACCATCTTGACCGTGCCACGCGTGCCACGTCTCACGTTAGAATTGGGCGATGGACGCGAAGCCAGATCACCGACAGCCCCTGCTATCCCAGCGCGGCGGCGTGTGGTTCCTCTACAGCGCATGGGAGCCCACCACCCCCGTCGTTGTTCGTCGCTTTCAGGCGCCTGTGCCGCATGGCTATAATCGCAACTCGGACCTTGCCGCTCCACCGGCGATCTGACCACACCGGCCATCTGGATCACGATGTACCTCCGCCTCGCCAAACGCCTGCTGCTCGAGACCGACAAGCGGCTCGCTCTGGAAGCTGGCCTGGAACATGGGCGTCAAGGGCATGCGCTCCGTGCAGCAGCACAAGCGCGCGGCTCAAGCGGGGCGAGTTCTTTCCGCCGTTCCTGTACGTCTCGATCATCAACAGCTGCAACCTCCGCTGCCAGGGCTGCTGGGTCGATGTGGCCGCCAAGCAGCAGACGATCGACGCCGGCGGCGATGCACCGGCTGATCCGCGAAGCCAAGGCGATGGGCAACTCGTTCTTCGGCATCGTCGGCGGCGAGCCGTTCATGCACCCGCGAGCTGCTCGACATCCTCGGCCGAGCACCCGCGACTGCTACTTCCAGGTCTTCACCAACGGCCACTTCATCACCGACGAAGTCGCCAAGCGAGCTGCGCCAGCTCGGCAACGTCACGCCGCTGATCAGCGTCGAAGGGAACGAGATCGTCAGCGACGAGCGCCGCGGCCGGACGGACGTGCTTCAGCAAGACGATGGAGGGCCTGCAGAACTGCCTGAAGCAACAAGGTGCTGCACCGGCGTCTGCACCAGCCTCTGCCAGACGAACTTCGACGACCTGCTGACCGAGAAGTGGCTCGACCGGCTGATCGAGATGGGCGTGATGTACACCTGGTTCCACGTCTACCGCCCGATGGGCCCGGACGCCAAGCCCGGAGCTGTGCCTGACGCCCGAGCAGCAGCTCGCAGTGCCGGCAAGTTCGTCGTCGAGATGCGGGCCAAGAAGCCGATCATCATCATCGACGCCTACTACGACGGCGAAGGGCAGGCCCTGTGCCCGGCGGCGACCGGCATCACGCCACCACATCAACCCCTGGGGCGACATCGAGCCGTGCCCGATCGTGCAGTTCACCAAGGAATCGATCCACGACGAGCCGGCCGCTGCGCGAGAAGTTCCAGCAGATCGGCGTTCCTGCGCGACTTCCGCGAGCTGGCCGCCGCGACGCACGCGCGGCTGCATCGTGCTGGAGCGGCCCGACCTGCTGAAGGCAGCTGGTCGAGAAGCACGGCGCCACGCGACGCCACGGCCCGCGGCACGGCGCCTGGCGGAGCTGGACGGCGATGCAGGTGCCGGCCGTCGCAGTACAACCCCGGCCACGAGATCCCGGAGAAGAGCCTGGCTCTACCGGCTGGCGAAGCGGTTCTGGTTCAACGACTTCGGGGCGTACTCGAAGCCTCGGTCAGTGGAGGAGATCCTTGGTGAACCATCGAGCTCGGCATCCGTCAGATAGAAGTGGAGTCGAATAACGTCGCGCCGGTGTAGCTATTGAGGTCTGGGGCTTGAGACGCCCTGATGGCGATGTCGTCGGTTTTGATTGGTTCCAATCTGACATTGAGAAGGCGATTCTGCCCGAGAGTTGGCACAAGAGTCAGGAAATGAGGCGCGGCTGAGACGGTCGCACTCTATTGGACGGTTAAGTCACGAGGATAAGGAGCGTTCGATGGTAGGATCTATTGCCGCGGTTTCCCATTCGCCTCTCGTTCACGGCTGACCGTTGAGTGCCGCGAGGGGGGCAAACGTCCGGCAAACGCCATGCAGTTCAAGGCTGACCAGTACTATCAGGCCAGTCTCGAGCGGATGGAGCAAGCGCGGCGGCTCTACCGAGATGGTCGGGCTTTCGCCTTGACCATGTACTGTGCAGGCCTGGCGGTTGAGTCGCTGCTCCGCGCGTTTCGTTGGACGGAAGACGCGAGCTTTGAAGGACGGCACGACTTGCGAGAGTTGCTCAAGGCAAAGCCGACTGCTGAGAGTTGACGACGACTACATGCGCCGCAAGGGAGCGACAGAGCAGGCGATCGAGGATTCCCGTGCCAAGCTCCGTAAAGCCATGAACGACATCGTTATTCTTTGGCACAACGACCTCCGCTTTGCATCCGAGTCAAGCCTCAAGGCATTCTTGAGGCAGATCGGAAGGCTGCACGGTGCTAAAGGTGACCCCCTAAAGAGGAACGCGCTAGATTCTACTTGATGCCGCACAAACGGTGATCGACCGAGGGGTGACGCTATGAACATCCGGGAGAAAGTAATCGCGGCCTTAAGCGAGGCCTTTGAACCCGCATATGTGCACTTAGAGGACGACGACGGCATTTCTGGATTTGTCGTCTCGCGACAATTCGAGGGCCTGTCCACGCTGGACCGTCAGGGGCGAATCGAAGCAGCGCTGGCCGCCGCGACAAGCCGGCTCACGCAAGACGAGCGGCGCCAGATCCTCATGATCGCTGGCCTTACGCCGGCAGAATATGACGCGGTCGGCGTGCGCATTCGGGTCGAGCGGGTTAAGGAAAGCGCGGCTGGTAGTGTCGAAGTTCTTGTCGAGGGCGCGTCGTCCGACGCGGAATACGTGCGGGGTGCGCTGAACAATCAAAAAGGCGTGCGAACAACCGAGCCAAGACACGTGGCTGGTGCGCAGCGAATGTTGATGTCCTTCCGAGCCAAGGGGACTGAGGCGACTCCGCTGACCAAGGAGAAGACCATTCGCCTTCTCAAGAAAGATCCCTACATTGAGGTTACACCAGGTGCTTGACGCGAAATCACGCGGAATTCCTGGCGGATGATAGAGCGAACGAATGCCCTCTAGCCCGCAGATCAACCATCTGCCGGGGATGCCGCCGCGGCACTAGAGGCGCCCGAGAAGTTCCGCGCGGCAGCAAACGAGAAGCTCTGATGAACCGCGCCGATCTCACCCGGCTTCCGCCCCTGGAGCTGCGCCGCATGGTTGGCGCCGGCGAGTTCACCGCCCCAACCGCCGGCCTGGCCCCCGGCTACGTGCAGTCGAACGTCGTCATTTTGCCGCAGCGCGACGCGGCGGAGTTCGAGGAGTTCTGCCGGCTCAACAGTCAGCCCTGCCCGCTGATCAACGTCACCGCGCCGGGCGACCCGGTGCCGCGCCGCACGGCACCAAGTGCCGATTTGCGGATTCACGTGCCCAGATATCGTGTCTTTCGCCGGGGTGTCGCGGACAAGCAAGAGCCGACCGAGATTCGCGCCTTGTGGCGAGACGACCTGGTCGGCTTCCTGCTGGGTTGCTCGTTTACGTTCGAGTGGGCTTTGCAAGCCGCAGGGCTCGCGGTGCGGCACATCGACGAAGGGCGGAATGTGCCGATGTATCGCACGAACATCCCTTGCTGCTCGGCCGGCAAATTCGCTGGCGCGCTGGTCGTGAGCATGCGGCCATACCCGCCCGATCAGGTCGAGCGAGCCAGCCAGATCACCGCGCGTTATCCGCGCATGCACGGCGCGCCGGTCCACGTCGGCGACCCGGCCGCGATCGGCATCCGCGACGTGGGGCAGCCAGAGTTCGGCGATCCGGTCTCGATCCGTGCGGGCGAAGTGCCCGTCTTCTGGGCCTGCGGGGTGACGCCGCAACTGGCGCTGGAGAATGCCCGCTGCGAGCTGGCCATCACGCACAGCCCCGGGCACATGTTCATCACCGATCTGCGGGATGAAGAGTTCTATGAGAAAGGCTGACGATGGTGACGTGGGGCACGTTTCCCAACGTGCTCGTCACTCTCTCAAATCCATCAAGAGCGGGCACGTTTTGAAGCGTGCCCCACGTGTCAGGCCGATCGCCTCAGCACCAGTAGCGTCACATCGTCGGCCTGGGGGCCCTCTTGAAATTCGGTCGTGGCTGTGACCGCGCGCTGCACGAGGGCTTCCAGCGGCTCGCGGTGATGCTGCCGCAGCAGCTCGCAAAAGCGATCTACGCCATACAGCTCGCGGCCGCGGCGCGTTTCCACGACGCCGTCGGTCCCCAGCACGAGCAGATCGCCGGGCGCGAGCCGCACCGGCCTGCAAAGATCGAACGGGTCTTTGAGGATGCCCAGCGGCGCGCCGTGCGCCGGGTCTTCGACAAGCTGGCGAACTCGCCCCGTGGCCGCCTCGAAATGTAACGTAAGCGGACCATGCCCGGCGTTGGCGAAGTGGAACACGTGCGCCGCCGGATCGAGCGTTCCGTAGAGCACCGTGATGAAACGAAACCGCTTGGATCGCAGATCGGTCGTGTCGGGCGAAAGATCGGGCCCCAGCGCCTGGCCCAGCTCGGTGAGCACCACGTGCGGCCGCGATTCGTGACGCAGCAGGCCCCGCAGCACGGCCCGCATGGTGGCCATCAGCAAGCTCGGCCCCAGGCCGTGGCCGGAGACATCCGCCATCACCAGGCCCAGCTTGTCGTCCGGCAGAGGAATCGCGTCGTAATAGTCGCCGCCCGTGGCATCGGCCGGCTGATGGAAGGCCGCCAGCTCATAGCCGGCCGGCTGCGGCAGCTCGCGTGGGAAAAAGCCGGACTGAATCTCACGGGCCGTGTCCAGCTCGATCTCGATCTTCAGTTTGCCGCGGTAATGTTCGGCCAGGATGGCCCGCTCGACCGCGATGCCGGCGTGGGCGGCGAACGCGTTCGAGCAGCTCGCGCTCCCAGGTGCTGAAGACGCCCTCGTGCTTGTTGAGGAGCTGGAGCACGCCCAACAGCCGGCCGTCGCTCCACGAGACGAGCGGCATGCAGACGATGTTCCGCGTGCGAAAGCCGGTGGCCCGGTCGAAGCTGGGGTCGAACTTGGGATGGGCGTAGGGATCGTCCACGAACACCGGCTGCCGCTTCTCGACCGCTACGCCGACGACGCCCTTCGTGGAGGGCAGGCGGATTTCCTCGATCTCCAGCTTGGTGACCCAGCGCGTGTACAGCTCGTCCGTGTCCTGGTCGTAGAGGAAGAGGCTGCTGCGCTCGCAGTTCAGCGATTCACACGCCCGGCTGACGATCAGCGCCATCAGCCGCTCGAAGCTCCGCTCGGCGGCCATCTCCTTGGTGACCTCGAGCACGCTGAGCAGCCGTTGGCCTTGCTCGCCGTCGAGAGTCGGTGGGGGGCTATCCATAAAGCAAGGCTTCAGGCTTCGGGCTTCAGGCTCCGGCTTCCGGATCACCGGTTTGGCGAACCGTAGTTCGGGGCCTGATCCGAACCATCTCGCGCCTTCTCCAAGGTCCGGTTTAACGTCACGCGACTGGCCGAGAACGACTCTCCGGTGCTATTCTACTCATTTCCGCACGAACCTCCACGACGAACGCGGCCCGCACCCCTCATAACTCTTGCTATGGCACGCTGGCCTCGACACGTTTGGACGACGATCTTTACCTACGCCGTCATCTTTGTCGGCTTTCCGCTGCTTTGTCTCTTGGCGTATGCCTGGGTACAGGGCTGGCTGTTCTGAGCTGCTGCCGCTCACCGCTGGCAACTTGCAGCAGCGGAGCGCCGGGTATCTGCCACAAGTCATGGCCGCTCATGAGGTTGTAGTCACGCCTCGTCGCTGCGACTCGTTGACACTTTCGGCACCACCTACTTAGAGTGGAGCTGTGCCGACAGTTTAGTCGGCGCCTGCCACGAAATTAGTCACTCCCGGATCAGCCCTCGGTGCCCCACCCCCAGCCACTCAGCCGCAGCGGCGTCTTCGAGGAGCCGACCGACCGCCGCGTCGAGCGATTCACCGAAAGCATCAGCTTTGACGCCGGCTGGCTGCGCACGACATCGCCGGGTCCGTCGCCCATGCCCAGATGCTGGCCGCCCAAGGGCTGATCGAACAGTCGGACGCCGAACAGATCGTCGCAGAACTAGGGCGGATTCGTCGCGAGATCGAGGCGGGCACCTTCCGGTTCCGGCCGGAGCTGGAAGACATCCACATGAACATCGAGCAGGCCCTGATCGACCGGCTCGGCGACGTCGGCCGCAAGCTGCACACCGGCCCGCAGCCGCAACGACCAGGTGTCGACCGACCTGCGGCTCTGGATCCGCGACGCGATCGACCGATCGACGGCCGGCTGCTGCGAACTGCAGCGGGCGTTCGTCGGCCGCTGCGAGCGCGACGCGCGGCGTCATCCTGCCGGGCTACACGCACTTGCAGCGGGCCCAGCCGGTGCTGGCCGCCCACTACTGGCTGGCCTACTGCGAGAAGTTCGAGCGCGACCGCGAGCGGCTCGCCGATTGCCGCCGCCGCGCGAACGTGCTGCCGCTGGGCACGGCCGCGCTGGCCGGCACGACGCTGCCCATCGACCGCGACGCACGTCGCCGAGCGACTCGGCTTCGACGGCGTCGCGGCCAACAGCCTCGACGCCTCCAGCGACCGCGACTTCGTGCTCGAGTTCGCCTTCGCGCTGGCGCATGATCGCCGAGCACCTGAGCACGTGGGCCGAGGAGTGGATTCTCTGGTCGACCGAGCGAGTTCGGCTTCCTGCAGCTGCCGCAGGCGTTTTGCACCGGCTCGTCGATCATGCCGCAGAAGATCAACCCCGACGTGCTGGAGCTGATCCGCGGCAAGACGGCCCGCGTGATCGGCAACCTGCAGGCGCTTGCTGGTGCTGGTGAAGGGCCTGCCGCTGGCCTACAACCGCGACCTGCAGGAAGACAAGCCGCGGCTGTTCGACTCGGTCGACACGGTCGAACGCGTGCCTGGAGCTGGCCGCCGCGGTCGTCGCCGGGGGCCGAACTGCAACCGCGAGGCGATTGCCGCGCGGCTGGAACGAGGGCATCTCGACGCCACGACGCTGATGGAGCACCTCATCCGCCGCGGCGTGCCGCAGCGCACGGCGCATTCGCTGGTTGGCACGCTCGTGCGGAAGGCGCTCAACAAAGGCGTGTCCTTGTCGGACTTGCCGTTGGAGGAGTTCCGGGCGGCCCACGGCGACCTGGATGCTACCGTCTACGATGTGCTTGGCGTGGCCAACGCCGTGCGGGCCTTCGTGAGCTACGGCTCCACCGCGCCGGCCCAGGTCGAGCAGCAAGTCCGAAACTGGCGAGAGCGAGTAGGGTGGGCTGTGCCCACCAAATCCGCGTAGGCCACCGAGTGATACCTTCAGGCACCGAGTCATCACTGCCATCATGATTCGCAACCGTCACATCGCTTCCCTCTGCCTGGCGACGCTCCTTGTGGCATCGCCTGCCGCCAGCGCCCAAAACGGCAAACAGCCCAAGCCGCCGGATGCCAAGGCCCCCGACGGCAAGGTCCCCAACGGCAAGGCGCCCGACGCCAAGCCGAAGGAGCCGCCCATCACGGATCCGCTGGTCAAGGAAGTGCTCGAGTCCTACAACCCGGAGAATTCCACGCCCGACGATCTCGTGCAGGCCGTCAAGCTGATCCTCGATCTCAGGCATCCGCGCGCGGCCAGGCCGTACGTGGCGAAGCTGGCCGGCCTGATGCTCGATGACGGGCAATGGGCCAGGCTCGGGCGAAAGTTTGGCACGGCCGAATTCCTGCGGATGGCCCTGCAGACGGAGCTTCAGCCGCAAGGTAAAGCAGTTTCCGACAAGGTGCTGGCCGCCACCACGCGGTACGCCCGCGATCCCAAGCGGCTGGCCGGCCTGATCGACCGGCTGAGAAACCCCTCGGCTCGGGAGCGGGCGGCCGCAACGACCGAGCTGGCCTACGGCGGCGATGCATCGGTCAACGCCATGCTGAGCGTGCTGGCCGACGCGGCCCGCGCCGCGGAGCACGCGAATATCCGCGCCGCCCTGGTGGACTTGGGTAGCCATTCCACGGAGCCGCTGATCGGCGCCCTGGAGACGGACAACCCGGCACTCAAGGTGCAGATCATCGACGTGCTCCGTCGGCTCGATGCGCGGGACGCGTCGATCTATCTCCTGCGGCCGGCGATCGACGTTGCCACGGCACAGGTCGTCCAGGCCGCAGCCGCCGAGGTGTTGAAGGAATGGGTCGGCCGCACCGTGACGCGGGAGCAGGCGATCGCCACGCTGTCCCGGCACGCCCGGTTCTACTACGGCGGCGGAGAGCCAAAACTGCCCGACTCGGCCGGCAACCTGACCATTTGGCAATGGGACGCTCAGCGGAACCAGGTCGCGCAGCGGACGCTCAAGGCCCAGGACGTCTCGCTCGCCCTGGCCGCGCGCGTGGCTGCCGATTGGCTGGCATTGGACCCGAATAACCAGGAGGCGCGACGCATCTTCCTCACGAGTCTGCTTCACGTGGCCGCCTATCAAAATGGTCTGGCCAAGCCGCTGCCCTCGGGGGCGGGCACGGCCCGCGATCGTGCGTCGGCGCTTGGAGTGCCGGCCATCGAAGACGCGATGATCCACGCGATGGAAGAAGGCCGAGCCGCCACTGCCGGTGCTGCGGCGCGACTGCTCGGCGAGACCGGCAGGGAAGACTTGTTGCAAGGGGTCGGTGGCAAGCCGTCCCCGTTGGTGCGGGCCGTCTCGCATGCTGATGCGCGCGTGCGGTTTGCGGCCGTCGAGGCCATCCTGAAGCTCCAGCCGAAGAAGCCGTTTGCCTGGTCGCACACCGTGCCGCAGACGCTGGCCTTCTTTGCCGGCACGACCGGCTCGCTGCAGGCCGTGGTGGCCGATGTCAATGCTGAAGAGGCCCAGCGGTTGGCCGGCCTGCTCACCGAGCTGGGCTACGAGGGCCAGACCGCCTCGAGTGCCCGGCAGATGGTGCGCCGCGCCATGGCTTCGCCCGACGTGGCCCTGGTGGTGTTCAACACGTCGCTGCCCTACGCGGACGCCGACCTGTTGATTCAGGAGCTGCGGCACGACGCGCACGGGGCTGATGCCCGTCGCGTTTCTGAGTTTGGGCAAGGACGCCGACCGCCTGAAACGGCTGACGCAGAAGTACCCGCGCACGGCGGTGTGGGTCCGCACGCGCAACGCGCCGGACATGCAGTTACAGCTCAATCGCCTGCTTTCGACGGCGGGGCGCGATTTCCTCACGCTCGCAGAACGGCAGCAAATGGCGAAACAATCGCTCATCTGGCTGGCCCAGCTCGCGGCCCAGGAGGATTCGTTCTACGACCTGAAGACGCACGAGCGGCTGCTGGAGCCGGCGATGTTCGTGCCCGACCTGAGTGCCAGCGCAGCCGAAGTGCTGGCCGGCCTGGGCACGCCGTTCGCGCAGGCGCACGCTGGTCAACGTGGCCAGCACGGCGACGCTGCCGATCGAGACTCGCCAGTCGGCGGCCGCCGGTTTTGCCCGCAGCGTGCCGCGGCACGGGCTCCAGCTCACACGCGAGGAGTTCCTCCGGCAATATGACCGCTACAATGCCAGCGAGATTGGCGATAAGGCCACCCAAGACGTGCTGGGCTCGATCCTGGACACGATCGAAGCAACCTGGAAGCAACAACCCGAGAAACCGGCGAGCAAACCAGGCGAGCGGGGGGCGTCAGCCCCTTGATGGTTCGGATTTCACAACATCGCCGAGTTATCCGGGGGCTTACGCCCCCCGCTCGCCGAGGGGTAATGGCGATTGTCTGCGGCGCGTGCGAACATGACCTCCTTCCCCCGAGCCTTTGATGCATCGGCTGCCGGCCCCCACGTGCCCGGTATCATCGGCTCGGGTCTGGCGATGCAGCGCATGTTTCAGCTCACGCGCCAGGTCGCGCGCAGCAAGGCCTCGGTGCTGCTCTTGGGCGAGACGGGCACCGGCAAGGAGCTGATCGCCACGGGCCGTCCACCAGCTGAGCCCGCGGCAGAACGGGCCGTTCGTGCGCGTCAATTGCGGCGCCCTGAGCGAGAGCCTGCTGGAGAGCGAGCTGTTCGGCCACGTCCGCGGCTCGTTCACCGGCGCGATCAACAACCGCACCGGCCGCTTCGAGGCGGCCCACACCGGCACGATCTTTCTCGACGAGATCAACTCCACGACGCCCAAGCTGCAGGTCAAGCTGCTGCGCGTGCTGCAGGAGCGGGAGTTCGAGCGGGTCGGCGACACGCAGACCATCCGCGTCGATACGCGCGTCATCGCGGCCAGCAATCGCGACCTGTCGAGGAGGTCGACGCCGACCGCTTTCGCGAGGATCTGTACTACCGGCTCAACGTGGTGCCGATCCACCTGCCGCCGCTGCGCGAGCGGCGCGAGGACATTCCCGAGCTGGTCGCCCACTTCCTCAACGTCTACAACGAAGAGAACGACCGCTACGTGGTCCACATCCAGACGAGCGCGCCTGGAGGCGCTGCAGGACTACGACTGGCCCGGCAACGTCCGCGAGCTGCAGAACTACGTCGAGCGGGCCGTGGTGATGGCCCCCGGCGACGAGCTGACGCTGGACCTGCTGCCCGACGCGGTGCTGGGCCGCAAGCCGGCCCGCACGCGCGGCGCCGAGACGCCCGACCTGGAGGCATTGACCGAGAACTGGTGCAGCAGGGGCTGGACGTCGCCGGCGCCAGCGACGAGCAACCTGCACAACAAGATCGTCAACCGCGTGGAGCGGGAGCTGATCGTGCAGGTCATGTCGGCCTGCGACAGCGTGCAGATCAAGGCCGCCGCCCGGCTGGGCATCAACCGCAATACGCTGCACAAGAAGCTGAAAGAGTATCATTTGGAGGAGAGGAACGGGCAGGTTGAGCCGCCGGGATAGGAGACGACATGAAAGAGTCGGAACGCTAATAAGCGCTAATAGGCGCTAATCAATGCATATTAGCGTAGATTAGCGTTGATTAGCGTTCCTGCTCGCCTAACGTGTTGCGCCTGCATTCTTGGTGCTTCCGTTCGACAATCGAATGCGATCCCCATGATTCCCAAGCTTACCGTTCTCTGCTTCGCTCCCAGCTACGCGGTGACGCTCCTCTTGGAGATCACCCGGCTGTTCTTCCGCAGCGGTATTCGCGGGGCGCTGATGCTCGGCTTCGCGGGCCTGGGCTTAGTGCTGCATACGCTGTTTCTTGGTCAAGCACTGGACGGACGAGGGTGCGCCGACGCCGCTGTCCAGTGAGTTCGACTGGTATCTCGTGGCCGCCTGGCTGCTTGCAGTTTGCTACCTGACGCTTGTCTTCTTCCATCCGCGGAACTCAATCGGCATCTTCTGCTTGCCCCTCGTGCTAGGGCTGATCGCGGCGGCGATGTTCTGGGCCAACCCGGAGCCGTTTCCTGAAACGGAAGGGACTCGCGTCTGGCGATGGGCGCACGGCGGCTCGCTGCTGGTGGGCACCGTGGCCGTGATGATCGGCTTTGCAGCCGGGCTGATGTACCTGCTGGCGGCCTATCGCCTGCGGCACAAATTGCCCCCCCGGCAAGGGCTCGAGCTGCCGAGCTTGGAATGGCTCAGCCATGTGAGCGAACGCGCGATTGTGATCTCCGTCGTGTTCCTGCTCTGCGGCTTCGCGACTGGCCTCGTGCTCAGCCGCCTTGCCCACGGAGCTGTCTGGTGGACCGATCCGGTCGTGTGGAGTTCCACGGTCCTGGCCGCCTGGATGATTGTCGTGGCCGTGTTTAACTTCGTCTACAAGCCCGCGCAGCAGGGCGCAAAGTGGCCTATCTGACCCTGGGAACGTTCATGTTCCTGGCGATGACGCTCGGTGGGCTACTCGTCGGCCACCAGCACGGCGGACAGGGGCCAGGGCCCGGCACGCCCGCCAACCCGGTCGATTTGCCCGGAGGCGAGCCATGAAGCTTCAGCTCGTCGGCTGCAGCCATCATCACGCCTCGCTCCAACTGCGCGAGCGGCTGGCCTTCACGCCAGCCCAGGCGGAGACGGCGCTCGATGCCCTACGGACGCAGTTCCCGCAAAGCGAAGTCGTGCTGCTTTCCACGTGCAACCGCGTGGAGCTTTACACCGCGGCCGAAGACCCGGCCTCTGCCCCCTCGCACCATCAGCTCGTCGAGTTCCTGGCCACGTTCCACGGGCTGACGTTCCACGAGATCTTCGACGACCTTTTCGATCGCACCGGCGAAGACGCGGTGATGCACCTGTTCACGGTCGCCGCCGGCCTCGACAGCATGGTGGTGGGCGAGCCGCAGATTCTCTCGCAGGTCAAACAGGCCTACGACCTGGCCTGCGTCCGCAACGCCGCCGGACCGCTGACGCACAGCGCCTTCCAGGCCGCGATGCGGGTCGCCAAACGCGTGGCCAGCGAAACCTCGATCGCGCGCGGCGAGTGAGCATCCCGAGCGTTGCCGTGGCCGACTATGCCAAGGCGATCTTCGAGACGTTCGACGACAAGCAGGTGCTGGTGATCGGCGCCGGCGAGATGGCCGAAGAGACGCTGCGCTATCTGACCGACGAGGGTGCTCGGCAGGTGACCGTCATCAACCGCACGCAGCAGCGAGCCGAGGAGCTGGCCAGCCGCTGGAATGGCCGCGCCGCGCGGTGGGACCAGTTGCACGCACAGCTCGTGGAAGCCGACCTGGTGGTCAGCACCACGGGCGCGACCGAGCCGATCGTCACACTGGCCGATTACCGCCGCATCGAAGCCGAGCGCTATCAGCGGCCGCTCTTCATCCTGGACCTGGCCGTGCCGCGTGATTTCGATCCGGCCATCGGCGAGCAGGGCCTGGCCGTTTACCTCTATTCGATCGACGACTTGCAAGCCGCCTGCGAGAAGAACCGTCGCGAGCGCGAGAAAGAGCTGCCGCAGGCACTGGCCATCGTCGAGGAGGAGGCGGCCGAGTTCATGGCCGACCTCAACCGACGGGCAACCGGCCCCATCATCCGCCGCCTGAAGCAGGGCGCCCAACAGCCGCTGGAGGACGAGCTGCGGCGGCTGTTCAACCGCCTGCCCGACCTCGATGAGCGGGCCAGGGCCGAAATCGAGCAATCTTTCCGGCGTCTGGTCAATAAGCTCCTGCACCCCCCGCTGGAATCGCTCCGCGACGAAGCCCGTCAGGGGGTGCCGCATGGGCTGCTCGAAGCGCTCAAGCGGCTGTTCCAGCTAAAGGACTGAGGCCGATGTCGATGGACGAGAATCCGTACAAGGCACCTCAATCCGAAAGTGAGGCGCTGCCGGCCAGCGTCAAATCGGCGCTCGTGCGCCGCGTGATCTGTCATGTCTCCGGAATCACGTTTGCATTGTCGGCGGTGATCTACGGATATTGCCTTTTCGCCGATCTCATCGGCCCAGCAACAACCGCCCATTGGACCACGCTGACCTTTCTGGCGGGCACTCCCGCCGCGTTCTTACACCCACAGTTCCAAGGCCGGCTCTGGTGGTTCCGGTGGGTGTGGGTGGCGGCGTGTGTTGGTCTTCTGGCGCAGTCGATCTACTATCTCGTTTAGCGGCGCGAAGAAGCCTCCAGACTCTTGTTGCTTTGGGCGCATCTGCCACGCGCGATGACGGAGAAGTCGTAGAGAGTCGGACGGCATTCTAGCGATTGCGTCAGCCCCGACAGGGGCGTGACTCGACAGCCCAGGCCGAAGGCCTGGGACCCTGTCCCAAGTCCCAAGAGCCAAACGAGCCCTGAAAGGGCGGAACCTCGATGGCATCATTCGTGCCGCCCTTTCAGGGCTAACATTGGTTCATGTGCCTCTGCACCCGGGCCTCCGGCCGGGGCTGTCGAGTTTCGGCCCGTTGGGCCTCTTCAAGTCTACGACTTGTGCCTAGCATCACTCGCGAACTTTCTCCAGCCCGGCCTGAAACAGCTCCAGCCAGGCGAGCATCAGGGCGTCGGCGATCGTCCCCGATCGGCGGCATTCCTCCGGCGGCTTGCCCCAGTAGAAGCCGATCCAGCCGGCGGCGTGTCTCCTGCGATCGTCGACGAAACCGCGCAGTTCTTCGGCCGAGCACTTGAGCGGGAACGTCTCCTCGATCACCACCGGCTTGCCGACGGCGAAGCCCTCCAGCGTCTCGAGCGCCTCCTCGAGCTTTCCCTTCTCCGGGTAGAGGTGGACGCTGACGAAGTCGAGCTCGGCCGCGACCTTCTCCGGCACGAAGCCGGAGGTCAGCCCCGTGCGGTCCAGGCTCCAGTCCACCAGGCCCACGGTGACCAGGTGCCGGCGGTCGTGCTTGCGGATGGCGGCGGCCAGCTGCTCGACCCAGGCCGGGCGACGTCGGGCCGCTGGCGGCCGGCCTGGTCGAGCGTGATGAACTGGACGAAGTGCTTGCCGCCGAAGGCCGGGCCGAGCCAGTCGCCGCGCTTCTTGCGTCGCCGCCGGGCACGACCGGCTCGTTCATCAGGTCGTAGCAGAAGACGGCCGGGCTGTCCGCGCAGCGCTCGGCGACGGCCTCCCAGAACCGGGCCTGCACGTCCCAGCGGTCCGCCTCGCCGAGCGCGTCGTACCACGCCGGCACGTCCTTCTTGTGGTAGCAGCCCAGGCCGGTGAGATCGAGGTACAGGCCCGTCTTCTCGGCCAGCGTGAGCAGCCGGCCGAGCCGGTCGAGGCGCCTTCCGTTCGGCCTGTCGGCCGCCTCCATGAACTTGCCGAACTGGAGGTGGATGCGGACGACGTTCGCCCCGAGCTGCTTCATCTCGCCGAAGTCCTCTTCGACCTTGGGCCACTCCTCCTCCCAGTAGTCCTCGATCAGCCGGCCGCTTCGTCGTGGTCGTAGTTGAAGCCCCAGGGGACGAACTTGCGGCCGGACGGCTCCAGCACGAACGACCGCTTGTCGTCGGCGACGCGGACGAATTCCATCTCGGCCGCAGCAACACGGCCGCCCATACACACGGACATCCACACTGCCAAAGCGGCGTTACGGCCGCCCAGAACAACGTAGTTACGTGTCATGACTCACTCGATTCAACTTTCACGACGATCCTGATCGCGCAGGCCGGCTCGACGCAGCAGTCCGCCAAACCGCCGGACACGAGACGCACTCTCCCTTGGATGCACCCATTTTTGTCCATCAGACGCTCACCCGCGGTGGCTGAGGGACGCACGCCGACTACCACGGCCAGGCTTTTCCCAATGCTTGGCGTTGTTGCGCCGTTAGCTCCCGAATTCCTCGCGTGGCCAAGGCCAATAGCTCTTGCAGCTCCGCTTCGTCGAACGTTGCCTCTTCGCCGGTGCCCTGCACTTCCACGAAGCGCCCTCGCCGGTCATGACCACGTTCATGTCCACTGCGGCACGCACATCTTCCCGGTAATCCAAATCGAGCACGGCCCGGCCATCGACCAGGCCGACGCTCACGGCAGCCACGCTCGTCCGTAGCACCGGACGCGACGGCTCGGGCAACCCTTTGATCGTCCGCAGCGCATCGACCAGGGCGACGAACGCCCCGGTGATGGCGGCCGTGCGCGTGCCGCCGTCGGCGTCCAGCACGTCGCAGTCGATGGCGATCGTCCGCGGCCCCAGCGCATCGAGGTCTGCTACGGCCCGCAAGCTGCGGCCGATGAGTCGCTGGATTTCATTCGTGCGGCCATCGACCTTGCCGTCGCGCTCCCGCCGCTTGCGAGGGCTGGTGCTGCCCGGCAGCATGCTGTATTCGGCCGTGATCCAGCCGCGGTTCTGGTCCTTCATCCAAGGGGGCACGTCTTCGCTGACGCTGGCCGTGCAGAGCACGGTCGTGCCGCCGGCCTGGATCAAGACGCTGCCCGGCGCGACGCGCGTGTAGCGTCGCTTGATCTTCAGGGGACGAAGCTGGTTGGGGCGACGGCCGTCGGCACGCATGCTCAGGAGTCAGGAGTCAGGAGTCAGGAGTCAGTCGCCTTTCGCTCCGCGAAAGGACGTTCTTTCGCAGAGCGAAAGACGACCATGGGCCCGAATAGCAACTCTTATCGAGGAACGCTGTCCTATCAGCAAGACTGCCTCACCCTGATACCCAGGGGACTTCTAGAATACCACGGGTAGTGCCCGTGGCAGGCGCGTATTTGCCGCGGAACGGCGCCCCCTGCAACCGACCCATGGACTATTTGGCAAGCCTGCTGGATTCCCAGTCCGCCATTCGCCTGGCGGGGTTTTTCGCCGTGCTGCTTCTCGTGGCTCTCGGCGAGATGCTCTTCCCCCGGCGGCAGCGACGTCCGGGGACGACCGCGCGGTGGATGAATAACTTCGCGCTGGTCGCGCTCAACACCGTCGTGCTGCGGCTGGTGCTGCCGATGGGGGCCATCGGCGTGGCGGTGCTGGCCGAACACCGCGGCCTGGGCCTCCTGAACCAGCTAGCCGTGCCGCCGTGGCTGGCCGTGCCGCTGGCGGTGATCGTGCTGGACCTCGTGATCTACCTGCAGCACGTGCTATTCCATGCGTTCCCGCTGCTCTGGCGGCTGCACATGGTGCATCATGCCGACAGGGATTTCGACGTGTCCACCGGGCTCCGCTTCCACACGATCGAGATCGTGCTGTCGATGGGGATCAAGATGACGGCGATCATCCTGCTGGGCGCTCCCGCCCTGGCAGTGCTCGTGTTCGAAGTGCTGCTCAACGCGACTTCGATGTTCAACCACGGCAACCTGCGGCTCCCGCTGCGGCTGGATCGCGTGCTGCGGCTGCTGGTCGTCACACCCGACATGCACCGCGTGCATCATTCGACGCTGGCCCGCGAGACCAACAGCAACTTCGGCTTCAACCTGCCCTGGTGGGACTTCCTTTTTGGCACGTATCGCTCGCAGCCCCTCGCAGGCCACGATGGCATGACGATCGGCCTGTCGCAATTCGGCAACCGACCGGTGCAGCGTCTGGACCGTATGTTGGCCTTGCCGTTCGTCGGGGAAGTCGGCGAGTACCCCGTCAATCGGGAGAGAGACGACGAGGCGACCCAGCGATGCGCAGCCGAGTCCCAGCGCGCTACCGTGGACATCGAGAATCTCGCGCCCCGTCAGCCCCAACGGGGCGAGCCTCGACAGCCCAGGCCGAAGGCCTGGGCGGCGACAGAATAAGAACACAAAGCCCTGAAAGGGCACAACCCACTGCCGTTGCGCCCTTTCAGGGCTAGCAGATCTCACCCAGGCCTTCGGCCTGGGCTGTCGAGTTGTGGCCCGTTGGGCCTCTCCAAACAAGGATCCTTTTGGTCGCGTTGCGGCCGCTACCGCTCGGTCCACTCCCAGCCCATCTTCGATTGCAGCTCGCGCTGGGCCTCTTTCGCCCACGGCGTGTTGGGGTGGTCCTTGATGACCCGATCCAAGTACATGCGGGCGTCCTTGATCGCGTTTTCGTACTTGCTGCCGGCGGCGGTTTGTTCCGAGGCCTGGAGCACCCAGGTCGTGCTGCCAGCATTCTTGAAGCGCCGGCCAATGAGCCCCGCCAACATCACGTTGTAGCCCTCGACGCGTGCCTGCATGGCCAACACGCGGCCGATCGCCAGGTCGAATGCGGCCTGGAGCCGGGGCTCGGTGAGCTTGGGCCGGTCGGCGATGCCCGGCTTCAGGGCTTCGTACAGTTCGGTCAGCTTCGGCTCGGTGCGGGCCACGCCTCGCTGTGCGGCTAGCTTCGCTTGGGCCAGCCGGGCTTCGTCGCCGGCGACAAAGTCCAGCGCCAGCAGTTGCACGACCTCGAAGAGGGGCAACTTACCGGCGTCGCGGAGGGCGCGGGCCGCGGCGTTCGACTCCATGAACTTGCGATGTTCGTCGGCAGACATGTATTTGGGCGCGTAGCGGTCGCGCGCCTTGCGATCGAAGCTGCTGCCTTCGCGGCCGCCCCAGCCGCCGCTCCAACCTCCCTCCCCGCCGTCGCCGACGAAGAAGGCGCCGCCCGTCTGCTGGCAGACGCGGCTAAGCTGGTAGGGGCCAAACCCCGAGGGAGACGCGATCGATTCCTCGCCGAAGCCGCGCTCCCAGAATTGCAAGTTGATCCGCTCGGAGAAGACCGACTCGGGCCCTTGGCGCAGCGGATCGGCGCCGCCAGCCACGCCGCTACTGCCGGAGGCCACCGGCCAGGTGGCCTTGCCCCAGGGGGCTTCCTTGCCGATCACGTAGACTTGCACGCCGGCCTTCTTCAAGGCCGGGATGGCGGTTTCGATGACCTTCTCTTCGTCGTCGCCGGCCTCGTCGGTGACGACCACGAACTGAAGGCGGCTGCCCTGCCTGGTGAAATTGCCGAACTTCTCGAGGGCCGTTTGCAGGGCGGCGAAAGGCCGTTCATGCCCGCCCTGGCCTTCGCTGATTCTGCCGATGACTTCTCGCAGGCGGGCCTCGTCGGCGAGCGGCTGGTCGGTCAGCACGTTCACCACGTCGTCGAACGTGACGATGGCGATTTGCAGCTTCGCCTCGCTGTCCGCCGAGGCTTTCTTGCCGGCGGCTTCTTTGCCCACGGCGCTCTTGCCCGCCATGCCGTGTTTCCGCAGGGAGCCATACACGATCTCAAAGTTGCGGGTCACCTCCTCCCGCCACGAGCCCGCGCTGGGAGAGGTGTCGAACAGCCAGACCACCAGCGTGCTGCGCTGAGCGGCCGAGTCGTCGATCAAGCCGCCTAGCGTGCGCATGGCCCGTGCCACGGTGCGCTCGTCGCGCTCCGGCTCCGGCGTCGGCGCGATTGGCGGCGTGTCGTCGGTGTCGGTTGATTTCGTCAGCGGAACACGGCTGGCGAACTGCGGCCGTTGCCCACCGACCTCCAGCACCTCCACGTGCCAGTCGTTCGGCCCCTCCAACCTGACGCGGGCCGAGTAGGTCATGCGGACCATCTTGCCCGCGGCATTCCGGTGCCGCAGATACGACTCGACCTTCCACTCGTTGTCCTTGATTTCGCGCACCACCGGATTGTCTTCGAACTTCAGGTCCTTGTACGACAGCTCCTTGGCCATGAGTTCCTGGGCCTTAGTCGCGGCTAGAGGTTGCTGCGGGCCGGCGTCTTCGGTGGGCTTGTCGGTCTTGCTCACCATGGTCAGCCCGACGATCACGCCGCCGCCGACCAACATCAGCAGCACGCAGGCCACGACGATCATCTGCAGGCCCGATCCGCTGGAGCGGCCTCGCGACCGGCTACGGGACGAACCGGCCGGCGTGTTGAGAGGAAACGAGCCGGCGCCGCCCGTGGAAACTCCCGTGCTGATCACGGTGCGGCAATACGGGCACTGCACGCGCGCGTGGCCGCCTGCGCTCAAGGTATTGCTGCAGTTGGGGCAACGGATGTTCATGGTTCGTGAGGTGGGCGCCGCCCACCGATGGGCAGGGTTCGAGGGACCCGATCAACCACGTGCGGCTATTTTAACACTAGCCCGAAGCGCAAGCGAGGGAGAGGCAGGGGAAGCCGGGCCATCCTCGCCTCTTCCTCGCTTACGCTTCTGTTGCAGGTGTCGCCGGTAGCCTTTCTTTCGGCTGGCCTGAGGCGCGAGCCGAAGCGCGGCCGCTCGACGATTACCTTGGCCATGTCCCAGCGCATGAAGCCTTTCGTTCGGATAGGAAAAGTTACTCGACGAAGTTTGGGCAGAGCTCCGGCCCATGAGGTGGGCCGGGTGAGAATCGAACTCACCAAGCCATGTACTCCACACCGGCAGTCGAGTGAATCAAATGCCCGACGAGGCGTTTGAACAGAGAGCTTCTGCCGTGTTGCCCTTACACTACCGCGCCGCGAGGCGTCGGACGGGACTCGAACCCGTAATGGCAGATGATGGATGTACTCCGCTCGGTCAGTCGGGCGTGGAAGTTCGGATCGACGAAGTGTTGGCCAGAGACTTTCGCTGCTCTCTCCAGACTGAGCTACAGCCTCCGTCACCCAAGGGAAAGGGAGGCTGGTGGGATTCGAACCCACGACCTGCGGCTCTCAAGGCATGTACTCCGAACCGGCAGTCGATCCGTGTACGCAATTAGCTCAAACGGGCGACGTAGTCCCGACGGTCAGTTGAGGCCCGAGATTAGACACGTGGGCGGCGACCGGGTTCGCAGGCAGGTCCGCCGTAGCTGGGGCTTCCAGCCCCAGCGGTCCCTCGAAAGCACTGGGGCTGGAAGCCCCAGCTACGCCTGACGCTACAGATCGCGCTCGGGCACTTCGATGCGGACCAGGTGGCCGGCCCGCGCACTGCGGTAGTAGGTGAACGAGGCGGAGTACGCTTGCTCGGCCGGTTCGTGGAGATATCGGGCGCTCGCCCCCCATTGGCTCTCCACGATGACCAGTTCCTTGTCCGCCAGGCGCACCAGTCCGCTGTGAACGATGTTGCCGGCAGAGTCGCGGTAGATGATGAGGTCGCCGGGCTTCGGGCTGGCCACGGAGCGATAACCATTCTCGGCGAGGATTCTCTCGACATCGTCAGGCCCGAGGAAGTAGCGGCCTCCCGTGAACAGCCAGCCGTGGCAGTTGGCCCGCCGGCCGGCATCGCGGCGCTTGATCCGCCGATCGACGAAATGCCTGGCTTCGGCCGCCGCCAGTGCGTCGCGGTTCGGAACGACGGCCGCAGGATTGGCCACCGCCGAGTAGAGGTTGATCGATCCGCCGCGATCGGTCAGAGCGCGCGCCTCGTCCGCAGGCTGTGGCAACCAACTGCTGAGCGACGCCAGATAGGCCGAATCGTCCACGGCGATGCACTCGTAAAACCGCTGCAACGTCCAGATCGCCGCCAGGGCACTAAGGCCAACCAGCGCCCACGACAAACGCCGCGTGGGGAGGGGTGCGCTCGCCGTCGCGGGCTTTCGCTGACCGACGGCCGCCGGGGCTTTCTGACGCGTCCCCAGGAAGTAGCAGCCGATGGCCGCCGCGGCCAACACCACCGTTTCAAAGACGAGGACGAACGGACCGACGAACCCCGGGTCGAGACGGTGGAAGATGTCCCAAAACGCCAGACAGATGGGCAAGACCGAGGCGGCGGACCACACCACCCAGGCGATGTTCGTCACGCGGCCCTTGCGCACCAAGAAGCACCAGAGGCCCATGCCCGCCAGCCCCATAGACAGGGCAAAGGCCAGCAGCCAGATCAGGAAGATGGCGGGCGCTGCGAGGATCTCGCTCATGGAGCATCATCCCCGGCCCTGCCTTTTCAGGGGGCTGGGGTGGGCGTGACTGGGACTCGGCCAAGGCCCTCCGAAGCCGTGCCAGTGAAAGGGCCGGTGGCTAAACATGGCCGGCCGCTTTGGCCACCACAGGGGATTCGTCTTTGACCATGCGTTGGGATTCTTGAGACTGGGACTCTTGAGGCTGTGCTTCTTCGCGGCCATGGCATTTGTGCCCAAGCTCAGGGCCGGGCCGTTGGATTCCACCGTTTCGCGCTGCGGCGCGGGGGACTCCGGCGTGAGGGATACGATGGTGCCCAAGTCCGCGTGGTCCGATTTCTCGCCGGGCGCATCGCTCGCGTCGTCCCCCAAACTGATGAGGTGGCCGCGACGGGAACTGCGATAGAAGCCATAAGTGGTCGAATAGGCCTGGTCCAGCGGGCGGTGCAGGTAGCGGGCATGCGCTCCCCACTTGCTCTCGACGATCACCAGATCGCCCTCCGCCAGGCGCACCAGACCGGTATGCACGACTTTGCCCCCGCCGTCGCGGTAAACGATCACGTCGCCGGGCTGCGGCCGCTCGGCCACGTCGTATTGGTTCTCCGCGAGGATCGTATCGACATCGGGGCCTCCCACGGCGAATTGGCCCCCCGCGAACACCCAGCCATGACAATTGGAACGGTCGTCGGTGGACGACACCTCGATCACGCGCTCCCGAAAGCGGTCGCCAAAGATGGAAGCCAGGGCAACGCCATTCAGGCGGTCGTCTTCAGCCTTCAACAAATCAATGGCCGTGCCGCTGTCTGTCCTACCCTGCGAGCTGGGGACCTTGACCCACGCCGTATGGGCCACCGGCTCGGGCGGCAGCCAAGAATCGCCCGGATCAACGACGTGGTAGAAGCACGTCGCGGCCCAAGCAGCCGCCAGGGCGTTGCCAAGCAGCAGGCACCAAGATAGTCGCCAGACCCGCGGCGCCGCGATGGCGCGGGGGGTGACTTGATCGACAGTCGCATGGGAGGCCATGACGGCGTATCGCGCCGTGACCTGCCATCGGGCCATCCAGTAACAGGCGACGGCCATGATCGCCACCAGCGCACCATTGGCCACCAGCGCGAGTGACCCGTCCAGCGCGCCGTCTAGCCGCCGAAAGGCATCCGCCAGACAAATCGCCGCAGGGAGCAAGGAGGCCGCCGACCAGACGAGCCAAGAAGCTCTGCTCACTCGGCCAGCGCGAAAGAGGCGGCACATCGCGCCGACCAGCGCCAATCCCAGTGCCGCGGCAAATGCGGCCAGCCAGAGCACGTGCGGTTTGGCCGGCGAGAAATCGTCGAAGGGAAACATTCGTTCCTCCCCCAGGCGCGCAGCACTACACCCTTAGCCACGCGCTGCTGTTCCTGCTCTGCTCAAGATGATCTTACTTACGTGCAGGGCTAATGCCTTGCTTCCGGTTAAACCCCAGCCTCCCGCCGGGGTTTCGCACTACGGCAATCGGCGATCCGGCAGCCGAAACGGGCAGTCCAGTTCGGCACCGATCGCTTGTTTCAAAACGGCTCGATTCGCAATAGCTAAGGTGGGATTCGATCGAGGCGGGACTCGCTCCCCGATACGAGCGTCATCGCCAAAGCGATCAGGTAAGCGAGCGCTTATATGATGCGCCGCGAGCCTGATTTGTTTCGCGAAATCCCTTTGGCGACCGACTTTTTTGGCTTGTTTGCCCACCTTCCGCGGTGGCGTGTCTGTGACCGGCTCATCTTGTCCTTCTGATCAAAACGCCGCTCGCGGCAACCCATCCCAGAATCGAGCTCTCTTGCTAATCCGACAAGTCTTGTCCCAATAAGGAGTTGCGGTGCTTCAGCGGCTGCTTGGGATGTCGCGGACCCGTAACACGCAGCGCAAAACCCGTCTTGCCCGCTGACGCAACTGCCGCTTATATCCCCTCCTCTTTTAGTCATCTTTGCGTGGCCGGCGGTTTGGTCAAGCTGGCAACGCTGTCGCACTAGCACGCCCTACGCGCGGTGGCGAGCAAGGAGTGCTCCAGGTTGGCCGCGAAAGAGCTTTTCGATCTGACCGGCCGAACGGCCGTCGTCACGGGCGGCTTGGGCAAGCTCGGCCCCATCTGGGCGGCGGCACTGCTGGAGGCCGGGGCCTCCGTCGCCGCTATCGATCTGGCAGCGGCCAAGCCCTCGCCGCAGTTCGTTACGCTGGTTGAACAGTATGGCGACTGCCGCCTCCGCCGCTATCCGGCCGATGTCACGGATCGCCTTGCCCTGCGCGAGGCGCTGGCGGCGTGCTCTCGCGATCTGGGCGAGCCGACCATCCTGATCAACAACGCCGGCATCGATCACCCTCCCAGCATGGCGAACGAGCGTCACCGCTGGCACGACATTCCAGCCGACGCCTGCCGGCGGATTCTCGACGTGAACCTGGTCGGCGCGTTTGTCGCCGCGCAGGTCTTCGCCGCCCCGATGGTGCGGGTGCGCCGCGGCTCGATCGTCAACATCGGCTCGCTCTACGCCAGCGTGTCGCCCGATGCGCGGTTCTACGACCATCTGGCCGGCGGCTCAGACAGCGACGCCCCGTTCCTCAAGCCGCCGTTTTACGGGGCCTCGAAGGCCGGCGTGGTGAACCTGAGCCGATACCTGGCGACGCATTTGGCGCCGCACGGGGTCCGGGTCAACGCGCTCTCGCCCGGCGGTGTGCTGGGGACGCAGGATGACGAATTCAAGCGCAAGTTCTGTGCCCGCGTCCCACTGGGCCGGATGGCCGTGCCCGACGACCTGAAAGGGCCGCTGCTCTTTCTGGCGTCCGACGCGTCGGCCTACGTGACCGGCACGGACCTGCTCGTCGATGGAGGGTTCACGGCATGGTGATGGTCCTCGAAGAACGGACGCGCTGCGAAACGCAGGCCCCGGTGCCCGATACGGTGCTGAACTGGATCGGCAACCGGGCAATGCCAGCACATGGCGGCGAGACGTTGATCAAGTGCGATCCGGTCACGGGCCGGCCGCTGTGCGAGGTGGCGCGGTCGGCGCGAAGATGCGCAGGCGGCGATTCGCGCAGCGCGGGAAACTTTCGCGGCGTGGTCTTCGCAGACCGTGGTCCGCCGCGGAGACGTCCTGCGTAACGCCACCGCCGCTCTTCAGGCCAGGGCCGAGGAGTTCGCCCGCATCGTCCACGTCGAAACGGGCAAGTCGCTCAAGGATGCCCGCGGCGAAGTCGGTGCGGCGGTCGAGATGGGCTTCTTCGTCGCCGGCGAAGGGCGACGCTTCTATGGCAAGACCACCACCAGCGCCACGCCAAACAAGAGCGCCTCGATCCACCGGCAGCCGCTGGGCGTGGCCGGACTGATCATCGCCGCCAATACGCCGATCGCCAACGTGGCCTGGAAGGCCTTCCCCGCGCTCCTGTGCGGCAACACGGCGGTCATGAAGCCCTCGGAAGACACGCCGTACACGGCACTGGCATTCGCCGAGCTGCTGCGCGACGCCGGCTTGCCTCCGGGCGTTTTCAATCTCATCCAGGGCCTGGGGCCCGAGGCCGGCGCGCCGCTCGTGGAGTCGCCTGACGTGAATATCGTCAGTTTTACGGGCAGTTGTTCCGTCGGCCGTTTTGTCGTGCGGCACCGCCGGCGAGCGGCTGGCCAAGGTCTGCCTGGAGCTGGGAGGAAAGAACCCGCTCGTGGTCTGCGACGACGCCGACTTGAACCGGGCAGTCGAAGCCGCGGCGCTGGCCGCCTTCTCCAATGCCGGGCAGCGCTGTGCGGCGGGCAGCCGTATCCTCGTCTTCGACTCCGTCTACGAGCGATTCAAAGCGGCTTTCGTCGCCAAGGCCGAAAGCCTGCGGCTGGGTAACGGCGACGCCGACGACCTGGGCCCGGTCATCAACCAGCGGCAGCTCACGAACATGCTGGCGGCGGTGCAGCGGGCGGAAGCCGCGGGCGCCACGGTCCTCTGCGGCGGCCGGCGGGCGGATGATCCGACCCTCCGCGACGGCTATTTCATGCTCCCCACGATCATCGAGGGGGCTGCTCATGACGACGAGATCACACGCAGCGAGTTGTTCGGGCCGATCACTTGTCTGTATCGCGTGCGCGACTTCGACGAGGCGCTTCGCCTGGCGAACGACTCCCCCTTCGGCCTCACCGCCTCGCTGCACACGCGCAGCCTGGACCGGGCCATGACCTGGGTGCAGCGCGTCCGCAGCGGCGTGGCCGTGGTCAACGGGCCGACGCACGGCAGTGAGCCGCACATGCCCTTCGGTGGCCTGCGGGGCTCGGGCAACGGCACCCGCGAGGCCGGCACCGAGGCCTTGGACGTTTACTCGGATTGGAAAACCGTCTATGTCAACTTTGACCCCAGCGCAGCCTAATATGACACGCGAAATCATCATCGACGGCCAGTCGATCAACGATGCGAGCGATTGCTATGTGATCGCCGAGATCGGCCACAATCACCAGGGAAGCCTCGAGACGGCGAAAAAGATGATCGCCTCCGCAAAGGAGTGCGGCGCCTCCGCGGTCAAGCTCCAGAAGCGCGACAACCGCACGCTGTTCACCAAGGCTGCGTACCACAAGCCTTACGAAAGCGAGAACGCGTTTGGCCCGACGTACGGGCTGCACCGCGAGGCTTTGGAGTTCGGCCAGGTCGAGTACACGGAGCTCATTGCGTATACGAAGCAGCTCGGCATCACGTTCTTCGCCACAGCGTTCGATTTCCCCAGTGCCGACTTCCTGGCGGCGCTCGACATGCCGGCCTACAAGATGGCCTCGGGCGACCTGCGCAACGTGCCGCTGCTCAAGCACGTGGCCCGCATCGGCCGGCCGATGATCATCAGCACCGGCGGCGCATGCCTGGACGACGTTCCGGCGGGCGTGTGATGCCATTCTGCCGATCAACCGGCAACTCTGCGTCCTGCAATGCACGGCCGCCTACCCCGTGAACTGGGAAGAGATCGACCTAAACGTGATCGAGACCTACCGCGAGGAATTCCCCGACGTCGTCGTCGGCCTATCGGCGCACGACAACGGCATCGCCGTCTCGGTGGCCGCCTACATGCTGGGCGCCCGCGTGGTCGAAAAGCACTTCACGCTCAACCGCACGATGCGCGGGACGGACCATGCCTTCTCGCTCGAGCCAGTCGGCCTGACGAAGCTGGTCCGCGACCTCATGCGCACCCGCATTGCCTGCGGCAACGGCGTGAAGAAGGTCTACCCGAGCGAAGTGGCCCCCATCACGAAGATGGGCAAGGCGATCGTCGCCGCCCGGCCGTTGCCGGCCGGCCATGTGCTGGCGACTGAAGACCTGGCCTTCAAGAGCCCCGGTGGCGGGTTGCACCCGTACCAGATCGATGAAGTCGTGGGCAGCCGGACCCTGGTCGCGTTGCAGGAAGATCAGGCGATCCGCTTGGAAGACCTGGCACAAGTGCGCCTGCGGAAGGCCGCCTGATCTGACTCGGGGTTGGGGACTAGCGGCTGGACTAGGGGCCAGGGGCTGGGGACGTAGTGCTCGAAGAACCTCGGCACCCTTGAAAGAGGAGTCGCAACCGCCCCAGTCTCCAGTCTCCAGTCCCCAGCCCTCAGCCCCCAGTCCCTAGCCCCTAAACCCCCGTGACCAACGTCACCTGCATTGCGCTCATCCCCGCCAGGGCCGGCTCCAAGCGAGTGCCTGGCAAAAACGTGCGGCCGTTCCACGGCCATCCGCTGATTGCCTACACGATCGCCGCGGCCGAGCAAAGCGGCGTGTTTGATTCCGTCGTGGTCTCCACCGACTCGCCGGAGACCGCTGCCATCGCAGTGCACTACGGGGCGGAGGTGCCGTTCTTGCGGCCGCCGGCCCAGGCAGGCGACCTGTCGCCCGACATCGAGTGGCTCGATTCCACGCTGCGCAAGTTGCACGAGCAAGGTCGGGCCCACGATGCTTTCTCGATTCTGCGGCCGACGAGCCCTTTTCGCTTGCCGGAAACTATCCGCAGGGCTTGGGAGCTGTTCGTCGGCGAGCAGGGCGCCGATTCGTTGCGGGGCGTGGAGAAGTGCAAGCAGCACCCCGGCAAGATGTGGGTCATCCGCGGCACCCGCGGGCGGCGGATGACGCCGCTCCTCCCGTTTCTGCTGGGCGATCAGCCCTGGCACAGCAACCCGACGCAGGCCCTGCCGGACGTTTACGTGCAAAACGCCAGCCTGGAGATCGCTTGGACCCGCGTCGTGCTCGAAGGAGGAACGATCGCCGGAGAGACGGTGATCCCCTTTCCCACGCGGGGCCATGAAGGATTCGACATCAACCAGCCGGAGGACCTGCGGCTGGCCGAGGAGCTGCTCGAATCCGGGCGGGCGCATCTGCCGAAGATCGATCGCCCGCCGTACGAGAGCAGGCAAGCCGCCTGACAACAGCCCGAGGCGCGCTCTACTTCAGCGCCTTATCCGAAATATCCTTCCGGCACCAGGCTCCCGCCCAGCGAATCTGCTTCACGGCCGTGTAGGCGTGCAGCTTGGCTTCCGAGATGGATTGGCCCAGAGCCGTGACCGCCGAGCACTCGGCCGCCGGCGGTCACCACCTGCCCGTCGGCAGTGGCGGTGCCGGCGTGGAAGACTTTCACGTCCGGCAGCCTGGCCGCCTCGTCCAGGCCGCGGATCGGGCGGCCGACGGCGTACTTGCCGGGGTAGCCTTCGCTGGCCATCACGACGCACACGGCCGGCTCGCGCGTCCCACTCCAGCGGCGGCAGGTCTTCCAGGCGGCCTTCGACCGTGGCCTCGAGATGTCCAACGAGATCGCTCTTGAGCCGCATCAGGATCGGCTGACACTCGGGGTCGCCGAAGCGGACGTTGAACTCCAGCACCTTCGGCCCTTGCGGCGTGATCATCAGCCCGGCGTAGAGCACGCCGCGGAACGGGCGTCGGGCCCGCTTCATGGCATGCACCATCGGCACCAGCACGTGCTCTTCGATCCAGTGGAGGCGGTCCGCGTCGATCAGCGGCGTCGGGCAGTACGCTCCCATGCCGCCGGTGTTGGGGCCGCGGTCGCCGTCGTAGGCCCGCTTGTGGTCCTGCGCGGGCGGCAGCGTGACGATCGTGCGGCCGTCGGTGATCGCCAGCACGCTGGCTTCTTCGCCCGTCCAGCCGGTCTTCGATCACGAGCTGGTCGCCCGCCGCGCCGAACTCCTTCTCCAAGGCGATGCGCCGCACGGCCTCGTACGGCCTCGGCACGCGCCGGAGCAGACGATCACCCCCTTGCCGGCCGCCAGCCCGTCGGCCTTGACCACCACGGGCACATCTTCGCGCTCGCGTGAGATAAGTGCAGCGCGCTGTCGGCGTCGCGGAAGGCGCGGTAGTCGGCCGTCGGCACGTCGGCATGGCGCAGCAGGTGCTTGCAGAAGACCTTGCTGGCCTCGAGCTCAGCAGCGGCCTTGGTCGGGCCGAAGATGCGGCAGCCTGGCCTCGAGAAAGGCATCGACGATTCCCGCGGCCAGCGGCTGCTCGGGACCGACGACGGTGATATCGACCTTCTCGTCGCGGGCGAACTTGAGCAGGCGGGGGATGTCGGTGGCTGGGATGTCGATGTTCTCGGCGTCCTTGGCCGTGCCGGCGTTGCCCGGCGCGACGTAGACGCGCGGCGAGCGCGGGCTTTGGGCGATCTTCCAAGCCAGGGCGTGCTCGCGCCCGCCGCTACCGACGACGAGGATCTTCATAAATGGACAGGGCCGGGGTTGAACCGGCGACACCTGGATTTTCAGTCCAGTGCTCTACCAACTGAGCTACCTGTCCGTGCGACCGGCAAAGATTATCAAGAAAGCCACGGCCGGGGAAGTGCCATCGCGCGGCTATCGTCCTCGTCCTCGTCGTCGTCCTCGTCCTCGATTGAGTGCGGCGATTTTTTCGAGGACGAGGACGAGGACGAGGACGAGGACGAACCTTTAACGGGCGAGCAGCCGCTGCTACGGCGCGCCGAGTACGCGCAAATCCCCCACGCGCTTGGTGAACCCCACGCTATCCAGATACTCGCACAGCGGCACCGCGTACTTTCGCGTGGTGCCCAGGATTTCGCGGATTTGGCTCATCGTCAGCCCCGGGCTGCCGCGCAGCTTCTCGGTGAGCGTCGTGCGGATGCCGCGCTCCACGTCGGCGTGCAGGTACATGCTGGGGGCGATCTTCACCAGGTGACCTTCGGATACGGCCAGCGACACGAGCTGCGGCACTAGGACCTGGTTCTTCGTCACGCCGGCTTGCACCTCCTCGAGCGACGGGGCGTTAAGCCCCGCCTGGCGATAGCGGGCCACGATATCGTCGGCGAGCTGGCGCTCATTCTTCGAGAGTTGCGGACCGTGCCCTTTCAGGGTAATGCCGCGAGCGCCTCGATCGATGCGGCCGGTGCGGGCCATCTCCCCCAGCACGGCGTCGATCACGGCTTCGCTGCCCAGGTACGTGAACCGTGTCGTCAGCCGCGAGGGATCGAGCGCGGCCTGGAGCGGAAAGTCTGCGTGCAGCTTGGCCAACGCCTCCTCGAAGCGGGCGAAGATCTCCTCGAGCGCCTGCCGGCTGACTCGCAGCGTGCGCGTGGGCGTGATGCGCAGCTCAACCAGCTCGCCGCGCTTGGCGAGCGCGCGGGCCGCCGACTGCACGTCATCCACGCCTGCGGTGCGGGCGAGCTCCTCGGGCCGCCAATCCCGCAGGCCGGCGAAGTAGAGCGCCGCCGAGCTGCGCGTCGCCGGATCGTCCGAGGCCAGATCGGTGACGCGGGCAACGCGGGCCGTCTCGCGGCGACGGATCTTGGCGGCCGCCGGATCGAGCACCTGCCCGCCGCCTACGGTGATCACCGGCGACTCGCTGCGTACGACGAAGGCCTGGCCCCAGGTCGTCACCGCCGGCTCGCTGAGATAGAGCTGGGCCGGGGCCCACTCGCCGGGCTTCAGCTCGTCGCGATCCAGCAGCATCACGCTGGCCAGCAGCTCGGCCGTGCCAACGTGCACGCGGAGACGCGAGCGGCCCTTGATCGGCTTGGAGAGCGATTCCAGGGCGTTCAGCCGCACCGTCAGCAGCCGGCTGGGGACCAGATGGCCCGGTGTGCCGAGCTCCTGCCCGCGCTGGATCTGATCGTGATGCACGCCCGCCAGGTTGATGGCCGCCCGCTGGCCGCGGTGCACTTCCTCAACGGGCTGATCGTGGTTTTGCAGCCCGCGGACGCGAACCACCGTGCTGCCAGGTTGCAGCTCAATCTCTTCCCCGACGCGTATGCTGCCACTGGTGACGCTGCCAGTGACGACCGTGCCGTGGCCGGCGACGGTAAACGTGCGGTCGATCGCCAACCGGAAAGGCTGCGCGGTCCCTCTCGCCTTGAGGGGGGAGGTCGGATGAGCCGGGGATTCGCCGCTCGTGCCCTCACCGCGGCCCTCTCCCGGAGGGAGAGGTAGCTTTGACCGATCGGCGGCCGCCGCGTGGGCGGCGAGGGTCAGCGCCTCGCGCAGCTCGTCTAGCCCCTGCCCCGTCAGTGAGCTGACGCGGATGATGGGCGAGCCCGTCAGAAATGTGCCTGCCACCGCCTGGCGGATGTCTTCCTCGACGAGGTCCATCCAATCCGGGTCGGCGATGTCGCATTTGGTCAGCGCGATCACGCCGTGCCGCAGCCGGAGCAAGCGGAGGATTTCCAGGTGCTCGCGCGTCTGCGGCTTGACCGAGTCGTCCGCCGCGATCACCAGCATGGCCAGATCGATGCCGGTGGCCCCGGCGAGCATGTTGCGGACGAAGCGCTCGTGGCCCGGCACGTCGACGATGCCAAGCCGGCAATCGCCCAGCGCAAGCTCCGCGAAGCCCAGCTCGATGGTGATGCCGCGGCGCTTTTCCTCGGGCAGCCGGTCCGTGTCGGTGCCGGTCAGTGCCTTGACCAGCGAAGTCTTGCCGTGATCGATGTGTCCGGCGGTGCCGAGAATGAGGTCGATCGTCATGTTCTTGGTGAGTAAGTGAGTAGGTGAGTAGGTGAATGTCCCTACTCACCTACTCACCTACTCACCTACTCACCTACTCACCTACTCACCTACTCACCTACTCACCTACTCACCAGTCTAGAACCCGATGTTCACCGGCGGCAGCCCTTCCAGCTCCAGCTCGACGTTGCCGCGGCGAGGGGTGCCGATGCGAATCTCATCCCCCTGCATCAAGTCCCCGAGATTGATCCCACCGTTGCCGTTGCGGAGCATTGCTCCCAGGCGACGACCGGCCGGACGGCCGAACTCGTTCCAGCGGCCACCGTCCCAATAAACCCAACGTTCGCTGGGCAGCCAATACCACCAGTGGCCCTCGTGCCAGCGATAGCGCCAGGTCTGATCGTCGCGCTGGGCAGCGGGCGAGGGGATTTCATCGGCACGGGGAGCGGGCACCGCCTCGCCTGCGATTTCCGTTCTGACGCGCGGCGCCTCACGATAGGGAATCGCCTCCCGCACGACGCCCCGGCCGCCGAAATCGAGGTCCATGTGGAAGAAGGGCGCATTGATCCGCAAGCGGCGCGGGCGGATCCCGTCGCCGAGAATCCGGCCTCCCTCTCGCCCCTCGACGAGCGGAGCGGCATCCGAAGGAGACTTCTGGGCCGCATCAGGAACGGCCTGCTCTGGGATTGCCTGCCCATTGGCCTTCGACTTAGGCGGCTTCGGGGGCGCGGGCAAATCTTGTGCGCCGGCCGGCAAGACGAACAGCACGCCGACGGCGACAGTCAGTAACGAGATTCGATTCATGGGATGCCTCCCCCTTCAGTGCAAGGTGATCGCAAACGGGCCAGCGTCGAGGCGTCGGCCGATGCTTGAGCTTCAGGTGCTCGAACTTCATCCGTCAGCCGGCCAGCCTAGCAAAAACAGTCCGGCTTTTACACCCCCTTCCCGTGGGGCGCGTTTATCAACGTGCCCCGCGGCAGTAAATTGTCTTACTAGGATCCACGATGCAAGTCTTCGTCTACGAACATATCACCGGCGGCGGATGGTTGGCGGCGGCTGAAATGCCTCGCGGCTCGCTGCTGCGCGAGGGGCTCGCCATGCTGACCGCCTTGGCCGCCAACGTCGCGGCGGTCGATGGCGCGCAGGCAACGATCCTCTGGGACGAGCGGCTGCCGGGGCAGGCTTCGACAGGTGCAAGCATCGTGCCGGTTGCCGACCCGGTTGAGCACGAACGGGCATTTTTCCGGCTGGCCGCGGCCAGCGATTGGACCATCGTCATTGCGCCGGAGTTCGACGGCATTCTCTTGAGCTGCTGCCGCAGGGTACTGGAGAGCGGCGGGCGGCTGCTGGGGCCGTCGCCGGACGTCGTACAGTTGGCGTCCGACAAACAGGCAACAGCCGAACACTTGAGCACCGCCGGCCTCGCGGTCCCGCGCGGCGTAGCCCTGCGCGAGGGCCAGAGAATACCCAGCGATTTCGCTTATCCGGCCGTGCTCAAGCCGCGCGACGGGGCCGGCTCGCAAGGAGTTCAGATGATCTTCTCGGCGGACGACGTGCCGCACGCGCCTTGGCCGACACGGCTCGAGGGGTTCTGGCCCGGTCAGGCGGCCAGCGTAGCCGTGCTGGGAGGCCTCGACGGCACCGTCGTCCTGGAGCCGTGCCGGCAGCACTTGAGCTGCGATGGGCGATTCGCCTATGAGGGAGGGTCGCTCCCCTTGCCGCCGACAGAAGCGGCCCGGGCACGGCGGCTGGCCGAGGGCGTTGCCGCAGCGATGCCCCCCTTCATCGGCTACTTGGGGATCGATCTCGTGTTGGGGCAGGCAAGTACGGGCGGGGATGACTGCGTCATCGAGATCAACCCACGGCTGACGACTTCCTACGTGGGGCTCCGGCTGGCGCTCCAGCAGAATCTGGCTGCTGTGATGATCGCGCTGGCCAAGGGCGGGAAACCATGCTTGACCTATCGAAGCGAAATGCTCGCCGAGGGCATTGCCTTCGACGCAGCGGGCAACGTGAGGCGGGGCAACCATGCAATGGCTCGGGCTTGACGTCGGCGGGGCAAACCTCAAACTGGCCGACGGCCGCGGCTGGGCCGCCACGCGCCCCTTTCCTCTCTGGCGGCAGCCCGGCGGGCTGATGGCCGCCCTGGAGGAGCTGCTCGCGACGGCGCCTTCGGCCGATGGGCTGGCGCTGACGATGACGGGCGAGCTGGCCGATTGCTTCGCCACGAAGCGCGAAGGGGTGGAGGCAATCCTAGGGGCAGTCGAGGCCGCCGCGGACCGTGCTCTGCCGGGCGCGAACTGCGCGTTTATCTCACCAGCGGCGAGTTCGTGCCCACGGCCATCGCTCGTCAGCAGCCATTGCGGGCGGCCGCCTCCAACTGGCATGCCCTGGCACGATTCGCCGCGCGGCTTGTTCCGCGCGGCGCGGCCCTGTTGATCGACATTGGTTCGACGACGACGGACTTGATTCCGCTTTTGGACGGCGCACCGGCGGTTCAAGGCTTGACGGATCCGGAGCGGCTAATGGCCGGCGAGTTGGTCTATACCGGCGTCGAGCGCAGCCCGGTGTGTCGCGCTGGTGTCCGCCCTGCCGTGGAGCGGCGCGATGTGCCCCGTTGCTCAGGAGTTGTTCGCCACGATGTGGGATGCCTACCTGGTGCTGGAAGACCTGCCCGAAGAGCCCGAGAACACTTCCACGGCCGACGGCCGCCCGGCCACGGCGGCCGCTGCCCGCGACCGGTTGGCCAGGATGATCTGCGCGGACCGAGAGGCATTCACGGCGGACGACGCGTTGGCGGCGGCGCAGCATATCGCGGCGGCACAGCTCGATCTCGTGACCCGAGCCGCCCGGCAGGTCATCGCTCGAAGCACGGCCCCTCTCGCTATGCTTATCCTCAGCGGGGCCGGCGAATTCCTCGGCCGCCGGCTGGCGGCGCAGGTAGCAAGCACCGCGAGTGTGATCTCATTGGCCGACCGGATCGGCCATGGTCCTTCCCGCTGTGCCCCGGCCCATGCACTGGCGGTGCTCGCCAACGAGGAGGTTCGGCCATGAGTCAGCCCATGCCACGTCGCGTGATCAAAGTCGGTGGCAGTCTGCTGGACCTGCCCGGACTGGGCGACCGGCTCCGCGACTGGCTCGCGCACCAGCCGCCAGCGAGGGACCTGGTAATTGTCGGCGGCGGCCGGTTTGCGGACGAGCTGCACGCCTTGGACCGTGTTCATCGGCTCGGAGAAGAAGCCTGTCACGCCCTGGCGATCCGAGCAATGTCGCTGACGGCACACCTGCTGCACGCGATGATGGGCGACTGGCCCCTGGTCGAGGCGCTTGACGAATTGGCCGACTCCCACGATCGACCCGCGATCCTCGATCCCTGGGTGTATCTCCAGGCGGAAGGGGCGTCGCCGCCCGAGTCAATGCTGCCGCACTCGTGGGATGTCACCAGCGACTCGATCGCCGCACAGGACTGACACGCCGACTCGGGGCCAGAGAGCTGGTCGTGCTCAAGTCCAGCCTTCCGCCGGAGGGCTGCGATGCCCAGCGCGCGTCGGCGTTGGGCTACGTCGATGCCCACTTCCCAGAGGCCTCGCGCGACCTGCGCGTGCGGTGCGTGGACCTCCGCACGGCAGACTTTCCCGAGAAATGGTTAAGCGGAACGTAAGGCAAGCGGCTCCTGTCTGCGGTCCGCTTTGTCAGTATCTGGCGGCACGCGGCGACACCCCGGCTTCCGCCAGCACGATTCGTTGGAGTGGCCACGGTGGCTTGCCCCCACCGAGCCATGTTCACGACCAGAACGTGCCGCGCGACCTTCGTCACCACGCGGCTCGCCGGCGTGGGACGATGTTTCCATGCGATTCGCAGGGAACATCGCTCGGCGGGGGCGAGCCCCGCCGTGGCGGGAGGATGTTTTGAATCCGCGTGCCTGGTTGTGAACATCGCCCGGCGGAGGCAAGCTCCACCGTGGCGTGGCAAGCCCTGCCGTGGCGTGCCGCTGCCGCGTGTTGGCATCCATGACGATCATGTCGCCAAAAAGCCTGGGCATGACCTCATCCTTCGTCGCCGTTGTGCCTGTCGCCAGTGTGGAGTAACTTAGCCGCACATCACCCCGCCGGCGGCGGCAACATTGCTTCCGAGTCGCAGTTCCATGTCCGACCCCTGGTTCCAGTCCCTGTTCGCCGACCGCATCGGCGGCGCCAACTACGGCAAGGGCACCGAGATCTACAAGTTCGAGAAGATCAAGCGGGCCAAGCGCAAGGCCCTGGCCGCCCACCCCGAGCGGCAGCTGCTCGACTTCGGCATCGGCGAGAACGACGACATGGCCGCCCGAGTCGGTCCGCGACGCGCTGATGGCCGAGGAGATCGACAAGCTCGAGAACCGCGGCTACGCCGACAACGGCATCGCCGCCTTCAAGGAGGCCGCCGCCGGCTTCATGAAGCGGCACTTCGGCGTCGACGCTCGACCCGGCGACCGAGGTCAACCACTGCCATCGGCTCGCAAGCCGGCCCTCGCCATGCTGCCGGCCGTGCTTCATCAACCCCGGCGACGTCACGCTGATGACCGTGCCCGGCTACCCCGTCGCCGGCACGCACACGCAAGTACTACGGCGGCGAGGTCCACCACCTGCCGCTGCTGGCGGAGAACGGCTTCTTCCCCGACCTCGACGGCATCCCCGCCGACGTCCGCCGCCGGGCCAAGCTGCTGGTCATCAACTACCCCAACAGCCCGACCGGCGCGGTCGGCGACGCGCGACTTCTACCAGCGGGTCATCGACTTCGCGCACGACGAACCAGGTCGTCGTCGTGCAGGACGCCGCCCACATCCTGCTGAGCTACGACGGGCCGCCGCTGAGCTTCCTGCAGGTCGACGGGGCGAAGGACGTCGGCGTCGAGGTGCACTCGATGTCGAAGGGCTTCAACATGATCGGCTGGCGGATCGGCTGGGTCGTGCGGCCACCCGAAGATCGTGCAGGCCTTCGCCGACGTGAAGGACAACAGCGACTCCGGCCAGTTCATGGCGATCCAGCAGGCCGCCGCCGCGGCCCTGCGACGACGCCGACATCCCCCGCCAGGTGCGCGCGAAGTACCGGCGCCGGCTGCGAGAAGCTCGTCGCGGCGCTCCAGCCGGTCGGCTTCGACTGCCAGATGCCCGGCGGCACGTACTTCCTCTACACGCCGCGCCCCGAACGGCGTCGCCGGCGGGCCGAGCTTCGCAACGCCGAGGAGGCGACCCAGTACCTGATCCCCGAGCAGTCGATCGTGCTGCGTGCCGTGGGACGACGCGGGCGCGTTCCTGCGCTTCTCGGTGACGTACGAAGCGCGCGACGAGGCGCGAGGAAGACGCCCTGATGGCGGAGACGGAGCGGCGAATCAAAGCCATCGGCTTGACGTTCGCGTAACTCACTTCTGCCCGCAGTCGTGGTTTCATGGCCTGCGACCCCAAACCGGAGCGACTGTCATGAGAGCACGTTCTTGTCAGCCTCTCGGCCTTGCCTGCATTGGTCTGGCCCTGCTCGTTGCGTGTGGAAAGTCTCCGGACACTGGCACTGTGCCTCTGGCGGGATCACTGGCCGAACAGCCGGCCAAGAGCGCCGATTTGCCCAAGGCCGGCAGCAAGCCTGGCGAGGAATGGGATGCCAACGGGCTGAAAATGAAGTTCTGCTGGTGCCCGCCGGGGAAGTTCACGATGGGCTGCCCAGCCAAAGAGAAAGGCTTCTTGGACGATGACCAGGAGCAAGTCGAGGTGACGCTGTCGCGCGGTTTCTGGCTGGGCGTCTTCGAAGTAACGCAGGGGGAGTGGCAAAAGATCATCGGCAAGACCCCCAGCCGCTTTCGAGCCGACGCATTCGACATGCAGGAAAAGCTGAAGGGCTTGGACACCTCGCGCTTTCCGGTCGAACAGGTTTCGTGGGACGACATAACCGAGTTTTGCAAGAAGCTCACCGAGCAGGAACGAAAGGTCGGGCGGCTACCCGAAGACTGGGAGTATCGCCTGCCCACCGAAGCACAATGGGAGTACGCCTGCCGCGCCGGGACAACGACGGCCACGGCGTTTGGCGATAAGCTGAGCAGCAAGCAAGCCAACTTCGACGGCCGGCAGCCGTACAAGGACGCCGAAGAGGGGCCGTTCCTGGATCGCACCACCACCGTGGGTTCTTACAAACCCAACGCCTGGGGCCTATACGACATGCACGGCAACGTCAGCGAATGGTGCCTGGATTGGTATGCTGAGAAACTGCCGGGGGGGACCGACCCGGAAGTCAAGAAAGAAGCGAAGACGCGCGTCATTCGCGGCGGCAATTGGTTTTCGCCGGGGCGCGATTGTCGCGCCGCCAAACGCCAACAGCAGCGTCCAAGCTTCGACTATCTGCTCTATGGCTTTCGCATGGCGCTGGTGCAATCCAAATAGCAAGGATGCCCGGATCGGCTTGACGTTCCAGTAGGTGAGTAAGTGAGTTAGGTGAGTAAGTGAGTAGGTTGGAGACTCACGCGCACTCACCTACTCACCAAGCGGCCGTTGACTCGCGCTCCGCCAAGCATAGAATCACTCGCTTCGTTTTTTCGATGCACGCGCCGCGCGGTGCAGTCGGCCCTGTGCCGTGTGCCCGTCGCGGCGAGCATCTTTTTTGGGCACCGTGTTGAGTGAAAGGCTAAGCTAGAGTGAGCAGTTTGCTGGTGCATGAACCGCCCGTCGAGTCGCCGCGGGTCAAGTTGCCACGCCGTTTGCCGAAAGTCCTCCGGGGAGTGCCGCCGTTGAAAGAGGCGATCGAAAAGGCCGATGTGCTGATCGAGGCGCTGAAGTGGATTCGCGCCTTCCGCGATAAGGTGACCGTGGTCAAGATCGGCGGCCGCGTCATCGACGACGAAGAGGCCCTGCGGACGCTGCTGTTGGACGTGGTGTTCATGGAGACGGTCGGCATGCGACCCGTGATCGTCCACGGCGGCGGCGCGGCCATCAACCGGCGGATGCAGGAAGCCGGCCTGGAGCCGCGCTTCATCCAAGGGCGGCGCTACACCGACGACGCCACGCTGACCATCGTCGAGCAGGTGCTGGCCTACGACAATAACAACGCCATCGCCGACCGCATCGAAGAGCTGGGCGGCCGGGCGGCGCCGCTCAACTTCAAGACCACCAATGTGCTCTTCGGCCGCCGGCTCACGCTATCGGGCGAAGGCGCGCGGGCGAGGGCGGCCAGGAAGACAAGCCGATCGACCTGGGGCACGTCGGCGAGGTGACTCGCGTCGATCGCACGACGATCGACAACCTTTGCTACGCGGGCATCGTGCCGGTGATCCCCTCGATGTGCATCGAGGAAGGGCACAAGGACCAAAAACTGAACGTCAACGCCGACACGGCGGCCATGGCCGTGGCCGAGGCCATCCACGCCGAGAAGCTGGTCTTCCTCAGCGACGTCAACGGCGTCCGCCGCCGCAAGGACGACCCCGATTCGCTCATTCATTCGCTGAGCGAGGCCTCGGCCCGCGACCTGATCGCCAGCGGGGCCATCGAGTCGGGCATGATCCCCAAGGTCGAGGCCTGCCTGGAGACCCTCGACCGCGGCGTCCGCAAAGTGCATATCATCGACGGGCGGATCAAGCACTCGCTGCTGCTCGAGGTATACACCAGCCAGGGCGTGGGGACGGAGATCGTGAAGTAGTAGTGCATGAAACAGATCATCGCCGTCGTCAAGCCGTTCCTGGCGGAGCGCGTGCTGGAAAGCCTGAAGCTCGCGCCGCTGGAGGCCTGCACGGTCCGCGAGGTCAAAGGCTACGGCCGTCAGAAGAGCTACCTCGATGAGTACGGCGACAGCGAATACTCGCTGGCCTTCCTGCCCAAGGTCGAGATCACGCTGTGGGTCGAAGACCACCGCGCGGGCGAGATCGTGCGTAAAATCGTCGATACGGCCCGCACCGGCCGCATGGGCGACGGCAAGATCATGGTCCTGCCCACGGTGCCGGATCAGCGGGTGGTGGAGTTCTGAAAACTCGTTCCCAGGCTCCGCCTGGGAACGCACTGCCCTTGCGGCTCTGCCGCAGGCACGTGAGGCGTTCGGGCATTTGAAGCGACGCGGACTGCGAGGCGGAGCCTCGCAGGCAGTGCGTTCCCAGGCGGAGCCTGGGAACGAGAAATGGGGCCTTCGTGAACATTCTCGGCATTGGCACCGACATCATCGAATGCCTGCGGATCGCCCAAATGGTCCAGCGGCACGGCGAGCAGTTCATCGAGCGGGTCTACACGCCGCACGAGATTCAGTACTGCCAGGCCCGCAAGCAATCGACCCAACACTTCGCCGGCCGCTGGGCCGCCAAGGAGGCCGTGCTCAAGGCCCTGGGCACCGGCTGGGTGCGCGGCATCTCTGGCGCGACGTCGAAGTCCGCAGCGAAACCAGCGGCAAGCCCACCATCGTGCTGCGCGGCGGCGCCAGCAAGCCGCCGAAGCCCAGGGCATCGCCGACGTGCTGATCAGCATCTCCCACTGCCGCACGTTCGCCACGGCGTACGCGACAGCGGTGGGGACGGGAGAAGAAGCCGAGTCGTAGCACCGAGACAGCGCTTGAGCAATGGATTGCGGGGCGACGCCTGCTGGCGCATGAATGTCGCGATCACTACCAGCCGGAAAGAGTCTCGCAATGCGGCAGCGCCGCCTTGAGGCTCTTGGGCGTGACTTGGGTGTCGGCAGCCTGCACACCCCATAGGCTGGGGAGCTTCTTCAAGTGCTCCAGTCCACCATCCGTAACTTGCGTGCTATGGAGACTCAGCATGGAGAGATTCTTCAAGGGCTCCAGGTGAGCCAAGCCGGCATCGCCCACGTTCGTATTCTCCAGCCTCAGTACGTCCAACTCCGTCATCCCCGTCAGGTGAACCAAGGCGTCGTCTCCAATGGCCGTGTCGGAAAGGAACAGGCGGCGAAGCCTGGTCAACTCTCTCAAATGGACTGCGGCCTCGTCCCCGAAGCCTCGTCCCGACAAACACAGGTCATCCAGCTCGGGGCATTTTGAGAGGAACGCAAAGCTGTCGGCTTGCTCGATTCGATCCAACGTTCCGTCGTGGAAGTGCAGGTATCGCAGCTTCGACAAATTGCGAAAGTGCGAGAGGTCTCGGTCTCTCAGCTTCATCTTGTCGATCATCACCGCCTCGAGGTCTGGCAAGTCCTTCAGATAGGCCAATGCATCCTGGTCAACCATGCGCTGTCCCTCGATGACGAGCTTGATCGGCGTGATGAAGTAGTGGTCGCCCAGGAGTGTGCGCAGCAACGGGTGGCCCGGCGCAGTCGCTTTGGAGTCGAAGCGGTCGCCTAGGAATGTTCGCTCACTACGCACCCGCTGGTAGTCATACGAGAAGTCGGCTCCGAGCGACGCGAGCGCTTCCACCGCGCGTCGCTGCCGACTGGCACGGTTCGTGACGATCCCCAGCCAGACCGCGACCAGCGCCGTGAATAGCAGCAGAGCCTTGAGGCCGAAGCGGAAGAAGCGACGCTTCGACTCTCGCGGCTTGGGGTCTTGCGGTGCTTCGGACATGGCACGAGCCTCAGAACAGTTTGCCACAGGTCTTGTGGGAGCGTGAGACCGGCCCCAACACGCGGCTCACGGCGTTATGTTGCAATTTGGCAACGCGGCTTTCAACTTGGCAAGACCCTCCTTGGTGACCTTCGTGCCCCACAGCGCAACTCGTTGAAGACTCACCAGCGCCTTCAAATGCTCCAATCCCGCGTCGGTGACCTGCGTTTCGCTCAGGCCCAGATAAGAGAGTTGCGTCAGCGGCTGGAGGTGGGCCAAGCCTGCGTCCGTGACTCTCGTTCCGTTCAGCCCGAGCGCGCTGAGATGGCTCATGCCCTTGAAATGAGCGAGGCCCGCGTCACCGATCGCCGTGTAGTGAAGGTAGAGCTGTCTGGCATCGGTGGCCTGGCCCAAGCTGGCGGCCGCGGCGTCTCCGAAGCATGGGCCATCCAGCGTCAGATCTTGGAGGTCGCGGCATCTCGCCAGAAACTCGAAGTCGTGGGATCCTTCGATGGACGACAGCGTCTTGGGGCCAAAGATGACCGATCGCAGGCGGGGCAGACGCAGGAAGTGGGCCAGGTCCTCCTTGCGGAGCGTCACGTCGTAGACCGACAGAGCTTCGATCTCGGGCAAATCCCCGAGGTAAGACAGGCGATCCTGATCGATCACCGCCTGTTGCTTCAGAGATAAGTAAAGGGGCGTAATGAAGTAATGGTCCCCGACGACCGCACGGAGCCACTCAGGGCCGGGGACCTCCGCCTGGACGCTGTAGCCAACCGTGGCCTCCTTCGACTCTGGGTCCTCGATCATTGTCCTCTGATAGTCATAATAGAGCTGCCCGCCGGCCTCGCTGATCGCCTCCACGGCTCGGCGCTGCCGATTGGCCCGATTGCTGATGATGCCCAGCCAAACGGCGATGACGGCCGTAAACAGCAGCAGCGCCCTGAGGCTGAAGCGGAGGAAATGGCGCTGCGCTTTCGCGGTTTCGAGTTTTGGGGCGTCTCGGACATGGCAAAGCCGTTAGAACAGGTTGCGGGCTTCGTCGCGCGCTGAAGCAACGGGCCGCTGCCAGCGCTCCAGGAGGCGCGCTTCGCGCTCGGCGGCCAGGGGATGCAGGCGAGCGGCGGCGCTGATGCGGAGCGCTCGGCCGATCTCGGCTTGCTGGGCCGTGTCGAGAGGCGCGTGGAACACGACTTCGCCCGACTGGCGGCTGGCAATGATTCGGCCATTGAGCAGCGCTAGCGACCGCGCGGCCAACGGCCGGAATGCGCGGGCCGGGCGTGACGATGCCCACCAGGTTGAGCGGGTCGGCGGCGGAGAGGATGACGCACTGCTTGAGGAGGGGTTGGCCATTTGCCTGGACGGATTGGAAATCCGTCCTACTTTCGCCGTGTTCATCGCGCAAGCGGCGGAGGCGATCGACCGCTTCGCTCAGGGCGTATTGCTCGCCGCCTACCCCGGTCACGAACCGGCCGCCGCGGACGCGGCCCTGGGCCTCCCAGCGGCGGTAGATCGACACCAGCTCGCCCCAGGAGGGGGCCAGGTCTTCGCGCGCGAACAGATCGCGGAACATCACTCCGTAGCGATTGAGGAGCTGCTGCGCCCAGCGCTCGGCCCGTTGGCGAGGCTCCACCTGGGGCGGGACGGCTGGGAACCGCGACCAGCGGCCGCCGCGTTGATACGACTTCGGCGACGCCCTGCCGCGGCCGTTACGCACAGAGGCAGCCTTGCGGCGCAGGTCCGGCGTGACCAGCATCCGCATCGTGGCAAAACCATCCGAGGTCACCGCCCCCAGCGCGGCCAGCTCGCTCAAGGCCCCTTCGAGCTGGGCCGGCAGCAAGCCCGTGGCCGAGAGCAGGTCGTCGAAGAACAAGGCGCCATGAACGGCCAGCGCCTCGTAGACCGCGCGGGCATCGCCGCGGGCAAAGGCGTCGGCCGGCACCCGCTCGCGCGGCAGCAGCCAGCCCAGGTCTCCGCGCTGCACCAGGGCAAGCGGCATCACGCGCGTGACGCCGGCAATGGACGGCGATGCCTCGTCGCGCCGCGGCGGCAGCAGCCGGCCCCAAGCCAGCTCCCCCGACAGGGCCAGCTCGTCGAGCCAGTCCTGCTGATAGTTGCCGATGCGGCGTGGGCAGAACGTCCCGCTCCCACGCGCCGCCGGCGATTTGCAGCCCCTGCAACTGGGCCACCACGTCGCGCAGGCCGCCGCGGTCGGCCACCTGCGTGCCGGGCATGACGTGCTGATGATCGCAGAGGAACCGCAGAAAGACCTCCGGCTCGACCGGCTGCACCTGCCGCCGAGCGGCGTCGAGCGTGAGCCGATGGATGCGGGCCAAGAGGCGGCGGTCGCACCATTGGGGCGAGTGCGGAGTGCGGAGTGCGGAGTGCGGAGTACCGGGAACGCCGCGTAACGAAGACTCCGCACTCCGCACTCCGCACTCCACACTGAACTGCCCTCGCAGCACACAGCCTTGCCCTTCCAGCGCCTCGATGCCGCCTCGACCGCTGATTCACCCAGGCCGAACAGGTCCGCGATCTGCGCCGCCGTGGTCGGGCCGCTGACTTCGATCCGGCCGCGAACCGAGCGTCGCTCGAGCGTCCGTCTCGGCAACGTCTGCCTCCAGCGCCGCGGGCAACGAAACGGGCGGCTCCGCCACCGCGTCGGGCAATGCCGCGCGCACGACTGGCCAGCACTCGGCCGCCAGCCAGAATGCCTGGCCGCCCGGCCGCCGAGCCGTAGTTGCTCTGCCCGCGGCCACTAGCTGGTCGAACCACGGCCGCCACTGGCTCCCTTCCGCTTCGGGAAGGACCACCAGGCTCAGCAGGGCGTCGTGCAGCTCGTCGGCATCGCGCACGAGCGGCCAGGCTTCGTCGGCGGACCTGCGCGATCGCCTCCGGATCGAGCCTGGCCAGGTCGCTGCACGTCTTCGGCGCGACAGCGATGCGCCGCGTGGCGACGGCCCGCGTGCGCCGCTCTTCCAGCGGCGCGTCGTCGAGGAACGCATACGGGTTGGCGTTGAGCAGCTGATGGCTGAACGGCGACGGCTCGCGCGTGTCGCGGGCGACGAGCTCGACGCGGCCCGCCTCGATGTCGCTCAAGCAGCTCGAGCCAGCGGTCGAGGTCCATCGCCTCGTGCAGGCAGTCGTGCATCGTCTGCCGCACGAGCGGATGATCGGGCATCTCGACGTCGCCGTGATGGTTCTCCAGGCAGCCGACGGTCGTCGGGAAAGACGGCCGGCGAGCAGGTCCTCGGCTGCGGAACCGCTGCAGGTGCGGCGGCACCTTCTTGCCGCCGCTGCTGCCGCAGCACGGCCAGCGCCCGCGTGACGTTCCACCGCCAGCGGACGCCGAACATCGGCGACGGCCAGCAGCGCCTGCATCGAGCAGGTGCTGGCCGTTGTCGCGAGTTGAGCATGCCGAACAGCGCTGTCGATCGGAAAGCTGTGCTGCGGGCCGAGCGAGAGCACGATGCCGTTGTCGTCGGCCGCGGCTTGCAGCTCGAAATCGAAGCTGCGGCAGAAGCGCTTGCGCAGCGCCAGGCCCCAGGCCCGGTTGATCCGCGCGCCCGAGCGGCGCGTGGATGACGAGCTGCATGCCGCCCGACTCGTCGAAGAACCGCTCGAAGACGATCTCGTCGCTCGGTGGGCACCAGGCCGACCGCCGCCTTCTGCGCGGCGACGTAGTCGACGGCCTGTTCGGCGGCCACTCGTCGACGCCGCATTCGGCTTGCAGCCAGGCCATGGGTCGGCATCGGAGCGGGCGAGTGCTGGTCGAAGCTCGAGTCGGAAGGTCGCTGCGTCAGGCTGCGACTTCCGACTCGCTCGCACTTCGAGCTAGCGTGAGCTCGCTGACACCGTCGCAGCGATCTCTCGCGCAGCTCCGACAGCTCCTGCGACAGCTCGACCGTGCGGCCGGGCGCTTCGCCGAGCCAGAAGGGAATCGTCGGCGGCGCGCCGTGGGCATCGCCGACGATCACCTCGCCGCCGCGGACGTGGCGGATCCGCCACGACGTGTTGCCGAGCAGGAAGACGTCGCCGGCCAGGCTTTCGATGGCGAAGTCTTCGTTGACCGTGCCGACGAACGTGCCGTTCGCCCTCGGTGACGACGCGGTAGTCGGCCGTCTCGGGAATCGCGCCGCCGGAGGTGATCGCCGCCAGCCGCGCGCCGCGGCGGGCCCGCAGCCGGCCGTTGATCGCGGTCGCGGTGCAGGTACGCGCCCGGCTTGGTTGCCGCGGCGCGATGCCGTCGCTGAGCATCGTCGACGATCGCGTCGAAGTCGCTCGCGCGCCAGATCGCGATACGGCCAGGCCCGCGCGGCACAGCTCGAACAGCGTCGTCTTCGTCCCACTCGTCGCAGGCGACGGCGGCGACGATCTGCTGGGCCAGAATGTCGAGCGGCGCTGCGGGAATCTCGATGCGGTCGAGCCTGCCGCTGCCGCACGGCGCGGACCAGGGCCAGGCATTCGAGCAGCTCGTCGCGCGTGAGCGGGAACAGCCGGCCCTTGGGCATGCGCGCCGACAGCGCGTGCCCGCCCGGCCGACGCGCTGCAGGAACGTGGCGATCGAGCGCGGCGAGCCGATCTGGCAGACCAGGTCGATGTAGCCGATGTCGATGCCCATCTCGAGCGACGCCGTGGCGACGATCGCCTTCAGCTGGCCGCTTTGAGCCGCTGCTCGGCTCGAGAGCCGAATCTCGCGCGACAGGCTGCCGTGATGGCTGGCGACCGCGTCTTCGCCGAGCAGCTCGGTCAGGCTGATGGCCGACGCGCTCGGCCAGCCGCCGCGTGTTGACGAACACCAGCGTGCTGCGGTGCGACTGGATCAGCTCGCTGAGCCGCTCGTAGACTTCGCCCCACTGCTCGTTCGAGCAGACGGCCGACAGCTCGCTCGGCGGCACCTCGATGGCCAGGTCGAGCTCGCGGACGTGGCCGGTGTCGACGATGCGGCAGGGCACGTGTCGAGCTCGGGCATCCGTCTGGGAGGCCAGGGTCGGCGTTCGGTGAGACTTGCGTCCAACGTTGACGCGACGTCTCGACCGAGACGCGCATGTCGTCGGACTGATCCGTCCCACCAGGAACGCGCGCGATCTCGTCGATCGGCTGCTGCGTCGCCGAGAGGCCGATCCGCACGGGCGGCTGGTCGCACAGGGCGTCGAGCCGCTCCAGCGACAGCGCCAGGTGCGAGCCGCGCTTGTCGCGGGCCAGGGCGTGGATTTCATCGACGATCACCGTCCGCACGCTCCGCAGCATCTCGCGGCTCTTGCGCGGTGAGCAGCAGATAGAGCGATTCGGGCGTGGTGACCAGAATGTGCGGCGGCTTGCGGAGCATCGCCTGCCGCTGCGGCGCCGGCGTGTCGCCCGTGCGCACGGCCGCGCGAGATCGGCAGCAGGTCGCCGGCCGGCGTCGGCCGCGAGCGCGCGATCTCGGCCAGCGGCACTTGCAGGTTGCGCTGGATGTCGTTGCTCAGCGCCTTGAGCGGCGAGACGTAGACGACCTGCGTCTCGTCGGGCAGCTCGCCGTCGAGCGCCTGCCGCAGCAGCCGGTCGATGCAGACGAGAAACGCCGCCAGCGTCTTGCCCGAGCCGGTCGGCGCGGCGATCAGCGTGTGCTCGCCGGCCGCGATCTCGGGCCAGCCCAGCCGCTGCGGCTCGGTCGGCTGGCCGAAGCGGCTCGGCGAACCACTGGGCGACGAGGGGATGAAAGGCAGGAGGCATGCCCTAAGTGTACACATGTGTCACGACCGCTGGGAGACAGCAATTCGTGAGTCGCGGCTACGGTGGCACCACAACGTTCCAAGGAACCGCCATGCCTTCGTCAATCATCGCCTCGCGGAGCGCGACCGTCATCTCATGGTTGACCGCCAATAGGCGGGCCGTCGCGCGGCCGATGGCCGTCTTGCCAACCAGGACCGCGCCTTCCCATCGGAAATGCGCCGACCACTTATGCTGCCGAGGATGGAACAATCGCACCAGACGACGTGTAACGGGATCGATGCTGGCAATGTTCGGCCCCTTGGTCAAGTTGCACCTGTGGCATGCCAGGCACAGATTGCTGCCAACCGTCTTACCGCCGTGCTGTTTGGCAATGACGTGGTCGAGCGGAAAACGAAACCGATGTGAGGTCTGAGGCAGAAGGCAATACTCGCACGCATTACCGGCGCGTTCGCGCACTCGGCGCTCAAGCCTTGCAGGAATGTCGCTCACGAGGCCTGCTTCACGCGCCGCAAGGATCGCCGCGCGTGTGATTGAAGGATCGCCAAGAAGTCCGCGGTAAGGATGTACTCGTCCATCTCAGCGCGTTCCTCGGGCGACAAGCGTCCTTCTTGAGCCTTGCTCGACAACTCGGCCATCCGGGCATGGTCCGATTCAGGAAAATCCGCGCGAAGCAGCGATTCCGCGGCTTCCGGTGAAAGACCGTCAACCACCGGCTTCAACAGTCGATTGAAAATTGCAGTTCGTAAGCTCATAGAAGTGGCCTCTCGACAGGATCTCCGTCTATAGACCTCAGTATAGCTCATGCACGATCCAAGCGACGCAGCTTCACCGACGGCCTACCGCCGCAGGACGGCTTCCAGGGCCTTGATCATCGCCTTTTCGGCGCCCGGCGCCACCCAGCACCAAGAGTTCAGGTTCCCGTCCCGCTCGCGCCAGGCTTCTTCCGGGGCGATGAAGCCCGGCGCACATTCGCCGTAGCCCATCACCAGCACGAACGAATCGGGCCGCATCTTCTGCGCGGCGAGCTGATACTCCACGTACGATTCGCCGGGCAGCAACACCATCTGGGCTACGCCGAAGTCGATGGCGGGCACGTCGAGTTCTAAGCCGGCGGCCACGCGTTTTCGCCAACTGAGCCCCAGGGCAGCCTGCGACCGTTTCTTGGCATCGGGATCGCTAAGCGTTTTTTCGAGGTCGGCCGCCGAGAAGCCGGCGTCGTCGCGCGGCTTGAGCTCCAGCGGAGTCGATCGAAAAGTCATCGCCTTGAGCGGATGCCGCTTGGTGCTCGTCCAGGCTTCCTTCATGGCGGCGTGCAATCTGCCGGTCAACACCGCGCGATTCTCGTGGCTGCCGTTGTTGAACTTGCCGGCGGTCACGTTGCCGCTCGCGCCGCTGGCGTAGATCTGAAACACCGCCGGCTCGTCCGCCTGCCGGCGCTGCCGGGCCAAACCGGGGAAGTCGCTCGTCACCCAACCGGTGCCCCAATAGCTCATCGGATGGACGGCATAGCTGCTCAGCGCGCAAAGGGGCGCGTCACCGTCCCAAAAGCTCAACGTCTTCAGCCACGGATCGATCGTTCCTGCGGGTGCTTTAGCCTTGATCGGGTCGCCGCCGGACATGCTGCTGCGATCGAACCGCGGTTGACCGTCGGCGCCGACGTACCGACGGCTGGAGGCGACGTCCGCGACCTTGGCCTGGCCCAGCCCTAGATGCGTGACGCGGCGGGCATCTGCCAGCGCCGTTCGCAGCGCTTTGGCCGTGGCCTGGACGCACTGTTCGTGAAACTCCGGATCGCAGATCCGGCCGGCTTTGTGAGCGGAGAGAATCCGCTGCGCTTCGAGGTCTGCCAAGGGCGCGTCGTGCTGATGAACGCTCGTGACGAGGACACGCACCGCGTCGGTCCCTGCGGCTTCCGCCAGCACCGCCCGCCATCGGTCGTAAGCGTCGTTGCGGATCTCGCACCAATCGACGCTGAGGAGCACCACGGGCTTGTCTCCGCCGCTCAGCACGAATCCGCGGCGAAAAGCCGGTCGTCGATCCGGGCCGCGACGGGCGTGACCGTCGCGCCGCCGAGCAGAGGATGACCCAGCGGCGGCGTGACATCGGCCGAAAAGGTTGCCAGACGAAAACCGCCCGGCGCCGCGCGTGGCTCGGTGGCTTCGGCGGCATGGTCCGCCAACAAGACTATTAGGCAGGCGATTGCGGCTCGCGCAAAGACGTAAAGACGCACATCGAGAGAGGTTCTTGCTTGGCGTCCTTGCGTCTTTGCGAGAGACACACTTTGAGGTGAATAGTCCCGGGGGCCCGCTCTCATTACGATCTCCTTTTGCCGAAGGAACGAGCTATCCCATAGGACTCACGAGCAGCGCCGCCGGGTTTTGCAGCCGCCGGATCACCGCGTTGCCGAAGGCCGCGCCAATGGACCCGTCCAGAATCCGATGATCGAACGAAAACGACAAGTACACCAGGTCGGCCGGCCGCAGGTTGCCGTCGGCGTCGTAGACCGGCCGCCTGACGATGCGGCCGATCCCGAGGATAGCGGCCTCCGGATAGTTGATGACCGGCGTGGAGATCAGCCCGCCGATGCCGCCGATCGAGGTGATCGTGAAGGTGCCGCCGCGGAGCTCGTCGCGGCGGGCCGTGCCATCGCGGGCCGCTCGGCTGAGCTGCTCGATGTCACGGGCAATCTCGGTGATGTCCTTGCGGTCGGCTTCGCGGACCACCGGCACCAAGAGGCCGCTGGTCGTGGCGACCGCGATGCCGATGTCGTAGCGGTCGTGCAGCACGATCTCGCCGGCCGAGTCGTCGAGTGAGGCGTTGACGATGGGGATTTCCTTCAAGGCCTCGACCGCTGCCTTGACGAAGAACGGCAGGTACGTGAGCTTCAGCCCGCGCTGGGTGAAGGTCTCCTTGAGCGAAGCTCGCAGCCGCACCAGGTCGCTGAGGTCGCACTCATCTATGTAGCTATAGTGTGGGATCGTGCGTTTCGACTGCACCATGTGCTCGGCGATCTGCCGGCGGATGCCGATCAGCTTGCGCCGCGTGCCGGGGGCGCCGTAATCGGCGGCCGGCTCGGAAGGTGCGGCGGTTCTTGCCGCGCCGTCGTTCTGGCGGAGCAACGCCGTCAGGTCGTCGATCAACACGCGCCCGCCTGGGCCGCTGCCCGAGACGGTCGCCAGATCGATGCCCAGCTCGCGGGCCATGCGGCGGACCGTGGGCGCGGCCGACACGCGCGAAGTGGACGCAGCGCGAGTCGGCTGGGCCGCGGCCATCGGATCCCTGCGTTCGGCGCGGTTGCCCGCCGCGGACTTGGCCGCCACGGCGGTCACCTGCCGGCTGCGCGATTGGCCGTCGCCGGCCTTGGCGGTTACCGCCTTCGCGCTGGCGGTCGGCGCGGCATCCTTGGCCTGGGCCTCATTCGCCGCACCGCGTGCCGAGGGCTCGAAGGTCAGGATCACTTCGCCAATCTTGAGCGTGTCGCCCGGCTCAGCCCGCAGCTCGCCGATGCGGCCGAAGAACGGCGCCGGCAGCGGCATGCTGGCCTTGTCGGTGACGACCTCGGCCAGCTCTTGTCCGCGCTTGACCGTGTCGCCGGGCTGGACCCGCCACTCGACGAGCTCGGCCTCATAGACGCCTTCGCCTAGTTCTGGAAGGTGGAAATCCATGGTCGGCTGGTTTGTTTTGGATGTCGCGTCGACTGCCTCCTTCTCGTCCTCGTCCTCGTCGTCGTCCTCGTCCTCGAAAAGAATCGCAACAACCATCGAGGACGACCACGAGGACGAGGACGAGGACGAAGGTGAGCACATTCTAACTCAGCGACCCCCACCCGTCGCCGCCACTCATCGCCTCTTGTTGGTTCTGGCGCCCACTGGCTAAAATAGCTGTTCCTCCCCTGAACCCACCGTCTCTCGTCCTCAAGGGTTGCGGCGTTGAAGCGCGAATTCCAGATCTCCACGCTTGCCGTCGTGGTGCTCGTGCTGCTGCGGATGGGCATCGGCTGGCACTTTCTCCACGAAGGCATCTGGAAGGCCCAGCAGGCGGACTTTTCGGCCGAGCCTTATCTGCGGCAGGCCAAGGGGCCGCTGGCCCACTGGTATCGCGCCCTGATCCCGGACGCCTATGGCGAGCGGCGCCTCGACGTGGAGCAGACGCGGCAGCACTGGAACCAACGGATCGCGGTCGCGGAAGCGCACTTCGGCTACTCCGACACCCAACGAAAGACGGCCGAGAGGGCCCTGAATGCCCGCTGGAAGGAGCTGGACGATTTCCTCCGCGAGGACAAAACCAGCGAAACCGGCGAGCCGATCAAGCGGGACGGCAAAGTGGTCCGAGATTACCGGCCCGCCGTCCTGGTTTACAAGGCTGCGCTCGAGCAATGGAAGGAGAGCGATCCCAAGAACGAGACGAGCGACGTCCCCTTCCAGCAGCAGCGACACTGGGACAAGTTCGTCGAGATGCAGCGGGTTTCGGCCCCGTGGCTGGCCGAGGCGGACCGCCTGGACGGTGTCTTTCGGCGCGACCTGCAGAATATTGCTTCGCCCGCGCAGCTTGAGGCCGCCGGTGAGCTGCCCCGCGAGTCGTACTGGCTCGATTGGCTGGAGATCGCCACGACGTACAGCCTGATCGGCGTCGGCTTGTGCCTGCTGCTGGGTTTCGTCACACGGCTGGCCGCGGTGATTGGCGCCGGGTTCCTGCTGACTGCGGTGATCCTGCCCCAATTCGTCTTAGGCCCCGGTTATCCGCCGCCGCCGCCCTCGGCCGGGCATACGTTTCTGGTGAACAAGGAAGTCATCGAGATGCTGGCTCTGCTGGTCATCGCGCTGACGCCGGCCGGGCGATGGGGCGGGCTCGATTACATCGGCTACGGCTTTTTCGGCCGCTATTACGAATCGGTCGGCAACTTTATCAAGCGCTACGTCGGCATGGCGGTCGGCACCGTTATCCAACTGCTTCAGAGGATTTTGCGAAAGAGGAAGACCGATGAACCTGCCACCTGACGCCCGTCGGCAAGGCGAAGAGAACTTCTTCGGCGCCATTGCCAGCCCGGACCTGAAGTACCGCGACGCGCGAGGCAACCACGTCACGCGCCGCGACTTCCTTAAAGGGTCGGTGGCGGCGGGCCTGGTCTCCGGCGGCGGGCTGGGGGCCTACTACTTCGGCTACGGTGCCTCGGTGGGCGACCCGGTGCGGATCGGCATCATCGGCACCGGCGACGAAGGAGGCGTGCTGATCGGCGCGCTGAACCCCAAGTACGTCGAGCGTCGTGGCCATCGCCGACATCCGGCCCTACAACATCCATCGCGCCTTTCACGGCGACGAGTCCACCCCCGGCGCGCTACAGGCACGGCCGGGCCTGATGACCAAGTACGGCTGGGTGACGCAGCAGGCCGCTCGCCGCACCGTGAAGGTCTACGACGACGACTATCACGAGCTGCTCGAATGACCCCAGCGTCGAGGGTGTGATCATCGCGCTGCCGCTGCACCTGCATGCCAGGTGGCGATCGAGGCCATGCAGGCCGGCAAGCACGTGCTGACCGAAAAGCTGATGGCCAAGACCGTTGGCGAGTGCAAGCTCATGGCCAAGCGTGTCCAAGGAGCTGAACAAATACCTGGCCATCGGCCACCAGCGGCACTACAGCATCCTCTACGACAATGCCACGCAGCTCATCCGCAATGGCGTGCTCGGCCGGCTGCACCACATCCGCGCCCAGTGGCACCGCGGCAACCTGCCGGGCAACGATAGTTGGCAGCCGCCGCTGCCCGGCGAAATTCGCAAGCGAATCGCTTCGCTCAACAAGAAGCTCGCGGAAGCCAGGAAGAAGAATGAACTCGCGGAAGCCGATGCGATCGAGAAGGCCGTCAAGCTGCTAGACCAGCAGGCGGCGGACGACGTGCTAGGCAAACCCCGCAAAGAGCTGGCCGGCAAGACGCTGGCCGAGCACTACGGTTACCAAGCCATCGACGGCTACTACACCAATCGCCAGGGGCAGAAGTTCAACCGCTCGGCCCTGGAAGAATTGATCCGCTGGCGGCTCTTCGAGCGGACCGGCGGCGGGCTGATGGCCGAGCTGGGCAGCCATCAGCTCGATGCTTCGAGCATTTTCATCAGCGCCATGCACGGCGACGGGCGGAAGGTGAAACCGCTGCGGGTCTCGGCCAACGGCGGCCGGCACATCTTTCCGCACGACCGCGACTGCGAAGACCACGTCTACTGCAACTACGAGTTCCCCGCTCCCGGCTACGAGCAGCGAGACGAGGAGACCCACGACAAGAAGATCGTCGTCACTTACTCGTCGATCAACGGCAACGACTACGGCGGTTACGGCGAAGTCGTGATGGGCACCAACGGCACGCTGATCCTGGAGCGCGAGCAGCAGGTCTATCTCTTCGGCAATGCCTCGAACTACACCGAGGTGAAGGTCACCAAGAAGGGAGACAACCTGGTGCTCGACACGACGCAAAGCCCCGGCTCGACCGCCCAGACGGGCAAGGATGCTATCAACCGTGGCGGCCCAATCAGCCGCGGTTACACCGAAGAGATCGAGCACTGGGCCTGGTGCATTCGCAACCCCGATCCGGCCAACCAGCCCAAGTGCAAGCCCGAGGTGGCCCTGGGCGACGCGGTCATCGCCCTGACCACGAACATCGCCATACGCCAGAACCGGCCGATCGAGTTCAAGGACGAGTGGTTCGATATCGAAAGCGATGCTACGCCGGAGAAGGACTGCGGGGCGTGACAAGGTGACAAGGTGACAAGGTGACAAGGTGACAAGGTGACAAGGTGACAAGGTGACAAGGTGACAAGGTGACAAGGTGACGAAGCACCCCGGCTGCTGTCAGCAGCCGGGGTCACCCCCTCACCCCCTCACCTAGTCACTCTGTCATCCTCCCCGGCAAACCCGGCAACTTGCGCCGACTCTGCGAACGGCGCACGAAATCGTCATTTGCCGGCTTGTAGGCGGGCGATTGACTCTTCTAGGCACAACGGCTGGTCTGATTGTAGTGCTTGCATCGCCGTCGCTGATCAGGGAGGGTCATCGTGAGACTGACCGTGGTTCTATTCGTCGCGGCAAGCCTGGTGGGGACCGTCACCGCGAGGGCGGCTGAGCCGCCGACCGGCTGGGTCGATCCCCTAGCGACGGTTCGCTCGATGCTGTTCGACGATCAGGTCATTCCGGCTGGCTACAGCCATTCCGATGAGGCGGCCGTGTATGACGGCGGCTGCGGTGGCTGCGGTCACTCGTACGAGAGCGGCTGTGGCGGCTGCGCTTCAGGTGGCTGTGGGCACGGGCACGGTGGCTGCCACGAAGGGTGCGGCTGCTGCGGCGGCGGTTGCCATGACGGCGGCTGCGGCTGTTACGACGATTGCTGCGGACTGCTGGATGGCGGCGTTTGTGGACCCTGCGCGGTTTCGGGCAGAGTTCGTGCCGTTGCATCGCAGCACGAGCAACGAGGTTATCAGCTTCAACGGCCTGTTCACAACCGAAGACTTCGATTTCACTTTCGTGCCTGGCGTGCGCGCGGCGGCGGAGATTCACGTCGGTTGCGACTGCAGCCTCGAAGTGGCCTATCTGGGGCTTCACCGCTGGGATGAAGAGGTGGTGGTCGATCTCGGCGGCGGTAATTTGCTGGGCGCCTCGTACACCTCTCAGATGCACGGGGGCGAGGTCAACTATTGGATGCCCATTCGCTGGTGCTGCCACCGCATCCGGGGCGCCTTCATGTTCGGCACCCGGTATTTCGACTTGCACGAGGAGTTCAACTTCCACGTCAACGGCGCCACCCAAGCCGATATTGAGACCGACAACCGGCTGCTGGCGGCCCACCTCGGTTTCACGCTCAGCGGCCACTTGGCGCATGGCTTTTCCGTGCGGTGGGACGGCAAGGGGGGCGGTGGCGCGAACCTCACCACTCGCAACACCACGCTAGGCGCCGTCAACTTCCCGCGGCAAGAGGACGCCGATGCCGCCTTCATCGGCGACACCAGCGTGGTCTTAAGCTACCAGCTTTCGTGCAGCTGCTCGGTCTACGCCGGCTACTATGTGCTCTGGGTCGATGGGTTGGCGCTGGCCCCGCAACAGTTCCCCGTGCCGCCCACCCAGATCGACCACAACGGGTTCCTGCTGTTCCAGGGCGGATTGGTAGGCGTCGAAGCGACCTGGTAGCGGCCGGCGAGTCTCAGGGTAGCGCAAACGCTCAACACGGAAGGACCAGGCGCCGCCCAGCCGCAACCTCTTTCGTCATTCATTAGTCACCAAGGACACCAAGAGCACGAAGAACGGCCACAAGGACGCAGCTACTTCGTGCTCTTGGTGCTCTTCGTGGCCATCTTGTTCCATCCCGCCCGAGTTAGCTCAGGGCCCGGACTGCCATCGCTCTCGGGCCAGCGCGGTTTCTGGCCTCGTGCTTGTCACGCGGCGATAGCATGCCAGCGTGGCTATCAAGCGCCTGATGGATGCCGGCGGTCTGAGGGCGCTGCCCTTGTCGCGCCCTTCGGCTGGCGGTACTCTACGCCGGCCCCGCGCTTCTCGCGGGCGGGTCAGCACCAGGAGGAGTGCCATCGTGTTTGTCGCCGCGTCTACGGGCTGCTTTCCGGATCTGTCATTGGGAGATTCGCTCGAGCGCCTGGCGGACCTGGAATACACGCGGGTCGAAGTGACCATTCGGGAGCACGGCGCTCAGCTTCGGCCCTCGCGCGTGGCGGCGAACCTGGAAGAGGCGATCCAGATCTGCCGTCAGCTCCAGCGCATGACCCCGGTGGCCTATAGTCTGGACATCGCGGGCGAAGGGGACGCCTACTACGAGCAGTTTCATGCCTGCTGCCGGCTGGCCAAGGCCACCAAAGTGGTCTGCGTGTGCGTGCCCGCCAGCGAGATCGGCACCCCCTTCAACGGCGAAATCGAGCGGCTCCGCGAGCTAGTGCGGCTGGCCTCGCTCGAAGGCGTGCTGGTCGGCGTGAAGACCGAGGCCGGCCGCATGACGCAAGACCCCGATACCACGTTGGTGCTGTGCAACAACGTGAAGGGCCTGGGCATCACCCTGGACCCCAGCCACTACGTGTGCGGCCCCTACCGCAACGGCAATTACCAGCACCTGATGAAGTTCGTCTGCCACGTCCAGCTCCGCGACACGAGCAAGGACAAGCTCCAGGTCCGCGTCGGCCAGGGCGAGATCGAATACGGCCGCCTCCTGTCACAGCTCGAAAAGGTGCGCTACGACCGGGCCTTGACCGTGGACGTGGTGAACGAGCCGGAGCCGGACTTCGACCACCCCGGCGAAATGCGGAAACTGCGGCTGCTGTTGGAGAGCCTGCTGATCTGACGTGGGGCACGTTTCTCAACTTGCCCGCGATCGCCTGATAAGGAGAGGGGGTGACAGGGTGAGGGGTGACGGGGTGCAGGAAGACGAACGTCCAACATCGAACGTCCAACGTCCAATATCGAACAAGCTCCTGGTTCAATCTTGAATCCGGCATCGGGCTTCTCTTCGTGCATCGCGTCGTTCCGGCGAACGCGCCCCATAACGCTGAGCCCATGAACCGCCTCCAGTCTTCGACGCAACCGTCATCGTCAGCGCCACTGCAATCGGATGCACCTCGCGCCGACGGCACGGCAAGCCAGGTGGCGGCGGCCAAGTTGGTCGCGCGGCGCGAATCGCCGCTGACGATGTTCGGGCCGCTGCACTATGAGGCGGGCTATGCGTATCCGTTGATCGTGTGGCTGCACGGCTGGGGCGACGACGAGACGCAGCTCAAGCGGGTGATGCCGCTGGTGAGCATGCAGAACTTCGTGGCCGTCGCTCCTCGCGGGACGCGTCCCGTTCCGGCCGAAGATGACGACCGGCAAGGCTATACCTGGCCGCGAGGCAAGGCCGGGGCCATCGCCGCACAGCAGCGCATCTGGTCGGCGGTCGCGGCGGCCAAGGCACGGTTCAACGTCAACCCGCGGCGGATCTTCGTCGCCGGCTTCGACGACGGCGGCACGCTGGCCTTTCGCTCGGCGATGGACCACCCCGGCCGTTTTGCCGGGGTGCTCTCGCTCTGCGGCCCCTTTCCCCGGCAAGGCGCCCCGCTGGCGCATCTGGCCGACGCCCGCCGTTTGCCGGTCTTTCTGGCCTGCGGCCGCCTCAGCCGCAAGTACTCCGCCGAGCAGGTCTGCCGCGACTTACGACTGTTCCACGCGGCCGGCTTCGACGTCTCGCTGCGGCAATACCCCTGCGGCCAGGAAATTGCCGTGGCCATGCTGGGCGACGTGAACCGCTGGATCATGGAACAGATCGGCGCGACAAAGTAACCGAAGGTGGCTCCATGCGACGGATCGCGGTTCCATCTGTCATCTTGTTCGCCCTGGTCCTCGTGAGCGGCGGACCGCCGGTACCAAAGAGTGGGGCCAAACGGCTGCGCGAGCAATGGAGAGAGTCACATCCCGATGTGAAAACACATGTCGGAATCATCTGATACTCGCAGCTTCTTTATCGAAGCTCATGCAGTCCGGCTGCTCTCCGCCGGGAATTGACGCCAGCCAAGGCGCGCGGCTCGTCTTTCAAGAGCTTGATGAGCTGAGACAACGTGCAGCCCAGGTGATCCGCGGTTGCCTTTACGTCGTCTCCGTAGGCGGCGAGTGCGTCTACGCGCTTCGGCCAAGATCGCAGGAAAGTCGTCGTGCTCCGCGCTCAGCACGATCCGGCCGCCGCGGCAGCGCGATTGCCAAAGCTCGCTGGGCGACGCCGCATCCGGCTGCCGCACTTCAAGCGCCAGATTCACGCGCAGGCGAAACAGGGCCATCCGCAGGTTTTCGGCCTGGCTGCGGCGCTCATTGGCTTCGGCTTGGGACCCCGTTGGCGCGTGGGTGAGAATGACCGCCGTCTCGACCTTGTTGCGGTGCTGGCCGCCTGGCCCGGAGCGGCGTGTGCGGCGAGTTTCACATTGACGCAGCAGCTCATCAGGCGGCAAGGCGGCGGGATGGACCATGGGCCGGAGCTGCGCTTGCATCGCCGCCATCGTCGGCTTTCGCTCCGCGAAAGCACGTCCTTCCGCCGGAGCGAAAGGCGACTTATGCCCGCAGGACGCCAACGTGCTTGAACTTCTCGCCCAGCACCGCCGTGCTGTCGCAGCCGAGCCAGCTTTCGAGGATCGTGGCGTAGACCTGGCGGAAGTCGGTGTGGAACTTAAGGTCGCCTTCTCCATCCAGATCGGTGAGGCTGGGGTGCTTGCCGATCGGTCCGCTCTTTACGCGGCCGCCGGCCAGGAACAGCGGCGCCGCGGCGCCGTGGTCGGTGCCGGCGCTGGCGTTCTCGCGTACGCGGCGGCCGAACTCGCTGAAGCTGAGCATCAGCACGCGGTCCAGGTGGCCGCGGTGCGACACGTCGTCGATGAACGCCTTGACGGAGGACGACAGCTCGTCCATCAGGGCGGCGTGGGCCTCCGACTGGTTAGCGTGCGTGTCGAAGCCGTCCAGCGACACGTAATAGATCTTCGTCTTCAGCCCGGCGTCGATCAACCGGGCGATGTTCTGCAGCTTGCGGGCCAGGTCGAAGCTGGGGTATTTCACCGGGCTGCGGTCGGAGCGGAGGGCCTCTTGCACCTTCTCGCTGGAGTCGATGGCCGAGAGCATGCTGCGGCGGATGAAATCGGTGAGCGGTGGCGAGTTCTCGCGCGACGAGGCGGAATTGCCTGATGCCGCCACACCGCGGAGCGTTTGCGATGAGACTGCCCCGTCGCCGGTCTGCAGCTTGAACGACTCCAGCGAATCGAAAGACGGCACCGGCGTCTCGCGGGCCACCAGGGCCAGCGGCAATTCGTTGGCGCCCAGATACAAGGCAGGCACGTCGCGGCCTGCCAGCGCGCCGGCGCCTTGCGGTCCTGGTCGAGCGTACGCCCCAGCCAGCCGGAGGAGCTGCCGGTCGTGGCCTTGAGCGGGTCGTACTCCTTGCCGGCGACGCCCGGGTTGGCCGAGTGCCAGATATCCATGCTCTCGAAGTGCGAGCGGTTGGGGTTGGGATACCCCACGCCCTGCACGATGGCCAGGCGGTTGGCCTCGATCAGCTTGCCGAAACCCTCCATTCGCGGGTGCAGGCCGACGTAATCGTCGATCTTCCGCACCTGGTCGCGGCCGATCCGCAGCGTGAAACGGTTGCGGTTATAGGCCGGGTCGGCGAAGGGGATGACCGTATTGAGCCCGTCGTTGCCGCCGGAGAGCTGGACGACGACGAGCACGTTTTCGCCGGACTTTTTCCCGGCGGCATCGGCGGCCAGCACCTGGGCGGAGCGAGCCAGAAAATTCGGCACGGCCAAGCCGGAGGAGACGAGCGCCGACGCACCGAGGGTGTGCTGGAGGAACTGGCGGCGGGAAGTGGTGAGGGTCATGATTGGTCCTTCTCCCTCTCCCCCCTGGGGAGAGGGCCGGGGTGAGGGGCGTTCGGATCACCGCAGGCCATGAGAATGCCTTCGATCACCGAGTCAAGGTCTTGTAATCCATCGTCGTTACCAACACGAAGCACACGGTAGCCGAGTTGTGCCAAAGCCGCCTGTCGCTTCAGGTCGTAGCTGGCTTGTCCGATATGGCTGTCGCCGTCGAGTTCGACAATGAGGCGCCGCTCCAAGCAAACGAAGTCAACCACAAAGCGGTCGATCGGATGTTGGCGGCGGAACTTGAGGCCTGCCAGCCGTCGGCCGTGCAGTGCGTACCATAATCGCCGCTCCGGAAAGGTCAGATCGCGGCGGAGCTTTCGGGCACGGGCGATGAGGATTGCGTCGTGTTGCGGCACTTCTCTCCCCTCACCCCGGCCCTCTCCCCACAGGGGAGAGGGAGTCCTCGGCTCGCTGCGCGAGCCCCTGTTCACGCCACGTGAAACTCCGGCAGCGCCGCAATCGCCTGCACGACGCGGGCCAGCCGCAGGTGCTCGTCGCCCCCTTTCTCGCTGGCGTACACCGCGGCCAGTTGATTGTACACGTCTTTGGATAGCTCGACACCCAGCAACAGGTCGGCCAGCCAGCGGACTCGCTCAGCGGGGCCGATGCCGTGTTTCTGAACCAACTGCTCGAGGTCGATCTTTTTCTTGTATCGGCCGTCGCGGCCGGAGGTCAGTGCCCAGACCAGGTTGACCCGCGAGAGCAACGTTGCCGAGTTGATCCACTCGGCGCCGCCGTCCCAGCCTTTCACGTTCGGTGGGTAAAAAACGCCTTGGCCCAGTTTCCGCAGGTCCTCGGCCAGGGCCTCGGCGTTTGCTGCGCCCTCGAGCGACCGGATGAGGCTGATCGCCATTTCCACCGGCGGCTTGACCCGCTGCCCGGTGCCGTGCGGCGAATAGAACAGGTTCGAAGAGACGATCGTGCGGACTAGCCACGCCATGTCGTAGTTGTGCTCGCGGTAGCCAGCGGCGAGGGCCTCCAAGAGCTTCGGCGGCGGCGCGGCCGTTTCGCTCACCAGATAGCGGTATATTTTGCCGGCCAGGAACCGCCCGGCGGCGGGCTGCTCCAGCAAGATGCGCAGCACGTCCTCGCCGCTGAAGTTGCCGGTCTTGCCCAGCACGGTCTTGCTGCCTTCGTCGTGCTGGTAGGGATTGAAGACGAACTTCCCGTGCCGCACTTCCCAGCCGGTGAACGCTCGGGCGGCCTGTTTGATGTCGCGCTCGGTGTAGTTGCCCAGTCCCAGGCAGAAGAGCTCCATCACTTCGCGGGCGAAGTTCTCGTTGGGCTTGTGTTTCTTGTTGGTAGCCGAGTCGAGCCATAGCAGCATCGCCGGATCTTTGGCGATGCCCCCCACCAGCGGGCCAAACGGCGCCAGCGCGTGCTGCCGGAACATCTGGTTCTGGTCCAGCATCAGGCCAGCCTTGTCCACCTTGGCGGCCGACGTGGCGAAGTGACCGTGCCAGAAGAGCGTGATCTTCTCCAGCACCGGGTGCGGCGTGTGGAGCATCACGTATAGCCACCAGCCGGGAAGGTTCTCGGCGTCGGTGGCGAGCGAACCGGCCGTGGCGTTAGATTCGCGGTAGAAGGCCTCTTGGGCCTTGCTGTCCTGCCCAGGGGTCATTCCCCCTCCGGTCATCAACCGCTCAATGGTCTTGGCCGGGCCATCGGCCAGCGCTTGGCGCAGCCCGCCCCAAGTGGCCCCGAAGCCGGCTCGGCGGAAGAGGTGCGACGCGCGGGCCAGGTTCCACGGCTCGGCCGGCGACGGCTCGTAGGCCGCCCAAGCCCATTTGGGATCGACATCTGGCAGCGCAATAGGGGACGGCATGGCATCCTCGGCCCGTGAGAGTATCCAATTAGAGTGCCATACTTCGCCAGCGGCGGCAAGGTTTCATGCAGGCATCGTGGCACGGGCTTCCAGCCCGTCAGTTCTCACGGCCAGGATGGCCAGGATGGCCGTGCCACGCGGCCGCTAAAACCCCGGCAACGTGGCCTGCGTCTCCACGGGCTGGATGCACGCCGGGCCGTCGTTACTCGGGCGGTTGACGTCGGCGCCTACCGCGTGGAGAGTCAACGTGTCATTCGGGCAGGGAACCAGCAGTGGCTTGAGGCGCTCGACCTCGCCCACCGCCGGATCGAGCCAGAGCTCGTAGTCGCACGGCCGCAGGATGACCGGCATGCGGTCGTGCAGCGGGGCCAGCCGCTCGTTGGCGTCGGTGGTGAGGATGGTGCACGATTCGATCACCTGCCCTTGGTGCCGCCACCGCTCCCAGAGCCCGGCAAAGGCAAAGGGCCTGTCGTTGGGGGCATGGATATAATAGGGTTGCTTGACTCGTCCGGCGGCTTGCCACTCGTAGAAGCCGTCGGCCAGGATCAGGCAGCGGCGGCGCCGCAGCGGCTCGCGAAACAGCGGCTTCGTGTCGGCCGTCTCGCTTCGGGCATTGATCGAGCGGCTGCCGACGCGCGGGTCATCCGCCCAGGGCGGGATCAGCCCCCAACGGAGCATGACCAGCTCGCGGGCGGCCGTGGTAGGCACACTCCGCGTGCCGTCGCCGCTCACGGCACACGGAGTGTGCCTACTCCGTTCGGCGTCGGCGATCCGGACGGCGGCGACGTCCTGCGTCGGCGCGATGTTGTAGCGCGGCGCCACGTCGGGGACGCTAGTCAGGCAAAACTGCTGGACGAGCTTCCCCAGAGGCGTTCGCAGCGTAAAGCGTCCGCACATGGTCCTGCCCTTGGATCCGGAACCCGGCTACTGCCGGCAGCCGGGCTTCGATTAGCATATTCACAATCCGGCCGTTTGGCAGCGTGGTCGCGACGGCGGCGACACGCAGACGCCGACCCAACTATTCGTTCATCGATATGGCCATTCGTTTCGACAAATTCACCGCCAAGTCGCAAGAAGCTGTCCAGGCCGCGCAGTCGCTGGCCCAGGAGCGCGGCAATCCGCAGATGGAGCCGCTGCACCTCTTGGCCGGACTGCTGGCGGAGCGCGAGGGGATCGTCGATGCCGTGCTGGGGAAGATCGGCGCGAATCGCGGCCAACTCCAGCGTATCGTCGAGGCCGATCTTGGCAAGCTGCCGAAGATGTCGGGCGGCGCTCAGCCCCCCCAGCCGTCCGGGGAGGCCGTGCAAGTGCTCGAAGCGGCCCAGCGCGAAGCCGACACGATGAAGGACGAGTTCGTGTCGATCGAGCACTTGCTGCTGGCACTGGCCAAGGTCGATTCCAAGACGAAGCAAATCCTCAAGCTCAACGCCATCGGCGAGAAGGAGCTGCTCTCGGCCATCAAGGCCATTCGGGGCAGCACGCGGGTCACCGATCCGCACCCGGAGGACAAGTTTCAGGCCCTGGAGAAGTATGGCATCGACCTGGTGCGGCAGGCTCAGCAGGGCAAGCTCGACCCAGTGATTGGCCGCGACCAGGAAATCCGCCGCGTGATCCAGGTGCTCTCGCGGCGACGGAAGAATAACCCGGTCCTGATCGGCGAGCCGGGCGTCGGCAAGACGGCCATCGTCGAAGGGCTGGCCCTGCGGATCGTCGAAGGGGACGTGCCGACCAGCTTGAAGAACAAGCGCGTGATCGCACTGGATATGGGCGCGCTCGTGGCCGGGGCCAAGTATCGCGGCGAGTTCGAGGACCGGCTGAAGGCCGTGCTGCGGGAGATCAACGACGCGGGCGGCTCGATCATCCTCTTTATCGACGAGCTGCACACGGTGGTCGGCGCCGGCAAGGCCGAAGGCTCGGCCGATGCCGCCAACCTGCTCAAGCCGGCCCTGGCCCGTGGCGAGCTGCACTGCGTCGGCGCGACCACGCTGGATGAATATCGCGAGCACATCGAAAAGGATGCGGCCCTGGAACGACGGTTCCAGCCCGTGTACGTCGGCGAGCCGTCCGTCGAGGATACAATCGCCATCCTCCGCGGCCTGAAGCCGCGTTACGAAGCCCATCACAAGGGAGTGAAGATCAAGGACTCGGCACTCGTCGCGGCGGCCCAGCTCTCGCACCGCTACATCGCCGACCGCTTCCTGCCGGACAAAGCGATCGATCTTGTGGACGAAGCCGCCAGCCGGCTGGCGATGGAGCTGGAGAGCGTGCCCGCCGAGATCGACCAGGTGCAGCGGCGGATCACGCAGCTCGAGCTGGCCGCACGGCAGCTCAAGGACGAAACCGAAGAGCATGCCGTGGAGCGGCTAGCGGAGGTCGAAGACGAGATCAAAGAGCTGCGCCGCAAGCTGGCCGACCTTCGCAGCCAATGGGAGGCCGAGAAGCAAGGCGTCGCCGGCACCCAAGACGTGCATCGCCGTTTGGCCGAGGTGGAACACGCCTTCGGCCAATTGCAAACCTCGATCAAGGAGAAGCAATCGACCGGGCAGCTCGTGCCCGAGGCCGATTATCAACGCCTCTTCGAGTTGGACAACGAGCGCAAAAAGCTCTCCAAGCAGCTGGAAACGGTGCCGAAGCCCGAGGGCAAAGACAGCAAGGATCGCTCCGAGAAGGATGGCGCAGGCAAAGACGCCGCAGCCTCGTCACGCCGCCTGCTTCGCCAGGAAGTCGGCCCGGAGGAAATCGCCGAGGTGGTCAGCGCGTGGACCGGGGTGCCGGTCTCTCGCATGATGGAGACCGAGCGGGCCAAGCTCTTGGTGATGGAAGAGCGGCTGCACCAGCGGATCGTCGGCCAGGATGAAGCGGTGGCCGCGGTGGCCAACGCCGTCCGCCGCAGCCGCAGCGGGCTTCAGGATCCGCAGCGGCCGATCGGCTCGTTCCTGTTCCTCGGCCCCACGGGCGTCGGCAAGACGGAGCTGTGCAAGGTGCTGGCCCAGGCGATGTTCGACGACGAAAACGCCATGGTCCGCCTGGACATGAGCGAATACATGGAGAAGCACACAGTGAGCCGGCTGATCGGCGCCCCGCCGGGCTACATCGGCTACGAGGAAGGGGGCCGGCTCACTGAGGCTATTCGCCGCCGGCCGTACGCCGTCATCCTGCTGGACGAAATCGAGAAAGCCCACCGCGACGTGTTCAACGTCCTCTTGCAAGTGCTCGACGACGGCCGGCTGAGCGACAGCCACGGCCACACGGTCGATTTCACGAACACGATCGTGGTCATGACCTCGAACATCGGCAGCCAGACGATCCGCGAGATTTCGCGCGAAGGAGGCAGCTACAACCGCATCCGCGACGCGGTGCAAGAAGAGCTGGAGCAGCATTTTTTGCCCGAGTTCCTCAACCGCATCGACGAGGTGATCTGTTTCCACCCGCTGGACGCGGATGAAATCCGGCAGATCGCCAAGCTGCAGGTCGCCCGGCTGCAGAAACGGCTCGCGGAGAAGGACATCCAGCTGGAGGTCACGGCGTCGGCGTTGGCCGAAATCGCCCGCAGCGGCTACGACCCGACTTACGGCGCCCGGCCGCTGAAGCGCGTGATCCAGCAGCGGCTAGAAAACCCGCTGGCTGTGGAGCTGCTCAAAGGCGAGCTGGGTGAAGGGCAGCGCGTGGTCGTAGACTTCCGCGGCGGGGAGTTTACGTTCGAGGCGGCGCGGGAAGAAGCGACCGTCTAGGATTGAAACCGCAGCCTGAATCTGGAGCAGTTGGTCGTGTCGCCGGAATACGCCAAGGCTGTTCTGTCAGTCAAGTTCACGCCCGCCGACGAGGAGCGGATGCGCGCGTTGATGGAGCGCAACAACCGTGGCACGATCACGGCAGATGAGCGGGCGGAGATGGAAAGCTATCGGCGGGTCGGCACACTCCTGGGCATCCTGCAAGCCGAAGCGCGAGCCTACCTCAGGGACTCTGGCAGAGATTCTTAGACGCAGGCCGTGCTTGCTGGCAGACCGCTTCTGGTCCGCTATACTGCGGTAGGTATCGTAGATCACTGCCTCCTCTTGGGGTTCTCAACTATGCCGGCTGCTGAAGCAGGTTTTGCCATTCGCATTGTTGCAAAGGCGCGATCGGCCAAGGGCAAGAAGCCGCCGCCCGTCAAAAGTATGCGGTCGGGGCCGCGCGGTGCGACGAACCGCCGCTTCCTGGCGCGCCAGCGCCAGATTGCCTTTGACGTGCTCACCGAATATCGGCAGCAGTCGCCCGGCACGACTTTGGCCGAGCCGACGTTCGAAGAATGCGAACCGACTGCTCACGGAGTTCGCCGCAGAACTATTCGATCGTGGAGAGTTGCAAGAGGCTCAACGGCCTAGTCGAGCGCATTGAGCGCGTGGTGGATTACCAGTCGCCCGACGCGCTTGGCTGGGGTGCAGCGGCGATCCTTATCGCCGAGATCGTGCGGCGGATTGGCCCACGGCGTTATCAGCCACGGCCGCCGAAACTACTCGAATTCTTCCAGGACGTGGACCATTGCCGCTCGCTGTCGGTGCATGCCAAGGGTGGGATGCCGGCCGCTGCGGTAGCCGGCGCGGCAGAGGCGGTCGATTTGCTCGGCGGCGACCGCCTCGGGCTGCGGTCCGCCGACGATGCTTGGGCGACATATGAGGGCGGTTGGTTCCGATTCAAACTGCTGCGCCAACCGCGGTCGATCTTCGACGGGCGCGGCGCCGCGAAGCTGCTGCCAGCGCGAAAGGAACGCTTGGCCAAGTTTCAGATCGCACGATATCTGGTGACTGTTCGGGATTTTCAGCAGTTCATCGACGCCGGAGGCTACTCGAAGAAGGAGCATTGGCGTGCCGGTGGGTTCGGAAAGTTCAAAGGCCCGCCGGACGAATGGCAACACCAGCTCCTCTACCCCACGCGGCCGGTGATCAACGTCAGTTGGTACGAAGCCGCCGCGTATGCCCACTTCGCGGGGGCCCGTCTGCCCACCGAAGGGGAGTGGGAGCGCGCCGCCCGGGGAAACGACCGCAAGTATCCGTGGGGCGACAAGCCGCCCTCGCCTCGGCGGCTGAACTACGCGCCCAGCAAGCTGGCCACACCCACGCCCGTGGGCATCTACGTTGATGGCGCGACTCCGGAGAAGCGGGCGAAGCCAGTCTTCGACCTGGCTGGCAACGTGAGCGAGTGGTGCGCCGACGCGGTGGAGCGCTACAAGGTGCTCGACCGCGAGCGGGGAAGCGAGAGGACGTCCTTGTACGTCACGCGAGGCGGCGCCTTCCGGGACGACGCACGCACTATCGGAGCTCTGAACCGGGTACCGTGCCCGCCGGACCGCCGCGAACGTTCCCTGGGTTTCCGCCTGGCGCGGAGCGTCTAGGCTTGGAGTCGCGAGTGGGGCTTGCTCGGGTCGGCGGGCGGCCCAACGGTGACGCGCGCCCGCACCACAATACCATTGATGCTCACAAGCTGGTCCAGACGGTTATTCAGCCGACTCAGAACATCCGAGCGGGACGCCGCACTGATTCGTTGTTCCAAACTGACGGTCCCCCAAGCCATGCTTGCCTCTTGTTCCATGCTGATGTCGCTTGAGTGAGCGTCCAGTCCGCACTCGGTAAACCATGAGCGAATCAGACCGCGGGCGTCTAACACGCCACGCCAGGCATCGCCAAGGATTTGGATTAAGTGGAATGTCACCTGAAACTTCCTGTCCGGCATGATATCTTCGGGAGGCGGCTCCAGCATGATATCCGCGGGAGGCCGCTGGACGCTTTCCTCAATGCGGGCCGCCCGAACAGCAGCCATGTCGGCCTCGGTGATATCCGCGGGAGGCCGCTGGACGCTTTCCTCAATGAGGGCCGCCCGAGCAGCAACCATGTCGGCCTCGGTGATATCCGCGAGAGGCCGTTGGACGCTTTCCTCGATGGCCTGCGTCAGCCGACAAAGGTCCGCTTGCAAATCAGGATCTGGACGGACTACGACAGCATTTCGGCATGGTAGTGCGCGGAGCGAAAGCGGCACATTCTCATCCTCCCTCTCGGGCATACTTGCCCCGTTCGCGAGCACCGGAATGACGGATTTCTGTCGCGCCAGCGCGGTTTCGATCTCGAGTCGAACGTCGTCATTCGGGTCTTGGAGGCGATGCTGCCCCTTCTTTGGGCCGTCAATATACTCTGCCCTGAGCCATCGATCGCCGATGATGACCAGGACCACATCACAGGCTTGCACCCATGCCAGGATCTGCTGCCGATAATCGACGCCCGGTGGAATCGCATCGATATCCCTGAAAATGGCTTCGCGACCGAAGCGCGATACCAAGTGCGCGTAGATATCACCCACTAGATAAGGACTATCGTCCCGACGATAGCAAATGAAGACGTTCGGCATTCGAGTCGTCCAGCGGGCGGTTTCCTCGCACCATGAGGGGTGAACATCGGGATTGTTGAACAGACTGCTGGGCTGGGCGCGACCTCCGGTTTCCGCTGCTGCGGAGGCCTAGCGGTGGGTTCTAGAGCTACCGCTGCTCGGGTCGGCAGGTGGTCGCGCGACATTGATCCGCACCCGAATGACCCGGTTGTTCATGGACACCAGTTGATGCGGACGGTTGTTTAGATCGTTGAGAACGTATCTGCGAGACTGCTCGTCGATCAGTTGATCCAACGTGACGCGTCCCCACGCCACGTTGGAGGCTGGATCAATGCTGATTTGGCTCACTTCAGCGTCAAGCCCATGCTCCGCAAACCATGCTCGCACAAGATCGCCGGCATCTGGCACGTTGCCACAGTCATCGCCGACGAGTTGAATAAGGTCGAACCTGACCTGAAAATTCCCGTACTCCGGCGTGGAAGGCATATGCATCTCCGCTCTCTGGACCTGGTAGGTGAAGTGCACGGCCGATCGGTAACCGGCGCGATTAGAGAACCGTCGCAGACTCTCTTCTTTCTACGCCAGCGGAGTGCACCAGAGCAAGTACCCGAAGGAGGTCGAACCAGCCGAGCTGCCTCAAGCGCGAGATTCCGCCCAGCGCCTGGCTGAGACAGAGCTGAAGAGACTTGGCGAGGCGATCAGCCTTCGGGGCCGAAGACGGCATCTACTAGCTCCCGACTTTGCTGGCTTCCTTCCTGGATTCGCTGGTATTCAAAGTCATCGAGCAGGTCCAGGTAGATGTCCAGCTCCTCGCCGTTTTCGCTCTCCCGCCAACTGCGGCTGTAGAGGTGCGTCTCTTCGCTCAGTTCGACCGCAGTCTTGCTCCGGACAAGCTCCGCCGCCTCCTCCTCGATCGCCTGGTAGCGCGGGCTGTTGGGATCGATCTGAAACGGCTGGGCCAGCTCAAAGACGGTTTCTTTGTAGGGGCCGTTCGGCTGCTGCGAGAGGCGCAGCTTACCCTCTCGCACGAGCTGCGACACAAGGCCCGGGCCGTTGTCGATGGCCGGTCCAAAGGGCAGCCGCACTACGGGATAGCTCGTCAGGACACCTACGCCTCGCTGCCAATAGTAGAGGTGGGCGTAATAGAACGCTTTGTGCAGCCTGACCTTCCCCACCAGTTTTCCGCCGGCCGCGGCGACGATCTCGCAGATCACCTGCTTGGCTTGTTCTCGCTGGTCTTGCATCGGCTAGTCTCCGGCCTGGAACGGCATCCTAATCGCTGGAACAAGCGTCGCATAGACGGGTTGCGCCACCGTTTTGCCGAAGGTCCCCTCGCGACTCTCTGCCCCCGCGACTGTACAAACGGGGCGAGAAGAGGCGACGGTTTAGCCGGTTTCGCTAGCCCGAGGTCACGCTTCGCTCGTCTGCGTGGCGTTGCTGCCGCCCAGGTGCGAGAGCACCTGGAGCAGGCTGTGCAGATGGGCCAGGCGGGGCGCGAAGCGGTCGATGAATTCGTTCATCAAGAATTCGCCGTCCGCCATTTCCTCAGCGCTTTCCCGCGCCTCCGCGGTGACGCGGCGGAGGTATTCGGCCTGGACGCGGCCCAGCGCGTCGGCAGCCCGGCGGCACTCGGCGGCCAGGTGCGGATGGGCTTTCTTCCACTGGTGCAGCTCGCTGGCCCGCTGCCGCTGCGAGGTGCCCAGCATCTCCACGAGCTCTTGCAACAATTCGTTCTGCCGCTCCTGACCGCTGCGAATGTCGCGCAGCAGAGAGACTACTCCGGCTTGAGAATAATCCGCGGCGTGTGCAGCGGCCGGTGAGACGTCGAACTGATTGAAGAACGACGCCGGGGGAGACTTGGTGTGGGGTGTCACGGGCGATCCTTCGGGCGCGCGGGGAGGAGGGCTGGATGATCGGTAGGATGACGTTGGGCGTGATGTTCTCAGTATAGGCATGCTCTGCGGCCGAAGTCGAGTACCGCTCCCGAAGGCGCCCATGACTCCTTCCACACGGCGCCCCACACAATCAGCCGGTTCACGCCGGCCGTTCGCTGCTTGACGTCGGCCGCTCGCCGTAGCGCTTCGCGTTCTCCACGTAGTGCTGGGCTGCGTGGCGGTTGTACTCGGTCTCTTCTGACGTCAAGGCTCGGCGGACTTTGCCCGGCACGCCCATGACGAGCGAGCCGGGCGGGATGTCGGCGCCCTCGGTGACCACGGCGCCGGCGGCGACGATGCTGTCTCGGCCGATCTTGGCCCCGTTCAGCACGATCGACCCCATGCCGACCACCACGTTGTTGCCGACCGTCGCACCGTGGACGATCGCCCGATGGCCGATCGTGACCCCATCGCCGATGGTGCAGGGAAAGCCTGGGTCGGCATGCAGCACGCAACCATCTTGGACGTTCGAACGGCTACCGACCCGAATGGCCTCGCAGTCGCCGCGGAGGACGGCTTGGAACCAGATGCTCGACTGCGGGCCGATCGTGACATCGCCTACCACCACGGCGCCGGGGGCGACGAAGGCCGACGGATCAACGAGCTCTGATCGGTGGGTGATGTCAGGCAACATGACAATGACGCAACATGACAATGGACTCTGTGTAACCGATTTGTCGGTCCCTGCAATGACTTACAAGGGGGCTAGTCGCAGGCCCGCTCGACCGTTCCTTGTCGTTCTGACCCAGCGCCGCTCGCGCGAGACGTATCCGGGTTTCCTTCGCCTCGCTTCAGGTGACCGAGTTGGGGACGCGCAAACCGCGTGAATGCCATAGATTGGCAAATGCGGGCAACTGCTAGCAACCCTCGTCGCCTGGGAGTAGACTAAAACACCTATCGTGACAACGGTGAGGATTGCCGTTCACAAATCGGCCAGCAACCGGAGCAACGCCGTGGCTCGAGTTCAGGCGCATAGCCCAACTCCCGATCCGCGACGGCCCGGGGCACCGGCCTCTCCCGCCTCTGCTCCCTCGGGAGCATCCCCGTCGCTCAATGGTAAGCCGGACCATGGCAAGCCGGACCATGCCGCGGACAACGGCAAGCCACGGTCGCTGCCTTCGGCGCCTGCCTCGATTGGCCGGCCCCGAGGGGCCGCCTTCACCCCGGAAGAGCTGGCGGTCATCGTCGATCGCTATCAGTTGGTGGTCTACAGCTTCTTCCGGGCGCGAGTGCTGCAAGAATCCGACGCCGAAGACCTGACGCAAGAGGTCTTCGTGCGGTTTTACACGGCCCGCAGCCGCTTCGACGATTCGCGCGAAATCCGGCCTTACCTGCTGGGCATTGCTCGTAACCTCTTGCGGGAACGGGCAAGGACTTTACGGCACCGCAACGAGGTCTCCTGGACCGAATTGTGCCTGGAAGTGGAAGAGGCCACGCCGGAAGCCGAGACCGCTCAGGACGATCGCTTAGACCGCCTGCCGCTGTGCATGTCCCGCTTGGGTCCCGCCGCCCGCTTGGCCATCGAGTTGTATTACGGCGCCCGCCTCCGGGTCCAGGAAATCGCCCACCGCATGCAGCGCAGCGAAGGGGCGGTGAAGGTGTTGCTGCATCGAGCCCGCCAGGCCCTGAAGCGCTGCCTGGCTGGCGAGGAAGAAGGCCACCGCGACGGTCAGGCGGATCACGTGGACGAAGGCGGTCCACCGACCACGGGCAGAAACGACGGCCAGGGGCCAACAGGCAAACGGCGATGAGTAACGGGGATTGGATCGATCGCGTCCGCAGCACTCGGCCGGAGGATTACTCTTCCGGCGATCTAGGCAAGCTGCGCGACGAGGCCCGGCGGTCTCCCGAGGTGCGCAAGGCGCTGTCCGATGAGATCCGGCTCGATCAGGCGCTGCACGCTTCCCTGAGCCGCGCACCGTTATCGACGGCGAAGATCGTGGCCGCCGCGACAGCCGCAGCCGCGGCCGGCGGCGGTTTCGTCAGCGCCGTGGCCGGTTGGCTAGGCGCTGATCGCCACGGCCGCCGTCGGTCTGGTGGTGGTGGTGGTCCTGCCGGAGCCCGGGACGGGGCCGGAGACGGAAACCGCGTCTCCCCATCCTGGGACCGCGTTGCAGCCGCCAGCGGAGAGGATCGAACCCAACATCGACCCGCGCTTCGTGGACGATGGCACCAGCCCGTCGGACAACCTGCCGCGCCTTGTGCCACCCCTCGACGATCCGCATCCGTTGCCGCAGATCGCCAAGTCGTCGCCCGTGGAGAAGTCACCCCTTGAGAAGTCGCCCGTCGGCGACAAGCTGCCGGGCGTCAAGGTGTCGCCCGAGCGTGACGAACCGGCCGGGTCTTTACGCGGTGTGACCCAGAAATAACCGCGACGGCACGTCGATGGGCCCATCTCCCCGAACCGACACCGAAGTCCGAGGCGCGTTGGTCGCCGAAGATTCCGGTCTGCGGCCTGCGGCGGATCTCCCACAAGCCCGGCTGGAGACCTCACTGACGACGCACCTCGCGGTGATCGCCGGCGTGCTGGTCTTTCCCACGCTAGCCACATGGCTGTACTTCGTCGTGCTCTCGGGGCGGCCGGAGATGTCTCTGCTCTATGGCGCCAGCAAGGTGCTGCAGTTCGCCTTTCCGCTGGCTTGGGTGCTGGCGGTGCAGCGTCGGCGAATCCGGCTGGCGCGCCCCGACAGGCGGTCGCTCGCCTGGGGGGCCGGCTTTGGGTTGCTCGTTACGGCGATCACGCTGGCGGCCTATTACGGCTATTTCAAGCACAGCACCTACCTGGAGCAGGCCCCGACCATGGTGGCGGCCAAGGTGCGGGACATGCGGCTGGTGACTCCCGGGCTGTACCTCAGCTTCGCCCTTTTTCTGGCCGTGCCGCACGCGCTGCTGGAGGAATACTACTGGCGATGGTTCGCGTTTGGCCAATTGCGGCGGGTGACGCCGCTGGGTTGGGCCATCGCCGTGTCGAGCCTGGGCTTCATGGCCCATCACGTGATTGTCATCCAGCAGTTGCTGCACGGCCCCTGGGCGCTGTCGTTCCTTCTGGCCCTCTGTGTGGCCGTGGGCGGCGCTGCCTGGGCCTGGATGTATGACCGGCAGCGATCGCTGTACGGCCCCTGGGTGGGCCATTTCCTGGTCGATGCGGTGATCATGTACATCGGCTTCGATCTGGTGGATTGGAAATCGCTGTAGGTACCTGCTCAGGCTCACACGACATTCCGGATGCAATCGTCCTGGACGTCGGCCTGATCGATCAGCGTGGCTGGACGGTTGTGGAACTGAACGGCGCGTGGTCGTCGGGCATCTACGGTTGCGACCCGGACGCCGTGCACCGTGCTCCAGCGCGCGACGGTTGCGAAATGAGGCGAAAGCGAGTTCTCCCGCCAGCTCCTCGTCGGTCTTTGCTTTTTCGCAGCGCCGGCGAACCTTCTGTGGCAAGCTGGGTCTCATTCATCACTAGGACCTTACTCGTCTCCTTGACCGTTCAGGTCACTTCGTCGGCGACTGTCGGCTTTCGCTCCGCGAAAGCACGTCCTTTCGCAGAGCGAAAGGCGACAATCACCGCCGACTGCCAGTACGGAGGCCCTCTCGATGGCCAACACGTCGCTCTTTGCCAGCCTGAAGAAGCTCTGGCCGCGCGCCACGACCTGTAACGAGGCCGGCGGCCCGGCTTACGAGTTCACGCCCAAGCACGCACTGGCGCAGCTTGCCGCCACCGGCTGCTTCAACGGCACGTTCTACGCGCACGCCGAGAGCCAGCTCGACACGCTCAAGACGCTGATCGAGCAGGTGGACGACGATGTTTTCCTGGCCAGGCTGGCGGTCTATGCCCGCCAGCGGGCCGCCATGAAGGACATGCCGGCCGCCCTGACGGCGGCGCTGGCCGTGCGCGATACGGTGCTGTTCCACCGCGTGTTCGACCGGGTGATCGATAACGGCCGCGTGCTGCGGACGCTGTTCCAGATGATCCGCTCGGGGCGCTGGGCAAGAAGAGCCTCACCAGCTCGCTGCAGCGGGCCTTTCAGCGGTGGCTGAACACGGCTTCGACAGAGAAGCTGCTGTCGGCTTCCATCGGCAACGATCCGAGCTTGCGGGACATTCTCCGCTTGGCTCGGCCGACGCCGCCCGACAACGTCCGACGGGCAATGTTCGGCTGGTTGACGGACAAGGACGTCGCCGGCTGGGCACCGGCCACGGCGGCCGACCTGCCGGAGCAGGTGCGGCTGCTGGCGGCCTTCCGCGCGGCCGACACGGCCGAGCAGCAGGTCGCGCTGCTGGAGAAGCTCAGCGCCCGCTGGGACCTGCTGGCCGACGCGGTCAAGGGTCCGCAGGTTTGGGCGGCCATCGCCACGACGATGGGCCCGCAGGCCCTGCGGATGAACCTGAGCACGCTCCAGCGGCACGGAGTGTTCGAGTACCCGGCGATCGTCCGCTACGTGGCCGAGCGGCTGGCCGACCCGGCCGAAATCCGTCGCTCGCGGCAGTTTCCGTACCAGTTCTTCGCGGCTTACCTGAACGCTTCGGGCGACGTGCCCGAGGTGATCCGGGCCGCGTTGCACCGGGCCGCGGAAACGGCCTGCGGCAACGTGCCGGAGCTGGCCGGAGCGGTCGTGATCGGCCTGGACGTCTCCGGCTCGATGGCTTCGCCCATCACCGGCCACCGCGGCCGGGGGGCGGGGGCGACGTCGAAGATGCGCTGCGTGGACGTGGCGGCCCTTTTCGCCGCAGCCATCCTGCGGCGCAACCCGGAAAGCGTCGTCATCCCGTTCGACAACGAAGCCTACCGGGCCGAGGTCGATCCGAGTGACTCGATCCTCAGCCTGGCGCAGCGGCTGGCCACGTATGGCGGCGGCGGCACGGATTGCTCGCTGCCGCTGGCCAAGGCCAATTGCGAGCTGCGCACGCGGCGGTTCGCCGGCTGCGTGCTGGTCAGCGACAACGAGAGCTGGCTGCATCAGGGCCGGCCCGGCTGGCACGCCAATGGCGGCATGACGGGCGCCCTGGCCCAGTGGCAGGAGTTCGTGCGCAACCAGGTTCGCCTGCACGGCAAGAAGTTTGCCGGCCCGAAGCTGGTGTGCATCGACATCCAGCCCTACGGCACGTCGCAGGCGCCGGAGCGCGAGGACATCCTGAACGTCGGCGGTTTCAGTGACGCCGTGTTCGACGTGGTGGCGTCGTTCCTCGCGGGCGACGCCGGCCGCTTCGTGGCCGAAGTCGAAGCCGTGACCCTGTAGAGCCGGCGGTCGAAACGCCCCTGCGGTGAGCGATCATCCCAGGGGCCTTCTTTCGGCGAGCGTCGAGCCGTCAGGCCGACGTGTACACGGTTCGTAGCTGAACTCGCCAGAGTTCAGTCCTTCCCAAGTCTGGCGACTTCGGATACCGGTGCCAAGCGCTACCGTACCCGCAAGATCTCTTCCTTGCTGATCGGCGGCTGCTGTTCGGCCGAGGCGACCTGGAACAGCACGATGTGGTCGCCCGCCTCTTGAGCGCGGAGGTGGACGAAGAAGCTCGTGTCGGCCCGAGTGCGCAGCGCGGCAGCGGGCCGAAGACGACGCCTTCGGCCGTCGCTTTGCCCTGCACTGGACCGTTGCCCCCCAGCGGCTGCAAGCCACCCTTGGGCGGGACCTTGACGACCACGTAAACGTCGCTGGCGGCTTGCGTGCCGTCGTTGGCGACTTTGATCTCGTAGACCTTTTCGGCCCCGACTTCCAGGGCGTTCCCGCGCTGCACCTGCGCTACCTGGAAGCTCACCACGACCACGCCCTCCACGCCGACCGGGTGGATGGCGCCGGCCTGCACATTACGCTGGGCTCGTGCTTCCACTTGAACCTGGTGCCTGCCCGGCTCGGCGGCCAGCAGCTTCAACTCTACGCGGTCCTTCTGCCCTGGGGGCAGCTCGACCAGCTCCCAGGTCACGCGGCCGGTCTTGGGGTCGAACTCCCCGTAGTTGTTGGCCGCCACGAACCGGAAGCCGGCCGGCACCAGCGTGCTGAGCCGCACGGTCTTGGCGGGGGCCGTGCCGCGGTTTTCCACGTGGATGCTGTACGTGGCCTCGCGCTGCAGGAGCTGTTGCTGTGGTCCCTGCACCGCCACCTCGAGCGCCGGGGCGATTACCTCTAGCTCGAGCGGTTTCTCCACGCGCAGGTCGCCGTCGGCACGCACCACCAGCCGATTGTGGGCCGGGCCGGGCCGAGCGGCCTTCAGGCTGAGCTTCAGCTCCCGCGTTTCGCCCGGCTTCAGCGTGCCCAGCTCGTTCTCCAGCAGTTGCCCCTGCGCGTGGTCGAACTTGTCGGGCACTTGCTCGGCAACGACGACGCCGGTGGCCGGACCGTCTCCCCGGTTGGCCACCGTGATGGTCAGGGCCAACGGATCGCCGATCAGCGTCTGCCGCGCGGCAGCGACTTCCACTTGCAGATCAGGGCACGTGCAGCGGCTGCGGCCGACGCATCGGCACTAAACCGCACGGTGGCCACGCTGCCGATCTCGCCCCGCTTGAGCGGCCGCACCTCGACCTTGATCACTCGCTGCTCGCGCGGTGGCAGGGCGTCGAACCGCCACTCCAAATCTCCCTGCGGGGTGGGCGCCGTGTCCGGCGAGGAGCGCACGAATACCGTGCCTTGGGGCACGCGGTCGTGGATCACGACCTCGCGGGCGGTGACCGGGCCGGTGTTGCGGATGTGAATTTCGAAGACCGCCGGCTTGTTGACCTGGACCTCCGGGGGGGCGAATTTCTGGATGGCCAGCGTCGGCAACTGATTGCCTTCGAGCTGCTTTCCGCCGGGCAGGCCAAGCCCTTCGCCGCGGATGGTCGCTGAGGCAAGCTGCCCCACCAGCGGGCGCGGGCCTTGCGAGCCGCCGAGCGGTGCGGGCGTCCGTTGAGTGCCCAAGAGCGCGCCCTCGCTGACATGACCCCCAAAGCCGTGTTCCAGGCTGTTCGGCGGTGCACCCGAGGCCGAGAATCCTTGGCTCGGTGCGCCGGACGGTCCGCGCCCGAGGGCACTCCGCGTCGAATCGACCGACGGCAGAGCCGCAGGTTCCTGCACGGCCGGGCGCCTACCGTCGGCCACGGCAGGAAATTCGTTGGGGGCCGCGATGCGCGAGCCCGGCGCACCGCCGCGCGCAGCGGCCGCATCGTAGAATTGCGTGCTTGCGCCGGCGTCGGCATTCTGTCCATTGCGTAGCGGGTTGCCCGGCCCACTGCCAGGCGCAGCACCAAGAGCGGCGTCCCGCTCGGCAGGCAGCGGAGTCGGACTGCGGACATTAGTTTCGTTGCCGCGTGCGCTGGCATCCGCCTGCGACTTGGAAGGTGGCACGTTGAATGGATCGGCGCCGTTGCCCAATCCGCCCGGCCCGACCGACTGCTCTTCGACGACTTGCCGCGAGTTGACGTTGCGGATCGTCACGCCTTGCGTGGCAGGCGGGCTGGCCTGGCTGGGCGCTCTCGAGGACGGGCCGGTAGACGCTTGGCGCTGACCCGGCGACTGCAAGCCGGCAAAGGGATCGCTGCCCGGCGCATCGCCGGCATGGCCGATGGTCGAGGGTGCGCCGGCCGACGCTGAATTGGCCTGCATCCCCTGCGGCATGGGCTGCACCCAGGGGTCCGCCGACGCCGCGGATTGGCCCGTTGACGCGGCGCCGGTCAGGGCATTCGTGCCCCCGCCGCCACCACTCCCGCGCCACTGGGCGAACGCAAACACGCCCACCAGTGCCACGCCGCTGAGGACTGATAGCCCGAGCAAGAGCCGCTTCATCCGTGCTCTCCCTGAGAATCTTTCCTGATCGGAGACCGAGCTGCCAGGCAGTGAAGGAATGCTGGTCATCAGGCCAAGCGCCGCGGTGACGTGCTATGGTGAACTGCCGTTTGAAGTGCGCACGCAGCCCCGCCGCCACCAAACCAGCAATGCCAGCGGCAGCCAACGGGCAAACCAAGAGAAGGCCGCGTGAGTTAGCAAAACCTTCACGGCGCGGCTGAGAGCGCTTCCGCACAGCTCGCTGCAAAGTGCCACTGGCTGCTACGGCGGCGCAGCCCGCATTCAAAGCGCAGCAAAGTCGTCATGTCGCTCCGCGAGACACCATTGTGGGCAACTCGCTCCGCGAATTAGTATTCGACTCGCCGAGCGAGGACATGGCGAAAGGCGAGCACTCGGATAGATTAGTCATGAGTCAGCGGACCACCGCGTGCTTCATCCCGGGAGGAGCCAATGAGCCGTTGTTTTCTCAGGGCTCTCGTCTTCATGAGCGCCTTGTCGTTGGGAGGGCCGTCAGGTTCGGGGAAATCGGTCGAGGCGCCGTCTCTTCCGCGGATGCCGCGCGAGCCCTCGAGCTGGCCGACCGCGGCGGATCTGGCCCGGCTCAAGTCGGTTGAGGGCAAGCCCCGCGCGGTCGTCCTGCGCGTGCTAGGCCCGCCGTCCAAAATTGAGCGGCGGCCCCGCGGCGAGGAGGTGTGGGACTACCCCTGGCTCGCGGCCTGCCGCGTCTGGATTCGCGACGGGGTCTGCACCGGCACGTTTTACACGGCAGGATATTGAACGAGCCGCCGTCCAGCGGCCGACTTCCGGTCTGCGCGATTCCAGCCGGCGCTGCTGCTTACGCTTCCTCGGCCTCCGCCTCGCAGTCTTCCAGCGTCTCCAGTGCGCGGCGCTTGGTCAGGGTCACTTCGTTGCCCTGGGCGTTGAACGCGACCTCGTCCATGATGCTGCGCATCAGCTTGATGCCTCGGCCGGTCGGGCCCTGGGCCGTCTCGGGGTCGGCCGCGTCCGGCAACCGCGCCGTGTCGAAGCCGCGGCCGTCGTCGCGAATGACGAACACCGCTTCGGTGCGCGAAAGCCTGGCCCGGACGTGGATCCGCCGATCGCGGTAGGGGGCTTCGAAGCGCCGCTGCTCCGCGAGCTTCTTGTGCTCCACGGCGGCATCGCCGGAGCTGGCCACCGCGGTCCCGCCGATCTCCAGGTTGCCGTGGAAGTAGGCGTTCTTCAGGGCTTCTTCCAGGGCGATAGCCACCCGCAGCCGTTCGGTCTCGTCCCGCAACGGCAGGCAGCGCAGCAGCTCTTGAAAGTGCGCGGCCAGCGAATGCACCAGCTCCAGATCATTGTGCAGCACGAACAGGCATTCGTCCGTCGCCAGATGGTGCATCAACTGAGAATGCCCCCGGTCGTCCGAGCTGCCCCGCAGCACGCGCTGGACCGTCGTGGCCAGGTCCTGGGCCAGCCGCCGCTTGGGCACGTAGCTGGCGGCCCCCAGCCGCAGGGCCTCGGCGGCGATGTCTTCGCTCCCCTGCGCGGTCATCAGCACCACGGGGATCAGCGGATGCTCCGCCTTCACGGCGGCCACCAGCGCCAGCCCGTCCATCTCCGGCATTTGAAGATCGGTGACCACGATCTCCGGCCGGTGCTCCTCGATCTTGGCCAGCGCCTCTTTTCCGTGGACGGCGTAGACCAGCTCGGCGCCCAGGGCCATCTCCAACAGCCCACCGGCAAGCCGGCGTTCGATTTCCGAGTCATCAACGACAAGAACCGTGGGCATGGGCGGTTGTCTCCCGACACTGAGGCTATTGGCGATTATTCTTGCGGCGCACGAGGCCGGCTTTCTGGAGCAGTCCGCGGCTAAAAGAGATTTCCTCTTCTTGCGGTGCCTCGCCAGAGGCCGTGTACACGATCTCGTAACGATAGGTCGCGATGGAGAGGACGCTATGGGGCCGAAGAAGTTTCGAGGTGCATTTCTCCCCGTCCACGCGAATCCCGTTGTGGCTGCCCAGGTCCTGCACGTGCCAGAAGCCATCGATCATCTCCAGCTCGCAGTGCCGGGACGAGACGGTGTTGTACCGCAGCACGATATCGCAGCGGCCGCTGCGGCCGATCACCAGCTTGGGTAGCAAAAGCGGCAACGTCTCCCCGCCGCCGCAGGGCACCAGCTCGCCGAGCGTCGGCGGGGCGGCTTCGAGGTCGTCCGCCGTGTCCGCCTCCTCGGGCGCCGCCTTTTTTGGCTTCTTCGCTATGGGCTTCTTCGCTATGGGCTTCTTGGGCGACTTGGCCGCGCTCGGCAGTCCGGCCCGCTCCATCACGCTGGATTCGAGCAGGTGCATCGGCCGTTCCGGCTCGGGGGGCGGCCGGTCGGCGGGCGGTACGTAGACGATCGTGAAACGATGGCTGGCCACCGACAGCACGTCGCGCGGCATCAGGTGTTTGGCTTTGCAGGCCAGGCCGTTGACGCGGATGCCGTTGGTGCTGTCCAGATCGCGGACGAACCAGTAGCCGTCCTGAAATTCGAGCTCGCAATGCCGGGCCGAGACGTTCTTATAGCGCAGCAGCACCTCGCAGGGCCGTTCCCGGCCGATGAGCACGCGCGTCTTGGCCAGCGGGATCGGATCGCCGCCGCCGCAAGGAACCAGAGAGCCAAGCATGCCACCACCTCCGCGCTCCGCTGTGGCTTCGCTCGCGCTCAGCCACAGCCACCCCGCCGCGAACCTCCACCTTATCCTAATGGTATCGCCGAAGGCATCAAGCAGGGCGTGACGTAGTGGCGTCTTTTGGCCGGACCCCACGACCGCGCGTGGTACGGAGACGCACGTCCAGACCCCTTGGCCGCTGAATAGTTCCGGGCCGACCAGCTCGTCGCCACGTCGTTGCCACCTGCATGATCCGCCGTTGTACCCGGTGGCGTGGTGACAACTCTGACGCTTGTAGCAGGTAGTCCGCAGGCTTTGCCTGTTTTCGCAAGCTTGCGCAACCGATATCACCCACAGCAGGGTCCTTCTCCTTGCGTCTCCAGGAGCAATTTCGGCCATGTCGAACGAGCATCTAAGCACCGAGCGCAAAGCCCTGGCCATCAATCTCGACCTGCGCCGCTACGGCACGTTCGCCGAGATCGGCGCCGGACAGGAGGTGGTGCGCTGGTTCTTCCGCGTCGGAGGGCGCCGCCGGCACGATCGCCAAGAGCATGTCGGCCTACGACATGGCCGTGAGCGACGCCATCTACGGCCAGTGCGACCGCTACGTGTGCCGGCAGCGGCTCGAAGCGATGCTCGACCACGAGCACGCGCTGAACCTCAGCCGGCTTGCGCGAGAGCCGCGGCGACACGACCGCCTTCTTCGTGTTTGCCGACACGGTTTCGGCCCGCAACTTCAAGGGCACCAACGAATGCCACGGCTGGATGGGCGTGCGGTTCCAGGCCCATCCCCGCGACCAGGACAGCCAGATCATCCTCCACGTGCGGATGCTCGACACCGAAAACGCCCTGCAGCAGGAAGCCCTGGGCATCGTCGGCGTGAACCTGCTCTACGGCGCCTTCTGCCTCAACCACGAGCCCGACAAGCTCGTCGAGTCGCTGCTCGACAACCTCAACACGCGGCGCATCGAGATCGACATGATCGAGTTCTCGGGCATCGCCTTCCGGCACGTCGATAACCGGGTGATGAGCCTGCGGCTGGTGCAGTTGGGCCTGAGCAACGCGGCCATGTTTTCGGCCGCGGGCGAAGTGCTGCAACCCTCCGAGGTGCTGTACAAGAAGCCGATCCTCGTCGAGCGCGGCAGCTTCCGCCCGGTGACGCACGTCAACGTCGACATGCTCCGCTCGGCGCACGAGAAGTTCTCGCGCGAGCCCGAGGTGGCGGAAGAGCCGGTCGTGTCGCTGATGGAAATCACGATGCACAACCTGCAAGCTGCCGGCGGGCCGGCCAACGGCGACATCGACCTGCGCGACTTTCTGGCCCGGGCCGACGTGCTGGCCGCCTGCGGCAAGACGGTGCTCATTTCCGACTACTTCGAGTACTACCGGCTGGCCGCCTACCTGGCCCGCTACACGAAGCAGAAGATCGGCATCACGATGGGGGCCGGCAGCCTGTGCGAGCTGTTCGACGAGAAGTATTACGCCCAGCTCGACGGCGGCATTCTCGAATCGTTCGGCCGGTTGTTCAAGAACGATCTGAAGCTGTACATCTACCCGCTGTTGGATCGGCAAGACGGGCGCGCTGACCACGGTCGAGAACCTGCAAGTGGCCCCCGAGCTGCGGAAGCTGTACGAGTACCTGGTCGAGAAGGGGTGCATCGAACAGTTGGACAATTACAACCCCGCGTATCTGTCGATCTTCTCGCGCGACGTGATCGAGCAGATCAAGGCGGGCGATCCGTCGTGGAGCGACCACGTGCCCAGCGAAGTCGCCGACGTGATCCGCCGCCGCGGCTTCTTCGGCCACCGGCGGTCCGCCACGCCGAAAGCCAGCCCCGCCGCACCTGCTGCGTCGCTTGCGGATCACCAACGGTAGACCACTGTGTGGCGGAGCGTAGCAGATCGTATCGGCCACTTCGCTTCGCTGTGCCGGATGGGTGGCTGGCGCGGAGCCGGCGTGGCTGGGTCGGAGCGTCAGCGACGCCCCAGCGAGAAGCGCCGCGTCACTCAGCTTCAAGAGCATCGAGCGCCACGCGAAAGCCGATGACGTAGTTGCGGTACTCGTCGGGGCACTCGACGCGCGAGCTGACCCTTACCAGGCGAGCATCGTTGATAAACGTGCCGCCGCGGACGACGTGCCCTTTGGTTTCCTTTGCCGGGCCGGCGGGATCCTTCTCGGGCGACGCGGCGTAATAATCGGCGTCGTAGCCGTCGGAGCAGAACTCGCCCGCGTTGCCCAGCATGTCATAGAGGCCCCAGGCGTTGGGCTTGTAGCTGCCCATCGGGGCCGTGAAGGCATTCCTGTCATCCCAGGGCAGGAACTCGATCTTCGCGGCGTCCAGGCCGTACTTCTTGACGGTCGAGGTGTCCCATTTCTTCTTGAGCGACTCGTCGCAGAGGTTCGCGGTTGACTGTAAGGCGCGCACCGCGTCGTCGGTGACGAATCGCTTCGCGCTGCCGGCGCGGCAGCCATATTCCCACTCGGCCTCCGTCGGCAGGCGATACGTCCTCCCCTCCTTCTTGGAGAGCCATTTGCAAAACGCCTGGGCATCGTGCCAGTTGACGTTGACGACCGGGTGCTTGTCGTCCTGCGAATAGCCGGTGAAGCGCCACGAGTATTTCGGGCTGTCGTACTCGAACCCGCGCCGCTCGGCGTCGTACCCGGAAGTCCCGCGGCGATCGGTCTCGGCCGCCGTCTTGAAGCCAGTGGCGACGACGAAGGAGCGGAACTGTCCGATGGTCACCTCGTGGGCCGCCAGGTAGAACCCCCTCGTGATCTGCACGCGATGCGGCGGTTTTTCGTCCTTTTTCGTCAGGTCGTCGCTCTCCGGCGCGCCCATCAGAAACTCGCCGGGCGAGATGGCGACGAGGCGCATGCCTAGGGAGTTGATGATCTCGTCCTTGGGCTTCTCCGCAGTAGCAACGGTACCCGCCTTATTTGGCAACTGATCTGAAACGGCCTGCCCGCACAGGAAACAGATGACGATGGCGGGTAGATTACGCATTGCCGTGCCTTCGTCCGCCCTTGGTCTTTGAGCTCACGAAGCTCCAGGCCATACCCAGCAAATCACTTAACGCCTTCCGGTCGATGCGGGACAGTCGCACGAGCACGGCTGGAGAGTTGACGTAATGGTCCGTCACATAGTAGACGCTCGGCTCCGCCGCCATCAACACCGCGCTGAACCGGATCGATGCGAACAACCAGCGTACTGGGCTCGGCCGATCGGTGAAGAGCCGGGCAAACTAGCAGCTTCCCACGCACCTTCAGCGACGGAGCGCCGTGAGTCGTGCTCTCTTCCACACCGGGCAGCGCCAGGGCGATCTCTCGGACCACGTCAAAATCGATCTTCTTGCGTGGCATGGGAAAAGTGCGCGTAGGTGGCGTGCCCAGAGCATGGATGCGATTGTCGCGCGGGAATCACACGGATCGACGTTTGACCGTTCGCCAACGGTCGCGCACATCACGCCCGCGCACGTTGGGTCGCGTGCGCCACGAAAACCGGGCCGCGCGACGGTTGTTGCCCTTCAGTATTCAGTTTTTCCAATCGGGCCGAGCTGCCGCGGCCTTGCCTCTGACTCTCCGAGGCGGCGCGCAGCCCGAGCGCGGTGCGGCGCTGGTGCGCGCTGCGGACAATCGCCCCAGAGCCTACTCGCCACGCTGATACGAGGCCATCCATATTTTGCTCCAGTTGCTCCCCGGCCGCCGGGAGCAGCCACACCCGCCGGCGAGAGGGACACAAACGGAAGACTTCGGCGTTCTCCTGCTACCGGCGATATCAGTTCTTGTCCCGCGACCGCACTCGGCAATGGTTCATCGACGAAATGGAAGCGGCACGCCGCGAGTTTCCCATCGACCTGTGGGCTTACGTCATCATGCCCGAGCACGTTCACTTGCTGGTGTATCCGCGCGAGAAAGTGAAAGTCGGGATGGTGGAGGGGCGCATCAAGGAGAAGGTGGCCCGCAAGGCGATCAAGTTCCTCGAAGCCAGCGCGCCGCAATGAGATCCCCAGGATCACGGTCCACGAGGGCCAGCGTGTGCGGCGGCGCTTCTGGCAGCCGGGCGGCGGATATGATCGCAACGTCATCGAGCGGCACACGGTCCAAGAAATGATCGACTACATTCAGGCCAATCCGATGCGGCGCGGCCTGGTCCAGCGGGCAATCGATTGGCGGTGGTCCAGGGCGCGCTGGTATGCGGGCATTCGGCCGGTGCCCATCGAGATGGACGCGACCATTCCCATGTTCTACGGTTAGCGGCCCAACCACTTCACGTCCTGTTCAGGGCGTGCCACGCGTGGCACCATTGTGCTCTTCGTGGTTGTGCTCGTCGTGGTTGTGCTCTTCGTGCGGCCCCTCGATATGGGGGCCATCCAGGGCGAATTCGGCCACCATGGGCAGGTGGTCCGAGGCCCGGTGCGCCACCTCGATGCGGCTGGCGAAACAGCCCAGCAGTTTCAGCCCTCCCCGGTAGTAGATGCGGTCCAGCGGCCGCAGCGGCAAGATAGCCGGATAGGTGCGGAGCGAACGGGCCGCGGGCTGGAAGCCCAGCGGCTCGAGCATCCGCCTGCCCAGTCGCCCCCAGAACGTCGTTGAAGTCGCCCGCGGCGATGAGGGCCGTCTGCTGATGCAGGTGCTTCAGCCAGCGGCAATTGAGGAACCGCCGCAACTGGATGGTGCGCTCATAGCCGGCCAGGCCCAGGTGAAAGTTGAAGACGACCACGCTGCGGGTATGGTTGTCCCAGGGCACGCGGCAGCGGACCGCCAACGCCCGGCGGCGCTTCTTGAGTGGCACGCTCAGCTCCAGGTGATCGACGTCCGTGATGGGGAAGCGGCTGAGGACCGCGTTGCCGTAGTACCCTTCGCGGAGGCTGACGTTCGCCTGATAGGCGCGATGGGGCAGCGCGAGCTGATCGCCCAGGAGATCGACCTGCCGATGATGCCGGGAGCGGGGCACTCCGTCGTCCACTTCCTGAAGCAGCACGATATCCGGCTGGCAGTGGGCCAGCGTCTCGACGATCCGTTCGGGGCGGTACAAACGGTCTACGCCGCCGATGCCCTTGTGAATGTTGTAGGTTACGAGACGGAACTGCATGGCACTCCTGCGCTATGACGCTCCTGCACTCAGTTCGGCCAGCTCGGCCACGGTGTCAATGTCCTTGGCGAACGACAGGATTCGCGTGCGAGCGAAAACGACGGGCCGCCCCCCGTTGGCGCCTTGAAAGCGGCGGTGGAGGAAGGCTCGGCCGATCGCGTGCTCGAAATCGCCCAGGGCCATCTTGCCATGCCGCCAAAGATAATACGCACGCAGGCCGTGGTAAGGAATCGAGAATGTCAGAAAAGGCAAGCTGCCCCCGAAGAACTGGCGAATGTCCTCCCACAGCAGCCGGCCCAGGCCGTGCCCAATAATCTGCACGTGCCGCCAGCGCATGTCGCGGTTGCGGAAGCGGTAGGCCACCTTGAGCAGGTGGTTGGTCAAGCGAATCCGCAGCGCTGCTGGCCGCGCCACGACCAGGTGGCCGGGGTAGACATTTAGCATGTGTGGTCCGGTCACTCCGTGACCGGAAGGCGGGTCACGGAGTGACCCGACCACATTGCCAGCGACCACATTGCCGCCCGGCCTGTCGCCCTGGACCTGGTAGGCCGGCTTCCAGGAGCTGGCGCCGCAGGTCCTGCGGCCGCGCCTCGATCACTTGAGTCCAGAAGCAGCACGCCGCGTGCGGATCGTAGCTCTCGCGCAAGAGCCGCCCAATCTCCTCGGCCGTCGGCAGGATGTCACACGTGGAGAGCGCCAGGGGCTCCGCCAGATCGAAGCGGCGCGTGGCCAGCTCGCGCACGGTGGCCAAGGTCGCCGCCAGGTTGCCCTCGACGTGGACCAACTCGCAGTCAACCAGCCCCTGATAGACGTGGCGCGGTCCGACGACGATCGGGTCGGCGACGCGGCCACTCAGGCGGTAGCGATCGACCAGCTCGGCCACCAGCGGCCGCCCCGAAGGCAGTCGGTGGGCCCCCTTGCAGCCGCGCAGCACCTGCTCGGGCCGCAGTCCCCGAGGCACCGGGCCAGACTGCCGGTCGCTGCCTGCCAGAATGATCAGTGGCAAGCGGTCGAGGGCCATGAAAGCGAGCGTGAGGAAGTGACGGCAGGCAACGCGACGGCACGGCCGTGCCTCATTCGACGTTAGAAGCCAGGCTTCTGCAAGCGGTCGGGCTTCTCTCGCCACTGTTGTAATTATACGACGCCACTTGTCGTCTTGCCGGCATTCAGACGTTCTGAAGAGCGCGCTCGATGCGTGCCAGGCTCGCGGTCTTGCCGACCAAGGCCAGCGTCTCGAACATGCCCGCCCCGACCGCTTTGCCCGTCACCGCCACGCGCAGCGCGTGGATGATCTGTCCGATCTTGATCCCCTCGGCGGCGACGAAGTCCTGCATCGTCCGCTCCAGCGTGGCGGCATCGAACGGCTCGGCGGCCGCCAGGCAGTCGCGAAACTTTCGCAACAAGCCGGCGGCCTCGGGCGGCTTGCGCAGCCGCTTCTCGAAGGCCTTCTCGTCGACCGGGATGGCCTCGTCGGCCAGGAAGAAGTCGGGGTAGTCGAGGATGTCGCCGGCCACCTTGATGCGGTCGCCCGCCGCCTCGAGGATCGCCTGCAGCTTCGGCCCGATGTCGCACGGCGGCGGCCTGGTCACCCAGCCGGCTTGCTGCAAGAAGCCGAGCACCAGCGCCACCTTCTGCTTCAGCGGCACGTGCCGCATGTAGCGGTCCTGGAACGCCAACAGCTTGCCGGGGTCGAAGCTGGCCGGCGCCTTGTTCACCCGCTCCAGGCGAACAAGCTGCGATCATCTCCTCGCCGCGTGAAGAACTCCGTCTTGTCGTCGAGCGACCAGCCCAGCAGCAGCAGGTAGTTGAGGATCGCGTCGGGCAGGTAGCCGACCTGCTCGTAGAAGTCGACGATCACCGGGTTGAACGTCTCGGCGGCTGGTCTGCAGCCCGATCGCCGCGGCGATCGCCTGGCCGTGCTCGTGCACCTTCTCGAAGTCGGGGTTCTTGAGGTACTGGCCGAGCTTCCGCTTGCTGAGCTTGTTCTTGCTGCCCGGCTCGGCGACGTACGGCAGGTGGGCGTACTGCGGCCGCGGGTAGCCGCAGCGCCTCGACGATGAACACCTGCCGCGGCGTGTTCGACAGGTGCTCCTCGGCCCGGATGACGTGCGTGATCTGCAAGTCGCAGTCGTCGACCACGTTGGCCAGGTGGTACAGGCACGTGCCGTCGGCCCGCTGGATGACGTGGTCCTGCTCGCCGGCCCACTCGAACTCGACGTCGCCGCGGACCAGGTCGTCGAGCACCAGCTTGCCCTTCGCGCGGCATCTTCAGCCGCACGACGCCCTGGCGGCCCTCGGCCTCGAAGCGGCCTGCTGCTCGGCGGCGTCTCGGCCATCCAGCGGCGGCTGTAGACGAACGGCCGCTTCTCCTTCTCCGCCGCCTCGCGCTCGGCCTCCACCTCCTCGGGCGTGGCGTAGTCGCGGTAGGCGACGCCCTGCTCCAGCAGCTGTTCGCACCGCCGCCTGGTAGCGCTGCCGAGCCGCTGCGACTGGAAGTACGGCGCGTGCGGGCCGCCGACCTCCGGGCCTTCGTCCCAGTCGATGCCCAGCCAGCGGAAGCCGTGCAGGATCGGCGCCAGCGCCGCCTCGACGTTGCGCTGCTGGTCGGTGTCGTCGATGCGCAGGATGAACTGCCCGCCGTGCCGGCGGGCGAACAGCCAGTTGAACAGCGCCGTGCGGACGCCGCCGATGTGCAGGTAGCCGGTCGGGCTGGGGGCGAAGCGGGTGCGGACCATTGGTTGGTGAGCGGTGAGTGGTGAGTGGTGATTGGTGCTCGGTGGTGGGATGGCGACCACATCGTGAGTCGCCAGATCGTGACCACTCACCACTCACCACGCACCACTCACCACGCGTATTCTCCCCATCTTCCTCACGCCGGCAACTGTGAATCTGCTGGCGGTTTATTCCCCCGGGACCTAAAATGCTCTCTTAGCGGACGCGAGCGGTTCTCGCGAAACCATCCTCGGGAAACCCGGCAGTCTTCACCCTCGACCAGGGATCATGCCCATGTTCTGCTCCCTTGCGCTGGCCTGTGCCCTGGTGGGGCAGGCGGAGGAGCCGAAAGCCAAATCGGCGCCCGATGCCGCAGCGGCGGGGCACGAAGCGGCCCGCAAGAAGCTGGAAGAGGAGGTCACGCGGCTCATCAACCGCTACGTCCGCGGCGATCTCGAGCAGAAGCAGCAGGTCATCCAGGAATTGATCGGCAAGGGGCCGGACGTTCTCGAAGTGCTTCCCGCGATCGACGAAGCCGCCTCCGCCGACCGCAAGCAATTGCTCCAGGCCGTGCGGCCGAAGCTGGAAAAGCAACTGGCCGAGACCGCCAGCAAGCCCACGCTCATCACTCTCAAGGGCGAGATGCCCCTCTCGCAGGCGCTGGCGGCGCTCGAAAAGCAATCGGGCAACAAGCTCGTGGACCAGCGCGGCGAGGAAGCCACGGACCCGACGATCAAAGTGAACGTGGCTAAGGTGCCCTTCTGGCAGGCCCTCGACGGCGTGCTCGATGTTGCCGGCTTGACGACGAATCTGTACGTCGAGGAGCCGGGCGTGGGCATCCAGTTGCGGCCGGAGGGCCAGATCGCGCAGAGCGAGCGTCGCACGGCGTATTCGGGGCCGTTCCGGCTGGAAGTTACCGAAATCGAAGCCAAGCGGTTCACCCGCGTCCGGGATCGTCAAGCCATGCAGCTCGGCCTGGAAGTAGCCTGGGAACCCCGACTGGCGCCCCTCACCCTGCGGCTGCCGATGGCCAGCGTGAAGGCTACCGACGACCAAGGGAACGATCTGCCCGTGGCCAGCGAGGGAGTCTCGGAATCGGACCCCACGCCGGGCACGTTCGGCCAGGAGCTGAGGGTGCCGCTGGCGCTGCCCAGCCGGGACGTGAAGAAGATCGCCTCACTCAAGGGGACGATGGACGTTCTCTTGCCCGGCCGCACGGCCACGTTCAAGTTCGAGAACCTCAAGCGGGGCGACGCCGACCTGAAAAAGCCGCTGGCCGTGCAGGGCCAGTCGGGCGTGCAGGTGGTGCTGCACCGCGCCGTGCCAAACGGCGACGTGTGGGAGATCGCCATCGTGTTGCGATTCCAGAGCGCCGAGGGGGCCCTCGCCTCGCACCGTCGCTGGGCCGGCAGCAACGAGACCTATCTGCTGGACGCCAAGGGCGAGCGGATCGACCACAACAGCGACTCGCTGTATCGCCGCACGGAGAACGAGGTCGGCATCGCCTACAGCTACGACTTGGAAAACGGCCCAGACGGCATGACGCTGGTCTACAAGACCCCCTCGCTGATCATGAACGTGCCCGTGTCGTTTGAGATCAAGGATATCGAGTTGCCGTGAAAACGGGGTTCAGGCTTCGGACTTCAGGCTTCAGGCTTCGGCAGGAAGATGTGCCGGTGCCGGCCTATTCCCGCAGCCCGCAGCCCGAAGCCTGAACAAGGGCCAAAGGAATGTCACGTTTATTCGTCCTGCTGGCCGTCGGCGCCCTTTTGCAGGCTGCGTCTTCCTCCACCGTTTGTCTCGCCCAGGTGGCTGCCACGGTGAAGGCCGAGGGCGTCGCCGAGGCGGAAGAGATCCACGTCGCCGACGTGCAGCGGAAGCTCAAGGAGACGTTCTTCAGCATCGAGCGCATCCGCAAGGACGCGCTGCCGCGGTTTCAGGCCCTGGCGCTGGCGCAGCTCGTCGATCAAACGCTGGTCCTGCAATCGCTGGAGCGTGACAAGCTGGGCGTGACGCGCTCAGCAGTCGATGCCGATTTCGCACTGCTGAAGCAGAGCGTCGTGGCGGTCGAGCCGTTTGCGGAGTATCTCAAACGTTACGGCCACACCGAGGCCTCGCGCCACCGGGCCCTGGCTTGGGAGATGAGCTGGAACCGGCACGCCGGGCGCATGGCCACGCCGGAGGCCAAAGAGGCCTACTTCAAGGAGCACCGCCGCGAGCTGGACGGCACGGAGCTGCGCGTGGCCCACATCTTGTTCAAGCCGGCCGATCCCGCCGTGCCGGCCGACATCGACGCCCTGGTGAAGACGGCCGGCAAGGTACGACAGGAGATTCTGGACGGCGCGATGACGTTCGAGGACGCGGTGGTCAAACACTCCCTGGGCACGAAGAAGGATGGCGGCGACTTGGGCTTCATTCAGCGGCACAAGAGCATGCCCGAGGCGTTCGCCCGCGCTGCCTTCGAGCTGGGCAAGGGACAGACCAGCCAGCCGGTCGTGACGAGCTTTGGCGTGCACTTGATCCGCTGCACCGACGAGCGGGCCGGCAAGCTGACCTTGGAGAGCGACGACGTGCAAGACGCCGTCAAGCTGCGGCTGCGCCAGCAGCTCTTTGAGGAGATCGCCGGACGCGAACGCAAAAAGGCCCTGGCCGATACGAAGAACCTCGGCATTCAGTTCACCGGCCAGGCGCCGTACTTCAAGCCGGGGACGACTGAGCTGGTGCTGCCTGCGGCCCCCTGAATCGGCCGCAGGCGAGCGTCGAGCCATTGCCCAGCGAGCGTCGAGCCGTCAGCCCGACGTGCTTTCACGATTCACTACGGCTCGACGACCGGCTCCGCGACGACGGACCCCGTGATCAGCAGCCGCGGGTTGATTTTGCGTGCCGCCTGCACGCCGCCGGCCGAGATGCCGTAGCTGCCGCGCGCGATGAGCGTTCGCAGCGCCGCCAGGCCGGCCAATTGCTTCAGGCCCTCGTCGCTGACCTGCGTCTGAGACACGTCGAGATGGGCGAGCTTCGTCAAGCCCGCCAGGTGCTTGAGGCCCGCGTCGGTGACTTGGGTGCCGTTGAGGTAGAGCCGCTGGAGCGACGCGATCTTGCCCACGTCGGCCAGCGCGGCATCTTTCAGATCGGTGCTGCCGAAGTCCAGATCAACGATGGCACCGTCTTCGATCGTCACGTCGGCCAAGAGCCGGTGAAACCGCTCGGCGGCCTGCCGGTCGGCGGCAGGCAGCTTGGCGAACGTCTCCGGCGGCGGCGTGACCGGCAGCGTGGCGTCGCCCTGGGCGGCGATGCGTCGCCCGCCGTCGGGCGGCGCGGGGCAATCGCCGTCGGCCCGGCGGACCCACTCACCCGCGGCATCCGGCCGATACCACTTCATCACGGTCGCGACGTACCCCGGCGCGCCCGGCCGCGTGCAGCAGGCCCAAATCCGCCCGCCCGGCGTCTGGAAGTAATAGACTTTGCTGCGCCCCTCATCGGGATAGTAGAGCACAAACTGATGGCTGGGCCGGCCGCTGCCGTTGAGGTAGTTGTATCGGCACCAGTAGCGCTTCTTGTCCGTCTGGTACTGCCAAGCCGTGTAGCTGCCGGTGCGGGCGGGCGCCGACGCGTCTTCGAAGCCGCCTGCGCGCGACACCCAGAGTCCGCCGGCATCGATCAAGGACAATGACCACGCCAGGCACAGTCCGGTCGCAAAGCGTGAAAGCGACATGCGGCACCTCCGGTAGCGGGCTGAAGTCGAATCGAGCAACCGTCACCAGCAGTGTAGCACCAGAGAGTGCTCGTGTCGCCAAGCAGGATCGCGGGGCAGTGGCCTGATTTGCGTGGCACGGCCATCTTGGCCGTGAGTGATAGGCATGAAAGCCCTCACGGCCAAGATGGCCAAGATGGCCGTGCCACGACGTGTGATCCCATCCGCGACGTGGACCTAGGCGGCGTCTTGCGGGGAGGCCGCAGCCCCAAAGTCCTGCCCGCGTCGCTCGGCCAGCAGCACCAGCACCCCGCCGGCGATCATCAGGGCTGCCGCCAACCAGAACGGCGCCGTCGCGCTCACGTGAATTAGGGGCAGGCTCAGGAGTCCGGCCAGGATGCGGGCCAGCGAGCTGATGCTTTGAGCGACGCCGAGAATCCCTCCTTGCAAGGACGGATCGCTGCGGCGGGAAATCAAGGAATTCAGCGAGGGCGTCATGAAGGCGAACCCGGCCGCCACTAGACCTAGCGCCACGTACAACAGCGGCACCGATGCCATCTCGACGGCCGCGATCTGCAGCAGAAACCCGGCCACTTCCAGACCGGCGCCCGCCGCGGCCAGCCGGGCTTCGGAGACGCGCCCGGCCACGCGGCGGACGATGCCACCCTGCACCACCAGCAGGATCAGCCCGATCAACGTGTACGTCAAACACACGTCGCGAAAGGTGAACTCGAACGGCCCGATCGACTGCGGCGCCTGGCCCGGCGAGGAGATCTGGCCTTTGAGCAGCACCGAGAGCGTCGCCTCGAAGTTGCCGAACGAGAACACGCAGACAAACGACGTGAACAGCAATATCCCCAGAGACGGCGTGCCCACCGCCCGGCGGAGTGTCCCCAGGTCCAGCCAATGGTGCTTGCGGGGCCGGCTTGCGGCGGAGAGCGACTCAGGCAACTTGAAGATTGCCAGCAGCAACGCGATGGCCGACAACCCGGCCGCCATGTAGCCGGGCAGCGCCATGTATTGCGGCAGCACGTCGGCATCCTCAGCGCCGGAGGGAAATGCCGCCGCGCCGAACAGCGGACCGAAGGTGAAACCCAACCCGAACGCCGCGCCGATCAGCGCCATGCCCTTGTGGCGCTCCGCATGCGGCGTGGTGTCGGCGATATAGGCCTGAGCGGTGGATATCGTGGCCCCGCAGATGCCGGCCCCAATCCGCGAAACGAACAGCCAGAACAGGCTGCGGGACTGGCTGGCCCAACCGAACAGCCCATAGAACACCACCGAGCCGGCCAGACCGACCATCAGCACGGGCCGGCGGCCGATGCGGTCGGAGAGACGGCCCCAAACGGGCATGAACACGAACTGCATGGCCGAAAAGCTGGCCATCAAGGCCCCGACGATCCAGCCGCGACCTGCATCGCCTTCGGCGAAGTACTTGCCATAGATCGGCAGCAGCGGCAGCACAATGCCGAAGCCCAGCAGGTCCACGAACACCGTCAAAAACAGGACGAGCAGGGAACCCCTGCGTGGCGATTCAGGCATGTCGGGCGGCGCGAGTAGGTAGCATTAACCCCAACCACCTTTTACCGGCGCAGGGAGTTAAAGTCGAGATTGGCTGGCTTGCGACGAGGAGCCACGCATGCCTCGAACAGCGGCTGCGCTCTTCCCACGGGCGGCCGACGGAGACTTACACGCTGTAGCCGGGGGGCGCGATTTCTGCGGCCAAGGGGTCTGCGCAGGCCACCCCGGAGAACCACTGCGGCGTGTAGAGGCCGGCCGTCAGAGCGCGAAAAGTCTCCAAGGCCCGCGCCCGCGAAGGAGGCATGACCTCCAGCAGCTCCAGGCCAAGGCGATAGAAGCCGCCGCCCGCGAACTGATGGCTTGCCACCCGGCCCCGAAGGACGTGGACATCTTCGTCAAGCCGCATCCCGATGAACAGGCGGTCGGCTTGGAGGATGTGCTGCACGTAGACTCCCAGCCCGCCCGAGCTGAGGTCGGTAATCAGGCCGCTGACGGCCTTTCCGGAGACCGGGTCGCCGAAACTCTCGGGCCCCAGCAGCACCGGCAGGACCTGGCAGGAACGGGCCTCGCCGCGTGCGTCCAGGCGCTCAGCGGCCGACCGGCTCATCAGCCGGCAAAGGATCCGTGTCACTTCACGTTTGTTCTTGGTCCCAAACATGTGTTAAGTCGTGCCGGGGTTAGAAGACTGGCGAACAAGTATAGGTCACGAACCGTCACGCGAAGGCGGCAACCAGCGGCCGATGGGGCGAATTGGCGCGCCGGCCGCCGACAGTGGACCTTTTCGCCGCCTGGCCCTTCAGGTAGACTCGGCAAAATCGTACCGGTGCCCGCCCCCGCCGGCGGGCATTCGGCAAGCCGCGCGCCAGCCAATCTGTCGCCGCTGAGTCGCCACGCCCCCTTAGCTCAACTGGCAGAGCATCTGACTCTTAATCAGAGGGTTGTTGGTTCGAGTCCAACAGGGGGCACTCTCAAAAGACGAAGCCCCGCAATGGTTTGCGGGGCTTTCTCGTTTGCGTCAGAACGGGGCAATCGCGGTCTGCCCTCCAGAATCCTGCCACCGCACTCAAAATCGGACCCTTACGGGACGGTGTTCGACCTGCCCAATCACCGATCGATGAAGAACCCGCCGGCCCAACCGCGCTCCTGCTCGCTGCCATTCTTCAGGTCCGCGGGGAATGTGTCGGCTGCGCCGCCACGGTCGATCAGGAGGGCGAAGTTCCCGCCGGCTTTTTCCAGCGGGTGGTAGTCGCTCTTGGGATCGGCCCGTCCCAATCCGCCGCCGCGGTACTCGTCCTTACCGCTGCCGTCGTACAGCACAGCCAGCCCGATGTTGAACGTCTCGGCCGCCCCGCCAGATGGAACCAGGTAGCGGTCATCGCCCGCCGCATCGCACACCACGCCCACGCCGATGTCCCAGGCGAACCCGGCCACGGCCAAGTCGCCCTGGTAGGTATCGTTGCCGGCATCATCGATCACGAAGCCCAGCGCGTAGTGGCAGCCGAAGCCCTGGCCCCAGCGGAGGAATCGGGGCTCGGAGCGCTTCGAGCCATCGAAGTTCTCGCGCGTGGCGCCTAGCCGCTGGTCATTACCACCGAAGTCGCGAGCTAGTCCAACGGCGAACCAATACCCGCCACCGTGGCTGAAGTAATCGTGCTCGTAGGTGTCGTCACCGCCGCCGTCCAGCAGCACGCCGGTGCCACCGTTGGCGACTCCCCTCGGCCCGATCCCTACGCCTTGTGACCAGCCGCCGAAGCCGGGCGTGTCGTCATAGCCGCGGGGAAACCTTCCGCCGGCGAAGTAGTGATCGCGCCCCGACACATCCTCCAGCAGTCCGCAGCCGAGAGGTCCGCCGGCGCCTTGGCTCCAGAGCGCCGCCCGATACCGGTCGTCGCCGCCATGGTCGATCAGCAGCCCCACGCCTCCAATTGCTTGCCCCTGGACGCGCCGCACGCCGCGGTAGGTATCGTGGCCGGCGAAGTCGACCATTATCCCGACACCGCCCAATGCCGAACCTTGGCCGACGTCGCCTGCGTCATAGGTATCGTTGCCGGCGCGATCCACCTGGAGCGATGCGCCCAGGATCGCGCCGCCCTGGATGCCCGGCTGTTTGCCCCGATAGGTGTCGTTGCCCGCCAGGTCGATCACGATCAGCACGGGGCGCTCGGGCGACAGTGCACCCTCTAGGAAGGTATCGTCGCCGCCCAGGTCCACGACGGCAGCCACGTCGGTCAGCCGATCGAGGTGATACGTGTTGTTGCCGTTGCCGCCGAGCAAGATGACGCCCTGCGGCGTGACGATGCGATCGACAATCGTGCCCTCAACATGAGCAATGGACCGTGCCTCGCCGGCCTTCACCTTGGCCAGCCGATCGAGCGTTGACGGGATGGTAGGCCGCGCCAGCGACTGGGCCGCGGTCAGGATCGCTGCGCGGTCCATCTTTTCCAGCAGATCGGTCACCCGCCGCCCTTGTTTGACGTTGGCGAACGAGTGGCCAATTGTGTGGTCGGTGGTAACGGTGTAGATCAGCCGCCGCAGTTCGGTCAGCTCCGCCTCGCTCAGCGGCTTGAGGCTGCGGTCTACGGCAGCACGGGTCTTGGCCAGCACATCAGCCAGGAGCTTCATGGCGGCTGGCCCATCGCCTGGCGGTTTCGATTCTGCCGGCGCCGACTGGCGGACGTCGAGTTTCGGAGCCATGAGGCTCAGCACGGTCGGCAGGCCGTCAGTGCGAGCCGCAGCCGCGTGCAACTCTGACGTGAACTGATCGGCCTCGCGCAACGACTCCAGGGGATTACGAAGCAAGCGGTCGATCCATGCCAGCCGGCAGTTACCGGTCTTGTCCGAGAAGCTCTTAGTCCCGGCGCTGCGGTCGAGCAGCTCCCCAGTGTACTTCTGCAAGAGCGCGTATTTGTCGCCGAGCTTACGCCCCTCGATGCCGCTTTGTATCTCGCGGACGGCGCGGCCCAGGGCAGTTTCCCGGGCCACCGGAGGATTGGCGATGGCTTCCCACTCCGGCGCGGGGCAGGCCATCAACAAGCCGAGCAAGGTGATGGCCAAGGTGGTCCGAACGAGCGGTGTCATAGCGGGGCTCCAGGACAGGCGCTGGCACGGATTCTACACAATGTCTCCTGGGCCTGCTGGATAGCCGGGTCAACCGATCGCGCCGGGCACCTCAGTATTCGTTGCCCCTGCGCAGAGCTGTACAATGTGGCCGCCGGGAACAAAAGGCGTACTCAAGCGTCCAAACAGTGGTCTCATGCCTCTGGAGGACACGATCATGCGTCACCATAGCTCTGTCAGCATCGTTGCCCCGATCGCCATTCTCGCGGCGCTTTCCTGCACTGACGGCGCCCTTGCCGATCCGTGCGGGATGGTGCCGCCAATCTACGTGACGGACAACACGTCGATCGTGCGTGTCGGCGACGAGCAGACCTACGTGTTTTTCAAGGACGGCATCGAGACCTTCGTGATCCGGCCCGGCTTCTCCGGCAAGGTCGAGGACTTCGGCATGCTGATTTCCTTTCCCACGCCGCCGGCGCTGCGGAAAGTCTCGGAGGACATCTTTCCCCAGATCGCCAAGGCGATCGACCCGCCGGAGATCGTGGTTGATTTGCGGTGGCGGAATCGACGCTTTCAAACTTTCAGTGGACTCGGCGGCGCTCAACCCGCTGCTCCGCTGGCAAAAGGACTCCAACTGGCGAAAGATCAGGTCCGCGTACTTCGTGAGGAAGCCGTCGGCATGTACGAGGTCGCCGTGCTCGAAGCCGGCAGCGCCAAGGCCCTGAAGCGCTGGATGGACGATCACGGTTACAAATATCCAGCCGGGATGGACGCCGTGTGTGAGGAATACATCGCCTTGGGCTGGTGCTTCGTGGCCGAGAAGGCCAAGGTCGGCGGCAAGGCCAACCTTGATCCCAAGCCGCGGATGAAGGATGTGGACACCAAGCTACCGACCGGCTCGACGTTCGACGGTCACGTGCAGGCGATGGCTTTCCGGTTCAAGACCGACAAGCTGATCCTGCCGATGCGGCTCTCGGCGTATAACGAAGGCACGATGCATAACATCGTGTACCTCCTCACGGACGGCCCGCGGAAGATTCGCAGCATCCCCGAGGAGTACGTCGTCCGTCAGCTCACGGGCGCCGAGGTGTTCCGCAATGTCACCCAGCCGCTGCCGCTACGGATCATCGGCGGTACCGAGGCCGATATCCAGGACTGGCAACGGCAAAGCCTGCCTCAGCAGCGGGACCCGGGGCCGCACAACGGCTTTGCCAAGGAGCTGTTTGCTGGCGACCTCCTGGCCGTGAAGACCGGCCGGCTGTCGCACCAATTCGAAGAAGACGAGAAGATGCTACTCAGGATCGGCGAGCACTTCGGCCTCCGTGGTCCGGAAATCGACACGCTGAACCTGGCGGCGCTGGATAAGGAACGAGAGAAGGCGGTGAAGGACGCACTCGGTGACCTCAAGAAGATGACCATGACCGTCATCGATGGCGACTTCCCTCGCGAGGTCGTGGGTGCCCAGAACTTGATCTTCGGCGAATACCGCATGCCCGCCCGGCGCAACTCAGCCGAGTTCTACGACGCCAAAAACAAGCAGCCGGCCGGCAAGCGCGAAGGAATGCTGAAGCTCGGCGCTCTCGAACCGGCGGCCCAGCGGGGGGGTGCCTTTCGGCTTGGGCTCGTCATGCTTGGCACCCTGGTCAGCGCGGGCCTCGTCATTCTGGGGCTGGCCTGTCGTCGGTCAATGTGATCGACGCGGCGGTATGCCTTCACGTTCTACCTTCCGCCACCTTGCCAGTGATGGGAAACCGCACGCGAACGTCAACGCCGTCCACCTTGCCGAGACCTGCGTGGATGAACGTGGCGGCGGACTTGCGGTAAGCCGACGTTTTCACGGTCTACCTGCTGGTAGTTGAGAAGCCCTGCGGGATTGCCCAGTTGGCCGGATTGAGTCTGCCGGCCGACGCTTCGCTTCCTCCACAGGGTCCGCCCCTAAAGCGAGCATGGTCATTTTCTGCTTGACCTCATGCCGCGGTCGGCTACAATGTGATCGTGCTCATTATATCTGGCGGGGCCGCACGATGAGAGTGACCGCGGAAGCCAAAGAAGCCACGCGGCGGAGAATCCTGCGAAGTGCCGAGGAGCTCTTTCGCGCCCAGGGCTTCGAGGCGACGACCACCCGCGACGTTGCCCAGGCCGCCGGCATCGCGACCGGGACATTGTTCAACTACTTCCCCACGAAGGAGGCGATCGTCATCTCGCTGCTGAGCGAGGCCTTGGATGACGCCCAGCAGGACATCGAGCGCCGATTTGAGGAGACCTCGTCGCTGGAAGAGGCCCTGTTCACCTTGGTCGCGGTGGAATTGCGGCACATGAAACCCTTGCGCAAGTACCTCCAGCCGGTGTTGGAAACCGCGTTCTCGCCTTTGATGAGCGCCGATAGCGATCCCAACCGGGAAGGGCTGCGATTGCGGCACTTGACAACGGTGGCGGAGCTGATGGCGCGGCATGACCTCGTCGATGCCGCCACGCCACTTGCGCACCAATTGTACTGGTCCTTGTATCTCGGGGTGCTGTCGTTTTGGACGCAGGACAGCTCGCCCAAGCAGGAAGACACGTTGGCATTGCTGGATGAGTCGGTGCAAATGTTCGCAGGCTGGCTGCAAGGTCAGGCCGGCAACGCAAGGCGTAAGAATCGACCTAAACGCGAAGCATGAGCACTCCGGCGGAAGCCCGGCACCGGGGCGCAGAAGGCCCGATCCAAAATCAGGAGAGATCCATGGCTCCCTCCGTCGCCGAACTGATCGCTGCATTGCCGGCGGAGCCGGAAGAACCGACCGTGGCAGGCGGGCCGGATGCCGAGGTGCTAGATCGCTTTGCGCTTCGCCCAGTGCCTCTCGGCCAGTTCCGCCGTATGCGGCTCTTGGGGACCCTGCAAGCCAAGATCGCCGCAGCCTACTTATTCCACTGGATTCGCGGTTGGTTCAAGAACGCCGATGAGAAGCAGCGACTGCTGGCTGAAACGCATTGGCGGACCGGTCGGAGGACCGCCGCTACCGTGGCCATGAGAGGCAACCCTTCCCCACAGGTGAGCAGCTAGAACGCATCAAGGCCAACGATCCGGCCGTACTCCTGCGGGATCTCGACGGCGCCATCCGCGACAATGATCAGTTCCGAGCCTGCGCCCTCGTTCAGAGTTACGGCGAACAAGGCCATCCCGCGAAGCCGGTATTCGACGTGCTCCTGCGCTATGCGATCAGTGAGGACGGTCGGCTTCACGCGGAGAAATACTATCGCACGGTCCGTGAAGAGTTCACGGCCATACGATCAACCTTCCGGTGGCGCCAACTCGTGGCCCTCTCACGCGTCACAGCCAGCTCCTACGGATTCACTCGTGAAGACGCGCACGGGGAGGGAGCTGGGTACCGGGCGCCCGGGTACGAGGAGGCTTGCCGACTGCTCAAGGTTGCCGGGGGCTAGAATTTTCGTGAGACAAGACCGGCAAGGCACCAGCTCGGCTGTAATCATAATTAGTTGATCGTGCATCGCCCTGGAACTGGTCCGCACCATGGCGAGCTGGTGCCTGACGACAATGCTGTTCGTCGTCATCTGCTCCGCTGGGCTTTTTCTACCTCGCGGCCGCCTGGGCATTGGCGCAGATAGACCGACCCGCACGGGCTCCTGCTGCTCGGTTGGTGCCTGTGGCGCAACGTAGGGATTCTCGGCGCGGTTGTTCATCGCCGGCCGATTCTGGTCGAATACTCGCCCCCAGCTGCGGAACCGCCGTGACGATTTCAGCGTCTCACAAGGCGTGCGAACCCGTCCTTGAGGGCCAAGCCATGACGTTGCGAACCAGGTGGGTGTTGCCGGCTACGTTGTTCGTCGTGAGCGCCATGCCGGGCTATTCGGTTGGGCAAAAGGACGAAAGCGCAGTGACGCCCGAGAAACCGGGTAGCAATCTGGTCGTCAACGGCAGCTTCGAACGACGCAGCGAAGGCGAGCCGAATGCCGGCATCGAGTCGCTCGGGTCCATGGGCAAAGTGCTCGTCGGCTGGCAGGTGATCGAGTCCAAGAGACCCTCGGATGGAAAGGATGGCGACGCGCCCGGCATTTCGAACGTGGATTGGATCGGGCCGGAACGGTGGACCGCATCGCACGGCAAGCACTGCCTCGATCTCGACGGCGGCATTCGACAGACGGTGATCACGAAAGCTGGGCGGCGGTACGTGCTGGAGTTCGACATGGCGGGCAACCCAGAGGTCGGGGTTACGGCTCAGCGTCTTCGTGTCACGGTCGGCAAGGAGACGCGCGAGTTCGACTTCGATGCCAATGGAAAGACGGAACGGAAGATGGGTTGGGTGGCGAAGCGCATGACGTTCACTGCGAACGAGGACCGAACGGCGCTGGTTTTCGTCAACGCCAAGCCGAATGGCTATTCGGCCGGCGTGGCGCTGGACAATGTCGTCTTAAGTGCGATCGACGACGCCGGCCCTGCAAAGCGGGAGTAGACGGTCGCTCGGTCCGAATGTCACTTCAGGTCGAACTTCACCGCCATCACCCAGGTCAGGCTCTTGCCAACGTCGTAGGTGTGCAGGCGCGTCAGCTTGCCGGTGCCCTGATCCAGCTGAAAAACCGCCAGCTTGCCGGAGCCTTCGCCGGCGCCGAAGAGGTAACGGCCGTCCGGATCAATCTCGAACGAACGCGGTGTCTTCTCCGTCGGCGTCTGTCCCAGCGTCGTCAGCTTGCCGTCCTTGTCGATGGCGAAGCCGGCCAGGCTGTCGTGGCCGCGGTTGGAGACCCACACGAACTTGCCGCTCGGATGCACCTTCACCTCGGCCGTGGAGTTCTTTCCCTTGAAGTCGGCCGGCAGCGTCGAAAGCGTCTGCACCGGCTTCAGTCCGCTGGGGTCGAAGCGATAGGCGGTGATGCTGTTGCCCGACTCGTCGGAAGAGAAGGCGAGGTTCGTCTTGGGAGAGAAGGCGAGGTGACGCGGGCCTGCCTTGTCGGTGCCGCCGGCAGCTTTGTCCGCTTCCGTCAGCTTGCCGGTCTCCGCGTCGAACTGGAACTGGAACACGGCGTTCGGCGCAACGTGCGGCACGAAGACATAACGGTTGTCGCGATCCGTGGCGATGCAGTGGGCCGTCTTCGCCGTCTCCAACGTCTGCACGGGCGGCGTCTCGATCTTTCCATCCTTGAGCCGATGCACCACCACCTTGCCCGCCGCGTACGAGGCCGACAACAGCCAGCGCCCGCTGCGGTCGGTGGCCACGTAGGCGGCATTCTCATCCTTCCCGAGGGAAGCGGTGCTCAAATGGATCAATTTGCCCGTCTGAGGATCGATGCGAAAACTTGCCAGCGTGCTGTTGCCACGTAGCGACGCGAACAAAAACTTCTTCCGCGGATCGACCGCGAGCGACCCGGGCGCTCCCTCGACGGCAAGCGTTGCCACGGCAGTCAGCGTTCCCGTCTCGCCATCCAGCCGGTAGACCTGAATCTTCTGCTCGGGCGCCATCGAGACGTAGACGAACGTGTCGGCTTGCAAACTCATCGCGAAACCCAGGAACGACGCCACGGTCAACAGCCAGCGCATCGCAGAATCCTCCGTTTGAACTTACTGTCCACACCAGGCAAGACTACTCGATCACACGCCACTCGACGCCCTTGGCCAGCGTCCCCTCGAGGCCCTTTAGCCGGTCCCGAACGGCCTTGGTCGTGTCACGAGGGTTGGCTTCCGCGGTTCGATAGACGAGCAGCGTCACGCATGGTTTTCCATCGAGAGTTGTTACCGTGCCCAAGCCTTCGACCTCCACGACGCGTGCGACGTCACGCACGCGGATTACTCGGCCCTCGGCGTCAGCCTTGAGAACGGCGCCTGCGAGTTTTTCAGCATCCTGGCCGGCCCGCTCGATCAGGTCCTCTACGCTGCTTTTGATGTCCGCCATTGTCAAACGAAGTGCCGCAAGCTTATGTCGATCAAACTCCAGATGGAGCCGCCTATCGGGAAGGGGTTCGCCATAGAAGGTCACGTCAGCGATAGCTGGCACGCGGACCAGCTCAGCTCGGAGTTTCTGTGCCATCTGGCCCAGATCCTTGCGGTCGCGGCTATCATCGGACGAAACCAGCAACACGGCGAACAGCAAGGCGGGCTGCTTCTTGATCGTTACGCCCACGCGCCGGACCTCCTCCGGTAAGGCCGGCTCTGCTATTCGAACCCGGTTCGCGGCGAGCACCGTCGCAATGTTCATGTCAGTGCCCTTCTTGAACGCGAGGGTTAGACGCATCTCCCCGTCGTTCGTGCAGACGGCGAACCGGTGCAACACGCCCTCTAGACCATTGAGCTGTCTCTCGATCGGCCCTGCCACGACTTCTTCGACCGTTTGGGCGTTGGCTCCGGGGTAGCGGGCCGTAACCAGGACGCTCGGGCCGCTGACTGGCAAGTCCGGCAGCGGTCCCTTTGATGCCCCACTAGGCCGTGACTTTGCGTCGATCGGTGGCGTGGAGGGCGTCTTTGTCTGTCGGGGCTTGACCTCGTCCCCGGCCTTCACGTCTCGTGGTCGGGACACGACAACCCAGTCGCTTGGCCCCACTCCCTCCTGAATGACTTGCAACTCGCCGATCAGTGGCCCTACCGTCACCGGCCTGGCGTCCAGGAGGTTTTTGTCGTTGACGACCAAGACGTGGTCCTTGCCGTCCTGCCGGCCAATCGCGCCGCTAGGGATCAGGAGCACTTTGCGTGCAGCAGCCAGGGGGACGTTCACGGTGACGAACATCCCCGGTAGCAGTTCGGCCTTGGGATTCGGCATCACCGCACGTATCCGGAGCGTCCCCGTCGTCGGGTCTACGCGGTTGTCGCTGAAGTCGATCACGGCCTGCCGGCAAGAATCGTCGTCGATAGCCGTGCGTACGCGGACGATGACCTTCCGCTCTTTGGCCGCCGAGTCGCTCAATCGGCGTCGGAGGCGCAGCAAGGCACTCTCATCCACGTCAAAGTGTACGTGCAGCGGCTCGAGAACGACGATCGTGGCCAGGGCGCTGTCCTTGCTGACGACATTCCCCGCGTCGAGGAGCGACCTGCCGATCTTCCCGCTGATCGGGGCGGCGATGCGCGTGTACTCAAGGTCCAACTTGGTGACTTCTAGCGCGGCGCGTGCGGCTTGCAGCGCTGCCCGCGATTCCTCCAGGACCGCAGTCAGCTTGTTCAGCTCTTCGGCGCTGATTGCTCCAGTCTCCCGCAGCTTCTTGCCCCGCGTGTAATCGGCTTCGGCGAGCTTGAGGCTGGCTTCCGCCTTGGCGACCACCGCTTGGGCTTTATCCAGCTCGGCGCGGTAGTGACGGTCGTCCAACTGGAAGAGGACGTCTCCCTTCTTGACTTCGGTCCCGTCCTTGAAAAGCACCTTCTCGAGATAGCTCGCGAGCCGAGAGCGAACTTCGACCGTCGTGCTCGCCTCGGTTCGACCGGTAAAGCGTTCCTCATCGGTAATCTCCCGTTCGACGGGCCGGCTGACGGAGACTTCCGGCGGCTCCGCGGCGGCGCCTGGGAGAGCCGTGGACAGCGCAACGAACAACGCCAGGCAGGTGAGGGCGTGACGCATGGGATCTCCCTTTGAGAGAAATGTTCGCAGTTGCGTCATTGTAGGCCACAGGTGCCCCGGTCGGAACGGTCCCGACCCTGGCGTTGCCTCTACAAGTGGGCCAGCAAGTAATTGTCGGCTTCGGCCAGTTGCCCTGGTCCTTAGCGAACTGCGTGACGGACGTTACAAAGGTGTGACGCACCTGCCAGCGCGTGTCGCGCACACTGTAGCGGCGGCTTTCCGGCCGCTGACGGTGGCTAGAGCCAACCGCTCCTTGGCAGGAGATGACATCATGCGCAGTACACGAATCGTCGGCTGCCTGATCGGTCTTGCGGCCGCTCTCCCCGCGGGGGCGCAAACGCCGCCGCGGAAGGCCGACGAGCTGCTGCGGGAGATTCGTTCGGGTGACGCCAAGAAGGCCATGGATGCCTGCGGCTACGCGGTGACGTATTACCCCACGCCGCGAGACTATGCGGCGGTGTTCCGCGAGGCGCTGGGCACCAGCGACGTTCGAGATTCGCTGCCTGGCGGCAGCAGCCCTGTGGGAGGTGGATCCTACGCAGCGCGAAGCGATGATCGCGATCCTCAAGCCCGAGTTCCGCAACCACGACGGACAGCACGGCGGCCGCGCGACCCGGAGCCTGGCGCGGCTAGGGCCGGCGGCCAAGGTGCTATTGCCTGAGATCCTCGCGCATTTCCAGCGCAGCGATCAACCGTATGAATGGGAGCATTTCGTGCTTCCCACGCTCGCGCGGCTAGGGCCGGATGTTGTCACGGACTTGTTGCCGTTCCTGGCCGACGGATATCGTGGGCCATATCTCCACCACGCCATTCTGCCGCTGGGTCCGCAGGCCGTGCCGCGAATGCGGCCGGCGCTGGCCGATCCAAGCGAAGAGGTACGCAGGCGGGCATTGGAGATTCTCAAGCACTTCGGCCCGGCCAATCGCCAACTGGGGCGCGAGCTGCTCAAGTGCCTCAGTGATTCCAGCGCCGCGGTCCGCCATGCGGCGCTAGAGGTCGTGGCGGAGATGGGCGACGAAGCGCTGGACTTTCAAACGGGCAAAAAGGCGTCTGGCTCGGAGTCTGGCTCTTTTTTGCCGCGGCTGCGGACGCTTGCGGCCGACAGGAAACAGCCGCTGCTCATCCGCTATCGGGCGGCGGACGTGCTGGGCGCGCTGGGCCCGGCGGCACAAGACGCGCTGCCTGAGCTGGCCGTTGCGCTGGATGGCCCACCGCTGTTGCAGTTCCGCGCGGCCCTGGCGATCGGGCAAATACAGCCGGGCGATCGCGAGGCGGAAACGGTCATCTTCGACCTGCTGAAGAACCCAGCGACCCCCGTGGAGACACGCTGGCACTTGGCACTCGCTGACTTATTGGCCACGGACTCCGCGCTGATCGCCCCGGTTCGTCCCCGCCCGCCGGACGATCCCGGGCAGGTGTACCTGACTTCCATGCTGTGGGAGCTGGAGCGCACGAGGCTGCCTGCCGATCGGGTCCTGTCGATCCTGTTTGAGCGTTGGAAGAGCCTGCCCGACACAACCGAGCGCTGGAACCTGGCCCACGGCATCATGACGTACTACGGCCACACGCGGGCGGTATTGCCGATCCTGTACCGCTGGTGCGACGCGCGTCAGCCGCAGCTGCGGCGGATGGCGGTTACGCACCTGTGTCAACACGCCGAAGCCGTCGGCGAGGTGCTGCCGGTGCTGGCGGAGGAGCTGCGCGGCCAGCGCCTGGAGCGCTGGCGGGAAGTCTGGAGCGACTTGCGGAAGCTCGGCCCCTTGGCCCAGCCGCTGGCCCCGCGGTTGTTCAAGCTCTGGACCGACGCGCCTGATGACGAGCGCCGCGCGCTCGTCGCGGAGGTCCTGCTGCCGCTGAAGGGGCCGCACCAACAGCCAGTGCGCGATTGGATCATGCGGGAATTCCGCGCGCGCACGTCACGCTCCTACTGGGAGATCTTCGAGCTGCTGCTGCGGCACGACGCGGCTCATCCCGAGCTGCTGCGCGAAGTGCACGAGCGCATCCAATCCGGCCAGCCCTGGGTAGTTGCCGACTGGTGCGCCACGCTGGGACGGATTGGCCCGCCGGCCAAGGCGGCGACGCCAGAGTTGCGCGGGCGCTGAAATCGCCCTACACGCTCTGGCGCGTTCGCGCCGCCGCGGCGTTATGGAAAATCGACCCGCGGGCCGAAGAAGTCGTGCCCGTGCTCATGGCCGCGCTGGCCGAGGGGCCAAGCTTGGAGAGCGCCGGATTGTTTCGCGTCCCTAGTCGCGACTTCGCCCTGCCCGCGGTCCAAGCGCTGGCAGAGATCGGCCCGTCGGCCAAGCCGGCGATCGCCCTCATCCGGCAGCAGATGGACTACGGCAACGTCACGCTCCGGGCCGCGGCTCGCGCCGCCTTGCGAGCCATCGATCCGGCTGACTAGCCGGTAATCCCTTACGTTCGGCGCGCCAGCGCTCCGATTCGGTGCGCGTCGGTCACATCAACCGCTGCCTTCTCGACGCATCGGACCGAGAATCACTGGCGCATCCGCGAGCACAAGGCAGCTACTGCCCCGGCTTGACCACCGCGAAGGTTCGCTTCAGCTGAGTTCGATTGCCTTGCCGGTCACGCACGGCGACGGTCAATTCTGCCGCGAGGCAGCTCCGTGATTGCCTTGGCGAGCCGCAATTCCCAGACGCCCGGATTCACTTGTTTGAACCGTGCGGCGATGTTCTCGCCGCTGCTCATGCCGTCGATGGCGAAGTCCGCCTTCACTTCAAAGGATTCCAGATCGAGTCCGGAGTAGTAGTCGTGCATGCCGATCAGGATACGCGAAAGCGAGTCGTTCGCCCCGGCCTTGGGATAGGTCAGCGTCAGCGTCGGCCGGTTGTCGTCGCACATCCAGCCGTAGGTTTCCTTTTGCGGGATTCTCGGCGTCGTAATCGCAGGTCGATGGGGCAGCCCAGGTCGATCCAGCGCACGATCGTCAGGCGGTCCTCGTCGGTGAGCGGTTCCACCTTGATCTTCTTGCCGTCGGGGCCGACGTAGGTGCCGGCGACGGCCTCGGGCGGCGGCATGATGCTGCCGGTGTAGTCCAGGTCGGCCAGGCTGCGGTGGTGCGGCGTGTTGGCGATCGGCTTGCCCTTCCACTGCAGCGTGTTCGCATCGCCGGGCACGGTCTCGGTCGGGAAGTCGTCGTTGGTCCAGCCGTCGAGGCGCTCGCCGAAGATCTTCCACACCAGCAGGCTGCGGCGCGACTGGAACATGCGGACATAGCGCGAGGCGTTGCTGTACCGCCAGCCGTGGCCGCTGACCGGCTTGTGGCCGAAACGGGCCTCCCGGTCCGCCGCCAGGCGGTAGTACGTGCCCGACGGCAGCGTCAGGTAGTTGACGATCGCGACGACCGGCTTGTCGTCATCGAGCACCAGGTTGCCCGGCGGCTCCTTGGCCTCTTGCGTGTGGCAGGCGACGCAACTGCGGTCGAGGATCGGCTTGATGTCGCGATAGAACTCGACATTCTTGACGCCCTCCTCGAAGCGCAGGCCGGTTGCGTTGTCCTGGTCCCACTGCTTGCCGGACTCGTCCTGCTTCCTTGTCGGACAAGAGCGGCGTCTTCTTGGTCAGGTCCCAGACCTGGTAGTCGGCCTTGGCGGCGGCCGTCTTCTTCGAACGGCGTCGGCTGCTGGCTGTGGGCGTGGCAGCCGCCGCAGTTCGTGCGGATCTCGCCGGGCCGCAGCTGGTGCCAGGTCTGGCTCATGTTCAGCACCATGCCGTGCCTGTCGAGCGTCTGAAAGGTCCAGGCGACGTCGGCGGGGATCTTGGCCAGGAAGCTGGTGTCGGGGTTGCCGTCGGGGTCGAGCGGCTGCTTTGCCGTCCGTTGAACTTGCGCACGGGAATCTCGCCCAGGATGCGCAGCCGCTCGTTGGCGTGGCTGTAGAAGCTGCCCTTGCGGCGCGGTCATGATGCGGTCGCTGGTCGGCTCCATCGCCAGGATGCGGATGGCGTGGATGTCGTCGTTGCGTGTAGCGGCCCGCGTCCGCGCCCTGATGCGTCCAGTTGTACGACGCGCCGTTCTCCGCGCTGTTGAACGGGTCGAGGCCATGATACGGATCGTCGCCGCCGCGGTACGTCGCGGTGACGCTTCCTTCGGGAACCTCGCCGAAGGGATAGCTCTCGCGCTTGTACAGGCTCGACGTGCCGACCAGGCCGAAGGGCGTTCCCTCCGGCAGGTGCGGCGACGGCTTGCCGTCGTTGGCCAGCGGCGTGAGCTGCTTGCGGCTCGTCGACGCCGTAGATGCGCTTGTAGGGGACCAGCGCCCGCGGCCATTGCTCGTTGTACTTCGGGTCGTTCTTGATGAGCCGCATCTCGGCCGGCTCTTCGACCGGCTTGCCCGACTTGATCAGGTAGATGCCGCCGTCGACGACCGGCAGCTTGAGCGAGTTCTGCGAGTTGATCGGGCCGGGCGAGTAGCACGTCAGCAGATGATTGTCCGGCGCGGCCGAGGGATGCGTGAACTTGCCGACGTGCGGCGACTTGGGGTCGCCGAGGTCCGACAGCCCCGACTCTCCCTCCACGCCGTGCGTGAACGGCGTCAGCGACATCGATCCCGTCGGGCTGAACGGGAAGCGCATGTGCATCGGCACGCCGTTGTAATGCCGGCCCATGCGCACGGGCGTGTTCCGCGGATCGGAGATAGTCGGCCGGCCCGAACGCCGCATAGCCCTCGCGCGGCCGCGGCGGGAACTTGAGGTAGCCGCCAAAGCCGTTGTTGTTGTTGATGTAGTACGACTCGAGCACGATGCTCTCGTCGGAGAGCTGCGTCTGGAAGTGGAACGAGTTGTTGGCCCCGATGCCGGCGAACTCGAAGGCGCTGATCAGCGGGCCCCAGTTGGTGCCGTCGGGGTGAATGCTCCACAGGCCCCAGGAATCGGAGCTGCGCAGCCCCTGGTTCTCGAACGAGCTGAACATGATCCGGCCGTCGACCAGGACCACCGGGTGCAGCGCCTGGCTGATGTTCAAATGGCCGATCTGCTCGACGTTGCCGCCGTCCTCGTCCATGACGAAGAGCTGCAGCGTCGGCCGGCCGCCCTTCGGCGGGCGGAAGCCGTTGCGGTTGCTGACGAAGACCAGCTTGCCGCCGGGCAACGGGCACGGCCCCAGGTTGAACACGCCGTAGGCGATGTGGTCCTTGCCGTTGGCGGAGCCGCCGAACTTCTCGACCAGTCGGCCGCGCCCAGGTTGGGCGTGAACTGCTGGTCGGTCAACTGCACGATCTTGCGCGTCTTGACGTGAATCTTGTAGATGTCCGCGCCGTGGACCGGCAGCCCGCCCTAGGGCGCGAAGCCCTGCTTTCAGATTGTGGAACTTGGCGTAGTAGACCCACTCGCCGTCGAAGGAGACCATCGGGTCGGCCACCGAACCGTCGCCCCCTTCGACCAGCACTTCCTCCTTGCCGTCGGGATGGAGCAGCACCAGGTCGGCCCCGGGTCCAGGCGCGTGGGATCGCCGACCTCCGCCCAGCGCGAGTTCTTCGTGTCGCCGAAGCGCGGCGCTCGCACGTAGACGATCGGGTAGTCGAACTTGACCGACGCATCCGTCGCTGATGTGCGGCACCTTCATGTTGAGCGGCCGAGCATATCGTTCCTGCGCCCACGACGGCGCCAGGGCCGCCCCCAGAGAGAACGACAAAAAAAGGCCCGAGCCTACGCGACCAAGTTGGTGCATGGTCCGATCTCCTGCCGCTGGACTGCAGAGGTGTTGGCGGATTATACCCATCCACGATTGTTGATGCACGTTTCCAGGTTCGTTGTCCCCACGACGGCGGGCGGAAAATGCGCGTGCCAGGCGAGGCCCACCACAATGATCCAGCCCGATTCCCAACGAGCCCAAATCGACGCGGTGGACGGCCGCACCCCGATGCTTTACCGGCCGACACGCCCCGCGGAGTGGCCAGACTCCAGAAGGCTTTGCCGGCGTGCGAGCCGCTCTGAGCGGATTCACGAATCATCCCCCTAGCGGACGATTCGTGCCGACGAACGACAAAGTTTGACCCCATCTTCTGCTGGCGGTGTAATAATGCTGCTCGGATTCCTGATTCGTCCGTCTGCAAGGAGAAGTCACATGAAGACGTTGCTGTTGGCGTTTGCCGCAACATTGCTCTTGGGCGGTGCGGGGCTGGCTGCCGACGCGAAGCCGGTCAAGGTTCTCATCATCACCGGCGACCATGGCCACGACTGGCGCAAGACGACCCCCTTCTTGAAGGAAGTGCTCACCAAGGCGGGGCACGAGGTCGAAGTCACGGAGCGGCCGCGCCTCGATTTGATCTCGGTCAACTTGAAAAAGTACGACGTCCTGCTGCTCAACTATCGCAACACGCCCAAGGGGGCGAAGGAGAACGCCGACAGCGTTTGGAACGACGACAACAAGCAGCGCGTTCATCGAGGCCGTCCACAACGGCCTGGGAGTGGTGGTCTATCACCATGCCTCGTCGGCGTTCACGGGCACGGGAGATTTCGACAAGGAATTCGAAAAGCTCACCGCCGGCGGCTGGCGCAAGCAGGGGCATCACGGCAAGATGCATGAGTTTATGGTGACGGTGCAGAAGGAGCACCCGATTACACGGGGGATCAAGTCCTTCCAACACGGCCGTGACGAGCTGTATCAGAACTCGCTTTTGACCGAAGGGAGCGAAGTGCTGGTGACGGCGTACTCCGATAAGGCCAAGGACCCGAAGAACACCGGCAAGGATGAGCCGATGGTCTGGACGAACAAGTACGGCAAGGGCCGCGTGTGCCAGAACGCTTTGGGACACGACGTAGACGCGATGAAGGGCGGCGGATTTCAGACGCTGCTCATTCGCTGCATTGAGTGGGCCGCCACGGGAGACACGGCTTACCCGGTCCCGTCCGAACTGAAAAAGAAGTAGACCATAATCCGACGCCGTCGATGCCGGTGGCGCGTCACCTACGTTCCGCAGAACGTTCGGTAGTTGCAATCGTCGGCGGGCGGCTCTTGATACCGTGCCAAATGCCGCCCGCTTCATACGGCGACGCCAACGCCGCCAGCAGTCGATGCAGCACCGACAGATCGTCGTGATCCTCCGCGGCGGAAAGTGCTTCCTCCACCCGGTGGTTCCGCGGGATGACGGCCGGGTTGACGGCCCGCATCACGGCGTAGGCCGAGGCGTTCGGCCGGCCGTCACGACCGAGTCGATGCTGCCACCGTGAATACCAGGCCAGGAAGTCCGGATCCCGATACCGGTCGCCGGCCGGCGGCTCCTCCGACGACAGGTCGCGGAACGTGTTGGTGAAATCGGCCCGGGATTTCTGCATCCAGTCGAGCAGCGACCGAACCAACTCGACGTCGCCGGCCTCGTCCGTCTGGAGCCCCAGCTTCTTCCGCATCCCGGCGAGCCAGTACCGCTCGAACAGGGCGGGATACTCGCCGAGGACCTCCGTGGCGATGGCGACCGCCTTCTCCTGGTCGGGATCCAGGAGCGGCAACAGGGTCTCGGCGAAGCGGGCCAGGTTCCACTGCGCGATCGCGGGTTGATTGCCGTAGGCGTAGCGGCCGGCGTGGTCGATCGAACTGAACACCGTGTCCGGGCGGTAGGCGTTCATGAACGCACACGGGCCGTAGTCGATCGTCTCCCCGGAGATCGCCATGTTGTCGGTGTTCATCACCCCGTGGATGAACCCGACGAGTTGCCACCGGGCGATGAGCGAGGCCTGGCGGTCCGCGACCGCGCGGAAGAACTCCAGGTACTTTCGCGGGGCGTCGGCCAGTTCCGGGTAGTGACGGTCGATCGCGTAGTCGGCCAGCACCCGCAGGTTCGCTTCGTCCTGACGGGCCGCCAGGTACTCGAACGTCCCGACGCGAATGTGACTGGCGGCCACGCGGGTCAGGATCGCCCCTCGCAACGCGGACGCTCGGTAGACCGGTTCGCCGGTGGTGACGACCGCGAGACTTCGCGTGGTGGGGATGCCGAGGGCGGCCATGGCTTCGCTGATGACGTACTCGCGCAGCATCGGCCCGAGGGCGGCGCGGCCATCGCCGCCGCGCGAGAACCGCGTCCGCCCCGCCCCCTTCAACTGGATGTCGACGAGCCGGCCGGACGGCGTCCGGTGTTCACCCAGCAGGATGGCGCGGCCGTCACCGAGCATCGTGAAGCCGCCGAACTGGTGCCCGGCGTACGCCTGGGCGATCGGCCGGGAACCGCCCGGCAGGTCCTGGCCCGCGAACAGGGCCGCGGCGGCTTCCGGCGACATCGCGCCGAGGTCGAGGCCGAGTTCGTCCGCCAGCCGGTGGTTCAGAATCGACACCCGCGGCGCCCGCACCGCGGCCGGCTTGGCCGGGGCGAAGAGGACGTCCGGCAGCCGCGAGTAGGTGTTGTCGAACCGCCAGCCGACCGCGTTGTTATCGGCAATCGATGCGGTCGTCCTTCCCATTCCTCTACTCCAGCAAGGCTCTTGACGAACCAATTGAGCAGCACCCGCTGACCGACCGTCAATCGCCTGCTGCCAGAAGCCCGGTGATTGAATGGCGAGCTGGTCCGTGTGACAATTGTACCGCGACTTGTGAACAACCTACGAGGAGAAGCACCTAATGATCCGACATGGCTTTCTGCCGAGCCTATTGATTCTGGGGCTTTGCACGACGGTTGGGCGCTGTGCCGATGGGGTGCCGGAGATCGCCGACGACGATTTCGACCGGCTGCTCGCCGCCATCAAGCCGCAAAAAGGCGAGAGTCCGTGGCGCGAGATTCCGTGGCTCACCAACGTCACCGAGGCGCGGCACAAGGCCGTCGCCGAGGACAAGCCGCTGGTGATCTTCACCGCAGCGGACGGCAGCCCGTTGTCGCGGACCTGAGGGGCCTGCACCTCGAATCGAGCCCGGTGGTTCACCGGGAACCAGGTGGAGCCCGAGTACGTCGCGAAGCATTTCGTCCCGCTGGCCCTGGACACCTACTTCCGCGGCAACTCGCAGGAGCTGGAATTCTGCAACAAGGTCCGCGCCGGCGGCAATCACCTCGTCGTCGCCACGGCCGGCGGAACGACGCTCGGCAAGGAGGATCTGAAACTGCGGCACGCGATCTGGAGCCTGTGCTCGCGGAGTACGCACGCCTGCCGAAAGCGGAGCGACAGCCGCTGCTGGCGGATCCCGCCACGGCCAAGCCACCGAAGCGCCCGGTGCCCCAGCCGCCGACCAGCGGCCTGATCGTCCGCGGCTACTGCACCTACCTGCGGCACGACGACAAGAAGCAGCGTCCGGGTCGCGCGAGTTCTACTACAAGGAAAACCCCGACCGCTGGACGGTCGAGACGCAGAGCGATCTCTTGTGGCTGACCGAGGCGGAACGGAAATCGCTGATCCCCCCAGACGGGGTGCCTGGAGACAAGCGCGAGGTCGCCCCGGCGATTCAGAAACGGTTCTACAGCACGATCGGCATCGACTACATGGAGGGGAGCGTCAACTCGCTGCCGCTGCGCAAGTCAACGATGGTGCTCACCGTGCAATCGATGGACGACAAGACCATCGTGCTGCGGCTGGACGGCCACGCCCACTTCGGCAAGGAACTTGACGAAAAGCTGCGTCGCGAGCCGAACAGCCGCGGCTGCGAGCTGCGCGTGCTCGGCACGGTCCACTACGACCGCAAGAAACAGGCGATCACACGGTTCGACGTCGTCGGCGTCGGCCGGGCGTGGGGAAACAAGATGGATTACCTCGGCCGCGAGATTCGCCTCGACGAGTACCCCTGGATGTACGGCATCGCCTGCGAACTCGTGACCGGCGACGCCCCGAAGGATCGGATCCCGCCGTACAACCTGCTGCATTACAACTCGACGCCGCCATACTTCGAGAAACGCTAGCGGAGGAGCAGACCAGGAAGAGGCGAGTACGATAACCATGCAAGTTGGCCCTTGCGCCGAGGAAGCGCGTCCGCTCCAGACTCCGGACTTCGCAGTAGGCAGAGCCGGCGAACTGTTGCCGAATATTGATCCCGCAGTTGGACAAATGATTGTCAGGCGCCGGCCGACGCGCCCCCCGGCCACCCGCCCGTGCATTACGGCGCGGCGCGGGGCTGCCAGTGGGGCCACATGGCGGCGCGCCCCTTGGCGAGGTCGCGTGATGCGCCACTCCTTCTTGTCGCTCAGGCGCATCACGTAGAGTTGGCGGACGCCGTCGCGCTTCGAGCCGTAGACCAGCCACTTGCCGTCGGGCGAGGCCGCCGGGTGGTAGTGCATCGACCCGGCCGGCGTGTCGGTCAGCTGTTCGCTCTTGCCGTCGAGCGTGACGCGGAACAGCTCGACGTTGCTCCCCACCTTGGCGGTGTAGAAGACGGACTTGCTGTCGGCCGCCCACACCGGCAAGTCGCTGCTGCCGTCGTGGAAGTCGTACACGTCGAGGATAGTCGATGACGCCGCGGTAGCCGTTGCGGCTGGCCAGCTTCTTCAGGCCCGTGCCGTCGGCCTTGAGGACGTGCGGGTGACAATCGTAGTGCTCGCCGGCCACAAAGAGCACCCACGAGCCGTCCGGCGACCACGAGGGCATGAGGTGGAACCGCAGGCCCGTCTTGATCTGCTTGGCGTTGGAGCCGTCCCCGTCGGCGAGGTAGAGCCGGTATGCCGGGTCTTCGAAGGCGCTGCGCTTGCCGTCCGGCGAGATGGACAGGCCGTGGACGAGATTCTTGATCAGCTCGCTCTTCTTCTTGTCCTCGACGGGGGGCTGCTTCGTCGCCTTGCCGCTGGCCAGGTCGACCAGGTACGCGTCGTGAGCGAACAGCCATCGCCGGTCGTGTACGGAAGGTCTTGTGCTCCTCTTCCCACTTACCGACCTCTTCACTCTTCCAGTCGCGGCTCAGGCGGGCCGCCTTCCCGTCCGGCGACCAGCCGACGAACTGCGTCCAGTAGCCCGCCTCGCGCGTCAGCTCCTCGGCCAGGACGCGCCGGCCCGTGCCGTCGGCCTTGACGACGACGGCACGCCTGGTCTTGACGTTGGCGTGCCGACCGCCGGGCAGGTCGGTGCGGAACTCGGTGTAGCCGATGAGCAGGTCGGGCGGCGGGTCGTCCCGGTCGGCAGCGAACAGGGCGGCCGGACACAGGGCCGCGGCTGCAGCCCCGGTGCGGAGGAAGTCCCGGCGGGACACGATAGCGGCCGGGAGAGTCGTCGTAGGATTCGTCATGCAGTCCTCCCTGGGCGAGCCTTTGCGAGAAGCGGATGCAAGATGTAGGTTAGGTCAGGCTTGCCAGCCCGATACTCCGTCAGGCTGGCAAGCCTGGGTGTCGTCCCCGGTTTCGGTTCAAGGCGCCACGTCCGGAGGGCTCAAGCACTTCTTCCGCCTCGCGTCGATGGTGTCACGCAACGCCCTGGCTTGCGGCGGCTCTTCCCTGGCTGTGGACAGCACGTTCTTGACCCATTGATTGTTGTTGGGGCCGCCGTGCTGATAGTCGATTTTCGGCGCGTTAGGTCCCAGACCACGTTGCTCTCGATCCGCTCGCGGTTCGTCTCCGCGTCGGTGTAGAGGCCCCACGCCGACCCGGTGCCGCGCACGCCGTGGATCAGGTTGCCGCGGACCACGTTCTGCCCGCCGACGAAACCGACGTGGATCCCCCGCCGTCGTGCAGCCGCTGCATGACGTGGTGGATCGTGTTGTAGACGATCTGGTTCTTGCGCGAGTGCGTGAATGTGCTTCCGACCTCGCGAACATCGAGCCAACCGTCCCGCGTCATGCCACGAACGCGATCGCCTCGTTCGGTGCCCAGTGTCAACGGTCTTTCTTTACTTCAACGAAGTCCTTCACCCGGATTTCGTGGTGAGTCCCGCCGGCGCCGCCGTCGCGAAACGGCACGCTCACCGTCAGATTGAGCTTTTCCAGGTGGCGCGGCCCACGGTGACGTTGACCACGACGCGACCCGGCTTCGACTGATCCATCCGCAGCGGCGCGGACACCGTCAGGTCGTCTCCCTGGCCCAAACGCATGGCAACGTCGCTGAAGTTCTTCAACTCGCCCTCAGTTTTGAACTCGAGCACCACCTGAACGTGGTTGGGGCCAGCCGACGACCGAACTTGCATGCCCAGTTCTTTTGCCCGCTCCTTGGAGACGATCAGGACATCCCACAGGGCGAAGCATGGGCTGGGGACGACGACGAACAAGACCGCCACGGCTGAGATGGTGAAAATGGGTTTCATCTGGGACGTGCTCCTTTCCGCGGTTGCGAAGTTTGAAGACCCGTACCGTGCCCCTCATGCCCGAACTATGGTCATGAACATGGCTTTCACCGCTCCTTCTTGAGGTTGACCACGGCCTCGCTACTTGGCTTCGGCCACGTCCCATTTCGACACCGAGGGGTACACCAGCAAATGCTCTCCGGCCGGGCCAGAAGTGCCGGAAAACCCGTGGACGATGGTGACGGACTTGCCGTCTGCCGAGAAGCGGATATGCTCCGCGCCCGCCGAACCGCGGGGGAACTTCTTCGCCTGGCCCGTCTCCACGCTCCACAGGAGCAGGCTACCGATGCCGCCGCCGGCAACCTGCGACTCATCAGGAGAGAAGGCCAGGGAATAGACCCCGGCGTCGGCATAAACGGCGGGCTCGACGACCAGCTTGTGCAGCAGCTTGCCGGCTGGCCACATCCCACAGCAAGATGTCTCCCCGCGAGCCCCCCGAGACGAGCAGTTTGCCGCTGGGGGAGACGATCATCGCGCGGACGCTGTTCTGGTGGGCCGGCTCGTACTTTTGCCGCTCCTTGCCGGTTGCGGCATCGAAGCGGCGGACGAAGTTGTCCTTCCCCATCAGGAATATCTCGCTGCCGTTGGGGGCGAACGCGGCCGGCAGCATGGCGGGCCACTGATTTTCGATGTCGCACAGTTTCTTTCCGTTCTCAAGCTCGAGGATGCTGAACGTGGCCGTCTGGTTCTCGCCAGCGAGCAGCAGGGCCAAACGCCGGCCATCACGAGAAAACAGGGCCCGCGTCCAGACCTTGCGGGCGACATTTCTGGGGGGCTGCGGTTCAAGATCCGGCAGCTTGGTGACCTTGCCCGTCGCGATTTCGATCTTCTGACCCTCGTTCGTGACGATCCACTGGCCGTCCGGCGAGACCGAAAACGACGGACAAGATGCATCCAGCGGGCGGCTCTTGTCGCTCTTGCTCCAGTCCCAGACGTGCAAGATCGCTTCGCTCGTGAAGGCTTGCTTCTCGCCGAGCCGGATTGGCTCTTTGCCCCCCGTGGATACGAGAATCGTCGCTTCGCCAGCGACGGAGAACCATCGCGACGGGTTTGCGCCGGCAACGAGCCCACCTCCCGTCCGCAGGCCGCCGAAGGCCTGTGCGCCAAGACGTTTTTCTGCCGAAGCGTCAGAGGGACGGGGAGCGACGCCGAGACTGGCCGCCGACTCCAAAGGCTGGGGGATGGCCCGAAGCGCTTCAGGGGGATTCACGTTGGGCTCCGTCTTTTCCTCCTTAGGCAAAACGGCCACGGATTTCTCTCGTGGCAATCGGCCGACCATCGTGATGGCGACCGCGAGCAGCAGGCCGAGGGCTAATGCCGCACCAACGGCAAAGTAGGGTCGAGTTCCGGTCTTTGCCGGCGTGCGAACCGAGGGCGCCTCCCACTTCGCCGCCCGCTCCAAGAGCCGCTGCGCAACTTCCGCCGGCGGAGGCGGAGACACGATCTGCTCCACCGCCGATCGCAACATCCCTTCCAAATCAACGAAACTCTGGGTCGCGGCGGACGTGTTCATTGCGCTTCCCCTTCGGTCTCCAAGAGTTCTTTCAGGCGTACACGCGCCTTGTGGAGTGCGACGCCTACGGCCCCCGTCGTCAGTTTCAGCTCTGCCGCAATTTCCTCGTTCGTCAGCTCGCCGAAATACCGCAGCGAAAAGACCTCCGCCTCGCGCGGGGCGAGTTGCAAAAGGGCCTCCCGTAGCCGCTGGGCCAGCTCGCTCGCCACGGCGACCAGCGGCGGCTCCGACGTCGCCGGTGCGGTCGCATCGGCGCAGAGTGGCTCGGTCTGCCGGCGTTTGCGCAGCAGGTCCAAGGCCCGGCAGGTTGCCAGGCGGCGCAAGAGCGCCCCCCAGTTCGCCACGTGCTGCGAACGGTGCAGATGGAAGGCGTCCAGCAGCGCCTCTTGCACGGCGTCTTCCGCGTCTCCCGCGTGTCCTACTACCCGCCACGCGGCGGCAAAAGCCATCTGCCCGTGCTCCCGAACAATGTTCTCCCAGCTCGTCAAGGGGGGCTCCTGGCCGAGCGATTCTGACGCACGGTGCGCCTCTATTAGTATGTCGTGGCGCGAGACGGAGAGATTACCAAGTTGTGCGGGTTCTCAAGAAGGTCTGGCTCCAAGATCTACCTGATGGGCGCCCACCCATGGGGGCCACGAGCTCTCGATTGACGTGGGTTGCCGCCGGCGGAATCGGCGAAAATGCCGAAAATGCCCAAAACCTTGACACGCCAAATGCCGCCATTAGACTAGAACGCGCTTTTGCAGGTTTTCACCACCAGAGCGGAGAAGGAGAACAGGCGTGAGACGAGCGATTCAATTCAGCCTCGGGGCGGTTCTGGTCTGCGTCGTGACCGCCCTCGTGATCACCCAGACCGGCCTGGGGCAACAGGGACCCAACCCCGTGTGTCCGTACCTGCGGACCGACGCGCTGGGCTTCCCTCTCAATCCGCCGTACAGCGAATATGAGACCGATGCCGCCGGGTCGACGAATGTCAACGGCCTGTTCTTTGATCTCGATGCGCCCTGTTGCGGCACCGTGACGATCACCGACAACGCCAGTGGCATTGGGCAGACAGCCCTTGCTGAGCTGTCCGGAGTCCCTGCCACGTTCAATCCAATTACAGGAACGTCTTTTTGTCAGCCGCCGGATGGGGACCTGGGAGGCGGGCCAAACCCCGCGGACAGCACGTTCCTGATCACGATTGTGAACCCATTTTTTGGCCAGACCTGCCCCGCCAACGTAAACTTCGTGGTCACGCTGGAAGATGTGAACGGCGCCGTGAGGAACTGCATTCCGCCACCGGCAACGCCCCCCGACACGGGTGGCGGCAGCAACTTCTTGCTGCTGACCGGTACGAACGCTAACTAGGGTCGGGCGCTGAACTAGGGTCGGGCGCGTAACTAGGGTCGGGCGCGACTAGGTCGGCGCTAACTAGGTCGCGCGACAAAACCAGATCGCAAAACGACGTATCGCAAAACAACGCGGCGGCATCGAGCCCACGCTCGATGCCGCCGCTGTCTTTTTGGGGATATGCGTGCCGTCCGCTCCGCGACCGTCAGCTCCAGCTCGCCAAACAGGCGGGCGATGCGTCTAGCGATTGAGGCTCAGTCCCACGTACCCACCTGCCGCGATCAAGCGCTGGTGGTTCTCGTCGGTGTTGATGCCCATTGTGGGAAAGGTGTAGACCACCATCGTGTTGGGCCGTCCCAAGCCGTCGAGGCACATCGCGCGGGCGCCCAGGTCCACGTTCAAGTACCGTGTCAGGGCGAACGAGGCCTGCGCGTTGAGCTCCACGAGGGCCCCGATCTCCATCTCGTGGGCCGTGTTGACTCCTTCCCGCGCCACGAACTGGTCGAACCGCGAGCGGATGAATTGCTGGCCGGACGTGCTCGGGTCGGTGCCGCGGCCGACGTTCTGCGACAGCCGGCTGCCGAAGCTGTACGTCTGGTCGATGGTCTGGAAGTTGAACGCCAGCATGGCCCGGCTTTCGGTGGAGAACGTCCAGCGGCCGTCGGTGCGGAACCAGCGGAGGCCAACCTGCGGTCCGATGAGGCGGTTTTCGACCTTGGTGTTCCAGAAGCTATCGCCGATCACGCCGCCGATCCCTTCGACGTTGAACGACTCGTCGAAGACCATGAACCTCACGCCGCCGAACGGCTCCCAATAGGCGCCGCAGATTTCGCGATTGAGACGGGCCACGTGGTTGGCCTCCACGGTCCAGATCTGGTGGGTGCGGAGGCGGACCTGCAGCTCACCGAACGACACGCCCTGCTGCACGAGGTCGCCGGCGTCGATGGGGCCGCCGTCGCGGCCGAAGTTCAAGTCGCCGTCGAACGAGTCGTCCAGCCCGTCGCCGTCCAGGTCATAAAAGCCATCGAGGAGGCCCTGCGGATCGTTGAAAACGACGCCCACGTCAGAACGCACGGAGAACAGGTCGTGTCCCTTGATGTCCAGCACGCGCGCGAACCAGCCGTGGTCCTTCTCCATGTATCCGATCGTCGTGTCCTGAAAATTGTGGACTTTGTCGCCAAAGATGCCCGTCTGGTAGCCGTTGTATTCGATCATCGGGCCGATCGTTCCGTAGAAGCCCAGCCGGTTCACGCCATCCTGGCCGATGGTGGCGTTGTCGGTCTGCGACATGATCAGCGAGCCCATGTTGAAACTGCCCCACAGGCCCTCGCGGCCGACGGGCTCCTCGTCGAAGGGATACTCGTCCCATTTCTCCCAGAAGCGGGCGTCACCGACGTAGAGAGCGATCTCGTCAGGCTGGTACTTGACGTCGGCCCGGACCAGCGTCGCGAAAGCGGCCAGAATGCCCAGCAGCAGGCAGGAAGTAAGGCGCAGGCGTGACATGAAAGCTCCCCCCGACGTAGGGACCCGTGAAAGGATCGAATCTGTGCGTGCCGGTAGTATCGGTCATGCCCAATGCGCCAGTTGAGGGAGTCCGCGAAACTTTGCCGGGTATGCCGGCGGTAGGGGGGTAGCAGGCACCCTCCGTGTGCCGTAGCACAGTAGTACGAACGGCACGCGGAGTGTGCCTACTACTTATGCCAGCAGCGACTTCACCACGCTGCCGGCGGGCACCAGCCGGTGCGGCCGCTGGAGCTGATCGCGCAGCTCTTCCTCGGCGTCGATGCCCAGGCAATGGTAGATCGTGGCGATCACGTCCCCGGGCACCAGTGGGTCGCGGGAGGGGAAGGCGCCGATGCGGTCGCTGGCGCCGTGAAGATAGCCCGGCCGAATGCCGCCGCCCAGCAGCATCAGGCTGTAGCAGAAGTTCCAGTGGTCGCGGCCGCCCTGATTGGCGTTGATCTTGGGCGTGCGGCCGAACTCGCCCATGACGGCGACCAGCGTGCGCTCCAGCAGCCCGCGGTCGGCCAGGTCGGTGAGCAGGCTCGAACAGGCGGCGTCGAACTGCGGCAGCAGCGTGTTCTTGAGCTTCGTGAAGTTGTTGCCGTGCGTGTCCCAGGTGGCGTTGGCGTCCGGCGCCCAGGAGATGCAGACCACGCGCGTGCCGGCCTCGATCAGCCGCCGCGCCAGCAGCACGCTCTGGCCGTAGATGTTGCGGCCGTAGGCGTCGCGGGTCTTAGCGGTCTCGTCGGCGATGCGAAAGGCCCGCTGCGTGGCTGGTGAGGTCAGCAGGTCGAAGGCTCGCTGCTGGAAGCGATCGACCGTGGCCGCTCCGGCGGCCGCGACTTGCCGCTCCAGGTCCTGAAACAGCGCCCGGCGAACGTCCATCCGCTGGGCCGAGACGCCGGCCCGCAGCGTCAGCTCCGGCACGCCGAAGTCGCGGGCGTTCGGGTCCTTGAGCACGAACAGCGGGTCGTACGCGCCGCCGAGCAAGCCGCCGAAGAAGCCCGGCTGCGGCGGGCCGCCGGCCCCTTCCTTGGTGATGTACGGCAGGGGCACGTGCGGGACGACACCCGGCCGGGGCGGCCGCAGCTTGGCGAGCACCGAGCCGATGGCCGGATGATCGTGCGGCGCGGCGCCGATGGCCACGTTGGCGTCGCCCCGGTCGTGCCCGGTCAGCGACGTATAGACGGCCGCCGCGTGGGCATTGTTGACGCTGTGGTGCATCGACCGCACCACGGTGGCGCGGTGGATGTGCCTGGCCAGCCGCGGCAGGTGCTCGCAGACCTGACAGCCCGGCAGCGAGGTGGCGATCGGCCGGAACTCGCCGCGGATCCCGTCGGGGGCATCCGGCTTCATGTCCCACATGTCGAGATGGCTGGGCCCGCCGTTGAGAAAGATCAGCATGCAGGCATCCGCCGTCGGCCTGCCTCCCTGGCGCTCGGAGCGCTCCCGAGCCGCCAGCAGCCGCGGCAAAGAGACACCCATCAGCCCCAGGCTGCCGATGCGGAGCAGGTCTCGACGCGAAACGCTGGGCATGCACCGTCCTCCGGGCGGAGCGGCGGGCATGCTGGTCAACGTCCTGGCCGCCCGCGGCTGTGTGCTGGCCGTGTTGACCCTAACAATAGCCAAGCCGGGCAGTGGTGCAAAGCGCGGCGGCCGGAATCCTGCGCGGGACGGGTAAGCCATGGCCCTCGGCGACCTACTCGGTCTTGTCGTCCTTAGCGGCAGCCTTCGGCTTTGCGCCCAGCACTTCGGCCAGCCGCCGGGCGGCCAGCTCGCCACCGCGCTCGTTCCTCGTGGCCACGTAACTGACGTAGGCGTCCTTGTCGTCCAGGTCGCTGTCGAAGATCACGACGGGAATGCCTTTGGACTTGGCGCCCCGCACGGCTTCCACCAGGGCGGAGGAGTCGTTGGGGGCCAGCACGATGCCCGACACGTTCTGGGCCGTAAAATCCTGCACGACGTTGATCTGCCCCTCGGTGTCGTTCTCGTTCTGCGACCCCTTCCAGAGGATCTCTACATTGCCCAGCTCCTTGGCGGCTTGCTCCGCGCCGGCGTGCACCGACTTCCAGAAGACGTGCGTCGTCCCCTTGGGAATCACGGCGAGTCTGTATGTCGGCGTGTCGGGTCTGGCCTTCAATTCGTCGGTGAATTGCACCGGGTTGAGCAGCTTCTTGATGTCGTTTCCCTCGGCGTCCTTGCCGTCCATGTTTTCCGGCGTGGCCACGTACTCCCCGGTGGAGATGCGCTTCTCCACCTTGTTGCCCTTCAGGCGTTCGACCATCGTCTTGACCCCCAGGTATCCCATCTTCACGGGGTCTTGCAGCACGATGCCGTGGATGGCGCCGCTGCGCAACCCGTCGATCAGCTCCGGGCTAGGGTCAAAGGCGATGAACTTGACCGTGCCTTGCAGCCCGGCGTCTTGCAGCGCCTGGAGCACGCCGACGGCATTGGGCTCGCAGACGGCGAAGATGCCCGTCGCGCGCGCCTTGTACTTGGTCAGCACGTTCTGGGCGTTGGTCAGCGATTCGTCACGCGTGGTGCCGGCGTATTGGTTGTCCACGAGGATGTGGATATCCGGATACTCCGTTCGCAACGTTTCGAGAAAGCCTCGTTCGCGCTGCTCGGTGCTTTCGCTGCCGGTTTTGTAACGGAGCAGAATCACGCCGGACCGGCCATCGTCGCCGGCCCCGCCACCGCAGCCCAGGCAGATCGTCAACAATCCGGCGCACGCCAGCGCAAGGGAAGTCCTCATGGCAGGTCTTGGATGTCTCGCGTAAAGGGAGAATTAAGAGGCCGTTCCGTCAAGTTACTTAGCTGCGGCGCGCGGGACAAGTGTTCGCAACCGTAAGAACCGTATGAGGCACGGCGCGGCGTAAGCCCGCCGTGGGCGCAAGAAGGCCACCAAGTGCGCACCACAAGACCGTGGCGACAAGGAGGCGCGGCGAAGCAAGACGATGCGGCGAATGGCCGAGCGTGTGGGCTGCGGCCTATTGGCTCTTGCGGACAGGCGACGGTTCGCCGCGAGCCGTTTCCCGACGACTGCTTTCTGAGCGGTTGTCGGCTTCTCCCTTCGCGGTCGAGCGCTCGAGCATCTCCGCCAGCATGGCCAGGCGGGCAGAAGCGTCGGGAGGAAGCGAAACGGTCGCTGACATGCCATTCTCCTGAAGGTGCGATGCGGGCGATACAATCCGTACACGGGCCGAGCGCTCGTTACCCGTCGAGTTCGGGCAAGAACCAATGTACCGGCTAGCAACTCGTATGCCCAGCCCGGCGTCCCACGCTCGCGATTCCACGAAAAGGCTTCCCTAACCCCGCCCCGTTGCACCAGTTGCAGCGGGGCCAGTCGCGGACGACCAGGTCGCTGCGCGTACGGGCAGTGGCCGGCGGTTAACGTTCCTGCTGCCATTGCACGACATGCCTGCCTGCGAAAGCAGCAGCGCCGCATTTCGCGCCGCTTCTCTTGATTTGTCCGCGGAAGCTTGTCAGACTCTTGCCCCTTTCCCTGGCCACACGGGGCCGGTGCGCGCATCGCGCTGGCTAGCTTTGCGCCTTGCCGTCCCGTTTTCGACACTGCGATGACACTTCTGTTCTCCCCATCGTGGGCCATACGGTGCCTGATTGCGGTCCTGGCGACCGGCATCGGCGGCTGCGCGTCCTGGCGCGATGCCGCGCCCGACGCTGCGCAGGGGCCCGTGGTGGGGTATGCCAATCCATTCGTCGTGCCCACGGCCGATCGGGATTTGCTTTGGGACGTGGTTGTGGACGTGGTTGATGACGACCTGGACATTCTGCGGGAAGAACGGCCACGACTCGTGGGCGACACGCTCACCGAGGGTCGGCTGGAAACGCGGCCACAGATCGGCGCCACCTTGCTGGAGCCATGGCGCGGCGACTCGGCCAACACGGCGGAGCGGCTGGAAAGCACGCTTCAAACCATCCGCCGCCGGGCATTCGTGCACATGACGCCTGCCGCTGGCGGCTACCAGGTGCAGGTGACCGTGCTCAAGGAGCTGGAAAACGTCGGCCGGCCGGAGTTCGCCACCACGGCCACGGCCGTCTTCAGCAACGACAATTCGCTCCGCCGCTTCAGCGACCCGCTCGATCCCCAAGCGCTCACCCGCGGTTGGATCCCCGTCGGCAACGACCCGGCGCTGGAACAACGGATGGCGGCGAAGATCCTGGCGCGGATGGGGCTGTAGTGTCGGTTTCCGGCTGCACCTGACCCAGCGCCAATTCCCTGCTACGATTCGGCCATCCGTGCCTTCCCTTGTCCTTTGGGCGATTCAACACGGACTACGCACGTTGACTTCGATCGCCTCTCACGCCGGCATCGTCCTTTGCGGCGGCCGCAGCAGCCGCATGGGACACTCCAAGGCCATGCTCTCGTTCGGGCCGGAGCGGATGCTTCAGCGCGTGGTGCGGCTGGTTCACGAAGTCGTGCCGCACGTGATCGTGGTCGCCGCGCCGGGTCAGTATCTGCCCGCGCTGCCTGGTGAAGTGACCGTCGTCCGCGATCGCCGTGAAGGGCGAGGCCCACTGGAGGGACTGGCCGCGGGCCTCGTGGCGCTGCCGGTTGAGACCGCCGCGGCCTACGCCACGAGCTGCGACGTGCCCCTGCTGCGCCCGGCGTTCGTGCGGCGGATGATTGAGCTCCACGCCGGACATGAGATCGCGGTGCCCTGGGCCGGGGGTTATCATCACCCGCTGGCTGCGGTATACAGCAAAGCCGTGCTGCCGCATGCCGAGCGCTTGCTCGAGGAGGGCCGCCTACGGCCGGTTTTCCTGTTCGAGGCGGTGGACACACGCGTTGTCCGCGAGGGGGAGCTGCGGGACATCGATCCAGACCTTTCGTCGCTCCGCAATCTCAACGAGCCAGCCGATTATCGCGCCGCGCGGTGGCAGCGGGCTTTCCGCCGCCCTGAGTGGTTGCCGGCAGTCATGCTGGCCGTTTCGCCGTTGTCATGGCGCGCTACCAGCGGATAAGCTTCCGGAGCCGTTTTCCTACGCAGCACGGTATCACCCCTGCGCAGCCAATGGGCAGAATGACGGGGAACTGACATGAAGGCCGCCGAAAAGCCGCAGCTCGCAAAGCCTGAGGCGACACTTCACCCCGAGCGCCGGCCAGGCCGGCCGTACGGTGGTGGCCGGCACTGGTGATCCTGGCCCTCGTCGCACTGGGCATCGCCTACATACTCTGGTTATCGCCCCTTGGCCCCGGCTGGCGGTTCTGGGTCTCCGTGGGCGTGGCCTTTGTCGGCGTGCTGGGCCTGATGGGATGGGGGCTGCTCTTTTCGCGGCTGCCGTGGCTGTGGCGATTGAGCGGTTTCTTCGCGCCCGTGGTAGTCATCGTGGGCTTTGGCTACGCCTATCATCTGGGGTTCGTGCGTTTCGACGAGTTCGACGGCGACTCGGTGCCGGTCTGGTCGAGCTTCACCGTCGGCCGTTCGCTGCGCCCTGCCGAGCGGATGGCCCAGTTCGCTCACCCGCTCCCGGCGGCCGAAATCCGCGTCGTTCCCGGCGAGCGCGACTATCCGCAGTTTCAAGGACCACAGCGCGACGGCATCGTCCGCGGCATCAAGCTCGTCGCGCGACTGGAAAGCTCATCCGCCGCGCGAGGTGGCACGGCGCGAGATCGGGGCCGGCTGGTCGGGCTTCGCCGTGGTAGGCGATTACGCCTTCACCCAAGAGCTGCGAGGCGACGTCGAAGTGGTCGCCTGCTACCGGGTGCCGACGCTCGAGCCGGTGTGGGTGCATCAGGATGAAGAGGGCTACCGCTCGATTAAGCCCGACGGCACCGGCCCCCGCGCCACGCCCACCGTCGCTGGGGACCGCGTGTACGTGATGGGGGGCACCGGAAACGTCAACTGCCTGAAGGTCGCGACGGGCAAGCGGGTTTGGCAGCGGCACGTGCTGCACGACTACGACGCGGCCGTCTGCAATTGGGGCAAGTCCGATTCGCCGCTCGTCGTCGATGACCTGGTCATCGTCACCGGCGGCGGCGGGCAGGGGCCCTCGCTGGTGGCCATGAAGAAAGCGACCGGAGAGGTCGCCTGGACCGCCGCCTGGAGCGACGAGCGGCAGGGGACGATCGCCGATAGCTATGCCTCGCCGATGCTGGCCACGCTCTGCGACGTGCGGCAAGTCCTCAATCAAGAGGATGCCGGCGTGGCCGCCTACGACCCGCGAACCGGCCGGCAGCTCTGGCGGCTCGACTGGCCTTGGGGCGAGCTGAAGCACCCCAAGGTCTCGCAGCCCATCCCACTGCCGGGCGACCGCCTGTTCATCGCGGCCGAGTACGGCTCGGGCTGCCTGCTCGTCCAGGTGCGCCGCGACGACGCCGGCGCGCTTCTCGGTCCAGCAGATCTGGAAGGGGGAAACCCTGCGGACGAAGTTCTCCAATGCCGTCTGCCGTGACGACCATCTCTACGGTCTCCACTTGGGCATCCTCCGCTGCATTCAATGGGAGACGGGCGAGGTGGTCTGGAAGAAGGGCCGTTACGGCCACGGCCAGATCCTGTTGGTGGATGACCTGATCCTGGTGCAGGCGGAGCGGCCCGGCGACATCGCCTTGGTCGAGGCCTCGCCGCAGGGCTATCGAGAGCTGGGCCGCGTGTCCGCGCTGGACACAACCACCTGGAACACCCCGGCCCTGGCCGGCAAGCACCTGCTGGTGCGCAACGACCGCGAGGCGGTCTGCTTCGAGCTTACGTTGGCTGAATAATTGCAACGCTCCGTCGCCTGCGGTGCCCCTTCTGTATGGACCAGCGCATCGCCAGCCTTGAGGACTACCACCGGCTCCGGCAGACTTTTCGCTGGGAGCGGCCCGAGCAGTTCAACTTCGGCCGCGACGTCGTCGATGTTCTGGCGCCGCGCCTCGCCCGACAAGATTGCACTCGTCTGGCTTGGCCCCAGCGGCCGCCGGGAGGTTGCCTGGAAAGAGGTCGCGGAGCGCCTCGTCACGGCTTGCCGCGGCGTTGAGTGAATTGGGGCTCGCCCAAGGCGACCGCGTGCTCATTATGCTGCCCCGCGTGGTCGAGTGGTGGGAAGCGATGCTCGGGGTACTCAAGGCCGGCCTCGTCGCGATCCCTGGCACGCCGCTCTTGACGGCCCACGATATTGCCTATCGCATTCGCGCGGCGGAAGTGTCGGCCATCGTCACGGACTCGGACGGCGCCGCGAAGATTCAGCAAGTCGCCGACCAATTGCCGATGCTGCGGCACCAGATTCTGATCGACCCGGCGGCTTCGGACGGCTGGCATGCTTACGAGCAGCTTATCGGGCGCGGCCTGGCTTCCGCCGAGGGGGTGTGCACGCGCGGCGACGACCCGGCCCTCGTTTTCTTCACTTCCGGCACCACCGGCATGCCCAAGATGGTGCTGCACACGCAGGCCAGCTACGGCCTGGGCCACGTCGTCACCGGCCGGCTTTGGCTGGATCTGCAGCCCGACGACCTGCACTGGAATCTCTCCGACACCGGTTGGGCCAAGGCCGCCTGGTCGAGCCTGTTCGGCCCCTGGCTCGCCGGGGCGACGCTCTTCGTGCATCATCAGCCCGGCAAGTTCGATCCGGCCGACGTGCTGAAGCAACTTTCCGCGTGGCCGATCACCAGCTTCTGTGCTGCCCCCACCATCTATCGTCTGCTGGCGCAGCAAGACCTGAAGGGCTTCCGGCCGGCGGCGCTGCGCCACTGCGTGGCTGCCGGCGAGCCGCTCAACCCCAAGGTGATCGAGGCCTGGCGGCAGGCCACCGGGCTGACCGTTCGCGATGGCTACGGCCAGACCGAGACGGTGCTCTTGTGCGGCAACTTTCCCGGCGTCCCGGTCAAGCCCGGCTCGATGGGGCTGCCGACACCCGGTTTCGACCTGGCGGTGATCGATGAGGCGGGCCGCCGCTTGCCGCCGCGTGCGGAGGGAGCGATCGCGGTGGCCACGGCGCCCTCGCGGCCGCTGGCTCTGTTCCGCGAATACTGGCGCAACCCCGAGGCCAACGCCGAATCGTTTCGCGGCGACTGGTACCTGACCGGCGACCGCGGCTATGTGGACGAGGACGGCTACTTCTGGTTCGTCGGCCGCGCCGATGACGTGATCACCAGCTCCGCGTACCGCATCGGCCCCTTCGAGGTGGAAAGCGCGCTGATGAGCCATGCGGCCGTCATCGAGGCCGCCGTGATCGGCAAGCCCGACGCGGTGCGCGGAGAGATCGTCAAGGCCTTCGTCGTGCTGAAACCAGGCGTTGAGCCCAGGACGCCCTCGTCGCGCGGCTGCAGGAGCACGTCAAAGGTTTGACGGCCCCCTACAAATATCCACGCGAGATCGAGTTCGTCCCCGAGCTGCCCAAGACGGTCAGCGGCAAGGTGCGGCGAGCCGAGCTACGCCGCAACGAGCGCGGGTCCGGCTGACCGTCATCGCCTGGTCGCGCCCCGCTCTAGGGTGAGCTGCTCGCCAGCGTCGGTCGGTGACTGGCGATGCAGCTCCCACAGAAACGAGGCGGAGCATCAATTGGGAACTTCAGCCGGCTTGCCGTCGGCGCGGTGGCCGAGCCGCAGCCAAACGAGCGGGTCGATATTAAACGGCACGGGGTGCACCGAGGCATCGCCGTAGCACATCAGCATCTTCTCGGGATGTGGTCCGCCGAAGCGCCAGTCGCCCCAGTCACCGGAGTACCACCCCGAGCGGCCATCCACCGGATAGATCACACTGTCGGGAAGCGGCACCCAGGAGTCCGGAATGAGCGGCGGCATCACGTCGCGGTTGGCGTTGGTGTTCGGCGCCAGCGCGATGCGGACCACGTCCGGGTCCCAACCATCGGTCACGCCCCAGTCCTGGTCGCCCAGCGGCTGGACGTAGCGCTTGGAAGGAATGCGCTTCTCGCCGACCATCATGGTGTTGGCCGTGCCGTCGGTGATGGCCCCCAGGGGAATACCCTTGTTCCACGGCGTCACACCGCTCTGCTGGCTCTCCCAGCCCCACTGCGTGAACGAATTGGAGCCGTAGTCCACCTGATAGGTGCGCACGCCGCCCACGTCGAATGCCGCGGTGCCGCTGCCGGCCCGGCGCGTCGGGCAGATGTAGGACGGAATGTACGAGTTGCGCATGACCCGCCATTTCTGCTGAATCTCGGTGTTGGTCACCGGAGTCGTGGGATGCGGCGGGGGGTTCCAGACGTTCGTCAGCTCCATGTACGGCAGAATCTGGAACGCGTAGCCAGCCTGCTGCCCCAGCTCGACGTTGAAGTTGAGCTGATTGGCATGCGTTGGCTGGTTGGCGAAAAACGTCGGCGCAGCGCAGCAACCCCGGCCACCTGCGGGGAGGAATCCCAGCGTGTCGTGATGGTTGTGGAATGCCAAGCCGATTTGTGGCAGATTGTTCGAACAGCTCGCTCGCCGACCCGCCTCGCGGGCGGCCTGAACGGCGGGCAAGAGCAACGCAATCAGCACGCCGATGATGGCAATCACCACCAACAGCTCGACCAAGGTGAAACCTTGTCTCCGCGATTTTGAGAGCATAAGAACCTCCCTAGAAGCGAAATGAAAAGAATGCATCGCCGTCACGGCCCACTTCCGAACAGTGCTCGCGGTGGTTGAGCACGGCTCAGCGATCGGGACCGTCACAGAGTCTAACCAACAGCCGCCGCTTGTAAATTAGTTTCTGACAATTTTTATATTTTTATCGTTTTCTCGCGTTTGTTCAATTTGCCTGCAACGCATCAAAGGTTGCTGATTCATTCAGAGTCGGCCCACCAAAAGGGTTGCCAGCCCTGGCCGCCCGTTCCAGCACGGTCAACGGGGGGTCCGCCGTTATCAACTGGTCGTGCGTGCCGCGTGCTCTGTGCGGCGGTGCTTTCCCACAGAATCTCGACGGCATGCTTGCGTCACCCGCTGCGCCGCTGGACAATAATAGCGGGCATCTCCAACTCGAATCCGCGCATCTCCAACTCGAATCCTCGAGCAGCGAGAGTTTCTCGAAACAGGGCGATCCCATGAGCTCCGACCTGCGCGCACGATTGGTTGACGTTGGCTGGACGCTGGCGTGCGAGAAGCACATCGAAATCGACACCCGAGGCGCGTCCCGGCAAGAGCAGCATTACTGCTTGTGTGCGCCACCAAAGGCATGCACGAAGTCGTGCTCAAGGCCAAATGGGACGACCAGCACGCGCTGGCCGAGCTCTACAAGGCCGCGAAAGCCATCGACCCCGACCTCCGGCAGTGCGCCATCGAAGCCGGCAGCGGAGCCTGGATCATCGACCCGAATGAACTCGAGAAACTCACTCGCTCCAGCGAGTAGCCCTCGATCGGGGCCGTTTTATTCCGTGTCGGCGTGGTCGATCTGCACCCGGATGATGTCCGCGCGGCGCGTGAAGAACGCTTCGAGAACGCGCGGGTCGAAGTGTGCATCGCGTCCCTCCTCCATGATCGCAAAGCACTTGTCGAGCGGAAACGCCGGCTTGTAGGGTCGCTTGGTGCTGAGCGCGTTGAAGACGTTGGCCACGGCCGTGATGCGTCCCTCCAGCGGAATGTCCTCTCCCGCCAACCCGATCGGGTAACCGCTGCCGTCCCATTTTTCGTGGTGCGTCAGCGCGATGCGGGCGGCCAGGTCGAGCACCGGTGCGCGACAAGGGTTGATGATGCTTGCCCCCAGCGTCGTATGCGAGGCATAGGCCGTGTACTCGTCGCCAGTCATCGGCTGGAAGATGCGCTTGCCATAGCCGCAATGCTTCTGCATGAACTCGAGTTCCTCGGGATCGAGCTTGCCGGGCTTTAGCAGGATCGAATCGGGAATGCCGATCTTACCCACGTCGTGCAGCATGGCGGCTTGCTCGAGCAGCTCGACCAAACCGGCGGCGAGGCCCATTTCGCGGGCGATGATGCCGGCGTAGCGCGATACCCGCAGCACGTGCCTGCCGGTTTCGTTGTCGCGGTATTCCGCGGCCCTGGCGAGGCAGCGAATAACCTCCAGGCGCGACTCTTCAAGCTCCGCGGTGCGTGCCCGCACCGTGCGCTCCAGTTCGCTCGCGTAGTGCTGCAGATGGTCGTGATGCGCCTTGATGGCCAAGGCGTTGCGGACTCGCGGCAAGAGCTCGGTCGGATCGACGGGCTTGGTGAGGAAATCGGTTGCGCCGCCGTTCAGCGCCTCGGACTTGACCTCGCGGTCATCGAGCGCCGTCAGAATCAGGATCGGCAGGTGCCCGAAATCGTCGCGGGCCCGGATGGCGCGGAGCAGCTCGAGGCCGCTCATACCCGGCATCATGATATCCAGCAGCACCAGATCGGGATGCTCTTGCTCCAACAGCGCCAACACCTCCGTGGGATCGGCGGTCAGCACGAACTGCTTGTACCCGGCCAGTAAGAGGTGCTTGCGGGCGACCTGCAGGTTGATCGGCTCATCATCCACGATGAGGATCTTCGGTTCTCGCGTGGGGGATGGCACGACGGAGGGTGAGAGCGGGCGGCCGACTTTCGCCTCCGCAATGGGTTCGAGCGTCAGGACCATGGACTTGCTCGGCCTCCCGAATAAGGAATTCATGGTGTTTTTGCCAACGCACGCAAACAGGGCACGTCCACTCGGTGCGCCAGCTCTTCAATCTTGCCGACCAGGTCGTCGAGGCCGTCGGCGATTCCCGACCGGGCTAGCTGCTCCAAGTCTGCTGCGGGGACGGTGAAAGCGGCAAAGCCTACCGAGCCCGCGACTCCCTTCAGCCAATGAGCGAGGCGACCTACCTCCTGAAGATCCCGCGTACGGCAGGCTTCGCGGAGCGCCGCGATCTTTGGCGGGAGGCAATCAGCAAACTCCTTGGCCAGCGCGTGGAAGTCCGGATCGTCCATGGGAAGCGTAGAGCCCAATGGCCGATCCGCGGCGAAAGGATCTCCAGCGCCCTGCGGCAAACTTCGGCCCAACCGGCTGGCGACCGTGCGGATCAATTTGTTGCTGTCGATCGGCTTGGCCAGATAGGCCGTGCAGCCGGCGGTCAGGCATTTTTGTTCGTCCCCCTTCATGGCGTGGGCCGTCAGGGCGATGATCGGCCCGTCGAACCCCGTCGCACGCAAGGCGCTGGTCGCCGTGTAGCCGTCCATCACGGGCATTTGCATGTCCATCAAGATCAGGTCGAACGGCTTTTGGGTGGCGATCTCAAGGGCCATTTGGCCGTTCTCGACCGTGGTGACCGTGGCGCCCGCGCGCGTCAGAATCAAGTTGATGAGCTTTCGGTTCGTGTCGCCGTCCTCGGCCAAGAGGATTCGCGCATGCGAGAGCGACAAGGGCACCTCGCAGCGGCGCGACACATCGCCGGAGGTGGTCATCGCGGCTGACGGGGCGACGATCCGCACGCGCTCGAGCGGCCCGGTGGCGACCGTGGCCGTAAACACGCTCCCGCGGCCCAGATCGCTTCGCACCCGAAGCCCGCCGCCCAACGCATGCGCGAGCCGGTCGCTGATGGCCAGGCCCAGCCCCGTGCCGCCGTAGCGCCTGGTGACGGACGTATCGACCTGCACGAACGGACTGAAGATAGCGCCCAGCTTTTCTGCGGGGATGCCAATCCCCGTGTCGCTGACGTCGATGACCAGTTGCGGGCACGCGGTTTGGTCCAGGGTGGCGGTGATCTTCACTCCACCGACTTCGGTGAACTTGATGGCGTTGCCGATCAGGTTCATCAGCAATTGGCGCAAGCGGATGGCATCGGTGTGAATCGTCTCGGGAATGCCTCCGATCCAACGATACTCGAGCAGCAGCCCCTTCTCGTGAGCGCGCACTCGCAGCACGGAGATGACGTCGGCGATGATCTGGTGCGGCGAACACGGGGCACGCTCGATAGCCATCATGCCGGCTTCGATCTTCGACAGATCGAGGATGTCGTTGATGATCGTCAGCAGATGCTGGCCGCTGGAACAGATCGTGCTCAGGTAGTCGCCTCGCTCCGCCTCGCTGAGATCGCGATCCGCCCTCCGCAGGATGTCGGCAAAGCCGAGAATGCCGTTGAGCGGCGTGCGGATTTCGTGGCTCATGTTCGCCAGGAACTCGCTCTTGGTGCGATTGGCGGCCTCCGCGGCTTCTTTCGCTTCTTGCGCGGGTCTTGGCCAGTTCCAGCAGGACCTGGCGGCGAGCGGTATCCAGCATCTCGTGCGTCCCCTGCCGGCACGACCAGATCAGGAAGATGTCTTCAAAGATCACCCAGGCCGCATGCTCGAGCCACCGCCATGGGCTGGCCGCCGCGATGCCGTACACCGACTGCGGCCACACCAGGCCGCGGATGAAATGGTCCGCGGCCACGACGACCGAGGCCGAGATCAAGACCCGCCAATCCCGATAGAACGCCAGAAAGGCCAGCGATCCAAAAACATGGAAATGCGTCTCGATCCGGCCGCCCAAGAGGTGAATCAAGAGCGCCGACGTGAGCATCTGGCCCACGGCGATGACATGACGCGTAGTCGCCTTTCCCGGACGCAGGATGGCCAGCAAGACGGGCAAGCTGCTGATCGCGCCACCGATCAAGATCGCAGCCCAGACGTGCGCGTGCGTTTGGCTCTCCGTGCCGGCCCAGGTTTTCGGCGAGATCGCCAGCGACGCGGCGATGCCTCCCAGCCACTGAAAGATCATCAGCCCGGCAAACAACCGATCCGTGCGGCAAAAGATCTGCTGCTGGTGCCGCGCCGACAACTGCCGGGCCTGCCGTTCTACGTCTAAGGTGCGCTCGAATTCCATGGCCTCTACTCGACGGGCGAGCGGTTGCAAAGCGGACAGCCGAACACCAACGATTCCTTCCTGACGGCGCTTCCTTTTCCCACCAGTTCTACGATCGCCTCGCGGCCGGCATTGTCGCCGGAATGGCCGCGCGAGGGCGTGATCCCGCCGCTGAACGCCAGTTTCCCCGCGGCGTACACCAGGACGTGCCCCGAGGTCTGGACGCCGAATCGCTCTCGCTCACGGCCATCGTCGTCCGCTATCACGTGGATTCCCGGAATCTGTCGCGCGCTATCCGATAGGTCGGTGTCTCGCCACTCGTTGCCGCCGCCGTGCGGTTGGAAGAACAAGACGTAGGCGTCAAGCCCGCTCGGGCAATCGGTCACGAGCTTGGCCAGCTCGGCAAGGCTGGCGCGTACACGGGCAACGAGGGTGTGCAAACATCAGGAGACAAACGCCATCGGTCGAGACGCTGCTGCCGCCGATGCGAGACTCTGCGGGCCACTCGGTCGGCGGTGCGCCTGACGAGCCTGGCGTCGTCTCGTGCCATAGCAACACCGCGAGCCCTGAGGTCACCAATAGGCCCCACACAGTTACGAGCAGCCTGGTTCGCAGACAACCTGTAGCGGACATATCGAAGGTGACGGTCGCGCGGGGCACGGCCCATTGGGCGATGACTGCACGGGCCGGTAAATCAGCCCACAAGCCCGGGCCACGTGCAGGGAATGCCTGACGCCACAAGGGGTTCGGCGTGGGCTAGCTCAAGAATAGCTTACGTCTTGCGACCCGCCGTCACGCCGGCGGGGAGACGCCGCACGGCGTCGATGCCACCGAATCGCTACGGACGCGGCTCAATCGGGTCCGGCTCAGCGCCCGCGGCTGGCTTTTCGCGTGGAGAAGCCTTGGCCGGCGGCGGGGCATCGCCTCGCACGGCGACCGAATTGTTTCGCGTTCGCGTGGCCGAGTCCGACAAGCGCTCCGGCGGCGGACCTTTCCGGCGCGGGAACGAAGGGGACGAGGAAGAGGAAGAGGAAGAGGAGGAGGAGGAAGGGGAGAAGGATGGCAGAAAGCGGTCCATCTGCTCAAACGTAATCGTGTCGCCGCCGCCGCCGCCGCCTAGCGCATCCGGCTCGAAGCGCAAACCCATCAGGCCGTCGCGCCGCAATCTCTCTGCCAGTTCGCGAAGCGTCGCCCGGCAGACCAGGTGCAGCTCGCACTTCTCGGCGTCCCGCTGTCGATGCAAATAGGGCAGGGCCGATTCCAGCGAGGTAAATGCCGCCGCGTACGGAGACTGTGGACCGGCCAGGGCAACGGGTTGCAGATCATCGGGCCGGACGACAACCCAAAAAGGAAAAAAAGTCGCGCGGCGGCCTGCTCCTGGCCCTGGATCGCTTGGACCCTCCGATTGGTCGAATTGGAAACCGCGCATAGCTTTTCACAGGACCTGTAAGGCCGCTGCTCACGAGCCTCCTCTCAAAGCTGGAGTTCTCGTGGTTTACCCCTTGCATCTGCCCAGCCAGGACAGCGGAGCAATTTGAATGCCAGGGAGCCAGGTACATCGCCCGCACATCCTCGGCAAACGCCGCACAGCCTGTGCGAAACTTCTAGCGATTGCGTAAACTTTGGGGGGGTGAGCGACCTGTTCAGCGTCAGCCAGGCGTTTTGACTGGAGTTTGATCGATGGGACAAATCGGTTGGATGATCCGGGGGCATCTTCTGGCGGCCTTGTTGACCTGCGGCACGTTAAGGACCGCAGACGCCGGGCCCGCTGGCCTCATTTTGCGTGGCGGAAAGATCATCACTTTAGACGCTCGCCAACCGCAGGTCGCCGCCTTGGCCATCGCCGAGGAGAGGATCATGGCCCTGGGCGATGACGGCCAGATCGAACGCCTGGCCGGTCCTAAGACGCAGGTCATCGACCTGAAGGGCAGGCTCGTCGTACCCGGCTTCATCGAATGCCACGGCCACTTGCAGGCCATCGGCGAAGCGAAACTCCAGCTGAATCTCGTGGGCACGAAGAGCGAGGGCGAAATCGCCGAGCGCGTCCGCCGCCGGGCCGAAAAAGCCAAACCCGGCGAATGGATTGTGGGCCGCGGTTGGGACCAGAACGACTGGACGGACAAGCGGTTGCCCGACCATCGCGCGCTCTCCGCCGCCGCCCCGGACCATCCGGTCCTTTTGACGCGGGTCGATGGCCACGCCGTGTGGATCAACGCCGCCGCCATGAAGGTGGCCCGATTGACCGCCGAAACAACGGACGTGCCGGGCGGGCGCCTCCACCGCGATGCGGCTGGCCAGCCGACGGGCGTCTTGATCGACCGCGCCATCGGCCTGGTGAGCAAACACCTGCCGTGCGCGTTGCGCGACCAGATCCTGCAGGCCCTGCGGCAGGGCATGCGCGAATGCCTGGCCCTGGGAATCACGAGCTTTCACGATGCCGGCTGCGATCGAGAGACAGTCCAGGCGTATCGCGATTTGCTGTCTGCCGGGGAGCTGCCCGTCCGCATCTACGTGATGCTCGCGGGAGGCGACGAGGTTCTGCTGGCTCAGCACTTCCGCCGCGGACCGGAAATCGGCCTAGGTGGCGATCGGCTCACAATCCGTTCGATCAAGCTGATGGCCGACGGTGCGCTGGGTCACGCGGCGCGGCGCTCCTGGAACCGTACGAGGATGATCCGAAGTCGAGCGGACTGTTGATTCTCACGGAAGAGCACGTGTTCCGCATCGCCGAGAGCGCCTTACGGCACGGCTTCCAGGTGGCGACCCATGCGATCGGCGACCGTGCCAACCGCGTGGTGCTCGACGCCTACGAGCGGGCCTTCGCGGCACGCAGCGAAGCCAAAGAGCCGCGATTCCGCAAGCCCCCGAACATCGAGGCGTCAGCCCACGTGAAGATCGCCGTCAAAGAGACGTGCGGTCAGTCGGCAACTGCCCGTCGTGGTTGCGATAGATGTACGCCGTCACTCCAATGATCACCCCCAACACTCCCAGGACGATGAACGCAGCCATCTGGTCTCCTTTGTGCTGAGTCCGTCACCATCTACCCTGATAGGCGATTGGGCGCCCGAAAACGTAACGCGGAGGGGGGCGTCTCTCCGGCGGCGCAGGATGCAACCCGGCTGAACTAAAGAAGATGCGACGGACAGTGCCTGCCGGCTTCATCAGCCACGAAGACGCATCGCTGCCGTGTTACACGGCGCGAAATTCCAGATAGTGCATGACTGCCAGGAAGTGGCACGCGCTCCCGGCCAGCACGAAGAGATGCCAGATCGAATGGTAGAACCTCCGATCGGCTGCCACAAAATACACGCCCGCCGTATAGAACACGCCTCCGCCGGCGATCCAAGCCAGCACAGGCCAGGGGAACGTGTCCACGATGGGCTTGACGGCGATCAGCACCAGCCAGCCCATGGCCACGTACGGCAGATACGACATGGCGTCGAGTCGGTCGCTTTGGGTCACCTTGACGAAGATGCCCCACACGGCGAACAGCCACACCAGCGTCAAAATCGACCAGCCCCAGGCGCCTCCTTCGATCAGCGCGAACGGCGTGTAGGTGCCGGCGATGAGCAAGTAGATGCAGACGTGGTCCACCACGCGGAAGAAGTGCTTCGCCCGCCGGTGCTGCACGCCATGATAAAGCGTCGAAGCCGCATACACGGCCAGCATGGTGGCGCCGAAGACGCCGCAGCCGATCACGTGCCAGGGAGTGCCCCGGTCCAGCGCGAAGCCGACGAGCCACGGCATCGCCAGCGCGGCTGAGCGCCAGTCCCAGCCCGTGCGTGACGGTATTGACGATTTCCTCATGCAAGGGAGGAAACACCGTATCGGGCGAAAAGACGGCGTCAGACTCCAACGAGTATTCCGGCAAGCTGGCCATTGGGGGTCCTTGCTGGGAGTCAGCCGATCGTCACTAGCGCCAAAGGCCGCGGCGCAGGTAAGTTCGGCGACGAGGTGCAAACACAACTTTAACCTTAGCCCACGGAGTCTCGTTGGCTGCCGGCGCGGCGTCCCATGCGCGCGCCACATGGCTGTCCAGCGCATGGCAAGCCGAACTGTTACCTCCCTCCGGTGTCGTCTGCGCAACGCGCTACGTCAGGCAGATACGGCACGGCGGGCAGAACCGTGCTGGTGAGACAATGAGGTCAAGGCGGGACGGAGCCGCATCCAGGCCCCGCAGTAGATTCCTACTATAGCCGACGGCGCAGGCGTGCGGGAGGGGCTGGATGAAAATCGGAAGCTCGAAATCGGAGCTCGCATGGGCTAGCCCCGCGGCTCGTAGCGATCGTAGAGCGCGAACAGGATTTCACGCATGTTCCCGTGGAACACGTCAAACAGGTGCGACAGCTCATCGTCGCCTGGCAGTTCTGCGCGGCGGGCAGCAGTTGCTCCACGACCTTGCGGGCCGTGGCAACGCAGGGATGCGTGCGATAGAGGGTAGGCAGCCCGGTCGGCGCGTGGGCGGTGACCACCAGGCCGATCCGCGGGCTACGGCAGAACCGCTTCAGCCGCCACCGCGCCCAGCCGCCAAGCTGTTCGTAGCCGTCGATGGCAACGAAGGACGCCGAGCCAATCTGCGATTGCCAGTCGCGAGGCAGTCGCCGCTGGCGATCGTTGAGCGAAAAGAACGTGACGCGCCCCCCGGCGTCGCGGGCCGCCTGAAGCAATTGCACCAGCAGCGTCGTCTTGCCGCTGCCGTGCGGGCCAATGATCTCGCCCCGCCAGGCGTTGTCGCGCAGCCGCGCGAGAATACTCCCCAAAGTTTCCGAGCCGTCGTCACCAAAGAAGTAAGGGAGCGAGCCGGGCCGCACGAAGCGCGTGGCGAATGGATTCGATGATGGCGACATGCAACGCTCCCGCGCAGGGTGACACAGACTGAGGACGCTAATATGTCGTCTTTCGCTCCGCGAGAGAACGTCCTTTCGCGGAGCGAAAGGCGACGATGGCCAGCGGTCGGTTGTTGCGCCTGCGCACGTTTGGTAGCATGCCGCGGTCAATCAACGGATGTCGATGCGTTGCAGGGAGCATCGCCAGATCGTTGGGTGCGTTCAGCCTCTTCGAGGAGTGATTGTCGTGCGAGCTGTCTTAGCTGTGCTTGTCGCGTGTCTGACTGTCCTGCTGGGCGCAACTCCCTCGCGCGGCCAGACCGAGATTCCTCGCGGCTTCTCGCCGCTCTTCAACGGCAAGGACTTCACCGGCTGGTACGGCGTGCCGCACTTCGATCCGCGGCAGTTGACAGCCCTGCCCGAGGGCGATCGCAAGACCAAGCTCGCCGAGTGGATGAAGGAGACGCTGGCCCACTGGCGGGTCGAGAACGGCGAGATCGTCAACGACGGCCACGGGCCCTATCTCACGACCGAAAAGGAGCCGGGGGACTTCGAGCTGCTGCTGGATTACAAGACCGTGTCGCTGGCCGACAGCGGCATCTACCTGCGTTGGAACCCGCAGGTGCAGATCTGGGACTGGACCAAGGCGGGCGGCAAGTGGAACCGCGGGGCCGACCGCGGCTCCGGCGGCCTCTTTAACAACGCTCCACGCTCCCCGGGGCAGGAGCCGCTCGCTCTGGCCGACAAGCCGTTCGGCCAGTGGAACCGTTTCCGCATCCGGCAGGTCGGCGCTCGCACCGACGTCTGGCTCAACGACAAGCTCGTCGTCGATCACGCGATCATGGAGAACTTCTGGGAGCGTGCAAAGCCTCACGTCCGCCGCGGGCCGTTCCAACTGCAAACGCACGGCGGCGAAATCCGCTGGCGCAACCTCTTCATCCGCGAGATCGGCGCCGACGAGGCCAACCGCATCCTCCGCCGCGAGGAGCAAGAGCTTCGTAGCACGCGTTCAACGGCAAAGACCTCACCGGCTGGCAAGGCGACGTGGCCAGCTACGAAGTCGTCGACGGCGCGATCGTTTGCAAGCCGAAGATGGGCGGCAACCTGTTCACGAAGGACGAGTACGCCGACTTCGTCGTCCGGCTGGAGTTCAAGCTGCCGCCCGGCGGCAACAACGGGCTGGCCATCCGTTATCCCGGCCAAGGGCAGCCGCACCTGACGGCCATGTGCGAGCTGCAAGTGCTCGACAACGAGCACGCGATGTACGCCAAGCTCGACCCGCGGCAATACCACGGCTCGGCCTACGGAATGATCGCCGCCCATCGCGGCTTCTTGCAGCCCGACGGGCGAGTGGAACTATCAAGAGGTCACGGTCCAAGGCTCGCGGATTCGCGTCGATCTGAACGGCTTCGTGATCCTCGACGGCGATCTGAGCACAGTCACCGAGTTCAAGGACGGCAAGCCGCCGCCCGGCAAGGACCGCACGAGCGGCTATTTCGGCTTCGCCGGGCACAGCGATCCGGTCGCCTTCCGCAACATCGAGATCAAGCGGCTCGATCCGGCCGCTCTGGCCCGCGAGAAGTCATGGCCGCAGTTCCGCGGGCACAACTCGTCGGGCCTGGCGACGACGGACGCTCCACTGCCGACGAAGATTGGCCCTGACAGCCGGCCTGTAGGACGGATTTCCAATCCGTCTGCCAAGGCACGGAGTGCTAAAGCGGCCGCCGGTCCCGCCGACAATCTCCTCTGGAAAGTCCCGCTGCCGCCGGGCCATTCCTCGCCCGTCGTCTTCGGCGACCGCGTCTACCTCACCGGCGTGCGCGACGAGAAGCTGGTAACGATCGCCTTGGACCAATCGACCGGCAAGATCGTGTGGGAGCGCGTGGCCCCGCACCAGAAGCTCGAGCAAATCCACCGCATCGGCAGTCACGCGCAGCCCAGCCCGGCGACCGACGGCCAGGTGGTCGTCAGCCTGTTCGGCTCAGCGGGCCTCTTCGCGTACGACCGAGAGGGGAACGAGCTGTGGAAGCTGCCGATGGGGCCCTTCAACAACGATTTCGGAGCCGGCACGTCTCCGATCATCGTCGGCGACCGCGTGATCGTGGTCCAGGACCACGACACCGACTCGTTCCTGATGTCGCTGGACAAGCGGACGGGCAAGCAGGTTTGGCGGACCGACCGCTCGGAATTTCCTCGCAACTACTGCTCGCCCGTGATCTGGGAGGTGGACGGCCGCAAGCAGATCGTGGTGGCGGCAACGCTTCGCGTAGTCGGCTACGATTTCGACACCGGCGAGGAGCTATGGACCGTCCGCGGCATCGCCCGCACCGTCTGCATGACGCCGGTTGTCGGGGCCGACAACCGCCTGTACGTCGCCTCCTGGGCCGCAGGCGGCGACCCCGGCGAGCCAATCGACATTCCGCTCTGGAAAGACGCCCTGGCCCGCGACGCGGATAAGAACGGCACCCTCGAGGAAGCCGAAGTGAAGGCCCTCGGCCCGGTCCATCAGCGCTTCAACCAGTTCGACCGCGATAAGACGGGTAGCATCACCGAGAAGGAGTACGTCTATTTCCGCGGCCTGTTCACGACGGGCAAGAACTCCGTGATCGCGATCAAGCCCGGCGGGCGGGGCGACATCACCACGACGCACGTCGCCTGGGAGCACCGCAAGACGCTCCCCTTCTGCGCCTCGCCGCTTCATGTCAACGGCTACGTCTTCACGGTCAAGGACGGCGGCATCTGCGCGTCGCTGAACGCCCAGACGGGCGAAGTGCTCAAGACGGCCCGCCTGCGCGGCAACCGCCCCTACTACGCCTCGCCCGTGGCCGGCGACAACAAGGTCTACCTGATCGACGACTCCGGCCGGCTGACGGTGATCTCGTCCTACGCCGAATGGACGATCCTGCACGATGCCGACTTCCAGGAGGAGGTCTACGCCACGCCGGCCCTGGTCGATGGCCGCATTTACTTGCGGACGAAGGGGCTGTTGTACTGCTTTGGGGAGAGATAGGTCAGGCTATCGTCGCTTCAGTCGATCCCAAACCAGGATCGATACAAGGAACAGTCGTGTTCCCGACTCGCTCTCGATGGTTGCCCAGTCTTCCATCTTTTGGCCAACGTCGTCGATAAGCGACAACACGTCGCTTCGTCGGAAGGATTCGGCCAGCTCGTAATCGGCCAAATGCCGTTGGTCCTGAGCTTCACAGAAGGTTTCGGCGAGGCCTCGAAGCTCAGGCGGAATTGTCACCGCACCCAACCGCTGCAACATCGCGGAGGGCAGCGTGCCGCCAGCGAACGCTTTGCAGGCCGAGGCCATTTCGCTATGGCTGAACGTGCGCGAGAGTGCCTTACGAAATAACTCGCGATCCCCAGAGGTGCCCACGAGAAACCGCGAAGCACGATCTACCAAGAAATGAAACAGCGCGTAGTACGCCGTCGAAACGGCACGGCGCAAGTTCGCCTGCTGGGGCCGGCGCGTATCGCGAGTGGCCAGGTGTCGCGCTTGCTCCAGCAGTTGCTCGTGGAGCGCCATCAATCTTCCGAAACCGCCTCGGCTAACTCAGCGTGCGTAACCAAACGAAGGTAGGGGAACAAATCGATTCCAGCACCTTGCAGGGCCCCTCGTACCGCTTGTCGGATGGGCGCGCGAGCCCCATGAAGCTCTTCTGCCCTCGTTGCATCGTCCAGGATGATCCAAACTCGCAGCGCGTCGTCCCCCAGGGAGTCCACGTAGCGTTCCCAACGGATTTCGTCCACCTTCGGCCGATCCGGCAGACAAAGGGCTCGGCGGTCCAGCTCGCCGGCAATTGCTTGATCGTCCAAACTCATAGGAACAACTCCCGGCAGGGTCTCCATGTGAGCGTGATTCACGCCAACGGTCCCAACACCATTCTATCACGGCGCGACGATTCCGCCTCAGGTGAGCACGCACGCGGCCTAGCCGACCAGTTCACCAATCACCCGCCCCTCGGGCAGAATGGCAACGGGCCGACCGGCGTAGTCGGTGAACGACGCGCCGAAGTCGATGCCCAGGTGGCGGTAGATGGTCGCCAGCAGGTCTTGCGGCGTGTAGGGCCGCTCGGTGGGGTACTCGCCTCTTGGAGTTGGTGGCGCCGACGACCTGGCCCATCCGCAGGCCGCCGCCGGAGACGAGGGCCGTGTAGGCCTGCGGCCAGTGGTCGCGGCCGATGCCGTTGGCGTTGGGCTTCGGAGCCGCGGCGTGCGGCCGAACTCGCCCGATCACCACGACCATGATCCGCGGTCCAGGCCGCGGGCGTAGATGTCTTCGATCAGCGCCGACAGGGCCTGGTCGAGGTACGGCAGCCGCACGTCGCATGTACTCGCCGAAGTGCCCGGGCCGCCCGGCGTTCTGGATGTGGTCGTCCCAGTTGGTGAACTCCGGCGCCGTTCTTCGGCGTGTTGATGTACAGCGCTGATGACCGCCGTCCCGGCCTCGGCCAGCCGCCGGGCCAGCAGGCAGCCCTGGCCCCACAGGTGCCGGCCGTAGCGGTCGCGGAGCTTGGCGTCTTCCTTCGTCGAGGTCGAAGGCCTCGGCCACGTGCGGGCTGGTCAGCATCTCGAACGCCCGGTGCCGGAAGCGGTCCAGGCCGCTGCCGGTCGCTGTCGTCGTCGCGCGGCGCGACACCGGTCGAACTGCTCCAGCAAGCTGGCGGCGGTCGTCGAGCCGCTGGTCGTCGCGACCGGCGGCGGAGATGCAGCTGGGCACGCACTGCGCGGCCGCCGCCGGGTCGCCCACGGTCGAACGCCGCGTGCTCGCCGCCGAGGTAGGTCGGCCGGGTCATGTACATCGGGCTGGGGATCGCCACGTACGGCGGGATCGCCCGCGGGCCGCGGCCGCGCAGCTTGCTGGCGATCAAGCCGAAGTCGGGGTGCTCGCTCTTCGGAGTGCGACGTCGGGTCGAGCACGGTCGGCCGCTTGCCGGTCAGCACCACGATGCCGCCGTCGTTGTGGATGCCGACGTCGTGGTGCAGCGAGCGGACCAGCGAGAACTTGTCGGCGAGCCGGGCCTGCAGCGGAAACAGCTCGCAGATCTCCATGCCCGGCACGTTCGTGGCGATCGGCCGGAAGATGCTGCGGTACTCGACCGGGCGCGTCCGGCTTGAGGTCGTAGGTCTCCAGGTGCGACGGGCCGCCGTGCAGGTAGAGCAGGATGACGGCGGTGTCCTTGGGCGCTTCGCGCGTCGCCGCCCGCGCGGCGACGACGTCCGCCAGCGTCAGCCCGCCGAGGGCCAGCCCGCCGACGCGGAGGAACTCGCGTCGGCCGACCGGGCCGAGGCAGCGGCGGGCGGCGGTCGATTCGGGAACTTTCATGGGCGTATGATACCGAGTGCAGCGGCAGCGATGCGAGGGTTTTTGGCAGCGGTCTGAAAAACGCAAGCGACTGTTCATCGCCGGAACGGGGCGTATACTTCTGTCGACTGTCGGCGAGAAGGCTAGCTCACGCGGCCAACGTTAGGAGGTTGTCATGAGTGACAAAGAGCCAAGCGAACGTTGCGTTGTGGTGGAATCACGCGGCGGCGTCATTGTTGCGACGTATTCGAACATCGACGATCTGCAAATCGTCGTTGTTGACTGGGACGAGGTCGAAGCCGGAGGCGAAGCGGGGAAGACCGTATCCGTTGGATCGCTTGGCGGATATGCCGGCTGACATGCAAGCGGAGGTCAGTCGTGCTCGGCGAAGAGCGACGGGTTACGACCGAAACCCTTGAGGCGGATGCCACCGTACGACCGTGAATCTTGAGATGTTGATCGATGTCGCATTGGGCCTGAGCAGTGCAGCCCAACTTGTGCCGGATTTCAGAAGCCTCGGGCGCGGCTAATCTCTATTGTACTGCTTGCCCCGCAGGAGCAGTTTGACTGCAACGCCAGCAAACACAAAGGCCGTCACTTCAAATGTGAGGCCTGTGGAGCAACGTACCAGTTAAAGTGCGGACGACGTTGGAACGAGCAACGGATACCCGACGCTGCCTACGGAGCGATGGTGGCCGCGATTCGCGCTGACGCCGCACCGAACCTGCTGGTGATGCAATACTCTCCGATCTGGCAGGTGCAGAACCTGCTTCTCATTCCGTCATTCTTCTTCAGCGAATCTGGCAGTCGAGCGTCGCAAGCCTTTGGCGGCGACTGCCCGACGTGCTGGTTGGGGTGGGATGCAACATCCTTCGAGCGCCATTGCGGAAGACGGCAAGCTGAGGATCGTCCGCGATGCGATTCAGCAGATCGAAAATACGCTCCGGCGTCAATACTCGCGAGGTTCCGTGAACTCATTCGTGTTCGTTCTGGAGGCTCGTGGCTGGACGTTAGACGTGTTGCGAATTGTTCGCGGGTTCGCCCCCGACAAGTTCGAGCTCGCTGATTTGTATGCAAGGGAGCAGGAGCTTGAGGCTCTACCCCAATAATCAGCACGTCCGCGCGAAAATACGACAGCAGCTCCAGGTGCTCCGTGATTGAAGCTGATCCGGTTCGAGGGACGCGGGCGTTATTCAATCATCCCAACTTGACGATCTCAGGACGCAAGCCGTGCAGGTCGATCCGTTTGACGTTTGACGTGAACAGCGAGACAGACACCCTCAGTGCGGCGATCGGCGGCTAGAAGCCGCCGCTACCGGCGGAGACACCAACTGCTTGTCGTTCCACTTGAGCGCCTTGGCCACGGCCTGCGGATAGGACCAGGCGGCGGCGTCCTGGTAGAGCGCGGACCTCGCGACCGCTCGGCGGCCAGGGCGACGGCCTGCGGCATGTCGAGATAGCGCAGGACGTTGAGGAAGTCGGCCCGTCGCGGTGCGACTTGGGCAGGTGGTACAGGTCGAGGCGGGCGACGTCCGGCTCGAAGAGCGAGGCGTAGAGCGCGACGCCGGCCATCTGCGCGCTCGCCTTGCAGCCAGAGCGGCGGCGCCTTGAAGCCATCGACGCCGCGCAAGGCCTGCGCAGCGCGGCGCACGTCCCACACGCGCATGCCGTCCAGCGTCTGGCCCAGCAGCATGAAGCGGCGGCGGATTTGCGTCTGCTTGCGCTCGCTGGGTCCCACGCCGTCGGCCCGACGCCGCGCGGGGCGACGTAGGCCATCGCCCATTTGAAGCGACTTGAACATCTTCTGCGTCGATTCATAGGCCTTGCGTCGGCGGCCTGGCTCGTCCGTCGGCTGAGGCGTCCTTCAGCTCGCCCTCGAAGCCGGCCCGATAGGTGCCGAGGAACTCCTTCCAGCCCTCCTCGTCGAGCACATTGAGCACGACCAGCTCGGGCTCCTTCAGGCCGTCGCGGTGCGCGACGTAGAGCCGCAGCCGGAACGGCTCCTGGCTGGTGAAGTCGTAGGCGCTCGAGCCGCACGCCCGTCGCGGGCGGCGGTGAAGGCCGGCTTCAGGTCCAGCGTTCCGGGCTGGCTCGGCCAGCCGCGGAACGACTTCTCGCTGAGCGCCGCCATCATCGCGTCGCGCTGTGTTGCCCACTGCGCCAGGCATCGGCCGGCACCGGGCACGATCGCCTGCGGCACGAACGTCTCGTGGATCTTCGTGTTCCGCTGGTCGGCCGGCAGCTCGGCGAAGACCTGGAGCTGCTCCGGCTCGAAGAACTTCGTCGGCCGCCATCTCGATCGGCGGGTCTTCGCCCTTCAGGAAGCGGTTGAACCAGCGGAACGCGGCGATCTGCAGCTCCTGCGTGTCCTTGTGCGGGCCTTCGGTGATCTGCAGGCCGAGCTTGTTCTCCTCGCCGTGCAGGCCGTAGACATCGCGCACCTTGCGCGTGCAGCCGCACGACGCCGTCGAGCGGGAAGATGCCGTCCTTGTCGGTGTTGGCGATCAGCAGCGGCCGCGGGGCGACCAGGGCGGCGACCTGCGGATAGTCCCAGCGGTAGGTGTTGACCATGTACATGCAGTCGCAGTGCCCTTCGACGCAGCCGTCGACGACGTGGTTCTGCAGGTCGGTGATGCCGGCGACCGGCACGGCGGCCTTGATCCGGTCGTCGAGCGCCGCGATCCACCAGCTATACGCCCCGCCGCCGGAGCGGCCGGTGACGCCGATCCGCGTCGCGTCGACCTCGGGCCGCGTCTCCAGGTAGTCGAGCGCCCGGATGCAGTTCCAGGCCTCGACGCCGGCCGGCGTGTAGCCGCGGCTGAGCCACCACCACATGCCGTCGCGGTGCGTGCCGTGGTGGATGCCCTCGATCTCGCCGAGCTGCAGCGTGTCGATCGTCAGGCAGACGTAGCCGTTGCGGGCGAACCAGGCCCCGTGGTGCTGGTAGTGCGCCTTGCTGCCGTAGCTGACGCCGTCCTTGACCACGCGGCCGTGGCCGCAGACGTAGAGGATCGCCGGCAGCGGCTTGTCGATCTTCTTGGGCAGGTAGAGGTTGCCGGTGACGTAGAGGCCGGGCCGCGACTGGAAGTGCAGCTTCTCGACGATGAAGTCGTCGTGCTCGACGCTGCCGGTGACGACGGGCTTGAGGTCGGTCTTCTCCGGCAGCGGATCGAGGCCGAGCATCTCGAGGAGCTGCTGGCGGTAGGTCGTCGCGGCGGCTGGTCCAGTCGTCGAGCGTCTTGATGTCGGCCAGGCAGGCGTCGGCCAGCTTGCGCGTCTCGAGACGGAAATAATCGGTCAGCAGGCGATCACCGGGGCGCCGCCGGCTCGGCCGAGGCCAGCAGGGTTGCACAGCCGAGCCAAATCCCGAGACCGACGGCGAATCGCAGTCGTTTCATGGCGAGAATCCTGGCAGGAAGATCGAATGCCCAAAGACGCCGCCATGTTGCACGACGACGGAGTGAGACGCAAGCGCGTCACGTGGGGCACGTTTCTAAACGCGCCCGTCATGTAGCCGAAGTCGCCAGACTTCGGGCGTGATCGGCATCGCTCCCCCGAATTCTGGCGAATTCGGCTACAAGTTCATCTCGCGGAGCGAGATGACTGCGTCGGGGGCGTGCACAGCTCGACGTAGTGCCCGTCGGGATCGACCAGGAAGATCTGCCGCGCACCGTCGGGCGCAGCCGCGGCGGGTGGTAGGTGGCCCCAAGCCGCCGCAGGTGCTCCTCCCAGGCATCGAGGTCGTCGGTCAGCAGGGCAAAGTGGTTGCCGCGGTTGTGCGACTGCACCGGCGCGGTGCGCTCGCCGATCAAGTGCAGCTCCTGCCTTTCGCCAAGGCGGAACCAGGCGCCGGGGAACGTGAACGTCGGCCGGGGGATCGGCTCCAGCCGCAGCACGTCGGCATAGAAGCGGCAGCTCCGCTCCACGTCGGCGACGTGAAGGGCCACATGGTCGAGCTGGCGAAAACGCATCGATCGATCAAGTCGGTTGAGAACGAGCACGAAAAGCGTGCTTGCCGCGCGGTTTTTGTGACGAAGGAGGAACGCTAATAATCGCCAATGGACGCTAATGATTCAACAAGTGCCGCAGCGTCGTCTCGACGCAGAGATCGCCGCTCTTCCATTAGCGCCGATTAGCGATTATTAGCGTTCCCAAACGTTCTGCCGCGAGGCACACAACCGCGGCACCGTGAAGGTAACCTTCGGTCCGCGTCGTGTGCCACGGGCATCAGCCTTGACGAAGGTTCCGCTCCGGCCAGAGTTGTCCGCGGCGCCGCGCGAGGATCGCCACCAGTCCACCCGTGGCGTCAAGGCCTGCCAGCTCTCCACCGGCCGGCGCGCCTGCGCGCTCGATTGGCATGCCGCGTGCCAGCCGGCCAAGTTCATTCTCGGTCAACGCTACGCTCGGCAGGTGTGCGACGGCCTGCCGCGCCGGCAGCAGCAGGCCCGTCAGCGTTTCGCGGCGGATGTCCTCCAGACGGCAAGCATCCTCGATCCGAAACGAGCCAATCTCCGTCCGCACCAGGGCCGACATCACGGCCGCCGTGCCCAGCGACGCCGCCAGGTCTCGTCCCAGCGATCGCACGTAGGTGCCCGCTCCGCAGCGGACGTCCAGCGTCAGCTCAGGATATTCGTACCGCACCACGTCCAGTCCATAGATCATCACCGGCCGAGGAGCCAGGTCCACCGTCTTGCCAGCTCGGGCCAGATCATAGGCCCGTCGTCCGCCGATCTTGAGTGCCGAAAAGGCGGGCGGACGCTGCTGAATCTCGCCGATGAATTCTTGGGCGGCTTCCTCTATCCGGGAGCGGGTCGGAACGATCGGATCTGCTAGCACCGTGACCGTCCCTTCAATGTCTTCCGTGTCACTTTCCCGTCCGAGCAAAAAGCTCGCCGTGTACCGTTTGGCCGCTTGCTGTACATAGTCCACAAGCCGCGTGGCGGCGCCGACGCCGACCACCAGCACGCCGCTTGCTAAGGGATCGAGCGTGCCGGCATGTCCGGCCTTGGCCGGCCGCACCAGGCGCTGTACGTGATCTACCACGCGGCGCGAGGTCACTCCGGAGGGCTTGTTGACGTTCAGCAGGCCGAAGTATCGCACAAGGCAAGCGTCGAGGCGTAAGCTCGACGTGTGAGGAGTCAGGAGTCAGGAGCTATTCAGGAGTCAGGAGCTATGTCGTCTTTCGCCCCGCGAAAGAACGTCCTCTCGCGGAGCGAAAGGCGACGATGGGCCTCTGACCTTCATGGTACCAACATGCACCGCTGCATCGCTGTCATTGCATTCCTGCTCGGTGGCGCGCCGGGCGACTCCACGGACTTTGCCGCCGAGCAACAGGAAACTGTGGCCGGCGTGCCGGTCCCCCTGGCGGCCGACGACTTTACTCCCGCCGGCCTCCGCGCTGCCCAGCAGGCCGTCCACCTGCACTATCGCGCCAAGTACCGCGAGCTGCCGCTGGACGTGAAGGCCGAATACTTCGAGTGGGAACTGTGGCGATATCACGTTTCACCGTGGAACCAGGCCCATCATTTCGTCAAGCTGCCCGACGAGCGCGGAAAAAACCCCGACTGGGTGCCCAGCTCCGATTGCTCGACCTGGAACGGGGCGCTGCTGGCCGCCTTGTCGCACAAATACGCGGTCACGCGCGACGCGCGGACGCTGGAGCGCATCGGCCGGTTGCTGCGGGGCATGCACTTCTACTTCGAGGTCACGCGCACGCCGGGCCTCGCCGCGCGGTCCGTGGCCCGGCACGACTGTTCGCGTCCCGACCAGGCCCAGCCGTACAACGCGCCCGACGGCACGCGGTATTATTTCCGCGGCGATCCGGCCAAAGGGGGCTACAACCAGATCGCCGCCGGGCTGGCCAGCGTGCTGCTGTTCGTCGAGCCGGACTTGCCAGGATGACGTCCGCGCCATGGCCCGCGGCGACCTGACGGCCATGGTACTGCACCTGGTGGATCACGACTATCACCTCACGATGGCCGGCGGCAAGCGCACGCCGCACGGCAACCTGACGCCGGTGATCGCCACGGTCGGCGTGCCGTTCAATGCTCAGGTGGCCTACGCCATCGTGGCCGCCGGCCGCTGCTTTCCCCCGGATGATCCGGCTGAGCGGGCCCGCATCGAGGCCGCCTATCGCTACCTGCGCGACGAGCACCATTGCTACTATCAGGACCCGCTGAAGAACCTGCTGGTTCGGCCGCAGGAAATCGCCGCCAGCCCTTTTCTCAAGGGCATGAACGACCGCAACCACGTGATGAATGCCGCCTTCCTGGGCCTGGTGCTGGAGCGGCACCAGGCGGTGCGCGAGGGCGCGGGCCGTTCGATGATCGGTTCATGTATCGCCTGGGCCAGACCATGCAGTTCGGCGCGGAGTATCTGGATGGCAAGCACAATGCCCTGTGCAACTTCATGTGGGCCGCGCTGCTATCCGATACGGCGACGTTTGAGGCCATCATCACGCGCCGCAAGAACACCGAACGGGCACGGATGGAGCGTATGCTGGTGGACGGCACAGAGCAATTGCGGCGGTTTCCACTGGACCGCTTTCATTATCCCGGGCGGCTCGTGCCCATGCGCGACGCGGTGTGGGTCGATCGCCGGCGAGTGAGCGACTACCAATGGAAGGAGGCGCACGACCTGGCCCACCAGGCAACGGCGGCGCCCACCAACGAGGTGACCTGTGGAACCGATTATCTCTACGCCTATTGGCTGTGGCGGCATTACGGGCTGGACCGCCATCCGCAGGCGGTCAAGCATCATGGCGCGGTGGTGACGCCGCGGCCGGCGGGGCCATAGTCCCTGGTGACGTGATTGTCTGGCGATGCCATCGTCCGGGCAATTATCATGATGCGGGCGGTATAGGTTTTTGGTGCAAAGCCGGCGAACGCGCCGATGGGAGTGGCCAATGGCCGAAGAACAGATTCTCTGCCGCGGCGTGCGCGGCGCGACGACCGTGGACCGCAACGATCGCGAGGAAATCCTGGCGGTCACGCGGCAGATGCTGGCGCTGCTGATCCGCCTCAACGGCATCGACCGCCAGGACGTAGCCAGCGCGATCTTCAGCACGACGCGCGACCTGGATGCGGAGTTCCCGGCCTTGGCCGCCCGGCAGTTAGGCTGGCTCGACGTGCCGCTCTTGTGCGGCCACGAGATCAGCGTGCCCGGCTCGCTGGGCCGCTGCATTCGCGTGCTGGTGCACTGGAACACGGCGAAGGCGCAGCGTGATATCAAGCACGTCTACCTGCGCGATGCCGCGGCACTGCGGCCGGACCTCTCCAAGCTCCCGCCCGTGGACTGGGCCGAGCTGGAGACGTGGATTCAAGAACAGCTCAAAGCGCACCAGAAAAAGTGACGGACGTTGCCGGTACACCGCAAGCGGCATTCGCGCCGGGTCGCATCCGCGCCTGGCTCCAGTTCGGCATCTTGGACTTGCTCATCCTCACCACCGTGGTGGCGGTGATCGTCTCGCTTTGTCAGCCAGTCAGCGAGAAGTCGGGCAGTGCCGCCCCGTGGCTTTTGGGAACGTGGAGCGACGGAAAGTCGGTGGTGTTTCTCTCGCCAGACGGCTGCTACTCATACAATCTCACCAACGATCTTGCCGATACGGTGGAGGGAGTCGGCTGGAGACTGGTGCGCGGTGCCCACCTCGAGGGCGCGTTTGTGCTGACGTGCGGCGAGCTGCGGCTCTTGATCCGAACCGATTGGGGCAGCGATGTCATGGAGGAACTGAGCGAGAGCGGAAGCGTGCAGGCTCGGTATCAACGATTGATGCGTCTGGAGGGGCCGCTTCGCGCCGGTGAGCCGCATGGCACGTGGACCATGCTGAAGGGGCGCAACACGTCGATCCTCCAGTACCGTGATGGAGAGCTCATCGATTGTCACGACTCCAACGGCTGGCGCGATCTGGCGCTGCTCAATGGACTGCGCAGCGGGCGAGGCTGGCCGCCGCTGGGCCACAGGGATTTCACGGACGAAGACACGGCTCCCTCAGAGAAACCATCGCCATGATCGGCCGGCGATTCCCTCGGCTTCAACGGCTTCAACGGGGCCTTCCTTGACCGCCGTGCGCGGGTACTTCTAGAATTGGGCGATCTGCCTTTCTTGCTGCTAAACCGTCCGATGTCCCCGATGCCACGCGTCGTCTACAACGGAGAGCCACGATCGGTGGCCGCCGGAACGACCGTCTCGGGGCTTCTGGCCGAATTGAAGCTCGACTCGCGGCGCGTTGCCGTGGAAGTCAACCTGGAACTGGTGCCCCGGCAGAAACACGCCGAAACAACACTTGCCGACGGCGACCGCGTGGAGATCGTGACGCTGGTCGGAGGAGGATAACGTGAAGACGAGTGCAAAAGGGCCAGTCGGGAGCGCCGGCCTCCTGACAACTCCGGCCAACCCGGAGACGCCGACTACGTCGCGCAACCAACGTCATCAGGGGGCTGACACGCCCCGCTCGGCGTCTGTGGCCGACCCGCTTCGCCTGGGCAGCCACACGCTGACGAGCCGCCTGATCGTCGGCACCGGCAAGTACGCCAACTATCGAGCTGATGGCCGAGTCGCTGGAGGCCTCGGGCACCGAGTGCATCACGGTCGCCGTGCGGCGCGAGCGGCTGATCGACGCCGCGGGCAACAACCTGCTCGACTTCCTCGACACGCGCCGCTACATCGCTCCTGCCCAACACGGCCGGCTGCTTCACCGCCGAGGACGCCATCCGCGTCGCCCGGCTGGGCCGCGAGATTCTGCTGGGCCTGGAGAACCCCGGCGCCGATTGGGTGAAGCTGGAAGTGCTGGGCGACACGAAGACGCTGCTGCCCGACCCGGTCGGCACGCTGCAGGCGACCGAGCAGCTGGTGAAGGAGGGCTTCCCGGTGCTGTGCTACACCAGCGACGACCCGATCATCGCCCGGCGGCTGAAGGAGGCCGGGGCCACCAGCGTGATGCCGGCCGGCAGCCCGATCGGCTCGGGCCAGGGCATGCTCAACCCGAACAACATCCGCATCTGCCTGGAGTATCTCAAGGACGGCGACCCCGACTATCCGGTGATCGTCGATGCCGGCGTCGGCACGGCCAGCGACGTGACGATCGCGATGGAGCTGGGCGTGCGACGGCGTGCTGCTGAACACCGGCATCGCCCACGCCCGCGATCCGCTGCGCATGGCCCGCGCCATGCGGGCCGGCCTGCGAGGCCGGCCGGCTGGCGTACCTGGCCGGCCGCATTCCCAAGAAGCTCTACGCCACGGCGAGCAGCCCGGCGGAAGGGACCATCGCACCGAGCAAGCCGCGGTAGGAGTGCTTGGGCGAACTACTCGGTCACTTTCAACGCACGTCGGGCTTACGCCTCGACGCTCGCCTTCTGGCCTATTTCTCCATAATGTGCTCCGTCACCTTCAATCCCGTGTGCCGCCCCGGCACATCGACGTGAGCGAATAGCTCGTCGCCGGGCTGCACGAGCGTGCTGTGGCGCACTTTGCCGTCGGCGCCCATGATTCGCACGTGCCAGTCGTTTTGCAGGAAGGTGTTGATGTAGACGCAGTTCTGGTCTTCGGCAGCAATCTTCTCGCCGCTGGGGGTGACCTCCAGGGCGGCGAACTGGGCCGCCTGGATCAACCTGCGGACCTCGTCCGGGACCTGGTCCAGCGACACGCTGCAGCGGATGCACAAGAGCGGCCGGCGCTCGATCTTGGCCCGGCCGACCGTGACCACGCGCGAGGTGCCGTGGATATCGACGCACAAGAGCTCCGTGCCGGCCCTCATCTCGCTGAGGTACAAGTGCTGGTCGTTGGGGCCCCAGATGTACGAATGGACGCCGCCGGCGTTGATGCGGAACTCGCGGAGGTTCATGTGCGGCAGGTAGTGCGTCTCGGAGCAGACGAAGATGCCGCCCCAGCCGGTCGAGCCGACGATCATCCCTTCTTCGGCGTTCATCAGCGTCGTGGTATCGACGCAGACGCGGTGCCCTAGCCCGGTGTGACGGACTTCGACGACTTTGGCCTTCACGAGCTGGAACTTGCCGCTCTGGCGGTGCGAGAGGTTGCGGGTCAGGCTTTCGACGGCCGCCGGATTGCGGCTGCGGAAAAGCACGCCCACGCCGCGCTCCATCGTGGCAAAGGCATTGAGCGACTGGTTGATGTCATCCACCGTGCCGGTGAGCCCCTTGATGGGCACGGTGCGGAGAATGCGCGTCGGCTTGCCCTCCGTCTTGGCCAGGAGCAGCTCGTAGGGGATGTAGGTGGCGTGCTCGATGTCGATGACCACGAAGTCGTCCCCGCGCGAGCAGACTTCGATGCAGTGCGGAAACTCACTCTCCAGGTTTTCGACGTCGATAAAGAGGCCCGACTTGTGCCCGGCCTTACCGGCGGCGACGCGGATTTCTTCGCTGGGCGTCCAGACCCAGACCCCCTCGTGCAGGTGCTCGAGCTGGCTGGCTTTCTCGACATAGACCACTCTCTGCTTGCTCGTGTGGACTTGCTTCTGCTGATCGGGGTCGATGACGACGGCGATGCAGTTGGACTTTTCCACCGCGGCCCAAAGGGCCGGGTCGTTGACGCCGCGGCCGTCGAACCACCACTGCGTTTCGCCCGCCCCGTGGACCGTGACCGACGCGGCCGACATGCCGGCCGGACTGGAATTGCCGCCGGCCTCCCCGTCGGTCAGGCGGGGGGCGGCGGCGGGGCGGCGAATCTTCGTGGCGGACTTATCAGCCATGTAAGCTCTCCTGGGCTGGGGAGGCCGGCGGCGGCGACTCCCTCGAAGTCGGGTTGGTTTCTTGGATCGTGACAGAAAGCGATATCCGCAAGGTGTCCGAAGGCAAGGCGTCTAGGGCGAAGCTTCGTTGAAGCGATCCACAGAACGTGGATAATTAACGTGCCAGTATAGCGTTTGCCGCCGCGTTTGCTATGATCCTCGCCCCATACCTTGCCAGCCCCGAATGCCATGCCTGATCAGCCTGCCCCTGCCCCCCCGCAGCCTACGGCCGACAAACCCACGGTCGCGAAGCCAACGATTGCCTACGCCGACTTCGCCAAGCTGGACCTGAGGGTCGGCACCGTGGTGGCCGCGCGACAGCATCCCAATGCCGACAAGCTCTTGCTGGTGCAGGTCCGCGTCGGTGAGCAGGAGAAACAGGTCGTCGCGGGCATCCGCGGCCATTACCAGCCCGACGACCTGGTCGGCACGCAGATCATCGTGCTGAACAACCTGGAAGCGGCCATGCTGCGCGGCGAAGAATCCGCCGGCATGCTGCTGGCCGCCAGCGATGACAGCGGCGTGATCCTGCTGCGGCCGGATCGGGCTTGTGCCAGCGGGGCCATCGTGAAGTAGCAGGCACACTCCGTGTGCCGTCATCATTCGCCGACTCGGCGCGAGACGAAGGCGGGGCACGCCCACGGGGCCCCACGACACGGCACACGGAGTGTGCCTACTACGAGGAGACCAAGGATGGTCATCTGCCGGCAAAGGAACGCCACGTCCGCCCGACTCAGCCGCGTCGCTCTTGCTGGGTTCGTTGTCTTGGCTTGCCCATCGGTCGCGCTCGCGCAGAGCGAACCATCGCCCGGCAAGAAACAAGAACAGCAGAAGGCCGTCGAAGCGATCGAGCAGCGCATCGGGGAATTGCGCACGCAATACCGGCACAAGCCGGACGACAAGCTCAAAGCCGAGCTGCTGACAGAATACCAGAAGCGCACGGCACACTACATCAAGGAGGCCGCCGAGCACGAAAGTCGCCAAGCGACGACTGGATCGCGAGGCCACGCGCACGCCCACGGAGCTGCAACGTCTTGCGCAAGAGCTGAAGGGCCTTGCCGAAGCGCCGACCGTCAGCGTCCCCGCCGAGGCGAAGGCCTCCGAGTTGGATTCCTTGCTGGAGCAGCGACGAAAAGACCTGGATGACGCGCGAATCCAGAAGGACCGACTCCTCCAGACGAAAAAGACCCTGGAGTCGCGCCGGTCCATGCTCGACGAAGAACTGCGCACCAACCAGGAGCGGTTGGAGCGTTCCAAGGAGAACGCCAAGACGGCCGCACAGGCTTCGCCGGATGGGTCCAAGACTTCCGCCAAGGCCGAGGTGGAAGAGCCGCCGGATCTGGTCGAAGCCCGCAAGGCCTCGTGGGACGCAAGGCGCCTCGCGCTGACCAACTACGTGGCGATGCTCTCCGCCGAGAATCAGGGCTACGCGGCAGCCAAAGAGCTGCTCGAGCAGCGAATCAAGCTGGCCGATGCCCGGATTCATTGGGCCGACCAGGTGCTCAAGCTCACCACGGAACAAGTCGGCCAGCGGCGTCAGGAAACGGCCCAGGGCCAGGCCCGCACGGCGATGGAGGAGGCCCAGCGAGAATCTCATCCCTTGCTCAAGGAATCGGCCCAAAAGACCGCCGAGATGGCCCACCGGCGACTCGAGATCATCGCCTTGGCCCAGCAGGTGACCGCGGACCTTGAGCAGCGCAGCGGCGAGCTGAAGTCGCTCCAGGAGGTCATGCAGCGCACGAAGAAGATGGTGGAAACGGTTGGTCTCACCAGCGCGGTCGGCATGCTTTTGCGGAACGAGCGTGCGAGGCTGCCTTCGGCCGATTCGTATCACCAGGACCTGCGCGACCGGCAGGAGCGAATCCGCCAGACGCAGTACGAGCAGCTCGTGATCGAGGACCAGCGGCGCGACCTGGAACGGGATTGGCGCAATCGTCTCGCTGCGCAGCAAGCGGCCGTCCTCCGCGCAGCCGGCATGGCCGAAGACGACACTGATGCCGGCACACTCAAGCAACGCACCGCGGACGTGCTGATCGCGCACCGGGATACGGTCGAGCTGCTGGCCAAAGACCTCGCGCTTTACTTCAAGCAGTTGGTCGATCTGGACGTCGAGGAGCAGAAGCTAATCGACGAATCGCGGGAGTTTGCCGGCTACATCGACGAGCGGATCCTCTGGGTCCGCAGCGCAGAACAGCTCGATCTCAAGGATGTCGCCGCGGCGGGCCTGGCCGCCCAATGGCTGCTTGGTCCGACGGCCTGGCGCGAGGTGGGCGAAGCGCTCCTCCCCCACAACGTCAAACACGCGGCGCCGGTGGTCCTGTTGGCGCTCGGCATCTTCCTGCCCTGGGTGGCAATCCAGCGGCGCCTGCGCTTGCGGCTCATCGAGCTGGGCAAGATCGCCGCACCCCGCACCGCCCAGCAGTTTCGGCCCACTGCCGAAGCCATGCTGCATACGCTGCTCCTGGCGGGCTTGATGCCGGCGATCTTGTGGTTCTTCGCCTGGCAGCTCGACCGGTCGCCCTCCGGCACGCAGGTCACCGCGGCGGTTGCGGGCGGCTTGCGAACCGTCGCTCAATTGCTCTTCCCCCTGGCCTGTCTGCGGCAGATGTGTCGGCCTAAGGGGCTCGCCGATGCGCACCTGAATTGGGCGCCCGGAATCGTGACGCAGCTTGCCGGCCGGCTCGGCCGGCTGGTATGGCTGGGCATGCCGCTGGCCTACGTGGCGGCCGCCATGCACGCTCAGGACAACGAAAGCTGGGACGCCGCGCTGGGACGCTCAGCATTCGTTCTGCTGCTGGCCGTGTTCGTCAAGTTCTTGCACGGCCTGCTGCGGCCCGGTGGGGCGGTGGTCCGCGAGCTGGCCGGCGGCAAGACGGATGCCCTCGTCTTTCGGCTCCGGCACGTGATGTTTGCACTGGGCGTGTTGGGGCCGGTGGGCAATGCCGCGCTGGCGGCCATGGGCTACTACTACTCGGCCTGGCAATTGGCCGGCTGCTGTGTTTTCACGCTGTATCTGGGAGTCGGTCTGATCATCGTTGCCGGCCTGGTGCGGCGGTGGGTCACGCTGAGTCATCGGCGGATGGCGATGGAGCAGCGCCGCAAGGCCCTGCGCGAGCAGATGATCGCCGCCAGCGATGCCGGTGCCGCCGCGACGGCCGCCGGCATCGTCACCGAGCTGCCGCCCGAGTTGGACCTGGCGGCCGTGAGCGATCAGACCCGGCGGCTGCTCAACGTGACGCTACTGGCACTGGCCGTCTGTGGCGCTTGGTTCATCTGGGGTGGCGTACTGCCGGCCCTCAACGCGCTGGATCAGGTGACGCTGTGGATGACGACCGACGACGCACAGCCGCGCGCCGTCACGCTCGGAAACCTGCTCTTGTGCGTACTGGCGCTGGTGGTCACTGGCGCGGCGGCCCGTAACGTGCCGGGCCTGTTGCAGATCACGGTGCTGCAGCGGCTGCCGATCGACTCGGCCATGCGCTATGCGCTGGACAACGTCTCGCGCTACCTGATCGTGGTGGCGGGGGTCGCCATCAGCCTGTCGGTCATTGGCATCGGCTGGGCGAAGGTCCAATGGCTGATCGCGGCGGTCTCCGTCGGCTTGGGCTTCGGCCTTCAGGAGATCTTCGCCAACTTCGTCTCCGGCCTGATCGTGCTCTTCGAGCAGCCGATCCGCGTGGGGGACATCGTGACCATCGGCGACACGACCGGCGTGGTCTCCAAGATCCGCATTCGCGCCACGACGATCACCAACTGGGACCGACAGGAGCTGATCGTGCCCAACAAGGACCTCATCACCGGCAAGCTGCTCAACTGGACGCTCTCGGACAGCGTCAACCGCGTGGTGATCAAGGTGGGCATCGCCTACGGCTCCGACACGCACCTGGCCTCGCGGCTGCTGGTCGATATCGCCCGCCGGCAGCGCGGCGTGCTGCGCGAGCCGCCGCCAAGCGTCACCTTCGAGGCCTTCGGCGACAGCACGCTGAACTTCACGCTCAAGGTCTATCTGGATAATCTGGACAACCGCGGCGACGCGGTGCACGAGCTGCACATGGCAATCAACGACGAACTGGCCAAGGCAGGGATTGAGCTTGCCTTCCCGCAACGCGATATTCACATCCGGTCAGTGGTGATGCCGCAGGGCATGCAGGCCAGCGACGTTCAGCCGTCGGCGGCCGGGCCACAAGGGATCTTCGGGGCGATGACCGGTACCGCTCAGCCAGCAAAGAAGGCGGGGTAGCATGCCCAAAACCAAAAAACGTCGCGGCCGGTTGAAGCTCGCCCGACGTGCCCATCCCGGCATGGCGCCCGGCACGCTGATCGGCGACCCCAAGGCGCCCCAGCCGATCATCCGCGTCATTGCCTACGGCCCTGAGGCGTTCGTCGATCAGACCATCGAGCAGGCGGCCGACGTGCGGCAGTTTCTGGGGCGCTATCCTGTCGTGTGGGTCGATGTCGATGGCCTCGGCGACGTGGAGGCCATCGAAGAAATCGGCCGCATCTTCGGCTTGCACCAATTGGCTTTGGAAGACGTGGTCAACGTCCACCAGCGCTCGAAGGTCGAGGACTACGAGAAACACCTGTTCTGGGTGGCCCGCATGGCCATGCTCAACGACCATCTGGAGACCGAGCAGGTGAGCCTGTTCCTCGGCTCCAACTTTGTGCTCACGTTCCAAGAGCGGCCTGGCGGCGACTGTCTGAACGCCCTGCGCGAGCGGCTCCGGGGCGGCCGTGCCACGCTGCGTCACGCCGGGGCCGACTACCTGGCCTACGAAATCTTCGATGCCATCATCGACGGCTATTTCCCCATCCTGGAGCGGCTTAGCGACCGGATCGACGAGCTGGATGAGCAGCTCTTCGACCAGCCCACGCGGGCGATGGTCGGCCACATCCATCACCTGCGGCGAGAGCTGCTGATCCTCCGCCGGGCCATCTCGCCGCACCGCGATGCCGTGAACGAGCTATTGCACCTCGACTCGCCGCTGATCGGCAAGGAGACGCGGCCCTTTCTGCGCGACGTGTACGACCACACGGCCCAGCTTATGGACCTGGTGGCCTCGTACCGCGAGGTGTGCACCGAGCTGAAGGACACCTACCTGTCGCTGGTCAGCAACCGCCTCAACGAGGTGATGAAGGTGCTGACGATCATCGCCACGATCTTCATCCCGCTGAGCTTCGTGGCCAGCGTGTACGGCATGAACTTCGAGAACATGCCGGAGATCCCTTGGCGTTACGGATATCCGTTCGCATTGACGATCATGGCGGCCATCGCCGGCGGGCTGTTGTACTGGTTCTGGCGGCGAGGGTGGTTGACTTCATGACCGCGAAGCCCGAAGAAACACGCGATTGGAACGAGCGCTACCTGGCGGGCGACGTGCCCTGGGACAGCGGCAAGCCCTCGGCGGAACTGATCCGCGTGCTCGGCGAGTGGGACATCCGCCCCGGCCGCGTGCTGGAGTTGGGCTGCGGAACCGGCGAAAACGCCGTCTATCTCGCCCACCAAGGCTTCGAAGTCACCGCCTGCGACATCGCCCCACTGGCCATCGAGCGGGCGGAGGCGAAAGTGCGGTCCGCGGGGGTGCGAGTGCGGCTGTTGGCGGCCGACGTGCTGGCTTTGCCCGACCTGGGGCCGCCATTCCCCTTCGTCTTCGATCGTGGGCTATATCACGTCCTGCGGCGAAGCAATCTGGCGGGCTATCTGGCAACGCTGGAGCAAGTCAGCGCGCTGGGCGGCTGGTATCTCACGCTGGCCGGCAATGCCAACGACCCGGTCACCGCCGAGCACGGCCCGCCCCGCGTGAAGTCTGAAGAACTGTGCGCGGAGCTGGAGGGACTTTTCGCATTGGTGCAACTGCGCGAGTTCACCTTTGAAGGCGCGCCGTACAGAGGCACAGCGTTCCAGCCGCTGGCGTGGTCGGCCCTGTTGCGGCGCAGATAGAGGCGAGCGTCGAGGCGTCAGCCCGACGTGCGTGTGAAGGGGTCGGGAGTCGATTTCGCGACGTAGAGACGTAGCAGCCACATGGTGGTGTCGCGAAATCGACTCCCGACCCCGTCTCGCAGCTACTCTGCCATTTTCTGCCACGCAGCTCGGATTGCCTGTCGCCCCACGACAGGCGTCTGACAGGCAAAGTTCTGGCAGATATATACGGTCGGCTGGCCTTCCAATGCGGATTTCCCCTCCAACAGACCGGAGAGTGCCGTAGAGACGGCCGATCCATTGCTTGTCTCTCGAAAGGCCAGCACCATCCGCGGCACGTACCGCCGGCGCAGAGCTGCCAGAAGCTCCGCCGCATCGCTCCGCCCCTCGCCGACGATCACCACCTCGTAGGTCGGCCCCAAATGCAGATCGAGCGCCAGCAGCATTTGCGCGGTGGCCGACGGGATTCTCGTCATATGGGCGGAGAATGCGGTCAGCGTCGCTTCCGCGGCCCGCAGGAAGTCATCGCGGCCGGTGAGCTTGCCCAGCCGCAGCAGGGCGTGGGCGATCATGCCGTTGCCGCTAGGGACGGGGTTGTCCTGAATGTCTTTCTGCCGCGCGATCAGCTCTTCGTGGTCGTCGGCCGTGTAGAAGAACCCGCCCCGGTCGCGGTCAGGAAAATGCTCGAGCACCGCGTCGGCGATCCGTACGGCTTCGTCGATGTATTTCTCGACGAAGCCGGCCTCGTACAACGTGACCAAAGCGTTCGTGAAGCAGGCATAGTCGTCCAAGTAGGCGTCGAACTTCGCCTGTCCCGCTCGCCAGGCGTGCAGCAGCCGGCCGGCCTCGTCACCGGGCTGCCGCATGCGTGAGAGCAGAAAGTCGGCCGCCTTCGTGGCCGCTGCCAGATAGCGCGGCTCGTTCAAGGCCCCGGCCGCCGTGGCTAGCGACTCGATCATCAACGCATTCCAGCTCACCAGCACCTTGTCATCCAAGCCCGGCGGCACTCGGCCGCGGCGCGCCTCGAGCAGCTTCCGCCGGCCTTCGGCCAGCTCGGCGGCCAGTTCGGCCTCATCGCGCTTGAGGATCTGCGCGCATTGAGCGAGCGTTTTGGGCAGGTTGAGGATGGTGTGACCCTCGAAGTTGCCCCCGTCGGCTGACGTCGTACACGTAGCAGAACGTCTTGGCCACTTCCGGCCCGAGCAGCGCCTCGACTTCGGCCGGCGTCCAGACGTAGTATTTGCCTTCCTCCCCCTCGCTGTCGGCGTCCTGGGCGCTGAAGAAGCCCCCCTCGGCGTGCGTCATGTCGCGCAGCACGTACTCGTAAGTCTCGCGGGCCACGCGGGCAAACTCCTCGTTGCCGGTGGCCTGGTAGGCCTCGACGTAGGCCTGCGAGAGCAGTGCATTGTCGTAGAGCATTTTCTCGAAGTGCGGCACCAGCCAGCGCTCGATCGACTGCATAGCGCGCGAACCCGCCGCCAAGATGATCGTAGATGCCGCCGGCGGCCATCTTTTCCAGCGAGAGCGTGACCATTTCGAGCAATTCCTGATCGCGCTCGCGGTGCCAGAGGCGCAAGAGCAGCCGCAGATCGAGCGGATGGGGAAACTTCGGCGCTCCGCCGAAACCGCCGTGCCGCGGGTCGAAGTTACGTTCCAATGCCCGCCGTGCACCGGCCAAGAGGTCGAGCGACAGCGGCTCGCCGCCCGCAGGCGCCGTGTCTGTTGCAGGAATTCCGTGAGCCGGCCCGCCTGCTCGACGACTTGCTCGCGGTGTTCCCGCCAGAACTGAGCGACCTGCCGCAGCACGTCGGCGAAGCCTGGCCGGCCGTAGCGGCCCTCGGGCGGCCAATAGGTGCCGCCCAGGAACGGCTGCAGCTCCGGCGTAAGGAACATCGACAGCGGCCAGCCGCCCCCCTGCGGCGAGCCGACCATCTGGAAGTAGACGTGCAGCGCCTGCATGTAGATCTGATCGAGGTCGGGCCGCTCCTCGCGGTCTACCTTGATGCTCACGAAGTGCTCGTTCAGCAGGGCGGCGATCTCCTCGTTCTCGAAGCTCTCGTGTTCCATCACGTGGCACCAGTGGCATGACGAATAGCCGATCGAAAGAAAGATCGGCTTGCCCTCGCGCGGGCCTTGCCCAGGGCCCGCTCGCCCCAGGGATACCAATCGACCGGGTTGTCCTGGTGCTGGAGCAGGTAGGGGCTGGTCTCGTGGGCGAGGTGGTTGGGCATGAAACGACTCCTGGAAGCGGCAAGTATCAATCGTCCTCGTCCTCGTCCTCGTCCTCGTCCTCGAAATCGTGGCACCGCGCGTCGTCTTCACCAGGCCTCTTCGAGAACGAGGACGACGACGAGGACGAACAATGCGACGGAGCCGCGCCCCTCACCCGCAAACCGCGATCCACCCATTCGCTCGGACGCCGCCCAGCAGCCACGGTCGGCGCAGTGCGTCGCGGCGCTCGGGATCCAGGTGAATCAGCTCGTGGATGCGAAAACCGGCCTGCTTCAAGGCACGGCTCAGCTCGCGGCGGCTGAAGACGTGCAGGAACATATTTGGCACGCCGCGGTAGTCGAAGAATCGGTCGCCCAGCTCGGCACGCCGCCGCGCGACCACGTCCCACACGTGTCCCCACAGCCAGCGGCGGGCCATCGGGTCGGTGAGGTAATACCAGACGTTGTGCACGTGCAGCACGAACTGGCCGCCAGGCTTGACGATCCGCCGCACGTGAGCGAGCACGCGCTGGCGGTTCTCGCGGCCGCGGATCATGCCCAGCGTGCTGAACATCGAGATGCAGTAGTCGGCCGAGGCGTCGGCCAGGCAATCCAGCTCGGTCATGTTGGCCAGCAGGGGCTCGACGCTCGCGCCGGCCGCCGCGGCCTTCCGCTGCACGACGCGCAGCATATGGGCCGATAGGTCCACGCCGATGCACTGGAAGCCCTGGCGGGCAAACGGCAGGAGCAACCGTCCGGTGCCGCAGCCCAGGTCAATGAGCGTGCCGGGCCGCGTGAAATGCCGCCGCAGCACGGACAGGTCGAACTCGAACAGCGTGTTGTAGGCGAAGTACTCGTCGTAGTCCTCCGCGATGTGCGGCGACTGCACGTAATCCCACAGCCCGCGCGTCATGCCCAGGGCGAGCTGCCAGGCAGGTTTGGGAGAAGACGCCATCGCGGCATGATAGCAGAAGAACCGAGTCGTAGGTGCCAACGTCCGCTTTCCGAACGGCTTTGACAGAGTTGGGTGGTGCGCCTACGATAGCACTTCGGCTTTGGGGGCGTAGCTCAGTTGGGAGAGCGTCGCGTTCGCAATGCGAAGGTCGAGGGTTCGAATCCCTTCGCCTCCACTGATCGGCCTTCGCGGGCTCGGCCGGCAACAACCGCGTGTCCGCCGTCTGGGGAAGACCAACCGGGTGTTCGCCGTGCCCAGCAAGCGTTTCGATGGCTACCGCGACAGATGCATCTGGATCATCGGCAGCCGGACCCACCAACTCTTACGCTTCGTCGCGGCGCACCATTTCTGGCGGAGGCCTTTCTGGATCAGACGAGGTGGACCGCGCCCGTCAGGCCATTGCCGACTGCCGAAGATTCGCGCCGAAGGACTACGACGCCCTTCCGCTCAAGATCCTGGAAGTGGAGCGCGGAGCGGATGAGCTCGTGAGGCACAAGTTCTTTTTTCTTTTTTCATGTCTGAGCCTGGCCGGCTCGACCTGGTCGAACTCTACAAGAACAAAGCGTAGGGAATGAAGGGAATAATCAGGCCGGTTCGCGCATCTCAATGGAATGCGGCGCTATCGGAAATCGGGAAATCGGTATTTTTCGCGAACCTTTTCCGGGCCGGTATCGTCTAAATCATTGAACGTTTCACACGGCTGACGGCGGTTCCGCCGTTGGCCGCTCAACGAGGATGCCCGAAATGATGGTTTTGCGGTCGAGTATCGTAAGTGAACGGAAACCGTGCGGACGATTTGCCTATCCGCAGGCAAATCTGCCCCGCGCGATTCCGCTGCGCTTGTGACGCTCGGCCGATCCCCAAGTGGATCAATAAACCCGGTGTCGCACGCGGCACCGGGTTTTTTCGTTGGGCTGGTAGCTGAGAAGGTGTAGCGCCCGGCTGAAGACCGGGAGACGAGGGTTCGAGCACCTCCCGGCCCACTGGTAGCTTTCGGATCGTAGTTTGCACTCGTGCTCGTAGTCGCGCTCGTGCTCGTGCTCGAACGCGGAGCAATCCGAGCACGAGCGCGACTACGAGCACGAGCACGAGAACAGTATGCCCCGATCGTCTAGTGGCAGGATAGCGGGCTTTCAATCCGCAGGCAGGGGTTCGAATCCCCTCCGGGGTACTCACGCGGTTTGCAGCCGTGTGACACTCGTCCTCGTCGTCGTCCTCGTGCTCATGCTCGAACAATCGAGGACGAGGACGAGTACGAAGGCAAGATGGAAGACGTGATTTGCGGCATCAGAACGTAGCGAAGCCCGGCATCGCGCCTGCCTGGGGGGCAGGAGACCGCTGGTTCGAATCCAGCCGTTCTGACTGACGACCAAGGCGGAAAGTGACAGCTCGGGGTGTAGGGTAGAGGCCAATCCCACGTGTTTCGGGAACACGAGACCGTCGGTTCGAATCCGGCCATCCCGACTTGCGTCGTGGCGCACGCGACTCGCTTGTGCTGAGCGGCTCGCTGACGCACGCGAGCCGCGTGCGCCACGTATTTTGGTCCGGTGTTGTAACGGTGAACATGACGATCTGATACGTCGTCGATGGCTGGTTCGACTCCGCCCCGGACTACTCAACCCTTGTTGTGCAGGGGACAGACATGCGTCACCGCGATCACTGGAAACGCAGACACCCGACTGAGTGTGGTCCAACTCGCGGAGCGAGTTGGCCACAATCCAGGGGTCGTGGTGTAAGGGTTAGCACACCGGACTTTTAATCCGGCGAGTGGGGGTTCAACTCCCTCCGGCCCTATTCGATTGCGGAGTGAAACGGGACTAAGGTGTTACGGCGGCATCCCCGGCTCTTAACCGGAGAGGTGAGGGTTCAAATCCCTCTGGTCCCACTGACGGCACGACCGGCGCAGCACAACAGCTCGAACAGCACGCGCGAACCTGCACGGCGATGGTCGCTCAATAGAAGAAGACACCACCACGAATAACACGAATCACACGAATAGCTTTCGGTCCGATGGCGGCTGTTGGACGTGGGATGTTTCACAATCTATTCGTGTTATTGGTGTTATTCGTGGTTGTCAACAAAAGCACTGGTCGTCTAGCGGCCAAGACTCCGCTCCCGTAAAGCGGCGACGTGGGTTCGACTCCCTCCCGGTGCTCTGCTGAAGGTGCGGCGTTCTTTGACAATTCAACTTATCGCGAAGCGCTCATGATGTAACGGCAGCCTGCCGTCTCGCCATGGCGGAAGTGCGGGTTCGATTCCCGCTGGGCGCTCCGAAGCAACAGGCACACTCCGTGTGCCGAAGGCCGGGGACGGCACGGAGTGTGCCTGCTACTGCACTGCGGTGTAGCCCAACGGGTAAGGCGCCTCCCTGTTAAGGAGATGATTGCAGGTTCGAGTCCTGCCGCCGCAGCTGATGAAGACAGTTAACCAGAACGGAAGGGCAAGCCAACACCGGCGATGGCAGCCGTCTCGAAAACGGCCGAGCCTAACGGGCCTTGAGGGTTCGACTCCCTCTCCTTCCGCTCGTTTGTCCTTGTTGTCCTCGTCCTCGTCGTCGTCGTCGTTCTCGATTTTTCTTTCGAGGACGACGACGAGGACGAGTACAAGGAAGCCGACACGTGCTCTTGGCCGAACGGCACAGGCGCCGGTCTTCCAAACCGGCCACGCGGGTTCGACTCCCGCAGGGCACTTTGAGTGATCGCGCGGCGGCTCCGTTTAGCCGCGAGCCGCCGGCAAGCAGCGGGGATGGGCCAACGGTACGCTGCTTGGCTTTGAACCAAGCGATGGGGGTTCGACTCCCTCTCCCCGAGCTGAAACTCGCTCGTTCCATCGTCGGATCGTCGTGCTCGTCCTCGTCGTCGTCCTCGTACTCGACCACAGCTCGAGAAGGGGTCGAGGACGACAAGAACGAGGACGAGAAGGTCATGACCCTTCCGGGGCAGTTGCTGCTGGTAGTGACACCTGGCTCTGACCCAGGAGGACGGTGGTTCGATTCCACCCCTCGGAGCTTTTGCCAATGCGGAATGCGAAATTCGGAATGCGGAATTGGTCGTTGGCGCGATGCCCACTCCGCACTCCGCATTCAATCCACGGGCTCATCGTCCAACAGGAAGACACCGGCCCCGCAAGCCGGGAATCCGGGTGCGAATCCCGGTGGGTCCACTGGAGTGCGGAAGTCGGAATGCGGAATTGGCAGCTCGCCGTTTCTTCAACTCCGCATTTCGCATTCGATTTCAGTCCCGTGGTCCAACGGCCACGACGCCTGGCTCACATCCAGGAAACGATGGTTCGACCCCATCCGGGACTACTGCGTGGGGTACATTTCCAAACGTGCCCGAGTAACAGCCAGCGTTACGTCCTCGTAGAGCAGTCCGGAGTGCTCGCCACCCTGTCACGGTGGAGGTCACGGGTTCGAATCCCGTCGGGGACGCTTTGAGGTCCGCTCGCTCCGCGAGTGGAACCTCGGCTCATGGAGTGAGCCGGCCACACACGGCACGGTACGCAAACATGGCATCGCGGCGAAGCTCAAACCTTCGTGCCTGGGGGTTCGAATCCCTCCCGTGCTACTTGTGTGCGTGGCAGTGGCATCCGCTATCGTACTCGTGCTCGTGCTCGTACTCGTGCTCGACGGCGCTTTCGAGTACGAGAACGAGTACGAGCATGAGTAAGAACTAGCACGATGAAAAGGGTTGTGTTCCCCGTGGCGGCCTGTAAACCCGTCGTCACAAAACAAACGGGGTGGACCGACGAGAGGTTCGATTCCTTCACAGCCCACTGTAGGAGTCACACTCCGTGTGCCGCCACGGAGTCGATCACACGGCCCGTTCGTCTATCGGCACAGGATGGCGGCCCCTCACGCCGCAGGGGCGGGTTCAATTCCCGCACGGGTCACTTGCAGCTAGCGAATCGATTGACGTTGCAAGAGTTGGAGGAGATAGGGGAGATTGGCATTGTCGTCCATTGCCTCAGCATAGTCTTCGGGCTGACCGCGAAGCAAACACGGACCAAATTGGCGAAGTGGTGAAACTGGCAGACACACGACGTTCAGAGCGTCGCGCCTTCGGGCATGGGAGTTCGACTCTCCCCTTCGTCACTGATGGTGGGCAACTTGCTCTGCAAGTTGCTGCTGACTCGCAGAGCGAGTCGGCCACCAACATTGCGGGTGGGCCAGTGCTCAGCGGGGCCTCATAAGCCCGGCCGGCCGGGTGCGACCCCCGGACCCGCGACTAAGGGGCCGAGTACGCAAGTCGGAAAAGCGGCCAGGTCGAGAGCCTGGTGAGTCTGTGGGTTCGACCCCCACCTCGGTCATTGCCGAATGCGGAATGCGAGATTCGGAATGCGGAATTGGCGGCGGCCGTCCTCAGTCTGTTACTCCGAATTCCGAATTCCGAATTCCCCATTTCACCCGGTCCCGTGGTCCAGCGGCCAAGACGCCTGGGCGACAGCCAGGAGAGCGATGGTTCGAATCCATCCGGGATCAGTTGAATGCGGAGTTCGGAGTGCGGAGTGCGGAGTGCATGCGGTTAGACGCGCCAACTCCGCACTCCACACTCCGCACTACAGACCGGGCTCATGGTCCAACGGGAAGACACCAGTTCGGCAGACTGGGAATCCGGGTTCAATCCTCGGTGGGTCCACTCAGGTGATGTACGCGGCATTATTCGGAAGGTAGCCGGATACGGCTGGCCGGGCCGGTTTGCTAAACCGTGCGACCGCAAGGTCGTGTGGGTTCAAATCCCATGCCTTCCGCTGCTCCCTCTCCCTCTGGGGAGAGGGTTGGGATGAGGGGAGTCCAGCGGGACGCTCTTTCGCAGGACGCTTTCGAGGAGGAGGAGGAGGAGGACGACGAGTACGAGCACGAGTGCGGACGGCTTCGGCATTTCCATGCACACGGCCCGATGGTGAAACGGACATCATGCCTCGCTTCTAACGAGGCGTTCCGGGTTCAAGTCCTGGTCGGGCTGCTATGTGGTCAACTCGCTCCGCGAGTTGGCGAACCTTGGCGAGATTCACTGTGACGTATTGCATGGTGGCTGTAGCTCAATAGGCAGAGCGCCTGGTTGTGAGCCAGATGCGTGCCGGTTCAAGCCCGGTCAGTCACCCTGAGTGTGGCGGGGTCACTCCGTGAGCGGAATCGGGTCACGGAGTGACCCGATCAGCTACACGAGTGTGCTCCTGGGAGAGCAAGCAGCCTCCAAAACTGCCGCACAGGGTTCGAATCCTTGCGCTCGTGCTTGAGGGGCCTTGAAGCCACTCACCCCAGCCCTCTCTCCAAAGGGGAGGGGGGAGATGTTCGTCCCGATGGTGTAGCGGAACGCATTGGACCCCCCGAAGGTCCAGGCCCTGGTTCGAACCCAGGTCGGGATGCTCAGTGAGGTTAAACGATGCGCCGTGACTACGTATCTCCGCTTCCAAACTCGGCTCCGCTGCAGCGCGACCGGCCGGCCGCTGGGCATCTTTCACGCGGCCGGCCGCGTCGAGGAGTGGCCCGATCTGCCGGACGCAACCCGCGACTGGCTACGGAGCACGCTGAAGTGGTTCAACGAGAACCTGACTTTCCCGCGACTCGACGGTGAGTGGCGGCCGGTCTTCTGGTTCCGCGACGATGCCCAAAGCGTCGTGGCGCGGGCATGGGAGTTGATTGCTATCCTCCGTGATGAGGGCGTGGGGGTTTGCATGCGTCTCACGCGCCAGCCGGGGCGGATCGTCTACGAAGACAAGTATCAAATCGCGGCCGTGCCCAACGGGCGACGACATCGCGCCTGCTGGGTGGCCTGAGCACTCCCCGCGAGTGTGGCGGCGGCATGGCAGCCTTCGAAGCTGCCGGGCGAGGTTCGACTCCTCGGCGGGGTACTTGCAGTTCGGAATTCGGAATGCGGAATGCGGAGGGACGGAGATCGTCGTCAGTTGCCAATTTCTGAATTCGGCGTTCCGCATTAGAAAACGTCCTCGGGGTGTGGTGGACATCGCACGCGACCCCGCGACGGTCGAAGACCAGGTTCGATTCCTGGCGAGGACGCTGGAGGATTGTGGAATTCGGAATGCGGAATACCCACACGTTGCTCATCCAATTCCGCATTCCGAATTCCGCATTCCGCATTGGAAAGACGCTGGTGCCAACGGCTTGGCAGGCCGCCTGCAAAGCGGCCCTCCCGTGGGTTCGACTCCCACCGGCGTCTCTTCGCCAGCAAGCCAGGGGCGGATTTCGTGGCCGTGCGGCGCACCGCTGTCGGCCCGGCCTGAGCCCAATGCTCTGGCGCGGCCGTTCCAGCAAGTGCGTCCCTGCCGCTTCGCAGGCCGCGCCTTCCGCCTGACGAATAGTTCTCTCGCTTGTGCAGCACGGTCCGCCAAGAAAGCTAGGCCTGAAAGACCTCCAGCACGATGAACTCATAGAGCTTCCGATCGTTCCGCACTGGCACGCCCCACTCGCGGTCGTGGTAGCGGAGGTAGCGAGGATCGTCGAAGGTGGGCCAAGGGCAGCGGGATAACTGATCCAGTCAGCGTTTGCCTTGTTGGAAGGCCGTGGAGCATGCTACGCTAGTGTCATGGAAACCGTGCAATTTAGTGAGCTGACCGACGACGTGCAAACGTTCGTCCGCCAGGCTCTGGCCTCCGAGGGTCTCGTCGTGAAGGACGAGTCCGGCCGCCCGTACGGCAGCTTCGTTCCGTTCGTCGAAACGCCGCCACAAGAGCAGGAGAAGGCCTGGCAGCGGATTCGTCACTTACAGGCAAAGGTGGCCCTACACGTGCAGCACCAGGGCGCGAGCGAAGAAGACTTGGATCGTCTCTTGCAGGACGACTGATCGGCGGCCTGGCGCATGGTCGTTGTCTTCCGTTCCAATGGGCTCATCCCGCGAGCCGCTCGACGCTTGTGGACTTATTCGAGCGTCGGAAGTTGTAGGTCATCAGGTCTGATCAAATCTTGGCCCGGCCCGCGGACGTGCATCACGTACACGTGATGGTCGCGTATCGTGAACAAGGCCCGATAGGGCAGGCCGTTGCGAGTCTTGAAGACGATCTGGCGGATTTCGATGTCGTGGCCCGCGTCCTCGGGCGCCAGGCCGCACTTATCTGCGCACTTGCGGAGGTCGTCCAAGACGTTGTCCCACCGACGGAGCCACGCGGCCGCGCCCTGCGGGGACTTGTTGTTGATCCAAAGGATCATCCTGTCGAGGTCGCGCTCCGCTTGCCAGAGCACTTTGACTTGGAACTTCATTCGGCGGGCAAGCGATATTTTTTGCGAAGGTCGTTGCTGACATCTTCTGCCGGCCGTGCGCGGCCGGCTTTCAGGTCGGCGATCGCCTCGCGAAGCGCCAAATTCACGTCCTCGCGTTCGCGCAACGCGCGCCACCTTGCGATCAATTCATCCAGGGACAAGTCCTTATCCCCATTCTGGATGACGTGGGTCGCGAACTCATGAAAACGGTCAAGCTCTTGTTGCGTTACCGCCATGGCATTCTCCCAATTCTAGGGCCGTCGCTGTCGCCTCTTCCGCAGCCAGGTCCGTTTCGATTTCCTCGCGGTTCGCGTGGTAGCACGTCAACGCGGCATAAACCTGGGCCAACGAGAGATGCGGGATCTCCCGCACGATTTCCTCGGGCGAGTAACCCTGTTTGTACCACACCGCGATCCGTCGGACCGTAACACCCGTACTGGCGATCCGCAGCCGGCCCGGCGAATGTCGTGAGAGCGGACAACGAGAGAACCGATGTCGGTGTGAATGGTCATGGACTACAGCGATGATGTATGTGCCGCGTCGCCTCATCTTATCCGCTTAGATCTTGTGACTTCGCCATCGGGAGTCTTGACCGTGAGGATATCCCCCGCAATTGAGATGTTCTCCAAAACATGCGATCCCCGCAGCGCATGGGGGCCGTCGAAATGGAGTCTCAGCCGCGTTGCATCGAGGAATTCATAGCGGCCAGCGATATGCTCTTTCCCGTGGATCGTGAACGTTCCGTTCTTGAAGAATTCCACAATTGTCTCCTTACCGACCTCTTTCCACTTTCCGACGATTGCAGCCTGCACTTTCGTCGCTGAAGCTCGCTGATCGCCACGCGCAAGTGCTACCACGACCGCAACTCCCCCGACGACGAGAAGCAGGACGAGACCGATAAGCATCGGAACACGACCGCTCACGCGCTGCTGGCGAGAACCGGCATACAGTGCGAAGGTAATTTCAATGATGCCACCAATTCCCAAACCTACCGCCACGAAAAGTGCCCCCGAGTAGTACGGTTCTTTGAGAACCCAATGCTCAGGGTTCTCGTGCGCGACCGCGACTAGCTCGAGGAGGCTTAGGTGTGGCGAGTGTGCTCGGGCAAGCATGAACAGAGCTAGCCCCAGACCACAGCAAAAAATGCCGCAGAGAAGATGCATCATCCAACCTATCCGAGAACCACGTGCCGAATGTGTGCGCACTGGTGACGCGCGTTGGGATTGCGCAATCGAAACCTCAAAACCCGCGGGTACGGATATAGGTGGTGTGGTCGGGGGCAACGGCGGTGCCTGTGGCAGTGTTGGTTGCGCGACTGGGACACTGGGACCCAAACGAAAATGCCCTCCGCAGGCACCGCAGGCGACTACTTCACCCGGGCGAATTGAACCATCGTCGATGATAATGGTGCTGCAATGCGGGCAATTCATGTCTCTGCTCTTAAAGGCTATGGCCTGGCTATTTCCCACTCGTGTAATCCCAGGCCTACGCGATGTTCTCACCCCGTCGCGCCGCAATCTGATGTGCATCCTTATCCCCTCGCCCCGATAGGCACACCACGATCACCTTCTCCTTCCCCATCGTGCTGGCCACCTCCATCGCCTTGGCAACGGCGTGCGAACTCTCCAGCGCCGGCAGGATGCCCTCGGTGCGGGCGAGCGTGTCGAACGCCGCCAGGGCTTCGTTCGTCGCGGCAGCGGGCGTATCTCACGCGGCCCGGCGTCCTTCCAGTAGCTGTGCTCCGGGCCGACGCCGGGGTAGTCCAGGCCGGCGGAGATCGAGTGCACGTCGCAGGTCTGGCCGTCGTCGTCTTGCAGCACGTAGCTGAAGCTGCCGTGCAGCACGCCGGGCTGGCCGTAGCTGAGCGTGGCGGCGTGGTCGCCGGTCTCGTCGCCGCGGCCGCCGGCCTCGACGCCGAGCAGCTCGACCTCCGGATCGTCGACGAACGGGTAGAAGATGCCGGCCGCGTTGCTGCCGCCGCCGACGCAGGCCACGATCACGTCGGGCAGCCGGCCGATCTGCTCGCGGCATTGCCGCTTCGTCTCGCCGCCGATGACCGCTTGGAAATCGCGAACGATCATCGGAAACGGATGCGGCCCGACGACCGAGCCGATGATGTAGTGCGTGTGCTCGACCGAGCTCATCCAGTCGCGCATCGCCTCGTTGATGGCGTCGCGCAGCGTCTGCGAGCCCGCTGTCACCGGCCGCACTTCGGCCCCCAGCAGCTTCATGCGGAAGCACGTTCGGCCTTCTGTCGCGCGCACGTCCTCCTCGCCCATGTAGACCACGCACTCCAGGCCGAAGCGGGCACAGGCCGTGGCCGTGGCCACGCCGTGCTGGCCGGCCCCGGTCTCGGCGATCACGCGGCGTCTTGCCCATCCGCATCGTCAGCAGGGCCTGGCCGAGCGTGTTGTTGATCTTGTGGGCGCCGGTGTGGTTGAGGTCCTCGCGCTTGAGGTAGATCTGCGCCCCGCCGCATTTTTCGCTTAGCCGCTGCGGCGAGGTACAAGCGGCGATGGGCCGGCCCACGTAGTGCTTGAGGAGCGAATCCAGCTCGGCCTGGAACGCAGCGTCGGCCCGCGCCTTGGCGTACTCAGCCGTGAGCTGGTCGAGGGCCCGCGTAAGCGTCTCGGGCACGTAACGCCCGCCGAAGGCACCGAAGCGGCCGGCGGCGTCGGGAACTTGGGAAACGGCAGGCATGCGGATCAGGCTTCGGGCTCGCCGGCTACAGGCTTCGGCAAACCCAACCGACGCTTTCGCTGACGGCCGAAGTCTGAAGCCGGAAGCCTGATTCTCAGCCGCTATCCGAGCGTGGTCAAGGCGAGGCAACCTACATTAGCCCGAAGCGCGAGCGAGGCAGAGGCCGAAGAAAGCGCTGATCCGGACTCTCCTCGCTTGCGCGTCGGGCTAGTGTGACGTGTGATCTCCCGGCCTCGTGGTTGTTGGCCCGCGGCGGATTCAAGTATGATGGTTTAGGCTTCGCGCCTGTCTTCGGCTCACCCGTATCGTCAACGGTCGAAGGTCGCACTACGAACGTACCCGTCCATGCGTCTTCCCCAAGTCGTCATCGTCGGCCGGCCCAACGTCGGCAAGTCGAGCCTGTTCAACTGGCTGGCCGGCCGGCGCATCGCCATCGTCGATGACCACGGCCGGCGTCACGCGCGACCGCGTGACGCACCTGATGGAGTCACGACGACCGCTTCTTCGAGCTGGTCGACACCGGCGGCATCGGCATCGAGGACGCCGACAACCTGACCGCCGCAGGTCGAGGAGCAGATCGAGACGGCCATCGACTCGGCCGCCGTGATCCTGTTCGTCGTCGATACGCGGACGGGCCTCACGCCGCTCGACGAGGAGGTCGCCCAGCGGCTGCGCTACGTCGACAAGCCGGTGATCTGCGTCGCCAACAAGACCGACGACGACAGGCATCGACTCCGCAGGCCGACGAGTTCTACAAGCTCGGCCGCGGCAAGCTGGTGCCGGTCAGCACGCACGCAGAACCGCGGCAAGCGACGAGCTGCTTGCACGTGATCCTCGACCGGCTGCCGCCGCGAGTCGCTGCTCGAGGCAGCGCCCGACCGAGCCGGACGATGAAGGTGGCCATCGTCGGCCGCCGCAACACGGGCAAGAGCACGTTCGTCAACACGCTGGCCCAGGCCGAGCGGATGATCGTCAGCGAGGTGCCCGGCACGACCCGCGACAGCGTCGACGTGCGGTTCGAGCTCGACGGCAAGACGTTCATCGCCATCGACACGGCCGGCGTCCGCCGCACGAAGAGCATCGCACGACGACATCGACTTCTACAGCTTGCACCGCGCCCAGCGGAGCATCCGCCGGGCCGACGTGGTGCTGCTGTTCTTCGACTGCACGCAGCGGCTCAGCAAGGTCGACAAGCAGCTGTGCGAGTACATCGCCGAGCAGTACAAGCCGTGCATCTTCGTCGTCAACAAGTGGGACCTGCTGCACGGCCAGATGCCGACCGAGAAGTGGGTCCGACTACCTGCGCGACACGTTCCGCACGATGTGGCTACGTGCCGATCGCGTTCATCACCGGGCAGACCGGCAAGAACGTGAAGGCCCTGCTGAACCACGCGCAGATGCTGTTCAAGCAAGCCCGGCAGCGGGTGCGGCACGGGCGAGCTGAACCGGCTGGTGCGCGCGGCCGTGGAGCAGCACCCGCCGCCGCTGCACCAGAATCGCGCGGCCCGAAGATCTACTACGCCACGCAGGTCGGCGTCGCAGCCGCCGACGATCGTGCTGTTCTGCAACGAGCCGCGAGGCGTTCGACCAGACCTATCAGCGGTATCTGCTGAGCGTGCTCCGCGACAACCTGCCGTTCGGCGAGGTGCCGATCAAGCTGTACCTCCGAAAGCGCGACTCGCACGGCGGCGGCCGGCGAGACGAGCCGGGCGGCGATGACGTGGCGCAGACGCCGAGGCGGCCGAGGCGTAGCGGGCAGGGACGCTGAAACTGGGCTTCTCGCGACTGGCGCTTTGGGCTACGCTCGTCCGCTGTCTGTTGACGCCGCCTGGCCGCCTTCGCCAGGTGCGCCGCACAACCGAGAAGGGGACGACAAGGATGTTCGTCTACCTGGGAGTTGCGCTGTGGGCGGTCTTGCTCGCGGCGCGGGTCTATCGCTACGACCTGTACCACAAGCCGCCGCGGCCGATGCTCGTGTTGGCGTTCGCGGCCGGGCTGGCCGCGATGTGGGCGCTGGGTCACCTGGAGGACCGCACGGCAAGCACGCTAGGCGTCACCTTGCACAATCTTCCGGGCCAGGCGCTGATCGCCGCCACCCACGAGGAACTGGCCAAGCTCGCAATCGTCGTCTGCCTGGCCCTGGTCTGGCGGCGTCGGTTCGACGGCCCCTTGGACGGCCTGGTGTGCGGGGCCTTCGCCGGGCTGGGGATGGCCGTGGAAGAATCGCTGTTTCATCTTTCGCTCTGCACGAACCCGGGTGTAAGAACGCTCGGCGTCGAGCTGGTGCGGTTGCTGCTCCACGTGCTGCTCGGCGGCTCGAGCGGCTTCGCGGTGGCTCTGGCCGTTGCCCGCGCCCGCCACTGGCCTGGCGCATTGGCCGGATGGTGGACCGCCTCCACCCTGCTGCACTTTCTTTGGGACTGCTGGATCGGCCTGCCACACGCCTTTGGATCGTCGGGCGGGGCATCGCGGCTGGGCGCTATCGTTCTGGCCGGCCTGAGCATGGCGCTGTTCGGCATCGCGGTCGTCGTCGGCAGCCGCCGTTCGCGTGAGAAATTCGCCCCGCATAGCACACGCTCGCTCTGGGCCTGGCCCTTCGTGCGAAACGGCCGCGCGACAGCCCGATTGGCGACGCGCGACTCCCGTGAGCTGGCTCGCTCCTGAGCCCAGCGACGTACGGATCAGATCACTTTGCATTTTGCATTTTGCATTTTGCATTTTTCACTTTGCATTCGACATTGTGTAGGGCGCGATAATGCAAAATGCAAAATGCAAAGTGAAAAATGCAAAATGCTAGTCCCCATGGACACTGGCCTACGCCGGGCTGAGCACGCCGCGTTGCCGCTGCAGCTTGAGCCAGCGCGCCCGGCGGACCCAGTAGAAGCGCACCGGCAGGAACAGATCGACGACTTCGTCGGAGATCAGCAGGCCGCCGAGCACCGGCAGGGCCATCGGCGCCAGGATTTCGCCGCCGACGCCCGTGGCGAACACCATCGGGAAGATGGCGATGATCGCGACGCCCTCGGTCAGCAGCTTGGGCCGCAGGCGGTGGACGGCCCCTTCGATGACGGCCTGGCGCAGCTCTTCGAGCGACTTGATGTTCTCCAGCCCGCCGCGCTTCTCGATCGCCTCGCGCAGATAGACGAGCATGATGATGCCGGTCTCGGTGGCCATGCCGAAGCAGGCGATGAAGCCGACCCAGACGGCGACGCTGAAGTCCATCGGCGGCGTCTCCCAGCCGTGCATGATCTTGGGGAACAGGAACATGAAGAACGCGCCGCCGGCCAGCGCCTCGGGCACGGCCAGCATCATCAGCACGGCGTCGGCCAGGTCGTTGTAGGTCAGGTAGAGGATCACGAAGATCAGCACGATCACCGCCGGGAAAGACGAACCGCAGCGTCCGCGCGGCCCGCACCTGGTGCTCGAACTCGCCGCTCCACTCGATGTGCACGCCCTTCGGGCAGCGTGCACCTTCTGGGCGACGACGCGCTGGGCCTCGTCGACGAAGCCGACGCATGTCGCGGCCGCGGACGTTGAGCGTGACGTAGTTGCAGAGCCGGCCGTTCTCGCTCTTGATCATGGCCGGGCCTTCGACGATGCGCACGTCGGCCACGGCCGCCAGCGGGATCAGCGGCCTGCCGCGCACGGCGTGGCCGGGAGCGGCGTCGTGGACGCCGTTGGCCGGCGCGGCGCCGCTGAGTCAGCGCCGCCCGCCATGCCGACGATGCGGGCTTCGCACCGTTGGCCGCTCAGCCATGGCGGCGCTGGCCATGCCGCCGGGGCTGACCAGCAGCCGCCGGATCGCTCTCCTCGTCCTCGCGGTTGGCGCGGGCGTAGCGGACGCGCACCGGGAAGCGGTCCCGCTTCTCGACGGTGTACGTGACGACCCGGCCGCCCAGGGCCACTTCGATCTCGTTCTGAATGTCCTCGACGCGAGATGCCGTAGCGGGCGGCCTTCTCGCGGTCGATGTCGATCTCCAGGTAGCCCTTGCCCATGATCGGCGCGGCGATCACGTCGCGCGGCGCCGTTGATCGGCTTGAGCGCCGCCTCGATCGTCCTTGCAGACGCGGTCGATCGTCTCCAGGTCGGGGCCGAAGACCTTGACGCCGATGTCGGTGCGCACGCCGGTCGAGAGCATCTCGATGCGGTTGATGATCGGCTGCGTGAAGATGTTGCTCCAGCCGGGCACCTGCAGGACGCGGCCCATCTCGTCGTCGACCAGGTCGCCTCTTGGGCCCGCCCTGGCGCGGCCAGAAGAAGACGCGATCTTTGAAGGGCTCCTGCCAGTCCGTCGCGGAGCGCGCACGAACGGCGTCAAAGCCTCGCTGGTCGTGCTCTTTGCCAAGCTGCACCTGGACGGCTTCCCGCGCGAACCGCTGGGCCGTCGCCCCTTCCGGCGCACCGCCCACGAGGGCCGCGCCGCTCGGCGGCCTTGACCACCTCTTCCAGCGCATACCAGGTGAAGGCTTCAGCGCCGCGGTCGAAGAGCTCCCAGTTGATTTCGTGCACCCGCTCGCGCCAGAGCTTTGCCCGGTGACTTTCCATCATCCGCAGGACTTCGCCGGCGAAGGTCTTGGGCGCGGCGCCGAAGAACGTGCCCACCTTATCCGTGAGGTAGTTTCCATGGTCGCGGCCTAAGTAGCCCAGCGCGACCAATCCCAACACAACGGCGAGAACCAAAGCCAGGCTGGCAACCGTTGCCATCCGCCAGCGGAAGAAGACGGCAAACAGCAAAATCACGATGACGGTCGCGCGAAGCGCGGCCAACAGCACACCCCAGTGCGGGCGGAACGGATTGCTCATCGCCAACGCCCGCGCAGGATCGATCTGGACGCGAGCGCCCGCCAAGATTGTCTCCTGATGCTCAGGCAACGAAGCGACTGCCAACACGTCGCCCGACAGCGCCCGGTGCAGCGCGGCCAAAAACTCTGCTTCGGTCGTGTGGCTCTTCTCCACGAGCCCCCGCAATCCGTTGACGATCGGCTTGGGCATGCCGCTGGTGTTCAAGGCATCGAGCGCCTGTGGCGTGAGGCGGTATTCCAGACGAAGCGCCCAGATCGCTCAACGCCTTGGCGATACCGAGCGTCAGTCTTGCGGCGTCTTCCCGGGCCGGGCTGCGGGCGAGCCAGGGGCCGTAATCGGGCGTGAACTTGGCCGCTAGTTCGTCGATGCCCCGTTCCTCATCCGTTAGCGTCAGGCCAGCGCAGGTCGCCCGCCTCGCGGATGCGGCGAATCGACTCGGCCACGGCAAAGCGCGTCAGCAGCGGCCCCAGCTCTCGCTCGAACTCCCGGTAGAAGCGCGAGGCCAGCTCGCGCATGCGTCTCGTCGAAGCGCTCCAGGGCCTTCTGCGTCGCGTCGTTGACCAGCTTCCTGCCGGTCGTCCGCATAGGCGGCGCGAAGCACGTAGCCGCCCTCTTCGAGCGCTTGCAGGACGTCGGTTGTCTGCCGCGCGGCGTCGGCGAAGTGGAGCACGCGCTTCGGCCAGAGCTCCTTGGGCCGGAAGTTGACGAACGTCTCGACCATGTCGAGCGGGGCCGGGTCGGTCGGCGTGTCGGCCCGGCCGGCCTTGCCGATCACCGATTCGACCTCGGGGAAGCCGCGCAGCAGGGCGTCGCGATGCTTGAGGTCGTCGGCCACCTGCGTGACGCTGGCCCGCGGCACGGTGATCGGCATGTCCATCACGCTGCCCTCGTCCAGCGCCGGCATGAACGCCACGCCGATCTTGGGGAAGTGGTGCGCCAAGGGCGATGCCCGTCAGGCTGACGAGCACGACCGTCCGCCAGAGGATCGCTCGGTTCGTGCGAAAGGCGAGAACGAGCAGGACTACGAGCGGCACCGCCGCGACGGCGGAAACAGCCACCACACAGGGCAACATTTCCGAACGGCGGCAATCGCACGAAGACATCGCTCCACCGCGCGCCAGCCAGAGAAACGGCGCCGGCAGCAGCCCCAGAGCAGCGCCAGGCGAAGTACCGCAGCTCGCCAGGGCCGCGGCTTCCGGTCGTAAAGAAGACCGTGATGAGCGTGACCAGGGCGAACGTCACCAGGAAGCAAATCCGCCAGGCGGCTCCGAGCCCCATGCCCAGCAGCGCCTGCAGCGGAAACATGCCGGCCGCCAGGATCAGCAGCACCGCGAACATCCACATCACCAGGTTTCGCCGCGGCAAGGCCCAGGTCAGCAGCGGCTTGTAGATGTTGATGAAGCTGCGGACGATCCAGTTCTCTTCCTCGCTCGCGCAGCCGGCCCTTGATGAACGTCGGGATCAGGGCCGGCACCACCGTCACCGAGATCAGCGCCACGCCGATCAGGGCGAAGCTCTTGGTGAACGCCAGCGGGTGAAACAGCTTCCCCTCGCGGCCGCTGAGCATGAACACCGGGATGAACGACAGCAGCATGATCAGCACGGAGAAGAAGATCGGCCGGCCCACCGTGCGGCAGGCGCGGGATGACCAGCTCGCGGATGTCGCCGGTCACCTTCCGGTCGCCGAAATGCTCCTTCAGGTGGTGCGTGGCGTTCTCGGTCATCACGATGGCCTGATCGACCAGGATGCCGATCGAGATCGTGATGCCGGCCAGCGACATGATGTTGGCCTGGATGTCGATGATGCCCAGCTGCCGCAGCACCCACATCAGCAGGAACGAGAACAGCACCGACAGCGGCAGCGTGACGCAGATGACGAACACGCTGCGGACGTGCATCAGGATGAGCAGGATGGCCAGCGAGGCGATCACCATCTCGTGCCACATCACCTCGGTGAGCGTGTGGATCGCCCCGTGGATCAGCCGCGTGCGGTCGTAGGCCGGGACGATGTGCACGCCCGGCGGGCAGGCCCGGCTGCAGCTCCTGGATCTTCTCCTTGACGCGCTCGGTGACGGCCAGCGGGTTCTCGCCGTGCCGCATCAGCACGACGCCGCCGACGACTTCGTTGCCGTCCTTCTCGAAGACGCTGCGGCGAAACTGCGTGCCGAGCTGCACGGTGGCCACGTTCTTGACGTAGATCGGCGTGCCGTTCGACCTCCTTGATGACCGTGTTCTCGATGTCGCTGCTTGTCCTTGATCCAGCCGACGCCGCGGACGATGTACTCGGCGTTGTTCTTCTGGATGACGCCGCCGCCGGCCGGCATGTTGCTCTTGGCCGACCGCGGCGTACAGCTCGCCGAGCGTGACGCCGTAGGCCCGCAGGTCCTCCGGCCGCACGTCGATCTGGTATTCCAGCGGCATGCCGCCGACGACGGCCACATCGGCCACGCCCGGCGGCCGCGTTGAGCTGCGGGGCGATGTAGAACTTGTTGAGCGCCCACAGCCGGCCCGGGTCGATCGGGTTGCGCGGGCTCGGCTCGACCGTGTACCAGAAGATCTGCCCCAGCGCCGTCGCGTCGGGCGCCAGGTAGGGCACGACGCCCGCCGGCAGGAACGTGCTGGCCTGGCCGAGCTTCTCGGTCACGCGCTGGCGGGCGAAGTAGAAGTCGATGCCGTCCTCGAAGATGATCGTGATCATCGAGAAGTTGAACTCCGACGACGAGCGGACCGCCTTGACGCCGGCCAGCCCTTGCAGCTTGCGCGACAGCGGATAGGTGACCTGGTCCTCGATCTCCCGCGGGCTGCGGCCCATCCAGTCGGTGAAGACGATGACCTGGTTCTCGCTCAGGTCGGGAATCGCATCGACCGGCGTGTCGAGCACGGCGTAGACGCCGCAGACCGTCAGCGCCGCCGCCAGCGATCAGCACCAGGAAGCGGTTGCGGATCGAGTATTCGATGATGCGTTCGATCACGGATCGTGCTCTGCGCTACACAGGTGTGCATCGTCCTCGTCGTCGTCCTCGTCCTCGACGCGTGCCCTACATCGAGGACGACTTCGTTCAGTCGGCTTCAGCCAGGCTTCAGCCGACTCCCCTGTCTGCCACCAGCTTCAAAACAGGTGGCAGACGGGGAGTCGGCTTGAAGCCGACTGAGACACTCCAGCGGCCATCATCCCTACCCCCTGTGCAACTCGGTGATGACATACTCCCCCGGCGCTTTCACTTTCAGCCGGCCGTGAACTTCGTCGCCCGCTTTCAGGCCCTCAAGAGCTTTGGCGTCCTCCACGTCGAGAGTCATCTCCATGGCCTTCATCAAGCCGGGGATGTCTTCGTGATCGAGCTTGACCTTCTTCTGTGCCGCGTCGATCTCCAGCACCTTGCCGCGGATGTCGTAGACCTTCTCTTGCTCTTTAGGGGAGCCGTCGCCGCAGCCGAGCATGAACAGCGAACCGGCCGCCAGCGACCTCAAGACGATCGAGTACAACTTGCAGCGGGGATTCATGGGAGACTCCACTTGAGGTCAATGATTGACGTTCTCACGGCGATTGCTTCGCCTGCCTGCACTTTCGCCTTCAGCCTTTCCACGGTGGCCAGGGTCTGTTCTGCCTTCGCGAGGGCTTTCTCCCGGCAACTGCTCGCAGCAGAGAAAGACCGGCTGCCCCTCGGAGTGCCAGCTTAAACGGCACGCCCATCCGGCCTAGCGGCTGGTCGCCCTCGATCGGGCAGAAGCCCTGTGCCTCGGCAGCCGCGCGGTCGGCGCGACGAAAGCCGCGACAAGTTGGCCTCGACTTCGCGGTCGTCATCGCTCCGGCGTCGAGGGGCGCACGGCGTTCACCGAGCCCTGCCGAGCCGGTTGAGTCCGGCTGCCGCCGAAGTAGATCGAGCCGGCCGCCGGGTTGAGCCGCGTTTCGGCGTCTACCAGGAACGAGCCGGTGGTGACGATCTCGTCGCCCGGTTCCAGGCCCTTGAGCAACGGGAAGAACGGCACGCCCTTCCGGTCCGACCATCCTCGGCCCCAGCTCGACCTGGACCCCGTCGAACTTGCCGGGCGACGTTCTGGCGGTAGACGAGTCTGCTGCTCGCCGGTGTCGATGACTGCCCCCTCCGGCACGGCCAGCACCAGGCCTTGGTCGAGCTTGGCCCGCCGCTGGGCAGCGCTTCGGCGGCCGCCGGATCGGCCGGCCCTTTCCCGATCGCCGCCGCGAGCTGCGGAAGCTGTTTGGGCGGAACGAGCAGCTCGACCGGCCGCCGTCGAGCCAGGCCGCAGCTTGTGGCCAGGATTGTCCAGCTCGAAGCGCACGCGGACCGTGCGCGTGTCCTGATCCACGTGCGGATAGACGAAAGCCAGCGTGCCCGGGAACGGCTCGCCCGGGGCAGGCCGACGTCGTGGCCGTCACGGGCAGCTCGCGCTGCTTTTCGCGGCTCGGCTTGTGGAACTGCTCCTGCGGCGGCAGGAAGGCGATGTCGTCCTCGTAGACCTGGGCCTCGATCCAGACCGTGGACAGGTCCACCACGTCGTAGAGCGGCGTCGCCCTCTTCGACGTACTGCCCCTCGCGGACGTACTTCTTGGTGACGTGGCCGTCGATGGGCGAGCGAATCTTGAGGTGCGTGTTGGCCTTGCCGGTCTCGCAGGATCTCGTCGATCTGGTCGTCGCTGATGCCCCACAGCTGCAGCCGGTCCTTGGCGATCTGCTGCAGCAGATCGGCGTTGCGGCCGCGCTGCGCGTCGAGCAGGTTCTGCACCGTGACCACCAGGTCGGGGCTGTAGAGCGAGCGCCAGCTCGTCGCCCGTCGTCGACCATGCTGGCCGGTCTCGTTCACCAGCAGCTCGTCGATGCGGCCCTTGACGCGGGCGGCGACCTGCTTCTGCTCGCGCTCGTTGAACTCCACGTAGCCGACCGTGGTGATCTTCTTGGTCAGCGGCACGTAATCGACGGTCCAGGTCTGCGACGCCGGCCAGGACCACGCGGTACGGCGAGAGCTGCACGCGGCTGACGACGCCCGGCGGCAGCTTCGCCTCGTTGGCGTCTCGCCTTCTTGCGCTTCGACAGCGGCATGAAGCAGATGGGGCACTTTTCCTTGGGGTTATCGCGGACGACGCCTGGGTGCATCGGGCAGAACCACTCGACATCGGAGCTGGCGGCCTGCTCCTCGCCGTCGGGGCGGGTCCACTTGTCGTAGTACGCCGTGAGCGTGTCCCAGTAGACGATCACCAGGCCGATCACCACCAGGACGCCGATGAATCGCAAGCGGGCCAGCTTGACCAGGATCACAAAGTCGAACCACCACCAGAACTTCCTGATGCCGCGCAGGCCGGGCGGGGTGCGCAGCCCGCCTTCGGTCAGCGCCGCGTTCGCAGGACTTGCGAGCACCGGTTCGATCGCGTTGGGGTCTTTCATTCCGGACATGGCGGTAAGCCTCGAATGGATGCGTGGCAGGAGGCGCAGCGAATGTTGGTGAAAGTTCGCAGCAGCCGATCGTCGCGCGTCGTGACGGTCACGATTCAGCGCTGGCTGACCTCGCGGCGAAGAAGAGGCGCGCATGGCATCCCATGCGCAGCTGCGCGAAAGAGCGATCAAATGATCAAGTGGCGAAGAAGCGTGACAAGATCCGGCGGAGGCGGACCTCGGTCGCCAATCCAGACGGCACTTGGCCGCTGAGAAGCGGCCCACGGGCTGAATGCCCGGTCGCCGTAGGAAGCAAAGCTCGGGCCGCCATCGCCGGGAACTTGCGACGGCTTTTTGCCCGGGAGCGGCTGCGCCTGAGGCTCAGCCCAAGTTCGCGTGCAGCCCTTGCTCGTGAGAGCGACCTGGCCATTGGCGAGGGGCTCCGCTTGGGGTTCACCCGCGCCCTGCTCTCGCGAAGTGCCGCAGCATTCGGACGAGGCGGGGCTTTCCGGGAAACCCTCAGGCGGATCGTCGCTCGGCTCGCTCGTTTGCCGTCCAGATGTGGTTTCGGAGACGCAGCACGCCCCGCCGCAGCAGCAACCTGCCGCGGCGGACGAGGCCGTCGAGTCAAACACCTTCGCCTGGCCGCCGGGACAACGGCAGGCGAAGTACGGTGTCCCGGCGATCACCGTAGCAATCGCGGTCAAAGTCACCAGCAGCGACCAGGCCGTTTTCTTCGCGTATCTCATCAACGGCAACTCTAGATGCCCCCTGATCCATCGTCAAGTTGGACACGATCAGGAAGAGGGGCGACAACACGGCCACGAAGGAAGCGGCGATTGCCGCCAACAGAAGGATCGTGATGCCGGCCGACCAGAGCCTGGCCCAGAGTCGGCGAGCCGCTGACGCATGGAGCACAACGAAGACGGCGACGTCAACGAGGAGCAACGTCAGGGCCAGCGTCAGCACGAGCTCCGGATGCCGCATCGCGAGTGGCGTCCCTCCGGCAAGCGCTGCCGCGATCAGCGCGACGATTGCCAGCAGCTGCCGCAGTTGCTGAGGCGTTTCGTTCATCGTCTCTCGGATTGGCCCGAGGCTGTCACCGACCGCGTGATGCGTACATCGCGCGGCGATCTTGGCCATGGTGCACGGGTGCGCGAAGCAGGTTAGAATAGCTGAATCCACTTTGCGAACATTGTCTACCCACGTATTCCTTCCTGGGTGCCAACATGACATCTCCCGCGACGGCCGACCGCTCGGTCGCCAGCTTGCCCGCGGCCTCCAACAGGGCCGGCATTTTGATTTGGGCGGCCTTGGTTGCATCGATCGTGGCCGTTGCGGGCAGTCTGACTTTGAGCCTCGGCTTGAGGCTAGACGCATGCCCGCTTTGCTTCTACCAGCGGTCGTTTGCCATGAGCCTGGTGGCGGTGCTGGGCATGGGGCTCTTCGCCGGCGCGCATCGCCAGGGATGGTTGGGTCTGTTGGCGTTGCCGCTGGCCACCGCCGGGTTGGGCGTGGCGGCGTTTCACGTAAGCCTGGAAGTGCGGGGCAAACTGGAATGCCCTGCGGGCCTGCTGGGCTTGGGCTCGGCCCCGCAGCAGAGCCTCGCGATCTTCGTGCTCTCATTCGCCCTGCTGCTACTGGCCGCGATCCGTAGCGGCGGCTCGCCCACGCAGCGGGTTGGGTTGGCCGGTGGTCTGGTGCTAGGTGTACTCCTCGCCGTCGGTTCGTGTATCGCGAATCCAGCGCCGAAGGTCCCCCCCGGGCCCTATCCCGGTGAGCCGAACATCTGCCGCGTGCCGTTCCGCAATTAGGTGAGTGGGTGAGTAGGGCGAGTAGGTGAGTGGGTCGAGGCATCGACTCACTACCTACTCACCAATCGATGCGTCGCGAAAATCGACTCCCGACCCCTTCGCGCCGTACAATCACGGCATGGCCACGTCGGAGAAAAACTCGCTCGACCAGCCTGCCGAGAAGCCGCCCGCCCGACTCGATACGCCCATCAAGTTTCTCAAGGGCGTCGGGCCGGTGCGCGAGGCGCTGTTCCACAAGCTCGGCCTGCGAACCGTCCGCGACGCGCTCTTCTATTTTCCGCGGGACTACGAAGACCTCACCTCGCTCAGCCGCGTCGCCGATCTGAAAGACGGAGCGCTCGTCAGCCTGCGGGGTGAAATCGTCGAAGTCGAGCACCGCGGCACCTCGTCCGGCGGCACGGTCACCGGCGCCCTGCTGCGGCAAGAGGGCGATTACGTGCGGGCCATCTGGTTCAACCAGCCCTACATGGCCCAGCGGCTGCGGCAGGGGCAATGGGTGCTGTTCTCTGGCAATGTGAAGCGCAGCGGGCTGGTGTGGGAGCTGCCGCACCCGCGCGTGCAATGGCTCGAAGCGGGCGATGACGACCGGGCGGCGGTCGGGCTCGTGCCCGTCTATCGACTGTGCGAGGGGCTGAAGCAGCGTCACCTTCGCCGGGCGCTGGAGCACGCCGTTGCGGACTACGGGCGCGAGCTGGAGGAGATCTTCTCGCCCGACTATCTCGCCAGGCATCACCTGCTGCCGCTGCCGCAAGCGCTGTCCCAGTTGCATTTCCCCGAGAACGCCGAGCAGCTCGACGCGGCCCGCCGACGCTTCGTGTATCAGGAGCTCTTGATGATGCAGTTGGCGCTGGCCCTCAAGCGCGCGCGCAACGCAGCGGCCAGGCGCCGAAGCTGGAGGCCAGCGGGTTGATCGACGCCCGGATTCGCCGGCTGATCCCCTTCGAGCTGACCGGCGGGCAGAACCAGACCATCGGCGAGATCGCCGCCGACCTGGCCCGCGACGTGCCGATGAATCGGCTGCTGCAAGGCGACGTCGGCAGTGGCAAGACCGTGGTGGCCGTCTACGCCATGTTGTTGGCCGTGGCACACAAACACCAAGCGACGATCATGGCGCCCACCGAAGTCCTCGCTCGGCAGCATTGGCAAACGCTGAGCAAGCTGTTGGCCGCCAGCGAAGTGAGGCTGCTGCTGCTCACCGGCGGGCTCACCCCACGACAGCGGCAAGAGGCACTGATCGCCATCGCGGCAGGCAAGGTGGACCTGGTGGTCGGCACGCAAGCCCTGGTGCAAGAAGACGTGGTGTTCAACAAGCTGGGCGTCGTGGTGATCGACGAGCAGCACAAGTTCGGCGTGCTCCAGCGCGCCAGCCTCAAGCAGGCCGGCCTCCAGCCGCACTATCTGGTGATGACGGCCACGCCGATCCCGCGCACCGTGACGATGACACAGTACGGCGACCTGGATGTCTCGATCCTCCGTGACAGCCCGCCGGGCCGGCAACCCGTGCACACCTATCTGGCCGCGGAAGAGCAACGGCCCAAGTGGTGGGACTTCTTCCGCCGCAAGCTCCGCGAAGGGCGGCAAGGCTACGTCGTCACGCCTCGGGTCGAGGCCGACGAGGCCCAGTCGTTTGCCAGCGTCGAGGAGCACTTCGAGGCCCTGGCCAACGGCGAGCTGGAAGAGTTCCGCCTGGGCCTGGTGCACGGCCGCCTCAGCCCGGAGGCGAAGGACGAACAGATGGACCGCTTCCGCCGCGGGGAGCTGAACGTGCTGGTGTGCACGACGGTGGTCGAGGTGGGCGTGGACGTGCCGGAGGCCACGCTGATGACCATCGAGCACGGCGAGAAGTTCGGCCTGTCGCAGTTGCACCAGCTCCGCGGGCGGATCAGCCGCGGCCGCTTCCCCGGCTACTGCGCCGTCTTCGCCGAGGGGAAGACGGACGAGGCGAAGGAGCGGCTCGAGGCGTTCGTCGGCACCACCGACGGCTTTCGCCTGGCGGAGGTGGATTTCGCCCAGCGCGGTCCAGGCGACCTCTTCGGCACGCGGCAGCACGGCCTGCCGCCGCTGCGCGTGGCTGACCTGACGCGCGACACGACGATCTTGGAAGAAGCCAGGAAAGACGCCGCCGCGATCATCGCCGCCGACCCACAGCTTGCCGAGGGCGATCACTCCCTGCTGCGGCAGCGCGTGCTGGCCCGCTATGGGCAGACGTTGGACTTGGGGGACGTGGGGTGAGCTCAAAGCTGCCGGGAATTTTTCCGCCCCGGCGCGGGTCTACTAGGGTAAGCCGCCGATTGACCGCCCGTAGTGGCGGCATCTGTCGTGTTTCGCGCTGAGTTTCCGGGGGCGTCGTCCCGCCATGCTTGGGGAGACTTGCCATGCGATCAGCTTTGCTCACGGGTCGTACTGCGCACTGTGCGGCGTTTTGCGGACTACTCCTCTTCGCGGCCGCCGCCGGAGGCTGTGGCGATGACAAAGAAAAGAGGCCGGACGACAAAAAGACCGGATCGAGCGCGCGCGGGGGACGCTACGACGGCGGCAGAGAAAGAACCGAGGCCCGCGCCGCTCAGCCCCGTGTGGCCTACAAGACCATGCCCGGCGGCACCCCAGTCGATCGCTTCATCGCCGCCGGGCCGCAGGCGGCGCGAAGCGAGGTTCGCCCCTTCGACAAATGTCCGCCTGAGCCCGCGCCGAGCCCTTCCCTTCCGGGCGTCACTCGGCCCGACGAAGGCCAAGGCCCCGGCACGGCGGCGACAAGTACACCCACCTCGCAGAGAACCCCTTTGAGAGAGTGGCCGACACGCCGCTCTCGACGTTCTCGATCGACGTCGATACGGCCTCGTATTCCAAAACGCGGATGTATCTCTTGGAGCACCGCTCGCTGCCGCCGCCCGACGCGGTCCGCATCGAAGAGCTGCTGAACTATTTCACTTACGACTATGCGCCGCCGAGGGGACGAGCATCCCTTTGCCGCGCACGTCGAAGTGGCCCAGTGCCCGTGGCAAACCAGGCACTCTCTGGTGCGGGTCGGCATCAAAGGGCGCGAGATCGACCGGGGGCAGCGGCCGCTCAGCAATCTGGTGTTCCTGATCGACGTCTCCGGCTCGATGAACCCGCCCAATCGGCTGCCGCTGGTGAAGCGAGGGCTGAAGCTGCTCGTGGATGAGCTGGGCGAAAACGACCGCGTGGCGATCGTGGTGTATGCCGGGGCGGCAGGCATGGTGCTGCCCTCGACGCCCGGCCTCGAAAAGTCGCGGATCGTCGCTGCCCTGGATCGGCTGACCGCAGGCGGCTCGACGAACGGCGGCCAAGGCATTCACCTGGCCTATCAAACGGCGCTCGCCAGCTTCATCACTGGCGGCACGAACCGCGTCATGCTTTGCACCGACGGCGATTTCAACGTCGGCATCACCAACACGGCCGAGCTGGTCCGGCTCGCCGAGGAGACACGCCAGGCAAGGAGTCAAGCTCAGCGTGCTGGGCTTCGGCATGGGCAACCACAACGACGCCATGCTCGAGCAGCTCTCGAACAAGGCCAACGGCAACTACTTCTTCATCGACACCGAGCACGAAGCCCGCAAGGTGCTCGTCGAGCAGATGAGCGCCACGCTAGTGACGATCGCCAAGGACGTAAAGATCCAGGTCGAGTTCAATCCGGCGAAGGTCGCCGGCTATCGGCTGATTGGCTACGAAGACCGGATGCTGGCGGCCCGCGACTTCAACGACGACCAGAAAGACGCCGGCGAGATCGGCGCCGGCCACACGGTGACAGCCCTCTACGAGGTCGTGCCTGCGGGCGCCAAGACGGAAGTCTCGCTCCCCTCGATCGATGACCTGAAATACCAGACCAAGAGCCACCTCAGCAAGGCGGCCGGGAGCGACGAGCTGCTGACGCTCAAGCTGCGCTACCAGCAGCCCGAAGGGAGCAAGAGCACGCTGCTCGAATTCCCGGTCAAGGGCGGCGCACGGTCGTTCGACGACGCCTCGGCCGACTTCCGCTTTGCCGCCGCCGTGGCCCAGTTCGGCCTCTTGCTGCGGAACTCGGCCCACAAGGGAGGCGCCAACTTCGATGCCGTGCTGGAGATCGCCACGGAAGGAGCGAAGAAGGACAAGACGGGCTACCGCCAGGAGTTCCTGGAACTGGTCCGCATGGCCAAGACGCTCAAGCGCGGGTGAGTGCTCCGTCATCGGAGGCCGACCACACGAACCCGATGCGCGAGCGCGCGAGCGAGGCAGCGCCACCACGACGCTCGGAGTCGCGCGGGCTCTCCCTCGCTTGCGCACTCGCGCGTCGGGCTAGTGTGGCGAGTCTCACGGCCCCGGCGCTTGACGCTGCGCACGGCTGGAATGAAACTTGAGGTAGCCGGGCACGCTGCCTCTCACACGCTTCTCATCGGTGCCTTGGCTGAAGGGGGCGTCCGATGACGATCCGTTTCCTCTGCCCGCTGGGCCACCCTTTGGCCGTGCCGGATAACCGGGCCGGCAAGAAGGGACGCTGCCCGGTCTGCCGACAACGGGTCTACATCCCGCACCCGCCGAGCGGCCCGTCGCTCAGCGACGACGACGTCGCCGAGCTGCTGGCCGATTCGGCCGACGACGAGGACCTCGATATGGAGGCCAACGTCGAGATCGATGATACCGAGGCCGAGCCAGTGCCAGAGCCTCCGCGAAAGAAGCCGCAGCGCACCGCGCCGGGTGTTGTGAAAAGCTCGCGCCCAGCCAGGCCGGCTGGCTCCGCCTCGCGGGAGCACAAGCCGGACGCCAGTTCGCCGCAGCCCAAGCCCGAAGGCGAATCGCTCGAAAGGACTCTCCCCAGCGATCCGCCGAGTGAACCACACCAGCGACTGGAGACCTTGGTTGGCGCGTGGAACTGCCGCATCAAGCTCTGGCTGGAGCCGGGCGGATCGCCCGAGTTGTCGGCCGGCTCGGCCGACGCCCAGTGGGCGATGGGCGAGCGGTTCGTTCGCATCGAGTCGCAGGGCACGCTGCTGGACGCGGGCTTCAGCAGCCTGCTGGTCCTCGGTTACGATACCGCCAAGCGGGCATATACCAGTTGCTATCTGGACGACCGCAGCACGGGCTTCTACCTGGCCGAAGGGCAAGCCGACGCCGATGGCCAGGCCCTACGGCTCTTCGGCTCCATGCACGGCTGGCAGCCCGCCGAGCACAACCGGGCCTACCTCTACGTGATCGACCTCAACCATCACGCCAAGTGGACGCTGGAGCTGCACGACCTGCTGCGTGGCGAAAAGGTGATGGAGATCGTGTATTCGCGCAAGTGGTGAGTGGGACCCAACCGTAGCACCGGCTCCCAGCCAGGTGCCAGTCGAACTAAGTAAGACCGTGAAATGGGCTGTGTAGCCGAAGTCGCCAGACTTCGGGCCCCCGAACTCTGGCGAGTTCGGCTACCGCCCAGTTCTTTCCGCGTGTGTACTTAGGCAGGCAGGAGCCTGCCCTACGGGGCGGCTTGTCCGGCGGCATCGTGAGGCATAGCATACTGGCATCACGGTTACCTACGTGTGACTCTGGCCACGAGGCGTTCTTATGAACTCCCTGTGCGAGCGGTCCTTCTGGGCATCGCGCGGTTTGGCACTGGCGATTCTGGCACTGACGGCCGACCTTGGTTGGTCTGCGCCGCCGGTGAGGTTTCGACCGCCCGTGAGGACGCCTGTGCCGGACGTCACGCCGATTCGGCCTCCGGCAGAAGCGTTCATTCCGCCGGCAGGGGGGCCATCGGTGCGCGGGGGGGCATTGCCCGAAGAAACGATGCGCGGCGGCTCGTCGCTTCGCCCCGTGCCCTTTGTGCCGATTCGACCCCGTCCGGACGAGCGTGCCGACGACGATCGCTCGGCTGGCGTGCCAGATCGCTCCTCCGGCGCTTGGCCGCTGTGGTGGCTGCTCCTCATCGTCCCCGTGGCGGGCCTTTTGGTGCTCCTCGTAATGGGCATGTTGCTGATCGATGTGTTCGGCAAGCGGCGCAGTGGCTCGTCGCTGCGCCAGGGCGCGGCCAAGCCAGCCGCGCCGGACCGCGGCCGCAGTCATCTCAATCCCCGCTGGTCGCCCTCCAGCGGCAAATAGGCCGTCTCACATCATGTCGATCGGATCGACATCCACGGTCCATCGCAAGTCGTCCGACGTTTGAATGGCCGCCGTCACGCGCCGTATCGAATCGCGCAGACGGCCGTCGTCGGGCCCTTGCAGGTGAAGCTGATAGCGAAACTCCCCGCGCAGCTTAGGCAGCGGACAAGGCGCGGGCCCGAGCACGCGCGTGCTGGCGGCATTCGCATCAACGGCCTTGCTGTGCTGTTCGATGTTCGATGTTGGATGTTGGATGTTCGATGTTCGATCGTCCTCCGCCAGCAGCGGCCCCGCCGCCACATTCTCGTCCAGCGCCGCCTGAAGCCCCTTACCGATCTCTTCCGCCAGCGCTCGCACCTGGTTCTCGGCCGCGCCGCGCACGACGATACGGATTAGCCTGGCGAACGGCGGATAACCCAGCAACTGCCGGATCGGCAGCTCTTGCCGGGCAAAGCCGTCGTAGTCGTGCTCGTACGGCGTAGCGGATCGCCGCGTGGTCGGGGCTGAGCGTTTGCACGAGCACGCGGCCTCCTTGCTCGCCGCGGCCGGTGCGGCCGGCGACCTGCGCGACGAGCTGGAACGTTCGCTCGGCCGCGCGGAAGTCGGGCAGGTGCAGCGCCGTGTCGGCGTTGATGACGCCGACCAGCGTGACGTTGGGAAAGTCGAGGCCCTTGGCGATCATCTGCGTGCCCAGCAGGATCCGCACGTCGCCTCGCGGAAGGCGGCCAGGGCGGCTTCGTGACTGCCGGGCTGCTGCATCGTGTCGCTGTCCATCCGCAGGCAGCGATAGCGCGGGAAGCGGGCCTGCACCTCGGCCTCCAGCCGCTGCGTGCCCAGGCCGCTGAAGCGGATGCCCGTCGAACGTGCACGTCGGGGCAGCGCGTGGGGCTGGGCATCTGATAGTCGCAGTAGTGGCACAGCGCGATCTCGCCCTGCCGGTGGTGCGTGAGCGCCAGGTCGCAGCTCGGGCAGCGGACGCACGTGCCCGCAGGCCGGGCACTGAATGTGCGTGCTGAAGCCGCGGCGGTTGAGCAGCAGGATCACCTGCCCGCCGTCCTCCAGGGCCTCGTCCATGGCCATGGTGCAACGGCCGGCTGATCGCGCCGCGGGCCATCCGCGTCCTTGGCTTCGGTCCGCAGGTCGATCGTCGCCGACGTCCGGCAGCGGCCGATCGAGGATCGCGCTTGGGCAGCGAGACGAGCCGATACTCGCCGGTCGTGGCCCGCTGCCAGCTCTCCAGCGACGGCGTGGCGCTGCCCAGCACGAGCGGCACGTTCTCGGCGCGGGCCCGCTGCGAGGGCCACGTCGCGGGCATGGTAGCGCGGCGACGCGTCTTGCTTGAACGTCGTCTCGTGCTCTTCGTCGAGCACGATCAGGCCCAGGTGCGGCGTGGGGGCGAAGACCGCGCTGCGCGCACCGACGACGACCTCGCACTTCACCGCGGGCGATGCGCTGCCAGTGCCAATGCCGCTCGGCGTCGGTCAGGTGGCTGTGCAGCACGGCCACGTCGCCGAAGCGGGCAGCGGAACCGCTGCCGGGTTTGCGGCGTGAGGCTGATCTCCGGGCACCAGCACGATCGCCTGCCGGCCGAAGCGCAGCACGTGCTCGATGGCCTGAATGTAGACCTCGGTCTTGCCGCTGCCGGTGACGCCGTGCAGCAGGATCGTCTCGTGCCGCCCGGCATGCAGCGGCGCGAGGATCGCACCCAGCGCCGGCTGCTGATCGGCGTTCAGCATCAGGTGCTTCTCCGGCGCGGTGTGCGGCTCTTCGTCGCGCGTCGTCCGCAGGCGCTGGGTGTCGGCCACGACGAGGCCCTTGCGACGCAGCGTGTTGATCGGCGCCGCGGTGCAGCCGAGCGCCGAGATCACTTCGGCCATCGGTTGTGGGCCGAGCGATTCGGCCAGGTGCTTGACGACCTGCGCCTGCGTATCGGGCAGCTTGAACTCCGCCACCCGCTCGCGGGCACCCGCGGCCAGGCTCAAGACCAGCACGTTTCGCGTGCCGGCCTTGCCGCGCACTCCGGCGGGCAGCATCGTCTCCAGTACCTGGCCCAGCGGACAGAGATAGTTGTCGGCGATCCAGCGAGCGAGGCGGAGCATGGCCGCATCGAGTAGCGGCGTTTCGTCCACGACGGCGGCCACGGGCTTCAGCCGCCGCGAGGGTGCCTGTCGATTCGCCACGGCGATGCAGTAACCGATCTTCGAGCGATTGCCATGGCCGAACGGCACGCGAAGCCGTCCGCCCGGCTGTACCGCCGCGCGCAAGCGGTCCGGCACGACGTAATCATACGTCTGGTCCGGACCCTCGTTGAACGCCACGGTAGCCGCGACCACTTCCGCCTGGTCGTCATCCTCCCAGGGGGCCGTTTCGGCGGCAAAGAGCGATTGCTGGCGGGTCATCGGCGATGGTCAGGAAAGGAGCCGGCGGTTAGCATGGGGACGTAAGCCCTCGCTAAGTCTCTCGTTCCCAAGCTCCGCTTGGGAACGCACGTCGCGAAGCTCCGCTTCGAGGATACCAAGCAGAGCTTGGCTACAGCGTTCCCAAGCGGAGCTTGGGAACGAGGGATCGTATTTGTTCATCCGTTCATCATTCTCACCTTCCCGCTCCCCCTGGCAAGTAAAAGATCGCAGTATGCGGCTGGGCATTCTCGGGGGAACGTTCGATCCGGTGCACTACGGCCACCTGGTGCTCGCCGAGTGCTGCCGCGAACACTGCCGGCTGGACCGCGTGCTGTTTGTTCCTGTCGCCGTGCCGCCGCACAAAACGGCTTACGAAGTGACCGCCGCCGCTGACCGCGTGGAGATGCTCAAGCTGGCCATCGGTGGACATCCGCAGTTCGAGGTCTGCACGTATGAAGTGGACCGCGGCGGCGTCAACTACACGTTCGAGACGCTGGCTGCTTTGCAACAGGAATATCCCGACGCTGCGCTGTTCTTCCTGCTCGGCTCCGACAGCCTCAACGACCTGCCGCGGTGGCGCGAGCCGCGGCGGATTTGCGAGCTGGCGACCCTGGTGGTCGCGCAACGCGCAGGCTCATCTGACCCAAACTGGCAGCCGCTGGCCGGGCTCGTTTCGCCTGAGCGTCTCGACGAGTACCGCGCATGCCAGACCACAATGCCGCAAATCGGCATCAGCAGCAACAACGTACGCCGCCGCGTGGCCGAAGGCCGCAGCATCCGTTACCTGGTGCCGCGGGCGGCGGAGAAGTACATCGAAACGCACGGGCTGTATCGCCAGGTCGGTGCCGACCGGCTCGGCCAGGCAAAGAGGTCGGGAGTCGATTTCGTGCCGTAGGCGGTTTGCGATTCTCCAAGCAGCCTCGCGGCACGAAATCGACTCCCGACCCCGTTACATCGCGCACCGGGAACGATTACTCTCTTGTTGGCGTCGGACAAGCGTCCCATTCTTCTCGACGAGCGCCTATGCCTGCTAAACGAGATCAAGCCGCCGATCAATCGCCCTGCGCCCTGCCTCGCCGCCGTGTCCTCAAAGCACTTGCAGGGCTTGGAGTCGGCACCATTGCCTTTCAGCGATCGGTAGCGGCCCAGGTCGCCAAGTCCGGCAAGGTGACACCGGAAATGATCCGCGAGGCCGAGTGGATCGCCGGGCTGGAGCTGTCGGACGAGGACCGGGCTACCACCGCCCGGTCCGTGGACCGGGCCGTCGCCAGCCTTCGGGAGATGCGCGCCATCAAGCTGGAGAATAGCGTGCCGCCAGCCGTGCAGTTCGAGCCGGCACCGTGGCTGCCGCCGGCGCGCGACGGCCGCCGCGGGACCGTCGAGCTGACGGAGGCGGCCCCGCCGGTGCGGCCGATGTCGGCCGATGATCTGGCGTTCCTGCCCGTGAGCGAGCTGGCGACGCTCGTGCGCACGCGACAGGTCTCGTCGCTCGAACTGACGAAGCTCTATCTCGAGCGGCTGCGGAAGTACGACCCGGTGCTCAAGTGCGTGGTCACGCTCACCGAAGAGCTGGCCCTGCAGCAGGCCAAGGCGGCCGATGCCGAGATCGCCGTCGGGCGCTACCGCGGCCCGCTGCACGGCATCCCCTGGGGGGCGAAGGACCTGATCGCGTATCCCGGCTACAAGACCACCTGGGGCGCACTGCCATTCAAGGACCAGACCATTGCGGTCAAAGCGACCGTGGCCGACCGGCTGGACGAAGCCGGGGCGGTGCTCGTGGCCAAGCTCTCGCTGGGCGCCCTGGCCCAGGGCGACCGCTGGTTCGGCCGCATGACCCGCAACCCGTGGAACCCGCGGCAAGGCTCCAGCGGCTCGTCGGCCGGCTCGGCGCTCGCGCGGCGGCGGCGGGCCTCGTCGGCTTCGCCATCGGCAGCGAGACGCTGGGCAGCATCGTCTCGCCCAGCATCCGCTGCGGCACCACCGGGCTGCGGCCCACGTTCGGCCGCGTGAGCCGGCACGGCTGCATGACGCTGTCCTGGAGCATGGACAAGCTCGGCCCGATCTGCCGCAGCGTGGAGGATTGCGCCCTCGTCTTCGGCGCCATCCACGGCTTCGACGGCCTCGATGGCAGCGCGGTCGATCGGCCGTTCGATTGGCCGCCGGCGCGAGCTGCGGTCGCTGCGCGTCGGCTACTTCGAGGCCGGGCCGCTGGACAAGCGGCCCGACCTGCAAGTGCTCAAAGAGCTGGGCGTAGAGCTCGTGCCGATCAAGCTGCCGCCGAAGCCCTCGGCCGATCCGTTGACGCTGATCCTCGATGTCGAGGCGGCCGCCGCCTTCGACGAAATCACGCGGCAGAACATCACCGAAGGGCTCAACTCCTGGCCGCACACGTTCCGCAAGGGGCAGTTCGTCCCGGCCGTCGATTACCTGCGGGCCAATCGCATCCGCACGCAGCTCATGCAGGAGATGCGGAAGGTCATGGAGCAGGTCGATCTGTACGTCGGCGGCAACGACCTCGTGATCACCAATCTGACCGGCCACCCGACGGTCGTGCTGCCGACCGGCTTTGCCAAGACCAAGGACGGCGAGGTGCCGTACTCGATCACGTTCACGGGCCGGCTCTACGGCGAAAGCGGAGCTGCTTGGCCGTTGCCCACGCCTATCAGCAGGCCACGGGTCACCACTTGCGGCGCCCGAACATGGAAAAGCTCATCGCCGATAAGCCGCCGCCGGCGGAGGAAGAGGAAGACTTCGACGACGAGTAATGCAGGCATCACGCGCGCCGTGGGGCACGTTTCGAAACGTGCCCCACGTTCCAAAAAACGTGTCCCACGTTCGTGTCGTCACACGAGACGACCTACCACGCCCCTCAAGCGGTCATTTCTCCTCGGCCCTGTCGAGTGCCTTCACCAGGGCCTCGAGCTTCTCCAGGCTCACCTCGTTTCCCTGGGCGACGATGCTGTTGGTGCGCTCGTCCGCCGAGATGGTCAAGGTGGGATAGATCTTACGGATGTGCTCGGCCATGGCCGACGCGGTGGTGAACTTCAGGTGGTAGATTTTCAAGAGCGGCTCCGCCTTCGCGCCCGCCGCCCCCGCGTCGTCCTTCCGGCTCAGCACCTTGCCCGTCCCCAGATCGAGCTCGTGCACCTTGCCGCCGCAGCGAACCGCCAGTCTCTTGGCAGGATCGTCGGCCTTGGCGAAACCCTCGGCGCGGCCGGACAGCAGCGACTTCCAGAGAATGCGCCCCGTGGCGCTATCGAAAGAGACGATCTCGCTGGTCGGGGCGCCGGGCGTGACGAGCACAATCAGCTTGCCGTCGCCAGCGGTCTTCGCCAGGCGACGGTCGGGGCGAGCGGCGCTGCCCGTCCCGGACCGCGACGCGTTGCTGCTGCCGGGCGCCGGATCGCTCGCTCCGCCAAGCGGATTGGCCCCGGCTTGTGCGCGGCGCGCTTCGACCATGTACAGGGAATCGCCAACAACCTTAGGCCCCGGGGGCAGCTCCTTGGCCTTGAGCGCCTGGACCAAATCATCCACCACTCGCTCCAGGCGCTCAATGCGATCTTCGAGCTTTCGGTCGGTAGTCCCTCCACGCGACGAAGGGGGGTCTTGGGCACCCTCCGCCCGAGCACCCGGGGCGGGGACCGCCACGCTCGGCAGCTCGGCGCGGGGGGGCCGATTCTCTCCTCGCGCGGCCGAGGGCGCGGGCCCGGGATCGCCTTCGCTGGGCGATTGGCCGCGGGCGACCACCGCCGGCGCGGCCAGCGGCAGCACGACGGCCGCCAGCAGCAGCAGCAACGCCCCGACCGGCCACGACATCTTTCGAGGCAGTTCACGTCGCATGATCATCTCGATTCTCCTTTTGATAGGAAAGCCACCCAGCGCGGCGCCGGCCACTGCCGGAACCACGTCGCGCTCGGTCAGGAATTCAACGGTACGCAACAAGGCGCGGCCGTAACTGCGGCGGCCGCGCGGCAGCAACCATAACACCCAGGCGTCGCAGCACTCTTCGGCGGCGGCACGCAGCATGCCCGCGGCCCACCAGGCCACGGGGTTCCACCAGAAAATGCACAGCACGGTCACTTCCAACCACCGCACCCAGTGATCGCGCCGCCGCAAGTGGGCCAGCTCGTGCACGAGCACGGTCTGGCGCTGCTCGCGATCGAGGGCCATGAGTAATTGCCGCGGCAGCAGCATGACCGGTGTTCGACCGGCCGTCGCCACGAGTGGGGGAACTTGCGCCTCGGTGACCCGAAGGATGGGGCAGCGCCTGAGGCCCATCGCCTGGCTGAAGCGCGCGGCGTCTTGAACCCACTCATCGCACGCCGCCTCGCTGCCGCCCAGCACGGCCCGAAAGCGCCGCTGCGCGCGAACCACCCAGACGACAAAAGCTGCCACACCGATTCCCCATGTCGCCGCCACGATCCACGGCCAGTTGGCCGGCAGCCAGGTGTTCGTCGTCCCACGAGGCGCCAGCGCAGGCGCTCGTGCCGCAGCCCGCGGCGGTGGCGAGCCGGCCGTTTCAAGAGGCACGAACTCCGTCCCTTGGTCCGCGCCGCTGAGTTGGGCGCTCTCCTCGTCAAGTTGCCAGTCTCCAGCCGGCAGAGGTTCCACCGGGCCGGTGACGGCTGCATTCGATGCGCCTGGTTGTCCCGCCTGTACGAGGCCAACGTCACTGGCCTCAACGAGAGGAGGCGATGACCATTCCTCCGGCCACGGCACGCGCCACAGCGGCGGCGTCACCAGCTTGATCAGCACCAGCAGCCAAAGGGCATGGGCCAGGTGCGGATTACGCCACAGCCGGGTGATCGCCAGAACCACCAAGGCCAGAACGGCCGCCAGCACGGCATTCGAGGCGACGGCCGGCAGAATGACGGTTGGCAACATGTCGTTCATGCTCGCACCCCTATCGCTCGTCGAGCAGCCGACGGATTTCGTCCTTTTCCTTCTTGCTTAGCCGCTTGGCCCGCACCAGATGCAGAACGAACGGGGAAAGCGACCCTTCCGAGAGCTTGCCGGCCAGCTCGTCCAACTGCATGCCGGCGACGTCGGCCTGGCTGACGGCCGTGGAGAACCGGTGCGGCGCCCCGCTCCGATCGCGGTCCACAAGGCCCTTCTCTTCCAACCGGGCGATCAGTTTTTGCACCGTGCCGATCGCCGAAGTGCTGGCCTCGTCGTATAACCGCCCCGCGATGTCGCGCGCCGCCAGCGGCTGAGCGGCCCACAGCGCCTTGAGCACCGCCAGCTCGGCATCGGTAATCACAGACTTGGGGACCGCCATCGGGGCCTCCGTTGACTTCATGTCTATTGTTTATAGACATCACGTCAACGACTGTCAAGAGCGATGATCAAGACAGATGCCGAGAGCGAGCACAAGAAAGCCAGAAGGCATGGCGAGTCGTGGGCGAGAGGGCGGCGCCGCAGCTGGGTCCTCTCGACTACTCGTCGAGCTCGCCAGGAACGGGCGTTTCAGGGACCACCGCGTCGGGCAGGTCGGCCGCCCACCCCGACGGCAATACCGCCTCGTCATCCCGGCCGCCGGCGCCGCCCAGCGCATAGAGCGCGTTATAGGCCGCTTTTTGCTCCGCTTCCTTCTTGTTGGCTCCCCACGCCGGGGCGTATTCCTGGCCGCCGACGCGGGCCGAGACTTTAAAGCTCTTGCGATGGTCCGGACCGCGCTCATCGACCAGCGCATAGGTCGGCGTGGTGTTGAATTCCCGCTGGGCCAACTGCTGCAGCAGCGATTTGTAGTTGTGCCCGTGCTCGCTCTCGACGGCCACGTCAACTTCTTCTTCCATCGTCCGCTCGACGAACACCCGCACGGCCGCCATGCCGCCATCCAGGTAGATCGCCGCCACCAGCGATTCGAACACGCCGGCCAGGAGCGAGGTGGGCAGCTTGTGGCTGCTGGTCATGCCCTTCCCCAGCACGAGGTGCTCGTCCAGCTCCAGCCGGCGAGCGATACGGGCACAGGTCTGCCGGCTGACGACCACCGACTTGATCTTGGTGAGGTCCCCTTCCGAATGCTTGGGATAACGGTGAAACAGCATCTCGCAGACGATCATTCCCAGGATGGCGTCGCCGAGAAACTCCAGCCGCTCGTTGGAGGCCAGACGGTAGGGCGCCCCGGAGGCATGCGTCAGCGCGGCCTGCAGCAGCTTCGGCTCGCGAAACACGTAGCCGAGCTTCTGTTCACAACTGCGGACTTCCGGCATGGCGCCGGCGAGATGGCCCACGCCTTCGACTTTCATGCCCTCGGGCATGCACAACCTCTGGCCGAATCGGCGCGACGGACCCTGGGAAAACCGCACGCGTTAGAGCGCGGCGAGCCGGGGTTGCGCGGGCCGGGTCCGTCAATCCGGGCGAAGCCAAGGGGCGCGGGCCGTCAACGTGCACGCTGTGACGTGTCACGCTGCAAGCACAGAATCCCACCGCGGCCTTCGCTTCGCTCGGGGTGACACGCCTGGCTAGCGTGACAACCCGCAGGCTCTGTGGATACCTATCCTATTGTCGCCTCGCGGCCCGCTTGAGGCAACAGCGGTCGTCATCGCAGAACGGAATTCATTCCGCTCGAAGCCGTCGAGCAGGCGTGCGCGTGCCCGCCAGCGGCCTGAAAACGGAATCAATTCCGTTCTACGTTCAGGCGGTCACTTCTTTTTCTTCTCAGCTTCCTTCCGGCGCGGAACTCGGTCAGAACTCCTTCGGGGTCGTCGTTGAACAGGTCGCGGCAGCCGGTGCAGCAGACCCAATAGCTTTGCCCCTTGTGGCTGACCTGAATCGTGCCAGCCCCGCCGGTAACCACGCACTCGCGCTCGACGACCGCGCGGGCGAAGTTGCCCCCTTTGCGCGTGAAGCCGACTTCGGCCAGCCGGGTGAAGTTGTCGGTCTTGCCCAGCCGTCGCTCGTAGAGCATCAGCAGCCGCTCGCCTTCGGCGACCGTGCGGATGGCGATTCGTGACGGCGAGCCCTCCGGCACCTCGTCGGCCGTCAGCACCAGCCGGCCGTCTTTGTCGTTGCTGCCCAAGTAGGTGAGCTGCGTTTTGCCGTCGGGCAGGGTGCTGATGAGCCGGAACTGGCCGTCCTTCTCGCCGCGCTCCAGCCGGCCGGCGATGAGGTACTTGCCGGCACCCTCCTTTTCCTTGGGCGTGGCGAACACAAAGGCGGTGGCGCGCTTGTCGAACTTCCAGCTCCACTCGCTCTCTTCGATCCACGACCCGGCGGTCGACCCGCGCCGCGGCTGGCCGACGCCGCGCCACTCGCCGACGAAGACCTGGAGCGGCATCAGGGCTTGCTTGTCGCGCTCGGCAGCCGCATCCGGTGATTGCTTGTCGGCCGCGTTGCCCAACCGCCCAGCGGAGCCGAACAGAGCGAGGACGGACACAACCGCGAGAACTCCCTTCATGCGTCGCATGCGCATTCTCCAAGTCGCCGAATCCCGTGATTGAATGACGTCAGCACCGGCGGTTGGCGATTATAGCAGTCGCCCCGTGCCTCATCACTTTTCTTTGCCTTTACGCCGCGGCGGCGGCCGCTTTGGCCCGCATCCAGCTCCTTGGGCCCTTCCGGTGGATGGAGCTTCCGCCGCAGGGCTTCCTTCTGCTGGGGACTGAGTGCTTCGATCACTTCCTCGGGCGACAACGCGCCCAAGTATTCTTTGGCGACATCGCGGCGAAAAACCTCGATCGTGTACGGCATGACCACGCCCTCTTGCTGGTAGTTCTCGAATAGCCGGTCGAGCACTGTGCTCGCATCATCAGTGCGGCGATGGTAGTTCGCTGCCCCGTATTCGATGTTCGCTGGCACCCCGCTAAATAGGTGCCAGAAGCTATTGTGCTCCTCACGGGAGACTTCGACAGGACGACGACCGTGATCTGATCGGTGCCCCGCGCTATCTGGTAGACGCCGCTGCTGCCCCCCGGTTCCATTCTAACCTGTCTGGCGAGTTTTTGCGGATACCGTGTGCAGACGCCCAGGAGTCGAAAGTCGGTCTCTGGCAATAGCTCTTGGCCGGGTCCGCTGAGATGTTTGCGGTAGTTGACGTAATGACCGGTCAGCTCTTTCAGCGTCCAGTCGTCCAGCGCGTCGCCACTTCAGCGAGCGGCTCCCGACGGCCTGCCAGTCGATCATGGCGGTCACTGGTTGCCGGCCGCCGTCTTGGCGGCGCGAGCTTCGATGCGACCTAGGGCAAACGCCGCCGCGTCACGCGTGTCGTCGTCGTTGGCCTCGCGAAAGAGCTGGATCAAGAGCGGGATTGCCTGCTCAGGCCGGGCGAGTCCGCCCAGGGCGTGGATTCCCGCGGTCGAGACGCCGGCTTTGCCGTCGCCGAGAAGCTCCACCAGAGCGGGTACCGCGTGGGCCGCTCCCGTGTGCTCCAGGAGCATCGCAGCCAACTCTCGGGTCTCCGCGTCTTCCGCATGCAGGAACTTGAACAGCCGAACGTCGGTTTGGAGGGGCGGTCCGATCTCGCGCAGCACATGCGCCGCGTAGACGCCAACTGGCGAGTAGTTTGCCTCAATCGCGCGGCGGATATGTGGTGTCGCGGGGAGCGCACCCTCTCCACGCGCGTGCAGGCCAGCCAACGCCAGCCACACGAACGTCGGCATTCTTGTCCGTCAGCGCCTTAATCAGTTGCGGCACCGCTTCGGCGCCATGCTTCGACAGCTCGCCCACGGCTGCCAGCCGTGCGTCGTCGTTCGAGTGATCCAGCCAACCCGCCAAAGCCTCGCATGACAAGCCGCGGGTCTCGTGCACCCAGCGAGATTCTTGCGACCTTGCTTGAAGCAGCAACGTTTCGAGTGCGACGCTAATGTCAAACTGCCGGCGGTGGATGCGATGCCCACTGGGAGTCGCCGCCAACCGCCGCATTTCGGTCAGTGTCTCGGTATCCCGCAGCCGCTGTTCAAGATCGGCAATGCGACGCTGCTGGTCGTCCCGATTCTTCCACCAGCCCAGCGCCAGCCCGCACGATAAGAGCAGCCACAGCAGGCTGGACATGCGAAACCTTGGGAGCCGACGCATGCGCAGTGTCCTCGGTCAACGAGTCCCCGCTCCTTGGTCACTCGAAGAGGACGCTTGGTTCAATACCTAACCTGTTTGGCCAGCCTTTTGCGGATACCCCGTGGTGACGCTAGCATGAAGCGTCGGCTCTCTTGCGCGACGCGTCTGGCACGGCAGCCTGAATTCAGGAGGTGCCAATGCATCCGTATCGCGTTTTCGTCAGCTATTCGCACGACGACCAGGTTCGTGCACGGCGCGTCGTTGACCATCTTCGATGCGCCGGCCTGCGACCCATCGAATTCTTAGGCAACGTGGCGCTCGAGGATGTGCGCGTGGCGATTTGCGACAATCAGAAGCACCCACGAAATCAGCTCCTTGTCGGTGATTGGTTCTTCGCTGAATCGCATGAGTGGCGACGCCCACGTGCCGTGGGCTGGGCACGGACAGTTCTCACCCGCCACGCACTCACCGTGCTGGACCGGATCGATGACTTCGACAACGAGTTCGCGAGGTTGCCAAACTACCAAGGCGGCGCCGTGATCGATGAACTGCGGCGACTTTGCGCGTCTGCGTAGCCGCGACGACCTAGCGGCTTCTTTCCCCTTCGTGGAAGCCACGGGGAACTCACTTCTCCGCGTACCTTCCTTCGCCGTTGATCCGCGCAAACACGTCGTTCAGCACCCAGTGGAACAGGGCCAGGTGGATGCTCTCGACCATGCCCATGTCATCGAGCGGCACGTGCAGTCCGGCTTTGGTCATTTGCCGCAGCTTCCCGCCGTTGTAGCCAGTGAGGCCGAAGGTGGTCAGGCCGTGGCGGTTGGCCCAATCGACGGCCTTCAACACGTTGGGGCTGTTGCCTGAGCCGCTGATGGCGATCACCAAGTCTCCCTCGTGGCCGTAGTTCATCAGCTGCTGCACGAAGATCTGGTCGTAGCCACAGTCGTTGCCCACGGCCAGAATCCAGCCGAGGTTGTCCGTCAGGCTCATCACCTTGAGTCGTTTGCGGTTTTCATCGTTGAGGTCCGCTGGGCGAAGGATGCTCTTGCCGAGGTCTTCGCACATGTGCGTGGCGTTGGTCCCTGAGCCGCCGTTGCCGAGGATGTACACGAACCGCTCGCGCTCCCAGACCTGGTAGATCAGGTCGGCCATGCGGCGGGTTTCGGCCGGATCGACTCGGGCCAACTCTTCCTGGAAGCGGCGGACGTACGGGCCGATATCGAGCGCGGCGCCGAGCATGGGCGGAACTCCTCCTAAAGAAATCGAGTGCGTCCAGTCTATCGCCGGTGTTTTGTCCGGACCACGCCGGTTTGGACACCGAGTGAGCGATGGGTCGGACATGCGACGTGGCTGCTTCTCAAGCCGGCGGGTAGAATGCTGCAACAGGAGCACGTTTAGCATGGCCACGCTCATCCACGATCCCGTTTTGGAAAAGGACATCCTCGCCCAGCGACGGGCCTGGGGCGCCGATCGTTACGACGAAGTCTGGGAAGGAGTTTACGTCGTGTCGCCGATGCCCAATGACAACCACCAGGAGATGGCAACTCGTCTGGCCGCCGTATTTCAAATCGTCCTGGGTTGGGACAGCGCTGCCAAGGTACGAGCCGGCGTCAATGTCAGCGACCGGCGCAAGGACTGGACGAACAACTATCGCGTGCCCGACGTAGCCGTGTTCTTGGAAGACACCAAAGCCGAGAACCTGGAAACGCATTGGCTCGGCGGCCCGGACTTTGGCGTGGAAATCACCAGTCCCGGAGACGAAACGCGCGAAAAGATCCCTTTCTATGAAAAGGTCGGAACACGGGAGCTGCTGATCGTCGATCGCGATGCGTGGGCACTTGAACTGTATCGTCGCGAGGGCAAGAAGCTAGTGCTGACGGGCAAGGCGACGCTCGACGAACCGCGAGCACTGAAGAGCCGGCTGCTAGGATTGACCTTCGAATTGATTGCCGGACGCCCACGACCGCGGATTCGTATTCGGCACACCAAGTTCGGCCAGGAATGGGTGGTCTGAATCCGATGACGTTCTCCCGCTCGCCACTGAAGATCGGCCCCGTGCCGATCGGCTTCCCTGTCATCCAGGGCGCGCTCAGCGGCTACAGCGACCTGGCGATGCGCGTGATCGCCCGGCGGCTGGGGGCCTCGTACACGATGTGCGAGGTCGTGCTGGATCAGTTCGTGCTGGCCGGCGGCAAGAAGCTGCAACGCCGCTGGCAGATCGCCGACGAAGAGCACCCCGTTGGCGGGCAGCTCATGGGCAGCGACCCGGCGGAGTTTGCCGTGGCCGCCCGCGAGTTGGCGGCGGCGGGCTTCGACGTGATCGACATCAACTTCGGCTGCCCGGTCAAGAAGGTGCTCGGCCGCTGCCGGGGTGGCTATCATCTTAGCCAGCCGCACGTCGCTTTGGAGATCGTCTCGCGCGTGCGCGAGGCCGTGCCGCCGCACATTCCCGTAACCGTGAAGATGCGTCGCGGCATCGACGATACTGCAGCAGCCCGGGAAGACTTCTTCACGATCTTCGACGGCGCGTTTGCCCGCGGCATCGCGGCCATCGCCGTACACGGAAGAACGGTCGAGCAGCGCGTACGTCGGCCGCAGCCGCTGGGACTTCCTCCGCGAGGCGAAGGCCCACGCGGGCAGCCGCACGGTGCTGGGGAGCGGCGACGTGTTCACTGCGCACGACTGCCTGAACATGCTGGCCGAAACGGGCGTTGACGGCGTATGGGTCGCCCGCGGGGCGATCGGCAATCCGTGGGTTTTTGCCCAGGCGCGAGCCTTGGCGGTCGGCGAGCCGTTGCCGGCTCCGCCGTCGCTCTTCGAGCAGCGCGACGTGCTATGCGAGCATTACCGCCTGGCCGAACAAATCTACGGTCCCGACCATTGCGGCAAACAGATGCGCAAGTTCGGCATCAAGTACTCTCGCCTGCACCCACAGCCGCAGGCCGTCCGCGACGCCTTCATCGCCGTCCGTCGCCCCGGCGAATGGATGGGCGTCTTGGAGCAGTGGTACGCGCACGACCTGCCGGGGCGGCATCCGACGTTCGAGCAAGAGCTCAACGAGGATTGTGCCGAGGCGGCCTAAGTCGCCTCTCGCTCCGCGAGAGAGCGCGTCGAACGTCCCATGTTCTCGAATAGGGTTCGACGTTGGACGTTGGACGTTCGCCGCTGGCGTGTTTCTTCCCCGCTCTGCGGCGAGTACACTGCAAGCCGCCTCGCATGAGCGCCAACGACGTTGCCGACTCGACGTCAAAACCGCACCTTCTGGAGATTCACATGCCCCGACGCACTTTGATCCTGGGCGGCTCGCTGGCCGCGATGTTCTGCTCCGCCATGCTCACCCCAAATGCCTCGGCCGAAGACAAGAAACTCAAGGCCCTGATTATCGACGGCCGCAATAACCACGACTGGAAGGCCACGACGCCACTGATCAAGAAAGCCCTGGAATCGTCCGAGCGGTTCACCGTGGAAGTGGCGACCGCGCCGCCCAACGGGCAGGACCTCAGCAAGTTCAAACCGGCCTTCGCCGACTACGCCGTGGTCGTCTCCAACTACAACGATGGCGAGCTGTGGTCGGAGGAGACGCGCACCGCGTTCGTCAACTACGTCAAGAAGGGGGGCGGCTTCGTCGTGGTGCATGCCGGCAACAACGCTTTCACGTCGTGGCCGGAGTACAACGACATGATCGGCCTGGGCTGGCGCGGCGCCGACTTCGGCGAGCGCGTCACGCTGACCGACGACGGCAAGGTGGAGCGCACGCCCAAGAAGCAAGGCCCCGGCGCCGGCCACGGGCCGCAGCATGAGTTTCAGGTCGTGATCCGCGATGCGGAGCACCCGATCACCAAGGACCTGCCTCGGGCTTGGATGCACGCCAAGGACGAGCTGTACCACGGCCAGCGCGGCCCGGCCCGCGACATGACCATCCTGGCCTCCGCTTTCTCCAAGGGTCAGGGCAGCACCGACGCCCATGAGCCGATGCTGTGGACAATCCCCTACGGCAAGGGACGGGTCTTCACCACCGTGCTAGGGCACGCCACGTACTCGATGGAATGCGTCGGCTTCATCGTCACGCTCCAGCGCGGCGCCGAATGGGCCGCCACCGGCAAGGTCACCCTGACCAAGGTGCCGGACGATTTTCCGACTGCTGACAAGGTGAGTGCGCGGAAATAGCGTCGCCATTATCGCCTTCATCCTCGTTCCCAAGCTCTGCTTGGGAACACCCTTTGCGAAGCTCCGCTTCCACGAAGCAGAGCTTCGTTACTTGCGTTCCCAAGCGGAGCTTGGGAACGAGGACCACTGTCCTCCCATGCTCCAGGCGTTCAACGAGAAGAACCGCGACCTCGTGGTTAACATCAATGGCCGGCTCGTGCACCGCGAGGAAGCCGGGATCAGCCCCTTCGACTCGGCCGTGCAAGGGGGCGACGCCGTCTGGGAAGGGCTGCGGCTCTACAACGGCCGCATCTTCAAGCTCACGGAGCACCTCGACCGGCTCCGCGAGCTCGGCCCTGGCGCTGGCCTTCGCGCAGATTCCCAGCCACGAGGAGATCATCGAGCAAATCCGCCGCACGCTGGCCGCAAACCGCATGACCGACGGCGTGCACATCCGCCTGACGCTGACCCGCGGGGTGAAGATCACCTCCGGCATGGACCCGCGGCTGAACCAGGCCGGGCCGACTTTGATCGTGCTGGCCGAGCACAAGCCGCCGGTCTACGACAAAACCGGCATCACGCTGGCGACGAGCAGCGTGCGGCGGTTCCCGCCCGACTGCCTGGACCCCAAGATTCACCACTGCAATTTGATCCAGTCGATCCTGGCTAAGATCGAGGCCAATGCCGCCGGGGCGGATGATGCGCTGATGCTCGACCAACGGGGCTTCGTGGCCGAGACGAACGCTACGCACGTCTTTCTCGTGCAGCGCGGCGCAGCGATCACGCCGCGTACCGTCGCTTGCCCCGAGGGGATCACGCGGGCCACGGTGCTCGACCTGTGCTGCCGCCATGACATCCCGTCCGACGAGCGCGACCTGTCGCTGACCGAGGTCTATCGGGCCGACGAGATGTTCTGCACCGGCACGATGGGCGAGCTGGCGCCGGTCGTGAGAGTGGACGGCCGCACCATCGGCAACGGCCAGGCCGGCCCGCTGACACTGCGGCTCAGCGAGCTCTTTGCCGAATTGACGCGGAACGAGGGGACGGTGGTGGTGTAGATCACTCCGCCCCCAACCGCTTGTATTGCCCGCTGCTCCAGCGGGGGATGTCGCTCTTGTACCACCGCGAGAACCGGCTTTCGCTTGGCCCGCCCGGCAGGTTGGTCCAGGCCTCATCCGTCGCCAGGTCACAGACGAAGTGATAGCTGGGGGCGAAGCTCGTCTCGCGGCCACCCATCCGCAGCAGGTGCCCCTGAAAGGGCGTGGCGAAGTTACCCGGCATCGGCAGGTCGCCCGTGTGAAAGCCGAGCGCCCGGCCCACGAGGTCGCTCTCCATGAAGCGGTTGCGAAAGCGAAAGGCATTCTCCCGGGCCCACGGCGGCAGCGAGCGCTCGGCCATGCCTTCGGCCGCCCGGCGGATCAGGTTCCCCTTGTCGCGGTCTTGCCACCAACGCGAGTTCTCCCGCCGCAGCAGCCGGTCGATGGCGGTCAGCAGCGGGATCGACACGCCCGGCCGCGTGCTCAGATAGAGCATCCGCCGCGCCCCGAGGCCGCCGTGCTCGCGCGGATCTTGGCCGAAGATTTCCAGCAGCACACGCCGGTGCAGCCGCGTAAAGAGCGTGGCCTCGACCGTGCCGGGGGCATAGTTGCCGTCCCAAGCGGAGAGCGTCTCTTTGAGCTTGCCGTCGGGCAAATGCGGCAGGATGACGGCCAGCATCTCCTTGGCGTGCAGGCTGACCACATCGTATTGCAGCGCCTGCATGTCGGCCAGCGTGGCCCGCGGCAGCTCGGCCAGCCGCTCGATGATCCGCCGCTTGCGATAGTCGGGGATCGGTAGCGTCACCAACAGCGGCCCAGTCGGCGGGTTGAGCGGCTCGTTCGCCGTAGCCACGTAGCCCTCGGGCGGATCCAAGACGCTCGGCAGGATGTCCGCCGGCAGCACGCCTTGCCAGTGGTTCCGCTCATCCCACGCCGGCATGGGCACGAGGCCATTGCAGTGCGGCGGCCGCTGCGGGAACCAGCCGTTGGCCTGAAGGCCGATATGCCCTTGGCGGTCGGCGAAGACCCAGCACAGCGTGGGCTGCGGCGAGTCGCGGACCACGTCCATCGCCTCGCGCCAGTGGGCGTGTGGACTACGCGGTTCCAGGCCATCATCGCCCGCCCCGAGCCGGGCAGCGTTCCGGTCCAGGCCGTGAGGAGCTGCAAGCCCTGGCCGAGCTGCTCAGGGTCGCACTCGAGCGTCCCCTGGGTGTTGCCGTAGATGCGCACGACGTCCGGCTTGGCTCCTTTGCGGTCAATCGCCTCTTCGCGAACATCGAAGTCGCGCCACTCGGCAGCGCCTTCATTGCCGCGGCGGTATTGCCATCGGCCGTCCTGTTGGCGGCAGTCTTCGATGAAGTAGTCGCTCGTATCGCCCTTGAGGTGCGTGACGCCCCAGGCCAGGTCGCCCGTGCGGCCGACGGCGAAGATCGGGCAGCCCGGCAGCGACGCCCCCAGCACGTACCGCTCGCCTCCGCCCGTGCTCCAGCGAAGCACGGCCTCGTACCAAATGGCCGGCAGCCGGTTGACCTCCAGGTGCGGGTCGGAGGCCAAGAGGGCCGTGCCCGTGGCGCTGCGGCCGGGGCTGACCGCCCAGGCGTTGCTCCCCTCCAGGTGCGGCAGGTCGGTCAGCATTTGCAGGGCCTCTTCCGACAGCCGCCGGGACATGAGGACTTTTCGCAGCAGCTCGAAATTGGCGTCATCGAGCAACGGCGCGAACAGCTCGCGCAGCCGGCCATCGTCCACGCCGGCCTGGATCAGTTCCAGAATCATCCGCTCCTGCTGCTGCTGCCCGACCGCCAGGCCGCCGAAGTTGAGCAAGTTGCCGATCAGCAGAATCGACTGCGCGTCCCACGGCTCGGGCTGAAACCGCGTGGCCCACATGGGGAACGAGCGCCCAGCCTGCTTCAGCCCGTCGTTCACCCCCTGGGCATAGGCCTCAAACTCGGCCCGGCCTTCGGGAGGCAGCCGCTCGACCTCTTCATCGAGCCGCAGATAGAGTCCGACGCGGCGAAACAGGCGGTCGGTTTCCAGCAGCTCCGGCCGGTTGGCGATCAGCTCCGCGGAGCGTCCGCTGGCCATAACGCGGGCAAAGAGAATCTGCGTAGTGCGGTCCATCGCGTGCAGGTAACCCAGGCCGTAGAGGGCCTCGAGCCAGGAACTCGCCGCGACGTGCGGCACGCCGGCCGCGTCGCGCGCCGCGGTGAACGGCCGCTGGTTGTGTTTGATGCGCAGGGGCTTCATGAGCTAAACGGACGCACGGAGACGGCGGTTCGTCGTGCCAGCTTCAGCCCGTAGAGCGCTCGGTTCGTCGCCCTTCGCTCCGCGAAAGGACGTTCTTTCGCGGAGCGAAAGACGACCATGCACCGCGGCTACGCCTCAAGGTCGCACCACGAACGGATTCCCGCGGCAGTGTACCGGAGGCCCTGAGCAGACTGAAAGAGATGAAAACGCCGCCGAGCGCGGAGGGTATGGCCAGGAAGCCTGACGAGGAAACGAGAACGTCCCGGAGAGACATTCGACAATAGCCCAGCGATTCATCGCTGGGAAACAGAGCCAAAGTCGTGACGAACCGATTATAAAGCAGTCGCTGGGCGAAGGGGACAGACGAGGCAGGGAAAAGGCGTATCACGAAGCGTCGGCCGCGATAACACGCGAACCCGCCGGCCTCGTCGCGCGTCTTGTCCCGCATGGCCGAAGTCGTCAGACTTCGAACAACTGAACTCTGGCGAGTTCCCCTACCCAGTAAACGCCTTGCATGACCGTCTTCTTCTCCTCCGAGCGGCTCTGGTTCCGCGCCCCGGAACTGGCCGACGTGCCGCGGATCACCGTCTGGATCAACGATCCGCGCGTGCGCAAGCACCTGGCCACGCGCATGTTCCCGCTCAGTCAGCACGTGGAAGAAGAATGGGTCAAACGGGTCAGCGCCGACCCCACGCAGGCAGCCGCGGATCGCGTGGTGTTGCTCTTCGGTCCCCAGGGCTCCGAGACCCCGATCGGCAGCACCGGCTTTCATGGCCTGAACTGGATCGCCCGCCGAGGCGAGTGGGGCGTCGTGATCGGCGAGCCGGAACATTGGAACCAGGGCTACGGCCGCGAGGTTGCCCGTCGGATGCTCCAGTACGCGTTTGAGGAGCTCAACCTCAACCGGGTGGAGCTGCGGGTGAACGCCGCCAACCTGGCGGGCATCAAGGCCTACGAGGCCGCCGGCTTCGTTCGCGAGGGCACGCTCCGCCAGGCCGCCTGGGTAGACGACCGCCACGAAGACATCCTGGTGATGAGCGTGCTTCGGGAAGAGTGGCGAAAGTAGAACGGAATTCATTCCGTTCTACGGCCGCTCGTTGCCGTGCGGCAATTCGCTAAGCTCGACCTGAGACTTCGCGAACCGCTCGATCCGGCCGCGCGTGGGGAACAGGGCCAGCATGATGAGCACCATCAATCCTGCAAATGCGAGGCTGTAGAGCTGCTTGTCCACGATGGCCGCCACGAGATTGAGGAATGCGGCCCCCTCGACGAAGGCGAAGCGAATGATCATCCGTGACTGGTATGCCGTATAGAAGGCCAGCTCTCGCGCCGGGCTGCCGTGCTCTTCCTGAAGCGCCGCGCTCACGTTGGCCGGCACCATGGCGCAAACCGCCAGCGCCAAGAGCGACAAGCCGGCCGCTATGCCCGCCAGGAGCAACGGCCGCTCGGCATCGACTTCGGCACCGATGGTCAGTGAGAATGCAACGGCCCCCGTGATTAGGACGCCCAAGATCATCGCCCCGGCGATGATCTGCATCGTCTTGAGCACGGCGTTCTTGTCGGCCGGTGGGACAGATTGTGGGGCAATTTGCATGGCGTTCCTCTTGGGCGGAACTCTTATTTGCTAGCGGTCACCACTGGCGGTCAAGAGGGCAATGTTCCCGTCGGGGCATGGCGGACGACACGAGGTGCACCGCGTAAATGACCCGCCTGAATCCCGTGCACGCGAGCCGCGTGCACCACGATTCATTCACTCCTACTCCCGCGTGATGAACTCATCCAAGTTCATGAGCGTCCGCGCGACGACGAACCAGGCGGCCAGCTCTTCGTTGCCCGTGCCCGGCGGCTTGGGGAGCGATCCGGCCAACTGCCGGGCTTCGTCGTGGTTCGAGCGGAAGTGCGCCAGCGTTTCCCGGTGCAGCCGGGTGGTCAGGCCCAGCTCTGTCTGCGACGGCCGGCGGCCCATCGTCACAGCGAACGCTAGTTGTACGCGGCCAGCGCGGTCGCAGTTCTCGTTGCCGTGGCCGGGCTCTTCCTGGATCAAGCGTCGCGCGAAGGCCTGGCAGCACTCCACGAACACCGGGTCGTTCTGCATCGTCAGGGCCGAGATCGGCGTGTTGGACCGTTCGCCGGCGCGTACAGGTGATGTTGCCGTCGGGAGCGTCGAAGTCCTTGAACATCGGGTAAGGCACCGTCCGCTGAAAGAACGTGTACAAACCGCGGCGGTAGCGGTCGGACCCGGTGCTCACGACCCACTTCACCGAGCCGGCGTAGCCCAGGGCGTCGATGCCGGAGGGCTGCGGCGGCCGCACGCTGGGCCCGCCCAGGCGCGGCTCCAGCAGGCCGCTGGCAGCCAGGGCCACGTCGCGGACTACTTCGGCCTCGACCCGCAGCCGATTTTGGCGGGCCAAGAAGCGGTTCTGGGGATCGACTTCGCGCAGCTCGGGCCGGACTCGCGAGCTTTGCCGGTATGTGGCCGAGGTCACGATCAGCCGATGCAGGGCCTTCTGGCTCCAGCCCCGCGTAAGGGAGTCGCCCGCTTCGAACTCGCTCGCCAGATAGTCGAGCAGTGCGGGATGCGTCGGCGGCGAGCCCTGCGTGCCGAAGTCATGCGGCGTATCCACAAGCCCCTGCCCGAAGAAGCACTGCCAGGCGCGGTTGACCGCTACGCGGGCCGTAAGCGGATTGCGGCCATCGACCAGCCACCGGGCCAGGTCGAGCCGCGTCGGCCGCCGACCGCTGGTCTCGTGGGACACGCGGCTCGCGTGTCCGTCAAGGGTGTCAGACTTAACGTCTGCACGTTCTCCGTTGGCATGCAGGCGAGCCGCGTGCACCACGCGGTCCAGCGGCGGCAACACGTCGGGCGTCTCCGGCTCTACCTTGTCGCCGGGCCGGAGGAAGTCGCCGCGAATGAGGATGTGCGTGTCGCGCGGGCGGGCGGCCTCGGCCAGAGCCTGGCCCACAGGCAGATCGACCTCTTGCAGGCTGTTGAAGAACGCGTACAGCCCGTAGTATTCGCGCTGCGACAGCGGGTCGTACTTGTGCGAATGGCACTGGGCGCAGTCGACCGTCAGCCCAAGCCAGACCGTGCCCGTGGTGTTCGTGCGATCGATCGTCTGCTTGACGCGGTCCTCTTCCGGGTCGATGCCCCCTTCCCGGTTGGTGAGCGTGTTGCGGTGGAAGCCCGTGGCAGCCTTTGCGTCGAGCGATGCCTGCGGATCAGCCGCTTCGGGCAGCAGGTCGCCGGCAAGCTGCTGCGATGGTGAACTCGTCGAACGGCAGGTCGGCGTTCAATGCCTCGATGACCCATTGCCGGAATCGCCAGGCGTGCGGACGCGGCAGGTCTTTCTCGTAGCCGTCGCTATCGGCATAGCGGGACAGATCGAGCCAGTGGCGGGCCCAGCGCTCGCCGTAATGCGGGCGAGGCCAGCAGCCGATCGACCGCCCGCTCGTAGGCACCCGGCCGGCTGTCTGCGGCGAAGGCCCGTGCTTCTTCCGGCGTCGGCGGCAAGCCCACCAGATCCAGCGACACCCGACGCAGCAGCGTGGCGCGGTCGGCCTCGGGCGAAGGCTCGATACCGCGGCGCTCCAGCTCTGCCAGCACGAAGGCATCGATCGCGCCTCGCGCCCAGGCGGCGTTCTTCACCACCGGCAGGCGCGGCCGGCGGATCGGCTGGAACGACCAGTGCTTCGACCGTTCGTCGGCCGCCGCTTTGCCTGGGCCCTCGGGCCAGGCCACGCCCTGGTCGATCCACGACGTGAGGAGCGCGATCTGGCCAGCCGCAAGCGGCTCGCCGTTGGTCTCCGGCGGCATGCGAATGCCAGCATCGTTCTTGCCGGTGACGTACTTGATGAGACGGCTCTCGCCGCTCTTGCCGGGGATGATCGCCGTGCCGGAATCGCCGCCGGCCAGGGCAGCCTTGCGTGTATGTAGGCGCAGGCCGCCTTCGTTGGCTTTGTCGCCGTGGCACGACCAGCAATGGGCCGCCAGGATCGGCCGCACGTCGCGGACGAAGTCCACCTTCTTGTCTTTCGCGCCGCCTGCCGCCGTGCTTGCATCGTCGGCGCAGATCGCCGGGCAAAGAAGACCAATGGCGCCGGCAACGAGCAAGACACCAGACAGCGGACGCATGGGCTGCTCCTCGGCACACCGGCAGCGTGGGCGGGAAAAAAGGCAGGCGAGCCTCATTAAAACGCGTGGCATGGCGGATGTCCATCGTGGAAGGACGGGCACCCTCGAAAACGTGCCCCACGGGCGACGGACCGCAGGCTATAATCCGCCCTGCTGGCTTTCCGCATCCTACGCTACAGACCGTCATGCGAATGCATCGCACCGCTTGGCAGCTTATCTGGCCGCTGGTAGCCCTGGTCGTTGGGCCGCCAGTCGCGAAGGCCGCCGAGCCGCTGCGCGTCGCCTTTGGCGAGGCCGATATCACGCCTGAGGTCGGCCCCGGGAAGCGCCCGGTCTGGATCGCCGGCTACGGCCACGGCCGGGCCGCAACCGGCGTCCACGATCCCCTGATGGCCCGCGCCGTGGTGCTCGACGATGGGCGGCGGAAGCTGGCGCTGGTCTCGGTCGATCTCATTGGCTTGCAATACCCCAACGTGCTGCGCATCCGGCAGCGGCTGAAGGACATCTCTTACGTGATGGTCTCCAGCACGCACAATCACGAAGGGCCGGACGTGATCGGCATTTCGGGGCGCAACCCGCTGGTGACCGGCGTCGATCCGGCTTACCTCCGGCTGGTGGAAGACCGCGTAGTGAAGATGGTGGAAGATGCGACCGGCCAGCTCGCACCGGCCGAGGCCGGCTACGGCACTGCCGAGGACGAAAAGCTGCTGGGTGACAGCCGCCTGCCGAAGGTCTACGACGGCGTGCTCCGCGTGCTGACGTTCCGCCGTGCTGCTGACCCAGCCTCCAGGCGAGCGGGGGGCGTCAGCCCCCTGATCGGCGTCCTCGTCCAGTGGAATTGCCACCCCGAGGCGATGGGCTCCAAGAACAAGCTCCTCACCGCCGACTTTCCCGCCGCCACGGTCGAGTGGCTCAGCAAGAAGCACCGCGTGCCCATCGCTTACTTCTCCGGCACCGTCGGCGGCCTGATGGCCCCGCCCGACGGCGTCATCAAAGACGACCAGGGCAAGCTGCTGCACGAGGGCGACTTCGCTTACTCCACGGCCTACGGGCAGGCGGCCGGCCGCCTGGCTGAGCGGGCCATCGAGCGAGCCGAGCCGCTCCGGCTGACGCCCTTCGCGGTGCACGCCAAGCCGGTGGCTGTGCCGCTGAGCAACGCCATTTATCGGCTGGCCCGGTCGCTGGGCGTGATCCAGCGAGAGGGGCGCGCGTGGACGGGCGACTTCGAAAAGCTCGGGGAGCCGGTGGCCAAGGAAGTGCCCGGCAAGACTCTGGCCGTCGAGACCGAGGTGGCCTACCTTCGCCTTGGAGAGCTGCACGTGGCCGGCATTCCCGGCGAGATCTATCCGGAGTTGGTCTACGGCAAATACCAGGATCCCGTCGAGCCGGGGGCCGACTATCCCGATGCACCGCTGGAACCGCCGGTCATGAAGACCCTGCCGGGCAAGAAGACCCTGCTGATCGGGCTGGCGAACGACGAAATCGGCTACATCATTCCCAAGCGGCAATGGGACCAGGAGGCGCCGTTCTGCTACGGCCGCAAGAAGTCGCAATACGGCGAGATCAATAGCGTCGGCCCGGAAGCGGCCCCCATCATCACCCAGGCACTGGCCAACCGCGTGCGCGAGGCGACACAACCGTGACGTATGAGCAAAGCATGTCGTCTTTCGCTCCGCGAAAGAACGTCCTTTCGCGAAGCGAAAGGCGACATGGGCGCTAGAAAGTAATGGGCGCTAGAAAGTAATGGGCGGCTAGAAAGTAATGGGCGGCTAGAAAGTAATGGGCGGCTAGAAAGTCTTGAGGAAGTCAAACAGCAACCAGCCCAGAACGGCGCACATGCCCAGGCCGAAAAGAGTGGCCACGGGATATTTGAACCACGGGCTGTCCCACCACGGCTCCAACTCGTGGAAATGGCTGGCGCCGAACTCGCGCAGAATGAAGATCACCCGCTGATCGGGGCGGTCGCACAGGTCCAGCGCGGTCTCCCTGTGCTTATTCACGACGTTGGGATCTGCCTTGCGAGATAACAAGGCGCGGGCCACTTCGGCCCGGTGCTCTTGCCGGGCCACGGGGCACTGCACGGCCATCATCGAGCGCCGTGTTCCCCTTCTTGCTGCCGCGGTTGGGGTCGGCCCCGGCCTCGAGCAGCGCCTGCACCACCTCCAGGTGGCCGGCATAGGCCGCATGCATCAGGGCTGTGCAACCACGGTCGTCGGCGGCCTCGAGATCTGCATCCCGCTCGACCAGGTCGAGCACCCAGGCCAGGTTTCCCTCGCGGGCCCTTCGCATCAGGACCGTCAGGTCTTCGTCGCTGTTCTCGTCAGTTTTCGCGGGCTCCTTCGCTCCGTGCGGCTTCTTGTCCAGTTCGTCGTCGTCCTCGTTTTCCGGCGGTTCGACGTACGTCAGGCGCTCGTTGAGCGTGTCGGACATGAAGTGGATCATGGTGAGCACGATGGGCGGCGGCTCGTCGCCGCCCGGCTCATCACGTTTCCCTGGCTCGACGCTGTACTTTACGTAGCCGCCCTTGGCGCCGATGTCGGCAGACACCTTCTCCATCCAATCGCGGCCCATAAACTCGCGGGGCCGCGGCGGCTGGTTGGCGGGATTGGGGTCGTTGAGCCAATAGCCCACGATCCAGCCATCACGGCCCAAGTGGACGTACCATTCGGGATACATGGACGAACCGTACTCTCGAGAAAGGTGCGCACCGTTCATGAGGGCGTTCCCTCGGCCGGTCTACCGCTATCCGTCGAGGGGGCCGTCAGACAAAGGAGCCCCCCGCCGCAAAGCGTGATCGCCTGCGCATGATGTAGATTCTATCCCCCGATGGGCGGCTCGGTCAAATGGCCCGCTAAGTCTCCCGAAGGTGCTCCCGGAAGCCCGGCTCCAAGTAGCCAGGCTTTCTGCTCACGCCGACTACAGCGACAGGCGGTCGGCATGCCGCGCTTGACACCCCGCGCCTTTGATTGACAATGCCAGGAGTGAGTGAACATGCGCTGACCAATCGTCGCCCGGAGCGCCATGTCCTCGCTGTCGCTCCCAGCAAAGCACGGCTGCGTCATGGAGGATCACGCTCGATGGCATCGCCCTTGACCGTTCTGACCGGCCCGGCCCGTTCAGGGAAGACGGAACGTCTGCTAACCCTCTACCGCGCCGCCCTGCGCCAAGGACCGCCGGGATCGGCATTATGGCTGGCCCCGACTCATCGCAGCGCAGCCGACATTCTGGCGCGGTTGCCGGGGCCGAAACTGCCCGGCTGCCTCAGCCCCGGCGTGCTGACGTTCGAGAGCTTTGCCCGCGAAGTGCTGGCCGCTTCGGGCCGGCCGATGCACGGCCTTTCTACGCTCATGAAGCGGCAGTTGGTGCGGCTCTTGATCGACCAGCAGCGGCGGGCCGGACGGCTGAAGCACTTCGCCCCCATCGCCGAGACGCACGGCCTGGTCGATCTGGTGACGGCGTTTGTCTCGGAGCTCAAGCGGCTGGAGATCTGGCCGGAGGACTTTCGTCGGGCATGCGTCGCCCGCGGCTTGAGCGACAAGGACCGCGAGCTGGTGGCAATCTACGAGGCCTATCAGGAGCGGCTGCGCGAGCATCAGCTCTACGATGCCGAGGGGCGGTTCTGGTCGGCTCGGGACCTACTAAGTAGCAGGCACACTCCGTGCGCCGTGCCCGACGGCACACGGAGCGTGCCTGCTCCTTGGCCTCACGATCGGCTGAAGCTGGTGGTCGCGGACGGCTTTGCCGACTTCACCCGCACGCAGCACGAAATCCTGGCGCTATTGGCTGCGCACGGAAGCGATGTACGTGTCGCTGCCGCTGGAGGGCCCTCCGCGGCGCGACGACTTGTTTGCCAAGACGATCAAGACGGCCGACACGCTGGAGCGGCGGGCGCCGCACGGCGTGGTGGTCGAGGAGATGCCCCGCCGAGCGAGCGGCTCGTGGCGTGCCCTCGAGCACTTGGAGGCCGAGCTATTCGGCAATCCGCGGCATGCCACGCCGGTGCCGTCCGTCGAGCGGATCGAGATTCTCGGCGCCTCTCGCCAGCAGGGCGAGATCGAACAGATCGGCCGCCGCATCAAGGGGCTGTTCAGTGAAGGTGACGAGGACGCCGGCAAGGGCGAGGGTGCCCGCCGGGCTGTGCGGCCGGGCGAGATCGTCGTCGTGTTCCGCTCGCTGGCCGGCGTGGCGCCAACGGTGCGCGAAGTGTTCGATGAGCTGGGCATCCCCTTTGACATCGAGACCCGCGAGACGCTGGACGAAACGCCGCTGGCGGCCACCGTTGTCGCCCTGCTGAGGCTGGCGGTTGAAGACTGGCCGTTCCGCCAACTGTTGGCTGTGCTGGGCAATAGCTACGTGCAGCCGACGTGGCCCGAGTCGCCAGACCGCAGGTCAGCGCTCGCGGCGGAGCGCGCCGTGCGCAGCCTGCAACTCCCCTCAGCGCGAAAGCACTCCTTGACGCGCTTCGCCGTCGCAGCGAGCGGTTCGCACCGCAGGCCCAGCCCCTGCCGCAGCAACCAGACTTCGATGACGAATCGCACGCCACGGCGCGGCAGCGGCAGGATTCGGCCGACGCCACGGCCGCCTTGCCATTCCTCACGCGGCTCCGCCAGGCGCTCGCGACACTGCCCACAAAGGCCAGTCAAACGGCTTGGGCCGAATCGCTGTCGCAATTGGCCGACGATCTCGGCATGCTCCGCGTGATCGATTCGGGCGACGAGGCCATCCGTCGCCGCGACCAGGACACTTGGGCTTGCCTGCTGCGCGGCCTGCGCGAGGGGAGCGCGCTGTTCGAGCAGATCGGCGAGGCGCCGCCGGAGCTGACGGCCGGGGAGTTTCTGGCGCTGGTCATCGACCTGCTGCGTTGGCAGCGGCTGCCGCGGCATCACGACGACGTGGGCCGAGTGCGCGTGCTGTCGGCCGGCAGTGTGCCGCTCGCTCCAAGTGCCGTATCTGTTCTTCGCCGGCCTGTCGGAGCGGGCATTTCCTTCGCCGGATCGGCACGACCGGCTGTATAGCGAAGGGGAGTACCGCCAGCTTCGGGAGCGCAGTCCCGATTTGCCGCTTCCCTTGCGGCACGAGCAGAACCAGGAGGAGATGCTGCTCTTCTATGAAGTGCTGACGCGGGCCACGCGGCGGCTCTGGCTGAGCTATCCCGCACTTGATGCCAAAGCGGAGCCGCTGCTGCCGAGCCCGTACCTGCGCGAAGTCGAGCGGGCATGCGGCGGCCCAGGCTACGTGCCCCACCGGACTCTCCTGGACCTTTCCGCCGTGCCGCAGACAGAGCAGGGCCCGCAGAGCCAGCGCGATTTCCGCCTTCAGGCTGTCCAACAGGCGCTGGACGGGGACGCAGCGCTCCTGGCGTCGCTGAGCGATCAAGGCGCCGGCGATTTGCGTCGCAGCGTGCTCAACGGGCTGGAGCTGACGCGCGAGCGGGCGGCCGCGCCGTTCGGCCGTTTCGAGGGCCTGCTCTCCTCCAGCGCTGCCCAGGCTCACGTGGGGGACCGCTACGGGCCGGACGTTCCTTGGGCTGCCAGCCGCCTCGAGGAGTACGCCCGCTGTCCGCACAGGTTCTTTCTCGAGCGCGTGCTGCGCATTGAGCCGCTCGACGAGCTAACGCTCGAACCAGACGCCCGGCAGCGCGGCGGGCTGATCCACGAGGTATTGGCCGAGCTGCACGGCCGGCTGAACGACCCGGGGACCGGCTCGACGTCGCTGGCAACTTGGGGCCCAGACCGCTTCGTCGAGGAGATCGAAAGCATCCTCAGGCAAGCGCTGGAGCGCGTTGGCGCGGAGCACGAAGTGCAATCCGCCCTGCGCGAGATCGAGCGCCGCACCCTCCGGCAATGGCTCCAGAGCTACCGCGAGCAGCACGAGCGGTACGACGGGCAGTGGTCCACCTTCGAGCAGCCACTGCACCCTGCACACTTCGAGGTCTCGTTCGGCCGGACTCCCGTCAGCAAGGACCAGCTTTCCACCGAGACGCCCTGGGAGGTCGAGCACCACGGCGAAAAGCTGCTGCTGCGCGGGCAGATCGACCGTCTGGACGTCGGCCAGCGAGACGGCCAACGCGTGTTCAACGTGATCGACTACAAGTCGGGCCGTGCCCTCCAGCGCGGCGACGGGCCGCCCGACGGACGCCACTTGCAATTGGAGCTGTACTCGCTGGCCGCGCAGAAATTGCTCTTCCAAGACCACGCACTCCCTCTGCACGCCGGTTACTGGTACGTGAAGCGTGAAGGCTTCAAGACCGGGGAGCCGTTCCACCGGGCCGGCGACGACGGCTGGGGGCCGAGCGAGTTTTGGCGCGACCGTGTGGAACGAGTGCTCGACAAGGTGTTTTCGCTCGTCCGCGGCATCCGGGCGGCCGAGTTCCCTATGGCCAGCCTGGACGAGCATTGCACCAGCTACTGCCCGTTCAAGACGGTGTGCCGCGTCCACCAGACGCGGTCGCTGGGCAAGACCTGGCAGCCGCCGGAGAAAAGCACTGCGGCTCAACTGACAACGGAGCCGTGAACAGTCAGGGCCGCGGAAGTTCTCATCGTCCTTTTGTCGCTGTAAGCTGTTATCACCAGCGCGTGACAACTGACAACTGACAACTGACAACGACCGATGAAAGTCACCAACCTTAGCCAAATCGACGGCCAGGCCGTGCAGGCGGAGGGTTCCAGCGGCTGCCAGGTGCGCTGGCTGGTGGGCGAGCGCGACGGGGCGCCGAACTTTGCGATGCGGCAGTTCGAGGTGGCCCCAGGGGGCTACACGCCGCACCATAGCCATCCGTACGAACACGAGGTGTTCGTGCTGGAGGGCGAAGGAGTGATCCTCGATGGGACGCGACACGAACCCGTGGAGCGGCCGCTGCGGGCCGGCGACGTGGTCTATGTCGCGCCGAACGACGTGCACCAGTTTCGCAATCCGGGAGATGCGCCGCTGAAGTTTCTTTGCCTGGTCCCCAACTCGGCCAGCCGTCTGCCGGCGACGATGTGTGCGCCCGAGTGCGGGGTGGAGCGGAAATAGCGTGCTCGTTCCACAGCTCCGCCTTGGAACGCATCGCACGCGAGGCGGAGCCTCGGCGAGCAGCGCGTTCCGAGGCAGAGCCTCGGAACGAGAGATCACCATGAGCAAGCCCGCCGCCGAGATCGCCAAGCTCCGCGAAGAGATTCGCTACCACGACCGCAAATACTACGTCGAGGCCGCGCCGGAGATCAGCGACCTCGAGTACGACCGGCTCCTGGAGCGGCTCAAAGCACTGGAGGCGGCCCACCCCGAGCTGGTCACGCCGGATAGCCCGACGCAGCGCGTCGGCGATCAGCCGATCTCGTCGCTCTCATCGGTGACGCACCGCGTGCCGATGCTCTCCATCGACAACACCTACAGCCCGGACGAGCTGCGCAAGTATCTGGACCGCGTGGCCAAGTTGCTGCCCGGCGAAGAGATCGAGTGGGTGGTCGAGCTGAAGATCGACGGCGTGGCCGTCGCCGTGACGTACGAGGATGGCCTGCTCGCTCAGGCGGCCACGCGCGGCAACGGCCGCATCGGCGACGACATCACCCACAACGTCCGCACCGTGCTCGACGTGCCGCTGCGGCTGGACGGCAAGGCCGTGCCACGGGTGCTGGAAGTCCGCGGCGAAGTCTACATGACGAACGCCGACCTGGTGCGGCTCAACGAAGACCGAAAAGCCGCCGACGAGCCAGCTTACACGAACACGCGGAACGTCGCCGCCGGGACGATCCGCCTGCTCGACCCGCGCGAGTGCGCCTCGCGGCGGCTGCGGATGTTTTTTCACGGCGTCGGCTACAGCGAAGGCCTGGCCGCCCAGACGCACATGGAGTTTCTGGCGCAGCTCCGCGAGTGGGGCCTGCCGGCCACGCCGCACGTCAAGGCGTTCGCTTCGATCGACTCGCTCATCGGCTATTGCGAAGAAGTGATTGGCCGGTTGCACGAGCTGGACTTCGAGGTCGACGGCCTGGTGCTCAAGGTCAACGACTTCGAGCAGCGCGAGCGGCTCGGCGCGACGAGCAAAAGCCCGCGCTGGCTGATCGCCTACAAGTTCGAGAAGTACGAAGCCGTCACGCGCGTCAACGACATCGGCGTCAGCGTCGGCAAGAGCGGCGCGATCACGCCGATCGCCGATGCTCGAGCCGGTGCAGCTCGCCGGCACGACCGTCAGCCGGGCCAGCCTGCACAACGCCGACGAGATCGAGCGCAAGGACATGCGCGTCGGCGACGTGGTGGTCGTCGAGAAGGCCGGCAAGATCATCCCGCACATCGTCCGCGTCGAGAAGCACGAGCGCAAAGGCTCGCTGCCGAAGTTCGTATTTCCCGACGCACTGCCCGGACTGCGAGACGCAGCTGGTCAAGGACGAAGGCGGCGTCTACATCCGCTGCCCCAACCTGAGCTGCCCGGCCCAGGTCAAGCGAGCGGCTTCGCTACTTCGCCAGCCGCAACGCGATGGACATCGACGGCTTGGGCGAAAAGCTGGTCGATCAGCTCGTGTCGTCCGAGCTGGTGCGCGGCCTGGGCGATCTGTATCGGCTGACGCTGGAACAGCTGATCGAGCTGGAACGGATGGGGCAGAAGTCCTCCGAGAAGCTCGTGGAGCAGATCGCCGCCAGCAAGCGAACGAGGGCTGGCGCGGCTCTTGAACGGCCTGTCGATCCGGCACGTCGGCGCCCGCACGGCGGCCGTGCTCGCCGAGCACTTTGGCTCGATGGACAAGCTCGATGGCTGCCAGCGCGGAGCAGGTCAGCGAAGTCGAGGAGATCGGCGAGGTCATCGCGCAGAGCGATTCACGACTTTCTTCACAGCGAGCACGGCGGCGTCGGCCATCGACGAGCTGAAGAGCCTCGGCGTGCGGATGGACCTGCCGGACGCCGGTGGCGGGCCAGAAGCTGAGCGATGCCCTGGCCGGCAAGACGCTCGTCGTCACCGGCACGCTGGAGAAGCTACTAGCGCGACGAGATCGAAGACCTGATCCGCCGCCACGGCGGCCGCGCGGCCAGCAGCGTCTCCAAGAAGACCGAGCTACGTCGTCGCCGGCGACGATGCCGGCAGCAAGCTCGCCAAGGCCCAATCGCTCGGCGTGAGCGTGATCAGCGAAGAGGAATTCCTGGCGATGCTGGAGTAGAATTGATCTAAGCGATCGCGGGGGCGATGGATCGTCGCTCATCGATTTCGTGCTCGTGGAGAACTCGTCATGGCAACGGCTACCCATTACCCTCACTTGACCATCGACGAAAAGGGGATCGCGCGCATCGGCTCGACCCGGTACAAAGTCAAGCACCTGGCGGCCGAGCACTACCACCACGGCTGGACCGCCGAGGAACTGCTGCGGCAGCATCCCGACCTTCGCCCGGAAGAGGTCTATGCAAGTCTGACCTACTTCTACGACCACTTTGACGAGATCGTGGATGAGCTGAGGCAGGAGGCGACGCGGACGGAGGAATTGCGCAAAGCCGCAAACGCCGTCTCGTGCCGAACTGTTGCGCGGAAGAACCGCTCGAAGTAGCTCATATGGCGCTCGCCTTCTAGATGGACGTTCACGTGCCGTCGGCCATCACGGAGGACTGCGCCGCAGACGTATCGACGTGCTGACCAGCCAAGAGGACGGCACTCGGCAAGCGGATGACGAATCGCTGCTGTTGCGCCAGCAGCCTGACGCGCATTCTTGTCACGCAAGACGAAGACTTGCTCGCCATTACGGCTCAGTGGCAGGCTACCGCTCGCGTGTTCCCTGGCATCGTTTTTTCGCGGCAAATCGCCGCGAGCTTTGGCGAATTGATTGACGACCTGCAGCGTATCGCCGAGGGCTGTACTCCCGAGGAAATGACCGGTCGCGTGATTCACTTGCCATTGCGCTAGTGAAAGCCGTTTGCGACCAGCATTCCCACTTGATACGTGACCAGCGCTCCCACGTATGCCAGAGCCGTCATATACACGAACGTGAACACCGGCCAGCGCCAGCTATTCGTTTCGCGGCGGATGATCACCAGCGTCGAGACGCACTGGGCGCACAGCGCGAAGAAAACCATGATCGACAGGGCCACCGGCACGTTGTACACCTTCTCGTCCGTGCCGTCCCACGTGGCCGCTTGAATCCGCTCGCGAAGCATTTGGCCGCTCTCCTCCGCAGGGTCGATGTCGCTGCCGAGGTTGTAGATCACGCCCAGCGTGCCGACGACCACTTCGCGGGCAGGGAACGAGGCGATGGCGGCGCACCCGATGCGCCAGTCCCAGCCGAGCGGTCGCACGACCGGCTCGACGTACTGGCCTGCCCTGCCCAGGAAGCTGTTGCGCAGGTGCTCGCCGTTGATGTCGTGCTCGATCTGGCCTTTCTCCTCCTCCAGTGCAGCGCGCTCGGGCGCCTGTTTGGGCAACGCATCAATCGTCTTGTCCAGCTCGGCCAGTCGCGCGTCGTGCGGGCCTTCGATGGCCGCCACATCGCGCGGGTAATAGCCCAGCGCCCAGATAATGACCGACGTGGCCAGGATCAGCGTGCCGGCGCGGCGGACGAAAGCCCATCCCCGGTCGGCCATGCGATAGAGCACCATGCCCAGCGAAGGCAGTTTGTACGACGGCAGCTCCATCACGAAGGGCGGCGTTTGCCCCTTGAGCAGCGTGCGCTTCAGGAGCAAGGCCATCAGCACTGCCACCAAGATGCCCAGCGCGTACATGCCGAAGAACACCAGGCCGGGGAGCAGCGGTCCCAGGGAAGTATCGCCGGGAATGAACGCCCCCACCAGCAGGGCGTAGACCGGGATGCGGGCCGAACAGCTCATCAGCGGCGCCACGAGGATTGTGGTCAGCCGGTCGCGGCGGTTCTCGATGACCCGCGCAGCCATGATGCCCGGCACCGCGCAGGCGAAGGACGAGAGCAGCGGCAAGAACGACTTCCCGCTCAGGCCCACGCGGACCATGAGTTTGTCCATCAGAAAGGCCGCGCGGGCCATGTAGCCAGTCGATTCCATCAGGGCGATGAAGAAGAACAGCAGCAGGATCTGCGGCAAGAAGACCACCACGCCACCCACGCCGGCGATCAGGCCATCGACCAAAAGAGACCGCAGCGGCCCCTTCGCCATGAGTCCCTCGACCGCGCCGCCCGCGGCCTTGATGCCTGCCTCGATCCAGGTCATCGGCAGCTCGGCAAACAGAAAGATCGCGCAGAACACGGCTGCCATGAGCAGGGCCAGGATCGCCGTGCCCCACAAGCGGTGCGTGAGCACCCGGTCCACGCGGTCCGTCACGGTGACGGGGCGGACTGCCGGACGCGTGACGACTCCCTCGACGACTCGGCCGATCCAGGCATAGCGCGACATCGCCTCGACGGCCGGCACCGCCAGCCCTTGTTGCTTCAATCGTTCGCGGGCGGCGGTCACCTGGTCGCGCAGCGCGGCATCCGCGAGGCCGCTGAATTCCAGGTAGCCGCCAACGTCGAGGATCAGCCGCTCGACGAGGTAGCGCGGCCATGGATCGCCGGACAGTGATTGCTCCAGCTCCGCCACTTCGCGCTGAAACGCCGCGGGGAACGGGCTGGCCGGCGGCGCGGCCGCTGACGTCACCGCCTGCTCGAGCGCCTGTTTGAGCTTCTCCAACCCCGCGCGACGATGGGCCTGAATCGGCACCACGGGCACGCCCAATCGCTCTGCCAGCCGCGCGGTGTCGATCGCGAGCCCTCGCGATTCGGCCACGTCCATCATGTTCAGCGCCACCACGGTCGGGCGGCCCAACTCCAGAATCTGGCTGACGACGTACAGGTTGCGCTCCAGGTTGCTGGCATCGATGATGCAGATTACCCCGTCGGGCACCGGCTCATCGCGGCGACCCAGCAGCACGTCGACCGCCACCATCTCATCCGGCGAGCGCGGCGACAGGCTATATGTGCCCGGCAAGTCGATCAAACGGTATTCATGTTGCCCGTGCCTCAGCCGGCCGACTTTCTTCTCCACCGTCACGCCGGGATAGTTGCCCACGCGCTGCCGCACGCCGCACAGCGCGGTAAAGAGCGTGGACTTCCCCGTGTTCGGGTTGCCGATCAGGGCCACGGTGAATTGGCGGGTAGCGGTCGCAATCGACATGAGAGCTAGCGATTCTCCGTGACTTCCGGCGAGCGGGGGACGTCAGTCCCCGGATGCACTTCGACGAGCTGCGCCTCGGTGCGCCGCAGCGAGAGCCGATAGCCGCGCAGCTCGAATTCCAGCGGATCGCCCAGCGGCGCCGCGCCGATGTAACTCACCACGACCCCCGGCGTGAGTCCCATCTCCAAGAGCCGAATGCTCACGTCGTCGCAGCCGCTGACCGCGAGCACTCGAGTCTGGCCGCCGGGCGTCAACTCGGCCAACGTCATGATTTGGGGTTCCGGAGGGTGACCATGACCGTGGCCAATTCGTCAGCCCGCAGACAGAGTTTCTGACCGTCGAGCCGCACGATGCAAGGGCTGCCGCTCTGGAGCATTTCGACCTCTGCGCCTGCCCGCAGCCCCACCTCCCGCAGATGGTCGGCACACCCAGAGTCGCCGAGCACTTGCACCACGAGCGCGACTTCGCCAGGGCGTAGGGCTGTCAGCGGCAGTAGACAATCCACTGGCAGGGAGGGTTTGGGGAATGAAGCTTAATGAAACTAAGTCTCAATTGCGTCTTGATTCTATGTCGGCTAGCGGCATCCTTCAATGCCGAAGTTGGGCGGAGGTGGCGGCAATGTCTTCCTCCGGTGCACGTGGGATAGTGAACGGGAAGCCGTGGTCAAAAACACCCTTCCCGCCGACAGTAACATTCACCATGATTCCACGCTTGCACAAGGGTGGTGCCGCGCTCAGCCAATGACGAGCACCGCTTTGGCCACCGCGGGGAGAACCATGCCTGTCAAGCGCCCACCCGGCCCCAGCGGGCACGCGATCTGGGGGCACTTCGGCCCCTTTCGGCACGACGCGCTGGGCTTTCTCGCGGATTGTGCCGCTCAGTACGGCGACGTGGCCCGTTTCCGCCTGGGCCGCCGCAGCATCGTCCTGGTCAGCCATCCCGACCTGATCGAGCAGGTGCTGGTCACCGATAATCGCAACTTCACCAAGCATTTCGCCTTCGACCTGCTGCGGCCCACCCTGGGCAACGGCCTGTTGATCAGCGAGGGTGATCTCTGGCTGCGGCAGCGGCGGCTGATGCAGCCGGCGTTCGCTCCCCGCCGCCTGGAGGCCTACGCGACCGCGATGGTCGATCACACGTGCCGGCTGCTGGCCGGCTGGAACGACGGCCACGCCTGCGATCTGCACCACGAGATGATGCGGCTGACGCTGGCCATCGTGGCGAAAGTGCTCTTGGACATGGACATGCGCCGCGAAGAGGGCGACGTCGGCGCCGGCGTGGACCTGCTGATGGCTGATTTCAACTACCGCTTCAAGAATCCCTTCAGTTGGCCGCTCTGGCTGCCCACGCGGTGGAACCTGCGCGTGAGGCAAGCGCGCGATCGGCTGAACCAGATCATTCAGGAGATCGTCGCCCAGCGCCGTGCCTCGCGCGAAGATCGCGGCGATCTGTTGTCGATGCTGGTCCACGCCCGCGACGAGCTGGACGGCCAGGGCATGAGCGACCGGCAGCTTCGCGACGAAGTGATGACGATGTTCCTGGCCGGTCACGAGACCACGGCGAACCTCCTGAGCTGGACGTGGTACCTCTTGGCGCGGCATCCGCAGATCGAGGCCCGGCTGCACAGCGAGATTGATCGCGTGCTGGCCGGCCGCCTGCCCACGGCGGTCGACGTGCCCCAACTGGTCTGCACGGAGCGCGTGATCCTGGAGACCTTGCGGCTCTACCCGCCGGCCTTCGTCATCGGCCGCGAGGCAATCGGCCCGTGCACCCTCGGCGGTTACCGCCTGGCGGCGGGCACGACGATCCTGATGAGCCAGTGGGTCGTACACCGCGACGGGCGCTGGCACGATGAGCCGCTGCGATTCAATCCCGACCGCTGGGCCCCCGAGATCGCCGAGCGGCTGCCGAAATACGCCTATTTTCCTTTCGGCGGCGGGCCGCGGATTTGCATCGGCAATCGCTTCGCCATGCTCGAAGCGGTGCTCCTCGTGGCCACGATGGCACAGCAGGTCCGCTTCAACTTCCAGGATGGGCCCGACGTCGTGCCCTGGCCAGCGATCACGCTACGTCCCGCCAACGGCCTGCCGGCGACAGTTGAGCGGCGCAGGCCATGACACTAGCCCGACGCGCGAGCGAGGGAGGGGTGCGCACGACGCGGGTGTCCCTCCCGCCTCTCCCTCGCTTGCGCATCGGGCTAGCGTCCGTCGTTCCCGCCGCGCCGCCTTACAACACCTCCCGCTGAACGCGAAACGCGAGGCCAAAGATCAAGATTGCCAGGCCGTAAACCGTCAGCCCCACGGCGGCGCCGCGGCACAGGAGCAGGGTGAGCCGGACATGATCCAGCACCTGCTCGAAGGCCGGATTGCTCGTCGGTGGACCCCCGTCGATGGCGGCGGCAGCGCTGAACGTCGCCCCGGCGAGCAGGCTAGCCCAGGCCAGCGCCCCGGCTGTCCCGAACAGGCCCAAAGGCCGCGAGAGGCGGTCCTTCTCGAGCAGCACGACTCGCGACCAGAACAGCGCCCACAGGCTCAGCGAAAGGACCACCACGGCCCCCAGCAGCAGGCCAAAGCCGCTGACGACGCTGCCGCGGTAATCGCGTAGCAGCTCGTGCACGTCGTCGGCAAGCCGGTCATGGCCGGCAATCAGGCGATGCGTTTCGTCCAGCGCAGCCAGCTTGCCGGCCGTGCCATGAAACGCGGCGAACAGCAGGCCGCCGGCCAGCACGATCATGAGTCCGGCGCCGACCATGCCCAACTGGCCCGTCCGGTCGAGGTGCCGTGCGCGACGGGCGACGGCCAGCGCATAGACGATCAGCCCCAGGGCCAGTCCCAAGCCCGCCGCAGCCAGGCGGGCGACGTTCAGGTCGTTGCGCAATCCGCGGTCGGCCCCCGTCAGCGCCGAGACGACGAACAGCAAGCGACCGCCGGCGAAGACCAGCACCAGCGCGCAGGCCAATGCCAGCAAGCCGCCGCAAAACATACTGGCGCGGTCACGAATCATCACGTCACCACGTCGTCACGAGACCCCGCGGCGGGCGTTTCCTTGCCGCCGCAGCCTTGCCGCCACAGTCCAAACTCATCGTAGCACCGTCAGAGTCCTGGCACAGGAGCGACACGGTGGACCGCTCCGGGTTCGGCACGCGCAGCCCTGAACGGGGGATTGACCGGGACGAAGCGCGCGCTACGTGGGTCACCCGCGGGCGCCGGCGCACCGTGCACTTGCGCGAAGGCGATTGACGCCTTGATCGAAACTCTAGTAGAGTTAATCGGCATTCAGACAGAGGCGCTGGCGATCATCCTGCGGCGCGTCTGTGCCGCTGCCTTTGGCTCACGGTCGGCCACCGCTAGCACCCAGGGATGATCCCCGGCATGTCGTTTCAGCCGCTCGACGATGGCGTCGTCCTGACCCTTCCCGCCGAAGTGCGGTGGTTGGCTGCGGTTCGTCGGGTCGTCGAGGCCGTTGCCCACCTTGCCGGCCTGGGCGAGCGAGGAGCCTACGAGGTCGTGCTGGCAGTGCACGAGGCCTGCGCAAACTCGATCGAGCACGGCTACCTGGGGAAGGCGGGCCAGTCGCTTGTCGTGTCTTGCCGGGCCGGCGGCCCGGGATTGGAAATCCGCATTCGCGATCAAGGCCAGCCGTTCGATATTGCCAAGGCCCCGGACCTGCCCCCCGATGAATTGCGCGAAGGAGGCCGCGGCGTGTTCCTGATCCGCCGGTTGATGGACGAGGTCGAAAGCCAGCGATCGCCCGAAGGTGTCAACGAGCTGCGGCTTTTTCGGCGACGGCCCTAGCCAACGGGCTACCGAATTCCGTGAGAATTCGGGCGTGCTCGAGGCCCCGAAGTCTGACGACTTCGGCTGCATGGCGCAAGATAGACCGGGCGTGGAAATGTTTTGACAGCCTTGCCGCTCGCTGTTACGATCCAGTGTGGTGGCAGAAATAGCGAAGGGGTCCGTGGGGGCCGTAAGACGCGGCCGGCGGCACGGTGGGCGTCCCCTTCCCCTTACATCTCTCTCGCTTTCGGTCCACCCCCGGGGCTTCGGCCGCTCTCTATCGGAGAAAGCGACGACGATGGAAGTGCAACTCAAGGTCATGGTGGGGAGCAGTGCCGGACAGATGCTCAAGGTCCCCGGCCCGAAGTTCTATATCGGCCGGTCCGAGGATTGTCAGCTTCGCCCCCGCAGCGACCTGATCAGCCGCCACCACTGCGCCATCATCGTCGAGGGGGATTACGTCGCCGTCCGCGATTTCGGCAGCAAGAACGGCACCTACGTCAACGAAGAGCGCGTCTCTTCCGAACGCGAGCTGAAGCCGGGCGACCGGCTGAAGGTCGGTCCCCTGGAGTTCGAGGTCTGCTACGACCTGGGCAGCCTGGGCGGCCCGAAGCGGCCCAAGGTCGGCAGCATCAAAGAGGCCGCCGCGCGGACCGCCGACTCGGGCGTGGTGAAGAAGCCCGGCCAGGACCCCAACGAGATCGACCTCGCCGAATGGCTGGGGGAAGACCTGGTAGGCGAGTCGGATACGCGGGAGATGCGTGCTCCCTCCGAGAGCACGGAGTTGAAGCTCGAAGCGTCCGACACCGGCCCGCAGCCACGCCCAAACCGGGCGAAAAGCCTGGCGGCAAGAAAGACTCCGACTCCGGCAGCGACGAAGCCGCCGCGGAGATGCTCCGCAAGCTGCGGCGTTTTCGCTAGCGCGGCGCCTACCGGGCCGTTTTCGCCGTCACACGGGCGATTAGCTCAGTTGGTTAGAGCGCCACGTTTACACCGTGGAAGTCGGGGGTTCGAGTCCCTCATCGCCCACACTTGCCTTTTGCAGCGTCTCGCACAAGGCAGCAGACCCCGGCATTTCCGGGGTTTTTTCGTGCGCTGTCCACTCGCCGTGCGAGTCGCCGCGGGGCGAAACGGCTGCCAACTGCTTCGGATTCTGCTTCGCCTCAATCACCAGCTTCGGGGCCGTCAGCGTAACGGTGGCCGCGTGGAAGTGTGCGGCCGTCACTTGGGCGTAATGCTCCAGGGCGACGGGGCTGCTGTTGCCCAGCCAGTCGCATACGGCCTTGATGGGGAAATGGTCCAATAGCTCGGTCTGCCTGCTGGCCCGCAGGTTGTGGAACAGCTTCGGCCAGGGCTTGAGGCCGGCGCGGCGGATGATCTTCTCGAACGTGGTCCGCAGGTTCGCATCGGTGACCTTGGTGTCCCACATCCGCAGGCTTGTCAGCTTGGTCATGCGTTTGAGGTGAACCAGGCCGGCATCGGTGATCTTGGTCTCTCCCAAGTGGAGCCCCGTGAGGGTTCGTCAGCTTCTCGAGATGGACCAGGCCGGAATCCGTCACCCGGTTGGCACGCAGACCGACGTATTCCAACTGCGTCAGGTCCTTGAGGTGGACCAGGCCTGCGTCGGTGATGCGCGTCTTGCCCATCGGCACCCAGCGCAGACTGGGGAGGTCCTTGAAGACCTTAAGACCTTCGTCGCCAATCCGGGACTTGAAGAGGTCCAAGTCGCGCAGGTTGGATAGCCCCTTGAGCTGGGCCAGCTCGTCGTCGCCTGCCTCGGGATCGAGCCGCCCGCGGATTCTCGCAGAACTCGGCGACTTCTTGCAACCCTGCGATAGGTCGGTCGGGCGCGTGACCAGGACAAGATCGCGCACTTCGCGCTCACGCGCCCGCCGCGTCGGCGATCGCGGCCGTTTTTCGGCACCGAACTTGCACGACGCTCACGACGTGGTTCGCGGCCACCACAAGTAAGGTGCGTGATGCGGTCACGAGCGTCTCACGTGGAGGCAGCAACCATGACGGCCCCGTTTTGGATCCTCACGGCTCCCTGCAAGCGCCCGCCGGTCATCGTGGCACCGAGGGATGCGCGGTACGTGGCCGCGTTTGAGTCGCTCAACAATGCCCTGGCCTTTGCCCCCGGCCAGGAAAAGCACGTGAGAATCGAGTTGGTCTGCGCCCCAAACGGCCTGCGAAGCTTGACCGAGCTGCGGCGGCACGGCCTGCTCGGCGTGTGCTTTGAGCCAGATCACGAGCGGAAGGAACGGAAAGTCTCTTTCGCTGAACTGGAGCCGAGAAAAGACGCCCCCTTTCAGGGAGTGAGAAAGCGGGCCTCGTAGGCCAGGCTTTCCAAAAATCGGCGGGCTTCGATGTAATCGTCGGTGGGCACCTGCTTGATTTGGCCGCGTAAGCGTTCCTGCATTTGGTCCGCTCGCTTGAGAATCAGGCCGTAGTTTTCCTCGCCGATCGCGCCCTTGTTGCCCGCGCGGTCGGCGAACAGCCGGTCGAGATCGCGACGCAAATCGGCGAACGCGGCTGCCGTCAAGAGTCGCGGCCAGGCCAGATAGCCCGTAATCGGATCGAGCTGAGAGGAGGAAAATCGCTTCGGGGCCGCCATTTGTGCGTAGCGGATGAAGTCTTCCTGGCTTCGCTTGTCGCGCTCGTATCCAGCACGACGGTATTCGTCGTTGATGCGCCGCATCTCGAAGTACGTTTGCGTCCATAGCAGTCGGTTATCGATGTATTTCTTGCGAGCATCCTCCAGGTTTTTGTAGGCCTCGGAAGTCATCAGGTTGTAGGCGCCGGCGGAGCGAACGATGTCGGCATACCCGGCGGCTGCCGCGCTCCACGGCGTGGTTGGCTGAGATTCGCCACTGCCGCCCCCGCCCCCGCCCCCTCCTCCGCTCGCGCTTTGGCCCTCTCCTCCTCCACCCGCAATTTGCGCAGAGGCGGTCTGTTGGGTTATCGGAATGACTATTGCCAGAGAGATCGCGAGGATTGAGGCCGCTTTCATCCGGTGCTCCTTGGCTGCGGGCCAACGACGGAACGACGGCCCAAGGACGGAATGCATGCCGGGGTCAAACGCAAGGAAGTTAGCACGTGGCGTGCCGATTGCGTTTGGCGGAGCCGATTTGCTTACGGTTAGGTCGGCTCTGCCGACAAATCATGAGCGGCGTTTACAAAACTGCTAAATCGGCAATTGGGAGGAAGCGCATGCCCGCACAGAACGACGACCTGCACGGCAACGCCCCGGACAAGTGCCGACGTCGCCCTGCTGCTGATCGACGTGATCAACGACCTGGATTTCCCGGAGGGCGACCAGCTCCTGCGCCACGCCCTGCCGATGGCCCGGCAGATCGCCGCGCTGAAGCGGCGGGCCAAGCGGCCGGCGTCCCGGTCATCTACGTCAACGACAACTTCGGCCGCTGGCGGTCGGACTTCAACGCGCAGGTCGAGCACTGCCTGCACGGACGGCGTGCGCGGGCAGCCGCGTCGCCGAGCTGCTGCGGCCCGAGCGAGGACGATTACTTCGTCCTGAAGCCCAAGCACTCCGGCTTCTTCTCCACGACGCTGGACATCCTGCTGGAGTACCTGGGCAGGTCAAGACCGTGATCCTGACGCGGCATCGCGGCGAACATCTGCGTGCTGTTCACGGCCAACGACGCCTACATGCGCGACTTCCACCTGGTCGTGCCCGTGCGACTGCGTGGCCTCGAACACCGAGGAGGAGAACCGCTACGCCCTGGAGCAGATGCGCAAGGTGCTCAAGGCCGACATCCGCCCCTCCCCGGAGATTTCTTTTGAAGCCCTCCCCAGCAAGCCAAGTTTGGCGGGGTGGCCCGGTCAAATGGCATAAACATTGCTTCGCTGGAGGAACAAACCACGGGAAATCCAGAGTCCTAGGGAGGCGCGCTCATGAGATCCCATCACCCGGACCGTCCAGGCATTGGTTGTCGAACTGCGGGAGCGAGCCGCTGGACACCTGCCCTAGCTGCCCTGATCGCGATTACACTTCCGCCGGCCGTCTTCGCTCAGCAGTCGCGGACCGCGCCTCCGAAGGCCGGTCCCAAGGCCTCTTCGCCGAAGGCTGGTTCCAAGGCATCGAAGAGCCCCCCAACGAGTCCAAGTGCGGGGGCCAAGGAGCCTGAAGCGATGCCGGACCCCGTGGGTGACGTTTTGAAGAAAGCGGAACCCAAGTTTCCAAACACGGGCCCGAAGAAAGACGTGGGGCCGAAAAAGAAGCAGCCCAAGAAGTCTGATGGAAGTCCGCAAGAACCGCAGACCACGCCTCAGAAGTCCAAGGCGCCAACCACGTCAACGCCCGCGGAGAGCCCCGCCGAGCAGACTCCTACCTCGGACACGCCGAGCAGCGCCGGCGATATCGAGCTGGGGACCGGGGGCTTAGGCCTGGCGTTCGACACGCAATCGGGTCAGCTTCGGGTATCTGGCGTCGAAGCCAATCAGTTGGGCGCTCAGGCCGGATTGCAAGCCAATGACACGATCCTATCCGTCAACGGTCAGCAGGTGACCACGCCCAAAGAGTTCCTCAATCAGTTGCAAGCCGGATTGCAGAATGGCGGCATGTTGCAGGCGCGGGTGGTTCGCAACGGCGTTCAGCAGAATCTCCGGCTCGATTTCTCGGGCCTGCGGTATGGTTTCGGGTTCAACGACCAGGGCAATTCCCTGCAAGTGACCAGCGTCAACAACGGCTCACTCGCGGACATCGCGGGCTTGCAGGAAGGCGACCAGGTCATGTCGATCAACGGCAAACCCGTCACGACAGCCTCCGGCCTGCGGGCGGCGCTCCGCGGGGGCGGCAATCAGACGCTTACGGTGCGGCGCAACGGCCGAGTCGAGACGGTGCGCATGAACCTCGAAGGGCCGGGCGCCGCGGGTTCCTTGAAAACGGCCTCGGCGAAAGCGGGCCAGAAACTCAATCAGCTGCGCGGTCAGCTTTCCAGCTTGGCCAGTCAATTGCCGGACGGGGAACGTCTGGCGGGCGAGCTGGATCGCCTGTTGACGGACCTTCGTGGCTTGGACGGCGGCTTGGAATCGACCGACCAAACGATTGCCGAAGGCCGCAAAGCGCTGAGGTCGCTGCAGGACCAGGTGCAACGACTGGCATCTGAAGCCGAGGAGCCGCTCAAGGGGCAACTCGAAGGCGTCCGCCGCGGGCTGCTCGGCATGCAGACCGAGTTAGACGCATTGAGCGGCGCCGCCAAGCGGGTGGCCCGAGAGGCGAGCAATCGCATTCCCGCGGAGTTGAAGGCCCAGGTCCAAGAGGCCTCGGGAACGGTGTCCCGACTTCGCGAACTGCTCAATAGCATGGGTCGCCACCAGGCCGGGCGGGTGGGCCAGCGAATCGAGCGGCTGCGCCTCTCTTGCCGACCGCCTCAACGGTGACTTGACGCGTTTCTCCGCCGGGCAGGGGGGCCGCTTGGGTGGCGCCTCGTCGCTGGAAGAGATGCGCGCCGAGCTGGAGGGTCTTCGTTTGGATACTCGCGAGCGGCGCCAGTTGGAAGAGCTGAAGAGCCTCCTGACAGGGCTGGAGCGGCAATTCAAGGCCATCGAAACTCAGGAGGGCGAGTCCCAGACACCTAGCGAGCCCGGCAAGACGCAATCGCGGAAAGAAACCAAAGAGCCAGCCAACAAACCCTCCACTGCGCAGCCCACCGGGAATGATGCTCCCTGAGCGACAGCGGCGAAGTCCGCGGTTGAGATGGGTTTATGAATCTGGCGTGGGAATCGCCAAGAGCCTCCCGCGACTCCTCGTAAAACAGGGCAGCTCCTGGCAACGCCTTGCTCATGCAGTCGTGTCCTAACAGGACACCACTCTCATGCCGGCGGCGGCAGGTCCATCGCCGGGTTGCGCGCGAAGAAGCCGTCCGGCTTGAGCTGGAAGCCGATCGAGCAGACCGGCATCACCGGCCAGTCCTCCGGCCGCGGCACGTGCATGTGCGAGAAGACGTACCAGACGCACCACGTCGGTGTTCTCGACCGGCCGGTCGGCCGCGGTCCACTGCGGCAGGCCGTCGCCGCCGGCGTGCTGGTTGGGGTAGTCGCCGGCCGGATAGCGCTCCTCCGCGGCGATAGGGCGTCACCCACAGATGGTGCGCGGCGAAGCCGGCCCGGCGCATCACCGCGGCGTCGGGCTGCACGAACGGCGGGCAGTTCTCGCCCGGCACGAGGCGGTAGCCGACCGGCTCGCCCAGCCGGTTCTTGCTGCCCGGGTTGACGATCCGCCAGAAGCGGGCCGTGGCGCGCGTTCACCGACCGCTGGGCCTGCCTTCTCCGTCGCCAGCAGCGTCGCCTCGGCGCGGAAGGCGTTGCCGTGCGGGTTGTCCTGGCCCGCGCGGCAGGCGCACGCGTGTTGACCTCGTAGACGGAGTTCTTCTCGCCGTCGACGCACGTGTCGAGCCGGGCGGCGAAGATGTGCTGATGGAACGGGGCGTTGAGCCGCGGGGCGACCTCGACGCCGTAGGCCGACTTCTCGCCCGGCTTCAGCGCGGTCGTGTTCATGATGCCGGTCAGCTTCACCTCGCACTGGAGCGAGCCGTCCTGGTAGAAGTGCCAGTAGAAGCCGTACTCGTAGTTGCCGACGGTGGCGATGAACGACACCGACAGCCGCCGCGACCGCCGCACCTCCGATCTGGTTGGTCCGCCAGTCGGTGTGCTTCCACAGCAGGCCGTGCGTCCTCCTCGTGCAGGCAGACGGCGTTCTTGAGCGTGACGACCTTGCCGCGGCTGTCGAGCATGTCGGCGTCGAAGTAGCGGATCGGCCCCAGGCAGTCGCAGCCGAGCGTCGAGCGAGTTGGCCAGCGTGCCGATGCCGTACTCGCCGATGTCGAAGGCGTTCTTGCGGTAGTACTGCTCGCCGGGATCGCCGTAGGGCACGACCATCTCGCAGACCGACGCCCGGTGCAGGACCGGCCGCTCCTCGCCCTCGTCGTCGGTAAGCTGACGGTGTGCAGCACCAGCCCCTCGCGCGGCGTGAAGCCGATGCGGAACCGCCAGTTCTGCCAGCGGACCTCGTGGCCGTCGACCGTGAAGCTCGGCCCGTCGGGCTGGACGATCTCCAGCGGCTTGAGGCCCGCCGCGGAACTTGCGGACGTACTCGCGGGCCCAGTTGCCGGCCTCCGGCGGCAGCGGCACGACGCCGTAGTCCTCGACGCGGAGCACCTCCATCTTGTTGAGATCGACGACCGCGACGACGCCGTCGAGCGGCCGGGCGTAGCCGTTGTCCTTCGCCTCGGAGCGGACGAAGCACAGGGCGCGCATCAGCCGCCGGCCCTTGTCCTCGGCAGGCTCGGTGCCGTAGTTGCCGGCCGACCACGGCTCGACCATGACCAGGCTCGACGTCGTTGACGCCGCGCTTCTTCAGGGCCGCGCGGAACTCCGGCGAGCGCTTGACCGCCTCCTCGCACTCGCCGAACTCGTCGAGCATGATGGCGGGCTGGACGCCCTTGGGCAGCGCGTCGAAGCGCGACGACGGACTTGCCGCCCAGGTCGACGACCGCCTCGTAGCCGGCGCCGCTGGCGTTGTCGAGCAGGACGAGGAAGGCGCGGCGGGGAAACGGCTGACCGGGCTTATGCTCGCGGACTGCCTTCTTGGCCGGCTCGTCCAGCACGCACGAAACAAAGCGAAGAGCTGTCACCCAGCTTGCGCCCCTCACGCAGCAGCCGTACGGCCTGGGCCATCTCGGACGCCGAGAGCGGATCGAGAGGATGGGTGACGGGCGTCGCCTTCAAGTCGGCTGCAACCAGACACCGAGCAGGCAAGAGCGCGCCGGCCAGCGCAGCCAACAGCACGTCGCGGCGAGAGGCCACGAGCTGCGAAGGCTGAGTTTCTGCGGACATGGCCGCCAGATCGCTATCGGCAAACCGAGCAAGTTGATCGGTGGGAGGCATGACTTCTTCCCTTTGGGGAGCGTAGTGGTAGCTGCCGACAGATCAAAAAAAATGTCGTGAAAACAGCGGTCTTGCAAGCCATGACGCGAGATTTGACATGGGAGCGGGACCGTTAGTAAAAACGTCTGTTGCCGGCGAATTGCTGACAAATGGGCCGGGGCGACGGTCGCCCTACTTGCCCCAGAGTTCCTCGAGCAGCTTGAACGTCGCCGGGTCGTGCTCCTGCAGCTCGGCTCGCACGAAGGGAAAGAAGTCGTTGGTGCTGAAGAAGGCCTCAGTGGTCTCGGCGAAGAACTCTTGCGGGTTGGTGATGGCGTACGCCCGCTCTTTGCGGCCGTTGATCCGCAGTACCGCGTCGTATCGCTTGCTCTGGCGGGCGCGCTCGTGGGCGGCCTTGATCGCGGCGTGGTCGTAGCCCAGCACCTGATCGTGGTAGGCGTGCACCAGCTCGTGCAGGACCATCGCCGGCTGGTCCTTGCTCCACTCGAGGAACCGCCGCGCGTTGCCGATCTCCACGGCCTTGGCCTTGGCGGGGTTGTAGCCGTGGGTGCGAAGGAAGTCCTCGCTGGGGTGGTATTCGGCGCACGGCGCGTGGCCGTCATCCACGCCTAGCCAGATGGGCACCTTCTGTAGTTTGGCCACTGCCGCCTCAGGCACGGCGCGGCGGATTTCGTAGAGCTTCACCTCGAGCAACCGCAGGGCCTGCGTGCCAAGCTCGGCCTGTTCGGCGAGAAGCTGCTTGTTGACGCGCACCGTCCAGCTTTCGATCTTGCGCTCGGTGTATTGTTCGGTCGGCACAAACTTGCCTCGTGGCCGGCGTTCGTCGCCGAGCGCCGAGCGTCCACAAACCGCCAGTGCAGCGGCGGAGACCAGGGCCACGGCCATGGCGACCGAGAGCCGCACACGACCGCGCCGGTGCTCTGAGATCCTATTCATCGTTCCTCACTCCATGCCGGAAGAGCGACCGAGATAGCACGGACACGTCGGGCTTACGCCTCGACGCTCGCCTACGCCTGTTTACACCTTCCACTTCGGCCGCGGCTCGCGCGTCGTTTGGCGCTGGGCCTCGTCGTTGCCGGCGAACTTTTCCAACGTCGGGTCCCACTTCAGCTTGCGGCCGAGGCGGTAGCCGATGTTGCCGAGGTGGCAGATGCGTCGCCGAGCGGTGGCCGATCTCGGCGGGGCAGATCGTCTCTTTGCCGCTGCGGACCGCATCCAGCCAGTTGCGGTGATGGTCGTTGGCGGCCATGACGCGCTTGGCGTCTTTGCCAGCGGCTCGGCCAGGATCGACTCGGGCCGGCTGGAGATGCCGTCGCGGCTCACGAGGATCTTGCCAGCGGCCCCTCGAACACGCAGTCGGCCCGTGAGCTTCCCCTCGAATTCGTCGTGGATCATCGTCACGCCGTTCGCGTAGACGAACCGCAGCCCGCGGCCCGTCTCCGGCTTGGCCGGCGGGATGATCTCGACGGGGCCGCTGCGCGTCCATCTCCAGCGCCCACTGGGCGATGTCGAAGTGATGGGCCCCCATGTCGGCCAGTTGACCGCCGGCGTACTCGGCGTAGTTCCGCCAGGCCGGGAAGTGGTTGATGCACCCCTTTAGGGCACAGGTCGTCGTTGTAGGCCCGCTCCGGCGCCGGGCCGAGCCAGAGGTCCCAGTCGGTGCCGTCGGGCACCTCCTCCGCCGGCAGGTCGCACGGCTTGGCCGGGCCGCCGACGCCGATGCGGACCGTCTCGACCTTGCCGATCCGGCCGTTCCAGACGTACTCGACCGCCTTGCGGAAATGCCCGCCGAACTCGCTCCGCTGCTGGCTGCCGGTCTGGAAGACGATCTTGGCCTTCTTCACCGCATCGACGATCCGCCGGCCTTCGGCGATGTTGTGCGTCAGCGGCTTCTCGCAGTAGATGTGCTTGCCGGCCCGCGCGGCCAGGATGCACGGGATGGCGTGCCAGTGGTCGGGCGTGGCGATGACGACGGCGTCGAGGCCCGCCAGCTCCAGCAGCTCGCGGAAGTCGCCGAAGGCCTTCACCCCCTTGTAGTGCGCCGCTCTTGATCCGGTCGGCGTAGCGCTTCGAGACCATCTCCACGGCGTTGTCACGTCGCTCCTTCACGACATCGCAGACGGCGACGACTTGGACGTCGGCGGTGCCGAGCATCTTGCCCAAGTGATAACGGCCCATCGTGCCGACGCCGATGAAACCGACGGCCAGCCGATCGTTGGCGGCAGCCCGCCGGCGCGCGTGAGAATCGCGGGAGCGGCAACGGCCGCGGCGGAAGCGGCGAGAAACTTGCGGCGCGAGAGCATGAGCGACCTCCAGAAGGGCGGGATGCGACGCAACCACCTTAACAAGCCGCGCGGGCCGAGGCGAGGGTCAGAGCCCGCTTCTTCCCAGCAGCCGGGCTTCTCCGGGTCGGCCACGCCAGACGACAGATGTTGCCGAGACTCGGTGACCCGTGGGGTGTTAAATCCTTGCCTTAAAGCCTTCCGCGATCCTCCAAGGTGACCATGAGACAGCGCCAGCGATTCCTGTTGCTTTCCGTCAGCGTGGGCTTGCTCTTGCCAGCCGTGCTGCGGGCGGAGGACGCCACTCCGTTGTCGTCCGCCCCTCAGGGCTTCGACAGCCGCCGCGGCGACATCCCACGCGGCAAGATCGAGACCGTCGAGTACGACTCGAAGACCGTAGGCGACAAGCGGAAGATGGTGATCTACCTGCCGCCGGGCTACTCGGCTGATCGCAAGCTGCCCGTCTTCTATCTGCTGCACGGTGGGGGCGACGACGAGACGGGTTGGCAGCAGAAAGGCTCGGCCGATGTGATCCTGGACAACCTTCACGCCGACAAGAAGCTCGTGCCGATGATCGTGGTCATGCCCAACGGCTTCGCCCGGGCCCCCGACAGCAAAGGGACGAAGGGCCGGTTCCGCAACAGCGTCTTCGAGGACGATCTGCTCAAGGACATCATCCCCTACGTCGAGTCGCACTACGCCGTGCAGGCCAGCCGTGAGCAGCGGGCGATCGCGGGGCTATCCATGGGAGGCGGGCAGGCGCTGCGGATTGGCCTCAAGCACCTGGACCAGTTCGCCTGGATCGGCGGCTATTCGTCGGCTATCCGCGGCGGCCAGGAGCTGATCCCCGCCGACGCCAGCAAGCTGCCCCGCTTGCTATGGCTCTCGTGCGGCGACGAGGACCGGCTGCTGGAAGGCAGCAAGGCCCTCCATACCGCCCTGGAGGAAAAGCAAGTGCCGCACGTCTGGCACGTCGATTCGGGCGGCCACACCTGGCCGGTGTGGAAGAACGATCTGTACCTCTTCGCTCCCCTGCTGTTCCGGGAAAAGAAGGGACCCGACAAGAAGCCGCCGGCAAAGGGCGATACGCCCAAGAGCGGCGCAACCAAGACCGAGCCGGCGACGGCCGCGCCCGCCAAGAGCGATCCCCCGATCCCGGCAAAGAACCAGCCGAAAGCGGAAGGGGGCAAGGTTCCGCCCGCCGCGACCACACGCTCGCGCATCGAGAAGCGGACTTACGACTTCAAGGACGCCGGGAAGGAAATGGAGTACGCCCTGTTCGTTTCCTCGAAGTACGACAAGGCCAAGAAGGCCCCGCTGATGGTTGCCCTGCACGGGCTGCGGCAGCAATCCGCAGCAGATCATCCGCTACCGCGGCCTGACCGACCAGGCCGAGAAGCACGGCTACATCGTCGTCGCGCCGATGGGCTACAACTCGTCCGGCTGGTATGGCAGCCGAGGGCAGAAGTCGCCCCGGAGCAAGCCGGAGAACCTCGGCGAGCTGAGCGAGAAGGACGTGATGAACGTGCTGGGCATCGTCCGCAAGGAGTTCAACATCGACGACGAGCGCATCTACCTGATGGGCCACTCGATGGGCGGCGGCGGCACGTTGCACCTGGGGCTCAAGTACCCGGAGATTTGGGCCGGCCTGGCGCCGATCGCGCCGGCCATCTTCCGCCCGGCCAGCGAGTTGGAGAAGATCAAGCGCCTGCCGGTGATTCTCGTTCAGGGCGACAAGGACAAGCTGGTCCCCGTGGCGGGCGCCCGGCGGTGGGCCGAGCAGATGAAGAAGCTTGGCATGACCCACGAATACATCGAGGTCGCCGGCGGCGATCACGTCGATGTCGCCATGCAGAACATGCCGAAGATCTTCGAGTTCTTCAACAAGCACCGTCGCGGCGACGGCAAGGAGAAACAGAAATAGACGTGGGCCAATTTTGGACAATGCGCCCCATAACGAAATCGACCGCGGCACGATGGCTGAGCGCGCGTCAACGGTGCGACCCTTCCTGCCAGGACTAGAACAGGTACTCGGTTTTCGACAAGTTGACGTACATCGCGAAGAACTCGCGTGAGATCGCCCAAGCCGCAAAAAGGAGCACACTCAAGACAGAGATCGTCATGGCCGCCGACCAACCCTTCGCCAGCCAACGAGTCGTAGAATACGAATGAAGAGCTCTGAACGCGCCAACGTCCAGCGCTACCAAGGCGATTGCGCACGGCAGACCCAGGAAGAATCGCTTTCGAGCAGCCTCGGTTACTTGCAAGACGAGTTGGGCAGGGTAGGCGAGGCTCATCTCCAAATCGCGAAACACCTTCTCGAAGGTCGGCACACAGACCATGGCGAACACCACCGCTCCCAGTGCCGCGATGCCGTGCGCTAAGGCCTCCAACTTGACGGCGGCCGTGGTATCGGCAGCGCGCAGGGGCAGAAGTCCCAGTCCAACGATCAGTCCGACCGCAACCAACCAAAACGCCGCCGACCCTACCAGCGGTACGAACTCCGGGTCGATCCGACGCAGCCACGGGGAAGCGGCGCCCAGAACCACTGCGATCGCGGTCAGCGCGATCAGCAGTTGTCGCAATGTGAACTGGTGCTTACCGCGCGGTGCTGTTTGCATGTCGCCGGTCAGCTCACTAAATTGCACGTTTCCAAGAGACTAGCGTACCATCCCTCGCCGACTTGCAGCAAGGCAAGTGCCACCTGATGGAGTTGTCCCGCTGCCCGTGGCCCACCTTCGACGACCCCCTCTACCTCCGCTATCACGACCGCGAGTGGGGCGTGCCCGTGCGGAATGATCGCAAGCTTTATGAGTTCATCGTGCTGGAGGTCTTTCAGGCGGGGCTCTCCTGGCGGACGGTGCTGCACAAACGGGAGAACTTTCGCCGGGCATTGGCCGGGTTCGATTTCCACGAGGTCGCCCGGTTTGGTAAGCGCGACGTGGCCCGGCTGATGAACGACGAAGGTATCATCCGCAACGGCGCGAAGATCGAGGCGGCGATCAACAACGCCCAGCGGCTGATCGAGGTGCGCGACGAGTTCGGCACCTTCGCCAAGTACATGTGGACTTGGGTCGAGAATAAGCCCATCGTGCACACCTACCGCACGATCAAGGACTTCGTGCCGTATACCGATGAGGCCGTGGCCTGGGCCAAAGACCTGAAGCAGCGCGGCTTCAAGTTCCTCGGGCCGACCGTCGTCTATGCCCACATGCAGGCCGTGGGCATGGTCAACGACCACACGGTAGACTGCTTCCGGTATCGGGAGCTATTGTAGATCACTGTGGCCAACTCGATCTGCGAGTTGGCGGCCCCCCTGGTTCCCAAGCTCCGCTTGGGAACCAGCCGCTTGAGCTCTGCTTCGACGCCTCGAAGCGGAGCTTCGATGCGTGCGTTCCCAAGCAGAGCTTGGGAACGAGGAATCCTTCCTCCTCGTCCACTTATGTCGTCGATCGACAAACTCTTCGCCGATCTCCGGCAGTCCGGCCGCAAGGCATTCATGCCGTTCGTCACCGCCGGCGATCCGGATTTGGACTTCACCGCGGAAGTCCTGCGGCGGCTGGCGGCGCACGGCTGTCATCTGTTCGAGCTGGGCTTTCCCTACAGCGACCCCATCGCCGACGGCCCGGTGATCCAGGCCTCGTACACGCGGGCATTGGAGAAGGGCATCAAGCTCGCCGAAGTCCTGGCCATGGCCCGTCGCACGCTGCCGGGCCTGGGGGTGCCGACCGTGGCCATGGTCAGCTATGCCATCGTGCACCGCTACGGGACAGAGCGGTTCGTGGCCGACGCCCAGGCGGCCGGGTTCGCCGGGGCCATCGTGCCCGACATGCTGGTCGAGGAGTCTGACGCGCTGGCTGCCATCTGCCGGCGGGCGGACTTCAGCCTCGTGCAGCTTGTCACGCCAACCACGCCCCGCGAGCGGGCACTGCGGATCGCCGAGCAATCGACCGGTTTTCTGTACTACGTCTCCGTCGCCGGTATCACCGGGGAGCGGCAAGAGTTGCCGCGGGAGCTGATCGACAACGTCGGCTGGCTGCGCGAGCACACCGGGCTGCCGATTTGCATCGGCTTTGGCATCGGCCAAGCCGAGCACGTCAAGCGGCTGGCCCCGGTCGCCGACGGGCTGATCGTCGGCTCGGCCATCGTCCGGCGCATCGCCAAGGCCGACTCCGCCCCGCGGGAGGACGTGCTGCGCGACCTCGAGCAATATGCGGCAGGATTGCTGGCAGCATTTCCATAAGGTGTGACCGCGCACCGGCGAGCGTCGAGGCGCCCGACGTATTTGGAGTGCGATGACTCGTCATCGTTTTTGGGATTTTCGTTGGAGCGTTCGCCGCGTCAAGAGACTAAGAATCCCAAAGCGGCGACTGGTCGCCGCACTCCAAAGGCCCTGGGAAAACACTTTCTTTCCCATTTTAACATTTCGTTGCTCGCGGGTTTTGCTGGTTGATTCGACGGGCCGCTAGCATACAATCCTTGTCAATCTGCGGGCCATGGGCAGGATGTTCCGGCTCTTGGACCGCAGGGGCCGCTGTGCTCTGAAGGCTTGTCCGTTGTCGGCCGACCTACCTCCGGCCGCTGGACAAGCCTTCTTTTTTTCCTCGGGTCATAGCGGGGCACGCTTGCCCGAGTTACCCCTCTTGGCTCAGCAGTCCGATGGCCATGCCATCCAGTTCCGCTCGATAGCCCAAACCGGGCGAGCCGCTGGCGAGCAGAGCTTGGCGAATTGGGCCCAGGATCTCGACCTGAGTTGCCCACTTGGCCTCGACGATTTCCCTTGTGTCCAGCGGTTGCAGCACGCCGCCAACGGCGCGAGCCTGCATGACATGGGAAATCCAGAGAACATCTACGTCGCCGCACGAGAAACGCACGCGCGAGCGAATCAGATATCGCTCCAGTGCGATTTCTAACCCAGTCTCTTCGCGGGCCTCGCGGGCGGCCCCCGCCTCGAAGGTCTCGCCCGGCTCCAACCCGCCCGAGGGCGTGCGATACGCGCCAGCGGGATAGCTGGGCTTGCTGGTCACCACGATCTCGTTGCCGCGGACGATCACCAAGGTCACGTCGTGGCAGCGCCCGTGCCGTTGGCCGAGCCGGACGATGGCGAGCTGCGCGGGGTCAGCTCGTAGGCGCGGGCGATTTCGATGGGTTGGCCGTACTTGGCCTCCACGTCCCGGATCATCGCCTCGGTAACGTACATCGAATCCTCAGCATAAAGCGCCCGCCCAATTCGTTTATACCACAGGAAATGCCTGCGGCTCGGCTCCGACGAACGTATCGCTCGGTTCGTCGGCACCCTACACTGTCGGCATGCCGGACGAGCTGACATTCATGATGGGCAAGTTCGCCGCACGGCTGCCCGCCGACCGCAAATACGCCCGCAACCACATGTGGGCCAAGGCCGACGAGGCTGGCTGGGTGGTCGGCTTCTCGGCCTATGCGGTGCGGCTGCTCCAGGACGTGTACTTCCTCGACTGGCACGTTGAGGCCGGGGCACCGCTGACCGAGCGGCAAGAGATCGGCGAAATCGAAAGCTCCAAGGCCGAAAGCGCGCTCTATTCGCCCCTGGCCGGCACGCTCCGCGAGATCAACGCCGCCGTGCTCAAAGACCCCTCGGCGATCAACGTCGATACCTACGGCGAAGGCTGGCTCTTGGCCATCGATGGCCCCGGCCAAGAGCTGCTGGCGATCGACGATTATCTGGCGCACCTCGAGTCGGCCTGGAAGGTGGCCGAGCGGACGATTAAGGGGCAGTTCAATGAATGACCGCGGGGACAAATCTGTGTGGCCGGGTCACTCCGTGACCCGATCCGGTCACGGAGTGACCGGACCACACTCCAGCGGCTCGCGGAGCGAGTCGTCCACATTGCCGCCTTTCCTGCTCCAGACGCCTTGGCTACAGTGCGACCCCTTCATTCCGGGCCGATCCCGCGCCGGTATCGCAGTCGCCGACAGTAGCGAGCACGTCAGATGTCTACCGCGCAGAGCCGCCAGCAGCAGCCGGGCCAGCAGCGCTTGCGGCGCTTTCTGGCGCAGCTCGGGCAGGAGCGGCTGCCGCCGGAAGAATACTACCAAAGCCTGCTGCGGCGTGTGGTCGGCACACTGGGGGCCGTCGGCGGGGCGGTCTGGCGGCGCGGCGAGGCGGGGCGGCTCGAGCTGGCCGGCGAGGTCAACCTGCAAGCGACCGGCCTCTTGGACGACGAAGCCTACAAGGCCCGGCACGACCGGTTGCTGGAGCGCGTGCTGGCCACCGGCCGCAGCGCGATCATCAACCAGCGCGAAGAGGCCGGCCCAAGCGACGGCGCGGCGCCCAAGGAACTGTTGCTGGTCTTCGGCCCGCTCAAGGTCGGCCTTTTGAGGGGAGACGGCGCGGATGGGCTAGTCGAGATCTTCCAATGCCCGACCGGCGAGCCGGACAAGCAGAAAGACCTGCTCCGGACGGTGCTCGAGGCGTGCGAGGCGGCGGCGGAGTACCACACCGGTAGGGCGGATTTGCAATCCGCCCGAGGAGACGTTGAGCCAGGTCATTCTGATCATTCCGAGCGCATTGAAGAACCTCGGAATCGCCACGACACACGGGACGCCGGGGACACGCTTCGCTCCACTGACGATGACAATCGCGCTCAAGGTGGCAGTCGCGCCGAGCGAGATACGCTGTGGTCCCAGCTCGAAACGTTCGCCCGTGCCGTCCACATCGGCCTGAACCCGCGAGAGGCCGCCTATACGATCGCCAACGAAGGCCGGCGGCTGATCGGTTGCGACCGCGTCACCGTGGCGGTGCTCCGCGGCGTGCGGGCACGCATCGAGGCCATCAGCGGGCAAGACTATTTCGACCACCGGGCCAACACGGTCCGCTCGCTGGCCAAGCTCGCTTCGCTGGTCGCCGCGACGCGCGAGCCGCTATGGTTCGATGGCGACGCCCGCAGTCTGCCGCCGCAGGTCGAGCGGACCGTACTCAAATACGTTGACGAATCGCAGACCAAGATGGTCGCCGTGCTGCCGCTGACCCGCAAGCCGGAAGGGGACGAGCCGCGCCGCCGCCCTGAGAAGCCCATCGGGGCCCTGATCGTCGAGCAGATCGAAGACACTACGCCGCAAGCGGGCTTCGCTGAGCGTGTCGAGACCGTCCGCCAGCACGCCGGCATGGCGCTGGGCAACGCGCGAGAGTATCACAGTCTGTTTCTGCTGCCGCTGTGGCGATTCCTGGGCAAGCTCGGCCTGGTGGTGAAGTTTCGCACGCTGCCCAAGACGATCATCGTGCTGGGCGTCATCGCCGCGGCGGTCGGCGCACTCATCATGGTGCCTGGCGACTTCGACCTGGAAGGGCGCGGCACGCTCCAGCCCGTCATCCGGCAGGAAGTCTTTGCCCGTATCGATGGGCAGATCCTGGCCGTGAACGCCAAGCACCTCGATCCGGTAGCGGCCGGCGCGGTGCTGGCCACGATGCGGAGCACGGAGCTGGACGCGAAGATCACGGAGCTGGAGGGCCAGATTCAGGCCCGGCAAAGCGAGCTGCAATCGATCGAGACACTGCGGGTCAGCGAGCGGCGGAACATGACGCCGGCCGAGGAAAAGCAGCTCAGCGGCCGCAAGCAGGAGATCGAAGTCACGATCCGCAGCCTCCAGGATCAGCTCAAGCTGCACCGCGGCAAAAAGGCGGACCTGGTGATTCGTGCCCCGCTGGCCGGCGTGGTGACGACGCTGGACCTGCGCGACCGGCTGATCGGCCGGCCGGTCACGAGAGGCGACGCCCTGCTGAGCGTGGCGAACCTGGACGGTGAATGGGAGCTTGAAGTCCGCATGCCGGAAGACCGCATGGGGCACATCCTCGCAGCGCGCCAGGAGCTGCAGAGCGCCGGCGCGAGCATCCCGGCGAGAACCTGCCGGAGGACCTGGCCGTGAAGTTCATTCTGGCCACCGATCCCGGAGAATCGTTCGAGGGCGTGGTCAAGGAAATCCATCACCGGGCCGAAGTCCGTGGCGAAGACGGCAACACGGTGCTCATCAAGGTGGCCATCGACAAGAGCGAGCTGCCGCAGCTACGCCCCGGCGCCAGCGTGGTGGCAAAGCTGCACTGCGGCCGCCGCGGTGTGGGCTACGTGTGGTTCCACGACCTGATCGAGTTCGTGCAAGCCAAGATTTTGTTCCGCCTGTAAGGCGGAATGTCGATATAGAGCGCCGCCGGCATTCGGAAGCCCGCGCTAGCGGGCGGCAGGATGTAGCCACGGGCGTCAGCCCGTGGACGGCGCGAGAATTGACATCGTCAGCCCGCGCAGCGGGCGGCAGAGACCTCTGTCGCCCCCTGGCGGGGGTTTGTCGTGCAGCCTTCTGATTAGCACCACGGGCTGACGCCCGTGGCTACTTCCAGTCGCCCGCTGCGCGGGCTGATGTGTATGTTCTCCACGCTCAGTATCCTGACCACGCTGGCGGCGCTGACAGGCCCCGCGCCGCAAACGCCCGCCGGCTCGACGGCAGCTCGTGTCGCGCAGCAGTCGGCACGGCAAGCAGTGCAGTCGCACGTCGTGCGCGCCTCGGGCACGGAATCGCCGGCGTACGCCCAGGCGCCCGGCTATGCCGCAAGTCAGCCAGGTCGGACCGTGGAACCCACGACCGACGTGCAGCTCCAGCCGGCACCTCTCAGCACGGAGGACTCCACACAATCGCCCGCCGAAAAGTCCCCGCCGCCCCGGCGCGACTTCGTGATGCTGCAAGACTGTATCGTGGCGCTCATCGAAGAGATCGATATTGCGGCCCAGGAGGACGGCCTCTTGACGTACGTCGAAGCCCGCGAGGGGATGCACGTCAAGAAGGGCCTGCAGCTTGCTCAGGTGGACGATCGCGAGCCTCAGGCCCGGCACTCGGCGGCCGTATCGGCCCATCGCCGGGCCAAGACGGAAGCCGAAAACGACGTGAACATCCGCTTTGCGGAAGCCTCGGCCGACGCGGCCAAGGCCGACTACGACCAGGGACTGGAGGTGAATGCCAAGATTCGCGACGGCGTGCCCGCTTCCGAAATGCGCCGCCGCAAGCTGGCCTGGGACAAGGCTGTGCTCTCGATCGAGCAAGCCAGGCTCGATCAGCAAAAGGCCCGGCACGAGATGGAAGCCAAGGCCGAGGAGATGGAGCTGGCCAAGCTAGGCATCGACCGGCGAAAGGTCCTCTCGCCACTGGACGGTCTCGTGGTCGCCGTGAACAAGCGGCCGGGCACTTGGATCACCAAGGGCGAGCCGCTGCTGCGGATGGTGCGAATGGACCGCCTGCGCGTCAAGGGGCACGTCAAGGCGGCCCATTACGGCCCGCACGAGGTTGTCGGCCGTTCAGCCAGTATCCGCGCCCACCTGGAGCGCGGCCGCACGGAGCGCTTCACCGGCAAGATCACCTTCGTCCATCCCGAGCAGAACGGCGGCGACGACTATCTCGTCTGGGCCGAGGTCGAGAATCACACCCAGAACGAGCAATGGGTGCTGCGGCCGGGGGTGAAGGTCGATATGGCGATTCATCTGGAAGCCTCGGCGCGATGATATCGTGCCGTTCTATCGTCCTCGTCGTCGTCCTCGCCCTCGAAAGAAACGCCACACGCATTCGAGGACGAGGACGAGGACGACGACGAGGACGAATGAGGAGGGCCTGAAGACGTGCCGCGCCTTCTCGCGATCACGCTACCCCTCTTGTGCGGCTGCGCGGCACTGGGCCCGCTGTCGCCCTTGGCCAGCAGCGAGCGGGCAGCCGTCTTTCATCCGGCGCCGTACCCCCAAGGCAATTGGCAGCCCACCGCGATTCGTCCCGAGGAATGCTGGTTCACCGCGGCGGACGGGACGCGCCTGCACGGCTGGTACCTGGCTCATCCACGGCCGCGAGCCACGCTGCTCTTCTGCCACGGCAATGCGGGCAACATCACGCTGCTGGCCGATTGGCTGGCTGTCCTCCATCGGCGACACGCCCTGTCGGTGATGACCTTCGACTATCGCGGCTACGGCCGCAGTGAAGGGGATCCCAGTGAGGAAGGCATCCTCGAAGATGCGCGGGCCGCGCGCGACTGGCTGGCCCGGCGCGAGGAGATCGACCCGCGCGAGATCGTCTTGATGGGCCAGTCGCTCGGGGGCGCCGTGGCGATCGATCTGGCGGCGAAGGATGGGGCGCGCGGATTGGCCGTGCTGAGCAGCTTTACCTCGCTGCCCGACGCGGCCTTGGACCACCTGCCCTGGCTGCCAGCCTGGTGGGTGATGACGATGCGGCTCAACTCGCTGGAGAAGATCAGCGGCTACCACGGGCCCCTGCTGGTGAGCCACGGCGACGCGGACGAAGTCATTCCGTACCAGCACGGGGTCGCGCTCTACAATGCCTGCTCAGGCCCGAATGCCTGCTCGGGCCCGAAGCGCTTCGTGACCGTGCCGGGCGGGCGGCACAATGACCCGCAGCCGGCGGCGTATCATCAAGCGCTGGACGAGTTCCTAGGCAGCTTGCCGCGTTAATGGGGCCGACTCGCTCTGCGAGTCGGAGTCCAACTCGCAGAGCGAGTTGGCCACATTGCTAGCTGGCCACTAGCCACATTTGCTTACTCGTCGTAGCCCTGGAAGCTCCGCGCCGCTTCGGCCGTGCGCCGGTCGTGGGCTTCCTGGTGCTCGATGATCCGGTCCAGCTCGTGGTACCGCGCCAGGCAATCCATCAGTTGGTGCAGGGCGCTTTCGCCGAAGCCGGGGATTTCCAGCAGCTCGTCGCGGCCGCGGGCCACGAGCTGGGCCAGCGAGATGATGTTCAGCCTGGCTGTTCTCCAGCAGGTTCATGTAACGCGGCGAGAAGCCCAGGTACTCGAGCTGGGCGACGGCATCTCCGCGGCGGATGCCCCGCCGGATGGCCTCGCGGGCCGCGGCGGGAATCCGCACCTCCGGATATCCGGGTGTGGTTCGGGCAGCAATCATTTCAGTCTTTCTATACGTTGAGCGCAAACTCTCCTGGGCGAGGGCGATACGGCCGCTCCCGAGGGAGACGAATAAGCATCGAACGCGGCACGACATTCATGGCCGCGACGAAACCCGGTCCTTCCAAACTACCGCGGCACGATGCCTTTCGGACCGGGAGGCCGTCGGCCAGTGAGCAACAGGAGGTGGCGGGTCACTTCCCGTGACTGCGCCCCTCGGCTCCGCCGCGGCAAGAAGACGAAGATCGCCGCCCTATAGGCTCAATAACCCCCTGCAAACCCTCTGCGGCCGGCGACCGTCGGTTTCCCACTAATCCGAGGAATTGTATGCGTATCTGCTAGCGTCGGCAATGAGGGGGGGTGCGGTTTTATGCCGCGTGCGGGCACGCTTCAAACGTGCCCGAAGCGGCCGTCCGCGGGGCCGAAGCCGCTCCCTGCATCGGACTTGCCCGATCAGCCGGCTTTGGGGGTCAAAGCGGCCCGGCCGCCAAGCGTCAAGGCGCAGGGTCTGCGGCGACGAAGAGATCGAGGGAGACACGGAGGTCCAGAACCGAACGCCAGGAGGGCGAAAAACCGCCGTGCCGTTTGACCGCACCGGCGGCCTGATCGCGGACCGTTGGGGGGGTGCTTTATGTGGCGGGCGTTCTTTTGGTCGATAGGCATCTTCGCCTGCCTGCTGGGCGGCGAGTGTCTGGTATTGGAGAAGGCCGTACTCAATCAATCGGCCCCCCCGGCCAACGCTTCAGGCCTGACCCTGAGGAGCACTCCCCGCCAGAAGGAAATCGTCGTCCCTGATTGGGCCCCCTGGAGCCTATTCTCCTTCGGCGCCGTGACGCTGATCTACACGGTGACGATTCCCAAACGGGCCAACGCGGGATAGCTTGTCTTTCCGAACCTCTCGCGGACGGACTCGACCGGCAGGGACGGTCACGCCGGCTCGAGAATCCGCAGTTCCACCTTCGTCACCAGCAGCTTCACCCGCGCCCGGTAGTCTTGCATGTGCGGCGCGACGAGGTGCTTCTCCAGCGCGGCTGCGCTGGCCCACTTTTCGACCACGACCACCACGTTGTCGCGCACGGCAGGCTGAGCCGCGATGCTCGTCCGCGCATCGACCGTAGGGCCGTATTCCAGACAGCCCTCTTCCGCGCGGCACGGTCGGCACCAGGCGGCGAAACTCGCCCAGGAACTCCTCTCGCCGGCCAGGCTCGACTTCAATCGTGGCGATGACGTGGATCATGGGAATGTCGAATGACGAAGGACCGAATGAGGAAAGAATGACGAATGCCGAAGGACGAATGACGAATGGGTTGCTGTTGGCCATTGGTCATTCGTGCTTCGTCATTCCTTCGTCATTCGTGCTTCGACATTCGTCATTCAGAACGGCACGCCGTCGAGCGCTTTACAACCGTGCCCAGCCGGGGCCACAATCAGAATAGGCGGCCCGTCTGGCTTTGCAACCCGCGCGGCGTCTTTGGCCGGCTGATCGCATGGAATTCTACGAATCGGTCCAAGGTTACATCGCTACCGAGTGCCCGATCTGCGGCACGCGGCTGATCCTCCGCCCCGAGCAGGCCGGCGGCACGCTGCGCTGCGAGATGTGCGGCCACCGCGTGGCGCTCCCCAAGGAAATCCACGTCCGGCCCAAGCCCAAGACCGTTCAGCACGACATCGAGCCCTACGCGGTGCGCGAAGAACAGCCGCCGACGTGGAACGTCGAATCTGAAGATCCCGCCACGAACGCGCTGCCGCCGGCGAGGGCGGATCGAGCGCGTGCTGCCCTCCTCGCAAGGCCCCCGCAGCCGCGGCTACGATGTCCTCCCGTCGGAAGACCCGCCTAGGGCGGAGGTCCGCGAGCCGGCGGCCGGCCCCGCGCGGACGGACAAGCCCGCCCCAATGGAAAAGCCCTCGCCGGGCAAAGCGGCCCGGACGAAGGAGCCGGCCGATCCGCCTCGCCGCCGCAAAGAGGCCTTCGCGGTCGTCTGCCCCAAGTGCACCAACCGCATGTATGCGCGGCTGCACCAGGTCGGCCAGCAGATCGCGTGCGGCGATTGCGGCCACGTGTTGGTCGTGCCGCAGCCGCCGGCCGAGGCGCCGCAGAAGGTCTTGCCGCGGCCCGATCCGATCGCGCTATCGACCGAAGAGCCTCCGGAGCGCCGCGGGACTACGAGCTGATTCGGTCCACGCGCGTGCCGACGGAGCCCTGGTTGCCCGATCCGCCGCGCTGGACGTTCTTCAGCGGCGTGGTGAGCTTTCTGTGGGTGGGTGCGGTGCCGCTGTATTGGCTGACCATCTCCGTGGTCTTGGTGATCGTGGGGGTGCCGATGGCGGCCATCTACCAGGCACTCAATGCCGGCGGCGCTTATCTGATGTTCGTCTCGGTGCTGGCGATGCTGTTGGCCGGGTTTCTGGTGATCATCGCCCCGTTCGCGGCGGGCTGTTTTTGGAAAGTGATCCACGCCACGGCCAATGGCGCCGCGGACATCGTGGATTGGCCCGACGAGCCTTGGGCCGACCACATCAGCGTGCTGTGGCGCGTGGTCTATCACGGCTCACTTGCGCTGGGCCTCCCCTATGGGGCCGGCCTGGCCGCGGCCCACTGGCTCGGCCCGATGGCGGTGCCCCTGGTGACTTGCCTGGGAGCACTGGTGATCTTTCCGTTCCTCACAATCTCGTCGCTGGAGAGCCAGCGCACGACGTGGCCCTTCTCGTCGGTGGTCAACGCCAGCCTGGCGACGCTTTGGTGGGGCTGGCTGCTGATGTATGCCGAAATCGCGGGGCTATTGGCGATCTGGGGATTGACGGTCGTCTTCTCCTTCGACAGCAACCCGTATCTGACCGTGCTGTGGGGTTCGCCGATTCTGGCCGCCGTGGCGCTGATTTCGGCCCGGCTTTTTGGCCGACTGATCTGGCGCGCCGACCGTGCGGGACGCCGACGATGAGCCACGCAAGCCGACCGTCTACGAGCGAGTCGTCCGCTCCGGCGAGTGACATGCGGCGACGCCTGTAGCACACGCGGCTCGCGTGTGCGTCGGGCACTCAAGCCCCTCACGCCTAGGTTCTGGGCTTGCACCCCTCCAGACACACGCGAGCCGCGTGTGCCACGAGTTACTTCCACGACGCCCAGGTCCAATGACGATCGCTGGTCGCGGTGACCGACGCCGGATCGACGCCCAGGGATTGCACGAGCGTACGGATTTCGTCCAGTGTGAGCGCGGCCCGTAGCGAATCGTCGAACATCTGCCGCTGATGGGCCGTGGCCCCGGCCGCGTAGGTGTCCACCAGGCGCTTCACGGTGGCGTCGTCAGGCGGCCGCATCAGGTCCCGCACGAACATTAATCCACCGCGTGAGAGCACGCGCCAGGCCTCGGCCAGCACGCCCGCCGGCGCCGGAATGTGGTGCACAATGCTGTTGGAGATCACGCCCGCAAATTGCCCGTCGCGATAGGGCAGCCGCTTGGCGTCGTGGTTGACCAGCACAATCCGCTCGGTCAGCCTGGCCGCCGAGACGTTGGCGCGTGCCACCTCCAGCATAGCCTGCGAGAGGTCGAGCGCCACGACGCGCACGCCAGTCACCCGCCGGCACAGCTCGATGGGAATCAGGGCCGTGCCGGTGCCCAGATCGAGCCATTCGCCGTCACCCGGAGCGCAGCGAAGGGTCTCTGCCGGCGCGCGCGAAGTTCGTCGCTGCGCTCAGCCCAAGCCGCCAGCACGTCGTCCACGAAGCGGCGGTTGACCTCCGAGTGATCCATCGCGTCATACGCGCTGGCCTGCTCGGGCGTATCCATCACTTCCGGTTCGAGAACGCGGGAGAGCATTCGACCCGTTCAATCTGGTGTCGGCGGTTCGTCCCCCTCGGGCTCAGTCACCGGGACGTCCTGAAGGAACTGATCGACTTCGCGGCGGATTTTCGACGAGTCCAGCTCGATGGTGGAGAGCGACACGGCATCGGCCACCTTCTCGTCGTGCTTGAAGAGCAAGAGGAACTCTCCCAGTCGCAGCATGTCGCCGTGATGCAGCGGGCAGCTCTGGTCTGCCGGCAGCTTTTGGCCGTTCAGATAGACGCCGTTGCTCGATTTGTCGTCCACCAGATAGAACGTCTCGCCCTGCCGCGTGATCGTGGCGTGCTGCCTGCTGACGGTGATCGAGCTGAGCACCACGGTGCAGCCCTGGTGCCGGCCAATGGTGCACACGGAGGCCCGCAGCGGGAAGACCTGGCCCAAGGTCGGCCCTTCGACGACGACCAGGTGCGTGCCACCGCCTTCCCCTGCGCCGGGCATCGCGAACGTCTGCGTCCGCAGGCCGGGCGGCACCGTGGGCGGAGGGCTGCCGGGCGGAGGGTTCGTATCTTGAGACATGACTGCCGCTTCTCACGCCGCAAACGGATGGCTACGCGGAACTGTTGCCCGAGACATGCAATTTGCCGTCGCGGAAGGCCGTGGCCATGGCCAGCGGCACCTCGGCCTCGGCCAGCACCACGCGGGCACGGTTCTCCGGCGACTTTGGCCTTCATTTCCTGCTCGCGGGCGATGGCCATGGCCCGGCGCTCCTCGGCCTTGGCCCGGGCCACGCGCATGTCGGCCTCGGCCTGGTCGGCCTGCAGGCGGGCGCCGATGTTCTCGCCCACGTCGATGTCGGCGATGTCGATCGAGACGATCTCGAACGCCGTCTGCGCGTCGAGGCCGCGGTCCAGCACGGCCTTGGAGATGCAGTCGGGGTTCTCCATCACCTCCAGGTGTGTCTCGGCCGAGCCGATCGGAGGTGATGATCCCTTCGCCGACGCGGGCGATGATCGTCTCCTCGGTCGCCCCGCCGATGAGCTGCGCGAGGTTCGTCCGCACCGTGACGCGGGCGCGAATCTTCAGCTCGACGCCGTTCTTGGCGATCGCGCTCGAGCGTCGTCTTGCGGCTCTTGCCGCGGGTCGGGGCAGTCGATCACCTTGGGATTGACGCTGGTCTGCACGGCGTCGAGCACGTCGCGGCCGGCCAGGTCGATGGCGGCCGCGCGGTCGAAGTCCAGGTCGATGTCGGCCCGATGGGCGGCGATGATCGCCCGGATCACGCGCCAGCACGTTGCCGCCGGCCAGGTAATGGGCCTCCAGCCGCCGCGTGGTGATGCCGTCGCGGGTCGTTGCCGACGCCGGCCTGCATGCGCCATGATCTTGGCCTGCACGATGAGCTGGGCGTTGACCTGCCGCAGGCTCATGCCGATCAGGCTCAGCAGGCTGACGTGGGCATTGGACATGTAGGCCTGGAACCACAGCCCGCCGTATTTGAGGAGAACCAGCACCACCAGAAGCACCAAGAATCCGCCGACGGCGATGCCGATCCACATCAGCGTCTCTCTGGTGTTCAGGCCCAAGATCAGCGGCAGCGATGGGTCCATAAGCGGTTCCTTTGTGTCATCGGCGAGCGGGAGGCGTCAGCCCCCTGAGGAGTCCGTGTTGTGATCGGTACGCCAAGTTATCAGGGGGCTGACGCCCCCCGTTCGCCTCGCGCCGGGCGGAAGTGCCGACGCCTCCACGTATCGTAACATGCCCACGAACCGTGAAAAGCGGAAATCGAAGGCAGGTGGGCCGATCCTCTCGTCGTGTCCTTCGTGTCCTTTGTGGCAGCTCGTCAATTGCTCGTCGAATCGCGGCATCCCCAACGACATGGCGAGCACAACCTCACTTGGCGTTCCGGCCGCAAACCGGCACAATCTCCTGTTTCCACCTGTGCCAGGCCCCGACAGCCATCGTTGGCTTACCTCGTAAGCCTGTGGCTTTCATCGTAAGTCCGTGCTCATGTTTCGTCCGGTCGATAGCAACGTTCACTTTCCCACGCTCGAGCAAGAGATCCTCCGCCTGTGGGACGAGCGAAGGATTTACGAGAAGTCGCTCGAGCAGCGCCGCGGCGCCGGCCGGCGAGCGAGGGGCGCCAGCCCCTTGGTGGGCGAAGGCGAGCCCCACAAGTTCGTCTTCTACGAAGGCCCGCCGACGGCCAACGGCATGCCGCACCCCGGCCACTGCCTGACGCGGGCGATCAAGGACCTCTTCCCGCGCTACAACACGATGCGCGGCTACCTCTGCGAGCGCAAGGCCGGCTGGGACACGCACGGCCTGCCGGTCGAGGTCGAGGTCTGCAAAGAGCTGGGCATCCACTCCAAGGAAGAGATCGAAGCGTACGGCGTCGAGCCGTTCATCCACCGCTGCCAGGAAAGCGTCTGGCGGTACATGCAGGAGTGGGAGCGGCTGACCGAGCGGCTCGGCTTCTGGATTCGACCTGGACGAGGCCTACGTCACGTACCACCAGAGCTACGTCGAAAGCGTCTGGTGGTCGCTGAAGAAGCTGTTCGACCGCGGCCTGCTTGTACCAGGGCCACAAGATCGTCTGGTGGTGGGCCCAGGGCGGCACGGCGCTGTCAGCCGGCGAAGTCGGCCAGGGCTATCGCGAGGTGGCCGATCCGAGCGTGTATGTGAAGTTTCCGCTGCTCGATGATGCCGGCAAGGCGACGGACACGTCGCTGCTGGTCTGGACGACGACGCCCTGGACACTGCCGAGCAATCAGTTCGCCGCCGTGCATCCCGACCTGGACTACTCCGTCGTGCTCGATGAGCACGACGGCACGGCGAGCAGCTGATCATCGCCTCGGCGCTCGTCGAAACGATCGCCGGCAAGGTGAAACGCGAGCTGACAGTCGAGCCGACGCTTGCAAGGGCACGGATCTTGATCGGCCGGCGATACGTGCCGCCGTTCGACTATTACTACAAGTCGCATCGGCGACACGAAGGGCCGGCTGCGAGACGGCGGGCAAGCAGCACGTCGCCTGGCGCATCGTCGCCGCCGACTTCGTCACGACCGACAGCGGCACCGGCGTCGTCCATCAGGCGCCGGCATTCGGCGAAGTCGACTTCGACGTGCTGCATCGCCGAGCAAGCGCGGTTCGTCGACGGCGAAGGCCCGCAGCTGATCTGCGCCGTCGCGCCCGACGGCAAATTCACCGCCGAAGCGCCCGACTACGCACGGCCGCTGGGTCAAGGACTGCGACAAGGACATCATCCGCGACCTGAAGCAGCGCGGCCTGCTCTTCCACCAGGAGCAGTACCTCCACGACTATCCGTTCTGCTGGCGGGCCGAAGAGGATCCGCTGATCCAGTATCCGCGCGAGAGCTGGTTCATCCGCACGACCGCAGTTCAAGGACGAGATGCTCGCCAACAACGCGCAGATCAACTGGCTGCCCGAGCACATCAAGGACGGCCGGTTCGGCAACTTTCTGGAGATCGAACGTCGATTGGGCCCTCTCGCCGCGAGCGCTACTGGGGCACGCCGCTGCCGATCTGGGTCTGCGAGCAGACCGGGCAAGATGGAAGCGGTCGCCAGCTACGACGAGCTGCTGGCCAAGCCCGGCGTGCACGGGCACCGAAGTCTGGGACGCGGCGAAGAAGGCCAATCCCGCGCTGCCCGACGACCTGAAGGTCCACAAGCCGTACATCGACGCGGTCACCTACGACTCGCCGTTCGCCGCCGGGCGCACGGATGCAGCGCGTCGCCGAGGTGATCGACTGCTGGTACGACAGCGGCGCGATGCCGTTCGCCCAGTGGGGCTATCCGCACGCAGGGCGCGAGACAGGTTCGACGACCAGTTCCCCGCCGACTTCATCAGCGAAGCCCTCGACCAGACCCGCGGCTGGTTCTACAGCCAGCTGGCGATCAGCACGCTGCTGTTTGGGAAGGAGCGAGGAGCGAGGAGCGAGGAGCGAGAGAATCAGACTCTCGCTCCTCGCTCCTCGCTCCTCACTCCCTACCCCCATCCCTTCCGCAACTGCATCGTCCTCGGCCTGATGCTCGGCGAGGACGGGCAGAAGATGTCGAAGAGCAAGCGGAACTACCGCGAGCCGAGCGAGATCTTCGACCGGTACGGCGCCGACGCCCTGCGCTGGTACTTCTTCGCCAACCAGCCGCCGTGGACGACGATCCGCTACAGCGAGCAGGCGATCAAGGACAGCATCCCCGAGTTCCTGCTGCGGCTGTGGAACGTCTACAGCTTCTTCGTGATCTACGCCAACATCGACGGCTTCGATCCGGCGCGGAGATGCTCGCGAGGTCAGGCGTCAGGGGTCGGGCAACTTGACGCCGCAGGCGTTCGCGACGCGCGAAGTCGTATCGCCCCGTCGAACGAGCGCAGCGAGCTCGACCGCTGGATCCTCAGCGAGCTGAACCGCACGGCCGCCGCCGTCGTCGAGCGGATGGACGCCTACGACAACTTCGCCGCCTGCAAGCGGATCACCGAGTTCGTCGATGCGCTCTCGCAACTGGTACGTCCGCCGCAGCCGCGATCGCTTCTGGGCCGCGGACAAGCGCGTCGCCCGACAAGCTCGACGCCTACTGGACGCTCTACGAGTGCCTGCTGACGACGGCGAAGCTGATCGCCCCGTTCACGCCGTTCCTGGCCGAGACGCTGTGGCAGAACCTGGCCGTGGCGCCGTTCGGCGAGCGGGCGCCGGAGAGCGTCCACCTCTGCGACTATCCCGACCGGCGATCCGGCGGTCGATCGACGAGCAGCTTTCCGCAGCGGATGCACCTGGTCCGCGAGATCGCCTCGCTCGGGCCGCAGCCGCGCGGAGCGAAGCGAAGCTGAAGGTCCGCCAGCCGCTGGCGAAGGTCGAGGTGATCCTGGCCGACACGACGCATCAGGCGTGGCTCGAAGAGCACGCCGCGCTGATCCGCGACGAGCTGAACGTCAAGCAGGTCGAGTTCACCACGGACGCCGACAAGTACATCACGTACAGGTGCTGCCGAACTTCCGCAAGCTCGGCCCGCGGCTCGGCAAGCTGCTGCCGGCCTTGCGAAGGCGCTCGGCGCCGCCGACGGCGGCACTGCTGCGGCAGCTCGGCGAGGCCGGCCAGGTGAGCTCGACCTGCCCGGCGTGCCGCGCCGATAACACCGTGGCGCTCGACAGCGACGACATTCAGGTCCGCCTGCAAGCCAAGCCCGGCTGGGCCGCCGCCCAAGGCCGGGCGTGCGTCGTCGTGCTCACCACGGAGCTGACGCCGGAGCTGATCGCCGAAGGCCTGGCCCGCGACCTCGTCCGCGCGATCCAAGATCGCCGCAAAGAGCTCGGCCTGGCATTACACCGACCGCATCGAAGTCGGCATCGTCACCGACAACGCGGAGCTGAAAGCCGCGGTCAAAGAGTTTGCCGACTACATCCAAGGCGAAACGCTGGCGATCAAGCTCGTCTTCGAGCCGCTGCCCGGCGTCGAGCCGGTTGAAATGAATATCGCAGGGCACACCGTCAAGTTGTACGTCCGAAGGCGTTAGCCCGGCAGCGAATCGTGGACTCCGGGGCGAATCCGTCGGTTCAGACCCACCGGCCCTTCTTCATCATCACCAGCAATCCGCCCGTAATACACGCCGCCACGGCCCAGAAGAAGATATAGCCGTACGTCCAGCTTTTTTCCGGCATGCTGTCGAAGTTCATCCCGTACACGCCACACAGAAACGTCAGCGGGAGGAAGATCATGCTCAGGACCGTGAGCCGGCTGACCATCTTGTTCGTGCGGTGGCTGGCGATGCCCATGTAGAGGTACAGCGTCTCGGCCAGCGTTTCGCGCTCCACGGCCAGGTCGGAGCCCAGCCGTTGAAGCTTATCGACCATGTTGCCCAGGAAGGGCTGCGACGACTCGGCGACGAACGTCGAGCGGCGCGTGGCCAGCTCGTGCAACACTTCCCGCTCGGTGAGCACCAGCTTGCGAAACAAGAGCAGGTCGCGCGTCAAGCAGGCCCACGCGGCCAAACAGCTCGCCGCTCACCTCGCCGAGCATCCGCGACTGGATGCGCTCGACCTCGTCTTCGACGGCCCGCAGCACCTTGAGGTGGCTGTCGATCAAGTGGTCGAAGATCTCGTAGAGCAAGAAGCTGAGGGTCTTGGCGAACTTCTGGAAGTCGTGGGCATACGTGCGGCGGACCTGCTCGAGGAACTCGACCGGCCCGCGGTGGAGCGTGACGATGAACTGCTCGCCGACGATGACATCCACCTGCGACGTGCTCAGCTCGCCGCCGCGAAATGCCGCGGCCGAGAGGGTCAGGTGCAGGCAGTTGTCGTAGACGTCGTGGCGACCGGCGACCTGGGCGCCCAGCGCCTCCTCGACGACGACCGAATGCACGCCCAGCTCGCGGAGCACGGCCTCGGCCGCCGGCCCGGTCGGTGGTGTCCACGTCCATCCAGCAGCACAGCCCCTTGGCGAAGGCCGAGGGGACGGCCTCGGGCGGGATCGTCCGCTCGCGCTTGGTCTGGAAATCGAACTCGACGGCAGTGGTCATGGACCGGCCCTTGATTGTCGGCCTGTTCGGCGACGTGACTGGCGATGTGGCGGTATGGCGTGCCGCGCAGCAACTATACCTCGCTCTATCCTAACGGAGCGCCGGGCGGATGGCACGCGTTGGCGGGCCACACTGGCCCACGCTAACCCGACGCGCAAGCGCGCAAGCGAGGGAGAGTTACCGCCCCACTCCGAGCGGTTAACGCGTCTCCCTCGCTTACGCGTCGGGTTCGTGTGACTTCGGAACCGCTGGCCTTCCGCCCTTTGACCGCTCGGCTAGACTTACACGTCACCTTGGCGATCAAGCCGCAACCCTCATGCAATTGTCGTCCCTGGACCAACTCCGCGAATCCCTTGCCCAGGCGATGCTTCGCGACCAGCATCGCCTGCGGCAGCGGCTGCGCGCCGTGGAGCAGGCGGCACGCTCAGGCAAGCCGCTGGATCGGGAGTTGACGGCCCTGACGGCGCAGATCGAACAATCGGTCGCCCGCCGGGTGGAGCGCCAGCAGGGGCTGCCGGCGCCGACGCTCGATCCGCACCTGCCGATCGCCGCCAAACGCGATGAAATCGCCGCCGCCATCGAGCGGCACCCCGTCGCAATCGTCTGCGGCGAGACCGGGTCGGGCAAATCGACGCAGCTCCCCAAGATCTGCCTGGAGATCGGCCGCGGCGTGGCCGGCCTGATCGGCCACACGCAGCCGCGGCGGATTGCGGCCCGCTCGATCGCCGCCCGCGTGGCGCGAGGAGCTGGGCACGCCGCTCGGCCAGAAGGTCGGCTTCAAGATTCGCTTCACCGACGCCACCGAGCCCGCAGACGCTACGTCAAGGTGATGACCGACGGCATGCTGCTGGCCGAGATCGCAGCACGACCGGTTCTTCGATCAGTACGACACGCTGATCATCGACGAGGCCCACGAGCGGTCGCTGAACATCGACTTCCTGCTGGGCTACCTGCAGCGGCTGCTGCCCAAGCGGCCCGAGCTGCGGGTGATCATCACCTCGGCCACGATCGACGCCGCGCGGTTCAGCGAGCTTTTCGCCTCGCCCGCGGGGCCGGCGCCCGTCATCGAAGTCTCCGGCCGCACCTATCCCGGTCGAGGTGCTCTATCGCCCGCTCGCAGCCGAGCGAGGACGGCGAGATCGATCGAGGCGCGGCGTGGCCGACGCCGTGGACGAGCTGGCCGCGCTCGACAGCCGGCGACGTGCTCGTCTTCCTGCCGACCGAGCGCGACATCCGCGAGACGGCCAAAGCTTCGCGGCCGGCAGCTGCCGGGCGACCATCCGGGTCGCACGACCGAAATCCTGCCGCTCTATGCCCGGCTTTCGACGGCCGAGCAGAACCGCGTCTTTCAGCCGCACAGCGGCCGGCGGATCGTGCTGGCCACGAACGTCGCCGAGTCGTCGCTCACGGTGCCGGGCATCGCTACGTCGTCGATACGGGCACGGCCCGCGATCAGCCGCTATTCGGCCGCGCAGCAAGGTGCAGCGGCTGCCGATCGAGCCGGTTTCGCAGGCCTCGGCCGACCAGCGCAAGGGGCGCTGCGGCCGCATCGGGCCGGGCGTCTGCATCCGGCTGTTACAGCGAAGAGGACTATCGCCAGCCGCGAGCGCGTTCACGTCGCCGGAAATTCAGCGGACGAACCTGGCGGCGGTGATCTTGCAGACTGCTGGCCCTGCGACCTGGGACCGATCGACGAGTTTCCCTTTCTCGATCCGCCGCGGCCGGAGGCGATTCGCGACGGCTACAAGACGCTGTTCGAGCTGGGGGCGATCGACGAGCAGAACCAGCTCACCGAGCCGTCGGCCGGCAGCTCGCCCGGCTGCCGGTCGATCCGCGGATCGGCCGGATGATCCTGGCGGGCCGACCGAGCAGGCTGCCTGGCCGACGTGCTGATCATCGCCGCGGCGCTGGAAGTGCAAGACCCGCGCGACCGGCCGGCCGACCGGCAGCAGGCGGCCGACACGGCCCACGCCCACTGGGCCGATCCGGATTCGGATTTCTGCGCTGGCTCAAGCTGTGGGACTTCTTCCACAAGCTGCGGCACGAGCAGACGCACAGCCGGCTCCGCAAGGCGTGCCGAGCAGAACTTTCTTTCCGACGTGCGGCTGCGGGAATGGCAGGACGTGCACCGGCAACTGCTCGAGCTGGTGCAGGAGGCTGGCCTGAAGGTCGGGCCACGGCTCGAGGCCCAGGAGGCGAGCGTCGAGGCGTCAGCCCGACGTGTAGAACGACTTGCAGAGTGTCGGCCAGAACCACGTCGGGCTGACGCCTCGACGCTCGCCTACGGCGCGATTCATCGCGCCGTGCTTACCGGCCTGCTCTCGAACGTCGCCTATCGCAGCGAGACCTATGAGTACACCGGGGCCGGCGGCAACAAGTTCTATCTCTGGCCCGGCTCAACGCTGTTCGAGACGCGGCCGACCTGGGTCATGGCCGCCGAGACCGTCGAAACGACCAACCGCTACCTGCGCACCGTGGCCCGCATCGACCCGGAGTGGGTCGAGCCGCTGGCCGAGCACCTGGTCGAGCGAAGCTACAGCGAGCCGCACTGGCACCGCCGCAGCTCGGCCGTGCTGGCCTACGAAAAAGTCACGCTCTTCGGCATGCCGGTCGTGCCCAAGCGGCGGGTGCGCTACGGCGAGATCGACGCACGCCGCTCACGCGAGCTGTTCATCGAGCACGCGCTCGGTGGAGGGGGACTTCGAGACGCGGCCCCTGGGCAAGACGGGCGAGTTTCTGCCGCACAATCTGGCGCTCGTCAAGGAGCTGCGCGAGCTGGAGACGAAGGCCCGGCGGCGCGACCTGCTGCGGGGCGAGGAAGCGATCTTCGATTTCTACGACCAGCGCCTGCCGGCGGACGTGTACGACGGCGACGCGTCTCTTGAATTGCCTGCGTGAGGCCGAGCGCGCCACCCCGCGGCTGCTCTATCTAACCAAAGCCGACCTGTTGCGCGGCGACGCGGACGAGGTTTCCGCCGAGCAGTTTCCCGACGAGGTCTCGGTTGATGGCGTGCGGCTGGCCTTGGAGTATCACCTGGAGCCCGGCTCGGCCGACGACGGAGTGACGATCGTCGTGCCGCAGGAAGGGCTGGCCCAACTGCGGCTCGAGCGGCTGGGTTGGCTCGTGCCGGGCCTGCTGGAAGAGCGCGTCACGGCCCTCATTCGCTCGCTGCCGAAGGACTTGCGACGAGCGTTCGTGCCGGTGCCGGATACGGCGAAGGCGGTGCTGGCCGAGCTGGTCGGACGGATTTCCAATCCGTCCCAATGCGTCGGACGGATTGGAAATCCGTCCGACAATCATGATGCCGATCTGCTTACCGCCGTCGCCGGCGGCGCTCAGCCGGATTGCCGGTCAGCCGATCCCACGCGACGCGTTGCGCGAGGAAGACCTTCCGCCGCACCTGCGGATGAACATTCGCGTCGTGGATGCCGCAGGCAAAACGCTGGCTGCCGGCCGCGATTTGGGGGAGGTCCGCCGCCAGCTCGGCCAGCAACCCCGCGATGCGATGATCGACGATCCGCGCTGGACGCGCGACGGCCTCACGCGCTGGGACTTCGGCGACCTGCCGGAGCGCGTGGAGATACGCCGCGGCGCGGCCACGCTCAGCGGCTTTCCGGCGCTCCTCGACGAAGGGCCGTCAGTTGCCCTCCGTCTGTTCGACTCACCCGAGTGGGCGGCGCACGAATCGCGCTGCGGCGTGCGGCGGCTGTTTTGCCTGGCGGCCCACGCCGAATTGAAGCGACAGGTTGACTGGCTACCGAACCTGGAACGATCCGGCCGGCAAATCGCCGCCTTGATGAAAGCCAGCGAGCTGCGCGGCAGCTCGCGGACCTCATCGCCGACCGGGCGTTCTTGGACGATGGCGTGCTGCCCAGGACAGTCGATGAGTTCCAGCAGCGACTCAAGGCGGGCCGCGGCCGACTCGCCGCGGCCGTACAGCCAGTGGCCAACCTGATTGGCCCGCTGTGCGAGGCTTACCACAAGGTCCGCCTGGCATTGGCGGGGATCAGCTTCCCCAGTTGGCGCTACGCGGCCGAAGACGTGGAGGCCCAGCTTGTCCAGCTAACCGCAGGGCGGTTCCTGGCCGAAACGCCTTGGACGTGGCTTGCGCATTACCCGCGCTATCTGCGCGCTGCGCAGCTCCGGCTGGAAAAGCTGGGGCACGGCGGTCTGCCGCGAGATCAAGAGCGCCATGCCGAATTTCAGCCTCGGTGGCAAGAGTACCTCGACCGCGCCGCACGCCACCGCGAGCAGCGAATATTCGACCCCGAGTTGACGGCATACCGCTGGATGCTGGAAGAATACCGCGTGGCGCTCTTCGCCCAGGAGCTTGGCACGGCGGTGCAGGTGTCGCCCAAGCGGCTGGAAAAGCAATGGGCGCTGGTGGCCCAGTAGGGGTCTGGAGTATGTGGGCAACTCGCTCTGCGAGTTGTCGCCGACTCGCAGAGCGAGTCGGCCACACTCCCTCTCGCGGAGCAGGACGACGGCGACGGCACACGGAGTGTGCCTGCTACTTTCGCGCCCGACCGGGCGCTTCCGTCGACTATCAAAACGTCCGCACGTCGGGGTCGCGGGCGAAGAAGCCGGGCGGCGGCGTGAACTGTTTGCCTTTGACTTCCAGTGATTTCACCTGGTTGCCCGAGAAGATCACCGTCGTGCCGCGGCACTTGAGGCCCCCTTCGATCAGCTCGATCGGTCCCTTGCCAAGGGTCTCCGTTACCTTCGTCGTATCAGGCGGCTCGGTCGCCTTGGGGTCCTCGTTGACCAGGGCCAGCTCGTAGCCGTCGCCCATCAAGGCCGTGCCGTCCTTGAGCGAAAAGGCGTGCAGCTTGAACTGATGGCCGATGAGCTTGAGTCTCCGGCGTCGCAGCGGCGTCGCCGGGCCGCCGCTTCGGTTCGCCCGGGCGGTCCCGCCGATGGCTCCTTCGGAGGCTCGGCTTGGAATACGCGAGTCGCGGTCAGGAGGTAAAGCCGCTCGCTGTCCGCGGCCGCGCCGGCGATCAGCTCTCCCTGCGGCTGCCGGAAGCGGCGGATCAAGCCGCCGTGCCGGCCGGGTGCCCGGCCATCGGCTGGCGACTTGCGGCTCGGCTTTGAGAAGCGGCTTCATCACGGCCGTCTCAGGCACCGTGAATGTCACCAGATGGCCCGGCTGAAGCGGCATCGCATGAACGAAGGCTTCCTTGCTCTTGTGGAGGAGGATGGCCTGAACACGGTCGGGCCGCTGGGCCGGCGAGCGAAGGGGTGAGCAAGAGCATCGGCCCGATGGCCAGAACGATTCGGCGTGACATGTTGATTCTCCTCAGTCGCTGCGGAGCGATGGTTTTGGGATTGTTCGTCCTCGTCGTCGTCCTCGTCCTCGTGCTGACACTCAGTGCCGCCCCTTTGAGGACGAGGACGACGACGAGGACGACATCAGCTCGCAGCTTCAGCGCCTCGTTTCGTTGCTTGAAAAAAGACCGAACCCACGGGCAGTTTGTTACTCGCCCGGCTTGCGGAGGATCGACTCCAGCCGAACGCGGACTTCCGCATCGGTCGCCTTCTTGAGCTCCTCGCGCAGCAGGCAGTGGATCTTGGTGCCCATCTCCTTGAGGGCCGCAGTCGCCTTGGCGCGGACCTCGAACCTCTCGTCGCCTAGTTGGGCGATCAACCCTTTGGCTCGCTTGGCCGTGGCTTCGTCGATCGGCTCGGCCGGCGGGCCGGTGCGACCGGGTCATGCACGCAGCGCACGTAGACGAAGTTCTTGCTGGCAAAACCATTGTTGGCGCCCCCTTTGGCGTACCACTGATAGACGTAGGCATAGTCGTCCAGCCGCGTGTCCAGCTCCGAGGTCCAATACGAGTTGTATTCGCCCGGCCCGGCGCAGCAGGCGTTCTCGTTGTACTTGCGTGTTCGTGAACGGCTTCTCCACAGCGGGGAAGATTTCGGCCAGCTCCTTGCGGTCCGGCATGCGCCAGTCGGTCAGATCGCCCAGCTTCAGCGCCTTCGGCGTACTTGGCCGCGTCGTAGAAGTTCAGCTTGCCGGACGCTACGCCGATCTTTCTGCCACAAGAGGCCGGTCTTCGTGTCTTCGACGTAAGCGCCGCGGTCGATGAAGCGCGGCTTGTCGCCGCCGGCCTTCTTGGGGTCGGTGACCTTGGCGTCTGTCTTCTTGCCGTCGCTGGGACTTGTGTCCTGGCGCGGCCGGCGCTCGCTCCCCAGGTCCATGCGACGGCACACAGCAAAACCACGCCAAACTGGCCGTATCTTCTGGCGAGCATAAGGTGCCTCGTGTTGTGTTGATGGCGAAAGGACTCGTTCGTATCGCCTGAATCTTATTCCTTCTTCAGCTTGAGCGACACCAAAAAGCACTTGTCCAACTGGCTGTACCTGCCCGCTTCGCGCGGCGCGTCTTCCTTGGGGATGGAGAAAAAGGCGTCGGCCTTGGCCGGGTGCCAACCGTTCTCATCTGGGTCGCTGTCATGCATATCCACGCAGCCCGTGATCACGGCCCGCAACGTCTGTTCGTGGGTCGTGAAGGTATGCGCTGGAAAGTCGATGACTCGGACCGTCGGTTCTTTCTCAAGGGTTTCGAATTTCGCCACCAGGTTCCGGCCCCGCCGTTCGCTGTGCCGCGCCCCCACGAGCCGGACGCGGACGTTGCTTTCCAAATCGCGAACCAGAATCGGCTTCTCGCGGGCCGGCTTCTCACCGGCGGTCTTCTCGCGGGCCTGCTTCCCGGGGGCCTGCTTCTCGGGGGCCTGCTTCTGTGGCGCCGATTTCTCAGGAGCCTCCTTCTGGGCGGCTGGCTGATCTTCGCCGACCGTGCCCAGCGATAGTGCCAGCACGGCCGCGATTGCCAAGTTCACTCGTCCAAACATGTCCCTCTCCATCGCAAGGCGAGACAGCAGGCATGGCAGTCATTCTCGCCCTAGGAGTGTAACCGACAAGACGGCCGGTGGGCTGTAACGGCCACGTAACAAAGATCCTCAATCCGTCCGCGAAGCGCCAGCACGCGCCGTAGCCGCTCGCGTCAGTAGTCCGTTGAAGTAAAGGCGATCGGTTTGTAGGAGGCGAGTCCTTTCGCCGAATCCACGCCAGAAATCAGTCTCGGTCGGCGGAGGATTCGCCTCCCACAGCCTTACTTCAGCACGCTGCTAGACGATTTCTTCGATCACCGCCCCGTGGACTTCGGTCAGCCGTTCGCGGCGGCCCAGGTGCGGGTAGGTCAGCTCGTCCTGATCGAGGCCGAGCTGGTGCAGGATGGTCGTGTGGATGTCGCGGAAGTGATAGGGCTTCTCGACCGCCCGCAGGCCGATGGCGTCGGTCGCGCCGACCGACCTGGCCGCCCTTGATGCCGCCGCCGGCCAGCCACATCGTGAAGCCGAGGTTGTGGTGGTCGCGGCCCTTGCCGCCCTGGGCCTCCGGCGAGCGGCCGAACTCGCCGCCCCAGAGGACGAGCGTCGAATCGAGCAGGCCGCGCCGCTTCAGGTCGGTCAGCAGCCCGGCGATCGGCTGGTCGGTCTGCGCCGGCCATCCGCGAGGTGGTTCTCCTCGATGTCCTTGTGGGCGTCCCACTGCATGTTGCCCGGCCCGCCGCCGGAGACGACGACGACGAACCGCACGCCCTTCTCGACCAGCCGCCGGGCCAGCAGGCAGCGGCGGCCGTAGTCGTCGGTCGGCTCCGTGCCGACGCCGTAGAGGTCGAGCGTCTCCTGCCGTCTCGCGCGACAGGTCGAAGACCTCCGGGGCCTCGGTCTGCATCTTGAACGCCAGGTCGTAGGCGCGTGATGCGGGCGGCGAGCTCGTCGTCGCCCGGCGTCGAGTCGCCTCGTTCAGGTCGCGGATCAGCTCGACCGTCTTGCGGCGCTGCTCGCAGCGTCACGCCCGGCGGGCAGGTCGAGGTTGCGCACCGGCTCGCGCGCCGCGCGCGGAACATCGTCGGCTGATAGACGGCCGGCAGGAAGCCGTTGGCGTACATCGGCTGCCCGGCCTCGAGCGCGCCGTTCGGGTCGGGCATGACGACGTAGGCCGGCAGCGACTCGGCTCTCGCGAGCCGAGGCCGTAGACGACCCACGAGCCCATGCTCGGGAAGCCCGGCACGACGCGGCCGCTGAACAGCTCGTACTGCGCCGCGGAGTGGACGACCATGTCGCCGTGGCAGGAGCGGACGACGGCGATGTCGTCGATGCACTGGGCCGTGTGCGGGAACAGGTCGGAGACCTCGATGCCGCTCTGGCCGTGCTTGCGTGAACGTGCGGCGCGGTGCCGAGCAGCTTGGCGTCCTTGCTGGACGAACTGGTACTTCGCCTCGCCGAACTCGGCCGGCCGCGGCTGGCCGTCGAGCTTGTTCAGCAGCGGCTTGGGGTCGAACGTCTCGAGGTGGCTCGGCCCGCCGGCCATGAACAGGAAGATGACACTGCGGCCTTCGCCCGGGGCAAGTGCGGCGGGCGCGGCGCCAGCGGATTGCCGCCGGCGGTTTCGGCCCGCAGGCGCTCGTCGCGGAGCAGGGCCGCCAGCGGCCAGCGAGCCGAAGCCGCAGAAGGCGTCTCGCAGGAACTGGCGGCGGGCAGGCATGGGCGGCCTTGGGAGTGCGGCGACTCGTCGCCGCTTTGGGATTTTTAGGATCCGAACCGCAATGGCGGTCGCACCATAGACGCTCGGGAGCGCACAAAAATTCCTGAAGCGGCGACGAGTCGCCGCACTCCCAAATGCTCCCCGCACGGAATGAATTCCGTGTTACTGGCCCGCCTGGCGCTGCCCCACGGTCACATTGAGTGCCAGCTCGTTGCCGCCGCGGCGCACCGTAACGGCCACCTTCGTGTCCGGCGCCGTGCGAGCGATCCGCAGGCTCAAGTCCATGAAGTCGCCGATCCGCTCGCCGTTCCAGGCGATGATCACGTCATCGACCTTCATGCCGGCCTGCTGTGCCGGCGCGCCGATGACGGTGCCCACCCGCACGCCCTCGGGCGGCACCTTGAGCCGCCGGGCGTCTTCCTCGGCCAGGTTCTCCAGGCTCACCCCGAGCCAGCCGCGCTGCACGCGGCCCGTCGCCCGCAGCCGCAGATAGACATCGCGGGCAATCTCGCTGGGGATCGCGAAGCCGACGCCCTGGAAGGTCTCGCCGACGATCGCCGTGGTGATGCCCACGACTTCGCCATGCTTATTGACCAGCGGGCCGCCGCTGTTGCCGGGGTTGACGGCCGCGTCGGTTTGCAGGAAATCCTCGTAGCGAACGTCGCGGCTTTGGACGATGTTGCGGCGGTGCTTGGCGCTCGACGATGCCGGCGGTGACGGTCCGCTCCAGCCCGAAGGGATTGCCCACGGCCAGCACCCACTCGCCGGTTTGCAGCTTATCGCTGTCGCCCCAGGTGGCCGCGATCAGGCCCTCGGCATCGACCTTGAGCACCGCGAGATCGGTCGCCGGGTCCGTGCCGGTGATCTCGACGCCCTCGATGCGGCGGCCGTCGCTGAGCCGCACCCGCACGAGGGCACTGTCGCGAATCACATGGTAGTTCGTGAGGATATAGCCGGAGGGGTCGATGACGACGCCCGCGCCTTGCCCGTGCCGCCGTGGCCGGCGAGGCATGGCCAGCGGATTGCCCTCCAGGTCGCGGGGCCGTTCGTGCAGCGTCTCGATCTGCACCACGCTGGGCTGCACCCGCTGCACGATCAGCGGGAACGTCAGGCTGGTGTCGCTGATGTTCAATTCCGACATCTTCTCCAGCAGGGCGGTGGCGTCTTCCGACTCGGCCCGCAGGCGTCCGCGCTGGAAGGCGTAGTGCGCCTCTTCGATCAGCGGCCCGGCGTTGTAGAGCAGGACCAGCATCAGCGCGACGAAGACCAGCCAGCCGAGCCGCAGGGGGGTGGATGGCTGAGACGCCGTCTTGGGGCGCGTGTCGCCGCCGCGGCCCGCGCGGCGGCCGCCGACGGAATGATCGAGCCAGGAAGACTGCCGCCACGGGCGATCGAGAACCGGTCATCAGGCCGCGGGCTGTAGCCGTCACTCATGGTGTCGCCTCGAAGCGCCAGCGCACAGGCCAACCCCTCGCGGCGAGATGCCTGGCGAGGGCAGCCCCCCGCAACGCTTGGTCTAGCCCCGATTATACGGAGCGGCCATGCCGGTGAGTAGCGCTTTGAGGGCAAATCGGCTTCTGGGGGCCGCCGCGGGTCGAGGCCGGGCGGCTGGTCCGGCCGATCCGGGAGAGTTTGACGCGAACGTGGGGCACGTTTCCAAACGTGCCCGTTAGGTGCCCGCCTGTGCAATCCGGGCACGTTTGGAAACGTGCCCCACGTCACTTCCGCTCGAACACGAGCTTGCCGCCCAGGTACGTCCGCAGCACCTTCATGTCGCGAATCTCGTCCACCGGGCAGGTCAGGAAGTCCCGGTCGAGGACGATGAAGTCGGCCAGCTTGCCGGCCTCCAGCGAGCCGATCTGGTCCTCCAGGAACAGGAGGTAGGCGTTGTTGATCGTGTAGAAGCGGATCGCCTGCTCGCGCGTCAGGGCCTCCTCGGGGTGGAGCTGCCCCTCGTAGCCACTTGGCGCGCCGGGTGATCGTCGACCCACATGCCCAGGAACGGGTTGTACGGGTTGATCGACCGCAGCGAGCCGATCTTCTGCATGTGGTCCGAGCCGCCGCCGGCGATGCCGCCCGGCCTCGAAGATGCTCGCGCAGCGGCTGGAAGTAGCGCAGCCGGTCGTCGCCGAACTGGGCCGGCGAGCGTGCGCGTGTCGAGGTAGAGCCAGGCCGGCTGGATGTCGACCACGACGCCGAGCCGGGCCAGCCTGCTCGACCGCCTCGCGGCTCATGAAGTTGGAGTGCGTGAGGCAGGGCCGCGTCGTGCGCGATCGGGCGTCGTGCTTGTTGACCTCCTCGTAGGCGTCGAGCAGCGGCGTGCACCGCGCCGTCGCCGACGCGAGTGGGCGGTGAACTGCAGGCCCGGCCTCGACGGTCGCCCGCACGATCGGCAGCAGCCGCTCGCGGCGGGATGAACAGCACGCCGCGGTACTCCGGGTCGTTGATCGAGTAGATCTTGCTCACGCCCCACGGCTCGCGCATGTAGGCGCTGCCGGTGAGCATGCCGCCGTCGAGGAAGGTCTTGATGCCGATGATCCGCAGCATCGGCATCGCCCTTGCGGCAGCGGGTGCTCGGCGACCTGGCGGATGTCTGCGGCGATCTCGCTCGAGCCGTGCCGCACGTCGTCGACCTGCCGTGCGAGATGCGGCGCACGCGCGACGCGTCAGGTCGCCGCGCCTCGTCGCAGCTCGCGGTAGCGGTCGACTCGCCGGGGCCGGCGTCGCGGTCGCAGATGGCCGGTGATGCCGACGGAGTTGTAGTCGCGGAACAGCTCGATCAGCCGCCGCGTCCGGTCCTGGCTCGGTGGCCTTGCTCGCCGGCGACTTCACCTTCACGTACCGCGTGCAGCTGCGGAGGATGCCGGTCGGCTCGCCGGTCTCGGGTCCTTCTCGACCTGCCCGGCGCCGTCGAGGCCTGAAGTCCTTGTCGATGCCGCTGAGCTTCAGCGCCAGCGAGTTGAGCGAGGCGTCGGGCCCGGTCGAGAAGAGCGACCGGGTTCTCGGGCGCGGCGTCGGTCCAGCTCCGCCCGCGTCGGGATAGCGCTGCTCCCGGAGCCGGGTGATGAACACCTGGCGGACGCTGATCCACTCGTCCTCGGGCACGACCTCGGCCCGCGCGCGGACGTAGTCCAGCACGTCGGCGATCGTTCTCCATCTCGGGCACGGGATGGTCGAACTCGGTCATCGCCGCGCCGGTCGGGTGCACGTGCGAGTCGATCAGGCCCGGCAGGACGGTCTTGCCGGCCAGGTCGATCAGCTGCGTCCTGTCGCCCTTGGTCTTGAGCACGTCGGCATCGGAGCCAATGGCCAAGATGCGCTCGCCTCGCACGGCGATCGCCGAATGGACCGAGAACTTGGCATCGACCGAGAGCACCTTGCCGTTGTGAAAAATGAGATCGGCCGCGTCAGCACCGTGCGAGGCGCCAAGTCCGATTCCGGCTACCGCTGAAGCAATTGCCACCAGGCGCGCGCATCGCACACCGCGGGTATTCATGGCGGTTCTCCAGAAACGGAAAAGGGGAACGCTGATAATCGCTAATTGACGCTAATGATACCGTGGAAGTGGTCCCTAACCAATTAGCGTTAATTAGCGCCTATTAGCGTTCCCTCCTTCCTTCAGCATTCTGCGGAACGCCCCAGCACGCCTGGAATCGCGCTTCACGGTGGCGAACGCTTTGCTTCCACGACCATCTTCAGCGCCATGAGATACGGCACCGGCCCGCTCCCCAGCGCTTGGAGCACTGTGCCGTTCCTGGAAATCAAGGCGCGCAGGGCTGATTGTGGTCAACATCGCTCTCTTGCAAATTGAGCGTTGGACGCTCAAAATCCGCAGATGGCAAGAAACGTCCCGCGCCCGGAGCTCCTGGCCGCTATTCAGCAGCGCTTTCGGGCCAATCCGGTCATCATGCTCCTGGGCCCCCGCCAGTGCGGGAAGACGACACTGGCGCACCAGTTCGCCAGGGGCCGCAATGCTGAGTACTTCGATCTGGAGGCCCCCGCAGATGCGCAGCGCTTGGCCCAGCCCATGACGACGCTGGAGCCGCTGCGCGGCGTTGTCGTGATCGACGAGGCCCAACTTCAGCCCGGGCTCTTTCCCATTTTACGCGTGCTGGCCGATCGGCGGCCGCTGCGGGCGCGGTTCCTGTTGTTGGGGAGCGCATCGCCCGACCTTGTGCGCGGCGTGTCGGAATCGCTGGCGGGGCGCGTGGCGTTGCTGCCCATGAGCGGCCTGGATTTGTCGGAGGTGGGAGCCAACCATCTGCGGCGCCTGTGGTGGCGAGGCGGACTGCCCCGCTCCTTCCTGTCCGCGTCCGACGCCGAAAGCCGGCGGTGGCGCGACGACTTCATCCAGACGTTCCTGGAACGTGACCTGCGGCGGCTAGGCGTGGAGGTGGCGCCGACCGTGCTGCGACGCTTCTGGAACATGGCGGCGCACTATCACGGGCAGATTTGGAACGCCTCGGAAATCGGCCGTTCGCTGGGGGAGGCCCACACGACGGTGAAGCGCCACCTGGATATCCTGTGCGGCGCGCTCGTGATGCGGCAATTGCCGCCCTGGTTCGAGAACCTCGGCAAGCGGCAGGTGAAGTCCCCCAAAGTCTATCTGCGCGACAGCGGGCTCTTACACTCGCTCTTGGGCATCGCCTCGCTGGCCGCGCTCCAGGCGCATCCCAAGCTCGGCGCGTCGTGGGAGGGCTTCGCGCTGGAAGAGCTGTTGCGGGTGACCGGCGACCGTGACGCCTACTTCTGGAACACCCAAGGTCGCGGCGAGCTGGACCTGTTGGTGTTCATCCGCGGCCATCGCTACGGCTTCGAATTCAAGTATGCCGACGCGCCGACCATCACCACGTCGCTACAAATCGCCCACGACGACTTGCGCCTGCGGCGAGCCTTCGTCGTGCATCCGGGCGCCAAATCCTACCCGCTGAACGAATGGTGCGAGGCTGTGGGCATCCGTGACCTGCAGGCACGAGTCGCCGGGCTCGCCGGCCGTTCGGCAGGTCGAACGGCAAAAGCGAGGAAGCGCCGCCGCGGCGGATGAGGTTCCGCAGGATGCCTGTGCCTGAAAGCCAAAGGCGCGCTGGGCGGGCGAACCGTTCCGTGGGAGCTACTGTCAAAGAAGGAAGCCGATGAGGTCCAGTGCAGCTCCTTACTCTCGCGACGCGGATTCGCCGCTGGAACGATTATCCGCCTGGAGAAGTCGCAATGATTAACCCTCTGACTGACGAAGATGCGGCTCGACACGCGATTAGAACGTCGCTGGCGACGGAACTGAACGACACCGCCGAGATGCTTCAATTTGGACGGGCCCTCCCGGAGCTGATTCATCCGGATACTCACGCTGAGCTGGAGGGCATCCTGATCGCTCCCCTTGCACTTTTCGTGAAGGCGGGGATGTCATTCCGGGGCGCTCGCATGCTTTGCGAGAACGCTTTGGACCGCACGGCTGCTCCCGTCGTGCGATCCATGTTCGAGACCTTTCTGACGATTGCGTTCTTGCTCCGCCGCGATATATCGCTCCGCCATTTCAGCAGAGGTGTAGAGACCCCGGTCGATCTCTTGCGCGAGCAACTCACGCCCGAATTCCGCATGGCAATGTACGCGGCATGGTGCGTCGTCAAGGATGAGCAGGCGATCGAGCGAATGCGGTTTGTTCCCGAGCTGGCGCCCGGCGGCGACCAGCTATCGCGACGCCTGGCCACAATCGGCAGGACGGCGCACGTGGACACGGTCGGTCCGGAGTGGGAAAAGAGGCTCCGCAAGAACAACACGTGCGCAGGTATCTCCATCGCCGATTTGGCATACAGCATGGGCCACGCGGTCTTGCATGGCACGCTCTACTGGAAGGCATCGGGGAGCGTTCATCAATCGGACGCCACCGAATACCTGGATTTTGACCACGCAGCGAAGGCGTTCGTTCCGCGGTGGTACACTTCGATTCAGCAGGTCCGGAGAACCTTGCACAATGCCGCCACGATCTACTGGCTGTGTCTCGTGGAGCTGCACGACTGCTTGCGGATCAACGTCGGCCCACAGGTGAAGGCCTTTGAGTCGAGACTGCGTGCGTGGAAGCTGTCCGCCGAATCCATCAGCCAGTAGGTCAGGCTCCTGCCTGACGAACGTTACAGCAACAGACGCCTCTACTAAGAGTCAATTCTACGCGGTTTTGACGCTCTGCTTCGCCTCTACGGCCATCTTTAGCGCCAGCAGATACGGCACCGGCTCGCCCCCGAGCGCGTTGAGCACCGTGCCGCCGGCGGTGAAGACGTGGGTGACCCAGTCGGGCTTCCCGTATTTCTCCAGTGCCGTGCCGCCTTCGCCGCCGCCGATGTAGACCTCGATGCCGGCGTCGTTCATCCGCTTGAGCTGGCTGATGAACCGCCGCGTGCCCTCCTCGAACTTCGGGTCTTCGAACTTGCCGAAGACACCGTTGTGAAAGACGACCGGCGCGATGCTCCGATCGCCTTTCACGTCGCTGATGAACTGGCCGACGCGGGCCTCGAAGAGCTGGCAGGTCTTGGGGCCAACGTCGAGCTGTTGGTCGCCGGCGCCGATCTTCTCCGAGGTACGGCCGTCTTGCAGCACAAAATCGACGGGTAAGATGAACTCCACGCCGCGCTTACGGCCGGCCGTGAGCATGGCCTTGGCTTGCTCGATGCGACCGCCGGGGATGTAGTAGGGTTCGTCCTTCTTGGCGGCGTCTTCGGCCAGGCCGAGGCAGAAGTCGCCGCCGGAAAGCTGGGCGTCGGCCTTCTTCAGCGCCATGGCCAGCGAGCCGGCCGCGATCACGCACCGCACGGCGCCGCGGTCGATGATCGCGTAGAGGTCGTCGAGCTTGTCGATCTTCAGCCCGCTGAAGACCACCAGCGAGGCCTTCAGGCATTGCATCATCGGGCCGTCGAACTCCGCGGCGACGTAGGTCCCCAAGGCCACGCGGTCCATGGCCGCGGGGAGGATCGTGCTGGAGGTGTCCAGGCTGCCGGCCGAGAGGGCTTCGTTCACGTAGACTCGCGCCAGCTTGTCGGCAAACGTGTTGGCCACTTTCGCCAGCTTCTCGGCCAGGGCGGGGGCGTCGTCCGGCTTAGCCTTCCACAGGCGCGCTCGATCTGGTACTGCCGCGTGTTCTCCAGCAGGATGATCGTGCCGGGTGGGCTCTTCTGGAGGCCAGCGGTCAGCTTCTCACTGAGGGTCAGCGCCTCCTCATCGAGCCAGCGCTCGAAGAAGGCCACCGGGCATTCGAGAATCGCCGCCAGCCGCTGCCGCACGTTGGCCAGCGAAGCCTCCGGATCGCGGCCGATATGCCCCAAGACGATTTGCTTCCAGCCGCGCTCCCGGCCGTAGAGCAGCGTTTCTTTCATGGAGCGGAGGCGGATATCCCCTTGTCCGACCTCTTTGCCCGGCTTGCAATCGACGTCGCCGCGGACCAGCACCGTCGTGCCGGAGGGCAAGTCGGCTAGGGAATCCAGCCGCGGAATGGCGCTCAGATACTCCGGTAGCGGCCGGCACGTTTCGGCGGGGGCGGCGCCAAGCAGCTTGCGAATCCAGGCCTCCATGGCCTTGGCGGTGACGCTCATCGAAAGCTCCTTTCGGAGTGCGGTGACTCGTCACCGCTTTTGGATTCTGTGCACAGCCTGAGTGGCACCTGATCGTCTTCTCACGCTCAAAAATCCCAAAGCGGCGACGAGTCGCCGCACTCCACCGGAGTCGCGCCATCATAGCAACTATGGACACAGCGCGAATCGGCGCGAGCACCTGGCTATGTATGCGGCGCGTCGGTCATCTCCATTCGCTGCGAAACGGCCGAGCGATACACCGCGTCCATCAGCTCGACCGAGCGCATCGCCGCTTCGCCCGGCGACCAGTTCACGTCGGTGCGCCCCAGGACGAGATCGACGAAGTTCTGCGGCGGGCCGCTGCACTCGTAGCCGCCACCGTCGGGCGCCACGTCCACGACCATGTGCCGGCCGTCGTAACGACGGAGGTGGGCACGGGCCCGTTCGCAATCCACGAGCAGCATGCCTGCGCTGCCGAAGATTCGCAGATCGACCTGGAACGGCTGATCGGTCGGCACCGTACCGGCCCCGCTCACCGTGCCGATGGCTCCCTCGGAGAAGCGGACGCTAATCGCATCGTAGAGATCGACCTGGGCACCCGGGGCGCTCATCAGGGCGAACGCGCCCGCCGCACGCAGACCCGTGAGCCAGAACATCATGCCCGTCGAGTGAGAGAGCTGTGCGTGACCGTAGCCGCCGCCGGCCACGGCCGGATCGGCCCAGGTCGCCGGGTCGGGCTCGAAGAGGTTCTCGGCCGACTGGCCGCTCACGTCGCTGACGCGCATGCCGGCGCCGCTGAGCAGGCCGCGAATCGGCGAAGCCATGTGGCATAGCACGTATTCGATCCGCCCGATGCCCGGCGACGCCATCAATCGCTTGGCCTCCTGGATGAACGGCTTGTAGTGCCATCCGTATGGGACGATCAGGTGCAGCTTCTTCTGGGCCGCCAGGCGAACCAGCTCGCGGGCATGATCGGCCCGCGTGGCCATCGGCTTCTCACAAAGCACGTGCAACCCGCGCTCCAGGGCCGCCCGAGCATGCTCGTAGTGCAGCGTGTGCGGCGAGGAGACGATGACGGCGTCCAACTCGCAGTCGTTCAGCAACGCCCGATAGTCTTCCGTCGCGTAGCGAAAGCCGAACTTCCGCTGCACCTGCCGCAGCTCATCGCGACCGAGCCGGCAGACGGCCGTCATCTCTACGTCGCCGCGCGCCGCTAGCAGCGGCATGTGGTTGCTGGTGGCCCACCAGCCGGCACCGACGAAGCCTAAGCGGAGTTTGCGATTAGTCGTTGTTTCAGCCACCAGATCGAAGCTCTCGGAGGTTCTTGAGTGCATTGAGGGCAGTCGGCCTGACTTCTTCCTCCGACTGCTCGGCCGCGGTTTTGAGCCGAACTTCCAACTCGTCCAAAGCGGCCGCGCCGCCTCCTTGATCAAACGGTGTTGGTGATCGTAGACGAGGCGTGCAGCTTCAGAAATCCCCGACAATCGTTCGCCGTAGTCGGCGCTTTGCAGGGCACCAGCCACCTCCTTCGCTCTCAGCTCCAGGGAGCTGTCGGCGAGCCGCAACGAAAGCAGACCGACGCTGCGAGTTTCGGCATTCCGGCTTCGGAGCAAGCGCATGGCGCAGTCCACCGGGATCAGGAAAGCGCCGGGGTGCTTCGCCAGGACATCTTTCGCGGCGCTCAGCAATTTGTGAAGCGTCCGTACCTTGCGTGTCTCGCGCGCCACTCTTTGAAACAACTGCCAGAATACGTTCGGCGAAAGCTGCAAACTGAGCGGATGCCAAAGGACGTCGGCTATTTCGTCGGCACTGGCGTGTTCGAGGACTGCCGCAACGAACTCGGAGTCAACCTCAAGGCGGGCCGGCACTGCATTCAAGGCCGCATAGGCAGTCCATTGGTCGACAACGAGGAGCGCACCCGTCACGACACCCCGTAGCCGTTCATCATTCTCCGGCGCGCGCTGTAAATAGCGTGCTAGTGCCTTCATCCCCGTGGATTGTCTCATGAGTGAGTTGCGGCAGCAGGGCCACTACTCCAAGCTACGACCTCAGCGCACGTTTCCAGCGGTAATCACCATCCGCCGAAATGCCGTCAGCGCCGGAGTCCCATCATCCGTCACCTCGAGGATGACGTGAATCGTCTTGCCCGCCGCGTCGCGAGGCACGCGCAGCGTCGATTTCGCGGCCGAGGCGCTTTCGATCGTCACTTCGCCGCCATAAGTGCCGGCCTCCGGATAGACATACCAACGATAAGCCAGTCGGTTGCCATCTGGATCGTTCGAGCCGACCGCGTCGAGGGCAACTTCAATCCCCGGCTCGGCGGTGACCTTCGTGATTTCCTGCGATACCTGCCCGTTCACGGTCGCGACGGGTGCGTGGTTGGCCTCGCGCACGGCTTCACGCACCACTTCATCCGCGCCTGGAATTCGGCTTGAAAGACCGGCCGCCAGCGCCACACGGTCGTCCGAGCATGCCGGACCTTCCCGACTGTGTCGCGGGCATCGCGATACAGGCCGCCAGCGGCCTTCTCGAATCGCCCGCCCCAGCCGCCCCATTCAGGATGCTCCGGCTCGCTGAGGCCATTGGGCAAGAAGTAGAACCACGAGGGCGTGTCACCCTCCTTGAGGGCCGCGTGCGGGTTCGGCTCGGTCCAGGTGCGGTCCGGATAGAGCGCCCCCAGCGGGCCGTGGTTCTTGCGCACGTGCGCGCTCGAGCCAGGCCCGCGACGTCAGCGATTCGTCCCCGCCCAGATACATGCCGCGGTAGGCCGCCTCGCGCTTGTCGTGCCCTTCAGGCTGCCGAGCGAGGATGTAGAAGAGATCGGGGAAGTTCTCGATGATCCACGGCCCGGTGTCGTCCTGATGGTTGATGGCATAGACGCGCAGCCGCGAGATGAAGCGCTTCAGCCCGTCGGCGCCGCGGTCGTGGCGCACGCGCCACAGCGCCTGGGCCAGCTCGGTCGAGCCGCCCCAGATGGTCACGTTGAGGGGCCGGCGGTCCTCGCGGTCTACGACCCGGATGATCCAGCGCGAACCATCCGTGTCGTGGCCATCGCCGAGGCGGGCCTTGCCGCGTTTGGGGTTGCCCGTCTTGATCTGCTCGAGCAAGTGCGAAGCGGCCGGATAGCCCTTGGCGTTTAGCAGCAGGTTGCCCCGCACGCGGCCATAGGCCTCGACGATCTCTCGGATCAGCTCGGGCCGCACGATGTCTTCCTTCAGCTCGCCCGGGATGCCGGCCGCCGACGCGATGATTCCTTCGACGTCGAACTCATTGCTGTAGAGCATCAGCCGGATGAGCGACTGCTGGTCGTCCGGGTCGCCGCCGATGTCGGTCAGCACCATCAGCCGCGGCTTGGCCGGCTCGGCAGCCTGCGAAACGGATGCCGACGACAGAGCGCAGGCAAGGACTGCGAGCGAGGACGCGAGCCATCGAGAAAACGTGCACATGAACACCGCTCCACAAGCTGACGAGGCCACAACTTCGACACGGACCGCACGGCCGGCGCGACCGGCACATGCCGCGCCATCCAACCGCACGGACACCATGTTCCCCCTTGGGCAATGTCGCGACAAGCTATTCTTTCACGTCGGATGCCGATTGAGCGATGCTCGGCGCGCGCTCGAGGGGCAGAAGCTGCACAAATCCGTCGTCCGAACGCGCCCGCGAGAGACGCGATGGCTCCGCGCCCAAAGACAGATTCCTTGGATGAGAAGCGATCTTCCCTTCCTGGCGATACCGCGGGGATGGGCGGGGCGTCGCACGCCGATGCCGATCTGCCGGTAGACAGGGTGATAGAGATCCGGCCGTGGCGGTGGAGCATAGGACTGGCGGTCATCTGCCTGACGCCGTTGCTGCTGGTCTGCGGCGGTGTCGAACACTTCGCGATAGCCGTCGGGGCGGACGAATTCCGGGGGGCATATCAAGGCCTTGCAGGCGGTCTTGCCCAAACCCTGTTGGCGTGGACCGCGGCTTGCCTGGCCCTCTTCGTGGGGCTGCTCTGCCTGGTTCAGCGCCAGCCAACCCACGATGATTTGCTGCCCGTCGTCGCCGTGGCATTGACGGCGGTGGGTGCGCTCGATGCCTTCCAACTGCTCGCGCTCAATCGTCTGCTGTTTGACGTGCGCGATCCCGCCGGCTTCGAAGCGCTCACCTGGACTGCCGGCCGGGCATTGCACGGCGGCATTTTGCTGGCGGGCGTCGGCTGCCTGGCCTTGGGCCGGCCGCTCGTGCCTCGAGGGAAGCGCAAGACTTTTGTGGCCACGGCGCTGGCTGCCGTCTTCGTCGTGGCGGGCCTCGTCGTGGTGCAGGGTTGTGCTTCGGCCTCCTGGCTGCCGCGGGCAGTGTATGCCGATGCCTGGATCAAACGGCCGCTGGACCTGGTCCCGCTGGCCGTCTATGCCCTCTGCGGGGCCGTGGCCTTTCCGCTCTATCTGCGGCGAGGCGCCACGCTCGTGGCCTGGGCGATCCTCTTCTCGCTGCTGCCGCAGCTGGCCGCTCAGGCGTACCTGGCTTTCGGATCGGCCGGCCCCCACGATGCGTGCCTCGTTGCGGCCCAGGCGCTCACGGCGGTTGGCTATGCCGTGCCGATGGTCGGTTTGCTCGCCGGGCAACTCAAGGTGTACGAGCGGCTGCGCCTTTCCGAGGTCGAGCTGCGCGGCCACGCCGAAGCACTGGAAAACGCCAACCGCGCCTTGGAAGAATTCAGCCAAACGTCCCAGGCGGCAACCAAGGCCAAGAGCGAGTTTCTGGCCAATATGAGCCACGAAATCCGCACCCCCATGACCGCGATCCTCGGCTACACCGACATCCTGCTGGGGAACCTCCAGGGGGACGAGAACCGCGAGGCCGCCGAGATCATCAAGCGAAACGGCGAGTACCTTCTTGACGTCATCAACGACATTCTCGATCTGTCGAAGATCGAGGCCGGCCGGATGCACGTGGAGCTTATCGCCTGTTCGCCCGTGCAGCTCGCGGACGACGTGCTGGCCCTGATGCGCGTGCGGGCCGAGTCGAAGGGCCTGCCGCTGTGCGTGGAATTTCAGGGCCCCATCCCCCAGACGATCCAGACCGATCCCACGCGGCTGCGGCAGATCCTCATCAACCTGGTGGGCAACGCCATCAAGTTCACGGAGATCGGCGAGGTCCGGCTGCGGGTCCGGCTGGATGCCGCCGCCGAAGGAGGGCCGCGGCTGATGTTCGACGTGCTCGACACCGGCATCGGCATGACGCCGCAACAGATGCAGAAGCTGTTCCAGCCGTTCACCCAGGCCGACTCGTCCACCACCCGCAGGTACGGCGGCACGGGGCTGGGGCTGACGATCAGCCGCCGTCTGGCCAAGATGCTCGGCGGCGATATCACGGCCACCAGCACCCCTCGCCGCGGCAGCGGCTTCCGCGTTTCGGTGGCCACCGGCTCGCTGGCGGCGGTCCCGTTGATCCGGCCGGGTCAGTCCGCAACCAAGCCAATGACCCTGGCCGAGGCCGCCGCGGCCAAGATCGACCTGAATTGCCGCGTGCTCCTGGCCGAGGACGGGCCAGACAACCAACGGCTGATCGCCTTCGTGCTCCGCAAAGCGGGCGCCGACGTGACCGTCGTGGAGAACGGCCAAAAGGCCATGGAATATGCCCTGGCCACCTACCCGGGTTGGGGCCGCCGGCAGGGCGACCCCGCCGAGCCGTTCGAAGTCGTGCTCATGGACATGCAGATGCCGATCATGGACGGTTACGAGGCCACGCGCCGCCTCCGCGACGCGGGTTACGATCGGCCGGTCATCGCGCTGACGGCCCACGCCATGGAGCACGACCGGACCAAGTGCCTCGACGCGGGCTGCGACGACTACGTGGCCAAACCGATCGACCGCCGCAAGCTCATCGAGTTGGTGCACCGTTATGCGCGTGCCGCGGTCGCACAAGCGCCCTGAGCGTGCGTTCGCGTTCGAAGTCGCGTGCGCACGCGTGGGTTGGGGTTGCGCACGCAACTTTGTCCCGGCAGAGCTGAGCAGGCGGCAACGGGGGCGACTCCGCCGGCCTCCCTCGCTTACGCGTCGGGTTAGTGTGGCCAAGGTCCTCGCCTGGCGCCGGCCGCCATGGCATCACTCTCCCGCCTCGCACCAGGGCCGTTTCGGTCGATCGTGGATCGTCGGCTTGGTGCCTGCTTGCAGGCGGGCGATGGCGGACTGAGCGGCCGAGATGCTTGCCGCATCGGGATAGATTTCGAGCGCCAAGTCGAAGACACGGCTCTCGCCGGGCGCGAGCACCGCCACGCGGCCGTTGGCTTTCTCGAACGCTCGCGCGTTGGGGTAGTTGATCGACGGCTCCAGCCCAGTCACGTAGCCGTCGGCCGAGGGCTGCAAGCTCTTCCAGAGCGTGAACAGGGGAAGCTGCCGCACGTTCCAGCGCAGACCAATGCCACGCAGGCCGAAGCCACGCTCTCCGTCGGCGCCGCGGAGCAGGACCTGGGTGTTTCCCTCCGCGTCGGCAGCCGGCTCGGTGTGGAACACGTGCTCGGCGAAGCCAGGCTCCGCCTCTCGGTAGCTGTCCCACCAGGACAGCCCGGCAGCGGCCTGCGGCGTCTGCGGCACGAGGGTCTTGAGCGGAAGGGCCACCTTGGCCCCGGGCGTCACCAGCGGCTGGCCGAAGTTGACGTGATAGAGCAATTGCAGCTCGCCCGGCTGGGCGGAGAGGTTCGTAATCTCGTCGCGGACACGGAACCCCGCTTCGCCCCAGCGCGTCCGAAGGGTAGTCGTCAGCCGCAGCTTATTGTGGAACAATCGCGATTCGTCCACCTCGCCGCGGAGGATGATCTCGCCGGCCTGGGCATCGACGGCCAGCTCCACCCGATGGGCTGGCTGGTTGGCAATTCGACCGTGCAGCGGATGCTTGAGCCGGCCGGCCTCGTCGAACACCGGCGGGCCGTTGCTCTCCAGACCGCAACGGACCAACAGCTCGTCGAAACCATCGAGCCAACCGATGCCGTGCGGTGCCCACAGTCCGACGAACTTCGGGTGCACCGGGCCGCGGACGGGCGACCGCCAGCCGATCTCCAGCTCGCCCAAAGAGGCGCGATGGATGCTCATCCCTCGGGAAAGCACGACGGTGAACCGGCAGGCCCCGTTATGAATTTCGACGACATCGACGCCGTCGCGCAAGCCCCCGGTAAGCCGCCGAGCGATCACCTGAAATCCCTGAGTCGCGCCGGCAACGTCGGCCGCGCTCACGCGCAGTTCGTCGAGGGCAACGTCCGCTTCGACATCCAGCAGGGTCCAAGTGCGTGCAGTCATGGCCATCAAGGGGGCAAGTTTCGGATTTGGGATTTCCGGCGCGGCCGGTTCTACGCTTCGACTCTCGCCTGGCGAGACATATAATATGCTATCGCAGCAGCGGCCAGATGTTTTCCCCTTCGATCTTCCGTCTTGGCCCCGGCCTGGGCGGAATGCTACAACACGCTGCCATGTGTACCATCGTCGTCCACGGCACGCACGCGCGGAACGAGGCCTGGTGGGTGCTCAAACGCCCCGGCGGGTTTCTCGATGCTTTGGCACAGGGGATGCGCAAGGGGGCAAAGAGCCGGACGTATGGACGGTCGATTGCCGGCCGATTGTAGACTACGCGCCGCCGCCCACCCCGCCCACCGGCGAGCCGTTCGAGCACATCGACGGGCATTTTCGCTGGTGCGGCGAGCGAGGGCACGAGCCGCGGCTGCGCGACGGCCGACGCCTGGCACGCTATCTCGAAGCCCTGTCGCAGGTCCATCCCAGCGAGCCGATCAACGTCGTCGCCCACGGGCACGGCTGCAACCTCGTGAAGGTGGCCACGCACTACGTGCGGCCGGGCGTCGTGCTGGGCCGGGCCGTGTTTCTGGCGGCGCCGTCTTGCGAGATCGTGGTCGGCGGCGGCCAGCCTTATCCTTATCGGCTGTCGCCACAGAGTCTGTCGCGCGACGCCACCGGCGCGGCACCGGTGCTCAACCTCTACAGTCTGGAAGACACGCTGCAGATCGACTGGTCCGACTGTTTCGCGGATCGCCGCGGCGGCGGCTGGGAATCGTCGGCGACACAGATCTATAATGCCCATCGCGTGGATCCCGACCCCTACACGAAGCACGCCTACGACAACGCCGAATTGCCCACGCGCCTGGGGGCCGGCACGCACGTCCACGGTGCCCTGCACGGCCCGACGGCCGGGCTGGTGGCCGGGTTCTGGCTGGCTCGCTGGCCGGAGCTGACGGGCCGCGATTGCCTGCGGCACTTCGGTATCGATGGGCTGAGCGATCCGAACGCGGGATGAGAAGCAAAGCTTAGTTTGTTTATCAGTCGTGCTCGTTCTCGTTCTCGTACTCGTGCTCGACGAAATGTGGAGCCGATTCGAGCACGAGTACGACTACGAGCACGAGAACGAGGAGGATAACCATGACACGCCGATCACCCTGTCTGGCTGCGGCCTCGATCGCTTGGCTCGCTCTTTCGTGGACGCCTCTTAATGCCCAGGAAAAGAGGACGCCCGTCGAAGTGCCCGATGTGGAAAACAGGGTCACCGTAAACCCTGCCGCCAAAGACACCCCCCAGATCAGCCAATGGATCAGGCAACTGGACGACGAGCGATTTCAGGCCCGCGAGGCCGCCACGGCGGCGCTGATCAAGGCCGGGCAGGGGGCCGTCGCTCCGTTGGCCAAGGCGGCCGCCGAAGCAGGGCTGGAGGTCACCGTCCGGGCGACTCATATCCTCACCCGGCTGGGCGTCTCGGACGATCCAACGACGGCCGATAATGCCCGGCTCGCCCTGGAGCGGCTTTCCGATAGCAAAACCGCCGCCGTGCGCGAGCGGGCCGACGCCGCGTTGGAGACGCTCGACGCCCTGGAGGCGGACAACGCCCTGAAGAAGATCGAGGAGAGCGGCGGCTTCTTTGGCCCAGCCGAGTACGTCAGCGGCGCGGAATCGGCGCTGGCGCCGCTCACGCTCCAGGAGGGCAAGTGGACCGGCGGCGCCGACGGCCTCCGGCAGCTCCGCTTCTTGCGCGACGTGAAAATGGTCGCCGTGCACCTCAAGTTGACCGACGATGCGGTGCCTCACCTTGCAAAGCTCAAACACCTCCGCGTGCTGCGGCTGTACAGCACCGCCATTTCGGCCAAGGGCCACGCCAAGATCAAGGCTGCCCTGCCGGGCGTCACCTTGGATATCCGCGGCGGACAGTTGGGGATTCGCGGCGACACAACGGCCGCCCGCTGCATGGTGAGACACGTGAGCCGCAACACGGCCGCCTCGAAGGCCGACGTTCAGCCGGGAGATATCATCGTCAAATGCGACGGGAATCCGGTGGAGACGTTCCCGGCTTTCGTGGAGATGATGCGGCCCAAGCCGGCCGGCACCAAGGTGAAGCTGGAGATCCTGCGGGGCGACAAGACGCTGGAGCGCGAGCTGACGCTCGAAGTGTGGCGCGATCTGGCGGCCGAGGACCAGCCGGAGCCCGACCCCCTGCCGCGGTAACCATGACGAGCAGCAGGCGGTCGCCTCCGTGGAGGCTGCCGCGGCCTGAGCGAGACTGGCGTCCAGGTTCTTTGCCGTCCTCAGAATGAGACGTGAGAATGCTCTTGCCAGATGCTTCGCACCGCCATGGTTGGGCTTTACAATGCCCGCATGCGCTCCGCCATCACTCGTCTGGCTGCCTTCTGCCCTGGCATTCTGCGTCCGTCTGACCAGGCGGTTGTCGCCGCCGGCACGCTGCTCGGCGTGCTGGCGATGGCGGCGACCTGGCTGGCCTCGGGTGGCGCCGCCGACGGCCTGACCGAGCCGGGCGATCACCCGCGTCGGTCGGCGGCGTTTCGCCTGGATGTCAACACGGCTTCGCAGCCCGAGCTGGATTTGCTGCCCAATATCGGCGAAGGCCGCGCCCGGCAGATCATCGGCGAAAGGCAGCGCGGTAACTTCGTCAGCCCCGAAGACCTGGCCTACCGCATCAAGGGCATCGGCGACAAGACCGTGGCGCAGATGCGGCCGTATCTCTTGCCGATGACCGAGGCGGGCCGATCGGCCGTCACGAGCGATCGAGAGCGCTCGCCACGCGGTTCCGCGACCGATGCTGTGCCGCTCGCCAGCGCCACCAGGCCGCGGCCAGGAGCAGCATTCCCGCCAGGCCCGACCAGCGAATGACGCCGGCGCCGAATACCACCGTGGCATTGAAGATCACAAACAGCATAAAGGCGTGCAGCGACGCGGTGACCCAAGCGGGGCGTGCCTGGTAGCTACGCGCGCCGGCCCACCACCAGACGGCGTCGGCAGTCCATAGCAGAGTGAAGAGATAGTTCACCAGGAGGCCGCCGCCCCAATGCCAGGAAGTCATTTCCTGCGTGCGCCGCGCGGTATGATCCCAAGCGCTGGCATGGCTCCAGCCGTGCTCGAAATGAAACGCCGCTGCCACGTGTGCCAGGTAGGCCGCGCAACCAGCCGTCCACAACAGCCGGGCGGCGGTGAACGGCTCGCCACGGCCCGGAGGGGTTCGCATTCGCATCCAGACGCTCGTGGCGTAACACGCGAGCGCAAGCCTGACAGTCCAAATGGTCCAATCGTTGGCCACGCCGACGCTCTTGAGCGGTAGCGACTACTCTTGAAACCCGGGTATTTGGGAAAGATCAAGTGGCATCGCCAGGTTGAGAACAAAGCCGACAAGGATAACGACGGTCCAAACAAGCATCACGTCGTAGATGCCCAATTCGCTAGCGTGCATCCAGCCGAAAACAAACGCAATCGGCCCGCCGATGCACCACACGAGCAGGCTGCAGAGGATGCCCAGGCCGACCTGGCCGTGACGGAACATCTTGATGACGACCATCACGAAACAGCTGAGGAAAGCGACAATGACTACCAGGTGCAGAGCCAGGTTCATAAGCAATGGGGAGAGGCGTTGAGTTCACTTCGTATTTTAGGCTTGAAGCAAATGGCGGAGAAAGGCCGCGTGGGGAAGTTTTCTGGTGGAGTCTCGACGCTGCCGTACAAGATCATCTCCGGCGGACAGACCGGCGTGGACCGCGCCGCACTAGACGTCGCCATGGAGCTGGGCATTCCGCACGGCGGCTGGTGCCCACGCGGGCGGCTGGCCGAGGACGGCGCGATTCCGCCTCAGTACGGGTTGACGGAGCACGTTTCACCAAACTACGACGATCGCACGCGGCAAAACGTGATCGACGCCGACGGCACGCTGATCCTCTGCATCGGCAAGCCGCGCGGCGGCACCCGCTTGACGCGTGACGAAGCTCGCCGCCGCGGCAAGCCCTGCCACGTGGTCTCTCTGGATGGCCAGGTGGACGTCGCGGCGGCTCGCCGCTGGCTGGCCAAGCACCGCATCGGCATCCTCAACGTCGGCGGCCCGCGGGAAAGCCAATCGCCAGGCATCGCCCGCCGAGCCGCCGAATATCTTCGCGCGCTGCTGAGTGGCTCATAGCGCAGACAGACCTGGCCACACGAACCCGACACGCAAGCGCAAGCGAGGGAGAAGCGCCACGGACTCCGAGCGGCGCGCACCTCCTCCCTCGCTTGTGGGCGGCCTCGCACATCGACGCTGTGCGAGTTCTTGGTTCATTCGGAATCCAGCAGCCGACGAGCGCCAGGCTGCCGCCGCCCCTTGCCTTCGACCGGGGCGCAGCCTCTCGTGTCGCTCGCGGATGAGGCCATTGCCCGCGCCTTCCTTCGCCGCTGGGTGATCTATCGGCTCGGGCCGCGACCGCTGAGCGATGCGGCGGCCGGGGCGCTCGCGGCGGCGTAGACCGCATCTCGCGGAGCGAGATGCCCGCATTGGCGTCTCGCGACTTCAGCTACGAAGACCGACTTGGGACCGCTGAACTCCGGCGAGTTCAGCTACGGGGATTGAGGTAGCTTCCCCGGGCCGAGCCGCTTTGCCCCGGCGCGATGGTCAGCCAGGGACTGTCGGCCCGCCACAGCCGCGCGAGATAGAGAATCTGCCCCACGTGATAGGCCGCGTGCGACAGGCCCCGGACCAGCGCCTGAAAGACCGTGTGCGGCTCGCCGCGAATCGTCACCGTGCGCCCTAGATCGGCCTCGCGCAGTCCAGCGACCGTTCCCAGTACGGCCTTCCAGCCACGCTCCCAGGCGGCCAGCAGGCCGGCGCGCGTGTCCGCCGGCGCGATCGCGAACTCACCGTCGCGATTGCGCTCGGGCTTCTCCCCGTCGGTCGTGAGCAAATCAGTCCAGCGAGATGTCAGGTTGCCGGCCAGGTGCTTGACGATGATCGCCACCGAGTTCACCTGCGGCGCCACCTGGCGGAAGAATTGCTCGTCGTCCAGGCGCAGAGATTGCCCGGTCGGCGAGGTCTTTGTGCCGGCGGAATTCGAGGAGCAGGTCGGGGACGCACGGTTGGCCACCCGCTCTTGGCTCAGCGGCCGTATGCCTGGCATCGTGGCTGGACATTATTTCAACCCGAACGACGACGTGACGATGACGCGATACTCCACCTTGCCGGGCTGGCGGCCGATGGCCTCGCGCTGGTCGTCCGAGCCGCCTGCCCCCATCCGCTGCATCATCTGCGCGTAGCGTTGATAGCCGTACGGGGAGCCGAGCTCCTCCGGCTCAAAGCCGGTGACCGTCTCGCGGATTTGCCGCAGGTCGCCCAGTTGAGACCCCGTGGCCGCCGCGAGCTGGGCGGCCTTCTTCTTGGCCTGAGCAAAGGCCTGGGCCAGCAGCTTGGCATGCTCATCGGAGGTGATCTTGCTGACGTAAGCGAAGCTCGGCGTGCCGGGCTTGGGCTCGTCGTCGCGACCCATCCGCTCCTCCATGAAGCCTTCGTATTCTTCGGCCAGCTCCTGCTCCTCGGGCGAGGCGGCCTTGCTCTTGCCGGCCCCCGCCACGTCGGCCGCCTGGATCTTCTCCTGGAGCTCATGGGCCACGACCAGCAGATCTTCGGCGCCCTCGAACTTGAGCGGCCACTCGGCCGTCAGCGTGGCGGATACCACGCGGGGCTCCGGCAGCTTGAGCTTCTCCACCCCGCGCGACCCCAGCTTGGATCGCACGCTCTCCCTGAACATCCGCCGCATCCTCTGATCGCCGTCGTTGCTGGCCGTGCTGACCGCAGGCTCGCTGAACTTCACCGACGTTTCCTGGGCACCTAGCTGCTGAAGCTTGGCGCGGGCTTCCTTCTGCCGATTCCGCAGGTCGGCCAGCGCCTCCTTGATGGATTTTCCCTGCCCCGAGAGGGCCACCTGCACCCGCAGCAGCTCGGGCACCCGCTCGATGCGGGCGCTGCCCTGCCCGACGACTGCGCCGCCCGCATCCTCCTGGGCCACGGCGCCCTGCTGAGGGAGCCAGGACCATGTGCAGGCCAGCGCAAAGCAAAGGATTGCGCGTTTCATGGGGAGAACTCCAAGAAGGGTGATCAGGGAAGTGATCGATGATTGATGATTCATCGTGACGAGGATAACTCGTGCTTGTGCTCGTAGTCGTGCTCGTGCTCGATAAACGCCGAACGTCCACGCCAACTCGACTCTCCGCCTGCTACTCGTTCGATGTTCGATGTTGGACGTTCGATGTTCGATGTTCGTCAAAACGTCGAGCACGAGCACGACTACGAGTACGAGCACGAGCACCAATGTTTGGTCCAACGCGCTCTATCGCAGCGCCTCCATCCCCACCTCCGCCCGGATCTTCTGGCGGAACTTGGCCAGCTCCGGGCCGGTCATGATGCGAATGGCCCAATAGAACTCCCGCACGTCGCTCTCCTCGAGGTCGGCGTAGATTTCGTTCAGCGTCGGCAGCCAGTCGGCGTCGTCCGCCAGGGCGATCGCCCGCACGAGCAGCGTGCGCGCAGGGGCCTTGCTGGCGATGCCCTCGCCAATATGACGCCAGCAGCCCCAGGTCCACTTGTTCTTCCGAAATGGCCAACAGGTAAACGGCCAGCGCGGCGACCTCGGGGTCGCTGCCGGCGGCCAGACCGCGGAGCGCCTTGAGGTCCAGATCGGTCGGCTTGGGCGGAATTGCCCCCTCCTCCGACGCCATCGAGTGTTCGCGGGGGATTTCTACGTGGTAGTCCTCGGTGATATAGGACAAGGGTTCGGCCCCGGCGGCCAGAAAGGTCAGCGCCGCGCGGCGGACCTGCGGATCGGGCGAGCCGATCGCCGCGGTGGCCGCACGCCGCGCGTCGGCCTTGTCTCCGGCAATCAGCAGGAAGCGGAAGGCGTCGCGGCGAAGCTGCATCTCGGCCTTCGCGTCGGCAAAGATGCCGGCGGCCAACCGAGCGGCCTCGTCCGGCGAAGACTGCGAGATCAGCGACAGGGCCACCACCCTTTTCCAACGCGGGCCTTGGGCCACGAAGGGCATGGCCTCTTTCACGATCTGCTGATCGATCTTTCGTTGCTTCGCGTCCGAGTCTTCACCAGAGTAATACCGGTGACGGCCCCCGTAGACCGATTGCAGGGCGTAGCGAAGCGTAGCGGCCGATTCGGCCGTCACCTTCACGTCGTCCAGGAGCTGCCAGAGCCGCGGCGCCGCGCGCGTATCGGAGACCCGGTACAATGTGCCCACGAGCTCCTCGAGCGAGTCCGGTGGCCCTAGCGCCACAAGCTGATCGAACCAGCTCAGCCGTTCCGGCCAGGGCAGCCAGCGGAGCGATTCGTCCACTTCCGACACCGTCGCAGGCCGCGACTTGACCGCAGCCAGCAGCACGGCCAGGGCCTCGTCCTGGTGACCCAAGGGGACCAGCGACAGCGCGGCGGCGATCCGCTCCGCGCACAGCGGTGCGGCCAGCATCTTCCGCAACGGGCCGATCGTCTGGGCCATCCACGCGGGCCGCGAGTTCCGCTTCGCTCGCCCGGCGCGGAAGTCTACCAGCCATTGATCCAGGGGATGCTCAGGTGGCTTCTCGACCGACTTCTTGGCCGTCAGCGGCTTCGGTGCGCCGGGCTCTTCCTTCCCAGGTTTCTGCCCACCGGCGCCAGGCGCCTCCACCGGCTGCCGGACGGTCCGCTCGACTGCCGGCGGCCGGCTGGGAGGCGCCAGTTCGTGATCGTCGGGCTGCTTGCTGGGAGACTTCTGTTTGGATTTGCCCGCGGGCGAGGGCAACAGCAGGTCCCAAAGCCGCGAGGTGACCGACCGCTCCGGCTGCTTGAAGCGCCCCGACATCGCCGGGCGGTCGTCGTCGTCGGACGGCTCGACGAGCTCCTCTTCACCGGGCCGCAGGCCCTCCATGATCGCCAGCATGCCGGCGGCTCCCGCGGCGCGCACCGTGCCTTCGGCGTCGGCCAGTGCGGCCGCCACGTCTTTGTCGATGCCGTCTGGCTCCAACGTGCACAGTCCGCCGATGGCCGCGGCGCGGATTGCCGGGTTGGCGTGGGTCAGGAACTTGCGGAGGTGCGGCACTGCCCTGTCGCTCGTGGATGCCCCGCCGGCGGCCAGCGCGCCCACGGCCTGGGCCGCCAGCGGCGGGTGCGTGGCGACCACGCGGGCCAGCGGCTCGACCAGCGACGCATCGTGGTAACGCTCCAGCGCCTCGATCGCCTTGGCGACCACGAACGAATCGGCGTCGTCCAAGGCCGCCGTCAGGGCCGCATAGATGGGCTTCGTTTCGGGACTTTTTGCTTCGCCGGAGCCGGAGCGCGAAGCGTTCTTGAGCAGCTTGCCGAGGTTTTCGGCGGCTCCCGCCCGCACCTGCCAACTCGTGTGCTTCAAGAGCTGGATCATGCTGCCCGTGACCGATTCGTTCGTCGTTTCGCGTCAGCGCCGCAGCGCATGGACCACCAGGTCGGCGTCGGCTTCCTTGATCGCGTAAGCGGCGATTTTGGGCACCAGGCTGTCCGGCATGTTCTCGGCCAGCGTCTTCAGTACGGCCGCGCGGACGTTAGGCTCCGGGTCATCGAGCAGCTTCACGAGCGCGCTCGATGCCCGCGCACCGGCAACCGACTTCAGGCCTCGCAGGCTGGTCTCGCGGACCAGGGCATCCGGATCGGCGAACAGCTCCAAGAGCAGCGCTTCGTCGCGTGGACTGGCCCGTTCGGCAAGCTCTTCAGCCGACTTGCGGCGCTCGGCCGCGTTGGCCGACGCCAGGCGGGCCACGCCGCCGGGCCACTGCAAGGCCAGCGCGGCAGAGGCCACCAGACGATAACGCAGGGCCGTGAGCCGCTCGCGCACCGCGTCGCTCTCGGTCTGCTTCAGTTGAGCATACACTTCCGGCAAGAGAGCGGGGCCGAACCGTGCCAGGCGCTCTCGGGCCGCCTCCACGACCGCCTCCATGACCGTTTCGTCGGCGCGAAGCATCGCGGCGATCTCCTCGCGGGCGGTTGCCAGTTGTTCGGCCGAGAGTTTGTCGCCGCGCACCGTCGGGGCCGCGGTGCCGGACCATTTCTCCAGCGCGGCCAGGCGCTCGTCGGTCAGCGATTCAGGCCGCCAGGGATCGAGTCCCTTGAGCGGCGCCTTCCACTCGTGCAGCAGCTCCAAGGCGGCCAGCCGGACCGAGAGGTTCCCCGCGCAGCGACTTGACGACGCTTGGCGCGGCGATGGCTGGGTGCCGCAGCAGCCGGCGAATGGCCGCTTCGCGCTGGGCCGGCTCGCGCTGGGCGAACTGGGCGACGAGCCGCTCCACGTCAGCCGGCGAGGGATCCCCCTCGGCCGCCAGGATTTCATCCGGAGCGCCCGCGGCCTTGAGATAGGCCTCGTCCAGCCAGGTGAGCAGCTTGTCGGCGGGCAGGTATCCGTCGTGCGACGCGACCGCGCGGCCCCGCGCGGTCAAAACCCGCAAGGCTGGGATGGGGCCGACGCCGAGCTGGCGGGCGTCGTCGTGCGCTTTGTCGGCATCCACGGCCACGAGCGTCCATCGCGATAGCTCGCGCTCGAGCGGCCGCTTGGCGAGCTCCGCGTCGAGCTTCTTGCACCAAGGGCAAGATTGGCCCCAGACGCGCACCAGGACCGGCTGGCCGGACTTCTTCGCGGCGGCAAGGCCCTCGGACAGGGAGGCCGCCCAGGAGATCGCCTTGGCCGGGTCGGTGGTCTTGACGATGCGCTTGGCTGCTGCGGCCTTGGAACTCGGCCCGCCAGGCCCTGTCTTGGTTGGTGGGGGTGGGGGTGGCGGTGGACTGATCGCCGCGGCGTGACACGCCAGCGCGAAGAGGAGCAATCCTGCCAGCGATGCGGCCTGCCTCAATCGGCCAGGCGTTCTTCTGGGCGAAGCGGTCATTCTGGCGACCTCCCGGTCGGGCCGCGGTTTGCGTCACTCCATGTGCCGCGTTGACGCTACCTCCTTGCGCGTCGGATTCGTGTGGTTTTCCGTCTAGTCCTTACCTTTCTAGTCCTTACCTTTGTGCTCGATCTTGGGCCAATAGGCCTCGAAGCCGTGCTTGACGTAGTCGGGGCTGTTGTCCAGATCGTGGCAGGCCGCGCACGCGGAGGCCTTGGCCTGGGCAAGCGTGACTCGCATCTGCTCGCGGGCCTTGGTTCGCTCGGCTGCCGTGGCCTCGACGTCGCCCTGCTCGATCGCCGCGTGCCGCTGGCCCGGGCCGTGGCAGTTCTCGCAGCCGTTGGCTGTCAGGTGGGGTGTCTTGGAGAGTGATTCATAGCCGCCCTTGAAGGGAAAATACTTCTGCGGCTCCCAGCCCGTCGCATGGCAACTGACGCACTCGGGATCGAATAGCCGCGGGATGGCCAGCTTCTCCAGCGTCTTGGTGGCTTTGGCATGTCCGGTCTTCGACCACACGCCGTAGGCCTTGGTATGGCAGGCGCCGCAGGTCTCGCTACCCACGAACGTGCGGCCCGTGGGGTGCGGGAGCGGCCTGAGCCCGCCGAGTCCCTCCCAGCCGGAAAGGTTCTTGTCCGTCTTCGCCAAGCCTTCTCCGACTTTGTAGTTGTCCTCGTATCGCTTCTGGAGCTCCACGAGCAGCGTCTTGACGTCGGGCGAGTCTTTGAACTGGGCATCGACCGACACCCGCTGGAAACGGCGCGGCGTGCGCCGTCGTCGAACAGGCCGATCACCTGCAGATACATGCCCTTGCGGCCGGATTCGATCAGCCAGGTTTTCGTGCCGGGCAGCTTTTCTTCCCTCAAGGGGGGCTCGTCGGGCCCACCAGCGGTGACAACAATGTCGAAGTTGGGGAACCGCTTGAGCAGCGCCTTGGTCTCTTCCATCGTGGCGTGCGACAACAGGATGAGCAGGTCGCAGCGCTCGGCCGCGAGCTTGGGCATCACCTCGGCCAGGGCGCCCGCCGCGGGCTTCGTGAGGATCTCCGCAAGGCCGGCGGAGTATTTGTTGCCCAGCACGGCCGTGATGCCGACCTTGTAGCCGCCCCGCTCGACCGTGCGATAGCGGACGGGGGGGGCCGACTCCCAGCGGTCGATCGCCACGTTCGCGGCCACAAACCGTGCGTTCGCCTCCGCGGCTTCCGCGGCAAGAATCAGCGCGTTGGGCCCCAGCCGCAGGTCGTCCGGCCCGTAGGCGATGGCATCGTAGTCCATCACCTTCAGTGACCGCACGGCGACCTCGTACTTCTGCTCGGCCTGCCAGCCGAAGCGGCCGACGAGATTGCCCAGATCGACGGCCAGCACGGCGGGCCAGCCCTGGCCGGCCGGGTCGGTTAGCGACTTGAGGAAGGTGTGCCGCCGCATCAGGCCACCCTTCATGTTGTCGAGGCCAGCGCAGCCGCAGGGCTCCAGATAGCCGTTTTGCAGGCCGCTGATCACGACGGCCAGTTTAGGCTTGGGCCAACGGTCGAAGAGCTTGGAGCCCAGCGCCCCGGTGGCGCGTTTGGCATCGCCGTGGGCGTCATCGCTGCCGCCCGGCGTCGATTGCTCGCCATAGCGCGGCTTCGTGGCTTCTTTGGAGACCTCCTCGGCGGCCGACCTGCCGGGGGGTGTGCTGGCATCGTCGCCCTCCTCGATGAGAGACGCGGCTATCGTCTCGTTCGGCACCGTCTCGTCCGGCACCGTCTCGTCCGGCACCGTGGCAGAGACGTTCCGTCCCTGTCTGGTGGGACGGCGATTCGGACGCCGCGACAGCATCCACCGGCTGCTGATTGGCCGGTCGCTCGTCGGGGGCACCCGACGACTCTTCCTGCGAGCAGCCTGCCGAGGCACAAAGACTCGCGACGATTGCGAACAAGGCCAGCAGCCAGTGACGCCTACGCAGCATGGTGGGCCTCGCTAGGGATTCGCCTTGATGACCAGGAAGTTCACGTCGATCACGAACTCCTTATGGTCCGGATGCGTCGTTTCCAGAATGACTTTGCCGTACTCCCCCTTGTCCGCGTGGCTCATCGATCGCGTGCCCGGCGGGATCGAGATCGTCATCGGCCAGCTCATGGCGTCCCCCAGCGGCTTGGGGCGGCCGATTTCGACGTTCAGCTCCGGCGGTCTCGATGGCTTGGCCTTGATCTCGACGTCGCGAGCATTCTTCCCGCGGACGATCAGCGACAGCGATTTCGATGCACCCGTTTCACTTTTGACCTGGCCCAGACGAAAGAACTGATACTGGCCGAACCAATCGGGGCCATCGGCTACGCTGATGTCGCCGATCACCGTGCCCACCAGCGGCAGGTCCACCGGCTCGATCAGGTTCGTGGTCACGCGGATTCTGCGGTCGATCCGCCCCAAGGGCAACCCTGGTTTCAGCGAAATCGTCACGCGATAGCCGCTCTGGGCCTGCGGCTCGACAGCGTGGACCTCTTCCAGACTGAGCTTCCGGCTGGCGATGTCTGCCAGCTTCGCTAGCGAATCAGGCGCCACGGCTCGCGGCGCGGCCGGGTCGATCAGCGTGACGTTGGGGGTTGCCAGGTCGGCGCTGTGAAACGCCAGGACGTTGAATTCGAGCTGCTTCCCCTCACGAAAGCCGATCCGCCCCAGCGCCAGCTCGCGGGGAGTAATGTGCAGGCCGCGCGTGAGCGTGCCGTTCACGACGAGATAGACCGACGGGCGGGCGGGGTCGTTGGTCTGGATTTCGGCCCGGTGGCGGAACGGCCCTTCGGGGCCTTCGGTCTTCCAGGCGAGCGTGACGATGGCTTGCTCGCCGGGGGCGACCCGCGTCCTGGTGGGCTCGGTCGGCGAAGCGCCCGAGAATTCGCCGACCATGCAGTTGCAGGTCGATTTGCCTTTCTTCAGCTCCAGGACCGCATCTCCCTCGTTGCGAAAGATGAACTCGGTCCGGTTGGAGGCCAGTTGAGGCATCATCCCAAAATCGACGATCAACTCATCCGAGCGCGCACCACCGGGCGCTTCGCGTCCGTCCTGGTGTTTTGCCACCAACCGCGGTTGGCCGCCGATGGCGGGAGGAGGCGGCAACTCCTCGACGGTGATGTGCCGCAGCACGCTCACATCGAACGGGCTGCCCGTGTTCGGCAAGCCAACCCGCCATAGGGCATACGTCAAGCCGACCGTGGTGCCCACGAATGCCGCGGCCAGTGCCAACAAAAGCGACTTCATACACGTTTCCCTGGTTCTTGCCAGTTTTGAGGAAGCAATGCCGTCATTGTAAGCGGCTTGCGGGGCATTCGGTAGCTCCGCGGCTGCTCGCTTCTGCGCGGCCCTGGCTGTTACGTCGTGCTCGTAGTCGTTCTCGTGCTCGTGCTCGAATCCGCGCCGAATTCAAATCGAGCACGAGCACGACTACGAGCACGAGTCGCGGCAGCGTCACCCGCACCGACGGGGAAAGCGGGGGGGTTCCGGTACGCTGCCCGCGCCGCATTACGGTGCGCACCGTGCGCGTGCCGAAAACAGGGAGGTCGCTGCGCTGGCCCGTATCGCGGTGCGCCTTGCAATCACTGCCGGCAGCCAGCGTTCGATTGATGGGGAACACCCGATGCACCGACGGCGGGCATGGATGACGTGGTGGCTGGGCGGCTGGCTCGTGGCCTGCTGCGGCTGCGCCACTGGCCCGGCCCCTGTCACGCGCCGGACCTGAGTCAGGCCGGCGGCTCGCGGCTGGAGATGGCCCAAATGAGCGAGCGTCTCGGCCGGGCAGACCTGGCAAAGAAGTTCTATCACGACGTGTTGGCGGTGCAGGCCGGCCATCCCGTGGCTCATCATCGCCTGGCCGCGCTGGCGAGCCGTGGCGGCCGCTGGCGCGAGGCGGACGAGCACTTCCGCCTGGCGCCGCGCGGGGCCACCGAGCGCCGACCTCTTGACCGACATGGCATACGCCCACTACCAGCGCCGCCAGATGCGTGCGGCCGAGCGCACCTTGCGGGAGGCGCTCGAGATGGACCCGCAGCACGCCAGGTCGCGCAGCTTGCTGGCCCTCGTGCTGAACGAGCAGGGCCGCTTCCGCGAAGGCCTGGCTGAGTTCCGGCACGTGGTGCGGGGCATCGAAGATCACGGCGGCGCACCGGACGTCTACGGCACAGAGATGGCCGCCGGGGCCGCTCCCGCGCCGCGGCCATCGGCCCGGCACACCGACGCGCAGCTCGCGGCTGCCGGCGTCCGTGCCACTCCTTCACGCAGCCCTTCACCGGACGCCTCATCGGACGACGCCGATGAGCACCGGCTGGCGCGCGATGACGCGCCTCCAACGTCGCGCGATCTCGACGCTCCGCCAGCCAGGCCGTCGAAGGCTGGCAGAGAATCCTCGAAACGCTCCAAGCCAGAGGCTGAGGGCGATGAGGCCGAACAGAATCGAGTGGCCGCGAAGAAGGCCCCCTCGCGACCGTCTCGCTCGCGGGATTCATCCACGGCGCCCGGTGTGGCGGAGCGCAGTCAGCCGGAGCAACGCTCAACGGGGCAACGCCAGCGGAGCTCGCCCAGCGCGCCGGAACGCAGCATCGTCCGTACGTCTGCCGTGAAGGAGCCGACGAGGACGGCCGCCAAGAAAACGGCCTTGTTTGCCTCGCCAGCCAGCAATGCGGAAGCGACCGATGACCCACCCGGGTCGTGGGTGCGATTCAAGCGCCCCAAGAAGGACAAGCAGGCGGCCGCCACGCGCCAGACATCTTTCGAAGAGCGGGCCGAAACGCGCAAGTGACACCTGGCGGCGCCACGGGGCTTCGCCAAGGGGACCAGGAGGCGGAACCACGTCGCTGACCACGCCCGCCTGGTCCTGTTCGCACTCGGCGCAGCCAGGGCGCAGCTCGTTGTCCCCGGATGGAGACCCAGCCAAGGGGACTTGAGTTTCGGCAGCCGGACCGACCACCGGCACGTGCCGCAGTGCGCCGACTGGGCGAACCGGAACGGATTGAGCGTCAATCGGGCGCCGGACTTTGCTGCGCACGGAGGGATGGGCTGCCAGGGCTGCAGCCAAAGCGGGCGGTAATCGCAACAGTCGTCGCCGTGCGCGGGGGCGGGGGCGTGGGCGTGACAGCAAACCATTGCGATCGCTACGGCCAGCAGAGACGGCAAGAACCGCGGCTTCATGCTCACAGACGAGACTCCAGACGACGAACGCAGCTCCGACTCAGTTGTCTTCTGTCTTCGGCGATCAGACGAGGCACGATCCGCTGGCCGGCAAAAAGGTCTTATCCTGTCGGCCGTGGCTACGATCCGCGATCTGCGGGAAGCGCAGGACGTGAGGGAACGAAGGGCGCGGCAACCGCCTTATGCCGACGGAGCACAACGACGCGAGGCGTCGGTAAGTGAGCAGAGCATCTCTCAGGAAGTCGGGGCGACTGGATTTGAACCAGCGACCTCTTGGTCCCGAACCAAGCGCTCTAGCCAGGCTGAGCCACGCCCCGCAAATCAGTGGAGTCATTCTAGCCGCCACGAGACGACCGTCAATTCAGGTTTGAATACCTGACGATCGCTGCCCGCACCAATCGGCGTGGTTGCCGGCAGACGCGCAACTCAACGCGCAGAACGAAGCGAGCGCTTTCAGGCAAGATGCCGTTCAGACATGATGCCAGGCGGCGCCTCCGTTCGCGTTGACCGGCTCGCGGCCGATCTGCTAGCTTGGCTGACCCTGCTTTTGGCTTCGCATTTGAGCCGACGGATTCAAATCGACCCGTTGGGCTCGGACCCTCTCGCCACGCAAGGCGCACATGCCCTACGATGTAACCCTCATCACCGGCGATGGCACCGGGCCAGAGCTGGCCGCCGCAGCCCGCAAGTGCGTGGACGCCACTGGCGTTTCGATCAACTGGGACGTACAGGAGGCCGGCGTCGATGTGATGGAGCGGACCGGCACGCCGCTGCCCGACTCCGTGCTCCAAAGCATCCGCCGCACCAAGTGTGCCCTCAAGGCGCCGATCACCACGCCGGTCGGCACCGGCTTTCGCAGCATCAACGTGCATCTGCGGCAGGAGCTGGGCCTGTATGCCTGCATCCGGCCGTGCAAGACGTACAAGGGCGTGCGGACGTTCGTCCGTCAGCCGATCGACCTGGTCGTCGTGCGGGAGAATACCGAGGACCTGTACGCCGGCGTGGAATTCGAGGCCGGCAAGCCCGAGACGGCCAAGCTGGTGGAGTTCATTAACTCGATCTCGACCGATAAGAAGATCAAGACCAAGGCCGACGTGACGGGCGTCTCGATCAAACCGATCAGCACCACCGGCACGGAGCGGATCGTCCGCTGCGCCTTCGACTATGCCCGGAAGAACAAGCGCAAGAAGGTCACTTGCGTCCACAAGGCGAACATCATGAAGCACACCGACGGGCTATGGCTGGCCACGGCCCGCAAGGTGGCGGAGAAGTACGCCGACATCGCCTTCGAGGACCGGATCGTCGATAATATGTGCATGCAGCTCGTACAGAAGCCGGAAGACTACGACGTGCTGGTGCTCTCGAACTTGTACGGCGACATCGTCAGCGACCTGTGCGCCGGCCTGGTCGGCGGGCTGGGCGTTGCGCCGGGGGCCAATATCGGCGACGGTGGGGCCGTGTTCGAGGCCACGCACGGCAGCGCCCCGAAGTACAAGGGGCTCAACAAGGTCAACCCCACGGCCCTGATCCTCTCCGGCAAGCTGATGCTGGAATACCTCGGCGAGAAGAGCGCCTCGGAGCGATTGGAGCGCGCCGTGGCGAAGGTCATCGCCGAAGGCAAGTCGGTCACCTACGACCTGAAGGCTGACCGCAATGATCCGACGGCCGTCGGCACGCAGGAAATGGCGGAGGCGATTTGCCAGGCGATGTAGGTCTATGGAGTGCGGCGACTCGTCGCCGCTTTTGGATTTTCATCATTATTGCGGCAGTTAGTCTTTGTCGCCTTGGGACCAGAATCCTAAAGCGGCGACGAGTCGCCGCATTCCAAAGGTTCCCTATGCAACGACGTGCAGTAGTCACGGGCATCGGCTGGGTGACGCCGATGGGCGCCAAGATCGACGAGGCTTGGCAAAAACTGCTCGCGGGTCAATCCGGCGTGGATCGCATCACGATCTTCGATCCGACGAATTTCCCCACACAAATCGCCGCTGAAGTGAAGCATTGGTCAATTGCGGAGGCCGGCGAAGATCCCAAGGAATGGCAAAAAGTTGGCCGCCATACGCGATTCGCCGTGGCGGCGGCGAAAATGGCCATCGCCGATTCGGGTTTGGAAGTTGGAGCCCAGCCTTCAGGCGGCGAGGCGGGGGCCGGGCAGGCTAAAGCCGGGACTCCAGCGATCGACCCCCTCCGCTTCGGTGTCTACCTCGGCAGCGGCGAGGGGCATCAAGACTTCTACGCCTTCAGCGACATGATCGTCGCCGCCCTGGACGGCGACAAGTTCGACGTCGCGAAGTTCACTAAAGCTGGCCTGGAGCGGCTAGATCCCGTGCTGGAGATGGAGCAGGAGCCCAACATGCCGGCCGGCCACCTCGCCGCGCTGTTCAACGCCCAAGGCCCCAACGCGAACTGCCTGACGGCCTGCGCCGCCAGCAGCCAGGCCGATCGGCGAGGCCGCCGAGATGATCCGCCGCGGCGACGCCGACGTGATGCTCTCCGGCGGCACGCACAGCATGATCCACCCGTTCGGCGTCACCGGCTTCAACCTGCTGACGGCCCTCTCGCACGCAGCAACGACGAGCCGCACGCAAGGCGTCGCGGCCGTTCGACCTGCACCGCGACGGCTTCGTGCTCGGCGAAGGGGCCGGCGATGCTGGTCCTCGAGGAGCTGGAGCACGCCAAGCGGCGCGGCGCGCACGATCTACGCCGAGCTGACCGGCTACGGCTCGACCGCCGACGCCTATCCGCGTGACCGACAGCGCACCCCGACGGCCGCGGCGCCATCGCCTGCATGCGGATGGCGCTCGAGGACGCGGGCCTCAACCCCGAGCGACATCGGCTACATCAACGCCCACGGCACCAGCACCGACGGTGAACGACCGGGTCGAGACGCTGGCCATCAAGAAGGTGTTCGGCGAGCACGCCTACAAGATCGCCGGTCTCCAGCAGCAAGAGCATGCTCGGCCACCTGATCGCCGCCGCCGGCGCCGTCGGAGCTGATCACCTGCGTCCTGGCGCTCCGCGACGGCGTGCTGCCGCCGACGATCAACTACGAGAACGCCCGACCCGGACTGCGACCTGGACTACGTGCCCAACACAGGCCCGCGAGACGCAGGTGCGACCACGCCCTGACCAACAGCTTCGGCTTCGGCGGGCAGAACATCTCGCTCGTGGTGGGGAAGGTGTAGGGTAGAATGGACGTAGTGTCACAGTTCCCCTCGACCAGCCCAGCGACAGAATTGCCGGGGAGCGATGCGATGTCCGCCGTGCCTCAGAGCTATCTTTCGCCGACTGAATACCTGGCCATCGAGCGAGCGGCCACGACGAAGAGCGAGTATTTCAACGGCCAGATGTGGGCCATGGCCGGTGGTTTGGAGCCTCATAACCTCATCTCTGCGAACGTAATCGGCGAGCTACACACCCAGTTCAAAGGACGGCCTTGCCGCGCCTATGGCAGCGACCAAAGAATCAAGGTCGAGGCCACAGGGCTGTACACCTATCCGGATGCCAGCGCGCTGTGTGGCAAACCCGGGCTGGAAGACAAGTATCGTGATACGCTGCTGAATCCCCAGGTACTCGTCGCGGTCCTTTCCAAGAGCACGGAGCGCTACGACCGCGGCGACAAGTTCGGCCACTACCAGCGCATCCCGTCGCTGCAAGACTACCTGATGATCTCCCAGAAAAAGCACCACGTCGATCACTATCGCCGACAGGACGACGGCAGTTGGCTGCTGCGCGTCTACACGAGTCTCGACGACCTGGTCGAGCTGGAGTCGGTTGGCTGTCGGCTGGTCCTGCGCGAGATCTACGACAAGGTAGAGCTGAGCGACGAATAATCCTTCGCAGCCGCCGAGGAGTGCTTTTGACGGTGTCCGCCCAGCCCGAGCGATACGTCACGCCGGCCGAGTATCTGGCCATCGAGCGCAAGGCCGAGACGAAGAGCGAGTACTTCGACGGCCAGATGTTCGCGATGGCGGGCGCGAGCCGGCCGCACAGCCTGATCGTATCGGACATCGACCGCGTGCTGGGGAACCAGCTTCTGGAGCGGCCGTGCGAGACCTATCCGAACGACATGCGTGTCAAGGTGACGGCGACCGGCCTCTACACCTATCCCGACTTCGTGGTGGTCTGCGACGAGCCGCAGTTCGAAGACAAGGTCGCCGACACGCTGCTCAATCCAACCCTTCTGGTGGAGGTTCTTTCCAAGACCACCGAGAACTACGACCGCGGCGTCAAGTTCGAGCACTATCGGCGGCTGACATCGGTCCGTGAGTTCTTAGCGATCGCCCAGGACCGGATGCACGTCGAGCACCACATCCGCCAAGCCGACGGCTCGTGGCTCCTGCGGGAATACTCCGGTGCCGACGACGTGCTGGACCTGCGGTCCATCGAGTGCCGATTGACGCTGACCGACATCTACCGCCGCGTGAAACTGCCACAGCTCGCGGTCTCGAAACGATCCCGAGTCGGAACGTCGCGTCGTCGCCCGTCGCCGCGATCTCGCCGACCGCGGCGGTGACTACTGCATGACGGTGGGCGTAAGGTCTGGTTCTCCGGGCTCAATGTGGTCGGACTCCCACCGGGGTTCGCCGTCGTCCCACATGCAGCCCAAGTTGGCGCCCTCGACGACGAACCGAAGCTCAAAGAGTGCGCCGTCGTTCGGCCACATGTCTTTAGGTCCAATCACCCGCGTGGACTCTGCTGGCTGAGGCCCCGAGTCCGGAGTCCCGCCAATTAGCCGCGGCACGATGACTCCCAGCAGCGGCCCTCCTACAATCAGGAGGAGCAGCATGAAGGCCAGGCTCATCTGGAAGGGTCGCCGATCGCCGGTCATGCTCAAGCCTAGCACGCGAACCATTCCATTGATCTATGCTCCCGCCCGACTCGCTTGCCCTGGTTGGTCCACCGCCAATCGGACTGGACCAGAAGTGCGTCTTGAAGAACTTCCTCGGCAAAAACCAGGCCCAAGCGAAGGCCATGTTTCGTGAGTCTTCGATCGTCGCCGACGACTTCGCGTGGATGACCGAAGCAGGCGTGCGCTACTACATCATCCCCGCACTGGAATACTTGGAAAGCGACGAGTCGAGCCGCGATTGGGAGTTTGCGAACTTCCTTCTATGCTCTCTCTACATTCAGGCCGACAGAGCCGACGCATCGCCAGAGATCCTTGCCATGATCAAGCGTGTCGCCGATTACCTGGATGCCAATCACGCCAAATTCGATATTGGAACGGACGAGGAGGAAGAGCTGTTCCATCGGTATCTTGTCGGGATTAGAAGGCAGGAGTGAGTCGCCATCGGCGGTCGCCCACGGCCCGCCCAGCATCGCATTGACGAATCGAACAACGAATGAAAATCGCCTACCTCGATTGCCTCAGCGGCATCAGCGGCGACATGACGCTGGCGGCCTTGGTCGATGCCGGCGTCGATCTGGCCGCCATTCAGGCGGGCATCGATTCGCTGGGTATGAAGCCGGTGCGGCTCGCGGCCGCCGAGGTCAAGCGGCACGGCTTCCGCGGCACGCACATCACGCTCGAGCACGAGCCGGAGCATGCCCATCGGCATCTGCACCACATCACCGACATGATCGACGCCAGCCGGCTCTCCGACGGGCAGAAGGACCTGGCCAAGCGCATCTTCACGCGGCTCGGCGAGGCCGAGGCCAAGGTCCACGGCACCACGATCCGCAAGGTGCACTTCCACGAAGTCGGAGCGGTCGATTCCATCGCCGATATCTGCGGGGCGGCGATCGGGCTGGATCTGCTCGGCGTCGATCGGATCGTCTCCTCGCCGGTCCCGACCGGCTGCGGCACGATCAAGATCGCCCACGGCCGCGTAAGCGTGCCGGCCCCGGCGACGGCCGAGCTGCTGCGGGGCGTGCCGCTGCAAGAGTCGAACGTGCCCGCGGAGCTGACGACGCCCACCGGGGCGGCGATCCTGGCGACCGTGGTCGATGAATACGGCCCGCTGCCGAGCATGCGCGTCACCCAAATCGGCTACGGCGCCGGCACCGCGACATGAACGAGCAGGCCAACCTGCTGCGGCTCTTCGTCGGCGAGGCCGACGGGCACATGGCCTCCGACGTCGTCTGGGTGCTGGAAACGAACCTCGACGACGTGACCGGCGAGGTGATCGGCCACACGACGACCAAGCTGTTGGAGGCCGGCGCGCTGGACGTCTACACCACGGCCATCCAGATGAAGAAGAACCGCCCCGGCGTCACGCTGACCGTGCTCTGTCAGGCGGCGGCGATCCCCAAGCTGGAGAAGATCATCTTCCGCGAGACGAGCACGCTCGGCATCCGCCGCTGGCCGGTCAGCCGGCACAAGCTGGAGCGCCAGCCGCACACGGTCGAAACCATTTGGGGCCCGATCGACGGCAAGCTGGCCTGGATCGCCGGCTCGCCGCCGAGCTTCTCGCCGGAGTTCGAGTCGTGCCGGCAAGTGGCCGAGCAGCATGGCGTGCCGCTGAAGGACGTGTACGAGGCGGCGCAGAAAGCGTTCGATGCTGCCCGGGCCGCGTCGCCGCAGTGACGCAATTGCCGTGGCAGCATGGGTGCGGGAGAATAGACTGCACGGCCACTGCACAGGGCCGGTCCGCGCGGCCGCGTCCCTAGAGAGGCGGCTACGTGCCGGCCGCAATTGGGAGTCAAACCATGCCTTGCCCGTTCCCCGGAATGGACCCGTATCTGGAGTTGCCTCCGTACTGGGGCGACTTCGCGCCCAGGCTGCTGGCCTCGGTCGCCAATCTGTTGTTGGCCGAAGTGCTGCCTAAGTATGAAGTGCGAATTGAAGAGTACCTGTTCGTCGAGCACGACGAGGAACGGCTGCACCGCGTGGCGCCCGACGTGACCATTAGCACTTTCGAGGAATCGAGCGGTGAGGCCGCGGCTACTGCCGTAGCGGATGCAACGATGGTGGAATTGGAATACCCTGAGTTCGAACCTCACCCGCAGCGGCACCTGGTGCTGATTCATCGGGCAACCGGCCAAGTGGTCACCGTCATGGAGCTGCTCTCACCCTGGAACAAGTCCGCGACCGAGGAAGGGCTCGACGCTTATCTGCGCAAGCGGGAGGAGTTGCTGGGCAGCCACTCGCACCTTTTGGAGCTGGACTTGCTTCGCGGCGGGCAGCGGCTGCCGATGTCCAAACCGCTGCCGCCAGGCGATTACTATTCTTTCATCGGCCGGACCCAGCGGCGGCCGCGGGGTCAGGTGATTGCCTGGTCGCTTCGCGCCGAGCTTCCGAGAATCCCCATTCCCCTGCTGCCGGAAGACGCGGAGATTTCGTTGAACCTGGGGACGGCCTTTCGAGCGGCGTATGAGCCGTCGCTCTACGATCGCCGGCTGCCGTATCGCGAGCCGCTCGTCCCGCCCCTGTCGCAGGCCGATGAAGCCTGGCTGCGGGAGCGACTGGCCGCGGCGGGGCAGGAAAAGGCGTCACGCTGAGTGAACGGTCGCAGCCCATGAGAGAAAACTCGGCGGACCTCATTCAGTCCTGGTTCGTGCGCCATGACGGCGATGGCGAGTTTCAGTGCGGCGAGCGAGTGTTTCCGTACACGGTAATCGGACCAGCCGGCATGGATCGCTTCATCTTCACCACGAAACCGCGCGGCGTGTTGGCAATCATCGAGCGGTGCGGCGTTCAGGATGGTATCGGCATGATTGGCCGATACGGATTGCCCGCTGCCGCAGACTTGGAGTGGATACGAAAGATCGTCGGGCGACGGCGATTGCTGTTCCTAGGCGACATGGACCCGGTGGACTTACTCGTGTTTGCCTGGCTTGCCGAGCGACTGGGCTCACGACGTGTCGGCTACCTTGGCGTCAACGACGCGCTGCTCGATGCTCTCAGGATTCGCCCGGTGCAGCCGCTGCTCATTGAATGTGCGCTCTCGGAACGCAAATCGCTGGCGTTCCTGAAACGAGTGTTTCCGGCATTCCCCGCGGTCGTCGGACCACGCTGCGCCCAGATGCTGGAGCGTGGAGAGAAGATGGAGTTCGAGGCGGTCGTGAGCGCTAAGAAAGCTGCGGCCGCTTGGCGGTTGCTGCTAGAGACGTGCCCATGACGCAGCCGGCCGATTTCCTCCTCGCGACCTGCCAGGTCGGCGCCGAGCGGGCGCTCAAGGCCGAGTTTACCCGGCGGTGGCCGGACCTCAAGCCTGCTTATTCGCGCCCGGGGTTTGTAACGTTCAAGGCGCCCGTCGGCGGCTTACAGCTCAGCGAGTATGCCAACTCGATCTTCGCTCGGGCCTGCGCCGTGTCGCTTGGAAAGGTCACTGCCCACCTGGGGCACGCGGCTCGCGTGCCAGACGGACACGCGAGCCGCGTATCCCACGAAGTGGCCGGCCACGCGGACGCGACTCCCGGCGATGCGGCGCCGACCGAGTCACTCCGCGACCCTTCGCATCTCGGAGAGACGCAGCCACGTGCCGCAGAAGTGTGGCAACTCTTTGGCGATCGCCCGGCGACTGGCCTGCACGTTTGGCATCGCGACTTGCACGCGCCAGGCGACCACGGCTTCGAGCCGGGCGTGAGGTCTGAGGATGCCGCGATCGCACGGGCAATTCGCGATGCCCGGCCGGGCGCCACGCTGGAAACGTGGGTCCAGCCGGGCCAGTTCGTGCTCGATTGCGTCGTCGTCGAGCCGCACGAGTGGTGGATCGGCTATCATCAGGCCGGCCCGCCGCACACTTGCTGGCCCGGCGGGTTTTGCCGTCTCGAGCTGCCGCCGCACGCGGTCTCGCGGGCCTACCTGAAGATGGAAGAGGCCATTGGCTGGTCGCAGCTCCCGCTTCAGGCCGGCCAGCGCTGCGCCGAGCTGGGCAGCGCGCCGGGCGGGGCGGCGCAGGCCCTGCTCGACCGCGGCCTCTCGGTGATCGGCATCGATCCGGCAGAGATGCACCCGGCAGTGCTGCCCCACCCGAATTTCACGCACTTCCGCAGGCGCGGCGACGACGTGCGGCGGCGGGATTTCCGCAAAGTCCGCTGGCTCTTCTCCGACATGAACGTCGCCCCACAGACGATGCTCGACACCGTCGAAGGCATCGTCACGCACGGTGAGGTCAACGTCCGCGGCTTGCTGCTGACACTCAAGCTGCTGGACTGGGAGATAGCCGAGCAGGTGCCCGAGTACCTGTTCCGCATCCGCACCTGGGGCTACAAGGACCTCCATGCCCGGCAGCTTCAGCACAACCGGCAAGAGATCTGCGTCGCGGCACTGCGCAGCGATTGAAGCGACCTCGAGGGTGGCTGGGGCTGAGCGCAGCGAAGCCCCAGCGGAATCGCCACGGATCGTGATAACGAAGTGCCCGAACCGGCCCGTCAAGGAGCCAGAAAGCCAACGTCGGCTGCTCGCCTGGGACTTCGCTTCGTGCAGCCCCCGCCGGGCACCCTGAACTCTGGCGAGTTCAGCTACTGAACCCTGCCACCCCTGCTCCCTGGCGCGGGGCCAAGATGGCCCCGCTACTGGCCGACTAGCCGAACCAGCCCTTCTTGGCGAAGGCCGTGATGGCCGCGTTCTCGTCGTCGTAGATATCGAAGACGCGGTTCAGCCGGGTGATCTTGAACACCTCCATGATGTCCGGCGAGATGTTGCAGAGCTTCAGGTCGATCTGCTCCTGCTTGCAGCGCTTGTTGAGGTGCACCAGCCGGCCCAACACCGAGGACGACATGAACTTCACCTCGTTGAAGTTCAGGAGCAGCTTGCCCGAGGGAACCTTGGCCACCACCGACATCAGCTCCTCGCTGATCTGCTGGATCTTGCTCTCGTCGAGAATCTGGGCGTCGTTGAAATACACCACGAGCACGTCGCCGTTGGTTTGCGTCAGAATGGCTGGCACGAGTCGTCTCCCCGAGAGATAGTGAGTCTGGCCCAAGGTGTCGATCGACGTGGTTGCAGGAACGATGCCCTAGGAACGGTTCGTTCCTTCGCCGCGGGCCAAGCGGTGATACCTCCAATATGACGCCAAACCGCCGCGATCACAAGACGGATACCGCCCCGCCGCCCTTGACCCTCATCGACGGCTACAACCTGATCCACGCGCTGGGCGTCGGCGGGCGGATGCCCGGCCACGGTGGCTTGGAGCGGGCGCGTGCCGCGCTTCTGGCCCGGTTGGCCGAGCTGCTTCCCGGCGAGGAAGCCGCGCGGACCGTCGTGGTGTTCGATGCGGCCCGGCCGCCGCCTGGCAGGCCGCGCACGCTCGTCGTGCGGGGTATCCGCGTGCACTTCGCCGCCGACCACGAAGACGCTGATGCGCTGCTGGAAGAGCTGATCGCCCGGCACAGCACGCCGCGCAAGCTGACGGTTGTCTCCAGCGATCATCGGCTGCAGCGCGCGCGCGCCGGCGCAAGCGCGCGCCCTGGACAGCGAAGCCTGGTACGACGAGCAGTTACGCAAACGCCAGGATCGCGGGCAAGTGCTCGTGCCCTCCAATCGCCCCGCGGAGCCGGAGGAGGATGAAACCGAGTTCTGGCTGCGGCAATTCGCCGACGCGCTGGACGACGAGCCGGCGCCCCCGGCAGCACCGCATCGCGCCGCGCCGCATCGCGGTGCGCCGCGCAAGGCAAGGCCTCCAGGCAAACCGTCCACGCCGCCCAGCGCGACGCCGGTGCGGAAGAAGTCACAGCCTGACGAGCTGATCGATCCCTTTCCACCGGGCTATGGCGACGACGTGTGGGAAGAGGAGCAGAGAGATCGCGGCGAAGGAAGCGGCAAAGAGTAAGCCGCGAGAGCAGCGGGCAAAGTGAGCGGGCAAAAGCGAGCGGGCTTCCAGAACCGTGCCGAGTTGCCGGCAAAAGAGCATGGTTGTCAGAACAGTAGAGCCGCTTGGGTCGCGCGTCCCAAACGGCTCTTTCTCGTCGTTTCCTGGGCGGCACGCCGCGCCACTTCCTTCAGCCGCGGCGGACCAGGTCAGCCAAGACCCGGCCTAGCGCTTCTTCTTAGCGCCTTTCTTCTTGGCCGCTTTCTTCGCTGCCTTCTTCTTCTTGGCCACGAATTCGTCCTCCGTAAAGAGTAGCGGCAAGCAGCGTCGAACCACGACGATTCGTCGCATCACGTGCTTGTGCTTGCCTGAACAACACCTCACTCACTTCCTGCTTCGAGTGCTGCGTGAGCTGCATCTTCGTTGACTTCGCCTCACGCCGCACATCGATGAACAACGTAGCCAGTGCCTAAGTTGTACGCATTCGGAAAATTTGTGCAACACGTTTTCGCGCGCAATCGCAAAGATTCTCGCGCTGCGCAGCGCGCGAGTGCCACGCAAGCACGCGCCGTCGAATCGCGCGAGATCGTCGATGCCTCAAGTCGTGCGCTGCGCCGAGTCGCTCGAGGCGCGATTTGAACACAAGGCAACGACGGCAACGAAGAAGGCGTGGCCAGTCCTTTCTTCGCTGCCTTCGTTGCCTTCTGTTCCAAACGGTTGTGCACCGCGAACAGAGTGGACCGCTGTCGGACGAAGTCTCGTCCGTGCATCCGAACTACAACGTCTGGTTTCTTTGCGGGGCGGCGGGCAAGAGTGAACGCCGGATGAATCGCACAAGCGCGGCGTGCCGGCCCGGCTAAGCCGAGCGATTTACGCCGTGACCGGCGCTTTTTCCTCGCGCCGCGCGGCGCCGAGTGACGCGGCGCCAAAGGCCGGCCCTCTCCAGGCGTCGTAGATGGCCAGGATATTGAGCAGCCCGGCGATCATCGTGAACACGGTCCCCAGCTCGAACGCCCGGTTCCAATGGCTGCTCCAATCGTCGTATTCGGAGCGCACGGGCAGCGCGGGAGGGTTGTTCCACCACCGCTCGTAGTCCAGCGGCTTGTCCCCGTCCATCAGTCGCGGCGGCATGTAGTAGTTGTCGCTTAGGAGCGGCAAGCTGGTCTGGCGCTGGTTCGCGCGAAACGTCCCCACCAAGGCCGGCAGCGCCGGCAGGCCCACGCCCAATTGGCACACGTAAGAGAACCGCCGCATGTTCGAGGGATACCACTGGAAGTACACGCAGCGCCCGTGGCCCAGGATCATGCCGTAGACGAACGTGCCCAGGATGCACACCAGGAACAGCGCCCCCTTGGCATGGCGACCCTGATAGAAGTGGCCGGCGCCCGGCAGGAGCCAGGCCAGCAGGGCGGCCAGCGAGGAATCCTTCAAGTCCACCTGTTCGCTGAGCACCGATTTCTCGCTCAAGCCCGGCTCGGTGTTTGGTGACACGCGCGATTTCCTTCGTCGAGGACTGCGAAGACCCAAGGGATGTCTACATTGTAAGCCCCGTCGCGGGCGAGGCTAGCTCATGTCGGTGCTACCGTGCTACCGATACCCGTAGACCGGGTTGGAGGGGTCGAAGTCGATGTCCTTCAGGCCCGGATTGAACTTGAGGTTCGTGTAACGGTAATACTCCACCAGCGTCACCCGGCCGTTCATCATCTCAAAGGACTCGAAGCCCACGGGGATGTTCCACTCGCGGTCGATGTACAGACGGGCGCTGGCCCGCGGATACTTTTCCGGTTTGGCGTTCCAGAGCTCGATCTTTTTGCAGGGACGCTTATCGATGTCCTCGTCTTTCATCAGCGTGAAGGAGAACGTCCTTCAGGGCTTCCTTGTACTTCTCCGACTCATTCTTGAACTTGAGCATCAGGTTCTTCAGGCCGATGTTGGTGATCGGATAGCGGTTGTCGGCCATCACCTTGGAGTCGGTCGGCGGCACTTCGATGGTGCCCAATAAGCTGCCTGGGAACTTGGTCGAATGGGCGATCACGTATCCATTATTCTTGCCTTCCACGTAGATGGCCTCAGTGCCGCGCTTGGCCGTATGGTCGAAATGCAGATAGGCGCTGAACGGCTCGTGGCGCACCTTGAGGCTGATTCTCTCGTCGGTCAGGCTATAGCTTCTGCCGAGCCCCTTGGCCCACTCCCGCTTGTGGAAGCTGCACGTGTAGCCTTCGTAGGCGGAGATGGCCTTGAGCGCCGGCTCGATATGCTCGGTAAGGAACTGCTCGGGCGTGATTTCGGTCCCTTCGGCGGCGGCCGGATTGGCGTCGGTCTTGGAGGCTGCCTTGCCCGGCGTCGATTCCGTCTTGGCCGCTGTCTTGTTCGCGGTTTTTTCGGCGGCGGTCTTGTCGGCCGCCTTGTCCGCGACGGGCACAACGTCCGGTGGATCGTCGGGCGGGTCATCGTTTGTGCCCAGCGACGGCACGTAGGGCAGCCATCGGTCGGCGGTCTGCCCCAGCGCGAAAGTGCCCGTCATGAGAGCGATGATCACCGCCCAGGCGGGCCAGGTGCGTCCTCCGCGGGCGACCAGAAACACGACGGCCCCAAGGGCGACACCCGCGGCGCCGGCCAATAAAACCGGCTTGCCGGGATGGATGCCACTGGAAGGCCCCAGCCAATACAACATGAGCAGGCCGGCACCCACCAGCATCGACAGGCCGCCGACGACAAGACAGGAGATATCCAGCAACTTGCGCATCATCCAATCCCTCAGCTTGCGGAGTTCTGCGGACCGTTCCAATGGGGCCACATCATAGCATTCGCATTGGCCCTCGCACAGGGCGGGCAAGTTGCAGCGAATGCAAAGATTGGGTGGCGAGTCAGGACGCCGAGTCCCTCCGCCACTCTCCCTCGCTGACGCGTGGGGTTAGTGTGGTCCGTTCTTGAACTGGAATGCTCTTGGCAGCAGGTCGTTCAGCCGCACTTCCTCGACCCGCTCGGCGCTGGCCGTATCGACCAGGTAGATCGGCAGGTCCTCGCAGAATTCCGCCAGCACTTGCCGGCAGGCCCCACACGGAGTCACGCCGCCATCGGCCACGATGGCCAATGCCGAAAACCTCCGCTGGCCGCCGGCCACGGCGGCAAACACCGCCGCGCGCTCAGCGCAGATCGTCAGCCCGTACGAAACGTTCTCGACGTTGCAGCCGACGAAGATCTCGCCGTTGGCCGCTCGCAGCGCCGCGCCCACCGAAAAACCTGAGTGCTTCGCGTAGGCGCTTGACCTGGCGTGCTTCGCGGCGGCGATCAGCGAGGGCAGATCAGGCGGCATGATTTCGGGCTTCAGGCTTCAGACTTCCGACTTCAGAACAAGCAGCTCGCGACCGAGCAGACAATCGAAGTGTCGGCCCGAGGCCTGTAGTCCGAAGCCTGAAGCCCGCCTTAGCGGAAATCGCCGTGGCAACCGGCGCAGGCCTTGGTGATCTTGCCCACGGCGGCGCGGGCCGTGCCGTAGTTGTCCGACTTGGCCGCGGCCACGATCTCCCCGGCGGCCGTTTCGACTTCCTTGGCGAACTTGTCGAAATTGGCCATGCCCGCGAACATCTCAAACGACTGCTGGTCCTGGAGGACCTTGGCCATCATGCCCAGCAGCTCCGCTTCGTGGATGACCTCCGATTTGGCGGCCTTGAAGGCCCCGGCAGACGACGTCCAGAATTCCAGTCCCTTTCCGTCCACGTTCTCCGGCTTGGTGGCGATTTGCATCCGCTTCATCACTTCAGAGACTTCGGAGACGCCGTAGGGCTTGGCGCCTTCGCCGGCGGGTGCCACGCTCACTTTGCCGCCGCTGCGCAGCTCGAGCAGCTCGAGCAGCAGCTTCTTGGCCTCGATCATGGCCCGTTCGTCATTGACCTTGCTGTTGGCCGCGCTCTTGGCCAGGTTGTCGCGGAGGGCCACGGCGTCCTTCTGAAACTTCACCGCCGCGTCGTACTGGGCGATCACGCCGAAACACATCGCGAGAGTCGTGTAGTAGTTGCGGACCTTGCGGTGGCCCGTGTTCCACTTGGTTTTGGAAGCGACCTCAGGCCCCACGACGTTGATGATGGCCTTGATTTCGTTCTCCAGCGTTTCGGCCGAGATGATCTTCGACCAGCCGGAGTTGGCGTTGCCGCTGCCAGGCGTGAGCGGCGGGTTGTTCGCGCCAACCGCCGGTACGCTGGTCGCCCGGCCCGCCAGCACGTCGTCAAGGGTCCCTTCGCCGTGCTTCTTGACCACGTCTTTCAAGAAGGCTTCCTCCACCCGCTTGTCGAAGACCCTGGGCGGCGTCTTGCGTTTGACGTTGCCGCCCCCCTGGGCCCACAACCGCTGGGCGCAGAAGAGGCCGGCCACCAGGACGAATAGCCCACACAACACCGTCGCGGCGGCGAACTTGCGCATGATAATCAGCCGAGCGTGAGGGTTTCCTCGTGCCAAATGAGGCGACGAGAAAGATTATCGACGGCGCGGCCGGCGATTGCAAGTTCGCCGAGCAAGGGGCGAACGCCAGCGCGCTGCCCGTGCTTGCTTGCCGCGGAACGGCCGCACTATCATTGAGGCACTTGCTCCGCCTTGTTCTTTCATCATCCTGCTCTTGCTCGGAGAAATCGCCGTGCCCTGGCATCGCTTCGCGTTAGCGGCCGTGCTTTGCCTTTGCGCTGCATCCGTCGCGGCGCGTGAGTGGACCGACTCGACCGGCAAGAAGTTCGAGGCCACGCTGGTGGCGATCAAGGACCAGCAGGCTTACCTGGAGAAGGCCGACGGCACGTTGCTGAAGATGCCGCTTGAGAAACTCAGCGCGGCCGACATGGATCACTTGCTGACCCTGCCGGAGTACAAGGACTATTTCGCGAAGAACCCGCCGGCCAAAGGCGCGCCCTCCAAAACGGACACCGCCAAAACGGACACCGCCAAGACGGACTCCGCCAAGACGGACTCCGCCAAGACGCCGGCCGCCAAAGCCAGCGCGCCCAAGCCCAACCACGTGCCGTTGGTCAAGATCAAGGTGGACGACGAATCGAAGGTCGGCGAAATCCGCCGCTTCACCGATCTCAGCCGCAGCGTCAAGGCGTTGGCGTTTTCGCCCAATGCCCAGTTCCTGGCGGTGGGCACTCTGGACCAGTCGCTGATCGTCTTCGATGTCAATTCCTCGACGCGCGTGAGCTTGCACGAACGGCTCGACGGTATGGGCCAGGTTACCTGCCTGGCCTTCACCCCCGACGGCAAGAAGCTGCTCAGCGGCGGGTACCGCGGCCGCATCGAAATCTGGAACGTCGATGAGAAGGGGGGCCTCACCGCCGCCGGCAGGTTCGTGGGACACAACAAGGAGATCCAGAGCATCTCCGTCACGCGCGACGGCAAGTTCGCCCTCTCGGGCAGCAGCGAAAAGAAGGCCCGTTATTGGGACCTCGAGACGGGCCGCGAGCAGTTCGCCATCGACGGCTTCGACGGCCCCGTGAAAGCGACGTTCCTCACCGCCAGCGGCAAGCAAGGTCTGGCGGCCGACAGCAAGAGCATGACGCTGATCGACATCGCAAGCGGCAAGCCCGTGCAGCGGATGGAGCTGACCCGCATGCCGCTCCAGCAAACGGTGTCGATCGCGCCAGACGGCTCGAAAGTCGCCGTCAGCGACCTCTACACGATCCGCCTGTGGGACATCCGCAGCGGTAAGGAATATCCCAAACTCGAGGAGGGCGAAATCCAGTGGAGCTCGACCTTCTCACCAGACGGGAAGTACCTGATCTCGGGCGGCCAAGGGAAAATCAACGTGTGGGAAGTGGCCACGCAGAAGAAGCTCTACGAATTCGACGTGGCGCAGAAATACTACGTGCAGTCGGTCGCCTATTCGCCCGATAAGCGGCACATCACCGGCAGCCCCGGCGGAGGCGACCTGCAGGTGTTCCGTCTGCCGGCGGATTTGGAGAAGTAAACCGTGTGGGGCACGTTTCCAAACGTGCCCGACACGCAGAGTACCTACAGAGACGGGCACGTTTAGAAACGTGCCCCACGAGAAGCGTGCCCCACGTCTAACGCTGTCTAACGCTCTGGATCGAACTTGTCCAGTCCGCCCCCGCCCCCGCTCCCTGAAGGCACTGGCCCAGGCGGCGTGCGGTCGGGTCTGGCTGGCTTCCGCGCCGGCTTGATCTTCTCCTTGGGTTGAGGCAAAGCCTCCGGCGTGCCCGCCGCTCCCGTGCCGTCCGGGTCGAATTGGCTCAAGCCGCCGCTGGTGGCGGGCGGCAGCGGCGTGGCTGGTCCGCCGGCTTCGTTGAACTTCCGCACGGGGTCTCTGGGGGGTTCGGCCTTTCGCTTGGCGGCCTCGGCGATCGCCCGCTCGCGCGCCTCCTTGGACTTCTTGGCCAGGTCCGCCATTTCCTCCTGACCGAGGAAAGTCACCGTCAGGGTCAGGGGAACGTTCGGCTCTCCGCGCACGCGAAAGCTGGCCTTCAGGTCGGCGCTCTGCGGCATACCTTGCCGCTTGTCGAAAAGCAGCGTTCCCTTGCCCGAGGCATGGATATACGGCTGCCCGTCCTTTTCGCCGACCGTCTTTATCTCCCACGTCTTGTCGATATGGACGATATCTCCCTCGGTCTTGCTGATCTTGTAAGCCCACTGTTCGACGGCCGGATGAAGGACCGTGCTTTCGGTAGTCTCGGGGCGGCGGCCGAACGGGTCGATGCCGGGCCCCTTGCGTGGCTTGCCCAACCCCGGGCGTCCCGGCCGCGGCGGCCGCATGCCGAAGGGGAAGTCATCGTCTTGGCGCTGCTGAGTTTTCACCTCGCGCAGCACGATCAAGCTCCGCGACGACCAGGTGCCGCTGCCGTCTTCGGACAGTACTTCAATCCCCACTTGCCCGAGCGGACCCAGCAGATAGGGCAAATTCACCGAGCCGCTCTGCTGAGAGACTTCGCCCTGGGCATTGACCACCAGCCGTCCCCGGTCTGCCTTGCTGGTGCCGCCTTGCAGCCGCGGGAAGAACCCGCCGGGCGCCGTCGTGGACGAGCTGAACACGCCGTGAAAATCGACCACCTTTTGCTGGTCGCCGCCGACGCCGCCCGGCCCGAGCTTCACCTTGAGCAGGGCCACGGCGGGCGACACGCGCTTCACCAGCTCGGTGCCGGAAAGCCGCGCCGCGACCCCCTGGCCTTGCGGCAGCTTGATCCCGCGCTGCGTCAGGAGCGCCAGGGCATCGTTGGAAGGGATGCCAAACCCGACGGCCGAAATCCGCGCACGGTGATCAGCGCGCTGGCCACGCCGACCACGCGGCCATGCTCGTCCACCACGGGACCGCCGCTGTTGCCGGGGTTCACCGTGGCGTCGATCTGCAGCAGCTTCCCACCGTGCTCTTGCTTGATGAGCCCGGAAATCTCGCCGCGCGAAGCCTTGACGCTCTCCCCCAGCACGTCCGACAAGGGATAGCCGATCACGCGGATTTCCTGGGCCAATTGCAGCTCGTCGGAGTTGCCCAGCGGCACGTATGGCAGGTCCTTGGCCGCGACGCGCACCACGGCCAGGTCCTGGGGCTTGTCCAGCGCGACGACGCGCCCCGTCAGCGTTTTGCCGCCCAGGTGCACCTGAATCTCGGTTGCCCCCAGCACGACGTGGGCACAGGTCACCAAGGCGCCGTCGGGATGCACGACGAAGGCGGTGCCGGTGGCTTCCTTCTTGTCGTCGTCGTTGTCGTCGTCCGCGTCGCGGTCCAGGCGGACGGTCGCGGGATCGACGTTGGTCGGCTGATAGGTCACCATGCCGGTGACGACGCGGGTAAGGTCGCCGTGGTCGGCCGAAAGCTCATAGCGGCAGCCGTATTCGCTGCCGGTGATCCATTGATAGGCCATGCCCGAGCCGCCCACCACCTTCAGGGCGCCGTCGTCGGGGAGCGGAGCCAGCGATGCCCGCTCGCTGGATCCGGAGGGGGATGTGGGAGCCGCCTTGTTCGTGGTGCCGGGGGTTGCGTCGAGCGTCTTGGGACGCTTGCCATCAACGTTTGCCTGCGACGCTACTGGCTGGTCGGGCGTAGAGGATGCGGCGTCATCGGCCGGCCTAGCGTCCGCATGGGCGTGCCACTGGTTGGCAGTGCTGGCGTTGGGATCCTGGTCGATCGCTTCGGGCGACGAACCCAAACGACTCTCGGCCACGCGGTTTCGCAGGGCCTCGGCCCAATGCCGGTAGGCCAGCGGGCCGGCGGCGGCCGATAAGACCACACAGGCCAAGAGGGCCACGGTGGCAAGATTGAACGGCTGCCCACGCTGGTCGTTTTGCCGTGAGTCGTGAGCCGATCGCATAACGCATCTCCCGAGGAGCGCGCCGCGGCGCAGAGGCAACGATGGTCAACCGCGGCCGTCGCTTAGCTTTCGAGCGTAACGCTTTGAATGCGCCTCTGCAACGAAAAGCCAGCACGTTCAGCATGGTGCGTCACCCGAGCGTGGGGCGCGTGCCACTTGCGCGCGCACAAGCGGCCCGGCGACAAACCGTCGCCGGGCCGCGATTGGAATTGAAGCAGGCTCTCGAGCCCGTGCTGCGATCACGAGGTCTTGACGGCGATCTGCCGCGGCTTGGCGGCTTCCGCCTTGGGGACGGTGACCCGCAGCACGCCGTCGGCATAGTGCGCCTCGACGTGCTCCTGATCGACCGCCTGGGGCAGCGCGATCACGCGGCGGAACTCGCCCGAGTAGCGCTCCACGCGGTGGAAGGTCTTGCCCTTTTCTTCCTTCTCTTCGGCCTTGCGGCCACCAATGACCAACGTGCCTTCGCGATACTCGACGCTCAGGTTTTCGGGCTTCACGCCGGGCAGCTCGGCCGTGATTTCATAGGCCGACTCGGTCTCCGCGACGTTCATCAGCGGCGAGAAGGCACCGCCGTTTTGCCAGGTGGCCGGCTCCTCGCCGAAGAAACGCCGCACGAGACCCGACATCTCGTTCTCCAGCCGCTCGAAGGTGTGGCCCAAGCGATTCTCCCAGGGGATCAACGTACGTGACATGACACTTCTCCTTTCCTTTCCGAGATCAGAAAACCAACGTCTATCGAATGCCAGCAGGGGCAAAATCGCTCCCCAATTTTGGCAGTTCATTCGCACGGACAACCAGATATTTGCAAGTCGCGTGCCCAAGGGCGGGCGCCAGAATGCCACTTCGCAAAGTCGCAGAGGGACTTGGATTTCGGCGACCGAGCAGACGTGCCGCCATCGCGGTGCCATCGCCAGCTAGTGCGGCGCCCGCGGCCTAGCGACAACTGTTGGCCCGTCTATTCGCTAGGTTTTGCAAAATCGGAATCCTCAGCCGATCCGATACAAGACGCATGGCGGAATCTCCGCGGCGCACCGACGGGCGCTGCTGGCAACACTAGCGGAAACCAGAAAGCCATGGCCCCAACACGAACCCTCAGTCTGATGCTGCTGGCGACCTGGCTCGCCGCTCCGGCCGCCGCCCAAGGCATTGCCTGGCGCAGCGACGTGGAAGCCGCCAAACGCGAGGCCGCCGCCTCCGGCCGCCTGGTGCTGCTGCACTTCTCCGGCCCGAACTGTCAACCCTGCCGGGCGATGGAACAGACCGTGTTCAACCGTCCCGACGTGGCGCAGACCGTGGAACAGAGTTACGTGCCGGTGTCGGTGGATACCAAGGACAATCCCGGCCTCGCCCAGCAGTACGGCGTGCGGCCGATCCCGGCGGATGTGATCGTCGGCCCTGACGGCCGGATGATCAACAAGTCGGTCGGCGCAAATCGGCGCAAGACTACGTGGCAGCCTTGCGCACTTCGCGCGGGCTGGCGCCGCGGGCCTCAGGTGGCCGACAAGCCGCCGGGCATCCAGGACCAGCAGGCCACGGCCGGCCGGCGATCCAACCCGGCCTGGCAGTGGCCCAGCCGTTGATGCCGCAGGCCACCTCGTACCAGTTGACGGCGCCTGCCGGCGCCGCGGCCAACGCGCATGGCGCCGAGTGGCCCGCGACGCGGCCGCAGGCCAGCCCGCTAGCTCCGCGCGTCGCCCAGCAGCACATCCACGAGCGGATGCTGCAACCGCCGCCGGCACCCGGCCACGGCCATCCCGGCGCAGCAGGACGACCGGCCGCGCCCCTGGGCAGTTGGCCAGCGCCGGCAATGCCCCGGCGCCCCCAGCCTGGCGGCAGCAGCATCTGACCGCGCCTGCCCAACCCGGCCGCCCGAGCGCCGCGCCAGGCGTGGCCGGCGGCCCCGCAGCCGCCCCGGCATGGGCTGTGCCAGCAAGCAACGTGGCTAACTCGAGCCGTGGGCCGCTGGCCACGCCGTCCTGGAGTACACCAGGACCTGCGTCGCCTCCGCCAGGCCCAAATCAAACGGTCATACCTGCGTGGAACACGCCCGGCACAGCGCCACCCCAACCTGGTGTCGCTATGCCCGGCGCACAACGTCGAATGCGGCGGGGCCGCCTCCGCCGCGCCCTGGTGCGAGCTCTCTGGCCGCGCCGCCACTAGGGCCCAGGTCTCGACCCGGCGCACTTTCAGCGGCGGCGCCCGCGGCACCGCCGGCGAGCGGCGCGTTTCCACCGGCGCCCAGCGCGTTTCCACCATCGCCGGCCGCGGCAGCGCCGGCCGCACCTTCGCCGTCACCCGCCGCCAATCAACCGGTGCCGACGCCTTCACCCGCACTGGCGGCGGGTCCACCGGTGCCCGTAGCGACTCCCCCTGCTGCAACTGCGGTCCCACCGGCGCCCGGCGCGACTGCGGCCACAGCCCCCGCCACTCCAGCGGCCCCCGGCGGAGTGTCGCCGGCTCCGGCGACTCTGTCGGCGCCGACCGCGACACCGCTGGCGCCGGCCGCGGTCCCCTCCGCACCCACCGCGACTCCCGCGGCGCCGACGGAGACTTCGCCGGCACCCCCCACGCCGCTCGCCGCGTTTGGCGGCTTTTGCTGCGTGACGATGTACAACGAGGGACGGTGGGTGCCGGGCGACCGCCGCTGGGGTGTGATTCACGAGGGCCGGCTATACCTGTTCGTCAGCGAACAGGCCAAGGAAGCCTTTTCGGCGCGAGGCCGAGCGATACGCACCCGTGCTCTCAGGCGATGACGTGGTGCTCTTCGTCGATACGGGAAAACGAGTGCCAGGCAGAGTGGGCATCGGGGCCAAGCAAGGCGAACAAGAGCCGCGCACCTATCTGTTCGCCGGCGAAGAGTCGTACCAGAAGTTTTATTGGAACTCCGCGTCCTATATCCAGCGGCTGCGGGAATTGACCGGCGGAGCCAGCGGACTGTAGGGCGCCCAGATCACGTCGGGCTTACGCCTCGACGCTGGCTCGACGCTCACCTCTATGCTCGCCTCGGCGGCTCACCAGGGCCATCAGGCGCGCCTTCTCATCGGCGGTGAAGAGCCACTGGCGCTGCCAGGCCTGATGGAGCAGGACGAGCGTCACCGCGGCAGCCGTCCAAGGCCCCAGCAGCAGCGACGCAGGGGCCAGTGATAGGAGCCAAACGGCCCGGCAGGGCCCTGCCCCCAGGCAGAAGTTGAGAAAATAGGCCAACGACAGGGAAAGCAAGTTCGCTGTCACCGTTGCCGCGACCGCGCCGTGCAGGCCATAGCGCGGCACAAGCAGGAGATTCAGTCCGATGTTCAGCGTCAGGCCGGCCGCCCAGGGCAGGCTCCCCAAGCTCGGCCGCTCGGCGCACCACAGATAGCTCGTGGCCAGGGCGGTCATGCTCTCCCAGCCCAGGTAGATCACCGTTAGCGATAGGACCGAAAGGCCGCCGGAATATTTGCCGCGGAAGGCCAGGTCGAAGAGCGTCGGCGCGGCGAAGACCAGGCAGGCCGAGCCGACGAGGAGCGCCAGCCCCCACAGCTTGAGCACGAAGTTCATCTGCTGGCAGACCGCCTGGCGGCGGCCGGCCTCCCAGTCGTGGCTCAGGTGGGGCAGCACGGCGCTGCGCAGCAGGGCGGCTACGGCCACCAGCGGCAGCGGCAGCGCCGCGCGGCGTGGTAGTTCCCCACGTCGGCCAGGGCTGCCACGGGATCGGCGGCGCCGTAATGGGCCAGCATCCAGCGGTCGGTCACGTCGAACAGATTACTCAGCCAGTTGGTGATCCACACCGACGCGGCAAAAGGCACGATCTTTTGCCACAGCTCGATTTGCCCCAGGGCCGCCGTATCGCGAGGCACCGAGCGCCACGCGCGTCTCAGCCAGGGCAGCGATCCGATCCAGCACAGGGCGCTGGCGGCGCCGAAGGCTGCCACGAGACTCAGGGCCGTCGGCTCCCACAACAACGCCAGGCCGACACCGAGCACGGCAAACAGCAGGCTGTGGAAGAACTGCATCCCGGCCGCCAGCCGGAACAGTCGTAGCCCGCCGAACAGCTCGAACAGCGTATTGAAGGCCACGATCGCGACCAGCGCGGCGGCGGCCAGAAGCACCAGCGTCTCGCACTGCGGACTGCCGAAGATGGCCTGCGAGAACCAGGCTCGCCACAACACGAGCGCGGCCACCGCGACGACCAGCAGCACGGCCACGCAACCGACGGTCCGCCGCAGAAAGCAGCGGAGCTGTCCTCGCTGGTGGTAGTGTTCCAGGTATCGCCCATAGCCGCCGGTCAGCCCGAGCACGGTTACGGGCGCGGCGAGCATCAAGAAGCCGAACGTCAGGTCCCACTGGCCGAGCTGGGCGGGATCGAGCCAGCGACAGAACAAGATGCCACGCACGAAGCCGATGCCGCGCTGGGCGACCGTCATGGCCAAGAGCACCGCCACGCTACCGGCCAGCGTCTCCACCCGCAAGGCGGAGGCGGGCGCGGGGGCGGGGGCGGGGGCGGGGGCCGGAATCGCGCTCCGGTCACCCTGAGCGGAGCGAAGGGTCTCGCGCGCTGCCGGAGATTCTTCGCTGTGCTCAGGATGACAAACCAGGCTCACGGTGCGGCGGCTCCCACAAGGTCGGGAGCGTCCGCGCCGTTGCCGTCACCTTCGTATTCGTACCGCTCGACGTGTTTCAGCGGATCGACCGAGAGCCAATTCTTCAGCCGCACCAGCGGCCCTTCGCCGCCGATGCGCTGCAGGTGGAAGGGATCGTCGCCCGGATAGTTGTAGCCGCCGTAGGCCGAGCAGACGGCCTCGTAGCCGGCCCGCTCGGCCATGGCGAACGCCGCCGGCTGGAGGTTGGCGTGCATGCCGAAAGGGAAGGCGAAGTAGCGGATTTCCCGCCCCAGCGCGTGGCTCAGCTCATCGCCGCAGGCCACGACTTCGTCATACAAGGCGTCGATGTCGCGGATGGCGCCGATGTCGGCGTGCGAGCGGCTATGGGCGCCGATTTCGATGCCCTGCGAGGCAAACTGCCGCAGCTCCTCGACCGTATTGGGGGCGAAGCGGTGGCCATTGGCCCGGTCGTGGGCGAACGGCTCGCCGTGCAGCACGTGCCACGAGGCGACGAAATAGGTGCACGGCACGCGCTCGCGAACCAGCCAGGGGAGCGCGCGCTCGCAGTTCTCGGCATAGCCGTCGTCGAAGGTGACGCTGACGCAGGGACGCGGATTGCGCGGCGCGAACCCGGCGCTGGGCTTCTTCCAGCGAGACCAGCTCGAAGTGCTTCCGCATCCACGTCACGTGGCGGCGAAACAGCTCGAACGAAACGGTCCACGAGTTGGCCGCGTCGTCGGCCACGCGGTGGTAGTAGACGACCATCACCGGCGCTCGGCCCGTCTTCGCGGCCTGCCGGGCTCGCCATAGCCGATAAGGCAGCGTGCCGTAGTAATACGGCCCGATGAGCAGGTGTTTCCATGGGCTCATGACGCCACCTCGCCGGACGTAGTGGAGGAGGGGAGAAGCCGAGAAGCAGAGAGGTCACTCTCCTTCGCTCCTTCGCGCCTTCGCTCCTTCTCTTCGCTCCTCGCTCCCGAGGGCGACGAGGCCCGGTTGAGCCACCGCTTCATGCGTCGGCCGGCTTGCCAGGCGCCGTTACGCAGCCGCGCCGCGACGCGCGGCGGCACAATGCGGATTTCCCGGCAGGCTTGCGGCTCGGCGCGGAAGTGCTTCTTGTACGGCTCGTCGCCGCGGAGGAAGTCCATGGCGGAAAAGCCGTCAGCCATCGCGCCGCGAATGGCAGCGAGGTGCGCCAGATTGCCGGGGTTATCGCGGAGCAGCTCCGGCTCCATGCCTCCCTGATAGAGGTACGAGACGCCGCCGCCGGCAAAATGGTGTTCCACCGCCGCGGGCCTGCCGTCGAGCGTCAGCCAGTGGAGGCGGAGCTGCCCCTTGGCCAAGAGCAGTCTGGCCACCTCCCGGTGAAAGGCAGCGTAACGCGGCGAGTCGAACAGACCGCGCTGCCCGATGTGCTCCCAACGCCGGCGGTGCAGCTCCATCAGCAGATCGAACGCCGCGGGCAAGTGATCGGGGCTAGTCACCGTTTGCCACACCGCCTGGCCGCTGTCGAAGTACTTTCGCACGCGACGGATGGCTTGCCCGCGATGGCTCTTGGAGAGCCGGCCGAGATACTGCTCCCACGTGGTCGGCAGCTCGAGCCGCCAGCAGTTGAGCCCCTCTTCCAGATGCACCTGGCAGCCCCGGGCATCGAGCGCATCCAGCAGCCGTCGCATGGGAACGTCCGCGGCCTCGATGCCGGAAAAGTCCAGGAGGTCCCAGCCATGATCGCGCGGCCGTACAGGACGCAACCATAGGCACGCGCCGCGCACCATCGATGACATACGGATTGTGCTTGCTACTCTGGTCGGCCGCCGCCATGAGCCAATCGGCGATCGCGGCCGTCGTGTCGGCCTCTCGTCCGGGCCGGCAGAGCACGGTCTGATAATCGGTGCACACTTCGCCGGATGCCAGAAAGCGAACGACGCGGCCCCGGGCGGGATGTCGCGACACGTACCAGGGGGCGACGGCCACGAGTTGACCGGCGTCGCGGACGCACAACACGTACAACTGCCCGCCGTCGCTGAAATGCCGCCACCAGGTGCCGTTCCACTCCCAGGTGCGGAAGGGAACGCCGCCCGCCAGCAGGTTCCAGGCCTCCGGCAGCCCGGCGACCTCATCCAGCGAGCGGAGACGGACCACTTCCACGTGACACCCTCCTGTGCAACAAACGCGGTCCGCAGTTGGCGTATGAACATCGAACATCCAACATTGAACATCCAACATCGAACGCTCTCGTTCGATGTTCGATGTTGGGTGTTCGATGTTCGATGTTTTGCCCTCGCCGTCACGAACCGGCTACCCAGCCTTGAGTCCCCACCGTGACGGCTAGTCAACTCTTCCTCAGAGTGGGCGAGATGCAAACGCATCCGGGCCTTTGCGGCGTTGCCGAAATGCAACCGTGTTGCCGCGAGTCAACCGGAGAACCAGTCGATTGGGCGACTTGTCTCGGCGCATCGGCGCTCTGGGGGAGACGGTAAACGGCGATGGCGCAGCGGTTTAGCCGGCTGCGGCCGGCCGGCGGCCCCGTCGTGGCATCGGGCTTGCAAAACGTGGCTCGCCTCCGCCACCGCCACCATCGCCACGAGGACCGTCATGAGCCGTTCACCCCAGCCTAGCTTCCGCCTGGCCGACGTTGTCGCCGTCTTGCGAGCCTACCCGCGGCGTTGGATCGTGCCGGCGGTGGCGGTCGCCCTGTTTGCCGTGGCGTTTGCCGTGTGCAAGCCGCGGGTGTGGCAGGCCTCGCAGGCTTTGCTCGTTCGCAACGAGGCCGCCTCGGCGGATACCGCGCCGGGCCGCTTCCGTGACGTGGAGGAGATGAAGGTCAGCCAGGAGACCATCCTGGAAGTGGTCAAGAGCCAACGCGTGCTCAGCGACGCCCTGCTGGCAGTTGGCTCGTCGTCCGATCCGGCACCGTCGCCCGACGCGATCGACGACCTGCGGAGCGCGGTCAGCCTGACCGCCCCGGCCGGCGTCGAGTTCGGCAAGACCGAAATCTCCTACCTCAGCGTCGAAGACGGCGACCGCCAGCGGGCCGTGGCACTGGCCGCCGCCGTGGCCAAGAACCTGGAATTGGCCCTCCGCCGTCTGAGGGACTCGAAGGCCCAGAGCATGGTCGATGAATTGAGCAAAACGGTGGTCATGGCCGAAGCAGAACTGGCTGCGGCCACCGAGCGGCTGGCCGTGATCGAGCGCCAGCTTGGGGCCGATCTCAGCGATCTGCGGAACATGGAGCTGAGCGCGACCGGCGACAGCGATCTGCGTCGGCGGCTCAACTCGATCGAAGACGAGCTGCGGCTGGTCGCCGCGGAGCGCCAGTCGGCCCAGGTGCTGCACGGACTGCTGACGACGGCCAACAACGACCCCAGCCAGCTCGTGGCCACGCCGAACCGCCTGTTGGTCTCGCAGCCGGCCCTGCTGAAGCTGAAGGAAGGCCTGGTCACCGCACAGCTCAAGGTCTCTCGATTGCTGGGCCACATGACCGAGCAACATCCCCAGGTGCTGGCATCTCGAGAGGAAGTGCGCGAGATCGCGCAGCGATTGTACGAGGAAGTTTCGGTGGCCTTGCGGGGCGTCGAGGCCGACGTGCGGCTGGCCAGCGAGCGAAGCACCTGGCTCGAAGGGCAGCGTCGCGAGCTGCAGGGCCGCCTCGAGCGGCTGGCCGGAATCCGCCCGCAATACTCGACCGTGCTGCACGAAGTGAACCAGCGGAACGAAGCGGTGGCCAACGCCCGGCGAAAGCTGGCGGGTGCCCAGGCGGCACTGGCCGGGGCCCAGTCGGCTAGCCTGATCACGTTCGTCGATAGCCCCATCGCCGGCAAAGACCCCATCGGCCCCAGCCGTATGTCGATCGTCCTGATCGGCATCCTCGGCGGGCTGGCCGTCGGCGGGGCCGTGCTGTTCCTGACCGTGCCCTCGCTGCAGCCGGCGGCGACCGAAGTCCAAGGTCGGTTCGCGGCCTCGCAGCGCGGCTGGGGTCTGGGTGTGCCGGTGGCCAAGGTGCCAGCCAGCACCACGATTCTGGGGGCTTAGTACACGAGCCGAATCGGCAACCTGCGGCCAGGCGAGTGTGGCCAACTCGCTCTGCGAGTTGCCGACCAGCCAGTTGACGGCGCGGATCAGTCCGCCGCAGGACGCCAACTCGCAGAGCGAGTTGGCCACAGTCGAGCGACTTCCGGTGAGCTAGGTTTGAGTGGACGACTCTGTCTCCACCCGTCGTCAGCCACAGAACCAGCAATGACACGATGACCGCCGTCGCCAGCCCGCCGACCGTCGTTTCCAAAGCGCGCCCTCGACGAAATCTCTGGCGAGGCGTGCGTTATCTGGCCGCCGCGGGACTTGTGATTGGGGTGACGGCGTATCTCGTCTGGCCGCGATTTGCCCTGGGATGGCGGCGCGTGGCCAACGGCACGGTCAAGCTGCCGCTCTCCGCGCCGGGCGATGTGGCCTGGAAGGCGGTCAACGCCTTTCCGCAGCTCAGGTTCTTTGAGCCGACGTGCGTGGCCGCCGCCCGCGACGGCAGCAGTCGTCTGTTCGTGCTGGAGCGGCGCGGCACGATTCAGGTGATCCAGAACGATCCGACCACGACCGAGAAGCTGCTCTTCCTCGATGTCTTTCACCAGGTCATGCGCGAGCCGCTCGAGGACGACGGTGCGCTGGGCCTGGTTTTGCATCCTGAGTTCGGCCGGCCGGGCTCGCCCAGTCGCGGTTACTTCTACGTCTTCTACACGGCCCGCGCGAACGGCCGGCGGTTCGACCGGCTGTCGCGCTTCATGGTCCCCGACGGTCAGCAGGTCGCCGATCCCGCCTCGGAAGCGGTGCTGATCGATCAATTGGATGAAGATATCTGGCACAACGGCGGTGGCATGGCCTTCGGGGCCGACGGCTTTCTCTACGTCGGCGTCGGTGACGAAGGGGGCAACGAGCCGGACCAGTTCGCCAACGCTCAGCGGATCGATAAAGACCTGTTCTGCGGCATCCTGCGGATCGACGTGAATTGCACCGGCGGCTCGGTGAGTCATCCGCCCAAGCGGCAGCCGCAGACTGGTCAGACGGCCCACTACTTCATCCCCAGTGACAATCCCTTCGTCGGCGTGCCAGGGGTCTTGGAGGAATTCTGGTCGATCGGACTGCGCAGCCCACACCGCATCGCCTTCGATCGTGCCACCGTGGGGCACGCGGCCCCTGTGCCGGACGGACACGCGAGCCGCGTGTCCCACGATCGGGAGCCGCGTCTCTGGGTCGCCGACGTCGGCCAGCAGCTTCGCGAGGAAGTCAATTTGGCCAGCCACGGCAGCAACCACGGCTGGAGTTATCTGGAGGGCAGCCTGCCGATGCGGCAGTCGCCCTTGGCTGGGCAAAGGCCCTCCCCGCTGCTGGGCGATGAGTCGCCGCCGGTGCACGAGTATCCGCACCTCAACGGCGATAACTGCGTCATCGGCGGCCTTGTCTATCGCGGGAAGAAACATCCCGAGCTGGTCGGCAAGTATCTCTACGGCGATAACGGCTCGGGCCGCATCTGGGCCTTGGAGCTCGATGGCCGCCAGAAGGTCTCCAATATCGAGCTGACGGCGCTGCCGGTGAGCTCCAAGACTGGGCTGGCATCGGTGGACGAAGACGCCGACGGCGAGCCGCTGATGGTCGTGCTGGGCGACGCGGGCCGCGAAGATGGCACACTGCACCGGCTGGTGAAGCGCCGCCGGGTGAGTCGTCGCTGCCCAAGTGGCTCTCGCAGACGGGCCTGTTTCAGGACGTGCGCTCGCTGACGCCCGGCTCCGGCGTCTATCCGTACACCGTCAATTCGCCGCTCTGGTCGGATGGCGCCGAGAAGCGCCGCTGGATCATGCTGCCCGGCGACGGCAAAGACCCGGAGCCGTCGGCGGATCGCATCGAGTTCTCGCCGACCGGCAACTGGACCTTCCCGGCGGGCACCGTCTTCGTCAAGCACTTCGAGCTGCCGGCGGACGAGCGCGACCCGACGGTCATGAAGCCGCTGGAAACGCGGCTGCTCGTCGTCCAGACCGACGGCGGGGTCTACGGCGTGACATACAAGTGGAACCTTGAAGGGACCGACGCCGAGCTGCTCAGCGGCGGCTTGCGCGAGGACGTGACCGTTGCTACGGCCGACGGCGGCACGCGCACTCAGCCGTGGCTGTATCCCAGCCGCGAGAATTGCCTCGTCTGCCACAACAAGCAGGCGGGCTACGTGCTGGGCGTCAATGCCCGGCAGCTCCATGGAGACTATCACTATCCCGGCCAGTCGGTCGTCACCAACCAACTGCGGGAGTGGAGCCGTTTCGGCATGTTCACCCGCAAGCTGGACGGCGAGGAGATGGGCGGCACGCCGCGACTGGTCGCCGTGAACGACAGCGGCGCTACCCTAGAGCATCGCGTGCGGTCGTATCTCGACGCGAATTGTGCGCATTGCCACTTGCCCGGCGTGGCGAGGGCGCACTTCGATGCCCGCTTCGATACGCCGCTGGAGCGGCAGAACCTGATCAACGGCCCCTTGGCCACGCAAGTGCCGCTGCACGGAGCGGCCGTGGTGCGGCCGGGCGATCCGTTCCGCTCGCAGCTCGTGGCCCGCATGCTGGAGGCCACGCCGACCACGCAGCCGCTGACCGAGCCGACCAAGGCGATGCCGGCCTTGGGCGTGCTCCGCCGAGACCACCAGGCGATCCGCGTGCTGACCGAATGGATCGATTCGCTCGACGTGGAGCACGCGGCTCGCGTGCCAGAACCAGCAGCCTCGCTCCGCGTGCCGTCCACGACACGGCACACGGAGTGTGCCGACTACTTGACGGGCCAATCGCCTTAGCGGGAACCGAGTGCATGCCAGCCATTCAGCTCATCTGCGGCCTCGCCGGGGCGCTGATCGCTCTGGGCGTGCTCGTGCGCGCGGGACTCTTCGGCGGCTGCCTGGCCGTGCTGCTGGCCGCAAGCTGCTTCGGGCATCCGTTCTATTTCCTGCCGGCCTATCCCATCCCCATCACAGCCGACCGGGCGCTATTCGCCGGCCTGGTGCTGCAATACGTCATCTATCGCCGGCTGGGTCTGGCGGAGCCCAAGCCGATGCGCTGGGCCGATTGGCTGCTCGTGGCCCTGCTGGCGGTCATCCTGCTGAGCACGTTCACCCACGACTGGCGATTCAAGGAGAACCAGCCGGTCTCCGACGTGCTGTTCCAGTTCCTGATGCCCTCGGCGCTCTATTGGGTGGCGCGGCAGTCGGCCGTGTCGCGGCGGCAGGTGATGTGGCTGCTGGGCGGCCTGGCGGTGTTCGGACTGTACCTGTCCGTGACGGCCGTGTGCGAAGTGCAGGGCATGCCCAGCTTCGTCTTTCCGCGATACATCAACGACGCTGTGAAATACCCGGAGTATTTCGGCCGCGGCCGCGGGCCTTTCCTCGATCCCACCGCGAACGGGTTCGTGCTCACCGTGTGCCTGAGCGCTGCCGTCTTGGCCTGGCCGCACCTGGGCCGGCGCGGGCAGTTGGGCGTGATGTTGGCCATGCCCGTCTACGCAGTCGGTCTGTACTCCACACTGACGCGCAGCGTGTGGATGGGCGCCGCGGTGGCCTTAGTGGTCGTCGCGGCGGTCTGTGTGTCTCGCGCCTGGCGCTGGCGACTTGTGGCCACGGCGTGCTTGATGGCGATCATGGCGGTCTCGGTGGGCTGGGAGCGATTGGTTTCGTTCAAGCGCGACCGCACCGTCAGCGCCCACGACGTGGCCGAGTCCGTACAACTCCGGCCGATCCTGGCAATGGTCGCCTGGAAGATGTTCCAGGACCGGCCGCTGCTGGGCTGCGGCTTCGGCCAATACGAGCGGCAGTTCATCTACCACCTGGCCGATCGCTCGACAGGGCTGCCGCTGGAAAAAGCCCGCCGCTACGTGCAGCACAATACGTTCCTGGCCTTGCTGACCGAGGTGGGGCTGGTGGGCATGGGGCTGTTCGTCGCCCTGCTATGCCTGTGGACGCGCGACGCCTGGCGGCTATGGCGACGGCCCGAGGCGCCGCTGTGGGCCAGGCAGGTGGGCCTTTTGTTCCTGGCCGGCATTGCCGCCTACGTGCCCAACGCGATGTTCCACGACATCGTCCTTTCGCCAACGGCCACCATGCTGCTGGCGATTCCGGCCGGAGCGATCGTATCGCTGAACGCGGCGGCGCAACGCAGTGAACGAAGCAGAGAGTCTGTGAATCGATAGTCCGGCACGAATCCCGTTGGGCCTTGCCCAAGTCAACACAGGATCGCATCAGCACGTTGCCTTCCCCCAACTGACTACTGACCACTGACCACTGACAACGCATGCAAGTCACTCTCGACAACGGCGCGACCCAAGACCTGAGCCAGCTCGACGTTCCCGGGCTGGAGCAGCTTCATTGGGACCAGGAGCGGGCTTTCGCCGAGCGGATTCGCCAGTCGCCCCAGCGCTCGACCGAGCGGGCCAACGCATTCCGCACCGGCTACGACACGATCACCAAGATCCTGGCCTGCCAGGGTCATGCCTCACAGAGCGTCCCGGCCGGCGGCCTGGTGATGGGCTTCAATCCGCGCTACGTCACGCTGGTGATCAAGCTCTTGCGGCGCGCCCAGGCGCACGGCGTGGCGCGGCCGCGGCTGTTCGAGATCGGGTACGGCTCCGGGGCGATGCTGGCCGAAGTGGCAAACGCCGGATTCGACGTGGGCGGCGTCGAGGTCTCATCCTACATGCAAGAGCAGGCGGCAAGCCGGCTGCCGGGGCAGGAAGGGGCGCTGCTCTTGGGCGATTTCTTGAGCCTCGACTTGCGGCCTTGGCGAGGGAGCCAGGTGGTGTATTGGAACGACGTGCTCGAGCACGTTCACCCGGACGAGGCGCTGGATTTTCTTCGCAAGGCGCACGACCTCTTGGCCCCCGGCGGCGTGCTGGTGACGATCACGCCCAACTGGCACACGCGCCCCACGGACATCACCAAGGGCTACCGCCCGCCTCGGCACGAGGCCGAGGGCTTTCACCTCAAGGAATACACGCTGCGCGAAGTGTCCGCGCTGCTCCATCAGGCTGGCTTCGCGAGCGTCGGCACGCCGCTGGCCGTGACCCCCCGGCAGACGCTGCTGGCGGGGCGGGGCCTGTGCCTCGTGAAGCGCTGGTGCGAGCCGGTACTGGAGTATCTGCCGTTCGGTTTGGCCCGGCTGATCTGCCGCGGGGGTGGGCTGAATACCACGCTGGCGTGGAAGAAATAGACCGGCCGTTGGCTACCGCAAATCTGCCAAGAAAAACTTCACATGCCCCAGGGCGGATGCTACAACTTTCCCTTAGTAGGGGTTGCTCAAAGTCACTGCTCTCAGTCCAGCGGAAACCTTCTTCAAGGGTACTGCGTGTCGATGGCGGTTGATTGCTCAGCTCCCCCTGGCGTGGCCGCCGGCGGGACCGCAGGGAACGAATCCCGGTAATGCCGCGGCATGGTTCTTTTCCGTTCGTGCTTTTTGTGGAGTGGTGGCATGCCGCAAGGTACCATCAAGAAGTTGGTGTCGGACAAAGGGTTTGGCTTTATCGAGACCGACGGACAGAAGCGAGACATGTTCTTCCACGTCTCCTCGCTGGTCGATTGCGAGTTCGACAACTTGCAGATCGGCCAGCAAGTCGAGTACGAGGTCGGCAGCGGCCCCAAGGGGCCTCGCGCCGAGAACGTGCGGCCGGTCAGCTAGGCTATTCCCGCGGAGCAGAGTCGCAGTCATCGTAGCAAGCCATCGTCTTTGATCGTCGGACCGCCCTCTGGCTCCGAAACAAAACGTGGCTTCCCCCAGCGCCGTCCCCAGGGAACGTCTTGCCGTTTGCGGCACAGGCCGGTGGCGGCCGAGCCGCAGGCAGCACCGCAAGTGAGTTCTTGGCTCCAGCCTCCCCGGCAACGATGCCGGGAGCTGGAGTTTTTCTTGCGCGGCAAGGCGGAGACACTTTCCCCATGCTTGGGGCAGCCTGTGGCGTTGCACGCGAACATCGAACATCCAACATCGCAACATCGAAGTTTCTCGTTCAGCGTTGGATGTTCGATGTTGGATGTTCGATGTTCGGTCCTGACCAATACGTCCGCCGACCGCCAGCACCCTCGCGATGGGTACCTGACCGGGGCACGCGTGTCCGCCTTACGGCGCATAGATGCTTCGCCCGCCGTCAACGGGCAAGCAGACCCCCGTCACGAAGTCGTTCTCCAAAAGAAAGACCACGGCGCTGGCCACGTGCTCCGGCGTGCCTTCGCGCTTCACGAGCGTTGCCGCCGCGATCGCTGCTCGCTCCTCGTCGGTCAGTCCCTCGGGCAGCATGACCGGCCCCGGCAGAATTGCGTTGACCCGCACGCGCGGATTGCGCGTTCCCAGCTCCACGGCCATCGTCCGTGTCAGCGCCGGGATGGCCCCCTTGGAAGAAAAGTAGGCGGCATAGTCTAGATAGGGCCGCACGATCGCCCAGTCGCCCAGGTTGACGATGGCCCCACCTTCCGCCTGGCGCGTCATCACCAGGCCGGCTTCCCGGCAGCAGAGGAACGTGCCCAGAGTGTTGACCTCGAAGTGCCGGCAAACGTCTTCGGCAGTGACCTTTTCGAGCCGCTGGGGTTTCCAGATCGCCGCGGCGTTCACCAGCGCATCGATCCGGCCGAAGTGCTCGACGGCCGCGGCGACCAGAGACTTGACGGCCTGCTCGTCGCGCACGTCGGCCGCCAGCGCGATGGCCTGGCCGCCGGCCGCGCAGCTCCGCGGCCGTTTCCTCGGCCTGGGCCAGCGACGATTGGGCATGGACCACCAGCCGATATCCCCTGGCGGCCAGCGTGCGCGCCACGCACTGGCCCACCCGCGGCGCACGGCGCCGGTGACAAGGGCCACGGGACTAGGAAGGACAGGCGGCATAGCGACAGTATACGGACTTTTTGCCGCCTCTTCCCGCAGCCCCCCTTCGCTTGTGTATAATCGACGGTCACACGAGGTCAGGTCATGCCAAACGAGTTCAATCCATACCGCCAGTGGCTGGGGCTCGAGCTGCGCGGGCAGCCGAACTACTACCAACTGCTCGGCGTCGCTGATTATGAAGGAAACCCCGAGGCGATCTGGGCGGCCGCATACCAGCGGCGGGCGATCCTGCGGGCTGAACAGTACGGCGACCACGCGGAAATCGCCAAGCGGCTGCTCGATGAGGTGGATGCCGCCGAAGCCTGTCTGCTCAACCCCGGCCGCAAGACCGACTACGACAAGGCGTTGCGATCGGGAGAGGTGCCGCCCTTGATCCCAGGGCGAATTGCAGCCGACTCCCCCTCGCAGAGCTCCGCCAGCCGCCGTGGCGAGCGGCGGCTCAAGCCGGGCGAAAGGCCGGACGAGCGCCCTTCCGCGGGCATGAAGGAACCCGCCGCCGGAAAGGAAATCCCTCCGGCACGCGATCCCGTGCCGGAAGTCCCGCCGCCCGATCCCATTGCCGAAGCGGGCCGATCCACTGGACCGAAGTCCGCTTGGGGCTACGACGACGGCGTTACGTTCCGGCGGGACGTGCCCGATCCGGCGGCGGCCAAACAGCCGCCGCTGGCCGGCGTGCCGGCGGCGCCGATTCGCCCGCAAGACTTTTTGCCGCCGCCGGCGTCGCCCGGCAGCTTTGCGCCCCCGCCCACACCGCCCATGGCGGCACCACCGATGGCGGGCGTGCCGATGGCCGGCGTGCCGATGGGTGGTGCGCCGATGGCGGGTGTGCCGATGGGCGTGCCAGCCTGGACGCCCGGTGGGCCGACGTCTCCTCCGGCCGGAATTCCCCCGACGGCGGCTGTGCCGGGGTACGCCGCGTCACCCTACTCGCAGCCTGCATCGCCGCCCTTCGCCTCCGCGCCTACCGCCGCTCCTTACGCGCCGTCGGGAGCTCCCTTCGCGGCCCCCATGGCAGCAGCAGCCCCAATGGCCGCGCCGATCACCGACGACGACTTGGGGCCGATGCCCGGCGTCGGACAAGCGGGAGCCCCGTACGCGGCGGCCCCATACGCGGCCGCCCCGTACTCAGGGACTGGTCCGGTCGTTTCCGGCAGCCCCCGCCGGGTGATGCGCGGCCCGTCGCCGGCCATTTACGCCCTGGGCGGTTTTCTGGTGGCGGTCACGCTAGGCGTGCTGGCCATTGTGGCGCTCAACCGCCGCGAGCCGCGCGACAACCATTCGGATATCGCTCAGAATCCACAAAAGATCGGCGAGTCTCCGCGGAAGTCGCTGACGACGCCGATCGTGATTCCACTGGCGAAGACCGAGCTGCCTGCGAAGACCATCGATCCACCGGCGAAGACCGAGCCGACGCCTGAGAAGAGCCCGACGAAGACGGAGCCTTCGACGAAGGACCCGCCGGCCAAAACCGAGCCTGTCACGAAGACCGAGCCTTCGAAGGAAACCACGAAGAAGCCGCCCACGAAAGAGCCGCCGGACAAGCAGCCCACCGAAAAGCCCAAGAGCGACCCCCAGCGCGACGCCTTCGTCACCGCCGCGCTGCTGTCGGCCCGCCACCACCTGGCCGAGCGCGACCTGGGAAAGGCCAAGGAGATGATCGCGCTGGCCAAGAAACATGCCGCCGGCCGCACACAAGAGGAAGAGACGGAGCGAGTCCGCCTGTTGGCGCACTACGTGGGCGAGTTCTGGAAGGCCGTCAAGACGTATTGCAAAGGGCTGGATGGCGGGGCCGTTATCACCGTGCAGGGCATCACCATCGCTTTTGTGGAGGGGAGCGACGAATACGTGATCTTTCGCAAGGAGGGCAAGAACGAGCGGTACTATTTCTTCAAGCCGCCGCCCGACGGGATGCCGACCGGCCTGGCCGTGGGCCTGGCCGACCTGTACCTGGCCAAGAACGACGCCGTGACGCAGCTCATCCTGGCTGCGTTCAAGACGGTGAACCCGACCAGCCAGCGAGCCGAGGCGCGAGGACATTTCGAGACGGCGGGAGGCATGGGCGAGAGCGATGCCCGGTTGCTGTTGCCGGAGCTGGATGTCTCGATCCCCAAGGAAGCGCCGAAGGTGCCGCCGGCCCCTGGCGCGTCCCCCGCTCCGTCGGAGGGGGGCAAGCCCAAGCCGCCCGCCGGCGATGCGCTGGTCAAAGCTCAGGAGGCGATCCGTGCCAGGTACAAGCAGCAGCTTGCCGGCGCGGTGTTCGAGTCTGACAAGGCCGCCGCGGCAGCCAAACTGCACGGGGCCGCGGAGAACGATGAGCTGGACGAGGCGGGGCGCTGACGCGCTGTTCGTCGAAGCCCGCGACCTGGCCGCGGCGGGCCGCAAGCCCAATCTCGCCTTCGAGATCGTGGCCGCCATCGACGAGCGATACATCATCGATGCGCTGGGGATGAAGATCGACGTGCTGGCGGCGTCCCAGAAATCGGCCGGCGACGACGCGGAGGCCAACAAGGAAGTGGCCAGATTGGCCCTGCCACTGGCCGATGAGGCGGCCCTGGCGGAGAAATACCCGCAGGCCTCGCGGCTGGCGGCGATGGCGCTGCAGACGGCCCGCAAGGCCAAGGATGCCGAGCTGCTGAAGGAGGCCACGGTGCGCGAGAAAGAAATCCGCGCCCTGCGGCCGGTCAAATCGTAACGAGGGGCTGCATAACGAGGAGGTTACTCATGTCCCGGCTCTCTGCCCGTAACCTTTTCGTGGCCCTTGTTGTGGCGGCTGGGCTTGCTATGGTTGCCGGCTGGTGGTGGTTTGACCAGCCGGCGACGGAAAGAGTGCCGGCGTATTTTGTGGATACGCCTACTTACGAAACGAAGATCGCATCTTTCAGATACACGCCAGAAGATGCTCGTATCATCGCCGAGAAGCATTTGAAGGCAATACAACCGCAGCCGCAACCTTACGACCGCTTGGGGATACACTCCGTGGTGTTAGGCGACGATTATGTTTTCTCATCGTATCAGGAAAAGCTAGGGGTCGCCCTCGACGGCATCTATGTTGACGGGCACACGGGACACGTCGGTATCAAAAGAACTATTGAGGTAGCTCGGCCCTGAGCGGAATCAATACAAGTTGCATGCCGCTGCGGGCGGCGCTGAAGGTCTTCAAGGCCGTGCGCAAGGACGAAGTCGTCCTCACGACGATGGGCCCGGCGCGCGAGTGGGCGGCCATCTCCCGGCATCCGCTCGATTTTTGCCACATCCCCTCGTGCATGGGCCACACCTCAGCCATCGGCCTGGGCCTGGCCCTGGCGCAGCCGCAGCGGCAGGTGATCGTGCTCAACGGCGACGGCAGCATGCTGATGAGCCTGGGCAATCTGGTGACGATCGCAGCCGCCGGGGCGAAAAACCTCACGTTGGTTGTCTGCGACAATGGCGTGTACGAAGTCACCGGCCGCCAGCGCACGCCGGGCGGGCCGCTCGATTACGTCGGCTTGGCCCGCGCGGCCGGCATCGCCTACGCCTGGCGATTCGACGAGCTGCCGGCGTGGCGTGACGGCGTGCGAGACGTGCTGGCCTCGCTGGGTCCGCGCTTCGTTCACCTCCGCGTCGAGCCGGCATGGCAGGAGCAGGACCTGGCGGTGCCGCTGCGCGAGCCGATCACGGCGCAGATTGCCCGGCTTCGAGAACACCTGATTGACAATGCGGAGTGCGGAGCGCGGAGCGCGGAGTAGATTCAGAACTCCGCACTCCGCCCTCCGCACTCCCAACTCGATCGCATGCGCCTCGCCTCTCTCACCGCCTATCGCCTGATCTTGCCGCTGCGGAAGCGCATCGAGCATGCCTCAGCGTCGCGCGATGCGAGCGAGAATATCGTCGTTCGCTGCCGCCTGGCGGATGGCAGCGAGGGCTGGGGCGAGGGCGTGCCGCGGCCCTATGTCACCGGCGAAACGCCCGAGGGGGCCATGCGGCAACTGGCCGCCACGCCGCTGGCCGAGCAGTTGGCCGGCGAGTGCGACGGCTGGCCCGACGCGATCCGGCTGTGCGAGCGTTTTCGGCCGACGATTGACGGCCCCGACCCGCGCGGCTGTGCGGGCAACGCCCTGCGGTGTGCCGTGGAGCTGAGCATTCTGGATGCGCTCGGGCGGTGTTTCGGAGAGCCGTTGTCTGCAGTTGCGCTGAGCGCAGCGAAGGAGCTCAGTGGCGGCGACGAGGTCCTTCGCTGCGCTCCCGATGACAGCCGCGGCGCCGAGACTGACGGCACCATAGTCCGTTATTCTGGGGCCATCACCGCGGAATCGCCTGCCCGCGAGTTGGTCAGCGCGCTGAAGATGCGCCTCTACGGCTTCGCCCACTGCAAGCTGAAGGTCGGCATGAAACGCAGCACGGATTCTCGATCCGTACGGCCGGATCGGACGGATGGGAAACCCGTCCTACCGCCCCCGCACGAAGCCGCGCGGCTGCGGCGCATCCGACGCGTGCTTGGCCGCCGCATGGACCTGCGGCTGGATGCTAACGAGGCCTGGTCCGCCGCCGAAGCGGCCCAGCACATCGAGCCGCTCCTGGCCTCGAACGTCTCGTGTATCGAACAACCCGTGCCGCACGCCGAAGCGGCCGCATTGGCCGAGCTGCGGCGACGATTGCCCGTCAGGATCATGCTCGACGAATCGCTCACCAGCCTGGCCGATGCGGAGGCGGCCATCGCCGGGCGGACTTGCGACCTCTTCAATATCCGCCTTTCCAAGTGCGGCGGCTTTCTCTCAAGCCTGCGCTTAGCCGCACTGGCCCACCAGGCACGGCTCGGCTATCAGCTTGGCTGCCACCCGGGTGAATCGGGCATTCTTTCGGCGGCCGGCCGGCACTGGGCCTGCGCCGTGGCCGGCATCGTCTACCTGGAAGGCTCCTACGATCGTCACTTGCTGAAGGAGCGCCTCACGCAAGAAGACCTCACTTTCGGCTACGGCGGCCGGGCGCCGGCGCTCGGCGGTCCGGGCCTGGGCGTCACCGTGGACGCCGCGGTCGTGGAGAGACTGGCCGTGGAGACGAGAACGTTCCGAATTGCCTAGCCTTCACCTTGTCACCTTGTCACCTTGTCACGCCGTCCCCGTGAGCGCCGACACCGGCAGCGCGATTCCCTTGATCGTCCCCTCGCAGACCAGGTTCTGCCGCACGAAGCACTGGAAGCGGCATACGACCATGGCGTTCTTGCGCATCTTCGTGAGCTGCACGGCAATCACCAGCCGATCGCCGGGGCGGACCACGCCGCGGAAATGCACGTCTTCCAGGCCGCCGAAACCCAGCGTGTGGTCGCCGAAAAACCCCGCCTTCGTCACGTGATAGCTGGCCAGCTGCGCCGCGGCCTCGCACATGATCACGCCCGGCATGAGCGGCATGCCGGGCATGTGGCCGCGAACCCAAAACTCCTGGTCCGTGACGTCTTTGTAGCCTACGGAAGCGTTCTTCGCTCCGTCGAAGTGTACGACCGCCGTGAGCTGTTCCATCTCGTGCCGCTGGCGGTTTTCCCGGCGAATCGCCTCCACGTCGGCAATGACGCGATTCTCGTCGAACTCGGAGAATTCGAAGATCAGGTCCTTGGCACGCACGGCGATCGTCGAGTCACTGGAGGAATCGTTCGTCCTCGTCCTCGTCCTCGTCGTCGTCCTCGAAAAACCGCGTATTCATCGAGTACGAGGACGACGACGAGGACGAGGACGAGGAAAAATCGACACGACACTACGTCTTCACGACACTACGTCTTGATGATCCAGCGCTTCTTGCGTCGGGCCTTGGCGTTGGCCGGGCGCCGGCCATGATTGGCTTTCTTGATCTTGCGATGGGTCTTCGACATCGGCAGCTTCCTGGTGGATCGATTCAGACTGAGGGGCGAAAGAGGTCAGTCTAGCCGTTTCGCCCTTTCTTGCAATGCGATCTAAGCTCCGCAGCGCGCCGGCAGAATGCTATAATCCCCACACTAGCCCGACGCGCCAGCGAGGGAGCGTCGCCAGTGCCGCCGAGTCCTCGGGGACTCTCCTCGCTCGCGCGTCGGGTTCGTGTTGCTCGCCATCGTGTGATTGCGAAACCCCGCGCCGTTCGTCCGCCATGCCCACCCGCAAGAGCCGCATCCTGATCGCCGACGACAATGCCCAGAACGTGGAGCTGATGGAGGCCTACCTGGCGGGCATGGATTGCGACACGGCCGTGGCCGTAGACGGGGCCGACACGCTGGCCAAGGTGACCGCGTTCCAGCCCGACCTGATCCTCTTGGACGTGATGATGCCCAAGGTCAGCGGCTTCGAGGTCTGTAAGAAGCTCAAAGGCAGCCCGGCCACGCGGGGCATCATGATCCTGATGGTCACGGCCCTCAACGAGTTGGGGGACATCGAACGGGCGGTGAACGCGGGCACCGACGACTTTCTCTCCAAGCCGGTCAACAAGGTCGAGTTGCTGAAGCGCGTGGATAACATGCTCAAGCTGCGGCACGTGACGGACGAAGTGGAGCGGCTGCGGCGATACATCCAGCAGATGGAAGACGCCTCGGGGCCGCGTCGCGTGTAGAACGGAATTCATTCCGTTCGTCAGCCTCTATCCGGACGGCGGGTGGCACGTGCCTGAACATGGATGTGAAGGGCGTGGTTGATGCTGTGCTCGCCGCGCCACGCCCATCGCATCCATGCTCTGGGCGTGCCACCCACCCGCGATCCACCACTCACCACGCACCAGCCTATGCTCAGCCGCGGCCAACAGATCGTGCTGGCGATCCTGCTGCTGGCCGTGGGCCTGGCCGTGGTGAACATGCTCTTTCAGATGCATGCCTCGCGCCGCGCGGTGGCGTATTGGGGTCGCGAGGCCTCGCGCCTCATCCTGACGGCCCACCAGGCGCAAATCCTCAGGCTCGAGCCCCTCTCCGCCGAGGCGGCCGACGAAAAGAAAGAGACTGCCTACCTGGACGTTGGCGGCCGTCGATTTGCGATCGCGGACGAACGGGACCTCTCGAAGGCCCGCGGGGCGTTGCACTTCCGCCGGGCCCTGGTGACGGACGATCTCTACGATTGGCAGCCGGCTGGGGAGACCCCGCCCCAGTGGCGCCGGTGGTGCTATGCGCTGCGCTTTCGCGAAGGGAACGCGGAGCTCACGCTGCTCTTGGCCGAGGGCTGCACGGCGGTCGCCACGCTGACTGACGGCGAGCCGCTGCCAGTGCGGGCGAACAACACGGGAAGCTCTCCACTGGCCGAGTTCGTGGACGAGCAGTTCCCACGCTGAGGCCGTGGTAAACGCCGTCGAAGCTAGAAGACGCGCTGCACCCACCACAGGCCGTAGTGGCGCACATCCTGAAACAGCGGATGCCAGGGGCAGACGACCAGCGTCGTCAAAACGGCCAGCGAACCGCAGACCGCCGCCAGCGACCACAGCGCTCGGCGGTGATAGTCGAACGCTGCCATGCCGACGAGCCAGCCCAGCCCCAGTCCCACGCCGTGTGCCACATTGGCGATCGGCAACACGTCGAGGTACGTCAACAAGATGCAGAGAAAAAACCAGCCGATCATCATCTGCACGAGCTGCGGCTGGCAGATGGCCGCATAGTCGCGACGAAACCTCGATCCGGCCCAAAGCAGTCCAAACAGTCCGTAGACAACTCCCGATAGCCCCACGCCGCTGCCGTAGCCGCCACCTAGCAAAGGAGAAAAAGCAAAGTTCGCCAGGCTCGACACATAGCCCACCAGCAGGATGAAGGCGCTGATGCGTGCCGATCCGTGCCACGACTCCAGCAGGGTCGCGAACAGCAGCAGGCAATAGACGTTGAAGAGAATATGCAGCAGGAAGCCGTGAAGGAGCGTGGTGGTGAATGGCCGCCAGACTTCGCCCATCCAAATCTGGGCCCAGATCGCGAGGTTCTGCAAATAGCCCTCGCCGGCGTTCTTGTCCACGGCGCCGATCAGGTAAAGCGCGATCGCCGTGCCCGCGATGATGAGCGTGAAGGGAGTCCGGCGGAAATCCAGCGGAGGCAGATCGAACATGGTGGGTCAGTTCTATCGAAAACGCCGGCTTTCGCCAATGCGTGCTCTCACCGCCGGTTCGTTCGAGTAGAATCGGCAAGGCGCACCGCCCCGCGTGCGCCGCGACCAGCAATTCACCGAGGACCATCCATGGCAAAGTCTGCCGCGATTCCCCCGGAGATCGAGTGCCGAGCGGTCAAGCAGCTGCTCGACGCTAGCGAGGACTTCCTGCTCGTCGATTGCCGCGAGGCGGACGAGCACACCCAGGCGGCCATCGCCGCCGCGACGCTGATCCCCATGAGCGAAATCACGGAGCGCCTCGGCGAGCTGGAGCCGCACCGGCAGCGGCGGATCGTGGTGCATTGCCACCACGGCGGCCGCAGCCTCCGCGTGGCCAATTGGCTGCGGCAGCAAGGCTTTGCCCAGGCCCAAAGCATGTCCGGCGGCATCGACCGCTGGGCGATGGAGATCGATCCGGCCGTGCCGCGGTATTAGTTGGCGTGGCATGGCCATCCTGGCCATGCGTCAAGCAGCAGAGCACGTCGCGCGCTCACCGAAACACGTCGGCCTTACGGCTCGACGCTCGCCTTAGGGCTCTGTAACCGACCTCATTCGCAAGTCAATGACACATTGATGATTGCGTTTCGCTGCTTGATCGCTTTGACCGTGCTTTTGGCCGGCGTGCTTTTAGCTGGCGTGCCCTGCGCCGCGCCGCCGAGCGCTACACGGCCCGCCTGGAGAACGGCGCGCTCGTCCACGGCCGGGACGTTCAGCCCTGGCACGAGACGGCCGCCCAACCGACGCTCGGCGGACAGCCGCTGCTGAACGCCGGCAACCACGCCCGCTGGCTGCGCAACAACGACCTGCCGCTGCCCCTGCCGCCGCCGGCCTACGTGGAATTCATGGGGGGCGACCGGCTGCCGGGCAAGGTCACGGCCTATCGCACCGGGGCCGAGTTCGCGCTCGATCGGCAGCCGCCGCACCTGGTCGTCGAGCATGGGGAGGCGCTGGATTGGCCGACGACGAATCGCGATTCGCTCCGCGTCACGGCCCGCTGGCTGCGGCGGATCGTCTGGCAATCTCGGGCCAACGAGCGGTATCAGCCGGGCATGCTCTTCCTGCGCGACGGCCGGCAGCTGCGTTTCCGCTCGCTGCGGCTCGAGGCAACCGGGGCACGCATGCTGCTCGAGGAAAAGACGGAAAACATGCCCTTCAGCCAGATGGCCGAGCTGCACTTGCCGCGCGTCGATCCTTGGCAAGCCTACTACGAACAGCTCGCCACGCTCTCGCCCGACGGCGCGGCGCGGCTGCTGCGGATCGAGACGGCCGACGGGCTGATCGCCACGGCCTCAGCCGAGCGGTTTGCGGCCCGCTGGCACGAATCGCAGCATCCCCGGCACTGGTGGCACATGGTGCAGCCTGCCTGGAGCCTGGACCCGCTCTGGGCGCGGTTCAGCACGATCCAGCTTCGCCGCTACTGGCTGCCCCACCTGCCGCCGCTGTCGGACATCGAACCGACGCGCGCGGCCGACCCGCCTGCCGGCGGCGGGCATTGGACGACGCGCAAAGACCGCAACGTGCAAGGCGGCCTGCTCCGTGCCGGTGGCGAGGACTTCGGCTGGGGGATCGGCACCCATGCGCCCGAAGTGCTCGCCTTTCCGCTGCCTGCCGAGGCAAGGAGCTTTCGCACGAAGCTTGCCCTCGACCAGATCGCCGGCCAGGGAGGCTGTGCCCGGGCGCTGGTTCACCTGGGCAACGCGACGACGGCGCCAACGTTCCGCAGCGATCTGCTGATTGGCTCGAAGAACATCGCCTCGCCACCGCCGATCACACTACCGACGGCATTGCCGACCACGCCACCGTGCGCGGCGGGGTCGGCCGCCGCCGAGCGCACGCTGACGCTGGTGGCGGATACGGCCCATCGCGACCGGCCGCCGGGGGCCGATCCACTCAACATCCGCGACTTCGCGGATTGGCTCGAGCCGGAACTGGAGCTGGACCGGGCGGCGCTGCAACGCGAAATCCGCCGCCGCGCGTCCTCGATGATCGCCGCCTGGGAAGGCTGGACAATCCAACCGCCTAACAAGCAACCTGACGCGGAGCCGATCGAACTCTCCAGCCGCTGGGACGAGACCGATCCGTCGCAGCCAGCTTTTCGGCTCGAGGCCAGGCCGCGCACGCCGGGGCTGCGGCTCTCGCGCACCCTTAAGCCGCGGACGAGCGACAACTGGCTCTGTCTGGCCGTCAGCCGTTTCGGCGGCGCGGCGAGCAAGATCGAAGTCCGCGCGAACGGCAAACCGGCCGGCTCCTTCGACGTGCCGCAACGCCTCGACCGGCAAGGGGACCCCGAGCCGATCGTCGTCTCGCTCCGAGCCTATCAAGGGAAGGACGCGACAATCGATCTACTGCTGCCTGCCGAAGCATCGCAAAAGCTCGACTGGCGCGGCATCGCCGTCCTGGAGAACCCGCCCGGCCTGCTACGGCTGTTCGAGGAGCAAGCCGACTTCGCTAAACGGCTGACGGAAGGGGCAGGCAAGGCCGAAGTCATCGCCACCGACCGCTATCTCGGCACCGCCAGCCTGAAGGTCACGCCGCCGGCACGCGGCGCGGCCCGGCTGCTGACTACGCCGCTGGCGATTCGCGAGCGACCCAAGCTGGGGCAATACCGCTACCTGCGGTTCGCCTGGAAGAAGCAGGGGGGCCGGCGGATCGCGCTGGAAATCGCTCACGACGGCCGCTTCGGGCCGCTGGACGCGGAAGAGACCGCCCCCGGCAAGAGCTTCCGTTTCGACGCCGGCGAAGGCGAGGCCAGTCTGGGCGCGGCGGTGCGGCTCTCGAGAAAGGTCCCTTCGGAGTGGACCGACTACACGCGCGATCTCTACGCGGAGTTCGGCAGCTTCGACCTGACCGGCCTGTCGCTGGCGGCCGTGGACGGCGAGCACGCCCTCTTCGATCATCTCTACCTGGCCCGCACGCTGGATGATCTGCAAAAGATCGAAGTGCGTCCGGCGGGAAAGTAGATTGAGGACGAAAAAAGGGGTGTGCACAAGGCAATACTCCGATGTCAAAGGCCGTTTTCAATTCGCGAGGCGACGGAGATGCGATTAGGCTGTTGAGGGAACGTGGGGCCGACCCGTACGCCCAAAACCAACACGGCGTTTCTGCGTCTCGCACGTGCGATCGCAAACTACGATGTGCGGCAATTCTTCAACGACTTGCCGGAGGAATAGAGCTTGGGTCAAGCTCAGGCGATGAGCGCACCATCTGTGCGTGCCCAGCGATCGAAGCAAGATTGGCCACAAAGAGCACCAAGAGCACGAAGTTTCCTACGCGCTGCCGCCTCATCTTCGTGCTCTTGGTGTCCTTTGTGGCTCATCTATTAATAAGGACTAAATAGTTGCGGCGAGCTCGCACCGGGCCCTCCCGAGTTGTGGTATTCGTTGTTGTGTTATGGCCGCCGTGGTCCCAATTCTCTGTGATCCGTGGAGAGAGAAATGCCTCTTCGGCAATCGCTGATCTTGACCGTGGCATGCAGCGGTTTGTTGGCCTGCGCTTCCACCGCGCTGGCCCAGGACGATCCCCAGCATGTCGCCCCCACCGATCCGCTTTCGCCCGCGGATCAGCTCAAGCAGTTCCGTCTGCCGCCGGGCTTCGAAATCCAGCTCGTGGCCGCCGAACCGGACGTGCGCAAGCCGATCAACATGAGCTTCGACGCCCGCGGCCGGCTGCTGGTCACGCAATCGGTCGAGTATCCCTTCGCGGCAAAAGACCCAGCAAAGGCGCGCGACCGCGTGAGCGTGCTATCGGATTTCGCCGATAACGGCCGGGCTGCCAAGGTCTCGGTGCTCATCGATGGCCTGAACATCCCCATTGGCATCACACCGACAGCCGATGGGGCCATCGTCCACAGCATCCCGAACCTCTACCGCTGCCGCGATAAGGACGGCGACGGGAAGATCGACAGCCGCGACGTGCTCTATCGCGAGTTCGGCTCCGGCGACACGCACGGCATGGTCAACAGCCTCACGCGCTGGTTCGACGGCTGGGTCTACGCCTGCCACGGCTTCTCGAACACGTCGAAGGTGAAAGGGGCCGACGGCGAGGCGATCACCATGCAGTCGGGCAACACGTTCCGCTTTCGCGACGGACGGCTCGCGCATCGAGCAGTTCACGCACGGCCAGGTGAACCCGTTCGGCCTGGCCTTCGACCCGCTGGGCAACCTCTACTCGACCGACTGCCACTCGCAGCCGGCCTATCAACTGCTCCGCGGCGCCTACTACCCCAGCTTCGGCAAGCCGCACGACGGCCTGGGCTTCGGCCCCGACGATCCTCTCGCACCAGCACGGCTCGACCGGCCTCGCGGGCATCGTCTACTACGCGGCCGACCACTTCCCCAAGGAGTATCTGCGGCACGCTCTTCATCGGCAACCCGATCACGCACCGCATCAATCACGACAAGCTGGAGACGCGCGGCTCGACTTACCGCGCGATCGAGCAGCCAGACTTCCTGATCAGCGACGACCCTTGGTTCCGGCCGGTCGATCTCCAGCTCGGCCCGGACGGGGCGCTGTACGTGGCCGATTTTTACAACCGCATCATCGGGCACTACGAAGTGCCGCTGACCCACCCGCTGCGCGACCGCGAGCGGGGGCGGATTTGGCGGATCGTCTACCGCGGCGCGGATCGCAAGACCACGCCTCCGAAAATGCCCGAGGACATCACGGCGGCGACCCTCACGCGGTTGATCGAGCTGCTGGGCCATCCGAACCTGACCGTCCGGCGCCTGGCGACCAACGTGCTCGTGGACCGATGCCAGGGGTCGAAGGCCGATCAAGTGCGAAAGCGCCTGTCGGCCTTTCTCGACAATGAACTGGACCGGGCCACGCCGGAGCAGCGGGCCTTCGGCCTGTGGGCCGCGGAGCGCTGCGGTTGCCTGTTGAAGTCGCGAGTGGCGAAGCTGGCAGCAGACGAGAGCCCACTGGTGCGGGTGCACATGATGAAGGCCTTCGCCGCGCGCCCCGTCGCAGGACGGCGAATATGACCTGCGGCCCGTGTACGCGCGGCTCACCGACGAGAACGCTTTCGTCCGCCGCGCGGCCGCCGAAGCGCTGGGTCAGCACAGGCCGGGTGATTTCGCCCCGCTGCTGAAGCTGTGGGCCGAAACTCCGCCGGAGGACACGCACCTGACCCATACCGTCCGCATTGTGATCAGGAATGGTCTCGCTGACCCGGCAGGTTACGACCATGTGCGGAGGGAGCTGATCGCCGACAAGACCAACTATGCCCGCCTGGCCGAGGTCAGCTTGGGCGCTCGTACACCGGCGTCAGGCCGGTTCGTGCTCGGCTATCTCGAGGCCCAAGGGACGAACGGCGCCCCGCGCGAAGAGTATCTGCACCATGCCGCGCGGTACGTTCTCCCTCGGCAACTGGAGGACTTGTACGCCCACGTCTCGTCCTTCCAAGATGCTCCCCGGGACCGACAGCGCGTGGTCCTCCGCGCCGCGCATCGTGCTCTGCAAGAGCGCGGCATGGCCCTGCCGAAGGCGCTTCGCGGGTGGGCCGTGCAATTGACCGGTGAGTTGCTGGGCGCCCCCGACGAGGGGCAAGCCCGCTCGGGAATCGAATTCTCCAAGGAGCTCGTGGTGCGCGAGGCGGTGCAGCCGCTGGCGCGGCTCACCGAGCGGGACGCCCGGTTCCCCGGCCTGCGACTCATTGCCGTGGAGGCGCTGGCTGCGGTGGACGCATCCGGCTCGCTCAAGCGGTTCGAGACCCTCGTCGCCGACGGGGCCGACGCGATGGACGTTCGTCGCAAAGCGGCCGCCGGACTGACTGCAATCGACAGCGCCGCGGCTCGCGAGGCATTGCTCAAGCAATTGGCGACCGCGCCGGCCGCCTTGGCTCTCGATATCGCTCAAGGTCTGTCGCGCACTCGCGAAGGCTGCTTGGGGTTGCTGGCCACCGCGGAGCAGGGCAAGGCCTCCCCATCGCTGCTGCAGGATCGGGTCGTGCGCGAAGGGCTGGAACGAGCGAAGATCAACGGAGTTCAAGATCGCGTGGAGAAGCTCACGGCCGGGCTGCCGTCGCCCGACGAGCGGATTCGCCAGCTCATCGAGCACCGCCGCGGCGAGTTTGCCCGCGTGAGCGCCGAAGCGATGAAAGGACAGGCCGTGTTCAAGAAGATCTGCGCTGCGTGCCACAAGCTCGGCGGCGAGGGGAACAAGATCGGGCCGGAGCTCGATGGCATCGGCCTGCGGGGCTTCGACCGCATTCTGGAAGACGTGCTCGACCCCAGCCGCACGGTCGATCAGGCTTTCCGCAGCACGCAGGTGCTGACCAAGGACGGCACGACGATCGTTGGCCTCAAGCTGCGCACCGACGGCGAGGTGCTCGTGCTGGCCAACAACGAAGGCAAGGAAGTCCGCGTGCCGATGGCCGAGATCGACAAACAGGAGCAAACCAAGCTCTCGCCCATGCCGGCCAACGTCGCCGACGTCGTGCCCGCGGAAGACTTCTACCATCTGGTCAAGTTCCTGCTCTCGCAGCGACAACCGCCCAGCGACAAGACCAAGGCGAAGTGAGGATTGTGCGCAAAGAATTTGCGAACCACGGAAGACACGAAATACACGGAAACGAAGTGACGAGTTAGTCTTTTCCGTGTCGTCCGTGTCTTCCGTGGTTGCGGCGACGCCGCGCTGGGCGATCCGTGCCATCCGTGGTCTTCCATCGGTGCCCGCGCCGTTTTAGAACGCCCGCTCATCGGGGCTTGGTCACGTCCGTTCGCCAGATTGGGGGGCTGATCTCTGGCGAGTTCAGCTACGTCACGCGTCACCACACGCGCGAAAGCAGCCCGGCTGCTCCACGGCAGCCGGGCTGCTTCGTTTGGATCACGCGCCGCTTACCACCCTCGCGAGCAGCTTGGGCAATACGACGAGCCGTGGCTGTAGCCAGAATAACCAGAGGAGCCGGAGTAGACTTGCTCCCTGGCCGATGATCGGTAGGAGACCGGCCGCACGCCAGTGCGGTATTTGGCCAACGTCGCCGTCCACTCCTGTGACGAGAATTGGCCCTCCTTGGAGAACAGCACGTACTGGCCCGCCTTGTCGATCACGGCGGTGTGGGGCAGCGACGCGGCGTCGAAAGCCTCGGCCACGGCCTTGCCGTAGGCCGTGTCGGCGTCTACGCGGCAGAGGACGTAGTGCTTGAGGTCATCGACCGGCTTGGTTTCGCTGTGGCTGATCTGCGAGACCCGCCCCACGGCATCTTCCGGGCGGTCGATGACGATCAGCAGCGGCTTGCCTTGCTCGCGGGCCGCTTTCAGCGCCACGCCGTAGTCGCTCAGCCACTTCGCGCCGGCCGTTTCGTCGCTCGCCGCGACCTGGCCCGTGCCTAACACTGCCAACAGGACAAGAGCGTTCATTCCTAAGCCTCCAGGTGTCGAAACCGTGGCCCCGGCGGAATACCTCCGCCCTCGCGCGCTCACACGCTTGGCGAAGCCAAGGCGGCGCGATCGCGCAAGGGCAGCGCAGAAGGCGGGAGCCGATCCTACTGCCGGCGTCAGCTCACGAAAGGCGCCGCACGGGCGCCGGAGAAAGCTAACGTCACGTCGAGCAGACGGCCGGCTGGAACGACTGACTGACGACGGGCTGGTAGCTCACCAGCCGCTCGCCGCGCCAATAGCGGTTGAGGGTCGTCGTCCATTCCTCGCCGGCGAATTGCCCCGACTTGGCGAAGAGGACGTTCTGGCCGCGCTTGTCGATAATGGCCGTGTGGGGCAGCGTGCTGGTCTGAAAGGCCCTGGCCACGGCCTGGCCGTATTTGCTGCCGGCGTCTACGCGGCAGAGCACGTAGTACTTGAGCAAGTCATCCGTCGCGCGGTAGCTGATCTGCTCGACGTGCGCCGCCGCGTTGCCCGGCAGGTCGATGACAATCAAGAGGGGCTTTCCGGTTTCCTTCGTTCGCTGCAATGCGGCCCCGTAGTCGCTGAGCCATGCACTTTCCGTCGTCACCTGTCCCGTTCCCAAAACCGCCAGCAACATCAGTGTCGTCATTGGACCGACTCTCCTTATTTTCCATGGTCCGCCGAATCGTCCACGCGTGACAACAGTGCTCCCCCGTGTGGACTCGCTGCGATTCCTGCAAGCGGCCACAAGCTACCTGAAGCGTGGGCGTCCTACCGGAGATATGCGGGAAGCAAGGTCTGGCGAGGACCGATTCAGCTCTGGAAGGTGGGCTCTCTTTACGTGGCACCGCGGCCGGAGAACCCGTTTAGGTGTGCTCTGAGCGGGGAAATGTAAGGGGGTCGTTTTCCTGCTGCAAGGGGGTAGGGCCGCAAATTCTCCAAATTTTGCGACCGCCGAGATCGCCGCAAATGTCGCAAGCTGTTGCCAGATGGCGGTTAAGTGTCGCCTGGCTGGCTCGAAAAAAGTGGCCCGGCGCTTTGGCGAATCTGCTGTCCTGACGGCCCTAAGAAAGCATGACACGGAACGCTGAATAATCGCCAATCAGCGTTGATGCTCAACGCCAGCCCGCGAGACGATTTGCGTCAGATTAGCGATTATTAGCGTTCCTGCTCAAACCAGACAGCGCCTGGTATGGCAGCCCTTACTTTGCCTTGTCCGCCGGCTCCAAGATCAGCCCCAGCACTCGGATGCGCGCCTCGATGCCGACGCGCTTGGACTTGGGCAAGGCCCCTTCGTCGATTGCCTGGGCCACCGCCTCCAGCTCCGCCTTGGCAGCGGCCAGCTCGGCTTCGGCGATCGCCTTGAGCAGCTTGAACTTGCGCTGGGCCGTTGCCGCACTCATCAGATCGGCTTCGACCTCCGACTCGGGCACGTAGCCCTTTGCGCCAGCTTCGCCAGGCGCTCCCCGCGCGCTAGCCAACTCGGCTGCGGCTTGGGCATCGACGTAGGCAGTCGCCAGGCTGATGACATCGACCCCTCCCGCGGCCGATGCCCGCGCAGAGCCGGCCGCCGTCGCCGACACCGTATTGGCGCCCGCGGGCTCTGCCTCGGGAGCGCCGAGGTGGCCGCTGGCACGTTCGAGGGCTGCTTGCGGGCCGAGCCCCTATTAGGGTCAAGATACTTGGATGATTCAGGCCTCGCGTTCGCCGGACTCGTGCGCGTTGCCGGAGCATCCGATCGACTCGGCGTGCTCGTTGCAGGGGCCGGATCCTTCTTGATCGCACTCTGTAGCGCGTGAACGCGTTCGGCCAGCAGACGCACCTGGTCGATCAGCGCGGCCCGCTCGGTCTCCACGGCCCGCAATTTGTCTTGTTGCAGTTTGAGCTGTGCCGTCAGCCGGGCCGCCTCCTCTTGAAGCGATCGGGTGGCTGCGCGAGGCTCGCCGGCCGCCGGGGCCTTCGAGGCCTCAACCGCCGGCTTCGAAGCATCGGCGGGAGGTTGTGCCGCCGGCCCGCCCTCCAGAAACTCCTTCGAGTTGAGCAATGCCCAGAATACGTCGTCGTAGATTTCGTCCGAATCGGGCTTGGCGGCGAGCTGCTTTTGGAACGCGCGCAGCTCGTCCTCCGAGGGCCGGCGGCTGAGCAGGTGCAGGTAGATCTCCGTCAGCATCAACTCGGACGACTTCTTGCCCTCGCGCATCACGGCCCGCAGGTCTGCCAAGGCGCGTTGGGCCTGGGCGACTTTTTCCGCATCGATCGGGCCGCCCATCCGGATCAACCTCAATTCCCGCCGGGCCTGTTGCAGATCCTTGGCCACCTCGTGCACATCGACCTTTTTGCCGGCCCTGCGGCCGGCGCTCTTCGTCCAAACCGTTGCCCGCCGCATTGAGCTGCCGCAGCCGCTCGGCGAGGCTCGGGCGAGCGCCTCGGCGCGGGGCATCAGCCGGCCGATTGGGCACGGGCTTTGCTGGCTTCTCCGCTTCCGTCGCGGCTGCCGGCTCCCCCGCAGGGTCGGCCGCGGGCTCCGGCTCGGCCGCTTGTCCCCAAGCCCATGACGGCAGCGAGGCCAACGCCAATGCCGTGGCCAGGGCCAGTCCGGGCCACGATAGTTTGCTCGAGATGCGGTCATTGAGAATCATCGCCAACCTCCTGCGAAAAGTTCGGCGAGCGCCAGAACTCGCGCCTAACACGGCGGGAGCCGGCGTCGCATGGGGTGACCACTGAGACCATTCCAACAGCAATTCCGCATAGCGCTGCCGCCCGTCGGGAGAGAGGTCGAGCGCCAGGGCATCGCAAGCCATCTCCGCCGTCTCGTGCAACCGACGGCGGACGAGCCAGAAGAGCGGGTTCCACCACCAGACACAGCCGGCGGTCAGCACCAGCCAGGCGACCCAATGGTCGCGCCGCTTGACGTGGGCCAGCTCGTGAGCGATCACGCCCCGATGGGCGGCGACCTCGCCGGCCAGCCGGGCGGGCCACAGCAGCACCAGCCGCAGCAGCGACCACACCAGCGGCGTGGCAATGCTGTCGGCCACGAGCGCGGCGGGTGGCCGGATGGCCAGGCGATCTGCGATGGCCCGCACTTCCTTGACGAGTGGCTGCGGAGCAGGAAGCGCACGCCGGGCAAGGCGGTGAAAACGGCAAAACCGGCGAGCTTGCCAAAGCGAGGCCAGCACCGCGCCGGCGATCCAAATCGCAAACAGCATCGGGCTGAGCCAGTGCCAGCCGCCTCGGGGGCCATCGAAGTCGGCCGGTTGGGCGACGCCCGGAGCCAGCGCACGTGACGGCTGGGCCATCGAAGCCTCGGCCGGCAAGGGTTCGGCGATCGCCTCCTCAATGTCGATTCGCCGCGGCGGCGGGAGGAGCTCCGCGGCTCCGGCGGACAACCCTCCAATGAGCTCGGCCCCCTCGGGTGTCTCCGGATTGCTGACCACGTCAGGTGAGGCCTGGTTCGCGTTCTGCGTCGGCGAGTCGTCCGCAGGCGCCACCGCTGCGCGAGATCGTCCACCGTCCACGGCCAGACGACCACCGGCGGCGTGAGGAACTTCAGCAGCACCACCAGCCACAGCAAGTGGTGCAGCGCCGGACGGCGCGGCGTCAGCCGACACAGCAGGGCCACGACGGCGATCGCCAGCGCGATCGTCAGCGTGTTCTGCGCGAGCCACCACAACGGGCCGTCCATCGGTACGCCTCGCCGATTTCGAGTCCGTCACCCCTTCGCCGGCCAACACGTCGGCCTTACGGCTCGACGCTCGCCTTCACTCAGCTCTTGGGTTTTCGTCGCCGCTTCTGCTCGATTTGCTCGATCATCTGGCGGAACTGGGCGACCTCTTCGGCGGTGAAGCGGTGCCGCTCCGCGAAGGCCAGCACCAGCGGCGCCGGCTCGCCTTGGTACAGCTCTTCGGCCACTTCTTGCAGCCGCTCTTGCAGCACGTCATCCCGGCTGACGATGCCCCGAAACACGAAGGCAAACCCCCCCTGGTCGCTGGCCACGTACTGCTTCTTCTCCAGCCGCTGCAGCAGCGTGATGACCGTCGAGCGCGACCACTTTCGCTGCCGCGCGGCGAGCAGCTCTTGAATCTGCCGGACGGTGCCCGGTCCGTGCTCCCAGAGCACGCGCAGCACGTCGGCTTCCGCCTCGCTCATCGCCGGCCGCCGCTGTTTGGCCATGATCGCTCCTGAGCGGGGCTACGTTCGCCGCGCCTCCATCTCGTTTACACAATGTCAACACACGGCAATCTATCGACAGAATGTAAACAAGTCAAGGGCGCCCAGGCGATGAGCTGCTTGGGCATAGGGTGTAGCCGCTTGCTTAGGCCCAGCGAAACAGGTGGACAATGAACCAAATGCCCAGAATCACCAGCCACAGCAGGGTCAGCCCCCAGAGCTTGGGCCGCATGGCCGCCATGTCTATGCCCGAGACGAACACGACGCGCGTGCAGCCAGGGAACGTAGATCAGCGCCACGCTGACGAGCGGGATCGTCAACGCCCAGCTGGCCATGGCGATCTCCATCGTCCGCTCGCTGATCGTGCCGCGGAACAGGGCGACCATGATGAGCAGCAGCGGCACGTTCCAGACGATGCCCACGACCAAGGGGATTCCCCGCCGAACGACCTGGGGTGGTCGTTCCTCGGGAGACTCTTGGGTGGAGTCGGTCTTCGGGGATTCGTAAGGGTTAGGATCCATCTGGCTCGCCCTTGGCTTGCCCGCGAATCACGCGAATCGACGCGAATACTTCATTCGCGATGATTCGCGGACACGATAATCAAGCTTGGTCGCGGCTGAGCCGCGCTGGGATACCGTCGTCTTTGCTCAGGCCACGCAGCCCTTGGTCTTTGCGGCTCAGCCTACTTCAGCCGTTGGCTGTGCAGTTCTTCGTAATACGGCAGACATTCCCGGTACAGCCCCTCAAACTCCGGCGGCACTTCTTCCTGCTTGGGCTTGTACGGCTGAAACGTCGTCGTTTTCTCCACTTCGTGATACCAGTGCTTGGCCCACACGCCGTCGGTGTCGCGCAGGCCGGGCGGCCACGAGAGCATGGCCTCCGTGAAGGGCACGCCCACGGCCTGGCAGAGCCGCGATAGCTGCCCGCGCGGGTCGATGAGCACGTCCTTGGCATCCAGCACCGGCGGCGTGCGGCCGGTTTGCCGCCTCACCAGGCGAAAGATTTCTGCCTGCTGCGGCAGGCCGGTGTCTTCCAGCCGCGCATCGGGCACCTTCTTGATCAGCGACGTGAGCATCTCCCTCGGGTCGCGGATCAGGAAGGCGTTCGTCACCTGGCCCAGCCAGCCGCGCTCGATCTCGCGCAGCAGGTGATGGGCCATGTGCTTTTGGAAGAACACCGTCTTGCCCTCCGGCACGTCGGTGGTGAGCCAGGCCACGACCTTGCGCCAGTCGGTCTGCCCTGCGGCGATCACCTCCTCGCCGCCGGGATGCACGCGGCCGGTGACGCGCAAGTAATGGGCATACAGCGGCTCGTCGCAAACGAACGTATCAGGCCGGTTGCCCCAAGCCCGCATCATGGCGGTGGAGATATTTCGCGGCCCGGACCAGACGGCCAGGCGAAGCACCGCAGCAGACATGACGAGCGTGCGACCTCGGCGGATTGGAGAGGACGCTGCCAAGAAACACGACCGGTAACGATCGTGGCGTCCGGCGAAAGCAAGTACCCCCTAGGGGAATCGAACCCCTGTTACCGGACTGAGAACCCGGGGTCCTAGGCCACTAGACGAAGGGGGCGGCCGTGCTTCCAGTTTAGCGGCGGATCGTGAGTTGGAAAGTTCACCTGCGCAGATTTTTGATCGCCGCAAGAAGTGGCACCGACGCCGTCCGCTGTTAGAATGACCCGCGATCCCCGCAGAATTGCCAAGCTGTGCCGAGGTCCGCCATGCTGCTCCCCCAACGAGCCCTCGTTCGGCCCCGCGTGCACGTTGGCCACGACGGCGAGTCGCCGCTGCTGGAAGACGAGATTCTGACGCTGGTGGCCAAAGGGGCGCGGGGGCTCGTCTACGTGCTCGGTTCCCCAGGCTCGGGAAAGACCACTGCCCTGCGGCACCTGGCCACGGTGCTGCCTGCCCGCGCGGGCGTGGTGCTCTCCGATGACGATGACCCCGCGAAGGCCGAGGCGCTGCACGCCTCGTCCGGCTGCCTGGTGGTGTGTGCGGCCGCGGCGCCGCAGCGTCGTCCGTTTCTGGCGGCGTATCAGCTCGCTCCCTGGGGAAACGACGAGCTGATCGAATACCTGCTGGCGGCCCATCCGCACGATTGCGGCACGGTGATGGCCCGCATCGGCGGCGACGACCGGCAGCTCTTGCGAGGGATTCCCGAGCTGTGGCGGCCGGTGCTGGACCATTTGGCCCGCGACGCTTCGCTGGCCGGCGCCCGGAAGGCCCTCGATCGGCATGCCCGCGCACTCATCGACAAGCGCGATTGGGAACGCGTCGGCCGGGCATGCCTGAAGAACCTGACCGAGGGGAAGCGCTCGCCGCCCAAGCCGCGCAGCAAGACGGCAGGCTCGAGAGAGATCGCCAGGATGCTTCGCCACGGCGAAGTGCAGCTCATCTTTGCGGCCCAGCGCGCCGCGGCCGACCTTCACGACCGGGCGCGATGCAGGTACCTGGCCAAGGGGCTGTCTCGCCCGCTCGTGCAGGCCATCGGGGCCGCCACGGCCGGCGATGGCCGCGCGCTCGATCATCTGTTCACGCTGCTCGTGCGGCGCCGCAAGCACCAGCCGATGGCCAGCAGCATCCTGCTGGCGGCCAACCCGGAGTGGGCACCCGCGGCGGGGCACGTGCCCGTGCTCAGCGGCGCCTATTTGGAGCACGCCGCCTGGTCGGCCGTCGAGCTGCCAGCGGTCAACCTGGCGGGCGCCCACCTGGCATATGCCCAGCTCGCCAAAGCGCAGCTCGACGAAGCCGACGCGCGCCGATCCGACCTTGAGCACGCCTGGCTGGCCGGCGCCTCGCTGGTCCGCTGGAACGTCGAGGAGGCCGATCTGAAGGGCGCGGTGCTGACCGCGGTCTCTGCGGCCAAGTCGCGCTGGGACCGGCGCGCCTCCGCGGCGCGACCTTCGAGGACGCGAACTTGACGGGCGCGTTGTTCTGCGGAGCCGACCTGAGCGAAGCCGTGCTCGCCGGCGCGAACTTGATGGGGGCGGAGCTGACCGGCGCCATCATCAACGAGGCCGACTTCTCGGGCGCCGACTTGACCGGCGCCGACCTGGCCGGGCTGCGGCTCCGCGACGCAGCGTTCCGCGGCGCCTGCCTGGCCGAGGCAAACCTGGCCCATTGCGACCTGGAGGAAATGGACTTGCCGGGCGCGGATTTCCATCACGCGCATCTCGAGGGCGCCTTGCTCAGCGACGCCACGTTGACGGGCGCCGATCTGCACGGCGCCTCCCTGCGAGAGGCCGGCCTGGGAAACATCGACCTGGCAGACGCCAACCTGCGAGACGCCGATTTCGCGGCGCCACCTTCCACATGGGGAACTCGCGCTGCGGACTGGTCTCTTCGCCGATCGCCTGCGAAGGCTCGCGCACCGGCTTCTACACCGACGATGAGGGCCAGCAGCACTTCAAGCCGCCGGAGGAAATCCGCAAGGCGAACCTATGCGGCGCAGACCTGTGCGGGGCCAAGATCACGGGCGTGGATTTCTATCTGGTGGACCTGCGCGGCGCGGTGTACGACGCCCTTCAGGAAGAGCACTTCCGCCGCTGCGGGGCCATCCTCGGCACGGTGGCGGCCGAGATGGCGTAAAGGGCACGTCAGGCCTTCAGTCGCGCCGCTTCCGGCATATCGCGGAGCCGCTCGATGGCCCGTGCTTCGAGCTGCCGCACGCGTTCGCGGCACACGCCCAGCTGTCCGGCCACTTCTTGCAACGACTGAGGGTCGCTGCCTGGCTCGAGCCCGAAGCGAGCCTGTAGAATGGCTTGCTCGCGAGTGTCGAGTCGCTGGAGCATTTTTGCCATCGCCGTCACGGCGGTCTGGCGCTGACGATCATCGGCCCGCGTGGCGCTGTCGGCAGCCGGCAGGACGTTGAGGTGCGCCGTGCGGACCATCTGGCGCCGGTCTTGATGGTCTTTCTGGACGAACCGTTCGAGCTGACGACGCACCGCCGGCGTGGCATAGGTGCTGAAGCGGAAGCCGCGGTCCGGGTCGAACTTCTCGACCGCCCGCAGAAGCGCCATGGCGGCCTCGCTGAGCAGCTCCTCGAAGCCGTGTTGCCGGCTGACGAAACGGCCGATGAGCGAAATGGCCAGCTTCAAGAATGCCCGCACCAGGCAATCTCGCAATTGCCGCGCCGTGGCCAGGCAGGCTTCGATCTCCTCCATCGTGTCGTCGTGCGTTTGCTCTGCCTGGCGAGCGGCGGGCGTAAGCCCCCGGATAGGCCGAGGAAATCCCTCGTCGGCCTCCGGCCATTGCCGGCGCAAGATATCCGCGCGGAACTTGCAGTAGTTCATGCGGACGAACAGGTCGGCCTCTTGCTCCCGGGACAGAAGCGTCCGCTCGTCTACCGCGCGGGCATAGTCGGGCAGAATCGGCAGCCGGAACTCACGAGCCAGCAGGTGCAGCCGCTTGAAACCGCGGCAAACGCGATATTCCAGCGGCTGGGTAAGGAGGCTCCGCTCGCGATCTTGCCACGTCATAGCAGGCACTTTCCGCGTGCCGTCAGCGGCACACGGAGTGGGCCTACGACTGCTGCCTTGGCCGCGCCGCCCCGGAGGTCGCGGGCTGCCGTTTCGTCGGCGGGGCAGCACGGCGGTCATCGTTCACCTCAGGTGGGCGCGCACGTTTGCGGAGCTTGCGTTGCAGCGACCGGCGATGAATTCCCAGCCGCCGGGCGGCCTCCGAAATGTTGCCGCCGCAGTCGGCCATCACGCGATGAATGTGTTCCCATTCGGCCCGGGCCAGCGTGGGCACGTCGGCGTCGCCCTCCGCCGGCCCATCCACGGCGGCGCCCGCCCGGCGGAACGCCGCCAGCACGTCATCGGCGTCTGCCGGCTTGGGCAGGTAATTGGCCGCCCCCAGCCGCACTGCCTCGACGGCCGTGGCGATGCTGCCGTAGCCGGTGAGCACCAGCACGTGCATCGAGGCATCCAACTGTTTCAGGTCCCGCACCAGCTCCAGCCCGCCGCGGCCTGGCATTCGCAAGTCCACCACGGCAAGTTGCGGGGCGTGCTCGCGGGCCGAGACCATCGCCTCGTCGTAACTCCCCGCCGTGCGGACGGCCAAACCACGCTCGCGAAAGGCCCGTGCCAGCCGTTCGCGAAAGACCTCGCTGTCGTCCACCAGCAGCAGCCGGCTCAGGGCGGCCAGGCCGGCACGCAACTGCCCGCGATGCGGTGGCGCTTGCAGCGTCTCCGCGTCAGCCGCGAGCGAAGCCGCACCGGCGCGAGCCTGACGGTTCATCGGTTTACCCTCTGGAAGTTTACAGCGGGACGGGTGCCATTCTGTGTGGCATATTGTCGCACAAGAGGCGATCACCTTCATCGGCCACTCCGCAAAATGCTTCATCCGGCGCGCGGAGAGGGCTATGGTAAGGACCGAGGACTGCCCGAGTTCCCAGGAGGTTCGATCATGCCCGCACTCCGTTGCACAGTTCTCCGCGGCCCCGCTATGGCGCTCGTGGTCATGGCGGCTGTCGCGCTGGCCAAGGAAAAGACCGAGCGGTTTGACAAGGACCCCGGCTGGGACGGCCTCAACCATCGGCCCACGAAGGCCGAGCCGCGGACGATCAAGCAGGACTTCGGCTATAGCAAGACCGCCAATGCCGGAGCGGCTGCCGGCGAGATCGGCGGTTTTCTGTCGGGCCGCCGCCGAGCCCGCCTACTACGCTAAGAAGATCCCGGCCAAGACATTCGCCCAGCCGCTCTCGGCCTCCGGCACTTTGGCTTGCGACGGCGGGCCGTTCCATGCGCTCGTCGGCTTCTTCAACGCCGACACGCTCAACGAGTGGCGGACGCCCAACACGATCGCCCTCCGCCTGTCGGGCCGCGGCGACGTGTTCTACGCCTACGTCGAGTACGCCACGAGCCGCTGGCGGGCCGGCGGCGACAACCCCCGCAGCTTTCCGACCGTGCGCGATCCACAGACCGGCCGCAACGAAATCAAGGGCTTTGCCGCGAAGGGGACCGTACATCGCTGGTCGCTCGCCTACGACCCCTCGGGCAACAATGGCCGCGGCGTCGTCACGGCCACGATCGGCGACCAAACGGCGATCTGCCACCTGGATGCGGGACACAAGGCCGACGGCGCCACGTTCAACCGCTTCGGCCTGCTGAACGTCATGAAGCACGCCGACGGCGGCGGCGAGGTCTGGCTGACGACGTGACGATCAACGGCGCGCGCGAAGACTTCAGCAAGCGACCCCGGCTGGGACGGTTTCCAGAACCGCCGCACGTACGAGCACGCGAGACATCCGGCCGCACTTCGATTTCGGCTACAGCCCGACGCAGCACGCCGGCGGCAAGGCCGGGCGAGCTGGGCGGCCTGGTCTTCCGCGGCGACTGCCGATACGCGGACAAGGTGGCCTACTACGGCGATCGGCTCAGCGACCTCTCCCTGGAGAAGCCGCTGAAGGCCTCCGGGCGCATCAGCCTCCGCCGGGGCGTCAGCGACAGCACCACGCTGCTCGGCTTCTTCCACTCCAAGGACAGCATCGCGGTCAACCCCTCGCAGGACGTCGGGCTTGCCCAAGAGCTTCCTGGGCGTCGCCATCGAAGGGCCCAGCCGCGAGGGCTTCTTGCTCTACGGCGTCTATCGCACGAGCCGTGGGGACAGCCGGCAACGCCAGCGGCGCCAAGCCGCCGCACATCCTGCCCGACGGCTCGGCCCACGACTGGTCGCTGGACTACGCGCCAGCCGCTACGGGCGGCGGCCGGATCACGGTCCGCTGGACAAGGAGTCCACCGTCCTGGAGATGCCGGCCGACCACCGCAAGGGTGGCTCGCGGTTCGACCGCTTCGGGCTGGTGACCACCTGGATCGACGGCAACGGCCAACGGGTGTACTTCGACGACCTGACCTACACCATACGACAGTAACGTAGTAGGCACGCTCCGCGTGCCGTCGCCGCTTGCCCGTGGCAACTAGCCGGCCAGTTCCAGGAACCGGGCGGCCAATTTCGGCCCCATCCCTTCGTCTTCGTGCTTGAAGAACAGATAAACGTCGTCCCAGCTCTGCTCATTGATCCTCTCGGCCCATTTGCGGAGGTCGTCGTCGCCATAGTCCGCCCGCCGCAGGCGGAGATAGCCCCAGGGCGCGGTGGCGACGAAGGGCACTTCCAGGTCGTCGTCGGCCTCGGCGATGCACAAGGCCGCGCCGTGCCCACGGAGTAGTTCGTATACTTCGTCGTCGAACCACGAAGCGTGTCGGAACTCGAAGGCCGCCCGCCGCTCGCGCGGCAAGAGCCCGAGAAACTCGGCCAGCCGCGGCACATCGCGCCGCAGATTGGGCGGCAGTTGAAACAGCAGCGGACCCAGCCGTGGGCCCAACACCCCAGCCACTTTCAGCAGATACGCCACGGAGTCGGCCGATTCCTTGAGCCGCTCGCGGTGCGTGATCCGCTGCGGCGCCTTGAGCACGAAGGAGAACGTCTCGGGCACCTCGGCGGCCCAATTCGTCAGCACGCTCTCCGAGGGCATGCGATAGAACGTGTTGTTGATCTCCACCGTGCCGAACCGCTCGCCGTAGTAGCGGAGCATCTGCTTATCGGGCAGATCAAGGGGATAGAAGCTCCCTTTCCATTCCTTGTAGGAATAGCCGCTGGTGCCGACGAGGAGATGCATCGGAGGTTGCTCGGAGTCGAAGGTCGCTACGGGGTTTGTGGAAAGGGCCGAACATCGAACATCGAACATCCAACATCGAACGTCCAACGAAAAGCAGTTCGATGTTCGATGTTCGATGTTGGATGTTCGGGAGTTCATGCGAACTCGGGCTACCGGGTGGTCATTCTCCACACCACCGGCTGCCGGGGTAGTAGGCGCGCCACGCTTTCTCGTAGGCGATCATCGTGGGCAGGCGCTCGAGGCGCTGGCCCTTGTGAGGCCCGTCGAGCGCTTCGCCCGTGGTTGCATTCCACGTGGATCCGCCGGCCACGAGCTGCCCGTCCGTTACGGCGAAGTCCAGCGTTTCTCCCGCGACCGTGCGGTGATAGGCCGCGGCGCCGGCGCCCGGCGCGTCGTACACGGCAACGATCGGTTCGTCGGCCACGGCGTCGCTGATGGCTGTCCGCTGGATGAGTTCCGTCAACGGATAGGCCACGATTTCGCCTTGGTGTTTCAGGCCAAGCACAAAGTCCCGCGGCCGCCGATAAGCCTTCGAGGTGTAGTCCTCGGTGATTCTGCTCAAGGCCGCCACGGTAGTCTCCGGATGGTCCTCGCGCCACCGCCTCCAGGTCACCGTCGCGGCGGAAATGATTTTCAGCTCCTTGCCCCGCAGCGGGCCGGCCATTGCCCGGCCGAGGATGTGGCTCCACTCGCTGCGCGTTTCGACGTTGTTCAGTACGACGCTGTCGCCCCACAGCATGCCGGAGACGTGCAGCGTGAGCGTTTGCCCGTCGATCTCTCTGGCATACACGATGCCATTGTGGCAGAGGTTTCACCAGGTGGCCGCGATGGCGCGGCCGCCGAGCGTGTCGTTGAACACTTCCCGCATCGGCCAGTGCAGTTGATTGATGGGATAGGCCCGCGCCTCGCCGCCGATCTCGACGCCGAGCACCAGCTCGTCGTCGGTTACTTCGCCGGCCAGCTCTCCCGCGCGCTTGAGCGGGATGTCGGCGATCGGCGGCAGATAGCGCTGGATCACGCGCCGCGGCCGGTAGTCTTCGACGTTGAAGCCCGCCGGCCCGACGGGCCGCGGCTCAAGCCTGGCCGGTTTGGGTGTCTTGGCCGGGGCGAAGGGCGCCCAGCCGGCGCGCTCGGCGACCATCGCCGCCACCAGCAGCACGGGCAGACCGAGCACGACGACAATCAGCGCGTAGGAGGCGAACCGTTTCATCTCGCGGTGCCGCAACGCCGGAAGGTCAAATCCTCGACGACTCTTTCACGATAACGACCAGAGCCGCTCAAGGGGAGCGCTGACGACGATCACGATGAGAAGTGGCGACGCCGGGCAGGTGAGGCTTGTCTCGGCTTGGTCGGCTATACTGAGACATCACGAGCTTTGCAGCACGAACGACTGCGTCGCCGCGGCCGGAGCGGGCCATGCCCAGGGGCAACCGATTTCGCCATCAGTGCTACACGGCCGAAGCGCCCGCTTCGCCGTACGAATTGCTGCGGCCTGCCGGGCATTCGCCGCTCGGCAGCAACGACTTCATCGGCCGAATGCAGGCCGTGGGCGACGCGCTGCGGGCGGCCAACGTGGCCGCGATCTACCTCGTTCACGGCACGTTCGCCGGCTGCGATGCCCTGGGCATCTTCACCGAGGTCGAGCGCTATCTCCCTTGGCTGAGCTCGATCTGGCGAGCCGTGACCAAGCAAATGACCGATGCCGTGTTCCATAGCGTGGGCAACTACACCGCGGCCTATGCAAAGACGCTGGAGGAGTCGATCAACCGCCCCGGCGAGCGGCACATCGCGGTGCGGCGATTCGCCTGGTCGGGTGAGAACCATCACATCGGCCGGGCCGATGCCGCCGTGCGACTGATCGACGAGCTGGCCTCGGCATTGCGGAATGCGGAATGCGGAATGCGGAACGACCAGGACCGCCTCTCGGCCAATTCCGCATTCCGAATTCCGCATCCTGAATTTCCGCGCCTCCTCCTCTGGGGCCACAGCCACGCCGGCAACGTGTTCGCCCTGATGAGCCATCTGCTGGCCGGCGACGCCGACTCGTTACGGGCCTTCTTTGCCGCGACGCGAGTCTATCGCCGGCGACTCTTCGGCCGCCGAGAGCTGGCGCATTGGCAACGGGTGGAAGACCTGCTCGGCGCCCGCGACTCCGCGCTCCGCACTCCGCACTCCGCACTCGATTTCGTCACCTTCGGCACGCCCATCCGCTACGGCTGGGACGGCGGCGGCTACGCCCGGCTGCTGCACTTTGTCAACCATCGACCCCTTGACGGCTCGCCACCGTATCGAGCGACTTTCCCGCCGCGCGAGCGCGACGTGCGGGCGGGCGCCGGCGGCGATTACGTGCAGCAGCTCGGCATCGCCGGCACGAACCTTCTGCCGAACCCGCTGTCTTACCGCGCCTTGCTCGCCGACCTGCGGTTGGGCCGGCTGCTGCAAGCGGGCATCCGCCGCCGCGATTTGCCCTCGCGCCTGCGGCACGGCATGCGCGTGCCGGACGAAGGCACGACGCTGCTGGTCGATTACGGCTTGCCGCGGTGCAATGTCGTGCAGCACCTGGCCGGCCACGGCGTCTACACGCGGCCCGAGTGGATGCTTTTTCACGCGGAAGAAACGGCGCGGCGGCTCTACGGTCGGGGCGACAATCCGTCCCGTTCAAGCTGAACGTCCAACATCCAACATCGAACGACTTCTCGCCCAGCGCTTTCATTTCAATGTTGGACGTTGGACGTTCGACGTTCTTTACCCCTCTTCCTCGCCGGAGATGTCGTTCTCGCTGATCATCGTGAAGCCCTTGCTGGAGAGGGTCTCCATGGCCATTTCAATGTTATCGACCATCAGGGCCACGGCCGGCCGGTCGTGCGGCCGCGAGAGCAGCGGGTAGGTCTGGAGGATGTTCACCTCGGCCTGCAACAGCGCCGTGCACACGCGCAGCAGCGGCTGCGTCGTGGCGGGCAGCTCGACGCCGATCAGGTCGCTTTCGATGAGGGCCAGACCGGCCCGTTCGAGGATTTCGCGCCCCTGTTCGGGATGGCTGAGCACCAGCCGCACGAAGGCGCACTCGGAGGCCTCGTTGATCGAGAGGGCCACGATCCGCACCTTGCTCCCCTCGAACCGCCGCACGACCTCCAGAAGCTGCCCGACACGGTTCTCGAGGAACACGGTGAACTGCCGCAGCGTGGGGAAGTTACGCCCGCGCATAGTGTCGTAGCCGACGCCGGTGCCTTCACCAATGCTCATGCGAGAGACGGGGGTTAACGTATGTTGCGCGGCTCCTGACGCGCACCTGAGGCCTCGCCGAGACCCAGCCGCGTGGAGCGACGCAGAGAAATGCTGCGCAAATATATGCCAGCCGCGGGCTTCTGGTCAACGGCACGTGGACCAAAGCTGGGGGTTCTGGTCGTTTTCTCACAATGGACCAAGACACTAACCCGACGCGTAAGCGAGGGCGTGGCTGTATTCGCTTCCTCCCTCGCTTACGCATCGGGTTAGTGCGCTCGGAACCGGCTGACCGGCCCTGGGGACAGCCGTCCTCGTTGCCGTAAGAGACGCTACAATGACGGCTGACACTAATCTGAGGACAGCGATGAACGTTTGGCGCCCCCGAGTATGCGCTTTATTGCTCGCGGCCACGTGGCCGGAACAGGGCGCCGCTCTCGCGGCATCCCCTGCCATTGAAATCACCTCGCCCGTCGGCGGCGAGCAATGGTGTGCGGACAGCCTGCACCACATCACCTGGACTGGCGCTTCACCGACGGCGAAGGTCAAGATTGAGTTTTCCGCAGACCGCGGCGCCAGCTGGCGGCCGGTGGCGGATGGGCTTCCGAACGCACGCCGCCACCTGTGGCGCGTGCCGACGATGTCGGCGCGCGTTTCGGACCATTGCCTACTGCGGATCACCACGACCGGCGCGGCGGGTGCGGTGTCGGCCAAGCCCTTCACCATCGCTGCTTCGCAAGAAGTGAAGGGCTACGAGTGGGTCAACGTCACCCGCAAGGCCGCCTTCGCACCCCGCGACGGCGCGGGCGCCTTGACCTTCGACGGCAAGATGTGGCTCCTCGGCGGCTGGAATCCGGGCGACAAGAAGCACTTCCCCCGCATCTGCAACAACGAAGTCTGGAGCTCCGCCGACGGCGCGGCCTGGACGCTCGACAAGCCCAACACGTTTCTCGATTCCAAATTCGACGCCGCCAAAGACTGGGAAGGCCGCCACACGGCCGGCTACGTCGTCCATCGGGGAAAGATGTGGATCGTCGGCGGCGACGTCAACCAGGGGCATTATCACTCCGACGTCTGGAACTCCGCCGACGGCAGGGCGTGGCACTTCGTGAACAAGGGCAAGCCCGTGCCCTGGGGCCCGCGGGCGTTGCACTACACGGTGGCGTTCAAGGACAAGATCTGGGTCATCGGCGGCCAGACGGTGCCGCAGTTCTCGCCCGGGAAGGAAGTGTTCTACCGCGACGTCTGGACCAGCCCGACGGCATCAACTGGAAGCAGGTCGAGCCGCGCGGCGACTACTGGCCGCAGCGCGGCATGATCGGCGGCAGCGTCGTGTTCCAGGACCGGCTCTGGATTCTCGGCGGCGGCACCTACGACACGCCCAAGGTCCCACAGCGGAAGTTCTTCAACGACGTCTGGAGCTCGGCCGACGGCCGAGAGTGGAAGCGGCACGTCGAGCAAGCCCCCTGGGAGCCGCGGCAGTACCACGAGGTGGCGGTGTTCGACGGCCGCCTGTGGGTCATGGAGGGCTACGCTGCCCCGCGCGGCAACCGCAACGACGTCTGGTACTCGGCCGACGGCGTGAACTGGTACGAGGTGCCCAAGACCCCCTGGGCGCCGCGCCACGCGGCCAGCGTCTTCGTCCACGACGGCGCGCTGTGGATGGTGGCGGGCAACAACATGCAATCGGATGTCTGGAAGCTCACGCGGAAGTAGCAGCCAATGGCGACGCCCGACTGTTTCCGGGTCATTGACGACCGCGCGGCACGCCGGTATACAGGACATTCGACAAAGCATACAGGACGCTCTGCGATGCGCGACGTTCACCAGACGTTCCGTCCTTTTCTGCCCGTTCTGCCCTTTCTGGGCTTTAGCTGAGGCGCGCGCCAGTAACGCCGGCGTGCCGGCGTGAGGGGACCTGAGGCGCATGCCGCCGGCCGTTCGCCGCGCGGCTGTGGGTGCTGCGTTTCTGCTGCCGCGCTTTGAACGCGACGGCGCCACGTTTGGCTTCGGGTTGGGAACTCGTTTCTTTTATCCATCTTGGAAAGGAAAGCACGTATGCGCTCCAACCTCTCTCGCTCGCCCAAGGGCTTTACGCTCGTCGAGCTGCTGGTGGTGATCGCCATCATCGGCATGTTGATCGCCCTCTTGCTGCCGGCGGTGCAGGCCGCGCGGGAATCGGGCCGCCGCACGTCCTGTCAGAATAACCTGCACCAGATGGGCCTGGGCCTCATCGCGTACCATGACTCGAAACAATCGCTGCCTCCCAGCCGCCACGGGCCGCAACATGCGACGTGGTTCGTGCTGATCCTCCCGTTTGCCGAACAAGAAAACCTGTACAACCAATGGCAGATCGATAAGACCTATTACGAGCAGGCGCCGGCGGTGCAGAACGCGCTGGTGCCCATCTATCTGTGCCCCAGCCGGCGGACCAGCGCCATGCCGAGCACGCAATTCGAGATTTCCAGCACCGGCATTCCCGATACGGCGCTGCACCCCGGGACGCAAGGCGACTATGCCTGCAACGGCGGCCAGTTCTTCAACTCCATCGTCGATCACCCGTCGTGCAAGGGCCCGATGTGCTACGCCACGGCCACGGTCTCTAGCACCGGCCAGGTCACGTCGTCGCGATCGCAAACCGCGCTGACTCCATCCTGGATGGGACCAGCAACACGTTTCTGGTCGGCGAAAAGCACTCCGTGGAGACCAAGTGGGGCCAGAGCGGTCCGTCGCTCGGCGAGGGCTCGATCTGGAACGGCAACTTCCCCCGCAACTTCTCGCGGATCGCCGGCCAGACCCGCTGGAACCTGGGTCAAGGGCCTAAGGACCTCGCGGGCCCGTGGCACTGCAAATTCGGCAGTAATCACCCCCGAATCTGCCAGTTCCTGTTCGCCGACGGCCGCGTGCAGATCCTGCAAAACTCGATTGACATGGACACCCTTCAGAAACTGGCCTGTCGGAATGACGGGCAAGCGATTCCCGCGTATTGATCCGTTCTTGAGCGACGTTAGCAGCCAGAAGCGGCGCGTGGGGCGGCGGTCGCGCCGCCTCACGAGGCCGCACTTGGGCGCGAGGCACGATCGTCATGACCCGGAAACGCATTCCTTGTCTCTTCGGCGCCACAGCGATTGCGCTGGCCGTGCTGCTGCCCGGCTGCGGCCAGCCGGCCAATTCGTCTGAAGAGAACCTGAGCAAGGCCCAAGCGGCCCTCGAGACGGCGCTCGACGCCTGGGCGCGGAAGGAGACACCCGGGCAGCTCGCGGCCATCGATCCCGACTTCAAAGCGGGCTACCGCCTGCTGAGCTTCTTGACTGTCGAAGCGAAGCCTCTGGACGAGACGTTGACCCAGTTCCGCTTTCGCGTCGCGCTCACGCTCCAGGACCAACAGGGCAAGTCGCTGGACAAAGAAGCGGTGTTCCTGGTCCAACTAGGCGACCCGATCGCTATCCAGCGCGAGGGACAACCGACGAAGCGCTAGATCTCGGCGGAACGACACTAGCCCGACTCGCAAGCAAGGGAGAGCTGCCGCCGACTCGGCGTGTACCCGCCTCTCCCTCGCTTGCGCGTCGGGCTAGTGTCCGCACTCTAGACAGCCCGAAACGGCAGGGTCGCCACATCGACGTTGCCTCCGCTGAGGATGATGCCCACGCGCTTGCCAGCCACGTCGAGGCGCTTTTCGAGCAGCGCCGCGAGGGGCACGGCCGACGACGGCTCGATGACGATCTTCATCCGCTCCCAGACGTGCCGCATGGCGGCGACGATGGCGTCCTCGGAGACGGTGAGGATTTCGTGCACGTGCTGCTGAATCGCGGCGAACGTCGAGCTCGCCCAGCGAGGTGCGCAGACCGTCGGCAATCGTCTGTGGATTCTCGGAAGGGATGATGTGCCCCGCGCGGAGCGACCGGCAGGCGTCGTCAGCGCCGGCCGGCTCGACGGCGATGACGCGCGTCTTGGGCGAAACGCCGGCCGCGGCGATGGCCGTGCCGCTGACGAGGCCCCCGCCGCCGACGGGGGCCAGCAGATAGTCCAAGTCGGGCACGTCGGCCAGCAATTCCAGCGCGGCGGTCCCCTGCCCGGCGATAATCCGGGGGTCGTTATAGGGATGGATCAGCGTCGCGCCGGTGTCAGCGACGACGCGCGCCGCGGTTGCTTCGCGGTCGGCAACCGTCGGCTCGCAGGGGATGATCTGGGCGCCATAGTCGGCCACGGCCTGCCGTTTCACCTCGGGAGCATTGCGCGGCATGACGATGTAGGCCTTCGCGCTGCGCAGCCTCGCGGCCAGAGCCAAGGCCTGCGCGTGATTGCCCGACGAATGCGTGGCGACCCCGCGGCGCAGTGCGTCGCCGGGCAACGAGAAGACGGCGTTGCACGCGCCGCGGAACTTGAACGCCCCGACCTTTTGCAGGTTCTCGCACTTGAAGAACAGCCGTCCGCCCGTCAGGCGGTCGAAGAAGGCGCTCGTCATGACAGGCGTCCGGTGCGCGTAAGGCCCGATGCGCTCTGCGGCGGCGCGGATGTCAGCAAGGCTGGGCAGTGATTGCATCGTCAGTCGGCGGTAAGGACTGAACGTCCAACATCGAACATCCAACGTCGAACGTCGAACACAGGATCGTTCGATGTTCGATGTTCGGCATAAAAAAACGCTCACGACCCGGCCGCGGGCCATGAGCGCATAAGCCGAAAACAAGGTCGGGCCGGCGCCAGTTCCTTGCGCTTGTGAATAAACCGTTGGGGCACGTTTCCAAACGTGCGACGAAAGAAACACACGGGCACGTTTGGAAACGTGCCCCCACGAGCTAGAACCCTCGGAACGGATGCTTGGCGGCATCTTTCTTGGCGACCATTTCGGCGGCCGTGGGACGGTTTTGCATGGCGTTGGCAATCGCCTGCTTGGTGGCTTCGTAATTGTAGTCGTAGATCTTCTTGTCGTTCTCCGCCCCCGGGTGGATGAACACGCCGCAGACGATCACCAGCTCTTCGGCCTGCTCCTTCTTGATCACGCCCGAGGCCACGCTGTCGGCCACCGCCTTGGCCACCGCGGCCTGGGCAGGCCCGAACATCTGCACGGCCTGCTTCATCCCCTTGATGGTGACTTTGGTCACCAGCACCGTGGAAGGCTTCACGGCCAGGTTCGGCTCCAGCACGGCCAAGAGGTTGCTATGCCCTTCGCTCTGGCGGGCCAGGGCGTTGGCGAATGCCTGCCCTACCGGACCTTCCTTCCCGCCAATCAACAGATCAATGTGGGCGATTTCGTTCCCCTCGCCGACCAAGGCTTCCCCAATGTACATCGACGACATAGCGACTCTCCACGCGCAAAAACAGGTGATTGGCCAGAAGGCTACAAAGGCTACGGACTACAGACTTCGAACTGCTGCCGAGGACAGCGCGAAGTCGGAAGTCCAACCAAACCGTAGCTGAACTCGCCAGTTCAACCTCCCGAAGTATGGCGACTTCGGCCACGTAGCCGACCCAATCACGCCAGAACCTATCAAACGCCGCCCAGATTGCAAGCACCCAAACCTCGTATAAAAAAAACGGCTCGCACACTGACTCGGGGTGATTGCACTCTCGCCAGCCTGCGGTATCTTGGCGGACTATTTTTGCAGCCTGCGTAGGCTGTGCATTTTGCTCGATTCTTGGCCCGCCCACGATGCGGAGCCGCCAGGGAGGATCAACATGGCGCGATTGTGCTGTTTGGCGAGTTTGGTTGTCATCGTCAATTTGTCCCTGATTCATGGGGAGGATGCCCGGCAGGCCAGTTCCGCCGAGCGGCTGACGGCCAAGAGCGAGATTCCCCTTTGGCCCTACGAGAAGAAGCTCATCGAGCTGACCAACGCGGAGCGGCGCCGCTATGGTCTCTCGCCTCTGACGATCGACAAGAGTCTGCTCGCCTCGACGCGCGAGCACTGTTACTGGATGGCGTCCGCAGGTTCCTTGCAGCACACGACGGCGGCGGTCGCTGAAAACATCGCCATGGGCCAGCGCACCTGTGCCGAGGCCGTCGGCTCCTGGATGAATTCACCGGGGCACCGGGCCAACATGCTGGGCAGCTACAGCCGCCTCGGCATGGCGGCCTATCAGACCTGGGACGGGACGATCTACTGGTGCGTGCAGTTCCGGCACTAGGGGCGCCAACCATCATGGAACATGATGTGTCGGCTACATGGCCTTCCGCCGCCAGGTGGACTCGCCTTCCTTGGGCTTGGCCTCATCGCCGTCCAGGGCCTTCCACTTGACGTGAACCGTCTTACCGTCCTCGGCCACGCGCAGCTCCAAGGAGCCGTGCCGTTTGCTGTCGGTTTCCCCCCACTTCCCTTGATAGTCGCCGGAGGCGGTCTTCCAAATCGAGATTTTGCCCAGCTTAGCGTTGTAGGTGCTGGTGTAGGTGCCGATGGCTTTGCCCAACGGAATGCGGATGGCGCCCAGTCGCCCGCGCCCCCGTCCCAGTCGCCCGCCAACTCGGTGGACTCGTCTCGCGGGATGCTGGCGCGGACTGCTTGCGGCCAGACCAGGGCGCAGCAAGCCGAAACGATGCTCAGCAGCAGAAGCCGGGAGCGTATTGTCATGACAAGCCTCCTCGGAGAATGAGAATAACGTCAAGCCCTCAGGGACCTGCGTGCCCTGCGCACCAGACAGTCATCGGAACCTCAACTGCGTGAATTCCCTCACGCGGCCCGCGATGGCCGGCTCGACCGGCAGGCGCTCCATGCTGCTGGCGCCGTAGAAGCCGACGATGCCTTCGGTGTGGTCGAGGATGTACTGGGCGTCGGCCGGCTCGGCGATCGGGCCGCCGTGGCAGAGGACGAGGATGTCCGGCTTCACGCGCTTGGCGGCGTCGTGCATCGCCTGCACGCGGCGGCGCGCATTCTTCGAGCGTCAGGGCGGTCGTCGGCGCCGATGCGTGCCCTTGGTCGTCAGGCCCATGTGCGGGATGAGGATGTCGGCGCCGGCCTTGGCCATCGCCGTCGGCTTCGTCGGGGTTGAAGCAGTAGGGCGTGGTCAAGCAGGCCCATCTCGTGGGCCGCGGCGGATCATGTCGACTTCCAGGCCGTAGCCCATGTCGGTCTCTTCGAGGTTCTGGCGGAACGTGCCGTCGATCAGGCCGACGGTGGGAAAGTTCTGCACGCCGGAGAAGCCGGCCGCGTCGCACCTCGCGCAGGAAGAGCTTCATCACGCGGAACGGATCGGTGCCGCAGACGCCGGCCAGCACCGGCGTGTGCTTGACGACGGGCATCACCTCGCGGGCCATGTCCATGACGATGGCGTTGGCGTCGCCGTAGGGCATCATGCCCGACAGCGAGCCGCGGCCCGCCCATGCGAAAGCGGCCGGAGTTGTAGATCACGAGCAGGTCGATGCCGCCGGCCTCCGACATCTTGGCGCTGATGCCGGTGCCCGCCCCGCCGCCGATGATCGGCTGCCCGGCGGCCACCTTGGCCCGCAGCCGGGCGAGAATTTCGTTGCGCGAGAAGAGTGCCATGAGATCGGGCCTTTGGAGTGCGGCGACCCGTCGCCGCTTTGGGAGCTTTCAGTTGGTCGCTGCTGATGTTCCCAGCGTAGTGCAGCGGTCCGGTGGCCGCCAGATTTGACAGTCAGCGCGCCCCGCGCGAGAATAACGGTAGATCGCCCCGAAATCCCAAGATCCCAAAGCGGCGACGGGGCGCCGCACTCCAAGGTGCGACATGAGCAAGCCAGAAGACGCCAATCCCTATCAGGCCCCTGCCGCTCCCGGCCTGTTCTCTACCTGGCAACCGACCTATTTCAGCGCGCAGGCCGAGGCCGGCGTCACGCCCCGGATCGTGGAGATGCTGGCCAAGACGCAGCCGTGGGTCCGGTTTCTGAGCGTGCTGGGGTTCATCGGCTTTGCCGCGCTGATGCTGGCGGCAATGGGGGCGCTGATGATCGGCGTATCCCGCAGCAACGCCGGGGGCATCCTCGTGGCCATCATTTGGGCGGCGGCTGCCGTCGTGTACCTGCTGCCCTCAGTTTTTCTCAGCCGCTACGCCAGCGATATCGCCAGGCTGCGCACGTCGCTGCGAGTGCAGGACCTCGAAGAGGCGCTGGCGGCCCAGAAATCGTTCTGGAAGTTCGCGGGCATCGCCACGCTGCTGATGATCATCTTGTACGTGCCGCTCATGCTGCTCGTCGTGGCGACGACTAGCGCGCCGGTGTTCCTGCCGTCGTCATCGGCTTTTTGAAGATCCCGCGGCGAGCGTCGAGGCGTAAGCCCGACGCGCGCTCAGACCATCCCAACTGGCCTGCTGCAATGCCGAAGCAGGGCGCTCGCAGCGGTAGTGGGTCAGTTGGTCGCAAGGGCCGAACATCGAACATCGAACACCCAACATCGAACATCGAACGAAAAAATGGTTCGATGTTGGATGTTCGATGTTGGATGTTCGGGCCTAAGACGACGGACAAACGGCCCCACTCCCTCGCAGCGTGTTCCTTGCGACCGGCGCAGAGCTGCGTTAAAATCCGCGCGGACGGCGCTTTATCCCCAGTTCGCATCGCTCTCACCCCGCAGAACGCCATGGGTATCTGTCTAGGCATCGACATCGGCACTTCGGCCACCAAGACGCTGGCCATCGACGAATCGGGACGCATTCTGGCGGCGGACACTTCGGCCGAGTATCCGCTCTATCACCCGCAGCCGAGCTGGAGCGAGCAGAACCCGGAGGATTGGTGGCAGGCCACACAGGCCACCGTGCGGGCCGTGCTGGCCAAGGCCGACGCCAAGCCGGCCGACGTGAAGGGCATCGGCCTTTCGGGTCAGATGCACGGCTCGGTGTTTCTGGACGACAAGCACCGCGTCATTCGCCCAGCACTCTTGTGGAACGACCAGCGGACCGCGGCCGAGTGCGAGGAGATCGAGCGGCGAGCGGGCGGGCGCGAGCGCTGATCCGCATGGTGGCCAACCCGGCCCTCACGGGCTTCACGGCCCCCAAGGTGCTCTGGCTGCGCAACAAGGAACCGGAGCATTTCGCCAAAGTCCGCAAGGTGCTCTTGCCGAAGGATTACATCCGCTTTCGCCTGACCGGCGAGTTCGCCACCGAGGTGAGCGACGCCAGCGGCATGCTGCTGTTGGATGTGGCCAAGCGGCGCTGGTCGGGTGAGCTGCTCTCCGCGCTGGAGCTGGACGAGAAGCTGCTAGGCCGCTGTTACGAATCGCACCAGGTAACCGGCAAGCTGACGCGGGAAGCGGCCGAACCGCTTGGTCTGACGACAAACTGCGTGGTCGTTGGCGGGGCGGCGACTGCGCGGCCGGAGCCGTCGGCAACGGGCATCGTCACATCCGGCTGCGCCTCGACATCCATCGGCACCTCCGGCGTCGTCTTCGTCCATAGCGACGAAGTAAAGATCGACCCGCGCGGCCGCGTGCACACGTTCTGCCACGCGGTGGACGGCAAGTGGCACATGATGGGCGTGAACCTCTCGGCCGGCGGCGGCTTGCAATGGTTCCGCAATGCGCTGTGCCGATCGCTCAAGGAGTTCTGCGAAGTCGAGGGCTTGGAGGTCTACGACATCCTCAGCCACGAGGCCGCCGCCGTGCCGCCGGGCAGCCAGGGGCTGTTCTTCCTGCCCTATCTCTCCGGTGAACGCACGCCGCACGCCGATCCGGCCGCCCGCGGCTGCTTCGTCGGGCTGACGCTCAGCGCATGGCCGCGGCCACATGGGGCGAGCCGTGATGGAAGGCGTGACGTACAACCTGCGGGAAAGCCTGGAGATCTTCCGCGAGCTGACGGTGCCGATCAGCGAAATCCGCGCGTCTGGCGGCGGAGCAAAGAGCCCGCTCTGGCGGCAAATCCAGGCCGACGTTTTCGGACAGCCCGTCGTGACGCTGAATGCCGAAGAAGGCCCGGCCTATGGCGTGGCCTTGCTGGCGGCGGTAGGGTCGGGCACGTTTCGCACGATCCAAGAAGCGTGCGCAGCGACCATTCGCGTAGTCAACGAGACCAGGCCGAGCACCGCCGCGAAGGACAAGTACGAGCGCGGGTTCGCGGTCTATCGCAGCCTGTATCCCGCTCTCCAGGGCGTCTTCCGACAGATCGCGGCGGTGGGATAGCTCTTTGGAGTGCGGCGACTTGTCGCCGCTTTTGGATTCTTTGTTACGATCGCGGGCGGAATGACCCGTCGCGCCTTCCCAAAATCCCAAAGCGGCGACAAGTCGCCGCACTCCAAAGCGTCCCTGGGGTTTGTGGTGATTGTGCGGAAATTGCCGGTCGAAAGGGCTGTTCGGCAGGCCTGGCGGCGTCACGTAGAAATCGCCAGAATCAGCCCGCACCCCGATTGCTCGCCGCGGCGGCCCTGCGTATGATGAAAATCAGTGAGGCTTTCTGGCTCACGTCACAAGTTTTCCCATCACTTGTTTGCAACGTGAATCGTCGCCAGTTAATGTAGGCGGCGATCTCCTTTCTCCTGTCTCTCCCGTGGAGGTTCGCTGTGGACTTTATCAAAGACTTGGGTTGGATGTGGTGGGCCGGCCTCGGCGCGTTGTTCCTGCTGATCGTCGTGTTTATTTTCCTGCGTAAGTCCCAGTCGGACTAAGTCTCGGACCGGCCGTTGCTCGTGGTCCACGCCTGGCGTGCGATCCGGGTGGGCCGGAGCGGACCGCCAAATTCACCAGCGAATTCGGGAGCCGGGAGCGGGCCCTGATCCAGGAGCCTGCGTCCCGCCTCCCGATTTTTTTTGCTGACCAGCGACGCGGGCACTGATGAGGTCGATGCCCGAATCGGCTTCGCGCAACTGGCCTTGCCCGCTTGCCGCCGCCTGTCTATGGTCCGCCGCCTTTCCCTTTCGCTGGACCGGAGGCGGACCATCGTGTTCACCTTGACGCTCGGCATGTGCCTGCTCGTTCGTCGTCTTGATGCGCGCTCGCTGCGGCTGCTGGCGGTCGCTGCCACCTGCGCCGCCAGCTTGCTGCTGGGGGCCTGCAACACGGCCAAGTCGCGCAACGCCGAAGGCGTAGCGTATTTCCTGCACGGGCAGCCCGACTACGCCCTGCAGACCTTCCAGCAAGCCCAGGCGCAGGACCCCAACAATCCCAACGTCTACTACAACATCGCCCGCGTGTATCACCACAAGGGCAACGAGCGCGGCGACAAGCTGCTGCTGGAGCAGGCCGAGTCGTACTATCACATGTGCCTGGACCGCGATCCGGAAGGGGGGCACCGCGATTGCTACCGCGCGCTGGCAGTGCTGCTGGTGGAGACCGGCCGCCAGGACAAGGCGTTCACGCTGCTGAACCGCTGGGCGGCCTCCAAGCCGATGCTGGCCGACCCGAAAATCGAGCTGGCCCGGCTGTATGAAGAACACAAGGAGTACGAGCCGGCCAAGGAGCGGCTGATCGAGGCCCTGATGGTGGAGCCGAACAACCCGCGGGCCACGGCCGCCCTGGGCAAGGTCCGCGAGCACATTGCCCGCGGCTACGCCGCCAAGGGACAGCGGGACGAAGAGCTGCGCGAGCTGGCTCAGGCGCTCTCCGACTATCGCCGGTCGCTGCAAATCGACAAGCAGCAGCCCGACGTGCAGGCCCGCGTGGCCGTGCTGCAGACCACGCATCCGCAGCTCGACGCGCGGCTGATCCAGCCCGACGGCCGGCGGATGGTCAACGCGGTAGGCACGCGCAGCCGCACGAACGTCACGCCGCGGCTGTAAGGTAGCAGGCACACTCCGGGTGCCGTGCCAAAGTATCTCGCTCCGCGAGATGCCATGTGGCCGACTCGCTCTGCGAGTCGGACGGCAACTCGCAGAGCGACTTGCCCACACTTGCGACGGCACACGGAGTGTGCCTACTACTGGGAAAGGATGCCCGGTGGCCTATCTGCTGAATCTGGCGTATTTGGGCCTCGTCGCGCTGGCCTCCCCGCTCTTGATCTTTCGGGCCCTGACACAGGGAAAGTATCGGCAGGGCTGGGGCGCCAAGCTGCTGGGCCTGGCGCCGCGGCGCGAGGGCGATGCCTTCTGCGTGTGGCTGCACGCCGTCAGCGTGGGTGAAGTGAATCTGTTGAAACCTCTGGTGGAACGCCTTGCCCGCGCTCGGCCCGATTGGCAAGTGGTCATCTCTACGACCACGCGCACAGGCTACGCCCTGGCGCGGCAGAAGTATGAGGACCACACGGTCTTCTATTGCCCCCTGGACTTTAGCTGGGCCGTGCGGACGGCAATGCGCCGCGTGCGGCCCGATCTGCTGCTGTTGGCCGAGCTGGAGCTGTGGCCGAACCTGATCCGCGCGGCCAAGCGGTGCGGCGCGGGCGTGGGCATCGTCAACGGCCGGCTGAGCCAGCGTAGTTTCCGCGGCTACCGACGGCTAAGACGGCTGATTGCCGGCATGCTGCGGCAGATCGATCTGGTGGCCGTGCAGAACGAGGAATATGCGGAGCGGTTTCTGCTGCTGGGGGCCCGGCCCGAGACGGTCCACGTCACCGGTTCGATGAAGTTCGACGACGTGCAGACCGACCGCCGCAATCCGGCCACCGCCTGGCTGCGGCAGTTGGCCGGCATCGGCGAGGGGGACGTGGTGTTCCTGGCCGGCAGCACGCACGCGCCTGAGGAGAAGCTGGCCCTCAAGGCCTTCCGCCAATTGTCGCGGCAACACCCACAGCTTCGGCTGGTGCTCGTGCCCCGGCACGCGGAACGCTTCGACGAAGTTGCCCGGCTGCTGCGGCGCAGCGGCCTGGCCTGGCAGCGGCGCAGCGAGCTGGCGCCGAAGCGCGGCATGACGCTGGAGCTGAGCAACCGGGCCACCTCCAAACGCCCGGATCGCTCGAAGGGGAGCGGGGCGGCGAGCAGGGAGCGTAAGCCCCCTGATAACCCCGCGCGAGATCCAGGCCCGCGCATCCTGCTGATCGACACGATCGGCGAGCTGAGCGCCTGGTGGGGAACAGCCGACGTGGCCTTTGTCGGCGGCAGCCTCAACCGCCGCGGCGGGCAGAACATGATCGAGCCGGCAGCGTATGGCGCCGCGGTCTCGTTCGGCCCGAACACGAAGAACTTCCGCGACGTGGTAGCGGCCCTCTTGGGCCACAAGGCCGCCGTGGTGGTCAAGAACCGCCGGCAGCTCACCGGTTTCGTCCGCCGCTGTCTGCAGCGGCCGCGATTCGCCGAGCGCCTCGGCCGCCGCGCCCAGTCGTTCGTCGCTCGGCAGCAAGGCGCGACGGAGACGACGGTCAAGCTGCTCACGAGACTGGCTGCGCAGGATCAGCCGACGCCAGCCCGCCGCGCGGCGTAACGTGGCCTTCTGTGGCCAACTCGCGCTGCGAGTTGGCGGCCAGCCACGGTAGCTGAACTCGCCAGAGTTCAGCCGATCCACTGAAGTCTGGCGCCTTCAGCTACGAGCAGGAGCCCACCTCTACCGCTCACCTGCAGCCGCCGATTGCCGCGGTCTTTTGCCCGCCGGTATAATCGGCGCCCGATGCTCTTCCGCCGCTCACCGCCGCCCTGCCCGATCCCCCAGGATGATCGGCTGTGGATCGAACGCCGCATGACCTGGCTGTGCGGCGAGTTCGGCCGCGATCGGCTGCAGTTCGGCACCGTCGTGCTGCCGACCGCCGAGTTCTTTCCTGAGACCTACGAGCCGACCGAAGAGGGAGTCCACACGCTGCTGCGGCGCGTGTGCGATTACATGGGTGTCGAGCCGCGGCGCGTCGAGCTGGCCTTCTTCTCGCAGCGCAAACCCATCGCGTTCAATGCCGAGTTGATTGACCCGCACACCGGCGCCGCAGGCATCTACCATGAAGAGTCGGATCGCATCACAATCTGGTTGGAAGTTGCCAATCTCGACGATCCTTACAATGTCGTGGCCACGCTAGCCCACGAGCTAGGTCACGTCCATCTGCTGGGCGATCGGCGGCTGACGGGCCAAGAGCCGGATCACGAGCCGCTGACCGACCTGGTGACGGCCTTCCTCGGGCTGGGCGTCTTCACGGGCAACGCGGTGCTTCGCGACCGCAGTTGGAGCGACGGCGGATGGACTGGTTTTCAGATTCAGCGGCAGGGCTACCTCACGGCCCCGCTTTTTGGCTATGCGCTAGCACTTTGTGCGTGGTGCCGGCGCGAGGAGCCATGCGGCTGGCGCAAGTATCTGCGCCGGACGTGCGGTCCACGTTCGACAAGAGCCTGAAGTTCCTGGAAAAGTCCGGCGCACCGCGCTTTCCGAGCTGCGCCACAGGGCCGGCTGCGCCGCCGGGGGCCTTTCCGCCGCGGCCCGTGGAGCCGGAGGAGACCCTTGACGATGGCCTGGCCGCCGCAAGCGCCGGGGGGCCGCGCGGCGACGAAGAAGATGCTTGCGAAGCGGAGACCGCGATTGCGGACGATCAAAGACTTATCGCCGCCGATGCGTGCTTCGAGCGCACCACGATCCACTATCAGGCCGGCGCGTTTCAAGAGGCCCTGGCCGAAGTGACTGAGGCAATCCAGCACTCACCCCACGATCCGGAGCTCTACACGCTCCGCGCGAGGGCCTGCCTGGAGCTGGAGCAGTACCGCAACGCGACGGAGGCCGCCGAGCGGGCCGTCGAGCTGGACGCCGACGACCCCGATGCTCGTCGGGCCCGTGGCATCGCGCTACTGAACACGGGCGAGCCGCGGCGCGCGATCGACGACTTTGACTTTCTGCTTGATGAGAACAGGCACGATGCAGACGCCTATTACCATCGCGGCCTGGCATACGCGGCGCTCGGCAATCACTCCGAGGCCCTAGCCGACTATGCGAAGGCCATCACCAAGGCGCCCAACGTCGCCGAGACGTACTTCGCCCGCCATCAGCTCTACAAAGAACTAGGCGCGGACGAGAAGGCGGCAGCCGACCTGAAGGAGGGACTGTGGCGCCGATCACGGCTGACTCGCGACTTGCTTTAGAGTCGCGGGTGCCCGTCATCGCCTGAAAGAAAACAGACAGCAAGTAACGTTACTGGTCCGCAACATCGAACATCCAACATCGGTAACAGTTTAGCCGTCTGAAGTTGGTCTTGGTCTTTTTGGAAGTCGTGGTTTATGACAGCAAGCATTCGCAGATTGGCGAGTGAGGATGGTCATGACCACGGAAGGCGTTGTCGAACTCGACGTCGCATTGGGGCCGCAGCTCACGGCGAAGGACGCTGTCGCGATCTACGCCCAAGGCCAGGAGGCGGTGGTCTTTGCCCTGCTCGAGTTGGCCAGACGGCTGGCCGGCGCGGAAGGACGCTGTGCCTCGGTCCACTCGCCGGCCACACCCTCGGGCATGCGGCCCGTTCATCAAAAACCTGCGGTCAAGAAACGTGGCAAAACGCCGGGGCGACCGGCGGGTCATCCAGGCAGTCGTCGCCCGCCGCCCGCGCATCGACGAGCGAAAGACGCACCGCGCTCCGTGCTGTCCGCACTGTCAGGGCGCGTTGAAGCGTTGCCAGGAAACCCGCACTCGGTACACCGAAGACATTCCCCTCGATATCCAACCGGTGGTCACCGAGCACACGATCCACCGGGACTGGTGTCCGCGCTGTTGCAAGCAGGTCGAGCCGGTCGTCCCCGATGCCTTGCCGGGCAGTCAGATTGGCAACCGCGTGCTGACGCTGTCGGCCTGGCTGGACTATGGGCTGGGACAAACCATCGCGCACGTCGTGGACGTGTTCAGTCATCACTTGCAATTCTCTCTCACGCCCGGCGGGCTGCAACAACAGTGGTATCGCTTGCAGGAGATTTTGTTTCCCTGGTACGAGCAGATTCAAAACGAGGCTTTGGACGCGGCCGTGTTGCACGCCGACGAAACGGGCTGGCGCGTGAATGGAAAAGGACATTGGCTGTGGTGTTTCAGTCATGCGCGTGGCACGTACTACCTGATCGACCGGCGGCGTGGTCGGCCGGTGTTGGCCAAATTCTTTCGCCGGGCGTTTGCCGGCACGCTGGTCAGCGACTTTTCGGGGCGCGTACAACGCGGTGGTGTGCAGCCGGCGTCAAGTCTGCCTGGCACATTTGCTGCGCGATCTGAAGCATGTCGAACAGTACAAGCATCCTTCGCCCCACTGGGGGAAATTCGCCAAGCAACTGCGACGCCTGATCCGCGACGGACTGCGTCTGAAGCGGCGTCAGCCGGAACTTTCTGGCGAGACTTATGCCTCGCGTCGCAACCGCCTGCATGCGCGGCTGGATGCACTGATCCGCACGCCGTGGAACGACAAGCAAGCTCAACGTCTGCTCAAGCGTTTCCGGCGACATCGCCAGCACCTGTTTACGTTTCTCGACGATCCGGCCGTGCCGGCCGACAACAACCACGGTGAACGGGCCATCCGCCCGGCCGTCATCATCCGCAAAAACACCTATGGCAACCGCAGCCAACGCGGAGCGGACACGCAAGCCGTGTTGATGAGCATCTACCGCACTTTGAAACAACGCGGCCACGATCCGCTCTCCACGATCACCAACGCACTTGCCGAACACCTCAACACCGGCAAACTGCCCGCATTGCCGCCGTGATCACTTCAGACGGCTAAACTGTTACCAACATCGAACATCGAACGGCTTTCGATTCGATGTTGGATGTTCGATGTTCGGTTCTTGTCGTCAAACCACCCATCAAGGCCAAGAAACTGTTGGAGATGGCGAACACCCTCTAGCGGACGTGTAGTCTCTCGCCCGCTATGGTATAAAGAACCAGCACCCCGAATGCGTGCCGCTAGGGGGGCTTGGAACGTCGCTCTCGCCGATCACTCCACCCACTCATACCATCGCACAAAGGGCCTTCCCATGTTCCCGCGGAATGTCGTGCGGCGGAATCTCGTGTGCCGGAATGTTCTGCTTCACGCCGGAGTGGCGCTGGGTTGCCTGCTCGCCGCCGCCGGCACCGCTCGGGCACAGGTCATCGCCCAGCCCGTCCGCGCCGATATGCCGGCCGTCACGCGGATGACGCCGCAGGGCATCAACCCCGGACAGTCGGCCGAGCTGACCCTGGCCGGCGATCGACTGCAGGACATCCAGGGCATCTTCTGCACCGGCGCCGTTGAGCTGGAGAAGGTCGTCGAAGCCGCCGGCAAGCAGGCCAAGCTGGTGCTGAAGGCCCGCAACGACGCCCAGCCGGGCATCTATCTGTTCCACGTCATTTGCAAGACGGGCCTCAGCAACCCGCGGCTGCTGCGAATCGACCGTTATGCCCAGGCGACGGAGAAAGAGGACAACGCCACGCCGGAGAAGGCGCAGGCGCTCACGTTGCCCGTCGCCGTGACCGGCACGCTCCAGCAGGCCGACGAAGACATGTATCAAGTTCGAAGCCACGGCCGGACAACGGTTGGTGATCGACGTCGAGTCGCATCGGCTCGGGCTTGCCCGTGCGGCCGGTGATCACGCTCTTGGACTCGCAGCGGCGCGAGCTGGCCAAGGCCCTCACGCCCTCGGCCGACGTGTCGCCCGACGCCCGGCTGGTGCACACCTTCCGCGAAACCGGCACGTACTACGTGCGGATCAACGACCGCATCTATCAGGGTGGCGAGACCTGCGGGTATTACCTGCGGATCGGCAGCGAGGCCTACGCCAGCGAGATGTTTCCCCTCGGCGGCCGACGCGGCGAGAGCGTCGAGGTCACCTTCGGCGGGCCCGGCCTGGAACGGCCGCTGACCCATCGCGTCGACCTCAACGGCGACGTCCGCGGGCAAGCGCAGCGTCTCATCGTCTCGACACCGTCAGGGCACGCTTGTTCGCCCCGGCGCTCTTCGCCCTGGGCGACCATCCCGAAGTCGCCGAGAAGGAGCCCAACGACAAGCCGGCGAGGCCGGCCAAATCACCCTGCCCGTGACGATCAATGGCCGGATCGCCAAACCGGGCGACCGCGACGTATTCCGCTTCCAGGCCAAGTCGGGCACGCGGCTGGCCGTGCGCGTGCGAGCGAAACAGCTCGACAGCCCGCTGGACGCGGTGATCTCCGTCCGCAACCTTCAAGGGGGCGTGCTGGCCTCGGCCGACGACGTCCAGGCGGGCGACCGCGCTGCCGCCGGCCGCGCGGCCCGTGCAGATGCCGCAGAACATCGACGATCCGCGGCTGGAGTTCACGCGTGCCCTCGGATGGCCAATACCTGGTGACGATCGACGACCTCTACTACCACGGCGGCGGGTCGTACGCCTATCGCCTGGAGATCGCCCCGCCGCGGCCCGAATTCGAGGTGCTGGTCCAGCCCGGCCGGGGCATTCCCGCCAACGCCAAGCAGCCGCAGCAACGCCAGCAGCAGGTGCTCAACAACTTCGCCGGCCAGGGGACTGGGGCCTTGACCATCGACCGCGGCGGCCGCGGCTCGCTGGCAGTGAAGATCATTCGCCAGGGCTACAACGGCCCGGTGCAGCTCGTGGCCGAGGGACTGCCGCCTGGCGTGACGGCCAACCGAAACCACGATCGCCGCCGGCCAGCCGCTGGGCGAGATGACCTTCAGCGCCTCGTTCGATGCCAGCAATCAGACCGCGCTGGCACGAATCTACGCGATCGCCGAGATCGGCGGCCAGAAGGTCATCCGCCGCGCAGACCATCCCGTGCTGTTCTCGGCCATGCCGCAGGGCGTGGTGGCGATGCACTATCTCGACTCGGTGGCCGTGGCCGTCAGCGGCCAGGGGGCCGAGCTGGGCCTGCGGACCGAGATCGCCGGCACCGTCGCGCCGGGCTCGAAGGTCAAGGTGAAGCTCAACGTCCGCCGCCGGGAGGGGCTCAAGGGCGAGGTGACCGTCAAGGCGCTCAGCCTGCCCGACGGCATCACGCTGCCGGAGGTCAAGATTCCCGACGGCAAGGACTCGGTCGAAGTCGATCTGGCCGCCGGGCTGGACGCCAAGCCGGGCAAGCGAAGCCTGCAACTGCAAGCTGCCCTGCGCAGTCGCAGGGCAGAGTAATCCGCTGCTGGCCGAGGCGCCGCTGGCGGTGGACGTGCAGCCGCTGGTGACGCTGGAGCTGGCCGAGGAGCGGCTCGAGGTGCCGCGTCGGCGGCAAGAAGGTCGTGCAGCTCAAGATCGGCCGGCAGACGCAACTCGCCGGAGGCCATCGATCTGGAGACCTCGCGCCTGCCCGAGGGGGTGACCGTCAAGCCGGCTGAAAATTCCCGGCAGACGCCAAGACCGTGATGCTGGAGTTCGCCGCCGCCCGCTCGGCGCGAGCCGACGACCCTCCGTCGAGTGTCGAGCTGCGTCCCCGCATCAAGGTCAAGGGTCAAATGCTGGAGCTGCCGACCCTGCGGATTGGGGTGAAGGTTGTCAAACCGTAGGCGCGAAGGCGAGCGTCGAGGCGTAAGCCCGACGTGCGGGCCCGCGCTTGGGATTGTCAAACCGTACCGCGGCGTTATCCATTGCACGTCCTCGGTCCCAAGCTCCGCTAGGGAATGAGGGAGCGCCGCGAACGTCAGCCGCTACCGTTGGCGAAATGGCGCGGCGGCCCTATCATACCGGTGTCCTTGACTCCGCATTCCGACTTCACGCGATCCGCATCCCCCATGGCCAAAGCAAGGTCCACGCAAAAAGCTCCCCAAGGAACTGGCGGTCATCAACGCCGACAATTGCACCGGCTGCGAGTCCTGCCTGGAGGTCTGCCCGGTCGATTGCATCAACCTGCTCAAGCATCGACCGCGGCGTGGTCAAGGGCATCGAGCAGTGGTGCGAGATCGACCTGGAGCGCTGCGTCGGCTGCGAGGTCTGCGTCCACATCCCGCGGAAGAAGAGCGATCCCTACGAGCTGACCGTCTGCCCCTGGGACGCCATCGAAATGGTGCCCACCGAGCATGGTGGCCCAGACCGTGGCCCAAATCGGCGGCCCGCCGGAGTACATCCACGACAATTGGGACCGCCTGGTGGGCAACGCCCAGTACCTGGCGGAGCTAAAAGCCGGCGGCGGCTAAGTAGCAGGCACTCCTCCGTGTGCCATCCGTCGGGCAGGCATTCCTGCCTGCCTGGCAGACCCTGTCCGCGACGCGACGTGAGGCGCGTGCCGCGGCCTTGTGGCAGGGGCGGGTAGGTGCCGTCGCACGTGAACTTTCTCCCTGGCCGACTGTCTCCAACGTCGGCCTCGGTGCTGCGATGCGCCGCGCCGATGCCTTTCTGTTTCCCGGCTCGGCGTCCTACCGTGAAGGAGACTCGCCGTGCAATCACATCGCTTGACTGTCCGGTTCGGGAGCCTGCGCCCGTGGCGGCGCTAAATCTCGTGTAACCGGCCCGGGCCAGGCTCTCTCGGCCCCGTTACCGCTCGCGCGGCGTGCGCCGGCGGTATGCACTTCACTTACTCCGAGAGAGACCGATCATGAGACGCAAGCGAACTTCGGGTCATCCTGCAACCAGCCGCAAGGCGCTGCAGCTTTGCCGGCAGGTCGAAGAGGTGTTGAACCAGGTGCTCAGCGGCGAGTGCGGCGACGAGCTGCTGCAAGAGCTGCACGTCGTGTCGGTCATCCCTGCGCACAGCACGTCGCAACTCGTCGTTCGCATTGGGCCGGTGCTGCCGGGTAGCCAATTGTCGCCGGCCGAGACACTGGCGCGGCTGGAGCGGGCCGCCGGCATGCTGCGCTCTGCCGTGGCCGCCGCCATCACGCGCCGGCAGGCGCCCAGGCTAATGTTCCAGTATGTTGGCGACATGGCGCCGGATTGACGGCCGATCCTAAGGGGCCGCAAGTCTCATGCACCACGGGGCAGCGGGCCGGAGTCTTCGTCGGCCTCAAGCGTTCGGATCAATTGGGCCAGTTGCCTCTCGAGCCTCGTCGGCCTCGTCTCGCTTTGCGGCAGCTTTCTCGAATTCGTGGTTGTCAACATATTCCTCCTTCTCCTTGGTCAAGGCCTCGATCGTCTCCCGGTACGACCGGACGAGCGGGTGATCGGCGAACTTAGCCGCAGAGTCTGCGACCCTGCGCGGCGATGGAGACGGCGCACGGACTTGCTCGCGCACGGCTTCGAGCGTCAGCCCGAGGTTCACCAGCACCTGGGCAGCAACGCCTTCCTCTTCGCGCAACAGGCCCAGCAGGATGTGATCGGCGCCCACGTAATCGTGCCGGCAAGCCTCCTCCATTGCATACTCCATCGCGTGCCTTGCGCACGGCGTCAGTGGTGCCTTGTCGATCGTGGCCTTGTCGGCGCCGGAGGTCATAAGCTTCTTTACCGCGAGGCGGACTCTCCGCGGATCCACACTGAGGTTCGCCAGCACATCGGCGACGCCGCCGCCCGTCTTGATCAGCGCTAGCAGGATGTGTTCCGTGCCGATGTACTCGTGGTTGAACCGCTGCACTTCCTGGTTGGCACGCTGCATCACCTTGCGGGCGTCATCGGTAAAGCGCTCGTACATGGCGTGACCTGCAAACGGCTCGCAAAGAGCCCGCGCAGCGGGCGGAAGGAAATAGCCACGGGCGTCAGCCCGTGGGAAGATCGCAAGCACGGCTTTCAGCCCCCGCAGGGGGCGACAGGTGCGAGACGCCTCGCCTGTTGGTGATTCATGCTACGATTACGCTGTTTCGGCAGGCTACGCTTCATTGTATCCGCCGTGTCGCCGGGGCCACGCAGCGGGAGCTTAGCGGCGGTTGAACACTTGCCGCGTCGCAGACAGCATGGCAGAATCGGATAATCGCTCGCGGCCTGCTGGCCGGTGACAGGTCCCTCTGCGAGCGTCCTTCCCTCCGCCATCCATCGGACCTTGCTCAGTTGTCATGACCGCTCCCCGTGTTGATCCGTTGCTCCAGGCAGCGCAGCAATCCGGGCTGATTACCGCAGCCGACTTGGAGCAACTGACGGCCCAATCGGTCGTGGAAAACGCGGCGACCCAGGAGGCGCTCGCCGCGGAGCTGGTCAACCGTCGGCTGCTCAGCTCCTATCAGGCCGAACTGCTGCTCGCGGGCCGTGGTTCCGAGGCCGTGGTGGCGGGCCGTTACCGCGTGCTCGAGAAACTGGGCGAAGGCGGCATGGGCGCGGTCTTCAAGGCCCAAGACGCGCGGCTCGACCGCCTGGTGGCCATCAAGGTCCTGCCGCCACACCTCTTGCAGGACGCCGGCGCCATCGCCCGCTTTCAGCGCGAAGACGCGCGTTGGCCAAGCTGTCGCATCCCAACATCGTTCAGGCCTACGACTCGGGAGAAGATCAGGGCCGGCACTTCCTGGTGATGGAGTTCGTCGAGGGGCAAAGCCTGGCCCGGCTGCTGCGAGAGCAGCGTCGCATCGTGCCGACCATCGCCGCCGATTACATCCACCAGGCGGCGCTCGGCCTGCAGCATGCGCACGAGCGGGGAGTGATTCACCGCGACGTCAAACCCGCCAACCTGCTGTTCGCGCAGCCCAGCGGCACCTCCAGCGCGCCTGGGGGCGCCCAGAAGCCGGCGTCCCCGGCAGCGCTGGCCGGCCAGATCAAGCTGCTCGACCTGGGCCTCGCCCGCTTCCTCCAGGATCAGGTCGCCCGTCCGGACGTCACGCGCGAAGGGACCGGCATGGGCACGCCGGACTATATGGCCCCGGAGCAGTTCCGCGATGCCCGCCACGCCGACGTCCGATCCGACATCTACGCCTTGGGATGCACGCTGTACCAACTGCTGGCAGGGAGCGTGCCGTTCCCGGGGTCGTCGCTGTCGGAGAAATGGCAGGCCCACGAGGAACAATGGCCGCCGCCTTTGGAGGAGCTTTGCCCGGAGGCGCCCGCCGGTTTGATGCTGGTGACGCAGCGGATGATGGCCAAGCAGCCCGGCGAGCGATTTCAAACGGCCGCCCAGGTGGCCGACGCGCTGGCGCCCTACATCGCGGGATCGTCTCCTTTCACGGCCCGCTTGAAGTCCACGCTCAATTGGCAAGGCGGCCAGTTGACCACCGGGCAACGCGGGCGTGGGCCACTGCGAGGGGTACGATGGCCGCTGGCCGTCGCCGCAGCAGCGGTCGTGGCCATGATCGTGGCGGTCGTGCCGACTTGGCGACAGCCTGTCGATCAGCGGCTGCCCTCGAACACATCACCCTCAGCGGGCACGGATGAAGTCATCGGCTCAAGAGGCGATCCGTCGGCCGCCGAAGTGCCGAAGGTCGTCACGATCCCTGGCGGACTGACCGTCGCCAAAGACGGCACTGGCCAGTTAACTTCGATCAGCGCGGCGCTGAACTTGGTGACGGCCGGCATGACCATCCGCGTGCTCGATCAGGCGACGTACCGCGAAACCCTGTCGATTACCAACGCCACTCGGCACGCCGGGCTGGTGCTCGAAGCGACGGCCGGCGCCACGCTGGCGATCGCCAAAAAGAACGACGTCGCCGTTTACGTCAAGGGCGTGCCCAACGTCACGATTCGCGGTTTTAAGTTCCGCTCCGAAGCCTTCCCCGTAGGCTGTGTGGACGTCATCACCTCCGCGCCAGGCCTGTTGCTGGAGAACCTTGACATGGCGCCGGGCACGCCTGAATTCTACGACGGAATCAGCTTCGATAGGCTATCGCACTCGCCAGCCGATGCGCCGGCGATCGTCAGGAATTGCATGATCAGGCAAAGCGGATTGGGCATCGGCATCCGGGGTCGCCTCCGCGGAGGCACTGAATCCGGCTATGCATCGCACTCGCCCTGCGCAGGGGTGTTGGTCCAAGACAATGACCTCTACGGCTGCGAGATCGGAATCTCGGGGATTGGCCATATGTCGCACGTGCACATCGTGGGTAACCGGATCTGGGGCGGCACTCGATTTAGTGCCCTGCAATTGGATGACCTGCATCCTGAGACCCAGGACATCCTGCTGGCCAATAACACGGTGTTGGAGTGTGTGCCGGCCTTCCGCCTGTGGGACAATACGGTCAAAGGCCGCGATGTGGTGCTGCGAAACAACCTTTTTCTGGGTGCCCCTGAATACGACATGGTGTTTTACGACAGTGGTGGGTCGCGCACCGAGGAGAAGGGTCCGGGCGATGTCACGCAAGTTGCCGCCAAGTGGCAGATGGACCACAACTGGCGCGAGGTCGGGCAGCCGTCGGACAAGGCGTCTGGTCGCGGTCGTGGATCCCTCCTACGGCCCAGGACGTTCGCCGCAAGGAGATCGCGGTGCTGTCGAGGGTTCCTGGCAACAGCGATTATCTCCGGCCGGCGAAGGACTCGCCGCTGGCCACCGCGGGGGCCGGCGGGGACTATCCCAGTTACGTAGGCGCCGTTCCACCCGAGGGGCAAGCGCGTTGGGACTGGCAGCGCACGTGGCGAGCGCGAGTTCGTTCCCCGTCCGCGGGCGAGTAGCTTCGCGGAGTTTGCCGCGCTCGATCGTCGCCGCAAGATCATCCCGCACTCGCCGCTCCCAGCAGCTCTGCGTTGATCTTCGCAATCACATTCGCGGATTCCGACTCGACGCGCACTACCCGGAGACATTCCGCGGCGCCTTCGACCTGGGCGATCTCGCCATCGGCACAACTCGCGCCGCCCATTATACTTCAAGGTCCGCAAGATACCGACAGAGCCCGCACGCGCGTTGCGATCTATCACCATGCCCTTTCAGCTCGTCAGCCCCTTCGCCGCCCGCCGGCGATCAGCCGCAGGCCATCGAGCCGCTCGTCGCCGGGCTTCGCGCCGGCCGCAAGCAGCAGGTGCTGCTCGGCGTCACCGGCTCGGGCAAGACGTTCACGATGGCCAACGTCATCGCCGCAGCTGCAGCAGCCGACGCTCGTCCTGTCGCACAACAAGACGCTCGCCGCCCAGCTCTACAGGGAGTTCAAGGAGTTCTTCCCGCACAACGCCGTCCACTACTTCGTCAGCTACTACGACTACTACCAGCCCGAGGCCTACATCCCGCAGCGCGACATCTACATCGAGAAGGACGCCTCGATCAACGAGAAGATCGACCGCCTGCGCCTGGCCGCCACCAGCGCCCTGGTCAGCCGCGCGCGACGTGATCATCGTCGCCAGCGTCTCGTGCATCTACGGCCTCGGCTCGCCCGAGCGACTACAAGCGCGATGATGGTCCGCCTCCAGCGTCGGCGAGATCGATCGACCGCGACGAGCTGCTGCTGCAGCTCGTCGACATCCAGTACGAGCGCAACGACATCGCCTTCGAGCGCGGCAAGTTCCGCGTCCGCGGCGACGTGCGTCGAGGTCTGGCCGGCCTACGAGGAGTTCGCCTTCCGCATCGAGCTGTTCGGCGACGAGGTCGAGCGCTCGTCGATCATCAACCCGCTCACCGGCGAGACGCTCGCGACGCAGGACGAGCTGTACATCTACCCGGCCAAGCACTTCGTCACGCCCGAGGAGCGCATCGCGGCGGCGGTCGACGGCATCCAGCGAGGAGCTGGACGAGCGGCTCGAAGATTCTCAAGCGAGCAGGGCAAGCTGCTCGAGGCCCAGCGGCTCAGCGCCCGCACCCGCTTCGACCTCGAGATGCTGCTGGAGGTCGGCTACTGCCCGGGCATCGAGAACTACGCCGGCCGCTCTCGCGGCCGCAAGCCCGGCGAGCCGCCGTACACGCTGCTCGACTTCTTCCCCGACGACTTCCTGCTGATCGTCGACGAGTCGCACGTGACGCGTGCCGCAGGTCCGCGGCGATGTTCGCCGGCGACCGCAGCCGCAAGAGGACGCTCGTCGAGCACGGCTTCCGCCTGCCCAGCGCCCTCGACAACCGGCCGCTGCGGTTCGACGAGTGGGAGCAGAAGCTCGGCCAGGCGCGTCTTCGTGTCGGCCACGCCCGGCCGCCTACGAGCTGGAGCAGATCCGGCGGCGAGGTCGTCGAGCAGGTGATCCGGCCGACCGGCCTGGTCGATCCGGTGCTCCACGTCGCAGCCGGCCCGCGGCCAGGTGCCGGACCTGCTCGAGCGAGATCAAGCAGCGGGCCGCGCGTCGGCGAGCGCGTGCTGGTCACGACGCTGACCAAGCGGCTGGCCGAGGACCTGTCGCACTATCTTCCGCGAGCCGGGCCTGCGCTGCAAGTGGCTGCACTCGCGAGCTGGACGCCATCGAGCGCGTCGAGATCCTGCGCGAGCTGCGCGAAGGGGCGTTCGACGTGCTCGTCGGCGTCAACCTGCTGCGCGAGGGGCTCGACCTGCCCGAGGTGTCGCTGGTCGCGCATCCTCGACGCCGACAAGGAGGGCTTCCTGCGCAGCGAGACGTCGCTGATCCAGACGATCGGCCGCGCGGCCCGCAACGTCAACGCCGAGGTGATCCTGTACGCCGACAAGGTGACCGACTCGATGCAGCGGGCGATCGACGAGACGAGCCGCCGCCGCGCGCTGCAGCTGGCGTACAACGCGCGAGCACGGCATCACGCCCGAGACGATCAAGAAGGCGATCAAGCGCCGGCATCGAAACGGCCGCCGCCGCACATGCCCAGGCCGCCGCGGCCGCCGGCGCTGGCAGCGAAGACGAATACGTCACGGAGGAGTACCTGGCCGAGCTGCAAACGGAAATGCTGGCCGCGGCCGAGTCGCTGGAATTCGAGCGAGCCGCGACGCTGCGCGATCGCATCGATCAGCTCCGCCAGTCCGTCGGCAAGCGCCGAGCCGAAGTCGCCACGCGCCGCCTCAACCCCGGCAACGGCCGCCGCCGCGGCAGCAACCGGGCCCGCGTGCCGCGGCCGAAGAAGCTCTAGGCATCCTCGTGCACGCAACCTATCGCGGCGCATCCCATCACTCGTCGGCGGCGGAGTTGCTCGACCGGGCTCTGCGCAAGGGAGGCTATAGCATCGCGCCGCACCGCATGGTGTGACCTCTATCTTGCGGTGACCATGCGGGACGCGGGCGTGGACGTGATCGTTACGGAGAACACCACGGATTTCAGCCAATTCGCCTTATCACGTCCGTCGCCATTAAGGATGCTCTCTGACAGGTCTAGCCAGAAGCGCCTATTCATCGCCGCCGGGCAGCGTGGCGGTTGTCGAAGCGCCGGCCGTGGCCATCGCCGGCAAGGCGGGCTGGCGGCCGTCGGCGCTCGGCTTGCCTTGGGCTTGCCGCGATTCGGACTCTTCCAGGTCGCGGACCCGCTGCTCCATCTCCTTGCCTGGCTTGAAGGTTACGACGTACTTCTCGGGGACGAAGACCTTCTCGCTGGTGCGCGGGTTGCGGGCCTGCCGGGCCTTGCGTTTCTTGACCTCGAACACGCCGAAGTTGCGTAGCTCGATGCGCTTATCTTCCACCAGCGTCTCGATGATGGCCTCGAACGTCTTTTGAACGATTTCCTTGGTCTTGAGCTGGGTCAGCCCAAGCTCTTCCGAGATTGTTTTTACGATTTCTTTCTTGGTCACGAGTCGGCACTCCTCAAAAAGGTGCCGCAGCCAGGCGGTTGCTCGCTGGCCGGCCGCGGCCCTAAGCTCTCGATGATTTCGCTACAAGTGTAGAAGTAACAAGCACTAAAGTCAACCAGCCCAGTTCTAACGCCGCGGGCAGGTTGCGTGTGCGCGCCTGCGGGAGGTAGGGTCCACGCTAGGTGTGGCCGGCGGCAGTGCTACTGGCGAGTTCAGCCACTGGCGTCGGTAGCTAGCGGCGAATATGCCGGATATGCCGTTTTTTCGGTTTCGCTGAAGTGTGCCGGTTATGACGGACGATCTAGTGTGCGTCGCGGATTCCGGGCGTCCGCCGCGGCTGGCAGTGCCGAACTAACGGCCCAGCAGCACCCGCTAGCGCTCGAATGAAAACACCACGCCAAGTCGCTCACTCCGACCGATACACGGCGGAACGGCATCACGGAGGCTGGCACCATGCGTAAGTTATTGTTGGCGGCTGCCTTGGGCTTGTGGACCTGCACGAACGTGGGCTGCATTCTGCCGATCTACTCGGCCGATCCCGTGCGCCGGACGCAGCAACTGATCTTCACGTCCGAAGACCTGCGGACGATCCTCGACGAGTGGGAGCGCATCTGGTTCCTGGATCAGCCCAGCCACATGAAGCCGATCCGCACGCACGGCGGCCTCATCTAGCCGCGGCGTAGTGTCATCGCGAAGCTCGAAACCCCATCACATCGGCCCGGCTGCGTGGGAGCAGCCGGGCTGATTCGTTTACCGGGTCATCCGCTCGCGCACGATGGCTTCCAGGCGGTCGATCACCTGCTCGCTGGTCAGACCGTCGGTGGAGAAGGTGATGGCGTCGGCCGCGCGGGCCAGCGGGCCGGACTTTCGCACGGTGTCGCGCTGGTCGCGGAGGTTCTGCTGTGCCAGCACTTCCTCCATCGTCACGTGCTGTCCGCGGCGACGAAAGTCTTCGACGCGGCGGCGGGCGCGCTCTTCCGGACTGGCCACCAGGAAGATCTTGCACTCGGCCTGCGGAAAGACGACGGTGCCCTGGTCGCGTCCCTCGGTGACCACGTTACGCCCGCTGGCGGCGGCCCGTTGCAGGCCGACGAGGTGCTGGCGAACGTCGGGATTGTCTGCCGCGTAATGCGTGACGGTGGTGATCTCCGGCGTGCGGATGGCGGCGGTGACGTTCCTGGCCATCCAGCAGCACGCGGTCTTCCAGGACTTCGATCTTCAGCCGCTGGGCCAGCACGGCGATCTTGCCCGGATCGTCCCAGCCCACCGCGGCGCGCAGCGGCCAGGGCCACCGCGCGATACATCGCGCCGGTGTCGAGGAAGCGGAAGCCCAGCCGCTTGGCCAAGGCCCTGGCCGCCGTGCTCTTGCCGGCCCCGGCGGGGCCGTCGATGCAGACGATCATGGCGGAATTCGGCATGCGGAATTCGGAACTCGGAATGCGGAATGCGGAATGCGGATAAGCAGGAGTCGCGGCGCGACACCACTCAAATTCCGCATTCCGAACTCCGCATTCCGCATTCGCATCAGCCTACCACCGCACCTCGATCTGCGCCCACTCGTAGGCGGTCATGTCGATCCATACGGCGTCGCGTTCCACCTTCAGCTCGGCCAGCGTCTCGCCCGTGAAGCTCACCTGTCGGGCCGATTTGGGATGGCGGACTGAGGTGAGCCTGGCTTTGGCCGCTCGGCCGTCGGTTTCTTGCAGCCGCACCATACACCCTTCGATGATTTGCCCTTCGGCAGCCGAGCCAGCCACGGACGTTGGCAAAGGCCCCCAATGCGTGGCGATCACGTTGGGCGCGTCCAATTGAAACAGGTATGAGCTGACGGCAACTCGCGGAGCGAGTTGCCCACCTTCCACGCGCGGCGGCGACGCCCGCTCTCGCACGGCGACGACGGGCGACATCCATTCCACGGCGGCCTGGACGGGCTGCGGGTGGTCCACCGCGATGCCCAGGCGGAATCGCCGCTGCCCTTCGCCCCGCACGACGAGCATCGTGTCCAGCATCCGCATTTCCACGCGGCGGTGATAGGGCAGGCCGCCGGTCAGGATGGCGATCCGCGACTTGGCGGCCACCACCTCGACCAGCAGCGGCGATTCGATCTGCCGCAGCTCCGTCGCTTGGCGCGTCAGGCCCACGCCGCGGAAGAGGTCTCCTTCCTCCGATGCCCATGCGAAGCGGGTGGCGTAGTAGCTGTTCCACGGATCGGCCCGAGGCTCCTGGTCGATCTCCAGCTCGATCTCCAGGCCGATGATCCGCGAGCCCCGCCACACCTGCACGGTTTGCCGATAGCCCGCCAGCCGCTTGCCGGCCTGGTCCAACAGGCGGCCGCGGCTGACGATCTCGCCCAGTGCCGGGCCGCTGGAGGTGATCTCCACCGAGTCGGCCGCCATGACGGAATAGATCGCCGTCTCGTCGGGGTCGCGCCACACGTCGCCCGGTTTGGCCCGCGGCCCGGCTTGCCGCAGGGCGAGCTGCTGCGACAGGCGGTTGCCGCGGTGGCGGAAGTCGCGGAGGGAGCGGATCGCGCCGGTGTGCTCGTCCACGTAGACTTCGAAGAACTCGTTGCGGATCATCCGTTCGCGCGAGTCGGCCATCGGCGGTTCCTTGGCCGCGGCGCGTGCGCCTCCACCGACCGGCACCCAGGCGTAGCCCATCGCCGGCACCTCCACGATCGCCAATTTGCGCGGGCCGCCCTGGACCGCCTTGACCGGCCCCTCGATCTCCGGTGGCTGCGGGAGGCTCGGCCACATCGAGGGGCATTCGCCGCGAGAAGCTGAGCGGGTTCAGGACCAAGTACGCTTCCTGCGCGGGGCGATCCTCTCGCGGCAGGGCGGCGGCGAAGCACCTGGCGGCTTCATCCAGCGCGACAGGGACGTTCCCTTGGGCCAGCGGGGCACCGCTGGCACCCGCTGCCGGGCAGCCTGAAGGCTGGACTCCAACCGCGGCGGCCATCGTGCTGACGCCGCTGCGGCTCGCGTCGGTCAGGCTTTGCCTGTAAGCGTCGGCCACCGCGGAGAGCGGATTCTCTTGCCGGCGGATGATCGCCTGACGCAGGTAGGGCGAGCGGTACTGGTCGGCGCGAAAGCGGGACGTTGTCCCCGACGAGGCGGTGGACTTGAAGTATTCGTCCAGCGTGACGAACTTGCCCAGCACCGGGGCATAACGGGCAATTCGCCACAGGTCGTCGTACCAGGGGCTCGACTTGCCGGGCCAGTGCGCGAAGACGATCGTCGCCACGTGATCCATGTCCATGGTCTGGCCGATCTTCTGGCACAGGCCGAGGAAGCTGGCTGGCTGATCGACGTCGAGGGGCACGCGCGAGAGGGCCTCCATCGTGGTGCCGTCCAGGCCCTCCCAGGCGGCCTTGGCCTGTTCGGCGCGGGGGAATTGCCCCTCGTCGAGCGTGACGTGCAGGGCGCCGCTGAAGCCCAGCCGCGAAAGCACTTGCGGCAGCAAGGGGGACAGGCCGAATCGCCGGCGGCCGTAGACCTCGGCGCGCGGCCCAATAGCTGGCGGTAGGTCCGACTGGCCTCGGTGAATTCGCCGAGCACCGTCTCCGGCGGCAGCAGCGGCAGTTCGCGCTCGGCCAATTCGCCACCAACCAGTGTGACTGCCGACCGCTCCATCGCTGACCGCAGCGCCGCGAGCGATTCGGGTTCCTTCTCGGCCATCTGCCGTAGCGTATCCGCTGAGATGAGCAGGCTGCTCGCGGAAGCTGCGGCCAGCTCTCGTCGCAGCGATGGGCCAACGGTCGTCGGCGCCACGAGCGTGAGATCGACCAGGTAGGCCTCGGCCGGGTAGACGTGCTCACGCGACTCGGTCAAGACATCGAAGCAGTTTTGCAGGTGTTCTCGGGCCGAATCGTTCTGTCCTGCCGCCGCGGCCTGGGCCGCCGCCACGACTTCGCGGCCGAAGTGCACCTCATCGAGGTGGCTGATGTAGCGCATCTGCCGCGTGAGCAGCTCCTCTTGCAGGTAGGCGTAGCCCAGGGCGAGGAAGTCGCCGGCTAGCTCGGCATCGATTGCCGCCACCGCGTCAGCCGCCACCGCGTCAGCCGGCATCGCGTCAGCCGGCATCGCGTCAGCCGGCACAGCGTCAGCCGGCGTTCCTAGCGCGGCGAGCGCCTGGTCGATCAGTTGCTGGCGATCGGCCGAGTGGCGGATGACCGTGGCCCCTTCGCCCGCGGCCCTTTGCGGCCAGCCGGCCAGCAGGATGGCTTCGCTCACCTGCGGCACGATCAGTAGCCGCCCGGCCAGATCGGAGGGTGGGTCGTCGGCCCGGGCCCAGCCGGGCATCTTGCCGGCGGCGGCGACGAGTGCCGGGTGCCACAGCGCGGTCCACGCGGCCAGCAGCCCGGCGGCGTCTTCCCCTTCATGGTGCAGGGGAAAGTCCTCCAGGCTGTGGCAGGGCAAGAGGATGGTGAGATCTTGAAAGGCCATCGAAGGAACTCGTGCTCGTGCTCGTACTCGTACTCGTGCTCGAAAAGCGGCGGCGAGCGTCGAGCCGTCAGGCTGATGTGACCGCCAGTTGGTGACGAGTTGGAGCGAGAGCACAAATCAGGCAGGCGAACCCGCTCGCAGGCAAGCGTGTCCACCATAGCCACTAGCCCGCTGATCGTCGAGATGCCTGACGGTGCTCCCGCGTGGCGCGAGGGTGCCGTTATTAGCGGATGGAGCGACTATTAGCGTTCCGAATCCTTGCAGCAGGAAACACGAAAGCAGATGAGCACCAATGGATCGCGGCCGACATGATTTCGTCTCGCCTGCCGCGTACAGCGGCCGTATAATCGACGCTACCCGCCGCAGACCGTGCCCCGCCCGACGGATGAACGGTTCGTCTTCTTCACAACCTCGCGCCTCTTTGCCTGCCGCCGACCCCGCGCCCTCCAGCGCCGAGGATGGTTCCGCACTGGGCGCCTACGGCTGGCCCTTCTGGCTGGCCTACGTCAATAACCTGTGCCTGATGACGGCCATCAGCATGCTCTACCGCTACGCCGACCTGGTCACGGTGCTGGGCGGCAGCGAGTGGGAGTTAGGCTGGATTGTCGGCGTCGGCATGGTCGGCAGCCTCGTGGTGCGTGTGGCCCAGGGTGTGGGGATCGACCATTACGGTCCGCGGCTGATGTGGATTTGCTCCACGGCGCTGTTCGCCGCCACCTGTTGGTGCCACCTGGGGCTGACGACCACGCACGGCCCCGCCATTTACCTGCTGCGGATCGCCTTCTGTATCGCCATGGCCGGGGCCTTTGGCTCGGCCAACACGTTCATCTCCAGCCGTGTGCCGGTGGTGCGCGTGGCCGAAGTGGTCGGCACGCTGGGCACGTCGGGATTCATCGGGATGATCGTGGGCACCAACCTGGCTGACTGGCTGTGCGGCCGAGTGCCGGCGTGGCTAGGCCAGCATTTGCCCGAGACGGTCGTCGCCTGGCTCATGCGGGCCGAGCTCGATCCACGCATCGGCGTGGACCGCATCTTCGTCGTCGCCGGTGTATTGGGGGCGGTGGCAATGGTCTTTTCCGCGCTGGCCACTCGCGGGGCCAAGCGGCCACCCATCCACGAACATCCGCCGCTGGGGCACCTGCTGCGGCGCTACCATCCCGGAATGTTGATCTTCGTGGCCCTGGCCGTCGGCATCGGCACCGGTGTGCCGATCTACTTCCTGCGGCCGTTTACCGAGGAGCTGGGGCTGCCGGGGATCGCCCTGTTCTTCTCCGTTTACGCCCCCGCCGCGTTCGTCATCCGCCTGACGACTCGCGGCTGGGCCCAGCGCTACGGTATCCGGCCGATGGTCTGTCTGGGCTTGGGCACACTGGCCCTGAGCATGTGTCTGTTCCTCACCGTGCGTGGCGAGTCGGAGTGGCTGCTGGCCGGCCCCGCTTTGGCGGCCGGCATGGCCCACGCCTTCCTGTTTCCCTCGGTCGTTGGCGGCGGCAGCACGTCGTTCCCGCCGCGGTACCGGGGGCTGGGGATGATCGTGATGATGTCGCTGACCGATTTGGGGAACCTGGTGGGGGCGCCGCTGTGCGCGCTGATCTGCGCGGGCGCGCCTAGCGGAAATGCCGGCCTATCCCACGCTGTTCGTCACGATGGCCGTGCTCGTCGGATCGGTGTGCGTGCTTTACATCGCATTCGGCAAGAACCGCCGGCCGGGCGGCGAGGTGGCGCTCGATCCGGCGTCCGAGGTGGCGTAAACATTCACGTGGGGCACGTTTCTAAACGTGCCCCGCTATGGTTGAAATCCAGAGACGGTTTAGAACCGTGCTTAGCGGCGCGCGACGACACGTCGGCCTTACGGCTCGACGCTCGCCAGCAGCCTACGCGGCGCGCCGATATCGATCACGTGCAACTGCCCGACGTAAGGAGCCGCCGCCGCGGCCAACAGCCCCGGCTTGGCAGCGACGAACGTGCACGTGTGGTCCGCTCGGATCGTGTGCCGGGCCGGCTCGCCCGTATCGCAATCCAGGCCGCTGGGCAGATCGACGGCGACCATCGGCCGGCCGCTGGCGTTCATCTGGTCGATCACGTCATCCAGCGGTGGCCGTGGCTCTCCGCGGGCGCCCGTGCCGAGCAAGGCATCGACCACGGTGCCGGCGGCTGCGAGCGCCTCCTCCAGGATGCTCCGGCAATCGTCGGCCGGCAGCACGTCGAGCGGCATGCCCGACGCCTTGACGATGCGATAGTTCGTCGAGGCATCGGGCGGCAACTCGTCGGGCGCGGCCCAGAGCAAGACGCGCACCACGTAGCCGCGATTCTCCAGATGCCGGGCGATCACCAGCCCGTCGCCGGCGTTGTTTCCCTTGCCGCAGCAGATGGCCACCGGGCCGCTCAGGCCTAGCTGGCAGATCGTCTCGGCGACGCCGCGGCCGGCGTTCTCCATGAGCACGATGCCGGGCACGCCGAACTCCTCGATCGCCCGACGATCGAGCTCCCGGACTTGTTCGCGGGTGAGCATGGGGAATAATCCTGGAGATAGGGTGGCTTTGTGGAGAGCCGCCATCCTCGTTCATTCTTGCCGAGCGTTGGGCCGCATGCGACCCTTTCGAGACCGACTTGCCGACCCGTCGCCTATCCTGCTCGATGGAGCTACGGGTACGGAGCTGAATCGCCGCGGCGTGGATACGACGCTGCCCTTGTGGTCTGCTGCCGCCTTGTTTCGGGCGCCGGAGGTCGTTGGGCAGATTCATGCCGACTACGTGGCGGCCGGCGCTGAAGTCATCACGGCCAACACGTTTCGCACCCACGAGCGGAGCCTCCGCGCCGGGGGCGTGCCCGATGCGCACCGCGCGTGCAGCGGAGCTGACGGGCCAGGCCGTGGCACTTGCGAGGTCGGCCGCCGCCAAGCCTGCCTGGGTGGCCGGATCACAAGCGCCGCTGGAGGACTGTTACTCGCCGCACCTTACCCCGGACGACGCGGCGCTCGAGCGCGAGCATCGCCAGATGGCCGAGAACCTGGCCGCCGCTGGCGTCGATCTGGTCCTTGTCGAGACGCAGCACACGATCCGCGAGGCCCTGGCAGCCGCGCGAGCCGCGGCGGCGACACGATTGCCGTGGCTCGTCAGCTTCGTCTGCGGCGTCGATGGCCGGCTGCTCTCGGGGGAAGTGCTGCACGACGCCGCCAGAGCCGTGTTGCCGCTGCGGCCAGATGCCCTCTTGGTGAACTGCGCGCCGGCGCGGGTCGTCGAAAGCCTGCTACGTGAGCTGCGGCGAGAATGCACCGGCACGCCGATCGGCGCCTACGCTAACATCGGGGAGAAGGACCCTGTGCAGGGCTGGCGAAACACCGCCAATGACCCGGCGGAGTATCGCGACTTTGCCAAGGGCTGGCTCGCTGCCGGAGCGCAGCTCGTCGGCGGCTGCTGCGGCACCACGCCCGCGCACATCGCCGCTGTGGCAACGCACTCCACGAGCTGACGCCGTAGAACGGAATTCATTCCGCTGGCCGCAACAGCACGGCCATGGCGAACGGAATGAATTCCGTTCTACCTGGCCCCCACCAGCGAGTTCAGCCGGCCGACGCTTTGGCCATACTCTTCAGTGCGGAAAATGGCCGAGCCGACGACGAGCAGGCTGGCACCCGCCTTGGCACAATCGGCGATGGTCTGCTCGTTGACGCCCCCATCGACTTCCAGAAATTGATCGTTGCGGATGCGGCCACGCAATGTCGCGAGCTTCTCCAGCGCGATCCGCTCGAACGTCTGGCCACCGAAGCCGGGCATGACGCTCATCACCAGCACGATATCGCACTCGTCGAGAAACGGCTCCACCGCCGACAGCGGAGTAGCTGGATTGAGTGCCAACCCGGCCAACAAGTCCAAGTCGTGAATCCGCCGCAGAGTTTGCCGCGGGTCCGGCACGGCCTCGATGTGCACGGTCAACGCATCGGCGCCCTGCGCGTGCAAAGTGCTCCACGAACTCCAGGGGGTTGTTGATCATCAGGTGCACGTCCAGCGGCAGCCCGGTCAGCTTGTGAAAAGCCTCCACCAGCGGCAGCCCGTAGGTGAGGTTGGGCACGAAATGCCCGTCCATCACGTCCAGGTGCAGCGCCTTGACGCCGGCCGCGTGCAGGCGCTCGACCTCCGCCTGCAGGTTGCCGAAATCGCACAGCAGCATCGAAGGCAGCACCGCCGGAGCGGCGGCGTGCAGCTTGGCAAGCGTTTCGCGCCGTGGCATGAGAGCCTCCGTCTTCGTCAGGAGTTGATACGCGGCAAACGACAATCGCCATGATTATGGTTACGGCCGCCGCTCGTGTGGTCAACTCGCTCTGCGAGTTGACGGCCAAGAGCGAGCCCGCCCGCAGGTCGAGGCGTCTGGTCTTGCCGGTGCGGGCAGTGACCGAGAAAATGCGGCCGAGACCCCAACGATTCGACAATGCGGTACAATAGCGGCGGTGGATCAGCCCGCTACCCGCGACCGCGAAGAGACACGCAAGATGGATGCTGAAACTTTCGCCTCGATGACGCCTCAAGCGCCAGGCGCTGTGCCTTTGCCGACCGGCCAGTCGCAGGAGTATCCCTGGCTTGCTCCGGACGAGATTCCCTGTCTGGATCACATCGTGACTGAGGACGACACGCCGGTGGACAACATCTATTCCGCCTACCAGCAAAAGCTGCTTACCGAGCCGCTGAATAACTCTTGGGCCGGGCCGGGGGAAGGGCGTACGTTCTTGACGGCGTCGAACGTGGGGCTGTTTTTCGCGGTCGCCAAGCCGCCCCTCGTCCCCGACGCGCTGCTCAGCTTGGACGTGCAGCTCCCCGCCGACCCTTGGCCCAAGCAAAACCGGTCGTATTTCATCTGGGTCATGGCCAAACCACCGAACGCGGTAATCGAAATCGTCTCCAACCGCGAAGGGGACGAAGACACACGCAAACTACGCCACTATGCCGAACTGGGCATCGGGTACTACGTGATTTGGGATCCCGAGCGGCATCTGAGTGACGAGCCGTTGCGGGTGTTCTCGCTCAGCGGCGGTCACTACGTGCTCGTGCCGGATAACGTGATGACGGACATCGGGCTGGGCGTCAGGCCCTGGCAGGGCACGTTCGAGAAGTGGACCCAGACCTGGCTGCGGTGGTGTGACGCGGCTGGGGCGATCATTCCCACCGGGGCCGAGCGCGCTGAGCAAGAACGGCAGCGGGCCGACGACGAGCGGCAGCGTGCCGACGACGAGCGGCAGCGGGCCGACCGGCTAGCCGCGCAACTGCGAGCGCTGGGAGTTGAGCCGGAGCCGCGCGCCTGAGCGGATCGCGGCAGAACATGTGATGGCGTCCGCGGCTCGCCGAGCGGCGAATCGACCATCGCCATCGCATCACCAAAGGCGCAGCCCTTCACGTGAATGAATGTCGCTGACGGCCAATCGCTGCCCTTCGACAACGCCGACGCGGCCTATGACCTCTTGGCCGCGCACGTCGAGCGGTTCGTCGAGGCCTGGGAGTCCGGCAGCGGTCCGCCCTCGGTCGTGGACTATCTGCCGCGCGGCTCGCCGGCCGTCCGCCGACTGGGCCTCATCGAGCTGATCAAGGTCGATCTGGAATATCGCCAACAGCGCGGCTGTCTGCGGCCGCTCGGCGAATACTTCGACGCCTTCCCGGAGCTGTGCGTAGGCGGCGAAATCCCGTTCGACCTGATCTACGAAGACTTTCACATCCGCAAGCAAAGCGGCGAGACGGTCCTCATTCAGCCCTACTTCGAGCGCTTCCCGCAGCACCGCTCGCGGCTGGAGCAACTCCTGGGTGTGGCCGATCCCTACCGCACGACGCGCGCCGTGCCCAGCAGCGGCGCCGTCGAGATGCAGCCCGGCCAGCAGCTCGACGACTTCGACCTGATCAGGGAGCTGGGGGCCGGCGCGTTTGCCAAGGTGTTCCTGGCTCGGCAAGTGTCGATGCAGCGGCTCGTCGCCCTGAAGGTGTCGGCCGACCAGGGCGACGAGCCGCAGACGCTGGCCCAGCTCGACCATCCGCACATCGTCCGCGTGTACGACCAGCGAGTGCTGCCCGAGCGGCAGATGCGGCTGCTCTACATGCAGTACATCCCCGGCGGCACGCTTCAGGACGTCATCAAGGCGGCCCAGCAGTTGCCCGACCGGCGGTCCGGCAAGCTGGTGTTGGAGGTCATCGACGGCGCGCTGGCCAGTCGCGGCGAGCTGCTGCCCAGCGAGTCGTTTGCCCGGCGATCCCTGAACGACCTGTCGTGGCCGCAGGCCGTGTGCCGCCTCGGCGCGAGTCTGGCGTCGGCTCTCGACTATGCCCACCGCCGCGGCGTGCTGCACCGCGACGTGAAGCCGGCCAACGTGCTGCTGACGGCCGAGGGGAGCCCGAAGCTGGCCGACTTCAACATCAGCTTCAGCTCCCAGGTCGAAGGAGCCAGCCCCCGCGCGTTCTTCGGCGGCAGCCTGGCCTATATGTCGCCCGAGCAGCTCGAAGCCTACGACCCGAACCATTCGCGCCAGCCTGAGGACCTGGACGGCCGGGCCGACATGTATTCGCTGGCCGTCGTGCTGTGGGAGATGCTCGCCGGCCGGCGGCCGTTCGAAGACCAGATGCTGCCGGGGGGCATCGAGGCCACGATCCGCGATATGACGCTCCGCCGCCGGCGGGGCGTGCCTCTCGAAGCGATCCGGCAGTTGCCCGACGACTGCCCGCAGGGGCTCAAGGCGGTGTTGCTCCGCTGCCTGGCGCCCGAGGCGGCGGACCGCTTCGCTGACTCCGGCCAGTTGGGCCGGCAGCTTGAACTGTGCCTCTCAGATGCGCACGACCTGCTCTATCCGCCGGCCGAAGACCGCTGGCGGCAGCGGGCTCGGCGATGGCCATTCGGGAAGGCACTGTTGGCCGTCACGCCGCGCAGTTGGCCGCGGGCGGCCGCGGCGTGGCCCTTGGTAAGCGTCGTGGTCGCTGGCGTGCTGCCCAATCTGCTCATGAGCTGGCTGAACATCAAATACAACGGCGGCGCGATCACCAAGATGGTGGGCTTCGCCACGCCCCAAGAATGGCTTTCCAGCCCGCAAGTCATGATCGTCAACTCCATCGCGTATCCGCTCGGCGTGCTGTGGCTCGGCTACTGCTTCTGGCCGATCAAGCAGGGAGCGCGGCAGATTCGCAAGGGTGAACCACTCAGCTCAGAGCAATGGCACGTCGTGGGCCGCTACTGCTTGCGACTGGGCCTGATGGCCTGGACGGTGTCGCTGACGCTCTGGATCACCACGAGTTTGGTGTTCCCCGTTTGGATTCAACTCGCGAACCCGGACATCGAAGTGACCGGCAGGGATTACCTGCATTTCGTGGCTTCGCAGTTGTTCTGCGGACTGATCGCCGCTTCGCTTACGTATTTCTTCATCACGTCCATCGCCGTGCGGGCGTTCTTCCCGCGGCTGATTCCACCCAACTCGGACGACCCGCAGATGGCCGAGGAGCTGAACCGCGCCAGCTCGCCCGTGACCTTCAACTTTCTCGTGCTGGCCGCGGTGCCCGTGCTTTCCATGACGGTGGTCTTCTACCTGTTTCGCATGGACGTCCAAGCCATGAAGGGCCTGACGACCGAACCGGAAGTGCCGCTGGCGTTTTGCATTCTCGGCGGCGTCGGCTTCATTGGTTTGCTCGTCTGCTGGTTCCTGAGGCTGGACATCCTCATGGATCTGGCGGCCTTGCAGCCGGCCGTGTCCGACTCTCAACCCAGTGCACCGCGAGACATCGAGGCCGCCCTCATCGGAAGCACGCGCCGCGCCGGATTGAGTGAAAGCTCCCGGCCCTCGCGGTCACGAACCGCGGGGTAGGCTTTCCGCCCGGCGCCGCGCGGCGGTATTATCGTAAACGTGGGGCACGTTTCCAAACGTGCCCGGACGGGGGCTTCAACGTGTGCCCCGAGTAGACGGGCACGTTTGGAACGTGCCCCACGTGGGAACCGACGACGACATCCGACATGGCCGACCTGATTGCCCAAGGGAACGAAGTCCAGCATCGCTGGCGCCGCACGTTGCGGACCGACGAGCGCGTCGTGCTGGGCCGCACGGCCAAGCCCTGGGCCGTGCCGTGGGACAGCCTGATGTCGCGGCACCACGTGGAGATGTGCTGGAAGAACGACGCGCTGCACGTCAAGAAGCTGGAGGTCGGCCGCAACCCGGTCTTCTTCCGCGGCCGCGAGACCGAAGAGTTCGAGGTGCAGCCCGGCCAGCACTTCGTCATCGGCGAGACGCGTTTCACGCTGGTGCAGGAATCAGCCACGATCGCCAGCGAAGTGGCCGCCCCGCTCCAGGAACAGTCGTTCAGCGCCCAGTACCTTCGCGGCGTGCGGTTCCATAACGCCGACCACCGCATGGAGGTGCTCAGCCGCTTGCCGGACGTGATCGCCGGCGCGGAGCGCGACGATCAGCTCTTTGTCCGCCTGGTGAACATGCTGCTGGCCGGCATCTCGCGGGCCAGCGCGGTGGCGCTGGTCTACGCCCCGGAGGACGCCACCGAAGATTCGCCTGCCAACGTGTTGCACTGGGACCGCCGGCTGAACACGGGCGGCCAGTTCCAGCCAAGCCGCAAGCTGATCCTCGAAGCCATCCGCCAGAGGCAGACCGTGCTCCACGTGTGGACCACGCTGGAGGACAGCCGGGCGATGAAGTTCACCGCCGCGGAAAGCCAGGACTGGGCCTTCTGCACGCCCGTGCCCGGCGACGAGTGCGCTGGTTGGGCGGTGTACGTGGCCGGTCGGTTTGCGGCGGAGTTCGCTGCCACGCCGGCCGACGAAGACCCCGGCGACCTGCGGCAGGACATCAAATTCACCGAGATCGTGGCCGGCACGCTCAGCTCGCTCCGCAAGCTAGGGCTGCTCCAGCGCAAGCAGGCGATGCTCAGCCAGTTCTTCCCGCCAGCCGTGCTCAACGCCCTGGAGACGCGCGGGGCAGCCGAAGTGCTGGCCCCCAAGCTAGCCGACGTTTCCGTGCTGTTCTGCGACTTGCGCGGCTTCTCGCATGCCGCGGAGCAAGACGCCGGCGACCTGATGGGCCTCTTGCAGCGCGTCAGCAAGGCCCTGGGCGTGATGAATCACCACATCTTGGACCAGGACGGCGTGGTCGGCGACTTCCAGGGGGACGCGGCCATGGGCTTCTGGGGATGGCCGCTGGCCCAGAGCGACATGATCCTCCGCGCCTGCCAGGCGGCGTTGGCCATTCGTCAGCAGTTCGAAGCTGCGGCCCTGCGGCCCGGCCATCCGCTGGCCGACTTCCGCGTGGGGATCGGGCTGGCCACCGGACACGCCGTGGCCGGCGGCATCGGCGCCAAGGACCAGCTCAACAAGGTCACGGTGTTTGGTCCGGTCGTGAACCTGGCCTCGCGGCTCGAGGGGATGACCAAAATCCTCCAGGGCTCGATCCTCATCGACGAGGCTACCGCCCGCGAGGTGCGCGACAAGGTCTCCTCCGACGTCGCTCGCTGCCGCCGCGTGGCCAAAGTGAAGCCCTATGGTCTCGACACATCACTGGAGGTCAGCGAGCTGCTGCCCCCGGAAGCCGAGTACCAAGACCTCACGGCGGCCCATATTGAGGCCTATGAAGAGGCCCTCGACAAGTTCATGACCGGCAACTGGTCGGAGGCCATGAAGCTGCTGCACCGCGTGCCGCCCGAGGACCGCGTGAAGGACTTCCTCACGGAGTTCATCATCAGCTACAAGCGCACGCCGCCGCCCAATTGGGACGGGGTGATCGTCCTGGATACCAAGGGGTAAGCGCGTGGGCGAGCGTCGAGCCGTCAGCCCGACGTGTACGCCACGATATCCGGTTCGAATTCGCGCCCTCCTCGACTCTCTCACACGTCGGGCTGACGCCTCGACGCTCGCCGCTAGGTGCTACGGCTTCTTCCCTGCTTTCTCGTCGGCCGACTTCAGGCTGCGATCCAGGGCGTCGATGCGCTCGCTCAGCTTGCGCACCTCCTTGACAAGGTCCGCCAGCTCCGCCCGCGCATCGCGCTGAGGAAACGACGCCACCAAGAGCTGGTTGGCGGCGGCGTCCGTAAAAGTCAACGGCTGGCCCACTACGAAGTTGGGGGGGCTGTTGACCGCATCCAAAAATCGCACGGTGCCCAAGGGCGGATGGACGCTGGGCACCAACTCGACCCCCGCTCGCCGCGTCGGCGTCACTTGCAGAGACTGCGGCTGACCGCTGCGGAGCAGCTTCATCGTGGCCGGCTTCTCGCCGACCTCTCGAATCTGCGAGTTCAGGTCTTCGATCGTGGCCAGCGGCTTGCCGCCGAACTCCACGAGCACGTCGTGCACCAGGATGCCCGCCTTGGCCGCCGGCGCCGCCCGCTTCCACTTTGGTCACGACCAGCCCGCGCTTCTCCGGCAGCCGCAGTTGGCGCGGAGCGTCTCATCCGCCGCGGCGACACTGACGCCGATCCAAACACTGCCCAGGTCGGTAAGAAGCACCGTGGACAAGAAGGTCGCACTGGGCTTGGGCGTGACCTCGATCGTGAGCTTCTTGCCGGCTCGAAGCAGGCCCAGCGGGATGGCCTTCTCCCCGGCGTCCTGGAGCTGTTGCCGCAGCGCGTCGGTGTTCGCCACAAGCTTGCCGTTCAAGGTCAATAGCACGTCGTGCTTTTGCAGGCCGGCTTTGTCGGCCGGGCCGCCATCTTGCACGCTTGTGACGACGAGTCCCTGGTCCTTGGACAGGCCGAGCTGAGCGCGGAGGGCGTCGTCGGCCGGCGTTACCTGGGCGCCCAGACTGCCGTCCACGTCCAAGACCGCGCCGACATACTGATTCAAGGTGAAATCAAGGTCCTTAAGCACGAACTCCGCCGTCACGTGCGCAGAAGGGTCTGGCTTCTTCTGGTCCGTCGGCGTTTCGTTTGCCTTCTTCCCGTCGGCCTTGGCATCTTTGGCGACGTTCGTGGCTTCTTGTGCGGATGCGGCGGAGATCGCGACCAAGAAGATCAGCGCCCCACCAACGAGCGCGCTGGCACCACGGAGCAGGGACCGCTTCATCGTTGACCGCTTCATGATTGACGTTTTCATTGCGAAATTCCTTTGGTCAGAAGTGTCTAAAGCACGGGCTGGCCCACGAACGTCAGCATCACCTGCTCTACGGGAAGATCGATCTGGCGTCCGTCGGCCAGCTTGAAAGGAACGGTTTGCCGCCGCTCGGTCACGCGATAGCCTTGGCGTTCCCATTGCCGGCGGACGTAGTCCGGGACCGGGCCGGGGGTCCGCTCCCACGAGGCATCGCCCGCGGTACCGCCAAGCACGGGCAAGACCAGCTCGCGAGCGTTCGCACCCTCGCCGACGCGCACTCGCACGAGTGTCACGCGGCCGACCGGTGCGGAAATCCGCACAGGTGCAACGGAGGGTGTCCCCGCCGAAACAACCGGCGAGGTGGCCGACGATTCACGCGGCGAACCGTCAGCCGCAACCATGCCCGAGTTGTCAGCCGGCGTCGGCGCCCGATGCCCCAGGGCCCAGCCAAGCACGAAGGCGATCGTCGCCACCGCGGCCGCGATGATCATCGGGCGCGAAGCTGGCAGAGCGTATGGCGGACGGGCCGCGGACGATGCGGCCACCCCCACGTCCCCAGCACCGGGGGCCAGCGATTCGCGCAGCGCCTGCGCCTCGAGAAACGCCAGCCCGCACTGCCGCCACCGAGTCGGCTCGGCGTCGAGCCACGCCAGCAGGTCCAAGCGATCGGCCTCGTCCAGTTCGCTCGTCACCAGGCGATCGATGCGCCCCGAAGCCCAGCGGTCATTTGCTGTGTCGGTCGCAAGCTGCCCGCCAGGCGGCGATAGCGTGTGATTATCCTCAACCATCGTCTCTCCCCCTGAGCTAAGCAATCTGTGGACCGTTCATGCCTCGGCCTCTGGATCGTCGCCCGACAACTGTTCCAACTCACGTCGCAGGCGCTGCCTGGCCCGGTGCAGCCGGGCGTCCACCGCCTTCTCGCCGATCCCCAGCTGCCGCGCCAGGTCGCGATAGGAACGGTTCTCGAAGTACTTCTCGCGCAGCAACTGCGTATCATCGGCCGGCAGCCGCGTCAGCGCGGTGCGCAGCAGCTCTCGCCGCTCTTGCGACAACAGCCAGACGAGGGGAATCTCGCGTTCGTCGTCGCTTGTCGATCGTTCTGATTGTTGGGCAAACTTCGCCTCGTGGCGCCGGCGGCGGGCCCAGCGCCGACGATGCCGTGCCGCCTGGATCACCGCCAGGCGATAAAGCCAACCCCGCGCCCGCGTAGCATCAGCCAACGGTGAGCGTTGCTCGATAGCGGCTGCGGCAACTTCCTGGAACACGTCCTCGACGGCGCCCCGCTCGACCCCCTGGGAAGCGATCACCGCCCGCAGCCATGGTCCGTGGGCCGCCAGCTCGCTCGGCCAATCGACCGCTGGCGACGACGGGCCGGCTTCGCCGGGTTGGGGTATCGCTCGGGCCATCGACATATACGTTCCCAATCGCGGGCACTTCCTGCGGGCAATATTGGCGTTACGCTGTGCCGCCAGGCTAGGTTCGCGGTAACTCCTTGCGGGCGCCTCAGGTCAAACTCGGAACTTTCCACGCGCACTGCGCGTCCTGATCTTGCTATCCGACAAGAGATGGATTGCGACCGCCGGTGAAGCCCTACAATCGTTGACGGCCGTTGACATGGCGATCCCTCCTGGACAGCGGAAGGAGTTCTCTCTCATGAACGCGATCCCTCGCTTGGCCTTCGGCCTGTTTGTCGCTCTCATTTGCGGGAGTGCCGCGCGAGCGGACGACTCCAAGGAGAAGGGTCTGCTCGTCTGCAAGACTCTGCACGCCAAACTGTTCGCTGAGCAGATCAAAACGGAGGTGAAAGCCGTGACTTTCACTGCGCCCAACGGCAACGGCCGCCGCGGCGCCGCGGGGCTGCTGATCCCCACCAAAGACAAGCCGGGCACGCGCATCGAGTTCAAGTTCCACCGATCGCCCTCGGGTTACGGTTTTCAGATCATCCATCCCCTGAAGGACGGGCACGTCCTGGCCTCCGTAGACTCCCGCGCGGTCACGCTGTTCCGCGGCGGGTCCTGGGTAGACATCGGCTGGGGCAATCCGGAGACCAGCGAAAAGGTGACTGCCACGAAGAAGGCGAGCGAGATCTTGCCGCTTCAGCCGGACAAGGACTATGACGTGATCAGCGAGCTGAGCAGCTCCGGGAAGTATCGCCTGTGGATCGACGGCACGTTGATGTGCGAGCATCAAATCAAGGACGCCAAACCGCTGGTCTTGGAGATGAAAGACGGGCAGGCCGTCTGGGGAGGCTCGCAAGCGGCGACGCTCTATGGAAGTTTCCAAGGCCCTGCCTTCGAGCCGAAGTTGAAGGCCGGCCAGGCCGGCGTGATCATCGGCCCGACCGACGGCAGCGGCAATCGGCACCGCCTGGAGGAGATCACGATTGCCACTGGTGTCGGGGAATGACCGCGGCGCGAGGCAAGCGATCGCCGTTGAACGTCCCTGACGATCTGTGTACAGGCAATCGCCCGCGCCTCACCTGATTCACCTGCATCCACTCCGCAGGCACGTGGTCAGGTGGTCACGTCTCTGGCCACCCGGGAGCGAGTCTCGGAGCGACTCGTGACATGAGCGGCCGCACTACGCCTTCGCACCTTCGCTGCGGTTGCTGCGGTGTCTTGCAGTGGCCACCGGCGTGCGATAGAAAAGCGAGTTCTGGCGCCCGAGCCGTCGGCGCGCCGGGGAGCAGGCGGGTGGGGCGGCATTCTCGATGCCCTGGTCCGGTATAGGCCGGTCGCCGTGCGCACCCCGCTTGCCTCTCGCCTCGCCTTTCCTCCGCGGAGAGGCCCACCGAATGATCCCTTCCTGGAGTTTGCTGCACCGATGATTGCCACCAAGGTCGCTAAGGTCGCCAAGAAAGACAACGTCGCCGCCCTGCTCGATAAGGCCCTCGATGCCGGCGAGGGCCTGCTGCGGCTGACGCCCACCTGGGTGCCGCGGTCGTTCCTGCAGCCCGGCCAGCGGCATCAAGCTCGCACCCGAGCGACCTCTACGCCTACGGCGCCAACCGCGGCGGCATCGACGAGCGCTGGTTCGCCAGCACCACCGAAGCCGCCAACGAAAACCGCGTGCCGGACGAAGGGCTCGAGCTACGTCGTCGTTCGACGGCAAGCAGTTCACGCTCGCGCGACGCCGTCGCCGAAGCCGGGCGACCGGCTGATCGGCAAGGCGATGTTCGAAGAAGTACAAGACGCTGGCCGGTCTACTCGAAGTTCTTCGACAACATGGGGCCGATCCCGCACCACATGCACCAGAGCGCCGAGCAGCGCCAAGCTCGTCGGCCAGGAAGGCAAGCCCGAGAGCTACTACTTCCCGCCGCAGCACAACAACGTCGACAACAACTTCTGCCTACACGTTCATGGGCCTCGAGCCGGGCACGACCAAGGACGCAGGTCCGCAAGCTGCCTGGAGAACTGGAACAAGGGCGACAACGGCATCCTCGACCTCTCGCAGGCCTACCGCCTGAAGCCGCGGCACCGGCTGGCTGATTCCGCCCGGCGTCCTGCACGCCCCGGGCTCGCTCTGCACCTACGAGCCGCAGTGGGGCAGCGACGTGTTCGGCATGTACCAGATCGATCGTCGAAGGCCGCGTACGTGCCGTGGTCGCTGCTCGTCAAGGACATGCCGAAGGAGAAGCACCAGGACCTCGACTTCATCATCGAGCCAGCTCGACTGGGAGAAGAACGTCGATCCGCACTTCAAGGAGAACAACTACCTCGAGCCGATCGTCGACACGACGGCCGAGCGGCGACGGCTACATCGACAAGTGGATCGTCTACGGCACGGTCGACGGCGAGCAGCTCTTCAGCGCCAAGGAGCTGACGCGTCGATCCCGGCGCGAAGTGCACGATCAAGGACACCGGCGCCAGCGGCTGGATCACCGTCCAGGGCAAAGGCCGCATCGGCAAGCTGCACCTGCAAACGCCCGGCGATGATCCGCTTCGGCGAGGAGACCGAGGACGAAGTCTTCATCACGCCACGAAGCCGCCACCGGCCGGCGTCGAGATCGAAAACACCGGCAGCGAGCCGCTGGTCGGGCTGCGGTACTTCGGGCCGGACGTGCACAAGAAGCTGCCGAAGGTCGGGGACCACAACAAGTAACGCTGCTGACCGTGCTGCTCGCGGTACGCTCTCGGAGTCCACATGCCGGCTCATTCGATCTACCTCGCTAGGTTGTCCGACGCGGAACGCGCCGCGCTGGAAAAACGGCTCTATGACCGCCAATCGGGTAGATGTTTCCTCTGTGACGAGCCGATCGACCTCAACGTCCAACGTGACGCTCTCCACATCGACCACATCATCCCGATTGTGGCCAAGGGGCCAGACGATCCAAGTAACTTCGGGTTAACGCATGCGCCATGCAACGAGCGGAAGGGCGCGACGAATCTGGAGATCGCGAAATTGCTTTTTCGGTTTCAAAGAATCCAAGACAAGGCGAGGGCAGAGAACGGACGTGGCGCGAATCTCGAGGACATCCTGAAAACGGTGTGCACGGAATCGCGAAGTCTTCGACTGAAGGTAGGGGACAGTGTGGTCCGCTTTAGCCTGGCGGACGACCCGACCGTGCACAATGTTCCTTTCCATACGGACGAAAAGAGCAGAATGCAGTATTTCTTCGCGGTCTTGCCGATCGAATACTTGCACCACGACGACCGCATCAACCCTCGGACCATCGGCGGAAGCCTGCGCGGTTTGATGGAAGAGTTCTACGCAGGCCGTCCGCAACTCCACGTGTCACTCGCATGGTGGCGACCAGACGACGATGGCGTCGGCCCGGTGAAGGTGTTCGACGGTCAGCACAAGGCGGCCGCACAGATTCTGCTCGGGGCGCGACAGTTGCCCGTTCGGGTTTTCCTGAATCCCGACCTGAAGGTTCTACTCCAGGCGAACACGAACGCAGGCGACACGTTGAAACAGGTCGCGTTCGACATGGCGGTGATGCGGCATCTGGGGAGCGCGCTGTACCGAGAGCGGCTGGCCGAATATCGGAAAGCGAAGAACCTACTTGAATCCGACCTGAGTTTCTCGGAACAGGATCTCGTGTTTCACTTCCGCGCTTCGCGAAGAGAGACGCAGAAGTACATCCTTGATTCGGTCCGAAACGCGATCACGCACGATCCGGACAATCGCTTGATTGAGTTCGTCGAAATGGCCGGGAAGAGTTCCGAGAAGCCCCTGTCGTATTCAGCGATCGAAAAGACCTTCTTCTCGTTGTTTCTGTATCTGAAGCCACTCTCGACGCCGTTGAATCACTTGGAAGAAGAAGGCAAGAACCCGCGTCATCTCGAGCATGTGCAGATGGTGCGGCTGATGAACCTGTACGCTGACAACATTCTCGTCGGCCGGTGGGATCCCGAGCAGCCGACCTCGAAGCTGGAACATAAGATCCAGAAGGGCGAGATGGTCCCGCACAAACATCTCGCCGCGCACCGGCTATCGCGCGAGGAAGTGCTTCACGCCACGCTGACCTATGTGGCCCTGGTGATCAAGAACTTTTACGCGTATACCGGCGAGCACCTGGACGAGGAGCGAATGCTCCATGTGGCTCACCCGGACGCGCTGTGGATGCGCATCGAGAATTTCCTCGGCAATCTCCGGAATCTTCCGTGCTGGGTGGACGGACATCTCTCGGGCAACGTGTTTGGTGCCAAGTTCTCTCGCGATTATTGGCTTCACATCTTCAAGCACGGAACAGCACCGAACGGGACGCGTGTCTTAGCCGAGCCGCTGGACATCAAGAAAATGATCACCGTTGCCGGTGGCGAGCCGGTCGGAATCTAGCCAACGACAGGAGCGGCGTGCCGACGACCGTTGAAGAGTGCCTGCGTCGGCGCTTGAAATTACTTGCGCGAGCGAGCGTTAGACGGCCATTGCGCCATTCTCTTGAAGACGTTGGCCTTTCATCGCTAAAATGTTGACCATGAAGACGGCCTCGCTTCCACCGAAGATCGAAGCGGAAGTTTGGCTGCGCATCCTTCACCCAGACGACGAGTTGTCGCCGCGCGAGGCCCGCGCCGTTCTTGGGCCTTCGCTCCCCCATAGCGAAATCAAGCGGATGCGCAAACTCTCGGCCAAAGCTCGTGCTGGGACGCTCACACCCGAAGAAGACGCGGAGATGGACAACTTCGAGCGGGTTGGCTCGATTCTTTCCACGCTCAAGTCCAAAGCTCGCCAGGTCCTTAAGCGTTCCAACCGTGGCGCTTGACGCGGCCGACGTCACAGCGAAAGCGAGATGGATCTGATCGCCACCTTCGTCCAATGGGTGCGCAAGCAACCGGGTCGTCGCGGTCGACGCAAGCGTCCCGCGAGCACTCGCCGGCCCAGGCGGCGAAAAGGCGAGTGAGCCGCTATACTCGGCACTACGTAATTGGCGGCAGATTCCGTTCTTCCTGAACCTCCGACACCCGTCTTTGGAGCCACCGTCATGTCGCTTCGCAAATCGCTCGCGTCGCTCCTCGTCGTTGCGCTAGTCGTGTGTTCCGCGCAGCTCTCATGGGCCCAGGAAAAGAGGGCCGACGACGGCACGCTGGCGGCACGCTCAACCGTGCCCGCCAAGGCCGCCGACGCTCTGCTCTTCGTAATCAACGACCCGCTGCCGCACCTCAGGGCGCTGCTCAATAGCGAGTCGCTCCGCAAGACGCTCACCGAAGGGGCCTTCGGCGAGCTCATCGCCACCATTCCGTTCGCTCCCGCGCTGGATCCTCGCATCGCCTGGGAGGCCATCGACGAGCATCGCCGCTACGTGCCCACCGAGATCGCCATCGGCCTGTCGCAGGAGAGCGTGGCCCAGCTCGATCGCCTGATGCGCGCGGGGCTCTTCGGCGCGCTGTGCTATGGGGCGAATGACGCGGACGACGACGCGGCGAAGAAAGACCTGCCCAAGCTGCAAGACGAGCTGCTCAAGGTGCTCAAGGAAGTCGGCATTCCGCCGATGACGGTTTGGGCCCGGCTGCGGGAAGAGGACGACGCCAAGACCATGCTGGACCTGGCCCAGGCCCATTGGAAAGAACTGGCTGACATGCTGGGCTTCGAGGTGATCGAGATCGACGATGGAGCGGGCATCGGTATCAAGGGCAAGGTGGGAGAACGCCTGCCGGGCGAAGTGCTCGATCTGGGCTTCGGGGAGCTGGGGATCGACGGGGAAAAGCAGGCCGAGTTCCGCAAGGCGCTCGCCGAGCTGAAGTTCGAGATGTGGTTGCAGCGGATGGGCTCCGGCTTGCGGCTGACGATCGGACCTCGTCCCGACGGCAAGACAGCCCCATTCACCACGGCCCAGCTTGGCCCACTCTTCCGCCAGGAGGAGCGCGATGTGTACTTTGCCCGCTGGGATGCCACGAAGCTCAAGGGCGCGGTCAAAGGCTGGGTCGATCTTTGGAAGAAATGGGAGCAGACGCCCGCCGGCAAGCAACTGACCAAGCTCGACACGGAAGGCGTCCTGGGGGACTTCTTCGGCTCGACGCGCACCGTGGAGCGGATGTCGAATTCCGGCTCGATGCGCGTCTGGTCCGACGACGACGCCCTCCGCGGGTCCGTGCGGTCCGAAGGCGTTCCGCCGTCGCCCGGCCTCGAAGGCTCGGCCATCGCCCGGTACGTGCCCAAGGATGCCGAGGCCTTCTCGCTCGACAGCACCGCCAGCATCGCCGACGGCCTGGCGTACTATCTGGACCAGTTCGAGACCCGCATGTCGCTCCAGTCGCTGCGTGGGGTGTTCGACGAAGATGACGCGCGCGGGCGCATCGCCGAAGAGCTGAGCGCCAACTACTACAAGCACTTCGCCGAGTTCCGCAAAAACGTCCTCGAGCGGATGCACGAGGCCATCGGCGGGCCGTCGGCCAGCGTGATCTCCACGACCGGCAAGGTCGAGCGATTCAGTTTCAGCCTGACGGCCGGCGGCGAGACCAAGAAGTATGACCTCAAGGACCTGCCGATGGTCGAGCTGGCCGGCATCAGCCGCGCCAAAGACGCCAAGCGGGCCGAAGAGGTCGTGGCGGCGACGTACACGTCGTTCATCCAGGGCATCTACAAAGCGGCGGAGAAAGCGCCACCGGAGGGCGCCACGCTGGTCGTCGAGCGCAACCTGGGGCTGGGCGTCAAGACCCGCGTCTTCGCCGGTGGCTGGATCAAGCCTCTCTCAGGTGACTTCGAGCTGGAGATGTCGCTCGAAGGCGACTTCGTGCCGCACTACTTTGTGCACGAGGGGCATCTGATCTTCTCCACGTCGCCCAAGCTGAGCAAGCGCCTTCTGGCCGCCGCCAAGGGCACCGGCCGCGCATTGCCGCCGGCCAAGACCGGCTACGAGCGGACCGTGGCCCACGGCGTGCTGCCCGGTCGCACGCTGGGCAACATCTACGCGCACCTGGGGGCTTGGATCGTGGCGGGCATCCGCGAAGCGGGCGGCGACGTCGCGGGCCTCGCGCTGGACCCGCTGGAGAAGATCGGCAAAGGTGTGGGCGAGCTGTTCGCGCTGATCGACCGCGTGGAATGGACCACCAGCGAGAAGGCCGGCGTGCAGGACAGCGACTTCGCGGTGCGGTGGGGAAAGAAATGAGCTCCAGGGTGTCGAGGGTCATTGGGCGAAGTCCGCGTCGGCGCAACGGACATGCCGTCGCGCGAGGGTCGGACCGCGCACCCGCCCGCAAGGAGTCATCCGGGAGGTCGGTTGCCTGCGATGCGCCCGTGCCAGGCGTCGACTGCTTTGTGGTCATTTATAACGTCCCCTGGGCGATGTACATGGGGCTTGTGGACGCTTTCGCCGAGTGTCACTGGCGGCACACCTACGACCGAGGAACCCTCGAGATGCCGTCCGTGGTTTACGGGGTATCCTGGGAGGCGTACCAGGCGTTCCTGAAGGCCACCCCGGAGTATTACCTGCGGCACACGTACGACCGGGGGACGCTGGAGATGATGTCGCCGCTCAAGGTCCACGAATGGGACAAGGGCCTCATCGGCCGCCTGATCGAGCAAATGGCGCTGGAGCTCGATATCGGCATCCAAACCGTGGGGTCAACGACATTCTCTCGCGCCCCCGGACGCCGAGGGTTGCAGCCGGACGAATCGTACTACATCCAGCACGAGCCGCTGGTCCGGGGCAAGGAAGACTTCGACCCGGCCACCGACCCGCCGCCGGACCTGGTGGTTGAGGTGGATGTGACGCGCACGTGTCTCGAACGACTGCCGGTCTATGCCACATTGCGCGTACCCGAGGTATGGCGCTATACTGGCGTGAATCTCACCTTCCTCGGCCTGTCACCCGGCAGCAAATACCGCGAGCTGCGGCGGAGCAAGGCTTTCCCCTTCCTTCGCGCGGCCGACTTGATGCGCTTCCTCGACATGCGGCACGAGACCGACGAGAATTCGGTGATCCGGGCGTTCGTCGAGTGGCTCCGCGAAAAGCACGCCAAGCCGCCGGCCAAGAGGCGGCGCAAGAAGAAGTAAACGACAGGCGGAGCACCGGGAGCGCATGATACGATGAGTCGCACGCTTTCCCCCCCCGAGCAACGGTTCGTCCTTTACGGCGTCACATGGGACGAATACGAAGGGCTGCTGCGCGCGTTCGCCGACCGCCGGCTGCGGCATACCTACGATCAGGGGACGCTGGAGATCATGTCGCCTTCACAGAGCCACGAATGGTCCAAATCGGTGCTCGGGGACTTTGTGGCCGTGGTTTGCCGCGTGCGGCGGATCCCCCGCCGTGGCGTCGGCTCCATGACCATGCATCGCGAGGACATGGACCGCGGATTGGAGCCGGACGAGGGGTTCTACATCGGCGCGAAGTCCGTAGCGGCCGTGCAAGAGCGAGAGGACTACGACGCCAACCGCGACCCGCCACCCGACTTGGTCATCGAAGTGGACATTACCCGCAGCTCGCTCAAGCGCCTGGAAATCTACCGCCGGCTGCGAGTGCCGGAGCTATGGCGCTACGACGGCAAGACGGTGACCTTCTTGCTCCTGAACGAATCGGGCGAGTACGAAGAAGCGCCCCAGAGCCGCATCTTCCGGTTTCTAGCGGCCAAGGACTTGACACGCTTCATGGCCATGCGTGAAACCAAGAATGATACGGAGTTGGAGCTGCGCTTCGAGAAATGGCTGCGCTCGCGGCTGGCCAAGAAGAGAAAGCCCTGACAACGACCCCTCCTGCAAGGAAACCCTGCATGCCTGCCACTCATCGCAACAACTTCCCCAAGCTCCACAACGCGGCCTGGCCGGGCGTCGTCGGCAAAGGCTCGGCGGGGGCCGAGCCGTTCATCGACCTGGACACGATGCTCGACCTGACCGCCGCGGCCGAGGTCGATGGCGTCAAGTTCGACGGCATCGACCTCTTCCTGTTCGACCCGCACGTCGATATCGACTCGACCGACGACGACCTCAAGACGCTGGCCGACAAGGTGCACGTCGCGCGGGCTGGTGATCGGCTCCGTCGTCGCCCCGGTCTGGCCGCCGACCGGCGGCGGCTCGGCGATGGGCAGCGAGGCCGAGCGCAGCAGTTCCTCGAGCAGGTCCGCAAGGGCTGCCGCATCGCGCAAGACGCTCCGCGAGCTGGGCGTGCGGCCCTACGGCGTCGTCCGCATCGACTCGGCCTGCGGGCCGGGCGACTGGCTCGAAGGACCCCGAGAGCAACCAGAAGCGCATCGCCGACACCTTCCGCCAGGCCTGCGACATCGCCGCCGACCACGGCGAGCGGCTGGCGGCCGAGGGGGAAATCTGCTGGGGCGGCATGCACAGTTGGCGACGGATGGTGCAGCTTCTGGAGCTGACCGACCGGCCCGGCACGCTCGGCTTCCAGGCCGACATGGCCCACACGCTGCTCTACACGCTCGGCTACAACGCCCCGGAAGACCGCATCCTGCCGGAGAACTGGAACTGGGAGAAGCCGGCAGACGCTCGACGAGGCCCTGCAGCGACGCTGACCGCCGCCCTGCGGCCCTGGACGATCGACTTCCACGTCGCCCAGAACGACGCCACGGTCAAAGGCTCCGGCACGCACGACAAGACCGGCCGGCACTGCCTGCCGGACGACCCCAACGGCAAGCTGAAGATCGTCGCACCACGCCGGCTTCTGGCTCCGCGACGCTACGGCAACGTGACTCAAGAAGTTCCAGCCACGTCTGCTGGGACGGCTGCATGTTCCCCAACGCCGTGATGAAGAAGCCCGAGACGTGGAACGACATCCTGGGCGCGATGATCGCGGTGCGCGATGCGCACGGGTGGAGTGAATGATTGTGCCTTCCGGCAATGAGACCGTTCGCTTGCCGAAGCATCGGCGGGCGGCTGATGTCGGAGCCGATTTCGGATAAGGCGCCCAATTCGTGGCACATGCGGCTCGCGTGTGCCTGTAGGGGACGGCGCTCGCACGTTCTCAACGTGCCACCGATGCAAGTCAACCACGCACGCACATACTGGCGCCGCCATCGGGTTTCGTTTGAACCTTCCCTGGCTGTCCAGTATTCTAAGCGCTCTATTCAAGACTTGCGGAGCTCGCGTGTGCCCAGCCCGTTTCCTGGAATGGACCCGTACCTCGAAGGCCCGGCCTGGTCCAGCCTGCACTTCTGGCTTATCAGCAAGACGGCCGAGGCGCTCCAGGATCAGCTCGACGAGCGCGGGTACTACGCGACGCCCGGCGAGCGCGTGTGGGTAGCGCAGCCGGGCCGCGCCATCATGCCGGATGTCGCCTTGCTCAAACCTCGCCGCCGCCCGAAGCGGGAGGCAGCCTCCAGCGTGGCCGTGCTGGAGCCGGATGAACCGCTTTATATCGAGCCGCTGGAAGTGGAGGTCCGTGAACCCTTCATCGAGATTCGCGATGCCGTGGGAAACCGGCTGATCACAGGCATCGAGTTCGTCAGTCCCACGAACAAGTCGGATGCGCAAGGGCGGGAACTTTATCAGAAGAAACAGCGCGAGACGCGAGACGCCTGCGTCCACCTCGTGGAAATCGACCTGCTGCGCACAGGGCGAAACGTGGTGGACCTTCCCCAGGCCGTGCTGGCCCAGTTGCCACGCTGGGACTATCTGGTCAACATTGGCCGACGAGACGCGACTCGCTTCGAGGTGTATCCGATCGGGCTTCGCGATCCGCTGCCCCGCATCCGCATCCCTCTCAAAGCGGGAGACGAAGATGCCGTGCTGGACTTGCCCGCGGTGTTCGAGCAGGCTTATCGAGCCGGTCGATACGCCACGAAGGTCAACTATCGCGTCGATCCGCCGATCCCTCTCGCGGACGAGGACGCCGCTTGGGCTCGGCAGCTACTCAAGAAGAACAGGCTCGCGAAGTGACGAAGCGCCTCAAGGCGTCGCGGTAGTCGCGTAATCCAGTGCCTCCTTCATCCCCTGCTGGAAGTCGATGCTCCCCTGATAGCCCAGCACCCGCCTCGCTTTTTCGATCGAGTAGTCCAGGTTCAGCGTCAGGAACTTCAGGCGCGCCCGCGTCAAGAGGGGGGCCGTCTTGCGGCCGCGGGCTTTTGCCAGCGTCTCCACGATCGTTGTGGCAAACCGCGCCAGACGCAGCGGCACGTGTTTCGGCCGCCGACAGCCCAGATAGTCGGCGATGGCTCCGACGAACTCCACGCGATCGACCAGCCGGGCATCGCGAATGTTGAAGGTCTCGCCAATGGCGCCGCCGTTTTCGAGGCCCAACAGCACGGCCTCGACCAGGTTGCCGACGTAGGTGTTATTGAGCAGCTTGCGGCCCTCGCCGATGAGCTTCATCTTGCCGGCCCGCAGCTTCTCGATGATCCGCGGCAGCACGTGCCGGTCGCCCCGTCCATAGATGAAGCCGGGCCGCAGGATCACCGCCGGAAACCCGCGGGCCATGTGCGTGGCCAGCACGATCTCGGCCTCTGCCTTGGTCCGCGTGTAGCCATCGAGGCCGCCCACGTCGATCTCGGCCGTTTCATCCGTGCCCTGATGGTCGTGGCCGGGATAGACTCCTAGCGAGCTGATCTGCACCCAGCGCTCGAAGGTCGGCTCGCGCGCGGCCGCGGTCACGAAGTGCTCCAGGGCGATGACGTTGATCGCCCGGTATTGCTCGGCCGGCCCCCAATCGCCGACGTGCGCGGCGGCATGGACGACTTTGCTCACGCCCTTGAGCGTGGCGGGCAGCGTTTCGGGCGCCCCCAGGTCGCCGGCCACCAATTCGACGGGCAGGCCGCGCAGCGGCCCCGGCCGGCTGGTGTCGCGCACCATCGCTCGCACACAGTAGCCGACTTCCACCAGTCGCTGGGCGACCGCGGAGCCGACCATGCCTGTGGCGCCGGTGACCAGGACGGTGCCTTCGGGCATACGATATCCGTTGCGAAGAGGAATGGCGGGTAGGCTTTATCAGAACCTCATCTGCGAAGACACTAACCGGACGCGCAAGTCGCGCAAGCGAGGGAGCGGCGCCACGCGACTCGGGATCACTGGCCGACTCTCCCTCGCTTGTGCGTGGGGTTAGTGTGCTTTTCCGACGAAGCCTAGGGCAACAGGTCGCGCACGGCAATCCGGCCGATTTCTTCGCCGTCCAGGACCACAGGCACGTGTTCGTTCTCGTGGTAGACGTGCCGCTGGCGATAGTCCGGCACATCAGCCGGCCCCGTCGGGTCGGTGTGAACTTCGACGTGGCGATCGATCAGGTTGACGATCCGGTAATTTGCGACCCGCGCCCGAGCATAGCTGCGTTTCTTCACGCCGCGGTCGCGGGCCAAGCTCTCATCGGCCACTTCGACCAGCAGACCGATGTCAGCCGGCCCCGGATGGCGAGCCAGATAGTCACGCGTCTGGCCGCGAACCACGCTCACGTCCGGCTCCGGCTCGCTGTCGTCCGTGGTCACCGGCTCTTGCGAATCGACATACCAACCAGCGGGCACGATGGCCTCGAGGGCCACGCGCGTCAGACGCGTCGCGGCCCTGTGGGGCGGATTTTTTGTCATCTTCGGGACCAGCCATCCTTCAAGCAGCTCGACGGGGTCGTCTTCCGTCAAGATGCCGGCCTGGAGCATTTGATGATATTCTGCCACGCTCAGCCGGCGAACTGGCACCTCCGGCACGGCCGGTGGCAGGACTGGGAAAATCTCGGACGGGGAGATCAGCGACATCGCAGCTCTCTTGGCGCATGCGTGGGGTTCGGGCGATTCTAATCTCCGGCCAACGCGCCCATCTAGGGCAAGTCGCCGTGATGCGACTGTCGATTGCCTCGTAGCTGAACTCGCCAGAGTTCAGCCTGTGGATGCTCGGAGGACGTCAATCGGCTCGACGGCTGAAGTCTGGCGACTTCAGCCACTTGGACGAGCTCGCGCAGAAGCGTCGAATACCTGCTCCGCGTCAGGCGAACTCTTGCTCGCAGAGCTGCTGGAGCATCTCGTGGGTCTGGCAGGCGACCGACTGAAAACGCATCAGCCACAGCGACTGGCTGAGGCCGGCGGCGACCAACTCCTCAGGCTCGAAACATTCCAGCATGGCCGCGGCCACCTCCTCGCCGCGGTCGTCGAGCGCGGTCCGCCGCACACCGTTGACGCCAGGCCGCGCGCGCCAGGCCCGGCCGAGCAGCCGCCAGGCCGACTCGCCCGGCTGCCACTGGGGCCGCTCGCGGAAATCGGCCGCGTAATCCCTGGCCCGCGGCGGATTGGCCGCGAAGTGTGCCACGTCGTGCCGGGCCGACAGATGGCCCACGAAGACATCGCTCCAGCGATCCGACTGCCGCCGCAGCCGGTTCAGCCGCACCGCTTCGTCGGCCGAGACGCCCGGCGTATGCAACAGGAGCTGCATGCGCCCGGCAGCGGACCTTGGCATGGGCCACGAGCACGCTCCGCGCCACCGGCTCGGCTTCGCACACGCACCGCTGGGCGTCGCTGGCCGCTACCGCGGCGGTCCACACGCGCGTTGGCACGTCGCTGATGAGGATCTGCTGAATCACCCCCCTCACGCGCGGCCAGGCGGGCCGAGGGCGGTCGGCCGATGCCGCGCACCCGAACCTTTTCAGCACGCGCATCCAGACTTCCCAGCGGGCCTTCGACGCGATCCAGTAGCGATTGAGCTGCCGTGCCGGGATCGGCCCTCTGGGCGATCAGCCGCTCGGCGTGCATTGAGACAAACGCGGCCAGCTCCAGGTGCTCGCTGGGTTGCATGAAACGCTCGGGCAGGAGAGATAACGAGAGCAGCCACACCAGCCGCTTTGACCGGCCTAAGGCAAGAACGATGCCGGTCGGCCGCCGAATTTGGCGCTCGCCGCACGAATGCAGCCAAGCTGCCTGTGAAGAACGAGTTAACGCCGCCGCGGGCGATCGCCCCGTGTTGTCGGCCCGATCGAGCGTTGTCTTTCGGCAACACTCGGTCTTTGCAGTGGATGCCTTTGAGAGGCAGCACCCGGTCAGCGGCACCCGGCCGCGTTGTCCCATTTGCCGCTAGCGGCGCCTGGGCGGCAATTACAATACGTGACATGACCACTGAGGAACTGCGTCATCGTCTCCTGGCCCGCTGGTTTCCTTATCTGGCACACGAGACCCTTGCCGGCTCGCGCCGCACTGGGAACCGTGGAATTGGCTGGTCGGCAAACACCGTCGGAGGGCGCGGTTCGCCGGCCCCCTGGCCGACCGCCGTCGTCGGCTCTACGACCCTCGGCGACAGCGGCACTAAGAACGTCGCGCGACGCGAAACGATTGACTTCACGGCCGGCCGACAAGCAACGGGGCTTCATGAAGCCCCCCGCGCCCCGCGCTCGCTCGCTGCGCGCCTGCGCGTCGCCCTAATGTGACGGTCGATGGAAGTCCGTATACACGCCCACGCCTTGCGCTCGGTAGGAAGCCACCTCGGCGGGATCGTTGACCGTGTGCACGTACACACCGCAACCAGCCTCGTGCAGCCGCTCTTTCAGCCGCGCGTTGTAGCGGTGGGTGAACATGGCCATCATGGCGATCTTGCGGGACCGGGCCAACTGCACGCAGCTCGTCGTCCGTGTACTTGCACAGATAGCAGGTGAAGACCACGCCGGCAAAGCAGCCTAGCCCGCGCACATAGTCTGCGTCGTCGCGCGAGTAGGTCTGGGCGATCATGCGTGGCAGGAGGTCGGGGGCAAGGTGCTCTGCGGCTGCGAGCAACCGTGGCAGAACTTCGCGATTGCTGTTCTTGGTGTCGGTGATCAGCCAAATGCCGGGCTGCTCGCGAAGAGCCGCAGCAGCTCATTCATATCGATCGGCGTGTACTTGCCGGCGAAGCGGCGGGCCATGAAGTCGGCGTAGGGCACTTCGGCCAGCGGGCGCTTCAGGCCGAGCTTGTCTTCCACCTCGTGGTAGCAGACGACGTGGCCGTCGCTGGTCAAGGCGAAATCGGCCTCGATGAGCCGATAGCCGGCCCGGCAGCTCTCCACGAAGCCTTCGCGGCAATTCAAATACGCCCGACCGTCGATGCCGCCCAGCGCATGGGCGATGAGACCGCAAGGCTGCGCACGGATTCCGGTGAAAGGAGCGAGCGTGTGTCTTCCATGATGGCGAACGCCCCAGATAGTCCGGCACGCTCGTCGGCACGTCCGTCGGCAATCGCCAGACGCGCAGCTTGGCGTCGTCGCCGGCCGAAATGGCGTAGCGGCCGTCGGGCGTGCCGACGATATCTCGAACCGGCCCTCCGTGGGCGTGAAAGGTGTATTCCGATTCGAGCCGGGCGGCGTCCCATACTTGGGCGGAGCCGTCATTGCTGGCCGAAAGGATGTGACGCCCGCTGGGCGTAAAGGCGATGCCCAAGACGCTATCCGCGTGGCCGAGGTACTCCTCGCGGCGGCCCGTCTCCAGGTCCCAAAGGGCGATCTTATGGTCGTAGCCTGCGGTGACCAGGCGATACCCATTGGTTGAAAAGGCCACCTTACCCGCCGATATCTGGTGGGGGCCCAGGCGAGCAATCTCTCGCCTCGCTCCGACGTCCCAGACCGCTGCATACCCGTCGTTGCCGGACGTGGCCAAAAACCGCCCATCGTGCGAAAACGCCACGCCGCGCGCCCAGGTGGTGGGCAGGAGCTGGCATTGAAAGTCGTGCAGCTTCTCGTTCGTCTCGAGGTCCCAGACGTGCAGATCGGCGTCCCAGCCGACCGAGGCCATGCGCTTGCCGTCGGGCGAAAGAGCCACGCCGCCGACCCAGTCGCCGTGCCCTTCGAATTCGTGCAGTACAGTGCCGCCTTCAAGGTCCCAGTAGCGGATCGGCGAGCCGTGCCCTGCGGAAACGCCGCGGCGGCCATCGGCGGTGATCGCTACGGAGCGAATGCCCCCCTTGTTGTGCTGCAACTCCTTGACCCTTTGCCGCGTGCGCAGGTCCCAAAGCATCAGCTTGCCGTCTTTGCTGCCGGAGAGCACCATGCCCGCGTCGGCCGCGACCGCCAGGCTGATCACGGCATCGGTATGTCCCTCGAGCACGAACACTTCCCCGGGGGCGTCCGTGGCCCCATCGCCGTTCCTGGCGAGCCCGAACAAGGCCAAGACGCTGACGCCTGTCCAACGTGCCGTCCCCCAGACGATGCCCGCCGATAGCACGAGAAGAATCGCCGCCGCCAGCCATCCGCGGCCGCCCTCTTCGGCGGCGCAGGGCGACGCAGCTTACCGTGGAATAGCCCAGATCGAGTCCCAGACTCTCCGGCGTGGGCACTTCGCCACGGATGTCTTCGCCGGCGGCAACCAGTCGCTCGCGGCAGGTGCGCGTCAGGGCCGGCAGGTCGTGCCCGTCGGCGAACGGGGCCAGCGCGGCAGCCAGATCGCCGGGGCTGCCGAACCGCTCCTGCGGATCCTTAGCGAGCGGCGCGATGCAGGACGGCGGCCAGCGCCTCGGCCACGTCGCTGCGGACGGCGAGGATCGGCTCGGGCGGCTCGTTGATCAGAGCCTGCATCTTCTCCACGGGCGACGTGCTTTCGGCGAAAGGCGCCAGTCCGGCCAGCAGCTTGTAGAGCGTGGCCCCCAGGCTGTAGAGATCGGCGCGGATATCGACCACGTGGCTGCCGGTGCATTGCTCGGGGGCCATGTAGTCGAGCGTGCCGAGGATCTGGTTGCTGTCGGTCAGCTCGTCGGCGGCCTTGTCGCGCAGCAGGGCCAGGCCCAGGTCGAGGATCTTCACCTGCCCCGCGTCGGTCAGGATCAGGTTCGAGGGCTTGATGTCGCGGTGCACCAGGCCGTGCTCGTGGACGTGCTGCAAGCCGCGGGCAGCCTGGCGGACGATCTCGCAGGCGTCGGCCACGCGCAGCGGGCCGGCGAAGCGGGAGATGCGGCCCAGGTCCAGGCCATCGACGAATTCCATCACGCAGATAGCGCATGCCGGCGACCTCGCCCGCGTCGGTGGCGCGGACAATGTGAGGGTGATCGAGCTTGCCGACCGCCTTCATTTCGCGGTCGAAGCGGGAGACCGCGTGCGCGTCGGCCATGCGCCGCGCCGGCAACACCTTGAGGGCCACGATCTTGTCGAGCCGCAAGTGCAAGGCCTTGTAGACGGCCCCCATGCCGCCCTGGCCCAGCAGCTCGAGCAGTTCGTAGTCCCGCAGCCTGATCGGCTGTGCGGGAAGGAGTCGGATCCACGGGACAGGACCTGGAGTAAAGAGCCAGCGCGAAGAGACACGGCCAACGGCGCCGCCCCCGCGAGACCTTGATTATAGGGCAGCGGCGCGAGGAATGGCATGGCCCGACTGCGTCGGGCGACGCGGCGCGACAGAAACGGAGGAGCGACCAAAAACGATGCAAAGAATGTCGGCGAACCGCGCGAGACGGCCACGCTAAAGGCTAAAAGACACCCCGCTGTGACGCCGTTGCCCGTCCATCCGCTCGTCGATTCCCAGCTCATTCAGCCATGCCACGATCTTCGCGTCGATCTGGTCACGAACCGCGCGGAACCTTGCCATGCGCTCTTCGTCAGTGCCAATCGAGCCGGTAGGGTCGTCAAAGGGCCAAGACAAGCGAGTCAGCGCCGAGGGCCATAACGTCGGACATCTTTCTTCGGCGTTCTGGCACACGAAAATCGCGTAGTTGATCGCCAATTTGCCGAGATACTGCCGCAGGGGCTTGGCCTGCTGCCCGCTCACGTCGATGCCGATCTCTTGCATGACACGTATCGTCAGCGGATGGATCTGCGTTGGCGCTGAGCCGGCGCTGTACACATCAAAGTAGTCAGCCGCTCTCTTTCTCAAAAGCGCCTCGGCCATTTGGCTTCGAGCGGCGTTGTGCGTGCAGACAAACAAAACGGCGGGCTTGCTCATGACTGTCTCCTGTTGCGCGGCATCAGCGCTGGCTTCCAAGGATGTAATGAGTGTAGCCGCCGGGATGTCAGAAGGCGAATCGTGTTCGAGTCGGTGTTTTCGGTGACGTTTCGTGCCCGCTGGGGCAACGGCATGCGAAACCAAAAACAGCGCAGCCTCTGGTGCGACAAGCGTTTGCGCCGTGGATGCCGGCCGCGCGGCGCTACACAAACGGAAGACTTTGGCCACCTGGGCAGCCGAGTAACGCTTCCTTCACGAGATCGTGAAGGACATTTTGCGTTCGCTTTGCGCGATCTTCATGGAAGGCCGGAAGATGCTAGCACTTTCGGCCGGGACGAGCCGCTCTGTAGCGGCCGATCGGACTAGCGGCACACCTCAAACGGCGACGCACGAAGCTCCCCACGAGGAAGACCTGCCGCGACGAAGATTCACTCCCGAAACATTCGGGCTTAACTCGCAGAACGACAATCTGCGGTCATGAGTGCTGCCGCAGGGATTCACAGGCGGCGGCCGAGAGGACGCAGGGAAACCGGAATGGAAACGATGACGGCAGAAAACCCGTGCAGGAAGTGCTGCTCGCCCCGGCGCAGAGCGCCGCGCGCGGCGCTGCGGATGGCCTTTACGCTGGTGGAAGTGCTGGTGGTGATCTCCATCGTCACGCTGCTGGTGGCCTTGCTGTTCCCGGCGATCCAGGCCGCGCGAGTCGGCCCGCAGCACAGCGTGTCAGAGCAACCTGCGGCAGTTCGCTGTGGGCCTGATGGCCTACGCGGAGAAGCACCAGGATCAGCTTTGTTCCGGCGCCTTTAGCTGGAAGGACGAAGGCTGCGTCACGGAGGTCGGCTGGGTGGCCGACCTGGTGCACTCCGGCATCCCGGTCGGCCAGATGCTTTGTCCCACGAACGAGGGCCGACTCAGCGAGGTCTACAACGAGCTGCTTGGCTTGGCGGCGGCCGATCCCTGTGTAGACCGCCTGGGCGGCCCGCCGACCAGGCTGCCCGACGGCAGCCTCCAGGAAAACGCCTGCCGGCTGCTGGCGTCGGCGGCCGACAAGGAGCAGATCATCCGCCAGCACATCTATGAGAAGCACTACAACACGAATTACGTGGCCACGTGGTTCCTGACGCTGCGCGGAGCCACTGCTGGATTCCAGCGGAAACCTCAAGTTCAAGGCCGGTTGCCCACCGTCGCTCAAGTCTCGAGCGTCCACGGTTGGTCCCCTCACCCGAGCGCGGCTCGATACCGCGAAGATCTCGGCGAATTTCATTCCTTTGCTCGGCGACTGCGCGGGCAACCGGCATTCTTTCGCAAGGCATCGGACCCAACAAGATGGGAGCGTCTGTCGTCGATTCACTGACCAACGGGCCGCTCGACCCGGCGACCATGCTCGCGCCGGTGTTCGCCTCTGGCACGCCCTACGAAGGCCCTGGCGGCTGGTGGGCGGGCTGGTCACCGGCCCTGCAAGACTATCGCGGTTTCGGCCCGCTGCACCGCGGCACGTGCAACGTGGCCTTCGCCGACGGCAGCGTCAGGGGCGTCCGCGACCGCGACGCCGACGGGCTGCTCAACAGCGGCTTCACCCCCACCGCGACCAATGGCTTCGGCACCAACACCCTCGAGTTGCCCGGCAACGAATTCGCCATCCGCTGGTCGCTCAGACAAGAGGAGCCGTAAGCGCGGAGCCGACATGTACGTCAATTGCCAACGACTCAGAGGCTGTGAAGCAATGTCTTGGCCGGCATTCGCGCCTGGCTCAGCCCCGAAGGGGGCGAGACTCGACAGCCCAGGCCGAAGGCCTGGGGCGCGGCGAAATCAGAACATGGCCAGCCCTGAAGGGGCGCAACCTGGATGCAATCGCTTGTCTCGCCCTTTCAGGGCTACCACGGTCCCGCATGTCCCGCCCCAGGCCTTCGGCCTGGGCTGTCGAGTTTCGGCCCGTTGGGCCTGCCTTATTATTAATAGCGACCACCACTCACCACTTACCACTTACACAAGGAGGCCTCTTAGCAGCATTCATAGCAGTCGTGCATCGGTAATCGAGGCATCAGTTCTACGTCAATCAGTCAATCGCAGTTCGATTACTTACACTTTTCGGAGTACGCAATGAGAAAGAAAGGCTTCACACTCGTCGAGATGCTGGTGGTCATCGCCATCATCGCTCTATTGGCCGCGATCACTCTGCCGGCGATCAACGCCGCACGCGAATCGGCAAAGTCCACGACCTGCAAGAACAACTTGCGGCAGTTTTTTGTGAGCATGAGCATTTATTCGGACAACGACCCCCAGGGTCGCTTTGCCTCCGGCGCATTCGACGGCCAGCGCGATGGTTGCATCGACACGATCGGCTGGGTGGCCGACATGGTCAACAGCAACATCGGCCAGCCGGGCAAGCTGCTTTGCCCCGCCAATCAGTTCAAAGTCAACGAGAAAATCCTCAACTACCTGGCCAGCAGCAACACCAAGGTTGAGGAGCAGACCGACGACCAGACGAAGGTTCTGGCCGGCTACTGCGGCCAGAGCGGTGCCATTACCTGGGATGGCACGAAGTACGTTTTCACCAGTATGGGCTCAGAACGTCATCGATCATTTTCTGAAGAAGGGCTACAACACGAACTACGCCACGAGTTGGTTTCTCGCCCGCACCGGTCCGCTGCTGCAAAGCTCGACGAGCGGCGGCGTGACCACACTCACGTACCCGGCCGGCGGTGCTGGGTTCGGCCCGGGCGCGATCAAGGGTACCAAGGGAACGCTCGGCGTTTTGACGCGCTCGATCGTGGATAACTGCTATCACACGTCGGCGCTGATCCCGCTGATGTTCGACGCCAATCCAGGCGACCAGAAGGAAGCGTTTATCCCCGCCGACCTCGGGGAGTTCGGGAGGGCTGGTGAACGCACCGTTGAGACGTTCAACGACGGCCCCTCGCGCATGCTTGGCGACGTGTTCAAGAACTGGGGCAACAGTTACGGCAGTCCCATCACCGTGTACGTCGGCGGGAGCCCGCCGACTGTCAATCTCTGGGCCGTCGAGCAGCCGCCGCCGGGCAGCACGTCCACCTATCCTTGGACCGACTTGCAGGACTACCGGGACATGGGGCCGGTGCACAACGCCAACGCCAACGTGCTGTTCGCCGATGGCAGTATCCGCAGCTTCAAGGACGTGAATCGGGACGGCTACCTGAATCCTGGCTTCGTGCTCACCGCGGCGGCCGGCGCCGACCCGGGGACGGGCTACAAGGATAGCCTGATTGAGCTGCCGGCAGCGACGATCTTCAGTGGCGTCTTCCTGTCCAAGCAGCCTCCCAAGGGCGACTTGGATCAATAGCAAGGGGTTATTGGCGCAGCCTGCGCGTGGGTCGCGCAGCGATCGAGTTCGTTCGCCTCCTTATGGCGGCAGACTCCGCCATAAGGAGGTGTCTCCCCTTTGGCTCCGACTTGCCTGAGGCTACAGAGTCGCGCGATTACGGAGGTGGAACCGCAATGCGAAGGCGTCTCTCGCTCATCTCGTTCGGGCTGTTGATGGCCGGGCTTGCGGGCTGCGATCTGCTCAACGGCACCAGCAGCGGCTCGGTCGTTCCCCTCCCGCGCGGGTCGGCTACGGATGAGGAGGCTTCGCCAATTGCTGAGAAGGCCCAGCCAGCCGCCAAGGAAAACCAACCCCCGAATACCGTTACGCCCAAACGCGCGATCCCTACTCACATCTCCGAGTCGCAACGTCGGATGTTGACGATCAACAAATTGCGCCGAATTGGTCAGGCGCTGGACTCGTACCAGACGGCGCACGAGCAGCATCCCGATCAGTCGGTCGGCGGATTGAGTTGGCGCGTCGCTCTGCTCCCGTTCTTCGGCGAGGTAGCGTTGTATCGGAGCTTCCGGCTCAACGAACCGTGGGACAGCGAGCACAACCTCGCGCTCGTGCAGCAAATCCCCAAGGTCTACCAGTCAGTGGAGAGACCTGTAGACGGGAAGACGAACTTTCTGCTCGTCACGGGGCCGGGCACGGCCTGCCCCAATCGAGTGGGACTCAGCGTCGCGCACTGCCCTGACGGACTGCACAATACAGTGCTTCTGATCGAGGGCGCCGAGCATCTGGCCAGGCCCTGGACGCAGCCGGAAGACTACGTCTTCGAGCGCGCGACCTGTCAACAAGACTTGTTCGGCCTGCGTTTGGACTGTTGCCTGGTATTGCTGGGCAACTCGCGCGAGGTGCGGCGCCTGCCGGCCAGTATCTCGGACAGAGACTTGCTGGCGGTGCTCTCACCGTCGGGCCGCGAGGCGGTGTTGGCCCGCGCGGTAACGAAGGATGCCGCTCCCGAACCAGATACGCAATTGATTGCGGCGTTGGAGCGGCAGCCGCCAAAACGATTCCCCGCGCCGGCCGCGAGCCCAACGCCGGCAGGGAAGACCGACACCGCGGCGACTACGGGATCCGACAGTTCCGGTGCGGCGAAAGTGACGCCGACGCCCAAACCGCAGCCGCCGCCCACGGATCTGCGCCTAAGCGTGCCGGATGACAAGACCCTGGCTGCGGCCGCCGCCACCGCCAAGGATCTCTATAAAACGGACTACGAGGCCGCCAAGAAGCCCGCCGAAAAGAGGGCCTTGGCCAAGAAACTGCTGGAGCTGGCGAACAAAGTCGCCGGCGATCCGCCGGGCATGTTTGTGTTGCTCCGAGACCGCGCGATCTGGGGGCACCGGCCGGCGACCTCGATACGGCGTTGGCCGCGGCCGACAAGCTGGGACAGACGTTCCGGCTGGATTCCTTGCCTCTCAAGCTCAAATCTCTGGAGCAAGCCTCCCTGGCCGTGGAGGGCCTGGCCGAAGCGGGCAAGGTGTTCACCAAATCGATCGAGCTGGAGGATGCGCTGCTGGAGCGCGACGACTTCGACGGCGCGAAGCGTGCGCTGGCGGTGGCCCTTGCGCGGCGCGTCGGGCGAATAACCGCGAGCCGGTCGATCGGGTCAATGCTCGCCGGGAGAAGCTCGATGAGCTGAAGCGCGGCTTCGACCGCGTCAGCGGGGCACTGTTGACGCTGGTGCGAAATCCGGACGATCCGGCGGCCAACGCGGCGGTGGGTCGCTATCTGTGCCTGATGCGCGAGAACTGGACGCGCGGGCTGCCGCTCCTGGCGCGCGGCGACGACCAGCCGTTTCGCGAGCTGGCCGTCATCGAACTGAGCCAGCCGGCGTCGGCCGACGATCAAGCGGCGCTCGCGGACCGCTGGTGGGCCTGGTCGGAGACTCTGAGCAGCCCGCAGCCTGGGTCGCTGGAGCGGCGCACCGCGCGGCGGCGGGCCGCGCATTGGTACAAGCAGGCGCTTGACCGCCTCCCCGCCAGCCTGGTTGCCGAACGAGCCAGGCGGCGAATCGCCGAAGCGGACGAGGAAGGCGGGAGCGCCAAGCCCGCGAAAAACCCAGTCAAGAACACCAAACGCGGCAGATGAAGATGCAGATCGAGGACCAGACAACTTCCCAATCCAGCGACCGCAGCGAGGTTGCTCGGTGGCTCACCGGGAAAAAACCGTGGTGGGTCCTGGGCGTTGTCGCGGCGACGGCCATCTACGTGCTGCTGGTGGCGTCGCGTGCCGGAGAGCCGGAGGGAGTGAAGCCGGCCACTGAAGAGCGGTCGCCGCCGCCTGGCCCGAAGCCATCGCCAGGAGGGCCCGCAGCCAAGGCCGTCGTCGAGGTGGCCGAACACGACTTCGGCGTGATGGACCCTGATTCCCAGGGGTCTCACACGTTTCGCATACGCAACCACGGCGACGGGCCGCTGGAGCTGAAGAAAGGCCCCACCTCGTGCAAGTGCGCGCTGGCCGAGGTGCAGCCCGCAACGGTCGAGCCTGGCGAAACGGGGCAAGTGCGCATCGCGTGGACGGCCGTCTCAGAGAAGCTGCTGTTCAGCCAGGTCGCGACCGTGCTGACGAACGACCCGGAGCAAGAGAGCCTGGCGTTCCGGATCAAGGGCGAAGTGCGGCCGACTCTGGGCGCCGAGCCGACGGAGATCGTCTTTTCCAATCTCTATCCCGGTGAAGTCCGCACGCAAAGCCTGACGCTCTTCTCGCGCGTGTGGGAGGCGTTTGCAGTCACTCGCGTCGAGGCTTCGCGGCCCCAGCTCACATGGACCATCAAGCCCGCGCCCCCAGAGGCGCTGGCGGAAGTGAAGGGCCTCAGCGGATACCTGCTGGAGGTAGCCTCGCCGGCCGAACAGTCGCCAGGGTATTTCCAGGAAACGTTGACGCTTCATGTATCGCCGGCTGGCGAGCGGGAGCCGGAAAGACGCTACACGGTCGTGATCGCCGGGCGTCGGGTCAGTTGGCTGTCGATCTCCGGCAAAGCGGCGCCGGAAGTGGCTGGAGTCAAGATCGGTTCGGTCCCGTCGGGGGAGGGCCACACCCAGCGACTCAACCTGGTGGTGCATGACGGGAAGCGGCAGGCCAGGATCGACCGTGTGGAGACGAGTCCTGGCTTCTTGCGGGCCGTCGCCACGCCAGCCCGCCCCGACCGTCCGTGGTGCAATCTCTATCACCTGGATATCGCGGTGCCCGCTGGCGCTCCCTTGTGTTCGTACCTCGGCGTGGAACCAGGGGAAGTGCGCGTCTATGCCGACGATCCGACATTGCCGGTCGTCAAGGTGCCTGTGTCGTTTGCCGTCGTGCGCGAGGAAGCGCGCTGAGTCCATCCCATTCGCGAAAGGGTCCATGACGAACCCCATTTCCGATGCCAGCGAGCTGCCCGAGGCGGTCCCCTCGGCGATCACGATGCTGTCGTGCGCCCATTGCCAGCGGTCCAACCCGGCCGAGCGCAAGTTCTGCGCCGGATGCGGCAAGCCGTTGCGCGAGCCTTGCCTGAGCTGCGGCACGCTGTGCTCGTCGGGCGAGGCCTTCTGTGGCGACTGCGGCATCAGCCTGTCGGCGGCGGCCGAACAGCGCGCCGAGGCCATCCAGCAGGCCTGTCGCGAGGCCCAGTCACTGCTGGACGGGCACGAATATGAGCAGGCATTGGCGCGGCTGAACGCCCTGACGCACCTGACCGATTATCGGCTGGCGCAGGCCGTGGCATACGTCGAAGTGCTGCGCGCCTGGATCCTCCAGACAGCGCGACGCGGAGACGTCGGTAGTCCAGACGGCGATCCAAGAGGCGGACCTGTGCGCAATGACGCGCGACTACGAAGGCGTCGTGCACTCCCTGGAGCAGGTCCCCGCGACGCTGCTGGACGAGAAGGCCGCCGCCCTGCTGCGCGACGCCCGCAACTATCTCGAGGAGGTGGCGTCTCTGTGCGAGGAAGTCGAGGCGGGGCTGGCCGCACCGGAGAGCAAGGACGTTTACGTCCTGCTGGGCAAAGCCGAACGCTTGCTGCGGCTGAATCCCGACGAAGAGCGCTTCGTGGACTTCAAGGAGCGGCTGCAAGAGCTGCATTTGCGGACCCTCGAGCGCGAAAAGGCCCGACTCTGCCGGGAGGCCAAGGAGCAGGTCGAACGGTTCGACTACGACGCGGCGCTGCGGTCGCTCGAACAGGTCCCTCTCACCGCGCGCACTCCGGAGCTGGACAAGCAGATCGACCTCCTGAGCGAGCTGGCCTGGCTGAAGTGGGACCTGCACCACGCGCCGGTGATCGATGCCACGCTGTTGGGCGTGGCGGGGAGACTGGTGAAGCTCAAGCCCGACGATCGGCAAACGGCGCCGACCGTGGCCACGCTGGAAGTGCGGGCGCGGGCGGGCACGGCCGACTCGCGCAAGGCCGCGCCCTCCTGGGTGCGGGCCCCGGAGCAGACGGCGGTCGGCTGTCCCGTGGACTGGGCCGGCGGCTTTCGCCGCCTTCAGGGAAAGCCGCTGCTGGCGGGCGTTGCCGCCGAACATCCGGGATGCTTCTACGTGGCCGCCGGCCTGGCCCTGCAAGGGCTGGGAGCGGTGCCGCTGCGGATCAATCTGCTGCCTCGCAAGCGAGGCCTGCTGGCCTTGGGAGGGGACAACAAAGAGAAACAGGCCGGCGACGCCGCCTGGGGGCTGGATATCAGCTCATCGGGCATCAAGGCCCTGCGGCTGGCTTGGGACGGGGGCCGCCAAAGCGTAGTCGCCGAGGCCTGCGACTTTGTCGAATTCGAGAAGCCGCTCAACCGGCCCGACGCCGAAACGCAGTGGCGCGAAATCCTCCGTCCGGCGCTCGATATCTTTCTGGCCCGCAGCGACATGCGGGGGGCGCGGGTCTGCGTGGCGTTCTCGCGGCCGCGCGTGCTGGGCCGGTTCTTCCGGCTGCCGCCGCTGGACTCCAAGAAGAAGGTTGCCGACCTGGTGCGCTACGAAACCGCACAGCAAATCCCCTACCCGTTGGACGAGCTGAGCTGGGACTACGAGGCCCTGGCCGAACAAGAAGAGCAGGGTACAACCGGAGGCAAAGAAACGTGGGCGTCGCGGCGGGTGGTGCTGATCGCGGCCAAGCGCATGATGCTCGAAGAGCGCCTGGAGCTGTGCCGCGAGATCGGCCTGAAGATCCACGTGGTGCAAAGCGACTGCGCGGCGCTGCACAACTTCTTTGCCTACGACTACTTCGCCGGCGAGGAAGGAGCCGATGCCGACGTCGACACGGCGCTGGCCGTGCTGGACATCGGCTGCGACACGATGCACCTCCTGTTCAGCACTCGGCAGTCGGCCTGGTTTCGGACGGTCAATTTCGGCAGCGACGACCTGACGGCGGCGCTGGCCCGCTCGTTTCAGCTCACCTTCGACCAGGCCGAGCGTCTCAAGCGGCAGCCGCTCACCGGCCGCCGCATGTACCAATTCGACAGAGCGGCGCACGACGGTGCGCGAAGAGTTCCTCGCGGAGATTCAACGCACTGTGCAGACGTATCTCAAGATTCACCCGGACGTGCGGATCAAGCAGATGCTGGCCGTGGGCGGCGGGATGCAGGTGCACGGCCTGCTGCGGCACCTGAGGATCGGCAGCTAACACGAGTTTCACGAACACCTCGCGCGTTCATGACGGCCGAGCCAGACAATGAGCCGCCAAGGGCACACCTTCCTTGAAAGGAAAACCGAACATGAACGTAACTCCTCGCCACACTCGCCCGGGCCAAGCGCCTTCGGCCTCGCGGCGCGTTCACGCTGGTGGAGCTGCTGGTGGTGATTGCCATTATCGGCATGTTGATGGCACTGCTCTTTCCGGCGGTCAATGCGGCCCGCGAGCATGCCCGCTCGAACAGCTTGCCGCAACAACATGCGCAACCTGGCCCAGACGGTGATCCTCTATGAGTCGAAGCAGAACCACTACCCGGCACTCTTCGGCAACAAGTATTTCCGCGGCAACACGGTCGTGGAGCGGCCGCTGATCTACACGCTGCTGCCCGAGCTGGGCCAGGCAAACCTCGCCAAGCGCTACAGCCCCAACGACTGGTCCGACCCGCCGAGCAACGACAAGATCCCCGACCCCAACTATCTGCAGCTGCTGATCTGCCCCAGCGACCCGCAAGACCCCTCGCAGAACCTCTCGCCGATCTCTTACGTGTTCAACGCGGGCAAGGTGAATAGCGGCACGGGCGTGCCCGAACCCGCCAGTTCCCTGACGAAGAAAGCGCATGGAGTGTTCCTGGAGTTCGGCGCGATCGGCTCTTCGGAGATCTTCAACAAGGACGGCACGGGCACGACGATCATGCTCAGCGAGAACCTGGACGCCGGCAATTGGAACGTCTGGTATCCGGCCTACACGCCGCCGACTCCTCCGGCCACCAAGGGCTATGAAGTGTCGTTCGTGTGGTGGGACGTTCCCGAGACGGATTGGCCGGCCCACTCCCTCAACGCCACGCCCAACGCACCCTTCCAGATCGCCATCGACTATCGCTTCGCGCGCCCCTCCAGCAACCACGGCCGCAGCGTGAACATCGGCCTTTGTGACGGGGCCGTCCGCTCCATCAACGACAGCATCCATTACTCGGTCTTCGTGCAGCTCATGACGCCCGACAGCCTGCAGGCCGTCTCCAGCGCCGTGCCGCCGATCGATGTCAACTTCAAGCTGCAAGAGAACCAGTACTAATCCGCAGTCCGCGCCGCCGGTTCATCCTGTTGTGATGAGGGTCCGCGCGGAGGTACAACAGAGGCACGCCGACAGCGGCCCTGTCGCTTGCGGAGCCTGGCATGAGTTTCCTTCCCGCGTTGATCATCCTGGCCTTTGGCTGTGTGGCCCTGCTGTTCGGCGGCGTCATGATGGTGGCGGCCGTTCTTTGGGTGCCCGGTTGGAGAAGATGGCCGCTGCTGCTTGCCGGCGCGATGGTTGCCGTGGGCATTGCGGGCTTTCTGGGGCAAGCCTTGTCCGCGGTCGGCGGGCTGAACTGGCTTCCCCACTCCTTCGAGTGGCCCGCCGGATCGGTCGATGGCATGATCACCACCCAGAGCGGTTTGCGCGTGGTACCGACGGCGGCCGCCGGCCGCGTTCAGGTGTACGACGCCGAGTGGAACTTCAAGCGAGGCTGGCACATCGGACCGGGGGCCGGCGGGGCGTTTGCGCTGAGGCCGCTGGAAAACGATCGCTTTGCGGTCTTCACGGTGCGCGGCAACCGGCACTATATCTTCAACACGGATGGCGAGCTCGTGTCCCAGGGGACGTACCCCGCGGGAGACTACGCGAGAGTGAGATCCGCCGGCCAGCCAGCCGTCGTGCCCACGCGTTGGTGGCTGTGGGTGTTCACCAACCCTCTCCACGGGTGGCTGGTTTTCGCGGGCGGATTCGCCGTCTTGGGCCTGGCGTCCTTCTGCAGAAAACGCAGCTTAACCACAGAAGTAAAGGCAGGTTGATGCCCATGTCCGCGCCGACCACCACCCGCCGCCGCTGGGAGATCGTCGATTTCGACGCCATCGCGCCGGTGCCCTGTCCATGCGGAACGAGCCGGCGGGCACTGGCGGCCAGTGCAGACTTCCCCGGCACGATTCATCGCGTGGATATTTCGGCCGATGCCAGGCTGCACCACCACGAGCGGCTCACCGAGACGTATTACTTTCTGGAGTGCGGCCCCGACGCGCGGCTTCAGCTCGATGATGAGATCATCCCGGTCCGCGCTGGCATGTGCGTCGTCATCCCGCCGGGCGTGCGGCACCGGGCCATCGGCCGGATGCGGATCCTCAACATCGTGCTGCCGAAGTTCGATCCGGCGGATGAGTGGGAGGATTGAGAGCGGCGGGGGATTCGACAGAGAGCTCGTTGTTCTCGTACTCGTGCTCGTAGTCGTGCTCGTAGTCGTGCTCGTTCTCGAAGTCAGCTCACCCAAGATCGAGCACGAGCACGAGTACGAGTACGAGCACGAGGAGCACCGCCGACGTGGCACGTTTAGTAACGTGCTCCGGTTTCCTCGCCGAACATCCCGTCCATCCCCAGCCGCGTGCGCAGCTCCTCGAACTGGCGGAAATACTCGTCGCTGGACGAGTGCACGTGCTCGGCCTCGGTGATGAACTTCATCTGGTCGTCGCAGTCGAGGTCGTGCTGGCGGAGGATTTCCTCGAAGGCCGACAGCTTCTTGCCGTAGACGATCAGCAGCTTGTGCTCGTCGAACTGCACTTCCTGCGGCACGCCCGGGTTGAGCACGGCCATGCCCGTGCAGCCGTCGTTCAGGAGCAGGTCTTCGTAGTCCCACAGCATGCTCTTGAGCACCGGCATGTCGATGTGCTCGCGGTACAGGTCGTCGTGGCCGCGGCTGTCGCGGTGGTGGCTGGTCTCCAGCACGACGTCGACTTCGGAGCCCAGCGGATCGATCAGCTCCATGAACATGTCGAACAGCTTCTCGCGGCTGGCCGCGGCCATCAGCACCGGCACGTTCGTCTTCGACTCTTCGTCGCGGTAGACGTCGTGGCGAAAGCCCTGGCCTTGGGCACGACCTTCAGGTCGTACGATGGACGCACCGCGTCGGTCAGCATGAAGTCGCCGTACCGGACGACGCCCAGGTGGGCTTCCAGCTCGTCCTCGCTGAGCTGCTGCGAAGCTGCTGTCGTGCTCGGGCGGCGCGCCTTCGCGGGACGATGCGTTGAAAAAGCGTTGCAGGAAGCCCATCGATGTCAACCTCTCGTGTCTGACGATGACTGCACTTTCGGCCGAACGATGCTCCTTGGTCGCCGCTCCGTCCTGAATCGCCTGGCTCACCGCTGGGGGGAAAGCGTAGCTACGAAACGCTAGGTCACTTCCGCGCGGCCAGCCATCCAGGAGGAACGACTTTGCGGCCGCCCCGCCGCGGGGCAGGCATGCTTGCCCGTCTCTGACAAGCCAGGCCAGTCTGTCCCACGAGCCGCATTCCCGGCACGGCTGGCACCGGTGGCCGCGTCAGGCGGCATAGCCGTCACGAACGGCCCGCCGCGCTGCCCGCGCCTCTCTACCACCACTCTAGCACCATGCCGCATGCCGACCCTGGCAGGGGCGGCAAAAGCGGGAGGAATTCGGACCTGGGAATGAGAATCCCTAAAGAATCCGGCGAGTTTGCCGACGGAAAAGTCCGCGGAGAACCAAGACCTACTTCCCGATCACTTCCAAGCACACAATCCGGCTGCCGCCGCGGGCCCGCAGACCGTCTTTGCCGCGAAGATACAGCAGGCCGTGCGACAGCACCGGCGCCGCCCAGCAAGGATAATCGAGCAGGCTGGGCGGGCCGAAGCCCGGCGGCGGCTTCTCCTTCAGCACCGCGCGCAGGACCACCCGCGAGACTTCCTGATACTTGCGGTGGTCGGCCTTGAAGAGGATCAGCTCGCCGAACTCGGTCAGGCAGATGAAATGCCCATCCACGTACGTCAGCGACGAGCGGCCCATGGTCGGGTCGTCGTCCGTGCGGCGGCCGTCGAACGTCCAGGCGACCTTGCCGGTCGCCAGCTCGACGCAGCGCAGCTCGGACTCGGGCGTGTGCCGGCCGCTGCAACCGTAGACGTAGCCGTCGTGATGGACGGCCGTGTTCCAGTGAGTCATCAAGCTCTTGCGGCGGCCCTTCTTCTCGTCGGTCCAGACCACGTCGTAGCCGCCCGGCTTCACCTTCAGCAGCGCGCTGCCGGGTCCGTAGCACTCGGAGATGAGCACCTGGTCGCCGACGACGACCGGGTTGCTGGCGTTGACGCTCTCCAGGTCTTGGCCCGCCAGGGGAAGTGGAAGTCGATCTTGCCGGTCGCCGGCTCGAAGCCCAGCAGGCCGCCGCGGGCAAACACGAAACACCAGCGCCGGCCGTCGATCGTGACGACCGTGGGCCGGCGTAGCTGGCCAGCTCGTCGCTGAGCTGGTACTTCACCTCGCCGGTGCGCTTGTCGAAGGCCACGACGCCCGTGCCGTTGCCCTTCACCAGGTCCAGCCGCACGGCCGCACGTTGGGCGTATCGGCCGGGCTGCCGCCGACCACGACGATCAGCAGGTCGCCTTCGACGACCGGCGTGCTGCCGACGCCGAAGAAGTTCTGCACGACGCCGAACTTCTGCGACGTGTCGACCTTCCAGATCGAGCTTGCCGTCGAAGGCCTCGACGCAGTGCAGCATGCCCTCGGCGCCGTAGATGTAGACGCGGTCGTCGTCGACGACCGGGCAGCAGCGCGGCCCGTTGTTGTAGCCGAAATAGTCCTCGTAGTCGGTCGGGTACTCGAACGTCCACAGCTACTCGCCCGTTTCGCTGTTCAGGCAGGTGAGCCGGGCCTTGTGCGCGATGGCGGTCGAACTCGAAGAGCCGGCCGCGGCTGATGGCCGGCGGCCCGTAGCCGACGCCCAGCGCCTTCTGCCAGACGATCTTCGGCCCCGCAGCCGGCCAGGGGACAACCAGACCCTTCTCCGACGACTTGCTGTCGCCCGTCGGTCCGAGGAAAGCCGGCCAATCGTTGCCGGACTTTCGCGTGCCCAGGTCGGATTTCGAAGAGTCTTGCGCCTCGGCCGGCCAGGCCAGGGCCGCGAGGAGGAAGCAACTTAAGACCATCGTGCGCATGTGATTCCTCGCGACGGTGTCGTGCCGTGCCCCTGGGACGGGAGACTAATCACGGTCCATTGTGCATCGATTCGGCGACGGTGCAACGGGCGTGTATCATCGCCCGAACGAATGGTTCGGCAGCCGCCGTGCGAAGTCGGGCAATGCCGGCCTCGGTCACGCGGGTGTCTTGCAGAAGCACCCTCGTGAGGTGGTTCAGGCCGGTCAATTCCTCCAGACCATGGCTGCCTCCTGACGGTGAGAATAGTGCTCATCGTATCATGCTGGGGCGGGTATAATCCAAGCCCACCGAGAGCACTCACCGAAGAATCCCCGCCAGCCAAACCCCTCGGCCATGAACATCCCCTCCGACAAGCTCCGCCAGACGTTCGAGCCTAAGCCGCTGAAAGTGCTGCAGCCGAACCGGCAGATGTACGTGGTGCGGTTCAGCCCTTGCGGCAAGTATCTGTTGGCCGGCGGACTGCGATGGTCTGGTGCACCGCTGGAACGTGGCGGACGAGAAGATGCCGGAGCTGGCGCCGGTGGCCGGGCACGGCGGCTGGGTCTGCGGGCTGGCCTTCCATCCCCAGGACCGCAAGACCGTGCTGACGGCCGATTCGTGGGGCCAGGTGCGCTCCTGGGCATACGCCGACGAGAAGCCACAGCCGGATGGAAGATCGACCAGGCCCACGACGGCTGGATACACGACCTGGCCGTCAGCCGCGACGGGCAGCTCGTGGCCACGTGCGGCATCGACCGGCACGTGCGCGTCTGGTCGGCGGCGGACGGCAAGCCCCGTGCACGACTTCACGCACATCGACGATTTTCTGAGCGTGGCGTATCCATCCTGATGGCAAGTCAGTGGTCGGCGGCGACTTCAAAGGCAAGGTGAAGCATTGGGACCTGTCCACCGGCAAGATGGTGCGCGATATCGACGCGGGCCCGCTGTATAAGCTGGACCGACTGCAAGACGTGGGCGGCGTGCTGGCGGCTAGCGTTCGATGAGCGCGGGGCGACGCTGGCAGCGGCCGGCGTGCAGCAAGGCAGCGGCGCCACGGTGCAGGGTGTGCCGCTGGTCCTGCTCTTCGACTGGGCGACCGGCAAGCAGAAGCATTCGCTGGCGCTGGGGGACAAGACCGATTGCTTCGTGCACGACCTGCTGTTGCACGCGGAAGACTTCGTGATGGCGGTCACCAGCGGCACGCCGGGGCGGGGGAAGCTGGTCTTCTGGCGGCCGGGCGAGGCCAAGCCCTTCTTCGAGACCACGCAGATGCCCAACTGCCACTCGCTGGCACTGCATGCCGACGGCCGGCGGCTGGCGGTCGCCGCCACCTCGGCCAACAGCAACGGCAACGGCCGACAGCCTGCAAAACGGTCAGTACCCAGGCAACTCGTCTCCCATCCATCTGCTCCGCCTGGGGGCATGAGCCAGCAAGGCTCAGCCCTTGGAATGCGGCGACTAGTCGCCGCTTTTGGATTATTGGATGAGGCGAACTCAGCACGGCCTTGCTCGCGGTACGCCAAAATCCCAAAGCGGTGACGAGTCACCGCACTCCGAAGAAACGCACGCCAACGCCAGCTAGCTCACACGCGCCGCTGCTGTTGACGGTCGCCCGCCGCTCATCTACAGTCGGCCGCCCCTCTCAGACGCCTAGCGCGGCATTGCACGGCATGATGCCCCTCATCAACTGCCAGCGACGATCGAGCGAGCCCCACGCAGCCGCAAAAGAGCGCCGGCCGGCAGCTCGCCGTCGGCTTCCGCAGGTCGTGCTGGTCGTGGCGCTTCTCGGCGGCGCGGCCGGCGGCGTAGTGCTGTCGCGCGTGGCCTTGTGGAACTTTCATCTCAAACGGTTTGCCGTCGTCGAAGATGGCGTCTTGTACCGCAGCGCTCAGCCCACGCAGCGCGGGCTCAAGGTGCTGATCGATCACTACGGCGTGCGGACAATCGCCTGTCTGCGGCGAGAGAACGCGCCCATCCGCCGCAACCTTCTGGACATCGACGAGCCCAGCGGAGCCGACGAAGACGACGCCGTGGCACAGTTGGGGGCCCACCACCTGCACTGGCCGATGGGGGGCGAGGCCCATTGGCCTTGGTTCAGTCCCGAACAATTCCAGTCGTTCTTCGAGCTGATGGACAACCCGGCCAACTTTCCCGTGGCCGTGCATTGCATCGGCGGCCGGCATCGGACGGGAACGTTCGTGGCGCTGTATCGCATGGAGTATCAGGGCTGGAGCGCGGACGAGGCGCTCGGCGAGATGCGCTCCTTCGAGTTCGGGCCGCCCGTGCCGGTGCAAGAGCACAACCTTCGCACCTTCCTCCCGAGGCCCCAGCCGGGCGCGGCGGAGTGGTCTGCCGTGCACGCCGCACTGGCCAGGCTGCTCGATCAGCCGGACGATTACGCAACCCTCGTGCGGCGGCTGCGGCAAGCCCGCCCGCGGCCGGAGGTGGAGCGAGCGCTCGAGGCCTACCTGGCAGCGGGCCATCCTTTCTCGCTGTGCCTGGCCGCGCGAGTGATCGACCGGCCGAGCGACCCGCTGGCCGAAACGGCATCCCGCCAAGCAGCGGAGTGCCTGCGAAGCGATGCCACGCCGCGAGACTGGGCTGTCGCGGCGGCGCTGCGTGGCCGATTTTGGCAATCCGGCCCAGCAGCGCAAGCTCTTGGCACTCTTGACGGATGAGTCACGCACGGGCATTCCGTCGCGCCGCTATCAGGCCCTCGTCCGCGGAGTGACCAACGCCTACACGGACAACCGCCTGGCATTCCTGCGGCCGATCCTCGATGATCCGCGGCCGCGCGTCGAGCCGGAGGCCGTTCAGCTCGTGGGCGACGAGCTTGTGCCTTATCGCTATTGCGATACGGCAGTGGCCCGGCTGTGCGCGATCGTCAATCGCTACGGCGTGCTCGGTCCGCCGGTGTGGGAAGAGAGCCGCCGGCGGTTTCTCCAGTGGTTCGATGAGCGTCCCGACGCCTGCCGGCCGGGCCGCGTGGGCGAGTACCAGCTCGAGCTTTCGCGCGAACCGGCCAACGGCGTCCAGGACCAGGACGATTACCGTTAAGAAGCACTGCGCAGTCAGGCCGCGCGACAATCGTCCTCGTCCTCGTCCTCGTCCTCGTCCTCGTCCTCGAAAAGAGGCGCAACCGACTAGGACGAGGACGAACAAATGAAGTGACAATCCGCTACGGCGCCCTCGCGCCATGCGCTTCGCTCGGCTCCGGCCGGGCCGCCAATCGTGGGCCTGCTTCTCGGGGGCCTTGGGCCGAGCGGCGCCTTCCGACGGGCTTTCTGGCTCTTTGGCCGGCGGCGCCTCGACGGGTGTGCGCTCTTCCCCTCGCGGCCTCAAGAGCGACTTCTGCCCATCGTCGGGCAACGTCGCGGGGACGTTCCAGCCTTGGCGCATCCGGCGTCGGCTCGTGGGTTGGCCCGATGCCCGGCGCGGCCAGGTCGGCCCCCGTGCACGGATCGACCGGCACGCGGTATACCACGCAGCGCGGCACTTGCAGCGTGTACGTGACGGGGATGCGTTTCTCCACCATGCGCGGCACGCGCACCGTTTCTTCGTAGGGCACCTTGCGGCACACTTGCACTGGCACTTGCTCTACTCGCTCTTCGTGCACTATCCGGCAGGTCGTCACGGGCACGTGCCGGACTTGCTCCTCCTCGACGAGTTTGCAGACCTGCTGCGGCACCTTGTGCTCGACGCGTTCCACCACCTGGCGGCAGACCTGGTAGGGCACACGCCGCACCTGCTGCTCTTCCACGATGCGGCACACCTGATAGGGAACCTTGCGGACGTGCACCTCGTCCACGTGCCGGCACACCTGATGAGGCACCTTGTGCACGACCGTCTCGGCCACGTACGACGTCTGCGGCACCTGATGCGTCACGATATTGGGCCGCCAGACGCGCTGCACTTCCGCCACCGGAGGGCAGGGCCTGCGCACCCAGTGCAGCCCGCCGAACTGCCAGCTCGAAACCCCCGTCCCCGGATGGTGCGCGCAATGCCCCGGCACCCACTCCAGACCGAGCCGCGTGGGGCCGGGCCGCAGCACGGTGCGGTGCTCGAAGCAGCCTTGGTCAACCTGCACGGGGCGATACGTCACGACCGGACGATACTGCGTCGAGTGGACTTCCCGCTCGTGCGTTTCGTGCACGGGTCGGCGGACCACGTATTGCTCTTCGCGCTCGGCGGTTTCCCATACGGGCCGCCGCACGACGTACGCTTCCTCGCGCTCGGCCGTTTCGACGAGGGTCCGCACGCGGTCGAAGCTGCAATCGCGCACGTGTGTTTCCCACACGGGCCGCAGCACGCGGTGGCGCTCTTCGCGGACGCTGGTTTCCCAGACCGGCCTGGCCACGGTGTACCGCCGCTCTTGCACCTGGGTCTCGGTCACGTCCCGATAACAGGTGACGCGCTGCTCCTCGAACACGGTCTCATGTTCCACGCGACAGGCCGTGACCTGCTGCTGGTCGTAGACCGTCTGATAGACCAGCCGATAGGCGGCCGTGGGACGAACTTCCGGCACGGCAATCTCATCGCCCGCCGCGAACCGCGCGATCGTGAGGGTGCAGACGATCGAGGACACGCCAATTAAGCGCAACATGGCAACACTCCGGTGACAGGCTTCGGCGACGGGCTTCCTCATCCGCGGTGGCCCGGCCTGCGACGGAATCGTCGCGGTGACGGCGGTCCACTCTCGCGCGGTGCGGCACTCAGATTGTGCCTGGTGGCGATCTCACCGCCCACAAGCGCAGCCTGAGCCATCTCTCTTCTAACGTGACACTGCGAGGCCGGCTTGGCAAACAGAAAAGTTTAACACCGAAGGCTGCTAGCAATGCGAACTATCGCTGCTATCGGCCTTTAGGTTTTTTCGGAATTTTCTCAAGCGGCGGCGAAGCCTGGCCGACGGGCGATGGCCCAAGTTCCGCCTGCGCAAAGGGCGCAAAGTGTGAGGCGCGCTTTCAGAGGCCACGCGGGACGACGTAGACGATCCATTTGCAGTTTGAACGTTGCATTTGCGTTGAAGCGAGTCTGCGATGGTCGAATGCAAAATGCATAGTGCAAAATGCAAAATGGGGACTCGGCATTCTGGCCCCCACGTTGCCGAAGCGGTTGGCACGCCGGGCGCTGCGTTCCTTTACGTCACGAACATCGACCAGTGGGAGCAGGTCGCCAAGGCGCACGGCGAGTTCTTCAAGGACATCGTCATGCGACGAGCATGGTCGTGGTAAGTCGGTTGAATTCCACGGAAATCCTGGTCGAAATCGAAGCCGACGCGGTGGTCGGAGAATGACGCCGCGGCTGAACGGCAGGCGATGACGCCCCAGCGCCTATTTCGCCTTGGCTCTCTTTGCCAACGGTCGTCGCCGACTTAGGCGACACCGGCCCCCCAAATCCGAAGGTCGTCTGATGGACTTGGGTATCGTCGTCCGTCGCCAGAATTCCGGATTCTTTACCATTTCCTCTGGAACTAACTACAGATGTCGGTAGTCTTACCTACCGCTGTGGGTTATGCCGGAGGTGCAAATGGCCAAAGCGAAGCCGCCGCCCCCTCTTTCGGAGGGGCAACTGGAGATCATGAACGTGGTTTGGGAGCGTGGCGAGGCCACGGTCGCCGAGGTCTGGAGTGCGCTCGCCGCCCAGCGCCGCGTGGCCCGCAACACCGTCCAAACCACGATGACCCGGCTGGAGGAGAAAGGCTGGCTGCGTCACCGAGCTGAGGGGCAGACGTTTCACTACCGGGCCGCGGTCCCCCAACAGGCCACGCTAGGGCAGGTCGTGCGGCGGCTGGTCGATACCGCGTTTGCCGGCTCGGCCGAGGGGTTGGTGCTGGCCTTGCTGCAGAGCCGCGGCATCTCTCAGGAAGAGGCCCAGCGAATCCAGGCATTGATCGAACGAGCGGAGAAGAAAAAACCATGAGAACGATGCTCTCCCTCTATCCGGGCGACGGCCCGGCCCTGGTATGGCTCTCGGCCATCGTGCAAGTCACGGCCGTCACGCTGCTTGCCCTGGTGACGTCGCGCACGGTCGCCCGGCGCTGGGCCGCCGTTCGCTATGGCGTGGGCCTGTGTGCCCTGGGCTGCGCGCTCGTCAGTCCACTGGTGGCCTACGTGGCGCATCGTGCGGGCTTCATGCTTGTGATGATTCCTCTGATGGAAATGCCCACGGCCGATATCGCAGCTAACAGCGACTCGGAGCCGCTTGCGATGTCAGCGGAGCCGACGGCGACGCCGGAAGCAGCGCCTGAGAGCACGATCATCGAGGACACGACGGCAGAGTGGATCGCACCGGCGCCGCCCCCGCCGCTCGATCCCGGTTCACCACTCGCGGATGACGCAAGCCATGCGCTTCAGCCTGCCGAGGCGTCATCACCGCCACCGCCGCTGACCCGCGCGGAGTTGATTCGGGCGGCTATCGTTGTCGTGCTGGTTCTTTGGGCCGTCGGCACGCTTTGGTGTGCTGCGCGGTTGTTCTACGGCTTCGGAATGCTGGCGGTCCTTCGCCGCGAAGCGCAGCCCCTGGGTGATGTGCAGCCACTGGGCGTCGAGCAGCACGTTGGCGTTTTGGAGCAGGTGCGGCAGGCCCTGGGCATCGAGGCACTCCCGCAGGTCGTCACCTCGCGGCTAGTGGGCAGTCCGCTATCGATCGGCATTTTGCGGCCGCTGGTGGTGCTGCCTCACGATTGGTCCTCGCGGCTTCAACACGGGCAGCTCCGCGACGTGCTCGTGCACGAATGTGCGCACGTCGTGCAGCGCGATCACGTCGTCGGTCTATTGCATGCCTCGCCGCCGCGCTGTTTTGGCCGCACCCGCTCGTCCATTGGCTCAACCGCGACCTGGCCCGTGCCCGCGAGGAAGTTTGCGACAACTTCGTGCTACGGCAAAGCGATCGCGCAGCTTACGCGCGGACGCTGCTGGCTCTGGCCGAGCCAGGCACGCTCTTTCACCGCGCTCCGGCGACCATCGGCCTGATGGAACCGCGCTGGCGGCTCGAGGATCGCGTGGCCGGGCTCTTGGACGAACGCCGGAAGCTGACAACGCGGACGAGCAAGGGCATGCTCGGCCTCGTCGGCGCCGCCTTCGCATCGGCGATGTTGCTCGTCGGCGGGATGCGGCTGATTCGAGTGTCCGCGACGCCCGATGACGCACCGCCTCTCGAAGCGACACCCGTGGCGACCGAGGGGCAAGCCACGGATCGACCGAAGGCCGCCGACAGCGGCGGAACCGATGCCCAAGCGCTGGATCGCAGCCTCGTCGCGAAGGACGACGTGCATTTCGAGTTCGTGGTGCCGGCCCGCGTGTGGTCGATCCCCGAGAACAGGCCTCGCCGCGCAACGTTCCGTCAAATTGGCCCTGCGCATCACCAATACGACGGACAGGGCCCTTCGGTTTAGCGGCTTTAAGACGCTCGCCCTGGAAATCGTGGCGACCCGATGGCAAACCACTTCGGCCGCAAAGTGGCAGCGATATCGCCTTCACGATCAAGGAAACCGATTGTCCGCTGGCCAAGCCCGGGGAAAGCGTGACGTTCGCCACGGACGCGGAGCTTCTCTGGTCGAAAGACAAGCTCGGACTCACCGGTGTCAGCGTAGTCGTCGGGGATCTCTGGTCCTTCGACGACCTAAAGCCGGGCCGGTACAAGCTTCGCCTCCGGTACATGAACCGCGACTCGGAGTTCAAGATCGGGTCCGAACCGGTGCTCAAGGACGTCTGGACCGGCGAGATCGCGACCCCCTTGGTGGAAGTCTCCCTCGCGGAGCCGCCGGCGAAAACCGTTGACTTCGGTGAAGAGGTGGCTGGCCTTCGAGCGAAGGTGTCGCTGGCGACGGACAAGTTCCTCATCGGCGAGCCGCTCGATGTGAAGTACGTCGTGAAGAACGTCTCAGGCGCCGAGCAGGTGCTCTGGCACAGCGGCTTCTGGCCCAATCACGAGATCGTCGTTCGCGACGCCGACGGCAAGGAAGCCGAGTTGACCTGGATGGGCGAGCACTACCGCGACGCCTTTTCACCGGGCGGCGCGCGGGACAAGAACCTGCCCTGGCGGCTGCCGCCCGGCGGCGAGGACGCCACCGAGGGCAACTACGACCTCACGAAGATCTACACGCTCACCAAGCCCGGCAAATACACGGTCGAATATGTCTACGAAGAGCGGCAAGGCTGGGCGGGCCGGTTGCCGTCCAACACGCTGACCTTCGAGCTGGAGGAAGTCGGCACGTGCCCCGAGGTTACCATCGAGAAAGACGGCATCCACTTCAGCATCCTCGTGCCGGACCGATCGTGGCAGGCGCCGTCGCGGGACATGCGTGCGCCCGTGAACATCGGCCTGCAAATCAGCAACAAATCCACCACGGCGGTCCGCTTCAGCCGGTTCGACACGCTCGTGCTCGAAATGACGGGTCCCGACGGCAAAGCCCTCCGACAAGGCGGCGGCCGGGACGGCACCGGGGGCCGCGTCGCCTCCGATGCTCCGCTGCTGAAGCCCGGCGAGCACGCGATCTATGTCATCGACGCTGCCCTCCTTTGGCACGGCGACGAATTGCGGCTCTTCGGATCAGACGGGTTCGGCGGCGTTAGGCTGCTGCACGACGTGAAGCCAGGCCCGTACAAGGTTCGCGTCCTGTACCACGACCCCAGAGCGGAACTTGAAAGAAGCTGGCCTGGTCAGATCGCCACGCCGTTTGTGGAAGTTTCCGTTGTCAAACCGCCGGAACGAAGAGCGGTAGACGCGGGCAAGGCGGATCCCAGGGCAAAGCCGGCGACGGATAAAACCAACGAGCTGGCTTCACGAGACAAGGAGCTGCTCCAGGGGACATGGAAGATGGTCGCCGCCGAGGTGGAGGGCATTAGGGCCGACGCCGACCTTCTCAAGAAAGGGAGGATCGAAGTGGACTACATCGACCCCGTCGATGTAACTGTCAAGGTGACAGCCACGCACTTCCTCCTGCGCGAGATTGTCATCGAGGGGGACAAGATTAGCCTTCAGGCTGGGGGCGAAATCAAGGAGGGAAAGTTGAAGCTCGATCCCTCACGCAGCCCCAACGCGATTGACATCATCACGAAAGGGCAACAGACCACCAAGATCCCCGATGGAACAATCACCGGGCCGATCGAGATCGACATCACCCATCAAGGCATCTACAAGCTCGAGGGTGACACTCTCACGATCTGTCTCTACGGAGCGGGTCGTCCCAGTGAGTTCGCGACCAAGCATGGCACCCACCGGGAACTCTATCGTCTTGCACGTGAAAAACGCGGAGCAGCACCGGGCAGCGCGGGTCAAACGGATTCGAAGGCGACGCCGGTGAAAATCCTGGATAAGAAGGCGGACGAAGCCAAGGGCGATCCCACCGCCGAGCGACTGAAAGCGCTGAAAGACGATATCGCCTCGTTTGAGCTACATCTGGAGTACGTGACCGCGGAAAATCCGCCACCGTTCACGAGCTTGCTCGTGCATACGGACAAGGCGCGCGGCACGTTCCGCGGCAACGCCCACCTCGTGGGAGTGACCATCCTTCGGGACGACTCTCTCAAACTTGTGGAAGAGCTGGCTCGGGATGGTTTCTTGCGCGATGCGAGCACGCCCGGCAAGAAACTCACGGGCGAAATAGGCTTCGTGCTTCACTTGCGCGAAGAAGCATAGCCATTACGAAATCCTCGGCCGGGACGATCGCCGGGAACGATTGAAGACGCTTCGCACGGTGCTGGACCGTGACGAGACCGTCCGAGCGCTGCTACTTAGGATGGACGGAGGCAAGGAGGGGCTGCTGGAGACGCTCCGAACCGGACTCGTCGGAGAGCCCCGGCCAAGCGGCGTCAACCGCCTCGAGCTGACTCTGGCCAGTACCAAGGCCGAGTACCGCCGCGGCCAGCCGGTAGATTTGTCCCTCACGATCAAGAACCAAGGCACGGAAGAGTTCCTGTGGGCCCATTACAAGCTCCAAGATCTCTCTGGCTTCCAGATGACCGGCCCGGACGGCAAGGAGGTGAGTCGTGCTCTGAATCCGGTCGAAATCGAGTTTGCCAGCACGGTCATCACCGTCAAGCCGGGCGAAGCCACGACGGTGAAGGAAGGTCTGCAAGGCATCAACCTCCCCAAGGCCGGAACCGATCGCTACCTGCGTCACGGGTACTATCCCATGGAGGCGCCGGGCACCTATCGCCTGCGCATTCAAGTGAGCGATGTGGTGAGCAATGAACTCACCATCAAAGTATTGGGGAAAGACGAAAAAGAACCAGAAGAAGGCGCCGTTAAGGATGACCTGAAGAACCTGGATGGCACCTGGCGTTTGGTGGCAGTTGAGCAAGGGGGGAAGGCCGTCGATTCCGAGAATTTCGGCCGCAATACCCATCGGGTTTTCTCCGGGACGACGAGCACGTTCACGTCCGGAAAGAGGAGAAGGGTGGGCAAGATCAGCATCGATGCAACGAAAACTCCCAAATGGATCGATGAGTCCGTGGGGACCCCTCCCCTGCTGGTTCAAGGCATCTACGAGTTGAAGGGAGGCAAGTTGCGGCTGTTCATGGCGCCACCAGGAGACATGCGGCCAACCGAGTTCAAAACCAAGGAAGGCACGGAACAAGCGATCCAGACTTACGAGCACGTCGAAGCTGCCCGATGAACATCCTGGCACTCCTTTTCATCCTCATAAGGGAATGGACACGCTATGAATCGACGAGAGTTCAGCAAACAGGCGCTGGTGGGTGGGGGCGCCGCGCTGTGGACATCAGCCCTGATGTCCGTTAATCCCGCATTAAGCCACGCAAGTGACAAGCCTGACGAGGACGCAGAACGACCCTACACTTCTTTCATGGGAGAAAAGAAAATGCGAGTCTTATTTCGCTTGGTGTCGCTGGCAACGGTCGTGGCCCTCTCGTCGAGTGCGGCGCTGGCTCAAGGGCAGTTCCGTTTCGGGGCCGGCGACTTCCTGTTGGGGCAGGAATCGGTCCAGAAAGAGCTGAAGCTCAGTGAGGAACAAATCAAGAAGGTGGAGGACTTGTCCGCATCAATGCGCGAGAAGTTCAAGGAGGCCTTGGGCCTGGAAGGCGACGAGCGCCGCACGAAGTGGGAAGAAATTCGGAAAGAGAACGAAAAGGCCGTGGAAATCCTCAAGCCCGAACAGTCCAAGCACTTGAAACAGATCTCCTACCAGCAGCAGGGTGCCGGCGCCTTCGCTAATGCGGAAGTCGTCGAGGCGCTGAAGCTCACCAACGAACAAAAGCAAGAGGTGGAAAAGATCAACCACGAGTCACGCTTTGCCCAGATGCGAGAGCTCATCAAGGGCGCCGCCGATGAGGAGGACCGCAAGAAGATCGAAGAACTTCGTAAGGACGCTTCCGAGAAGGTTGTGAAGTTGCTTAGCGATGAACAGAAGGCGAAGTGGAAGGACCTGCAAGGGGAGCCGTTCAAAGGCGAGCTCCGCTTCACACCGCGCAAGAAGAAGGAGTAGCTGGCCTACTTCTTTGGCTTTTCCACCGTTGGATGTAACCGCGGCATCTGCAGGATGAGGCAATAAGTTCATGGCCCTGGGATGCGCAAACGGTTCGGTGAAGCTGCTGGAATCAGCGACGGGTAAGCAACACCTCATCTTCAAGCAGCTGGCGGATAAGTGGGAAGGTCCCGGGGCGCGCGTGTTCGGCTCCCAATTGGGCCGGCACGGCTTCAAGGTCTTCAATCCTAAGCAGACTGGTCCAAGCGACCCAAGCGAAGGCGTTCTCTTCCGCCTCGATGCCGAAGGTAGGGAACAGATTCTCTGGCGCGCCAAGCTGGTCAACATGCCCGTGCGGGTCTTGGTAGAGGACACGGGGAAGTTTGTCGCGACCGTCGATACCTGGGGCAGTACAGGTTTCGCTCACGCGCTGATCATTTATGGGGATAAGGGAACGGTCATTCGGGATTTCCAACTCGAGGACCTCTTTACTGAAGACGAAATCTTGACCTTCCCCGGAGCAAGGCTTCCCGTGACTGGGCGGACAAAACTGAGTTTCAAATGGAAAGCGATCATCTTGTGCTGCGCCTGAATTCGGGGAAAGTCATTCGTGTGGAACTGGCGACGGGAAAGATCGCAGAGACGAAGTAAGCATGTAACGACCTGCCGCTAACGTTCACTGGAAGTCCCAAGCCCGGCTTCATCCAGGACAAGGAGAAAGCAATGCGATGATGCCTCTCCGATCCGAAAGGAGGACGTTCATGTTCGATCGTATCACAGCCTTGGTGGTTCTTGTCATTGGCCTCTTTCTGACAACTCGATGTGCGGCCCAGGATCGAGTGTCCGAGACGGCAGTTCGCCTCAGGGCACTTCCCGCGGCATTGCTGCAGGAGCACCGGACGGACGACCACCTCGTGGACGCAGTCGTACTTGCGACATTGATGAAGTTGCCCACCGCTGAGCAAAGAGGCAACGCCAAGAAACACTTCCAGAAGCATGCCAAGGACCGGCAACGAGCTTGTGAAGATCTGATTTGGGCTTATGTGAATACCAAAGAGTTTATGCACGTGCACGGTTTCACTCTTGCCGAAAACTCGGCATTGAGTGAGCAACTTTCCGTTGTTTCCGAGAAAAAGGCTCCTGACGAGGAAAAGCCTCCGATCGATGATCGGAAAGGCGTGGCGATGGCTCCGACCAGGCACCCTCGTGAGATCGCTAGGGTTGACCTGACCAAGATCGACCGCACCATCGCCAAGGAGCCAGACTACAAGAATCAGCCCAAGTATTGCCTGCTAGTCTTTGGCCCGGAGGCAAAGACGCGCGTCTGGCTGGTGCTAGACGGCCGCGTCCTGCACGTGGACCGCAACGGCAACGGCAACTTGACCGAAGACGGTGAACGCATCCCAGGCGATCGTTCCAATCCGCAACTCACGGAATTCCTGGTCGGGGCTGTTGTGACGCCGGAGGAGAGAGCCCGTCACACCGATCTGCGCCTGTCGGTCAGACGCTTGTCGCTGCTGGGAGCAGCGAGCGATCCCGTGGATCTTTCCGTCACGGTAGCTGGGAGACGCTGGTGGGCAACGGTCAAACAGTTTTCGGCCCGCCGGAAGATGCTCCCGTCATCCACTTCGATGGTCCGCTCACGTTTCGTATCGGAGAGGAGCGTCTCGGAGAGGAGACGACGTTAGTGCCCGGGAAAAAGACCAAGCTCAGGGTCTACGTCGGAACGCCAGGCTTGGGCGACGAGGCGTTCGCCTGGTGCACGGCCAGCGAAGTCGTTCCGAAACACGCTTGGCTGCCGGTCGAGATCGAGTACCCCAACAAGGATCCGCGCGGAAAGCCTGTCCTCACTGCGGTCACGATTCCTCCGGACGATTGCGGTGGAAACGCTTTCGAGGGCTGGGTGCACGTGCCCAGGGAAACCGGGCAGGGTAAAGCCAAGATCACGCTCGCGTTTCCCGAAACTTGGCGTGCCAAGGTAGCCCCCGCCAGCTTCGAGCTTCCGATCGAGGAACCCGAAGCCGAATAGAAGGACTGGTTGTCGCCTACTCCCTAACACGGCGGAGAAAACGGAATCGGAGAAACCCATGGGAAGACTCGCTTTCCTCTCGGCACTGTGCTTCGCGACTACCGCGGTGGCAACCGCGTCGGGCGCTGACCTGACCAAGATCGATCGTACTGTTGCCAAAGAGCCGGCCTACAAATCCAAGCCAGAATACTGCCTGCTGGTCTTCGGTCCCGAGGCGAAGTTCCGCGTCTGGCTCGTGCGCGACGCCGATGTTCTTTACGTGGACCGCAACGGCAACGGCGATTTGACTGGGTCGGACGAGCAGTCGCTTTCCCAAAAAACACGCGTTGCAATGTCGGGGACATCCGCGATCTCACGGACGGGACCGTGTACAAGGACTTGCGCGTATTTCACGACGGCCCCCTTGCTGGTGGCCGGTGCCTGCGAGTTAGCGTGGACGTTCCCGGTCGCGGCTATCAGGTGGCTGGGACCGAGGACCTGCGCGGCAACCTGGCCTTCGCGGACGGCCCGAAGGACGCCCCGGTCGTGCACCTGGCTGGCCCCCTGCAACTATCGCTGGAGTCTTTTCCCGCGGAGGAGTCGCCCCCCAGGGACTACATCCCGATCATCGCGGTCGTCGGCACGCCCGGCGTGGGCAAAGGGACGTTCGCGGTCGTGGCGCCGACAGACGGCTTCAAGGAGGGCAAGTTTGTGTGCGAGGCAACGTTCAAAGCAAGCCGGCCGGACGCTAAACCGATCCAACTTCGATATGTATTCGATTGCTACTGAGCGAGCTGGTTCATCGGCTCGGTGCGAGCCCCAGGTACCTTGGATGCCGGCACCTTAAAGGCCAGTCTCTCGTTGTCCGGCTGGAAGGAACCCGTGCGGTCTTCGACGTTCGAGATCCCGTTGCCCCTGAAGCCGTGACCATAGGAGATACGTGCCATGCGCCGTGACTTGGCGGCGGCCGCTGTAACGGCCTGGCGTTAGGTTGGAGTGGAAGTCCGCGGATCGACTCGATCGGCTGCTGGGAGATGCCCATGCGCCTGCTAGCGGCGGAGACCCCGTTCAATCATTCCAAAGGAGACAGACCATGTTGCGGACAAACCGGCAGATTGTCGCGACCGTGCTGCTCGCCGCCGGGATTGCCGGCGTCGGGGCGGCGGTTGGGACGCGGTTCTTGGCCGCGGACGACCAGGAGAAGAAAGCCCGCGAAGCCGTGCAAGCCGCGGAGGCCCAGCTTCGGGCGGCCGAGGCGCAGCTCAAGCAGGCGCGGGCCAACTACGAGCGGGAGAAGAACGCCCCCCTGCGGCAGCGGCTCCAGGCCGTGGAGTGGACCCTGGAGCAGGTCCGGCCTGCGAGTCGCCGGCGCCTTCACCCTCCGCCTGAATCACTCCCAGCGGCTATCGCTCAGCGACCTGCCCGTGGCCCAGGACGCCCGGGTGATCATCGACGGGGCAACGGGGAAGCTCGCGGACCTGAAAGTCGGGATGCGCCTGGGGATCCGCCTGGCCGCGGATGACCTGGCGATCACCGTGATCGATGCCCACTCGCCGGAGGCGCTGAGCGACTACCGGGTGAAGGAGGTGGACAGGGCGAAGAAGACGCTCAGCGTCACACGCGACGGCAAGGACTTCGTGTCGGGCTTGTTCGTGGGCGATGCCGACGTTTACGTCGAGGGCGAGGGGGGCCTCGACTTGACGGACCTAGAGCCGGGCATGCGCGTTTCCTTGTCCTTCGTGGCCAGCGGCGGCCAGCTCATGGTCCGGAAAATCCAGGCGCGGAAGTAACCGCGGCGCACCCATCTCCTTCGGAGACAGCCATGCGCACACTCTCCTTCATCTCGGCGCTGTGCTTGGCGATCAGCGCGGCGGCAACCGCGCCGGCCGACGACCAAGCCAAAGCCCCGGAACGAGGACCTCGCCGCGCCGACCTCTTGGGCGACCCACTGCCGGAAGGGGCCGTGGCTCGTCTGGGTACGCTACGCTTCCGGCACGAGAGCCCGATTGAAGCCATTGCCTTTTCGCCGGATGGGAAAATCGTGGCGACGGGCCACTCCCCCATCGCGCGACTGTGGGACGTGGCGACGGGCAAGGAGCTGCGCCGGCTCCAGGGATTTCACGGCCGAGGCCTGGTCTTCTCGCCCGACGGCAAGACACTGGCGGGCGGCGGCAGCCGCGACGTGCGGCTCTGGGACGTGACGACAGGGGAAGTCGTCCGTTTGTATCAGGGGCCCAAGTATCCGATCACCGCCCTCGCCTTGTCGCCGGACGGCCGGGTTCTCGCGGCGACGGCCCCTACTGGCATCCCAGGCAACGGTACTCACTATTGGGACATCCATCTTTGGGGCGCGGCGACGGGCAAGGAGCTTCGTCGCTGGTCCGACGGGATCACGCGCATTAGTTCTCTAGCTTTTTCGCCCGACAGCAAGACTTTGGCCTGCGGCGGTGAGAACCGACATCTACGATTTTGGGACGTGTCCTCCGGCAAGGAACTCTCTCCCTTCTCCGCTTTGATCGCGGGGGAATCGCTGGCCTTCTCGCCCGACGGCAAGCTGCTGGCAGCCGTCGGTTCGACGCCGGGAGCGAGCCACTGCAGCGTCAGCCTGTGGGAGCTGGCCACCCGCCGGAGACTTCCGCAATTCGGCGAGGACGCGCGTTTCGGCTTCTCCCTCGCTTTCTCGCCCGACGGCAAGACGCTGGGCGTCTCGGGTTTTGACGGTATCCTCCGCCTGTGGGAGGTGGCCACCGGCAAGTTCCTCCGCGAGCTCGGAGGGCTTCCGCCGGGCGTCAGCCGCGGCGGCTATCGATATCCCCTGGCCTTTTCGCCCCGCGGCAAGACGGTGGCCAGCTCGGCGTTCTACAGCAACGTCCTGTCCCTCTGGGACACGGAGACGGGCCAGCAGCACAGCGACTTGGCCGGCCACGATGCCCCCGTGGAAGATATTGTGACTTCGCCCGACGGCAAGACGGTCGCCTCCCGGGGCCAATTCGACACGACCGTACGATTGTGGGATGCCGGCACAGGCCAGCAGCGGCATGTGCTGCGAGGGCATGACGCACGAGTCGGATCGCTGGCGTTTGCTCCCGATGGGCAAACGCTCGTCACCAGCGCTTGGAACGAGGACTTCCGCCTCTGGGACGTAGCCACTGGCAAGACGCTGCGCCAGATCAAACCGGCCGGGAGCATGCCGTTCACCAGGCTGGCGATTTCTCCGGATGGACGGACATTGGCCGGCGGCACTTCACAAGGGATCGTCTCGACCTGGGACCTTGCCACGGGCAGCCCGCTGCTGCGCTTTCTGGCGCATCCCCCCCTGATCAGTTCCGAGGGGGAGTTTGAAGACTACGTGGAGGTGGCCACGTTGCTCTTCTCGCCCGATAGCAGAATGCTGGTCTCGGGATCGTATGCGCTCTCCTTCCATGTTTGGAGCCGGGAGACAGGGCGGCTGCTGCGCGTGTTTCATGAGTCAGGCTCGCGAATCGGCGGAGCGTCGTTGGCTTTTTCAGCCGATGGCAGGACGCTGACGGCGTTGGGGCGGGGCGAGAAGAGCTTCGTGTGGGAGCTGGCTAGCGGAAAGAAGCGGCACGAGTTCCGCACGCCGCCGATCCATGCCGGCTCGCCCGGCTTTTCGGCCATTTCCGCCGATGCGCGGACGCTAGCCATTTGCGGGTATCCCTACGACACCATAGGGGTGTGGGACCTCTTCGACGGAAAACCGCTAGGACAGCTCAAAACCCGTCTCGCGGACGGCCACGCGGGCGGCGTGACCGGCCTGGCTTTTCTCGGGCGTGGCCGCCGCATGATTACTGCCAGCGGCGACACGACGATGCTGCTTTGGGAAGAGATTGCCGGCAAGCAGCACGAAAGCGCGCCGGACCGCGGCTTGTCCGCCGAACGCCTGGCGGCATTGTGGCCGGCCTTGGCCGACGCGGACGCAGGCCAGGCCTACGAGGCCATGCGCGCGTTGATGGCGTCTCCGCGGCAAACGGTCGCGCTGTTCCAGGAACAGTTGCGGCCGGTTCCCCCGGTCCCGCGCGAGCGGGTGGTCCAACTCATCGCCCGGCTCGACGACGACCGCTTCGCGGTTCGTGAGCAAGCCACGCGCGAGCTGGCGGGATTGAGCTCCTTGGCGGAAACGGAGCTGAAAAAGGTCCAGGCCAGTCCGCCCTCTCTGGAGGTGCGCGTCCGCGTGGGACACCTGTTAGGCAGGCTGACCGCGCCGGACTTCACTTCGGAGGAGTTGCGCGTGCTGAGGGCGCTCGAGGTGCTGGAGCAGATCGGCCCGCTCGATCACGCCGGTCCGCAGGCCAGGGGCGTCTTGCAGCGTATGGCCGGCGGAGCTCCGGGCCACTTCTTCACTCAGGAGGCCAAAGCGGTTTTGGCGCGGCTTGGCTCGACTGATGAGGATTGAGGGTTTCAGTAGAGGACTTTGTACTACCTACTAACGTTTGCCTTCTATGCGTGGCGCGAAGATTGTCGAGACCCCCGCCGGCTTGCCCGGCGGGTGAATGAGTTTGGAGGCTAGCAACAAGCGAAGCACTCCGAATACCCCTTGCCGGCTTGTCCGGCAGGTGAACAAGTTTGAATCGCTAAGTCTATGGTCAGACCTAGCCGCCAAAACGTCTTCACTTGCCGGACAAGCCGGCAAGGGTCGTGTTTGCGACCGCTCGCCGCTAGCCTTCAAACTTGGCTTCCTGCCACACAAGGTGGCAGGGGAGCTTGGTTGCGGCTACGCCGCGCTGGGCCTAATCAGGAAGTGATACCAACTCAATACCACCTCCACAGCAACGGAGCCGCGAAGCGGCGCCATGCTGTACCACAATCAATGCACTCCGACGAAATGCATTAATCCACCCACGACTGAACCCAAGGAGGCGATACGCCATGAGATTACTCCGAGTTTTGTCTGCATGCTTGTTCCTCGTCTCGTCCCCGCCTCCGACCGCCGCCCTCGATCTGTCCAGGATCGACCGCACGATTGCCAAAGAGCCGGCCTACACGTCCAAGCCGAAGTATTGCCTGCTCGTCTTCGGTCTCGAAGCGAAGTCTCGCGTTTGGCTGGTGCTCGATGGCGATGTCCTGTACGTGGACCGCAACGGCAACGGCAGCCTGATGGACAAGGATGAACAGATCGGCGCGGATCGTTCCAATCCGGAATGGGCGGGATTCCAGGTGGGGGCGATTTCAACCCCGGAGCAGAAAGTTCGTCACACCGACTTACGCCTGACCGTGCCGCGCTCGCCGCCGCTTGGCGCCGCTGGCGATGCCGGGAATCTTTCCATCACCATCGCCGAGAGTCACTGGTACGCGCCGGTCAAACAGTTCTCCGACCGCCCGAAAGATGCTCCCCTCATTCACTTCGCTGGCCCTCTTTCCTTTCGCATTGGAGAAGAGCGTAACGGAGAGCCGCCAACGCTCGTGATCGGGAAGCCGACGCCGCTCGTGGTCTTCGTGGGCACTCGCGGCCTGGGCAGCGGGGCCTTCGCCTGGTGCAAGGGCAGCGAAGTCGTGCCGGCCTTCAGCCTGCAGTTCCAGATCGAGGCTCCCCACAGCACACCGGGCGGGAAACCCCTCATCACCAAGCAGCTGATCCACCCGCCGGACGTCTGATGCCGAGGCTTTGAGGGCTCCGTGCGAGTCCCAAGCGAAGCCGGCCCAGGCAAGGCCAAGATCACCTTGTCGTTCCCCACCTGGAAAGAGGCGACGGTGGCCCCCGCCACCTTCGAGGTTTTGATCGTGAAACCCAAAGCCGAATAGGGTCCCTCCAACGTTGTGGATCTCTCTCTAAAGTCTTCCGTATAGGTCGCGCCTTTGCCGCCTCACAGCGGTAAACTGACGTGGCCGCGAAGACATCGACGCTGAAGGCATCGTCGCCCGCCTCATGACCAACGCCCAAATCGCCTCCGCCTTCGACGAGATGGCCGACATCCTGGAGTTCCAGGGGGCGAACCAGTTTCGCGTGCGCGCCTACCGTAATGCGGCCCGGACGATCTCCGAGCTGACGGAGTCCTGCGCGGCCATTGTCGAAGCCCAGGCCGACCTGACGGCCATCGAAGGGATCGGCAAGGAGCTGGCCGCCAAGATCGCCACGCTGGTCACGACCAGTGATCTGCCGCAGTTGCAGGAGCTGCGCGCCGCCGTGCCGGCCAGCGCGCTAGCCATGATGCGCGTGCCGGGGGTCGGCCCCAAGAAGGCGGCCGCGCTGCACAGAGAGCTGAAGATCACCACGCTCGACATGCTCCGCGAGGCTTGCGAGGCCCACAAGGTGCGCGAGCTGAAGGGCTTTGGCGAGAAGACCGAGGAGATGATCCTCAAGGGCCTGGGCCTGGCCGCCTCGGTCGGGCAGCGGATGCTGTGGGCCACCGCCGACAAGTACGTTCAGGCCATCGTGGCTTACCTCCGCGGCTCGCCGAACATTCAGCAGCTCGAGGCGGCCGGCAGCTACCGCCGCGGCCGCGAGACGGTGGGCGACCTGGACCTGCTGGCCGTCTCCGGCGACGTGGCCACGGTGATGGACCGCTTCGGCTCGTTCGCCGGCATCGCCGAAGTGCTGGCCCGCGGCGACACCAAGATGTCGGTCCGCATGGCCACCGGCTTGCAAGTCGATCTGCGGGTGGTGCCGGAGGAATCGTTCGGCGCCGCCCTGCAATACTTCACCGGCAGCAAGCAGCACAACGTCGTGCTCCGCGGCCGGGCCAAGATCGCGCGGGCTGAAGGTCAACGAATGGGGCGTGTTCCGTGACGAGAAATACATCGGCGGCCGCACCGAGGAGGACGTCTACAAGCTGCTCGACCTGCCCTGGATTCCGCCGGAGCTGCGCGAAGCCCGGCGGGAGTTCGATTGGGCCGACGCGGGCGAGCTGCCCGAGCTGATCGAGCTGGCCGACATCCGCGGCGACCTGCACATGCACACCACGGCCACCGACGGCAAGGCCACGCTGGAGGAGATGGTCGCCGCCGCCCAGGCGCGCGGGCTGAAGTACATCGCCATCACCGACCATTCCAAGCGCGTCGAGCATGGCCAACGGCCTGGACGGCGAGCGGCTACGGGCCCAGTGGAAGGCGATCGACCGGCTCAATGCCCGGCTGAGCGGCTTCACCGTGCTCAAGGGGGTCGAGGTCGATATCCTCGAGAAGGGGCCGCTGGACTTGCCCGACGACGTGCTGGCCGAGGCCGATTGGGTGGTGGCCAGCGTGCACTACGGCCAGAACCAGCCGCGGGAGCAGATCACGCGGCGGATCCTCGGGGCCATCGAGAACCCGCACGTCTCGGCCATCGCCCATCCCACGGGCCGGCTGCTCGGGCGCCGCGAGGCGTATCAAGTCGATCTCGATGTGCTGCTCCGGGCCGCCCGCGAGCACGGCAAGCTGCTGGAGCTGAACGCCAGCCCTCACCGGCTCGACCTGGACGACGTGGCCTGCGCGGCGGCCAAGGAGCACGGCATCCCGATCGTCATCTCGACGGATGCCCACAGCACGGCCGGGCTGGATGACCTCCGCTACGGCGTGCTGCAGGCCCGCCGCGCTGGACTGACGAAGGAGGACGTGGCCAACACGCGGCCCTGGGGGCAGATGAAGAAGCTGATCGGGGGGAAGGGCGGTTAGGCTCGTGGCACGGGCTTCTAGCCCGTGAGCGTCCAAGATGGCAGTTAGCCCCCGCAAATTCCGGCGCTCATGGCGTATCGCATAACCATCACGACCGATGCTGAGGCGCAATTGCGGAGCTTGACCGTTCGAGATCAACGGATTCTCGAGGCAGCGATTCCAAAACGGTTAGCCGACGATCCAACCACGCCAACACGGGCGATCAAACGGTTGCGGCCGAACCCGCTCGCGGAGTTCGAACTGCGAGTCGGGAACCTGCGAGCTGTATAATGTCGAGGAATCGGAAGTTGTCCTGTTGGTCGTGGGACGCAAGGTCGGCAACAAGCTTGTGGTACAAGGACAGGAGTTCTATGGGCATCAAGACAATCCCTCTGAGTCGGCTGGAGAAGGATCCTAGAAGGACGGTGAATGAATGCGCCGACTCCGGGGAAGCGCTGTTGATCGAGTTGCCCGATCACCGCCTCCTGGCCCTACAGCCGCTCGATGCTGGCGATGACGACGGCCTGGTCGATGAACTGCTGGCCTCTAACGCGGCGTTTCGGGAACTGGTCTCGAAATCCAAGGCGGGAACTCGGAAACTGTTCGCCTCCGGCGAGTCAAGGAAGAGGAAGAAACCGTGACTTCGTGCGCTCGTCGTCTCTCTGCGGCGAGCCTGCTGCTCAATTGATCCCGGCAATGACGCCATACGCGAACAGGGACAGCGCCGCGATGTTCCCTGTCTGCACGAGCATTGCCTGGACACGAAAGTTCGCGACATAGTTCTCGGGAAGGGCCAATTGCTTCAGGCGCCGGAGGATCGCGAGCTGAAGTGCCAACGAAACCACCAGGACCAAGACGACGCCAGCGGGGAATGCCACGGGAAGAACCCGAGGATTCCCGTATCCGACGGCAATGACCACGAGCATGATCCCGATCGGGAGGTAGGTCGCGAGCGAGCGGTGCGTTGAGAACGCGTCGGTGAGCTTCATTCTGTCTTCGGGTGACAGCGTGGCGTAGTTCCGTTCGCCCAGGAAGCGGTTCAGGGCGATTGTGGCGAACAGAACGAGGACGCCAGCGATCAAGCACGTCTCGGGGTTCATGTCACGGTCGGCGAATGTGGTCGAGAATCCGATTCATCTCAAGTGCGCGGCGTGTTCGAACGGCCCGAAGTGCATGGATAGTCCGTGCTAGTGCCGGGAGGCGTCAAGCACGGTAATGCCCACAAGCTCCGGCCCACGATAGCGCAGAAGGATTCCTTCCTCATCGAGCTCGACGGTCCTGGTCGCTTTCTGGGGCCGTTTCAGGCTGATGTAGAGCACGTCGGCTTCTGCATCGTAGTCCAGCGACAGCTTGGCCGCGGGTAGCTTGCCGATCTGTCGGGCTAACGAGATTGCGCCGGCCACGGCCTTGTTTTGGTCTTGTTTCTTTACCGTCGCCATATTGCTTTTCTCCGATCGATCTTGTTCACAAAGTAGGCGGTGACGACGAATGGGCACGCGATTGACGGAATAAGCGATGTCCATCGATGGCTACGAGAGCAGAGCCTACACGGTCGTCATCACGCGCTCTGCCGCGCGGGTGCCCGAGTAGATGCACTGCGGGATGCCGACGCCGCGGAAATAGCTGCCGGCGAGCTGGAGGCCGAAGTGCGGCCGCAGATGGCGGTCGATCTGGGCCACGCGCGACAGGTGGCCGACGTGGTACTGCGGCATCGAGCGCGGCCAGCGGGCCACGTCGCAGAAAACCGGCTCGCCCCGCACGCCCAGCAGTTTCGCCAGCTCGTCCGTGGCGATCAGCCGCAGGTCGGTTTCGCTGCGCTCGACGATGCTGGCGTGCTTCGCTCCGCCGAGAAAAACGCGGAGCAGCACGTGCCCGTCGGGGGCGCGGCCGGCGTATTTCACACTGCTGAAGCTGCCGGCCAGGATCGGCCGGCGCTCGATCGAGGGGACCACGAAGCCGAAGCCGTCCAGCGGATGGGCGACCTGCTCGCGGCGGTAGCCGAGGTTCACGACCACGCTGCCGGCGTAGGGGATTTCGGCCAGCTCGCCGGCCAGCGGCGGGTCGAATTCCTCCAGCAGCTTGGCGGTTTGGTACGCCGGCGTGGCGAGGATCAGCCGTTTGACCATCAGCGGCTGCGATTGCCCGGCCAGCCACAGTCCCCAGCCGCCGGCCGGATGCTTGGCGACGCGCTCGACGCGGGTATTCAGCCGCACGGCCCCCGGCGGCAGCCCGTGGGCCAGGGCTTCGACAAGCTGCCGCATGCCGTGCCGCAGGGCGACGAAGAGGCCGTAGCGGGCGCCGCTGGCGATTTCGGAATTCGGAATTCGGAATTCGGAATTGTCGCCGGTCTTCTCGCCTTCAATTCCGCATTCCGCATTCCGCATTTCGCATTCCTTCTTCCTCGCCTCCTTGGCCTTTCTCGCCGCGGTCCAGGCCGCGCAGCAGCCCGTCGTGCTCGCGCTCCATTTCCACAAACTGCGGAAAGGCGGCCTGCACGCTGAGCTCCTCGGCGTCGGCCGTGTGGATGCCGGCCACCAGCGGCTCGACGAGCCGCTCGAAGACCTCGCGTCCCAGCCGCCGCCGGGCAAAATCGGCCAGGCTTTCGTCCTCTTCGCTCTTGTTGGGCGGAATGAAGAACTCAAATAGCAGCCGCAGCTTGCCCCAGGGACTGAGGACCGGCGTGGTCAGGATCGGCATCAGCCGCCGCGGCGTCATCAGCATGAAACCGTCGGGCACGGGGAGCAGCCGGCCGCGGCGGACGACGAATGCCCGGCGATGCCGCTCGCTGGTCGGCAGCAGCTCCCCCTCCAGCCCGAGCGCCCGGCACAGGTCCAGGGCCATCGGCACGTTGGTGATGAAGTTATCGGGGCCGCGCTCGACGAGGAATCCGTCGATCGTTTCCGTGTGCAGCACGCCGCCGAGCCGCGACGAGCCTTCGATCAGCGTCACTTGTGCCACCGGGTCGAGCTCGCGCACCCGATGCGCCGCGGCCAGCCCGGTGATGCCGCCGCCGACGATGACGACCTGTCGCGAGAAGTCCATGGTTCGAACTCGGTTGATTGTCGCCTTTCGCTCCGCGAAAGGGCGTCTTTCGCGGAGCGAAAGACGACTAACTGCCACTGTGCCCTGTCCCCTGACTCTTGATTCCTGTCTCCTGACCTCTGCCTCCTGCCTCCCGACTCCTCCCCAGAGCTCGCCAATATCGCGTCAACGCCGCAGCGACTTCCACTCGGTGTTGCCTGATCACGTCGATCGCTACGGCCGTGACGATCACCAGGCCGACGACGATGTCCTGGATCGGATTACTGTAGCCGAGGATGGTGCAGCCGGCAGCGATGACCTGCATGATGGCCGCCCCGGCCAGCGTGCCGACGACGGAGCCGCGTCCGCCGCTGAGACTGCCCCCGCCGATCACCACGGCGGCAATGATTCGCAGCTCCATGCCATTGCCGGAGGTTGGGTCGCCGATCGACAACCGGGCGAACTTGAACACGCCGGCCACGCCCAGGAACACCCCGCCCAAGGCATAGATGGCGATCTTGGTCCACGGCACGTTGATGCCACACAGCCGGGCAGTCGATTCGTTCGAGCCGACGGCGAACACGTGCCGGCCGAACACCGTGTACTTCAGCACGATCGCCAGCACGATCGCCAGCAGCAGCGTGATCCAGCCGCAGCTCGGCATCACCAGCCAGGCCGGCTGCGGCGCGCTGGGGCTGGTGGCGGCGCTCAACCAGCCGGGCACCAGCTCGCGAGAGGGCTTGATCGTGGTCTCGTTGGCCAGATACTTCGCCAGCCCGAGATAAATCGTCATCGTGCCCAGCGTGACGATGAACGGCACGACCCGCAGCGCACAGATCAATGCGCCGTTGAGAAGGCCGCAGAGACCGCCGACGATCACGCAGAGGGCAATCGCGACCAGCGGCGAGCACCCAACCACCAGGGCATAGGCCAAGGCCACCGACGACAGCGCCACGGCCGTGCCGGCCGAGAGGTCGATGCCGGCGGCGATGATGATCACGGTCATGCCCAGCGCGCAGCCACGGCCACCGGGGCGGCCTGCACGAGCAGGTTGCGACCGTTCTGGGCGGTGAAGAAGGTGCCGTGGCGCTGGTAATACTGGACGAAGGACACCGTGCCGTCCAGGGCACTCCACTTCGCGAAGAGCTGGCTGAGTTCGGCTGCGCCAAAGAAGAGCACCACGACGGCCAACGCGGCCAGCGGGCCCAGCAGGCGCGTGAGCCACTGGATTCGCGCTCGCTCGAGCGGCGATGAATCTACCAGAGGAGGCGACGACGTAGCCATGCGATGCGAAGCGGGCGACCGGGGGGAGCCGGTGCCTTTAGTCTAAACCACGCATCGAACCGGAGGTAGACGATCCGCGTGGGGGACGTTTCCAAACGTGCCCTTCCCGTAGCCGGGCACGTTTAGAAACGTGCCCACCTCCATCTCGCGGAGCGAGATGGCTACTTTGCGGCAAGCCGGCTCAACAGCGCCTCCGCGCGAGCTTCGACCTCGAGGGTTTCCTGGTGCAACGAGGCCACGAACTTGTCGCCCGGGAACGACCCGCGCACGGCCTGGAAGTCGGCGTCCACGTCGCCGCCCAGACCGTACGAGATGCGGGCGGCGGAACGGAATTCCTGCTCGGCGTCGCGCAGTGCCCAGGCGTTCCAGCGCGTGGCCGCGTCGCGCCAGCGCCGCACGGCGTCGGCCAGGTCAGCGGTCGAGAGGTCCTCGGCGGCCTTGCCAAGCTCGGCCAACCAGGTTGCGCGGACCCAGGCCCATTCCAGCTCTGCATAGTCGGCATGCAGACGCTGTAAGGCAATTTCGATCGCTTCAGAGGTGCGGACTTGGCCTTCAACGATTTGTGCGATCAACTCCTCAATCCGCGCGGAGGGCGCCAGGAGGCCGCTCAGATCGAGCCAAGGGCAAGCGGTCGGGAGTCGATTTCGCGACTCGAAAGACTCGGACGTGCCACGACCAATGGCCGTCGCGAAATCGACTCCCGACCCCGTCTTTGCCGTCTCGGCAATTGCTTCCAGGCGCCCCGCGATCCGGTCGCCCAGGTACCAGTCGATGGCCATCGTGTAGGCGCTGAGACCCTTGGCCAGGCGGACGCGGGGGATCATGGCGCCGGCGACGTGCACGCTCTCCACCGCCGCTTCAGTGGTCGCTTCGAGCTGCCGCAGCACTTGCCGGCCTTGGAGCATTTGGCCGACCGTGTAGGGATTGAGAGCCTCGAAGTGAAGGTGGTCCAGCCGGTCGTGGCCGGTCCGCCGGTCGCGCTGCGGCCACTTGGCGGCGTCGCGGCGCATGCCCACGGCGTGCAGGTTCGCGCCCGGCACGAGCACGCTCTCCTCGCCGCGCTCCAGCAGGTACGAGAACGGGAAGAGCGACGTATCGACGCCGCGGCCGTGGCGGCCGATCACGGTCGTAAATGCCCCCACGCGGCTGGGCCAGAGCAGGTAGCTGTTCGAGCCGGTCTTCGAGCCGCGCTCCAGCACACCCTGGTGCACCGGGCCGAGCTTGTACATGTGGTTGCTCTGGTTCGTGCCGCTGCCGGCGTTGAAGAACGAGAACATGCCGGCGATCAGCAGGCTCGAACGGTGGTGCGTGACCGTGTACGGCCCGGCAAAGACCGAGCACATTTCGCCGTGCAGCCCCTCGCAATTGGCGAATAGCAGGCTGTTCTCCGCCGAGAACTGCCGCCCCAGGCGGACCCCCTGGCCGACGAATGAGCGGGTGACCATCGCGCCGGAATCGACCACGGCCCCGGCGGCGATGATGAAGTGCTCGGCAATTACCCCGTCGCCCACCTTCGTGGGCGCGTCGGGCGAGCTGTGTACGGTGCCGTCGTGGAGCTTCTGCACGCCCGTGAGGTACGCCGCCGGACCGACGCGGAGGTTCGTTAACGAGCCGCAATTCGTCAGCCAGGCCCCCGCGCCGATCGTGCCGCGAGGGCTTTTGACCGCCGCGACGTGCCGGGCAACGAGCGCCTCGAGCCGCTGGATCAGGGCTTGCCTGTCGCGATAGATCGCCAGCAGATAGGCCACGTGAGCGGAGAGCCGGTCGAAGATCGGCACCTCCCGCCCGCCGGCTTCGTTGAGCACGGCAGCGCGGCTGCCATTGCCGAAGGTCGAGCTGCCCTCGGTCGCCAGCAGATCGACGTTGTCGATGACCACGTTGTCGCCGATCGTGTAATTGGCGATATGCCGGCCGACGTTGTGGATCAGCACATTGTGGCCCAGCGTGCAGTTGTGCAGCGCGGTGCGCCGCACGCCGCAAGGCCGCTCCAGGCCGCCTGGCAGCGTGACCGTGGCGCTCGAGCACCCCAGGCGAATGCGGCCGGAGAAGGTCGCGTCAGCCCACGCGCCGGGGACGAAGGAGAAGCTCTCGGCGACCTCGACGTGATCCCAGCTCTCGGCCGTGCAGCCGGCGGCCTCGAAGTGGCGGATTTCCTCGTCGGTCAGCGGTCGATAGACCGCGGCGAATGTGGCAGTCGTGGTCATGATCGCGCTTCCGTGCGCTAGGGGGCAAGGCTTGGGCCGTCGTAGAACGGAATTCATTCCGTTCGTAGTTCGTAGTTCGTAGTTCGTAGGGTGGGCCAAGGCCGCACCGCGGCCGCCGGCCCACCAAAGACGCTCGGATCAACCGTTGGTCCCACTGCCGCGCATTTGGTGGGCCGGCGCTCGCTGCGCGAGCTTGGCCCACCCTACTTTTTCTCTCGCCGGATGGCGATCGGCTTGCGGTTGTCGCGCTCCAGGTCTTTGAAATAGCGGACCGTGCCGACCTTCAGCTCCAGCGTGGCCTCGTCGTCACAAACGATCAGGCCGCGGCGGTGCATCTGCAAGGCCGAGGCCGTCCACATGTGATTCACGCCCTCCTCCACGACTTTCTGCATCGCCCGGGCTTTGCTGGCACCGCTGACCAGGATCATCACTTCCTCAGCGTCCATGATCGTGCCAATGCCAACCGTGAGCGCCTGCCGGGGCACCTGATCGACATCGCCGTCGAAGAACCGAGCATTGGCGCGTCGCGTGTCTTCCGTGAGCGTCTTGATCCGTGTCCGCGAAGCCAGGCTGGAGCCCGGCTCGTTGAATGCCAGGTGCCCGTCGTGGCCGATGCCACCGACAAACAGGTGAATGCCGCCAAACTGCTTGATCTTCTCCTCGTAAGACCGGCACTCCGCGTCCAGGTCTTCGGCATTGCCGTTAGGGATGTGGACGTTATCGGCCGGGATATCGACATGCTGGAAAAAGTGCCGCCACATGAACGCCCGGTAGCTCTGCGGGTGATCGGCCGGCAGGCCGACATACTCGTCCATGTTGAAGGTGACGACGTGCCGGAACGACAGCTTGCCCTGCTTGCACAGGCGGACGAGCCGCTCGTATACGCCCAGGGGGGACGAGCCGGTCGGCAAGCCCAGCACGAACGGCCGCTCGGCGGTCGGGCGGAAGTTCGTGATGCGCCAAGCGATGTAGTGCGCGGCCCAGCGGCTGACCCGCTTGTAATTCCGCAGGATGACGACTCTCAACGTGGAACTCCGGACAATACGTAGGCGGCGGGAGCCGTGACAAGGGGGATTCGGCGGTGGAATGTGGGCAACTCGCTCTGCGAGTTGTCGCGACTCACCAAGCGTCGCCCACACGGCAACTCGCAGAGCGAGTTGCCCACACGGCACACGGAGTGTGCCTGCTACTTCCAGTCTAATCGCCCAGCCCGGCTACTGCATGCGTTGCCACGCGAACGACGTACTCGTTGGCATCGCGCGTGGCTCGGCGAAGGTGCGCCAGCAGCGGCCGGGCATGGTGGTCGATGCGGTCCAGGACGTTGGCCGCTTGCAGGCGGACCCAAGGATTCGCGTCCTTGAGCGCTGCTTCCAGCGCCGGCAACGACTTCTCGTAACGGCCGTGCCAGCACAGAGCGTCGGCCGCTGCCACGCGCACCGAAGAAGCGACATCGGCCAGCGCAGATGTCAGCCCTAGGGCGATGGCCTCGATATCCTCGGGCTTAGGCGTCGTCGGGCTGCCTTCAATCGGCGTCGCTAGCGCCCCTAGGCCGACGCAACCCCAATAGCGGACTGCCGCGTCGTCGTCCTTCAGAAGTGCCAGCAGCCGCGGCAGCAGTGTCTCGTCACGCCGGCCGGCCAGATCGGCTGCCTCGGCAATGCGCTTCAGCGGGAATAGCTCTGGCCTGCGGCGAACGGCCGTATATTCCGGCTCATCGCCGAAGCGTGTCCGCAGGTCGGCCTCCGGCAGCAGGCCCAGGTCGATGATCTCTTCCTGCCAGTCGCGGTGGGCCTTGCGCAGGCGCTGGAGGGTCTCACAGTGCTCCGCCGATGATGCCAGGTTGTTGAGTTCGTGCGGATCGGCCTCCGTGTCGTACAGCTCCTCAGTCGGCTTGCTGCGGGCCATGAAGATGGCCTGCGGCCCGCTCAGCTTGCCCGCGTCGGCCAGCCGCTGCCAGACGCGCATCGTCGGCATCTCGTACATGTAGCTGATGTGCTGATGGTGGAACCACGGCAAGTGCGGCAGGTAGTTGCGGATGTACTTGTAGCGCCGGTCGCGGACGCTGCGGAGCATGTCGTAGCGCTCGTCCATGCGGTCGCGGAAGCCGTAGACGTATTGCCGCGGCGGCGGCGGCCTGCGCGCCGAGGAACGCCTGGCCTTGCATGTGCTTGGGCACATCCACGCCGCACAGGCTGAGCACGGTCGGGCCGAAATCGACGAAGCTCACCAGCCGGTCGGTCGTCGTGCCCGGCCTGCGCCGGTGCGCAGTGCTGCGCACTTCTTCGGGAAGCGGACGATGCAACGGCACGCGCAGTGCTCGAGTCGTAGAGCCAGCGCTTGCTGCGCGGCATGCCGGCGCCGTGGTCGGAGAAGAAGAAGACGATCGTGTCGTCGGCCAGGCCGTCGTCGTCCAGCTCCTTGAGCGACGCGGCCGACCTGGCCGTCCATGTAGGTGATCATGTCGTCGTAGCGGGCCCAGTCGTTGCCGCACCTCGGGCGTGTCGGGATGGTACGGCGGCAGAACGGCCTTGGCCGGGTCGTGCCGCTGGGCCGGCGTGAAGGCGGCCGTGCGCTTCTGGTACGCCTGCCTCGGGCAGCCGGATCTGGCTCTCGTGGCGCGTCGTGAAGTTGAAGACCGCGAAGAACGGCTGGCCCGGCTTGCGGTTCTGCCAGTGGGCCTTGTTGCTCGACTCGTCCCAGGTCTCCTTGCCGTGCGTCGAAGTTGTAGTCGGTCTTGCACGTTGTTCGTGCAGTAGTAGCCCGCCTCGCGCAGGTACTGCGGAAAGCACTTCACCCCGGCGGCAGCTTGCCCTGGCAGCGCATGTGGTGCGAGCCGATCGAGGGCGGATACATGCCGGTGATCAGGCACGAGCGGCGACGGGGCGCAGACGCCGATCGGGCGCGAAGGCGTGCGTGTAGCGGACGCCCTGCGGCGGCCAGGCGGTCGAGGTTCGGCGTCACGGCGTACGTGTCGCCGTAGCAGCCCAGGTGCGGGCTGATGTCTTCGCAGGTGATCCAGAGGATGTTGGGGCGGTCGGGCGCGGCGGCGGCTGTCTCTGCACGGGCGACCAGTGTAAACAACCCTGTCGCGGCGTAAATCAGGAGAACCAGATCCCGCACGGTCATCCTCCGCAACGTGGGGCACGTTTCTAAACGTGCCCGGCCAGCCTTGCTCGATTCGGGCACGTTTGGAAACGTGCCCCACGTGGGCCTAGTCCGGCAGCGGCTTGCCCTTGGTCTCCGGGGCGAAGGCGATCAGCACCAGACCCAGCACGTAGATCAGGGCGATCGACGTGCAGGCCACGGGGCAACCCTTGTACGTTTGACCGAAGATTTCCACGTCCGTCTTGAAATAGGCCGTGAGGGTGCCGGTCTGCAGCGCGACGATGGCCGCCAGGATGCGGCCGAAGTTGTAGCCGAAGCCCTGACCGGTGGCCCGCACGCTAGTGCGGAACAGCTCCGGCAGATACAAGGGCAGCCAGCCGTAGAACGAGGCGGTGAACACGCCCACCACAAAGGCCGCCACGAGATAGCCTACTCCAAAGCTGGTCTGGACCAAGTAAAGCCAGCCGATCGAGAAGAACGACAGGACGCACATGCCGACATAAGTGATCTTGCGGCCGAACAGGTCGCCCGCCAAGGCGGCCAGGATGGTGCCCGTGATGGCGCCGGCAGCGGTCCAGATCTGTGTCAACTCCTTGGCCCTGACGGCCGGATCGCTGTCGAGCTGGTCGGCCCAAAAAGCTGCCCACTGAGCCGAGCCCCACGTGACGGCGAGGGCCACGCCGCTGAGGCCGGCGGCCAGCATCATGTAACCCAGCGTGCGGCGCTCGTCGCGCAAGGGACGGTTCAGCCGAGCCGCGTCACGCTGCAAGAACCGCAGCACAGGATACGTGTAGCCGACCGTCGCCACAAGCAGCCCCAGCACCGAGGCGGCCGCTCGAATCAGCATGGAATGGTCCGTAGCCCAGATGTAGACGATCAGCGCAGGACCGGCTGCACCCACCAGCACACCGGTCAGGTCTCGCGCGGCCCAGTTCGAGGTGGTGCCGCCGGCTTGCTCATGCTTCCAACGCTGCGACTCGGGCACGAAGATGCGGATGAAGAACGTCAGCAGCGCCGGGAGGGCGCCGACCAGCATCATGAGCCGCCAGCCTTGGTGTGCGATCAGCATCTCCCGCCAGGAATCGGAGATGCCGACCGCCGTCAGCAATTCACCCCGTTCGCCAATGATGCCGGCCAGAGCCAGCCCGACGACGCCGACAAGCAAATAGCCCACGTTGGCCGCCGCGCCAATCAGGCCGGCGAGAAACGCGCGCGACCGATTCGGCCAGACCTCCATCACCAGGGCCACGCCGAGCGACCACTCGCCTCCCATGCCCAGCGCCGCGATGAACCGCAGGGCGCCGACTTGCCAAGGCGCGACGGCCAGGCCGCAAAGCCCCGTAAAGATGGCATACGTCAGAATACTGAGCGACATGGCCCGCACGCGGCCGATACGGTCTCCGAGCCAGCCGAAGACAACGCCCCCGGTAGCCGCCCCGACCAGGAACGCCGCGATGATCACACCGAAAAGGAAGCCGATCTGGCCGTTCTGTTCGGCAGTCGGCTTGCCGTGAATGCCCAGCAGATCCTGAATGGCCTGCCGGCCGACCTGTGAGAACAGGCCCATCTCGAAGCCGTCGAACATCCAGCCTAGCAGCGCGGCCGCAAGGGCCATCCAGGCGCCACGGCCGATGGGAGCAGGAATTGGGGAGGCAGGAGGGAACGTCGGTGCGTTGGGCCATGCGCGATCGTTGCGTTGCGGCGTGATGCCGTCGAGAACAAGCCCGTCGTGGGCACAGTCTCCGAGGGGGGAGATCATTGAGGTTGCTCATTCACTCTCGCCGAAGCCGGAGGCGCGGTCAAGCAAGAGCGGCAACGTGCGAGAGTGGGGCCACTCGCTCTGCCGGTTGCGGGGTTCAGAAGCGTGTTGCCGTCAGGTAAACTAACGGCTGCCGCCGATTTCGCTTCCCGCCTGCGCAGGTTCCCACCGCTATGCGACCGCTCGCCATCATCGCAGCTACGGCGCTCTGCACCCTGGGGCTCGCCAGGGCTGCTGCCGCCCAGCCCCCAGTAGATTTCCAGCGCGAGATTCGGCCGATCCTGGCCGACAACTGCTTCAAGTGCCACGGCCCGGACGAGGCCAATCGCCAGGCTGAATTGCGGCTGGATACGACGGAGGGCGCCTTTGGCGACTTGGGTGGATACGCGCCGTTTGTGGCCAAGCAGCCCGAGAAGAGCGAGGCGCTGCGGCGCATGGCCTCGGCCGATCCGGAGATGCGGATGCCGCCCCCCGACTCGGGCAAGAAGCTCACCGCCAAGCAGATCGAGCTTTTGCGCCGCTGGGTCGAGCAAGGAGCCACGTGGGGCAAGCACTGGGCGTTCGAAGCGCCTCGTCGCCCACTTGTGCCCAAGATCGAAGATGCCCGGCTTCTCCAAGAAGCCGGGCATCTAACGTCGCCACGCAGCGCCATCGATGCGTTCGTGCTGGCCCGGCTGAAGCAAGAGAAGCTAGCTCCTTCGCCGGAGGCCGACCGCGTGACGCTGCTGCGGCGGCTGAGCCTCGACCTGATCGGGCTGCCGCCGACGGCTGACGAGGTCGACGCCTTCTCTCGGACCGACGCGCGCCGGACGCCTACGAGCAGCTGGTCGAGCGGCTGCTGGCCTCGCCGCACTACGGCGAGCGCTGGGGCCGGCATCTGGCTCGACGCGGCCCGCTACGCCGACTCCGACGGCTACGAGAAGGACAAGCCGCGGTTCGTCTGGGTCTATCGCGACTGGGTCATCGACGCCCTGAACCGCGATCTGCCCTACGACCAGTTCGTCATCGAGCAGATCGCCGGCGACCTGCTGCCCAACGCCGACGCAGGACCAGCTCGTCGCCACCGGCTTCCTGCGCAACTCGATGATCAACGAGGAAGGCGGCATCGATCCCGAGCAGTTCCGCATGGAGGCGATGTTCGACCGCATGGACGCCATCGGCAAGAGCATGCTCGGCCTGACGATCCAGTGCGCCCAGTGCCACAACCACAAGTACGATCCGCTGACGCAGGAAGACTACTACCGCCTGTTCGCCTTCCTCAACGACACGCACGAGGCGAACGTCGCCGTCTACACGCCCGACGAGCAGCATGCGGCGGGCCGACATCTTCCGGCAGATCGGCGAGATCGAAGCCGACCTGCAGCACCAGCTCGCCCGACTGGCGCGAGCGGATGGCCGCGCTGGGAAGACGACGGTCGACGAGCGACCAGCCGCGAGTGGACCGTCGTGCAGCCCGGAGCCGACGACGTCACCGGCGGGCAGAAGCACTACGTCGCTGACGGACGGCTCGATCCTGGCGCAGGGCTACGCGCCGACCAAGCACACGACCGAGTTCGACGGTCAAGACCGACGCTGCCGAAGATCACCGCCGTCCGGCTGGAGCTGCTGAACGACCCGAACCTGCCGCTGGGCGGGCCGGGCCGGTCGATCTACGGGCACGTGCGCCCTGACCGAGTTCCAGCGTCGAGGCCGGCCCGGCCGACGGCTCGGCAAGATGGCCGAAGGTGAAGATCGCCGCGGCGACGGCCGACGTGAATCCGCCCGAGAAGGCGCTGGACGCGATCTTCGACGACAAGACCGAACAAGACGCCGCGTCACCGGGCCGGTCGCGTACGCCATCGACGGCAAGGACGAGACGGCCTGGGGCATCGACATCGGCCCCGGCCGCCGCAACGTGCCGCGCAAGGCCGTCTTCGTGCTCGAGAAGCCGATCGAGCTTCGCCGGCGGGCACGATGCTCACGTTCCACCTGACGCAGAACCACGGCGGCTGGAACAGCGACGACAACCAGAACAACAACCTCGGCCGCTTCCGCCTGTCGCGTCACCGACGGCCGCCGACGCCAAGGCCGATCCGCTGCCGGCGGCGGTCCGCGAGATCCTCGCCATGCCGCGCGAGCAGCGCATCGCCGGCGCAGACGGCGGCCGTCTTCAGCTACTGGCGGACGACCGTGCCGGAGTGGAAGGAGGCCAACGACCGAGATCGAGGCGCTGTGGCAGCAGCATCCGCGAGGGCACGTCGCAGCTGGCGCTGCAGCCGCGCGACGAGCATCGCGCAGACGCTCGTGCTCGACGCGCGGCGACTTCCTCAAGCCGACGAAGCCGGTGCAGCCGGGCGTGCCGGCGTTCCTGCACCCGCTGCCCGCCGGACGCGCCGCCGACCGGCTGACGTTCGCCCGCTGGCTGGTCGATCGCCGAGTCGCCGACGACGGCCCGGGCGATCGTCAATCGCGTCTGGCAGACGTACTTCGGCACCGGCCTGGTCGCGCACCAGCGAGGACTTCGGCACTGCAGGGCGAGCCGCCGTCGCATCCCGGAGCTGCTCGACTGGCTGGCCGTCGAGTTCATGGAGCAGCGGCTGGAGCCTGAAGCAGCTGCACCGGCTGATCGTCACGTCGGCCACCTACCGGCAGTCGTCGCGCGTCACGCCGGAGCTGCTGGCCCGCGATCCGGACAATCGCCTGCTGGCCCGCGGGCCGCGGTTCCGCGTCGAGGCCGAGGTCGTGCGCGACATCGCCCTGGCGGCCAGCGGCCTGCTTGAACCGCAAGCTCGGCGGGCCGCAGCGTCTATCCGCCGGCGCCCGACTTCCTGTTCCTGCCGCCGGCCAGCTACGGCCCGAAGGTCTGGAAGGAAGAGCACGGGCCCGGACCGCTACCGCCGGGCGCTGTACACGTTCCGCTTCCGCTCGGTGCCGTACCCGGTGCTGCAGACCTTCGACGCGCCCAACGGCGACTTCTCCTGCGTCCGCCGCGTGCGCAGTCGAACACGCCGCTGCAGGCGCTGACGACGCTGAACGAGCCGCTGTTCCTCGAATGCGCCCGGGCGCTGGCGCTGCAGACGCTGCACGAAGGCGGCGCAGACCGACGCCGAGCGGCTGACCTACGCCTTCCGCCGCTGCACGGCTCGCGCGCCCGACGCGCAGGAGTCGGCCGCGCTGCTCGGCCTGCTCGGCAAGCAGACGCGAGCGCTTCAGCGCAGCCGACGCCAAGCCCTGGGACCTGGCCGCCGACGACCCGGCCAATCCGCCCGCGCTGCCCGCCGGCGCCACGCCCGCCGCAGCTCGCCGCCTGGACGGCCGTCAGCCGCGTGCTGCTGAACCTGGACGAGACGATCACCAAGGAATGAGCTGCGATGCACATGACACGATGATCGCCGATCGTGCATCTGTCATCGGCAGACGCACTGCGAATCGACCATGACCGCGACCATGCATCCTGCAACGCGCTCGCCCGCCGCTGGTTCCTCCAGGAATGCGGCGTCGGCCTGGGCGCGGCGGCGCTGGCCGAGCTGGCTGGGCAGGCACGTGCGCACGGCTGCGCCGGCTGCCGGCGAATCCGCTGGCGCCGCAAGCCGCCGCATTTCGCCGGCCAAGGCGAAGAGCGTCATCTTCCTGTTCATGGCCGGCGCGCCGAGCCACCTGGAGCTGTTCGACAACAAGCCGGAGCTGGCCAAGTGCGACGGCAAGCTGCCGCCGGCCGAGCTGCTCAAGGGCTACCGGGCCGCGTTCATCAATCCCGAACTCGCAAGCTGCTGGGGCCGAAGTTCAAGTTCGCCAAGCACGGCCAGTGCGGCGCGGAGCTGTCGGAGCTGCTGCCGCACCTGGCCGACCGTCGTCGACGACATCGCCATCGTCAAGTCGATGGCGACCGACGCCTTCAACCACGCGCCCGGCGCAGATCCTGATGAACACCGGCATCGCAGCAGTTCGGCCGGCCGAGCATCGGCTCGTGGGTCACGTACGGCCTGGGCAGCGAGTCGCAGGACCTGCCCGGCGTTCGTCGTCTTCAGCACCGGCAAGAAGGGCCCCAGCGGCGGCAACTCGCAACTGGGGCAGCGGCTTTCTGCCGACCGTCTACCAGGGCGTGCAGTTCCGCGGCGGCGGCGAGCCGGTGCTGTACCTCTCGCAACCCGCGCGGCGTCGATCGCGCAGCTGCAGCGCGACTCGCTCGACGCGCTCCGCACGCTCAACCAGCATGCGGCTCGGCGCAGGTCGGCGATCCGGAGATCGCCACCCGCATCAGCTGCGTTCGAGATGGCCTTCCGCATGCAGGCCAGCGCCCCGGAGCTGATGGACCTCTCGCAGCGAGCCGCAAGCACGTGCTGGACCTGTACGGCGCCGAGCCGGGCAAGCCGTCGTTCGCCAACAACTGCCTGCTCGCCCGCCGGCTGGTCGAGCGCGGCGTGCGCTTCGTGCAGCTCTTCCACGAAGCCTGGGACCAGCACGGCAACCTGGTCAACGACCTCAAGAAGAACTGCCACGACACCGACCAGGCCTGCGCCGCCCTGGTCAAGGACCTGAAGCAGCGCGGCCTGCTCGACGACACGCTCGTCATCTGGGGCGGCGAGTTCGGCCGCACGCCGATGGTCCAGGGCGGCAACGACGGCCGCGACCATCATCCCAACGCCTTCACGATGTGGCTGGCCGGCGGCGGCATCAAGCCGGGCATCACGCTCGGCGAGACCGACGAGTTCGGCTTCAACGCCGCCGAGGACCGCGTCCACGTCCACGACCTGCACGCCACGCTCCTGCACCTGCTCGGCTTCGACCACACGCAGCTGACGTACCGCTTCCAGGGCCGCGACTTCCGCCTGACGGACGTGCACGGCAACGTGGTGAAGAAGCTGCTGGCGTAACGACCGCTGGCCCTCATGACTCTCATCCGCTCACCCCTATGTCTTCTCCCGACGAAGCCGACCTGACGCGGCGTACCGTTCTGCGAGTCGGCGCGGGTGGGGCCATCGGCGGATTGCTCGCGCCGAGTGCCTTATCGCTCGGTCCGGCCGGCGACGAGCAGCCCGTGGACAAGAAGCCGAGCGTCTACGAGGCCCTCGGCGTCAAACGCCTCATCAACGCCGCCGGCACGATGACGGCGCTCGGCGGATCGCTGATGCCGGCGGAGGTCGTGGCCGCCTGGACCGAGGCCTCGCGGCACTTCGTGGACCTCGTCGAGCTGCAAGACCGGGTCGGTGAGCGGATCGCCAAGCTGCTGGGCGTGGAAGCGGCGCTGGTTACGACCGGCGCCGCCGGCGGCATCCTGCTCGGCACGGCCGCCGCGCTCGACGCATCGCGATCACGGCCTCGTGGTGCGCTTGCCGCTGCCGCCGGAGATGGGCCGGGAGGTCATCCGCCAGAAGGCGCACCGCGATTGCTACGACCATCAGATCACCGCCTGCGGCGTGCGGCTCGTGGACGTCGAAACGCGCGAGGAGCTCGAGCGGGCGATCGGGCCGCGCACGGCCATGCTGATGGCCTACAACTATCTTGAGCCTCTGGGCAAGATCGACCGTGCTGAGTGGATCGAAATCGCCCGCCGGCACAAGGTGCCGACGCTGCTCGATGCCGCGGCCGATACGCCGCCGCTCGATGCCCTCTGGAAGCACAACCGCGCGGGCTTCGATATGGTCGTGTTCAGCGGCGGCAAGGGCCTGCGCGGCCCGCAGAACGCCGGGCTGCTCCTGGGCCGCAAGGACCTGATCGAAGCGGCCAAGCTCAACACCGCGCCCCGTTGCGGCACGATCGGCCGCGGCATGAAGGTGAGCAAGGAAGACATGGTCGCCATGTGGGCGGCAGTCGAGCGCCACGTGGGCCTCGACCATGCAGCGCAAGAGCGCGAATGGGAGCGCCGCCTCGGCGTCATCGAAGAGGCGCTGCGCGATCTGCCGACCGTCAAGACCAAGCGCATTACTCCGCCGATCGCCAACCACGTCCCGCACCTGCTCGTTCTGTGGGACGAGCGGCGGCTGGGGGTCACGCCAGCCGAGATGAAACAGCGCCTTTCGGCCGGCGACCCTCCAATTGCGACCGCCCGCGTGCATGGCACCCCCGACGAGGGGTTCTTGATCTCGGTATTCATGTTGCAAGAGGGGGAAGACCGCGTGGTCGCCGAGCGCGTGCGAGCGATCCTCAGTCAGAAAGCCAAGAGCTGAGCCCGGGGACGCTCGATGATGGCGCATCGATGATTCTTATTCCTTCGTCATTCGGTCATTCGACCTTCCTTCGTCATTCATGCTTCGTCATTCGTCATTTCCCGCTCACTTCTTCGCGTTCCGCGGATCATCCGCCGGGTCGAGGTAGCGGACCTCCCACGGCCCCATGCCGTGCAGTTGCAGCACGGTTTCGCCTTTGACCCAGGCGAAGTGCTTCATGCCGGCCTCCCAGAAGCCGAACGTGCCCGGAGGCATCGCGCGCGTGGCGTGGGCGTCGAACTTCTCCCCCATGCCGATGTTGAGCACGCCGGAGATGATGGTCACCCGCTCCCGCTTGGGGTGCACATGAGGCATGACGCGATAGCCGTCGGGAAAGCGAAAGCGAATGACGAACGGCCCTTCCTTGGCCGGATCGCCTTCCAAGAGCGCGATCTTGGCCCCCGCCGGCAGCGATGGCGGCGCGTCTTGCCAGCGGATTTCGCCCGGCAGGAAGAGGCCAAAGTCGTCGGTGTTCCGCTCGTGAGCCGACTTCTTGGCGGCATCGGGCAGGACCCGTAGCCCCTTCACGCCCAGGTCCAGCCGGAACAGCCCTCCCTCGCCGGCTTCTTTGCCTAGCCCGCCGGTGACGAAGAGCTGGTCCAGCTTCGGGCCGCCGAAGGCCACGTTGCTGGTGGTGACGTTGCCGCCGTCGTAGCGGGCGATCAGCTCCCCGTTGGGACTGAGCACCTGGACCTGCTTCATGCCGTAGTGGGCCACGTAGAGATTGCCCTCGGCGTCCAGGCACATGCCGTCGGGCTGGTTGTCGATCTGGCCGGCGCCGATGTCTCGTTTCGGCAGGTCGGCGAAGACCTTCTTGGTGCGGACCTTTCCCGGAGCGGTCACGTCGTAGACCATTACGCGGTTCCTCTGGCTCTCGGCCACGTACAGCCTTCGGCCGTCGGGGGTCAGCACGATGCCGTTGGAGTAGGCGTAGCCGCCGTCTAGGAGGTGCGTCTTGCCGGACTTATCGACGTAGTGCACCGTGCCAATCGGGTTCTTGATATCGCTGCCGCCTGGGTCGGTGAAGTAAAAGCCGCCGTCCGGCGTGTCGAGACACAGGTCGTTCGGGCCGCGGAGTGGCTTGCCGTCGCACTCTTTCGAGGCCGGCTCCATCATCTTGCCGTCGGCCGAGAGGTGCAGCACCGCGTGACGGCTGGCGTCGCATACGAGGTGGGTGCCGTCGGCCAGGATCTTGTGGCCGTTAGGGGCGCCGGTCTCGGCCCAGACGGCGTGCTTGCCGTCGAGGGCGAACTTCACGATCACCTTGCCGTGCGAGATGTAGCCGGCACCGTGACGGTCGAAGACCACGCCCTCGCAATAGTGATCGACGGTCAAGAGCTGCGTTGGTTTGACCGTTGCTGAATCAGGCAACTCGGCGGCGACCGCGCGAAGCGGAGCCCCGCCAACGGTGGCCAGAAAGAACAACCAACAGCCGCAAGCGGCGAGGCGGGCGGGGAAACGTGTCATGGCGAACTCCTGAGGTCGAATCTATCTCCTAGGTGGCGGGATACGGCCGCCACGGACTCTCTCGGCAGATTCTAGCGGAACGGCGCCCCAAACAGCCAACGTCCGCTGCGTCTTCCGCTCGGTGGCGTCCTAATCGGATTGCACGATGTGGCACGGCCATCCTGGCGGCGTCGGCTTTTCGCACGGCCAAGATGCCGTGCCACGGCCGCAGACGCCTTTCCATCGCACGGGCGTCACCCGTTTCGTATGCTGAAGAGAGGCGCCGTTGTCGCGCCCAGCACCGGAGTCTGGCCATGCGTATCCGCTGTCCCCACTGCCGCAATCCGATCGAGGTGGTCGATGACCAGTCGCTGGCGGAAGTCTGCTGCCCCTCCTGCGGCAGCTCGTTCAATCTGATCGGCGGCTCCGAGACGCTGCCCTATGTGCCGGGCACAACGGTGCGCCGGCTGGGACACTTCGAGCTGCTCGAGCAGATCGGCGTGGGACATTTCGGCAGCGTCTGGAAGGCCCGCGACACGGAACTGGACCGCCTGGTGGCCGTCAAGATCCCGCGCAAGGAGCACCTCAGCGAGGGGGAGGCCGAACAGTTCCTGCGGGAGGCGCGGGCTGCCGCTCAGCTCAGACACCCCAACATCGTGCCGGTCCACGAGGTGGGCCGCGACGGCGACACCGTCTATATCGTCAGCGACTACGTGGAGGGTGCGACGCTCAAAGAGTGGCTCAGTGCCCAGCAGCTTGCGCCGCGTGAGGCGGCCGAGCTGTGCGCCAAGATCGCCGCGGCCCTGCACGATGCCCACGTGGCCGGCGTGATCCACCGCGATCTGAAGCCCGGCAACATCATGATGGACCACCAGGGCGAGCCGCACATCATGGACTTCGGCCTGGCCAAGCGGGAAAGCGGCGAGATGACGATGACGGTGGATGGCCATATCCTGGGCACGCCGGCCTACATGCCTCCCGAGCAAGCCCGCGGCGAAGGACACCAGGCCGACCGGCGCAGCGACGTTTATTCGCTGGGGGTGATTCTGTTCGAAGTGCTCACGGGCGAGCTTCCCTTCCGCGGCGAAACGCGGATGCTGATCCTGCAGATTCTCCGCGACGAGCCGCCGCTGGCCGCGGACGCTCAACAGCCGCATTCCTCGCGATCTGGAAACGATCTGCCTCAAGTGCCTGGAAAAGGAACCGGGGCGGCGCTATGCCACGGCGGCGGAGCTGACCGACGATCTGGCGTGCTACCTGAACGATGAGCCCATCCGGGCACGGCCCGCCAGCCGGGTCGAACGCGCGTGGCGATGGTGCCGGCGAAACCCGGCGGTGGCCGGTTTGTTGGGCGTCGTCGCAACGTTGCTGCTATCCCAGGCCGTGGTGGCCACGATTGCGGCCGTGCGGTTCCGCGATTTGGCGGGCGAGCGCGAAACGGCCCGCCAAGACGCCGTCACCGCCAAAGGGGAGGAGAGCGTGCAGCGCGGCCTGGCTGAGACCGTCGCCGAACGCAACCGGCAGAACTTGTATGCCGCCCGAATCAATCTCGCTCATCAAGCATGGCAGCGAGGTGACATTGCCCGTGTGATCGAGCTGCTGGACAGCGTGCGGCCGCAGGCAGCTCAAACGGACCTGCGGGGCTTCGAATGGCACTATCTGTGGCGGCTGTGCCATAGCGCGGTCCGCACGCTGCAAGGGCACGCTGGCGCCGTGCGCAGCGTGGCCTTCTCTGCCGACGGCCGCACCGTGGCCACTGGGGGCGCCGACAAGGTCGTCATGCTGTGGGACGCGACCACCGGCGAGAAACGGTCGGCACTGGAGGGGCACACGAGCTGGATCAGCGCCGTCGCCTTCGCGCCCGAGGGCGACTTGCTGGCCACGGCAAGCGCGGATCAGACGGTGAAGCTGTGGGACTCGAAGACAGGCGACTTGCTGGCTACCCTCGAGGGGCACAGACAGCCGCTGAGCTGCCTGGCTTTCTCGCCCGACGGCCAGACGCTGGCCAGCGGGACCGGCGTGCTGGGCATCGAGATCGGCAATCCCTTGTCCCGCTTCGTCCGGTTTGCCAAATCAGGCGAGGTGAAACTCTGGGACGTGGCGAAGCGTAAGCAGCGGATCCACTTCGAGGCGCACCCAAGCGATATTCTCTCGCTGGCCTTTTCGCCCGACGGCCAACGGCTGGCGACGGCCAGCGCGGATCGGACCACGAAGCTTTGGGAAATCGCCCGCATCCAGGAGCGCCGGCCGGTGGTCCTCAAGCACGACGGCCCGGTGATTTCGCTGGCCTTCTCCAGCGACGGCCAAACGCTGGCCACCGGCGACTGGACCAAGCTGGTCAAGCTCTGGGACGCAACGAGCGGCAGCGAGCGGACCACGCTGCGAGGACACAGCGGATCGATCATGTGCGTGCGGTTCTCGCCCGACGGCCAGACGCTCGCCACGGCGAGCTTCGACCATAACGTGAAGCTCTGGGACGCAGCCGGCGGCGAGGCGAAGAGCAGCGTCCGCGGGCACACGGATGCGGTCTTGTCCGTGGCCTTTTCACCGGATAGCTCGCTGCTTGCCACGGCCAGCAAAGACGGCACCGTGAAGCTGTGGAATGCGCGGCAGCAACAGGATTTCGAGACCTTCCCGCCAGACAGTCGCGGCGAGCCGCCGGGCGCCTATTCTCTTGCGTTCTCGCCACACGGCAAGCTGCTGGCGACCGGGCGGGGGGTCGTAAAGATCTGGACCGTTGAGGGCCAACTGGTGCGCATTCTGGAAGGGTACCGGAGCGCCGACATCTCCGTGGCATTCTCCCCCGACGGCAAGGCGCTGGCCACCGCCGGGATCGAGGGCGTTGTCAAGCTGTGGGACACGGCCACCTGGCAGTTGAGGGCCGATCTCACGGGGCATCCGGGCAAGGTCTGGTCGCTGGCTTTTGCGCCCGACGGCAAACTCCTGGCGGCCAGCGGTGCGCGGGGGATCATCAAGCTGTGGGACGTTGCCGCCGTGCGCGAGCAGCGCACCATCGACACCGCGTGTGTCAACGCACGCTATGTGAGGTTCTCACCCGATGGGAAGACACTGGCCGCTTCATGCCAATGGATGCCGCCTCAGCGCGAGCGCAGCAGCCTGCGGCGGTGGGATGTGGCGACCGGCCGCGAACTGGAGCCGCTCGGCCAGACTTACGCCGACTGGCTGGCCTTCAGCCCCGATGGACAAACGGTCGCCAGCGGGGGATGGGAGCGGACCGTCAAGATTTGGCAAACGGAGCCGCCCAGCCATCTGGCGACGCTCCAAGGACACATGGACGTGATCTACCACGGCATCTTTTCGCCCGACGGCAAGACGCTCGCCACGGCCAGTTGGGACGGCACGGTGCGGCTGTGGCACGTGGCCACGGGACAAGAGCTGATCGTCCTCAAGGGGACCACGGGGCTCATGGTCTGGGGCGTGGGCTTCTCGCCCGACGGCAACTCGCTGGTCATGGGCGCCGGCTTCACTCAGGCCGGCAGAATCTCCGGCGAGATAACGATGTTTCGCGGCGCAAGGGGAACAAACGCGGATCAGCACCCCTTAAACCGCAAGCGTTTCACGGGGAGCGCGACCAACGCTTGCGGTTTAGCGGCGATCTTCGCATCGGAGGAGGGCAGACGATGACGGCTTGGCGTCTGATCCAGCGTGGGCTGTCGTATCATTGGCGCATCCACCTCGCGGTGGCGCTGGGAGTGATGGCCGGCACGGCGGTATTGACCGGGGCGCTCCTCGTCGGCGATTCGATGCGAGGCAGCCTGCGCGACCTGGCGCTCGACGGCCTGGGCCGCGTCGAGGAAGCGCTGATGGCGCCGCATTTCTTCCGGCAAGAGCTGGCCAGCGAGATTGCGGAGCAACCGGAGTTCAGCGGGCATTTTGCGGAGGCGGTGCCGGCAATCATCATGCGCGTCAGCCTGCAGCGTAATGACGCTGGCGGACGCGGCGAGGAACGGAGCTTCTCCGGCCGCGTTACGCTCTACGCCGTGGACGAGCCGTTCTGGCAGCTCGGGCACGGGGGACCCGAGCGGGCACCGCAGGCCGACGGGCCAAGTGACGAGATCGTGCTCAACGAGCCCTTGGGCCGCGAGCTGGGCGCGGTCGTCGGCGACGAAGTGCTGCTCCGCCTGCCGGAGGCCACCCTGGTGCCGCGAGAAAGCACGCTGGGGCGCAAGAGCGGCTTCGTCAAGGAACAGCCCTTCAAGGTGGTCGAGATCATTCCACCTCGTGGGCTGGGACGCTTCGGCTTGCAGCCCAATCAACAACTGCCGCTCAATGCCTATGCGCCGCTGCGGACGGTGCAGCGGCTGCTCGGCCAGCGAGGCAAGGCCAATGCACTGTTGATCGCTGGCGGCGAGGAGCCTGCCGGCGTGCCTTCCGGTGACATGGAAAGCCGGCTTCAGGAGTCGCTTCGTCCGCGATTGGCTGATTACGGCGTCAGAGTCGAGCTGGTCGAGCGCGACGGCGGATCGTACTTCAATCTGACGACCGACCGCATGCTGTTTGAGGAGCCTCTGGAGCAAGCGGCGCTCGAGACGTTTGCCGCGCGCGGCGCACAGCCGGCGCTCACCTATCTGGCCAACTACATCGCCGCCGGCCCGCCGCTGACAGCCCAGCAGATCGCTAAACTCAAGCCAGAGGACCAATGGCCCAACGCGATTCCTTACTCCACCGTTACCGCGCTGGCCTTCGCAGACGCACACAGTCAGCGCCCCGGCTGGCTCTCCACCCTGGGCGGACGCAACGAAAATATCGAGCGGCTTGCCGAAGACGAGATTGCACTAAATGCCTGGACATTGGACGACCTCAACGGGCAGCTGCGTCAGAACGGACAGCCCGCCCTAAAACCGGGGGACCAAATCCGTCTCACGTTCTTCGAGCCGGAACACCCCGACGGCAAGTCGGCCGAGCGGACCGTGCCGTTTCGGCTGCGGGGCGTGTTTCCCTTGACCGACGCGCATCCGGCGAACGACCACGAGTTCACGCCCACCGTGCGCGGTGTCACCGACCGGGCCTCGATTGATGACTGGGATGCGCCGTTCGAATACCACCAGGACCGCGTTCGCAAGGCCGATGACGATTATTGGGAAGATTACCGCGCCACACCCAAGGCCTTCGTCTCGCTGGCCACCGGGCAGCGGCTGTGGGGCACGCGGCGGTTCGGGCAAGTGACGTCGATCCGCGTGCCCGCGGGCGATGGCCTCACCGCCGAGAGCCTTGCCGCAGAGCTGGCGGGCCGCATCGATCCCAAGGAGATGGGCTTTGTCATTCGCCCGGTGAAGGCGCAGGCCTTGGCCGCGGCCACAGGGACGACCCCCTTCAGCGTGCTCTTCCTCAGCTTCAGCACGTTCATCATCGCCGCGGCGGTGATGCTAGTGGCGATCTTGTTCCGCTTGGGAGTCGAGCGGCGCGCGGCCGAAATCGGCACGCTTCTCGCCGCGGGGTTCCCGCCGCGCCGCGTGCGCCGGCTGCTGGCGATCGAGGGGCTGATCGTGGCTGCGGCGGGGGGCCTTTTAGGCACGCTCGCCGGCACGGCGTACGCCGCGCTGATGCTCTATGGCCTGCGCACCTGGTGGGTGGACGCCGTGTCGACGCCGTTCCTGGAGCTGCACGCCACATGGCCCAGTTTCGTGCTGGGCTACGCCACCGGAGTCATCGTCTGTTTCGCGGCCGTCTGGTGGACGCTTTGGCGCATGAGACGGCTCGCCGTCCGTCGGCTGTTGGCCGGACAGGCCAGCGAAGAGATCGGTTTGGGCAGCGCCCGGCCGCGGATCAGCCGCTGGATCGCGCTGGGTTTCCTGGTTGTGGCGCCGCGCTGGTCGTCGCGGCCTCAACCTTGGGCGGCATGGCCCAGGCCGGCGCCTTCTTTGGCTCCGGCTTCGCCGTGCTGGTCGGACTGCTCATCGGAACGTGGAGCCTGTTGCGCGCCGGGGCCACGGGCGGCCTGAATTCCGCGGCGCCCTTGCCGTTGGCTCGCCTGGCCGCCAGGAATGGCGCCCGCCATCCGGGCCGCAGCACGCTGACGATCGGCCTGATGGCCGCGGCAACGTTCCTGGTGGTGGCGCTCAGCGTGTTTCAAATCGATCCGCGCCAAGAGCGGCCGCGGAAGGAGAGCGGCAACGGCGGCTTCGCGCTGGTGGCCGAGAGCGGCTCGCCGATTGTCGTGGACATCAACGACAAGCGAAACCTATCCGCTCTGCAAGACGATGAGCGAAAGAAGCTCGATGACGTGACCATCTATTCGCTCCGCGTGCAGCCCGGCGAGGACGCCAGTTGCCGTAATCTCTACCAGACCGCGCGGCCGCGCGTGCTCGGCGTGCCGCAGGAATTCATCGACCGAGGCGGCTTCGCCTGGGCCGACTCGCTGGCCACGACGAGCGAAGAGAAGGAAAACCCTTGGCGGCTGCTCGAAATGCGGAGTGCGGAATTCGGAACGCGGAATGAGCAGACTGCAAGCGGCGGCAGTGGTTCATCGAATTCCGAATTCCGAATTCCGAATTCCGAATTGGCCTCTCCCATCCCCGTCGTGCTCGATGCCAACACGGCCCAGTGGAGCCTGCACCTGGGGGGCGACTTCGGCAGTCCGTTGGGGGCCACGTTCGAGATCACCGACGACTGGGGCCGCAAGATTCCGCTGAAGGTCGTGGGCCTGTTGTCGGGCAGCATCTTCCAGGGGGACGTGCTGATGGGCGAGGCCGACTTCCTGCGGCAGTTCCCCGCTACGACGGGCAATGGGTTCTTCCTCGCAGAATTGCCGTCCGGCGCCGACTCGTCACGGCCCGTGGACGAAGTACGCGGACTGCTCGAAGCCGGCCTGGCCGACGCGGGCTTCGATGCCGAAACCACCGGCCAGCGCCTGGCCGGCTTCCTGGCAGTCCAAAACACCTATCTCTTGACCTTCCAAAGCCTGGGGGCGCTGGGCCTGCTGCTGGGCACCTTCGGCCTGGCCACCGTCCAACTCCGCAGCGTGCTCGAGCGGCGGGGCGAATTGGCCCTCTTGCGGGCCACCGGCTTCCCCCGCCGCCGGTTGGGCGAGTTGGTCATGAGCGAAAACGCCCTGCTGCTGATGGCGGGGTTAGGCGCCGGCACGCTGGCTGCACTGGCTGCCGTCTTGCCACACCTGATCCTGGGCGGAGCTCACCTATCGCTGGCGTGGCTGGTGCTCAGCCTAGCCGGCATTCTGGCGGTGGGCTTGGCGGCCGGGCTGGTCGCAGTCCGGGCAACGCTGGCTGCCCCGTTGATTCAGGCGCTGCGGGGCGAGTAGGGTGGAGCCTGGCGCCCCACTTGGAAACAGCTATGCCCCACGAGATCAAAGTTCCCCAAGCAGGCGAGTCGATCCAGGAGGTCGAGATCGGCCAATGGCTGGTCGGCGAAGGCGATTGGGTGGAGAAGGGGCAGAACCTCGTGGAGATCGAGACGGACAAGGCCAGCCTCGACTTGGCGGCGCCCGTGGCCGGCGTGGTCGCCAAGATCTTGAAGGAGCAGGGCGAGCCGGCCGAGGTGGGGGAAGTCATCGCGCGCTTGGAAGAGGGCCAGCCCAAGCAAGGCGCAGGGGTAAAGGAAAAAGGCGCCGCGGCGAAGGAGAAGCCAGCCGACAAGGCACCCGCAGCCGAATCGCGCCCCTCCAAAGCAAAGTCCGAAGAACAAGAGAAGCCAAAGAAGCGTGCTCCGGAGAAGGCCGCGCCGGCGGCTCGGCGCAAGCCGGCCGAGGAGCGAAAGAGCAACGCGCGGAAAGGCGACGAGCGCAAGAGCGACGAGCGAGGACGACCTTCGGGCGAAGACGAGCAGCGGCCACGCCGTGCGGCGCCTGAGCGTCACAATGGCCCGCGGGTCATGCCGGCTGCGAGGCGCTTGCTGGAGGAGCACGATCTCGAAGCGGAAGAGGTTGAGGCCAGCGGCCCCGGCGGCCGCCTCTTGAAAGAAGACGTCCTAAAGCACCTCGACGAGCGCGAGCACCAGGCCGCCGAAGCGGAGACTGCCAAGGCCGACGAGGGGGCGGACGGCGCCCTCCGCGAAGAAGAGGCCGTGCCGATGAGCTTGCTGCGGCGGCGGATCGCCCGGCGGCTGGTGGAGGCGCAGCAGACGGCGGCGCTTCTCACCACGTTCAACGAGATCGACATGTCGGCCGTGGGGTCGCTGCGCCCGGTTTGGCGAGGCCTTTCAGGAGAAGTACGGCGTCAAGCTGGGCTTGATGTCATTCTTCGTCAAAGCCGCGATCGAGGCGCTGAAGGAGTACCCCGCGGCGAACGCGCAGATCCGCACGGCGCCAACGGCCATGAGGAGATCGTCTATCACAATTACTACGACATCGGCTTCGCCGTCGGCGGCGGCCGGGGGCTCGTCGTGCCCGTGCTGCGGAATGCCGAGCGGATGAGCTTCGCCGAGATCGAGCAGGCTATCGCCGACCTGGCACGCCGCGCGCGAGAGAACCAGATCGAGCCCGACGAGCTGGCGGGCGGCACGTTCACGATCACCAACGGCGGCGTGTACGGCTCGCTGCTCTCCACCCCGATCGTCAACCCGCCGCAGTGCGCCATCCTGGGCTTGCACGCCATTCAAGACCGGGCGGTGGTCCGCGATAGCCAGGTCGTGGCTCGCCCGATGATGTACGTGGCTCTGACCTACGACCACCGGCTGATCGACGGCCGCGAGGCGGTCGGGTTCCTACGGCGGATCAAGGAGATCGTGGAGGATCCCCCGCGGATGCTGATCGAGGTATGAGGTTGGCGAGTGACTTTGCCAATTTGCACTTTGCATTTTGCATTTTGCATTTTGCAGTGGGCCGTTGGCTCAAAAGCGAATGCAAAGTGCAAAATGCAAAGTGCAAATTGCCAAATGAACCCACCACTCACGACTCACTGCTCACCTACTGCCCGTGACAGCCTCAGACTACGACCTCATCGTTCTCGGCGGCGGCCCTGGCGGCTATGCGGCGGCCGTGCGCCAGCGGGCCTGGGGTTGAGCGTGGCCTGCGTCGATAAGAACGCCCAGCTTGGGGGCACGTGCCTGCGCGTGGGCTGCATTCCCAGCAAGGCGCTGCTGGAATCGAGCCAGCGGTTCACCGAAGCCCAGCACGCCTTCGCGCAGCACGGCGTTCGTGTGCGAGGCGTCGAGCTGGACCTCGCAGCCATGATGGGCCGCAAGCAGCAGATCGTCGGGACTCTGTGCGGCGGCATCGACGGGCTGTTTAAAAAGCACAAGGTCGCCCGGCACCTGGGCCAGGGCCGTCTGGACGGCCCGGGCCGCGTCGTCGTCGCGGGGGAAAAGGGGGAGACACTGTTGCGCGGCCAGCGGATCCTGATCGCCACCGGCAGCCAGCCGCAGGCGATCCCCGGCGTCGAGCTGGACGGCCAGCGGATCGGCGGCAGCACGGAGGCCTTGGCCTATGACGAAGTGCCGGAGCATCTGGTCGTGATCGGCGGCGGCTACATCGGGCTGGAACTTGGCTCCGTGTGGCGCCGGCTCGGCGCGCACGTCACCGTGCTCGAGGCGCTCGACCGAATTCTGCCGGGCAGCGACGCGGAACTGGCCCGCGAGGCCCAGAGCATCTTCACCGCGCAAGGCCTGGAGTTCCGTCTCCAGAGCGGCGTGCGCGCGCGAGCCGGGCCAAGGGCGGTCATTCCAAGGGGGGCGCGTGCTCCGTAGAGTGCGAAGGGGCCGAACCGATCCCTTGCGACCGCGTGCTCTTGGCGGTGGGGCGCGTGCCGTACACTGAGGGTTTGAACCTCGACTCCGCCGGCATCACTCCGGACGGCAAGGGGCGCATCGACGTGGACGACGACTTCGCCACGTCGGCCGAAGGCATCTACGCGATCGGCGATTGCATCCGCGGGCCGATGCTCGCGCACAAGGCCTCGGACGAGGCCATTGCCTGCGTGGAGCGCATCTGCCGGTCGCGCCGGCCACGTGAACTACGAGGCTATTCCCGCGGTCGTTTACACGCACCCGGAGATCGCGTCGGTCGGCAAGACGGCCGAGCAGTTGGATGAGCAAGGCATCGAGTACCGCCAGGGGAGCTTTCGCTTCCGGGCGAACAGCCGAGCGCAGACCCTCGGCGAGACGGAGGGCCGGGTGAAGATCCTGGCCGATGCGCGCACCGACCGCATTCTCGGCGTGCACATTCTCGGCCCCTGCGCCGGCGACCTGATCAGCGAAGCAGCCACGGCCATCGCCTTCGCGGCCAGCAGTGAAGACCTGGCCGTCGTGCCGCACGCTCATCCCACGCTGGCCGAGGCGCTCCGCGAAGCAGCCCAGGCCCTGGAGGCAGGGGTCAGGAGGCAGAGGCTAGAGGGCAGAGGGCAGAAGTCGAAGGTCAGAAGTCACCTCTGACCTCCCACGTCTGACTCCTGACTCCTGACTCCTGCACTCAATCGCTCACCGCCGCTGCCTCGCTTCGCCGCACCAACCGGCCGACGCTATCGAGCAGCAGCTTCGTTTGCCGGGCTGTGGCCCACACGTTCTGCCGCAGCCAGCCGCTCCACTTGCCGGGCAGTACGCGAACGCGCAAGCGTGGCCTGGGGCTCGGCCCGCCAGTGCGCTTGTAGGGCTCGTCGCCACGCAGCAAATCGATGGCGCGATACCCTTGGGTGATGGCGGATTGCACGACGCCGATCATCGATAGATTGCCCGGCTGGTGCTCGGCCGCGGCGGGGTCCATACCGGCTTGATAGGCGTAGATCGTGTCGTTGCCTGTAAACTGATATTCTGCGGCAATCGGCCGGCCATCCAGCTCGATCCAGGAGATGCGCAGACGCTGCTCTTCGCAGAATTGGCGCACCATCTGGCGATGGAAAGCGACGAACGTGGGCGATTGAAAGACCCCCGGCTCGCCGCGGCTTTGCCAACGCAGGCGGTGGAGGTGCGCCAGGAGCTCGAAGCCGTGCTCCAGGTCCGCCGCCGTTTCGACAAACCGCTGCGCGACGCGGCCCGTGTCGAAATAGGCACGCTGCAGCCGGCGCACGTGCTTGCGCTGCGACTTGGAGAGCAGCGCCAGATACTCATCCCAGCTCCCCGGCAGATCGAGCCGCCAGCAATTCGTGCCGGGGCGGGTGTGTACGATGGCGCGCCGCTGTCGCAGCGACTCCAGCAAGAGCCCGATGATTGGGTCCGCCGCATCGACTTCCGCGAGATCGAGCAGGCCCCAGGGTTCGTATCCCGCCGATCCCTTGCGATCGTCCTGAGGCAGCAGCCAGTCCGCCAGCGCATCGGCAACGGCCGCTTCAGAGCCCGGGGCGCACAAGAGACTGAGGTGGTCCGTGCAGACTTCGCCGTCCCCCAGAAAGCGAACGACGCGGCCATAGACGCTCGACGAGGCGATATACCAAGGCGCAATACCGACCAGCCGGCCCCGGCCGTCCCGGACGCACAGGACCCACAGCCGCGCCCGCTGCTTTTGCAGCGAGTGGCTGGCGCCGTAATGCCGCCACCAGCCCGCGAGCCAGTGCCAGCTCAAGAGTGGCCTTTGGCCAGCAAGCTGACTCCATTCCGAACGAATCGCGTCGAGGCCTTCCGGCGTGGTAATCGGGATGACCTGCATGAAGAATTCGCTCTGAGTGGCAAGGGCCAGTGAGTGCCGCAAATCTGAAATCCGAAGCACGAAAATCCGAAACAAACCTCAAGCACGAATGTTCAAAATGGGCCACAACCAAAGAGGCTCGACCTAGCCTTCGGTCATTTTGTATCTGGTCCTTGTGTCGGATTTCGGACGTTGTGTTTCGGATTTCTTGCCAACGATGGCATGTCGGGCCGCCAAATACCGCGGGTGCACGCATACGGCATCGCCGAAGCGGATGCCGAGCTGCTTGGCGGCGGCCGGCGATTTGGTGAACATCCATCGACCCCCGCCCCAGCCGCCGCGCCAGCACCGGCCCAACCGCTTGGCGCCGAGCCGATCGAAGCTGCGAATCGCCGCCCAGTTTGTCCAATCCGTCGTCGTCAGCAGGAATCGCACGCCGCGCGCCGAAAGCAGGCGCAGGCCCTGGAGCTTCACGGCCGCGTGCAGGCGGTGCCCGCGATAATCGGGATGCGTGAAACCGCCGTAACCAAAGGCCACGTCCTGCGGAAAAGAAACGGCTACGCCCGTGTGGGGCTTGTCGGCCCGATTGTGCTCGGCCTCGATCGAGCCCAGTGCGAACCAGCCATACGCAGCGAGGCGGTCGCCGCAGAGGGCGGCCAGACAAAGGTCGCGGTCGCCGGCAGCACGTTGGGCCAGCAGCGGATCGACGCCATTGGACGGTTCACGGGCGAAACGCAGCACGTCGTCCGGCGTGAGCAATCGAAACTCAAACGCTGATTCGACGATCGGCATCCGCGCTGATGCCAGGTCGATCCAATACACGTCGGTAACATCCAGCGTCATCAACCGCTGCGCCATCCCATAGGCCAGCCGGTGGGCAGCGCGGAGAACGCCGTCGCGGCGGTGCGGTTTTTCAGGCGATTTCGTCATGGACGACTATCTCTCGGCTTCCTCATGCGGCGCAGGGTCTGCGAACCAGGGAAGGAAGGCAACCACGAATAGCACGAATCTGACGAATAAGAGAGAGCAACCGAGCGAGCCTGTTTCATTCGTGTTATGCGTGCTATTCGTGGTTGTCCTTCTTCCTTGAGGCTATGCCGCTAAACCAGAGCCACTTCGCGCCGCTCCGCTGGCGTGCTTTTCGCGTCGTCTTCCAACAGCGTGAAGCCCAGCGGCGCGTCGGGATCAACGCGGAACGAGACCGGGTACACGTACGCCTCAGGCTTCTTCTTTCCGGTGAATTTGTTGACGCGGCGGACGACGCGCGTCAGCGTTTCCTTGAGGTGGGCCACCGGACCGTCGGGCGACATGGACTTGCAACGGAGGCCCAGCTTCCGCCGCAGAAACTGGTTCGCCAGGCCGACGTTGATCCGCCGCGTGGCCCGGGCGTTCTTGTGCTCGGTCGAGAGCGAGACGTTCAGCCCCGACAGGTTCTCCACGCGGTGCGGCGTATTCTGCGGCCAGGTCAGCATCTGGCCCGGCTGCACATCGAAGACTTTGGCGTGCCGGTCGAACGATACGTCGTAGGGCAGGTCTTCGGCCAGCTCGTTCGAGAAGATGCCTTCGATATCTTCCCGCGACACGAAGCGATGGTCGAACGGCGGATAGACCCACAACCGTTTGCTGCCGCGAATATGCCACAGCATGTTGACGGGCACGTCCAGGTGATAGTGCACCATGGCGCCCGGCGAAGAGATGAGCAGGTTAGCCGAGCGGTCGCGGGCCTCGAAGCACGGGTTGCTCTGCTCCAGCTCGTCGTAGATGGCATTCACGGCGTCGCGGCAGGCCGGGTGGTGCTTGAGCACGTTGCGCAGGTTGATCCACAGCCGGCCGCGCTCCACGAGGTCCAGCAGCACGTCGGCGGGCACGCCGTTGCGGGTGCCCTCGCGCCATTCGAACTTCGACGGCCGATCGCCCATCGTATTGACGCTGAAGTCCTTGGCCGGATGAGCATCGATCATCCGGATCAGGTTCTCATGACTGAAGAGGTCGATCTCGTGCAAGCGATGCCGTGCGAGCAGGATTTCTTCCTCCACCGCCAGGAATTGCTCGCTAGTCCAGCCAGCCAGGTACGACGCGCTCATCAGGGTTTCTCGCGGAGTTCAGGAGCGATGGCAAAACACGGCGAACACGATTCGCATTGGGCGACAGCGGGGAAACAGCATTCACCGTGCCGCATGCCGCTCTGCGGGGTCGGAGGAGGAGGGGCCGACGGGGTTGTGCCGTATCGGCAAGAACATCCACGACTTGCCACGGCATTGCGTGGTTTGCGGGGCGGCGACAGAGACCTCGGAGAGCCGCTCTCTGTGGCCTCGGGTCAACGACTGTTGCCCTGACGCCACAGGCCGCGCTTGAACGTGGTTCGCGTCGTGTTACCCTAAGAGGCCGGTCGTTGAGCGAGGATCACCACCAATGAACATGGACCACGGCGCACATCAACCGAGCCTGGGCTGCCGCCGGGCGGCGTTTCTATCCGCCGCCTTCCTGGCGTGCGTCACCGGAATGCCAGTCGCCGCGGAAGATACGGCCGCAGACCGCGCGGGCAGCGAATTCTTCGAAAAGAGCGTTCGTCCGCTCCTGGTCGCCCACTGCTACGAATGCCATTCGGCCGAGGGGATCAAGCGGAGCGGTCGAAAGATGCCGGGGGGCGGACTGCTGCTCGATACGCGGGACGGCCTGCGTGCGGGCGGGGACCTGGGGCCGGCCATCGTCCCAGGCAAGCCGGAGGAGAGCCTGCTCGTTAAGGCGGTGCGCTACGGCGACAAGGACCTGAAGATGCCTCCGACGGGCAAACTGCCACCCACCGCCATCGCCGCGCTGGAAGCCTGGGTGAAGATGGGCGCACCCGACCCGCGCATGGCCGGCGCAGCGGCGGCCACCGCCGCAGGCGCTGCGTGGCCCGAGGTGCTGCGCCGGCGGAGACAGTGGTGGAGCCTGCAAGGCGTACGTCGGCCGGCGGTGCCGGCAGTGAAGGATGTGGGGTGGTCGCCGCATCCGGTCGATCGATTCATCCTGGCGAAATTGGAGGAGCGGGGAATTGCCCCGGCCGAGCCGGCCGATGCTCAGACGCTCCTGCGTCGGCTGAGCCTGGTGCTCACCGGGCTACCGCCGACGGCGGAGGAGGGGGAGCGGCTTGTAGGACGGATTTCCAATCCGTCCGAGAATGATGGAAGGGTCGGACGGATTGGAAGTCCGTCCTACGAGGAGTTGGTCGATCGCCTGCTGGCTTCGCCACATTTCGGCGAGCGCTGGGCACGGCACTGGATGGACGTGGTGCGCTTCTCCGAGACGCACGGCAACGAATGGAACTACGAGGTCCATCATGCCTGGCGCTATCGCGACTACCTGATCCGCGCGTTCAACGACGATGTGCCCTACGATCAGATCGTCCGCGAGCACGTCGCCGGCGACCTGCTTGGCCCGGCCGCGCTGGAACGCCGCGGAGCGGTTCAACGAATCGGTGATCGGCACGGCGTTCTATCGCTTCGGCGAGGTGAACCACGACGACTGCATCAGCCTGCGGCAGATCGGCTACGACATCGCCGACAACCAGATCGACACGCTGAGCAAGGCCTTTCAGGCGACCACGGTGGCCTGTGCCCGCTGCCACGACCACAAGCTCGACGCCGTGTCGATGCGCGACTACTACGCCCTGCTGGGCGTGCTGCGCAGCTCACGGCTGGTCAGCCACACGATCGACGCGCCGGATGCGCAAGCCGAATCGCTGGCGAAGCTGCGGGCTGTGAAGCACGAGCTGAGACGGGAGCTGGGCGCCGTGTGGCTCCGTGAGGCGCGGGACGTGGGTCGTTACCTGTTGGCTGCCGCGGCTTCGCGCGGCGGGCAACCCGAGGCCCGAGATCTGGCTCATGGGCTCGATGCCGTCCGACTGGGGCGCTGGGCGGCCACGGCACCTATAGCCACGGCACCTATGGCCGCGGCACCGATGGCCACGGCGCCGACGGCCGCCGCCCCGGCCGCTGCGCCGATGGATGATCCGCTTGGCCCCTGGTGGTCGATCATCGAGACCAGGCCGGCTGGCGCCCGGATTTCGCTGCGGCTTGGGGCAAGCTGGTGGAGCGCTTTGTGCAGGAGCAGCGCGAACGGACCCAGTTCAATGACAAGCATTTCGTCACCCTAGCGGACTTTCGCCGGGGCGGGAGCGGCGACTGGCAAGCCGGCGGCCACGCCCTCCGGGCAAGCCCGAGCCGCAGCGGCGACTTTGCCCTGCAAGGCGAAGGCGATGCTCTGGTGCGGAGCATCCTCCCGGCCGGCATCTACACGCATGCGCTTTCCGACAAGCTGAACGGCACGCTTCGCTCGCCGACGCTGACTGCGGCGAAGAAGCACATTAGCTTCCAGGTCATCGGCCAGCGCAGCAGCGCGGTGCGACTGGTCTCCAACAACTGCCAGCTCAATTACAAGAACTATCGCGCACTTACCAGCGACGAGCCGCAATGGGTGACGTTCGAGCTGCCGGAGGATGCCGCCGCCCTGCGCGTGTATGCCGAGCTGATGACGATGCTCGACAATCCCAAATTCCCCGACCAGTTGAGCGCGCTAGGTGGCGACAAGGAGAACTATCGGCTGCCTTGGGACAAGGCCGCCGCTAACCCGCGCTCGTACTGGGGCCTGACTCGTGCCGTGCTGCACGATGGCCCCGAGCCGCCGAAGATGGACCTGGGTTTCGTGCTGCGGCTGATGGCGCCCGTCATGGCGAGCGGGGGGCGTAAGCCCCCTGATAACGCCGCGCCGCCCACTCAGCCGGCGCCACGTGATCCGGCGGCTGACGCCCCCCGCTCGCCGGCAGATCTCGCGGCGCGATATGCCGGAACGTCGTGGAGTCCGCCACCAAGGCCTGGGCGGAGGATCGCGCAACCGACGACGACGTGCGTTGGCTCGATGCGCTGCTGCGGCGGGGACTTTTGAGCAATCATCCGGCCGCGTCGCCGCGCGTTGAGAAGCTCGTCGCCGAGTATCGGCGGATCGAGGCCCTCCTGACGTCTCCCCGCATTGTGCCGGGCCTCGCCGATTGCGGCGCGGGAATCGACCAGCCGGTCTTCGTGCGGGGCGATTGCACGAAGCCCGGCGAGCCGGCACCGCGGCGCTTCCTGGAAGTGCTCTCCACACCCAGCCAGCGGTTCAACGGCCCGGGCAGCGGCCGGCTGGAGCTGGCCGAGCGAATCGCCAGCCCAGACAATCCGCTCACCGCCCGCGTGATGGTCAATCGGGTGTGGCATCACCTGTTTGGGGCCGGGCTGGTGCGGACCGTGGACGACTTCGGCCATGTCGGCGACCTGCCCAGCCATCCGGAGCTGCTCGACTATCTAGCCGCCGAATTCATTGAATCCCCCATCTCCCCCCTGGGGCGACGGGCCGGGGGTGAGGGGCAGGCGAAACCGTCTTCGCAGGCCTGGTCACTCAAGCGGCTCATCCGGACGCTCGTCCTCACCCGCACGTTCCAAATGGCGCATCGGCCGAACAAGGGGGCCGAAGCGGTCATCCGCGCGGCCGATCCGGCCAATCGTCTGCTGCACCACTATCCTGCCCGGCGGCTGGAAGCGGAGGCCATTCGCGATTCGATCCTGGCCGTCTCGGGACGGCTGGATCGCACGCTCTTCGGCACCAGCATCCAGCCGTACCGGCAGCAGGAATACCCTGACAGGCGGCTGTTCGCCGGGCCGCTCGATGGCCACGGCCGCCGCAGCGTGTACATCAAGAACAACCTGATGGAGTCGCCCAGTTTCCTGGGCGTGTTCAACTTCCCTGGCGGCAAGTTCGCGCAAGGCCGCCGCGACGTGACGAACGTGCCGGCCCAGGCGCTGGCCCTGCTCAATGACCCCTTCGTCCATGCCCAGGCCGAGGTGTGGGCCGAACGGCTGGTCGCCCGGCGCGATATGACGGTGGCCGCCCGCGTGGAACACATGTTCGCCGCGGCGCTCGGCCGGGCGCCGTCCGCTGCGGAGCGCGAACGATTTGTCGATGCCGCTGGCCAGCTTGCCACCGACGGCGCCACCCGCAGGGCCGACGTGCTGACCCGCCGCGATGTGTGGAAAGATCTGGCCCACGCGGTCTTCAATCTCGCCGAGTTTTGCTACGTCCCTTAGCCCGAATCATTCAACTTTGCGAGCGATCGTGAGCAGGCGACTCTGCGGGACTGGCCTGGTTACAATGCTCTTTTGCCGCTTACTTCTGATTGCCGGAGACTGAGTTGACGAATCTCGCGCGATGCGTGGCTTCTATCCTCATTGGGGCCTGCTGCCTCGTTGCTGGAGTAAGTCCCTTGCGCCGACGACGCGCTCGCTAGGCCGTCCTCCGGCACCGGCAAGGCGAAGCCGCTCGACTTTGACCGCGATGTAGCCGCGATCCTCGCCCGCCGGTGTCTCGATTGCCATAGTGCCGTGGAGCACAAGGGCGGGCTCGTGCTCTCCGGCCAGGCCACCGCAACGGCCGGCGGCGACAACGGCCCGGCGGTCGCGCCCGGCAAGCCCGACGAGAGCTTGCTATGGCAGCGGATCGCCGCCGACGAGATGCCGCCCAAGAAGCCGCTGCCGGCCGCCGAACGTGCAGTGTTGCGCGAATGGATCGCCAGCGGCGCCAAGTGGGGCAGCGACCCGATCGATCCCTTCCGTTTCACCAGCGACTCGCGCGCCGGCTACGACTGGTGGTCGCTCCAAAGCGTCGCGCGGCCGCGGCCGCCCGCGGTGAAGCATGCGAGCTGGCCCCGCGGCGACATCGACCGCTTCGTGCTCGCCAGAGCTGGAAGCGGCCGGCCTTCGCCCGTCGCCCGAGGCCGACCGCCGCACGCTGATCCGCCGGCTCTCTTCGACCTGCTCGGCCTGCCGCCGACGCCGGAAGAGGTCGAGGCCTTCGTCGCCGATCGCGCCGCCGACGCTTACGCCAGGCTGGTCGATCGGCTGCTCGCTTCGCCTCACTACGGCGAGCGCTGGGCACGGCATTGGCTCGACGTCGTCCGCTTCGGCGAGAGCCAGGGCTTCGAGCGCGACAAGCTGCGGCCCAACGCCTGGCGGTATCGCGATTGGGTGATCGACGCCCTCAACCGCGACATGCCGTACGACGAGTTCGCCCGGCTGCAACTGGCCGGCGACGTGCTGCGGCCCGGCGACGGCGAGGCGGTGATCGCGACCGGGTTTCTCGTCACCGGCCCGTATGACGAGGTGGGCCAGATGCAGCAAAGCGCCGCGATGAAAGCGGTGGTGCGGCAGGACGAGCTGGAAGATGTCGTCTCGCTCGTGGGCCAGACGTTCCTCGGGCTGACGGTGCACTGTGCCCGCTGCCACGACCACAAGTTCGACCCCATCCCGCAGAGGGAATACTATCGCCTGGTGGCCGCGCTGGCCGGCGTGCGGCACGGCGAGCGGGACGCAGCCGATGCCGCGCTTCGCCACCGCGCCGCGCAGCAGGCGGCCGCCGTCGAGCGGCAGACGGGCGACGTGTCGCGGCAGATTGCGGTCATCGAAGGACCGATCCTCCAGCAAATCGCCAGGCAGCGAGCGACTCCAAAGCCGGCCGAACCGCCGCGGCCGATCGCCCGCTGGGAGTTCGAGAAGGACTTGGCCGACTCGCTCGGCAAACTGCACGGCACGGCGCACGGCGGCGCACGGCTGGAAAACGGCCGGCTGGTGCTGGAGGGCCGGGCGGCCTATGTGGCGACCGCGCCGCTCGATCGCTCGCTCAAGCAAAAGACGCTGGAAGCCTGGTTGACGCTCTCGGACCTCTCGCAAGCCGGCGGCGCGGCGATCAGCGTGCAAACGCTCGATGGCGGCTCGTTCGACGCCATCGTCTACGGCGAGCGCGAGGCGCGGCGGTGGATGGCCGGCAGCGACTTCTATCGGCCGCACGCAGCCCGTCGGCGGGTCGGCGGAAGCGGCCGGCGGGGGCGAAGTGGTCCACGTGGCCATCGTCTACGCGGCCGACGGCACGATCGCGCTCTATCGCAACGGTCGGCCTTACGGCACGTCGTACCAGAGCAGCGGACCCGTGGAGTTCGCGGCCGGCAAGAGCCAGGTGCTGTTCGGCCTGCGACACAGTCCTTCGTCGCCAGGAAAACATCTGGCCGGCGCGATCGAGCGGGCACAGCTCTACGACCGGGCGCTGTCGGCAGCGGAAGTGGCGGCCTCTGCCGGCGTGCAGGCCACGTCCGCCAGCGAAGAGGAGATCGTCGCCGCCCTGGCGCCCGCCGAGCGCACGCGGCGAGAGCATCTCACGTTCGAGCTCGACTCAGCTTCGGCAGCAAAAGGAACGGGCCGCTGCCACCAAAGTCTATGCCGTCGTGCCGCAGCCGGCCGAGCCGGTCCACCTGCTGCGGCGCGGCGATCCGGGCGATCAGGGCGGTATCGTAACGGCCGGAGGTGTCGCAGCCCTGCGCGGCCTGACGGCCGACTTCGGGCTATCGGCCGACGCCGCCGAGGCGGAGCGCCGCGTGCGGCTGGCCCGATGGATCGCCAGCGAGCGCAATCCGCTCTTCGCCCGCGTGATCGTCAATCGGCTCTGGCAATATCACTTCGGCCAGGGGCTGGTCGACACGCCCAGCGACCTCGGCTTCAACGGCGGGCGGCCAAGTCACGCCGAGCTGCTCGATTGGCTGGCCGCGGAGCTGGTGCGGCAGGGGTGGAGCCTCAAGGCGCTGCATCGGACGATCGTGCTTTCGGCCACCTACCGCCAGGCCTCGCGGCATGACGCCGAGTCGGCAAGGGTCGATGCCGACAACCGGCTGCTGTGGCGTAAAGAGCCGCTGCGTCTGGAGGCCGAGACGGTACGGGACGCGATCCTCTCGGTCGCCGGTGCGCTCAATCGGGAGGCCGGCGGCCCCGGCTTCCAGGACTTCGCGACGTTCGTCAGCAATAGCCAGTTCTACGAGATGCGCGATCCGCTGGGTGCCAGCTTCGACCGCCGCAGCCTGTACCGCACCTGGGTCCGCTCGGGCCGCAGCCGGTTGCTGGACGCCTTCGACTGTCCCGACCCTTCGACCAAGACGCCTAAGCGGGCCGTGACCACCACGCCGCTCCAGGCGCTCTCGCTGATGAACCACTCATTCGTGCTGCGGATGTCGGAGCGCTTCGCCGAGCGCATGGGGCAAGACGTAGGACGGATTTCCAATCCGTCCGAAGAGCTGCCCGGCCAGCAAGTGAAGCGCGCCTATGCGTTGGCCTACGGCCGGCAACCCTCCGCGGAAGAGCTGGATTGGACCACCGCTTTCGTCAATCGCTACGGCGTGCCGGCCTTGTGCCGCGTGATCTTCAACAGCAACGAGTTCTTGTACGTGGATTGATCGCTCAATCCCTGGCCCCCTCAAAGCGATAGGTCTCCAGCCGGCTGTTGCTCTGCTCGAAGAGTGCCGGCGCCTGGCCCTTCAAGTAGCGGTCGAAGAACGCCACGGCATAGGTCGTCATCAGCTCGGCGTTGCCGCTCTGGATGCACTCGGTGGTGGTCTTGCCCAGCGAGATCAGGTTCGTCCAGCCGAAGTGCGTTTCGTTCTTGAGCACCAGGTAGTGCTTGGGGCCGCGCAGCTTGTCGTACACCACCGGCAGGAACGGCGTGATGCCCCAATCGAGCGTGCCGCCTTGCAGCATGATGGGCACCTTCACGGACGAGAGATCGCCATTGACGTGAAAAGGCAAAGCATAGGGAGACAGCAGCAGCGCCGCCCCGATCCGCTCGTCGCGCCAGGCAGGCCAGGCGCCGGCCATGCCCAGCACGGCATAGCCGCCCAGCGAGTGGCCGATCGCGCCGATTCGCCCGGCTGCCAGGTGCTGGTGCAGGAATGACTCGGCGCGATCGTTCTGGGCCAGCAGGTAGTCCAGCAGTGCCGAGAGGTCCTGTTTGCGGTCGAGATACTTGCTGTCGTCCCACGACCTGGCGTCCACGAAATTCGGCCAGGCGATCGACTTGCTCAGGTTCTTGCCGGCATCCGCATGGTCGATGGCCGCCACGATGTACCCGCGGCGCGCGAGCTCTTCCATCAAGAAGATCGTCTGATCCGCGGCGCCCAAGAACCCGTGCGAGAAGACGAGCAACGGATATTCGCCGGCGGCCACCGGCGCGTCCCGGGCTGCCAGGCCGATCTGGCCGTTGTAATCGAAGCGGGGCGCCTCGGCCGCAGTGGGGTACCAGAGAAAAGCCGGGCTCTCGCGCCGATGCCCGCCCGGAGCGTCGTAGATCAGCGAAAACTTCTGCAATCCCGCGTTCAGCGGGACCGACACAACTAGCGGCGGTGCCGCCGCGGGGGCCGTCGTCGGGGCCGTCGTCGTCGGGGCAGTCGTGGGGGCCGATGCGTCCTTTCGTCGCTTGTCAGCCTGTGCCAGTCCCACGGCGATGAGCAGCAGCAGGCCAACGAGCAGCAGCAGGCCACCGAGCAGCAGCAGGCCACTGACCAGCAGCCGACGGCGCCGGCGTTTCCTCCCGAGCCAGCGTCCAGGCGGCTTAGCCGCGGACTGCCAGCTTTGGATGATCGGGTTTGCCGGTCGGTATTCGTGGGACATCTGCGGTCAAGGCCCTTCGAGTTGCCGATCGCCGAGCCGCACGATCGCCAGCCTCGCGCCGCACTGCGCCCTGCCGGCCGGCGGCGGCTCCGCTTCGGGCAGATGAATCACCTTGGTGACGAACCTGCCGGCAACGGCCTGGGCGATGTCGCGCTCGGTGAACTCCACGACGATCGCGCTATGGGCCAGGAAGGCCTCGCTGCGGGGAGTGGCTGGCGCGATCTCGAGCGTGGGATAAAGCGTCACGCCCTCGTGCCCTGGAACGTGAGTCAGCCTGAGGCGGTAGACGCCCGGCTGGGGGAAATCGATGCGCACCGGCGTGACCAGCGGCCGCCGGCTGAAGCGGCCGTCACGGCTCACGTGATAGTCCACTCGCATGCCGCCCGGCGGGGGGCCAACGAACCGTATTTGGTGCGTCCGCCGCGTAGGCGGCACCTCAGCAGAGGCCGGCAGCAAAAACAGGCTGACGATGCCGGCGACTGTGATCGACGCGGTTCTTGCCTTCATTGGATCTCCCACACCGCACCCATGAGCATGCGCGACATTGTACGCGATGGAATGCGGCGGTTCGAGCTGCTCAGCCTGCGGCGATGGGCTAATTCGGCGTTTCACGCGTACCGCACGAGCAAGACGATAGCCGTCGTGACGAGAACGATGCCGCTCGCAATGCCAAGTCGCCACCGAAAGGGGACGGCTTGGTAGCTGGGCAGCGTCACGTTGTCGCCCCAAATGACATAGGCGACAGCAAGAACGGCCAGGACCAACAGCCCCTCGATTCTGTACTTCCACATGCCCCTTAGTTTGACGGATCGGGCAGACTTTTTCAAAGTGCATCACTACCCGCCTTCGAGCCTCATGGAGTTCGAGGCCGCTCTGGCGTAGAATGGACTCGCCTCGTTGAATTCCCTTCCTGGTCGCCATCCGTCGCGCGTGATCGTCGGACGTGCCGGGCTGATCTCCCTCCTGTGACGCTCACCGCGCGCGATCCCACGACCCGGCCCGCAGGGTTCGATCCGATTCTGCTGGGCACGCTGTTCAACGTCGTCTCCGCCCTGGGTTACACGGCGGCGAACATCTGCTTGCGCGACGCGGCCCGCTCCTGCGATCCGGCCTGGATTTCCTGCGTCAAGGCGGCCCCGACGGCGCCGTGGCCTGGCTGCTCATCAGCCGCCGGGCGGCCGCGGGCCGGCCGGCATTGCCCGGCGCCGGCCGGCTGCCGGGCCTCGTGGCCACGGCCCTCGTGATGCAAGTCGGCGGCAATATCAGCTTTCAATGGGCCTTGCCGATCCTGGGGCTGTCGTTGAGCGTGCCGCTGGTGTTTGGCACGTTGATCCTGGGGGGCGCCTTGGCCGGGCGGGCATGCCTGGGAGAGCCCATCTTCCCGCGGACGGCCCTGGCGATGATGGTGCTGATGGCGGCCATCGGCGTGCTGAGCTGGGGGGCCGAAACGGCGCGGCCGATCGCCGGGCCGCAAGCCGCACCGACGTTGATCGAGAGCGACGCGGCGGCGGTGGTGGTCGAGGGCGGACTGGAATTCGATTCCTGGACCGTCGCCATGGCAGTGATCACTACGTGTTTCTCCGGGTTTTGCTATGCGGCCTCCAGCATCGTGATCCGCCGCATGTCCGACGTGGTGCCCCTTTCGGCCACGATCATGGTGATGAGCACCACGGGCGTCATCAGCCTGGGGGCGATCACACTGTGGCGCATCGGCTGGGCCGGCATGACGGCGACGACGCCACACGAGTGGACCACCATGCTCTTGGCGGGGGCCTTCAATGCCGTGGCGTTCTTTTCGCTGGGCATTGCGCTGGAGCGGATGCCGGTAACGCGGACGAACCTGATCAACGCTTCGCAGGTGGCCCTCTCGGCAGTGGCCGGGATCGTCCTTTTCGGCGAGAAGCCGACGGCGGCGATCGTCGCGGGGATCGTGCTGACCGTGCTGGGGCTGTCGCTGCTGCGGCGGAGGGAATGACGTCGGCCGGCGGCGCCACGATGGGGCAAACGTTCTTGCCGGCGTGGGCTGCTTGTCGTATCCTCAAAAAAATGGGCCGCGAATGCCGCATGCCGAGGTAAGCCGATGCGTGGAATGAAGCTCGTCAGCGTCATGCTGGGGATCGTCCTCTTGGGCCCGCTGACCGGCTGTCTCCAGGACTTCGATTACAGTCCCCGCTCGAACCGCACCTCGCCCAATTCGACCGGGTCGGCAAATTCCACGGCCCCGCGGAATTCAACCGCCGCGTCGCGCAATCGAACCGGACCACGGCGATTGCGATCGAGATCGAATAGCACGCTCTCTCGGTCTCGCACGCAACCTAACAGCACAGCGACCCGGCGCAGCCGCAATTCGAACTCGACAAACGCGTCGCCCAACACGACCGCGCCGGCGCGGTAGCTTGACAAGGTGACAAGGTGACAAGGTGACAAGGTGAATGGACGTTACGATTCAACACCCGACAACGACCGTCAAGTTCGATGTTGGACGTTCGATGTTGGACGTTGGACGTTCGACGCCGCGTACATGTAAATCCTCACCCCTTCACCTCGCCACCCCCTCATGCCGTCACCCCTCCACGAGCACCGTATCGTCGTGCTCATAAGCCGGGGCACAGCAGCAGAGGAACTTCAGCGTTTCGTTGCCGGTGTTGGTGATCGTGTGCACGGCGCCCGGCGGAATGGCGATCGCGTCTCCGGCGGTCACCGTGCGCTCTTCGCGATCGATTCGCAGCAGCCCGCTGCCCGTGAGGAGGTAGTAGATCTCTTCCGTTTGCAGGTGATAGTGCGGCGTGGTCTGCTGGCCGGGGGCCAGGCGGGCCTCGGCCAGGCTCTGTTTGGCGATGCACGAGTTGCGGTGGGCCAGCAGCTCGCGGATTTCCGATCCGTCCTTGGTCGTGAAGGCCGGCACCTGGTCGATATGACGCACGTCCACGGGATGCTCCTTGCGAGTTCGGAGTGCGGAGTGCGGAGCGCGGAGTGCGGAGTTCGGAGTGCGGGGTATTTTGACATCACTCCGCACTCCGCATTCCGCACTCCGCACTCGTTAGCAGTGTCAGCCGCAAAAGGTCCAGCGCTCGTTTGGCCGCCAGGACTTTGATGATATCTGGATGGCCGACGTACCGTAGCGACTGCGTGGCCAGGTCGCTCGGCGTAGCCAGGGCAATATGAAACCGATCGTCGTCCTGAGACCGATCGTCTTCGTCCTCCGCCTCGTCCGGATAGGGGCCGACTGCCAGGACGTAATCGGCGCCCAGACGCTGGCGTGCCGCGGTGGCAAGCAGCTCAGCCGTCTCGCGGCTGCGCGGCCGATGCGCGCTAAGGTCTTGCGGAGGGATGCCGAGCAAACGCGAGGCCTGCTCCGCGTCGCCGATCACGATGCCCGCTCTGAGGAATCCCTGGCCGCCTGGGAAGCTCGCGAAGCCAGTGAGCGATCTGCCCGCCCGAGCCCCATTCGACGAGGCCGAGCGACTGCCCGCGCCGGGCCAGCAGCCGCAACACGGCGTGCTGAAGCTCTTCTTCCTCCTCGCCGAAGACGAGCGGCCCGAGGCACTGCTGGATGGTGTCGAGCGTCGGTTTCATCGCAGCCAGACAATCCTCTGGCGTGGTTCCCCCGGCCGTGATCCGCAGCGTGATCGTGGCCTGGCTTACGGTGATGCCGACTTGCGGCTCGCGACCGCGGCGGATGAGGTCCGGCAGCATTTGCTCCAGATCGCTCTCGCCCACGCCAAAGCAGCGGATCGCGCGGTGGCGAATCACCCGCCCAGCCGCGCCGCGCGCACCAAGCGCCGCAGCCACGGCGGGCCACATCTCCTTCATTTCCGCCGGCACTCCCGGAAGGCAGAAGACGTGGGAGCAGCGAACATCGAACATCGAACATCCAACATCGAACATCGAACGCGGTTTTGCCTCGCCGGTCTGCGAGGCCTCTAACGTTTCGTTCGATGTTGGGTGTTCGATGTTGGATGTTCGATGTTCGTCGGTCTGCGTATACGGCATTAACCGACGATCGACGATCATCTCGATGCCCGGCGCCGTTCCGTGCGGATTGAAGATTGGCCGGCTGCCCCGCGGGAAAAGGGCCTGTACGAGGTTCCGCTCCGGCATGGCGCGGCCGCGGCGGGCAAACAGCTCCCGGATGTGCCGCAATGAGGCGTCGTCCTGCACCAGGTCTGCGCCCGTCACTGCCGCCAGCGCCTCCCGCGTGAGGTCGTCGGCCGTAGGTCCCAGCCCGCCGGTGACGACGACGACGTTGGCCCGGTCGATCGCTTGGGCGAACACCCGGCAGTTGGCCTCCAGCTCGTCCGCCACCGTCGTGTGATACAGCACGCGGATGCCCAGCTCCCCCAGGCGCAGGCTCAGCCATTGGCTATTGGTGTCCAGCCGCTGGCCACTGGTCAGCTCGTCGCCGATGGAGAGAACTTCGGCAGTCTGCATGGGACGGTCGTTGATTGCCGGCTGACGATGTGAGGGGGGTGACAAGGTGACAAGGTGACAAGGTGACATGGTGACATGGTGAATAGACGTCAAGATTCGCCACTCAGCGTCGGACGACGACCGTCAAGTTCGATGTTCGATGTTCGATGTTGGATGTTGGATGTTGGATGTTGGACGTTCGATGTTGGACGTTGGACGTTCGACGCTCGCGTAAGAGTGAACCCTTTCATCCCCTTTACCTTGTCACCTTGTCACCTTGTCACCTTGTCACCTTGTCACCTTGTCACCTTGTCACGCCGTCCGCTCCGCCCCCAGCCGCACATGATGCACCCAGGCCGGCGGCACGTTGACCAGCACGCATTCGCGGCGGATTTCGCCCTTGCCCAGCAGGCCCTTCAGCAGCCGGCCGATGTCGCGCAGCCGCTGGCGCTCATCGGCCCCGGCAAAGACCGCTCGCATCGGCCGCACGGCGACATACTCGAAGAACGACAACGTGCCGCCGGGCCGAGCCAGCGTGGCGAAGGCGGCCAGGATTTGCTCCACGCTGGCGGCCGCGAAGTTATTGAGCGGCAAGCCAGACACGATCACATCGTAGGTGCCTTGCTCGACGACTTCCTCGAGGGGCTGGTGCAGGATGCGAGTGCGCTCCGCGACGGAGCGCCACTCTGGTTCTTCGGCGAAGCGGCGGCGGAGCAGCTCGACGAACGAATCGTTGAGCTCTACCAGATCGAACTGATCGCGCGGTCCCAGCCTGCGCACGATGTGCGTCGTGACCGCTCCGGTGCCCGGTCCGACTTCCAGAACGCGCCGCGGCTGTCCCCCGCCGCCGACAAAGCGGGCGAGGGCTTTTCCCAAGAACCGGCTGCTGGGCGTGATCGAGCCGGTAGTGTGAAAGTTGCGGCGGAATTCTCGGAAGAACAGCCGCAGCTCGGCTAACTTGCTGGACATGGTTCGCTAGAGCGGCTGATGCCCAAGGGATCCGTGAGAAGGAAACACGCTTTTTTATACTTGAAGAATGCCCCAGCCGCGAATGGGTAGCGTGGACCGTCAGGCCGTTGGTCGCCCTCGGAGACGCACCCCCCAAGATTGGGGAGACGACTGATCGGCGCGGCCTGGAAGGTTACAGGAAAGTTCCAAGATTTCTGGGGTTGAATCTTTGTAATCTCCGGCCGGATCGGTTAGTTTACCTTCAGTGTCGGGCCAGTGCGCGGTGGGGGGCTCCAAGTGCGGCCCGCTTGGTCTTCCGCCGACTTGGTGTCTTTTCCGCAGTCGCGCGTTCGACTCGGCTGGAGCAGGCGGCGTTTTTGGCATCATTGGAGAGAGACCCATGGCAGAGCAAGGACAGGACTCGCGAATCAGGCCCGCGAACCGCAAGGCTTTGGCCAAGGCCAAACCAGACTCGTCCGAGGCAGCGGCCGCGCCCAAGAGTTCCGCTCAAAAAGGCTCTGCGCAAAGCAGCGCCGCCAAGCAGAATGGTGCCGCCAAATCTACGGAGCGCGCGCTGAAGTTGCCCGCCGAACCTGCTGGCCTGACGCATGCCATTCGGTCGCTGCTCCGCGCGACGCCCAGTTGGATGACCAGCATGGTGCTGCACGTCGTGATCCTGCTGGTGCTGGGCGTGATGACGCTGCCGGAATTCGCGCCGGAGGGAATCGGCGATCTCATTTCCAACGTCTCCGCGACGGAGGTCTCGCCCTTCGAGGATCTGGACAGCCAGATGCTGGAACCCGGTGATCCCATGGGCTCGCTGGATTCGACAAGCACGACCGAGGCGCTCGTGTCGAATGAGTTCGCCACGATGTCCAACAGCGTGAATTCCCCGTTCAACGACCCCACGCCCGCTCCGCCGTTGAACGGACCCATCGGGGTGGACAACCTCGGCAAGGGCCGCGACGGCCTGCTGGGCACGGTGGGAAAAGGACGCATGTCCGGCGACGGCCCGATCGGCGGCCGTGGCGCGACCGCCAAGCAGAAGAAGGGCTACGGCGCGACCGATGAGAGCCTGGCCGCCGTGGCCCGGGCGCTCAAATGGCTGGCCGAGCACCAACTGCCCGACGGAAGCTGGAGCTTCGACCATCGCCTGTCGCCCAAGTGCGCGGGCAAGTGCGGCAACCCCGGCTCGCTGAAGGACTCTCGCTTCGGCTCCACCGGCCTGGCGCTGATGTCGTTCCTGGGCGCCGGACAGACCCACAAGGAAGGCGAATACAAGAAGACCGTCTACAACGCCCTGGGCTGGCTCGTGCGGAACATGAACCCCAAGACCGGCCAGATGTACCAAGGGGGCGAGCAGATGTATGCCCACGGCATCGCCACCATCGCCCTGTGCGAAGCGGTCGGCATGACCAACGACAAATCGCTGATGGGCCCGGCCAGGGCAGCCATCGGCTTCATCATTACCGCCCAAGACCCCGTCGGCGGCGGCTGGCGTTACCAGCCGCGGCAGCCGGGCGACACGTCGGTGGTGGGCTGGCAGCTCATGGCCCTCAAGAGCGCGAAGTTCGCCTACATCAAGATCCCCCCGCAAACCATCGCCGGCGCGAATAACTTTCTCAACATCGTGCAGTCCGACAGCGGCGCTCGAATACGGCTACGACCGGGCCGGCGCCGGCCCGGCGACCACCGCCATCGGGCTGTTGTGCCGGATGCACCTGGGCTGGAAGAAGGACAACGGTGCGCTGGTCCGCGGCGTGCAGCTCATCGACCGGATGGGCTTTTCGCCGACCAACGAGTATTACAACTACTACGCCTCGCAGGTGATGCGGCAGTGGGAAGGCCAAGAGTGGGACAAATGGAACAAGGCCATGCAGGATCAGTTGCTCCCCAAGCAGTCGTCCAACGGCCACGAGACGGGGAGCTGGTACCTTGCCGGCGGCCTGGGCGGCGCTCAGGGCGGCCGCCACTACAGCACCTGCATGAACTGCATGACGCTGGAAGTGCCCTACCGTTTCCTGCCGCTCTACAAATCTAAGGCGGCCGAGGACGACTTCGACGAGTAGAAGACGACTTCGACGAGTAGTCGTAGGATGGGCCGTGCCCACCAGGCAGGTGGCTGGGTGGCTGCGCCACCATCTTTGCTTTGAGCTCAGCTCACCGCGTTTCACCGCGCGGCGTCCGCCGATCTCCGAATGTCCACGTCGATCTTACGCGCTGGCATGACATGACCGAATAGATGTTCTTAAGTCCCGCTCGCGCAGTTGCTTTCGCTCCTAGGCGTTCCTAGGCCAGCTTCGATTCATGTCGGATTTTGCCTCTAAAAAGTGACACAAACGGAAGATCTCGCCACACAAGCCGACACGTCTCGCGCCTCCGTGACATAGGATTCGCCATCGCTAGACCCACCCGCTCCACACGAAACGCCCTCTCCCCCTTGGGGAGAGGGCCGGGGTGAGGGGGCGGCCACACGAAACCGTCTTCACCCCTTGCTTCCCTCACAAGGAGATCGAGGGTGAATAGCGAAATCTTTCCCCGCCTCTTGAAATTGCCCAGTCCGCCCTACTAGATTAACGGCGCTGGAAAAGCCTGCGGCGGAGGGCGCCCGCCAGGGGCTGGGCTTGCGTGTCGTTCTGGCTCGCGGCTAGTTGCTCGGGCCAGGTCGTTGCCCTCGCATCGTGAAGGCGCTCTGATGAACCTTCTGCGCTCGCTCTGGCGGCGGATCTGGGACGCTTGCCCGCTGTGGATGTGGGACGTCGCTGACTGGTTTGCCGATTGGTTCCGCGGGCAGGATAGCCCACGCGAAGACTCTTGGCACGAGCGTAAGCGTAATCGCTCGATCCGCCTGCAATACGAGCGGCTCGAAGAGCGCTGCATGCTCTCGTTGTCCTTCGGCATCAACGATATCAGCGTGCCGGAAGGAGCGGTGGCCGAGTACGCCATCGTCCGCACCGGGACGGAGCAGGAGCTCGCCGCGGTATCCGAGATCGTCTATCAGGTCGCCGGCGGCTCGCCGAATCCCGCCACGGCTGGCGTGGACTATAACCCCGCCTGGTCGCCCGCCGTGGTGGTCTTCCAAAGCGGCGAGACTTCCAAGCCGCTCTCTTTCCAGACGCATCCCGACTGGGAGGTTGAGCCCGACGAAAAGCTCAACGTCACCATCGCCATTCAATCGGGCGGCGGTGAGCTGGCCGATGCCACGGGGGTGGCCACCATTACGCCGCCGGCCACGACGGTGACCATCGCCGACGCGCGCCCGCCTATGAAGGGGGCTTTGCCCTCTTCACGGTCCTTCGCGAGGGAGGCAGTTTCGGCGACACCGTCAAGATCCGCTTCAGCACCCGCAACGGCACGGCTCATGCCGGCCCGCAGTTCGCCTGGAACGACTACACCCAGCGCACCGACTATGAAGTCGTCCTGGATAGCGACTCGAGCACGACCATTGCCGTGCCCATCGGTCAGGACTCGGTCAACGAGCCGCCGGAGACCTTCTTCGCCAAGCTCACGCAGGCTTACGGTGCCAAGATCGGCAGCCCCAAGGAAGCCCTGGGGATCGTCTTGGACGATGACCCGATCGCCACCGTCAAGCCGGTGTCGGCCGCCGAAGGAACGCCGCTCAAGTTTGAAGTCGTGCTTTCGGCCAAGAGCCCCAACACGGTAATCGTGCAATACACGACCGAGCTCTACGCGGCGCGGATCCCGCCTCCGTCACCACCGACTTCGCCGGCCAGTCGGGCATGCTCGTGTTCACGCCGGGCACCGAGAGCATGATCGTCTCGGTGACCACGGTGGAAGACACCACCGTTGAAGAAAACGAGCGGCTGTACCTGAAGCTCACCAGCGCCACCAATGCGCACCTGGGGGCCGATGAGAAATCCAAGCGCGGCCTGGGCACCATCTTGGACAACGACAGCCCGCCGCAGATCAATATCGACAAGCTCACCACGGGCTACGAGGGCGCCCCGGCCGTGGTCAACGTCCGCCTTTCGCGGCCCAGCCAGACCCCGGTGATCGTGTTATTCGCCACCTCCGATCTGCCGTCTCCCAACGCCGTGGGGGGACAGGATTACGTCATCACGTCCGGCAGCATCACCTTTCAGCCCAACCAGACCCTGGCGACAATCAACATCGAGCTGATCGGCGACACCACCGAAGAGAAGCCCGAGCAGTTCCAGGTCACGCTCTCGAACCCCAGCTATGGCTCGATCAACCAGAACCCCGGCCGGGTGAAGATCACCGAAGACTTCGCCGAATACCTCCGCGACAACCCGGAGCTGGCGGCCCTGCTGAACCCTTGCGAGTGCGAGTGCGAATGCCCGACGGTCAAGGTCCATAGCATCCAGGACCCGATCAGCGGCGAAAACCACGTCGCGGCCGAAGTCTCCCGCTCCAAGCTCGATTCCTTCCTCAGGGCCATCTATCTAGCCAGCGGCAACCCTCACCCGATCGTTTCCTACGAAGGCATCTTCCCCATCGGCCAGGTGCTGCCCAACAAGATCAAGGCCGAGCTGACCTACGGCGGCATCGCCGCCACGCCCGTCTGGTTCAATACCACGGGCTTCGCCGCCGGCGACCGCTATCGCCTGGCCGTGCAGGTGGATGCTTCGACGCTGCCCACTGGCACGCACAATTACACGCTCACGCTCACGGAGTATACCGGCGGCTCGTCCACCTCGCGGACGCTCAACGGCCGGCACGCGCTGGTCAACGACATCAATAGCCCTTACGGGAACCGCTGGATGCTCGAAGGACTGGAGCAGCTCAGTCTCTCCGGCAGCCGCGTCACCTACCGCAGCGATCGCGGCGTGATCTACTACGCCGCCAACGGCCAGGGCGGCTATCACACGCCCAACGGCTACACCGCCACGCTGGTCAAGAACGCCGACACCAGCTACACGCTCACCGACGTGGACGGCAGCCGTCGGGAGTTCGACCCCACCGGCCTCTTGACGAAGTATGTCGATCGCACGGGCAACGCCACGACGTATGCCTACACCGGCGGCCTATTGACCTCGATCACCGACGCCCTGGGCGGCGTGATGACGTTGGCCTATTCCTCCGGCCGGCTGAGCACCATCACCGACTTCGAAGGGCTGGTCACCTCCTACGTCTACGATGGCAGCGGCCGGCTCACTTCCATCACCCGGCCCGATCCGGATGGCGCCGGGCCGCTGGCCGCTCCCGTGATGGCCTTCAGCTACGATCCGACGACGAACCTCTTGACCAGCTCGACCGACTCGGGCGACAAGGTCACCCGCTATCAGTACGACTTCGCCGGCCGCATCGACCGGGTCATCCATCCCAGCGGGGCCGTCGAAGAGATCGATGCCCTGGAGACCGTCGGCCTGGTGAACCCCGCTTCGGGCCTCGGCAGCGAGGCCAGCCCCGCCCCGCTGGCCAGGCTGGCCGACGTGGTCGGCAAGTATCGCGATCCGCTGGGCAACCAGTCGGTCGTCCGCGGCGGGCATTTCGGGGCCATCACTTCCGTGACCGACGACCACGGCATCACCCGCGACTATGAACGCGACGCCGAAGGGCGGATCGTCCGCGTCACGCAGCCGCAGGGAGACGGGGCGGATCCGGCGCAGCACGCCGTCACCACGATCGCCTACGACGCCCGCGGCAACGTCACGTCGATCACGCATCCCGACGGCGGCATCGAGACCTTCCAGTACGACGCCACCTTCAGCCAGCTCACGCAGCACACCGACCCGCTGGGGCACGTCACGCTCTATGACATCGACCCGGCCAATGGCAACGTCCGCTCGGTCACGCGCGTCATCGGCCAGACCGACCCGGCCGGCGGCGAGACCAACGACCTCAAGACCATTCTCACCTACACGCCGAACCCCACCGGCGCCGGCCAGTTGCCCGGCGGGCTGCTGCTTTCGATCACCGACCCCAAGGGCCTCCTGAGCACGCTGGAATACGGCACGACGGCCGGCAGCGCTTCGTTCGGCCGGCTGACGCGGATCAACTACGCGGTGGGCACGCCCGCCGCGGCCAGCCAGCAATTCGAGTACAGCACGAGCGGCCGGCTGTCGGCCTCGATCGACGAGCTGGGCCGGCGGACCGAATTCACCTACGACAAGCTGGGCCGGTGGACGCAGACCACGCTGGCAGACCCCGACGGCGGCGGGCCGCTCACGAGCCCGGTCTATCAGTTCACGTTCGACTCGATGGGCCGGCTGCTGGTGTCGATCGATCCCTTGGGGCGCGTGACCGGCCTGGATTACGACGACCGCAGCAAGGTGGCCCAGGTGACCCTGCCCGATCCGGATGCGCCGGCCCGCTGGCCAGCCCGGTGGAGCAGACGCTCCGCGACCCGCGCGGCAAGCCGGGCACCACGATCGACGCCTTGGGCCGCCTGACCTTTTACTCCTACGACGATCGGGGCCAGCTTCGCACGCTGACGCTGCCGGACCCCGATGGCGCCGGCCCGCTGACCGCGCCGGTCTACGCCTACAGCTACGACGCAGCCCATCGCCTGTGGACCCAGACCGATCCCCTGGGCAACGTCACGACCTACGAACACGACAAGCTCGGCCGGCTCACCAAGGTGACCAGGGCCGATCCGGACGCGCCGGCCCGCAGGCCGCCGCGGTGACGACCTATGCCTATAACCTGGCCGGGCTGCTCACCAGCATCACGGACCCCCTGGGCCGTGTCACCAGCTACGTCTATGACGACGCGAACCGGCTGACGCAGGTGACGCTGCCCGACCCGGATGGTGCCGGCCCGCTGGCCGCGCCGGTGTATCAATACGCCTACGACAAGAACAATAACGTCACGTCGGTGACCGACCCCTTGGGCAACGTCATCGCCTTCACCTACGACGAGCGCAACCGCCGCAAGACGGTCACCGAGCCAGACCCCGATGGCGGCGGCCCGCTGGCCGCGCCGGTCACCAACTATAACCACGATGTCGCCGGTCAGGTGACCAGCGTGGTCGATCCGCTGGGCCGCACGACGGCCCTGGCTTACGATAACCTTGGCCGCGTGAAGCAAGTCACCAAGCCGGACCCCGACGGCGCCGGCCCGCTCGCGGCCCCGGTGCACATCTACACCTACGACTCGACCTACAATCTGCTGAACGAGAACGACCCGCTGGGCAAGGTCACGACGTATCTCTACGACGACCTGGACCGCCTCACCCGCGTGACCGAGCCCGATCCGGACGACGCCGGCCCGCTCGACGGCGCCGCAGACGAACTACGTGTACGCCCCGAACGGACAATTGCTCAGCGTCAGCGACCCGCTGTCGCGCGTCACCAGCTACGAATACGACCACCTTGGCCGCCTCAAGCGAGTCATTCAGCCTGATCCCGATGGCGCCGGCCCGCTCACCGCGCCGGTGCATCTCTACAACCACGACTCGACCGGCAATCTCACCAGCGAGACCGACCCGCTGGGCAACGTCACGTCGTATCTTTACGACAACGCGCGTCGCCTCACCCGCGTGACCCAGCCCGACCCGGACGTGCCGGCCCCTTGACCGCGCCGCAGACGAACTACGTGCACGACGCAGCCAGCCAGCTCACGAGCGTCACGGACCCGCTGTCGCGCGTCACCTCGCTGGAGTACGACAATCTTGGCCGGCAGAAGAAGGTTACACAGCCCGATCCCGATGGCGCCGGGCCGCTAGCGGCACCGTCGAGCACCTATGCCTACGACGGCGCCGGCAACCTGACCGGCGTCACCGACCCCTTGGGCAAGACCACCAACCACGAGTACGACAACCTCCAGCGCAAGATCAAGGACCTCTTGCCCGATCCGGATGGCGCGGGCCCGCTGGGCCGCCCGACCACGACCTACAAATACGACGACGCCAGCAACCTGACGCAGCTCACCGACCCGGTCGCCAACGACACCGTCTGGACTTACGACGGCCTGAATCGCGTCCTCACCGAGACCAACGAGCTGGGCCACGTGCGGACGTACGAGTACAACGCCGCCGGCCGTCTCACGAAGAAAACCGACCGCAACGGCCGCGTGACCGAATACGCGTACGACAATCTCCAGCGGTTGATCCAAGAGCGCCTGGAAGAACGGCGCGGCCACGGTCAATACGATGAACTTCGCCTACGATTCCGCCGACCAGCTTTTCTCCGCCAGCGACAACTACTCCAACTACACGTACCTTTTCGACGCTTTGGGTCGCCTGACCAAAGAAACCGTCGCGAATCCCGGTGCGCCGACGGTCGAGCTCCACCAGAAGTTCGACGCGGCCAGCAACCGAACGGAGCTTACCGCGCGGCTCAATCACGGCTCCGGCTTCCGCGACGATCTGAAAAACGCTTACACCTACGATGCCTTGCGCCGCATGACGCGCGTGGATCAGTTCGGCGTGGGCGGTAACGCGGTTGCCGAAAAGCGGGCCGACTTCGCCTACAACGCGGCCGGCGCCTTCACGTCCATCACCCGTTACAAGGACACCGACGGTGCCGCAGCGAACCTCATCGCCACCTCCCTCTACACCTACGACGGCATCGGCCGCCTGAGCGACTTGGAACACACGCGGCCCACGCCTCCGAGCGGCGGAGCAACGAGCCTGGCCGACTACGCATGGGTGTACGACGCCCATTCCCGCGTCACGTCGATGAGCTTCAGCTCGCTGGTCGGCAGCAGCGGCACGAGCACCTATTCCTACGACCAGACCGACCAGCTCACCGGCACCGACCATAGCTTCCAGACAGACGAGGCGAATTCCTACGACGTCAACGGCAATCGCACGAACACCGGCTTCACGACGGGTGCCGACAACCGCATCACGTCCGACGGTGTCTTCAACTACACCTATGACAACGAAGGCAATCGACTGACCCGAACGCGGATTTCAGGCGCTCCGGCAGACGACTACCTGACGGAATATGCGTGGGACCACCGCAACCGTCTGAGTTCTGTCACCTCCAAAAACAATTCCGGCACGATCACCAAGAGCGTCGCCTTCGAGTATGACATCTTCGACCGCCGTATCGAAGTTACGATCGACGCCGACGGTGCCGGCTCGGGTCAACCGACCGTGCATCGTTGGATCTACGACCCTCTTGGCAAGATCGACCCGGCGACGGGCACACCGCTTTATGACATCTTGCTGGTCATCGACGGCAACGGCGGGATCGCGGACCGCTATCTCCATGGCCCCGGCATCGATCACATCCTCGCCGAGGAACAATACTCCACGCCCAGCCAACAGCCTGCCGCAATCGGCGACCTACTCTGGGCCCTGGCCGACAACCTCGGCACGATCCGCGACGTGATCAAGCACGACGCCGCAAGCGGCGCAGTTGTCGTGGCCAACCACCTCACGTATGATTCGTTCGGCAAAGTGACCTCGGAGACAAGTCCCAGCGTCGATTTTGACTACGGCTTCACCGGAAGAGAGCGCGACGAATCGACCGGCCTCGTTTACCACCGAGCGCGTTATGGCGACCCCGACACGCATACCTGGCTCAACCCCGACCCTCGCGGCTTTGTGGCCGGCGACTCGAATCTGTATCGTTCCGTCAACAACGGCCCGACAAACGCAACTGACCCGAGCGGCATGGACTTCATTGAGGTGAGGGGCGGCCGCGTTTTCTGGGTAATCGAGGAGGACGGAATCGTCAATTGGAACGTTGGCGAGAAAGAGATCGGAATGGTCAGCGGCAGGTCGGTGTATTTCCATGGGCATTGGCGCGGCATACTCGGTTCGGTCCCACTTGACGCGTTGAAGAAAGCGGTTGCAAATCTTTGGAACGAAGGATACGGCGACATCAGTGGTTTATCGCGCGAGCAGCGTGACCTCATCATGAGGGCCGTGATCATACGCGTTTTTGGCAGCAGTAAGTTCTCCGCGAAAGACCCGTACTGGTCGGAGGTCGCAAAGGGTTGTAATGTCGGTGGCAAGTCGGTCGTGAATGGCATCGCCGGCACCGTCGTTTCTACTGTGACGTTGGGACAGGAAAACAACTTCGAGGTTGTCCCCAGGGACGCCAACGACCGGGCATACGACCCCCACGGAATCTCGGCGATTGCCGGTCGGGCCGGTCCGGAAGCAGCAAAGGCCGCGGCGACGGCCGGCACAAGTTTGGTGAACGGAGCGGTTGATGTACTGGACCATGCTCGTACCGTTGACAAGGAGCAAGTCTGCAAAGACGCAGCGCTTCCTCCTCCCATTCGTCCTGGAGGACCGCGGTCAGGTGCTCCAAGCCAGGGACCGTTTGGGCCAAAATCGGTTGGAGCCGCACAGAATCCACGGACATTCTCAGATAAGGTCGCCGACTTTCACAAAGAGCCAAGCCGGTGGGAGGCTATCTCTGCTCACTCCGAAAAGGCGAGTCGCAAAGGTGCTCGTCAACATGGTGCCAGTACACAGACCATTTACAGAAACAAGGACACCGGCGAGGAGATAGTTCGCCATACCGTGACTGATGATAGGGGGCGCGTGATCGACGATCACTTCCGGCCCGACTACAAGCCGCGTCCAGGAGACCTCAATGGTCAATAATCTCGCACAATCAAGGAGCCGGCAGCCATTGGAGATGTTTGTCCTTGACGTGCTCCGACACGATGAGATCGAGCAATTGTCCTCCATCATGCGGCTTCTGAATGACAATACATGCATTGGATGGCGCGAGTTTTGGCCGCGTGATTTTACGCCACATGAAGTGATTCCTTGCATTCTTGCACTGGAACGTGAGGGTTTGATCCGCGCCCTTCGTGACTCACAGGTAGAGGCGCAGCTTGCTGCTATACCGTCTGGACAACTTAATGCTTCCGAGTGCGACCAAGCTTGGTTTGCGCTTACCGAGAGCGGCCGGAAGGCCTGGGACGAATGGGAGCCACCGACGTGACATGGGTTTGTGATCTGAATTCCTGCCGTTCGCACAATTACACGCTCACGCTCACGGAGTATACCGGCGGCTCGTCCACCTCGCGGACGCTCAACGGCCGGCACGCGCTGGTCAACGACATCAATAGCCCTTACGGGAACCGCTGGATGCTCGAAGGGCTGGAGCAGCTCAGTCTCTCCGGCAGCCGCGTCACCTACCGCAGCGATCGCGGCGTGATCTACTACGCCGCCAACGGCCAGGGCGGCTATCACACGCCCAACGGCTACACCGCCACGCTGGTCAAGAACGCCGACACCAGCTACACGCTCACCGACGTGGACGGCAGCCGTCGGGAGTTCGACCCCACCGGCCTCTTGACGAAGTATGTCGATCGCACGGGCAACGCCACGACGTATGCCTACACCGGCGGCCTATTGACCTCGATCACCGACGCCCTGGGCGGCGTGATGACGTTGGCCTATTCCTCCGGCCGGCTGAGCACCATCACCGACTTCGAAGGGCTGGTCACCTCCTACGTCTACGATGGCAGCGGCCGGCTCACTTCCATCACCCGGCCCGATCCGGATGGCGCCGGGCCGCTGGCCGCTCCCGTGATGGCCTTCAGCTACGATCCGACGACGAACCTCTTGACCAGCTCGACCGACTCGGGCGACAAGGTCACCCGCTATCAGTACGACTTCGCCGGCCGCATCGACCGGGTCATCCATCCCAGCGGGGCCGTCGAAGAGATCGATGCCCTGGAGACCGTCGGCCTGGTGAACCCCGCTTCGGGCCTCGGCAGCGAGGCCAGCCCCGCCCCGCTGGCCAGGCTGGCCGACGTGGTCGGCAAGTATCGCGATCCGCTGGGCAACCAGTCGGTCGTCCGCGGCGGGCATTTCGGGGCCATCACCTCCGTGACCGACGACCACGGCGTCACCCGCGACTATGACCGCGACGCCGAAGGGCGGATTGTCCGCGTCACGCAGCCGCAGGGGGACGGGGCTGACCCGGCACAGCACGCCGTCACCACGATCGCCTACGACGCCCGCGGCAACGTCACGTCGATCACGCATCCCGACGGCGGCATCGAGACCTTCCAGTACGACGCCACCTTCAGCCAGCTCACGCAGCACACCGACCCGCTGGGCCACGTCACGCTCTATGACATCGACCCGGCCAATGGCAACGTCCGCTCGGTCACGCGCGTCATCGGCCAGACCGACCCGGCCGGCGGCGAGACCAACGACCTCAAGACCATTCTCACCTACACGCCGAACCCCACCGGCGCCGGCCAGTTGCCCGGCGGGCTGCTGCTTTCGATCACCGACCCCAAGGGCCTCCAGAGCACGCTGGAATACGGCACGACGGCAGGCAGCGCTTCGTTCGGCCGGCTGACGCGGATCAACTACGCGGTCGGCACGCCCGCCGCCGCCAGCCAGCAATTCGAATACAGCACCAGCGGCCGGCTCTCGGCCACAATCGACGAGCTGGGCCGGCGGACCGAATTCACCTACGACAAGCTGGGCCGGCGGACGCAGACCACGCTGGCAGACCCCGACGGCGGCGGGCCGCTCACGAGCCCGGTCTATCAGTTCACGTTCGACTCGATGGGCCGGCTGCTGGTGTCGATCGATCCCTTGGGGCGCGTGACCGGCCTGGATTACGACGACCGCAGCAAGGTGGCCCAGGTGACCCTGCCCGATCCGGATGGCGCCGGCCCGCTGGCCAGCCCGGTGGAGCAGACGCTCCGCGACCCGCGCGGCAAGCCGGGCACCACGATCGACGCCTTGGGCCGCCTGACCTTTTACTCCTACGACGATCGGGGCCAGCTTCGCACGCTGACGCTGCCGGACCCCGATGGCGCCGGCCCGCTGACCGCGCCGGTCTACGCCTACAGCTACGACGCAGCCCATCGCCTGTGGACCCAGACCGATCCCCTGGGCAACGTCACGACCTACGAACACGACAAGCTCGGCCGGCTCACCAAGGTGACCAGGGCCGATCCGGACGGCGCCGGCCCGCAGGCCGCCGCGGTGACGACCTATGCCTATAACCTGGCCGGGCTGCTCACCAGCATCACGGACCCCCTGGGCCGTGTCACCAGCTACGTCTATGACGACGCGAACCGGCTGACGCAGGTGACGCTGCCCGACCCGGATGGTGCCGGCCCGCTGGCCGCGCCGGTGTATCAATACGCCTACGACAAGAACAATAACGTCACGTCGGTGACCGACCCCTTGGGCAACGTCATCGCCTTCACCTACGACGAGCGCAACCGCCGCAAGACGGTCACCGCGCCAGATCCGGATGGGGCCGGGCCGCTCGCCGCGCCGGTCACCACGTATAACCACGATGCCGCCGGCCAGGTCACCAGCGTGGTCGATCCGCTGGGCCGCACGACGGCCCTGGTTTACGACAACCTCGGCCGCGTGAAGCAAGTCACCAAGCCGGATCCCGATGGCGCCGGCCCGCTCGCCGCGCCGGTGCACATCTACACCTACGACTCGACCTACAATCTTCTGAACGAGAACGACCCGCTGGGCAAGGTCACGACGTATCTCTACGACAACCTGGACCGCCTCACCCGCGTGACTGAGGCCGATCCGGACGACGCCGGCCCCTTGACCGCGCCGCAGACGAACCTCACCTACGACGGGGCCAGCCAGCTCACGAGCGTCAGCGACCCGCTGTCGCGCGTCACCAGCTACGAATACGACCACCTCGGCCGCCTCAAGCGAGTCATTCAGCCTGATCCCGATGGCGCCGGCCCGCTCACGGCACCCTCGAGCACCTATGCCCACGACGTCGCCGGCAACCTGACCGGCGTCACCGATCCCCTGGGCAAGACCACCAACCACGAGTACGACAACCTCCACCGCAAGATCAAGGACCTACTGCCCGATCCGGACGGCGCGGGCCCGCTGGGCCGCCCGACGACGACCTACAAGTACGATGACGCCAGCAACCTGACGCAGCTCACCGACCCGGTGAACAACGACACGGTCTGGGCCTACGACGGGCTGAATCGCGTCCTCACCGAGACGAACGAGCTGGGCCACGCGCGGACGTACGAATACAACCCCGCCGGCCGTCTCACGAAGAAAACCGACCGCAACGGCCGCGTGACGGAGTACGCGTACGACAATCTTCAGCGGTTGATCCAAGAGCGTTGGAAGAACGGCGCGGCCACGGTCAATACGCTGGCGTTCGCCTACGACTCCGCCGGTCAGCTTTTCTCCGCCAGCGACAACTACTCCAACTACACGTACCTTTTCGACGCTCTGGGCCGTCTGACCAAAGAAACGGTCGCGAATCCCGGAGCGCCGACGGTCGAGCTCAACCAGAAGTTCGACGCGGTCGGTAACCGCACCGAGCTTCTCGCGCGGCTGAACCACGGCTCCGGCTTTCGAGACGATCTGAAAAACGCTTACACCTACGATGCCTTGCGCCGCATGACGCGCGTGGATCAGTTCGGCGTAGGCGGTAACGCGGTCGCCGAAAAGCGGGCCGACTTCGCCTACAACGCGGCCGGCGACTTCACGTCGATCATGCGCTACAAGGACACCGATGGTGCCGCAGCGAACCTCATCGCCACCTCCCTCTACACCTACGACGGCATCGGCCGCCTGACCGACTTGGAACACACGCGGCCGACGCCTCCGGGCGGCGGAGCAACGAGCCTGGCCGACTACGCCTGGGTATTCGACGCGCATTCCCGCGTCACGTCGATGACCTTCAGCTCGCTGGTCGGCAGCAGCGGCACAAGCACCTATTCCTACGACCAGACCGATCAGCTCACCGGCACCGACCATAGCTTCCAGACGGACGAGACGAATTCCTACGACGTCAACGGCAACCGCACCAACACCGGCTTCACGACGGGTGCCGACAACCGCATCACGTCGGACGGAACGTTCAACTATACCTACGACAATGAAGGCAACCGCCTGACCCGCACCCGCATCTCGGCGCTGCGGCGGACGACTACCTGACGGAATACGCGTGGGACCACCGCAATCGCCTGAGTTCTGTCACCTCCAAAAACAATTCCGGCACGATCACGAAGAGCGTCGCCTTCGAGTATGATATCTTCAACCGCCGCATCGAAGTTACGATCGACCCCGACGGCGCAGGCTCGGGTCAGCCGACGGTGCATCGTTGGATCTACGACCCTCTAGCCAAGATCGACCCGGCCACCGGCACGCCACTCTATGACATCTTGCTGGTCCTTGACGGCAACGGCGGAATCGCTGACCGTTACCTCCACGGCCCCGGCATCGACCAGATCCTGGCCGAGGAGCAGTATTCGACGCCCAGCCAACAGCCCGCCGCGATCGGCGATCTATTGTGGGCCCTGGCCGACAACCTCGGCACCGTCCGGGACGTGATCAAGCACGACGCCGTCAGCGGCGCAGTTGTCGTGGCCAACCACCTCACGTATGATTCGTTCGGTAAGGTAACCTCGGAGACCAGCCCCAGCCTCGATTTCGACTACGGCTTCACCGGCCGTGAGCGTGACGAATCGACTGGCCTCATTTACCACCGAGCCCGCTATGGCGACCCCGACACGCACACGTGGCTCAATCCCGACCCCAGCGGCTTCACGGCCGGCGACACAAACTTGTATCGGTCGGTCACCAACGGGCCGACGAACGCGACTGACCCGAGCGGTCTCCGAGACAAACCCGTCGGGCCGGATCCCGGTCCAGGCTATCAGGACCCAAGAGAGACGTTGCTGCGACGTCGGGACGAAGAGCGAGCTAGGCAAGGACACACCACCACGGCAGGGGGGTATCCGCGGATACCGCAGACCGTGGCGCCTCAGCCCAAGGAGACGCGGAGCGAGTATTGGCGGCTATTTGGGGGTGCGTACGCAGCCGCAACAAACGGCAGCATACATTCTGTTGATTGCTTGGATACTGCACTCTATATCGGGCAGAAGGGTGGGTACGTCGTCGCAGGTGCAGCCTCCGGTGCCGCCATTGTTGTATATGCCGGACCGACGGCTGTCGCGGCGTATGTGTTGCAGGAGGGTGCTGAAACTGGAGCCGAAATGCTGATTGAGGCAGCCACCGGCAAATCAATACCCATCGTGTTGGTTCCCGATCTGAAGGACATCGGAGAAGGCGTCGCTAAGGCCATCGCAAAGGACGTAGGGACAAAACTCGGAAAGGCTGGTAGAGACTGCGAAGAAAAGCTACTTAAGGAGGCCATTGAAAAGGTTGGCATCTGCTTCGCCGCCGGGACGCCTGTTCTCGTCGATGGCGACGCCGGCGTGGGTGACAACACCCTCCAGGAATCCGCGATTGCTTGGGGAGCCCTGGCAGTCGCTGGCTGGCAACGCGCCCGTGATCGGAGGAAAAAGAAATTGGGGGCGGCCCTCAGAAAGACGAATCGGCATGCCAGTTGTGACGGCTTCCCGCAGTCGATGAGCGCCGATTTAGCGCGATCGACGTGGCATCGACAGGGCGGCAGCATGAGAGACTTAGCTGCCGGTGAGGACTGCGCAACGGCGCGCGATAACGGCGAACTCCCGCCAAGGGCTGCCGACATGAGCTCATCAGATGGTCCGCTGGCCGCGACTTGGAGAAGTCGGCTATCGCTTGTCGTATGCCTCTGCTTGGCGGGCTTTTTCGGTACGAGGTCGTTGTGGCGCACGTTCGATGCGGATGCTAGCCCGACGGCATCTGGTTCGCAAAAGTTCGTAAATATCGAGCACATTCGCGTCGGAGATCGCGTTCTAGCCGACGATCCCGACGTTGACGCCTCACCGGCGACAGCCGTCAATCCAGCAACCTGGCGAAAGCTTGTTCTGCGAGCGGAATCGACTTGGGACGACGGCACGGTTGACGATATCAACGTCGAAACGCTGCAGCCGCCGGAATGGGTCGAGGCTCACGGTGCTCGCGTTGATGCAACCGTGCCGCTCCCACTCGACTTGGCGGAAATGGGCCTGCCCGCAGACTTGCGGGCGCGCGTCATCGCCAACGAGGCGTGTCCGCCCCTCGGGCACGGAACCGGTCGCGTCGTGCTCACGACGGTGAACCATCTGAACTGCGACCTGGTGGAGCTGACGCTCCGCGGCGCTCACGGTCCCGAAGAGACCGTTCGGCCCACGGGCCTTCACCGGTTCTACCGGGCGTCCGACACGGCATGGGTTCATGCCCACGAGCTACGAACGGGGGATCAACTAAGTGGCCACGGCGGGCAAGTAACCGTTGTGGCTAAGCGCCACCTCGCGGGCACGCACCGCGTCTACAACATGACCGTGGAAGGTGAGCACGTATACTACGTGTCTGCACTAGGAGTACTTTCGCACAACAATGGCTGTTCTCAGCCACGAATCATCAATAAGGGATTGGCAGGAAAGAAACACCCGAAGACCGGTGTTTCTTTTGATAAAGATGGGTTCCCCGACTTCTCTGGTGTTGCGGCGCAAACAGTGCCAGTGGCACAGACCGGTATTCGCCATGCTGACGAGGCAGCTGCTAACGCTGCTGCTGGACTATCAAAGACGCCCGAGGGGTTCACTTGGCATCATCACCAGGACGGGAAAACGATGCAACTTGTGCCTACAGGTATCCATCAACAAACTGGCCACACTGGCGGAGTAGCTCTTCATGGCAAATGAGTTGACACATCACGCGCCTCAATTAGAGAATCTTGTGCCAGCCGGAGGAGATATTTATTGTCACATTTTTGAAAATAGTTTAGCGGGCATTCAGCGTGGCATATGGTGGTCAGTTACAGTAGCGTTTATGCCTGTTATCTATTGTAATAGTGCATGTGAGTGCTCAATGACGTGTGAGTGGATTCCCTGGCCGCTTAGGAATTGGCATGATCTTGATGGACATGAGTTGGAAACGTATTATGGAGAACATGGTATCGAATCATCCTTTTACCTATGTGACCATATGGTGGGAACTAGGACTAGTTTGGCGATTGCTCTCAAAGAAGCGAATGTGTTTTCGATAAGGATGAAGATGGAAGTTGAGAGTAATAAGTGCAATGCAGAATGTGGCAAGACGAATGCGCGAGTCGTCGCCGCGACGGATGTGGCTTTCACAGGACTACTAGTAGTTCCGGAAAACCTCGATCCCGCTCCGGTGACCGTTGATCAGGCTAAGGAAGTTGCGTCACGATTTGTTGATCTCGGTGTTTACCAGGAGCCGACTTGGGAAGGCCATACTTATCGATTTGCTCCGCTTATTATTGATCCTTGCGCCACCAAATGACGCTGCCGTCGCCCGATCCCGATGGCGCCGGCCCGCTGGCCGCGCCGGTGTATCAATACGCCTACGACAAGAACAATAACGTCACGTCGGTGACGGACCCCTTGGGCAACGTCATCGCCTTCACCTACGACGAGCGCAACCGCCGCAAGACGGTCACCGAGCCAGACCCGGATGGCGCCGGCCCGCTCGCCGCGCCGGTCACCAGCTATAACCACGATGCCGCCGGCCAGGTCACCAGCGTGGTCGATCCGCTGGGCCGCACGACGGCCCTGGTTTACGACAACCTCGGCCGCGTGAAGCAAGTCACCAAGCCGGATCCCGATGGCGCCGGCCCGCTCGCCGCGCCGGTGCACATCTACACCTACGACTCGACCTACAATCTTCTGAACGAGAACGACCCGCTGGGCAAGGTCACGACGTATCTCTACGACAACCTGGACCGCCTCACCCGCGTGACTGAGGCCGATCCGGACGACGCCGGCCCCTTGACCGCGCCGCAGACGAACCTCACCTACGACGGGGCCAGCCAGCTCACGAGCGTCAGCGACCCGCTGTCGCGCGTCACCAGCTACGAATACGACCACCTCGGCCGCCTCAAGCGAGTCATTCAGCCTGATCCCGATGGCGCCGGCCCGCTCACGGCACCCTCGAGCACCTATGCCCACGACGTTGCCGGCAACCTGACCGGCGTCACCGATCCCCTGGGCAAGACCACCAACCACGAGTACGACAACCTCCACCGCAAGATCAAGGACCTACTGCCCGATCCGGACGGCGCGGGCCCGCTGGGCCGCCCGACGACGACCTACAAGTACGATGACGCCAGCAACCTGACGCAGCTCACCGACCCGGTGAACAACGACACGGTCTGGGCCTACGACGGGCTGAATCGCGTCCTCACCGAGACGAACGAGCTGGGCCACCGCGGACGTACGAATACAACCCCGCCGGCCGTCTCACGAAGAAAACCGACCGCAACGGCCGCGTGACGGAGTACGCGTACGACAATCTTCAGCGGTTGATCCAAGAGCGTTGGAAGAACGGCGCGGCCACGGTCAATACGCTGGCGTTCGCCTACGACTCCGCCGGTCAGCTTTTCTCCGCCAGCGACAACTACTCCAACTACACGTACCTTTTCGACGCTCTGGGCCGTCTGACCAAAGAAACGGTCGCGAATCCCGGAGCGCCGACGGTCGAGCTCAACCAGAAGTTCGACGCGGTCGGTAACCGCACCGAGCTTCTCGCGCGGCTGAACCACGGCTCCGGCTTTCGAGACGATCTGAAAAACGCTTACACCTACGATGCCTTGCGCCGCATGACGCGCGTGGATCAGTTCGGCGTAGGCGGTAACGCGGTCGCCGAAAAGCGGGCCGACTTCGCCTACAACGCGGCCGGCGACTTCACGTCGATCATGCGCTACAAGGACACCGATGGTGCCGCAGCGAACCTCATCGCCACCTCCCTCTACACCTACGACGGCATCGGCCGCCTGACCGACTTGGAACACACGCGGCCGACGCCTCCGGGCGGCGGAGCAACGAGCCTGGCCGACTACGCCTGGGTATTCGACGCGCATTCCCGCGTCACGTCGATGACCTTCAGCTCGCTGGTCGGCAGCAGCGGCACAAGCACCTATTCCTACGACCAGACCGATCAGCTCACCGGCACCGACCATAGCTTCCAGACGGACGAGACGAATTCCTACAACGTCAACGGCAACCGCACCAACACCGGCTTCACGACGGGTGCCGACAACCGCATCACGTCGGACGGAACGTTCAACTATACCTACGACAATGAAGGCAACCGCCTGACCCGCACCCGCATCTCGGCGCTGCGGCGGACGACTACCTGACGGAATACGCGTGGGACCACCGCAATCGCCTGAGTTCTGTCACCTCCAAAAACAATTCCGGCACGATCACGAAGAGCGTCGCCTTCGAGTATGATATCTTCAACCGCCGCATCGAAGTTACGATCGACCCCGACGGCGCAGGCTCGGGTCAGCCGACGGTGCATCGTTGGATCTACGACCCTCTAGCCAAGATCGACCCGGCCACCGGCACGCCACTCTATGACATCTTGCTGGTCCTTGACGGCAACGGCGGAATCGCTGACCGTTACCTCCACGGCCCCGGCATCGACCAGATCCTGGCCGAGGAGCAGTATTCGACGCCCAGCCAACAGCCCGCCGCGATCGGCGATCTATTGTGGGCCCTGGCCGACAACCTCGGCACCGTCCGGGACGTGATCAAGCACGACGCCGTCAGAGGCGCAGTTGTCGTGGCCAACCACCTCACGTATGATTCGTTCGGTAAGGTAACCTCGGAGACCAGCCCCAGCCTCGATTTCGACTACGGCTTCACCGGCCGTGAGCGTGACGAATCGACTGGCCTCATTTACCACCGAGCCCGCTATGGCGACCCCGACACGCACACGTGGCTCAACCCGGACCCCATTGGATTCCGAGCTGGTGACTCGAATCTATATCGCGTAGTGGCAAACGGACCAACCAACGCGACTGATCCTAGCGGTCTCGCCGATGGTTATAGACCGGACAATCCTACTGGCTCAATGCAGCAGATGCCGGACAGGGAGTGGAAGCGTCACCAGCGCGAGGTCGAGAGGGACCGCTTGCAGCGGGCGGCGACGCGACTTCCAGGCGACGTTCGATGCAATGGCTATTACATGGGCGTCGATCCTGAAATGGCGCAGCCGTAAACTTCGATACATGACATTGGAGGATCATTACCGCGAGACGAATGCTGGCTTGGGCTACAGGCTGTTTATGGATGTGTTTCATCCTAACAGCCCGTTTGGCATGAATGACATGCTGAGCGTCATGCCCGTAAGCGCCGGCGTGTACAAGCCGTTTGGTGGTTCGCCCGCTCGTCCAGGGAGTTCACGGCCTATGCCCGCACCGGCTAAAGGGGCAGGAACTCCCAGCGGAGCATCAACTGCAATAACTCCGAAGGGTATGGGAAACGTCGGTGCTCACGCTCCTGTTAGCCCAGACATAGCACTTAACGTAGCGACAAAGTGGCTAGGGCCGGGTTATAAGGAAATTGCTCCCGGTGTATATCGTTCCGCAGATGGCCTTAGACAGTTCAGAATGACAAATTCAGATCTAACCCCAACACATGGCAAGATCGGGCCGCATGTCCACTTTGAATCACTGAATTCCTGTGGCAAAGTAGTTGAAAACCTTCACCTTCCGGTTGGGCCGTAGGGGGAGTAGCAATGAGCGCTAGACTTCGAGCCACCGTCAAGCTGCGCAACTGGATATACCAGACATGCATTGGGAGCTATTGGTCCGAGCGGACCTCAGGAATCGGAAGAGCTGCCTCTTGCAGCGTGTTTAGAAATTGTGAAGGACAACGGAGGCTACCTATTAGTTCGCTTCGATAATAACAACGAATTCTGCGGTGATACATGGCACCTGTCACTAGACGAGGCCAAGGATCAGGCGCGTGCCGAGTTTAGTGTCGTCAACAGTGATTGCGCCTTGAGTCGTGATATGACTCCGGATGGCGTTCGCCTATTCTGCATTTTGTATTTCCAAAGCAGAGTTTCGCCTACAACGCGGTTGACCAATTGACCTCGGCCAGCGACACGTATTCGTCGTACAGCTACACCTACGACTCGCTGGGCCGAGTGACGCTGATCCAGTCCAATAACGGCGGCCCGCAGGTCAAGCTGTTCCAGGAATTCGACGCCGCCGGCCGCCGCACGAAGCTATCCAGCCAGATCGCTGTTGGCGGCGGGTCGTTCGTCGATGACTTCTGGACCGGCTACACCTACGACAACCTGGGCCGCCTTACGAAGCTGGAGCAAAACGGCGTCACGGGCGGTCACTCGGTGCATCAGAAGCGCGTCGATTTCGCCTACAATGCTGCCGGGCAGACCACCGACATCGATCGCTATTGGGCGCTGGCCGGCGGGTCGAGCAACCTGGCCGCCAGCACCGACTACACCTACGACGGTATCGGTCGCCTCACGAATCTCACGCACGCCAAGAACGCCACGACGTTCGCCGGCTACACCTGGGCCTTCGATGCGCATTCGCGCGTCACATCGATGAGTTTTACGTCGCTCGTCGGCCAAAATGGCAGCAGCACGTACACCTACGACAACACAGACCAACTGACGGCCACGGATCACTCGTTCCAGACCGACGAAGCCAACTCCTTCAACGTCAACGGCAACCGAACGAATACCGGCTACACGACCGGCACGAACAACCGCCTCACCTCCGATGGCACGTTCAATTACACCTACGACAACGAAGGCAACCGCCTCACCCGGACGCGCATCTCGGGCACCGCGGCCGACGATTACCTCACCGAATACGCCTGGGACCACCACAACCGCCTGACCAAGGTTACCTTCAAGAACAATGCCGGCGCGGTCACCAAAGAAGCCGTCTACACCTACGATGTCTTCGATCGGCGGATCAAGAAGTCAATCGACGCCGACGGCGCCGGCTCTGCCGCGGCCGTTGGCGTAGAATACGTCTATGACGGCGGCTGGGACATCCAGCTAGCGTTCAACGGCCAAAGCTCTTTGACAAACCGCTACCTGCACGGCCCCGGCGAGGACAACATCCTGGCCGACGAGCAGTTCACGCCGACCGGCGCCAACCAGATGCCGACTGCGGTGGGCAGTCTCTTATGGCCTCTAGCGGACAACCTCGGTTCCGTCCGCGATATCGTGGACTCGACGGGCTCTAACGTCGTCAACCACATCACCTTCGACGCCTTCGGCAAGGTCACGAGCGAGACCGACTCCACCGTCAACCATATCGGCGGCTTCCAAGGCGCCGAGCGCGACGAAGAATCCGGGATGCAGTTGCACGACCGGCGATTCTACGATCCCACCACCGGTCGCTGGATCAAAGAAGATCCCATCGGGTTCAATGCCGGCGACACCAATCTCGCCCGGTTCGTTGGAAACGGCCCGACGAACTTTGTCGATTTTTCAGGCCTCGATCAAGCACACCGCTGGGAATGGCATCATCTGTTCCCGCAAGCCATCTTTGATCCCAACAAAAACGGCGGGACGGACATTTTGCGGAGGAACGGTATCTTCCTCTTGGACATAAACGCCCAAGGCTGCGGGTGGATGGTCCAGGGCAAAGATCACCGGGGGAGCGTCAACCTTGCCACGAAGGGTGTCCACCCGGAGTGGGATCAGGAATGGAAGAAATGGCTGGATTCGAACAAGAATCGGTTCACCGAGAAGCAACTATGGGCGAAACTGGAGAGGATGAAGCTAAAGTACAATCTTGTTGATGTTAAGGGTGAGTCAATGACAGGCAAGCCCGCGCAAATGAGTTACTCAGATTGGGTGACTCACCTTGCGAGGCGACGGAAGCTGCTCGCCTCGCGGGGCGGATTCCTCGCTTACCCATGGTCTGCAGGCAGCGCCAAAACGTCTTCGAATGCGGGCAATCTTGGCCGTGCGATGATCGGTGGCGCAAAGAACACGGGCAGGGGAATGTTCTACGGGGGCTTGGAAAGCAACCCCGAAGCGATTCTCGATCCGTTGCTCGATGAGGCGGAATCGATGGAAGAAACGCTCGCCGGATTACTCGGCCTGGATCCAGCCTGCGTCATTTCCGGCGGCCGGCGACTGATACTAGAACTAGATCGCGATGCCTGGCATCGTGCCACGCTAGGATTGGTTGACGACAAGAAAACCGCACAAGATGCTGCTGCGGGGACCAAGGTAGAGCGGCCAATCAACGATGCTATTCATCGCGGTTGGAGGAATCTTTGGGGTTGGTTCGGCATGCCCGGGCCGGCTCCGCCATTGCCGTTCGTTTCAACCCCCAAGTAAAGCCGATTCGGGTTGTCAAACCGCTTCCACTGCAAGAAGTTGCTTTTGGACTCGTCGCTTGTCGGCGTTTGGAATGTTCGCACGATGTCACAGACCCTGCACGTTATCGATTCAGTCACCTTTTTTGAGAACTCCAACCTGATCTCTAATGTGCACTATCTCATATTTCACGGTATCGGGTCACGCTGCGGGCAAAGATACCCCTTCGAGCCAAAGGCCTTTCTCCACAATGACATTCGCCCCCCACTAAGCATTATACGCAGTAAGCATGTGTCTCCTGGCGTGTGCCGCCCTGCTGGCAATCTAGTCGTTTCCGAGGTGCTTGCAGATCGCTTGCGGCATCTTCCACATATCGAGTTGCTCCCGGTGGAGTTCGAGCGATTAGTTGACCTGTATTATGACAAGGGTAATTTCGACTATTATCGGCAGATCCATCAACACCCCGAAGAGTACTTCCTGTCCCTTCCAGACATTCCGGCCGCTCATTCGGATATTGGAAGGCATTTTGAGTTAATTGTTGCTGAGAACTGCGTGATCGCGCCGCAATACGAGCACCGAACCGACCTCGAGTTCTGCCTTGGGCCAACGGAATATGATGACCCGGAGTGTTGCTCGGTATCCGAGCACATGTGCTTGGACTTCCCCATAATGCGCTTGTCGAGCGCCCTGCTATTGACTGACGAGGCGTTTAACATCGTCGCGCCTTATGTTGACTGGGACTTTTGTGTGACAACGTCGCAGCCGTTAGCAAAGGGTCCATAGGGGCGGTCCAAGGCGGCGGTATCAGAAAACCGTCTCAGTTCTGGACGAGTTGCTGTCCCAGAAGCACTGAGCAAACAGTTTCCTGGCAGACCGATACTCGTGGACGTAACCAAGGCTGCTGGCCAATTCGGTTTGCGACCAGAACAGGTCAACGCGCTGAGGCAGGCTATTATCCAGGGTACTGGCAAAGTGTGTCCATAGTATGACTCGCCAACCGACACTGCTTGACATTGAGTCTCGTGTGCTCAGTGGAGCGTACGATGGGGCCGAGGCGCCGCGAGGCAGCGGGATTGCATGATTGGTGGCCCATTGTCCCGGCAACGCGCAATGCGTGCTTGAACGGACACAAGCGGTAATGAGGACCATAAACAGAGCTGGTAAGAGTGACTGGCCAAGTGAATCGGCATGGCCCCGCTTACTCCCGAAATGGTTTGTGTCAAATTGTGCGCCCGAACAATCGCAAGAGGATGCAGAAGCGTGGCTTGACTGGTGGAGGACATTGCCAGCCGAGGAGCAAATGCGCACTGCAAGAGCGCGAGCTTGGTCGCTCGCGAACTGGGTGTACTGGCTCGAGCCAAGCAGACGAGAATGGTATTGGTGGGACAGCACAATAAATGATCACAATGCGATTGCCATTGAGGTCATTGTCGAGAGTTGGCCGTTTGCATGGGATGCTCTCCGGTGGCTGCTTTGTGCAGCGGGTGCCAATGACCTTGTTCTTGAAGAAGGGGCTAGTTGATCATGAATGTACGCGATGGTGAGCTGCCCCCTTCCGGAAATCTTTGCTCAGCTGGTCGCTGAAAAAGGTAGACGTATGGCCTCCTTCAGACAGGAAGAGTTCAGCGCACAAACCGACGAAGTCAACGCCTGCGACGTGCGCAGCGGGTGGCTAAGCCGCACTTCATGCGCATCATTCCCGTCATCGACTTGAAGCACAATACCGTCGTGCGCGGCGTCGGCGGACGGCGCCACGAATATCAGGCGGTGGCGAGCATTTTGGCCGCGCGACCATCTCCTGCCACCGTGGCCACGGCCTTCATGGAGCGCCTGGAGCTGCGCGAGGCTTATCTGGCCGACCTGGACGCCATCGCGGGCGCAGCGCCAAACTGGGCCGTCTACGACGAGTTGCTGGCGCTGGGCATGCGGTTGTGGCTGGATGCCGGCATCGCCGACCCCAGTAGTTGCCACGCTCCGCCTGCCGCCGACGGCACACGGAGTGTGCCTGCTACGACGATCCAACAGCTCGCACGTCTCGTCGTTGGGCTGGAATCGCTCAGTGATCGAGATTCGCTGCCGGCCATGCTCGATCTGATCGGGCCGGAGCGATTGACCCTGAGCATCGACCTGAAGTCCGGCCGGCCGCTGGCCGCCGACGCGCGGTGGCGCGAAACGCCGCCCGAGCAGATCGCGGCCGAAGCCCTCGCCATGGGCGTGCGAAGCCTGATCGTCCTGGACCTGGCCTACGTCGGAGAACGTCGTGGCCTGGGAGTGTCGCCGCTCTGCTCGGCGATTCGGCGGCTGGATGCAAGCGTCGAGCTGGTGTCCGGCGGCGGCGTGCGCGGGCTGGCCGATCTCGAGGCGCTGGCCGCGGCCGGCTGCAACGCGGCCCTGGTGGCTTCGGCGCTGCACGACGGCCGGCTCACGGCCGCCGATCTCGAGCGCTTTCGTTAGCGGCCGATCACGCTGTAGAACCCGATCAGCATTTCCTCGCCCGTCTGCTCGCCCCAGCGGACAGTCTGCGAGGGGGCGGGGTTGGACGGGTTGCCTGCCGAGTTGTCATAGTGGGCGATGCACTCGAGGCGCGTGCCCGCCGGCAGCGGCCGTAGCTCGGCCAGGAAGTAATGGAGTTGCCAGTTGTAGTCGTAACGCGGCACATCCAGCAGCGTTTCGCGCCGGCCGTCGGGGTACACCGCGTCGAATCGGAACGACTTGCCTCGCAGGTGCATGTGCGGCGACAGGCTGGTCAGCAGCACGTCTTCGTCGAACGTCTGCTCGGCCGTCTCGCGATGGTTGGCCGCGCCGGCAGGGATTTCGATCGCCGGATTGGCAACCGCCCCACCCGTGACGCGATGCTTCACCGTGCGCGGGTCGGCCAGCACGATGCCCATCCGCGTGCGATCCAGTTGCTCCGTGCCGCTGGGGGTATAGTGCATCTGAAACAGGAACTTCGCCCCGGCCGGCACGTGGATAGCCGTGCCGGGCGGCAGCACGGTGGGCTGCATGCCGGGGGCGTAGTTCATCAGCACGCCGGCCGTGCCGAAGCCGAGCAGCTCGTCCCCGTCGCGGACGATCGACACAAGCGCATGGTGCACCACCGCCGGCACGCCCGGTCGCACCTCCACGGCCTGGATATACTTGTCCTCCGTGAAGCCCGGATCGATCTGATAATACTGATAGTCCACTTGCCCTTCGGCCGGCACGCGAAACGGCTCGTCGGCCATGAAGATCACCTGATCGGGAGGCGGGATTCGCCAGCCATCAGGCGCCGTCCGCACCGGCGGCACCGCCGCTGACGGCACCTCGGCTGCACCGCGCGGCATGTCGTCGGCTTCATCGCCCAAGGGGCACCCCGCGTCGATCCATCGGACGAGCAGCACTTTTTCATCGTCGGTCAAGCGCGCGTCATTGGCAAACCGTCCGTGACGCGGGTCGGCGAACCAGGGGGGCATGCGCCCACCCTGGACGACTTCGCGAATCATCGGCGCCCAACCGGCCACCTCTTCGTAGTCCGTGAGTGCGAAGGGCGCGGCCTGACCGCTTTGGTGGCAGGTCACGCATCGCCGCCGCAGCAAGGGGGCGATCTGATTGCCGTAGGTTGGCGGCTCCGCGGATGCCCCGGCCGGCGACCGCCCGATGAGGCATCCGGATGACGCGGCCACGGGGACCGACACCTCCCGGCCATCGAGCAGCTCCTCGAGGGCCACGGCCAGATCGCGGCGCGATGGCTCCGCTCGGCGGGCACCGATGGCATACTGGTCGTCGATGCGCCCGTGGTAGCGGATGACTCGCGACTCGTCGAGGACGAACACCTCGGGCGTGCGCTCCGCACCAAAGCGGTCGGCAACGCGATGCCCTTGGTCTTTGAGGATTGGAAAGCCCAGCTCGTGGGCTTGCGCGAAGTCGGCGATCTCGGCGGGCGAATCCTGGTCGTTGGCATCCAGGGCCAAGAACGCTACGCCGCGCGAACGGAATTCTTCCCGCAATTGCTCGAAACGGCAGGCATACAGCTTCGCCAGCGGACATTCCACTCCCAAGAACGCCACCACGACCAGGCGGTGCCGGGAGAATTCGTCGAGCGACCGCGGCTGGCCTTGGACGTCGCGGAGCACGAAGTTCTCCATCCGTCGTCCGGTGGGCCCGAAGGCGGGTACCGCGGCGGCCGAAGCCTTCGCCGGGACATCGGCTTGCCCCTGAGCATCATCCGCAGGGCGGGGCGTTTCGCTATCCGGACGGGCGATCACGAGCAAGATCGTCGGAATCGCCACAGCCACGCTGAGCACAAGCAAGAGGCTCGATGAAGTTTTTGTAGGTGACATATCTCGGCTCGGCGGCGACATGTTGATGAACCACGGAGACCCAGAGGTCACAGAGACAAGGCAGGCCGATTCTGTCGTGACCGGTTTGCCAATTGCCCTCCATCTCTCCCCCTCTGTGTCTCTGTGTCTCTGTGGTGAGTGTCAACGAGGGAATGGCGCTGTCTCCATTACTCCGCCGCAGCCGGCTTTTGCTCGGGCGTCAGGGCGACGGCTTGCAGTGTGCCCATTTCGGCCACCAAGGCCCGGCCGTTCCAGACGCCGACCAGCTCGCGGCCGGGCGCCAGGGCTTCCGCCTTGGCCAAGCACTTGCCCTGGGCATCGAGCCGGGCGATCGACCGGCCGTCGGCCACGATCTGGTCGCTGCCGTCCACGACCGCGGTGACGCCCACGCCCCCGCCGTATGGATGCAGTGCGTTGTAGCGCCGCACCTCCTTCGATTTCACGTCGATCTTCCCCTGGCTGATAGGCAGCGACGTGTAATGCTCCAGCGGAATGCCGTAAGACAGAATGCCGGATCGGACGAGCAGCCGCCCACCGGCTGTCGCTAGGCCCGTGATGCCGCGGGGAAACTCGACCTCCTCGTTCAGACGACCCCGGCGGAGGTCGATGACGGCCACCGTGCGGAGCGTGGTAAGTTCTATGCCTTCGCGCTTATCGTCGGTCGGCAGCGCGACGAACAGCCAGTTCTCGTGACGGCAGCAGGGGATGATGCCCTCGGTCAACCAGGCGCGGGCGAAAACGCCGTATCGGTTCCGCTTGACGGTCGCCTTCGCCGCGGGCTGGGCCTCCTTCTTGTCACCGTCCTTCTCGGCCGGTCGAGGCTTGCGAAGCTCAACACGGTGCTGGAGCTTGCCGGCGGCCAGGTCGAAGATTTCGACTGCCTCGGGGCTGGCTGCGAAGACATGCTGTTTGTCGGCGAAGCCCACGTTGACCGGCCCCTTGGCGTGCGGCAGTGTGTGCAGGATCTTGCCCGTCGCCAGATCGACGACGTAAACGTGCTCCTCCGACGCCACGCAGGCGCGGTTGTCGCAGAGGTCGATCGCGGAGAGGAACTTCGGCTTCAACCCCGTCAGGTCGCGGTGCTTATCCTGCTTCAAGTCGCGAACCGCCAGGTGCCCGTCGGTGGTCACGCAGACGAACTGGTCTCCGGCCACGACTCCCGGCCGAAGCGTGGCGGGCTCGCCATAACCGCCGCAGGCGTGCGCCAACGCAACGATCACCGCGGCCGGGACGATCAGACATGCCGATGCAAGGACTATTCTCATGGTGGGCCTCCTCGGGCGTGGACAGAACCGCAGCGGCCGTCCAGTGGGGCCGTTGCCCCCGCCTCAGCGAAGCTTCGGCCGCTAAGAATAGAACGGCGGCCCGTCCCGAGAAAATCGCTCTCGACCAACTCCGCCGCCACGCTAGAATGACAGGAACCATTGACGCGGGGTGGAGCAGCCCGGTAGCTCGCGAGGCTCATAACCTCGAGGTCGCAGGTTCGAATCCTGTCCCCGCCACTGACATGACCCCCCGGTCGCGGAAGCGACCGCGGGGGTTTTTCATGGGCCGATTGACCCGGGCGTGACGACTCTTGCGGCTGGTCTCTGGTCGCGCAACCTAACGAGCTGCAAAGGTCCGGCCCAGCTCGGTGATGTGAAATCGTCGATGTTCTCGACAACCTGGCGGCCCAGCACGGTCGAGCTGTTTTCTCGCTTTCGCCCGATGAATGCGCGGCTCGTCTCACGGCCGCTATTGACCGTGGCAGGCTCGGGATACATCCGCTCATCGTCCCGTTCATGGCGGTGTGGTTCGGCGGGGTAATTCTTATGGGTGGAGCCTTCTCCTTAGCCGCCATGCTGTGTGGTGTTCCGGGCGCTGGCCCGCTTGTCGGTGCACTCCGGTTGCTGATACTGGCGCTGGTTTGGTGTGGTCGTTATATTGCGCGCGGCGAGCATCGCTGCCCCATCGAATTCGTGACGAAGATCATCTCCGCTGACCGCGCGGTGCCATGCGCCTGACGGCCCGTGAAGAGCCCGAGGCTTGCTCTGCCGAAGACATCATGCGCGACCTTTACGACATCTCGGATCTTGTACGAAGCCTTGAGCGTTTGCGTGGACTACCCGCGGGCCTGCGCACGCAATTCGGTGGGTGCCTGCTCGCCGTCTTGGGGAGCTTGCTGAGCCTGTCCGTCGCCTATGGAGTTTGGTCCCTCTCCCCAAAGTGGGCCGCCGCGTTCGGTTCTCTGGACCTCGCTCAGGAAGACCTGCTCGTCCGGACCGACCTGCTTGTCGGTCGGGTGGCCATTTGGGTCGTCGCTCTCCTGATCAGCCTGTCGTTCGTCCGCAGGGGGGTCGCTGGAGTGCTGCTCAGCAGACCGATCGTCCGCCTGGGGTTTCTCCCTGATACTCGTCCGTGGATCAATGCGGTCTTTGGTCGACAGGCCCAGATCCCGCGGCGACCGCCGAAGTCCGTTATCCTGAAGATTTGGATTGTCGTACTGGTCCTGCTGAAATGGGTTTTTGCTATCTCTGCAAGTCTTGTGCTTTTGGGGGCGCTCGGTGCAGGTTTGCTGCTACCAGGGTCGTTCGTCCTCCTTCTCGCGGCAGTCCTTTTTACGATCGCTCTGGGCCTCAGGCACCGGGTCAATCGTCATTTTTCCGTGCCTGCCAGCGATGTGCTCGAGACTGACCGCCGGCCGCCAGTCGTTCTTTTGCCTCCTTCATTGACGACTCCATCAAGCTGCCTCAAAAGTTCTGGTCGCTGACGTTTGGCAAGCCGTACCGATTCGAAGAAGACGTGGCCCGCGCCAACTGGAGCGTAGGGCCAGTCATCGCCATTGGCAAACCGGGCGAGAGATTGCCCGTTTTCGGAGCTTGTCGCGAATATTGCGCTGATCAGCAGTGGCAGGCACGCGTGCTCGAGTGGTTGGAGCAGTGCGGGGCGGTCGTGGTGATTCTCGGCGTGACGGAAGCACTTGGTTGGGAGATCGAGCAGATTATTCAGCGGAGATATCTGCACAAAGCGCTCTTTGTTCTGCCCCCAGTGGGCAAGGGCCAGTTGCAGAAACGCTGCGAGCGACTCGATCATCACCTACGCGCGCGCACTGGTAAACCGCTCCCGCAGCCGGAGCAGTTGAGCGAGACCCTATTGATCGGGTTCCATCGTTCGCAGGCTCCGTTTCTGATCACAGCACGCGACCGCCTGCCATTCTCCTATCGAGTCGCCTTCGCCACCGCGGCGCAAATCCGAGAGCAGTGACGTCCGACCCGTGCCCGGCTCTTAATGCCGCTGGGATGGATGGCACTTTGCGCCCCCAGGACCGGCACGCGCCGCGATGCTCCGGCCAGAACAGCCGCAATCGCACGAGTCCGAAGAGTTGCCAGGGCGCAGGAACGAGGGTTCGCATTCGCGGCCTCATCGATTAGGCGCCCGCTGGCGAGGGCCAGCACAGAGTGGCCAGCAGCTTATCGGCATCCGAACGGACGCGCTCCCAATCGATACGCAGGTCAGGCATTTCGGCACGCGAGTCGCTTCGCGCTGCTCGCTGTGGGGCAGCGCTCGCGCCACGTGTGACTGCCGATATTCGCGGGGTGAGGGCATGTGCCGTGTCGATGTCGCCGTCAGGGTAGTCATGGCCTGGTCTCCGCTTCATTGACCGCTTTGTCTGGCTACCAGGAAATCGAACGGGAATCGCCCTGATCGACATCGTCTTGAAAGAATCGAATAAATTGTGGGACTGGCTGCGACCCAGGGGGCTCGATACGCTGCTCTGATGTGGACATCGCCGCGGGCAACGCCCTGCTCGCGCACCAGGCCCGGGAGATCACGATGGCGAACGGAAAGGTCAGCCGCCGCAACTGTTTGAAGTACGCCGCGGCATCGTTTTGTGGCGCCCCTGCGCTGTTGGCGACCGCGCAGGGCGATCGTCGAGCCTCCAAGCAGGCCAAGCCGAAGTCGGTGGCCGCGGTGATCACGGAGTATCGGCCCGGGTCGCATGCCGACGTGCTGATCGGGAAGATCCTCGAAGGCTGGAAGCAAGACCGAGGTCCCGGCCCCGCCTTGACGCTGGCCTCGATGTACGTCGATCAGTTCCCCAAGAAGGACCTCGCGCGGGCTGGCAGCGAGATACAAGGTCCCGCTCTTCGACACGATCGAACAGGCCTTGACCGTCGGCGGCGATCGTATTCCCGTCGAGGGCGTGCTCAGCATCGGAGAGCACGGCGATTACCCGTACAACGACAAGGGCCAACATCTTTATCCGCGGCGACGATTCTTCGAGGGCATCACGGACGCCTTCAAGAAGTACGGCCGCGTCGTCCCCGTGTTCAGCGACAAGCACTTGGGGCCGGTTTGGTCGGATGCCCGGTGGATGTACGAGAAAGCCCGAGAGATGAAGATTCCGCTGATGGCCGGGTCTTCGCTGCCCGTGAGCTTTCGCGAGCCGGAGATTTCGGTCCCCCTGGATTGTGTGATCGAGGCAGCGGTCGGAATCGGTTACGACGGCCTGGATATCTACGGGATTCATGCCCTGGAGGGCTTTCAATGCCTCGTGGAACGGCGGCGAGGCGGTGAGAAGGGCGTGCGATGGGTTCAGTGTCTGCGCGGCGAGGCCATGTGGAAAGCCATCGACGAGGGGGTCGTTCCGAAAGATGTCTTGAAGGCCGCGCTCGATGTGCTGCCGCACCACAAAGACGGCGATTACCGCAAGGACGAGCAGTCGGCGTTGTTCTTGTTCCAGTACGTGGACGGCCTGGCTGCCGCGGTGTTGATGCTGCCAACCTTTGTCGGCGGCACGTCGGTGGGTCTGAGAATCAAGGGCCGAGCGAAGCCGATTACCACCCGCTTCGAGGAACGAACCGATCCGCACTACCCGCACTTCGCGTATTTGCTCAAGGCGATTGAGCGGATGGTGCATTCCGGGCGGCCAAGCTATCCGGTCGAACGCACGCTGTTGACCGGCGGCATCCTGGACCGAGCCTTGACGTCGTTGGCCGAGGGACAGAAACGGCTCACGACCCCGGAGCTGGCGATCGAGTATCGGCCGGTGGACTATCCGCACGCACCCGATCCGAAACTGGAATCCGAGCCGTCGTGACGCGCGGCGGTGCAGCGCCCGATTGGAGCGCGGCAACCACGCAACCACGCTTCTCAAACTTCCCCGGTCCCGGCGCGTTGGTTACGATGACGTGACAGCATCAACGAAGCGCCTGTAGCTCAGGGGATAGAGCAGCGGTTTCCTAAACCGCGGGTCGCATGTTCGAATCATGCCAGGCGCGCTGGGGTTAGCTCGCCGCTGGAAGGAATGAGAGAGGGCGCGTCGCCGTGACAATCGTGGTCAAGTATCCCTATGGATCCTTTCCGGCCAGCGATCCGAACCGCGCAGCCATGCAGCGGCAGCTCGCCCGCTACGACGAGCTGCTCACACTCGATCGCGAGTTCAGGTCCATCCTGGACGATCAGCCGCGCCCTTCGCGCGGATTCGCGTGATTCGCGGGCAAAAGCTGCTCGGGGCGCGGCTGGCTGCTTCTACTTCGTGACTTCCACCGCGGCCTCAGCCACGAAGCGGTCGTCGCCGCGGGCGGCCGTGGCGCGAATCGCCAGCGGCATGTTGAACGGTCCACAGCCGGCGGCAAAGCGGATCGTGAGCTTCGCCGCCGCCTGATCGCGTGGGACCTCAACCGGCTCGGCAGCGACTCCTTTCACGTGGGCGGGAATGGCGAGGTCCAGCCGCACTGGCAACGTGGCACCCGGACCGCGGCCGATTTGCACGGGCAACTCCACCACTCCGCCTTCGCGGGCCGTGATGCTCGGCCGAGGCACCGTGAGGCTGAGCGGCGCCGGATCGGCCAGCGCGACGATCTGCTCGCTTTGGGCATTCGTGGAGTAACTGACGCGGTGCCGGCTGCCGTCAGCATCCACGATCTCACCGATGGCCATGAGGTTCGTGCGGCTGGTGCGGCCGATCTCCAGCCACGGCGGAAGCTGCACGGCGTATGCGAACTCGGTCGTCCCGGCCGGCACCACGAGCTTCGGCCCGGTGACCCCTTGCAGGTGCCGGCCCTGCCGGTCGGCCAAGGCAATCGTCAGCGGGCCATCGTAGCCGCCGCGTTCCAAAGTGTATCGCCGCCGCAACGTGGTCCCCTGGCCGGCGTAGGTGCTCTGATAGCTCGATTTGAACTTGAAGGGCGTCGGCAGCGCGACGGCCAATGCTAGCCGCTCGAGTGTCGGCTGACCGCGAGGGCTGGCGGCGGCAGGACGCGAGTCGGGCGTCCGGCCGATCATGACCACGGCGGGGCGCGTTACGCGCTGCTTCGCCTGGCCCAGCTCGGCCGTGCCCTCGACGGCCAGTTCGGCGCCGCCGATGCGGGCGGAGTTCTCCGCCTTGAAGGTCAGTTGCACGCTGTTCTGTTTGGCGGGGATTGCCAGCGGACTGACGGTTACGCCCGGCGGCAAGCCGGCGAGCTTGAGCTCGATTGGGCCGTCGAAGCCGCCTAGCCGCTCAGCCGTCAGGTTGACCTGTGCCGCAGGCTGCAGCGTGCCGCCGCGCATCACCGTAACGGTGTCTCGCGCCAGCGCCAGACGAAAGTCCGGCTGGCTGGCTGGCGTCGCTGGTTGCTTTTGCCCCTTGTCCTCCGACGCCATCGTCAGCCGATAGACGAATCGCGGGCCGCCGCGTGTGGCAAATTGCTCCACCACGCGCACGGCGTACTTGCCATCGGCGGGCGCGAAAGGCCAAGCGGCAGTCGGTGTCTTCGGCGGAGATGTCGTCCGAGCGGGCCAGCTCCTTGCCCGCCGCGTCGAGCACCGCCAGCACGCCGTCCATCGGCGCGCCAAGCCGGGCAGCACGCAGGTCGAGCTTCACCTCCTGATCCTTGGCCAGCGCGATCCGCCAGCAATCGGCGTCGCCCGGCGTGTCGATGCGGCCGTTGGCCGTCGCAGGCAGCTCGATCGGGCGGGCCGAAGCGACATCGCCGTTGGGCTCTTGCTCCAGCTCCTCGCGAAGGTCGCCCTGCTCCAGCAGGAAGGCGTTTGTCCATTGGCCGCCAATCTGAAGCCGGCGGGAGAGCAACGACTCCGCAGCTTCGCGCGGCAGGTCAATCGCGACCGGCTCGGCCGGCACGTTCGTGCCGATCAATTGCACGCGCGTAGCCGTGCCCCGTTGACCGCCCAGCGGGTAAGTCAGCTCCACGTGCGGCCCGCCCGAGACGGTGAGGCGATAGACGTAATGCTGCAGGCCGCCGAACTCAATGTCGTGAATCCGCGCCTGGTAGGTGCCGTCGGCCGGGGCGGTGAAGCTCACGAAGGCATCGCCGCCGAAGTAGCCGGCGTTCTCGGCCAGGGGCCGGCCGTCGGGACCGACGATCTCCAGCCGCGCGTCCAGCGGCGAGCCGAGCCGGGCAGCCTCGACTTCGCACCAGATCGTCTGGCCCTTTTTCGCCGCGAACGCCCAGATATCCACGTCTTCGCGAGGAAAGATACGGCCATTGATCGTCAGGGGCAGCTTGACCTCAACGGGGATCGGTTTGCCGTCGATCTCCCGTTCGATGGTCTCCGGCAAGTCGCCAACCACGAACGGCATGGCCGGCGTCACGCCTTGGGACGTGCGCACGCGCCAAAGCCTCTGGCCCAGCGATGCGTCGGCCGCGATCTGCACATCGCCGGCATGGTCTTTGGGATAGTCTTCCTTCTGCTGCGACGCCGGCAGCGGCACGATCGGCCCCTCGAACCACAGCGTCGGCACCTCGCGCACGCGGTCGCTGGCCTTGATTGCGGCGCCATACATCGAGAAAGCCGCCTCGCCGTGCAGGTTGCACCCGCCGACGTGGAACTTGACCGTCGTGCCGCGCTGGCCGCCGGCGGGGAAGATGTACGAGACGTAAGGCTCTTCGGCACGCAGCAAGGCGGCGCTGGCGGTGCACCAGGCCACGGCCGTGATCATCAGCTTGCGCAGCATGCTACGTCTCCACCTCGGCGCACGGTATTCGGCGATCACTTCAATCCGGCCAACGAGGCGAAGATTGAATGCTGCCAGTTCTTCCGCGGGAATCCAGTATTCGTCATGGATCGTCGAGCCAACGCGATGCACTTCATAGCGGTCGAGAAACGGCTTTTCGACGAAGAAGCGAGTAACGAAGCCGGCGCCGCTCTCTTTCACGTTCCAGTCGCGAGCGATCTGACGAGCATATTCTTCATTGAGCACGGGATAAAAGATCGGCTGCGTCGGCAGGCGGGGCGGAAACGCACTCCAGTCCGACTGTTCGATCAGCCGCAGTTCGTTCGGACCGACTGGACGATACAGGACCACGGTCTCAGTCATGCCACTTTGTCGTTACGGCAAGCTGGTCTTGTCGTCGCCCGCGATGCGAAGCTGGAGCCTCTTGTTGCGCGTGCGAGGCTGCACGCCGGTCACGGAACTGGTCAGCCATCCCTCGGCGTCTGCTTCGACCGTTTTTCGGCCTCGCTTGCGCGGCAGGAAGATCTCGACCCGAAGCGTATCGCGGTTGATGATCCAGACCTCGCGCACGCCGACGGCGAAATAGAAGTCGAGCTTGTCGTAGGCCTCGTCGCCCGGACTGTGGATTTCTACGGCTACGTCCGGGCCGCCTTCGAAGTACTCGTTGCGGTCGATGTGGAAGCGCTCGGGCAGCAGTAGAACGATGTCGGGAATGCGGTAGTCATGAGGCCACCCACCCGGTGAGGCGACATTGATCTGGTGATAGACTTTGCCGCCGAGTGCGCGGCGTCCAACATTGCCGCAGGAACGTCTCGATCCCCCCCTCATAGTCCTGGTGATCGCGTCTGGGCGAAGCGGCCATGTGCAGCACCCCGTCCCACATCTCGTCGTAGCGGTCGGCGCCCGTCTTCTTGCGCAGGGCGAGCACCTCGGGCAAGGCGACCGGCATGACGGCCCGCAGGGGCCGCTCGCCATTGCTCGCCCGTCGCTGGGCCTCGCGATCATCGGCTCGCTGCCGGATCATAACAGCTCTCGCATCACCCGCCCGTCGTTGGCGATCTTCACCGGCCGGCCTTCGGGCGTATAGAACTCGTCCTCGGGATTGATGCCCAGCAGGTGGTACATCGTGGCGGCGAGGTCTTCGGGGCCATAAGGCTCGGTGGCCGGGCGCTCCGCCCGCTCGCTGGAGGCGCCGACCACGCGGCCGCCACGGACGCTGCCGCCGCCCAGCATGACGGTGAAGCTCGGCCCCCAGTGGTCGCGGCCGGCGTTCTGATTGATCCGCGGGGTACGGCCGAATTCGCCGGTGACAACGACCAGCGTCGTTTCGAGCATGCGGCGGTCGGCCAGGTCGGCAAAGAGCGCCGACATGCCTGCATCCAGGTCCGGCAACAGGGAGTTCTTCAACACCACGAAGTTGTTGTCGTGCGTGTCCCAATTGGTGTGGTCGATCGTCACGCAGCGGACGCCGGCCTCGACCAGCCGCCGGGCCATCAGGCACGACTGGCCCAGCGAGGTGCGGCCATACGTTTCGCGAAGCTTCTCCGACTCGGCCGAGATATCGAAGGCCCGCTTGGCCGCGGGCGAAGTCATCAGCTCGAAGGCCTTCCGCTGGTAAACGCTGACGCTTTTGGCCGAGCCGTTGGCCTGCGCCTCGGCGGCCTTTTGAAAGCGATCGACCTTGGCCAGCAGCTCGCGGCGCTTCTCCAGGCGATCGGCCTCCAGGACCAGCGGCGGCGACAGGTCTGGCACGGCGAAGCTCGGCGAATTGGGATCGGCGTCGATGGTGAACGGCGCCGCCGCCGGGCCGAGGTACGCCGAGCCGCCGCTGGGGTGCATCCGCGGCAGGCAGACATAGGGGGGCAGCGACCCGCGCGGCCCCAGCTTGCGAGCCACCACCGCCCCGTGGGCCGGCCGCTGGTTGTTGGGCGACAGGCTCGGGTTGAACCCGGCCCCCGGGAAGTATCCCGTCAGCATATAATGGTCGGCCGGGCCGTGGTCCGAATTCTTGTGGGCAAACGAGCGGACGAGCGAGAACTTGTCCATCTGCCGGGCAACTCGCGGCAAGTGCTCGCCGACCTGAATGCCCGTCACGTTACTGGCAATGGGCGAAAACTCGCCGCGAATCTCGGCCGGAGCGTGCGGCTTGAGATCGAACGTGTCGATCGTGGACAACCCACCCTTGAGGAAGAGGATGATCAGCGACACGCCGTCCTTATCGGCCTTCGCAGTGCGGCTGGGGAGCAGCCGGGATGCGGAAGTCTGCGGCTCTTCGCCGGCAGCTCGCCCGGCGAGCATGGCGGGCAGCGCCACGCCCAGCCCGAACGGGGCAGCCACGCCGACCCGCAGCAAGCTGCGTCGCGAGAGGCCGTCGCAGAAACTGGCCGGTTGCATCGGGCGTCTCCGGAAGGAATGAGCCGCGTTTGACCGCCGCGCCGGGCAGGACCGCACGGGCGGCAGGCGCGTTGGCAGGCTCGGTCGCCGTGGCGTTCACAGGCAGGCGTTGTCATTCTGGCCAGTTGGATGGCGGGCGTCAAACTGAATCCGCGAGGCGGTCCGCCTCTCGAAATCTCCGGCCGGCATCGGTTAGAATGCAGGCCCGCAGATGGTTCATGCCTGCCAAGCCTCGAGGCCGCCCTATGCGACATAGCACTTGGCTTGCCGCAATCTCGCTCGTCGGCTGCTTGAGTGCGCCGCAAGTGCGCGCCGATGGCGAGCCGACGCGCGAGCAGCTCGACTTCTTCGAGCGCAAGATTCGCCCCGTGCTCGTCGAGCAGTGCTACGAGTGCCATAGCGCGAAGGCCAAGGATTTGCAGGGGCAATTGTCGCTCGAAACGCGAGAAGGATTGCGAAAGGGGGGCGCGAACGGGCCGGCCGTCGTCCCCGGCAATCCGGACAAAAGCCTGTTGATCGAGGCCATCGGCTACAAGAACAAAGACCTGAAGATGCCGCCCGAGAAGCCGCTCTCGGCAGAGCAGGTCAAGGATTTTGCCGCCTGGGTAAAGATGGGAGCGCCCGACCCGCGTATCGGCGGGCCGGCGACACCATCGCAGGCCGAGACCATCGCCGCCGCCCGCGCGCTGGCCGTTCGCGCCGGTGCGCGAGCCGGCGGTGCCTGGCGTCAAGGACCGTGACTGGCCACGCGGCGAAATCGATCGCTTCGTGCTGGCCAGGCTCGAGGCGGCTGGCATTGCGCCGCTGGGCGACGCCGACAAGCGGACGCTGATCCGCCGGGCGACGTTCGACCTGACCGGCCTGCCGCCGACGCCGGAGGAGATCGACGCCTTCCTCGCGGACGAGTCGCCGGACGCCTTCGCCCGCCTGGTCGACCGGCTGCTCGGCGTCGCCGCCCTACGGCGAGCGCTGGGGCCGGCACTGGCTCGACGTCGTCCGCTACGCCGACACGGCCGGCGACAACTCCGACTACCCCGTCCCGCAGCTCTACCGGTACCGCAACTGGGTCATCGACGCGTTCAACCGCGACCTGCCGTACGACCAGTTCGTCCGCGAGCAGCTCGCCGGCGACCTGCTGCCCGGCCGACGACGAGGCGGACCGGCAGCGGCAAGCTCATCGCCACCGGCTACCTCGCCAACGCCCGGCGGTTCGGCTCGTACGAGGACGCCCGCTATCCGTGGCACCTGACCATCGAGGACACGATCGACAACCTCGGCCGCACGTTCCTCGGCCTGACGATCAACTGCGCCCGCTGCCACGACCACAAGTTCGACCCGCTCACCAGCGACGACTACTACGCCCTGTACGGCTTCTTCCACAGCACGCGCTACCCCGTGGCCGGGCATCGAGCTCGACAAGCGTGCAGCACGACCTCGTGCCGCTGGCGCCGGCCGAGGCAGGTCGCGGCGGCGCGAGGCGCGAGCGGAAGAAGCAGCTCGCCGCGCTCGACGCGGCCAGTCAAGCAGCTCGAGCCGACAAGGCGGCTGCCGACAAGGCCGTCAAGGAAGCCGAGAAGGCATGAGTCGAAGCGCAAGGATCGCATGGCCGAGGTCAAGCGCGGCTCGACGAGGCGAGCAAGGCGCTCAAGGCCAAGCAGCAAGGAGCGCGAGTCGGCTCGCCAAGGCAGCCGCTGCCGTTCGCGACGGCCTACGCCGTCGCCGAGGGCAAGACCGAGGGCAAGAAGAAGGTCGGCAACGCCTGCGTCCAGATCAAGGGCGACCCGGAGCGGCTGGGCCGCGAGGTGCCGCGGCGCTTCCCGGCCGTCCTCGGCGGCCAGCCGCTGCCCGCCGAACGCGCAGCGGCAGCGGCCGGCTGGAGCTGGCCGACTGGCTCGCCGACCCGAACAACCCGCTGACGGCCCGCGTGATGGTCAACCGCATCTGGCAGTACCACTTCGGCCGCGGGCTCGTGCCGACGCCGAACGACTTCGGCACGCCAGGGCCAGCCGCCGACGCACCCCGAGCTGCTCGACTACCTGGCCGCGCGGTTCGTCGAAGTCCGGCTGGTCGGTCAAGGCGATGCACCGGCTGATCATGCTGTCGCGGACGTACCAGCTGCGCCGAGCACCGACGACGCGGCCGAACGCCCGCGCTCGACCCGGCCAACGACTTCCTCTGGCGGTTCCCGCCGCCGGCGGCTCGACGCCGAGTCGATCCGCGACGCGCTGCTGGCCGTCAGCGGCGGCCTCGACCGCACGCCCGGCGGCCCGCACCCGTTCCCGGCCGAGCCGACCTGGGACTTCACGCAGCACAACCCGTTCAAGGCCGTCTACGAGACGAACCGCCGCAGCGTCTACCTGATGACGCAGCGCATCCAGCGGCACCCGTTCCTGGCGCTCTTCGACGGCCCCGACACCAACGCCAGCACGGCGACCGCGGATCACCAGCACGACGCCGCTGCAGGCGCTGTTCCTGATGAACGACCCGTTCGTCCACGCGCAGGCCGGCAGCTTCGCCGCCCGCGCTGCTGGCCGCAACGGGCGACGACGCCGGCCGGATCGACCGGGCCTACCTGCTGCTCTTCGGCCGGCCGCCGACCGCCGAGGACGCAGCGCAAGCCTGCAGGGATGCCAGTGGCCTGGCCACGGCTGCCGGCGGATCAGCACGCCGGGCAGCGTGGGAGGACTGTCCGGGCGCGTCGGCCAACGAGTTTGTACAGTCGATAGGCGTTGAGAGAGTCCTGCCGCACGGGGCATGACTCGATGCCCAGGCCGAAGCTGGGAGTGCCAGTCGCTCCGCAGGCCAACGGGCCGTGACTGCCCTGGAGAAGCACGGCATCGCGTAGATGCGCACGTGGGATTGCGACGTGACGGCCCTTGAGCCTTGTGCGAGTCGGGGCCCGCGGTCCCAGGCCTTCGGCCTGGGCTTCCGAGTCTAGCCCCTTCGGGCGAGATTGTCTGTGGACCGGCAATGGCGACCGTCAGGGAATCGAGCATGACCATCCTCAACACGGCTGCACCCGCCGCCACGCCATCCGCTCCCTCGTCGGCGGCTCGCTGCTGCTGCCGGGCATCCTGTCGCGAGCTGCTGGCGGACGAGCGCCGACGCTCCGCCGCCGACCCGCTCGCGCCGCGAAGCCGCCGCACTTCGCGCCGCAAGGCCAAGCGCGTCATCTTCCTGTTCACGACCGGCGGCGTGTCGCACATGGACACGTTCGACCCCAAGCCGAAGCTGTTCGCGGCCGACGGCAAGACGCTCGGCGTCGGCGGCGGGCTGTCGCATCGAGCAGCGGCCGCTCGCTGCAAGCCGGCGTGGGAGTTCCAGCCCGGCGGCAAGTGCGGCACGCTGGTCAGCGACCTGTTCCCGCACCTCCGCGAGCGGATGGACGACATCTGCCTGATCCGCTCGATGAACGTCCGACGACAACGAGCACTTCCAGGCGACGCTCGCCATCCACACCGGCTCGTTCTTCTTCGCCCGGCCGAGCATCGGGCTCGTGGGTCAGCTACGGCCTGGGCACCGTGAACCAGAACCTGCCGTCGTTCGTCGTCCTCGCCCCGCACCTGCCCTACGCCGGCACGCCAGGTCTGGGCCACCGACTTCCTGCCCGGCCTACCACCAGGGCACGCGCGTCGTCCCCGGCGCCGAGCCGATCGCCGAACCTGCAGCGCCGCGCGCCGCACGGCCGGCCTGCAGGAGCTGGAGCTGGGCCTGGCCGACGCGCTCAACCGGCGGCACCTGCAGCGCCGCGGCGGCGACGACCCGGACCTGGCCGCCCGCATCCGCTCGTTCGAGACGGCCTTCGGCATGCAGGTCGAGGCGCCCGAGGCGTTCGACCTGTCGCAGGAGACCGACGCGACGCTCGGCGCTGTACGGCCTGGAGCGCGGCAGACACGAGGGCTTCGCCTGGCAGTGCCTGGTCGCCCGGCGGCTGGCCGAGCGCGGCGTGCGGTTCATCGAGCTGATCGACACCGGCTCGTCGAACAACTGGGACGCGCACGGCGACATGGCCGCCCACGCGCCGCTGGCCAAGAACGATCGACCAGCCGATCGCCGGCCTGCTGCAGGACCTGAAGCGGCGCGGCATGCTCGACGACACGCTGGTCGTCTGGACGACCGAGTTCGGCCGCACGCCCGGCCACCGACGGCGCCGACGGGCCGCGGCCACCACCGCGGCGTGCTTCTCGTCCTGGCTGGCCGGCGGCGGCGTGAAGGGCGGCATCGCCTACGGCGAGACCGACGACATCGGCGGCGACGGTCGCCGAGAACGCGGTCCACGTCCACGACTTCCACGCCACGATCCTGCACCTGCTCGGCTTCGACCACGAGCGGCTGACCTACCGCCACGCCGGCCGCGACTTCCGCCTGACCGACGTGCACGGCAACGTGGTCCAAGACATCATCGCGTAGCACCCACGCTCATCGACGTTCATCGTGTAGATTTCGAAGTCGCCGTCGCGGCTGGAGCCCAGCGCGACTGGCTCCAGTTCACCTGCACGAACGGCACGCCGGCCTCGACCAGTCGTCTTTAGGCCTCGAGAACGGCAACTTGTTGCGGCAGCAGCGTGCCGTTAGAATCCGGCCTTTTCCGCGTCATGAGACGGGCCAGGTCACGGGGTCGGAAATCGACTCCCGACCCCTTTCACAGTCGCGCTACCAACGCTAACGAGGCGATGAAGTTGAGCACGCTCAAGATCGCCGTCATCCCCGGCGACGGCACCGGGCCGGAAGTCACCGCCGAGGCGCTCAAGGTCCTGCGCGCCGTCGCCGAAGCTCGAAGGCTTCACCTACGAGCTGACCAACTTCGACTGGGGCGGCGAGCGCTACCTGCGCACGAGCGAGACGCTGCCCGCCGGCGGCTGGCCGAGCTGCGCAAGTTCGACGCCATCTTTCTGGGCGCGGTCGGCCATCCGCGACGTGAAGCCGGGCATGCTGGAGAAAGGCCTGCTGCTGGAGCTGCGGTTCCAGCTCGATCAGTACATCAACCTGCGGCCGGTGAAGCTCTTTCCCGGCGTCGAGACGCCGCTGGCCGGCAAAGGCCCGGCGGACATCGACTTCGTCGTCGTCCGCGAAAACACCGAAGACATGTACTGCGGCATCGGCGGCTTTCTGAAGAAGGACACGCCCGACGAAGTGGCCACGCAGATCGGCCGTCTACACGCGCAAGGGCTGCGAGCGCTGCATCCGCTGGGCGTTCGAATTACACGCGGAAGCGGAACAACCCAAAGGGAAGATGCTGACGCTCGTGGCCAAGACGAACGTGCTGACCTATCGGCCACGATCTGTGGTGGCGGACGTTTCAGGACGTGGCCAAGGAATATCCCGACGTGAAGGCCGACTACAACCACGTCGATGCCTGCTGCATGTGGATGGTGAAGAACGCCGGAGTATTACGACGTGATCGTGACCACCAACATGTTCGGCGACATCATCACCGACCTGGGGGCGATGATCCAAGGCGGCCTGGGCGTCGCCGCCGGCGGCAACATCAACCCCGACCAGGGCGGCGTGAGCATGTTCGAGCCGATGGGCGGCAGCGCCCCCAAATACACCGGCCAGAACGTCATCAACCCCATCGCCGCCATCGGCGCCATGACCATGCTGCTGGAACACAGCGGCCAGCCGAGCCGCCGGCCGCGCGGATCATGAAAGCCATGCAGCACGTCACCGGCACGAAGATGAAGAGCCAGACGGCCGGCAAGATGGGCTACGGGACGCGAGAGGTGGGGGATTTGGTCGTGGCGGCGATGGAGAAGTAGCAAAGCACCCTGTTCCACGACGACCATCGCTGGACGTCGCTTTGAATATCACCTTAAGTTGCCGTCGAGCTGGATCTTCTGGAGCTTGTCGTGCCCCTTAAGTTGCGCAGCCCCCTCGGCCGTAACGGCGGTCCCTCTTAGGTCGAGCAGACACAGTTCTGGAAGGTTGCGCAAGCGCCGCAGGCCGTCGTCGGTGACGGGCGTGTTGCTGAGGGACAGGAAATGCAGCTTCTGGAATCTCAACACCTGCTCCAGCGCGAGATCGTCCGTCCGCGTCCCCTCCAGGTTGAGCGCGACCAACGGCGAGTTCGCGAAGGGGATCGCATCGATCCGCGAATCGGACAGATCGGCCGACTTGAGACCGGGCAGATCGCTCAGGTCTTGCCGTGCGTCGTCGCTCAGCTCGTCGAGCATGAGAGCTAGCACAAAGAGCCGCTGGACGCCACGCAAGCGCCGGAGATCGACTCGCGCGTACCGGATGAACAACGACTCCAGGCTGGCAACGTCGTCGATGTGTACTTCCAGCGTTTCCTGCAAGCCCTGCTCGGCAAGCAGCGATGACCACGCTCCGCCACTCACGTTGACGTGCTTCAATCGCGGCATGTGGTGCAGCACAAGCGTGGTTGTGGGTTCGGTGAAAGCGACACCTCTCAGCGTCAGCTTCACCAGGTCATGGAGCTGCGCCAGGTGCGGCAGGCCCGCGCTGTCGATCATGCAGCCTGCGATGTCAAGTTCCGCCATGCCCGCTAGCCGAGCCAATTGCTTGCAGTCCTCCGCCGTGATGAAGACCGGCTCGGGCATTGGTGACGGCGTGGGCAATCGGCCAAGCGGGAGCGAGGGCATGAAGTACTTTTCCGAGAAGCGCACTTTGGCGACATGAACGTAATCCTCGCCAATGATCCGCCGCAGCCAGGCCGGCCCTTTGGGCACGACCTCGTAGGAGCCGCCCAGGTCGGCGATGCGCTTTAGCGTGCTGGCTCGGCCCTGGTAGACCTTCGTCAAATAGCCGATCCAGCCGCAAAACAGGCACACGGCCAGCATCAAGAGCATCAGCGTGCGCAGGCCGTATTGATACCAGCGGCGCCGAGGTTTGGGCAGTGATTGTGGGGGCAAAGTGGACATGGGGCCGGGAAGAAGTCGTTCCTTTAGGAGTGCGGCGACTCGTCGCCGCTTTTGGATTTTTGGAGGCTGGCGAGGAAGGCGCTCGTGCTGCGGCTACGTCAGAATCCCAAAGCGGGGACGAGTCGCCGCACTCCAAAGGGCCAGCCGGCCGTGGAACGCGCCCCGCTTCCCCGCCAAAGCCCTTTTGCCCTGCCCCGGTTGCTGTCAATATAATGCAAGAGGGCGTCACTTCGCTGCACCTCGGTTCGCGCCGCGGAGGGCCTCTCTTCTTCGCGGTCATCATCTCCCCGTCGTCACCGGCATGCTCATCGAACCCCGCACTTCGCATCAGGAGCTCTCGCTGCTTTGCCGCCGGCTGGGGACGGCGCTGGGGGCCGGCGTCGATATCCGCCGCGTGCTGGAGCGCGAGGGGCAGGGGCACGGCTCGACGACGCTTCGGGCACGGATGCTGCGCATCAGCGATGAGCTGATCCGCGGCAAGCCGCTCACCGAGGCCCTCAAGGCCACCGGCAGCTACTTTCCGCCCCTGGTCCATGAAATGGTTGGCGTCGGCGAGCAGACCGGCAATCTGGCCGAGGTCCTCGTCGGCCTCGCGGACCATTACGACCACCAGGTACGGATGCGGCGCGAATTCTTTTCATCGATCACCTGGCCGATGTTTCAGCTCTTTGCCGCCCTAGGCATCATTGGCCTCTTGATCTGGATCATGGGCTTTCTGCCGCCCGGGCTCGACGGCAAGCCTGCCGACGTCCTGGGCCTGGGCCTGGTCGGCGGGTCCGGCGTCTTCGTCTATCTGTGCTTCCTGGCCGCCGTGGCTGGGGCGGGGTACTGGGTGTATCAGGCCATGCGCCGCGGCATGCTCTGGACCCGCGGCCTGCAGCGCTGGCTGCTGAAGATTCCGGTCTTCGGGCGCTTTTTGGAGATTCTCGCCCTCTCCCGCCTGGCATGGACGATGCACCTGACGCTCAACACGAGCATGAGCCTGAGGGCATCGCTGCCGCTGTGCCTGCGGAGCACGCACAACGCCCGATACATCGACGCCATCGACCAGATCGTGGGCGACGCGGTCTCGGGCCGAGCACTCTATGAAGCGTTCGCGGCGTCGCGGGTATTCCCGGGCGATTTTCTGGATGCCCTGGACGTGGGCGAGCGCAGCGGCCGGTTGCCCGAGTCGATGGCCCACCTGGCCGAGCAATACCGCGATCAGGCGCGGCGGATGATGCACGTGCTGACCGTGGCCGGCGGCTTCGCGGTGGCGGTGCTCGTGGGCCTGATCATCATCGGCGTGATCTTCATGATGGTCATGCGGACCTTCATGCCGTACAACGAGCTGCAACACGAGCTGCTGCGTGACCTGATGTAATTCCGCGTGCCCCACGGCCTACTTTGCCGGCGGCGCTTCGAGCGGCTCGCGCCGCTTGGCCTGGAGGATCAGCGCGACGGCCGTTCCGGCCGGCGGAATGCGCTCGTGAAGGGCGTCGAAGAGGAGCGCGGCATTGTTCTCCGGGGCATTGATCGGGATGTCGAACATCGCGCTGGCGAAGTTCGACACGCAAATGAAGTCGCCGAAGACCGGCAGGTAGACCTCCCGGCCGTCGGGGTCCCTGGAGAAGGCGCTGCCGCCGAAGACCCAATCCTGCTCCATGGCCTTCTTGGTCCTGACGTTCCGCAGCCACTCCTGGGCACGCACCGTATGGCGCTTTCCTTTGGCGTCCGTCCAAGCCACCAGCACTTCCATCTTCGGCCCTTCAGCCGGGCGAAATTCCGGGAAGAACTGCACGGGGCGGCCGGGCTTGATGCCCATTGCCACCAGCACGGCGTGAATTGCATAGGCCCGTGCCTGTACCGAGACAATGGACTCGTGCTCCTTCGTGCGGCGGAAGCAGGCGAAGAGTTCCATGGGGCCGACTCGCTTACAAATCCGACCTCCCAGCACGATGCGCTTGTTCTTCTTGTCGACCCATAGGTCCTGGAAGGCGCCTTTCTCCTCGGGGTCGGGGATCCGCAGCAGCCCCTCGGCTTCCGGCGGCGGCTCCAGCGGCTTATCGAGATCGTCCGGGCCTAAGAGCGGCTCGAACTGCACCTCGGCTTCACCAGGCGTCCGTGCCGGCGGCCCGTCTTCCTTGGCGGCGTCGCCAGTGCCGGCATCCTGAGTGCTTGCGTTGCGCTCGTGGGTGGCCAGGCCGTTGCTTTCCGGCAAGGCATGCCCAACGGGCGCAGTCGATCCATCGGGGGGGGCCGGGTCGCGCGCGGGGGGCAGCGTCTCTGACTTTTCCTCTTCCTTCGTAGCTTGCGCCGCGGCCCAGACCCAGGCGGTCGCAGCCGACCAGCAGGGCCAGCCCCGCGAGACACGCAGCGGCACCGGCGGCAACGAGGGGGCGCGACGATAGGGGGCGATGCATGGCTTCCTCTCTTGCAAGCAATGCCGGAAGTTGTCGTGCTGGCAGCGAGCCGCTTCGATGTTAAGATAGCCGCTTTCGTGACCATCGTCCAACCGAACCTGCGCCCGCCGGAGCTGTCGCCGTAAATGTCCACCGTTCTGGTCCCGCGAAAGGAAGCCCGCGGTCGAACATCGGATGTGCCCACCAGACGTGACCTGCCGCGAGGAAGGCTCGATTGGCATTCTTCCGCGCCGCCGCAAGTCGCCCAGGCCGAGAGCTGGCTGGATGACACGCCCGGCTGGGCCGCCTGGGCAGAGCACCTGAAGGCGCGGTCGTGGCCGGTGCCGCTGCCCTGCTTTGCTGGGCGCCGCTCGCCGCTGGCCTGGGCGCTGCCCGAGGAGCTGGCCGACGCCGAGACGGCCGCACTCATTGTCGGCTTGCACCAGCGATCGCGGCGCGCACGCGGCGATCTGCTGGCCCAGCAGCTTCGTGCCTGGCTGGCCGAAAGCGACGAGGCCCCGGCCGAGGCGCCATTTGGCCTGGAGTGCCTGGCATGGTGCTATGCGATGCCGCGGATTGCGGCGATGGCGCCCGCCGAGACATGGTGGGAGCTCCTGTCGCGGCTTGTCGGCACGGCGTCGGACGCGGCGGCCTTGGATGTCGCCGAGCATCCGTGGGCGCAGCAGCTCCTGGCTGCCGAGCTACCGCTTACGCTCGGCTGGTGCTTCCCCGAACTGGAGCCTTGTCGCCAGCTTGTGCCCGGTGCCCGGCGGCGGCTTCACGCGGCGCTCGACCAACTGCTGGATACCCAGGGGGTGCCGCTGTCGTTCCCGCCAGGCGCTTTTGCCGCTTTGCTGGCCTGCTGGTCTCGCTGCCTGGCGATCTCCCGTCGTCTGGAAGAGGCTCGTTGGAGCGATGGGCGCAAGAGCGATTCGCTCAGTCACTGCGGCACGCTCTGCGGCTGACTCGCCAGGATGGCGGCCAAGCAGGCGATCCCCCGCCGGCTAAGGAGCAGCTCCGCGGCATCGTAGAGATGCTCAGCACCGCGGCGAATCTGACGGACGACGCGGCCCTGAAACCGCTGGCCTCAGCCGCGCTGGGAACATCTCAGCCTGCGCGGGGCCAAGAAGGTCGGCTCGCGGACGACGCGCCGGCGAGTGCCGGCTAGCGGCACGGCCCCGCTTTCCCTGCCGGGCATTAGCTGTGAGCGCTCCCACCTGGCGGTGCTCCGCTGCGACTGGCGGCGTGGCAGCCCGCTGCTGGTGGCCGGCTACGGACCCCGTGGAGCGTCGATTGAGCTGTCCAGCGGCGCCGATCTGCTTTTGAACGGACGAATCGAGACGGAGGTCCGACTCGACGGTCAGCCTCTGGCGGCCTGCGGCCGATGGCAGAACATCTGCTGGGAATCCGACGAGGCCATGGACTACCTGGAGCTGGAGCTGGAACTCGAGCGCGGCGTGAGCATCGAGCGCCAATTGCTGCTGGCCCGCGAGGCGCGGCTGCTGCTGATCGCCGACGCGGTGACGCAGTCTCCCTCTCCCAGCGGGGGAGAGGGCCGGAGTGAGGGGCGATCCGCAACGGCCGCGGCTGCGCCCGAGCACCCCATGCCTGACCGGCCGCCGCAAGCCTCCTGGGACTACCGCCTGCGGCTGCCGCTGGCCGCGGGCGCAAGCTTTCAGTCATCTGCCGAAACTCGCGAAGGCTGTCTCCGCGGACTTGGTCGTGGTGCGCGGGTGCTTCCTTTGGCGCTCTGCGAATGGAGGGCCGATGGCCGCAACGGGGGGCTACGCGCCGTGGGTGAGCACCTGGAGCTCCACGTGACCGCAGCCGGCCGGGGCTTCTACACGCCACTGCTCGTGGACCTGAACCCTCGTCGCCTGGCTCGGCCGCTCACCTGGCGTCGCCTCACCGTGGCGGAGAACCGTCTCATCCAACCGCCCGATGTCGCCGCCGGCTTTCGGGTGCAAATCGGCCGCGAGCAATGGGTGGTCTACCGCTCGCTCACCGGCTTGGCCAACCGCACGCTGCTGGGCCTCAACACGTACAGCGAATTCCTGCTGGGCCGCTTCGAGCGAGACGGCGAGTGCAAGACCATCTTGGAGACGGAGCCCACGTAGAGCGCATTGACGGGCGAGCCGGGTAGATTGTCGATAGCGGCTAATCTGGCTAGGATGTAGCCAGAATGCGATACGACATCGTGCTGGCTCCGGAAGCGGTCGAGGACTTGGACAATCTAACGGCGAATGTCCGTGCCAGGGTGCGTGACGCGATCGAACAGCACTTGCGGCATGAGCCGACCAAGGTAAGCCGCGGCCGCATCAAGCGGCTGCGCGGCTTGTCGCGTCCTCAGTACCGCCTACGCGTCGGCGACGACATTCGCGTGTTCTATGACGTGACCGAAGAGGCGGTCCACGTCTTGGCACTCGTGGAGAAATCCCGGGCCAACGCCTGGCTTGAGAAACATGGTGAAAAGCGATGAAACAAGTGGCCCTGTCCGAAATCAAGGATGACCTGTCGAAATACCTTCGCCTCGCGGAGAAAGAGCAGATCGTCATCACCCGACATGGCAAGCCGGCAGGCATCCTGGTGGGTTTTGCTTCGGAGGACGATTGGTTCGACTACAAGCTGGAAAACGACCCGCGATTTCTCCAGCGGATCGCAAGGGCCCGAGAGAGCCTGCGGGCTGGAAAGGGAGTCCGGCTTGAGGAGCTGCAAGCGCAGTCGAGACCGATCCGCCGCCGAACCAAGCGCCGAAGCTCACGGTGCGCGCGGCATTATCACATGGTCCGGCGTCACTATCCCGTGCGCGAGGAGAGCGCAGTCGAACGGAATAAATACCGTTCTGCCTACCGGCTGCAGACTTCCACGCGCTCGTACGTCCGCCGCTCGGGCGCTTGCCCGCCGAGGTGATCCTCGAGGGCGATCTGATAGAGCTCCTGGCCCTGCGGCGTCGGGTAGTCGCCCGTGATGCAGGCCTGGCAGAGCTGGTCGCGGTCGAAGCTCGATGGCGCGGGCGATCGACTCGACCGGCAGATAGCGCAGCGAGTCGGCCCCGAGCGCCTGGCCATCTCGGCCTGGACTTCGTCGGTCAGCTCGCGCCCTCGACCGTGCTCCTGGAGAAACTTCGGGGCGAACAGCTCGCTCGACCGTGGACATGTCGATGCCGTAGAAGCACGGCGCGACGATCGGCGGGCAGGCGACGCGGACGTGAATCTCGCGTGGCCCGGCCCAGCTCGCGAATCGCGGTTGAGCAGCACCCTCATCGTCGTCGAGCGGACGATCGAGTCCTCGACCAGGAGCACGCGCTTGCCTTCGAGCACTTCGCGGAGCGGCGTGTACTTGGTCTCGGCCTTGTGCTTGCGGCCGGCGCCGCCTTCGATGAACGTGCGGCCCGCGTAGCGGTTGCGGATCAGCCCTTCGACGCACGGCACGCCGAGCTTGTAGGCCATCGCGTCGGCCGCCGCCTTGCTGGTGTCGGGCACGGGCACGACGATCGTGTCGTCGTCGATCGGCACCGTCTCCAGCCGGGCCAGCTCTTCGCCCAGCGCGCTTGCGCGAGAGGTACACGCTGCGGTCGTCCAGCGTGCTGGCGACGTTGGCGAAGTAAATCCACTCGAAGAAGCAGTGGGCCCGCCGCGGGCTGGCGGCGAACTGCTCGATCTCGAACTCGCCGTCGACGATCGTGATCGCCTGGCCCGGCAGCGAGCGACTTGATGCTCTCGGCGCGAAAGCCGAGGTTCAGCAGGGCCACGCTCTCGCTGGCCGCGGCGAACAGCGGCCCTTCCTTGGCGTAGCACAGCGGCTTGATGCCCAGCGGGTCGCGGGCGACGAGCATGTCGCCCTGGGCGTTGAGCAACACGAGGCTGTACGCCCCGTCGAACCGCTGGCTGACGTTCCGCATCACGTCGACCAGCGGCGGCCGGCGGTCGCCCGACAGCTCGCGGCTGATCTCGTGCATGATGATTTCGGTGTCGGTCTCGCGGGCCAGGTGATTGTCGGCCTCGGCCAGCAGCTTGTCGCGCAGCTCCGGATAGTTGGCCAGTTGCCCGTTGAAGCCGAAGCGAACCACTTGCGCTTTTGCAGGTGGTGCCGCTCGAACGGCTGGGCGTAGCTGCGGTCCTCGGCGCCGCAGGTGGCGTAGCGGACGTGGCCGATGGCCGCCCGGCCGGCGTACTCCTGCATCAGGCTCTCGGCCTTGCCGCGGTGGCTGAGGCGGAAGACCTCGCTGACCGTGCCCACCTCCTTGTGCGTGTCGAGGAGCTGGTTGCGGTCGCGGGTTGATAGCGTGGTCATGCCGGCCGAGAGCTGGCCGCGGTTCTGAATGTCCAGCAGCATCCGCGGCATGAGCCGCGAGATCTCGTCCGGGCCCCTGCTCCGGGCAGAGCGGGCTGACGCTCGCGCCGGGCAGGTGATAGATGGCGGCAACGCCGCATTCGTGATGCAGTTCGCTCATAAGGCCCTGTCGGCGCAGTCCGATTCGCCGCGTTGCGAGGAGGGAGTTGAAGGGCTTCCGCCTTCCAGGACACGGGCACGTGGACGAGCCTCTCCGGGCTTGCGCCGGCGTCTCGCCCGAGACGCGATCACATGCCATCCGAGCGCCACTTCTGGCCACACGCCCGGCTGATCAAGCTAAGGCATTCTACCGATCGGGCGGCCAATGAACAATCAGGGGGAAAATAGGGGGAAAATAGCAGGTCGCATAGAACTCGCTCACTTATCATCGGGCGGAAAGAGTCGGAACAGCCTCTCCGCTCGGCGAATCTGCAATCGGCGGGGATGATTGAGATCGAGTGCCGCGAGTGTGGCGCGTCCGACGATGGTGCGCGCGACGACGCGATAGCCGGAAAAACGAAAATGGTCGGCCCAGGCCTCCGCTCGTGGATTGAAGAGTGCGACGGCCCAGAATCTTTATCCCATTGGCCGGTATCGATTATACTGCCGCTGGCCTTCGCCTCTCCCTTCGAGCCGGCCGCTCTCTTGCGTCACCTTTAGGAGTTGCACCATGCTTCGCCCTCTGCCTGCCGGTCTGCTTGTCATGCTACTGGCGTCCTGCTCGATCTTGGCTCAAGAGCCCAAACGGCCGGGGCAGGCCCCCGCCGCCGCCTCCAAGAACCTGCTGGCCGATCCCTCGATGGAAGATAGCGCCGTCGGCGCGGCGACACCCGCCGGCTGGGGCGGCTTCTTCGCTCAGCCCGACTCGGCATACACCAGCCAAGTCGTCGAGGGGGGCCGGACCGGGAAGAAGTCGCTGGTCGTCGAGGGGCGTGGCGACTTTGGCGTCGCCTCGGCCAATCTGGTTCCGCTGGACCGCAAGAAGCGCGACGTGGTCCGGGGCTGGGTGAAGGTCGAAGGCGACGAGGACGCCGCGGCCGACGTTAAGATCCACTACCACGACGCGGCCGGCGGCTGATCTGGGGCAGACACGCCGCGGCTACGTCATGCCCGCCAGCAAGGGCTGGCAGTTCATCACCGTCGTGGACGAGGCCGACGGCATGCCGGAGGCCCGGCAACTGGCCCTGGCCGTCGCCCTCACCAAGAAAGCCAAGGCCCAATACGACGATCTGGAATTGCTTTCCTTCGACCGCGACAAGCTGCCCAAGGACTTCCAGACGGAGTACGGCATGATGCCCAAGCTCCGGGTGCTCCAGCGGCGGGTGGGTGCCTGGGAGGTGACGACGACGATCAAGCCCTGCGTGTGGGTGCCTGGCGGAGACAAGCGGGTGACGGCGGAAAACGTCGAATGGGTGCTGGAGCAACAGTTTGTCCGCATGGTGTCGCGGGGGCCCGATGGGGTGGAGAAGTCGATGAGCCTGATGACCTACGACCCGCGCATCGACCGGTATCGGTCCTGGTTCTTCAATTCCGGTGGGGCGTTCCCTCGCGCCGAGTCGCTAGGGCAATGGGACGCCGACAAGCAGACGCTCAACTTTCAGGAGGAGTCCGCCGATGTCAAAACCGTCTTCAACCTGCGGCTGGCGGACGACTCGCGCATCGAGTTCGATGGTCTCGTGACCGGCAAGGATGGCAAGGTCTACATGGACATGCAAGGAGTCTGCGAGCGTCGGGGAAGCGGAAGCTCAAAGACAAAGGGAAAAAAGACGCCGTGAGCTGCGGGATGCCAACACCGTCCTGAGTGGGGTGCGTTCCTGACCCAAATTGCTTGGAGTTCGTCATGAACGAACGCCGTGACCGCCGCCGACGCCGGTTTCGATACAGTTTGCGGACGTTGTTGCTGCTTGTGGCCATCGTGGGCGTTTGGTTAGGACTCGTGGTCAATCGGGCCAGGCAACAACAGTCGGCGATCAAGGAAATCCAGGCGCTCGGCGGCTGGGTGTATTACGACTATCAACTGGTCGAAGGAAACCTCCAGCCCGTACTCGATGCCACGTCGGGGGTTCCCGAGTGGCTGCTCGAGAGCATCGGTCCGGACTACTTTCATGACGTGGTGATCGTCAACATGGTGTACAAGGATGGCCCGGACCGGGAGGACAACCAGCGCTTCACGGATGACGTGAAGAAGCACCTTGCGGCGTTTCCCAAACTTCAGCGGCTGCTCGTGGCCAATGGTCAATGCACCGACGACCTCGTCCAGGAGGCTGCCGGCCTTCGACACTTGACGCTGCTATGTATGTGGAACGCAGCCGGCGTGACGGATGCCGGCGTGGCCCATTTGGCGAATCATCCAACACTCACGTATCTGCACTTGGAATTCTCACAGATCACGGAAGACTCCCTGCGCATTTTTGGAACGCTGCCACAGATCGAACACCTTTCGCTTCAAGACACTCGAGTTACGGACGTTGGCCTGGCCCATCTCCGGAATCTGACCCATCTCCAGGAGCTCTTTGTGCTGGGGGACGACGCGCACATTACCGACGATGGCCTGAAACACTTGGAAAACCTGACCAACCTGAAGCTCCTTCTCGTTCCAGGCACGCTGGTCAGTCCGGCAGGCCTTCGGCGGCTACAGGCGGCTTTGCCGAACGTCCAGTTGCCTTGGTAGGCGGCGGGGAGTTTTGCCCATGAGGCACACGAAGCTCGGGCTGGGAGTGACGCCGCACCTCATGAACGACAATTTTCCGTTCCTGCTGTCATTCTTCCGTCAAAAGGACATAATCGGCCACGTGCTTGGCAGGCCGGGCCGTCAACCCTCGATCGGATGCTAACCTATCCTTGAAGGGGTTCATTCCCCTGGGTTTGCTGAGGAACTGGGTTTGCCTAGGACGCCGCAAACCGTGACAATGCAAGCCGCATCGCTAAGCGAACTTCGTTCGGACGAAACCGAGCTGACTGATCCCGACGCTGCCGGGGACGATGCACGTCGGGCTTACGCCTCGACGCTCGCCGACGACGATCTGTGGCCCATGCCCGAGCGTACTGACCATCGGCCGCGGCTGGCAGCCATCGACGTTGGCAGCAATTCCATTCGCCTCATCGTCGCCGAAGTCGAGGACGACGGATCGTATCGCGTGCTGGACGACGAGCGCGAGACCACGCGGCTGGCCGCCGGCTTGAGCCAGACAGGAAGCCTGTCGCCCGAGGCCGTCGCCAAGTCGATCGAAGCCATCGGCCGCATGAAGGCCATTGCCGACGGCCTGCGGGTCCGCGATCTACGGGCCATCGCCACCAGCGCCGTGCGCGAGGCCGACAACGGGCTGAACTTCTGCCAGGACGTGCTCAACGGCGTGGGCGTGTCGATCGAGATCATCACGCCGGAGCAGGAGGCGCAGTATGCCTTCCGCAGCGCGGCCCGGCACTTCCCGCTCAACGGCCATCCGGCGGCGATCGTCGATATCGGCGGCGGCAGCGTCGAGGTCGTGCTGGCGGCTGGTACGGTGGTGGACGAAGTGTATTCGCTACCGCTAGGGGCCGTGCGCGTGACCGAGCGGTTCGGCACCGACGAGCCGCTGAAGAAGGGGGACCGCAAGGACATTTGCGCGGCCATCGATCGGGAGATCGAGCGGCGCGTGGGCAAGCCGCCGCTGTGGCCGCAGGTGATGATCGGCAGCGGCGGCACCTTCACCACGCTGGCCGATATTGCCCTGGTGCGCCGCCGCGACGCGGCCCTCACCGTGCAGGGCTTTCGCCTGCCGGTGGCCGAAGTCGAGATGCTGCTGGACCAATTGACGCGAATCACCGTCAAGGAGCGGCGCGAGATGCCCGGCATGAACCCGGCCCGGGCCGATATCATCGTGGCCGGCGCCTTGGTGCTCACGCGGCTGGCCAAGCATTTCCGCTGCGAGGAATTCTGGATTCACGAGAAGGGCATCCGCGACGGCCTGCTGCTCACGATGATGGCCGACCTGCCGGGGGCCGCCCGCCGCAGCGGCCACGGACAACATCGGCTGGATTCGGTCCGCCGCTTCGCCCACAAGTGCCGCTGCCGCGAGGCCCACTGCGAGCACGTGGCCGCGCTGGCCAGCTCGATCTTCCAGGGCCTTCAGTCGGCCTATGCCCTGCCGCCGGAGAGTCTCGACTGGCTCCAGGCGGCCGCTCTGCTGCACGAGGCCGGCTACATCATCAATCAGGAATCGCCGCACAAGCACGCCTACCACATCATCCGCCACGCCGACCTGCCCGGCTTCACTTCGCACGAGGTGGAGCTGATCGCCAACTTGGCGCGCTATCACCGCGGCTCGGCGCCGAAGGACTCGCACGAGAACTTTGCCCGGCTGTCGGACAATGATGCCAGGCTGGTCCGCATTCTGAGCGGCGTGCTGCGGGTGGCCAACGCCCTGGATCGCACGCGGTTCCAGCGGGTGCGGTCGGTGGCCTGCGAGGTGCAGGCCGACGAGGTCAGCCTGCGAGTGGATGCTGGGCTCGACGCCCAGGTGGAGCTTTGGGACGCGGAGGAAAAGGCGAAGTTGCTGGAAAAAGCGCTAGAGGCGAAGGTCAGCGTGGCGCAGTGACGCGTTTCTCGCCTTTATCCTGGGCGAGGTTCTTTTCGGAACGCTAATAATCGCTAATCGGCGCTAATGAGGCGATCGGTGCGCCGCCGCGTCCCTTGCCCCCAGCATTAGCGCAGATTGGCGATTATTAGCGTTCCCTCGCTGGCGTGCCAGCATTGCTGGCAGGCGGCAATACACTTCTGGCGTTAGCTCGCCTTGCGGGCAATGCGGTGCTGACTAACATAGTAGAGGGGACCGATAGACCGGTGGGCCCCGTGCGGCCAATCGCCTACGTGCGCAGGGTGCTGCGCGAGTGCTCGACCCTTTTCAGGAGCGATCGTCCGGTGAGATCAAGAACCAAGGATGGGAAGCTCCTGGGCTTCACACCGCCTCTGAAGAGTCCAGGGAAAGAAGGAGAGTGCTTCGTGCCGCGGTGGTGAACGGATGGCGAATTCACGGCCAGTTTGGGCCGTGCCACGATTCAGGCGATCGATCAGGATCAGATCAGGATCAGATTGTCCGTTGGCGGCGCGTGACTAGAATGCCAGCAGGGAGACGCATTGGGAGCGTGGCACGGCCATCTTGGCCGTGAGTTTCACGGGCTGGAAGCCCGTGCCACGGCAAGAACTTCCGGCCCGCCGGGGGGTTTGAACTTTTTGCTTTTGCCGCGCGACTAAGGATACGTGCTATCACTCTATACTTCGAGGGCCTTTCTAGATGACCGACCTTTCCTCTCGCGACCAAGCCGCCATTCGCAAACTGGCCGACGCGCGGCAGAAGCTGCACGATCAATTGAGCCAGGTGATCGTCGGCCAGACCGAGGTCATCGAGCAGCTGCTGATCTGCGCTGTTTAGCCGCGGCCACTGCCTGCTGGAAGGCGTGCCCGGGCTGGCCAAGACGCTGATGATCAGCACGCTGGCGCGGACGCTCAATCTGTCGTTCAGCCGCATCCAGTTCACGCCCGACCTGATGCCGGCGGACATCACGGGCACGGAGATCCTGGAGGAGAACCGCACGCACGGGCGGCCGCGAGTTCCGCTTCCTCGAAGGGCCGCTGTTCTCCAACGTGATTCTGGCGGACGAAATCAACCGCACGCCGCCCAAGACGCAGGCGGCCCTGCTGGAGGCGATGCAGGAGCGGCAGGTCACGGTCGGCCGCGTGCGGCATCCGCTGACCGATCCGTTCTTCGTGCTGGCGACGCAGAACCCGATCGAACAGGAAGGCACGTATCCGCTGCCCGAAGCGCAGCAGGACCGCTTCATGTTCAAGGTGTTCGTGAAGTATCCGAACTTCGACGAGGAGTTCGAGATCGCCCGCCGGACGACCGCCATCGATGACCGACAGCATCGCAGCCGGTGCTGACGCGGCGAGGAGATCCTCGAGCTGCAGCAGACTGGTGCGCGAGGTGCCGGTCAGCGACCACGTCATCCACTACGCGCTGTCGCTGGTGCGGCAGACGCGCGTCGGCGAGCCGGGCGTGCCCGACTTCGTGCAGCGACCAGCTGAGCTGGGGCGCCGGCCCGCGGGCCGTGCAGTTCCTGATCCTGGGCGGCAAGGCGCGGGCCCTGCTGCACGGCCGCACGCACGTCTCGACCGACGACATCCAGGCCCTGGCCAAGCCGGTGCTGCGGCATCGCGCTCGTCGTGAACTTCGCCGCCGAGAGCGACGGCGTCACGCGCCGACAACATCGTCGACCGCCTGATCGCCAGTCACCCCCACCAAGGAAGACGAGCTGACGAGCGATGCCCGATTCAAAAAGATTTTTGCATCCTGAGGCGATCAAGCGGATCGCGCGGCTGGAGGTTCGGGCCCGGCACATCGTCGAAGGGTTTCTTTCGGGCATGCACCGCAGCCCGTACTTCGGCCAGTCGGTCGAGTTCCTGCAGCACCGCGAGTACGTCGCCGGGCGACGACCTGCGGCACGTCGACTGGAAGGTCTGGGCCAAGCAGGACCGGCTCTACGTCAAGCAGTACGAAGAAGAGACCAACCTGCGGGTGACGCTGCTGGTCGACGTGTCCAGCAGCATGGTCTACGGCAACGGGCCGCATGAACAAGTACGAGTACGCCTGCACCGTCGGCGGTCAGCCTGGCGCTATCTGCTGCTGCGGCAGCAGGACGCGGTGGGCTGCGTGGCGTTCGACGACAAGGTCCGCGCAAGCCGTGCCGCATCGCAGCAAGCGGAACCACCTCATTCAGCATCATCCAGGCGCTGGACGGTCAGCGAGCCGCGAGCGAGAAGACCGACATGTACGACGATCCTGCGCCAGCGTCGCCGAGAAGTATCCGCGGCGCGGCATGATGGTGCTCATCTCGGACCTGCTTGTGCGATCGCGGCCGGCTCTGTTCAAGGGGCTGAAGCTGCTGCGGCAGCGCGGGCACGACGTGCTCGTGTTCCACGTGATGGACGACGACGAGCTGGATTTTCCCTTCAACGGGCCGACGCGGTTCGAAGGGCTGGAGATGCCGCGAGCACCTGACGTGCAACCCGCGGGCACTGCGGGAGGGCTACCTCGAGGCGCTGGGCGCCTTCCTGGACGACGTGCGCGTGAGCTGCGCGAAGAACACGATTGACTACCGTCTGGTGCGGACCAGCGAGAACCTGGATGCCGCGCTGGCGGCGTTCGTCAGCAACCGTTTGGGGATGCATCATCGGTAAGTGATGCATCATCGGTAAGTGTGGTCCGCTCGCTCCGCGAGCGGAAGGGCGCATTGCCCGCCACGTGGGCCTCGACTCGTAAATTCGAGGACGAGGACGACGACGAGGACGACGACGAGGACGACGACGAGGACGACGACGAGCACGACGACGAGGACGAGTACGACCACCCGCGGTAGATCGGACCATTGCCTATGCAGTTCCTCAACCCAGGAATCGTCTCCTTGGGGATCGTCGCGGCGCTGATTGCGCTGCCGATCATCATCCACTTGATCAACCTGATGCGCTATCGCCGGGTCAAGTGGGCGGCCATGGAGTTCCTGCTGGCCGCGCATAAGAAGAGCAGCACCTGGATCCTGCTCAAGCAGCTCCTCTTGCTGTTGTGCCGTATCACGGCGCTCCTGGCCCTTCTCATGGTCTTGGCGCAGATGCTCTTCAAGGGGGATTTCAGCGCCATGGTGGGCGGCGTCACGACGCACCACATTGTCCTCCTGGACGAGACCTATTCGATGAACGACGCCGGCGGGACCGGCAGGACGTTGTTGGATGTGGCCAAGGATGAGGCGATGAAGATCGGCGAGGCCGCCGCCCGCTCGCCCGGCCGGCACACGTTCACGCTCACGACCTACACGCGGGCCCAGCGCAAGGCCCAGCTCCTCTTGAACCAGGTGGCCGTCGATCGGAACTTTACCGCGACCCTGAAAAGCGCCCTGGATCAGGTGACGGCCACCGAGATGGCCGTGCCGCCGCAGGTCGCCCTGGATGCCATCAAGACGCTCGATCGGCCGGAGAACGAGAAACGCCGCGTGTATCTGCTCTCCGACTTCCGCAAGCGCGAATGGGAGACGCCCGACGACTTGAAGGCGCAATTCGACGAGATGACCCAGGACGGCGGGCTGCTGCACCTGGTGCAGTGCACGAAGACGGAGCACGACAACCTGACGATCACGGCCCTCAAGCCGCGGGCCGGCGCCCTGGCGGCCGGCATCGCGATCTTCATGGACGTCTCCGTGAAGAACCACGGCAAGACGCCGCGCGGCAACGTCTCGATCGTGCGGACCGTGGATTCCCAGACGCTGCCCCCGATCACGATTGCCTCGATCCTGCCCGGAGCGACCGAGACCCGCAGCTTCGAGGTCCAGTTCGACACCGCCGGCACGCACCGCATTACGGCCCAGCTCCAGAGCGAAGATCCCGTCGCCGCCGACAATGCGCGGCACACGGTGCTGGAGGTGCAGGAGCAGATTCCCGTCTTGATCGTGGATGGCCTGATGGCCACGGGCGACAGCCAGGGGATCGACACGTTCTTCCTCACCAACGCGCTGAAGCCGGGCGACTTTCACACGGGCCTGTCGCCCGAGCTCGCCGCGCCGGAGCAACTGGCCAATCCCAAATTCAATCTCAGCAAATACCAGGGCGTGTTCCTGTGCAACTTCGATCGCTTGAGCGACGCGGCGATCGAGAACCTGGAGAAGTACGTCCGCGCCGGCGGCGGGCTGGCGTTCTTCGCCGGCGAGCGCTTCAACGCGCGGTTCATCAACGAGCGGCTCTATCGCGACGGCCAGGGGCTGTTCCCCGCCCCGGTGGCCGCCGAATACCGCCTGATCGTCGATCGCGTCGATAGTCCGCCCGACCTGGAGCCGGACGTCGAGCACCCCGTGTTCCGCATCTTCGGCGGCGAAGGGGGCAAGTACCTCCCGGAGATTGCGATCTCGGAGTACTACGCGCTGCGCGCGACTGGAAGCCGGACGACAAGTCTACCGCCAAAATCATCGCCCGCCTGCGCAACCAGGCGCCGCTGGCGGTCGAGCACCTGTTCGAGAACGCCGGCCGCGTGGTCGCCGTGCTGACGACCGCCGGGCCAAGCTGGAACAACTGGGCGCGGCACATCACTTATCTGGTGGCGATTCAGGAGCTGCGCAACCACCTTTCGCCGCCCGTGAGCGAGGTCTCCCGGCTGGTGGGCACCGAATCGGAGATTCCCAAGGCCCTCGTGCTGAGCGCCGATAAGTACGACGCCCATGTCAGTTGGAAATCGGCAAATCTCGAAGAGCGGCGGGAGATGAAGATCGCCGACGAGGGGGGCACCTACGAGCTACAGGTGCCGGACATCTCCCGCGCCGGCATCTACGAGCTGCAGCTCATGACGCGCGAGCACAAGCCGGAGCTGAAGACCTACGTCTTCAACGTGGCCCCCGAGGAGGGCGACCTGGCCCTGCTGGGCACCGAGAAGCTCAGTACCCTGTACGGCAAGGACAACAAGAACATCCTGGTCCTCCAGCCGGGCACGATCGGCGGCCAGATCGACGACTCGGCCCGTTCGAGCCTCAGCGAGCTGCTGCTGTACGGCCTGATCGTGCTATTGATTCTGGAACAGATGCTGGCCTACTCAGCCAGTTACCATCCGCCGGCGCTCAAGGGCGCGGCGGTGTAGGAAGAGGAATGACGAAGGACGAAGCACGAATGACGAAGGAATGACGGTCGAATGACGAAGCTCGAATGACGAAGGAATGACGAAGGAATGACGAATGCCCCAATGACGAATGGCGGATCGACAAGGGACAAGGGACAAGACCTTCGTCATTCGTCATTCGAGCTTCGTCATTGATTCGTCATTCGTCCTTCGACATTCGTCATTGAGAACAAACTAGCGGTTATCGCAGAGCGCTCATCCGAAGGACTTGGCAATGCAGTTACCCAGCGTGCTCCTGGCCGCACTTGGCGATGCCGAATCGGCGGCCACGACGGTCACCGAGCGGTTCGAGTTCGGGCGGTTGGCCCAGATGACGCCGCTACTCTGGCTGGCGCTCATTGCAGCGGCGGTGGTGCTCATCGCGCTGGTGGTCTACTTCTATCTGCGCGACTGCGTCGAGCTGGGGGGCGCGATCGCTACCGTGCTGATCCTGCTGCGGATGGGCGCGTTCCTGGGGCTCTTGTGGATCTTCCTGCTCCCGCAGCACCGCATCGAGCGGCCGGTAACGATCAACTCGCGCGTGCTGCTTACGATCGACACCAGCCTGAGCATGGCCATCGTCGATGAGGGGAACACCCGGCGGCGGATCGACGACGTTCGTGCAAGAGCTCCGGCAATCGCCGCTGATCGCCGAGCTGCGCAAGAAGCACGATATCGAGGTGGTCCGCTTCGACTCGGCGGAGAACGCCGTGGTGACGCTGGCCAAGATTCCCGGCACCGTCTCCGCCACGGCAACCGCCCAGGGGGAAGAAGACCCCCGCAGCTTCTACGACCGCTATTGGCCGGCCCTGGTGATCGGCGGCGTGGCGCTCCTGGCGGTGATTTGCCTGTGGCTGACGCCCAGCTTCAGCGTGCGCGTGCGGGCCATCTGCACGCTGCCGATCGTGCTGGTCGGCGCGGCGGTGCTGCTGGTGTGGTCGGCTAACTTTACCGATCTTTGGTCCCGCACGCGGGTAGACTCCAACGGGCAAAATGGCCAGGACGAAGGCCAGGGAGCCACGCCTGCCGACGTGCGCGAAGTCAACTGGAGAGAGCTGCTGCAGATTCAGCCCGCCCGCGGTCACGAAACGCGCCTGGTGGAGACGCTCAACCGCCTGGTGGACGCCAATCTCACGCAGCGTGGCATCGCCGGCATCGTGGTGGTGACCGACGGCTGCAACACCGACGGCATCGACCCGACCGTCATGCTCGGCAAGGCCAAGAAACGCGGCATCCCGATTTACACCGTGGGCGTCGGCTCCGACAAGGTGCAGGCCCGCGTGCGGCTCACCGATTTCGTCGTGCCCGCCAAGGCCTACCCCGGCGACAAGTATCCCTACAGCGTGATCGTCGAGGGCATAGGACTGGGCAACCAGACGCTGGAGCTGGAGCTTACTTCGACCGAAGCCGATAACCCGGACGACTCGCCCAAGCAGGAAGACAAGATTACCTTCTCGCTCAACGAGGACGGAGAAAAAGTGGTCGTCACGGGACAGTTGGAGCCCGAGTACATCGGGCGGCGCAAGCTGACGGCCAAGGTGATCCTGCCCGGCGGCGCCGGACAGAAAGAGAGCGAAGACCTCGTGAAGTCGGAGATCGTCGAGGTCGTCGATCACAAGACGCACGTGCTGCTGTTCGCCGGCGGGCCGAGCCGCGAATACCGCTTTCTCCGCAACCAGTTGCAGCGCGACAAGAGCATGATCGTGGACGTGCTTCTGCAAACCGTGGTCAACAAGGACGGCGTGTCGCAGGATGCCAACGAAATCCTCACCGAGTTTCCCGCCGACAAGCTGGCCCTGCGGAAATACCACTGCATCGTCGCCTTCGATCCGGAATGGAAGAAGCTCACGCCCGAACAGGTGGACCTGCTGGAGAGCTGGGTCGCCAAGGATGCCGGCGGTCTGGTCTTGATCCCCGGCCCGATCCACACGGCGGAGTGGATCATCCGCGCCAACTCCGACGAGGCGATGGGCAAGATCCGCGCCTTGTTCCCGGTGCGCTTCCGCGGCGAGATCGACTTTGGCGACGACCGGGCCACCCGCGAGCCGCGGAAGATTCGCTGGGAAGACCCCCGTCCGAAGGAAGGTGGCCAGCAGCCGCTGCCGCGTTTCCTCTGGCTGGGCGACAGTGAGCCGACCAGCCGCCGCTCCTGGGACGAGTTCGACGGCTTCTTCGATTGCTTCAAGACCGAGTCGGCCAAAGACGCCGCCAACGTCTACGCCGTGCTGCCCGACACCGTCGGCCTGGGCGACTTGCCCGTGCTGATGGCCGACCAGATGTACGGCTCCGGCCGCGTCTTCTACATGGGCAGCGGCGAGATGTGGCGCATCCGCTCCGTGAAGGAAGAGTATTTCGAGACCTTCTACACCAAGCTCATCCGTCACGTGTCGCAGGGCACGCTGCTGCGCGGCACCAAGCGCGGCATGCTCTTGACCGAAGACGAGTACGACGTCGGCCAGACCGTGTTCCTCCGCGTGCGGCTGGAAGACGCCCAGGGCAACGAGCTGGTGGCCGACTCTGTGCCCGTGGAGTACACCACTCCCGGTGAGCAGCTTCAGCGCATGGAGCTCAAGGGCAACAAAGACAAGCCGGGCTACTTCACCGGCCAGTTCACGGTCACGCTCAAAGGCACGTACCGCATCACGGTCCCGGTGCCCGACAGCGACAACGAGGTGCTGACCAAGGACCTCAAAGTCCGCTTGCCGGACCGCGAGAACCGCAACACGCGGTTGAACAAAGCGCTGTTGGCACAGATTTCCGAGCAGACCGGGGCCGGCGATCCGTTCCTGGGCATGGCCGAAGTGGCGAACGTCGCCGCGCCCGATGCACTGGTGAACCGCATCAAGGACCGCACGGAAGTGCAGCCGATGGAAGACACGCCTTACAAGCTGTGGGACAACCGCTGGACGCTATGGGCGATTTGCATCCTCCTGTGTCTGGAATGGACGATACGCCGGCTCTGCAAGCTGGCGTAAGCAGGGCGAGCGTCGAGGCGTAAGGCCGACGTGTGTGGTGAGTAGGTGAGTAGGTGAGTAGGTGAGTAGGTGATGAGTAATTACTCCGCGTAAGCGCCAATTGGAACCTCGTTTGACGGGTGTGTAAGCAGCGGACGGTGACAGGTGACCTACTCACCTGCTCACCTACTCACTTACTCACCTCTTAGGTCGTACCGCAAATGGCTTCAGCAACTGAAAAACCTCAATCCGCGGCCGCTTCCGGGTTGGCTCCGGCCATTTCTCGCGCGCTGGCCTCGCTGCGGGGACGCATCCGCCGCTATGTCTCGCTGGAGGGGCTGGCGCTGGCCGTGGCCTGGCTCGGCCTGGCCTTCTGGCTCAGCCTGCTCTTGGACTGGCTGCCGGTGAGCTTCGGCTATGACGAGCTGACCCTGGGCGGCCGCATCACCGTGTTGGCCGTGGCCGCCGGCGTGCTGCTGACGATCCTCTATATCCTCGTCCTGCGCCGCCTGGCGGTGGCCCTGCCCGACCGCAGCCTGGCCGTGCTGATGGAGCGGCGGTTCCACGCCTATCAGGACAGCCTGCTCACGACGGTGGAGATGCGCGAGGAGCCTGAGCACGCCGCGGTGTTCAACGAAGAGATGCTGGAGCGGACCTGCGAAGACGCGCTGGAAAAGACCGGCCACGTGAAGCTGTCGGAGATCTTCAATCCCTGGCCGATGGCCCGCAACGTGCTTTTGGCGCTGGTCTTCGGCCTGTCCGTAGGCGGCTTCGCGTATGCCCAGAGCGAGGCCTTCCAGACGTGGGTCAGCCGGTTCCTGCTGCTCAACGACGCCACGAAGTGGACCCGCCGCTGCTACGTGGAGGTGGAGGGCCAGTACCCGCGCAAGATCGCCAAGGGAGACGACATCACCATCGTGGTCATGGCCGACGTTGTCGGCCACGAAGCGCCCCGCTCCGTGCGAATCGAGTACGTCAGCGAAGGGGACCGCCCCGAGGCCGACGACGACACTTCCGGCAGCGTCAGCATGACGCGCATCGGCGAGCCGCAGGGCAACTTCCAGGAGTACAACTACACGTTCCACGGCCTCTTGCACACGATGAAGCACTTCGAGGTAGTCGGCGGCGACTACCGCGTGCGCGGCGATCAGTACCGCATCGACGTGGTCGATAGCCCCGGCGCGGAGCTGAAGCTGGAGGTGGACTATCCCGATTACACCCAGCTTGCCACGCAGACCCTGGACGTGCGCGGCACGATGGAAGTGCCCAAGGGAAGCCGCGTCACCGTGCTGGGCGTGGCCAACAAGCCGCTGCGGCAGGCCAGCGTGGAGATCAGCTATGGCGACGCCGCCGGGCAGCAGCGGCCCAAGCTGCGCAGCGACGTCTCGCTGGACCCGGCCGATCCGTCGCGGTTCCGCTTCGCCATTCAGGACGTGCAGGGCAACCAGCGCGTCGATCAGTTGCTGGACACCCAGGACCTGCACTTCAACCTGGAGGACTACGACGGCATTCGCACTCGCCAGCCGATCGTGCTGTCGGTCACCGCGCTGGAAGACCAGGTGCCGCAGGTGGAAATTCGCTTGGACAGCGTGGGCGACGCGGTCACGCCGCAGGTGCGGATCCCCTTCGAAGGCAAGATCAGCGACCAGATCGGCGTGACGAAGTTGTGGATCAAGTTCACCCGCGACGGCCAGGACCCGATCCTGATCCCGTTCAAGCAAGACCCCCGCGGCCGGCAGGAGATCGTGCTCACCCGCCAGCGCACGGGCGACCAGGACTTCGATCAGGAAGTGATCGACTTCCAGACCCTGGCCTTCGAAATGCGCAGACAGCGGGACGAGACCTCGAAGCCCCCCCGCGCAGCCCGGTCGATCCGGATGACCCCGCCAAGGGCGACCCCAAGGCCAAACCGGAGGCCAAGGGCGATCCGAAGGCCAAGGGCGACCCCAAAGCAAAGCCGGATGCCAAGGCCAAGACCGCGGTCACCGAAGAGATCGAGGACGCCAAGTTCCAACTGGCTCCTGGGCAGACGTTTACGCTGCAAATCGTGGCCCGCGACGGCTGCACGCTGCCGCGGACGGTCGATGAAGGCTATAGCTCGGTCTTCGCCTTCCGCGTGGTGACGCCCGAAGAATTGCGGCTTATTCTGGCTGCGAGGGAACAAACCCAGAAGCAGAACTTCGAAAGATACCGGGACGAGGTCACGCTGAACCGCGATTCGCTGGCCGACATCCGTTTCGAGCCGCCGGCCGACGAGCCGGAGAAGGAGGCGCCCAAGGCCGATACTGGCAAGACCGAGGCGGGCAAGACCGAGGCGGGTAAGGCCGAAGCCGGCAAGAAAGAGACCGTGAAGAAGGCCCCTTCCGAAAAAGCCCGCAAGGTGACCGCCGACGACCTGCGTCTGGAGGCCTTCCTGCGAGCCCAGCGTGCCCAGCAGGTCAGCGCCAAGAACGCGATCGAGGTGCTGGAGGTGGCGGCCAACTTCGAGATCATCCGCGGCGAGCTGGAGAACAACCGGCTGTTCACGGAGGAGCTGCAAAAGCGGCTTCAGCTCGGGGTGATCGACCCGCTGAACCGCATCGGCAAGCAGATGTTCCCCCGCTTTGACGAGCAGTTGAACGATTTGATCACCAAGTGCGACAAAGATTACGACAACCCGCTGGCCCGCGATGAGGCCCGCGGCGTGGCCTTGCGGCAAGCCGACAGAATCCTGGCCGAAATGAATAGCGTGCTAGCGAACATGGCGGAGTTCGAGCAGTTCAACAAAGCCATCAAGCTGCTGCGGGACATCATCGAGGCCCAGGAACGGGTCAACCAGGCCACGAAGAAGATGCAATCCCAATCATTCCTGGACTAGCAGGCGCTTGTTTTGGGCGGCGGAACATGGCCATAATCATCCGCCGAGCTGGCAGCGATAGATAGCCTGCTTTGCGTTCTTTGCTTTGGGTGTCGTCTTACGGCACGGCGGGTCCGCGATTTGACCGGCCGGCCAGTTGACTTGGTGACTCTCCGCGACGAAGGAGTAGCTCCCGTGAAACGTCTCGTTTCCCTGCTGCTGTGCGGACTGCTGCTGGTGGTCGCGATGGCCGGCCTGGCGGCCTGGAGCGCTTCCTCGGTCGCTCAAGAGGGTGATGACCAGGCCCGCGATCGCACGAACTTGTCGCTGGACCAGCAGCGCGTGCAGATTCGCTACAAGGAGCTGCAAGAGACGCTGCTCAAGCTGGCCCAGGCGGTCGAGGCCACCGACCCCCAGCGGGCAGAGCTGCTCCGCAAGGCCTTCAAGCAAGGCAGCGAAAAGCGGATCGAAGAGCGTCTGGCCGACCTGGTGAAGATCATCGGCAAAGAGCAATTCGGCACGGCCTTGACCGAGCAGAAGGGGGTCAAAGACGATCTGGATGCCCTGCTCAAGCTACTCATGGCCGAGGCAGGCCCTCAACGGCTGACGGAGCAAAAGAAACGGCTCGAGGCCTACCTGAAAGCCGTGCAGCGGCTGATTAAGGACCAGCAGGAGATCGACGACCAGATTCCCCGCGGAAACACGGGGCAGCTAAGCGGCCGCCAGGATAAGGTCCGTGATCGCACGGAGAAGCTGGGCAACGAGATCGCCAAGAACGAAGGGCTCGGCAAATCGGGTGATGGAAAATCGAGCGATGGCAAGTCGTCGGACGGCAAGTCTTCCGATGGCAAGTCTGCGGACGGGAAGTCTTCGGACGGCAAGTCGGGCGACGGCAAATCGGGGGATGGCAAGTCGAAATCCGGGGATGGCAAGTCCGGCGACGGAAAATCCGGCGACGGAAAGTCGAAATCCGGCGACGGAAAGTCCGGCGACGGGAAATCCAAGTCCGGCGACGGAAAATCGGGTGACGGCAAGTCGAAGTCGGGAGACGGCAAGTCCGGCGATGGAAAATCGAAATCCGGCGATGGCAAGTCCGGGGATGGCAAGTCCGGCGACGGGAAATCGAAGTCGGGCGATGGAAAATCCGGAGACGGTAAGTCCGGCGATGGAAAGTCGAAGTCGGGCGACGGCAAATCCGGCGACGGCAAATCGAAATCGGGCAAGGGTGGCAAGGGTGGCGAGAGTGACCCCCGCAAGGAGCCAGGCGACGGCGACGGGGGCGAGAGCCAGGGCGAGCAAACCCCGCAGGACCGCCTCGAGCGCACCAAGAAGCGCATCTACGAGGCCGAAAAGCGAATGCGCGAGGCCAAGCAGCGGCTCGAAAAGGCCGAACGCGAAGGTGCCAAAGAAGAATCCAAGGAGGCTTTGGTCCAGCTCAAGGCGATCGAGAAGGAGCTGGAAGACCTGCTCCGCCAGTTGCGTGAAGAAGAGCTGGAGCGGCTGCTGGCCTTCCTCGAAGCCCGCTTCAAGAAAATGCTCGAGCTGGAAATCGCCGTCTACGAAGGCACCCTGCGGCTGGACCGCACGCCGGTGAACCAGCGGGCGGCGGCCTTCACCACCCAGACCGGCCGGCTGAGCCGTGACCAGTCGCTGATCGAGATCGAGGCCGAAAAGGCGCTGAATCTGCTCCGCGAGGACGGCACTTCGGTGGCCATGACCGAGGCGGTCACCGAGATGATCGGCGACATGAAGCAGGTGCAGGTCTACCTAGCCCAGGGCAAGACGGCCGTGCTGCCCACCCAGCAGGTGGAAGAGGACATCATCGCCGCCCTGGAAGAGATGATCGAGGCCCTGAAGCGGGCCCAGCGAAACCTGCGAGACCCGCCGAAATCGCCGCCGGGCCAGCCTGGCCCGCCCCCCGATCCGTCGCTGATCGACCTCTTGGCCGAGGTCAAGATGCTCAAGTCGCTACAGCTGCGGGTCAACCGCCGCACGGAGAACTTCCGCCGGCAACTGGATAAGCCCGAAGACGAAATCGGCACGGCCACCAAAGAGGACCTGATCAAGGGCCTGGAGGAGCTGCGTGAGCGAGAAGATCGGATTTTCCGGGCCACCCGTGACATCGTGACCGGCCGCAACAAATGACCCCGGCAGCAAAGAAGTCCGGCTTCCTCAAAGAAGCCGGCTTCTGGCAGCCGCCGCACAGATAATCTTTTGCTGCTCCGTTGATTCGTATCTTCGGCTAAGGTATAAAGTTAGCACCATCCACCCATCCATTCAGACGGCGCGACCTTGAGGCCGCGTGGCACGAAGGAGTACGACCGATGAGAACGTTCTTGGCCGCGGTGGTAATCTTCGGGTGTGGCGTTTGCTCTGCGAGCCTCAGTGCCGCGGACGGCGCTGCCAGCGTGGAGACAAAGACAATGCCTTCGGGGCCGCGGCCAAGTATCGGACGGCCACGCTGGACGAAGCCCGGACCACGGTCAAGGGCTGGCTGGACAAGGCCAAGGTGGCCGACGATCTGCGTAAGAAGGTCACTGATCTGTGGAACGCCGACCTGCCCAGTGCCACCGGCACGCAGCTCTTGCAGCGGCTAGGCGAATCGTTCTCGCTGGTCGATGCCAAGGCGCGCCAGATCGTGGAGGTGACCGCCAAATCGCACAACCGCAAGGACCTGCCAAGCCTGGCGTGGTTGATGGATGAGAAGGTCGATGCGCCGATGCGCGACAACCTGCGGCTGCTGGTCGGGCGCTGGCTGTGCCAGGAAAAGCTCTACGACGAATCGGTCGCGCTGCTCAAGGACATCAAACCGGAAAGCGTGATCGACCCCTCCTCGCTGCTCTTCTATCGCAGCGTGGCCTATCACCGGCTGCTGGTGAAGAAGGAAGGGCTCGAATCGATCCACAGCCTGCAAGTGGAGGTGGCCGACAGCCCTCAGCGGTACACCATCCTGGCCGGGTTGATGGAGGACGACCTCAAGGCGCTGAAAGACGGCTCGCTCGATGACATCTCCCGCCGCATGGAAGACGTGGAGCGACGGCTGGGCCTGTCGCGCGCCGGCAAGGTCGTGCGGAAGAAAGAAGACGAGATCGTCAAGATGCTCGATATCCTGATCGACGATCTCGAAAAGCAATGTTCGCAGTGCTCGGGAGGGGCCGGCGGCGGCGGCGGAGGCCCTGCGGGCCAGTCTGGTGTCGGCGGGCCGACAGGACCGGGCACGGTCAATCCTCGCAACAGCCAGGGCGCCGGCTGGGGCAAGATGAACGACAAGGAGCGTGAAAAGGCCCTGCAACAGTTGGGGAAGGATTTCCCCGCCCACTACCGCGCGGCCATCGAACAGTATTTCCGCCGCATCGCCAGCGACACGAGCATCCCGGCCACGCCGTAGATGGCCACGCCGTAGGTGTCTTCGAGTGTCGCTCGAGCACGTCGGGCTGACGCCTCGACGCTCGCCTTTGGAGAAAACGTGGAACGGAACCACGGCTATCAGCGACCAAGGATGTGAAACTGGTTTAGCATCAGCCCGGAGGCCCTGCGCGGCTGTCCGGGCTGAGTTGCGTGAGGGGGCGAGCATGCGCCTTCAGAGCACTCAGCCGATTCACGCGGCCTCTAAGCCCAAGGAGCACACCGCCGTATGTGGGCCGTTGTTGTCAGTAGCCTGGTTCTTTCGGCCGCTCCGGAAATGGTGGCCCGCACCCTGGATGGCCGGGAAGTGGCCGGCGACGTGCAAGAGCTTTCCGGCGCCCGCCTAGTGCTCAAAGCGGGCGATCAGACGACCACGATCGAGCCGGATCAGCTCCTGAGCCTTGGCCCACGCACCGCGCCTGCGCGCGGGTGGCAGCCCGCTTTTGATGCGCATCGAGCTGGTCGATGGTTCGCGCATCGTGGCGGGCGACTTTGACGTCGCGGGGGGCCAAGTCACGCTGTCGGCGCGGGAGATGGTGCTCACCGGCCCCTCGAAGGCCGTGGCCATCGCCCACCTGAAGCCGACCACCGATGCGGCCAAGACCGTGTGGACGGGCTTGCGTACCGCGCACAAGGCCAAGAAGCTCAAAGGGGACGTGCTGGTCATTACACGGGGCGAGACCGTCGATTCCGCCGAAGGCGTGCTGCACGATACTGCGGTCAAGGACGGCCGGAAGACCATCAAGTTCGAGCGCGAGGAAGAGCCCGCGATCGAAGTGCCCTTCGAGCGCGTGGACGGGCTGATCTACCTCAACGCCGAAGAGGTCCAGGCGGCCGACCCCGTTTGCATCATTTCCGACGCCGATGGCTCGATGCTGCGCTTGAAGGCCATTGTCCTCAAGGATGGCCGGGTGGAGTTCGAAACCGTGGGCGGCTTCAAGGGCTCGCGTCCTCTGGAGCAGCTTACGTCGCTGGATTTCTCGATTGGCAAAGTCGCCTATCTGGGCGGCGACCACGAGCTGAGCAGCGACGAGCTGGGGCCGCTTCGCAAGCCGCTTTCCCAGCCGCTGGTGAACGGCGACAAGCCGCCGCCCTCGGTGCTGGAATGGAGCAAGCCGCGCAGCAAGAACCGTGTGCTGCCGGGCGACAAGCTCACCGTGACCGGCCACGAGCCGTTCGAGCGAGGACTCTACCTGAAGACCGGCTGGGAGATCGAGTATCCGCTGCGCGGCCGGTTTCGCCAGCTACGGACCTTGGTGGGCATCGACGCCAGCAACAAGAACGGCCGGGCGGAGCTGGTCGTCGAGGGGGACGGCAAGCCGCTTTTCCGGGGAATGATGCAGCATGGCGAAGCCGCCAAGCTTTTGGATTTGGACGTGAGCCAGGTTAGAATCCTCAAGATTCGCGCCATCCGCCAAGGGGGCCTGGATGGCATCCTCGATCTATGCGATGCAAGGGTCACCAAATGAAGCACCGCCTGAAGCTGGCTGGGTGTCTCGCGCTCTTGCTGAGCGTCGCCGTGGTCCCCTCGGCGCGGGCCGACGTGGCCGCCGAAGTCCTCAAGGCGCAGACGCAGCGGGTGGAGGTCATCCGCAAGGCGCGGGCGGCCACCATCTGCATCTTCGGCCGCGGCGGACGCGGCGGCGGCTCGGGCGTCGTGATCTCGCCCGACGGCTACGCGCTGACGAACTTCCACGTCACCAGCCGGCGCGGCAACGGCATGAAGTGCGGCATGGCCGACGGCAAGCTGTACGACGCGGTGATCGTCGGCATCGACCCCACGGGCGACGTGGCCCTGATCAAGCTCTTCGGCCGCGACGACTTCCCCGCCGCCGAGATGGCCGACAGCGACGCGCGTGCGGGTCGGCGACTGGTGCTTCGCCGTCGGCAATCCGTTCCTGCTGGCCACCGACTTTCAGCCCACGGTCACGCTACGGCATCGTCTCCGGCGTGCACCGCTATCAGTACCCGGCCGGCACGCTGCTGGAATACACCGACTGCATCCAGACCGACGCCGCGATCAACCCCGGCAACTCCGGCGGGCCGCTGTTCGACGCCGAGGGCGAGCTGATCGGCATCAACGGCCGCGGCTCGTTCGAGAAGCGCGGCCGCGTGAACGTCGGCGTCGGCTACGCCATCTCGATCAACCAGATCAAGAACTTCCTGGGCCACCTGAAGAGCGGCCGGATCGTCGACCACGCCACGCTCGGCGCCCCGGTCATCCAGCGACGACGAAGGGCGCGTGATCGTCGAGAACATCCTCGAATCGTCCGACGCCTATCGCCGCGGCCTGCGCTACGGCGACGAGATCGTCGCGTTCGGCGGCCGGCAGATCCGCACGGCCAACGCCTTCAAGAACGTGCTGGGCATCTTCCCTCGCGATTGGCGCGTGCCGCTGACCATCGTCCGCGACGGCAAGAGCTACGACTTGAACGTTCGGCTGGCCGGCGTGCACGCCAAAGGGGCCCTGGCCGACAAGATCAAGGAATCCTCCAAGCCCAAGACACCCGACGGCAAGCCCGCCAAGCGGCCCGTCCCCAAGCCTGGCGATAAGCCGGACGATTCCAAGCCGGGCGATCCGAAGCTGCCCATTCCCAAGATCGAGCCGACGCTGCCCACGCTGCCCAGCGATGAAGACATGCCCGCCAGCGTGGCCAAGTTTTACGAGGCCCGCGACGGCTACGTGAATTTCTACTTCAACCGCGAGGCCCAGAAGCGGATCTGGAAGGGGCTGTCTGGCCACGGCGATTTCACCGGCCTCAAGGGGGTGTGGAGCATCGCATCCGAGGGCCCCGGCGACCTGCCGGCCACGTTCGAGCTGTCCGACGCGCAGATGTCGGCCACGCTGCCGGGCGGCAAGGTCAGCATCCCCATCGATCCGGCCGATCCCAAGCTCAGCGACTCGGACAGTCTGAAGCCCGTGGGCAGCGGCGGCATGATGGTGGCCCTGCACCTCTGGCGGCGGCTGCTGGTGACTGGCATCGAGCGTTTCGGCAGCGTGACCTACCTGGGCACGATGCCGCTGAAGGGACACGCCGAGTTGATGGATTGCCTGGTCGGAGTTCACGGGGGCGTGGAAGCGCGCTTCCTCTGCCATCCGGCGACCGGCCAACTCATGGCCCTGGAGATGTTCCCTGCCGATCAGGTCGATCCGTGCGAGCTGTATTTCAGCGACTACGCCGACAGCGACGGCCGGCAATTGCCGCGCACGATCCAGGTCGTCTGCGGCGACGGGTTCGACCAGACGTACAAGGTCACTTCGTATTCGCTGGCGAAGTGAGCCCTGAGGGAGAGAAGTGAGCACTGAGGGAGAGCTGAGCGGTCCTAAGCACGTTCGACGGAGAAACGCTATGACGCACCGTTCTTGGCTTTGTCGGAAAGCCACACTAGCCCGACGCGCAAGCGAGGGAGAATCGCCGCCCAATTCCGCTCCTCCCTCGCTTGCGCGTCGGGCTAGCGTACAGTGCACTCGAGCGCTGGCCTTGGCCGCTTTGGTGGCTGTTTGCCTGGGCGCCCCTCGTGCGCGGGCCGACATGATGGAGGAAGTGCAGCTCAAGATGGTGAAGATTTACGGCGCGGGCGGCTTCCGCGGCCTGGAAGCCTATCAAAGCGGCTTTGCCATCACCGCCGACGGCTGGATCGCCACGGCCTGGAGCCCCGTGCTGGATACCGATCCGATCATCGTCCATTTGGGCGACGGCCGCCGGTTCGAGGGCAGTCTCAAAGGGGCTGACCCGCACCTGGATCTGGCCCTGGTGAAGATCGACGCTCAAGACCTGCCCCATTTCGACCTGGACAAGGCGGCGGAAGCCAAGCCCGGCGCGCGCGTGCTGGCGTTCAGCAATCTCTACAACGTGGCCACGGGTGACGAGCCCGTCAGCGTGCAGCGCGGCCTCATCGCCGCCCGGACCCGGCTCGAGGCCCGCCGCGGGGCCTTCAAGACCTCTTACCGAGGCGATGTCTACGTGCTGGACGCCGTCACCAACAACCCCGGCGCCGCCGGCGGCGCCCTGGTGAACTACCAGGGCGAGCTCTTGGGCATGCTCGGCAAGGAGCTGAAGAACTCGCACAACAACACCTGGCTCAACTACTCGGTGCCCGTCGAGGTGTTTCGCAAGAAGGCGCAGCAGCTCGTCGCCGACGGGGGCGGCCTGATTACCGAAGTGCCCGAAGGCGACCAGCCCAAGGCGGCCGCCAACCCGCTGACGCTGGAGCTGCTGGGCATCGTGATGGTCCCCAACGTGCTGGAGCGCACGCCGCCGTTTGTGGACGACGTGCGGCCGGGCTCGCCCGCGGCCACGGCCGGCTTGATGCCCGACGACCTGGTGATCTTCATCAACGACACGCGGGTCACCAACCCCCGGCTGGTCAAGTCGTGCCGCATCCTGCGCGAGGAGCTGAGCTATATCGACCGGGACGACACGATCACGCTCAGCGTGATGCGCGAGGAACGGTCGGGAGAGAAGAAGCTGATCCAGTTCACGCTGAAGGCGCACTGAACTAGACTGTAGTGGGCGCGTAGGAGTGACATGAAGGCGACGACATGATCGGGCGCGTCGGGGAAGTCGGCCGATCGGCTTTCCAACTGCGGAGGGGCGAGCAAGGAATATCCGTCTTTGGGTTGGACCGCGTCGATCCGCCACTGACGGATGCAGAAATCCTCGCCAGCTTTCGTCCCGGCAGCCAGGTTCTGGTGCGATCGATCGCGGAGATCGAAGCCAAAGGCCTTCAGGTTGTTCCAGTACCAGGTGATGAGGTGCTGCCCGAGCGTCTCCGTGAAGCGCACTGTGAGATACGGCCTGGGGCCAACATGACGCGTGGCCAATTCAAACGTCGGCTGGAAGAACTCGAGTGAACGTGAAAACACAAACTGACCACGGCATCTCTTCGGGGATTCTTGACATGATTCGCGATTTTCCGATCGCGCGTCACGTCGAACATTGCGGTCAGCGGTTCTCCGTTTCCTCGCTGGATATCTACGCGCGATGCCCTCGGTGCGGATCGGAAGTAAAGGTGCGCAGTTATTCGGCCGTCCCGGAAATTGAAGACGTCTTCGATGCGCTCCTTGAGTGGATGCAGCAAACGGGCGCCTCCGAGGTCATTCGTCGGCGCCAAGCCGAGCTTGCAGCGGACGCCGATGAGTGAGTAATCCCGAGTGAGCTATCCCCACTCAGTAATGAGTAGATATCTTTCGGTCATATCTTGCCTGAGCCAAGCCATGTCCAAGCTTCCGTCCGTCATTCTGGCATCGCTCCTGCTCTCGCTAGCGGGTGCCCGTGCCGACGACCGCCTGCTGGACCTCGAGCAACAGGCCATCCGCGACGCCGTCGCGCGCGTGGAGCCGTCGGTCGTGCAGATCGAGACCATCGGCGGGCTGGAGAAGGTCGGCGAGGTGCTGCTGGGCACCGGGCCGACGACTGGCCTCGTGATTTCGTCCGACGGCTACGTGGTCTCTAGTGCCTTCAACTTCGTGCAGAAGCCGGCCACGATCCTCGTCCGCCTGCCGGGCGGGAGCCGTTGGCCGGCCAAGCTCGTGGCCACCGACCACAGCCGCATGATCGTGCTCCTGAAGCTGCAAGCGGGGGAAAAGATCGCCAAGGGGAGTGAAAAGGCTGACGAGAAATTCGTGCCGGCCGTGCCCACGCCGGAGAAGGAGATCGAGGTCGGCCAGTATGCGATCGCCGTCGGTCGCGTCTTTGACGGCGGCGGCGTCAACGTCTCCGAGGGCATCATCAGCGCCACGGCCCGCATCTCGGGCCGGGCCCTGCAAACCGACGCCAAGGTCTCGCCCAGCAACTACGGGGGGCCGCTGGTGGATATCCAGGGGCGCGTGCAGGGCATCCTCGTGCCGCTCTCTTCCCAGGGAAGCGACAAGGTGGCGGGCGTCGAATGGTACGACTCCGGCATCGGCTTCGCCATTCCGCTGGAGCACGTGATGAAGATCCTGCCCCGGCTAAAGCAGGGCAAAGACCTCCATCCGGGCGTGATGGGCGTCAACATCCGCTCGGGCAATCCGTTCTCCGACCCGGCCGTGATCGCCGCGGTGCGGCCCAACTCGCCGGCCTCCAAGGCTGGCATCAAGGCCGGAGACAAGGTCATCGAGATTGAGGGCCGCGAGGTGATCCGCGAGATTCAGGTCCGCGAGTTCCTCGGTCCCTTCTACGCCGGCGACAAGGTGAAGATCGCCCTCTCGCGCGACAAGGAGCGGCTCGAGCGGGAGCTGGAGCTGGTCGATAAGCTCGAGCCGTATGCCCGGCCGTTTCTGGGCGTGCTGCCGCTGCGTGTCGCCGACGTGACGAAAAGAGCTGACACCAAGAAGGCCGACGCGAAAAAGGCAGACGAAAAAAAAGCCGACGCCAAGAAAGCCGACGCGAAAAAAGCCGACGCGAAGGCCGAGCCGGCAAAGAAAGCTGAGAAAAAGGAGCCCGAAAAGAAGGACGCTGGCGTGCTCGTGCGCTACACCTTCCGCAACAGTCCGGCCGACGGGGCGGGCATCGAGCCCGGCGACCGCATCGTGTCGGTCGGCGGCCAGGCAGTGGCCGGCCGCGAGTCGCTGCGCGAGCTGGTGAGCGCGCGTGCCGTCGGCCAGAAGACTCCCCTGGAGGTCCTCCGCGGCGCCGAGCGGCTCAAGCTGGAGGTGACGCTGGCCGCTCAACCGGAGACCGTGCCCGACAAGCTGCCCGCCTCGATGGAAGGCCGCATGGCGTTCTTAGGGGAGCAGCCGCCCGTGGGCAAGCAGGGGCTCAAGCTGGCCGAATTCAAGAACGATTGCATCCTCTACGTGCCCACCGGCTACGACCCGGCGGTGCCGCACGGCGTGGTGATCTGGCTGCACGAGGCCTCGGGCTTGAAGGATGACAAGCAGGTGGAAGAGCTGCTGGCCCGCTGGAAGCCCCTTTGCGATTTGCACGACTTGATCCTGGTGGCCCCCAAGTCGGAAGATCCGCTCCAGTGGAACCCGGGCAAGGAGGTAGCCTTCGTGGCCCAGGCCGTGGAAAAGGTCCGCGCCACGTATCACGTGGATGACGCGCGGATCGTGGCCCACGGGTATCAGGCGGGCGGAGCGATGGCCTTCGCGGTGGCGTTCGCGCAGCGGCGCTGGTGCGCGGCGTGGCGGCGGTCGATGCGGTGGCCGCCGGACGGCCCAGCGAGCACGAGCCGGTCCATCCGCTGACGTTCTATGTCACCAAAAGCGCAGCGGGCCGCGTGAAGCCGCCGCAGGTGGACGCCTTCGCGGCCCAGGTCCGCGGCCTCAAGTACCCCGTCACGGTGAAGGACCTTGGCCCCACGGCCCGCTATTTGAATGCGGAGGAGCTGGCCGAATTGGTTCGGTGGATGGATACGCTGGACCGGATCTGATCAGCCATGCCAACACGTGTTACGTTTGTCAGTGCTTGCCTTCTCGCCTTGGCCGCAGGAGCGCGGGCCGATGACGTTCGCCGTGGCGACATCGATTTCCGGCCGACCAAGGAAGAGTCGTCCGTGCCAGTGCCCTTCCGCCTGGCGGAGCACCGTTTTGCCTTCGAGCAGCGCCCGCAGGAGAGCGCCGCGGCCAGGCTCCGCCTTTCGCAGGTCACGTTCCCCTCGCCGGTGGTGACGCCGCACGAGGTGAATAACACCGTGCACTGCGAGTACTTTCGCCCGGCGGCCGAGGGAAAGTACCCCGGCGTGATCGTGCTGCACATCCTGGGGGGCGACTTCGACCTGTGCCGGCTGATGGGCCGCACGCTGGCCCATCACGGCGTGTGTGCGCTGTTCGTGAAGATGCCCTACTACGGAGAGCGGCGGCCGCCGGGGCTGCCTGCCCGCATGATCTCCGTCGATCCCAAGCAATCGGTCGCCGGCATGACGCAGGCCGTGCTCGATATCCGCCGGGCCACGGCCTGGCTGGGCCAGCAGAGCGAGGTCGATCCGCGGCAGCTCGGCGTCTTCGGCATCAGCCTGGGCGCCATCACCGGGGCGCTGGCCGCCGAGTGCGAGCCCCGGCTGCAAAACGTCTTCCTGGTGATGGCCGGCGGCGACATCGGCCGCGTGGGGGCCAACTCTCCCTACGCCGCGGCAGCCCAGAAGAAATGGCTCGAGGGCGGCGGCACGCTGGAAGGCCTTGTCGAGGCGCTGCGGCCGATCGACCCGGCCACCTACGGCAAGAACCTGCACGGCCGTCGGGTGACGATGGTCAACGCCCGTTACGACGAGATCATCCCCCGCGAGTGCACGCTCTCGCTCTGGAAAGCCGCCGGCGAGCCGGAAATCATCTGGCACGACTGCGGCCACTATTCGATGGGCCGGTTCCTGTTCGACGTGATGGCGCGGGCGACGAAGTTCTATCAGGCGAAGTAACGTCGCGCCATCTGGCAAGCTCGCACTTATTCTTAATCCTGGGTACCTGGCATCCCGTTGCGTCGGCGCGTGCATAGCAGGTCGCTCGTGGAGACCCCAGGCAACGCCGATAGAATGCGCACGACGCCTCCATAGCCCTCAACCAGCTCTCGGCCCAGCACGCTTTCGGTCGTCCCGCCTTTGACCAAGAAATCCGGGCGGATGCACTCGATCAGCCGAAGGGGTGTGTCTTCCTCGAAGAGCAGCACATAATCGACAAAATCGAGGGATGCCAACAGCGCCAATCGATCGGCGTCGGGAATAATCGCGCACTCTCCCTTGAGTCGGCGGATGGAGGCGGCTGAGTTCACGGCGACAATGAGCACTTCCCCGAGGGACCTGGCCTCGCGAAGGTAGGCCACGTGACCCGCGTGCACAGCGGCAAAACAGCCGTTGGTAAAAACAACGCGCCGGCCAACCGAGCGGGCCTCTGCGGCGACGGTGGCTGCTCTGCTCAGCGAAACAAGCTTCGTCGCCGGCTCAAACGGAGAGCCATGATGCCATCCGTTCGGGGCGGATCCTCCGAGTTCGGGACTCGGCCGGAAAGTCAGATCGCGGCGGATGTCCTCTCGCGTAATCGGGGCGACGCCGATTCGTTCGACCTGGAGTCCACCGGCGACATTGGCGAATTGGCAAGCCTGTTCCAAAGGTACTTGCTGTGCCAGACAGAAACCCAGCATGGCCAGAACGCTGTCACCGGCGCCGGTAATGTCGAACACGGCGCGCGGCCGCGTGGAGAAGTGCTGCCCGGTGCCGTTGGGAAAGGCCAGAACGAGCCCCTGCGCATCGAGTTTTACGACGGACGCCTCTAAGCGGAACCGCCGGCAGAGGGCGCTTCCCGCCTCCGCCGCGTCGCAAGGAGTCGCAATCCGCATACGGGTGGCGTTCTCGGTTTCGGCTCGGTTCGGAACCATCAGCATAGCGCCGCCGTAAGCGGAATATTGAGCTCCCCGCGCGGGATCGACGAGGACGGGCCGATGATGCTCTGCGGCGGTCTGAATTACTGCACGCAACAAGCTCCGCGAGCAGACGCCCTTGCCGTAGTCAGACACCAGGATCGCGTCAGACGCGGAGATCAAGCTCGATAACCGCTTCATCCATTGAGCGACGACCGCGCCTGGTGCAGGCTCGCGAGATTCGCAATCTAATCGCAACAATTGGGCATGACCGTGCTGCCGTGAGAGGAACCGTTGCTTCACCGTCGTTTGGCGGTGCGTATCGACGTGGCAATTCTCAGCATCAATGTCCGCAGCTCCAAGCAGTTGGAGTAAGGTCTCGCCTGCGGCATCGGTGCCGACCATGCCCAAGCACGTCACATGGCCGCCCAGCGCCTTGGATAGCACGGCCACCGCCGCCGCTCCACCCAGCCGGTCCTCATGCTCCTGGAAACGAAGGATAGGCACGGGCGCTTCCGGGCTGACGCGTTCGGGTTGGCCCCAGGTGTAGCGATCCAAGATCAGATCGCCGAGCACGAGCACACGAGCGTCTCGCAACGAATCGAGGACTGCCACCAACGAGGCCCCTTCAAAAACCGAAGGGAGAACACGCGCACGGTCCATAAGCTCGAATCCGAATTTGAGCGCGACGATGGCCTAGCTCAATCCTAAGATCGATCTGAAACGGCTCACCAGCGTGCGCGGCGGCGCGGCCGGGGGCCTTTCTAGTCGCTCGACGTGCTTCACGTGGTCACACACCGCAAAGCATGGCACGCCGCAATAGGTCACGTCCGTCGGAAGCTGCGCCAGGTCCAACTCGCCCTGGATTTGGCAGATCGGATCTAAGTTCCTGTAAGCCTTTGTGACGCAATGATACAGGGTCCCGTCCGCTCCCAAAGCGAGGAGCACGGCGTTACGATTGCAGCGAATATGAATCGGCACGTCGCCGGCAAGTTGCCTTACTCCCGGAGCCAATTCCGCCAGTCGTTCCCTGAAGGCCTCGTTGTCAGCCAGGTCCCCATGGCTGTCGAGATGAAACTGGAACGCATTGAGGCCGAGTGAGCTGACAAAGCGAATCGCACGGGGGACATGATCGACGGTATGTTTCGATACGGTAACCGTGCTGTGAATGTACCGCGCACCCAGCGACCTCAACAGTTGGACGTTGCTCGCAAACACCTCTTCGGTTCCTGCCAGCGGATGATAGGACGCCGCCCAGGCGACACATCGGGCCAGGGCACCGGAATCGGCCAGGCGTCGAATCATGGGAGTGTGCAGCGTGTTGGACGTGATCGCCCACGCCCAGCCGGGAAGCCCTGCTTCTCCCAGCATTCCATCCAAGTGCGGATAGAGCAGCGGCTCGCCACCCGAGATTTCCAAAAAACTCCCCAGCGGGCCGGCATTCCGGCGGAAGAACGCCAGGACCATGCGGTGATCCGCGAGCTTGTTTGAAGCCGTCTCTTGAGTCTCGAAGACAAGCCGCCCGTTCCGAAAACCGTATGGGCAATAAGGACACTTCTCTCCATGGCCGTCGCCGTCACGGTCGTAGTTCTGACAGAACCATTGGGGCATCCACACGAGTTTCATCGCTCGACTCCTCCAAGAAACGGAGAACTCTGGACACCGTCGCATCTACGCCGGGCTGATTGATCGACTCGACCAAGGACCTTACGCCGCATCTGCGGAACTCGTACTCAGCCAGGTGCTGATTGCGCTCCAAAGCCAAGAGTGGCGTGCCCACGGCGCCCGCCAGCCAGCCGATCCCGTTGTTCCCTGCGACGACAAGGCGTTGCTCCGCCACGCGCCGCACAAGTTCACGGAACGGCAAAAACGTCCGCGTCAGAAGCGGCCCCTCTAAATCGCGCAGGAAGCCGCGATCGTCGTTCAGCTCGACTCGTACTCTGGCCGCCAGCAGTCCTCGAATTACACCCTCCCAAAAAGCATACGTGAACACCGCGTTGCCGTGGCACTTCTCGTGCGGCGCCACGAAAACCTGCCGTTCGTGCACTTTGGGGACGAGGGGGAAATCGATAACTCCGGGGCCGAACGTCGCGTCGTGAGTCGGCTCGTCGAGCCACGACTGCTGGCCAAAATAGTAGTAGCAGAAGATGTTCTTGCGCCCCAGGCCGTTCTCGCGCCCGCAGAGAAACCGTTGGCGATCACCGCCGTCGAGCCTGGGATACAATTCCTTGTAGGTGTCGAAGGAAAGGCCCTTGACGCGCCGGTTCCACAGCCGTTCACCCCACATTCGATACTGGGCGTCCTTATTCGAATGCTCCCAACGGTCATGCATGACCGTCACGCAGTTCTCGGCGATGAAGCGGTCCCACAGGAAGTTCAGCACGTCTCGATCATTCAGCGACAGCACGACTTGCTCATGGGGCTCGTTCTCGACGAACATCCACGCCGTCTTGATGACGGTCAACACATCCCCCAGGTAATAACCCCGCTCGCGGCAGTTGTTGGCCGCGATGTACATGGTCCGCATGAGTTTTCACCTGCGTCGCTGGATCGAGCCGTCACCGACGATTCTGTGCGCTCATTGGCCGCGGGTCAGTACAGTTTCACCTTCGGCGCCGTGATGATCTTCGAGAGATCCTTTCTGGCGCCATCCAGGAACTCGTCGATCTCGTCGATCAGGGAGTTACGCTGCTTGTTAACAACGGCGATCTTCCGCGCGGCGTCCGCCACGTCTGCATCGCTCGCTGATTCTCGGTGCTTGATTTCCTCCAAATGCCAGAGACGGATGTTGGCAATCGTCAGCTTGTCCACCAGGCTGCCCAGCGTTTCAGCCATGCCAATTCTCCGTCGTGCAATCAGAATAAAGGACTCGTAGCAGAATGCCGACAAACCGCCATCGACTCGCTTGCTGTAGTCCACACGGCTACCGTAATATCAGCCATCGTTCAATTACCGCGATCACTTCCTCCGGCCGAATCGCCGCCATGCAGCGCGGTACCGGGCGCTCAAGTCCAAGCACGGGTTGCTCACACAGTTTGGCATCCTGCTCGCTGCCGTCGTTGAGCGGGACGACTCGCGATTTCCAACACGCTCCATGCCGACAGCAGGCCAATTGACCGATGGTATGAAAAGTGATTTGCCTGGGGTACTGCACCCAGGTCACCGGCTCGCGTCCGCCCACGAGACAAAGGTAGGGCTTCTCCCATGCGGCCATCAAGTGCTGCAAATAGGTAACGGGTCCGAGGCCACCTTGCGCGTGGTACGCCAGGCGAATGAGCTGGCGGTGATCGGTCTTGCCGACGAGGTCGATCACGCCTCGCAGCTTCGGATGACTGTGCTCGTTGGCGCCAACTTGCACCCATTGAATTCGCCCGCGAGTCGCGTCGATCACCTCGTGGAAGTTCTCCACCGGCCACTGTTTGGCCGTGAAGTCGTTCTTGGTCCCGGCGCAGACGAGCCAAAAGGGCACGGCGCGTCCGTGAGTCAGATGATGTCGAATCTGGTCGATCCAGCCCTTCTCCTCTTCGCTCAGGTAAAGGTGGGGGCGATTGGTCGTCAGCTCCAGCGGCACGCCGAGCCGTCGCCCTAAATCCTTGGTGTATCCCTCCAAGAACGATGTTACGACCTGGTTCGAGCGATGGACGCTAGGATACTCCAGGTCGAAAGTCTCCCCTTCGTGGTCAACGAGCGGCACCATATGTGGATTGTGTTCCCAAATCGCCGGCACCGGCGTTCGGACGTCGGTCAGGTACTGTCCTGGAAACGTAGCATGAAGCGATTCGACCGCGGCCGTCATCGTCAACACATCGCCCGGGCTGAGCTGACATCGCAAAAGCAGTCTTCTTACCATGACCTTTCACGCGGATGCGACTCATAGCGATGCAGAACTGGACGACAAACTTGAGAATGAAGAGCTGCTCGAGGAGCCGGAGGATGCTGAGCTGGCAGACGACGAGCTGGAGATGGAACACGTCGTCGCATCGCTCGAACCGTCAACGTCGGTACTCGTCCACTTGTGTCCCATCCACACGCAAACCTTAAACGGATGACTCAGGCCCTTTCGGTCTATCTGGAACGGCTGTGTTACTTGTCCTCCACCCGTCCTTAGAAACGGCTGAAATTCTGCGGTGCTCGGAGGAAAGGTGTCAAACGACGGACTCGTTCCGGCTTTCGCTTCAAAGTAGAATCCCCTTATGTGCTCGTCTTCGTCGAGATCCACACTAACGCTTACGATGATCTTATCCGCAGCACAAGTGACGCTGCTTATTGTAAACTGTGCGAACTCTTCGTCTCCGAAGAGTAGATATCCCAAATAGAGGCCGATTCCCAAGCCCACTAGAGCCGAAACAGCCGCGATCGCGAATTCCATTTGTATGTCTCCAAGGTCCTCGCTTCTATCTTTCCAATTAGCTCGATGTACTTCGCGATCCCTGCTGTTGTGACTCCTGTGACATAGAAACGTCGCTGCCATTCACACTTATACTGCTGAACCAAGCCGTGCTGTGATAAGAATATAGACCATAAGGACCGGGGCAATCGAAATCTGCTGCAGCACGAATGCCCTCAGCCGCTTCGTTGCGAACGCTATCGTTGATCAGGATACCGTCGAGTCGCCCGTGCGCGACACGAATCCCAAGGCGCAGCGCGTTTCCCCTTAACTCGCTCAGGTCCAATGTTTTCCCAAGGAGACGGTACGAGGCGCTGTGGGGGTCGCTGGCAAAGAACGGGCGCGTGGCCAATGTCAGGCAAACTGCACCAGACGATCCTGGTGATAGATAAGCCACAAGAAACCTGCCCTGCACGGAAGATTCGGTGGGCGGCTGGTAACCGAGGAAGAGGCCGGTGTCACCACTCCAGGTGACCTGACGAATGTGTACGCCCAGTTCCAAGTCACCGTCGCTTTCCAAAGACCCGAGCTGCAGCAGGCCGAGCTGCTCGCAAAAGACGTGAACGGATTTTCCATCGTCACTGACGGCGTACCGAGAGCCAAGGGTTGCGGGCCATTGGAGTTGGCGTAGCAGGACGGGTTGTTTGCGGGCGCGCCAGAGGCCGTAAGCTCCCGCTACCGTGGCACCGGCCAGCAGCATCCCCCCACCGCAGACCCAGGCTCTCCGCGTAAGGAGTCGCCGATCAGGCGGCTGTCGGAGGCAGCCCCGGAGGTCGGCTGCCAAGTCATTCGCCGTTGCGTAGCGTGCACTGACCTCTTTCGCCAAACAGCGATGACAAGCGACGGCAAGTGGAATCGGAATCAGCTCGTCGAATTGCCGCAGCGGTTTAGGGTCGCGATGCACGATCTCATCGAAGATCTGCTGCGAGGTGCTTCCACCAAAAGGCCGCCGGCCGGCCAGGCATTGGTAGAGAATCACGCCCATGGCCCAGATGTCCGCCCGGCCATCAAGTCGATGCGTTTCCCCCCGCACCTGCTCCGGTGCCATATAGGCCGGCGTCCCGGCGATCTCGCCTGCCCTGCGGTGCTGTTCATCTTCGTGCACCGCCAGCCCGAAATCGGCCACCCGCGGCTGACCCTCCGCGTCGATCAGGATGTTGCCCGGTTTCAGGTCGCGGTGGACCAAGCCGCGTTTGTGGGCGTAGTGCACGGCCTCGGCCACCTTGGCTAATAGCTCGGCGGCCTCGGCCGGCGACAGCGGGCCTTTTTGCAGGCGGTCGTGCAGCGTGCCGCCGGGGACGTATTCGGAGACCAGGAAGACGTAGCCGCCTTGGCAGCCCACGTCGTGGATGGCCACGATGCCGGGATGGCGGAGCTGCGCCAGCTTGCGGGCTTCGGAGAGGAAGCGGGCCACTTCCTGGTCGCTGGCGAATCGCTCCCGCAGCAGCACCTTCACGGCCACCTGGCGGTGCAGCTCCGGGTCGAAGCAGCGCCAGACCTCGCCAAACCCGCCGCGGCCCAGCAGCTCTTCGACCTGGTAGCGGCCTAGTTGGCTGGGAACGGTTGGCTCCGGCGGCGCTTCGAGCGGGCGGGTGAGCGAGCCGGTCGGCTCGCCCTCCATCACCGTCGAAGCGTTCGAGAGGGCCTGCTCGACCGTTCGCAATTCGGACAAAAAGGCGTCCCGCTCCGGCTCGGGCACTTCCTGCACGTAGTCTTCCAGCGGGCGAACCAGGCCCCGCCGCCGTTCGCGCTCGAAGGCGTCGCACACCAGGTCGATGCGGTCGCCCAGCGGCAGGTGGGCAATCTGGTCGTATTGGACAGGCTTGTCCGGCACGGGCCAGCTCCCTTGTCCACGCTGACGCTCTCGGGCGGATTACCCGTTTACCGTGATCCGAGAGATCAAACCGAAGAGGATTTCGCAGGAATTCTCGCCGAACGGACTGCTAAAGCGCACGGCTCTTGACCACCCGATTGTAAAGGCGCCGGAGGGGCATTGCCAGCGCCTAACGAGCGCTCGTGCCAGGGCTGGTCCGGCACGTTGGCGTCGGCGATCGGCGTCGGCGATCGGCGTCGGCGATCGGCGTCGGCGATCGGCGTCGGCGATCGGCGTCGGCGATCACCCGTCGTCACCGGCACGCGCGCAGGAAGGCGACCAGGTCGGCCAGCTCCTGCGGCGTCGAGCTGCTTGTCCAGCCCGACGGGCATCACCGATACTTTTCCCGGCTGCACGGCCTCCACCTCGCCGCGGGCAATGCGCACTTCCTTGTCGGCCGCCTCGACCAGGATCAGCTCGTCCGGCGCGTCCTTCTTCACCAGGCCGTTGAACGTCCGGCCGTCGGCGGTCCGCACGGCGAGCGGCTCGTAGCTGCGGACGAAGCTGGCGCTCGGGAAAGAGGATCGACTCCAAGAGGTCGCGGTCGGTGCGAATGCCGCCGATCCGCGTCAGGTCCGGGCCGATCTTGCCGCCGACGTAGCCGATCGTGTGGCAGACGAGGCAGGAGGTCTTCGCGCTGTTGAACACGGCCTGGCCGCGGCGGACGTCGCCGGCGGCCAGCGACCTGACGGCCTCGTCCAGCCGCGCCCGCTGCCCGGCGAAGTCCGCGTCGATCAGGGCATAGAGCTTTTGGGCCTCGCCTTGCACGGCCGGCGGGTACTTCTTCAACCGTTGCTCGACGCCATCGACGCGCAGGTAGAGCGAACTTGCGGCGACGCCAGGTGGGAGACGAGCTTCCGGCCGACCGCCTCATCGGCCGTCTGAGCGAACGCGCCGAGCAAGCGGTCGATCTCCAGCGGCCCGGCGGCGGCGAGCCGTTCGGCCAGCTCGCTGAGCTGGTCGGTGGTGAGCCTGGCCGACGAGATCACCTCGGCCGCGGCGCCGCGCAGGGTCGCCGGCTGGTCGCGATCGACGTGTGCGACGAGCAGCGCCCATTGGGCCGCCGACACCGACGATAGTCCGCCCGGCACGGCCGCCAGCGCCGCCAGGCGGAGCTCGGGCGGCAGTTTGCCGGCATCGCCCAGCTCGAGCAGCGCGGCACGCAGGACGTTCGGCGCCCTTCTTGGGCGGGGTCACGGCGCGTGCCGTCGCGAGCACCTCGCCCAGGATCGGCGAACGGGCCACGGCCGAGGCCGCCAACGCCTGGACCCAGGCCGCCGGCAGCTCCTTGAGACCCGACCGCGCCATCGCCCGCAGCGCAATGCGAGCCGGACCGGGGGACGCCTCCGCGCTCCGCACCGCATCAGCCAAGAGCGACTGGGTCGCCTCATCTTGGCGAGCCGCGCCAGCGCTTCGACTAGATCGGCTGGTTCGGGCTCGTTGCCTCGGGCCCGAAGCTGCTCTCGCAAGAAGCCAGTCAGCTCGCTGCTCCATTCCGGATGCCGGAGGGCAATCCACAGCGCCGACTCGCGCAGGCCAGGGTCGGCGTCGTGCAAGCTCGCCAGCACGGCCTTGGCTTTCAGCGGGCCGCCGTTCTGATCGAGGGCCACGAGCGCGGCCCGGCGGACCCGACGGGTCGGAAGAGGTCAGCCCCAGCAGGGTATCGGCATGCGGGCCAATCTCAATCAGCGCATAGGTCAGCGCGTGGTCGAGTCCGCGGTCGTTTGCCTCTCGCCCCCGCAAATGATTTTTGGCAAGCTCCAGGCCGCGCAGCAGCGAAGGGATTGCGGCCGGGTCGCCGATGCGGCCCAGCGCCTCGGCCGCCAGGCGACGCAGCGGCAGCGGCTGAGAGGAAGCCATCGTCGTCAGCTCCTTCACGGCCTGCCCGTCCCGCCATAGCGAGACGGCCTGAAGGGCCACCTGTCGGACGGACACATCGCCGTGGCGCAGAGCATCGCGTAGCGCTTCGCGAGCGCCGGCGGCATCGATGCGGCACAAGGCCCAGGCTGCCGACTGCGCGGCGGCGGGCGCCAGCTTGGAATCAGCCAGGCCCTGGCGCAGCGCGGCGACGGCCGGCTCGCCTTGACTGGCCAGTCGCTCGATGGCCTGGCGGCGAACCATCGGCCGGTCATCGCCGAGCAGCGCGACCAGCGCCGCCGGAGGCTGGCCGGGCCAATCGATCTTGCCCCCACAGGGATCAGCGAGCCGGTGCGAGCCGGTCCTTCTGCACGCGGTAGATCGCGCCCAGCACGTCGGCCTTCACGAGCTGCGAGCTCGGGCAGCAGAGCTTGTACCAGCCGCCGGTGTCGACGACGAGCAGGCTGCCGTCGGCGTCCTCGATCACGTCGGTCGGGTGGAAGTCGTTGTTGTCCGAGACGACGAAGTCGCTGATCCTCCGTCGTGAACGTCGAGCCGCTTCGGCATCGAGCACGTGCCGGCTCACCTTCCGCAGGTTGAACTGGCAGGCAGAAGAGGTTGTTCGCGTACTCCGCGTGCCGAACTGGTCCGACTCGTAGCGGTGCAGCCCGCACGGGGCGGCCGGGCCCATGTGCGTCAGCACCGGCATCAGGTGCGGGCGCGGTCCACTTGTGGTCCGGGTCGTAGATCGACGTCGTGGTCCTTGCCGTAGATGCCGCCGTAGATCGCGTGGATCAGGCCGTCGCGCTGGCCGCCGCCGGGTGCTGGAAGAACGTCGTGCGTGAAGATCCGCTCGCCGCCGGGCGTGAACACGACATCGACCGGGTTGTCCATGCCGCCGGTCATCACCGGCTCGATGCCGGTGCCGTCGGGCCGGGCGCGGAAGATGTGCGACGCCCGCGTGGTGAACGTCTTGCCGCTCGGGCAGCGTGTACTCCTGCTTGGCGAACGCCCCCTTGCACCAGTAGATCCAGCCGTCCGGCCCGCGGTACGGGCCGTGCAGGTCGTTGGCGCAGCCGGTCAGCGTCTTGCCGTCGAACCAGACCTCGCGCCTTGTCGGCGACGCCGTCGTCGTCGGTGTCGGTCAGCTTCCAGATGTGCGGCGGGGCGGCGACGTAGAGCGAGCCGGCCAGCCACATCGCCCCTTCGGGGAACATCATCTTGTCGGCGAAGACCGTCGAGCTTGTCGAACTTGCCGTCGCCGTCGGTGTCTTCCAGGCGGACGATGCGGTGCGGCTTCTTCTGGAGCTGCACCTCGACCTTCTCGTTCGAGCCGGACGAGTCGGCGACGTAGAGCCGGCCCTGCTCGTCGAAGTCGGCGACGATCGGCCGGTCGACGAGCGGCGGCCCGGCGGCGCAGCTCGATGGTGAAGCCCTCCGGCAGCGTGAAGGTGTGGCCGTCGAGCTTGACCTCGGTCGTCGGCGGGCGATCGGCGGCGACGGCAGCGCCCGCCGCCAACGCCCAAATCGCCGCAACCTGCAGTCGCAAGTTTCGCATGCCTGGCTCCGCTGTGGGGCCGAGAGGAAGGTCAATAGGTCCTTACGGCGCGATGCTAACCGTGCCCTGGACAAGTTGCAAGCAAACCTACGCTAGCCCGACGCGCAAGCGAGGGAGAAGCGCGGCGCGTGGCCGCGCTCCCTCGCTCGCGCGTCGGGCTAGTGTGGTCGTCGTCCTCGGCACGGTCAACCGACTTGCTCTTCGCGTCGGCGCAGGGCGGCGTGCGTTGCGGCCGGATCGGGGGCCGCGCGCAGCTCGACCAGAAAGTCCGCGTCGTTGATCAGCCGGCTGAGCCGGGCAAGCACGCGAAGGTGCCCGCGGTCCTCGACCGAGAGGACCAGGAAGAAAAGGTCGGTCAGCGTTCCCCGACTGCCGCCGAAGGGGATGCCGGTTGCTGTGCGGCCCAGCGCCAGGAAGGCCTGGCCCAAGATGCCGGCCATCGGCCGCCGCGGGTGCAGCAGGGCAACGCCGGTCTCCAGCGCCGTGGGATGCATTTCCTCGCGTGCCCTGACGGCCTCGATCACCTTGGCCGGGTCCCACAACCAGCCGGTGCGCGCGGCAACGTCCACGATCTCGCTGATCACCGAGTTGCGCGTCCGCGCCTGGAGCGGGACCGCGATCGCCTCCACCGGCAGCAGCTCGGCGATCCGCGGCACTTCCTCATCAGCGGGCGATGCGCGATCGAGCACGCCCTCCACCTCGACGAGCTCCTTCTTCGCCCGACAGCCCGATGCGCTGCTCCATCCAATGATGAATCTCCGCGGGCGAAAACCGCCACTGCCCTCCGACCTTGCGGCCGGGCAGCTTGCCTCGGTCGGCCAGGCGACCCACCTGCGCCGGAGTCAGGTGCAGGAAGGCAGCCAGGCCGTCGAGGTCGAGAGCTTCGTCGAGCATGAACGACTCTGCTTTTGTTTGCGCTGGAGTCGCGAGTCCGAGAGGTCGAACATCCAACATCGAACATCCAACATCGAACGTAACGTCAGCTCTCGACCAGCGAAGCAATGAGGGATTAAAAGTCTTCCCGTTGTTCAATGTTCGATGTTGGATGTTCGATGTTCGGCCGTTATTCCGCCTGGAAGCACTTCTCCCGTCAGCTCGCCGAACCCCACGCGGTAGCCGTCGCCCTGACAGTAGCCCGTGAACGTAACACGGTCGCCGTCTTCAAGAAAGCGGCGAATCGTTCCGTCGGGCAGCTCCAGCGGCTCACGGCCTCCCCAGGTGCGCTCCAGCAGACAGCCGCGCGAGTCGGGCGTCGGCCCGCTGATCGTGCCTGAGGCCAAGAGGTCGCCCGCCCGCAGGTTGCAGCCGCCGACGGTATGGTGGACCAACTGCTGGCAGATGTTCCAGTACATAGAGCGGAAGTTCGTACGGCAGATCGTCAGCGGCGGCACGCGCTCGCCGCGCATCGGCTGACTTTCGAGCGCGACTTCGAGCTCGATGTCGAAGGCCCAGTCGCCGGGCGATCGCAGATACTCCAGCGGCTGCGGATCCTGTGTCGGCCCGGCAGCGCGAAACGGCTCCAGCGCGTCCAGCGTCACCACCCACGGCGAGACGCTGGTGGCGAAGTTCTTGGCCAGAAACGGCCCCAGCGGCACGTACTCCCATCGCTGAATGTCTCGCGCGCTCCAGTCGTTCACCAGCACAAGACCAAAGATGTGCTGGGGTGCGTCGGCAATCGGGATCGGCTGGCCCAGCGAATTGCCCGGGCCGACGAAGAAGCCCAGCTCCAGCTCGAAGTCCAACGCCCGCGTGGGGCCGAATTGGGGGGCGGCGGCGCCCTCCGGCATCGTCTGCCCGCACGGCCGACGGATGCCCGTGCCGCTGACCACCAGCGAGCTGGATCGCCCGTGATAGGCCACTGGCAGGTGCAGCCAGTTGGGGGTGAGCGGCTGCTGCGGCCCCCGCAGCATGGTGCCGCAGTTGGTGGCGTGCTCGCGCGACGAGTAGAAGTCGGTGTAGTCGCCGACCGCGGCGGGCAGCAGCATCTGGACCTCGGCCCTCGGCACGAGCGCTTCGCGACGCAGCGCCTCGTCGTCGCGCAGCGTCGGCGAATCGGCGCGCAGCAGCTCGATGAGCCGGCGGCGAACGGCACGCCAGGTCCCTTGCCCCAGCGCCAGGAAGGCGTTGAGCGAGGGCTGATCGAAGACGCGAGTCGGCGTGAGGTCCACCAGCAGCCCGCGGCGATCGAGCACCGCCAGATCGAGCACCTCATCGCCGATGGCGACGCCGACGCGCGGCGCACCGCCGCGCGCGGGCTGAAATACGCCGTAGGGCAGGTTCTGGATCGGAAAGTCTGAATCGGCCGCCGCCGGCACAAAGCTCCGCAGCGCGGGATCGGCGACTTCGACGGTGCCATTCACGCTCCACCTCCAGTCGGTCTGGACCAATTGTAGCGGTTTTGCCTGGCGGCGGAGCGTTCCACGCGTCGCGGCGGTATAATCGACAGGAGACTTAGGGGGACGAGGTACAGCGGGACGAGGCACATGGCAAAGTCGTGGAAACTGTGGGCCGGCGCCGGCGCGGCGGTATTGGTCGTTGCCCTCGGGGTGTTGGCACTGGTGAGCTGGGCCAATGGCCGCGGCGAGGGCGAAGCGGAAGCGCGTTTGCCGGCCGACTTCGAGCCGGCCGGCACCGTCGTATTGGCCTGTCGCGATCTGGCGGAGAGGCCGCAAGCGAGGTTGCTTGCCGAGCTGGTCCGGGCCGCGACCGGCCGCGCGACGCCGCTGATGCTCTCCAGCCGCCCGGCCGAGGAACTGGCCGTTCGCACCGCTTTAGCTCAGGCGGAGATCGACGACGCGCCGCTGCGTTTCCTGGAATCGGAGCACGAGTCGTCCCGCATCGGGCATTACGGCCCCTTCTGGGTCGAGCGGCCCGGCAAGGGTCCCGCGCTGATCGACGCCCCGCGCCATCCGCTCGAGCAGCGCCGCAGCGCCCAGGCGGCCTACAACCTGGCCGAGGGCTTGGACCTGCCGATCGTGCGACTCGCCGTGTATCTCAACCGCGCCAACCTGATCTCCAATGGTCAAGGCATCGCGATCGCCACCACGGCCATTCTGGACCAGAACGCCGACCTGGGCTGGGACGAGGACACGATCCGCCGCACGCTGCGGCAGGCCCTGGGCATCCAGAAACTAGTCGTCCTCGAGGTGCTGGAGGAAGAGCCCACTGGGCACGTGGAGCTTTTCGCGACGTTCCTATCGGCCGACACGGTGGTCATCGGCGATTACAAAGGGCGGACAGACGCCAACGCCCGGATACTCGAGGACAACGCGGGGCGATTGGAGCAAGTGGAAATCGAACCGGGGAAGAAGCTCAAGGTCGACGCATCCCCATGCCACCGGCGCTGCCGGGCGTGCTCGCGCAGTTACACGCCGGTTGTGTTTCTGGAAGTGCTTTGCTGGTGCCGAAATACCCGGGCCTCGACCCCGCCGGACAAAAGCAAGCGCTGGACACGTATGCCCGCCTGCTGCCTGATCGCCAGATCGTGCCGATCGACGTGCGCTCGTTGGAAGCGGGGGGCGTCACACTGCGCTCGCTGGTGCTGCCCGTGAGCGCGGGGAAGTGACACGCTGTGCGACCACCGCGGCCCCGTGGCCAGCACACGTTTCTCGCGGACCGCTGCGTTGACACCGGCAATTTGCTCGGCTAGCTTCGTGGGAGAAATGCCATCTGGCGCGGCCGAGCCATAGCGGCTTGCGGCCGTGGGGTTACCGCGCGGGATTTGTCATGCAAGCGAGAGGGCCTCTGCGAGGAATCCATCGGTGCGGGGCGTGGCTGGCGCTGGTGGGGTTGCCGATGGCCCTGGCGGGCTGTGGTGGCCAGCCGGAGCCGCCGCCGCGCAAGCATGAGACCCACATTCGCGGCATCTGGCACGCCGCCCTGTTCTATCGGCAGTACAACAACTACCGTTGGCCGCAAGACGCGGCCGAGTTGAAACAATGGGCGGAAGCGACGCTCACTCCCCAACAGGTGAAAGACCTGGGGCTGGTGAGCCTTGAGGAGACGTTCGTCTCGCCGCGCGATGGCGAGCCGTACGTGGTATTGCAGGTCACCGGCAGTCCGCCGACCGTGAACCCTCACGGCGGCGAAGGCACGATGCCAAGTGGGACCGTGGAGGGGGGGCCGATCTTCGCCCACGAAGCCCGGGGGATCGACGGGAAGAGGTACGTGGTGTATGCCTCGAGCTTCGCCGCCGAGTTGAGCGAGGAGGAATTTCAACAGGCGCTGTCGGCAGGGAACAAGTTTTAAGACAGTTTGCCTTGTTGCCCGATTCCCGGCCGCCGTCACTTCATTCATCCGCAAGCACCTCGGAGGGTCCAGTCATGCCTGCTCCTGCCGCGCATCGTCGCCAGGCATTTACGCTCGTCGAACTGTTGGTCGTGATTGCCATTATCGGGGCTCTGATTGCCCTGCTGCTGCCGGCCGTGCAGGCCGCGCGGGAATCTGGCCGCCGCACGCAGTGCAAGAATAACCTCCGTCAGATCGCGCTGGCGTTTCACACGTTCGTAGACACTTACAAGTGCTTCCCCAGCGGCGGCTACAACTACGATTCGGCCATCAGCTATATCAACGGCAAGCCGGCAGCGACCCCCCGGCAGACCGTCGGTTGGACGTTCCAGATGCTGCCCTTCATCGAGCAAGGGGGCTTGTACAACTCGGCCTTGCCGGATGCCGAGATCGCGCAAGTGGCGCGGACGGAGCTTCTCTGCCCGACGCGGCGAGGATCGGCCGGCAAGCTGTCGAACAACCGTGCCCTGACCGACTATGCCTCGGCGATTCCGGGCCAGCGGGTCGATCCGCCGCACATCAACTCGTTCTGGAACGGCGGCGACCATAATGGCATCGTGGTCCGTGCGCTGCCGATCCCGCACAACACGGTCACCGACGGGCAGGTCACCGACGGCACGTCGCACACCATTATGCTGGCCGAGAAGTGGAGCCACCCGAACTATTACTTCAGCGGCGACTGCCCGGAAAGCGGCATCGGCTGGCTGACCGGCTGGAGCCCGGCGATCGTCCGCATGACCACCTGGCCGCCGGAGCAGGACAACAAGGGGCCATTCCCCAACCGCTCCGGGTTGAGCGATTTCAAGCAGGCCTACATGTTCGGCAGCGCCCACCCCGTGGCCTTGCAGGCGGCGATGGGGGATGCCAGCGTGCGTGGCTTCCGCTACGGCGTCGATCCGGACACGTGGCTGAGGCTCGGCCAGCGGAACGACGGCGTGCCGGCGAACCTCGACTAGCTGAGCTGCTCGTCGCTACGCAGCCACGGCGACGAAGCCTTCTTGGGCTTCAGTTGCAAGAGCACGCTTTCCGCCTGCGTGCCGGGGATCACATACGCTTCCAGCCGGCGCAGGTCCAGGTCCAGCAGGAGCTGTCGCTCGCGACACGCCTTGCGCTCCTCCACCCAGGAAGGGCCTTTGAGGACCAGCATCCGCCTGAACCGCCCCCAGTGAGGCCGGAACCACGTGAGCAGCTTGTCGAGCCGGGCCACGGCGCGTAGGACCAGCGTGTCGTATTTGCGGCCGGCGGCCAGCAGGTCTTCTGCGCGGGCGTGGTGGACGGGCACTTTGAGACCCAGCGCGCGGACGATGTCTTGAACCACTCGGGCTTTCTTGCCAACCGATTCGCATAGCTCTACCGCCACGTCGGGGCGGGTGATCGCCAGCACGATGCCCGGCACGCCGCCGCCGGTGCCCACGTCGAGCATGCGCTCACCTGGCTCCAGCGCCCGCGCGAAGGCGAGCGAATCGACGACGTTGCGCGCGGCGAAGGTGCGGTAGTCCACGTGGCGGGTGAGATTGAGCTTCTCGTTCCAATCCCACAGCAGCCGGCAATAGCGCTCAGCGCGGCGACCTGTGCGCCTGGCAGCTCGATGGCTAGCTCCGCGAGCGCCGCGGCGAGGGTTGCCGGCGACTGACCGGGGGGCTGAGGTGGCTCGCAGGCCGCGTCGCCGGCGCCGTCGGCAAATCCGGAACGGGAGGGGGGGGTATCTTCGGAATTCGTGCCGGTCGCGGCCATGGGTCCGTTGCCAGGGGAGGGGCATCTTCGCTACGACGAAAGGAAGCAGCCGAAACCGGCTTTATAAGCCGTCCTCCACGGCGCGAGAAGCGACCATGCAACGCGAACACGAAGAATTGATCCTCATGCTGCTGCGCGAAGGCAGCCGCAGCCAGGCCATCCGGCTCTATCAGGAGGAAACCGGGGCCAACGCCGACGAGGCACGTGAAACGATTGACTCCGTTGCCGCCAGGCACGGGCTGGGCCGCCACCGGCTGACGGAGCTGCTCGTGCTGCTCGTGGTTCTGGCCATCGGAGGCGTGGTCGCCGCGATGGCCGGATAGCGCCGCTTGCCCATCACCTGACGCCGGCCGGCGCCTCGGCCAGCTCGCGCTCGGCTTCCAGGATCGGCTCCACGAGCGCATCGATTTCCCGTTGCTCGTCGGCCGTCAGCCGGCGCTGTGGCGGCCGCGGCGGGCCGAAGTTCAGCCCCACGTGCCGGGCCGCGTATTTCAGGAAGGAAACGTTGTACGAGCTGCCGGCCCAGCGCGGTAGTCCTCGATCGGCCGGATGATCTGTTGCAGCCGCAGGGCCTGCGCCCAGTCGCCGCCCTGACAGGCCTCGAACATGGCCAGCGTGAGGTGCGGGCAGATATTTCCCGCCCCGCTGGTATAGCCGGTGGCGCCCGCCAGCATGAAGTAGGGCGCGTATCGCTCGGCCGAGCCGCAGAACCAATCGATGCGGCCTTCGTCATCGCGCACCACGCGCCCGAAGGCGTCGATGTCGTTCACGGCATACTTCACGCCAATCACCCCAGGCTGCGCGGCCACCTCCAATAGCAGGGCATCAGACGGGATGTCGCTCTTCTTGTAGATCAGCAGCGGACAAGACAGCTCGCTCCAGCAGGGCCAGATAGTAATCGCGCGCGCCGGCGTCAGAGAGATAGGGTGCCGAGAGCGGCATCACCAGCACGCAATCGGCCCCCACGTCCAGCGACCGTCGGCCCACGTCGAGGGCGTGGCCCAGTTGCAAGCCCAACGGGACCATGACCACGGCGCTGTCGCCGACCACGTCGCGGGTCATCCGCACGCCGGCCACGATCTCGTCGGCCGACAGACTGTGAAACTCGGAGCTTCCGGCGCAGGGGATGAAGACCTTCGCGCCGGCTTCGAGCAACCGCTGCGTGTTCTCGCGCATCGCGGTGAGGTTGAGCTGCCCTTTGGCGTCGAAGGCCGTAATGGGCACGAACTGCACGTGACGGAGCTGATCCGGGCGAAGCGAGCTGGACATGGGGTGAGGTCTGACGAGGTCGTTGACGATTGATCGCTGCGATGCCGCTGTTATAGACGCTGCGCGCGCAGCGAAAGTAAGGACACACCATCGCGAGCGTCGCAAGCCTATTCCTTCTTTTCCAGCACGAATTGCAGCGCAGGTCGAGCTCGCGCTCGTCTCCATACTGGAGCGCCAAACTCAGCCAAAGGATCTTCCCCCCCTGGTCGAGGAGATAGACTCGCGGCAGCACGTCGGCAGCCATTTTTCCCTCCGGCGGCTTGACGACCTGCTTGAAGAGCGACTGCTCTCGATCGACGAGCACGGGAAAAGGCGTCATGTTCTTGTCCGCGTGCTGTTTGGCTTCGTCGGCATCGTCGCCGACGTAAACGCCCACGTACTGCACACCGGGCATTTCCTGCCTGGCCCGCGCGGACATCGACGTTAGCGCGCCCCGGCTGGCGCGGTTTCGATCGGTCCACAAGAGCACCACGGTGGCCTGTTCGCCGCGAAGCTGCGACAGCGCCCGGTCCGCACCAGCGAGATCTTTCAGCTTGGCGTCGGGGAATTGCCCATTCTGCTTCACCAGGCAAGTGGCCTCCTCCTCGGCCGAGAAGCTTGCCTTGGCGATCTCCGGCTTGGGCTTGGGCGGCAGGGCAACCGCAGTCTTCGTCTTCACGTCGTCATTGGTCTTTGGCGACACGACCGCCGGCGACTTGGTCTTCGTCTTCTCCTCCGTCTTGCTGTCGCCACAACCGCTCAAAAGGAGCAGCCCAGTCGCCAAGCAGTGGAGAGTAAAGCAGGTGTATTGCATGGGAATGACGAATGACGAAGCACGAATAACGAAGGAATGACGAATGTCTAAACTAAGCACGAATGACGAAACAGTACCGTGCGCCGAATGGTCCATGCCGAATGGTCCATGCCGAATGGAACAAGCCTCTTTCATCATTCGCCATTGAGTCACTTCGTCATTCATTCGTCATTCGAGCGTCGTCATTCGTCATTCATACCTTGGCCTTGATCTGGATGCCCAGGTCGTCCAACTGCCGCAGCTCGACCGTGCCGGGGGCTTCGGTCATCAGGTCGGTCGCCTTCTGCGTCTTGGGGAAGGCGATGCAGTCGCGGATGTTGTCCAGCTCGGCGAACAGCATCACGCAGCGGTCGATGCCCAGGGCGATGCCGCCGTGCGGCGGGGCGCCGTATTGCAGCGCGTCGAGCAGGAAGCCGAAACGCTCGCGGGCCTTTGGTTCGTCGATGCCCAGCAGGTTGAACACCTGCTGCTGCACGGCCGCGTCGTGGATCCGGATCGTGCCGCCGCCGGCCTCGTAGCCGTTGATCACCAGGTCGTAGGCCTGCGCCCGGCACGCCGCGGGGTCGCTTTCGAGCATCGTGCCAGGTCCTGCGGCCGCGGCGCGGTGAACGGGTGGTGCATCGCCGCCCAGCGCTTCTCCTCCTCGTCGAAGGCGAACATGGGGAACTCGACGACCCACGAGAAGTGCATCGCCGGCGGCGTCGTACAGCTTCAGCTCCGCGCCGAGCCGCTTCCGCAGGCCGTAGCAGCGCCTTGCAGGTCACGTCGAAGGCGTCGGCCACGAACAACAGCAGGTCGCCCGGCTCGGCTCGCATCCGCTGGCCGAGCTGCGCGAGCAGCGGCTCGCTGAAGTTCTTGGCCGAGCTGCCGCCGAGCTTGCCGTCCTCCTCGACCTTGAACCAGACGAGCCCCTTGGCGGCGAAGTCGTGCTTGACGAACTCGGTCAGCTCGTCGATCACCTTGCGGCGAGTACTTCTCGGCCGCCGCCCTTGGCGTTGATGCCGCGAACGCGTCCGCCCGAGTCGGCCGCGCCGCGGAAGACGCGGAACTCGCACTCGCTGGCCAGGTCGGTGACGTCGATCAGCTCCATGCCGAACCGCAGGTCGGGCGCGTCGTGGCCGATAGCGCTCCATGGCTTCGTCGTAGGTCATCCGCGGCAGCGGCAGCTTCACCTCGAGGCCCAGCACTTCTTTGGCCAGCTGCGCGCACCAGGCCGTCGATCACGCCGATCACGTCGTCGGCATCGACGAACGACATCTCCAGGTCGAGCTGCGTGAACTCCGGCTGCCGGTCGGCCCGCAGGTCTTCGTCGCGAAAGCAGCGGGCGATCTGCACGTAGCGGTCGTAGCCGGCCATCATCAGGATTTGCTTGTAGAGCTGCGGCGACTGCGGCAGGGCGTAGAACCGCCCGTTCTGCACGCGGCTGGGCACCAGGTAGTCGCGGGCCCCTTCGGGCGTGCTGCGGCCCAGCACGGGCGTCTCGATCTCGACGAAGCCGTCGCTCGTCGAAGTAGTCGCGCATGCTCTTGATCATCCGGTGCCGCAGCAGCATCACCCGCTGCATCTCCGGCCGCCGCAGGTCGAGATAGCGGTACTTCAGCCGCAGCTCCTCGGCCGGCGGCTTTTCCTGCGGCGCCAGGCTCACCGGCACCGGCGGCACCAGGCTACGGTTCAGCAGCCGGGCCTGAGTGGCGCGGACCTCGATCTGGCCCGTGGCCAGCTTCAGGTTATCGGTCCCCTCCGGCCGCCGCGCGACCTTGCCCGTGACCTGCACGACGTACTCGGCGCGCAGCGTCTGGGCCATCTCCTTCAAGTCCGGGCCGGCCTCGGGGGCGATCACGACTTGGGTCTTGCCGTAGCGGTCGCGCAGGTCCACGAACAGCACGCCGCCGAAATCGCGGTACGTGTCCACCCAGCCGCAAAGCGTGGCTTCGCGGCCGATCTGTTCGACGCGCAGTTCGCCGCAAGTGTGAGTGCGCAGCACGGTGAGCCCTTGCTGAGGAAGAACCGCCGGAAAGCGGCGTATTCTAGAGCTTTGGATCAGCCGTGCAAAGACGACACGAAGGCGGCAGCCGTGGAGCGCAATCAAAGAAGCCCGGCTTCTGGGAGAAGCCGGGCTTCTTCTGCGGCACGCCAAGCTCGCTGCGCTGGCCAGGAAAGCCGGCTCGCGACGGCCTCCCGCACGCGCGCATCGGGTTCGCGTGCCACGTGTGAGGATTGCTAATGCCCTGTATGCTTACCAGGGCTTGAGTTTCCAGCCCAGGACGAAGCCGATGCCCAGGCACCACAGCGCGACCATCTCGGGCTTCTCGCGGGCATACTCGCGGAAATAGTCCATGATGTCTTGAGCGGGGCTCAACTCGGTCGAGCCTCGCGAAGATTCGCCGCGGTCCGAAGGCCGGGCGTTGGGTTGCGATTTCGTGGAAGCGGTGTTGGAAGCCATGTGACATTCTCCTATTGAGTGACAAAGCAAGGTCAATCGCCGCCCGTCGGCTCGTCGCAGGAGCTAAGAGCACATCGGATGGCATTCAAGTTTCGTCGTAGCTCGTCGCGCGAGCGCGAAAAACTGGTCAGTGCCGCGTTGAGTCTTCGCCAAGCGAACCACAAGGCTCCCCCGGCGATGACCACCGCAGCCAGCGCCGCGCAGCCGTAGCCGGCGGGCGCCGACAAGCCGGCCATGCGCAGCAATTCCGCCAGCGCGACCAGGGCGATCGGCATAGCGGCCAGCAAGATCACCAAGCCGATCACGCTGGCGACCAAGGCCGCCATCGCGCGACGGCGGCTCTCGCGGAAATCGGCCGCCATAAGCTGGCTTTGCAATTCCGCCAGCGACCACAGGTCTCTCGCGACGGCGGTGGCGCTGTATCGGGCTCGCGCGGCGGCACTCCCGTGTCGCGCGGCGCCGTTTATCGTCGTTTGAGCAACCATCCCAGTGCGACTCCCAGGGCGATGCCTGCCGCCACGGTGACCAGTGGGTTACGTCCCAAGCCCTGGCTGGCGGCGGTCTTCCAGCCTTCGAGCGTCCGGCCGACCCGCGTGGAGAACCGATCATCCCGCGGGTTGCCATCCTGGCGACTCTCCTCCTCGATGCGGAAACGAGATTGCGCGACCATAGGAACCTGCATGCTTGAGTTTGAGAACTAGCGTGCCACACTGCACGCCGGTTGGTCCGAGGCAGCAGCAGCATCTTGTGCCCTGGCCGCGAACCGACCGGCCAGGATTTGACCCACTTGCTGACCCACGAACACCGTTCCGGCCCTCAGCAACGACTTAGCCACGCTGGATGCCAAGCCGCCCAGCAGGCCATTGGACGCCGCAGCCTTGGGAGGCTGCAAGACCAATCCTTGTTCCCGCGCTAGCTGGACCAGGGCTTCGGCATTGGCTTCCGCACTGGCCACCGGCTTGGTTCGCTTGGGAACCAGCAGGAAACCAATTGCCCCTGCGGCAGCCAACGTCAGCCACGGGTACTGGCGCACATAGTAGCGCCAATCGGCAAGCGTCTGCGCATTCTCGATGAGACGTGCGGAGTTACGCTCCAGATCGTCGCGGACGTGGGCCATGCGACGTTGCAGTTCATCTGCCTTGTCGTCCTGCACACGACCTCCTTTTGCGCTAATGGCGTACGAGTCGGATTTCCTGTGGCTAACAGCCCAATCGCTTGGAGAGCCCTTCGGGCACGTAGCGACCCATTGTTTCCATCATTTGGCGGCCAAATCTGGCCATGCTGCTGCGCTCTTCTGGGGGCGGCGATGCCAAAAGATGGCCGAGCAACATCCCCATGCCGAATCCGACGCCGAAGACCACCAGGACCGAAGCCCCGGGGTGATCCGCGACGCACTGCGCGGCTGAGTCGTAGCCTTCCTTTACCTGGTCCGTCACTCGGTTGGTCACCGAAGCGGCGGTGCTTTGTTTTTGACGTTCCATTTGACGTTCCATGGAATGCTCTCCAAAGGTTTCGTGGCAAAAACCGTAGTCCGCAGGGATCGAGGGATCGCGCTTCAGCGCGAACGCAGCATCGCCCCCACGATGACCCCCATCAGCATGCCGGCGCCGAAAGCGACGGCCAGCGATTGCACGGGGTTCTCCCGGACGTGGTCTTCGGCGACCGCGTAGCCCTGCTGCACGCGCTCGGCAACCTGGTCGTAGGCCTGGCTGACCTGTTCGCCCGCCGCTTCGGCATACTGCCGGCGCGGTGCTAGCGGCCTGCCCGAGCGCAGAATTGGCCTCAGGTGCCAGGTTCTCGAAGAAGCGCTCGATGGCGTCGCGGGTCTCCCCCGTTTTTCGCTGAATCAGGCCGATCAACCGCTCTGTATCACCCTCGGCGGCAGTCAGTTCCTGATCGGTGAGCTGTCCCCATTTCTTCTTCAAGGCTCCCTTGATCTCGTGCCAGTTGCCGCGGAGTTGTTGCTGCATCGCCATAACGGAACTCCTTGAAAGATGGTGAATGGCGCCGCCAGAGCGGCTTCTTTGCCGATCGTCTGCAAGGAATGCAGACGTGCCCTGCATAGAGCAAAGTGTGTGCCAGTTTTTCCACACTTTTGGCCGCGGCACGCGTATTGCATACGACGCAGCGAACGTTCGTCGTTCCTCGACTGTCACTCTTACGGAGATTTCAACCCATGATCTTCGCTGATACGCACGACATCGTGGCTCACTTGGCCGATGACCTGGACGTTAGTCCGCCAATCGCGGCGTCGCTATTGGATTCGTTCTTGGCGGATACGGATGAGGAGTAAGCGGACGAGGTAGTGGGCCGCTGAGCGGCCTTTAAGGGAGGTGCGGATGGGCCTTCTGGAGTTTCTCGTTCTGCTGGTCGTGGCCGGCATCTGTGGGGGTCTCGCGCAGGCGCTCGTCGGCGTCTCGCGCGGCGGCTGCCTCGTCTCGATCGCCTTGGGCTTTATCGGGGCGCTCTTGGGCACGTGGCTCGCGCGGGCGATGGGCCTGCCCGAGATATTGGCCGTTGAAGTGGATGGGCGCACCTTTCCCATCGTGTGGTCGATTATCGGCGCGGCTCTCTTCGCCGCCGTCTTGGCGCTGCTCACGCCCCGGCGGCCGCTGTAAGCCGGTCTGGGTGATTTCAAAGGCGTTTCCTTCCGAGCACGAAGGCCGGTTCGTCCATGGCCACTCCCCCCAACTCCTTCGCGTGGCTGCGAGCATTCGCGATCCTGGCCGGAACGGCCATCGCGCTGATGCTCCTTTACTGGGGCCGCGCGGTGTTGATTCCCGTGGCCCTGGCCATGCTGCTCACCTTCTTGTTGAGCCCGCTGGTCTCGCTTCTTCAAGGGTGGGGCCTGCGGCGCATTCCCGCGGTGATCCTCGTGATGGTGATGGCCGGCTCGCTGGTGACCGGAGTCGGGTGGCTGGTGGCGCGACAGGTGCACAGTCTGGTGGATGCGATCCCGGAATATGAGGGCAACATTCGGCAACGAATCGCCGCCTTCAAATCGGCGGAAGAAGGAGGTTTCGTTGACAAGCTCGAAGGCTTCATCGACCGGATGGGTCGCGAGCTGAATAGTGAGGAAGAACCGCCGCCGGCCAGCGAGAGCACCGAGACTCGCACCGAGGCGAGCACCGCCGTGCCCGTCAAGATGGTGGAAGAGACTCCCTTCAAGGTTTCGCAGCTGTGGGCCGTGGTGGTGCCGCTGCTGGAGCCGCTGGCCAGCGTGGGACTGGCCGTGGTGCTGGTGATCTTCATGCTGCTCAAACGGGAGGACCTGCGAGACCGCGTGATCAGCCTGATGGGGCAGGGCCGCATCACCGCCACGACTAAGGCGCTAGACGAAGCTGGCCAAAGAATCAGCCGCTACTTGCTGATGCAGGCGATCATCAACGGCAGCTTCGGCTTGGCGATCTGCCTGGGCTTGCTGCTGATCGGCGTGCCTTACGCGCTGCTCTGGGGCTTCCTGGCCGCGACGCTGCGATACATTCCCTATTTGGGCCCCTGGGTGGCGGCCGTGTTGCCGCTGGGCTTGATGCTGCTGGTCTCGCCCACGTGGACGCCGCCCCTCCTGGTCGTGCTGCTGTTCCTGGTGGTGGAGTTCGTCAGCAACATGATCATGGAGCCGATGCTGTACGGCCGCGGCGTGGGCGTCTCGGAAGCCGCCACACTGGTGATGGTGGCCTTTTGGACCTGGCTGTGGGGTCCCATCGGTTTGATCCTGGCGACTCCCTTGACCGTGTGCCTGGCGGTGCTGGGTCGTTACGTCCCCTTCCTGAAGTTTCTCGACACGCTGCTCAGCGACCAGTCGCCGCTGGAGCCGCACGTGGGCTATTATCAGCGGCTCATCGCCAAGGACCAGGACGAAGCCGCCGAGATCGCCGAAGAGCACCTCGCCCTTCACGGTTTGGACGAGACCTTCGATAAGCTGCTCATCCCGGCGCTGACCTATACGCGCCGCGACGTGGCAAACGGCAAGCTCGACGACGACGACCAGGGTTTTGCGATGCGCGCCACCCAGGAGATCGTCGAAGAACTTTCTGCGCTTCAATACCCGCCGAGCGAGTGGCCCACGGTCGAGGCGATGGCCACGGTCACGGTCCTGTGCTGTCCGGCCCGCGACGAGACCGACCGGATCGCTGCGCTGATGCTCAAGGAATCGTTGAACCCCGCGTGGTGCCATGTAACGGTGGCCAGCCCGGCACTGTTGGCCTCGGAAGTCGTGCAGCTCGTGGAGGAGCTCGATCCGGCGCTGGTCTGCATCGCGGCGTTGCCCCCGGGCGGATTGGCTCACACGCGGCTCTTGTGCATGCGGCTGCGGGCCCGATTCCCGACGCTGAAGATCCTGGTCGGCCGCTGGGGACTCAAAGGCAATCTGGAGAAGAACCAAGATCAGGTGCTGGCCGCCGGCGCCAACCACTTTGCCACGACGCTGGGGGAAACCCGCAAGCAAGTCATGGCGCTGGCACAACTGGGGCCGCGCAAGCCCGATGAGCTGCCGGCGCACGACGGAGAACATTCCGGCCCGGAGTTGGCGGCTGGGGGCCCGATGGTCGCCGCGCCTGGCCGTATATAATGAGTGAGTTCCGCCTTCCGAAGGGCCCGGATGTTCATTGGGGGCTGCGGCGAATGACGTTGTTGAACACACGGCGCAGAGCTTTTCCGCGCCGGTAACGCCCGGAAGGGTCTCCCATGAGCACCATACAGACCGGCACCGTACAGACCGGCACCGTACAGACCGGCACCGTACAGACCAGCACCGTACAGACCGAGCGCGGTTTCCCGCGCCAGGACCATCCGCACAACGGCGCGCCGACGCCGCGCACGGACCAGGCCACCGAGAAAACGAAGCGAAGAGGCAAAGAGAAGAAAGAGAAGGACGCGGACGAGATCCTCCGCTTCCAGCCTTCGCCCGCCAACACGCTGGGCGTGGAGCTCGAGCTGCAGATTCTCGACCCGCACACGGGCGACCTGGCGCCCGGTTCGGTGCGCATCCTGAAGCTCTGCGAAGAAGAAGGCCTGTCCGGCGTCACCGCCGAGCTGATGCAATCGATGATCGAGATCAAGACGGGCGTTTGCCAGAACGTCGCCGAGGCCCGCGAGCAGCTTCTGCCGGTGTTGCGGCGGCTGCGAAACCTGGCCACGTCGCTGGGTTACGGGCTGGCACTGGGCGGCACGCACCCCTTCAATCGCGGCATCTCCGGCACCGTCCACCCCGACGAGCGCGATGAGCGCATTCAAGACCGCCTGGCCTGGCTCACCTATCAGCGCGTGGTGTTTGGCCTGCACGTGCACGTGGGCGTGCCCAGCGGCGATATGGCGCTGGGCATCATCAACATGCTCGTTCGTTATTTGCCGCACTTGCTGGCCGTTTCGGCCAGCTCGCCGTTCTGGCACGGGGAAGACACGGGGCTGGCCTCCTGCCGCTCGGCCCTGTATCGGATGCTGCCGCACGCGGGCGTGCCCCGCTACTTCCGCGCCTGGAAAGAGTTCCGCACGTTCTATAAGGTAATGCGGGACGCGAAGGCCATCCGTTCGGCGAAAGATATTTACTGGGACATCCGCCCCTGTCCGACGCTGGGCACCGTCGAGTTCCGTGTCTGCGACATGCCGCTCACGCTGGCCACGACGTTTGGCGTGACGGCCCTGATCCACTCCCTGGTCATTAGCGCCCAACGGCTGCTCGAAGAGCGGCCGCACCTGCGGCGCGGCGACATTCGCCGACACTGGGTGGCCGTGGAGAACAAGTGGCTGGCCACGCGGTACGGCTTGGGGGCCATGCACATTCGCACGCCCTCGGGCAAGCGCCGGCTGTTGACGCAAGACCTGGCTGAGCTGATCGACCGGCTGATGCCCATCGCTCAGGAGAACGGCGATGCCCGGTTCCTCAAGCAGATCCGACCCACCGAACAGTTCGAAACCGGCGCCGACCGCCTGCGCCGACTGTTCCGGGACACGGGCGACTGGAAGACATTGATCGACGATATGACGCAGCGCTGGGGCCAGGAACTCCGGTCCGCAGAGGAAGTGGCATGTGTGAATTGATGGGACTGTCGTTCGATCAGCCAGTGTCGGCCGACTTCTCGCTGTGCGCTTTCGCTTGCCGTGACGCGGAGAACCCCGACGGCTGGGGACTGGCCTGGTACCCCGATCAGTCGCTGGCGCTGGTCAAGGAAGCCCTCACCTGGCGGGAGAGCGGCTACTCGCAGTTCCTCGAAAACTACCAGGGCCTGCGGGCCAGAATCTACGTGGCCCACGTCCGCCGCCAGACCACCGGCGGCCCGGCCACCTACGCCGACACGCACCCCTTCAGCCGCGAATACCTGGGCAGGGAATTCTGTTTCGCGCACAACGGCACGATTGCCGGCTTCGGGACGTTGCCGTTGGGAAGGTTCTTGCCGATTGGCACCACCGACTCGGAACGTCTCTTCTGTCACTTGCTGGGAGCGATGGAGGAGCGCGGCGAGCGCCTTGACGACGAGGCTGGCTGGCGCTGGCTAGGCGAGACGCTCGCCCAGATCAATCCGCGCGGCACATTGAACTGCGTGCTCTCCGACGGGCAACGGTTATTCGCCTATCGCGACGAGCATGGCTGGAAGGGTCTGTCGCTGCGCAAGCTGCGATTCCACCATGCGGGACAACGCATCTTCGAAGACGCCGTGACCGAAGTGGCCGTGGCGGGCGATTCCGCGAACCGCGGCTGCATGGTCGCCACGCGCCCCTTGAGTGCCACCGGCTGGCACGAGCTGACGCGCGGTAAGCTGGTCGTAGTCGAAGGCGGCGCGATCCGCTTCACCTCGTAGGGCGGACTTCTAGTCTGCGACGAGCATGATCTCTTTAAACAGATCTTCGCGCCATTTGGCACGCGAACTGCTCTTTCAGCCCTCGCACGAGCACCCCGTGTGTGGGTTAGCTCTTCACGAAATATACGCGCGCCGAGTAGGCGCATGTGCCGCAGGGGCAACGGTGCATATCGGGATCCTTTGCCCACCTCGAAAGGAGAAAACCATGTTAGGTCTAGCCTTGACGTTCCTGCTGATCGCACTTTTGGCCGGCTTGTTCGGCTTCGGCCTGGTGGCCGGAGCGTCGTACGGCATCGCTAAAGTGCTGTTTTTCGTGTTCCTGGTGCTGTTCATCATCAGCCTGATCAGCGGCTCCGTGCGACGGCCCGTTTAGTGCCCGTCGCCCAGCGTCGCAGCGTCAGGGGACGTGCCCGTTCGACGCCCTGGCTCGGTCGGGCCGCACCAGCGACAGGAGGGACAAGAACAGAAGAAGAGGCTCACGACACGAGCACGGCCACGGAATGCCCCCAGTGCTTTGCGGCGGTCACGGATGAGCGCGGTACATCAGGAGACGCATCGGAGAACAGCCGCGCAGCACCGCCAATAAACGAGCCCGACTCACGACCACGTGAGCCGGGCTTTTTTCGTTATGTAGTAGGCACACTCCGTGTGCCGTAACGGCACGCGGAGCGTGCCTGCTACTTTGTCGCGTTGCCACTGGCATCTGGCGCGCTTGCGCCGTAACATCGGCCGCCAGATGGTGAGCAAGGTAACGACTGTTGGGCAAACGGCTTCCTCATGTTTGGCAGCCGGCTCAATCCGCTGACCGACACGAATGGAGCCGCCATGAGGTCGAAGATCGATCCGGCCCGTGCGTTTATGCTGTTCGTCATCCTGGCAGGAGTGTTCGGCGCAGGTGAGGCCTGCGCAGGAACCCACGAAAAAGCAACTCGCCAAGCCGAAACCGGACGAGGCCGATGTCGCCTATGGCTCGCACAAGCGCCACGTGCTGGACCTGTGGCAGGCCAAGTCGGCGAAGCCGACGCCGCTATTGATATTCATTCATGGCGGCGGCTTCCGCGGCGGCAGCAAGGAGAACCTGGCCCCGCAGCTGCTCGACGGCTGCCTGAAGGCCGGCATCTCGGTGGCCTCGATCAACTATCGGCTGTCGCCGGAGGTCGCTTTCCCAGCACACTACCAGGACAGTGCGCGGGCCATCCAGTTCCTGCGGCACAAGGCCAAGGAGTGGAACCTCGATCCGCAGCGCGTGGCGGCCAGCGGCGGCTCGGCCGGGGCCGGCACGTCGCTCTGGATCGGCTTTCACGACGACCTGGCCGACCCCAAGAGCGACGATCCGGTGCTGCGCCAATCGACGCGCCTCACTTGCATGGCGGTGCTCGGGCGCAGAGCACCTACGACCCGCGCGTGATCAAGGAGTGGATCGGCGGCCGGGCACACGAGCACCCGGCGCTACCGGCTTTTTATGGCCTCAAGGCGGACGAGCTAGACTCGCCAAAGGCCCACAAGCTGTATGAGGCCGCCGCGCCGATCAGCCATCTGACCAAGGACGATCCGCCGGTGTTCGCCTTCTACAACGAACCCAAGGGGCCGCTGCCAGCCGACGCCCAGCCCGGCCAGGGCATCCACCACATCAACTTCGGCCTCAAGCTCAAGGAGAAGATGGACGCCCTGAAGATCGAATGCGTCGTCCGCCACAGCGACGATTACCGAGCATCCGGCGGCAACGCGAACCGGGAGATCGTCGAGTTCTTAAAGAAGCACCTGATCGTCGGTGGAGAAAAGAAGGGGGAAGGGGAACGCTAATAATCGGTAATAAGCGCTAATGGAAGAGACGCAATGCCGCCACCGACCCATTCTTTCCATTAGCGTTTATTAGCGATTATTAGCGTTCCGAACTGTCGCCAGAGCAAGGACCTTCATGACAGCCTTTCGAACTGCCGGGTGGGCGCTGGCCGCCTCGGCCTTGTTGGCGCCGCTGACGCCCTCGGTCGGCGATTCGCCGCCGTCAACCGGGCCGGCGACCGAGAAGCGCTTCCCGCCGCTGAAGGTGCCGCCGGGCTTCAAGGCGACGCTGTTCGCCTGCGATCCGCTGATCGAGTATCCCTCGGTGATCGCCGCCGGGCCGCGGCCGGCGTCGCTCTTCGTCGCCATCGATTACATGACCGGCCTGGGCACCGAGATCGTCCGCCGCGAGCGAGATCCGCCTGGTCGAGGACACCGACGGCGACGGCTACGCCGACAAGGCCACCGTCTATCGCCGACGGGTTCAACTCGATCCAGGGGCTCGCCTACCACGACGGCACCGTCTACGTGATGCACGCGCCGTTCCTGACCGCCCTGCGCGACACCGACGGCGACGGCAAGGCCGACGAGCGGCGCGACCTGCTCACCGGCCTGGGCCTGCCGCCGGAGAAGAACCCGGTGCGGCTGCACTGCGCCAACGGCGTCGTCGTCGGGCCACGACGGCTGGCTGTACCTGGCGCTGGGCGACCACGGCTGCGACGTGCCGCGGCCCGAAGGCGACCGCCTGGTGCTGGAACGGCGGCGGCATCCTCCGCTGCCGGCCCGACGGCCGCGACCTGCACGTCTTCGCCACCGGCCTGCGGAACATCTACGACGTCGCCCTCGACGCGGAGCTGAACGTCTTCGTCCGCGACAACGAGAACGACGGCGGCGACTACAAGATCCGCGTCTGCCACAGCTTCTTCGGGGCCGACCACGGCTACCCGTACCTCTACTACGAGCGGCCCGACGAAGCGCTGCCGCCGCTGGCCGACCTCGGCCTCGGCTCCTCGGCCGGCGGCGCTGTGCTACCTGGAGCCGCAGTTTCCGGCCGAGTATCGCGGCAACCTGTTCTTCTGCGAGTGGGGCCGGTCCGTCGTCCGCTACGCCCTGCCGCGGGCGGGCAGCGCGCTTCGGCCCCGTCAAGGAAGTTCGAGTTCGCCGCCGGCGCCGACAACGATCCCTACGGCTTCAAGCCGACCGACCTGGTCGTGCGCGCGACGGCTCGCTGATCGTCTCCGACTGGGCCGACGGCCAGCGGCCGAAGCGCGGCCGCGGCCGCATTTACCGCATTACGGCGGAGGCTTCAGGCTCCAGAGTTCAGGCTTCGGGAAAGGAGCCTCCCGTCCCCTTGCCGAAGCCTGAAAGCCCGAAGCCTGAAACGCGCTCGTTGCCGGATTGGTTGACACAACTAGGCTCCGCCAGTTACCACCAGCGCTGCGAGGCCCAGCGGGCACTCGAGCGCCAAGGTGCAAAGGCGGCCGCGGCGCTGCGCGAGGCGCTGGCCAAAGGGCAACTTGGCCCCCTGGCGCGGTTGCACGGTATCTGGGTCCTCGCGCGCGTCGAAGAGGAACGCGCAATTCCCGCCTTGCTCGACGTGGCCCAGCGGGACGCTGAGCCTCGGGTGCGTGCTCAAGCGGTGCGCGCCATGGCTGATCTGGCGGATCCGGTCTTAGTGAAACACCGCCTGGACGCCAAAGCCGGCGATGCCGAACTGGCCAGGCGGCTGGCCGCTCTCGCCAAGGACCAGGCCCCGCAGGTCGTGCGGGAAGTCATCATCGCCGTCGGGCGGCTGCGTTGGCCCGACGCGCCCGCATGGCTGCGCGAGACGCTCAAGACAAGCGAGCCGGCGGCCTCGCACGCGGCCCTGCAGGCCCTGCGGCAATCTGGCAACTGGCCAGCGGTGTTGGCCCTTCTGGACGAGGCGGATTCTTTGCCCATCCGCGCCGCGGCACTGCGGGCGATTTCCCACCGGCACGAGGCCGTGTTGGCCGATGGACTCATCGAGCGTCTGCGGCGCGAGCAGGCTGCCTCCCGCCGGCGCGAGTATGCGGACCTGCTGACGCGCATTCACAACCGCCCCGGCCCCTGGACGTATTGGGGATACCGGCCGCCGCCGCGCCCGGCCAACACGGTGAGCTGGGAACGGACCGCGGCGATCGGGCAGGCGCTCGACCGCGCGCTGGCCGACAGCGATCGCGACGTGCGGCTGGCCGTGCTGCGGCGGATGCAGCGGGAGAAGGTCCCCACGCGGGTGGCGACGCTCGGCCAGTGGCTGCGGGAGGAGCGCCACGCCGAGCGCGTGGGCGTATTGCTGGAGACGCTGCGCAGTCACCCGGCTACCGAGACGCGCGACGCGTTGATTTACAGCGTCACTCAGCGAGACCATACCGTTGCCAACCGTCTGGCCGCTCTGACGCAATTGCTTAGCGGCCTCGACGCGGCCAACCAGGCGAAGCTGGCCGAGCTGGCCGGTTCCCTGGAGGACGGCCCGGTGCTTGCCGCCGCACTGGCGGCGCTGGCCCAGCGGCCCGGGCTCAAGCCTTCGCCGCTTCTGCTGGACAAGCTCGGCTCGGCGGATGCCGGGGTACGGGCCGCTGCGATCGAGGCACTGGGCGCGCTGCGCGCCGGAGGCCGCAGAGAAGATCACTCCGTTGCTCGATGATAAAGACTCGCGCGTGCGGCGCCGCGGCCGCGGCTGCCGGCAAGCTGGCCGTCGCCTCGGCGGCGGGACCGCTGCTGGGCCTCGCCCGCGACGGGGATTCCGCGGTGCGGAGAGCCAGTCTCGAGTCGCTGCGGCTGCTCAAGGAGGCGCGCTCGGTCCCCTTGGCCGTGGCTGCTTTGGCGGATCACGATACCCGCCAGGCGGCGCTGCACTGCATCGCCGAGCTGGGCGGCCCCGAGCAGGCCGCCGCGGTCGTCGAAACGGCCTTGCGCGATCCCTCCAGCGAAGTGCTGACGGCGGCCATCGGCATGCTCTCGAAGTGGAGCGAAAACCCCCGGGTCTCAGGTGCTCGGCGCCTGGAGGTCCGGCGCGCCCTCCATCAAGTGCAAGGCGCCAGCGGGGCGCTGCTGCATTGGACGGTCGCCGGTCCGCTGTCCGTGGAAGAGGCCAGGTCGCTCGTCGGACGTTCGTCCGCCGCGCCCACAAGCGGCGAGCACTTTGAAGCGCGATCCCCGTGGCGAACGCTCCCACCGCTAGCTGCCGACGGCCGCCTGACGCTCGCCCAGCCGGCCAAGGGCGAAGCGCTCTTCCTGGCCTACACCGATCTGAAGCTCGCCGAGCCGAGCGAGGCCCAGTTCCTCGGCACGAGCAGCGGCCCGTGGCGCGTTTGGCTCAACGGCAAGCTTGTGCACCAGCGCGACGCGCGAGCCGCCTCGCCGGCCGAGGGCGAGAGGTTCGACGTGTCCCTACCCAGGGACACCAGCCGCATCCTCGTTGAAGTCGCTGCCGCCAAGCCGGAGCTCCAGCTTCGCTTCCGCCGCAAGAGGCTCTTCGGCCGAGCGCGAGCGACTGGCCCAGGCCGCCCTCACGCGGCAGGGCAACGTCGAGCGCGGCCGCCAGGTGCTGCTGAACGCCGAGAAATCGCAGTGCCTGAAGTGCCACCGCCTGGGCAGCCAAGGGGAGCGCATCGGCCCCGAGCTGACCGGCCTGGGCGGCCGCTTCTCGCGGATGCACATCATCGAGTCGGTGCTGGAGCCGAGTCGCGCGATCGGCCCGGGCTTCCAGACCGTCAGCCTGCTCTTGGACGACGGCCGGACGCTGACGGGCCTGATCCTGACCGAACAGGACGACGTGCTGACGCTGGCCGACAATCAGGGCGTCAAGCACAAGGTGGCCAAATCGGCCATCGAGCGGCGGCAGGCCAGCCCCCTGAGCAACATGCCCGACGGCCTGGAGAAGCGCCTGACGGCCGACGAGTTCGTTGATCTCGTGGCGTTCCTGACCGCGCAGAAGCAATAGAGGTAGCTGAAGTCGCGAGACTTCAGCCTACGTTGTCACTGGATGTACATGGGGTTCGGCAGCGCCCGTTTCAGGCGAGCGCGGCCCTCCTCAGTGACCCTCGTTCCGCGAGACGAGAGCAACTTAAGCGATTTGAGCCGCTCTAACTGGGCGGCCCCGGCGTCGTCGATGGCCGTGTTGTCCAGTTGCAGCCCCTGGAGCTTGTCCATGCCAGCCAGCGCGTCCAGTGCGGCATTGGTAATGCGCGTCCGGCTGAGATTGAAGCTGCTCCACGAATTGGCGCTGGCCAGGTGGCCGATTGCCCGGTCGGTGATCTTGGTGCCGCTGAGGTCCAGGCCCGCCGCGGAAGCCCAAGCGGTGATCCCCTCCAGGGCGTCGTCGGTGACCGGGCAGTTCTCCAGCTTGACGCTGGCCAGCTTGGGTAGCTGCGCCAGGTGCCGCAAGGCCCGGCCGGTGACCCTCGTGTTGCTCAGGTCGAGCATAGCCAGGCTCTTGAGGTCCTTGAGGCCCGCCAGGCCGTCGTCGCTCACCGGCGTGTTTTGCAGGTGCAAGATTTCGAGGTTCGTCAGTCTCCGCAGGTGCGCGAGTCCAGTCCCGCTCAACTGCGTGCTGCGCAGGGTCAGGGTCCGGAGGTTCGTCAGTCCTGCAAGGTGCTCGAGTCCCGCGTCGGCGATGGAAGTGCCAGCCAGGGTCAGCGACCTCAAACGTGAGAGTTGTCCGACGTGCTCCAGCGCCGCGCCCGTGAGCTGTGGATTATCGGTCAGGTCCAGGGTTTCGAGGCGCTCGAGCTGCGTCAGCGCTTGCAGCCCCCCGTCGGTGACGAATGTATCGGCCAGGCCCAAGGATTCCAGGTGCGGCAGCCGGCGCGTCAAGCCCTCCAAGCCGGCGTCGGTGACGGCGTTCTTGGCAGGCATGACGCCGCACTTCGAGCAGTTGTCGAGGACGACCGATCTGACGGTCGTGAGCCGCCGCAGCGCGGCCAGGTCGTTGTCGCCGTTCGCCACCCCCAGCGGCGAGTGGGCCGCCCTGAGGACGACAAAATGCTCGTCGCCGACCAGCTCCCACAGCTCCGGGTGGGCCAGCGCGTCATCCAGGTTGACAGGCCCGCCGCCCCCCAGCCGCTCCGCGAGCCTGGCCCGGTCCCGCCGCTGGCTGCGGTGGACCTCCAGGCCGGGCAGGCGCATACGCAGCTCGTAGATTGCGGCGTCCGTAACGTCGGTCGAATCGAGCACGATAGCTCGCAGCGATTTCACTTGCGCGAGCCTGGCCAGGTGCTCGTCGGTGAAGTCGTCGCCTCCGACGACCAGGGTCTTGAGCCGCGACAAGCGGACGATCGATTCCAAGTAATCCTCGGGTCGGGCGTCGGCCACGTCGATCAGCGTAATCTGGCCGAAGAGCTTCTGGAGCCAGGCCGGGCCGTGCGCCCCGCCGTGTAGCGCCCGCCGAGACCCTCCACCAGGGCCATCACCCGCTGCTCTTCGCGGAAAGGCTCAACGTACGTGCGCCATGCCAGGGACCCCAGGGCGAGCAGGACGACGAAGACCAGCAGACGGCGGAGAGTGAATTGCCAGCGGCGCCGCGGTAATTGGGGCCGTCTGTCGGCGGAGGCGGTCATGAGAACCTCGACGAGCGATGGAACGACCTCGCGGCGCGAGCACGGCGGCCCCGAGCCACGGCGATTCTACCATGCCCCATGGCAAAACGCCGCCTGTAAAGAATCCCGGCTTCTCGACGAAGCCGGGATATGGAGTGCGGCGACTCGTCGCCGCTTTTGGATTCTCAGAGAAGGACACTCGTGGCACGGCCAGTCGTGCCACCACACAAAAAAGTCCCAAAGCGGTGACGAGTCACGCGCACTCCATAGATTATTTCGACGCCGCCACACCCGGCATGGGCGCCGGCTGGACCTTGGGCGGCTCGAGCGTGCGGACGGGCTGGCCGCTGGTGCCGTTCCAGATGCGCAGCACGCTGTCTTGACCGCCGCCGATGATCAGTGCCCCGCCATAGCTCACGTCGCAGGAATACTGGTAATCCGGCGCCGGAAGCATACGTCCGCACGCCGTTACCGTTCTCGTTGCGGTGGTGGATATTGCCGTCGCCGCTGGAGGCGATGACCTCCGGCTTGTTGCCCACGTAGCGCAGGGCGGTGAACTGCTTGGCGAAGCCCTGGATGGTGCGGGCTTGCTCGCCGGTCTCCACGTTCCAGATCTTGATCACCTGGTCGGCGCCGCAGCTGGCCAACACTTTCGCGTTGGCTTGCCAGCTCACGCCCAGCACGTGGTGAGTGTGCCCCTCGAACGACTTGATCCACTTGCCGTCGGCCACGGAGTGCAGCTTGACGAACTTGTCGGCTGCGCAACTAGCCAGCACGGTGTCATCCGGCGAGAACTCCAGGCCGAAGACGGTGTCGCTGTGGGCGTCGGTCAGGGCGCGGACGAGCTTGCCCGAGGCGACTTCCCAGAGCTTCACCTCGCCGCTGCGCGACGGCTCGCCGCCGCCGGTGGCCAAGAGCTTGCCGTCGTGGCTGAAGGCCAGGGCGATTACCCGGTCGGCGAACGTCTGGCTGTCGCCGCCGACCGTGCGCTCGAGCGCCCACTCGGGGTTCGTGCTCCAGCCGATGAGCTGGTTGTCGGCCGAAAGCGAAACGAGCGCGGTATCGGCGGAATAGGCCAGGCCGGTGATGCCCGCCGCGCTGCCGGCCAGCACATCGATCGACTGGCCGGTCTCGGCGCTGTAGGTGTGGATCAGCTTGTCCGCGCCGGCGACGGCCACTTCGAGGTTATCGGGCGAAAAGGCCGCCGCGGCGAAGGGCTGTTCGCTGCCGGCGGCGGCTTTCTTCGCGACGTCTGAGTCGGCGGTCAGTTTCTTCTGCTTGTCCTCCATTGTCTTGAGGGCTGCCTCGGCGGCGGGGATCGCCGCCTTGGCCGCTTTCACGTCGAGCGCCGCCAATTCCGCCGTCCGCTTGGCGCTGTTGAACGCCGCCTGGGCGTCGTTGAGCGCCTTGGTGGCGTCGGCGGCCGGCTTGTCGGCGGCCTTGAGCTTGTTCTCCGCGTCGGTGACGGCTTTCTTGGCGTCGGCCAACAGCTTGTCGGCGTCGGCCTTCGCCTTCTTGAACCCCTCGTTTTTGGTGTCTTTCTTGGCCGCTTCGTCGGCCGCAGTGGCCTTCGTCATCGCCACCTTGGCTGCATCCTGGGCTTGAGCCACGACTTTGTCGGCGGCCGTCTTCTCGCCGTTGGCCTTGTCGGAGGCCGCTTGCTTTTCCTTCAGCGTCTTGTCGGCCGCGGCCTGGGCCTCGACTGCCTTCTTGGCCCCTTCGGCCTTGGGCGGGGCGGCCTTCTTGGCCGTATCGACGGCCGCCTTCCGCGTGCCCACTTCGGCGGTGGCCATCTGCAACTGGTCGTTCAGCCGCGCGGCCAGCTCCTGAGCGCGGAAGTCGCCCTTGAGGTCCGGCTGGTTGTTGAACGTGACCGCTTGCCCGTTCGTGGCGTTCCACAGCTTGGCCGTGTTGTTCGAGCTGACCGAGACGAACCGCTGGCCATCGGGCCGCGCAGCCACGGCCACCACGGGACCGCCGTGATTCATCGACCGCACCTGCTGGCCGTTACTGGCATTCCACTGCCGCAGCGTGCCGTCGGCGCTGCCGGAGATGATCTGCACGTCGTTCGGCGCGGCGGCCGCAATCGTCTCCAGCGACGTGACCGGCTGCCCGTGCCCGGCGAGCGTGCGGGCGGGCTTGGGCTTGCCATCATCTTTGGCGTCCTTGGCCTTGGCGTCCTTCTTGGCTTCCTTCGGATCGGGCTTCTTGTCGCCCGGCAGGTCCCAGACGTAGATCGAATTGTCGCCGCCGCCGGTGACGACTTGCTTGCCGCCGGCGATGAGCGTGAGCGCGGCAACCGGCTGGAGTGTTTCGATCTTGCCGGCCGCAGCCCCGTCGGCCACGTTCCAGATGCCGACCGTCTTGTCGGCCGAGCCGGAGAAGAGCTTCGTGCCATCGGGCGAGAACTTCAGCGCGGTCACCGCGGCAGCGTGGCCGGCGAGCGCCTTGCCCGGCTTGCCGGTGGCGGCCTCGAAGAGCTGGATGTTCTTGCCCGCGCCGGCGGCGGCCAGCGTCTTGCGGTCGGGGCTAATGGCGATCACACTCGCTCCCCCGGCGACGGCGGCCTTGAAGCCTTGCACGTTCTGCGGCCGGGTCCACGTCTTGTACTCCTGGAAGCCGCCGGAGACCAGCCGCAGCCCGTCGGGACTGAAGGCCAGGGCCTGCACCAGGTCCAGGTGGGCCACGCCGGGGTTCTTGTACACGCCGCTCTTGAGAATGGCCGGATCGGTCAATCGGCAGACGATGCGGCCCGTCGGCACATGATAGATGAAGATCTGGTTGGCCCGGCCGCAGGCGGCGAAGCGCCCGTCGGGGGAGATCGCCACCGCGAAGATCGGGTTGACGCCCGGCGGCAGCGGCTGGAATTCGACCTTCGCCGCGCCGGCATCGCCGCCGGCCTGGGCCCCTTGCTCGATCCATAGCTTGATCAGGCCCAGCTCGGCCGGTGTCAAGTTCTTGGCATTGACCTTATTGTCCTTGGGCGGCATCTGCGGCTCTTCGCTATGCGAGGCGAACTTGAGGAGAATGCTCTCGCCCGGCTTGGCGGCCACGACGGCCGGCCCGTGCACGTTGCCCCCCTTGAGGATCGACTCGCGCGATTCGAGCGACAGGCCGCTTTCCTTTTTGCTGGCGCTGTGGCAAGCCGTGCAGTTTCGGTTGAGGATCTGCCGCACCTCGCCGAAGGCCACCGGCTTGTCGCGCTTGACGGCCTCGATCGGGATGGGGGCCGCCTGAGCCGCGGCCGCAATCAGGCCAAGAATCGCCAGCGCCGTGAGGGGTGATCCGTATCGCATGTCTAAACCGCCTGCTTGAAGGATGGATTTTCCAAGATTTGTTTTGGGAACGCTAATAAGCGCTAATATGCGCTAATGATTGTTGGTCCACTGTCCATCATTAGCGACTAATTACGATTATTCGCGTTCCGTTCTATTGCTTCTTTGGCTGCACCGCTTCGACGGTCAGCGCCAGGTTCTGTGTGATCGGCAGGGCCTGGCCGCCGGGCCGGGCCGTGGCGCGGATCGTGAACGTGTGGGCGCCCGGCGTGGCGTTGGCCGCCGCCTGAATCACCAGTTTACCCTGCGTCTGGCCGTTGGGGATATTCACCGCCGCGGCGTTGAGGCCCGAGACCCCGCCCGGTGCCACCAGCTCCAGAGTGATCTGCTCCGCATAGCCGAAGAGCCGGTTGAGCGTGAGCGGGACTTCGACGTTGGCCCCCTGTTTGACCGCCGCCTTCGGTCCTGCCGCGGCAAACGCGATCGGCGCCTCGGCGACCTTGATCGTGAAAGTGCTCGACGTGACGAACAGGTTGATGTTCTGCGGCCTCGCCGCGTTGGCCAGGTTCGTGGCCTGCTGCGTGACCGTTTGTTGAAACGCCTTCGCGGCCGTAAGCTTGGCCATCGCGTCATCGGCCGCCTTCTTGGCGGCGGCCTTGGCCTGGTCCGTGGCCTTCGAGGCGTTGACCTTGGCCAGCTCGGCGGTCAGACGATTGGCCTCGGCCGTCAAATCCGTGACCAGCTTATCGACGCGCTGCTTCTCCACTTCCGCGGCCTTGGCCAGGTCCGCATTTTTGGCGTATTGCAACTGGGTCTGCGCCGCCAAGCTGAAGGTGTACGTGCCCGGCGGCACGCTGGCGGGGATATTGACGTTCAGTTTGCCGTCGGCCGCGTTGCCGGCCAGAGAGAGGGCGGCGAGCTGGATATTGTGCAGCGGCGGCGCGACGGGGTTGAGCTGCAGGGTGCCCGCAAAGCCATTGCGGCGCACGGCCTTCACCGGGATTTCCAGCTTGCCGGCGCGATACATCTCCAGGACCTTGCCGTCGCCCACGTTGATTTGAAGGCTCGCCGTCTCGGCCGCCGTCACGGCCAGGGCGATGTCCCGACTGACGCGCGACGGCGGCGCCTGGCCCGGCTGCTGGGTCGGCCAGATGACCGTGCCGCCGCGGGCTTCGCGGCACCAGCGGCTGGCCGTTGGCCGTGGCCTTGCCGACGATGCGGATCGTCCCGGCCCACTCGGCCGCGTTCTCCGCCGCCGCGAGCACCAGCGGCGCCGAGTTCTGGCCCGGCCCCAGCGTGACGCTCTGGCAGGTCACGCCCGGCGGCAGTCCTTCGACCGAGACTTCGATATTCTCGTTGAAGCCGTCACGGCGGAAGGCATACACCCGTAGGTCTTCCAGTCCGCCGCGGCGCAGCAGGAGCGACCAGGGATTGGCGAGCTGCTGCTGGGGATTGATCGGGAAGGGGGCGACCGCCGCCAGGCGGAAATCGGGCGCCTCTTTGCGAATCGCCAAGCGATAGACGAAACGAGGATTACCGCGGTTATAGAGGTCGCCGATCAGCACGCGATAGGTACCGTCGGCCGGCACCGCGAAGCGAAAGCTCGGGTCGTCGCAGCGCGTGCTGAACGCCGGGCCGCCGATCTGGGCCATCGTGGGGTTGTCGTCCACCTGCTGCGAGATGGCGGCGAACGTCTGTTTGCCGTCCTTGTCGGTCGTGACGCGCTCCAGCGCAAACTGCGGATCGAGCGAGGCCCCTTGCCGCTGCGAGATCATCTCCAGCCAGTAGACTTCGTTGGCCTTGGCCTCGAACACGATGCAGTCCTTGTCGAGCCGGGCTTGCGACTGGCCGACGAACTCACACGGCACAGGAATCTTCTGCGGCTGGGGCGGGGCGTTAGGCTCCTGCTCCAGCACCACCGGGGCAGACGCGAAGCCGATCATCACCGGATTGGAGGCGCCCGCCGGGCTCTTCAGGCGATACTCGAAGCCATCGATCGAGGCCGACGACGGCTCCAAGAGCGTGCCACCGGAGAGCTTCTGGGCTTCGGCGCCGCCGGGAATCGCGATCTGCACGCTCAGCTTTTGCAGCGGCTTGCCGTCCAGGATCACGCCGGCGTCCGCGCCGCCGGGCAGGTTGCGGCCGTAGAGGGTGAACGTGCCCGTCGTGCCGGGCAGGCCGGCATTGGGCAGCACGTATTCGATATGCGGCTTGGTGGAAATCGACAGGCGGTAGAAGAACTCGGGGCTGCCGCCATAAACGGCGTCGTACAGCCGGACGTAATAGTCGCCGTCGGCCGGGGCGCTGAAGTCGATGGCCGCGTCGCGATAGACGGTGTTCGTGGCGCCGGCCAGCTCCCGCCCACCGGCATCGACCACGGCCAGGACCGGCTCCAGCCGCGAGTCGATGCGGCTGGCCCAGCAGTCGATCGAGAGCCGCTGCCCGGCCTTGGCGGAGAACTTCAGGTAATCCACGTCCGTCGCGGCGTTGATCTGGCCATTGACGACCGAGCCGGCCTGGACGACGGTGGCCACGTCCCGTGTGTTGTTAGGCTCCTTCTCGGCGCCTTCGGGCAGATCGTCCACCAGAAATGCCCGCGAATCGCTGATGCCGAACTTGCCGACCGCCCGGGCTTCGTACCAGCCCTGGGGCACGGCGGCATCGACCTTCACCGTGAAGGTATTGGCGACCGGCTGCGGGCCCTGCTCGAACGCAGCGGGCTCGCGCGTCTTGGGCGTGGCGGTAATGCCAGGGTGTGTGAAGAGCAGCTTATTGGCCAGTTCGAGGTCGGTGCCGGTTAGGGTCACGTCAAACGTGGTGCCTTGCTTGCCGCCGGCAGGGAACACGCTGCTAAGCCGGGCGACGGGCAACTGAGCCGACAGGTCAGCGCAGAGAGACAAGCCCAGCGCCAGGCCCAGGGCGCAACGAGAAGAGCATCGCGACATCGGCAACCTCCTGCGTCGTCGAACGATTTCGCTGAATCGGCGAGGGTGAAATCACCAGAGGGGCGTGGAAAGATTCTCACGCTCTGCGGTGAACCACGAACTAAGGTGGGGAGTGTCGCGCGCGTCCCTGCGCGACGGCGGGAGTTCTATTGTACTTGTGCGCCAGGCGAGCGGGGGGTCTAGTGATTGAACAAGAACTCCTTGGTGTTCACGAGCGCCCAGAGGATGTCCTCGTAGGCGATCGCCTTTTGCTTTTCGTGCTTGGCGATGTGGGCCAGCGCAACCTTTTTCTCCGCGTCCATCGGCGGACGGGAGAAGACCCACAGGTACAGCTCGCCGATCTTCTCTTCGTCGGTGCGCTTGTCGTCGGCCGCCAGTTGCCGCGCTCGGCCGTTGCCGTCGGAGAGCTTGCCCTGGACCTCGGACGAGTTCAACAGGTGCAGGCTCTGGGCCAGGTTGGCTTCGCTGGACCGCTCGCACTCGCAGGCGCTTTCGCCCTCCGGCTGGCCGAACACGGTGAGGAAGTACGGTCATCCCGGCGCTGTCGGGCAACTGCACGGCCCGCGTGCCGGCCGGCAGGCCGCCGAAGCCCGTGTTGCTGCCGGTGACCTCGTCGATCGCGTCGAGCAGCACTTCGGCGTTCAGCCGCTTGGGGTAGTAGCGCGAGAAGTTCTGCTTGTCGCTGCGGTTGTAGTCGTTCGGCTCGGCGCTGAGCTGATAGATGTTCGACCGGCAGATCGTGCGGACCAGGTCCTTGAGGTCGAACCCGCTGGCGACGAAGTGCTTCGCCAGCGCGTCGAGCAGCTCGGGGTTCGTCGCCGGGTTGGTGACCCGCATGTCGTCTTCCGGATCGACGAGGCCGCGGCCGAAGAAGTGCTTCCAGTAGCGGTTGACCAGCGCCCGGGCGAAGAACGGGTTGTCCGGCGTCGGCCATCCAGTCGACCAGCGCGTGCCGCGGGTCGTCGTCGGGCGACAGCTCCAGCCGGCTTGGCGCCCAGGCCGGTCGGCGGCACCGCCTGGCTCGTCTTGGGATTGTTGGCCGCGGCCGTGCCGCGCTGGTGGAAGATGCGCTCTTCGCCTTGGCAGCAGGCCCGGCTTGCGGCCCACGCGGCGAGAAGAACGCCGCCAAGCCGTAGTAGTCCTGCTGGCTCCACTTCTCGAACGGATGATGGTGGCAGCGGGCACACTGAATCCGCAGGCCGAGGAACAACTGGGCCGTGTCCTCGACCTGCTCGTTGATCTGCCGCACCTCGCGATACCAGGCGACCGGCGGGTTCTCGCCGACTTCGCCCGCGGCCGCCAGGATCTCGCGGACGAACTGGTCGTACGGCTTGTTCTCGTGCAGGCTGCTCGCGAATCCAGTCGTGGAAGGCGTAGTTGCCGCGCATCGAAGCGTCGTTGCCGCCGCTTGTTCCGCAGGATCGCCGCTCCACTTGTTGGCGAAGTAGTCGGCGTAGTCGGGGCTGTCCAGCAGCCGGTCGATCAGCTTGTCGCGCTTGGCCGGGTCGGTGTCGGCCAGGAACGCCTGCGTCTCCTCGGCGCGTCGGCAGCCGGCCGGCGATGTCGATCGTGACGCGGCGCAGGAACGTCGCGTCGTCGCAGACCGCCGACGGCGGCATGCCCAGCACCTTCAGCTTGTCGAAGACCAGCTCGTCGATGAAGTTCTTCGCCGGCGGCAGGTTCTCGACCTTGACGCCCAGCGGCATGGTGGCCCGGAACACGTCGACCTGCCCCTGATAGCGGGCCATGATCGCCACGTCGCCGGTCAGGTCGAGCGTCTTCACCAGGCCGGTGGCGCGTGACCTCGGCCATCTCGGGGTCGTTGGCCTCGAACTGGGCCATGCGGGTGACGTCTTCGCGTCGAGCCGTCGCTGTAGTGGGCCGATGACGCTGAGCTGCTGCTCGCCGCCGCGGTCCATCGAGCGCGGTTCGGCGGGATGCACTTCGATCCTGGCGACCGTGGGATCGTTCGCGCTTGCCGTAGGGCATGCCCTGCTCGATCCAGCGGCGCAGCAGCCGGTACTCGTGCGAGTCCGTCGTCCAGCCGCTTGCCGCCGCCGTGCGGCATGGCCGTCGGTGGCCTTCAGCAGCAGCAGGCTGCGCTCCGGCGCGGCCGGGAACAGCCGCCGGCCGCGGGCTTCCTTCACCAGGTACTCGTAGTCTTCCTCCGGCTCGAAGCCCAGCAGCGAGAGCTTGAAGCCGTTCTGGCCGCTGGCCTTGCCGTGGCAGCCGCCGCCGTTGCAGCCGAGCTTGGTGAAGATCGGCACGATCTGGTTGGCGAAGTTGACCGGGATTTCGTTGCCGATATGGCTGACTTCCACTGCCAACTGGCCGGCCACACCCTCGGGGGTGCGGGCGGTGATCGTCGCCGGGCCGTTGGCCAGCGGCGTGACCAGGCCGGTCTCGTCCACGGCCGCGATGTTGGCCGGGGCGACTTCGTACTTCACCTTGCGGCTGAAATCGCGGTACTGCCCGCTGTCGTACTTGCCCGACACGACGAGCTGCAGCCGATCATCCGCCCCGCGGAGCAGGCTCTTGTCTGCCCCGCTGCCGATGAGCTCCAGGGCGACCAGCTTGCCGGGATCGCCCAGGCCGGGTGCCTTCGGCGCCGCTGCCTGCGGGGCAGCCGAGACAATTGAACCAAAGGAAATGGCGACGATCAGGGCCAACGAGCACACTCCGACGATCAGTCTCATGTACGTCCCTCCTGGGAAGCGTTCGGCTTCAGTCGTACAGATCAACTTGGGCTATCAATTTCGGCTATCAGCCGCATTTCTCATTCACGCTGCGGAAGGCAGAGCACATCTTGGCGCAGAATCCCTACCCAGCGGCCGGCGAAGAGCTGGGGGCACGATCTAGCGGCTAGTTGTAAGGCAGGCAGGCGTGCGGCGGAGGCCGGGCGGATTTTGCCGACCAACCCGCTCCGCCGATTCATAAGGCAGGTAGTGGGGAAGATTATAACACACCGTCCCCGAAAACCGGCAACCTTCTTTGGGCCATTTTGTCAAATAATCTTTATGCGTTGATGGGTTGCCGTCGGGCACGCTTTCCAACATGCCCAAAGGGGTGGCTCTTTTGCCGCAAGTTATTTCGCGCGGCGTCGTTCGTGGTGACGCCGCTCGGCTTCCTCAATGGAGTGCGAGTCGGTCACCTTGCCGCCCTGCTTGGCCAGCTCGGCCAGTTTGCGGTAGTGCTTGTGCAGGACCTCCACTTCGTGCTCGCTCAGGTCCTCGACGTTGATCAACCGGGCACTGGCCCCCTCAAGCGCCGCCACGATCTCGTTCAGCTTCAACTGCACGGCCAGCGATTCCTTGTTCTGCGCACGCTGGACGAGGAAGATCATCAGAAACGTGACGATTGTGGTGCCCGTGTTGATCACGAGCTGCCAGGTCTGGGAGAAGCTGAAGATTGGTCCGGTGACGAGCCATATCACGACGCTCGCCACGGCCAGCGCAAAGGCCACCGAGCTTCCGGCCCACACCGTGGCCCAGCGAGCGAACCGTTCGAGGATTCCGAGTCGGCGCATGGGTCGTCCTTCCTTTGTCCTTTGTCAAGTTGTCGGTGTCTGTACTCCAGGCCATCGGCGAAGGAACGTCCTTTCGCAGGAGCGAAAGGCGACATTCGGCCTAGGCCGGCATATCGACGCTCACGTCGAACCGCTCAAACAGCACGGCCGCCAGCCATAGCAGGATGGCAGACAGGACGAGCAAGGTCGCGCCGGCCGCGGCCACGGCCCCCGCCCAACCGGCGACCAGATAGCCCAACAGGCCCACTCCGGCGGCGATTCCGCCTACGACCAGCAAGGCCAGCATGCGGAAGAACATGAGCAGCATCATGCGGGTCATCTGCTGGGGGTCGCCGGGCGTTTGCCGGTACGGGAAGGCCAGGAAGAGCAGGCTCTCGGTGGCCACGGTCACGGCCACGACCGGCAAATCCAGCGCGGCGGCGGCCGCGACGAGGCCGCGGTTCGCCTCGTCCGCGATGAAGAGGCCAGCTAAGGCGATGCCGTTGATGGCTGCGATGAAGAAAGTGACGGGCAGCATCTCGCCCACCACGACCGCCATCGGCCGCAGCGGCAAGGTCTTGAACCAATCCACGTGGTCCAGGTCGCCGCGCAGGCCGAAGGGGAACGCCATGACCAACATCACGTTCACCCAGGCCAGCACGCCCAGCCCCATCGGCGCGAGCGAACGCCCTTCTTCGTTGAAGAGGAGCATCGGCCAAAAACCGATCGACATCAGCGCCAACACCAAGAGCAGCCGCGGCGAGCTGCGCAAGAGGTGCAAGGCCTGCCGGCGGGCCACCGGACCGGCCCCCGCCCAGCGGGGGAACCTCGGCAGCCGCCAGCGGGCGGTCATCTTGACCGACCCGCCGCCGGTGCGGGCGAGCTGTAGCTTCTCGTAGCGCTTCTGGCTGGCGGTGTACGAGGCCTCCTCATAACTGGCATCCAGCCGTAGCAATAGCGCGATGAGCACCAGATCGATGCCCAGCGCGATCCCGCCCCACAGCGGCAGCTCCGGCCAGAGGCGCTGGGCGGTGATCGCCCGGCTGAAGACGTCGAAGGGGGCCAGGACCGCCTGGCCCACCGGCGAGGAACGCAGCCCCCCGACGAAGCCGTCCAGCCCCTCGGCCTGCGCTTGCCTTACGGCCGGCACGAGCGCGACGGCGATCAGAATCACCGCCGCCAGCGCGAGCAGCTTTCGCGTGCGGTTGTAGGCCAAGGCGCCGATCCATTGCACGGCCATGCCGAGCATCATGTCAAACAGCAGGATGAACAGGTACGCGGCGAAGATGCCCACAAAGCCGGCTGCCCACCAGTGGACATACCGCAAGAACGCCGTGGCGAAGATCAAGCCCATCAGCGCCGCCGTGCCGATCGTGCCGGCCAGCTTGTAGATCAGGAGGTCGCGGCGGCGAAAGGGTCCGGGGAAGAGGAAGTCCAGCTCCGGAGGGCTAAAGACAATGGCCTTGCCCTCGCCGGAGAAGACCAGGTTGAGCAAACACATCGCCAGAAGGCCCAGCGAGAGGTTGGTCTGCACGAGGGCCGGGTTCGCGCACTCCTGCCAGAAGCCTTGCACCAGCACCCCCGCCAGCCACGCGCCGAAGAAAAACAGCCCCAGGAGCGTCAAGATGATGCCCCGTGGGGTCTTCCACCCGCGCATCCAGCGCCGCAAACGGGCACGGATGCGTAAGCGCCAGAGCTTCCAGAGGGCCGGGTGCATGGTTCAGGATTCCGGGCTTCAGGCTTCGGGCTTCAGGCTTCAGGTTTCGTGCTTGCTGGAGCCTGAAGCCCGAAGTCTGAAGCCTGCATCAGCCGTTTGCAGGCGCCGCACGGTGGCGGCGACGTATTCTACGGCGAAATCGATCTCCTGCTGGGTATTGTAGCGTCCCAGCCCGAATCGCAGACTCGCCTTCGCCTCGCCTTCGCTGAGCCCCAGCGCCAAGAGCACGTGGCTCGGCTCGGGATTGGCCGAGCTGCACGCGGCGCCGGAGCTCACGGCGATCTCCTTCAAGCACGTCATCAGGGCTTCGCCGTCCACGCCGGCGAACGTCACGTTGAGGTTGCCCGGCAGACGCAAGTCCGAGCCGGACGGCACCGGCCCGTTGAGAGTCACGCCATCCAGTTCGCCGAGCAGGCCGGCGTAGAGCCGATCTCGCAAGGCGCGCAGCCGCGAGCTTTCCTCCGTCATTTCGGCGAGCGAAATCTCCAGTGCTTTGGCGAAGCCGACGATGCCCGGCACGTTGAGCGTGCCGCTGCGGATGCCTCCCTCCTGGCCGCCGCCGTCGATCTGCGGTTGGAGCCGGGATCGCGGCGACCGGCGGCGGACGTAGAGCGCGCCGATTCCCTTGGGTCCATACAGCTTGTGGCGCTGAAGCTGAGGAGATCGACCTGCAAGGCGTCCACGTTCACCGGTAGCTTGCCGACGGCCTGCGTGGCGTCGCAGTGCAGCGGCACGCCGCGCTGCGGCACAGGGCGCCGAGCTGGGCGATCGGCTGGAGGACGCCGATCTCGTTGTTGGCCAGCATCACGGAGACCAGCACGGTGTCGTCGCGCAGCGCCGCGGCAACTTGCTCCACGTCGATGCGCCCGGCGTCTTCTTGCCCGTGCGGGGCTGGGCTGAGCAGGGTGATCTCGAAACCGCGCCGGCCCTGGCGGCGCAGCGGATCGAGCACGGCCCGGTGTTCGGTGGCCAGGCTCACGACGTGCCCGCCGCGCCGCGGCTCGCGCTCGCAAATGCCGCGAATGGCCAGGTTATTGGCTTCCGTCGCTCCGCTGGTGAAGACGATTTCCTTCGGCTCGGCCCCGATTGCCGCGGCGATCGCTTCCCGCGCGGCGTCCACGGCGGCCTGCGCCTCCCAGCCGAAGGCATGGTTGATGCTGCCGGCGTTGCCAAACCGTTCGGTGAGATAGGGCGACATCGCCTCCAGCACGCGCGGGTCCAGCGGCGTGGTGGCGTGATGGTCGAGGTAGACAGGACGAGACACGGTGGCAATGCCGGTCGGCGAGGTTGGCACATGGGCTGTCGCGTTCATGTTCCCCTGGTTCGGAGGGGTGGGTCAAGGCGCGACGAGGTGAGAGTGACAACGCGTAAGAAGTTGAAGAGTTGAACGTCCAACGTTCAACGTCCAACATCGAACAGCTTCAGGAAGCATCTTGCTTGGACGTTGGACGTTCGACGTTGGACGTTCGGCGCAGACGGCTCTCAACGCCGCCCTCAGCGAACCTAGTCTCGCGCCAAGTGTCTCATAATCGTCACGGGTGTAACACCCGTCGCCAAGGTGCGCTTCGCCGAGTATGGTCCCCGCGCTTTGCCCCCAGTCCTCGTCGCCGCACATCGTTCTTGCCGGACCGTGGGCTTTTTGATTACCATACCGCCGCGGGCAAGGTGGCACCGACGGGCACACGGTAGGAGATCCGCTGGATGATGCACAAAGTCTTCTTCGTGCAGGAGTGTCCGACCTGCGGGCGGAGCCTGGAGATTGGCGTGGCCCATCTGGGCCGCCAGGTCTATTGCCGTCACTGCCACGCGCGGTTCGTGGCCCGGCCGAGCGATGCCCCCGTGCGCGATGCGGCCGACGTCGATTCACTGTTGCAGCGAGCTGAGCAACTGCTCGAAGAGATGCCAATCCGCGCTACGGACGGATGGGGGTTGAATTCGCGGCGGTGAGTGGCCGCGGACGGCTTACACTTTGGGAAGCTCCCATCCCTTGCGGCGCGGGCGCTCCAAGAGCTGGTCGGCTTCGCTGTCGCCAACGAATTGCTCGCGCTCGGGGTCCCAGCGTAGTTTGCGACGCACCTCGCGGGCGATGCCGGCCAGGTGACAGATGGTGGCCGTGCGATGCCCGGCCTCGACCGGGGCATTGGGCATGCCCCGGCCGCGGATGCAGTCGAGCCAGTTGGCGATGTGCGGCCGGGCCACGTGCTGCCCGCCGCCCGTCCATTTGGCCAGCACGCTCCGGTCGGGCAGGTCTTTCACAAGCTCCGGCCGGTTCACCGAGAAGGCGTTGCGGCGCATGGTCAGCGTGCCGCGCTCTCCGCGATAAATGTCGCCACGGTAGGCTTCGCCGCGTTGCTTCTCGCTACGCGCCTCGAAGCGCAGCTCGACCCCCTTGGCATAGCGCATGACGACCGGGCAGCGGTTCATCGGCCCGCTGTAATCCTTCGTCAGCGGCTCGATCTCGACCGGGCCGGTGTGGTCCATGCCCAGCGCCAGTTGCGCCATGTCGGCGGAGTGGGCAGCGTGGTTGGTCATCAGGTGCCCAGAGTAGTCGCGCCACATGTCCCAGCCGCGCCACGCGAAGCGCTCGCTGCCCAGCTCTTCCTTGGCCCACAGCTTGGCGTTATAGGGACGAAGCGGCGTGGGTCCGCAGAAGAGATCCCAATCGCTGCCCTCAGGGAGCTTCTCCTCGGGCAATCCCTTGTAGACGTCCGGCCCGGGATAGTTCACGAGCGTGATGCTCGAAATCTTGCCTAGACCGCCGTCGCGGATCGCCTGGCAGGCGAAGCGGTTCATCTCCATCGACCGCTGTTGGCTGCCGACCTGGACGATGCGGCCGTGCTTCTTGGCGGCGGCGACCAGGGAGCGGCCTTCGCGGATGGTGACCGAGACCGGCTTCTCGACGTAGACATCCAACCCGCCCTGACAGGCGAGGATCGCCGCGTGGACATGATGGTGATCGCAGGCGGTGATCATCACCGCGTCGAGTTTTGCCCGCTCGATCAGTTTGCGATAGTCCTGGAACTTGGCGCACGACCTGGCGTCGCCGGCGCGGAAATCGGCGAGCAGGGCCGCGTAGGGGCTGGCTGTCTCCGCTTCGAGCGCGAAATCCATGCGCGGCGCGTACCAATCGCACACGGCCGCCACCTGGCCCTGCGGCGGGACATTGGCGATCTGATACTTGCCGCGAATCCCCACGCCGATCACGCCGATCTGGATTCGGTCGTTCGCACCAGGCTTACCGGGCCGGCCCAGCACCCGCGCCGGCACGAAGTACGGCGCGGCGACGGCGAAGCCTGTCGCGCCGGCCTGGGCCAGAAAACGGCGACGCGAGATGGTGCGGCGGGAGGACATGCTTCCCTCAGCGCTCGGCCGAGTGACAACCCGCGAGTTTGCCCTAGTGCGAAGGAAAAGGCAACGCCTTACCGCAGGAACACCAGATATGCGAGCAAGACAGCGGCCAGGACATAGCCCAACACAGGCACATCCCGTCCGCGGCCGGTGGCCAGCTTGACGATGGGCTGGCTCACAAGGCCCAGGGCGATCCCGTCGGCGATCGAGAATGTGAACGGGATGCCGATGATCGTCAGAAACACCGGTAGGGACTCGGTGTAGTCGCTCCAGTCGATATCGCGGACGTTGCGCATCATCATGCAGCCCACCACGACCAGGGCTGGCGCAGTGATCGGCGAATAGTTGCCGACCATCTGGATCAAGGGGCTGAAGAAGAGCGCGGCCAGGAACAGCGCCGCCACGGCCACGCCGACCAGCCCGGTGCGGCCGCCCTGCTCGACGCCGGCCGCGCTTTCGATGTAGGCCGTGACGGTGCTCGTGCCCAGGCACGAGCCGACGACCGTGCCGGCCGCGTCGGTGAACATGGCCCGCTCGACGCGTGGCAGCTCATTCCCGCGCATCAGGCCGGCCTGCTTGCAGACGCCGATCAGCGTGCCCAGCGTGTCGAAGACCAGCATCATGAGGAGGACGAAGACGAAGGGAAGCATGGCCGGTGCGAGCGCCCCGAGGATATCCATCTTCAGGAAGGTCGGCGCCAGCGAAGGCGGCGCGTCGATGATGTCTGTGGCGATTTGGAACTTCGACTCGAGCAGCGAAGTCTTGACGGCCTCGGCTCCGGCCACGCTGGCAGGCAAATACGGCAGAAGCAGCTTGATCGCAATCGCGAGCGTCGTGGTGGCCACGATGCCCCACAAGATCGCTCCCCGCACGCGTCGCCCGTAGAGCACGGCCGTCAGCAGCAGCCCGGTCAGGAAGATCAGCACGTCGGGCGATCCGAAGTGCGGGTTCAGGGCGATGCCGGTTTCATGGTGCGGGACGACCAGCCTGGCGTGTTGCAGGCCGATGAGCGCGATGAAGAGGCCAATGCCCGCGGCGATGCCGTCCTTCATGCCGGGGCTGACGGCGTTAAAGAGATGTTTCCGCAAGCCGGTCAGGGTGAGGATCACGAACAGCACGCCGGAAACGAAGACCGCTCCCAGGGCGACGCGCCACGGTTCGTCGGCTCCCTGGGCCTTTGCCGCCTTGATGACTTCAAACACGAAGAACGCGTTGAGGCCCATGCCAGGGGCCAGCGCGATCGGGTAACGGGCATAGAAGGCCATGATCAGCGTGGCGACGGCCGAGGCGATGCAAGTGGCGACCATCACCGCGCCGAAGTCCAAGCCAGTGACCTGCCCCGACGAGCGCCCGAAAGCATGGCCGGCTGCACGAAGATGATGTAGGCCATCGTCAGGAACGTGGTCACGCCGGCGAGCAACTCGCGGCGGACGGTGGTCCCGTGCTGGGCCAGTTGAAACCAGCGAGCGAGCATGGCGTGCTCCCCAGGCGGCAGAGGTCGGTCAGGAGTCCCGCATCATCATGCGCCGAGCGGCGCGCGCACACTAGCCCGACGCGCACACTAGCCCGACGCGCACACTAGCCCGACGCGCAAGTGAGGGAGAAGCGGGTACAAGCTCGGGGCCGCGTGGTGGCTCTCCCTCGCTTGCGCGCGCTTGCGCGTCGGGCTAGTGTGTCCGAATCCCGCCTGAACAATCGGGTTGACTTCCATCGAAAGACGGCCCTATAACAATCAACGACCTTTGATGAGTCTTCGCAGGCCGCTTCTGGGGCCGGCGATTGATGCCCAAAGGCCCCACCCGGCTTCGGACTCCATCCGCATGCCGAACCACTCTCCCCACCTGCCGATGATGCGTTACCTGATCGCCACGGCGTTATTCGGCTACTTGTTGGCCGTCCAATCCGCGGCTTCTGCGGCCGAGCCGCTCAACGTGCGCATTGACCAGCATATCGACAAGAGACTCGATTTCGCGCCGGCCCCCGCGGCCAGCGATGCCGAGTTCGTGCGGCGGGTATATCTCGATTTGACCGGCCGTATCCCCTCGCTGGCTCAGGCCAAAGCGTTTCTGGCCGACGCATCGGCCGACAAGCGGCCCAGGCTGATCGACCGGCTGCTCGATTCGCCGGAATATGCGCGGCGGATGCAGCAGGTGTTCGATGTCTGGCTGCTCGAGCGGCGCGGGGAGCAGGCGATCCCAGCCGCCGAGTGGCAGGAGTATCTCCGCAAGTCGTTCGCCGACAACAAGCCGTACAACGTGCTGGCCCGCGAAATCCTGGCGGCCGACGGTGTGGAGAACCGCCCGGCGGTGAAGTTCTACCTGGCTCGGGCCGGCGAGACCAACGTGCTGACGCGCGACGTGGGCCGGCTGTTCCTGGGCATGGACGTGCAATGCGCCCAGTGCCACGACCATCCGTTGATCGAGGACTATTCGCAGACCGACTATTACGGCATCTTCGCCTACTTGAACCGCAGCTTCATCTTCACCGATCCCAAGGAGAAGAAGTCCTATTTCGCGGAGAAGGCCGAAGGGGAGGTCGCCTACAAGTCGGTGTTCAACCCCAAGGTCAACGAGCAGAACTTCCGGCCCAGGCTGCGGACCGGCCAGGTCCTGCAAGAGCCGGCGATGCCCAAGGGACAGGAGTATTTCGTCGCTCCGGCCAAGGGCAACAACGTGCGGCCGGTCCCGCGCTTCAGCCGCCGGCAGCAACTGGCCCTGGCCGCGACCGACGGCACGAACGCCTATTTCAACGCCAACATCGTCAACCGGCTGTGGCACCTGATGATGGGCCGCGGGCTGGTGCACCCGCCGGAGCTGCGTCACGCCGAGAACCCGCCGACGCACCCCGAGCTGCTGGATGAGCTGGCCCGCGAGTTCGTCGCCATGAAGTTCGACGTCAAGGCCATGCTGCGGGAACTGGCGCTGACGAAGACCTACCAGCGCACCAGCGAGCTGCCCCATGGCATGACGGCGCAGCAATCCGCTCCCGGCCGATACGCCGTGGCGCTACTTCGACCGCTTTCGCCCGAGCAGATGGCCTGGAGCGTGATGGAGGCGACGGGCATCGGCGAGGGCACCCGCGCGGCGGAAGCGGTCCGGCTCGCCGCCGATCCGCGGCTGCGCGACATGGTCGCCGTGAGCGACAAAGCGCGGCGGCTGCGCGACCGGCAGATCGAAGAGAAGGTGCACGCCGCGCTGGCTGGCAACGTGCCGCAGTTCGTCGGTATGTACGGCGGCAACCCGGGCGAGCCGGAGCAGGATTTCCAGGCCAGCGTCCACCAGGCGCTGTTCGTGGCCAACGGCACGACGATCCGCGGCTGGCTTGCAACCTTGGTCAATCGCTTGCAGGCCGTGAACAATCCGCGGGCCGTGGCCGACGAGCTATACGTGGCCGTGCTCACCCGCCCGCCCGGCGAAGAAGAACGGGCCGAGGTGATTGAATACCTGGTCCGCAGGACCGACAATCGGGCGGCCGGCATCCAGGAGATTGCCTGGGCGCTGTTGGCCTCGGCGGAATTCCGATTCAATCATTAGGCTGTTGATCGACCTGGTCGAGATTACGGTTCGATGTTGGATGTTCGATGTTGGATGTTGGACGTTCGGTCTGGTGCATCTGAACATCGAACATCCAACATCGAACATCCAACACTGAACGAGACCTGATGTTCGGCCGACGGGCCCAAAAAGGAGCCTCCCATGAAGTGCACCTACTCCTGCAAGACGGCAGATCACGTCATGGCCCGGCGGACCTTCCTGGGGGGCATCACTGGCGCGGGCATTGCCGGTGCGGGGGCCGCGGCGGGCCTGGGCACGCTCATTCAGCCGGCGGCCGCCAGGCAGCTTGCCAGCCAGCAGAAGCGCGTGCTGGTCATCTTGCTGGCCGGCGGCGTCAGCCAGCTCGAAACGTGGGACCCCAAGCCCGGCACCGACACCGGCGGCCCGTTCCAGGCCATCCCGACCTCCGTGCCCGGCATGCACATCTGCGAGCTGCTGCCGCACACCGCCAAGCAGATGCACCGCCTGGCCCTCGTCCGCGGCATCAACACCAAGGAGAACGACCACGGCAAGGGCGCACTACATCATGCACACCGGCCGCCAGCAGGAGCCCGGCATGCGAGTACCCGCACCTCGGCGCCGTCGCCGCCAAGCTGCTCGACGCGCGGCCGACAACCCGCTGCCCGGCTACATCCACATCACGCGCGCGGCGGCGGCGGCGTCAACAGCGGCGACGCGGCCTTCCTCGGCCCGCGCTTCGCCTCCGTCGCGCTCGGCGACGGCAAGCCGCCGCCGAACACGCTGCGGCCCGCCGACGCTGACCGACGGCGGCCGACGCAGCGCCGCAACGACTTCCGCCGCCAGGCTCAACGACCGCTTCGCCAGCCGCCGCCGCACCGCCGAGACCGAGGCCTACACGCAGTCCTACGACCAGGCCGCGCAGCTCATGGCGCAGCCGCGACGTCTTCGACGTCACCAAGGAGCCGGCGCGCGAGCCACGACCGCTACGGCAGGCACGACTTCGGCCGGCACTGCCTGCTGGCCCGCCGGCTGCTCGAGGACGGCGTCACCTTCGTCAAGGTGACGCCACTCCAACTACGACACGCACCACGAGAACTTCGACTTCCACATCGAGCAGCTCGGCGAGTTCGACCGGCACGTTCGCCACGCTGCTCGACGACCTCGCCGCAGCGCGGCCTGCTCGAGACGACGCTGGTCGTCGTGATGTCCGAGTTCGGCCGCACGCCGACAGATCAACCGCAACTACGGCCGCGACCACTGGGGCACGGCCTGGTCGGTGGCCCTGGCCGGCTGCGGCATCAAGGGCGGCGCCGTCGTCGGCAAGACCAACGCCAACGGCACCGCCGTCACCGACCGCGAGGTGGACGACGGCCACCTGTTCCACACCTACCTGCGCGCGGTCGGCGTGAAGTCTGGCGGCCAGTTCACGATCAACGACCGGCCCATGCCGATCGCCGACCCGGCCCGCAGCGCCATCGACGAGATTCTGGCGTAGTAGAACGGAATTCATTCCGTTCGGTGATTCCACCAAGAGAAATCACTTGAGGTTCTCCATGAACACACTGACGTGTACGCCAAAGAATTCAGCCAGCTTGAGCATGACATTCTTACTGAAGGGGCGTCTTCCCGCCAGAATGTCTGAGATGGTTGATTTGGCGATACCCGTTGCATCGTGCAGAGCAGTTTGAGAGACGCCCTTGGCGTCCATCAGATGTGCCAGGATTGCTGCGTCCGAAGCCGGCCCAATCGGAAAATGCTCGTCCTCGTAAGCCTCAACGAGGTCGCTCAGCACGTCGAGGTAATCTTCCTGGCCGTCATCGAGCTTGCCCTTTGCGAGAAGTGCATTGATGACCTTCTGGGCATTCTTGAGTTCCCGATCCGACTTGATCCGAACTAGAGGAAACTCATAAATAAGCTCGAGGTACGAGTCTCGCAATTTGACTTTCGCGGTCTTGGCAGTCATGTCATTGCCCTTGCTCATGGCCGCTCTTTCTCGGCGGCGGCCTCGGCCGTCCGACCTCCTCAGTCGGCGCGTGGCGCGGTTGGAGGAGGCTCTCATCAACGCCTAGTCGAGCCTTTCACCGTCTTCTTTACTCGTCGGCGTCGCCGCTCTGCTTTGACGAATTCTGCTATCTGCCTTCGGGGTTTGGCCGCTGCTTTCCTCTGAGGTTGGTCAAAGCAACCGCATTGTTCCTGCCAGGTGTTCTTGTCGTATTCCTTGTGCGTCATGATCTTCAAGACGTAAAGCCGCTGCTTTTCATACCGCAATCGTGCGATCAAGCGGTATCGATTGTTGGCGATATCAAAAACGACGCAGTCCCCAACCGTGTCCGCCGAGGCATACATTGCCTTCAGGTCAGCCCAACTCCACCACGCCGTGTGCCAGTTCCTTACGACGGTGTACCACGCTTCCAGCGGTTCTTGTGCGTCGCCGTTCCCCGGCGACTCCCAAAACTCCCGAAGCATGGATTTGGAGATAACTCGCAAGGCCAGCCCCCTCGGATTATCGGTCGGCTGAGCTATTTTACTTCGCAAAATGCGAAAAGGCAATGAGGCAAGTTCGCAAAACGCAAAAATCGCCTCGACAAGAACTGGACAACAAACGAGGTGCGACAGTCTGAACGGCGATCGACAACAGAGCCCGTTTCGCCGGCACGGTTTCTCCTGCTAGCACCCCCTGGGCACCACCCTCTACGCCGCCCCTCGGTTGACGTGGTCTTTCCGCCCTACGTAGAATCATGGGGTTCCATCCACGCGTCTTGATGCGGCGCGCGCGCGGTCTCTCTGGAGACGCTGCGCTCCGTTCCCGTAGCTCCTACGCACGCAGGATGCCGTCATGGCTGTGCTTCGCGTCACCGCCGGTCCCGACCCCGGGCAGCTCCTGCCGCTGGAGAAAGAGCGGACGGTCATTGGCCGGCTACCAAGCTGCGACATCGTGCTGGAGATGGGCTCCGTCAGCCGGCAGCACGTCCAGATCCTGCGTCAGGGAGACGAGTTTTTTGTCGAAGACCTCGGTAGCCGCAATGGCAGCCTGCTGAACGGACAGCGGATCGAAGGCCGGCGAAAGCTCTCGGAGAACGACGAGCTGCGAGTCGGCGACGCCGTGTTTCGCTTCTACGCCGTCGCTCCGCAGCCCGGCGCCGGCGGGCCGCGGGCCGGGCACGTCTTCGGGCAGCTCGTGGGCCGAGCTGATCGACGAGGAAAAGGCCGAGACCCCCTCGTCCACCATCATGACCAAGATCGACGCGGCCTCGAACGCCTCGCTGCGCGTCTCGGTCAATCCGGAGGCCAAGCTCAAGGCCCTGATCGAAATCTCCAAGAGCCTGGCCAGCTCGCTGGGCGAAGAGGAAGTGCTGCAGAGAATCCTCGATAGCCTGTTCCGCGTGTTTCCGCAGGCCGACCGCGGGTTCATCATCATGCGGGATACGCCCACCAGCCCGCTGATCCCCAAGGCCGTCAAGCACCGCAGCAACCAGGACGACACCGTGCGCGTCAGCCGCACGGTGGTGAACCAGGTGATGGAGAGCAAAGAGGCCATCCTCTCGGCCGACGCGGCCAGCGACTCGCGCTTCGCCATGAGCGAGAGCCTGGCCGATTTCCGCATCCGCTCGATGATGTGCGCCCCGCTGCATCAACAGCGATGGCAGCTCATTCGGCATCCTGCAGATCGACACGCTCGACCAGAGAAGCCGGTTCCAGGAAGACGACCTGGAGGTGCTGGTGAGCGTGGCCTCGCAGGCGGCGTTCTCCATCGAAAACGCCCAGTTGCACCAACAAGCGATCTGGCAGGAATCGCTGAAGCGCGACCTCTCGCTGGCCCGGCAAGTGCAGCAGGGCTTTCTGCCCCGGCAGACGCCGACCATCGCCGGCTACGAGTTCTTCCATTTCTATGAGCCGGCCAGCCAGGTCGGCGGCGACTTCTTCGACTACGTGCTGCTGCCGGGCAACCGCCTGGCGGTGATCGTGGCCGACGTGTCGGGCAAGGGGGTTTCGGCGGCCCTCTTGATGGCCAAGGTTACCTCCGAAGCCCGCTATCAGCTCGTCAGCGCCACCCAGGCGGGCGAGGCCGTCAACGGCCTCTCGAAGGCCTTCGCCAGCTACGGCTGGAGCGAGCGGTTCGTGACCTTCGTGATGGCGGTGGTCGATACCAAGCAGCACGAGGTGGTGCTGGTCAACGCCGGGCACATGGCCCCGCTCCTGCGCCGCCGCGACGGCACCGTGGCGGCCGTGGCGGAGCACATCAGCGGCGTGCCGCTGGGGGTCGATCCCGACTGGGAGTACGAGGAGTTCCGCTTCACGCTCCAGCCGGGCGAAATCCTGACCTGCTTCACCGACGGCTTCAGCGAGGCCGAGAACGTCAAGCGCGAGTTCTACGGCATGCCGCGACTGGCCAAGCAAGTGGCCACGCCGGTCAAGGGCGTCACCGAGCTAGGGCAGCGCATCCTCTCCGACGTCAAGCAGCATGCCAGCGGGCACCGGCAGTCGGACGACATGTGCCTGCTCTGCTTCGGGCGGACGGCGTAGACGGGTTGAACGATCACGATCAACTTCGGGCCGATCCGCTGTTGGCCATGCTGGTCGGCAAGCAGGACGTGACCGGCGAGGAACGCTGCGATCCGCGACCGCGGCAAGCGGTCGGGCCGAGAGCACGAAGATCGTCCAAACAACGCATATTTGGCCGTGGTACCAGGCGGCCGGGGTGATGACCCTGGGCCTCCTTGATCAAGTTGTGCAGAATCCAGAAGTCGTCGTGATTCTTCGTGACACAAGTGCGACGATCCGCAACGGCTCGTGTCAAGTGGACGGGTCTGGCGCTCCCGTCAGGCCGATGTCACTGGGCATCTCAACGTCGTGCGCCGCCTTGCGAAGCAGTTTCGCGAGCTGACCGCCGGCAGCGGCAGGCTGAACTCTGCCGCAATTTCCTCCGGCGTCATCGGCTCTTCGGCGCTCATGAACAGGCCGTAAAGCACGCGGGCGCGGATGCGTGTGCGCTTGACGAAGAGCTGCTTGTAGCACGACTTGGCGTTCGGCGCCAGGTATTGCCACGTGATGGAAGTGGATCGCTTCATACGGAGATTGTAACACATCCGGTACTTCGCCGCTGCATCTCGTTGAGTGGCCGGGGAGTCGCCCCTTCGCGCAACAGAATCCGGGGTTTCCAATGTGGTCCGGTCACTCCGTGACCGGAAATTCGGGTCACGGAGTGACCCGACCACACGACGGCCGCCGACAAGGCGCAGCCCGAACGCCTCTGCCTTGCTGCGGCGAATCGGAAGTTTACTTGGCGGAGTGACACGTCCCGACACGTTTTTTTGTGACACAAACGGAAGAGATGCGCCCGACTGGCCCCGACCAGTGTCGCCCACTCGTGCGCCGCGGCCGCTCCAAACCGCTTGGCCTGCCCGGCTCAAGAAGAACTCCGCTGACAATCCCTAGCCCTTGAATGCGGCTGCAATGGATTGGAACTGCTCCAGGGCGGTTTGCAGGTCGTCGGCGATCTCCTGGGCCAGCACGTCCGGCTCGGGCAGGTCGTCGGAGTCTTCCAGGCTCTTGTCCTTGAGCCAGAAGATGTCGAGGTTCACCTTGTCCCGCTTGACCAGCTCGTCGTAGTCGAACGCCCGCCAGCGGCCTTCGGGGTTCTTCTCGCTCCAGGTCGGCTTGCGCTGGTGCCGCTTGCCCGGGCGGTAGCACTCCACGAACTCGTCGAGGTCGGCCCGCTTCAGCGGGTTGGTCTTCAGCGTGAAGTGCATGTTCGTCCGCAGGTCGTAGACCCACAGCTTCGTCGTCCACGGCTTCTCCTGGGCCGGCTTGGCGTCGAAGAACAGCACGTTGGCCTTCACGCCCTGGGCGTAGAAGATGCCGGTCGGCAGCCGCAGCAGCGTGTGCACGTCGCACTGCTTGCAGCAGGTTGCGCCGCACCGTCTCGCCGGCCCCGCCCTCGAACAGCACGTTGTCCGGCACGACGATGGCGCAGCGGCCGTTGACCTTCAGCAGCGTCTTGACGTGCTGGACGAAGTTGAGCTGCTTGTTCTTCGTCGTCGTCCAGAAGTCCTGCCGCTCGTAGGCCGTGTCTTCCTTCTCCAGGTCGCCCTCCTCGTTGACGATGGCGATGCTGCTCTTCTTGCCGAACGGCGGATTGGTCAGCACCACGCTGAACCGCTCGCCGGGGTCGCTGGCCAGGCTGTCCACGCCGGAGCGGATCGGGCAGGGGTCGGCGTCGATGCCGTGCAGGTACAGGTTCATGATGCACAGCCGGGCCGTGTTCGGGCACCAGCTCCCAGCCCTTGACGAACTTCGTCCGCAGGTGCTTCTTCTGGTCCTTGTCGAGCTCCTTGCCGTGGTGCTGGACGACGTAATCGTGCGCGGCCAGCAGGAAGCCGCCGGTGCCCGCAGGCCGGGTCGCAAACGGTGTCGTCGGCGGTCGGGCTGCACGCAGTCGACGATGGCCTTGATGAGCTCGCCGGGGCGTGAAGTACTGCCCGGCCCCCTTGGGCGACTCCTCGGCGCTCTTGGCGAGCAGCCCTTCGTAGATGTCGCCCTTCACGTCGGCTTCCATCGACGACCACTTCTCCGGCTCGATCAGGTCGACGATCAGCCGCCGCAGCGTGGCCGGGTTCTGGATCTCGGGCCGGGCCTTCTTGAAGATTTCGCCGAGCATGCCCGGCTGCTTGCCGAGTTCTTCGAGGAGTGCCGGTAGTGGGCTTCCAGTTCGTCGCCCTCCCGCTTGCAGCAGGCTCTCCCAGTCGTACTTCGCCGGCACGATGGGCGGCCGGTTGTACGGCGGCTTGGTCAGCTCGTCGGCCATCTTGAGGAAGAGCAGGAAGGTGATCTGCTCGGTGTAGGCCATGTACGAGAGGCCGTCGTCGCGCAGGACGTGGGCGAAGTTCCAGGCCTTGGTGACGATCTGCTGCGCGGGGGTGGACATGGTTGGTGACTTCTTTGGAAAGCAATTCAACCCATTGTTGTGACTGTAGTTGCTCCGATCACCAGCGGATTGGCAGCGCATCCCTGCGCTATTCCTGCGCTATTCTGCGCTATTCGCTGCCGCCAGGAACGACAAGCCACCATCGTGCTCCGCGGCCGCGTCCGGAGAAATCGACAAGCCCCAACGTTCGCAACAAAGCCAAATCCACTTGGAGAGTTCGATCCGCGGGCGACGGATCGAACTGGTAACGAATCTCTTGTAGCGAATAACGACGTCCGTCCCGGAGAGCGAACAGAATTCGCCGCTGCCGCTCGGTCAGATCATGACTGACCCGCGTCGGCGGGGAGTTGCGCGGGGTTGGACATGATGCCGTCCCATTCCGTCCCATTCCGTCCTATTCCGCCGTGGGTTGCTGAGTCGCCATCGAGCACCCGCACGGTGATGCCGGTCATTCCTGCGCGACGACAATCAGGTTTTCGCTGGCGAGGTTTTCAATCGCATTCTCGATGACCTCTTCGGTGAAATGAGGCTTGATCCGCCTTATTCGGCGGCACAGCTCCGGGCGAGGGCAGTCTTGGTTCTTCCGGCGCATTTCTCGCTCGGCGAACACGATAGTTGAGAGAAGCTCAAGGCGCGAGGCCGGCTCGCTGCCGAATCGATCCAGCACCCACGTGATGTCGCTTTCGTACTTTCCGAGGTCCTCGGCGACACGGTTGCACAGCGACTCGTGGCCCCTATTTGTCGAATACTCGTAGCCGTAGCCGTTCTGGTAGATGACCGTTTCCGGCTTGATCGCTTTCAACGTCGCCGCCTGCGACAAGTCACTGAGCACGGCGCTGTCGTACGGACCGTAGTTGTACAACTCGAAACGATAGCCGAGCGGGACACCTCGAAGTGTTTGCAGGAAGTAGGCGAACTTCATGAGGGCCGTCCGGCCCGGCTTTTGCGGCGCCTGTTTGACGAGGGTTGAAAGCACAGCCAACCGGAATTGCCAAGATTGATCGACGTTCATTTCTTTCTTCCCTCCCTTTTGGCGACGATCCGCGACGCCTTCTCCTTGTCCTCTGGCGCGCAGTAGGCCATGCGCTTGCGGATGGGCTTCAGGCCCGCAATTGCCGAAGACAACTTTGACAACGGCACAATCTGTTTGCCGGGATTGTCGCTCTGGATCGGAATATCCGTTTGGTCCACCTTGTACCACGATTTCTCGGCGGGGACCACGACCTGGAGCATGTCGCCCAGGTCTTGGCAGACAAGGTCAAAGCGAGCAAGATCCTTGCGCGTGGGCGTTTCCGGCGTATGGAAAACCTCGCGGAAATGATCTCGGTCGCAAAGACGCCGGCCATGTTCTCCCCCCGCGCCACCAGCCAGTTTGCCCAAAACTCGCCAGTCGTGCCAATTCAAGAATTCATCGAGATCGGCCCCGATCGGCTTGGGGAACGTGCCATTGGGCAGAATCTCCGTCATGGCCTGTTGGAGGTGGTGGTCGTACGCCACGCGAGTCTTGTGAAAATAGACCTGCGTAAACATGAAGTATCGGGCGAGCACGAGCGACTCCGCCGCATGCAGGCCGCCTTCGGTAACACCCAAACGGAATCCGCCCGCTTCATCCGACCGTACCAGGATCAAACACCCGATCAATCGACGCCAATCGAAACGGCCGTAGTGAACTCCAGCATGAAGTGAGTCTCGCAGCAAATAGTCAACGCGGTCGGCGTCCATTTGGCCCGTGATGATGTCTCGCCAGATGACCGAACGTCCTGATTCACTTGATCCTTCCAGCAGGTTGGCGATGTCGTCGGCCCGAATCCTGTAGTTGTCGTTGAGCGGGTGGTGCTCGATCGCGTCCCGCAGCTTTTCCCGGATAATGGCCGCGGAATACTCCTCGTGTTGGTATCGGCGGCGGTCTTCCTCGGACACTTGAGGGAAGAGGTCTTCAGCGGCATGGGAGAATGGGGAATGGCCAACGTCATGTAACAGGGCCGTGAGGCGAACAAGAATTCGATCTCGGCTGAGCCCTGCCTCATCGAACTTCAAATCTTGCTCGAGAACGGCACGACTCGAATTCACGATGCCGTCGTACATCGCCGTCGCGACGTGCATGACGCCCAGAGAATGCTCGAAGCGGGTGTGCATGGCTCCGGGATAGACCTGATCCGTCCAGGCCAACTGCCGGATTCTTCGCAACCGCTGCTAAGCCGGCTGCGAAATGATCTCCCGCTCCCAGTCGGTCAACGTCACGAAGCCGTGCACCGGGCAGCGGAACTCGTATTTGCGTTGATGCTTGGGCAACATGACGACTTCCTGGCTCATTCGCGTCCGACCGCCTTACTCCGCGGACCACGCTTTCGCGGAGAGGCGCGACCGTTGTGCCTCGGTCCGTGGGAGGGTTGCGTTCTCAGGCGTTCCAATAGCACGTTCGCGGGTTCGTCGGCCGGGTCTTGTGGGACCAGCTTGCCCTCGAAGGCTTGCTTGAGGATGCTTTGGCGAAGCCGGGCGGCACGCAGCAGGCCGTGGTCGATGGCGACAGCCGCAGCGTCGATCTGCGAGAGCTTCTCGGCGACTTCGGCGACGATTTGGGCTTGTTCCGCACGCGGTGGGAGTGGAATCGGCATCTCACGAATGTCCGTCCCAGAGATGCCAGTTTGGCCGGCCGTGGTTCTTGCCCTCCCGACCATGTGTTTGCGAGATGCGCCGACGTTCGCGGCAATCTCCACAAAGGACGGCATGGGATCGCCCAGCGCCAGCTTGACTCGAATCAGCTTGTCGGGGTGTAGGACCTTCTCGTGCAGCCTCGCACCATCCCCGCAACGCCCAACAGGTCGATACTGCCGTTGTACCGAGTAAAGAGGAGGTCGCCGTTCTCGATGAAGTAGTCGTCCCCGTTGCTTCCGATCTCGACGAGAAATCGGACTTCGGAAAGATCGACACTCATTGGCCGGACGGCGTTTATCCGCAGAATCGGCGTGCCTGTCTCGGCTCCAGAGGGACTCTGGAAGTACCCGTTGCGTAGGTAGACGAGAAGCTGATCGAGCTTCGCCCAGCACCAGCCGTGCGGGCAGTTCGGGCAGGTCGGTCGTGTCGGGCGGCGTCGGTTCGACGTACTTGGCTTGCCAGTTCTTGGGCGGCTGCTTTCCTGCGGCGGCGAATTTGGCGAGTTGGTCGGCTTCCCACTTGCGGCGGCGCTCGGTGAGGATGCGGTCGAGGAGCTTCGAGGCCGGTTCGACGTTGGGATGCTTGGCCCGCCATGCGGCGGTGAGCTTGCCTTCGACGGCGGCTTTGAGGACGGCGGCGCGGTAGCGCTTCAGGTTCGCCTTCGCCCGCTCCAGCGCCGCCACGCCGGCATCCAGGTCGGAGAAGAGTTCCTCGATCTTCGCGACGATCCGCCGCTGCTCGTTGAGGGGGGCGACCGGGACGGGAAACTGGCGAAGAATACGCTTATTGATCGAGGCCGAGGTTAGTTGTCTGCTTGCCGGTTCTGCGTGAACCATCGCTTGGCCGAAGAAGTTGCCATGGTACGAAACGAATCTCGACGACAATGCCGGCCGAGTCAGGTCGGGCCCGAAAGATGTGGTTTTGGTGAATGCAACTAGGCAATTTCATCGTTCCAGACCCAACCTCGTCCTAGCTTGTCCCGGTCGCCTCCCTCGGTGAAAAGGATGTCACCGTTCTGTAATCGCAATGCCTCGATTTCGTCGCTTCGTCAGCCAGGATCGTCTTGACCTCACTCAAGTCAAGGAACCCGCGTTGCACATTAGCGACGCGTAAGTAGGGGACTTCACGCATCGTGTCAGTGCGATGTCGCTGCTGGTCCTTGGTGATACCGCCTTCGATTTCCGCAATCGTGTCCAGCGTCGCCCAACACCAGCCGGGAGGCAGTTGGGGCAAGCTCGTCGTGTCGAACACCGAGCCGTTGGTGCCAGGCTCGCGGAGTGTCTCTCTGCTCATGCCGCCAACCTCACGTTCAGTTCATCGAGGATGGCGGCCAGCTTGTCGCCGAACAGTTCGTACGCCCGGCCCAGGCCGCCGATCTGGTTGAACGGCACTTCCTCGAGGTCGTCCTGCTCGATGCTCAGGCTGGTGGCGATGTGGTCCTTGATGGCGTCGAGCCACCGCCGCTGCTCGGCGGTGAACGTCGACCCCGGCCGCTGCCTGCTCGGCCAGCCACTGCTGGTAGCGCTCCTCGACCGTCAGGCCGACGGGGGCCAGCGGCGTGCTCGGGTCGAGGGCGTGCCGCACCAGGGCGATCACGTCCACCAGTTGCTTGCCGCCCTTGCCCCGCACCTTGTCCGGCTCGACCGCCTCGAACGCCTGCCACAGCCGCTCGGGGTCGCAGCGAGTGCGGCGGCTGCTGGATCGCCGTCGGCCAGCTCCTTGACCTGGCCGTACCGCAGCCCGGCCCGGTAGGGCTCGGCTGTACAAGCACTTGCAGGGCCTCGATCTCGTCCTTGTGGTCCTCGATGAACTGCCGGAAGCTGGTCAGCAGCGACCTGGGCCTTCTCCAGCGCCGCGGCGTCGAAGCCGGCCCGGAGCAGCTGCGTCCTGGCGTCTGCTCGTCGATGACCTGCTCCAGCGACCGCTTGGCTGCCGAGGATCGCCTCCCGCAGCTTGGGGTCGTGGAACGGCTTCAGCGCCGCCGCGCATCCGCTCCTGCTCGACCTGGTCGAGCTGCTCCTCGGTCGGCTCCTGGCCTTCGGGCAGCTTGAACTTCTCGGCCGCCTGTCTGGCGACTGGCGTCGGGGTCGATGCTCGCCGAGCAGGTCGGCGCCGAGCGTCGGCGAGGTCTTGCCGCCGGCGGCCTTGGCGATGGCGGCTTCGCTGGCTCGGCGTCGAGCTGCCGGTCGAGCCGGGCCAGCCGGGCGGCCAGCGTCGAGACCAGGTCGGCGTCGGCCGCCCCGGCGGCGACGAGGTTCAGCACCTTGTCGAGCGGCACGGACGGCTTGCGGTCGAGCGGCTTCGTCGCCGTCTTCTCGTCCTCGCAGACGCCGACGGCATCGACGATGACGAAGTGCGTCTTGTGCCTGGCGTCGGGCGTGACGCTTTGCAGCGCGTCGGGATCGACGACGCGGCAGCCGCGGCCCTTCATCTGCTCGAAGTAGGACAGCGAGCGGATGTTCCGCATGAAGAGCAGGCATTCCAGCGGCTTCACGTCGGTGCCGGTGGCGATCATGTCCACCGTGACGGCGATGCGCGGGTTGTAGCGCGTTGCGGAACTCGGCCAGCAGCTCGTCGGGCTTCTTGCCGGTGCGTCTTCGACGGTGATCTTCTGGCAGAAGTCGTTGCCCTTGCCGAACTCCTCCCGGACGATCGCGGACGATGTCCTCGGCGTGCAGGTCGGTCTTGGCGAAGACGAGCGTCTTGGGCACCTCGGTGCGGCCGGGGAAGATCTCCGGCAGCTTGTCGCGGAACGTGCGGACGACGAGCCGGATCTGGTTCTCGGCCACCACGTCGCGGTCGAGCTGGTTGGCGGTGTAGGTCAGGTCGTCGTCGAGCTCCTCGTACTTCTTGCTCTTGGTGCGGCGGTCGCGGTGCGGGACGAAGACGCCCGGCTCTCGCGCCAGCTTGGCCCCGTCCTTGGTGATCTGCGTCTCGATGCGGTACACGTCGTAGCCGACGTTGACGCCATCGGCGACGGCCTGCTCGTGGGTGTAGTCCTGCACCAGGTTGTCGTTGAAGAAGCCGATGGTCTGCGTCGGTCGGCGTGGCGGTCAGGCCGATCAGGAAGGCGTCGAAGTATTCGAGCACCTGCCGCCAGAGGTTGTAGATGGAGCGGTGGCACTCATCGACGACGATGAAGTCGAACGTCTCGATGGGGATCTTCGGGTTGTAGACGACCGGCAGCGGCTCCTTGACGAGCGGCGTCTCGGTCTCGAACAGCGAGCCTTCCTCGTTCTCCTCGCGGAACTCCTCCTCGCCCTTGAGCATCGAGTAGAGCCGCTGGATCGTGGTGATGCAGACCTTGCGCGGCCGGGTCGATGGCGTTCTTCTTCAGGTGCTGGACGGTGTACTCCTCGGTGAACTTGTAGCCGTTGTAGGGGCTGACGAACTGCTGGAACTCGTTGAGCGTCTGCTTGCCCAGGTTGTTGCGGTCCACCAGGAACAGGATGCGCTTGGCCTCGGCGAACTTGATGAGCCGGTAGCAGAAGTTGACGGCCGTGAACGTCTTGCCGCTGCCGGTCGCCATCTGGATCAGCGACCGCGGGCGGTTGTCGGCCAGCGACTGCTTCCAGGTTCTGGATCGCTCTCGATCTGCACCCGCCAGAGCCGGCCGGCGTCGAGCGGCGGCATCTGCCGCAGCAGCGTCCGCACTTGGTCGTCGAGCTTGACCAGCCGGATCAGTTCCTCGGGCCGGTGGAAGGTGAAGACCGCCCGGCTGCGGGCGTCGGGCTCCAGCGTGTTCGTGAACTGCGTGACGCTCGCCGGTGGACTCGTAGGCGAACGGCAGCGGCAGGCGGTAGTGCGGCAGGTCCGTCGGGCAGGCCGTCCAGGTACTTGCCCGACTGCGTCTCGACGCCGGTGAGCGTGTGGCCCTCGGGCTTGGCCTCGACGACGCCGATGGCCTTGCCGTCGGCGTAGAGCAGGTAGTCGGCCTCGCCGGTCGTGAGCGGGAACTCGCGGACGGCGACGCCCGGGCCCGCCGAGATGTTCATCTGGCGGTAGTCCTGCACGAGCCAGCCGCACTGCGCCAAGCTGGCGGTCGATCTCTCGGCGTGCCTTTTCTTCGGGGGTCATGAACTATCTCAACCAGCAGAATCAGCGCCATTCGGCGTGAGGCAGTTCGCGTTTGCGGCTGCCTCGGACAGGATACGGTGCGGCGGGACTCCGGGAAACAGCAGCGCCGTGACCCAGCCGCCCGGCGTGAGACGCGAAGCGATGCGGCCAGCGGTCGGGCGGAACTCGCCGAGCGCCACCACTGCAACAACAAAGACGTCCGGCTTCTTGGGCAAGCCGGGCTTCTGGAGTTCGCATTTCGGGGAAATTCATAAGGCTGGAAGCCCATGCCACGCTGGACGGGCTCTACGCCAGGATCCCCGGCACCATCTCCCCCACCAGCTCACGCGGCTGGTTGAGGTGGTTGTAGACGATATGGTCTCGGGCTCGAGGCCGACGCTGTGGTAGATCGTCGCCAGGAGCTCGGTCGGGTGCACCGGGGCCTCGAGCGGGCTGATGCCGGTCTTGTCGCTTCGGCCGTGGACGTAGCCGCGCTTCGTGCCGGCGCCGGCTACGCCACGGCTAGTGCTTTCGTAGCGGGAGCATCTTGCTTAGCATCTTGCTCCCGCGGTTTCGGCGGCTAGATGGCGCCGCTACGACGCGCTTTGGGCCATTGCCCCCACCGCGGTTGACGCCGCGCCCCAGCCGCGGGTAGTCTCTCCGCCCCTCTCAAGGTGGATTGTATGCCCCCTGGAGATCGATTCTTGCCGCGAAGGAGTGCGAATGAACCGCTTGCTGGCTAGCGTCGTCATGATGGTCCTGGGGCTCGCCGCCCCGGACACGGCCAACGCCCATCATCACGGCTGCTATCATCACTGTCACCGAGGTTTCCATCCGTACATCAGCTTCGGCTGGAATTGGCATCCTTCGTATCGCTACGTCGGATACGACCCGTACTATTACTATTCGCCCCAATATATTTACACGGTGCCTCCGGAGCCCTCTCCGAGGAATTACTACGACCATCGGAGCGTGCCGGCCCAGCCGCGCCCCGAATCACTTCCCCCGCCTCCCCCGGGAGCCACGTTGGGGAGGAGCGCTCGCATCGAGGTGCGCGTGCCGAGGGAGGATGCCGAAGTCGTCTTCGACGGGCGCAGGACAACGTCGGTGGGCCGCACTCGGGTCCTGGAAACTCCGGACCTGGAGCCAGGTGAGTCGTACAGCGCTCGGGTCGCCGTTCGCTGGAACGAGAGTGGCCGCGAAAGGGCCGACGAACGCAAGATCGAGTTGACCGCGGGCGGCTCCGTGCTCGTCGATTTTACGCGACCCGCCCCCGCCGAACGCGTGGCGAGTCCGGCCCGAAACAGTCCTGATTCTCTGCGGCGCTAACCGCGGCGGATGGAACTGAACCTGAACTCTGGCGAGTTCAGCTACGCGATGGAACTGGCGAGTTCAGCTACGGGCATGGGCTGGAAGCCCATGCCACGCTGGACGGGCTCTACGCCAAGATCCCCGGCACCATTTCCCCCTTCACCAGCTCGCGCGGCTGGTTGAGGTGGTTGTAGACGATCGTCTCGGGCTTGATGCCGACGCTGTGGTAGATCGTCGCCAGGAGCTCCGTCGGGTGCACGGGGCCTTCCAGCGGGCTGCTGCCGGTCTTATCGCTCTTCCCGTGAACGTAGCCGCGCTTCGTGCCGGCGCCGGCCACGCAGGCCGTGTAGCAATACGGCCAGTGGTCGCGGCCGTCGTCGCTGTTCGAGTTGCCCGACGTGCTGACGCCGCGCTTCGGGCTGCGGCCGAACTCGCCCACGGCCACCACCAGCGTGCTATCCAGAAGGCCGCGGTCGTAGAGGTCGCCGATCAGGCCCGAGAGGCCGGCATCCAGCATCGGGGCCGACGCTCCGCATGCGCTTGCTCAGATCGACGTGCACGTCCCAGGAGTGCAGGTCGGAGTTGGCGACCTTCGGCCAGTTGACTTCCACCACGCGCGTGCCGGCCTCGACCAGCCGGCGGGCCAGCAGGCAGCATTGACCGAACGTGTTGCGACCGTAGCGGTCGCGGACGGCATCGTTCTCCTTCGACAGGTCGAAGGCGTCGCGAGCCTTGCCGGAAAGGACCAGGTTGAGGGCCTGGCCGTAATACTTGTTGAGATCGTAGTCCTTCGTGGCCTTATCGACCGCGGGCATGCCGGCGTTGAGCATGTCGCGCAGGCGTGCCCGGCGGCTCGAGGCGCTTGCTGGAGACCTCGGCCCGTAACCGCAGGTCATCGACGTTCACCTTGTCCATCTTCGTCTGGTCGGTGTCGTCGCCCGGCGGGAAGAGATAGTAGGGGTCGAACGCTCGGCCGAGGAAGCCGGCCGTGCCTGCCTTGTTGATCACGCCGCTCTCTTGCAGCGGGCGCGGCATCATCACGAAGGGGAGCATCGGCTCAGCCGGCGGCCGGAACTTGATGATGTTCGAGCCGAAGTTGGGGAAGTCGCTGGGGCTGGGAGGCTCCAACTGGCCGCTGGGGCTCACTTTGTCGGCCGTGTAGCCGGTCAGCATCTGATAGATGGCCGCCGTGTGGTTAAACAGGCCCACCGGCGTATAGCTCATCGAGCGGATCATCGTCACCTTGTCGGTGACCCCCGCCAGCTTGGGCATCAGCTCGCTGAACTGAAGGCCGGTCGTCTTGGTGGCGATCGGCTTGAACGCGCTGCGGACGTTGTCCGGCACGTCGGGCTTGGGGTCCCACAGGTCCAGGTGGCTCGGCCCGCCTTGCAGGTAGAGGAGGATCACGCTCTTGGCGCGGCCGAAGCCGACGCCGCCGATGGCTGCCTCCTTGGCTCGCGATTCACTCTCGAGAAGCTGGCTCAGGGACAGCCCCAGCATGGCCGAGCCGCCGACGCGGAGCACCTCCCGGCGAGTCAGTCCGTCGCAGGTGTCTTTGCTCCAAGGACCGGGGACAACGAGCATGGCGTTTCCTCGTGTAGAGGGCGGGGAGGCTGTAGCTGAACTCGCCAGAGTTCAGTGGCTGAGTCTGGCGACTCTGGTTCTGAAGTCTGGCGACTTCAGCTACGAATGCTTGGGCGCTGAAGTCTGGCGCGGTGGGAACGGCAGTCGGACGAGGGAGCACGTCGGGCTTACGCCTCGACGCTCGCCTCGGAACGGCCGGTTGCAAGCGCCAGCAGTATAACGGCAGCGTTTGCGCGGTGTCAAATCTGTTGGGGGTTTGTCCGTTGTCCGTTGTCAGTTGCAAGGGCACTGACTACTGACCACGCCTACTTATAATCCGGGATTTCGACGTAGAGGATATCTACGACAAGTTGTGCTGGGGGGGACTTCTTGCCCGTGCCCTCGGGGGTGCCGTTGCCGGCCGCAGTGGGGAAGCCGCCGGCGCCCTGGCCATTCTTGCTGGGTTGGGCGACCATGATATCCAGGGAGGTCAGCTTGCTGTCCTTGCTGTTCGTGAGACGGTTCTCGTACCAGAAGCCCCCTTGGATGGCGTGCGTCTTGCGGTTCCGCACCTGGCCCGCCAGGCTGGTCCCGGCGCCGCGGTCGTTGGTCTCGATCCGCAGATAATGCACCTTCATCGCCGGCAGCCCGAGCTGCTTTGCGCTATCGGGAAGGTCCTCCGGCCACTTCAAATAATACTCGGCGGTCTTTTCGCCCTTGGGCACGTTGATCGGCGGGCTGGGCGCGTCCCCCTTGCGATTGGCCGCTGCAAAACGGGCGAACATCGACCGCAGCACGACCTCGGTCGCGTCCAGCCATTCCTCGGTGCCGTCCTTGGGCTGGACCTTGACGACCTTCTTCTTGTTCTTTTTGTCGCCGTCCCGCTTGGCGCCCGGTGCGCCCGGCGCACCGGGGCCGCCCGGACCACCCGGCCCGGCCACGCCACCTGGGCCGAAGCCGCCCGGGCCACCAGCGTTGTTGCCCGTCTCGGGGATCGCGGATATCGGGCGGTTCTTCCAATTCACCGACTTGAGCACGAGCAGCAAACCGGGATCGCGCACCACGTCGGCCAGGGTGTGGTCCTTGATCATCCCTTCGGGCGTTCCCTTCACGCGGCTATCGAGCAGTTGCTGGAAGGATTTGCGCACGGGCGAGAGCGGCATGGACGCCGCCAGTCGCAGCACGTCGGCATCACTGGCCTGGGCCGCGGCCACTGCCTTGGCGACCTCGCCGCCAAATTGCGCGGTCCACAGCCCGGTGACCAGGTCGGTCGCTTGTTCCGCCGTCAGCGCCGTGGCCGCGGCGGCTTGGAAGCCGCCGATGGAGCCGGGGCCAGTTGGGCCGCCGGGCGCGCCCGGTGCACCGCCAGGGCCTGGGCCGCCTGGGGCACCTGCAGGCCCACCCGGGCCTGGTCCGGCCGGTCCGCCTGGCCCAGCGGGCGCGCCTGGTCCGGCTGGTCCGCCGGGCCCCGCTCGGCGCTGCCGGGGCCGCCGCCGGCCGGCCCGAATCCGGCACCGCCCGGGCCGCCGCCAAAGCCGGCCCGACGTTCTTCTTGCTCGGTGACGCTCATCAGGTTGTTCAGGGCTTGCCGTCCGTACGTGGCGAAGCTGCCCTGAAGCGTCTTCTTGGCTGCCTGCTCCACGGCGTTGGCCGCATACAGCTCGACCTGCGCGCGAATGTTATCGGGCCGCTGCTTGAGCAGCATCTCCGTGAGCGGCTTCTTGAACGGCTCGGCGACCGCGCCGATCTGCTGGGCCAGCCGCGTGCGCAGGGCCGGCAGGCTCTGCGAATCGATCGCCGAGATGCTGCTGCCCTGCAAGGTCGCGGCCGTCACGCCGCCGCTGCCGGATCGCAATTGCTCTGGCTTGGTCAAGGCGCGATACAGGGTCTCGCCATGTTTTCCGGTGATATTTTCGGCCATAGCGACAAGCGCCAACTGCGTCATGGCCGCGTCCTCGACGTTGGACTTCAGCTTGCCGGAGACGACGTCCTCCAGGGCTTGTCGCGCGATGTCGGTCGTGTTGCTGCCCAGGGCGGTGACAAGTGCGCCGACCGCACCGGAAGCACCCGAGCCGCCGCCGAAGCTGCCCGCACCCGGGCCAAAACTCCCCGCGCCGGGTCCGAAGCCACCCCCACCCGGGGCGCCTGCGCCCGGAGGTCTGTTACCCGCACCCGGTCCGAAGCCAGCCCCGCCGGGGCGCCGGCATTCGGCGGTCGGTCCCCGGCCCCTGGCCCGAAGCCCGCGCCACCGGGGGCGCCGGCATTGGGTGGCCTGTCACCGGCGCCTGGTCCGAATCCGCCCCCGCCGGGAGCACCGGCGTTGGGTGGCCTGTCCCCGGCACCCGGACCGAAGCCCGCTCCACCGCCGGGAGCGCCGGCGTTCGGCGGTCTGTCTCCGGCGCCCGGTCCGAAGCCTGCGCCGCCCGCGCGCCGGCATTCGGCGGTCGTCCGCCGTCGGCGGGTCCACCGGGTCCGGCTTGAGCGGGAGCTTGACCATGAACTCGTCGTTGCCCGGCGTCCTGCGCCCTCGCAGGGGCGACCGCCGGTGCAGCACCAGCAGCCGCAGGGCCAGCGCCCGGAGCGCCAGCGCCTGGTGCCGGGCCAGCCCCCGGGGCACCTGCGCCCGGTGCCGCGGGACCAACACCAGGAGCGCCAACACCTGGAGCGCCGAACACCTGGAGCGCCAACACCTGGAGCGCCAACACCTGGGGCACCAACGCCAGGGGCACCAACGCCAGGAGCGCCAACGCCAGGAGCACCAGCACCCGGTCCAGGGCCGACACCTGGAGCGCCAACACCAGGAGCACCAACGCCCGGGGCACCAACACCTGGAGCGCCGACACCTGGAGCGCCGACACCTGAAGCGCCAACGCCTGGAGCGCCAACGCCAGGAGCACCAACGCCCGGCGCGCTCGAACCCGTGCCCGCAGGCGCGCCCGTCCCCAAGCCGCCCGGCCCAGAAGCGGCACCAGCTCCGCTGCCGCTCGCGTTACCCTCTTGCTTGATCTCCAGCAATTGACGCCACAGCTTGGCGTACGGCTCGCTGTCTTTGTTCTTGCCGGCTCGCGAGCTGACCGCCTCGACGAACTTCGTATGCCCCGACTTGCGGGCCGCGATAAATTCCTTGTCCTGCCACTGATCCAGGTTCTCGGGCAGCGACGGCTGGGCCACGCCGCCCGTGCCGCCACCAGGCACTCCAGGCCCGCCGGCGGTTGGCCCGGTCGGCGCGCCAAACCCCGGGCCGCCCGGAGTGCCGGGGCTGCCCCCCGCCGGTGCTCCAGCGCCGCCTCCGCTCGGTGTGCCCGCGCTCGGTGTGCCCGCGCTGGGTGTGCCCGCCGTGGGCGTGGAGGCTGTGCCACCCGTTTTCCCGTCGCCACTGCCGCAGCCGGAGATGAACACGGCCAGGCTGGCCAAAACGGCCAACGAGGCCAGGCCTCGAATGGCGCGATGCCACCCATTCTTTGGCCAGCCGTTCTTGATCCAGCCCACTTGACGCGATGCGGAGGGCGCCCGCCGAGCTATGTTTGAACGAGCCACCGGAGAACTCCTGCGAAGCTGCCTGGGGAATTAGGGTCAGTCCCGACGCGCCCCATACTATCACAAATTGGGCGAGGGAAATCCACCCTTTTCGCGTAATCCGCCTGCCGCAACATCCAGGGCCGAACGCCGCTCCGCGGGCCGATCCGCGTAGAAGCGATTTGCCGCCGTGAGTATACTTGGGGGCCTCACTAGCCGAAGTCGTCAGACTCATGAACGAGCACGAAAGCCAAGACGGCCCGGCCGGACTCACGCCGGTCGAAAAGCACAAGACGCAGAGTAACTATCTGCGCGGGACCATCGTCCAGGAGCTGACCGACGGCAAGCCGAACTTCGGCAAGGAAAACGTCAACCTGCTCAAGCACCACGGCACCTACCAGCAGGACGACCGCGACGCCCGGGCCGTGAGCCGCGCCGCGGGCGGCAAGAAGTCGGACAAAGAATTCATCTTCATGGTCCGCAGCAAGATCCCCGGCGGCAAGCTCACCGCCGAGCAACTGCTGGCCGAGCTGGACCTGTGCGACGAGCTCGGCAACACCACGCTCCGCATCACCACGCGGCAAGGGCTGCAACTGCACGGCGTGATCAAAGACAACCTGCACGGTGCGATCGCCCGCATCAACGAGGTGCAGCTCTCCACGCTGGGCGCCTGCGGCGACGTGAACCGCAACGTGATGTGCTGCCCCGCGCCGCACTACAACGACCCGGTACACGACCAGATGCAGGCCCTGGCCGATCGGCTGGCCGCACATTTCGCCCCGCACACGGGGGCGTATCACGAGATCTGGCTGACCGATCCGGCGACGGGCGAAGAGAAACTGCTGCCACAGGGCACCGATTCGTCCGGCAGGCTGGAAGCGTGCCCCACGAACGGCCAGGAGATCGAGCCGATCTACGGCAACGCCTACCTGCCGCGGAAGTTCAAGATCGCCGTCGGCCTGCCGGACGACAACTGCGTCGATATCTACTGCCAACGACCTGGGCTTCTTGGCCGTCTGCGAGGACGACCAGATCGTCGGCTACAACGTGCTCGTCGGCGGCGGGCAAGGCGTCACGCCCAGCGCCAAGAAGACCTTCCCCGCGCTGGCCAAGCGGCTGGCCTACGTCACGCCGGACCAGGCGATGGACGTGGCCGAAGCCATCGTCAAGGTGTAGCGCGACTTCGGCAACCGGACCGACCGCAAGACGGCGCGGCTCAAGTACCTGATCCACAACTGGGGGCTGGAGGAGTTCAAGGCCAAGGTCGAGGAATACTACGGCGGCCCGCCTGCCCGAGCCGCACCCCGACGACGTGTGGCGGCTTCGACGACCACCTCGGCTGGGCACGAGCAAGGCGACGGCCGCTGGTTCTACGGTCTGAACGTCGAGAACGGCCGCATCAAGGACGACGGAGCATTCCGCCTCAAGACGGCGCTGCGGCAGATTTGCCGGCAGTTGCGACCGGGCATCCGGCTGACGCCGCACCAGATCGATCCTCTTCACGCACGTCGAGCCGCACGCAGCGCGCCACGCTGACGGACATCCTGCGCGGAACACGGCGTGCCGCTGTCCGAAGACATCTCCGAAGTGCGGCGGTGGTCGATGGCCTGCCCGGCGATGCCGACCTGCGGCCTGGCCGTGACCGAGAGCGAGCGGGCATTGCCTGCCATGATCGACCAGTTGGAAGCAGAGCTGGCCCGACTCGGCCTGTCGTCCGAGCAATTCACGCTGCGCATGACCGGCTGCCCGAACGGCTGCGCTCGGCCGTACAACTCCGACATCGGCCTGGTCGGCAAGACACTGGAGAAATACACGGTCTTCGTCGGCGGCCGGCTGCTGGGGGACCGGCTGAACTTCATCTACAAAGACCTCGTGCCGACCGAAGAGGTGGTGCCCACGCTGCTGCCGCTCTTTGCCTACTTCAAGCAGGATCGGCAAAACGGCGAGACCTTCGGCGACTTCTGCCATCGCAAGGGCCAGGCCGATCTTCTGGCCTGGAGCGAGCAATACGCGGCAGCGACGGCCTGACTCTTGGAGTGCGGCGACCACTCGAAGTGTGCTGGAGCACGATACTCCCTTCGGGTACACTTCGCGCATGCCAGTGCTCCCACCTCCTCTCGTGGCGTGCCCCCGGTGCGGTGCCATGGTCGGGGGGCGCTTTTGCAGCCATTGCGGCGCGTCGCTCGATCCGGCGGAAGGGTCTCTGGGCGGTGAGATCCGGGCCAAGTTCATGCGGCCGGCTACGGCGGCGCTGGCTTTCTTGAAGGCCGTTTGGCTGCTGCTCACGGCCCCCGCGGCGTTCAGCCGTGCGTGTCTGGCCGGTCCGCAGGGCATGGTCCATCTGCCGTTTCCGCTCTCGGGGATCTGGAAGCGCGCGTCCGGGGCGGATGCCCAGGGGGTGATCCTGCCCTTTCAGGCCCTGGCTTTCGGTCTGGGGCTGATCGCCTTGGCCGGCGCGGTGGAGGCCGCAGCATGGCGCTGGGCCGGGCTGGAGAATTTGCGTGACCACGCGGAGCGAAAACAGCTCGAGGGCATGCAGCAGGCAGCACGCCACTATTACGGACACGAAATGCGCTTCGTGAAACTCGACGAGCTTTCAGGCCTCGCCCCTCTCGATGCCGCATTGGCCGAGAGCTGGCATCTCGTCAGTTATCTGGCATTTGCGGCAATCGTGTCAGCGCTAATGCCCAAAGCGGCGCTCGCGCACCCGCGGGCCGTGCTCCACTTCTTTGCCTATGCCGTGGCGGTTGGCCTGCTGATTCAGGCGGCGGCACGCACCGCAGCGGCCGGCTTGTTCGTTCCGCTGGCGGGCCACTCGCTGGAAGCCGCGCTCATGGTCTCCACCGTCGTGGTCCTGTTCTTCGGCTATCTGCCGATGATCTGGCTCGGCGCGGTGCTGCCAATCGTCACCTTTCCTGAGGCGATCTCGGTCGGGCGAGCCAGGGTCGTGGTGGCAGTGCTCGGCGGTCTGGCCATCATGGGGATGGTGAACGTCGTGCTCTCGCAGCTCATGTTGGGGATGGGCATCGTGCTCGTGTGAATCAATCCACGAACATGAACTCATTCGTATTCAGCAGCATGCGGCAGGCGTTGGCCAGGCCGTGCCGCTGGGCATAGGCGGCCACGGCCTTCAGCTCCGCGTCGGCGGGCGGGCGATGCAAGATCAGCCGGTAGGCCTCACGGACTTGGCCTTCCACGCCCCCCGCGGCGTTGGCCTGCGCCGCGCCGCGACGTGTTCGCTTTGCCGCACGATGAACTTGTCGTTGAGCATCGCCAGGGCTTGCAGCGCCGTCACCGAGGCGTTCCGCTGCGGCGTCCACTGCGAGGCGTCCGGGCAGTCCAGCGCATCCATGAACGGGTCGGGCAGCGTGCGGAACACGAAGCGGTAGACGCTCCGCCGGTAGTTGGCCGGATCGTCGACGTCGAACTTCGTGTAGTCCACGTTCGGCGTCACGTGGACGCCGGGCGATTGAATGAACTGCTTGACCGACGGCCCGCCCATGGCGCGATCGAGCGTGCCGGAGACGGCCAGCACGGCGTCGCGGACGGACTCGGCGTCGAGCCGCTGGCGGTTCATCCGCCACAGGAAACGGTTGTCGGCGTCGATGTGGCTGGCATCCTTGCGGCCGGCTCGCTCCGCGAGCGGATTCCGCTCGCGGAGCGAGCGGTCCACACTGGACTGCCGATAGACGGCACTGGTCACGATCAGCCGGTGCAGCTGCTTCAGCGAGCCGCCGCCGTCGCGCATCCGACGGCCAGCCAGTCGAGCAGCTCGCGGTGCGACGGCACGCCCCCCATGCGGCCGAAGTCGTTGGGCGTATCGACGAGGCCGCGGCCGAAGTGATAGTGCCAGACGCGGTTGACGATCGACCGCCAGGTGAGCACGTTGCCCCGATTGGCGAGCCAACCGGCCAGCGCCGCCCGGCGCGCGCCTTCGTCATCCGCATCGGCGAGTTCGAAGCCAGGATCCAAGCCGGACACGCAGGCTAGCCCGCCGGGGACTGCCAGCGCGCCGGGCTTCGTCACGTCGCCGCGCTGGAGCACGTGCACCGGCCGCGGGGCGGCCGCCGGGCGAAACGATCCGTCGGCCGCGAACTGATTGGTGCCGCAATAGACCAGCTGCGGCTTCGGCAGCGCGGCCAATTGGCCGTCGATCTGGCGGTCGAGATAATACGCGGCCAGGTCGGCTTTCTGCTGCGGCGTCCGCTGCGGCGGCGCGACGGCCAGGATCGCAGCCACTTCGGCCGGAAGCGTCTGGCCATCCAGCGGCAGCGGGGCCGCCGCATCGGTGACCGACAGCCGCACGCGGCCGATGAGGTGTCCGCTGCCGTGCGTCTGCTGCAGCTCGAACGTCAGCGCGGCCCCGCCTTCGTGCTCGCCGGGGTCTTTCACCTCGAAGACGGCCCGGTGCGGCTTGCCGACCTCCGGATAGATGCCCCAGGCCGTGGCCGGGTTGCCGTCGAGGGCCATGTCGATCGACCAGCCTTCCTGGTTGAAGTCGGCGGTGGGGTTTTGCAGCGATCAGCCGTTTGGTCGCCGGCGCCGATGAGACGATGAGCTCGTTGAGGTGCAGGTTGCCGTTGTCCTGCCGCCCCGGCCCCTTGTGCGGCAGCGTGTCATCGGTCAGCAGCTCCAGCCGGACGCCGGTGACCCGGCGGCAGGCCCGTCTTGGCGACGATCGTGTAGGTGTCCTTCTCCGGCCGCGGGCCGCCGGAACGGAGCGAGCCATCGTCCAGCGGCGTCAGCGTGGCCCCGCCGGCCGACTTGTACTCGAGCGGCTCGAGCACGTGCCACAACGAGGCCGCCGCCGCGATCGACTTCTCCCACTGCGCGATCCGTTCGTGCAATCGCACGTCCAGCAGCGAAGCGTCCTGGCGCGGCCCGCTGCTTCGGCAGCGCCGCCTTGCGGGCCGTCAGCTCTCGCCGCCGCGCCGCCACTCGCGGGTCGGCGTCGTACGCGCGGTTCGGCCTTGTCGACGCCGGCGAACACCGCCTGCAGGGCGTAGTATTCCGCCTGCGAGATCGGATCGAACTTGTGGTCGTGGCAGCGGGCGCAGTGGACCGTCGTGCTGACGAACGTGGACATGACCGTCGTCACCATGTCGTCGCGGTCGAGGTAGCGGCCGATCTCCCGGTCGATCGTGTCCTCGCGGATGTCACGCAGCGAGCTCTCGTCCCACGGCCCGGCGGCCAGGAAGCCGGTCGCGACGATCGCCCGCGGGTCGTCCGGATAGAGCACGTCGCCGGCGACTTGCTCCTCGACGAAGCGGGCGTAGGGCTTGTCGTCGTTGAAGCGAGCGGATCAGGTAGTCGCGGTACGGCCAGGCGTTGGTCGCGCGGGCGGTCCTGGTCGTGGCCGTGCGTCTCGGCGTAGTGGACCACGTCCATCCAGTGCCGGGCCCAGCGCTCGCCGTAGTGCGGGCTGGCGAGCAGCCGGTCGACAGCTCGCTCGTAGGCGTCCGGCGAATCGTCGGCGAGGAACGCATCGACCTCCTCCGGCGTCGGCGGCAGGCCGATCAGGTCGAACGACACCCGCCGCAGCAGCGTGGGCTTGTCGGCCGGCGGCGAAGGCGCCAGGCCGTGGTCTAGCAGCTCGTGGAGGATGAAGCGGTCGATCGGCGTCCGCGGCCAGCGCTCGTGCGTCCCGGGGGCCACTCTCGGAACGGCCGGCTCCGTCAGCGGGCGATACGCCCAGTGAACCGGCCAGGGAGCGCCCTCCGCGATCCAGCGGCGCAGCTTGGCGATCTCGTCGGCCGTCAGGGCCGGCCCCTTCGGCGGCATGCGGAAGTCCGGATCGGCCGCGCTCACGCGCTTGAGCAGCTCGCTCTCATCAGGCCGTAGGGGCATGATGGCCCGCGCCGGAGGGCAAGACCTCCGTGGCCGTGTCGCGCCCGTCAGCCGGAGGCCCCCTTCGGCTTCGCCCGGCCCGTGGCACTTGGCGCAGCGGGCCGTCAGCAGTGGCCCGATGTGGCGATCGAACGCGGCGGCACCAGACGGCTCCACGGCCCAAGCGCGCGCTGTGAGCATGCCGATCGCAAACATTGCGATGGCCCATGACAGCCGCGTTGGTCGCTCGAGTCGCATGCGAAGGACATTCATTTGAGCCTGACCGTTCGACCGATCATACGCCCGATGCCGCAGTGCGCTCAACTCATTTGTCCGACCAGGAGACAGGCGGCAGCCATTTCTGGCACGTGAATTGCTCGACTCTCTTTCCTGGCCGCGGCAGCGGAGTCGTTGCCCGTCTCGCTACTCTTTGGGGGAGTCCAGCTTATGGTTCAGCCAACCATCGACCGGCCGGTGCGGGTGGGTGTCTTCGAGACCACGACTCAGGCAGTACGCGCCATCGAGGGCCTCTTGCAGGCCGGCTTTGCCAAGGACGAAATCAGCGTCATCTGTTCGGACCAGCGGAGAGAAGAACTCTTTGCCGAGTTCCCCAATCCGCCACTGCCGACCGACCACCTTCAAGGGGCGGTCGTCACCGGCGGCGCCATTGGGGCAGGAATCGGAGGGCTGGCGGCAATCACCGCGGCGACTGCGACGGGCATCGGAATCATCGCACTGGGGCCAATCGGCCTGGCGCTGGCCGGCGGCGCCGTGGCTGGCGGCCTGATCGGCGCCATGACCACGCGCGGCGTGACCAAGGAAATGGCCGACTTCTACGACCAGGCCATCACGCGGGGAAAAATCCTCGTCGCCATCGAGGACGATCGGGACAACACGCCTCGGCTGATCGCGGCCGAGCGAATCTTTGCCGCCGCCGGCGCGGAGCCGCTGCCGCTGACCGATTAGCGCTATGGCCATTCGCGCTATGGCCATTCGCGCTGTGACCATTAGCCCTATGGTGTGGCCAGGCCGAGTTTCCAGCACAGGAACGCCACGGGCGCGGCGAAAAGTATCGAGTCGAGCAAATCCAGCAGACCGCCGAAGCCCGGCATCCACGTGCTAGAGTCCTTACGGCCCACGTCGCGCTTGATGAGCGATTCGGCCAGATCGCCCAGCATGCCGGCGACGCCGACGATGACTCCGTAGGCGAGCCAGCTCCATACCGGACGCGGCGACAGCCCGGTGCTCATCGCCGGCGCCAGCCAGTTCAGCGCCAGCCAGCTTCCCAAGCAGGCGAAGACCAGGCCGCCGGCGGCCCCTTCCCACGTCTTGCCCGGGCTGAGCACCGGCGTCATCTTGTGCCGGCCGAAGAGCCGGCCGAACGTGTAGGCGCCGACATCGGCCATCTTCACCACGATCACCAGCGATGCGATGGCCGCCACACCCCAGGCGCCACGGTGCTCATCCGGGCCAAGCAGTCGCATCTGTACCACGAAGGCAAACAGCAGCCCGCAGTAGGCGATGCCCAGCACCGTCAGGCCGAGCTGTTCCATGACCCCGCCGGGCCGCTCATAGCGGTGCATCTCCCCGAGGAACGCGGCCAGCACCGCCAGGCCGAAGGCGGCCAGCGGCCAGCCCAAGGGGTCCATCCGCGTGCTCCAGAAAACCGGGATGGCGTTGGCCAGCACGACGGCGGCGCTGCCGGCCAAGACCAAGAGCGGGTCGGGGTACGCGAGGCGGGACGATTCGCGCGACGCCGGCGGCGCCCCGCCGCGCCCCGCCAGGAGATCGACGTATTCTTTGCCAGCCGCCACGCACAGCAGAAATGCCAAGGGCAATAGCATGACGCCCGGCGGTGACGAGAGGTGATCGACCCAACACAGGCCGATCAACGCGGCAACAAAGATCGCACCGAGCAGCAGGCGCCAGCGAAGCATGGGGGCGAGTTGGTGAGTGGTGAGTGGGGTCAATGCAACGTCAGGCACGAATCGACGAAGCCGCAAGGCCCAACGGGCCGAGACTCGACAGCCCAGGCCGAAGGCCTCGTTGTTCTACACATCTCGGGGCGACAAGCCGTCAGGGGTCAACGCAGCTGCGGCCTCCTTCGGCTAGCCGCCAATCTCTTCACCCGCCGGACAAGCCGGCGGGGGTCAAAGGCAGGGTTCGCAAGAGACCATCCTGCAGGTCGGACGGGCCTCACTGGTCTGCCGGCAAAGTTGCGTGCGCACGCGTGGGCAGGCAGTGCGCACGCAACTTTGGCCAGCCGGCGGGGACCACTCGAGGCGATGGCCGACAATACCAGCCAGGCGTGTCATCAGGCGATATGTATTCGTGCGATCGACCGCCCCACTCACCACTCACCACTCACCACTCACCACTCACCACTCACCACTCACCACTCACCACTCACCACTCACCAACCTCACTGCTCCGTCGCCCGGAAGAAGATCTCCTCCAGCGAGCCTCCTTCGCCCGCCTTGGCAAACGCCGCGCGGGCATCGGCCACGTTGCCGCAAAAGAGGGCCTTGCCGCGCTGCATGATCAGCAGGTGGTCGCACAGGTCTTCTACGAGGGCCAGCAGGTGCGAGCTGATGATGATCGCCGCCCCGGCCCTGGCCCGATCGCGGATCGAATCCTTCAGCCGGCGGATGCCGCGCGGATCGAGCCCCGTCAGCGGCTCGTCGAACAGGATCACCCGCGGGTCGTGCAAGTACGCGCAGCCGATGGCCACTTTCTGCCGCATGCCGCGGGAAAGCTCCTGGGCCACGGTGTCACGTTTCTCGGTCAGCTCGAGGTCCTCCAGCAGCACGCGAGCCCGCGGCTCGAAGTCAGGCACCTGGTAGGCCGAGGCGACGAATTCCAAGTGTTCCTGGACCGTCAACGTGTCGAACAGCTTGGGATCGTCCGGCACGAAGGCGAGCTGCCGCTTGGCGGCCACCGGATCGGCCACGATGTCGTGCCCGGCAATCCGCAGCGAGCCGCTGGTGGGCGGAATGATGCCGGCCAAGGCCCGCAGGGTGGTGGTCTTGCCGGCGCCGTTTGGGCCGACGAGGCCCAGCACGCTGCCGGCGCGGACGTCGAACGTCAGGCCGCTGACGGCGATGACGTCACGATAGTTCTTGTGGTAGTCGAAGACCTGGATCAATGGCTGGCCGGCCAGAGGTCGTATCGCTGGGTCGGATGGGTTGTCGTTCATGTCAGTGAAAGTAGCGCCGCGCCCTCCGCTCCGGGTACAGTCGCGGTGCCGATCAATAGGGGCGCGCCAAATACTAACGCTGAAAGCGTTAAACTCCAAAGCCCGGGTTTGCCGCGCCAGCGGCTACCCTGGGACGCTTCGCCAACAAAACCACCGTCAACCCTGAAAGGGCTGCACAGGCATAGCCACGCGTCATTGTGCAACCCTTCAGGGTTGGGCTTCTTGCTTCCACGTGACCCAGGGTAGCCGCTGGCGCGGCAACCCTGGGCTTTGGAATTCAACTCTTTCAGATTTGGTGATTTCGGGATCAGCTCGACACGATCACGATCCTGCTGCATTCTACCTCTGGCTGCTCCGACTACCTCTGGTTGCTCCGAGCGCCGGCATCCGGAGTTAGTACGTATCCTGCGGCTTAGGCTTCTCTTCGCGCTGCTCCAGCTCCTCGGTCAGCAGTGCCCCAGGGAACTCCGGATCGACGTCCACTTGAAGATCTCGGGCTAACTCCCGCCCGTCCACCCTCAGTGTCACTTGATAGATGCCCGTTGGGGCCGCGGCGCCCGCGGCCAGGATGCCGGCCTGTTTCGCCGCCTTCGCCTGTGGCTTGGGCGGCTGCGTCGTCCGCCGCAGGTTCCACACCAGCGCGTGCAGGCCGGGTGTCTTCGGCCCTTCGGCTTCGTGAAGCACCGTGCCTTTGCGATCGGCGATCGAGAGCTTCACGCTCTGGGCCGGCTCGCTCAGATAGTAATAGAGCGGAGCGCCCGGCGGCGGGTTCTCTCCTTCGTGCTGGCGGTCGCCGTACCAGCCGTCGCGCAGCGCCCCGGCCCATTGGACGGCCACGGCCGGCTGAAACAGATGCGTCTGCTCGGTCCGCGTGTCGCGCGTCAACTGCCGCAGCGCCGTCACATCCAGCACCCAGATGCTGCGGCCGTGCGTGCCGGCCACGATCTCGCCGGCCGTCGGGTGCACGGCGATCTCGTGCACGGCCACCGTGGGCAGGTTGTTGTTGAGCCGGACCCAAGCCGCGCCCCGGGTGAGGCTGGCCCACGCGCCGAACTCCGTGCCCAGGTACAAAAGATCGGGATTGATCACGTCCTCTCGCAGGCAGCGAGTCGAGCCATCGGGCAAGTTGGCCCGCAGCGAGCGCCACGTCTTGCCGTAGTCCTCAGTGACATAGGCGTGCGGGGCATCGTCGTCGCTGCGGTGTCCGTCGAAGGCCACGTACGCCCGCCCGGCGGCGTATCGCGAGGCCTCGATCGTGGCCACGTGCCGCGGGCCGGGCAACCCGACGTTCGCCGTGATGTTCGCCCACTCGTGCCCGCCGTCGCGCGTGACCCACAGCGCGCCGTCGTCGCTGCCGACGTAGAGCACGCCCGGATCGAGCGGCGATTCGGCCAGCGCCGTAGCGCTGCCGCGCTTCGTGAGGCTGATCTCGGCCGAGATGCGCCGCAGGTCGTCCCCGCGGTTCAGCGAGCGGAAGACGTGGTTGCCGCCGCAATAGAAGATGCGCGGGTTGTGGTGCGAGAGGATGAACGGCGTCTTCCAGTGAAAGCGATACTCCGTCCCCTGCTGACGCCGCGGGGTAATCTCCGCGCGCTCGCCCGTGCGGACGTTGACGCGGGCCATGCCGCCCCACTGGGCTTCGTAGTACACCCAGTCCGGTTCGTCGCGATCGACGGCGCACACGAAGCCGTCGGCGCCGCCCACCTTGTACCAATCGCGGCTGGAGACGCCGCCGCGCCCGCGCCGCCGGCTCGGCCCGCCCCACGAACCGTTATCCTGAAGGCCGCCGTACACGCGATAGAGCGGCCGCGTATCGACGGCCACGTGATAGAACTGCCCGATGGGCAGATTGCTGACGAAGTCCCAGGTCGCCGTGCGGTCGTGCGTCACATACAGCCCGCCGTCCCCTCCCAGCACGATGTGCCGGCCGTTGCGGGGGTCGATCCACATGGCGTGATGGTCGGGGTGGGTGCCGCGGCCGGCATCGGCCCGGAACGTCTGCCCGCCGTCGGCTGAATGGAAGAGCTGGATGCCTAGCACGAAGAGGTGGCGGTTATCGGTGGGATCGACGTGAATCTGGCTGTAATAGAACGGCCGCGGGTTGAGGCTGTTGATCCGCGTCCAGCTCTCGCCGCCGTTGTCGGACCGGAAGATGCCGCCGGTCTGGAAGCCGTCAGCCCCCTGAAACTCCTGGGCATCGGCCTGCTGCCCGCCGAGGGCGGCGGCGTAGGTCAGGTTCTTGCCGTCGGGGTTGGGCCGCTTGTCGAAGACGACCTCGAACGACTCGTTGGCCCCGCCACGCTCGACCGTGAACTTCGCCTTCTGGCCCGGCTGGCTGCGGCGGATGTCGCGCAGCAGGTCGCCGTAGTTCTTGATCTCCCGCTCGCGGATGCGGGTCACCTTGTCGCCGGTCTTCAGGCCGGCCTTCGCCGCGGGGCCGTCGGCCAGCACGTCGCGCAACACCGCGGGGGCGTTGGAGCCCTGCGGCGTGCCGGTGATGCCCAGGTAAGCCACGACTGCCGGGCCGGCGCCGATCTTTTCCGTCTCGATGATGGAATAGACGACGCTGGGCTCCTTGTGATAGTAGGCGACGCCGATGCGGCCCATGTTCACCGTGGGCAGGCCAGACGTGAGCTTCGTCCATTGCTTGCCGCCGTCGGTGGTCTTGTAGAGGCCGCTGCCGGGGCCCCAGCGCTTGGCCGGGTCGTTGGTATCGAAGCCGTCGCGCTGCCGCTCGTACATGGCGGCGATCAGCGTGTCGGGCTGGCGCGGGTGCATGGCGATGTCGATGCACCCGGTCTTGTCATCGATGTAAAGCACCTTCTGCCAGGTGCGGCCGCCGTCGTTGGTCTTGAAGACGCCCCGCTCTTCGCTGCGGCCCCACAGCCGTCCCAGGGCGCCGACGTAGACGACGTCGGGGTCCTGCGGATGGATGGCGATGCGGCCGATCTGGAACGAACGCCGCAGGCCCATGTTCTGCCAGCTCTTGCCCCCGTCGGCGGACTTGTAGACCCCGTCGCCCCACGAGACCGAGTTGCGGGCATTGTGCTCGCCGGTGCCGACCCAGACGACGCCGGGGTTCGAGGGGGCGACGCAGGCATCGCCGATCGAGACCGTGCCCTGGCGGTCGAAGACCGGAGCGAACGTCGTGCCGCCGTTGGTGGTCTTGAACAGCCCGCCGGAGGCCGTAGCCACGTAATACGTCGCCGGGTCGGATTCCACGACGGCCAGATCGACGATGCGTCCGCCCATCGTGGCCGGTCCGATCGAGCGCCACTTGAGGGCCGAAAGCCACTGCGAATCAAAGCGCACCGGCTCGGGCGCCTCCACCGGCTCGCGCACGGCCGGCTCCTTGGCGGCGGGTTTTCCCTTGGCAGATTTCCGCTTGGGCGCCTGGGCATCGGCGCGCGGTGCATGCCATGCCGTCGCGATCACTCCGGCACCGGCCAAGGCAAGGAGAGTCACCAGGATCAGTCTGGACCGAGCGGCGAAAAATCTAGCGGCCATGTTTGTGGCTCCGGCAGGCACCAAGGGGCGGCATCTTGCCTGCGCACGCGAGCCGCGTGTGCCACGAGCGGCCTGGCGTCAATGCACTAGCAGAAAATCCTTGCTGTTGAGCAGCGCCCACATCAGGTCCTGGGCCGCCTCGGCCCGCTTCGGCGCCGTAGGCCTTGAGGAACTCCAGGCCGACCTTCAGCTCCTTCGCCGTCGGCCGCCGGGCCAGCGACCAGAGGTAGAGCTCCGTCACCAGTTGCTCGTCGGTCAGCTTCTGGTCGAGGAGCTGCGCCGGCCGGGCGCCGGGGTTCTGCACGCGGCCGAGGATGCTCTTGCCGTTGATGAAGTGCAGCGCCTGCAGCATGTTCGAGCTGTTGTCGCGCTCGCACTCGCAGGCCTCCATCCGCTGCGGCTTGCCGAACAGGCTCAGGAAGTCGCTGTCGACGTTGCGCGTCGGGCAGCTGGGCGGCGCGGAAGCCGCCCGGCGCGCCGCCGAAGTTCTCCGGCACGCCGGTCGCCTGCACCAGCGAATCGAGCAGCGCCTCGGCCGGCACGCGCCGCGGGATGGCGTGCGAGAAGTTCTGCTCGTCGTGCGGTTCGAGGCGTTCGGCACGCTGCTCCGCTGGTACGTCTGCCGAGGTGACGATCCGCCGCATCAGGTGCCGGACGTCGAACTTGTGCTCGACGAAGTCCTTCGTCAGCGCGTCGAGCAGCGCCGGGTTGATCGGCGGGTTGGTGCTGCGGATGTCGTCCACCGGGTCGATGATGCCGCGATGGAAGAAGTAGCTCCAGAAGCGGTTGACCAGGCCGCGGGCGAAGAACGGGTTCTTCGGCCGACGTGAGCCACTGGGCGTAGGCCTCGCGGCGGTCGGCGTCCGGCGGCGAGCTTCGGCTCGTCGCCGCCCAGGAACCGCGGCGGCTGCGGCTGGCCGGTGCGCGGGTTGGTCGCGCAGCCCGGCGGCCAGGTTGAGCTGCACGAGCTTGGCGTTCGGCACGTTGCGGGAAGCGGGCGTCCTGCCGCGCGCTCACCTGGTTGAAGAAGCTGGCCAGGCCGTAGTAGTCGGCCTGCGTCCAGTTCTCCAGCGGGTGCGTGTGGCAGCGGGCGCAGAGCATCCGCACGCCGCAGAAGACCTGCGTGACCCGCTCGACGCGTGTCGTTGGTGTCCTTGCTGATGGCGAAGTAGACGCTGGCCGGGTCGTCGGCCGGCGCCGCCGCGGGCCGTGAGCATGCTGGCGGGCGAACTCGTCGAGCGGCATGTTCGCGGCGACCGCGCCGCGGATGAACTCGCGGAACAGGATACACCGACGGCGGGCTGACCGACGTTGCGCGAGTTCTGCAGCAGGTCGCCCCACTTGAGCGACCAGTGATCGACGAACTCCGGCCGCTCGAAGAGCGCGTCGATCACCTTCTCGCGCTTCTTCGGGTCGGCGTCGGCGAGGAACGCCCGGACCTCGTCCGGCTTCGGCTGCACGCCGATCAGGTCGAGGTAGACGCGGCGCAGGAACTCCTCGTCGCCGGCCAGCGGCGACGGCGTGATCTTCAGCCGGTTGAGCTTCTCGACGACGTGGCTGGTCGATGAGGTGGTCCTGCGGCACCGGCGTCGGCGCGAAGCCTGGCGTCGGGCGCGCAGCACGATCACGCTCGGTGGCCGCGAAGGTGCGCTCGAAGCGGGCCGACGATGGCCGTCTCGCCCGCGTCGCCGGCCGACGACCAGGCCCTCGTCGTCGACGGCGGCGAACTGCGTCGTTGTTGGCGGCGAAGATGCCCAGGCGGGTCACGTCGCGCGTCGTGCCGTCGGCGTAGTCGGCGATCAGCTGCAGGCGGTGCTTCTGGCCGGGCTGCAGCACGAGCTTGTCCGGGCACGAGCCGCACGCCGACGACCTCGGCCGGGTCGGCCAGGTCGCCGGGCGCGCCCTGCGCGATCCAGCTCGACGAGGATCTCGTTGGACAGGCTGCCGCGTGCGGAAGCGCACGCCCCCTTCGTGCGGCACGTCGCCGCGCGGCTTGGCGACCAGCAGGCTGGCGTCGGGCGACGTGCAGGTCGACGCCGCCGGCCGGAAGACGTCGCGGGTGATGGCGACGAAGTCCAGCTCCGGATCGGCGCCGCGCAGCGAGAGCTTGAAGCCGTTCTTGCCGAGCGAGTAGCCGTGGCAGGCGCCCGCGTTGCAGCCGGCCTTGCGAGAGCACCGGCATCACCTCGTGGCGGAAGCTGTTCGGCGGCTCGCCGCGGCGGAAGCTGCACCTTGACCGGCACGGCTGTCGTCTGCCCGGCGACGGTCGACGGTCGATCTGCGTCTGGCCGTTGGCGACCGGGCGCACCCAGCCGCGCTCATCGACGGTGGCGATCTTCGGATCGGCACTGGTGAACGTCGCCTGCGGCGCGCAGGTCGAGCGAGTAGCCGTCGGCCGTTGCGGCCGAGCACCTGGAGCGATTGCGGCTGGCGCTGATGGCGGAGCTCGATGGCCGCCGGGTGGACGGACATGCGCCGTGCGGGACGACTGCGGCTCCGCGGCGCGAAGGCGCGTGCAGCGGCGAGCCGTCGGCACCGGCACGCAGAACCGCCGAAACAGAGACCTGACAGAACGCACGACTTGCCTGACTGGAAGCATGCGGACTGCGCTCAACGTGAACAGGCCAATTACTGTTTCTTCGGCTGGCCGGCTGTTCACGACGAGCGTCACCTCGACTTCTCGGCTCTTGACGCGGACGTTCGGCTGCTTCGGGATCGGGCGCGCGCGTCGCCGCGAGCTTCAGGCCCGTGCAATCTCGCCGGGCGGCGTGCTCGGCGGCAGCGACGACATTGATCGCGAAGTCCGTCGCATCGGCTTTCACGGTGACCGGCGTCGGCCTGCACGCCCGGCGGCAGGCCGGTCGAGCGTCGAGCGCCACGTCGCCGTTCGAACCCTTCGCGCCGCTCGATCTTGCCGGTCAGCTTGATCGTCGGCGCCGTTCTTCGGGTCGAGCGTCACTTCGATCTTCGGCGGGCCGGCCAGTTGCACGACGACCGGCATGCTGCACCGTCATCCGCCGCACCGGCGCGAACGCCGTCGCCAGCACCGTCTGCTTGTCGGCGGTCAGCAGCTCGGCCTGCACGGTGACGTCGTACAGCGCGCGAGCAACTCGGCGGGCACGAGCTACCTGACCGCTCGCCGTCGGCTGCGGTCGCCCGGCAGCTCGATCGGCTGCTCCGCGCGGATCGTGCGGTTCGGATCGGGCTGGTCGTTGACCAGCGGCGGCGACTGGCTGGTCAGCAGCGTCAGCCGCACGGGCGATCGTGTCGCTTCGGGCCGCGTCACCTTCACCGGCAGGGCGAGCTTGCCGGCCGGCACCAGCCCGGCGTCGGCCGGCAGGTTGCGCCAGTCGATCTGAAACTCGGCGCCTTGGCCGAGGTCGGGGCGCACGGCGATCTCGCTCGCCAGCCACGGCTGCAGCGTTTCGAGCGGATGCCCCTTGACGCTCACGATCCGCTGCTGGCCGCCGGCGTCGCGGCCGCGTCCAGGTGGTGATCGCCGCCAGTGGCAGCCGCATCGGATCGCTGGAGCGTGACCAGCGTGCCGTCGGCTCCCTCCGGGGATCGTCGTGCCTTCCAGCCGCACCGCCGGCGGCAATCCGCCGGCCGACAGCTGCGACGCGGCCCAGGTAGCCGCGCGCTCGCAGAGGACCGGCACGACCCGCCGACCGCCGACGGGCAGCAGAAATCGCCTGCGCGGGCGTCGAGAGCTGGAAGTCGGGCGCCGCTGCGGGCGCCTGCGGATCGACCGCCAGGCGATAGATCGCCCGCGGCCCGCCGCGGCCCTGGGCATCGACGACGCCGACCAGGATCGCGCTCACGTTGCTCGGCACGGCGTACTCCAGCACCGGGTCGAGCGTGCCGCGGCCGTCCTCGCCGCGGGCCAGCGTCGCCCTTGCTCGTTGCGGACGACCAGCGCCACGTCCAGCGGCGAGCCGAACCGCTCGGCGAACACCTCCAGCCGCACCTTGCTGCCCGGCGTGACCGGCACGCGGTAGCGGTCCTCCTCGCAGGGCTGCCGCGAGCCGGCCGCTGACGCCGACGCGGCCCTGCGGCAGATCTGCGGCACCGGCGGTAGCCGGCTCCAGCAAGCTCGCGTGCGAGCTGACCCGCACGAACGGCCGCGGCCCGCTCCACGAGTCGGCTCGCATTGTCGCCGGGCCACGCCAGCGGCAGCACGCCGGTCTGGTCGCGTGGCGGGCAAGTTCAACCGCGGACTGGCGGCCGTGCCGATCAGCTCCACCGCCGGGCTTTGCTTGCGGCCGACGGCGGCGGGAAAGACCTGATCGACGTACGACCACTGGCCGATCTTCAGCCGGAAGAAGCCCGGGCCGGGCGGGCGTACTCGGCGTCGTGCAGCGCTGACGGTGTACGTGCCATCGTCGGGCAGCGTCGCCTCGAGCCGGGCGTCGCCGGCCAAGGCCGGCGTGGCCCACGACCAGGCGACTTGCAGCCGCTTCGCGTCCGTACAGATGGACGACCGGCCGCAGCTTGCTGCCGAGCCGCTGGGCCTCGACTTCGATCAGCACCTTCTGCCCGGCCTTGCCGGGGAACCTGGTCTCGGCGACCGCGCTGCCGCCGACCGCGCCGTGCAGGGCGACGGGCAGCTTATCGGCAACGTCCTCGGCTTCGGCTGCGGCGCGGCAGCGGCCACGCTGCGGCAGGCGATCGACGCCGATCACGACCGGCAGGCTGACGCCGCCGTCGGTCACGACGCGCAGCTGGTGGTAGCCGGGCGCGACCTCGGCGTCGAGCGTCACGTCGAACGTGGCCCGCTTGTCGGTGCCGCCGGGCTTGCAGCTCCTGCTTGGCGGGGAAGGGCAGCAGCAGCCGCGGCGCCGTGCCGAGGTCGTCGCCGTCGATGACGAGCGTGGTCGTGCCGCCGACCTGCAGGCCGCGGACGTTGAGGTTGCGGATCACCGGCTCGGCGGCGCACGGCGGTCGCCGTCGCGAGCAGGGCAATCGCATACAGATTCCAGGCAGTCAACCGGCGCGCTGGCATTCGCGAGACTCTTCGTGAAGGTGGTCGGGATTCTCCAGCGTGCGAACTCGCTCTGCGACAGGGTAGCGCAGGCTCCTGCCTGCCGACGATTCGCCAAGCGGATTGCTGTCAGGCAGGAGCCTGACGCTACCGTTGCTCTCGCGGAGCGAGAGGCGACTATCCGAACAACTGCCGGATCGGCTCGGCTTCGACCAGGCGGACCGGGCGGTCGCCGGGGCCGGGCATCATCGTCGTGTCGAGGTTGATGCCCATGCCGTGGTAGATCGAGGCCAGCACCTGCGGCGGCTCGATCGGGTTGTCGTGCGGGCGCGGCGCCGATCTTGTCGGTCGACGCCGATCACCTGGCCGCCGCGGATGTTGCCGCCGCAGAGGAAGTTCGTCCAGGCCGTCGGGATAGTGGTCGCGGCCGCCGCGGCCGTTGAGCTGCGGCGTGCGGCCGAACTCGCTCAGCACGGCGACGACCGTCTCCTTGCAGCAGGCCGCGCTGCTCCAGGTCTTCGATCAGGGCCGTGAAGGCCCAGGTCGAACTGCGGGCAGAGGTGCCGCTCGTAGTCGAGGTAGGTGTTGTTCAGGCCGCCGCCGTCGGCGTGCATGTCCCAGCAGGTGAGGTCGAAGACCGTGTCGAAGTGGTTGACCGTGACGTAGCGCGACGCCGCCCTCGATCAGCCGGCGGGCCATCAGGCAGCTCTGGCCGAACGTGTTGCGGCCGTAGCGGTCGCGGAGCTTGTCCGGCTCCTTGGTCGAGGTCGAACGCCTCCTTGGCCTTGCGGCGAGGTGAGCAGGCGGAACGCCCGCTCGTAGGCGCTGTCGTGCATCTGCGTGCTGCGGGTCTCGGTGCGGCGCTGCAGCTCGTCGAGCTGGTCGAGCAGCTTGCGGCGGGCGTCGAGCCGGAACTGCCGACTGCCCGGCGGGCACTTCCAGGTCGGCGACCTTGAAGTCCGGGCGGGCCGGGTCGGCGTTGAGGAAGAACGGCTCGTGGGCGCTGCCGAGGTAGCGCGGCCGTCTGGCCGTGCAGCGGGCCGGCGCCGGTGTTGCCGATCGGGCCGGGCAGGATGACGTTGGCCGGCAGCTCGCCCTTCGGGCCGAAGACGCGCGAGATGACGCTGCCGGCGTGCGGCTTCACGCTGTCGGCGTTGAAGTCGTGGCCGGTCATCATCCAGCGCTGGCCGTTCTCGTGCGTCGCGCCGGTGTTGTGGTGCAGGCTGCGGATCAGCGCCACCTTGTCCATCATCCGCGCCATGAGCGGGAAGTGCTCGCAGATCTGGATGCCCGGCACGTTGGTGCCGATCGGCTTGAACTTGCCGCGGACCTCGGCCGGGGCGTCGGGCTTCATGTCCCAGGTGTCGAGGTGGCCCGGCGAGCCGACGAGGAAGATCGTGATGCAGTTGCTTGATCTTGGCCTGGCTCGTCCTCGACGGCGCCGGCCGCCTCGAGCTGCAGCAGCGTCGGGCAGCGACAGGCCCGCCAGGCCGGCCGAGCCCGGCCTGCAGGAAGCTCCGCCGCGTGACGCCGTCGCAGACGGGAACTTTGACGTTGCCGATGTTCAGCATGCGGTGTCTCCTTGCGGTGCGTATTGTCGCCTGTCGCTCCGCGAAGGCGTCGTTCGCGGAGCGACAGACGGCTCAGATCGTGTAGCGTCACCTTGTTCGAGATCTCGACGAACTTGCTGTCGGTGAACTCGCCGTCGGCGTTCTTGCGCGTAGTTCGACGTACTTCCACATCTGCAGCACGATCTCGTACTTGCCGGGCGTGGCGTCGGGGTGCTCGTAGCTCGTCTCGGCGCGGGCGGCCGGCGTGGCGACCACCTTGCCGTCGCGGCGGACCTCCCACTGCAGGCGCAGGCCCCAGTCGTTCGTCACGTCGCCGCGGATGACCTTGCGGCCTTCGAGCCGGATCTCGGCCTTGGGAGTCGCCTTCGAACTTCTGTTCCATAGCGTCGTACTCGGTAGCGTCGTACTCGGTGAATAGCCGTCGAGAAAATCGCGGTAAGAAACCGGCGAGCCAGGTTGCTTGTGGAGGGCGTCAGGCGGGAGCGGCGCTCGCGCGACCGCCAAACGGCCGGCAATCATCAGCGGTTCGCCGATCCGTTGGCCGCCATGCTAGGCGATTTGCACTCTCAGGTCAAGAAAGCTGCGTGGCCGCCGTGGCCGCGTCGTGGCACGGGCATCCTGCCCGTGCGGCTTATGCCAGGTCGCCGCGCAACGGCGGGCGCAACGGGGTCGGGAGTCGATTTCGTGGCCGCCGCGGTTCATGATGAGGGAGGCGTCGCTGGCCACGCATTCGACCCCCGACCCCCGTCCCCTTCCCGTGTCCCACACCGCTTCCGGTCACGGAGTGACCGGACCACACTCATGAAGATCGCCAAGCTCGAAACGTTTCTCACCAACGGCGGGCTGCGGAACTATCTGTTCCTGCGGCTGACGACCGACACCGGCCTGACCGGGCTGGGCGAGGCCTCGCTCGAATGGCAGGAGCGGACCGTCGAGACCCTCATCCACGAGTGGGTCGAGGACCGCATTCTCGGCGTCGATCCGTTCGACGTCGAAAGACGGCTGGCGAGCTGATTCGCGATCAGTACCAGGGCGGCCCGACCGTACTGACGGCCATCAGCGCGGTCGAGATCGCCTGCTGGGATCTGATCGGCAAGGCCTGCGGCCAGACCGTCTACAAGCTGCTCGGCGGCCGGGCCCGCGAGCGGCTGCCGGCCTACGCCAACGGCTGGTACGGCGGGGCCAGCACGCCCGAAGAGTACGCCGCCAAGGCCCGGGAGGTGGTCAGCCGCGGCTACCGGGCGATGAAGTTCGATCCGTTCGGCACGGCCTGGAAGGAGATGTCGCTCAGCGAGATGGCCGAGGCCGAGCAGATCGTCGCCGCCGTGCGCAAGGCGGTCGGCGACGACGTCGAGCTGATGATCGAGGTGCACGGCCGGCTGTCGGTGCCGTGCGCGATCGAGATGGGCCGGCGGCTGGCCCCGTATCGCCCGGCGTGGTACGAGGAGCCGGTGACCCCGCACAGTCTCGATTTGCTGCTGGAGGTCAAGCAGGCGCTCGCGGCGCAGGGGCTGCGCATCCCGCTCGCCGCCGGCGAGCGGCTGTACACGCTGGAGGAGTTCCAGCGGCTGACGTCCCTGCGGGCCTGCGACGTGGTGCAGATGGACCTGGCCCATTGCGGCGGCCTGTCGATCGGCAAGAAGATCGCCGCCCTGGCCCAGGCCCAGGATCTGCGGCTCGCCCCGCACTGCTCGATCGGCCCGGTGGCGCTCTGCGCGGCGCTGCACTTCGGCTGGGCCACGCCGAACGTCATGATTCAGGAGAACTTCGCCGAGTACGACGTGCCGTGGCGCAACGAGCTGGTCTGCGGCTGGGACCCGATCCGCCAGGGCGAGTTCGCCTTGCCCGACAAGCCCGGCCTGGGCATCGAGCTGAACGTCGAGGCCTGCGCCCGCCACCCGTACCAGCATAACACCTTCCCCTCGCTCTGGGACGTGCGGTGGATCAAACAGTTCACCGCCGACACGCGCTCGACTTCAGGCGAGCGGGGGGCGTAAGCCCCCTGATAACCCGCAAGCCGCACACCGTGTGCGGGCAACTGCGAGCGTTGCGTGGCGACCCGCGCCGACGGATAATTCAGCCGTTGCTAAGCTCCGGCCATGAGTTTTTGCCGTGGCGCTGAACCGGCGTGTATTGAGGATTGAGTCAACCAAGGTCGGACCTCGTATGCCACCGAGAGCACCCTCCGCACGCCAAGAGCGAAAACGCCTCGGCACGCTCACGTTGGCCGCTGCCGCGATCAGCCTTGCCATGCTCGGCGGCTGCTGGTTCGTGGAGGTAGGCAGTCCGGCCAATCAGGAGCGCTGGCGCTGGATGATCGGCGTGGCGCTCGTGGCCGTGGCGCTGACGGGCGCCGCAATCGTCTTCGGCCGGCGACAGATGCGGGCCATCTTCCGCGCGCCGCTGACCGGGCTGTTCGCCGGCTTGGTGGGTGTGGTCCTGCTGGGCGGAGCGATTGCGGGGATCGAATGGATCATCACGCGGCGGCCGCCGCTGGTCTCGCTGCGGGCCGCTGCGCTGGCCGGCTTGCCGGCCGGGGCCGTTCTCGGCGTGGGCATCGGACTGATCGGATGGGCGGTGTTTTCGCTCATCCCGCGGCGGGCACGGGCCGCCGAGGCCGGGAAAAACCGCCCGCGGTTTCAGTTCAGCCTCCGCACGCTGCTGTTCGCCGTGCTGGTCGTGGCCCTCGCGCTGTGGGTCGCCAGGCCGGCGCAGCGGAACTATCAGCACCAGCGGGCCGTGAGCCAATTGGTGGATCTCGGTGCGCGGATCGAGTTCGAGGGCGAAAAGACGGGCGATTGGTTCGAGGCGATGATCGGCGGCCGGCTAGGGCCGCAGTGGTACGCCGACGTGCGAGGCTTGACGCTCGGCGCAAACACGACCGATGACGATCTGCGGCTCTTGGAACACCTGACGGAAGTGCGCCATCTCAGGTTAGCGGGTCCGCAGGTCACCGATGCAGGCTTTGCCTACGTGGCTCGGCTTCGTTCCCTCAAGTCGGCTTATTTTCATTGCCCTCAAGTAACGGCCCAGGGATTTGGAGACTCTGGCGCATCTTCCCCGGCTTGACGCGGTGGACGTGTGCCAATCGGCCTTGAGTGACGAGGCGCTTGCTAACCTAATGAGCGCACCTGCTCTGCGACAACTGTCGCTCATGGAAGTGGCCATCAACGGAAACGGCTTAACGCGAATTCGTGCCGCGCCGATCCAGATCCTTGCCTTTCACGGCGTCAATATCACTGACGCAGATTTGCAACATCTATCCGGCTTCCCGGCGATCGAACATCTGACTCTTGTGGGAACCAACGTTACGGATGCCGGACTGGCAAACCTGTCGCGCATTCAGACGTTGCGCCACTTAGCCTTGGGGGGAGCTGGCTTCACCGGAAAAGGTCTCAGAAACCTCGCCGCGATCTCGACCCTGCAGTCCATCAGTCTTAATGCCACATCGGTTCGAGACGCCGACCTGATCACCCTGGCTGCGTTTCCGCGCTTGGAGGCGGTCCATTTCCGCGGCACACTGATCAGCGATGCGGGCTTGGAGCATTTGAAGACCTTGCCGTCGCTGCGGCACGTCTCGATCTACGGCACCTGGGTCACCAAGGCCGGGGCCGACAAGCTCCGTGCCGTCCTTCAAGCCAAGAAGCCACCGGGAACGGTGTACGGAATCTGAAACGTCCGGGAACCGCACGCGACCGAAATCACCCCGAATCCGGATTCCCACGCTGATTTCCGGGCCAGCGGCAACTATCATGGAGTCGCAAGTCCTTTCCTTTCGCTGCGGGTGTCTTCCATGCGAATCCAACGTGTCTCCGCCGCCGGCCCGATGCGGGTGGCCCTCCTCGCTGCGATGCTGGCCGGCGCTGTGCCGGCTGCCGCCCAGGATAACTCGGCCGTCGTCATTCCGCGCTCCACGGCCCAAAGCCACGGGCTGAAGCGAGCCTGGTTGACTCACATCGAGATCAATCCCGGGAAAGACAAGGTGCAGGACGTGGTCTACTGGGGGCCGTCGTCGCCGCCGCCCAAACAAGCGGCGCCGAAGGGAGGGCCTCTCGAGGTCATCGGCAAGAAAGAGCCGATGGAGGTGGAAGACTTGCTTCCCAAGCCGCCCCCTCCGCCGGTGGTGGTGCCGATCGAGGAGCGCAACACGCTCTTTGTGCTCAGCCGCCGCAGCGTGCTGCACGCCCTGGACGGCGAGACGGGTCGCACGCTCTGGGTCACGCAGGTCGGCAGCCGCGAGAAGCCCAGCGAAGCTCCTGGCGTCGGCAAGCTCTACGTGGCCGTGGTGAACGGCAGCGATTTATACGTGCTGGACCGCCGCGACGGCGGCGTGGCCTTCCGCAAAGCACTGGTCGGCGTGAGCTCCGCGGCGCCGGCCGTCGGCGATGAATGGATTTACGTGCCCATGCTTTCCGGGCACGTCACCGCGTACAAGCTGCCCGACGTGCGGCTAGGTGCGGATGCTCCGGCGCCCGTGGCGCCGGCGGAGCCCGCGCCGCTCGCGGCGCCGCAACCCAAGGGAGCCCCGGGAAAGGTCAAGGATGGGGGAGATCGCCAGAAGAAGCTCCGCGAGCTGCAGCGCGCGGATTATGAGGCGGGGGTCATTCCCATGATGACCTACAGCTCGTTTGCGCCGGTGAACGTGCCGCCGCTGGTGACGCCACAGCGGCTGGCGTGGGCCACGTCGCGGGGGCAGATTTATCTGGCGTACAACCACCGGGCCGAAATCGACAACCGTTTCGACACGCTGCGGCCAATCGAGGCCCCGCTGACCTATTGGCCTCCCTACGTCTATGCCACCTCGAAAGATGGCTACGTCTACGGCATCCACGAGGCCAAGGTGGAGGCCCCCTGGCGGTACAGCATCGGCGAGCCGCTCTACGAGCCGGCCGTGGCCATCGAGGACGCCGTTTACGCCGTCGGCCCCAACTCCGGCATGTTCTGCCTGGACGCCAGGTCGGGCGAGCGGCGCTGGTGGGCACCGGGCATTCGCCGCTGCCTGGCCGTCGCCGCCACGCGGCTCTATGCGGCCGACAACAGCGGCGCCTTGCAGGTGCTGGACCGCAAGTCCGGCGCCCAGGTCGATAGCCTGAGGATCGACCGGCTGGACGTGCGCGTGGTGAACTGGCGATCGGACCGCATGTACCTGGGCACGTCGGCGGGCGTGATGCAATGCCTGCACGAGATCACTCAGGAAAAGCCGCTGATGCACCAGTTCGCGGTGACCGAGGAAGCCAAGAAGGAGCCGGCGAAGGTGAAAAAGGAAGCCGCGGCTGAAGAGGGGGCCAACGGCGGCGAGAAAGGCAAGCCGTAGGCAGTGAGTAAGTGAGTAAGTGAGTAAGTGAGTAAGTGAGTAAGTGAGTAAGTGAGTAACCGGCCGCATGCGTTGGCACCTCTACTCACCTACTCACCTACTCACCTACTCACCTACTCACTTCTTCCCTGGAATCCGCGTTACCACGGCCCATCGGCTGGCGTCTAAACGAGCGAGGCGTTGGACCGACGAGCGAGCCGAACTTGGAAGACGACGACCGACGACTGCTGCGCCTCTGCCAGCAGGGGGACGAAGCAGCCCTGTCGGAGCTCGTGCGTCGTTACCAGGCCCCCGTGTTTCGGCTTTCCTGGCGGATGCTGGGCGATGCGTCGTTGGCCGAAGAGGCCGCCTCGCGAACGTTCGTCAAGCTGTGGACGAAATGCGGTGGTTGGCGCGGCGAGTCGGCGGTGAGCACCTGGCTCTATCGCCTGGCCGTACGCGCCTCGCTGGATGTCCAGCGCGGGCAGCGCCGCTGGTGGCGGCGGTTCGTCTCGGCTCTCCCGGAGAGCGTGGCCGACCCGCAGGCCGACGTGGCCGGCGCGGCGGCCGAGCGTGACGAGCGGGCTGCCGTGGCTCGCCGGCTGCGCCAGGCCCTGGACGAGCTACCCGAAGCGGACCGGGCATTGGTACACCTGTATTACTTCGAGCAGCGCGGCTTGGCCGAAATCGCGGAGATACTCGATTCGTCGGCCGATGCGCTCAAGATGCGGCTGGCCCGGGCGCGAAAGCGGCTGCGGCTGATCCTGGGACCCGACCTTGCCGGTGGCGACGACGATGCATCCTGACGACGATCATCGCGGTTTCGAGGAGGCGGATCGGCGAATTGCCGAGGCGCTGGGCCGGCTGCCATGGCCCGAGGTGCACGGCGATTTGCCGAGCCGAGTCTTGGCGCGCGTCGGCCGGCGGCGCGTCGTGCTCCGCGCGGGGGCGTTGGCGTCAGCGGCGGTGGTATTGCTCTTGGGATGGACGGTGTGGCCTCCGCAGCACGATGACGCGGGCAATAGCGTCCGTGGCAGTGGCGTCCCTGGCAGTGGCGTCCCTGGCAGTGGCGTGCGCGGTCATAGCATCGTGGAGAAGGCCGGCCAGGCGGCGCTGGTCGCGCAGTGGGAAGAGCTGTTAGACGAAGCGGCCGCCCTGCCGTCGGTCGTCGTGGACCTGAAGATTCTGGAAACGCAGCGCGCGTGGGTAGCTACGTTGCAAGATCGCCGCGCCGTTGAGTCGAAGGTTTTGGAACGCTGATAATCGCTAATAAATGCTGATGGCCATGACCTTTGTCTTCCTTTGCGGGCTACTCGTCACCGGGCAGGCCCCTGCGGCCACGCCGCCACCGTTGACGGCGGAACAGATCACTCTCGTGCGGGACCTGGTCCGCGCGACGCAGGCCAACGCGGAACGCTTGCGGCAGCAATTGGCCGAGCGCGAGCGGGAGTTGGCCGGGAAGTATGCGGCATTCGACCTGGATGAGGCTGCCGCGGAGAAACTGCAAGGCGACATCGTGGATTTGCAGAAGCGGCTGCTGGCGAACTACCATCACTTGCAGGTCGAATTGCGCAAGGTCGTGGGTGCCGAGCGCTTCGCCCAGCTCAAGCAGCGGCTCGACAACGTGCTGCGGCCCAAGCCCAAGGCGGACCCCAAACCCAGCGAGCGGTCACAATAACGTGGGGCACGTTGTCAATGTGCCCACAGGCAGCGTGACGAGGAGCAGTTGGAACGCTAATAATCGCTAATCGACGCTAATAAACGCCGATGTTATCGGGCCTTTCAGGCAGCCACTCTTTCTTTGATGATTAGTGCATATTAGCGATTATCAGCGTTCCAAAAAAACCGCATTCCCATCTGTACTGCCCTTTAAGGATCTCGTCATGAAACCCGTGGCATTGCGGTTCGGTGGTCTTGCCGTCTTCGCTGCGATTTGCGCCTTGATGCTGGGTGCTGATTCGGTTCGCGGCGAGGACAAGGTCTTCTCCGGTCCGCAGGTGGGCGAGAAGCTCTCGTCCTTCAAGGCCCTCGGCGTGTTCGACGACCAGGCCGGCAAGGAGCTCGACCTGGTGAAACAGGCCGACGGAAAGCCGCTCGTGCTCGTCTTCGTGCACGAGTTCAACCGGCCGTCGCTGGCCACGATTCGCGCCGTAATGGGCTACGCCGCCCCCAAGGCCAAGGAGGGCAAGCTGGTGGCCGGCGTGGTGATGCTGACCGCCGACACGACGGCGACCGAAGAGCGGCTGAAGGTCGCCCGGCAGGCGTTGCCCAAGGACGTGCCGATCACCATCTCACCCGACGGCCTGGAAGGGCCGGGGGCGTATGGTCTCAACCGGCAGATGACGCTCACCGTGCTGGTGGCCAAGGAGGGAAGGGTGGCGGCGAATTTCGCGCTCGTGCAACCGAGCGTGCAAGCCGACGCCCCGAAGATCGCCGCGGCGATTGCCAAAACGCTGGGCATCGAGCCGCCCACGGCCAAGGAGCTGGCCTTGGACGACGCCAAGCCTGCCCGGCCCAAGGCCAAAGCAAAGGCTGACGCCCAAGACCCCAATCTCGGCCCGCTGCTGCGAGCGGTGATCCGTAAGGACGCCAGCAAGGAAGAAGTGGACGAGGCGGCCAAGAAGGTGGTCGAGTATATCGACAAGCACGCCGGCGCCGCCACGCAGGTTGGCCAGATTGCCAAGCGGATTGTAGACTCCGGCAACCTGGAGAACTATGGCACGAAGGAGGCCCAGGAGCACATCCGCGCCTGGGCAAAGAAGTACGCCGAGAAGCAGTGACCCGTTTCACCGCGAGCCAGAGTCGTCTTTCGCTCCGCGAAAGAACGTCCTTTCGCGGAGCGAAAGGCGACAATGGACCGCCGTCGAGTGGCACACGACCCCCATGTTGCCCGCCACGCTTTATCTCGCGATCGCCCTGGGCGCCCCCGGCGTCGATTTCGACACGGAGGTGATGCCGGTCCTGACGAAGGCCGGCTGCAACGCCGGCGCGTGTCACGGCGCGGCCAGCGGCCGCGGCGGCTTCAAGCTCTCGCTCTACGGCGGCGATCCGGGGGCCGACTACACGGCGATTGTCCACCAGCTCGAAGGGCGGCGCGTCAACTTGGCACGACCGTCGGCCAGCCTGCTGCTGGCAAAGCCGACCGAGCGGGTGGAGCACGGCGGCGGCCGGCGGTTGGAAGAGCGTAGCGCCGGCGCGAAACTCATCGAGACCTGGGTTGTCCAAGCGCCGCGCGGCGCAAGGAGCGGTCGCTCGCCCGGCTCGAGGTGTCGCCGTCCCAAGCAGTTCTGGAGGGCACCGGCGCTGCGCGCGCCTGTCGTCCACGGCGTATTTCACAGACGGCACGACCGCGGACGCCACCGCCTGGACCGTCTTCACCGCCGAAGACCCCGCCGCGGTTGCGATCGACGAAGACGGCCGGTGCGCCACCGCCCGCGTGCTGCGGCGCGGCCAGCACACCATCATTGCCCGCTTTCTCGACCGCGTCGTGGCGATGCGGTTGATCGTCCCGCTGGCCGACGCGCCGGTGGACCTGTCCCGCTCGCCGCGGCGCAGCTTCATCGACGACGAGGTGCTGGCGATGCTGGGCACGCTGCGGCTTAAGCCTTCACCGCCGGCCAGCGACGCGGAGTTTCTCCGCCGCCTGCGGCTCGATCTCACGGGACGGCTCCCGTCGCCAGACGAAGTGCGTGAGTTCGCCGCCGACCGCCGGTCGGACAAGCGCGAGCTGCTCGTCGATCGTCTGCTGGGCTCCGCGGAGTTCGCCCAATACTGGACGTACAAGTTCGCCAAGCTGCTCCGCGTGCAGTCGCCGGGCAACGAACGGCCCGCCGGGCTCGCCTATCATGGCTGGCTGCGGCGACAGATCGCCGAGGATGCCCCTTACGACGCAATGGCGCGGACGCTGCTCTTGGCCACGGGCGACACGCACTCGGTCGGCCCGGCCAACTTTCATCGCACGGCCGCCGGGCCGCGCGACCAGGCCGAGCTGGTCAGCGAGCTGTTCCTGGGTGCCCGGCTGCGGTGCGCCAATTGCCATAACCATCCGCTGGACCGCTGGACGCAGGACGACTACCACGGGCTGGCCGCCATCTTTGCCCGCATCGAACGGGGCCGCCACGTGCGGCGTGCTGTCTCGCGGCGAGGTGAGCCATCCGGCCAGCGGCGAAGCGGCCGTGCCACGCCTGCCCGGCGAGCGCTTCCTCACCCGCCAGAGTGACGGCCGCGAGGCGCTGGCCGACTGGCTGACGAGCAAAGACAACTCACCATTCGCCCGGGCAATCGTCAACCGGCTTTGGAAATCGCTGATGGGGCGAGGGCTGATCGAACCGGCCGACGATCTGCGCGAGACGAACCCGGCCACACATCCCGAGCTGCTCGATCGACTGGCGGCGGATTTTGCGGCCCACGGCTACCGCATTCGCCACATGCTGCGGCGCATCGCGACGAGCGCTGCCTACGCGCGGTCGCCAGCAACGAAGGACAATGCGACGAAGGACAATGCGCTGGATGATCGGTTCTATTCCCGCGCCCTGGCCAGGCCGCTGGAGGCCGAAGTGATGGCCGACGCCCTGTGCGACGTGACGGGCGTGGCGGAGCGCTTCGGGGACGAGCCGCTGGGCACGCGCGCCGTGGCGCTGGTCGTGCCCGACGCCAGGTCGGAGGCGCTGGAGATTCTCGGCCGCTGCAACCGCCGCGAATCGTGCGAAAGCGGCGACGCGCCGCCGGGGCTGTCGCAGAAGCTGCACTTCCTCAACGGCGGACTGATCAATGCCAAGATCGCGGCCGCCGATGGACGCTTGCGCCGGCTGCTGGCTGCAGGCAAGTCCAACGACGAGATCGTCCGCGAGTTCTACCTGCGGGCGCTGTCGCGCGAGCCACGCAGCGCGGAGGCCGCACATTGGGAAAGGCGCTTCCGACCGACGAGGCGCGGAGGCGGCAAGCGCTCGAAGACTTCGCCTGGGCCGTGCTGAACTCACGGGAGTTTGTGACGAATCACTAGGGCAATGTCGTCTTTCGCTCCGCGAAAGAACGCCCTTTCGCGGAGCGAAAGGCGACGAATCGGAGACCGACCATGCGAACGACCCGCTGTGACGGCATAACTCGCCGCGACGCCCTGCGCGTGGGCGCGCTGACCGCGCTGGGACTGACGCTGCCGGAGCTGCTGCGCCGACGGGCACATGCGGCGGAGACCGGCAAGGCCGAGCGTCCGCCGCGGGCCAAGAGCTGCATCCTGATCTGGCTCGACGGCGGCCCCAGCCACTTGGAGACGTTCGACCTCAAGCCGGACGCCCCCGCCGAAGTGCGCGGGCCCTTCGCGCCGATCGCCACGAAGCTGGCCGGCGTGCAGATTTGCGAGCTGCTGCCGCGCACCGCCCGGCTGATGGATCGCATGGCGCTCGTGCGCTCGGTGACCTCGCCGCTGGGCGAGCACAACTTCGGCGCGCATTACCTGCTCACCGGCTACAAGCCGACGCCCGTGCTGGAGTACCCCAGCTACGGCTCGGTGTTGGCCTCGGTGCGCGGCGAGCGGGGTGACTTGCCGGCGCACGTGGCCGTGCCCAACTTCGCCGTCGGCGGCGCGAAATTCTCCGGGGCCGGGTTCCTGCCCGCCACGTGCCGGCCGTTCTCCGTCGGCGGCGATCCGTCTCGGGGCGAATTCAAGGTTCGCGATCTCGAGCTGTTTCCCGAGGTCACGCCGGAGCGGCTCGAGCGGCGGCGGGAGTTCTTGGCGGAGCTGGACCGGTTTGCCGAGGCCATTGAAGAGGCCGTCGAAGAGGCCGCGGACAATGGCGACCCGGGTGCACGCGAGCCGCGTGCACCACGGAATCTGGCACCACGCGATCCGCAGTTCGAGCAGGCCTATCGCCTGGTGACTTCGCCGCAGGCCAAGCGGGCGTTCGATCTGTCGGCCGAGAAGCCGGAAGTGCGCGACCGCTACGGCCACCGCACGGTCGGCCAGAGCTGCCTCCTGGCCCGCCGGCTGGTCGAGCGCGGCGTGCCCTTCGTGACCGTGAACAACACCGGCTGGGACACGCACCAGCGGCTCTACACCAGCCTCAAGGAGGGCTACACCGGGGCCAAGGTGCCGGTCGGCCTGGTGCCGTCGCTCGACAACGGTCTGGCGGCGCTGGTGGACGACCTGAACGATCGCGGCCTGCTCGACGAGACGCTGGTGTGCGTGATGGGCGAGTTCGGCCGCACGCCCAAGCTCAACACCTCGGCCGGCCGCGACCACTGGCCGCGCGTCTTCAGCGTGCTTCTGGCCGGCGGCGGCATCCGCGGCGGCCAGGTGATCGGCTCCAGCGACGCCGTCGGCGAGAGCCCCAAAGACAACCCGGTGACGCCGGCCGACCTGGCGGCGACGATCTACACGCTGCTCGGCGTCGACCCGGCCCTGGAGCTGCACACGGCCGACGGCCGCCCGGTGCGCGTGAATCAGGACGGGGCGGTGATCAAAGCCCTCGTCGGATAGTCGTGGGGCACGTTTCTGAACGTGCCCGAGAAGAGTGACGTTGTCGAGCGGTCAGTGAGACTCGGACGGGCACGTTTAGAAACGTGCCCCACGTCCGGTCATTCCCACCGCAGCCGACTTGCGCCGAAGGCGAAGAACACCGCCGCGAAGCCGGCCAACACCAGCAGGTGCAGGCCGATCGACGGCAGCCCCTCGCCGAACCACAGCAGCTTGTGGTAGGCGTCCATGGCCCAGCCGGTGGGCAGTGCCTTGGCGATGTATTGCATCGCCGCAGGAGCGCGCTCGACGGGGAACATGCCACCTCCCAGGGCGGTCAGCACGATGGCGATCGGCACCCCGAGCGACTCGGCCGTCTCCTCGCGGCGGGCCAGGGTCGAGACGATCAGCCCCATCGCGCAGGCCACCAGGATCAAGAGCAGCGTCACCAGGGCCACGCCGACCACCTTGCCCGCGGTGCTCGCCGCCGTGGCCTCTTCATTCTGACTGTCCAGCGCGCCGATGGCCGCGCCGAAGCCGAAGATCACCACGGCCTGCACTACGCCGATGATGAACACCCCCAGCGTCTTGCCCAGGAGCAGCGTCGAGCGCGAGACCGGCGAGATCAAGAGCCGGGCGAGCGTGTTCTGCCGCCGCTCCCGCACGATGGTGATGCCGGCGGCCGTGATGCAATTGAGCAGGATGAACATCACGCCGTTGCCCAGCACGGCCTGAGTGAACGAGTTGAAGCCCGGCATCTCGTCCCGCTCGCCGATGGCTTGCTTAACAGGATTCACTTCGACGACGGGCCTGGCCCCCTGGCGAAGCACTTCCACGAGCTGATCGAAGGCGGCTTCGGCGAGGGCCCGCTCCGGGCGTCTGATTCTCGTGGACGAACAGCTCGGCCGACACCTGGTCGGGGTAGCGGAGCCCGACGAGAATGGCGCCGTCGATCTTCTTCTCCTCCACGGCCTGCCGGGCTTCTTCGGCCGACAGGTCTCGCCGCACGGTGATGCGGTCAGGCGGCAAGTGTCCCGCTGTCCCCGCCCAGAGGTCTGACGCCTGCGCATCCACCAAGGCGACGACGGTGCTGACGTTTTTCACCTCGAAGCCCTGGAAGGCCAGACCGGAGACGATCGTCAGGGCCAGCGGCAGCGCGACCACGAAGATCAGCGTCACGCGCGACTGGAAGCGCACCAGACAGTCTTTCCAGCCGATGAGTAGCGCGAGTCGTGCCATGTCTATCAGTCGTTCCCCAGGTCGCGGCCGGTGAAATGCCGATACACGGCGCCCAGGTTGGGTGCCTGCACCTCGGCCGCGTTGACCTGGCAGCCGGCCGCCAGCAGCGCGCGTATTACGTCCGGTAAGAGCTGGCTGCCGGTCGGGCGTGGTGACCCGCAGCCGCCCGTCGGCCGATTGGGCTTCCTCCGCACCGGACAGCTTGCGGACCGCCTCCAGGCCGGCCGCGACGTTGCCTGCTACGGCCAGGATCAGCGAGGTCTTCACGCCCGCGCGGCCTACCAGCTCGGAGGGCGAGCCGATGGCCACGACCTTGCCGCGGTCCATGATCGCCACGCGGTCGCACAGCGCCTCGGCCTCCTCCATGTAGTGGGTGGTGAGGACCAGCGTCGTGCCGCGGGCCTTCAACTCGCGGATGATCTGCCAGATGTCCTCGCGCAGGGCGGGATCGAGCCCCACCGTCGGCTCGTCCAAAAACACGATCCGCGGCTGATGCACCAAGGCGGCCGCGATGTTCACGCGCCGCTGCATGCCGCCGGAAAAGGTGTGGATCGCATGGTCCGCCCGGTCCGCCAGATCGACCCCTTCGAGCAGCTCGTTCACGCGGCTAGCCAGCTCCGGCCCGCGCAGTCCGTACAGCCCGCCGAAGAACGACAGGTTGCGCCGCGGCGAGAGCACGTCGTAAACCGCGATCTCTTGCGGCACCAGCCCCAAGAGCGCGCGGGCTTCGCCGGTCTGCTCCGGTAGCCGAAAGCCGCCGATCGTCACGCTCCCCTCATCCGGCGCAGAGCAGCGTGGTGAGGATCTTGATCATGGTGGACTTGCCGGCCCCATTGGGGCCCAGCAAGGCCAGCAGCTCGCCGCGGCGGATGTCGAGGTCCACGTGGTCCACCGCCACGTAATCGCCAAACCGCTTGACCAGGCGGCGCACTTCGATGGCGTTCTCGGGCTCTTGAGTCACAACGGCGCTCGGCGACGCGGGGCCAGGAGAGGTTTGGCTACAACCTATCGGCGTGGGCGGAAACGGTCAACCATGCCCCGCGACGTGTGGCCAGTTTGGCGACGAGAACCGAACATCGTCGCTCTCCCTCGCTTGCGCGTCGGGTTCGTGTGGCATCGCGGCGACGGCAGCTTATAGTAGCGTCCCACCGTCAAATTCCCGTAGGAGAGCTGCCATGCCATCCGGGCCGACGCGTCGCGAGGTTTTGCAGGCCGCCACCGCCGCGGCCGTGGGGAGCGGGCTGGCGATGGCCGGCGCCGAGCCGAAGGGCGGCGCCGCGGCTGACAAGGTGCTGCGCATCGGCGTCGTCTCCGCCAGCATCCGCGGCAAGCCGCAGCCGCGCAACGGCCACACCTGGCACTTCGCCCAGTACCTCCACCCGACCGTCAACCTCGACGCCATCAAGAAGTACCTCGATCCCGGCTCGGCCGACGATGTTCCGCAAGTACCTGCGCAACCCGAAGTACACCTTCGACCAGCTGCCCTTCCCCGACACGAAGATCACGCACTACTACGACGCCGACCCGAAGGTCGTCGGGCCGTTCACCGAGGCGTTTCCCGGCGTGAAGGCGGCGAAGTCGCTGGAGGAGATGGTCGAGCAGGTCGATGCCGTCTGGATGGGCGACGCCTCGGGCTACGGCGAGGACCACTTCGACCTGGTCGCCCCCGGCCTGCGCGAAGGGGCTGCCGACGTTCTGCGACAAGCCGATCGGCGGCACCGTCGCCGGGCACGCGGAAGATCCTCGACTTCGCCCGGCAGCACAAGGCGCCGCTCATGTCGTCGAGCCTGTTCCGCCACGAGTGGGGCACGGAGGCCGCCCTGCGCAAGCGCGACTCCGGCGAGTTCGGGCCGATCCAGTACGTCATCGCCAGCGTGCAGGGCGGCTACTCGCCCGGACGGCTGGATGATCTACGGCCAGCACCCGGCCTGGACGGTGATGACGCTGCTGGGGCCCGGCGTCGAGGCGGTCAGCATGTACGCCCGCGAGAACACCTGCCACGCCCTGGTCACCTACACGGACCGCATGCCGGCCGAGATCTGGTTCGGCCGGCCGAACGAGGTGTTCGAGTACTGCCACACGGCGGTGTACTTCCAGAAGAAGACGCTACGAGTACACGCCGTCGATCGAGGGCGACTTCTGGTACGGCCACCACTACGAGATGTTCCGCATGGCCGCGACGTTCCGCGAGATGGTCCAGACGCGGCAAGGAGCCGATCCCGCACCAGGAGATCCTGGAGGTGACGGCGATCGTCCACGCGGCGGCGAAGTCGCTGAAGGAGAAGAGCCGGCTGGTGGAGTTGGCGGAAGTAATGGCGTAAGGCGGAGACGCTTTCTTCCCTATCGGGGCGTCGTGCCGGCGCTGGGAATCGTGGGAATGGTCCCTGCGGGGATCAATCCGGAAGGTATTGTGCCGGACGGGATCGTGCCAGAGGGGATCGTGCCGGAGGGGATCGTGCCGGACGGGACCGTGCCGCTCGAGCCGGTGCCGCCTCCTCCGCTTCCTCCGCTGCCACTCGTGCCTCCGGTAGACGAGGGAGTGCCTCCGCTGCCGCCCGTGGAGCCTGATCCACCCGTGCCGCCCGTCCCGGAACCACCGCCGGCACCGCCCGTTCCGCCGCCGGTGCCAGAGCCAGTGCCCATGCCACCTGCTCCGCCGGTCCCGCTGCCGGAGCCGCCGCCACCGGTCCCGCCCGTCCCACCGCCGGTGCCGCCCGTTCCACCGGTGCCGCCGGTTCCGCCGCCAGCGCCCCGGTTCCACCTCCGCCCCCTCCCTGACCGCTGCCGGCGGACTGGCCGACCGCGAAGATCTCGCCGGTCAACTGGTCACCGGCACCACTTCCGACGGAAAGGACAAGCGTCGCGTTGCCGTCTTCGATATCGCTCAGCAGGCCTTCCAGGTCGCCGTCAGCCAGATCGCCCGGGGTGATGATCGAAAAAGTCATGGGGCCGAGTGCAATGGTCAGCGCACTGCTGAAGTCCAATGCGGCAGCCGCTGTCGATGCGCCGCGTCCGCCGCCTGTTCCGCCCGTGCCACCAGCGCCCGTCCCGCCGGTCCCGCTGCCGGTTCCACCCGTCCCTCCGCCGGTTCCACCCGTCCCACCGGTTCCGCCACCGCCCGTGCCACTGCCTGTCCCTCCCGTGCCACTGCCTGTCCCTCCCGTGCCAGTGCCTGTCCCTCCGGTACCAGTTCCCGATCCACCCCCTGTGCCGCCACCCGCCCCACCGGTGCCGGTGCCCGTTCCACCGGTGCCCGCTCCACCGGTGCCGGTCCCGGCTCCGCCGGTGCCTGTCCCGCCGGTCCCCGATCCGGCGCCGGAACCTCCGCCGCCTCCCACGCGAATCTCAGCGCCTTGCACTTCGTCATCGAGAAACAAGTCGAAGCGCGAGCAAATCAGGGCCTGCGATCCAAAAAAGTCAACGATGCGAAAACTGGCGATAGAAACGCCGTTGGTGCCTTCGCCCGTGGCGACCGCGTAGTAATTCGCGTCGCCTTCCAAACAGCCGGTCTGACTGAGGCCGAGACACGCCACCGACATCCATAGCCATTTCCGCATGGCAAACTCCTTTGCGAGCTAAAACAACGAGCGGTTCTTGACTAGCGGCCCCCGTCTTTCCCAGAACACCCAAAGAGCGGCTTCCCGTTCAAGGAAGAATAATCGCCATCCCAGCGGCGGAGGACATCGTTAGACCAAACCCCAGCCACAGGGAATAAGTTTCGCGTCACCCGATAGAATTTGCACAGACGCATCGCGCGGATGTTTGCGCTGCGTGCAACTGCACGCCGCGGTCCCAACGCGGCGACGCGCGCCCAAGAAGCAGTCCGCGCGCGCCGAGCTTGACAACGTGCGTCGCCCGAATATTATGAGCCTTCGTAGGTTAGGTCGCCGCGTTGGTCCGCGCCCCGCAGCGCGATCGGCAGTCAATACGGCGGACTGGGGAGTCGTTAGCCCGAGCCCGTCCGCAATGAGTTCTTTCCCAGGAGCCGCGTCGATGACCGCACACCGACGCTTGGCGGTTACCGACGCAGGCCCCGTGACCATCGTGCGGTTCGCGGACCGCCGCATCTTGGACGATGCCAACATCCAGGAGATCGGCCAGGAGCTGTATCAGCTCGTCGAGCAAGAGCATCGCCACCAGTTGCTCTTGAACTTGTGCGACGTGGATTTCCTGGCCAGCTCGGCACTGGGCAAGCTCATCACGCTCCAGCGCAAGCTGAAGGCGCACGGCGGCACGCTGCGGCTCAGCAACGTGCGGCCGGAGATCTATGAGGTGTTCGCCATCACCCGGTTGAACGCCAAGTTCGATATCCGTGACGAAGAGGCCGAAGCCCTGGCCGCGTTCCGTGACGACCTGTCTTCCGCTGGTGCAGACGTGTGATCCAAGGCGATCGGTCTGGGTGGCGTCATGTCCTTATTCTCCTTTTTCGCGCGACGCAACCATCCGCCGGATTGTGCGGCGGAGGCCGTCGAAGCCAGGACGTGTCATTCGCCGCCGGAGGAATCCAGGCCGATGAGCTGCGCCGCCCTTGAATACTCCTGGGAGTGCACGTTTCCCAGCCGATCGGAAGACGGCAAGGCGGTGATCGATCAGGTGCTCAAACAGCTCGAGTTGCTCCGCTGGGACGAGCGCGACATGTTCGGCATCCGGCTGGCGCTGGAAGAGGCCGTGATCAACGCGATCAAGCACGGCAATCACTACGACGAGAGCAAGAGCGTCGCCGTGGTCTGCCGCATGACGCCCGAATTGCTGCACATCGAGATCGCCGACGAAGGACAGGGCTTCGTTCCCGAGGAAGTGCCCGATCCGACCGATCCGGAGAATCTCGACAAGCCCTCCGGGCGCGGCATCGTCCTGATGCGGAACTTCATGTCGCACGTGGCCTATAACGACCAGGGCACGCGGGTCATCATGGAAAAGCAGCGCGCGCGCCTGACGGCGAATCTGCTTTCCAACCCCTTGTGGCAACGCTACGATTTAGGCATTGATATCCTGCCAAGCTCCCCCCCCATTGACGAAGAGGCCTCGCGATGTCTTCCTCTCAAATCTCGCTACCGCGCCTCGCGCTGGTCGGTGCGCTGCTGGTCAGCGCCGGCGCGGCGCACGCCCAATACGGCCGAAAACCGCAGAAGCAGCCGGAGCTTCCTCCCGGGCGAGTCAGCGGGGAGATCAAGAGCGTCGGCAATGGCGCCATCATGGTCAGCGATGGCACTCAGACCTATTGGGTGCGGGTGGCGCCAAATGCCCAGAAGATCGACGTGACGGGCGAAGGAGACGTGGCGACCGTTCAGCCGCGGATGTTCGTCCGTTTCGATATCAAGATGGATAAGCAAGGCAACGGCAAGGAAGACATCGCCAAGATCGAGCTGTTCACGCCGAATGCGGAAACGGCGCCGACCGGCGTCCGATCGAACGGAGACGACGGCCAATACACGGTGGCGGGCATCGTCAAGAGTCTCACGAAGGTCGGCAAGCTGACCGTGGAAGCGCCCGGAGACAAACCAGGGGAGAAGATTACGGTCAAGGCGCAACTCGCCAAGGACGCCACCGTGGATATCGGCGTGCGGGGCGGGACGTGGCTGAGGCTGGCCAAGGCCGGCGACGGCGCGACGGCGTCCGGCAGGGTCGCTAAGCCTTCCGCGCCCAAGTCCCCCGGCCTGCTGATCGCCGACGAGATCGAAGTCAAGCTGGTCAAACAGATCTCCGCGGAGCCCGAGAAGCCGGAGCCCAAGACGAAGGCACCCGCCAAGAAGGCCAAGGAGAAGGCCGCAAAAGAGAAGGCCGACAACGAGAAGGCCGACAACGAGAAGGCCGACAACGAGAAGGCCGACAACGAGAAGGCCGAAGAAAAGCAGTAGAGTTTAGGGAGGGAGCAGCAGAAAAAAGAGCCCCCTTCGTCCGCAAGCGATCTTGCGGACGAAGGGTGGCAACCCCCCTGGATGGCTTATCCGTAGCTGAACTCGCCGGAGTTCAGTCGGGCTGACGTCTGGCGACTTCAGCTACTCTCTTGCCGCGTCGATGCGGCACTAGCGCCGGATGGATGATGAATCCGGAGTCTGCGACGGCGCACCGTGTTGTGCGTTGATGAAGTCTGCTTCGTTCTGCAGGATGAACTCGTGACTGGACGTGAAATACTGCGAGTCGTCCTGGCCATGTAATGGTCTGGGCAAGGCGTGGCCCGCGGTCACCGCGTCAGGTTCGAGCCCCGTGCCGGCACGCTTGCTCACCACCTGCGCCGATCGGGCCGGCACAAGCATGGCCGTCAGCGTTCCGGCGATCGCTAGCCACGTCAGGCTGTCGAGCCACCGCAGAATCCGCCACGGGCTAGCCGCCGCGACCAAGGTCTCTTGATCTGCGTCTGCCTGCTTCATCGTCGAGACACTGTCCGGAAGGTCTTGCGTAACACCTCTCGTTGCCTGGCCGCTGCCGGCGCTCACCAGCAGGCTGCTATCGCCGCAGCGGCTGGACGCCGGGCCGCACGCCGACTTCCGGTCCCGGCTGCGCTGGCGGCGCGTTCTGCGCGCTGATGAAATCGGCCTCGTTCTGCAGGATGAACTCGTGGCCCGAGGGGAAATACTGCACGTCGTCGAAGATGTAGTAAGGGCTAGGCAAGGTCTGGCCGCCAACGCTGACCTGGCAGCCGGTCAGGCTGGCACACGCCAAAAGACCCAGGCCGCAGATACGCGAGGCTCGCCGGATGGAGTTGGTCTTGTTCATGGTCGTGGTAAGCGGTGACGGTCGCGGATTTTGGTACGAAGGTTATCGACCAACGGGCGGGGCCACTTGGGGCCGAGTTTGCGGATTTTGCCGGCCGAAGGCCCGCGCCGTCGCCTGCCGCTAGCACTGCTGGCGGCCAACGAGTACAAAACGAGGGTTAGTGCTCTCGTACTGGTAGATCGAGCACGAGCACGAGAGCGCGCGACTACGCGTTACGAGAGAAAGCCACATCCGCCCATGAAGACCCTTTTGCTGCTGCGGCACGGGAAGTCACGCTGGGACCGGCGCGGCGTCGCCGATCACGAACGCGCGCTCAAGCGCCGCGGCAAACGCGATGCGGCGCGCATCGGCCGGCTGCTCATCGACCAGCGGATGCTGCCCGACCGAGTGCTCAGCTCCACGGCCAAGCGGGCTCGCGCCACCGCCCGCCGACTTGCCAAAGCCTGCGGCTATGAGGGGGAGATCGACCTTCACTCAGAGCTCTACCTGGGAGATCCGCCCGACTACTTCGACGTCCTTCGCTGGTTGCCCGATGACGTTCGAGCGCGTGCTGGTCATCGGCCATAACCCGGGCTTGGAGGAGCTGATCGAGCACGTCACGGGAAAGCATGAGCCGCTGCCGACGGCCGCCCTGGCGAGGATCAATTTGCCGCTCGAACGGTGGAGCGACCTGGGCGAGATGGTGCGAGGCGAGCTTGTTGGCTTGTGGCGGCCCAAGGAGCTGAAGCGGGCTGCCGAGGACGACCGGCCGCCTGACGAAGCGCCCCGCACAGGCAACGTGGCCGCGGCCCCCCAGGTTGTCGCCGCAGAAGACCAGGGCCGCGGGAATGCCTAGGTAGCGTAGGCGGCCGATGCGAGCAAACCCATGAACCTTGGCAACTGGCAGCTCGACACGGTCAGCGGCGGCACGTGGCGGACCGACGGAGGGGCAATGTTCGGCGTCGTGCCCAAGGCCCTGTGGGAGCGGGCCCACCCGGCTGACGACCGCAACCGCATTCGCATGAACAGCAACTGCCTGCTGGCCCGCGACGGCCGCCACACGGTGCTCATCGACACCGGCTATGGCGGCAAGCTCACGGAGCGCGAGCGTGACATCTTCGCCGCTCAGCCGGGCGAGCCGCTGCTGGAAAGTCTGGCCGCGCTCGGCGTCTCGCCCCACCAGATCGATACCGTCGCGCTCACCCACTTGCATTTCGACCACGTCGGCGGCGGCTCACGGCGCCAGGCCGACGGGCGCATCGTTCCCACGTTCCTCAGGGCCCGGCACGTCGTCCGAGCGGGGGAATGGCGCGACGCGACGAGCGGCGCCCCGGAGCTGGAAGGCGGTTATCCACCCGAAAACGTTCAGCCCCTCGCCGAGTCTGGCCTGCTCGAGCTGATCGACGGAGACGGCGACGTGGAGATCGTGCCGGGCCTGCGGGCAATCGTCACGCGCGGCCACACTCGCTGGCACCAGTCGCTGGTCTTCGAGTCCGCGGGGCAAACGGCGATCTACCTGGGTGACCTGTGCCCGACGGCGGCGCACGTCCGCCGGCTGTGGGGCATGGCCTACGACGTCGAGCCGCTGGAAACCCGCCGCCGCAAGCCGCAAGTGCTCGGCCAGGCGGCCGACGAGGGCTGGATCGTGCTCTGGGACCACGACCCCGACCGCTGGGCCAGCCGGCTGGTGCGCGACGCGAAGCGCGAGTTCGTGACCGTCGAAGTCTGAGCCGGGAGTAACGTTTGTCGTCTTTCGCTCCGCGAAAGAACGTCCTTTCGCGGAGCGAAAGGCGACGCTGGCGAAGCATGCGGCTCATGACACGGCCTGTTTGAAAGGATACCCTGAGCTTCGCGCGGACCAGATCCCTCCGTACCTGCCCTCAGGTGACCCTCATGATGCTCAGGTTCATCCGAGTTGCCTGCGGATGTGTGCTCTTTTTGGCCACAGCCGCGAGGGCCGATGGCCCCGCTGATAACGATCCGACCAAAGTGCGGCGCGTGCCGAAGCTCGGCGTCGAGGTGCCGCCCGTCAAACGGGCAGAGCTGGAGGCGGGCCTGGCCAACCTGCGCGGCGCGATCGACGCTTTGGCTCGCCGCAGTGATGCCCGCGTCGCCGAGCTGCTGCCGGATATCGAAATCTTCCACAAGGCCGTACACGACGCGCTGAAGTATCAGGAGTTCTTTCAAGCCAAGGAAATGGTCGATGCCACGACGCTGCTGATGGCCGGGCAGCAGCGCGCCGCGCAGCTCGCCACCGGCCAGGCGCCCTGGACCACTGCCACCGGACTGGTTGTCCGCGGCTACTTGTCGAAGATCGATGGCTCCGTGCAGCCATACGGTCTGGTAGTGCCTGGCAGCTACAGCGACAAAGGCCCGACCCGCTACCGGCTCGACGTGTGGTTCCACGGCCGCAACGAGACGCTCAGCGAGGTCAATTTCCTCACTGACCGCGGCCGCAACGTCGGCCCGATCTCGCCGCCCGACACGGTCGTGCTGCACCCCTACGGCCGCTACTCGAACGCCTTCAAGTTCGCCGGCGAGACCGACGTGCTGGAGGCGATCGAATCGGTCCAGCGGCGGTATCGGGTGGACGAGGAGCGGATTGCCGTCCGCGGCTTTTCGATGGGCGGGGCCGCCGCCTGGCACTTCGCCGTGCACTATGCCGATCGCTGGTTCGCGGCCCATCCTGGCGCCGGCTTCTCCGAAACACCCGAGTTCCTCCGCATCTTTCAGAAGGAGGAGCTGCACCCGGCCCCCTTCGAGCGCCCCTCTGGAACCTCTACGATTGCCACCGCTGGGCCTCCAACCTCCGGCATTGCCCCACGGTGGCCTATAGCGGCGAGAACGACGTTCAGAAACAGGCCGCCGACGTGATGGAGCGGGCCTTGCTCGACGAGGGCATGCAGCTCACGCACCTCATCGGCCCCAAGACCGGCCACAGCATTCACCCGCAATCGCGCGAAGAGATCGAGCGGCGGATGTCGGCGCTGGCACGCCGCGGCCGCGAACGCGTGCCGCCGCACGTGCGGCTGTGCACGTATACGCTGAAGTACAACCGCATGCACTGGCTCACGGCCGACGGGCTGGATCGGCATTGGGCCAAGGCCGTGGCCGAAGGACGCATCGACCGCGCCGGCAACGCGATCCTGCTGATGGCCGACAACGTCTCGGACCTGACGCTTGACTTCGCCGCTGGCGATTGCCCGCTCGACTTCGACCGCGCGGCCGTTGTCGTCACGCCGGACGGACAGAAGCACCGGCTGACGCTGGCCAGCGACCGCTCGCTGCGGGTGTCGTTCTATCGCACCGGCGATGCCTGGCAGCGCGGCCGAAGAAGCGAGGACGCGTTACGCAAGCGGCACGGTCTGCAAGGGCCGATCGACGACGCTTTCATGGATTCGTTCATCTTCGTGCGGCCGACGCGCAAGCCGTGGAACGAAGAGCCGGGCAAGTGGGCCGCCGCCGAGCTGGACCGCGCAATCGAGCACTGGCGGCGGCACTTCCGCGGCACGGCCCGCGTGAAGGCCGACGGCGAGATCACCGAGCGGGACATTGCCACGAGCAACCTGGTGCTGTGGGGCGATCCGGCCAGCAACGCCGTGCTGGCCCGCATCGCGGACAAGCTGCCGATCCGCTGGTCGGAGAAGTCGATCGCCGTGCCGGGCACAATCACCAGTCCGCGTGCCCGCGAGTTCGACGCCCGATGGCATGCGCTGGTGGCGATCTACCCCAACCCGCTCAATCCGCGGCGTTACGTCGTGCTGGGGAGCGGGTTCACGTTCCGCGACTATGCTTACCTCAATAACGCCCGGCAGGTGCCGATGCTGCCCGACTGGGCCGTGGTGGACCTCATGACACCGCCGGGTATGGTGTGGCCGGGCAAGATCGCCGCGGCCGACTTCTTTGGCGAAGATTGGCAGATCGCGCCGCTGCGCGAGGCGGAATGACCCGCCGCCTGTTTACGGGCTACGGCCTTGAACCCGACTGCGTCGAGCCGGGCGCATGAGGCGCTGAGGGAGCCGCTTGTGTCGGAACGCCCTGACCGAAGGGCTCGATCAATCCGGGCGGCGGTCCGGGCGGCGGTCCGGGCGGCCCACCGAGCGGTCCGGGCACCGGCTCATGGGGCTGCTGCGCGATCTTCAGTCCCTGGGCCTTCCGCATCAGCTCGATGCACTCGCCGCGGTAGCCGTGCTTGTCGGCCCCTTTGCCGCCCTGAGCCAATTCGAGCGCCAGGTCGAACGTCGCGCTGCCTTTGTACTTCGAGTCCCGCAGCAACAGGCCGAATGCGGCCACGCCCGCAGCCCAGTCGAAGTCGCGAGAGGGATGGGCCGAGGCGCCGGGCCGGTCCTTGCAGGGGACTTCGAGCTTCTGGCTGGTCTCGTCGTCAGGCTGCTTGTAGCGCAGCTTCAGCGTGAACAGCTCATCGCTAGCCGCCTTGTCCGCTGCGGCCTTCGCCGGGTGGCCCTGGTACTTGAGCGGATCGACCGAGACCGTTAGCTCGCTGGCCGGCACGATCTCATACAGGGCCGTCACGCTGTGACCGGCGCCGATGTCGCCGGCGTCCTTGGCGTCGTTGTTGAAGTCCTCGGCCGCCAGAGCGCGGTTCTCGTAGCCGATCAGGCGATATGCCCCCACCTGGGCCGGGTTGAACTCGACCTGCAGCTTCACGTCCTTGGCGATCGTTACCAGCGTGCCGGAGAGGCCCTCGACGAACACCTTTCGGGCTTCCTGGCGGCTGTCGATGTAGCCGTATTGGCCGTTGCCGTGGTCAGCCAGTCTCTCCAGCTTGGCGTCCTTGAGGTTGCCCATGCCGAAGCCGAAGATGCTCAGAAAGACGCCGCTCTTGCGCTTCTCTTCGATCAGCTTCACCAGCTCGCCGTCGTCGCTGACGCCGACGTTGAAGTCTCCGTCGGTGCAAAGGATGATCCGGTTCGTGCCGCCCTGGCGGAAGCCCTTCACGGCGGTCTCGTAGGCCATCTGGATGCCCCCCTCGCCGTTGGTGGCGCCGCCGGGCGTGAGCTGGTTGATGGCCCCCATGATCTTGGACCGCTTATCGCCAGTTGTCGAATCGAGCACCTTTTGCACGCTGCCGGCGTAGGTGACGATGGCAACCCGGTCATTTTCTGTCAGCGACTCGGCGAGCATCGTCAGGCCGGCCTTCACCAGCGGCAGTCGATTCGGTGCATCCATCGAGCCGGACACGTCCACGAGGAAGACCAGGTTACTCGGCGGCCGTTTGTCGCGCGGCACTTCGCGTCCCTTGATGGCGATACGGGCCAGGCGGTGCTTGGTGTTCCAAGGGCAAGCGGCCGTCTCGACGTGTACGGCAAACGGCTTTCCGTCGGCTGGCGGAGCGTAGTCGTAAGAGAAGTAATTCAGCATCTCCTCGATCCGCACGGCGTCCAGTGGCGGCAATTGCTGCTGATCCAAAAACCGTCGCACGTTGGCGTACGAGGCCGTATCGACATCGACGGAGAAGGTGGAGAGCGGGTCTTTGAGCGGAAAGAGGAAGGCGTTCTCGACGATGTGGGCATAGGATTCCGCGCCAACGCGCGTGTCATGGGCACGACCACGAATGCCGTGTCGCCGATCGTCGGAGAAATCCTGGAACCACCAACCGTCGTCCCACTCCAGTCGAGAGCCGCGTGCGCCGGTCGCTCCGGAATATCCGGCGACTTCAGACGACGGCGTTCGGGGGTTAGCGGCGGTTGGCAGACCTCCCTGCTGCGGTGCAACAGAAGCAGGAGCAACTCCGCTGATGGCGACGCCCGTGGGTGTTTGCATGCCAACGGCCGCGCCTTGGGTGGCCGTGGGGTAGTAGGGATACGCGTCGCCGACGGGCGTAACCGTGCTGCCCGGCCTCTGAGCGGCGGCGGCGAAGCTGCCCACGTTGGGAGCAGGCGGAGCAGGGGCGTTGCTGCGGGGGGACTGGTTGCCGTGAGGCGATCCCGCCAGGGGATATCGCGCGGGTGCGGACGTTGGCGACTCAGCCGATCTTGGTGCCCGCGGCATGAGGCCACCGATCGTGACGGACGACTGAAACGGATCCGAATCGTAAGGAGTGCCAGTGTCTGCGCTCACGGGGACCGGCTGCGTCGATTTAGGGGCCTGATGGTGCGCGTCGGCGATTGCCCCCCCGAGACCCACGTTGGTTCCCGGCGGGAGTGCGGCCCCTCCAGTTGGGGCGACGGCCCTGGCAAACGCATCAGGCGCGGCATTGGGCGTCGCGTGGTGCGCATTCTGCGGGATCGAAGTCACGGACGGCGGTGCCGCGTCGCTCGGTACGGCGAAGGAGTTTCGCTCGCCTTGCGCGCTCCGGGTTGCTGCGCTGCGTCGGCGCACCCCCGAGGAAGAGAGCACCATCAGCACGATGGCAATGCCCGCGGCGGTCGCCCCCGCCGCGGCTAAGCCGAGACGGCGTCGCAACGGCGAACGATCGCGTGCCGCGGCCGCAGCACGCGCGAAACGCAGTATGCCAGCAGGCTCCAGCGCCCGCCCATTGCAGACGTGCTGCGAGCACGCCGCACGTTCGAATGGGCTCTGCGGCAAGTCGCCGGCCAGCTCGTAGGTCAGCGCGCCGGCCACTCGGCGGATGGCTTCAACCTCGGCTCGCGACTCCGCCGAGGCGCGGAGGAGCTGTTCGATCGCTTCGCGCTCTTGGCCTTTGAGCTCGCCGAGGGCATAGGCCGTCAGCCGCGGGTCGTCCGTGACGTGTGAGCGAGTATCCATCGCTTGCTCCGAACAAACGTTTTTTTAACGAGGGTCAGAAATCCTTCAGTCGGCTTCTAGCCGACTCCCCGTCTGCCACCCGTTTCAACGGGTGGAGGGCGAGGCCACATTCTCTAGCTAGCCGGCTTCTAGCCGGGCTTCTCGACTTGGTTTCAACCTTAGGCGATGTCTGAAGACGGGGTTTGGGAAGACCGGCTGAAGCCGGCTGGACTCGGTTGTTGAGTGAGTTCCTTCCCACCAGCTATAGCTGGTGGCAAATGGGGAGTCGGCTGAAGCCGACTAACAAGCCGTCCATCCGGTCCGCTGTCGTCCACACTCCGCCGGCGCACCTTGACTCCAATTCGCAGACCGCGTTGGCCACACTACGACGGCACACGGAGTGTGCCTGCTACGCCGCTCGCATTCGCTGCCGCAGTGTCTTCAGCCCGTGGTGCATCAGGTATCCGACGTTCGACACCGACAGGCCCGTCCGCTCGGCAATCTGCTGGTAGCTCAGGCCCTGCTGAAACTTCAGGCGGAGGACCGTTTGCTGGTTCCGCGGCAATTCCTCCAGGCACTCTCGCAGCGTGCCGGCCGCTTCGCCCTGCTCAGCGGCCTCGTCCGGCTGCCGGCCCCGCGCCGTCAGCTCCATTTCCGTGCCGATGGTCAGCGTGGTCATGCGATCTTCCTTGCGGCGGATGCTGATGGCCGTGTTGCGGCAGACTGAGAAAAGCCAGGCTTGCAGGTGCCCGTTGACTTCGTCCGGCCTGGCCCGACAGAGGCGCACGAAGGTCTCCTGCACCACGTCGCGGGCCGTCTCGGCGTCGCCGACGATCCGCTCGGCATAACGCCGCAGCGGCGTTTCGTAGGCGTCCACCGCGGCGCGAAGCCACTGTGAGTGCCACTGCAAATGGCGTTCATCTTCCAGGGAGGGTGAGGTCCCTTCGTGTGGAGCACGTTTCCGAACGTGCCCGTCCACAGCCGGGCACGTTTGGAAACGTGCCCCACGTTCATCTCGCGGCGCGAGATGCCCAGGTTCATCGGATGTGCCGTCCATGGGATTCCGTTCCCCAGGAGATAGAACGCACGAGCGGGCGTTTTCTTAGCCGATTTTTTCCGCGGCGTCAGGCCGGACCACTCGCATCGGCGGCAGGTGCAAGCGATGACAGCCGTGCTTCGTCGCCCTGCCCTACTCGTACTCGTACTCGTTCTCGTTCTCGGGAAGCCCGTCGTCCATCGAGCACGAGCACGAGCACGACTACGAGAACGAGCACGAATACGAGCCGACGACAGCCGACGTTCGCGCGGCAGCAGCAGGCGGTATAATGATCGGCGTCGAACTCCGATCCCTCCTGCCGAGGCGAATCTCTTGGCCGCGTCGAAGACCTCCCGACCCCATCGGATCACTGTGCCGGAGTTCGCGGCCCTCAAGGCCGCCGGCCGCAAGATCACAATGCTTACGGCCTATGACCACACCACCGCCGGCCTGGTCGATGGCTGCGGCGTGGAGGGCATCCTCGTCGGCGACAGCCTGGCCATGGTCGTGCAAGGACACGAGACCACGCTGCCGGTCACCCTCGATGAGATGATCTATCACGCCGAGATGGTCGGCCGCGCGGTGCGGCAGGCCCTGGTGGTGGTCGATATGCCGTTCCCCAGCTATCACATCGGCCGCGACAAGGCGGTCGAAAGCGCTGGCCGCATTCTCAAGGAGACGCGCTGCCAGGCCGTCAAGCTGGAGGGGGGCGCCGAGCAGGCGGAGGTGATCGCCGCGCTCGTTTCGGCCGGCATCCCGGTGATGGCGCACTGCGGGCTGAGGCCGCAGAGCGTGCACCAGCTCGGCGGCTACAAGGTGCAGCGCGACGAGAAGCGGCTGATGGCCGATGCGAAGGCCGCCGAGCAGGCAGGGGCCTTCTCCATCGTCTTGGAGTGCCTGCCGGTCGAGATGGCCGCCAAGATCACGGCCGAAGTCCGCATCCCCACGATCGGCATCGGGGCCGGGGCCGGCTGCGACGGCCAGGTGCTCGTGACCAACGACCTGTTGGGCCTGACCAGCGGCTACGTGCCTCGGTTCGTGAAGGCCTACGCCGACCTGAAGACCACGATCACCGAAGCCATCACCCGCTTCCGCGACGACGTCCGGCAGTCACGGTTTCCCGGCGACGAGCAGACGTATCAGTAGCGCACTCGCGGAACGCAGGTGAGTCGAGGAGGTAGGGTGGGTCGAGGAACGAGACCCACCAAATGCGTGCGGTGTCTCTTCCGCCTGGCTAGACACACGCGCCCTGCCACGGTCTACGGGCTACGGGCCGTTGTCACCTACTGCTTCTTCGCCGGCTCTTTCGGCCTGGCCAGGTAAACGTAATCCAGCCCGCACATATAGCCCTTCACCGCCTTGGGGTTCGTGCCGACGATTTCGATGGTCAGCTTGTGCCCGCCGGCCTTCAGGTCGAGCGTGCCCAGCATGAGCGGGCCGCTAGTGATGACGTTCCGGCATGTTGTAGAAATCCAGCGGGCCGCCCAGCGGCTTGCCGTCCAGCGAGAGCTGCACGATGCCGTAATCGCGGGCCTTGGTGAACACGGCCAGCACGTCGTAGCGTCCCGCCTGCTCCACGGGCAGCTCCAGCGTGAGCTTGCTGCCCGGCCCGGCGCCGGTCCACCAAAGCTGGTCGGCGCCGCTCCAGCGGTCTTTCGTAAACGGGTCCATCTTCTGCGGGGCCGCGTTGCCGCCAGTCTTGGCCAGCACCTTCATGGTCTCGCCTTCGATCGCGCCGGGCACGCGGCCCGTCTTGGGGTCGATCGGCGGCGCTTCGCCCAGGAGCGGCACCTGCACCGGGCTGGCCAGGTAGGCGACCAGGTCGCGGATTTCCCCATCGGTCATCGGCTGAAGCTGACCGTCGGGCATGATCGAAAGCTCCGACTTCTGCCGGCGCTCGATCTCGTCCTTGGGCACCACGACCACTTCGTTGGCCGTTTGCAGCGTGATGGCGCTGTCGTTCTCTTCCTTGATGAGGCCCGACAGCGAGCGGCCGCCGGCGGTGAGGATCGCCGTCATCTGGTAGTCGCGGCCGACGACGGCGCTAGGATCGAGCATGTTCTCTAGGATGTAATCGAGATTCGCCCGGTTCGAGCCGGTCAGGTCCGGGCCGATCGCGCCCCCTTCGCCGAAGAGCTTATGGCAGCTCCCACAAGTCTTTTGATAGGTCACGCGGCCGTGCGACAGTCTGGCCGCGGCGAGCACTTCGGGGGTGAGTTTTTTCCTGTGCTGGGCGATGAGCTTTTGCTTGTCGGCTGCCGTGGTGCGGACGGTGCCCCAGACTTTGCTTAGCAAGTCCTTGAGCTCCTGGCTCTCAAAGCGTTCCATCTGCCGCACGAGAAAGGCCGAGAGGTCGTTTCGCGGGACCGTGCCGGACTCGATGGCTTTCAGCAGAGCCATCGCATACGCTTGCCGTGCGGCAAGCGTAGTCACGACATCTTGCTTTTCGGCCTGGCTCAGCGACTTGTATCGGGCGAGCACCGCCTTGGGCGTATCGGCGTGGTCATACGCTGCCAGAGCGCGAATCGCCGGGCCGCGCACCGCCGCGTCATCTAAGAGCTTGTGCAACGTCGGCGGCAGCTCTTCGTCCTTGCCAGCCAGTAGGGCCGCTAGCGCCTGCTCGCGCGAAGCGGCATCGGCCTGGGCGTCGCTCAGGATCGAGCGCAGCACGGGAAACACCGAGTGGTCGCCGAACTTTACGGAAATAAATCGTGCCCGCTCTCGGACGGTTTCGTTCTTGCTCTTGTTAAGGGCGGCGAACACATCAGGCCAGGCAGCCGGCATGTTGAGCCGTCCGCGTGACCTGAGCGCGTTGGCCACTTCATCGAGGATCAACAGTTGCGGGCCTTCTTCCTTAATCGAGCCGACCGCTGCAAGCACGTGTTCCAAGCCCTTCGCCTCGGCGGCCGCGCGTCGAACGATGAACCGTGAGACGAGGGGGATCTTCGATTGCTGCGCGAGCTTCAGAGCGCGCGGCGTATCCTCCATCACGAGCGGCTCGATGCCGTACCAATACATGAGCGGGAGGTTGTGGTCATTTGCATCTTCCGCGTGGGTGAGGAGCCCGGCGGCGACTTCCCAACGTTCGTCCAGCGACAATCGCTGTAGCGCCGAGGCAACATACAGCCTAACCATCGCCGATTTCTCGGTTCGGCTGATCTTTTCGAGCGATTTTAGATTGCCGCGCCGTGCCGCATCGTCAGCCGAAACCCGGCTCTCGAACAACAACTGAATGCCCGACGCTCGCACACGCTCGGGTGAGTTAACATACAGTGCCAAGGGCCATTCGAGCGACAAGGGCCCGGAGCGCCAACCGATTGCATGAAGCGTCCAAATCTTACGCAACATGATCTTGTCTTTATCCTTATCCGACGGCTCTCCAACAAATGTGTCGGCCATTTTGTCCAACAAATCGGGTGCGAGCCTGCCCGCTGCTTTCCGCTCCTGTAAAACCCGCCGCGCCATCCGCACGTACCACTCGTTCTTGTGCCGTTGCAGCTTCACTAACTCCTCATCGCTCAGCTTCTGCAAATCCACCTTCACCGGCTTGGCGTGTCGTAGACGATCCGGTAAATCCGCCCGTTGCTCCGGTCCCAGCTTTCGGCGTTGCCGCGGTGGCAGGCGTTCTTGTCGTACCAGTCGATGACATAGACCTGGCCGTCGGGGCCGTAGGTCATGTAGAGCATTTGCGACCACTGGTCGCGGGCGAGGAGGAAGTCCTGGCCGTGGTGGCCGACGAAGCCGCTGCCGTGCGGCTTCAGCAGATCGACGTTCATCCGGTTGCCGTGGATGTTGTTCATGAAGAGCGTGCCGCGGTATTTTTCGGGCCAGGCCCCCCTGATAGATCATGCAGCCGGCGTGGGCGTGGCCGCCGCCGAGCGTGTCGGACTGGACGGCGGTTGCCGTCGTTCCACTGGTTGCCGGTGTAGTGGCGGTGGTCGGCGATGGTCTTGATGTCGTCGTAGGTGTAGGGGTTGAAGTGCTGGCCGGCCTGCCGCTCGTAGCGGGCGCCGGGAATGATGTGAAAGAGGTGCGGGATGACGCAGGCGGTGGCGAAGAAGTTGCCGTATTGGTCGTAGTCGAGGCCCCAGGGGTTGCTGGTGCCGTGGGCGAAGACCTCGAACTCGTGGCGCGACGGGGTGATAGCGCCAGACGCCGGCGTTGAGCGGCGTCGCGCTTGTCGGCCGGCGTGCCCGGCTTGCCGACTTTGCTGTGCGTGAAGACGCCGTGGCAGCCGTAGAGCCAGCCGTCGGGCCCCCAGATGAAGCTGTTGAGCGTTTCGTGCGTGTCTTCGTAGCCCCAGCCGTCGAGCAAGACTTCCGCGCCCGGCGGCACGTCCTTGGGAAAGGCAATCGCCAGAGTTATTGCCTGGCCGCGGCTTGACACCCATCGCCGGCCCGTCGGGCTTGTCGTCGCCGTCTTTGTCGGGAATGAACAGCAGGTACGGCGCCGCGCCGACCCAGACGCCGCCGAAGCCGACTTCCAGGCCGCTGACGAGGTTGAGGCCTTCGTAGAAGACGGTGCGCTTGTCGAGCGTGCCGTTGAGGTCGGTGTCTTCGAAGATGAGGATGCGGTCGCGGCCTTTGCCGTCCGGGGCACGGCGGGGATAGGTCGTAGGCTTCGGCGATCCAGATGCGGCCGCGGTCGTCGATGGCCATCGCGATCGGCTGCTGGACATCGGGCTCGCCCGCCACCAACTCGACGCGAAAGCCCTCGGGCACGGTCATGGCCTTGGCCGCCTCGAGCGGCTTCAGCCCGGCGTGCTCGGGCAGGGCCGCTTTGGCGGCCGGCTTGGCTTTGGCATCGGCGGACTTGGCAGCGTCCGGCTCGTGGCCGCGTAGCGGTCCCGCGAACTGCAACTGAGAGAGAAGGAGGACCGAACCGATTGCCGTAGCGGCCTGGATTCGCACGGTGGGCACTCGCATGACTTAGGTGAAGAGTGAAGGACCCGCGGCGGCGGGCGAGAGTCCTATCTTAGAGAGCGCGGGGCGCCCGAGTCCACGCTTTCGCGTGCCGGTTTGGTCCTTCCACGGCCAACTGGTTGCATTGCCCTCAACCAGCGGTACAATCGCGAGCGCCGATTGAGCAATCGGCCCGTTGGACATTCCGATTCAAATTCTGTCATCGCCCACGCAGGGGAGGTCCTCGTTCATGAAGGATCCAAAGCAGCGCACCGGTGTCAGTCGCCGGGCCTTTCTGCAAGGCTCCAGCGCGGCCGCCGCGGCCACGGCGCTGGCCGGCGGGCAAGGCCTGGTCTCGGCCCAGGAGGCCGGCCCGGAAGTCGTCCGCGGCAAGCGAGAGATCACGCTCAACGTGAACGACAAAGACCACAAGGTGCAGGTCGAGCCGCGGATGACGCTGCTCGAAGTGCTGCGCTATCAACTGGGCCTCACGGGGGCCAAGCCGGTCAGCCCGGCCGGCGACGTGGGGGCTGCCACGGTGATCATCGACGGCAAGCCGGCCGCCGCGGATACCACGCTGGCCATTTCCTGCACGGGCAAGAAGGTGCAGACGGTCGAAAGCCTGGGCGGCCAGCTCGCCCGATCCGGTCGTCAAGGCCTTCGTGCACAACGACGCCGAGCAGTGCGGCTTCTGCACGCCGGGCTTCGTGGTCGCCGTGCGGGCCTTCCTCGATAAGAACCCGCGGGCGACCGAGGCCCAGATTCGCGCCGGACTCAACGGCAACCTCTGTCGCTGCGGCACCTATGCAAACGTCATCCAAGCCGCCCTCGAGGTGGTGAAAGGAGGCTCCTGATGGCCGCGATTACCTGGCCCAAAAAGGGCACCGCCTCACTCTTGGGCACCCGCCAAGACCGCATCGACGGCATCGAAAAGGCCACCGGCACGGCCAAGTATTCCTACGACATCACGCCGGAAAAGACGCTGATCGCCCGCGTGCTGGGCTGTCCGCACGGCAGCGCGGAGATCAAGTCGATCGACCTGTCGGCCGCCAAGAGAGTGCCCGGCGTCGTGGCCGTGTATCCGCTCAAGCGGGCGCCGGACGTCGAGCCGCTGCTGGCACCCACCAAGAGCGATCATCTGTGCGAATGGGAAGGCGACCTTGTCGCCGTCGTGGCCGGCGAGACCGAGGGTGCGGTTGCCGAAGGCCTGAAAGCGATCAAGATCGAATACGAAAAGCTCGATCACTTCGTGAAGGAAGAGGACCTGGCCGCGGCCCAGAAGGCCGGCCGCGCCAAGCCCGGCGGCGACAGACAGCAAATTGCCCGGCGATCCGGCTGATGACGAGGCGGCCGAAAAGGAAGTCAAGAAGCTCCTCGAAGAGTGCGCGGTCGTGGTCGATGGGCATTACGGCATCCAGGTCATCACGCACATGTGCCTGGAGCCGCACGGCTCGACCTGCGAATGGAGCGGCGACAAGCTCACCGCCCATCTTTCGACGCAGAACGTCTCGGGCACGGCCGGCCAATTCACTGCGAAGCCGCTGGAAGGCGTCGCGGCCTCCGACGTGACGGTCCATTGCGACTACATCGGCGGGGGCTTCGGCAGCAAGTTCGCCGCCGATTCCTGGGGCGTCGTCTGTGCTTACCTGGCCAAAGAGACCGGCCGCCCCGTGAAGCTGATGCTCGACCGCGACCTGGAGCTGAAGAACGCGCGGCAACCGCCCCTCGGGCTTCTTGCACGTCCGGGTCGGCGCGGACAAGGACGGCGTGGTGAAGGTCTGGGATTCGCACCACTGGAGCACCGGCGGCTTCGGCGGCGGCGGCATCGTGGCCATCGGCGTCATTCCCTACGTGTTCGTGCCGCCGAACTTCCGCAAGAAGGTCACGGCGATCAGCACCAACGCCTCGCCCCAGCGGGCCTGGCGGGCGCCGAACCATCCCCAGGGCTGCGCCGATCACGCAGACGGCCTATGACGACGTGGCCCGCAAGCTGGGCATCGACAGCTACGATGTCTTCCTGCGGAACCTGCCGACCGTCTCCAACGGCAAGGCAGGACGTCTACACCGAGCAGATGAAGATCGCCGCCGAGAAGATCGGCTGGAAGGACAAGTGGCACGCCCACGGCAAAGGCCCCGCCAAAGGCAGCGTGGTCGAAGGCCTGGGCATGGCGATCCACACCTGGGGCGGCGGGGCCGTGAAATCGACGTGCACCATCAAGATCCACCCCGACGGCGGCGTCGAGACCTTCCAGGGCAGCCAGGACCTGGGCACCGGCACACGCACCGTGATCAACATGGTGATCGCCGAGACGCTCGGCCTGCCGATGAACGGGGTGAAGGTCAACATCGGCTCGTCGCGGTATCCCTCGGCGAACCCCTCGGGCGGCAGCATCACGGTGGGCAGCGTGGCGGAAGCCAACCGCCGCGGGGCAACCGCGGCACTCAATCAGCTTTTGGAAAAGGCCGCCCCGAAGTTGGGCAGCGACGGCCGACAAGCTCGAGGCCAAGAATGGCCGCATCCAGGTCATCGGCGACGCCGACAAGAACCTGACCTGGAAGGACGCCTGCGCGCTGCTCGGCGTGACGCCGATCGAGGCCCAGGGTGCCTCGCCCGGCGGCCGCACGGCAGCTTTCCCAGCTCGCAGGTCGGCGGCGTGCAGATGGCCGAAGTGGCCGTCGATAACGAGACCGGCGTGGTGAAGATGAAGAAGTTCGTGGCCGTGCAGGACATGGGCCTGATCATCAACCCCAAGACGGCCGAGAGCCAGATCTACGGCGCGGTCATCATGGGCATCGCCTACGCTCTGTTCGAAGAGCGGATCATGGACGCCAAGACCGGCGCCTTCGTGAACGCCGAGCTGGCCGACTACAAGCTGCCGCGGCTCGGCGACATCGGCGAGATCGTGGTCGAGCTCTACGAGCCGGACAGCGAGTACGAGCGCGGCGTGGTCGGCCTGGGCGAGCCGCCGGTGATCTCCCCGGGCGCGGCGATCTCCAACGCGGTGTGCAATGCCCTGGGCGTGCGCGTGCCGGTGCTGCCCCTGACCCCCAAGCGCGTGCTGGAGGCGATGAAGGCGACGGCCTAGGTGTCATTGGTCCTTTGTCCCTTGTCATTTGTGCAAGGGACGAAGGACAAGGGACAAAGAACAAAGACAAAGGACCAACCCCATGAAAAACTTCGAATACGCGGCGCCCCGCACGGAGGCCGAGGCGGTCGGCCTGCTTTCGCCTCGTCGGGGAGTGACCGAAGTGCTGGCCGGCGGGACCGACCTGATCGGCCTGATGAAGAAGATGATCGTCACGCCCGACCGCGTGGTGTACATCAAGGACATTCCGTCGCTGCGCGGCATCGAGGCCCGCGGCAACGAGGTGGCGATCGGCGCCGTCACCACCCTGGACGACGTGCTGGACAACCCGCTGATCGACGAGTTCCCGGCCGTCCGCCAGGCCATCGCCGGCATCGCCAGCCAGCAGCTTCAGGCGCAGGGCACGATCGGCGGCGAGCTGTGCCACCGGCCGCGCTGCTGGTACTTCCGCAGCGGCCACGGCCTGTTGGCCGACCGCGGGCGGATGGTCGTCGAGGGGGACAACCGCTTCCACGCCATCCTCGGCAATTCCGGCCCGGCGAAGTTCGTGAACTCCTCGCGGCTCGCCCCGGCGCTGATCGCGCTGGGCGCACGGCTGCGAATCATCGGTGCCGTCACGGAGGATTCGCCGGACGATGCCACCGAGAGCGTGCGCGAGCTGCCGCTGGAGCAGTTCTATCGCGCTCCGCGCGACGAGCACCAGCGCGAACACGTGCTGGAGCCGGACCAATTGATCACGCACGTGATCGTGCCCAAGCTCGGCCTGGCCAACGCGCACTTACGAAGTGCGGCACGGCGAAGGGCCGGATGCTCCGCTGGCTGCGGCGTCCGCCGCCCTGCGTATCAGCGACGGCATAGTTCGCGAGGCGAGGATCGTGCTGGGGCACGTCGCCCCCACCCCCTGGCTCTCGGCCGAGGCCGCAAGCGCAATCATCGGCCAGCCGATCACGCCCGATACGGCCGAGCGGGCCGGCCAGCAAGCCGTCCAAGGAGCCATGCCGCTCAAGGACAACGAGTACAAAGTCCAGCTCGCCAAAGTGGCGGTGAAGCGGGCCCTGCTGCTGGCGGCAGGTTGCGAAACCGGAGGCTTTTGTTAGGTGTCAGTGGTCAGTTGTCAGTGGTCAGTCGTGACCTCGACCTCCAACTGACAACTGACGACCCCCTCACATTCTTCCCAGGCCATAACTCACGCAAGAATCGCAAGGATTCTCACATGGCTGCCAATACTCCGTCGCTGAACGTCGTGGGCCAACAGGCCTGCCGCCACATGCTCTCCAAGGGCATGTTCCTCACCGGCTCGCTCAACCCCGCCGAGCACCCCGACACGCCCCACGACGACGGCTACTGCTGGTGCAACGTCACTCAGGGCCAATTGGGCCCCGACAGCCAGCTCGTGGAGCGGGCCGCCTGCCAGGCCGGCCGGGCCTGCTACGAAGCGCGGTAAGTATGTGGCCAACTCGCTCTGCGAGTTGGACCCCTGGTTCGGCCCACACTTCATGCGGTCTGTCCCTCAGATCGCGCATCCGGCCGCCTCTTCTAGTGTTTCGCTGGGGCGAGCGGCGCCGCGAGCGGCACCTCGCGGGCAGTGCGTTTCCCGGCCGAGCCTCAGGAACGCAAGGCGAGTGATCCCTCGCTCCGACTCGCGGAGCGCCGGCCACAATTTGCCTAAAGTGATTGCCCGCCGCCGGGCGACGTGACAAGTGGAGAGCATTCGATGGCGCCACAACCTCTGCCGCAGGCCAAGCCCCAGGACATCGGCCTGAACCCCGCCCGGCTGAAGGATGCCTACGATCTTCTGGACGGATGGACCAAGGGGCCGCAGCCGGCCATCCCCGGGGCGGCGCTGATCGTAGGGCGGCGGGGCAAGATCGTGGCCCCTCGGTTCTTCGGCCGCCAGGGCCCCGAGAAGGGCCGGACGCCGAGCCGATCCGCCCCGACGGCATGTTCCTTCTGGCCTCGATCACCAAGCCGATCACCTACCTGGGGGCCATGCTGCTGGTGGAGCGCGGCCTTTTGAACCTCACCGACCGCGTCACGCGGTACATTCCCGACTTTGCCGCCCATCACAAGGAAGATACGCTGGTCCACCACCTCTTCACGCACACCTCCGGCCTGCCGGACATGCTGAAGAACAACGTCGAGCTGCGCAAGGCCCACGCGCCGCTGAAGAAGTTCATCGAGGGGGCCATCCGCGACACGGTGCCTCTCTTTCGCGCCGGCACGAACTTCAGCTACCAGAGCATGGGCACGCTGTCGTGGCCGAGATCGTGCAGCGCCTCACCAGGCTCTCCATCCACGAGTTTCTGAAGAAGGAGATCTTCGATCCGCTGGGCCTGAAGTCCACCGCCTGGGCTCGCGCGGCTTCGACCGCGACCGGCTCGTGCGCGTGGAGACGCCCGACTATCACTCCGGCGGCGACTTCGGCTGGAACAGCACCTATTGGCAGGAGCTGGGCGCCCCCTGGGGCGGCATGTTCAGCACGCTGGAGGATTTCGCGGTGATCTGCCAGATGCTGCTCGGCGAAGGCGCCTACGGCGACGTGCGGCTCACGTCTCCGCGCACCGTGCGGGCGATGACCACCAATCGGCTGGACGACTATCCCGAGCTGCCCGAGCCGATCCGCCGCACGCCCCTTGGGGCCTGGGCTGGCAGCTGAATCATCCGGGCACGCCCGAAAGCTGGAGCGACCTACTCGATCGCAGGGTCTACGGCCACACGGGCGCGACCGGCACGCTCACCTGGATCGATCCACGCGAGCGACGGCTTCTGCATTCTCTTCACGACCGGCGTACGAGCCAAAGGCCCGGCGCGGCTGGTGCAGGTCTCCAACGCGGTGGCCGCGGCGTTCATGGATTAGTCACTGATTGCACACGGTGGTCGTCCCAACCACCCTTGACGCTTGATTTTGCGGGCAATAGACTGCCTGTTTGGTTAGCCGGGCCGGTCGGCTCACCCACACTTTCCCGGCCATTCGGCATTTTTGAAGGGCCTCGAAGCGTGAAACGCGCCCTGATCAGCGACATCCACGCCAACCTGGAAGCTCTCGAGGCCGTGCTGGCCGACATTCGCGGGCAAGGGCTGACCGAGATCTATTGCCTGGGCGATATCGTGGGCTACGGCCCCAACCCCTGCGAGTGCATCGACTTGGTAATGCAGCACTGCGGAATCACCCTGCTGGGCAATCACGACGAAGGCGCCCTGTTCGACCCGCAGTGCTTCAACTCGGTGGCCGAGCGGGCCATCTTCTGGACGCGCGATCAGCTCGAATCGTGCAACGGCAGCCCGGAGTCGAGCGCCAAACGCTGGGACTTTCTCGGGGAGCTGCCCCGCAACCACCAGGAGAAAGACCAGGGCCGGCTGTACGTGCACGGCTCGCCCCGCCGGCCGCTGAGCGAGTACGTGTTTCCGGAGGACATCTACAACACCAAGAAGATCGAGAGCATCTTTTCCTACGTGCAGCGTTACTGCTTTCAGGGGCACACGCACGTACCGGGCATCTTTCTGGACCGGCCCACGTTCTTCAGCCCCGACGACGTCAACCACGAGTACACGCTGGCCGACGACAAGGCGATGATTAACGTCGGCTCGGTTGGCCAGCCGCGAGACGGCGACCCGCGGGCCTGCTATGCCGTCCTGGACGATCGCGACGGCCAGGGGCCGCTCAGCGTGCGCTTCCGGCGCGTCGATTATCCGGTCGAGGTCACGATCAAGAAGATCTACAGCATCGAAGACCTCGACAATTCCCTGGGCGACCGCCTCCGCGAGGGCAGGTAGCGAGCCGCGAACAAAATGCGGAATGCAAAGTGCGGAGTGCGGAATGCCCAGCCGCTCGGATCGTCTGAATTCCGCATCCGAATTCCGCATTCCGAACTCTGCTGATGGCCGAGCCGCAGACACACAATGTCACCATCCGCCGCGTGGCGATGCTCTTTTCCGGCGGGCCGGCGCCGGCGGCCAACGCCGTCATCTCGACAGCCGCGGCCAGCTTCCTGCGCAAGAACGTCGAAGTGATCGGCATCCTCGACGGCTACTCGCACCTTGTCGCGTTCGACCCGGCCCAGCCTTTGGAAGAAGGCCGACATTACCGCCTGCTCAACCACGGCATGCTGCGGCGGACGCGGAACACGCAAGGCGTGCTGCTCCGCACGGCACGCGCCAACCCGGGTGAGTTCGTTTCGCACCCCGATCACCTCAAGGACCCCAAGTGCGTCGAGCCGCTGCGGCGCGACCTACGAGGCCCTGTGCTCGCTGAACGTCGACGCGCTGATTTCCATCGGCGGCGACGACACGCTCAAGACGGCCAACAAGTTCAAGCTCTACCAGCGGCATTGGCCCGCCGAGCGCCGCATCCCCGTCGTGCACCTGCCCAAGACGATCGACAACGACTACAACGGCATCGACTTCACGTTCGGCTATTTTACCGCCGTGCACGTGCTGGCCGAGGAGATCCGCAACCTGCTGGCCGACGCCGAAGCCACCTCCAGCTACTATCTGTGCGAAACGATGGGCCGCAGCGCCGGCTGGCTGTCGTACGGCGCGGCCATCGCCGGCGAGGCCAGCCTGGTGCTCTCCGTCGAGGACATTCGCCATTCGTTCCGCACCACCGAGCCCGTGAAGGACGCCGAAGACAAGGAGCTGACCGACGGAAAAGGCACTCCGCTTTACCGCGAGGTGATGGACGTCGCCCGCGTCGTGCAGCGGATCGTCAAGCTGATGCTGCGGCGCGAGCAGGAGGGCAAGGCCTTCGGCGTGATCGTCATGGCCGAAGGGCTGGCCGAGCTGCTGCCGCACGAGCACATTCGCGGCGTGCCGCGCGATCCGCACGGGCACCTGGCCATCAGCCAGGTGGGCATGTACAAGCTCTTCGCCAAGCTGATCGAGAAGGAATATCGCAAGCAGACCAGCCGCAAGCGCTCGGTCAAGCCGCTGCAGATGGGCTACGAGGCCCGCTGTGCCCTGCCGCACGCCTTCGACGTGCTGCTGGGCAGCCAGTTGGGCGTGGGGGCGTACCGGGCGCTGGTGGAAAAGCAGCTTGACGGCGTGATGGTCTCGGTGGCCGGGCAGCTCGGCCTGCGATTCGTGCCCTTCGAGGAGCTCGTCGATCCACACACGCTGGTGACCGTGGTGCGTTACGTGGAGCCGACGTCGGACTTCTACTACCTGGCACGGTTCTTGGAAACGCCGGTCGAAGGTGAGTGGCAGCCGAAGTGATTTCAGCACACTAACTCGACGCGCTGGCGACACTAGCCCGACGCGCAAGCGCGCAAGCGAGGGAGAGCTGCCACAAGCCGCGGTTCCTGGCGATTCTCCCTCGCTTGGCGCTTGCGCGTCGGGCTAGTATGTCCCCTCGCGGCGCACGGGTGACTGACGCCGGCGGCGCTCTTGCGATACAATGAGCGTGCGAGAGTCTTGAGATCCTCGAACGCAAGGAGATCGCCATGCTGCCGCGGTATCGATCGCTTCCCTGTTCTTGCTCAGCGCGGCCGCCCTGGCGGCCGACGCCGTTGATTTGGCAAAGCTCGAGCGCCAGAAGCTCAAAGCGCTGCCGAAGCTCACGGCCGAGAAGCCGCTGTACGCGCTGGCCGTGGTGGGCCCCCAGACCAAGACGCAGGTCTGGCTGATCCTCGATAAAACCAAGCCGGACGCCAAGAAATACGACGTGCTGTGGGCGGACCTGAACGGCGACGGCCAGTTCGACGGCAAGCGCGAGCGGTTTGAAACCACCTCCAACCGCGAGCTGGGCAACCAGGTCTTCGCGCTCGGCGAATGGACCGATCCGGCCACCAAGGACACCCACTCCAACTTCGAAGTCAGCATCGATCTCGATCGGCCGATCTGCATGGTCAAGCTGGACTGGAAGGGCAAGGCGGACCTCAAACTGGGTGGCGGCTATGCCCCGGACGGCGATTCGGGCTACATGCGGTTCGCCGAATCCCAGTCCGAGGCACCGCTGGTGTGGCTCAACGGCGATGGGCCGTTTCGCTTCCAGCGCTGGTACAGCGAGAAAATGCAGGTGGGCGGTGAGGGGGATCTGAAGCTGTTCCTGGGACAGGAGGGGGTCGGCAAGCACACCTTCTGTGCATTCCAGCGTCATGTGCTCCCCGAGGGCGAAGCGGTATTGGCCACGCTGGTCTACGTGGACAACAATGGCAAGGAGCAGCGTCAGCTCTACGAGTTGAAAGAGCGTTGCTGAGGGATGCTGTACCATGGCCCGGTTCGGGTCCCCGCCGATGCGCGTCCCGGCAAGGCGAAGTTCGTTTGCCAGCTGAGCAAGAAATCGGCGCTGACTTCACTGCCCACCGACGTGGAAGTTGAGTTGGTCGCCGCGAAAGACGACAAGTAAGGGATCGAGAATAGTGCAGAATCGTGCGGTCCACCGAGCAAAGCTCGGTGGGGCCGTCATGTTTGAGGCCTATCTCAATCTCAACTACCCGGTCCTTAGCCCGCCTGCATGCATACGCCCCAATCCCTGGCGGCTTCGGCCAACGACCCCACGCTGGAGGTGCCCTCCGGGGCGGTTGCCTTCGGCGTGGCCGCGGCCGATGCCTGCGAACCGCGGCTGTGCGGCCGCTTCGGCCTCATCGAGGGGAGCGGCGCGAACCTGACGGCGCAGACGCTGGATCTCTTGCGCACCCGCCTGCGGGCGGTGGCCGCGTTCCACTTCTGCGCCTTTTCTCTGTTGCTGGTGTGGAACGTCTTCACCCGCGGCGGCGACTTCGACGTGCCGGTGCAGTCGCTGCTCCGCTTTCACACGCTGGAGGTGATCGCCCTGGGCGCCACTTGCGTGGTGCTATTTCAGCACCGGCCGCTACCGAGATGGGGCTTGGGCCTGGCCGAAATCGTGGTCTTCGGACTGCCGGCCGCGTTCTTCATCGATGTGAACTACCAGGGCCTGCGGTACTCACCCCACCTGGGCTACGCGCCTCCGAACCTGCTCACCCCCTGGCTGTGCATCATCCTGATGTACAGCATGTTCATTCCCAACGCGGCCCGCCGGGCCGCGCTGGTCGTCGGCACGCTGGCGGCGGCACCGGTGATCGTGATGCTCGGCGTGCGTGCGGAGTACCCCGCGGTGGCCGACCTCCTGCCGTTGGCATTGGTCGGGGAGGACGCCTTGGTGATGGGCCTGACCGCGGCGGCCGCCGTGGTGGGCACGCACATGATCGGCGCGCTGCGGCGGCAAGTCTACGAAGCCCGGCAGTTGGGACAATATCGCTTGCTGCGGCTGCTGGGGGCCGGCGGCATGGGGCAGGTCTATCTGGCCGAGCATCAGCTTCTCAAGCGGCCCTGCGCCATCAAGGTCATCCGACCCGGCCAGTCGGCCGATCCCCAGGCCGTGGCCCGGTTCGAGCGCGAGGTGCAAACCACCGCGACGCTCACGCACCCCAACACGATCGAGATCTACGACTACGGCCATACCGACGACGGCACGTTCTATTACGTGATGGAGTACCTGCCCGGCCTCTCGATGGCCGATCTGGTGGCCCGGCACGGCCCGCTGCCGGCCGAGCGCGTGATCTATCTCCTGCGGCAGGCCTGCGACGCCCTGCGCAAAGCGCACTCGGCCGGGCTGATCCACCGCGACATCAAGCCGGGCAATATCTTCGTGGCGGAGCGCGGCGGCGTCTACGACGTCGTCAAGCTGCTGGATTTCGGCCTGGCCAAAGGGAGCGACAACTCGACTGGCAGCCAGATCACGCAGGAAGGCACCGTCGCCGGCTCGCCGATGTTCATGTCGCCCGAGCAGGCGCTCGGGCAGCCCTCCGACGCGCGCGGCGACATCTACTCGCTCGGGGCGGTCGCCTACTTCTTGTTGACCGGCCACCCGCCCTTCCAAGGGAAGACGGCCATGGAGCTGATCGTGGCCCATGCCCGCGACCCAGTCGCGCCGCTGACGCAGTTGCGCGCCGAGCTGCCCGCCGACCTGGAGCGGCTAGTGCTGCGGTGCCTGGCGAAGGACCCGGAAGAGCGGTTCCAAAGCGCGCTGGGCGTGGACGAAGCCCTGGCGGCCTGCGAGTCGGCCGGCCGGTGGTCTCCACGGCTGGCGGCCGTCTGGTGGCACGAGCGCGGGCCGGCTTCGTGACTCACCCGCTCACCTTGTCATCCTCCCCATATCGCACGTTGACCAGAAACAGCCCCTGCGGCGGGGCAGTCATGGCGCCAGCGCGGCGGTCGCAGGCTTCCAGCACTTCGCGGGGCCACGTTTCCTCTCGCGCGCCGCGGCCCACCTCGTGCAGCGCGCCGACGATGGCGCGGACCATGTTGTAGAGGAAACCGTCGGCCTCGATCTCCAAGGTTACCAGATCCGCCTTGTCTCCGGCGCCTCGCCGCAGCGAAACCTCGGTCACGTTGCGCACGGTCGTCTTGCGCGGTGCACCGCTGGTCTGGAAGCTGCGGAAATCGTGCGTGCCCACCAGCGGCTGGGCCGCCCGGTGCATGGCCCGCGCGTCGAGCCGGTGCCAGACCTTCCACGACCAGCGGCGGCGGAAGACGTCGGCCAGCTCGCCGTCGTGGATCACGTAGCGATAGCGCTTGCTCACGGCGTCGCGGATGGCGTGAAAGCCGGCGGGCGCCTCTTCGGCGGAGAGCACGACCACGTCGTCCGGCAAGCTGGCGTTGAGTGCTCGGTGCAGGATTTCGGTGGTCAGATGCGTGCTGGTCCGCAAGCTGACGACTTGCGCCAGCGCATGCACGCCCGCGTCGGTTCGCCCGCTGGCTGTGGCCCGGACCTGCTCGGAGGTGATGCCGGCCCAGGCCGTTTCGAGCGCGCCCTGGACGGTGCGCTTGCCGTCTTGCACCTGCCAGCCGGCGAAGTCGGTGCCGTCGTAAGCCAAGGTGAGCTTCAGCGTGCGCATGCCGGGGGCCGTCGTCACAGGTGGATCGCGATGCCCCGCCGCCGCAGCTCGGCCACCAGCGCCGGCGTATCGGTGTACTGCACCGCATCGTAGCCCACCTCGCGCGAGGCGGCGATGTGCTCCGGCCGGTCGTCGGTATAGAGAATCTCGCTGGGCGGGACGCCGGCCAGCGCCGCGGCCTGCTCGAAGATCTCGCGCCGCGGCTTCATCGTCCCCATTTGATAGCTGAGCGCGAGCACGTCGAACGCGCCAGGCAACTGCTCGTACCGCCCCCGTGCGACGAACTCCCAATGGACCTCGTTGGTGTTGGAGAGCAGGCCCAGGCGATGCCCGGCGGTTCGCAGCGCGCTTACCAGCGCGAGCGCGGAGTCGTTGGGCCAGAAGATATCGCTGGCGGCGTGCATCAGCCGGTCCAGCTCCGGCCGGGTGCCGGTCTGCCGGCAGAACTGCACATAGAACTCGCTGGTGGTCAGCTCGCCGGTCTCATACAGGTCCTCCAGACCGCTCTCGAATACCACGCGGCGGACTTCCGCGGGCGTGATCTCATGCTCCGGCGTGCTGGCTACCGCCGCCATCTGCCGGCAGGCCCGCTCGTGCGAGAAGTAAAGCAGCACGTTGCCCATGTCGAAATAGAGAAGCATCATGGAGAACGTCTGACCTGCGCGACTAGGCGCGTTGGAAAGATTCGTGGGTAGATTCGCTGACGAGGGCCCTCAAGGCCCCGTTGGGCCGGCGAAGTCCGCTGCCCCAAACCGCTATTATGCTAAGCTGAGCGCTGCGAGCGAGAAATGGGAAACGGGAGTCACGCCATGTATCCCCGGCAAGAGCTGATCGAGCACATCCGCGCCCGAGCGCTTCGGTTCGGCGATTTCACCTTGGCCTCGGGGCGGAAATCCACGTATTACCTGGACGGCAAGCAAGTGACGCTCGATGCCCAGGGGGCCAGGCTGGTCGCCGCCGGGATGCTCGAGCTGCTGGGCGAGCCGCTGCCCTCCGCGGTAGGCGGGATGTCGATCGGCGCTGACCCCATCGTGGGGGCGGTCATCACCCTGGCTGGCGTGCAGGGGCGGCCCCTCAGGGGTTTTCTGGTCCGCAAGGAGCCTAAAGGCCACGGCACCCAGCGATACATCGAAGGCCCGGTTCAGCCGGGCGAAACGGTAGCCATCGTGGAGGATGTGGTCACGACTGGCGGCTCGTCGCTGACGGCCATCGAGCGGGCAGAAGCCTATGGCCTGAAGGTCGAGCGCGTGCTGGCCATCGTCGATCGGCTGGAAGGCGGCGCCAAGGCCTTCGCCGACCGGGGATATCCCTTCGCCGCGTTGCTGACGATCCGGGACCTGGGCGTGGAAGCGCCTGGATGATCGGTTAGGTCAATTTGCATTTTGCACTTTGCATTTTGCATTTTGCACTTTGCATTTTGCATTTTGCACTTTGCATTTTGCATTTTGCATTTTGCTCCCGGCGCAACCGTCGGGCCGAATGCAAAGTGCAAAGTGAAAAATGCAAAATGCAAATTGCAAATTGCCTCATGGTCGCCCTGCACCCGGCCCGCATAGCCCCCAAAATCCCTCAAGTCCTCCGCTCGTTGTTACCGATCAAGCGATAGGACTACGTTTTCGCTGCGCGCTGAGCAAGGATGCTAGCATGAGCCGTTCCACGGTCGGAGGATCGTTGCTGCTTTCGTTGGCCTTCGCCGCTGGCTGTGCTTCGCCGTACGCGCAGGACCGTCTGGCCGCGGCCGGGGCCGGGCTTGGCGGCGTTGCGGGAGCGGTGATCGGCCATCAAACCGGGCACACCGCCGAAGGGGCCCTGATTGGCGCGGCGTCGGCGCAGCCACCGGGGCCATCACCGGCGGGGCCATCGACGAAGCCGAAGCCCGCAACCGCGCGGAGATCGCCGCTCGCATGGGCCGCGCCCCCGAAGGGGCGGTCACCGTCGATGAAGTCATTTCGATGGTGCACTCTGGCGTGCCGGAAACGGTCGTGGTCTCGTTCGTCGAGAACCACGGCATGGCTTATCCCGTCGGCAGCGCCGACCTGATCCGCATGCAGCAGATGGGCGTGCCGCCGGCGGTGATGACCGCCACGCAGCGGCCGCCGAGAGTGGCCAAGACGGTCGTCGTGGAGCGTGCCGCACCGCCGACCGTGATCGTCGAGCGGCACTACGACCCCTGGCGGCCGCGCCACTACCATCACTATCACGGCTGCCGCCGAGGGCCGCATGGGTCCGTCGGCTTGTCGTACCATTCCTGGTAGCCGCCGCGGGTGGTCTAGACGCTGAGGTCTAGACGCTGATCTCGTAGCCCTTCCGCTGCTCGCGGCGGACCCACTGGGAGGCGTCTTCGTCGCCGGTGATCTGCTCCTTGGCCGGGTCCCACGTGATCTTGCGGCCCAGGCGGATGCAGATGTTCGCCAGGTGGCAGGTCGTCATGGCCCGGTGGTGCGAGTAGACGTCGCAGATCGGGTCCTTGCGGCTCTTCAGGCAGTCGAAGAAGTTCTTCATGTGATCGCCGTGGGCGTGGCCGCCGCAGCACCTTGGCGATGGCGTCCTCGGGCAGCGGGTTGTCCTTCAGGGCGTTTACGCGGGCGCCGACCAGCTTGCCGCGATCGACGAAGATCCGCCCCTTGTCGCCGATCACGAGCACGCCGTTGTCGTGCTTGGCGCCCAGCTCATTGATCTTGTCGGTAATGATGAACTCCACGCCGTCGGCGAACTTGCTGGCCACGCGGAAGGCCGTGGCCGTGTTGTACTTGTTGTCCTCCGTCGGATGGCCGTTCTTGAGCGGCACCGGATGATCGACCGACGGAGCCCTCGAACGACACGGGGCTGGTGTCCCTGGCGTCCAGGATCCAGTGGGCGATATCGACGTGGTGCGCGCCCCAGTCGGTCATCTTGCCGCCGGAGTATTCGTACCACCAGCGGAACTGGTAGTGGCAGCGCTCCTTGATGTACTCGACCTTCGGGCGCTTGCCCGAGCCACAGGTCCCAGTTCAGGTGCGGCGGCGCCTTTTCCTTCTTGAAGGGCCCTCCCTTGTCGCCGCCGCCGATGGCCACGAGCACCTTCTGAATCTTGCCCAGCGCGGCCGTCGCGGCACATGGCCACCGCCTTGGCGAAGTCGCCGTGCGCTGCGCTGCTGCGTGCCGACCTGGAAGACCTTCTTCGTCTCCTTGACCACGCGGCAGATGAGCTTGCCCTTCTTCGATGGTCAGCGTGAGCGGCTTCTCGCAGTACACGTCTTTGCCGGCCTGCATGGCCTCGATGGCGATCTTGGTGTGCCAGTGGTCGGGCGTGCCGATGGTGACGACGTCGATGTCGCTGCGTTCGAGCACCTTGCGGTAGTCTTCGTGAGTCTCGGCCTTGCCTTTGCCTTGCTTGTTCTTGGCCTCGGCGGCGCGCTGGCTATCGACGTCGCACACGGCCACCACGTCGCCGAACCGCGCGGCCGAGCTGGTGATGCCGTTCCCCTGCCCGCCGCAGCCGATCTGACCGATCTGCGGCCGGTCGTTGGCGGCCAGAAAACCCAGCGCCCGATGCGTCGCGCCCAGCGGCACCAGCCCGCCGGCCGTCATGGCCATGGTGGTCTGCAGAAAACGACGACGATTGTGCTGGTTGCCTGGTTGCCGGGGGCCTTGCATCGCGAACTCCTTGCTAGGTCGAATTGGACGGGTCCACGGGTCAAGTCTAACTGTCTGCGCGCTCGGTGCAAATCGGGCGAACGCAGCCGCGCGCCGAGCTATTGTTGGCAAGCGACCGGCGAGGGTATCTTGTCGTTTGTCCCTTGTCATTTGTCCCTTGTCATTTGTTATTTGTCCTTTTTTCTCGTCCGATCACAAGGGACAAGGGACAAGGGACAAGGGACAAGGGACAAGGGACAAGGGACAAGGGACAAGGGACAAAGTCCAGGAGACTCGCTTTGGCTGACCCAACCGACAAGCCCGATTTCGCCAAGGGGGGCGGCATGCTCCCGGCCATCGCCCAGGACACCGAGACTGGCGAGGTGCTGATGATGGCCTACATGAACCCGGAGAGCTACGCAGAAACGGTGGCCACCGGCCGGGCCGTGTACTTCAGCCGCAGCCGGGGCAAGCTCTGGCGCAAGGGAGAGGAAAGCGGCCACTGGCAGGAGGTGCAAGGCATCTTCATCGACTGCGACGCCGACACCATCCTGCTGAAGGTCCGGCAGATCGGCGGCGCCGCCTGTCACGAAGGCTACAAGAGCTGCTTCTTCCGCCAGATCACGCCGCAAGGAACCCAGGTCGTTGCCGACCGCGTGTTCGACCCCAAGGCGGTTTACAAGAAATGAGCGGTGTCGTCAGTGGTCAGTAGTCAGTAGTCAGTAGTCAGTTGTCAGTTGTCAGTCGTAAGCAGGCGGATATCGCCAACAGCAACTGACAACTGACAACTGACAACTGACAACTGACTACAGACAGATCATCATGGCGTTTCAACCGTCCTGCCACGTCCCCGTCTTGCCCGCGGAGGTCCTGCACTGGCTCGATCCCCGACCCGGCCAGGTGCTAGTCGATGGCACGCTGGGCGGCGGGGGACATACGCGGTTGCTGGCCGAGCGTGTGCGGGCTGAAGGACGTGTGATCGCCCTGGACCGCGATCCCGCGGCATTGGCCGCTGCGGAGACAGTGTTGGCCGGCTTGCCCGTCACGCTGGTGGACTCGAACTTCTGCGACCTGCCCGAGGTGCTGGCCCAGCTTGAAGTGCCCGCGGTCGATGGCGTGCTGCTCGACTTGGGGCTATCGAGCGATCAACTGGCCGACGCCGATCGGGGATTCAGCTTTGCCGCCGATGGGCCGCTCGACCTGCGGTTCAATCCGCGCGAAGGCGAGCCGGCCTGGCGGCTGGTCAACAAGCTGCACGAACAAAACCTGGCGAACCTGATCTATGAATACGGCGAGGACCGCTACAGCCGCCGCATCGCGCGGGCGATCCTGACGGAGCGGCATCAGCGGCCGATCATGACCGCCGCCCACCTGGCTGAGGTCGTGCGGCGGGCGGTGCCTGGCTCGCCGCGCATGCGCGGCGAGCACATCGACCCGGCCACGCGCACCTTCCAGGCCCTGCGGATTGCCGTGAACGACGAGCTGAAGTCGCTCGAGATCGCGCTGCGGCGCATTCCCGACTGGCTGCGGCCCGGCGGCCGGCTGGCGATCATCAGCTTTCATTCACTGGAAGACCGCCGCGTGAAAGAAGCCTTCCGCGGCGACGACCGCCTGGAGGCGCTCACTCGCCGGCCCGTCGAAGCCAGCCTCGACGAAGTGTTACGGAATCCGCGGGCCCGCAGTGCCAAGCTGCGAGTTGCCAGAGGGCGCACGGCGGAGCCGGTGGAACAAGTGGGTAAGGGAGTGACCCCCGCCACTCCCTCCCCGTTGTCGCCATGAGGTCAATTCCTCATTGCCAACCTTGCTTCCTGCCGGCAAGCCGGCAGGCGACAATTCACTCACCGTGCTAAAACTCATCGTGCTTGGCAAACCAGGCCAGCGTCCGGCGCAGCACGTCCTCGCGGTGCCGCGGCTGGCGGATGCCGTGGCCCTCGCCGGGATAGATGACCATCTGCGTCGGCACGCCGCGCGCCAGCAGCGCCTGGTGGAACATCCGGCCCATCGGCAGCGGGCAGCGGCGGTCGTCGCGCGCAGTGCAGGATCAGCGTCGGCGTCTTCACCTTGGCCGGCGTACGTCAGCGGGCTGTGCTTGCGCATCGCCGCCGGGCACTTCCCACGGCCGGCCGCCGAACTCCCACTCGGTCCAGCTCTGCAGGTCGCTCAGGCCCCACATCACGTTCAGGTCGGTGACGGCGTTCTGGGCCACCGCGGCGCGGAACTGGTTCGTGTGCCCGACCAGCCAGCACGTCATGAAGCCGCCGTAGCTGATGCCGTAGACGAACTGCCGCTTGGGATCGACGAGCTTCTCGCTTGACCAGGTGGTCGATGCCGGTGAGGATGTCGCGCATGTCGCCGCCGCCGAGGTCGACGCGGTCGGCGTCGATGAACTTCTGGCCGTAGCCGGTGCTGCCGCGGAAGTTCGGCTGGAAGACCGCGTAGCCGTGGGCGGCGAAGACCTGCACGGTGAAGTCGAAGCCCAGCGCCGAGCGGCTGTGCGGCCCGCCGTGCGGATAGACGAATCAGCTTGTACGGCGGCTTGGCGACCTCCGGCGGCGGCGCGGTCAGGACGCCTTCGATCTCGAGGCCTTCGTTCTGTCCAGCTGGATGACTCGCGTCTCGCCCAGCACGCGGTCGCGTCAGGAAGTGATTGCCCTGGCGGACGAGTCAGCCTGCCTGTCGAGCCGCTTGGCGAGGCGGCCGCCGTCATGCGTGGCCGGCTTGCTCGGCGTCGCCTGCCGGCTGTGAGCCGTTCCACGCCGCGGCCGGTGCGCAGATCGACGCGCATCGTCGGCACCTGAACGCCGCGGCCCGCATCGATAGACCAGATGCGTCCGCGCCGTCCCAGCAGTCCGGCGGCAGCGGGAACGATGGGCGGCGGGTGCGGCGGCTTGTCGGCGGCGGGACCGTGATGGTCGAAGCTCAATTCCGTGCGCGGCCCGCTCTCGCCCAGCGTGACCACGGCGAGGTTGAACGTGTCGCGGTGCGGCCCCTTGCGCGGCACGCTCAGGCAGACGAGCCGCTTGCCGTCCGGCGAGAAGCGCGGCGAGACCTCCGGCCCCGGCCCGCTCGTCAATTGCCGACGCCGTGCTTGCCGTCCTTGCCCGCGGCAACGTCGATCGGCCCAGAGGTCGAAGTTCTTGTTGATGCTGTAGCGGACCGACTCGCGGTCGGCGGTTGGTTGGCGTGGACGACGAGCGACTTGCCGTCGGGCGACCACTGCGGGTCGCCGTACCAGACGTCGTCGTCCGTCAGGCGGTCGATGCGTGCGGCGGCGGCTTTCGGACTGCTCAACCCCTCATCCCCGCCCCGGGAGGGCAGAGGCGAGTCGAGATCGGCGACCCAGACCTGCGCCGGGCCGTAGCCGGTGTAGCCTTCGCCCTGGTCGGGCCGCACGACCTCGACGTCGTCGGCGATCTCCTCGGGCGTGCGCGGGTCGCGGCCGTCGTCGGCGACGAACGCGAGCCGGCGGCCGTCGGGCGAGAAGGCAAGCCGGCCGTAGAAGCCATCGTTGAAGACGCGGCCGTACGGCTTGTCCGGCCCGGCCAAGGGAATGACCGCCGTGCCGTCGGTCAGCCAGACGTCGGTGGCCGGGTCGGATTCGGGCGGAACTGCCGGCGTCTGCTTCCAGCCTTGCGGCCGCGGGCGCGTGGAGAGGAAGGCGATCCACCGGCCGTCGGGCGAGAACACCGGCGAGCGGGCGTCCGGCTCATCCTTCTCCACGGGCCTGGCGTGTTCGCGACCGCTTTCCACGATCCACAACGACTGCCGCTCTCGTTTGGCCGTCGGGTCGATCCAGTGCCGCACATAGGCCAGGCGGCCACCGTCGGGAGAGAGCACTGGGCTACGTGGGGCGTCGAAGCGGTAGAGATCGTCAATCGCCAGGAGCTTCGTCGCGGTCGAACCGGGCTCCGCCGCCACGGCTGGCGACCGGCCGGCGATGCCCGTACTCATGCCAGCCACGAAAAGCAGGAGGCGGCAACTGAACGAGCGATGACGCATGCTGTTTAAGCGGAGTGGGCGCATGGTTGTCGGGATGAAATGAGATAAGGGCCGCTAACCACATCCGGGCGGTTCCTCGCGCCGCTGCCGCATGAGCACGCGAATGACGAGGAAGACGCCGCCCTGGAAGGCAACGATGCCGCTCAGGAGGGCAATAGGATAAGCGATATTCCAGTCCAAGGAGCGCCATAGTGCCGCGCTCGTCAGAAGGCCGATCGCGCCTGCCGAACCGTAGCCAATGATGACGCCGTCGAGCCAGGTCCAGCCGGGCTCTCTCCAGATGTCGCGCGCCCCCTGCCAGCGGCGGTAGGTGTTCCAAATGCCGCCTAGGCCGCCGGCGCCGCCCACGAGGCAGCCAAAACCGGCGCTGACCAAAGCCCAGGACCCCGGCGATCCAAGTTTTCTGCCAATCAGGCCGTAGCCCAGCATGGCCACCCCGGCCAAGACCATCAGGAAGCAGAGGTTCGTGGCCGCCGCCAATAAAAGGAAGCGGAAGCCGAAGACCGCCGGCACTTGCGATGCGGGAGTCGTCCGGGTCATGGGCAGGAGCGCGCGCGGCTTGCGAGCCGATAATTGCTCCCCGGCCGAGCGGCGGTGCGCCACCAGCGTGAAAGTGGCCGCCAGCAGCACCAAGAGCAAGAACGCCGACATCGCCAGATGCCCAACGACGAGTGGCGCATCAATGGTCTCGGAGCCAAAAAAGACGATCAGCGCCAATACGCCGAGCAGTGCGTGGACCCTCGCCAGGACCGTCCAGCCACCAGCGCTCCGGCCTTGTGATCGGGCCCCTGGACGTCCGGCGTCGGATGGCTCTCTCGCGATTGTCTCGACATCCGTCTTCACCTCGCTGGCGTGCTGATAGCGGCGCTCCGGCTCCTTTTCCAGCGCCGTGCAGCACGACTTCGTCGAGCCGCACGTCGATCTGCACTTTTTGGGAGGCGGGCGCGAATCGGCCCAGCGGCAACTCGCCGGTCAGCAGCTCGTAGAAGACGACGCCCAGCGAGTAGATGTCGGCCCGGTGATCGACGCCCGCGAGCCTTCCATCTGCTCCGGGGCCATGTAGCGCAGGCGTGCCCATCACCTGGTGCGTGCCGGTCAGCGTGAAGTCGCTCGCTTGGCCCAGCAGCTTGGCCAGGCCGAAGTCGGCGATCTTCACCCGCCCCTTGCGGTCGAGCAGGATGTTTTCCGGCTTGATGTCGCGGTGGACGACGCCTTCGTCGTGGGCGTATTGCAGGGCGTCGCAAATCTGCGGGACGATCGCCAAGGCCTCTCGCGGCGTCAAGGTCGCTCTGCATGGCCTGCCGCAGATTCACGCCATCGACGTACTCCATCACCAGGTAATAGAGGCCGCCGACCTGGCCGAAATCGTAGACGCTCGACGATGTGCGGATGATTCAGCCGGGCCAGCGCCCGGGCCTCGCGGGCGAAGCGCTCGGCAAAGCCGGCATCTTCTCGCGGCCGGGCGGCAGGATCTTCAGGGCGACCAGGCGGTCCAGCCCGCGCTGCCGCGCCTTGTAGACGGCGCCCATGCCGCCCTGGCCCAGCAACTCGAGGATCTCCAACTGGGGGAACAGCTTTCCCAAATCGGCTGGAGACGGCGGCTCGAAGCTGCCGGGCAGCGTTGGCGCTTCGGCCGGAGTGGGTACCGGCGACTCTTGGCCGGCATCTTCGCTGATTGGCTCGCCGCACCGCCAACAAGGGCCCTGGGCGACCGACCCGGCTTGCTCGAACTCGGCTCCGCACCAGCGACAGCGACCCCGAACCGTCATGGGAGCGACCTCTACAGAGCCGGATGTGTAGCAATGCAGTATGGGGCAAGAGACGCCCCGGCCGCAAGAACGTGAAAAAAGGCGAAGGCAAAGAAAAGAAGCCCGGCTCAGAGGAGCCGGGCTTCCCTATGTAAACAGCGGGTCCGTTGCGTCTAGCCTTCCCAGGCTGGATGGCGCTTCGGCCGGATGGCTGATTCCAGGGGTCAGGAGTCAGGAGACAGGACTCGGGCGCTTACCTCGACTCCTGACTCCTGACTCCTGACTCTTGTCTCCCTCTACCGAACGAGGATCGGATACGAATACACGAAGTAGCTGGTCGTTTGCTCTGGCGGCCCGGCGATCGCCCCTTTGGTAAGCACGTTGGCCGGCTGGATGATCACGCGCTTGCTGCTCATCGAGCCCGTGAGCTTGACATCCAGGATGCGCACGCCGACGAACTTCACGATGGTGTACTGGGCGTTGTTGCCCGGACCGGCGACTTGCGAAAAGATCGGAATGATGCGCGGCTCGCCCATGATCGAGGCCAGCTCTTCCTTCACGCCGGCGCTGATGCCCGTGTCACCGTTGAGCAAGAGCTCGCCGCTCTCATCGAGCTGGAGCGTGCCGCCGTGGTGTTCCAGGTCTTCGGAAGTGACCCCGTCGGTGATCTGGCGGGCGATCACCGCGGTGCTGTTGTTATCGCTGCCGATGTCGATCGTGCCGCGGTTGCCTGGGCTGCCGGTGCCTTGGGGGAACAGGTTGCACTCGTGCACGCCGTCGGAGCCAGGCGTGATCGTCTTGGTGTCGTAGTCCCAGCTCCAGTCATCGGCCGTTTGCTGAGCCAGCACGGCGTTCCAGGTGTCGATGTCCAGAGCGAACGGCAAGATGCCCAGCGTCTCGCTGCTCGTGGCGGGGGCTTTGAACCCGGCCACGTTCTTGAGCACCCCGGCCGTGGCTTCGACCTGCGCCGAGCAGCCGTCTTTGCCCCAGATTTGAGCGAAGAAAACCGGCACTTGGCCGTTCATTTCCGGCGTGCGGCGCACGCGACGCGCACCACGTTGTAGTGTGCCGCGTTGGCAAACGACATCTCCTCCGTGTGATCGGAGAAGTTCCATAGCGTGCCGACCACGACGTCGCGCGTGGTGCTGTTGTCGGCATGGACTTCCAGGCCCGGCTCGCCCGTGCAGACGCGATTGGCCGCGGCATAGGCGGTTGCCTCGACGCGCACCTGCTCCATGGAGTTTTCCATCGTAAAGTCGCCCGTCAGCATGTTCTCGTCGATCAGCTCCCAGGCCGCCGCCAGAGCGGCCGAGTCGGCCGTGCGCTGCATTTCAGTGCGCACCACCGTCAGGTAGCCCAAGTCCAACGCCAGGGAGACGCAGCCCAGCAGGACGACCATGAAGAACAGGATCGAAACTGCGACCGCGCCCGGCGGCGCTGGCGTGTAGTTCGGTGGAGTGTCATCGATCGGACCTCGCGGGCTATTTCGGGTAGACGACGCGCTCGGTGGTGTCGCGCAACAGCAACCCCTGCGCCGAGTAGTAGCGCACTTCCTTCAGCACCAGCCGCGTGACGCGGTTGGAGGCGAGGCCGACGCCGGAATGGGCCACCGACGTGTCGGGGCGATAATCGTTGAGGCTGGAAAGCGTGGTGCCGACCGTGGCCCTGAGCTCGCCTCCCCCGCCAAAGTGGCCCCAGGTGGCCGAATCGCCTTCCACCGCGAACTTCAGGGCCGAGCCGACCAGTTGCATGGACTGCGTCCAACGAACCGTTTCGCTCTCCAGGCTCAACAGGCCTTGTTCCGTCGAGCCCTCGGTGTCCAGCGGCTCCTCGCCGGCCCAGGTCTGCAAGTGCACGCCGCCGGACGAGAAATCGGGCTGCGTCTGATGGTTCAGCTCGATCGAGGCGTAGTAGCCGTCCAGGCCGTCCGTCGGGGAAACGACGCACGTCACCTGGGGCGCGGTCGTTTCGAGATCAGGCTCGGCGACCACCAGTTCCCAGTCTTCCTCGACGCGCATGACTGGCGTCTGGTCTTGCGCTTTGACGACCCCCGCCAGGTTGACGAGCGCCATCCAGGTAAGCACGATTCCGGCGATGCGCTCGCGCAGCGGCGCTGCGTCGCCCCAGCGGCTCGACAAACGTCGAGCGCGGCGTGTCCAGGACATGCGACACCCCCCTGTGGTTAGGAACCTTTCGGCAGCCTGGCGATCTCGCGCCGCGGCGAGACCCATGGCTTTGCGTCCCGGCCTCACGACCGGTTTGCCGTTATCGAGGAACCCCACGACGGGGTTCGGACCCTGGATGTGAGTGCGAATGGTGTGGAAATGGCAGCGTGGGGCAGACGGCGAGTCCGCGGTCGCCATTCTCGACCTCGGCTGTTACCGACATGTCTTCCCAATCGAAAACTTAGGTCATCCTCGCCGGCTGTCAAACGGAGGCCTGAAAAAAAGCCGCCGACCGCCGCCACGGTGGTTGAGACGTAGCGGCAGACTGCGGCATAATGCGGCGGTTGCCGACCGCGGCACGGTAAACTAGGGCTGGGTCGGAAAACACTAGCCCGACGCGGAAGCGAGGGAGAATCGCCGCCTCTCTCGCATCTCCCTCGTGCGCTTCGGGCTAGTGTAACCCTGCGGAGGCTCTCAACATGGCTTGTCGTTATCGTGGCTTTCTGCAGCTCGCGGTCACGTTGACCGTCTGGGCCGTGTACTCGTCGGCGATCGCTGCCGATGCGCCGATCGACTTCGATCGCCAGATCCGGCCGATCCTCTCGGACAACTGCTTCGCCTGCCACGGGCCGGACGCCAAGGCGCGCAAGGCGAACCTCCGCCTGGACGTGAAGGAGAGCGTCTTCAGCCCGACCGATTCCGGCGAGCGGCCCGTCGTGCCCGGCAACGCCAAGGCCAGCGAGCTGCTGCGGCGCGATCGCGAGCACCGATCCCGAAGTGCGCATGCCGCCGGCCAGCACGAACAAGACGCTCAAGGCCGAGGAGATCGAGCTGCTGCGCCGTGGATCGAGCAGGGGGCAACGTGGCGCGAGCACTGGGCCTTCGTGCCGCCGAAGCGGCCGGCGCTGCCCGCGGTCAAGAACGCGGCCTGGCCGCGCAACGCCGATCGACCACTTCATCCTGGCCCGGCTGGAGCGCGAAGGGCTGCCGCCCTCGCCGCGAGGCCGACAAGGCGACGCTCGCTCCGCCGCGTCACGCTCGACCTGACCGGCCTGCCGCCGACGCTCGGCCGAGGTCGATGCCTTCCTGGCCGACAACTCGCCGCAGCGCCTACGAGAAGGTGGTCGATCGGCTGCTGCAGTCGCCGCGCTACGGCGAGCACATGGCCCGCTTCTGGCTCGACGCCGCCCGCTACGGCGACACGCACGGCCTGCACCTGGACAACTACCGCGAGATGTGGCCGTACCGCGACTGGGTCATCCGGGCCTTCAACAGCAACATGCCCTTCGACCGCTTCGTCGATCGAGCAGCTCGCCGGCGACCTGCTGCCGAACCCGACGCTCGACCAGCTCGTCGCCACCGGCTTCAACCGCTGCCACGTCACCACCAGCGAGGGCGGCTCGATCGAGGAGGAGGTCTACGTCCGCAACGTCGTCGACCGCGTCGACACGACCGGCACGGTCTTCCTCGGCCTGACGGTCGGCTGCGCCCGCTGCCACGACCACAAGTACGACCCGATCACGCAGAAGGACTTCTACTCGCTGTTCGCGTTCTTCAACAGCCTCGACGGCAAGCCCCTGGACGGCAACATCGGCACCCGGCCCCGGTGGTCACGCGTGCCGACGCCGGAGCAGGAGCGAGCAGATCGCGGCGATGCGGCGGCAGATCGACGAGATGTCGCAGAGAGATCGCGCACCGCGTCGCCGCCTACAAGTACGTCGAGCCGGAGAAGCCGACCGAGGTGAAGCCGCCGCAGCCCAAGGAGACCGTCTGGATCGACGACGACGCTGCCGGCCGGCGCCCAGCGAGCGACGGCAAGCAGGCGCTGGAAGTTCGCCGGCAAGCCGCAGGTCCGGTGTTCAGCGGCGAGAAGTCGCTCCAGCGCGACGGCGACGGGCCTGAGCCAATGGTACTTCGAGCGGGCCGCCAAGCCGGCTGGCGGTCGGGCACGGCGACAAGCTGTTCGCCCACGTCTACCTCGATCCCAAGGACCCGCCGAAGGAGATCATGCTCCAGTGGCACGACGGACAGCTGGGAGCACCGGGCCTACTGGGGCGACAACCTCATCGCCTGGGGAGCCGACAACAGCCCCAGCCGGAAGCGCGCTCGGCGATCTGCCGAAGGCCGGCGAGTGGGTGCGGCTGGAGGTGGCCGCGGCCGACGTCGGCCTGAACGCCGGGCACAGATCACCGGCTGGGCTTTCACCCAGTACGACGGCACCGTGTACTGGGACAAGGCCGGCATCGTCTCCCTGGCTGGGCAGCAAGTGCCCTACGATCGCTCGTCGCTTTGGGAGAACGACGTCCGCGCCGGCAAGACGGTTGCGCCCACCAGCGAAGTCGCGGCCATCGTCAAGCTCGCTGGCCCGCAACGGAATGACGCCCAGCGACGGCAGCTGCACGACTACTTCGTCGAGCACGTCTACGCGAAGTCGCGAGAGGCATTCGGCCCGCTGCACGCCAAGATCGAATCGGCCACGAAGGAGATCTCGCAGCTCGAGAGCAGCTTCGCCACGACGCTGATCTATCGCGAGACGGCGACGCCCCGGCAGGCGTACATCCTGAAGCGCGGCGAGTACGACCAGCGGCGCGACCCGGTCGCCCGCGGCACGCCGCCCGTCCTGCCGCCACTGCCGACCGGCGCGCCGAATAGCCGGCTCGGCTTGGCGCAGTGGCTGGTCGATCCGAATCATCCGCTGACCGCCCGCGTGGCGGTCAACCGCTTCTGGCAGCAGGTCTTCGGCACCGGCCTGGTGAAGACGGCCGAGGACTTCGGCGCCCAGGGCGAGCCGCCGTCGCATCCCGAGCTGCTCGACTGGCTGGCCGCGGAGTTCACGAATCCCGCGGCACCGCCCGGCGAGCGGGGGGCGTCAGCCCCCCGGTAATGCGGCCAATGGGACGTCAAGGCGTTAATGAAGCTCCTCGTCATGTCAGCCGCCTATCGCCAATCGAGCCGCGTGACGCCAGAGCTGGCCAAGGGACCCGGAGAATCGCCTGCTGGCCCGCGGCCCGCGCTACCGGCTCGACGCCGAGACGCTCCGCGACCAGGCGCTGTCGGTCAGCGGCCTGCTCGTCGGGAAGATCGGCGGCCCGAGCGTCAAGCCGCCGCAGCCGTCTGGGCTGTGGGAAGCGGTCGGCTACTTGACGAGCAACACGCGGAACTTCGTCGCCGACACGGGGCACGAGAAGGTCCATCGCCGCAGCCTGTACACGTTCTGGAAGCGCACGGCCCCGCCGCCGCAGATGACGGCCTTCGACGCACCCTCGCGGGAGGCGTGCCGCATGCGGCGCGAGCGCACCAACACGCCGCTCCAGGCGCTGGTCTTGCTGAACGAGCCGCAATACGTCGAAGCCGCCCGAGCATTGGCCGAGCATGCCATGAAGGAAGGCGGCACGAAGATCAACGAGCGCTTGGCCTACCTCTTCCGCGCAGCCACGAGCCGGCGGCCCGATGCTGTGGAGTTGTCGGAACTGTCGGCGCTCTATCAGGACCACCTGGCGGTCTACGCGAGAGACACAGCCGCGGCGAAAAAGCTTGTCAGCGCCGGTGAGACCCCGCGGGACACGACGCTGAACCCCAGCGAGCTGGCGGCGTGGACGATGGTTGCGAATTTGGTGCTGAATTTGGATGAAGTCGTGAACAAGGGATAGGCGTTGACGGAAGTGAGGCGATGCAATGGACGATAACTTGATCTCTGTTCGCGATGTTGCCGCGGCATGTCGCAGGCGAAAGCAAACCGTTTTCAAGGTATTGAAGCGATTGGGAATCCAAACGACGAAGCAGCGTTGCGTCAGCGGCAAGAATCAGTTAGCGGCATACATCACGCGGGATGAGTTCCAGTTAGTGCAGGCTGAGCTTCTCGCAACTCGTGACGAAGCGGAGCCGGTGCCAGACGGCGCAGAGATTGCGTCGCAGCAAGGCGTTTTCTATCTGCTTCAACTTGAGCCAATATGCGATCCGGGCCGTTTTAAGGTCGGCTTCGCGACTAACCTGCCTGAGCGACTGCGGCATATCAGATGTTGCTCGCCGTTCGCAACCGTGGTTCGCTCATGGCCTTGTCGAGCTCTCTGGGAGAAAACTGCGATTGATTCGGTTTCGGCCGGTTGTGAACGGCTCCACACGGAAGTCTTTCGTGCATCCTCGTTGGACGCCGTGGCCATCAAATGTGAGGAGTTCTTCGCCGTCATGCCGTGCGCCAATGGCGGCTCAGAGGATTTCGTTCGCGCTGCCGACTATGTACTCACCAAAAACACGAAGCTGTACGAACGGCTCGCTTGATGCGAGGTATCACCATGAAGACCTACACTGCCGTGATTGAGCGTTGTACGGACACCGGGCTCTACGTTGGCCACGTGCCCGGTTTTCCCGCCGCGCACTCGCAAGGCGCGACCTTGGACGAACTCAATAAGAACCTGCGTCAAGTGATCGCCATGCTCTTGGAAGACGGTGAACCAACGCTGGAGGCCGACTTTGTAGGCACGCAGACCGTTCAAGTGGCATGATGTTGAATGCCCCCAAACAAACGAAGTTGGTGGTCCACCCCGAAGGGGTGAAAGCTATTAGCCGGCGGTCGCGCAGCGCACCGCCGGAAATGAGCGAAAACAAACCCCAGCACCCCGGAGGGGTGCAAGCGGGGAAGCGAGAAGACCGTTTGTCTGATAGCACGGCGCTGGCACCCCTCCGGGGTGCACCCGTGTGTGGATTGTATACCGGCGGTGCGCTGCGCGACCGCCGGCTAATGGCTGGCAAGCCTCCGGCTTGCGGGATCGGAACCATCATTCGTCCGTCAACAATTCACACGGTATCACTGGGCCGATGGCCAAGAGGCAGCAATGAACCCCATCTGTGAACGCATCCAGGCTCTCACCCGCCGCCACTTCTTCGCCCGCGGCGCCCTCGGCCTCGGCACCGCCGCACTGGCGTCGCTCCTGCCGCCGCACAGGCGCACGGCCGCGGCGACCGCCTCGCCACCGGCGGCCTGCCCGGCTTGCCGCACTTCGCCCCCAAGGCCAAGCGGGCCATCTACCTGTTCATGAACGGCGGCCCGTCGCAGATGGACCTGTGGGACTACAAGCCCAAGCTGGCCGAGCATGTTCGACAAGGACCTGCCCGAGTCGATCGTCGCAGGGCCAGCGGCTCACGACGATGACCAGCGGCCAGGCCCGCTTCCCCGTCGCGCCGTCGAAGTACAAGTTCGCCCAGCACGGCAAGTGCGGCACCTGGGTCAGCGAGCTGCTGCCGCTGCACGGCCAAGATCGTCGACGACCTGGCCGTCGTCAAGATCGGTCCACACCGAGGCGATCAACCACGACCCGGCCGTCACGTACGTCTGCACCGGCAACCGAGCTCCCCGGCCGGCCGAGCCTCGGCTCGTGGCTCAGCTACGGCCTGGGCAGCGAGAACGACAACCTGCCCGCGTTCGTCGTCATGACGCCGTCGTGGACCGGCCGCAAGCGACGGCCCAGGCGCTCTACACCCGCCTGTGGGGCACCGGCTTCCTGCCCAGCAAGCACCAGGGCGTCGCCCTGCGCTCGCAGCGGCGACCCGGTGCTGTTCCTGTCCAACCCCGCCGGCGTCGACGCCGACGACCCGCCGCCGCATGCTCGACGCGCTCGGCCGGCTCAACCAGAAGCACTTCGACGAGGTCGGCGACCCGGAGACGCAGACCCGCATCGCCCAGTACGAGATGGCCTTCCGCATGCAGACGTCGCGTGCCGGAGCTGATCGACCTCGTCCGAGCGAGCCGCAAGCACGTCCTCGACCTGTACGGCCCGGACGTCCACAAGCCCGGCACGTTCGCCGCACAGCTGCCTGCTGGCCCGCCGGCTGGCCGAGCGCGGCGTGCGCTTCGTGCAGCTCTTCCACCGCGGCTGGGACCAGCACGGCAACGTCGCCGGCGACCTGCCGCAACCAGTGCCGCGACGTCGACCAGGCCTGCTACGCGCCTGATCACCGACCTGAAGCAGCGCGGCCTGCTCGACGACACGCTCGTCGTCTGGGGCGGCGAGTTCGGCCGCACCGTCTACTGCCAGGGCACGCTGACCGCGCGACAACTACGGCCGCGACCACCACCCGCGCTGCTTCTCCATGTGGATGGCCGGCGGCGGCGTCAAGCGGCGGCATCGTCTACGGCGAGACCGACGACTTCAGCTACAACATCGTCGAGAACCCCGTCCACATCCACGACCTGAACGCCACGATCCTGCACTGCCTGGGCATCGACCACCAGCCGGCTGACGCTACAAGTTCCAGGGCCTGGACGTGCGGCTGACCGGCGTGGAAGAGCACAAGCCGGTGAAGGCGATCCTGGCGTGAAAAAGCCCCCGGACTGAGCCCACCTCGTTCGTTGTCCGTGGATAACAAAAAGGCTGGTCGCCGGGCTTCTTGCGCTCGTTGACAATCGCCTTGCGACTGGTAAATTCATTCTGCGCCTGTTCCGCGGCGCGACGTTGCGTTGCGTCAAAACTGCACGGTTACCGTACCGAGGAGGCGCCAGATGACGCGTTCCGCTTTTGTTGTTGCCTTGTTTGCGGGATTGCTTCTGCTCCCGGCGTCCCAAGCGTTGTCCCAGGAGAAGAAGAAGAAGAAGGAAACAGTGGACGACCGCATTAGGCGCATGGAAGGTGCGGGTGAGATCGCGGTCATAACACGGGAACACACGCGCGACGCATGTTCCAAGGTCTGCGCCGTGACCTTCACCTCTACCACGGATGGCGACGTCGTGGTGATGCCCGGCGAGACCAAGTACTTCAAGATCGACAAGAAGGACGATTACACCCGTTCTGGCGGGTACTATTGGAGGTGTTGCGATAGCCCCGAACGATCACGAATCAAAGGTGCGACGTATATCAAAGTTGTGCGCAACGCCGACACGGGCGCCTTTGATCAGTACTGGGTTGAGCTTGAGCTGAAATGACGAACGATTGACTCGTTTCGTCGTGGCTTTTCCGCTAACGCACCGTGGCTGAGCAGATTTGCGTTGGGCATTTCCCTAGTTGAGGGCCCAGTGAAATCGGCTCAAGCCTCGGGGGTCTTCGCGGCCCGACTTGGGGACTCAGTCCCCGTGGCATTTCGACCCAAAATCAGGCATGGGATTGTGGTAGGAGCAGCGTATGGCTCTCACACTGCTTGAGATCGCGACGGCGATACTGGCTGGAGTGATCGGCGTCCATGGGTTGTTCACGGAAGCGAAGAACACGCGTGGGCAAGTCACCAAGGAAGGCAAGGTCGCGTGTTTCCTTTTAGTCATGATGGTATTGCTCACGATCGACGTTAACGCGATTGAATGGAAACTAAAGAAGGATAGCACTGCGGACGACAATGCACGACAGGCCAAAGAGCTTGAACAATTGCGTGAGGAGCTAACCCAGCCAATTGGCGACATCCGGGCGCATTACATGCTTCAGATGCCAATGGACGAACAGATGCATGCCTACCGGGATCGGCTCGCGCTCGAAGCTCGAGACGGAAGCACAGCCATCAGAATTGAGAAGGGCTCGGAACTTGCCCCTGACGAGGTAGCGGACGCATTCTCGTACAAAGTTCTTTCGCGGGTTGTCTTCAAGTTGCAGATCTATAAGACACCCATTGATCCCGCTAAGCGGAGTCAACAGGGGGCGGACCTTGAGCGCGAGTTCGTGTCGGAGCTCAGCGTGAGTCGGGGAAGCGGCATCGACGGCCATGCGATTACGCATGATGGCCCCTCCGATTCGAACAGACCTTGGAGGATCGAGGGATCAACAGCTGCCACGTCAATCGCCCGCGGGAGCGGAGCGATTCGAAGTATTCCGAACCTAAAAGGCGCCCGAGCCTTCGTATCCCTGGAGGCGGAGTCAACTGTTGCGGATAGCCGTAAGCGCGCGCAGTTCCTTTCGTTTCGCGTTTATCTTGGGGGAAGGGAGTTTGTTTTGCAGGTGGCCAATACTGCGAAACCGGATTCCGTCGGGTAGCGCGGGAGCGTATACCATGCAGAGGGTCTCGGGCGATAACGAAACGCCTGTATATTACTTTGATTTTCCAAGTTCGGTAGAAGGCCTGGCGAGAATGGGAGAAACCAGAGGAACGGCGGCCATACAGTCGGCTACCATTAGCTTGGATGGAAAAACTCGCCTCGAGGGATCGGTCCCAGGCGGTGATTATCCCCCAGTTCGAAAGTGGGATCATTTGGGAGATACGGAGTTGTATCCTCTGGGCGGCCCGGTCACGCCCGATGAGGGCAATGAACTAAAGGCAACTCTTCGTGGACGCATTACCGTAGAGATCATCGGGGTAGGCAAAGTTGATGTTCCTGAGATCAAATTGTGGCGCAATGACAACAAAAGCGAGCCGTGGTCGATCGATGCTGACGATGTGAAGCAAACCGCCGAGAAACTTGGGCTGGGTGAGCCGTCTGGACCCCAGCCGGCACAAGGGCAGGCGGACCAGAGCCAGGGATGGCCATGGTTTTTGATTTTGTTCAGCGTGCTCGTTGTGTTCGAGGTCGTTGGCCTAGTTGCGCTGGTGGCGGTGGGCGAGAAAGTCCGAAGCCGGCAGCATTGCTGCGAGCGAAGCACTGGAAGCCTCAGCAGCGACCTAGGCCGACATGTAGAGGGCGGCGTTTTCCCGCCGAACCCGAAAACCTCTAAGGCGCGGCCGAGATTCTGCTCCGCTGACGCTGTCCTGTGAGATGATGCCCGGGCCGCTGCCCCTTGGGATCGCCGCATGGTACACTGAGGCCCTGGCGATATTCCCCTTTGTTTGTACGCTAGTCCGCTGTTTTGCCTCCTTTTGATCGCCGAGGGGACGATGTTGCTCTCTCGCCTTCCGTGCCTGACCTGCCGGCTCGCCACCGGCCCTTGGCGGCGCGCCGCAGTGGCTCTTTCCCTAATGGCCGCTCTGGCCGCCGACGCCCGGCCGGCCGGACAGGCCGTGCAGCGCCAGGCCAAGGGCAACCAGGCCCGCGGCATCCTGGGCTACACCGTGGATGTCGATACGCGCTGGAGCGAACAGGGGGGCTACCGGCCGGTGCGGGTCAAGATTACCCCCGCCGAGGCGCTGTCGGTCGAGCGGCCGTTTACCGTCGTGCTCAAGTTCTGGGCCCCGCGTTACTATCGCGGGGGCGGAGGCAGCACGACGGTCGAGAAGCGCGTCGTCATCCCCGAGGCGCCCGAGAACAGCCAGCCGCCGCCGACCGAGGTCAGCATCTCCGTGCCACAGACCGACGTTTGGGAGCGCTACGATATCGAGTTCTGGGAGAACGGCGAGCATCGTGCCGAACTGGACCTGCGCAACCAGTTCCTGGGCAATGCCGGCGGGTGGTGGCCCGGCCGCAGGCTGCAATGGAACGAGCCCCTGGCCCTGGAAGTGGATTCCAAGAGCGGCACCGCCGCGGCTTTTCCTCAGCAGAACCTGAACTCGGGCGGCCGTGGCCAGTCCACCATGTCTTACGGCGGCGGGCAGACTTTCTCCGGCTTCGACCTGAAGCTGGCCACCATCGAGCCTGGCCTCCTGCCGGAGCAGTGGATCGACCTGACCAGCGTGGACGTCGTCGTGCTTTCGGGCGTGGAGCTCGAGCGGCTCATCGCCGCGGCGCCGCGCCGCTGGCAGGCCCTTCGCGAGTGGGTCGCGGCAGGCGGCAACCTGTGGCTGCGAGAAGTGCTGCCGCCCAGACCGCCTCAGGGCACGAAGCCAAAGGCCGCCAAAGACGGACCGGACGAGGTCTCGCGGCTCGCATCCATCGAACGGCTGTTGGACCTTCCGCCGCTCGCGGCCGGGGCCGCCGCGTGGCAGACCGATGAGATCGGCAAGGGCCGGCCGCTTGGACTCGGGCTCGTGCTGCTCGTCGTGGAAGGCGATCGTGCTGGCATCGGACCCCAGCCCGTGCAATTCAGCGGCGGGCAGCGGATCGACCTGTGGCTCAGCACCTCGACCTCGCCCGGCACGACCTCGCCGGGCACGACCTCGCCAAACACGCCGGGGGCCGTCCTTAGCTCCGCCTCGTTCGACACCAGCCGCCTGTCGTGGGACACGCGCATGGGCATGGCCGATCCCACCTCCGACTTCTGGAACTTCATCATCCCCGGCGTGGGACGCGTGCCGCTCTACACCTTCCTGGGCTTGATGACTTGCTTTGTGATCGTGATCGGGCCGCTGAACTACATCTATCTGCGGCGGTGCGCGAAACTGCACCTGATGATCATCACCGTGCCGCTGTGCGCGGCGGCGGTCACGCTGGGCCTGTTCGCCTATGCCTTGATCTCCGACGGCTTGGGCGTGCGGGTGCGGGTGCGCAGCTACACCGAGATTGACCAGCGCCGCGGCGAGGCCGTCTGCTGGTCGCGGTTGTGCTATTATGCTGGCCTGGCCCCCAGCCAGGGGCTGACCTTCTCGGGCGACGTGGCCGTGCTGCCCATTGCGGGCGAGTCTGAAGGCCGCCGCGACGAGACGCGACAAGTCAGTTGGACGAAAGACGGCCAGCAGCACCTCAGCTCCGGCTGGCTGCGGTCGCGGACGCTCACGCAGTATTACACGGCCCGCTCGCGGCGGAGCGATGCCCGAATCGAGATCGATGCCCAAGGCGGCGGATTGACCGTGACGAACCAGCTTGGCACGCCGGTAGAGCAACTGCTGGTCTGCGACGCCGGAGGCAAGTTGCACTACGGCGATAATCTGGCCAGCGGTGCGACGGCCCAATTGACCGCGGCGGCCGATCCGCCCGAGGCCACACGTGCCCTGCTCGAGGCATTTCGGAACAACCGCCTGCAACTGCGCCGACATCATGGGCGGCGGGCTGGTCACGCCTCAGCCGGCCACCGGCGTGAAGCGGCCGGCCAACGCGCCGACATCTCTTGCCGGCTTGCCGCTGGGACGCCTGGAGTTTGGCCTGACGGCAGCCCTCCAGCAGGTGACCGACGGCAATCTGGAGCCGCGCAGCTACGTGGCGATCGTCGAGCGCTCCCCGGAGACCGAACTGGGCACCCCCTCGGCCGAGGAAGAGGCCGGCTTCCACGTGGTGGTTGGTAGGTGGTGAGTGGTGAGTGGTGAGTGGTGAGTGGTGAGTGGTGACGTGCGCACGCGTGTCATTCTGAGCGCATCGAACCAACTCGGTGTGCGGCTCTTCGAGATTCTTCGCTGTCGCTCAGAATGACAGCGGCCCACTGACCACTGACAACTGACAACTGACCACTGACAACTCACCAAAGAGATGAGGGCCGGAAGCGTGGCGGGAGCACGCTTCCGGCCCTGGGGGGCTACCGCGGGAGAGAGGGGGGAGACGTGGGGGTCGCGAGGAGCCGTGGGAAGTGGGGCAGTGACGTGAGCCGGGAGTCCGCTAAGGTGCCGTCCGGGCGACCGGGGAGATCGGCTGCTGGGAGAGCAGCGTATCGCACAGGCGGCGGAATTCGGCCAGATCGCGGCGAAGCGAGCTGGCAAACACCGTTTCCATCTGGCCATCGGCGGCCTGCCACGCGTCGCAGCAGGTGCCCATGTGCTCTAACAAGTCTCGTAGCAGGTTCAGCTTTTCTTTCAGTGCCATGGTGGTTCACCCTCCTGGCAGTCGAATGAGGATCATCTTGATCCCTCTCCTTGCGTTCGACGGACGGAGGAAAAGCACGTGGCGTGCCAAGGCGCGGGAAGGCGGCGCCGTCAACTTCCGCCGCAGGCTCACAAGCGGCGCAACTCCTTGGCGCACAACGACGTTTGGCCGAAGCCCTTGGCCGTAGCCTTGCTAGCATGCCGCCAGAGTCGGCACGGGCCGCTTTGTAAGAATTCCAAGCCGTTTCAAAAGCCGCGGCATCATGAGGCGGACGCTTTGTCTGCTCGCTTGTTTCGCCACGTTGATCCCACGTCGCTAGTCGAGCCTGGCCAACGGCCCGCGAATCACGCCACCGCGAATCTTCATCAATACCATTCGCGTTGATTCGCGTGATTCGCGGGCAAAAAAGTCTTCGCCAGGTGCAACGAAATCGAAGGTAACCGTGGACACGAGTCCGCCCAACGGAAGGAACTTTTGCCGCCAGCCGCAGTCCAAGTGGCGTCGGCGCGGGGCTGAGACCTCGCGCTGCGCGGGCGGCCTGGTCCCTGGCCTCCGGGCTCCCAAAAATGGCTCCGTCGATGCCCCCATCTAGTTGCGTTTCGTCCTTGCTTTGGTGAGAATTGGGCTAATCGCACACAGGCTAATCTCCTTCGCTAGAAAGGCTGATCATGTCTCACATTCGACTCCACCTCGTTGGCGTCATGGTCGGCGCAGTTGCGCTAGGCAATGCCGCGATGGTTGCCGCCCAAGAGAAGACCAAGTTCGATCCGGCACCGCCCAAGGTGGGCCTGAAGAAGGTCGTCGAGAAGGTCATCGATGACGCGAAGCCTGAAAAGACCGAGAGCCTCGCCCCCTGCGAAGTCGGGCACGTCGGCCCCGGCCAAGAGCGCAACCCCGCCGGGCGAGAAGATCCTCCGCGTGCACCTGATGGAAGGCTCGGTCGTCAGCGGCAAGCTCTCGGTCAACAGCATCATGGTGGAGACGGAGTTTGGGAAGCTCGAAGTGCCGGTGAACCGGATCGTCAGCTTCACCCCGGGCCTGGACAGCCACCCCAGGGAGCGCGAGGACCTCCGCCGGCTGGTGCTTCGAGCTGGGGGCCAACGACAAGGCCGCGAGGGACGACGCCGAGAAGCAGCTCAGCTCTCGCGGGTCGGCGATCAAACCGCTCTTGGAAGAGTTCCGCGACGACAAGGACACGGAGTGCCGCAACCGCGTGACGAAGATCCTGGAAGAAATCGAGCAGCAGGCCGACGAGGAGGAGGGCGCCAAGCATACTCCGTTGATCGACGATGACACGATCACCACCACCTCCTTCACGATGGTGGGCAAGATTTCGCCGCAGTCGTTCCAGGTGCAGACGAAGTTCGGCCCGCTGACCGTGGCCCTGGCCGACATCCGACGAGCCGAGCACGAATCGTCCGACGAGAAGCAGCCGTTCCAGAAGAGCTTCGATGTCCAGGGGAACAACCTGGTCATGCGGAACTGGTTCAACTCGAACATCAAGGTGAACAAGGGGGACAAGATCGTGATCGATGCCAGCGGCTCGGTCGTGATGTCTCCTTGGGGTAGCGAGTCGGTCTCCGGCCCTGAAGGCAGCCAGAACTACGGCCAGTACAAGCCAGGCATCTTCGGCGGCGCTCTGGTGCTGCGCTGGGGAACCAACGGCCAGGAGGAGCTTGTCGGGCGCACCAAGACATTCACGGCCACCAAAGCGGCCACGCTCTACTTCGGCGTCGCCATGCAGCCCAACTTCACCAGCAGCGGCTATCAGTTCCCTGGGCAATACAAGGTCAAGGTGAAGGTCAACCCGTAATGACGCTGGGGGCGTCGCTTTAGCTATCGTCCTCGTCCTCGTCGTCGTCCTCGATTGGGGCGCGAGGGACGACTTGGCGATTTGACGAGTACGAGAACGAGAACGAGGTAGAGAACGACGACGAGGACGACGAGGACGACGACGAGGACGACGACGAGGACGACGACGAGGACGACGACGAGGACGACGACGACGACGAGGACGAGGACGACGAGCGCGGCGGTCACATCTGAGGAGACGTCTATCATGTTCAAGGGAATTGGCTCGTGCGGCCGGCTGGTCCTGGCCCTCTCGGCGGCGGTGGTGATTCCCGGCACGGCACAGGCCCAGTTGGAAGGGCTGCGCCGCATCTTTGGCGGCGGCGAGAAGGTCAAGGAAATGCCCGCCACGCCGACGACCGGCCCGGCGGCTAGCCGCAATTTCCCCGGCGGCCTGCAGTTGGCCGAAGACCGCGACAAGGCCCGCGGCCTGTCGATGGTTTCCTCGCAGCTCGAGCTCAAGCGTTATGCCGAGGTGGCACGCCGCTTGGGCGAATTGCTCGAGGATTCCTCGACCACCGACTTCTTCCTCAATGCGGACGCCGCCAGCGGCAGCCGGCGCAGCTTCAAAGCCGAGCTGCGGCGGCTACTGGGCACGCTGCCGCCGGAAGCCCGGCAGGCCTATGAGCTGACCTTCGGTCCCCGGGCCCAGCAGCTTCTGCAGGAGGCGGCCGGCCGCGGCGACCTGGAGTCGCTCGACTCCGTGGCCCGGCGCTATCCCCACACGCAGGCCGGCTACGAAGCCGTCTATCTGCTGGGCGGAATTCTGCTCGATCAAGGGCAGGCCGGCGAGGCCTTGCTGTGGCTCGGCCAGCTCCGCGAGTCGCCCGACCAGGGCGCCCGCTATGAGCCGAAGCTCTCGCTGCTGATCGCCGCCGCGGCGCTAGGGGCCGGCCAGCAGGACGTCGCCCGCGACACGCTGCTGGCTTTGAAGAAGAAGACCCCGCGGGCCGTGCTCGACGTGGGCGGCCAGTCGCGGCCGCTGTTTACCGACGACGCTCAGGCCCTGGCGTGGCTGGCGGAAGTCACCGGCTCGGCGGTCAAATCCGTCGCTCCGCAGGTGGTGGCCCAGAGCGCGCCCCTGATGAAGAGCCGCACGGCGGAGTTCACCGTTTCGGAGCGGCAGGAGGAGATGGCGCAAGAACGCGACATGATCCGCGGCCGTGGCGAAACGCCGCTCCCCACGTTGCACCCGCTGGTCGTGGGGGACACCATCCTCACGCGGGTCGGCGGCGGGATCGTCGCCGTGAGTTTGAAGACCGGCCGCGAAGTGTGGCGCTATCCTTCGTCTCGCGACGGGGACGGCTCCACGACGGAGCAGATGATCTGGCGCGACGTGGCCTTCGGCCGCATTACCGCCGATGGGCAGACCGCCTTCGTGATAGAGCATTCTTATCCGGTGCCCGGCGGCGCCCAGGGCCAGGCCGGGCAGCGGGTCTGGTTCGGCGGTGGAATGAAGTTCGGCGGCCCGATGTTCATCGGCGGGTTCGGCGGGCCGGGAATGATGATGGCCGACGGCGGAAGCGGCACCAGTGGTGGCGCCGCCGCGGGGGGCAACCTGCTCTCGGCCATCGACGTCAGCACGCAGGGCAAGCTGCTGTGGCGCGTGGGCGGGCCGTGGACCGTGCATCCGCAGCTCGGCGGCGCGTTCTTCCTGGGACCGCCCACCCCGGCGGGCGACCGGCTGTACGTGATGGCCGAAATCCAGAACGCCATCCACCTGGTCGTGCTGGAAAAGGCCTCCGGCCGGCTGGTCTGGGTACAGAAGCTGGGCGACATCGAGAACAGCATCTATCAGGACCCGTATCGCCGCATGGCGGGCGGTTCGCCCGTCGTGGTCTCCGGCATCGTGGTCTGTCCCACCTCGTGCGGCGGCATCGTGGCCGTCGATATCGCTCGCCGGCAATTGCTGTGGGCCTATCAGCACCCGCGCAAGGACCGCTCGCCGAACCAAGCGTACACCCCCCAGCCGGCGCAAGTGCAGCAGGGCGGCCGCTGGTCCGACAACACACTCTGGGCGGCCGACGGCCGGGTGATCGCCACGCCGCTGGAATCGGACGATATGCACTGTCTCGACCTGCGGACCGGCAAGGTGCTGTGGACGCGCACCCGCGGCTCGAGCCTCTACGTCGCCTGCGTAAATAACGGCGTGGTCGTGACGGTAGACGGCCGCTACGTCGGCTCCAAGAAGCTCGCCAGCGGCGAGATGGCCTGGTCGGCCTCGGTTCAGCTTCCGGGCAAGAGCCGGCCCAGCGGCCGCGGCGTGCAAAGCGGCGACTACTACTACCTGCCGCTGACGGACAACGACGGCGGTTACGACGGGCCCGGCCAGATTGCCCGCATCGATCTGAAGGCCGGCAAGCTCGTGGAGGTGGCCAAGAGCCAACGGCAATTCGTGCCGGGCAATTTGGCGTTCCACGAGGGCGCATTCATTTCGCTGGGGGCGCAATACCTGGAAGTCTTCGATCAGGCAGGCACGCTGCGGGGCGACCTGAGTCGGCGGTTGGCTTCCAACGCCCGCGACGCCGAGGCCTGGGCCCGGCTGGCCGACCTGGAGCGCAGCTCCGGCAAGCTGGCCGAAGCCATCGGCCACCTGCGGAAGGCCTACGACCTCTCACAAAGCGATAGCATCCGCAACGCCTATGCCGCCATCCTGCTGGACGGCATCGAGGCGAAGCTGCCCAACCGCGCGGAGCTGTCGGAGCAGCTCGGGCGGCTGGCGAAGTAGCGAGGTGGGGCACGTTTCCAAACGTGCCATGATGTGCAGCTGGAGTGGGCAAACCGGCCCTTGTCAAAGCTGCGCTTTAGTTCCGTTCGGTCGAGAGCTGCACTCTGCGGGCTGCACCATGCGACGGCGGAAGTATCTGTTCATTTCGCTAGCGGCGGTGATTCTGCTCGCGGGGCTGTCAGCACTGCAACTGATCGCCCGGCCGCGCGACTACACATTGGACCTGTCCGGAGAGCTGGGTCGAAAGATCGTCGGCACGGTCACAGCTGACGGGGTTGCGCATAAGTTGGAGGGGACGTTGCCCGCCACGTTCGAATACCGAGCTGGCCGGCTGGAATATGCGTTCGCGGTTCGTGACGGCCAGCCAGGCGAAACGATGTCCGTTCACGTATCCGTCGGCGGCGAGCCCTGGGGCAACTGTACTTCGGCCCGCGGGGTCCGAGGCAGCCACTCCCGCTGGGGTGTCGCTGTCTGGGGCGGTGAACGCGGCGGCATCAGCGGAATGAACGACGTGGAAGCGAGCGAGCTGGGCGAATAGGCCAAGCGAGCACATTGGACGTGCCCCGCGCCCGCAAAGTTTCTCAAGATTGCCCCGTCCGCCGGCCGAATCTGTGGTCGTGATGCGCGGATGGGGCGTGCGTGGTGCTACCACGCCCTTCACGTCTTTGTTCAGGGCGTGCCAGCCTATCTGACGGCCCCGCGCGCATCGATTGTCAGGCGACGGAGCGCGACGTGAGCTTAGCCCCCACGCGGTGGTTGTATAACGGCCTGAGCGGCGTGGGCCTGCGGGTTACGCACGGGCTGACGGGCCTGGGGGATGTCGCACTGTTTTCGCTCTCTACGTGCACGTGGCTGCTGCGTGCCCGCCCGCGGCCGGGCACGCTGACGCGCAGCTTCTACCAGATCGGCGTCCTGAGCCTGCCCGTGGTGGCGCTGACCGGCACCTTCATCGGCATGGTGCTGGCAGTGCATTCGTTCAACCAGTTCCGGCTGCTGGGCTTTCAGAGCTGGGTGGGCGGGATCATCAACCGGGCCCTCGTCCGCGAGCTGGGCCCGGTGTTAGCCGCGACGATGCTGGCCGGCCGCGTGGGCAGCGCCATGGCCGCCGAGCTGGGCACCATGCGGATCACCGAGCAGATCGACGCCCTGTCGAGCATGGGCACGAACCCCATTCACTATCTCGTCGTGCCCCGGTTTCTCGGCTGCCTGGTGCTGATTCCCACGTTGACCGTGATGGCCGACTTCATGGGCGTCGTCGGCGGATATGTGTTCTGCACGGCGCTCTTGGGCGTGGATAGCCACCACTACTGGGAGCACGCGCAACATTTCGTCAGCAACACCGACCTGGCGATCGGCCTGATCAAGAGCCTGTTCTTCGGCGCGGCCATCGGCCTGGTGAGCTGCCACCAAGGATTCCACAGCGAAGCCGGGCGCCGAGGGTGTGGGCAGCGCCGCCACGCGGGCGTTCGTGTACTCGTTCGTGACCATTTTGCTATTGGACCTGCTGCTGGGCATTTTGCTTGATATTGCCGTGCACGTGATGGTGAGTAAGTGAGTAAGTGAGTAAGTGAGTAAGTGAGTACGTTCCCACACACGTCTGTCACCTACTCACCTACTCACCTACTCACCTACTCACCACTCACCACTCACCAACACCATGTCGCGCGAAACCAAATCTGCCGCCGCCACGCCGCACCTGCGGGTCGAAGGCCTCAGCGTGCGCTTTGGCGGACAGCAGGTGCTGCGCGAAATTGGCTTGGAGATTCCCCGCGGGCAGACGCTGGCGGTGATCGGCGAGAGCGGTTGCGGCAAGACGGTGCTCCTCAAGTCGATGATCGGGCTCATCCGCCCCGCGGCCGGCAAGACGTTCATCGACGGCCGCGACCTGCACGCCCTTTCCGAGCGGGAGCTGGCCCGGCAGCGGCTGCGGCTGGGCTTCGTCTTCCAGCAAGCCGCCCTGTTCGACAGCATGACCATCGAGGAAAACGTGGCCTTTCCGCTGATCCAGCACCGCCGGCACAAGGTAGAGGAGATTCAGGCCATCGTCCGTGGCCGTCTGACGCAGGTCGGCCTGTCCGAGGCGGTGCTGGCGAAGAAGCCGGCGGAGCTTTCGGGCGGCATGCGGAAACGCGTCGGCCTGGCGCGGGCGCTGGCCATGTCGCCGGAGATCGTGCTCTACGACGAGCCGACGACCGGCCTGGATCCGATCATGAGCGACGTGATCAACGAGCTGATCCTGCGAACGCGAAAAAGCGACCGTGTGACCAGCGTCATCGTCACGCACGACATGCACACCGTGCAACGCGTCGCCGACCGGGTGGTGATGCTCTACCCGCTGTCGCGGCTGCGGCCCGACGAGCCGCAAGTGATCTTCGACGGCACCCCCAAAGAAATCCAGCAATCGCGAGACACGCGCGTGTCGCAATTCGTCCGTGGCGAAGCCGGCGAGAGACTGAGCGAACTGGAAGACCACGAGACGAGCGTGAATGACGAATGACGAATGACGAATGACGAATGACCCCTGACAACTGACCACTGACAACTGACCACTGACAACTCCCCATGACCGAACGCACGATGCAATTCCGCGTGGGCCTGGTGGTCGTGGTGACCTTGGGGATCGCCGCGGCCCTGGTGCTGCTGTTCGCCCGGCCCACGGCGGTTTTCGAAGATTGCCTCAAGGTCTACGTCGATGCCCCGCAGGCGCCCGGCGTGAGCAAGAACTCGCCGGTGCGCAAGAACGGCATCCTCGTGGGCCGCGTGAGCGACGTGCAGCTTACCGACGGCGGGGCGCGGATCACCGTGGGCCTCCTCAAGCGCTATCAGGACAAGGTTCGCCGCAACGAGGTGTTCCGCATCGGCGGCGGCTCGCTGATCGGCGATACCGAGCTGACCGTCGTGCCCACGGGCGATCCGTCGCTGCCCGACGGGCCCGTACAGGAAGGGGACGTGCTCCGCGGCGTGATGCGGGTGGATCCCTTTCAAGTCGTGGGCAACGTAGACGCCGGGCTGGACCGCGTGGTGCGGTCCGTTTCGGCGGCCGGCGACGCGGTGACCACGCTGGCCCAGCGGCTCAATTCCCTGGTGGAGGCCAACGACGGCCACGTCGATAACGTGCTCACGCGGACTACCAAGGCGCTGGACAGCGTGCAGTCGATGGCCAAGAACATGGACAAGTTCGTGGCCGACCCGCAGTTGCGAGACGGCCTGAGCGAGACGCTCAAGGAGCTGCCGGCCCTGCTGCGCGAGGCCCGCGAGACCACGGCCCGCTTCCGTGAGACGGCGGCCGCGGCCGACCGCAGCTTCGTCAGCGTGCAGAAGGTGGCCGATCCGCTGGCCGACAACGGCCGCGGCCTGGTCGAACGGGCCGACGACCTGTTCAAGAAGCTGGGCCGCAGCGCCGACCGCATGGAAGAGCTGGTGGAGAACCTGCTGCTCTTCAGCCAGGCGCTCAACCGCAGCGACGGCACGCTAGGCAAGCTGATCAACGACCCCCGGCTCTACAACAACCTCACCGCCGCCACCGACCAGGTCAATCGCCTGGCCATCGAGCTGCGGCCCGTGCTCTACAACGCCCGGCTGTTCACCGACCAGATCGCCCGCAACCCGGAGAAGCTCGGCGTCCGCGGTGCGCTGGAGGGCGGCAGCTCGGGCAGCAAGCCGGTCCGAGAAGTGTGCCCGTAATGTAGAACGGAATGTATTCCGTTCTACGGCCACACCATGCCGAGCGCGGCCAGCAGCCGCTGGTCGATGGGCTGCGGCGGAAAGCTGAGCACCGGAATGAGCAAAGACAAGAGGCCCAGCGCCATGCGCAGCGGGCCGAGCCGCGCGGTCGTTGGCCGTGGGCGGGTGCTCCAGGCCGATCAGCGCGACCAGCGCCAGCATCAGCACCCAGTGCAGCCAGCTCTTCCAGACCACGAACACCACGGCCACAAAGAACAGGGCATACGCCAGGAAGTGCGCCCCGCGGCGGAAGATGGCATAGGTGACGTGCCCGCCGTCGAGCTGGCTGACCGGCAGCATGTTGAGGCCCGTCACCAGCAGGCCCACCCAGCCGGCCATCAGCAGCGGGTTGGGGAGCATGGCCTGAGGCGAGAGGTCGGGGCGGATCCACGGCACCAGCGTTTGCGTCAACAGCGGCTGCGGAAAGGGCGACCGGCCCGGCTCGGCCAGGTAGATGCCCAGGCAAAGCACCGGCACGCAGATCAAGAGGCCGGCCCACGGCCCGGCCAGGCCGATATCGAAAAGCTGCTTGCGATCGGCCCGCGAGCCTTGCATGGCGATCACGGCCCCCATCGTGCCGATCAGCGGGGGGTAAGGCATGGGAATGAAGAACGGCCAGCTCGCGGGAACGCCGTGCCGCAGCGCCATCAGAAAGTGCCCCATCTCATGGGCCAGCAAAATGCCCACTAAAGCCGCCATGTAGAGCAGCCCGCGGCCCCAGTCGAGTTGATGGAACGCCAGCCAGCCGACCGCGCCCGACCAAAACGTCGTGACGCACGTGGCCAGGAACAAGAAGAGCGGCAGCCACACGCGCCGTCGCAGGGGGTCTTGCGCGAGGCGGCTGTGTCCTGCGGCGGCACCTCGGCGGCCTGGCCCCGTACATCGCTCGCTCCCTCGCGCCCGTCGGCTTCGCTCGAAGGGAGCCACAGATCGGCGACAGCCGAGACGTTGGGCGGCGGCGTTTCGCCGGGCGAGGACACTGCTTCGCGGCCGGAACGATCCTCGATGCCCGGTGTGTGCTGTTCCATGACGGACGCGAGTGAATCTTCAGCGGACTTGTCGCCTGCGCAACGTCTTGCTAGCATTCTACGCTACGCTGCCGCGGCGGAGAATCCAAGGGGCCCTCCTGCACGAACCCGACGCGTAAGCGAGGCAGAAGCGCGGGTGAAATCCCGTCCATCGCGACTCTCCCTCGCTTGCGCGTCCGGCTAGTGTGGCGGACATCAACCATTCGATACCCAACCATTTCGCACCGGAGGAGACCACTTGTGGGAGTGAAGAAGACCGGCAAGGGACGCCGAAAGATTGGTCGCAAGAAGCGCCGCATGCGTTCCAGAATCCGGCATCGCAAGATGTAACGCAAAGCTGCGCACGGCATCCAGGCAGGAGTTGTCGCGCCGGCGAGTTGACTCGTCGGCCTCTCTTTCGTGCGGCTGCGCCGCGTTTGGAGTGCGGTGACTCGTCACCGCTTTAGGATTTTGGCGTCACGACCGTCGCGGCACACGCCATCACCTCCCATCCAAGAATCCGAATGCGGCGACGAGTCGCCGCACTCCGCGGGGATGTTCTCCTCTCACGGACCCAGCGCGCTGGGAGACGGCATCGCCGGGAAGAACCCGCCCGCGGGCATCTCGGGCAACGGTCCTAGCGGACCCGCGGGTGGCGGCATAAGAGGTCGCACTGGGGGGTAACCGCCCGGTCCAGGCAAGCTTGGCACAGCCAGGTTGGGCACGCCGGGCTGCGCGGCACTAGCGGGCCGGACGACGCCGTGGAGCGCCTGACCGCGAGCGTCGGCCACGGGGATGCCGGGCGTTGACGGCGCGGGAATCGGACGGGCGCTCGCCAGAGCCGCGACGCGCTCGTCGGCCAATTCCACGTTAGCCAGTTTTCCCTGCGAGGTGCGATATCCCCGCCTGGTGGCGGCGCGGGCAGCTTCGGATGAGACCGAGCCGTTGCCCGTGGCCGCGGCCACCTCTTCGCGCACCTCGCCGCTGAAATAGGGCCCCATGCCCATCACCATCCAACCGTGGTCGTGCGACTTGGCCAGCGCCATGCCGCCTTCGCCGATGGCCCGTTTCTCCTTGGCGTGATAGGCCACGATGCCCAGCTTGGCCGTGCCCGTCTGGGTCTGGCGGCCCACGAGGCGGATTTCCGGCAAGTTCACCGGCATGGGCAGCGGCAGCGCGATCGGGGGGATGCCGAAGAAGGCCTCGACCTTGTCGGTGCCCACGCCGCCGCTACGGACCTCCAGCACGATGTCGGCGCTATCGGCCTTGTCGGCCAGCTTGGCGCCGCACGCCAGCACGCGGTGCCGCACGCAGCCGACGACGTAGGCCTTATCGATGCACTCGATATATTTGTCGTCGATGAACACGCTCTGCCCGGCCAACTGCGGGAACTCCACGCGGTCCAGCGCCTGATCGACCGCGTTGGAGATCAGCAGTTGCTCCATGCCGGTGCGGGAGGTGTCGCTGTAGCGGGTCGTGGCGCAACCGCCGAAGAGGATCAGCGCCAGCAGTGCCACGATCGATCGTGCGCGCATGGCATTCCCCGAGGGCTTGGGTTTCTACGGCAAAGTGGTTTCAAGGTAGAAGAGGACGCCGGCAGCCAGCGGGCCGCCGTCGAACATCCGCTCCATTAGCCGCTCCGGCCAGGGGAGGCAACCCGAGTGCGGGGCGGTTGCAAAAAGCTGGCGTCCGATTCATACTCTTTCGCTGACGGTTGCGTCGGGTGCGAGCCTGACGCAGAATCAAGCCGAGGCCTCCCGCGACAGCACGCGAGGGAGCTACTTGCGTTATTGCCTGCCTGATCGTGCTGCCCCCCCATTGCCTTTGCTATTGAGGCCTCTCGATGCGTTGCTTTGCCCAGACGATTGCCGTGCTATCGTGCCTTGCGTTGACGGCAATCGCTCAAGAAAAGAAGGCGGAGAAGAAGCCGGAACCCAAGCCGGAGGCCAAACCCGCCGCGAAGGCAGAGGCCAAGCCGGCGGTGAAGCCGGAAGCCAAAGCCGAGGCCAAGCCGCCCGCGAAGGCCGAGCCGAAAGCGGAGCCCAAGCCGGCGCCGAAAACCGAAGCGAAGCCGGAGGCCAAGCCCGCGGCGAAGGTCGAGCCAGTGAGCTTCACCAGGCAGATTGCTCCCATGCTGCTCAAGAAGTGCGTCGCCTGCCACGGCGACCGGCAGCCCAAGAGCGGTTATCAACTGCATACCTTCGAGAAGCTGATGTCGCCGGGCGACCTGGGCGAGCTGCCCGTCATCGCCGGCAAGCCGGAAGCCAGCCAGTTGTATAAGCTGATCGCCAACGCCAACAAAGACGAGTGGATGCCCAAGGAGGCCGACCGCCTGCCGGCCGAGCAGATCGAGCTGGTGAAGCGGTGGATCGCCGAGGGGGCAGCGTTCGATTCTCCGAGCAAGGCCGCCACGCTGGCCTCGATCGTGCCGCCCAGCTACGACCCGCCGCCGGACAAGTACTCGCGGCCGGTGCCGATCATGGCCGTGGCTTTTAACCCGCCGGGCACCGAAATCGCCGTCGGCGGCTACAACGAGATCACGATCTGGAGCGCGGTGGACGGCAAGCCGCTGCGCCGCATCCGCAATGTGGCCCAGCGCACGCACGCCCTGGCCTATAGCCCGGATGGCCGCCTCTTGGCCGCCGCCAGCGGCACGCCCGGCTCGCTGGGGGAAGTGAAGCTCTTCGAGCCTAACTCCGGCCAGGCGATCCGCGTGCTGGGCACCATGAGCGACGAAGCTTTCGACGTGGCCTTCAGCCCCAAGGGGGACAAGCTGGCCGCCTGCGCCGCCGACCGCTCGATCCGCATCTACGACGTGGCCAGCGGCAAGGAGGAGCGGGTGATCGAAGACCACGCCGATTGGGTGCTGGCCATCGCCTGGAACAACGACGGCACGCGCATCGCCTCGGCCAGCCGCGACAAGACCTCGAAGGTATTCGACCCCAAGACGGGCGAATCGCAAGCCACCTACAACGGCCACGGGCAGACTGTGTATGGCGTGGCCTTCAGCCCCGACGGCAAGCAAGTGCTCACCGGCGGCAGCGACAACAAGGTGCACATCTGGAACCCGGCCGACAGCAAGAAGCTGGCCGAAATCGGCGGCTACGGCAAGGACGTCTACCGCGTCTACGTGGTGGGCCAAAATGTCTTCAGTTGCTCAGGCGACAAGACGGCCAAGCAAAACACGGTCGGCAACTGGGCCCAAGTCCGCCAATTCGCCCCGCACGCCGACTGGGTCTACACCATCGCCGTGAATCCCACGGCTAAGCGCGTGGCCACCGGCACGTTCACCGGCGAGGTGCACGTCTGGAACCTGGACGACGGCAAGCAGGTGACGATGTTCACGGCGGCCCCGGGGTATGTGGCGGCGAAAAAGTAGGAACGTACGGTGGGCAATGCCCACCAAAACCGCTCGGCTTCGCCGACAGCAGCGCTCTCGCGCCGACGACACAACTCCTCGCGCTCCTGTTGCGCACAGCGCACCCCCAACGTAGGGTTACTCCGCGTTTCGCCTGGCTATCTGGTATGATTGAACCAGCAGGAGTGCCGTTACCTACGAGTCTTGATCGACATGTCGTCTGAAGCAGCCACGACCGCGACAGAATACGCCCACGTCGTTCGCACCCCCGGAATGCTTGGGGGCGAACCGCGACTAGCCGGTACACGGATTCGCGTGCGCGATGTCGTAGCCGCTCGAGACGTGGCCGGATTGGCCCCGGAAGAGATCGCCGCGATCGTCTATCCCGACCTGACACTGGGTCAGATTTACGCGGCGCTGGCCTTCTACGAAGATCATCGCATGGAGATCGATGAAGCGACGAAATCCGAAGCGCAGCGCGTTGAGCAGTTTCTCAAAGACCATCCCGACCTTGCGCGCGATCTTCGTGGCCCGGGTAGGTAGGAGGCGCCCGTGCTTAAGGGCTACGCCGACCATCACGTCGTGTTCGCCATTGTGCAGGCACTGCGCAGCCGGGGCATGGACGTTGTCACGGCGGCTGAAGCGGGCCAGGAAGAGGCGGAAGATGGCGTGCTGCTGAGCTTTGCTTTGGCCAATCAGCGCGTGATGCTCACCAACGACACCGATTTCCTCGTGTTAGCAGCTGAATACAACCGCCGCAATGAGACGTTTGCTCCGATCTTCTTCTGGCCGCAGCAGCAGCGCGGCATCGGCGAGATCATGCGGAAGATCATTCGCGAAGCGTCGGTTCAGCGCTACGAGGAAGCGTGCTCGCGCGTCTTCTTCCTCTAGGCAGAAATCAATTTCGGCGACCGAGCATACTGCGAGTTCGCCACATGCCGCAGCCTAAGATGATTGTCGCGCGGTGTCCCCAATGCGCGGGTGAGACCTTCGGCCTTCGTTTGGTGAAGGACGAGGCAGTGGGCGTCGCCAAGTGCCTGGGCTGTGACCGTGATTTTCTTATCTTGGACAGCGCCGACTATGCGAATGAATCGATCGTGGATGAGGGTGTTGTTGAAAAAGCGCCGCTCTTCCGCGAGGTGACGGCAAGGCTATCGACGTGGTTGAAATCGGAGTTCGTCTCCTGGCGTGGCGCAGATTGCTTCGATAATCCCGACGAGCATTTGCGAATCTTTGGCGACCACTTTCGATCCAAGGCGGAACGAAAACGGCGGCCCAGAATGTAAGCTGCTGGAAAATGCCATGTGGCTCCAATGTTCTGCGCAGGCGGAACACGACCTTACCTTCATCTCGCGGAGCGAGATGACCACTTAGCTCGTCACGTCCGGAGGCTCGTAGCCGAACTCTTTCCACTTGATCGGCCGCCGGAACGGCTCCACGCGCAAGACCACGTTGCCGTTCTGAAAGAGCCGCACCGTGCCGCTGGATTCGCTGACCGTTACGGCGATGGCCTTCGTCGCCCGGCTGATCGCGGCGGCGGCCCAGTGGCGGGCGCCTAGCCCCTTGGGCAGGGCGATGTCGGTGGCCGGCGCGTCCACGTACTGGCAGGCGGCCAGCACGGTGCCGTCGGCGGCGATGATGAAGGCGCCGTCGAGCTGGGCGACTTCCTTGATGCTCTCGCGGACGCGCGGGCTGCGGAGGTTGCGGTCCTTGCGGTTGTAGCCCCGCACGGGGTCGAAGCCTTGTGGGTGGCTGCAGCGCAGCACCTTGTTGTGGTCGCCGACCACGAACATCGTGCCCACGGGCTTGCCTTCGCGCCCCTCGCGGCCGACCTCCACGGCCAGGTTGACCACGATCTGGAGCGTATCGAGCGGAACGCTGGTCTGGAGGTTCTGCAAGTCGCGGACGGTGAGCCGGCCCAAGTGGTCGCTCATCTTGAGCAGGCTCATGGAATCGATCTGGCCGGCCTCGAAGCCGCTATAGAGGGCCACCACGCGCGAGGTGGGCGTCAGTAGCTCGTCGGCCACGGCCGTGAGCAGGGCCTGCGAGAGCTTCTCGAACACCGGGCTGGTGTTCATGTCCAGGGCCACCGGCAAGAGGCCGGCCTCGCGGCGCCGGCCAGCTCGTCGAGCGTGTCGGCCGCGACGATCACCTTCAGCGCGTTGGCCTGGCCGCGCAGATCGGTCCAATCAGTCGGCCCATCCAGGAGGACGAGCAGACCGTCGGCCTCGACCTTCTGGCCAAGCCCCACGGCCTGGCGAAAGACCATAGCGAACTGTCCGGCGAAGCGCTGTTCCAGCATCCTGAAACACCCGAAAGCGACCGCGAAAAGGCACTCGCGTCGTCTCAGGTTAACAAGATCGGCCAGAACGCAAAATGTCAGCCGGCCACTAGCCCGACGCGCAAGCGAGGGAGAGGCGGGAAAGGCGCCGGTTGGCGCACCTCCCTCGCTTACGCGTCGGGTTCGTGTGTCGCTCCGCGTCAGGGCGCGCGGACGGCGCCCGGTGCGTCGATCAGCGCGTCGTCCTTGAAGGTCTGCTGAGTTTCCTGCCCCTTGGACCAGGTCTTCCAGACGCCGACTTTCTTGCCGGCGGCGTAGCCCCCCTCCGCGGCCTTGGTGCCGTCTTCGTTCCAGATCTCCCAGTGCCCGGTTTGCTCGCCGTCATCGAACTCGCCGCGCTGTTTGAGCTTGCCATTGCGGTACCAACTGGACCACAGCCCGTGCGGCGCAGCCCTCGACGAACTTGCCGACGGTCATCGGCGTGCCGTCTTCCCAGTACGACTTCCATTCTCCCTCCTGGAGACCGGCTTCGTACGAGCCTTCGCGGCTCTTCTGGCCGTTCTCGTACCAATAGGTCCACGGCCCTTGTTCCCGCCCGTCGCGAAACGCGCCTTGTTCCCGCTCCTTGCCATCCGGATACCAGACGGTCCAAACCCCCTGCTGCTGTTGGGCGACGTACTCGCCGCGCTCCAGCACGGCGCCGCTCTGGTAATACTCGGTGAACGGGCCTTGCAGCTTGCCCTCGGCGTACGTCGCTTCCTTGTGCAGCCGCGGCGGCTCATCGTCGGCGGCTGAGGCGGTGGCTCGATAGTAGGTCCGCTGAACGCCGTGAGGACGGCCCCCGAGGTTCTCCCCCTCCTCCGCAAGCTGCCCGCTGGGAAAGAACGCTTGCCACGGGCCGTGCGGCACGCCGCCGCGCATCTCGCCTTGCTTGGAAACGGTCTGGTCCGCGGGAAAGAACTCGAGCAGCCACCCGTTCAGCACGCCGCGCTCGTAGTGCTCCCGGCGGGCCAGCTTGCCGTTGCGGTGCCAGGCGGTCCACTGGCCGTGGCGCAGCCCGTTTTCGAAGGGGCCTTGCTGCGCGTGGAAGCCCAGCGGGTCCCAATAGGTCCACTTGCCTTCGCGTTGGCCATTGCGGAACTCGCCCTGTTCCATGGGGACCCGGCCGCGATACCAGCGCGAGCTCTGCCCGTGCTGTTGGCCGTTGACGTACATGACTTCTTCGAATAGCCCGCCGTCGGAATAGAACTCGTGCCAGATGCCTTGCCGAAGGCCGCGCTCGAACTTTCCCTGGGCCTTCAAGGTCCCATCGGGGTACGACACATACCACACGCCGTCTTTGACGCTGGCGCCGGACTGTTCGCCCCGGACGTAGGGTCCCTGCCAGGCGATGCCGCCGGGGGCCCACTCGGTCCATTGGCCTTCCACGGCTTCCCAGTCCAAATGGTAAGGCCCCGACGCGTAGCGTGTGCCGGAGGGAAACCAGTCGGTCCGCTGCATCCGTCGCGGTGGCCGTTTGCGGGTCTTCAGCGTAGTATCTCGCGCGGCTGCGGGGTCCGGCCTGGTCACGAAGGTGCCCGATTCGAAGCGCTTCGTCTCATCCCTTTGCGGGTAATACGAGGCGATGAGCAGGCCCCGGCGATAGGGATTGAAGCCCTGCCGGGCGGGCACGATCGTGCTCTCGACGAGCGCGGCCTGCCGTTCGTCGCCCGCCGTGGCCCACAGGGCGGCGAGAGTGCGGTCGTCGCGCGTGGCCGGCGGCATGGCGACGCGGATCAAGTACAGGTCGAGCGAAACGATCTTCTCGTCATCCTTTCCGTCCTTGGCAGCCGCCCCATCGTGGCTGGCTACCAGGTAGCGGCAGAACTCGCGGCGGAGGATTTCGGCCGCCCCGAACCGCTCGGGCCGCATGTCGCCCGGCGCGTACTGGAGATACGTGGCCCAGATGCGCTCGTACCGCCGCTCGCGGAATGACGGCTGGCTGATGAAATTGGTCTCTTTAAGCTCGCCCGTGGGCGCGCCGCAGGGGAAACCTTCGCGGGTCATCGGATCGACGCGCCGCCCGTTTTGCAGCTTGGCGTCGGCCACCCACCAGTGGTCTTGTTTCGGCGGATCGGGGGCGAACATGTTCCAGCGCTGAATCGCGCCACCGAAGTTCGTCACCAGGTTGCACGACTCGTTCGCGCGAGCCAACAAGCCCAGGAAGCTCGACTGGGCGTCGGGCGCGGCTCGGCATCCGGATCGGAAAAACGCTCCACGAAATGCCGCTGCTGGCGCCAGCGCTGCGCCAGGCCGACGACGTTCTCCAACAGGTTCGCCCCGAGCACGCTTGCCAGGACGACGCCGGCGGCCACGGTCCCAAACCACGATGAACCCCCGTGTGCCCTGGTTCCCAAGGCGGTCGGCGCCTTTCGGCGGCGCCGGCGCTGTCCCCCCTTCGATCCTCGCGCGTGGGTGGGGATTGATCGCGAACGCGGCAGGCCGTCAGCCCCAGCCAGCGCGAGACGTGATGCCGGTTGCGGGCAAAGGCGTCATAGGCCAGGTCGCTCACGTAGCGCAGCCCCGGCAAGCCGAACCAGGCCAGCAAGTGATAGGGCAGCGGCAGCCCCCGCAGCGCCGCGGCCATGGCCCGCGACCGCGTGTACATCCGCCCGCTACGGTCGTCGAAGACCACGACGGTCTTCTCGACGAGCCCTTCAGGAACGGCGTGCCGATAGGCCTGGCGATCGGAGCTGCCGATGAACGACAGTCGCCCGAAGCGGTCGCAGGCGGCCAGGACTTCGCAGGAGCGGGTGCAGATGCCGCAGCCGTCGTCGTAGTAGACGGTGGCCGGCCGCGAAAAACCCGCCAGGCAATACCGCACGAGCGCCCAGTCCGCCGCCGTCAGCAGCACGGCATAGCTCGCCACCATGACATACGAGAACAGGCCCGCATCGAGCGTCACGGCGATGCCCGCGTGCAGCAGCACGAGCGCCCCGAGGGCCACGCGCCGCAGCGCCGGCTGAAACCAGGGAAGCAGGAACATCGGCAGGGCCGCCAGCTCAATGGCCAGCGTGCCCCAGCTCAGGCAGCGGATGAACCACAGCGGCATGTCGCGAGTCCACACGGCCGCCGTGCGGATCGACTGCTCCATGTGCAGCACGTAATGAATGGCCGTGCCATCCAGCCACGCCGCGCTCTCCCCCCACAGCGCAGGCACGGTTTTCCACAGTCCGGTGAAGAAGTAGATCATGCCGATCTGGAGCACGACGCCGAAGGCACCCAGCGAGAATGCCGATTGCCGCGGGGCGGGCACGCTCGGCGCCCCGGCTCGCCGGACGCGCGCCCCAGATTGACGCCGCCGCGCAGGGCAGTCCGCAGGGCGTCCACGGAGAAGCGCTTGCCCAGCGGCAAGAACTGGGCCCACAGCATCAGCGACCCGATCACGAAGTCGGCCCCGATCAGCGTGTAGGGGTTGCGATGAACGATGGCCGCCCAGGCCAACAGGCTCAGCACGCTAAACAGCCGCGTGCGGTAGCCGACCGTGAACAAGAGGTAGCAAACCAAGACGGCCAGGAAGAAGCCGCGCATCGCCCACGGCTCGAAGGAGTCGAGCCATTCCAGCGGCGTCCACCAGCCGAGGGCGGGCCAGAGGTCGCTCTGCCAGACGGCATATTCCCGAATCTCACCCAGTGCCGTGGCGGGCAGCACGCCGCCGGCGGTGTAGAGCACGTCGAGCCAGCGCCAGCGGCTGACCCAGTGGGCGACGAGCACCAGGCCCAGCAGGATGCGAAACAGTCCCGCAGAGCGCAGGTCGATGGTAAACCAGAAATCGATCAGCCGCCTGCGCAGGCCGCTCGCGCCGCCGGGGTCCGCGGTGGACGAAGTCCCCGCCCCATGGCTCTCTGTCATGGCGTGTCCCTCACTTCTCTGTCCGCAGCCGCGCGGCGGCGCAACACGTTCCGGGATTGCGTCCGCCGGCCGTTGATGCCTCCCTTTCATTATGCGCTGAACTTGGCGAACTCGCCAACAGAAGCGACTGCGCGGTGATTCGGCATACCGGCCGGGATTTACAGCTCGCTCACTTTCAACGTCTTTTCGCTGCTGGCACTTTGGAAGCCGTCAGTCGAGGTGACGCGGACTTTCACTTTGTCGGTCTCGGCGAGCAGGTGACGATCGACGACCACCCGGGGTTCGCGCAGCCCGAAACCGACCGTCTGCCAGGTCTGTCCGTTGTCGCTGCTGATTTCGACGGTGTAGGTGCGTCCCGATTCCGACTCGCCGCCGGCGCCGCCCAGCGCCGCCCGTGAGACTGCCGGGTCGGTCCAGGTGAGCACGGGGTCGGCATCGTGCTGCGTCTCGGGGCCTCCCAGCGCGGCCCTCGCCGCGGCTGGCCTCGCGGCGCGAATCTGACGGACCGCTCTGGCCGCTGGCCCTGGCGCGAAGCTGGCCAGCGGTTTGCCGTTGAGCACGAGTTCCAAACGTGCCGCACCAGAAACGTGCGGCAAGAACACGTCCGCCGATCCGGTCTCGTCGTCTCCCTCCTCGCGGCAGGCGTCGGGAATGAACGCCGCCGGGTACTCCGCCAACAATCGGTCGCCCTCGCCGTAACACCGCAGCGTGACGCGCACGGCCGACTTTTTGGGCTTCTTGACGGCCGCCGCAAGCGTCTGGCCGGCCGGGACGGCCGCCACCGGGGTGATGTGCCGCAGTTCTCCGGTCGCTCGCGTGAGATTGATCGTAGCAACGACGTGGATGGCCCCGGCGCTTGACATAGCCGTGCTCCTCGATGTTCTCCCCGATGTTCCCCTCGATGTTCGCCTCGCGGCCGCCCGCGCACCGGCGACCCCGCCGGAGGGCAGAGTATCCTCTCGAACCAAGCGGTCTCGAATCCCCGAATAGGTAAACGACGAAATCCACTGGTGTGTGCAGTAGGTCATCACGTCGTGCCAGACGGTGCCCGGCAATGCTTGCATCGGCAGGTTGTGGGCCGCATCGCCGACGTCGAAGCCGACGAATGCTCCGTCGGCGTTGGCCAATTGTCCATTATCGAACGGATACGGCTTTCCGCCACCGGCCCCACAGAACTCGGCATGAAAACGGCCAAACGTATGCGCGTATTCGTGGCCGGTATACCAATCGCCGTACGAGCCGTCGTTGTCCCAGCCAAAATTGCCCGACCCGGTCGGCCCTGAGGCCACGGTCGAAGGATCGGGCCCGCTGGGGATGCCGGAGGCCAAGCCGCGCATGAAGAATGATCCGCCGCCATCGGCCACGAGCCCATAGTAGTGCGTGCGGGCATCGGTGCCGCCGGACACTTCGGTGGCTCGCACGCCGCGCACGAAGGCGTTGATCTGCGAAGCGACGAACGGCCAGGTGTGCGGACCATCGACCGTAGTTTGCGACCAGATCACGCGCGCCGCCGGGTAAGCCCGCGCCAGCCACGACTGAATCAGGGCGAAGTCGAGCGTGGACGGCTGAACGGCCGCCGGCGGGCTGCCCCCGCGAAAGCGAATGCCCAGCACCCGCACCCGCAGGGGCGGCGTGGCGACGAACTTCACGCGGCGGCTGGCGCCAGACGGCACCGCCAGCCCTTGGGACGGGTTGACCCTCTCGACCCGCGCCAATTGCACGTCGCACGCGCCGGCCTTGCAGGCACCCTCCGGCAGCACGAAGTTCAAGCTCTTGGTGATGCTTTCGCGCTTCAGCCGCAGTTTGTTGTTCTCCGCCGGATTGATGATCACGGCGCCAACGGACGGGACCGAAACCCAGGTGCCGCCCACGGCTGGGTTGCGGCAGCGCAGCACGCCGCGGACCGTGATCGGGCCGGAGGCCGTCGCGCTCAGGTAGACCCTGGCGATCGTTTTCTTGGCCGCCACGAGAGGGACCTTGTGGTCCATGTTCTGAATAGCCTGCGTGACCTCGAGGCCGTCCATCGTAAGACTTACCGGGCCGGCCAGAGCGGCTTCGGCGGCCGCGGTGCGCACGGGGGGTAGGGCCGGACCGGCGCACGAAGTGCGATGCACGGACATGAATGCCTCCTCAGAGAAGGGCAGGACCGCGAATAATGAATCCGCATGAACATCGAACATCCAACATCGAACCGTTTTCCGTTCGATGTTCGATGTCGGGTGTTCGATGTTCGATGTTCGTTGCCCGGCCCCCCACTACAGAATTCGTGCTTATCGGTCAGCGCCGGAACAAGAACTCGTTGCTGTTGATCAGCCCCCAGGCGATGTCCTCCAGCGCCGCGCGGCGGTCGCCGGCGGTTTCCAGATAACGCCCCAGACGGCGGGCTTCCTCGCCGGTGGATGGCCGGCTGAGGGCCGCCCAATAAAGCTGTTCGATCACGGCTGGCGCTGATTCGCCCTCGGCCAGCAGCTTGCCCAGGCGGTTGTCTTCGCGCGTCAGCAACCCCTGCACGGCCGGCCCGCTGACCAGGTTGAACGTCTGCGCCAGGGTGGTCTCTTCCGTGCGTTCACAATCGCAGGCCACCAGCCGGGGCGGCTTGCCGAACAGCTTGAGGAAGCCCTCGCCCAGGCCAGGCGCTCGATCGCGCCGCCGCGCGGCCTGCACGCCGGGCAATTGGCCGGCGCGCATCCCTGCCGGATAACCGTTGAACTGCACCGGCGTGTCCAGCACACGGCAAATCGCATCCAGCAGCGGCTCGGCGGCCAGCCGCCGCTCGATGGCCCGCGCGACGTTCGCCTCGTCATCGCGGTTGGTGTCATTCGCCTCCGCGGAGAGCTGATAGACGCGCGAATTCATGATCGTGCGGATCGTGTGCCGAAGGTCGAACCCGTGGGCGACGAAGTCGGCCGATAGCTCGTCCAGCAGCTCCGGATGCGACGGCGGATTGGTTGCCCGGAAGTCGTCCACCGGATCTACCAGGCCGCGCCCTATCAGGTGGAACCAGATGCGGTTGGCCTGCGCACGGGCAAAGAACAGATTGTCCGGGCTCGTCACCCAGCGGGCCAGCGTCGTCAGGCGGTCGTCGTTGCCCTCTGGCGGCACCACCACGCCCAGCAGCCGCGGCGGCGCAGGCCGGCCCGTGCGCGGGTTCTCCACCTCGCCCGACCGGTCGAGATAGACGATCTGCTCGCCGTCGAACTCGTGGTCGTCGTTCTGGTCGCGGCGGCGGTTCTCCAGCACCTTGTATTGCACGCGAGCGAACCAGGCCGCCCACGAGTAGTAATCGTCCTGGGTCCAGCGATCGAACGGATGGTTGTGGCACTTGGCGCACTGAAGCCGCACGCCGAGGAAGACCCGCGCCGTCCCCTCCGCCCGGCTGATCGGGTCCCGGTTGGCCCGATACTAATTGGCCGGCGGGTGCTGGTACGTGCTGCCGCGCGCGGCGACCAGCTCGCGGGCGAACTGGTCCAGCGGTTTGCTCTCCGCGATGCTCTGGCGGACCCAGGCGTGCAGGTTTTGCACGCCCTTGCGGTCGAGCGTCTTCTCTTCGTTGCGCAGCAGGTCGGACCATTTGAGGGCCCAGTAATCCGCAAACTCGGGCCGCAGCAGCAGCTCGTCAATCAGCCGCGCTCGTCGGTCGGGCCGGGCATTGGCCACAAAACGCCGCGCCTCGTCGGCGGTCGGCAGCACGCCGAGCACGTCGAGGTATGCCCGGCGGACGAACGTCGAATCGTCGCACAGCGGCGAAGGGTTCATCCGCAGCCGCCGGAGCTTGGCGAAGACGTGCCGGTCGATGAAGCCGGTTTCGGGCGGCTGCGACCAGACAAAACCAGGCCGCTGCGGGACGAAGGCTACGCGCACGGCGCGCTTGCTGATCGAGAAACCGCGCGAGCACCGTGGTTTCGCCGAACCCGGCTCGCCGCACACGGCCGTCGGACGCTACGGTGGCGATTTGGTTGGATGTCTCGTAGACGGTCAGCTCGGTGACGTCCTGCCGGCGGCCGTCGGCGAAGACAGCCTCGGCGCGAGCGCCTGCTCGCCTTGTGGCTCGACCAGCACGGCCTCTCGCGGCGTCGCTTCGAAGCGCACCAGCCGGGGCAGTTCCGCCCGATCGTCCCTCATGCCCTCGGCGATCCAGCGGCGGAGGATTTCGTATTCGCGCGAGCCGGCGGCGAAGCGGCGCCCGCCTTCATGGGCGATGGCCATAGTTGGCTTGCGGAGGATCAGGCTTTGCTCCGGCCGCAGCGCGTTGATCCGCCGGCCAAACTGCCCGCGCACCAGCGTGGCGAAATCGGCGGCCGGGTCCTCGCCGCGCAGCGAGAGCTTGAAGCCCCCCTTGCCGTGCAGATTGCCGTGGCAGACCCCTTGGTTGCAACCGGCCTTGGAGAGGACGGCCATCACCTCGTGGCGGAACGAGACCTCCTGGGCCGCTGCGTGGCTAGCGGCGGCCAGCGCGGCAATGATGCCCAGGCAGCGCAGCCCACGCCACGACCGCCGAGCTGGGCAAGGCAAATCGGCGATGGCTTGGCGAAACTGCATGGCGGCTCGTCTTCGGCGCAGCGTCCGCCGACCGGCGAGTCCTCGTAGGGCCGGCAAACCTGCCGATTTCGTGGCGGCGGGAACTAGCCGTGTTATACTCTCTGCCGGCGCCCATTGCCCGCGGAAATGGCCTCACACCAACCAACGAGCCAGCGAGAAGCGCGACATGAAGACTCCGCTCTCCAGCAGGCCGGCGTGCTCGGCGATCTGGCGGATTGCGGGCATCGTCCTGGGAGGCGTCGCCCTGGCTGGTATCGTTCTGGGTGGCATCGTATCGGCTTCCGCCCAGGAGGCCGCCACCCCCAAAGCCGCTGCGGCCGACCCGGAGCGCTTCCGCTTCGTCCTCACCGACGGCACGCGAATCACCGGCAAGCTGTCGCTGCCCTACATCGAGCTGTCTACGGAATTCGGGCCTTTGGAGATTCCCGTCGCCAAGCTGGTGCAAGTCGTCCCCGGCCTGGGCCAGCGCCCGGAAGAAATGGAGGAAATCCGGCAGCTTATCGACGCGCTCGGCAAAAGCGAAAAAGAAAGCGGCCAGGCCCGCAACGACCTGATTGCGCTGGGCGCCCGCGCGCGGGAGCTGCTCCGTCAAGAGCGCGAGCAGGCCAGCGAGAAAGAGCGGGCGGAGATCGACAAAGTGTTGGCCCGCCTGGACGAGCTGGCGGACGAGACGCCCACGGGCAACGCGCTCATGCCGGAGGACCAGGTGCGCACGGCCAGTTTCACCGCCGTCGGCAAGATCGTGTCCGACAAGTTCCGCATCGAAACGCCCTTCGGCGAGCTGGCCGTGACGATGGCCGACGTGGAGCGCGTCGAGAGGGTGGGGGCGGGCGGCCTGCCCGACGCGAGCAAGACCCTCGACGTGAACGGCGCGAACCTGGCGCAGCTCAGTTTCAAAAGCTCCGGCATCGAAGTGCGGCCGGGCGACAAGGTCATCGTGAAGGCCGGCGGCACGATTTCCCGCTCCACCAGCCGCATCTACACCTCGACGCCCGACGGCAACACCCGCTTCGGCGCCTACTCGCAAGACCCGCCGATCACCGGCAGGGCGCTGGTCGCCAAGATCGGCAGCTCGGGCAAGATCATGAAGGTAGGCTCCAGCAGCACCTTCGTCGCCAAACAATCGGGCATGCTGCAATTCGCCATCGGCATGCGTCCCGAGTTCGTGGGCAAGTTTCAATTCAACGGCCAGTACAACCTGTCGGTGCGCGTGGTGCGCGGCGGGAAGTGATCGCAGGCATCAATGATCGTAGGCGTCACGCTCCGCGTGATGCCCATCATGGCCAGCGAGACTACTTGGCGGATGACGCTTGGGGAGTGTGCCATGAAATATGCAGTGAAAACGGTGTGGGGGTGTGTTCTTGTCGCCGTGGGCCTGATGGCGGCAGCTTGCGGGCCGTCGTGGGCTGCCGAGGACGACGTCCAGATTCAGCCCGATGTCGTGTACGGCCATAAGGATGGCATGGCCTTGACCTTCGACGTGCTCAAGCCGGCCAGGTCCAACGGGGCGGGCGTGATGTTCATCAACAGCGGCGGCTGGTATTCGATTTGGGTAGAGCCTAAGCAGCTCGTGCCGGCTGTGCGGCCGCTGCTCACCAAGGGATTCACGGTGTTCATCGTCCGCCACGGCAGCGCGCCCAAGTATGCGGTGCCCGACGCCGTGGCCAACGTCCGCCGCAGCGTGCGGGCCATCCGGCTGCGAGCGAAGGATTTCGGCGTCGATCCCCAGCGGCTAGGCGCGCTGGGCGGCAGCGCCGGCGGGCACCTGGCGCTGATGCTGGCCACCACGGCCGACGAGGGCGACCCCAAAAACAAGGACGAAGTGCTGCGTCAGAGCAATCGCATCGCGGCCGCCGTGGCCTTGTTCCCGCCCACCGACCTGCGCGGCTGGGTCAAGAACCCGCCGAAGGTGATCGAGAAGATCCCGACGCTCAAGCCGCCGCTGACGTTCGACGAGTCGAAGGAGAAGGACTGCTCGCCGCTGCTGCACGTGACGGCCAGGACGGCGCCGACGCTGCTCATTCACGGCGACAAAGACGAGCTGGTGCCCCTCTCGCACAGCCGGAACATCATGGCGGCCTTCGAGAAGGAGAAGGTGGACAGCAAGCTGGTGGTGGTCGAAGGCGCCGCGCACGGCTTCAACGCCAAGCAGAACGAGACCCTGGTGCTGCCCTCGATGGTGAAGTGGTTCGAGGAACACCTGGCCGAAAAGCCGAAGTCGTAGACGCTCTCGGGTGGCGCGCCCCGGGTGGCTGGGGCTGGAGCGAAGCGCAAGCCCCAGCAGCGTCAACTCTGACAGCAGAGCTGGCAAACGTTTCGCACATCAGCGGGCGCCAGATCGCGCACGGGCAAGTAGACCGTGTGGCGCTGAAGCAGTTAGCGAGCTCGCAGCCAGCTGAACACAAATAGCTAGATCGCCCCGTGGGTGGCACGTCCCTGAGCATGGATGCCAACGGCGTGGCGGCGTGGCAATACGGGGTGGCTGGGGCTGAAGCGAAGCGCAAGCCCCAGCAGCGTCACCACTGACCCCGGCAAGCCGATCGACGAGTTCAATTTCTATTTCTAGCGGTGAATGCGGAATGCCCCCCCCTGCCAGCTCGTCTGGCAGGAAACAAAGGTTGCCCGCTAGCCCCGAGTCCTCAAGAAATCGGCCCCTGCCGGCTCGTCCGGCAGGTGAGCGAGGTTGAGCAGCTAAGCGGGTGCAAGCAGCGTGCTTAGCCAACCAACCTCCTTCACCGTCCGGACCAGCCGGCCGGGGTCGAGCGGGACTTCGCGGCAGTCGTTGCTAGCTATCAACCTTTTTCACCCGCCCGGACAAGCCGCCGGGGGTCCAACGCGCGGCGCCTGTGCGGAGAAAGGCAGCGGATTGGAGGAGGTCTCTTCTCACGCCGTCATCTCGCGCAGCTGATCATCAGGAGCACGGGCATGGGGGGCACCGCCCTCGCGTCAGCGTGGACGTGGTCACGCGAAAGGATGGCACGCGGCGGCTGTCGAGGCCGGTTTGTCCTACAGGTTTTCGCTTTTCCAATTCGCCGCGCTCCTTGCTCTCCGTCCTCTCGTGGCGCGCCCGCGCGCACGATCAGCCGCCGGGGCAATTTCCATCCCGCCAGTACTCTAAGCGCGGCGATGATACGAGGCGAGCCATGTTTTTCGACCATTCTTTAGCCACCAACCACGACACATACGGAACGCCGCCAGTGACATAAATGGAAGAACTCGCACGGGAAATTTACTCTTTCCGCAGCAGAAACTGCTGGGTCCATGACACGGATTCCCTGCTAGCGCGGCAGAGATGGATGGACCAGGCCCAACTGGGCCGCAACTCGACAGCCCAGGCCGATAGGCCTGGGGGCCGGCATGTCGGGTAGCGCAAAGCCCTGAAAGGGCGTAGCTCGCTGTGGGTTTCGCCCTTTCAGGGCTACATGCATGGTTGACGCCGCCTTCCCAGGCCTGTCGGCCTGGGCTGTCGAGTCTGGCCCCTTCGGGGCGGCCGGCATTCATGCCGGGGTTGTGAGCAAGCAACAACGTCGTCCCAGGCCCCGTTCACGGGCCTTCGGAGAATCACGCCTTGAGCTACGCGTCGGCGCCCAGGGTGGCACGTCCCTGAGCACGATGCGAAGGGCGTGGCCGTGGCATAGTGGCGGCGTGACGAACGACGAGCCATCGGTGCGAAACAGGTGCCGTTCACGATGTCGAGTCGTGGGCGCTTCCCCACGCCGTTGGCATCCTGCTCGTCGTCACACGGCCCGGAGAATCGGGTGACGCAGCAGTCCACGCTCCAGCCACGCGTCCGCCGGTGACATAAACGGAAGAACTCGGGTGGCTGGGGCTGGAGCGAAGCGCAAGCCCCAGCAGCAGCGCCGCTGCCGCGGCGTGCGTCCATCCGCACCGATCGTGCATCCGGTACACAGCGCCCAGCGCAGCGCTCACCACGCCATATTGTGTGGCGCTTCCGCTGGGGCTTCGGGCAACGCCTCAGCCCCAGCCACCCTGCCGCGCATCGCGAGAGCATGCCGCGCCGCCGGTGGGCCAGCGGCCGGTGATCACTTCTCGCGCGGCGGGGCCGCGGCCGGCGTAAAGGTCCCCACCTTCGCCTCGGTGTAGGGCCCGGTCTTTCGGTCCTCCGCCCGGTCCTGATAGTAGTTCGGCACGGACCACACCTCTTTGTCGTCCAGGCGGACCGTTTCCCGCAGCGAGGACATCCGCGTCAGAGAGAACCGCCACGCCGCGGCTCCCTTGCCGCCGTCGCGAGCGGCTTCCAGCAGCAGAAAGAGTTCCGGATCGTTGCTGACGACGAAGGCGAACAGCGCCCCATCCAGCACGCCCGCCTTTGCGTCTTCGAATCGATACAGCGGCTGGGGCAAGAGCCGCAGGATCGTCGGCTCGTCCGTCTTCGAGTTGTAACACGTGGCCGTAAATCGCCGGGCCAGGGTCCGCATCTGAGTCAACCGCTGCGACTTTACGCTCCGCCGGCGCCGGAGCTTCGGCCAACGGCTGTTCCAGCAGGCCGCCGGTCTTGGGCGACCATTGCGAGGCCTCGCCGGCCCGGCATTCCAGCGGCCCGGAGCTGAAAGACGTGCATTCTCGATACACGGCATTGCCGACGCGGCGGATGGAGAACGAAACAGCCGCCAGGGGCCGCGCCTTCGAGCCAAAGGAACGTCGCTCCGTCGAGCGTCCCGAAATCGCGCTCCGGGTTGTTGTACCGCAAGACCGGCTCGCGCAGCAGCGGCTGCGGCTCCTTCGCCTCGCGCCCCCGGTACAGGCTCAACTCCGCCGCCTTCTCCTTGAAGACCCGCAATTCCTCGGCCAGATCAGTCTTTGCCGCCGAGGAATCCGCCGGCACCTGACCCAGTAGCACCAGGGTGAAAGCAGCAGATACCAGCGAAGTGGCCATGGCGGTAGATCCTCGCGTTTTTTGAAGCGGCCGCAATCAAGACATTATGTCTGTTCTGCGCCAATTTGCAAGGAATTCGACGATGGCGTTCGCCCTGCCGAACCAAGCTCGTAGGTCCACCGTGCAGAGACTGCCCCTACGCTTGCTCTTCGAACTCTTCGCGTGGCACGCCTGACTGGCGAATTATGGATCGAAGAGTGCCGGTCCGCAGTTCCTTGTGATCGGGAACCGGCACGGTCGTGGTGCCGTTGTCATCTTTGCGCTGCATGATGACATGGCTGCCTCGCTGGCGAACCTCGGCGAAGCCGTGGCGAGAAAGGATCGCACAGACCTCTCGGCCAGACAGAACGCGCAGCTTACCCAACGGCCACCTCGACGTGCGTCACATAGACTTCCCCCGAAAGCCGACGCGCCACTTCTTCCGCCGAGGCGGTCTCGAAGAACAGGTCCAAGGCCTCGCCAAGATTCTGCCGCGCACCCTCGACCGAATCGCCTTGGCTGGCGATGTCAAGCTCCGGACACAGGGCGACGTAACCGTCCCCCTCGCGCTGAATGATCGCGGTCAATCGATGTGCCATTGGTCAATCTCATTGGCTAGGAGTCCCGAGCAGGCGAACGTGTCGTTCCCACGGTTCGCCACGAGCCCGCCGTCTTGCTCAGCCTGAACACATTCTAGCCCGGCCCTCGTTCGATGGACACGACGAATGTGCCCGCTCACGACCCCGTGTCATGTGGCGCGTCCGCTGGGGCTTCGGCTGACGCCTCAGCCTCAGCCACCCTGCCGTGGGCGCTTCCCCACGCCGTTCGCATCCTGCTCAGGGCGTGCGACCCCGCGCTCGGACAGTGCCACCCCGCCGGCGATTGATCCTCGCGACGCTGCTCGATACCCTAAGCATGCCGAGTAGGCGGCGGTCCTGATGCCCAAAGCTGAGGATGAACGGTATGGCCCTCTACAGTGGAGCTGCGCTAGAGACAGACAACCAGAGCATCCGCAACGTCAATGTGCTTGAACTACCTGTGATTGCGTCCGTAAATCCGCCAGGCAAGACCTGGGGTGGGAAGCTTGAGCTGCCGGGAGGCATCAACGTTTCGAGTGGGCAGACCTTCACGCTTCGGATTCCTAACCACAGTGACGGTACGATCGAGGTGACAAATTCGGATGGCTGCTTCGTCACGTTCAAGGGACACGGTCCCGTGCCGCAACAGCCGCCACTCGTGCGAAAGAAGGCAACTCGCAAGGTGTCAAAAAAGCCTTCGGTGCGGTTGGCAAAGGGCGAACGCGCCAAACGATCCGAGAAGCGAGCAACCACGAGGCGCTGAGTTCGTCCGTCCCGGAAGATGTCGCCGAATTCGTCGGCAGCCTTCGGCAAGCGGTCAGAGTCCAGCACGGAAAGCGCGACCTGCAACCGCAGGTGGTTGGTATGTCCCTCAGGGCGTGCCATCCAGCGGATAAAAACGGCGCCGACAACGCCAGTGGCACCCACGGGCGGAGAGTGCCGCGCCGCGGGGCTCAGCCACTCTCTGCCCTGCGTGATCCCTAATCAAGAAGAAACAACTTATAGCCCTTGCCTTCTTGTTCAATGAGGATCCATTGGTGAAAGACGATTGTCCGACTTGCACTTGGCTCCAGCGCAAATTCGGCAACTGCTGGAATGTATACAGTCCCGTCTTTGCAGATGGCCCTATACCAAATGAAGTATGTAGGCCTCGGTTCCCCGTCGGGCTTGACCGTGGTCCAGCTCATCCAGCTGCCGACAGGACCACTCGTCGGTAATCTAGGCAGTGACGGATGCTGCATCAACTCCCGGCGCAACACCGCGAACAACGGCCCGTACTCGTCTACGGACTCCAGACGCGGCGACGGCCGACCTCCCGTCACCTTGACGCAAACTTGCTCCTCAAAGCGATCAAGTCCGTCGGGGTTGGCCGCCGCTACGGCTACGATACGCTGCGCAACGGTCTCGACTGATTCAAGTTGTGGCCGTTCAAAGTACGGCCAAATGACGTAGTCATACACGGGCTTGATTAGTACAGCGATCAGCACACAAAGGATGATGAGGACTACCAGCAAGCCAAGGTACTTTTTCATGTATTGGTTCCCTTGGGCTCAATACCAACGTCAATAACATAGCGATTCACGGCCTAGTCAACGTGCGCGATTCGGTCCAGCACTGTCTGCTGATTTCGTTCAGGGCCTTGAGTTCGTCATCCATGCGCGCGCGTTCGTCGGGATCAAGCTCGACCGGGCCTAGCTGGTGTAATGCCGCAAGGCGTGCCTCGATGTCGGGCAGCGGGTCGTCCGGCGTCAGCGGTTCGATTTTTACACTCTGTCCCTCCCAGGCTTCCGGGATCGGCTCTTGCACTTCGACGTGACCGTTTTGGATGATCGCGTGCACCATTTGTTGTGACTCCACTTCGGCGTCGCCAGCGGGGCATCTTCGATTATAGCAGGCAGCGTTCCGCCCTTGCTCCGCACGGCCAAGATGGCCAAGATGGCCAAGATGGCCGTGCCACGTCATGCCTTGCGACCCTTCACCAACCGCTTCCTGGCCGGCCGATAGCCCGGCGCCGTGCTGTGGCGCGATCTCTTTTTCCCTCGGTCTTCCTTCGTCGATGGGGGTATCGTATGCACATACTCCCCCCGAAACTTCTCCTTCGCTTCCTTCCTTCGCCGCGCGATCGCTTCCTTCGGCGGTGCTCGGGGATCAGGCAGTCGCAGCCGTCGCCGATCAGGTCGGTGCGGCCCGCCTGCGATCAGCGCCTCGCGGACCTCGAAGTAGTTCTCCGGCTTGAAGAACTGCATCAGGGCCCGCTGCAGCTTGCGGTCGCGCAGGTGCCGGGCGACGTAGACCGGCTTCTTCGTGAACGGGTCGATGCCCGGTGTAGTACATGCACGTGGCGATGTCGAACGGGGCCGGGATGAAGTCCTGCACCTGGTCGGGGCGGTAGCCGTTGCGCTTCAGGAACAGGGCCAGGTCGATCATCGCGTGCAGGTCGCTGCCGGGATGGCTGGCGATGAAGTAGGGCACGAGGTACTGCTTCGGCTTGCCCGCCTGCTGCGACGCCTTCGTTGAACTCGTCGGCGAAGCCCTCGAAGTTGTCGTTCGCCGGCTTCTTCATCAGCGTCGAGCACGTCCGGGTCGGTGTGCTCCGGCGCGACCTTGAGCTGGCCGCCGACGTGGTGCGCGGCCAGCTCGCTGCACGTACTCCGGCGACGAGCTGGGCCAGGTCCATGCGGATGCCGCTGGCGACGAGCACCTTGCGGATGCCCGGCTCGGTCGCGGGCCTCGCTTCATCAGCTCGACGAGCGGGCCGTGGTCGGTGCCGAGCAGCTTGCAGATCGTCGGGTGGACGCACGACAGCCGCTTGCACTTCGCCTCGACCTCGGGCCGCGTGCAGCGCATCTGGTACATGTTCGCGGTCGGCCCGCCGATGTCGCTGATCGACGCCCTTGAACTCCGGGTCGGCCGCCATCTTGCGCGACTTCGCTGAGGACCGACTCCTGCGACCGCGACTGGATGATGCGGCCCTGGTGCGCGGTGATCGAGCAGAACGTGCAGCCGCCGAAGCAGCCGCGCATGATCGTGACCGAGTCCTTGATCATCTCGAACGCGGGGATCGGCTCGGTGTACGACGGGTGCGGCCGGCGCGTGTACGGCAGGTCGTAGATCGCGGTCCATCTCCGCCTGCGAGATCGGCAGCGCCGGCGGGTTGACGACGACGGCCTGGCGGTCGTGGAACTGGACGAGCGTCTTGGCGTTGAACGGGTTGGTGTTGATGTGGATGATCCGCGTCGCCTCGGCGAAGGCGAGCTTGTCGGCCTTGACCTCCTCGTAGCGAGGGCAGGCTGAGTCGGTGGCCGGAGCGAGCTCCGAGCCGCAGCGAGTCGGCGGATCGGGCGACCGTCGGTCAGCCCCGGCCGCTCACGCTCGACCGGACCGCCAGACATCGTCGACTCGCTTGCCCCCAGCGCGTACGCCACGCCGCGCAGGTCGCGCAGGTCCCGGACCGTCTCGCCCGCCGCCAGGCGCCGGGCGATCTCGACGATCGGCTTCTCGCCCATGCCGTAGACGACGCAGGTCGGCCTTGCAGTCGAGCAGGATCGACCGGCGGACCGTGTCGCTCCAGTAGTCGTAGTGGGCCAGCCGCCGCAGCGACGCCTCGACGCCGCCGGCGATGACCGGCACGCCCGGGAACGCCTCGCGGGCCCGCTGGCAGTACGGCGAGCGTCGCCCGGTCGGGCCGCAGGCCGATCCGGCCGCCGGGCGAATAGGCGTCGTCGTTGCGGACCTTCTTGTTGGCCGTGTAGTGGTTGATCATCGAGTCCATGTTGCCCGCGCTGACGGCGAAGAACAGCCGCGGCCGGCCGAACTGCCGCCACGGCGTCGCACGACTGCCAGTCGGGCTGGCTGAGCGATGCCGACGCGAAAGCCGGCCGCCTCCAGCACGCGGCCGAGGATCGCCATCGCGAAGCTGGGGTGATCGACGTAGGCATCGCCGGTGACGAAGACGACGTCGACGGCGTCCCAGCCGCGCTCGCGCATCTCCTGGGCGCTCATCGGCAGCGGGCGGCGCTCGGCCAGCGGGACGGGCGCGCACGATAAGCCGGCCAGATGACCGGTGATCGGCAGCCCGGCGGCCGTGGAGCAGCCGGGCGGCTGAGCGGCGCTCGGTGGTTCGATGATCGGCAGCGCGGTGGACATGGGATTTCGAGCATAAACACGAAAAGGCACGGTATTATATCGGGAGTGTTCGCCGCTGTCCCTGGCGAATGCGAACGGGCGACCAGACGACTCGAGGGGAGAACCGTATGGCCGAGATCTGCCCTCATTGCCTGGCGAAGCTGCCGCCGGTTCGCGATGCGTTCTGCCCGGAATGCCGTAATGACCTGGACAAGGCACCTCTGGCAGCTCGGCAGCCCGCCGACGTCGTTGACTACGGGCAGCACCAGGCCGATTGGGCTGGCTCAAGTAGTCGGCAGCGTCCCGTGGGAATCAGCATCCTGGCGGTTCTTCACTTTGGAGGAGGCATCCTCCTGGGCACGATGCAGTTTCTCTTGTATGCGAGGCTCGCCGAGCTAGAGGAACCACTCCGGACAGTCGGCCTTTCTCCGGCCCTCATCGCCGTCGGGTTGGCGTTCTTGGCGCTCGTTGGGATTGCATCCGGGGTCGGGATGTGGCTAGGCAGGACGTGGGGATGGTGGCTCGGGGCCTTCTATTACGTCTACGCCATCGCGCGGAGCGGATCGGCCCTTCTGAGCGTCGCGGAGCTGCAAGAGGAACTGGCCGGCAGCACCCGCGGCCCGGAATACTACTACGTCAAGTATACCGGGCGCATCGTCGTCCACGCGCTGATCGGATGGTACCTCTTCCGGCCGCACGTGCTGCGCTACTTCGGGCTGGAAGGGCTATCCAAGTGGAAGGCCGTTGCCATATTGAGCGGCGCTTGCCTGGCGATTGGCGTCGCTGCTTCAGCCGTCGGCGGGATAACGCCGTGAGTGGCCCTCGGGATCCACGCCCTTTACATCCATGTTCAGGGCGTGCCACCCGTTGGGCCGCGGGAGGGGTTACGTGACTCCGTATACGCTCGACGATTTCTTCTCGACGCTCGTTCAGATCCGGCGCCTGCGCCGCGTTGGCCGAATTCTTCGATTCTTGCCTGGGATGCGGTTTCTCTTGCAACATGGCCATGAAACGGGCGATACAGATGGCGACCTTGCCCGCGTGCAAGGAATGATCCACTCCATGACCCGCGAGGAGCGCCGCGCACCACGGCACATGATCGATGCCTCGCGTTGCCACCGCATTGCGGCAGGCTGCGGAGCGTCGGTGCGGGACGTGGATAAATTGCTGCGCCAATTTGAAGTGATGGCCGAGATGATGCGGCGGAGGGACAGGGATTCTCGGTGAGGAACGACGTGCCACTCGCATTTGGTGGGCCGCGGCCGCTGCGCGGCCTTGGCCCACCCTACGGGTATACGAGTTGTCAGCCGCTGTGCATTCGCACGGGCTCGATTTCGGCGGCGACGATCTCCGCCTCGGCCGCAGCCAGCTCGTCCAGGCGGCGGTGCACGGCGTCTTCGCGGCCGAAGAGGCCGGCCATCTGTACGTAGGTGGCGTGGTGCCGGGCTTCCGACTCGAACAGGCTGCCGTAGAACGCCCCGAGCTGGCGGTCGCCCACTCCGTCGCGCAGCAGGGCGAACCGCTCGCACGAGCGGGCTTCGATCAGGGCGGCCACCAGCAGCCGGTCGATGGCCTTGCCCGGCTCGTCCTTGCGCACCAGCTCGTTCAGCCGCCGCCCATAGCCGCTGGGGGGCAGCCGTCGGAAGCGGACGCCGCGCTCTTCCAAGAGATCGAGCACCAGGTGAAAGTGGGCCAGCTCTTCGCTGACGATCTCGCTCAGCCGCCGCACCAGCTCCACGCGGTCTACGTAGGCGAAGATCAGGTTCATCGCCGTGCCGGCCGCCTTCTTCTCGCAGTGCGCGTGGTCGATGAGCACCTCGTCGAGGTGCTCTTGCACGCGCGCGAGCCAGTCGGGCGGCGTGGTGGATTGCAGGCTGAGCATGGGCTGTCGTGGGGCACGTCTGCAGAGTGCCCTGGGGGTGAGACCCCACCGAGCTCGCTCGGTGGTGAACGTGATTCTGCACAACTGGACGCACTACCAATCTTCGCCCCCGCCGAGCTTGCTCGGTGGAGCGCCTGATTGCAGACCCGCGATATAGTAGCACAATCACTCGCTCCACCGAGCAGGCTCGGCGGGGGCGGATCAGCCGCTGCGTGGCGAGTAGTGCAGAATCATGCGGTCCACCGAGCAAGCTCGGCGGGGCCGTCTCGCGGAGCGAGACGACTACTTTGGCATCTCGCCGATCCCACGAATGCCAGTAGAATAGGGCCGTGCCATCGCCTGCGGCAACCTCGAACGACTTTACAGAGATAGACGCCCGTCATGCGTTTCACCAAGATGCACGGGATCGGCAACGACTACGTCTACGTCGATTGCTTCGCCCAGGAGCCGCCGGCCGACCCTGCCGCGGCTGGCCCGCGCGATCACCGACCGCCACTTCGGCGTCGGCGGCGACGGCCTGATCCTGATCTGCCCGTCCGAGCGGGCCGACGCCCGGATGCGGATGTTCAACGCCGACGGCTCCGAAGTCGGAGATGTGCGGCAACGGCATCCGCTGCGTCGCCAAGTACGTCTACGACCACGGCATCGCCCGCAAGCCGCGGCTGACGATCGAGACCGGCCGCGGCGTGCTGACGCTCGACCTGGAGGTCGCAGGACGGCAAGGTCAGCCGCGTCACGGTCAACATGGGCGAGCCGATCCTCGAAGCCGGCGGACATCCCGATCGACCGCTGCCGGGCGACGGCGCCGATCGTCAACGAGCCCCTGGCGCTGCCGGTCGCCGGCTGGCCGGATTGGATCGACGACTCGGACATCGACCTGCGGATGACCTGCGTCTCGATGGGCAACCCGCACGCGGTCGCTCTACTGCCGGACGATGTGCGCGGCCGTGCCGCTGGAGGCGGTCGGCCCGCTGCTCGAGAACGCAGCCCGCATTTCCCGCGGCGGATCAACGTCCACTTCGTGCAGGTCCACTCGCCGCGGCGAGGTGACGATGCGGACCTGGGAGCGCGGCAGCGGCATCACGCTGGCCTGCGGCACCGGGGCGCGCGCCGTCTGCGTCGCCGGCGTGCTGACCGGCCGGACCGGCCGGAAGCTCCTCGCCCACCTGCCCGGCGGCGACCTGGAGCTGGAGTGGTCGGCGGCCGACAACCACGTCTACATGACCGGCCCGGCGACGGAGGTGTTCAGCGGCGAGTGGACGGACGCGTAGCTGTCGCGGTGTCCTCGGCCCTTTGGAGTGCGGCGACTCGTCACCGCTTTAGGATTTTGGCAACGGTGTCGCGAAGCGGCGGCCGCTGGATGTGTCGAAAAATCCCAAAGCGGCGACGAGTCGCCGCACTCCAAAATGTGCGTCGCCGCACTCCAAAATGCGCGTCGCCGCAATCTAGAAGGCGCGTCGCCAGCAGCGAGATCTACGATCTACTCCGCTATGCGGCTCAGCTCTTCTCGCAGGGCCTCGGCCCACGCTGCGGCTGACTGCGGCGAGCAATCATGTGAGCCGTTCAGGTCCAGGTTGCAGGCTTCGTCGCAGAAGCCGAAGGTCTTGATCTGCGGCGCGCTCAAGCGGTAATTGAATTGCAGCCGCTCGTCTCCGCGTAGCAGCACCAGGTCAAACGGCTCCTGCCAGCGATAAGGCGCCAGCAATACGGTGGGCCCTAGCGCCGCCGCGTCCGTCATCAGGTCGCGCCCCTGGGCGTGGGCGATCTGGACCTTGCGCCCGGCGAGCGTGTGCAGCAACGTAGGCAGCAGGTCCATGTGCGTGGTAGGCGCCTGCACCGAGGACGCCGCGACGCCCGACCCCACCATCGCGAACGGCACGCGAAGCTGAATCTCCGATCCGCGCGTGCCGTGCGCCAGCCCGCCGTCTTCGCCGTGTGACTCGCCGTGGTCGCCGGTGATGATGACCACGTTCCGCTGCAAATCGAGTGCCTCCACGGTCCGCAGAATCTCGCTCTCCAGGAAGAGCGCGGCGTTGCGGTAGCGGTTGTAAAGCACGTCGCGGCCGGCCTGCTTCCAGTTGACGTAGTCGATGTTCTCGCCGCTGGGCTCGTGCACGGCGAACTCGGCGGGGAAGGTGTAGGGAAAGTGCGTGGACATGAGGAACGCCATGATGAACCGCGGCTTGGCGCTTCGCTCGGTCGCCAGCCGTCGGACCTGAGCCAGCACGCGGCTGTCGCGCAGCGGCCGATCTTGCCACACCTCGCCGCCATCAACGATGCGGTGGTCGAAGGCGTCGGCACTGAGATACTCGCCCATGCGGCGGAAGCCGTTGCAATCGCCGGAGGTGAGAAAGATCGTCTCGTAGCCCGAGCCGCGCAGCGAGAGCGGCAACTGAGGCGGGACGCGCGCATCGAGCGTCACGTCATACGTCAGCGGCGAGCGGCCGTAGAGCAGCGCATACAGACCCAGGTGCGAGGCGTTCGAGCCGGCATAGTGCCGGTGGAGCCGCAGCCCCCGCCGGCCCCAGGCATCCAGCTTGCTCATCATCTCCGGGCCGATCGCATCGTGCCGCAGGCTCTCCAGCACCAGCAGCACGACGTTTGGCGCGTCGGCCCGCTGGAACGTGGCGTTGGGATCGACCGGCTTGGGCTGCACCAGCCGCGGCAGAAGCTGGCGATAAGCGGCCTCGACGGAGGAGTTCAGCCGCACTTCGAAATCGTCGTAGTCGGCCGCACTGCGAAAATGCAGCAGCCGGCCGTACTTCGCTTCCTTGGGGCCGTAGCTGACCTGGTGAATCTCTTGTTCCGCGGCATCGATGAGACGAACCTGGTCTCCCTGGTTCCGCAGCGGCATGTCTCGATCAGGAATCACGATGACCCGCGTGCCGCCTGACGGGATGGCGCCCTCCAGCGGGTGCCGCTCGCCGCGGCCGTTCTCCAGGCACCAGCCGTCCAAGGCGATGCCCTCGGCGGAGAAATTGTGCAGGTGGACCTCTTCATGACCGGGGTCTGGCCCTGCCGGGTTCGCCAAAAGGGACACGATGCACACCTGGCGGGCAGGCAGCGACATGCCCAGGTGCCCCAGGGTCCACGACGAAAGTTCGTCCAGCGTGGCCACGCCGACGGGCAGGTGGACCTTCACGGCTCGCAGCAGCAGCGGGTGCGTGGCCAGGCCTTGCCCGGGAATCAGCCCGATGAGGATCGCCGCCACGGCGGCGACGCTTCCCCAACACGCCGTCGGGCCGGTCAGAAGCGGCCAGCGCCGCGCGGCCCAGGCCACGGCCCATCGGCAAGCAAGCCAGAACAATCCGCCGCTCAGCACGACAACTGCCAAGGCAGCCAGGATGCCCAGCGCGATTGAGCGAGTATCGCCCCCCCACTCCGCGTGGTTGGCCGCCACCGGCATTCGGGCGGCGTCGTAGAGGTACGGCAAGAAATCCAGCACGTGATTGCCGCTGAATTGCTGCAAGCGGAGGTCGGTTGTCAACCAGAAGAGCACGACGAGACAGGGGGCCACGAGCATTGCCGCTGCGGTGCGACGCCAGCGGCGCCAAACGATCAGCCCGCTGAGGACGAGCCACGGCAGGCAGACGACCAGCGACTTCCACCACAGGAGCCAAAGAATCACCGCCCGGTCGCGCCGGCTGGGCTCGACGCCGACGGCGGCGACCTGTGCCAGGTAATGGCCCCATTCCAGCATCGCGGCAAACAGTCCTGTCGCGCCGCACACGAACAAGACGGCGGAGAGCCAGAACAGGCGCGGCGCGTTGGCTAGCGCGCCGGCCGCGACACTAGCCCGACGCGCAAGCGAGGGAGGCGCGGGCTCGACGGTGTTTGCCGGTTCTCCCTCGCTTGCGCGTCGGGTTAGTGTTGGAGCGGGTGTCCCGCGAGCCGTCGCGGAAGCCGCCGAACATCGAACATCCAACATCGAACGTCCAACATCGAACGAGGGAGGGACGCCACCCGAGTCGGCTGCCGGCACGCCTTGCACGCGAGCCGCGTGCACCACGGGTTGGCCTTCCTCTCCCTCGCTTACGCGTCGGGTTAGTGTGGGTTTCCGACGAAGGGTCGTCCGCCAGGCCCGTTTCATCTCGTATACCTCTGAGAGGCACAAAAAGTGTGCTAAACCGCTCGCCTCCGCTGGGCTTGCCCCAGCGGAGCGCCGACTGGCCAGCTACCCGACTGGCAACCAGACTCTTTCATTCCTCTTCTTTTCCCGCTGCCTGCGGCCTGGGGCCGCAGGCAGCGGGAAAAGAAGAAGCACGGTTTCGCGCGACAGCGCGGTAGCGGCTCAGTCATGTGTCCGCTGGGACAAGCCCAGCGGTGGACAACGTGTTACGAATCTCGCGCCCTGACGCTTACTTCCGCTGGTTCGTTCGGGTGATCGTCTGCGCCGCCACCGTGGAAACCTGCGGCGCCCTGTGTGGCTGAAACAGGTGCGTCTGGTCCTGAAGTTGGTAGGGGCGGCCGTACCAGGAGAAGAACTGCCGATCCGGGAGCAGCTCCAGGTCTTCGCCGAACAGGCTGCCCAGCAGCAGCCGGAAGGTGTTCACGGGGGTGATCTCCGGATACAGCCGCCGCCGGCAAGACTCAGGCACGCAGTAGGCGTTGAGGATCGGCATCCGCTCGCGGATGAAGTCGAGCTGCCTGGCCGTCGGCAGGTCGTCTTCCTTGCGCGTGGCCGTACCGTGATCGGCCTGCACGATGATCACCGGGGGGTGCGGCGAGCGCCGCTGGATGGTGTCGATCACCTCAGTGATCCGCTTGTTGACGAAGCGAAGCTGCTCGATATAGCCGTCGAGGTTCTTCCATCCGCCCGTGTTGCCGTCCTTGTCGAACTGCTGCGAGAGGGGGATGTCCTCCAGGATGTTGCCGTCGCGGTCGAGCACGTAGGGGTTGTGCGGCGCGACGACGTGCACGAAGGTGAACGTCGGCCCGGCGATCTCCGGCACCTGCTCCAGCGTGTCGAACGCGAACAGGTGCGTATGGGCCACGTGCGGCGCGAGCGGGTGCAGCAGCGTGGTCCGCAGCAGCACGCCCGCGAACTCCTGCTGGAGGAAGGAGAAGCCCGGCTGATAAGTGACGTCGGCCACGTCGGAGCGCTCCGTGCCGCCCCAGTTCGAGGCGATGTGCAGGCAGCGGTAGCCCTTGGCTTGCAGATAGTGGCCGACCGCATGGTCGCGAATCAGCTTATAGACCGGCGCGCGGCGGCGGCCGATGTCTTCCACGTCGTCGTTGATATAGCGCAGGTTCAGCGAGGAGGCCAGTGAGAGAAAGGTCATCGCATAGTTCGAGTGGCTTGCCTCGGCGACGTAAAAGCCGCGCTGCTGCAGGCCGGTAATGAACTGCGAATTATCGAAGCCGTAGACGGCTTGCAGCATGTCGGCCCGCGCGTAGCCGTCGGGAATGATGTAGTAGATGTCGGGCAGCTCGGCCGAATCGGCCTCCAGGGGGGCGATGCGCTCGCCCGTCGGCAAGGGATCGCAAGACGGCGCACGGCTCGAGGAGTCCTCTGCGCCCGGCGCTGCGCGGCTTTCGGCGCGGCGGTCTTCAATCGCGAATCCTTGGCGGCATATCTCCGCATCTGGCGATGGTAATGTCGATACTCGTCGGCGATTTGCCAGGTGCTGGTCACGAGCAGGATGCCAGTCATCAGCGCGACAAAATGTGCGAGCTTGTCGAGCGGGCGACGGCTCCGCCATACGGCCCAGCCGAGTGCGGCCAGGAGTGCCAGGCTGGCCGCCGTGACGATGACGTTGAGCCATGCCCGGCTCGTGTGGTGCACCCACTCGGCCACGGCGCCGTAGAGATGACCGTAGGCAAAGAAGAGCGCGACGCAGGCGGACGTGATGAGGGCCGCTTTCTGGCCGTCGCGGCAGCCCAGCCACAGCCCGGCGAAGAGGATGCTCGTCGCGGCCAGTGAGATCGCGAGCGGGACGAAGAGCGACGCGGCCGTGATCTGGTCGATGTTCGCACCCCCGAGGAACAAGATCGGGGCCGTGGCGGCAAACCAGGGATGGCAACGCGCCAGCGCGCGAAGCGTCCGCACAGCAGTCTTTCGAAGCCTGTCGAAGCCTGGGAACATGGGATTGAACGTCGGAGGAGAGCATCCCGGCTGCTTGGATCAGCTCGGGTGCTGAGGTTTTGCGATCAATCGGGCAGCTTGGCCAGCACCATGTCAGGCGGTATCGTGTCAGCCGGTATCGTGTCGGTCGGCGCCGTTCGTCGTCGCATGGCGTAGAGCCAGCGCAGCGAACCAGGGATCAGCATCCGCGCGGCAATCTGAAAATGGCGGCCCAGCGCGGCCTCGAAGCCGGCCTGGTGGTAATCGACGAATCCGTCGCGGCGCCCGGCCAGCATCCGCGCCACTTGCGAATCGTCCTTGGGGGCAAACTCCACGATCAGCTCCCGGCCCAGCCGAGCCAGGAACCCTGCCACACGGTCCCAAGGCACGTTGTTGCCGATGGCCAGGTGATGCATCAGTCCCAAGGCCATCACCAGGTCAGAGGGCCCGCGCTGGGCCAGCGACATTCGCTCCTGGTGCGCCCAGCCCTGCGCGGGGCTGGGATTGGTCAGGTCCAACAACAGCGGCACGAGGCCGGTCTGTCGTTCGGCCTTCATCGCGCAATAGTTCCGCTCGACGCACATCGGATCGATGTCCCAGCAGACGGTCTGGCGCTGCGCCGCGCGGCCAGCCGGCTGAAGCGGCCATCGTTGGCCCCCAGGTCCCAAACGGTCTTTGGGCGTGCCTGGTCCAGCAGCTCAGCGACGATCCGCTCCTTGGCCTTCAGCGACTCCGGCGTGTAGTTGTGCATCGAGGCGTAGTAGTCGCCCCATGCCGAGGTGCCGGCACGACACTCCAGGCTTTCCACCGCCCGCTCCAGACTGCTTAACAAGAGATTCAGCGACCGACGGCCGAGAACTTCTTTTCGGTCATTCGTGCTTTGGATTTTGGACTTGTTTCGTATTTCGTATTTCGTATTTCGTATTTCTGGCCGGCCCTCGCCGGCATGGCGTCGCTGCATCCGCGCGTGAAGATGAAGGTGCATCAGCAAGCCGGGCGAGAACCGCGTCCGCCAGGGCAACAGTCGCATTGCCAGGTCCAGCGGCACACCATCGAGATGAACTCGCAGGAGCTGCCCCAATCGCGCGTCGCAGCGGGCCATGAGCGCCAGCGGCGCCAGAAAGTGCTGACAAAACTGCCGATAGGCGATCCACGGCCGGCCTTCGGGATACCGCTCCAGAGAGAGCGTGTCGATCAGCGTCTGGCGGCCGTCGTGCGGGTCGAGCTGCACGTTGTAGGCGCTGGCGTCCTTGAGCCACATGTTCCTGGCCATCGCAAGCCGCTGGATGCGCAGCGTGGTCAGGGCCGCGTCCTTGAGCTGGCTGAAGCACCACTCATACGGATAGGAGATAAACGCCAGCCGGCGAGGGCGGATGATTTTGTGTGCCGCCGCAGTGCTCGTGGGCATCAGGCCCTTGCAGGCCGGTTCGTGCACTTCCTCGTGCGACACCAGCAGCCCGGCATCGACGAGCTCGTCGTACAGGCCGCTGGACAGCAAGTGATCGTAGTCGCCGGCGTAGCACGGATTGACTTGCCGAAACAGCTCCCCGTCGCGCCAGAAGAGGAAGCCGGCGGGGTCGCGGAACGAGCCTCCCACGACCTGGCCCGGCGCGACGCGAGACCGGGCGTGCGCATCGGTAGCCAGCGGCGAGAGCAGTGCGGGCAAACTAGCGAGCGCCATCGTCGGGCGCCCCGCGCGAGCCGCGCAGCAGCCGCATCGCCCAGGCGACCGGCCAGAACACGTAATTCCGCAGCACGACGCCGGCGCTGAGCACCGCCGCAATCAAGAGCTGCACGGCTAGCGAGCCGGAGGAAGGGTCGATGTACGCCAAAAGCCAGCTCATCAAGCAACTCCTGAGAAGGCAGGCAGGAGAACGGCCGGCCACGCGATGTGCTGTCAGAACGTGCTGTCAATCGGCCGTGGCGTGGTCGGCGCCGGGGCGGGAGGTTAGCGGTGCCGGCTTGCAGGGTCAAGGTCTGATGCCGTGCCACGCGGCCTACAGCCGCGGTTGCTTGTCCTTCCACGGCTCGATCTGTTCCCAGGCCCGCGCGCCCTGGAGCACCAGCAGGTCCGCGTAGCGGTTGCCCACGATCTGTAGCCCGATGGGCAGGCCCGACTTGGTCCACCCGGCCGGCACGCTAACTGCCGGCTGGCCCGTCAGGTTGAAGGGATAGGTGAACCGCGTCCATTGCAACGGGCCGAGCCGCTCGCCGCCCAGCGGATCGGCGTCGTCCTGACCCACTGCGAAGGGCGGCACCGCCAGCGTCGGACACAGCAGCAGGTCGAACCGCTCGTAGAGCCGCCGCACTTGCTCCCAGAAGTCGTGCCGCGCGGCCAGCGCGTTGGCGAAGTCCACGCCGCGGAGCCGCAGGCCGCCCTCCACCACGCGCCGCAGGCCCGGATCGAGCAAGTCGCCCTTGGGCAGGCAGCTTCTTCTCCAAGTTGGCCGCGGCGGTGCCGAAGAAGAAAACGCTCCACGCTTCGTAGGGATCGCGCCAGTCGAGCCGCACCTGCTCCACGTGGGCCCCGGTGGCGCGCAAATCGCTCCGCGGCCCGCTGGCAAATCGCCGCCACCTCCGGCTCGACGTGGGCATAGCCAAGGTCCGTACTGTAGGCGACCCGCTTGCCGCGGATGCCCTTCTCCAGCTCGGCACCGTAGCGCGCCGCGTCCGCCGGCAGCGAGAGCAGGTCTCGCGCGTCAGGGCCGGCCAGCACGTCGAGCACCGCGGCCATGTCCGCCACCGTGCGGGTGATCGGGCCGATGTGCCGCAGCATGGCCCCGCTGCTGCCGGGCCAATTGGGCACGCGGCCGAAGCTGGCCTTGAAGCCCACCACGCCGCTGAACGAGGCGGGGATTCGCAGCGAGCCGCCGCCGTCGGTGCCGATGCCGACCGGCCCCAGCCCGGCGGCCACCGCCGCCGAGGCACCGCCGCTGGAGCCACCCGGAGTGAGCTTCGTGTTCCAGGGGTTGCGGGTGATGCCGAACACGCGATTGTCGGTCACGCCCTTCCAGCCGTACTCGGGCGTATTCGTGCGGCCGATGAGGATCATGCCGGCCTTGCGCAATCGCTCGACGGCCGGGCAATCCTCGGCGGTGACGTTCTTCTCCAGCAGCTTCGAGCCGAAGGTGGTCCGCGAGCCGGCCACGTAGAGGTTGTCCTTCACGTGCAGCGGCACACCGTGCAAGGGGCCGAGCGGCTCACCCTTCATCACGGCGGCTTCGGCCTTGGCGGCCGCGCGGAGCGACTCCTCGGCATCCAGCGTCACCAGCGCGTTGAGGGCCGGGTTGTGCCGATCGATGCGCGCCAGCACTGCCCGCGTCACTTCGACGGGCGACAGCCGCCGCGCACGGATCGCCGTCGCCAGCTCGACGGCCGAGAGATAGGCGAGGTCGTCAGACGGCATGTTGACTCTCCGGCAGGCGAGAACGGCGAGGCCACCATTGTACCCCCGAGGTGGCGGGTCAGAAGCCGTCGCCCGACAGCAGTCCTATCGATGCTGCCTCGTGCGTTTGCCGCGGCTCTCACGGCGCGACCGAGGATTTGCCGATAATCATCGCAAACCATGACGATCGGCCAATCGTGCGCCCGATCCGGCAACTGCTCGCCGTATTATCCGATGATGAGCTTCTGATCCGATCGGAGCGAATCCAATGTGGTGGTTGGAGCTCCTTAGCAAAACCCGCCGGCGCGTTGATTCCTGCAAACTGCTCTGGCGGCACGTGCAAATGCACCCCGTCTTGTACAGCCTCCTGGCCGCGGCCGGCTTGGCGATCCTGGCCGGCTACCTGGCCATCTTTCTCTGCGTCATTCAGCCGGCACGCAAGACGCTCTCGTCGTTCTACGCGGCGATCGACAACGAAGAGTACCAGGATGCCTGGGCATTGCTCGATCGTCCCTACCAAAGGCGTTGGCAGGGCGGCCTCAGCCAGTTCGAGGGCGGTTACGAAACGACCGTCAAGCACACGGACGTCGAGATCAGCGACTCCTTCAGTCTGCGTCAGCTCAAGAACGCGCTTTTCGCCGATTGCATCGAGCTGGACGTCCGATACCGGGTAATCGACCGCTTTCGCCGCGACACGCTGGCCGACCCGATTCAGCATTCGAACCGCTTGACCGTGGAGCTGCTCCATCCGACCGAGTACCGGCAACTGATGGACGGCACGCTGCCGGGCGGCGAGTCGAGCGTCGAGCTGGCGCGCGTCTTCCAGAAACACGTGACGCTCTCGCGGAAACAAGGCGGGTGGCGCATCTCCTCGCTGGAGCCCCGCTCGATGTCGTTCGACATCCGGCGCTAGGCGCTCTCAAGTCGCGTGCATTTGGTGTGCAACCGCGCACCGCAGTTGGACAACACATCCCTAAAGGGACAAAGCGTGCTTCTGGCGGTCTCCTGTGCCGCTGAAAATTGAATCGTGCGATCCTGCCGCAGGATCAAAGGCTCACTCCTTGGCACCGGCCGGCGCAGGTTCCTTAGAGACTTCAACAGGCACCACGAAATGCTGTTCTGCCACCCATTGTTCCGTGCCGTGAGGCCGGATTCGACTCGCGATTTTCAATAGGCCGGGTCTTTGGACGATAATGCGCATGTTCGCTTCAACTCGGAAGAACCAGTTAGCGAAAGAGATTTCCGAAATCCCCATGCTAACTGGTTCCTCAGCGCCTGGAGCGTAGAGAAGAAGATCAACGTCAAATATCTCGTCTGGTTTATCGGACTCTTCTCTCATCCAAACGGCCGTAAGCACCGCTTCAACCACGGGAGCATCTCGGCTCTTCAGCATCTCCATAGCCGCCGTTGGCCCGTCGTAAATCGTGCAAGTTATCACCTCCAGAACATTAATATGGGTCAGCAGGCCCGAAAGCTGGTCCACGAGCCGCACTTCGGAACAGATAATGTAGCGTGGTATCGGCATTGGCTACACACAGAACTCAAGAGGTCTCTTCCCGTGCGATAACGTCCTCGTCCCGCCCGAGCCTGTCCTGGACACGCTTTGGCGCTTGAACCGATCCACCAAGTCGCTTACGTGCCTCTGCACTTCGGGGAGCAGCCGCGTCTTAATCGGAAGTAGTTCGCCTCCAGACCAGGCAGCCCGAATCCAAAACTCGCCGGATTTGTCGTACTCTGGGAACCAATCAACGTAAATGCAGTATCCGGTAGGCAACACGATCGTCACCAAGTCCTGATGCAACTCCTCAGCATCAAGATTGTGATACAGGTAATTGGATACCTTCGTGCCAGGTGGCAATTGCCCGAAGTCGATCGGTTTTGTCATTGTTTGCACGTTGCTTTCTGGGCTGTTCGTTTCTTTCTCTCGAATTCAGCTCTTGGAATCGGATATCCGTGAACGGAACCTGTGGACTTATTCACGACTACAAGAACGTGTGGCATTCTCTCGCCCTTGCTCACGCCAATATCATCGTGATGGGAGTACAAGAAATGCACGTTTTGGGTGTATTCTCCTTGGAATTCCCCAAGCTGACAGCGGGCGCAGGCCATTTCGATTCTCTCGATTTCGTCGCGCGCGATATGCGGGTTGTATTGCGCGTGCGAACCACGTTCCGACGATAAGGCGGTAGCAATGCTTCGATCCCAATTCCGCACCGTCGCCTTGATGTGCTTTCCATAGGTCACCGTGTCCCAGTACAATCTATCCAAAGGCACGCACATGCGTTACCAGCGAGGCTGGCTCCTCATTTATCGGCTCGCTAACTTAACGGCCGCCAACGGGAAAGCAAGGCGTACATCTAACGCAATGATAGCCCCCGAAAGGACTTGCGGCAATCTGATCTTGCGCCTGATCGCCAAATAGGGGCACGATGACCATCACCCCACCTTCACCCACTGCCCGCTCTTCGCGCTATCCAGCACCGCGTCGCAGACGCGCTGCGTCTCCAGGGCGTCGCGGAAGTCGGGCTGCGCCGGCTTGCCGGTTTCCAGGCCCTCGAGGAAGTCGGCCACCTGGTGCACGAAGCTGTGCTCGTAGCCGATCTGCAGGCCCGGCACCCACCAGTTGCTCCATGTAGGGTGGTCGCCGTCGGTGACGTGGATCGCTGCGCCAGCCGCGGACGAGCCCTCGTCGCTGTGGTCGAAGTAGCTGCAGGCGGTGCAGGTCGTGCAGGTCCCAGACGATCGACGCGTTCTCGCCGTTGATCTCGAAGGTGTAGAGCGCCTTGTGGCCGCGGGCGTAGCGGGTCGATTCGAACGTCGCCAGCGAGCCGTTGGCGAAGCGGCCCAGGAAGGCGCAGGCGTCGTCGATGCCGACCTTCTCCACCTTGCCCGTCAGGTTGTGCTTGCGCTCCTTGACGAACGTCTCGGTCATCGCCGTGACGCTCGTCGATCGGGCCGTTGAGCCAGAGGGCGGTGTCGATGCAGTGGGCGAGCAGGTCGCCGGTGACGCCGCTGCCGGCCGCGGCGACGTCGAGCCGCCACAGCGCCCGCGCCGCCCTGCGGCAGGTCGGCGGATGATCGTCCAGTCCTGGAGGAACTTGGCCCGGTAGTGGAAGATCCGGCCGAGCCGGCCCTCGTCGATGAGCTGCTTGGCCAGCGTGACGGCCGGGACGCGGCGGTAGTTGTACCAGACCATGTTCGGCGACCCTGGCCTTCTCGACCGCCTCGACCATCTCCTCGCCCTCGGCCGCGTTCATCGCCAGCGGCTTCTCGCACAGGATCATCTTGCCCGCCTCGGCCGCGGCGAGGGCGATCTCCTCGTGCATGTTGTTCGGCGTGCAGATGTCGACCGCGTCGATGTCCTTGCGCTCGACCAGCTTCCGCCAGTCGGTCTCGATCGACTCGTAGCCCCACTTGTCGGCGAACGCCTTGGCCTTGTCCGCGTCGCGGGCGCAGGCGGCCTTGAGGACGGGCCGGTAGCTCGAGGTCGAAGAAGTTGTTGACCTTGCGGTAGGCGTTGGAGTGCGCCCGGCCCATGAAGCCGTAGCCGATCATGCCGATGTTGAGAGGTTTTTCCTTGGGGGTCATTGCCTGGAGTCCTTGCTTAAAGAAGAGTTGTTGCCCGCGAATCACGCGAATCTACGCGAATGTAGAGCTAGCGCGGGACGCGGGCGACTGCGGAGGTCGTTGTTCTTTCTTGAGAGTGCAATCCGTTCGTATTCTAGCTGCGGAGGGCTGGCGAAGTTCAGGACAAAGCAGCACGGCCATCGTTTTGCCCTCTTCCATTCGCGCAAATTCGCGTGATTCGCGGGCAAGAAAAAAGCCTCACCGCGCGCCATCGTCGCAGCGACGCCTCTCGGCGGTTGACTCGCTCTCGGCTCGTGTCAGCAGCATCGCCAGGTAAGCCGTCAGCTTATTCTGCGACTGGTACAGATGGCTACGGTGCCCGGCCAGGGCCAGATACACGCCCAAGACCTGGAGGGCGACGCTGGCGGCGAGCGAGGGCCACGCAGTCTCTAACGAAAGGCGCACGATGGCCCAGATTCCCAGCAGCAGTCCGCCGGCGGCGGCGGTGAGGCCAAGAAATATCTCCAGCTTGGCCCAGACGGCGTTCAGCCGGCGCCAGCCTAAGTCGCGGTGCAGGGCGGCGAGATGATCGTGGAGCATGACAGACGCTCGGAGTGAATGCCCGCAGAATGACGAACCTCTGCCTCATCATATGACATCCTGGAGACGAAAACACCCCGCCTGCGGGGCAGTCGGGGTGGTCGGCGGTCAGGGTTTGCGGCTTATCCGGCGGATAAACGGTAATTCGGGGCTAGATGCGCAGCGCCCAGCGCCGCCAACCTGCTTCAAATGCCGGACAAGCCGGCAAGAGGTCGGCGGACAGCGTGCGCTCTCCCGCTAGCCTTCAACCTTTGGCTTCCTGCCAGACGAGCTGGCAGATGTCTGAGGTAGTCTGTCAAGCGTCATGGGCATGGGCAAGTGACGAGTTTTCCACGGGAATGTGACAGGTTATCCACCTTGCGGTAAGGGTGCGAGGAACGCCAGGAGTGGCGCCTGGGATTGTTGGAGTGCCTCGAGGTATCGGCTTTCGGAATAGGGAGTGTTGGTCTTCCAGCAACGGAAGAGGACACGGATCCATTTGAAGGCCAGGGTGCGGAGTGCGGCGTGGTGGCCTTTGCCGACGGCGCGTTGTTGTCGGTAGAAGGCCTGAGCCCAAACGGATTGGAAACGTGACCAGTGCGCGAACTCATGGAACGTCTGTAACAGGAACTTGGGGCAAGCCCAGCGCCGCTGGACGATACAGCGTTTGCCGCTGCGTTTCGTGACGGGTGCGATGCCGGTGAAGGTTTGCAGCTCGGCGGCGGTTTGGAATCGCTCGCGATCGGTACCGAAGGCGACAAGCAGCCGAGGAGCCAGCGCGACTCCGGCACCGGGCAGTTGGCGGAACAGTTGGGCGTCGGGATGGAGGTCCATGAGCTGCTGGATTCGCGTCTCGTATTTGTCGATCGCCTTGTGGAGAGCTCGCAGTTGGCCAATCAGGCATTGCACCTGCAACGGTCCTGCTTGCAGCAAGGCCGCATCGGTAGTGAGCGGCGTGGCCGTTTCGACCAATTGCAGGCGCTCGCTGATCCGCTGCTCGCTGCGGCAAGAGTGGGCGTAGTAGAACTTGCGGAGGGTGGCGGGCTTGGCGGCTTGCACGGCGGCCAGGCTGGGCCACTTGGCCAGGAAGTCGCAGGCCAAGGGCGTAGCGACGTCGTGTCCGACCAGCGTCAGCGCCTGGGGAAAATAGAGTTTCAGCACCGCCGTTAACTGATTCGAGATGCGCGTTCGTTGGTCGACCGCATGGCGCCGCGCTTCGGTCAGCAATCGCAGTTCGCGCGTTTCGCGAGTGTCCGGCTGCCAGGGACGGAGTTGGTCGCGGTGCCGCAGGAGATAATCCAACAAGAGCGCGGCATCGGTGGGATCGTCCTTGGCCCCACTGCAGCGGAAGGCCTCGCGGTACTTGGTGAGCCGCGCCGGCGGCAGAGGGAAGAGCACGAGAAAATCATACTTCAGCAAGGCGTAGGCAATGGCTCCCCGCGTCTGCTCGAAGCACACGGCAATGGACTGTCCTCCGAAGCGTTGTCGCAGGGAACAGGCCCAGGCGTCGATGGCCTCGGGCGTATGCTCCAAGATGAACGGCTCCGGGCGCCCTCCCTCGGCCGGCAGCAGAACCACGTCATGCTTCTGGTCCGCCCAGTCCAGGCCAACCCACGCGGCAAAGTCGGGCGAATCATCGAGGCCGGGAGACGCAACAACCAACATGGCAACATGCTCCAATCCAAGGTACTTGGCTTCCACTGGCTGCGGAAAACACGCTGGCTTTGGTTCGGCGAAGTCCTTATAGAAAGACGTGCCGGTCGCCGTCTTAGTCTGAGTGATTCGTTCAGAACCAAAGCGCATCGCCTCGCGCGAACATCTGCCAGAAAACGTTGGCACGTTGGGGGGCAGGATTCGTCGCGGGGCGATGCGTGTTTTTGACCAGTGCCGCAACGTACCGTCTGCACACGCCGATTGCATTGCGTCGCAAAGATTTCCACGACCTGACCTGCGGTGACTTGGGAAGAGTCCCTCCGGTCAGGTCGTGAAAACCTTTGGAGGAACTATAAGGGGGCAGGGTTTGGGGAGCCTCGTTCCCAGCTTGCCAACCTTGGCTCCCTGCCAGACAAGCTGGCAGGGGAGAAATCCATTTACGTCGCACTCGTCCGTGTCGCGTAGAGATGCATCGAACAACGCGGGCACGCCCCGTGACCCATCTGTCACCTGGGCCACGTGGCTAGGTAGAATGGGGGAGTCTTCACTCTCGCCCAGCCGACCGCCGATGCCGCTGATTCAACTGGATCGTCTCTCGCGTCGCTTCGGCCGCGTGCAGGCCCTGCGGGACGTGAGTCTGACGCTGGAAGCCGGCACCACCGGGCTGGTCGGCAACAACGGGGCCGGAAAGTCCACGCTGTTGAAGATCCTCTTGGGCCTGCTTCCGCCGGATGAAGGCGAGGGCACCATCTTGGGCCATCCCCTGGGCCGTGCGGCGCACAAGATTCGCGGCCGCGTGGGCTACATGCCCGAATCGGCCGCTGTCGTGCCGGGGCTCAAGGGGGTCGAGTACGTGACCCTTTCGGGGGACCTGTATGGCATGCCGCATCGCGACGCCCGGCGGCGGGCCCACGAAGTGCTCGGCTATCTCGGCTTGGGGGAGCTGCGCTATCGCAGCCTGGATGAATATTCCACGGGAAACTTGCAGCGGCTGAAGCTGGCGGCGGCGCTCGTGCACGACCCCGATCTGCTGCTCTTGGATGAGCCGACCAACGGGCTGGACCCGCCCGGCCGGCAGGCCATGCTCCGGCTGATCGAAGACCTGATCGCCGAGACGGGCAAGAGCGTGCTCCTGTGCACTCACCTTTTGGGCGACGTCGAGCGGCTGTGCCAGCAGGTGGTGCTGCTGGATTCGGGCACGGTGATCTTCTCCGGCCGGATGGAGCAGCTTCGCCAGCGGCACATGAACCGCTTCGAGCTGGCCTGGCGCGGCGACGGCCAGGCATTCCTTGCTGCCCTGGGCGCAGCGGCGCAAGCATTGAGCCCAGTGAGGCGACGGCCGATCACGCGGCGGTCGATGTGCCCGAAGGATGGCGGACCAGCCAGTTCTTCGAGCTGGCGAGCCAGCACGCCGTCGTGGTGCTGCACGTCAAGCCGCGGGAAGAGAGCTTGCAGGACCTCTTCTTTCGCATGACAGGGGATAGCACGACGACAAAAGCACACTAGTGCCGCGTCCGGGGTTCCTTTTCGTCCTCGTCCTCCTCCTCGTTGTCCTCGTCCTCGTCCACGTAGCTTGGTAGCAGATTGCTGCTTCGAGGACGAGGACGAGGACGAACGCGGGTGTGCCTTGACCCTGGCGAAATGCCGCCCCTATAATCCCGGCCGTTTTTTCCCGGCGGTCCCCTGCGCAGGCGGCCGCCGCGGCTCTACCTTTCCCGTCAACTCGTCGTCCCTTTCCAGCCCACCGGGTAAGGATGCCCGCGTGCTGATGCGTTCACGCCTCGTGGTTGCGTGCTTCCTGGCGGCAGCGCTGGTCTGCGCTGTCGGCGGGCCGGTCAGCGTGCGCGCGGCCGACGTGGAGCTGCCCCGGCCGCCGATCGACGCGCTGATCGAGATTCAGGCGGGGGCGGCCAGCTATTGGCGCGAAGATTCCCACGACGTGTGGGTGCTCCAGGGCTGTCAGATTCGCCAGGGCCCTTGGAGCGCCAAGAGCGCGGCCGCCGTCATCTGGGCCGAGCGAGGCCGCTACGGCGAGCTGACCAACCGGCTGAAAATCTATCTCGAAGACGGTGTCGAGATCCGCTACGACGAGGGTGCCGATCGCGCCCACAAGACCGACGCCAACTGGTACGGCGCTCTGGAATCGACCCTGCCGCCGAAGTTCCTGGCGCCACAACCTTCCGGCGAGCCTGACCCCAAGCCGGCCGTCTATCTCAACGCCATGGCGCGGCGCGGCGCCTATCGCCAGGGGGCCATTCGCCGCACGCAGTTCGCCGATCCGCGGCAGGCTCAACTTCCCGCCGCCCCCGGTGCGCCTTCCGGACCAGCGGAGGGTGTCTTGCCAAGCCCGCCGGGCGCCGCGGGCGCCGCGGCGCTCGATCTTGCGGCACCGGCCACGCGACGGGTGCGCGTCTACCCGCGCGCAGCACGCAGATTTCCGCTGAATTCTTCCAGCCCAGCCCGCAGCGCGAGGAATGGGCCGCCGTCGTCACGACCGGCGTCCTGATCGTGGTGGACGGCGTGGACTCGCTCGGCTCGGTGAGCATCGAGACCGACCGCATGGTCATCTGGACGGCCGGCAACAGCGGCCTCAGCCTGCCGGGCGGCACCGCCCAGTCGCACGACACGCCGCTGGAAGTCTACCTGGAGGGGAACATCGTCTTTCGCCAGGGCCAGCGCGTGATCTATGCCGACCGCATGTACTACGACGTGCGCGGCGAGGTGGGCGTGATCTTCAAGGCCGAGCTGCTCACGCCCGTGGAAAAATACCAGGGCACGCTCCGCATGCGGGCCGACGTCATCCAGCAAGTCTCCCGCGGACGCTTCCAGGCCTCTAACGCCTTCATTACCTCCAGCCGGCTCGGCGTGCCCGGCTATCGGCTCGCCGCCGACGAAGTGTTCTTCGACGATCAGGAGCAGGTGCGGATCGATCCGGTGAGCGGGCAGCCGGTGGTCGATCCGTTGACCGGCGAGGTGCTGGTCGATCATCAGCGCCTGGCCCGTAGCGAGGACAACCTGTTCCTCATTTCCGAGATACCGGTCTTCTATTGGCCCGTGTTTGCCACCGACCTGGAAAGCTCGACCTTCTACATCCGCCGCGTGGCGGTCAAGAACGACAACGTGTTCGGCACGCAGGTCTTGACGACCTTCGATCCCTTCCAAATCCTGGGCGTCGAGCAGCCCGAGGGGACCGACGGCGACCTGAGCCTCGACTACCTCAGCGAGCGGGGCCTGGGGCACGGCGCGAAGTTCGCCTGGAGCCAGCCGGACCTGTTTGGCGTGGGCGGCCCCGTGGCGGGCTTCATCGACTACTGGGGCATTCTGGACGAGGGCCTCGATAACCTCGGCGGCGACCGCGGCGCGCTGATCCCCGAAAACGAATATCGCTACCGATTGCTGGGCCGCAGCCGCTGGTCGCTCGGCAACGATTGGCGGCTGACCACGGAGCTGGGCTGGATCAGCGACCGCAACTTCCTCGAGCAGTACTTCGAAGGCGAATGGGACCGCTTCAAGGACCAGACCACCGGCATCGAGCTCAAGCACCTCTTCGACAACAACTCGCTCTCGCTGGCCGCCGACGTGAGGCTCAACAGCTTCTTCAATGAGGTCGAGCAACTGCCGCGGCTGGACTTCTTCACGATCGGCCAGCCGCTGGCCGGCGATCTGTTGACCTGGCACCAGCACTCGCACGTGGGCTATTTCAACATGCGCACGCCCACCACGCCGGAAAACGCCGTGGATGCGGCCTCGTTCGCCCTGCTGCCCTGGGAGCGCGACGTGGGCGGCGTGCGCACCGCCACGCGGCAGCAGATCGACGTGCCGCTCGAGCTGGGGCCGGTCAAGGTCGTTCCCCGTGCGCTCGGGGAGCTGGCCCACTTCGGCGAAGACCTCACGGGCGAAGACAACGGCCGCGCCTACGGCCAGCTCGGCGTCAACCTCAGCTTGCCGATGTGGTCGGCCGATCCGACCGTGGAGAGCGAGCTGTTCAACGTGCACGGCGTGGCGCACAAGGTGAACTTCGAGATGGACCTGTCGTTCTCGGACGCCACCGACGAGGTGTCGCAGTTTCCGCTCTACGACCCGCTGGACGACAACTCGATCGAGCATTTCCGCCGCCGGCTGCAGTTCCACACCTTCGGCGGACCGCCGGTCCCCGCGCGGTTCGACGAGCGCTTCTACGCCGTGCGCACCGGGCTGGGCGACTGGGTCACCGGCCCCACGGAGATCGCCGACGACCTGGCGGCCGCGCGGTTCTCCGTCGATCAGCGCTGGCAAACCAAACGCGGCTTCCCCGGCGAACGCACGCTGCAAGACTTCGTGGTGCTCAACACGGGCATCACGTTCTTTCCCGACGAGGAGCGCGACAACTTCGGCGAGCACTTCGGCCTGGCAGACTACGACTTCCGCTGGCACATGGGCGAGCGCACCACGCTGCTCTCCAGCGGCCTCTATGACTTCTTCGCCGACGGCCAGCACCTCACCAACGTCGGCATCCACCTCAACCGCCCGCCGCGCGCGCAGCGCGTACCTGGGCGTGCGGTTTCTGGACGGACCGTTCCGCAGCGACGTGCTGCAATTCAATTACAGCTACCGCCTGAGCCCCAAGTGGATTTCGGAGTTCAGCACGGGGTACGACTTCTTCAACAACCAGAACATCGGCCAGCGATTCACGTTCGTGCGGATCGGCGAGTCGTTCCTGCTCTCCTTCAGCTTCAATGTAGACGCCGCCAAGGGCTCGACCGGCGTCACGCTGAACATCGAGCCGCGCTTCCTGCCACAGACGCGCATCGGCCGCGTGGCCGGCGCCCAGATCCCGCCGGCGGGGGCATTCGGGCTGGAGTAGCGAGGACGGGTTCCCTTGGTCGGTCTGTGGAGGGTCTACGACCAAACGGGCGCCCTCAGGCAGACGAACGTCTTGAAGGTGAAGAGACGACAACCACGTGGAACCAAAGAAAAACGGGCAGTGGGTCAGTTTGACGGACTGAACATTGAACATCCAACATCGAACATCCAACGTATTGGGCGCAGTCGGTGCTGATGTCGGTGTGCCGGACGTGCTGGCAGCAAGGGCATTCGGCCCTGGACTTCCTCAGTCAACTCCTGCGAGGCCGCCTTCGCAAGGCTACGCGATTTCCGGCCTCAATGCTGGCCAGCTGATGCGGCGATCGCGCTGAAAGCTGGTGACAGGCAGCGTCGCTAGCCCGACCGGCGCCCCGTGCTATACTGACCGGTGCCGTGCTCTGCTGACCGGCACCGGTCAGCCTAACAACAAGTTCTGCGGCGCAGACGCTCTTACCGTTGTTGCGGAGATTCCCATGAGATGGTGCCTGTTTACGCTCGTCGTGGCTGGTTTCTCGCTGGCTGCAGCTGGGCGCAGGGGGGTGCCAAGGGTGACCAGGAGAGGATCCAGGGAACTTGGCAAGTGCTTTCGGACGAGGAAGACGGGCGGAGCGCCCGACGAAGCCATCAAGGATCTCAAGTGGGTCATCACCGGGGACAAGATCACGTACAAGGTCGGCGACAAGACGACGGAATTGACCTACAAGCTGGACCCGACCAAGAAGCCCAAGTGGATCGACTTCACAAGGGGTGGCCGTACTACCACGCTCGGGATCTACGATTTGGAAGGGGACAACTTGAAGATCTGTTTCCCCAAAGGGGACAAGGGGAAACGATCGACGGCGTTCGAGTCCAAGCCCAAATCGGGGAACGAAATTCTGATCATCCTGAAGCGTGAGAAACCGTGAGCGGAGTGGATGATGACGCCCAACGGTTCAACGTCCACTTGGTCGCGCACGCACAGCAGGGAACTGCGAGCCGATACGAGTGGGATCGGCGTCCGAGGCGCCAATCAAATACCATCCAACATCGAACGGTTTTCGTTCGATGTTCGATGTTGGGTGTTCGATGTTCATTGCCCGCCAAACTACCCACCAAAGAAAAACGGGGGCCAAAGCCCCCGTTCGTGTGGATCGCCCGATGGCTGGGCCTTACTGCCCCTTCTCGGCCTTGCCTTTCGAGATATCCTCCACGGCCTTTTGCAGCTTCTCGATCTGCTTCTTCAGCTCATCGACCTGCTTTTCCAGCCGGCGATCGCCACCCACCCGCGGCGGCTCGACACGATGCGGGAACTGCTCCGCAGCATGCGGCAGCGCGAACTTTTCGGTGAAGGTGCCCGCGCCCGGACGCAGCATCGGGCTCACGTGCTTGCGCACCTCTTCGGGCAAGTCCTTGAGCTTCTCCTCGGTGACTTCCCAGTTCTTGTCCCCTTGCTTGACGATGATCTTGGCCGGCGACTCGCCCTCCTTGATGATCGTCACGGTCATGTCCTTGGGCAGCTTGTGCTGGCCCATCCGCAAGCCCAGCACGCCGGGACGCAGCATCTCCGCCCGCCAGCCGTCAGGGCCGGCCCGGTGCAGCTCAAACCAGCGGCGAACGTCGCCTGGCAGTTCGTCCGTGCGGGGAGCCTTCTCGCGTTTGGCAGGCGTGACCTTGAGGCTCTGCTTCTCGCCGTCCCGCAGCAGGTGCAGGGTGATTTCCTTGCCCTCGCTCTTCTCCACCGCATCGACCAGGCTGCGGACGTTGGCCAGCCCTCTGTCGCCCACGGCCAGGAGGATGTCGTGCACCTTGATGCCTGCCTTGGCCGCCACGGCATCAGGCACGACCTCGCGGACCCACAACCCCTGGTCCTTGAGCTTCAGTTGGGCTCGCAGCGGGGCATCGAGCGGATCGCAGATGAGGCCGATCCAATAAGACGAACGGACCTCGCCGCCTTCGCCATCCGCTGCGACGACGATCACGTCACGTCCTTCGTCGGCCGGCGCGGCAGCCCCCTGCCGGAGCACCACGACCTTGCGCAGCGCCCCCGCCAGGAGCGGGTGCCTGCCGCAGCAGGATGTCCTGGGCTTGAACCAGCGTGCCGGCCGCCAGCACAACAGTCACCGAGCCGGCCCAACACGCCCGACGGAGCCAAAGATCGCGAGACATGGAGGATTCCTTTCAGGTTGGAGGTGCTACTGATACCCATTTCCGCCACGGAAGCGGACGTCGACTTGATCGAAGGGGAACACGGCGTTGCGGCCGTCGTCGAGCGGGATCGGCACGTAGCGCCGCTGCGTTTGCACGTGATGGCCATGTTGGCGCAGCGCTTGCACGATGTCGTCGGGAATGGCCGGCGGCTGTTCGCGCAGCCACTGCTCCGGATCGGGACCATCGACCGCCAACAGGTGGACCTGCTGCGCGCGCCGGAGGGGCCGTCCACCGCGAGCCGCACGGTCCCCCACTGCGGCTGCTTCGCTGCGGCGATCGACCGTGGATCGTCGGACGATGATCCGGCGCCGGGAGGCCCGTCTGCGAAGTTGCGGGAGACTCCCTCGCCGGTTGAGCCCGGCGCAAACCAGGCCCGCTGCACGAGCGAGCCCAGCCCGAAGGCGATCACGAAGCTCGCCGCCGCGGCGACCATACCGAGCCACGGTTGCCACCGCCAGGCCATCCTCGGGTGCAACACGGAGGGTGCCGATGCGGCGGGCAGCGACGGGGCATCTGCGGTGAGCTGCGGCGCCATACCTGCCAGATTGATGGCTGCCAGATTGATGCCTGCCGGATTGGCCGCGCTATTGGCCTCGCTGTTGGCCTCGTTGATCGAGTCGCCGTAGGCCGACCTTACCGCCACGGGATCCAGCGCCTCCCGCCAGGCCTGCGACTCGAGAAACGCCAACGCGCAACGCCGCCAGCCATCGGGCAGCCGCTCCAGCCGCGACAACAGGGCCTGCCGCTGCGGCTCGCGGACTTCGCCATCCACCAAGAGGTCCATCCAGGCGTCGAGCTGCTCCGGCGGCAGCTCGCCGTGAACCGCTGGATCGGCGAGAGGCAAATCACGAGTCATTTCGACCACCTCATTTCGACACGTCAATCACCTGCATGGCCGCCAGCGCCTCGCGGAGCTTTTGCCGCGCTCGGTGCAGCCTGGCTTCCACGGCGCTGTGACTCATATCCAAGTGGGCCGCGATCTGGTGATAGTTCCAGCCCTCGGTGTATTTCAGCAGCAGGACTTCGGCGTCGGCCTCGGGCAAGGTCCGCAGCGCGGTACGGACAAGCTGCCGCCGCTCGCTGGCCAACAGCCAATCGAGCGGATCGGCAGCATCGCCCCCCTCTCCCGGCCTCACCTGCTCCGCGTATTGATCGGTCAGTTTGCGCGCCCGGCCCAACTTCCGCCGATACAGCAGCGACTGCCGCACGGCTAACTGGTACAGCCAGGGAGCGACCTTGGTGGGGTCGTGCAAGGGGGCTCGCTGCGCCACGGCGGCCAGGGCCACCTCCTGCATGACCTCATCCACGGCTTGGGGCTCGCCGGTGCGTGCCAGCACGATCATCCGCAGCCACCGGTCGTGCTGCGAGAGCGCAGCCTGCCAGTCGATGGCAGGCGCGTCGTCAGCAGGCACTGAGCCGCGTGGTTCGGCGGTGGCTGGACCGGTCATAAGCCAGAAGATGGTTGCCGTCGGAGGTGAATTCTTGCGAATCGTCGCGCCGACGCGGCGGCGATTTGCCAGTTTGCGCCCTCGAGTCTTCCGTATATGTCGCGCCCCAGCGAGCGCTGCCGCGCCGCCGCAACGGCGGCGGTTTGCTCTAAGTCGCGCTGGCTGAAGGAATTGTACGCACCAGTAGCGACGCCGGCTGCTCGCACCGCCTTCCGCAGACCGGCGCGCGGGCGATCGCGTGCAGGTAATTCGCCGGCGAAGGGGGATCGTTGGCGGAATTCGCACGTCGGCCTTACGGCTCGACGCTCCCCTGGCCTTACGGCTGCACGCTCGCTTGCGGCTAGCATTGCCGTCAGGAATACGCGTTGACTCGTCCTACCCTGCCCCCTAATATTCCCTCGGCTTCCAAAGGCCCGCCCCTAGGTTTGGCACTTCGCACGTCGGGGCCGGTTCTTGCTCCTTGTTTGTGAGGTGAGCGATGCGTCGCGCCATGCGCCTGGCGTTATGGGTGACGGGGGGCGTTTTTCTGCTGCTTGTCGCCGCCGCGGGCTGGGTCTACTACGCCTCGCGCCACGTGCCGGAATTCTACGAGCGGGCGTTGCGCCTCGAGCCGCAGCAGCTCGAGAAGGCCAGCGACGAAATGGTCCACCAGGCGACCGAGCTGTATAGCCATGCGAACACCACCGGCTCGTGGGAGGCGCGGTTCACCGCCGAGCAAATCAACGGCTGGCTGGCGGTCGATCTGCCCCGCAATCATGCCGGCCGCATGCCCAACGAGTTCCACGAGCCGCGCGTGGCCATCACACCCAGCACGGTTCAGGTCGCGTGCCGCTATGAAACCCCTTGGGTCTCGACCGTGGCCTCCCTGGAGCTGGAAGTGGCCCTGCGGGAGAACAACTGCGTGGCCGTGCGGTTCCGCAAGGCGCGGGCCGGCAGCCTGCCGCTGCCGCTGAAGGACATCCTCGACCAGCTTTCCCGCGCCGCCCGCGAGGCCAGCCTGCGGCTCACCTGGGAGACCGTCGAGGGCGACCCAGTCGGCGTGATCACCATCCCGGCCATGCGCGATGGCGAGCGGAACGTGATGGTGTCGTTAGACGCGCTGGAGCTGCGCGAGGGCGAAATCTACCTTCGCGGCCGCACGCAACCGGCCGGCGCCCTGACAGCCGGGCGGGGCGTGCATCAGGTCCCCTCCCAGATGAAGCTCCAATAGCGAGCAGCACCTTCTGGCGAGCGGGGAGCGTCAGCGCCCTCGTGCGGGGTTTGAGCCGGCGTCAGGGTGACTTCGCCAATCAGGCGCTGGCCGTGCATCGTCAGCCGCAGGGCGGTCTGTCCGAACGTCTCGCGCTGCAAATCGCCGCTCAAGAGCTCATACGTTCCGCCATCCCACCGCACCACCGAGCCGCGCCCGCCGGAGACGTCGCCCTGGTAATCGAGATACGCCAGCCGATGATCTGCCAACTCCTCGGCGGCGATTAAGCGCCCTGCGCAGGGCGGCTCGGCCAAGGCCCAGGTGCGCAGCGCACGATCTGACTTGAGCATCAAATCCCAATGCGGCGGGCGGTCATAGCCCGGTGGCGTTTCGTGGTGGAGGATGACGAAGCGCGGCATGACTGATCGCGATTTGTTCTAACGGGACCGGACTAAAGCGAATGCTCGCCTCCGCTGGGACAAGCCCAGCGGTGGTAACGCCTGATGGTTAATGGCCCCCTGCCGCGGAAAACTCTACGCGCGGACGGCTATTTGGCTAGCGCCGCCAGGATCGCCTCTTTCGTCTGGTGCGCATCGCAGAGAGCGCGCAGCTCGTCGCGGGTCAGGCTGGCCGAGCCGGGCAGATCGATCTCGGCGAACTCGTCCAGGGGAATCACGTAGTGGCTCTCCCCGACCTGGTATCGCTCGGGGGCCTTCCAGTCGGCACTGCCGTCCTTGGGCCGCACTTGCGGCGGCCGGGCATACGAGGCGTCCAGCCGGGCCAGCCGCACACCCAGCGTGGCCCACAGCCGCAGTCCTCCGCCGGAGGTCCCGCAAGATCGGCACCGACACCCGCGTGTCGCAGGCCAGGTCGCGGTCGCTGCCCAGCTTCGCCAGCCAGTCGAGCGCCGTCAGTTTGGCTGCCACTTGATCGACCGGTTCATCGGCCAGGAACTGCGGCTTCAGGCCGATATCTTCGCAGGCCACCAGGTAGAAGCCGTAGAAGCGACTCCGCATGCGGTCTAACTCCGCGGCCAAGGTCGCGTCGCGCTGCCCTCCCTCGCGCAGGCCGTACAGCCTGGCCAGGTGCTCTTGCCCGACGGTGGCCAGCAGAAAGTCCTGGAGGAAGCCATAGGCCCGCGCCGTGCGCAGGTAGAACGTCGCGCACGGTTCGACGCGCAGGCGCGGCCGCAGCTCGTCCTCGCCCAGCGGGGCGGCTTCGCTCTTGGTCTTGGCCGCGTCCAACTGCCGGGCGTGCGTTTCCCGCCGCTTGGTGATCAACGCCTGGAAAGCTTCGATCAGCCGCTTCTTGTAGCTGGCCGTCAGCAGGAGCTTTGGCTCTTCCTGGCCACGCGAGGGGAGCAAGAAAGTCTCCAGCGCATGCGCCTGATATTGATACCAGCCGCCGTCCTTGCCGGGCGCGAGATCGATTTTGCCGGAGCGCACGGCCTGAATCAGCTCGACCATCAGGTTCGTGCCGGGCGGCAGCATTTCGGGAAACAGCCGCTCGAACAGCTCCGTCTCCCGGCTGGTCGAGGGAGGAAAGACCGCCACGGCCGCGCGGCGCACGCCGGCGCGCTGGGCCAGCGAGTCCAGATCGCCGTCCCCGCCGCCGCCCATCAGGGCCTCCAGCGACAGGCAGCTCTGCGGATTGGTGAGCCGGCCGTAGAAGGCGTTGATCGCCGCGTACTCCTTTCGCAGCTCGGGCGTCTTGGCGAGCACGTCCGCCAAGGCGCGAGGCACGTTGATTTCCTGCTCGTCGAATTCCTCCTGTAGAAACCGGTAGAACCGCCACACCTGTGCAGCTCGTCCGACCAGGTGTAAAAGCCGATCGGCTTGCTGTGCGCCTGGTCGCTGTCGAAGTCAGCCAGCAAGGAAGCGGTCGCACTTCGTTCCGCGGCAGAGAGATCAACCGTGCGGCCCGCCAGTCCCAGCGCCGTGGCCAGAAACGGCCGCGCCGCCGAATCGGCCGGCAGTTTGCCCAAGAGCGCCTGCACGAAGTCCACCGCGCCGGGCACGCCGTTCAATTCTCCGCGGAACGCCGCCAGGTCGAGGGCGGCGTACAGCCCGTCGTCGAACTGCTTGGCCGCGCCGTCCAGCAGGTTGGCGCTGGGCAGCAGTTCCAGGCCCTGCTTTTTCGCCGCATCGAGCGCGGCGGAATACGATGCCCGCAGCACGAGCAGCTCGGCGTCGTAGTCCGGCTTCATCAGCGGACAGTCGAGCTTGACGACCGCCGCGCTGGCGTTCACCTGCCAATCGCCCAGCGGCCGGCTATCGACCAGTGCCCCGTCGAAGGCTGGCTGCTTGTCCTCCAGCCGATCGTCCGCCAGGAACTGGGCGACTGGGTTGGCCGGCACGCCGTAATCTATGTGCTCTTGCACGTAGTAGTTGGCGTTCCACCACTCCAAGTACAGGGCATAGCCGACGCTGGCCAGCAGCACCGCCACGGCCAGAACAACGGCCCACCGCGTCTTCTGGCGCATGGATCGCTCCCTTCAGATTTGACAAGGTGACAAGGTGACAAGGTGAGCGAACCCGTCTGACTCTGTCACCGGCTTTGACTGAAAAACCGCACGATCACTGCCCAAGAGGCCGAACATCGAACACTCAACATCGAACATCCAACATCGAACGTGTTGATGTAACATCCGTTCGATGTTGGGCGTTGGATGTTCGATGTTGGACGTTCGGCCCGTGCCAGGCGATGTGCCAACACGAGAATCGGCTTTTTTGGGCAAAGCCTTGTCACCTTGTCACCTTGTCACGATGCTCAGCGCCCCTCGCCCGTCGCGAGGTTCACTCGGGCCGTCATGTAGGGGAGCAGCTTGCCGTCCGGATTGTCCACGGGGATCACGACGGTGTAAAAGACGACGCCGCGGTCCGTGACCGTCGCGTTCAACCGCACTTGGGACACCTTTCCCTGGAACCTCTGGCCGGGGAGGGCATCGACCGTGATCTCGGCAGCCTGACCGGCGGCGACGCGGCCAATGTCGTCGTCCACGACCGATGCCATGACACGGAGCTTCTTCAGGTCGCTGGCGATCCGAAACAAAGCCGATCCGCCCCCCGCAGCGACCACCTGGCCCACGGTGCAACGCCGATCGAGCACGACACCGTCGATGGGCGAAACAATCGTGCAATACGACAACTCCAGCTCGGCCCGTTTCAGAGCCGCGGTGCTCTCGGCCAAGGCGGCGTCTTCGAGGCGCATGCCGCCCTCGGCGACTTCCAGCTCGCCGCGGGCGGTCTCGAACTCCGTTTCGTCCACGGCCCTGGCGTCGCGCAGTCTCGCCAAGCGCTCGAAGTGCCGCTTGGCGAGGGACATTTTTGCCCTGGCAATTGCCGTCTTGCTCTGCGCCTTGACGACCAGGGCCTTGGCTCGGTCCACCTCGACCTGGAAAAGCGCCGCGTCGAGGCGAGCCAGTATCTGCCCCTTCTTGACCTGGTCGTTGTAGTCGGCGGTCACCGCCTCGATGCGGCCGGGAGCCACCGCCGCGAGCTCGACGACCTCGATCGGCTCGAGGCGGCCAATGGCCACGCGCGGCCCACCGGCCGGCGAGTAGGCCTTGGACGCGGCCGGCTTGGCGCCGGAGCATCCTGGGCCAGGGCGCCGACCGCCGTCGCCGTGAGCAAGGCAATGCAAAAGCTGATCGACTTCTTCATGGAATGCCTCGCAAGGTAGCAGGGTAGGGTGGGTCGAGCGTCAGCGAGACCCACCAAGGCGCTAAAACGTGACGCTGCTGGTCTCACTTTGCATTTTGCACTTTGCATTTTGCATTTTGCATTTTGCATTTTGCATTTTGCATTTTGCACTTTGCATTTTGTACTTTGCATTCTTGCATTCTGTACTCTGTATTTTGCACTTTGCATTTCGCAGTTCGCAATATCCAGCCCGGCGGCAGAGCGGCGAATCCAGACGTGGGTTGCGTTCCGGGCCGTTGCCCGCTAACAATAATCGCACCTTCGCCGCCTTCAGGAAGCCAGGCGGAGGCGATTCGAGCGCCGGGCGAGGAAACCTTAACACGGGAGCCATTGTCATGAATAAGGGAACGGCAACGTCGAGCCAAGCCAAATCGGCCAAGTCCTTCGGTCAAGCGGTCGCCCCGCAGTCAGCGCGGCCCACGGCGGGCACCGCGACGGCCGCGCGCTCTGCGTCGCCCAAGGCGACCGAAGACGACGTTCGGCTGCTGGCCTACTTCAAGTGGGAAGCGGACGGCAGACCAGACGGACACGACCTCCACTTCTGGTACGAGGCCGAGCGGGAGCTGTTGCACAGCACCTAGCGGACGTGCCTGGCCGACGTGCCTGGCCGACGTGCCGAGCGAACGGCGCTTACGCCAGGATCTCCTTCACCACGTGGGCCCGCTCGACGCCGGTCAGCTGCTCCTTCAGGCCGTTCTGCTCGACGAACAGCTCCTCGTGGTGCAGGCCCGAGCAGGTGCAGGATCGTGGCGTGCCAGTCGGGGACGCTGACGCGGTTCTCGACGGCGGCCAGGCCGAGCTCGTCGGTCGCGCCGTAGGTCGTGCCCGCCCTTGACGCCGCCGCCGGCCATCCAGGTGCAGAAGGCGTTCTTGTTGTGGTCGCGGCCGGCCTTGCGCTCGTCCTTGTCGGCGGGCAGCTGGGCGATCGGCAGCCGGCCGAACTCGCCGCCCCAGACGACCAGCGTGCTCGTCGAGCAGCCCGCGCTGCTTCAGGTCGCGCAAGCAGCGCCGGCGATCGGCTGGTCGGTGCGGTCGCAGGCGGCCTTCAGCTCGGTCGCCAGAGCGCGTGTGGTTGTCCCAGATCTGGGCGTTGATGTAGAGCTGCACGAAGCGCACGCCGCGCTCGACCAGCCGGCGGGCGATCAGGCAGCGCCGGCCGTACGAGTCGGTCGGCTCGCGGCCGATGCCGTACATCTCCAGCGTCGCCGCGCGTCTCCTGCGAGAGGTCGAGCGCGTCGGTCGCCGCCAGCTGCATGCGGGCGGCCAGCTCGTAGCTGGCGATGCGGGCGTCGAGGTTCGGCTGGCCGGGCCGCTGCGCGCTTGTGCATGCTGGTCGAGCCGCGCCAGCAGGTCGCGCTCGCGCCTGCACGACGTCCGGCGGGCCGCTCGACGTCGGGCCGCAGGTTCAGCACCGGCGAGCCGGTCGAGCGGAAGCGCGTGCCCTGGAACAGCGGCGGCAGGAAGCCGGCCTGCCAGTTCTCGACGCCGTTGATCGGCAGGCCCAGCGGGTCGTCGAGCACGACGTAGGCCGGCAGGTTCTGGTTCTCGCTGCCCAGGCCGTAGACGACCCACGAGCCGAGCGTCGGCCGGCCCGGGCGCCATCTTGCCCGACTGGATCAGGTAGAGCGCCGGCTCGTGCGTGAGGTTCGTCGTGTACATCGAGCGGATGAGGGCGAGGTCGTCCACGTGCCGGGCGAGGTGCGGCATGGCGTCGGAGACCCACATGCCGCACTGGCCGTGCCGGGCGAACTTGAACGGGCTGCGCATCAGCGCGCCGGCGTCCTTGACGGGTTCTCGACCTCGCCGGCGATCTTGTCGAAGTACGGCTCGCCGTGGTGCCTGTCGAGCGCCGGCTTGGGGTCGAACAGGTCCATCTGGCTCGGCCCGCCGTTCATGAACAGGTGGATGACCGACTTCGCCTTCGGCTCGAAGTGCGGCGGCCGCGGCTGCAGGTCGGTGCGGGCCGCGTCCGGCGTCTCGGCCGCCGGCAGGCCGCGGCCGCAACAGGTCCTGCGCCGAGCAGGTAGGCCAGCGCCGCCCCGTAGATGCCGCCGGCACGACGCGCTCGGAAGAAGCCTCGCCGGTGTCAGTGCGACGTCGCGATCGGCTGTCGCATCGGTCGACTCGTCTCGCTCGTCTCAATCGACGTAGAGGAAGCTCGCCGAGTTCAGGATCGCGTGACAGTACGTCGCCAGCGCCTCGCCGGCGCGGCGTCGCGGTCCGGCTTCGCCGGCGTGCCAGGTGCTTGGCCCACTGCGTCGGTCAAGCTGGTCCAGCGCCTCCAGGCCGAGCTCGCTTCTCCTCGGCGCTCGGCGGCCGGCCCAGCGCGATCAGGTAGACCGCGCTCGACCTGCCGCGCCGGGTCGTCGCCCGGCCTCGCGGCTGCACCCGCTCGGCGAACTGCTCGGCCAGCTGCTGCGACCATGCCGTTGTTCATCAGGTGCAGCGCCTGCGGGGCGACGGTCGAGTCGCGCCGCTCGAGGCAGTTGGGGTTCATCTGCGGGAAGTCGAAGGTCTCCAGGTGCGTCGGCAGCTGCTTGCGCGTCTGCTGCACGTAGATCAGCCGCCGCCAGCCGCGCGCGGTGCCCGTCGGGCGTGACCAGCCCGTCGCGCGCGCACCTGCACCGGGTCGGCCGGGCCGAACCGCGGTCTCGTCGAGCCGGCCGGCGACCAGCAGCAGCGTGTCGTAGAGCGCCTCGGCGTCGAGCCGCACCAGCGGCATCCGCGAGTAGAGCGCGTTGTCCGGGTCGAGCTTCTCGCTGCTCCGGCGTCACGGCCGAGCTCTGCCGGTAGGTGGCGCTGGTCATCATCAGCCGGTGCATCGCCTTGAGGCTCCAGCCCTGCCGGACGAACTCGCGCGGCCAGCCAGTCGAGCAGCTCGGGATGCGTCGGCGGCGCGCCGGCCTTGCCGAAGTTGCCGAGCGTCTCGACGATGCCGCGTGCCGAAGTGGTGCTTCCAGACGCGGTTGACCACCACGCGCGCCGTCAGCGGATGGTCGGGCCGCGTCAGCCAGCGCGCGAACGCCAGCCGCCGGCCGGTCTGACTTCGCGCCCGGCCAGGGCGGCTGGACCTCGAACGGCGTCTTGCCGTCGGTCAGCACCGACGGCACGCCCGGCCCGACGAGCCGGCCGGGGCTCAGCGGAGTCGCCGCGGCGGTAGATGTAGGTCGGCGACGGCTCGCCGCGGTCCCACAGCGCCTGGATCCTCGGCTCGGCGGCGCCGGGCTTCGAGCGCCTTGATCTGCTCGTCCGGCGTCGCTTGCGGCGGCCTTCAGCGCGTCGATCTCCTGCTCGATCGCGCGTTGTGCGCTCCCAGCGCGCCGCTCGGCCGTGGTGACGTACGGCAGATGCCGGCCGCCGAGCACGTCCTGGCTGACCGGGCCGATGCCGGGCCGGACGTCCGGCTTGAGCCAGTCGTGCTCGTCGTAGGCCCCCTTGAAGACGGCGACCAGGCGGTAGTAGTCGCGCTGCGGGATCGGGTCGAACTTGTGGCTGTGGCAGCGGGCGCACTTCAGCGTCAGGCCCATCACGGCCGAGCCGAGCACGTCGATCTCGTCGGCGATCGACCTCGAGCCGGTCGGGGACGAAGCCGGTGATGTTCGCCCAGGTCGCGTCGGGGGCCATGCGCAGGAAGCCGGTCGCGACCAGGTTGTCGTACAGCTCCGGCGTGATCTCCGGCGCGTGCTCGTAGTCGGCCAGCTCGTCGCCGGCGAGCTGCTCGAGCAGGAAGCGGTCGTACGGCTTGTCGGCGTTGAACGCCCGGATGACGTAGTCGCGATAGCGCCAGGCGTGCGGCCGCGGCAGGTCCTGCTCGCGCTTGCCCTTCCGAGTCGGCGTAGCCGGCCAGGTCGAGCCAGTGCCGGCCCCAGCGCTCGCCGTAGCGCGGCGACGCGAGCAGGCGGTCGATCAGCCTCTCGTAGGCGTCCGGCGACGCGGTCGGCGAGGAACGCCTGCACCTCGGCCGGCTCGGGCGGCAGGCCGGTCAGGTCGAAGGAGGCCCGCCGCAGCAGCGTCAGCGCGGTCGGCCTCCGGCGACGAGCGTCAGCCCCTTCGCTTCGAGCTTCTGCAGGACGAAGGCGTCGATCGGGTTGCGGACCCGGTCGGCGTCGCGGACGGCGGGCACCGCGACCGGCCGCGGCGGCCGGAAGGCCCAGAAGTCGCGGTCCTTGTCGGTGACCAGCGGATCGGGCGTCGTGGTGGCGACGTCCGGCTCGATCGTCGACCTCCGGCGCCCCGGCTGCGATCCACCGCGCGAGCATGTCGATCTCGGCCGGCTCGATCGGCTTGACGCTCACCTCGACGAGCCGCTCGCGCGGCGGCATCTCGCCGGCGCGGATCCTTCTTGATGAGCAGGCTCTCGTCGGGCTTGCCCGGCACGATCGCCGGGCCCGACTTGCCGCCGCGGAGCATCGCCGCCTTGCGTGCGCAGGTCGAGGCCCGCCTTCCTGCCGGCGCAGCCCGTGGCAGACCGTGCAGCGCCGCAGCAGGATCGGGATGACGTCGTGCTGCGTGACAGCCGTGACGCGCGACGAGCTGTTATCGTCCCGTCTGCCGCCAATTCGCGCCGGCCGCGATCCAGCGGCGGATCGTCTCGACCTCGGCCTCGGTGAGCCGGTCCTTCTTCCGCCGGCGGCATCGCGCCGTCGTGGACCTTCTCGTACAGCAGGCTCTCCTCCGGCTTGCCGGGGACGACCGCCGGGCCGGACTCGCCGCCGCGTTGCACACCCGCGGCAGTGCTCAGGTCGAGCTCGCCTTTGGGCACCTCGGGCCGTGACAGCGCACGCACTTGGCTTGGAAGATCGGCAGAACGTCGCTCTCGAGGCTAGTCGCCTGTTTGGAAGCGCGCTTGGCCTCTTCGCCACAGAGGATCGGGCTGGCACCGAAGCCCAGCAGCAGGCACAGAGCGACCCTGGCCAGGTGCCGTCGCGCAAAAGGCACTGGAGAGCCGCGTGCGGATTGCGTGGAGCCAGTCACAGCGATGCCTCGGAACGACGCCCGTGCGAAGCGCTTGTCTAACAGGCGAATCCTGAACTCGCCTTCGCGGCAAGTATACCCGAGGAAACCGCGCTTCGAGATAGATACCGCAAAGTGCGTGCGGAGGAGCGTGCGGCATCTCGGCCGTCGGCATGGTATGATTCCGACTCGACGAGTTGGCGTCATCCCCAACGGAGAGAATCACCATGCGACGTAGTCTGTCCTGGCCGTGTGGTCTGCCCTGGCCGTCGGCCGTTCTGCTTTGCACGATTCCGTTCTTCCAGGCGTGTAGCCTTAGCGCACCGTCGGCCGCGGAGCGGCTCGCCGGCGGGGCCGCCGTAGACGCCTCCAAAGACTGGCCGCAGTTCCGCGGCCCCACCGGCATGGGCACCAGCGGCGAGACGGGGCTGCCGCTCACCTGGAGTGCGACGGAGAACATCGTCTGGAAGACCGAGCTGCCGGGCGCCGGCACCTCGAGCCCGATCCTCGTCGGCGACCGCATCTTCCTGACCTGCTACAGCGGCTACAACGTGCCCGGCCAACGCGGCGGCAGCCAGGACGATCTCAAACGGCACGTCGTCTGCCTGAACCGCGCCGATGGCAAGCTGCGCTGGACCAAGGATGTGGAGACGAAGCTGCCGGAGCAGGACCGCATCCGCGACGACCACGGCTACGCCTCGGGCACGCCGGCGAGCGACGGCGAGCGAGTCTATATCTTCTTCGGCAAGTCCGGCGTCGTCGCCTTCGACTTCGACGGGAAGCAGCTCTGGCACGCCGACGTCGGCAGCAATCTCCACGGCTGGGGCATCGCCGCCTCGCCCGTGCTCTACGAGGACCTGGTGATCGTCAACGCCAGCGTCGAGAGCGCAGTCGCTCTATCGCCCTCGACAAGGCGAACGGCCGCGAAGTCTGGCGTGCCCGCGGCATTCGCGAATCGTGGAACACGCCCATCCTGGTCCGCACCGAAGACGGCAAGACGGAGCTGGTGGTGGCCATCCAGGGCAAGGTGCTCGGCTTCGACCCCGCCACGGGCAGAGCAGCTCTGGTCGTGCGACACCGACATCACCTGGTACATGGTGCCCAGCCTGGTGGCCGACGGCGGCGTGGTGTACTGCATCGGCGGCCGCTCGGGCGTCGCCGGGCTGGCCGTGCGGGCCGGGGGCCGCGGCGACGTGACGCGCACGCACCGCCTGTGGACCAGCAAGAAGGGCTCGAACGTCTCCTCGCCGATCTACCACGACGGCCACCTGTACTGGGTGCACGACAGGGGTCCATCGCCTTCTGCGCGGAGGCGAAGACCGGCAAGATCGTCTACGAGCAGCGTCTGGCGGGCCGACCAGTTCTATTCCTCGCCGCTCCTGGCCGACGGCCGGCTGTATTACCTGGCCCGCGACGGCCGCACCTTCGTCCTGGCCGCCAAGCCGAAGTTCGAACAATTGGGGCTCAACCAGATCGGCGAGCGCGGGCTGTTCAACGCCGGCCTCGTGGCCGCCGACGGGAAGCTGTACTTGCGCTCGAACCAGCGGTTGTATTGCATCGGCAAAGAGTGAGCATCTTGGCCCAGCATGGGTGAGGCTGTATCTGAACCCTGAGGGTTCTACTCCAGAGCCCAGGGTTGCCGCGCGAGCGGCTACCCTGGGAACAATCGCGTACCACCGAAGTCAACCCTGAAAGGGTTGCACGGAAGCGCTGTGCGACTTCGTGCAACCCTTTCAGGGTTGGTGGTTTTCTGCTGTTCCTGACCCAGGGTAGCCGCTGCGCGGCCAACCCTGGGCTTTGGAGTTCGACGCTTTCAGCGTCGTGTTTTCCAGCCGAGCTATTGGCGTCGTGCCCTCGGGGCTTCGTTCTCGCAAGATCGCATCAATCGACTTGAATGCGTTGGCCAGACGATCCACAATATGCGGCTGGTTCTCAGAAGCCTGCCTCCCAACGGAAGGGCTCCCCATGAAGCGCTGGTTGCACCTGCTGAGCGTCCTGAGCCTTGTCGCGTTTTCGGCCGAAGCCGCCCCCCCAGCGGCCTCGAAGAAGGCTTCGGCCAAGAAGCCCGCGGCCAAGGAGCACGAGCATGCCGCGGTCGAGTTCTCTCTCCGCTCGGTCCGTAGCGGGGCCTGGTCTGATCCCAAGACCTGGGAGCCTGCCCGGATGCCCGGCAAAGGCGACCGCGTGCGCGTCAGCCGCGGCACGCGCGTGGTCTACGACGTGGAGCAGAAGGAGACCATCCGCCTGCTGCAAGTGGTGGGCACACTGACCTTCGCCCGCGACCGCAACACCGAGCTGAACGTGGGCGTGCTCAAGGTGCAGAACCACGACGGCTGCTCGGAGCACGGCTTTGCCTGCGACTTCGAGGGGGTCACGGATAGCGGCGAGCCGCTGTCCGCGCCCGGCGGCGAGCTGCCGGCTCTGGAGATCGGCACGTTAGCCGAGCCGATCCCGCCCCAGTTCACGGCCCGCATCCGCCTGCACTACCTCGATGGCATGGACAAGCAAAGCGCGCCGGCCCTCGTCTGCTGCGCGTCGCGGATGGACCTGCACGGGGCGCCCATGAGCCGCACGTGGCTCAAGCTAGACGGCGACCTCAAGCCGGGCGATACGCAACTGACGGTATCCGAGGAGTTGGCCCCTAATGTGGTCGGGTCACTCCGTGACCCGAAGTCCGGTCACGGAGTGACCCGACCACAGACCGGCCAGGTGACCGGCTGGCGCGTCGGCCAGGAGATCATCATCACCGGCTCGAAGCATCAGGGCAGCTCCGGCCGATTCCGCCAGCGGCCCGACTTGCTCAATACCGAAACGCGCACGATTCACGCCATCGACGGCCGCCGCATCACGCTCGACCAGCCGCTGAAGCACGAACACCTCGGCACGGGCGAGTACCGCGGCGAGGTCGCCAACCTGTCGCGCAACGTCGTCGTCGAGATCGCCGACCCGGCGGGCGTCCGCGGCCACACGATGTATCACCGCGACTCAGCCGGGCGGCATCAGCTACGCCGAGTTCCGCCACCTGGGCAAGGAAGGCGTGCTCGGCCGCTACGCGCTCCACTTCCACCTCTGCGGCGACACGATGCGCGGCAGCCAGCGTCATCGGCGCGTCGATCTGCGACTCGCACAACCGCTGGCTCACCATCCACGGCACGAACTACCTGGTCGTCCGCGACTGCGTCGGCTACCAGAGCGTCGGCCACGGCTTCTTCCTGGAGGACGGCACCGAGGTGCTACAACGTGCTCGACCGCAACCTCGCCGTGCAGGCCGTTCAAGCGGCAAGCCGCTGCCGCAAGCAGGTGCTGCCCTTCGACCCCAACGACGGGGCCGGCTTCTGGTGGGCCAACAGCCTCAACACGTTCACCCGCAACGTCGCCTGCGAGAACGACCACTACGGCTTCCGCTACGACAGCCAGACGCGGAGCAACTTCAACCGCAACCTGCCCGGTCGTCAGCCCGACGGCAACGAGCAGACGGTCGACATCCGCACGCTGCCGTTCGTCCGCTTCGAGCGCAACGAGGCCCACACGCGACGGCCTGTACGGCGTCGACCTTCGCCGGCGTCGACCGCGTCGGCCCCGACACGCGGCACCCGCTCGTCCTCCAGGACCTGAAGATCTGGGAGGTGCACTACGGCCTCCGGCCCCAGGTGCCGTCGCTGCTGGTCGAGAACGCTGCACCTCAACCGGGCGCGCCTACGGCGTCTACCACCCCAACTACGACAACCACGTCTACCGCAACCTGCCCATCGCCCGACACGGCACCGAGCCGTTCAACCGCGGCCACGACGACGAGAGCGTCCAGTACGGCCCGCTCACCGTCGACGGCCTGACCTTCGACGGCGGCCGCTCCGGCACGGGCATGCCGCTGATCCAGATCAGCGACGACAACCCGACGCGGCACGGCCGTGTCGCACTTCCGCAACGTGAAGGTCGATCGCGGCCGAGCGGCAAGCGCCGGCCGCTGGTCGAACCTCGGCGGCGGCCCGCGGCCCGACCCAACGACGACCAGAAGGGCGTGCCGGTCTACCTGCACGACTACTTCGGCCCGGGCCGGCACGCGAAGGTCGTCAGCACACGCTCGCCGGAATATCAAGGCGAACCCGCAGCACTTCCGCGAGGAGCCGCCGCTGACCGGCGACGAGTCGCGCGTGGCCGAGGTGAAGGACGTCGAGTTCCCGAAGCTGCTCGACCCGGTCGACGACCTGCCGCCGGCCACGGTCATCACCAGCCCGGCGGTTGGCTCAGCGACCAAGTTGGCTAATGGCACGCTCGTCGTCCGTGGCACGACGACCGACAACCTGCTCACGCGCCGCGTGCTCGTCAACGGGATTGAGGCCCGCAGCAGCGACTTCAACTTCCATCAATGGGAAGTGACGCTCACCGGGCTGAAACCAGGCAAGCTGAAGCTCGAAGCCCTGGCCGAAGACGCGGCGGGGAACGTCGAGCAGATGGTGCATCGCGTGGAGGTGGTGGCGGAGTAGCCGTGCAGGCGTGGCACGGGCTTCTAGCCCGTGACTCACGGCCAAGATGGCCGTGCCACGACACATGACAACGTTAGCCTCCAACTGTCGGGCAACCCATGAACGAGCCAGCCGCGCCGATCGAGATCACCCTGCGCATTCCCGGCAAGTGGGCGCATCCGAAAGAACTTGTCGAGGCCTTGCCCGCCGACTGCCGTCTGACGCCCGAGGCGTTGATCTTGCCGGACGACACGAAGGTCGAGTTTTCTGCGATGCCCGCCGACGGCCAATTCGCCCAGATCTTTCGCTCTTCGTGCCGGCGGCCGGCGACGGCAGCCGAGCTGGCGACGGTCGATCGCTACACCGTGAACTTTTGCTTGACTGGCCCTGGCGGTTCGCAGCAGGCGGCCCTGGCGATGATGCGGGCCGGCGCGGCCGTGATAAAGGCCGGCGGTGCGGGCGTGTTCATCGATAACAGCGGCCTGGCCCACGGCGGGCAAGGTTGGCTCGAAATGACCGAAGACGGCGGCCCCGATGCGCTGAGCTTCGCCTACGTCACCATCGTCAGAAGCAAAACCGAAGTCTGGACGATGGGCATGCACGTGCTGGGCCTGCGCGACATCCTGATGAAACGCGCCGACGCCGACAACTTCGACATCATCGAGGTGATCCGCTACTTGTGCCGGAGCGACAAGCCGATCGACGACGGCCACGTGCTGGCCGATCTGGAAGGCCCGCGCTTTCAGGCTTTCGTGCAGGAGAGCGCTCAAGTGCCGAAGGGAAGTCCTATGCACAATCCCTTTGGACGGCTGAAGCTCGTGAGCACGGAAGATATCGCGGAGAGCAATTAGGTGGCCGTGCCAAGATCATGCCGGCGCCGCCACCGTCTCCCGCGGCCCGATCGTCACCGTCGTACTCGCCGTCAGCGGGTAGTTCTTGGCGATCGCGTTGACCTCATCGAGCGTGATGGCGTCAATCGCGGCTAGCTCGTCCTGGACGGTGAGATACTCGCCCCATTGCACCCAGGTGCCGCCCACGGCCCCCATGCGGCCCATGGGGCGCTCGCTGGCCAGCACGGTGCGGGCCTTGGCTTTGCTCTTCACCTGGTCCAGCTCGGCTTGGGAGATGCCCTGCCGTTCGGCGCGGCGGTAGATATCGAACGCGGTTTGCAGGTTGCTCTCGACCTTCTCGGGCAGGCCGCTGATGACGGTGCAGAAGAAGCCGGCCCCTTGATAGTCGGAGAAGCCCAGGCTGGCGTGGTCGGCCTCGCCGCTCTCCACGAGCGCCCAGTAGAGCCGGCTGCCGGTCGAGTCGCCCAGTGCCCCGGCCAGGGCTTCGGCCGCGTAGCGCTCGCGCCGCTCGGCCACCGGGCCGGCGGCCATCTGCACCACGTGCTGCTGCACGGCCGCGGGCTTGTGCCAGGAGCGAAAGCCGGAGTGGCGCGGCGGCGTGGTCACGGCGCGGCGGGCCTCCAGCGGCTCCCAGTGGCCGCAGTAGCGCTCGGCCTGCTGGAGGAAGCGATCGAACTCGATGCGGCCCGTGCCCACCAGCACGATATTTCCCGGACTGTAGCGGCGGCGGAAATACTCGCGCATGGCATCGACGGATAGCTCGGTGATCGACTCGACCGTGCCCAGGATGCTCTGGCCCAGCGGGTGGGAGCCGAAGTGCAGGGCCTCGCACTTGTCGAAGGCCCCGAACGGCGGCTCGTCGTCGTACATGCGGATTTCTTCGATGATCACCTGCTTTTCAGTCTCGAAGTCCTTCGTCCGCAGCGACGGCCGCAGGATATCGGCCAGCAGCTCCATGGCCTTCTCGACGTACTCGGGCAGCAGGGCCGTGTAGTAGATCGTGGTCTCTTTCGAGGTCATGGCGTTGCTGAAGGCCCCCAGGGCGTCCAGCTCCTGGTTCACCTGCTCGCTGGTGCGGGTGGGCGTGCCCTTGAAGGTCATGTGCTCCAGGAAATGGCTCACGCCGGCCACGTCGGCCGACTCGTCGCGGGCGCCGGTCTTGACGTAGAAGGCCACCGCGGCCGAATGCATCTCGGAATTGCACTCGGCCAGTACTTCGAGGCCGTTGGCGAGCGTGGAGCGGAGGAGTTGCATCGGGGGCGACGGCCGGGAGGTGGGGAAAGGCGATGGTTTCCGGGGCAGTCAGCCTAGCGGATTCCCGGCCCCACAGCGAGACGGACGCAGAGCCGTAGCCGAAGTCGCCAGACTTCGGGCAGCGCGAAAGAGGCCGAATTCTGGCGAATTCGGCTACGTACTCGCACGGCCGCGACTGCCGTTGACCGGCGGATGAGGCCTCAGTACCGTCCGCGCGGGCCGCGCCTCCCCTTCTAACAAGCTAGCAACGCTGTGATCACCATCCTCTTGTCCACCAGCAACGGGGCCGACGCGCTGCCTGCATTGCTGGGCAGCATCCACCGTCAGACGCACGAAGCCTGGCAGCTCTTGGCGCGCGACGACGGCTCCGCCGACGCCACGCAGCGCGTGCTCACCGTGGCCGCCTCGCGAGACCGCCGGATCGTGCCGGTGCGGGATTGGAAAGGCCCGCAAGGCCGGACGGGCAGCTTCGACCTCTTGATGCAGCGGGCCAGCGCCACGGAGTCGCGCTACTTCGCCTTCGCCGATCAAGACGACGTTCTGGCTGCCCCGCAAACTCGAGCAACAACTGGCCGCGCTCGGCGAGTTGGAGGCGGCTCACGGCCCCGATGTGCCGCTGCTGGTGCACAGCGACGTGTGTTTGGTGGACGCCGGTCTCGAGGAGATCCATCCTTCGCTCGCCCGGTATCTGGGCTTCCGCCGGCTGCCGCCTGTGGCGTTGGCCACGCTCTTGGCCCACAACTTCGTGGCCGGCTGCACGGCGCTCCTCAACCGGCCGCTGTTGTCGGCCGCCCTGCCGCTGCCCGCCGAGGCGGTGAGTCATGACTGGTGGCTGGCCCTCTGCGCCGCCGCGACGGGGCACCTGGGCTATTCGCCCGAGGCGACGGTGCAATATCGCGTGCACGCCGGGAACGTGAAGGGCCGTATCGGAAGCCGGCTGCGAAGCCGCCGCTGGTGGCAGGCACACCGCCGACTTACTCGCGGCGTGGCACAGGCCGCTGCGCTGAGCGATCGTTTGCGCAAATGCGGTGGAGACGTAGCGTCATCGATCCGGCTCTTGGAGGGGTATGCGACGCTGTTCGACCCCGCGGTCTCGCGCTGGCGCCGTGCATGGGGCGTCTGCCGGCTGGGGGCGGGACGGCCCGGGCCGATCAATCGATTGCTCTTCGCCGGCGCGGCTGGGCTGTGCCGTGAGCCGCTTCACCCCGTGACCGCCGCTGCGCCGCAGCGTGCCGGCTCGGACAATGAAGCGGAGGCTTCTTCACCGGCCCGCCGCGCGGCATAGCCGTGCCTGGCTGGTGTTGTCAGATCGCCCGGCTGCTCCGTAGACTGCTGGCTCGTTTTCGTCATCAGGAGCTTTCGTCATGCAGCTATTCGAGGGCAAGAAGGGGCTGATCCTCGGCGTCTTCAACAATCGCTCGATCGCCTGGCAGATCGCCGAAGTCGTGATGCAAGAGGGGGGCCTCTGCGGCTTCTCCTACATGCCGGACAAGGCCGACGACGAACGCCAGAAGAACCGCGGCCGGCTGGTGAAGCTGGTCGAGGGCATGCCGGCCGCCAAGTTCGTGCACCCGATGGACGTCATGTCCGACGAGCAGATCGCCGGCCTCATGGCCAAGACCAAGCAAGAGTTCGGCCAGATCGATTTTCTCTTGCACTCGATCGCCTTCGCCCCGCCGGCCGACCTGCAAGGCGAGACGCTCAACACCAGCCGCGAGGGCTTCAAAGTAGCGATGGAGATCAGCGCCTACAGCCTGCTGGCCGTGTGCCGGGCGGCGGCGCCGATCCTTTCCGCGCGCTCGAGCGTGCTCACGCTCACGTACTTCGGCGGCGAGCGCGTGGTATCCGGCTACAACGTGATGGGCATCTGCAAGGCGGCCCTCGACTGCACGATGCGGTACATGGCCTACGACCTGGGCCCGCGCGGCGTGCGGGTCAACGCGCTCAGCGCCGGACCGGTCGATACGGTCTCGATGCGCGGCGTGGGCGAATCGGGCGCCATGATCAAGCTCTACGAGGCGGTCTCGCCTTTGCAGCGCAACATCACCCCGAGCGAAGTCGGCCAGGCCGGCGCGTTTCTGCTCTCCGAGATGGCCGGCGGCATCACCGGCGAGATCGTGCACGTCGATGCGGGCTACAACATCATGGGCAGCCCAGGGCGGATGGTGGAGAAGTACCGCAAGGAAGGGTTAGAATAGCGTAGAGGTGTCGTATGACTGCGTTGCTCGAACAGGCTTTCGCCGAAGCCGCCAAGCTGCCGGCCGCGCAGCAAGATCTGCTGGCAACCTGGCTGCTGGCCGAACTCGCGGCCGAGGATGACTTCGACCGCACCATTGGCCGCTCGTCGTCTAAGCTCACGCGGCTGGCGGCCGAAGCACTCGCCGAACACGCTGCGGGCCGAACGAAGGAGCTCGATCCGGAGCACCTATGAACTCGCGGACGACCCAACGGTTCCGCGATCTCTTCGCCGCGCTGCCAGCCCAGGTGCAGCAGCAGGCGCGGGACGCTTACCGGCTCTTTCGACAAGATCCCACGCATCCGGGGCTTCGCTTCAAGAAGGTCAACGACAACCCGCCGATGTACTCGGCGCGCGTAGGCATCAGCTACCGTGCCCTGGGAGCTATGGACGGTGACACGATGGTGTGGTTTTGGATCGGCTCGCACGCCGACTACGATAAGCTGTTGAAGGAACTCTAAGCTCGGTCAGCTTTGAGCCTGAGGCCTGGTTGTGGCAAGGCAGTCAGCGTAGCCTTATGGCCATTTCGGCTCGCGCTTCTCCAAGAAGGCGTTGAGGCCCTCCTGGGCGGCTTCCGTCGTGCGGGCGGTCGCGCTGACGGCGGCGCCCGCCGAGAGCAGCGTTGAGAGATGCTCGCCGACGGTTTCATTGAGCATCCGCTTCGTGAGCTGAATCGCTTCGGGCGCGCAGCGAGCACACTCGGCGGCCACCTCGTGGGCCCGCGGCCAGAGATGATCCGCCTTCAGCACTTCATGAAAAAGGCCGATGCGATGGGCCTCGGCGGCGGCGATGGCCGCGCCGGTGAGCAGCAGCCGCGCGGCGTGGCCGGCGCCGATGCGGAACACCAGGATCGGCGTCACCAGCCCGGCCACGATGCCGCGGCGCGGCTCGGGCAGGCCGAACTGGGCCTCCTCGGCGGCCAGCACGATGTCGCAGCCCAGCACCAGCCCTGCCCCGCCGGCAACGGCCGGGCCATTGACGGCGGCAATGAGCGGCTTGGGAAAGCTTAGCATCTGGGTGAGCAGCTCTTGATAGACGACGGCGTCTTCCTGCCACTGCTCGTGCGGCCGCTCGAGCTTGGCCGTGTCGCGCATCTCGCTCAGGTCCATGCCGGCGCAAAACGCCGGGCCGGCCCCCGTGAGCACGACCGCCCGCACTCGCCGCTCCAAGTGCAGGTCATCGAGCGCCTGGGCCAGGTCGGCCAGCAGTGCCCGGTTGAGGGCATTCCGCTTCTGGGGCCTGTTGAGGACGACGGTAGCGGTCTGCTCGCGGATGGTCAGCTTCACGAGGCCTGCGGCCATAAGGCACCTTGCTAGCAATCGATCAAAGCCTGACGCGACGCTCGTCCACTGTCGCCTTCGCTCCGCGAAGGAACGTTCTTTCGCGGAGCGAAAGACGACATAGTCTTCCGTATCTGTCTGCGCGCCTCTTTCCGTATCTGTCGCGCGCAACGGCCAAAACGTCAAGTGCGGGGAAGAATACGGATGTTCTTATGATCGCACGGCGCGTAGGCTTGCGACAGTCGCCTCCTCTGTGGTTCACGCTACTTCGGTGCCCTGGATGCTCGGGCGGCCGTGTGTTACGATTGGCTGGCAGCATCGCAGCTCAGGGTTTACGTCCGGTGACGAGCGGAACGCGAGACGTGCTCGCTCGCCGACGACGTGCCCGAGCGTGGCAACCCCCCACCGCGCCGCCTGGTCCCTCGTCGGCCGCGCGCTATAGAGCAAGGAGTCGCCCTTGGCCAATTCCTCTTCGCCGCGCCTGACGCCCGTGCAGTGGACGGTCTGCATCATTGCGGCCATCGGGTTTGCATTCGATATCTACGAGCTGCTGATGCTGCCGCTGATCGCGCCGCGGGCCATCCCGGAGCTCACCGGCGCTGCGATCGGCTCCGATGAGTTCAGCAATTGGGTGGCGATCCTGTTCTGGGTGCCGGCCCTGGCCGGCGGCGTGTTTGGCCTTGTCGGCGGCTACTTGACCGACCGGCTGGGGCGGCGGTTCGTGCTCACCTGGAGCATCTTGCTGTACGCTTTTTCCGCGTTCTTCGCGGGTTTTTCCACCAGCATCTGGATGCTGCTGGTGCTCCGCTGCACGACCTTCATCGGCGTGTGCGTGGAGTTCGTGGCCGCAGTGGCCTGGCTGGCTGAGCTGTTCCCCGACCCCAAGCAACGCGAGAAGGTCATCGGCTACACGCAGGCGTTTTCCTCGGCCGGCGGGCTGCTGGTGGCCGTCGCCAACGGGTTCCTCGTGCAATATGCGACCAGCTTTCCAGCCATCGCGCTTCCGGGATTCTTGACAGGCTTCGTCGGCGAGATCACGGGCGACCCGCACGCCGCATGGCGCTATACGCTGATGTCGGGGCTGATCCCGGCGATTCCTTTGATTCTCATTCGTCCCTTCCTGCCGGAATCGCCGGTCTGGGCCAAGCGCCGCCAGGAAGGCACGCTGCGCCGGCCGACGATTGCCGCCCTGTTCGGCCCCGAGCTGCGGCGCACGTCCATCGTCACGACGATCGGGTTCGCCTGCACGCTGGCCGTGGCGTTCGGCGCCATCCAGATGATGCCGCAGATCGTGCCGGGATTGGCCGACGTGCGGGCCGGCGCGGCCGCCGCCGCCGAAAAGGCCGTTGCCGCGGAGCGTCAGAAAGGTGACGTGACTCCCGAACAGGCCGCCGCGATCGAAAAAAGGGCCACGGGATCGTACAACCAGAAAATCGCCGCGGAGTACACGAAGATTCAAGAGCTCGGTGGGCTGAGCGGCCGCTTCCTGTTGGCCTTGCTCGTGGCCGGCGCGCTGAGCTGGGGACGGCTGATCCGCTACTTCCAGATCCCGGGGCTGATTCTCACGCCGCTCGTGTTCTACTTCTTCCTGACCGTCGAGAATCAGCATTACTTCTCGATCAATCTGGAGGCCGCCTACCTGGGCAAGCTGCCTATCACGACGATGTCGCTGGGCATGTTTCTGGTCGGCCTGTGCACGGTGGCTCAGTTGAGCTTTTGGGGCAACTACTTGCCGCACGTGTTTCCCGTTCACCTTCGAGGCACCGGCGAGAGCATGGCGGCCAACGTCGGCGGGCGGATGATCGGCACCTCGGCGGCGGCCGCGACCGCGCTACTGGCGAAGTGGCTGCCCTTCGTGCAAGGTCCGATGAAGGTCGCCGTCGCCGCGGCGATCGTCGGCGGCACGGCGTGCGTGATCGGTCTGGTGAATTCCTTCTTCCTGCCCGAGCCGGCCAAGCTGCACGGGGCCGACCACGCGCCGGAAAGCGCCAGCGACAGCCCGCCGCAGCTCGCCCCGCAGCACGACCAGACCTAGACTTTGCCGCCCCGTGGGGCACGCAGCTCGCGTGCCCTTCCCTTCAGCAGGGCGCTGTCGTTCGGCCGCGCCTTAACGTCAGCGGAATGTCCTTCGGAGCGCAGCGAAGGACTCGCGCCTGGCGGGCACGTTTAGAAACGTGCCCCACGTGACAGGCCGCGGTTTAGCGACCGCGGCAACAGATTATCGCGGCGGGGCTTACGCGTTGCCGCGCGGTCGAGTAATCTCATCGCTTCTGATCGAGCCGTGACGAGAAACCGTCGATCGTGAAGCGCATCCAGAAACTGCTCGTCGCCAACCGCAGCGAGATCGCCATCCGCGTCTTTCGCTCCGCCCACGAGCTGGGCATCCGCACCGTCGCGATCTATTCGCACGAGGACCGCTACGCCCTGCACCGCTTCAAGGCCGACGAGGCGTACGAGATCGGCAAGCCCGGCGAGCCGATCCGGGCGTATCTGGATATCGCCGGCATCATCGCCACTGGCCTAGCGGCACGAGGTCGATGCCATCCATCCCGGCTACGGCTTTCTCTCCGAGAACCCCGAGTTCGCCCGCGCCTGCCAGGAGGCCGGCATCACCTTCGTCGGCCCGCGCGTCGAGCTGCTGGAAAAGCTCGGCGACAAGATCGCCGCCCGGCGCATCGCCCAGAAGGCCGGCGTGCCGATCCTCTCGGCGGCAGCGACAAGCCGCTCGACGAACGCGGCCGACGGCCGCAAGCACGCCGCAGGAGCTCGGCTATCCCGTCATCGTCAAGGCCGCCAAGGGCGGCGGCGGCCGCGGCATGCGCGTGGTCAACGACGCCGAAGGACTTCGCCGACGCCTTCGAGCAGGCCCAGCGCGAGTCCGGCGACCGCCTTCGGCAGCGCCGACGTCTTCGTGGAGAAGTTCATCGCCCGCGCCCGGCACATCGAGGTGCAGTTGCTCGGCGACCAGCACGGCAACCTGGTGCACCTCTATCGAGCGCGATTGCTCGCGTCCAGCGGCGGCATCAGAAGGTCGTCGAGATCGCCCCGGCCCCGAACCTCGATCCGCCGAGCTGCGTCAGGCCATCTGCGACGCGGCCCTCGCGATCGGCCGGGCGGTCGAAGCTACGACAACGCCGGCACGGTCGAGTTCCTGCGTCGACGCCGACACCGGCAAGTTCTACTTCATCGAGGTCAATCCGCGCATCCAGGTCGAGCACACCGTCACCGAGGAGGTCACCGGCATCGACCTGGTCAAGTCGCAGATCCTCGTCGCCCAGGGCATGCCGCTCACCGATCCGGAGATCGGCCTGGCCTCGCCAGGACGTCGGTCGCACGCACGGCTTCGCCATCCAGTGCCGCGTGACGACCGAAGACCCGGCGAACAACTTCCTGCCCGACTACGGCCGCATCACGCACTACCGCTCGGCCGGCGGCATGGGCATTCGGCTCGACGCCGGCACGGCCTTCACCGGCGCGGTGATCACGCCGTTCTACGACTCGCTGCTGGTGAAGGTGACGGCCTGCGGGCAGCGCTTCATCGACGCCGCCCGGCGCATGGAGCGCTGCCTGCAGGAGTTCCGCATCCGCGGCGTGAAGACGAACATCCCGTTCCTCATCAACCTGGTCACGCACCCGACGTTCCTCGACGGGCGAGTGCACGACGCGGTTCATCGACGAGACGCCGGAGCTGTTCCAGTTCCCCGCGCGGCGCGACCGGGCGACCAAGCTCTGACCTACTCGGCGAGGTGATCGTCAACGGCAACCCGCTGGTCAAGGACCGCCCGCGGCCGACGCGCCGCGAGCCCGGCCCCGCGTGCCGACGCTCGACACCAGCGCAGCCGATCCCGGCCGGCACGCGCGACCGGCTCCTGGAGCTGGGCCCGGAGAAGTTCGCCGCAGTGGGTCCGCGAGCAGAAGCCGCTGCTGATCACCGACACCACGTTCCGCGACGCCCACCAGTCGCTGCTGGCCACGCGGATGCGGACCCACGACATGCTGCGGCATCGCCGACGCCTACGCCCGGCTGAGCTCGCAGACTGTTCTCGCTGGAGATGTGGGGCGGGGCCACGTTCGACACGTCGATGCGGTTCCTCAAGGAATGCCCGTGGCAGCGGCTGGCCGAGCTGCGCGAGCGGATCCCCAACATCCTGTTCCAGATGCTGCTGCGGGCCTCCAACGCCGTCGGCTACACGAACTATCCCGACAACGTCGTCCGCGAGTTCGTCCGCGAGTCGGCCGCCGCCGGCATCGACGTCTTCCGCATCTTCGACGCGCTCAACTGGCTGCCCAACATGAAGGTGGCCATGGACGCCGTGATCGACGAGCCGGCGCGCATCTGCGAGCCGGCCATCTGCTACACGGGCGACATCCTCGAATCCCGCACCGGCCGAAGTACGAGCCTCAAGTACTACGTCGAGCTGGCCAAGGAGCTGGAGAAGATGGGGGCCCACATCCTGGCCATCAAAGACATGGCCGGGCTGTGCAAGCCCTACGCCGCCGAGCAGCTCGTCAAGACGCTGCGGCAGGAGATCGGCATCCCGATCCACTTCCACACGCACGACACCAGCGGCGTGCAGTCGGCCTCCGTGCTCAAGGCCGCGGAGGCCGGCGTCGATATCGCCGACGCGGCGGTCGCGCCGATGTCCGGCATCACGCTCGCAGCCCAACCTCAACTCGATCGTCGAGGCGCTGCGCTTCACGCCCCGCGACACCGGCCTGGACCCCGACAGCCTGCGGCAGATCTCCGAGCTATTGGGCAGCACGTCCGCGAGTTCTATGCTCCCTTCGAGAGCGGGCGTGCAGGCCGTCGAGCGCCGAGGTCTACCTGCACGAGATGCCCGGCGGGCAGTACACGAACCTGCTTCGAGCAGGCCCAGTCGCGTCGGCCTGGCGCGACCGCTGGCAGGAAGTCTGCCGCACCTATGCCGAGGTCAATCAGCTCTTCGGCGACATCGTGAAGGTCACGCCCGACCTCGAAGGTGGTCGGCGACATGGCCCTCTTCATGGTGGCCAACAACCTGACGCCTGACGACGTGCTCGATTCGTCGCGCGAGCTGGCCTTTCCCGAGTCGGTGATCGACCTCTTCGTCCGGCAAGCTCGGCCAGCCGACGGGGGCTTTCCGGCCAAGCTCCGCCAGCGAGTCCTCAAGGGGCGAGAAGCCCGCTGCGTGGCCGCCCGGCGCAAGCCTGCCGCCGGCCGATCTCGGCCGCTACCGCCGAGAAGGTCGAGCGAGTTCACCGGCCAGTCGGCCACGCCGCGCGACGTGGTCACGTACCTGCTCTATCCGCGCGTCTATCAGGAGTTCATCGTCCACGCAGCAGGCGTACTCCGACACCAGCGTGCTGCCCACGCCGGTCTTCTTCTACGGCCTGGAGCCGCGGCGAGGAAGTCAGCTGTCGACATCGAGCAGGGCAAGACGCTGATCGTCAAGTTCCTCACCGTCGGCGAGCCCGCACCCCGACGGCACGCCGCACGGTGTTCTTCGAGCTCAACGGCCAGCCGCGCGAAGTCGACCGTGCAAGACCGCTCGCGAACAGGTCCAAGCCGCCCGTCGTCCGAAGGCCGACCCCGCCGACCCCGAAACAAGTCGCCGCCCCCATGCCCGGCATGGTCGTCACCGTGGCCGTCCGCCCGGGCGACGCGGTGGCTCGCGGCCAGAAGCTCTTGACGCTCGAGGCGCATGAAGATGGAAACCACGCTCACCTCGCCGTGCGAAGGCAAGATCGCGGACCTTTTGGTGCAGGCAGGCGATCAGGTGGAAGTCGGCGACTTGCTGGTGAGGCTGGAAGCGTGACGTGTTGCTAAAATGCTAAGATGCAAACCGCGATGAAACGCTTTGCAACCCGCTCGACCGTGTTGTGGATTGCCGGCTACGTGGCCACGATGGCGTTGGCCGTCTGGCTGCTCTGGTCTGCCCGCGTCAACGCGTTGGCACAGCTTGATGATCCCGAGCAGTGCGCCGAGTGGCAGGAGTGGAAGGAGCGCGAAGAGTCGCGAGCGCTGGAGAAGACCTCCCCGGTCGAGCGCCGGCCGCCGAGGATCGCTGAGCCGCCGACGTTGGTGCTGATGCGCGACCGCTTCGCCGCCGTCGTGGCCACTTGCCTGGCCACCGGCACGGCGCTCTATGCTTTCCTGGCGTTCGTGGTGCAGGGCCTGCTATCCGGCCGAGCCTCATCGCCTCCGACTCCGCGTGCCGACGAGAGCGACGAGAGCGAGCAGGACAAACTGCTATTCGCGCGGCACGCGGGAAAATAACTTCTTCAGCTTGATACGAACGGGCAGAGCGTCGCGGCAGTCTACTTCAGCGCCGCCGTGAAGATCGGCTGTCCCGACGGTCCCACGCAGCCGCGGAAGTTGGTGCCGGCCGTGTTCGCGCCGTCGAGGCTGGCGCCGGTGAGATCGGAGCCGGCCATCGTCGAGCCGCGCAGGTCGGCGCAGGCCAGGATGGCGTCACGGAAGTTGGCCTTGAGCATGGCCATACTGAGGTCGGCGCCGGTGAGGTCGGCGGAAGAGAAGTCGGCGCCCGTGACGATGGCCCGCCGCAGATCGGCTTGCGTGAGGATCGCGCCGTGGAGCTTGCAGTTGGTAAGGCTGGCTTCCACGAGGTCGGCCCGCGTCAGCACGGCCTGCTCGAGGTTGGCGTCGTTGAGCACGCAGCCGGCCAGGCGCGCGCCGGCCAGATTGGCCCGCCGCAAGTCGGCGTCGCGCAGGTTGGCGTAGGCCAGGCTGGCTTTGCTGAGGTCCAGACCTTGCAGGTTCGCCCCGGCGAGCTGTGCCGCGGTGAGATCGGCCCCGGCCAACGTGTCGGCGGCGACTTCCAGCAAGACGGCGCCGGTCTGGGCGTGGCGGATCACGACTTGCCCGGTACGGAGCTGGCCGTTGGACTGGGCCGCAGCGGCGGCAAGGCTCAGCCCACTGCTGGACGCGCTGCCCAGCCCCGAGGGCGTGTTGCCGGAGCTCAGCCCCCGGTTGGCCCAGGACATCGACGACTCCCGCCGCTTGCGCTCCTGCTGGCGCTGCACGCGGCGCTTGGCCATCACGATGCGGTCGGTCAGAATTCGGGAGAAATCGAAGCTCACGGGCCGGCGCTCGGCAAACGGCTCCAGTGCCTGCCGCACGTCGGCCATTTCGGCGAAGCGGTCGTCGGGCAACTTGGCCATCATCCGCTCCAGCACGTCGGCCAAAGCGTCCGGCACGTCGGGGGCCAGCTCCTGGATCGGCCAGGGCTGCACGCCGCGGTGGGCTTCGAGCTTCTTTTTTACCGTGTCGTAGGGGAACGGCACCTGTCCGGCCAGCGTCGTATACAGCGTGCAGCCCAGGCTGTAGATGTCTGCCCGCGTGTCTACCGTAAAGCTGTCGAGCGTTTGCTCGGGAGAGGTGAAGTCGGCGGTGCCCACGCGGTCCTGCCCGAAGATACGCGCCAGGGAGAACTCGCTCCCTTCGTGGTCGGCCACCAGGGCCAGCCCGAAGTCCAGGATTTTCACTCCGCCGCTGCGGTCCACCAGCAGGTTGGCCGGTTTGACGTCGCGGTGGATCATGCCCTGGCTGTGGGCGTGCTCCAGCCCCAGCGTGGCCTGGCACATGAAGCTGCACGCCTGCGGGTGCGCCATGCGCTTTTGCAGGCGGATGTATTCGTCCAGGCTGATCGCTTCGACCAGCTCCATCACGATGTAATCGAGCTCCTCACTGCGGCCGAAGGCAAACGTGCGGACGATGTTGGGGTGCTCCAGCAGGCGGCCAGCACGGGCTTCCATCTCGAAGCGGGCCCGCACGCCCGCATCGTGCTGGCCGGTTTCGGTGAGGAGCTTGATGGCCACCCGGCGGCCCGACTGGGTATCGAGGGCCACGTAGACCATGCCCATGCCGCCGGCGCCGAGAATCTCCAGCAGCTTGTAGCCGTCGATCACAAAGCCGCGATAGCGTCCCTTGAGCAGCTGCGAGGCCTGAAACCGCGTCAGCAGCCGGTCCTTCATCAGCGCCTGGGCGACCAGCCGGGGATCCTGCTCCGGGTGGAAGCCGTGCCGGGAGATGGCGTCGGCAACCTCTTCCGGGCTGAGCAGCTTGCTCTTCTCGAGCAGCTCGAGAAATGCGAGGGCGACCTGCGGCGCGGCCATGTTTGCCGACCCAATCGGAGAAGAACCGGACGAATTACCTGGAGCCAGAGGCGGAAGTCAGCGATTGCCCTACTCTGTCGAAATGCTTTCTGCGTCGGTAGCTGAAGTCGCCAGACTTCAGCCGACTGAAGCCCGACGCGTTCACCTACTCTCTCGGCCTCCGCCCCCGGCCAAGCGACTTGCGTAGCGCCCGAACGTTGACGCAGCCCTATCTTACGATTCCGCGGCGGAAGAAACAACCGATTTGCGCTTGGCGCCCGTGGCACGGGCATCTTGGCCATCTTGGCCGTGAGATGGATGGGCCGGCAAGGCGAGTGCCACTTGACGGGCGAAGGCGGCGCGAGTCAGGCTAAGGCTTGTCGGCGCCACATTAGCCCGACGCCACACTCGCCCGACGCGCAAGTCGCGCAAGCGAAGGAGACGCGCCTAATCGCGCGGGTCCCGCCTCTCCCTCGCTTGCGTCGGGCTAGTGTTCCGCCTTCCGAGCGCTCAATGCCACCGCCATGTTTCGCGTGAAGATCTGCGGTCTGACGTGCCCGGCCGATGCCCTCGTCGCCGCCGAAGCCGGGGCGGATGCCGTGGGGGTCAATTTCTATTCGCGAAGCAGGCGCTGCGTGAGTCCGGAGCAGGCCGCTGCGATCCTGGCGACGTTGCCGATCGGCATCGTGAAGGTCGGAGTGTTCGTCAACGCCGACGTGGATGCGCTGCGAGCAGCCCACGCGGCTGTGAAGCTCGATCTGCTCCAGCTTCACGGCGACGAGCCGCCGGAGTTTCTCCGGTCGCTGCGCAGCTCCGAAGTCGGTGAGTTGCCGGTGATGCGGGCGCTGGCCTGCGGCGGTTCGCTGGCACAGGTGGCCGAATATCTCGACCGCTGCCGCAGGCTGGATTGCCTGCCGCGGCTGGTTTTGCTGGACGCATCAGTGCCCGGCGAGCGGGGAGGAACAGGCACGACGTGCGACTGGCAGACGGCCGCGCGGTATCACGAGCTTCCCGGCGCCCCGCCGCTGGTGCTGGCCGGCGGTCTCGTCCCCGAGAACGTGGCTGACGCGATCGGCGCGGTGCGGCCGGCTGCGGTGGACGTCGCCAGCGGCGTCGAGAACTCGAAGGACCGGAAAGATGCCGACAAAGCCCTGCGCTTCGTCATTGCCGCCAAGGCCGCGCTGGCGAGATGACAAGCTGGCCGCAGGCTCAATCACCCCATTACTTCGGCGATCTCCACCGCCCGGTGCTCCCGCGCCGAGAGGTAGCACGCATCGACCAGGGCCATCGTCTTCAGGTTGTCGCGGCCGCTGATCTCCGGCTCGCGGTTCTCCTCCAGCGCACAGAGCAGCTGGGCCATCGTGCCGACGAAGGCGTCGGGGAACCAGACTTCCTTCCAGCGCGGCTGAGAACCAGTAGCCCGGCTGCTGCGTCGTCGTGAAGTCGAGCGTGCTGGGCGTGCGGGCGGGATAGCTCGGGCCAGCCGATCGTGCCGCGGGCCAGGCCTTCGGTCCCTTCGACGCGCCAGCGGATGCCGATGTCCGGCTCGGCCCCTTCGCGCGCCGGGCCGGTCCAGACGTCGTCCCACGACGCTGGCCCGCAGGCCGCTGTCGTATTCGAGGATGTAGAGGCAGATGCCGTCGTCGTGCGCGAACTTGCTGGCGGTCCGCGGGTCGGGCCGCACGCTGGCGAAGACGCGCATCGGGATCGCCGAACCAGTAGCGGAACGTGTCGAGGTGGTGGATGCTCATGATCCGCAGCGTGACCCAGCCCTGCCGCTCGCTGCCACGGCATCCAGTGCGGAATCGCCCGCATGTCGATCGTCGCCAGCACCGGCTCGCCGAGCACGCCGCGGTCGAGCAGGTCCTTGCAGGCCCGGACCGACTGGTCGTAGCGCATGTTCTGGTTGACGGCCAGCGTGATGCCGGCCTCGCCGGCAGAGCCGCACGATCTCCTTCGCCTGCGCGTAGCTCACGCCCAGCGGCTTCTGCGCCAGGATGCCGCGGATGTGGCCGCTTGTGCTTGCACGGCCTCGCGGATCGACGTCGATCTGCACGTCGGGCGGCACGGCGACGTCGAGCGACCTCGACCTGCCGGGTCGGCCAGCAGCTCCTGGTAGGTGTCGTAGGCCGTGGCGATGCCGTGCCGCTCGGCGACGTCGGCGGCACGGTGCCGGCGTGCGCGAGGCGATCGCCACCGGGTTGAAGCCGGCCTGGCGATACGCCACGAGGTGGCAGTCGGCCATGATGAAGCCCGCTGCCGATGCAGCCGATGCGCGAAGTCCTTGCGCGCGCGGCAGGCGGGGGAGGTAGTCGAGGTCGAGGGAGAAGGCGGCGAGGTTGGTCATGACGCGAGTCCGATGCGACGTACAATCGTATTCAACCGGCGGATCATTGTTTGACTCGGAGGGAGGCGGCGTCAAGTTGTTGGTGGTTGGCGGCTACCCCGCCGGTCTCAACGCCGGGAGAGGCCATCAGAGTCCCGAGTCGCGCGGCGCCTCTCCCTCGCTTGCACAGTCGGGCTAGTGTGGAGAGGAGCTTGCTCATGGCTCGTCGCGAAATTGGCGGAAGTCGCGCACTGGTGACCGGCTCGTCCGCCGGCATCGGCCGCGCAATTGCGCGCGAATTGGCCAAGCAAGGCGCCGACCTGTTTCTGGTTGCCCGGCGCGAGGAACGCCTGCGCGAGCTGGCCGACGAGCTACGTGGGCTTGGCCGCCGCTGCGAGTTTCTCGCCGGCGACATCACCGAGGCGAGCACTCGCCAGGCCGCGATAGACGCCGCCGTCGAGCGACTGGGCGGCCTCGATATCCTGGTCAATAACGCCGGCGTGGGAGCGATGGGCCCCTTTGCGTCGGCCGATCCACAGCGGCTGCGGAGGATCTTCGACGTGAATCTCTTTGCGCCCATCGAGATGATCCGCACGGCGCTACCGGCCCTGCGTCAGGGCCGGCGGCCGATCATCGTCAACGTCGGCTCGATCCTCAGTCACGTCGGCATGCCGCACGCCAGCGAGTACAGCGCCAGCAAGTTCGCCATCCGCGGCTTCAGCGAGGTGCTACGGGCCGAGCTGCACCCGAGGGCATCGACGTGCTGGTCGTCAGCCCGGCGACAGTGGCCAGCGAGATGTGGGATTCGCTGCTGGAAGCCAAAGGCGACAGCTCGTGGCGGGCCGGCCACGGCGAGCGGCCCGAGACCATCGCCCGCAAGACGGTGCGGGCCATCTCGCGTGGCCGGCGAGAGCTGCTGCCGGGGCTGGTGCCCAAGGCGGTGCATTGGGTCAATCGCCTTTGTCCAACGCTGCTGGCCTGGGCGCTAGAGCGACGGCATTGAGTGGAATGACGAAGGACGAAGCACGAATGACGAAGGAAGCACGAATGTCCGAATGACGAATGAGGGAATCAAGGGGCACTCGGCGAGTCTCCTTGAATTGTTCGTGATTCGTGCTTCGTCATTCCCTCGTCATTCGAGCTTCGTCATTCGTCATTGCACGAGCAAGCAGCAAGAGCTCCAGATAGCTCCGCCGCTCGTTGGCCTCCAGACCCAGGCGCTGAGCCAGCGATGCCAAGGCGGCCTTCGCCGCTTCGGCGTCTGCGGCGTCTGCGGCGGTCTCCAGCTCGACGAATCGCCCCACGTCTTGCACGTCGTCGAGGGCCACCTCGAGGGTGAAGCCCTCCCAGTCGAGCCGGGCAATGCGGCACTGCTTGCGGACCTCCGCCACCGGGCGAAAGCCGAGCGACTCGAGCATGCTGGCGAACTGTGCGAAGCCCTCTTCGCCGGGCGGCAGCGCAGCTCGATCTCGCGGCGCAGTCTTCGTGCGTGAATCGAGCTTTGGCCCCTTGTAGGTGACGAAGTTGGCTTCTGCGACGCGGCGAATGCGAAGTGCTTCGTCTGTATGAGCAAAGTCGCGCACCGGATGGGCATAATACCGATCGACCTGCGTGACGGCCGGCGCGAAGGCCGCCCCGTCAGCCGCCACTTGCTGCTCGACCCGCTTCAGGTCGGCGGCGGCGAATTTCTGCTCGACTTCCAGTGTCTTGCCAGCGTGCATGGTAGGCCTCCGCTCACATCGTAGCCCAAGCCGGCACGAGCTTGAACAGCACAATCGCCACCGCCGTGCCGAGCGCCGGCAGCAGGACGGTAGTTACGCAGATCGGCCAGTAGGCCCGGCCGTGCGTCTCGCCGCAGATGTTGCGGATGAGCATCACCAGGTAGCCGTTGTGCGGCAGCGAGTCGAGGGTGCCCGAGGAGATCGACACGATGCGGTGCAGTGCCCGCGGGGCGACGCCGAGCTGGTCGATGTAGATCGGCTTGATGATCGGCAGCGCGATCCCCTGCCCGCCGGAGGCCGAGCCAGCGATGGCCGAGATGATCGCCACGGCCAATGCGGCGCCGATCAAGGGATCGCCGGGCAAGTGCGTCACCCAATCCACGATCCGCTGGAAGGCGGCCAGGTCTTTGAGCGAGGCGCCAAAGCCGACGACCGACGCCGTGGAGCCAATGGCCACGAGGCCGTTGAGGAAGCCGTCGCCGACGAATTGCCAGGTCTGCCTGAGGTGCGGCCGCAAGACGACCAGCGCGGTCAGCACGCCGAGGAAGATGGCCAGCGTGGGGTCTTCGGGAAACGAGGGCCAAAGTGCCGGGACCACATTCAGCGCGGCGAGCGTTACCGCAAGCGGAGCCAAGGCGGCCCACAAGCTCGGCAGCCGGCGATGTGGCGACGTCAGGGGGTCGGGAGTCGATTTTCGCGACTCCCGCGTTTCCTGGTTGGGCTCAACGTCCTGGGGGTCGCGAAATTCGACTCCCGACCCCTTCGCATTGGGTTCCAAAGCGGCCGGCGCGTCGCCCGGCCGCTCCTCCCAGCGTCCTCCCTTGGCCACGTCGCGGGCAATGGCCCGTTCCAAATACCATTGGCCCAGCACGAACATCAGCACGGCGACGATGATGCTCGCCGGCCAGCCGGCGCGAGCATCGGTCAGCGGCTCGCCGGTGACGGAATCGACAAGGTATTGGATCGGGATCAGGTTCTGGATTTCCGGCGAGCCGGCCGAGGTCATCGTGAAGGTGATCGAGCCGAAAGCAATGGCCGCCGGGATGAACCGCCGCGGCAAATCGGCCGCGCGAAAGAGCTGCACCGACAGCGGGTACACCGAAAAGCCGACCACGAACAGCGACACGCCGCCGTAGGTCAAAACGGCGCAGGCCAGCACCACGGCCAGACAAGCCCTTCGCGGGCCGAGCCAGCGGCCGATCCAGTTGGCGATCGAGACGGCCGCTCCGGACGACTCCATCAGCTTTCCAAAGGCCGCCCCCAGGGCGAAGATCAAGTAAAACCGCCGCAGGTAATCGGCGAACCCCGCCATGTACGGCCCGGTCAGTGAGCCCAGCGGATCGCCGCCGCTGAGTGCGACGGTCACCAGGGCACACAGCGGAGCCACGACGAAGATGCTGCGGCCGCGAATGACCAGGATGGTCAAGAGGCCCAGACCGGCGAGCAGGACGGAGAGTTCGTAGAGCGGGGTCACAGCGTTCACACTAGCCCGAAGCGCAACCGAGGGAAAGCGGGTGGAGCATTCGCACGTGGGGCACGCGGCTCGCGTGCCCGGCTTTCGTGATTGTCTTTCGGCGCCTGTCTGACACGCACGCGAGCCGCGTGCGCCACCGTCAGGAGGCCGACGCCCCCCGGCCTCCTTGACCGTGGAACCGCTCGATGATCTCCCAGGCTTCTTGCGGGGTTTCCGCGTAGGAGAGCAGCTCCAGGTGGGCGTCTTCGATCACGCCCTCGTCGGCCAGGAACTGGAAATTGACGACGCGGCTCCAGTAGTCGCGGCAGTAGAGGATGATCGGGATGGCCTGCAGCCGCCGCGTCTGCCGCAGCGTGAGGGCATCGAACAGCTCGTCCATCGTGCCGAAGCCGCCGGGGAAGATTACCAGCGCCACCGCCCGCAGCAGGAAGTGCATCTTTCGCAGGGCGAAGTAGTGGAACTGAAAGCAAAGCTCCGGCGTGATGTAAGGGTTGGGCAGTTGCTCGGCGGGCAGCGTGATGTTGAGGCCGATCGACTTTGCCCCCAAATCGAAGGCCCCGCGGTTGGCGGCCTCCATGATGCCCGGCCCGCCGCCGGTGATGACGACATAGTCGCGGGGGGCCTCGCTCTGCCCGGCGGCCGAAACGATGCGGGCGAACTCGCGGGCCTCGTCGTAATAGCGGGCCTTCTGAAGGATGCTTTCGGCCCGAGCGACGAGCGCGCTGCGCGGCCGGGGCCTTGGGATTCTTCGCCAGCAGCGATCTGGCCGCGCGCAGCCGCCGTTGGGCCTCGCGCCGCTCGACCACCTGTGTGCCGCCGAAGACGACGACCGTGGAGCGCACGTTGTTATCGCGCAGGGCCATTTCCGGCTTCAGCAGCTCGAGCTGGAGGCGCACGGGCCGCAGCTCCGGCCGCGCGAGGAAATCGATATCCAGCTCGGCCAGCTTGTAGCTTGGCGACGCAAGGATCGCCTTGAGATTGCCGGTTCGAGTGGGCACTGGAAAGTCCCTCGAGGAATGGCCGTGGCGGCGAGGCCGAACATCGAACAGCGAACATTCACCCTGAACGTCGAATGAAAATGTTTCGATGTCGGATGTTGGATGTTCGATGTTGGACGTTGGACGTTGGACGTTGAACGTTGGATGTTGGACGTTCAGGCACGCCGATCCGGTTGGGTGCTTGACGCAACCTTTCAAGGCCATAGACTGCGCTCACACCAGGCATATCGCAATCCCATCTCAAGGAGGCCACTCATGCCCGCGGCGAACAAGTGGATGATCGACCCCAACGACGCCGTCATGCTGCTGATCGACCACCAGAGCGGGCTGTTCCAACTGGTCAGGGACATCGACCTTCCGGCGCTTCGCTCGCACGTGACCGCGCTCGCGAAGGTGTCGCGCCTCGCCAAGATTCCGACCTTCACCACGGCCTCGGTCCCCGACGGACCGAACGGCCCGCTGATCCCCGAGATCCACCAGTACAATCCCGACGCGGTCTACATCCCGCGAACCGGCCAGATCAACGCCTGGGACAACCCGGCGTGGGTCGAAGGCCATCGAGAAGACCAAGCGCAAGACGCTGCTCATCGCCGGCACGCTCACGAGCGTCTGCATGTCGTTCCCCACGCTCAGCGCCCTCGTCGCCGGGTACAAGGTCTTCTGCATCATCGACGCCTCCGGCAACTGGTCCAAGATGGCGACCGACCTGACGCTCGCCCGCGTCGTCCAGGCCGGGGCGATGCCGATCGACACGTATGCCGTCCTGGCCGAACTCATGAGCACGTGGAACCGTCCCGATGCGATGGAGTTCGCGGCGGTCATGGTCGACCACATTGTCCCGCCGTACCGGGCGCTGATGGAGAGCTACGACAAGGCGCAGAGCGTGCAGAAGAGTCGGGCGGGAAACCAAGCTGGACCGCCTGGAGGCCGGGCAAGCGAAGAAGTGATCGGAGGCTCATGAAGAAGCTCATCAGCATCGAGCGGCGGCGCCGCTCCTCACTGGGTCGGCAACGGCTTCCCCGTGCGGACCGTGTTTTCGCATCAGGCGCAGGGCGAGTCGATCAGCCCGTTCCTGCTGCTGGACTACGCCGGACCGGCGGAGTTCGCGCCGTCGGACGAGCGCGCGCGGCGTGGGCGAGCACCCGCACCGCGGGCTTCGAGACGGTGACCATCGTCTACCAGGGCGAACTGGAGCACCGCGACTCGGCCGGCAACCACGGCCGATCGGCCCCGGCGACGTGCAATGGATGACCGCCGCCTCGGGCGTGGTCCACGAGGAATGGCACGAGCAGGCCTTCACGCGGCGCGGCGGCGTTCTGGAGATGGTGCAGCTCTGGGTGAACCTGCCGGCGAAGGACAAGATGTCGCCGCCCCGTTACCAGGAGATCCTCGACCGGCAGATCCCGGTGGTGGACCTGGACGGCGGCGGGTACCGCGCGGGTGATCGCCGGCGAGTTTCGAGGAACGAAAGGGCCAGCCAAGACGTTCACGCCGCTCACCGTCCTCGACGTGCGGCTCAAGGCAGGCAGACACGTCGAAATGGCCTTCTCCCGACGGGCACACGACGCTCGTTCTCGTCCTGAAGGGGAAGGTCGTCATCAACGAATCCGAGACGGTCCGGGAAGTCGATCTGGCGATGCTTCGACCGCGCAGGAGCCCGGTTCGCTTGTCGATGCCAAGGACGACGCCACGTTGCTGGTGTTGACCGGCCAGCCGATCGACGAGCCGGTGGTTAGTTACGGCCCGTTCGTGATGAACACGCAGGACGAGATCCGCCAGGCGATGCACGACTACCGAAGCGGCCGGATGGGGCGTCTGACGCAGCCATCCAGTGGCTCAGTTGCCGATCGGTGAGTCGGTCTCCGATGACGGACGAGCCGATGGCCACGAAACAGTGCAGCACGGGCACGCTGAGCCCAAACAGCAAGACAATCACCGTCCAACGCGCGGCATCGACGGAGTGATCGCCATACGCCGGCGCTTTGCCGTTCTCGACGGATACAGGTGCGGGGCGATCATCCGCCCTCGGGCGGAAACTTGCGGACGCCAGGCCGCGTGAGCGTCCCTGTAGCTGGCCGGCGGCAGTCAATCCGTTCGCAGCGCCGTCGTCAGCGCGGCTACCTGCCCGGTGGCCGACCTGGGCGTGCGCCGCCGAGGATTCGGCAATCAAGCCCATCGCTGCCACGAACATGATCGTTCTCATCGCCCGCTCCTTGGTGCGCCCGAGGACGACGGCCTCGGGCCTTGAACACCAGCTCAGGCAAATCGAGTGCCAACTGTGCCGTGAAAAGAGGCGCTCGAAGCGCCACGGGCCTGCCGCGGTCCGGAATGAGAACAAATAGCCACGGCATGAGCGGTCCCGTGCCGATAGCGTGGGACGTGCGGCTGACGAACCGAGGAAGTGGGAAGGATGTGCCGATTCCGTGAGCCTTGCGTTCGTAACCATGCCTCGTCCGGAAACATGGCAAGCGGACGGCAAGACCTGGAAGCTGGAAGGCGAGTTTCGGCAAGGCGGATGCGCGTAGACTCGAGGTGTTTCCGGCCAAGCGCTGCACCACGCTGCACCGGACCGGGGGCCGCCTCGGCGCTTTCCACTGGCGCACTCAGCCGCTGAGGCTCGCCCCGCGGGTTTCGCTACGTGCGCCAGTGCCGTTGCCATTCATCGGCCGACCGTCGGTGATGAGCGGCGCCTCGGCACTGAGGTAGGTGTAATCGCGCAGACCATCCTCGTAGAACCGCATGAAGCGGCCGGCTTCTTCATCCGATAGCCGCCCCTGGCGGACGGCCCGTTCCACGTCCGTGCGGAGCTGTTTCACGAGCGTGTCGGCGTCGAAGTTCACGTATTTCAGCACCTCGCGCACCGTGTCGCCGCTGATGACCGTGTCGAGCATCACCTCGCCGTTCTCATCCAGCCGCACGTGCACGGCATTGGTGTCGCCGAACAGGTTGTGCAGGTCGCCGAGGATTTCCTGGTAAGCCCCCACCAGGAACACGCCCACGTAGTACGGCGAGCCGTTGAACTGGTGCAGGTGCAGCGTGCGCCGCACGTCGCGGCGGTCGATGAACTGGTCGATCTTGCCCATCGAGTCGCAGGTGATGTCCCCCAGGATGGCCGGGTGCGTCGGCCGCTCCGTCAGCCGGTGGATCGGCATCACGGGAAAGAGCTGGCCGATACCCCAGGTGTCGGGCATCGACTGGAACAGCGAGAAGTTGCAGAAATAGGTCTCCGATAGCCGGTTGTCGAGGCCCTGCAGTTCTTCGGGGATATAGTCGAGCTGCTGGAGCAGCCGGCCCACCTTGCGGCAGATGGCCCAATACAGCGTTTCGGCTTGCGACCGCTGCTCCAGCGGCATGTAGCCGCCGGCGAAGAGGTTCATGGCCATGTCGAGGGCCTGCTGGGCGTCGTGGTAGTTTTCCAGCAGGTTGCGCGTGGAAAGATTGTCGTAGGCCCCGCGCATGTCCAGGAGCGGCTGCTCCATCTCCGGCGTGACGGTGGGCGGCGCCTCGTCCTCGGTCTTGCCCGACACGCCCAGCACGTTGAACACCAGCACGCTGTGGTGGGCCACGATGGCCCGGCCGCTTTCGGAGATGATCGTGGGGTGCGGCACCTTCTCGTCGTCGCAGACGTTCTGGATGTAATAGACGACGTCGTTGGCGTACTCCTGGAGCGTGTAGTTCATGCTGGAGTGGAAGTCGGTCTGCGAGCCGTCGTAATCGACGGCCAGCCCGCCCCCCACGTCCAGATACGTCAGCCCGGCCCCCAGCCGGGTCAGCTCCGTGTAGATGCGGGCGGCCTCGGTCAGGGCGGCCTTCACCCGCTGGATGTTCGTGATCTGGCTCCCCAGATGGAAGTGCAGGAGCTGGAAGCAGTCGGCCATGCCGCGGGCTTTCAGCTCATCGAGCCCTTGCAGGATTTCGCCGACCGTCAGGCCGAACTTCGAGCGATGGCCGCCCGAGCTGCTCCACTTGCCCGACCCGCGCGAGGCCAGCTTGACCCGCATGCCGATCTCGGGCCGCACGCCGATCTTCTCGGCATAGTGCAGGATCAGCTCCAGGTCGCTGTACTTCTCCACGACGGGGATGATCTTGCGGCCCATCTTGCGGGCCAGCACGGCCATCTCGATGAACTGGGCGTCCTTGAAGCCGTTGCAGATGATCGGCATGTCGTTGTTGGCCAGCGCGATCACGGCCAACAACTCCGGCTTGGAGCCGGCCTCCAGCCCGTAGTGGTACGGCCGGCCGAACTCCACCACCTCCTCGACCACCTCCCGCTGCTGGTTGACCTTGATCGGGTAGACGCAGCAGTATTTGCCCTGGTAGCCGTGCTGGGTGATGGCCTGCTGAAAGGCGTCGTGGATTTCGCCCAGACGAGTCTTGATCACGTCGCCGAAACGGAACAGGATCGGCACGTCGATGCCGCGCAGCCGCATGCGATCGACGAGGCTCCTTGACGTCGATGGACTTGCTGGGGTCCTTCGACGGCTGGACGCAGACGTTGCCCTTCTTGTTGACGCCGAAATAGCCCTGACCCCACAGGCCCAGCTCGTACAAATCCAAGGCATCGGCCAGTGTCCACGGCTCAAGCAACTGTTGCATCGAAGGAGGGTCTCCTAGTCAGTCGATCGTCAGCGAGGCGAGCGTCGGGCCGTCAGGCCGCCGTGCGCTACTGGCACACGTATGCAATCTTATACGGTTTCGCCGCCGCGTCGATAAGCGAATTTCAGAAGTGCGGGGGACGGCCGCACGCAGCCAGCGCTCGCTACCGAGGACTACGGCGGCAGGCGGTAGCGACCGAACATCCAACATCCAACATTGAACACCGAACGAGACGCATTCGACGTTGGATGTTCGATGTTGGATGTTCGATGTTGGATGTTCGATGTTCGCCTGCCTCTTTAAGCCGCGCGGAAGACGCTCGAAGAGAAGCGTCGGGCTTCATGCCGCAGCCGGATTCCTGAAGTCTGAAGCCTGAAGCCTGAAGCCCGATTGCCGCACGGTCTCCGGATAGACGTTGGCCGGGTCGCCGTACCAGATATTGAGGATCGAGTTTCGCACGCCCACTTCCTCGGCGAGCGTGGTGCGGCCGTGCCAGCTCTTCAGCTTCAGCGTGTTGAGCACGCTGAAGGCGTAGGCAGCGTTGGGCAGGAAGGGGGCCCGCTTGGCCACCACGAACCCGCGCGGCTCGCGCAGCACGTGCAGCGGGTTCAGGCTCAAACGATAGAATTCCGTCCCCAGCTCGGCCTGCGCCCGGTCCTCGGGCAAGGCGATCTGCATCGTCACCACCTTCTTCCGCGTGTCGGGGTGCGGCTTGATCGAATAGCCGCGCGTCTCGCGAAACAGCTCCGGCAGGGCGTAGCCCTCGAGGTCCGCCGCGGCTTCCGCCGCGACTCGGTATCGCAGGGCCAGGCCCGAGCTCAACTGGCCGAAGACGCAGCGCTTGAGCACCGGCGACGTGAGAACGTCGCGAACGGCCAGCCACAGCTCGCGGTGAGGGGCGCTGAGCCGCGCCAGACAGGCGTCATTGAGCTTGAACCGGCCCCGCGCCGTGGCTTCGCTCGGCGAACGCGGCCCGTAGGCCATCGGCTCGTAGAGACCGGCATCCGGCAAGCTCGCAAGCAGCTCCCGATAGACTTCCTCGGGAAAGAAGCCGTCGATCAGAAAGTGGGGGAACGGATCGTGATGCACCGCTGCCGCAGCCACGACGTGCAGGCAATGCTCCAGGATACTGCACGACACCGTGGGCATGATTGGCGTTCTCCGTCTTGAAGCGGCTTCGTCGCCGGCTGACCGGCAGCTATGCTGGATGACTGAGTGGTGTGGAGCGGCAAAGGCCGGGGGGATTATCGGCCGGGAGTCCGCGTGACTTTAACGAGCAGGCATGCATGATTTGGCAGTGGCTGATTCGCGGCTGGCTGGCCGGCGCGGCGAAGCAGGAGCTTTACGCCCGCGCCGAGGAGATGCTGCGCGACCAGTTGCAGCGACAGCAGGCGGGCCAGACGCCGGCGGATCAAACCCTGTCGCCGCCCTGTGACGTGGGCCTGGTGTTCGCGACCGCGGCCGAGGCGGCGGGCGTCACGGACCGCCTGACGGACAAGCTGCTGGTGCACGGCGACGGCCTGGACGTGACGCTGGGCCGGCTGGGCGGGCCTTACGTGGCGCTGGTCCACGCCGCACCCGGCGCCGACAACGCCGCCCGTGGCGCGGAAGCGCTGCTGCTCGGGCATCGGCCCGGCATCGTCATCGCCGCGGGATTCGCCGAGGCGCTGGTCCCCGACATCCAGCGCGGGCACGTCGTCCTGGCCAGCCACGTTGTTGAAGGTGCAGCGGACGCGCCGGAGGCCACGGCCGTCGCGTTCCCTACTGCCCTAGCAGGCATGAGCGAGGCCATTGCCGCGCGGCCAGGCGTACACGTGGGCCGGCTGCTCACGATCGCCGGCAAGCTGCCCGCGAGAGACCAGCGAGAGGAAATCGGCCGCCGACTCGGCGTCTTGGCTGCCGAGCCATCGGCTCGCGGCGTAGCCGCAGCGTGTCAGGAGCGCAATGTGCCGTTCCTGGCCGTTCACGTCATCCTGCACGCTTTGGATTACGAGGTGTCGCCCGAGCTGCGGCATCTCAAGCGTCAGAAATCGCTGGCCGGCAAGCTGGGAGCGGTGCTCGGAGCGGTCACCAAGCGGCCCGGCACGGTGAAAGAGATGTGGCAATCGGCCGAAGACACGCTGGTGGCCGGCGACCGCTTGGCGGAAGTGCTCGCCGAACTGATCGGCCTCTTGCCGGCGCGAGCCTGACGTGCGGCACGTTTCAACGTGCCCACCTCAGAAGGCGGAACGCTAATAATCGCTAATAGGCGCTAATCCCGAGCGACGCACACGGCTCGTGGCGGCGCGTGCGGTCATGGACCCTATTAGCGTTTATTAGCGTTTATTAGCGTTCCAGACCTTCACGCGAAACGAGCTCTTACCCCTCCATCACCTCCGCCTCGCGTTTCTTGGCCAGGTCCGAGGCAATGTTCTCGAACTTCTTGGTCAGCTCCTGGATGTCTTCCTTGACCTTGTCGCGGTCGTCTTCGCTGAGCGTCTTGTCCTTCTCCTCCTGGTCGGCGGCCTTGTTGCCGTCGCGGCGGACGTTGCGGACGGCCACCTTGGTCTCCTCGGTCAGCTCTTTGACTCGGCCCACCATTTTGCGGCGGACTTCGGTCGAGAGCGGCGGCACGTTGAGCCGGATCACGCGGCCGTCGTTGAGCGGCGTGAACCCCAGCCCGCTGGCCTGGATCGCCTTCTCGATGTCCTTGAGCGTGCCCGGATCGTAGGGACGGATGACGATCTGCGTCGGCTCCGGCGCGGTGACCGAGGCCACCTGCTTGATCGGCGTGGGCGATCCGTAGACTTCGACGCGGAGCGAATCCACCAGGCCTGGATTGGCCCGCCCCGTGCGAATGCCGGCCAGCGAGTGCTTGAGCACGTCGATGGCCTTTTCCATGCGTTCTTCGACGTCGAACAGGATTTCGTCGGCTGGCATTGTTAAGCACCGTGAAGGGCAGACGTGCTTTTCAAGACAGACTACCGAGCCCAGTCTTCCACAATCAATCCCGGGACTCTGCAAAAGTCGACAAGGTTACGAGAGATTAGCGTGGCGCCCTGGGAGAGTACTATTGCCGCAATTCTCAAGTCCATTGTTCCAACGCGAATTCTTTGCTTGATCAGCCGCTCGAATTCCGTCAGCGCGCGTTCGTCAAAGTCCAGTATGCGATGCGTTCGAAAGTCATCGAGCAGGGCGTGCAAACGCCGGTAAGCCAGTACAAGCCTTTCGGGTCGCTTCGCTCGGGCAACATAAGCGAGCCAGCCGCGCATCTGCTCCTCAAAAGAGACGATAGTCACATAGAAGGGCCAATCAATTGCATTTCTCAATCGGGTGGAAAGTCGCTCAAACGCCTCGCCGGAGGCACGATGCAGAATACCAAGTGTGTCCGTGTCCAGAACGATCATGAGCGTCGCTTGTTCCGCTTTGGACGCAGCGACTGTCGATATTGCTTGCCCAACCGCAGAATCTCTTCAAACTCGGGATCATCCTTGAAGCGGCCGACGTGTTCCCGCCACCACGTTTGCCGAGGATCTTCTGAATTCTCCAATTGATCTTGCAGTCGTCGGACGGCTTCCTCTACGGCCTGCAAACGTTTTTCCAGGTTCGCGCCCATTCAGCATTCCTCCTCGTAGCCTCCCACCCCGCCAAGAGCATTTGCGCCCGCATTCTCGCTCTTTTGTCGTAGAGCCTCAACTCCGGATTGGCATCCCGGTTGCTGCTCGTCCTGGCCGCCTATTTCCCCGGAAACACCGCGATGTGCCCCGTCTCGCAGACGTACAGCAGGTTGCCGGTGTTTTCGTCGCGGAAGATCTCCACGCTGCCCATCCGGTCGTCATCCGGCAAGCTCTCCTCGCCCTCCTTGCGGATGCCTAGCTTGAACCGCGCGACCCAGGTCGGCGCGACCGTGGCCAGCTCGGAGATCTTGCCTTTGGCGAACACCAGCCCCTTCTCGCTGGCGTAAACCACCGCGCCCGTGGCCCGTTCCTTCCACGATTCGACGCCGAAGGACGGTGTGTCGTCCGTGAAGTCGGCCTCGCCCCCGCCGCGGGCCTTGCACACGAAAGCGTGCAGATAGGGCGAGTACTTCACGTCGGCCGTGAACTCGTCCGGGCTGGTCACGGCAATCGTGCCTTCCGCAGTCAGAAACACGATCAGCCCCGTGTTCTCGTCACGATAGGCTTCGCCGGCGAAGGCTTTCGTCTTTCCGTCGATCTCGGCCTCGCCCGGCTTGCGCACGGCATAGCTGTAGTCCGTCAGGTGCGTGAAGTCCTTGGGTTTGGCCACGGCGGGCACCTTGACCTTCGCACCGACTTTCACCACGGCGATCGACCCGGCGTCGGTGACGTAGATCAGCGAGTCGGTCAGCGCGTCGTGCTTGACGGCGATGCTGCGCTTGGTGGTCTTGTCGGTGAACTCGGTCTCGCCGAACTTGCGCGTCTCCAGCTCGATCGAGTACAGCGGATGCACCTCGCCGTCGGTGTCGAGGTCCTTCGTCTTGGGCGTCACGGCCAGGCAGCCGGTTTCGCTGAGATGGATCCAGTTCTCGCGTTCCTTGTCGAGGAAGAACTCGATGCGGAAGGAGTGCACCTTCTCCTCCTCGCCAACCTGCGGCACCGTGAGCGTCAGCGTGCCGGGATTGAACGGCCTCTTGGCCGTCGGGGCGGGGGACGGATCGACGAACGCCACCTGCGGGCGGAACTGGTCCACGAACCTGCCCGCCTCGAGCTGCCGGACCAGCGCCGTGAACTCTTCGACGACGAGCTCGCGCTGCACCGTGCCGCCTTCGACCCGCAGGGCGCCGAACAGCCGGGCCAGCCCGGGACTCTTCTCCAGCCGGGTCAAGAAATCCTTGGGCCGGAGGCCCAGCTCGGCGGCGGCCTGCTTGAGGTCCACCTCGGCCTCGAACCGCGCGGCCAGCGCCGCGACCGGCTCGGTGACGCTCAAGGGCGCGCCCGTCTGTTCCACGGCTTTCTTGAAGCGCTCGGCGTCTTCGCGCAGCAGCCTGGTGAATTCGTCCTTGGGCGGGTAAAGGGCCATCACGGCATCGGCCTCTTCCTTGTCGAACGCGTCGGGGTTTCGCTTCACGTGCTCGCGCACCTGGTCGGCCTTGTCGATCATGCCCCGCGCGTGGCAGGACATGCACGAGACGCCGTTGACCACGCGCCGGTCGCCCTGCTTGGGATCGGAGACGATCTCGGCCGGGCCTTTGTCGATGCGGTCCCCTTTGGCGTCGATCAAGAGATACGCCTGGAGGCCGTTGGGCAGGTTGAAGATCAGCTCGCCGCCGTCGTGCTGGAACGAGCCGTCGTCGTCGCCCGGCCCCAGCGGGTTGGCAAACAGGTTCTTCCGCGCGGCGTTGCCGGCGAAGTCGTAGCTCTTCCAGTAGGCGCCGTAGGTCGATTCGTGCCGCTCGATCATGCGGTTGTTGCGCGAGACACCTGAGCCGTTGAAGCCGGCGCGGGCCACGCGCTCCTGGCGGATGTTCTCCGCCACATCGACCTGGAGCGTCTTCTCCAGCTCCCGGTCGGTCTTGGGCAATTGCAGCACGTCGTGATAGAGGGGGGGCCTGGAGGCCGCGAAGACGAACCAGTCGGCCCGCACGTGGGGCAGCCGCGTCCCGGTGGCCTCGCGGCAAAAGCGCTCGGCGTCGATGCCATCCCCCTTCGTGCCCTCCTTCGTGCCCTCCTTCGTGCCCTCCTTGGTGACGTAGTGGACGCCGTAGGGGTTGAGGAACAGGATGTCGTCCCAGACCTTTTCGTTCCACTTGTAGTCGCGCAGGTCGATCCGCAGCACGGTCTTGGCCGCATCGACCGGCCGCGGCACGACCACGCGCCGGCCCCACGACAGGCTGTTGATCAGCTTCGACAGGCCGACGCGATAGCTCTCCAGCTCGTCGTCGGCAGCGCCGGCGTTGTGCAGGTGGGTGAGCGTGAAATACCGCAAGAAGCGGCGGTCGCGCTCGGCGGCTTTCGCCAGGTCGGCCCGCATGAAGCCCAGCATGGCATCCGGACCAAGAAACTCGCGCTCGCGCTGGCCGGGGGCCGGCGCGAGGTCCGGCGCCCCCGCGTCGATCCACCGCTTGATGAGTGCGATCTCCTCGGCAGTGGGCCGGGGCTTCTCGCCGTCGGGCGGCATGGGTTCGTCTTCGCTGGTGAGCCGCTGATAGATTTTCGACCTGGTCACGTCGCCCGGCACGACCTTCTTGGTGGCCAGCAGGCGCTCGCGGTTCAAGAGATAGTTGAAGCCCCCCTCGTTGGCCCCGTTCTCGCCGTGGCAGCGATAGCAAGCGGCCTTGAGGATTTCGTGGGCTTTCGCCGCCAAGGCGCCTCGGTCGCCGTCCTGGGCGCGAAGCGGGGAGACCGCCCCGGCGCACAACGCCAGGCAGTTCAATAAGCGCAAGAGTTTCGCACTAGCCGTCATGGTCGGCTCAAACCGGAGTTCGGGAAGAATGGAGAGAGTTTGACAATTCTGCCACGCCGCGCGGGCCTGTCAATTCTCCGCTGCGGCACGATTTGTCCGGTGCGCGGCCCTCGAAGCACGATATGAGGACTATCCGGGTTTGGCGGGGCCCTGCGGGCGGCGTGGGCGGCCTGCGAGATTGCAAGTTAAGCCACACGAAACCAGGGCTTGGATTTGCGTCGAAGCATCAGACGAAAACACCGTCGGGGCAAGCCCGACGGGGCATCTACCATGCTAATAGCACCTCCGCCCTGGTGCGGCTTGTCCTGTGCGGCTTGTCCTGTGCGGCTTGTCCGAGCTGCGCCTCTATCCCGTGTTGGCGCCCGCGACCGTCGGTTCTTCAGCACCCCTTTTTTCGCTAGTGACCAGCGTGCCGATCCGTTCGCCCATCACGGCCCGTTCGATGTTCCCCTGCCGCTGGTAGTTGAACACCACGATCGGCACGTCGTGCTCCATGCACTGGGCGATGGCCGTGGGGTCCATGACCCGCAGGTTCCGCTTGAGCACGTCCTGGAAGGTCAGCTCTTGATACAAAACGGCGTGCGGATTGCGCTCCGGGTCGTCGCTGTAGACGCCATCTACTCGCGTGGCCTTGAGCACCACGTCGGCCCCCAGCTCCAGCGCCCGCAGCGAGGCGGCGGTGTCCGTCGTCACAAACGGGCTGCCCGTCCCGGCCGCCAGGATGACGAGGCGGTTCTTCTCCAGGTGCCGCCGGGCCCGGCGGCGGATGTACGGCTCGGCCACGCCGTCCATGCGGATGGCGGTCATTAGCCGAGTGCTGGAGTCGAGCGACTCCAGTGCGTCTTGCAGGGCCAGCCCGTTGATGACGGTGGCCAGCATGCCCATGTAGTGGGCCGTGGCCTCGTGGACCTCCGACTTGCCGGAGGAGAACTGGGCACCGCGGAGGATGTTCCCGCCGCCGATGACGATGGCGATCTGCACGCCGCGCTCGGCGGCCAGCTTGGTCTGCCGGGCAATGTGCGTGACCTCTTCCATGCTCAGCCCGCGCTCGCCGGGGCGCGAAAAGCTCTCGCCGGAGATCTTGAGGATCACGCGGCGGTAGCGGGGGGCGGAGCCGGAAGTCGTCGCGGGGTTCTCACTCATGGGATGGCTCAATTTCCTTCGGCGTGAAGTATAGACCCGTCGCCGTAAGTTCGGATGACCGCACTGTGAAGTGTTGCCAACCAGCCTGCCGCAGCTCCTCAAACACTTCGCGGACACGGACCATCGAGGCCGAATTGTGTGCGCACACGATCGCCTTGGGTTGCTCTACGCCGGCCTGCCGGAGTTCTTGCAATCGAGCGGCGAACGTCTCGGCAGTCGGCTGATTCAGCACGAGTTCGCCATCGAGCGTTACGCTCCTGTCGGGCAGGATGACGACGGTGATGAAATCAGCCGGCGCGGAAGGTGGCGCACTGAGCAGCGCGGCCAGCCAACGGTCGATGCGAGATCGCTGCCACACGAGGAGGATCGCGACCAGGGCCGTAAAGACCAGCAATGCCGAAAGGCCAAACTGGTGCCATCGCCGCGGGCGGCGGCCACTTTGCCGAGGATGACCCTGGTCGGACATGATCGTCTTGCCCGTGCGTGATCGATTCTGCGAATCGCTCGCTCATCATACGCCGGGCGTCCAAAGCAGGCGAGAGCACACGTGGCATGGCCATCCTGGCCATGCGCGTGAGGATGCGCAGCGCGCGCCCGCCGAGAGTGTGCTTCGGTCACGGGCTGGAAGGAGCGTGCCACGGAAAGCTCCCGTCGTGGGCCGGCTTGCGGTGACGAGATGGACAATCAGCAACCGGTGGTGTAGCGCGGAGCCGCGAAGCGGCGCCATGTAGTAGCCGGCGGCGTCAGCCGCCGGTCGCCGCGGCACGAGAACGCAAGCCCTGAAGGGGCGACACGAGCATCGCCAGGGAGAGAACGCCCATCAGCGGCCTTTCGTGCCGCCCCTTTGGGGCTAACGCGCCATGCGCCTTGTTATCCGGCGGCTGACGCCGCCGGCTATTGCATATCGCCCCTTCGGGGCTGGCGCTTGGCTCGTTGAGTGTCCATCGAAGCCATAAGGCGGAATTCCCAAACTGACCTACCAAAGCTCCCGCTTGCTCGCTTCGCCGCCACACGCCCTGTAGACTGACCGGCACGTGGGCGAGTCTCTCCGAGACTCGCATCGGCACTTCAGAGAAGCAGCCGCCGAGCAGGCATTCCTGCCTGCCTCCTGCTGACAGACGAGGCTACTAAGGCAGGCAAGAAGGTCTGCCCCTCCCCGATTCGTCGAAGTCTTCCGCGTGCGTCTGGCGGACGGCACGCGGAGCGTGCCTGCTACTCTTACTGGAGGCCGTCTGATGCGAGACTTTGCCGTCGAACTAACGCACCGTCCGGGAGAGCTGGAGCGCATCTGCGACGTGCTGGCGCGGGCCGGCGTGAACCTCAGGTCCGTTTCCGCCATGGCCGTCGGCACGCACGCCGTGTGCCGGTTCCTGCCCGACGACGTGGAGGCCGCCCGCGGCGCCCTCCAGGGGAGCAACATCCCCTTCACCGAAGAGGAGATCATCAACGTGCTGCTGGAGAACCGGGCCGGCGAGGTGGCCATGCTCGCCCACAAGCTGGCCGAGGCCGGCATCAACCTCCACGCCATCTACGTGCTGGGCGTGGAGGGCGACCTCATCGAGCTGGCGGTTGCCGTGGACAACGTCAAGAAGGCCAAGAAGGTGCTGGAGTAGCACGGGCAAGAAGGTGCTGGAGTAGGACGGGCAAGATGCCCGTGGGGGGAGGAGTTCCCCTTGTCGCTGTCTGCGCAAATCCTTAAGATGACGCGCGAAGCTGGGAGACCCGGCCCGACGTTGCGTGTCGGGCCGTTTCTGTTCGCGCGGGTCCTTGCCTGGAAGGCCACGGACGATCGGCCAGTGCCAGTCGCCTCATGGCTCGGCCAGCGCGGCGGAGAGGTCCCGGCGAGTCTTTGTTTCCGCGGCAAACGCCAGGGCTGGTCCTCTTGCCGACGTATGACAAACTGCGTCGTTTGACGACACCCTCGTTGCGTCACGCATGGCGTTGCGCGGCGAACCACCTGCGACGCCTATGCCTGACATGATTGAAGCCGTTTCGGCCGCGGCGCTCCTTCTCGCCGAGGGCGAGGCTCGCGGACCCTTCGGCGGTTGTGAGTGGATGATGCCCTCGATGCTGGGCATCCTGCTCCTCATGTATTTCTTCTTCATCCAGCCCGAGCGAAAGGAGCGCCAACGCAAGGAGCAGCTCCGCAAGGAGCTGAGGAAGAACGACCGCGTGGTGACCATCGGCGGCGTGCTGGGCACGGTGGCCGGCGTCTCGCCCGACAGCAACGAGGTGATCCTGAAGATCGACGAGGCGACGGGCGCCAAGCTCCGCGTGCTCCGCAGCGCGATCCACGAAGTGATCCGAGACGAAACCAAGGAAGCCAAGAAAGACGACCCACGCAAAGACGACGCACGGAAGGACGACAAAAAGGACATCAAGCCGGAAGATCCCAAGAGGTCCGAGCCCACGGGCGATGGTCTACCCAAGTAGCAAGAACCAAGCAGCAAGATCAGGCCGCCGGGGCTCTTTGCCGGCTCTCCATAGCCCTTCAGTCAAACACAAACTGGCTGGTAGCACGGAACGAATTCTATGACGCCGAACCTGCGTAGCTTAGTGGTGCGTAGCTTAGTGGTGCTGGGGCTGCTGGCCGTCCTGGCAATCTGCGGCCCGGCGGCCTGGATGGGAATCGCCTTGGGCGGGCAGGCCCCGGAGCAACCCACGAGCGCGGATGCGGCCAAGACGGACGATCCCGCGCAAACCGACCCCACGAAGACCGATCCTGCGAAGATCGATGCGGCGAAGACAAAAACCGAAGCGGGCGGCGACGCGGCCGCGAAGCCCGCCGATGGCGGCCGCACCTGGTGGGAAACGGTCCGCGGGTACGCGATCGGGTTCGTGACGTATCCGCTGACGCTCGCGGCGGTGATCATCATCGTTGCCTATGCCCTGGGGCGCATGCTGGGCCGGCGGCTGCGGTCGCCCGACTTCTCCTGGAAGATCGGGCTGGTGGCCTTCACCGTTATCGCGGCCGGCTTCATCGCCTGGGTCGGCATCTACAACGCGGTCGTGCGCGCCAAGGGAGGCACCCCGTCCGGCCCCGAGCTGAAGTTCGGCATCGACCTCCGCGGCGGCGTCAACCTGGTCTACCAGATCAAGCAGGAGGAAGGACAATCAACCGAGGTGGACGCCGACGCGCTGATCGACGCCCTGCGGAAGCGCATCGACCCCAACGGCACGAAGCAGATCGTGGTGCGGCTGTCGGGTGCCCAGCAGGTGGAGATCGTCGTGCCCGCCGTGAACGAGGACGAGGTCGCCGAAATCCGGCGTAACGTCACCGACCTGGGCACGTTGGAGTTCCGCATCCTGGCGAACCGTCGCCGCGCCGACCACCTGGAGTTAGGCCGGCGCGCCTTGGAGCTGCCGGCGACGGAGCGGGAGCTGAAGGAGGATCCGGAAGATCCCAAATCGCGCGTCGAAGCGCGCTGGGTGCCGATGCTTCCCGACGTCGTGGACACGTTTTACGACGCCGTCAAGGATTCCGACGGCGCCAACGCGGGGACCGATGACGACCGGCGGGGCATGTTCACGCGGGCCTTGCTGGGCAGCGAAGTGCTGAAAGAGACGCCGGCCAGCGACCTGATCGAAGCCAACCCCCAGGGAGGGAAGAAGTACAAGTCCGACAAGCACGTGGCGGAGATCCTGGTCTATGTAGACGCGTTCGACGTCGAAGGCGGTTATCTGAGCGGCGTCAGCCCCGGGTTCGACGAATATGCCAATCCGGCGGTCAACTTCACGTTCGACACCGAGGGGAGCAGGCGCTTTACCGAGCTGACCACGGAGTTTCGGCCGCCGGAAACCGACAACTACCGCTGGCACTTGGGCGTCGTCTTGAACAAGCGCCTGGCCAGCGCCCCCCGCCTCAATGGCATCATCAGCGGCCGGGGCCAGATCTCCGGCTATGCCAACGACGAGCGCGGCCGCAAGGAGCGCGACCGGGTCATCTCCGTGCTGAAGGCCGGCCGTTTGCCGGCCCAGCTCCACGAGAAGCCGCTGCGGGAAAACCGCATGGACTCGACGCTCGGCATGGACACCATCAAGAGGAGCGTCCTTTCGATGGTCCTGGCCCTGGCCCTCGTGTTCCTGTTCCTCATCGTTTACTACCGCTTCTCGGGCCTGGTGGCCTGCCTCGCGCTGCTGCTGAACTTCTTGCTCGTGGCCGGGTCGATGATCGCCATGGGCGCCCCGCTCACGCTGCCAGGCTTCGCCGGGATGATCCTCTCGATCGGCATGGCGGTGGACGCCAACGTGCTGATCTATGAGCGCATCCGTGAGGAGGTCTCCCGAGGCAGCGCCCTGCGCATGGCCATTCGCAACGGCTTCGGCAAGGCGCTCGGCGCGATCATCGACGGCAACGTGACCGCGATCCTCACGGCCATCATCCTGTATGCCATCGGCACGGAACAGTTGAAGGGGTTCGCGGTGACGCTGATCCTGGGCCTGTCGTTCAGCATGTATACCGCGGTGTTCTGCTCGCGGCTGCTGTTCGACATCGCCGAGCGGCGTCGCTGGCTGACCGAGATCCGAATGATGGAGTTCTTCAAGAAGACGAACTACGACTTCCTGTCCATCGCGCGGCCGGCCATGGCCGTGTCGCTGGTGGTGATCGTGCTGGGGTTGGTGGCGGTTTTTGTCCGTGGCAAGGGCCTCTTGGACATCGACTTCACCGGCGGCACCGCCGTGCAGGCGGTGTTCGACCAGGAGCTGAGCGACGACATCAACATTCAACAGGTGCGGGAAGATCTCGCAGGCTGGAACCAGCGCATCGCCGACATCGCCGAAGGAGGCGACGACGACTTCCTGCCGGCACTCCAGCTTTCCAGCGATCGGAACAAGACCAAGGTCGTCCGCACGCTGGAGACGGAGTTTCTCGCTCAAATGACGGACCGCCTGGCCGCGCCCACGAAGCAGTCGGGAGAGACGGCCGATCAGGCCAGGGCCAGGGTCCTGAGAATGCGGCGGCTGGCCGCGGATGAGAACGCCGCGGCCGATTCGGCGCTCGCGAAATTCAAGGAAGACCTCGAGCCGGCGGACCTGGCGGCGTTTGAGGAATTGGTCCGGCTCTCCAAGCTGGGGCCGGGCGAGCTCTATCCGGCGCTGACCACCGACGAGCAGCGCCAGGAGTTCCGCGAGCTGGCCCGGCTGGAAGATCTGGCCGTCACGGAGATCAAGGTCGAAGGCCAGGAGAAGCGGTTCAACGTCAACACCTCCAACCAGTCGTCCTCCGCCGTAGAGGCGATCTTGGAGAAGGTCTTCGAGGGCAAGCTGGCATCCCACCGTCTCACCGGCGACCCGCAAGTGGTCGCGCCGAAAACCGCGGAGAAGCCCGCCGACGCCAAGTCCGCTGGCGAAGCAAAAAAGGAGGCCCCCGCTGGCGAAGCAAAAAAGGAAGCCCCCGTTTCCGCGGGCCGCGCCGGGTTCCACGTCGCCTTCAGGGAGGAAGTCACGCGCGATGCGGTGCTGAGCGCCGTTCGCCGCGCGGCCCGCACGCAGGCACTGTCCGAGGAGGTCATCGAATCGATCCAAGTCACCGCCAAGAACCCAGCCGAGGATGCGCAGGGCAGCCAGGCACTGAGCGACTGGACCATCACCATCGCCGCGCCCGAGGCCACGCTGCGCGAAGTGATCGGCCTGATCCCGGAGCAGCCCCAGTTCCCCGCTTCAACCAACTTCAGCGGGCTGGTCTCGAACAAAATGCGGATGGATGGCATCGTGGCCATCGTGGCAAGCTGGATCGGCATGCTGGTGTATCTCTGGATCCGCTTCCAGAAGGTCTCCTTCGGTGTGGCGGCCGTCGTGGCGCTGATCCACGACGTGCTGATCGCACTGTCCTTCATGGCCTTCAGCTATTGGCTGACGGGCATCCCGTTCATCGATCCCTTTAAGATCGACCTGAACGTTGTGGCGGCGTTCCTGACGCTGATCGGCTACTCGGTCAACGACACGATCGTGATCTTCGACCGGATCCGTGAGATCAAGGGCAAGAGTCCCGACATCACGCCGCAGATGGTCAACCGCGCCCTCAACGAGACCCTGGCCCGCAACGTGATTATCGCCGGCTTGACGTTCACGGTGGTGCTGGCCCAGTTCTTCTTCGGCGGGCAGAGCATCCACGCCTTTACGTTCTGCCTGGTGATCGGCTTCATCGCCGGCACCTACAGCTCGCTCTACATCTCCCCCGTGGTCTTGTTGTGGTTGAGCAGGCCGTCCAAGAGAAGGCACGTCCAGACGGCCTCCAGCCGTGAATCGGAGCTGGTGGCGTAGCCTGAGACGAGCGGCGCCCGGTCAGAGAAGCGACCGACCGAACGCGAAAGCAACCACGATTCATCCAGCGCGGCGTAACCGAACCACGGAAGACACGGAACGTCACGGAAAAAGACTAACGCACGACTGCGTTTCCGTACTACAAACAGTTGTATTCTACGCGCGGCGAAGATTCTTGAGACCCCCGCCGGCATGTCCGGCGGGTGAATGAGATTGGGAGGCTAGTTCCACGAGCAGAGGATTCCACTCGCCCCTGCCGGCTCGTCCGGCAGGTGGACAAGGTTGAGTGGAAGTCTGTCGTGCAGGCCCAGCCGCCGAAACCTTCTTCACTTGCCGGCCGAGCCGGCAAGGGTCGGAGTTGTGGCCGCTCGGGGCTAACTTTCAACCTTGGCTTCCTGCCACACAAGGTGGCAGGGGAGCTTGGTTGCGACGCCGCGGTGGGTCAACCCGTCTCTTCCGTGGTTCGCACATTCTTGCGCCACGCAAAGAAACCGAACTTCGCGCGACGCAAAGGATTTGCGAACCAGGGAAGACACGGAATGACACGGAAGAACGTCAGTTTTTTCCGTGTCATTCCGTGTTTTCCGTGGTTGCGGCTCGGCCGCGCTGGGTTATTCGTGGTTCTTCGTCTTGTGGTGCCCGATGCCGCGCCTTCGTCCTTCCGTCGCCGCCGCTCGCGAGCAGCTTGCTCGCGGCCGGGAAGAACTCTGCGGACGGCATCGCGCCGGTGCCAAGGGCGTGGACGTGTGCCGAGGGATCACCGACCTCTTGGACGAGGTGGTGCTGGGCCTTTTCAGGAGCGTGCTGGCCGACCTGGACGGCGGCCCCGACGTCGCGCAGCAGGTGGCCGTCGTGGTCCATGGCGGCTTCGGCCGGCGCGAGCTGGCCCCCTATTCGGACATCGACCTGATGATCCTCTGCCAGGCCGGCGCGGAGCGGCGCGTGCAGCCGCTGATGGCGCGGCTGCTCCAGGACGTCTCCGACGTGCGGCTGCAACTGGGGCACTCGGTCCGCACGGCGAGCGATGCCTGCCAGTTGGCCCGCGACGATCCGGCCACGTTCACGTCGCTTGCCGAGGCGCGGCTGCTGGAGGGCAATGCCGCGCTGTTCGAGGAGTTCTGGCAGAAGTTCCAGCAGATGGCCCGTTGGCGCCGGCGGAAGTTCATGGCGGCCGTGGAGCAGGCCCGCCAGCAGGAACGTGCGCAATACGGCGAGACCGTCTATCTGCTGGAGCCGAACGTCAAGCGATCGCCCGGCGGCCTGCGCGACGTGCAATTGCTCCGCTGGTTCGGCTTCGCCGCGCATGGCACGGCGGACGCCGGCGAGCTATGCCTACGCGGGTTGTTGGAAGAGGGCGACCTGGCCGCGCTCCAGGGCACCACCGAGTTCTTGCTGCGGCTTCGCAACGAAATGCACTTCCACGCCGGCAAGGCGCACGACCTGCTCGACCGGCGGGAGCAAGTCCGCCTGGCAGGCGTGGGAGGCTACGCGGGCCGAGACGGCCTGCTGCCCGTCGAGCAGTTCATGCAGGAATATTTCGAGCGCACCGGCGCCGTGCACGAGCTGGTGGCGCGGTTCGTGTCGCAGTGCCGCCCTTCCCGCATGTCGGAGCTGCTGGATGTCTTCAGTCACCAGGTGGAGGGCGACTTCCGCGTGGGGGCCACCATTTCCGCCACGCGGCAGGGGCAGGCCAAGCTCGGCCAGCTCACGGAAATTCTCCGCCTGGCGGACCTGGCCAACCGATACGACAAGCGGATCGCCCCGACCACGCTGGAAGTCGTCCGGCAGGCGGCACGGAACCTGCCCGCCGAGGTGCCTCCGGAGGCGGCGCGGCGGTTCATGTCGCTCCTCGCGCACCCGGCGCGGCTGGGCGAGCTGTTGCGGATGCTGCACCACGCTCGGCTGCTCGAGCGGCTGGTGCCCGGCTTCACGCATGCTCGCGGCCTGCTGCAATTCAACGAATACCACCGCTACACCGTAGATGAGCATTCGCTCCAGGCCGTCGAGCGAGCCACCGAGTTTCAACGTCAAGACACTCCGCTCGGCCACGCCTATCGCTCAGTCCGCAACAAGCCGATCCTGCACCTGGCGCTCTTGATCCACGACCTGGGCAAGGGCTACGCGGAAGACCATAGCGAAGTGGGCCGCCGACTGGCCGAAGAGAACGCGGCGCTGCTGGGGCTCTCGTCAACCGACACGGAGCTGCTCAAGTTCCTGGTCCATAAGCACCTGCTGATGTCGCACCTGGCATTTCGCCGCGACACGAGCGACGAGCGGCTGGTGCTGGACTTCGCCGCCCAGGTCGGCTCGCCCGAGGTGCTGCAATTGCTGTACGTCTTGACCTGCGCCGACCTGGCGGCCGTCGGACCGGACGTGCTGAACGACTGGAAGCGCGACGTGCTCACCGCGCTGTACGACCGCACGATGTGGCGGCTGGACGCGGACCACCGGAGCATCACCTCCGAGGAGCACCTCCGCCAATTGCGGGAGGCCGTCCGCGAGGCGCTGGCCGCGATGCGCGACGTGGCCCGGCTCGACGGCGCGTGGTTCGATGAGCAGATCGAAGCCCTGCCGGCGGCCTACTTCGAAGCCCACAATCCGGCGGACATCGCCCGCGAGCTGGTGCGATTGCACGCCCTGCCGCCGGGCGAAGTGGTGGTGCAGGCCCGCTACGTGGCCGAGAACGACACGCTGGAATACACGATCAGCACGCATGAGGCAGTGACGCCGGGCGTCTTTCACAAGCTGACCGGTGCCCTCTCCAGCCAGGGGCTGGAGATTCTTTCGGCCCAGATCAACACGCTGGCCCGCGGGCTGATCGTGGACCGCTTCGTGGTCCGCGACAACGACTTCCAAGGCCCTCCGCCGCCGGAGCGGATCGACGCCGTGCGCGGCGCCCTGCGCGGTGCGCTCTTGGCCAGTGCCGAGAAGCCGCCGGCCTTCCGCCGCGTGTGGCGGGCGCGGCAAGGGTCTCGCCCCGCGGACATCGCCCCCCAGCCTACGCGCGTCGTAGCCGATAACAATACCTCCGACGGCTTCACGGTGCTGGATGTCTTCGCCACCGATCGCACGGGCTTGCTCTACACGATCACTCGCTCACTGTTCGACCTGGGCCTGTCCGTGTCCGTGGCCAAAATCGCCACGTACCTGGATCAGGTGCTGGACGTGTTCTACGTGACCGACGGCGCGGGCCAGAAGATCACCGACGAGTCCCGTCTGGCCGAAGTCCGCCGCGTGGTCGTCGAGCGCATCGGGGAGCTGGAGCGGGCGGATGAATCGGCCAGGAACATGCCGGGATGAAGAGGCGTCGAGATGGGCCGTGGATACTGATCATCAAAACGCTTGGGCCTTCTCTGGCTGCCGTGCATAATGTGGCCATGTTTGGACATCGTTTCATTCCGCGCACCGTGCCGGCGAGCATTTTGCTGCTCGCCGTAATCGCGTGGCCAGGCGCAGCGAAGGCTGATGAGGGAGTCGATTATCTCCGGCACATCAAGCCGATCCTGGCCGCGCGATGCTACGCCTGCCACGGTGCGCTGGAGCAGAAAAACGGCCTGCGGCTCGATACGGCCGGCCTCCTCAAGCGCGGCGGCGACAGCGGCCCGGCCGTCGTGCCGGGCAAGAGCGGCGAGAGTCTCCTCGTGCGGCACGTCACCGGCGCCGGCGGCGCAACGCGCATGCCGCCGGAGAGCGAAGGCGAGGGGCTGAAGCCGGAGCAGATTGCAGCCATCCGCCGCTGGATCGATCCGGGCGCCGCCGCCCCCGCCGACGAGAAGCCCGAGACCGACCCGCGCGACCACTGGGCCTTTCGCCGTCCGGTGCGCCCTGCGGTGCCGGAGGTCCGGCTTCGGGGAGAAACGGGCCAGTTTGGGTGCGCAACCCGATCGACGCCTTCATCGCGGCCGAGCTCGGCGGCACGGCCTGACGCCGCAGCCGCCGGCCGACAAGCGCGTGCTGCTGCGCCGCGTGTATCTCGATCTGATCGGCCTGCCGCCGACGCGCGAAGAGACCGAGGCTTTCGCCGCCGACCGTCGCCGGACGCCTACGAGAAGGTCGTCGATCGGCTGCTGGCCAGCCCGCAGCTACGGCGAGCGCTGGGGCCGGCACTGGATGGACATCTGGCGCTACAGCGACTGGTGGGGCCTGGGGGCCGAGGTCCGCAACAGCCAGAAGCACATCTGGCACTGGCGCGACTGGATCATCGAGTCGCTCAACGCCGACAAGGGCTACGACCAGATGGTCCGCGAGATGCTCGCCGCCGACGAGCTGTACCCGACCGACCCGAACAAGCTGCGGGCGACCGGCTTCCTGGCCCGGCAGTACTTCAACTTCAACCGCAACACCTGGCTGGACGAGACGGTCGAGCACACGCTCGAAGGCGTTCCTCGGCCTGACGTTCAACTGCGCCAAGTGCCACGACCACAAGTACGACCCGATCACGCAGGCCGACTACTACCGCTTCCGGGCGTTCTTCGAGCCGTACCAGGTCCGCACCGACAGCGTGCCCGGCGAGACGCGACTTCGAGAAGGACGGCATTCCCGCGGGCGTTCGACTGCAACCTCGACGCGCCGACCTATCTCTTCATGCGCGGCGACGAGCAGCCGGCCGGTGAAGGACAAGCCGCTGTCGCCGGGCCTGCCGGCGCTCCTCACCTGGGAGCCGCTGCGGATCGAGCCGGTGAACCTGCCGGCCGAGGCCCATCAACCCGGGCTGCGGCCGTTCGTGCTGGAAGACCAGCTTCGGCTGGCCGAGCGCCAGCTCGCCGCCGCCCGCCAGTCCGTGGCCGCCGCGCGAGCACAGCTCACGGCGAGCGAGATCAAGGCGGGCGGGGGGCGTAAGCCCCCTGATAACCCGGCCCGCAAACCCGTAGCGGCGAACGCGAAATCCAAGCTGTTCGAGGACGATTTCACCACCGCCAAGCCGGAGTCATGGGATCAGCGTTCCGGCGATTGGGCCTACGAGGGTGGCCGCCTTCGCCAGCGCCAAGACGGCGATAACCGCGCCTCGCTGCGGTGGAAGAAGTCTCCGCCGGGCGACTTCCAGGCCCGCTTCAAGTTCACCCCCACCGGCGGGCGCATGTGGAAGTCGGTCGGCCTGTCGTTCGACGTGGCCGGCGAGCACGAAATCCTCGTCTATGTCAGCGCCTACGCCGGCGGCCCCAAGCTGCAAATCGCCTATAAACAGGGCGCAGACTACGTCTATCCGGCCGAGGGCACGCAGCCTCGCGAGGTGAAGCTTGGCCAATCGCAGGACGTGGTCGTGCGCGTGCGCGGGCAGCTCATCAATGTCAGCATCGATGGCCGGCACGCGATGGCCTATCGGCTCCCCATGCCGCGCCGGGCCGGCCACGTCGAGCTGATCACGTTCGATGCCAAGGCCACCTTCGAGCGGTTCGAGATCGGCGAGCTGCCGAAGGACTATGTGCTCGTCGAGGCAGTCGCCTCGACATCGGCCGAGCCGCAAGCGTTGACGGTCGAGCAAGCCCGCTTAGCGGTGAAGGCCGCCGAGGCGTCGCTGGCCGCCGTGGAAGCGCAGCCTCGCGGCGCTGGGAGCCCGCGCCGCCGCCGATCGAGCACGGCACGTGGCCGCATCTCTCCGAGATGCGAGTGCGAGTCTTGGAGAGACTCGCCCACGCGAGCTCGCCATCGCCGCCGCCAAGGCCGAGAAGCAGTTTGTGCTGCTCCAGGCCGAAGCCTCACTGGCTCAAGCCCAGGTCGAGCAGGCACGGGCCGCCACCGCGATGAAGGCCGCGGCCGACGCCAAAGTCACCGCCGCTCGACAGGCCGTTGCCGCAGCGGCCAAGGCGCTCGAATCGCAGGGCGAGAACTACACGCCGCTGCGCGGCGCGCTCAAGACGCCCGAATCAAACCTGGAAAACGAAGCCTCTCGCAATAAGCCCTTCCCCACGACGAGCACGGGCCGACGCACGGCGCTGGCCCGCTGGCTGACCGACGCGCGGAACCCGCTGACGGCTCGCGTCGCGGTCAACCACGTCTGGGCGCGCCACTTCGGCCGGCCACTGGTGCCGACGGTCTTTGACTTCGGCCGCAAAGGAAGCGAGCCGACCCACCCTGCGCTGCTGGACTATCTGGCCGTCGAGCTGCAAGAGAGCGGCTGGAGCCTCAAGCATCTGCATCGGCTCATGGTCACGTCCGACGCTTACCGGATGACCTCTTCCAGCGCCGGCGCGACGGCCGGACGCCGCGGCGGCCAGCGCAATCGATCCGGAGAATCGTTGGTACTGGCGGATGAACTCGCTCCGCATGGACGCTCAGACGGTCCGCGACAGCCTGCTTCACGCTGGCCGGCGAGCTGGACCCGTCGATGGGCGGTCCATCGCTGCATCCCATCCAGATGGAGGCATCCCGCCGCCGCAGCCTGTACTTCGTGCACTCGCACAACGACCATCACAAGTTCCTGTCGCTGTTCGACGACGCCAACGTGCTGGAGTGCTACCGCCGCACGGAGAGCATCGTGCCGCAGCAGGCCCTGGCCATGAGCAACAGCCAGTTCGCCGCCGACATGGCCGAGCGGATCGCCGCGCGGCTCCAGCGCGAGTATGCCGGGGCCAGCGACGCAGAGTTCATCCGCGGGGCGTTCGCCTTGGTGCTTGGCGGCCGGCCGAATGCGGAGGAGCTCGCTGCGTGCGAGGAGTCGCTCGCGAGGCTGCGATCGTTGCCTGGCGGCGAGGCGCACAGCCGAGTCCGAATCGTGCAGGCGCTTCTCAATCACAACGACTTCGTGACGATCCGGTAGTGTGGACTGCTCGCTCCGCGAGCAGCCGTAGGCCGGATTTCCAATCCGGCCGCGGTTGCATGGCCGGATGGCAGAATCCGGTCGCCGTGGCGGTGGCCGGATTGAAAATCCGGCCTACTTCTTTTCGCGAGTTTCGGAGAGACTCGCCCACGTCCAGGCTACTTCAGCGTCGAGAGGTACTCCACCAGGTCGCGCAAGTCCGACTTGTTGATCTGCTTGACCACGTCGTCCGGCATGGGCGAGCGGCCACGTCCGCGCTGCTCGATCGTCTCTTTGGGGATGGTCAGGAAGTTCCCCTCGGCCGTTTGCAGCGTGAGCACCCTGTCGTCCTCGCTCTTCACGATGCCGCTGTGCGTGCGGCCGTCGTCGGTTTGCACCATCGCGGCCTGATAGCCCGGGGCCAGGATCTTGTCGGGCAGCACAATCGCCTCGAGCAGATACTCGCGGGTCTTGTCTTTGGCGATCGCGGTCAGCTCCGGCCCGACGTTGCCGCCGGAGGTGCCGATCTTGTGGCAGCGGCGGCAGGAGAGATCGACGCGGTCGAAGAAGACGGAGCGGCCGCGCTCGCCATTGCCCCCTTCGAGCGTCTCGCGCCAGGCGGCCAGCGGGTCGCTCTTGGGGCGGGCGGCGTTGAACCGCTCGAGCCGCTGTTTGATTTCGGTACCCCGGAACGACTTCGCCCGAACTTCGGCGGCTTGGAGCAGGTCGAGCTGCACATCGGCGGCGAGCTTTCCAGCGATCAGCTGATCGAGCGAGCTCTCCAGAATGGCATCCGCCGCCCTCAGCTTCATCTGCCCGAGCGAAGCCAGGGCCGATTGCCGCTCGGAACGCGTGCCCGACTGGAGCACTTTGCGGAGCACGTCCACGGCGGCCGGCGGATCGTGAGCGGCCAAGGCCCGCTGGGCGGCGGCGCGGACTTCGGCGTCGGCGTCGCTCAGCGTTTTCTCGATCGCCTCGTCGATCTCTGGGTCCTTGAGCTGCACCAGAGCGGCCAGCGCATCGACGCGGGCTTGCTGCGGCGATTTCGCATCGACCGCCAGCGCGAAGAGCATCGGCCCGGCGTCACCAAGCTTCAGGCGCGCTGGCCAGCTTGGCCGCGGCCTGGCGCACCTTGGCCGGCCCGGCGAAGAACCCCGGCAGGTGCTTCTTGGCGGCGGCCGCGGCAATCGCTTCGTAGGACGGATTTTCAATCCGTCCGGTCGTTGGTTTCTCGGACTGCTTACCAGTCTTTTCGGACGGATTGGAAATCCGTCCTACGATGGGTCGCCACAGCCCCAGCACGCGGTCGCGCCCCGACGGCTTGGCCCAGGCCGCGAGCATCTCGATCGCCTCGATCCGCATCACCTCGCTGGCACGCGGATAAGCACCGAGCGCGGCCACCGCTTCGGCATTCTCCGCCGCGCCGAGCCGGAAGTTGGCATTCAGCGCCCGGTGAATGGCCGCATCCGGCAAGCCGATCTGCGTTGTCAGCTTGGCCAGCTCCGGCATCGCCGGCTCGATGAGTTCATCATGAATCGCGCGGGCCGCTTCGGTGATCAGCGCCGGCTCGGTGTCGCGCAGGAAATTTCCAACGGCGACGTACTTCATTCTTCGCAGAGCCAGCAGAATGCCGAGCCGTGCGCTCTTGGATAGATCGTCGCTGGCGTTGATTAAGGCATTGATGTCACCAATTCCTGCCAGACCCATCACGGCCGCGTGCCGCAAATAGGGATCGTTGTCTGCGTTCTCTCTGAGCATCTCGAGGAGCGGTTTGACCGCCGAGGCATCGCCGCACTTGCCTAGGCTGATCGCCGAAAAAAACCGAACTTTCGGCGAGGAGTCTTTGAGTGATTTGATCAAGACTTCCCTTCTCGCTTGCGACACTTCATCGACGTTGCTACGGCCAATGTCGCCCAACACCTTCGCTATTTGCACTCGCACCTCACGATTCTTGGACTCCATGGCGGAGATGAGATCCTTCGCTCGAGGGCCTGGTGCCCTTTTGAACTGTCCGAGCGCCCAAATCTGGTGCAGTTGCCATAGCGTGTCATAGTTCGGATCGTCCTTGCTCGCCATCAGGCGCACGAGGCTGCCGATGCCCGCGAAGTTTCGTATTTGTGACAGGAGCATTTGTCCGTGTTGCCGGACGCGAACGTCGTTGTGACGCAGTAGGCGACCGAAGTAGTTCCTCTCGTCTCTTTCGTGGGCTAGTGGCGGACGAAGCTGTGTGGCCGCGGTTTCAGTGAGCTGGCCAGCTGAGAGGCGATAAATTCTTCCCTTCCCCGTCCCGTTCCAGCCGTCGACCCAGTCGCTGACATAGACCGCGCCGTCGGGGCCGAAGTCGACGTCGGTGGCCAGGACGCCCCAGATGAACTTGCCGGCTTCGGCGAGCTCGAAGCCGGCCCCCTTGGGCTTGAGCTGACGGTCCGGACGCCGCTGTTGGCCGGGCCGCCGCGGAAGTCGCAGAGGAAGAAGTGCCGCGGTATTGTTCGGCAAGGCCGGTGCCGGGGTAGTAGGCCAGGCCCGAGGGGCCGTCGGCGATGTTGGCGAGCGGCGGGACGATGTAGGCCGGCTGGCCTTCGTGCTGGCGGGTGCCAGAGCTTCTCGGCGTTCCACGGGCCCGCGATCGGGCTGAGGTACTGGTAGCCGATCCGCCAGCCGCTGTCGCCGCCTTCGACGACGTGGACCCAGCGGGCCTTGTCGCCGCCGTCGGAGTTGTTGTCGCCGGTGAAGAGGTTGCCGTACTCGTCGAAGGCCAGCTCCTGCGGGTTGCGCAGGCCGGTGGCGAAGATCTCCAGCTCGCAGCCGTCGGGGTTGCAGCGGAGCACCGCGCCGGTGTCGGGAGTTGACGACGTGCTCCGGCCGTCGGCGTCCTTGCTCTTGACGTTCAGCCCGCGGTCGCCGATGCTGAAGTAGAGCTTGCCGTCGGGCCCAAGCGTCAGGCCGTGCAGGTCGTGGCCGAGGAAGGCGACGCGGACGCCGTAGCCGCGCTGAAGCGACGTCTTCTCGTCGGCCTCGCCGTCGCCGTCGTTGTCGCGCAGCAGCCACAGGTCGGGGATGCAGGTGTAGTAGACCTCCCCGTCGCGCGCGAGCACGCCGGCCCCGGTGCCGTCCAGCACGCCGTTGAAGCCGTCGGCGAAGACGGTGGCCTTGTCGGCCCGGCCGTCGCCGTCGGTGTCCTCGAGCAGGCGGACGCGGTCGTGGTGCTCGGCGTAGTCGGCGACCTTCTCGCCCAGATGCTTCTTGACATCGCCAGGCGGTCCTCGACGGTGCGGCGGCCAGGTCGTCGTCGAGCCAGTCCATGTGGTCGCGGTTGTCGGTCACGCCGGCTGGTGGCGGAAGGTCTCGCCGACGTAGCAGCGGCCCTTCTCGTCGAAGGAGAACGCCACCGGGTTGGCCAGCATCGGCTCGGCGGCCCAGAGCTCGCACTTCAGGCCCGGCGCGAGCTGAAAACGGCCGATGGCTTTGGCTGCTTCGTCCGAGGCGCCGGCGATGGACGGCTCGTAGGGCTTGAGTGCGCTGCGCGGAGGCTCAGCGGTCTTGGCCGGTGACGGCTCCTGGGCCGGGATGTCTCCGACGATGAGCAGCGAAGCGGCGAGCGCGCCCAGAAGCCCGGTTGCAATGAAAAGGCGATAGCGAGAGGCCATGATTGCGGGGACAGAGAAACAGGGAGTCTTGGGTGGGCAAACCAGCACCGAGGTCATTCGTGCATGTCGGGCGGGTGCTCTCCCATCGCGACCCACATCCGGCGCACGCGAACCAGTTGAGGACGATTCATTTTCAGCGCACCAATTGTCGCCCGACCAACTGGCGTCAATGCGATCAGCTCCGTCGCGTCCTCATTCCAAGCAAAATGTTCGTCCCAACGATCTCGCTGCGCATGAAACAGTGCAACCTCATCTCCGGTAACGGTATCGGCCACGGTGGTGCGGTCTGCCTTGAACCGATTGCAGGTCGGGCAAGCGAGGCACAGGTTCTCAAAGACTGTTTCTCCGTCCGCGGATCGCGGCACGATGTGCTCGACCTCAAAAGTAACCACAGTCAGTGACTCGGCCGTGCGGCAATAGGCGCAGCAATTGCCGAACCGAGCACGGACTTTGCGGCGCAGAGCCGCGGGAACGCGAGGGCTCATGCTCGCGTCGCTCCCGTCCTCGTGCGCGGCAGCGTGTAGCGCGCCCGCGTTTTCAGGGTCGTGAGCTGGTCGATCCGTTCCAACAGCCGCCCCAACTCGACCTTTTCAGCAGCAGACAGGGCGTCTTGCGCCGTCTGCGCGAGCCAGTCATCGAGCTTCGCTTGGGCGGCCGGTGCAAGCGCGCCCTCGGCGAGTGCTTCCAACTCTGCTTCGCTGAGTCCAGTCAGGATTTCAGGATCTTCGGTCATCATGTCCTCGGTCATCGTGTTCTGACAGATACCGCCATTGTATCGCACGCACGTGGAGAATATGAGACTCTTTGCCGACCAAGTTATCAGGTGCTTCGCACGCCTCGGTCGTATGCAGCCCATGTACCGCTTGATGGCAGTGCTCGTATTGCTGGCAGGGTGCCGGGGGGCGCCTGTTCGCGTTGCCATTCCTCAGGCGGACCAGGTCGATCTCTTGCAGGTGCAACGCAACGAGGGGGAGGACCGGCCGACGCATCAGATCCTCGAGCGCGAGCGAATCGACGTATTCCTCACACTCATCCAGCGCATCACTGCCGAAGAGCGCAAGTTCGAGCACAACTGGTACACATATCCCAACTCCGCGTTCACGGTCGCTGCAAAGTGTCGCGGTGACGCGGTCGCCGCCTTCTGGGTCTCGCCAGGCCACGTCGGCGGGCGCTCGCCGCTGGAAGAAGACAGGTTCCTGCAGCCGATCTCCGACGACGAATGGCGGCAAATCGCGGCGATTCTTGGCATCCCCGCTGACGACGGGCCATAGTTGCAAAGCAGAGCCGGCCGGTTGCGCTACGATCCGCTTGCCCCGTTTGCCCCCGCCTCCTTCCCCACGCGCCACCGCAAATACGCATCCAGAAACCCCTGCACGCCGCCGTCCAGCACCTTGTGAAAGCTCGTCTCCTTGTGCTCCGTCCGCTCGTCCTTCACCCGCTGGTCGGGGTGCAGGAAGTAGCTGCGGATCTGGGCGCCGAAGCCCACGCGCGCCTGGGCGTGGAACTTCGCCAACTGCTCGACTTCGCGCTTTTCTTCCTCGAGCTGCACTAGCCGGGCACGCAGCATCTTCATGGCCGTGGCCCGGTTCTTGTGCTGGCTGCGCTCGTTCTGGCAGGTGACGACGATGTTCGTCGGCAAATGGACCATCCGCACGGCGCTGGAGGTCTTGTTGACGTGCTGGCCGCCGGCGCCTGAAGCGCGATAGACATCGACCCGCAGGTCGTCGTCGTTGATTTCGATTTCCTTCTCGTCCTTCTCGGTCGGCTCGGGTGAGACATCGACGGCGGCGAAGCTCGTTTGCCGCTTGCCGTCGGCGTTGAACGGGCTGATCCGCACCAGGCGGTGGATGCCCGTTTCGCCCTTGAGATATCCGTAGGCCATCGGGCCGCGGACGGCGATGCTGGCCGACGTGATGCCGGCCTCGTCGTTGTCCTGGCGGTCCAGCACCTCGGTCGTGTAGCCGTTCTTGTCGGCCCACATGATGTACATTCGCAGCAGCATTTCGGCCCAGTCGTTGGCGTCCACGCCGCCGTCGCGGGCGTTGATGCTCATCAGCGCGCCGCTACCGTCGTGCTCGCCGGAAAGCAGCGAGCGGACCTCCAGGTCATCCAGGGCCGTTTCCAGGCGCGTCAGCTCGCCGCGCAGCTCCTCGGCGATGCCCGCGTCCTCTTCGGCCATCTCCATGAGGCCTTGCAGATCGTCGCCGGCGCGGACCAACTCGGCCAGCGGCTTGACCACGCCGGTGACTTCCTTCAAACGGGCGATCGTCGCCTGGGCTTTCTCCTGGCTATTCCAGAAGCCCGGCTGGGACATCTGAGCTTCGAGCGCACTGGCCTCGGTCTGCTTCGAGCCGAAGTCAAAGAGAGTCCCTCAATTGAAGGATGCGTTGCCGCAGGGCGTCGGTCCGATCGCTCAGTTCGCTCATGAATCGAAGTTCGCCAGGGTAGAGAAGGCAAGTGAACAAGGGGCATTATACCGGGACGGCCGTAACGGGGGAGAGCGGTTACGGGAGCGGCGGAGCGGCCAGGTTGAGCAACGTCGATTCCCCGCAAGCCGCGCGATATAATTCAATTATGCAAGGTACGAACGGCTTCAGCAATCTGATCGTCCAGACACCCGGCACCTGCGGTGGGCGCGCTCGAATCAACGGGCGGCGCATCCCGGTCAGTTCGGTCTACCGGTGGTTCCTTAGCGGCTTGTCGCCCGAGGACATCTTAACCAAGTACGAGAGCGTCACCTTGGCGCAGGTGTACGCGGCGATCGCCTACGCGCTTGCCAATCGTGAGGAAATCACGGCAGAAATCGCGCACGAAGACGAACTTTCCGCGGCGGCGCCTTCCGGCGAGACCACGACGTCGCCGGTCGCACCATGAGCATCGTCCGCTTCTACCTGGACGAGGACTGTCAATCCGCTGCGCTGGCCTCCGCCTTGAGAGAGCATGGTATTGACGCTGCGACTACGAACGAGGTCGGCAATGCAGGCGCGGGCGACGACGCTCAGCTGCAGGCATGCCTGCAGACGCAGGTCGAGTGGTCGTCAGCAACAACATCGGCGATTTCACCGCATCGCACGCACAGTGGCTGACTGCTGGCCGGGACCATGCAGGCATCGTGTTGGTTCGGCAGCAGCAGTACTCTGTCGGGGAGCTCGTCCGTCGCTTGCTGCGGATTCGCCATGCGCTCACGGCCGAAGAGATGCGCAACCGGTTGGAGTGGTTGAGCAGTTGGAGTGGGCAATAGGTCGAAGTATTCCTTCGGCGACACCAGGTGATTACTACCGCAGCCCGACATCGCGCGGCGACGATGACTCAAATGCCTTCGCCTTCGCTTCAGCCACGCGTTATCATTGGTGGCCACGACTGACATGTTCGACGGAGTATGATCGCACGCAAGCCAAGGAGCACACGATGCCGCCAACCACACGCCGCACCTTCTTGCAGGAATCGTCCGTAGGCGCCGCGGTGCTGGCCCTTGGCATGGCCGGTTCGGCCCTCGGCGACGACAAAGCCGACGACAAGATCGTCATGGGCGCCATCGGCTGCGGCGGGCGAGGGACGTTCCTGGCCCAGTCGTTCGCCCGGCACAAGGACGTGCTCATGGCCTACGTCTGCGACCCCGACCAGGACCGGGGCAACAAGGCCGCCAAGGGCATCGAAGACGCAACCGGCCACCTGCCCAGGGTGGTGGGCGACCTGCGGAAGGTCCTCGACGACCCAGCCGTGCGGGCCGTGACGGTCGCCACGCCCGACCACTGGCACGGCCCGGCCACGCTCCTGGCCCTGGACGCCGGCAAGCACGTCTACGTCGAGAAGCCCTGCTCGCACAACATCCGCGAGGGCCGGCTGATGGTCGAGGCGGCCCGCCGCAAGCAAGCTCGTCGTGCAGGTCGGCACGCAGAGCCGCAGCACCGAGCACGTGCATGAAGGCGATGCAGCTGCTTGCGCGACGGGGCCATCGGCGACGTGCTGGTCGCCAAGGTCTGGAACAGCCAGCTCCGCGGCAACATCGGCCAGCGAAGCCGCCAGCGAGCCGCCCGCGGGCCTCGACTACGACCTGTGGCTCGGCCCGGTCCCCGATGGTGCCGTACCAGGCCAACCGCTTGCACTGGCATCTGGCGCTGGTGGTACGACTTCGGCACCGGCGACATGGGCAACGACGGCGTCCACGACCTCGACATCGCCCGCTGGGGCCTGGGCGTCGAGACGCACCCCACGCACGATCGCCGCCCTCGGCGGCAAGTACTTCTTCGACGACGACCAGCAGTTCCCCGACACGCAGACGTCGTCTTCGAGTACCCCGGCGACGGCAAGGTCGGCCAGCAGCAAGCAGCTCATCTTCGAGCAGCGCATCTGGTCGCCCTACGTCCAGGAGGGCTACGAGAACGGCAACGCCTTCTACGGCACCAAGGGCATGCTGATCCTCGGCAAGGGGGACGGCTGGCAGCTCTACGGCCCGCGAGAACAAGCTCGATCGAGCCGACGAGCGGCGCGGCCGAACCTGCGCGGCCCACCACGCGCAACTTCCTCGACTGCATCCGCAGCGGCGCAGCGGCCCAACGCCGACATCGAGATCGGCCACCTCTCGGCGTCGCTGTGCCACCTGGGCAACATCGCGACGCGGGTGGGGCGGACATTGAAGTTCGACCCGGCCAAGGAACAGATCGTCGGCGACGAACGAAGCCGACAGCCTGCTGCGGCGAGAATACCGCGAGGGCCACTGGGCGGTGCCGAAGGGAGTGTAGGCGATGAAGAAAGCCCGTCGAACGGTACGCGATGCCAGCGATGAGTTGCAGGCCGAATACTCGTTCAACTCGTGAGTGGATTCAGGAGGTCAGGCTGGAAGACACTGATCGCGACGGCGCGCTGGACTTGGTGCTGGACTTCGGCGTCGGCATGCCCGGGCTCCGCCGGCAGGGGGACGGCTCGGTTGAAGAATTGCAGCCGCACACCAAGGTCTTCTCGATGGGCCGGTCGGGCTTTACAGAAATCTCGCGCCCCTGAGAATAGCGTCGTACGTTCGATCCTCTGCAAAGGAGTCGCCATGATACGTGCTCGCTGGGCGGTTTCTTTCGCCGCGTTCTTGATTGCCGGAACGTCGCTGCCCGCTGCCGAGCCCTTCCGCTTCCCCGAGGCCAAGCACAAGGGCGGGGAGCTGAAATACATCAATGACCTGCCGGTGCTCACCCTCCAGGGGACGCCGGAGGAGATCGGCGAACAGGCGGCCGTGCTCACCGCCCCGGCCGTCAAGCCCCTCTTGGCCTTGCCCAAGGAGATCATTCGCCATCACCGGCTGGGATTCGCCTGGCCGATCTTCGTGGGCGCGGCGGAGGAACTGTTCAAGAACGTGCCGGCCGAATACCGGAGGGAGCTGGAAACCGGCGCCAAGGTCGCCAAGATCGACCGCGACACAATGCTGGTGGGCAACTGCCTGCTGGAGCTGCGCCGCCTGGGCGGCTGCGCCACGCTATTCGTCGATGCCAAGCAGAGCGCAACGAAGGGCCCCCTGCTGGGCCGCAACTTCGACCTGGAGCCCTTCGGCGTCCTGGACAAATACAGCCTCGTGACCGTGGTCCGCCCCAAGGGCAAACGCGCGTTTGCCGCCGTCGGCTATCCCGGCATGGTGGGCATTGTGTCGGGCATCAACGACGCGGGGCTGACCGTCGCCACACTCGACGTTTACGTGACGAAGGACGGCGCGACGCTGTTCGAGCCGCGGGGTACGCCGTTGATCTTCTGCTATCGCCGCCTCTTGGAAGAATGCGCCACGGTAGATGAAGCCGCCAAGCTGATGCGGTCGATGAAGGCCACCACCTGCATGAACCTGGCCGTGTGCGACAAGAAGGAAGGGGCGATCCTCGAAATCACGCCCAAGCAGGTCGTCGTCCGCCGTGCCGAGAAAGGCGTGCTGCCGTGCACGAACCACTTCAATACGGCGGACCTGCACGTGCCGGTCCCCTGCTGGCGCTACGAGAAGCTGCGGAAGCTCGAGAAACGGGCCGAAGCGTTCAGCGTGGGCGACGTGGCCGCCGCCATGCACTCGGTCAATCAACGGACGTGGACGCTGCAGACCATGGTCTTTGAGCCCCTAGCGCTGAAACTGCACCTCTCGATCGGCGACCCGCCCGTCTCGGCCCGGCAGCCCAAGGCACTCGAGCTGGCCCCGCTGCTAGGTGTCGCCGCGGCGGCCAACCCGTGAAGCAACCCAGCGGAAGCGTTATTTTGCATTTTGCATTTTTCACTTTGCATTTTGCATTCCTACGGCGGTTTAATGCAAAGTGAAAACTGCCAACTGCAAACTGCAAACTGCAAACTGCAAACTGCAAGTGTAAAATCATTCGGGAGGAATCATGTCTGACCTTCCTCGCCCGCGCGCGTCGTTCCTCCCCTTCCTGGTGACCGCCGTGGTGATCGGCCTGTTGGCGCTGGTGCTGATGCCGGTGGTTTCCAACATGCGCGAAGCCGGGCGGCGAGCGCAGTGCATCAATCACTTGCGGCAACTGGCCCTCGCGGTGCGGGAATATCACGACGCACAGAACCAGTTGCCCCCCCTGGCGACCGACGAGGGCCATTGGACCTGGGTGGCCCTGGTTCTGCCGCACCTGCCCGACGCGAAGGGTCATGAGGGGCTCGATATCCTGTCGCCGGCGTCGGCGGAAGCCAATCGGGCTCGCGTCGAGCAATTTCGTTTGCCGGGCCTTTATTGTCCCTCGCGGCGCAGCGAAGCGCCCGAGCCAGACGGGTTGCCCGGCCAGCCCACCGACTACGTGGCGGTCTCCACGACCCTCCAGCTTTTCTGGAGCACCAGCAGCAACGGCTCGATCGTGCTGCGGGCGGAGCCGCCCACCAAGGATCGGCCGGCGCGCTCCGTCACGTCGCTGGCCCACCTGACCGACGGCCAAAGCACTACGGCCCTGCTGGGCGAAAAGCGCATGCAGCGGGCATGGCTCTGGGGCCAGTTCGATAAGGCGGCGCTCGTGGCCCACCATGACCCCAACACCATCCGCATCGCCAGTAATATCGAGGGAGACGATCGCGCCATCGTGGAGGTCGAGCGCGGCCTGGCGGGCGACGACGAAGCGGACGACGACGCCTATAAGTTCGGCGGCCCACATCCGGGCGTTTGCTTCTTTGCCATGGCTGACGCCAGCGTGCGGCCGATCAAGAATTCCACCGACCCGCGGCACCCTGCGCTCGCTCTGCGGCCGCAGCGATGGATCAGCAGTCGTGCTGACCGAGTAAGTCTGCTAAAAAGGCACGCACACGGCTGCTCCAAGGAGGCGGGTTGGTCGCATCGAGGGGGACATCCCGCGTGCGTGGAGATCGACTCCCGTCAGATCGATCGTGCAGCCCCTCGGGCGAGCACGGCATTGGCCGAGGCGGGAGTCGAACCCGCACGGGGATTACTCCCCAGGGGATTTTAAGTCCCCAGCGTCTGCCATTCCGCCACTCGGCCTGCTCGGGCATGGCCCAACTCACGCCGCTTACTGGTCGCATCGATTGCCTGCACCAATCGAAACGGCCTTCGTGACGCATTAGAGCTTGGAAGACCGAGACGGTCAATTTTCCCCGACGCCACGTTTCCCCCACGCCACTTTCCCCGACGCCACGCCATACGAGGCGCCGCATCATGTCGCAAGACGCCGACCCCGCGCGGGCCAACAGCACCTACATCCTGGATGCCGACGGCAAACCGCAGCTCGAACCCGACTGGGATCGCTGGTTGGCCTGGATGGAGGCCAACGACCAGCCGTTAGCGGAGACGCAGGTTACTGCCGGCGTCGTCGTGGCCACGCGGTTCATGGGCCTTGACCAGCGCCGCAGCAACATAGGGGCGCCGGTGCTGTGGGAGACGATGATCTTCGGCGGGCCGCACGACCTGCATCACGTCCGCTATACGAGCCGGGCCGCCGCGCTGCAAGGCCACGAGCGAGCCGTGGCGTTCGCCAAAGAGCAGGGGAACTAAGGAAGGAAAAAGCCCAGAGGCCATTGTAGGCGAACGGCCCATCTCTAAGTCTCCACATCTACGCCGCTGGGGCTGGAAGCCCCAGCCAGGCGTGAGCGACCCATATTTCCAAGTCTGCATATTTACCCTGATTTTACTGGCCTGCGTTCCTCTTGGCAGTCGCCGCGGTCTTTCTTCGCTCTGCACTCTTCGCACATCCGGCCGGTGAGCGGCAGGCGCTGGTCCTCCTCGTATTTGCCCGTCGTTGGCCACGCGGGGCAGTTCTTGCAGAAATGCCATAAGTCCTTTCCAGCTTCGCGTCTCCAAATCATGCTCTGCTCGCCTCAGGTATGAAAGTGCCTGGCCGCTGCTCGCGGCTCGCCGAGGTTTCCCTTTAAGGTCGCAAGAGGGACGCAAGACCGGACACGGATTCCCGCGATTTTGTCAAAAGACTGGGCCGTTTTTTTGAAGTCGGGCACACCCGAGGCCGTGCGCGCACCAAAGAGGCCACGGCAGAGACTGATTGCGCGCTCAGACGGCAGGGCACGGCGGCGGTCAAAGCTGGTCGAGCCATCCAGGTCAAGGCTCGATCGACTCGTCAAGCGCGTCGTCAAGCGCGTCGTCAAGCGCGTCGTCAAGCGCGTCGTCAAGCGCGTCGTCAAGCGCGTCGTCGAGCGCGTCGTCAAGCGCGTCGTCGAGCGTGTCGGCAGGGTTCGCCGCCGGCCTGGCCTGCGTGTTTCGGCGTGTCGGCAGTCCGGCGTGAGGTGGGCCCTTGGTTGGCGCGAGCCCTCGCACGTCGATGCGTCGTGCGATGCGCACATCGCCAAAACGGTCGGCGACGACGATGGCCGTCGATCCCTTGCGAATTGCCTCGAGCAGGCCAGGGCGCCCCTCCACCCGGATGCGAGCGCTGGCGGGGACGACAAAAGTGAACTCCTCCGTCCCAATCACCACGATGAGCTCGCCGGCCCTCGCCTTCGACACGCGGCCGTGGTAATTGGGTCCGGCCAGCGCCGAGGCACCCCCCAAGGCACCGCAAACGACAAGCAGCCACAGGGCGATCACGAGCCGAAGCGGTGCATATCGAAAGGCGTTCACGGCGCTTCTCCGTAATCGATTCTGGCCGGTCCGCGGTGTCTCCCTCCAAGCAACAGGGCAACTGACATGCCAACGCGCAACGGACTTCGTCGTCCGCTTGGCGCCAGGAAGCCCCCGATCGCGCCTCCCACGCCGATTGGTCGCTCGGGTCATGCCGAAGAGTGGGCGGCCCTTTTTGGGCAAGGAGCAAGCGAGCCCTGAGAAGCCGCCTGCGCAGTTTCTCGGCCCTCATTTGGGGCTTACCCCTTGCGGCCGGCGAAATACGGCCTGTTGCCGGGGAACAGCGCCGACCGGTAGCTGATGGCACGACTCTTGCTCCGGTGCGGCCCACTCACTGGCGGCTCACCCAAGGGTAAGGACTGTCCCTTTCTTTCAGCCAAAAAAACAGGTTCACCAACCCGGCGTTCGTGCGCGACTGAGCTGTCTGGTGCAGGGCCGTCGAACGCCAAGAAACGATGACTGGAGGTCTGCGTCATGCTGGTGTTATCACGTCGCTGCCGAGAATCGATCGTGTTGCCGGGCGATGGAGTCACGATCCGCGTGCTAGAGATCAGGGCCAACCGCGTTCGCCTGGGCATCGAGGCTCCCAGCGGCGTGTCGGTGCTGCGGGGCGAGCTGCTTTGCGACGCTGAGACCGGCGAGGCGCAAGAACTGACCTTACAGGGCGCGGCCGCCAGCGGCTCATCCGCCGGCCAGACCTCCTCCAGCAGACCGTTCCGCAACGTCGCCGCCGGCCCGCGACCCTGGGCATCGGAAGGGCAGCCGCGTAAGCGACCGGTCATGGCCGCCATGGGGCGTGCGGAGTAGGCCGCAGATCGTGCCATTGGAGCGCTAGCCGCTTGGGCGCGCATCGCAGAATCGGACTAAGGTCTAAGGCTTCTAGCGCGCGCTGGGCCTGGTTTGGCCGTAGGTGCCGCTGCGCAGTGTCGCCTGGGAAGCATGTCGCCTGGGAAGCGTGTCGCCTGGGAAGCTGTCCCCGCGCATTACGATAGGATCTGAACTTCCACGGGCACGTTGACCCCGTCATCTCGCTGCTTGCGGCTCAAATAGTTTAACCGCTCAAACCCGATCACCCGGCCGCGGCGGTCCTTCATCAGCACGATGTCATCGTCCACTTCGTCACAAACGACCTCCTTGCGGGGGTCGTCGAACCAGACGGTCAACGTATTGCCGGCTCGGTCGTGGTATACCCTCACCTTGTCCACAGTTCGTTACCTTGCTTTGGCTTCTTGGGGTATCCCAACGGCATGGCCACTCGGAAGATCAGCCGCTTCGCCATCGCGACCTCCGGTGCGCCGTTGGAGGTCCTACGGCAACGGCTGCGTCGCTCTTAAGTACGCGAATAAGTCCCGCACATCCTGCGGCGAGAGTGGCTTGAGCACTCCTTCGGGCATCAGCGAACGGGGCACGGGGGCCATGCGCTCGATGTTGTCGCGCTCGACGGAGACGGTTTGCCCTTCGACGCCTCGCAAGACCACCACTTTGGCGTCTTGATCCACGAGGAAGCCGTTGAGTGCCCGGCCGTCGGCCGTGTAGATCAGGTAGTTCTCGAAGCCCTCGCGGATTTCGGCGCTGGGGTTGACGACGTTTAAGAGCATCGTCTTCAGGTCGTCGCGTTTGTAGGCCGTCAGTTCGGGGCCGATCTTGCCCCCCTCGCTGAACAGCGTGTGGCACTTGCCGCAGTTGGCGGCATAGAGCTTTTTGCCGCTGTAGGGGTTGCCGGCGCCGCCGGCAACGATGCCCGCGTAGCGGTCGATGTCCTGCCGCATCTCCGCCGTGGTCGAGCCTTGCACGGCGCCAAAATGCTTGCCCACCAGGGCGGCCAGGTTCTTATCGTCGTGGAACAGCAATTTGCGGACGATCGTCTGCGGGACCAGCTTCTTTTCGGCCGTCCCGGCGTCGATGGCTTTGAGAAACGCCAGTGCCCAGGCCGGCCGGCTGGCCAGCAGCGACTGGGCCGTCTCGCGCACGTCGGCCGGAAAGCTGCTCAGCAAGGGGATGATCGCGGCGGGGACTTGCGGATCGTTGTACGCTTGCAGCGAGCCCAGGGCGGCCGCGCGCAGCGAATCGTCGCGCGACTTGGTGGCGACGGCCAAGAGCACGCTGACGCAGCGCGGCTCGCGGATTTCGCCGAAGATCTGCACGAGCGTGGCCCGCTCCTGCGGCTTGGCCTTCTCGTTCGCGACGATTTGCAGGGCCTTCGCCACGGCCGGGCCGTCGCCCAGGCGCACTTGCAGGGCCAGCGATCCGCCGCCGGCCTTCGCTAAGGCGGCCGTGAGCTCGGAGGGCAGCGGCGGCAACGAGCGGCCCTCAAACGCCTTCTCGAAGCCGGCCATCAGACGCTTGCTGTGCTCCAGCGCAGGCGACATCGAGAATAGCTGAGCGCAGGTCAGCAGGTCTTTCCGCGTGCTGGCCGCTGCGTAGCGGCGCATCAGCCGCTCGAGGATATGCTCGCGGACCATCGCCTGGTCCCACAGTTCCCGATCGTCAAGCATCGAGACGAGGTAATCGCGGCCGCTCTCCGCTTTGGCTTCGAGAGCCCACCACAGTAGCAGCGGCACGTGCGGATCGGCCACGTCGTCGTCGCGGCGCAACAGTGCCCGAACGATCGGAAGCGACCGGAAGGCCGACAACCGCCGCGCGGAGCAGGCCAACTGGCTGCGGACTTCGACGTTTTGGTCCGCGCGTGCCAAGGCCCCCAACTTGGTGGCGATGGCCTCGGAAAGTCCGCGACCGTTGTGGTCGCACACCAGCCGCACGGTCCACAGCCGCACGTAGGGATCAGCGTGACCGAGCGACTCCAAGCCCACATCGTTCGTCAGGCCGCCGCAAAGGTTCAAGGCCCACAGGGCCTCGAGTGCCAACTGCCCCGTGTTCTTGGCGAGCAGCTCGCGTAGCACGGGGATCACCGAGGCATCCTTTCGCTCGCCGATCAGCCGCAGGGCGATCTGCCGGTGCGTCTTGTTGGGGTGCTTGAGCACGTCCATCAGCTCGCGCGTCGAGAGACGGCGGTAGTCGAACCTCGCCGTCGCTTTCGCGTCGGGCTTGGCGTCCTTCGCCCGCAGCCGATAGACGCGCCCGCTCTCCTTGTGCACGCGCCCTCGTAATGGCTGGCATGGTCGATCCGCTGCTCGTAGAAGTCGGCCACGTAGATGCCGCCGTCCGGGCCGACGGCGATATCAACCGGCCGGAACCAAGTGTCGGTCGTGGTGATCGGATGGCCGATGTCCTTCGTCTTGAACGTCGAGCCGGCCGGCTGCATGTCGCTCAGCACGACATGGCCTTGCAGCGGGCCGACGCCGAAGAGCTTGCCGCGGTACTTCGGCGGCAGCGCGGTCCCCTCGTAGATGACGAAGGTGTGCGTGAACCGCGGCACCGCGTGATGCTTCATCGCCGGGAAGTAGCCGAAGGCGTACGGGTTCGACAGCGGCGCCGTGCTTGCCGAAGCCCTTCTGGTAGTAGCCGCCCTGCACGTAGTGGAAGCCGCGCGTGTCGCCGCCGTTGTGGCCGGAGATAGACGCGGCCCTTGCTGTCGATCTCGACGCCGAAGGCGTTGCCGCCCCCTTCGGCGAAGATCTCGTACTGCTTGCGTCTCCGGGTGATAGCGCCAGATGAGCTGGCCCATCGAGTGGACGGTGTCCTTCTCTTCGTCGCCCGGCCGCTTGACGTTGCCGCTGACGGTGCTGCCCTGGGCGCCGTAGAGCCAGCCGTCGGGGCCCCAGCGCAGGCTGTTGGCCACCGAGTGCGTGTCCTCCAGGCCGAAGCCCTCCAGGTGGACCTCCGGGTCGCCGTCGGGCACGTCGTCGTTGTTGCGGTCGGGATAGAAGAGCAGGTACGGCGGGTTGAGCACCCACACGCCGCCGCGCCCGCCTGGCGACGGCCGTGGCGATGTTCAGGCCATCGACGAACGTCTTGTGCTTGTCGAAGACGCCGTCGCCGTCGGTGTCTTCGTGGATGGTGATCTTGTCGGCCCCGCGGAAGTGGTTCGGCGGCGGCGGCGGCACCTTGTCGTAGACGGCGCGCAGGTACTCGTCGCGGCTGACGACCTTCAGCCCGGCCGGGTGCGGGTATTGCAGATACTGCACCACCCACATCCGCCCGCGCTCGTCGAACGACATGTGCAGCGGCTGGCCGATCACCGGCTCAGCGAGCACGAGATCGAGGGCGAGGTCATCGGGCACCTTCATCTTCTTGAACGATTCGGCCGGGCTGAGCGGCCCGGCATCGTCGGCCAGCTTGCGAAGCGTGCGCTCGACCTCGGAAGCCCCTTCGATCTTGGCAAACGTGGCGCTGCCGTCGGCCGGCAGGTCGCCGTCCCATTTGGCCCAAGCGGCGTCATCGCCGGCACGGTACTGCCACTGACCGGCCATGCGGATGGCGCCGGCCGCGCTGCTGCTCGCACCAAACAGCACCGGTGCCGCGACGTTAAAGTTGCGGCGGCCGCCGTCGTCGTAGACGCGGATGGCCACGGTGTTCCACTGGCCAAACTTCACCAGCGTCTCGGGCACCGTGAAGCGGTCCTGCGCCACCCAGCCCGCTGCGATAGTCGGGCGGAAATGCCCCCGCGGTGCCGACCTTCACGCCGTTGACGTAGGCGTCGCGGGCATCATCGATCGGCTCGGAGAACAGCTCGACCTTCTGCCCTTGCCAATCGGCCGGCACCTTCACCAGGCAGCGGAACCAGGCGTAACCCTTGCCGGCCGTATAGAGTCCGGCCGGCGGGGTCTTCCAGACGTCGGGAATCGCATGCAGTTTCGCGGCTGCTTGCTTTCCTGGCGGATCGGCAGCGACGGCTCGCCAGTCTCCGCGCCACGGCACGAGTGCCGTTCCGATGGCGATGACGAGAAGCACAAAAACGCACAGGAGCGACAAGCGGCGATGCGACATGGCAGGCAGGATTGGAGGCAGTCTTGGGCGCAGCTACGGCCAGGCAAGACCGGCCGGGCAGCCACGGCAGGCAGGCGATGCGCCTATGATACCGCACCGCGAGCAGAAATGCGCGATGCCCGTCACGTGGCACGGCCATCTTGGCCAAGATGGCCGTGCCACGGCGAGCTTGCCGCGGCTATCATGGCCGAAGCGGTCCAACTCTTACCGGCAAGCAGCCCGATGACGCCCGCGCTCGTCCACGCCGTATTCTTCGTCTCGCTGACGACCACAGCGGGACTCGTGGCGATATGGGCGGCTGTGTCGCCGCGGCATCGACTGGTCCGTGTTGCGGTATTCTGCGCAATACCCCTGGTCTTGTGGCTTGCGCCGGCGGACGAGCTGGCCAGGGACGTTCTCTTGGAGATGGCCGCGACCGTTGGTCTCATCGTTGTGGCCCGATTTGTCGCGCAAGCGCCTCACGGACAGACATGGGGTCGCCTGCCGCGATTGCGGTTCAACCTGGGCACGCTCTTTTACGCGGTCTTTCTCTCCGCATTGATCGCATCGGCCGCTTCGCTCTTCGCCTCAGGAATGGCCGACTGGGACGCGATCACGTTTCTCCGCTGGTTTCTCGATCCATTGGCCTTGTCGTTGGCGCTTGGGGCGCGGCCTATTGTGCCTACGGTGACGGCCGACGGATCAAGCGCCTCTTGGCACTATCGGCCAGTTGCCTTGCCGGAGCCGGACTATGGCTCGGCTTGATTGTATGGCTCCCAATGCCGCCGGGAATGTTCGAGCTCTTCCTGTTCGATTTCTCGAATTGGATCGCCCGCGTCGATTCCGAATACGTCGCCTGCGTGCTATGCACGGTGGGCGTTCTGGCTGCCGCGGTCCTTGTCACGGGGCCGCGCTGCGCAAAGCTCGAAGGCGAAAAGCTGCCGCACGACGCCTGTGCCGTGCCGTGCCTTCCGCGTGAAATGGGTTCTGGCCACGGCGATGATTGCGGTCCTGGCGATGCCTGCGGGCTACATGTACTACGAGCTGGCGCGCCCCATTACCGTCCCGAAGACCGACGTACCTTCGCCAAATGGCCACGAGCAACTGGTCGCGGTAGGCCATCAGCTTGCCGTGCCGGGAATAACGCCGGCGCGTCGCGACGAGCTCCTTCAGGAAGCTCGGCAGCATCTGGCCATGCCGTCCTTGGTGGACGTCGACTACTTCAAGCCGGCGGAGTATGAGCATCTGACGCCGCTTCGCGAACTGGGACGCAAGCTCGTCGCAGCGGGCGAAGCGGAACAGTTGGCGGGTGAGTTCAGCGGCGCGCTCTCGTTCTTTTCCGACACGCTGACCCTCGCAGAGCGGAGCCAGCGCGGCGGCCTCTTGATCGACTCGCTGGTGGGTAGCGCGATCGAGGGCCTGGCCGTCGGGAAGCTGACCAGCCTGGCTCCTGACTTGTCCGCGGACCAATGCCGCGCCACGGCGCAGCGGCTGCTGATCTATGACGACACGCGCGATTCGATCGAGGCCTTCCTGGATCGTGATAAGCTGTACACCCTCCTTGCCTACGGCTGGGGTGGCCGTTGGAACCAGACCGTCAGCAAGGTGAGCGGCTCGCGGCAATGGGTAATCATGGACGCGACCGTGCGCCATACGCGGTGCCGCGATCAAGCCAGGCTCCGCGTGCTGGTCTGCGATCTGGCCGTGCGAGCCCACACACTCAACCGGCGTACACTGCCTGCGTCGCTGGACGAGTTGGTGCCCGAGTACCTATCGGCAGTGCCTCTGGATCCGTTCGACGGCCGCCCGGTGAAGTTCGTTCAGGGCGAAGGCCAGTATTCGCTATCGTGCGTTGAAGGCGGTCCGGGCGCCATTTCGCCCTACGTGCTCGTGCGACCAGCCGGCGGGGAACGTTCGTCGGGACCAGGCAACAAGCAAGGACCTTGAGCGCCGGCGCGTGGGATGCTCACTGTCAGAACGTTGACCGCGAGCCATCGGCCTCACATGATATCGAGTGCTCGGGCCATTCGATCCTCTAACCACCAGCGGGGTGCTCTCGTGATTACATCGCATCGCCCTTTTTGCGCGTGGTGCCTCGGAACGATCGTCGCGGCCGCTGGTGGTGCGCGGGCTGACGAACAGACCAAACCGGGCCCGCGAGCAGAGCGCCCTTCTGCCAAGGCCGTTTCCCTCTTGGAGCAGGCCGAGAAATCGGCCGCCAACATCGAAGACGAGGCCCAGGAAGCATTCGCCTTAATGAAGATCGCCACCGCGTGGGCGCAACTCGGGCAGTTCCGACAGGCGGCCCGTGTGTTCGAGAAGGCCGCGACCAGCGCCGAGGCCATCCCCGACTCCAACCGCCGAGGCACCACGTTGATGCTGATCGCCAAGGCCCAGGCAGAGGTCGGCGAGTGGCGGCCGGCGGCAAAGACCGCGGAGCGGAGCGAAACGCCGAACAGGAACTGCAAGGAGTGGGCCCTCGCTCAGCTCGGCCTCGTGCAAGCCAAGGCGGGCAATCTCGAAGAGGCCCTCGCCACCGTGGATTCGATCCGTGAAGACAGGCGGTCTCTCGCCCAGAGGCTCGTTTCCGCCCATCAAGTAGAAGCAGGAGACTTGAAGGGGGCACAGAGCACTGCGGACCAGATCCAAGACGCTTCGGACAAGGTCCAAGCTCTGGCAACCCTGGCGCCAGCCTACGCCAAGGCCGGGCAGAAGGACCTCGCGGAAGAATCGCTGCGCATTGCGCTGGACGCATCCAAGGCGCTCGAAGACGGCAATCCCGATATCAACAGCAGCCGCAAGGCCGGCGCCTTGATGTGGATCGCCAAAGCCCGCGTCCAGATGGGCGACGAGAAACGGACGATGGAGATCGCGGAGCCTCTCAAGTCGTCACTCCCGCACGAGCGAGTGATGGCAGAGGTCGCCAAGAGCCGTTTTCGCGCCGGCAATATCGCCGAAGCGCTGGCGATCGTGAAGCCCTTCCGTGGCTCTTGGAAGGAAGACACGCTGCGAGAGTTTGCCCGGGCGCAAATCGCGGCCGGGGAGTTCAAGGCCGCTCATGTCAGCATTGAGGCCATGGGGCCGTTCATGCGGCTGCAGAAGAGCGACGCACTTCTGCAAGCAGCAGCGGAGCATCTCAAGCAGGGAGACGCGGCCGCAGCGAAGGCTATCTTCAAGGACGTTCATCGAAAGCGCTAGCAAGCACGGTGAGCTGCTCTGGCATGACGGCCCAATGTCCGCTGGTCCGATCATCCTCCACCAATCCGTGGTCGCCTGGGCCGACGCCTATCCGAACGCCGCCCCGACTTGGGCGGAGAAACTTGAGTCGCCGTTCGTCAGGGTGTACGCGCTGGCCGGCGTGGTCGAGGGAATGGCGAAGGCAAAGGCCGCCGCAAAGGTCCCCGCGCCGAAAGCGTCTGGCGAAGCACCCAAGAGGGGCGGGCCGCCGGTGCCGCACGACGGAAAATCCGAAAAGCCGGGCAAAGAGAATGTCCCCACGATTCGGGGCCGCGTTGTTGACGAGAAGGGTCGCGGTGTCGCCAAAGCCCAGCTTTGGTTGCCGCTCCGCGAGGAGCCCCCGACTCAGGCGGAGGCCGTGGCCGATGAGCACGGCAGTTTCCAACTGACGGTCCCTGACGATTGGCTTGACCAGCCCTTTTGGCGAAGGCGCGGGGAGATATGGGCCTATGCCAAAGGGCACGCCATCGCCCGGGCACCGGTTGAGGCGGCGCTCTTCGACGGCTCGAAAGACCCGATCGAAATCTGCCTGGGCCCGTTGACCAAGACTTCGTTCCTGGTCGTCGATCCCGAAGGCAAGCCGGTGGTGGGCGCGAGCGTGACTCCGCAGGGGTTCTATGTGCCCAAGCTCAATCGCCACGACCAGCCGCCCGCGCCGCTGGCGTCGCTGCTCTCCGCAGTCACTGACGAGAAGGGGGGAGCGGCCCTGCCAGCGGTCTCCACCAGGCATCTGACAATGCTGCGCGTCGTCTCGAAAGGGTACGGCACTCAGGATCACGTGTTTCTCGACGCTCCCGAAGATGCACCGGAACGGACGATTGGCCTCCGCTCCGTCGGCCGCATCGAAGGGCAGGTCATCGCCGCCAAGCCGGAGTGGGCGCGGGGAATCAAGCTCACCTTTCGGGGGGTGCGCGGCCACCCTCCCGCCGGTGGCAGCGCCGCCGTCGAGACCGACGCCGACGGGAAGTTCGTCGTGCCCCAGATGGCCGCCGGGCGGTATTACTTCATCGACACCCTGGACCCGCGCTTGCCCGTGCGCGCCCTGCCGCAGCGCGACCACGTGATCGTGGCCGGCGGCGAAACGACCACGGTGACGATCCCCCTCGTGCCGGCCGTGCGGGTGCGTGGCCGGGTGCGGATCGTCGAGTCGGACAAGCCGCTGCCCGGCGCGATTGTCCGTGTGCACGGCAACTTGCGCGAGGGTGTGGAGGTGCGGGCAGACGACGAGGGACGGTACGAGCTGCTCCTCGCCCCCGGCAATGTGTATCTGAACGTCCATGTGCCAAGGGAATACTACCAGAAGCTCGTGCCGCGCTTCATCGGTTCGGTAACGGTGCCCGAGGGAGTCGAAACGTTCGATTTGCCCACGATTGAGCTGGTAAAGACCGCTCGCTACGAAGGTCGGCTGATCGACAGCGATGGCAAGCCGGTGGCCGGAGCCATCGTCTCCGGCAACGATGGCCGGCAGAACCTGGGGCGCGGCGAGACGGATCGCGACGGAAGATTCAGCCTGATCGCGACGGTGGACATCGAATCGTATCGCGTGTGGGTCAAGGGCATCCAGCATGATGCGCCTGCTGGAGAAGACCGACCCGCTGCTGCTGAAGCTGCCGGTGGCGATCAAGTAGCCGCCAGCGGCGCCAGAGTCTCGTTCCGAGGCTCCGCCTCGCAGTCGCCCTGCCCGCGAGGCTCTGCCTCGTGAGAACCCGACGTAACCCCCTGTCCGCTTGCCTGCGCGCCCTCCATCTGCAAGAATCAGCCAGCGACAGTCATCCCCAGGCAAACGCCCGTCCCTGCACATAAGGAGGAACCGCCATGGCCACCGCCACCGCCCCCGCTCCCGCCACGAAGGCCCGCACCGTCAAGCCGCCGAAGGTCAAGGACCAGCCGCTGCTTCATCGGCGGCAAGTGGGTCGACAGCGTCTCGCGGCAAGACGTTCGCCGACCGCTCAACCCCGCCACCGGCGAGATGATCTGCCAGGTCGCCGAGGGCGACAAGGCCGACGTCGACCTGGCCGTCAAGGCCGCCCGCAAGGCGTTCGAGAACGGCCCGTGGCCGAAGATGAACGCCGCCGAGCGCGGCCGGCTGCTGAACAAGCTCGCCGACCTGATCGAGAAGAACCAGGAGGAGCTGGCCGCCCTCGAGTCGCTCGACAACGGCAAGCCGTACCGCGACTCGCTCGCCGCCGACCTGCCGCTGACGATCAAGTGCTACCGCTACTACGCCGGCTGGGCCGACAAGATCCACGGCAAGACGATCCCGATCGACGGCCACTACTTCTGCTACACGCGGCACGAGCCGGTCGGCGTCGTCGGCCAGATCATCCCGTGGAACTTCCCGCTGCTGATGCAGGCGTGGAAGTGGGGCCCGGCCCTGGCGCGCGGCTGCACGGTCGTCCTCAAGCCGGCCGAGCAGACGCCGCTGACCGCCCTGCGCGTCGCCGAGCTGGCCCAGGAGGCCGGCTTCCCCGACGGCGTCATCAACGTCGTCCCCGGCTTCGGCCCGACCGCCGGCGCGGCCCTCACCGGCCACATGGACGTGGACAAGGTCGCCTTCACCGGCGAGCACACGACCGGCAAGATCATCATGGAGGCCGCCGCCCAGCAGCAACCTGAAGCGCGTCAGCCTGGAGCTGGGCGGCAAGAGCCCGAACATCGTCTTCGCCGACGCCGACCTCGACGCCGCCGTCGAGGGCGCGTACTTCGGCCTGTTCTTCAACCAGGGCCAGTGCTGCTGCGCCGGCAGCCGGCTGTTCGTCGAGGAGAAGGTCCACGACGAGTTCGTCGAGAAGATGCGTCGACGAAGGCGAAGAGCCGCAAGGTCGGCGACCCGTTCGACCCGGCCACCGACGCAGGGCCCGCAGGTGTCCCAGGAGCAGTTCGACCGCGATCATGGGCTACATCGACGCCGGCAAGAAGGAGGGCGCGAAGCTGCTGACCGGCGGCAACCGCGTCGGCGAGCACGGGCTACTTCATCGAGCCGACCGTCTTCGCCGACGTGAAGGACGAGATGAAGATCGCCCAGGAGGAGATCTTCGGCCCGGTGATGAACATCCTGCACGTTCAAGGACGTCGACGAGGTGATCGAGCGCGGCAACCAGACGCTTCTACGGCCTGGCCGCCGCCGTCTGGACGCGCGACATCAGCAAGGCCCACCGCCTGGCCAACAGCCTGCGGGCCGGGCACGGTGTGGGTCAACTGCTACGACGTCTTCGACGCCGCCGCCCCGTTCGGCGGCTTCAAGATGAGCGGCATCGGCCGCGAGCTGGGCGAGTACGCCCTGCAGCACTACACGGAGGTGAAGACGGTGACGGTGAAGACGGCCTAGAGCACACTAGCCCGAACGTGGCATGGCCATCCTGGCCATGCGTTCGCCGTTCTCATTGCCTCATTGCCAAATCTCCGTCGCCAGTCCGGGCACTTTCTCGAAGTTGCGCCGGTTCCGCGTGACGAGCTTCGCGGAGTGTGCGATCATTGAGGTCGCTCGGCATCGCGTTGGCGATAGATTTCGTCGCGGATTTGGGTCAAAGTCGCGTCATTACGGAAGATGCCCGCCAAGCCCGAGGCGCCCAGCGGCTGGACCTCAAGATCCAACAATTCTCCGCTGGCCAGCTTCTGGGCCAACTGGCCCCGCAAGGCCTCAATGGCCTCGGCCCGCGACGAACGTACAGCGCAGATCGGGGGAGCCGATCAAGGTGGCGCAGAAATCGCCGTCGGATTGCTCGATAAGAACGGGAACGGTCATCGCGTTTCCTCCACTGGGCCATTCTACCACCGCCGGCAGCAGGTGCCACATGTGCCACGTCCAGACGTCCAGTCGTCCAGTCGATGCGAAGGCAGCCCTCCCTCCCTCACGGGCTAGAAGCCCGTGCCACGGGTGCGCCAGCAGTGCCGGCATTTGGCATTGCAATAATCGTCTGCCGTGGTAGACTGCCGCCTTAACCATGTTGGACCGTAGTGTTTAGACGTACCTAGGCTCGTTTTTGTAAGGAGCGTGAGCCAGAGCTGGCCGTTGGCGCGAAGTCGCCATCCAATGAAGGCAAGCAGCATCAGGCAAAGCAGCATTAGGCAAAGCAGCATCGTAGGCAAGCAGCGGAGCCAAGCCACGCAACCTCGCCACGCCACGCAACGGAGCCCCGCCACCCATAGGCCGGCGCCCCTTGCCCTTGTGGCAAAGTCTGTTGTGGCAGTCAAACGGAGGGTTTTCGGTCGGGGATGATAACCAAAGAGCGGAAACAGCAGGTGATCAGCGACTATCGGCGCGGTGACAACGACACCGGATCGCCCGAAGTCCAAATCGCGATTCTGACGACCAGAATCAATCAGCTCACCGAGCACATGCAGTCGCACAAGAAGGATTACGCCAGCCGTCGCGGCCTTTTGGCGATGGTCTCTCGGCGCCGGCGGCTGCTCAGCTACCTGAAGCGCGTCAGTCCGGACCGCTACGTGGGCATGCTGCGGCGGCTCGAGCTGCGCAAGTAAGCAGCGAGCAAACACTGGTCGCCAGTCGTCAGACGTTCTTTGTTCATCGCCGGCGCGTTCCAGCCGCGAATCCTCCCCTCTGCCGTTCTTGCCGCGTTTCTCCGGCGGCCCGCCAACATCGCTGTGCGCTGTTGGTCCCCGCGGCATCGTATCACACGGGTTCCTACGCTCGTCCTCGTCCTCGTCGTCGTCCTCGTCCTCGAAAGGACGACGAGCTATCGAGGACGACGAGCTATCGAGGACGACGAGCTATCGAGGACGACGACAGGACGACGACGAGGACGAGGACGACGAGAGATAGATCGCCTTCCGGCCCCGCCCCCCACAAACCATCGACCCACATCACAAGGTGACTAACTTGAAAGTACGAGTAGAAAAGCAAATCGGCGGCAAGACCTTCTCCTTCGAAACCGGTCTCTTGGCCAAGCAGGCGGCCGGCGCGTGCCTGGTGCAGTACGGCGACACGGTCGTGCTCAGTCGCCGCGGCCACGCGGCCCGCCGCGGCCGGGCATCGACTTCTTCCCGCTGACCTGCGACTACCGCGAGCGGACCGCCGCGGCCGGCAAGTTCCCCGGCGGCTTCATCAAGCGCGAAGGCCGGCCCACCACCAAGGAAACGCTCACCTCCCGGCTCATCGACCGGCCCATCCGGCCGCTGTTCCCCGCCGGCTTCAACGACGAAGTGCAGATCCAGAGCTTCGTGCTGTCCAGCGACCGGCAGAACGACGCGCGACGTGCTGGCGATGATCGGCGCGCCGCGCCGCCCTGCGCATCTCGCCGCTCCCGTTCCAGGGGCCGCTCGGCGCCGTCCGCGTCGGCCGCGTCGACGGCAAGTTCGTCGCCGTTCCCGACGCACGACGAGCTGGAGGAGAGCGACCTCGACCTGATCGTCTCCGGCACGCGCGACGCCGGTCGCTGATGATCGAGGGCTTCGCCCGCGAGATGCCCGAAGACGAGATGGCCGAGGCGATCATGTTCGGCCCACGGCACGATCCGCGAGCTCGTGCGACCTGCAGCAGGAGCTGCATCGACAAGGTCGGCGCCGCAGAAGACGGCCTTCGTCGCCGCCGCCGAACGACGGCTTGTACGACCGGCTCGCAGCGACGCTTCTACGACGAGCTCAAGGCCGCCAAGCAGACCGCCGGCAAGCACGCCCGCGCCGACGCGGTGCAGCCGCTCAAGGACAAGGCGCTCGCCGGAGTTGATTCCCGATCCGACGGCCGACGGCGCGTATCACGCCGGACGCGTTCAGCAACGCCTGGCACGCCCTGGAAGAGCGCGTCGTCCGCGACCTGATCCTCGAGCGGCACGCGCCCCGACGGCCGCGACTACAAGACGCTGCGGCCGATCGCGTGCGAGGTCGACGTGCTGCCGCGCGCGCACGGCTCGGCCATGTTCCAGCGCGGCGAGACGCAGGCGCTGGTCACCGTCACGCTCGGCACCGTCCGCGACGAGCAGCGCGTCGACGGCCTGTTCGACGAGTACTCGCAAGAAGTTCATGCTCGACTACAACTTCCCGCCGTTCTCGGTCGGCGAGTGCGGCCGATCCGCGGCCCGGGCCGCCGCGAGATCGGCCACGGCGCGCTGGCCGAGCGGAGCGTCAAGCCGGTGCATGCCCGACCCCGACGAGTTCCCCTACACGATCCGCGTCGATCTCCGACATCCTGGAGTCGAACGGCTCCAGCTCGATGGCCAGCGTCTGCGGCGGCACGCTGGCCCTGATGGCCGCCGGCGTGCCGATCACCAACCCGGTCGCCGGCATCTCGATCGGCCTGGTGAAGGACGGCGACAAGTTGGACGCTGCTCGACCGACATCATCGGCGACGAGGACCACTTCGGCGACATGGACTTCAAGATCGCCGGCACGCAGAACGGCATCACCGGCATCCAGCTCGACCTGAAGATCGACGGCATCAGCGAGGAGATCATCCGGGCCACGCTGGCCCAGGCCCGCGAGGCCCGGCATCGAGATCCTGCGAGACGATGCTCATCGACGCTTCCGCGGCCGCGGCCGAGATCAGTCGCCGCACGCCCCGCGGCTGCTGCACGCACGAAGATCAACCCGGAGAAGATCGGCCTGCTTGATCGGCCCGGGCGGCAAGAACGATCCGCGGCATCCAGGAAGACGACCGGCGCGACGATCGACATCGAGGACGACGGCACGGTGCACGATCGCCGGCACGCGACGCGGCCGGCGGCCGAGGCGGCCCTGGCGCGCGGTCGAGGCGCTGACCGCCGCGGTGCAGGTCGGCACGATCTACGACGGCACGGTGACGAGCGTCAAGGACTTCGGCGCGTTCATCGAGATCCTGCCCGGCCGCGACGGCCTGTGCCACATCAGCGAGCTGGCCGACGAGTACGTCGGCACGCGTCGACGACGTCGTGCAAGGTCGGCGACGCGATGCAGGTGAAGGTGATCGCCATCGACGAGCAGGACCGCGTGAAGCTGAGCCGCAAGGCGGCGATGCGCGAGCTAGGCCTGACCGACCCCAAGCGCGAGCCCAGCCCGGCGGCGGCGACGGCGAAGGCGGCGGGGGCGACCGTCCCGAGCGCAGCGACCGCCCCCGCGAAGACCGCCCCCCCCGCCGCGACCGCGGCGACCGGCAATACAGCGACCGCGGGCGTGGGCGAGGCGGCGACCGGGGGGGAAGCCGGTAGGCGCCCTGCCGGCGCGGGGTCGAGGCGTAAGAGCGGCGAGCGTCGAGGCGTAAGCCCGACGTGGGAGAGGCCGGATGGTGAGTGCGGGTAATCAACGATGGCAACTATCTGGCTCACCTACGCCTGGGTAGACAACAAGAATGGCGACATCGACTTCATCGCCCAAGAGTTGGAGCGCACGGGGCTAGCGGTCAAGCTGGATCGCTGGAACGTCAGCGCCGGCAAACGGCTTTGGGATCAAATCGCCCATTTTATCGAGCAGCCGAGTGAGTCGGATGCGTGGCTGCTCGTTGCGACCGCCGACAGCTTGGCGAGCGAGCCCTGCAAAGAGGAATTCGCCTATGCGTTAGATCTGCGCTCGGAAAAAGGGGCAACACATTTCCGGTTATTGCCCTCTTTCCTGGTCCAGTCGACCCGGGGCTTATTCCGCCACCGATTCGAACTCGCCTGTATGTCAGTCTGACGGACGGGGATTGGAAGGAGCGAATTCAAGCCGCTGCCGAAGGGAGGCCACATCGCGCGACTCGACAGGTACTCGAACCCTACTTCATTCGTATTCATGGCGGCCAGCGGGGACCTAGACCCATTGCGGTCGAGTTGCGTCCGCGCGCGGCGTATGGGCACCGTTCATTGCCGCCGTACCGATAACGGAAAAGGACACGGTTGACCCGTCAATCATGATCGGCCCCGCTGATGTTCCTACTTCATGCGGCATGCTCATCAACACCACCTCGGAGCCGAGCAAGGACGGCACGTGGTGGGTGATGGTTGCTGGCAACCAAGCATCGCCGACTCAAAGTTACTATATGTGGTGCAAGCAAGTGCCGTCTCGGCTGTTGTTCGGTATCAACGGAAGAGCGCCGCAGTACGTCGTGTCGCCGGCATAGCTTTTCGCCGAACCGCCCATGGATCCGCACGGTAGCCATTTTGGCTTTTGAGGCACGACGCCAAGCCGGAGTTGATCTTATGGCCACGTCGCTGGACAGATGTGGTACTGTCAGCGGCCGTGATGCTTGCATTGGTCGGCCAATGCCCTAATCTTGGAGAGAGCGGCGACCGCGAGTGCCGCGAGCCGAGCGGCACCAAGTTCGCCACATGAGGCGGTGCCGCCGTCCCGCTCGGCTCGCGGACCTACCAGCAAGTCTCGTCGGGCGGCTTAACGGCCGTCCACTCGATGCCCCCCAGGGCGAAGTCGTGCGCACCCGACGAAGCCCTGGGAACCGGCGATCATCGGCGAGTGCCTCAAGGCCGCCGAAAGGCAGCGGGCCGGACGTCATAGGCGTAGCGGATCGGCCGGCAAGCCTCGGCCGCGCCACGACGGCCGGACAGAAGAGAAGCCAGTCGCTCGGGCTGTTCGTAGGGGCGCCTTCAGGCTGCTGGGCATGCCGATGTCCATCCTGGGCTACGTCCCGGAGTTGATCATCGCCATCTGCGCCATCTTTTTCGTAAGGGCGATCGCGCTGGGCGCCTCATCGATGCCCACCAAACTCGGCATAGCCACGTCGGTCATCGTAGAAATTGCTCTTGGGGGCGATCGTGGCTTCACCAAGAGCCGAGCCTGTCTCTGTCCACGCCGGGGAAATCCCGACAAGTAGGAAGTTGAATTCCTCGCCTGTCCGCCTCGAACCAGATGGCTGTCAGCGCTTCATGCGGACCGTACCCGTTGGCATCGACGAACCCTTGCTTCCATTTTCGGATGAGATCCTCGAATTCCGCCAACATCTGCGCGGTATCCATCTTCCGATAGTATTCCGCTAGGGTCATCGGTGGCTCCTCTCGAAAAGAAAATTGTATCGTAGATGCACTAGTGTCAAGTACGTTTGACTATCACACGAGTGTCCGGGCGATCACAACACATTCCACATCCTGTAATCCTGTACCTACAAACGATTGAAGCGCTGGAGGCATCGTCCGCGTTGTTGCCCTGGATGATAAGCAACCCAGAAGCGTCCCGTTCTATTAACCAGGTCCCTACCGCTCATTGCCTTTGCAACTCGACTGGTTTGTCGGGCAGCCGCACTTTGGACAGCCGTAACTTCCCTTGCCCGGTCCAATTTCACGGGCGCAACCATTTTTACCGATGCAATACATGCCGCATCCTTTACCGCAGTAGTACACGCACATCATGACGGTGAGATTTCCGCAACGGCATTGGCAGGGCTCAGTGTCTCGATTGCTCATGGCGTTCTTCTTGTGTTCGTGGTTGGCGGAAGGCCCAATAGTGATTCGATTGACAAAGTCAGCAATATACCCCCGCGCGGGGGAAAGACTAACGGCGGGCCGCCACTAGAACACAAGCGCGGAGGCGACGGCCGTAAGGGCGGCCAGCTTGCTTTGGCGGTTGGCACGTCGCCGCATTCCGTTGGTTCTTTCGTCTGTTTTCATTTGCTTTTGCCTATTTGGTTGCTCCTTGGGTTGCTAAATACCAATACTAATTCAGTCCTAATTCCTTCATTTTCTGCTGTACCATGGCGCGAATTGCGTCTTAGCGATCAGGAGTTGAATACCCGAATTCGGCATCAATTGCCTTGCAGAGATCCCAGTTACCCCAGTTATTGGCTCGACAGCGCTTTGCGAGACTTGTGATGCGAGGGTCGTTGGGATCAGGGAGCGACAGATTTGCCATAGATCAAGAACCCTTTCTAACAAAAAGAAGAAGTGTCAGTTGTGCGTGGTGCATAGCTCTCTTGGGCGGCCAGCGGTGTTCATCTTGTCCGTGGACGCGTTATCGGTGTCCACGTCCGACGGTGCTGCGTTGTGAACGAGACAGTCCACGAGTGCCTCGGAAACACCAAGGCCCGTGCGTTGCTCGATCCAAAGCCATTGCCCGCTGGGGTTCGCCTCGAGAAAGACGTGGCGACCATCGGGCGTGCGAATCATGTCGATCGCGCCGTAGACCAGCCCGAGGTGACGCATGAACCGCAGCAGTTGGTCTTCGACGCGGCTCGGTAATGTTGCAGCTCGGTACGTCACGTGTTCGAAATCGTAGCGTCGCCAGTCTACCCTCGACGCCTCGTTTGGACTCGCCTGAGTATCGAGGCGCAGGCAAAGACCGAGTCGCCCACGATGGTGACTCGGATTTCGCTGGCTTTGGGAATGTACTCCTGCAAAAACACAGGGAATTGGTTGATACGGGTCCAATCGCGACCGTCGGCGTACCGCAGCCGGTTGGTAAAAATGGTCTGGCCTTTGGGAAGATGGACAAGCCCGGAGCCAATCGCCTTGATCGCCAGGCCGTTCTCCGCGTGCTTGGCGGCGAACTGTGCTGCCTCGTTTGGCGCGTTGGTAACGATGGTGTCGGGAATCTCCAACCCCAAGGATGCGGCGGCGTTCAATTGCAGTAATTTGTAGGCTGCTCTTCGCTGGTTATCAAGAGGATTGACCCATCGAGCATACCGCAGTGAAGCGTAAATCCCTCCCAATGTTGCCCGCAATTCTTCGGCGAGAAAGTCACGGTACGTGGCCCACTCGTCGGGAAGATCGCACAGGCTGGGCTTACGATACCAAACGGCATCCACTGACGCAAAGTTGACGAGATGACGACCTCGCGATAGCGATCCTGAGTTGTCCGGTTTCCAGGCGAATCGATAGTGCGTCAGGAAATCCTCCGTGTTGAGCCGAATAACGTGCGCGCTGCGCGACTCGATCAATGGCACCAAGTGGTCCGCGTGAACGTCGTATTTGTTCGTTATGATCAGGACCGTGCAGCCCACAAGCGCCTCCGACGAGAGGTCTAAGACAACGTCCGACGCCTACGTCATCAGTCAGGCGCGTGACCATTTCATCGTCGTAGTCCTCGCAGCCGGTAACGACGCTCGGCGACGTTGTGGCGTTCCTCATGCTTTGCGTCCGCATCGTTGTCCCCATGGCCGGATCAACCACGGTGTACTTGAAGACTTGTGCCGCTTCGTCATACTCACCGGGTGGAAAGCTGTCGAAGTCAACGACGACTGGCTCCAAATGGTCCAAGAGGAGTGGGTACGAGTTCACGCTGCACCTCTAGAGTTGGGATTGGTTCGTCCGCTTACATTCTTCGGGCCCTGAGCTGGCGGGAGAAGGCCCAAAAAAGCCCAAAAAATGAATGCTCCTGTAAAGAGGGGTCGCCCGACATCCCGGAAGTATCGCATCGATGTGGTTCGGGTCCGCGGGTGGCTGACAGAGAGTGGCAAGATGCTGAGCGAGCTGTACGTCGTCATCGCTCGACGTCATGGGTGGGATTGCGCACGCAGCGAAGAATCGGCTGGAGCCGAGTCTGCGACGAAGGGAGCCGGAGCTTGCCACCGAGGCGTCGGTCGCGGAAATCTGTCAGGGCTTGAAGGATCTGTGCGGCCGCCAGGTTGCCCCGGAGGAAATCGCTTCGATACACGGCGAGCTGGACCCTCTTCGAGAATTTCGTTCGACTTCTCGCGTCCGGAGACCGCGGCGCGGCGCTGCAACTTGGTGAGCTTTGGCCGCAATTCATCTTGCTAAACAGTTACCGTGCGCAGCTTGCGGGGATCTCGGCGGCAAGGTCCTTTTTGAACGGTCCCGAAGGCGGTGCGCTTCGTGAGCTGGCGGACAGAAATCAGACGAATTGGAGCGGCGCGGCTTGCTTTACATTGGGGAAGCTTCTCTCCATTTGCGCACCGGGTTACCCGACGAGACGCCGCCATGCAATGCTGCAATCCGCCTGGGGATATTGGCGTCGGCTGGAATCCCCGGTTTCTCTGCCGGCGCCAGTGTTATTGCCCGGAACTACAACTGAGGCGCCAGCGGCGCTCACACCGGTGGGCGGCCGCGAGATCGAGACGTGCGTCGTTCCCGTGCCCGTGCGATACCGGTCCGCGTTGGCGTTGGCGCTTGCCGACGCGGCCAGGCGTCGTGGCGATGATTCCGAGATGGCGAAGTACCTGGCCGCCGTGGACGCGACCTGCGCAAGCGTTGACGCAGCGGATAGACAAAACCCTCGATTGGACATTGGCCTGGAGTTATGCCTGCTAATCAGTCACGCGATGCACTGCGCGTGTTACAACACCTCAAAGTCGCGGCGAGCGACCCAAGCGGTGCTGGACCGCACGCTGTCCAAGATCGACCGTCTTTTTGGCCGCAACGGGGACAAGGACTGCAAGTTCTGGGAATGGACTGCCGTCAGCGCGGCTAGTGCGGTGGTCTCTGGAGAAACAAGAGCGGTCCGCGAGGCGGCCTTTGAGCGAGTACGCTACGCAGTTGACCAGATGCTCACGCTGCGACAGTCAGACGCGCCGTTTCTTGCGCTGGATCCCGCCTATCGGTTGGCGTTCGATCAAGTTGGAGCCCGTCAAGAGTTTTGTGGTCTAATCGATACCATTGTCTTCGGTGGTGAGCGCGTGTCGTAAGCCGAGACACGCAAAGTCCAGCTAGTGATGCGGCGGTCCGGAACGTCGGCCTGACGGCTCGACGCACGCGTGGCCGGGGCAGAATGCCCCAGCGTTCCGCCCCGAATTGCGACCGCTCCGGAGTAGACGGCTGTGGCTTTCAGCCACAGGAACTTGGGTTTACACGTTGACACTCGCCGGCTGGCGCTTCCGTGCTCGGGGTGGACGCTGCCTAGCGGCTCGCCGGCGGATGTTCGGGGGGTGGGGTCTCGCCGAGGTTTTCCGTTTGTGTCGCTGGGCCAGCCGTACCCGGTAAAACGCTCTCCGCAACAGACCGTAGCTCGGGACAACGCCGCAACGGCGGCCGCCGGCCTGCGACGTGCGCGTCAGGGAGAGCGCCTGGGTGCCTGTGGCGAAGCCACAGGTGGCCACTGCTTAATGGTGTCGGGAGCCATAGTTTTCGGCTTGGCCACGAACTCGAAGCGAGCGAGCCGTCAGTTGACTCGCCGGTGGTTTGGCCACCGGCACCCCGCCGCCCGTGCGCGTCAGCGAGCCGTGCGCTGACGCCACGCGCATTTGGTGGGTCGGCGCTCGCTGCGCGAGCTTGACCCACCCTACCTGTCGCCGAAGTGTTCCGTTTGTGTCGCTCTCGCCAGAGGAGAAGTGATTTCACTCGAGCAGTGCAGGAGCGCGAAACACGGCTCGTCTCATGACAGGGCGGCGCGTAGGTTGGGGAATCGCCAGCCGTGGCCGCGGGATGCGCTCGTGCCGCGCGCGGCCGTCGGCGAGCGTCGCGGCGTTCAGCTCGACGTGTGAGAGAGCAGGACACGCCTAGGAACGGGCGGCACGACACTCGCGAATTTGGAATAACGGAGAATTGAAGGGCAAACCTCGCGCGACAATTTGTGGTCCGGTCACTCCGTGACCGGAAGTTCGGGTCACGGAGTGACCCGCCCACCGTTGAGTTCACGCTTTCGCCTGGCAGCCTAAAGGCTGAGCTCCGGCGGCTTTGCACGTCGGGCTTACGCACGGGTGCCTGGGGCAGAATGCCCCAGGCGATCCGCTGTGAATTGCGACCGCTTCCGGAGCAGACGGCTGTGGCTTTCAGCCACAGGCACCCGGCGCGTCGGCGAGGCGCGCGCCGACGCCGCACGCATTTGGTGGGTCGGCGCTCGCTGCGCGAGCTTGACCCACCCTACGTGTTGCCGAAGTGTTCCGTTTGTGTCGCTCTGGAGAGGGGGGAAGCGATTTCCCTCGAGCAGTGCAGGAGCGCAAAACATGGCTCGCCTCATGACAGGGCGGCGCGTAGGTTGGGGAATCGCCGGCCGCAGCCGCGGCATGCGCTCGTGCCGTGCGCGGCCGTTGGCGGTTCGTCGCGGCGTCAGCGCAACGTGTGAGAGAGCAGGACACGCCAAGGGAACGGGCGGCACCCGCACTCGCGGATTTGGAAAAACGAAAGATTGAAGGGCAACAACTTAGCGCGACAGTCTGTGGTCCGGTCACTCCGTGACCGGAATTTCGGGTCACGGAGTGACCCGGCCACGGTTGAGCTCACGCTTTCGCCTGGGCAGCGTAAGGGCTGAGCTCCGGCGGCTTTGCACGTCGGCTTTGCGTCGCTGTGCACGTCGGGCTTACGCCTCGACGCTCGCCAATGGCTGCGCCTACTGGCCTACGAAGGGGTTGCTTCGCTTCTCGCGGCCCGTCGTCGTCGGCGGGCCGTGGCCGGGGAGCACCTGCGTGTCGTCGGGCAGGGTGAAGAGATGGCGGTGGATGCCTTCGGCCAATTGCTCGAAGCTGCCGTCGGGGAAGTCGGTGCGGCCGATGCTGCCGGCGAACAGCACGTCGCCGCCGAAGACCACGGCCGGCGTTTGCCCACGCCAGATGAAGACCACGTGGCCGATCGAGTGGCCGGGGATTTCCCGCACCTCCAGGTCGAAGCCGGCCGCACAGTACGTCTCTCCCTCGTCCACGAGCACGTCGGCCGGGGGGCTGATCAGCTCCAGCCCGAAGCCGGCCGAGAGGTTGAGCTCCGGATCGGTCAGCTTCGGCGCGTCGCGGCGGCCGATCACCAGCGGGCAGTCCGGCCAGCGCCTGCTTCAGCGCCGCGTTGCCGGCGATGTGGTCGGCGTGGCCGTGCGTGAGCAGAATGGCCGCCGGCTCGAGCTGCTCGGCATCCAGATGCCGGAGGACCTTGTCGGGCTCCAGACCCGGATCGACGACTAGACAGTCGCTTCGCCCGGCGAGGTGAGCGATGTAGGTGTTCTCGGCAAACGGCAGCGACACGATCGTCGCTAACTCTAACTGGGCGGCAGTCACGCAGTCACCTCGGCCCTGGAAATCGTGCGGTCACTGGCTGGATTGTAGAGGGCCGCGGGGCCGGGCGGGAGGCGTACGATGACCGGACAAGCAGCGAGCATCGAAGCCGCAGGTACGCAGAGTAGCAGGCACGCCAAAGTAGCAGGCACGCTCTGCGTGCCGTTACGGCACACGGAGTGTGCCTGCTACTTTGCGATTACTTTGCGGCTAATAGGCGCGGTGGTCGGGGCGGCTGAGCCACTGGGAGAAGAGCGCCGCACACTCGGGCCGCCGCACGCCGGGGATCAGCTCCAGTCGATGCGCAGAGCGGGCCGCCATTTCGGACGCGGCCAGGCGGACTTCGTGGAAGCCGGCCGCCGCGGCGTCGTCGATGGTGGCGCCGTAATAGACCTTCGACACGCGGGCCCAGAGCAGGGCGGCCATGCACATCGGGCACGGCTCGCAGGTCGTGGCCACCACGGCGCCCTCCAGCAGAATCTGACGGGCCGCGCGGCAGGCCTGGCGGAGGGCCGCGATCTCGGCGTGGGCCGTGATGTCGGTCGTCGCCCAAACGGCGTTGTGCGAGACGGCCAGCACCTCATCGCCGCGGGCGATCGCGCAGCCGAACGGCGACTGCCCGGCCGCGATTCCCTCGCGGGCCTTGGCGATGGCCAGGTCCATCAGGTCTGAGGGTTCGATCATGGCTGGGATCCCGGTCGATCTGAGGAGCGCGAGGTATCTCGTTTGCCGCTGGGACGCACGTCGGCCTTACGGCTCGACGCTCGCCTTTCTCACGCTCGCTTTCCGACGCTCGCCTTTCTCACGCTCGCCTTTCTCACGCTCGCCTTTCAAACGCTCCGCCTTTCAAACGCTGGCCTTTCCGACGCTCGCCTTTCCGACGCTGGCCTTTCGCGGAGCGAAAGGCGACGATGGCTGCGGCTCGACTAAACCGCCCAAGGCCGCTGACAAGCGATCTTTCAAAGCCTCTTCTCCTGCCAGAATCGTCAGTCCGACGCGCACAGCCCAGAGCGGCGTGGCCCCTAGCCGTTGGACGCCGATCTTGACGAGGTCTTTGTGCGTGCACACCAGGGCCTCGGCGCGGTGGGCGTTGGCCCAGCCGGCCAGCGAATTGATGTCGGAGCGGTCGTAGGCATAATGGTCTGGAAACTCGCGGAGACTGGCGACGGCGTATCCGAGCCGCTCGAGCGTTTGCCGGAAGGCGGGCGGATTGCCGATGCCGCAGAACGCCGCCAGGCGCCGGCCGGCCAGGGCCTCCAAGGCAATCTCCTCGCCGCCCGCCGACCGCAGGCAAAGCGGCGAGTGCGCTGCCGACACCCACGTGGCTTGCGGAGCGATCTGGGCGGTGCGCAAGCGGATCGTCTCGCGGTCGTCTGGTTCGATCAGGTCGGCCCGCGAAAGGCATACGACCTGCGCCCGGCGCAGGCCAGCGACGGGCTCGCGCAAAAGGCCTCTCGGGAAGACGCGGCCGCCGCCCCAGGGATCGAGAGCATCCAGCAGCACGATGTCCAGGTCGCGCCGCAGCCGGCGATGCTGAAAGCCGTCATCGAGCAAGATCGCCTGGCAGTCGAGCCTCTTCGACGGCGACGCGGGCGGCGGCCACGCGGTCGGCGCCCAGCAGGTGCGGCACGTCGGGGAGCTTTTGCTCCAGCTCCAGGGCTTCGTCGTTGCGGGAGCCTTCGGCCGCGCCGTAGCCGCGGCTGATGAGGGTCACGCGGACGTTTCGCTGCCTGAGCCAGCGGGCGATCCACTCGACCATCGGCGTCTTGCCCGTGCCGCCCAGCGTGAGGTTACCCACCGAGATCACCGGCACGCCGGCAGAGCGCGAGCCTCTTCCAGCCGCGGTCGAAGGCCATGTTTCGCAGACGCATGGCCAGGGCATAAGGCCCCGCCGCCAGGCCGAGCGCGCCGCGTGCCAGCGTCGCACCCGCGCCCGGCGAGCGACCGCTGACGAGAGCCCGGTATTGCGCCGCGGTGAGCAAGATCAGCCTCCGTGTGCGCGGCCGCGAGCGTACGGCGAGCGTCGAGGCGTAAGCCCGACGTGTGCGCTTCTCCCTCGCTTGCGCGTCGGGCTAGTGTGCGCCTTCCCTCGCTTACGCGTCGGGTTAGTGTGCGCCTTCCCTCGCTTACGCGTCGGGTTAGTGTGGCGCGGCTCGCCTTATTCCAATCCGACGATCCGCACCAGGCGGCCGGGCTTGCGGGCGTCGGGCGACTTGGCTTCCTTGGGCGTTTCCTTGGCCGTCCCGATCAACGTGATGTAGAGATTCCCTTCGCTATCGAAGGCCATTGCCGTGGGCTTATCGAGCGCGGAGGGATCGCCGGCGAACGGCAGCCTGGCATCGGTGGTGTCCGGCTTATAGGTATACGCCACGCGCTCGGCCTTGACCTTGGCATTGGCCCCCTCGCCGGAGACATCCAGCCGGAATAGCCCGCCCTCCTTGGGCGCCTCCCAGGCGTAATCCAGGGCATACAGCTTCTTGCTCTTGGGATGATACGCCAGGGCGGCGATGTCGTAGAGACCAGTTTCGGCCTTCATCAGCGGCTTCCCCGAATTGGGATCGTAGACCAGCAGCAGGCTGTCTTTTCCCTTACCGCTGACTTCGCCCATCTGCCCGATGACCAGTTTCTTATCCGGGCTGATGGTGATGCCCACCGGCCCATCGACGTCGCCCGTGTATTCCTTGGTGGCGATGGCCAGGTCGAGCTTCTGGTCGGGCACGTTGTCTTTGAGCGTCATCTTCGCCACCCAGCCTTTGGTGTCGTCGCCGTTGGTGGTGAAGAAAACCGTCGTGGGCTCCTGGTAGGCCAGAGCATAGAAGTTGCCTTCGCCCTTGTCGGTCTTGCCCGGGGTGGGGCCGATGGGGCCGATCACGTACTTGGCTTTTTCGGCCTCTTGCTCGCGCGGCTGGCCGACATCGAAGACATACATCAGCTCTTTGCCATCCACGTGGCCGCCGTCGCCGACCACCAGGTAATTCTGGTTCAGGAACGCCAGGCCCAGCGGTCCGATGTCGTACTTTGGGCCTTTGCCGTATTCGTCCTTGGAGAAGCCGACGATCTCCACGCTGACGGGTGGCTGCACCTTCCGGGCTGGATCGTAGCGCAAGACGCGCAACTTGCCGCTATCGGCGATGAACACGTCGCCCGTGTTTGGCTGCACCGCCACGCCGCAGGGGTTGAAGAGGTTGGTGACCTCGACCTCGAGCCGTGGCTTGTCATCCTTGCCGGCGGTCTTGTCCTTGGGCTTGTCGTCTGGCTTCTTATCGTCTGGCTTCTTATCGTCTGGCTTTTTATCGTCTGGCTTTTTGTCGTCCGTTTTCTTTTCGGCGGCCTTCTTCGGCTCGGTCTTCGTCTTCTCCTGCGCGGAGGCCGCCAGGAGGAACGATGCGATCAGCGAGCAGAGCAGGAACAAACGCTTCATGGAATAACTCCTCGGGAGCTGGAAGTCGGGGGCGGATGTCGGCAAGGGCATTTACCTATGCGGGTCTTGTGCTGCATGCGCCCCGAAGGGGCAAGACTCGGCAGCCCAGGCCGAAGGCCTGGGTTCGAGTCATCATAGATCACGAAAGCCCTGAAAGGGCGCGACGCCGCGTGCGTTCATCCATCGTTCCGCCCTTTCAGGGCTACACAGCATTAGGCGCTCGCCGACCCAGGCCTTCGGCCTGGGCTATCGAGTTTCGGCCCGTTGGGCCTTAGACCCTCTCACTCCGGCAATTTGGGCGGCTGGACCACTGGGTAATCGGGGCTGGACAAACCTTCCTTGAGGAACGTGATCAGGTCCTTCTTTTCCTCGTCGGTGACCTTCAGCGGGAAGATCTCCTCGTCTAATTGCGGATTGGCGAAGCCCCCTTTGCGGTAATACTCGATCACTTCTTCCAGCGTCTTCACGCTGCCGTCGTGCATGTAGGGCGCGGTGCGGGCGATCTCCCGCAGCGTCGGGGTCTTGAACGAGCCTCGGTCGCCCTCCAGCTTGCTGACGGTCTGGCGGCCGACGTCGGGCTCTTTCTGGTCCATGCCGACGCCGATGTTGTGGAAGGCGCCGTCGGTGAAGTTCGGCCCTGCGTGGCAGGCACTGCAAACGGCCTTATTGAAGAAGAGGTTCATGCCACGCTCCGCCGGCGCCGAGAGGGCACTCTTGTCGCCTGCCTTGTACCGGTCGTAAGGCGTGCCACCCGAAAGGATCGTGCGCTCGAACGCCGCGATCGCCTTGGCCACACCCTGCTCGGTGACCTCGGTGCCGAAGATCTTCTGGAACTGCTGCCGATAGCCTTCGATCTTGTTGAGCCGGGCGACGAGCTCCGGCAGCTTCATGTCCATCTCGATGGGGTTCTGGATCGGCCCCAGGGCCTGCCCCTCCAGCCCGCTGGCCCGGCCGTCCCAGAACTGGTTGACCTGGTAGGCGGCGTTCACGATGGTCGGGGCGCTGCGGCCGCCGACCTGGCCCTTGATGCCGGTGGCGAACCGCTCGCCGTTGGACCAGCCCTTCTGCGGATCGTGGCAGCTCGCGCAGCTGACGGTGTTGTCGCGCGACAGCCGCTTATCGAAATATAGCTGCTTGCCCAGCTCGATCTTCTCTTTGGTGAGCGGGTTGTCCTCCGGCAGCTTGAGGTCCCGCAGGCCCAGCGGAATCTTGAGCTCGTATTTCTCCTGCGCGGCGGAGTGCCCGGCGAGCGCGGCGGCCAGCAAAGACGAAACGGCAACGAGAGCAATTCGCATGGTGTGGCTTTGGCCCGCCCAGGCAGGGAGGGCTTACGAGGCGTGAATCACTTCGGAGGGCTTGGCGAAAGTTCGCGTCATTGTGTCTTGCCCGCCCAGCCGAGGCAAGCGGCAGAAATGCCCGAAGCGAGGAAAAACCAGGGTGGCGCAAAAGATTTGCGAACCACGGAAGAGGACCAATCCCGGAAAGTTGAACCACAAAGAGCACCAAGGACTTGGCGCGGCGTAGCCGCAACCACGGAAGACACGGAATACACGGACGAGGAAGTCTTCGCCTCATGAGAGGCTTCGATTCGTTTTGTGCCTTCCGTTTGTTTCGTGTCTTCCGTGGTTCGCAAAAACCTTTGCGCCACGAAATTCGCGCAGCCTGCGCGAATTTCTGGCCACTATCCGACAGAGTCCACCGATTCCATGCAGACAGGGAGAGTGAGGACAGGAAGATGGAGGACAGGAAGATTCACTCTCGTGGTGCGTCAATCATCTTCCTGTCCTCCATCTTCCTGTCTTCTCTTGGTTGCGGCTACGCTGCGCTAGGTCATCCGTGCAGTCCGCGGTCAGAGTCTTCGCGGCGGCGCGATGGACACCAGGGCTTCACCCGGAATGCCGAAGCCGTCTGGCGTGCCCATCGGCCGATTGCTATGCTTTTTCTCGCGTTTGGCGGCGTAATGTTGGTCGCGATGCCGCCCCTACGACGAACCGCCGTAGTCTGGAGACACACGATGCACCTGCTGGGCCACGTCACCGAGGTCGAAGTTTCCACGATGATTGTCATCTTCGCCCTGGGCCTCGTCTGCGGCCTGGCCGGCGGCTGGGGCCTGGGGTGGTTCATCGGCAATCGACGCAGGTAGAAGTCGGCGCCCGATCGACTGCCTCGTGGTCGGCGATGGACGACGCGCGAACCTCGCTCTTCTCGGCCTGTCCTTTTGGCCATTCCTCCTTAACCTTCGCGTCCGCCCATGCCCACCGCCACGTCTGCCTCGGCTGAGGTCATTGAGCTCTTCGCTCAATACGTCATCCCCAACTACACGCGCTACCCCGTCTGCCTGGTCCGCGGCGAGGGATCGCACGTCTGGGACGCCGAGGGCAACCGCTATCTCGACTTCTTCCCCGGCTGGGGCTGCAACATCCTCGGCCACTGCCCCGCGCCGGTCGTGCGGGCCGTGCAGGAGCAGGTGGCCACGCTGATCCACGTGCCCAACACCTGGTACATGGAAGCCGCAGGGGCTGCTGGGCCAAGGCGCTCAGCGAGCGGAGCTTCGGCGGGCAGGCGTTCTTCTGCAACAGCGGCGCCGAGGCCAACGAGGCCGCCATCAAGCTCGCCCGGCTGCACACGCCCAAGGGCCGCTACAAGATCATCACGTTCGAAGGGCGGCTTCCACGGCCGCACGCTGGCGGCGCGTCACGGCCACCGCCCAGCCGAAGTACCACGAAGGGATTGACCCGCTGGTGCCCGGCTTCGTCTACGCCCCGTACGGCGATCTGGACGCGGTCGCCAAAGCCATCGACGACGAGACGGCCGGCATCCTGGTCGAGCCGATCCAGGGCGAAGGCGGCATCAACATCCCGCCCGCCGGCTTCCTGCAAGGGCTCCGACAGCTGTGCCGACGAGCACGAGCTGCTCCTCATCTTCGACGAAGTCCAGACCGGCATCGGCCGCACGGGGCAGTGGTTCGCCTATCAGCACTTCGGCGTCACGCCCGACATCATGACGCTCGCCAAGGGCGTGGGCGGCGGCGTGGCCGGGGCGGCCCTGCTCACGACGCCGGAGATCGCCCGCAGCCTGCGGCCCGGCACGCACGCCTGCACGTTCGGCGGCAACCCGCTGGCCGCCCGGGCAGGCGTCGCGACCATCGAGATGATCGAGAACGACGACCTGCTGAAGAATGTCGAGCGCGTCAGCCAAGTCTTCCGCAGCCGGTTGACGGAGCTAGCCGACGAATGCGAGCTGATCGAAGAAGTCCGCGTGCTAGGCATGATGATCGGCATCGAGCTGGCGATCGAGGGCGCACCGATCGTCAAAGCCTGCATGGAAAAGCGCCTGCTCGTCAACTGCACGCACGGCACCGTGATCCGCCTGCTGCCGGCGCTGAACCTGACAGAAAAGCAAGCGCACCAGGGGTGCGACATCCTCGCCGAGGCGATCAAAGAACAGGCGGGGTGAGCGATGCGTGTCGTTACCGTCTCGGCGAGGCTGCGGTTATACTCTGGAGAACCGCATGCCGCAGGTCACCACCACGTCCGCTCTGCCGCAAACCAGCGTGGCCACACGGCTTCGCCACCTGCTGGAGCTGATCCGCTTCAGCCATACGGTGTTCGCACTGCCCTTTGCGCTGCTGGCCGGGCTGATGGCCTGGAAGTATCGCGACGGCATGGCCGACGGTTCCGTGCCGCCGCGGCCGTGGCAATGGCGTGAGCTGGCCGGCATCCTGTTGTGCATGGTCTTCGCCCGCAGCGTGGCGATGGCCTTCAACCGCATCGCCGACCGCCGGCTCGACGCAGCCAACCCCCGCACGCGCGGTCGTCATCTGCCCGCCGGCATTCTGAGCCTGGGCAGCGTCGTGGCCTTCACGCTCGTGTGCGCCGCCGGCTTCGTGGCCAGCACGCTGCTCTTCTTGCCTGAGAATCGCTGGCCGCTGCGGCTATCGGTGCCGGTGCTGCTTTTCCTCTGCGGCTACAGCTTCGCCAAGCGGTTCACCTGGCTGGCCCATTTCTGGCTCGGGGCGGCGCTGATGCTGGCGCCGATCTGTGCCTGGATCGCGCTGGTGGGCTTCGACGGCATTTGGCCGGCCGTGCTCCTGGGTGCAGCCGTGCTGCTGTGGGTGGCCGGTTTCGACATCATCTATGCCTGTCAGGACGCCGAGGTCGATTGCGTCCAGGGCCTATTCAGCATTCCCGCCCGCTTCGGAGTTGGCGGCGCCTTGCGGCTTGCGGCCGCTACTCATTTGGGAGCCGTCATTGCTTTGTCGGCGCTGCCGCTCGTCTTCCCACCGCTGGGCTGGATTTACTACGCCGGCATCGCTGCGGTGGCCGTTCTCCTGGTCTACGAACACTGGCTCGTGCGAGCCGACGACCTGACACGCGTCAACCAGGCGTTCTTCCAGGTGAACGCGATCATCAGCATCGGCGTGCTGTTGCTGGGCGCTGTGGACTTGTGGCTCTGATGCCAAGTCTCGACAATGCCACTTACGGCCGGCAACGGCGGGTGGATCTTCCTACGTTGGACGAGCGGCCATGAACGACGAGGACCGAACCGACGCCACGGCCGACAAAGCCGGGCTCGACGTGCTGCTCACCACGCTGACGCTCAAGGCCACCGCCGCTCGTTGGGCCGGCGGAGCTTTCTTCGCCTTCGGCGGTCTGATGACTCTCCGCGCCCTGCTCGCGGCGTGGATCTTGCCGGAGCCATGGATCGCCGGTGCCCACAGCAGCCCTTCGCCGTTTGGCTGGATCATTGGTTTGCCCCTGGCCGCGGTCTGCTTCGCCGAATCGGTCTATCTGTTCCGCTTCGCCATCCCGGTGGGGAGCAGATGCGCCGCTCGAACGTCGTCTACGATTGGTGGTTTGTCGCCGCAGTGTCGGCCGTGTGGTTGCCGTTCGGCATCGTGATGGCCGCATTCTCCGCGAGCAGGCGCGTTGGCGAACCCGCCACGCACTCGCCGTGGATCGTTGCCGAGAGAACTAATGCCTTCCTTTGCGCCCTTCGTTCCTTCGCGGTGCTACAGGTTGCACCGCCGAGAAACGAAGGACGCAGAGAACGATAATCGCCTAAGCCATGCGCCGAACCGCCCTCCCAGCCATTCTGCTCGTATTCGTCTTAGTCGGACTTGGGCGCGAGGCCGCATTGAGCACCCAGCCACGAGGAGCAGACTCATTCGACGGCTCCAAGCCCGGCGAGGAGCGCCAAGTGGCCGGCCTCAAGCTCTGCTGGTGCCCGCCGGGCCGGTTCACGATGGGCAGCCCGCCGAAGGAACCCGAACGACGCCCGGGCGAAGATCAGGTCGAGGTGACGCTGCTCGAGGGCTTCTGGATCGGCAAGTACGAGGTGACGCAGGGTCAGTGGAAGCGGGTCGTCGGCAAGTTGCCGGGCGAGCTCACCGCCGGCGAGGGAGACGACTTTCCCGTGTAGGCACGTCAACTTCGCCGAGGCCGAGGAGTTCTGCCGCAAGCTCACCGACACGGCGCGAGCTCCGGCGAGTTACCCAAGGAGTGGGAGTTCCGGCTGCCGACCGAGGCGCAGTGGGAGTACGCCTGCCGGGCCGGGACGACGACGGCCACGGCGTTCGGCGACAAGCTCAGCAGCAAACAGGCGAACTTCAAGGGCAAGCCGTACAACGGGGCCGAGGAGGGGCCGTCGCTCAAGCGGGCGACCAAGGTCGGCAGCTACCCGGCCAACGCCTGGGGGCTGCACGACATGCACGGCAACATCTTCGAGTGGTGCCGCGACTGGTACCACGCCAAGCTGCCCGGCGGCATGGACCCCGACTTGTATTCGGCCAAGGCCACGGCCCTGCGGAATCGGACCGGCGACGTGTCGCGGGTGCGCCGCGGCGGCTGCTGGGCCGACGAGGGCTGGCCTTGCCGGTCGGCCTTCCGCTTGCGGTTCGAGCCGGAGCGGCGGTCCGACCACATCGGCTTCCGCGTCGTCGCGGTCAGTCTGTAGCCAGCGGCGGTTGATTAGCAACCGGCCGGAACAAAGGCCGCCCCGCGCCGCTTGGGCCTCACTTCGGCGTCGCACTGAGCTGAGTTCGCAGAGCGGTTCCGTAATAAGAACCACAAAGACGATCCACGGCTGCCTCGTAATCTCGAATGGCCTTCCTAAAGCTTCGCTGCCGAGACGATGTCAGGCCTTCCTGCAGCGGTTTTTCCCATTTGACTAGTTGACGAATGACCTGTTTGGTGGCGGTGACTTTCTGCGTGGCCATGCCTACCTCGTCACGTAGGGTGACAAACCAATGGGCAAAGAAATGCCAGAACATCGACTGAAGCAGTTTCGGTCGGACCCCGTCGAGAAAGGCCTCGAAATCACGGCAAAATTGGATAAACTCGACAAATCCTTGCACCGACAATTCGACTTGGTCAGCATCTGTCTGGGCCAGACAGCGAACGAATTTCGCGGGCTTGGCTACGGCAGAAAGCGTGTCGTCCAGATTGCGCCATGCTCCATCCTCGTCGGTTCGCTCGCCGCCGTCGAGAAACCACAGAAAAGTCTCCAGCGCCGATCCCTCCTCTACACGGTCTGTTTCCGAGAACTCGAAGAACGTTGCGAAGTGCGTGGTGCGGAGACCACCCCAGGGAACGACCGGATTCTTCTTCAGGCGCCGCAGATAGGCCTGCGGCAGTAACAAGGGATAACGCTCTTCATAGTACTTGCACACGGCAGGTTGCGTGAGGAAGGTGACTGCTTGTTTCCGATGCGACTCTTCGAATTGCTTGGGCAAAGCACCGCACGCCTTGCCGATCTCCAACAGCGAATAGAAGGACAGGCACTCGTCGAACTTGTCGCGCCAACGCGTGTCTGGATCGCTGATCAGTCCATCGGAATGGTGGCGCAAGAGCCTAAAAAGGTTTCGATGGGACTTACCGGCTTCCACCTGAGTGACGAGCCAAAGGGCCTCGACGGCTGGCCCTCCGTCACCGCCGTCGGCGGCAGGTTTGCCGTCGCCAAGATAAATTGCTTGAAGCCTTTCAAGGTTTGCACGCACCGTGTTCATAGATGTTCCAAAAGCATCGCCAATGCTTCATGCTCGGCAGAGGCGGGTTTGCAAACACCGAAATGGTCGGCTTCAGCCGCGACTTGGTACGGTTGGTCGTCGTCAACGAATTGGCCGACGTATACGATCCTTTCAATCCCGGCGTGCATCACCCTGGCTTTCAGCCAACCTGTGGCTGCGGTGGCGCTAAGGTTTTGTAGCGCCGTCTTCGTGTTCTTAGCAAGATGGTCTAGCGTCATTGAAGCTCGGTCTAGGTCATCGAGGGAGGCGTAATAGTACCGCAAGGCCGCCTCTCCCACTTTCCCGCTGATCTGCAGAGCACCGAAACCTACTCCCAAACCTCCCAGTGCCGATGAGACCAAGGGAACAATGCGAGCCCCCAGATGGGCAGGGCTAAACAGCAATAGCTGGACTTTCGTGAGCCAGGACAACGCTTCGGCATTTTTCGCGAAGTCAAGCAGAGCGCAACGTACGATCAAAGCGCCCAGCGAGTCGCGCAGACAACGATCTTCTGATATTCGAAGTCCTTCTTGTGCCATCGCCCACTCCTCGTGGTCTGACCAAATGCCGCCCCTAGGGAAGGATTAATGATTTTCCAGGCTGGACGGCTGGCGAGTTGTTGCAGGAAGCTGCCGAAGAGTGGTGCGGAACTTCCGACCTGTTGCCGGCTGTCGTAACCGAAAAAAAACAGGTCGTATGATTTGGCCTTTTGAACTTGTTTTGAGCCCAGGGAAAGTCTCTCTGGGAACCCTCGCCAGGTTCCTTCGGCCTTTCCAAGAAATCCATGCACGAAGACAACCGCGCCCGTTGGTGCCGCCACGGAGGCAAAACGCACCCTGCTCGATCGGTCGCCCCAGGGTTTTCCGCTATCATCGATCAAACGCGCGCTCAGAAAATGCGTCATCATGCCTGCCTTTTCTCCGTCGGGCATCGTTCGTTCGGAGAGACTGGGTGCGCGAATGATTGTCTACAGCACCTACACGATTGCAAGTGACGCTGTTAAATCCAGAGCGAGTTCTGATTCGTGCGGCCGTCGAGAACAAGAGCGTGACATCACGGGCAGACGATGTGCATCCTCGACTTGTGGCTTCCAGTCTCCCTCTGGAGGGGGGCAGGACCGCGACTCTGTCGCATCGATAACTTCGCAGTCGAGCGCATCTTACTCATGCCCAGAGGTTTTTCCTTGGGCCTCCGGCTACAATCAGTTCTTGGTTTCCCGCTTCTGAAAGGGATTCTCTACGGATCAGGAAGGCCGCCGATGGGACGCTGGCTTCTCGCCTTGCTGGGTTTGTTAGGCCTCTTGTTGGCCGTGGCAGGTTTGCAGGGCCGGGCCGCCGATGGCCCCAAGAAGAAGGCCAAGGCCGCCGCCGCGAAGAAGCCCTCCGCTGCGCCGGCCACCACAACCAAGACGGCGGCCAAGGTGCCGGCCAACGTGGCGGCCAAGACTCCGCCGAAGACCGCCGCCAAGCCAGCTCGGCTCGATCCCAAGGGCATCGAATTCTTCGAGCGGAAGATCCGGCCGGTGCTCGTGAAGAACTGCTACTCGTGCCACTCCGGCTCGGCCAAGAAGGTGGAGGCCGGCCTCGTGCTCGACACGCGGGCTGGCCTGCTTCAGGGCGGACAATCCGGCCCGGCCATCATGCCCGGCGACGATAACGACAGCCTGCTGATGGAGGCCATCCGCTACGAAGGGCTGGAGATGCCCCCCACGGGCAAGCTGCCCGACGAGGTGATCGCCGACTTCGCCACGTGGATTCGCCTGGGCGCGCCCGACCCGCGCACCGGGCCGGTGCGACAGGGGCCGATCAACTACGCGGAGTCGCGCAAGTATTGGGCCTTCCAGCCGCCCAAGAACCACGCCCCGCCGGCCGTCAGCGACACCGCCTGGCCGCGCAGCGAGATCGACCAGTTCGTGCTGGCGGGCATGGAGAAATATGTTGCGAAGAACAACCTGCGGCCGGTGCGGGACGCCGATCGGCAGACGCTGCTCCGCCGTGTCAGCTTCGCGCTCACCGGGCTGCCGCCGACGCCGGAACAGATTTCCGCATTCACCAAAGACACGTCGCCCGAGGCGCTGGCCGCGGTCATCGACAGGCTGCTCGATAGCCCTCGATTCGGCGAGCGTTGGGGCCGGCACTGGCTCGATGTGGCCCGCTATGGCGAATCGACCGGGCAGGAGCGTAACCGGCCGTATCCCTATGCCTGGCGATATCGCGACTACGTCATCGACTCGCTGAACCGGGACAAGCCGTACGACCAGTTCATCCGCGAGCAAATCGCCGGCGACCTGCTGCCCGCGAAGGACGCCGCCCAGCGGAACGAGCAGTCGATCGCCACCGGCTTCCTGGCCATTGGCGTCAAAGGGCTGAACGAGCGGAACCGCGAGGCCTATCTGATGGACGTGGTGGACGATCAGATCGACGCCAGCACGCGGGCGATCCTCGGCCTGACCGTGGCCTGTGCCCGCTGCCACGATCACAAGTTCGACCCGATCCCCACGACCGACTACTACGCGATGGCCGGCATCTTCCGCAGCACCAACGTGCTGGCCGGCGTGTCGCCTCAGCGGGCGGCCAAAAAGGCGGCCGCGATCCCGCCGGAGCTGATGACACTCTCGGCCGTCGGCCCCGTGTCGGCCGAAGTTCGCCAGGAGCAGCAGAAGAAGATCGCCGCGCTGGAAGCCGAGCTGCGCGATGCCCAGGCCGAGCTGCGCCGCTTGCAAGCAGGCGCCAAATCCAAGGAAAACCTGCCTCCCAAGAAGGCCGCCAAGAAGAAAGCCGCCAAGCAGGCCCGCAGCGCCCTGGCCCGCGCAGAAGACGAAGTGCAACGCTTGCAAGACGAGCTGGCCGATCTCCGCAAGGGCGGCCCAAAGTCCGGCGAGCGGGCGATGGGCGTCGAAGACGGCGACCGGCCTGACGATTGCCAGGTGTGCATCCGGGGCGAAGTCTCCGACCGCGGGCCGAGCGTCCCGCGCGGGTTCGTCACCGTCATCAGCCAGGGCAAGGCCGCCGTTTCGCCGGGCGCCTCGCGGCCGGCTGGAGCTGGCCCGCTGGTTCACGAGCCGGCAGAACCCGCTCACCGCTCGCGTGGCGGTGAACCGCATCTGGCATCACCTGTTCGGCGCGCGGCCTGGTGCCGACGATCGACAACTTCGGCGCGATGAGCGAGCCGCCGAGCCATCCGGAGCTGCTCGATACATCTGGCCGTCCAATTCATGGAGGACGGCTGGTCGGTGAAGAAGATGATTCGCCGGATCATGCTCTCCCGCGTGTATCAGCTTTCCAGCGAGCATCAGCGAGGCGAACTACGAGGCCGATCCGGAGAACCGCTATCTGTGGCGGATGAGCCGCCATCGACTGGAGGCCGAGGCCATTCGCGACGCGATCCTCGCGGCCAGCGGGCAGCTTAACCTGGAGCGGCCAACGGGGCTCGGCCGTCTCGCAGTTGGGCGACCGCGAGATCGGTCAGGGCCGCGACCTGAGCAGCCTGGCCGCCGGCGCGCGCTATCGCAGCGTCTATTTGCCGATCGTCCGTCAGGCGATGCCGGACTCGCTGAGCCTGTTCGATGTAGCCGATCCCAGCCTGGTGGTCGGCGCAGCGCGATGCCACGACGGTGGCCACGCAGGCGCTGTACTTGCTGAATAGCCCGTTCGTGCAGGAGCAGGCCCAGAAGATGGCCGAGCGGCTGCTGGGCGATCGCGGTTTGGACGATGCGGGCCGCGTTGCGCTGGCGCATCAATTGGCCCTGTCGCGGCTGCCGACGAAGGCGGAGGTCCAGCGGTCGATGGCCTTCGTCGGCCAGTACCCGGCAGAGCAATCCAGTGCGGCCTGGGCCGCGCTGTGCCAAGCGCTGTTTGCCTCCGCAGAGTTCCGATACGCCTATTAGGCGAGCGGGGGGCGTAAGCCCCCTGATAGATTCGCCAGATCGAATCCGTCGCCGATTCAGTCCATTCATCGCCAACGCCAACTGCCACGTTGTCAGGGGACTTACGTCCCCCGCTCGCCGGAGAAGCACCATGACCCTTTCTCGCCGCGAATTGCTCCGCACGGCTTCGTGCGGCTTCGGTTATCTGGCGCTGGCCGGGCTGTGCAACCAGGAAGCCCGTGCCGCGGAGGCCGCCGCCGGGCGAGCGAGCGATGATCCCCTGGCCCCCAAGGCCCCGCACTTCGCGCCGCGGGCCAAGCGGGTGATCTTCCTGTTCATGCAGGGCGGCCCCGTCGCACGTCGATACGTTCGACTACAAGCCGGCCCTGGACGCGCGACGACGGCAAGTCGCCCAGCCGGCGTCGGCGCGGCAAGGGCAACCGCAAGCTCCTGAAGTCGCCGTGGAAGTTCTCCCCAGCGGGCAAGAGCGGCCTGCCGATCTCCGAGCTGTTTCCGCAGCCTGGCCAAGCACGCCGACGACCTGTGCCTGCTCAACAGCATGCACACCGACCTGCCGAACCATCCGCAGGCCGCCGTGCAGATGCACACCGGCAGCTTCCAGTTCGTGCGGCCCGTCGATCGGCTCGTGGGTGCTGTACGGCCTGGGCAGCCGAGAACCAGGAGCTGCCCGGCTTCATCACGATCAACCCGCATCGCCCGCGTCGGCGGCGCGCAGAACTACGGCAGCGCCTTCCTGCCCGCCCCCTTCCAAGGCACGCGCATCGGCGGCGAAGGGCAGTCGCTGGCCAACGCCACGATCCCGCAACATCGCGCAACCGCCGACCTCACGCCGCGAGCAGCAGCGCAAGCAGCTCGATCTGCTTGCAGGCGATGAACCGCGACCGGCTGGCGCGCAGACAAGGTGAACAGCGAGCTCGAAGGGGTCATCGAGTCGTACGAGCTGGCCTTCCGCATGCAGATCGGCCGTGCCCAAGCTGATGGACCTCGCCGACGAATCGCCGGCCACGCTCGAAGCTGTACGGCATCGGCGAGCGGGCCGACCGACAACTTCGGCCGCCAGTGCCTGATGGCCCGCCGCTTCGCCGAGGCGGGCGTGCGGTTCATCGAGCTCGGCCACGGCGGCTGGGACCAGCACAACCACCTCAAGCAACCGCCTGACGGCCAACTGCACGGCCATCGACCAGCCGATCGCCGGCGCTGCTCGCCGACCTCGAAGCAGCGCGGACATGCTCAAGGACACGCTGGTCGTCTGGGGCGGCGAGTTCGGCCGCACGCCGCACGCTCAAGAACGACGACGGCCGCGACCACAACGCCACCGGCTTCTCGATGTGGCTGGCCGGCGGCGGCGTGAAGGGCGGCCTCCGCTACGGCGCCACCGACGAGCACGGCATCCACGCCGTCGAGAACAAGGTCCACATCCACGACCTGCACGCCACGATCCTGCACCTGCTGGGCCTCGACCACGAGAAGCTCACCTACCGCTACTCCGGCCGCGACTTCCGCCTGACCGACGTGGCCGGCCGGGTGGTGAAAGAGATCATGAGCTAACGTGGAGCACGCGGCTCGCGTGCGTATCACATTGCCATAGTCACTCGCAGCTCCGCCGGGCCTTACGCTTCGCTTCAGCCCTAGCCACCCAGTCACCCACCCAGCTGGAAGTGCGCTATCGAGCGCATGGCTATCCTTACCCCCATGCACGTCACCTCCCACTGACAACTGACAACTGACAACTGACGCCTCCCATACTGTGGCCATGCACGTCACCTCTCCCCAAAGCCGCTGCCGCTTCGGCATTGCTCGCTGCGACATCACGCCGCCCGTCGGCATCTATCATCGCATGTGGGGCGCGGCAGCCCACGATCGCGCAACTGGGATTCATCGGCCGCTAACGGCCACGGCCATGTGTTTTCAAGCGCTAGCGGGTGCAGCGATCGAAGGAGACGACGAACAGGTCTTGGTCGCGCTCGATCACTGCCTGCTTTGGGCGGGTGAGCTGCAAAGCCTGACGGCGCACGTCGGTCAGGCTGCCAGGCTCGATCCGCGCCGGCTCGTCGTCACCTTCTCGCACACGCACGCCGCCGGCCTGATGGGGCTGGAGCGCGAGTCGCTGCCGGGCGGCGAGCTGATTCGACCATACCTGGACGAGCTGGCTCGCCGCGTCGCCGAAGTCGTCATCGAAGCACGCCGCCTGGCTGCGCCGGCAACCCTTGTCTATGGCGTCGGCCGCTGCCCGCTCGCCGCCCACCGGGACATGTGGGACGAGGAGAGCCGGCAATTCGTCTGCGGCTTCAACCCGGCCGGCGAAGCGGATGACACGGTGCTGGTCGTCCGCGCGACGGCAGACGACGGACGCGCGATGGCAACGGTAGTGAATTACGCCTGCCATCCCACGACGCTGGCCTGGGACAACACGCTCATCAGCCCCGACTATCCCGGAGCGATGCGTGAGACGATCGAGCAGGCGACGGGCGTGCCGTGCGTGTTCCTCCAAGGCGCCTCGGGCGACCTAGGCCCGCGCGAGGGCTTCGTCGGCGACACCGCCGTGGCCGACCGCAACGGCCGGCAGCTCGGCTATGCCGCGCTGGCGGCGCTCGAGGCACTGCCGCCGCCCGGCACGCGGTTCGAGTACGCCGGCCCGGTCGTCTCCGGGGCGACGATCGGCACCTGGGCCCATCGGCCGCTCGACGAGGCCGATTCGGCCGCCAATGCCTGCTGGCGGCAGAGGCGATGGACCATCCGCCTGCCCTATCGGCCGGGCTTGCCGACGCGCGAGGCCACGCTCACCGAGCGCCGCCAATGGCAAGAGCGCGAAGCGGCGGCGCGCACCGCGGGCGACGATCCGCAGGCCGCCCAGTGCCGGTCGATGGTCGAGCGCCTGGACCGCCGGCTAGTCCGCTTGGCAGGCATCAGTGGCGAGGCGTTCGATCTGCCGCTCGCGCTGTGGCAGATCGGCCCTGCCGTTTGGCTGGCGGTCGAAGGCGAGCCGTACAGCCGGCTGCAGACCGAGCTGCGCCGCCGCTTTCCGGAGACGCCGCTCGTGGTCTCGGTGCTCGCTGGCGGCGGCCGCCCCGCCTACCTGCCGCCGCGAGATCTCTATGACACGGGCATCTACCAGGAGACGATTGCCGTGCTGGCGCCGGGGGCGCTGGAGGGGATCATCGACGCGGCGGCCAGGCAGATCGAAGGTTGGGGCGCGAGATCACGCTAACGGATGGTCGGCGCGAGATCACGCTAACGCATGGTCTTTGGGCCCAGTGCCGATTCCTCGGCTTCGTCCTCAGCAACGCTGTTCTAGAACGGTCCTTCGAGAGCCGAAGCGGCCGAGCTTGTCCCGCCGAGGAATCCGCGGAAGGCGAGCGTCGAGCCGTCAGGCCGACGTGCGTCCGTCGTGCGTCCGTCGTGCGTCCGTCGTGCGGATTGGCGGGCGCAACGACGACTATCCCGGCCGCCGCGGCGTGGCTGGGGCTTCCAGCCCCAGCGGCGCGTGGCCGGCGAATTCGCCGGTCCGGACGGCACCTATGGTCTGTTTGGCCCCGACGGGTGTCGGCTGATCGTGTGGCCGGCGAATTCGCCGGCCGCATCATCCAACACGGCTCAGGCTAACAGCTTACGGTGTCGGCTGATCGTGTGGCCGGCGAATTCGCCGGCCGGGATCGACAGTTGCGCCGACTGTGCCGACTTGTGTCGGCTGATCGTGTGGCCGGCGAATTCGCCGGCGCAGGAAAGAGCCTTGGCTACCCGCTCGACGAGGGGTGTCGGCTGATCGTGTGGCCGGCGAATTCGCCGGCAACGAAGCCAACCGCGTCGCGGACCAAATCCCGGGTGTCGGCTGATCGTGTGGCCGGCGAATTCGCCGGCACTCGCAGTGCCCAACAACGCCGAGGGGTTTTCGATGTGTCGGCTGATCGTGTGGCCGGCGAATTCGCCGGCCCAAGTACGACCGCATCCGCGCCGAAGACTTGGAGTGTCGGCTGATCGTGTGGCCGGCGAATTCGCCGGCGGCGACAGCAGGGGCGCCTTTTGTCCGCCGTCTGGTGTCGGCTGATCGTGTGGCCGGCGAATTCGCCGGCAATGATTCTCAGCCGCCAATCGCCGGCGGCAGCGGGTGTCGGCTGATCGTGTGGCCGGCGAATTCGCCGGCACACAGACTCCGGCCGGCTCCCCGTACTGCTTGGGTGTCGGCTGATCGTGTGGCCGGCGAATTCGCCGGCTCGTATTTCAGGCTTCGTTGCTCCATTCGCGGAGGTGTCGGCTGATCGTGTGGCCGGCGAATTCGCCGGCGCAGGGTGGCGACGCCCGGCGCCGGGCAATATAGTGTCGGCTGATCGTGTGGCCGGCGAATTCGCCGGCGTGCCGCTAAGTGACGGCCGAGTAATCAAATCAAGTGTCGGCTGATCGTGTGGCCGGCGAATTCGCCGGCGTGAATGACTACCACGGCGACGACGCGGCCGTAACGTGTCGGCTGATCGTGTGGCCGGCGAATTCGCCGGCTCCTGTAGGCCGGGCACGCCATCCCCCCATGCGTCGTGTCGGCTGATCGTGTGGCCGGCGAATTCGCCGGCCTTCGCGTGCTAGGCGTTGGATTTCCATATCCTTCTGTGTCGGCTGATCGTGTGGCCGGCGAATTCGCCGGCGGCGATGCCGACCGACGTTGCGATCAGGAATGCCAAAGGTGTCGGCTGATCGTGTGGCCGGCGAATTCGCCGGCGCTGACCTGGAGTGCCGTGATTATCTTGGGGTGGTGTCGGCTGATCGTGTGGCCGGCGAATTCGCCGGCGATTAGGAAGTCCGTCCCAATGGCCAGGGCGTCAGGGTGTCGGCTGATCGTGTGGCCGGCGAATTCGCCGGCGGTGGTGTCCAGAGACACTCTATTTGAGCGTGCTATGTGTCGGCTGATCGTGTGGCCGGCGAATTCGCCGGCCCTAGACGACGTGTTCGGCCCGCTGGGGTGGTCGTGTCGGCTGATCGTGTGGCCGGCGAATTCGCCGGCGACTCCAACCACTAGGTGGCGTATATGCTGACCCAGTGTCGGCTGATCGTGTGGCCGGCGAATTCGCCGGCCTACTATCACCGAATCCTCGACCACATCCCGCTGTGTCGGCTGATCGTGTGGCCGGCGAATTCGCCGGCGACGACGGCCGTGGTCATCACGAAGCAAGTGCAAATGTGTCGGCTGATCGTGTGGCCGGCGAATTCGCCGGCGGGAGTCCGCTCAATGTATGAAGTCCTGATCGACGGGTGTCGGCTGATCGTGTGGCCGGCGAATTCGCCGGCGTTGTCCGAAAAAACCAAGTCCGATCACTGCCGGCGTGTCGGCTGATCGTGTGGCCGGCGAATTCGCCGGCGCTCTTGGTGGGTCGGCGGCGTCCCGGCTCCGGTGTGTCGGCTGATCGTGTGGCCGGCGAATTCGCCGGCCTCGCAGATTGTCAGACGTGCGCTGACTACGAAGTGTCGGCTGATCGTGTGGCCGGCGAATTCGCCGGCAAGGCCGTGGGCGACTCGGTCTTTCACGCGGCGGTGTGTCGGCTGATCGTGTGGCCGGCGAATTCGCCGGCGGGAACGTCTTTGAACTCGGGGAACATCGCCCGAGGTGTCGGCTGATCGTGTGGCCGGCGAATTCGCCGGCGCGGTGCAGACGAGGTTGCCGCGTTTCGGCGCCAAGTGTCGGCTGATCGTGTGGCCGGCGAATTCGCCGGCGGCCGCAGCCGGTAGGCCTGGCTCAAGAACTCCAGTGTCGGCTGATCGTGTGGCCGGCGAATTCGCCGGCCCGCCCCCCGCACGAAGGTCATCAGCGTTTACGTGGTTGTGTCGGCTGATCGTGTGGCCGGCGAATTCGCCGGCGACGCAATCCGCCCCGTCGATCACACTCACGACGTGTCGGCTGATCGTGTGGCCGGCGAATTCGCCGGCGAAACGGCCAGCACTAAGATTTAACTGGTCATCCGGGGTGTCGGCTGATCGTGTGGCCGGCGAATTCGCCGGCCATCGCCCCGCGGAGGATTTCGTCCGGCGTGTCCGGTGTCGGCTGATCGTGTGGCCGGCGAATTCGCCGGCGCGGTCAACCGTGGGAAATGACGCGGCTTGGCATCGAGTGTCGGCTGATCGTGTGGCCGGCGAATTCGCCGGCCGGAAGAAGCGGACGAAGTCGCGCGGCGTCCAGCGTGTCGGCTGATCGTGTGGCCGGCGAATTCGCCGGCGATGGCCCGCGAATTCACCGGCAGACAGTCCGACCCGTGTCGGCTGATCGTGTGGCCGGCGAATTCGCCGGCACGCCGTGCCGTTGACCAACGTGGAAACCGCCGCCCGGTGTCGGCTGATCGTGTGGCCGGCGAATTCGCCGGCCACCTGAAGCGCGGCAGCGAGGCCGAAGGCGCCGCGTGTCGGCTGATCGTGTGGCCGGCGAATTCGCCGGCCTGGCCGAGGCCTTGGAGGCCCTGGCCCCGCTGGTGTGTCGGCTGATCGTGTGGCCGGCGAATTCGCCGGCGCGAAGCGATCGCGATCAATGCCGAGTTCCCGGAGTGTCGGCTGATCGTGTGGCCGGCGAATTCGCCGGCTGGCCGTGGCGCGCCGGGGACAGGGGGGCCGCCGGGTGTCGGCTGATCGTGTGGCCGGCGAATTCGCCGGCCCACGCCCAGCTTCGCCAGCCAGTTTTACCTGGGGTGTCGGCTGATCGTGTGGCCGGCGAATTCGCCGGCACCGATAAGGAAGGCAACGCCAACACGGCCACGATGTGTCGGCTGATCGGGTGGCCGGCGAATTCGCCGGCCGCTGGCGTTCTTCAGCGGCGCCGCCAACTGGAAGTGTCGGCTGATCGTGTGGCCGGCGAATTCGCCGGCGGTGATGTACGTCGAGGCCGGCCACCTCCTGAGGTGTCGGCTGATCGTGTGGCCGGCGAATTCGCCGGCGGGTACAGAGCACCCAATCGGCGATGCCGTCCTTCGTGTCGGCTGATCGTGTGGCCGGCGAATTCGCCGGCGAGGGCGTCGAGCTCTTGTTCGACGACGGCAGCCAGTGTCGGCTGATCGTGTGGCCGGCGAATTCGCCGGCCCGCACGTGCGGCTGGTGCTGATGCTGATCGGCAAGTGTCGGCTGATCGTGTGGCCGGCGAATTCGCCGGCGGGCATCCAGCGGCTGCGAACCGCTCAGACACCGAGTGTCGGCTGATCGTGTGGCCGGCGAATTCGCCGGCTGCTGGCAATTTCAAGCAGGACGATCCAGGCCCGTGTCGGCTGATCGTGTGGCCGGCGAATTCGCCGGCGCAATAGTAACCCCAGTCTGAAAGTCCTGGCTGAGTGTCGGCTGATCGTGTGGCCGGCGAATTCGCCGGCAACGCCCCCCGATTCGACTATGAGTATACGGGGCCGGAGTGTCGGCTGATCGTGTGGCCGGCGAATTCGCCGGCGCCCATGTCATTGGCCAGGCCAAGCCACGCCGCGAGTGTCGGCTGATCGTGTGGCCGGCGAATTCGCCGGCGGCGTAGGTATTCGTGGGCCATTTTGGGCACGGGTGTCGGCTGATCGTGTGGCCGGCGAATTCGCCGGCGCCGCGCACTCCACTTCACCCACACGGAATTCGAGTGTCGGCTGATCGTGTGGCCGGCGAATTCGCCGGCGGTGGACCGTCGGGTTGCGTACCAGGTACAGGAAGTGTCGGCTGATCGTGTGGCCGGCGAATTCGCCGGCGCAGTTCGTCGAGAACATCAAGGCGCTGCCGTCGTTGTGTCGGCTGATCGTGTGGCCGGCGAATTCGCCGGCCGAGCGCTCCATGAAAACCGCGCCGGCGCGTCACCGTGTCGGCTGATCGTGTGGCCGGCGAATTCGCCGGCACGCCCTGGATGGCGTGGATCTGAGCTGGGTGCTTGGGTGTCGGCTGATCGTGTGGCCGGCGAATTCGCCGGCGCCATCAACGCTGGCTGGCTCAAGAAGGGCCTAAGGTGTCGGCTGATCGTGTGGCCGGCGAATTCGCCGGCTCGGCCGCAACGGCGTAGCAGGAACGTCCAGCTAGTGTCGGCTGATCGTGTGGCCGGCGAATTCGCCGGCGCGGCGGCCATGTACGTTTCGGCGTCCTAGGAAAGTGTCGGCTGATCGTGTGGCCGGCGAATTCGCCGGCGCGAATACACGACACGACATCGATGTCCAATGGATGTGTCGGCTGATCGTGTGGCCGGCGAATTCGCCGGCGCCGAGCTGTCGATCGGGGTCGATAGCGGGCCTGGGTGTCGGCTGATCGTGTGGCCGGCGAATTCGCCGGCGCTCGGTCTCCGGCAGCTTCCCCAGGCCGCCGTGGTGTCGGCTGATCGTGTGGCCGGCGAATTCGCCGGCGCAAGTCGCAGTCCACTTTGTTCTAAAACAGTTCTGTGTCGGCTGATCGTGTGGCCGGCGAATTCGCCGGCGAAGGCGGAGAAGTCGAAAGTCTGCAAGACATAAGTGTCGGCTGATCGTGTGGCCGGCGAATTCGCCGGCGGTTCGTCGGGCCGTTGCCCGACCAGCGGCTGTAGTGTCGGCTGATCGTGTGGCCGGCGAATTCGCCGGCCATCACCACTCCCTCGATTCTGGAGGATCGAACCGTGTCGGCTGATCGTGTGGCCGGCGAATTCGCCGGCGGCAAGAAACAGGGGGGCTCCCTGAAACTGTAGTTTGTGTCGGCTGATCGTGTGGCCGGCGAATTCGCCGGCACGGCAACCACGGACGCTGGTAGCGTTGCCAGTCGGTGTCGGCTGATCGTGTGGCCGGCGAATTCGCCGGCTTCGTGTCGCGGCAGGCGTCGGCCGAACGGTTCGGTGTCGGCTGATCGTGTGGCCGGCGAATTCGCCGGCTGCCGTGCTCGCAAACCTTGCCCACGGGGATAGTTAAGTAGTGCTCCGCGAGCATGGCTCCGTTGCTTGACGCTGTAGGCATTCGATCCAGTCCCCATACACGATGAAACTTCCTACGGCTCGGCGAATTGCGCGGCGGCGAGCACGGCCGGCACCCCCTGGCGCCACCTTCACGCTCGCCGGCGTTTCGGCGAGAAACTCGCCGGCCAAATTGCCAAACAGCAACCGGCCGCCTTTCGACGGCCACGTGATCAGTCTGCGGACCACATCGTTGAACGACGAAGACACTGCCGCAGAACAAGGAATGCCCTATAGGCATCAGGAATATTGTAAGGGACTACTCGAGCAGTTACAAACCATCAGGAAGAACGTTGCCTTCAAAATCGGCTCTCCGCCTCGGTCTGCTCGCGGCGTAAACGCTCGCCGACTTGATTCTCAATTGCTTTCCAGTAGTCCCCGGTCGTTATCCAGGTGTTGAACAACCCAGCCGGGGCAAAGAGAGGATTAAATGCGTAGACAGCGGTTTGTTTCCTTTTCATGGACGTGCGGCCTTTCTTGGACTGGTTTGGCACCGAGGGCGCCGCATCGGTTGCCGACACCTCGATTCGCGTTATTCCGTCCCAGGCCACCGAGCCCTGGATCTTCTCTCTAATCAGGTCGCCAGTGCCTGGGGTCACAAGTACAAACCACCAAGCGCCTTCCCAATCCGGGTCGGTCAGCGCTTTCAGGCCGATGTTGGCGGCTGCATTAAGGTCGGCTTGCAAACCGCCGGCGGCGGGGGAATCGGCAGCCATGGAAACGAACAGTTCGCCGCCGCGGCGCGGCAAGCGAATCGTCGTAAGCGATGATGGGATGTCGGCGATTCTGTCTGCAATGGCTGCCAGAACACGGTCGCGTGCTTTGGCGTCGTCTGGCTGTTCTTCCCGCCTTTTGCGGGCTGCCCTAATGTCGCGCACCCACCAGCCAATTTCGCGGTCAAGCTGAGTCCGTGGCTGGTCCGACGACGTTCCGTCGGTCGAATCGGCGCGGCGGGCCGCCTCTTCCAGAAGTTTCCGCGAAACATCTTCGCATCGGACGCCCGGCGCCCCCGTTCGGGAGTCTTGCCGAGACGTGTATGTGGGCGAGACCTCCACGAAGTGCAGCCCGTAAAGCTGGCAGCCTTCCATGATGTACTTGCGGACGTTTCGAGCAGCCCAGTTCATGAGCTGACGGTTCTCGCGGCGAAGGCGCGAGTCTTCCGGCTTATAGTGTTCGAGGTTTTCGACAACGACGACATGACACGGACGATCGACGATCGCCTCCGGCCGCTTCTGGTCGCGGCCGCGTGGCTTCTTCATTCGACCGGCGCCAAGCACCGCTTCTACGACTCGGCTGGCAAGCTGTTTGATTCGCTGTTCGCGCATGCGTTCGAGCTGATTGAGGATGCGGCGGCCGAAGTTGGCTAGCGATTCATCGCCTGGCACCGGGATATTCTTCCGCAAGTTGTCCGGCTCGGGCCGCATGCGGAAGGCCTTGAGGACTTGATACAGGTCGCGGATGGTTTGCAATCGCTGGACGGAGAGGCCGCCCACGCCGCGAAGGCGCATGGCCCCAGGGGAATCCTTCTTGCGCGGCAGAACGAATCGGCGCAGCCAGCGAAGGTGCTTGCGCCATTCCCCTTGCCGGTGCTTCCATTCGTCGGCCCAAAGCCTATGGAGTGCGACGGCCGCAGACGATTTGGGATCGGCGAGCTGCTGCGCGACCGATTCAAGGGGGCCGCGCGTGGCGTCAAGTCGCTTTCTTTGCTGTGCATGGGGAACGTCGCCCGAGATTTCGACACGTTCTGGCCCGTGGAATTCCGCAACAACTAATTCCTGCCAACGATCGGTGGCCCAAACGTCCGTGTACTCACCGGATGCGGCCAGCTCTTGCCAAAGAACGAGCGCCGTCTTTGACGTACTCGACTCGCTGCTGTCGCGTAAGCGGATCGGAGTCTCTCCCGCCTGCCACCGGCTTGCGTTCAGCAATCATGATAAACGCGATGCGGGCGGCGTTGCCCAGTCGGCGCAGGCCACGCCGCGCCCAGCGAACCGCGTCTCTCTGCAGATCATCTACGCGCGGCGAGTCCGCGAGCGGAACCAAACCGAGAAACGCGCGAAACTCGTTCACACGGTCGATTTCATCGTGCTGCGCGCACCGAGCCTGCCGATCTTCGCCCTGAAGCTTAATGAGGAATGGGCACTCAAAACGGAACCAAGGCGCAGGATAGGATGAACCATCAAGGAAATCGGGCCCGATGCGGCGATAGACGGTGGTCTTGGTGATGGGCTGCCCCTTGTTGCGGCCGGATTGCTGCGTCTTATTGGTAGGCCAGCGTAGATGAATGTAAAGCTCGTCACCCGTTGGCTCGGAATGCTCGGCTGCGCGGCACTCCTCAATCATTTGCTCGCGCGAGATGGTCTCGCCGACCTGGCACGCCGCGGCGTAGCGGTGGCCCAGGTCGAGCGAAAGCACTCGCAGGCCCTTTGGAAGTCGCGCCAGGGCAAGGCGGGCCCGGCTCTTGCGGCCTTTGTTAACGGCGTAGTCGAGGTAATATCCGGTGCGTCCCTTCTTGTACTCGACTCCTGGCGGAAGGCGTGACACGTAGTCGTCGAGCCACGGCCCCTTCGGCATTAGTTTTGCCAAGGTTGTGAGAAACCACCGTAGGCGTTCCCAATGCCGGAGGGCCTTGGAGTTGTCGCTTAGCCGGTCGATCTTCGAATAGTCCGGGTCTGCCCGTTTGCCGTTGACTTTTCCGTAGACAATGTCGGCTAAACGGTCGAGCTGGTCGCGCGGGGTCTGGAGTCGGCCATTCCAGTCCCGCTGCTGAAAAACCTCGGCAACTGCCACCGCCGCGTTGAGCGCCTGGCCGGCGACGACGCGGCCTAGGCGATCGGCGCGGGCGACTGTCTTGCCGGCAGTCTTGTCGGCGAAGTGGTCAAGGTCGAGGTCGCGCCAGAGGCGTTTACCGTGCCAACGAAGCAAAAGCGTCTCGACGCGCTCGTCGGTCCACACATCCAGTGAGACTTCTCGAAGGTTAGGGGATGACTCAAGCTGCTGGGCAAGTTTCTGGCGGACCCGCTCGGTTTTGGCCTTCGCGAGTTTGTCGGACTGCTTTCGGCGATTGCCGGCAGCCTTGAGGGCAGAATAGTCTATCCCCCATCGCGAATTACCGTAATCGACATACACCGGGTGACGGAGCGGGTCGGGGTGCCGGTAGGCGGGCACCTTGAATCGCCGCTGGTCATGTTCGGCTACGGTCGCAGCAACATAGCTCTTAAGGATATCCGAGTCGGGCTTGCCATTCTCAGTCCGCCAAACGCAAACGGCGTCATCGTCAGCCAGGCACAAGCGAGGGCATTCTTCAGTTTCGTCGCCGAGCCCAGCGAACAAATGCGTGTCTCCAAACTTCTCGTCATCATCGAGGTTGGCCTGAACGGTGCGGGCTGCAGCCACCCGCTGGCGGCAGGTCGATTTAGGGCCTAGCTCAGCCCAAGCTTGCACGATCTTGTCCCAGCCGTCGATCGCGCGCTTGCGGATGAGATACTCCTCTAAGGCACCCGATGCCGCCGCGCGCGCTTCGCGGAATTCGCCGAGCCACGTTCGGGCGGCAGCGGGCACGCCGGCCAGCTTGGCCGCGTCGGCGCCGAACCGTCGGCGTTCGACTTCCGCTCGCTTGATCCACGTGTGCGCAGGCTGAAACGCGCCGCAGGGCATGATCGAGCATTACACCGTGCTCCCAAATGTAGTCGCGATCGACTCGATATGGCATGCCCAGCTTTGCTTCCATCTCCGCCCGCCAGTCAGGCATCCAATCGGGGCATAACGAGGAGGACTCACCTTTGAGAGATTGGTCGGCACTTTCTTCGCGAAGCTTCTCGACGGTCCGTTGCCAGAGTTCGGCGGATACAGCATCCGCGTCGCGGATTTTCTCAAGAGTAATCGCCCCTTTCGATGACCGACCCTTCCACCCGATAGCCTGTTTGAGCCGCTTGAACAGCGCCTCGTGAGCGGCTTCTTCAGATGGCTCCTCGCCGAGAACGTGTAGGAAAGCTCGGAGGGCGTCTCGTCCGCTGTTTCCGAGTACCTTCGCCGCATCAACGTTTGCCAGAAGGTCGAGCCGGGTGCCGATGGCTGTCGCATCGCTTTTCTCGCCCGCTCCCCAATTCCGGCTGAGCCATCCGCCGGCCTTCTGGACGAAGTCTTTCGCTTCCGCGAACGCTGTGGCTTCAGCGTCCGGCATCGCGAAGTAGTCGTCCGCTCCACCCAAGAGATCAAAGAACGTACTGGCAGCCCAGTCGGCCGTAAGACCGGGGGATTTTTCCTTGAGGCCCTCAAAGCACCGGGAACGATCGACCCAGACCGCATCATCGCGGATCCGCGCGGTGAGTGCGGGTTTGCAAACGTCGATCCATTCGTTCGCGTTTTCGATCTTCAATCGCCTCAGAATCGCCTCAAATCGACGTATCACGTCACGTTGCCCCTGGCGTTGATTATTTTCAGGAGCGACGATGTAGCTTTTCGGTGCAAGGGAAGCCGGACTCTCCACTGAGAGCCACGACAATGCCAACAGCAATTTCAGATTTCGGCGACGACTCTCTTGCAGTTCAGCGCACAGTGCGTCCCTTGTGTCAGCGCTTTGCTTTCGCCGCTTGAGCTCCTTGTCTACCACCTCATTCGTAACGGTGAGGATAGAAGGATCGTCTGCCAGAGAGGGCGGGAGTCCGCCACGCAGAGTGAGCAGCCAGTCACCCCAGACTTGTGCCCCGCGGTTGACGGTGACATGAGTTCGCCACAAGGCTTCGCGCCACTCGGCATCGCCCGAGAGCTTGAGAGTGTACGCCCGTGTTGTCAGCGGAATGGTCATGGAGTTTGGAGGCATGAATTCGTGAACCTCGGACGTTTTCGGCCGAAGAGATGATGGATTTCGATGTGTTCCCGCCCTACAATCAGAAACGGCCGCTCCTGGTACGAGGGCTACGCCTAATGGTGACGCCCCCCGAGACGGTTATTCCCAATGATGGAGTCCGCCGGAGCGACCTCGCAGATGCGCTCCTTCTGCAAGGAAGGAGCGTTTTTTTAGTTTCAGCCATTGTTGATCTTGCAGGAACATGCTATCAAGTAATAGCTGCCTAAAGGGCAGGCTCATTATGTGGGCTGTGCCATCGGCGTCAATGCCCCAGCAACCGCATAAATCCAGTTTTGGACCGGCACATAGCAGGTTGCCCTGCGAATCTCAGATAACCACCAGCCCTGATGCACCCGGCGGCAGGTTCGGCCCCAGGACGGTCGCCGCCTGCCGCGCAACAGCTTCGTCCGGGCCTAGGTCGATGATCATCGTCTGATCGACCGTGAGGTTCATGGCTTCTTCCAGCTCGGTCTGCATCCGCACTCGGTCGATGTCTTTGAGGACGCAGAAGAAGACCGAGTATTGCCAATGCTCGCCGTGGCCCTTCATGATCTTGAAGACTTGCCGCCAACGCTTGGGGTCGCGGATGTCGTAGCAGACGAGATAGCAGCGACGCATGGGTGGTGAGTGGTGGTTTGGTGAGTGGTGGTTTGGTGAGTGGTGAGTGGTGAGGAAACACGTCCTTTCGCGGAGCGAAAGGCGACGATGGAGAATCGTGGCTAGCGCGTGGTGAGGAACGACAGGGTGGGGATTTCGCCTAGCAGCCAGGCGGCGATCATTTTTGCGTGCAGCATCAGCATCCGGCGGTAGGTGAGACGGTAGCCAAAGACGGGGTGGGTGATTTCTTCGGCCATGCGTCGGCCGTAGACGGCGAAGAAGGCTCGGCGGCCCGGCTCGGTGAAGGCGCAGCCGGCGGCGGTGCGGAGGAAGTGACCGGCCTTCAGCTCGCCGCGGTTGAAGGCGGTGAGGGCGATCGAATCGGCGATGAGCGGCCGGAACGGCTCCATCAGATCCAGCGACAGGGCCGGGCGGCCGGGCGCGAGACATGGAAGCCGCCGATGGACGGTTCCAGCCGGGCGAGGCGGAGGGCCGCCGTGCACTCGTGCGTCAGCATGGCGTAGGCCATCGACAGGCAGGCGTTCACCGGGTCGGGAGCGGGGCGTCGCTGCCGGCCGTTGGCGTTGAATTCGGCGGCGACGTTGGTTTTCAGCATGCGGGCGAAGTGCTCGAAGTAGATCGCGGCAGCCTGCCCTTCGTGGCCGCGGAGCGCATCGAGCGACGTGGCACGCATGGCCTGCTGGGCCTGTTCCGTCAGGGCCGTGGCCGGGCCTCGGGGAATGCTTCGACATTGCGCATCAAGAGCTTGCGCTGGTTCGCGATCTTGGCTGCCACGAGGGCGGCGGAGAGCTCCAGGCAAAGCACCGGGTCGTCGAGCTTGCGGACCTGTGCCCGGCGGGTTTCGGCGCTGACGGAATCCAGCGGATCGACCATCGCCACCAGCCGACCCGCGGCGGTCAAGAGCGCCACGGGAATGCCGCGGTCGGCGAGCGTCTGGATGGCCTGCGTCGAAATCTGCACCGAGCCGAGCAGCGCGAGGCTCTCTACGCCAGCCAGCGGCATCTCCTTGAGCTTCGCTCCGTTCTTGTCGGTCACGGTCAGGGTGGCGCCGCGCACGCCGACCTTCGTGCCGTTCTGCTGAGCGATGACGTGGGTGCCGTCGTCGCGCGGCGGCCAGAGCTTGCGGGGCTTCAGCGGCACGCCGCCATCGGCGGCCTCCACGCCGCGCTGAGCATTCACTTCATCGGGCAGGCAGATCGGCTGGAGCGAGCAGCGCGGGCAGCGCGGATCGTTCACCAGCGGCAACGGCCGTGGGCCGGCGGCACACGCCTTCGCGGGCACCAGCGTGCCGAGCGCTTCCTGGCGGAGGGCGTCGTCGAAGGGGACCGTGAGGCGGCGCTTCTCCGCCGCGTAGTAGAGGATGCCGTGCGGGACCGTGTAGCCGGACTCTTCCAGAAGGATCGCTTGAAGACCGACGTGGACGCGATCGGTGGGCCAGGGCTCGTAGGCGGCGTCGGCGACGGGCTGCGCGTTACCCTCAGGCTGCACGTCGCCTTCAGGCTTCGCGTTACCCTCAGGCTGCTCAGCGCCATCAGGCTGCGGAGCGCCGTCAGCTTGCGCATCGCCGTGCACGTGAGCCGCGTACACCACGGGATCGACATGGCGCGGCCGGCCCTTGCGGTACTCGACGGGAATGGCCGTGCTGCCGGTGATCTCGGCCAGATCCAGCGTGGCAGTCAGACCGAGCCGGGCGCTCGTCAGCGTCAGGCTGCGGACGGCTCGCGGCCGGTCGGCGTCGCCGCTGGCGGAGCGCGATTCGTCGTTCTGCGGATCAGCACTCGGTGCGTCTACGCGGCGGTGGATGCGGACGCCCTCCAGCGTGTCGTTGCTGGGCAAGTGAATGCCCTCGACCTCCATGTAGTAGAAGAGCCTGGGGCAATAGGCGTATTCGGCGACATTACGCGCGGGCCACAGCGTTTCGTTCATGGGACTGCCTCGGTGGCGCCGCCGAGCTTCCTCGAACGGCGCGTAGTGCCGCGCAGTGCCACTTCGCGCGAGAGATTGCGCCGCAGAGTCAGGCGGTTGAGGCAGGTGATATCGACTGCACGGCAGTATTCGTACTCGTAGTCGTGCTCGTGCTCGTAGTCGTGCTCGTGCTCGAAAGCTCCCGACGCACATTCGAGCACGAGCACGACTACGAGCACGAGAGGTGAGCCGCCGCTCGCACCCCTATCCTTTGGCCAGCACCGGGCACACGTCGAGCCATTCCCGGCGGTCCGACCAGATCCACTTGGCCGCTTCTTGCGGACCCCAGGTCGCTTTTTCGTAGGTGGCCAGCTCCGGCAGGCCGGTCTGCTGCCAGGCGTGGTGCAAGGGATCGATGATGCCCCAGGATAGCTCCACTTCGTCGCTGCGGGCAAACAGGCTCTGGTCGCCCGAAAGCACGTCCAGCAGCAGCCGCTCGTAGGCCTCCGGCAGGCCCTTGGCGAACGCCGTGTCGAAGCGGAAGTTCAGGTCCGTCAGCCGGAGCTGCATGCCCTGGTCGGGCACCTTGGTTTGAAAGTGGATTTGAATGCCCTCGGCCGGCTGAATCTGGATCACCAGCCGGTTGCCGTCGTAGCGGCGGGCGGGGCTGTCGCTGAAGAGCAGGTGCGGCGGCTGGCGGAACTGGATCACGATCTGCGTGGTGCGGCAGTTCATGGCCTTGCCGGAGCGGAGATAGAAAGGCACGCCCTGCCAGCGCCAGTTGTCTACGAAGAGCTTCACGGCCGCGTAGGTCGCGGTCTGGCTGCCCTCGCCCACGCCCGGCTCCTGGCGATAGCCGCGATACTGTGCCCGGACGGTGTGGTCGGCCGCGTCGCCGGGCTTCCAGCGGCGGATGGCGTCGAGGACTTTCACTTTTTCGTTGCGCACGGCGTCGGCGGTGAAGCGGCCGGGGGCTTCCATGGCCACGAAGGTCAAGAGCTGCAGCAGGTGATTCTGAAACATGTCCCGCAGCACGCCGGCCGTGTCGTAGTATGCCCCGCGCCGGCCGACATCGACCGTTTCGGCGACCGTGATCTCCACGTGGTCGATATAGTTGCGGTTCCAGATCGGCTCGAAGATGGCATTGGCAAACCGCAGCACCAGGATGTTCTGCACCGTTTCCTTGCCGAGATAATGGTCGATACGGAAGATCTGCTCTTCGCGGAAGGTCTGGTGCAAGGTCTCGTTGAGCTGCCGGGCCGTGGCCAGGTCGGTCCCAAAGGGCTTCTCGACCACCAGGCGGCGCGAGCCCAGCGACTCGTCCGCCTGACCCGTGGCGCCGAACAGGTTCACGATCGGCTCGAAGAACTGCGGGGCGGTCGCCAGATAATAGACCCGCGTCGCGGCCTGGCCTTGCTCGCACTGTCCGAGCTTCTCGTGCAGGGCCTTCACGTCGGCCAACTGCGTGGCATCGCCGCTGAAGTAGTCGATCGACTCGGCGAACCGCTGCCATGCAGCGGGGTCGAAATCGCGGCCGGCGAACTGAGCCGTTGACTCGCCGAGCGCCTCGCGCCACGCCGCGCTTTCCATCGGCGTGCGGGCCGAGCCGACGATCCGCAGCTTCTCCAAGAGGCGCTGCTTGCGAAACAGCGAGTAGAGCGCCGGCACCAGCTTGCGGCTGGTCAGATCGCCCGAGGCGCCAAAGATGACGAGCGTATGAGACATGCGTTCGAGATCGCCGCGCAGGACCGAACGATCATCGAGGCACGCGAGCCGCGTGCACCACGGAGGAACCGCGTCAGGCGATCGCCTCCTTGATCAGCGGCGCGTCCTCGGCGATCAGCTTGACCGGCCGGTCGCTGCGGCGTGGTGACGATCGTGTCGGGGTCGATGCCGAGCAGGTGATAGAGCGTGCGGCCGAAGCTCTCGACCTTGTAGAACTTGTCGGTCACCTGCTCGCCGAGCTTGTCGGTGGCGCCGACGATGCTGCCGCCCTTGAAGCCGCCGCCGGCGGCCAGCACGAACTGGGCGTAGTCCCAGTGGTCGCGGCCGGCGTTCTTCTGCGTGCCGCACTTCGGCTTGCGGCCCATCTCGCCCAGGGCCAGCACGATGGTCGAGTCGAGCAGGCCGCGCTCGTCGCAGGTCTTCGAGCAGCGCCGACAGGCCGGCGTCGAACATCGGGATCTGCTGCCGGCCGGCGACGAAGTTCTCGCCGTGCCAGTCCCAGTAGCCGAGGTTGAAGTGGACGACCGGCACGCCGGCCTCGACCAGCCGCCGGGCCAGCAGGAAGTGCAGCGGGTTGCCGGCCGGGTAGCGGGTCTTCTCCGGCTTGTTCTGCGTGTAGCGCTCGATCGTCTTCGGGTCTTCCTTCGACAGGTCGAGCGCCTGCGCGCAGCTTCGGCGAGCGGAGCATGTTGAAGGCCGTCTGCTGGTACTGGTCGAGCCCGGCGATCGAGCGGGTCGAGCTGGTCCTGCCGGCGCAGCCGGCCGTCGAGCGCCTTGAGCAGGTCGGCGTTGCGCTGCGAACGCCGGCAGCTCGATCTGCGGCGTGAGCATCTTGGCGATGTCGTCCTTGCCTTGAGCGGGTCGAAGATGAACGGGTTGTACGCCGGGCCGAGGAAGCTGCGGCGCGATGGCGTTGTGCGTGTGGACGTCGATCTCGCCGAGCATGGCGAACGTCGGCAGGTCGGCCGGGCCGGGGCGGAGCTTCGAGACCACGCTGCCGTACATCGGGTACTCGTCGGTGCCGCTCGGCAGCCGCGGGTTGCCGGTCAGCCAGTAGAACGGGGCCCGGCCGTGGTCGCCCGGCTTGTTCATGCGTGGTGACCGAGCGGATGATCGTGTACTTGTCGGCCAGCTTCGCCAGCTCGGGCATCAGCTCGCAGACCTGCAGGCCGGGCACGTTCGTCTGGATCGGCTTGAACTCGCCGCGATAGTCGGCCGGGGCGTCCGGCTTCATGTCGAACATGTCGGTGTGCGGCGGCCCGCCGCCCAGCCAGACGCAGATCATGTGCTTGGCCTTGGCCGCCGTGCGCGGCCGGCGCCGGCGCGCTGCGCGGCCTGGAGCACGTCGAGCAGCGTGACGCCGCACAGCGACGCGCCGCCGATGCGGAGGAAGTCGCGGCGGTGATGACGGCGGAATACGCGGCACACGCTCATCGTGGCACCCTGAGCCGAGTGGGGTTCATGGACTACGGCGCAACGCGAGTATTTTCCGGGCTGCGGGCGAGGATTGCAACAGGAAGTTGAGGGGAATCGAAGCTCTTGCTGCGATCGCTCCGTAGTGAGTCAGTTTGGCGGGCAACGAACATCGAACACCCAACATCGAACGTCGAACGAAAACCCGTTCGATGTTGGATGTTCGATGTTGGATGTTCGATGTTGGGTGTTCGATGTTGGGTGTTCGATGTTCAATCGGTCGAACTGCCCCACCGATCGCCCTATCGAGTTGCAGTCCGCTCAGCCTGGCGAGAGAATCGAGCGCCGCGGCTGACGCGGCCTTTGCCCACCCGACTCGGAGGCTCCTCATGCTCACGCGCCGCGCGTTCCTTCAGGCTTCCGCCGCCAGCGCCCTCGGTGCGTCGGTTGTCAGGGCCGAGCCGGCCCCACGCAAGAAGCTGGCCGTCGTCACGACCGAGTGGCGCTACCGCTCGCACGCCTGGCACATGGCCGAGCGGTTCCTGGCCGGCTATCCGCGGCAGGGGCGCTGGCACCGGCCGCCGCTGGAGGTCGTCTCGGCCTACGTCGATCAGACGCCGAAGAACGACCTGAGCCGCGACCGGGCCAAGGAGTTCGGCTTCACGATCTATCCGACGATCGCCGAGGCGCTGCGGTGCGGCGGCGACAAGCTGGCCGTCGACGCCGTGCTGATCATCGGCGAGCACGGCAACTACCCGATCAACGAGATCGGCCAGAAGCAGTATCCGCGCTACGAGTTCTTCAAGCAGGTCGTCGACGTCTTCCGCGAAGGACGGCCGCACGGCGCCGGTCTTCAACGACAAGCACCTGTCGTGGAAGTGGGAGTGGGCCAAGGAGATGGTCGAGACCTCCCGCGCGACTGAGCTTCCCGTTCCTGGCCGGCTCGTCGCTGCCGGTGACCTGGCGGATGCCGGCGATCGACCTGCCGTACGGGGCCGAGGTCGAGGAGGTGCTGTGCGTCGCGATCGGCGGCGTCGGACATCTACGACTTCCACGCCCTGGAGATGATCCAGTGCATGGCCGAGCGGCGGCACGGCGGCGAGACGGGCGTGGCCGCGATGCAGGCCCTGCGCGGCGACGCGCGTCTGGAAGGCGATGGAGGCCGGCTCGTGGAAGGCCGGCGGCTGGGACCCGCGGCTGTTCGAGGCCTGCCTGTCCCGCAGCCAGACGCTCGCGCCAGGCCGACGACCTTCAGCCACCGCTACCCGACGCCCGAGCAGATGCGCGAGTGGGTCAAGGAGCCGGTCGCCTACCGCTTCGAGTACGCCGACGGCCTGAAGGCCACGATGCTGCTGATGAACGGCCTGGTGGACGACTTCACCTTCGCCGCCCGGCTCAAGGGGCGAGGCGCGAGCCGCTCTCGACGCTGTTCTACCTGCCGCCCAACCCGAACGTGGTCTACTCGGCCGCGCTGATGTCGAAGGCCGAGGAGATGTTCCTGACCGGCAAGGCGCCGTACCCGGTCGAGCGGACGCTGCTGACCAGCGGCCTGGTCGCGGCCGGCTTGCAGTCGCTGGCCGCCGGCCAGAAGCGCCTCGAGACGCCGCACCTGGCCGTGCGCTACGGAGCCCCGCGCGAATCGACGTTCTGGAGAGACTGACGTTGGTTTGACAAGGTAACAAGGTGACAAGGTGAAATGGACAGATATCCTTCACCTTGTCACCTTGTCACCTTGTCACCTTGTCACCTTGTCATCCTCTAATACCGCCAGGCAGTGCCGGCGCCGGTGAAGAAGTCGTCGGCCGAGTCGTTCAGGCCGAAGCCGACCCGCCAGTCGAGCTGCACGTCGTTGGTCAGGAGCCAGGTGAAGCCGCCGTCGATGTAGTTCTGCGGGGCGTTGACCTCGCGGCCTTCGGTGAAGATGCCGAAGTACTCGACGTACATCCGCCACCAGTCGCCCAGCAGCGGGATGCCCATGGTGACCGACTGAGCGAAGAGATTGTGTCGGTCGAAGGAGTCAACGCTGCCGAGCGGACCCAGGTCAATGGCCGCCAGTTCGACCGGATTGCCGTAAATCGTCGAGCCGCCCACGCTGAAATCGCACGGCAAGTCCCAGCCGTACAACAGACTGGTGGCGAAGGTCACGTCGCGATTCGTAAACGCTTGTGCTCCCGTGGGCACGGATAGCTGGAGGATGATCGCCGACTCGGGAAACCACTCGTGCTGTTTGGTCAGGGCGATCTTCGTGCCCAGGCGCAGGTCTTCCGCGCCGTCGATGCGGCTGACGTCGCCGAAGTCGTCCTCGCGCTCGAAGAGATAGTTCCAGAAGACTCGCAGCTCGACGTTCTCGCTGATGCCTATCCGGCACAGGACTTCCGGAGCGCTGTGCGTGTCCACCCGCACTCCCTGGCTGTCATTGCGGATGAAGGTGTAGCCCATTTCCCACTGGATGCGGCCGGCGCCGACCACGGAGCTGGCCTCGGTGAAATCGGGCCGGTCGGTGGCTAGTGGCTCGTCTTCTTCCTCTTCCTCGTCTTCTTCTTCCTCTTCTTCTTGCTCTTCTTCGCCGTGCGGTTGATCCTCTTCGTCTTCGTCCGCTTGATGGCTGGGCTTCGCGGTCGCGGACCCGTTGGACTTCGGGGCGGTCTTGAGGGCGGAAGCCTCGGGCGGCAGAGGCTCAGCCTCAGGAGCGCCGGCCGGCGGCGGTACCGGCTTTGCCTCGTCTTGAGGGAACTCGATGATGGACTCTTCGTCCGCCTGAGCTGTTGCGCCGCCCACGCCCAGTGCAATGACGAAGACCAAGGGCATCCAAGACAGCGACATCAAGCGGAGCAGGGTGGCAGATCGCGGCATGGCGGCATCCGGTTTGGGACCAAGGCTGTCCCGTGCTCTGGACCAACGGCACTATGGGGTCTATCGGCGTGAGCGACACGGTTTCGCCAGCACCCCATACCGTCCATGTGCCATGCGGCCCTCACGCCCATCATTCGATGCTCTGCGCGTGCCTTATGGCTATTTTTGATAAATCAAAAATATTTCTTGTGTCTATCAAAATAGCAAGTTAGACTCGCCGCCATCAATGCTCACCCCCGCTGGGGTCCCTTTTCTCGCTTGCTTGGACATCGAGGGCACTCACATGAAACTTTCTGCGCTAGCGATTCGCTGCTTGCTGGTCATCCTCTCGCTCGGGCTCGTCTCGGCTTTCATGCTGATGGCCAACGCACACCCCAAGCGGGAGCCCGCCGATGCCGACACGGGCCTCACGCTACGGGAAGCTCTGGGCGAAGGAGCGTGCCGCAGTCGGGCGGACGACACCGACTTCGGCGATCCGCTGCCTGGGCTTACGGCGGACGAGCGCGAGCGGTTTCTGGCCGGAGCCGAGGCTTTTATGGAAGAGGAAGGGCCTCCGGACGGGCTTGGCCCGGTCTTCAACGATGTTTCCTGCGCGAGCTGCCACAACGGCCCTGCCGTGGGCGGAGGCAGCGACGTGTTGTCTACCCGGATCGGCGCCATGCGAGACGAGGTGTTCGATCCCTTGGAGGACCTCGGTGGGCCGACGATCCAAACCCAGGGGATCGGCACCATCGAAGGCCATGAATTCGTCGGCGAAGTCGTGCCCGAGGAAGCCACGATTGTGTCCCGCCGCCGCGCGACGCCGACGTTCGGCTTTGGCCTCGTGGATTCCGTCCCCGACAGGACGTTGGTCTTCATCGCCCGGATGCAGCACCGCTTTTCGCCGGAGACTGCGGGCCGGCCCAACATCGTGGTCAACCTGTTGACCGGGGAGCCTGCGGTGGGCCGTTTCGGGTGGAAGGCCCAGACCGCGACGGTGTTTGATTTCTGTGCCGACGCATACAAGGACGAAATGGGTATCACGGTGCCAGGGCTGCACGACAGCGACGACGGACGCAACGTCGCCGAGGAGAACCCTCCGCAGGGAGACCGTGACGCGCTCCTCTTCAACCCCCTTCCGAGTCCCAACGAAGAAGACACGGCTGACGTGGCCGCCTTCGCGGACTTTATCCGCTTGCTGGCCCCGCCTCCGCGCGGACGCGTCACCGCCGGCGCCCGAGCGGGCGAAAACATCTTCAGGCGAATCGGATGCGCGTCTTGCCATCTTCCAACCCTGCGGACGGGCCCGAGCGACATCGAAGCGCTCGACGGCGTGGTGTTCCATCCATTTTCCGATTTCTTGGTGCACGACATGGGCTCGCTCGGTGACGGCATCGAGCAGGGAACCGCTTCCGGCCGCGAGATGCGCACGGCCCCTCTGTGGGGCCTGCGAGAGCAAGGGGCCTTTCTGCATGATGGCCGGGCCGAAAGCATCGAAGAGGCGATCTTGCTGCACGACGGCCAGGGCCAAGGCGCAGCCAATCGTTTCCGCCGTCTCAGCGATCGCCAACAGGGCCATTTGCTTGATTTTCTCAACTCGCTCTAAAGACCGAGCTGCTGAGCAAAGCCATGGCATCCCCGCGCTGCAAGCCTAAAAGATTGCGGAAAGATCCAAGAAGAAGCTGCGGTTGTTCTCCTGATGGCGATACTCCGTTTGCAGCAGGAACGTGTACGACTCGTTGGGCAAAGTGAAGACAAAGAAGGGAATGTACGCTGGGAACGTGCCCGGCCCCGTCACCCGTTCCGCCCGAAAACCCACTCCGGCCCGCGGCCCCCCTTCGTCCGCCAGCAGCGTCGGGATGTAGAGCACTTCTGCGGTCGAGCGCGTTCGCTCGACGGTCCGCTCGGTGTCATCCCAGCCCACGGCGCTCGTCAGGTAGACGTCCTGGAGGAAGCAAACGCCGCCGAGGTTCAGCGTGCCCACCATGGTGAACAGCCAGCGGTCGTGGTCGATGAAGGCGTGTGCGCCGATCGAGTTCAAGTCCAGGCGATAATAGCTTTCCAAGAACAGGCCTTTGGGGTCGCCCTGCGAGACGAAGCTCGCCTCGCGATGGGCCTCGGGCGTGATGGGCAGCGACCATTCGCCGACGAACGGTAAAACGGCCGAGTGGAACCATCCGTCGCCGTCGGACTCTCCCTCCAGGGACTGATACTGCAGCATGATTCCCGGCTGCCGTCCTGAGGGCGAAAAAGCCCTTAGCGCCGTGATCCGCGGATCGGACGCCGGATCGCCGGGCAGAGAAGTGCTGAAGGCGATCGGCTCACTGACGGTCAATCGCCGCGAGACGTCCACTTGGGTCAGGCTGCGAAACTGCCCAGCCGTCACCTGAAGCTGGTCCGTCAGGTTGCACATCAGGTAGGCGTCTTCGAAGCGCCCGCTGCGGTCGCGGAGTGTGCCGTCACTACGGCTTTCCAGGCTGATCGTGCGCCATTCGATAAAGTACGAGAAGTTATCCTCGATCAGACCCGGAATCGGGATTGGTCCGCCGCTGATCAGCTCCACGCGGGGCACGTACCCTTCCCCGAAATCCCGATCCAGTTGATCCTCTTGCCTCACCGTCATCCAGGCGGCGAAGGGAGCCGTCGGGTAGGTCGGGCGATCCGACTCCGGATCACGCCGCAGGCCGCGCTGCCAAAAATCCTGGCCGCGCTCGTTCAACATGGGCGGCAGCGTATGACAGGCAGTGCACTTCAGGTTGTACGTGCGGGCGAACTGGGGGATGGCGTAAGCCGTGTTGGGCGCCAGGCGCAAGTGCCCGCCACGACGCACGCGCAAATCGGAAGGAGATGCTTGAAGTTCATGGCAATCCGTTGCTGAAGGAGCGAATCCCTTTCTTTCATCGGCGCGAGGCGTAAGTTTGACGAATCAAAATCCCTCGCCCGCGCAACGCATATCTTCCGGCGATCCCACACCGAACACCGCCGCTCTCAGGCCCGGAAGGTCACCGGTTCACCGAACACGTCGGGCTTACGCCTCGACGCTCGCCAAACTCATCGACGGTTGATTTCCACACTCGGCGCGGTCATAACAGCCGCATGAAGATCACCGCCCTCAGATTTCGCCCCGTCGCTGTCGAGCGCCAATACGGCACGGTCATCGCCAAGGAGGGAGGGGCCGCCCGGCGCACCGTCACCAAGTCGTTTTTCTATTTTCTGTCTTTGACGACCGACACCGGCCTGACCGGCTGGGGCGAGATGTCCGACATCGATCCGGACGAGCTGCCCAAAGACCCTGCCGAGTACGCGCAATTGCTGCTGGATTTCGTCCGCGGCCGAAATCCCTTCGAGGTGCAGCGGATGCACGCCGAAGCCCGCGAGCACTTCGACATGTCCGGTGCGCTGGGCCGCTCGGCCGCCTGCGCGCTCGATATGGCGCTGTACGACCTGCAGGGCCAATCGGCCGGCTGCCCGATCTACGACTTGCTGGGCGGCGCGGTCCGCAAGGCCGTCGATATCTCCTGGGTGGCTTACATCCGCGACGATCTGGAGGCGCTCCGCGAGGAAATCCGTCAGCGCGTGACCGAGGGCTTCCGGGCCTTCAAGCTGAAGGTCGGCGTGGACATCGACCTGGATGAAAAGCGGCTGGCCATCATTCGCGAGGTGGGCGGGGCCGAGGCCAGCATCAAGATCGACGCCAACGAGGCCTGGTCGGTCAAGGACGCCATCGAGAACATCCGCCGGCTCAACAAACACCGCCTGGACGGCGTCGAGACGCCCGTGCCGCGCGAGAAGCCAGCCGACATCGCCGCCGTCCGCAAGGAGGCCAAGGTGCCGATCCTGGAGCACGTCAACGACCTGCCTTATGCACTGGCGCTGATCAAGGCCGAAGCCGTGGACGTGTTCAATATCTCCTGCGCCGGCGCGGGCGGCATTTTCCCAGCCCGGCAGATCGTGGCCCTGGCCCAAGCGGCCAAGCTGGGCGTGCTGATCGGCAGCACCGTCGAGCTGGGCGCCGGCACGCTGGCACAACTGCACCTGGCCGCGACCGTGCCGAACCTGACGCTGCCCAGCGACCTGATCGGACCGGGCATGTACAAGCGCGACGTGCTCAAGACCCCGCTCAAGTATCGCGAGGGCAAGCTCGACCTGCCCACCGGCGTGGGCCTAGGCGGGCAAGTCTCGGCGGAGAGCCTAAAAGCGCTGCGGTTTTGAGGCGGCGCGCAGTATTCGTTCTCGTGCTCGTAGTCGTGCTCGTGCTCGAAAACGTGCTGGTGCTCGAAAGCCTCCCGCGCACATTCGAGCACGACTGCGAGCACGAGAAGTAGCTGCGACTCGCACCCAGCCCGGCGGACGGATTTGCGCAAATCACCCCCATCCTCGTGCCCAACGATCAGCGTCCCATGAGCACTTTGAAGCACGCCACGCCCGAGCGTCCCATCCACGAATTGCTCGTCCGGCGGTGGAGCCCTTACGCCTTTTCTGATCGAAGCGTGTCAGACGACGACCTCCGCTCGCTGTTCGAGGCCGCGCGCTGGGCGGCCTCGTCGTATAACGAGCAGCCGTGGAGCTACCTCGTGGCGACCAAGGCCGACCCCGCGGAGTTCGAGCGATTGCTGTCGTGCCTGGTGGATGCCAATCGAGCCTGGGCCAAGGCCGTGCCGGTGTTGGCCCTGGGCTGCACCAGCTTGCGTTTTGCCCTCAACGGCAAGCCCAATGGGGCGGCCATTCACGACCTGGGCTTGGCCAGCGCGAACCTGACTCTGGAAGCGACGGCCCGGGGGCTATGCGTCCACCAGATGATCGGCATCCTGCCCGACAAGGCCCGCGAAGTGTACGCCATCCCCGAGGGCGTGCAGCCGTTGACGGGGCTGGCGATCGGCTACGCCGGCGACGCCCAGTCGTTGCCGGAGAAGCTCCGCGAGCGCGACCTGGCCCCACGAACGCGCAAGCCGGCGGCCGAGTTCGTCTTCACCGGCAAGTGGGGTACGGCATCCGGCGTGGCGAAGTGAGGCGGTTGATCTCACCGCCGGGCAGACGCGTAGGTGCAGCCACGGTAATCAGTGTCGGTCCCACAGATGGCCTCCAGGAGTTTCGCTTGGGCTGGTTCCAACCGGATCCGTGACGAGGCTATCTACCGACTCTCCATCACACGTGGGCGGAACTGCGCACGCAACTTACTTGCTTAGCGACGACCTCGATCACGCAACGATTGACCATGCGACTCGGCGTATCATCGGTCGATACCGAATCGAGCATTTCATTGCCGGCCGGATCCACCACATTGAGTACATTTGTCGGTGCCACGCCCGGAACATACGGCGCACTCATAGTCGTCGGGCCCATCGGGCGGCGGCGGCACCTTCTTGATGCGGCCTCGCCCTCCGCACGGCAGGCACGAGACACGCCCGGTGCCCTCGCAGGTGCGGCAGTCACCGCCCGGCAGGGGACCTCCGGCTTCGGCGGGTCGAGGCTCGGGACGGAATCCATGTCCCTTGCAGAAGACGCAAAGCGGAAAGTAGCTTCCCTTGCAGAGCACGCAGGCGGGGCTGGGGCGCCCTTGGCAGACGACACAGGGTCCCTTCCGCCCCTCGAATCCAGACGCTTCGCACGACCGGCAGGGCACGGTGCCTGGCGGCAGAGCTGTCGCGTCGCTTACCTGGCGGAGATGCGCGATTTCCCGATCCCCTGACTTGATCACCAACCGTTCCCAGTCCAGGGAAACAATTCGCAAGTCAATCGGGTCCCCGTGTCGCGTCGCAATCTTGATGACGCCATCTTCGAGGGTCCAGCGCGTCGTGCCCGTTTGCGTCGGAGATTCCATCTTCACCGTCCCATCGCGGAAGAACTCGAAGGTGCCGCCTTCTCGGGCATGCAGCCACTTGCCAAGTAGTGGGGGTGCCGTATCGGCGTTTGACGGGGCGCTGCTTTTTGCTGCGTCCGGCGCACCGCTGGTTGCGCCTGCGCACCGCGATCCGAGCCAGATCCACAGCCCGCAGAAAGCAGGGCGGCCAAGACAATCGCTGCGGAGAGGTGAGGCGACATGAGCGTTCTCCAAGAGATGAATCGACTGGTTGAAAGACGGCAGCGAAGCCGGAAGCGGTGGTTGTCAGAACGGCAGCGGCGCGATCTGCCTTCGTGGCCGGGACCCTTACGGCCGTTCCTTGCCGAGCTTGAACGCAGCGCTCTTCGCCTTTCGCAGGTCTCCTCGCCGGAGCAAGAAGAATTTGAAATACACTTTTTCGCCTTTTTCAAAGGGGACATCCCCCCAGGCGCCCGACGCCCACGTATCTGGTGAGTCTCCATCGCCCTTGAGACTGAGGCCGATCTTGATCCGGCCGGTGTAGTACGCGACGCCGTTCTCGTCCTTCAGTTCGAGATAAACTCGGCTCAGATGGCGGGCCAGGTCCTCCCGCGAGACATCCTTTTTAGCTTCCATCAGCCACCAGAAGTACAAGGGGTTGTCGATGTGGTGGTCTCCCTTGTCGTGGGGGACGAAGAACTTCTCCAACGCCGTGACGTCGCAATCACAGTCGGCAACGGGGACCTTGACGGGTGCTGCCTTGTCGTCGGCCAAAGCGCGCGAGGACATGGCCAGAAGACAGGCGGCAAACAGGACATGGAAGCGCTTGTGCATGGCGGATCTCCTGGAGTGGATGAGCGACAAGGAGGAGCACAACATTGCCCACCCCGTTATGCCGCTCGTCTCTGTTGTTCCAGATGCAATCCGCTACCAGATTCCGCCGAAGCCAAGATTTTTTTCCGCGAAGCACACCGGACTCACCGAAGAGGCAGCTCGTCGTACTGTCAATCCTGATCGGCGAGTTCTTTGAGGCCCGGATGGTCGGGTGCGACGTGGAGGGCTCGCTCCTGATAGGCGGCGGCCTCTTGGCGCCGGCCGAGAGAGCGCAGGACGTGAGTGACCGCGATGAGCAAGTCCGGATCGTCGGGCCGTTGGGCAAGGGCGGCCGAAAAGAATCGCAGTGCTTCCGGCAGGTCAGGACGCGGGGAGCGGAAGTGGGCTTCCGCCAGCCACAAATTGACCCAGAAGTCGGCCGGACGCGTGATCTGATACCCTTGAAGCAAGCGGATCGCTTGATCAGGCAAACCTTGCATGATGAGCGTCGCGGCCAAGGTCCCGATCAGCATCGGCGGGTGAGATTCACGGTCGAGCTGACTTACCAGGCGAGTCATTTCGGCGGAACCGCCCTTCATGGCGGCCACCACCCGTTTGGCCAGCTCCAACAATCTCGGGTCGATCTTCGTGGCCAGCGCAAATAATCGCTTACTCTCCGCTTGATCAGGCAAAACTCGTGCATAATCGACCAAGGCGCTCATGATGAATTCCGGCGCGAGCCCGGTGGATCGCAGCTTTGCTTCTTTCGAGTCGTCATCGGCCAGCGGCGAGATTCCCAGATCCTCGAAGGCTGTCGCATAAGCGGTTGCGGCGACCGCGTTACCGGAGCCCTGACCTGGTATGGCGACGCTGGCTCGGCGTAATCGAATCTGCTCCACCTGGGAAGCGAACGTGAGCACGCGCTTCAGGTCCGCGAACTGGCGCGTCAACTCGGCGGCATCCGCCTGCGTCAACAACGGCTCAACCCGGTCCAAGGCAGCGCTCCCAACGGCAAATTGGCCCTCGGACCTGAGGTTGTCGGCTTGTTGAAGCGCCGCGGAAACCTTCGGATCGGGCCGCGCTCCGCGTCGCGGTAAGTTTCAGGTACGTGAGCCCGGCGATGGTCGCCGCGATAAGGATCAGGCCGCCGAGCCCGGCCACCCACCGTCGCCGCTTGCGGAGCTCCACGCGGCGGGCCGCAGCGGCCGCTTCCTCGGCAGCTCGCTCTTGTTCCTCCCTCCGCTTTCGTTCCTCTTCCGTGCGAAAATAGGCGGCCAGCTCGGCGGCAATCGCGGCCGCGTCCACTGGACGATCCGCCGGATCACGTGCAAGACACCGCTTCGCGAGCGCCACGAGCGTCGGGGCCGCGCGAGGCATCCAGACGTTGCTGCACTTCGTTCGTATCCCCTTCTCGAGCGGCTCGCCACAAATCTTCCTTGTCGTCCCCCAGACGTGGAGCTTCCCCCGTCAATAGGTAGGAAAGGATGCCTCCCAAGGCAAACACATCCGCGCGGCTGTCCACGGCGCCCCAGTTGCCGCGCTTGCTCGGGAGCGACATAGCGAGCGGTGCCGAAACCACAATCGGCGCGTGTCAAGCGAACCGGATCCGCCGTCGCCGCGGGACCCTCGGAAGCCGCCGGATCGGCGGCCTCGCCCGCTAAACCCGCCAGTCCCCAATCGATCACGTGCACTTCGCCGAAGGCTCCCACCATGATGTTGTCCGGCTTCAGGTCGCGATGGATGATCTGTTGTTCGTGGGCAAAGGCAAGCGTATTGCACACTTGTTCGAACACGCGGAGCATCAAGCCGCCCGCCGCGATCCCGCGCGAGTTTTCTCCAACTGTTCTTGTAGCGTCTGGCCTTCAATGAGTTTCATCAGGTAGTACGGCCGTCCGTCAGACAAATAGCCAATCTCATGGATGGGAGGCACTCCGGGGTGATTGAGGCTGCCCATCACAACGGCCTCGCGCACAAACCTTTGCACGGCCTCGGCGGAGTCGGCATACTTGCGTCGAATCGTCTTGAGGGCAACGAAGCGGTGCAAGCTCTCTTGCTTGATGCGGTAGACTTCGCCCATCCCGCCAGAGGAAAAAGGGGACGCGTTGGCGATGTCCAGTTCACGAGCAGAACTTCCGGCGTTGGAGAGGGCAGTGCTTCGCCTGGAGAAAAAGCGCTCATCGGCGAAGTACGCAGCCAATCGGTCGGCGAACCTCGGATAGCACTTCAGGAGAAGTTCCTTCGACGGCGCCCAGCCGTTGGCCGCAGCTTCATCGTAGGCGATGAGGATATCATAGAGTCGTGGATCCTCGGGCCTTAGGTCCTCGGTAGAACTGCAATCTGCCACAGGTACACACGTAGAGTGAGAGGCGAGGTTTCGGGACGCAGTGTCAGAGCTACTGAGACAGAGCTACTGAGACAGATACCGTCGTATCTTTGCCATGGCGCGTTCGGACTGCGCGATAGACTTCCTGAACGTCGATTCCCAAGCGAGCAGCGACGGCCTTTGGTTCTACACCTTCCAAATGTCGCAATGCAAACACCTGCGCGTCTTGCTTTGTCAACTTCCCGGCTTCTTGCAAAGCAACCCAGGCCGCACGAATCGCGGCGACGTGCTCGGCTCGCAGGAGCAATTCGCTCGCGGATGTCTGATCAGCCGGAATGGGGAGCGCGGAATCCGACGCTTCGACAGGAATGTGGCGTTGATCGCCCCCGCGTTTGGCGGCCCCTCGGCGCCGCGCCTTCTCGTGGTGCAGTTTTCTCGCGATTTCCTGAAGCCACGCCAGGCGTCCGGCCGGCTCGGTCGATCGACATTTTGACTTGGCACCGATCGCTCTGACGAGCACATCCTGCACGAGATCAGAAACGTCGTTGGTTTGCTTCCCGAAAGGCACAAGCCGCCTTGCGAAACCGATAAGCTGGTCCCGATATTCGCCCGGATCCCAGGATTCCAACCCGCGGTCTTCCACGGACATTCTCCCACAATCAACTTATCCTTCTGACGCAGCGCCAACGGCGGATTCCCGTTCCGTTAGCATTCTACCGGCGGCAGGTTTGCGTCAGCAACCACCGCGCCAATTGTCTTCAAGGCTCTCGGCCAGGCTCAAATCCGGTTTTGCGAGAGTTACACGCAGGGATACATCAACGGTTCCGTCCGGCCCAAGAGGGCGAGGGTGGTACTCGTGTCGTCCGCGACGCGTCTACCCACTCCGACGGCCCGCACTTGATCGCCGTCGCGGGACACTCCGCGAGGCTACACTCCGGCAGACACCACAGTTCCTGCATGATCTACCGATTTCTCGGCGGCTACGGCCAGTCGGCGGCGGAATTGCACGTGGCGGCGGCGCGTCCATTCGACGAGCGGCCGCCAGACCGACGCGGTCAGCCGTCGGCGGATGAGCCAATGCCAGACTCGATTCGACCGCTTGTAGAGGTACGACATCGCCAGGTAAGGCAGCACGGCACGCAAAGTCGCGAGGCCGACGACGCCAGATCGAGCCGTGCGAGAAGAGTCGCCGGTAGCACCACGCGTATCCGTCGGCCAATTGCTCCGGCGTCATGTGCCGCGGGCGAAACACGACGTGCGCCGTGTCGTACCGCGACCAATCCTTGTGCAGCAGCCGGCCGTCGGCCTCCATCTGCGCAAAGAGCGGCGTGCCCGGATAGGGCGTAAGAATGTGAAACGTGGCGCACTCCAGGCGATTCGCTTCGATCCACTCGACCGTCCGCTCGAACACGTCGGGCCGATCGTGATCGAAGCCGAGCACGAAGCTGCCGTTCACCTGGATGCCGTGGTCGTGCAGATAGCCACACGGCGGGCATAGTCGGCCGGGCTGGGACTCTTCTTCCCCGAATCGACGATGTTGGCCGGCGAGAGCGACTCGAAGCCGACGAATACGCCCGTGCAGCCGGCCAGGGCCATTTCGCGAACCAGCGTCGGATCGTCGGTCACGTCGATCGACACCGCGGCGCTCCAGATCTTCTCCAGCGGTCGCAATGCACGGCAAAGCTGCCGCAGGTATTCGGGCCGCGAACCGAGGTTGTTGTCGACGAACACAGCGTATGGCTGATCGTCGGCCCGAAACTCGTCCACAATCTGCTCGGCGTCGCGCATCAAGTAGGGCATGTGCAGCCCTCGCGTCGACAGATAGCAGAAGTCGCAGCGGCTGTGACAGCCGCGCGTGGCGATCAGGCTGGTGGTGGTCAGAAAGGCATGCCGCGGCAGCAGCTCGCGACGCGGCGGGGGATCGTCTCGATACGGACGTCGATAGTCGCCGCGATAGATCGGTTGCAGGCGGCCGGCGGCGACATCCCGCAGAATCTCGCCCCACAGCTGCACACCTTCGCCAATCGCCAAGGCATCGGCATGCGGAGCGACTTCCTCCGGACAGGAGACGACGTGCAGGCCGCCAAAAACCACCTTGGCGCCGCGCTCGCGATACCAGCGTGCCAGCGCATAGGCTCGCTGGGCAAAGGTCAGATGCACGGTGATCCCCACGACCTCGGGAAACGGTCTGTGCGGCGGCGGCCCGGCTAGCAGGTTCTCGTCCCAATACTCGACGTGCCAATCCGGCGGCGTGGCGGCAGCGATGCTCGTTAGCGCCAAACTGGGCGTGAGCACGTGCTTGCCGAAGCTGGCGTGCGGGTCCTTGGGATAGAAGGGATTGATCAGCAAGGCATACTTCGGCGTGACCGGGCTTACGGACAAGCCGGCATCGATGGCCGGCGGCTCACGCATGTCTCGGGGAACCCACAGTTTTCGCATGGCTGATGCTTTGCAGTACAAAGTATTGCGGCAAAAAAAGACCTAGGTTTCGGCCGCGGAAAGCCGATGCGCTGCCGCGGAATCGAGCTTGGCTGCCTTCGCCGCTGCCGCGACGACGCGCTCCAGCTCCGCGAGATACTCCAGAAAACAAGCCCGCCCCCGAGCCGTCACACGACAGATGGTTTTCGTGCGCCGGCCACGGGTGTCCTTGCACATCTCGACATAACCTGCCTCGCGGAGGACCTCCAGATGTCGATTGAGATTGCCGTCAGTCAGCTCACACAAATCCTTGAGGTCCGTGAAGGCAAGGCCGCTGCGTTGGGCAATCAGAGAAGTCATGATCCCCAGCCTAGCCTTCTCGTGGATCACACGATCGAGCCCTGGGTAGGCGAACTTGCCGGCAATTGCGTCCGCCGCAGGGCGCTTAGCAGTCGGCATGCCGTCGCTCCAATCCGAGATAAAGCACGAAGGCGGTCAAAAGCTGGCCGACACCAAAGGTGCCGGCCATCGCCCACGGGCTGAGAGCGTGAACGTCGGTCGCCACAGCAAGGCAAGTGACACCTGCCACCAGGTAGTAGACGCCGACCATGACTGCCTGCGGCGGCAATTGCCGGCAGGAGGCGAAAATGCCAAGGCTAAACACGATCGCCCACAGGCCGGGCAGAAGACCTGCTGCCTCCGGCGAATATCGAACCATCGCCCAAGTCAGGCCGGTGCCGGCGACGAGGCAAGGGGCAAACTGCTCCACGGCCAGCAGCGTCTGTTGCCGCTGCAAGAGAGAATCGGACTTGACGAAGCGCGTTGCCAACTCGATCGAGACGCAGATCACGTTGAGCCCCGCCACGCCGATCCAAAGCTGCATGTATTGCTGCACATTTTGCAATGGATCGGGGACGATGAGTGGCTGCACCGCCGACACCACCAGGGCCACAAGGCCAGTGCCTGCGACGGTCGCGGCCTTGTACCCGCGAAACACTCCGGTCCGCGCGACATGAGCGCTGATTGTATCGATCCGTTCCAAGGCCTCGCCCGAGCTGCATAAGGCACCTAAGGGTCAAGCGTCGTTCCACGGTGGACCGCGAATGAACTTTGCATTGCAAAGTTTACTGCGTCGGTGCCACGCGTCAAGTCACGTTGCATCACGTCGGCAACAAATCGTTTGCGCCTCCGGCAAAGCGAGCACCGGCCATAGCCGACAGCCATTTCATTCCCTGGACGGCGGTACGAACTTTGCATCTCGGTCGCCCGCGGATTGATCCAAACCCGTTTCCCGTCCCCACGCGACGGGCGATCCAACAAACCGGAGGCTGTGATGAGATTCTCGCTGGCTGCCCTACTGCTGTCCGCCGGTGTCATGCTCGCCGACGACAAGAAGGACGACGCCCGCAAGGCGTTCCAGGGGACGTGGACGATCGTCGACACGAAGAAGGGCGACACGAAGGACAAGGAGCCGGTCACCGCCCCGACGGTGGTGTTCGACGGGGACAAGTACCGGATCAAGGCCGGGGACAAGGTGGTCGAGGAGGGGACGTTCGCGGTGGACGGCTCGAAGTCCCCGAAGCAGATCGAGGTGGCGGCCACGGCCGGGATGGACAAGGGCAAGAAGTGGCACGGCATCTACGAGGTGGATGGCGACACGCTCAGGGCCGTGGTCGGGCCGACCGACAAGGACCGGCCGACCAAGTTCGACAACCCGGCCGAGGGCGTGCGGGTGTTCACCCTCAAGCGCGGCAAACAGTAAGGTTGGTGCAGGGGAGATTGGGGACGACTAGCGGCTGCACTGCGGACACGAGAAAGGCCTCGTTTGCCCTTCAAAACGTCCGCTTTTCCAATACCGGCCCGCTAGTCGAGCGCTCTGCCCACTCGTCGTTGAGCACGCAAGTGCCCGCGTCGGGTGACGAGCGGCGCGCACGATCAGCGGTGTGGCCCCGCTGGACTATCCGATCACTCTACGCACTTCGGTATCATGCCGCGAGAGACGTTTCCGTCGGCGCCCCCGCCCGCGCGAAGTGACACAAACGGAAGTCTCGGTGACGCCAACGACGCGTTTGACGGACAGGATTATCCGCCTTCCGGGTTGGTGTGGGCGGTCGCCGGTCTATCTACGCGCACTGCCGTAGCCGTAGAAGGTCTTGGACCAGATGGTCCTCTTGTCGGGCGTGACTTCGAGGAAATGGAGATGCCCGGTGATCAGCGTGTTGCCGTTGGGCAGCCGGAAGCAGTCCACAGCGGCGAAGTCGAACTGCCAGACGACCTTCTTGTCGCGCGCGACTTCCAAGACTTGCCCGCTGTAATCGGCGATGAGCACGTTGCCGCTCGGCAGAGGTTGGCAGCCGTAAGCGTTGCGGACCGAATAGTCCCACACGGTCTTGCCCTCCGGTGTCACCTCGCGCACGCCGCCGCCCTCCGCGACGGAGACCAGCGTGTTGCCGCTCTCCAGGCGATGCGCGTCCGTCGGCGAGCCGCCGCAGGCGTAGGTCCAGACGACCTTCTTATCGGGTGCGACTTCCACGACCCGCTGCGCGCCGTAGTCGGGGATGAGGATGTTGCCGTTGGTCAACGCCCTGGCTTTGCGGGGCGTGCTGCAAGCGTATTCCCAGACAATTTTCTTTGCGGGGTCCACTTGGATGACCTTGTTGTTGTGGGAGGCAATCAGCACGTTGCCGCTAGACATTTTCTCTGCGCTCCAGGCGCCCGGAACGTCGTAGCTCCAGACTTCGCGCTCGCTGGGATCGTACTCGGCCACGCGCACCGTGAAGCCGAAGGCCAGCAGCGTGTTGCCGTTCAGATGACTGTTGGCGCCGGCGCCGAAGGGTTTGAGCGGATAGGTGAGCTTGGCGGTGCGCCCTTCTTCTTCCACCCAGGCCTTCCATCGGGCGATTCCCCGCTCGCGGTTCTCGGGCGTGTCGTAGGCGGCATACCCGAAGTGCTTGCCCGTGAGAGCTTGCAGCGTGACGGTCGCCGTGACGCGGACGTTGACATCGTCCGCGGAGAGCAGTCGCAGCAGGGCCGCCAGCGAACGCCGGTCGCCGAGGTTCGCCAAGGCCCGCGCCGCGGCGACTTTGACTTTGTCTTCGCGGTCCTGGGTCAGCGCCTGCAATTCATCGGCGGCTTTTGCACCCAAGGCCCGCCCCAGCGCTCCGGCCGCAACCATCCGCACGTCGGCGCTGGCGCTCCTCAGTGCTTGGCGCAGCGCCAAAGCGTCCTCCGCTCGAGCGGAGGCCTGCAGCGCCTCATCCACGGCAGAAATCAAATGCGGCTTGTCGCACAGCGGCATGGCGCGAAGCAGCTCGGCCGCCAGACCGGGCAGCGTCTTCTCTTGCACGTTCTTGTCCTGTGCCATGTTCGCCTGCACCATCTTCTCCTGCACTGTGCGGAGCACGGCGTAGAACACGCGCTCGCTTTCCACGGTCGCTATCTGCAAGACCTGCTTGGCCCGCCAGCGAATTTCCGGGTCTGGCCCCGCGGCCGCTGCGGTGAGCTGCTCCGCCGGCGGCCGCGGCAGCACAAGCAACTGCGCCATCGCCGCTTCACGCTTGGCAAAGCTCTCCGGGCTGCCCATGTCGCGAATCCGCTGCGCCGCTTGCTTCCGCTGTGCTTCATCCGGATGCAAGGAGCGGAAATACTGCCTCAAGCCGTTGGCGGTCGGCTCGATGTGTTTCTCTCGCAGGGTCTGTTCGTAGTAAGAGGCGCCGACGGACTGGCTCTTTTGCCCGCCGCCTGCCCACGGCACTCCCCATAGGCAGGTGACGAAAAGCAAACCTGCAAGGCAACAGAATCTCCGGGTGTTCATGGTCGTTCCTTTGGTGCTCGGCATGTGCGGGCATCATTGCGGGGCTCCGCGTCTCTTTGACGCTAGATTCCTCTGGGAGTTCGGTCAGAAAGGGGGAGTTCGTCGGGCTATTTGCCAGCCGTGCAATCGCCTGCCAAGCATAGTTTTGCATGCCTGGAACCCAGTTGAGCAACCTCTCAACCAGGCTTCGACGTCTCAGAACGCAGAAGCAAGCAACGCCCCACACGGCACGGACACGACATACGACAAGCCGTCTGCATGTCGGTTTCGCGCTGCAACGGCGCTGCAGAACAGGGCAAATCCACCATTCTTCTGGCGTTAGAGCGCGTTACAGAGTCACGCTTACTTTTTCGCGACGTCGTAGCAGAACAGCACGTCTTGGTCGCGCACGTAGAGTTTGCCGTTGGCAATGACCGGATGTGTCCAAGCGGGTTCGCGGCTGCGGTCGGGTTGCGGGAAGTGACCGCGTTCCACGTAGCGCTCGCGGTTGGGCTCGATCAGGATCATTTCGCCCCGTTCGGTCCGTAAGTAAAGGCGCTCATCCGCCATCGTCAAAGAGCCTTTGGGAGCCCGCATCAAGTGTTAAATCTCAGTCTGCACGGGAAACTGAAGAGCGTTTTCTGTGCTCAAGACGGGTGACAGCCAGTCCATATACTTCGCTACTTCGCCGCGCAGGACTCGAAAAAAGAGATCGCGCAGTTGCTGAGTTACCGGCCTCGTGCCTCCTTGTCCGAGAACGCGGTGGTCAATGGACGCAATGGCGGCGATTTGCACCCCTGTTCCACAAAGGAATGCTTCATCCGCCAGGTAGAGTTCGCTGCGATCGATCTCGCGTTCGATCACGTTCAACCCGAGTTCTTCGCGAAGGAGCGTGATGAGCGACCGGCGAGTGATTCCTTCAAGAATGTTCGCTGTGACAGGCGAAGTGATGACGTCACCATTGCGGACCATCATGAAGTTGGCCACACTCCCTTCCGACACATGCCCATCTTGATTGAGCACGATCGCGTCATCAAAACCATTCAGCATTGCCTCGCTCTTGATCAGCGCGCTGTTGACGTAAGCCCCGTTTGTCTTTCCTCTCGCCGGAATGGCCGTATCGTCCACACGCCGCCAGGAGCTGACACAGACCTTGGCGCCGGCGTCTGCCGAGATGTACTTGTCGTAGGGTTGAGTAAAGATCGCGACCTTGTCCGTTCCATCGTGGAGCCACAGCCGGAATATGTCGTCGTCTTTGTACGCCAACGGCCGAATGTAAACGTCCTCGCGCCAACCTTCGCGACGCAACAACTCGAGCGTAATGTCGCGCAGTTGCTCAGGCGTGTACTCGAACTCGCACAGCAGCAATCTGGCACTGTCCAGGAAACGGCGATAGTGGTCGAGCAGGCGGAAGGCATACAACTGCTTGTGTTCCTCATTCCAGTAGGCGCGAAGCCCGCCGAAACAGCCGGTTCCATAATGCAGCGTGTTGCATCGAATGCTGACGTTCGCCTCTGCGATGGGGACGATCCGTCCTTCAAAATAGGCCAGTTTTGTCATTATCGTGTCTCCTGATCCAGCTGATCGTTTCGTCGCCTGGATTCACTTCACGGCCCTTCCAGCTCCGCTCGTCTCGGGCGAATCGTACTCCACCGACGGAGCTGAAAACAGACACAGATTCACACAATTGCAATGGGTACAATAAGATACAAGTGCATCTGTGCCGATCGCTGCTACAGTTGTCTGTGGAGTATCAACCTGATGAAAAACACCGAACGAAGGGGCCGTCTCTACGACCAGGTTGCCAGTCGTGTCGCGAGGATGATCGCAACGGGTTCGCTGAAACCCCGTGAGCGAATCCCGTCGATTCGCCGCATGAGCGACCAGATGTCCGTGGCGATTTCAACGGTTCTGCATGCCTATCAGATTCTCGAAGACCGCGGGCTGGTCGAGGCTAGACCGCAATCCGGTTTTTATGTTCGTCCCAAGCACTCGCGTCGCGTCGCGGAGGCCTTGTCCCCGATGGAGCCGGAGATGTTGCGGCTGCCGCTGTGCGCCAGTGCGGTCAGGGGCGACGACGCCGAATTGCTTCGGACGCAGACCGTTGGCACGATGTCGTCAATCGCGCTCGGCATGTCGGTTCCGTCGCCTGAATTCCTGCCGATCGACACGATCAGCAAGCATCTGGCTCGCGCCGTCCGCGATGAGCCCGAAGCCGCCGGCCGGTACGAGCTTTCACCGGGGCTCAAAGAGCTGCGCGTGCGTGTCGCTCAACGTGCGATGGACTGTGGGTGCAGCTTAGGCCCCGACGACATCGTCATCACCAGCGGCGCAACCGAGGCGCTGGCGTTGGCGTTGCGGGCGGTCACTGAACCCGGCGACACCGTTGCCGTCGAGTCTCCCTGTTACTTCGGCTTTCTCAGCCTGGCCAACATGCTGTCGCTGAAGGTCGTCGAAGTCAGCACGGATCCCCGCGACGGAATCTCCGTCGGCCATCTTCAGAAGCTGCTTCGCCACGAAAAGGTCGACGTGAAGGCACTCCTGCTGAATCCGAACGTTCACAATCCGCTCGGCAGTGTCATGCCGGATGAGAAGAAGCGCCAGATTGCCGAGATGATGAGCCGGGCAAAGATTCCGATCATCGAGGATGACACCTATGGCGACCTGGCATTCGAATCGCCGAGGCCGCGCTCGATCAAGGCCTTTGATACATCGGGCGAGACAATTCTCTGCAGCAGTTTCAGCAAGACGATCGCACCAGGCTATCGAATCGGCTGGGTCGCAGCCGGCCGGTGGCACGGTCGGGTCAACGACTTCAAATGCACGTCGTCGCTCGGAACGGCAACACCTCCTCAAATGGCCATTGCGTCCTACTTGGAGAATGGTGGGTTCGATTCCAATCTGCGCCGCCTGCGGAAGACCTATCGCGACCAGATCCTCCTTATGTCGGACGCCGTCCGCACGAGCTTCCCGGACGGCACGCGTGCAACGAATCCCAGCGGCGGCCATCTGCTCTGGGTCGAATTGCCGGAAAACGTCAATGCCGACGCTTTGCACGAATCGCTGGCCGCCAACAAGATCAAGCTACTCCCCGGTTCGATGTTCTCCGCGGGAGGCCACTACCGCAATTGCCTGCGACTCAATGCCGCTGTTTCCTGGAACGCAAGAATCGAGAAAGCGGTTGCCTTAATCGGTCGACTGGCGGAGGAAGCACTGCGTTGAGACCATCAGCCGACCAGGCCAAGGCGGTGGCCAACCTCTCGCTCCCCAAAACGGCCCCAGAACCCGCCGCCCCACTGTGCGCGGAAGAAAGGCTGCGCTGCACGGGCGCTGCCTTTCGGGCGGCCTTGGGGGTCATTCCGTGACATCCAAGGGCAACAGCAACTCGGCTGAAACGACAAAACCCTTGGCTGGCCAAGGGTTTTGACGCTGTTCGTCGCCACCTGTCATCAGGCGGCAAAGTGGAGGCGGCGGGAATCGAACCCGCGTCCCGCGACGTTTCCGCGACAGCTTCTACGTGCGTGTTCGGTTGTTTGAGGTTCGCCGGCGAGGTCCCCAGCCGACAGGGTCTCTCGCGGGCTATTCGGCCACGGAGTTTAGCCGCCCGCGTAGCCGACTTGGCGGGCGACGAGTCGGATTTGGCGACTGGCTTTTGGGCCTCTCCGACAAAGCCCCGCAGCCAGGACTACCTTAGTTAGGCAGCCAAAGCAAAGGAATCTTCGGCAATTGAAGATTGACGGTCAGCTTTTTTACGTGGCCCACTGACCAACCACGGCACGCGACTGACGCTTCTACCATCCGGTCGAACCCAGTTCGCCCCCCGGTCGAAGCAGCCCGCAGCGACCCCGAGGAGTCGCCGCTCAGGCTCAATTCTCTAAGGTCGGCCGATTCGGGCGCGTTTCTTCAGGCGAACACCCGAAGTAACGCCAATCGGCCGCCGGGAGAATTATAGGCCCGACCCTCCGGCACGAACAGCGATGAAAGCGTCCGGACAATGCCTGCGTCCAGTTCGCCGGCACGAGTCTTGTCTGACGGGGACGGGGCGGTTTCGAGCTGCCCCCAGGGAAATCATGCCTCCGGAGTTGAAGACCGCCGCCGCGCATGCCCACAATATCCCGGCTCGTGAACTTGCCGCCTACGCTCATCAAGGGAAGGAGAATTCATGTCGTGCCGCGTCCTGTCGATGTCCGTCCTCCTCGTGCTCGTGACGCTTCCGGCGATGTTCGCCGCAGATAAGAAAGAAATCGATAAGAAGGAGAGCGACAAGAAAGAAAACGGCACGTTCACCGATGCCAAGAACGCAGGGGCGGACTTCGCCGTGCAGGGCGAGTACATCGGCCGGATGACGCTCGGCGGCACGCCGGCCGCAGCCGGCGCCCAGATCATCGCGCTAGGAGACGGGAAATTCGATCTGCTGCTTTACACCGGCGGCCTGCCGGGCGAGGGCTGGAAGCGGGGCGAGAAACGCCTCAAGGCCGCGGGTGAGACCAAGGGGGACGAAACCGTGTTTCGCGGCGAAAGCTTCGGCGGCAAACTCAAGGAAGGGAAGATCGAACTGACCGACTCCGGCGGCACCCGTGCGGGCCAGCTCAGCAAAGTGGATCGCAAAAGCAAGACACTAGGTGCCAAGCCGCCCGAGGGGGCCACGGTGCTCTTCGACGGCAAGTCGGCCGAAGCCTTCAAGGGGGGCAAGGTCGTGATGGACGACCTCCTGGCGGTCGGCTGTGAGACCACGGAGAAGTTCGGCGATCACACGCTGCACCTGGAGTTCCGCACGCCGTTCATGCCCAAGGCCCGCGGCCAGGGCCGCGGCAACAGCGGCGTCTATCCGCAAGGCCGTTACGAAATCCAGGTGCTCGATTCCTTCGGTCTGGAGGGGGAGAACAACGAGTGCGGCGGCATCTATTCGATCGCCAAGCCGGCGGTCAACATGTGCTATCCGCCGCTGTCCTGGCAGACCTACGACATCGAGTTCACCGCTGCCAAGTACGACGACGCCGGCAAGAAGACGGCCAATGCCCGCGTCACGGTGAAGCACAACGGCGTCGTGATCCACGACGACGTGGACCTGAAGGACGGCACACCGGGCAAGGATAAGGAAGGCCCCGGCCCCGGGCCGCTGTACCTGCAAGACCACAGCAACCCGGTCCACTTCCGCAATATTTGGGTGGTAAAGAAGTAAGGCCTCACGGGAGAAACGACTTGAACAACCACGAATAACACGAATAACACGAATGAGATTCGATTGAATTCTGCGGCGTGGCTTCGCCCGGCCCTATTCGTGTCATTCGTGTTATTCGTGGTTGTCCTTCCTCCCCTACGCACAACTTCGCCAAAGCATCGTTGTCCTGACAGGAGACCGCTAATGACTCGTCAACTTTGCCTCGTCGCCGTAGTGGTTTGTGGTGCACTGATGCCGTGGCCGTCGGCCAGCGCCGAGGAGTTCCAGCTCGAAGAGGGCTTCACCCGCTTGGATAACGGCAAAGACCTGGAGGGCTGGACCGGCAAGACGACCGGTTGGAGCGTGGAAGAGGGCGCCATTCACCTCGATTCGAAGGCGGCCCAGGGCAATCTCTATACCAAGGCCACGCACAGCCGCGATTGCATCATCCGCCTGGAATTCCGCGCGGCGAAGCGAGCCGACTCGGGCGTGTTCATCCACGGCTCGCAGTTGCAGGTCCGCGACTATCCCACGGCCGGCCCCAAGCAATACGCTGGCCCCGCCAAGCCGGCCGGCGAGTGGAACGCGCTGGAGTTCGACATCACGGGCGGTGTGGCCGTGGTCAAGCTCAACGGCGAAGTGATCGAGAAAGCCTGGAAGATCGGTGGCAACGCCAAGCAGGGCATCGGCCTTCAGAAAGAAAGCGGCGACTTCGATTTCCGGTACATCCGCGTGAAGGAAAAGAAGTCGTAAGATGAACGCGGAGCATGGTCACCTTGGCGCCGGTGTTTGAACTGCTGCGGGCAATCGACGTTCGTGCTCGTAGTCGTGCTCGTGCTCGAATTCGCGCGGTTTTTCGAGTACGAGCACGATTACGAGTACGAGCGACGGCGAACCAACGACAATCTCGCGCCTTACCTAGCGTGGGGCCTTGGGCAGCTCTCGCCGGTAGCGCGGCTGTTCCGATGGCGGCGGGCGTTGGCGGCGCTCCTTGGCCCAGCTGCGCCGCTCCTCGTCGCTGGCGTAGTATTTCAGCCAGATGTGCTCGTTGCCCGTCGCGTTGGCGCAGTCCCAGTGCAGGAAGCGCGGGCTATCGATCTTCTTTTCCAGGCTCGGCAAGATGTCCCGCAGAATGATCCGGTAGAGCTGCCGGTCGTCCAGATGGTCGGTGAAGTCCAGCACGATCTGCTGTTCGTAGAGCTTGTGGATCGTCTCCCAGAGCACCTGGTGCAGAGCATCATCGCTGAGCGTCGAGGGTTGCGGCAGACGCAGCGGCGGGTGAAACCACTCGGCGACGGGCAAGAGCGGCGCCAGCTCCCAGGCCAGCATCGATTCCAGGTATTCGTTCTCTTTCGCCGTGGGCAGCCGGTCCAGCCGCATCCACATCATCGATTCGTCGCGGTACGGCTCGATCCGCTCGCGCAGCTCGGCATTCCGCAGCAGCGTCTCCACTTCATCGGGGCGCGGGGAGCGCGGGTCTGGGACATGGTGCCAACTCAGGTTGCTCGCCACAACGGACCAAATCGACAACTTCGACTGTAACTTCGCCGCTTCCGCCTTCAAGAGGAAATCCGGGCGAATGGGCAACGCAAACGCGCACGGCAGGCGCCACATTCGACAGGAACGGAAAGGTTTCGCTGGTCGGCCGAAGTTAACGTGGCTCGCGAGCTTAGATCGTGCTCGTCCTCGTCCTCGTCCTCGTCCTCGAATGTGCGGTTCCTTCGAGGACGATCGCGGAGCGCATCGACTTGCGCAGCCCCGACGCGCGCTTGCGCAACACATGCCCAGGGCCCTATTTTTCCGCCACGACGGGGTTCCGCAGCACCCCGATGCCTTCGATCTCGACTTCCACCACGTCGCCTGGTTTCATTTCCGAGGTCTGGCCGGGCGTGCCGGTATAGATCAGGTCGCCCGGATAGAGCGCCACGTGCTGGCTGATGAAGCTCACGACCTGGGGCACCGACTGGATGAACTGGCTGGTTCGCTCCTTCTGCAGTTCCTTGCCGTTGAGGCGGAGCTGCACCAGGAGGTCGTCGTAGTTCAAGCCGCTGACGATGTACGGACCGCATGGCCCGAACGTGTCGGACCCCTTGGCACGCCACCACTGCACGTCGGCCTTCTGCCACACGCGCTCACTGACGTCGTTGCCGCACGTCACGCCGAACACGTAATCGAGGGCCTTTTCCTTCGAGACCCTGCGGGCTTCTTTGCCGATCACGATCACCAGCTCCGCCTCGAAGTGCACCGTCTTGGAATCCTTGGGCAGCACGATCGGCTCGCCGTTGGCCGCCAGGCTCGAGAGCGTCTTGTAGAAGACCTGCGGAATCTGGAACTTCTTGGGCACCTCGCCGCTCTTGAGCGTTTCCTCAACCGTGGTGCTGGTGTGTTCGGTCTTGTTGGTCTTGGTGTCGGTGACGATCTTGGTCGTCGTGGTGATGGTGGTGGTGATCGTCTCCGGGCCGCCCAGGTGGCTGCGGTAGTTGCCCGCCAGGGCAAACACCTGCCGCGGCTGGCAGGGGACAAGCACCTTGACCTGCGAGAGCTCGTGCATCGTCTCGGTCTTTTTCCATGTGCCGAAGAGGTCGCCAGCCAGCTCGCGGACCTGGTCTCCCTCGACGATGCCGTAGGCGATGGTTCGGCCGGCCTGGAAGCGAACGTACTTGGTGGTCTTGCCGTCCGCGGCTTGCCCCGCGCCGGCCAGGGTGATCCACGTGCCCAGGGTCAGTGCCGCCACGGCGATGCGCGCTAACATGGTTTTTCTCCGCTGGATGGTCGAGTCACCGGTTCAACGAATCGTTCCGCACGCGCAGCGCTTGGCTGCACAGCCCTCCGCTGCCCGGAGCAGGCGGGCGCGTCAGCCCAGGATCGTAATTCCGCGGAACGGCGGTAGCAAGCGAGAGCATGGTGAGTCGGTGAGTAGGTGGCCCGATTGCTCGCGCTGCTCACTCACTAAAGCTATTCGTCCTCGTTCCTCGTCGTCGTCCTCGAAAAGGAAAACGCGAAAACGCACATTCGAGTACGAGGACGAGAACGACGACGAGGACGAGCGAAGCGCGGCTCAGGGTGACGGCGTCTCCCGCGTTGCCGAGACGAACGCCGGGCGAATATGATGGCGGGAGGGCGACTTTCCCTCGCACCTCGGCTGCCCGGAATCGGGAGGGGTCCTGATGGCGGGGCGACTGCTGACGATTTGCGGCCCGCGAGGCGACCATGGCCAGCGACGTGCGGTGTGATGTCTGCGGACGGGCGTTCGAGCATGAGTGGACCGGGCCGGCGGTTCGTTGTCCCTTTTGCCAGATGACGATCCAACGGCCTGCGGACGGCGGAAGTGCCATCGCCGCGGCGCAGCCCGCGGGCTCCTCGGACCTGCCGAGCTGGCACGTCTATACCTGCGACGGCCAGCGGTATGGCCCGATCACGAAGGGCGAGCTCGACCGCTGGGCGGAGGAAAAACGGCTGACCGTCGGTTGCCAGGTGTATCAGGACGGTTGGCCAGCGTGGCAGATGGCGCCAGAGCTTTACCCGCGCTGCCGCCGGCGCCGCCTGGCGGCATGGCCCTGTCGGCCGCCGCGCCCGAACATCGGGCCGGCTCAAAGCACCGCATCCGGATCGCAGAACCCCTATGCTGCCCCGCGGTTCGCCGGCGATGGCGGGGCGAGGCCGTACCAGCTTCCCCACCGCGGTGCGCTGATCCTGGCCTTGGGGATCCTCGGCTGGGTCATCTGCTGCGTCTTCTCGCTGCCGGCAATCATCATGGGACAGGCCGACCTGCAGAAGATGCGCTCCGGCGAGATGGACAACAGCGGCTACGGCATGACCATGGCCGGCATGGTCCTGGGCATCGTTCTATGCGTGCTGTTCGTGGTGATGCTCATCTTCGCGGCGATCACCCGGGCAACTCTGGACGGGTGAGTAGGTGAGTAGGTGCCTGCCGCTGTCCACCTACTCACTTACTCACCTACTCACGTACTCACGTACTCACCAAGCATTCGTGACATCCTTGCAACCAAGCCTTGTCCCGCGCTATCTGGTGCCGTTTCATCCGAAGCGGGTGCCGCACCATTTTACCGACGTGCTGATCATCGGCGGCGGCCTGGCCGGCTTGCGGGCGGCGATGGCCGTCGATCCCGCGGCTCTCGGTGCTGGTGGTGACCAAGGAGAGCGTCGAGCAGTCCAACAGCAACTACGCCCAGGGCGGCATCGCCGGCGTGATGGACCCCGAAGACCGCTTCGAGGACCACATCGACGACACGCTCATGGCCGGCGGCGACGCTCTGCGACCGCGAGGTCGTCGAGATGGTCGTCCGCGAGGCGCCCGGCCGCATCGGCGAGCTGATCGAGTGGGGCACCGACTTCGACGAGCAAGCGGGCGAGCTGGCGCTCGGCCGCGAAGGCGGGCACAGCCACCACCGCATCGTCCACGCCCTGGGCGACGCCACCGGCCGGGAGGTGATGCGGGCCGTCATCGCCCGCGCCCGGCAGCTTGCCGAACGTGCAGATCTGGAAGGACACCTTCACGCTCGACCTGCTGACGCACGAGGGCGTCTGCCGCGGCGCGCTCGTCTGGAACCCGCGCCACGGCAAGACGCTCGTCTGGGCCAAGCAGACGATCCTGTGCACCGGCGGCGCCGGGCAGATCTATCGCGAAACGACGAACCCCGCCGTCGCCACCGGCGACGGCCACGCGATGGCCTATCGCGCCGGGGCCGAGCTGCGCGACATGGAGTTCATGCAGTTCCACCCGACGGTGCTCTACATCGCCGGCAGCAGCCGCAGCCTGATCACCGAGGCCGTGCGCGGCGAAGGCGCCTGGCTGGTCGATCGCGACGGCCACCGCTTCATGCCGGAGTACGACTCGCGGGCCGAGCTGGCCCCGCGCGACGTCGTCAGCCAGGCGATCGTCAGCCAGATGGAGAAGACGCGCGCACCCGTGCGTCTATCTCGACGTGAGCCACCTCGACGCCGACTTCGTCCGCCGCGGTTCCCCGGCATCGCGGCGGTCTGCGCGGCAGTTCGGCCTCGACATCGCCACGCGACCGGATCCCCGTCCGGCCCGGCGCCCACTACATGATCGGCGGCGTCACGGTCGATCGCGAGGGCCGCACGACGCTGCCGGGCCTGTGGGCGGCCGGCGAAGTCACCTCCAGCGGCCTGCACGGCGCGAACCGCCTGGCGTCCAACAGCCTGCTGGAGGGGCTGGTCTACGGCGCCCACGCCGGCGAGGGGGCATCGCGCGCGGCGCTCGAGCAGGACGACGACTTCGACGCTGGTGCCGCTGGAGAACGCGCCGCTGACCGAGCCTGCCGAGCCGCTCGACCTGGCCGACATCCGCAACTCGCTGCAAAGCCTGATGTGGCGCAGCGCCGGCGTCCGCCGCGACCGCGAGCGGCTCGCCGAAGCCCAGGGCGCGATCGACCGGTGGTGCCAGTACGTGCTGGCCCGGCAATTCCCCGATCCGGCCGGCTGGGACTTGCAGAACATGCTGATCGTCGCCGAGCTGATGATCACGGCGGCCCTCGAGCGCGAAGAAAGCCGCGGCGTGCACCTCCGCACCGACTTTCCCAATCTCGACGACGCCCACTGGCAACGGCACATCGCCTTCCGGCGAGAGTGTGGTCCGGTCACTCCGTGACCGGAAGGGAAGCGAGGGTCGAGCATCTTGCGCCAATCTCGTGCCAATGGGGGCACGCGGACGGAGGCCAGCGTTTACGTCGCCTGGTACCTGGCCGGGTCGGCGAGGCCCAGCTCCGCGAAACCCTTGCGCCGCAACTGGCAGGCATCGCAGGCGCCGCAGGCCGCGCCGTCGGCGGATGGGTCGTAGCAGCTCAGCGTCTCGGCGTAGTCCACGCCCAGCTCCAGGCCCAGGCGGATGATCTCTGCCTTGCGCAGGTGGATCAATGGCGCGTGGATCGACACGCCGCGCCCTTCCACCGCGGCTTTCGTCGCCAGGTTCGCCATTCGCTCGAAGGCCGCGAGGTACTCGGGCCGGCAATCCGGATAACCGCTGTAGTCCAGCGCATTGACCCCGATGAAGATGTCGCGCGACTCCAGCACCTCGGCCCACGCCAAGGCAAACGACAGGAAGATGGTATTGCGGGCCGGCACGTAAGTGACCGGGATGCCCGTGGCGATCTCACTTTCGCCCCGTCCCTTGGGCACCTGAATGTCGGCCGTCAGCGCCGAGCCGCCGAAGCGCCGCAGGTCGATCTCGACGACGGCATGGTGCTTCACCTGGGCCTGCTGCGCCACTCGCTCCGCGGCCGCCAGTTCCGCGAGATGACGTTGGCCGTAGCGAAACGTGAGGGCATAGAGCTCGAAGCCCTGCCGCTTGGCCACCGCCAGCGTGGTAGCGGAGTCCATGCCGCCGCTCAGGCAGACGACGGCTCGCGGGTTGGTGTTCATGGGTTGAATGGCGTGGAACAAAAATGGGTCGAGAGTAGATTTCGCGACGCCGGGGCTTGCGGCGTGCATCGCGATTTCGTCGCGAAATCGACTCCCCACCCCTTTACGCCTCACCTTTACGCCTCACAGATTCCTTTGAACAGAAGGCAACGAAGGGAACGAAAAAAGCTGATGCCCAGGGCGAGTATACCGCCTTGGTTTGCTTCGTTGCGTTCTGTTCTATGATGCTCAACAGGTCGCGGCCGCTACGAGGCATTCGCTCCGGGCAAGATCAGCCGCGAGATGCCGTCCACGAGTCTTGCTTCATGGAAGTTCAGCAGAAGGCCCAAAGGCACGTCGAGAAGTTTCATGTAGCTCATAAGCTGCGCCTTGTGGACCGGCAAGACGTGCTCGACGGCCTTGATCTCCACCCGCAGGCAGCCATCGATGAGGACGTCGAACTTCAGCGGTACTAGGCACCGTGAATTACGACAGTCTTAGTCTCCGTCATCTCTTCAACGGCGTACTTCGGGCCTTCTTTGCCCAGCCCGCTCTCTTTCAGGCCGCCGTAGGGCATCAGGTCGGCCCGCCATTGCGGGCCCCAGTTGATGTGGATGTTGCCCGATTCGACCTGCCGGGCAAACTTCAGCGCCCAGTCGAGGTCTGCGCGTGAAGATGCCGGCGGATAGGCCGTAGCGTGTGTCGTTGGCCAGAGCGATCGCGGCGTCGATGTTCGCCGCACGGGTCACAGCCACGGCCGGGCCGAACAGCTCGTCGCAACTGATCCGCATCCGCGGATCGACGTCGGCCACCAGCGTCGGCTCGAGCATGGCCCCGTGCCGCACGCCGCCGGTCACGAGACGAGCACCTTGCTGCACCGCTTCGTCGATCCACTGGCTCGACGCGCACGGCGTCGCGCTCGCGGATCATCGGGCCCATCTTCGTGGCCGGATTGAGCTGATCGCCGGTGGTGATGGCGGCCACCTGCGGGGCCAGCTCGTCCACGAGCTCGTCGTAGACGCCCTCCAAGGCGATCACTCGCTGCGTCGAGATGCACACTTGCCCGGCGTTGCCGTAGCCCGTGGCGACCGTGGCCTCGGCGACCGCGGCCAGGTCGGCGTCGGGCATGACGATCAGCGGGCAGTTGGAGCCCAGCTCCATCGTCACCCGCTTGATGCCGGCCATGCGGCAGATTTGCTCGCCCACGTCGCGGCTGCCGGTGAAGGTGATCTTGCGGACCCGCGGGTCGGTGCAGAGCACTTCGCCCAGCTCGCCGCCGGGACCGGTGAGGCAGGCGATGGCCAGCGGCGGCAGACCCGCCTCCAGCAGGATTTCGACCAGCTTGAGGGCCGACAGCGGCGTGTCGCTGGCCGGCTTGATGATGACGGCGTTGCCCGCCGCCAGCGCCGGGCCGACCTTGTGGCACACGAGATTGAGCGGAAAGTTGAAGGGCGTGATCGCCGCCACGACGCCGCAGGGCACGCGCAGCGTGAAGCCGAACTTCTCGGCCCCGCCCGGCGCCCCATCGAGCGGCAGCACCTCGCCGCCGAGCCGCTTGGCCTCGTCGGCCGAGAGGTCGATCGTCTCGCATGCCCGCGTGGCTTCGAACTGCCCCTCGGCGAGCATCTTGCCCTCTTCGAGGCTGATCGTGCGCCCGAGGTCGGCGGTTCGCTCTTGGATGAGCTGGGCGGTGCGGCGGAGGATTTGCGACCGCTCGTAGCCGGGCATCCTCCGCATGATGGCCGCCCCTTCGACCGCCCCGGCAATCGCTGCCCGCGCGTCGTCGGCCGACGCACGCGGCACGCGATCGATCACCGAACCGTCGTAGGGGTTGCGGACCTCGACCCGCTGGGGCCGGTCGGTCCACTCGCCGCGCAGGAACATCTTCATGGGGCAGGCGTGGGCTAGAACCAAGGCCGGCAGCCTAAAGCTGGACTCCAGCGGGGAGCCGGCCAACCCCATGATCTACGAGGCTCCGGGCCGTGTCCAGGCGCGGCCCGACGCGCATGCGCGGGGCGTGTTGGAGATCGACCGTCGCGCGAACAAGAGCTGTAAACGCCGTCGCCTACTTGGACGACGGCGCCGGAGCGGCCGCGGCCGGACGGGTCGGTGGATTGACGCGGATCACGATGATCGTGGGCAGCGATGAAGCACCACTCGTAGGCGGTGCTGCTGCCATGCCGGCCGCCAGGGTCTTCGGCTGAGGGGCAGAGTTGTCGGCGAAGCGTGCAGCTCGCTTGGGGGCCACCGGCTTGGCCGGGGACGGCGCGGTATTGCCGTCTGGCACGGCGTCAAATCGGTCGGCCGGCGGAGGGCGCTTGGCTGACTCGCCGGGCGGCGTTCGGGTGGTCTCTCGCCAAGTCACACCATCTTTTTCCCGCTTCTCCTCACGCTCGGTCAGTTTCTCGGCCTTCTCCAGGGATTTCAGCAGACTCTTCTTATCGGCTTCGTCTTCGGGAATCGCCCGGCCGCGCGGCAGGCCTCCGCCGCGAGTCTCGCCTGGCTCTGGGGAAGCCTTTTTCGGCGGATCGGCGCCGGCCGCACGCTTCGTGACAGCGTTGTTTTGGCCGCTTGTCCTCGGGTCTGCCAAGGGGACGACATCATGTTTGTCGGCGTCGGCGCGATGGGGCGGAGCGCCGGGCGCACCGCCGGGACCTTGCTGCAAACGGCCGTCGTAGAGCCGGGACGCCTCGACCTGCTCATGCGTTGTTTCACCTTCCTTGAGAGGCGCGGAAAACGTGGCCACGTTGGTCACGGCGATATCGGCATTGCCCGCGGCGACCCCGGCCACGTCGCGCAGCGTGCCGCGCCAGCTCCGTCGGCGGCAAGTCCACAAAGTAGACCCGGCGGCCACCGGGTCGGAGAGCCCTTTGCTCTTCCCGTTCGATTGATCGTCGGCGCTCCTGGGTTCCCGCGCCGGCTCCGTCTTGTCCAAGACCGCGCTCAGCGTGACGTCCTTCGCCGCCTGAGCCATGCGCAAGCTATCGCCCGCCGCCGATGCACCCACAAACTTCCGCTTGAGCAGGAGCGCCGCCTCGATCCGTGCAAAGGCCTCGGCCGGCGCACCGTCCACGTCCAGCACAATCACATTCGTAGCGGTCACGTTCGTACTGTTGCCCACCTTGGTGGCGTAGTCCCAATTCGCAAGGTTGGCGGTGGCGGGGACGCCGTTAGACCGGCCACCTGGGGCGGCCCGCTGGTAGAAGGAATCGAGCGTCTCCCCAACGCCAAGGCCTGAGCCTGGCTCGCCGCTCGGCGGTGATTTCCCGGGTGGCGACTTCCCCGGCGGTGGGCCCGAAGGCTCGCCAGCGCCGGCAAGTCCACCCCCACCCCCTCCTGCGAGCGCGTCGCCCAGCGGCGCCTGCGGCGTGCCGATCGGCGCGGCGCCCGCTCCCTCGGCCCGCCGACCTGGGGGATCTTTGGTCTCGCCGCCGGTGAACTTCTTGTGCCACTGCCGATCGGGATCGCCATCGGTCACGTCCGTCTCGCTAGCGACAGAGCGCGTCGCCTTGCCGCGCGAAGCCGCTTCGGGCTTGCCCACTACCTGAGATGCCTGAGATTCGAGGCCTTTCTCCCGCGCGAGATACTCAGTCGCGCCGACAACGTCGGCACGTCCTTCCGCGGCACTCGCTGCCGACGTGCTGGCGAGTTTCTCTCCGGAATCGGTGGGAAGCGGCATGCGCGCCGACTCCCCGTCCTGCTGCAGGCCTCTGCCAAGCGCGGTAGACGTGCTTGGCGAGGGGGGGCTGGCCCAGTTTCGCTCGCTGCTCGCCAAGCCCAGCACACCGGCAAAAAGCAGCAGCGATGCCGCGGCTGCAAGCCAAGACGGAGCATGCCAGCGCACGGCGGCCGGCGCCGGCGAGGCCGCCGGAAGGCGAGCACCTTGAAGGCGAGCATCGAGGCGTATGCCCGACGTGTATATCGAACCAACCGGGCCGCTTACCGAACCGCTGCTTACTGAACCGCTGCTTACTGAACCGCTGCTTACTGACCCATTGCGACTCGCCACTCCGGTTTGGCCGTGTGTCAGGTCTGGCTGCTGCGCGTGCGTGGCAACGCCTTGCGCACCAACGGAGCCGCCTTCCAGCAGCATCTCCCGCTCGGCTCGCCGCAGCACGTCGTCGGCGAAGTCGCCCGGCAGCCGAAGCCGCGGCAGCGACCGCAGCCCGCCGTGCAGGTCTTCGAGCGCTTCGAGCCATTGTCGGGCCGCCGGCTCTTCCCGCAGCAGGCTCTCCGCCTCCGCGCGCTCCGCCGCCGACAACTCCTCGTCGAAGTAGGCGCTGAGACGTTCTTCGTCTGACGGGCGGAGCATAGGGCCGAACTACTTCAGATGGTGACGGTGGACGGGTCGGAGGATTTCACGCAGGTGGGCGCGGGCACGGTGCAGCCGGCTGCGGACCGTGCCCACCGGCACCTCGAGGATACGGGAGATTTCTTCGTAAGGGCAACCTTCCATTTCACGCAGCAGCAGGACCTCGCGATGGTCGTCGGCCAGGGCGTCGATGGCGGCCCGCACGCACGCCGCGCATTCCACGGCCTCCAACGGGCCGCCGGGCTCCTGGCCCACGCCATTGCCCAGGCCCGCCGCCGACTGATATTGTTCCCAGATTCGGTGTCGTCGTTCCTTCCGCTTGCGGCCGATCCGCAGGTTGAACGCGATGCGGAACAGCCAGGTATAAAACGTCGCCGATTGCTGAAACGTGGCCAGTTTGACCAGCGCCTGCACAAACGCGTCCTGTGTGATCTCCCGCGCCTCGTCCGCATTCCCACTGACGTGCACCAGCGTGCCGTACAGCCGGTCCTGGTAACGCACCACCAGGTCGCCGAAGGCTTCCGTGTCGCCTGCCAGGGTGCGCTCGATGAGCACCCCATCGGCCGGAAGCGCGTCGCCTTCGGACGAGGCAAGTTCGCCGCTGGGCGACACATCGCGCGCCGCATTGCGCGCCACATTGCGCGCCACGCCGGTCTGGCCGGCGACATTCGCCGGCCGCTCAGGCGGCGACGGCCCAGCGATCCCTTTAGCCTTCCGACGCGACCACATGGCGGAAAGTTCCCAGGGACAAGGAGATAGCGGCGGGAGCCAGGGCGGCGGCGCCAGCTCTTTCGGGCCGCGCCAGCCAGGCGGGAGCGATGCTTCGTAAGCGATTGTTAATAAGAAACTTACGAAGCAAACGCCGACACTGTTCCGGGTCCAGAATCCTGCCCCCTATGTGTCTCCGCAGCCCGGCAGAAGGTTCACGAATACCGCGAGTCCACGAACCGCTGGGCCTTGGCCTCGAAGCGGGGCAGCGTGCCCGGCGGGACGACGGTCACCTCCACGCGCAGACCGAGCCTCAACAGCAGCTCGGCCGACACCCGCTGCGCGTCGCCCTTGGCGTCCTCGATCTCGATCCGCAGCGCGTCGAGCTGGCCTTGGCGAAATGCCGTGAGCCGGAATTCGGCGATCTCTGGAAAACCGCGGAGGACGCGCTCGACGGCGCTGGGATAGATGTTCACGCCGCGGATGATGAGCATGTCGTCCGTGCGGCCCAGCACGCCGCCTTCGAGCAGGACGAAGGTGACGGGATGATGCCGTTCCATGTCGTGTGCATGCTCTTTTCCATCCTCTTTGCCGGCAGGCTGGAAGCCCCCGCCACGCCGCACGAGGTCGCCCGTCCGATAACGGATGACCGGCGTGCCCGGCCGGCCCAGGTTGGTGAGCACTAGCTCCGCCAGCTCGCCTTCGCCGGCCGGCTGCCCGGTATCAAGCGAGAGAAACTCGGCAATGAAGTTGGCTTCGTTCACGTGCAGGCCGCGGCGCTCGGCGTCCGCGTGGCCCCAGGGGCCGACCTCCGTGGCGCCCGCGTGATCGATGAGCGTGGCCCCCCAGGCGCTCTCGATGCGGGCACGCGTGGTCGGGATCGATCCGCCCGGCTCGCCGGCCACGATGATCGATCGCACGCCCAATCCTGGCAGGTCGATCCCCTGCGCCGCCGCCGTCTCGGCCATGTGCAGCGCGTAGCTGGGCGTGCAGAACACGGCCGTTACGCCGCACCGGCTCAGCATATCGAGCCGGGCAGGCGTGCTCAGGCCGCCGCCCGGGATGGCCATGCAGCCGCGCGCCAGCACGGCATCAAACGCGCTCCAGAAGCCGACGAACGGGCCGAACGAGAAGGCCAACAGTGCCCGGTCGCCGGCGGTCATGCCGGCCGCATCGAGCACCCATTGCCAGCCCTCGACCCAATCGCGCCAGCCCTCCGCATCGTCCGGCACCACCAGCGGGCGCCCGCGCGTGCCGGACGTTCGATGGAAACGCAGGTAGCGCTCGATCGGATAGGTGAGATGCCGGGCTGGCGTCCAGGTTTCAGCTTGCCCCGTTGCCGCTGCACAACCTGAAGGCTGAACACCAGCTTCTTCCGGCAGCAGCTCGTCCTTGGTCGTCAGGGGCCAATCGCGCAGGTCATCGAGCGACCGGACCGGCCGACGGATGCCGGCGAGCTTGGCGGCGTAGAACTTGTTGGCCGGCAGGATACGCTCCAGCAGCGCGTTGAGCCGGTCGAGCTGATGGCGCTCCAGCTCATCGCGCGGCAGCCGCTCCAGGCGGCGGCGCTCGTGGAAAGAATCGTGGTCGTGGACCGCCATAGGAGCAGATTCGTAGTAGGCACACTCCGTGTGCCGTCCGGAAAAACCAACATCGAGCGGGGCTGCCGTCTTGCGGCGGACGGCACACGGAGTGGCCTGCTACTTTTTCTTCTTCGCCGCGCGCACGGCCGCGTCCATGCCAGCCCGCCAATCGCGCAGCCCCGCGGCCATCTCCGCCGCGGTGCGGCCCAGCGACAGGCGCGACGTATCCATCTCGACGTACAGTTTCTTCGCCAGCGCCGCGTCGTGGGCCGGATTGGGCATGTTCTCCTGGGCACCGACCGCCTTGCGCCAGGCCGCCAGCTTGTCGCGCATCGCCGTCGCACGCTGCATTCCTTTGGCCGACAAGTCGTCCTTTTCTCCAATATCGCGCGACAGGTCAAATAGCTCCAGCCGGCCGTCTTCGTAATGCTCGACGAGTTTCCAGTCCCCCTCGCGGAGGGCCCCGGACGGGCGACTGCCTTGATTCGTGTAGTGCGGCGAATGCCAATAGAGCGCTCGCGGCGCCAACTGGCCCTCGCCCAGCAGCAGCGGCGCAAGGCTGATGCCGTCTATCCCGGTCGGTAACTTGGCGCCGGCCAGTTCGGCCAGCGTCACCGGCAGGTCGGTGTAGATGACGGGCGTCTCGACGACGACCGGGCGAATTCGCTTGGGCCAGCGGACGATCAGCGGCACACGGAGACCGCCTTCGTAGAGATAGCCCTTGCCGGCCCGAAACGGCGTATTGTGCGTGGCCGGCGTCTGAGGCGATTCCAGCACGTGCAGGCCGCCGTTGTCGGAGGTGAAGATGACGATCGTTTGCTCGGCCAGACCGTGCTCGTCGATCTTGGCCACGATGCGGCCGACGCATTCGTCCATCGACTCCATCATCGCCGCATAGGTGGGATTGAACGCGCCCTTGTATTCCTCGACCAGCTCGGCCTTCGCCCCCAGCGGAATGTGCGGCGTATTGTGCGGCAGGTAGAGGAAGAACGGCCCGCCCTTGTGGGCCTCGATGAACTTCTCCGCTTCGGCCGTCAGCTCGAATTCGCCCTTGCCACCTTCGGCGTCCGAAGGCTTCGTGTTGGCCTGGCCGGCAGAGTACGTATCGAAGCCCTGCTCCTTCGGTCCGAAGCCTTTGCCGCCGAGGTGCCACTTGCCGAAGCAGCCGGTGGCGTAGCCGGCTCTCTTCAGCGCCTCGGCGAGCGTCGTTTCCTCCAGGGGCAGTTGCTGATCGATCTTCGGGTGCAGGAGTTTCTGCGACGGCGCGTCGGCCCGGCCGGGGAGAAACGTCGTGAGGTGCAACCGGGCCGGCGTGCGGCCGGTCATGAGCGCGGCCCGCGACGGCGAGCAGATCGGCTGCGCGCAATACGCCGAAGTGAACCGCATGCCCTGCGAGGCGAGGCGATCGAGATGCGGCGTCTTGTGCTCGCTGCGGCCGTAGCAGCCCAGGTCGTTGATGCCCAGGTCGTCGGCGAGGATGAGGACGATGTTCGGCGGGCGAGGCTTGTCTGCGTCGGCTGCGATGGCGGAAACAGCGCTCAGCAGCAGGAGGACGACGGTGAGCAGAACTCGTTTGTGAACTCCATCTCTCCTCAGAGGCTGTGAAGGAATTGATGGTGATGCAATCTCGTGCTGCATAAGCCCCGTAAGGGGCGAGACTCGACAGCCCAGGCCGAAGGCCTGGGTCACTTTATGACGCAAAACACGATAGCCCTGAAAGGGCGCAGCCGTCCGTTGGACGTTGGACGTTGAACGTTGGACGTTAGACGTTCGGCACGGCCACCTCATGGCGTCTTCTCCTTCGGCAGTCGCCCCGGGCTACTGACGTTCTTTCCGGACCGCTTCGTCCGGCTATCGCCGAGGTCCTCGCGCACCTTCTCCGCCAGTGCCTCCAGGCGCTCGACGGTGTCCGGATGTTTTTCCGCCACGTCGGTCGTTTCGCCCACGTCGCTCTCCAGATCGAACAGCGCGCGGCCGATCTTCGCCTGGTCGTATCTGACCGGCTGGCCGCCGGTGCCTCCCTTGCGGCCCGAAAGCGTCGTGTACGCGTGCGGAAAGTGCAGCTTCCATCGTCCGCTGCGCACGGCTTGCAGCTCTTGGCCCCAATAGAAGTAGTAAGCCTCATGGGGCGACGTGGCGCCGGACTTGCCGGTGATGAGCGGCCGGATATCGTGGCCGTCGATGGTCCGCTCTGGCAACTCGGCGCCCGCCAGGCCGGCCAGAGTGGGCAGAATGTCGATCGTCGCGGCCAATTCGCTGCATGTCTTGCCGGCAGGCACCTGCCCCGGCCAGCGCATGACGCAGGGCACGCGCACGCCGCCCTCGAATGAGGTGCCCTTGCCCTCGCGCAGCGGACCGGCGCTGCCCGCATGGTCGCCGTAGGAGAGCCACGGGCCATTGTCGCTGGTGAAGATGACGAGGGTCTGCTTCTCCAGGTCGTGCTTCTTCAGCTCGGCCAGGATCTGCCCTACGGACGAATCGATCTCTTGAATCACGTCGCCATAGGCCCCTTGCTGCGACGATTTGGAGTGCGCGTCGCTGACGTACAGCGGCACGTGGGGCATGCTGTGTGGCAGGTAGAGGAAGAACGGCCGTTCTTTGTTGCGCTCGATGAACGCCGTGGCCCGCTCGGTGTACCAGGTGGTGAGCTGGCGCTGGTGGTCGGCCGTGACCTTCGGCTCGATGATCCTCGGCGCGGTGATCTTCGGCGCGGTGACCTTGTCGCCGGCGATCAGCGGCAAATCGGGGAATTGCTTGCCGGCCGTGGGGTGCAGCGGCCACATGTCGTTGGAATACGGTAAGCCGAAATAGTCGTCGAACCCGTGCCGCGTCGGCAAGAACTGCGGATGATGCCCTAGGTGCCACTTGCCGTAGATGGCCGTGGCATAGCCGCGCGATCGCAGCACTTCGGCCACCGTCATTTCGTCGTCGTGAATGCCGTGCGTGGAAGCCGGGCCCAGCGCACCAAGAATGCCGACGCGGTTCGGGTAGCACCCCGTGAGCAACGCCGTGCGGGACGCCGAGCACACGGCCTGCGCCACGTAGAAGCTCGTGAACCGCATCCCCTCGCTCGCCAGCCGATCGAGGTGCGGCGTCTTCCAACCCTTCGCGCCGTAGCAGCCCAAGTCCGCGTAACCCAGGTCGTCGGCGAAGACGATCACGATGTTCGGCGGACGGGTTTCGGCTCCCGTAGCGATGCCATACGTCCCGATGTCGGCTACAAACAGCAGCAGGCCGATCAACAAAGGGCGTGACTTCATCGTTGGCCTCCATTGGCTGGAGTCTGATCACGAGGATATCATCCCGCGAGGCCGAATTCCCCTGCATTTTTAACAGGAGGAACGCTGATAAGCGCTAATGAACGCTAATGCAGCAAGCCTTACTTGCCGATGCAGAAGCGGCTGAAGATGCGGTCCAGCACGTCGTCGGTGTAGACGGCGCCGACGACCTTCCCCAGCTCGTTCAGGGCCACGCGCGTTTCGGCGGCCACCAGCTCTTCGCCGGCATGCGTGCGGGCCAGGCTTCTGGCTCGCTCCAGGCTCTCGGCCGCCAGGCGCAGACTCTGACGGCAGCGGCCCGCCGTGGCGGCGACCACGGGCATGTCGCTGCCGGATGAAGACTCGGCAGATTCTCGCAATCGCCGCCGCAATTCAGGAAGCCCGTGGCCGCTCAGTGCACTGGTCTTCACAGCGTGCGGCAGGTTCGTCCCGATCCCACTGGGGCCATCGCATTTGGTCAGCACGATCAGATCGTGTGCGGGCGAACTCAGCCGCTCGCGCTCCCAATCGTTCAGCGGCCGGGACGAATCAAGGCACAACAGGCGGACGTGCGCGCCCGCGGCTTGCTCGGCGGCGAGCTGCTGGGCGGCGGAGGAAATGGTCGAGGCCAGTGCGGAGTGCGGAGTGTGGAGTGCGGAGTGGGAGGGACTCGAAACAATGGCAACTCCGCACTCCGCACTCCGCACTCCGCACTCTTCGACGCCCGCCGTGTCAACCAATTGCACCCGCACGCCATCCAGACACAGCTCGGCAGTGAGATAATCTCGCGTCGTGCCGGCGATCGGCGACACCAAAGCGCAGCTCCTGGCCCCCCAGCGCGTTGAACAGCCTGCTCTTGCCGACGTTGGGCCAGCCCACGAGGACGGCGCGCACGACCTCGCGCGATTCGCCGCGCGACAGTCATCTGTTCGGCCAGGGAGGCCACTGCTGCCGCCGCCGCGGCAAGTCGCGATTCCAGCTCGCCGACCGAAATGAACTCGATGTCTTCCTCCGCGAAGTCCAGCCCGGCCTCCAGGTGAGCGAGCAGGCCCAGCAGGTCTTCGCGGAGCTGCGTCATCGGCGCGGCGATGCCACCGGCCAATTGCCGCAGGGCGACATCGAACTGACGGGCGTCGCCGGCATCGATCACGCCCAGCACCGCCTCGGCCTGCGTGAGATCGAGCCGTCCGGCGAGAAATGCCCGGAGCGTGAACTCGCCCGGCTCGGCCAGCCGCGCCCGGCGGCGCATACGCTGGCGAGCAGGCACTCCAAGAGCGGCGGCGAGCCGATCGTGTGAATCTCGACCATCGGCTGCCGCGTGTAGCTGCGGCCGTCGGGCCAGAGATAGAGATCACACGGCAGAGGAGCAGTTAGCTCTGGCAGCCGTAACAGGCCGGCCACGGCGGTGGCGCGGCCGATGTTGGTCAAACGCACGTCGCCCATCGACGGTTCGAAGAGCGGCTCAACGCACCTACGGGCATCGGGGCCGCTCAATCGCACGATACCCCGAGCGCCGCCCCCTGGCGGCGAAGCAATGGCGGCAATCGTGTCGTCGAGATGGTAAGGCATACCCATTCTCACCGACGGACGCGGCCAGTCTTCGCACCGAAGGTGCTTGACTCGACAGCCCAGGCCGAAGGCCTGGGTCTGTCAGCCGCAACATGGATCAAAAAGGCCCAACGGGCCGGAACTCGCGTCGCGCGTGGTCACGGCCCGTTGGGCCTTTGACGGCCGTTAGCGGATTCGATACCCAGGCCTTCGGCCTGGGCTGTCGAGTCATGGGCCGTTGGCCCGGGCGGCTACTCCCACCTGCCACGGAAGCGCCGCTAATCTTCGGTGGGCGGCGTCTTTGGGGGCGCCGCGACAGAGCCTTCGCTGCGCTCAGGGTGACAGCCCGTTCAACCTTGTGACCTTGTTACTTGCTACGTTGTCACGTTCTCAGCACCGTGCCCTACGGCTGATCAGGTACTCGATCAGCGCCTTGTCGAACTGCATGCTGGTGTCCAGCGGCACGTAGTCGATGCCGCTCTTGAAAGCACTCGCGGCGGTAGGTGTCGCGGAACGAGTGCGATCTCGTCCAGGTAGTCCGCGCGGAAGCTGCTGGCGTCGACCTGCGAGCTTCTCGGCCGGTCTCCGGCTCTTCGAACTCGATCATGCCGTCGAAGGGGAACTTGACCTCGGCCTCGTCCAGGATGTGGAACAGGATCACGTCGTGCCCGCCGTGCCGCAGGCGCCGCAGCGCCTGCATCACCGGCTCCGGATCGGCCAGCAGGTCGGTGAAGATCATCACCAGGCTGCGGTGCCGGAGCATGGCGGCGATCTGCGTCAGGCTCTTGGCGATGTCGGTCTTGCCGGTCGGCTTGCAGGTTGGCCAGCAGGCGAGAGGATGTTGCCGAGCTGCGTCCGCTTCGATCTTGGGGGCAGGCTGTCGCGGATCTTCTCGTCGAACGTGATCAGCCCGCACGGGGTCTTGCTGATGGATCATCAGGTAGCACAGCGCCGCGGCCAGGCAGATGCCGTAGTCGAACTTGGTCAGCTCCTGCCGGTAGCGTGTAGCCCATCGACTGGCTGAGGTCCATCACCAGGTAGCCGGTGATGTTGGTCTCGGCCTCGAACTTCTTGACGTAGTACTTGTCGGTCTTGGCGTAGACCAGCCAGTCGATGTCCTTGGGGTCGTCGCCCGGCGTGTACTTGCGATGCTCGCTGAACTCGACCGAGAAGCCGTGAAACGGGCTGGCGTGCAGCCCCTGCAGAAACCCCTTGACGATGAACTGGGCGCGCAGGTCGAGCCGCTTGATCTGGCGGATGACTTCGGGCTTCAGGTATTGTTCGGCGGTGGGCATGGTCTTTGTCAGTCGTCAGTCGTCAGTCGTCAGTTGTCAGTTTCAGTTGGTCAGGTCGGCGACTTCCACTGACAACTGACCACGGACAACTGACTTATTCCTTAAACAACTCCGTCAGCATCTGCTCCCTCTGCAGCAGGAAGGCTTTGGTGACGCGATAGTGTGATGGCCTCGAGCAGCGTCATCTTGCCGGTGCCGTTCTCGCCGATGAAGGAAGTTACGGGATGCAGCTCGAGCGGCGGCAGGTTCTTGATGGCCGGAATGCAGAACGGAAAATGGTCGAACGACGAAACCTGGTCGCCCTTGAGGAACACGGTGCTGAGGAAGGTGTCGTGTGACATGGAACTCGGATCAACGGCGCGGCGGCGATGGCTTTGCCTTGACTTTTCTCCTTTTTCGTCCGTTCGAAGCAGCACGCTTTTGGGTCTTAGCTGGCGGGAGTCCAAATCGGCGGCGGACTTCTTCGCTGGATATCCCTCCTTCAAGGCGATGCCGGGCCCGTGATCGCTCAATGATCGCCCAGAACTCGGGATTGTTGGCCAGCGACACGCTCTCCATATCGGTGTTTTCCAGGGCCACAAGGGCGGCAACCGGCCGTCCTTTCTTCGTGAGGACAAGGGGGCCGCGCTGAGTTTGTGCGACGTATTTGGCCAGCGGCTCGGTTGCCTGTGCGATTTCGAGGACTTGTTTCATAGGGTCATCTCCTTGCCCGCGATGAAAATGCGATTGCCGCGCTTCACTCCCACCGCGCGGATAAGCACCGTCTGCTCCGTTTCCAAAACGTCGTAGTACACGCGCAGCGCCCCAAGCCGTAGCTCCCACACCGATAGATCATTTGAACGCATGAGCTTGCGGTTGCGGGTTTCAACGGTCGGTTGATGGAGGAGCTGCTTGTCGATTCCACTGACCACAATGGATCGCTCGCGCGCCGTCAGCCCTTCGACGTGGTCTGTCGCCTCGGGTGAGTACACGATCTTGTAGGGCAACGTGCGTTCCTGATCTCATTGCCAATCTTTCAGAACTCGCACGTCAGCATCTGTTCGTCGACGAGCGATTTCGGCTTTTCTGGCGTTCCCGATACCCACAGCCGCACCACGACTCCGCGCTGCATTCCCTTCTCGACACCAAGCGCCACGCGAAGGGTTTCAAAGCTTATTGGATCTGTCATGCGTGCGATCGCGTCCAGAGCCATTCCAGGCTTCTTGATGAGTCGCGCGGATGGTCCAGGCAACGCATATATTTCGAGGGCGAAGTGCGCAAACCGAACATCGCCCACTTTTCTTCCCGACTCCCACGCGAGCGTCACCTCGATGCCGTCTTCTTTGGCCGAGACTTCATTATGTTCGCTAGGGCCTCCGTCAATTTGACGGGCGGTTTCTCCTCTATGGGTGCTTTCGCCATTACAGGCGTCGCTGAGACGGGTTGCGTCACCGAAATCGCTCCGCGAAGCACCGGACGTGCCGCATCCATAGCAGGCGACTGTGATCACTGCGGCAGCCGAGAGCAGGTAGAAAGCGATTCATGGCAGCACCTGGAGGAAAGCAAACTACAGGGATAAAAGGATCTAGCCGCGACAGACCACGTTGCCGCACGCATTTGGTGCGTCTCGCCGGCGCTTGACCCACGCTACACGAACGGAATGAATTCCGTTCTACGCTTCAAACTTCTGTATCTCCGGCGTCGGCACCTCTTCCAGCAGCCGGTTGATCACGTCTTCGGTGGTCATGCCTTCGGCCTGGGCCTGGAAGTTGGTGCTGACGCGGTGGCGCAGCACGGGGATGGCGATCTTGCGGACGTCGTCGATGGCGACGCTGAAGCGGCCGTCCATCGCCGCCAGGGCCTTGCCGCCGTGGATCAGGAACTGCCCGGCCCGCGGGCCGGCGCCCCAATCGACCAGCTCGCTGACGAACTCCGGCGCCGATTCGTCCTTGGGCCGCGTCGCCCGCACCAGCCGCGCGACGTACTTGACGATGTACTCGCTGACCGCCACCGATGCCGACCAGCTTCTGCAGGTTGACGATCGCCCGCGCCGACAGCACCTTGCGGACCTCCGGCTTCTCGTTGCCGCGTCGTCGGCGCCAGGATCCGCTCCTCCTCGTCGGCCGTCGGGTAGTCGACCTTGATGTTGAACATGAACCGGTCGAGCTGGGCCTCGGGCAGCGGATAGGTGCCTTCCTGCTCGATCGGGTTCTGCGTGGCGATGACGAAGAACGGATCGGGCAGGTCGTAGGTCGTCTGGCCGACGGTGACCTCGCGCTCCTGCATCGCCTGCAGCAGGGCCGCCTGCGTCTTGGGCGGCGTGCGGTTGATTTCGTCGGCCAGCAGGATGTTCGTGAAGATCGGGCCCTTCGACGAAGCGGAACTTCCGCCTGCCCGTGCTCGTCTTCGTCGAGGACGTTCGTGCCGGTGATGTCGGAGGGCATCAGGTCGGGCGTGAACTGGATCGCGCTTGAAGCGCGACGTCGAGAATCTGGCCGAGCGTGCTGACCATCAGCGTCTTGGCCAGCCCCGGCACGCCGTCCAGCAGGCAGTGCCCGCGGGTGAAGATGGCGGCGAAGATCTGCTCGATGACCTCGTCCTGGCCGACGATGACCTTTTGCAGCTCCTCGGCATGAGCTGGCGGCGGCCGGAGAACTCTTGCAGGACTTCGGCCAGATTGCGGGTCTTTTCGGCCAAGGGTCATCCTTTGGCGTTAGGCGGCCTTGCGTCGTCCTCGTCGTCGTCCTCGTCCTCGTACTCGATGCCGGCTCGTTTTCGAGGACGACGACGAGGATGAGGACGAGGACGAACCGACAGGATGATCGCGACAGGGACTATCCAACATGTATTCTAGCGCCCCGCCGCGGACCAGCAACGCGACTGCCGCTGCGATTGCCGGCCCAACTGGAGCGACGTAGGATAGTTGCGCCACTTCTGCCAAGCAGAGAGGAGCATGTCATGTCCCGCCTGTACCGATTCTGCCTGCTGGCCGTCTCACTGGGGGCCATCGTTCTGGCCTCGTTACGGCCAGCGAAAGCCCAAGATCCCGAGCGCGTCCGCCAGGCCATCGAGTCGTCCAAAGGATCGCTGCGGCAATCGCAGAAAGACGACGGGTCGTGGAACAACGTGGCCCTGGGGGGCGATCCCACGGCGCCGTGCGCGCTGGCCTTGCTCAATGCGGGCGAGAAGCCGGAGAGCCCCGTGATTCGGCGGGCCTTGGCCCACATCCGCAAGCGCGAGCTGACGAACACCTACGAAGTGTCGCTGGAGCTGATGGTCCTTTCGGCCGCCGAGCCGAAGAACGACGTCAGTCAGATCACCAAGCGGGTCCAGTGGCTGGTCGATACGCAGATCAAGTCGGGCGACCGGGCCGGCATGTGGCACTACGGCCGCCGCGGCGGCAGCGGCGACAATTCCAACAGCCAGTTTGCCCTGTTAGGCCTGTACGAAGCCGAACGAGCGCTGAAGCGCCTCAAGCTCCCCTCGCCCATCCCCAGGCAGACCTGGAGCCTGGCCTTGGAGCATTGGGCCCTCTCTCAGAACGCCGACGGCTCCTGGGGCTACATGGACAAGGGGGACCACGGCTACGGCAGCATGACCTGCGCGGGCATCGCTTCGATCATTATTGCCGCCGGCCAATTGCAGGGCAGCTCGGCCACACTGGCCGGCGAGACCGTCAAATGCTGCACCACGGAGAAGGACAACGAGTATGCCGTGCGCGTTCGCCGGGGACTGGATTGGCTGGGAAGCGGCGGCGGGGCGACCTTCGCCGCCAACAAGGACCTGCCGCGGGGGCCTTACTACTATTACATGTATGCCCTGGAGCGCGTGGGCCGGATGACCGCCCAGCGTTTTATCGGCAAGAGCGATTGGTACCGCGAGGGCACCCAGGCGCTCATGAAGCGCCATTACTGGGGCCGCGGATTCAAGCCGGGCGGAATGCACGGCGAGCACCTGGAGCACGTGGCCACCAGCTTCGCCCTGTTGTTCCTGGCCAAGGGCAACCGGCCGATCCTGATCGGCAAGTTCAAGCACGGCGGAGGGGGCGGCAACGACTGGAACAACCATCCCTCCGACGCGCTAGTGCTCACGCAGTTCGTCGAAGAGCAATGGCAGCGCGATCTGTCGTGGTACGTCATCGATTCCAATGCGGCCACGGCCGACGACTATCAGCAGGCCCCGGTGATCTACATCAGCGGCAGCCAGTCGCTTTCCTTCCTGCGCGACCCGGCCCAGGCGGCCCGGATCGGCGCCGCGCCTCGCGAATACATCGACCGCGGCGGCTTCATCTATGCCGAGGCCTGCTGCGACAACTCGGCCGAATTCGACCGCGATTTCCGCGCGTTCATGAAAGGCCCGGTCTTTGAGAACGTCGAGGCGAACGACTTTCAAGACGTGCTGGAGGACCACGAAGTGTGGTTCTATGAGGGCCAGAGGAAGGAGATGATCGAGCGCATGCGGTCGCTCTACGGCGGCCGCCGCTCGGATGGCGACGGCTGGCTCCAGGAAATCCGCCGCGGCTGCCGCACGGCGGTCATCTATTGCTCCCGCCCGCCGCGGCCGCGCGACGACACCGTGGTGGCCCCCTCGTGCTATTGGGAGCTTCAGGCCGGCCTGGGCCGCGACGGCAAGCTGCCCGACGTGGTCGCTCAGCGCGTGGCCGCCGCCCTGGAGTTGGGCACGAACATCATGGCCTACGGCACAGGCCGCAAAACCAAGGGCAGGATCGAAGGCTGGGCCGACGACGCCGTGAAGCCGGAGTTGTCGTCGGAGCGGGCCATCCTTGACATCCGCCAGGCGATCTACGACGGCACCTGGAACGCCGCCCCCGGCGCCCTGAAGCAGCTCCAGCGCAGCCTGCAAAAGCACACCGGTGTGCAAGTGCCCACCGACCGGCGGGAGATCGAAATCCTCAGCCCGGAGCTCTTCAATCATCACTTGATCTTCCTGCACGGCCGCAACAGCTTCAAATTCTCCGACAAGCAGCGCGAGCAGCTCCGGATGTACGTAGAGCGCGGCGGCACGATCATGGCCGACGCCGTGTGTGCCAGCCCGTCTTTCGACAAGGCCTTCCGCGAGGAGATGCAGCAGGTCTTCAAGGACCGCCCGCTCAAGCCGATTCCGCCCGACCACAAGCTGTTCACCACGGAGGCCGGCGGCTTCGACCTGGTGAAAACCAAGGTCAAGCTGCGATTGCCTGCCCGGGCGCCGGACGCGGGTGCGGCGGCCGCCCCGCCGGCGCGGGCCGCCGAGCGCGAGACGGCGCCGGAGCTGGAGGGCATCGCCTTCGAGAACGGCCGCTACGGGGTGATTTACTCGAAGTACGACCTGAGCTGCTCGCTGGAAGGACAAAAGAGCGTCAAGTGCCCCGGCTACGACAGCGACGACGCCGCGAAGATCGCAGTGAACATCGTGCTGTATTCGATGGCGCCGTAGGAGAGGAGGGGAGAAGCGAAGGAGCGGAGGAGCGAAGAAGAGGAGCGAAGGAGCGAAGAAGCGACGCATGCGAAGGTAGTTTCTTCTCCGCTTCTCCGCTTCTCCGCTTCTCCGCTTCTCCGCTTCTCCGCTTCTCCGCTTCTCCGCTTCTCCGCTTCTCCGCTTCTTCGCTTCTCCGCTTCTCATTTCGGCAACCTCGCCTCGCGCGACCGCTCCTGCCGCTCCAGCAGGCTGGCCGTCATGGCTCGGAACACGCCTTCGAGCTCTTCCCATTCCCGGTCGTCGGCCTGACAGAAGATGAGCAGTGTGGCGCCAAGCGTCTTCACACCGCGAATGTGCGTGGTGTTCGTCAGATCGAGGTAGAAGAAATTGAGATCGTAGCCGGTGAGGTGGTGGCCGCGCACCGACTCTTCGGCCGGCTCGGCATCGAGGTTGTCGTACTCCGTGCGCATGGCCGCCACCGAGGCCTCGACATACCGCCGCGGATCGCCGGCCCCGCGATACTTCATCACCGTCCAGAACGCCCCGCCCGGGCTGTGCACCGTCACCGACATCGGCTCCTCGGCGTCGGGCGACGCGGCCGTCGTCGCATCGCCGCCGGGTGAATCCAGCTCCTCCGTGTCATCCGTCCGGCCGCTTTCTTCCAGCAGCCAGCTCTCCGGATATTCGAAGCACAACCCCGATTTGTCATACACGGCCGGCATGGCGCACCTCCTCCCCCCCCCTCGCGGTCCTCCCCCTCGCGGTCGAACCTACCGGCGCGGCGAGCGGTTGTCTACCGCCGGCGTGAGGCACCTTTACAACCTCCCGGTCCCATGGGGAAAACAGCAACTCTTGTTCCTTCGGGCACGTCTTGACGATGCGCACGCTATCCTCCGTTGAGCACCCGTATCCTTTTCTCTATACTCGCGGGCCGCAAGAAGCCGGGCTTCTAACCCAACCCGAACACTAACCCGACGCGCAAGCGAGGGCGAGCTACGACAAACGGTCGTCGTTCACCCGGAGGCCTGGCGGCGATTCTCCCTCGCTTGCGCGTCGGGTTAGTGTTCGAGGCGCCATCGATTCGCCATCCCCTCGACACTCAAAGGACCATCCATGCCCCTTCCCCTTCCTCCGCACGGCGGACTGACCGAACCCGTTAATCGCACCGTGCCGGCCGACGAGGTCGCCGCCGTTCAGGCCGAGGCCGCCAAGCTGCCGAAAGTGCCGGTCAGCGACGCCGACCTGTCGACCGTCTACCGCTTCGGCGACGGCGCGCTCAGCCCGCTCACCGGGCCGATGGACTCGGCCGCCTACAACCGGGTGCTCGACGAGGCGGTCATCGTCCACAACGGCAAGAAGTACGCCTGGACGATCCCGCTCGCGCTCCCGGTCACGGCCGACCTGGCCAAGACGCTCAAGGCCGGCCAGAAGGTCGCCCTGGCGAACGCCGCCGGCGACGCCGTCGCCATCCTGGAGGTCAGCGACGTCTTCCCGTGGGACAAGCCGCAGTACCTCAAGAGCGTCTACGGCAGTCTGACGCAGCGGAGCGCACCGACCATCCCGGCGCCGACATGGTGCTGAAGGACGACGCCGACAAGACGCACCTCGTCGGCGGCGAGATCCGCGTGCTGCCGCAGCCGAAGCACCCGGAGTTCGGCAAGTACGTGCTCACGCCGCGCGAGGTCCGCAAGCTGCTGGCCGGCAAGAGGCTGGAAGCGCGTCGTCGCCTTCCAGACGCGCAACCCGCTGCACCGCGCCCACGAGTACGCCCTGGTCTACGGCCTGGAGCCGCTGACCCGCGACGGGCACAACGCCGGCGCCGTGCTCAACCCGCTGGTCGGCGAGACCAAGGGCGACGACGTGGACGCCGCCACGCGCATGCGGACCTACGAGGCGCTGATCTCGACCGCGCGGCCTGGGCGAGGGCGACAGCGACGAGGCGCTGTGGGGCCCGCGGAAGGAATCGGTGCCCGACCGCGTGATCCTGCTTGGGCCTGGACATCAAGATGTTCTACGGCGGGCCGAAGGAGGCGGTGATGCACGCCATCTACCGCCAGAACTTCGGCTTCACCGACATCGTCATCGGCCGCAAGCACGCCGACGCCCCGTACGACGACGGCAAGCCGATCTGGGACGACTTCGACGCGCAGGAGATCTTCGACAAGCTCAAGGGCGAGCTGAAGATCAAGCCGGTCAAGGTCGGCTTCGCGGCCTACTACGAATCGGCCGGCCGCGTCGACCTGATGGACCAGCACAAGGACGAGAAGCCGGTCTTCATCTCCGGCAAGGACGTCCGCAAGACGCTGCTCGACGGCAAGCAGGTCGATCCGCGGATCATGCGGCCGAGCACGTCGAAGATCCTGGCCGAAGCGATGAAGGGGAAGTAGGCGCTGCGAGGTGAGCGGCACCGGGAAGTGTCACAACGCGGCTATGAACCGTGAAGAGCACTGTCTATCTCGAGACGACAATCATTGGCTACCTCGCTTCGTGGCCAAGTCGCGATTTGATCACCGCGGCGAACCAGCAATTGACGCACGAATGGTGGAACGATCACAGGCAGGCTTTCGACCTGCACGTCTCGCAGTTCGTCATCGATGAATGCAGCGCGGGCGACAAGACGGCCGCCCAGGAGCGGCTCATATTCCTAGCCGCAATCCCGGAGCTAAGTGTCAGCGATGACGTCAGGCGACTCGCGGAAAAACTCGTTCAGGGAGTGCCGCTGCCCGAGAAGGGGGCCGTGGATGCCTTGCACATCGCGGTTGCGGCTGTGCATGGCATGGACTACCTGCTAACGTGGAATTGCACGCACATCGCGAATGCTTCGCTGCGGCCGCGCATCGAAGCTTTGTGCCGTGCTTTCGGTCACGAGCCACCAACAATCTGCACGCCGCAGGAATTGCTGGAGTCGTAAGGCAATGAGTGAACCCTGGCGAGATCCGATCGTGAGTGAAGTGCGTCGTATCCGAGAGGAATACGGGGCCCGCTACCAGTACAACATCGAAGCCATCTGCCGCGCGGCTCGCGAAAAGCAGGCCGAGAGCGGCCGAAAAGTGGTGACCCTGCCACCCAAGCTGGCCACTAATGGGTCTCGCGTAGCAAACGCGGCGGGAATTTAGGCCGATTACTAGGACAAGGAAGCGGTCGAACGGGTCGATCTGATGGACCTGCACAAGGACGAGAAGCCGGTCTTCATTTCCGGCAAAGACGTCCGAACACGCTGGTCGCCGGCAACCAGGTCGATCCGCGGATCATTCGGCCCAGTTGGCTCGTCAAGAAACCTCTTTGTAATCATTGTGGCTGGTTCCGTGCCTGCCGCGGTGTCTCTGAAGGCTTGCTTGGCCGCGCGAACCCTCTTGAGAAGTTCTACGGCGCTCTCGGTAGAGCCCAGGTGGCGCTTGAGATCGATGGCTGCGTTGACCGTTGCGATGGTCTTCGCGCTGGTCACGACTTGAGGCGTGATCTTCGCGCCGGCTTGCTTCGACAGCCAATCGGCGACTTGCGACCAGTACCAGACTTGCGTGCGGCCCTTGATACCGGCGACGGGGGGCGGGAAGCCGCCGGGGCCTCGCTGGGCGGTTCGAAGTTGGCGAATGCTCTCGCGCGAGCGGCCGGCGCGGCGGGCGATCTCGGCGGCGGTGACCAGATCGTCCGGCTCGATACGCACCACCTCGAAGCCGGCCTTGGCCACGTCGGCGATGGCCGACAGCACGGCGCGCTCCAGCGACGGCGCCTCGCGGGTGAAATCCAGAAAGGGCGCGCCGTCGAGCACTCCCAGCAGGGCGTCGTCGCAGCCGGCCTCAAAGAGCCGGTCTTCGACCTCGTCCGAGAGTTCGGAAAACCCTCCCAGGATCAACGTGAATTCGTGCTTTGCCATGAAATCATCTAGCCAGCGGCGCCTCGACACTGATCGACCCGGTGCCAAATTCGCTTGGCGTGGTCTTCAGGAGATCGCGGCGTTCCCCATACCGACATCTGGCACTCGTGATGGCCGAACTGGCAGCGCAGCGGCCGACAGCGTCGCCTTTCCCCTTTTTCTTCTCGTAGCTCCAACCTCGGTCGATGGCGTACTTGATCGCCTCTCGGATGTGCTTGTTCTTGTGATACTCGGACATTCCGGAAATCCTTCGCGGAACGCCCAGCTACGGATGGGCAAAGATGGAATGCGGTGGCCGTCCGCACTGACAAAGGCAAGTATAGCGGCGCGTTGACAGTTGTCAACGCTAGAATACGGCCCGCGTCTGTGGAAGTGTGGGCATGCTCACGCTGACGGGAGAGCATGCCGCCAGTCCGCCACCTTTGAAGGGTCTATTCCTACCGCGTGGCGATCGTATGTGTCCGCAGAGCAGGATGCGCTACGAGACTCTCTTACTGCGTGGACCTGCGCTCGTCGCCTCAGCGTTCCACTTCGGGACAAACATTGGCACCCGGCGGCGGTAATCCTCGTACTTTCGGCCGAAGTAAGCCACCAAGTCGCGCTCCTCGAACCGCGCCGCCAGCGCCATGTAGCCGGTCAACACGCCGGCCAGTAGCAGGTGCCCGACGGTCATCGTGGGCGTGGCCCAGAAGGCGATCGCCCACCCGATGTAGAGCGGATGCCGCACGTGGCGGTATGCCATTGGCACTCGAAACGACAGCGGCTCGTACTCGCGGCCTCGCAAGTAGAGCCAGACCTGCCGGGTCCCGAAGAGATCGAAATGATCGATCATCAGGCTGACCACGAAAACGAGCAGCCAGCCGATCGCAAACAGGCCCCACAGCGCCGCGCGAAGCATCGGCTGCTGCACGTCCCAGACGACAATGTCGATGCTCCGCCATTGCCAGATCAAGAGGAAGGTCACCAGGCACGAGGCCAGCACGTAGGTGCTGCGTTCGATCGGCTCGGGCACGACGCGCGTCCAGATTCGCTTGAACGCCGGCCGGGCCATGATCGAGTGCTGCGCGGCGAACACTCCTAGCAGCAGCAGGTTGACCGCCACCGCGGCGGCCGTCGTGCCTTCCTCCGGCGAGTCGATGGTCTTGGGCAACAGCCAATTGCCGACAAAGGCGGCCAGCCAGGCGAACGTGCCCAGGAAGAGCAGGTGGCAGCCCACGCCATAGACGAAGAATAGCCAGCGTTTCATGTCAGGTCCTCACATCGAGAGCAGGGTGGAAGAGCAACGAACGACGCTCGCCGTTCTCGCGAATCGGCTGGGGGATTATGCCTTCGTTTCTCGGCGTGCAAAGTTGACTCGTGGTACACTACCGGGTTGACTCGTGGTCAACCTCGGCCGGTCTCGGCCGACCGACCGCGGCGACCATTGCGGCCACGCGCCATGAAGACGCCCACGCGCCAGCGGCTTGTCGAAGCGGCGATTCGTCGCTTCTACCGCGACGGGTTTCGCTCCGTGGGCATTGACCAGATCGTGGCCGACGTGGGCATCAGCAAGACGGCGTTCTACAAGCACTTCGAGAGCAAAGAGGACCTGGTGCTCGAGGCCCTGGAGATGCAAGGCCGCTGGCTGCTGGAGACCTTTCGCACGATGGCCTGCGAGCGCGGCGGACCGACGGCCATCGGCCAGCTCCGCGCCTTGCTCGACGTCGTGAAGACGATCACCGATTCGGATGAGTTTCAGGGCTGCATTTTCGTCAACGTCTCGATGGAGTTCCCGCTGCCGCACGAACCGGCCCACGTGGCCGCGTCGCAAAACAAGAGGGCCATCGAGGACATCGTGCACGCGATCGCCGTGGACGCCGGCGCATCCGATCCGCGCGCCCTGGCCCAGGAGCTGTGCCTGATCATGGAGGGGGCCTACGTCACCCGGCAGGTCACTGGCAACAAGCAGACGATCGAGATCGCGAGGCGCATTGCGGATTTGACGATTGCCTCGCATTGCTCGGAGGCAAACGGCGCAGCGCCGAAGAGAGTTGCAGCCACGGAGCGGTGAAAGCGGGATCGTGCAAACGCAGCGGGTTGGGGCTGGCCACTAGGGTCATGCGTCTGCGCCCTACGAGCGCTTGTGCCAGGCCACGTCGGGCACCTTGGCGTCGGCGTTCAGGCTGCGGGCCAGCACGAAGCACAGGTCGCTCAGACGGTTCAGATAGATGACGACCATCGGCGAGACAGCCTCGTCGCTGCCGGCCTTCTCCCGGATCAGCGTCACCAGCCGTCGCTCCGCTCGGCGGCAGACCGTGCGGGCCAGGTGCAGCCAGGCGGCGGCCTTGACGCCGCCGGGCAGGATGAACGACTTCAGCGGGGCCAGCCCGGCCTCATAGTGGTCGATGGCTTGTTCCAGCGCCTCGATGTGCCGCGGGGCCGTCCGGGGGATGCCCTTGGCGTCCGGCTGCGGCGTGGCCAGCTCGGCCCCCACGTCGAACAGCTCGTTTTGAATGCGGGCCAAGAGATCGTCCACGTCGGGCGGCAGCTTCTCACACCGTGCCAGACCCAAGAGGGCGTTCAATTCGTCTACGGTGCCGTAGGCCTCGATGCGGGGATGGTCTTTGGGCACGCGCGGCCCGCCAAAAACGCCCGTCTCGCCGCGGTCGCCGGTCTTTGTGTAGATCTTCATGGCACTTGCATTCCGGAGGAAGGACAGCAGTCATTGTAGCGAGCGGCATGGGCCGAACATCCAACATCGAACAGCCAACATCGAACATCGAATGAAACTACTTCGATGGTGGATGTTCGATGTTGGATGTTCGATGTTCGCGTGTGCCCATTCGCTCGAAAGGACGTTTCGCGGCTTTTTTGGTCGTGGAGTCATTCGGCAAATGACCCAACTACCGGCTTTTTCGGCCGCTTGACCACGCCCTCTGGCGATGCGACGATAAGAAGAGTGTTGGCGCACCCTTGAGCTTCGACTTCCTGAGCATCGCGCCTCGCAAACGACTGCCCGCCTGAGGAGCTGTAATGCCCGAATTTGCCGATTACCTGGGACCGGTGAATCAAAGCATCCTGGTCGCGGTGGGCCTGGTCGGTTGTTTCGTGGCCGGAATCGGGCTGCACGCGCTCCTGGTCGCTCGCAGGACGCGGCGTTTGCGGGGTGAAGTTCAAAAGGCCCAACACCTGGCCAGCCACGAGAAGCAGTCGAGCCACAGCTTGCTCAAGCGGCTCAACGAGGCCCAGGAGGCCATCGGTGCCCAGATGCAGCTGGCCCGCGAGACGCGGGCATCGCTCGAAGGGTGCGTGACCCGCCGCGACCGCGAAATCCGCGACATATCCGGCGAGATCAACCGTCTGAAGACGGTGGAGAACCAGGCCCGCACGGCCCGTCAGGCCATCGAAAAACAACTCTCCGAGCGCGAGGGCCGTATCGCCTCGCTGCTCAGCCGCGAGAAAGACTTCACCGAGCAGCTCCACCAGGCCACCGAAGACTATCGCGACCTGAAAGACCTCTACAACCGGGCCGACTGGCGCATCCTGCACGTGGCCGAGAGCAAGGGCCGCATCTGGGAAGGCGAGGCCTTCGGACACATCCCGGCGTTCCGGCCGCTGCAAACCGGGGCGGCTTGCATCATCTCCGTGATGAACCTCAAGGGGGGCGTCGGCAAATCGACGATCACGGCCAACCTCGGCGCCACGCTCTGGAAGCAGGGCAAGCGCGTGCTCTTGGTCGATCTCGATTTTCAGGGCTCGCTCACCTCGCTCTGCCTGCCGCCCAAGCAGGTGGCCTATCTGCGGCAAGACGGGCGGATGGTGCAAAAGCTGTTCGCGGACGACCGGCCGAACCTAGGCCGGCTGCGGACCTGCATGGAGCCGATCGACCGGCCGACGCACCGCTTCAAAATCCTCGCGGCCGACGACGCCTTGGCCGACTTCGAGGAGCGGCTGATGGCCCGCTGGCTGATCGGCAAGACCGACACCGACGTGCGGTTCCACCTCCGCGAGCTGCTGCACGATCCCACGTTCCAGCGGGATTTCGATTACATCCTGCTCGATTGCCCGCCACGGCGGACCACGGCTTCGATCAATGCCCTGGCGTGCAGCGACTTCGTGCTGGTGCCCACGCTGCTGGACGAAACCTCGATGGAGGCGGCCCCGCGCCTGTTGGCGTCGCTCAAACACTTGAAGGCCAACTCGCGGGTTTGCCCAAACCTCAACGTGATGGGCATCCTCGCCAATATGGTGCAGGAAAAGGCGGGGCTGGCAGATATCGAGCGCGACCGCTGGAACCGTTTGGGCGTGCAGTGCCGCGACCGCTGGGGCGAGCCGGTGCACCTGTTTGAAACGCCGATCCCGCAGCGGAAGGGCTTCGGCCAGGCGGCCGAACGCAACCAGTTTGCCGTTTTTCTCTCAGGCGGCGACATCGGCGAGACGTTCACACGCTTGGCGATGGAAGTCGAGACGGTCATCCAGCGTGGCAAGGGCGGCCTGCCCGCCGCGCCGCAGCCGCAGCAAAAGCGGTTGGAAGACTTCATGACGGCGCCGCGCGGCACGGGCACCCCGGCGCTGCCGCGCCGGCCGCGATAGTTGCGACGCTCGCCAGGAACGGAATGCTCTTCCGTTCTACGAAAACGGCCCAGGTCGCCCGCTGAGCGAGCGCCTGGGCCGTGATGCGAAGCACATAAGTTGCCGTGGCAGTGGAACGGAATAGTCTTCCGTTCTACTTCTTGTCCTCCAGGTTCTTCTTGGCGTCCTCGATGATCGCCTGGATGGCCTTGTCATCGAGCTTCTTGGGAGCGATGGCGTGATTGGCCGTGACTTTCGAGTTACGGTAGATCAGCACCGTCACCCCGGCTTCTGGGTTGACGCCGTAATCCTTCGGACCGGACTCAAACTCCACCGGCACCACGACGGGGACGTTCTCGAAAGGCTCGCCAAACTTCTTGGCGGTCTCTTCGAGCTTCTCCCGGTCTTCGCCAAGGATGTTGACGAACGACGCGGCTTTCTTGTCCTTGTTTTCGGCTACCAGCTTATCGATCTGCTTGACCAGACTGGCCAAGGCGTCATCGGTCCCCTTCGCGAAGACCATGACGACGGGGCGTCCGCCCAAACGTCACTTATAGCAAAGCTGCGCGCCTTCCTTCACGCCGTCTTTCGGGGCACCCCCGCATTTGACGACGTCGAAGGCGGGCACGCCCTTGCCCACCTGTAGCCCGCTTTTCAGTTCTTCGGCCTGCACCATTGCCGCGCCTAACAGCACGGCGGCCAGGCCAAACGCGATTCTCGATCGCATAGGCAATTCTCCCTCTCCAGGAAAATACACAACGGCGAAGCTACGCACTTCGCCCGTACAGCAAACTCTGCGGCCAAGTAAACACTAGGCCGGCAAACGACACTGGTGAACCAACGAACCCACGACGGTCTGGCCGCGGGGGGCGATCCAACTTGCCGGGCGGCGGGGTTGGGGCAGGAAGCTTCCTGCGTTGGCCCAGCTAAGGGTGGTAAAGTTGCACCATTATTCGCATGATGACGGGGCGATGCAAACGCCAAATGGGGAATTCCCGATTCTTTCGGCCGCAGGCCGGATCGTCAAGGCGGCGGAGTCGCAGAAGCCCGGCTTCTCCAAGAAGCCGGGCTTCTTTCGGCGGGGTTAAAGTAGTGTGGTCCGGTCACTCTGCGACCGGAATGGCCCGCAACGAAACCCGTGAGCCAGCCAGGTGGTATCGCTCCAGGCTTTACCGGCACTTGCATAGATAAGGAACTCTCATGCTGCGAATCGCTTGGCCACTGCTGGTCTTGGTGTTGCTGGCTCATCCGGCTGTCCGCGCCGACGACGGCAAGCCGGCTGCGGCCGCGGCATCGGCCAACGAGCAGAAGTCGTCGCTGGGTCGAAAGGTCGGCGACTTCACGCTGAAAGACCACACGGGCAAGGCGGTCTCGCTGGCCGATTTGAAGGACCGCAAACTCGTCGTCGTGGCCTTTCTGGGCGTCGAATGCCCGCTGGCCAAGCTCTATGCCCCGCGGCTGAAGAAGCTGGCCCAGGAATTCGAGGCCAAGGGCGTGGGCTTCGTGGCCATCGACGCGAACTGCCAGGACGCGGTGACCGAGATCGCCGCTTACGCCCGGCGGCACGAGCTGGCGTTCCCGATCCTCAAAGACCTGGGCAACCGCGTCGCCGATCAGATGGGCGCCCAGCGCACGCCGGAAGTCTTCCTGCTCGATGGCAGCCACGGTGACGGCGATGGCACTGAGCGAGTGATCCGCTATTGGGGCCGCATCGACGACCAATACGGCATCGGCTACGCCCGCGACTCCGCCAAGCGGCAGGACCTGCGCCTGGCCATCGAAGAACTGCTTGCCGGCAAGAGTGTCAGCGTCCCCCAGACGGAGTCGGCCGGCTGCCATATCGGCCGCGTGCAAGCGCCCAAGGCCGACGCCAAGGTGACCTACGCCAAGGAAATCTCGCGAATCTTCCAAAAGCGGTGCGTCGAATGCCATCGCGACGGGGAGATCGCCCCGTTCGCGCTGACCCGCTACGACGAAGTGGTCGGCTGGGCCGAGATGATTGCCGAAGTCGTGCGCGACGAGCGCATGCCCCCCTGGCACGCCGATCCCAAGCACGGCAAGTTTCTCAACGACCGTCGGCTGACGGCCGAGGAACGAAAGCTCATCGCCCAATGGGTGGACGACGGCGCGCCGCAAGGCGACGACAAGCAACTGCCTGAGCCGCGCACGTTCACCACCGGCTGGCAGCTTTCGCGCGAGCCGGACGCCGTGGTCTATATGCGCGAGCGGCCCTACGACGTGCCGGCCACGGGGGCCGTGCGGTATCAGTATTTCGTCGCAGATCCGGGCTTCAAGGAAGACAAGTGGATCAAAGTGGCCGAAGTGCTGCCGGGCAACCGGGCGGTCGTGCATCACGTGCTGGTCTTTGCCTCCGAGGGAGACCTGCGGAACGTGGCCGGCGGAGCGGGCGGTTTTCTGATCGCCTACGTGCCTGGGCTGCGGCCGCTGCCCTACCCCGAGGGCATGGCCAAGCGCATCCCCGCCGGCAGCAAGCTGGTCTTCCAGGTCCATTACACGCCCAACGGCTCGCCGCAGGAGGACCGCACCAAAGTCGGCTTCGTCTTCGCCGATCCCAAGGACGTGAAACAGGAAGTGATGACCGTCAGCGCCGTGTCGCGTGGGATATCGATCCCGCCTCTGGCCGAGAATCACCGTATCGAGGCCACCAGCCGTAGCCGCTCGTCCGACGCGCTGCTGCTGGGGCTGTTGCCGCACATGCACGTGCGGGGCAAGTCGTTCTTCTACGAGGCCGTGTATCCGGATGGCCGGCGCGAGACGATCCTCGACGTGCCGCGATTCGATTTCAATTGGCAGACCTCGTACCGCCTGGCCGAGCCCAAGCCGCTGCCGGCCGGCACGCGGATGCACTGCATCGCCCATTACGACAACTCGGAGAACAACCCGAGCAACCCCAATCCCAAGGCCACGGTCCGTTGGGGCGACCAGACCTGGCAAGAGATGATGATCGGTTACTTCGACATCGCCGTGCCGCGGACACCAAACCGCGCGGCGGGCGCCGTCGTCAACGCCGACGGCAGGCGAGCGCCGGTGGAAGCGCCCTCGACGGACACGCCCGCCACGCCCTCCCGCGGCGGGGCGGGCCTCGGGGCACGCGCCGCGGATGTCCTCCGGCGGCTCGACCGCGACGGCGACGGCCGGGTGATGCGCGACGAAGTGCCGGACCGGCTGCGGGCGATCTTCGACCGCATGGACCGCGATGGTGACAAGGTGCTATCGGCCCAGGAGCTTGAGCGGGGCCTCGACGCGCTACCGAGCCGTTGAAGACGCCTGCGATCGCAGGCTTGAGACATCCGCGATGTCAGCAACGCTCGCGCGGCGATCGCAGCCGCTGGATCGCCCTACGGTGCTTTCTCTTGGCACCGCTTGCTGTTGCCCGCGCCCGCATACCGCGCCATAATGCTGCGACCGTTTGGAGGCCCAGGCGGCGCGAGGAGGCGGACCGTGAGGCGAGCGACCAGGTGGCGGCCGTGGCGGTTTGGCCTGCGGTTTTTACTGCTGCTGACGGCGGTGGTCGCCACATTCTTCGGCTGGCGAGAATGGCAACTCAGGCCGCAGCGGCGGGCGGTGGCTCGGATCGTTGAGCGAGGTGGGGCGGTCGAGTTTGAGCGGCGCGGCTGGATCGAGGCGATCTGGCATGGCGGAGAGACCCAGAAAGTGGTGGGCGTGACTTTGCCGGGCCACATCGCCGACGAGGTCCCAGAACTCCAGTCCCTCCCCGCCTTACGACACGTCACCATGTCCTACACCAAGCAGAGGGCCGGCGGCGTGGCGTGGTCGATCACAGGGGGATACACCGTATGGTATGTCTTTGTGATTGATGGGCAGAATGTTGACCCCCGGAAGGAACAACCGCGACGTGATCGCCTCAAGGAGCGCCTTCCGGAAGTGAAGATCAACGTCAGTCATGACGGCGTGATCGTGGCAACAGATCACGCGTTTGACGGATACCAAACTTTTTATTCATTCCGCTAGGAGTGGTCCTCGTGTCACGCGGCGAGTGGCGACCCTGGCGGTTCAGCCTGAGGTTCTTGCTGCTACTGACGGCCGTGATTGCCGCGGGCGCTGCGTTCGTCGGCTGGCGAGATCGGCAATTGGAGCCGCAGCGGCGCGCGGTGGCTCGAATCGAGGGTCTCGGTGGTTCTGTCCAGATCGCTCGCCTGGGCTGGAGCGAGGCGATCGCGCGGGGGTGCGCTTTTGAAGAAGTCGTCAGCGTCGATCTGCCGGGCCAGCGCGCCGACGACGCCCTGCCGGCGCTGAAGGACCTGCGATCGCTTCGCGAAGTGACGTTGAGGTACCGCACGGCAGCCCCTGGCGAGTGGACGATGTGCGGAGCGTGGCTCTTCAGTGTGAGCGGCAACGTCTTGAGTCCCCAGGAAGAACATGCCCGCTGCGCTCGAGTCGTGCGCGAACTCGAGAATGTCGAAGTGAGCCGCACCGTGGACAACGTCACCCTCAGACTATCGCGCTAGACGGGCTTTCACGCCGCTACGTTGCATTCTGTCGGCTTCAGCCGACACCCTGTCTGCCACCAGCTTCAGCTGGTGGGAACGGGGCGCTCCCAAAGGGCTCAGCCGGCTTCAGCCGGGCTTCTCGTCGCGTCTTCAGACATCGTGGCCTTGCTGACTCCTCGGCTGGCCCTGTCGAGAAGCCCGGCTGGAAGCCGGCTTACGAAAGAGTCGTCGCGCCGCTCGTCCACCAGCTGAAGCGCTGAAGCTGGTGGCAGACGGAGAGTCGGCTCGAAGCCGAATGATGCCGAGTCTGCTCGCGGGACTCCATCATTTCGGTTAGCCTTTTCCGCCAAACGGCCCTCCTACCGCCGTGCGCTTGCTGTTGCCCGCGCCCGCGTACCGCGCCATAATGCTGCAACCGTTTGAATGCCCAGGCGGTGTGAGGAGGCGGACTGTGAGGCGAGCGACCAGGTGGCGGCCGTGGCGGTTCAGCCTGCGGTCTATGCTCCTGCTGACAGCCATGCTCGCGATGGGCGCTGCGTTTTTCGCCTGGCGAGATCGGCAATTGGAGCCGCAGCGGCGGGCGGTCGCCCGGATCACGGATTTGGGAGGTTCCATCGAGACTGAGCGGCGCAGTTGGATGGAACGTCGTTCGGCGTGGCTGCGAGGTCGAGGAGGTGGTGAGCATCGCGTTGCCGGGGCATGTGGCCGACGAGGCAAGCCCGTTGTTACGAGCGATTGGCTCATTACGGCACGTCACGATGGCTTATTCGCTTGGAGGCTTCAACATCGTCACCGCGGGCGGAGCGTTTTTCGAAAGACGTCACTTTGTCGTTGGTGACAGATTCCTCTATCCATCCTGGGAACGGGAGCGATTCGACCGATTGAAAGAAGTGCTCCCCAAGGTGGAAATCTTCGTGAGCCACGACGGGCTGATTGTTCCCACAGATACCGCGTTCGTTAACGAAGTTGAGTCAGATATTCCTTAGGAGTTTTCTCGTGACAAGCGGCAAGTTTTTGTTTACGAGCGAATCGGTCAGCATGGGCCATCCCGACAAGCTGGCCGACCAGATTTCCGACGGCGTTCTCGACGCCCTCCTGGCCCAGGACCCCAAGAGCCGCGTGGCCTGCGAGACGCTGGTCACGACCGACTATTGCGTCATGGCCGGCGAGATCACCACGCAAGGCCAAGGTCGATTACGAGAAGGTCGCCCGCGACGTGATCCGCGAGCGTCGGCTACACGCACGACGACATCGGCTTCAACGCCAAGACCTGCAAGGTGGATGTGCAAGCTGCACAGCCAGAGCCCGGACATCGCGATGGGCGTCGATCGCGACGGCGCCGGCGACCAGGGGCTGATGTTCGGCTACGCCTGCAACGAGACGCCCGAGCTGATGCCGCTGCCGATCGCCCTGGCGCACCGCATCCTCAACCGCCTGACCGAGGCCCGGCAGCAAGAGCGAGGTCGACTGGCTGCGGCCCGACAGCAAGAGCCAGGTGACGGTCGAGTACGACGGCGACCGGCCGGTGCGGATCGATACGGTCGTCGTCAGCACGCAGCACGCGCCGAAGGTGACGCAGCGAGCAGATTCGCGACTACGTCATCGACAAGATCATTCAGCCGGAGCTGCCGCAGGAGCTGGTCAGCGGCGACATCAAGTACCACATCAACCCGACGGGCAAGTTCGTCGTCGGCGGGCCGCACGGCGACTGCGGCCTGACGGGCCGCAAGATCATCGTCGATACCTACGGCGGCTGGGGCCGGCACGGCGGCGGGGCCTTCAGCGGCAAGGACCCGACCAAGGTCGATCGCAGCGCCGCCTACATGGCCCGGCACGTGGCCAAGAACATCGTCGCCGCCGGCCTGGCCGAGCGCTGCGAGGTGCAGCTGGCCTATGCCATCGGCGTGGCCGAGCCCGGTGAGCGTGCACGTCGATACGCAGGGGACCGGCCAGGTCGATGACGAGCGGCTGTGCGAGCTGGTCCGCGAGTTCTTCCCGCTCACGCCGCGGGGGATCATCAAGTACCTCGACCTGCGGCGGCCGATCTACCGCAAGACGGCCGCCGGCGGCCACTTCGGCCGCAGCGAGCCGGACTTCACCTGGGAAGGCACTCAGGCCGCCAAGAAACTGGAGAAGGCCGCGCGGAGCGGCGCCGCGGCCAGGTAGTCGCAGGCACACTCCGTGTGCCGTCATGCGGTCCGCGTAGAACGGAAGCTCATTCCGTTCGTTAATCGTCTTATTTCAGAACGGAATGAATTCGTTTTACGGCACACGGAGTGTGCCTGATACTGCCATGACATCATCCGCGCGTCACGTTATTGCCGCGGTCCAAGCGGGGCTGATTGGCGGATTAGTGCTGGTGGCGGGCATTCTGGCGGCCCGCCGGCTGGCCGGAGGGTCGAGCGTCCCTCTTTCCACGGCGATGTTGACGGTCACCGGCGCTGCCTTCGCGGCGAGCTGTCTGATCGGTCGGCTCATCGGGCTGCAATTGCAACGTCCGGCTGCCCCGAATTGGTTGAGTTGGCTGTGGCAGGCGGCGCGATTCGTACCGCTGGCTGCCTGCTGGCTGCTCGTTGCCGGGGTGCTTTTGCAGGGCACGGCGCTGGCCGGCGGCTGCGTGCTGGTCGCCCTGTTGGCGGTGGAAGAAACCTGGTGTTTCGCGCGCCTGCCGACGCGATGGGCACTGCCACGTGACGGGGTCGGGAGTCAATTTCGTGGCCACGCACGCGTCTTGACGGGCCATAACGAAGCGGCCACGAAATTGACTCCCGACCCCTTTACGTCGGCACCCCTTACGGCCAGCGACGAGGCGCTCGATCAGCAATGGGCGCGCCGCCGGACGCCCAACGGCGAGGAAGTGATCGAGGGCCTGGTGCGCGTGCGGCTGGGGGCGGGACAGCGGACTGCCGAGGCGCATATCGCCTTTTGCCCGCCGCTGGAACAGCGCCCGCGAGTAGAATTCGAGGCCGAGTCGGGCCCGCCGGCTCGGATCGACGTGGGGCAGGTGCTGCCGGTGGGGGCGCGGTTCGACGTGAAGCTGGCCCAGGCGTCCGAGCAGGAAACGGCGATCGTGGTGCGTTTCGCCGCGACGGCCGAAAGCAGAGGTGATCGAGCGCCGGCGATACGTTGCGCGTAACGCCGAGTGCAGCGAGGGTCTCAAGCAGGCCGCCGAATGCGACGCTCGGTGGTTCTTTGGTACGCTCCGAATGACGGCACACGGAGTGTGCCTGCTACAGCCGTCGCGGCCTTGTCGATCTGGCAGCACCCCGGTAACATATTGCGTTCACTCGAAAAGCCGTGGGCATTGCAAGGGCCGGACCGATGAAAGCCGACATCCATCCCAAATACATGGTCACCAAGGTGAGCTGCGGCTGCGGCAGCACCTTCCTCACCCGCAGCACGGTCCCGGAGCTGAAGGTGGATATTTGCAGCGTCTGCCACCCGTTCTACACGGGCAAGCTGAAGTACATCGATACGGCCGGCCGGATCGAGAAGTTCCAGAAGAAGTTCGCCGGCGGCTACGCCAGCCTGACGAAGAAGCCCAAGAAAGTGGTCGCCCGGCCGGTCGAGGAAGAAGAGGAAACCGGCGAATCGTAGCTGGTTGTCCCTGGTCCTTGGTCCCTTGTCCTTGGTCCCTTGCGTGGATCAAGGGCTTCGGCGACGAAGGAATCTGTGGTGCTGTCTGTTGCGCCGTAACCCCCAGCTGCGCGCGTGAGGTTCGCCACGCGGAGCATGGACGGCTACTTTGGCCGGGCGCCTCTGGCGCGACGAGCACGCCGCCATCCGCTCGGCGAGGCAGCGTTCCGCTCCCATGCCCCGTGCTCGGCCGACCGAACCTCCACACAAGGGACAAGGGACAAGGGACAAGGGACAAGGGACCAATGACAAAGGACCAATGACCCAATGCGTGACCAACTCGAAAAGAGCCTCAGCCGCTTCGAGGAGCTCGAGCGGATGATGGTCGATCCGGCGGTGCTCACCAATCCCGGCAAGATGGCCGCCGTGGCTCGCGAGCGCGGGGGGCTGGTCCGCGTGGCCGGCAAGTATCGCGACTTCAAGCAGGTGAACGCCCAGATCGCCGAGGCCTTGGAGATGGCCGCCGCCGGGGGCGATGCCGAGATGCGCGGGCTGGCCGAGGCGGAACTGCCCGGCCTGCGTGAGCGGCGGGAGAAGCTCTACGACGACCTGTTGGACTTGACGGCCGCCGGCGAGGACGCCAACCGCACTCGCTGCATGCTGGAAATCCGCGCCGGCACGGGCGGCGAAGAGGCGGCTCTTTTCGCCCGCGACCTCTATGACATGTACAAGAAGTTCTGCGAGAAGCACGGCTGGAAGGTCGAGGTGCTTGACATGAACTCCACCGAGCTGGGCGGGTTCAAGGAAATCGTGCTGGGGGTCGAAGGGGATGGGGTCTACCGCACGCTGCAATACGAAAGCGGCGGTCACCGCGTGCAGCGCGTGCCGGAGACCGAGGCCAAGGGGCGCATCCACACCTCGGCCGCCACGGTGGCGGTGATGCCCGAGCCGGAGGACGTGGAGATCGAGCTCAAGCCGGCCGACTATCGCATCGACAAGTTCTGCGCCAGCGGGCCCGGCGGGCAGCACGTCAACAAGACCGAGTCGGCCATCCGCCTCACGCACCTGGAGACCGGCATCGTGGCCGCCTGCCAGGACGAAAAGAGCCAGCACAAGAACCTGGCCAAGGCCCTGCGGACCCTCAAGACGCGGATCTACGAGCACAAGCGCCAGGCCGAAGACGCGAAGCGGGCCCAGCAGCGCAAGACGCTGGTCGGCTCCGGCGACCGCAGCCAGCGCATCCGCACCTACAACTTTCCGGAGAATCGGCTGACGGACCACCGCATCGGACTGACCTTGTACAAGCTCGACGGTATCCTGGCCGGCGAGCTGGAGCCGGTCGTGGAAGCGCTGACGGACTTTGATCGGAATGAGATGCGGAAGTCGTTCGGGGCGATCGAGTGACGGAAATGCGGAATGCGGAGTGCGGAATGCGGAGTGCGGAGTCGTGGCGAGCGTCGAGCCGTAAGGCCGACGTGTGTGAGGCGCCGAGTAGCTGACGACTCCCGCAAACTGGTAGAATGAAACCATGACCGCATCACTCTTACGCCGCGCGGCGCCCTGGCAGTTCTCGATGGCCCAATTGTTGGGGGCCACGACGCTGATCTGCTTGGCGTTCGGGCTATTGCGGCAGTTGGCGCTCGCGGATCGTGCGGGCCTGCTGTTAGCGCAAGTTGGCATCGCCGCCGTCAGCGCCGTCCTCTCTGCCATTTACGGGCTTCGCGTCTCGGGCCACGCCGTCGCGCAAACAGGGGCCGGGCGATGGCATTTCTCCGTGGGCCAGTTCTTCGCGGCGGTGGGCTTGCTCGGCATCGCGGTCGGCCTTTCCCGGTCCTATCTGGAGCACCCGGAGATCGTTCAACTCCTGATCACGGGGATGCTGGCGATTCTGGCCTTCTGCTCTACTGTGGCCGTCTTATTCGGCGGGCCTCTCTTGTTGACGCTTGTCGTGGCCACCGCCGTGCCCGATCGCCAGCGATGCGGGCTGTGTGCCATGCTGGCGGTGACCGCCGTGTACGGACTGGCCTTTTGGGTCTTGGTGCTGAACCAATAACGGAAAAAGAGCTGCGATGGGGCAGCCTGTCCGTTGTCATGCACCGCGATTACGCGGTTACTTCGACGAGATCCTTCGTCGTATCCTTGGTGCTCTTTGTGGTTCAAAGATTGTCGTTCGAATCGCCATGGCTGATCTCTTGCCGCTTGCAGAACGACTTGCGCCGCGGCGCCGCCCGGCCGGCTCGCCGATCGGATACCACCGCTGGCACGACCTTTTGTTCGTCCATTGGCGGATGCCGCCGAGCCTGTTGCGGCCCGTCATACCGCAGGGCTTGGAGATCGACACCTGGGACGGCGACGCCTGGCTGGGCGTGGTGGCGTTCACGATGACCGGCGTGCGGCCTTGGTGGTCACCGAGCATTCCCGGGGTGTCAGCTTTCCATGAGACAAACCTGCGGACCTACGTGCACGTCGGCGGCCGCGCTCCGGGCGTGTACTTCGTCAGCCTCGAGGCGGCCAAATCGTTGGCGGTGCGGGTCGCCCGCTGGCGGTGGAACCTGCCGTATTACCGGGCCCAGATGACGATCCGCCGCGACGGCCAACGCATCGGATACCGCAGCCGCCGGCTGTGGCCGGAGCCGCGGGACGCTGAGACGAACCTCGAATGCGAGATCGGCGGCGCTCAGAACGACCATGCTCCGCACGCTGAGCCGGGTACCCTGGAGTTCTTCCTGGCGGAGCGATATCTGCTGTACACCGCTTCGCGCCAAGGCCGGCTGCCCAAATCGGAGCTCTTGTGCGGCCAGGTGCATCACACCCCTTATCCGCTCCGCTCGGCCCGGCTGTTGTGCTGCGAAGAGACCCTGGCCCGCGCGGCCGGCATCGCGGTCCCCGGCGACGAGCAGCCCGCAGCCCCGTGCCACACGATGTTCAGTCCGGGCGTGAACGTGGAGGTCTTTCCGCTTCGGCCCGCCGAGGCGGCCATCGCCAGCCTTGCCCGGCCCGAGCGTGAGGCATAGGCTAAATGCTTCGCTCGTCCTCGTCGTCGTCCTCGTACTCGATCTTGGGCGTCGCTACTTCGAGGACGACGACGACGACGAGCACGAGGACGACCCGAAAACCAAACGTGATGGACCGCTGGTGTGGGAGATCATGCCATGGGCTGGGCACGGTACATCTGGCGGCTGCCGGCGCTGGCGCTGATCGGCCTGGTGCGGCTGTATCAGATCTTTCTCAGTCCGATCTTTGGCCGCAGTTGCCGTTTCCAGCCGACGTGCAGCAACTACTTCATTGGCGCCGTCCGCAAGTACGGCGCGATGTCCGGCTCGCTGCGGGGGGCGCGGCGGATCTGCCGGTGCCATCCGTGGAATCCGGGGGGCTACGATCCGCCGTAACGGTGGACCAATCCGATGACCTTCTCGTCCCCCGACCCGCTGTCGTCCGGCCAGCCGCATCCCGCGCCGGCCGACCTGCCCGTCAGGATCGCCATTCGGACGTCGCCGCGCGACGGCGGCGATTTTCTGTTGGTTGCCTTTGTGGTGGTGATCGGCCTGAGCATCGTCGCCACGCCGATCCTCCTGCTGGCAGGCGACCCCGGCGGCCTGTTCACGGTGCTCAACTGGCTGTTGGGTATTGCCACGCTGATTCTGATCGTGTTTGGCGTGGTGAACATTACCGCCGTAGTGGTCGATGGCCGGGGCATTCGCTTGCACCGCTGGCACGGCTGGCACCGCATGCTGGCGTGGGATCGGATCGATGCCGTTCGGCGGGTGAGACGCTCCGAAGCTCTGTTCGCCGCCTTTTGCACCCCGTGGCGGGCGACGCACTGGGGGCTATCGACCTACGACGTGTTCTGCATCGAGTGGGAAGGGCGGCGGTTCTACTTCCCGCCGGGCGATGCGATGCTGTTTCGACAGGCCGTCGGGCGCTGGCGGCCAGGTCTGCTATCGCCAGAACCAGCCGGGGGCAACGCGCCGCCACGGGAAGAGACGGGCAATCCGTATCAGCCGCCAACAGCGGGCTAGAGCATCCCGCGGCCGACCCCGTGACGTTGCCGCATCGGAAACCGGCTTTGACGCCAGCGATCTCTCTGGCCATAACCCGCGTCGGGCGAACGAGGGGCGTAAGCCCCCTGATAGCTTCGCAATGTGCATCTGATTTGAATGTCCGCCACGCCTACTACAAACGTTCGATTTCTTCGCGTGGCGCGAAGATTTTGGCGGCCACCGAAGACACGGATGAGCAATCTCCGAAAGGACCGATATCCAGGAAAGTTGAACCACAAAGAGCACTAAGGACACGAAGGAGGATCGGTCCCGAGTTGTTTTCACCTTCGTGCTCTTCGTGTCCCTCGTGGTTCCCCCAGTTCGCCGGGCCGCTGGCTGGCACACAACGCAGGGCACGCCGCCGTGAAGATCACCAACCCGCTCGTTCACAAGTTCGCCGGCCTGCTTGGGGCAATGTCGCTGCGCGCATGGCTGGCGACGCTGGATGTGCGCGTGGCGTACTACGACCCCTCGGTCGATCCCATGCGGCCGGAGTTCGACGGCCAGAAGATCTTCATCTTCTGGCACGAGTACCTGCTGGCACCGCTGAGTTTTCGCTCACACTGCAACACGGCCCTGCTGATCAGCCGGCATCGCGACGGCTCGTGGCTGGCCCATGCGGCCCATCACTTGGGTTTTCAGATCGTGCGAGGTTCCACCGGCCGCGGCGGAACGACGGCCCTGCGCGAGCTGCTGCGCAAGGGCCGGCAGTTGAACCTGGCCACCCCGCCCGACGGCCCGCGCGGCCCGCGGCGGGTGCTGGCGCCCGGCACGGTCTACCTGGCTTCGAAGCTAGGCCTGCCGATCGTGGCGCTCGGCTTGGGATACGATCGCCCCTGGCGGCTGAAGAGCTGGGACCGCTTCGCGTTGCCACGGCCCTTCTCACGGCTGCGTGCGATCGGCGGGCCGGCGATGCACATTCCCGGCGATTTGGATCGCGAAGGCCTCGATCACTATCGCCGCGAGGTCCAGCGGATGCTCAATCGCCTGACCGATGAGTCCGAGGCCTGGGCCCGCTCCGGCAACCGCAAGCCGGCGGAAGTGTCCGGCCGTCGCCAGCCGGCCCGCTATCGCCGGCGTGCCGCGTGAACCTGGTCTCGTGCGGCTGTTTCGGCCACGCATCGGCGCGTAGAATGGGCCAGCAGTGAATGCTCGCCGTCGCTAGCTGCCACGGTCGCGCGAAACGACCTGGGTGCCGAAGTCGCCAGGCTTCGGACGGGGTTCAAGTACCGTGCCCTGGGGAAAGCAGCTATAACGGCGATATTCGCCTGCCTGGAACGAATAGCCGGTAGTGGACTTCCCATTCGCGATAGCGCTCGAGATTGCCGCATGACGGACGCCAACTCCCTGCCCAAGCCCACCGCCGAAGAACTGGCCGCCAAGACGGCCGCCGAAATGGCTATCGAGGCCAACGATCTCTTGGCGACGCGGCCCGGCGGCGGGAGCGGTGGCGGCGCGAGCGGTGGTGGCGCGAGTGGTATTGAGAAGGCGGACAAGGCCGTCATCGAAGCCAAAAGGGACAAAGCCACGGACAAGGCCGCCCGGCCGCAGATCGATTCGCTGCGCGAGACGGTCGAGTCGATCGCCGTGGCGTTCATTCTGGCGTTCTTGTTCCGCACGTTCGTGGCCGAGGCCTTTGTGATTCCCACGGGCTCGATGGCCACCACGCTGATGGGCCGGCACAAGGACATCCAGTGCCCCAACTGCCGGCACCAATTCCAAGGGGGCGCGAGCGACGAAGCCGATCGCACGACCGGCGACGTTCTCTCCGGCGTTCACGTGGAGAAGGCGATTTGCCCCAACTGCGGGATCCCCATCGACACCCGCGACCCGGCGACCTACCCCTCGTACAAAGGGGACCGCATCATCGTCTCGAAGCTCTCACCCGGCGGGCCGAAGCGGTGGGACGTGACCGTCTTTCGCTATCCCGAAGAAGCGGGAACGAATTACATCAAGCGCCTCGTCGGCCTGCCAGGCGAGGTGATCAAAATCCAGAACGGCGATCTGCACTCGCGGCCGACCGATGAACCCGGCCAGGCTTTTCGCATCCTCCGCAAGCCACCCGACGTGGTGCGGGCGATGCTACGCGACGTCTACGACAACGATCACAACCCCGCCTGGATGACCCAGGCCGGCTGGCCGCCCCGCTGGCAGCCATGCCCGGTGGATATCGACCGGCTCATGAACTCCGACTGGGGCGCGGGGCAAGAAAGTCAAAAGACGTGGCCCTGGCCCGCGACCGGCGCGCCCGGGGCCGGCCAATGGACCACCGACGACTATCGGTCGTTCGTCACGGACGGTTCGTCCAACGACGAAGTCTGGATCCGCTACCAGCATTTCCGCCCGGGAGAGGAGGCCTGGCGCGAGTCGCTGGTCCACCGAGCGCCGGCGGAAGTCGTCCAGGCTCTGCATCTCCAGGAACCATGGCCCGACACACGAGAAAAAAAGCGCCAGAAGCTGCTCCAGGGCAAGCCGCCCGAGTCGCTGCCTCCGCTGCGGCCGGTGCGGTACGCGATCAGCGACCTCAGCGGGTACAACGACACCTCGATTCGCATGGAGGAGCTGCGTGAACAATCAGCGTGGGTCGGCGATCTGGCGGTGGGCTGCGAAGTGTCTCCCGTGGAATGGCGCGGCGAGGTGGTCTTGGAGCTGATCGAGGGGGGAGAGGCAACGGGCGGCCGAGTCCGCTATCAAAACCAGGTGTATGACGTCGTGGGGCAGTCGCCCGATGGCTCGCGACTCCTGCTCACGGCGCCGGGTGGCAGCGCGACCATCCAGGCCAATGCGACCGCGTGCGAGTGGGTCGAACGCTACGACCCGGGTCATGGGCCATTTCCGCCAGTCGCGGTGAACCGATTCCAGTGCCGCTTGAACCTGTCGGATCGAAGCATTCGGCTGGCGGCGGAGGGCCCCGATCTGCATTTTGAAGACGACAACGGTCAGAGGGTGACGGAAGCCGCGGGCACTGGCCCGATGGCCGCCGAGGCGATTCCCGCCGGCAAGCCCTTCCGGGTGCTCTTCGCCAACGTGGATGGCCAACTGCTTGTGTGGATCAACGACGGGCTCGTGGCATTCGATCGCGCGACCACCTACTCGTTGCAGTTGAAGCAACCCCAGCGGTTAGAGCTGCCTCAAGAGCACTTGATGCCAAACAACGTCCGATCGCCCAGCGACGCGAAGCCCGAGAAGATCCTGACGCAGACGACAGCCGACTATTCGCCCGTGGGCATCGCCTCCCAGGGGGCCAAGGTGCGCGTGGACCACCTGCAAGTGTTCCGCAACGTCTATTACCGTGCCGGAAGCGAGCAGGATGACCCCCAGGGCGCTGAATATCCTCTTCAAAAGAAGCTCAACGATCCCGATGGCGATCAGTTCTTCATGCTGGGGGACAACAGCGCGAAGAGCCAGGACGCGCGGGCGTGGAAGACGCACAAGTACGTGGAGCGCAAGCTGCTGATCGGCAAGGCGCTGTTCATCTTCTGGCCCCATTCCTGGGACACGCCGCTGCCGTTCACGCCGAACTGGAAGCGGATGCAGTTTATCAGGTAGTCTTTGTCCTTTGTCCTTTGTCCTTTGTCCCTTGTGGCCCACGTCAACCTTTAAGGTAGCGCCACAACCAGCAAGGGACAAAGGACAAGTGACAAAGGACAAATTCGTCATGGAGGACGATCATGGCAATGCTGGAAGCTCGCAACCTGGTGAAGGTTTACGGCCGGCGGCGCGTCGTTGATGGCGTTAGCTTTGAGGTCGATTCCGGGGAGATCGTCGGTCTCTTGGGCCCCAACGGCGCGGGTAAGACCACCAGCTTCCGCATGGCCTGCGGCATGATCGAGCCCAACGGCGGCAAGGTCTTTCTGGGCGGCAGGGAGATCACCGACTGGCCGATGTATCGCCGCGCACGCGACGGCGGCATGGGCTATCTGGCCCAGGAGTCCAGCGTGTTTCGCAAGCTCACCGTCGAGCAGAACCTGCTGGGCGTGATGGAGCTGTTGGGCATGGAGCCGGCCGAACGTCGCATGCCGCTGCGACGCGCTGCTGGAAGAGTTCAAGATCGCCAAGCTGCGCAAGTCGCTGGCCATGTCGCTCTCGGGCGGCGAGCGGCGGCGATTGGAGATCGCCCGTTGCCTGGTCTCCGATCCCAAGCTGATTCTGCTCGACGAGCCGTTCACCGGCATCGACCCCGTGACGGTGGAAAACATCCAGAAGATCGTCCGCGACCTGTGCGCAAGGGCATCGCCATCCTGATTACCGACCATCACGTGGTCGAGACCTTGGAGATTACCGATCGTAGTTACGTGATCCGGGAGGGGAGGGTCCTTTGCCACGGCACGCCTAGGGAAGTCACGCAAGACCCTGAAGCGCGCAAGTACTACTTCGGCGACCGCGAGCTGGGCCTGCGCGGGCCGCATGAGCCGTCGCGGCGGCTGGTGGCGAGTGAGTGAGTGGGTGAGTGGGTGAGTAGACTACTCACCTACTCAGCTCCGCCCTCAATCATTCCAACGACCGCAGATACGCCACCAAATCGGCCAATTGCTCCGGCGTCAGGTTATTGGCGACCCCCTCCGGCATCGCGGATTGGCTCTGTCGCTGCCGGGCTTCGATCGCCGCGCGCTTCAGCTCGCGGGCCACGCCCGTTAGCTCGCGAATCTTCACCGCCGCGGCGCTCTCGCTGACCACGAAGCCGGTGAACGTTTGGCCGTCTTCCGTGCGGAAGGCATAGGTCTCGTAACCCTGTGCGAGCTTCGTGCTGGGCTTGAGGATCGATTCGACCAGCTCCGCGGCGCTGTAGCGCTTGCCGATGTCTACCAGGTGAGGTCCCTTGGGCGTCTGGCCGTCGGCGTCCGTGTGGCAAGCACGGCACGACTGGCTCTCGAAGAGCGGCCGGCCCTTCGCCGCATCCCCCTTCGCGCGCAAGGCACGCGGGCCAGCCACCTCATACGTCAGGTTGCCGATCTGGTTGGGGTCCTTGGGATCGGCCTTGGGAATGGTCAGCGGCGTCTGCGATTCCTTCTCGGTGCGGGAGGCTGTCTCCGCGGCGCTGGGCAAGCCGGGAAGCCGGACCTGGTGCCGGGCAAGCTGAGCGCGGAGGAATGCGGCCGTCGGCGGGTCGCCGTCGAGGACGGCCCTGGTGATGACGGCGCCGATCCGCTTGCTCTGCTCCCATTCTCGCGGATCGTAATAGGGACCGGTGCTGTCGGGCCGAATGCCCCACCACGTGCCGTCGTAATCGGCCTCGCGATGATAGAGCCGGATCAGCGCCGCCAAGATATCCTGGCGCAGGTCGGTGGCATACGCCGTGCTCAGTTTCTTGATCAGGCCATCGACCGCGGGCTTGTCGTGCATCGAGCGCAGCGCCTGGAGCGCCCTGGGCGATGAGGCCCATCCAGGGCTTCCAGGCAGGCCTCCACGGCGCCCAGCGTCACCAGGGCCCGCACCGCCAGGTGCGGGACCACGCGATCCGGGTCGGGCTGGGCGTGCGCCGGCCGCTTCGTCGGCATGGCCGAGCCGTCTGGCCGCGCGGTCAAGGGGATGATGCTCTTGGCCGCCGCGATAGCATTCAGCCGCGACAAACTGACGAGCGCCTGAGCCCGCACGCGAGGCGATTCGTCCGCCAGTGCCGCGACAAAGGGACCGGCTTCCAGGCCGCTGGCCTCGGCTTTGCGGTCGGTCAAGGCCCGCAGCACAAACTCACGCACCGTCTTATCGTCCGCCAGCTTCAAGAGCCGCCGGTGCGACTGCTTGCCGTCCAGTTGCTTCAGTGTGAAGAGGGCGGCGACGCGGCCGTATGGCGGGGCCGTGGCGTCGGCGGCCAGGTTTGCGAGGGCCTGTGCCATCTCAGTCTTCTGGCCGCGCCGCAGGATTTCGCGCTGCGCGTGCAAGGCTCGCCGCTTATGGCGTACACGACATATGGATGAATGCGTTTCGCAGCCCTGCTGGGGCGTCGCTTCGCTCCAGCCCCAGCCACTCGGCCCCCCAGCCACGTTGCGCATGGCCAGGATGGCCATGCCACGCTCCATCTAACACCTTGCCGACTCAAACGGGCCGCCGTCAGACGCCGTAGAGATTAGACGCCGTAGAGATTCGCGGCCACGCAGTGCAGCGACCCCAAGCCCTTCAGCAGCGGTCCCGCGCGGATGTGCTTGATCTCCCAGCCGGGCAACAGCCGCCGGTAGGTGTCCGAGATTTGCTCCTCGACGTCGGCGGGCACGCCTTCATAAGTGGGGAGCAGCAGCAGGCCATTGGCATAGATCACGTTCGTGTAGCTCAGCCAGCGGAAATTGTCACGTGCCGGCGGCGTGGGAAGGCGCACCACCTTCAGCGGTCCGCAGGGAGTCTTCACGTCGGCCAGCAGCCGGGCATTGCGGTCGAGAATCGCCGCATTCTCATGATCCACCGCCGCGTCGCAGCTCGCGATCACGATCGTGTCTGGCGCGGTGAACGTGCAGAACATATCCACGTGGCGCGTGTGCTCGCGGGCCAGCGGTTCGAGCACGACCAGCTCCCGCACGCCGAGGCGCTCGCGCATCATCTGGCGGATCGTCTCCCACGATAAGCCCGCGTTCACGTCCTGAAGGGTCGAGGTCGTCACGCACAGGCCCGCCCCGTTGCTGAGCAGGTTTCCGCCGTCCACGGCCAAGGGCACGCGCACCGCCGGCAGCTTCAGCGCAGCCGCCACCGCGGAGGGCATCGCATCATCGAGCTGCCGATCGGCCGACGGCATCACGTGGTTCTGAGCATAGTCGAAATCGACGATCTCATGCCCGCCCACGAATGACTTCACAACGAAGGGACCATAATCACGGACCCACGGGCTGGCGAACGGCACCTGCAAGAGCTGCACACTGCCGTCGGCGAGCTTGGCCTGCCGAAGCTTGTTTTCCAAGACTTGATACTGCACCGCATCGCGTGCCAGTAAGTGCACCTTCACGTGCTGGTGCGCTTGGACAATGACGTCCCAGACAACGTTGAACTGGCGCTCGTCTTCCGGGGGCGCCAGCAAGAGGCCCTGGCATGGCTCGAATTCGCCGGGCAGCACTCCTTGCGGGGCGGCGCCTGAGGCGGCGGCATCGAACCGCTCCCAGCTCCGGCCCGCCGCGATGAGCATCCAGGACGCGAAAACCGCCAGGCCGGCAAAGAGCGACCACCGCGCCGCCATCATGCCCCGCCGACGGGGTGCGCCGCGATCTTCTCGCCGGTCGCCCCAAAGAGGCTCTTTGGAAGCAGGACCGCTTATGAGCGGCAATTCGCGTTGCCCATCCCGCTTCATGAAGACCTTCCGCGCAGGGTAATCGTCCGCCCCGCCGCTTTCACGCACCGCCACAACGGTGGCGTGAAAGCGGCCTCTTAATGCAAACCCTGCGCGGGGCGGCTCGTGCCGCCGCGCTGCGGCATTAAAACTGCTATTCCCACGGGTTAGCCCTTGAATGCTACGGCACGTACGACGGATCGTAAGACCGCCGCCACGGGCTCGGCGCCGGCGGAACCCCCTCGCTCGGCGACAGGTCTGTCGAGCTAGGTAGTGTCCGGGTGTAGGAGCTCGGCGATCCGGGCCGAGGCACAACACCAACTGGCACAGCACCGACTGGCACCGGGACCGTGCGCCGATACTCGTAGCCGCGCCTTCGATATTCATAGCGCGGCGGCAGTGGCACCGGCGGCAGCTCGCCTATCGGCGGAACCAGCGTCGCTTGTTCGATCGGCACCTCGCGCGACCAGACGGTCGCCGGGTAGCCGGCCGCGTAGCTGTGACGATGGAAATCTTGCAGCGCGAAATTGTCGTGCAGCGCGTAATGGGCGAAATGCCGATCGCGATAAGGATCGGCGGCCGACGCGAAGCCTGCCCACAGCCCAACGCAGGTTAGCGCCGTAATTCCAAGGATGAGCCGTTTCATTCTTGTCTCCTATTGCTTGCCCCGTGGAATGACCCTGTTAATCCTAAGGAGCTAGGAAGCAAACGGCATGCCACCGACGGAGGGCCACACCGCAGATTGCGCAGCTTCGCAGGGGAAGAAACGCCACTGCGCGCGAAATAGGCGCCTATCAGCGTTGATTAGCGATTATTAGCGTTCCGGTTTTCAGAACTCCGCGCTCCCCGGCGTCCGCGGGAACGGGATCACGTCGCGGATGTTGGCCATGCCGGTCACGAACAGCAGCGTCCGCTCCAGCCCCAGGCCGAAGCCCGGCGTGCGGCACCGTGCCGTAGCGCCGCAGGTCGAGGTACCACCAGTAGCCGGCCGGGTCGAGCCCCTGCTCCCGCATCCGCGCTTCGAGCACGTCGAGCCGCTCCTCGCGCTGGCTGCCGCCGATGATCTCGCCGACGCCGGGCACCAGCACGTCCATCGCCCGCACCGTCTTGCCGTCGTCGTTGACCCGCATGTAGAACGGCTTGATCGTCCGCGGGTAGTCGTACAGGATCACCGGGCTTCTTGAAGTGCTTCTCGGTCAGGTAGCGCTCGTGCTCGGACTGCAGGTCGTTGCCCCACGCGACCGGGAACTCGAACGTCTGGCCGGACTTCGCCAGGATGTCGACCGCCTCGGTGTACGGCACGCGCAGGAACTGGCTGTTCGAGCGATCGCTTCGCAGCGCGGTCGAGCGACGTCCTTGTCGATCCGCTCGTGCGAAGAACTTCATGTCCTCGGCGCACTTCGTCCAGCACGTCGCGGATGATGCGCTTGAGGAACGCCTCGGCCAGGTCCATGTTGTCGGTCAGGTCGTAGAAGGCCATCTCCGGCTCGACCATCCAGAACTCGGCCAGGTGCCGCGGCGTGTTCGAGTTCTCGGCCCGGAACGTCGGGCCGAACGTGTAGACCTTGCCCAGCGCGCAGGCGAACGATCTCGGCCTGCGAGCTGGCCGCTGACGGTCAGGTACGCCGGCTTGCCGAAGAAGTCCTTGCGTGTAGTCGATCTTGCCCGTCGGCCTTGCGGCGGCTTGTCCGGGTCGAGCGTGGTGACGCGGAACAGCTGCCCCGGCCCCCTCGCAGTCGCTGGCCGTGATGATCGGCGTGTGGACGTAGAGGAAGCCCTGCTCCTGGAAGAAGTCGTGGATCGACTTGCGACACGCGGTTGCGCACGCGGGCGATGGCGCCGAACGTGTTGGTCCGCGGCCGCAGGTGGGCGATCGTGCGCAGGAACTCGAACGTGTGCCCCTTCTTCTGCAGCGGGTAGCGCCTCGGGATCGGCCCCGCCGTGGACGGTGACCGTCGTCGGCCTGCGACCTCGGTCGGCCTGGCCCTTGGCCGGCGACGCCTTGACCTCGCCCTCGACGGCGACGCTGCCGCCGGCGGCGAGCTTCTTGACCTCGCTCTCGTAGTTGGCGCAGGTCCGCCGTCGGCGACGACCTGGACGTTGCCCAGGCAGGAGCCGTCGTTGAGTTCGAGGAAGCTGAAGCCGCCCTTGGAGTCGCGGCGGGTGCGGACCCAGCCTTGCAGGCGAACCTGCTTGCCGATGGCCTCGGCCTCGCGCGCTGCGGCGACGGTGATTTTGTCCATGATTTGCTCTCCACGCGCAACTCTGTTGAAATCGGCTCGCTAGTCCGATGCTTCCTAGCGCAGTGGCCGCATGAATAGCGCGAGTCAAGTGCTGACCGCTAACGCCTGATCAGTCTGTCCCTTGCGCCTCCCTCTCCTCTAGCTTGGTGAAGACCTGTGGCTGGCCAATGTGTTCCCAAACATCTAGCGGAATATTGAAAGGGCGGCTGTTGTAATCGGTTGCATCAGTAACGTGCTCTAGAAGTCCCTTGGCGGTCAAGGAGCGAACTTCATCTGCGTCGTGCCTCCAGACGACAGTCTGAATCCCTTTGCGCACGGCCACAGCCAACAAGTGAGCCTCCCGAGAGTTCAGGCCGTCCAATTGACGGAATCTCCTATCGCGAATGTGCGCTTCGGCGCGCACGTGATTTACGTGCTGGAATGCGAGCAGGCCAAGTTCGACGGCCCATACGACGAAGGCCACCAAACATGTCATTCCCAGAAACGGCTGCGTGTCTACACGCAGCGTCTCGGCGCCCAGAAAGTCAGGCAGCGGGGCTGCCAGAGCAAGCAGGGACGATAGCCATATCGCGAACGCGTAACGAGGACGCGTCGCAAGTGCTAAGGCCTCTTTGGCAACATCAGTCCAGTCTGCCACGTGTAAGCCCCTAGTGGTCAGCATCAACGACTGCAAGAATGGAGGAAACCTGCTCCACCAAGACTTCCAAATCAAGAAAGCTCACATCGGCTACCGCCAGCTGAGAAAACGCTGATTCCCACGTGATTGGCCTGGGGATGTGCGGCTCGGCCTCCGGACAAGCTTTCTTGACCTCGTCCAGAAGGCTGTTGAATTGCTTCGCTAGAGTAATCGAGACAAGTCCTTCCTTGTCCCTCGAAGCAGCCTGAGACAACACCTTTTGATATGCCCCGACCTTTGCCTTGAGAAAATCAACCGTCTTCGGCATTCCGTTAGCCTCCAACCGACTGTTGCGCAACTTGGCCCAACGAACCTGAGAACTGCATCATTGTACACCATCGCGACGTGTTGGCCAGTGTATTGAGCGGCTCCTCTCCAGCGAGACTGACCCGTGGTGAGCACAAGCCACTTATTCGCCTTCCACTAGTCCGGACTCGTGTCGTAGGGCTCTGGCAGCCCGATGCGCGAATAGGTTGTAGAAAAGTGCTGGGCGAGATGTTCACGAAACGGTGTCTGAATCCGGCACAGGCGCTTGCCTTCGCTGATTAGGTATTCGAGCGATTCGCGCGGCAGCGTGTGCAAATCGCGGAGGTTGACGACACACTCTGGCAGCTCATTGCGGGCGGGCAGGAAGTACCAGCCGTAGACGCGATGCGCACGGACCTGGTCGCGAATCGTTCCAGCCTTGAGAATCCCACGCTCGACGAGCTTTTGCGCCTCGTGTACCACTGCGACCAGAACGCGACGTGCCTTGCCTTGCGCCAGGTCGCAGGCTTGGGTCAAGACAACAACGCGCACGTGCGATGTGGCGGCCGAGGGTGCGGCAGCTCCGCCAGCATCGCTTTTCCAAAACAGGATGGAGCAGTCGTCGAAAATGTCCCCCTGCGACAGCGGAGCATCGGCATCGACCTGCTGGTAGATCATGAGGCCGCCCTGTCAGCTCCATCAAATGTCATCGGAAGCCGCTCCTCTTCGATCAGAGATACCCCATTCGATGACTCGGGGTACGGTAGATCGAACGGGGCGGAAATACTCTCATCCAGCCACGGAGGGTCCGGCAGCCGATCGCTCTCGGACGGCGCTTCTGGCAGCATTTGAAGCGTCACCCGTACTCGTCCAGCGCGCAGAGGCGGAACACGGTCGAGCTCCAGCGAACCATCCGGAAAGAGTGTTCCGTTAACGGTGATCGGGGGCAATTCGGTAGACACTGGGCGTCTCTTGCAAGCTCGTTCGAATTCGGAACCGTGGACATTCTACCGCAAATTTGCTGCGGCAGCACCACAACCAGTCACCACGAAACGGTTTGACCCAATACGAGAACTAGCTCTGAGGCAAACCGGGCACTCGGCGCACAGGCTGGCATTTGACTGCTGACCGCCCAAAGGTGAGAATCGCTCAACGGCTGGCGCCCGGTCATCAGCCCGCCAATCGCAACACTCTCGGGGAGGCATTATGCTCGGTAAACGGCGGAACGCGTTCGTGCTAGGGCTGGCCGCGGCGCTCGTTGGCGTTCCGGCCTGGGCGCAGGAAGCCAAGAAGGCAAGCGACACCAGCGCCATGGACCGGGCTCTGGAACAATCGAAGCTCACGGGTGTGCCAATCCTGGCCGTCGCGGGCACGGAGACGTGAGGCGGGTGCGTGGCGTTGAAGAAGCGTCTCAAGTCGGACGCTTCGCTTCGCCCGATCGTGGCACAGTTCGTGCCCTTGGAGATCGATAGCAGCGCGCCGGAATGGTCCACGTGGTCCCGCAAGTTTCCGTCGGAAGGCGACACCATCCCCAAGGTGTTCATCGTCCGGGCCGACGGCGAGCTGCTGTATGGCAAGAGCGGCGCGCCGGACGAGCTGGGGCCGTTTCTCGTCGGCTTTCGAAAGCAGGCCGGCGCGGCGCTGACGGCCAAGCAGGCCAAGGACCTCCCGGTCGCTTTGGAAAAGGCCAAGAAGGCCCAGGCCGACGGCGACATGGCCTTAGCCATGCGAGAGATCGGCAAGTTCGCCACGGTCAGCAGCTACGCCGCGGTCGTCATGGAGGGCAAGAAGCTGGCGGCCAAGCTGCTCGAAGAGGCCCAGGCAGAGCTGAAGAAAGCCGAAGAGCAGCTCGCGTCGTCCGACGAGGCGCTGGACGGCGCGGTGGCGCTTTTGCGGATCATCCGCGTCTATCAGCCATTCAAGGACGTGGTGAAATCGGCCGGCCAGGCGCGGGCGAAACTGCAAAAGGAGAAACGGGACGTGCTGACGCTGGCCGAGCAGCTCGACGCCGCCGCCAAGCTGGAAGGCACCAAGGCCTTCGACCGGGCCACGAAGGCCTACCAAGGCATCATCCAGCGCAACCCCGACTCGCCCGCCGCCAAACTGGCCCAGGAGCGGCTGGAAGCGATCGAAGCCAAGAGCGGCCCACGGCCGTAGGGTGGGCAATGCCCACTTCAGATCACGACATCATCATGGTCGTTGTCTGCGCAAGCGCCACGGAGTAGATTACCGGTTTAGCGGTGGATTTCTCTGACGTTGCGCGAGGCGAGGCGTCAGCTCGTCAGTTCTTTCGGGGGACCATCATGGCTCGCGGAATGTCCAGAAAGCTCGTCCGGGTGCACACGATCGGCGAGGACGGGCAAGCGCTATCTCGCCTGGCGGTGTGTTTGCTCGTGGCATCGCTGCTCCCCTTGGTGGCGGTGCCGGCCGGGGCCGAGTTCTTCCGGGCGATGCATGAAGGGCAGTTGTCGTTTTCGTTCTTCGAGCCGCCGCCGATCGTGGCTGCCCAGGCACCGGGGCTGAGCTGGTTCGTGGCCATCTACCCCCTCGTGGCCGCCGTGCTCGTCCTCGCCTTGGCTTGCTTTACGCGCGGCTGGGTCCGCGGCCTGGGGCTGCTCATCGTCGGCGCCGCGATGCCGGCCGTGGTCACTTTCCAGTCGAGCTTCCTGGTGGCCACCTCCGGCCTCGTGAACCTGGTGACGAGATGGGACTTTGCCATCGTCGCCGCCCTGGCGCTGGCCTTTGTGGCGACCCGCACCCAGCAGTATCGTCCCGCCTATTGGCTGGCCGGAGTCAGTGCTGCCGCAGGGCTGTTGCTCGCCGGCTGGCTGCTCGTGTCGCGAGCGCCGTCGGACTGCGATGCCTGGCTGGGTTTCGTTACCACCCAGCAGGTGGCGGACGTGCCGCTGGCCGATGCGCCCCTCGTCCGCGGCATCCTGCGCAATCGCGAGTTCCCTCAAGGCACGCACTTCATCTGGTACGTGTGGTGGAACCTGATCCTGCTGGGCTGGGTGACGTGCGCGGCGCTGTGTCTGCTCTTGCCCTTCCTGCGGCGTGATCGCCGCGCGGCCGTGGCGGGCGGCAGCTTCTCGTGCCTGGTCATGATCTTGATAGCCCAACTGCTGCTATCGATTTCGTCGCCGATGTTCCATGCCCACGTTCAGGCTCGGCAGGGGCTGGAGCCGTCAGGCGTTCTGCTGCTGGACGTGGTGCACTCCGTCCACTGGAGCTTCCCGCCGCTGCTGCTGCTCGCCGTGGCGCTGATGGGCATATCGGAGCTGCTCGTCAGCGGCCTTCCGCCGGCCGAGGGCAAGCAGCAGCAGCCGACCGAAGAGAAGCGCCAGCGCACGGCGGAAGAGACCCAGCGGGCGATCGAGAAGGAGCGCGCCTGGGTCCAGGCGCATCTGCAAAAGAAGGAGTTGGCCGGCCAGCCGGACGAAGCCGCTAAGAAATAGGCGTCGAAGCGCGTTTTCGACGGGCGTTTCTGCGGGCGTGACGGCGATCCCTACGGCCGTAGAAAACCCCGAAGCCAGGCTCGCCCGCTGAGGTATCAACGCTCGAGGTCCGAGCCCGCGGTGGCGGGCCGTAAGCCGCGTGATTCCAGGTAAGTCTTTACGCGCGGATTATCCTGCCACCCTTGCACGAGCTGCAATCCGCCGGCTCCGTCGTCTATCAGTACGTCGGGACTCCACATCGCATGGCACGGGGACGGAGTTCCGCTCATTCCGCCCGTCCGTCTCGTATGGTCGGCGACGTTGCGAAGCACTTGGCAGGCGATCGGCGGATCGATTGCGATCCAAGCCGCCGCGTAGTAGTACTCCTGATAGACCGCGACAGACCCACAGCCGCTCCAGCCGGGCGACCGCGTTCCACACCATACCCATTCGGCAGGAACACCCGCATTCAGCGATGACAGAGCGCGTCTCTGATTCTGTTCCATCGGCTCATCCACAATCGGGATGCCCCAAAAGAGCCTGCGCTGGTCACCTGTATCGAGCCGAACCTGTCGGCTGTCGGCCATCCCAAGTATCGAGACGCCGCACAATACGAGCGTCAAAACAATCGCCGCAGCGCGGTGGCCCCTGATGGCCAAGACAAGTGTTGCGACGACAGTCGCACACACGACCGCAATCTCGCCACGTCTTAGGCACAAAGCAAGAATCAGCGCGGTGCAAAGTAGCAGTGCGAAGGCGATGTGGTGTGGTCGCCTCGGAGCGACTCGTAGCGTGGTCGGATTCTGAGCCATCTTACGCTGGCTCCCCTATCTCTAGGTCCAGGCAGCGAGAACACCTCGGAGCGGCGACCCTTCAGTGTATCAAGTCGCCGGTTGTCGTGCGTCGATGAGTTCTGATCCGCACCGCGGACCTTACGCCGTGCTGGCGAACGACCGCAGGCCGAAGTGATTCAACTGAGTGTACAGTTGGAAGGGCGGCGGCCACGTCTTTGGGTCTGCTGAATAGCGGGAAAGCAGCGCCGAATCCCAAGCCGTAGCGGCTTTGGTGGGTCTCGTTCCTCGACCCACCCTACGACTACTCGACCCACCCCACGATGGTTGGTCCGCACAGCGGACCCTACGCGGTGATTCCCTTGGTCAGCGCCATGAACGCCGTTTCCAGGTTGATCTCGTCTTCCTTGAACAGCGTCAGCTTGTGGCCGTTTTGGACCAGCAGCGTGGCCAGCTCGCTGTAGTCGGTCGATCTCCGGCTTGAGCGTGACCACGACAGGCGCTTCTCGCGGGGGTCGACCGTCTCGACGCTGGCGTGCTCTTCGAGCAGCTTGGCGGCGCGGCCCTGATCGTCGGCCACGGCGATGTTGAGCACCGTCTGCTGGCGGACCTGCTTCATCACGTCGGCCACGTCGGCGTTCACCAGCAGCTCGCCGCGCTCGATGATGCCGATCTTGTTGCAGATGTCGGCCAGCTCCGGCAGGATGTGGCTGGAGACCATGATCGTCTTGCCCATCTTGCGCAGCTCTTTGAGCAGGCCGCGGATTTCGATGCGGGCCCGCGGGTCGAGGCCGCTGGCCGGCTCGTCGAGCAGCAGCACCTGCGGGTCGTGCAGCAGCACGCGGGCCAGGCCCAGCCGCTGCGTCATGCCGCGCGAGAGGCTGGTGACGAGCGCCTCGCGCTTGTAGCCCAGGTCGACCAGCTCCAGCACCTCGTCGCACATCTTGCGGCGCGCCGGGCCGTTGATGCGATAGGCCGCGGCGAAGAACTCCAGGTACTCGATGCACCTTCATGTCGTCGTACACGCCGAAGAAGTCGGGCATGTAGCCGATCACGCGGCGGATTTCCTTGGGCTTGGTGTAGATCGAGTAGCCCGCAGACGTAGGCCTCGCCCCAGGTCGGGTTGAGCAGCGTGGCCAGGATCCGCATCGTCGTCGTCTTGCCGGCGCCGTTGGGGCCGATGAAGCCGAAGACGTCGCCCTTCTCGAGATCGAGCTTCAGGTCGCGGACGGCGAAGAGCTCGCCGTAGGGCTTGGTGAGATTGACGGTTCTTGATCATTGGTCAGTTGTCAGTTGTCAGTTGTCAGTTGTCGGTTGTCGGTGGAGTGTTCTTCGCGATCGTTTGCGTGGGATGCTTCTGGCGGCGCCTCATCGGCGTTCTCCGGTTTGCCGCTGCGACCGATCGATTTGAGGTAAGCGTTCAAACGAGGGCCCAGCTCGTCCACGACTGGCTTGAGCGTAGCTGTTTGCGCGTCCGTCAGCAGCTTGTCGCCGATATGCGCGCGGAGCCAATGCTGCGTTTCATTGAGTGAGCCCCGGGCAAATCGAACAAACCTTCGGTTGTCCTGGTACGTGCCGCGTCCGACTCCTTCGGAGATGTTAGCGCCAATGCTGTCTGCCGAGCGAACGAGCTGCTTTCCGACGCTGAACTTGGCGAAGTTGGGCCACTCGATCACGATGTCCCAAATTCCGTCCGCGAGCTTCTCCGAGAGCGCGTAAACATGCAGATTCTCAAATGCGGGTCGAGCCATACGGCCCCTCCTCATTCGAAACAAGCGAACTGATTCGACTCAGCAACTAACCACTGACAACTGACAACTGACTACTCCCCGATCTCCGCCACGAAGCGGTAGCAGGTCCAGTGCTTGTCTTGTGGGTTTTCGTGCGCCCCTGGTCACTGAGTCGCACCTCGGCGGCCGGCTTGGGGGCGAAGCCCAGCAGCACGGCCCGGTTGTCGAGCTTCTCGTGGAACAGGTGGCTCAGATCCAGGTGTCCCTGATAACGGTGCAGTAGTTTCGCGTGGTCGCGGCCGGCGATCAGGCGGTAAAACGACATCAACTTGACGATGCCCGGCACGTCGGCGCCCAGCGGGTTGTATTCCCGCGCCCGCCGCGTCAGCGCATCCGAGCTGCTCTCGCCGACGTAACGGATGCCCTTGAGGTGCTCGGCCAGGTCGTCCGCCGAGTCGGCCGAGCTGAGGGTCTTCGTCTGGCCCGGCCTCAGCTCGGGGATGCGCAGCACCTGTGCTTTCCGCCCACCGCCGCGCGTGCGGAACACCAGCAGGCACTCTTTGAGCGGCACGTCCATGCGATTGCGGATCGTCCCTTGCACGCGGTCGTTGGAGCGGCGCAAGTCGCATTCAACGAGCGGACCTGTCCATCCGGCCGGCTTCGTCCAGCGGGCGGTGAAGCTCTTGCTCGACCAGACCTGGATCGGGACGTTCTCCATCGTCATGGGCTGCGGCGCGTCCTTCCTGGCATCGCTTTGCGCCGTGAAGCGATAGCTGCCCTGGAAGAGGCCCGGCGAACCGGAGCGCTCCATGCCGCCCAGTGCCTCGCCCGGCAGGCCCAGCCAGGAGACGACGGTGCGCATGCCGCCCGCCGCGGCTGGCACGGCAGGGTCTTCGTCGCCCGATTCGCCTTCGCCAGGCAGGCGCGGCGTCACGCTCACGTCGTAGGTCCGGCTGTCGGGGCTGAAGACGTTGAACCAGGTCTGCCCGCGCACGTGGCCGGTGGCCAGCTCCACGTCCACGACGTCCAACTGATTCACGATCAGTTGTTTGCCCTTCATCCAATAGGCGAGCTGATAGGTGGCCAGGCTGAAGACGAGCACCATCGTGGGAAACGTTACCCAGGTCAGCTCGGGCCGGCGAAAGACCTTGCGGACCAGCACGTAGTCGAGCGGACCGATGAGCGCGATGTAGAGCAGCGCCAGCCCGGCGATGAGCACGAACGACACCGGCCGGATGCCGGTGAACTGGTCGAGCGCCTCCTTGAGCTGGCCGGCCAGATCGCTCACGCCGACGTGGAGGAGTTGCCCCTGCAAGGCCGATTCGCCCGTTTCGGCGGCGGGCGGCACGCCCTCCTTGCGGTTCAGCAGCCTGGTGAGCAGGGCGGCGCGGCCCGGCCAGCGGGCCAGCGGCGGCCGATCGAGGTCGAGGGCCACGAAGATCACTTCGCCGAAGCCGTGCGGCCTCCGCGCGATCAAGGGGACACTGCTCTGCACGACGTTGCGGCCCCACTGCTCGTCCGCGAGGACGGGAACGGTCAGCCGTCGCTCGCTCGAAGGATCGTCCGGCTGGACGAGCGGCAGCGTAATCAGCTCTTTGGCGCCGCTGTAGGCCTCCAGCTCATTGAGACGGTCGAGCTGCTCGTTGTCCTTCAGACTGGGCAGGAGCCTGGCCAGGGGGCCCATTTTTTCGAACGCGGAACGCAGTTGATCGGCGGCCCCGCCTCCTACGACAAGCAGCCGCCCACCGCCCTGGACCCACTGGGCAATGGCCTGCCAGCGGGCGTTGTCCGGGCCGAGCTTGGCCAGCACTTGCGCCTGTGCCAGATCGAGCTCCTGACTGGTGCCGATGACCAGGACATCGACACCTTCGTAGCCGATCCACTCGGTGGGCAATTGTTCGAGCTGCGATGCCTCATCGAGCTGGACGGCGACGATCTCTTCGCCCGGCGGCAAGCGGCTGGCCTCCTTCATCCCCTTGATGCCTACGCCGCGGCCGATCTCCACCAACAGCTCCTGGCTGGTTTGCAGGCCGGTGGGGATTTCGCGTTCGCCGGGCGAGTCGGCGCTTTGCAGCTCCCAGCGGATGGGCCGGCCGCCGTCGGGCCGGAAGACGACGGTCAGCGCGCCGTCCGTGCTGCCGAAGCGGACGAGCAGTTGCTTGGGCCGGCCATCGATTTGAATATTGTCTCGCGAGACGATGCTGTTCACATCGTCCCCGTCGGCCGTCTCCAGATCCAGCCGCCCGCGGACGCTCGGGCCGGTGAGCGTCACCGAGACGGGCGTCCAGACGCCGACCTTGTACTTGCCATTGAAGCCGACCGCGACCTTTTCGAGCTCAATCTTCTGGGCCAGCGCCGGCGAGGCTAGGAACAGGAGGGCCAATGCGGCCAGCACACTAACCCGACGCGTACGCGCGGGAGCGTCGGGCACCCGCGCGCGCGTCCTTGTTCCGAGGCTCCGCCTCGGAACGCCGTGATCGCGAGGCTCTGCCTCGCGAGAGCGCGCGACCCGCTCTGCGAGCTGTTTCACCTGGCAGAGCGAGTTGACCACTTTGGCGATGCAGAGCCTCGCGGGCAGTGCGTTCCCAGGCGGAGCCTGGGAACGAGGATATTTACTCATGGTTTCTCCGCATCCGCGCAGGTGCAGATCAGGTGCCCGCAGCCGGGACAGCCCCTTCCGTACTTTTGCCGCACGGCCTCGGCCAGATCGACGCCCACCACGTTGGCGATCGTGGCCAGCCAGGCCAGCACGTCGGCGAACTCTTCGGCCCGGTTGGCCTGATCGTTGCCGCGGATGCTGGCCGCCAGCTCGCCGACCTCCTCCATCAGCCACATGAACGTGCCCTCGGGGCCGCGGGCCACGTCCTTTTCATAATACATCCGGCGGATCAACTGTTGGAACTCGGCCAGCCCGATGTCCATTTGGGGTTCGTGGGCAACTTTACGGTCATCGCTCACGGCTTGAGTTGCTCCAGCAGTTCCTTGGCCCCGGGAAATTCGGCGTCCAGCTCGAGTAGCTTGTTGACAACGTCGCGGGCCTTGTCCGGTTGCCTGGTCTTGTGAAATGCCTTGGCGAGCGCCAGGTGGTTGCCCAGGTCGTCGGGCGCCAGGCGGATGAGCGCTTCGTATTCCAGGATCGTGTCCTTCGTGCGGCCGGCCGCCTCGAGCGCGGCGGCGAGCGTGCGATGGACCTCCACGTCCAATACGTTGATTTGGACCGCCTGGTTCGCCCAGTCGATGGCCTTGGCAAACTCCTTCTTCTCCAGAGCGAGCTGGGCCAGCTTCTTGCGATAACTCAGGTGGTCGAAATCCTTGTCCGCCAATTGGGCGAGCACCGCCGCCAGCTTCTCGGTGTCGCCACTCTTCAAGTATAAGGCGGCCAGCGCCTTGGACCACTTGCTGTCGCCCGGAAAAGTCTTGCGGCCCAGCTCGAAGAGCTTCTCGGCCTCGGCTGTGTCTCCCTTCCGGAGCTTCGTGCTGGCGAGCAGCGTCAGCACGCGATCGTCAGGCGACTTCTCATCCAGCGCCGTCTCGAGCAGCCGCAGGGCCTCGTCGTTCTCGCCGATCACCAGCCGCACGCGGGCCATCACGTAGCCGGCCAGCGCATGCTTCGGCCTGGCCTTCAGCACGGCTTCCGCCAGCCGGCGGGCGGCGGGAAATGCTTTCTGGTCCAGGTGGGCCAGCGCGAGCCTGGCTTTAAGATCGAGATTGTCGGGCTCTTTCTCCACCGCTGCCTGCAAGTCGGTGAGGTCCATCTTCGGTTCGGCGACGGCGGCGAGGGAGAGCCCCGCCGTCTCGGCCTTCAAGAACGCCAGGTAGTCTTTCTCGAAATCGGCCTGCTCGACGCCGAAGCACCGCTTGAGGGCCGCTGCCGTGTTCAGGTTGTCGGCGTAGGCGGCCAGCATCTTGGCCAGTGCATTGGGGCCGTGCGTCTTCACAAGAAACTGGGCATACAGCTCGGCCTGACAATAGGCCATGTGCCAGTCGTCGCTCGAGCCGGGCCGGATGAAGCCGAAGTTGATGTCGTCGAGGTTGAACACGTCCCCTTTGGGCACGCGCGCGGCCAGCAGCCGGTCCCACATCTCCGGACGGGCCGTCTCCTCGCTGAGCACGGCCAGAGCTTCGGTGAACCAGTGCGGCACGTTAAAGTTCGTCTGCTGCAGGTTCAGCACGTGCACGAACTCGTGCTTCAGCACGCGGGCCCAGTTGAACGGCTGGTCTACGCTGGCCGGCGAGGCCATGCCGATCATCTTGCCGGCGCAGGCCCCCACCGTGCCGATATACGGCAGGCCCACCATCCGGGCGCTGAACCAAGAATGCCCGCTGGTGTTCTGGGCCTTGTTGAAGATTTCGATCAGCGTCTTGCCTTCGGGCTCGAAGGCGAACCGCTTCGAGAGCGTGGGATAGACATCGTCCTCGAGGTATTTGGCGACGTACCTGGCCAATAACTCGTCCTGGCCGCGGTCGAACTTGAGGATGAAGTGCTCCGTCTCCAGCGTGGCGTAGGTGGCCAGCACGTCCAGCACCTTGAGCGTGTTGAGCACGCGGACGTTGAAGGGATCCGCGTCGTGCGACTCTTCGAGCAGCTTTTTGGCCTCGACCTCCTTGCCGAGCCGCATGTGCATCAGGCCCAGCTCGGAGCGTGAAGCGATCAGCTCCGGCATGCGGCGGATGGCCTCCTGGAAGAACCGCTCGGCCACGGGGTACTTCTGCCGGTCAGACAGCTTGTCGGCCAAGGTGAAGTAGAAGACGCCCGCCTTGGGGTTGCGGGCATCGACTTCGGCAATAAGCTTGCCCAGCTCGGTGCCGGCCAGGTCCTTCGGCAGGCCGTTGCGAATGATGTCCAGTGCGGCGATGCGGCCGAGCGTTTCCTCGGCCAGGGGATTGAGCTTGCGGGCCGTCTCCAGCGGCTCGGCGGCAAGGTGCTCCTGGAAGTTGGCCACGAAAAAGTCGGCCTTCAAGCGATGGGTTTCGGCCGCAGCCGGATTGATCTCCAGTGCACGCTCGACCAGACGCTTGGCCTCTTCCAGGCGGAAGTTCTGCAGCGCCAGTTGCACTGAGCGGTGAGCACTTCGGCCGAGTTGGCATTGATGGCCAGGGCCTCGTTGAGCTTCCGCGTGGCATCGGCCTGGTTGTATTTTTCCAGGAAGAGCAGCCCCGCCTCGTACCGGGCCGGCCAGTAATTCTCATCGAGCTTCAGGGCATCGGGATAGAGTGTGTTGACCAGGAAGCTGAACTGGTCGTTGTTGCGCGTCCAGCGGGCGAATTGCGCCGCCGCCCGGCCGATCCAGCGGAACGCCTCGGGATCTTTCAGCTCGTCCTGATGCTCGTTGTAGTAATCGACGAACCATTCGTACGCCGCCAAGGCCTCCTTGTGCTTGCCGGCCGCGCGGAACAGCTCCGCCCGCACCCACCAGGCTGGCAGTGAGTTTTTATCGAGCTTGAGAGCCGTGCCCGCTGCCTCATCGGCTTCCTTGGCGGCCCCGCGCTCCAACAGCAGGACGGCCAGCTCCGCGTGCAGCGCGGCACGCTGCGGCGCCGGAGCATCCGGCTTGGCCTCGAGTGCGCCGCGCAGCGCCTCTTCGGCCTTCTCGAGCTTGCCGGTGGCGGCCAGGCAGCGAGACAAGCCGATAGCGGCCGCGATTGGCTCGCCCTCCCGCGCCTTCTCGAACTGCTCGATCGCTTCGGCATAGTTGCCGGTCAGGAAGAGCCGCCGGGCTTCCTGAAGCTTGTCCTTCGTCCCGCTCTTGGCCTCGTCCTGCGCCGGGACCAGACAGGCGACCAAGGCGACGACGAGGCCCAGCACCAGGGCGCCGAGAACGGGCCGCAGGTTCATCCGTCGCATGCCAGTCTCCACGTTCGTGAGGGCCGCAAGGGCCGGAAATGGCTGCGGTTCACGTTATCGCACCGCTCCCGCGGCAGCAAGACGAAGGGCTCTGCACTCGCACTGCGTCTGAACAGCCCGCGCAGCGGCGACAGTGAGTAACCACGGGCATCAGCCCTCGTCGTTGTACACATCTTGAAGCTTGCGAACCTATTCCTTGACTCCCGCCGGCTTGTCCGGCGGGTGAAGGAGTTTGGCGGCTAGCCGAAGGACGCGACACCCGCGTGGACCCCTGCCGGCTTGAACGGCAGGTGAAGGAGGTTGCGCCGCTAAGAAGGCTGCTTGCATTCGCTTAGCTGCACAACCTGCGCCTCCTGCCGGACAAGCCGGCCAGGGGGCGGGCTCGGGGCAGGCTCGTTGTTAGCTTGCCAACCTTGGCTTCCTGCCAGACAAGCTGGCAGGGGAGCCATCCATTTGCGTCGCAGCCGTCCGTGTCGCCCCCGAGATGTGTCGAACAACGAGGGCGTAAGCCCGTGGTCCGCGTCCAACCGCGGCCCCCGCATGCCGTCGGGATTTCCTCGTTAAGGCGCTTGACTCTCCAGTTACTGGAGGCCCTATGCTGCTCGTCGCGGTTCCTCACAGCCTGGCGGAAAGTGGGCCATCCCCATGTACACGATCGGCGAGTTCTCCAAGATCACCGGACTGAGCGTGAAGACGCTGCGCTTCTATCACGAAGAGGGGCTGCTGGTCCCCAGCGCCATCGACGATGAGACCGGCTATCGCTACTACGCGCCGGTGCTCATCGAGCGGGCGCGCGTCGTAACGCGGCTGCGGGCGCTGGAGTTTCCGCTGGCCGACATCGCCGAGATGCTCGCCAAGCATGATGACGAGTCGGACATCCTCGACTATCTGGAGCGCCACCGCGAGGCGATCCAGGCCAGGCTGCGGCAGTACCGCGAAATCCATCAGGCGTTGGACAAGATCATCACCCAAGAACGTGAGGCACGAGCGACCATGAGCAGTGCATCCTTCGAAGTCCAAGAGAAAGATGTGCCGGCCATGCTGGTGGCCGGCATCCGCATGCAGGGCCGGTACAGCGACTGTGGGCCGGCGTTCGCCAAGCTCGGCCGGCGATGCGGCTTTCGCATCTGCGGCAAGCCGATGATGCTGATCTACGATCACGAATACCGCGAGGATGACGCCAACTTCGAGCCTTGCATGCCCGTCCGTAGCGGCAAGTCGGCCGACGGCATCGAGGTCCGCGAGCTGCAAGGCGGCCGTGCGGTGACGCTCCTCCACCAGGGGCCCTGGCAGGAACTGGGCCGCTCGTACGCCAAGGTGCTCGACTACGTGAAGCACAATGGCTACGAGATTCAATCGCCCTGCCGCGAAGTGTACGTCAAAGGGCCAGGCATGATCTTCAAGGGCAACCCGAAGAAGTATCTGACGGAGATTCAAATGTTCGTGGGTGAATGATTCGGCCGCTCGGCACCATGATCGCAGCCGATTGGCAGCGCTCACGTCGCGCTTACGCTGCGACGCTCGCCTTCGTTGCGATGCTGGTCACAAAGTCGGAATCATCCACGCCAGCCAATACGCCTGCGCCAGCACCAGCAGGCCCATCAGCACGGCCAGCACCAGGCTGTGCCAGAAGACGAAGCGCAGGATCGGCCCTTCCTGCCCGTGCTGGCCCGTGGCGGCGGCGGCGACGACGATGCTCTGGGCGTCGATCATCTTGCCCATCACGCCGCCGGTGCTGTTGGCCGTGGCCAGCAGGATCGTCGCCTGCTCGGCCGTCAGCGGCAGCACGCCGTCGCTCGACCAGCCGCTCGGCGGTGATCGTCTGCAGGCTGCCGAACAGGGCGTTGGACGACGTGTCCGAGCCGGTCAGCGCCACGCCCAGCCAGCCGAGCAGCGCCGCGAAGAGCGGATAGAGCCAGCCGGTCTGCGTGAACGCCAGGCCCAGCGTCGCGTCCATGCCGCTGTAGCGCGTCGTGAAGGCGATGGCCAGCATGCAGGCGATCGTGAACAGCGGCCAGCGCATCCGCTAGCACGTCAGCGCCAGGACGACGCACGAACCGCCGCCGGCGCGACCCGCAGCCAGACGGCCGACAGGACGGCCGCCAGCAAGATGCCCGTGCCGGTCGCCGACAGCCAGTTGAAGTCGAAGATCGGCCTCCTCGGCCTCGCGCTTCTGCACGACCGGGGCAGTCGCGGGCGATCTCGTCGTGCAAGCCCGGCACCTTGACGCTGATCGAGGTCGGGCGATCCACACGTCGGTATCTGCGTCCTTGAACGCCTGGCGGCTCGTGCCGGGGTTGCCGAGCACGTTCTTCACCTGCGGCAGGCCCCACAGGAAGACGAAGACCGTGAGCAGCACCCACGGCACCCACGCCGACGACGATCTGGCGCGCGAGTGTAGCTGTTATCCTGCGGCTTCGTCGGTCTGGCTCGTCGCCTGCGCTCGTCGGGAAACTGCCACATCTGCCGCGGCTGCCAGACCCGCAGGAACACCGCCAGGCAGACGAGCGACACCAGCCCGCCGGCCACGTCCACCAGCCACGGGCCGTGGTAGTTGGCGACCAGGAACTGCACCAGCGGCGAAGCTGCCGCCGCAGACGAGCAGCGCCGGCCAGACGCCGACGACGCCGCGCCAGCCGGCCATCATCCACACCAGCCAGACCGGCACGATCAGCGAGAAGAACGGCAGCTGCCGGCCGGCCATCTGCGCTGAGCTTGCATCTCGTCGCAGGCCGGTGACGTCTGGCCAGCGTGATGATCGGCGTGCCCAGCGCGCCGAAGGCGACCGGCGAGGTGTTGGCGATCAGCGCCAGGCCGGCGGCGTGCAGCGGCCGGAAGCCGGCGCCCATCATCAGCGCCGCCGAGATGGCCACCGGCGTGCCGAATCCCGCCGCCCCTTCGACGAACGCCCCGAAGCAGAACGCGATCAGCAGCGCCTGGATCCGCCGGTCGTCGGACAGCGACGACGACCGAGTGCTTGACGATCTCGAACTGCCCGGTCTCGACCGTCAGCGTGTAGAGGAAGATCGCCGCCAGCACGATCCAGCCGATGGGAAACAGGCCGAACGCGGCGCCGTTGGCCGCCGCGGCCAGCATCGTGGGCGTCCACGAGGCCAGGCGGGCGCCATAGCCGGCGTCGCCCGAGGGGACATAGCAGAAGATCGCGATCACCAGGGCCGCCGCCAACCCGGCCATCGCCGCCTTGGCCGCCGAGACGCGCCCCGTGGCCAAGAGGCCCAAGAGCAGCACCACCGGCACGGCCGCCAGGGCCGTGGAAAAGAGCGGCCAGCCGAGAGGGTCGTAGACCTGCGTCCAGGCATTCATGGCCGGGAGTGTAACAAAGCCGCTCGTAGCACGGAATTCATTCCTGGCAGTAGCAGGCACACTCCGTGTGCCGTCAGTCAGCATGCACGATGTGCTCCCAGTCGCCGTCAGCCTCGTGACAGCACACGGAGTGTGCCTACTGCCGGGAATATCTTGGCCGCCGCCCGGGTCTATTAGTTGTTGGCACACCACCACGGAGCTTCCCCATGTCCAAGACCGCCTTGGCCGATACGATCGCCGTTGCGCATCTGGGCTACGTGCTCTTCATCGTGCTGGGCTTATTGGCCATCCTGCTGGGCCTGGTGTTTCGCTGGCAGTGGGTGAGGAACTTCTATTTCCGGGCCACGCACCTGGCCGCGATCGGCATCGTCGCGGTCGAAGAGATGCTGCGGGTGCGGTGTCCGCTGACGACCTGGGAGCGAGCCCTGCGGGCCGAGGCCGGCCAGACGGTGGCCGAAGCGACGTTCATGGCCCGGATCGCCAACTCGGTGCTCTACCGCGACCTGGACCCGTGGGTGTTCGTCGCTGCGCACCTGGCGTTCGCGGCCTTGGTGCTGCTGACGTTCGTCCTCGCGCCGCCGAGCTGGCCGTGGAAGAAGCGGCCGCTGGATTCCAGCCTTTAGAACTGCTCGCCGACCTGGAACCACGACTCGTAGAAGTAATGGAAGTCGTCGTTCGAGCGCAGGTTGCCGCCGACGCGCAGCCGCCTGTAGCCGCCGCGAATGTAGGCCCCTTGCGGCCGCGTGAAGATCGGGCTGTGAGGCGACTGCGGACCCACCTCCACCTCCGTGGCCGGCTGATGGCTGTAGTACGAGCGGTTGAAGATCCAGCTCTGGCTGGGCCAGCTCGGCAACGGCTCAGCGGCTCGGACAGCGCCCTCGGCGAACCAGAGCGCCGCACAGCAGGCGAAAACGAGACAGGACCGCGACATGGACGGCTGAATGAACGGAGATGCTCGATGACGGGCCGGCCCTGCGAGAGTGTTTCTCGGCCGGGTAACTCCACTATGCGCACAGAGCCGGGCAGATTCAATGCACAGAAGCCCGGCTTCTCGAAGAAGCCGAGCTTCTGTGGCCGCGCGAACGGAATGAATTCCGTTCTACGGCTTGGGCTTGGGCGCCTTCTCGCGCTCGACCATCAGCTCGCGCGTCTCGGGGTCGTAGATATAGCGTTGCCCCGGCGGCAGATCCGGCAGCTTCAGCATGTTGGCCTTGACGACCTTCTCCATGAACTCTTCGTGCGTGGCCGGATAGTGCCCCTCGAGCCCGTAGTAAAGGTTGAGGGCATGCTGCACGTAAAGCAACACCACTTTGTCCGGGATGCGCCACCGCAGGGACAGCGGCGTGGCGATCGGCCCGTCACCGTAGTCCTTGCCCTTGGTGCCGACGGTGTCGATGGTGGCCTTCACGCGCTCCATTTGCGGGGGCGGAGTGGCTTCCGCGGCCGCCGGCTGACTCTGAGCGACCTGGGCGTCGGCGGGCGCGGCCGGTGAGCACATGATCCAGACGACGGCCACGACCCCCGCCGTGAGCACCAGCAAGCTGCCCACGATGGTCATCCCAATCACCAGAGCGGACATGCTCGAGGGGGCACTTGGCTCGGCGCGGTCGTAGCCGCCCGTGTCGTAGCCAGTCTGGCTACTCGCCGCGGGGCCGGGGACCGGAGGGCGGAAGGCCGGCGCGCTTTGCGGCGCCTCGGTCGGTGTGGAGGCCAGTCGCATCATCTCGTCCAGCGAGAGCTGTCCCTGAGGAGCGCCGGGTTGCTGGCCCGGCACGGTGATCGCCGCCTGGCACTTAGGGCACTTCACCTGCTTGCCGGCCAGATCGTCCTTGGCACGGAAGCTGGCGCCGCACTGACAGGTGATGACGATGGCCATGGCGGTTTCCCGTGTTGGTGAGTAGGTGAGTAAGTGAGTAGGTGAGTAAGTAGCCGAAGACCGCCTCGCTGCCTTACTCACCTACTCACTTACTCACCTACTCACTGGCTATTCGAGCACGATCTCCCACCGCTGCATCTCGGCCAGCTTGGCGCCGTGGGTCATATTGTAGTTCAGCGGTGTAAGGGTCATAAAGCCCCGTCGCAGGGCGGTCAGGTCGGTTTCTTCCTCGCCCGGCGGGGGCGGCGGCTCGTTGGTGGCCCAAAAGTAGCTGCGGCCGCGGGGGTCGATCCGCTTCTCGAAGTCTTCGCCGTAGCGGGCCACGGCCATCGGCACGACCCGTAGCCGCGGCTGGCCGACCAGGGCGGCCGTGGGAATGTTCAGGTTGTAGAGCTGCGCGTCTGCCCCGCTGCTGGCCGGCTTGTTGTTCCGCAGGATTTGCTCGATCACCCGCCAGGCCAGGCCCGCCGCCGTGTCGAATCGGGCGTGCTCTTCGTACTCCAGCGAGACGGCGACGCTGGTGATGCCGAAGAACGCCCCCTCGATGGCCGCCGCCACGGTGCCGGAGTACAGCACGTTGATGCCGGCGTTCAGCCCGCCGTTGATGCCGCTGACGACCAGGTCGGGCCGCCGCGGGCAGAACTCGACGATGCCCAGCTTGACGCAGTCGGCCGGGCTGCCTTCGACCGCCCAGCCGCGGCGGCGGTCGCCGTCGAAAACCTCGTGGACCACGAGCGGGCTGAGAAACGTGATCGAGTGCCCCACGCCGCTCTGCTCGAAATGCGGCGCCACCAGGCACACCTCGGCATGCCGCCGCAGCTCCCGCTCCAGCGCCGCCAGGCCGGGAGCATAGATGCCGTCGTCGTTGGTCAGCAGGATCAGCATGAAGCAATGATTCGGATTAGCACAACCGCGCAGTCCAGTACCCCGTAGGGTGGGTCGAGCGTTAGCGAGACCCACCAAAAGCGTTCTGTTCGCGCAGTATCACCGGTTGTGTCGATCGACAGGCGTCAGTCTACCAAGCGCGATGTCACAGCGGGAACCGTGTTTCCGCGTCGTGCAGGCATTCTTTGCCCGTCCGACGGTGAAACACGTCGGGCTGACGCCTCGACGCTGGACTTTTCGACCGTCGTGCCGGCTAGATCGCCGTAAACCACGTCAGGGCAACGATCTGCTGTCGCTCGCACGGATCGCGCAAGCGTGACACAAACGGAAGACTTCGCCCACGAAGCGGGTCGCTTTGAAACACCGTTGACTTACAAGTGACTGGAGAACTCAGTCGGCTTCCAGCCGACTCCCCGTCTGCCACCCGTTTCCAACGGGTGGGCGGCAGACCCCACCCCTTCATGGCGGAGCCGGCTTCAGCCGGACTTCTCGTCAAGTCTTCAGACAAATCTCCACGCGGGGGTTGAAACCAGAAGAAAAGCCGGCTGGAAGCCGGCTAACTCACGACTTGTCGTCTCTTGCTCCACCAGCTCAAGCTGGTGGCAGACGGGGAGTCGGCTGGAAGCCGACTGAGAAGACTCTTCATTGCCAAGACGCGACGTTCATCCATTTTATCGTTCGAGGCTCTGCAAATAGGCATACAGGTCGGCCAGGTCGCTCGCCTTGAGGTCCTTCAGTAGCCCGCTGGGCATCAGCGAGGCGGGCTGCTTCCGCCGGGCTTCGATGCGGGGGCCGTCGATGCGGATGGTCTGGTTCAGCCCATCGCGCAAGGTCACGCCATCGACCGCTTCATAGATCACCAGCCCGCTGTAAGTCTGGCCGTCGATGGTCTGGATCATCGTGCTCTGATAGCGCGGCGGAGACGTCCCGGCTAGGTTCGACGATAGACGTGAAGAGATCGTCGCGCGAGAACCGCCGCGTGGCGCCGGCCAGGTCCGGCCCCAGCGCCGTCCGTCCGCTGTGACAGCGCGAGCAGCTGCGGGCCTCGAACAGCTTGGCCCCGCGAGCCGCATCGCCGCGCGACCAATCGGCCTGGGCGAGCATCGCCTTCACAGCCGCCGCGTCGGCGCCGTCAGCGCTGCCGGTTTGTCGGGCGAACTCCTCAGGAAACTTGCCGCGGAGAAAGGCGGTCCACTTGTTCACCGCCTGCGGCTGTGGCCGATAGCCGGTCTTGCCGGAGACGAAGCCGAAGTTCTGGTTCCAGGTGCGCTGCAACAGGGCCGCCGCCTTATCTCGCAGAGCATATTCGCGCTCATCGCCGGCCAGCCGCCGCAAGGCGCGCAGCAAGGCGATTTGCTCTTTGGCATCAGCAGAGGAAGGGAGTTTGGCCAGCGCCTCGAGACATGCGCTCAACACCTCCGGCTCGGCGTCGTCGAGGCCGGCGACGAACTTTGCTCGATCAACCGCCTCGGACCGTTTGGCTAAGACAATGAGCGCCGGGCCTCGGACGGCGAGCCGATCCGCATACAGTTGACGGATCAGATCGACGTGCCGGGCTTCCGGCGATTTGCCCAGGAGAAACACGAGATCGGCCGTTATCGGAAAGTCCTTGTCCTCTCGAATCCGTTTCTCAAACGCCGCGATAGCGGCCGGCAGCAGCTCGGCTGGCAGGTTTTTGGCGAAGATCGCGTGCTCCGGCTTGCCAAACTTGGCATGCCGCACGACCGCGGCCGGCAACTCCGCATCCTGTTTCACCAGCGCGTCATATATTGCTGAGATGCTGGGTTCCCAATTGGTGTCGATGCTGAGCTTCAAACGCACGACTTTTTCGTCTAACGCAAGGAGGGCCTTGGCCACCTGCTCGGTCGCTCCGGCACTTCGTTTTCCCCCGATTCGTGCCGCAACGAGCAGATAATGTACATCATCGCTCGGATTTGACTCGTCTCCAATCTTCTTGAGCATACGATCGAGCAACCCCGCGTCGTTCGGCGCAAGCATGGCAAAGCACCGCGAGAGACTCAAGGTCCACGAGTGCGTCATTTGTCGGGAAAGCTTTCGCCAACTTCTCCAATGCATCGCCGACCTCATTCAAATACTCCGTAGGCATTGACCGCGCGTCGTAGCCATCGAACGCCGCCAGATGGCCTTTTCCAACGTCCCCTAGTCCCATCTGCAACAGCCGTAAGGCGTCCAGCCGCTCCCAGGCGGATGAACCGCGGTACGCTACGACCGACGGGCCATAAACGAGCGCCAGCCGATTGGGAACCGGAACGTTCCTCGCTCGTGCGAGGGACTCGCGCACTTTCGTGCTTTCACCGATGTCGGGTCTCGACACGCGGACATGGTGGGGCCGCACGCGGCCTGAGGCACTGATCGCCATTTGCCGGACAAATCGCGATCGCGTGGACAGCTTCTGGCGAATTGCGTCATCGAGCGGCAGGAAATCCTGACCGGGGTTCGTCCACAAGAGCGTCTCCAAGGCGACGCGCACCACGAGCGGGTCAGCATCGCGGAGAATGGTGATGAGAAGGTCCATGTTCGGGCTTTGAGCGATGGATCGTCGCAAGGCTGAAACGGCACGTGCCCGAACCTCAGGAGAGCTGTCGTGGGCAAGTTGCTCCCCGGCGCTCTCGTCCAGCCCGCTGAAGAGGTGGGATAGTAGTTCGATAGCCCGAATCCGCTCCGCCACTGGGCGTTTGCCGTCGAGAGCAGCATCCTGGAGCGCTATCGGCCCGACGTTCCTTGCCAAAGGAAACCAGTCGGCATAAGACCAACTCGAAAGCGGCTGATGAGCGCTCAGACAGGCGGTCAGTTCTTCGGCTTTCGTCATCGGCCGCTTCCCGCCGTCACCGGGAAGCTGACGCTTCCCGCTCGCCTTGGGGCTCGCCCGCACTCGATACACCCCGCCACGCGTCCCCCGCCCGCCGACACTCACATACATACTTCCATCCGGCCCCACCTCCATGTCCGTCGGCGCGAAGCCGAACGAGCCGCTGCCGGTCATGAAGTCCTTGGGCGTGGTCTTCCAGGTCTCGCCGTCGCGCACGAGCGGCAGGGCCACGATGCGGCCGAAGGTCCAGTCGGCGACGAAGAGCGCACCGCGGTATTCCGCCGGGAACTGTTCGTGGCGGTAGCAGAGGACGCCGGTCGGCGAGCCGCGGCCCAGCGAGGCCAGCACCGGCGGCATGTCGGGGTAGTAGTCGGGGTGCTTCCAGGTCTCGCTGACCCAACCGGCGTCGCTGCCGGGCAGCACGTGGAAGACCCGCGTCGGCCGGTACCAGGGGAGCGACACTTCCCGCTCGCCGTCGCTGTCGTAGGTGAAGATGTCCCCCTGGGCGTTGAAGGCGAAGTCGTAGGCGTTGCGAAAGCCGTGGGCCACGACCTCGCAGCCTGAGAAGTCGGGCTTCAGCCGCAAGAGCGTGCCCGCCCGCGGCCTCAGCACGGGCGACGTCGGCAGCGTGACCGTCTTCTCCGTCACGCCGGCCATGTTGCCCGCCATGACGTACCACCAGCCGTCGGGGCCGCGCTGCACGCTATGGGCGTGATGCTCGCCGCCGGCCTTGATCGACAGTAGCGTCGGGGGCGGCCCATCGGCCAGGTCGTCGCCATCGCGATCGGTGTAGCGAATCAGCCCGTCGTCGCCGGTGCAGATGAGATCGCGGCCATCAAAGCACATGCCCTGGGCGCCGGTCTTGGGGCCGCTGACATATTGCTTGTAGGCATCGGCCCGCCCGTCGCCGTCGCGATCCAAGAGAATCCGCACATAGCCTGGGCCGGAAACGACCACGCGTCCAAAGGAATCGATCGTCAACGAGAGAATATCGTGGGCCAGGTCATCGTCGGCGAAGAGCGTGACCTCGAAGCCCTCGGGCACGCGCACGCCGAGCGGCTCGGCCGCAGCAAGGCGAGCGTCGAGGCGTAAGCCTGACGTGGGAGGCGAGACGAGCGAGCCAACCACGAATAACGCGAATAACACGAATAAAGGCCGGCGCTGGGGCATGGCTTTCGTGCGGCGTGGAGGCGGGAGGCGAATGTCGGCGAGCGTCGAGGCGTAAGCCCGACGTGTCAATCGGTCGAGAAGCGGTCGAGAAGTCACGGGGTCGGGAGTCGATTTCGTGACGAATACGCGTGCCACTTCATGGCTTTGCTACCGTTTCATAGCAAAACCCCGCTTCATCTGGCCGCCTTCGTCACGAAATCGACTCCCGACCCCTTTACGCGGATTATAGACGGACGGTGCCGCCGTTCCCACTCGTTGGAGTCCAGCCTTCAGGCTGCGAGCGGTCGCCGCAGGCTGAAGCCTGACTCCAACAACGCGCGTTTGACTCACGACCACCGCGGCCGGAAAATGCGCACATGTCGCCGCCAATTGAAGACCCCGATGCGCCGGCTGCACCCGCAGCGCTCCCACGTCGAAGACTCTGGTGGCAAATCAGCCTGCGGACGCTGCTGTTGCTCATCGCGCTAGTCGCCGTGGCCGCGCTGGCGGCGAGCTGGTATGAGGCGCCTTACCGGCGGCAGCGCAGCTGCCATGACGGCCATTGAAGGGGCCGGCGGCAGCTACCAAGCCTTGCCCGCCGGCCCGGCCTGGCTCCGCAAGCTATTCGGCGAGAGCTCCTTTCGCAACATCACGCTAGTCAACCTCGCCGATTGCGACGATCCCTCGGCATATCTCGATCAGGTGGCGGGGCTCCCGGCGCTGGAGACGCTTGTGGTCGGCGGGCTGGCGTTCACGGATGACCATCTCCGGCAACTGCACGGTGTTGCCACGCTGACCGGCCTGGTGCTGGATTGCACGGAGGTGACCGACGACGGCATCGCCGCGCTCGATGAGGCGCTGCCGGAGGTCGAGGTCTACCGCAGCCAGCGCCGCGCGATCCAGGTAGCCCGCCGGTTGGGGGGAGAGGCGGCAGGCCGCGCACCTTTGCAGGTTCAAATCGACGCGAGATACCCTCGACTACAAAGGCTCGTCGGCGCGACGTGGTTCGAGGAGATCCGAGGCTCGGTGGGCTTCTTAGGCAATCGTCACAAGCTGACTGATGCCGACTTGCCGCTGCTCAGCAAGCTCCGAGGCATCGATAATCTCTGGATCAGCGGCGGATCGGTGACGGACCAGGGCGTGAACCACTTGGCGCCTTTGACGCAGCTCGGGCAGCTCCATCTGGCTTCGTTGAACGTCACCGACGCCGGACTGGCGGCACTCAAAGGAATGACCAGATTGCACACCCTCGAATTGGAAGACACGCGGATCGGCGACGACGGCCTGCCGCGGATCGCGGATCTCAAAAGCCTCGATGGCCTCGACCTGAGCGGCACACGAATCACTGACGCCGGCTTGGCACACCTCAAGACTCTGCGGCGGCTGGAGAACGTCAAGCTCAACCGGACGAAGGTCAGCGATGCAGGACTGGCCCATTTCAATGGCATGTCCCGACTGTGGATACTGGAACTCAGCGACACCAACGTCACTGACGACGGAATGAAGCACTGCCGCAGCTTGCCAAAGCTTCAGGTCTTGTGGCTCAAGAATACGCGGGTAGGCGACGACGGTTTGGCGCAGCTTGAGGAGCTGATGCTCAGCGATCTTCGGCTCGGCGCTGGCGTGACCGACGCCGGCCTGCGACATCTCGCGCATCGGACGAGCCTGAGGTACTTGGACCTGGCCGACACTCAGGTGACCGACGAGGGACTCGAATACCTCTGGGGTCTCAAGCGCCTCGGCAATTTGAGGGAGCTGATCCTGCCGGCAAGGGCCTCGCCGGCCGCGGTGCAGGCGCTGCGCGAAGCGTTCCCGAACTGCCACGTTCGGCAATAATTCCGGGCACTCCGTGTGGGGCAACCGTCGTTTGACTCGTCTGCATCGCGGCCGGAGAATGCCTGTATGCCCGAACCCAGCGAGGAATCCGCGGCCCAACCTTCGTCGCCGAGCCGTCCACCGCGCCGGCGCTGGCTGCAGATCAGGCTGCGCACGTTGTTCTTGCTCGTCGCGCTGGTCGCGGTCGCGGCCGCCACGTGGCGGGCGTATGTTGAGCCGTTTCGCCGGCAGCGGCAGGCGATGGCGGCCATCGAAAACGCCGGCGGCACCTGCCAGACGGCCGCCGCCGGGCCAGCCTGGCTGCGTGGTCTCTTTGGCGAGGAGTCGTTCCAGAACATCACACTGGTCAACGTGGCCGATGGCGATGACCCGGCCGCATACGTCGATCACGTCGCTGCCCTGCCGGCGCTGGAGATGCTAATCGTCGGCGGCCTTACGTTCACGGACGAACATCTCGGACGCTTCCACCGGCTCACTTCGCTTCGTGGGTTGGTGCTGGACTCGACCGGGGTCAGCGACAGCGGTCTGGCGGCCCTGCGGGAAGCATTGCCCGAAGCTGAAATCTACGAGAGCCAACGGCGGGCCATTGCCGCGGCGCGAGTTGCGCGGCTGCGCACGCGGCTCGGCGAGCCACCTGCGAGGCTACGTCCACTGCTTAGCCGCGAGTGGGTCGAGGAGGCCGTCATGGTGGCTCTCGAATACCGGGCGGTCGATGCGGACCTGGCCCACCTCAGACCTCTCGTTACCCTCGAAGAGCTCGAAGCGAGCTTCACGCAGGTTAGTGACGCCGGCCTGGCGCACCTCGACCGAATACACGCCCTCCGGACGCTCAACCTCTGCGGGCTCAGCGACGCTGGGCTGGCCCACCTCAAACACTTGAGCCAGCTCGAGTACCTCGATCTGGGGGGCACTAGGCTTAGCGATGCGGGTTTGGCCCAGACGGCAAGCTTCAGCCGACTTCAGTGGCTAAGTCTCATAGAGACGCCCGTGAGCGACGCCGGCATGGCGCATCTTGCCGGACTGCACCAGCTCGAATCGCTCTTTCTGGCCGGCACGCAAGTGAGCGACCGCGGTCTCGTGCACCTGCGAGGATTGCGGAAGCTGAAGCACCTCATGCTCACGAGCTCGCGGGTCACTCGTGCCGGGATTCAGGAGCTGCGGCGAGCCTTGCCCGACTGCGACATTTACGAGTGACGGCCCGTGACGGCCCTGGTGGAGAATACTGCATGTCACCGTCCCCCGAGCACGAGGCCGACACTGGTCGCAAGCGCTGGCGCCGTTGGCTGCAAATCAGCCTGCGAACGCTGCTCTTGCTGATCGCGCTGGTGGCCGTGGCCGCTCTGGCGGCAAGCTGGTACGAAGCGCCCTTTCGCCGGCAGCGCGAGGCCATGGCCGCCATCGAACAGGCCGGTGGCAGTTACCAGGCCGTTGCCGCCGGTCCGGCCTGGCTCCGGCGGTTGTTCGGTGAAGAGTCGTTTCGCAACGTCACCCTCGTGAACGTGGCCGATAGCGATGATCCGGCGAGCTATGTCGATCACATTGCGCGTCTTCCGGCGTTGGAAACGCTGGTCGTCGGCGGTCCCGGCTTCACGGACGAGCACGTCCGGCGTCTGCACGGCCTTGCCACGCTAAGCGGCCTGGTGCTCGATTGCACGGAGGTGACCGACGACGGGATTGCGGCCTTGCGACAGGCGCTCGGTGACGTCGAGGTGTATCGCAGTCAGCGGCGGAGCATCCGCTGGCTGGAAGACCTCGGCTGCCGTTTGCAGAAGAAGCCGCCGCCCCACTCACGCCTGCAACCGTTGGTTGGCAGCGAGTGGTTCGACGAGCTAATGGCCGTGGATATTGCCAACGTCCCGTTCGGCGATGCGGACACCGCCATTCTCAAACCGCTCCACGGACTGCGGGGCTTGACCATTACCGGGCTCAACATGGTCTACGCGACTCCGCCCCAGGGCGTGACGCCTGCCAAGACCAGGGGACCCTCCGGTACGGGGCGGGCCGAGAGGTTGCGCGAGCGCCCGAAAGTGACCGATGCCGGACTGGCCTGGCTCCAAGGACTCAGCCAGCTCGGCCGCTTGATCCTCGATACGCAGCCGGACATCAGCGACGCTGGATTGGACCACTTGCAAGGGCTCAAGCAGCTCTATCAGATCAATCTCAACGGCACCGGCGTGACCGACGCCGGCCTGGCGAAGCTCAAGGAGCTCGACAAGCTCTTTTGGCTCGGACTGCGCAGGACGCGAGTGACCGACGCCGGGCTGGTGCACCTTCAGGGCCTGCCGCGGCTGACCGAGGTCTTTCTGGCCGACACAGCGGTCAGTGACGCGGGCGTGGCCACACTCGCCGCGCTGCCGCTGGAGTCGCTCGATCTGGACCGAACGCCGATCACGGACGCAGCGCTGGCGCAGCCTCAAAACCAAAGATCGCTTCATACGATTGACCCTGAACGGCACGCGCGTGACGGATGCCGGGCTAGCGCACATCGCCAACTTCAAGCGGCTGGACACGCTGGAACTGGGCCGAACCCAGGTGAGCGGCCGGGGGCTGGCTCATCTGGCCGGTCTGGTTCAGCTCACCCAGTTGGACCTCAGCGAAACCCAGGTGGACGACGCGGCTCTGGTGCATCTTCAGGGGCTGATCCAGCTCGACTACCTTCACCTCAGCGGCACGAAGGTCACCGACGCGGGGTTGGTGCAGCTCAAGACCCTCACCAAGCTGCGCCATCTGCTTCTGCGGGAAACGAGCGTCACCGCGGAAGGCGAATCGCAACTCCGTAAGGCCTTGCCGACGTGCACCGTCGTCAGGAGCCCTGTCCGCCCAAAGTCGCCGTAGCGCCACCTCGCCAGTGAGGTGCGGGCTCGCGAGTAGCCACGCGACAGCAAGGAGGGCGCGTTGACTCGCTGCTGGGGTGCTCGGAGAATGCCCGCATGCCCGAGCCCAGCGAAGAACCCGCCGCGCCCGTGTCAGCCGCCAAGCCGCGGCGGCGCTGGCTGCAAATCAGCCTGCGGACGCTGCTCTTGCTCATCGCGCTGGTGGCTATGGCCGCTCTATCGGCAAGTTGGTACGAAGCGCCCTTTCGCCGCCAGCGCGCGGCGATGGCGGCGATCGAGCAGGCCGGCGGCAGCTATTACGCCGCGCCGGGCGGCCCAGCCTGGCTGCGGCGGATGTTCGGCGAAGATGCCTTTCGCAACATCACGCTGGTGAACATCGCCGCGTGCGACGACCCCTTGGCGTACATCGATCACGTTGCGGGACTGCCGGCGATTGAAACGCTGGTCGTCGGCGGATCGGCGTTCACGGACGAGCACTTGAAGCGCCTGCACGGCCTGACGACTTTGAGCGGCCTGGTGCTGGACTGCACTGAGGTGACCGACGAGGGCCTGGCGGCGCTCGGCAATGCACTGCCGTCGCTCGAAATCTACCAAAGCGAGCGCCGCGCGATCGTAGCACTGAGCAAACTTGGCGGCAGCTTGCAAACGAAAACCAATTTCGATCATCCCCGCATCGAGAAGCTCGTCGGCCGCCAATGGTTCGACGAGGCGCTGCACTTGAGCTTCCGTCAGGCCGGCTTCTCAAACTCCGCCCCCTTTGGCCAATGCCGCGACGCGGACTTGGCGCTCCTCAAGAAGCTGACCCGGCTCCGGACGCTGCTGCTGGACAACGTGCCGATCACCGACGCCGGCCTGGAACACCTCGCAGGCTTGAAGCGGTTGCAATCGCTCGCCCTGCAGCGCCTCCCCGACGTGGGCGATGCCGGGCTGGCACACCTGGGAGGGCTCACACAGCTAACGCAATTGAGCCTGGCTTGGACCAACGTCGGCGACGCGGGCTTGCCGTCGCTACGAGGGATGACTCGGCTTACCAGCCTGGGTCTGGGTGGTACGTGCGTGACCGACGCGGGCCTGGTTCATCTGCAAGCGTTCCACCAATTGGATACGCTGCATCTGGACGAAGCCCGCGTCGGCGACGCCGGACTGGCCCATCTCAAGGGGCTGCCGCTGAAAACCCTGAGGCTCAGACGGACGCGGGTCGGAGACGCCGGACTGGCACATCTTGCCGAGCTCCAAGAACTGGGGATTCTCGAGCTCGATCGCACGCGGATCACCGATGCGGGAACGGCCCACCTGGGGCGATTGCCGCAACTCGTCTTCCTGCAAATGAGCCAGACGCAGATCGGCGACGCCGGCCTGGCGTCGCTTAAGGGACTCGGGCAGCTGCAAACTCTTCGCGTCGATGGCACTCAAGTGACGGACGGCGGTTTGAAGCATGTCATGGGCCTGAAGAATCTCGCCGAACTGATGGTGCCCGAGCGAGTCACGGCCGCGGCGATCCGGGAACTCAAACTAGCGCTACCGAATTGCAATATCAGATGACGCGGTTGCCGACGGGAATGGTGCGGGGTTTGACTTGCCCGCGACACCGTCGCAGAATGTGCGCATGCAGCCCAAGGAAGAAATCGTGCCGCCCAACGACGAATCGGATCGGTCTCCTTCTCCCACGCGTTCCGGGCGCCGGAGGCGTTGGCTGCAGATCAGTCTGCGGACACTCTTGCTCGCGATCGCACTCGTGGCCGTGGCGGCACTGGCCGCGAGCTGGTACGAAGCGCCTGATCGCCGGCAGCGCGAGGCGATGGCCGCCATCGAGGCGGCCGGCGGCAGCTATCAGGCCGCGCCCGCCGGTCCGGCCTGGCTGCGGCGGCTGTTCGGTGAGGATTCGTTTCGCAACGTCACGCTGGTGAAAGTAGGAGATTGTGACGACCCGGCGGCGTATCTCGATCAAGTAGCCGGGCTGCCTGCGATCGAGACGCTGGTTGTCGGTGGGCCGGCGTTCACTGACGAGCACCTCCAGCGGCTGCACGGCCTGACAACGCTCACCGGCTTGGTGTTGGACTGTACGGAAGCGACCGGCGATGGCCTGGCGGCCCTCCGCGAGGCGCTGCCCTCGCTCGAAATCTACCCGAGCGAGCGGCGCGCGATTGCGGCGCTCGAGAAGTTTGGAGCGCGCTTGCAGACACGACCCAATTCCAAGCATCCGCGGCTGGCAGGCATACTCGGCCGGCAGTGGTTTAACGAGGCGCAGAGTGTATTCCTCTACAGCTCGCGCGCCAACCGGTACCGTTTGGTGACGCGGATTTGGCAACCGTCAAGCACCTCACCCATCTTTGGAACTTGTTGCTGGACGGCGTGGATGTCACTGATGCGGGCATGGCTCACTTGGCCGGTTTCGATCGGTTGATCTTGCTGGAAGTCGCGCGCACCAGAGTCGGCGACGAAGGCCTGGCAAAGCTCCGAGGATTGAGCGCACTGAGGCATCTCCGTGTCGACGGCACTCCCCTGACGGACCAGGGGATGGTTCACGTCGCCTGCCTCACGCAGTTAGATCACCTCTACATGGGCGGGACGCAAGTAACCGACGTCGGTGCCAAGCACATCCAAGCTCTCAAGAAGCTCAGTGATCTGATTCTCCCCGCGAAGGTCAGCCCTGCCGCTGTACGTGAGCTGCAACGCGCATTGCCGAACTGCCGCATTCAGCAGTGACTCGGTACAATCGCGTCGCGGTTCCGGCGCAAGCATCCTTGTCGAGTCCAGCAGGTCACGGCCGTTCATGGAGCACTTCTACGACATCATCATCGGCCTGGAAGTCCACGTGCAACTGTTGACGCAGACGAAGCTCTTCTGCGGCTGCAGCACGCGGTTCGGCGCGCCGCCCAATACGCAGACTTGCCCCGTCTGCCTGGGGCTGCCCGGGGCGCTGCCGGTGATGAACCGCCGGGCGTTTGAGCTGGCCCTGCGGGCGGCGTCTGCGCTCGATTGCGAGCTGGCCGGGTTCACCAAGTGGGACCGTAAGCAGTACTTCTATCCCGATTTGCCCAAGGGATATCAGATCAGCCAGTACGATTTGCCGTTCAGCCAGGGCGGGCACCTGGATATTTCGGTGCAGAAGCGGAGGAGCGAAGGAACGAAGGAGCGAAGGAGCGGAGAAGCGGAGGAGCGAAGGAGCGGAGCAGCGGAGAAGCGGAGGAGCGAAGAAGCGGAGAGGTCGGAGAGCCACCGGCTGTCTCCATTCTCGGCTCCTCCGCTTCTCCGCTTCTTCGCTCCTTCCCTATGCGGCGCGTGGGCATTATCCGCGTGCACTTGGAAGAAGACGCCGGCAAGAGCATGCACGACGAAGCCGCCGGCACGGCCGACAGCCGCATCGACCTGAACCGGGCCGGGACGCCGCTCCTGGAGATCGTCACGCAGCCCGACCTGCGCTCGCCGGCCGAAGCCAAGACGTTCCTCACCGAGCTGAAGCTGCTGCTCACCTACCTGGGCGTCTCCGACTGCAACATGCAGGAAGGCAGCCTGCGCGTGGACGGCAACATCAACCTGCACCTCCACGCGACGGGCACAGGCCCTGGCGCTGTCCAGGGGCACGTCGCCACGCCGATCGTGGAAGTGAAGAACATGAACAGCTTCCGAGCCGTCGAGCGGGCCATGGCCTACGAGGCCGGGCGGCAGCTGGCCGACTGGCAAGAGACCGGCCAGCGGATGGGCCCGAATGCTTATGTGTCTGTGCCCAAGCAGACGCGCGGCTGGGACGACGCTGCCGGCGTCACGCACGCCCAGCGGCACAAAGAAGAATCACACGATTACCGCTATTTCCCCGACCCGGACCTGGTGCCGGTGCGAGTGAGCGTCGAGCAGGCGGCGCAGGTCCGCACGCAGCTCGGGGAGCTGCCGGCCGCGCTGCGGCAGCGGCTGCAAACGACCTTTGGCATTTCGGCCTACGACGCCGACGTGCTGGTGAACCAGGGCCGCGACGTGGTGGATTATTATCTCGATCTGGCCGCGCGCACCGGCGACGGCAAGCTGGCCGCCAACTGGGTGACACAAAGCGTGCTACGGACGCTGAACGAGCGGCAGCTCACGATTGCCGATTATCCTGTAAGTGCTGACCGCCTGGCCGAGCTGCTGGGCAAAGTGCAAGCCGGCGAACTGGACACGAGCCGCGGGCGCCAGGTGCTGGAAGACATGCTAGCCTCCGGCCGCTCGGCCGAGGCCGCCATGCGTCAGCTAGGCATCGTCAAGGTGGACGAATCGGAGCTGGAGGCGCTCTGCCGAGAGCTGGTCGCCGCCAATCCCAAAGCGGTAGCCGACATCCGCGCCGGCAACGCCAAGGCCGCCGCCGCCTTCATCGGCCAGGCGAAGAAGCGAAACCCGAACGTCGATCCGCGCCGGGTGCAGGAGATCTGTCTGCGGCTGGTGAGGGCCGATGTGGGCGGCGAGCGAGAGTCGTCGTCGATTGCGTTCACCCAGGAAGCGTTGGAAGATCTTCGCGAAGTACGCAAGTTCGATCAGCAACGGATCATTGCCGCTATCGAAGACCAATTGGCTCACCAGTCGGCCATCGAAACGCGCAATCGCAAGAGGCTGCGGCCCAATCAGCTGGCGGAATGGGAGCTTCGCGTCGGTCGCTTTCGCGTCTTTTATGACGTCGATACTACGCTTGGCGTAGTCAAGATCGTTGCCGTGGGCTACAAGGAGGGAAGTGCATTATTCGTGCACGGTGAGAGGTATGACTTATGAAGACGATTGCCGTCGCTGCTCAGTCTGCGGAAATCCACTTACTCCTCGCGGAGGCCCGAGAGGAAGACATAATTCTGCGCGCGCCTGATGGCAGCGAGTTCATGCTCAGCGCCGTGGATGACTTCGAGCATGAAGTCGTCCGTACGCGACAAAACAAGAAACTGATGGCGCTCCTCGACGAACGCGCCAGGCAAGGCGACACGCTGACGCTGGACGCGGTGAAGCAACAACTCGGCCTCAGCAAGTAATCGACCATAATCTCAGTCTCGCCGATTTCCTCGTTGCCATCGAGTTGCCGCTCGCGGTAGGAAGGCCTTAACCTGTCGCGGCTCCAGCCGCCCGCCAATGACGCCAGAGGAGCTAGATGCACGACGCGACCAACTTCGCCGTACACGCGAGATTGTCTCCTCCAAGTTCGGTTTGACAGTCCACGAACTCGCCCTGCTTGACTTCGTGCGACTTGAAGATCGCCCCGTGGAACTCTTCGTTCGCTTTGCGCGGGCATTGTGCTGGAACATGGGGGTTGAGCTGGAACCGGCTGAAGTCGAGGTCGCCTTAGCGGCCCTCCTTCATCGAAAACTGGTTCAAGTCATCGACGACGCTGCTAGGGATCACATCGTGGCCATGCTGGATGCTGATCCGGCGATCGGCCCTATCGATGGACTGCCGGATATCGGGAGCGTCCAATTCACAGCCGCAGGTGTGACGCTGTCGCACGACATCGCCCGCGAGCGCGACCGGCTGCGCAATCACCCCAAATGGTTTACCGGCGTCTTAGCTGCTCCGGTCTACGATGGCAACCGATGCACGATCTACTCCGTGTATCTTTGCCAAGCGGTCAAGTTTGCACAGGAATTGGAGTCGTACCAGATGAGCATGCCGGAACCGATAGGACCTTGGCGCTGCCATTGGTACGAAAAGTACCCGTGTGGCTTTCGAGTCGAGTGCGAGTTCCCCGACTCCTCACTGAGCGACTTGGACACCAGCCGCGGCCGCCAGGTGCTCGATGAGATGCTGGCCTCCGGCCGCTCGGCGGAGGAGGCCATGCGGCAGCTCGGCATCGCCAAAGTGGACGAATCGGAGCTGGAAGCGCTCTGCCAAGAGCTGGTCGCCGCCAATCCGAAAACCGTGGCCGATATCCGCGCCGGCAACGCCAAAGCCGCCGCCGCCTTCATCGGCCAGGCGAAGAAGCGGAACCCGAACGTCGATCCGCGCCGGGTGCAGGAGATTTGTTTACGGCTCGTTACGGCAGATGCGGCCGGCCAGCGAGAGGTATGACCTATGAAGACGATCGCGGTCGCTGCTCAGTCTGCAGAAATGCACCGGGGTTTTTTCGCTCTTCGTTCCTTGCGTTGCAAGATAGGATAGCTGGCATATCGTCCCCAAACCGATTCTACAAGGCGAGCGCTGATGATTCGTGCCTTGATTCACTCTGTAGCCGTCTCGGCTGTCCTTATCTCGCATGTCTCGGCCGACAACTGGCCCGCTTGGCGCAGGGCGGACGGTCTGGGCGCAGCCGCGAGACCGGCTTGCCGCTCAAGTGGTCGGCGACTGAGAACGTCCGCTGGAAGGTGCCGCTGCCCGATGAGGGAAACGCCACGCCGGCCGTGTGGGGAGAGCGAATCTTCCTCACGCAAGCGACCGAGAAGGGCCGCGTTCGGGCGACGATCTGCATGGCCCGCAAGGACGGCAGCAAGCTCTGGGAGCGAAAGGTCGAGTACAAGGAGCCGGAGCCGACGCATAGTACGAATCCGTTCTGTTCCGCCTCGCCAGCCACCGACGGCCGGCGCGTTGTCGTCTCGCACGGCTCGGCCGGCATGTTCTGCTACGATATGGACGGCAAGGAGCTGTGGCGGCGCGAGCTGGGCAAGTGCCACCACGTGTGGGGAAACGCCGCCTCGCCGGTGATCCACGGCGAACTGGTGATCCTCAACTTCGGACCCGGCGTCGAGCAGTATCTCCTGGCCGTCAACAAAGACACCGGCAAAGACGTGTGGAAAGTCGAAGAGCCGGGCGGCCTGGCCGGCATCGCCAAGGGCGAGAAATGGATCGGCTCGTGGAGCACGCCCGTCGTGGCCACGATCAGAGGTCGCGAAGAGCTGGTCATGAGCTGGCCCGGCATCATCAAGTCCTATGAGCCGGCGACCGGCAAGCTGCTCTGGTCGTGCGACGGGCTGGCCAAAGACCGCCGGCCCGACGCCTTGGTGTATACTTCGCCCATCGTCGGCGAGGAGGTCGTCATCGGCATGGCGGGCTACGGTGGCCCGGCCATCGGCGTGCGGACCGGCGGTAGCGGCGACGTGACCGAAACGCACCGGCTTTGGCGGCACCCGAGCGCCCCGCAGCGGATCGGCACGGGCTTAATCATCGGCGAACACTTGTACCACGTGAACGAGAACGGCACGATGCAGTGCATCGACTGGAAGACCGGCAAGACGCTGTGGACCGAGCGGATCGGCGGCACTGTCTGGGGTAGCCTGGTGCACGCTGACGACCGGCTCTACATCACCCTGCAGAGCGGCGAAACCGTCGTCGTGGCGGCAAAGCCCAAGTTCGAGGTGCTGGCCAAAAACTCACTCAAGGAAGACGACAAGGACAACGAGCTGACGCGCTCCTCGATCGCGGTGTCTGATGGGCAGCTTTTCATTCGGACGTACGAACACTTGTGGTGCATCGGGAAGTAGACGCTGGTGGGGCACGCGGCTCGCGTGCCCGCGATGAGGACCGCGCACGCGAGCCGCGTGCGCCACGGGACCTCGCCCGGCAGTGCTGGTTCCTCACCGGCCCGACCGGCGGCGGCAAGTCGGCCGTGGGGCACGAGCTGGCTCGGCGGATGGGGGCCGAGATCATCTCGATGGATTCCATGTCGCTCTACCGCGGCATGGACATCGGCACGGCCAAGCCGGACGCGGCCGCACGGCAGGAGGTGCCGTACCATCTGCTGGATATCTTGCAGCCGAGCCAGGACTACAGCCTGGCGCAGTACGTTGCCGCCGCCTCGAGTGCCGCGGAGGACATTCTGCGCCGCGGCCGCCAGGCGCTGTTCGTGGGCGGCACGCCGCTTTATCTCAAGGCGCTGCTGCGAGGCATCTTCGAAGGGCCGCCGGCCGATTGGGAGTTGCGTCGCGGCCTCCAGCGGGAGGCCGCGGAGATTGGGCCGGGGCACCTGCATGCCCGTCTGGCACAAGTGGATCCGGCCGCCGCCCAGCGGTTGAAGCCCCGCGACACGCGACGGCTGATCCGCGCCTTGGAAGTGTACGAGAAGACCGGCCGGCCGATCAGCGAGCTGCAGCGGCAATTCGAGCAACCGCTGCCCCGCGACGACTGCCGGGTGTTCGTGCTCGATTGGCCGCGGGAGGCGCTCTATGCCCGCATCGACCGGCGGGTGGACGCGATGTTCGCCGCGTGCCTGGTGGACGAAGTGCGCCGCTTGGCAGCGAGTGGCCCTTTGGGTCGCACGGCCGCTCAGGCCGTCGGCTATCGAGAAGTGCTCGAGCACCTTGACGCCAAGGGGTCGGGAGTTATGCCTGTTGTGCTAGCTGACGTCGTCGCGCTGGTGAAGCTCCACACGCGGCAGCTCGCCAAGCGCCAGTTGACGTGGTTCCGCAGCCTGAGCGAATGCCGCATGGTGCCCGTCGGCGAGCCGCTGGACGCTGCCGCGGTGGCCGACAGTATTCTCGCCCAAGGACGTCGGCCAGACCAATGATGCTCATGCACCGTGGCACACGCGGCTCGCGTGTGCGGCATTCTGCACGCGAGCCGCGTGCACCACGATTCACAGCCCGGCCAGGAACTCGCCCATCTCGCGTTCGGCATGCGCGTTGCCCTGACGGCGGGCGGCTGCGATGCCGGCCGTGAGCACTTCGCGGGCCTCGTCGATACGGCTAAGTCGCGCGAGCTGTTGCCCGGCCATGAAGAAAGCCGGCACGTAGGACGTGGCATCAGCCGCCAAGCCGCGCAGCAGCTCCAAGCTGGGCTCGTGCTGGCCTTCTTTCTCCAGCTCCATCGCCAGGCTGTAGCGCAGGAACTGGTCGTGCGGCTCGGCGGCCAGCATGGCCTCCAGGCGCTCGCGTCGCGTGGGCATGGCAGTTGTCCTTTCGCCCGTCATTGTGCGGGAGAACGGACGCGAGCGGTAGGGGCGGGTGTGCGTCGTTCGATGTTGGATGTTGGATGTTCGATGTTGGACGTTCAAAAGCTCGCCGCTGAGCGATGTCATCGTCGAACATCGAACATCCAACATCCAACATCCAACATCGAACGACGAGCGACCGCCAATCGAAAGGTGCGGGCTAGCCCGCCAGGCGGCTGATGCGGTTCATCGGCAGGATTGCCTCTTCGCGCGAGGCCTTGTAGCGGTACTGCATCACGTAGGCGTCTTCGGGCGTGTCGTCGTAGAACGAGCGGAGCACCGAGACGGCCCGAAAGCCGGCCTTGCGGAAGAAAAGCTGGGCCGCGAGGTTCGTCTCGCGGACCTCCAGCAGGATCCGCGTGCGGCGCTGGTGCGAGAGCTTGCTCACCAGCTTGCCGGCCATCTGCGTGCCGATGCCGCGGCGCTGCCAGGCGGAGGCGCACGGCGAAGTTCAGGAGGTGCAGCCGCGTCTTGTGCAGCTCGTAGACCATGAAGCCCACGATCTTGTCTTCGACCTCGGCCACCATGCCGATGCAGTTGCGCTGCCGCAAACAGCGGATGAAGTCCTCTTCGGACCAGGGAAACTCAAAGCTCTGCTGCTCGATGGCCAGCACATGCGGCATGTCGCGGCGAATCATCCAGCGAATGTGGACCGGAACGCCGAACGAAGCTTCGTGGCCCATCCTTGGCCTCCTGCTGCAAGGCCGACCCGGAGGGGTCGGACCAGGAAAACACGTCCTTGAACCTTGCGCGCTCACGGTAGCAAAACCGGCCTGAACGGCCAATACGAGATGCGGATGAGTGGATGAGGGGGTGACAAGGTGACAAGGTGAGGGGGTGAGGGGATGAGAGGATGGACATGGGTCGTGAATCGGTGCTAGCAATGTTCGATTGTCGAGGCTGACCCTGGCGCTAGCAAAGCGGGGGGTTGACGAACTAAGATTTGATCTGCGGCCCGTTGCCACCCCGCGCACGGGTCCATGCCCCACGATTCGACCGCAGCAGCTCCATGAAATCAGCCATCCTCCGCGTTCTGTTCTGGGCGGTGTGCCTCGTGGCGCCTCTTGCGGCGGCGGAGCCCAAGGTGCCCGATTACACGGCCCAGATCGCTCCCATCTTCCGCAAGTACTGCACGGGCTGTCACAACGCCGGCGAGGCCGAAGGGGGCCTCGTGCTGGAGAGCTACGAGACGCTGCTGAAAGGCGGCAAGCGCGGCGCGGCGATTGTCGCCAAAGGAGCGGACCGCAGCCGGCTGGTGGCGATGCTGACTGGCAAGGCCGAGCCGGCCATGCCGCCCGAGGGAAGCGAGCCACCGAAAGCCGAGGAGATTGCGCTGCTGAAGGCCTGGATCGACGCGGGTGCCGCCGGGCCGGCGGGACCGGCGGACCCCACCCTGCTGGTTTCGCCGAGAGTGGCACTGAAGACAAAGCCGCGGGCGACCATTTCGGCCGCGGCCTGGTCGCCCGACGGCAAGCTGATCGCCCTGGGCGGCTACGGCGCCGTGCGGCTGATCTCGCCCGAAACGCGCGACGTGCTGCGCGAGCTGGCCGGCCAGCGCGGTAACGTGAACGCCGTCAGCTTCTCGGCCGATAGCCAGCGGCTGCTGGCCGCGGCCGGCGAGCCAGGATTGTTCGGCGAGGTGCGCGCCTGGAGCGTGGCCGATGGCAAGCTCGCGGCGACCTTCACCGGGCATCGCGACAGCTTGTATGCAGCCGCCCTGTCGGCCGACGGCCGAACGCTGGCCACCAGCAGCTACGATGAGAAGCTGAAGCTGTGGGACGTACTGTCCTCACCCCAGCCATCTCCCAAGGGGAGAGGGAGCACGCATGAAGGGGGCGGTAGCGCGAGTGCTGGCAAGGAGCGATCCACGCTCGAAGGGCATAACGGCGCCGTCTTCGATCTGGCGTTCAGCCACGACGGGCGGCTGCTGGCCACGGCCAGCGGCGACCGCACGGTAAAGCTCTGGGACGTGGCCGCCGCCAGGCGGCTGGACACGTTCGGCGAGTCGCTCAAAGAGGTGTATACGGTCGCCTTCAGCCCCGATGGCCGCCACGTCGCGGCCGGAGGCGTCGATAATCGCATCCGCGTCTGGCGGCTGAGCACCACAGCGGCGGAAGGGACCAACCAACTGATCGTCTCCCGCTTCGCCCATCAAGGAGCGATCATCAAGCTCGTCTGGTCGCCCGACGGGAAGGCGTTAGCCAGCTCAGCCGAAGACCGTACGGTCAAGCTGTGGGACGCCGCGCAGCTTGCCACCGGCACGCTGGCCGAGCGGCATGCCCTGCCGATGCAGCCAGACTGGGCACCGGCGCTGGCCTTCTCTCCGAATGTAGGACGGATTTCCAATCCGTCCGAGGGGGGACGGATTGGAAATCCGTCCTACACCCAGCGGCTGGTCGTCGGCCGGTTGGATGGAACGTATGCGATCTATGACGTCGCCACGGCCAAGGTCGTGCCGCCCCCCAAGCCGGAACTCTCCGGCGTGCCCAGCCCTCGCGGCATCCGGCAAAGCGTGCCAACCAAGATCAAACTGAGCGGCAAGAACCTCCGACAATTGACCGGCGCCCAGCTCAACCATCCCAAGCTGACCGGCCGCGTGCTGCCCGAGGGGCAAGAGAAAGCCGGCGAGGCGATCGTCGAAGTCGTCGCGACGGCCGACGTGCCGCGCGGTGCCTACGAGCTGTCGGTGATGAACGAAGGCGGCGCCAGCGGCCCGCTCAAGCTCTACGTGGACGACATCTCGCAGGCCGCCGAGGCGGAGCCGAACGACCTTCCGGCGACGGCCAGCGCGGCGAGCTTGCCCAGTGCCCACTGGGGCGCGATCAGCCAGCCGGGCGACATGGACTACTACGCCTTCGAGGCCAAGACGGGGCAAACGATTGTCTGTGAGCTGTCGGCGGCGAACCTCGGCTCGAAGCTCAACGGTGTGCTCACGATCTTCGACGGCACCGGCCGCGTCGTGGCGCATAGCAACGACTTCGATGACGGCGCCGATCCGCTCGTGGCTTTGGCCGTGCCGCGCGACGGTCGCTATCTCGTGCGAGTCAACGATTTGGCCTTAGGGGCCTCGGGCGATCACTTCTATCGATTGTCGATTGGCGCCTTCGCGTACGTGACGGGCTGCTACCCGCTCGCCGTGGCGGCCAACTCCGAGACCGAGCTGGCCCTGGCCGGCTTCAACCTCCCGGCGAAGGCCTCAGCACGATTGAAGGCCGGCGGACCGGGCGAAATCGCCCTGCCGCTGGATGCCAAGCAATACCGTTTTCGCCAGGGGTTCTCCGTGCTCGTCAACCCCACGGCCGACGTGCTGGAGCAAGAACCCAGCGACTCGCCGGACCGAGCGACGTTGTTGACCGCCCCGGCGCGGCCAGCGGGCGGATCTGGTCGGCGAAGCCTGATGCCCCGGGCGGCGATGTCGATCTCTACCGCTTCCACGCCAAGGCCGGCGAGCCGTGGATCATCGAAACGCAGGCCAGCCGCCGCGGCTCGCCGATTGACACGAAGATCGAAGTGCTGGACGACCAAGGCCGGGCGGTCCCCCGGATGCGGCTGCAGGCCGTGCGCGATTCGTACATCACCTTCCGGCCGGTCGATTCCCGCGCGGCGGAAGCCCGCGTGGCCAATTGGGAAGAGATGGAGCTCAACGAGTACCTCTACCTGAACGGCGAGGTGGTCAAGCTGTTCCGCATGCCGCAGGGGCCGGATTCGGCGTTCGTCTTCTACACCAGTGGCGGGGCGCGGCGATCTTTCTTCGACACCAGTCCCGCCGCCCACGCTTTGGACGAGCCGTGCTACATCGTCGAGCCGCAGCCGATGGGCAGCAAGCTCGTGCCCAACGGGTTGCCGACGTTCACGCTGCACTACGAGAACGACGACGACGGCGAGCGGAAGCTGGGCCGCGATTCGAAGCTCGCCTTCACCGCCCCGGCCGACGGCGATTACCTGGTGCGCGTCAGCGACGTGCCCGCCCACGGGGGCGACCGCTTCGCTTACCGGTTGCTGATCCGCCGGCCGCAGCCGGATTTCAGCGTGTCCATCGGCGGGACCAACCCCACGGTCAACGCCGGCAGCGGCAAAGAGCTGACCTTCACCGCCGAGCGGAGCGACGGTTTCGACGGCGAAATCCAGCTCGAAGTTGCTGGCTTGCCGCCGGGCTTCGCGATCTCCGGCCCCCTGGCCATCGAAGCGGGACACGCGAGCACTAGCGCGGTCATCTATGCCGCCGAGAACGCCGCGCAGCCGACCGCCGAGAACGCGGCGAAGACCGTGGTCACGGCCAAAGCCAAGATCGGCGAGGCCTGGGTCACCAGGCCGCTGGGAAGCCTGGGCAAGATCGCGCTGGCGCCCAAGCCGCAGATCGTGGTGCGGCTGGAGCCGGCGGAGCTGGCCATCAAGCCGGGCACCACGGTCACGGCGACGCTGCGGATCGAGCGGAACGGCTTCAACGACCGCATCCAGTTCAACGTCAACAACCTGCCGCACGGGGTGATCGTCGATAACATCGGCCTCAACGGTGTGCTGATCCCCGAAGGGCAAACCCAGCGGCAGCTCTTCATCACAGCCCGACCGTGGGTGCCGCAGACAGCCCGTCCGTTCCACGCCGTGGCCCCGGTGGCCGGTGTGCAAGTGTCTCCGGCAATGGTGCTGAAGGTGCAGAAATAGGTAAGGCAAGGAAATGGGCTTCGCGGCTGCGCCGTGCTGCCATACATTTCAGCGTGGTCACCGGAGGGGAAACCATCTCGTCCGTATTCCGTGTCTTCCGTGGTTGCGGCTAGGCCGCGCTGCGAGGATCGCCGGGTTGAACGATGCCCTCACCCTTCCCAGGCATGGACCCGTACCTGGAGCATCCGGCTTTCTTTCCGGGGCTTCATGACAGCATGATCACGTACCTTCGTGAATCGCTCCAGGCAACGCTTCCGGAGCCCTATTACGCGGAGATCGGAGATCGCGTCTGGGTTGAAATGTCCAGCGTTCCTCATGACGAGTTTGTTGAACCGTTCCTGCAGATCTTCGCCAAGCTCGAAGGAGAGCGGCTGGTCACCTCCATTGAGATTCTCAGGCTGACGAACAAGACGCCCGGCGAACAGGGGCGCGATCTGTACCTGCGCAAGCAGAAGGAAATCCTCGGCAGCCAGGTGCACTTAGTCGAGATCGACTTGCTGCGTGGAGGCGAACACGCCACCGCGGTGCCCTCCGAACTACTGCACAAGAAGGCGACGCCCCTGGACTATCACGTCTGCATGCACCACTTCGACAATTTGGAAGATTACATTGTCTATCCGATCTGCCTCGAGGAACGGCTGCCTGAAATCGACATCCCGCTGTTGCCCGGTGACGGCTCGATTGCCGTGGATCTGCAGCATGTGTTTCAACGCTGCTACGAAACCGGGCCTTATCACCGCCGGCTCGACTATCAAGCGCTAAAACCCGATCCGCCCTTGAGCGCGGACCGGGCCAAATGGGCGGCGGCACTGCTGGCGAAGTAATGACGAGCCAACGCGCCTCGCGATTCTCGCGGGGTTGTCGGACCGATTGAGGAGTGCGTCCCTTAGCGATCCGCAGGAGGCCCAAGGCGCCCGGCCAGTCGCCGTCCCCACAGCAGGTAATTGGCCAAGATGATCGGCGCCATGAGAGCAAGACCAAAGAGTGGCGCCCGAGCGCTCCCCAGGTAATCCCCAGGAAAAAGAGCAGACCGAAGCCGCCAAACAAGACGCCCGTGATCACCATTCCAACGATCCACGAGCAGGCGGCAAGGCGGTCGAAGAATCGCATGGGAGCTTCCATCGCGTAACCCGCGAGACGAAGGGACGCTTAGAAGCATACCCGCACCGCAAAGCCGGTGGGACAAGAAACCATCGATTCGCTAGAATCGTGGCCGGCTCGTTGCCGGTGCAGCCGAGCTGATGATCTGGACAAACTTGCGAGGCAGAGCCTCGCGTGCACTGCGTTCCGAGGCGTAGCCTCGGAACGAGAGGCTCTGCGACTAACCACGACCATCGCCATGGCCAAGCTCGATCCCTTCGGCGCACGAGATACTTTCCGCATGCCCGCCGCCCCGGTTGGCATCTACCGGCTCAGCAAGCTGGAGAAGCTCGGCCTGGGCAGCGTCTCGCGGCTGCCGTTTTCGATCCGCGTGCTGCTCGAATCGGTGCTGCGGAACTGCGACGGCTACGTGGTGCACCGAGGACGACGTGAAGAACCTGGCCGGCTGGCAAGCCGCGGCCGCCCGGCGCCAGCGTCGAGATTCCCTTCAAGCCGGCCCGCGTCGTGCTGCAGGACTTCACCGGCGTGCCGTGCGTCGTCGACCTGGCCGCGATGCGGGCCGCCATGAAGCGGCTCGGCGGCGATCCGAAGAAGATCAACCCGCTGGTGCCGGTCGACCTGGTGATCGACCACTCGGTGCAGGTCGACTACTTCGGCACGCACGACGCGCTGGAGCTGAACGTCGAGCTGGAGTTCCAGCGCAACCGCGAGCGGTACGAGTTCCTCCGCTGGGGCCAGAAGGCGTTCGACAACTTCCGCGTCGTGCCGCCGGCGGACGGGCATCGTCCACCAGGTGAACCTCGAGTACCTGGCCAAGGGCGTGTTCCTGCGCGAACGACCACGCCGGCCCGGTCGCCTTGCCCGATACGCTCGTCGGCACCGACAGCCACACGACGATGATCAACGGCCTGGGCGTCGTCGGCTGGGGCGTCGGCGGCATCGAGGCCGAGGCCGTCATGCTCGGCCAGCCGATCTACATGCTGATGCCCGAGGTCGTCGGCTTCAAGCTGACCGGCGCGCCTGCCGCCGGGCGCGACGGCGACCGACCTGGTGCTCACCGTCACGCAGATCCTCCGCAAGGCACGGCGTGGTCAACAAGTTCGTCGAGTTCTTCGGCGCCGGCGTGTCGAGCATGTCGCTGGCCGACCGGGCGACGATCGCCAACATGGCGCCGGAGTACGGCGCCACGATGGGCTTCTTCCCGGTCGACGCCGAAACGCTGCGCCTATCTCCGCCGCACCGGCCGCACGACGGACGAAGTCGATCTCGTCGAGCGCTACACCAAGGAGCAGGGCCTGTTCCGCACCGATGACGACGCCGGCCGCCGACGTTCACGCAAGACGCTGGAGCTCGACCTGGCGACCGTCGAGCCGTGCCTCGCCGGGCCGAAGCGGCCGCAGGACCGCGTGCCGCTGACGGCGATGAAGCAGCGTTGGCGTCATGACCTGCGGAGGTCTAGCGCAAGGCGCCGCCAGCCGAAGGCGCCGGCTGTCGCAGTCGAGCGGCGGCGCAGCCCTCGACGCGCGCGCTACGGCGACGAAGCGGCGCCGCCGTAGGGCCAAGTCGTCTACAACGGCAAGGCCGACGAGATCACGCACGGCGCGGTCGTCATCGCGGCGATCACCAGTTGCACGAACACCAGCAACCCGTCGGTGATGATCGCCGCGGGGCTGCTGGCGAAGAAGGCCGTCGAGCAAGGGGCTGAAGGTGCCGCCGCTACGTGAAGACGAGCCTGGCGCCCGGCATCCGCGTGGTGACCGACTATCTTCGAGCAAGGCCGGGCTTGACCGAGCCACTCGACCAGCTCGGCTTCCACACGGTCGGCTACGGCTGCACGACGTGCATCGGCAACAGCGGCCCGCTGCCCGAGCCCGTCGCCAAGGCCGTCACCGAGGGCGACCTGGTCGTCGGCGGCCGTGCTCAGCGGCAATCGCAACTTCGAGGGCCGCATCAATCCGCACGTGAAGGCGAACTACCTGGCCAGCCCGCCGCTGGTGGTGGCCTATGCGCTGGCCGGCACGACCGACATCGACCTGGCCACCGAGCCGCTCGGCGCAAGGCAGCGACGGCAGGCCGGTGTATCTGAAGGACATCTGGCCGACGCAGCGAGGAAGTCGCAAGCGCCGTCGCACGCGATGCGTGCTGCCCGAGATGTTCGCAGACGCAGTACGCCAACGTCTTGCACGACGAACGAGAAGTGGAACGCGCATCAAGACGACCGGCGGCGAGCTGTACGAGTGGGACGAGGCCAGCACGTACATCCAGGAGCCGCCGTTCCTGGCCGACCTGCACGCCCGAGCCGGGCCCGATCCAGCCGATCCGCGGCGCTCGCGTGCCTGGCGCTGCTCGGCGACTCGGTGACGACCGACCACATCTCGCCGGCCGGCATCGATCGCCAAGGACAGCCCCGCCGGCAAGTTCCTGATCGAGCACGGCGTCGAGCCGCGTCGACTTCAACAGCTACGGCGCCCGCCGCGGCAACGACCGCGTGATGACCCGCGGCACGTTCGCCAACATCCGCATCCGCAACCAGCTGGCGCCGGGCACCGAAGGGGGCGTGACGCGCCACCTGCCCGACGGCGAGCAGATGACGATCTACGACGCGGCGATGAAGTACAAAGCCGAAGGCGTGCCGCTGGTCGTGCTGGCCGGCACGGAGTACGGCACGGGCTCGCAGCCGCGACTGGGCCGCCAAGGGGACGTTCCTGCTGGGCGTGCGCGCGGTGATCGCCGCGAGCTTCGAGCGGATTCACCGCAGCAACCTGGTCGGCATGGGCGTGCTGCCGCTGGAGTTTCCCGCCGGCCAGAACTGGCAATCGCTCGGCCTGACGGGCGAGGAGACGTTCGACATCCCCGTCGATGCCGCGCTGCGGCCACGAAGCACCATTGCCGTGCGGGCCACGTCGAAGGGCGGCGCCGTCAAGGAGTTCACCGCTGTGGTGCGGATCGACACGCCGGTCGAGCTGGACTACTACCGCAACGGCGGCATTCTGCAGACGGTGCTGCGGAAGCTGCTGCGAGCATAATGCTTATAATTATCTCATGAAGACGAGGAAATCGAATCCCGTCCTGGAGCGGCTGGTTGATCCCCTCAGCCAATGCCTGACCCGCGAATCGGCAAAGCGCCTGCTCAAGCTCAAAGCGGCCCGGAAATTGCAAACGCGCGTTGACGAGGGACGCTTTCCGCCGAAAGAGTGACGGACTGCTATTTAGCGGCAGCGGCCAACGAGGTCACCCCTTGAGTATCTTCTCCAGCGTCTCGCGTATCTCTTTCTCGATGCGGCCTTTGAACATCACGGCCGCGAACGGTAGGTCGCAGTCGATGGTCACGCTCGCCTCTTCGATCTGGGCCTTGCCGCTGACGGTCATGCCCATCGTCTTGAAGGCGAACGTGCCGGAGTTCTCGCCGAAGTTCTGTTCGGTGATCTTGATCTGATCGGCGTACTTCTTGCTGATAGCGTCCATCAGACCGGCGACCCGGCGAGCGGCTTCGGCCTGGCCGAGACTGTGCGGCACGGTGATCGAGAGCTTGGGCATGCATGATCTCCTAGGCAGCGGGCGTCTGCGAAGTTCCGGAATCATACCTGCGAGCGGCCAATCCGCCGATGCGAAAAAGAGCAACAGGCCGGCGGCTGTCCCGCGATTCCGGCGATGCCATCGCCGGCTTTCCAGCTTCGGTGGCGTTACTTGTCGAGCGTCCTGACCATCAGCTTGCGGTACTTGACCAGGCTGCCTTCGTGGTGCTGCTGGAGGGCCACGTGCCCCTTCTTGTAGGTCTCTTTCTTATCCACGTAATCGACCGTCACCTTGTCGTTGATCCGGATCGTGATGTGGTTTCCCTTGGCGATGATGTGCTGGGTGAACCACTCGTCGTCATTGGTCAGCTTGTCGCCGATCTTGGCGAGGAAGTACAGGCTGCCGGAGCGCACCGGGTCGGTGTGCGAGCTGTTGACTTGGGCTTCGTAGCCCTTGGGCCATTCGGGACCGAAGGCCGTGCGGAAGAACATGCCGGAGTTGCCCCCTTTGTTGATCTTCACCTCGGCCTTGAACTCCAGATCGGCGAATTCCTTGTCCATGTAGAACAGATGGCTGCGGCCGTGCTGGCCGACGATGCAGCCGTCTTCTACGGTCCAGTTCTCCGAGTTCTCGGAGGCCTTCCAGCCCTTGAGGGTCTTGCCGTCGAAGATCGAACTCCAGCCGTCATCCTTGCTGTCCGACTTCTTGTCTTCGGCCCGCAGCGATCCGCAGCAGCAGGCGAGAACGACGACGAATGCGGCAAATCTCATGTGCGACAGCTCCCAGTTCGATGTTGGACGTTGGACGTTGGACGTTGGACCTTCGCTGCCCGTGATTCTGATCGTGTTACGGTTCGCTCTGGGCCGCCACGTGGTCTCGAGCACGACTACGAGCACGAGCACGACCGCGCACGAGTGCGCGATCGATTGACCGAGTATACCTACCGCTTGGCGTACCCTTCCAGCAGCCGTCCGATCCAAAACACGGCCGCCCCGAAGGCCAGCGCCATCAGCTCCTGGCCCGGGGAGAGCAACCTCTCATCGCCGCGTCCCGACGGCATCATGCTCAGCACGAGCGCCAGCGGCAGCACGACCAAGCCGACGAACTGGAGGGAACGGCCAAGGGCACGCATCATTCGCACCAGCGCGGGAAGCTCACCACGAAAATGGGCACCGCTGGCATCATATCCGATACGGGCCAAGGGCGAACAGTTACGGGCAACAACCGCCGCACGATCTCTTGGTTGCCCGGAATGCCTTTCCCGTTATAAAGACGGCGGAGACGCACGCATGAGCGACTTCTATCCGGTCAACGACTACAGCCCGCTGATGCCGGGGCTGGTGATCGCGGCGATGGCCGTGGTGCACGTGTTTCTGGCACAGTTCGCCGTCGGCGGCGGGATGCTCCTCTGCTACTTCCAGTGGCTGGCCATGACCGGCCGCAACCCGCATGCCCGGCGGTTCGTGGACGGCTATTTCAAGGCCCTGGTGCTGATCAGCTTCGTGGCAGGGGCGCTGACGGGCGTGGGCATCTGGTTCACGACGATCCAAGTCAGCCCGGCGACCATTGGGGCGATGGTCCACAACTTCCATTGGCTATGGGCCACGGAGTGGACGTTCTTCTGCCTGGAGATCGTCGCGGGCTACGCTTTCTACCGTTACCACGAGCGGCTGAGCGACCGCACGTCGCTGGCGCTGCTGGCGATCTACGCCGTGGCCGCCTGGGCGAGCCTGCTGATCATCAACGGCATCCTGTCGTGGCAACTGACGCCGGGCCGCTGGCTCCAGACCGGCCGCGTGGCCGACGGCTTCTTCAACCCCACCTTCTGGCCGAGCCTCTTCTATCGCACGGTCGTGGCAACCACGCTGGCGGCTTTGGGCGCCTGCGTGGTGGTGAACAGCATCGGCGACTTGGACCGCGAGGCGCGTCGCTCGCTGATGAACCGCGCGGCGCATTTCCTGATTCCGATGGCCGCGATGCCGCTCTTGGGTCTCTGGTATCTGGGGGCGATGCCGGCCGACAGCCGCGGCTGGGTGCTGGGGGGCAGCCCGGCCATGACGCTGTTTCTGAACATCGCGGTGGCCGCCTCGCTGGCCATCGGAGCCTATGCGATCGGCGGGCTCGTGCTCCGCCGGTTGTATATCAACATGGCCACGGCGACGCTGCTGGTGGTGTTGGCCTTCGGGGCCACGGCCGGCGGCGAGTTTGTCCGCGAAGGCTCGCGCAAGCCCTTCTCGATCCGGCACGTGCTCTACTCCAACTCAGTCCTGCCTGGGGAGGTGGCCCGACTCCGCCGCATCGGCAGCGTAACGGACGATCCCTATCCGCTGCGCGGCGCCGACGAGTTGCCTAACGACCACGTGCGGCTGGGTGCCAAGGTGTTTCGCCGGTTGTGCAGCGTGTGCCACACGATGGAGGGGATGAACGGGCTGACGCACTTGACGGCGACCTGGGACCTGGAACAGATGCGGATGAACATTGCCAAGCTCCAGCAGACCAAGCCGTTCATGCCCCCCTTTGCCGGGACGCCCGAGGAGCTCGAGGCCCTGGTGCAGTACATTGCCTGGACGAACGGCGGCCGGACGCAGAAGTGGACGGCCCGAGCGGATCGGCAAATGCTTTCGCAGATCGCCGCCTGGCTGGCGGAGGCGGGCACGGAGCCGCGCGTGACGGACTAGCACTTTGGAGCGCGTGCGACTCGTCGCCGCTTTGGGATTTTGGATGAGTCATTGCCGCCACGAATAATGCCAGCGCTATGCCAATAATCCCAAAGCGGTGACGAGTCACCGCACTCCAACGGCCGTGGAGACCCGCATGGACCACACCTTCCCCTTCGGTTTTCCGGCTGCCACAGCGTGGTATCTGACGTTGTACGTGGCCACGTTCGCCTTGCACCAGGCGCTGGTCCACTACGTGGCCGCGGGCAGCCTGTACGTGACCTGGGCGACGGTCTTTCCCGGTGGGCAGGAGCAGCCGCGTGCCGCCCAGCCGTTGGCGGCGACACTGCGCGACTGGCTGCCGTTCGGCCTGGGAGCGGCCATTACGGCGGGCATAGCCCCGCTGCTCTTCGTGCAGATTCTCTACCCGCGCGAGTTCTACACGGCCAATCTGCTGCTGGCATGGCGGTGGCTCATCGTGATTCCCGTGCTGGGTGCCGCGTTTTACTTGCTCTACCTGCTCAAGAGCGAGCGGCTGGCCCGCTGGCCGCCGACGGCGCAGCGTGCCGTGGCCGTGGTCACGACCGGCTGCTTGCTGTTCGTCGGCTTTTGCTGGACGAGCAATCATCTGCTCTCCATCCGCGAGGAGAGCTGGCCGGCGGTCTACGATGGCGGCCGGCTCCCGCAATCGGCCGTCGAAGTCTCGAGCCGGCTGCTGGTCTGGCTCGGTGGCGCCTTCATGACGATGAGCGTGGTTGCCGGCTGGCAATTGTGCCTGCGGCAACCTCGCGCAGACGAGAAAGCCGCCGAGGCGGTCGAGACGCGCCGTTTGGTGCTGCTTTCGATATGCGGCGCTGGCCTGGCTGTGGTCGGTGGGCTGGGCTACGTCTGGCAATCGACCACCTTGGCCCAGGTGCTCCGCGCCCCTCTGACGTTGGCATACTCGATTGCGGCCCTGCTTGGCGTGGGGCTTCAGGGCAGCGCCTGGCTTTGGCAATTGCGAACGGTGCGCCTGGCGAGGAGGCCGCTCGCGATCGCCTCTCTCGGCGCCGTTCTTGCCCTGATCGCCGTCTCGGTGCTGCGTGAGGCGCTTCGCTTGACGGCGCTCGACCTGGAGGCGCTTTATCCACAACACGCCGAGGCCGCGCGGATCGGCGGCCTGACCATTTTCTTCCTTTTTGCCGTAGTGAATCTCGCCCTGATCGGCGTGTGCGTTTGGCTGGTCTGCGCGGCCTCACCCGGCCGACAAGTGCTGGGCGGTCGAAGAAACAGCCGCCCGAAGACGAATCTCAGCCAATCGAGATGCCGCGATCTGTCACATCATAAGGCACAATCTCTTCGCTGCACGCGCTGCCGCGGTGCTTGGCGACGTAGAGGCCGCGACCGAGCTTTGCCCCCTCGCGGATGCGGCCCAGGTGAATCACCGTGTTGGCGTTCGATAGGAGGTCTCCCTCCTCGATCGGCCGGCTGATCAGGTCATCGAGCATCGTCTCGCGCGAGGTGTACAGCGCCAGGCAGCCGATTTGCGACGCATCGTACGGGTGCGCCGCCACTTCTTCGGCATGGCGGCGGAAGTCCTGCCGCAAGAGATCGCGAGCGACCCAGTCGGGGTCTTTTCGCAGGATCTGGTGGTAGATGTAGTCGAAAAGCTGCAACTGGATCGACTGGCTGGCCCGGTCCACCGGCTCCAGCCCGTCGATCACTGCCCGGCGGCAGCCGCGGATGAAGTTGCCGTAGAAGAAGCCGATGGTCACGGCGAGCCGCGCGGCCAACTCGGCCTGCCACAGCCGCCAGGCGTCTTCGTCCAGGTCGTTCCGCGTGACGCGGCGGCCGTGATAGTCGAAGACGTGCAGGTAATCGCCGGGCTGGCCCGCACGATCGAAGACGCTCTCCGCATCGACCTTGCCGGTGGCGGCTGCACGGACCAGCTCCCAATCGAACATCCGCCGGGCATAGTCGGCATGGCTCTGCGAATCGCCCCGGCAAGTCATGTCGAAGACGATGCCCGGCCGCCCTTCCTGCGCCGTCCGGCATGCGCGAACTGAAGGCCCAACTGCGTCTTGCCGATGCCCGTGGCGCCCGCGACGACGGTCAGCGTGCCGGGCAATAGCCCGCCGCCGAGCAGCTTGTCGAAGCCGGGGACACCCGTGGAGAGACGAGGAACGGAGGCCATGTTATTCCGAGTGAGGAAGCACGCCGATGCTATCACGTCGTTGGTGACTCATTTGCCCGAGGGCATGACCGGCACTCTGACCTCGGAAGCCGCACAGGAGTTTCTCGTGCGCTTGACCTGGGAACGCGTCGAGAATGTGGTCTCGGAGGCAGAAGAACAGATACTGTGCGCCGCGGTCAAGCAAAGCCGCTTCACGAACACGTCGCTGGTCAAGGCCACAGGCAAGAGCAAACAGAACGTGACCAAGTATTTGAACCGCTTGCTCGACTTGCATTTCGTGCACTCCGCCGAGCGGCGAGGCCGGCACGTCTACTATGAAATTGCGCCGGACCTCGCCCTGCTGCGCGGGCGGTGGCCCAGGTGACTTGGTACACCGATTTTGGTTTACCAATTATTACTTCACTCCGCGGCCTCCTCTTCGGCTTCCGGCGCGAACTCGACGCCGTCATAGATTTCCGCCAGCGGGAGCTCGATTTCGATTTCAGCCAGGGGGATCACGGCGTCCAATCCCTCGTACACTTCGCGGACGAAGCCCTGCTCGGTCCGGCGAAAGACGGTGGCCGCGGGGAACTCCTGCTCGAGCAGCACGTAGACGCCAAGCGAGGGGATGGTCTGGTAAGCGTCCTTCTTTTCCCCTTCATCAATGCGGCGCGTCTTGCGAGAAATCACTTCGAAGATGGCGGCCGGATCATCTTGGAACGAATCGCTTTGCGGGTTGGGCCGGCAAATCACCGAGGCATCGGGGTAATAAAACCGCATGTGCAGCGGCAGCCGCACGCGGATCTTGGTGTCAGAATTGAAGGGCCGGCAGCGTGTACCGCGAAGACGCACACCCAGCCCCGTCGTAGTGTTGGTCGCGATCAGGTTATGCGCGTTCCGCGCACCGGCCATGGCGTAGACCACGCCGCCGAGGTACTCGTGCTTGATCGGCGAGACCAATTCTCCGGCGAGGTAGTCTTCCACCGAGATCAGGTTCAGCTTCGTCGCGGCGCTCATAGCGTCAGCCTAGCCGTGAGTTGCGGGCGATTCAACGCCATCTGATGACGGCCCCACGGCGCGTGCCGGAGAGCTTCATCCCAGCAGCCGCCGCGCGTTGTCGCGGAACACTTTCGCCGCCACGTCGGCCGGCAGGTCGAGCTTGGGCAGCACCTCGAATTGCGGCACATCCTGGCCGGGGTGCAAGTAGTCGGTGCCGAACATCAGCCGGTCGGCCCGGCGGATGAGGAACTCGCGGGCGAACTTCTCGTCGCGGCTGAGCGCGCCCGCCCCGCTGCCGGCCGAAAGCTCGCCGTAGATGTTCTTGTGCTTCTCCATCAGGCGGTCGATCGCTCCGCCGGGCACGACTGGCCCGCGTGGGTAGCCGCCCAGATCTTTTTCCGTGGCGTCGCCCGAGATCGACGCCCACCAGCCCGGCCCGTGGCCGATGAACGTGCAGCCCGGCACCTCCTTGAGCACCTTTTCCAGCCCCGGCAGGCCCGGCTTGTCGGTGTTGCGAAGGTTATCGACGTGGAACAGCACGGGCAGCTTGACGTCGGCGCAGGCCCGATAGAGGGCGATGTTGCGCGGGTCGTCCATCGGCACGCCCGGCTTGTGCTCGCCGAAGCCGCGGCAGCCGGCCTCTTGGTACTTCGCCAGCATCTCGACCAGCCCCTTATGCCCGCCGACGTAGCTCGTGCGCGGATCGATCGAGCAAAAAGGAATCAGCCGCTCGCGATGGGGCTTCGTCTGGAGGAGCACGTAGTCCGTGGTCAGCGGATAGGCCGAGGCCTCGGGATTCACCAGCGGCAGCACGACGGCCTGCGCGATGTCGTGGGCATCCATCCACCGCAGCAGCGCGCCTGCCGTCAGCGGCGGCTGGCTGTTCCACGTCTGGCCCAAATGGGTGTGCATGTCCACGTACTTGCCAGGCGGGAGCTTCGCCTGCTTTTCCTCGGCACGCACCGCGATGGGCGACAACGATCCCAGCGATGCCGCCAGCACGCCCTGACCAACGGCAGCGGCCCGAGCATGGAACTGACGACGGGTCATGCCGCTCATCGATGAACCTCAAGGCTGGTGAAACCGCAGATCGTTTTAGGTCCCAAGCGACTCAGTTGCGCCGCCGCCGTCGCCGAACCCCTGTGCCGAATCGCCGTCATTCTAATTCGTGAAGGTGGTCTTGGTGATACACTTGTCGAAAATGGCAAACGCTGACCAGGGCATTCGATCATGACCTCGAGCAAGTTGACGGCACTCCTCGGCCTCGGTTCTCTGCTATGGCTGGCACCAGAGCGTGGACGGCCGCCGCGGAGCCGATGGCTGTCGTAGATACCCTGGAGAGGCGGCTCCTCAGGGAAGAGCCCTCCGCTCTCGCGCACGACGCCCGCCGCCAGGGCGACCCGGTGCGAGGGGCAATCGTCTTCTTTCAGCCGCACCTGAGCTGCGCCAAATGTCACTCAGCCGGCGGCCAGGAACCGCCGCTCGGCCCGGACCTCGCGCGCCCCGCGGAAAAGACGGCCGATGCGCATCTCGTCGAGTCCGTGCTGCGCCCCTCAAAAGCCATCAAGAAGGGGTTCGAGACGGTCACGATCGCCACCACGCAGGGCAAGGTCCTGACGGGCTTGCTCGTGGCCGAGCGCACCGCCAAGGTTGTCGTCCGCGACCCGGCCCAGGACTTCAAGGTCGTGGCAATTGCCAAGGCGGATGTCGAGCAGCGCACGACCGCGGCCGCGTCGATCATGCCTGACGGCTTGGCGAACCTGCTGGGGAGCCGACAGGAGTTCCTCGACCTGGCCAGCTACCTGATCGAGATCGCCGAGCATGGGCCGGCCCGCGCGGAGGAATTGCGTCCCGAGCCGTCGCTGTATGTCCAGCAGCGAGTGCCTGATTACGAGCAGGACCTCGACCACGCGGGAATCATCGCGGCGCTGGACGCCAAGAGCCTCCGGCGCGGCGAGGCCATTTACGACCGCAACTGTGCCAACTGCCACGGCACGAAAGACCGGCCCGGCTCGTTGCCGACCTCCCTGGCTTTCGCCCGCGGCAAGTTCAAGAACGGCAGCGATCCCTACGGCATCTATCGCACGCTGACCCACGGGTTCGGCCTGATGACGCCGCAGCCGTGGATGGTGCCCCAGCAGAAGTACGACGTGATCCATTACCTCCGCGAGGCGTATCTCAAGCCACACAATCCTTCGCAGTACACGTTGGTCAATGCCGAATACCTGTCGCGGCTGCCCAAGGGCACGGGCCGCGGCCCAGCCCCGTCGAGCCTGGAGCCGTGGGTGGCCATGAACTACGGGCCGAGCCTGATGAACACGCTGGAGGTCGGGCAGACCGGCAACTTCGCCTACAAGGGAATCGCCGTCCGCCTCGACGCCGGCCCCGGCGGCGTCTCCCAGGGCCGCTACTGGATGCTCTACGACCACGACACGCTTCGCCTGGCGAGCGCCTGGAGCGGTCAAGGATTCATCGACTGGAATGGCATTCACTTCAACGGCCGACACGAGGTCCACCCGCGAACGGTAGGCGCCGTCCCTATTGCTAACCCTGTCGGGCCAGGCTGGGCCGACCCCGACGGCCAGAGTTTCGACGACGCTCGCCTTCAAGGACGCGACGGCCGGCCCTACGGCCCCTTGCCCCGCTCGTGGGCACACTACAAGGGGCTGTATCACTACGGCGACCAGGCGATCCTGTCGTACACAGTCGGCGACGTGGCCGTGCTGGAGATGCCCGGCCTGACCGGCACGTCGCCCGTGCCCGTTTTCGCGCGGCACGCTGAACATTGGCCCCCGCAAGCAGGAGCTGATCCTACGAGTGGCGCAGCTCGAGACCGGCTCGACGCTGCGAATCGAGAAGACGCCTGGGACCGCCGTCGCCGTCGTCGCGGCCAACAGGGCAGCGCGAGGTCCGATCGTCGGGGGGCTATCGCCCCCGATCGAGCGCGGCTTGGCAGGCCGATCCCGCGGGGCTGCTCCGACTGAAGCTGCCCAACGGCAAGAATCCACTGCGGACAACGCTCTGGCTCTGCCGCCTGGAAAAGGCCGAGGACATCCCCGCACTGGCCGCTTCCCAAGCGCGGAGCGGCGCAGGCATGGACCTCAAGCCGCTGACCCGAGGCGGGCCGCCCCGCTGGCCCGACAACCTGGCGACCGTGCCGAAAATCGGCAGCGACGACGGGCCGTTCGCCGTCGACGATCTCGGCTGCCCGACAAGAACCCGTGGAACGGCCAGCTGCGGCTGACCGGCTTCGACTTCTTCCCCGACGGCAACCGGGCGGCCGTCTGCACCTGGGACGGCGACGTCTGGCTCGTCCGCGGCCTCGACCGGCCGGAGACGGGGCTGACCTGGCAGCGGATCGCGTCCGGGCTGTTCCAGCCGCTCGGGCTGAAGATCGTCGACGGCCGGGTCTTCGTCTGCTGCCGCGACCAGATCGTGATGCTGCACGACCTGAACGGCGACGGCGAGACCGACTTCTACGAGTGCTTCAACAACGACCACCAGGTGACGGAGCACTTCCACGAGTTCGCGATGGGCTTGCAGACCGACGCGGAGGGCAACTTCTACTACGCCAAGAGCGGCCCGGCACGCGCTGCCGGCCCTCGTGCCGCACCACGGCACGCTGCTGAAGGTGAGCCAGGACGGCTCGAGGACGGAGATCCTGGCGACCGGCTTCCGCGCCGCGAACGGCGTCTGCCTCAACCCGGACGGCACGTTCTTCGTGACCGACCAGGAAGGGCTTCTGGACGCCGAAGAACCGCATCAACCGGGTCGACGAAGGGCGGCGTTCTACGGCAACCTGTGGGGCTACACCGACGTCACCGACACGTCCGACGCGGCGATGAAGCAGCCGCTGTGCTGGATCACCAACGAGCTTCGACCGCTCGCCGGCGCGAGCTGCGTCTGGGTGACGAGCGAAGAGCTGGGGGCCGCTGGACGGGTCGCTGCTGAACCTGTCCTACGGCACGGCAAGATCTATCGTCGTGCCGCACGAGGACGTGAGACGGCCAGGCGCAGGGCGGGATGTGTGCCCTGCCGCTGCCGCCGTTCCCGACCGGCGTCATGCGCGGCCGGTTCCACCCGACCGACGGCCACCTCTACGTGTGCGGCATGTTCGCCTGGGCCGGCAACCAGCAGCAGCCCGGCGGGTTCTACCGCGTCCGCTACACCGGCAAGCCGGTCTGGCTGCCGACGGAGCTGCACGCGGAGGCTGGACGCATGAAGATTCGCTTCAGCGAGAAGCTGGACGCGGTGACTGCGGCCAGGCCCGAATCCTACGCGGTCAAAACCTGGTCGCTGAAGCGCAGCGCCAACTACGGCTCAGAGCACTTGGACACGAAAACGCTGCGAGTTACGCGGGCCGCACTGGGCGATGATGGCCGCACGATCTTCCTGGAAATGCCGGACCTTCAACCGACCCGGTGCATGGAGATTCGCTATTCGCTCAACGGGTCGGGCGGCGAAAGGGTGACGGGGGTGATTCACAATACGATTCACCAGCTCAACCAATGAACCACGAGGACGAAGCCGAATTTGCGTCCACCCAGATCGACTCGAATGTTTTCATTCGCGCTGATTCGCGTGATTCGCGGGCAGAAACTCGTCAGGACGAAGCAAGATTATGCCACGAAGAGCACCAAGAGCACGAAGTACCGTGGGTCTCCGCGGCTCTTCTTCGTGCTCTTGGTGTCCTTGGTGCTCTTTGTGGCCAATTAACTGCACGACTTGCAACCTACGGATGAAATGGCGGAATCTCCGCCACGCGCTTGCCGTCGATCATCTCTTGCACATAAGCCGTGACGCGGTCCACAATCCGCTGGATGAACTCCTGGCCCTTGGCGGCGGTGGCCATGGCGGGCGTCTTGTCCGGCTGATCGCTCAGCGCGTCGGCCCGCACGTTTTCGGGAAACGCGGCCATCGCGAACGACGTCTCGAACTCCTGGGCGTGGCCCGGCATGTCGTAGGGAAGACGCTGGCCGCTGGTGAGCAGCTTGGCGTCATCCGCGGTGAGCGTTTCCCAGTAGGGCAGGAACTGCAAGTTGATCATTGCCTGCCGGGCGAACTGGTCCCAAATCCCCCGGCAGGGGGCGATGTTGCCTCCGTGGCCGTTGAGCACGACGACGTTCTTGAAGCCGGCCCGCACCATGCTGTCGATCATGTCGGACAGCACCGCCAGAAAGCTGCCCGGCCGCAGGCTGAGCGTGCCGGGGTGCTTCATGTGGTGCTCGCTGATGCCGCACATCAGCCCCTGGGCCACGATCACCTGGGGCCGCAGCCGCTTGGCCACCTCCTCGGCCACGTGGCAAACGCTCCGCCAGTCGTGCTCCATCTGGAGGTGCTCGAGGTGCTGCTCGATGGCGGCCACCGGGATAATGCAGCAGCGCAGCTCCCCGGCCTGCATGCGGTTGCGAAACTCGCGGCGAGTGAGCTTGTGGAGGAGATAGTCGGCGGGCATGGGCGACGGGCGGGATCGCTGGCAGTGGTCAGTGGTCAGTGGTCAGTGGTCAGTGGTCAGTGGTCAGTGGTCAGTGGTCAGTGGTCAGTGGTCAGTGGTCAGTGGTCAGTTGGATCGAACTTCGGGGAAGTACGGCGGGAAGGCACCACAATCGTAGCGTCGGCGCGCGGCGGTTGTACAGCCGCGCGGCGGAAAAGCGCTTCAGCGTGGCGCAGAGGTGCGCGCGGACGAACCAAGGAGCAGCAAGAAACCGGGCGACCGCAATCGAGTCGCCCGTGACGTGACCAAGCGAGTGGCGCCTGAGGCTCGTGAAGTTGACCTAAGATCCTTCGGCCTGAGCCCCACCGGCGCCGACGGTCGGCACGACCCATACCTTGAGGTCGGCTTCGATCTCGTGCCCCATGTGCACCTTGACGGTGTACAGGCCCAGCTCCTTGAGCGGGCCTTTGAGGCGGATCTGGTCGGAATCGATGTTGATGTTCTGGGCCTTCAGTGCGGTGACGATCTCTTGCGGGCCCACCGAGCCATAGAGGTGGCCTTCGTCGTTGGCGTTGGCCTCGATCGTGACGCTGACGTTGGAAAGCTGCTTGGCCTTCTGCCGCAGGCCGGCCATGCGGGACTTCTCGATCTCCGCCAGGCGGGCGCGGTGCTTTTCGATCATCCGCTTGTGATGATCGGTGGCGATGGTCGCCAAGCCCTGAGGGATGAGGTAGTTGTTGGCGTAGCCGGCCTTGACCTCGACTACGTCCCCCTGCTTGCCCAGGTGCTCGACGGATTGGATGAGCAGCAGCTCGATGCCGCCGTTCTTGCCGCGCGGCAAGCGCTTGGGGCGGCTGAAGGTCTTCCGCTGCGACGGAGCTTTGGCGATCATGGCAGACTGGTGAGTGGTGAGTGGTGAGTGTCGTCTTTCGCTCCGCGAAAGAACGTCCTTTCGCGGAGCGAAAGGCGACGAAACATCAGGCGACGAACGTGCGGCTAAAAGGGAATGTCCTCGCCTTGCTGGGGCTGCGTGCCGGAGGCCGAGGCGCCGGCCATTTGGGGCGGCTCGAAATCCTCCGCGGGACGGCTGTATTCGGAAACATCCGGCTGCGGACCGCCGCCGCCCTTGCCGCCACCGCCACCGCCGCGGGGCAGCAGTTGCAGCCGTTCGCCGACCACGCGCAGCTTGGAGTGCTTCTGGCCGTCTTTCTCCCAGGTATCGAGCTTCAATCGCCCCTCGATGAACGTCGTGGTCCCCTTGGAGAGGTACTGGTTGGCCACTTCGGCCGTCCGGCCCCACAGGGTGATATCCACGAAGGTCGTTTCCTCGACCCACTCTCCGTTCGCGTTCTTGCGGCGATCATTCACGGCCAGGCCGACGTCGGTGACCGCGATCCCGCTGCCCACGTAGCGCAGCTCGATGTCGCGGGTGATTCTTCCCATCAGGATCACGCGATTGAAGTCTGCCATGGCCGAACTCCTGGGTTTTTTCGCCGCTAGGGCCATCGAGGGATAGTGAACATATGTTGCAAAATTCTAGCGGCTGCCGATGGCCGATGCAAAGGTCTACGGTGAACACACCATGCGTACCTATACCGCCGCCGGCGCGGGTTCAGCCGGTTGACCAGCCGGCTCCGGCTCGCCCTCCGCGGGCTTGTTTTCGCCGCGGGCCACGCTCACCAGCGCCCCAGCCACGCGCTGGTCGAGCCGGATGAACAGGTGCCGCAGGATGCCTTCGTTCAACTGGCAGGCCCGCTCCACCTCGTGCAGCCGCGTGGCCTCGAGGTTGAAATAGCTGAGCCAGTACGTGCCTTTCTTGTGGCCTTCGATGGGATAGGCCAGCTTGCGGCCATCGTCCCATAGTCGGCTGGCGAGGACTTCGCCACCGACCTTCTCGACCATCGCCTGCACCTGCTGCGAGGTGACCGACGGGTCTCGCGAGAAGCGGTTGGAGTCCCAGATGAACATCGCCTCGTAGGTTTGGACTGCCAAGTTGGTCTCCCGTTAATGCTTGATTTTGCTCTCGTCGTGCTCGTTTTTCGTCGTCGTCGTCGTCGTCCGCGTCCTCGTCCTCGAATAGGAATTGACGACCACGACGAGGGCGACAGACCCTAATCCGGTGGCGCCGCCTTCTCCACGTCGCCCTTGTTTTCCGCCCCACCCTTGCTCTCCGTGACGTTGTAGCGGTTCATGCACGAGGCCACGCCTTCCCGTGCCCAGTGCACGACGGCGTCGGCCGCCTGCATGATCGCCACGTCGATCTCCTTCTGCTCCTCCGCCGGGAAGCGGCCGAGCACAAAATCGGCCGGGTCCCAGCGGCCGGGCACCGGGCCAATGCCGATCCGCAGCCGGGCAATCTCGTTGGTGCCCAGGCAGCGGATGATGTCTTCCAATCCCTTCTGTCCGCCGGCCGTGCCTTTGGCCCGCACTCGCAGCCTGGCCAGCGGCAGGTTGAAGTCGTCGCCGACGACCAGCAGCTTGTCCCCCTCCAGCTTGTAGAAGTCGCGTGCCCGCACGACGCTCGTGCCGCTGCGATTCATGTACGTCTGCGGCTGGACGAGCAGTGCCCGCTCGCCGGCCAGGTCGGCCTCGATCACCTCGGCATCGAACTGGCTGCGGACTGCGCCGACACCGTGCCGCCGGGCAAGTTCGGCCACCGTCTCGAAGCCCACGTTGTGACGCGTGCCTTGATACTTGCGGCCCGGGTTGCCTAACCCCACCACCAGCTTCATCTGACGGGTTGCTTACGTCTTCGTAGCCGAAGTCGCCAGACTTCGGACGTTCATGACCATCTGAACTCTGGCGAGTTCAGCTACTCACCACTCACCACTCACCACTCACCACTGACCACCACCTACTTCTCTTCCTCTTCGCCTTCCTCCGTCGGCTTGCGGCCGATCAGTTCCGGCTCGGCTCCCTCGGTCGTCGGAGCTTCCTCGACCACCTCGGCCGGCGGCGCCACCTGCACCACGATCTGCTCGGGATCGGTGATGATCGTCACCCCCTCGGGCAGCACCAAATCGGCCACCTTCACCACGCCCAGCAGGGCCAGGTGGTTGATATTGCACTCGATACGCTCCGGCAGAGCCGACACGCGGGCACGGATGCGCACGTCGTGCAGCGACTGCTTGAGCACGCCGCCTTCCTTCACGCCGGGAGCCTCGCCGCGAAGCACGATGGCGACCTTTTCTTCCACGACCTCATCCTTCGAGGCGCGGACCAGATCGACGTGGAGCACGTGGGAGCCCCAGGTGTCCCACTGCAGCTCGCGGATGCGCACCGTTTCGTTGACCGCCCCTTTGAGCTCCACGACACGGTGCCCGTGCCGGACGACAGCCTCCAGCTCCTCGGCGGCGACTGCCAGGCTGACGTTCTTCTCGCCGTGGCCGTAGAGGATGCAGGGCGTGGCTCCCGAGCGGCGCAGCCTACGGATGTCCCGTTTGCCGTGCACGTCACGGCCCTTGACGGTCAGGGTTTCCAACTGCTGTGCCATGGGGGCGATTTCCGTCGCTAAGTGTCGAAGGATGCAGCCAGAGCGCTGTGCCAGCGGCGCGTCCGTAGCTCTATGTCCGCAGCGTAGTTCCGTCAAGTGCCGGTGCGGCGCGAACCAAGTATTTTGCGCGCCCCCCGGCCGTTGGCAAGAGCAAATCGGCCAAGTAAGAAGACATCCGCTTCCGGCATTTCCTTTGGGCCAGATACCGCCCTGCCGAGTTTTTGATTCCGTCACCCGCCTTTCGCGGTTGCCCTAGGAAGCCGCGTTCTTCCCGTTCTTCCCCTCGATGTAGCGCCTGTGCGCACCGACGTAGCACTCGCAAATCAGCTTCTCCGTCTCGGCGTCGCCAGGGAACTTCTCGGAGAAGCCCGGCACCTCCGGGTCGATCGCCAGCTGCGCCGCGGCGATGAGGTGCGCGATCAGGTCGCGCGGGTCTTCGTCGCCGACGGCGAAGCGGATCGTCGTCGGGCGTGATGCCGGCCTCGCGCAGGGCCGTCGGCGTCAGCTCGGAATGCGTGGTCAGCGCGGGGCAACTGACGATCGTGTTCGATTGCCCCAGGCTGATCATGTGGTCGAACGTCGGCGCCGAGGCTGTCGAAGAACCGCTGGAACGCCTCGCGCGGCACGCCGGCCATGTCGATCGTGAACAGCGGCGCGGGCAGGCCGAGGAACATCAGCTTCTCGCGCAGCGGCGAGTTCTCGTTCGTCCGGCAGCGCGTTGCGAGTGCACGTTGATCGCCGGGTGCGCGGCGAGGAACGCGCGCCAGGATCTCGCGTGTTGATGCACTTGGCGAGCATCCGCACTTCGAGCGTGCGCATGCCCTGGATGCACTTCGAACGCCGCGTCGGCGTTGAGGAACGCCCCTTTCACGTAGTACACGTTCCAGAACAGCGTCTCGTTCCAGCGCCACGCCGCCGGCCGTCTCGCCCTTGGGGATGAACATGTCTTCGTTGCGGCCGATCACCACGCCGGCGATCACCGAGCCGCGTGCCGGAGAGGTCCTTGGTGTAGCTGTGGATGACGAAGTCGGGCCGCTCGGCCGGGTCGGCGCGCTGCAGCGGCCGGCATGAGGAACGGCGTGCCGACCGTGGCGTCGAGCATCACGCGCAGGCCCGTCGCGTGGGCCGCGCGGCAGATGCCCGGCACGTCGAGCACGTAGCCGTGCGGATTGCAGGGCGATTCGAGATAGACGTAGGCCCGGCGGCCGGCGGCGAGCCGGTCGGCGTACTTCTCTGCGAGCGCGCTGCCAGCACGCTTGCGAAAGCTCGGCCGCGTCGTAGCCGTCGAACGTCTCGACGGCGATCGCCAGGTTGGCCGGCTTGGCGTACCAGTCGTGAATGAGCTGATGCGCGCCGCCGTAGATGTTGCGGCTGGTGATCAGCACGTCGTCGCGGCCCAGCACGTGCGACAGCACCGCGTCGATGGCCGCCATGCCGCTGTTGAAGTTCCAGGCGAAGTACTCGCCGGCGTACGGCCCGGCCTCCAGGTCGACGATGTAGTTGGCCAGCGAGACCGACGTGGGGTTGAGCAGCCGCGAGTAGATCTCCAGCAGCAGCTCCTTGCCCTGGAAGGCGTCTTCGATCCACTCGGCGCAGGCGTAGATGTAGGTCGCCGTGCGGGCGATGACCGGCGTGGCCGAGAAGATCGCCGTCACGTTGTCGAACACCGCGTACGGCCCCTTGGCCGAGAGCGTGCGCGCAGCTGTAGCCCAGGCTCTGGTAGCGTGCGGCGGAGCGGGTTCTGCAGCGTGTCGAGCAGCTTGGCGAGCTGGAACGAGAGGAACTTCTTGGCGTTGAAGTAGGCGATGCGGTCGGTGCGGTCGAGCGTGCCGATCGATTGCATCGTGGCTCGCCAGAGCGAGTCGACGTCCGCCTGGCACTCGTAGAGTCGCTGCGCCAGCCGCGCCAACGCCTCGCCGAAGGGGGTCGTCGGCGTCGATGCCGAAATGGGCAAGCTGCTCGGCCACCAGGCCGGGGGCGTCGGTCGCCTCCGACGTCTTGCGGCGGGGCGAGAGCTGCCACATGCCACCGAGCGGCGCAGTCGGCTTCGGGCGATCGGCTGACGGCATGTTGGCTCCTCCGTGCTGATGCTTCGTGTAGTCACGCTTCGTGTAGTCACGCTTCGTGTAGTCACGCTTCGTGTAGTCACGCTTCGTGTAGTCACCCCGGCGCCATCTTACGAGCGAGCAGCGGAGTTTGTCACCCTGAGCCACGGGGCGACGTGAGTAAGTGAGTAGGTGAGTAAGTGAGTAAGTGAGTAGGTCACCGCTGTCGGCACTCACCTACTCACCTACTCACCTACTCACCTACTCACCTACTCACCTACTCACCTACTCACCTACTCACCTACTCACCTACTCACCCAAGACACGTCGGCCTGACGGCTCGACGCGCGCCTGCAGTCAGCGCTCGAGCCAACGGGCCAACACGGCCAGCGCCCAGATCTGGCGCGTGCGTTGGTCGTCGTCGATCGCCGACGATTCTTCACATGGCGTATCGTCGGCCGCAGGCGCTTCTTGGCATAACCGATTCAGTGACTCGCGCGAAAATGCGCTCAGTAATTGCCTGGAGTTGCCGAGCCAGTCCTTGGCCTGAACGATAAGCGGCCACGGGACGACCGGCGGACAGAGCCGATCGGCACGCCCCAGCACCGATGTCGGCAACAGGTCGGCAAACGCTCCCCGCAGGATGTGCTTGCCCAAACCGCGGCGCCACTTCAGGCCCCCCGGCACGGCGCCAGCCAGCTCGACCACTCCGGCCGCCAGAAAGGGATGGCGACATTCCAGTCCGTGCGGCGCCGCGGCCGCGTCGCACGCGGCCAATTGCAGGCCAGGCAGCGAAGTCTGCAAATCGGCCAGGCTGACGGCCGTGATCGGATCGCGCCCGCGCGACGGGGCCATGTCGTGCGCAGCAGGTCGTAAGGATCGGCGGCAGGCAACTGCGAGAGGAACTCGTCCGCATAAAGCTGGCTTCGCGCCGCTTCGTCGAAGACGGAGATTTCGCTCAGATACCGCCTCGCTCGCGCTTCGTTGAGGGCCGGTGGAGACAGGTCGCTCCCGCCGGCCGCGCGCCGCCGCATCGGCAGCAGGACTTGCAGCCAGGCCGGCAGGCGCTCCTGCCAGGCGAGCACTCGGCCATACCGTGGGTAACCGGCCAACAACTCGTCAGCTCCCAACCCCGTCAATACGCACGGCACGTGCTGCGCCGTGCCAGCCGCCAAGGAGCATTGCGTCACCACGAGGGGATCGGCCAACGGCTCGTCCATGCTGCCCAGAAAGCTGGCCACGTCCCCGTGCGCGCTAGGATCGAGCCAGATCGCGCGATGTTCCGCGCCCAGATGCCGTGCGATGGCTTCGGCGGCAGCGGATTGACCGTCCTCCGCCAGCGGCGAGCGGAAAGAGAACGTCTGAAGCGGCTGGGAGCTTACCCGCCGCGCGAGGGCCGCGATGATCGCCGCGTCAACACTGCCGGAGAGCCACACGCCGACGCGTTCCTGCCCGTCGAGGCACGAGGCCACCGATGTCTCCAGCCGCTCGCGCAAGTCGCGCTCCAGCTCCGCTGGGCAGCGGCCGTCTTCGCGCTGCCAATCGGGCGCCCAATAGCGGCGGAAAGTCAACTGCCCGTCCTGGCAGATGGCGACGTAGCCCGGTGGCAGCTTCTGAAAGCCTCGCCACAGACAGTGCGGGGGCGGCACATAGCCGAACGTCAGATATTCATCGAGCGCGGTGGGATCGATCTCTCGCGGCACCGCCGCCGCTTCCGTGAGCGCGGCCAGGCGATTGGCAAACAGCAGTCGCCCCGGCTCTGCCCGATAGAAGAGAGGCTTCTGGCCGAGCGGGTCGCGAGCCAAGACCAGCGTGCGGCGGCCCGTGTCCCACACGGCGGCGGCCAACGGGCCTTCTACGTGCTCGAAGCACGCCGGCCCCTGATCCTCGTAGAGGTGTACCAGCAGCTCGGCGTGCGAGTCGCCTTGCAGTCGATGCCCCGCCCCTTCGAGCCGATGCCGCAGCGTGGCGTGATTAAGCAGGAAGCCGTCGAGGACTGCGACGACCGATTGATCCTCCGAGGTGGCCGGCCTGGGCAGGTGACGCGTGTCTGGGGTTGAGCGACGGGTGGCTGGGTCTGAGCGCAGCGAAGCCCCAGTCCGCGGGGCGTCGATGGCAGAGGGGTCCGCGATGTCGCAAGTTTCGCCCAGCGCCACACCAGGCACAGGCACATGGGCCGCCCCGCGGGTCAGCTCGCGGCGGAAAGATCGCCGCGCAGTCGCCGCCCCGGCACGCCAGCAGGGCGAGCATGCGGTCCAGCGTCTCGCCGGGCAGCGCACGGGCGGCGTCGGTCCAAACGGCCCCGGCAATGCCGCTCGTCGCTCGCCGCCGTTGGTGCACCGTCCCCATCGCGTCATGATAGTTTACCGCAGGTGCACTTCGCACGTGCCATACGCCAGTTCTGGCACCGTCTGGCCCTCGCGGTTCTGCAAAGCCATATCCGTGGGCGCGATGTGGTACGTCACGCGGACCACGACAAAGGGGTCCTCGCGGGCGTGCGGCATGCGGACCAGCTCTTTCTCCCGCGGCGAGTGCGGCATCAGGCAGGCGCCCAGCCAACGCACGGGAGTGCCGACATGATCGACCTCGATAAACGTCACGCGCATCATGGAACGGCCTAAGATCGGCTCGTGAGCAAAAGTAGTAGGCACACTCGCCAGCCGCCCGATGGACGCGATGCGGCTGCACCAATTCGATTATGAATGGCCTAGTGCACGGCCGGCAAGGAGCCGCCGCATCGACTTTCGTCGGGATTTGCCGCAACCCCCGTGGCTGTAGTATCCTGAAACTCGGCGACGGGCTGGCCGGTATAGTCAACAGCACCGGCCCGCTCCGCTCAATCGCTACGGTTGCACTCCCCGCTCAGGCCTGTTCATGCCCGCACGTTTTTCACCAAGGCACTCGACGATGAAACGCAATCCCGCTGGACTCCGCGTCGCCACGCTCTATGCCGCTGGTCTCCTCCTCGTCACGGCCGCCGCGCGGCCGCTGGCCGCCGACGAGGCGCGACACCCCTCCCGGTTACTGGGCGAGAACGCCCTGGCGTATTTCGAGATCGCCCAGCCGGAAAAGCTGATCAACGTCGCCACAGACCGCAAAGTATGGGATGCCGTCAAGCAAGTCGAACGGCGTCGGAGCACTTCTTGGCCTCCGACCAGTTCAAGCAGCTCCGCGCTGCGGTCGAGATGTTCGAGGGCAAGCTGGGCGTCAAATGGGAACCGGCCCTCCGCGATCTGGTGGGGGGCGGCGTCTACGTGGGCATCGATCTGGCGGCCGGCGGCGTGTTGATCGTCAAGCCGCGGAAGGCGGAGCTGCTCACGAAACTCCACGACACTTTCAAGGAGCTGATCGAGGCGGATGCCGCCGGCAACGGCCGCGAGTCGCCGATCAAGTCGCAAGACTACAAAGGCGTCACCGGCTGGTCGTTCGGGTCGGGCGAAGCGCACGCCATCGTCGGCGACGTGCTGGCTATCTCGAACCGCTCCGAGACGGTGAAGGCCGTGGTGGATCGTCATCGCGGCGATGAAAAGCGCTCGCTCGCCGACGCGGCAGATTTTCAGCAGGCCCAAAAGTCGTTGCCGGCCGACCGGCTCGGCTGGGGCTTCGTGAAACTCGGCCTGGCGCGGCTGATCCCCGGCTTCAACAAGGCGCTGGATGGCCCCAGCGAAAACCCTGCCGCCGAATACCTGGCGGCCGGCGTGCTCGAGGCGCTCAAGACGGCCCCCTACGCCGCCTTCAGCCTGCACGGCGACGACCGCGAGCTGCGGTTCCGCGTCGGCTTGCCGTACCAGGCGTCGAAGGTCGCCGAGAAGCGCAAATGGTTCTTCCCGCCACAGCCGGACAAGGCCGCCTTCGTGCCGCTGAAGCCCAAGGGCACCATCCAGAGCATCAGCATCCACCGCGACCTGTCGGGCATGTGGCTGCAGCGCGACAAGCTGTTCAACGACGAAGTGATCGCCGGCCTGGCCCAGGCCGACAGCGGGCTGGGGCTGTATTTCTCGGGCCGCGACTTCGGCACCGAGGTGCTGGGCGCGCTGACGCCGCGGATGCAGTTCGTCGCCGCGCGGCAGCAGTTCGTGCAGGGCGAGCCGCTGCCGGCGATCAAGCTGCCCGGCTTCGCGCTGGTGCTGGAGATGAAAGACCCGGCCGACTTCGCCGAGCACTTGCTGCTGGGCTACCAGAAAATCGTCGGCATCTACAACATCACGGGCGGCATGAACGGCCAGCCGCAGATGCTGATGGACGCCAAGGATTACCAAGGCGTGAAGATCACGGTCGGCAAGTTCCTGGTGGAGCCGAACACCGACAAGCAAAAGGCGCCGATCCAATACAACTTCAGCCCCTCGTGCGCGACGGTCGGCAATCGCTTCATTCTCTCGTCCACGGTTGCCCTGGCGCACGACCTGATCGACGAGCTGAAGAAGCCAGCGGCCAACGAGCAGACATCCGACAACGTGGCCGTCGTCACCGACCTGACCGAGTTGGCCACGATCCTGGGCGACAACCGCGAGCCGCTCGTAGCTCAGACTCTACTGCGCGACGGCGGCACCAAAGAAGAGGCCGCCACTCAGTTCAGCCTGTTGCTAAACGGGCTGCGAGCCACGCGCACCTCGAGCGTCCGGCTAGGCGGCAGCGGCGAGCAGCTCTGGCTGGAGCTGGCGATCGGGGTGCCGAAGTACGTGGAGCGGAAGTGGCGCGCGTAATGCACGCGAAGCCGGAGGCTTGCCAGCGATTAGCCGGCGGTCGCGCAGCGCACCGCCGGTAAGCGTGCCGAAGAATTCACGCACCGGGCAGGGGTGCAATTCGCCGCGAGCCGTCGCGTCTGGGGGTGGCACTCGCTTGCCCCGGCTAATGGCTGGCAAGCCTCCGGCGTGCTGCGTCGCACCATGAGCTTTTGCACGCTCGGCACGCCGGCGCAAGAGCGACAGCAGCTCTGCCAGGCTTACCAGCCCTTCGGCTTCCTTGCGTTCGGCCTTGGACAACCGGATGCCGCGGTCTTGACGGTCGAGCAACTCCTGCAGCCGAGCGTTAACGCCGGGCGGCAAGCGAAAACGCTTGAGATCGTCCGGCATGTCAATCTCGACAGTCACGACGCGCAACATGGCATTGTCCTTGATCAAGCTCTGACCGGATGTCCGATCTCATGAATCGGTGGCCGTCGTCCGCGACCGCAACCGGAAGTACTTCAGCCCCGGAAAGAAAAAGCCGCCGCCGACACGACCCCGAAGATCGAGATGCCGTAGTTCGGGCACCACGGCCATCAGCGGCGCGGTGAGGAACAGCATCATCGCCTGGACGTAGAACCGGCCGGAGAGGATGCCGGCCTTGACCAGGAAGACCATGCCGCTGATCAGGCCCAGCACGGGCGAGAGCTCGAGCACCGGCAGGCCCAGCAGCCACTCGACCGGGAACAGCATGGCAATCGCCATGATGCTGCCGGCCCAGAGGTGGGCGATCTGCCGCTCGACGAACGTCACCGGCCCGGCCCGCCGCCGCAGCGCCCAGAAGACGGCCGCCCAGGTGCCCAGGCCGAGCGTCCACAGCAGCGAGGTACGGCCACGGCGACGTCAGCCACGGCCAGCGCTGCAGCCAGATACATGGCGTTGGTCACGAAGCAGACCACGAGCAGCACCAGGCTGTGCCACATCCACAGCAGGCCCCAGTTCTCCAGCACCGCGGCGTGGTGCGTCTCGCGGAACCAGCGCGGCCACCACCTGGCTGAACCGGCCGCTGCGGGCCGAGATCGGCTCGCCGGCCAGGTACGCCGTCCAGGTCGTCGGCCAGCGCGCGCGGCCGTGGCGTAGCGCAGGTCGGGCGGCTTCTGCAGGCACCTCAGGCAGATCATCTCCAGGTCGCGGTCGGCCTTGCGGGTTGAGCAGCCGCGGCGGCACCGGCTCCTGCTCCAGCACCAGCAGCACCGTGTCGACCGGCGAGGCGGCCTGGAACGGCGGCCGGCCGGTGAGCATCTCGTAGAGGATCGCGCCCAGGCCGTAGACGTCGCTGGCCGGGCCGACCTGCCCGCGGCCGCCGGCGGCCTGCTCGGGGGCCATGTAGCCGGGCGTGCCGAGGATCGCGCCCGGTGCGGGTCGAGCGCTGTCGCCCGCGTCGATCCGCTTGGCCAGGCCGAAGTCGGTGACGTGCGGCTGGCCCTCGCTCGTCGAGCAGGATGTTCGCCGGCTTGAGGTCGCGGTGCAGCACGCCGCGCCGGTGGGCGTAGTGGATCGCGCCGGCGACCGTCGGCCAGCAGGCCGGCCGCCTCGCGCGGCGGCAGCGGGCCGTCGGCCAGCCGCTGGGCCAGCGTCGTGCCCTCGACGTAGCTTCATGCGTGAAGTACGGCTGCCCCTCGTGCTCGCCGACCTCGTAGACCGGCACGATGTTCGGGTGGTCGAGCCGGGCGGCCGCCTCGGCCTCGGCGCGGAACCGGGCCACGTCGGCCGCCGAGGCCAGCTCGCCGCGGAGGATCATCTTCAGCGCCACGACGCGGTCGCAGGCTGCGCTGGCGGCGCCTTGTAGACGACGCCCATGCCGCCGCGGCCGAGCTCCTCGAGCAGCTCGTAGTCGCCGAACTGCCGCGGCAACGTTGCGGAGGGCCAATCGCCGGCGCAGGCCTCCAGCGAGTGAGGTCGGCGCGTCGGCCTGCCCCGGCGTGTGCGGCATCGTCGCCGCAGCCTCGCGCGTGCCGCTGGCCATCTCTTCGGCGATCAAGATGGCGGCCCAAAGCTGCCGCAGCTCGTCGGCACATTGCGGGTGCTGGCGAATGACGGCCTCGAGATCGGGTCGCTGGCCGGAGCGCAGTCGGTCGGCCAGGTCGGTGAGAATCTCAGCCAATTGATCGTCGTTGTGGCCGGGCATGGTGAGTTTGTGCTGAGCGTCCATTCTAACTGCGGACCAGACTTCGCGGCATGCGACGTTTGCGAAGTCGGCTCTCCAGCTCCCTGCTTCCCCGTCACCACGGCGCGCGTTACCCTGATAAATCGCATGCAACGCCGGATTCTCATCTTCGTCTTGCTCGCGCTGGTTGCGGTCGCTACGGCGGTTGGCTACCTCCGTTGGCCTCGGCTGTCGCCCGACATGATGCACGTGACGCATTCGCGCGTTTCGGCCAGCGCCATGGTAGAGAACTCGAGTCGCGAATATATCGATGCGAGCGCGATAGCGACAACCAATAACAACTGACAACTGACCACTGACCACTGACCACTGACAACATGCGCTTCAAACTCGAATACGGCCGCACGGGCCTGGACGTCGATCTGCCCGACAAGCACCTCGTGCGGTCGCTGGCCTACAAGAACGCCCCGCCGCTGCCGGACCCGGCTGCGGCCATTCGCGATGCCATCGAGCGGCCGATCGGCACGCCGCCGCTGGCCGAGCTCGCCCGCGGCCGCCGCGACGCCTGCATCGTCATCTGCGACATCACCCGGCCGGTGCCGAACAAGCTGATCCTGCCGCCGGTGCTCGGCACGCTCGAAGCGAGCGGCATCCCGCGCGAGCGAGATCACGATCCTCATCGCCACCGGCCTGCACCGGCCGAACGAGGGCGACGAGCTGGTCGAGATGGTCGGCCGCGAGATCGCCGCCAACTACCGCATCGAGAACCACCACGGCAAGGTGCTGGACGAGCACACCTACCTCGGCGACACGCCCGCACGGCGTGCCGGTCTGGATCGACAGCCGCTACGTCGAGGCCGACCTGAAGATCACGACCGGCCTGATCGAGCCGCACCTGATGGCCGGCTACTCCGGCGGCCGCAAGGTGATCTGCCCCGGCATCGCCGCCCTGGAGACGGTGAAGGTCTGGCACGGGCCGCGAGTTCCTCGAGCACCCGAAGGCCGACTGCGGCATCCTCGACGGCAACCCGGTCCACGAGGAGAACACCCGGATCGCCCGGCATGGCCGGCTGCGACTTCATCGTCAACGTGTGCATCGACGGCGAGCGGCGGCCGCTCAAGGTCGTGGCCGGCGACATGATCGCGGCGTTCGAGGAGGGCGTGCGACTTCGTCGCGCGGCGTGGTCGCGCGACACGGTGCCGGAGCCGGTCGACGTCGTCGTGACGAGCTGCGCCGGCTACCCGCTCGACACGACGTGGTACCAGGCGGTGAAGGGGCTGACCGGCGCCCTGCCGATCGTCAAGCAAGGCGGCACGATCATCCTGGCCGCGAGCCTGACCGAAGGGCATCGGCAGCCCGGAGTTCCAGCAGCTGTTCGCCGAGAACCCGACCCTGGAGGTCTTCGTCGAGCGGATCCTGGGCAAGGACTACTTCGTGATGGACCAGTGGCAGCTCGAAGAGCTGGCCAAGGTCCGCCGCAAGGCCAAGGTGAAGGTCGTCAGCGACGGCCTGCCGGCCGAGACGCTCAACGGCCTGTTCGTCGAAGCCGCGCCGAGCGTCGAGCAGGCCGTCGCCGATCGCCTGGCCGAGTACGGCCCGCAGGCGACGCTGGCGGTGATCCCGAAGGGGCCGTACGTGCTGGCGGAGATCGGGGCGGCGGTGTAAGACACATTTGTGTCCAGCAATCCGCAGCCCACGCGGTAGAATATCAGGTGGTCGCCTACTGCGTTGCGCTGCCTACAGGAGTTACCGATGTCCACGATTACGCTGGAAGAAGCCCAGGCTCATCTGCCGGAACTGATCGCCAAGCTCGGACAGGGCGAACAGTTCGTGATCCTTCATCAGAAACAAGCGGTAGCCAAGCTGGTCCTTCCCGAGGGCATGCCTGAGTTCGGCTGTTGCCGTGGAATGCTCACGATCGTTAGCGACGATGACGAACATCTGCGCGACTTTGCCGAGTATATGCCGTGAAACTCTTGCTGGACACGCACGCTTTCTTGTGGTTCGTGCTGGGCGACGAGCGGCTCAGCCAAGCAGCCATGAGCCACATATGGAGGCAGCCAACGCTAAGTTCATCAGCCCCGCAAGTCATTGGGAAATCGCGATCAAGATCAGCACGGGAAAGTACACCTTGCAGCAGCCATTTGACGTGTTCTTCGTTCAGGCGCTCGCGCGAACAGGATTTCAAGTGCTACCCATCGAAATCCACCACACTGCCGTGCTGACGACGATGCCATTTCATCATCGCGATCCGTTCGACCGCCTGTTGGCTGCCCAGGCCGTCAGCGAATCGATGGCAGTCGTCAGCGCCGACGACGCGTTTGAGCCTTACGGAGTGACGCGATTGTGGTAGGGCGGCCGCCAGCGGCCTGGAGGCCTGAAGCCCGAAGTCCGCGGCCTCAAGTCCGCTCTAAAAGCTCTTCCGCGAGCCAAAGCCGCGCAGGCACAGTGCCCCGAGGATGAGTACGGCCACCAAGAGGATGAACCACTCAGTCTCGTTGAGTGACTGTAGCCAGAGCACGAAGGTGTCGTAGTAACTCCACATGGGCGGCCCCTCCTCAATGAGCCATGCCGCGGGCGTCAGCGGTCCGTGCTTAGGATGGAAGCTGACGATCTTGCCACCTGAAGTGTAGCTTACGCCCTCGGCGCCGCCCGGGGGGCGATTGAACCCCTGTGGCACTCGCTGCGTATCTACTTATGGGATGGGGGTTTGCTGCTCCGCGAGGAGGCCCGTGCTAGCCTCGATGGCAAAGCGCCCCAGCGGCCGGAGTGTGCGGCGCACGGTTCGCATGGTGGCGCGCCAGGGTTTCTGTTATAGTCCGCAGGCTGCGCGGTAGAGTCCCCTATTGCGCAAACCGGGAGTCTCGGTCGGGAATTCGGAATTCGGAATGCGGAGGGCTTGAGTCAGGAGTCAGGGATCAGGAGTCAGCCGTCAAAGTTGACCGTTGGTGGTCGCTGACTCCTGATCCCTGACTCCTGATGGCTGCCTTCCCCACTCCGTATTCCGTAATCCGCCAGGGAGGAGGCTCCCCCCATGACCCGCCCGTTGTCGGCATTGCCGCATCGCGTCTCGCCTTGCCGCTGGGGTCTTTCTAGCCCCCGCCCCCTGGCGCTGCTGTTGCTATTCATCTGGCCAGCAGGGGCCGAGGCGCAGTTTCCCATCCGGCTGGGGGCCGAGTTTGCGCCGAGAACACCTTGAGCAAGGCCGCCGTCATGGCGGGCGTGCTGCCGGTGCCCGGGGCCGATGAGCGGACTCTGCGCGAGAGGCTCCGTCTGGCCCGGGCCTATGCCGACAACCGCTCCGACACCGCCAACCATGCGCAGGCGGCCGAGCTGTACCAGAAGATCCTCGAATCGCTGGAGAACACCGCCGAGAGCGGTCTGCAACACGATTACTTCCTGCCGCCCGAGAAAGAGGAGCCGACCGCGGCGGGCGTGACGGTCAACGCCACCTTGCGCGGGGAGATCGATGCCGCCTTCGCCCGCTTGCCCCCCGAGGTGTGGCGCACCTGATCAATTGCGCTCCGGCCCCACCGCCCAGCGGCTGCTGGACGAGGCCGTGGCGCAAGGCAACGCAGCGACCCTGGAAAACATCTATCGACTCTACTTCTACACCGACGCCGGCTATCAGGCCGCCTATCTGCTCGGCGAGGCCTTGCTGGCGGAGGGTCAGCCGTTGAGCGCGGCGCGTTGCTTCGCGCGGCTGCGGGCCTCGCCCGGTGCGCGGCGTTTTGAGCCGATGCTCTCCGTGAAGCTGGCCGCCAGCTACTACCTGGCCGACGACCGGCAGCAGACCCTGGAGGCCCTCGAGACGCTCCGGAAGGATTTTCCGCGTCTGATGCTTCGCGTCGGGGGGCGCGATCTGCCCGGCCCCGGTCCCGGCGAGCAAGCCCTGACGTGGCTGGCTGCGCAGATCGGCGACCGGCAACCCGGCGGCCCCGGACGCGGAGAACAATGGCTCGTGCACCGCGGCAACGCGGCCCGCAACGCGACTTCGCAGGGGGACGAACCGGTCGCGCTGCGCTGGCAGGCTCGCACCTCAGACAATCCGCAGCTCCTGGACGAGCGGCTGGGCGTCGTCCCCTACCTCATGCGGCGAAGCGAGCAGCGCGGCCAGCTCGCGCTCCCCAGCACTCAGGGACTGGTGGTTCGCCGGCCTCGCGGCGCCGCGCGGATCGGGCGACCAGGCACTCGTCGTGATGCGCTCGACTCAACGGGCTGGTGGTCATCGACCTGGCGACCGGAAAGCGCGTGCTCCAGGCCGACGAGCCGGAGCCGACGGTTTTCTTCGACGCCGCCTCGCTCAGCGCCGATCCGTTTGGCCGCGCCACGATGGTAACCTCCGCTGACACGATCGAGCGCCGGTTATGGGACGACGCGGCGACTGGCCAAATCAGCAGCGACGGAGAGCTCGTCTACCAGGTCCGGCGCCCCCGCACGCCCCTTCAGGACGAAGACGACGAACAACCCACGCGCCCGCGGCGAACCGCGGCAGGGCAAGGCGGCGCGCGGCCAGGCAACGTGCTCCAGGCGCTCTCCCTGTCGGGCCAGCGCGGCGTGCTGCCGCTGGCCTGGGAAATCGACGGCACCGGCGAGCCGGCCAAATCGCCGTTGGCCGGGGCCACGTTCCTCGGTGCCCCGCTGCCGATGCGCGGCGTCTTGTACGTCCTGGCCGAGTTCACCGGCAGCGCGGGCGAATCGACCAGCGGCGATACGCGCCTGCTGGCGATCGATCCCCGCGCGATCGACGCCCACGGCAAGCCCAAGCTGCTATGGAGCCAGCGCGTCGCCCAGTTCGATGACGCGCTCGCCAGCGCGGCCAGCGGCGAGTTTCGCCCGTTGCTCGGTTTTTCCGGAGGGCGGGCCCAGCGGCGGCAAGCCGGGCTGAGTCCTTCGGCCGGCGACGGAGTGGTGATTTGCCCCACCGGCGCGGCGCCGTCGTGGCGGTGGACGTGAGCACGCGCTCGCTGCGGTGGGGGTTCAAGTATCCGCTGGGAGGCCGTGCCGACGAACGCGGCGAACGGCGCCGCGGCTCGAGCCCCAGCGCGCTGCCGTCTTCGCACTGGATCGACGCGTCGGTCACCGTCGCCGACGGGCGAGTGCTGCTCACTTCGCCCCTTTCGCAGCAGCTTCATTGTCTGGCGCTGGCCGACGGCAAACATCTCTGGTCCGTGCCGCGCGAAGACGGCCTCTACGTGGCCGGCGTGCACGAGGGAAAGGCCATTATCGTCGGCAGCAGCAAGGTCCGTGCGTTCCACCTGGCCACGACCGACCTGGGAGGCAAGCCGGCCTGGTCGCAGAGCATCGAGTTGCCTTCAGGCGGCCGGACCACGGGCCACGGATTCCTCACCGCGGACAGCTATTATCTGCCGCTGTCGAACGCTCAGATCGCCGTCATCGACCTCCGCAAGGGACAATTGGCCACGCAGCTTCGCTCTCCCGAAGGGCGCGAGCTGGGCAACCTGATCGGCTACGGCGACGTGGTCCTCTCGCTGGGACCACTGTCGCTCGACTGCTTCGAACAGCGGCAAGCCCTCGAGGCCTCCGTCCGCCAGCGGCTAGCCAAGAACGCCCGCGACCCTGTGGCCCTCCGCGACAGTGCCCGGGCGGCATGGCACGACGGCAAGCCGGAGCAGGCGGCGAGACTTTTGCGGCAGTCTCACCAGGCCCAGGCCGACCCGCAGACCAGGCAACTGCTGATCGCTTGCCTGTCGGAATTGATTAAGGCCGACGCCGTGAAACATCGCCCGCTCGTGGAGGAGCTGGGCCAGCTCGTCGAAAGGCCGGCGGACCGCGTTGCCCATCTGCGCTTCTTGGCCGACGCGCTGCGGCGCGAAGCCAGGCCGCGGGACGCCATGCACACGCTGCTGCGGATGACCGACGTGCTGGCGGGCGGCGAGCTGCCGTCGGACGACGCGTCTCGCGGCGCCGCCGCCGTCGTCGAAGCAGCGCTGGCCGAGCTGTATCGCACTTGCTCGGCCGAGCACCAGGCCGCGTTGGACGGGGCGATTCAAGAGATGCTCGCCCCGGCGCTCACCGCGGAAAGTGCCCGCGGACTGTGGACATTCCTCGACCACTACGCCTTCCACGCCTTGGCGGCAAAAGCCCGTCAGGAGCTCGTCGCGCGGGCCATGGCGGCCCCGCGACCCAAAGCGCCCTCGACGGCGATCGACCAGACGCCGACGCGTCGGGAGGCCCTGTGGCTGCTCGGGCAGCTTGAATCTGCCCCCGCCCCTGCCCCTGCCCCTGCCCCTGCCCGCGCCCCCGATCAGGCCGTCGTGCGTTGGGCCACGGCACAGAAGGCCCGGCTGCTGGCCGCCGCCGGACAAGCCCGCGACGCGGCGATGGCCTATCGCCGGCTCCGTGACGCCTATGCCGATCAGGTCTGCATCGATGGCAAGACTGGCAAACAGTTGCTGGCGGAACTGGCGGCCGATAGCCCCGTGCGCAGACACCTGGATTTGGGCGGTCCGACCTGGCCCGTGGGCGAGGTCACGACGGATACGGTCGGCCGCACGCACACGAATCAGTCGCTGCAGCCGGTGGCGCTGCACGGCGCCGCCTGGGCAGGCAAGACTTCGCTGTACTTCAATTCCACGGCGAACAAGCTGTTGGCCCGCGACTCGCTCGGCAGCCGGTTGTGGGAGCTGCAGCTCGATGCGCCGACGGCGGGCGTGCCGCGGACGGTTAGTCGCGCCGAGGCGGTGGGCCACTTGCTGATCATTCAAGCGGGTGACGAAGTCCTGGCCATCGACGTGCTGTCCGCCCAGCCCACCATCCTGTGGCGGCGAGCACTCGCCGAGGGGCCAATGGGCCGCACCCAACCGAAGGCCCTCACCGAATTCGCCAACCGCTGGGAGCTCGAAGTCGCTTATGCCGCACAGCTCGCCGGGCTGACGACCTCGTCGGGGCGCCTCGGTCCGGTCACCAACCGTTACGTCTGCTTGCAGCAAGATGAAACGCTCACCGCCGTGCATCCGCTGACCGGTCGCACGTTGTGGTCGCGGCGGATCGCCTCCGCCGGCTCGCTCTGCGGCGATGACGACGTGCTGGTCCTCCTGGGCAGCGAAGCGTCCGACAAAACCACCGTGCTAGGAGCCATCGACGGCCAGACGATCGCCCAGCACCCGGCCGTGCCTGCGGCGTTCATCCTGGGCACGCTGGGCACTCAGGTGATTGCCTGGGAGACCCAGGATGGCAAACAACGGTTGCGCATTCTCGGCGCGCGAGGGCAGGAGCCGCGCCGGCTCGGCGAGTTCGCGGCCGGCTCGAAAGCGACGCTGATCGACGACGACGCGGTGGCCGTCCTCCAGCCCGACGGCGAGCTGGCCGTGGTCCGCATTGCCGACGGCCAGGCGCTGGTGCGCCGCAAGGGGCTCAAGCTGCCCAACAAGCTGGACCGGATCGACGTGGTGCGTTCCGCCGAGGGCTACTTCGTCGCCATCAGCCGCCCCGACGACGAGCGCGAGCAGCCCTGGGGCTATCGCTTCCGCGGCCCCTGGAGACCGTCGGCCGACGATGCCCGCCGGCCACCGATCAATGGCACGCTGCACGCCCTGTCGCTGACGGGCGAGGACTTGTGGAAAGACGGTCCCAGCCGCATCGATGCTTGCTCGTGGGCGCTCGATCAGCCGGCCGACTTGCCCGTGCTGGTCTTCATCTCGGACGAGCGGCGCAGCGGCAGCGGCGGGCAGATGCGGATCAAGCTTGTGGACAAGCGCACCGGCCGCACGGTCTACGACCACCGCCGCCCGGCGCAGTCGGACACCTTCGAGCTTCAGGGCGATCCGGAGCAGGCGATGGTCACGATGGTGCTGCCGAGCGGACGAGTGACCCTGAAGTTCGCGCCGCCGAAGGCCAAGGAAGCCCCGCCGAAATCCGATCCGGCGCCCAAAACGGATTTGCCGCCGAAAGCCGATCTGCCTCCTAAGACAGAGCCGGAGCGGAAGGCGGAGCCGGCCCCGAAGACAGAGCCCGGCAAGAAGTGAGCCGGTGCCCCGCCTCGCTGCCCCCTTATAGTTCCTCCAAAGGTTTTCACGACCTGACCGGAGGGACTCTTCCCAAGTCACCGCAGGTCAGGTCGTGGAAATCTTTGCGACGCAATGCAATCGGCGTGTGCAGACGGTACGTTGCGGCACTGGTCAAAAACACGCATCGCCCCGCGACGAATCCTGCCCCCCAACGTGCCAACGTTTTCTGGCAGATGTTCGCGCGAGGCGATGCGCTTTGGTTCTGAACGAATCACTCAGACTAAGGCGGCGACCGGCACGTCTTTCTATAAGGACTTCGCCGAACCAAAGCCAGCGTGTTTTCCGCAGCCAGTGGAAGCCAAGTACCTTGGATTGGAGCATGTTGCCATGTTGGTTGTTGCGTCTCCCGGCCTCGATGATTCGCCCGACTTTGCCGCGTGGGTTGGCCTGGACTGGGCGGACCAGAAGCATGACGTGGTTCTGCTGCCGGCCGAGGGAGGGCGCCCGGAGCCGTTCATCTTGGAGCATACGCCCGAGGCCATCGACGCCTGGGCCTGTTCCCTGCGACAACGCTTCGGAGGACAGTCCATTGCCGTGTGCTTCGAGCAGACGCGGGGAGCCATTGCCTACGCCTTGCTGAAGTATGATTTTCTCGTGCTCTTCCCTCTGCCGCCGGCGCGGCTCACCAAGTACCGCGAGGCCTTCCGCTGCAGTGGGGCCAAGGACGATCCCACCGATGCCGCGCTCTTGTTGGATTATCTCCTGCGGCACCGCGACCAACTCCGTCCCTGGCAGCCGGACACTCGCGAAACGCGCGAACTGCGATTGCTGACCGAAGCGCGGCGCCATGCGGTCGACCAACGAACGCGCATCTCGAATCAGTTAACGGCGGTGCTGAAACTCTATTTTCCCCAGGCGCTGACGCTGGTCGGACACGACGTCGCTACGCCCTTGGCCTGCGCCTTCCTGGCCAAGTGGCCCAGCCTGGCCGCCGTGCAAGCCGCCAAGCCCGCCACCCTCCGCAAGTTCTACTACGCCCACTCTTGCCGCAGCGAGCAGCGGATCAGCGAGCGCCTGCAATTGGTCGAAACGGCCACGCCGCTCACTACCGATGCGGCCTTGCTGCAAGCAGGACCGTTGCAGGTGCAATGCCTGATTGGCCAACTGCGAGCTCTCCACAAGGCGATCGACAAATACGAGACGCGAATCCAGCAGCTCATGGACCTCCATCCCGACGCCCAACTGTTCCGCCAACTGCCCGGTGCCGGAGTCGCGCTGGCTCCTCGGCTGCTTGTCGCCTTCGGTACCGATCGCGAGCGATTTCCAAACCGCCGCCGAGCTGCAAACCTTCACCGGCATCGCACCCGTCACGAAACGCAGCGGCAAACGCTGTATCGTCCAGCGGCGCTGGGCTTGCCCCAAGTTCCTGTTACAGACGTTCCATGAGTTCGCGCACTGGTCACGTTTCCAATCCGTTTGGGCTCAGGCCTTCTACCGACAACAACGCGCCGTCGGCAAAGGCCACCACGCCGCACTCCGCACCCTGGCCTTCAAATGGATCCGTGTCCTCTTCCGTTGCTGGAAGACCAACACTCCCTATTCCGAAAGCCGATACCTCGAGGCACTCCAACAATCCCAGGCGCCACTCCTGGCGTTCCTCGCACCCTTACCGCAAGGTGGATAACCTGTCACATTCCCGTGGAAAACTCGTCACTTGCCCATGCCCATGACGCTTGACAGACTACCTCAGACATCTGCCAGCTCGTCTGGCAGGAGGCGCAGGTTATGCAGCTAAGCGAATGCAAGCCTCCTTAGCGGGGCACCTCTTTCACCTGCCGGTCAAGCCGGCAGGGGTTAACGCAGCTGGCCTCCTTCGGCTGGCCGCCAACCTTGTTCACCCGCCGGACAAGCCGGCGGGGGTCAAGGCGACCGTCATCAATCCGACACCTGCAGCTCAATAACTGTCTTGGTCGTCCGTAAAGCGCGTTGCGTCGCGCTGGCGGCTTTCGGTTTTCGAGAGCGAACCTGCTTCACCGTGATCTGACCTCCGGCGGCGGCGAATGCCCGCAAGATCTGGTCGAGTGACACGTCGGACGCTGCTCGCTCAATCTTGACGACGCGTGGCTGACTCGTCTTGATTCGGCCGGCTAACTGCGTCTGGGACACCTTGAGCGCCTGACGCTGTCGGCGGACGGCCAGCGCCGCTTCCACGCGGGCATCGAGAAGCTGTCGCTCTTCCTCTGTCAGCCCCAGAAAATCGGCGGCATCTCCGAAGCGCCAGCCAAGCTGCCTCCAATGCCTTTCGTTTTTTTAGATCCATCGGCGTCCCGCTTCTTCAGGCTTGGTCTTTTCGTTGTCGAGCGAATCTCCTTGCCGTCTCGTCGTATGCTCTGAGACGTTTTCTGCAGCGATCGATTACTTCCTGCGGATCTCGCCATGCAACCACGCCAAGAGCTTGCGAGTCTGCCCACTACGCGCTGCCCGTTCATCGCGTCCCGCCATCCTGGACCTCATTGGCGGAGCATAGCATCATATATCGTAAACGATATATCGTCAATCGCGACTGACTGAAGAGGAAGAGAGCGCCAGAAGCTTGTAGGCAGGAAAGATTTACGCGTCCTGGATCACGTAACTCCCCAGATCGGCTGCCCCTCGGTGAGCGACACCGGCCGGCCGAGCGGGCCGCTGATGCGCGTTTCCAGATCGACGCCCAGCAAATGATAGATCGTCGCCGCCAGGTCTTCGGGGCCGACGGGGTCGCGGGCCGGGTAGGCGGCCGTGCGGTCGGAGGCGCCGTAGACCGTGCCGCCGCGAATGCCGGCGCCGGCCAACAGCACCGTGTTGCAGGCGGCCCAGTGGTCGCGGCCGGCGGCCTTGTTGATCGTCGGCGTGCGGCCGAACTCGCCCAGCCAGACGACCAGCGTCTCGTCGAGCAGGCCCCGCTGGGCCAGGTCGTCGAGCAGTGCCGAGAAGCCGCGGTCGAGGTCGGCAGCAGCTTGTTCTTGTGCTGGCCGAAGTTGTCGGCGTGCGTGTCCCAGAAGGCGTCGTCTCGCTCCCAGTTCACCGTCACCAGCCGCACGCCGGCCTCGACCAGCCGCCGGGCCAGCAGGCAGCCCTGGCCGAAGGGCGTGTCGCCATACGTTTCGCGCAGGCGCGGCGGCTCGTGCGAGAGGTCGAAGGCGCGGCGCGTGCCGGGCGAGGTCAAGAGATCGAACGCCTGGGCGTAGTATCGGTCCAGCGAACGCGTCGGCGAGCGGGCGACGTCGCTTGTCGAGCGGGGGGCGTAAGACCCCTGATTGGTTGCCAAGGTGCTTGGCCCCGCCGAGTGATCAGGGGGCTGACGCCCCCCGCTCGCCTGCTCAAGGTCCGCCAGCAGCTTTCGCCGCGCTGGTAGCCGATCGCCGCTGGCCAGCGGCGGCAACGCGCGAAAGTCCTTGGCATTGGCATTCTGCGGCACGAACACCGGATCGAACCGGCTGCCGAGAAAACCACCGAAGAAGCCGGGGAAGATGTGATTGTTCGCGGAAACCTGGTTGGCCGGAGCATTCAGACTGACCGCCGCCGGCAGAGCGATCGGGCTGCCCGCAACGGGCATGCGGCGGCCATCGGCCAGCAGGTTCATCGCCGCCCCGAAGCAGGGGAAGTCGTCGTCGGCGTTCTGGGGATTCGTGGCCGGGCGGGCGTGCCGCACGCCCGTCAGCATGTAGTGCATGGCCACCGTGTGCGTGTTGTCGGGATGCGTCAGCGAGCGGACCAGGGCATAGCGGTCGGCCCGCTGGGCCAGCCGCGGCAGGTGCTCGCAGACTTGCAGCCCTGTCACGTTGGTGGCGATGGGACGGAATTCGCCCCGCACTTCGGCGGGCGCCAGCGGCTTGAGGTCCCAGGAATCCTGATGGGCCGGCGCCCGAACATGAACAGCACGATGCACGACTTCGCGCGGCCGAACGTCCGCAGCGACGGTTCGCCCGCAGCCTGCGCACTGCCGGCCAACAGGCTCGGCAGTCCCAGGCCAAAGCTGCCCAGCGCTCCCACGCGCAGCCACTCACGCCGGGTGACCCCTTCACAAGTGCGAATCGGGGAACCGGGGATGGACAACATCACGGTGTCGCTCGCCGGGGCGGTGGATGACGCGAACGTGACGATATGATACCGGACGAACTTTGCCGGGTCACGCACGTTTGCATCGGAGTGCGGCGACTCGTCGCCGCTTTCGGATTCTTTTGGACAGTGCGACGACCGCTGCTTCGTGTCATGGTCACACGAAAAATCCCAAAGCGGCGACGAGTCGCCGCACTCCAGATACCTCCTACGACAAGCTGCGGTTGCCAGCGCTCGCCGCCCATTACACAGGCGGAATGACGTTGCAACTCGTTACTTCTCACATTTCCGTTGTCCCCTTGCCGCTGCTCATCACCGGCACGGCCGGCGTGGCGGGCTACAATGCCTGGCGCGATTTTCACGCGCGGTATCCCGACCGCGTGGTCGCCATCCGGCCGCGGAACAACTGGCCCTTGCGAGGCCCCGGCATCGAAGTCTGCGACGTGGAAGACCGCCGGACGCTGGCCCGGCTCTTCGACAAGTATGGCTTTGCCGCTGTGCTCGACTGTGGCGGCAACTGCGCGCTGAAGCATTGCGAGCTGGACCCACGCGTGGCCTGGACGATGAACGTCGAGGCCACGCGCAACCTGCTGGAGGCCGCCGCCGATCGCGACCTGCGGCTGGTGCGACTGTCGATCGACCTGGTGTTCTCCGGCAACGGCGGCGGAGGCTACTCGGAGCGCGATCGCACCGATCCCGTGACGGTGTACGGCCGCAGCATGGCCGTGGCCGAGGAGCTGATCCTGGCGGCCGAGCCGCGGGCCTGCATCCTGCGGATCTCGCTGCCGATGGGGATCAGCTTCAATGGCCACGCCGGGGCGATCGACTGGATCCAGTCGCGGTTCAAACACGGCCGGCCGGCGACGCTGTATTTCGACGAGATTCGCACGCCCGCTTACACCGATTGCCTGAGCGCGCTGTGCGAGGACGTTTTGGCCGGCGAGCTGCGCGGGCTTTATCACGCCGGCGGGCCCAGGCAATTGAGCTTGTTCCAGATCGCCCAGATCGTCAACCGCATCGGCGGCTATGACCCCGAGCTGCTGCTGGGCATTCCCCGCCGGCTGGCCGGGCCGATGCCGCCCCGCGCGGGCAACGTGAGCATGGACTCGACGAAGCTGGCCGCGTCGCTAGGGCGAGCACCGCTCGACGCCTGGCCGCTGGAAGAGGTGCACGTGCCTACGCATGACCGCTGGCACCACGAGCGGACGGCGGAAATCCCAGGATCCAAAGCACTGCTGGCCGAAGTGCTGTATCAGAACCCCCGGAGGCGGAGGAGATTGACCAGCGGCACGACCATTTTGGCGTGAAAAACGCTTGGCGATTGGTACTTTGCATTTTGCATTTTGCATTTTGCATTTTGCAATACTGCCACTTGTCGTCTGGAATCATTGCAAAATGCAAAATGCAAAATGCAAAATGGTCAGCGTGCTAATGCCCCGGCTTGCTGAGCGAGAACACCGGCAGCAGCAGGGCCAAGCCGATGCCGCCCACCACGGCGCCCATGGCGGCGATCATCAGCGGCTCGATCAGGCTGGTGGCGGCCTTCAGCGCCGTCTCGACTTCCTGGTCGTAGTAGTCGCTGACGCGCGTGAGCACGGCGTCCAGCTTGCCCGTCTCCTCGCCCGCTTTGATCATCTGCACCAGCGTGGCGGGGAAGAGCGGGTTACCCGCCAAGGACGAGTGAATCTCCGAGCCGTTGGTCACGTCATTCAGCACCCGCAGCCAGAGCCGCTCGTAGTGGTAGTTGCCGCTCACGTCGGCCGCCAGCCGCAGGGCGTCCAGCATCGAGACGCCGCTACTGACCATGACGCCCAGCGTGCGGATCGTGCGGCTGATGATTACCTTCCGCAGGGCCGTGCCCAGCACCGGCAGCGAAATCTTGACGCCGTCCCAGGCCTGGCGGCCCGGCTCGGTGCGCTTGCCGTAGATAAAGCCGGCAACCACCGCCACGGCACCCCCCAGCCACAGATACCAATAGCCCAGCAGCGCGTCGGATGCCGTCATCAGCACCCGCGTCGGCGTGGGCAGCTCCATGTTGCGGGTCTCGAAGATCGGCGTGAACTTCGGCAGCACCCACGTCAACAGGAAGATCGTCACGCAGACGGCCATCACCAGCATCACCGCCGGATAGGCCATGGCCGCCCGCACTTTGTTGCGCGTGTCGAGCTGCTTGCGCAGGTAGAGGGCGATGCGGTCGAGCATCTCGGCCAGCGAGCCGGTGGCCTCGCTGACGCGGATCAGCGAGACGTAGGTGTGGTCGAAGTGCTTGGGATAGCGGGCCAGGGCCGCGGAGAAGTCCTCGCCTCCTTCGACGGCACCGCGCAGGTCGGTCAGCACCCGCCGCAGCGTGGGGTTTTGCTCTTGCTCGAGGATGCTGCTCAAGGCGGCCGAGAGCGTGACCCCCGTATCGACCATGATGGCCAACTGGTTGGTCACGTAGATGATCTCGTATCGCCGCACCGGGCGGGGAAAGAGCGAGAAATCGCCCGGGGCCTCATCCGGCGGCGCATCGGACTCGTCGCCGAAGCGGAAACGGTCGGTTGTGGGATAGTCGAAAGTCGTAGGCATATGCGGATTCTGCCGCGCAGGCTCCCACATGGATGATCGGCCAAGGACGTCCTTGACGAACGTCGAACGTCCAACGTCCAACGTCCAACATCGAACAAATCAGCACGTGAACGCTTGATGTTCGACGTTGGACGTTGGACGTTCGACGTTGGACGTTCCTCCTCCCGTCGCCGGGCCTTGTTCCCGGAGGGAGAGCGAGCGCCTTGCAGCTTTCCCTCTCATTCACGCGCCGTCTCCTTCAGCTCGCTGAACTCCGGGTCTTGTCCGCAGGCGTGGATCACTTCTTCCAGGGTCGTGATTCCTTCGCGGACCTTGCGGAAGCCGTCGTGCCGCAGCGTGATCATGCCGTCGCTGCGCGGCGATGCGCGCGCAGCTCGGCGATCGCTCGCGCCGGCGACGATCGCGTCGCGCAGCTCGTCGTTGATGACCAGCAGCTCGTGGACGCCCAGCCGGCCGCTGTAGCCCGTGTTGCGGCACTTGCGGCAGCCGACGCCCTTGTAGAACTTCTCGATCTCGTAGCCCATCCGCTCGACCGCCTTGCGCAGCGGTCCGCGGCGGCTCGTACTCCTCGCGGCACTTGGCGCAGATCCGCCGCACCAGCCGCTGGGCCAGCACCACGTTCAGGGCGGCGCCGATCAGGTACGGCTCGACGCCCATGTTGATCAGCCGCGTGATGGCCGAGCGGCGTCGTTGGTGTGCAGCGTGCTGAGCACCAGGTGGCCGGTGAGCGCCGCCTGGATGGCCGTGCGGGCCGTCTCTTCGTCGCGGATTTCGCCGACCATGATGACGTCGGGGTCCTGCCGCAGCAGCGTCCGCAGGGCCTTGCTGAACGTCAGGCCGACCCGCTCCTGCACCTGGAACTGGTTGATCAGCGGCAGGTGGTATTCGATCGGGTCTTCGACCGTGCAGATGTTGTTCTCCATCGACGCTGATCTCGTTCAGCGCGGCGTAGAGCGTCGTCGATTTGCCGCTGCCGGTCGGGCCGGTGACCAGCACGATGCCGTTGGGCGCTTCGATCTGCCGCTGGAACTGCGGTGAGGATGTCCTCGGCGAAGCCCAGGTCTTCGAGGTTGAGCGACACGCTGCGCGTATCGAGCACGCGGATCACGGTCTTCTCGCCGCGGCTGCCGGGGAAGGTGCTGACGCGCAGGTCGATCTTGCGGCCGTCGAGCAGCACGTGCACGCGGCCGTCCTGCGGCAGGCGGCGCTCGCTGATGTCGAGCGAGGCCATGATCTTGATGCGGCTGGTGACGGCGCCGAGCAGGTGCAGCGGCACTTCCAGCGCCTTGTACAGCCGGCCGTCGATGCGGTTGCGGACCCGCAGGCAGCGCTCGCCCGGCTCGATGTGGATGTCGCTGGCCCCTTCCTTGACGGCGTTGTAGATGATGTAGTTGACGAGGCGAATGACGGGCGACTGGCCGGCGACCTCCTCCACGTCGCCGATGTCCTCGATCGCCGTCTTCGATCAGCGTGACTTCGGCCTGGTCGTTGTCCTCGATGATGTCGTCGATGACGAACATCTTGCGTGTCCGGCAGCGTGGTGATCATCCGCCGGATGTCCTTGGCCGTGGCGGCGACGACCTGCACTTCGAGCTTGCGTCAGCGCGCGCGAGCTCGTCGATCAGGAACAGGTTCGTCGGCTCGGTGACGGCGACCGTCAGCGCGCCGCGAATCACGAACAGCGGCAAGACGAGGTTCTTCTCGATGTACTCCCGCGGCAGCACGTCGACGATCTTGGGGTCGGCGAGCCGCGGCTCGAGCTTGGCATAGGGCACGCCATACTCCGGCGGCCAGGCACTCGACGACCTGGTCTTCGGTGCAACAGCCCCAGCTCGACCAGGATTTCGCCCAGCAGCTTGCCCTGCGTGCCCGCGCCGATCTGCTGCGTCAGCGCCGTCTCGAGGGCCTCGGGCGTGAGATAGCCCTTGTCCAGGAGGACCGTGCCCAGGCGCGGCGGCGGGTAGGCGGTGGACATGGCGAGTAATGAGTGGTCGTTCTCTGGTTCCCAAGCTCCTGGTTCCCAAGCTCTGCTTGGGAACCCCACTCGCGAAGCTCTGCTTCGCGTCTCGAAGCGGAGCTTCGCGACGTGCGTTCCCAAGCAGAGCTTGGGAACGAGGAACGAAGAAACGAGTCAGGCGCGGAAGCTCTTCACCGCATCGATCACGCTATCGAACACATCCAGGTGCTGGTCGAGCCGGGTGATCTCCAGGACCTTGCGGTTCACTCTGTTGGTCGTGGCGATCTTCAAGTCCCCGTCTTGATTTCGCGCCTGCTCGTGCGCGGCCAGCAGCGCCGTCAGGCCCCGACTGTCGAGCGTTTCCGTATTGTCCATGTCGAGCACGATCTGCCGCGGCGTCACGTCGGACAAGAATCGCTCGAAGGCATCCGCCTGGTCGGCGCCCAGCTCATCGGGTGAATGCACTACCACCACGTCGCCGAAGACTTCGCTAGGCAATTGCATGGGCACGCCTCGGTAGGGAATGACGAATGACGAAGCTCGAATGACGAAGGAATGTCGAATGACCGATCGCACGGCCCTCGCGGCGCCGGTTTTCAACCTTTGGAGTGCGTCCTTGGATTCGTCATTCGAGCTTCGTCATTCGTCATTTGTCATGTCGATTGGGCCGCCTCCGTCGGCGCCAACGTCGTCTCGATTAATTGCAAAAGCGCCTTGGGGCTGAACGGCTTGGTGAGGATCTTCACCAGGCGGAAACGCATCGCTTCGCCCTCGGCGATCTCCAGCGCTTTGGCCGTGAGCAGGATGATCGGGAGCTGCGCCGTGGCCGGATTGTCGCGGACGCGCTGAATCAGGTCGCAGCCATTCATCTCCGGCATCTGCAAATCGGTCACCAGGAGGTCGGGCAATTGTGCCTCGATCTGCTGCCAGGCCTCGCGGCCGTTACGCGCGCAGCGCACGCGGTGCCCCGCGGCCGACAGCTTGAACTCCGCGGCCCGGAGGATGTGCACTTCGTCGTCACACAGCAAAAGGTCGTGGCGCATGGCAAGATTCGTCGTTAGTCGCCGGTCGTAGGTGTCTGTTCGCTGGATGGATCGCCGGAGGGCTTGGCCCGCAATTTCTTCCAGTTGACTGTCCCGGCGGCCGGCAAAGTGACGGTGAACGTGCTGCCCCGGCCAAGCTGGCTCCGTAGCGTGAGCGCCCCGCCGTGGACCTCTTCGACAATCGATTTGGCCAGCGCCAGACCGAGCCCCGTGCCCGGCGCCATGCCGCTGTGGGTCTTCACCCGGTAGAACTTGTGGAAGACTCGCTCCGAGTCCTCGGCAGCGATGCCCACCCCGGTGTCTTCGACGTCGAACTGCACCCGGTCGTCCACGCTGCGGCTGCGGAGGATGACGGCGCCGCCTTCCGGCGTGTACTTGACCGCGTTGGACAGGAGGTTGATGGCCGCCTGCGAGATCTGGTCGCGGTCCACCAGCGCTCCCAGATACATCGGGCTGAGGTCGGCCCGCAGCTCGATCCGCTTCTGCTCCGCGGAGGGCCGCAGCACGTCCATCGCGTCCTTGAGCAGCTCGTTGAGCGAGGCCGCTTCCTTGTGTACCTTCACCACGCCCGATTCGATGCGGGCCAGGTTCAGCAGGTTGTCGATCAGCCGGTGCAGGCGGTCGGCCTGGCTGTTGATGACGCCCAGAAACTCTTCCCGCAGTGCCTGGTCGGTTACGTCGCCATCGGCCAGCAGCTCCACGTAGGCCTTGATGCCGGCCAGCGGCGTCTTCATCTCGTGACTGACCGCCGAAACGAACTCGGCGTGCTGGCGGCCCAGCTCGCGCTGGTCGCTGATGTCTTGAAACACGGCCACCACGCCGCGCAGGCTGCTTTCGGCGTCGCCGGGAACCGAAGGCGAGGCGGCATAGTTGCGGGCCGTGACGCGGAAATACCGCGGCTCCGTGGAGGCGGCGGCCAGCTCCAGCTCGCAGGTCCGCGCCGTCATCGGCTTGCGCCGCTGCAGATCGACCACCAGGTCCACTAGCGGCTGCAAGCCCTTGGCCGGCGCGGCGTCCCACTGGGCGACGCGGCAGCGAACACCGGCCGCCACGTCCAGGTCGAGCGCCTCCTCGGCCGCGGCATTGGCCCACACGACCTGCCCCAGCTCGTCCATCACCAGGACCGGCTCAGGCCAGCTCATGACGAGCGCCTGGATGCGCTCTTGTTCGATGATGCCTCGGCGGGCCCTCAGCTCCAGCGGTGTGCGAGCGTCTTCCGCCTCGCGCAACTGTTGGGCCAGCGAGGACAGCGCCGCCCGCACGCGCTCGACGGTATCGCCCGCGGCCGACGGCTGCAGCGGGAACTGCTCGTCGCACAGCTCCCGGTAATTCGCGTTGCACATCCGTTCCAGCGCCAGCTTCTCGCGCCGCAGTTGCCGCAGGAAGAGCGCGTTGGCCCACACCGCCGGCACGCCGACCAGCACCAGCGTGGCCAGCACGAAAGCGCCGCGGACCAGCGACGACTGGGCATGTGGCCAGCCGCTGGTCCAAAGCACGAGGCCCGCGGCTGCCATCACGAACGCCTGCGTGGCCAGAATCAAACTATCGGAGCGCTGGTTCATGGACGATCGGATGCGGCCATTCCCGGCAATGCGCTCCGCCGGTCGCCTGAAGCGGCGCCGCGCAGGGATTGCCCTAGGGAAGACTAGGACGAACTCGCCGGGGTGTCCAAGAAGGGCAAAAAGCCAGAGTCGGCCGGCGGCAGAGGGTTGTGTCGATCGTTCCGCGCGTCCGGCCACGACGACCGGCGCCGCTTACCCAGGCCAAATCACCCGCCTCAGGTGGGCAACGATTGTGCGCGGCAAGATCGGCCCGATCGACCGCTCAGAGGGGAGCGCCGAGACGCTGGCCGATTGCGGCCGCAGCTACTTGATCTCTCGGTAGACCGTCCAGCTCATGTAGCCCAAGAGGGCCGACGAGATCAGCACGCCTACGTCCATCATGAGGCTGGCCTGGCCAAAGGGGATGCCGACGGCCAGATCGAGTCCGAAGAGCAGAAACAGCAGGACGGCGATGACCATCGCCGAGATGGTTAACGCTTTCGGCATAAGAGACGTGGATTTCGACGTGTAGGTGACGCTGCCCATCGCACCATGTATTATATTTCGACCTCGGCGGGGGGCCACTGCCAAGAGCGGCGTTGGGGTGGCCTCCATCGCGCCCGCCTCGAGTGAATGGGCACGATCCTCCCCTATTTCGTGTGTACACTAGCGGCCCAGTCCACGCAACCCATGACCACACGAATAGCACGGGGCTGGGGGGGGGCTAGCACGGGGCTGGTGGCTGGGGGCTGGGGGCTAGGGGCTGATGGTCAGGGCGTTGGGGTGCTCGGGACGAGCCACCGAGGCTTTCGAGCCCCAGCTCCAAGTCCGCAACGTTAGTCCCTAGCCCCCAGCCCCCAGCCCCCAGCCCCCAGTCCCTACGGCCTGACGAGTCATCCATGCTGGCGACCCCCGAGGTCATCACGCTCGACATGATGCGCCAGTCGCTCTACAGCGCGGTGGTCTCCGACGCGCTGGATGGCTTGGGGTACGTTCAGCAATCGCCGCGCGTGCCGCTGACGCCGCAAACCACGAGCGGGCTGCTCGTCGGCCGGTGCAAGACCACGCTCTGGGCCGACATGGCTCACGTGGACCCGAAACCCTATGAGCTGGAGCTGGCGGCGGTCGATAGCTGCCAGCCCGACGACGTGCTGATCGCCGCGGCTGGCGGGTCGATGCGATCCGGCATCTGGGGCGAGCTGCTTTCCACGGCCGCCCGCAATCAGGGTTGTGTCGGGGCCGTCGTCGATGGGGCGGTGCGCGACGTCGCGAAGATGCGCCAGATGGGCTTCGCCGTTTTCGCCCGCGGCACCTGCGTCTACGACAGCCAGAACCGCCAACGGGTGATCGACGTGGACGTGCCCGTCGAGATCGACGGCGTGACCTTCTCGCCCGGCGACCTGGTCTTCGCTGACCTGGACGGCGTGGTCGTCGTCCCCCGCACTATCGAGGAAAAGGCGATCCGCGCCGCGTGGGACAAGGTCCACGCCGAAAACGTCACCCGCGACGCCATCCGCGGCGGCATGAAAGCGACCGAGGCATACAAGAAATACGGAGTGCTATAGAGAATGCCGTATCGACCGACTTGGCGCTGCTAGAAGTGTCGGCTGTAGCCTGGTGGAAGTCCACTCACCGTCCTTCCGGCCGCTTGTAATAGTTGGCGGTCGCCGCAAAACGGGCGGTGCGCTGCTCCAGTCTGCCCATGGCGGCTGCATCCAGCGGCTGGAGCTCCCGAGCAATCCGCGCGTTTTCCGCCACTTCCGCCGGATCGCCGCAGCCGATCACTACCGTGCTGACCCCGTGCAGCGACAGCACGTAGCTCAGCGCCTCTTGCGGTGATAGCTTGCCCGGCCCCAGCAGGGCACCCTGGGCATAGACCTTCATGCCAATGACTCCCATGCCCCGGCGGGCTGCTTCCGGCAGCACCGTCTTGATGAACGACAACCGATGCCCATCGGCAGCATTCAAGGCCACAAGCAGCGTATCGAAGTCGAACCGCCGCATCGCTTCCATCAGGATCGCCGGATCGTGATGGCCCGTGATGCCCAGGAACCGCACGCGTCCTTCCTCGCGCGCCGCCAGGAGTGCTTCCAGGGCACCGCGTTTGTCGAAGATGCGATCGAGATCGGCCGCGGTCCTCAGGTCGTGCAGTTGCCACAGGTCGAGGTGATCCGTGCGTAGCCGTCGCAGGCTCTCGTCGAGCAGTCGCAGGGAGCCGTCGCGCGTGCGGTCGTGGGTCTTGCTGGCCAGGAAAACCTCACCGCGGCGCTCGCCGAGCGCGGCCCCGTAGTAGTCCATGCTGCCGTCGTAGGCCGGCGCGGTATCGCAGTAGTTGACGCCCTGATCCAAGGCCGCGTGGATCACCTTCACGGCCTCCGCCGTCTTGCCGTAGGTCCGCAGCACTCCTTCGCCTCCCAGCGCGAAGATCGTCACTTCATGCCCGGTGCGCCCGAGGGGACGGCGCGGCAACTCAGCTCCTTGCGCATTCATCGATCGTCTCCCGTGCCCCGGCGCGGCTCGATCGCTGCTTCGCGTCGATCCTGTAGGCGCAGACGCACCAGCAAATCGTGCACCGCTCGGCGGTCCCGCTCGAGAGGCAACGCCGATTCGGCGAAGGCCTCGTCGAGCCGCCGCTCCAGCTCCGCCAACTGCCGCTGGTGGAAGGGCCATTCGAGGGCCGCCGGAGCGACCCTCTCTTCGGTCTTGCTGGCCACCAACTCGTCGATACCTGGCAAGCCGAAGCGCTCGTTCAGGAGCGGCAGGCTGGCCTCAACCTCGCCCGTGCGGAGCAGATGGATGCCGGTCAGCAACACCCGGTAGGCGTACAGGACCGTCTTGGCCCGTTTGGGCTCTTCGTTGGCCAACAGCTTCTGCTGCGTGCCGTAGCAGGCCTCGATCGTGCGCCCATCGGTGAACTCCAGGAGATACGGTCCGTCTACCGCGTCTGGGCAGCGCGCCACGACACCGACGGAACCGGCCTTCTTGAAGCCGTCGTCGTCCGGCAGATGCTTCGTCACCTTGAGCACGACCTGCGTGCCGGCGGCGATGACGTATCCAGGTTTCAGGCCGCTCAAGCCGCCCCCAATCTCATCTCTTGCCACGCAACTCGACCACTGCTTCGGCCAATTAGCCAGCATCATAACGGGGCGAGTCGCTCGCTGCATCGCGCTGGCGGCCTGGCAGGCCGGCCGAACGTTGACATTAAAGACAGAATGTCTATAATCGCTCCGGTCGATACCGCCCATCGAAGTCGAGGTGATCGATGCTCAGCCGCTCGAGTCATGTTCTCACAACGTTGGCATTCCTTACATCGCGGTTCGCGCGAGCTGCCGGTTACTTCGCCGCGTGCCCACAGAAGTGGATCTGCCTGGCGTTGGCATTGACGTTGGTCACGCTGGACGGCGGCCCCGCCTGGCCGCAGGAAGCCCCGAAGCAAGACGAGGTGGCCATAGACCGGCAGCGTGAGGCGAACCTCAAGGAGATGAATTCGCGGCTGGAAAAGCTCGCGGTTCGCGCTCGACAGAAAGAGCGCGACGTTCGAGCTGAAGGCATCCGAGAAACCCTTGTTGCGCTTCAATGACCCGACGCGCGATTTTCACGACGGCGCCGTGTGGGCCTTCGGGGACCAAGGGCGACCGGCCGCGCTGTTGACCCTCGAGCGATACAAGACCAAGTGGGCATGGGAGCTTGTCTCGCTGTCCGAGGGCGTTTTCGCCGAGTTGGCCGACGGCTGGAAATGGTCGCCCGGCAAGCCGGCTCTGGAGCTGCGAGAGCTGGCGGGCGCCGATGCGCCGGCTGAGGCCGAGACGGGCCGATTGCGCCAGATGAAGGCGCTCGCGCGGCGGATCACGGCCACGCAAAGAGTAGGCGACCAGCGGTACGAGCTTCGCATGCTCCCCCAGCCAGTCGTGCGATACGCTGATTCCCGGGGAGGGATCATCGGTGGGGCGCTGTTTGCTTTTGTCTATGGCACCAATCCCGAGGTCGTCGCCGTCATCGAATGCCACGCGGCTGCGGGTGGAGGAAGCGGGTGGCAGTACGGTTTCGTGCCGCTGACGACCGCGCCGGCCTCAGTCAGCCTCGACGGCAAAGAAGTCTGGTCGAAGCCGCATTCGGTGTTGCCCAGGCGCCAGGAGCCTTACACGTTTTTCGGTGATCCGGCCGCGAAGGTCCCCGCACCTTGATGGGCCGCGGGCTTCTCGGGCTTGTCGCTTCTTGAGCGGTTTCGCGGCATGCACTACGCTAACGGCCGGGCGGCAATTCGTGTTGCCCAGCGTCCCTGGGCTCTGGCAGGTGCTCCGCATGCTACAGGCGTCTCCGGAAGCGGCGAAGAGGCCGGCCGTCGTCTCCGATCCACCCTCCGACATCCCTCTGGTGCGGGCAATCCGTGACGCCGTCGGCAAGGTCGTCGTCGGCCAGGACGTCGTCGTCGAGCGACTGCTGATCGCGCTGTTCACCGGCGGCCACCTGCTCTTGCAGGGCGTGCCGGGGCTGGCCAAGACGCTGCTGGTCAACGCCTGGCCAAGACCATCGACCTGAGATTCGGCCGCATCCAGTTCACCATCGACCTGCTGCCGTCCGACATCCTCGGCTCGGAAATCCTCGACCAGGGCACCAGCACGTTCCACGTCCACAAGGGGCCGATCTTCACCAACCTGCTGCTGGCCGACGAGATCAACCGCGCCGCGCCCGAAGGTGCAGTCGGCCCTGCTCGAGGCCATGCAGGAGCGCAAGGTGACGATCGGCAAGCAGACGTTCACGCTGCCGGCCCCGTTCCTGGTGATCGCCACGCAGAACCCGGTCGAGCAGTCCGGCACCTTCGAGCTGCCCGAGGCCCAGCTCGACCGCTTCATGCTGTGCCACCGGCTCGACTATCCGACGCGGGGGGACGAGCTGAAGATTCTCGACAGTCGCTCAGCCTCGGGCTCACGCGCGAGGACCGCGGCGCAGTGCCGCAGACCGCGTTCGATCTGGTGCCCGAGCAGCCCGTGGCGGCCATCGCCGACCTGGTCGGGCCATGGAGGACGTGCAGAAGGTCTACGTCAGCCACGTGTTCATGGAACACTGCCTGGAGCTGGTGCGGCGCACACGGCAGGACGCGCGCGTCGATCTGGGGGCCAGCCCGCGGGCCGGCATCGCGCTGGTGACGGCGGCCCGGGCCCGCGCCTTCTCCACGGCCGCGACTACGTGATGCCGGAAGACCTGTTCGCGCTGGCCGAGGACGTGCTGCTGCACCGCATGCGGCTGACCTACGAGGCGCTGGCCGAGGGCTTGACCTCGGCAGACGTGCTGCGGCGCGTGATGGAGGCGATGGTCTGATGCACCTCCACGACCTGCCGCCGGAACTGACCGACCGCAAGTTCGAGATCGCCGTCCGGCGGCTGGCCGACGATCTGAGCTACGGCTACGACACGTCGCCCTATCTCGGCGCGGGCACCGATTACGTGCAAAGCCGGCCCTTCGTCGAGGGGGACTCCGTCCACGACCTGGATTGGAAGGTAACGGCCCGCATGGGCCGTTTCTACGTAAAGCAGTACGAGGCGCTGAAGACGACGCCGATCTACCTGGTGCTGGACACTTCCGCCTCGATGTCGTTCAGCTCGCGGCCGATCAGTAAATATCTCTTGGCTCTGCTCGTGGCCGGCGGCCTGGGGCTGGCGGCCTTGCGGCGGCTGAGTCCCGTGGGCTTGCTGGCGGCGGGGGAGCGGCAGGTCCACTTCGAGCCGAGCCTGTCGATGGGGCCGATCTTTCAATGGCTTCACGCGCTGCGGCAGCGGCGTTTCGACGAGCGGACGCACTTGGCTGACCGGATCGATGAGCTGGGCGGCTGGCTTCGCTCGCGATCCTTGGTGATCGTGCTCAGCGACCTGCACGACGACCTGCACGACGACCTTCACGGCGGCGCGGCGGTGCCGGCCATCCAGCGGCTCGCGCAGCGGCACGACTGCGTGGTGCTCCAGCTCGAAGACCCAGCCGAGCGCGGGGCCATCCGCGGCGGCGTGTTCGTGGCCCAAGAGGCGGAAACGGGCCGCGTGTTCGTCGCCCACGGCCGTTCCCGCTGGTTCGAGGGACGGGTGAAGCCGAGCGAAGTGTTTCGCCGCTCCGGCATCGACTATTTGCTGCTGGCGACCGACCGGCCTTTTGTGGCCCTGCTGCGGCGGTTCCTGGCGGACCGCGGCAGCTTGTTGCGCAACACGCGCTGACCATCGGCGAACCCGTATGGCGACATGCCTGACATACGCCGCGCTGTGGTTCTTTGCAGTTGCAGAGGCACTCGCAGCGGCCAGCCCGGCGAGCGTCGAGGGGTCAGCCCGGCGTGTCGGTATCGAGGGCGTCTACACGTTGCGGTACGACGGCCCGGTTCTGGAACTCAAGCCGGCCGGCGAGAAGTCGCCGATTGCCCTGCGCATTGCCGACGTTGCCGATGACGGCCCGGCGAAGGTCTATGAGCTGCGATACATCGGCGTGCGGCCCGGGCAGTTCGATCTTCGCGATTATCTGCGGCGCGTGGACGGCGGGCCTACGGACGGCGTGCCTTCCGCCGTTGTGGTGATCCAGCAGGTCCTGCCCGAGGATCACGACGGCACGCTGGCCGAAGTCGATAACCCGCCGCGCCCTTGGTTCTGGCCGTATCGCCTGACGCTGTTGATCGTCGGCGTGCTGTGGCTCGTGCCCTTGGCGGTGCTGGCGCTTCGCCGAGTCCTGCGGCACAGGCCGGCCCCGCAGAGTGTCATCGCCGCGCCGATGACGCTAGCGGACCAGCTTCGGCCGCTGGTGGCCGCGGCCATCGCGGGCAGGCTGACCCCCGAAGGGCAGGCCCGCCTGGAGCTGCTGCTCATCGCGCATTGGCGCGAGCGGCTCGAGCTGGGCGATTGCTCGCTCGCCGAGGCGCTGGAGGGCCTGCGGCGGCATCCGGAGGCCGGTGGGCGCCTCGAGCAAGTCACCCAGTGGTTGCATCGCCGCCCCGACAAGACAGCAAGCGACGTGGCCGCCATACTAGCTCCCTATCAGCAGCAGCCAGCGGTGCCGGAGGAAGTGATCGCGGAAGCGTCTAGCAATCGTGGCCTGACGCTTCGGCCTGTCCCGCGTCACAACGTGACGGGAGGCGCGCGATGAGCTCCTTCACCCAGCCGTGGTGGCTCTTTCTGCTGCTCGCGGTGCCGGTCCTGTTGGCCGCCCGCGAAGTAGCCCGTGCTTCGCCGCGACTGGTGCTGCCACTGGACGACGCTGCCAACCGGCCGGGTAGTTGGTTGGGCGGGTGCGTGCGGCTGGCCAATGTGCTGCCGGCGCTGCTCCTGGCGACGGCGATCCTCATTCTCTGCCGCCCCCAACGCCCCGAAACGCCCCGCTACGAACGGGAATTAACGAACGTGGAGTTCGTGCTCGATGTCTCGGGCAGCATGACCTCCCGGCTTGGCGCGGGCACCCGCTACGATGCGGCCATGAGGTCGATCAACGCCTTCACGGAGCGCCGTCAGGGAGACGCCTTCGGGCTGACGATCTTCGGCGGCGAGGTGCTTCGCTGGACCCCGCTGACGAAGGACCTTTCAGCAATCCGCAGCGCCACGCCGTTCCTCGAGCCCAGCGACCTGCCCGATCACTTCAGCGGCAGCACGAAGATCGGGAAGGCCCTGCGGTTCTGCCGAGGCGCCCTGCGGGAGCGGGGGGACGGAGACGCCCTGATCGTGCTGCTGTCCGACGGGGAAAGCGCCGACCTGGGCGACCGCATCTCCAGCGAGGTCGGCGCGCAGCTCGCGGCCGACGGCATCGTGCTGCACGCCGTGCACATCGGCGACGACTTGCCGCCGCGCGATTTACATACCCTGACGCGCCCCACCGGAGGCCGCGTGTTCGCTGCGAATACGCCCGAAGCGCTGCAGGGCGTCTTTTCGCACATCGACCGCATGCAGCCGGAAAAGCTCAAGCCGGTGGCGGCGAGGAATATCGATTGGTTTCGGCCGTTGGCCTTGGCCGGATTGATTCTGTTGGGACTGCACCAATTGTCCTTGTTGGGATTGAGGTTCACACCGTGGTGATCTGGGCTACTGGCACGCGAATGGGGGCACAGGCTTCGCTTCCGCTGGGCTTGCCCCAGCGGAGCGACAACTGGCCAGCTACCCGACGCGCTAGAAAAACTCAGAACGACCTTTCTTCTTTTCCTGCTGCCTGCGGCCGCTGGCCGCAGGCAGCAGGAAAAGAAGAAAAGAAAGAGCGAAAGAATAGGCTGCACGGTAGCTGGCCAGTCATGTTTCCGCTGGGACGAGCCCAGCGGTGGCGTATGCCTTGCGGCTAAGGTCTTACGATTAGTCCTTTGCTAACGATCTGATTCATGCTGATCTGGGTCCTCCCCTTGAACGTCGCTGGTGCTCTGCGTGCTCGCGGAAGCGTGGCACGCGCGCCGCTGCCGCCGCGTCGCGCACCTGGCGTTCGGCCCGCTGGGGCAGCCGCGGCCTTGGGTCGGCGCCGTGCCGGTGGCGCGGGCCGTCGCTGCGCCGGCCGTCTGCTGGGGGCTGCTCGTGCTATGGCACAACGACGCCGCATCAGCCGGGGTCGGAGACGAGCCGTCCGCCGCCGCGCTGCGGCACGTCGTGATCGCCTTGGATGTGTCGCCGAGCATGCTGGTCCCCGACGCGGGGCCGGGCGGCGAGCAGACCCGCGCCGAGCGGGCCCGCGAAGTGCTGCGGTCGCTCTGGGAGCGGATGGATCCGGCGCGGTCGCGGGTGAGCATCGTGGCCTTCTACACGGAGGGGCGGCCCGTCGTGGTCGATACTTCCGACCCCGAAGTCGTGGCCAACATCCTTAACGACCTGCCGCTGGAGTACGCCTTTGCCGCGGGCAAGACGCGGATGTACGCCGCGGTGGAAGTGGCCGGCCAGCTCGCCCAGTCGCAGCAGTGGCCCGATCGCACGGCCCAGTTGGTGCTCGTCAGCGACGGCGACACGCTGCCGGCCCAGAAGCCCGCGGGCTTGCCGCCGGCGTTCGGGAGTGTGTTGATCGCCGGCGTGGGCAACCCTCACCGGGGCACGTTCATCGACGGCCATAGCTCGCGCCAGGACGCCGCTTCGCTGCAACGGCTGGCCGCTCAACTGGGCGGCTCCTATCATGACGTGAGCGCCTCGGCACGTGCCCTCCGAGGCGCTGCGCGAATTCGCGGCGGCCGGCCCGAGCGAGCCGGTTGCCGCCTGGGGCTCCACCGAGTGGGCCATCGCCGCGGTCATCGCCGGGGCGGCGATCCTGGCGCTGGCGCCCGTGCTTCTGGCATGGTTCGGCTCATCCTGGAAGGGCCATCGCGCAAGCCCCGCCGATGCGCTCGTCCGACTCAGCGATCGCAAGAGTTCTCTGTTATTGGGGAGATAGCCCATGGCCAGATCGCCGATCATTCGCCGCTCCCTCATCCTGCTGTGGCTGCTCTTGCCGCTAAGTGCGGCGGCATGGCACTACGGCCCTGGGCAAGCCATGCAGGCCCGCGATCAGGCGGGCGTGCTCGTGGCTCGCGCCAACGAGCCGCCTTGGAGCAGGACTGGGAGACGCGGCTGCGCTCTACGCGCGGGCGGTCGCCCGCTTGCCCGCCGATGCTGAGAACGCCCGGCAACGGCTCGATCTGGAATATGCCCGCGCACGAATGCAGGCCGGGCAGATTCTGGAGGCCCAAGAAGACTTCAAGTCACTTCTGCGGCGCGTGGACGAGACTTCGCCGCTGGCCGCGGCGGCGCGGCACGAGCTGGCCAGCGCCCATTATTTCACGGCCTGGCTGATGCGGCTGGAAGGGGCAACCGTCGAAGAATGGAAGCCGGAAGCCCAGCAGGCCCGGCAGCACTTCCGGCTATTGGCCGAGCGTGCCGGCGAGGCCGACGCTGCGGACGTAGAGGCCCACGAGCGCAATCTCGAGGCCGCGATTCGGCTGGAGCAAATGGACCTCAGCGAGCTGCAAGCGCTGCCGCTCCCCAAGAAATGTCCGAGCTGCTGCCAGGGCCTCTGCAAACGGAAGCAGAAGGGCGCGAATCAGCAGCAATCCGGCCAGCAGGAAGGAGAGAAGAAGCAGACCGGAGAGTCGTCGCCGGGAGACTTCCGCAAGCAGATCAAGAAGATCAATTCGGCCGGCTTGAATGAGCGCTCCGGAACCGGCTCGTAGGCCGCTGTGCGAGAATCAGGCGAATCGAAGCGAAGGGTTCGAGTCAGCTTAGCAAGCATCGCTGGCGCTTCGCCCAGCCGAAGCTAAAGAAGTCGGCCGACCGGGCCATCGCGCCGATGAAAGCGCGCAAAACCGGCATTCATAGCGGCGCATGACTTGACTACCATCCGTCCGACCCGCTGCGCGGACCGGCCGGGCCACGTCGGCCCCGGCCCCCCGCGCCGATCGCACGACAAGGAAGCCCGCGATGAAGACCACGACAGGGAAGCTGCTGGCCGCGATGGCCCTGCTGCTCGCCGCCGGCTGCGGCGAAGGGGAAACCGTCGCCGACCCCCAGGGACAGGGGACCGCTGCCGATCCGGTGCGGCCGGCCTCGGGCCTTGCCCCCGTCGGCGAATTGCCGCTCGCGCCGGTGCCCGACAAGAAGCTCTATGCCAGGAGCTTCATCAATCAGCAAGCGCCCGACCTGCTGGTCGATACCTGGGTCACGCCCCAGCCAAACATCCGCGGCAAGATGGTGCTGATCGACTTCTGGGCGACGTGGTGCCGGCCCTGCTGCGCGGGCATTCCCAAGCTCAACGCCTGGCACCGCAAGTTCGCCGATCGCCTCGTCATCATCGGCATGTCTCCCGAGACGCCCGAACAGGTCGAGGCCATGGCCGAGCCGCGCATCGAATACTACCACGCCGTCGATCCGCAGCAGCGCACCAAAAGCGCGCTGGGCGTGGAGGCCATTCCGCACATCGTGATCATCGACCCCACGGGCGTGGTCCGCTGGCAAGGCCTGCCCACCCTGCCCGGCCACGAGCTGACCGAGCAGGTGATCGCGAAGCTGCTGGATACGTACGTCCGCTAAAGTAGCAGGCACACTCCGTGTGCCGTAGAAATCGCTCGCTCGGCCGCCCCATGCCTCAACCTTCTCGTGCTTGTGCTCGTGCTCGTACTCGTACTCATACTCGTACTCGAAAGGGCAGCCTCGTTCGACGATCGAGCACGAGATCGATATCGAGCACGAGTACGAGAACGAGCACGAGCACGACGAGTATGACGAGAACGAGCACCGTGCTGCAGGCACGAAGGCCTGCCCCACGGTATGCTCACTGGCATGAGCCCTGCCCACGAGCATAACCGCCGCGCCTGGGACCGCCGCGCCCGTCACGGCCAGCGCTTTGCCCAGGCGGTGGCCGATGGCGAGCTGCACGACTCGCTGGACGGTCTCAACGCCGATGGCTGGCTCGGCGATCTGCGGGGCAAGCGGCTCCTGTGCCTGGCTGCCGGCGGCGGGCGGCAGAGCGTGCAGTACGCCCTGCTGGGGGCCGAGGTCACCGTCGTGGACATCAGCCCCGAGATGCTGCGGATCGACCGCGAAGTGGCGGCGGAGCGCGGGCTGAACGTCCGCACGGTCGAAGCCTCGATGGACGACCTCTCGGCGCTGCCCGCGGCGAGCTTCGACGTCGTCATTCATCCAGTGAGCACCTGCTACGTGCCGGACGTTGTGCCCGTCTATCGCGAGGTGGCCCGCGTGACCGTGCCGGGCGGGCTCTACATCAGCCAGCACAAGCAGCCCACGAGCTTGCAGGCCGACGTGCAGCCCGGCCCGCGAGGCTACGAGCTGATCGAGCCGTATTATCGCGGAGGCCCGCTGCCGGAAGTCACCGGCAGCCTGCACCGCGAGCCGGGCACGCTGGAGTTTCTGCATCGCTGGGAAGAGCTGCTAGGCGGGCTATGCCGGGCAGGGTTCGTCATCGAGGATCTAAGCGAGCCGAGGCACGCCGAGCCGCGGAGCGCGCCGGGCACCTTCAAGCACCGAAGCTATTACATCGCGCCGTACGTGCGGGTGAAGGCGCGGCGGGTGGTGGCGGACACCGAAAGCGCCTCGACCAACGCGCCAAGGCTGTGGACGCCGTAAGCATGGCGAACATCCAACATCGAACATCCGAACATCCAACATCCAACATCGAACGTTTCTGATCCACTTCGATGTTGGATGTTCGATGTTGGATGTTCGACGTTCGACAAGGGCCTAGGAACGCTATTCCTTCAGTAGCTCGGCCCTGAGCCGGCGCACGAACCCCTCGAGCATCAGGCCTTCGTCAAAGCCCATTTCGCCCTGGTCAGTCTTGAAGCGCCCGTATTCCCCGCGAATGCATCGTCGCCCGTTGACCACGAACTCCAGGGGATTCTGTCCGTTCCAATACCAATGGACAACGACCAGGCCTTCATCCCTTAACTTGATCCTCAGGGTCCCGGTTTCCCTCAGTTCGTCGCAAAGCGTGGAGGGTTTGACGGGCTCGAACTTATCGAGCAGCGCTTTCCAATGCTCTGGCGGCACGACAAACTCCGGAACGTCAGGGTAACCGGCGAACGAGTTGTGCACGGCGGCCCTTATCTCCGTCACGTCGTCAACGGACGGGAAAGTCACAGCTCTTTTGTTCTGGGCGGACTCGCTGGAACTGCACCCAGCGACCAGCAGGAGGACACACAGGCAACCACAGCGACAGCGGATGACGAGATGATTCATGGTGTTGCCGCACCCTCTACCACGGCCAAGGCCGTGACCTTCGTAGGCATTGCGAACATCCACATCGAACATCGAAGTGGATCAGAAGCGTTCGATGTTGGATGTTCGATGTTGGATGTTCGATGTTTGGATGTTCGAGTTCGATCGCTCGACAGGGGCTCACCCTCCGGCACCCGCATCCAGCTTCACCAGCACGCGCCCCATCGTCTCGCCCTGGTGAATGCGCTCGACCTGCTCGCCCACGCCTTCAAGCTCGACGGTCTTGGAGACGATCGAATCGAGCATGGCCGGCTTCCAGTCGCCGGCGAGGTGATTCCACAGCTCGATCCGACGCGGCATCGGGCACTCGGCCGAATCGATGCCGGCTAGCGTCACCCCGCGAAGGATGAACGGGTGCACGGTCAGCGCGAGATCGACGCCGCCGACCAACCCGCAGGCCGTCACGCAGCCCGCTCGCCGCGTGGAGCGGACGATCGTCGCCAGCGTGTTGCCGCCGACGGTGTCCACGGCGCCGCCCCAGCGGGTGCCCAAGAGCGGCTTGCTGCTCGTATCTTGCACTTCGGCCCGCGGCAGGACGGTCTTGGCGCCCAGGCTGCGAAGGAACTCTTCGGCCGACGGCTTGCCGCTGACGGCCGCGACTTGAAAGCCCGCCTTGGCCAATAGGGCAACCGCGATCGAACCCACGCCGCCGCTGGCCCCGGTGACGACGATCTCGCCCTGGTCCGGCGTCACGCCGTGCCGCAGCAGGGCATCCAGCGATAGCGCCGCGGTAAACCCGGCCGTGCCGTAGGTCATGCTCTCAGAGAGCGAGAGCCCCTTGGGCAGCGGCACGACCCACCGCTCCGGCACGCGGACGTACTGCGAAAACCCGCCCCAGGCCGGTGCGCCCAGCTCGTATCCGGTGACCAGCACCTGCTGGCCGATGCGGAAACTGGCCGCCCGGCTTTGCTCGGCAGTGGTTTCCTCGATGGTGCCGGCCGCGTCGATGCCTGGCACGTGCGGGAACGACCGCACCACGCCGGGGTGCCCCTTGGCGGCCAGGGCGTCCTTGTAGTTCAGCGACGAGTAAGCGACGCGGATCAGCACTTCGCCGGCCGGCAGGTCCTTGATCGGTCGCTGGGCGACGCCGGCGGCGATCTCACCGGAGGTGTTTTTCTCCACCAGGTAGCAGCGAAAAGAATCGGCCATGGTCACCGCCAAGGTGCGCGACAGGAAACGTGAAGACGACCCGAATTGTCGCGCACTGCGCGGCTCGCGTAAATACGGTGCACGGCAATAACGCATCGACCGCCCCTGCCAGCTCGTCTGGCAGGAAGCCAAGGTTGGCAGGCTAGCAGCGAGTCGTCGCGGATCCGACGACCCCTGCCCGGTTCGTCCGGCAGGTGAGAAAGGTTGCGCGGCTAGGGTCGCTCTGAATTGCCGCACCGCACGGGGCCAAGTAGAATCGCCTTCGGCGGCCGCCATCGACGAATCCCATCGCGGACCCGCCGCTTCTCGGAGGTTATGCATGACCGTCTATCCCCGCATGTTTCGCGTTCGCCAGACCTTCGAGCGGCCGCGCGTGGACGATATCCCAGGCGAAGTGCAAGCCCAGCTCAAGCGGCTGGCCCTGCGCGACAAGGTTCGCCCCGGCGCAAGCGTGGCGATCACCGCCGGCAGCCGCGGCATCGCCAACATCGCCCTGATCATCAAGGCGGCCGTCGAGCATCTCAAGTCGCTCGGCGCCAAGCCGTTCATCGTGCCGGCGATGGGCAGCCACGGCGGCGGCACGGCCGAAGGGCAGCGCGAGCATCGTCGAAGGCTACGGCATCACCGAGGAGTTCTGCGGCTGCCCGATCCGCGCCAGCATGGAGACGGTCATCGTCTGCCAGACGGCCGAGGGCTTCCCGGTCCACTTCGACAAGCACGCCTACGAGGCCGATCACGTGCTCGTCGTGCGGCCGCGTCAAGCCGCACACGGATTTCGTCGGCGACATCGAAAGCGGCCTGATGAAGATGATGCTCATCGGCCTGGGCAAGCACGAAGGGGCCAAGATCTATCACCGGGCGATCATGGACTACAGCTTCGGCGCAGATCGTCCGCAGCGTGGCCCGCGCAGGTGCTGGCCAAGTGCCGCATCGTGGCCGGCCTGGGCATCGTCGAGAACGGCTACGACGAGACGGCCAAGATCGCAGGCCGTCGCGCCCGCAGGAGTTCGAGGACCGCGAGAAGGAGCTGCTGCGTCCTGGCCAAGCAGTGGATGCCGCGGCTGCCGTTCGACGACGGCCGACATGCTGCTCCTCGACCAGATCGGCAAGAACATCAGCGGCAGCGGGCATGGACACCAACGTCGTCGGCCGCAAGTTCAACGACCACGTGGCCGCCGAGGACGAATGGCCCAAGGTCAAGCGGATCATCGTCCGCGGCCTGACCGACGAGACGCACGGCAACGCCACCGGCATCGGCATGGCCGAGTTCTGCCGCCGCCGCGTGCGTCGAGCAGATGGACCTGAAGATCACGCGGATCAACTGCCTCACCGGCGGCCATCCGACCGGCGCCATGCTGCCGCTCGACTATCGACACCGACCGCGAGATGCCTCGACGCCGCCCTGCCCACGATCGGCCTGACCGAGCCGCCCGACGCCACGCTGCTGTGGATCCACAACACGCTGCGACGTGGCCGAGGTCGAATGCTCCGTGCGCCTATCTGGAACGAAGCCCGCGAGCGCGACGACCTGGAAATCCTCACCGAGCCGCGCGAGCTGGAGTTCGACGCCGGCGGCGACCTGGTGGATTTCGAGCCGGCGCTGGCGGGACAGATGCATTGAACTGCCGGCAATGGCTTGGCCACTGGAGCAAGCGGTCCGATCGCAATCGAGTGGCCATGATCAAGCCCTGCCCGAAGCCGTGGGATAGACGGATGAGCAAGATCCCAGTCGCCTGGTTCGCCAGCATTTCTTGTGCTTGGTTGTCCGTCATGGCCTGCTGGGCAACACCCTCGAGGGCCCAGGATGCTGCCGCCAACAAGCCGCCTTCCCAGACAGTGAGCATCGTCACCGACCTGCCCGGCTTCGCACCCGAGGAGGTCGAACGCGATCTATCGCATCCGGTGGAATTGGCGCTGAGCGGCCTGGCCGACGTCGTCGCCGTCCGCTCAGCGTCCGGCGTCGGCCGGTCGGTGGTGTGGGTGGACTTTCCTGCCGGGGCGGACCTCCGAGCCAAGCGACAGGCGATGGCAGAAAAGCTGCACTTCCTGCAAGAGCAGTTGCCTCACAAGGCCCAGCCCAGGCTCGCCCCGCTCGTCGCACGAGATGGAGCCAGGATGATGGTCGCCGTTACCGCGGCGGGCGGAGCGGCGGATGCCGTGCGGTTGCGAATCGTGGCCGAGTCGCTCGTCCGCCCGCGCTTGCTGGCCATCCCCGGCGTGGCCAACGTGAACCTCGTGGGAGGGCAGCTTCCCGTCTATCAGATCGTGGCTTCGCCGGACAAGTTGTTGGCCCGCGACGTGACGCTGCTGGACCTGACCGCGGCCGTCAGTCGCGCGGCCGCCCCGCCGCGTGGCGGCATCCAGAAGCTGCCGGACAAGGAAGTCATCGTGCGGATTGGGGACGGAAACGTGAAGCCCGACGATCTGGCCAACGCGGTCGTTGCCACTCGGGCCGGCACGCCGATTTACGTCAGAGACCTCGCGGCCGTCCGCCTGGCCGCCAGCCAACGGGAAGGCGAGGCCAGTGTCTCGATGCCGCGGGGGGAGAAGACCACGCCTGTCCCGGCGGTTGTGCTGGCAATCCAGCGCAGCCCCGACGTGAAGGGCGAGCGGCTCGTCCCAGAAATCCAGCAAGCCTTGAAGCAATTGGCATCGACCCTGCCGCCCCAGGTGAAACTCTTGGACGAGACGTTCGGCGCGGGGGACCTGGCAGTTGCCTTGCGCGGCCCGTCGGGGAAAAACGCCGAGTGGTCCCGCTTGAGCGAGCGTGCCGAGTCGGTCGTTGCACGAGTGCCGGACGTGCAATCCGTGTGGCGCGTGACCGGCTCGCTAGACGATCTTGCGCCGAGCGATTTGTCCGGTGCCGCCTGGCTGATCGTGCGCACGAGCCCCCGAAAACCGCCCGGTGGCGGCCGCGAGGCGCCGCAACGGCCGCGCGAACAGTTGATCTCCGACGTGCGACGCGCACTGCGCGACCTGCCGGGCGTGGCCGCAAGCGTCGGCCCAGCGGCCAATTTCCCATCGGAGCGGAGCCAGGTGGTGCTCAAGATTCTGGGCGATGACTTGGAGGTCCTGCAGGCCCTCGCCCGCGAGGCCCTGGCTCGGCTCGGCAAGGTGCCTGGAGTGGTTGATCAGCAAGTCGATCCGCAAGGGAGCGCTCCCCAGTTGCGGATCGAGATCGACCGCGAATCGGCGGCGCGATACGGCATCGCTACCAGCGAAATCGCCGAAGCGGCTGAGACGGCTTCTTTAGGGCGCGTAGTGGGCCAGGTCGTCAGCGAGGGCCAGCGGCGCGACGTGATCGTGACGTACGACTCCGACTCGCGCGCCTCCCCGGGAGTGATCGGCAAGACCCTGCTGGCCACGCCGACGGGCGAGCGCGTGCCGTTGGCGAAAGTGGTGAAGATGTCGGCTGCCACGGGTCCGGCCGTCATCTACCGCGAGGACCTGCGGCGGCGGCTGATCGTGGCCTGCAACGTGGAAGGCCGCAAGCCGTCGGAGGTGATCGCGGCCGCCAAGCGCGCGCTGGAGCCGCTTGAGCTGCCGCCAGGATACTTGATGCTCTGGAATCGAGCGTCGGATTGAGTCGTGGGGCAGGCATTCCTGGCTGCCAATAAGGCTGAGACAGGCAAGAATGCCTGCCCCACAATGCCTGCGCTACGTGACCTTGCTCCCGCGGAAAGTACGCCGCCATGCCCGAGCCAACGGATGCTCTGGAATTCCTCGCCGCGAAGCGCAAGGCGCAGCCGCCCGGCGTGTGCGCGGTGTTCGGGGATGAGCCGTTCCTCAAGCGGCTGGTCCTGGCCGAGCTGCGGCAGCGCGTGCTGGGCGAAGGGTCTGGCAAAGGCGGCTCCGGCAAAGAGGGCGGCGGCGAAGACGGCAGCGGCAAATCGGCCGACGCCGAGTTCTCGCTGACCACGTTCCCGGGTCGAACGGTCGAGCTGCGGAAGGTCCTCGACGAGCTGGACACGGTGGCGCTCTTCGGCGGCTCGCGGCGGCTGGTGATCGTCGAGGAGGCAGACGACTTTGTGTCGCGCAACCGCGCGGCGCTGGAGAGCTACGTCGCCCGCGGCAAGTTCACGGGCACGCTGGTGCTCGAGGTTGCCACGTGGCCCAAGACCACTCGACTGTACAAGGCGCTGGCCGCGACGGGCTTGCAGGTCGATTGCAAATCGCCGACCGCCTCGCGGCTGCAGAAGTGGCTCGTCGGTTGGGCGACTGAGCGGCACGCGGCCACGTTACAGCCGGCCGCGGCCGAGGAGCTGATCGAAATCGTCGGCCCGCAGTTGGGCCTCATCGACTCCGAGCTGGCCAAGCTGGCCGCCTATGCGGGCAGCGAGCCCATCACCCCGGCCATGGTGCACGACCTGGTCGGCGCCTGGCGCACCAAGACCACCTGGGAAATGCTCGACGCGGCAACCGAAGGCAACGCGGCCGAGGCCCTGCGGCAGCTCGACCGGCTGCTGAGTTCCGGGGAACACCCCGTGGCCGTGTTGGGGCCGATCGGCTACACGCTTCGCCGCTTTGCCGCCGCCACGCGGCTGGTCGAGCAGGCGATGGCTGCGGGCCGGCGCACGACACTGCGCGAGGCCCTCCTGGAAGCGGGCATCAAGCCCTTCGTCGCGCAAAGGGCCGAAGGCCAGGTCCGCCAGCTTGGCCGTGCCCGGGCCGGGCAGCTCTATCGCTGGCTACTGGACACCGACCTGGACCTGAAGGGCGCCAGCCGGCTGGCGCCGCGGACGGTCATGGAGCGGCTCATCGTGCGGATGGCCAAAGGCGCCGGCGGCTGACGGTAAGCCGCCTCGGCCAGTTGGTCTGGCCGGTGACGCAGCTAGCGGTGCAACCGTGAGGTAGCAAGGCGTCGTGCGCCGCTGCCGCCTCTCGGCACGTTGTCTTGCCAAGATTCCCACCGATCGCTATGAGCGGCTCAGGGAGCGCGCGCCACCGCGCTTCTCGTCACTTGTCATGCCTTAGTCGATTTTCGGCGCGACCGCCGTGACTCCAAACTCTCCAACCCTGAAAGGGTTGCATTCCAAAGCCCAGGGTTGCTGCGCAGCAGCTACCCTGGGTCCGCGGGAACCTCAGAGCCACGACCCTGAAAGGGTCGCACAGGGCGCTTCGAGTGCGACCCTTTCAGGGTCGGCGCTGTAGCGATCGGTCACTTTCCCAGGGTAGCCGCTGGCGCGGCAACCCTGGGCTATGGAGTTCAACGCCTTCAGCGTTGGCGTTTGCAACGTACTTTGCCGTCTGCGCGAAAACCGGATTTCTGTCATTTATCATTCGTCTTCGGAACGCACGCATGGATGCACAGCGGCCAAGCTCGATCGAGACGGGGGACCGGGGCATCTCTCCGCCGAACAGTCCGCGCAAGCCGGCCAGCCGCCCAGGCGACGCACTGCCACTCGTGGGATATCGCGTCCGTGGGTCTGGCATCGTTGACTGCGACGCCATCAACGCCCTCGGCGACGCCGCGGGAATCCTCGCTGGACCCAGCGGCGGCGAGCCGGCGTCAGACCCGGGCCGGGCCGTCCGCAAGCTATCGGTGCTGATGCCGATCCACAACGAGCGCTGGACGCTGCCGGCCATCGTGCGGCGGGTGCTCGCCTCGCCGGTCGATCTGGAGATCGAGCTGGTGGCGGTGGACGACGGCTCGACCGACGGCTCGCGGGAGCTGATCTATCAGCTCGCCCAGCAGGACGAGCGGATCAAGATCGTGTTCCACCCCACCCGCCGCGGCAAGGGCGCGGCCGTGCGCACGGCCATCGCCCACATGACCGGCGACGTGGCCGTGATCCAAGACGCCGACCTGGAATACGACCCGGCGGAGTATCCGATCCTGCTCGCGCCCATCCTGGCCGGCGACGCGGACGCCGTGTACGGCTCGCGGTTCGTCGGGCACTCGCGGCGGGTGCTGTTCTTCTGGCACAGCCTGATGAACCGCTGCCTGACGTTCCTGGCCAACCTGCTCAACAACCTGAACCTCACCGACATGGAGACCTGCTACAAGATGGTGCGGGCCGACGTGCTCAAGCGCCTGCGCCTGCGGAGCCAGACGTTCACGCTGGAGCCGGAGATCACCTGTCGCCTGGCGCAGTGGGGGGCGCGCATCTACGAGGTGCCCATCAGCTACCGCGGCCGCACCTACCAGGAAGGCAAGAAAATCCGCGCCATCGACGGCCTCAAGGCCCTTTGGGAAATGTTCCGCTGCAAGGTCCTCGACCCGCAGTTCACCGACCATTCGGGCTATTACACGCTGGCCTCCGTCGCGCGTGCCCAGAAGTACAACCGCTGGCTGCTGGAGCAAGTGGCCCCTTTCATGGGCCGGCGCTTGCTGGAGGCCGGCAGCGGCATCGGCAATCTCAGCGGCCTGTTCTTGAACCACGACCGCCTGGTGCTGGTGGACCACGAGGAAATCTACGTCGATAAGCTGCGGCAGCGCTACGGAGCGCGTGCCAACGTGCGCGTCGAGCGGGCCGACCTGACCAATCCGGACGATTACGAGCGTTGGCAGGACGAACGGCTCGACACGGTCGTTTGCTCGAACGTGCTGGAGCACTTGGAGGGCGATGTCGATGTGCTCCGCAGCTTCGAGCGCACGCTCGTGCCGGGCGGGCACTGCATCCTCGTCGTGCCGGCCGGGCCGTGGCTCTATACCCCCATGGACCGCGAGCTGGGCCACTATCGCCGCTACACGCAAGAAGACCTGGCCTCTAAACTGGAGGCGGCCGGCTTCGAAGTCGCCTACGCTCGGACCATCAGCCGGCTGGGCACGATCGGCTGGGCCATCTCCGGGCACTTGCTGCGGCGGCGGCACCTCAGTGCCAGGCAAATGATCTGGTACGACCGGCTGCTGCCGCTGGCGAAGGTGCTCGACTACGTGCTGCCGGTGCCGGGCATGTCGCTCATCATGGTGGGACGAAAGCCGGCACGATCGGCTGGCGCGACGGCCCCGGCGATGCCGCGACGCGCGGCCGCATGAAAGTAGTAGGCACGCTCCGCGTGCCGTCCTGGGATTCGCCGGTCAACAGCCACGCCCTTCGCATCCAAGCTCAGGGACGTGCCACGCTTTCGCGCGGCTTGGGCGAACGTGAGCGAACGGAATGAATTCCGTTCTACGGGACGGCACACGGAGTGTGCCTGCTACAATGCCCACCCTTTGCGAGACTCGCGGCGGATGAACTCGTCGGCCTCGGGGCAGTTCGTGGCCGTCAGTTTCTCGGCATTCCACTCCAGCTTTTTGCCGCTGCGGTACGCCACATTGCCCAGCAGGTTGTTTTCCACCAGCGCGCCGGAGTAGTCGAAGTTACAGAGCGTCGGCTCGCCGGTCTTCGCGGCGTGAATCCACTCCTCGTAGTGGCCCCGCGACTTGGCGATCGTCGGCTTGGGTGGCCCAAAGTCCTTGAATTTCTTCTCCGGCAGCAGCACCCGGCGGTTGTAGTCGGCTAGCAGCATGCCGCCATCGCCGATAAAGAGAATGCCGTTGAACCACTTGCCCAGATCGATCCCTTCGGGAGCATCGGGCCGCTTGCCGCCGTGGTACCAAGCGAGCTTCACCGCCGGCCGCTTGCCACGGGAGGGATGCTGCCAGCGAACGATCATCCAGGCCGGGTTGATCTCCTTGTCCACCGCCGGGCCTTCGGCCTCAACGCTGGTCGGGTGCCGCAGCTCCAAGGCCCAGTACGGCAGGTCGATCAGGTGGCTTCCCATGTCGCCCAGCGTGCCGTTGCCGAAGTCCCACCAGCGGTTCCAGACGAGGTTGCCGGGCATGTAGGTCGAGTGATACGGCCGGTGCGGCGCCGGGCCGAGCCACAGGTCCCAATCGATGTTCGGCGGCACCGGCGGCATGTCGGCCGGCCGCTTGCCCTCGCCGCTGACGCGGCCGCACCACACGTGGGCTTCGCGCACGGGGCCGATCGCCCCGGCCTGCACCAGCTCGACCACGCGGCGGAAATTGTCCGTGGCGTGGACTTGCGTGCCCATCTGCGTGGCGACTTTGCTCTTGCGATACGTCTCGCCGACGACGCGAGCTTCGTGCACGCTGTGGGCCAGCGGCTTCTCGCAGTAGACGTGCTTGCCCAGCCGCATGGCCATCACGCTGGCGGGCGCGTGGGTGTGGTCGGTGGTGCTGACGACCACGGCCTCGATAGTCTTATCGGTCTCCAGCAGCTTCCGCCAATCGCGATAGGTACGGGCCTGTGGGTACTTCGCGGCGGCCTGGCCGAGGAGTTTCTCGTCGATGTCGCAGAGGGCGACGATGTTCTCGCCGCTCACCCCGCCGAGGTTGGCCTCCCCGCGGTTGGCGACCCCGATGATGCCGATATTCAGCTTCTCGCTGGGCGAGCGGCTCTGGGCACGGGACGTAGAGCCCGCGATCCAATAGCCGGAGGCGGCCAGCGCGGCGGTCTTGAGAAAGTCGCGACGATCTGTGGCGTGCGGCATGGGGAAGTCCTTTCGGTGGATCACACGAACGGATTGACCAGTTGGACGCTCTCGTAGGCGATGGGCGAGCCCATGTCCTCGGTGAAGAGTGTTGAGACGCCAGCCTCCAAACAGGCCCCAAACAGCATACTGTCCCAATGGGATAGGCGAAACCGCCCGGACAGTTCCAACGCCCGATTGGTATCAACTGCGTTCATGGAGTTGATCGCGAGTCGGCCGCACGCCGCCGGAGTCGATCGTCGCCTCGTCCCAGAGTCGCTCGAGCGCATCCCAGGCAAGATCCGCACCCTCTTCGGCCCCATTGAGCTGTTCAACGGTGAGTCGGACGCGGGCCTGCGCGGGCAGCGGTAGGGGAGCGTCTGGAATCAATACGCCTTTGTCGAAAGTGGCCAATACTACCTGTGACACGAACATGCCTCCCATGCCTCCCGTTGATGGACCCGCTTCACAATTCTAATCCTCTGTGCGAGTCGCATAAAGGCGCACTGCCCAGATGCAGACACTTTCGCGCGAACGAATCCGGGGCAACCACCAGACCTCTCGCATGTCACTCGCCAAGCCCGCGCGGCACTTCCAGCCGGCAGCAGCCCAGGTCGAGAAACTCCTTGTCGGCTGTGACGTTCACCGGCGCCGTCTTGAGCATCTCGGCAATCTCGGTCACGTTGCGGAGGCCGTCCCGCAGAAAACGGACGAAGAGGGCACCGTCTATTGCGGCGGCGAGGCCGTGGTCGTGCCTTGGCGGCAGCCCGAACGACTGCGGCTCGGCCCGGCGGCGGACCAGTTCACGTTGCTCGAAGCCTGACGTGGGGCACGTTACTAACGTGCTGGCCGAAGCGCCACCTAGCGATACCGTCGCTGCGGCGTCGTGGCCGTGTAGGGCTCGGGCGGGGGCGGGGGCCCGGCCTCGGACATCGGGCCGGACATGTCGAGCATCTTCAGATAAGCGGAGAGGGCCAAGCGGAGGTCCACGAACTCCTTCAGCTCTAACCCTGGATGGTTTTCCGAGAGCTTTTGGACGACAGCCGGGAGCAGGTTCGGGTCGGCGTTCGAAGGCGGCATGCCGTAGTCGCTGTCGCCTAACTCTGCCTGCAACTCGTTCATCCGCAGGTGGCGCCGCCAGCCTTGACCGCGCTGCCCGTCGCCCAGAAAGCCGGAAAGCACCTGGCTGGCATCCCGGGCGTTGCGGCGGGCCGCCATCACTTCGTCGTAGGTGAAGACCTCACCGGCGCCCAGCAGCCGCCAGCCGCAGCCCGACATGCCGCGTACCAGCCACATGCCGGTCGCGCCGGCCAGAAAGCCGCCCATGACGGCCATGACCAGCGGCCTGCGAAAAAGCGCTAGCACGGCTAGCAGCGACTTCATGCCACGACTTCCCTGTTCCACCCGCGCGGGCATACTGGCGCTCCTCTGTGGCCACGATATCGGCTCATTCGGCAGCGCAGCGTTAGTTAAAGTGCGCGCCGCCGGCGCAAGTTGCCTGGACGGCAGGGTCGGGGGTGACGTGACAAGGTGAGGGGGTGAGGGCCGAACGTCCAACATCGAACGTCCAACGTCGAACGTCCAACGTCGAACGTCCAACATCGAACGTCCAACGTCGAACGTCCAACATCGAACGTCCAACGTCGAACGTCCAACATCGAACGTCCAACGTGCAACGTCCAACGAATGCCTTCCTGCCTCATTCGATGTTCGATGTTGGACGTTGGACGTTGGACGTTCAGCTCACCTTATCACTTCTCACGCGTTCGCCTCTTCCTCCGCTACTTCGCGGCGAATCCGGCCGGCGAGCCACCAGCCCCAGACGGCGTAATGGAACAGGGCGTAGGCAAAGAAGGCCCCGCCCGCGAGCAAGGCATACGCCAACAGCCCGCTGCTCAAGAGGATCAGGCCCGCGATGACGAAGATGGCCGCCATGCCGGCCAGGGCCAACGCCAGGCAGCCGGCCAGATACGACTGCCGCTGCATGGAAGCAGGCGGCTCAGGTCGTGGGACCGCGGGGCGCCCCGCATCGTGGCGAGGCGGCTTCGGCGCGGTCTCGAAAGGCTGCTGCATGGGTGTCACGGTGTTGGAGTGCGTGCGACTCGTCGCCGCTTTTGGATTTTGGATGAGTGGCTAGCGGCCTCATCAACGTTATTGCGAAAATCCCAAAGCGGCGACGAGTCGCACCGCACTCCAAAGGAATCCCTACTCCGAAAACTCCGGCTCCACCAGGTGCGGAATCACTCCCGCTTCGTGCCCGCGGGCCAGCAGTTGCCTGACCGCCTCGCGGCCGCGGGGGCCGAAGTCGAGCGTCCAGTCGTTGACGTACATGCCGACGAACTGGTCCGCCAGCGTCGCGGTCCATGTCGCGGCCGTACTGCAGGGCGTAGTCTAGCGCTTCGTCGCGGTGGTCCAGGGCGTAGTGGATGCTCTCGCTTGAGCAGCCGGCTGACGTCGCGGATCGTCGCGGCCCCAGGTCCTTGCGGACGACGTTGCCGCCCAGCGGCAGCGGCAGGCCGGTTTCGTCCTGCCACCACACGCCCAGATCGACGACCAGCTGCAGGCCCCGTTCGCCGAAGGTCAGCTGCCCCTCGTGGATGATCAGGCCGGCGTCGACCGGTTGGCCCTGGTACTCGCCCGCCTCGACCGCGTCCAAGATCTGGTCGAACGGCACGACGACCGTGCGCGAACTCGTCGCCGGCGCAGCAGCCGCAGCGCCAGGATAGGCGGTCGTCAGCGTGCCGGGCACGGCGACCGCGACGTCGGCCAGATCGCCGATCGTCATCGGCTCGCGGGCCACGACCATCGGGCCGTAGCGGTCGCCCATGCTGGCGCCGCAGGGGCACAGCACGTACTTGTCGAGCAGGTAGGCGTAGGCGTGCAGGCTGACGGCCGTCACCTCCAGCTCGCCCGCATGGCCCGGCGGTTGAGCGTCTCGATGTCCCGCAGCTCGTGGCGGAACACGTAATCGCCCGTGTCGATCTTGTCGTTGGCCAGGGCGTGGAACATGAAGGCGTCGTCGGGATCGGGGCTGTGGCCGACGCGGATGATGCGGGTCGTGCTTGTCACGGCGGCTTCTCCGGTCCTTGGGTAATGGTCAAACCGCAGGCGGCCGCGCGGCACAACCTATTCGGCCGCCTGCACGCCGAACTTCTCCGCCAGCCGCTGGGCCTCGTCCAAGTGCCGCTTGTACTCCGCCATGCGGGCCGGATCACCACGGAGGCCGTCGGCGAAGCACTTCCAGCTCTCCTCGCGGGCGGCCAGGTAGCGAGATAATAGGTCGAAAAGCCTGCTCAAATGGGGTGGCAAGCCGTCGATGCGCGACAAACGTTCCCGCCGTTCGGTGCAGATGGGGAGGAGCTGCTGCTCGATGGTATCAGCAAAGGCTTCCTGCGAAAGCTCGCCGGCCCCCCAGCGCCTGAGCAGCGACCCGAATGTGGCCACGGCATGCTGATCGACTTCCATGGCCTCGGTCCATTCTTGCTGCGGATCGATGAGCGGCGGCGCGGAGCGCACCCCGACCAGAATGATCGCGCCGGCCACGGCGGCGCCGATCAAGGCACGGAGCACGCGCCGCTGGCGAACGCCGGGCGTCAACGGTTGCTGGAGGACCAGCCCCAGCAAGAAGCCGGCGGTCAGCCCGCCCAGGTGCGCGGAGTTATCGACCATGGGAATCGCCAGGCCGATCGCCACGTTCAGCACGATGAAAAACAGCACGCCCCGGCGCATCCGTGCGGCCACGTTGCGGGGCATCCCCTGGTGGGCAAACAGCACGTAGGCCAAGAGCGCGCCGCCCAGCCCGAAAATCGCCCCCGAGGCGCCGGCCGAAGGTACGTACGGATTGAAGTACACGCCGGCCAGGCTTCCCAGCACGCCGGAGGCCGTGTAGAGGACCAAGAAGGCGAAATTGCCCAGCAGCCGCTCGACCAGCCGGCCGACGTCCACCAGCACCAGCATGTTCATGCCGATGTGCCACCAGAAGACGTGGATGTAGTTGGCGGCCAGCAGCCGCCACCACTCGCCGCCCGTGGTCCGCGGTCCATAGTTGGCGCCCCATTCGAGCAGCCCTTGCGGAGTGCGCGAAAGCCAGCCGGCCCCCGCGACCGCCATCGCCACGTAGACCAGGACGTTGAGGACGACGATGGTGGTTGTCACCCACGTGCGGGGCGTCGCCTGGTGCAGGGCGATCACGAACTCGCGCAGCTCGTGGGCTTCCGCCACCGCCTGGGCATTCGCCGACAGGCTGCCTTCCACACGGGCGTTCGTGGGGGCCGCGCTACTTGGGCGATTGTCTGCCGAGCGGTAGGGAGCCGACGGCTGCCCATCAAGGGGCCCTTGGCCCGGACCTGCCGTCCGCCCGTCAACCGCTTCGTCGCTGGCCCGCAGGGCCTCATCGGCTGGCGGCGCAAGGCGGGCCGAGTCCGCGGCCCCGCCTTTGAGTGCGAGAAACGGGTTGGGAATGTCGCCACCACACCGTGGGCAGCGAACGACCGCCAGCGCATAGCTCTCGGCGACCCGGAGCGTCGCCCCGCACTGAGAACAATTGCACGTCAATGGCATGAGCTGGTGCGTTCTCGAGCGTTGCGGCGGTGCGACCGCGGGGGGTCGATGGCCCCCAGTCAGATCGCTGGCCTCATTTGCATCGTAGACGACGCGACGTGTTGTGGAAACCGTCGCGTCGCCAAAAGCTCATGGTCGTCGCCAGCCGCCCCATCCCAAGGGCCGCTTCCACGATGAAAGCACGCTTTACATTGAGAACGTCTAAATGTAAAGTCTGCTTGCGCTGGCCGTTATCCCTCTGGCACACGGCACTTATAATATCCGCGGACGAGAAGATTGATCCGCAGGAGCATCGCTGTGACTGAACGAAAAGCACGCCTGCGATTCCGCCTGCGGACGTTGCTCATGCTCGTCATGGCGATCGGCGTCGCGTTGGCCGCATGGCGGGCCTGGGTCGAGCCGTACCGGGTCGAGCGAGCGGCGATGCGGGCGATTGGCGAGGCGGGCGGCCTATGCGTCACGCGAGCGGGAGGACCGGTGTGGCTGCGGGCCATTTTCGGCGACGGCGCGTTTCAGGAAGTCGGTCAAGTGGAACTTGGCCAAAGCGCGGACGCGGAGGTCTTGGAGCACCTTGCCCGCTTGCGCCACTTGATGATTCTTCGTGTGGATTGTGGCGCCTTTGCTGACGACCATTTGGCTCGGCTGAGTCGCTTGCCGAAACTGCAAATCGTTACGCTGACGAGGACGAATGTGTCGCCCGACGCGGTGGATGCCCTGAGGGAGCGGCGGCCGGACATCGTGCTGACGGTTCGCCTGACCCTGGAAGAACTCGCCACCGCGACCCCAGGCATGGAATGGAGCACGGACGGCGCACGGCAGGCCGGCGTGCCAGCTTCGGTGCGGCAATGGGAGGGCAGGCGAGTCGAGATTGTCGGCCAGCCCGAGGACTATAGTGATTTGGGACAGGGCCGTATTGAGCTGGCCCCTCTTGGAGCCAGGCTTCCGCCGGGCGGCGTAGCCGTGGCGCTTCGATCCCCGATCGACCCGAAGGAATGGAATCGATGGTTCGAATCACACGGCGTGGAAGTTGAGGGCATACTCAAGATTACGCCGGACTTGTCGGACCGCGGCACGTCGGTCTACCAGTTAAGCGATGCGACGTTTGAGATCCTGCCCATACCCGACCCAGCGAGATTCGACAGCTTCCCTGAATACCTGCAAAGCCGCGAATACCTGGAAAGCCGCCGCCACTGGTCTAGGGATGGGAAATAGGCCACGACCATGCGATTCAGACCACGCCCGCGATTCTGTCTTCGCACGTTGTTCGTGCTCGTCTTGGGTCTGGGGGCGGTATTGGCGGCCTGCGCGCATGGATCGAGCCGTACCGAATGCAGCGGGCGGCGATGCGGGCGATCGCCGATGCCGGCGGCAGCTACCAGACCGAGGCCGGCGGCCCTGCCTGGCTGAAATCACTCCTTGGCGAGGCCTGGTGTCAGGATGTCGTCCTCGTCGATCTCCGCGGAGGCGCCGACGAAGAGGTGCTGGACCATCTTTTCCGCTTGCCGAGGTTGAGCCAACTCGATGTAAGCGGACGCGCTTTTTCGGATCGTCACTTGGCACGGCTGGCTCGCTTCGCCGAGCTGAAAGAAGCGGTCCTTACGAGCACGAGCGTGTCACGCGAGTGCGTGGAGGCGCTGGAGCAAGAGCAGCCGGACATCTCGCTGACGATCGGACTGTGCTTTGACGAGTTGACCGGATTGCCTTCCGGCGCCGGGGCCACCGATAGCGCCTGGCAGCTCGACGTGCCTGCCTCGGTGCGCCGAATGGGAGGGCAGGCGAGTTCAAATCGCTGGCATGTTTTCTCCCATGTCGGGCAGGTGGGTGACGGAGGGTCAGCTACAGCCTCAGAACGTGCTCGTCCCACTGCGGCGGAGAGTGGCCATTGCGCTGCGGTCGCCGGTCAAGGCACCAAACTACGTTTGGGCCGGCGAAAGGACCGTGGAAGGGAGGTTGGAGATCGCCACGGATCCATCCGATCAGACAACCACGGCGTACCGCTTGCGCGATGCCACGCTCAGTCCCCTGGAGGTGCCCAATTGAATCTCATCACGGACCGGGAGGTATCAGCATTTGGGAGGTTTCAGCCGGCTTCAGCCGGCTGGGGTTTCCTGAAAGAACGATTTGAATCTACGCTCTATCCGACCGTACAAAGTCGATGTATCGTTTGAGCGATGCGACCATCGATGACAAGATAGCCACCTACCCAGATGAATGAGCCGATGTCCTCACGAGAAGACATCATCGCCTGGGTGGTTATTCACGCCGCTGGAGGACCTGAATGCGACACGCGAGAGCTTTCGTAGCCGCGGGCAGCGTTGTTGTAGCCGCCTTTCTCGGCTCGCTTCGAGCCCAAGAGAAGTCGCCGCCCGCCGCCAAGAAGCCCGCCGCCGACAGCGTCGAGGCCAAGTTTCTCTCGAACGTCCGGCGTTTGACGCACGACTTCGTGAAGGCCGGCGAAGGGTACTTTTCGCCGGACGGCAAGACGATCATCTATCAGGCCGTGCCGCAGGATTATCCCTTCTATCAGATTTACACGCAGTCGCTGGCAGGACGGCGGCCAAGGCGAAGCTCGTGAGCACCGGCCGCGGCCGGACGACGTGCAGCTATTTCTCGCCCGACGGCAAGAAGATCCTGTTCGCCTCCAGCCATCTCGATCCCAAGCTGAGCGAGACCGAGGCCGAGGCCCGGCAAGCAGCAGGAGGAAGACCGGCAGACAAGCGAGCGTCCGCCGCTACACGTGGGACTTCGATCCGCACATGGACATCTTCGAGGCCGACCTCGACGGCAAGAACGCTCGCCAGCTGACCAAGGAATTCGGCTACGACGCCGAAGGGGCCTAGTCACCGCGACGGCAAGCTGATCGCCTTTTGCAGCCCGGAGCCAGCCGGGACGAGGCGACCGCGCGATCTGTACGTGATGAACGCCGACGGCACGAACGTGCGGCAGCTGACCAACGCGCCCGGCTACGACGGCGGGCCGTTCATCTCGCCCGACGGCAAGTGGGTCATCTTTCGCAGCGACCGCAAAAAGACGGAGATGGCTGCAGATTCACGTGATCGGCATCGACGGCAAGAACGACACGGCGCTGACCGACAACGAAGGCGTGAACTGGGGCCCGTACTGGCATCCGACGCAGCCGTACATCATCTGGTCGGGCGCGGACCACTCCGATCCGAATGCCCGGCCGAACTACGACCTGTGGCTGATGAAGTACGAGGTGGCCGGCGGCAAGTTCCGCAAGCTCGAACGAGTCGGCGGATCACCGACTACGCCGGCGGCGACGTGCTGCCCGTGTTTTCGCCCGACGGCAAGAAGCTGATGTGGACCAGCACCCGCACCACGCCGCGCGAAGGCCAGCTCTTCATCGCCGACTTCACGCTGCCGGAAGAATAGGAAAGAAGCCCACCACAAAGAGCACGAAGGACACAAGACGGCGAAGGACACAAAAGAGCGACTAGCGGTCTTTCTTCGTGCTCTTCGTGTTCTTTGTGGTTCCTCAACCGGACGAGCAATCGCCACCCCTGTCTCGGGGAGGCTCGTGCTACTCTTGCGTCTCTAAGCGGCGGTCGATCTCCACCGCTCGCGAGCTGGCCGTGCCCACGTGGTTGGGGTCGAGCAGGTTGGCCGTGCTCTGCATGACTTCGGACCACTCCTTGTTGGCCTCCTGAAACGCCGCGCAGCCCGACAGCGTTGGCGGCAGGCATGCGCCGCCGAGCAGCAGGCAGATTCGCAGACCGCGCAGTTCCCCAAGGCGGCGCATGAGCGTGGACCGGTCGAAGACGGGAAGGTTTCGGAAAGGGCGGGGAGTGTGCCCGAACGTGCAGCGCAAGTCCAGAGCAAATGGGCGAATTCTTGCTCGCGCTCTCTCGCCGACAGGTCGGGGAAAAGGATCCCCTCCCACAGGCTCGACTGGTCGGGGAAAGGATTCCCTCCCACAGGCGATCAGGACCTACGACGATGCCAGCACGTTGCCCGCCACCGCTCGGCTGGCTGCCCGCTCTCTGGCTCGCCGCACCAGCACGGCAACCCCGCACACGACGAGCGACGCTCCGCTGTAAAACAGCACGACGTACAGCACGGCCCCGGCGATCAGCCCGGCCCCCGCCAGCCCGGGAAACAGCGACGCCTTGAGCAGCAGGCCCAGGTTGCCGTTGCGGATGGTGGTCAGCACGCCGACCGTGAACGAATCCTGACGCGAGAGGCCAAGCAGCCAACCCATGACATAACACAGCAAAAAGACGGCCGCCGCGAAGGCCGCGATCGCCACAGGCGGCCGCCAGCCGTAGGCGGCGATCTGCAAGCGTCCGCTGGCCAACGAGCCAATCACCAGCAAGGTCAGCGTCACCAGGCTGCCGCGCACGCACCACTTTCCGATCCGCGGGCTTGCCCGTGGGGCCACGCGCGCCAGGGTCATGGCCGCCGCTAGCGGCAGCAGCAGGCACACGCTGAATTCGACCAGCATGCGGCCAATAGGCATCTTAATGTCGTGGGGAAGCTGGCCGCTCCCCAGCACGTGCAACAGAGCCGGCGCGGTCAGCAGGCTGGTCAGCGTCGTCAGCCCGGTGGCGGCCAAGGCTAGCGCGGCATGCCCGCCGCCCAGGTGGACGAAGATGCTCGCCATCGCGCCCACGGGCATAGCAGCCATGAGCACCAGGCCCAGCGCGAAGCCCTTGGGCAGGTCGAAGGCCACGTCGAAGGCCATCGCCAGCGGCGGCGCCAGCAGGAGCTGGCCCACGAAGACCAGCACCAGGCGCGCGGCGCGCGGAGCACGCCGCCGAAGTCGCGCGGCCGCAGCGAAACGCCCATGCCTAGCGTGGCCAGCACCAACTGCGTGGCGGCGAGATAGTACTCGCAAGTCGCGTATTCGATTCCCAGAAGCTGCATGGTGGGTGTCGTGGCGCCGGCTTTCCGGGCGAAGCGGGACGAAAGTGCCGAGTTTATCAGCTATGCGGCCGCTGTCATGCTGGCGCAGCGTTTCTTGGGCAGTATTCGCCGGGATGATCTGGCCGGCGGGAGCGTTTTCGCTATCCGAGTCCCGCAGCCGCTGGTGGGCAGGACCGCCGTGCCTGCCAAGCGGCAAGCTGCGCCTCAGGCCCGGCGCCATCTCCTTTTATCGCGCCGGCCAGCGTGGCAAGTGATTCATTTCGGCCAATTCGGCTGAATTCGCTGCTGTCGCCGTTCGACGTGACTAATAAGGCGAGTACTCCGACGACGGCGCTGCCGGCAGCCGGTCACCGCGGCGAGACAGGACCCCACGTCGGCTTACGGGTGGACGCTCGCTAGTGTGCTCGGGGATCACCGGACCTTCACCATGCTCACTGCGGAACATTCGCTGCCTTCAGCCAGCTCGCTGCGCAGCGACCCGCGGCTCAAGCGCAAGTTCCGCGAGCTGTGCCAGACGGACAACGTCACCAACTTCTGGTACATCGCCCGGGTTTACGTGGTGTTGGCGCTAACCATCGGCGGCGCCGTGTGGTTCGATTTCCACCGTGCGGCGGAGGGCGGGACCTGGCTCTGGAACGTGCCCGTGTTCCTGACGGCGATCATGGTCGTCGGCGCCTCGCACCATCAATTGGCCGGTGCCGGGCACGAGGCCACGCATCACACGCTGTTCAAGAACCGCTGGCTGAACGAGCTGGCCAGCGACTGGCTGTGCATGTTCCCTGTGTTCAGCACGACGTATTCCTTCCGGTTGTTCCACCTGTCCCACCATCAGTTCATCAACGATCCGAAGCGCGATCCGGACTTCGCCCTGCTGGAGCGCAGCGGGCATTGGCTGGATTTCCCCGTTCCGCCGGCCAGGTTCCTGGGGACGATCGCCCGCCAGTTTCTGCTGGTGGGATTGGTGAAGTATATCCTGGTGCGGTTCCGCTTCAACTCGGCCGCGCTGGAGGGAGATAGCCCTTACCGCAAGAAGGACTCAGGCCGCGCGCCGTCGCTGGTGCTGTACCTCAGCATCGCCTACTTCGTCGGCCTGCTCCTCGTGCAGAGGCTGCTCTACCCCGGCGACCTGGCTGTGCTATGGGTGATGACGGCCGTCGCCTGGGCGGCCTTGGCCCTGACGTTCTACCTGCTGCCGGACCGCTACTTCGACGACGCCCGGCTGCGGCCCGTGGTGCCGCGCCGCGTGACGGCGGCCAGCCGGCTGGTGTTCTTTACGCTGCTCTTCAATAGCCTGAGCACGGTGCGCGTGCTGACGATCACGCCGGCCCGACCCAGCGGCGTCATCGTAGGCTGGTACTTCCTCTGGCTGTGGGCGGTGCCGCTGGTGACGACGTTCTCGCTGTTCATGATCCTGCGGCAGTTGATCCAGCACGGGAACGGCGACCGCGGCTGGCTGACCAACACCCGAGTCTTTCTGGTGAATCCCTGCCTGCGGTACGCGGTGTTTCCCCTTCGGCATGGACTACCATCTGCCGCACCACATGTATGCCACGGTGCCGCACTACAAGCTGCCCGAGCTGCACCGCTTCCTGCAGCAGTTCCCCGAGTATGCGCACGAAGCGCTCGTGGTAGAGAACTACATCATTCCCAAGCAGCGGCGGCCGAAGCGGAACCCGACGGTGCTGGAAGTCGTTGGGCCGGCGTACGCCAGGCGGAACCACGAGGTCTATATCGACGACTCCGTGCTCGATGCCTGGGAAGTCGATGAGCGCGAGGAGATCGCGCGGCATGGCGAGCTGAGCGCCGGCGAGCCGACGGAGCCTGCCGCGGTATCCTCGTTATCCTCGTTCCAAGGCTCTGCCTCGGAACGCACTGGTAGCGAGGCTCTGCCTCGCGGATAACTCAGGCTGTCATGTCGGGACGACAGTGACGCAAGGCAGAGCCTGCGCAGCGTGTTCCGAGGCAGAGCCTCGGAACAAGAGCGAGGCAGAGCCTCGGAACGAGCCGCTAACCTGCTTCTTCCCGCACGCTGAATTCCAGCTTCCAGCGCTGATCGCTCTTGGTGCTCACGCACCACAGCTCGAACATGCCCAGCTCGGTGATCTGCGACTGGAAGCGGACGGGGACGTGGCCCTCTTCGATCGCATCGTCCGCCGGCAGCGTGGCCTCCAGCGAGTCGGTCTCGGCGATCTCCTCCGGCGACCAGCTGGCCAGCAGGTCGCCCGGCTTGTCTTGCTTGCGCGTGGGCGAGCTGAAGAAGCGGAACTGCGCCGGCTCGCCGACGACCAGGCCGATCTCGCCGGAGGGCACGTCGGCCTCGGTCCCTTCTTCCATGCCGAACGGCACGACGCACAGCGCCCGCAGCGGCCGCGCGGCGCCCGGCACGGCCAGGCCGGCCGTCTCGATGCCGACGTAGTAGCGCGGGCCGTGCCGCCGCGAATGCGCACGCCGCCGCGCTCCTTGGCCCAGCCGTAGTAGGCCGCGCCGCGGGCCACGGCGTGGTCGAGGTCGTGCAGCCCTTCGAGCCGGCTGCGGCGCGGCGTCGCCGGCGAACCAGTCGCCGAGCACCTCGAGCAGGCGGTCCTGCAGCATCTCGGCCTTGAACACGCCGCCGTTGAAGAGCACGTGCGTCGGCCGAACTGCGTGGGCCGCTCGCTCCGCGAGCGGCTTCGTCTCGCGGAGCGAGACGGCCACATTATCGGCATGCGCTTGGAGGAACGCGGCCAGATGCCGCGTGACCGCCGTGTCGGATTCGAACGGCAGGCCGATCTCCTGAAAGCCCGATGCCCGCCGCTGGCCGGCTTGTCGCTGACCGCGCATGGCGGAAAGAAGCCTTCGATCAGCAGCTCGGCCACGTCTTCGCGCTCGACATCCACCTTGACCGTCCCGCCGATCAGCTTGCTGCCGCGGCCCAGCACGGCGATGGGATGGTTCTTGCGGGCGCCGGGCGCGAGCAGCGTCTCCTTGGCCGCGCGGCACGAATGCCACAGGGACACGGACTGCCAGGGATCGAGCTGGTGCCCCTTCTCGGCGAACAGGCCCGCCACGTGATGGGCCAGGGCCAGGTCCATGTTGTCGCCGCCGACCAGCAGGTGGTTGCCGACGGCCATTCGCCGCAGCACCAGCTCGCCTTCCTCCTGAGCGGCCGCACCAGCGTCAGGTCGGTCGTGCCGCCGCCCACGTCGCACACCAGCAGCGTGTCGCCGACCTTCAGCACCTTGCCGCCAGCGCTCGCCCCGATCGGCCAGCCAGGCATAGACGGCCGCCTGCGGCTCTTCGAGCAGCACCAGATGGCCCGGCAGGCCGGCGGCCAGCGCCGCTTCGCGCGTCAGCTCGCGGGCAGCGGCGTCGAACGAGGCCGGCACGGTCAGCACGACCTGCTGCTGGGCAATCGGCGCATCGGGAAAGGCCGCTTCCCAGGCGGCGATCAGGTGCTCCAAATAACGCCGCGAGGCGGTGACCGGCGAGACCTTCGGCACCTCGGCCGGCGCGTTCCAGGGCAGGATCGGCTGATGCCGATCGACGCGGCTATGGGCCAGCCAGCTCTTGGCCGCGGCCACCGTGCGGTCAGGCATCTCCGCCGCCTGGACCCGCGCCATTTCGCCCACCGCGATCGTGCGGCCTTGCGCCCACGGCAGATCGAACGATCCTTGGCCTGCTTCGTGCTCGGCGGCCAAGTAGAGAAACGACGGCAAGACGGCGCGGGCTTCGACCGTGCCGGCCGCCACCAATTGCGGAATCGGCAACACCTCGACGGCGGGCCGGTCCCCCTCCAGCGGCGCGTAGGCCAGCACGCTGTTGGTGGTGCCCAGGTCGATGCCGATAACGTATTTGGCGGTCATAGTGTGCCTGCTACTTCACCTCCACCTCGGCCGGCGCGACGACCAACGCCGAGTCTTTGCCGCCCGACCAGCTTGGCACGTCGCACTTGGCCGCCTCCCAGCCGTGATGGGCCAGTTGCCCGCGATACGGCGCTTGCCCGGCGACCTTGCCGGTGAGTCGATACTTGCCGGCGTCGAATCCAGCCGGCACATCGATTGCCGCCCCCTCGGCATCGCCGACGATCGGACGCAAGCCGAACATCCGCTCGAGGATCGCCCGGCATTGCCGATGCACGTCGCGAGCGGCCGCGCCGACCTGGTCGTCGGAATAGTCGTCCAGTGGCTCCTGGATGAAGTCCACGAACCGCGCCTCGCGCTGCAAGGCGGCCAATAGCGTCACCGCTTCGCTGCGGGCCGCCTTGGCCGGGGCCGGCTTGGGCGCCGAGACGGCCGGTCTGGCCTCGGCGGGCGGCCGTGTACCGGGAACGGGGCGTTCCGTCAGCGCGGCCGGCTTTGGCTCGGTCTGAGTGAGCAGCAATTGCTCGACCCTGCGGGCCACGTCGCCGCTGATGAGCGTGGCGAAAAATGCTCTGATGGCCGTCCAAATCCGTCGCATGGCATCGCTCTCCGATTCACCCATGTCGCGCGCGATGGCGCGGGTGACCCTATTTCGACCGCAGCGGCGGCAAATTGTCAACCCGGACGGAGGCGTGCTCACCCCGGGGCAGGCGAAGAACACCCTGGCTACCTATAATGAATTCTTCCCATGAAGCAGTTCCTGGTCCACCGCTGGTTCCTGTTGGCGCTCGTGGCGGTGATTGTCGGCGGAGGCGCGTTCTGGCCTCAATGGAAGGCCCTGTTTGAGTCGCTGCCGCGGGCATGGGAAAGCGTGCTGATCGCGGCCATGATGTTCCTCATGGCCCTGCCGCTGGACGCCAGTTCCCTCGGGCGGGCGGTGCGCCGGCCGGCAGCCGTGGCGATCGGCGTGACGGCCAGCTTCGTCATTGCCCCGCTCGTGGCATGGGCCCTCGCTCCTCTGCTCTCGACCGTCTCCGGCGACCTCGCGCTGGGGCTGCTCATCGCCGCGGCCGTGCCCACCACGGTGGCCTCGGCGGCCGTCTGGACGCGGCGTGCCGGCGGCAACGATGCCGTGGCGCTGCTGGTGATGATGGTCACGAACCTGTCGTGCTTCGCGGTCACGCCGCTGCTGCTGTGGATCACCACGGGCACCGAAGTCGGCAGCGAAAGATTCCGCCCGGCATCCATGATGCTGCGGCTCGTGCTGATCGTGGCCGTGCCGCTCCTCGTGGCCCAGGCCATCCGCCGGGTCCCCCGGGTGGCCGCCTGGTCCGCGCGCCGCAAGACGCCGCTGGGCGTGGTCTGCCAGCTCGGAATGTTGACGATGGTGCTCGCCGGTGTCGCGCAGTGCGGCGACAAGCTGCAGGCCGCCGGCACGCAAGGAATCGGCTGGATCGGCTGGGCGGCGACGATCGCCGCGGCACTCGTTGTTCACTTGGCAGCGCTTACATCCGGCCAGGCACTCGGCAGGCTGCTGGGTCTGCCGCGCGAGGACCGGATCGCCGTCGCCTTTGCCGGCAGCCAGAAGACGCTGCTGGTCGGCCTGGGCATCGCCATGGGGTATGGCAGCGTCTTTGGGCCGTTGGCCGTGCTGCCGATGGTGGTCTACCACGCCACGCAGTTGGTCGTGGACACGCTGATCGCCGACCGGCTGCGTCACTCGGCCGCCTTGCCTAGGGCGCCGCAGTGCGCTTAATATCGCTCCTAATGGCACCCCCGTGTTCTTCTCCCGCCCGCGGAGTCTTTCGTTGCCCGTACTCCGGAACAGCCTCGATGCAACGCGGTTGAATCGCGATCTTTCGTTGCCCTACAATCTGCGCCTGCACGACTTCCATCTGGCGATGCAGGACGTGTACGACTTCTTCTTCGATGTGAACCAATTGCTCGAGGAAAAAGGGCTGGAACGGCTCGATGATATGCTCCGCCCGGCGATCATGTCGGGGTTGCTCTCCGACATGTTGACCGCCAGCTTGGCAAAGCACTCGCGGTCGCTCACCGCGAACGAGTACTTCAACGGTCACCCCGATCTGGTCGTGAAAGGGCGTTACCCCAACAACGCGGTGAAGGCCGGCACGGAGGGGGTGGAGATCAAGAGCACGCGCAAAGTGGGTGGCGCCGTGGACATGCACGGCGCGCGCGACAATGGCTCTGCGTATTCGTCTATGAGGTCGACGACAAGACCGAACCGGCCAATGCCCGGCGACCGATGACGTTCAGGGAGGTCTACCTGGGACGCGTGGGCGTTGACGATTTCCGGCGTAACGAACGCGGGGAGTTGGGCACACGCACGGCCACCTTGCACGCCGCGGCGCTGGAGGGTTATCGGAAAAACTGGGTCTACCGGGCGGACGCGGTGTGATAGGCCGCGAGGCGCGGAATCGCCGTTTTTGCCATCTCCGCGTAGCGGTCGTCGATCTCGACGCCGATACTCGCGAACCCACGTGTTCGCAGGCGGCCAAGGTAGAACCGGCCCCCGCGAACGGGTCCAGGATCACGCCTTCATCGAGCGGAAGGGCGGCACGAACGATCTTGCGCAAGAACGCTTGCGGCTTCAAGCTGGGGTGCGGCGCGATGGCCCGCTCTTCTTTGCGCGTTGGGCAGGATGCGATGACATCGCCAAATGGCTGGTCCCGCGACGTGCGCCGCAGGGCTCCCGTCTTCCAGCGCCGGAGGTTGTCCTGCACGCGGCCCTCCAGCGGTTCGCGAAACAAAAGCCATGGCTCCCACATCGATCGTGGCATGACGCTCACGTCAGGAAACTCGCGGTGAGCGTTCTTAGGCCTGTCGCCGCCACGCAGCGTCATCACCAAGCGGATGATCTCGCCGCGGCGTTCGAGGCCCGCATCCACCAGGGCCTTGGCAACCGCGTAAGAGAGGAGCGGGTTTGATGCCACAAGAATGTGCGCCCGGCACCAATACTTTCCGCAATAGGCGCCCCCATCTTTGAAAAAACGCCCCGAGATCGCTCAACTGCGAGGCCGTCAGCGTCGTGAAGCGCGGCAGGGGGGAGCGCTGGCAGCCGTCAAAGGAGGGAGGAATACGCCACACGCCTCCCCTGCCTCGGCGCAGTTTGGATTGCTCCGCACGACTGTATTCGACCAACCCATAGGGGGGATCGGTAACCACTGCGTGAACCGAACGTTCCTCGCGCCGCCGTAGCCAATCGAAACAATCGTTCTGGAACAGAGTTGCGCGGCCAAATCGAAACACGAGGTTCGGTTCAGCCGGCTCAAACAAGGTCGAGAAAGCGAGCGACTTTTCGGCGCATGGCGTGTGACCGTTTGCCTGACTCTCGTCTGCGTGGGCCTGACGAGCGAGGCGACGCTGAACACTCGCGGGCATTGATGGACCTCCGTTCAGTGCGCGTGCCACTATAGAGGCTCGCGTATCGGGCGTCAATTGGCCCAGTCATCGTGCCTTGGCAGGCGGCACGAGTTTTCTCTACGTTTGTGTAGTTGTGGACCAGATTCTCGATTCGCTCACGCCCGCCCAGCGCGAGGCCGTCACGCACGTGGACGGGCCGCTCCTGATCCTGGCCGGGCCGGGCAGCGGCAAGACGCGCGTCGTCACGCACCGCATCGCCCATCTGCTGCGGCAGGGCATTCCCGCCGGCCAGATCCTGGCGCTGACGTTCACCAACAAGGCGGCCGACGAGATGCGCGAGCGCGTCTGCGCGGATGGCCCCGCCAGACGCGCGTCTGGATGAGCACCTTCCACCGCTTCTGCGCCCGGCTGCTGCGCGAGCATGCCCGGCTGGTCGGCCTGGAGCCGAACTTCGTGATCTACGACACGGCCGACAGCCTCCGCGTGCTGCGCCGCGCATTGAACGAGACGCACCGCGACCTGACGCGGTTCACGCCGGAGCGGATCGCCGCTGCCATCAGCGCGGCCAAGAACGACCTCATCACGCACGACCGCTACGAGCCCCGGAGCGGCAACCCGCTAGGGCCGATCGTGGCCGACGTGTATCCGCTCTATCAGGCGCGGCTGCTGGCCAGCGGGGCCGTGGATTTCGACGACCTGCTCTTGCACGTGGTCAACATGCTCCGCGAAAGCCCGGAGACTGCGGGCCGAGCTCGACGCGCGCTATCGCTACATCCTGGTGGACGAATACCAGGACACGAACCTGGCCCAGTACACGCTGGTCCGCTCGCTGTCGTCGACCATCCGAACCTGGCGGTGACCGGCGACCCGGACCAGTCGATCTACGGCTGGCGGGGAGCGAACCTGCGGAACATCCTCGACTTCGAGGCCGATTATCCGCAGGTGCGCGTGGTGCGGCTGGAGCAGAACTACCGCAGCACGCAGGCCATTCTCCGCGTGGCCGACTCGCTGATCGCCCACAACCGCCTGCGGAAGGCCAAGCGGCTGTTACACGGATAACGACGAAGGCCGCGCCGTGCGGCGTCGTGCAATATCGCGACGAGGCCGACGAGGCCGCCGACATCGCCGGGCAGATCGCCGCGGCCATCCGCGGCGGGCGGCGGCCGCGGGACTTCGCCATTTTCTATCGCGTCAACGCGCTGTCGCGGGCACTCGAGGCGGCCCTCCACGGCCGAGGCATTCCCTTTCAGATCGTCAATGGCGTCGAGTTCTACCAGCGCAAGGAGGTCAAGGACATCCTCGCCTACCTGGCGATGATCAATAATCCGCGAGACGACGTGGCCTTCCTCCGCGTGGTCAACGAGCCGACCCGCGGCATCGGCGCCACCACGCTGGAACGCTTGCAAGACTACGCCGGCCAGCGGGCGCTGACGCTGCTGGCAGCCGCCCGCGAGGCCAGACAGATCGAGACGCTCAGCGCGGCCACGGCCCGCAAGCTGCTCTCCTTCGTCGAGCTGATCGACCGCCTCGGCGAGCTGGCCCACCGCCCCGTGGAAGAAATCCTCGGGCACGTGCTCAGCGGAACGGCCTACACCGAGCAGTACAGCGACTCGGAGTCGGAGGAAGACCAGCAGCGGCTGGCGAATATCCACGAATTGCTCTCGGCCGCGCGGCAGTTCGACGAGAGGTGGGTGGTTAGTCAGTTGTCAGTGGTCAGTTGTCAGTTGTCAGTGGCCCCGGCGGTAGCGCCGGACGCAAGTCAACAACTGACAACTGACAACGGACCACTGACACCACTCACGACTCACCCCCTCGAGGCCTTCCTGGAAGAATCCAGCCTGGTCAGTGACACCGACGTTCTGGCAGTCGGACACCGACCGCGTGACGCTGATGACCGTGCACGCGGCCAAGGGACTGGAGTTTCCGGCGATCTTTATCGTGGCCCTCGAGCAGGGTCTGATGCCGCACGAGCGCAGCCGGGAACACCCGGAGCAGGAGGAAGAAGAGCGGCGGCTGCTCTTCGTGGGCATCACGCGGGCCCGCGAAGAGCTGCAGCTCAGCCTGGCCCGGCGGCGGCTCTTCCGGGGGCAAGTGAAGATCACCGTGCCCAGCATGTTCCTCGATGAGCTGCCACGAGGCGAGCTGGACTGGCGGGAACACTTCGCCGAGTCGCCCACGGCCGACGTCGCCACGCGGCTGCGGGCCGGCCCGAACCCGCGGCGCGGCGACCCGGCGGCCACTGACGCCAAAGTGATGACCGCGGCGCAGCTCGAGCGAAACACTGTGGCGGTAGCGGATGCCGCTGGGCCGGCTGCTTGCAGTACCGCCGAGGCGCCAGCGCCGGCGGCGGTTGCGCCGTCGGCCGTCGAGCGCACCTCGCCGGAGCTGTTCGCTCAGGGAATGGTGGTTACGCACCCCGAGTACGGGTTAGGCAAGATCGTGGCCCTCAGCGGCAAGGCCGACAAGCGCGTGGCCACCGTCAACTTCGCCACAGGGGCAGGCCAGAAGAAGTTTGTCCTGACGCACAGCCCGCTGCGCCCGGTCAAGTAGCCGTCTGGCGTCCGCGAGATAGTGTGGCCGGCTCGCTCTGCGAGTCGGCGTGCCGCGTGAGACGGCAACTCGGCAACTCGCAGAGCGAGTTGCCCACATTATTCGGGGCGGAAGCCAAACAGGATGAGCACGACCAACCCGAGCAGTGCCGCGGTGGCTGCGAAAACGGTCAGGCCGGTTCGCACCGCGGGGTACTCCCTTTCTGGGGCGGCGGCCCCAGTGGAGTCTTTCCGCTTGGCCGCCTTCCGCGATTTGGCCTTGCCGGACGGCTCAAGAGCATCGCCTTCGCCTTCGCCCGGCTCTTCGACCTTGTCCTTGACCTTTTCCTTGGCGGTGTTGCCGTCGTCGTTCTTGGCGCGGCCCGACGTGCTCCCCGACGGGCCTGGCGGCAGAAAGGGATAGATATCGGCCGCCCGCACCACGTCGGCGTGCGACTTCTCCAGCTCGGCGAGTCGCTGCTTGGCCTCCGGCAGCGGGCAGACGCGCAAGTACCTGACGATCGACACCCGCAGGGCAAAGATCGCCACTTCGGAATCCAGTTCCTTGTCGGCAGCCTGGAATAGACTCACCAGGCGTGGCAGGGCCGACCAATCCTCCCAGCGGGCCACCTCCGGCAGCACCTGTTCGGCCCAGGACGGACGATCGAGGTACAGCCGCAGCGTTGCGAGCAGGCGCGGCCGGGGGATGACCTTCTCCTCCTCGCCGTGAAAGCGGATGGCCGCCGCGATCGCCAAGCCGTCGGACGGTGTGGCCTTGTCGTTCTTGATGAACTGCTTCTCGATCAGTGGCAAGCCCGCCTCGCCCGTGAGCGTCAGGTAACAGGCCGCCGTGGCATCGAGCGCCCCTCCGGTCCGCCGCGCTCCGCCGCGACGAGCTTCTCCAGCACCGGCGCGTCATCCTTGTTCGCGCAGGCGGCCAGGAGCGCCAGATACTGTCGGCGCCGCAGGGACGAAATCTTCTTGTCCTGTGCCCAGGCCAGCAGCTTGTCGCGGGGCATCCGGGGGGCCAGCGCCTTGATCTCGGCGTACGGCGCGCGGGCAAACTCGTCATAGGCGTCGTCGGCGATCACGTCGTCCGGGTCGTTGAGATACTCCTGAAAGAAGGCCAGGCGCTCGACGGTCGGGGAGCGACCAGCAATAGTGATAACTCCTGTGCGTCCCGGCTTCGGCGGTGCGCTCGGCAGCTTCTTGATATACGCGATCGCCCGGTCGCTCACCACGCGCGGCGCGAACCAGTACAGGTCCGTGTCGGCCTTCTTATCGCGGGCACCCAACAGCAGCAGCTTGGCCGCCTCCGGCGCCGGCCAGCGGCGGCGCGGCGATCTTCGTGGCACCCCTCAAAAGCCGCTCCCCCTTGAAGATCTCGCCGACGGTGTATTCCTGGGCCCTCGGCCCCTTGGCCAGCCCCTTCTCCGCCGTCACATCCGCGCCGCTGCGCGTGCCGATGACCACCGCTTCGGCCAGCTCGAGCCGATCGCTGAGCGTTTCGCTGACGCCGCGGCAGAAAGGGCAACCCAGGGCGGGCTGCCCGGAGCTGCAGACGAGGAGCAAGGTGAGCACGACAGCGATCCTGCGCGCCTCGCTGCGGTTCTCGTTCCCGAGCTCTGCTTGGGAACGGCGGTGGGCGAAGCTCTGCTTCGAGAGCGCCGGGTGCCCGGGCATACGCCAAGCAGAGCTTGGCAGTCGCGCGTTCCCAAGCAGAGCTTGGGAACGGGGGAGTGTCGCTCTACGCATTGGCGTGGCGCTTCTTCCGTCGCAGGCCGAGAAAGACGAACACCAGATACGCGCTCAGCAATCCCCCGGCGGCCAGCCAGCGGAACAGCGGCCGCGGCGCGGTGAGCCAACGCACGATGCGCCACGACGCGATGCCGGATGCCGGAGCGGAGGTCGCAGCCGGCTGAGCTTCCGAAGATTGCTGGCGAGCAGCGGCGAGCGGGGCAGCGGGCTGTGGATCATCGGCCACTGGCGGCAGCGCCGACTCGGCTGCCGCCGATCCGTCGGCCCCCTTATCCCCCTCGCCCCCCGGCGAGACGGTTTTCGACGCGGCCGGCGCCGCCGACTTCTCTTTGGGCGGCGACTTCGTGCCGGCCTCCGCCTCGGGCGCGGGCACCTTCGGCGCTCCGCCTCCGCGGCCCAGCGGCAGGATGAAGCTCGCCCGGCGGATCGATTCCGGGTCGATCTTCTCCAGCTCTTTGAGGTAGGTCTTGGCCTTCGGCAACGGGCAAGCCATCAGATACTGCACGACCGGCACGCGCACCCAGGCGCTCTCGTCCTTGGTCGTCTTGAACAGCTCGACGAGCCGTTCCATGGCCGACCAGTCTTCCCAGCGGGCCAGGTCGGGGATCACCAGGTCCGCGTAGTCGGGCCGGTCGAGCATGTGCTTGAAGCTCTGGAGGATCCGCTTGCGGTCGATGCGGTCCTGCTCCTGCCCCAGGAAGCGCAGGGCCATGATGGCCGAATAGATGTCGGTATAGCTGGCCTTCTTGTTGGCCATGAACAGCTCGTCGATGGTCTTCATGCCGTCGTTGCCGGCCAGCATCAGGTAGGCCACCATCACGGGCTCCAGCCCGATCCGCGGCTCGTTGCTCGCCGGCTTGGCCGCAAGCTGCTCCTTCAGCATCGGCACGTCGTCGGCCGTGCCGCACACGGAGAGCAGCATCAGATACAGCCGCTTGCGCGACATCGGCAGCTCCTTGTCGGCGACCCACTTCAGCAGCTTCTCGCGGTTCATCTTGGGCTTCAGCTTGCGGAAGTCATCGTAGGGTGCCTTGGCGAACTCGTCGTAGGCATCGCGGGAGAGCACCGCATCGGCGTCCTCCAAGTGCTCCTGAAAGAACTCCAGCCGCTGCGGTCCGTCGGGGGGCAGCTTGGGCAGCTTCCGCACATACTCCACAGCCCTGGCCGAGAGGGACAGCGGGCTGCCCCACTTGACCTTCGGGGGATCGAGCCCCATCAGCAGGAACTGCGTCTTGACCTTGGCGTCGCCGAAATAGTAGGCCTCGATCGGCAAGAGGCCGCCGCTTTCATCCAGCTTGAGGTTCTGGCCCCCTTTGAGCACGTGATCGACGTGGAACACGGCCTTGGTCAGCTCGCTCTTGCCGTCCTTGGATTTCTCCGGCGCGGGTCATCGTGACGATGACGGCCACTTCGGCGCTCGATAGCTCCTCGCTGATCGTAAGGTTCACCGGCCCGCAGAAATCGCAGGCGAGCGCGGCGGCAAATGCGATGGAAATTGCCACAGCCAACGCCGCCAGCGGCCAACGCGAATGATGGAGCGACATAGCAGTTACCGTTTAGGGTCGGGTTGAAGGCGCCACGGATGGTCATCATGCGTGCTGTTCCAACGGGCCAGCGCCTGCTCGGCACGTTGGATTACTTCGGCGTCGATCTTGCTCAGCTCCGCGAGTTGCAGCCTGGCTCTGGGGAGCGGGCAAGCCTTCAGGTAAAGCACGACCGGCATACGTACCCAAGCCGTGTCGTCGGCCCGCCCCTTGAACAACTCTACCAGGCGGTCCATGACGGACCAATCGTTCCAGCGGGCCAGATCGGGAATCACCAGGTCGGCATACTCCGGCCGATCGAGCAGGTAATGGAAGCTCCTGAGGATTCGCTTGCGCGAGACCTTCTTCGATTCCTCTTGCCCGAGGAGCCGCAGCGCCAACGTGGCGCAGTAGAGGTCAGGGTAAGGGGTCTTTCTGTTGGCGAGGAACAAACGGTCAATGGTGTCCACGGCCTCGCTACTTTCGCTGAGCGCCAGATAAGCGAAGACGATCGGCTCCAGGCTGACTCCGCCGCGGAAGCCGTCTTGGTCGGGCTGGGTGTTGAGCATGTCCCGGAGCATCTTCACATCGTCGCCGTTGCCGCAGACGGCCAGCAGCATCAGATACAGCCGCTTGCGTGCTGAGCCAACGTCCTGGTCAGCGATCCATTGGCGCAATCGCTTGGGGTCCAACCGCGGCCCGAGCGTCTTGAGGTCGCGATACTCGACACGCGCCAATTCGTCGAACGCATCCCAGGCAAGCGCCCGCTCGCCATCTTGCACGTAGTCCAGGAAGAACGCGGCTCGCTCGGACCCTCCGGGCGGCAGCGAGGCCAGCTTGTGCAGGTATTCGACGCCGCGGCGACTCAGATCTTCCTCGACCCACCAACGCAGTGTGTCCGGCTTGTTGTGTGGGAAAAAGCCCGTGAGCAGGACCTGCGTGCCCACCCGCTTTTCGCGCGAGCACAATACGCGGAGCGGCAGCGGTTTTCCGTCTCGGCCGGTTGCCAAGTGACCTTTTCCCTTGAGCACCTGGTCCACGCGGAACAGCGCCTTGACGTCGTCGCGCTTGTTGTCGTCCTTATCACGCGGGGCCTCGCGAGCCGCTTCGATCATTGTGGCAACTGCCGCCGTCTCGCAGTCCCTGAGCTTGTCAGCGAACGTTTTTGGACCGCAACAAAGGGGGCACGCCAAAACCGCAGGCGCACGAGCGAGCACGGCGACCAGGACCAGGCTGCCAAGTATTAGCGCACGCAGCATATTGGCCCCAACAGGGCTCCGAACGGAATGAATTCCGTTCTACGTACAAACCTACGGCGCGGCCGAGAGGACTTTGCCTACGTCCGCTCGGTACGCCGCCAGGGCGGGAAGGAAGCCGGCCAGGGCCGACAGCAAAACCAGCCCAGGCACCAAAAGCAGCTCATATTGTACAAACTGCCAGAAGCGGATGGAAACGCCCGTCTGCGGCTCGATCCACAACGGGCTCATCACGCCTCCGATCAGGAAGTGGGCTGCCGCAAACCCGGCCACGCCGCCCAGCACGGCCAGCAGCGTCGATTCCAAGAGCACGACGAACATCACGACCGCCCGGCTGGCCCCCAGCGCTCTCATCACCGCGATGTCACGGATGCGGTCGTTCATGGAATTGTAGATGCCCACCGTGATGGCCACCGCCGCCACCACGACCACCAGCCAGGCCAGGATCAGCAGGATCAGCCGCACGTGACCCACCAGCCCGCCCAGCAGCAGACTCACCTCCTGGGTGGGGTATACGGCCTGGGCCTCCGGCGAAAGATCGCGGACGTTTCCTTGGGCAATCCGGTCCTCGGTCTTGCCCAAGAAGTCTCCGTAAATCTGGCCGGCCGACAGGTCGGCGTGGTAGCCGTCAGTGTCCTTGGTGCGGATGAGCACGGCGGTGATCTCGCGCAGCTCCAGAGGCAGCGGCTCGATCGTGCCGTCCTCGTGAATTCGCTTGCGACTGTCCTTGGAGTGCCCTTCCAGCACGAAGAAGCCTTCGATGTTCACGAACAGCGCCCGGTCGTTGGGCGTGCCGGTCGGCTCGAGCACGCCGACGATCTCAAAGGCGTCGTGTTTCACCCCGCCGGCGGAAACGCCGTGCTCGGGACGGAACTTGTCGCCGACCTTGAGCCCCGTCTGCCGGGCCACCACGGAGCCAATGACGGCTTCCAGGAAGTGATCGGTGTTCTGATAGTCCGGGTCGATGTTGCGACCGCCTTTTTGGAAGGCGTAGCTGCGGCCCTCGGCGTACTCGATCTCGAACATCCGGGGCGTCGTGGCCACGACGCGAAACCGCCGGCCGTTGGCTTCGTAGCTGTCGCCCAGGCAGATGGGGATGGCCTCTTCGACCTTGTCGCCGTAGTGCCCGGGATGACCGATGGCGTACTCCAGCTCTTCCGCCGTGATCAGCCCGTCGGGCTCTCGATCGGCCCGCGACAGCAGGTGCGTGAACAAACCGGTGACGAGCTTCTCGCCCAACTCGCGCGGCAAATCCTCCAGCTCGGGCCTGGGGAACTTGCCCGCGTCCACCGCGGCGAATGCCTTGAGCACTTCCTCCGTGGTCACTCGGGCGAACGAGTAGGGCTTGTCCGGCCGCAGCAACACGCGGCGGATTTCGTCCTTGGTGATCACTCCGAAATTGCCTTTGTCCTGATCGGCGTCTTCCAGCATGTCGTCCAGCAGTTTGGTGGGGTCGCCCAAGCCGCCGAACTGCTGCCGGACCTCCGCCGGCATCGGCGAGTTCACTGCGGCGCGGCCCGTGCCCTGCTTATCCAGCTTGGCCAGCAGCGCGGGCACGTCGAGTTTGGCTGCGGCAAAGGGCGCCCGCGACGCCGCGGCGGAGAGCTCTTTCTGGTTGATCCAGCCGGTGGGGGAGCGATCGGCCCGCTCGCACAGGAGGCGAATCAGCGGCGTGATCTCGGTGGCGGAAATCACACCGTCCTGATTGGCGTCCACCCGCTGGAAGAGCGCCTTGGCGTCTACGCCTTCGGCCTTGTCGGCGAACTCCAGGTACAGGGCGTAAGGCACCGTCGCCGGCGGTCGGCCCAGGTGAAAGACGGAGTTGAGCACCAACCCCATGCCGCCCCCCTTGGCACCGACGATCAGATGGAATCCTTCCGCGTTACGGCGGAACGTGTCATCCACCGTATTGAGGATCACCAGCACAGTGACCACCAGGGCCACGCCCAGCGCCATCGAGACCCCGGTGAGGATCGACGACAGCGATCGGTGCTGGACGCTTCGCCAGGCGATCTTGAGTAAGCTCATGAATGGTGAGTAAGTGAGTAGGTGAGTAAGTGAGTAGGTACGTGGAGGCAAGTGGCGAGTTTGTTACTTACTCACTTACTCACCTACTCACTTACTCACCAAGTCGGGCCGATTGATCTCCTCCAGCTTGTCCACGCGCGGAAACTGTTCCGACACTTCCGGCGCGTGCGTGACCAGCACCAGCGCCACCTTCTCTTCCTGGCACGTCTGGCGAATCAGGTCGATGATCGCCTGTTGGTTGCCCGGATCGACGTTGGCCGTCGGCTCGTCGGCCAGCAGCAGCTTCGGCTTGTTGGCCAGCGCCGCGCGACCGACACGCGCTGCTGTTCGCCCACCGACAGGTGGGCCGGCTTGTGCGTCAGGCGATGGCTCAGGCCGACCCGGTCCAGCAGATGTCTGGCCCGCGCGGCGTCGGCCTTCCCGCGCGAGAAGGCCATGCCGAGCATCACGTTCTCCAGGGCCGAGAAGGCCGGCAGCAGATTGAAGGTCTGGAAGACGTAGCCCAGTTTATCGGCCCGGAAGCGGTCGCGGCCGGCCTCGGCCAGGGTGGTGATATCCAGGCCGTCGATGGCGACGCTGCCAGCATCGGGCTTGCTGATGCCGGCAATGACGTGCAGCAGGGTCGTCTTGCCCGAGCCGCTGCGGCCCATGAGCACCATCTGCTCCCCCTCGGCGACCGCGAATCGCTCGATGTTGAGGATGGGCAACAGCTTGCCGTCGGGCTCGCGAAAGGCCTTGCGGACGTTTTTCAGCTCGAGCATCAGCTAGCTTCCAGGCTTCGGACTTCGGGCTTCAGCCGTCGGGCACCGGACAGGTGGCGGCTTGGCGAACTCTTGAAGCCTGCAGCCTGACGCCCGAAGTCTGTGCCGGCATCTTAGAGATACTTCGCAGCCAGCGGCAAGACGGTTCACGGCGGAACAAGCACTGCCTGCTCGAGGCCAGCGAATAAGAAGGAAAAAGGGCAGGCTAGAGCCTGCCCTACGAATATCTCTTATCTCTATCTTTCCTCTGCGGCGCTAAAGCCTGCGAGGGCTTCTGGCCTTCGCGGTTTAGGTGGGCACAGCCCCAGCTACTTTTTCGGTTCGGCGCTTTTGGCCGGCGCCGGCTGGCCCTCGGGCTTCTTGGCCACCGCGGCATCCGCCTCTTTGAGGGTGGCTTTGATGAAGCCTTCGACCTCTTCGATCTTATAGCCGCCGCTGAGGTCGCTGCGCTTCCAGCCCTCGGCCGTTTTGCGGAACATGACCATCTCGGGGATGATCTCGCCTCGCTGCGTCCGGCTCACCAGGTCGCGGTCGCGGTCGTAGTCCAGATACACGTATTCGACCTTCTCCATCATCCCGCGCTCTTTGAGCACCGGCAGCACGTCGCGCTGCACGACCTTGCAGTAATGGCACCAATCGGCCCCGATCAGCACGAGAACGGGCCTGCCCGACTCAATGGACCGCTTGACGGCCTGCTCATAGAGGGTCGTCGTCGTAGGCGTGTCGGAGACGGCCAGAGAAACTTGCAACAAGGCGGCGAGGGCAATACCGGTCATGGGGGGTCCTTGATGGTCGAGAGGGTTTGTGGTCGCGTGTGTGCGGTACGGGCTATGTGTGGTTGACGCCGTGGCCAAGCCAGGACGCAAGCGCCGTGCCAAGGCCCCGGAGCGCGCTCGGCGCACCCGAGAAACAATGCTGATTCTCTGCGAGAAACGCAGGGAAAGGCGTTGGCGGCCCGCCGCAAGGGGCCGCAGCCGGCGCAGTCAGAACCGCGACATCGAAGCTCGAATGAAACACAAGCGCCCGGCTGACTCGCGTGCCCATTGGCCGCGGTTTGTCGCCGTGACCGCACTCGAAAACGAGCTGGGTTAGTGCAAGAGCGCCGTGAACCCGGCATGCTCAAAGTGCGAGTCCTTGGTCAGGGCTTCGCGAAGACGGAGCTGAGTCATGACGTGGAAACTCAGGCAATCGGTGAACGACCATGCCTGGTCGGCGTGCTTGAGAAAGAGCGCTCGAACCTCCTGAAACCGATCCGAGTCCGTCCACTCGATGCGACACGCCCGCGATGCGTCGAGCCTTTCGAAGAAGGGGGCCAGCAAGTGGAGAAATCCCCTGGCTTTCAGGAGGGTAGCGGTTTCATCCAGCACGTAATCGGTCGTGAGAAATCGCCGCTTTCGGCGGCGCGCTTCGCGCAGCACGCGCTGGACCGCCGCGTGCTTGTCGTCGCCTCTCACCAGCATCGCGTAGAAGCCGCTCGTGTCTATGAAAACCTCAGTTGCCATAGAGTGACTCGTCGATCTGGGCGTTCGTGAGCGAATCGCCCGCTTCCGCCAGATCGGTCAGTGAATAAAACGGATCTTCGGAATCCGGCGTTCCGTCCACGATGGGCTCCAGTCGTGCCACGGGTTTGCCGCGGCGTGTCAAGATCATCCGCTGCCCCTTTTGAACCTGGGCGATAATCCGTTCCGCATGGAGTCGGAAGTCGAGCATGGAGATCTTTTTCATGGCGAGCCCCCTGAATTTAAGTTAAAGTTCATCTTAACTTTACCCCGCTGCATCCGGTTGTCCAGCAGGGCGACGGGTCAAAGGGCAGCCAGCGAATCTTAGAGATCGCCGGGTCCACAAACGCGAGCACCCCGGCTGCTTGCAGCAGCCGGGGTGCTTCGCTGTCTTGTATCATCGAATCAGGGGACACGGGAGCGTGCCACCGTGGGTCGGGCACGTTTGGAAACGTGCCCCACGTTGTCTACACCAGCTCCCGCACCAACGCGCGGTGGTCCACCAGGTACTGCGGGCGGCCGTTGGGGTCGGTCAGGGTCACGGCATCCGCGTCGATGCCCAACTGCTTATAGACCGTGTGGAAGATGTCTTGGATGTGGTAGGGGCGGTCCTTGGGCGTTTCGCCCAGCCGGGTGGTCGAGCCGATCGCCTGACCATGGTGGAAGCCGCCGCCGGCGATGAAGAAGCTCGATGCCGGCGCCCAGTGGTCGCGGCCCGCCCCGCCGTTGATCCGCGGCGTGCGGCCGAACTCGCCGGACATCATGATGATCGTGTCATCGAGCCGGCCCTGCGCGTCGAGGTCTTCGATCAGCGCGCTCAGGGCCTTGTCCAGCGGGGGAAGCTGCCGGTGCATCTGCTTGAAGTTGTCGCCGTGCGTGTCCCAGCCGCCCCAGGAAAGGCCGACGCAGCGCACGCCGGCTGAGATCAGCCGCCGGGCCATCAGGAAGCGGTAGTTCTCGCCGTACTGGTCGATAGCGTACCGCTCCTTGTTGCGCGGGTCTTCCTTGTTGAGGTCCAGGGCGCGGGCCAGCTCGCCGGAGGTCACCAGATTGACCGCCCGCTGGGTAAAGCTGTCCATCGAGCTCATCATGCCGCTGGCGTCCGACTCGCGGCGCAGCCCGTCCAGGCTGGTGAGCAGCGTCTTGCGGTCGCCCAGCCGCTCCAGCGTCATGGTGCCGTTGAGTCGCAGGTTTTGCCGGGCTTCGCCGTCGGGACGGTAGCCGGCGAAGGTCTTGCCCATGAAGCCGGGGCTGGTCCAGCCGGTGCAATCGACGAACGTCGGCAAGGCGCCGCGAGCCGTGAGCTGCGAGGTGCCGAGGACCTTCGACATCACGGAGCCGATGCCCGGTCGTCCGCCCATCTTCCGCATGTCGCTCTCCGACCAGCCGGAGTCGGATTGGGTGGGCGCATGCTCGTCGCGAATGCCCGTGACGGAGCGAACCACGGAGAACTTCTTGCCAATCGCGGCCAGCCGAGGCATCAGCTCGCAGATATCCAGGCCCGCCGAGGAGGTGTGGATGGGCTGGAACTCGCCGCGATACTCCTTGGGAGCATTGGGCTTGAGGTCGAAGGTGTCCATGTGGGTCGGGCCGCCCGGCAAGTAGATGTTGATGATCGACTTGCCCGTGGCCTTGGCCCCCGCGGCCGACTCAGCCCGCAGCAGGCCCGGCAGGGTGAGGCCGCCGGCGGCCGCTCCCGCCAACGAAGTGGCGCCGATCTTCAAGAACCCGCGGCGCGAAACGCCATCACAGAACCGTTCCTTCTTGCCGTAGATGGTGAACATCGCTTCTGCCCTCAAAAAGGACTCGTGGCAATGGTCTCTTGTCACCTGCTTCGCTGGGCTCTCCGCCGGTCCACAATCTTTCCGGCGTGGCGCCAGGCGGTTTATCACCCGATGATTGTGGGAAATGGCCAACAACAAATCAAGAGTGGCTGATGGATTTTGCCGACTCGCGTCGTAACCTACTGCCGCAGCGGGTCTTGGCTGCGCGATGCGGTAGCTGAACTCGCCATAGTTCAGCCGCTGCGAGTTCAGTCCGAAGTCTGGCGACTTCGGCTACGGAAGCGACTTCGGCTACGGAAGGACCGTCGCCCCCTCCGTGATCACCTCCGCAACGATCGGCAGCCGCTCGCTCGGCGGCGACTCCGTCGGCGAACGGCCCGCATCGTCGCTCCAATCGAGCTTCATCGCGCGGAGTTGCCGCCGGATCGATCCCAGGTCCCACACCTGAACTCGCTGGTTGGCCCCGACGCTGACGAATCGGCTGCCATCGCGGCTGAAGGTCGCCGGAGAGCCGGGCGGAAACGTGGCGACTTCGTCCAGAGTATCAGCGCGGATCAGCCGCATTGCCACGGCCGACGAGCGAATCATCAAGAGACCTGCGTCGGCCGAGAAGGCCATGCTGCCCGGGCCGGAGCCGGTCGCGGAAAGCGGCTGCCCGACCGGCTCCCACGTCCCCACCTGGCGGAATTCGTAGCCCTCCGCGGTGCTCACGAGCAGCCGCTGGCTATCGGGCGAGAAGGCCAATCGGCGCTCCGTTGATGGTGCTGTGCCACTGGGCGACGCGCCGGCCACTGGCCACGTGCCACACGCGGATGACATCGTTGGGTCTCGCGCTCCAGGTGCTGCCGGCGATCCATTGCCCGTCGGGGCTGATGGCCAATTCGGAGGCGCTATCGTGCGGCGCGGTGAAAAGCACTTGCTCGCGGCTGAGGTCGTACGCCACCACGCGGCCGTGGCCCCGGTCGCCCAGGGCGACGATCCGTCCGTCGGAGGTCATGTCGCCCCACTCCGAGAGCTTGCTCGCCTCCACGCCCAGCGGCCGCGGCGGACCGATGCGGATGCTCGTGACGGCGCCGTCAGCGGCCGCGCGCAGCGGCCAGTGCAGCAGCCCCCGGTCGCCCCAAGTGATGAGCGCAGAGCCGTCGGGTAGAAACCAGGCCGAGCGGACGGTCCTGATCGGCAGCAAGGCGACCTCGCGTGCCTCCTGCGTGTCGTACAGATGCAAGCCGTCGGCCATCGCCAGGGCCGCCAGCCGAGCATCCGGGCTCAGGCTCACGCTCCACACCCGATGCCTGGCATCGGGGTGCAGCGTGCGACATTCGTCGCCCGTCGCCACATGCCACCAGGTCAGACGATTGCCCTCGAGGTGTCCCGCCAGACGCGACGAGTCGCTCGAGAACCTCAGCAAATGGCCGACGTTCGTGCCCGGCACGCGCAGCAGCGGCTCGCCGCTCCAGGCGTCCCAGAGATAGACGATTCCGTCCCAGCCGGTGCTGGCCAGGAGGCCGCCGCGGGGATCGAAGGCCACGTGGCTGATGACCCCCTCGTGCCCGGGCATCACGGCTCGCTGCTTCTGAGGAGCAGCCCCGGAGACGTCCCACAGGTAGACGTTTCCGTCTGCACAGGCGGCGGCCACCAGCTTTCCGGTGGGGTGCCAGGCCACGCCGCGCACGCCCGCACCGTGCATCAAATTCGCCGTGCGTGGCGGATTGGCGCCGAGCTGAACGATTTGAACGAGGGGGGCCTGGAGACTGGAGATCGCCAGGCGCTTGCCCTGCGGGTCGAATCGCAACGTGTGAGCGCCGGGGATGCTGCGCAGCCGCTGCGAGACCTGGCCGCCGGGCAGCTCGTACAGCACCACGCCGTCCGTGTCGCCAATGGCAACGGTTTGGCAGTTGGGGGAAAAGTCCAGTGCGTCGACCGGCATCGGCTCGGGGGCCTCGAATGCGGGCGATTGCCTGGTCACGTCCCACACGACCACCCGATTCCGATCACCCTCGAGCGTCGGGTGATACTTGGCGGCCACGTACCGCCCGTCGGAGCTGAAGCGAACGATCCAAGCCGGATCGCCGGAACGCGAAAGCTCGGCCACTTTCTGGTCGTCCGCAAGACGGCGGAGCGAGAGGTTCGCGCCAGCCTCCGAGCGCGCATAGCGCGCCACCTCGGCGTCGAAGGCGAGGGGCCGGACGCCCTCGGGCAAGCGAATCGGCGCCTTCGTCAGCCGCAGGTCGGCCATCGCCAGGCAGGCGATGGCTTCACTGCGCAAATCGACGCCCGGCCGCATGTCCGCGGCTTCCGTCAGCGCGCGCAAGCCATCGAACCGCCGGCCCGCGCGGCCGCTCCAACGGCCGGCCCGCGCCTGTGCCAGCAGCGAGTCGCGCAATCGTTCGCGGGCATCGTCGCGGGCCGCAGCGGCTTCACGGGCCGCTTCGCCCGCGCTCCTGGCATTGAGGTGTGAGGTGTAGGCGAAATACAACGAGACGGCGATGCCGACGATGAGTGCCCCCACGAAGAGCCCCGATAGCAGGGCCACGGCCCGGTTGCGCCGGCACCAGCGCACCCCCCGGACCACCGGTCCGATGGGACGGGCAAGGATCGGCTCGTCGCTGAGAAAGCGGTCCAGCTCCGCCACCAGCTCGCGGGCCGAGCCGTATCGCCGCCGCGGCTCTTTTTGCAGGCACTTGAGACAGATCGTCTCCAGGTCGCGCGGCACGGCGGCATTGAGCTGCCGCGGCGGCACAGGCTCCTGCTCGAGCACCTGCCGCAGCGTGTCCATGATGTTGTCGGAGTGGAACGGCGGCCGGCCGGTGAGCATGGCGTAGAGGATCGCCCCGAGCCGTACACGTCCGACACCGGGCCGATTTCGTGCACGCGGCCGGCCGCCTGTTCCGGCGGCATGTAGCTGGGCGTGCCCAGGACCTGGCCCGTCGTCGTCAGGTGGCTGTCGCGGTCCGTGCCGCTTGGCCAAGCCCGAAATCGGTGACGCGCGGCTGCCCGTCCTTGTCGATCAGCACGTTGCCGGGCTTCAGGTCGCGGTGGATGACCCCTTGGGCATGGGCATAAGCGATGGCGTCGGCGATCTGCCGCGCGAGGCGCGGCGGCCTCGCGGGCGGTGAGCGGCCCGGCGGCCACGCGGTGGGCCAGGCTTTGCCCCTCGACGTAGCCCATCGAGAAGAAATGCTGCCCTTCACGCTGGCCGACCTCGTAGATCGGCACGATGCCGGGATGATCGAGGGTGGCCGCCGCTTCGGCCTCGGCGTAGAACCGCTGCACTTCTTCGGAGGCGGCGAGCTGGCCGGCCAGGATCATCTTCAGCGCCACGATGCGGCTGAGCTTCACCTGCCGCGCCTTGTACACCACGCCCATGCCGCCGCGGGCGATCTCGGCGAGGATCTCGTAGTCGCCGAAGCTGCGCCGCACAAAGGGGGCCAGGGAGATGGACAGTGAAGTGTCCATTTGGGTCGGCAGCGTGGGGGCCAGCAGGCCGTCGTCGGCCGTCTCCGAGAGGTCGGGCGGATCGGGTCGGCGGGGCTGTGGCCCCTCCTTGGCGCATCGTCGATAGGGTGTTCGTCCATCGGTTGACCACTAAAGACGGCGAGACGGCTGTCGGCGCAATGAGGCGCAATGACCTGATGACCCCTCGATCGCAGCGCTGTTCCCCTATCATGTCACGCGGACCGCTGGGCCACCAGGGGCGCGTGGCATTCCCGTGGCGCGGCCATCTTGGCCGTGCGGACACGTTCAAGATACCGTCACGGCCAAAGATGGCCGTGCCACGGCAACCGCAAAGAGACTGGCCCGCGAATCTCGCGAATCGAACGTTACGAACAACATTCCTCAAGTGTCGAAGATGAATGGGTCGCCGCCTTCGTCAGCGACGAGCCATGTCCCAGGCGAGAGACCTGCCGCAACAGACACTTCGGCGGCTCATTTGCTCGCCTCAAGTTTCAGCGACACGAGGAAGCAGTGATCGAGCGATTTGCTCCCTGTACCGCCGCCAATTGCGCCGCGCCTTTTTCCGGGATCGAGAAGATGACCTCGCCCCTAACCCGCCCCCACTTCGAGTAATCTGGCGCGTCCCCCCAATCCGAGCAGGACTCAATGATCGCCTGGAGGGTGGCCTCGTGGGTAGTGAAGCTATGAGCCGGAAAGGCGATTTGGATCTCTCGCCGCTCCTTGTCGATAGTCTGGAACTTGGCGATGAGCCAGGCCCCACGCCCCGGGCCTCGTTTCGCGCCGATCAGGCCGGCCTTGATGTTGCCCGAGAGGTCGTTAACTCGCACCGGTTCTTCGGCAATCGACCTCCCCGCCAACCAGATCAACAGCGACAACGTCGCCAACATCGGAATCGGTTTCATGGTGCACCTCTGAAGGCCGAACGCAATAGCTCATCTGCCGCGGCGACCCCGGAACGACCTGATCCGCCGCGGTCAGGTGCAGCGTTTGTTAGGCCGAGCAGCCAGGGGTTGCGCGCTGATCGGTTCCAGCTCAGGGGTTGGGGATCTCGAATTTCTGGATCCGGTGATTGCCCGCATCCGCCAAGTAAAGGAAGCCTTTACTATCCACGGCCATTCCGTGGGGCCTTGCGAATTGCCCGAGTTCCTTGCCCGTGCCGCCGATGCCCAGCAAATACTTGCCTTCCATCGTAAAAAGCTGAACCCGGTCGTTCAGGCTGCTGACCCACACCCGGTCGTGCTTGTCCACCCAGGATGGCGATCGGTCCGAAGGTGTTCTTGGCGTTGCCGCTCTGCAGGGCGCCGAAGCCGCCCGGCTGCTGGCCTTTGTCGCCCCAGGCCAAGAGCGGCTTGCCCTCGGGGGAGAACTGCTGCACGCGACCGAGGACCCCCTCCGTCGTGTAGAGCCGGCCTTTGCTGTCCAGCGCCAGGAAATGCGGCCCGGCGAAGCGCGAGCCGGCCGGCTCCGGGCCACCGAACTGCCCCGGCTTGGCGCCATGCTCCCCCCATTTGCCCAGGAACTTCCCTTCGGTGGTGAATTTCTGAACTCGGTGGTTGTTCTGGTCGGCCACGTACACTGTCCCGCCGGGACCCAGGACGATGCCGCCGGGCCAGGCGAACTCCCCGTCCCCTTTGCCGGGCTTCCCCCACTCCCGGACGAGCTTGCCGGTCTCGGTGTAGACCCTCACCTTGTGCTGCGCCATGAACGACAGGTAGATCAGGCCGTTGTCATCCAGGGCGATGCCGCCGGCCTGACTGGACTTCCGCTTGGGCGTGTCCCAGGGAAGGTCGAAGCCGCGCCGGTATTACCCGTGGGCGGTAAACTCTTGCAAGCGGGCATTGTTCAGATCGGTGACGTAGACTTCATCCTTCTTGCTGATGGCGATGCCGATGGGCGAGTAGAATTCGCCCTCCTTGTCTCCTTTCTTGCCCCAGGCCAACACGAACTTTGGCTGTTTGACCTCACCCGCGGGAAGCGGCCCCCGACCAACGAGCAGCAGCGTCGCCAGCGCCCCGACGATCGCCCACCCCATCGACCTCCGGGGCAGGACAGCGGCGTGGTTCGCCTCGCACTCGGCAGCGGTTGTCATGAGTGAGTTCCTTTTCCCGGCGGGAAACGTCCGTAGGGGGGAGTCCCGACCCCGTCTCTATTCCTTGCCGCCGTCAGGCGGCGTGCCGAAAGGCATAGGAATGGGGATCACCGCACGCGCTCTGCACCGTAATGGCCTAACGTCACCGCAAGCTGCCGGGGCCGCATGCAAGGACATTGAAGCTTGGAAAACCAGGATGGCGGTCTCGGTCAGCTTCAGCCGCTGGACCTCCGACGCAGCGGGGTCACGGGCGATCAGGTCGATGCCGGTGTGATCGATCTGGGCGCACTCGTAACCGTACGTGGACAACCAGTACAGTACTGGCTTCCCGTGCTTACGATCTCTTCGTTTTCGGCCAGGCGAAGATACTTCGACAGATCGTCTTTGATTTCAAACAGGCTATCTGCTTCATCGCTTTCACGATGTTTTTCAAGCCAGGCATCGGCAACGAGCAGGTGGTTGAGAATTCCATGCGATGAACCCTGCCGGGCAACGATTAGCTCACCGGCCGCGGCCGCCGCTGAGATGTTGAACCCCGCAGGCGCCGCTTGCCGCCGCGGTCAGGTGCAGCGTCTTGTTCGGCGGGCTTCTGCCTAGGTTTGGCCGAGCCTTTGGACGGCTTGGCGTGCTCGAACTGGGACCAGAATTCCTCTTCGCTGAGCCACTTCCCCCCGCGAAACTGCTGGCGAGAACGATCCAAAATGGCCCGCAAATGGGGCGAATACGCCATCAGGAGGCGCTCGATCTCGTCCTCGTCCTGCACGCCGACGATGACCGCGACCGGCCGCCCGTTGCGCGTAACAACGACTGGCCCGCCTTCACTGGCTTTTAGGAAAGCGCTGAACTTGGACTTTATCTCCGCGACCGACGCGATCTTCATAGCTGCACCTCTTCCCCGCCGATGAGCAGGCGTTCTTTTTGTTTCTCCCCGATGGCCATGATCTGGACCACTCGGTTGACTTCGTCGATGTCGTACAAGACGCGAATCGGTTGTCCGGGCCGAAGCGAATCTCCCAGGTAGCCGCGAACGGAGCCGGCTGCCGCAGGGGCTTGCGATTGGTCGTCTCCGTTGCCGGCTCGAAGCGAAGCTGCTCGCCGATCTTCTGGCGGATGAGGGCGTGATATTTCGAGTCGATGGCTCGCAGATGGTTCGTCACCTCGGAGGCGAAGGCCAGGGCATAGGGTCGCCGTCGCGCCATGATGACTATAATTGTGACTATCTGGCTGCGGTGTCAAGGCCCGCCGAGTCAGCGATTACGCCTTCTTGTTCGAAGCCGGAGAAAGGAACTTGCGCTCTCCCAGCATGAGGCCGCGAACCTTCTTACCGTTCTCCGACTCGTAAATCACGATGTGATCGGGAGGTTTTTCGCCAAGACGGCACCGAGTCGGACAGCGACGTGAACTTGGGGCCGGGCCTCTGTCCTGACGATCGAAGCCAAGCCACACGCTATCGGATGGGCTTGTCAAAGTAACGATAGATTCTCCATCCCCTCGCCTTGGTTTCGACCCAGAACATGCCGGTCGTTGGAGTCCGCACCAAATAGCACCCTTCGGCGTCCTGGCGAAAGACCCAAATCTCGGGAACAAAGCCTTCCTTCAGGAACGGCATGTTGAGGTCGTCGCCCCGCAAGCGATCTAACCGCTCTTTCTCGGCTCGTCGTTCGTAGGTCACCGTGACGGCATGTGGCAACAGGAAGGAGTCTACTGAGAATTCCTTGGCCTCTTTGTCGGTCGCCCCTTTGACGAAAAGCGCTGTACGCTCTATTCAGGCCGTCCGGAATCGCTTCAGCACCGCGGTATTTCGCACAGAGCATCGTTGATCTCGCGCCGGTCCTCATCGGCTTTTACCGCTTGCTTCTCGTCCTTGGCTGGCTCCGGCACATCGTTGCGCGGCTTGGCCCTTTCTCTTCGAGCGGCCTCGTCCATCACGGCCGATACGTCCCACAGCTTGATCGTGTAAGGCTGCACTAGCCCTCCTGCAGCCAGAGTCTTGCCATCGGGGCTAAACGTTAGAGCACGAGAACCACCCACTTCATGACGCTCCAAGACGACGAGGGGTTTGCCGGAGGCCACGTCCCAAAGCCGAATGGTGTGGCCGCCCGAAGCAAGAGTCTTGCCATCGGGGCTGAACACCACGGAAACGACGGATTCCTGCCCAAACGAGCCGATGTGTCCCCAAAGCCTCCTCGTAATCTTGCCGCTGGCCGCGTCCCATAAGTTGAGGTTTTCCTCGGGTGCTCCTGATCCCCCTGAGGCAAGCGTTTTGCCGTCCGGGCTGAACGCGACGCTCAAAAAGCCTCGAGTAGGTCCCGCGAAGGTGGCGGTCTCCTTACCGGTTCTTACGTCCCAAAGGTGAATGCTCTTGTCGGTGCTCGAAGAGGCCAGCGTTTTGCCGTCGGGGCTGAAGGCGACGAAGCCTTTCAAGTTCTTGCCCAACGTGGCGATGCTGGCGCCGGTGGCCACGTCCCACAACTTGATGCTATCGCTGGCCGAGGCGAGCGTCTTACCGTCTGGGCTGAACGCCACCGAGAAGATAAAGCTCGTGTGTCCTTCGAGAGTGGCGGTGCTTTTGCCGGTCGTGGCGTTCCACAGCTTGATCGACTTGTCCGCGCTGCCCGAGGCCAAGGTCCTGCCATCCGGGCTAAAGGCCACCGCATTGACGCTGTGGGTGTGACCGTCGAGAGTGGCAGTGTTTCTGCCAGCCGCCACGTCCCAGAGCTTGATGCTCTTGTCGGAGCTTGCCGAAGCGAGGGTCTTTCCGTCTGGAGCGAATGCGACTGCCTTCACGGAGGATGTGTGACCTGCCAGCGTTGCACGGTCCCTCACCGGTTCTTTCGTGAATCCAACGGTGCATGCCAGCGTCAGTCCGACCAGCATCATGCAGAACCGCATTGGTGCCCCCCTGGGTTGAGGCAAACAGGTGATTGACCATTTCTTGGAGACTGCATGAGCGCGATTCGTTCCGCGTGCCAAGTACAGGTCGTCAAACGTGCTAGGTTGCTGTACCCGGTGTGCTTGCGTGCGCGCTCTTTCCCTATACGTAGAACGGTGGCCTGTCCCACAAAAGCGTCTCGTGACCGAACCGGCCAGGATGCTTCGGTCCCGACGCGCGCTCCGAACGCGGGAACGGGGCCTTCGGCTAGGAGCTAATCGCGGGTCCTCCGCCCCGAATAGACGAACATGACTGGCTCCAGCTCACGGGTTGGGGATGGCCCACGCCGCGGCCTGGGGCGCGCTCACGGTAACAGCACGTCGGGGGCGTCACTCTCCCTTGAACTTTTCCTCGCCGTAAACGCCGACGTACTCCCAGTCGCCGTCATTCGGACCGGACTTCTTGAACTCGACCAGGAACGTCGCGTAGTACATCTTGTCGTGACAGCCGGTCGTAACGAACAGCCGGTCGCCGTCGATGCGGATCGACCAAGACTCCTTCTCGGCCCGCGGGAAGAACAGCACGGAGTGCTTCTTCACGCGGAGCATCAGTTCCGGCCGCTTCTCCTCGTACTTCATTCCCGCAGCCATGACGACCGGCAGAAGGCGCTTCGGGACGGGGTCGGTTTCCTTCAAGTTGTCGGGCAGTTTGGGCTCGCCGACCTTCACGTCCGGTGTGTCCTTTGCCCCGTCCGCGATCTTCTTGTGCAGCTTCGGGAACGTCTTCTCGAGTTGGTAGATCTGGATCGCGTAGAGGTCTTCGGCCGGGCCGATGGAGCGGAGGGTGTACTTGTCTTTTGTTTTGGGGAACCGCACGACCGCGACGACGCACCCCTTCCCGTCAGCCGCGAAGCAGTTGCTGAACACGAGGTGGTCCCACACGACGCCGGCCCGCATCCGCTGGAACTTCTCACTCGTGTCCGGCGCGGTGAGCGTCAGCTCGAACTCCGCGCCCCACCAGATCCGCTCCGCGACCAACGCCACGCCCTTCTTCTCCTTCGCCTCGGGCTTGTCGTCGGCCGCCGTGCCGAAACTGAAGAGGGCGACGACACCCGCACCAGCGAGCAGGAATGCGAGCCGAGTCATGAGTGATCCTCCTGTGAAGCCGCTTGCGAGTCCGCAAGCGGCGAACGTCACGTCTGCTGCCGCGTCAGCTTTTGCGGTCGCTTTCTTTCGCCGAACGTACAGGCTAACTTGCCGGGGCACCGCGGCAAAGGACTTCACGCCGCGCGAAACCAGGTTTGCGGCCCGGTCAAGTTGAGCGACTGGTTCGGCATTGCCCGATTTCTGACACGTTACTTTCGACGCGACGCTTCGAGAAGCTGTTGCCAGTCGTCGCCAGATCTTGGCATTTCTCCCTCCGCCGCCCGAACGTCAAGGCCAAGGTGCCAGGGCCGCCTGCAAGGACTTTGAAGCTCGAAAACCCAGGACGGCGGCCCCGGTCAGCTTCAGCCGTTGGTTAGGTCTTGCGCCGATACAGCCAGAGTTGGCTATCGACACAAAAGTTGCCTTCCTTGTTCCGGCGAATGTCCTTGCTCACACTGACCACGATGTCCAACCGCCCGCCCCCGCCCTCGCCGCCCTCCACTACGGTAAAGGCATCTAGTTGCCACGGCGCGGGTAGGGTGAGCAACGCCCTCGCCGCGGCAAACTTCGGTCCCCCCTTGGCGGCCGCGTTGGGGAACCAGTAGATGGCATAGCTGACGGGCTCGTCGGTCCGCTTCTGAGGATCCAGTCGGACGGCGTCGCTCCCCTTCTGACACCGCAGGGCGGCGAGCAGATCGAACCGCCCATCCCCGTCCCAATCGGCGAAGCCGAAATACTCCGGCTGCGCGTCCGGCACCTTCGGCAGGCGGAAGGGCTTGACCGCGATCTCGGTGTTGCTTGCCAACGGACCCTCACCGATGTGGAGCGTCCAATCCCAGCCATACGGCACCACGTCCACGTAGCCGACGACCAGGTCCGTGTGGCCGTCGCGATCCCAGTCCAACAAGTGCGGGCTCGTCACGCCGCGCCATTCGCCCTCGGCGGTGATGTCAGACCGCTTGAACCGGACGTCCCGGCGGGGAGCGAAAGAGCCGTCCTTCTGCTTCAGGAACAGGTGGACCAGATCGTGGCGGCAACAGTTGGATCCGGACACCAAATCGGCTCGTCCGTCGCCGTCGAAGTCCCCCAACTGGGGACGAAACACGGCATTGCTTCACCCCTGGACGCCGGAGAGGTTGGCCGAGGGAATGGTCTCGTCGAGCCACTTCGGCTTGGCATACTCAGGCCGAGCAGTCGTCCCCTGGTTGGGGTAAACGAGCAGCCGCCCGAGCCAAGTGCCCACGAGCCGATCGATCTTTCCGTCGCCGCCCGTGTCCGCAAAGGTGGGGTACAGCCGGCCGTACTCCGAGCCGTCCAGGATCACCTCCGGTGGGTGGAAGGCGGTCGGCTTGCGGGGCTGCGGACCTGTGCCGGAGGGTGTCGGACGCACATCCCCGCCGAGCGCGATGACAGCGAGGGCAATACTCAATTGAAGTCGCATGCCACACTCCTCTTTGGCCCAACGACAAAGATAAGTTGCCGGGCCGGCTGCAACGACGTCATCTCTCGAAATGGAGTGGTGCCGGCCCGGTCAACTACTTCTTGAGGCTGGCAAGTTTCAATTCTGGCAAGGCCTTTTGCAATTGCGCGAGCCCTTCTGGAGTGAAGTTCGTGGAGAGCGGTTGATAGTCCAGGTATTTCAAGGTCTTCAACTCGTGCAGGTGTTCGAGTCCCTTATCAGTGTAGTTCCTGGAACTCCCCAAATAGAGGTGCGTCAGCTTCGACTTGGCCAAATGCTTCAAGCCTGCATCGGAAAGCCGCTTGTTGGTGACTTGAAGGGATGTTAGTTTTTCAAAAGCTTGAACGTGCTCCAAACCCGCGTCTTCGATCTTCGTATCATCCAGGCGCAGGTGTTGCAATGACTTGCTGCGCGAAAGAAACTTCACGCCTTCATTGCCGACGGCCGTGCCTCGCAGTCCAAGGGAGCCCAGGGAAGGAAGGTTTGCCAGTTCCGCCATGCCCGCGTCCGTGACCTGCGTCTCACTGAGGTCGAGTTGCCCGAGCCGGTCCCAGCCCTTCAGGGACTTGAGGCCTTCATCGGTGATCTTCGTTCCCATCAGGGTGAGATGCTCGAGGCTTTTCATCCCCTTCAGCATCTTGAGGCCTTCATCCGTGACCTTCGATTCACCAAGGGCGAGGAGTTTCAAGTGAGCGCAGGCTTCCAGGCCTATCAGGTTGTCATCGACGATTGGACTGCCATGGAGCGACAAATGGCGGAGCTTCGGAAGGCGGCCAAGGCGCTGAATCCTTGGCCCGTTATGGTCACGCCTTGCAACGATAGCGTCTCGAGGCTGGCGATGTCCGCGATCTTGTCAACGGCGCGATCGGAAATGGTAATGCGGCTGATGCTCAGCTCCTTCAATTCCTTGAGTTCAGCAAGCCTGGCCACGCGTTGCTCGGTCACATTGCCGCCGATGCCCACGCTCTTCAAGCTCTTGATGTGAGTCAATTGTTGCAAGTCGGCGTCGGACACCGAGTCTCCCAAGGCAGCGATCCAATAGGGCTCGATGGGCGGGTTGGTGCCTCTCGGCTCATGCCACCGGAAAGTGGCGCCCTTGCTCTTGAGAAGAGCGAAGGCTCTTTTTTCCTCCGGGGTCCGCACCCGATCAGGATCGCCTTCCAATTCGCGGTCCACCTTTCGTTGCTCGCCGTACGCCAAAGTGGACAGGACAAGAAAGGCAGAGACACCGGCAACAACAATCTGGGACTTCATGACAAATCCTCTGCAATTTCAAATAGGACCGGAACGGGCGGAAACAGCGTCCCCACACCGGTCCATGTTGTCACGGGCCAGGGTATGATTTCGTGCTCCCGGTACGCACTTGTTTTCCTGAAGCAAGGTCGAATTCGCGAAACGCCGTCTCTGTCGAGGAGACGGTTTCGCGGACGGTGAGAATCTTGCCATCGCCGCTGAACTCAACGTTGTAGACAGGATCTTGTCGGTCTTGGTGTCCATCAGGCGGATCATCCGGTCCTTACCGACGGAAGTCCAGCTGCCATCGGGCAACGTCGCAACCGCCCTTGGAAAAAACTCCCGTAGGTCGGGATCGTTCTTGGCTAGTTCCAGGAACAGCTCCTTGGCGTCCTGAAAACGCGCCATGTCGCGCTTCAACTGCTTGACGCGATAGCCGCGACGTGCCGAGACCAGGAACAAGGTCCCATCCGCCAGATCGTATTCTTTGCCGTCGAGGGTGACGCGCCCCGTCTTGCCGTCCTTGGTTTCGCCCGCAAACTTGACGCGGCGATTGTCCGGTTGGTTCCACAGGTCGCCGTGGAACTTGAGACCGTCCTTGCCGACGCTGTGACCCCCCCGGCGCCCGGTCAAGTGCAACGCTTTGTTATCCCGCGATCCGGCGGTGTTCGTTCAGCCTTGCCGGCTCACCATGAAGTTAATCCAGATCGGGGCGAAGGGGGACGTGCAACCCTTCGACACGGGATAGTCCCGATAGATTCCCAACTTCTCGCCGATGGCGATGGCCCGCTTGCGGAGTTTGGGGAAGTGGATGCCGATTTCCGCAAGGCACATGTTCATCGTCCATTGCACTTCGGGAGCGGCGGCGCCCATCTCCTTCTCGATGCGATCGAGCAACGCTTCGAGGTCGAGTCCTTCGGGGCTCTTCGCGACGCGCCCGGCCGTCAGTTGCCATCCGGCGCGAGCCGCCCAGCGGTCATCCGACTTCATCCATTTTTGGCGAAGGGTCTCTTTGTCGGCGTGCTCCTTCACGACATAGGAGTGGAGCCAGTCGGCCACCCACACCCAGGTGACCGACTTCACCATTCGCTCCATCTCGTCGGCCGACAGGAGATTGACTTTGATCAGGAGCGTCGCCAGGAACTGGGCGTCAATGTTTCCGGTTTTCCACAGAGCCAATGCCAATTCGTGATTGGTCTTGATCTTGTTTGCCAGCTTCCGAACGTCTCCGCGTGAGACGCCGAACTGATTGTCCCCGGCGCCGCTTCCCAAAGGCCCGCTCTTGGCGTTTTGAGCACGCACACCCGCGTTGCCCAGCGACTTCAGTTGTCGCATGGCTTCTTCCAGAGTCATGGTCGTGCTCTTCGCCTGAGCGGGCGCCGTTTTGGCCTTCGCTGCTTTGGGTTTCGTCGCCTTCTTGGATGTCAATTTCTTTGCCATCGTACATACGTCCAATGCTGGCAGCCCAAATGATGGAGAGGGATAACAGTTCGGCTAAGCTGCCGTCGCCGCCTTCAAGCACATCGTAGCGCGGAAGACCAGGATGGCGACCTCCGTCAGCTTTAGGCCGTTGGTTAGCCTCAGCCCGTGTCCTTTGGCCGAAGCGGTGCAAAGTCCGATGGGCCGGACTTCAATCGCTTTTCAAAGCGCTCAACAAGCGAACTGTCCGACGGAATCCAGTCAGCATACTCGCCGTCCAATTGCGGCTCATGGCTCCCGAGGTCATGGCTTTCATGCCGTCGTTGGAGATTCGCCAGAGGGATTTCGCCTTGCCGCCACGGGGGTCGACGTGTTCGCCGCTGAAGGAGAGGATGCGGCCGGTTTTGTCGGCCTCGCCGGAGCCGCTTTCGGCGGTGTTGGCCATGTTGTCGAACCAGACGCCCGTGTATTGTTTCTTGACGTGGTCAAGGGGGGAGGGAGAATTATTCGCTCTTGACCGGTTCAGTCGGCATCGGGAAGTGTTGATCTATCCACGCCTGCCAGCAGCGGCTTCTCGCGGGCGGCGATTCCGGCCGCCTGATCGCCATAGAGGTAGAAACTGAGCGTCACCATGACCGTGCCGCCGCAGGTTCGCGGCGCCAAGATCGGCGACGCCTGGCCCGGGCTTGTCGAGGCGCAGCAAGGCGTGGTACGGATACTGGTCGGCGGGCTCCACCACGCCGCCGAGCGACGGGACACCTGCCGGGGCAGCCCAACGCTGCCCGGCGCTCACGCCTTTCAGGCCCAGGGCGGCGGTCAGTTTATCCCAGGCCTCCGCTTCGGTACCCGTGGGGAGGGCCATCCACTGCATGAGTGCTGAGCGCTGACCGCGGAAGTGCGTGAGATACAGCCGCAGGATGCGGAAGAAGCCGGGCCAGCCGAATTCGGTGCCTTCGAGCTGATCATCCCAGTCGTCGGTGCTGGCGAAGAGGCTGTGCACCACGCGGACGACGCAGACGCCTCCCGCGCGGGCTTCGACGCTCCACTCGGTGGCGATCGGCGGCGCAGTTCGGGCCCAGCCCGTGGTGTCCTCGGCCGCGAACCGCCGGGGCGGGTCCCAGTCGGTCACGGTGGCCACGGACTCCATGCCCGGGCCGAAGTTCAGCTTCACGGCGACCGGCTTTCCGTCGCGCTCCTCGATCTCAGTCGGCACGAACCAGGACGAGACGCCCGGCCCGGTCGCGATGGCCTGCCAGACTTCCTCCGGCGTGCCGGGGACTTCGACTTCGACCTGGACCGATCGGCGGCCGGACGGTTCTTTCTTCACGCTCATGATGGCTCCTTGGGCTCGGACTTGCGGCAGGGGATGCGCCATGAGGACCAGGCGGTGCGCACGGCCGCCCGGGGCGGATTCATCGTGGTACTTCGAAACGAGCTTGGTGATGGCCTCGGTGAGTTCTTGGCTGAACGCGGCGCGGTCCGCTGCCGACCGGAAGCGAACCTCGGTATCCACCGCGAGCGTCGCCAGGCGTTTGTCGGTCTCCTTGGCACGGCGAGAAAGGTCGCCGACCTCGCGAACGACGCGCGCGCCCAGGGCGATGAGATAGCTCGCGGACAGGCGATCCATCTCCCGATTCGGATCGGCGGCGACTGGCCCCAAGGCGCTCGGCGAGACGACGTAGGAAGAGGCCGTCGCCACCAGCAACCGTTCCGTCAGGCCCCCCCACTTGCGTTTCTCCGCCAGCCGCACCAACCCGTGCGCCTCCAGGGCGTGCAGATGGTAGTTGACCTTCTGCCGAGCCAGGCCGACCCGCGTGGCGAGCGTTGCCGCCGAGGCGGGGGCCGCCAGTTCGGAAAGCAGCCGACTCCGCATCGGCTCCAGGGCAACCGTCGCCGCCGCCGGATCAGTCGATGACTTGCACGTCGAGCATGAGGGAGATGGTAGCATTGACAACTTTTGTTGTCAATAGGATCCAAGGCTTTTTTGCTGGATTCCCTCGGTTGATACCGGCACGCGGAAGCGTGGCGCGAAGGGAGCGACTGGTTCGGCGACCTTCAGCGAATCAGGTTCTTGTAGATCTTGCCGTCCTTCATGATGACGACGAAGTTCTTGGCCGGGTCCGCGATCAGCTTGATGTTCGTCGAGCGGGTCGCCGTCGACCAGCAGCAGGTCGGCCAGCGCACCTTCTTCCACGACGCCCAGCTTGCCGGGATAGGGGTTGCGCTTCCCGGACATGGCCAGCAGTTCGGCGTTCGTCCCGGTCGCCATGACGAGCGCTTCGGCGGGGGTGTACCAGCGTTCCAGCTTGACTAACAGTTCCCCCTGGCGACGCGCCAGCCCTGGGGAGAAGATGATGTCGGTGCCCCAGGCCGTTTTGAGCTTGTGCTTCCGCGCCATCCGGTACGCGACGTCCATGCCGGCGAACACCTCGGCAAACTTGGCCCGCTGTTGCGAGCCGGGCGGGAATGCGTCGGCCAGTTCGTCGGGGAACGGCTGAATGCTCAACCAGACGCCCCGCTCGGCGATCAACTTGGCGGTCGCTTCGTCCATCAGGTGGCCGTGCTCGATGCACTTCACGCCGGCGGCGATCGCCCGCTTGATCGAGGCGGGCGTGTAGGCATGCACGGTGACGTAGGTGCCCCAGTTCTCGGCGGCTTCGACGGCGGCACGCAGCTCGGGCTCGGTGAAGGTGGTCGCGTCGAGCGGGCTGTGGGGCGACGCCACCCCGCCGCCGCCCGTCAGCTTGATCTGCGTCGCGCCCAGCATGAGTTGCTCGCGCACGCGCAGGCGGACCTCGTCCGGGCTGTCGGCGACCATGCTGCCGCCGATCTGTTCCATGCGCGTCCGCGCGCTGCCGAGGGTGCGCGGCAGTTCGAACGGCTGGCGGAAGTCGCCGTGACCACTGGTGACGGTGATGACGGCGCCGGACGGGTAGATGCGGGGGCCGGCGACAACGCCCTCGTCGATGGCGCGCTTGAGCCCGAACGCCGGCCCGCCCACGTCGCGAACGGTGGTGAACCCGCGCAGCAGCGTGTCCGTCGCCTCCGCACCGGCCACCAGGTTGGCGTAGCCGACGTCCCACGTGAGCGCCTCCGCGGGCGTCGGCCGCACGAGCATCGCGTGCCAGTGGGCGTCGATCAGGCCCGGCATGAGCGTGCGCCCGCCGGCGTCGATGACGGTTGCCTTCTCCGGGGCCGCGATGTCGCCGCCGATCTTCTCGATCTTGTTGCCGACGACGAGGACGGACGTGCTCGCGGTGAGCTTGTCCGACTTGCCGTCGAACACCTTCACGTTCTTGAACAGGGTCGCGCTCGGCTGTTTGGCCTCGACCTTCGCCGGCGGCTGAGCGGCGGGCCCGGGTTGCGCCGACCCGTCAGACTCCTGCTTCGGCGGTTGTTCGACGGATCCGAGGCGGTGCGGCGAGGAGGCCGAGGAGTCGAGGAGCCGCCGGCCGCCAGTACCAATGCGATCCGTGTCGGGGACTTGTCCATCCTTCGGTCTCCGTCGTAGGTTTCGCCATCCACGTCTCTGCTGCCCGAACGATTAGCTCACCGGCCGCGGCGGCCGCTGAGATGATGAACGCCGCAAGCGCTGCTTGGCGCCCCGGTCAGGTGTAGCGTCTTGTTAGGCGGGCTTCTGCTTAGGTTTGGCCGGGCCTTTGGACGGCTTGGCGTGCTCGAACTGGGACCAGAATTTCTCTTCGCTGAGCCACTTCCGCTCCTGAAACTGCTGGCGAGAACTTTATCTCCGCGACCGACGCGATCTTCATAGCTGCACCTCTTCCCCCCCGATGACCAGGCGTTCCTTTTGGTTCTCCCCGATGGCCATGATCTGGACCACTCGGGCGACTTCGTACGATGTCGCCAAGGGAGAGGACGCGATCATCAGCAAGGCAGCGGCGAAGGGGAGCATCTGCGACTCCTCGAGTGTGTGCGGATGCTCCCGACCGACCCCACTTTAGTCTACTGGGGCTCTGGGATCGAGTGTGTCACGGTTCGTAACACCGACGTTGGCGAACACCATGTGTGAACAACGAGGCCTACCAGGGAGTGGCCGAGATGCAGGCGCCGTCCAGCCACAGGAAGAACCGCGATAGATAGAAGAACGCCGGGGCGGCGAAGCAGACTCCGTCGATGCGATCCAGCACGCCCCCGTGCCCCACGACCAGCGTGCCGAAATCCTTCACGCCGCGGTCTCGCTTGATGGCCGACATCGTCAGGCCGCCGGCGAAACCGACCGCGGCCACGGCGGCCGACAGCAGGGCTGCTTCCCAGAACTTGAACGGCGGATCGATCGACCACCACAGAGCGCCCCCAGCACGGCCGAGCTGAGGATGCCGCCCAGAAAGCCCGACCAGGTCTTCGAGGCGTTGATCTCCGGGGCGATCACCCGCGCCGGCACGAGCTTGCCCCAGACGTATTGCATCACGTCGCTGAGCTGGGCGATGAGGACGAAGAAGAAGAGCAACCTGGCCCGCTCGGCGGGCAGCAGCATCGTCCGCACGGGCAGCTCCCGCCGTATCTCCTGGGTCAAGTCATAGTAGTTGCCCACGATCTGCCGGGGGATGACCGCGACTTCCGTCCGCAGCTTGCGCGTCTCCCGTTCATCCGCTTTCTCGGCGGCCTCGAGCTGCGCCAGCTTCTGCTCGGCGGTCAGCAGGCCCTCCCTCAGCTCTTCGGCCTTGGCCTGGCGGGCGGGCAGCAACTCGGCCAGGTAATCGAGCCCTTCTTCGCCCAGAGACGTCGGGGCGGGCGGTGTCCGCGGCGTTCTTCGCGCCGGGCGGTGATTTCTCCACCGCACCGCCCGGCGAATCCGGCTTACGGGCCAGGTCGTGCGTCAGCAGGGCGGGCGCATAGCTCAGGCAATAGACGCAGATCATCAGCCCGGTCTGGATCTTCGCCGTACGCTCCAGATACCGTTTCGAGTCGCCGGCAAACGCCACGCGGGCCGCCAGGAACAGGAACGCAAACGCCGGAATCAGCACGCTGTAGACCGCGTGCAGGTCCAGAGCGACCAGCACGTATTGCACCGGCGTGAAGATGAAGAACAGCCAGAACAGCCCGCGATGGTCGCCCCGCCGCGTGGGCGTGAGCGTGATGAACTCGCGCAGCGCCCAGAACGAGATCAGGCCGAACACGATCACGGTCACGTACTGGCGGACGAAGAACTGGTCCACGATCAGCGACGTGGCCAGTACCGTGCACATCAGCCAATAGATGCGGACGCGGCGGTGGAACTGATCGACGATGGCCGGGTCCAGCCCGGTGTCGAGCCGCCGCTTGAGAAACCAGCCGACGATCGACGCCGCGCCGAGCACCACCAGGACGCTGCCGATCAGCCAGAGCGATTCGGTCTGCGGTTGGTTCATACGTCTTTCAGCCGCACCACGCAGCGGCGAGCGCGGCGGAGGAATTGCTCCTTGGTTTCGCCGCGTTCCAGCCAGATCGGCGGGCCGAACGTCAGGCAGCTCAAGAGCGGCACCGGCAGAAACTCCCCCCGCGGCAGCACGCGGTTCAGATTGTCGATGTGCACCGGCACCAGCTCCAGGTCAGGCCGGCGGCGGGAGAGGTGAAACAACCCGCTCTTGAACTCACCCATCTCGTCGCCGGTGTTGCGATGCCCTTCGGGGAAAACGATCAGCGAATAGCGGTTGCCGATCGCTTGCAGCATCAGGTCCATCGGGCTTTGGTGCACCTTGATCTTCACGCGATCGATCAAGAGAGCGTTGAACACGTGGTTGGCCAGGTATCGGCGGATGGGCCCCTTCTGCCAATAGTCTCTGGCTGCGACCGGGCGGGTCACGGCCCGCACGTCGCTGGGAAGGGCCGACCACAGCACCAGCGCATCCAGGTGGCTCGTGTGGTTGGCGAAATAGACCCGCTGGCATGTATCGGGCTGGCACTCATACCAGCGGGTGGTGGCGCCGCTGAGCACCTTCGCCGTCACGGCCAGCACCTTGGCCGTCACCCGCGCCATGAGCGAAGGGGGGCGCATCGCCATGTCGGGCGGCGCTGAGGCGGGCGGCGAGTTTTGGACGGCGGAAGTCACTTGCTTGCTATGATAACGCGCCACTTCTATAACCAGAATCCAACGTCGGCCTCCAGTTCGGGGGTTCGGAGCGGCCAACCGCGGATCGCACTCACGCTACAAGTTCTTGCTTTAGTGCGAGTTACGATGCTCGCCGCGTCACCGCATCGTGTCGCACAGGACTCACCGCAGAAAGGGGTGGTTATGCAGAATGTGCTCATTGGGGGAGCTTGGCGCGCGGCTCAAGCCGGTGGGTCATTTCGTGCCGAGAATCCCGCGATGCGCGAGCCGCTGCCCGACGAGTATCCCGTCAGCTCCTGGGCCGATTGCGAAGCCGCCCTCGACGCGGCGGCGACGGCGGCGGCCGAGCTTCGCCCTCTGCCCGCGCGAGCGCTCGGCGGATTTCTTGGAACGTTACGCCGAGCGGATCGAGGCCCGCGCGGCCGAGCTGGTGGAGATGGCCCATGCCGAGACGGCGCTTGCCCAAGGCGCCGCGCCTGGCCGACGTCGAGCTGCCGCGCACGACCAGCCAGCTGCGCCAGGCGGCCGCCGCGGCGCGCGACGGCTCGTGGGCCATGCCGACGATCGACACCAAGGCCGAACATCCGCTCGTGCTTCGCGCCGCTCGGCCCGGTGTGCGTGTTCGGGCCGAACAATTTCCCGTTCGCCTTCAACAGCATCGCGGGCGGCGACTTTGCGGCGGCCATCGCCGCCGGCAACCCGGTCATCGCCAAGGCCAACACCTCGCACCCCGGCACGACGCGGCTGCTCGCCGAGGAAGCCCACAGCGCCGCCCAGCAAGCCGGCCTGCCGCCGGGCACCGTGCAGCTGATCTATCGCACCAGCCACGCCGACGGCGAGCGGCTGGTGGCCGACCCGCGCATCGGCGCCACCGGCTACACCGGCAGCCGCGTCGGCCGGCCTCAAGCTGAAGGCCGCCGCCGACGCGCCGGCAAGCCGATCTATCTGGAGCTGTCGAGCATCAACCCGGTCGTGATCCTGCCCGGCGCGCTGCGCGAACGGGCCGACAAGATCGCCGACGAGTTCACCGGCAGCTGCCTGATGGGCACCGGCCAGTTCTGCACGAATCCCGGCCTGGTGCTGCTGCTGGCCGGGCCGGCGACCGAGAAGTTCATCGACGACGCTCGCCGAGCGGTTCAAGGCGGCGCCCGGTCGGCACGCTGCTCTCGCCGCGGCGTGGCCAGCTCGCTGGCCGAGAGCGTCGATCGCTTGCGCTCGGCCGGGGCGCGAAGCGCTCGTCGGCGGCACGCCGGGCGGCGGCCACGGCCACAGCTACGCCAACACGCTGCTGCGCGTGTCCGGCGAGCAGTTCCTCGACAACGCCGAGGCCCTGCAGACCGAGGCCTTCGGCAACGCCTCGCTGCTCGTCGTCGCCGACGACGCCGGACCAGCTCGGCCGCGTGCTCGAGCACCTCGAAGGCAACCTCACCGGCTGCATCTACTCCGACACGGCCGGCAGCGACGACGCGCTGTACGAACAGGCTCGCCCCGCACCTGCGGCAGAACGTCGGCCGGCTGCTCAACGACAAGATGCCCACCGGCGTGGCCGTCAGCCCGGCGATGAACCACGGCGGCCCCTACCCGGCGACCGGCCACCCCGGCTTCACGGCCGTCGGCATCCCGGCCTCGCTCCGCCGCTTCGCCATGCTGCAGTGCTACGACAACGTGCGCCCGAATCGCCTGCCGCCGGCGCTGGCCGACAAGAATCCGACGGGCAAGATGTGGCGCTCTATTGACGGGCAATGGACGCAGCGGGATGTCTGAGAAACAACGTAGACGGCCAAACAGAGGACGGCATGCCGCTACATGTTTATCCTGACGTGTACGCATCGGCCGGGTTCCCCAGGGATGGGTGCCGACGAAAGGCGGAACGCTCAAATACCCGGTGCGAAACGCGGAGGTGCATCGCTACCTGCGCCAACTGCTACCCGGCAAGTGGAAGAAGGTCATCAAACAAGGCAACACGGGCGAAGTACACTACTTCGAGCATGCGTCCGGCCAGGTGGCTGACGAAAAGTTCTTTCCAAGATAAGGCAAACGCCATGAAAACGGCGATTCATCTGGAAAGCATTCTTGCCAGTGGCGAAGCCCCCGCCGAGCGGCAGTTGGCGTTGTTCGCCTTGGTGCAGCTTGGCGTGATCGATTCGCTGGCAAGCGGCTTGCTGAGCGTCACCGATGCGGTGCATCTCGTATACAACGCTCAGAATTGCCTCTTCGTCCGTAAGCAACTAGGCGCTAAGGCCGCCGACAAGCTGATGAGCCACGGCGTGCAGTTGCCCGACCTGTTCACCGTGCTGCCGATCGAAGAGGCGCACCGCCAGTTTCAGCACGAACTGGCGGTGATGCGAACGCTCTGCCTCAAGCTGCTGGGCCAGCGGCGGCTGGTGGCATAGCCCTGGTGCACGCGGCTCGCGTGCATTCCGACAAGGACACGCGAGCCGCGTGTGCCACGACGGGTGCTACGCTTCCTTCACTGCCGCCACCAACTCCAGCATCGCCTTCTTGCCGTCGGCGAAGATCATCAGCGTGTTGTCGGCCGCGAACAGCGGGTTGGGGATGCCGGCGAAGCCGGGGCTCAGGCTCCGCTTGATCACCACCACGGTGCGGGCCTTGTCGACGTTGAGGATCGGCATGCCGGCGATGGGGCTCTTGGGATCGGTGCGGGCCAGCGGGTTCACCATGTCGTTGGCGCCGATGACGATCGCCACGTCGCACTGGCTCGAACGTGGGGTTGATCTCGTCCATCTCCTTGAGCTTGTCGTACGGCACATTCGGCCTCGGCCAGCAGCACGTTCATGTGTCCCGGCATGCGGCCGGCGACGGGGTGAATGGCGAACTCGACCTCGATGCCGCGCGCCTCGAGCAGGTTGTCGAGGTCGCGCACGGCGTGCTGCGCCTGCGCGACGGCCATGCCGTAGCCGGGCACGATGACCACGCGCTGGGCGCCGTCGAGCATCATGGCGACGTCTTCCGGCGTGGCGGTCTTCACCTTGCCGCCGTAGACGTCGTCGGCCGAGGCGGCGGTGCTGGTGTCGATCCGGCCGAACAGCACGTTGGTGAACGAGCGGTTCATCGCCTTGCACATGATGATCGACAGGATCAGGCCCGATGAGCCGTCGAGCGCCCCGGCGATGATCAGCAGCTTGTTGTTGAGCACGAAGCCCATCAGGCTGGCCGACAGGCCGGCGTAGGAGTTGAGCAGCGAGATGACCGTCGGCATGTCGGCCCCGCCGATGGGCATCACCAGGCACACGCCGAACACCGAGGCCAGCAGGATCAGCAGGATGAAGACCGCCGGGTGGCCAGGGCTGACCGTCAGCCAGACGGCCAACGAGCAGGGCGGCGCCCAGCAGCGCGAAGTTGACCAGGTTCTGGTTCGGGAGCCCCTTGATGCGGCTGGGGATCAGCTCTTGCAGCTTGCCGAAGGCCACCAGGCTGCCGGTGAAGGTCAGGCTGCCCAGCAGCACCTCGAGCGCCAGCACGCCCATCGTGAAGCGCGTCGAGCGTCGGTGCTCGCGCTCGAGCGTCGAAGTAGTGCGCCGTGCCGACCAGGGCGGCGGCCAGGGCGCCGAAGGCGTGCGACAGGGCCGTCCGCTGCGGCACGGCGGTCATCGGCATCCAGATGGCCATCGGGGCGCCGATCACCGAGCCAATGACGATGCCGACGAGCGACCCACTCGAGTCGACGACGTCGAACATCAGCAGCGTGCCGATCGACGGCCAGGGCCATGCCGATCTCGCCGGCCAGCACGCCGCGGCGGGCCGTGCGGGGGTGGCTGAGCCACTTGAGCGAGAGGATGAACAGCGCGGCCGCCAGCAGGTACGCGCCAGTGACCAACGGCGCTGTTCGAGCCCGCGCGAAGGCGGCCGACAGCGCCGTCAGCACTTGCCAGGAGACTGAGCATCGGGAAGGCGCTATTCACGTCTTGCGCGGCTCCCGGCTGAACATCTTGAGCATGCGGTCGGTGATCATGAAGCCGCCCACGATGTTGATCGTGGCGGCGATCACGGCCAGCGTGCCCAGCACGGTGCTCAGAGGTCGTGCCCTCGGCCGGTCACCTGGATGGCCGCCACGATGGCGATCGCCGAGATGGCGTTGGTCAGCGACATCAGCGGCGTGTGCAACAGCGGCGACACGCGGCGAATGACCTCCAGGCCCAGAAACGTGGCCAGGAGGAAGACGAACAGCGAGGCGGTGATGTCCATGGGTCGGGTGGGCATCGCCCACGAAATACGAGTGAGAGGCGTAGTCTGGTTACGAACTCGAACATCGAACGTCCAACGCCCAACGTCCAACATGGAACGACGCTCTTGTTCGATGTTGGACGTTGGACGTTCGACGTTGGACGTTCATTCTTTGTCGCTCAACGGGCTGTAGGCGCATTGGTGGACCAGCGCACCTTACGCTTTGGCCCCCATGCCCAGCAGCTCGCGAATCCTGCGCGTGCACTACGTCGCCGCCTTGGGTCACGAGCGTATCGCGGGTAATCTCATCGTTCAAATCCAGGCTCAGCTTGCCCCCTTTGGCCAGGTGCAGCAGCAGGTTGCCGATGTTCTTGGAGTACATCTGGCTGGCGTGGTACGGAACGCTGGAGGGCAGGTTGAGCGGACCGATGATCGTCACGCCGTTGTGGACGTACGACTCGCCCGGCCTCGTCAGCTCGCAATTGCCCCCCCGCTCGGCCGCCATATCGACGATCACGGTGCCCGGCCGCATGGCCTCGACCATTTCCCGCGTCACCAGGATCGGCGACTTCTTGCCTGGCACGGCGGCGGTGGTGATCACCACGTCGTTCTCGGCCACCGCCTTGAGCATGGCCTCGCGCTGGCGGCGGTAGAACTCGTCGCCCAGGGCCTTGGCATAGCCGCCGGCGTCCTGAGCGCCGCCGGTTTCCAGGCCCAGATCGAGGTACTTGCCGCCCAGGCTTTCGATCTGCTCCTTGACGACCGGCCGCACGTCATAGGCCAGCACGATCGCCCCCAGCCGCTTGGCGGTGGCGATGGCCTGTAGGCCCGCCACGCCCGCCCCCACGACGAACACCTTGGCGGCGGCCAGCGTGCCTGCCGCGGTCATCATCATGGGAAACATCTTGGGCAGCGCGTCAGCCGCCAGGAGCACCGTCTTGTAGCCGGCGATCGTGGCCATCGAGCTGAGCACGTCCATGCTCTGGGCGCGGGTAATCCGCGGGATCAGCTCCATCGAAAACGACGTGCAGCCGCGGGCAGCCACCTCGCGGGCAGCCTGCGGCTCGGCCAAGGGGTCGGTCAGGCCGACGACCACCTGATCGGAACGAAGCAGGTCCAAATCAGCCCGGCCAGCCAGCAGGTTGGCCCCCAGTGACCGCACTTGGACGACGATCTCCGCGGCAAAGGCCTCGGACCGCGAGCCAAGCCGAGCGCCCTGCTCGGCGTACTGGGCGTCGGGAAATCCGGCCGCCGCGCCGGCGCCGGCCTCGATGAGGACTTCCAGTCCGGCCTTTCGCAGCCCGGCCAGGTGGGCAGGCACCAGGGCCACCCGCCGTTCGCCGGGAAAGGTCTCGGTAGGGACGCCGATCAGCATGGCTTGTCAGTGGTTCGTTGTCCGTTGTCAGTGGTTCGTTGTCCGTTGTCAGTGGTTCGTTGTCCGTTGTCAGTTGTTTTTGTCTGTTATCGACGGTGTGTCGCCAACCACCGCGACTGACAACGGACCACGGACAACTGACACCCGCAGCACTTTATTCCGCTCGCCTTGTCCGAACAAGGTCAAGGTGATACATTGCCACGTTCGTCACCTTGGCGACGCGACACGCGAGAGCTTGCAGGGGCCGCCGCAGTACGCAGGTCTCCCTCGCTTGCGCGTCGGGCGAGTGTGTCGTGGGACCGTCGATGGCTCGTACAACTGACAACTGACTACTGACAACTGACTACTGACTACGGACAACTGACCAAACCCATGCCTGCTCGCACGCTCGCTCAACCCTCGTTCGTCGCCCAGCCGGGCCGCGTCGAACAACATTGGTGGCTGGTCGATGCCGCCAATAAAGTCGTCGGCCGCCTGGCTTCGGATATCGCCGTCATCCTGATGGGCAAGCACACGCCGCGCTATACGGCGCACGTCGATACGGGCGATTACGTGGTCGTGGTGAACGCCGAGAAGGTCGTGTTCACCGGCAACAAGTGGCAGCAGAAGGAATACGCCTGGTTCACCGGCTACACCGGCCAGCGGACCGAGACGGCCGGCCACCGTATCCAGCGCCGCCCCGAGCTGGTGCTGCGAGAGGCCGTACGGCGAATGCTGCCCAAGAACAAGCTGGCCACGAAGATGCTCGATAAGCTGAAGATCTACGCCGGCACGGACCACCCGCACCAGGCGCAGCAGCCGCAGCCGCGAGATCTGGCCAACGGCGACCGCTGCGCGGCCTATCGGCAGGTGAGTAAGTGAGTAGGTGAGTAAGTGAGTAGGTTACGCCTCTCACTCGTTCACCGCTCGGCACCTACTCACCTACTCACCTACTCACCTACTCACCAACAATGGCCACGAAGACCGCCGACGCACTGGGAACCGGACGACGCAAGACCGCCGTGGCGCGCGTGCGCCTGCGGTCGGGCAACGGCGCGATTAGCATCAACCAGCGGTCGCTCGAGGAGTACTTCAACCACGAGCGCGACCGCAACTCGGTGATGGCCCCCTTGCAATCGTCCGAGAGCGTCGGCAAGTGGGATATCTGGGCGCGCGTCGAAGGGGGCGGCCCCACCGGCCAGGCCGAGGCCGTGATGCTGGGCATCGCCCGAGCGCTCAAGAAGGCCAGCCCCGAGGCCGAGCCTGCGCTGCGGGAGAAGCACCTGCTGACGCGCGACGACCGCAAGAAAGAGCGCAAGAAGTACGGCCTCCGCGGTGCCCGCCGCGGCACGCAGTTCTCCAAGCGGTAGTAGCAGAGCCCTGGAGTAGCTGAACTCGCCAGAGTTCAGAATCCGAAGTCTGGCGACTTCGGCTACAGGGCCTATTTCTCGCGAAAGACCGTGATCTTCGGGCTGGTGCCCACGACGTAGGTGATCTTCTGCGGCGGCTGCCGCCCTTCGGCTGTCTGTAGGACGAGCTCCGCGGTGGGATGCAGGTTGGCGCCATCGTCCCTTTCCATCTCGATCAATTTGTAGGAGACGAGCTTCGCCCCGGCTTCCCAATCCGGATCGCCGCCGATGATCTCGGGCGTCTTCTGCTTGAGGGCCGATTGCTGCTCGCCCGCCTGCCAGGCATCCAAAAAGGCCTTGAACGAATCCTTGGCCACCTGCTTGTCCAGCGGCACCGGCTTGGTTGGCCGGTCATCGCAGCCGCCCACGATGAGCAGGCCGCACAGGGCCAGCAATCCGCAGACCAGCCTCGCGCAGCGACGAGCACCTGGCCCGAGGCGAACCGATTGAAACCGGCAAGCACCCACGTCGAATTCTCCAAAAAGATGTGCAGGGCAACGGATCGGCGCACGGCAACGGGCCGCGCCGCGATCCAGATTTTGCCCCCCGACCGACTATTCCAATTGCAGTCCAGCGGCCTCCGTGATGCGATCGAAGGAGGCCCGGTTGGTAACGTATCGGATCATCTGCACGACGTCGCGCGGGCTGGTCTGCCTGAGCGCTTCGGCCACGTCGGCGTCGGTGAGCACGATCGGCGAGGCGGCCAGGTTCTTGGCCAGCGTGAACATCGCCCGCTCAGCCGGTGTGAACTCATTCCACGAACCGTCCAGCTTGTAGATCTGGTCGTCCGACCAACCTAGCTGCGTCAGCCGGCGCTTGGCCCAGCCGGCGGCGTACCAGGCGCGGTCCTGCCGGGCGATGATCCAGCTCACTTGCGCTTTGAGCAGCGGCCGGAGATCGCCCTTCTCCTCGGCGCTGTGGACGCTCGTGATCTGTCGCACGCCATCGCGCGGGAAGTTGGCCAGCAGCCGCACCCACTGCGGCAGCGGCCCGGCTGGCCAGTCCTCCGGCAACCGGGCACGGGCTTTGACCTCGTCCACCAGCGGCAGCCGCGCGGTGCGCTTGCGAGCGGCCGCCAGGGCCTGCTCGACTTCTTCGCGCGTCTCCAAAACGGGCCGCTGGCACACGGCGACGCCGGCCAGGGCGTTGCCTGCGCTGGCCTCGAACGGCGCGACCTTGGTCACTTTGCTCTTGTATTGGTCGGAAGTCGGCGTGAGGTAGGTCTCGATCGGCAATGGCCGGTCCTTAGGCATCGGCTTCTTGGCCCGCTTCGCGAAGCCGCCGCCGTCGTGCGACTGCGGGATGCCTGCGCCCTCCTTCCAGCGGTTGATCGAGTTGTTGCCGGCGATCGACAGGGTCATTTCCAGAATCTCGAGGTCGGTGTAGTGCTTCCGCAGGCCGTCGATGTCAGCCGTCGTGATCTTGTGTGGCTCGTAGCTCACCTTGCGGGCATAGGCATACGCCGCCCGCTCCGCCGGTGTGGACTTGGCCCAGTCGCCGTCCAGGGCGGCAATCTCATCCTCGGTCATGCCCGCGACCGCGAGCTTGGTCTCTTGATGCCCCAGTCAGTAATGGCAGTTGTTCGTCCGCGACACGATCCAGAAGAGTTGGGTCTTGAACTCATAGCTGAGCGACATGCTGGGGTCCGGCTCGCGGGAAAAAGACCCACCGCTTCCACCGGTGCGGCCACTGCCGCCGCGCTCATCGCCACCCGCATAGTGATAGCGCAAGCGGCTTTCATAGCCCGTGCGGTCGCCGAGCTTGGCCTTGTCTTCCTCGGTCAGCTCCGGGAGCGGAATGCGCGGCGGCCGGCCCTTGAGGTCTTCCAGCGCCTGTTTCATCTCCGGCCGCGTCAGCGGGACGGGCAGCGGCGTCGCACGCGGCTCCCCCGCGCGGAGCACTCCGGCCGGCGCCAGCCCAAAACCTGCGAGGGTCACAGACAGGGCAGCGAAGATGCGTACCTGCATAATCGACCTTTCGATGAGTCCGACAGATCAGATGAATACCCTCTCCCCTGGGGGCGTCCCAGGGGAGAGGGCCGCGGTGACCGGCACCGCGAGGGTGGCAGCGCCCCTGCTGCGAGAAGCTTGGGGTTCAAAACGGTATCGAGGTTCTGGGCCGCTAGTCGTGCGTCACGCACCCGTTTTCGGCTAGCTTGCTCGTCCTCGTCCTCGTCGTCGTCCTCGTACTCGATGTTAGAACGTCGTTCTTCGAGGACGAGGACGACGACGAGGACGAGGACGACACCAAAACTAGAACGAGACGGCCATTAGTAGTCGTTCACAACCTCCCTGCCGGCTCGCGTGCCCCACGACCGCCAGACGATCAGGTCCACCATGTTCGGCACGTAGCGCACCGAGGCGTCGATCATCGCCAGGTTCACGCCTCTCACGTGGTTGCTACTGGGGGTCGTGGCGATCCGGCCCGGCGGGAACATGCAGGAGCGGGTGTTGGGCGGAAGCACGTGCCAGTAGCGGGTGCTCGAGTGGTACGATTGCAGCCACGGCGCGCCGACGTTGGAATAGCCTTGCAGGCTGAGGTTCCTGACGTCCATGGCCAGGCACTGCGTCATGGCCTCGTCGGGCGTGCCCGGATAGGTGCCCGGCTTGAACGTATCCGACTGCGGCGTGCTGAGCCCGTTCGAGAAGTCGCCCACCAGCTTCTCGCAGAACGCGGCCGTATAGGTATTGCCGTCCTTGATGGCGCCCATGCTCACCTGGCTGTTGTTGAAGAAGATGCCGTCGGAGGGGGGCATGGTCGCGTTGGCGCCGCTGCTGGAGGGAATCCCGGAGAAGAGGATCTGCACGCCGGCGTTGCCGTAGTAGTTGTTCCGGCCTCCCGCGGCCCGGGGCCAAAGCTCCGCGGCATCGGAAGGGCAGACGAACGAGCCGATGGTCGTGTTCAAGGCCACGGCGTTGACCGGATCGTCGTAATCCAGGTTGAAGTTCACGATGTCGCCCACGGATTCCTTTTCCAGATAGGGGAGCAGGAAAGCGTGCGTCGAGATCTCCGTCCGCAGGTGGCTGCCGGGTGGGAACACCTTGTTGTTGTCGTGATAGAGCTGCAGGGCCAGCGCCATCTGGCGCACGTTGTTGGAGCAGCTCGAGCGGCGGCCCGATTCGCGCGGCCTGAACGGCCGGCAAGAGCAGCGCAATCAAGAGGCCGATGATGGCAATCACCACCAGCAGCTCGACCAGGGTAAAACCTCGACAACGACGACGGGACATGGCGACGACTCCTGAAGAAGGCCGAGAAGGAGGAAACGGATCCAGTGTTCGCGAGTTCGGCCCTCGCCATGGGGTCCACGCAGGCGCAAAAAAAGCCCCTGGCACGCCTGCCCCTCCATCAGGGGTTTGGCGCATCAGGGGCTTTTCTTAACCACCCGCGTTGCGGCCACGCACACACGGCGCGGCCGCTGTGGATTTGATATAACCGAGGCACTTGGTGCTGTCAAGCATCTTCATTCGGCGAGCAGCCTGCCTCCGCGGCACTTCGCCATCACCGCGGAGCTGGCCGCTCCTGAGTGCCCATGAGCTCATAGGCCTCCTGAATATTCTCCAGCAGCTCTTTGACCGTCTTGCCTTGGCTGAAAACGCCAGGGAGTTCCAGCAAGCGGCCGACGTACAAGGGGCCGTCTTGCCAATACTCAAGAGTGAATCGACGACGCAGGCTAATACTCCGTGATGACTTTCCTCGTAGCTTGGCCAAAAGCGCCGTCATGGTCAAGCCACTTGGGAGACCACGGAGTCCGTGATAGACGCTCTGATAAACGGCGTTCCAGGTTTCGCCTGGCGCGTTGACCACGGGACCGGATGACTTCGTCGGCCATTTTCCGGTGCGCTGGAAGTGTGCCTTCACCCAGCGGCGAATCTGCGAAACGGTAAGTCGCGACAAGTGCCGAATATTCTCTCTTCGTTCAGCTGGACGGTGTTCGTTCAACAATCGCGCCAGCGACGACCCTCCTGGAAGGCCGCGGCAGCCGCACGATAGCGCTTTGATCACCGCCAGCCACGTTTCGCCGCTGGCCTCGGGGATTGGTCCGGTCTTCGCAGTGGGCCACCGGCCAGTCCGTTGATAATACGCGTCAGCCCAGGCGAGAATCTCCTGCGTGGTCAAGCGAGGCAAATGGTTGCGATTCCGATAGGGATGCGGTCTCTTCGGGATCGGCCGGCCACGATGTGCGGCCAACAGCGCAGGCAAGGACGAACCACCCGGTTGGCCGCGCAGACCCTCTCGCAAGCTGTGGTCGACCGCTGCCCACGTTTCGTCAGGACAATCGAAGATCGCGCCACTGTTGGAAACAGGCCACGTGCCCGTCCGCTCGCAATGTGCATCCGCCCACGCCAGAATCTGTGGAATCGTCAGAGGCGGTTTTTGCTCCGGATGCGGGACGTTCCGCTGCTCGGCTAGGAGACGCGCCAGGGTTAGGCCATCGCTGGCCGGAAGTCCCCGCCGGCCAACAAAGAGCGCGCGATTGACCGCTGACCAAGTCTCGCCCGGTGCCGCGTGCACCTCGCCCGAATCCTTGCGAGGCCATTGGCCGGTTCGGCCGAAGTGCTCGTCAGCCCATGCCAGAATCTGCTCGATGCTGAGTTTTGGCAGCAAGTCCTGATGCCGAGCTCCTCGGTGCTGGGCCAAGAGAAGCGCCAGCGTAAGGCCGGTGCCGCGGGACAGGCCGCGCAGCCCCAGCGTAAGCGCATGGTCGATCGAGCGCCACGTTTCGTAGGGCGCGTCGAGGACTTCTCCGGACTTTTGCCGAGGCCACTGGCCGGTCCGCTCAAAGTGGCCATCGGCCCAGGCCAGGATTTGGGGGATCGTCAGCGGAGGCTTTTTCTTCTGTCGCAGCCGGCGAGGACGCTGCTTCATGAAATGAGGCTGATCTGGAAAAAACTCCACAACAGCCGCCACGGGGGTTTCAAATGCTGGCATCTCAATCCCTCCACGCAATCCCGCGCCTTACTTCTCAAGCAGCTTGCGGGCCTTGGCTTGCAGCAGCGCAACGAATTTGTTCGCACGCAGGTAACCTTCGTATTCCGCGCGCTGTGCGTCCGTGAGCTGGCCTTCGTTGCTTTTGGCGGCCAATTCTTCGATCCGGCGCCGCAGCTTAGCGTCGCCCTTGTAGTTCACGATCTCGCGGGCTTGCTTGACCGTGAAGAATTGGAGGATTGGATCCCTGCCGCGCTCGAAAGCGGCGGTGTCGAAAGTGACGGTCATGGCTCCTGCCTTGTTTCGCGCAACGAGCTATCGCGCTGCTTGGTCAATCAGCGCGGATAGGCCGGACATCGAACGCATAGCAGTCGCTAGACCGGAAGTAAACTACGCTGATTTCAACCTTTCCGATGTCCTGAACGACTTGAACCCCGCTACGCGCAGCGTCCATTGCCTTGATGGGCCAGTGCTTCTGTCGCCAGCCGTGGGCGATCTTGTCGAGGCATGGATACAGTTTCGCCGTGTCCTCGAGCTGCCTTAGGTCATCATCCTGAGGAAAAATCCAAAAGGAAATGTTCTTCGGATTCTCCTTGCGACCGATAGCCTGAATCCATAGGCCCTGCTTCTCCTTATCAGAATCGTGGAGCGGATCGCCACTTGCTGGTTTGCGTTCCTTGAACTTAAGTCCGGTAATCTCACTGATTCCTTCAACGGCGATACCGACCCCTGTTTGCGCTACCTTTGACGGGTCTTTCGCACGTACTGCATCGCTGACATCTGCGCAATGGCTGAACTCGATACAAGTAACTCTTGAGCAGGTCGAAGTAACGAACGCGGATTTCGACCTTACCCGCAACTTGGATAACAGTCAGACCGTTTCGAGCAACAGCCATCGATTTGGTCGGCCAATCGCTATTGTCACGCCAACCGGAGGCCACTTTGTCGAGGCAGTGGCTGAATTTTGCGATGGCATCAATTTGCTCCAGCTCATCCTCTTGCGGAAAGAGCCAGAGGTGGAGCGCCTTCGGATTGTCCTCTGGACCAATTGCTTCGATCCAAAGTCCATTCCTGTCCTTCTCGGTCGTGTAGTGTGCGTCGCCGTTGGCCACGTATCGCTGCTTAAAGGAGTATCCGGTGATCTTTTCGATCTCCTTTAGACCGACGGCGACGCCTCGGGATGGTGACTTCGCTGACTCATCCGCCCTCGCGACGCCAGTGACAAAAAGAACCGGCATGACAAAACTGAGGAATCGCATGGCTCTCCCCTTTGGTCGGGCAGTCTGGAACATTCGCTACAAATAGGTATTGATCAAATTCTCCAAATCTCCTGCCGGCCGCTCTTGTTCGGCGTGACGTCGCCCTTTTCGAGCATGTACTTTTCGAGCGACTCGAAGGTGTGCTTGCCCGCTTCGATTTCGGCGCCGAGGCCGCTGTCCCACGTGCTATAGCGCTCTTTGACGAACTTCTCGAGCACGCCGTCGGCTCGCATCGCGGCGGCGATCTTGAGGCCGCGGGCGAAGGCGTCCATGCCGCCGATGTGGGCGTGGAAGAGGTCGACCGGCTCGAAGCTCTCGCGGCGGACCTTGGCGTCGAAGTTGACGCCGCCGGTGCGTGAAGCCGCCCTACTTCAGGAGCGACGAGCATGCACTGCGTGGTGAGGTAGATGTCGGTCGGGAACTGGTCGGTGTCCCAGCCGAGCAGCAGGTCGCCGCGTGTTGGCGTCGATCGAGCCCAGAGCGCCCTGCGCTGCCGGCGTACTTCCATCTCGTGCTGCATCGTGTGGCCGGCCAGCGTGGCGTGGTTGGTCTCGAGGTTGAGCTTGAAGTGCTCGGCGCAGGTCGTAGGTCCGCAGGAAGTTGAGGCAGGCGGCCGCGTCGGAGTCGTACTGGTGCTTGGTCGGCTCCTTCGGCTTGGGCTCGATGTAGAACTGGCCGGTGAAGCCGATCTTCTTCGCGTAGTCGACGGCCATGTGGAGGAAGCGGGCCGAGGTGGTCGAGCTCGCGCTTCATGTCGGTGTTCCAGCAGGTTCTGATAGCCCTCGCGGCCGCCCCAGAAGGTGTAGCCGCCGCCGCCGAGCTCCTTGGTGACCTCGAGCGCCTTCTTCACCTGCGCCGCGGCGAAGGCGAAGGCGTCGGCGTTCGGGCTGGTGGCCGCGCCGTGCATGTAGCGCCGGTTGCTGAACAGGTTGGCCGTGCCCCACAGCAGCTTGATGCCGGTCCGCTGCTGCTCTTCCTTGAGCACCTTGACGACCGCGTCGAGATTCTCGTTCGTCTCGGCGAGCGTCTCGCCTTCGGGGGCGACGTCGCGGTCGTGGAAGCAGTAGAACGGCGACGCCGAGCTTCTCCATGAACTCGAAGGCGACGCCGGACGCGCTTCTGGGCGTTCTCGACCGAGTCGGTGCCGTCTTCCCACGGCCGCACGGCGCAGCCGGGGCCGAACGGGTCGCCGCCCGTGCCGCGGAACGTGTGCCAGTAGACGACGGCGAACCGCAGGTGGTCCCGCATCGTCTTGCCTTCGACCACCTCGTCGGCGTTGTAGTGGCGGAAGGCGAGCGGGTTCTTCGACTTGGGGCCTTCGTAGCGGATCTTTTCGACTTCGGGGAAGTAGGCCATGGTGTCGTATCTCCGGTGAAGGGATGGAATGTTCGGGAGCCGAGAGGGTGGCACGCCCAGAGCATGGATGCGATGGGCGTGGGCGCACCGCCCAACGTGAAGCGACTACGCGTGCCCACAATTTGCCAGATGGAGCGACCGTGGGCAACCGACCAGATCGATTGAGGATCGTGTCTCACAACCGCGAAGCGGTTGAACTCCATAGCCCAGGGTCGCCGCGTCAGCGGCGCACCCTGGGTGTCCCGACCGATTGATCACAGCACGACCCTGAAAGGGTCGCACAGCGCGCTGGCACGCGGAGCTTCCGGTGCGACCCTCTCAGGGTCGGTGCCGCTGGGATGGGCCGAGTCCCCAGGGTGCGCCGCTGGCAGCGGCGACCCTGGGCTTTGGAGTGCAATGCTTTCAGCATTGATCGGAGAATGCGGAGTTATCGCCTCGCGTCGCGTTGTTGCCGGGCCGCTTGACGCGCCGTAGAATCCACTACCTCTTTCCATCTCTACTGCGTGACTGGAGCCCCCGTTGGGGAATCACGCGCCGGATCACGGGCCAGCCGCTCTAACCGATCGGGAGCAACGTATGCGCCGCCATCTCATCGTCATGGTGGGGGTCTCTGCTTCTCTGTGTCTCGTCATTGCCAGTGCGGAAATATCGCCGGCCGCCAAAGCGGATGACAAAAAGGCCGACGACAAGAAGCCCAAGGAGATCAAAGGCTGGGGCGAGGTCACTGACCCCGATGGGGATTGCAAGATCGAAGCGAAGGACGGCAAGCTCACCATCAAGGTGCCCGGCAGCGTTCACGATCTCTTCCCGGGCCAAAAAGACGAGAAGAAACGCTTCAACGCCCCGCGCGTGCTCCGCGAGATCGAAGGCGACTTCGTGGCCTACGTGAAGGTGACCGCCGACTGGAAACCGGGCGGGAAGAACGCTGAGTCCAATACCCAGCCCTACAACGGAGCGGGGCTGCTCCTCTGGGGCCCCGAGGGCGAATTCGTCCGCCTGGAGCGGAACGTATGGATGGCCGAGGAGATGGCCGTCAGCTACACCGCGCCCTTGTATTATCGCGAAGCCCGGCAAGTGGGCGACGCGAAGCCCTCCCGCGAGGAGTTCTACAAGGACCGCTCCACCTGGCTGCGCCTCGAGCGGGACGGGGGAAAGGTCACCACGTCCATCAGTCACGACGGCAAGGACTGGGAGAAAACCGGCGAGTTGGACACCGAGCTCCCCAAGAAGGTCCACGTGGGCGTACACGCCATCAACTCGTCCGATGGCGGGTTTGTGGTCGAGTTCGACGACTTCCAGGTCAAGAACTGAGGGCACAGAGGGTAAAGATGAATTGGCTTTGGCATCAGCCATGCCAAGCATTGTATCGCCGGAGGCCCCACCGATCAGTCGGCTTCCAGCCGACTCCCCGTTTGCCACCCGTTTTCAACGGGTGGAATCGATGACCGCGCACGTCCGCAGCCAGCCGGCTTCAGCCGGGCTTCTCGACTTGGTTTCAACCCGTTGGCTGAGCAGTCGAATGTCTGAGGACGAGCAGGGAAGCCGGCTGAAGACCGGCTCAGCGAGGGTTTCTTGGCACCCCGAACTCCCAGCTAAAGCTGGGGGCAAACAGGGTGTCGGCTGAAGCCGACAGGCGGTGGCCAGGTCGCGGCGGAGGTAGTGCCGGGGGCGGAGGAGGAGGTGGTGGTGGCCGGGCGGCGGCGGCAGTTAGTCGTCGCTTCGCCAGACAAACGTGGGCACTTCGATAAACGTGCCCTGCCCACACCGGGCACGTTTGGAAACGTGCCCCACGCGGAAGCGCGGCGCATCGGCCGGCATTTGGTGGGCCGGCGGCCGCTGACGCGGCCTTGGCCGACCCTACGGTCTACGGTTTGGCACTCTACGGCTTCTTCTCGCCGCCGTCTTTGCGTCCTTCCGCGATTTCCTTGGCCCGCTTCACGAGATCGATGAATTCGGCCCGGTAGCCGTGCTCGTCGTCGGCCAGTCCGGCTTTGGCCAGCTCCAGCACGTTGTCGTAGGTCGCGGTGCCGCGATACTGCGAGTTCCGCAGGATCATGCCGAAGCTCGCCACGGCGGCGGCGAACCGGAAGTCGTCGGGCGCCTTGCCCAGCTCCACCTCGGCGTCCTTCACCGGCACGTCCAGCGGCTGGCTCTTGTCGGCCTCCGGCTGCTTGTACCGCAGGTGGACGGTCAACAGCTCGCCCGACCGGGCAGCCGCCGTCAGCTCCGCCGGCTTCTGGTACTTCAGCTCGGTCGTCTCCGTCTCCCCGACGGGCGCCTCGACGGGCCCCCGCACGATCGCCACCGGAACGATCTCATAGAGCGCCGTCACCGTGTGCCCGGCGCCGATCTCGCCGGCGTCCTTCGTGTCGTCCTTGAAATCCTCGGTCCGCAGCATCCGGTTCTCGTAGCCGAGCAAGCGATAGGCCACGACCTTGGCCGGGTTGAACTCGACCTGGATCTTCACGTCCTTGGCGATCGTGACCAGCGTGCCGCTGAGCTGCTCGACGAACACCTTGTACGTCTCCAGCTCGGTGTCGATGTACGCGCACTGGCCGTTCCCCTTGTCGGCGATCTGCTCGAGCATGCTGTCGTTGTGGTTGCCGATGCCGAAGCCCAGCGTGGTGAGGAACACCTTCTCCATGGCCCGCTCCTCAACGAGGCGCACCAGCTCGCCGTCGCTGGTCGTGCCGACGTTGAAGTCGCCGTCGGTGGCCAGGATCACGCGGTTGGTGCCTTCCTTGAGGAAGTTCTGGGCCGCGATGTCGTAAGCCAGGTGGATGCCCTGGGCGCCGTTGGTCGAGCCTTCGGGCTTCAGTGAATCGAGCACGCCGAGGATTTTTGCCTTTTCGTTTCCCGGCGTGGAGGGGAGCACCAGCCCGGCGGCCCCGGCGTAGACCACGATGGCCACGCGGTCGGTTGCACGAAGGCGCTGGACGAGGGTCTTGAGACCCTTCTTCACGAGCGGCAGCCTGTCCGGCTCGTCCATCGAGCCGGAGACATCGACCAGGAACACCAGGTTGCTCGGCGGGCGGTCTTCGTTCTTGATCTCGCGCCCCTTGATGGCGATCCGCAGCAGCTTGTGCTCGGGCCGCCAAGGGCAAGCCGCCACGTCGCCGTGCACGGCGAAGGGATGGCTCTTGGCCGCCCCCGCCGCTTTCGCCACCACTTCCGGCCCCGCGTAGCGATAGACGTGATAATTGACGAACTCCTCCAGCCGCACGGCATCCGGCGGCGGCAGCTCGCCATGCTGGAACAGAATCCGCCGCACCTTGCTGTAGGACGCGGTATCGACGTCGATGGAGAAGGTCGAGAGCGGGTTGTTGCCGACGGTGAGGAAGCGGTTCTCGTAGATCGGCTGATAGCGGTCGCCCCCCTGGCCGGGGCCGGCGCCGCGGCCGTCTTTGGCCTTCTCGAGGAAGCCCTTGATGACTTCCGGCTCGGCTTCCTTGCCGGTGACGGCGCGTAAGGCCAATGCGACGGTGCCGCCATCCACGGCTTCGAGCTTCAGCTTCGTCAGCTCGGCCAGGACTTTGCCATCGACCTCGTTGCTGAGGATGACGATGTTTGAGGTGTCGCCGGCGGGTGCATTGTCGGCCGGTTTGGCCTCGCCGTCGGCGGTGCCTGGCGTGCCGCTCTCCGGGTGTCCGGGCCGTCCGCCGATCATTATTACCGGGCGATCGGGTTTCGGATCGAGAATGAACGGCTGGTGGCCGACGCCGCGAGGAGGCGTGCCGGGCGGCGTTCCGGAACCGGAGAGGATCAGGTCATCGATTTGCTGCTGATCCCGAATCAGTTTCTGGGCGCTTTGGGCATGGCGTCGCTCGCCCGACATCTCATAGTACGGCTTTGACACGCCGGAATCCCTGCCGGGCGGCTGGCCATTTCGCGCGAAACCTTCCCTGCGGCTGGCCGCCCACCCGCCGCCGCTTTGCGACGCACGATATCCGCCACCCTTGGCGGAACCGCCGAATTGTTCGCCGCCGTCGACCAATTCGTCAGAGAAAAGATACGGCCGAACACGTGATTTCGACGCTGGCAACTCTTCTCGATTGGTGTCGGCGTGAAGTTGTCCAGACAACCAGCGGTTTCTTAGGTCGTTTTCGCTTTGCATCATTGACGAGTCGCCGTCCAGCACCGTCACTTCGTGCTTTGCCACCGGCCAGAGCCACGGCCGATCGCCGGCGGCGTGGTTGATGGCGATTACCAAGGCCAGGCCGACCACGACGCACGTCGAAACGACGAGCACCTTGAGCGCCGAGCCGCGCGGCTCGCCGGCGCGCATCCAGCCGGCCCGGTCGGCGGAGGTGGGCCGCTTCCCCTTGCCGGCCCCGGCGCCGCGCGACTTGCCGGCGCGGCTGGCCGGCGTCACGCCGCCGAGCTGCGCCTTGTGCCCCTTGGGCCGCTTGCCGCCGAGCGCCTCGCGCAGGGCCGCGTCGGTCAATCGATCCCACAGGTCGTCACGTCGGTTATCGCTCATGGCAGGTTGGTGAGTGGTGAGTGGTCAGTTGTCAGTTGTCAGTGGTCAGTGGTCAGTGGTCAGTGGTCAGTGGTCAGTGGTCAGTGGTCAGTGGGGATCAGCGTTCAAGAAGATTCGCGCGGGCGATAAGGGGTGAAGCCCGCGCAGCGGGCGGCATGTGGTAGCCACGGGCGTCAGCCCGTGGGAAACGCGCTAAATCCACTCTGAAGCCCCCGCAGGGGGCGACATAGGAGGAGCGCCATGCAACGTATTGCCCTATGTCGCCCGCTGCGCGGGCTTGCGACAGACTTCGCCCTCCGTCCACGGGCTGACGCCCGTGGCTACTTCCTTTCGCCCGCTGCGCGGGCTGACGCTTGCCCCACCGATTGACATTGCCGCACCCAATTGACGTTGCCGCACCCAATTGACGTTGCCGCACCTGACGTTTGCCGCGCCTATTGCTCCGCTCGCACCTTCCGCTCCACGCATTGCCGCAGGACCTCGCGCGTGCGGCGAAGGAGGGTCTTGATCCCGTCGGGAGTCATTTCCAGACGCCGGGCAATCTGCTCACGCGATAGCTCCTCGCGGTAATGCAGGTCGATCGCTTGCCGACCGCGGCCGCTGAGCTGCTCGACGCACTCGCGCAGCGATTCGATCCACGTGTCGCCGTCATCGTTGCCGGCGAATTGGCTCCACACCTCGTCGGCCTCCGCGAGATAGGCGTCGTCCAATTTCTCCAGCGACGGCTCACGCCGACTGCGGCTCACCTGCTTGAGGAACACCTTGCGGGCCACGCCGCGCAGGTAGGCCGGCATGTCACGAATTGGCTCGCCATTGCCGTCGATACCATTGCCGCCACGCGCCACGGCCAGGAACGTCTCCTGCGTCAGGTCATCGGCCCCGGCATCGTCGCAGCCCAGGAAGCGCAGATATCGCCAGATGCCTAGCCGATGGGTCTGCGCAATATCCGCCAGGCCCGGACCGGCCAGGCCCAGGTCAGCCAGTCGCCCGTGGAGAGCAACGCCAGCTACGTCGTCGCCGGCCACGTCCGCCGCACAACCCTCGGTGAGCGTCGTCATGCCCTAGAAGTGCCGCCAGGGCGGCCGAAGGGTTCAGGAATCCGCACCGCGTGGGGCACGTTTCTAAACGTGCCCGGCAGCCGTGCCTCTCACGGGCACGTTTCGAAAGGTGTCTCGGGCACGTTTAGAAACGTGCCCCACGTAAGCGTACCGCGAGAAGCGGCATGATCGCTACTGGAATCGTCGGAACCGATGGAGTAGCCGTGGGCTGACGAAGGAAGGAGCATTGCAAAGTGCAAAGTGCAAAGTGCAAAGTGCAAAGTGCAAAGTGCAAAGTGCAAAGTGCAGAAGGGCGCTGCGCTATAGATAATAATCGCCCCGGTCGGCGCTCGGCTGCAGCGTGACCAGCTTCTCCGGGTGCTCGATCAGATCCTCGAGCCACCAGTTCGTGGCGTTGTACAGGCAGGTCACTTCGCGGCATTCGTGGGCCGCGTCGAATCGCTCGATCATTGCGCCGGTCTGCTGCACCGTCTGGCCGCAGGTGGCCGCGTCTTTGTAGCCGTCGCGCTCGGCGATCTTCGCCCGCGGCACGCTGCGATACACCGGGCAGTTGAACACGCCGTGCGGCGTGAGCACCTGGCGGAAGAACTGCATGTGGCACTGCCGCGGCTGCCGGGTGAAGTTCTGCCAGGTCTGATCTTCCAGCAGCCGCAGGTTCGTGCTCTCGACCACCTTGAAGGTGTCGGTCTCGAGCTGCCTGGCCTCGGCCACCGCGCGGCGGATTTTGGCGACGATCACGTCGATCTGCTCCTGGGCACGCTTGGGGTCCATGACCTCCGAGCCGTTCTCTTCGGCCCGCACCAGAAACGGCTTGATCGAGATGTAGTCGAAGCGGTAGCGGCGTGCCCGCTCGGCGGCCAGCACCAGCTCGTCGATGTTCTCCACGATCTTCGTGTCGTCCCGCTGGGCACCCTTCCAGGTGACGATGAACGAGAAGCCCATCTGAAACGTCGGGTTCTTGTCCTTGATCTTCGGCACCCACTCGCAGATCTGGTCGAGCGTGACCGGCTGTCGGGGCTTGTGCATCTTCTGGAAGGTGTCGTCGGTGCCCGAGTCGAGCGACAGCCGCACCCAGTCGCCCGGCCCGAGATACTCCGCCGACTCGAGGATGCGGTCGTTGCGGCTGCCGTTGGAGACGACGGCGACCTGCTGGGCCAGGTCTTGCTTGAGGTAGCGCACGAACTCGACGAACCGCGGATAGACCGTCGGCTCGCCGCCGCCGATCAGGATCACCGACCGCAGGCCGCGGGCGGCCATCTCGCGCAGGCTGGCCCGCAGCTCGTCCTCGTTGTGCTTGACGCCCGAGTTGAGGATGTCCCAGTCGATGCAGTGGTCGCAGCGGTAGTTGCAGGCGGTGGTCAGGTCGAGGTTGATCGAGATCGGCGCGGCATCGGGCGGCTGCGGGGCCGGCTGGCCGGCGGCCTGGGCCGCGCGGATGGCCTGTTGCCATTTGACGTAATCGATCACCGCCGGCAAGACTGGGGCCTGGGTGAGCTTCGACTGGAAATTATGGAATTCGTGGACCTGTTCCATGGCTCACCTCGCTCCTTCGAGTTGTCCGCAGGCCGCGCGATAGACGTTGCGCAGGATGGCCAGGCGATCGAGAATGGTGCCGTCCGTGTATACGTCGGCCGACGTGCTGGGCCGCTCGCAACGCTTGAGGAAATCGGCCAGCAGCAGCACGAGTGGATCGTCGAGCGGGACGGCCGGCGAGCGAGCCGCAGGCGAGCTTCGAGCCGTAAGGCCGACGTGTCGATGCTCCAGCCACATTCGGTACTCCGGCATCTCGATGCGGCGAAAGGCCCAGCGGCCGTCGATCTGATAGCCGGCCGGCCTGGGTTGCTCCGCGGTGCGCTGCATGGTCAGGGCGACTCGCGTGGCGCCTTGAGCGTGGTCGTAAGAGAACCGCACTTCGGCCGCGGCACCGGGCACGCCGTCGATCTCGCCGAACTCGACGCCGATCTCGCGCGCCCGAACCTCATGCGTCCCGTATTCGCGCGGCGTCAGCGCCGCGAGTAAGCTCAGTGCGTGCGGCAAGGAATTGGGAATCATCTCCGGGCCGAGCGCGTCGGGCGACAGGAGCATCGCGAACTTGCGCGGCAACTCTCGTCGCAGGCGCGCTTCGGGATAAAGCCGCTCGAACGCCTCCAGCGTGTAGGGCCATTGCTCGTTGACCATCAGCACGCGGCGGGCGGCGGCGAAGCCCTCGACGATCGGCCGGGCGTCGGCCACGCCGTCGCGGTCCTCTTCGAAGACCAGCGGCTTTTCGCACAGCACGTGCACGCCCGCGGCCAGCGCCTCGGTGAGGTGCTCGCGATGGAACTCTTGCGGCGAGCAGATGGCCACGGCGTCCAGCGGCTCGCTCGCCAGCATTTCCCGCAGCGATCCATAAGGCCGCACGCGCAGGGCGTGCTGTGCCGCCAGGCCCGCGGCGGTCTGCTCTGCGGTCTCGCGGCGCGAGCCGGCGATCGCCGTCACGTCGGCGCCCAGTGCCGCCAGGTGCCGGGCGATGTGCTGGCCGATGCCCTGCCGGCGGCGGGTTGCTCCGACGATTCCTACGCGCAGGGCCATGCTTTGTGGGCGGTCGAGTGACACAGCGCGCTGAGAGGCGCGCTCGGGATCAGCGCGGGATATACCGTAGATGGCGGCAGCACCACAAGGCGGAATGCGGCGACGCTGGCACCGCGCGATTTGAGATACAACCTGCGGCCATCTGCGGCACGGGCTGGCTGGCGATGCTGGCAAGGGAAAAATCGCCATTCTGGACTGTCGCCGCGCCGCATATAAAGTAACCCACCCGTGACTTCGCCACGCTAGCGGCCAGGATTGTCAGGCGGCTGATCCTCATATTCATTTTGCATTTTGCACTTTGCATTTTGCATTTTGCATTCAACGGGCACGCCACGGTTTAATGCAAAGTGAAAAATGCAAAAAAAGGCAAAATTGCCGAAGCCAGATAGTCGGCGCCGGGGGCCTGACGGCGGCGTGCGAAATCTTTCGACTTCGGCTACGGAACGGATGCCCATGAACGTTGGCGTCTTTCTCCCGAATTGGATTGGCGACGTCGTCATGGCGACGCCCTGTCTGCGCGCCTTGCGGCGGCGCGTTGGCCGGGAGGGGAGGATGGTCGGCATCATGCGGCCCAGCGTCGCCGACGTGCTAACGGGGACGCCTTGGCTCGACGACGGCCTGCTCTACGATCCGCGGGCCAAGACCCCCGAGCGGCGCGGCTGGCGGCTCTGGCGGCGGTTGCGGCAGCAACGGTTCGACGAGGTCGTCCTGCTCTCTAACTCGCTGCGGACGGGCATGCTGGCGGCGGCCAGCGGCGCTCGCCGCCGCATCGGTTACGCACGTTATGGCCGCGGTTTGCTGCTGACGACGAAGCTGCAGCCGCCCCGTCAAGCCGGCCGGCTGGCCCGCCTTCCGATGGTGGACTATTACTTGGAGCTAGCATACGCCGCCGGCTGCGCCGCCGAAGAGCGGCGATTGGAACTGGGCACGACGGGGGACGATGAGCTGGCCGCCGACTCGGTGTGGGGCCAGTTCGCGCTGCGCGACGGTCGCGTAGTGGTGCTGAATTCCAGCGGCGCCTTTGGGGCCGCCAAGCTCTGGCCGGTCGAGTATTCCGCCCAGCTAGCACGGCGCGTGGCCGAGCAGCTGGACAGCGACGTGCTCGTGCTCTGCGGGCCCAGCGAACGCGAATCGGCCCGCCAGATCGTCGCTCTGGCCGCCCATCCGCGCGTGTTCAGCCTGGCCGAACGGACGCCGAGCCTCGGACTGAGCAAGGCCTGCGTACGCCGCAGCCGGCTGATGGTGACCACCGACAGCGGGCCGCGCCACTTTGCCGTGGCCTTCGGCGTGCCGCTGGTCACGCTGTTCGGGCCGACGCCGCCCATCTGGGGCGACAATCCTTGCGCGAACGAAGTGCAGCTCTCCGTCGCGCTCGATTGCCTGGGCTGCCACCAGCGCGTGTGCCCGCTGGGACATCACCGCTGCATGCGCGACCTGTCGGTGGACATGGTTTTTCGAGCAATAAAGAGGCTTCAGGCTTCGGACTTCAGGCTTCGGCCGGTTGAGTCCCGGCTGCTGAAGTCTGAAGCCTGAGCCTGGAGCCTGAAGTCCGAAGCCTGAAGCCTGATCCGATGAAAATCGCCCTGGTCATCAAGCACTTCGATCCCGGCCGGGGAGCGCGGAGCACTGGACGACCCAATATGCCCAGTGGCTGCTCGGGCAAGGTCATGAAGTGCACGTCGTGGCCAGCGGCGTGGCGGAAGGGCCCGGGCCAAGGAAAGTCGTGCCGCACCTGGTTCCGGAGCTGCGCTCGCCGCTGGCCTGGGCCGATGCCGCCGCCGAAGTGGCCGATGCCGTGCGGGCCGACGTCGTCCACGACATGGGCAGCGGCTGGCGCTGCGACATTTTCCAGCCGCACGGTGGTTCGCGCGTGGCCTCGTTCGAGCATAATCTGCTGCTCTTGCCACGCTGGCTGCGGCCGCTCAAGCGGCTGACGGCTGCCGCCCTGCCGCGGTACGGCGAGTTCCGGCGCTTGATGGACAAGCAATATGCCCACGATGGGCGGCTGGTGATCGCCCTATCTCGCATGGTCGAGGGCCACCTGCGGCAGTATCACGACGTGCCGGCGGATCGGCTGCGGCTGGTCTATAACGGCGTCGATGTAGATCGCTTCTCGCCGGATGCCTGCCGGCCACACCGCCAGGCAGTGCGACGGCGGCTAGGAGTAGCCGACGAGACCCTGCTCTTGATCGTGGCCCATAACTTCCGGCTCAAGGGCGTGTCCACGCTGCTGCGAGCGGTCGGCCGCTTGCGACGCGCGGGGCATGCCGTGCACTTGGCCATCGCCGGCGGCAAGAACGCTCGCTCCTATGAGCGGCTGGCGAAGCGATTGGGCATTGCCGCGCACGTCAGCTTTCTTGGACCGCAGAGCGACGTGATCCCCTACTACGCGGCGGCCGACGTGTACGTGCAGCCCACGTTCTACGACCCTTGCAGCCTGGTCGTGCTCGAGGCCATGGCGTGCGGGCTGCCGGTGGTAACTAGCCGATTCAACGGCGCCGGGGAGCTGATCGGCGGGGAGGACGCGGGCAGCATTCTCAACGATCCGGCCGACGATCAGGAGCTGGCCGGACGTTTGGGGCCGCTGCTCAGCCCGGACGTGCGTGCGCAGAGAGCCAGGGCCGCGCGGCGGCAAGCCGAGCCCAATTCGCTGGAGCGCAACTGCCGCGAGATCTTCGCCCTGTATGCGGAACTTGGCGGGCGACGACGATTAGCGGCCTGACCGGGGCGCGGTAGAATCGGCGAAGAGCGCCGTCACCCGGCGCTGAATCGCGGACCTACCAAACCTCGATCTGGTTGTCTACCACGGCAGACTCCAGGTCCGGCTCGATCCTCATCGCCGCCATGGCGGCCTGGCCGGCCTTTTGCTTGCAGTAGAACGAACCGCAGCGTCCGCGAACCGCAACGCAGGTCTCCTGGATTCTCACGTCCAAGTTTCGAACGCGGTCGCCCGTCGTGCGACGGATGGCCCGTTCGAGCTTGGCCTTCAGCAGTTCCACCTGCCCCACCGGCCGCTTGGGCGGCTTGGCGGAGCGGACTGCCGGGGCCGCCAGGGAGAGCACCTCTGCCTGAGTCATACAAGCTTCTCCATTTGCCTGATGAGCATGCTGGCCAAAGGCCAGAACTCAATCGGGCCTGGCGGAGTGGCGCGCTACGCTACTCCGCCGCGTCCATGTGACCTCACAAAGAACCGAGATCCCCTGTTCTGCCGGTCTCCTGTTCGGCAACTCCGCCCTCGGCGGCACCACCCGCGACACGATGACGACCGACCTTCAATCCCTCCATGGCGGGTGGCGAAGACAAACGACCTCAGGGACGGAGTAAGCTCTCGGTGCGAATCAAGTTCCGTCCCCAGGGGAGAAGCGTGATCGTAGTGTCTCGTCCCCAAGGCTGTCAATCCCCGGAAGAAGACCGGAAGAAGATGCCCGGCTTCTCCCAGAAGCCGGGCTTCTTTCTCGATGTTTCTTGTCCCGGCAGGCAACTTTCTCCGGACGGCAACCTTCCCCGGCAGGCGAATTTCCCCGGCCGGCAACGACCGGCCGCCTATTTGTCCCGGCGCACGTCCTGCGCCTGGGTGCGCTTCTGCGTGGCGTACCAGGCGCGCCATTGCTCGACGTTGTAGTCGAAGTTCTCGCCCGAGATCTTCCGCAGCGCGACCAGGACCTCCTCGTTCTGATAGGTGCGGCGAGTGACCGTGGTCCGGGTGCCCGAGCTGAACGAGTTATTGCCGTTGCTGCCGAACGTGCTGCTGGTGCCGCCGCCGGTGGTCTGGATGTACACGTGGGTAGAAACCAGCCCCTCGATCAGCGGTCCGATGGCGCTGCGGTCTTCCATGATCCCCAGCGCGAGGCCGGCGCGGTTGATGATCTCGTTCTTGTTGTCCGTCAGCCGCTCGCAGAAGCGGCGGACCGCCAACGGCTCCTTGCGCTCGGCCAGGAGGTGGATGGCCTCCAGCCGGACGTCGCGGTCGGGATCGGTCAGCGCCGCGTCGATCATCTTCTCCACGGCCAGGCCACTGGCGATGTTCCCCAGCACCTGCACCAGCACCTTGCGGACGGTCGGGTCCTTCTCCTGTTTGGGATCCTTGTAGTAGGCAACCGCTTTTGCGGCGGCGGGGGTGCGTATCTTGAGCAGATCGTCGCGGGCAGCAGTCCGCTGGCGCGCATCGCGGGCATCGAGCAGGCCGACCAGGCGCCGCACGTTCCGAAACTGCTCCTGCTCGCCCACTTTCTGCGTGTGCCGCTCCTGGCGGAGCTGCGCCTCCTGCGGCGTCACCCAGCCCACGCCTGCCAGTTTGACCTTGCCCACCACGTCCTGCATGTACTGCTCGTAAGTCATCCATTTGCCATCGACCAGCCGGTGGAGGAGCGCCTTGTGGGCCTGCTCGTTGTCGGGGCTGAGCTGGATGACGCGCTCCAGGTGCGTCTTGCGGGCGTCGGGGAGCTGGTTTTGCTTGCACCACTCGGCCAGGGCCAGTTGCCCTTCGACGGTATCGGGATAGGTGGGCCGCAGCCGCTCATACTCGAGCTCGCGGGCGGGCTTGCGGGTGAACTCCGTCACGTCCGCCTTGCCCAGCGTGAGCTTGCCGCCGGCGGAAGTCTCGATGAGGAACCTGGCCCGCGGACGCTCGTCGAGATTCAAGAACTTGCCGCGAATCTCGCCGCCCGAGGCAAGCTTGAAGACGTATTCATCCCCCGCCGTCTCGGCGGCCGGAGCGGGCAGCGCCAACAGGCACGAAGCCAACGCAGAGAGGGCAACCACGGCAGGGAGAAACGACCGCCTCATCGTCGGCCTCCAGGCTCGCGACCGCGGGTTAAGGAATCGCCTGTTCCGCAGAGACTAAGTATATGCGATGCGAGGCGTTTCGCAACAAATCCTCAACCCCTGCATGGCGTAAGTGACCTGCCGCCTCCGGATTCTTTCAAAATGCCTGGCTAACGGCAAGTTTTGGCACGGGCGTAGCTAGGACAGGTGACGCAACAGGAGCTGGGACCGAACGACGCGCTGGGTGCCTTTTTGGGGCACGTAGTCGATGACGCACGACAAGGCGGTGGGCAAGTTGACGAGTTCTCGGCTCAGCTCAGGCGGGCCGTGAATCTCCCGCACGGAACATTGCTGGTCCTTGGGAAGCGATTCGACGAATGCCGTGGCTCGCTCGAGCGCCGAGAAGATCGCCAAGTGCGGCTGGCCGTTGAGTTGCACGCTGACCCAGTCCGTGGTCCCACCGGCTTCCTTGGCGACAAGGAAGACAGGAAACGAAATCATGACCCTCTGTTTGCGTTTGGCCGCGTCGGCGTTGCGTCTCGTAAACGACGCCGGCGCGGCCTTCTGGCTAGCTTGACTTCAGCGTAGTGCGAAGTGATTTGCCCCTAGGTACTCAGTTACTCCGTACGGAGTGCTCAGTACGGAGTCTTAGTACGGTTCGATACCTTACCCTCAAATAATCGATTACGAAAGAGGAAAGCCGGAAGACGACGGACGCGGAGACACGGGCCCACTCAGGACTGCAACGGGTGGGGCCTAAGCCGGCTCCTCCTCGCCCTGGGGCACTTCGATGCCTTGGAAGGCCGCCGGCAGGAACTGCACCAGATCGCTGGCGATGAGCGACACCTGACCCAGCTCGCGTGCCGCCAGATCGCCGGCCATGCCGTGGACGTGCGCCCGAGCCGAGCCGCATCGTAAGGTAACATCCCCTGGCAGAGGAGCGCCGTGGTGACGCCCGTCAGCACGTCGCCCGAGCCGCCCGTCGCCATGCCGGGGTTGCCGGTTGCATTGATCGCCGTGCGAGCGCCGTCGCTGATTACGGTCTGATGGCCCTTGAGCACGACGACCACACCGTATCGCGCGGCGAACTGGCGCGCCAGCTCTTCGCGGCGCGACTGCACGTCGGCGATCTTTACGCCGAGCAGCCGCGCGAACTCGCCGGGGTGTGGCGTGAGCACGCGCGGCGCGGGCGGCGACGACTTGGCGGGCAGCGGCAGCGTTGCCTCTGACAGGGCATTCAGAGCATCGGCATCCAGCACCATCGGGCGGTCCAGGCCGCAGTACAGGTCGCTCACCAGGCAATCGAGGCCGCGCGACCTTCCCAAGCCTGGGCCGCAGGCGACCGCCGTGGCTGCGCTGGCCAGCTCCTCGATGTGCGAGGCGGCTCGCAGCGAGAGCCGACCGGCCGCGTCGCCAGGCAGCCCCGCCGTCATGTACGAAGGCTCGTGCGCGGCGACGGCCGGCAGGCAATCCTCGGGCACGGCCAATTGCACCAGTCCGGCGCCGCTCCGCAGCGCGGCCATCCCGGCCAGGGCCATGGCCCCCGCCATGCCGCGCGACCCGCCGATCAACAAAGCGCGGCCAAAGTCGCCCTTGTGGCTCTCCGGCCGCCGCGGCGGCAAGCGAGGCAGCGGCTCAGACGGCGGTGTGCCCATCGAATCGCTCGTCAAAGAGATCGAAACGGGACGCCTTCTCAGGCGGCGACTACCAGTAAATCTACCACGTCGCGCGTCGCTGATGCGAAGGGGCGCTCGAGTGGCGCGCGTGACGGTGCCCGCCCTAAGCGTGACGACGACACCGCCGGCCCGCTAGACTAGAGTGAGGCCAAGCTCTGATCCCAGACCTCCGACCGTCGTCCTCTGACCTCTGCTTTCCATGGCCAGCGAGCCGCACGAGCCGCCGCGCCGCGACCAGCCGCCACCGCTGCCGCATTGGCCGCCGATCGCTCAGCCGATGGCGCCGGTGCCGGAGATTGCCAGCGTGCCGCGCCGCTACGGGCCGGGCACGCTGCTAGTGGTCACGACAGCCTATGCGCTGCTCTTTAGCGGCTTTCGAGTCGTCGGCGGCGATCAGGCCTGGTGGATCGGCGCCGCGGTCTTCCTGACCGGCATCGGCATCGCCCAAATGATCGGCGGACCAGCCAATGCGCGGCCGGCGTCAATGATCGCCGGCGTGATCCTGCTGCCGATGACCGTGATCGTCGCCGGCATCTCCCTGGGGATTAGCCCAGATCAGGATTCGCTGCTCGCCCTGGCCTGCAGCGTGATCCTGGGCGTGCCAGCGGGCTACGTGGGCGGCGTGCTCGTAGGCGGTGTCTTCCTGGTGATGCGGTACGCAGACGCCGCCATCTCGGGCGTCAAAGGCAGAGGGAGCGAGGCAGAGTCCACCGAGGCCGAGGTCGTGGATGGCCGGTGGCCGGATGATCACACGGGAGGTGACCGGTCAAGTTTGTCACCCCGAGGTTAGCACGGATTCCTTGGAGTGCGGCGACTCGTCGCCGCTTTAGGATTTTCGTGGGCTGGCGGCTGAACCGCGTGTGCTGATCGATGCTGCCGGGCCAAGAATCGAAAGCGGCGACGAGTCGCCGCACTCCAAGGCGACCGCTCACACGCGCGCTTTGGCTCCGCAGCAGTTCTTATACTTCTTCCCGCTGCCGCACGGGCACGGCGCGTTGCGGCCGACGCGTTCTTCGCGGTTGCGAATCGGTTCAATCGTCCGCTCGCCGGTGAAGCCGTTCTGGCCGGCTTGCTGCTCGGCGACCTGGGCCGCCGACGCGGCTTCGTCGTGGCGCGCGGTGGCGCCGGCCCAGGTCGAGCTAACAAAACCCTCGTCGAGCCGCTCCATGCGAAAGACCAGGTCCGTGGTCTGCTCGCCGATCGAAGTCCACATCTCGCGGAAGGCCCGCATGCCCTCGCGCTTGTACTCCACCTTCGGGTCTTTCTGAGCGTAGCCCACCAGGCCGATGGCCGAGCGCAGGTGGTCCATCGACAGCAGGTGCTCTTTCCAGGCCGTATCCAGCAGGTGCAGGACCAACTGCCGCTCCATGCGGCGGATTTCCGGACGATAGCGGTGCTCGATGGCCGAGACGACACGGTTGCGGAAACGCTCGGCGTTGAGATTGGCCAGGTCCTCGGCCGACACCTCGCAGCCCAGACCGCGCAGCCAGTCGGTCAACGACTGGAGCTCGCCGTTCGTGGAGAGATCCTTGACGGCCACGTTGCCTTTCGGCGCGCCCTCCAGCACCTTGTCCAGCCGCCGCTGGGCGTCGGCCAGCGCCGTCTTGGCCTCCTGCTGACGCTTGCGGCTGCTTTCCAAGAGGACGTGCTGGATGTCGTCCCGCTGCTTGTTCCGCACGTCGTCCATCGACAGATCGACATGGAAGCGGTCGCGCGCCCAGTCCATGAGCTGCTCCCGGTCGTAACGCTTGTGGCCGCTGGCATCGCGGGTGGTGAAGTGGTACAGCCCGGCCATCACCGGGTATTCGATCTCCTTCTGCTCGTACGCCGCTTCGGCTTTGCGGCGCACCAGGGCCTTGACCTCGGAAGGCTCCAGGCTGCGCAGGTCTGCCGGCCCTACGTCGATGCCGAACTTGTATTTGATCCAGGCGCAGGCGCTCTGCACGCCGTAATCGCGATCGAGAAACCGCCGGCCTTCGCTCAGGTCCACGGTTTCGATGGCCGCTTGCGCCTGCTCGATCAAGTGCTCGGCCAAATCTGAGCGACCGATCTTCTTCAGATCACGATCCCGCAGGCTGAGCTTCCAGCGGACGTTGACGGCGTGGGCCAGCGCCTCCCAGTTCCATTCGCTCTCGTCTTCCACGTCCTCGGGCAGATGCTGATCGATCTCGTCATGGACGAGCATTTCCACCGAGCGAGCGGCCTCGTCCTTGGCCAGCCCTTGGGCCGTATCGAATTCCACGTCGCGGTAGTCGTGCGGCTCGAGCGGCTCGGCCAGCGTCAACTGCGTGCCCGCCCACTTGCAGAACGTGGCCGGGCCGTAGTTGGGGGCCAGGAACTCGTCGAGGTACTTGTCGAGCTGCTCCTGGATCATGTCCAGGATCAGCTCTTTGCAGTTCCCGCCTTCGAGAATCCGCTGCCGGTAGCCATAGACCCGCTTCCGCTGCTCGTCCATCACCTCGTCGTATTCGAGCAGGTTCTTGCGGATTTCGAAGTTCCGCTCCTCGACCTTCTTCTGGGCCCCTTCGATGCGGCGGCTGACCATTCGGCTTACGATGGCCTCGTCTTCCTTCATGCCCAGGCTGGTGAGCACCTTCTTCACCCAGTCGCCCGGCGAAGATCCGCATCAAGTCGTCTTCCAGCGACAGGTAGAAGCGGCTGCTGCCCGGATCGCCCTGCCGGCCGCAGCGGCCGCGGAGCTGGTTATCGATCCGCCGGGCTTCGTGTCGCTCCGTGCCGATGACGTGCAGCCCGCCCAGCGCGGCGACCTGGCGGCCTTCTTCTTTCATCTTCTCGCGCGTGGCGATCTCGACGACCAGGGCGTCCCACTCGGCTTTGGGCACATCGAGCCGCGTCGCGTATTTTTCCTGGAGCTGCGCCCAGGCCATCGTCTCCGCGTTGCCGCCCAGGACGATGTCGGTGCCACGGCCGGCCATGTTCGTGGCGATAGTCACGGCCCCCAGCCGGCCGGCCTGGGCCACGATCTCCGCCTCGCGCTTGTGATGCTTGGCGTTGAGCACTTCATGCGGGATGCCCCGCCGGTCAAGCAAGGCCGACAGCCGCTCGCTCTTCTCGATCGACACCGTGCCTACCAGGATCGGCCTGCCCTTGGGCTCGATCGCCGCGACCTGTTCGCGCGGATACGTGACGCGGTCTTTGCGTCCCTTGGGCACGATGACGACTTCGTTGTCGTCCTGCTTCTGGATGACACCGAGGATTTCGTCGTCGCCGTGCATCCGCAGCACGTCCCACTTGTTCATCCGCTTCGATTTCGCCCGCGATGGCCTCGAACTTGCCCGATTCCTTGAGGTAGATGACGTCGGCGTTGTTGATGCGCACCAGGTTGCGGTTGGTGGGGATGGCGATGACCTCGAGCTTGTAGATCTTCCAGAACTCGTTGGCCTCGGTCATGGCCGTGCCGGTCATGCCGGCGATCTTCTTGTAGAGCTTGAAGAAGTTCTGCAGCGTGATCGTGGCCAGGGTCTGCGTCTCTTCCTTGACCTTCACTCCTTCCTTGGCCTCGACCGCCTGGTGCAGGCCGTCGCTCCATTGCCGGCCGGGCATTTTGCGGCCCGTGAACTCATCGACGATGATCACCTCGCCATCTTCCACCACGTACCGCACGTCGCGCTGATAGAGGTAGTGGGCCTTGAGCGAGTTGTCCAAGAGGTGCGGCCACTCCATGTTGCCTGGCGTGTAGAAGCTCTCGACGCCGGCCAGCTTCTCGGCCTCGCGGATGCCTTCGTCGGTCAGGTGGCAGGTGTGCTCTTTCTCCTTGACTTCGAAGTGCACGTCCTTCTTGAGCTGGCGGGCAACGCGGTCGGCCTCGGTGTATTTCGTCACGTCGTCGTGGGCCGAGCCGGAGATGATCAGCGGCGTGCGGGCTTCGTCGACGAGGATGTTGTCCACTTCGTCGATGATCGCATAGTTCAGCTCTCGCTGGGCCTGCTGGCGGTGCACGGGGAACTGGTCGTCGCCGTGGACGCCGTCCTTCATGTTGTCGCGGAGATAATCGAAGCCGAACTCGTTGTTCGTGCCGTAGGTGATGTCGCTCGCGTAGGCCTTGTGCCGCTCGGCAGGGTCCATGTCCGCATAAATGGCCCCGACGGTGAGTCCCAGGCCAAGGTACAGCGGGCCCATCCACTCCATGTCGCGGCGGGCCAGGTAGTCGTTGACGGTGACCACGTGCACGCCGCGGCCGTCCAGCGCATTGAGATAGGCAGGCAGCGTGGCCACCAGCGTTTTGCCTTCGCCGGTCACCATCTCCGCGATGGCCCCGGAGTGCAGCACCATGCCGCCGACGAGCTGCACGTCGTAATGCCGCATGTTCAGCCAGCGACGGCCGGCCTCACGGGCCACGGCGAACGCCTCGACCAGCACGTCGTCCAGCGTTTCGCCGTTCCTGAGCCGCTCGCGGAACAGCTCGGTCTGCTCGCGCAGCTCGGCGTCCGACATCGCCATGTACTGGTTTTCCAGGCGATTCATCGCCTCGACCCTGGGCTGCAAGCGCTTGACGTACCGCGCGTTGGACGAGCCGAAGATCGACGTGATGAACTGGTTGACCTTGCGGCCGATCCCGCCGAAGATGGCGCTCAGCAGGTCGCCGATCCGTTCCAAGAAATCCATGAGTCGTCGCCCCTTGTTGCACGTCCAGCTTACGCCGCGATGGTTTCACGTCGGGCTTACGCCTCGACGCTCGCCGGCGAGGAGGAGCACCGGCCAATGTGGCAGGCGCACGTGGCAAAATGGGTAGCAAGACGCAATGGCCATGCCACTGATGCCGGACGAGCATTGGCGAGCGTCGCGGCGTCAGCCCGACGTGTGGCCTGGCGCCGCAACCTTTGTTGCTGACTAAGTTTATTGCCGCGTCCCAATAGGGTCAACGGCGGTTGGAGGGCCTCGAAGAAGGGGAAGCTAGCAAGATGAGCCAGTCCACTGTCACCGCCGCGCCGGCGTTCGCTGCTGCCCTGTCCACCGTCTCCGACGCACGCGCCGCCGCGGAGGAGGTCTGCCAGGCCGCCAAGGCGGGGCTATCCGGTCAAGCGGACCTCGGCATGCTCTTCCTCTCTCCACATCATGGGGGCGAGGCGGCAATCGTTGCCGAAACCGTCGCTCGCCAGACCGGGGCGCGGGTGCTGCTGGGCTGCACCGGCGAGTCGATCGTCGGGGGAGCCCGAGAGATCGAAAACCAGCCGGCTGTCAGCCTGTGGCTTGCCCGGCTGCCGGGCGTCAGCCTGACGCCGATGCATCTCACCTACGAGCGCACGCCGGAAGGTGGAACGATCGTCGGCTGGCCGGACGAGCTGCCGGCCGCCTGGCCCCAGGATGCGGCGGTGGTCGTGCTGGGGGAGCCGTTCACTTTTCCCACCGATCTGTTGCTCCATCGCCTGCACGAGGACCATCCCGGCGTGCGGGTGCTGGGTGGCATGGCCAGCGCCTCGCAGCAGCCGGGCGGCAACCGGCTCATCTTTGGCCCGCAGGTTCATGAGGCTGGCGCCGTCGCCGTGCTGATCCAGGGAGCGGCGCAGTCCGCGTGGTCAGCGTCGTCTCGCAAGGCTGCCGGCCGATCGGCCGGCCGATGATCGTCACCAAGGCCGATCGCCACGTCATCTATTCGCTGGGCGGCCGGCCGGCGCTCGATCAGCTTCAGGAATTGTTCGCCGGCCTTTCGCCGCAAGAGCAGCGCACCGTGCAATCGGGCCTGCACATGGGCGTGGTGACCAACGAGTATCAGGACCATTTCGACCGGGGCGATTTCCTGGTCCGCAACGTGATCGGCGCCGACAAAGACACCGGGGCCATTGCCATCGGCGACTACGTGCGCGTCGGCCAGACCGTGCAGTTCCACGTCCGCGACGCCGCCACGGCCGACGAGGACCTGCGCGAGCTGCTCACCAGGTGTAGGACAGATTTTCGATCCGTCCGCGCTGAGGCGCAGGAGCAGCAGGCAGCGATTCAATGATGCACGAGCCCACCCATGACGGACGGATTGAAAAACCGTCCTACGAGCGAGGCGCCTTGCTCTTCACCTGCAACGGCCGCGGCACACGGATGTTCGATGCCCCGGACCACGACGCCGGCGCGCTCCGGCAGATCCTGGGCGACATGCCCGTGGCCGGCTTCTTCGCGGCCGGCGAGATCGGTCCCGTGGCTGGCAAGAACTTCGTCCACGGATTCACGGCGAGCGTGGCACTGTTCTCGGGGCTCGCGGAGGAAGGAAGTTCGAAATCCGAAGCTCGAAATCCGAAATAAAGACCGAAACGCAAATGATCGAATGATCGAAACGGCGTGGCTGCCGCTCAGGTTTGGCCATTCGAGCCTTCGTGCTTCGTATTTGTTTCGGCCTTCGAGCTTCGGCTTTCGAGCTTCGGCGGTGGCGGATTTGACTCCGCCTCCTGCTCCGCGAAGCGCTTCGACGCCTCGACCACGCGCTCGATCTCCTTCTCGTTCAGCGCCTCGTGGTCGAAGACAAACCGTTGCTCGATCTTCTTGGCCCGGTACAAGAGCACGGTGACTTGCGCCTTCTCCGGCAGGTCCAGCGACCGCGGGCCGCTGGTTTCGACGGGAAACGCCAGCGGCAGCGACAGCTTTTCGCGGCGGGCAAGGTTGAAGAGCTTTGGCTGCAGCTCCGCCGCCTTGGCGTCCAGGAAGATCGCGAACCCGCGCAGCCCGTGGGCTCGCTCGCCGTCCACGACTCGGTCGAGCTTGATCAGCAGCTCTTGCACGCGCTCGTCCAGGCCCCGCGCAGACCAGCACGGACGGACGGCCGCCATAGCGGCAGACCAGGCAAATCGCCTGATTGGGGCGCGAGCCGGTGACCTCGCGCACGTAGAAGGATGGCACCGTAGCGCCGACGGCGCAGCCCGTGGAAGCATCTTTCTCTTCGGCCAAGATTGCGCCGAGAAAGCCCCCACAGATCATCGTTACCAAAAGCAGCACGACCTTCTGCGGCGGTGCGGCCGGGCGTCGGTTCTGGCGAACGGGGCTTGGCATGGCGAGCCTAAGCATAACCTGCTCGGCGGGCAGGCGATACTGCATTGCCCTGCGCCGCCCCCGCGAGCGGCCGTTGCGGCTTGATGTAGAGGTCGCGCAGATATCGCCCAATCGGACGAAGCCAGTCGCCGCCTCGCGGCAGCGATTGACGGCGTCATGTGTGCCGTACCAGAATCGGACCGAATCGTGGCGTCGTACGCACGCGATGCCGTGAGCCACGATCCATCGGCAGGCACTCGCTGCGCGAGCTACTTCCACCGTACCGGGAGCGCCATGCACCCATCCGACGATCAGGTCCGCGAGATGCTTCTCAGCGCCATCCGTTCCATGAACGGGTACTACGAACAACGGGGCATCTTTCAGCAGCGGTTCGGTTTTGGCGAACGCCCGGCGATTGTCGTCGTCGATTTTGCCTACGGCTGGACCGATGATGCCTACGCCGGTGGTTCGAAGCGGCTCGACGGCCCGGTGATGGCCACGCGCCGGCTGCTCGATGCTGCCGGGCAACGGCTTGGGGGAAAGAGCGGCGTGCCGATCGTCTATACCACTTCCCCCTATCGACCCGAGAGCGGCGACCCGCCGTTCAAATCGGCGGCCGATCGCTCCGCGGAATTTCGGCCCTGGGACCGCCGGGCCTGCGAAATCGACGAGCGCCTGGCCCCTCGGCCGCAAGATCTGCTGATCGAAAAGGACAACGCCAGTGCTTTTTTCGGCACGCACCTGGCCGGCTACTTGATCCAGCATCGCGTGATGCAGCACCAGTGCCTGCATCCGCGCCACCGCGACCGATGCCAAGAGCTACCGTTTCCGTCCGATCATCATCGCCGACTGTGTGGGAGACCGTTCGGCCGTGGCACACGTCTTCACGCTGGCCGACATCCAGGCGCGCTTTGCGGACGTGGTGAGCCTGGACCAGGCGCTAGACTATCTCCTCACGCCGGCTTGACACGACGCCGCGGGGGGTGCCAGGTCCCTGAGCATGGATGCGATGTGTCACTGGATGGAAGAGAAAACACGGGCGGGCGGCCAAAACATGTCTCGCGACATGAGAGCATGCCGCGTACATTTCGGTTGTGGCACGCTCAAGCGTCTCGTCGCCGCTCTGCGCGGACAGGGCTTGCTGGATTGAGGCACGCCCCTCCACGTCGAGCTAACGCTTCGACGCTCGCCTAGGAGTTCTCCACAAGCCACGCGTATGGCGAAGCCGTCGTCGCCTCGCTCCGCGAGATGCCTGCAATGCTGCGATGTCCGCCGTACGTCGTATCAGATAAACTCGATGGACGAGCTGGATCTCGGAGAAATCGTTCATGGCCACCGATGCGCGTGAGTCCGACGGCCCCCGGCAGCAGGCCCCTCGGCCCCCGAAGGTCCGGGCGATCGCTTGCCTGGGCGGCGTATGCCTCGAGCGCGGCGTGCCGATCGAAGACATCCGCCAGTACCTTCGCGACACCGAGACCGTCGTCTGGCTGGATGTGCAGGATCCCAGCCCCGATGAGCTGTCGATGCTCCTGGAGGAATTCGGTTTTCATCCCTTGGCGATGGAGGACGTCGCCAAGACCCAGCAGCGCGCCAAAGTAGACGAATACAAGGGCTACCTGTTTGCGGTCACGTTCGGCATCGGTCCGGGCGAGGGCGTCCCGGTCGAGGTGGTAGACGGAGTGGCTGGGGCTGAGCGAAGCGAAGCCCCAGCCACCCAGCCAGCCCACGACGGCGATGAGCTGCGCACGGTGGAGGTCGATCTCTTCATCGGCCGCAACTATCTGGTGTCGGTCCATCGCGGAACCGTGCCGGCCTTGGACGAGGCCACTGCCCGCTGGACGCGCGGCGGCCAGATGCTGCGTGAGGGGGTCGGCTTTCTCGCCTACACGGTGATGGACTCCCTGATCGACGCGTATTTCCCCCTGCTGGAAAACCTGGAACAGCAGATGAGTGAGCTGGAAGTCGAGTTGTTCACGCGCCTTCAGCAGGGCGCCATGCAAAGGGTGCTCCGTCACAAGCGTACGCTCATCGCCCTGCGGAAAGTGCTGCACCCGCTGCGGGAAGTGTTCCACGTGTTCCTGCGACCCAATCACCCGTTCTTCTCGGCAGACACGCGAGTGTATTTCCACAACGTCTACGACCACGTCCTGCGGATCCTGGATGCACTGGACATCGAGCGGGAAATGGTGGCGGGCGTCACCGAGGCCTACCTCACGATCAGCTCGAACCGTTTGAACGTGACCATGAAAAAGCTGACGGTGGCCACGATCTGCGTCGCCATCCTGGGAGCGGTGTTTCGCACTGGGGCATGAACTTCGCCTGGCTGCCGTTGACCGACGAGTGGTGGGGCTTCTGGGCAGTTATCGCCGGCACGGTCGCATTGGTCATGGGAGTGCTTTGGGTCGGCAAGAAGCAGCAGTGGCTATAGCCGCAGGGTGGGTCTATAGCCGTAGGGTGGGTCGAGCACAGCGAGACCCACCACCATCGTGCGTTCTTGGTGGGTCTCGCTCACGCTCGACCCACCCTACTCAATACGGCGTCTTTCAACATGGCGATGCGAATTCTTGTGGCCGACGACGACGGGGTCTCGCGGAAGGTGCTGGAGCGATATTTGCAACAATGGGGATACGAGCTCAGCATCGCCCACGACGGTGAAGAGGCCTGGCGACTTTTTCAGCAGGGCGACTATCCCATCGTCATCACCGATTGGATGATGCCCGGCGTGGATGGAATTGAGCTGATTCGCCGCATTCGCAAGTCGGAACAGGCCGATTGCGTGTACACGATTTTGCTCTCCTCCCGGTCCCAAAAAGAGGACCTGGTGGAAGGCATGGACGCCGGGGCGGACGACTTTGTCACCAAGCCCTTCGACCGCGACGAACTGCGCGTGCGGCTGCGCGAAGGAGAGCGGATCGTGCGGTTGGAACGCGAGCGGACGGCACAAAACAAGCTGCTCGGCCTGCTGCGCGGCGGCCTGACGGACGGGGCAGCGGGCGAGCTCGGCGGCATGGTGGATGGCCTGCGAGTGCCGCTGGGCGAGCTGGCGCTCAATCTGACGGCGCTGCGGCGAGAGATTTCGGCCATTCGCACGACGTTCAACGCGTATCGCGACACGTGCCAGCGTCTTGCCGGCAATCAGCCTGCGGTGCGTGCCGAGCTGGTGCAGCTCGAAAGCCAACTCGAGGGCATCAGCCTCGATGGCTTGCTCGATAGGACGGTGGTCAGCCTGGAGCAAGTGCGCGAGATCCTCAAGCAACTGGAATTGCGATCGGGCGGTGCAGAACCCTAGCAGCGGCTCTTTCCTGGCGTGTGCTTTCGCGCTGCGGTACGATGAAGTCACGCCCGCAGTGAGCTCGTCGCCATGTCCTTCCAGTGCCCGCGCTGCCTGAGCTCGATTCTCATTGAGGACGATCCGCCAACAGAAGTCGTCTGCCCTTCCTGCGGCTCCAGCATCCCGTTTGATTCGGGCCCTACGCTCTCCTGGCTCCCGGCCAGCGCGCCCAAGCGTCTGGGCAAGTTCGAGATTCTCGAGCAGGTTGGCGTCGGCGCTTTCGGCGCCGTGTACAAAGCCCGCGACACGCAGCTCGATCGTCTGGTGGCCCTCAAGATCCCTCGCACGGGCAACATCCCCCAGGGAGAAGATCTGGAGCGGTTCCTGCGCGAGGGCGCAGCGCCGCGCAGCTCGAACATCCCGCCATCGTCGCGCTCTACGATGCCGGCGTCATCGACGGCACGTGCTGCCTGGTCAGCGAGTTCATTTCGGGGGCCACGCTCGCGGAGCGGCTGAGTGCCAAGCGACTGGCCTTTCGCCAAACGGCGGAGCTGATCGCCGAGATGGCGGATGCCTTGGACTATGCCCACCGGCAGGGCGTCATTCATCGGGACATCAAGCCATCGAACATCATGCTGGACCTGGAAGGCCGGCCGCACCTGATGGACTTCGGGCTGGCCAAACGGGCTGCGGACGAGATCACCATGACGCTGGAGGGGCAAGTGCTGGGCACGCCGGCCTACATGTCACCCGAGCAGGCTCGTGGTGAAGCGGCCCGTGTGGATGCGCGGAGCGACCTGTACAGCCTGGGGGTCATCCTCTACGAGCTGTTGACCGGCGAGCGGCCGTTCCGCGGCCAGGCGCGAATGCTGCTGGTCCAGGTGATGCAGGACGAGCCACGCCCCCCGCGCCGAATCAACGACCAGATTCCGCGCGACCTGGAAACCATCTGCCTGAAGGCGATGGCGAAGGAACCGGCCCGGCGTTATGCCACGGCCCGCGAGCTGGCTGACGACCTGCGGCGGTTCTTGAAGGGAGAGCCGATTCAGGCGCGGCCGGTCGGACGGCTTCAGCGAGCCGGCCGCTGGTGTCGGAGAAATCCCACGGTAACCGCGAGTGTCGGCGTGGGTGTTTTGTCCCTCGTCGCGCTGGCAGTCGTCTCGACGATCTTCGCAGTCCAGGAGCGCAACAACGCCACTGCGCTGACGGCGTTGAACACCCAGCTTGAAGACCGATCCGCCTCACTGGAATACCACGGTCGGGCGACGATTGACCTTACGATCGGGTGGGCGGTCCTTCAGCTACGGCGAGACGAGCCTATTCGGCCGAGCGAGCTGCGGCAGTTACGCAAGGCGCTCGATCTGCTGGCGGATGCTCCGCCAGAGTTTCTATCCTTTCAGCAGCTGCGTGTGCTGGTCGGCGCCTTGCACGGGGTCTTTCCTCGGCAGGCATTCACGAGCGTCGCTGCTTCCGATAAAGAGCAGATCCTGCACCAGACGATCAGGCTTTGGCAGCAGCTTTCTGTCGGTCAACCCGGAGCCGGGGGCCCAGCACGAGGTTGCCAATGCTTATTACTGGCTGGGCGTGTTCTACCGCGACACCAGCCAGTCGGCCAGGCAGCGTGAGGCCTGGCTGAAATCGGCCGCCACCTCGGAAGCCGCCGCCCCTCATTCCAATTCAGACCTTCAGTATGGCTACGCTTCCAACCTCGGACGCACCTACTTCAACCTTGGCGTATTGGCCCAGTTGGAGAGTAAGGACGGTGAGCTGATCGACTCCATGACGAAAGCCATCGCCGTCCTGAAGCCCTTGATCGCGGCGAAGCCTCAGGAGGACGCGAAATGGTTTTTCCTTGAGTCTCACGTGGGGCGGGGGTTAGGCCTGCTCCGCCAGGAGCGGTATGAGGAAGCCTTGCACGATGCTCAGGAAGCCCTAACACTGGCCAGCGGAGAGCGACGACAGGAGATACGCTTGTATCTGTTGGCCCGAGCGCAGGCGGCGTGCGGAGAATATGAACCGGCCCTGAAGGAAGGAGAAGCGGCAGTCAGCAGTCTGGACCGAAGCGGCCCTAATCTCTTTGCCCTCGCCGAGCTTTACGGCATGGCCACGCGCCATGACGCAAAGCACGCCGCTCGGGCCCTCGCCTTGCTCCGCGAGGCACAGAAGGCAGGCTATTTTCAAGACTTAGCGGGCCGCGAGGCGCTGCGTGAGTCAAAGACGCTGGGGGCCGCCGCTCGCACCCAGAGGGAACTCCGGCAGTTCCTGGAAGAGGTCAGCGCTACCCCTTCGCCGCCGCAAGCGCCGAAAGAACAGGAGCCCTAGATGCTTACACCTTTGTTGTAGCGGCGGCTTCCAGCTGCCGGTTACGGGAGCAAACCCAGCGACACGCGCTGCCCAGATGTTTCCGCAAGAGTCGGCCGATTCTCTACCCCCTTTACCTTCTCTGGTCCTCTAGCTCCCTCGGACGCACCACCATGGTTCCCAAGATCAAGTTGCTCGCGGGGAGCGATGAGTTCGAGTCGTATGCGGCCGGCCAGGTCATCTTTCAGCAAGGCGACCCTGGCGAGTGCATGTATTGCGTCAAAACGGGCCTGGTGGAGGTGGTCGTCGGCGGACAGGTGCTGGAGACGCTGGAAGCGGGACATGTGTTTGGCGAAATGGCCCTTGTCGATGACCAGCCTCGCAGCGCGACCGTCCGCGCCAAGACCGACTGCCAGGTCGTGCCCATCGACGAGAAGCACTTCTTCTTTCTCGTGCAGCAGACGCCGAAGTTCGCGCTGCAGTTGATGAAGGTGCTGACGGAGCGATTGCGGCGCACGACGCATCGGTAACTACTTGGCGACCAGTTATCGCACTCGGCAGGCGCCGGGTGTTTGGTAGCTCCCGCACCGGCAGAGCCAGTGGCACACGCGCGAGATCAGAAGACCGTTGGACCGACGAGCAATGCTTCGCACGTCCAGGCCATCATCCAGGTGATGTTCTCCAGCGGCGATTTGTTGGTCTTCCCAGAAACGCGGATGTAGCCATCCTTGGGAAACGTCTCGGGGCTGCTGTGGCTCAGCAGCCAGCGCCAGGATTTTTCGATGCGCGGATGCAGGGCCGCCTTGTCGCTCGCGGAAATGGCGCCATGACGAACCACCGCCTCGTACAGCAGGACCGCCGCGGCCGCCATGCCCACCCATTTGTCGTCGCGCTCGAGCATGCCGTGGGCGCCGTCGTCGAACTGGCAAACGTCCAGGCACCAGCGGAGGGCTTTGACGCACTTATCGGCGATGTCGGCTTTCATCGCCTTGTCGTCGATCTTGTCGCGGAGCCGCAAGAGGAAGTCGGAGTCGATGTAGGCGGACCAGCCCCAACCGAATCGATTGATCGCTTGCCCCGTCGTGTGTTCGCCGTGAGCCGGCCATAGCGACACCAGCCACACGCCCAGCCGCGGGTGCCAGATGCCCTTGGTCGAGCCTTCCGCATAGTCCGTCAGAAAGAACTTCGCCAGGCCGATGGCATCCTGAAGCACCTCCGGCCGTTTGGAAATCTCGTGGTAGCCCATGAGGCCGTAGCCGACTTCGCCCAGGTCGCAAGAATTCTGGCAGTCTGGCGCGTGGTTCGGGGCGGGATAACCGACGCCGAAGTAGCTGTCGTCGCGGCGATGCGTCTGCAGCCAGCGGTAGAGCGTGAGGGCCTTGCGTTCGAGGAAGTCTTCCTTCGGATTGTGCTTGCAAAACTCTTCGTAACACGGCGAGAGCGCCTTTCCGTACATCCAGGACGAGGACAAGCTCGTCCGCCGGACGCCGCCTAGAAGAAGCGTGTTCGAAAAGGGGGTTGGCGGATCGTGCAGCGCATTGATCAAGTAGAGCGCATAACGGTCGGCGGCGGCCTTGTACTTTTCCTCCTTGGTTGCGGCATACAACCGGTACAGGGCGCGTGCCATTGGCCCGCAGCCGTGCATGTGAAAGGCGTCGAACTTGCCCGGCGTTCGATAGGGGCACTTGTCCGGGTCGGGACCGCCGTAGGACGCTTGCCAGTGCACGAACTGGTCGCCCAAGAAAATTGCGTTCTTCCGTGACGCGGAAACCGGCTTGTCTGCCGCGGCCAGCTTGGCTCCTGAAAGGACGCAGGTCGTCGCTGTTGCCTGGGCAACAGTCGCCAAGAACCTCCGCCGATCGCGGGATTCGCGCGGTCGAGAGATCGTCATCGGGCTTTCTCCGGTTCGCTGACGGCATCGACGGATGCCGGCCGCTCTTGAGCACGATGAGATTGTACACTCAGCCGCACCAGCTTTCAGGCAGCGACTGCCTTCCGCTGCCGGCGACGAGGCACTGACTTGGCGCGGCGGCGCGTGCGCTGGGCGCCGGCAGCTTCTTGCCGCTCTAATTCCTCGATCATTTCCTGGAGGAACTTGATCATCCGCCTCCGCTGGGCTCGCTCGCTGGCGCTCCACTTCTCGGTGTCGGCCCGTTTGTGGGCGACTTTGAATTTCATCCCGCTCATTGAGGTGGAGTAGTCGTTCGCGCTCAGCTTCTTCACGTTCTGATGGGCCAGGATGTACCAGTGATACTCCGTGCCCACGGGCACGCCCGAGCCTTCGGGGGCCTTGCCGGCGCGGCGTTTGGTCACGGAATAGGTGATTTGCCATTGATCGGGCGTCACCTTGGTCTCTTTCCATTCGCCCTGGTCGTAGTACCACTTGTGGCTGCGGCCGACCTTCATGCCGGTGTAGCGACGGCCCTCGAATTCCTTGAACTGCTCATACGACGCGCCATGACTTTTTTGGGCCGGTTCCTTCTTCGCTTTGCCGTCGTGTTTCGCTTTACCGTCGTGTTTCGCTTTGGCGTCGTGGCGGTGGCTTGTCAAAGCAGCCGTTTTCCTCGCTCGTCCGTTGTGGCTCGATGGTTTCATGAGTCGCGCCTCCAGTCATCGGATAGGTTGATGGCCGGGAGGCACAAGTCGCAAATGCCGTACCGCCCGTGTACGCACCGATGCGGGTGGAAGCCGCAGCCGAGTTGTCACCAGTGTAGGCGCCCGTCAGGTGGTGCGCTTCTTCGCCGGCTTCTTCTTTTTTGTCGTCGGCTTGGGCTTGAGTGACGCCACGTAGGCGTAACTCAGGTCGAAGTATTTCTTCAGCTCTTGCGTCTTTTGCAGCAGGCCGTCAGGGACCTCGACGTACTCCTCGAGCACCGAACCATGCTGCTCACAGAGTTTGGTCTTGTGCTTCTTGAGGAACGTATCTCGCTCAGCGGTCGGCAGCCGCAGCGCCAACTTGCCCTGGGAGGTCAGGAAGCTGAACATGTGCCCGTTCAACGACGTGTAGGGCATGGCCGCGCCCTTTCGCTGGACCGCCGGATTCGTGGCCACCAGCTTTTCGTACATCTCCAGCTTGGCTGCCGGTATCGTCATCGTGGCCGCTCCTGGTTGGATCTCGACAGCTTTTGGCGAGCTGTCGAAGGACTCTTTTCTCGTCGGTGAGAGTAACAGCCCTGCGCTTGTCGCGAAATCGACTTCCAACGCCGTTGTGGCTTTCGCTCGCTTACGCGTCGCGTTCTTGGCGCATTCGTGGCGAGGCTCGCCTTTCTCGCCCGGCCGCCAGCCACTAGAATTCGCGGTCTTACGATGACCACGGTACAGCCGGCACTGGGCTCGTCCGGCCGGCTGGCGGAGTTGGCCGGGCGATTGCAAGCGCTCCCCGGTTTTGCCGACGTGGTGGCCAGTCTGCGGCGAGGCCACGGGGCAACGCTGGGCGGAGTGTGGGGATCGTCCTGCGCCGCTCGTGGCCGCCGCGCTGGCCCAGGCCGCCGAGGGGCCGCTGGTGGTCGTTTGCCCGCATCCGGGCGATATCGACGCCCTGGCCGACGACCTGAGGCTGTTTCTAGCTGGAGGTGTGGGCGACGCGACAGCCGCAAGCGTAGGGTGGGTCGAGGAACGAGACCCACCACCGGGCGGTTTTGGTGGGTCTCGTTCCTCGACCCACGCTACGGGCGGAAGCATCTCGCGGAGCGAGATGCCTATTCTGGCCAGGTTTCCGGTGCGCGAGGCCTTCTCCCGCGAAGAGATCGTCGGCGACGAAATCTACGGCGACCGCTTGCGGCTGCTCAAGACACTGGCACGCGCGGAGAAGCCCGGCTCCTCCAAGAAGCCGGGCCTCTCGCCCCCGCCGATCATCGTCACCAGCATCCAGAGCCTGCTCCAGCCGGTGCCGGCGCGGGAGTTCGTCGCGGGACAAACGCGGATGCTGCGTAAGGGACAACCGCTCGACCTCGATGAGTTGGCCGCCTGGCTCGTTGCGCGAGGCTTTCACAACACCACGGGCGTGCAGTTGTCGGGCGAGTTCGCACGCCGCGGCGGCATCTTGGACCTGTTCGCACCCGACTGGCTCGACCCGGTGCGCGTGGAGTTCTTCGGCGACGAAGTGGAGTCGATCCGCCAGTTCGATATCGGCAGCCAACGGAGCCTGGCCACGCTGAGCGAAATCGATATCACGGCCGTGGGACCTTCCAGCCGCCTGGAGCAATCGGATGGAGCGCAAGGGGGTCGGGAGTCGATTCTCGCGACGGCGAAGTCTGACGAGCTCCCTAGCCGCTCGGCGTCGCGAAAATCGACTCCCGACCCCGTTCCCGGCGACGACCCCGTTTCCACCGAGCTGGCTGCCAAGGCTGCCAGGCTGGAAGCCTATCCCACCGAGCATTTCGCGGACTATCTGCCACCCGGATCGTGGTTCCTGCTGATCGAGCCGAGCGAGCTGGAGGACGAGGGGCAGAAGTACTGGAATCGCGTTGATCGGCCGCACGAGTATTTCACGGTGCAGCAGGTGTTCGAGCAGGCGTACCGCTTCCCCACGGTCACGGCGGAAGCCATCGCCGCTGGCTCGCTGGAGACGACTTGCCACCTGCCCATCGAGTCGATCGAGCGGTTCAGCGGCGACGTGACGCGTGTGCGGCGCGAGCTGGAGTCGGCCGCTGCCGGGCAGGATGTGTTCATCGTCTGCCAGACCGAAGCGGAAGCCAAGCGGCTGCAGGAGGTGTTTGGCGAGTCCACGGTCACGGGGTCGGCAGTCGATTCTCGCGACGGTCAAGTCGAACGAGCCACCGAGCCAGGGGGCGTCGCGACAACCGACCCCCGCCCCCTTTCGCGGCTGCACTTCCCCATCGGCCGGCTCCGCGCCGGCTTTCGCTTCGTGCCCGAGCAGGTCGTGCTCGTCAGCGGCAGCGAGCTGTTCCATCGCGCCGACCTGGCCGGCCGCCGCGGCGGCGGCTCGGCCGCGCGATCGACAGCTTCCTCGACCTGCGCGAGGGCGACCTGGTCGTCCACGTCGCCCACGGCATCGCCCGCTATCGCGGCCTGCAAGCTGCTCGAGAAGGGCGAGCACGCCGAGGAGCACCTCGTCCTGGAGTTCGACGGCGGCACGAAGCTCTATCGTGCCGGCGTCGAAGATCGACCTGGTGCAGAAGTACGTCGGCGGCGCCAAGACGCGGCCGGAGCTGTCCAAGCATCGGCGGCACGGCCTGGGTCCGGCAGAAGGAGCGGGCCGAGGAGGCCGTCCTCGACCTGGCCGCCGACATGCTCGAGCTGCAGGCCGCTGCGCGCGGCCCAGCCCGGCATCGCCTTCCCGCCCGACACGCGACTGGCAGCGCGAGTTCGAGGCCGCGTTCCCCTACCAGGAGACGCCCGACCAGCTCACCGCCATCGCCGCGATCAAGGACGACATGCAGCGCCCGCGGCCGATGGACCGCCTGCTCTGCGGCGACGTCGGCTACGGCAAGACCGAGCTGGCCATGCGCGCCGCCTTCAAGGCCGTCGACAACGGCAAGCAGGTCGCCGTGCTCGTGCCGACGACCGTGCTGGCCGAGCAGCACTACCGCACGCTTCAGCGAGCGGCTGGCCGAGTATCCCGTTCCCGATCGCCAGGCTCAGCCGCTTCCGCACGCCGAGCGAGCAGCAGCGAGATCCTCAAGCGGCTGGCCGACGGGCGGCGATCGACATCCTCATCGGCACGCACCGCCTGGCTCAGGCCGACGTGCAGTTCAAGGACCTCGGCCTGGTCGATCATCGACGAGGAGCAGCGCTTCGGCGTCGACGCACAAGGAGCGGCTGAAGACGCTGCGGCAGACGGTCGACGTGCTGACGCTGACCGCCACGCCGATCCCGCGCACGCTGCACATGTCGCTGCTGGGCATCCGCGACATCTCGAACCTGGAGACGCCGCCGCCGGACCGGCTGGCCGATCGAGACCCGCATCGCCCGCTTCGACGCCGAGCTCATCCGCCACGCCGATCCTGCGCGAGCTGAACCGCGACGGGCAGGTCTACTTCGTCCACAACCGCGTCCACAACATCGACGACGATCGCCGACCAGCTGCAGCAGATCGTGCCCGAGGCGCGCATCGGCATCGGCCACGGCCAGATGCCCGAGCACGAGCTGGAAGCAGGCGATGCTCGAGTTCGTCCGCCACGAGGCCGACATCCTGCTGGCGACGACGATCATCGAGAGCGGCCTCGACATCCCCAACGCCAACACGATCTTCATCAACGAGGCCGACCGCTACGGCCTGGCCGACCTGCACCAGCTCCGCGGCCGCGTCGGCCGCTACAAGCACCGGGCCTACTGCTACCTGCTGCGTCGATCCGGACACGCACGCTCACGCCGCACGGCCGCCCGGCGGCTGCAAGGCGATCGAGGAGTTCACCGAGCTGGGGGCCGGCTTCAAGATCGCCATGCGCGACCTGGAGATCCGCGGCGCCGGCAACATCCTCGGCACGCGAGCAGAGCGGCCACATCGCGACCGTCGGCTACGAGCTGTACTGCCAGCTGCTGGAGAACGCCGTGCGGCAGCTGAAGCAGCTGCCGCCCAAGGCAGCGCTGGACGTCGAACATCGACCTGCCCGGCCGGCGTACCTGCCGCGCGACTACGTGCCCGACATGCGGCATGAAGATCGACCTCTACCGCCGGCTGGCCCGCGTGGGCGGCGAAGCGGAGCTGGACGACTTCCGCCGGGAGCTGCTCGACCGCTTCGGCCCGGTGCCGGAGCCGGCGGAGTGGCTGCTGCGCCTGATGCGGCTGCGGCTGCTGGCGGCCCGCTGGCAGATCGAGAGCATTCATCAAGAGGACCAGCACCTGGTCTTTGCCTATCGCTCGCGCCCGAAGATCGACCGGCTCGCCAAGGCCAGCCAGCGACAGCTTCGCGTGGTGGACGGCCGCTCGGCCTACGTGTCGCTGGGTAAAGATGTCGTGGATGCGGATGCGATCTTGTCGCGCGTCGAGGCGGTGTTGCTGGCCGAATAGGCGAGTGCCATAGTAGCATTCCTGCGAGACAATGTAGCCGCCACGTCATACAATGTCTGCTGACGAGTTCCTGAAGTTTCAATCGGGGATCGATACCGCCGACCTGCGGTAGAGGCGTTCACTTGGGGAATCGCTAATGAATGAGCCGTGGCGATCGCGAATCACCATCGAACCAGGTAAGCGCGGCGGTCGCCCGTGTATCCGCGGCATGCGCATCACGGTTTACGACGTGCTCTCCTATCTCGCGGCGGGGATGACGGTTGACGAAGTCCTCAAAGACTTCCCCTACCTGACACCGGAGGACATCAAAGCGTGCTTCGCTTTTGCCGCAGAGCGAGAACGAAGCATGCTGGTGTCGGTGGCATGATGCTGTCGGTGCAGGCGCGGTTCGCGCACTGCTCTAGGCCGTGTTGCGGGCCGGAGAGGGCCTCGCTATGGTAGCCGACCCGCTCCGCGCGCTCTCCGACTCGCAGTCGAGTCGGCTCGATCGGCGGCGAGACTTGGCGCGGGAATTGCCTGAATTTTGCCGGCCCCCCGTGCCGATTTTGTATCCGCTTCTCCCCCCCTCTCTCTCCCAGGGCGCATAGCAGTGCCGTCTCTGCACCGCAGGCAGTCTGTCGCCGCGCGACGCACCGGCGCGCTCGGCCGTGCCACGTCAGGCTTGATGGCGAGCTGGTTGCTCGGCATTGGCGCGATGCTGGCCTTGATGGCCGCGGCGCTGGCGCAGGGCGAGCAGGCGCAAGCACCACCGTCTTCCGCGGGCGCGGGCTCAACCGCTATCGCGCCAGCCAACGACGCCGATTGGGCCGCCGCGACGGCACAGGACGGGCCATCGCCCGGAGGCTGGGGGCACCCAACGGCGAACGCCCCCGTTGGTGGGCAGGCGTATCCGCTGAGCCGCAGTGCGGCTGAGGCCGCGGCTGAGCTGCCGCGCACGGCGACCTGGTCGCCGCCGGCCCCCGGCGATTTCGCCTCCGAGGCAGCACCTGCCGCCACCGGCCTACCAGCCCGGTCCGTACCCAACGGCCCGAAGTCGAGGTGGCCTCCCCTCGCCTGCCCATCAGCAGCCGGCGTATCAGCCCGTGCAATACACAACTCAGCCCGTGGAATACACGCCGCCGCCGCAAGGCCCGGCGCTGGACGACGCTTTTGCCCCGCCGCCGGTGCCGGGCGGCCTGGCCGTCCCGCTAGCGAAGCCCGCGGCGCCGCGGGCTCCCCCGGGCACTGCCGCCGACGGCCAACTGCCCCGCAACGAAGAGATTCTGGCCTACGTCGGCCCGGACGTGGTGCTGATGGGCGACATCCTGCCTGAGATCGAGCACGGCCTGAAGCAAGCGCTGAAGGGCAAGACGCCGCCGCCGCAGGAGGAGCTCGACAAATACCGTCTGATCGGCATCCGCGGAGCGCTCAAGCGGACGATCGAAGTGCGGCAATTGCTGGTGTTTGTGCGGCAGAAGTTCCAGGGCGACGAGAACCGCTACGGCGAAGTCCGCAAGCTGATGGGCGACGCCTTCGAGAAGAAGCAAGTCAAGACGCTGATCGAGCAGCACCAGGAAAAGGGCGTCACCAGCCGCGCCGACCTGGAGCGCCGCTCGTACGAGCTGTTCGGCACGTCCTTTTCCCGATATCGCGAAAGCTTCGTCGATCAGACCCTTGCCTACAGCTTCGTCAATTCCAACGTGCCCATCCAGGAAGAACGTCTCGCACGCCGACGCGCTGGCCTATTACCAGGGCCACCAGGCCGAGTTCGAGTTCCCGGCCAAGGCGCGCTGGGAGCAGATCACGGTCAACTATGGCCCCGGCAAGCGCACACGGGACGAAGCCTGGCGGATCATCGCCCAGTGTGGCAACGCCATCATCGGCGGCACGCCGCTGGAAACCATTGCCCGGCAGCATTCGGACGATCCCTTGAGTGCCAAGAACGGCGGCGCCCAGGGCTGGATCGGTCAGGGGTCGCTGGTTTCCGAGAAGCTCGACCAGGCGCTGTTCGATCCGCGGCTGCCGGTCGGCACGCTCAGCCCGCCCATCGAGGACGGCAGCGCCTTTCACATCATCCGCGTGCTGGAGCGGCGCACGGCCGGCAAGACCCCCTTTGCCGAGGCGCAGAAGGAGATCAAGGAGAAGCTGAAGAAAGAGCGGCAGAGCGAGAAGCGCCGCGAGTTCATGGACAAGGTCCGCCAGACCGTACCGGTCCGCAACCTCTTCGAAGAGCAGCACCCAGCGCCCCGCCGACGGCGGCGCAGGCCTGGGCTTGCCGATGAGGAGTGAGCCGTCACAAGCAGTGACGCGGTCGAACGTCCAACGTTGAACGTCCAACGTCCAACATCGAACGGCTAACTAACGCTCTTTGCTCAAATGTTGGACGTTCAACGTTGGACGTTCGATGTTGGACGTTCGAGCTTTACCCGCTCACCGCTCATCCTCACCGCCGCGGCGCCCTGCCCGGCGGCAGCTCCGCGGGCCGCGCGTCGATCGTCACGCTCTTCTTCTCGCCCGCCGCCACCTCGACGAACTTCTCGAAGACCGTCACCCCGCCACGCGTCGCGTGTACCCAAATCCTGCCGGGTTGCACGGTGAACGAGTGCGGCTTGCCTTCGACTTCGTGGGCATAGTTGAAGGGTTCCGGCCCCAGGCGGCGCACCGTGAGACGAAGCCCTTCGTCGGCCACCTGGATTTCCAGCATACCCGTCTCGGCCGCCGGCGGTGGCAGGTCTCCGTCGGAGGGCGTAACGGCTTTGGCAGGGAATGGGGGCAAGTCGTAGTAGTACGCCACGAGCAGATCGCCGAAGACGATCAGGAAGCTGAGCAGCGCCACGACCGCCCGCCAGCCGCGACGCCTCGGAGGCTGCGGCTTGGCGGCGGCCGGCCCTTCATGCGGGCTCGGGGCCACCTCGCCGTGCATTTGCAGCTCGGCCAGCCGCTGCACCAGCAGCTCGGCCACTTCGGCCGCCGACTGGTACCGCTCGCCGGGCATCTTGGCGTGCAGCTTGCCGATGATCTCGCACAGCCACGGCGGGATGTCGCGGTTCAGCTCCCGGATGTCGCGCGGCTGGTCCTCCACGATGTGCTTCAAGATCGCCAGTGAGCCGGTCTCGCCGAAGGCCGCCCGGCCGGTACACAGCAGATAGAGCACGGTCCCCAGGCTGAACAGGTCAGCCCGCTGATCGACCTCGTCGGCCATGGCTTGCTCGGGGGCCATGTAGGTGGGGGCGCCAATGGCCAGGCTCGCCAGGCCGAAGTCGGTGATCTTCACGCGCTCGACGCCTTCGGCCAGCAGGATGTTGCTGGGTTTGATCGAGCGGTGCAGCAGGCCCTGGCGATGGGCGGCCGCGAGGCCGGCGGCGATCTGGTGGCCGATGCGGAGAATCTGCTTCAGCTCCAGCGGCCCCGTCTCGGCCAGCCTCTGTTGCAGCGACGGGCCGGCCAGGTACTCCATCACGAAGTAGGGGATCGGCTCGTCGTGGGCCGCGTGAATGGCGATCACATTTTCGTGCTGGATCGCCGCCGCCGCCCGCGCCTCGTCGAGAAAACGCCGCCGCAAGGCGACGTTCGTGGCCAACGACGGCTGGAGCACCTTGATGGCCACGACGCGTCGCAGCCTTTCGTCCAGCGCCCGCAGCACGATGCCCACGCTGCCCTGCCCCAGGACCTCGCGCACTTCGTACCGTCCGAGCCGGCCGATCGAGCTGGACCGTGACGAGGGGGACAAGAAGGAGAGGTCCACGTCGAGGGCTCGCGGTGTGCGCGGCCGGCTCTGGGCGATGGGTGGCCCGTGGGCTGCTCCGTTGCCTTCGTGGGCCGGATCTTCCGTCGGCGGAGCAAGCCTGGCACCCCGTTGGGTATCTTCCAGCTCGCGAGCGCGGAGGAGCGCCTCGGCCCAGGCGCACAGCGCCGCATCGTCACCGCAGGCCTGATCGAGCCAGGCGGCGCGCACCGCCGGATCGAGCGGCAGCGCCGTGGCGACGATCATTTCCACGCGCTCACGATCCGCGGGCATTCTGGGGGTCCTCGACTCAACGGATACTCGCCTCGTCCAACCTACAGCCGCCGCCGGCAAACTCCAAGGGGCGCGGTATCGAAGCGTGGCGAGCGTCGAAGCGTAAGCTCGACGTGCGTCATCTGTTGCCTCGCGACAATGCCCTCGTAAGCTAATGGGCTGGTTGACCGCCCGCTTCCCCGCCTTCCCGCCAGAGCCTTTCAATCATGTCCTGGCCGAGACAGCGCCGCTGGATTCCCTTGTGGCTTCCACCGCCGACGCTTCGTCTGCTTCGGCCGGCCGGCGTCCCGTGGATCGTAGGGTTGGCCGCCTGCCTGGGCTGTCTGCCGGCGGCACTGGCCGACGAGAAAGGCCCTCCACGGTTCGCGGCGGGCGATATCGAGTTCTTCGAGACCTCCATCCGCCCGCTTTTGGCAAAGCACTGTTTCGAGTGCCACGGGCCGGGCAAGCAGGAGTCGGGGCTGCGGCTCGACTCGCGGGCGGGCCTGATCGCCGGCGGCGACAACGGGCCGGTCGCGATTGCCGGCGATCCGGCGAACAGCCGCCTCGTGCGGGCCATCAGCCATACGAGCCCCCTGCGGATGCCGCCGGCCGGCAAGTTGGGGGACGACGCCGTGGCCGCGCTGACCCGCTGGGTAAAGCTTAGCATGCCGTGGCCGGAGTCCGCCGCGCCCTTAAGACCGAACACGCAAGGGACAACGGGTTTTCGGATTACGCCGGAGGACCGGGCTTTCTGGTCGTTCCGTCCGGTCATGCCGCCCCGCCTGCCGGCAGTACAGGACGCGGCCTGGGCCAAGACGGCCGTCGATCGCTTTGTTCTGGCTCGCCTGGAGGGAGCAGGGCTGCGTCCGTCGCCCCCCGCCGACCCGTACACGGTGATCCGTCGCCTGACCTTCGACCTGACGGGCTTGCCGCCGACGCCCGAGGAAGTGGCGGAGTTTGTAGGACGGATTTCTAATCCGTCCAAAGCAAGGGGCGGACGGATTGAAAATCCGTCCTACGAAGAGCTCGTCGATCGCCTCTTGGCCTCGCCGCGCTACGGCGAGCGCCAGGCCCGCCACTGGCTCGACGTGGCCCGTTACGGCGAAGACCAGGCCCACACCTTCCAAGCCCGGCAATATCCGCAAGGCTACCGTTATCGCGACTGGCTCGTGCGGGCGTTCAACGACGACCTGCCATACGACGAGTTCATCCGCCAGCAGATCGCCGCGGACCTGGTGGGCGACGACGGCGACAAGCTGGCTCGCTTGCCCGCGCTGGGCTTCTTCGCCTGCGGGCCGGTCTACTACGGCGACCGCCAGCAGCTCGACCAGATCTCCGACCGCATCGACACACTGACGCGCGGGTTCCTCGGGCTGACCGTGGCCTGTGCCCGCTGCCACGACCACAAGTATGATCCGATCTCGACGGCCGATTATTATTCGCTGGCGGGGGTCTTCGCCAGCACGGAGTACGTGGAAGCGCCGCTCGTGCCGCCGGACGAGGCAGCTGCCGCCGAGAAGGCCCTGACGGCCGAGGAGCGTAAGAAGAAAGTGCGGCCGAAGTATCCCTTTGCCCACGCGCTGAAGGACGCGGCCTCGCCGCGCAACCTGCGCGTGCACGTGCGCGGCAGCGCGGACAATCTCGGGGACGAGGCCCCGCGGCGGTTTTTGGAGATCCTCTGCCGCGAGAGCGCCGCCCCGTTTCAGCAGGGGAGCGGACGACGCGAGCTGGCCGCATCAATCGCCAGCGCCGACAACCCGCTCACGGCCCGGGTGATGGTCAACCGCGTCTGGCAGCACCATTTCGGCAAAGGGCTCGTGCGGACGGCCAGCAACTTCGGCCTGCTCGGCGAGCGGCCCACGCATCCCGAGCTGCTCGATTACCTGGCGGCGCGGCTCGTCGAGTCCGGTTGGTCGCTCAAGGCACTGCACCGCGAGATCGTGCTCTCGGCCGCGTATCAGCAGACAAGCCGTTTCAACGAGGCCGGCTACGAGGCCGATCCCGAGAACCGCCTGCTGTGGCGGATGAACCGTCGGCGCCTGGAGGTCGAGGTCTGGCGCGACGCGATGCTGGCAGCCGGAGGACGGCTGGATGGGGCGATGGGCGGGCCGCCCGCCGACCTGGCGTCGGCCGATCACCGCCGCCGCACGCTGTACGGCTTCGTCAGCCGGCACGAGCTCAATCCGCTGCTGCGGCTGTTCGATTTCCCCGATCCCAACGTCACGGCCGAGCAGAGGCCGGAAACGACGGTGCCGCTGCAACAACTGTTCGTGCTCAACAGCGAGTTCATGGTCCACAATGCGAGGGCGCTGGCCGCGCGATTGCAGTCGTTGCCGGCCGCGGACGAAGGAGCACGCGTTCGTCGGGCCGTGGCGCTGCTCTACGCCCGCCCGGCGCGAGACCGGGAGGTTGCGCTCGCCGTACAGTATTTGAAGCGCACCCGTCGTCCGCGGGACAAGGGGGCGACGAACGGCTGACCCGCTGGGAGCGCCTGGCGCAGGCGCTGTTGGCGGCCAATGAGTTCATGTATGTGGATTAGGTGTGGCCATTGCCCCCAAGGGTTTTGCTTCAGGCTTACAACCCTGAAAGGGTTGAATTCCAAAGCCCAGGGTTGCGGCGTCAGCCGCTACCCTGGGTCAGCATCAAGTAAGCTACAGATCAACCCTGAAAGGGTTGCACAAGGTGCCGCGGACGAATGTCCTTGGTGTAACCCTTTCAGGGTTGATAACGGCCTCCCGGATCTTCTCCCAGGGTAGCCGCTGGCGCGGCAACCCTGGGCTTTGGAGTTCAACGCCTTCAGCGTTGGCGGCAATTGTCCTGCCCGTCGACGAATCTGTCACGAGGTCGCCATGTTCACTCTCGGAGCTTCGCAACCCATCTCGCGGCGCGATCTGCTGCTCCGTCTGGGCGGCGGCCTGGGTGCCGTCGGACTTTCGACCGTCCTGGCCGACGCCGGATTGCTGGCCGCTGAGAGCGCGGACCACCATGCTGTCGCCAACAACCCGCTGGCCCCACGAGGGCCGCATTACGCGCCCAAAGCCAAGCGGCTGATCTTCCTGTTCATGAACGGCGGCCCCTCGCACGTCGATACGTTCGATCCCAAGCCCGAGCTGACCAAGCGACACGGGCAGCCGCTGCCCGACTCGTTCACCAAGAAGAACGTCCGCCGCCGCGACGCCAAGCTGTTCGCCTCGCCGTTCACCGCCCGGCCCTGCGGCCAGAGCGGCATCGAGGTCTCCGATATCTTCCCCTATCTCCGTGAGTGCGTGGACGATCTGTGCGTCATCCGCTCGATGTACACGGATAACCCCAACCACGAGCCGGGCCTCTTGCTCATGAACACGGGCAATATGCAGCCCATCCGGCCGAGCATGGGCTCGTGGCTCACCTATGCGCTGGGGAGCGAGAACCAGAACCTGCCGGGCTTCGTCGTGCTCTGCCCCGGCAAGCCGGTCGTGGGGCCATATCTGTGGAGCAACAGCTTCCTGCCGGGCGTGCACCAGGGAACGCACATCAACAATCGCTCGATCGACCCGCGGACGATCATTCGGGACGTGCGGAACCGCTACCTCTCCACCGCCGACCAGCGGGAGCAGCTCGACCTCTTGCAGGCGATGAACGAGTTGCACCTGCGCGAGCGGCCGCACGACGATCAGCTTGAAGCCCGGATCGCCTCGCTGGAGATGGCTTACCGCATGCAGGGCGAGGCGCAGGAGGCGTTCGATCTGGCGCGAGACGGCCGACACCCGCGCGGCTTACGGCGACGGCCAGTTTGCACGTGGCTGTCTGATCGCCCGGCGGCTGGCGGAGCGCGGCGTGCGCGTGATCCAGCTCTTCTACGGCGACGGCCAGCCCTGGGACGACCACCAGGACATCAAGAATCACCGCAAGCACGCCGACCAGACCGACCGGCCGATCGCGGCCTTGCTCGGGGACCTGAAAGCCCGCGGGCTATGGGAAGACACGCTCGTCGTCTGGGGCGGCGAGTTCGGCCGCACGCCGACCAACGAGGGGGCCAACGGCCGCGACCATCATGCCTTGGGCTTCTCGATGTGGCTGGCCGGTGCCGGAGTGAAAGGCGGCTACGTACACGGGGCGACCGACGAGCTGGGCTTCGCGGCGCGCGACAAGCGGGTACACGTCTACGACCTGCACGCCACGATCCTGCACCTGATGGGGCTGGATCACACGAAGCTCACCTACCGCTACAGCGGCCGCGACATCCGGCTGACCGACGTACACGGGGAAGTGGTGCGGGACGTGCTGGCGTAGCGTAACGACTAGTGAAGAGAATCAATCGCTCTTAGTCGGCTTCAGCCGACTCCCCGTCTGCCACCAGCTTTAGCTGGTGGACGAGGGCATAACATCTCAAGTCCACAGCCGGCTTTAGCCGGCTTCTTTGTGTCTTCAGACAATGCCTACAGCAAGGGCTGAAGCCAAGGACAAGAAGCCGGCTGGAAGCCGGCTTGCCATCACTCTAAAGCGCTTCCGGTACCACCAGCTAAAGCTGGTGGCAGACGGGGAGTCGGCTAAAGCCGACTAACAATACAAATGGCAAATCATACACACGATGAGTAACAATGACGAGTAAGCTGCGGCGTTTTATGCATCAGGAGTTTACTGTCGTTGTGGTTCAGGAAGTCATGAACCGCCGCGACGGCGCTACTGATGCCGCGAGTCATGCTGGAACGCATCGCTGCGGAGATGTATCAAACGGCGTGCTGTGGGGAAACAACTAACCCCACGGTAGAATGCGGCGATGGACGAGAACCCGTACAAAGCGCCGCACGGCCGTTTCCGCTGGGGCCGGGGGCTGGACTTTGCGCTACTGCTGATCGCGCTGCTGTTCACCTTCGGAGTGCCTCTGGCCGTGGCCATCATCGCAATCTTCAGCCGCTAGAACTCGCGTGCCGAACGCGCAGAATCGCGCGAGAATCATCGGGTCAAATAAGAACACTACCCGTCGCTTGTCATTCTACCTGGGGCCTCATTCCGCCTCTTTGGCGCTCTGATGTCGGGCGTTCCAGATATTCAGCGTCTTGTCCAGGCCGCCAGTGGCCAGGCGGCGGCCGTCGGGGGAGATGGACAGCGTGGTGACCGCGTCAGTGTGGGCCGCGAGCGACTCGCGGAGCGATAGCTCGGCCACGCCCCACAGCTTGACGCTGCCGTCAGCGCCGCCGGAGACGAGTGTCTGGCCCTTCGGCTCGAAGGCCAGGCAGGTGACCGTTCCCTCGTGCGCGTCCTGGCTTGCTCGCTCGCGGCCGCTGGGCAGGTCCCAGAGGATGATGGTCTTGTCCTCGCCGCCGCTGGCCAGGGTCTTCCCGTCGGCCGAGATGGCCAGAGCGCGGACGGCACCCTTGTGGCCGCGGAGCGTGGCGGTCTCCTTTTTGGTCGCCAGGTCCCAGAGCTTGATGGTCGCATCGGCGCCCCCCGAGACGAGCAGCCGGCCATCGGGCGAGACGGCCAGGGCCCGCACGGCGGCGGTGTGCCCGTCGAGCACGGCCAGCGGCTTGCCGTCGGCCACGTTCCAGGGGCGGATCGGCGCCTCATCGCCGCCGGTGAAGAGCGTCTTCCCGTCGGCGGCTAGGGCCAGGGCCATCACCCGGTGTTCGGTGCGGAGCGTCAGCTTGGCCTCGCCCGTGGCAGCGTCGAAGAGCCGCACGCTGCGGTCCCATCCCGCGCCAGCGATCAGCCGCCCATCGCGGCTATAGGCCACCGCATTCACGTAATCCCCAAAGCCCTTGAGGGCCCGTCGCGCTTTGCCGGATGCTGGATCCACTAGCTCGATCTGCTGGGCTTCGGTGCCCGAGGCCAACGTCTGCCCGTCGGGCGAGAACGCCACCGCGTGCACGGCCTGCGGCTCGCCGGTGAACTCGCTCTCGCGCTTGAGCGTCACCTTCTCCTCGCCGGTCGCGGCGTCGAACAATTGCACGGCGTTGTTCCGGCAGGCCGCTGCCAGCGTCTTTCCATCGGGCGAGAACCGTACGCAGGGCACGCCCCCCTCCGTGACGGCCGTCCATCGCTCGTCGCCGTCCGGCATGTTCCACATCGTGATGCGCCCGTGGCCCGACGAGGCCAGCAGCTTGCCGTCGGGAGAAAACGCGACGCCCCAGCGGCCGATGCCATCCTTACGCAGCAGCTCCGCGCCCGTGGCAACGTCCCAAACGACGACGCGGCCATCCCAGCTCGTCGTCGCCAGCTTGGCTCCGTCGGGCGAAAAAACGACCGCCTCCACCGGCACGGCATGGCCGAGCGAGTGCAACACTTTGCCGGACGCCAGGTCCCAGATCTGCGCGTTGTTCGGCGCCTCGTAGTCGCCGGTGGCCAGCTTCTTGCCGTCGGCCGAGAAAGCCACGTGGGTGATTCGCCGGCATTCCGTCTCGAAGAGCTTGATCTGTTTTCCGCTGGCGATGTCCCATTGCCGCAGCGCCTTGTCATACCCGCACGAGATCACGGACTTGCCGTCGGGCGCGAAGCTCACCGCATTGGCGGTGGACTTGTGGCTGCCAAGCAGCTTGATCAGCTTGCCCTCGGCCACGTCGACGAGCTTCACCTTGCCGTCGAACAAGCAATAGACGAGGAGCCTACCGTCGGGGGAGAAGGCGGCGGAGCGGACCGTGTTGCCCTCGGCGATCACCCACCGCGGCGTGCCCTTGGCCACGTCCCACAAGACCAGCTCGCCGTTCTCCACGGGCAGAGCAGGCCCAAACGGGGTGCTGGCCGCATGCCAGCCGGCGGTGGTGGCCAGCAGCTTGCCGTCGGGCGAGAACTCGGCCAGCCAGATGCGCGGCACGCCGCGCGGCACTGCCAGCGGCGGATCTTCCAGCGACCAAGGCTCGGCCAGCGCCGGCCGCTCATCGGCGCCCTCGAGCCGCTGGCTGAGGCCAGGGACCAAGACACAATACCCACCGGCCGCAACCGCCACGGTGAGCATCCAAGCTCGGATCGATAAGCCACAGACGATGACGTTGCGATTCATGGGACGCGCTCCAAAGATATTAGCGTCATCGTCACCGCTCATTCGAGCCATTCATTAACCACCAAGGACACGAAGAGCACGAAGAATAAGGGCCACCGAGCGTACGATACTTCGTGCTCTTAGTGCTCTTCGTGGCCAAATCAGGACGACGAGGCCAACCCCAATAGAAAGGAACAACCACGAATAGGACGAATAGCACGAATGAAGTCAAGCGACAGATCACTTTGGTGGTGTCCTAATTAGGACACTACCATCACTTTGACGGAGCCAGGCCCGGCGACTCTTCGCCGGGCTGTTTCGCGTCGCTCGCGGGAAGGTCCATCATCATGGAGGTCGGCCCATTGATAATGATGATGTGGGGCCGTGGCTTGGGTTTCGGTGGCGGTGGCGGTGGCGGCGGCACAACAAAGCGGTCGAGGACTATGCCCAGCACGGGCAGCCCCAGCACCAGAACGACCAGGAGGACGCGGAGCGTGAACCGCATGGCCTGGTCCTTCTCCGGCGACTTGCCGCTGGGCTTCGGCGCCTGTTACTTCTTCGCCGCTTCGGCTTCCGAGCGCTCGATGAATCCGTCGCCGTTTTTGTCGAGCTTCTTGAACTGCTCGGGCGTTCCCAGGAATTCTCCCTCCGTCACGTCGCCGTCATTGTTGCGGTCCATGCTGCTGAACCAGTCGGGGCGCGCGCGGCGGTGGGGCGGCCTATTGTCTGGCCGGAGGGAGTGACGTAGGCGTACGCCGCGTTGCCCAGGCCGAAGCCAAGGCTCATCGAAATGGGAATCTCCTGGGCGGCCACCTGCCCGTCGCCGTTCTTATCGAGCGAGCCGATGCGCTGCGGCGCGGTGCGCATTTCCCGCAAGCCCAGCCGGCCGTCGCCGTTGGCGTCCACGGTGGCGAACAGGGCGTTCCCCTGCGCGGTCACCGTCGCTCTGACCTGGCTCATCGTGGGGGCAAGCTGCCGGTCGTAAGAGGCCTTAATCTCTTCCGCGTAGACCTTGCCGTCGCCGTTGGTGTCCCAGGTTTCAAACGTCCCGGCCTGGTTGCCGGCCATTTCCTCCTTGTCGATGTAGCCGTTGCCGTTCTTGTCGAAGTTGGCCAGGTAGCTCTTGGCTGTGGCGGAGTAGTCGAATGTCCGCTGCCCGGACGGATTGGCCAGGAAGGTCAGCTTCACGCCGGGGATGGCCAGCTCGTTGCTGGCGGAATTGCCTGCCACCGCGTCGGCGGACTTGCCGGCTTCTGCCGCTCCACCCTCGCTTGCGCGTCGGGTTAGTGTGCTGGGCTTTTCCACTTCTTTGCCGTGCGACTCGATCACCAGCCCTTGGCCCTTCTCGCCCAGGCTGATCTTCAGCCGCACCTGCGGCTCGGCGCGGTTCAGGCCCAGCACTTCGTCCTCTTGCCACTGGCCGTCGCGGTTGGCATCCACGGCATCGAAGAGCTTGCGGACCGCCGCGAAGCGCTCGGTGGTCAGCCGGCCGTCCTTGTCGCCGTAGGCTTGCTTGAGCGCGGCCATCAGGCTGGCCGCGTTGGCCGTCGGACCCAGCATCATGGCCAGGGAGAAGTTCACGCGGGCAGGCGCCGTGGGCCGCGGCGCCACGATCCCGCCCCGCCGCCCGGTGGCCGTGCCGCCGCCGATTTCGGTGGCCTCCAGCACGTCGTTGTCATCCGCGTCGCGGCTCTTGAGCCGGTCCGGCGCGGCGGCGATCTCTTTGGCCGAGAGCGTGCCGTCGCCGTCGGTGTCGATGAGCGTTTGCAGTTGGCTGACCACGCCGCCCGGGGTGTACATCTGCCCTTGCGGCGCGACGACCACCGCCCCGCCCCCGCCCCCGAAGCCGCCGCCGGAGAAGCCGTAGCCGGGGCTGGCCGCGAGCACGAAGTCCGGCCCGCCGGAACGGCCGGCGATCATCAGCCTGGCTTCATAGCGGTCCAGGATCCCGTCCTTGTTCGCGTCCAGACTATCGAGATAGGCCTTGCGCTGCTCTTCGTTGCCGAAGTATTGAAGCTGCCCCACGAAGACGGTCCGGCGGTTGGCGATGGCCTCCGCCCAGGTGGCCTTGCCGTCCTTGTCGGTGTCGGCAGCGGCCAGCATCTCGTCCACCAGCTTCTCGCGCGGCTCGCGGAACGAGCGGCCGTCGATGGTGATCGAGGCCTCGACGACCAGCGGGCCGGTGGGGGTCAAGAGCAGCAGCCGCTCGAGGGGATCGGCGCGGTCCACGGTTTGCCGCACGGCGTACGTGGCGCCGTAAAAGGGCAGCCGGGCACGCCGCTGGGCCTCTGCCGCCGCGCCGCTGCACTTCGGCCAGGCGGCGCTCCGCTTCGGCCACGGCCTTTTGCGACTCTTCCAGCCTCTTTTGGACGTCCTCAGAGGCCTTCTTTGCCTCGGCCAGCCGCTTCTGGGCTTCGGCGAGCTGCTTGCGGGCGTCGTCCACTTGCTTGTCGGCGGTGGCGCCCGCGGCCGCCTGCCGGACGATGACGACCTGCTGGTCTAGCTCGCCGAGCTTCTTCTTCAGCTTCTCGCTCGGTTGGTCGGCCGATGCCGCAGCGCCGACGAGTAATCCAAGAACAATCGCCCATGATGTCAAGCGGCGGGCCAACATGGCGGGTTCTCCAGAGTAGGACGGTTTTTCAAACCGTCCGGATGATTCGTCGCCCATAGACCATTGGGTCGGCCGGATTGGAAATCCGGCCTACGTTAACTTACTCATCTAGGCGAGCAGTGCTTTGATCGGCGTGCCTTCGGCGATGCGGATCGGACGGTTGACCTCGGAGATGTTGCGCGTCTCCGGGTCTACGCCGAGCGCCTGGCAAAGCGTGGCGAGCACGTCGCCGACGTCGACCTTGCCTTCCTCGACTGAGGTGCCGTTGTCGCTGGTGCGGCCGTAGGCCTGTCCGCCGCGGATGCCGCCGCCGGCCAGCACGCAGCTCCAGGCATTGGGGAAGTGGTCGCGGCCTCCGCCGGTGCCACGATTGGCCGGGATTTTTGGCGTCCGGCCGAACTCGCCAATCCACAGGATGGTGGTCGATTCGAGCAGGCCGCGGTTGTGCAGGTCCGTCATCAGCGAAGCCCAACCGGCGTCCAGCTCGCCGCAGAGCGTCTTCACCGTGGGGAAGTTGTTGGCGTGCGTGTCCCAGGCGAAGGCCCCGCCGCCGATTCCGCCCAGCGAGACCTCGACGAACGACACGCCCCGCTCGATCAGCCGCCGGGCCATCAGGCACCCCTGGCCGAAGCGGCCGCGGCCGTAGGCATCGCGCACCTGCTGCGGTTCGTCGGAGAGGTCGAAGGCCTTGGAGGCCTGGCTGCCCATCATTCGCACGGCCCGCTCGTAGACCGTGTGCTGGGCCTTGGGCGACGCGGAAGCGTGTCTGCTGATGAAGCTCTCTTGCAGCGTGAGCCACAATTCCAGCCGGTCCAGCTCCTGCGAGCGGGAGACGCCCGGATTGCGCAGGTCGTCCACGCCCAGCTCGGCGTAGCCGGCCCCTTGCGGCGCCTGCTGAACCTGAAACTGGTCCGTCGCGCCCACGGTGAGTGGGGCGTGCCGGGGACCCAGGAACCCGGGCCCGAACGCCGCGCGGTTGAACGCCTGATAGGGGGCGATGGATACGTAGCTGGGCAGGTCGAACGCCTCGCTCCCCAGCGCCTTGGAGAGCGCCGAGCCGATCGTCGGGAAGCTGATCGGCCCGCCCGGCTGGTGGCCGGTGCGCATCAAATACGTGCCGCGGCCGTGATCCCCCTCCTTGGTGCTCAGGCTGCGAACGACGGCCAGGTGATGCCCCAGCTTGGCGAGATTGGGCAAGTGCTCGCAGAACCGCAGGCCGGCTGCGGAGGTCTCGATTTCCTTGAACTCGCCCCGCACGTCCGCCGGGCCGTTCATCTTCATGTCGAAGGTGTCGGTCTGCGTCGGCCCCCCGGTCATCCACAGGAGGATGCAGTGCCGGCGGCGCTTGGGGTCCGTGGCCGCGGCATTAGCCAGCGCCGGAAACCAGCCCGACATGCTGCAACCGGCCAAGCCCAGGCCGAAGGCACGAAACGCATCGCGGCGAGAGAGAGGATTCATGGGGCACCTTAGCGGTTCATCCGACGCGGTTCTATCTATGCAGTCTTCTCTATCTATGCAGTCTTCAACCCTGAAAGGGTTGAACTCCAAAGCCCAGGGTTGCCGCGTAGCGGCTACCCTGGGTTAGTCCGTCAGAATCGGGATTCCAACCCTGAAGGGGTTGCACCAAGCTGTACGACACCGTCCTGTGCAACCCTTTCAGGGTTGAGGAGTTCTCATTTCGGGATCCCACAAAGCGTCAATGGTTCCACAAAGCGTCAATGATTCAACGCAAACTCTGCGCTATTCGAGCAGCGCCCACAGCACGTCGCCCAGCGCCCGACGCCGCTGGTTCTCCGCCGCCCGCCGCTCCACGTAGGTCACGAACTTGCCCCGCTCCTGATCGGTCGGCATCCGCGACAGCGTGGACAGGAACAACGTCTCTACTCGCTCGGCCTCGTCCGCGAAAAACGGGGCGTCCATCGCCACCAGAATGTCGCTTTGGGCCAGGTCCGTGGCCTCGCGCACCAGCCGGCCGTTCATCAGCGTCAGGGCCTGCGGGATGCCCGCTTCGTACTCGGCGGTCGCCTGACTGGACACGCCGAACTTCGCCAGGAACGCCTGGCGGTTCTGGTCGAAGCCGCGGAAGCCGACGGCCTGCCCGGCAAACTGGTTCGCCCCTTCGCGCTTCCGCATGGCCTCGAGCAGGCAGTCGTAAAGTTGCTCGGCAGTCAGCGTCTTAATGGCCATGCGGGCGAAGAGCTCCGGGCGGTCCGGCGCGTCGGCTGCCGACTCGCTGGAAAGCTGATAGGCCTTGGTAGCGGCCAGCGTCCGCAGCAGGGTCCGCACGTCGAAGCCCGTCGCAATGAAATACGCCGTCAATTCATCCAGCACCTGCGGGTGGCTCGGCGCATTGTGGTCCCCCAGGTCGTCCACGGGATTGACAATGCCACGGCCGAAGAGGAGCGCCCACAGCCGATTCACCGCGGCTTTGGCGAAGTACGGGTTCTGGCCCGAGGTCAGCCACACGGCCAGCCGGATACGCCGCTTCTGCTCAGGGACGTCAGGGCTTTCCGCGCCGGCCAGGAACTTGGGCGGCACGACCTCGCCGGTCTCGGGAACCTTCACCTCGCCCGTCGTCGTGTCGTTCACCTGAAAGGCGAACTGCTGCGGGTTGGCCGGCCGCTGCAATTGGGCGAAGAAGGCGGCGTAGCCCCAGAAGTCTTTCCGCGTCCATTGGTCGAAGGGGTGGTTGTGACACTGCGCACACTGAATCTGCACGCCCAGGAAGATCTTCGACGTGCTGGCCGCCAGCTCCTCCGGCTTGAGTTGCAGCGATGTGTAGAAGAGAGCAGGCCCGGGCGTTTGGGCGTTGCCGGTGGTCACGAGCAGGTCGGTGACCAGCTTGTCGTAAGGCACGTTGTCGGCGAACTGGCCCCGCAGCCAGCCATAGAAGCCGGCGTCGCCGCCGAACTGCACGGCGTTATTGTCGGCCGGCAGCATGACCTTGCGCCAGTGGTTGGCCAGGTGCGTGGCGTGCGATGGCTTCACCAGCAGCCGGTCGATGAGCTTCGCTCGTTTATCCGGGCTGCCGTCGGCAAGAAACAGCCGCACGTCGTGTACGGTAGGGATGATGCCGCTGAGGTCCAGCGATGCGCGACGGAGGAACTCGCCATCGCTCGCCGCGGGCGCCGGTTTGACGCCCTCCTCCCGCCAGCGCTGGGCCAGCAATTCGTCGATGCGGGCCGCCATCTGCTGCCAGGTGGCGCGGCCCATCGTCGGGCGGGGCCTCGACCGGCGCCGCCAGAATCACCACGGGGAACAACATCACCGTCACGGCCGCCAAGCGGACCAGCCAACGCCATGAAGCCATATTGGGCTCCCCTCATGCCTGGCACGGAGAGCGTGCCGGAACGACGCGACGCGGAAACTCGTAATCTCGTAGCCGAAGTCGCCAGACTTCGGCAGCGTGGACGCGAAAGCCTGAACTCTGGCGAGTTCAGCTAATACAGCACCTCAGGGGCTATTGTCGCAGGGCAAAATGCCGACGCAAGCCTGGATGGCCGGCAACTCTGCCAGCGACCGCAAATTGGTGCCCCCAAGGGCCTTGAAAGTTCAGTCTCGCCCCCCTCCGGCCCAGCAGTGCCCGGCGGTGAAACAAGGCTTGCAGGCAAATCTGTGACCAGGTCTCGAAGCCAGTCAAGTCGGCCAACAGCCGGTCCACCAGCTCGAAGCCCGATTCGAGCAGGTCAGCCTCGCGCGGTCGCACCGCCGGCCTTTGCACGTCGAAGAGATGCACGACGCCAAGATGCACCCTGCCAACGGGGGTCCGGTCGTCGTTGATCAGCCCGACGCAGCGCTGCCGATAAGGCGTATCGATGACGACTTCCTCCTCCAATTCGCGCCGCAACCCCTCTGCGTAGGGGTCCGCAGAGTGCATGCCGACGTCGTCGGCTGAGATATGCCCGCCCACGCCGACGCTTCGTTTGCGGTGCAGCCGGCCCTCGCCTTGCCCGGTGCCGCGGGTGTACTGGAACAGCCGCACGGCGCCCGCGGCGTCGGTGTGCCGGAAGATCACGTAGGGGATGAGCTGTTTCTGGCTGGGGTCTTCCTCGACCTCGCTCCGCGGCAGAAAGCGGGTGTTGTCGGGCTTGAGCAGCTCGTCGAGATAGCGCGTCGCCTCGTGGCAGAAGCCTTGGAAGCGCCCGAGCCGATGAAACAGCCCAGTAGGCACGACAAGGACACGTTCGGATTGCATGGCACCCTCCTGGCCGACGTGGGGCACGTTTCTAAACGTGCCCGTCAAGATACCGTGGGCAAGCCGCGAATCCAGGTCTGGCCGTGAAGCCGTCGTGCCGTGGTGCACGCGGCTCGCGTGCACCATTCCCTGTGAGGTGCATCGCGGCCTGCGACGCACGCGAGCCGCGTGCGCCACGGCATGCTAAACAATCAGCATCGCATCGCCATAGCTAAAGAACCGGTATCGCTCGCGAATGGCCTCGGCGTAGGCGGCACGAATCAGCTCGGCACCGCCGAACGTCCGCACGAGCACCAGCAGCGTGCTGCGCGGGAGATGGAAGTTAGTCATCAAGCCGTCGATCGCGCGGAACGCGTGGCCGGGGCGAATGAAGAGCGTCGTCTCGCCGCTCCAGGCTTGCAGGGTCCCGCTCGCCGCTGCCGTTTCCAACACGCGCACGGCGGTGGTCCCCACGGCGATGACTCGGCCGCCGACGCCACGGGCGGCATCGATCGTCGCCACGGCCTCCGGGCCGATCTCGCCCCACTCGGCGTGCATCACGTGGTCTTCGACGCGGCTGGCTTCCATCGGCCGGAACGTGCCCAGACCGACGTGCAGGGTGACCCGCGCGATGCGCACGCCGCGCTCCCCGAGTCGCTGGAGCAGCGCCGGCGTGAAGTGCAGCCCGGCCGTCGGCGCAGCGACCGAGCCAGGCCGCTCGGCATAGACGGTCTGATACCGCTGGCGGTCCGAGGCCCGCATCTCGCCGCCGCGGATGTAGGGGGGCAATGGCACGCGGCCCACGCGCTCCAACAGCGCGAAGGCCTCGTCCTCGACCAGCGGCTGCGCCAGCCAGATGCCGCTCTCGCGCTTCTCCAAGAGCGCCAGCCGCACGTCGTCGCGGCCTTCATTGTCCAGCAGTGTGACCGACTCACCCGGCGTGAGCTTGCCGCGCGTCTTGCAAAGCAGCCGCCATGCGCCGTCGGCCTGGGCGGAAAGAAACAGCCCCTCCCATCGGCCGCCGGTCTGCGTGCGAAACCCCACCAGGCGGGCCGGCACCACCCGCGTGTCGTTGAGCACCAGACAGTCGCCTGGCAGCAGCAGCTCGGGCAAGTCGCGGACGAAGCAATGCTCCCACCGCCGCCGGGGGCGGCTCACGACCAGCAGCCTCGCGTCGGCCCGGCTCTCCAGTGGATACTGGGCAATCAGCTCGCGGGGCAGCTCGTAATCGTAGTCGGCAAGATCGGTCATCTACCCGAAGAACACCTTCTCCGCCGTCTTCCGCAGCAGCCATTGCCGGTCGTCGTCGGTCAGAAAGTCCAGCCGGTCGCGAACCAGCTCGATCGAGGCTGTGTAGGTGTGCCCTTCCTGCACCTGGTACGGGCAATCCGTGGCCCACATCAGCCGCTCGCGGCCGTAGGCCTCCAGCAGCCGGCGGATCATGGGGGCCAGGTCCGTGTAGGGCATCCTCTTCTTGCCCAGGGCATAGTAGGCCGAGATCTTCACTGTCACGTGCTTGTGCCTGGCCAGATCGGCCAGGAGTTTGAGGTCGGCCTGGCGGATTTGGCCATCGACGCCGATGCGGGCAAAGTGGTCGATGACCACGGGCGTGTCGGGGAACTTGCGGCACATGCGGTCCACGGCCGGCAGTGAGTCGGCGTCGATCAAGTGGCACATAGGGAGCCCCTCTTCGGCGCCGCATTTCCACATCTGGGCCATGCCGCGGCCATCCAGCCAGGTGTCTCGTGAACGCTCGCCAGGGCGGATGCGGAAGCCGCGCACGCCCTGCTTCTTCAGCTCGCGCATCTGCTCCGCCGGTCGGTCGTCTTCATCGATCACGGCCACGCCGGAGAAAACGCCGGGGAAGCGCTTCATCGTCTCCAGCATGTAGGAATTATCGTAGCCATAGAAGCTCATCTGGATGAGCGTGATCCGCGTCACGCCACAAGGCTTGGCGTGCGCGAGTAGCTCCTCGGGCGTGAAGCTGGGCGGCTTCATGTCGTCTTTGGTGAAGCCGCGGGCCAGCGGATACTTCTTGGTGTCCGGCGTCCAGACGTGTACGTGGGCGTCGATGAAGCCTTTTTTCAGATCGTCCGCCTCCTTCTCCGCGGCTGGCGCCGCGCCGGCGCCCACGGCCAACGCGGCCAGGCTTGTGGCGCCCAGTTGCAGACACGCGCGGCGGTTGACGAGATGAATGGTGGCGACCATGGATCAGCCTCGGGGGAAGGAACGCTTATTGTCTCGATCAATAGTCATCCGTGCCGAGGAGTTCTTGTCCAGGGCCGCGCACGTGCAGCACCCGGACTTCGTTTTCGTGAATCTCGAAGAGCGCACGATAGGTTCGCCCTTGGCGCGTCTTGAACAGGATCTGTCGCACCTCGCGGTTGATCAGCGCGGATTCTGGGGCAAGTGCTCGGCGATGCGGATGATCTGCGAGGGTGCAGAGCGCCCGTTCAAAACTTCGCGTAGTCGCGCGGCGCCAGCCGGAGATCGCTGAGCTACCCAGCCAAGCATCTCCTCCATCTCACATCGCGCCTTGGGGACCACGACGACGCGGAAGCTCATTCGTCGGCGGCAGCATGGGGAGAGGGATATTTCTCCGTAGCTCGTCAAACACCTCCGCCAGCGGCACCCCCTCCCCCCTGTCCGCTTCGGCCAAAGCTTGTCTGAGGTCGCCCACACTGACCGCCAGGTGCTCGGGCAGCGGATGCCGCGTGCGCCACTCATCCAGCACTTCTTCCGGTGACAGATCCGCGTCCCCTTGCGACAGCTTGACGCCGAGGAAGTCGTAGAACTGAAATAGGTCGGAAGACATCTCCATTCCCATGGCAAGTCCTCGTTTCGGTTCTTTGCATATTATCCGCGGTGCCGTGGCGCGCCAAATCCCTGGCATGAACCGGATTCGCCCCTACAGCGAGAAACTGCATTGACCTTCCTTGCCGTGCAGGTGCAGCCTCTGCTGCCGGCATATACCCGCATGATACAATGGTGGATGGCGCAGGCTACCTCACGCCTCGACGTGGAAGGATGGAAGGATGACTCACCAGCGCATCACGATTGATCCCAAGATCATGTTCGGCAAGCCGGTCATCAAAGGGACTCGCATCACTGTCGAGCTGATCCTGCGAAAGCTCAGTGAGGGCATGACGGACGACGAGATCCTCACGCATCACCCGCAGCTCTCGAAGCACGACATCCGCGCCGCCGCCGCGTTTGCGGCCGATCATTTGGCCAACGAGGAAATCGTCGTCGCGTCGGGTGACAAACTGTGAAAATCCTTGCCGACGAGTGCTGCGAACAAGACGCGATTTCGGAGGCTTCCATGACCCGATTTTACTTCTGCGGCCTGAGTTCCTCGACCAGGATGTCCGCGAAATACGCCGGCTCGGCTCCCTCGGCGGCCAGCCGGATTTCGGGCGACTCCGGGCCACCGCGCGCTTCCAAGGCGCCGACCAACTGGACCTCCTTGCCGTGCAGCAGCGCGTACCAAAAGCCGTGCTGCCGCTCGATCTGCACGGCATGAAGTTGGTCCGGCTCGATGGTGCTGCCAAGCGCGGCAAACGGGGGACGAATTCGCCACGGTCGCCGGCCCGCTCCCCCAGCACGGCCCCTTCGGCCGTAATGCGCAGCACATAACGCGGCCCGTTATCACCTGTAGCCGGGTGGATCGCGAAGTGAAACTCGGCAGCCTCGGCCTGGTGCAAGCGGAAGGAAGCCGTGATGCGATAGGCTGGGCTGGGGCCGCCGGGCGTCCGCGGCAGCATGCGGCGGAACACGCCGCCGGCGCCCGAGATGACGTTGCCCTCCTCGTCTTCGACCATGCTCCATTGGCCGCTGCGGGGGGACCAGCCGTCGATCGATTGGCCGTTGAACAGATAGTCGCCGTGCCCGGCAGGCACCATGTCCCGGGGCGGAACCGCGGCCGCTCCGCTGGGCCAGAACTTCCAGGCGAGCGCGGCACACGCGGCGAGCATCGCCATCACTGTGACGCCAAGCAACAGCCGCCGCCTGCGGGCGGACGCCGCGGCGGCCGGCATCCGCAAGGTCTTCGTCGTCGTCCTGCCAGCCAGCGTGTCCGTGGTCGCCGGCGTGGCCAGGCCGCTCATCGGTCCGACAGGTGCCATCGCGCGCCCGGCCACCTGCGGTAAGATGGCGTCGATCCGCTGGAGCAATTGGGCGTAGCTGCCGACTCGGTGGGCCGGATCGCGGGCCATCATCTCCGCCACCAGGGCGGCGGTCGCGGGCGACACGCCAGGCAAGTCGTCGGCCAAGGACGGGCTCTCCTGACTCACCTTGTGCGTCAGAATCTGGGCCAGCCCCAGGCCGGCCAAGGGCGGCTGTCCGGTCAGCATGTGATAGACCGTGGCCCCCAGTGAATAGATGTCGGCCCGGAAATCGACCGTCGTGCCGGTCAGCAGCTCGGGGGCCACGTAGTGTGGCGTGCCGACCGTGTTATAGGCCGCCGTCAGGCGGGTGCGCGTCTCCGTGTCGGCGGTGAGGAACGCCAGGCCGAAGTCGGCGATCTTGACCATCGGCACGCCCGGCGGCAAGGCAAAGCCCTCGGGTGGCGACACCAACAGCAAATTGGCCGGCTTGATATCGCGGTGCACGATGCCTTGTTGCTGGGCATGGGCCAGGCCGGCGGCCGCTTGCCGGGCCAGCACCCAGGCCGTGTGCTCATCCAGTCGGCCGCTGCGGTCGATCAGCTCCCCCAGGTCCTCCCCCTCGACCAGCTCCATGGCGAAGAACAGCCGCCCTTCGTGCCGGCCGAAATCGTAGGCCGCCACGACATTGGGATGCCGGAGCCGAGCAACGGCCAGGGCTTCCTGCTCGAAGCGCTGCACCGTGCCCGATTCGCCCATCTGGCTCACCAGCACGGTCTTGAGCGCCACGATCCGGTCGAGGTTCCGTTGCCGTGCGCGGTAGACGACGCCCATCCCGCCGTGGCCGAGGCAATCAAGAATCTCGTAGCCAGGCACTACGTCCAGTGGCCGCAGCAGCGTCTCGACGATATCGACCTGGGCGGCGCTCGAGCAGCCCCTTTTGCAATGCCAACTGGGTGGGGGCGACATTCCGCGCCGTGGCCTCGCGCACCAGTTCGCGCGCCGTCTCGGGGGCGAGCAACTGCCCGGCTACGGTGAGAAAGTCGCGAGAAGTGTCGGAAGAGGAAGGCACGGGCTGGAGAATGTCGAAGCACGAATGACGAAGGAATGACGAACTGTCATTCTGAGCGCAGCGAAGAATCTCGCTACGACTTGTTCTCAGGCGGCTTCTTGCCGTCTTGCAGGGCGTCCAATTGCTTGAGGATCGCCTTCATCGAAGGGCGATCGGCCAGCGTGTCGCCCACGTAGGCGAAGCGCACCTGCCCCTTGCGGTCGAGGATGTACGTGGCCGGCTTGGAGAGGTCTCTTTCGATTTCCAGGTTCTTTACGGCCGCCAGCTCCAGGTCCAACAGCATCGGGAAGGGGACCGCGTCCGCATCCGTCCGGATCGACCTCTTGGCCGCCTCGCGGAACGCGTCGTACCGTGGCTCCTGGCTCCCCCACTGGACCGGGAACACGACGACCACCTCGGCGTTACGCTTGCCGATCTCGCCGTAGTTGGAGATGAGGCGCGAGGTCTGTGTGGAACACATGGGACAAAGTGGTTGCCCCGTCATGTGTCCTCGCGTGACGACCAAGACCAGGTTCTTGGTCCCCAGGAACTTCTTTAGCGCGACGGTCTCCCCCTTCAGGTTCACGAATGACAACTCTTGGAGGGCCGGCTTGGGCATGCTGTTCGTCTGGACGTCGTCCTTGAACGGATCGGTGGAGGGATCGATCGCCCCGTAGGCACCATAAGACGACACGTACGGTCCGCCGGGCACCGGCGCGGGAGCCGGGTCGGCGCTTTGGCCACAGCCGGCGAGAACGAGCAGCGGCAGCGCCGCGAGCGCTCCCGCGGTGCGGAATAGCGACATGACTACCTCGCCTGCCATCACAAGATCCGATTGGAACCAGCTTGTTTCCGGGGGGCCATTGGCTCAAGAAGCATTCTATCGCATCAGGGAGCCTGGCGGCGAGAAGGAAACGTGCCGCCGTTCAGTAAGGCTTTGCGCCGCTATAATGGCTGTATGAGAACCCGGAAGCGCACCAGAACCCCCAAGCGAGTCAGCGAAGGACCGCTGCCGACCCGGCTGTATCGCGGGAGGGACATTCCGCGGTCTGTGATTCGCCGCTACGCTCGTCAGGTGGCCGAGCGTTTTCAGCCGGACAAGATCATCCTCTTTGGCTCTCACGCCTACGGCCAGCCACACGCCGACAGCGATGTCGATCTCCTCGTGATCATGCCGGCACGCAGTCAGCTCCATCAAGCGTTCAAGATCCGGCTCGCCCTGCCGGCCCCGTTCCCCATGGATCTGATTGTTCGCACGCCGCAGAACATGCACTGGCGCCTCGCGGAGGGCGAGTCCTTCTTGACCGAGATCGTGACCAAGGGCAAGGTCCTCTATGAAAAAAACCACCGCCGAATGGGTGCGCAAGGCGGAAGACGATCTCGTCATCGCGAGACGAAGCAGTCGAAGCAAAATCCGGCTTCATGACGGCGTCTGTTTCCACTGCCAACAATGTGCAGAAAAGTATCTCAAGGCACTGCTCGAGGAACGCGGTTTATCCGTCCCGAAGACCCATGATTGCATTCAGCTTCTGGCGATGCTCCTGCCCCATTACGCTTCACTGCGGTCGTTCCGACGCGGGTTAGCTTTCCTCACGAATTTCGCGGTTGCCGTGCGGTATCCTGGTGACAAGGCGAGCAAACGTGAGGCGCGCTGCGCTTCGCTGGACTGGCCGCGTCCGAAGAGCTGCCCGCGCGCTGCTTGGCATCGTGAGTCGACGACGGAAACCCAGGCGGTCGCCCTGAGCGTGTGGACGTTCCATTCATGTCCACCTCTATGCTCATCGCCGCCGATCGCTGTCGGAGGACCGACTCAGACCACCACGTCCTCGTTCTTCTGCTTGCCCCGGATGACCCGCAGGTAAACGTGGCTCTCGCCCTGCACGATGCCCTCGGTCTTGTCAACTTTCAGGAACTGGCTGGCCAATTGGACTGATTCCGTCCACTGTCTCATCGGCAGCCTCTCGCTGCCAGTCGGCTGGCAATACAACGCATGATCGAAGTCCGCCTGGGCGTGCACCTTGCCATCGTGGATGTGCACGGTGGGGAAGAAGAGCTTCTCGCGCTTGGCCCGTGGGAACTCCAGCGCCATCGGGTGCACTTTCTGCTGCTTCTTGGCCTGGCCCTCCTTGAGCTTGAACACCGCAAAGCCGTAATCGCGGTACTGGGGCAATTTACCCCAGGCCGTATCGGGTAGCCGGAAGCGTTCGTCGAGTCGCGAGAAGTCCTTGATGGAGGGAACGAACGAGGCCCCGAAATCGCCCACGTCCACGACGGGGAGCGGTTTGGCCTTCCCCAAGCCCCCTCCGAATCCGCCAGCTCCATCGCGGCTGGCAGACTTCGGCTGCGGGAAGCCGCGGGGCATGTCGTCGAAGAACGTCGCATAGCCCTTGAGGTCGATGAACCGCACGGCATCGTCGGGCGAGCCCTTGGGCACCGGGATGGGCAGGATCATCGCCAGGTCTTCCTTGGTCTGGATGTTCATGCTGTAGACGATGAATTGGCGACCCTCCTTCGAGCCGCGGGCGAAGATGTTCGTGTTGGACACCTGCTCAACGTGACGCGAGAAGCAGCACATGGGGTCCTCCCTTCGGTGAAGTGGCTTGACGGCTGATATGTTATCGCGCGGGCGGCTTGCTCGCACCGGCAAGGCCGGTTGGTCGGGAGAGGATGATATCGACACCGCAAAGCCTGTTTCTTACGATCCGTCGATGGCCCAATCGGGTTGGCGGCCGGGGGCGGCCGACGTGAAAGTCCGCTTGGCCTGCCCACTTTGTCGGGAAAGAGCGGTGCGGGGCCTCCTGGCGGCCGGCGATTGGCGCCCGATTCTCGGCCGGCACTTTTGCCATACCCCGCATAACCGATAAGATTGACGGATCATCTTTCCTTCTCATCTTCGACAACGGACATGCCCCACCCGATTCGATTCATCCTGGTCCTGCACAATCATCAGCCGGTCGGCAACTTCGACGGCGTCTTCGAGCAGGCGTACCAGGACAGCTACCTGCCGTTTCTCGACGTCTTCGAGCAGCTACCCGAGCCTGCGCATCTCGCTGCACACCAGCGGGCCGCTGATGGAGTGGCTCGACGCGCAGCACCCGGAGTATGTCGATCGCCTGGCCGACCTGGTGGCCGCGCGGGCGGATCGAGATCATCGGCGGGCCGTTCTACGAGCCGATCCTGACGATGATCCCGCCGCGCGACCGCGTCGGGCAGATCACGCAGCTACACCGACTGGCTGCGAGCGCCGCCTCGGCGCCAAGGTCCGCGGCATGTGGATGCCCGAGCGCGTCTGGGAGCAGTCGCTCGCCAGCGACCTGGCCGCGGCCGGCATCGAGTACACGGTGCTCGACGACTTCCACTTCAAGAACGCCGGCCTCGACCGACGAGCAGCTTCACGGCTACTACCTCACCGAGGACGACGGCCGCGCTGCTCTCGATCTTTCCCGGCAGCGAGCGGCTGCGCTACACGATTCCCTTCCAGGACCCGCAGGAGACGATCGACTACCTGCGCGGCATCGCCGAGCAGCGGCCCGGCGCGGTCGTCGTCTTCGGCGACGACGGCGAGAAGTTCGGCACCTGGCCCGAGACGCAGAAGCACGTCTACGACGACGGCTGGCTGCGGCAGTTCTTCGACGCCCTGGTGGCCAACTCGCGACTGGCTCACGCTCACCACGCTGGCCGAGGCGACGCTCAACGTGCCCCCGCCGGGCAAGGTCTACCTGCCCGACGGCAGCTACCGCGAGATGACCGAGTGGGCCCTGCCGGCCGAGCAGCTCAGTGCGAATACGAGCACCTGCGGCACGACCTGGAGCACGACCCGCGCTGGCCGCAGCTCAAGCGGTTCGTCCGCGGCGGCTTCTGGCGGAACTTCAAGGTGAAGTATCCCGAAGCCAACGAGATGTACGCCCGGATGATGATGGTCAGCCGCCGCCTGCACGCAGGCCCGGCAAGACGGCGTCGACGGCGAGCTGGATCGAGCACGCCCGGCAGCGCGCTCTACCGCGGCCAGTGCAACTGCAGCTACTGGCACGGGGCGTTCGGCGGCATCTACCTGCCGCACCTGCGGCAACGCGATCTACAACCACCTGATCGCCGCCGACAACCTGCTCGACCAGGCCACCGAGCGCCGCACGGCCGTGGGTCGAGGCGACCGTCGGCGACTACAACTTCGACGCCCGGCAGGAAGTCCGCCTGGCCAACGACAAGCTGGTCGGCGCTGCTCGCCCCGCGCCGCGGCGGGCAGCTGTACGAGCTGGACGTCCGCTCGATCTGCCACAACCTGCTGGCCACGCTGGCCCGCCGGCCCGAGGCGTATCACCGCAAGGTGCTGCGCCGGCGCCAACGGCGGCAACGGCAACGTCGCCAGCATCCACGACCGCGTCGTCTTCAAGCAGGAAGGCCTCGACCAGCGGCTGCAGTACGACCGACTACCCGCGGAAGAGCCTGCTCGATCACTTCTACGACGCTCGACGCGACGCTCGAGCCAGGTGGCCGCTGGCGAGGCCGACGGAGCAGGGCGACTTCGTCAGCGGCGTCTACGAGACCACGCGTCCGCCGCGGCCCGACCGCATCCAGGTGCAGCTCACGCGCCGCGGCAACGTCGGCGGCCGCCACGATCCGGATCACCAAGGGCGTCGACGCTCGCGGCCGGCAGCGCGACGCTCGAGATCGCCTACCTGCTCGAAGAACCTGCCGCCGACGAGCCGCTGCACTTCGCCGTCGAGTTCAACTTCGCCGGCCTGCCCTCCGGCGCCGACGACCGCTACTTCCACGACGTCGCAGCGGCAGCCGGCTCGGCCAGCTCGGCACGCAGCTCGACCTGAGCGACGTGCACGACCTCGGCCTGGTCGACGAGTGGCTGGGCATCGACGTGCGGCTTGCGCTCTCACCGGCCCAGCCGGCCTCTGGACCTTCCCGATCGAGACGGTCAGCCAGTCGGAAGGCGGCTTCGAGCTGGTCCACCAGTCGGTCGTCGTGCAGCCGCACTGGATCGTGATGCCCGACGCCGAGGGCCGCTGGCAGACGACGATCTATCTGGACATGAACACCGCGCTGGCCGAAGGCCGGATGGAAGAACACGCGGCCGTCGCGGCGGTGTGAAGCGAGCCGGTTGCGTCTTGCTTGCTACGGCTTAGCCGCTGTCTTCTTGGCTTTCGTCGGCTTGATCTTGGGCTCGGCCTTGCCGGCCTCTTCAGTCTTGGCTTTCTCTTCAACCTTGGTTTTGTCGTCAGTTTTTGCTTTGCCGTCGGTCTTGGTCTTGTCCTCGGTCTTGGCCTTCGGCTCTTCGTCGCCGACTTTCTTGGGCACGTAGGGGTGGTTCCGCTTGCGAATCACCTTGGCGTCTTCGATGCGGTCCATGCGCACGTGCTCGTGCTGCGCACGTTGAGGATCGCGCCGCGTGATCTGGGCCATCACGTCGAACCCCGACACGACCCGGCCGAACACCGTGTGGCCGCCGTCCGGCTTGTCGTCCGGGGTGAACTTCGCGTCCAGGTTCCTGACGTTGTCTGCCGCCGTCAGGCAGATGAAGAACTGCGAGTTGCCCGTGTCTCTCCCGGCGTGGGCCATGCTGAGGCTGCCGCGGAAATGGCGGCGGAAGACCGGCTTGCCATCTTTCTTCTCGAAGCACTCGCAAGGGATCGTGTAGCCCGGGCCGCCGGTGCCGTCGTCTTTGAGCGCTCCGCCCTGAATCACGAACTGGCCGATGACGCGGTGGAAGGCCAGGCCCTTATAGAAGCCTTTCTCGACCAGGTGGATGAAGTTGGCCACCGAGTTGGGCGCTTCGTTCTCGAACAGCTCGATAACGATGTCCCCCTTGGTGGTCTTGAGCAGCACGCGGGGCAGGGCCTTGGCCGGATCCGCCGCGTCTTTTTCCTCGGCCGCTCGCAGTGCCTGCTCGGCGGCCCAGTATTCCTTCTCCTTCGTCAGCTTGTCGCGCAGGCCCTTGGCCTCCCGCGGCTCGCGGCCTCCTTTGGCTGCTTCGGCGAGGTACTTTTCCGCCAGGTCGAATTTCGGGGGGACGACCTGCATGGCCGCCCGGGCCGCCACGGTGTAAGACCGCCCGCGCAATTCCTCCGGCAGCGTGCCGCTCTGAAAGACCAGCTCGTATAACCGCAGCGACTGCTCGTAGCCATCGCTGAAAACTTCCGTGTGCTCGGCCAGCATCGACAAGAAGTCCCGCAGCGCCTCGTCCTTGGGATTGGCCTGGAAGGCCGTCTCGGCGGCGCTGGCCACCTGGGGGAGCATGGCGCGCGATTGCTCCATCTTTTCATGGAACCTGGCCCGCAGCCCTTCGCGGTCCGTCTCCTTGGCCAGGCGATACTTGATCTGCAGGTCGCGCGCTTCCTGCACCAGGCCCGTCCACTGGGCGTGCAGCTTGGTGAATTCGCCGGTGTCTGCGGGTGCGGCGGCTTTCGTCTTGGTCTTGTCCTGCGACCAGGCGACGCACAGCCCCGCGCCGACGATCGCCACACCGACGAGCGCCACACCGACGAGCGCCACACCGACGAGCGCCATTCCCAGCAATGCTCTCACGTACGTCTTGCCGCGCATGTTCACCTCAATCATGGAATCTTTCGCACTTTCTCTCCGCACGACTTTCCTTCTTACGCAGGCCCGCGGCAGCGAGTTCTGCGCCCAGCAGAGATTATCACAGGCAAGCGCGGGGAGAAAGAGCCAGCCATTCGCGGCAGGTACGGCAGGTGCCCTGATTTGGCACCAAATAAGCCCGGCTTTAGGAGATGCCAGGCTTCTGACCAGCGAAATCAGGGCACGCCGCTACTTGCCCTCGGGCTTTTTCGCACCGGTCTTGTCGGCTTCAGCACCGTTCTTGCCGGTGGCGCCGGCACCCTTGGCAGGCTCGTCGCCCTCTGGCTTCTTGCCGGCTGGCTCTTTTTCGGGCGTCTTGGCAGCCGGATCGGTCTTGCCGTCGAGCGAAGTGCCCGCTTTCGGCACCGTCCTGGGCTTGGTTTTCTCCTCGATCTTCGTCACTTCATACTTGCTGTCTTTGCGTTTGTTCAGCACCGTGGCTTCTTTGATCCGATCGAGCGGCTGCGATTTCGAGGTGCTCTGGAGGGATTGCCGCACCTTGGAGAGCACGTCCATTCCGGAAACGACCCGCCCGAAGACGGTCGTCCCACCGGTGAGCGTCCTTCTGGGCGGTCAGCTTGGGATCGGCGTTGCGCATCGGCTCCAGCCAGATGCGGAACTGCGAGCAACCGGTGTCTTTGCCCCCGGGGATCGACATGGCCAGGCTGCCGCGGAAATGGCGGCGGAAACCCTCCCGCGCGCACTCACAGGCAATCTTGTAATTCACGTCCTGATCATCCAGGTTGGGCAGCCCCGCGCCCACGTCCGACGGCGTGCTCTCCAGCAGCTTGCCGTCGTAGAACTTCTTCTCGACCAGGGTAATGAAATTGGCGACGGTGTTGGGCGCCTCGTTCTCGAACAGCTCGACGACGATGTCGCCTTGCGTGGTGGCGAGCTTCACCCGCGGCAGGGCCTGCGGATCGGCCGGCGCTTTCTCTTCGGCCTTTCGACGGGCGAGCTCTTCTTGCCAGTGAGCCCGTTCCTCCTTGAGTCGGTCCGGCTCCGGCACTCGAGCCCGGCTCTCGTCCGGATGATTCTCCAGCTCCTTGAGGTACTTCTCCGCCGCGTCGAACTGGGCCGAATAAAACGCCGAGACGCCGGCAATGCGGAACAGCTCGGGCCGGCGGAACTTCTCCCAAGTAGTCTGCTGGTCCAGGACCAGCCGGGCCAGCTCGAAGGCCTCTTCGTAGGCGCTGCGCTTTTCGTAGGCCTGATAGGCCAGGGCCCCGAGGTGGTCCATGACCTTGTTATTGGCGGGTTCCACGGCCAGCGCGGCCTTGGCGGCTTCCGTGAGCTGTGGCAGCAGCTTCTTGGCCTTCTCCTTCTTGTCTTTGAACTCGTTCTCCAGCGCCGCACGGCCCTCAGGCTTCACCTCTCGATACTCCTTCTGGATGGCCTCGAGACGCACGACCGTAGTGCGAAGCTCATCCCGCATCTTTTCGAAGGCCTCGGTCTTTTCGTTGAGCTTTGCCGCTTCCTTCGTGCTGTCGGCCTTGGAGTCACCGGCTTTTGCATCACGAGCCTTTGAATCACCAGATTTGGCATCGCTCGTTTTTGAGGTCGCCGCCTTCGGGTCGGCGGGCTGCAACGTCTTCTCTTGGGCCGTGGCCAGCCAGCCGACCAGGACGAAACCCAGAAATGCACCAAGTAGATTGTTGGGCAGACTCTCGGGCAGATTCTTGGCCATATCGCGCTCTCCGGTGCGTGAATCCGTATCGGCCGGCTTCCTTCTTGTCCTCTCAGGACATCCGCCGGAAGGCAGCAGGTTAGCATTTGCGGCCGATGGCGTTAAGGTCGGATGGGGCCATCCCCGCTCCGCCAAGCTCGTCTAGCCGCCGGCCGCCTCTTCGCGAGATAATCGCTCACCCGCGCCCCTGACAGCCGGAATCGCCCATGATCCTCGAGCGCTTCGTCAGCTTCTTCGGCCTCTTCGTGTGGATCGGCCTGGCCTGGCTGATGAGCAGCCGCCGCGAGGCGTTTCCCTGGCGGATCGTCATCTGGGGCATGGCACTGCAATTCATCTTCGCCACGCTGATCTTCTACACCCCTCTGGGTGAGGTCTTCTTCATCTGGCTCGATCGGGCCTTTGTGGCAGTCGTCCGTTGCACCGACAGCGGCGTCGCGATGCTTTTCGGCAAGGCGGCCTTGGAAGAAGGCTCGCTCGTCAACACCTTCGCCTTTCGGGCGCTGCCGATCATCATTTTCTTCTCTGCGCTGATGTCGGTGCTCTACTACTTCGGCGTCATGCAATGGGTCGTGCGCGGCATGGCCGTCGTGATGCAGAAGACCCTCCGCACGTCGGGGGCCGAGACGCTGGCCGCCGCCGCCAACATCTTCGTCGGCCAGACCGAGGCCCCGCTGATCGTCCGCCCTTACCTGGCCGGCATGACGCGCTCCGAGCTGATGGCCCTGATGGTCGGAGGCTTTGCCAACGTGGCCGGCAGCGTGGCCGCGATTTACGTGACTCAGTTCGGCGTGGACGCCGGCCATCTGCTCACGGCCTCCGTCATCTCCGCCCCCGCCAGCCTGCTGATCGCCAAAGTCATGCAGCCCGAGGTCGATCAGCCTCAGACGCTGGGCACGCTGCGGATCGACGCCCCCAGCGAGGCCACGAACGTCATCCACGCGGCAGCCGAAGGGGCCACCGACGGAGCCAGGCTGGCCATCAACGTTGCGGCGATGATCATCGCCTTCCTGGCGCTGATCGCCTTGGCCGACCTGCTGCTCGCGCAACTGGGCTACGGCGTGGCTTGGATTTCCGCCCATTGGTTCAGCCGGGAGATCGAAGTGAACTGGTCGCTCACCAGCCTGGTCGGCTACCTGTTGTATCCGCTGGCCTGGCTGCTGGGGGTGGAGAGCGGCGACTGCCCCCGCGTCGGCGAGCTGCTGGCCACCAAGATGATCGGCAACGAGTTCCTGGCGTACGCCCAGATGCATGAGTGGCTGCCGAAGGAGGGCGAGCGGCTGCTCTCGGAGCGCTCCGAGATGCTGGCCACGTATGCCCTGTGCGGGTTCGCGAATCTCGGCTCGATCGGCGTGCAGATCGGCGGCATCGGCGCGCTGGCCCCCGGCCGCCGCGCCGAGCTGGCACAGCTCGGGCTGCGGGCCATGATCGGCGGCGCCCTGGCGTCGCACATGACGGCCTGCGTGGCCGGCGTGCTGCGGTAGCGCGAGACGGGTTGGCCCTGCCGGAGCAATCGTCTATGGTCAACGGAAGGGCGTTGTCCTTTGTCCCTTGTCCCTTGTCCTTGGTCATTAGCTTACGTTCGTCATTCGAGCTTCGTCATTCGTCATTCCTTCGTCATTCGAGCTTCGTCATTCGTCATTGCCCCGCCATGCGACTGATCTATCTCGACTACAACGCCACGACGCCCATCGCCCCGGCCGTGCAGGAGGCGATGCTGCCGTTTCTGGCCGAGCATTACGGCAATCCCTCGAGCAACCATTCGCTGGGCCGGGCCTGCCATGAGGCCGTCGAGGATGCCCGCGCTCCGGCTTGCGCGGCTGCTGGGGGCTGACTCGGATGAGATCGTGTTCACCTCGTGCGGCACGGAGAGCAACAACCTGGCGATCAAGGGCGTGGCCCTCCGGGCGGCGCGCGGCGGCACGGGACACCTGGTCATTTCGGCCATCGAGCACCCGGCCGTGGCCCAGCCGGCGGCCGTTTCTGGAGCGGCTGGGCTACAGCGTCAGCGTCGTCCCCTGCGATGCCCGCGGCGTGGTCGATCCGGCCGCCGTGCACTCCGCCCTGCGGCGCGACACGGTGCTGGTGAGCATCATGCACGCCAACAACGAGATCGGCACGCTGCAGCCGATCCGGGAGATCGCCGAAATGTGCCGCGACCGCGAGGTGCTCATGCACACCGACGCGGCCCAAAGCATCGGCAAGGTGCCCGTGCGGGTGAAAGACCTGGGCGTGGATCTGCGTCACGGTGGCCGGCCACAAGATCTACGGCCCCAAAGGCGTCGGCGCCCTGTACGTGCGCCGCGGCATCGAGCTGGAGCCCGTGCTGCACGGGGCCGGCCACGAGCGCGGCCTGCGCGCGGGGACCGAAAACGTGCCGTACATCGTGGGCTTGGGCCGGGCCGCCTCGCTGATCGAGCAGCAGTTGAGCGAGTCGATCGAGCGAATGAGCCTGCTGCGGCAGCGTCTCTGGTCGCGGCTGGAAGCGGCGATCAAGGGCCTCTCGTACAACGGCCGCGGCGCCGACCGGTTGCCCAACACGCTGTCGGCGAACTTCCCGCAGCGTCAACGCGGCCGAGCTGCTGGGCCGCTGCCCGGAGCTATGCGCATCGACCGGCGCGGCCTGTCATTCCGGCTCGGCCCACCTGTCGGCCACGTTGGCGGCCATCGGCCTGCGGCCCGAGGTCGCCCGCGGCACCGTGCGGCTGAGCGTCGGCTGGTACACCAGCGAGGACGAAGTGGACCGGGCTGCCAGCCTGCTGACCGCGGCTTGGGAGAACCTGCACGGTAGAATAGGGTAAGGATACCGGACCCTTTCAATCGTCCTCGTCCTCGTCCTCGTCCTCGTCCTCGTCCTCGTCCTCGTCCTCGTCCTCGTCCTCGTCCTCGTCCTCGGCCAACATATCGAGCACGAGCACGACTACCAGCACGAGCACGACCTAGTGTCCTACCGCCGGTTTGTCATGCCGCCGACCCTGCGAGCCCTACTGGAGCGCGTGATCGACTACGCCGGGCTCTTTCCGCCGGCGAAACTGCCGATGGCGGAGGCCGTCCGTAATTATCTGGCTTATCGCGCCGCGCCGTCGTCGTGGATGCTGGGCGGCTTCGTGTGCGGGGCGGTGCAACTTGACGATCTGGCCCGGGCATTAGCGACGGCCGGCAAAGCGCCAGCGGACTTCGCCTGCTGCGTGATCGGCTCGCCCGCCGCGGGCCTCGCCACGGCCGCTGACGCGATCCGCCGCGATCTGGAGAAGATGAGAGACTTCGCGCGGGCTGTCGGCATTCCCCCCAACGATACAACTCGCCTGTCGCTCGAGTTCCGACTGCCGCCAGATTGGACGCGGGATAGCTCCGGCATCTCGATGCTCTTGGAGGAGCTCAACCGTGCCGCGACGGAGCTGGAGGTCCCGCTGGGGACGGTCTTTCTCGAAACGCCGCTCGACGATCAGGTTGCCGGCGTCGCGCAGAGCGTCAGCAGCTTCCTATGGCGCACCAATGGCGTCTTCGGCCTGAAGTTCCGCACAGGCGGGCTGGACGCCGCGGCCTATCCATCGTCCGAGGCCCTGGCCCGCGGCATCGCCGCCTGCCGCGACAGCGGCCTGGTCTACAAACTCACGGCCGGCCTGCACCAGCCGCTGCGCCACGAAGAGAAGGCATCCGCGACTGCCGCCCACGGCTTTCTCAACGTCCTGCTCGCTGCCGTGCTGGCCGGCACCCACCGCAAACTGCCCCAGCGAGACATTCGGGCGATCCTGGAAGAGCGATCCCCTGAGAGCTTTGTCTTTTCCGCGACCCGCCTGCAATGGCGGGAGCACGCCGCCACGCCCCAGCAGGTTCGCTCGGCCCGACAGACCGGGCTGGCGTCGCTAGGCAGTTGCAGCTTCGACGAGCCGCGTGAAGGGCTGGAGGCGCTCGGTTGGCAAATGTAAGGCCGTGGTGCCGGTCGAGTGTTCGACCCTCGGAAGAACGTCGTTCGGCGGTGAACCTTGACCCTGAAAGGGCGCGGTCTGGAGGTCGCCGGTCGTCCAGTGGATCCGCTGCGAGCCGCCAGTGTGAAGGTGCGGTCTTTCAAGGCTCCGATGCGTGCCTCACAGGCCCCATGGTACTCCGGCATCCCTGGCGGCAAGAACAGCGGCACCACCTGCAGACAGCAAGCGTCTGTTGGAGCACGACCCCGCACGTGTGCCACCCAGCCGATAGCTCTTTTGGCGCCTAGGTCTAGTCCTAGTGCAACGTCAAAAACGTGGAGATCGCTAGAGAGTCGTTCCGTGGCAGCTATTCTCTCCGTTCGTCGCCGGCGGCGCTTCTACCGGGCTGACGGGCTCGTAGCGTCGGACGACGGCCCACACGCCGTACGGCTTGGCCAACTCGGCTTCATTGAAGCCCCGGCACCAGCTTACGGCCTGCGCTGCGCCGAAGACCGGAGAACGCCGTGCAAAGCACTTCGGCATCTTCGGGCTTCTCATCCCACGCGGCAGGTGAGAAACGCAGCGGCCGCTTGACGATCAGCACCTGCTACCCGTGTTTGCGAACGACCGGCATGGGGATCCTCCCATGAAGAACTTAAAGACTCCCCCTTTCCGTTTTCAGCATTTCTGCTGACGATAGACTGCGCCAAATCGTCCACGGGTGTCGAGCAAGTTGTCGCCCCGCTGGGGAAGCAAACCGCGCCCCGATTCGACTGGGCAGGCGCGTAGGACGCGTGACCAATCAGTCGGCGTCGCGCGAGGCATTGGACACGCGCAGCGCTAACAGCTGACCCCATAGACGCTTCATCGGTCGCTCGTCGTCGAAGGGCTTGGCTCCTCGAGCATTGAAAAAGGCTCGCGCACCCCACGCTGCGACTGCTTGCTGTGAACCGGCTTGTAAACTCTACATCGCTGAGGGAAAGTTTTTCCGTCTTCAGTGCCTGCGGTGCACTAGGGCCAGGTGGAAGCGTTTCGGCATCAGGCAATGGCCAACCACCCGCAGGCACTCGCCTTGTCCCGGGACCATCAAGCCTCGGAAGGCCCGTAGCCCGCGTTCTCGCCAACAGCTCCTGCCGGTCATTTTGGCGGTTCAAGGGACGTGCTAGCGATACCAGCCGATGCTCTCGCAACACTCCAGACAGAAAGTCCCACATGGTGACGGCCGGCGTGTAGATCCATCCCTGCCAAAGCGCGCTTGCCGCCCCGAAGGCCTGAAGGATACGATCCTCCGACAGCAGACTGGCGAAACAAAGACCTCGATGCGCACGAGCCTCAGCGACCGCGCGACGAAACGCCCCATCCATCTTGGCCTCCTTGCCTGTGGTGCTTGTGATGAACACCAGTTAGGCAAGCGAGGCCTTTTCAGTCCATAGCGCTTTGAGCTGCAAGGAGTTACGGATCTTCAAGTGCCATTCGTAGAATGTCCCCTTTTCCTTCCTCGCACGCTCCACATAAAAGGAAACGCCCGTGGTGCTTCTCAGTCACGGCGGCGCAACCGATCTAGCGCTTCAGCGGCTGCTGCGGCAACCGCCTCGTTCGAATCGCCTCTTGCAGCCTCTAATGCGGCCAATACGTCAGGCGTCACCACCCCGATTAGGGCAAGCGATCGGACTGCAAACAACCTGGCTGGTCCCGCCTCCGCCTTGACAAACCGGGCGATGTCGTTCACGGCTCTTCGCGCCTCCTTTCCCATTTCGCCCATGTAAATAAGCGCGAGATCATGATGCGTCGTTCCACGGGAGCTAACTCCTTCTGGCTTAAATCGCATAAGCGCAGCCTTCTCAGTGAGCGACTCGCGAAGCACATCAAGAATGCCCGGCGTTTTGGGGGCGATCTTCCAAAGCGCACCTGCGGTCACCACCCGCACTTCTACGGCGGAATCTCTAAATAATGGCACGAGCTTCGATGCCATCGGTTGCACTCGCTTCCCGGCGATTCCCAATGCTAACGACGTAGCCAGTCGCAACTCGCGGTTTTCGCTCTCCAGTGCTCCTCCTAGCCATTGCGCCATATCACGACGACTTGGATCAACGGACAGCAGCAGGACCGCAGCTCTCGGTGCACCAAATGAATACTTCTTTACATCCTTGACAATCGCCTCAAGCTCCACCACACCCTCTGGCGCTGTCTGTCCGACAGCAAGCAGCAAATCAAGCAGGTCGCAAAGGCGCGACTCATTTTCTTTTGCCTTAACAAGCGCCGTAACGCGCGGTACTACCGTCTTTATCGCGAGCGGATTCTTCTTCATCTCTTGTCGAAGAACGAGCAAGATACGCGGATCATCCGACTCACTGAGCGCCTCGACTACCATAGCCAACGCGGTACGTCCTTGCTCGGCCGACAAGCCTCCTTGACTTAGCTGGTCGAGAGCCTCGCGATAGTCCTTAATATCTCCACGAGTCTGCCCGTACACGAATGCGCTTGCCGCCCACATGTACAACACAAACAATGCCTTCTCCATTGTGATGTCTCCTTAATGTTGAAAAACTCCTTTAAGACCTCACCGGCGCCCTTTACGTACACAGCTTACACGCGTCTGTCACGAAACCCTGTGAACGTAAAGTCACGCAGGTAGTGGCCCACATTTTGCCGGCTCCAGCCCATCCTTGAAGTCACGATAGAGAATATCCATTTCCCATTTTTCGCCTTCTTTAAGATTATCATGAACGTGCGGGTAGCGATCGTCTATAATTGGCTTAATCGGAGGCAGGTCGCCAACAGTCGCCATACTTTTCGAAATGAGCTGCTGGAACAGCCTAATCACAATGACCTTATATTCACACTTGCATTTCGGTGCACTCGACAGCCTAATTAAAATACGTAAATGGCGGGAGGCGTAACGCGGCGTCATAGGCGTATCGAGCGCCGTTACGAAGAAGCTGGACCCACAGCACCTCTTGTCAAAGGGCGGTTCACCTCGCTCGTACTTGATCCAGTCGTCGAACCCGTCAATCTTGTCCTTAAATAGCTTGTAGGAGTCATGCCACTTCGTGTGAACAACATCTGCCTCGGTCGTCAAGGCGCTGGCATCAGTACTACACTCAAACCATTCGATTCGACAATCACCCTTTCCTTCCTCGAAATATGTCAATTGCGTGACAAGTTTGAACCTGTGCCCCCAGCGTTCAACAGCCATATCGCCCTCTCCAAAAAGGTCTCTATGGATCGCTAAGTCCTCAATGTCGGCGTCATTAACGCAGCAACAGCAGTCCTTTGCGCCTGTTGGATCAAGTCGGGTAACTGGGGAAGATCCAGCGTATGCGTAAAGTGAGGTCGAGACGTGAAATAGACTGTCGCGAGTGGTCCAGCGGCCTAGTTGAGGTACAAGCTGCCGCCGACGGACAGTATAAAGGCCCGTGTTGACGTGCCAGCGATATCCCGCAAAGAGCGTTTCCCAGTCGTAGCTTGATGTTGAACGAATTGTGTACGCAGAGGTGAGAAACGTGGGTGTACCATACGCCCCGAAGATAAAGCGCTCTGTCAGGTCGCCATTAGCGTCGGCAAGAGCCGTAACGTTCCAATTCGCATCGTGCAGACAATAAAGTCGCTCCTCGAGGCCAGACCCGGCGACGCCCAATGCACCGGTTGCAGCGGCAGCGTCAGCGTCTCGGTCGCGCAGTACGAGGTCATCGATGTAGCGGCGGCCCCAGACGAATTGCCGGTCGGCTCGCGTTGCGCTGTCCTTGCGCTCCTCCATGATTTGCCACGAATCCGAGTAAAGGTAATGGCGCGTGTAGTCCAGAACGCCTGACGCATAGACCTTCTTCAGGATGTGGCGCGTCAAGGCGTCGTGGGCGTTGTCGATCACCTTGTGCGCGCCGTCCTTGACTGTCACCAGCCGGTTCCAGGCATCGTAGACGTTGTCGTGGCTGGCATTCCAGTTGTCGGCTTTGGGCGTCTTGGTCATGTTGCCCGCGCGGTCATGAGCGACATGGGTCGAGGAGCCGGCAATTTGCGTTATCTCGTTGAACTTGCTGTGGGTTCGGCTCTGATCCAGCTCGAACGTGCCGTCGCCTGCCGCGTCTTCCTTGAAGGTCGTCCAGTTGCCGGTGGGGTCGAACGACCACTCCTGGGCGAACTTGAGCGTGCCGGAGACAATGCCGTCTTTGGTGGCGTTGAGGTCGCCGCGTTTGAAGGTTTTGAGCTGATAGACGCCGTCGTAGGTGTAGAGCTCGTCCATGTGGACGGCCGGGTTCTGGGCTGCCGGGACGGGGCATTCGCGCCAGAGGCGGTTGCCGGCTCGGTCGTAGCCATGCGTGACGCGCTCGACATCGACCGATGCGCCGTAGTCACGCCAGAGCAAGTCGATCACGCGGTCGAAGCGGTCCAGGCCGTCGAAGGGATCGTCCCCCGACCCGTGGGCCAGGTCGCAGTGCAGGTCCGGCTCGGTGTAATCGACCTTGGCGACCATGCCGATGCCCAAATAGGTGTACTCGGCCAAGTGCGTGCCAGGGCTGCCGCTTGAGTCGTCCGCTAGGGACGACACCCGGCCCAGGTTTGCATCCTCGCCGCTATTGTAACCGATGTGCAAGAACCTGCCATTCGGATAGGTGATCTTCGTGCGTCGTATGTGGTTGGCTGATCCATCGGCGTAGGTGTAGCTGACCTTGGGCGACGTGCCGGTGTTCACGGCGCCGCTGTGCGACTGGTAGTCGTTCGTCAGTTGGCCGAAGTCGTTGTACGCGAACTGCACTTCGTTGACGATGTTGCCGCTGCCGACCGTGGCGTTGTCGTAGCTGGTGGCCTTTTCCACCAATCCGCGAACTTCGTAGGTCCTCGACAGGCGGAGCACGGCGTTGTCGATCCCGGAGCCAACCGAGGTGACTCGGTCGTGGATCTGCCGGCCGAGCTTGTCGTATTCCAGGACGTGGACCGTCTCGTTCTGGTCCTTCCGCTCTTTGAGCCCGCCCAGCCGGTTGTACTTCAACTCGACACGGTCGTAGACGCCGTCGGTGCCGTTGCCCAGCGGGCTCGCCACGTCGTCGGAGTCGGGATAGATCACCGCGCAAGAGACCATTGTGCGCCAAGTCGCTGCCAACGCTCGTAGTGACCCCGTAGACGTAGGTCGTCGTCTGGTCGCCGGTCGTCGAGTTCTTGGCCTTGCGGGTGGCAATTTGCCCGTCGGCGTTGTAGGTCAGCTCGACCGTGACGTCCTGGTCGGCCGTGCCGGTGGCCGGGTCGCCGTCAAAGTAATTGGCGATCGATTTGGTCAACTGGCCGGCGTGATTCCACTCGCTGCGGTTGTCCTGACCCTTGGGGTCGATTGACTTGAAGGCCTCGCCGCGCGAGTTATACTCGCTGGAATCGACCAGGATGGTGTCCGAGCGCGCGGGGATCGTGGCGGCGCGGCTGAACGAGCTGCCGCCATTCGTGCCGTAGTTGGTCCTGGCCTGCCCGCGACCGACGGCGTCGGGGTACATGGCCACGTAAGAGACGCGCACCTTGGGCTGCGAGCCGCTGGGGCTGGTCAGCTCGCCGGTGCCGGTCGCCGTGTGCAACCGGCGGCGCAGCGTGACTTGGGTCACGTTGCTGGCCGTGTCGTAGGCCGTCTCGGTCTGCTCGAAGATCGTGTCGCCGGTGACCGTGCCGGCATCGGCGTAGCTTGTCTCGGCGGTGTCGAAACCGATGAATGTTTTGGTCTTGCGGCCGAGGCCGTTGTAGACCGACTTCGCGAACGCCTCGCTGCCAGCGGCCTTTTGCTTGATGACGTGGCCGGCGGCGTCGTACCAGGTGTTATTGACCAGGGCATTGCCGACGGTGCCATTGGAGACATTCACCGCATAGCGCTTGGTCTGGTAGGCGCGGCCCAGATCGTCGAAGAAGGTCTCGCTGCGGGCAACGAGGTTGCCGCCCGAGGTGGTGTTCTTGCGATCGACCTTGGTCACGCGGCCCAGGTTGTCGTAGGTGTTTTCCTGGTAGAAATCGACTTCGCCATCGACGAACGTCTGGCGATCGCGCCAGTCGTAGCTGAACGTGGTCACGCGCGTGGTGCTCCCATCGACGTGCTGGGTGGTCTTGGTGAGGTTCCCGTTGGCCTCGTCGGCATTGCCGTCGTACTCGTGCTCGGTCACGAGCACCATGTTATTGCCGGTGGCACCGCCGCCGGTCGGGTCGGCATCCGTGGCACCATTGTCATTGGTGCCGATATAGACCTTCTTCACTCGACCGCGAATGTCGAACACTGTGCGGGTGATCGTGCCGCCGGGCGTGGCCTGCTTATTCTGCCGGCCCGAGGCGTCGTAGCCGAAGCTCGCCGCATCGTAGTTCGTGCCACTCGTGCCTTCGCCCGAGGAGGGAATCGTGTGATAGACGCGGCTGGCCGTGAGGTCGCCTTCGTCGTTGTAGATGCTCTTGCTCCAGCGCACCCAAGTCGCTTGGGCGAAGCTATCGGAGGCAGTGAGCTTGCCGGAGGTGCTGGCGCGCGTGGCAACGATCTGGTCCGTCGCACGGCCGGCGTGGTCCAGCTTCGTGATGCTGAGTGGGTTCACGAGCGTGTAGGTGGAGAAGCCCGAACCACTGCCGTAGCCTTGGCCCGCCCAGACCTCATGGTCTATGTCTTTGTAGACCGTCCAGCCCGCGGTGCGCACGGCGGTGTCGGTGCCGGCGATATCGACATTGTGAACGGGGCCTAAGACCTGCGTGGTGCGGCCCAGGTCATCGACTTCATAGTCGCTGGTCAGGTGCAATCCGAAGCTGCTGACCGTGCTCCACCCGCTCGGCTCGTCGCTGACCTGCGCGGTATCTACGTCCTGGATCGTCTGCGTGAGCGCACCTTTGACGATATCATACTTATGGCGGGTGATCGCGCCGCGCTCGTCCTTGGTCCACTCCAGGTTGCCGTGGACGTCGTAGACCTCTTCGCGCGTATTGGCGCTGCCTGAACCGTTGTGGCTGGTGGAGACGGCCGGCAGCGTGGTGGTGCGCTTCAGCACGCGCACGGTGCCGGAGTGGAACGTGTAGCTGTAGGTCGTGTCGATGGCGCCCGTGCCGTCATCGTTGCGATAGACCGTCTCTTTGGAGACCGGGTAGACAGTCACGCCGCCGGCAGTCTGCGACGTGTATTCGTAGCTGCGGAGCTTGATCGGCGTGCCACTCGAGCCTTTCTTGATCTTCTCGTGCTGCACGTAGCCGGCCGCGGCGCCTGAGCCGGTCGTGGTGTAGTGATCCGTGACGTGGATCAAGCCATCCGAGGTGCGCAGCGTGATATCGAGGTCTGCGGCTGTGTCATCATAGCTGACGACAGCCGCGGGCGTAGCCCGCTCGATCAGCCGGCCGGCCGAGTCGTACGCCCGGGTTTCGATCCAGTTATCGCTTCCGCTCTTGTGCTCCAGGACCAGCGCCTGGCCCAGGTAATTCGTGTAGACCACGTTCTGGCTGCCGTCGGGCTTGGTCTCGACCGTCTTGGTCTTCCAGTTGTTATAGCCATTGCCATGGGAGCTGGTGGTATAGGCCAGCGTCGTCGTGCGGCTGCCGCCATCGACCACTTCCTTGGTCACGCGCCCCGACGAGTCGAACTCGAAGTAGTGATCGGCGTAGGGAGCCACGACGGCGTTACTCGCTGTCAGCGGATCGGCCCCGTCGTCCAGCCGGCGATAGCTCTCCGGGTTGACGACGTACTTGAGGAGGTGCGGGCCACCATTGGTGTCGCCGGCCTTGTAGTAGCGATAGTAATAGACATCCAGGTCCTGCCAGCTTCCGCTGTAGAGCTGAATGGTCACGCGCTTGAGATCGCCCTGACTGCCGTGGTCCTCGAGGGCGGCGTAGTATTCATACTTCGCGCGGCGGAGGTCGCTCCAGGCGCCGGCATCGACCTTGCGGCGGAGCGTGACGTATTCCAGGCGGTCCTGATTGTCGCCGCTGGAGAGGAAGTCGTACTTGAGCGACTCGGTCGTCGTGCTGCCGCCCGAGCTGTAGCTGCGCTGCACCTCGGTGATCCGGCCGTCGGAGTTATAGCTCTGGACCGTGATCGTCTGCCCACCGGGCGTCGTCAGGCTCTTGAAGAGGCCCTTGGGATAGGTCGATTGGGTGAAGTTGTGAAAGGTGAACTTGTCGCCGTCTTCGCTGGCCAGGTTGAAGACGTTGTTCGTGGAGTCGTGCGTGAGGGCGAACTTCGCTCCGTGGCGCGGCGTGTAGACGCCCGTGCCTGAGTTGTAATCGAACCAGACTGCCTCGTCGGTCGTCCGCACGAAGACGAAAGTCGTCGAGTCTTTCTGCATGAGATACGGCCAGCCGCGCACGAGCCAGTTAAAACCCTGGCGGATATCGGAGTACCGTGAGAGGCGGTTCGAATAGACGCGCTCGTGCCCCCACGCGTGGCCAAAACCTCCGGCGCCTAAGTCGGCGACGGCCAACTCGATTTGGCCGCTGCCATATTCGACGGGGTTATCCGTTGCCGCCTTCTTACCCTTGCAAGGACAGTCGCAGTCGCCAGGGCATGGCGGCGCAGGATTCCGGCGGCGTGGCGTCCAGTTTCTGGAGGTAGTGCACCCGGAGGGTGATCTGGCTGACCTGGGGATTGCTCGTGCCGGGGCCGCTCATGAAGGCGTAGAGCTGCACGCCGAAGGAGGCATCGCGGATTTGGGCCCGGGTGAGCGAGGTGCTCCAGGTGTCTGCGCTCGCACCGTACGTGATCGCGGCCGCGCTGCCCGGCCAAGTGCCGCCGCCGGATTTCTGAATCCCGACGGCCGAGCCATTGTGGACGAGTTGAACGACCGCGTTGACCGCGCCGGTGCCGTTGGCGTCTTGGCGAGTGACCGTGACTTCGATGCCCTGGATCGTGTCGTTGTCACCGATTTCGCTGGTGAAATTGAAGCCGGTGGCCCGCAACCACTGCGTGCTCTGGCCGGAGGTGAGCGTGGCCTGGGCGGTGAGTGTGGCGGGGTTCCAGGCGACGCCGCTTGGGCCGACGGAGCTGGTGAAGGTCGTGGGGTTGAATCCTTGGCGGTGAGACATGGGAACTGTCCTTTTTTGGGGGGCGTTGAAGCGTTTGGCATCACGGCCCCCACCTTATCCCTTGGATTATTCATGAAGGAATACATATTATTTGTATAAAAAAACGATTATCGAAAAGTAAGCGAAATTAGTTCATCCGTGAGAGGCGCTAGGGACTGCACCCCGATCGCCGAGGCAAGGGTCTGGCCAACACGGTGTTCGTGCGTCAGCGTCCTCGTTATGCTAGAATGCGCAGCCCGCGATCGACGGCGATCCATCGACGCGCGTCCAGCCAGCCTCGAGTCTTCACGATGCCCTCGCCTTCCTCACACGATCACGTCTCTCGGCGCCAGTTCATCAACACCACGGCCGGCGCCGCCGCGGCCACGGCGGCCGGACTTTTGGGCACGCCGGCGACTGCCGCCGCGGACAGCGCCAGCGGCCGCAGCGTCAGCAGCCGCCTCGGCGTGGGGTTGATCGGCGCGGCGCGCGCGGGCGGGCGCATCTGGATGTCTTGCTGCGGCTGCTGGCCGCCGGGCGGCCCGTGGTGCCCGTCGCCGTTTGCGACGTCTACGACCGCCACCGCGAGGAAAAGGCCGAAATGGTGCAGCACGGCTTCAAGACCTCCTCCGGCCGACGCCTGCACGGCACGGGCCGCCGGCCGCTGCTCTCGGCCGATTATCGCCACGTCCTCGAAAGCCCCGACGTCGATGTGGTGGTCATCGCCACGCCCGACCATTGGCACGGGCGAATCGCGCTCGATGCCCTGCGGGCCGGCAAGCACGTCTACTGCGAACGGCCGATGACGCACACGCGTCGAGCGAGGCGCTCGAGCTGGTGCAGGCCTGGCGCGACTCGGGCCGCGTCGTGCAGGTCGGCGTGCAGCGCACCAGCGACGGCCGCTTTCGCGCCGCCCACGAGTTCCTCCGCGCCGGCGGCATCGGCAAGGTGGTGCAGGCGCAGACCGAATACTATCGCAATTCCTCCGGCGGACAGTGGCGCTCGGCCGGTCTGAGCCGCGACATGACGCCCGGCACGATCGACTGGGAGATGTTCCTGGGCACGCGCTTCGGCCTGGCGCCGAAGATGCCCTTCGACAGGGCACGCTTCGCCCAGTGGCGCTGCTATTGGCCGTTCGGCACGCGGGCCGTTCGGCGAGCTGTTCGTGGACCGGCTGACGCAGATGCTGGCCGGCCACGGGCCTGCGCTTCCCGCGGCGGGTGACGGCCGGCGGCGGCATCTACTGGGAACAAGACGGCCGCGACGTGCCCGACACCGTGACCCTGGTGGCCGACTACGACGAAGGCGTGCAAATGCTGGTCACGGCCACGATGTGCTGCGACCACCCCATCGAGCAGTGCCTCCGCGGGCAGCAGGGCACGATCGTCTTCGACCTGGGAAAGGACGGCTTCGACATCCTGCCGGAGCGGCCGCAGATCACACGGTCGCCCAGCACTCGGCGGCAGCACGTCTCGGTGCCCAGGCCGCAGGACGAAACGCTAGCCCACTGGGAGAATTTCCTCGAAGCAATCGAACGCAACGAGCCGGCCCATTGTCACAACCCGCCCGATCTGGCCGCCGCCGCCACCGTGACCGCCCTGATGGGCGTCGAGAGCTACCGCGAAGGCCGCGTGCTGGAATGGAACGGGCACGAGGTGGCTCGGGGCGGGAGCCAGTTCGCCCAGGGCTGGGAGCAAGTCTCGCGCGAGCGAGCGGCGGATCGCTGCCCGGATCGCGCGCGTCCGCTGCCGCCCGCCTATCAGAAGCTGGCTGGTCCATGGGTGCGGGGCATCGATCCGGCGGGCTAGTGTAGCCATCTCGCTCCGCGAGATGTGAGTGGGCCACTCGCTCTGCGAGTTGCCGTTCGACTCGCGAAGCGAGTCGGCCATTCATCTCGCGGAGCGAGATGACTACTTTGGCTGAAATCCTCGACGGCAAAGCGCTGGCCCAAGCCATCCAGGCTGAGATTGCCGTGGACGTGGGCCAATTCGTCGCAGCAGCACCAGGTGCACGCCCACGCTCGCTGCCGTGCTCGTAGGCCAAGACCCGGCCAGCGAGGTCTACGTGCGCAGCAAGCGGCGAGCATGCCAGCGCCGGCATCGACAGCCGCTTGCACCATCTGCCGACCGAGACGACCACGAGCGAGCTGCTGCGGCTGATCGAAACGCTCAACGCCGATCCGGCCGTCCACGGCATCCTGGTGCAACTGCCGTTGCCCGACGAAGTCGATACCGCGGCCGTGTTAGCGGCTGTGCGGCCGACGAAGGACGTCGATTGCTTTCACCCCGAGAACGTCGGCCTTCTGGTGCAAGGCCGGCCGCGGTTCGTGCCCGGCACGCCGGCCGGAGTGCAGCAGATCCTCTTGCGGAGCGGCATCGAGACCGCCGGCCGCCATGTCGTCATCCTGGGACGCAGCGAGATCGTCGGCAAGCCGCTGGCCAGCCTGTTGATGCAGCGCGGCGCCGGCGGCGACGCCACGGTGACCGTCTGTCACAGCCGCAGCCGCGACGTGCCCGCCATCGCCCGATCGGCCGATATTCTCATCGCGGCCATCGGCCGGCCGAAGTTCGTGACGGCCCAGATGGTGCAGCCGGGCGCCGTGGTCATCGACGTAGGCATCAACCGCACGGCCGACGGCATCGTCGGCAACGTCGATTTCGAGCCCGTGCGGCAGGTGGCCGGCAAGATCACCCCGGTGCCCGGCGGCGTCGGCCCGCTTACGGTGACGATGCTGCTGCGAAACACGCTCACGGCGGCGCGAGAGCAATCCGTGTCACGGGCTTCCAGCCCGTGAATTCACGGCCAAGATGGCCACGCCTACGCGATCACCGCCACGGCTTCGATCTCGATCAGCCAGTCCGCACCCACCAGCGCCGAGACCCCCACGAGCGTGCTGGCCGGCGGATGCTCGGCGGAAACATAGCGGCTGCGGACCTCGCGAATGACGGGCACGTGCTCTGGCTTGAGGCCCACGACGTAGAGGTTGGTCTTCACCACGTCCTTGAACGTCGCGCCCACGGCCGCCAGGGCGTGCTTGATGTTCTCGAAGGCCTGACCGGTTTGCTTCCGCAGGTCGCCCCGGCCGACCACGTCGCCGCGCTCGTCCACGCTCACCTGCCCCGAGACATAGACGGTTTTGCCGCCGCTGACGGTAACGACCTGCGTCCAACCCAGCGTAGGGCAAAGCGTGGGCGGGTTGACGAATTGCGTTGGCATGGTGGGCTCCTGAGCTGGTGTCCTCTGTCACGGGTTCATCAATCTGGGATCCTACACCACCCGGCAGATGAAGCACTTCAGGTACTCGCTCTCCGGGCAGGCCGTGCTCACCGGGTGGTCGGGCGCGGCGCCGCGTTGTTCCAAGACTTGAATCGTGCGGCGCGCCTTCTGCGCGACGCCCGTGAGCACGTCGAAAAAGTCCTCCCGCCTGACGTTGCCCGAACAACTGCACGTCACCAGGATACCGTCAGGCACCAGCAGCTCGACCGCCAGGCGGTTGATGCGATGGTACGCCCGCAGGGCTTCGTCCACGGCCCGGCGGCTGCGGGCGAACTTTGGCGGGTCGAGAATCACGGCGTCGTAGCGCTCTCCCGAGGCCACTCGCGCGTCCAGCGCGTCGAAACAATCCTGCTGCTCGAAGCGCACGTTGCTCAGGCCGTTGAGCTGGGCGTTCGTCTGGGCCAGGGCGACGGCCTTGGCGCTCGAGTCGATCCCCAGCACCTCGCGGGCCTGGCCTAAGGCGGCCGCCGCCAGGCTGAAACCGCCCGTGTAGCAGAAGAGATCGAGCACGCGCGCCCCGCGGAGATAGCCCGCCGCGGCCCGGCGGTTTTCTCGCTGATCGAGATACGAGCCCGTCTTGTGTCCTGCTGCGATGTCCACCTGATAACGGACGCCGTGCTCGACAATCGTCAGCACGTCCGTCAGCACCGCCCCTTCAAGCCCTGGGGTTGCTTCGCGACGCGGGTCCTTCATTCCTTCATGCTTGCTGATGGCCTCGTCGCCCCGCACCGTGATGCCATCGCACGGCAGCAGCTCGCGGAGCAGGCCCAGAATCATCGGCAGCCGCCGCTCGATCGCCAGGGCGTTCACCTGCACGACCAGGTGCCGGCCATAGCGGTCCACGACCAGCCCGCTCAAGGCGTCCGCCTCGCTGAATACCAACCGCTCGGCCCCCGCCGGGTCGCCGTAGCCGAGGCGGCGCCGCAGGGCGATGGCCCGCTCCAGCCGCCGCCGCCAGAAGGCCTCGTCCAGCCCTTCGCTCTCGTCCCAGGAGTACAGCCGGACGATCAAACGGCTATGCCCATTGAACACGCCACGGGCGACAAAGCGGCCCTTCTCGTTCACCAGCTCCACCACGTCGCCGTCAGCCGGGCTGCCCTCCAGCCGGGCGACCGCCGTATCGTAGACCCAGGGATGGCGCGCATAGAAGGGTGCCGCCTTGCCGGGCTTGAGGAATACGCGAACCGTGGCAGACACTGCGGCGACGCTCATGAGGTCAATCTACAGCTTTCCAAAGAAGTTTTCGCGGCTAGACCTGCACGATCGACTCTATCGACTCCGCCCGGTTCCCTCGCCGGGCAAAGCCAGCGGCGCCTTCAGGCGCAGCTTTTGCCCGAAAATGCGGCCAGAACGGCCGATTTACTATGGACCCTGCCTGCCAAGGATCGAATAATAACGAAAACGCTGCGTTTTTTCCGGCGGAGTTGGAGAATGATGAACGCGCGCACCTTCCTTCCGGGCGAACCGGTTGTCTACTGCAAGGTCAAGTACAGCAACTGCCCCGGGCCGCGGGCTCACGATATCGGCCCGGCCCCCAAGGGGGACACCTACGCCTACCTGGTGGATAAATACTGGGTCGTGGTGAAGATGGTGGGCGAGGCGCAAGTGCTGCTCCGCACGCGCCGCGGAAAAGAACACACGGTGGACGCCGATTGCCCCAGCCTGCGCCGCGCCACCTGGTGGGAAAAGCTCTTCTATCGCCACCGCTTCCCGCAGCTCACCGATCGCTCCGACGGCGAGCCCGCCCGGCCCACCGAACGGCGAGCCGGTTGAAAGCGCTCGGCACTCACCGCGACGGGTGGTTGCGCCTGGGCCGCGCTTTCGGTTCCCTAAAAGGGGGAACGCGAATAAACGCTGATAGACGCTAATCGACGCTTTCAGGCTCGGACTTCAGGCTTCGGCCGCGTCGTTCTTCCCGCAGCCCGAAGTCTGAAGCCCGTAGTCTGAAGTCCGAAGCCTGAAGTCCCCTCCGTAGCAATGGCAAGCGCCGCCCCTGATTGGTATGGTCAGAGAAGGCCATCGATCGCTGGACACAGGGGTTCGCCGCGCGTCGCAAACGGCGGTCGCCGGCCGGCCTTGGGGAATGATTCATGCTCGTCGTCATGCGTCACGATGCCACCGAAGCGCAGGTCGACCGCAGCGGTCGAGACCATCCGCCACATGGGCCTCACGCCGCACCCGCATGCCCGGCGCGACGCGCACGGCCATCGGCATCACCGGCAACACCGGCGCCGTCGACCCGCGCACGCTGGAGGTGCTGCCCGGCGTGCTGGAGCTGATCCGCGTCACCAAGCCGTACAAGCTCGCCAGCCGCGAGATGCACCGCGGACGACACCGTCGTCGACGCCGCCGCAGACGACGATCGGCCCGGGCACGTTCACGATCATCGCCGGCCCCTGCTCGGTCGAGAACGAGGCGATGATCCTGCGGACGGCCGAGTTCCTGGTGCGCCGCGGCGTGCAGCTGATGCGGGCCGGGGCGTTCAAGCCGCGGACCAGCCCGTACGCCTTCCAGGGCATGGGCGTCGAGGGGCTGGAGATCCTGGAGAAGGCCCGCGAGAAGACCGGCATCGGCATCGTCACCGAGCTGATGGACACCGAGCAACGCCGACGCCGTCGAGGAGGCCGCCGACATCATCCAGATCGGCACGCGCAACATGCAGAACTTCAGCCTGCTCAAGCGCGTCGGCGCAGTGCCGCAAGCCGGTGCTGCTGAAGCGCGGCATGTCGGCGACGCTGGAGGAGTGGCTGATGGCCGCCGAGTACGTGCATGGCCGGCGGCAACTACCAGGTGATCCTGTGCGAGCGCGGCGTGCGGACGTTCTCCGACCACAGCCGCAACACGCTCGACCTGTCGGTGATCCCGCCGGTCGAAGCAGCTGTCGCACCTGCCGATCCTGGTCGACCCCAGCCACGGCACCGGCAAGCGCGACTACGTGCCGCCGATGGCCCTGGCGGCGCTGGCGGCCGGGGCGGACGGCCTGCTGATCGAGGTCCACCCGGACCCGGACCACGCGCTGTCCGACGGGGCGCAGTCGCTCGACTTCGCGGGGTTCGACGAGCTGCTGGAGTCGCTGCGGCGGCTGGCGGAGCCGCTCGGGGTAAGCGTCAATTGACGAGGTGAGCGTGAACTGACGACTGACCCTGCTCGTAGTCGTCGCATCGCGATTGACTGCTTCTATGGCGCGTCTGGTGGTATGGGATCATCAAAGACCCCGGATCGCTCTTCGCCGCTCTCTTTCCGCGGGGCCACTTTCTCTCCCTGAAAGGCGGTGCCGCCGGAAAGTCCCCCATCTGAGGGTGCCTTGGCGGCGACTGCGGCTTTCGACCAGCTTGTCAGCTTGTCGAGCAAGCGTCCCGCCTCCGCCGCCGCGACGGATTCCGGATACCTGGTGATGATCCTTATCAGCCGTTCCTTGGCTGGGTCGGTCTGACCCCTGCGCGAGAAGCTGCTGCGCCGCGCGCAGGTCGTCTTGTGCCACGCGTTTCAACAGATCGCGGAGTGCCGCGAGCGCCTCGGGACGCGTGGGATCGATTCGGACGGCCTTGCGATAATTGAGAATGGCCTCATCCAGCTCCCCTTTCTCCGCCAGGCTGAAGGCCGTGTCATAGCTCTTCCAATAGGCCGACTGAGGGGCGCGATTGGGTGGGTCGATCTCGGCGAAGGCCTCGTGGACGGGGCCGCGGGCGGGGACTTCCGCGGAGCCATCAGCCTTGTGGCTATCGGCCTGATCGTTCTGGGGATTCGCGGCATCAACGGTCGCCGCGCCCTGCGAGGTGAGCTTCGGCAGGACAAACGGCGCCGCCATGAGAGCGATCGAGACAGCGGCGCAGAGCGCAGCAGCGGCTGGTCGCTGACGGCACCAGTGGCCAATGCGGCTGGCGACCTGACGGCTGCGCGATAGGGACGAAGAAAAGCCATCCAAGTCGTTCTGTCGCACGAACTCCGCCTCGGCCAACCGGGCGACGCGCCCGAGCGCCGCGGACGGGAGCACCGACGTTGGCGAACTCCTGAACGCCTGGTAATCAGCCGCAACCTCAAGCATTTCCGACGTTTCGGACACGACGGCCGCGCACGGCTGACGGCGCGCAGCGTGGGCGAGGGCCTCCGGCGGTAGCTCGTCCCGCTCGACGAGCAAGCGGGCCCATTCGTCCCGCGTCAGACAATCGTGCTGGCTCATGCCGTGGGTCACCATCACGGTCCTCCCATAAGATTAACGTTGGCCGCCTCGTGGGCGCTCGCGGGGACGTCGTCTTTCGCGGGGGGTGGCAGGCCCATGCAATTCTGCAACTGACAGACCGCGCGGAAGCATTTGGCCTTGACCGAACCGTAAGGGATGCCCAGCGAGTCGGCAACCTCCTGCAGCGAAAGGCCTTCCCAGAAACGCAGTTGCACGATTCTCCCGTATTCCTCCGGGAGCCGGTCCAGGCAGCCCAGGAGCCGCTCCTGCCAGTCCTCGTAAGGCCGCTCGACATCACTGGCCAGCCTGGCGACGTCGAGGTGTTCGTCGAGGAACGATAACACTTCCGGGTCTTTGCGTCGCTTGCGCAAGAGGTCGATCCACAGATTGCGCACCACCACGAACGTCCACCGCAAGAAGCTGCGCGAGCCGTCATAGCACTTCAGCCAGCGCACGGCGCGGGCCCACGTCTCCTGGGCCAGGTCTTCGGCGTCCGCGAGTGCCGCGCCCTTGTGTAAGAGATAACGCAGGATGTGCGGCGAGACGCGCTCGACCAGCTCGCGAAACGCTGCCGCGTCGTTGCCCGCCGCTCCCGCGGCGAGCCGGTCAATTTCGGCGTCATCGAGAGCCTGTCCCACGCTGGTCTCTCTCTTTTTCATGAGCCGCGCGAGCGCTGGCGCGGCCGGCCGCGTCATTCTTCTTGAAGTCAAACGGCGAGACACACCGCGCCACGACACCGTTCGCGCGTGCGCGCGCGACAGTTCGCGCGGGCCCCGGCGCTCTGCTCTCACCCTACTCTTTTCGCGCGGCGGTCGCCACAAAAACAACGGACGAGACCCAGGGGGCGACTCCGAGCATTGATCGCTATGAGCGACGTTACAATGATTCTCGGCGCGATCGAAACGGGAGATCAGCACGCGGCCGATCGGCTGCTGCCGCTGGTCTATGACGAGCTCCGGCGGCTGGCGGCCCACAAGTTGTCTCATGAGAATCCGGGACTCAGCCTGCAGGCCACGGCCTTGGTTCACGAAGCCTATCTTCGACTCGTGGACGTTGAGCAGGCGCAGCGGTGGAATAGTCGAGGCCATTTCTTCGCCGCCGCGGCCGAGGCCATGCGGCGGATTCTCGTCGAGGCGGCCCGGCGCAAGCGAAGGCTCAAGCACGGCGGGGAGTTGCAGCGGCGGGAGCTGGCCGATTACGCCGCCGCCGCTCCCGGGGACGATCTGGTCGCGCTGGATGAAGCCTTGACCCGGCTCGCGGCGGAGGACCGACTGGCCGCGAAAGTCGTGGAACTGCGCTATTTTGCCGGCGTCGGTCACGACGAAGTGGCTCGGGCCCTGAACGTCACCGTCTATCGAGCCCGGCAAAAATGGACCTACGCCCGGGCCTGGCTGCGCGACGCACTCGGCAGCAACTAACGATTCTCCCCTTTTTTTCGACAGACAGCCCCACAAATGTCGCACTGAATGGTGAGGCCGTCGATCTTGGGGCAGTGCATCATGTCGGGCTACCCACAACGCGCTCAATCGGTGTTTCTCGCTGTGCTGGAGCAGCCGCTCAGCGCTCGCGACGCTCTGTTAGACCGGCAGTGTGCCGGCGACGCCGAGCTTCGGCAGCGTGTCGAGGCGCTTCTCGAGGCGCACGATGAGCCCGGCAGCTTTCTGAACGCGCCCCCGGTCGGACTGGTTGACTATCCCACGATCGTCCAGCCGATGACGGAGAAGGCCGGCACGTCGGGCGAGTTAGGCGACTTTCGTATCCTGCGCGAGATCGGCCGCGGTGGCATGGGCGTGGTCTACGAGGCGCAGCAGATTTCTCTGGGCCGGCAAGTCGCGCTGAAGGTGCTGCCCTACGCGGCCATGCTCGACGCGCGGCAGCTCAAGCGATTCAAGAATGAAGCCCAGGCCGCGGCCTCGCTGCACCACACCAACATCGTGCCCGTCTACGCCGTCGGTTCTGAGCGCGGCGTCCACTATTACGCGATGCAATACATCGAGGGCCAGACGCTGGATCGTGTGATCGCCGCATTGCGTCAATCGGAAAGTCGCCGAACGTCAGCCGAGCGCAAGCCGGTGGCCCTGCCACCTGCCGCCGAAGTGCAGGCTGACCGCAGCCGGCCAGCGCGCCACCGACGGGCAGGCGGCGGACGATACCGTCTGTGCCGCTCAGATGCTCGTATCCACGCAACCGTCCACGCACACGGCGGCTTCGTTCCGCACCGTGGCCGACTGGGGCATCCAGGTGGCCGAAGCCCTGCACTACGCCGCACGACGAAGGCGTGATCCACCGCGACATCAAGCCCGCGAACCTGATCCTGGATGAGCGAGGGCGACGTCTGGATCACCGACTTCGGCCTGGCCCGTATCGAGACCGGCGGCGCGCTGACGATGACCGGCGACCTGCTGGGCACCCTGCGCTACATGAGCCCCGAACAGGCCTCCGGCCAGCGCATGGCGCTGGATCAGCGCACGGACGTTTATTCCCTTGGCGTGACGCTCTACGAATTGTTGACGCTTCGTGCGCCCTTCGAGGGAGACAACCGCCAGGACCTGTTGCGGCGGATCGTGTCGGAAGACCCTCCTCCGCTACGGCGTGTAAACAAAGCCGTCCCCGGGGAGTTGGAGACGATCGTTCTCAAGGCGATCGAGAAGAACCCCGCCGACCGCTACGCCACGGCCCAAGAGCTGGCGGACGACCTGGAGCGATTCCGGAAAGACGAGCCGATCCGGGCCAAGCGAGTCACCCTCGTGCAGCGCGGACGCAAGTGGGGTCGCCGACACCGGGCCGTGGTGTGGTCGTTAGGCGTGTCCAGCGCGGTGATCCTCGTCGTGGCCGTGGTGGCTTTGGCCATCAGTAACCACTACATCTCGCGCGAAACGAAGCACAAAACAATCGCCCTGGACGATGCTCAGCATCGCCTGTTCGACGCCCGGCTGGCCGAGGCCCGAGCCAGCCGCACCAGCCGGCCGGCAGGGCGGCGGTTCAACGGTTGGCAGGCGCTCGACCGAGGCCGCGCGACTCGCCCGCGAGCTGGAGCTGGACGGGGCCTTCCGGATGGAGCTGCGCAACGAGGCCATCGCCTGTCTGGCCCTGGCCGACGTGCAGTTGGTCAAAGAGTGGGAGGGATGGCCGTCCGGCTCGTCCGGGCATCCGGCATTCGACGCCGACGTGGAGCATTATGCCCGCAGCGATTCGAAAGGGAACATCAGCATTCGCCAGGTGGCCGACGACCGCGAGCTGGTCCTATTGCCCGGCGAGGTCCACGCCGGCGGGCGACCGGGTGCGGCGACGCTCCGATTCAGTCCGCAGGGCGACCTTTTGGCCGTCCGATACTGGTCGCCGTGGCGAGGCCAGACGACGAATTTCCGCCTCTGGGATTGGCAACGTTGCGCGACGGTTTTCCAACCGTCGTCGGCGGTTTCTCACGTCGAGTTCAGTCCCGACGGCAGCCTGCTGGCGCTGGGGCAAGATAACAACACGGTCCTTTACGACGTCCCTACGGCTCAGGAAGTGAAGCGGCTGGATTGGGGCTTCCATCCCGGTCAAGTGGCTTTCGACGCCAGCGGCGCCAGGCTGGCCGCCTGCAACGAACGTGGGGAACTCCAGGTTCGCGACGTCGCCACCGGGGAAGTCCTTGACAAGCTGTCCCATCCGACCAGCGTGTATGCCGTGGCCTGGCACCCCGACGGCATCCACGTCGCCGTCGCCGGCAACGACTTCAATCTCTACTTGTGGGACACGATCAGCCGCCGGCAACATGCCGTCTTGCAAGGTCATGGCTCTGACGGAATCGGTTTGGCCTTTTCGCAGGACGGCGGCCTATTGCTCAGTCATGGGTGGGATGGGACGAGCCGTCTGTGGGACTTCTGGACAGGACGGCAACTGCTTAGCTTGCCCGGCAGCTACAGCCAGTTCAGTCGTGACGGGCAGCGCCTGGCCATCCGCCGCGGCTCGAAACTCGGGATCTGGGAAGTAACGCCCGGCCGCGAGTACCGCACGCTGCCCAAACGCCGTGCCGCCGATAACCAGACCCAGTTGCAAATCGGCTACGGAGACGTCAGCCCCGATGGCCGTTGGCTGGCCGCCGCGGTCAGCGACGGAGTCCGGCTCTGGGACCTGGCGCTCAATGAAGAGCATGTGTTGCCTCTGGGCGTGGCTGGTGTGACGTTCCATCCCTCAGGGCAGGAGCTGTTCACCAGCGGCGGGGGCCTCTATCGCTGGCCGTTACAGGCCGAATCGGGCGTGCTGCGCCTGGGTCCGCCTTGCAAGCTCCCCATCGCCGGAGGGACGGGACGCGCCGCTCTGGACCGCGAGGGCGCAATCCTCGCGGCCGTCAGCGCCGCCGGCGCTTCGAGAATCGACTTGGAGAAGTCGCCGCCCGTCGCAGTTCACTTGAATCACCGTAACGCCAACGATGTGACAACGAGCCCCGACGGGCGATGGGTCGCCACGGGGGTTCATCACGGCTCCGGCGTCAAGGTTTGGGAGGCGCACAGCGGCAAGCTCGTGCGCCACTTGCTCCCGACCGAAGAGATTACCAAGGTCGCTTTCAGCCCGGACGGACGTTGGCTGGTGACCGGCACGGCGGCCGAATTCAGCTTCTGGGAAGTCGGCTCCTGGGAGCTCAGCCGGACAATCCCCGCGGAGGGGGGCGTCGATGTTCCCAGCTCGATCGTCTTCGCTCGCCGCGGCAAGCTGCTGGCGATTGCTCTATCGCATACCGTCGTGCAACTGCTGGAGGCCGAGACGGGCCGCCGATTGGCCAGGCTACAGGCGGCTGATGACGACCTCGTGCAGCTAATCGGATTCAGTCCCGATGGCAGTCAGTTGTTCGTCAGCTCCCAATCGAAGTTCGTCCACGTTTGGGATTTGCGGCTGATCCGCGAGCGATTGAGCGAGCTGGGCTTGGATTGGGACCTGCCGCCTTATCCGCCGCCGGCTCCGCTTGGCGACGGCAAGCGCATGAAGGTCGAAATCGACTTGGGCGAACTGGCTCTCAAGCGGTGAGGAGTGCGCATCGTTGCCTTTCGCTCCGCGAAAGGACGTTCTTTCGCGGAGCGAAAGACGACGGACACTGACGTGGAGGGGATCCCATGAACGCCTTCTTGCTCGCCGCAAACATTGCACTGCTCGTCGCCGTCCTCGGCCTGGCGTTCCTGGTGCTCGGTACGCTGCGGGCGCTAGGCGTCTTGAACTGGCGGCTCGACCAATTGGAAATCACTCGCCCCAGCCGACTGGGGCGCGACGGCCTCAAGGTGGGCAAAAAGGCCCCCGACTTCACGCTGCCCAGCGTCACCGGCGGCCAGGTCTCGCTGCGCGATTTCGCCGGGCGCAAGCTGCTCTTGGTCTTCACGCAGGCAGGCTGCGGCCCCTGCCACGATATTGCGCCGGAGTTCAATCGGCTGCAGGCCAAGGGCGAGCACCAGGTGCTGGTGGTGAACAACGGCGAGCCGGCCGAAACGCGGCAGTGGGCCGCCGACGTCCACGCGCGATTTCCCGTCCTCGTGCAGGAAAAGTTCAGCCTCTCGAAGCGCTACGAGATCTTCGTCACGCCGTTTGCGTTCCTCATCGACGAGGAGGGGCTGATCGCCTCCAGCGGCATCGTCGGCAGCGCACAGTATCTGGGGTATGTGCTCAACGGCGCCGGCAACCGCGCCAAGAAGCATCACGACCCATCGCCGGGCGACTCGGCGGTCGAGCGCGAACCGTCGGTGGAAATCCCTTCTTCAAAGGAGTTGGCTCATGCTTGAGAAGTTCAGCCAGATCGCGGAGCAGGCCGCGACGAACGCGTCGCGGCGGCAGTTTCTGGGACGCCTCGGAAAGGGCGCGCTGGCGACTGCTGGGATCGTGGCCGGTTATCTGGCCTTCGGATCCTCTGCGGCCGCCGCCAGGCGACAGTGCGCGTCCGATGCGAATTGTCCCACGGGGCAAATCTGCGTGGGAGGGTTATGCGTCAAAGGCGTTCGTGCGTGCAGCGCGGGTTCGGCCGGGCAGTGCCGGGGCCGGCCCGTGGGATCGGTGTGTGGCACGCGGAACCGGCCAGGCCGGTGCACCGGTGCGCCGAATTGCCGATGCGCCTGATGCCCGGAAGGCCCGGACGAGGGCGTGGATAGCTTCGTGCTGCCTGTCCAGTTAGATGCTGATACTCGTGCTCGTGCTCGAATGCGGGCGCGGACGTTTTCGATTACGAGCACGAGCACGACTACGAGCACGAGAATGTTAATGCAGCCCCAGCAGATTCACATGGTGAGAGCGAGGTGCTACATGCTTACGAGATTCAGTATGACTTGGCGCCGGTCTCTGCACCGCGCCCCCGGCTATCCTCGCGTTATCCCCCGTGGGCGGCCGGCCTTCACCCTGGTCGAGATGCTCGTGGCCCTCGGCATCGTGAGCCTGCTCGTGGCATTGACTCTTCCGGCGGTACAGACCTTCCGCGAAAGCGCGCGGCGAGCCCATTGCGCCGGCAACCTGCGGCAGATCGGCGTTGCCCTGCAGCTTTTTGAGTCGGGTCACAACCGTTTCCCGCCCGGCCGCGATGGCTACCGCGAACGCGAACACTCCTGGGCTACGGCGATCTTGCCTCACCTTGAGCGAGCCGATCTTCGACAGCGGTACGACTATCAAAAACCCTGGCACGACGGACTGGCGCGGCGGCCCGCGCATCCCTTTCCGGGGCTGGCCGGCGTTTTTCGGGCGGGGACCAATGCCGAAGGTGGCGGCCTCGTCGCTCTCCATTTTCCAGTGCCCCACGGGCGTCAACTGGCCCGGCTGCAGCGACTACGGCGGCAACTACGGCAGCACGCTGACCGGCCTGCCGCCGGGTTTTGCCCGCACGGAGGCCTGGTCGGCTGGCGTGCTGGTGGCCATCAATCTGACCGTTCCGGCCGACGCCCGCCGCGAGGCAGTAAACCTGAGCGACGTGCGCGACGGCGCCGCCCACACCTTCATCGTGCTGGAGGACGCCGACGTGCCGCCGGACGAGGGCGGCCTGTGGGCCAACGGGCACAATTGCTTCGCGCACGACGGCGGGCGGATCAATGCCGAGCGCTCCAACGAGATCTTCAGCAACCATCCCGGCAGCGCACACGGGCTGTTCACCGATGGTCGAGCGCAGTTTTTGCGCGACGACATGGAACCCGCGATTATCGGCGCCCTGTGCACGCGCACCCGAAGCGACGCCATCGGCGAGTGATCGGGGACGAGGCGGGTATCTCTCACTTCTGAAGCATCTGTACCAAGGAGCCACGCATGCGAACTGTTTTTCTGTCGGCACTGCTGACACTGCTGACGTGCGCGCCGGCGATGGCAATCGGCGCCGGTAAGGCGCAGCAGACAGTCGAAGTGATCAACCAAACCGGGCTGAGCGTTAACGTCTCCATCGAAGGGGGGATCTCTATACATAGCGCGACCCTTGAACCGGGCACGAGCGAGGTATTCCGCCTTCAGAGTAGTGGATCGTTCACCGTGGAGGCGACTGCCGAAGGTCGCAATCCAGTATCCAGAGAATTCACCTCGCTCGGCAGGAACCGAGTTAGTCGAGTCACGATAACGCTAGATTCCCAAGGCAACCTGCAGTTGTCGCGGCCAGATGACCCTCCGCCCGGCGACCCACCACCCGCCCTGTCACTCTCGCGGGAATCGCTTCTAGCGGTGCTTGGGTCCGGTGGGCTATTGGGGCTGGCCGTCCTGGGGCTGCTGATCAACCGGCACGAATAGGCGCGGATCGCCGTCTGCGGTGCTCCTCGTTCTCCTTTCACCACTTACATGAAAGTTGCATTCATGAGAACCGTTGCTGTCAGCACCCTGTTCCTGCTCTGGCCGTGCGCCAACGCCATGGCCGCCAAGAACGACACGCGAAATCCACCACCGCCAGCGAGCGTACAAGTCAAAAACGACACCCCACTTCGAGTCCAAGTCGTCGCCGTCGCTCGGGCCGACCGCATGGCCTTCTACGACCAGACGCTGGAGCCGGCTGACAAGAAGACGATTGAAATGCCACGCGGTACAACCGAGTTCGTCCTCGCCGTTTCCGCACAAGTCGGGCCCTTTCGGGCCTTCGAGAGTAGACGGTACTCCGTATCGGAGGGATGCTTCCGAATCGCGATCACGGTAACCGAGAGCACCCGGTTTCACTTGTCGGACCCTTTGCCGTGCGACGCGGACGAACCTCCGCAGGATCCGCCCCCGCCGCAAGCCTCCGTCCGGACGCGGGAAGCGCTGCTGGCGGCGCTATCTTCCAGCGGCCTGTGCTTTTTGGCTCTGGTGGGACTGCTCATCAACCGGCACCAATAGGGCCACAGCGGCCACGCACCCATGATGCGACTCGATCTCTTCGCACCAAGGCATCGCGGCGCATCGCCGACTATTTTGGCGCGACGAGGCGCTGCACGACGAAGTTCCGCACCGTGGTGCTACGCCGCGGCGTTAGCGGCCGGCCTGCTCGTCGGCATCACTTGGCTGGAACCGCGGGCCTTTGCCGCGGCGTGGGTCGGCATGGGGCTCTTGATGTTGGCCCTGCTGGGGCAGCGGCCCAAGTACGCCTTCCGCTACGGGCTGTTGGCGGGCGAGGCGGGCTTGTGGACCGCCTTCTACTGGTTCCCCGTCACCGCGCGAGACAACCTGCACGTCAATCTCTTCACGGCCTCGATGCTGGCTCTCTTGGTAATTACGTGGGACGCGTTTCGCGTCGGCATTTTCGCCTATCTGGCGGCCCTGATCGGCCCGCGCGGCGCTCGAGCGACCCTGATTTGGCCGACCACCTGGATTGCCCTGGAATGGCTCTGGCCGCATATCTTTCCCTGGCGGCTGGGGCACTCGCAAAGCGGCTGGATCGAGGCCATCCAAATCGCCGAGTTGGGCGGAGTGTACGCAATTAGTTTCGTCATCGTGTGGGCTTCCACGGTGACGGCCATCGTGCTGTGGGCGTGGCCTCCGCGGCACGCCGCCGCAGCCGTACCGATGCGGCCGGCGCTCTGGCAGGCGGCGGCTTGTGCCGCTGTGCTATTCGCCGTGTTGGCATGGGGCCACTGGCGCGTGCCGCAGGTCGAGCGCGAGGCGGCAAGTCGCCCACAGCTCGCCGTGGCGCTGATTCAGCCGGGGACGGCGGGCGGGAGCATGTTGGAAACCTGCCGGGTCAAGTCCGCCGAAGTCCAGGCCGAGGCGGAGCTGATCTGCTGGCCGGAGTCTTCCGTCGGCGACTACTCGCTGGCCCTGACGAGTCTCAGGGACGCCGGCCCCGGCACGCGCATTTCCTATCGCGAGCCGACGGCCGCGTCGGAGCAGAGGCTCGTGCCAGTGATGGCTACGCCGCGCTTGTGCGGCGGCGGAAGCTTTGCTCCTGGTGAAGAGTCGCAGGGGCCGTTCTTCAACACGGCCTTTCTGCTCGATGAGCAGGAGAACATCCTGGGCCGATACCACAAGCAGGTCCTGGCCCCCTGGGGCGAGCACGTTCCCCTCCAGCAATGGATTCCGGGCTTGCGCGAGCTATTCGGTATCCAGGCCGAATACCGGCCGGGCCAATCGGCGGCGCCGCTGAAGCTGCCCCGCCGGCATCGGGGTCATCACGCTTCCGATGCGCTTGGTCACGCGGAGCATGACGACCCCTCTGCTTCGCTCGGCGTGCTGATCTGCTACGAAGACTTGCTGGAGGGCCATGCCCGGCAGACGGTCCGGGCAGGCGCCGAGGTGCTCGTGAACCTGAACAACCTGTCCGCCTTCGGCCGCGGGCCGGCGCTGCGGCAGCATCAGCAGCTCGCTCAGTTCCGAGCGGTGGAAAACCGGCGCTATCTGTTGCGCTGCGGCACCGTCGGCTCGACAGCGGTCATTTCCGCGACCGGGCGGGTCATCGCCCAAGCCCCGCTGCACGAAGCCGCGACGATCGTTCATTCCGTGCCGTTGCTCGAGGAGCGAACGCTGTACACACGGTGGGGCGACATGCTGGCGATCCTGTGCGTCGCGGCAACGGCCATATTCCTCCTTCGAAGAGTGATCCTATCGTGCTCGTGCTCGTAGTCGTGCTCGTGTTCGAAGGTGAATGTCGAGCACGAGCAGGAGCACGACTACGAGCACGAGTTCGGTTGGGGAGGGCTCCGCCGCTTCCAATCGTGCGGGATGACTCCACAAGCCAGCGTCTAGGCCGCCACGATCGGCGGGTGATAGGATACTCCTGTCACCGCTTGCCCGGGGTCTCCCGCTCGCATGAAATGGCTCGATCTCACGCTACCCACGGCCGCCGAAAACCTGGCGCTCGATGAGGCGCTGTTGCTGGAGGCCGAGGGGCGGGGGCAGCACGGTCAGCGCAGCCAGGTCCTGAGGATCTGGGAGCCGACGGAGCACTTCGTCGTGTTAGGCCGCTCCTCGCGGCGAGCCGACGAAGTGAATCTGGATGCCTGCCGCCGGCAGGGAATCGGCGTCTACCGCCGCTCCAGCGGCGGAGCGACGGTGCTCGTTGGTCCCGGCTGCTTAATGTACGCGGTCGTGCTGGGGGGCGACGCAGAGGCCGCGCTGGCCGGCGTGTCGCACGCCCACCAGTTTGTGCTCTCGCGCAACTGGCGGCGCTGCGGCCGCATTGCCCGCTCGTCGCGGCGGCCGGCACGAGCGACCTGGCGCTGGGCGACCGCAAGTTCTCGGGCAACAGCCTCCGCTGCCTGCGCGAGCACGTCCTCTATCACGGCACGATCCTCTACGACTTTCCGCTGGAGCGGATCGGCGAATGCCTGCGGCTGCCTGCCCGGCAACCGGCCTATCGGGCGGCGCGCGGGCACGACGACTTTCTCATCAACCTGCCGCTGGGCCGGGATCAGATCGTTGCCGCCCTGCGTGCCGCCTGGCAGGCCAGCGAACCGCTGGTGGATTGGCCGCGCGAGCGCACCGGCCGGCTGGCGCTGGAGAAATACTCGACGGCGGCGTGGAATGAGAAGCTGTAGAGGTGAGTGGTGAGTAAGTGAGTAAGTGAGTAGGTGAGTAGGTGAGCAGGTTGGATCACTCACGTGCTCGCGTACTCACCAACTCGCCTACTCAGCAACTGAGCAGGTGAGTAGGTTGGATCATCGCGTACTCACCCACTCACCCACTCACCCACTCACCCACTCACCTACTCACCTACTCACCTACTCACCTACTCACCTACTCACCTACTCACCTACTCACCTACTCAACAGCCAGCACCGCTATCGCCACGGAGGGCGACATGCCAAGCCATCCACGGAGCGTGGTCCTGCTCACGGCCGCCAGCTTCGTCTCGCTGGGGCTGGCCTATTTGCTGCTGCTGCCGCCGTACGAAGGCTTCGACGAGACCGGGCACTATTCCTATGTCAGCGAGCTGGCAGACCGCGGGGCGATCACCGACCTGAGATCGTCGCCGCTGGATGCGACCGTCGAGAACGACCTGGCCGGCTTGCCGCGCAAGTACGGCGACTTTCCGCCCTTTGAAAACAACGGCGGCTTGACCTATCGCGCGTTCTTCAAGGACCTCTCCGCCGAGGAGCGCACAGCCGGCTCTCGCCACTACTTCAGCCGGCCTGCGGACGGCGCCGCTACGCGCCCAGCCAGGGCACCAACGGCATGGGGCACCATCCGCCGCTGTATTACGCACTCCTGACCGTGCCTTATCGATGCGTGCGAGAGTGCTCGCCGGCCACGCGGCTGCTCGCAATGCGCGCGTGCTCGCTGCTGCTGGCAGCCGGCAGTCTTTGGTTCTGGCTCCGCGGGCTGCGGCTGCTCGGCTCGGCGGACGCCCGACGGCAATGGCTGCTGGCCGGCTGCCTGCCGGTGTTCATTCCCTCGCTGTATTACGACTTCGCACGGCTGGGGAACGACTCGCTGGCCTGCCTGGTGTTTGCCGCGATGTTCTACTGCCTGCTGTGCAGTCTGGCGAACGAGCAGCGGCGGCTGAGCGATTTCCTCTGGCTGGCGCGGCGCTGGGCCTTGGTTTGCTCACCAAGCTGTTCTTCGTGCCGGTGCTGGCGGGCACGATCCTGCTGACGGTCTGGTTCGCCGTCAGACATCACAAGCTCCCCTTGTCGGCGATCGCGGCCCGGACAGCGCTCTTGATCGTCGTCCCCCTGGCCGTCTCGGGTTGGTGGTTTCTCTTGTGTTACGCCCGATATGGGATGTTCTTCGCGCGGGCAGGATGCCTACGCCTTCACGTCGCTAGCCGCACTGGCCGGCGATCAGTTGACGGCGGCCGGCTTCGCTTTTCAGTTCTGCCGGGCCTGGGCCGCCTTTGGCGCGATGTTTTTCTGGTGCGGCACCTGGAGCCTGGTGCACCCGCCGCTTTGGCACTATGCCTGGTGCGCCCCCCTGCTGGGCCTGTGGGTGGCGAGCTTGTTTCGTGTTTCGTGGCGCACGATGAGCCGAGATCGCGGCCAACTTCTTACTGCGGCGGGCGTGCTCTTGGGCCTCGTGCTCGGCGCCTTCGGATATCTGCTCTTTCAGCGGATCAGGCACCTGGGCATCGGCTCGGGGCTTGGGGGCTATTACCTGTTCTTTGCCTGGCCGGCGGTCGGGATGCTGGCAGCGCTGGTTTTCACGGGGCCCATGTCTCGCCCGTGGCGGCGGCTGCTGGCAGTCGCTCTGGCGGCCATGGTCATCTTCGAGGTCTCCGGCCTATGGTACTCGTGCCAGGTCTATGCCGGTGTCGTGGCCAAGCTGGGCGATAACAAGACCGGGATCGGCGGCCTGGCGCCCACACCGGGCAACATCGCGATGGTGCTCGAGCGGTTGGGCGCCTTCGCGTTCCCCACGTGTGCGGCCGTGTGTTATGGGGCGTCGCTGGTGGCCCGCGCCGCTTTGGCGTGGCTCGTGTTGTTTCGAGCGGCCGGCAGCGAAGAGCAAGCCGACCGTAAGTCAAAGCCGCGTCGCGAGAAAAGTACGGCGCCAGCATCACCGGCAACTTTCAGCCGAGCTTGACGCTCTCAGAACGGCCAACTACGATTCGCCGCCCTCCTGGTCGCAAGGCCTCTCTGCCAACACCGCGACGACGCCAGCACCGCTAGAGGGCTCGACGATTACTCTGGTCGGTTAAGCCTGAAGCCAAGGAAGGAAGACAACCACGGAGGGAGACCGCGTGAAACTGCTGATTGCCATCCCGGCGCTCAACGAAGAAGACAGCATCGGCTGGATCATCCAGCAGTGTTTGGCCGCCCGCGATTACCTTCGCGCCAATTCGCCCGTCACGGACGTTGAGATTACCGTCGTGTCTGACGGATCGACCGACCGGACCGTCGAGATCGCCCAGAGCTACGCTGACTCGATCCGGGTGATCGTCTTTCCCAAGAACCGCGGCTACGGCGCGGCCATCTGCGCGGCCTGGCAGGCATCGGACGCGGACCTGCTGGGCTTCCTGGATGCCGACGGCACGTGCGATCCGCGGCAGTTTGCTGGCCTGTGCCGCGTGCTCGTCGAGCAGCGCGCCGACGTGGCCGTCGGCTCCCGCATGCACGGCCAGAGCCAGATGCCCGCCCTGCGTCGCGTCGGCAACAAGTTCTTCGCCGGACTCTTGAGCGTGCTTTCGCTGCGGCGCGTGGGCGACACGGCCAGCGGCATGCGTGTCGTGCGGAGGGCCTGCCTTCCGAAGCTGTTTCCGCTGCCGACGGGGCTGCACTTCACGCCAGCCATGAGTGCGCGGGCCCTTTTCGGGCGCGACCTCGCGATTGCCGAAATCGACATGCCGTATCACGAGCGGGCCGGCGAATCGAAGCTGCGGCCGCTGCGCGACGGGCTGCGGTTCCTGGGCGTGATCGTGCGGACGGCGATGCTCTATTGCCCGGCGCGGCCGCTGAACCTGATCGCCTCCGCGCTGCTGCTCGTGACGGCGATCATGCTGGTGCGGCCGGCGGTGCACTACCTAGCACACCGCACCATCGAAGAGTGGATGATCTATCGCTTCCTGGTAGGCGAGCTGCTCTCCACGGTGGCCGTGACCATCGGCTGCGTGGGCTACCTGGGATCGAAGGCCGCCGATATTGCCTTGACGGACGATCCGGAGGCCCATCGGTATCACGGTGCCAGTGGCTGGCTGTTCCGCTCGAAATGGGTGTGGGCCATTCCGCTGGCGCTGGTCGGCGCGGGCGGTCTGTTCGTCGCCGAAGCCGTCGGCTCGTGGGCCGCCACCGGCCAGGTCACGCTGCACTGGTCACGGTTCGTGGCCATGATGTCCTGCTTGTCGGTCGCCGCCACGATCACCGTGACCAAGGTTGTCGATTATTGCCTGAACCTGCTGGCTGATCGGCTGGCGTATCTCAACAGCCAGACCCAACGGGCGAGCGCCGCTCCCGCCCACGGGGAACGTCGCCAGCGCGCCGCATGAGCCTACTGACCACCGTTCACGGCCGATGGGTCCACACGCGGCGGGTGCGCGTGCTGGCCGAGCGGATCGGCCCGCTGCTCGAAGCATGCTGGCACGTGGCCGACGTGGGCGCCGGCGACGGCTCGCTGGGCGCCCTGCTGCTGGAGCGCGTGCCGAGCCTTCGCGTGACCGGCTACGACGTGCTGGTGCGGCCGCGGACGGCGATTCCCGTCTTGCCGATGGAAGGATGCCGTTTGCCGCTGGCCGACGGCGCCGTGGACGCCGTGCTGCTGGTGGACGTGCTGCACCACACCGACGATCCGGCAGAGCTGCTGCGCGAGGCGGCCCGCGTGGCGCGGCGGGCGATCGTGATCAAGGACCATCGCACGGCGCGGCCGTTGGCGCACTCCACGCTTCGGTTCATGGACCGCGTCGGCAACCGTCGGCACGGTGTGGCGCTGCCGTGCAACTATTGGAGCGAAGCCCGCTGGTGCGCCGCCTGGAGCGAGCTGGGGCTGACGGTCGAAGAATATCAAACGCGGCTGGGGCTGTATCCCCGGCCGGCGAAATGGCTGTTCGAAGACGGCCTGCACTTTCTGGCCCGACTGCGGACTGCGGCCTAGGTTGTTTGCTGGCTCGTCTTAGCGGTAATCGTCCTCGTCCTCGTCCTCGTCCTCGTGCTCGTCCTCGAGTGACCCCCAGGAAGTCGAGGACGAGGACGACGACGAGGACGAGGACGATCCAGAACGACGACGATAGAACGTTGACCTGGCGTGTGATTGGACCGAGGACCACGGATGATCAGCTCAGCCATCGCTTCCCGCAAGGCTCGGCAAACCGCCACCGATCAGGCCTCGGCTTCCCAGCGTGCCTGGGAGGCGGCCTATTGCCGCTTCGAGACGCCGCAGCAGGAGCGCGACAAGTTCATCAGTCGGCTGCGCCTGTTCGGCGCCACCACTTGGGACCGGCGATTGACCGTCACCGAGCTTTTCTGTGGCCGCGGCAACGCCCTGCATGCCTGGCACGCGCTGGGCTTTGGCAACCTCGAGGGACTCGATTTATCCGCCGAGCTGGTCGCCCAGTACCGCGGGCCGGCCCGCGTTCAGGAGGGCGACGCCCGTCGGCTGCCTTATGCCGACAATTCGCGTGACATCATCGCCGTTCAGGGTGGCCTGCACCACCTGCGGCTGATGGCCGACCTGGAGCAGGTCGCCAGCGAAATCCACCGCGTCTTGAAGCCCCGCGGCCGGCTGCTGGTCGTCGAGCCCTGGCAAACGCCGTTTTTGTCCCTGGTGCACGCGGCCTGCCGCTCCCGGCTGCTCCGCCGCGCCTGGGAAAAGCTCGACGCCCTGGCCACCATGATCGAGCACGAGCGCGAGACCTATCAGGACTGGCTGGCGCGCCCCCAAGCCATTCGCTCCGTGCTGGGTCGCATCGTCGAACCCCTGGTCCTTCGCATCGGCTGGGGGAAGCTGATGCTCGTCGGCCAACGCCGTCCACGGCAGGCATGATTCTGAGGCAATCCCGGCTGGCGCTCAGCGCAGCGGCACGGTTCCCGCAGGCGTCGTTTGCCCTTGAAACTGGCTCGGGTTGGCGACGGGCAGGCCCTTCACTTCTTCGATGATGAGCTGCGCGATTGCCATGCCGGGCACCAGCATGATCGGTGCCGGGCCAAGGTTGATCATCTCCAGTGTGAGCGTTCCTTCGAAGCCGGGGTGGACCGTCGGTGCGGTGAAATGCACCAACAAGCCGACGCGAGCGCGACTGCTCTTCCCCTCAATCCGGGCTGCCAAGCAGGTCTTGCGTCGCCGGTCGTCAGGAATCGGCAGTTCAATGCGCTCCAGCGTTCGGCCAAGAATAAAACGGCGTGGCTCGAGCCTGAACGGCTGTTCGATAGAGAGAGTGTGTGCCGCCGAGTGAAGGTCGATCATGTCGGCAAGCGCGCCCGGCTGCGTGAGGTCGTAGCTGAACGGGCCCGCCCGGGGAACAACGATCTCCGAACCCAGCCTCAAATCCACCGAATGCGTATCGTAGGGACTCTTGACACCCGGGGCCGGGTACCTGGGTTCCGGCTCAGGATCGATGACGAGCCTTCCGCCATCCAAAGCGGCCATGATCTCTGTGTTGGCCAGAATCATGCTGGCTCGAGTCTCCGTACATCGCTCTTTGGCTTCACGTCGCCAGCGCGAACCGTGATGAAATAGCCGCGCTCCAACGCTTCGGTGGGCAGCTTCACAAGCATGAGTCCATCGCGCTGGTCGATCAGTTCAACGCGCAGCCAACCGGCCGCTTTCACCTCTTTACCTAACGGCGAAGGCGTATCCAGCCGGATGTCGTCAGCCTCGGCAAAAAGAGAGAATCCCTTGCCGTCTACGGTTTCGCCCTGGACAACGTACTCGCCCGTGAACTGACCGCGGCGAACCATGCATCGAAGCCAATGTTCCATCTCAGTTCCTCCGTGTTGCCAGGTCCGGCAGGAATGGATCTGCTAGCGCGATACCGGCTCCCGACATCATGAAGTCAACCGGGTGCTCTGCCGATCCGCCTTACGAGCAAACCTTGAGCCCAAAGCTAACATTTAGCGTTACGAATATCGCCAGCCCGGTTGGCAATGTCAACCACTCCCGACGACGCTGGGACTGTCTTGAAGATGGTGTAGCAAACGGCGCCGAAATGGCGAGTTGCAATCTCGTCCCTCACGCCAGGATCCCCCGCACGACCTTCCCGTGCACGTCGGTCAGGCGGAAGTCGCGGCCCGCGTGGCGGAAGGTCAGCCGCTCGTGGTCGAGGCCGAGCAGGTGCAGGATCGTCGCCTGCAGGTCGTGGACGTGGACCGGGTTCTCGGCGACGTGGAAGCCGAGGTCGTCGGTCGCGCCGTAGGTCATGCCCGGGCTTGATGCCGCCGCCGGCCAGCCACATCGTGAAGGCCTGCGGGTGATGGTCGCGGCCCAGGCTGCGGCCGAGCGCCGCGTTCGTCTCGACCATCGGCGTGCGGCCGAACTCGCCGCCCCAGATGACCAGCGTGTCGTCGAGCAGGCCGCGCTGCTTGAGGTCGTGCACGAGCGCCGCGGCGGCCTGGTCGGTCGCGCCGCAGTTGTTCTTGAGGTTGCCGGCGACGTCGCAGTGGGCGTCCCAGCCTTCGTGGTAGATGTTGACGAACCGCACGCCGCGCTCGACCATCCGCCGGGCCAGCAGGCAGGCCCGGGCGAACGACGGCTTGTCCGGGTCGCCGCCGTACAGGTCGAGCGTCTCCTGCGCTCTCGCTGCGCGAGGTCCATCAGCTCCGGGGCGGAGGTCTGCAGGCGGAAGGCCATCTCGTAGGCGGCGATGCGCGTGGCGATCTCCGGGTCGCCGATCGCGCGCCGAGCCGCTGGCGGTTGAGCTCGCCGACCAGGTCGAGCGTGTCGCGCTGCAGCCTGCGCGTCGACGCCCGGCGGGCTGGTGACGTTGAGGATCGGGTCGCCCTGGTTGCGGAACCGGACGCCGGCGTAGACCGTCGGCAGGAAGCCGCTCGACCAGTTGGCCGCCCCGCCGCTGATGCCGCCGCCGGTGGACATGACGACGAACGCCGGCAGGTCGCTGCGTCTCGGCGCCCAGGCCGTAGATGACCCACGAGCCGAGGCTCGGCCGGCCCGGCTGCGAGAAGCCGGTGTTGAGGAAGATCTGCGCCGGGGCGTGGTTGAACTGGTCGGTGCGGACCGAGCTTGACGATGCAGATGTCGTCGACGACCTTGGCCAGGTGCGGCAGCATCTCGGAGAGCTCCGCCCCGCACTGGCCGTGCTTGGCGAACTTGAACCGCGGCCCGAGCACGGCCGCGTCGGGGCGGATGAAGGCGTAGCGCTGGCCGCCGATGACCTCCGGCGGGATCGGCTTGCCTTCGAGCTTCGGCCAGCTTCGGCTTGTAGTCGAACAGGTCGAGCTGGCTCGGCGCCCCGGCCATGAACAGGTGGATGACGCGCCTTCGCCTTCGGCGCGAAATGTGCGGGCCGCGGCGGCATGGCGGCGGACCGCGAGCTGGTCGCTTCGGCCGCGCGACTGCGTCGCGCGAATGCACCGCCCAGCAGCGACGCCAGGGCGATCTTGCCGACGCCGACGCCGCAGTCGCGGAAGAAGTGGCGCGCGAGGAAGTGCCGTCGGGTGACGCCGAGGCAGTGGCGTTGCAGTCGCGGGTCATGGCGTCATTCCTTGCGTGACGATCTCGTCGAGGTTCAGCACCGCCCGCGCCGGTCAGCCGTCCACGCGGCCGCGCTCGCATCGACGTCGCCGTCGCCGTCGGGCCCGGCGATCTTGTCGGCGTCGAGCTCTCTTCGTTGCAGCCGGTCGCGCTGCGCTTCGTGAAACTTCACCAGCGAGCTGCCGTTCGTCGTCCGTCGGCGGGCGGGTGACGCAGCGGCGGAACAGGTCGGCGATGCGCTCTCGGCGGTCCTGCCGGACGTCGGCGGCGAGCTGCGCGCCGAGCGCCTGGGCGGCTTCGACGAACACCGCGTCGTTGAGCAGCGTCAGCGCCTGCAGCGGCGTGTTCGAGACCTCGCGGCGGGCGACGCACGCCTCGCCGCTGGGGGCGTCGAACGTGCCGAACATCGCGTACGGGGCCGTCCGCTTGGCGAACGTGTACAGGCCGCGGCGGTAGCGGTCCGCCCCTCGCTGACCTTCCAGGCCAGCGGCCCGTAGGCGCCCTCGGCGGTGACGCCCGGCCGGCTGCGGCGGGAAGACGCTCGGCCCGCCGACCTTGTCGGCCAAGCAGGCCGCTCGACCCGCAGCGCCGCGTCGCGGACCAGCTCCGCCTCCAGCCGGACGCGCGGGCCGCGCGCCAGCAGCAGGTTCTCCGGGTCGCTCCGCAGCTGCTCGGGCAGGGTCGGCGCGACGACTGCCGGTACGTGGCGCTGGTCACGATCAGCCGGTGCATCCGCTTCATCGACCAGCCTTGGCTCGGCGAACTCGACGGCCAGCCAGTCGAGCAGCTCGGGATGCGTCGGCGGCTCGCCCTGATAGCCGAAGTCCTCGGCCGTGCGCACGAGGCCGCGGCCGAAGAACGCGGCCCACTGGCGGTTCACCGTCACCCGGCCGACCAGCGGGTTGTCCGGATCGACCAGCCAGCGGGCGAACGCCAGCCGGTCGTGCGGCGTGCGCCTGCGGCAGCGGGGAGAAGATCGACAGCACGCCCGGCTGCGACCTCTTCGCGTCGGCTGGAGGAACTCGCCGCGGTGATGCACGTGCGTCGGCCGGCGGGTTCGCCGGCGGGCCGCTCCGCCATGACGAGCGTCGTGGGATAGGCCGGCATGGCGGCTGCGGAGCTTCTCGATCTCGGCCCGCGCGGCGGCCAGTTCCGGGGCCACCGCCAGGAAGTGCTTCCGCAGGCTGTCTCGCTGCTGCGTCGGTGCGATCGTTCTCTGCCGTGGCGAGCAGGTTCTCGATCTCGGCGGGTAACGCGGCGGCGCAATTCGCCGCGCGGATCGGTCGGTCGCCGAGACGCGGAACCGGCCCAGGCCGGCGGCGTAGTATCGCTCGAAGAGCAGCCGCAGCTGAAGCGCGCCGGTCGCGTCGAAGCGGCTTCTCCAGGCGGAAGACGGCCGAGTGCGGTCCGGCCCTGGCCGCCGTTGATCGACCAGCCGGTCTGCGGGTCGCCGTCGATGGCCGTGGCCGCGACGTGCTTGCCGGCGGCGTAGGACTGGGTGGCGAGACGAACTTGGCGACGGCACCCTCACCCCGGCCCTCTCCCTGAGAAAGAGGGGGTTTGGCTTTACCCTGGCCCGGGTCTTCTGTCCGAGCGAGAGGTGCTGTCGACCGCAGCGTGATCTCGCTCAGGAAGAAGTCGCCGAACGGCCCTTCGTAGCTCGACGCGGCCGGGCCCGCGCTTCGGCAGCCGATCGTCGGGCAGCGCCTCGAGGCGGATCGCCGTGATGCCTTTCAGGCCGACCGGGTCGAGCGTCACGTCGTACGCGTCGCTCTTCGATTGATCGCCGCTGGCGAGGACGGAGCCGTCGCTCTGGATGGTCAGCGTGCGGCATGCCGCTCGTGGCCGCCGTCGGCCGCAGCAGCGTCCAACGGGCGGCTTGCTTGGACATCGCCGCCGACCACGCGGCGAACTTGCTCTCCAAGGTCTCGCTCGGCAGCCGCGTCGCCAGCCTGGCCTCCAGGGCGGCGATTTGCCGCTCGATCTCGGCACGTTGCCGGGCAATGTCCCCTTGCGGCACGTCGATCTCCGGCTCGTCGGCGTTGTTGAGGAAGGCCAGCAGCCGGTAGTACTCCTGGTGCGGGATCGGGTCGAACTTGTGCGTGTGGCACTGGGCGCAGCCGAGCGTCAGGCCGAGCCAGACCGTGGCCGTGGTGTCGACGCGATCGATCATGGCGTGGAAGCGGAACTCCAGCGGGTCGATGCCGCCTTCCTCGTTGAGCATCGTGTTGCGATGGAAGCCCGGTGGCGATCTGCCGTTGGATCGCACGCCCGGGTCGCCCTCGCGGGCAGCATGTCGCCGGCAAGCTGCTCGACGGTGAACTGGTCGAACGGCATGTCGGCGTTGAGCGCGCCGATGACCCAGTCGCGGTACGGCCAGATCGATCGCGGCGCGGTCCTTCTCGTAGCCGTTGGTGTCGGCGTAGCGGGCCAGGTCGAGCCAGCGCCGGGCCCAGCGCTCGCCGTAGTGCGGCGAGGCGAGCAGCCGATCGACGAGGCTTTCCAGTGCGGAGTGCGGAATGCGGAGTGCGGAGTTGTCGCTGGGAAGTGCACGTCGGGCTGACGCCTCGACGCTCGCCTTCCGAATTCCGCATTCTTGCAGAAACTGGTCTACCTCTTCAGGCGTCGGCGGCAGGCCGATCAAGTCGAGGTAGAGACGCCGGATGAGCGTGTAAGCGTCGGCCGGCGGCGACGGGCTGAGGCCGGCCGCCTCCAACCGGGCCAGCACGAAATAGTCGATCGGGCTCTGCGGCCAGTCGGCTTGCTTGACCTTCGGCAGCGGGGCCTGCTTGGGAGGCACGAAGGCCCAGTGCGGCTGATAGTCGGCCCCTTCAGCGATCCAGCGGCGCAGCGTTTCCTTTTGCTCAGGCGTAAGCGGTTTGTTGGCCGATGCGGGCGGCATTCGCTCCGACTCGTCGGCCGCGAAGATGCGGCGGACCAATTCGCTCGCGTCCGATTTGCCGGGCACGATAGCGACCGCCCCGGAATCCAGCGTGGTCGTGGCTCCCGCGCGCTGGTCAAGCCGCAACCCCGCTTGGCGCGCCTTGTCGTCCGGCCCATGGCACTTGAAGCAATGCGCCGAGAGGATCGGCCGCACGTCCCGGCTGAAGTCCTCGGCCCCTCGTGCCGCTGAGCAACACAGGACTGCCACGAACATCGACCCAGCCACAGACCCTTCGGATCACCGGCCACCCTCCCGTATTCGATGTTGGATGTTGGATGTTCGATGTTCAACTTGTCACTTGTCACTTGTCACTTGTCACTTGTCACTCGGTCCCTCCGGTGCGACCCATTGACTATTTCGATATTGGCATTTCTTGGGGTCGAACTCCGTCAGCGTCTCCAGGTCCAGCGCGGGCACCGGCTCCTGGTCCGTGAGCTGCGACCAGGCAACCTCGCGGGGCGCCGCCGGCTGGGCCGCCTTCAGGAGTGCCAGCTCGGCCAGCACGGTGCGCAGGATGATCTCCCGCGGCAGCAGCACCTCGCGATACCGCGTGCGGCAGGCGGAGCAGGGCAGCTTCCCCGCTTTGCACTGGCCACAGGCCACAAACCGATCGACCACCTGCCGGCGGCCGGTGCCGCCGCAGGCCTCGCAGGCGTTATAGCCTTTGGTGCATTCAGGACAGATGTAATTGCAGGCCTGCACGAACTCCTCGTAGGTGAACGCGCCCTCCAGCCGCGAGAATTGCTGACGGACGCCGGGCCGCTCCACGATCCGCTCGGCATCGGCCCGGCGCTCCCGGCGGAGTTGCCGCACGGCGGCCAACAATGCCGGCGTGGCGTCCTCAGCCGCTTTGCCCTCGGCGGCGCCGCCACTGGCGGCGGCGGCCGTGCCCGGGGACTCGAGCACGCCGCGGTCGTGTTCTCCGTCGAGCAGATAGGCCAGGGCGCGGAACTTTCGCTCCTCCCGCGGGTCGCGGGCGATGTTGGCCATCGCCCGCAGCGCGCCGCGCCCGAGCTTTGCCGGGTCGAGGTAGGCCGCGATGTGAAACAGCCGCAGGCTCATCTGCTGCGCCTCGGGATCGATCTTCTTGGCCGCCAGCTCCTCGGCATAGTCGCGGTAATCCTGCGGCCGGTCGTGGCGAAGCGCGGCGAGCCGCTGAGCATCCACGCTCATAATCACGTCGCTGACGTTGGCCCGGGCGATCTCGCGGCGCTTGAGCTTGCCTTGGGCATTCACCTCGTCGATGACGATCTTCTGGGCGTCTTGCTCGATGAGGAAGCCCCGGGTGGGCTCAGTGCGGCCCACTTCGAACACCACCACGGCCCAAGCCGGCAGCACGGCCAGCGCGGCCGTCAGGCCGACGAGCAGGAGGAGCATCAGGCGTCGCAGGTGGGCAATCATGGGAGTCGATCGGATGAAACCAAAACTCCTCGTCGTCGTCGTCGTCCTCGTCCTCGATGATTGCTGCTTTTTTCGAGGACGAGGACGAGGACGACGACGAGGACGAACGTTTCCATTGTTACGGGGCCTTGCTCTTGGGGACCGGCGCGTGCCAATGCACCCACAGCTTCAGCAGCGCCGCTTCGCCGTCGCGGAGCTGGGTGAGCACGTGGCCGGCCTTGGCGTCCAGGGCGTGCAATTGAGACACCACCTGGTCCGCATCGGCAGCCACCTGCGGGCGCCGCACGGCGACGTCGGCGGCCAGCAGCCGCACGCCGGTGCGCTGCGCCAGGGCGGTCAGGTGCAGGTCGTTGCGGGCCAGGTAATCGACCGCCGCGAGCTGATGCGTCAGGCCCGCGATGAACTGGCGGTCGGCCGGCCGAAGCTCCTTCATGCCTGAGAGCCGCTGGCCGGCGTGCTCGACGATCCGCCGCAACGTCAGGCCCGGCGTTTTTGCCGCTTCCAAGTCCGCCGCCGCCAGGCCGCGCAGCCGCGCCTGCTGCTGGAAGAGCTCTTGCAACGTCTCGGCCGCCACATCCAGCGCCGGGCGCGGCCGGCCAGGCCGGCCTTGGGCAGCTCGTCCGCCACCTGCTTGAGCAAGAGCAGGCGGGCCTTGTCTTGCCATTTCACGCCCAGGCCGCCGTGCACTTCCTCACCCAGCACGGCCGCCAGGCGCTCTCGGAGCTGGTCGCTGGTGGCCTTGGCGCCGTCCAACTGATCGGCCAGCCCCAGGCGCACGTGCGGCCACCGCGCGAGGTCTTTGATGTGCTTCATGATGGTGTCGTGCTCGGTCTGCGTCCGCGCGGCCAGCAAGTACTCGGCGACCTTGTAGGCCGGCTCTAGTGAGATGTCGGAGACGCCCCGCATGGTGGCATACTGGGCCAGCATCGGCAGGCCCACCAGCCATTGGCGCGTGTTGTTCCGCCAGGAGAGGATGTCTTTTTCCGCCGCCGCGCAATTGGCACTCTCGGACGTTTGGAGCGGAGCGGCGCGAGGCGCTCTTCCCTTGCCGCGCGGCTTTGGCCCAGCCCCAGCGGCCGGCGCGAGCCGCACGGGGCCCTCGCTGGTGAGCTGATCGAAGGCGGCGTGCCCTGGTGCCCCCTGGGCCAGGGCGCAGGCCAGCGTGTTGCCGTGCGCCAGCTCCAGCACTTCCTGGAGCAGTTGGTTCTTGTTGTCGTCGGTGGCCGAGACGCCGGCCAGCAGCTCGGCGGCACGGCGTGAGAAAGCCTGTTGGCGGTCGGCCGGCGGGGCCGACGCGGACGACGGCGCTCCGCTGAATTTGCGGCGCAGGGCTTCGGCCAGTTTGTCGATCGACTCGGGCGGAGGGTCTTCGCCGAGGCGGCGGCGGAAATGCCCGGCCAGAAACTCTTGCAGGCGTCGGTCGCCCACGCGCTCCAGCACCTCGACCAGCCGCAGCACGCTGGCCGCGGCGCCTTCGCGGATCGAGCTCGCCGCCAGGTCCATCACCGGCTGATCGAGAGGGCCGCGGCCCAGCAGCGCCGACTCGAGGAATGCGACGTTCCAGCCCTTCGAGCGTCTCGGCCGGCAGCGCGGCGGCCATTTCCGCACGCAGCGCGGCACGCAGCTCCCAAGCCGTCTTCACATCGGTGGCGGCCAGGCTGACCATCCGCCGCTGTAGCTCCTCGGCCAGCGCGGCGAAGCACCGCGGTATGAGAGTGCGCGGATCTTCGGAGGCGTCGATGACCATGCCCAGCAGCCGGCCCAATTCCGCGGCCAGCTCATCGCGCCGCGATTGGTCCAGCGAGGAATGCCCGAGACCGTCGATCGCCCAGCGCAGCGCCCGAAAGGCATGGATCGACCGCGCCACGGGCGTCGTGTCAGCGCCGGGGGCGCCTGGGTCTTTGGGCTGCGGGACGCCGCGGGCGGGAATCCAGGCGACCAGCGCGCGGCGAAGCTGCGCCGCCGCGTCGTCCGACGGATCCCGCGCATGGCAGCCTGCGATGATCTGGCCGAACAGGCGGCGCCGCTGCGCTTCGGCCAAGGGTGACGATCCGGCATTCACCGTCCACCAATCGGGCCGCACCAGCTTTTCATACGACGCTGTGCGCCGCGAGGCGCTGGCGGCCCCCAGCTCGACGAAGATCTTATCCAGCTCGGCATCGTGGCCCCGGGCTTGGAGCACCGCCGTGGCCACGGTCCCGCCCCACCAATCCTGCACGTCGGTCTGGGAGCGCGGCGTGACGGTGGGCGTGGCATCTGGATTGCCCGACGTCACGCCCGCCGTCGAAGTGCCGGACTCCGGCGAGTCGCGGTCCGGAAGCGCGACGATCAATGCGATCGCCCCCACGACGAGCACCGCCGCGAGCCCGATGCCCCAGGTGATCAGCTTCAGCCGAGCGTTGCGTCGCTCGCGCGCGGATCAGGCCCTCCACCTCGGCGGCCTCCAGTCCGCAATGGGCGCCGTCTCGCAGGAAGGTCGCGCGCTCCTCGTCACTCAGCCGCGCGGCGCTGCCCAGCGCCTCGCGGACCATCTCATCGACGTACCCGACGACCTGCGCGTGCGAGACGAAGGCGATGCCCAGGGCGTCGGCGATTTCTTCGACGGTGGCCTCGGCGGCCGCGCGGGGCAAGCTGAACTGCTCGGTCCCCGCGGCGATCAATTGCCGCTTCACGCCGGCGATCAGGAGCACGGAGGACAGCCCCACCAGGTATTCGCCGACGTAGTTCTCGAAGTCCTTCCGTTGCCGCTGGAACTCGCTCTCGGCCGAGCTTTTCTTGGGCCGCAGGGCGGCCAGGGCGCGTCTCGTCTTCTCCGGCGAGAGGCCGATTTCCTCGGCGATGACGTCGATGCGCGCCAGACTCTGGGGATTGATCCCGCGCATCTCGGCAATGCAGGCGGCGGCTCGCTTGAGGAACTCCTCGACCTGCGGATCGGGCCGGGCGGCCTGCTTCGGGGTGGCCTCTTGGGGCACCGCAGGCGAGTCTGGCTTCCGCCGCGGCGTTTCTGGGGGCGTGGCCAGAGGAGCTGCCTGGGGAATCGATGCCACGGGCGGCGTCCCAGCCGGCGCGGCCAGCGGAGCTGCCCGCGGAACCGGCACGGCGCGCGGGATTGGCGGTGCACCGGGGATTGGCGCTGAGCGTGGAATCGCCGCCAACGGCAGCGGCCCGTTTGCGGGCGGGGCATTGGCCGGCGGCGTGTTCGACGCCGCGCCGGTGAGCCGATCCAGGGCCTGATGCCATTGGTCCGGCGGCAATCCGAGCCGCTGGGCGGCGGCTTCAATGAGCATCAGGCTGAGTGGCCCCAGGCCCCGCTGCTCCGAGATGATGAAGGCCGCTTCTCGGAGAAACGCCTCCACGGCCGCCCCGCCCGGCGGCGGAGGGAGTCCGCCGCCATCGCCGGGGATTTGCGGAGGCTGGCGACCCATGGGCTGCACCTTTGGACGCGAAGAAGTCTGACGTTCAGGAAGGACTGGCGCTGGTTTCCGATGTGACGTAAATGGATGCTCCCCTGCCAGCTTGTCTGGCAGGCAGCCAAGGTTGGCAAGCTAGCAACGAACCTGCCCCAACCCGTCCCCTGCCAGCTCGTCTGGCAGGAGGCGCAGGTTGTGCGGCTAAGCGAATGCAAGCGGCCTTCTTAGCGGGCAAGCTCTTTCACCTGCCGGTCAAGCCGGCAGGGGTCAACGCAGCTGTGGCCTCCTTCGGCTAGCCGCCAATCTCGTTCACCCGCCGGGCAAGCCGGCGGGGGTCAAGGCATGGGTTACAACTTCAAAGAGGTGTAGAACAACCTGGGCTATCGAGTCTCGGCCCCGTTGGGCCTTGGACAAATCAGCGATTCGTGCCCGACGATCATCTCAAAGGACGTTCTTTCGCGGAGCGAAAGACGACACTGCTCACCGCTCAGACCAACGCCGTTCCAAGTCCTTGAGTTTCGCCCGCCAGGCCGGTGGCCCGCCGTCGGGATGCAGCAACACAAACTGCTTCCAAACGGCCCTCGCCGTGGCCTTGTCCGTCTGGGCCAGGCAGGCGAGCTGGTAGTACTTGGCCTCGTACCAGTCGGGCGAGTCGCTCGCCAGGCCGGCCAACAGGGTCCGCCAATGCGGCAGGGCCTGCTCGTGCTTGCCGGCCTGGAAGAACGCCAGTCCTGCGCGGCGGAGGTAGTCCTGGTTCTTGGGGAATGCCGCCAGGAGCTTCTCCAATTGCCCGCCGGCCTCGGCGAACGCCCCGGTATCATAAGCATACTGAGCGAGCTTGGAACTGGCCACGCGCGCGTTGTCTTGTTTGGCCAGCGCCGCTGGGCTGTCGCCCAGCACCTGCGTCAGCCGCTGATAGAGCTGACGACCCTCCTGCCGAAGCTGGGCCGCGCGGGCGCCGCCGCCGACTCCAGGGCCGCATCGACTGCCTTGCACGAGAAGATCAGGGCCGGCAGCTCGAACGACGATCCGGAGGCGTTTTGCACCAGCCAGTCGGCGTGCTCGCGCCGGCCGCGGTCGTCGTCCCGCAGCGTGGAAAGCTGGAGCGAACGATAGTGAAACTCGGCGGCCGACGAGTCGCTGGGCGGCAGCTTCTCGACCAAGGGCGCGGCCTTGGCCAGCCAGTCGGCCGCCCCCTTGGCATCGGGCGTTCCGCTATTGAGTGCCACGTCGGCGGCTAGCAGTCCGCTGCGCAGCCTTGTGTCCTGGTCAGTCTCCGAAGTGGCGGCGGCGGAATACGTCTCCACGGCTTGCTGCACGCGACGCCCCGCGGCTGCCTCGCCCGCTTTGCCCCGCGCGGCCAGCCAGTCCTGGTGCAGCAGCACGCAAAGGTCGTAACGGGCCGACAAGTAGGCCGTCGAATCGGCGGACACTTTCTCCAGTTCGGCGATCGTCTCGGAGCGCGAACGGCCTGCCTGCCGCAGCTTGTTGATGTAGTAGTCGGCCTTCGTGGCGTACTCGTGCTGGGGGAAATCGCGCTTGATCAGCTCCAGCATCTCGATGGCCGAGGCCGTGTAGCGGGGCTGGTCTTTGGCGAGCTGGCTGAACGAAGCGAACGCCATCCAGGCCGATTTGGCGGCCAGCTCCTTGTCGGCCAGCTTCAACCCCACGACCGCTTTGCGGAAGGCCTGCCCGGCTTTCTCGAACTCCTCGAGCTGGTAATGGCACACCCCCAACGAATAGCGGCACTGCTCGGCAGAGGCCAGCTCGCTGGCGGCCTCGGGCCGGGCCACGGCGGCGGCCAGCACCTTGGCCGGCGGCGGCGTAGTCTTCCTTCGACTTCGTTTCCTGGGCCCGCTGCAGCAGGTCGTCGCCGCGCATCCATTGCAGGAAGAAGCCGGCATCGTCATCGAGCTTGATCTCGAGCTGCTCCATGAGCTGCGACAGCGTGCGCCGTTGCCGGAGCTTCGCCAGTCCACTCAGGCCGATCTTGCCCAGCCCGTGCGCCTCCGCATCAGCAGCATGGGCCTTGGCAAAACCGCCGCGAACCATGATCACGCACAGGCTGACCTTGCCCACGGTGGCCGGAGCGGCGAGCCTGGCTACCTGTTCCTGGCCGACCCGCCGGGCTTCGGCGAACTTCAGCACGTTGACCAGCCCTTGCATCCGCCAATAGGCGGCCTGGTCCTGAAAGGCGGTGGGCACGCTGGCGTGTTCCAGCCATTTGAAGCAGGCCTGGCTGGCCGCAAGGTCGCCCAGGGCCGTCTCGACCAGCGCCAGGCCGATGGCCGCGCGGGTGCGGGCCTCGGTCTCGAGGCCCAGCCCGACCACTTCGACCTTGTCGTAAGGAGGCGCGATGCCCAGGAACTCGCGGAAGATCTTCTGCGCTCCGGCCAGCTCGGGGGCAGGCGAGCCGGCGCGCGACTTGATGACGCCCAGGTAGTATCCGGCCCAGCCGGCAAAGTAGCCCGCCCGCGCGGCCACCGCCGACACCTCGGCGAGCTCTTTGCTCTTGGCCTCCACCTCAGCCTCGAGCTTGAGCTTCTCCAGCTCGCCGCTCAGTTTTTGCGATTCGGCGTGAAGGGCCTGGTAGTGGCTCGTCAACGTGGGGCCGATGCTCTCCAGGATCTTTCGCGCCGCGTCGCGGGCGGCCGTCTGGTCCGGGTCGGAGAGCCACTTGCCGATCTCGGCCTCGGCGCGGTTGAAGTCCGCCTGAAGCCGCAAGACGCCCAGCGACGGCGTGTTGGCCTCGGGAATCGTCTTCACCAGCCGTTCCACGCGGGCCAGCACAGCGGCAAAGGTCCGCTGGTCGTCGGATGACCGCAGCAACTGCTGGGCATAGAGATCGGCCAACTGCCGGGCGAGCTTGATCTGCGCGGCGCGGTCCGTGCGGCCTTCGATCATCCGCTCAAGCTGGCGGGCACGCAGATCGGCCAGTTGCAGCCGGGCCAGGTATCGCTCGAAGACTTCGTCCTTGACTTCCTCCGGCCGCTCCTGCGCCCGCGCGTCGCCGCGGGGCACGCCGGCGCCCGCCATGCAGCGCCAGCACCAGCGCCAAGAGGCCGCAGGCCGGATCAGGGAGCTGCCATCGGAACATACGACACCGTGAAGAAGTTCGCGGACTTACAGGCCTGGATGGCGCCGGCCGCCATGCCGAACGGCGCCCCGTCGCTTACCCGGACGATGGCCCCGTCGGCCTTGTGGTCGAACTGCCGGAGCAGCGCCGCGAGCTCATCGTAGCTGCGGATTTCACGAACCCCCATTTTATAGACGAAGCCGCCGCCGCTGGGCACCACTTCGATGATGGCCGGCTCGAAATCGGTCTTGGCCTGGGTGACCGATTTCTCATTGAGCTTGATCGCCGGATCGAGGTCTTTTTCCGGGTTGCGAAAGCTGGCGGTGGTGACGAAGAAGATCAGCAGCAAGAAAATGACGTCGATCATCGGCGTCATGTTCAGCTCGAGCGTCTTGCGGCGGCTGAGCTTGTTGCTGGAAAGTTTCATGGTTTTGTCGCGCTAGCCCGAGTTAGCCCGCGGGGGACTCCACCGCGATGCGGATTTTCTTGATACCCAACCGGCCCAACGCGGCCACGATCTCGTTGATCGGGCCGCTCCGCGAGCGCTCGTCGCCGCGCACCACGACGGTGAGCAGGGCCGGGTCGCCCCCGGCCGCGTCCAGCTCCTGTGAGACCATGTTCAGGAAACGGGGCAGCGACACGCGGTTGCCCGAGACGATCAGCTCGCCGGCCTGGTTGACGTTGACGATGAGCGTGGACGGCTTGGGCTCTTCGGAGCCTTGGTACTTGGGGAGCTGCAACGGCTCGTTGTTGAGCATGGAAAGCTGCGAGGCCATCACGAAAAAAATGATCAAGAGGAACACCACGTCGATCATCGGCGTGATGTTGAACTCGACCGCGGCGCTGCGCTTGTGCTTGTTGAATCGCATGGGTCGAGATTTCGGAACGCTAATAATCGCTAATAAGCGCTAATCGATTGTTCGGTACCTCGGACCTCAGCGCTTCGCCACACCGCTTCCGATTTCAGATTAGCGCCCATTAGCGATTATTAGCGTTCCAGGCTTCTGTTCGTCCAACTGCGTTACCGCCGCCGGCCCAGCGGCATCATCATCTGTTCGATGCGGCTGCCGGCCTCCGAGACCAGCGTGTCGATCCGCGTGCGGACCATGCTGAAGGCAACCATCGTGGGGATGGCCACCACCAGGCCCTCGAAGGTCGTGACCAGCGCCAGGCTGATGCCGCCCGCCAGGTCTTCGGGCTTGGCCATGCCGCCCGAGGAGGCGATGGTGTTGAAGGTCACGATCATGCCCTGCACGGTGCCCAACAGGCCGAGCATCGGGGCAATCACACCGATCAGGCCCAGCAGCTCCGTCTTGCGGTACAAGCGGCCGGTCTGGTCCTCGCCGGCCTCTTCCACGGCGGTGCGGTACTCGGCGAAGCCGAACTCGGAGCTTTTGTAGCGCTCCAGGCCGGCCAGCACGACCGTGGAGACCATCGAGCCGTCCTCTTTGCAGAACGTCGATGGCCTCGTTGATCTGGCCGCGGTGAATCAGCTCGTCCAGCGTCGCCAGCACCTGCTCGGGCAGCAGCTTGGACCGCCGGATGGAGATCGATTGCTCGATGATGAACGCCAAGGCCACGACCGAAAGCAGACAGATCACCAGCCCGATAATGCCAGAATCGATCAGCGAATCCAGCGCGGTGCGCGTCTTGGGCGCCGGCGTGGCGGCGGGCGTCGAGCCGGCGGGCGTTTCATTCAGCGTTTCGCCCGCGGCCCCGTTCGCCTGGGCAGCGGTCTCGGGGGCATTTGCCAGCAAGGCCCATCCGACCAGGCACGCCGCGAGGGGGCACGCCAAGAGCGCGACGAGACCGCGACGAGGGACTCGATATTTCACCGATAGGCTCCTTGGGCACGTCCGAAATGCGGTAGCCGCGAGATGCGAAGGGGACAAGACGTGTGACAGATGAGAGCGACGAGTGCCCCGACGGCGTTGCGGGCCGGGCGTCGTCTCCCTTCACCTTACCAGCGGCTGGTTCCCAGGGCGAGCGGCTTTTTAGCGCCGAATCACCGTCCATCTGGCATTCTGAACACAGCGAAGAATGTCGGCCACGCCGCAGAGGCCCTTCGCCACGTCGAGTGACCTCCGTCGCCCGTGCGGACCCAGGCCAGGGCCGCAGCGTCGAGGCTGGATCGCAGGTTGCGACCTCGCCTCTTAGGACCATGAGGAGACGCGCTACCCTGCCTTCGCCCGCATCCGCCCCGAAGGGGCCTGACTCGACAGCCCAGGCCGAAGGCCTCGTTGTTCTACACATCTTTGAAGTTGCAAACCCATGCCTTGACCCCCGCCGGCTTGTCCGGCGGGTGGATGAGATTGGCGGCTAGCCGAAGAAGGCCGCCGTTGCGTTGACCCCTGCCGGCTTGACCGGCAGGTGAAGGAGGTTGCCCGGCTAAGACGGCTGCTTGCATTCGCTTAGCTGCACAACCTGCGCCTCCTGCCGGACAAAGCCGGACAGGGGGGCGGGTTTGGGCAGGCTCGTTGCTAGCTTGCAACCTTGGCTTCCTGCCAGACAAGCTGGCAGGGGACCATCTATTTACCTCACAGTCGCCCGTGTCGCCCGAGATGTGTAGAACAGCGAGGCCTTCGGCCTGGGCTATCGAGTTGCGGCCCCGTTGGGCCTTGACCGAATCACGATCTGTGGCCGACTTTGGTCCACAAACTCTCATTCTTTCGCCGCAGGGGACTTCTCGGCCGAGCCATCGCTCGACGGCGATTTTGCCGGCTTTGCCGCCGGCTCATCCTTGGCCCGATTCAGCTCGGCCTTGACCACCGCGGCATGGTACGTCTGCCCGAAGCTGGTGAGCAGCTCCTTGCGGCAGGCGGCACTGCCCGCCGCATCGCCGGCCGCCGCCAGGCGCTCCATCGCGTGGTGCAGTCCCGCGGCCGCCAAATGCGGGTGCTCTCGCGCGTGGATCGCCGGAATTCGCAGCAGGTCCAGCAGCCCGTCGCGCCGGGTGTCGGCGTCGGACGAGACCGAGCGGGCCCGGCCCAGCCAATACAGCGCCAAGGGCCGATGTTCCTCCGGCAGCTTGGGCAGGACCGCTTCCAGCGAACGCGCGGCCTCGGCCGGCTTTCCGGCGGCCAAAGCCCGTTGCGCCAGGGCCACCTCGCGCAGGTCGGCCAGCGGCCCGCCCACGGTAGGCAACAGCTTCATCGCCGCGTCGGCCGTTTCATTGTCGCCCGCGGCGATCGCCAACGTTGCCAGGTACAGCCAGGCTCCCGGCAGCGGCCCTTTGAGCTCGTCCACGGTCTTCTTCACGCCGGGCAATGCGGTCCGGGCCGCCTGGGCATCGAACCAGACGGGCGGCAGATCGGCGCTGATGCCCGTCTTGAGGTCGAGCCGCAGCCGTCGCCGCCCCGGCAAAGGGTTTTTTCCGTCGGCCATCGCGACTCACGTGCCGCGGCAGTGCAGAAAAGGCTCGAGCGCCTGCTCCTGCTTGCCGGCTGCCAGCCGAGACCACATCACCCCCTGCACCGCCAGGTATGCCGTGGGCCCGTTGCGGCGGAGATATCGCGGGTAGAGGGCCTCGGCCTGCGGCGCCAGCGCTTCGTAGTCTTCGGCGGCCATCCGCTGACGGATGCGGTACAGCGGCTCGCCCAGCTCCTTGAGCATCGCATTGAAGGCGGCCTGTTTGTCGGCCGAGACCGTCGCCCGCTCGATCTCGTCCCAGGTGAGCACCGTGCCGTTGTCGAGCCGCACGCCGTCTTCGTCGAAGCTCGCCACCGTGCGGTTGGCGATGATGTCGAGGTTCCGCTTGATGAGGCGATCGGCGGCAGCGGCTGGCGGACCGGCTAACAACAAGGCCGCTGCGGACAGCAACCAGATCAGCAGCGAACTGCCACAAAAGCCGGCGATTGGGTCGAACGTCCAACATCGAACGTCGAACGCCCAACGTCGAAAGAAAGCAACCCGACGGCGTTCGGCCTGCGTTCGATGTTGGATGTTGGACGTTGGACGTTCGATGTTCGACGCAAAGCCGGGAACGAACGTCTGGCACCCCTCACCCCGGCCCTCTCCCCGAGGGGAGAGGGAGACATCAAGCGAGGCCTAGAACCCCGAGACATGGCGGTATTTGCCTCCCGAATCGCTGGCGATCTTCTTCATCAGGGCTTCCGCGCCTTGATCCACGAAGGAGATGGTATGGATCACCGTCTCCTTGCCGCGGTTGAGCCCGGCCACTTCGTCCACGACGGCGGGGTCGAACTGTCCGTCCGTCATGAAGAAGATCACGTCCGGCCGCGGCGATAGCTTGAAGGCCTCACGAAAGGCCGGCGTGGGGTAGGTGCCGCCGGCGGCCTCGATGCTCTCCAGCCACGACTTCAGGCGATCGAAGTCGGCCTTGGGATGCCGCCAGCCGGTCTCGGGAAAGGGCTGCCCCTCGTGGTTGAAGAGCACGACCTGAAACCGCTCTTTGCCCTTCATGCCCGAGAGGGTCTCGAGGATCTCCTGCTTCAGGTGCTGGAGCTTGGGGCCTACCATGCTGCCCGAGCGGTCCGCGATAACACAAAAGCGGCTCCCCTTGGCGCTGATGCCCATGAAGCTGGCGCCCTCGCCCAGGGCGCCGCCGCCGCTGCCGAGGATGCCGATCTCGGTGCTGCCTCCGCCGGAGGCCCCGCCGGCCAGGGCCTTCGAGACGTCTACTTGCACCTCGCCGGTGGCGCTGGGCTCGACGGCGGGGACCTCTAGTTGCATCTTCTCGGACTTTTCCGTCCGGGCGTCGGCGTCGCGCGAGTCGAGCGGCTTTTCGGCGGAGTTATCCAGCCCTTTGGCCGGCAGCACGCCGATCAACACCTCCTCGCCCGACCCTCCGCCGCCGCGCAGGTCGCACGTCACCAGGGCCAAGGCGAGCATCAGCCCCATGTGCAGCACCATCGACGTGAGCCCCGAGGCGAAGCGCCGGAATAGCGACTCGCGCTCCAGCGGCTCCTCAGCCTCCGCGCCTGTTCCGGCGGTGTCGGCCGCAGGCAAGAGCACGCCTCGCCCGCAGCGCGGACAGACGACCTGCGTGCCGAGTTGGCCGCGCGTGGCCGAAAAACGGTGCTGGCAGTAGGGACAGGGCCACTTCATGGGACTGCGCAAGCTCCAGCAAGGGCAGGTCTCGACGTGGGCGGAACGGCCAATCCAGCGGCAGCGTTGCTATCGGCCCTTCATCGTAGCCGACGGATGCAAGCCATTCAAACTGACGGCGTATCCAGGAGTGCAGCAGGTCTACCGATTATGGCCCCGCTGAACATCCAACATCGAACAGTTTTTCGTTCGATGTTGGATGTTGGATGTTCATTGCCCTATTCCGCCGGCGCCACGCCGTCGCGCGTCACCAGGAACAGCCGACGCGTGATCGGGTAGGCTGCCCGGTCGTGGTCTTTCCGCACTTGCAGGCCGATCCGCTTCCGCAGCGCGCGGCGGTTGGAGAAGGTGACCAGCGTATCCCGGTCGGGCACGCCGGCCAGGAACGGGCTGCCCAGCGCTTGCGAGAAATAATGGTGAAAGTCCGGGTGCAGCAGCCGGCTGGCCGAGAAGCTGTCGTCGGTGCACACCAGGATGACCCGGCTGCCATCGGGCAGGCGCGAACCTTCCATCTTCTTCGGCCACGGCATCCGCGAAAGGTTCTCCGTGGCCGTGACCCGCAGGCGCTCTTCGTCCACGCTCCAGCGGTCCAGGTCCCAGCCGGTGATGAAGCGGAACGACTTCTCGCCGTTGATCACGTAGCAAATGACGGTCTCGGGCAGCCAGTCGGTGGCGAAGACGTGCTTCGTCGGACCGTCCTCTTTGATGTAGGCGATTGGCTTGAGCACCGGCAGGATGCGGCGGGAGACTTCGTCCCATTCCTCGTGGCCAAGCATGGCGTGGGCGGACGTGGTGACCCCCTCGACGAAGCGGCGGATGATGGCCTCGCGGCGCTCGGGGTCGGCCCGCACTTCGCGAAAGACGTTATCCACGTACACGACGTGGTCGCGGCCGCGAATGCCCTTCTCGTCGAACTGGTAGTCCTGTTCGGGCCGAGTGGTGCGGAGCCGCTCCAGGACCTCGTCGCCGACCTTGTGCCGGAGGTGCTCGTCTTCGCGCGTGATCCGCAGGCTGGCCATCAGCCGCTGGAACATGCCGTTCCACGTCTCGCGTTCCGCCACGGGCACCTGGCTGGTGGCCAATAACACCAGGTCGCCGCCGGTCAGGAGCCATTGATGTCCCCCCTCGCCCTCGCGAGTGACGTCGGCTTTCAGGGCATGGTGCCGCAGCGAGGGGTCGGGGCGAATGTTGGCGACGGGCGCCTGCTGGAGGGCCTGGGCGAACATGCCGGGCAGATCGTCCACGATGCGGTCGCTGTCGATACTGATCGGCAGGATGGAAATCCACAGCCCCACGTCGTCGCGCTCATACGGTCCGAAGCCGCAGGAGCGGCCGTCGTCCTTGACCTGGTTTTCCCAATGGGCGGGAAACTCCAGGCGATAGGCCTGGTGCGGATGGACGAAGGTCTTCAGCTCGGAGGCCAACATGACGCCGCTCGCACCCGACGCTCGGAAAGCGAAGTGCCCGCCGTGAGACGACAGCTATCGCTCAAGGTACGCCGGGAGTGTACCCGGCTCAAGAGGCGAAGCCGCCAAGGCGCTGTTACCGAACGTGGGGCACGTTTCTAAACGTGCCCGTTCTCAACGTGCCCGTCTGCCAAGCTCGGGCACGTTTTGAAACGCGCCCCACCATGCCGCGGCCACTGCTATACTTGAGTGCCATGACCAAACAACCGCGCGCATCCCCGCGCTACGTCCAGCCGTACCGCTATCCCTCGCCCGACATCCCGCTGTCGGCGATCAAGCGCTTCGCGCGCCAGATCGCGGAGCGGTTTCACCCCGAGAAGATCGTCCTTTTCGGCTCCTACGCCTACGGCAAGCCGCACGAGGAGAGCGACGTCGATTTGCTCGTCATCATGCCCACGAGCAATCCGATCGCACAGTCGATCCGCATCGACCTGGCATTCGAGCGGCCTTTCTCGCTCGATGTGATCGTCCGCACCCCTAAGCAGATCGAGCGGGGATTGCGAGCGGATGACTTCGACTGGTTCCTCAAGGAGGTGATGGAGAAGGGAAAGGTGCTGTATGAAGCGCCACACGGCACAGTGGGTGCTCAAGGCCAAGGAAGACATGGAGGCTGCAAGGAGCTTGGCCGCCATGGCAAGACCCAAGCGCGACGCGGTGTGCTTCCATTGTCAACAGTCGGCCGAAAAGTATCTCAAGGCGCTGCTGCAAGAGCTCGGCCTCGCCGTGCCGCGAACGCACGATCTTGAGGATTTGCTTGATCTGCTGCTGCCTCATGACGGAACACTGAAGCCGTTGAGGCGAGGCCTTGGCTCTCTGACCCGCTATGCCGTCGAGTACCGCTATCCAGGGCTGCGGGCGCGGACGGGAAATGCAGGCCGCCCTGCGGTTTGCCGAGCGCGTGCGAGCTGAGTTGAGAACGCGGCTCGGACTGCAAAGGTGAATTCCTGAAGATGCCTTATTGAAGCGTTGCAACAGCGCTGCTTGGTGGCCTATCCTTCAGAGCAGTTGAGTCCCAGCCAGAGTGTCAAACATTGCCCAGGAGAGCAAAGAAATGCAACGTGTCTTCCGTGTTCTTTCCGCTTGGTCGCTCGTCTCGCTGATCGTCGCGGGCGATTCGTCCGCTGTGTTGGCTGCGGCCCCTTTTCCCTACGTGCAGGCCAAGGCCTACCACATCCCGCCGGAGACGACCACCGAGGAGTCCGGCTACTTCTCGCTCTGCGAGGGCCGCAACGGCAAGATCTACGTCGGCACCGCCGCCTACGGCCGCAACTCGTACCTCGTCGAGTTCGACCCCGCGACCGAGAAGATGCGGATCGTGCTCGACACCCACAAGCTCGTCGGCCTGCCACTGACGCCCACCGGCTACGCCGCCCAGTCCAAGCTGCACACGCGCAACTTCGTCGGCCCCTCCGGCAAGATCTACGTCGGCTCCAAGCAGGGCTACCCGACGGCGGCCGAGAACGCGGCGCTGAAGCGCGGCGAGAAGATCCCCACCTACCGCGGCGGCTACGTCATGACCTACGACCCGGCGACCGACAAGGCCGAGAACCTCGGCATGCCCATGCCGCTCGACGACGCGCCAGATCGCGGCCGGCAAGAAGGAAGGCGAGGGCGTGATCGACGTCACCGCCGACGAGGAGCGCGGCCTGATCTACGTCATCACCTGCGAGGAGCAGCACTGGATGCTCTACGACACGAGGACCAAGAAGTACCGCGACCTGGGCCCGATCCTCCGCGACCAGCCCAACACGCTGATCGACGCCCAGGGCCGCGGCACGGCGATCACCAAGGACTACCAGGTCGCCCGCTACGACCCGACGACCGACAAGGTGACCGTCGATCCGCTGCTGGTCGAGGGCAAGCCGTTCGCGAAGTACCTCGGCGCCAAGCGCGTCCACCCCGACTGGCGGATCACGCCCGACGGCAAGACCGCCTACCTGCAACTGCTCAACGACCTGCGGATGTTCCGCGTCGATCTCACCGGCGACGCCGGGCAAGCCGGTCGTCGCGACGAACCTCGGCAACCGCATCGAGGGCGAAGCAACCCCGACTCGCGCGGCTCGATCAGCATCGGCCCGGACGGCCGCGTCTACTCGGCGGTGCGGATCGACAACGAGACCGGCTTCGGCACGGGCTACCTGCACCACCTGGTCCGGCACGACCCGGCCGCGGGCAGCATGGCCGACCTGGGCGTGATCACCGTCAAGAACCCCGACTTCTTCGACTTCAAGGGGCCCCAGGCGAAGAACCCCGACGGCGCCCCGCGCCGCGGCCACGGCTACCACACCCTGCCCGACGGCACGCTGACGCCGCTGCACGTCATCATGGCGCATGATCGTGGCCCGCGACGGCACGATCTACGCCACGACGATCTACCCGTATCACGCTGCTGAAGGTCGAGACGGTGAAGGCGGTGAAGTAAGGGGCGCCAGAGAAGTGCGACGCGCATCGGGTGGCACGCTCTGAGCAGGAGGCGAAGGGCGTGGCGGTATCGCTGTACGCCCATCAACATGCCTGTTGTTTCCCGCGGGACGGAGCTGCTGAAGCGGATCTGCTGGCAGGTTTGCCGTTCATTAACATGGAGTTAGTGGATCAGGAAGCATTCCAGCAGTTCACGGAAAAGACCTTCGCGACCGATCGGGATTTGGTTCCGAAGGGCATGATTGAGGTCATCCTATGAACATTGAAAACCGGCGTCAGCTAGAGAATACGCGAACCAAACTCGCCGATTTGGAACAACTCTACGAGAAAAAGCGGCAGGAACCGACGGACGACGAGCATCTGCGCGAATTGACGCTTCGCTCGCTCAAGAAGCGGATCAATCAATTCAAGGAGGAAGTTTCCAGGTTCGAGGCGCGGATCAGTTCAGCCACGCAAGACGCCTGAAGGGTCGTCCCAAAAAGCGGCACAATCCTGACGAGAAGGTGCGCTTGCGAGCGATGGGAGCCCAAAAGTTTCCTTGAGAGTGAGACACAGGACGGAGCCCCTCCTGAGTTCAGGTTTCCCCGTGCGATCTCGCACGCAGAGTCAGGAGTGGACTCGCGCTGCCACCCACGCTAAGGGTAGGCAGCCGGAGCAACGGGTCCGCACCCCATTGCCAATTTTCGTCGCAAGCCCTAGATTTTGGCATGTACAAATGGACATAGCGTCGGGAGGAACCCCATGCTGGTGGCCCATCTCTCGGATTTGCACCTGGGGCGAAGCTCTCCTGGCGATCCGCAGGGCGCGGAACGGCTGAATTCGCTGCGTCAGGCGATCGGCACGCTCGCGCGTCACGAGCCTGATGCCTTCCTCATCGCGGGAGACATGTTCGACGGCCCGCACGCCGAACAGGCGGTGATTGACGAGGCCGCCAAAATCGTCCGCGGCATCAGGAATGCCGGGGGAGAGGCGATCCCCGTCGTTTTGATCGCGGGCAACCATGATCCTGCCGATGCCGACAGGCTGTGGACCGCCCTCGAACGATCGTTGGCGCCCTTCACTCACGTGCATGTCGTGCGAGAGCCGCGGGCCATCGAACTGGCCGACGGCAAGCTGTTGGTCGAGGCCTATCCCTGCCTGACGCGTTACTCCGCCGAGCCGCCTTGGGAAGCGCGCTTGCCCGTCGTGCAGAAGCACGTGGGCGCCGTCCGCGTGGTCGTCGCCCACGGCACGTTGCAGGGAGGACCAGTGCCGGAAGGGGAGACCGACGCCTATCCCTTCACTCAGGACGAAGTAGAATCGCTGGGGGCCGACTACGTGGCCCTGGGACATTTTCACGGGCTCTATCCCCCGTGGGGCGACGGCGACGAATGCCAGAGAGCTTGCTGCTATTGCGGCACGCACGAGGCAGACCAGTTCGGGGGTGAGCCGGGCTACGCCATCCTGGCGACTCTGACCGCCGGACAGCCTGCTCAGCTCAAGCGCATCAAGATCGGCCGACGGGAATGGCGGCGGATCACGCTGGCCGCACCCGCAGACCTCCCCAGGATCGAGCGGCTGCTTGACGAGATGAGGGACGACACGCCGCCGCGCTGGGTCATTCGGCTGGAAATCCGCTCCCGCGTGGGGTGGACCCCAGAGGAAGTCCACCACCTGGCCGGGCTCGAGCAATCGATGCTCGCCTTGGGGGCCCAGGTCGAACGGCGCGGCGACATCCGGCCGTGGGTGGATGTGCAGACGCTCGATTTGGCGGGGCTGCCATCGGGCGCCGTCAAGGAAGCCTTGCTCTCGCTGCAGCGGGATCTCGAACAGTGCGCGGTGTCCAGCAAGCATGTGTTCAGCGAGCACGTGTCCAGCGAGCGCGTGCCGAGCGAGCGCGAACTCTACGCGGCCGCCCTGCAAGTGGGCTGGGAAAAGCTCCAGGAGCTATCGCCATGAGAATCCACTCGGCCGAAATCCGCCACGTGCGTCAGTTCGAGGAGCTGAAGCTCGACTTGTCTGCGCCGCTCACGGTGATCGGCGGCCCCAACGGCGTCGGCAAGACGACGCTGCAAGAGGCCATCCTGGCGGCCATGTTCACCCAAAAGAAGGAGGTACGGGAGAGTTTCATTTCGCAGTTCGACCCCGACACTCCGCCGACTGTGGCGCTCGGCTTGTCGCACAGCGAAGACACTCCCACGGTCTCGCTGACGCGCTATCTGATCGACGACGCCAAGGGCGAATGGCGAGAGGGGGCGACGACGGTCAAGGGCCGAAAGAGTCTGGACAAGATCCGCGAGGTGCTGCCCATCTCCGCCGACGCTGCGGCCGTGCTGCTGTGGGGCCGGCAAGACGACCTGTGCGGCGTGCTCGAGACGTTTCCTTCAGACGGCCACTCGCTGCTCACGGCCGCCACGGTCAAAGGCGCTGGCCCCGATCCCAAGAAGATCATCAAAGAACTGGAGAAGGACCATGAAGACGCTCGCAAAGGCGAACGCGGTGGTCAGACCGTCGGTCCGCTGATCCAGGCCAGGAAGAAACGCGATGAACTCGAAGGCGAGCTGGCCAGGGCGAAGGACGCCGGCAACGAGCTGCACGACCGCCGCGAGCAGCTCGTGCGATCCAAGAAAGAGCGCGATCAGATCAAGCGCCAGTTGCAGGCCCTCGAGGGCCAGGTCAAGCATTTGGGCCAACTGGAGAAGCTCCTGGAACCGGCTCTCAAGCAGATGGCCATCTGTCAGCAGATGGTCCAGCAGCAGGCCGAGTGGGAGGAGCAGGCGGAGGAGATCGAGACGGCCGGCAAAGAGTTGGCGACTTTGAAGAAGGAATTGGAGCAACTGCGCATCCAGCACCGAGTCGCCCGCGACGAAGAATTGGCCGCCAAGGTCGTCGAGCTGGATGCGCGGATCAAGCGCGTCGAATCGCTGGAGACGGCCTGCGCGGACCTGGAGAAGGGCCTGAAGGCGAAAAAGAGGCCCAATGCCGCCAACGTCAAGTTGTTCGAGAAACTCCAGGATCAGATCAAGATCGCCACGAGCAAGATGGAAGCCACGGGCGTGCGCTACGAGCTGTCGGCCACCGACGGACCGCGAACGCTGCGGATTGCAGAAGACGGCCAGGGCGAACGCGAGATCACGCTGGCTGCCGGCCAGGTTCACCGGGGGATCGTCGGCCGCGTGGCCGTCGCCGCGGAAGGGCTGCGTTTTACTGCGGCGGGCAAAGAAGACATTTCCGGATTCAAGGACACGATCCAGCAGACCTCGCAGCAACGAGCGGCCCTGTTCGAGCAGTTCGAACGTCAGTGACGATGCCGCCTTTCTCCGCTTAGCCGCAGAGAGCGAGAAGCTGAAGCAATCGCTCGATCAAAAGAAGAACGAGCTGAAGATTCAACTGGCCGGGGCGGCGGCCGTGACGCTCAAGGGCGATCTCGACCAACTGCACACTGCCCGAGCACAAAATGAAGTGACGGTGGCGGAGAAGGAAGCCTGGGCTGGCAAGCGGTTGCCGCCCGCGGTGGAAATCGACCGCTGGGTCTCGCAGAAGCACGGGGAGATTCAGAAAGCCAACGAGACGCTGCACGGCTGGGAGGCAAAACGCCCGGCCCCCGTGGAACGGCAGCTCCACAAATCGAATCTGGAAGCCGTGCGGACCAAGGCACGCGAGGCGGCCGCCGCGTTTTCCGACGCTGACGAGACGCACCGCGAGGCCAGCAAGGAGCTGCGGGACGAAATCCACGCTGACCTGGAAGCCAAGCGGCGCGAGCAGAGCCGGCTCAACGACGCACTCCTGAGCGCTGAACGGATCGCCGCGGAGCTGAGCGGCCAGCTCAAGCAGGCTCAGCCCCATCGTCCGCTCGATACCATCGAATCGGAGCTGGACGAGGCCAAGGCCCTCTACGACCGGGAGCAGGTGCTCCAGCAAGCGCGGCTGCTCCTCAAACAACGGATCGAGGATCAGATCGAACAGCTCGCCGCCCACGTGCCCGTCGAGCTGGGCCAGACGATCACGCGCTATCTTTCGCAACTGACGCGCGGAGGGGTCCACCAGGTGGCACTGAGCCGGGAGCTGGCCGTGGCTCACGTGGCCGAAAACGGGGCCGCGCACGCGTGGCAGCCGCAGCAGCTATCGTGCGGCGAACGGCACCAGGCGGCGTTGGCCGTGAAAATCGCCGTGGCCCGCGCTTTGGCGGAGTCCAGCGGCCCCGTGTTCATCGTGTTGGACGACAGCCTGGTGAACTTCGACCCCGTTCGCCGCGCGGCCACCGAAGAGTTCCTCTTGGAGCTGGTGGCCGACGGCCGGCTTCAGATCATCCTCTTGACTTGCCACACCGATTGGGCCGCCGACTTCAAGCAGCGCCGGCCGGACCGGCTCAACTACATCGAGCTGGCGCAGTGCGCCGCTACTATCGCGAGCCCCCGGCCGTGGCTTTAACGGGCCAGACTGCCGAGCGGACCCCATGAGCAGCACACGACGACGATGCCCCGTTGGCCGGCTTTCCCTCGCTGGCGCTTCGGCTTTCCCTCGCTGACGCTTCGGGCTAATGTCGGGCGCATGCGGCCGTCCTACTGGCGCGTGTTCCTGACGTTTGCCCGCAACAGCCTGGTGCGGGACATGACGTTCCGCGTCAATTTCCTGATCGAGTGCGTCGTCGTCGCTCTCCTGGATGCTGATGAACCTGGGCTTCTACCTGCTGATCTTCCAACAGATCGGCGGGCGAGCAACTGGCGCCGGAGAGCGGCTGGGGGCAGTACGAGTTCTTCGTGTTTCTGGCGACGACGATGTTGATCAACAGCCTGGTGCAGGCGTTCTTCATGCCGAACGGCGAGGAGTTCAGCGAGCTGATCCGCACCGGGCGGCTCGATTTCGCCCTGCTCAAGCCGATCGACACGCAGTTCCTGATCTCGCTGCAGCAGAGTCGATTGGTCGACGCTGGCGAACTTCGCCTTCGGCCTGGTGCTGCTGGGCTTATGCCCTGTGGCAAGCTGGACCACTGGCCGCAGTGCTGGCCGGAGCTGTTGCTCTATCCGTTTTACGTGGCCTGCGGCGTGGCGATCCTCTACAGCCTGATGATCGACGCTGTCCGCGACGCAGCATCTGGCTGGGCCGCAATCAGACGCTGTACGACTTCTGGTTCTACATCACGAACTTCTCGCGCTATCCGATGGAGATCTACTCGCGGGCGGTTCGGCACGCCGCTGCGAGATGTTCTTCACGTTCTTGATCCCGGTGCTGGTCGTGGTGAACGTGCCGGCGCGGCTGCTGGCCAGGCCCCTGGACGCCCAGCAGTGGCCGCTGGCCGTGTTTGGCCTGGTGGCGACGGCGGGCAGCCTGGTAGTGTCGCGGTGGGTGTTCCAGCGGTCGCTGGCGAGTTATCGCAGCGCGAGCAGCTAGGGCGTGCGGTGCCTGAGCCCCCCGGCGGAGCTTGTCTCCGCCGGGCGATGTTCACAACCAGACGCGATCGCGCTATCGCCACCGCCCGTCTTCGCCACGGCGGAGCTTGCCTCCGCCGGGCGATGTTCACAACCAGACACGATCACCGGCCACCTATCCGCCACCGCCGGGCTCGTCCCGGCGGAGCGATGTTTCCGTCCGCAACGCGTGGTGCGTGTATTCGCCGACGGTCCCCATGAAGCCGCCGAATTGATAGACAGGCCGCATACCTTGCGCAAACGCGAGATTGTTCAAGAACCCCAGGCCCACCGCTGAGGGTGCCACGTCGAGCAGGCATCCGAGCACCAGGTGAACGTGATCGGGCAAAATACCGGCGCGAGAGCAAATATCCCTTGGCCGCTCGTGTAGAGCGGTTCGATGCGGTTCGGGGCGCCCGGCTCGATCATGGAACATCGCTCCGCCGGGACGAGCCCGGCGGTGGCGTTTGAGCGATGCTTGTCGCAATCGTTCTGGTCGTGAACATCGCTCGGCGGAGGCAAGCTCCGCCGTGGCGGCTATCTTAGCAACGCCAGTAGCGGCTGGCCATCGGTGCCGGGCACTGCCTATAATGGGCCAGTCGAGCGTCCCGCCCGGTGCCGCAGCCCGCCCTGCCTTGTGCGGCATCATCGCAATGAGTTCGTCGAGCAATCGGTTGTGGAGGATTGGCCCATGCGCTTTGCTTCCCTTGGCCTCGTCCTGTTGTTGGCCGCGTCGTTCGTTGGTGCGCCGGCCGCCAGGGCGGAAGACGGGGCTCCGCCGCTCAAGGAGGCCCCGCCCAAGGAGCTTTCGGCGGACGTGATCAAAGCGCTGGCCGACGGCGGCCATCGGGTCACGGCCGACGGCAAGGTGGTGTGCGATATCTGGCTGGCCAAGGAGTGGTCGGCCAAGGCGAAGTTCGCGCCGACGCTCTCGATGCTCTATCCCTTCGAGCCGGGCGAGCTGATCGGCGCCATCCGCTATCCCAAACGGGCCAACGATTTTCGCAACCAGCAAATCCGCCCCGGCGTGTACACGCTGCGGTTCGGCTTGCAACCGGAAGACGGCAGCCACGTGGGCACTTCGGAGACCCGTGACTTCGTGATGCTGCTGCCGGCGGCCAAGGACGCCAAGCCGGCGCGTCTGGCCGACGTGAAGGCGATGTTCAAGCAGAGCGCGGAGGTGGCCCGCGCGACCCATCCGGCGATCCTCCCGCTGCTGGCCGTGCCGGAGGGCGGCAAGTCGCCCGCCGTGCGGCACCTCGAGGACCGCGCGCTGTGGAGCGTGCGATTGGCCGGCAAGGCCAAAGCCGGCGAGCGGGTCAGCGACTTGCCGATCGAGATCGTCGTCGTCGGCCACGCGCCGGAATAGCCGATGCCAGCAAACGACACTAGCCCGACGCGCAAGCGCGCAAGCGAGGGAGAGCGGCGAACCGACAGCGATCGTCCCGGCTTGTGTGATCGCGCGTTCGGACGGTGTGGAAGGCGGGAGCTGCCATGAATCGAGCTGATGAGACCTGGGCGGGTGTCGTAGAACGGGATTCATCCCGCTGGTCTGCTATGCGGCACGTGCCCAACGGAATGAATTTCGTTCGGCGCGCGGTGTTCGCCTGCGCGGTCATTGGGGCAACCACTGCGTATGGTGCCGCGCCGCCGGCCGAGGCCCCGAAGACGACGACGCCCGCCGCCGGCCAGAAGCGTGCCGACAAACCCTCGTCCACACCTCCGTCCACTCCCTCGTCCAAGCCCTCCTCCAAGTACATCACCCAGTCGGTCCGCGGCAAGGTGGTGTGGATCAGCGAGGCCCTGTCTCGCCAGCACGGCGTGCGGCTGGATGCCGACGCGGCGGAAGCGCTGGCCGCGCTGGAAACGCCCGACGGCGAGCTGCTGCCCATCATGAAAGAGGACCGTGGCCGCGGCTTCTGGAAGGACCAGCGCCTGCGGGGCATCGAGCTGGAGCTGCAGGTGCGCCGCTACAAGGGCGTGCCGCTGGTCCAGGTGCTTCGCGTCTACCGCCTCAAAGACGGCAAGAAGGTCGAGCTGGACTACTGGTGCGAAGTGTGCGCCATCCAGATGTTCGAGCTCAAGCAGTGCGAGTGCTGCCAAGGCCCGACCATCTTGCGAGAGCGGCCCATGGAGAAGTAGGAGTCAGGAGACAGGAGTCAGGAGTTCAAACCGAACCAACCGCCGATTGGGGACCCCTGACCCCTGACTCCTGACTCCTGACTCCTGACCCCTGACTCCTGGTGTAGTCTCCTCACGGCCGACTGCGGACCTCTGACGCCTGACTCCTGACCCCTGACCCCTGGCTTCCGCTCGGCGCGTTTTCCAGCAGCCAGTCTTCCACGACGACGTGCTCGATCTGGGGCGCGTGCAAGAGCGCCGTGCGGCTGGAGATCCACTTGGCCACCCAGGGCCGCCACATGGAGCTTACGGCCCGCAGCCCCAGGCTGCGCGGCCAGCGGCCGTTCATCTGGGATTGCACGTTGTCGGCGATGCGGCGGAACGTGGCGGGCATCAAGTTGGGCTCCGGGCCGACGTGGACCACGAGCTTGGCCCCCATGGAGAGGGTCTCGAAGACCGCGTCCCACAAGAGCTGCGGGTGGTCGCACCAGCGATTGAGGATGGCCCGCGTGGTGTGGTCGTTGTAGTCGGCCTTTCCGGTCGTGAGCGAGAACACCGGCGGCCGCGGCCCTTCCGCGGTCAGCGGCAGGCGGTGCATCATGAAGGCGGCGCGGTTGGGCACGTGCCGTTCCCAGACGATCGGCGTGTGCAGCGGCGGCCAATGATAGTGATGGCGGCGGAGATGGACCTGTTTGCCCAGCACGTCGCGCATGTCGGCCGCAAAGCGGTCGATGGTGTCCCCCTGGCCCAGCACGAGCACGGTGTTGGGCGAGAGCCTGGCCGACAGGCCCATCACGCCCTGCCCCTGCTGGTTGACGCGCTGGCAGAGCCGCTCGATCGAGGCCAGGTTCAGCTCGGCGTCGCGGGAGAAGACGATGCCCATCGTCACGTCGCGGGCCAGCGCCGCGCACTCGCCGGCCAGAATCAAGAGCGGAGGCAGCACGTGCTCCACGCGGCACATGCCGCCGCAGATGAGCGCCGTGATTTCGCCCAGGCTGTAGCCAAAGGCCATGCGCGCCGTGCCGTATACGATGCCGTGAAACCGCTCGAGCAGGCGAATGTGCGCCAGCTCCATGGCCACAACGAGCGCCACGTCCTGAGCAAATTCTTCCACGCGCGTCTCGGCGGCGGCCACCACGCGCTGAACGAGGTCGATCTTCTGGCCGGCGGCCTGCGAGCAGAACTCGGAGGCCTGGCCCAGGTGCTCGCGGACGATCGGCCCGTAGTCGCCGTGGGCAAGCAGTTCGGCGCTGCGGCCGAGGTTGGTCATGTTGTAGCCGCGAAAGGCGATCACGGCCGACGGCCAGCGGGCTTTAAGGTCGATCGTCATGCGGCGGAAACAGCGACAAAGGACAACAGGCGCATGCCGCGCCGTCTCAACACCGGCTGCGGAGGAGCAGCGGACCTTTTTGTGTTCGCGGCGACGCGCCACCTAGACCATCATTCTACATTCAATGACATGCGCAAAGAGATAAAGCGTGTTACGGCCCGTCGCACGGGCCGGTGGCCGCCGCCCAGATCGTCGCGAAACACCCGGCCTTGATTTCCCAACCCGGCTAAGCGACGATACCGCCAGTTGTGGCGCAAAGGTTGCTCGTAAGGCCTGAGGGCAGGGCACCGGGTTGAATCCATAATACCCGGCACCACACAACCCGAAAGGAGAGAAGATCCGCGAAGGGAGACGCCATGTCCGTAACCTTGGAAAAAGAACTGACCGTCTACCAACAAAGGCAGGCGGAACTGGTCAACGAGGCGTCTGGGAAGTTCGTCGTGATTTGCGGCGATGAAGTGTCCGTGCCGTGGGAGACCTATTCTGACGCTCTTCAGAGCGGGTACGCTCAGTTCGGGTTGCGGCCGTTCTTGGTCAAAAAGGTCGAAGAGATCGAGCAAGTCCACTATCTAGGGCAAGTGCTTGGCGCCAGCTCGTGCCAGAAATAATTGTGCCCATAGGTTTCAACGGCCCAATTTGCGACATCCTTGTCGCCGTGAGCCGTCCGCGCATGGTCGCACTGCAGCGCGCAGGCGAGACTGTCTAACGCAGGCCCTTCCGGTGATTGGGATGCGGCCGCTTCCCGCGGTCGATGTCCTCATCGGGCGCGACGTGCTGAACCATTGCACGTTGATCTACGACGGGAAGCGCGGCGAGTGCCGGCTCATCATGTCCGACTAGCCCGCAACCTTCCAGCGATCACGCGCCGATCACCGGCTCAGAGATGGCCGCCATCGTTCGCCGAAAACCTTCCGGCGAGAGCGGCTCGCGGTGCACGCCGCCGGCGAGGTACTCTTCGGCCAGCGCGTCGTAGTCGAAGGCGCCGGGCGAGTCGGGCGCATAGTCGAAGATCGACTTGCCGAAGCTCGGGGCCTCGGCCAGCCGCACGTTCTTGCGGATGCGCGATTCGAAGAGATGCGCATCCGACCAGGGCCGGTTCTGCCCGCGGGCGGCCTCGAGGAAGTCCTGCACGTCGCGGTCGATTTCCTTGGCCAGCTTCGTGGCCGTCTCGTACAGGCAAAGCACCACGCCGCCCAGCTTGATCTTGGCGTTGATCCGCTTGGAGACCAGCTCGATCGTCTCCAGCAGCTTGCTCACGCCGTGCAGCGCGAGGAAGTGCGGCTGTAGCGGAATGTAAACCTCGTCTACCGCGGCCAGGGCGTTCACCGTGAGAATGCCCAGCGACGGCGGGCAATCGAAGATCACGTGATCGAAGGTCATGTCGCCCTTGGCGTCGCGCTCCAGCGTCTTGCGGAGCCTGATCTCGCGGCCGGCAACGCCCGCCAGCTCCAGCTCCACGGCCGCCAGATCGATATCGGCCGCGCACACCCACAGGTTCTCGCCCGAGGGCTGGCGGATGTCGGCCAGCACCGCGTCTTCGACGAAGACGTGATACATCGACTTGTCGGGCAGCCGGGCCGGCTCGAGCACGCTGGAGAGGTGCAGCGAGGCATGGGCCTGCGGGTCCAGATCGGCCAGGCACACGCGATGGCCGCGGCGAGCCAGCGCGGCGCTCAGATTCACGGCCGTGGTGGTTTTGCCCACGCCTCCCTTTTGATTGATGATCGCGATTCTGCGCATGCTTGCCTCCCGTAGGGTGGGCAATGCCTACCCCGATTGTGCGTGCGAGTGCGCACCGTGTTCTGCGGCGGCATGGCGCGGAAGCGGGTGGGCACAGCCCACCCGACACGGTGCTAGCACCCGGAGAGTGGCCTTTGGCGGGCGGGATTATACGGCGCTGCCCGGAACGTTCTAGACGAGTTGGGCGGACCGTCAAAACTCCCCTTCAATTCTTCGCCGGCCTGGGTTAAGGATGGACGGCAACGCCCCGAGGAAGGCCGCCTACGCAGGGATGCGTCCCCATGACTCTGCCAGAGATTGCGCTCAGGGCGGCACGGCAGTCCGGCCGGTCGATCCAGGCTTGCTTTCGCGCCCTGGATTCATCGCTAGTGCTGCTGGCCCGCGCCTTCGGCGTCACGATCCTTCGGCCGCGCCAAAGGTACGGAACGTTTCTGGGGGTCTATGCGGCCGTCTATGTGCTGGCGGTCGCCGGCATACCGGTGGTGACGCTGCTGGCCCTGGGCGTCGGCTACGTGGGCGTGCTGGCGGTGGGGCGGGCGTGGGTGCGAAACGAGCAGCATCGCGCGGCCATCGTCAAGAAACTCTCGGACGACGATCCCGACCAACTGCCGGACCTGCGCGGCCTGGCGCTGCTCTCTGCCCTGCAGTTGGCGCTATTGTTCCCGCTGATCTTCTGGCAGGTGCAGCGAACGTTCCGGCTGTACGACGCGCCGACCGACGCGGGCCTGTGGATGTGGTTTCCCTTTACGCTCGATTCGTTCTGCAAGGCACTCTTCGACTGGTCAGAAATCTATGGCGTACACCTCACGCGCCTGAGCCATGCCTCGGAGTGGGGCCGGCACCTGGTGATGCTCAAGCGGCTGACGTTTGATTTCATCCTGATTCAGGGCCTGATTCGCATCCTCTCGATCCGGACCACGATCCGCGAGAGCGTCGAGGCGAGCGAGCGCGATCCGGATCTTGCGGTCCGCCTGGGCAGGCGGGCCATCCCCCGGCTCGTGGCGAAGCTGCGTGAGCCGCCGAGCGCCTCGCGAGACCACGCGGCCATCGCCCTGGGAATGCTGGGCGATGAGCGGGCGCTGGGGCCGTTGCTGCAAGCGTTGGCCGGCGAGAAGAGCGCTGCCGCGGCAACCGCCTTGGGCAGGCTGGGCGACCCGTGCGCCGTAGGCCCGCTGCTGGCCGTGCTGCACCACCATTCGGTGTGGGTGCGGAAGTGCGTGGCCCAATCGCTGGGCGAATTGGCCGACCCGCGGACGCTCGAGCCGCTGAAGCGGCTGCGCGACCGCGACGAAAACGAGCACGTGCGAAAGGCCGCCGCTCGGGCTGTGGAGCGCTTCGCGACCAGTGAGGCCGCCGTCTCGCTTCCGATGGCCAAGGCCGGCTAGGCCACTCATGCACGGCCAACCGCCACGGATTTCTCTTCGCCCACGTCAGACGTGCGGAATGAGAAGGTCACGATGCTCAAGGTCACGGATGCTCTTCGAGAAGCTCCCGCGTTCATCGCGGGGGAGTGTCACGTTCAACCTATCGGTCATCTTCCCTCAGGTGCTCGCGCAGGATGCGCTTGATCTCCGCAATCGTCTGCGGGTGGCGGTGTACGACGGCGTGTTCGGCAGGCACCAGGCACTCGCTCGCCGCGCCATCCAGGCGGGCGCTTTCGACCGGCACGACGCCGTCGGAGTCTTCGCCCCCCCACAGCTTCTGCCCAGTGCCGATCACGCTGTGGAATTTCACGCCGCGCGCGGCCGGCACGTGCCGCAGTGAGGCGGAGAGCAGATCGTCGGCCGCCAGCAGGTCTACGCTCGTGGCCAGCAGCCGATCGGGCGAGACGCGCAGCGCGCCGGGATTCTCCTTGGCGATCCGCTCGGCCATTTCGCTGGCCTCGGGCAGGCGAACGAAGCTCGAGGCCACGCGACCCACGTACTGGTTGCGCGTCCGCGTGCCACGGTGCGGTGTGGCAAAGCAGACCACGCGGGCCACGTACGGCTCCGGCTCGAAGTAGAACCACTGCCGTAGCCTCTCGCGGTCGTTCGGCGTGAGGCGCAGCGAATCGATCGGCCGGACAGCGTAACGGCCCCACAGCTCGTCGCCGCCGTAACTGACCTGCAGCTTGGAGATCAGGCCCCCCAGGCTGTAGCCCAAGAGTACCATCCGGTCCAGTGCAGGGTCGGCGTGCGCCGGATCGACCGCCTGCCGGGCGGCGCGCAGCTCGCTGCGGAGGCGCGCGGCGGCGTGCAGCAGCGGCCCGCCCGTCGGGTAGCGAAACACCCAGAGTTGATAGCGCTCGCGCAGCAGCGGGTCGGCGCGCAGCTCGTTGATCACGTCGGTCCAACTCCAAGGGCCGGAGATGAGGCCGTGCACCATCACGACAGGCACCTTGCCCGGCTGATACGGCTCGAGCATATAAAGGCCGGTCGAATCCGCAGTATCCTCCGGCCGGAAGAACCCGCCATACTCCACGCGCATGCGATTGGGATCGAGCAGCGTCAGCGCCCAAGGCGCCGAGAGATCGCCCGCCAGGGCAATTGGCCGGCCCGCCACGACGGCGCTCGACACACGCGTGGGATCGTACAGCTCGAGCTTCGTGTCGCGCTGGCTTCCAGGGGGTGCGGCAGGCAAGATGCCTGCGCTACGCGGCGGGGCCGCCCCCAGCAGTCCTGCAAGGTCCGGCCGCAGCACGGCGGTGGCGGCCAGCGGCAATCGCTCGGGCAGGAACTGCTCGGCCGGCGCTCCGGCCGACGCGCGGCGCCAGGCCACGAGCGGCGCACCCATGCCGGTGCGGCGGTAGCGGCGCGTCAGCTCGTCGGCCTCATAGTCGCCGACCACGACGAAGCGCTCGATCGGCTGCGGCGGTCCGGCGAAGCCGTGGTACTCGACGGCCACGCGGCCTGGCCCGCTAGGTGTGTTGATCCGCAGCGAGGAGGCAGACTCGAATCGGCCGAACCGCTGGGCTGTCTCGACGAGCTTCGCCACGGACGAGTTGTAGAGTGCCGCGCAGCGCGATGCCTGGCTGCGGCCGGCCTTCTCATCGACGCCCGCCGAGCAATCGCACGCGAACAGGCAGTGCCAACTGAAGGCAGCCGCCATGAGATAGCGATCGACGCACGAATCTCGCTCGGCCGTCTCGTCCTCGCCCGCGGCGGCGTAGTTCAGCTCGGCCAACGAGAAGGCGGTGCGGTCGTCGCGGGCGCCAGCTACGAACTGGGCCGTCAGCTCGGTCAACGCGACGGCCTTGTCGTCCCCTGACTTGGCGGCGGTGAGGTATTTTCGCGCGATGCCTTGCGAGACATCGGACACCTCATAGGCCGCCAGCTCCAGCGGGCGCCAGGTCGTGCGAGGCGTGATGCCACAGCCGGTCGCCAGCAGGCAGACTGCCAGCGCCGCGGCCGCGCGCCAACGCGCGCGCCGCCCCGCAGGCCGGGCTAGAAGCCAAATCATCATGCGTACCGGGAGGCAGCCCGTCGTGCCCTGCGGCCCGTGGCGGCGTCTCTCCGAGACGCCGGCGCGAGTCTCGAAGAGACTCGGCCACGCGACCGCTGGAGAACAACGGTTCATCCTCGGTATCGGACGAATGCTTCCGTTCATTGTCGTGAGGGTGAAAGAAGTCGGATGGTAGAAGATGTAAGGGGTATCCGCTCGTCACGACGAGCGTCGTGCGAAGATCGTATGCGGCAGGCCGGCGGCAGGCGAGCGTCAGATTGACTCCCGCCGCAGCGCGGCCGGAGGGCACTGGCAATGCCTGCCGCCCAACGATCGAGGTGCCGGGCGAATCGCTCGCGGGCTATACGCAGCCCGCGTGCCGTTTTGCAAACCTCCCGGCGCAGCGTAGCTGCAACCAACACGCGACGGTCATGCGCCCCCATCGAGGCTTGATGACTAGCGTTGCTTCGCGTCGTCAATCTGGCACGCCAGCACCATCGCGTCTTCGCGACGCCAGCAGAGATCAACGAGCGATCCGGAAGCGGTAGCCGTTCTGGACACTTGGACCGAGCACACTGCCCGTGTTGGGGGACAGGCGTCGCGTACGAGATCGAGCACGAGTACGACTACGAGCACGAGTAAGAGCCTGATAGCAGCACGTCAGTTTTGGCCGACTTTGTAGGCTTTTCAATCGAGCGAAAGGGACGCGGGAACGCGGAATTCGCCGTTTCACCCGGTTTTCCCGCACTAATCCCGCATTCGGCATTCCGCATTCCGCATTTTGCTTCCCGGCACGCGGCGTGCTCTTGGTCTCCGCAGCCTCGGCGAGGGCGCGAAGACGCGGCCCGGCGAGCGGCATAAGCCAACTGTCTGCCGCAGCTTACGGCCCGCCTTCATTCCCCACCTCAGGCACGACTCCCGCCCGCGGCATTGTAAAAACACCCGCTACGCTCGTCGTTCTTGCAACCGCCGCCACGTCTCAGGGCGAACGACTCCCCGACCCTTCAAGTTCACATCGCAGGCCATCCGATGCGCCGGCTAGCTACTGTGCTAGCCGCGCCGGCCGGCACGGAGGATTCGATGAATGCTCTGCAAGTACTGCTGATCAGCTTCGCCAGCCTCGGTGCCGGCGAGACCGTCTTGCTCGACTTTTCCGGCGAGGCGTGCGCCCCGTGCCGGCAAATGCTGCCGGTCATGCAGCGGCTTGCCGCCGAAGGGCATCCCATCCGCGTGATCGACACGTCGCGCGAGCCAGACCTGGTGCGCCGACACGGCGTGCTGGCCTTGCCCACCTTGGTGATGCTGGTCGATGGCCAGGAAGTCGATCGCAGCGTGGGGGCCACGTCGCGCGAGCGGCTGCTGGAAATGCTCGCCAAGGCGCCGGCGGCGGCCGGCAATTCCGCTGCCCCGCAACTGACGGATTGGCAGGCCCCCGCGCCGGCCGAGCGGCCCGCGCTGCCGCTGCGCACCGCCTCCGCGCCGCTGAACCTCTACGCCTATCCCACTGCGCCGCGTTCCCCAGGGGGGCCGCTGGAGCAGCGGCTGCTGGCCGCTACCGCGCGGCTGCGAGTCGATGACTCGCGCGGCGCGGCCGGCCAGACGGCCTATTCGTCCGGCACCGGCACGATCATCGACGCGGGCGACGGCGAGGCGCTCGTCCTGACCTGTGCCCACATCTTCCGCGATTCGCAGGGCAAAGGGGCCATCGCCGTCGATCTGTTCTCGACCGGCGGTCCCGCGGCATCCCCGGCAAGCTGATCGGATACAACATCGACCGCGACGTGGCCCTGGTGGCCATCCGGCCGGGCGTATCCGTGGCGCCGGTGCCGGTGGCGCCGGCCGGCTATCGCCCGCGCCGCGGCGAGCCCGTGATTTCGATCGGCTGCAACAAGGGCGCCGACCCCACGGTGCAGCGGAGTTACGTGACCGACACGGATCGCGTGAGGATGCCCCCAACGACCCGGGTCGCCGGCCAGCCGGTAGTTGGCCGCAGCGGCGGGGGCCTCTTCAACGCGGAAGGCCAGATCATCGGCGTGTGCTATGCGGCCGACCAGCAAGACAACCTGGGCCTTTACGCCGCCCTGAACTCGGTTCACGCCGAGCTGGACCGGACCAACCTGAGCTTCGTCTACCGTCAGCGGTCTACGAACGAATCGATCGAGTCGCGGCTGTCCCACACGCGCGCTCCGGAGCTGCCTCGTGAGCTGCCCCCGAACCTGGCCGCCGCGCAGCAGCAGGCCGCCGAGCAGCTCGGCAAGAAGCCCGGCGTTTCGCCCAGCGCCGTCTTCACGCAGACCGAGCTTCAGGGCCTGACCAGCCAGGAGCGGGCCGTGCTGGCGGCCGTAGACAGTGGCTCCGTCTCGCCGCAGTTCCTCCAGCAACTCTCTCAGCGGTGCGCGGAGCAGGAGTCGCAGACGCTGACCTCGCGGCGAATCGAGCAAGGCCCGCCGGCCTCGCCCCCGCCCGTGTCGATCCCACAACGCCTGCCGCGATCGTGGGCACCGTAGAAGGCACGATAGAAGGCCCCGTAGAAGGCATCGTAGAACGGAATTCATTCCGGTCAGCTCGTTGGACGACGAAACGCACCTCGCTGGCAATTCAAGAACCCGATCGGCAGCTCCGTGCGTCCCTCGGTGGCCAGGTCGGCCAGGGCTTCGCCCAGCACGCAGGTGAACTTGAAGCCGTGGCCCGACAGGCCCGCCACGAACGCCACCTGCGGATAACGCGGATGGCGGTCTACCAGGAAGTGCTCGTCCGGCGTCATCGTGTACATACACACGCTGTGGTGCAGCAGTCGCGGCTGCACGCCTGGCAGATGCGCCGCGAGAAAGTCCTCGACCAGCCGCAGGTCCTCCGGATCGATGTCGCGGTTGACGTGCAGCGGGTCCGCCACAGTGTCGCCGCCCGTGTGACGGGCAACCTTGACACCCCATTCGTCGATGTGCGGAAAGCCATAGAAGATGCCCTGCGGCAGCTCGTAGAGATACGCAGGGCACCCGGCCGCGGGGCGGTAGGCCGGGTCGTCGCAGGCGAACCAGTACTGGTGCTTTCGCCGCACTTCCAGGGGCACGTTCAAGTCCGCGAGCACCTGGCTCGACCACGATCCCGCGGCGATGGCCAAGCCCTTGGCCGCATAAGTCCCCCGCGGCGTGCTGACCGAGACGCCGGCCGCTTCGGCCCGCCACGACACGGCCGCCTCATCCGTCCGCAGCTCAGCCCCCAGCCGCTGGGCCTGGGCCAGGTGCGCCGCGACGCAGGCCTCCACGCGCAAGTAGCCGGCCCTCGGCTCGTACAGGCCGCACATCCCGCCGGGCACGCGCAAGCCGGTCCAGCGGGCGACAATCTCGTCGGCCGAAAGCTCCTCCACGCGCAGGCCGTGGCGGCGGGCACTCTGCCGCACGCCGGAGAGGACCTGCCCGCCGCCGGGGCCGATTTGCAGCAGGCCGGCTTCATGCAGCAGTTGCTCTCCGTGGCATTGCTGAAGCTCGTTCCACAGCTCGTACGCGCGGAAGGTCAACGGCACGTAATCGGGATGTTCGTAATAGGCCTGGCGGATGATCCGCGTGCGGCCGTGCGAGCTGCCGCGGTCGTGAGCGGCGGGAAAGCGATCCAGCCCCAGCACTTTGGCCCCGCGCCGGGCAAGGTGATACAAGGCAGCGCTGCCCACGCCGCCGGTGCCCAGCACGATCACGTCGTAGGTCATCTTCGCCTCAGTCGCTTTCGCTGATCGTCCTCGTCGTCGCACTCATCGTCCTCGTCCTCGTCGTCGTCCTCGTCCTAAACGGACGTTCTTTTTTCGAGGACGAGGACGACGACGAGGACGAGGACGAAAACCTCGAGGACGAAAACCTGAGTAGGTCGCTCGACGATCGACTCCGCGGAGTCTATCCGACGTCTTGCGCCTGCGTGAAGGCTCGCTTGCCGCCGGGTCGCCAGATTGTTCCAATCGGGCACGCGTGGGGCACGTTTCAAAACGTGCCCTGCCGAGTCCCGAGCACCATTTGACGAAGAGTAGCCGCAGCTCTTTCGGGCACGTTTTGAAACGTGCCCCACAGCCATGGTGTTCCGCTGCAATCGATTTCGCCGTCCCCCTTGGCGAGCGTGGCTGGTGCTGGCCGCGGTTGCGGCGCTAGTGCTGTTTCGGATCTGGCAAGAGGCGCATTCGCCGGCGGAGCCCGAGCTGCTGGACGAAGGGCCGCACGTCGTCGCCGACGTCGTCGATGGCGACACACTGCTCTTAGCCAACCGTGCTCGCGTGCGGCTGCTGGGGGCCGATTCGCCGGAGACCAAACACCCCAGCCTGCCGCCGCAGCCGTGGGGGGCTGAAGCCACGGATTTCACCCGCGCGTTTGTCGGCACCAAGCCGGTGCTGCTGGCCTTTGACCTTGAGCGAAAGGACAAGTACGGCCGGTTCCTGGCCTACGTCTACGTGGAGGACAGGCTGCTGAACGAAGAGCTGCTGCGCTCCGGGTTGGCCCGCGCGCGGCTTGGCTATCCCTATTCCGCGGCGATGAAGCGCCGCTTTCAACGGGCGGAGGCCGAGGCCAAGACGGCCGGCCGCGGCGTGTGGTCTTTGCCTGCCGCCGCGCAGTAGGCGCCGCTGGGGCCAACGGGCACGTGTCGCGCTGCGTAACCCATACATCAAGCGGGCCACGGCGTTTGGGCGTGGCCACTTCTTAGCGCCGCCTCGCTGGAGGCTCGGTCTTTTTCGCCCGGACCACTTTAGGTTTTGCGGGCTTTGTGGCCTTACCGTGAACGTTCAGTTGACCATAGGTCTGCGACTCGCCTCTCACATCACGTTCTGGTCGGCTGGTGATTCGTGCGACGGTCAACTGTGCAACGACATCGCCTGCGCGGAATACCAGATCGAATGGGCCGAGATTGACGATTTCGAGAGTGATCCGACCATTCCAGGCTGCGTGAATCGTCGGCGCCGTGAGGTGCACGACCAAGCCTGCGCGAGCCTTCGTGCTCTTTGCGTTGACGAAGCAAATGTACTCAGCATTCTCCGGCTCGGTTCCAACCTCTTCCTTGGTCTGCCAGATCACGAATCCTAGCGGCTTTACAACGATTTCATTGTCTCGTCGGCCTACCCGCTGCTTTTCGCTCGGGTCATATGGAGGGGCAACCCGCAGGTACTTCCCAGAAAACGGACCGTAGATATAGCTGCCGATATGCAATTCTGGGCGGTGCCGGCCAGAATGCTTCTCGTGCTTCTGAAATTCCTCGATGTCCCAAATCTTGGCTTCCTCAAGGACATCTAGGTGGAGGTCTATCGAAGTCGGGTCGTATTTCTCGGGCGCTGGCTTGAAAATGAGCTTTTCCGTCTTGATTGCCCACGCAAGATCGCGGTCCGATAAGTACAAAGTGGCCCCTCCTTCCGTAATCATGACGGAGCGAGCAGCATGTCTGGAGAAACGCGAGCGACATCAGCGCTCGGCAGATCAACGACCACCGTATCTTTGTCGATTTGCCTGACCACTCGGCACTCGACATATCCATCAATGGATCGGCCGAATCCAGGCATGTCATCGTCTAGCGGCTGGCGGCGCTCGTCGAGCAGGTATGCTACATTTGCGGTTCCGACAAGCGTTGAATCAGGAAGTGCAATCTCGAATGTGCGCTCTGCCGAGAACCCACCTCGTTCAATCTTGCATGCGATGAGAAAAGACTCCATGTGACAAACTCCCCGGTGCGGTGATTGGCGGGGGGATTCTAGGTCGGTCGCCCAGCGCCCACAACCCCCTCCCGCCACAAATGGCAGACAGGCCCATTGTGAGCACACGGCATACCGGCGGCAAAGGTAGACTTTTGGCGGAAGTGGCGAGTCTATTCGGCTAGCCCATGCCGGCTACACCTCGGCGCCGACGCTGGGAAAGACTTCCTCCGGCCGTTTGATCTTGTTGTACCCGTGGCGGTCTTCGCCGTGGACCAGCACGGCCGACCAGCGGTCCAGCGGGAAGCGCTTCTTCATGGCCATCACGAAGTGCGTCTGCTCGTCGCGATAGATGCGGCAGTCGGGCTTCACGTAGCGGAAGACGAACGACATCCGCGGATGGGGCGAGCGGTTCGGCTCCGATCCGTGGATCAGCCGCTCGGTGAAGATCACGAACTCGCCCGGCCGGCACGGCAGGCTGACCAGGTCTTGGGGGTCGGGAACGGTGTCCGCCTCGAAGCGCGCATCGAGGAACTGCTTGTCGCCGCCCAGGCGGATGGTGCCGATGTCGCGATGGCTCCCCGGCACGACTTGCATGCAGCCGTTGGCCGCGTTCGCGTCGTCGATGGCCAGCCAGATGGCGATCTCGAACATGTCCTGCTTGTTGGCCGGCTCCATGGCCGGCTTGTAGACCTGTTCCATGAGGAACGTCGTCCCCTGGTGCCAGGTGATCTCCGGCGAGCCGGCCTTCTTCTCGAAGACGTTGGTCCGCCAGACCATCAGGTCCGGCCCCATCAATTGCTTCACGCGCTCGACGACCGCCGAAGAGCACAAGACGTCCATCAATCGCGGCGAGTCGAGATGCCGATCGCGCGTGGTGCGGAAGCCGTACGTCGGCGAGTCCTCGGCCAGCAGGGCTTCGATGTGCTCGCGCAGCTCGGGCACTTCGTGCTCGGGGACGGCCCGGAATGGCCCCAGGAACCCGCGGCGGTAGAATGCCCGCACGTCGTCGGCCGACAGCTCATACTCCTCCGAGGCGGCCGCCCGCGGCGTGAAGTCGCGCGGCTCGACGAAGCCGCAGGGCTCGTCGTTGTAGATCCGCCGGCCCAGCGATTTGATCGGCACCAGCAGCATCCGGTCGTTCCAGACGGCCAGCGCCTCGCGGACCCCTCGCGGCAGCAGGCCGTGGAGAAACGTCAGCCGCCGCAGAAGGAGCATCCCTAGGGCCATGCCCCAGAACAGGGCACAGCGAACGAACTGTTTGACAATCCACATGAGCGCACCGCGAGAGAGGGAGGGCAGAGACCACGAGGTCCGAAGCGGCGAATCCCTGCCGGTGAGCATCGTAGCTCTCGCGCCCGCGAGCAGAGGCTCGTTCCTTATGCAGAAAGTTAGGGGATATGATCGAGGCGGTTGGCGCCTCGGTCAATGACTACAGGCCAGAAAAAAGTGGGAAAAACGGCGAGGCCGGCGGCCCCTTGCCGCGAGCGTCAAAACGGGATTTCCACCCCCTTCTCGGCGGCCAGCGCAGCGAGCATGAACCGGAACGGCACCATCGGCACGCGCGGGTGCCGCTGGCGCGCCTTTTGAAACACGCTCAGCACCAGGGCGCGCGACAGCACCTGCTCCTCCACCAGGGCGATGACCCGGCCGATGTATTGGCGCTCGCGGTCGGTGCGGACGCGCAGACCTTTCTCCAACGTTTCGCGGAACGAGATCCGCTCGCCCGGTGAGACTTGGGCCTGTGCCCTCGCCCCGACGAGCAGCATCGCCGCCAGCGACAGCAGCAGCGCGAGAATCCAGCGAGCCATCCCTGCCTCCGCTTCCGGGCACCAAGAGAAGAAGGGCCGCACTTGTAGCAAGGCGTGGCTGAGGGATTCAAGGCCGGTATCGATCCTGCGAGCTGCTAAAGGTGCGGCGCGTCGCCAGTCACCGCGCGTTGCCGAATCGCCGCACTTGTTGCCCGCACACCACGGCCCCCCGGGCCACTGGCTGAGAGGCGGCAGGCGGGCCAGCGCGCACCGCCGGCACGCTGGCGCGGCGCAAGCTCCTGAGGGCGCAAGAACTTTCGGCCACTCTACTAGCATCCACCCGAAGCCGTCGCTCCCGCCCGGCACGGGCCTTGCTTTTGAGCTGGCACGGCCCGGTCCTCTCGGCCGCAGCCGATGCTTTCGTTGCCCCGCCCAGGAGAAATCCCATGCAGCACGCCTACCCCGCCGCCCGTCACACTTCGCCCGAAGAGCATGCGCCGGTCGTCGAGCTGCCCTCGGGCGTGATGCGGTTTCACTTCATGGCCTGGCTTCCGCGCGGCATCCTCGGGCCGAAGATGGCCACGTTCGTGGCCGATCAAGATGCCCGCGTGCTGCACGTGGAGCAGGACAACATCCGGCTGCGCATCGGCCGCACGTCATGGCGCCGCCGCGGGATCGCGGAGGCGGACTTCGCCCTGGAGCTGACGCTGTCGCTGAACCATGAAACGGTTTGTGCGCGTTCGGCCACGCACCTGATCGCCGAGCTGCGGCCGCTGGTCAGCAATCTGCCGCTGGACGTGTTGGATGTGCGCTTCCGCCGCGTGGCACGGTCGCTGCGATATTGCCTGTTGGCAGAAGAGCTCGCGGCGATCTAGGAAAGGAACGCCCAACGTCGAAAGTCGCCTTTCGCTCCGCGAAAGGACGCATCTTTCGCGGAGCGAAAGGCGACCTATTCACCGCTCTAGGTTCGCGATCCGCACCTGCACTTGCCGCCGCAGCTCGCCCGACGCCTGCCGCAGGGCCAGCTGATAGTGAATCTTGGCCACGCCCGGCTTGCCGTCGCGCTCGGCCTGCTGGCCGCGCTGGAAATGCTGGAGGGCCTGCTCGTTCTTGGCTTCGTCGGCCGCCTGGCGCTGGCGGCGAATCTCGGCCAGGCTGAGGATTGGCCGGTCGCCCTGCGCGGCGGCCTGCTGGGCCACGGCATCGCCGGCGGTGACCGGGCCCGCGGCGCCTCTGGCCTGCGGCTGGGCAGGCACCGCCTGGAGGGCCGCCGAGGTGCCGCGGTAGGGCACCAGGCCGCGCTCCATCTGCTGCTTCCACGGCACGCCGGGCCGTAGCGGCACGATGGGCTCCTGGCTGACGACGAACGGCGATTGGGTCACGTTGGCCAGAATGCCCGGCACGCCGTCCATCATCGTGAGCGAGCCAGCTTGCGAGACGTTGCTGCGGGTCGAGCCTTGGCTGAACTCGAAGCCCACGCGGCCGCCGCCGACGGCGAACCCGCCCACGGCCCCCGCCCCGGGCTGAAACCCGCCGAACTGCGGCACGGCCAGCGGAAAGCTGCCGAGATTGGCGCTGAAGCCCGGCGCGCGGAAGCTCGCGCTGAACCCGATGCGCTCGAAGAAGCCGTCGCTGACGCCGCGGAACGGCACGCCGGCCGTCACCTGCCGCTGGGCGAGGGCGGACTGCGCGAAGGTGGCCAGCACAATCGCCGCGCCGATCCACGAGCGTGCCAGACGGGCCGCGCCCCGCGGCGTTTCCCGATTGATCGTGCTGCCAACGGCGTTCATGGCCATGCCTCCCGTGTCCGCAACCGCAACTCTCAACCGGATTCTAGCGGATGAATTATCCCGAGCAAAGAAGTCTTGCGGCGCGGCCACTACTCTCGATACGAGGGACTCCGCCCGCGAATGACGCGAATTATCGCGAATGAAGTTGCGAACCCATGCCTTGACCCCCGCCGGCTTGTCCGGCGGGTGTACGAGATTGGCGGCTAGCCGGAGGAGGCCACAGTTAGGTTGACCCCTGCCGGCTTGTCCGGCAAGTGAAAGAGGTTGCCCGCTACGAGGGCTGCTTGTATTCGCTAGCCGCACAACCTGCGCTTCCCGCCGGACAAGCCGGCGGGGGGGCGGGGTTTCGGCCAGCCTTGCTAGCTTGCCAACCTTGGCTTCCTGCCATGCAAGCTGGCAGGGGAGCACCCTTTCACGTCGCTGCATCTCATCCATCTGAATCACTACGAAAACTCCGCCCCCGGCGCGTACTGCTCGAACTCGCTGTAGGCTTTCTGAGCAGCGTTCTTGAACCGCGTGAACTCCTGGAACCAGTGCAACGTCACGTCGCCCGTCGGGCCGTTGCGCTGCTTGGCCACGAAGATTTCGGCCAGCCCCCTCAGGTGCTGCTTCTCTTCGCTCTGCCGCTCTTCGGGCGACAGGTAGTACTCCTCGCGGTGGACGAACATCACCACGTCGGCGTCCTGCTCGATCGCCCCCGACTCGCGCAAGTGACTGAGCCGCGGCCGGTGGTCGCCCCGCTGCTGCTCCGTCTGCCGATTGAGCTGGGCCAGGCAGAGCACCGGAATCTTCAGCTCGCGGGCCATCGTCTTCAGCCGCCGGGCCATGCGGGCGACCTGCTCCTGCCGGGGATCGCGGAGGTTGTCCGGCTCGATGAGCTGCAAGTAGTCGATCACGATCAAGCCCAGGCTGTGTTTGCGCTTCAGCCGGCGGGCGGTCGCGGCGATCTCCGTCAGGTTGCGGGCTCGGCGTGTCGTCCACGAAGAGCGGCGCCTGGCTCAGCGCGGCCGAGGCCTCCATCAGCTCCTTCTTGTCGTCGGTCGTCAGCATGCCGCTGCGGAACTTCGTGCCCTTGATCTCGCCCCGCGAGCAGAGCATCCGCTGGGCCAGCTCGAGCCGCGACATTTCCAGCGACACGACCAGAGTGCAGACTTGCCGCTCGACGGCCACGTAGTCGGCGATGTTCAGGGCCAGGGCCGTCTTGCCCATCGAGGGACGGGCGGCCAGGATCACCAGCTCGCCGCCGTGCAGGCCGCCGGTCATGGCATCCAGGTCCGAATAGCCAGTCTCCAGGCCGGCGTGATCGCCCTGCAGCCGGGCATCGATCCGCAGGAAGGCCTCCTGCATCAACTCGTGCATGTCCACCACGTCGCCGGACCAGCGGTCGTCGTGGATGGCGAAGATCTTCTCTTCGGCCCGGTTGAGCATCTCCCGCGGCGCCAGCGCCGAGTCGTAGGCCTCTTTCAGAATCTCCGTGCTTGCCCGGATGACGCCGCGCAGCGTGGCCTTGTCCTGAACGATGCGGGCATAGTTCTCCGCGTTGGCCGCCGTCGGCACGGCCCGCGCCAGCTCGGCCAGATAGGCGTCGCCGCCCACGTCGTCGAACTCGCCGGCCTGCTTTAGCCGGTCGCGCAGCAACAGCGGGTCGAGCCGTTTGCCCTCTTCGTGCAGCGCGAGCATCTCGCGGTAGATGCGGCCGTTGGCGTCGGAGTAGAAATCGTCCGGGCGGACGATCAGGGCTACCTCGTCGCACATTTCCGGCACGATGAGCAGGCTGCCCAGCACGCACATTTCGGCCTCGGTGTCGGCCGGCGGCAGGCGGTCGAGGATTTCGGAGGTGACCTGCTGGCGGGGCCGGCCGGTGGGGCTGCCGTTGGCTTTGGCCGAGGAAGCGCGCTCTGCCCGCGCGGCGCCGTCGGAGGGGGGAGAGGAATCGACACGTTGCACCGGCGCCATCGAGAAACCTCCTTGCTCTTATGCGGCAAGCGCTTACCTCACGATAATGCACATGCGCTCACTCGCGGGTTAAGTTACCCCCTGAGCGGCGCTGGCGATAGAGGCCACAGGGAACTCGTCTCGGCGACCTGCGCAGCGGGAGCTGCAAACCTGCCCAGCGATACGAGAACCGTCGAGTTTGCTCAAGCCAGTGAAGGACCGTGCATCGTGGAAAAGTTGTCTGCCGTCGTGGGGCACGTTTCAAAACGTGCCCCGAGTAAATGCCCTCTGATCGGGGCGGGCACGTTTGGAAACGTGCCCCACGTCCAGTTATCCCAGCAGCGCGGCGACGCGCTGGGCCCGATAGGCGAAGATCGCTTCAAGGTTGCGCCGCACGGCCAGGCGGTGGGCCAGCCGGCCCAGCGGCCCCAGCGGCAGCGCGTATTGCACTTGATCGGTGAGCAGCGTGCCGGCGCCCTTGGGGACGAACTCGTGCGTGTGCCGCCAGAGGGCGTAGGGCCCGCGCACCTGCAGATCGACGAACCGTCGCGGCGGCTGCCACTGGGCGATTTCGCTGATCCAGCGGAGCGGAATCCCCCGCCATCGCAGGCGATACTCGATCACGGCCCCGGCAAGCAGCTCGATCGGCCGCGGCGTGACGATTTGAAAGTGCATCCAGGGCGGAGTGATCTGCTCCAGGTTCCCGGCATCGGAAAAGAAGCCGAACACCTCCTCGATCGCCCGAGGCACCCACTGCTCTTGCCGCAAGTCGTAGATGTGCATCAAGCATCTGCTTCCAAGCGTTGGGCACGGACCACACCGATGACCCAGCGCGGCGTAGCCGCAACCACGGACGACACGGAACGACACGGAAAAAGACTAACGCACGCCTTCGTTTCCGTGTCATTCCGTGTTTTCCGTGGTTCGCAAATTCTTTGCGCCACGCAACGAAGGAAGGGATTGGCCACGCATTCTTCGTTTGCTTCGTTGGCTTTTGTTCAGCTTTCCTGGTTGCGGCTCCGCCCACTGGGCCGTTGATTGCGGCTACGTCTCCTTGCCATCTTTCCGCCGCTCTCGCCAATGAAAGAAGGCCGCCAGCAGGCCGATCGTGAATCCCAGGGCCAGCGACCACAGCGACTGCCCGATTCGCAGGTAGGAACGAGCCGCCGTGAGATACTCTTGTTGCTCCGGCTCATAAAACGACCGGTTGAAGCCCATCATGATGTCGTTGTACTGCCCTTCCAGGTCCGATAAGTCTTGATCGGAAAGCGGCGACGTGAAACGGTCGGAGTTTTGGTCATCCGCCGGAGGCGCCGGCTTGCCCACGTGTTTCCATCCGGCAATGAGCGCCTTCGTCGTCAGCAGGGAGGGGGCGCCCGTGAAAACCAGCGGTGAAAAGGCCAGGGCCAGATAGACGGAGCCGCCGGCCGCGAATCCGGCCCAAAACGCTCGCGGCGAGCCGCGGCGGACGACGGCCAGGATCGCCCCGACCGACAGCAGCGCATAGGCCAGTGTCACGACAATGCTGGCCCACAGCGGCGTGTGCTGCACGAGCGCATAGCAGCCGACCGCCGACACCGTCACCAGTACGAGCAACGTCTTCAAGCTGAACGTGGCGGCAGACATGCGAGAGTGCCCTGGATGGTGCGATCGTCGAGGATGCGAGACGATTGTGGCATCGCTTGCTGCGTTGATGCAGACAACGAACTTCGGAACTTCATCGTAGACCCTGCGCGCGGGCGAGGTCAAACGAGCAGGACTAACGTGCGACGGGCACGTTTGGAAACGTGCCCCACGTGGAACCTGCCCGCGTCGTCACTTGCCCAACAGCCGGCCGTAAATCTCCTCGTCGAAGCCGACGATCAGCGTTTTGCCCACGCGCAGCGTCGCGCGCGGAGGTTACCGGTGGGGCCGAGCAGGACCTTGGCCAGGGCCTCCTCGCCAGGCTTCTCTTTCTTCAGGTCGACGTGCACCATCGACTTGCCCTTGGCGGCGTAGATTTCGTCGGCCTGTGCGGCCAGGCGCAGCGCGTCGGAGCGCCCTAGCGTGGCCTTCTTGGCGTCCTGCTGCTGCGCGACGACCACCTCGGCGTCCGCAAGAAACTCTTGCGTTCGTTGGCACGTCTTTCAGCCGGGACGGTGGTAGCTCCAGTCGATCTTGGCGGGCATGGTGTATCTCCTGTCAGAGTGCGGCATTTCGGAGTGCGGCGACTCGTCGCCGCTTTAGGATTCTTGGAGGACTCGTCACCAAACTGTCACGCCGCCGCCATCCCAAAATCCTAAAGCGGCGATGAATCGCCGCACTCTAAAGATCCCTCCACCACACTACGGCAGCACGGCCAGGATGGCGCCGGGCCGCCGCTGCCGGTTTCGATCTTCAGCGGGGCGACGATGACATGAAACCCCCGCGGCGGCAACCGGTCAAGGTTGGCCACGTTCTCCAGGCCATAGCGGCCGGCCCCATTGACCACGTGATGCACCGCGAAATCGCGCGACAGCCCCGGGTCGATACTCAACGTGTCGATGCCCAGCCCGCGCGCCTTGCGCTCGCCGACGAGCACTTTGGCCGCTGCCTCGGAGTAACCGGGGAAGTGCAGCTTTCCCATCGGGTCCTGGTTCTTGTAGCGGGCATAATTGGTCCAGAACCGCGACCAGCCGGTGTAGAGCAGCACCACCGCCCCCTCAGGCACGCGGCCGTGCTTGCCCTCCCAGGCCCGCACGTGCTCCGGCCCCAGCAGGAAGTCGGCATCGCGCGTGGCCTCGGCCGAGACGTTCGATCACCACGCCCGGCGCGACGAGGTCTTTCAGGGCGATCTCGTCGACCGACGGCTGACCCTTCTCGAAATGGTTAGGCGCGTCGATATGCGTGCCACAATGCTCCGGCATGGAAAAGGCCTTCGAGAGCACGCCGTCTTTCTCGATCGTGGCGATCGTCCGCAGCCGGAAGGGCTCGTACTTATCGCCGGGCCAATAGGGGTTCTTGTCGTTGAGAGCGTGGGTGAGGTCGATGATCTTCGCGCGGCCGGCGGCAAGGTCGTCGAGCGTGACGGCCGGCGCGGCGGGCCTGTCGGCTTCGGCTTGCGGATAAGCACATAGGCCGATGAGCAACGCGGCAGCGACGACAACAAGGTCCGCGAAGCGGCGTTTCATATGGCATACCAAGCAAGGGCCTCGCCATAGTCGGCATCGGCACCGGGCAGAAAGCGAATCTCAGCCATTTCGCAGAATCCGCTTGCGGGCACGGGCCTTGACTTCTTCCCACGGCACCGACTTCACGAGCCCCTCGTCGTACTCGCGCGACCTCTTGGCGATTTCCGCCAGCCAGTAGTCATCGAAGGGCAGGGCGTCTTCCGCGTCCAGCGTGCCGATCAGCGCGTCTACCAGCTCAGCCCGCTGGGCTTCTGGTAGAGTGAGAGCAGACTGTAGGACTTGATCGAAAGAAGTGTCCATTTTGCGAACTTCCACTGAAAATGGTTTTCTTGTCGCACTATTGTACTTGATGCGCCCTCACCGGTCAGCCGGTGGTCTATGGTCATCGTCACGCACTTCACTCCCTTTCGACTCTCGGAGCGACTCGGCCACATTGGCTCACTCGCACTACCCCGGCGTATCCAAATACGGGTCTTGCCCCATCTGCGTTAACATCTTCTTCCGCTGCTTGACGAAGTACATCAGCTTGCGGCGGTCGCGGAAGTGGCGGCGCTCGACGTGCCGCTGGGCCTTGCGGAAGGTGTCTCGTAGCGTGGCAGAGGGCCGGCCGTCTTGGCGCCGGTGGCTTTGTAGCCGGCCGCGGCTTTGGGGCCGAAGCCGGCGGACAGGATGTCGTCGTCGAGCGACAGGTATTGGCGGTACGTGCCGGGATCGCCCTGGCGGCCGCAGCGGCCGATGAGCTGGCGGTCGATGCGTGCGGAGTCGTGCAGCTCGGTGCAGATCACGTGCAGGCCGCCGAGCTCGGCCACGCCCGCGCCGAGCTTGATGTCGGTGCCGCGGCCGGCCATGTTCGTGGCCACCGTCACTTTGCCGCGCTGCGCCGGCCTCGGCGACGATCTCGGCTTCGGCGGCGATGTTCGTGGGCGTTGAGCACCTGGTGCTCGATGCCCTCGGCCGTCGAGCAGCCTGCGAGAGGATGCTCGCTCTTGTCGATCGACCGCGTGCCGATCAGCACCGGGCCGGCCTGCTGCGTGCATGCTCGCGCGACTTCCTCGACGATCGCCTGCCACTTCTCGTCGCCGGTGCCGAAGACGAGCGTCGGGCAGCGCTTCGCGGATCGCGCGGGCGGTTCGTCGGCACCGGCAACGACGCGCATGTTGATAGACCTTGCGCAACTCGCGGGCTGCGCTGACGGCGGTGCCGGTCATGCCGGCCAGCCGCTCGTAGCGCAGGAAGAAGTCCTGCACGGTGATCCGCGCGGCCTGGCCCGTGGCGACGGTGACTTCGACGCCCTTCCTTGGCTTCGACGGCCTGATGGATGCCGTCGCGCCACTTGCGGCCTTCGCCGAGGCGGCCGGTGAACTCATCGACGATCACGATCTCGCCGTCGCGGACGACGTACTGCCGGTCGCGGCGGAAGTCGCGCAGCGACCTTGATCGCCCGCTCGACGTACTCGTAAGATCGACGAGCCCATGCCGACCGAGTGCATGTCGCGGCTTGGGCAGCGCGCGGACCAGCTGCCGGCCCGCGCGCGGTCAGCTCGACCTGTCTTGTCCTCGTGGTCGTATTCGTAGTGCTCGTCTTCGGCGAACTGCGGCGGCGACTTCGGCCGCCCAGCGATAGCGTCGGCCGCGATCTTCTCGATGCCTCGTCGCCGGGCGGGCCCCGATGATCAGCGGCGTGCGGGCCTCGTCGATGAGAATGCTGTCGGCCTCGTCGACCAGGCATGAAGTGCAGCCCGCGCTGCACGGGCTGGTTCGCGGCGTCGCGGCTGGCCGCCGAGCATCTGCGCCGAACAGGTCTCGCTTGCCCCTCGCCCATGCCGCGCGCAGCAGCAGCCGGTCGCGGAGGAAATCGAAGCCGAACTCCTTGGCCGTGCCGTAGGTGATGTCGCAGGCGTAGGCCTGCTCGGCGCGGCCTCGGCGGCATCTGGGCCTCGATGCACGCCGACGGTCAGGCCGAGCAGCTCGTAGATCGGGCCGCATCCACTCGGCATCGCGCCGGCGAGGTAGTCGTTGACCGTGGCCAGGTGGGCACCCTTGCCGTCGAGCGCGTCGAGATACAGCGGCAGCGTGGCGGTGAGCGTCTTGCCTTCGCCGGTTTGCATCTCGGCGATCGAGCCGATAGTGCACGGCGGCCCCGCCGACGAGCTGCACGTCGAAGTGCCGCATGCCGATGCGTCCGCCGGCCGGCCTCGCGGACCAGGGCGAACGCCTCGGGCAGCAGCCGCTCCAGCGGCTCGCCGCTCTTGGCCCGGTAGCGCAGCGACAGGCTTCGCTTGCGAAGCTGTTCGTCATCCATCCCGGTGAGCTGCGTCTCGATGGCGGCGATCTTCGGCACCAGCAGGCCGCAGCGTGCCACGCGCCGGGCGACGGGGCCGCCTAGCAACTGTAAAACGCGTGCGCTGATGCCATGCGGAAGGGCCAAGGAACCGCCTCGAAGAAGGACTTTCTGCCGGCCGCGACGACGTGCCGGCCGCGACGATGCGAACCATCGCGCTCTGTGGCCGATTATACGGCCCACGCACGGCAGGCAAGAAGATGAGTTGATCGACAGAGGCGACTCTGGCAAGGGGGAGTCGAACCCCAATAGAGTTTGCCTATGCCCTACGGCGGGTAATAAAGCCGCTGCGCCGCCAAGACGCGGACCGCCTCCATGTTGTCAATTCGCGGAGAGTTGTGGGCATAAGACGAACGAGACACTAACGCATCAGCGCAGGTTCACTGGGTTCGCCGCGAAATGAGCCGTAATAGCGCTGCGGGCCGGCTCTTTACGACATGCGTCTAGAGACGTTAGGGCACTTAGTGCATCCTCGCAAAGCTGCTGAGCATTTTGGCGGACGAAGTTTATCCTTGGGGCGGTAAGCTTGTAATCGGCTTGGACGCGAGCAGTGTGTAGGTCCCCCAGAATCACGCCAGCCGCGTGCGCATCTGCTTGAGCACAATTTCTCAGTGCGCTACTGGCCTGAACGTGCCCGTGCTGATTCTCATCAATGCGAACGTCGAATTCCCGCAGGGTTTCGACGGCGGCATGAAAGGTGCCGTAATAGGCTCGGCTTACGGCACCGCGAAAGCTGCGCCTCTGGATTGCCGAGAGAGCTGGCCGTAAGGCCGACCGCTAGATTGACAATATCCCGACCGGTCATTACGAGACATCAATTATCAGGCGAACGACATCAGCAGAGTCACCCAGAATGTTGCGTACTCTGCTGTGCCAATCAAGCCTTCGTCTCGTAATTTCTTTTGGTTCGCCAGAGGCTTTGACGGTGAACACCAAGAACTCAAAGCCGTCAACCTCCGGGTCGGCTTCTCTTTCAACCGAAACAACCGAGTCGAACAGCTCTTCAGCGTGGATTTGTAGAGCTCGCCCCTTGCTGGACGCAACCGCAAGCTTTGCCCGTTCCTTTGCAGTGCTAAGAAAGTCAGCGACAACGCCGGGATTCAAAGCCCGCCGCCGCTTTCTGGGAGTGGTATCGTTCGCTGTGCACGGTCGAGTGTCCTGGCTCGTGCTGCGATGAACAAGCGTTGTCGTCATGGCTTACCCGCGCTAGCAGTTTCCGCGAGAATCAGTGATTCAAATGCTCGATGAGCATCGTGCAGCATGTCAGCCAGGCACGATTCTGTAATTTGGACATCTTCAGTCGTGGACCGCACGTCGCATACGATCAATTCCTGTCCGTCATCTCGCTCGCTAAGTCGCCAGTGGATTTGGTCTACCGGACCCTCATTCAAACTAAACGTTGCGCCAGAAAGCCGAATGCTTTCGTCTCTTGCTGCTGCAACATCGAGTAGCAGGCGAACAACGTGATCTTTCGGAAATTGATCGAGCGGAACGACGAATCTCGCAAACAGCCTCACGATCTTCATCGTCTTGCCCAGAAAACCATCTATTCTGGACAACAGATCAAGCATCGGCACCAGATCGTCTTGTTCTACTTCCACACCATCGGCACGCATCGTCTCCAGGTGCAGGTGAACCCCTTGAGGATCAGCCTGTTCGTTGACGGTCAGCTCGGCATGAACCGGAATATCACGGTCGGTCGCAATAGCCTCAAGCCCGATGACGTGCTCGGTCAACGGTGCTGCGTCAACACAAGCGCACACCGTGAACTCCTGAAGATATTCGTCCTCGTACTCTGGCAGCCGAATGGTCATGTCTACCTGCGCAAAAAAAAGGCCGCAGCAGCTTGGGCGCGGCGGCGATCCTCCGTGAATCCAAATGCCCTCCGAGGCATCTGCCGGCTCTCCTGGCCGGCCAGCAGTTTTCGCAAAGAGACGGCTGCGTTGCCGTAAGTCCTTGAAAATTGGCCATAGAAACGGCGCGAAACGCCGTTTCTATGTTCAAATCCGCCCCTCTGTCAATACCAAATTCTGGATGGATAGATAGCCGTTGTCAATTGGTGAACCGCGATTCCAGTAAATCGCGCGAGACGCTAACCGCAGGAGGTCCACTTCTCGCCAATCTTGCGGAATGTTCCGCCGTAAACGGCCGATCCGTTGGGATAACCCGGTCGATGGACGCTGAGACTCGCTTGTGCGTGGACAGCTCGCGCCGAGCAGGTCTTGCTCCAGCGCAGCGATCCGCAGCAGCGTCTCGGCGTAGTCCTTGCGGGCCTGGCTGATTGCCGTGTCCCGCTACTCTCGCGCCCGGCTGCGTAGCTCGATGAACTCGTTCGTGCCGGCATCTTACGCCGGTGGGCAAGAGGTCGATCATCTGTGTGGTTTTAGCGGGACAGCTCAAGCCCGTGGGAATCGTCCACGCAATCCAAAGCCTCGCCAGGGGGCGACATAGTCGGCAGCCCCGCGCTCTAATGCCGCCCGCTGCGCGGGCTTACATCATGATTCCCTTGACGGTCCACGGGCTGACGCCCGTGGCTACTTCCTTCCGCCCGCTGCGCGGGCTGCTCCCGGTTGCGGGTGAAATCCGTCTGCCGGGCAGGCATGCGAGATTCCGCCTGAATCTCTACAATGCCGACGAGGGTCGAGACCTAGAGCCAACCCTTTCCTGCGAGCGGTGTGCGACGTCCTCGCGCCCTCCGCCGCGACCTTTGAAATCCCTGATGAGTCCGCCAAGTCGTCAAACCTTGCTGCCCGGCATGGAGGAGCCGGCCCCTCGGCCGCCGCGCCGGCGGACTGCGCCGCGGCGCAGGGGGCTTGGGGGCTTCCGACGACAGCGCGGCCGCCAGTGGTCCTGCCTCGGCGGACGCGGCCGGCGAGGTGCCCGACCTGCGCGGCAAGTCCGTCTGGGTCGTCGATGCCCATTCGCTGATCTTTCAGGTCTTTCATGCCATCCCGGAGATGACCAGTCCGCGCGGGCGGAGCGTCAACGCCGTGTTCGGCTTCACGCGCGACATGCTGTTCTTGCTGGAGACGAAGCGGCCCGACTATCTCTTCTGCGCGTTCGACATGGACGGGCTCACGTTCCGCCACGAGCTGTTCGCCGATTACAAGAAAGATCGCACCGAGATGCCGGACGATCTGCCCCAGCAGATCGAGCTGATCTACCGCGTGCTGGAGGCGTTGGGCGTGCCCGCGATTGGCCTGGCGGGCTACGAGGCCGACGACGTGCTGGCCACGCTGGCCCGCATCACGGAGGAGCGCGGCGGCGATTGCTTCCTGGTGAGCGGCGACAAGGATTGCCGGCAGCTGATCAGCGACCGCGTGAAGGTCTACAACGTCCGCAAGAACGAGGCCTTCGACGCCACGGCCCTGGCCGCCGATTGGGGCATCCGGCCCGAGCAGGTCGTCGATTTTCAGGCCCTGGTCGGCGACTCGGTCGACAACGTGCCGGGCGTGCCGGGCATCGGGCCGACGATGCCAAGCAGCTCCTCGAGCAATACGGCACGCTGGATGCCGTGCTGGCGCGGGCCGAAGAGGTCGCCCGGCCGAAGCTGCGGCAAAGCCTGATCGACCATCGCGAGCAAGCGCTGCTCAGCCGGCGGCTCGTGCAGTTGGATCGCAGCGTGCCCATCGAGATCGATTGGCCGCGGGGCCGGGTGCGAGACTTCGACCCCTCCGCCTCGGTCGAGGTCTTCGTCGAGCTGGGCTTCCGCGGCTTCGCCAACAAGATTCGAGAGCAGCTCAACGACGTGGGGCACGCGGCTCGCGTGCCCGAGGCAACTAGGGCCGACGAACCGGCGGCGCGCGAACCTAAGCCGATCGCGCCAAGGCCGGCCGCGGAGGGGCCTGCACGCGAGCCGCGTGCACCACGAGAATGGCAACCGACTATCGCTGCGTGACGAGCCTGGAGGAGCTGGCCGCGCTGGCGGCCCAGCTCGCTCAGCAGCCGCGCATCGCGATCGATACCGAGACCACGCATCCCTGGCCGCGGTGGGCCGAGCTCGTCGGCATCTCGCTGGCCTGTAAGGAGGGGCAAGCCTACTACGTGCCGGTTCGCGCGCGCGAGGGCGAGCCATCGCTTCCTCAAGAGCGCGTGCTCGATCTGCTGCGGCCAGCGCTGGAAGACCCGGCCATCGAAAAGATCGGCCAGAACCTCAAGTACGACATGATCGTGCTGCGGGCCGCCGGCGTGGAGCTGGCCGGGCCGCGTTCGACACGATGGTGGCCAGCTACCTGCTCGATGCCGGGCGAGCGGAGCCACAACCTCGACGACCTGGCCAAGCGCCATCTCAACCACGGCACGATCAAGATCAGCGAGCTGATCGGCAGCGGCAAGAAGCAGAAGCGGATGGACGAGGTGCCGCTCGCGCAGGTCACCCGCTACGCGGCCGAAGACGCCGACGTGCCGCTGCGGCTGCGGCCGATTCTCGAGCGGCCTGCTGGAGCAAGACGGCCTGGCCGAGCTGTACACGTCGTTGGAAGTGCCGCTGATCGACGTGCTGGCCGACCTGGAGTTCAACGGCATCCGCGTCGATCGGGCACGGCTGGCCGAGCTGAGCGGCCAGTTCGCCGAGCGGATGCAGCAGCTCGAGGGCGAAATCTATCGCCTGGCCGGCCGCGAGTTCAACATCGACTCGCCCAAGCAGTTGCAGGAGGTGCTGTTCAAGGAGCTGAAGCTGCCGCGCGGCAGCGCACGAACACCCGGGCCCAGCACCGACGCCGACGTGCTGGAGGAGCTGGCCTCGCACCACCCGCTGCCGGCCAAGATCATCGAGTATCGCCAGTACGCCAAGCTCAAGAGCACGTACGTCGATGCGCTGCCGCCGCTGATCCATCCGCGAGACGGGCCGCGTGCACACGTCGTTCAACCAGGACGTGGCCGCCACCGGCCGGCTCAGCTCCAGCGACCCGAACCTGCAGAACATCCCCATCCGCACGCGAGCAGGGCCGCGAAATCCGCTCGGCCTTCCTGCCGGGCGAGCCGGGCTGGAAGCTGCTGGCCGCCGACTATTCGCAGATCGAGCTGCGCGTGCTGGCCCACTTCTCCGGCGACGCGACGCTGCGGGCCGCCTTCGCCGACGACGAAGACATTCACACGCCGCGTCGCCAGCGAGGTCTACGGCGTGCCGCCGGACGCAGTGACCAGCGACATGCGCCGCAGCGCCAAGGCCGTGAACTTCGGCGTCATCTACGGCCAAGGCCCGTTCGGCCTGGCCAAGCAACTGCGGATCGACACCGAGGAGGCCGGCGGAGTTCATCGACGCGTACTTCGCCGCGCTATCCGGGCGTCGCACGAGTTCCTGCGCGCAGACTCTGGCAGACTGCGCGCGCCAACGGCTACGTTAGCACGATCCTCGGCCGCCGCCGGGCGATCCACGGCGTCCGCCTCGGCGACGACCCGCCGCCAACGAAACCTGCCTGAGCGAACCGCCATCAACACGGTCATTCAAGGCTCGGCGGCCGACCTCATCAAGCTGGCGATGATCGCCGTCCACCGCCGGCTCGACGCCAGGAGCGACTCGCTGCGCGGATGCTGCTGCAAATCCACGACGAGCTGGTGTTCGAAGTTCCCCCGGAGGAGGTGCACCGCGTCGCGGAGATGGTCGAACGAGGAGATGACCAGCTCGCCTGTCGCTGGAGGTGCCGATCAAGGTCGATGTGGCCGTAGGCGACAACTGGGCGGAAGTCGAACCCTGGGAAAAGTAGCAGGCACACAAAGTAAGCAGGCACACAAGTAGCAGGCACACTCCGTGTGCCGTCACACGACTCGCAGAGCGAGTCGTCCACACTCAACTTGGCACACCAACCGTCAAGGCAGTAGAATCATCGCGCCCGTGTGGCCGCGGCTCTTTGGGGGACGCGGCTGCGAGTCTCGGAGAGATTCGCCCACGTGAAACGGGCGTCTACGCCGCAAGTCAAACCAGTTCCGCTGGCAAATCCATAAATCCACGCACAACCTTCGTCAGGGAGGAACGTCGGTGGCGGAGCCACGCCTGTTCTCCACGGACAACTTCTCCGCGCACCACGCGCCGCGCCGCTCGCCGGTGATCGGTTTACTCGGCGGAGTAGCCAGCGGCAAGAGCTTGTGGCAGACCAACTGAAGAATCTGGGGGCCGTCGTGCTCGACGCGGACCGCGCCGGGCACGAGGTGCTTCGAGAGGCCGAAGTCAAGGCCGCATTGCGGCAACGCTGGGGGCAGCGAGTTCTTCGAGCCGATGGTGAAGTCGATCGCCCGGCGGTCGGCCGGATCGTGTTCGCCGACTCGCCCGATGGTCCTCGGGAGTTGCAATTCCTGGAACAAGTGACGCATCCCCGCATCACCCAGCGGCTCGAGCGGCAGATGGCCGAAGCGGCCGCGCCGGCGCGCCGGCGCGTCGTGCTGGATGCCGCGGTGATGGTCAAAGCAGGTTGGGACCGGCTGTGCGACGCCGTCTGGTTCGTCGATGTGCCCGCGCGAAGTGCGCGTCGCGCGGGCCCGGCAGCGCGGCTGGAATGAGAAGCAGTTCGCCGCGCGCGAGGCCGCTCAGGAATCGCTGGAGGAAAAACGCCGCCGCGCGCACGGCCGTCATCGACAACTCCGGCCCGCCCGGAGCAGCGCAGGTCGCAGCAGGTCAAGCGTTATGGCGAAGCAGTGATCGGCTTACGCTGCCGCGAAAGAATCGTCCTCTTCGCGGAGCGATAAGGTCGACGATTGCCAGCCGTGGGCATCCAGCCGACTCGTGATCTGCATGCCAGAAATAATCGCCTTATCGTTTGTGTCCTTTCCCGTGTTCCGCGGTTGATCGTCTCAGCTTCGCCATTTCCACGATCTGCCCGCCCGGCCGGCACGCATTCGCGCTAGCGGGCCGTCGGGCTTCGATCGAGACTCTGTTCCACCTTCCCGCCGCCGGCGCCTTCCGCGCGCTGGCTCGCTACGTCCTGTCAGGAGTTCTATGGCCATGACCGAAACCAAGCGCACGCCCACGCAGCAAGCTGAAGCGACCAGCGAAAGGCAAAGCCCCCTCGCCGCACATCCTCACCGAGGAAGAGAACGGCCGCGAGACGGACGAGCCGCTCTCGCTGGCCGAAGAGATTGCCGACGAGATCGAGCCGGGGGGCAGCCTCGCTCTTCCGCGACGACACGCACGACCGCTACGAGGAGATCAAGCAGGGCGACATCCACATCGCCGAGCTGCAGCGGATGACGCATGCCGGAGCTCATCGAGCACGGCCGAGAGCGAGAACGTCGCCGAGATCACCGGCCTCAAGAAGCAGGACCTGATCTTCCGCATCCTCAAGGAGCGGGTGAAGCTGAACGGCCTGATGTTCGGCGAGGGGACGCTGGAAATCCTGCCCGACGGCTTCGGCTTCCTCCGCAGCCCCGACTACCACTACCTGTCCTGCCCGGACGACATCTACGTCTCGCCCAGCCAGATCCGCCGCTTCGGCCTGCGCACCGGCAGCGACCGTCGCCGGCACAGATCCGCCCGCCCAAGGAGAACGAGCGCTACTTCGCCCTGCTGCGCGTCGAGGCGATCAACGGCGACGACCCGAACCTGCTCGCCAAGAAGGTCTTCTTCGACGACCTGACGCCGCGTGCACCCCGACAAGCCGCATCGTGCATGGAGACGACCGCCGACGAGGTCGACATGCGCGTCGTCGACCTGATCGCGCCGATCGGCTTCGGCCAGCGCGGCCTGATCGTCAGCCCGCCGCGGGCCGGCAAGACGATCCTGCTGCAGAAGATGGCCAAGGCCGTGCTCGCGAACTACCCCGACGCCTACGTGATCATGCTGCTGATCGACGAGCGGCCGGAAGAAGTGACCGACATGGAGCGGCAGGTCAAAGGGCCGCAACTGCGAGGTGATCAGCTCGCACGTTCGACGAGACCGCCGGCCCGCCACGTGCAGGTCTCGCGAGATGGTCATCGAGAAGGCCAAGCGGATGGTCGAGTACGGCCAGCGACGTGGTGATCTTCCTCGACTCGATCACCCGGCTGGCCCGCGCCTGGAACGCCGAGTGCCCGCACTCCGGCAAGATCCTCTCCGGCGGCATCGACGCCAACGCCCTGCAGCAGCCCAAGCGGTTCTTCGGCTCGGCCCGCAAGGTCGAAGAGGGCGGCTCGCTGACGATCCTCGCCACCGCCCTGGTCGACACCGGCAGCAAGATGGACGAGGTGATCTTCGAGGAGTTCAAAGGCACCGGCAACCTGGAGATCGTGCTCGACCGCCGGCTGGTCGACCAGCCGCATCTGGCCGGCGATCGACATCAACCGCAGCGGCACCCGCCGCGAAGAGATGCTGATGGACCCCGAGGAGCACCGCCGCGTCTGCCTCCTGCGCCGCGTGCTGAACGACATGAACCCCCCCGACGCGATGGAGCTGCTCACGTCCCGGCTCAGCAAGACGAAGACGAACGCCGAGTTCCTGATGAGTATGAACGCGAAGGTGTAGGTGGCAACGATGGAAACCGCTGCAGTTGTGCCGAGCGGCAATTCTCAGGCGGTCGTTCTGCCGCCGGGGATTCACTTCGACGGAAAAGAGGTGTACGTGCGACGCCTCGGCCGATCGGTGCTGCTCGTACCGACCGACGTCATTTGTGGGCGTGATGGCAGGTAGCCTGGAGGAGTTCACGGAGGACTATCTAGGCGGCCGTAATCAGCCAGCACAGCAGGTGCGCGAGGCGCCGTTCGAGTGAAATACCTGTTGGACACGAATACGTGCGTGTTCGTCATTCGCGGCAAGCGCCAGACGGTGGTGCAGCGATTTCGTCAATACGCGCCCGGAGACTTGGGCATTTCGACGGTCACCCTCGCGGAACTTCGCTACGGGGCCGACAAGAGCAGCGACCCGGCAAAGAATCACGCCGCGCTCGATTCGTTCGTTGCCCCACTGGAAATTGCTGTACTGGATGAGCTGGCCTCCGAGCGGTACGGAAAGATCCGATCCGACCTGGAAGTGCGCGGCGTGCCCATCGGGCCGTTAGATACCCTCATCGCCGGGCATGCGCTAAGCCTGGGTGTTCCCTGGTAACCAACAATGTGGCCGAGTTCTCCCGCGTCGCTGGTCTAGTGATCGAGGATTGGACATGATGGGTGCGACACGAGGCACTTCGGCTATCGTCGCAGATGAGCGCGTGATGGAAGTGGAGATAACCGACGATACCCTCAGCGTGGGCCTGATGGACGGGCGGACGATCTCCGTGCCCTTGGTTTGGTACCCCAGGCTGTTGAATGCGACCGTATCGCAGCGCGCCAATTGGCAGCGGGCGGGCGGAGGCTATGGGATTCACTGGCCAGACATTGACGAGGACCTCAGCACCGAATGCTTGCTCCGCGGAGCACCCGCTCCCCGGCCCCGTGCGCCAAAGAAGGCCGCCAGAAAAGGCAGAAGCCCGGTACCCAAACGTTCAAGTCGGGGGGCTTCCTGACGAGGCATCCACTGGAAGGGAACCGGACTTCTCCCATGCGAACATTGCTCGCTTCGACGTTGCTGCTTGTTGCGATGGGGTGCCAGGACCACCGCCGTGCTTCTGCACCTGCGCCTGATCCGGCGGCCGATGCACAAGCAGTCGGTGCACCGGCGGTTGTTGAACGGGCGGTCGATGCACAGGCGGTCGATGCACAGGCAGTTGACGTGAGGAGCAACGGGCTGAAGGAGGCACCCGACGCCTACCTGGATAGGCATGGCACGCTCTATAGGACGAATTCGCCGGAGTGGAGCGCCGTAGCCACGGGGCTCAAGACGTCCGGAGACCTGTTTACGCTGCATGTCATCACCGAGCTCCAGCGACGGAAGCTCGTCGAAGATAAGATGACCTTGCTCAAGGACCTTGCGGCTACCATCCGGGCAAGGCACGCTGGGGAGTCGCTCGACCCTGACGAAGCGCTCCGGCTGCTCGAAGTGGCGGCGTATGCCGATGTGACGTGCCATGCCGTGGAATACCCTCTTCGAGTTTGGACGCTAGGGCACGTCGCAAGGTTTGCATCCGTCCCAGACATTCGGGCCGAGTTAGAGCGCATCAAGTCCTCTTACCGATCCGTGCTTCGGAACGGCAGTCCGCAAGAGCCATTTGAGATTTCCACCTTCATGCGGCTTCGTGTTCGGGAATATGCAGGCGGCCTGTTGAGAACTGCACCCGTCAGGTAAAGAGATGCGTTGCCTTTCCCGGGCATGGACCCGAGCGATGCCGCAAGTAAGACGGAGTGCTGGAGAACCTCCATGAGTGTCGTTTCCCAAAGTCAAACGATCGGCCCCGGCATGGCCGGCACGCTGATGACGCCCGAGGAGTTCGATTCTGCCCAAGATTGGGAGGAAGGCTACACCTACGAACTGATCAACGAGGTGCTCGTCGTGACGCCGCCGGCCGGGATCGAAGAACGCGGGCCGAATGATCTGCTGGGGTTCTTGCTGCGGGACTATCAACTCCGGCACGCGCTCGGCAACGCACTCGACTATACCGTCACCGAACACACCATCCGGACCGGCAGAAACCGCCGTCGAGCCGACCGCGTGATTTGGGCTGGGCTGGGGCGCCTCCCGGACGTGGACCGCGACCCGCCGACGATCGCCATCGAGTTCCTCTCGCCCGGCCGCCGGGCCCGCAGGCGCGACTACGATGTGAAGCGCAAGGAGTACGAGAAGGCCGGCATCATCGAGTATTGGATCATCGACCGCTTCCGCAAGACGTTGACCGTGTTCCGTCGCAAAGGCCGCAAGAGCACCGAAACCCTGTTCGGCGCTAAGGACGTGTATACCACGCCGCTGCTGCCGGGCTTCGAGCTGCCCTTGGCGCGGGTGTTCGCCGAGGCGGCGCTGTTCGAGTAGAAGCCGCAGTACATTCCGATTTCCGAGTCCCAATTTGTGCATCCGTGTCCCGCTTTGCCATCGTCGTCTCTCGCTACAACGAGTCGATCACCTCCAAGCTGTTGCGCGGAGCGCGTGAGACGCTCGCAGCGGCAGGCGTTCCGGACGGCGCCATCGACGTGGCCGAGGTGCCCGGCTCGTTCGAGATTCCCCTGGCTGCCGACCGCCTGGCCACCAGCGGCCGGTACGCGGCCGTCATCTGCCTGGGCGCCGTGATCCGCGGCGAGACCACGCACGACCGCTATATCAACCAGGCCGTAAGTCACTTCCTGATGGAGATCGGCATCCGCACCAGCGTGCCGGTCCTCTTCGGCGTGTTGACTTGCGAAACCCTCGAGCAAGCCATCCACCGCGCCGGCGGCAACAAGGGCAACAAGGGCGCCGAAGCCGCGGCCGCCGCGCTGGAGATGGTCGCCCTGCTCGAGCGGCTGCCGCCGACGGGAGACGAGGACGTGACAAGGTGACAAGGTGACAAGGTGACAAGGTGACAAGGTGACAAGGTGAATCACGATGAACGTCCAACATCGAACATCCAACATCAAACATCGAAGGGAAATCTCGTTGGATGTTGGATGTTCGATGTTGGATGTTCGATGTTCGATGTTTCACCCCCTCACCCCCTCACCTTGTCACCTTGTCACCCTCACGCCCTCATTCCCGCAGCACCGGGCACACGTCCAGCCAGTCGCGGCCGTCCTTCCACATCCACTTGCTGGCTTCCTTCGGTCCCCAGCCGCCGCGCTCGTAGGTCACTAGCTCCGGCATGCCGTGCTCATGCCAGGCCCGATGGATCGGGTCGATGATGCCCCAGGAAAGCTCCACCTCGTCGCGCCGGGCGAACAGGCTCTGGTCCCCCTCCAGCACGTCCAAGAGCAAGTGCTCGTAAGCGTCGGGCAGCGATTTGAAGGCCTCGGCAAAGCGGAACTCCAGGTCGGTCAGCCGCAGCTTCATCTCCGCGTCCGGCACTTTCGTCTGGAAGTGGAGCTGAATCCCCTCGTCCGGCTGGAGCTGGATCACGAGCCGGTTGGCCTCCAATTGCCGGGCACGAGACGTGAACATCAGGTGCGGCGGCTCGCGAAACTGGATCACGATCTGCGTCGTGCGGCAGCTCATGGCCTTGCCGCTGCGGAGGTAGAACGGCACGCCCTGCCAGCGCCAGTTGTCCACCAGCAGCTTGACCGCGGCGAACGTGGCCGTCTGGCTGTCGCGCGCCACGCCCGGCTCGTCGCGGTAGCCGTCGTACTGGCCACGAAGCGTGTTCGCGGCCACGTCCTCGGCGTCCCAGGGGCGGATGGCCTCGAGGACCTTGACCTTCTCGTTGCGGACGGCGTCGGCCTCGAACCGGCTGGGGGCTTCCATGGCGACCGTGGCTCAGGAGCTGCAGCAGGTGGCTCTGAAACATGTCGCGCAGCACGCCGGCCGACTCGTAGTATCCGGCCCGCCGGCCCACCTCCACGCTCTTCCGCGACGGTGATCTGCACGTGGTCGATGAAATTGCGGTTCCACACCGGCTCGAAGATCGCGTTGGCAAAGCGGAACACCAGGATGTTCTGCACTGTCTCCTTGCCCAGGTAATGGTCGATGCGAAAGATCTCTTCTTCCCGAAAGGTGCGCAGCAGGGCTTCGTTGAGCCTCCGGGCGGTGGCCAGGTCGGTGCCGAAGGGCTTTTCCACCACCAGCCGCTTCTGGCCCGGTTGCCCATCGGCCAGCCCGCTGGCCCCCAGGTTGGCCACGGTGGGCTCGAAGAACTGCGGGGCGGTCGCCAGGTAATAGACCGCGCACGCAGGCCTGGCCTTCCTCGCAACGGCCGAGCGTCTGCTGAAGCGAGCGAAAGTCTTCGACGTTGCCCACGTCCCCGGCGTGATAGGAGATCGAGGCGGCGAACTTCCGCCAGGCCTCGGCATCGAAGTCGCCGCCCACGAACCTGGCCGTCGAATCCGCCAGCGCCTCGCGCCAGGCCTGGTCTTCGATCGCGGTGCGCGAGAAGCCGACGATCTTCAGCTCGTCCGGCAAGCGACCTTTGCGATACAGCCAATACAGCGCCGGCACCAGCTTGCGGCTGGTCAGGTCCCCGAGGCACCGAAGATCACCAGGGAAAAAGGCATCCACCGCTCCGTCTCAGGCAAGCACAGGCGAGCGTCGAGCCGTAAGGCCGACGTGTTTCATTCTGCATTCTGCACTTTGCATTTTGCATTCGTATTCGCATTGTGCATTAAGTAGGCGACGGAGAGAGGATTGCAAAGTGCAAAATGCAAAATGCAAAATGGCAGTGACGATCTTCAGCGTTGAGCCGGTTCAGCACGGGGGCGGATCGGCCGGCGGTTTCCAGCGCTGGCGGCCGGGCAGGCCGGGCCACAGCTCGGCCACCGTGTGGCGGATGCCCTTCTTGGCGTCGCGGCGGGCAAAGTCCTCCTCGATCATCCGGTCCAAGTCCCCGTCCCTCCGCTCCTGACCCCGCGGCGGATAGCCGAATGGATCCTCCATCCACCCGTCCGGCATTCCGTCGTTGCTCCGGCCGCTGATGTCCTGCTGAGAAGGATTGCCGTTCTGGTCGCGGTCGTGCCGGGGACAGGAAAGAACCTCGCCCTCCCCCTCGCTCGCCGTCGGCGCTTCGCAGCGCTCGGGACGACGGTCCTCTTCCGACAAGTAGCTGCACGGCGGCGTGTCGCGCCACTCTGGCCAGTCGCACGGCTCGGGCGCCGGCTGCGGAGGGGCCCACGTCCGCGGCGTCGGCCGGCACCGCTCCGGGTGGCGCCACTGGGGCGGCGCCCACCGCAGCGTGTTGTCCACCGGCTTGGGCCGCTCGCGGGCATTGAGCCCCAACAGCCGGCAACGATCGATCTCCACGTCCGCCAGCAACCGCAAGTCCGGCACCTTGACGCGCGGCTGCGCGGCACGCGGCTTCTCTGGCGCCGGCGCTGCGGACTCTGCGGGCTGCTCGTCGCGCGGCGGGGGAGGACCATTGCGGGCCAGCTCGGCGATCCGCTCGCGCCGCTGCAGCGCCAGCGACAAGAGCTGCACGTTGTGCGTGCCCTGGTGCATGGCGTAGCCGTCGAAGTCGAGCTGATATTGAAGCTGCCGCACGTCGTCGCGGACCTGCCGGGACGAGAGGCCATAGCGCGCGGCGGCCAGCCCTTCCAACTGGTCCATCCGCAGCCCGCCGGCCAGCAGCGCTCGCAGGGCGTCGATCCGCTCCTGCCGCCGCGGCGAAATGCCGCGCCGCAGCGGCTGCTCGATCCCCTGGCAATACTGCTCGTCGTACACGGCCGGCCTACTGAGCGAGTAGGCCGTCAGCACCACGGAGCCGTCGGGGTTTCGCGGGGCGCGAGCGTACATTTGCTCCAGGTCGCGGGCGAACTCGTCCTCGATGGCCTGGCGCTCGATGAGCGACGCGTGCAGCCGGCCGCGGCGATGGAGATGGTAGATGCCCAAGAGCTTCGAGCGATGCTGCTCCGCGCAGGAGGGCGCGGCGTGCGTCGCCGGCGTCCAGGGCGGCGCGGAACTCGCGGTCGCAGCGGTCGGAGGCGATGGCCAGATCGACCAGCCGCCAGCGGTCCTGGCGGATTTCGTCGTCCTGGCGGCGCCATTCCTGCTGCACCTGCTCGAGGTCGCGGCGCGCCTGCCGCAGCGTGAGGCCGGCCTCGCGGACCATCGTCCGCACGATCTGTGGCGGCGCAATGCCGGCGACGAGGCCCTCCTCGATGAGCCGACGATGCGCTTGCCGCTGGAGCTTAGTGCGCCGCATGGGAATGAGGGGGTGAGGGGTGAGGGGGTGACAAGGTGACAGGGTGACAGGGTGACAGGGTGACACGGTGACACGGTGACGAGGCCCAACGGGCCGCGACTCGATAGCCTAGGCCGAAGGCCTCGTTGTTCGACAGATCTTTGAAGTTACGAAGTTACGAACCTATGCCTTGACCCCCGCCGGCTTGTCCGGCGGGTGAACAAGGTTGGTAGCTAGCGGACGAGCGCCTCTTCACTTGCTTCGGACCCCGGCCGGCTTGCCCGGCCGGTGAACGAGGTTGCGCCGCTAAGACATTCGTTGGACTCACTTAGCGGCAAAACCTGCTTCACCTGCGGCACAAAGCCGGCAAGGGGTCGAACATCCGCAATGACTCGCTGCTTAGCTGCCAACCTTGGCCTCCTGCCAGACAAGCTGGCAGGGGACCATCCATTTCCCTCACAGTCGCCCGTGTCGCCCCGAGATGTGTAGAACAACGAGGCCTTCGGCCTGGGCTATCGAGTTGCGCCCTTATCGGGGCTGATGCTCGGCGGAAACGTCCTTGACGAAGTCCACTCTCTCCACGGGCGCAACATGACGGAATACATAAAACCGCCCGAAAGATGGCCCGCGGTGCGACACAAACGGAAGACTTGTATGCCATACTTGTGAAGCGGCACGCCGTCATCGTGCAAGGCGAATGCCGCGGAAACCTCCGGGAAATGAGTCTATGGCCTCGATCGAACTGGCCCTTCCCTTGATCGCCGCCACCACCTGGATCGATGTCGCGATCCCCGGAGTCGCGGGGCTGCTGGTGACGATCTGGCCGCAGGGCTTCTTCAAACGCACGGGTTCGCCCGAACGGGACCTGGCCCAGGCAGCCAGGTTCCGCATCGCCGGCTTCGTCCTGCTCGGCGTCGCGGCGCTCTATTATCTCGTCATGGCCAGCACCGCAGCACAAGCGGCCCCGCCCACGAATCCCGACCGTGCCCGAGAACGTCAAACGGCAAGTCGAGGAACACCGCCGCAAGGTCCAGCAGGAGATCGAGGCGGCAAGGCGGCGGCTGAAGGTCGATGGTGCCGGCCAGCCTCACGGGGCAGGGAATGGCGCCGCGGGGCGCAGCAACTCGACCGATCGACGAGCGAAACTTCCGACCACCTTCAAATACGCCTTCAACGACGGCCGTGAGTTCGCCTATGCCTTTGATCTCCACTTGAAGGTCGGCAGCCGAAAACCGTGGGAAGAACGCACCGCCGGCATTGCCGTGTTCCAGGCCAATAAGGACCTGCACGGCCGCTGGGAGGTGCTTGCCCGGGACAACATCCAGGCGGTATCCGCCTCTGGCGCCCATCGACGGACCCCGCAGGGACAAAAGACCACGATGCTAAGCCGCGTGCTCAACGTTGACGTGGACGGCGATGAGCCGAGCCTGGACGGGAACCTGCCGGCACTGCTGGGCAACCTCGGGGACTGGTTCTTTCCGCCGATCGTGCCGTACGTGCAAACCGAAGCGAGAGGGCGCGGCCGGGGCATGGCGGTCGTTCGGACCGATACGGGCAAGTGGCGAGATGTCGGTTTCTATGACCCCGATGACGAGAGTGCCCGCGGCTATTACGAGTGGGGCATCAAACCCCTGAAAGAATCGGGCGGCGTGTTGAGCGTCGAGGACACGCGCACGCTCCGCAACCGGATCGGCTCGATCGAGCTAGCGGGCCGCGGCACGTTCGCGTTCGAACGTCAAACGCGGCATCCTGCTCCGCCGCAGCTTTCGGGCCACGTTCGTCGAAGACGGCATCTCCACCGCCATCACGCTCGAGATCGTGGCGACGGACCCGTCGAACCTCGCGCGTAAATCGGGCGGTGCGCCGGATGTGGGAGTGCGGTGACTCGTCACCGCTTTGGGATTTTGGGATTTTTTCGTATCGACTGCATTTCAGCCGCGGCGGCTACGACTCATCAAAAATCCTAAAGCGGCGACGAGTCGCCAGCACTCCAAAAGATCAGCGCCGCGCCGTGGCCAGCCGTCGCCGGCGGGCGGCTCGGGCCGCCGGGCGATTTCGCGCCGCAAGATTGCGCACGATCAGGCTGCCCGCCAGTTCTTCCAGACACCATCGCGTGGCCGGATCGGCTGTCTCGCGGGCGACCGCCGAGACCGCGTTCATCAGCTCGACCAGGCTGCGAGTCCGCTGGGCCTCGAAACGAACGGTGATGCGGTCCAGCACGTCGCCCACCTGCGGCTGAGGCAGACTGGCCAAAAGCGGCATCAGCCGCAGCACGACGTTGGCCTCCACGTCGGCCGCCAGGCGAATGTGCTGTACGGCGTTCTGAAGGATCATCTCGTCCGAGCAGGCCACCACCAGGCGGCGCAGCTCATCGAGCACAGCGGCGATCTGCGCCGCCGTGCCACGCGATCGCACGCGCTGGGCCTGCCGCGCACCCATCGCCCAGGCCAGGATCGCTCCGTTCTGATTCGTCTGGCGGAACAAGTAGGGGTAAATGCCGATCGTGCCCTCGAACACGCGCAGGGCGACACCCCGCTGAATCTGGTCGCCAGCGATGATCTCCCGCACCTGCGGATAAACCGCCCGCGCAAAGCCGCTCGCCATCACAGAATCGGTCCCAAGACAGGCCGCCGTAGGGGGCAATGGCTTCGCTGAACGCCTTCTCGATTTCCTCCAGACCGGGTCGAAAGACGGTGCGCATAGGCCGGCATCCCTCCGTTTTGGGGGTGACATCTGGATAAATCCTATGCCCTCTGGCGGGGAGCGACAATTGTTCAGACCGACGAAATCCCGGAAAAAAGCCGGAAGTGCAGCGCGTGTCGCGGCCTCGCGGAGAAGGGAGATACGCCACAACTCACGCTATGTCAATAGCTTGTGGCAATGCCACGTTCGCCTGGCAACGCCTTGCGGTATTGGTGCCCAGGCTCGTTGCTAGCCGGCCATCCTTGGCTTCCTGCCAGACAAGCTGGCCGGCGAGCATCCCGCTCCGGCAACGGCATGTCGGCATACGCGGGCTGCTGAGAGGCCCGCCAAGAGCGAGACCGGCGCCTCGGCGCCAAGTTGCACGGCTCGGATGAAATCCTCCAGCAGGGCCAGATACATGGCATTGAGCTCGTAGGGTTGCTGATCGAGTGACTTCAGCGCTCCAGAGAGGTTGCCGGCCGGCCGCGTCGGTGGCCAGCATCAAGATTCCCGCGCTCCAGTCGAAGCGCAGTGTCCCACCGTCGCCGACCAGCTCGAAGCCGCGCGATCGCTGGCGGCGGCAAAGACTCAGCGACATCTCGGCGGTCACATTGCCAGGATAGGCGACGCGCAGCCGCGCCGAATCCGGCACGTCCATTTCCAGCGTTCCGCTGGTGCTGACCTCGGCAGCCACGGCCGCCGGCTCGCCCAGGCACCAATTGAGGAAATCGATCTCATGGTCCAGCGTGGGCAGCACCCCGCCCCCCAGGTCGGCCCGCGCGGCATACGACCGGCGATAGTCCTCCCAGGGATGCCAATCGGGCAAATACGATTCGAACCAGGCCCGGGCCGTCAGCAGCCGGCCCAGCCGGCCGGCCGTGGCCACCTCGCGGGCCAGGCGATAAGCGGGGTGATATCGCAGGCAGTAAGCCACACCGGCGGCGACGTTTCGCTCGCGGGCCATCGCCACCAGGCGGGCGGCCGCATCTTCCTGTCCCACGGCGCAGCAGCGGCTTCTCGATCAGCACCGCCACGCCAGCGGCGACGTACTTCTCCGCGGCCGCGAGATGCAAGCGCGTCGGATTGCAGACGATGGCCGCGTCGATGCCCGCCTCGAGCGCCTGGTCGTCATCGTGAACGACGGCCGCCTGCGGCGGCGGCGAGAACTCCGGGTTGGCCCCTTCGCGGCGGCGCACGACAAGACAATGCCCGACGCCAAGCTGCTCCAGGTTCGCCAGGTGCCGCCGGCCGATGGAGCCGTAGCCGACGACCGCAACCCGAAGCGCCCGGCGGTCGAGAGACACGTGGGATATTGCGCGGCGGCGTGCAACAGCCAACATCGAAGGGCTCGATTCCTGTTGGACGTTGGGCGTTGGACGTTGGACGTTGGACGTTCGTCCCTGCTGTTGGGCCTGCCGCCATCTCTCCCAATGTCGATAAATGTCCTCGAGCGCGATTCGATCGCGCGGCGCAAGGCACGTTTTGAAGAACGCGTCCATCCGCTCGTATTCCGCCGGCGTGTCCACCGTCAGGCGCACGTCCGGACGCAGCCCTTGCCAGTCCTCCGGCAATTGCAGTACGCGAAACGGCGCTTCGGGCAGGCGAAAATAGGGCGTCACGTGCTCGCGGCAATAGTCTCCGTCGGCGGCCCTTTCGACCAGCGCGGCCATGCGGCGCAAGGCCCCCACGCCCATCACCTCGGGCACGACGTAGGACAGGTCCCGGATGCACGTGTAGTCGCTGGCGCTGGCCAGGTGCCGCTCGAGGATGAGGCCGGTCCGGCGAGGGCAATAGAGCGGGTTGTCGGCCGTTGCCCGCATGACGAGGTCGTCGTCCGCGAGGTCGGCAACCGCCCCCACATAGCGGGAAAGCACGTCATCGCGCTGGCCCCGAAAACACGGCACATCGAGCTGCCGGCACAAGGCCGCCGTGCGGTCGTCCCCTTCGTCGAGACGTCGTGGCGACCACGACTTCCAGCGGCGATTCGACGAACGCCCGCGCAGCGCTCAGCCGCTCGACGACGCGAGCCAACACGGGCCGGCCGGCCAGCGGCATGAGGACCTTGCCCGGCAGACGGTGCGAGCCGACGCGAGCTTGGATGACGAGGCGAATACGCACGGGCCGGAGTCAGGGGGCAGGGGTCAGCGGGCAGGGGGAGGGGTCAGGAGTCAGTGGATGCGTCTTTTGAACGTCCAACGTTCAACGTCCAACGTCCAACGTTCAGTGTCCAACGTTCAACGTCCAACGATTTGCTGTCTGTTGGACGTTGGACGTTAAGCGTTGGACGTTGGACGTTCGGCGCCCCGTGCGATTCTGCGTCGTCACGGTGGCTCACGTCAGCGATCGGACTGCCGCTTACTCCACGTCTCCCACGCCGAGCGTTTCATCGACTTCGATATCGCGCCGGGCCACTCGCCCCACGAGCCGCTTGCGGTCGAACCAGGTCAGGCCGCCCCCGGCACACTTCAAACACAGCATGTCTTCGGTGACTCGCGTGCCGCGGGGGATCTCGCAGCGCGACACGACCGAACGGCCAAGCCTGGCCTTGCTTGTGGTCACGCTGGCGGGCACGCGCTTGACTCCGTCGCCCAAGGCCGTCTCGATCGCGCGGATGCCGCGGACCATTTCCGCCAGCTCCGCCAGCTCGAGGCTGCACGGATGGTCGGTCCCCTTCATGCGCCGGCCGAGCGTGACGTGCTTTTCGATCAGCACCGCGCCCAGTGCCACCGCGGCCAGCGGCACGGCCAGGCCGATGCTGTGATCGCTCAGGCCGACGAGCACGTCGAACTCTCGCCGCAGCGTTTCCATCGCCCGCAGGTTGACGTCCTCATACGGCGTGGGGTAGGCGCTCGTGCAGTGCAGCAGCACGATCTGATCGTGGTGCATCCGCAGCGTATCGAGCGCCTGGGAGATTTCATCCAGCGAATCCATGCCGCAAGACAGGATCACCGGCTTGCCCGTGCGGGCCACGTGGTCCAAGAGCGGCAGGTTGGTCAGGTCGCGGCTGGCGATCTTGTAGCACGGGACGCCGATCGCCTCCAGGTCGTCCACGCTCCGCGCATCGCAGGCGGTGGCGAAGTAAGTCAGGCTTCGGGCTTCGGGCTTCAGGCTTCGGGACGGATCGCCGGCCTGCGCCTCGGCTGAAGCCTGAAGTCTGAAGCCTGACGCCTGCTCCATCAGCTCGGCGTGCTGCTGCGGCGAAAGCTCCAGCGCTCGGCGGTGCTCGCCGTAGGTGGGGCCGAAGCTCTGCGGGCCGATATAGGGGCGGCGGGCGGCCTGCCCCGTCAGCTCGCTGGGCAGGTGCCGCTTGCAGAACTTGACGGCGTCCGCGCCGCTCCGGGCCACCCCGTCGATCAGCCGCCGGGCCAGCGCCATCCGGCCGTTGTGATTCTGGCCCACCTCGGCGACGACGTAGCAGGGCTGGCCGGCGCCGACCCGGCGGCCGGGCGTCAACTCGATGCTCGGGGGCGGCCGCATCGCAGGCTCCCTCCTTGGAGTGCGTCTGCTCAACTCTCGTGCTTCGCACCTCGCTTGGTCTGGCGATCGTGCTCGTCCTCGTCCTCGTCCTCGTCCTCGAAGGTTTCGAGAACGAGGGCGACGAGGACGAGGACGAGGACGAGGACGAGGACGAGGACGAGGACGAGGACGAGACTATGAATCGTCTGGCGTGCTGCGCCAGCAAGGCCCGCCCATGATGATGACCCCGCCGATTTCAGAAAAGCCCGCTTCGCTGCTAGCATTGCCGGCAGCCGCCGTGGGGCACGTTTCCCAACGTGTCCGTCGAGCAGGGCGCCCACGGCCAACCGTGCCCTGCCGGACACCGGGCACGTTTGGAAACGTGCCCCACGCGACGTGCCACGCAGGAATCCGTGAGAATTCTTCGTCCGCCGCCGCGCGGCGAGCGTGTAATGCCTGCGGTGGCGAGCGATCGCCCTGACGGTCCATGCCGGAAACCGACGCCGACAACGAGCTGGTGGAACGCTATCGCCACGGCGATGCCGCGGCCATGGAGACGTTGTTGGCGCGTTGGGACTTGCCGGTGCGGCGGCTGCTGGTGCGATTGGCCGGGCCGCGCTGCGATGCGGAGGACCTGCGGCAGGAGGTGTTCCTGCGCGTCGTCCGCGCGGCCCCGACGTATCGCCCCCAGTGGGCGTTTTCCACGCTACTGCACCGCATCGTGCTGAACGTCACCCGCGACGCCGCCCGCCGCCGGCAGCGGAGGATTCGCACGACGAACGACGTGCACGTCGAGCCGGCAGCCAGCGGCGCGGCCGGCGACACCCCCAGCGACAGCGCAGAGCGCGGCGAGTCCGCAGGGCTGGTGGCCGCGGCGCTGGCGGCGTTGCCCGACGAGCTGCGCGAGCCCTTGATCCTGAGGCACTACGGCGACCTGACGTTTCACGAAGCGGCCGAGGTGCTGGACCTGCCGCCCAGCACGGTCAAATCGCGCGTGCAGGCCGCGCTGTCAAAGCTGCGAGGCGAGCTTCGCGCTCGCGGACTCGACGACCGAGAAACGCCATAAGGATCGAGGACGAAATAATCTCCCAACCATTGACCACAGACCCCACCGAGCTTGCTCGGTGGTGAATATGATTCTGCACTACTGCGGAGTGGCGCAAGTTGCTCGCCCCCGCCGAGCTTGCTCGGTGGAGCGAGTGATTGTGACGGGACGTCGTGCGTTAACAATCATGCGCTCCACCGAGCCAAGCTCGGTGGAGCCGTTAACTTTGGGAGCTTATTTAGTCTCGATCCTAACCTAACGGCCAGGACCCCATGAACTGCCAAGACTGTCGAGAGCGTTTCGGCGAGCTGCTTTACGCGTCGCGCGGAGAGCCGCTGGACGCCGAAGTGACTGTCCGCCTGACGGCGCACCTGAGAGAGTGCGCTCCGTGCGCCGGCGAGCTGCGAGAGCTTCAGCGAGCGCAGGCCTGGCTCGATGTCTTGCGCGATCAGCCGACGGCTGCCGGCGTGGCAGGAGAGCAGAGGCCGCAAGTCGCCCTGTATGCGCGGCTCGCGAGGCTGCGGCGCGGCCGCGATGCCTGGCGCTACGCGGCCCTGGCGGCGAGTGCCGCGGCGATCGTGCTATCGGTCGCCGCGTGGTGGACGCGCGGGGGTTCCGTGGATCGAGCGCCGGACGTGGCGGGCGGTGCGGCGCCGGCTGCGACGGTCTCGCCGCAGGACTGGGGGCCGGAATTCCAGCGGCTCGTCGAGCGCCTCGACGAGCAGGGCCGCGTGCTACGCCTTTTGGCCGCCGAGCTGCGAGCGGTCGAGGGCCGCCAGGGAGGCCGCGTTACGAGCCTGGAAGACCAGGCCGGCAAGGCCGCCAAGGCCACGGACCTGCAAGGGCTGCGCGTCGCGGCCATCGAGCACGATATCGACAAGCTGCGCGAGTTCCTCACCATGCGGAGCCCGGCGGCCCAGCAGAGCGCGGATTGATTGGTGCGTGCACCGCCGAGGGACAGACGGAGGAAGGCAACCACGAATCGTACGAATAACACGAATAAGAGGCAGCAAGCCGAGCGATGCCGTGTTCCTGAATTTCATTCGTGTCATTCGTGTTATTCGTGGTTGTCCTGTCATGTCCTTCTGTTCGTCTGCGGTGCAATAATCCGGTCAGCATCAACCAAGGGAACGAAGGAGAAATGCGATGCGTACTTGCTGTTTTTGTCTGCTGACTTTCGGTTTGCTCGTGCCTCGGCTGTGTCTGGCCCAGGCGCCGGCGGATGAAGCCCGCCGCGAGCAGGAGATGCAGGAAGACGTCGAAGTGCTGCGGCGGATCGTGACCGAATCGGTGCAGAAGGTCTACCAGGAGGCCGACGAGCGCGTGACGCGGAGCTGCACGGTGTGCCACGACGTCGGCTCCGCGATCGACTTCTTCGGCATCAAGGACTTCGACGGCCGCATTCGTCTCGGCGAGCACTGGTGGCACGCGGACAACCTGGACGCGATCCACGCGCACCCCGTCGGCCGCGCAACGAGGCCAGCGATCAGGCCCGCGTGGCGGGGCTGGCGAACTACGTCGCCGGCCACGGCATCGTCCTTCAACTGGATGCGCCCGCTCCGGTGGTTGACCGCGACGTGAAGGCCTGGGTGGAAGCCGAGGAGGCCGCGCCGAAGCGCTGGGAGCTGCTGCTGCGCGAGACGCGGGGCGAGCCGGAGAAGGACCCGGCGATCCGCCGGCTGTTCATCGGGGCCGATCACCGGCGGGTGCATCGTCTGATCCTCACCGAGAAAGTGCTGGAAGTGCTGGCCGAGAACGGCCGCAACCTGCGTCACTTGACTCCGGAGGAGCGCGTGACCATCGCCTTCACCTTCCGCACGCCGACGCGGGAAGAGCGGGAAGCCGAGCGCAGGACGCTGCTGCGGCATTATTTTCCCCAGGCGTCGTCTGAAGGGGCCTCAGGCATGATGGGCGCCTTCGGAGGAGGGATGGCCGCAGGCGCAGGCGGCGTGAACTCCGATGGCGGGCTGGTTGGCGAGATTGCCTCTAATAAGCAGATCGCGGGGAAGAAAACCGAGGGCGGCACGAAGATGATCGGCGGCAGGCCGACGGGGGGCGGCGGCGCAAGGACGACCGGAAATCAGGGAGGTGGGGCCGTCCTGCCACCCGGGAGCGGTCCGGCCGGGGCTGTCGATGACTCGCGCCTCGTGAGCACGTCCGCCGTGGCCGGCGACTTGCTGCTGCGACAAGAGCGCTATGTCGAAGCGATTATTGTTTACGAGAAAGCGCTCAAGGAATCGGGCATCGATCTGGCCGACGACAAGAAGGTCTTGGCGGCTGACGCGGCCGACATGGTCCGCAAGCTCGTGCAGGCGCACGTCGGCGCCAAGAACGTGGCTCGCGCTACGGCCCTGCTGCAACGGCTCGAGCGTTCGCAGGCTTCATCCAGCGACGAGACCACGGCCCTGCGGCGCATCTATTTGGACCTCATCGGCATCCCTCCCACGGCCGACGAGGTGAAGGCCTACCTGGTAGACACGCGGCCCAACCGCCGCGAGCTGCTGCTGGAGCGGCTGCTGGCCGACCGTCAGGACGATGACGGACCGTCGCGCGTGCCGGCCCGCATGACCATTTCTTGCACGCGAAAGCAGCTCGAAGAAGTGGCCGCCGGCAAGCTGAGCAAGCTCGACTTCGCCAACCAGGCAACACTGAAGTACTACAAGGCGACGCCGGCCGCGAAGAAGGCGGCCTCGGCGAGGAACTGACGGGTGAGGGGGGTGACTTTTGGGGCAAGCGGGGGTTCTGCCCAAAAATGATTCAGCTAGAGAATGGCCGTGCGAGTCGTCCTGGCGATCAGGGTTCCCCGATTCACCTTCTACGCCCTGGGGGGTTTTTCGGAGGGTTGCCCAGTGGAGTGAGTTGATCGAGGAATTTTGTCGCTATGGCTCTTTGTGGTTGCGACTTGACTTCTTCTACAATCAATTGGCATAGCCGAGTCACGTTCGGAGTCACCTTGAGCGTGAAAATGCCGTGATTGCATATTTCAAGCGTAATCTTGCCGGGAAAACCAGCGTGGATCGTCGGTGCAGTGTTGTGCACCGTCAGCCCTAGGCGCGCGAGTGTGCTGCGCCCTTCCACTCTTGCCGCCAATTTGCCCTCAATCGGCAGCCATACTCTTTCGAGCGTCCGCACTAGAACAAAATCGCCGGGCTTGATCAAGACTTGGCCATTATGAAGGTCGAGCGGTTGGGTTAAGTCTAAGTATTCTTCTATGTCTACCGTGTCCAAATCGACCTGTTGGTCTAGGCTTGCTGGAAGAGGGCCACGCCAACGAAGAAAGTCATCGCCCACACGCAAATCTACGGCCGTCGACTTGATCTGATCGTCTGACGGCAGTGGGTCGATAATCAACCGCTTGGCCTTGAGCGCTGCCTTAAGGTCTTTGTCGCTGAGGACCATCGGACTAGGCGCTTGCTAATTCGCCCTCACTGACGACGACGGACTCACCGACTGGCTGCCCCGGCTGCGGAAGTATGGCTGAAGCGAAGCCCTGCTTTTTTGCAACGACGTAGACCTTGAGTCGTCCCTTCACCGGCCTGTCTTTGCTCGGTGTGCCGCTAACTTCGTCAAAGTTCTCCTTATCCGCAAAAACCCGAACGGTAATTGCCTTGCTTGGGTCCTGCGGATCGCGGGCACTAAAAATCGCCAGATATTCGCCGCGAAACATGCCGGGCAGCACATTGCAAGCGATGGATGATTCCTGCGGCTTTGATTTCGTCGGCATCGCGTAGTCTCCCTGTCAGTTCTAGCTCCTTTCAAGTATAGGTGGTGCCGGACATTATGGATTCAGCCCGGTACTCCGCCCATCGGGTCTTACGAGTAACCTTTGCGCCACGCCCGCGCGTATCCTCTCCGAAAGGTCGGAAAAGTCAAGATGCTTGGGTGAGTGGGTGAATGGGTGACGAAGTCTTCCGACGAACAAGGCGTCGAACGCCCAACGCCGACGTCCAACGTCGAACCCCACCGTCCAACGCGACCCCAGCGTTGGGCTTGCCCGGCTTGCCCCGACGGGTTGCTGACTGGTCAGCTACACCGCACCAGATACCGGCAAGAACCCCCGTCGGGCTTGCCCGGACGAGCCCGACGGGGTCTTGTCACCTTATCACCTTATCACCTTATCACCTTATCACCTTATCACCTTATCACCTTATCACCTTATCACCTTGTCACCTTGTCACCTTGTCACCCCTCGCCCTTCCCGCCCGCCGGGCCAGACCTTAGACTGAAACCAGAGGCGACTCGCCGCGCGGCAGTCGCCGGCACCGTCAGTCCGTCTGTTCCGGAGCTGCAGCGTGAGGCCAGCGCGCGATTCTTCGCCACGCGGCTCGTCCTTGGGCCGATTCCTCAACCGGGGGCAGTGGACCATCCTCCTGGCGCTGTATGCGGCGATCATCTTCGCGGCAGTGGTCTCGGTAGATTACCGCAATACGTCGCCGGGCCACTCGCTGGCCGCCTGGGCGGTGACGTGGGTGCGGATCTATGCGTTCCATATCGGCCTCTTGTGCGGATTGGTCGCGGCGCTGGCACTCGTGACGCTCAAGCTGGGCCGTTTCTTTTGCGCGCTGCCGCTGCTGCTGTTTTGTCTGCAACAAGAGCTGGGCGATTACCGCGAAAAGACAATCCCGACGGCTGCCGGCGAAACGATGACGGCGATGACCTGGTGTTTGGATTGGGGCGGGCCGGCGGACGCCGCCACGGTCCTGAGCGAAGTGCAGCAAGCCGATCCGGACGTGCTCTTGCTCCAGCGGTTCACTAAGGGGTGGAACGACGCCCTGCACCAGGCTCTGGTGCTGAAATATCCCCATAACCTGCGGATCGTGCGGGACGCCGACCATCTGGGCACGGCCATTTATTCACGGCGCCCCTTCGAACCCGGGCAGGAAGAAGGGTCGCGGATCGTCAGCCTGGGCGACAAGCAGGTGCGTCAGGTCCGCGCCGTGCTCCGCATCGACGGCCAGAGCGTGGCGGTCTATTGTCTCCGCCTGCTGCCGTTGCAATTGAACGAGACAACCACCCACCGCTTGCAGTTCGCCGACCTGAAGCAGTATTTGGAACAAGAGAAACTGCCGGCCATCGTGGCCGGCGACCTGGGCTTCACCCGGCGCACGCGGCAAGGCAACGATCTGCGCGACCTGGGGTTTGAGGATGCCCACCAGTGGGTGGGCAAGGGCCGCGGGGGCACCTGGCCCGCCAACCGCAAGACCTCGTGGCTGCCGCTGATGCAGCTGGACCACATTTATCTTTCGCGGGGGCTGGTTTGCACGGAGTGCCGCACCGGGGAGGCGGCCGGCTCGGACCACTTGCCGGTGATCGCGCGGATCGGCCTGTCCCCAGCCGACGGTGATCGGAAGCAGGAGACGGACACCGCGGAAAAAGCAACTGCCGCCAGCCCCACGGGACTGCCGAAGACCGATCTATCGGAGGCCGCATTGCCATCGACCTTTCCCGCGAGGAGCACGCGGACGAAAACATTGCCTGATGGCGAGTTGCCCAGAAGCGCGTTGCCGAGCAGCGCGGTGCCGGAGGTGGCGGTAAGCGTGACAACGTCTCGCGCCATCGAGCACGTGGAGCCGGTGACGGGGGACGGGCCACAGCGTGCCGACGGGCCGCCGCCGCAGCGCGACCCGCTGACGGCCGCTGACGATCCGCTCCCTCCGGGTTGGGAGCCATGGTCGAGAGAGAACGAGCCGCCCCGAAGATCGCCCGCGGCGTCACATGGCCCACCCCTCCGCGCACCTGGCGGAAGCCGGTAGACTTCGTCAGGCTTCGGACTTCAGGCTTCAGGCTTCAGCACGATCGAATCGAGAGTCTGAAGCCTGAAGTCCGAGGCCTGAAGTCTGAAGCCTGCTCCACATTCCTCGAACGGATTCGCTCATGGCATCCAGCGCATCGTACGACTGCATTGTCATCGGCGGCGGCCACAATGGTCTGGTGGCCGCGGCTTACCTGGCCCGGGCGGGCCGCCGCGTGTGCGTGCTCGAACGGCGGCACGTGCTGGGCGGCTGCGCCACGACCGAGGAGCTGTGGCCGGGCTACAAGGTCTCGACCGCGGCCTACGTCATCAGCCTGTTCCTGCCGTCGATCATCGACGAGCTGCGGCTCCGCGAGTACGGCCTGCGAATCCTGCCGCGCAGCCCTTCGTCGTTCACGCCGCTGCCCGATGGCCGCAGCCTGCTGATGGGCCCCGACGGCGACCTGAACCAGCGAGAGATCGGCAAGTTCAGCCTCCGGGACGCCGAGAGCTTCCCCCGCTACGAGGCGATGCTCGAGCGCGTGGCCTCGATCATCGAGCCGCTCTTGTCGGAGACGGCCCCCGACCCGCTGCCGCTCCCTTCGACCTGGCGGCGGATCGGCCTGGCCAAGCGGCTGCGCGACCTGCGGCGGCTGTGGGGCATCCGTATCGGCGCGCCGGCGCGCTGGGCGCCGACCTGCCCGAGGCCATCGAGCTGTTGACCGGCGCCGCCCGGCCGATCCTCGACCGCTGGTTCGAGAGCGACGTGCTCAAGGCCACGCTGGCCACCGACGCCATCATCGGCGCCTTCCTCTCGCCCTCGCTCGCCCGGCAGCGCCTACGTGCTGATGCACCACGTGATGGGCGAGGCCGGCGGCGCTCGCGGCGTGTGGGGCTACGTGCAGGGCGGCATGGGCGGGCTGGCCACGGCCCTGGAGCGGGCCTGCCTGGACCTGGGCGTCGAAATTCGCCGCGAAGCGCCGGTGCGGCGCATCCTCACGGTCGCTGGCCGCTCCGGCCGCGCGGTCGGCGTGCAACTGGAGGACGGCAGCGATCTGGCCGCCTCGGCCGTGGCCTCGAGCATCGATCCGCACTGGACGTTCGAGCGGCTGCTCACGCCGGCCGAGTTGCCGGAGGATTTCGCCCGGGCCGTCGCCCGGATCGACTATTCCTCCGCCTCGACCAAGATCAACCTGGCGCTGGCCGAGCCGCCACGGTTCACCTGCCTGGGGGCCACCGCGTCGGCCGGGCGTCGACGCCGCACCATCCACGGCACGATCCACATCTCGCCCACGATGGATTACATCGAGCGGGCTTACGACGACGCCAAATACGGCCGGCCCAGCCGCGAGCCCGATCCTGGAGATGACCATGCCCACCAGCGTGGACGAGACGATCGCCCCGCCGGGCAAGCACGTCGTCGGCATGTTCGTGCAGTACACGCCGTACCAGCTAGGGCGGGGCACGGTGGCAACCTGCCCGGGGGGCAGGCTGCTAGCCTGGCGGATCGGCCAGATGCCTATCCTGCGAGTGACTCTGGGACGACGTCAAAGAGGCCTTCGCCGACCGCTGCATCGAAATCCTGGCCCAGTACGCGCCGAACGTGCCCGGCGCGATCCTGCACCGGCAGGTGCTCAGCCCGCTGGACCTGGAGCGGACCTACGGCATCACCGGCGGCAACATCTTCCAGGGGGCGATGACGCTGAGGCAGCTCTTCGCCCTGCGGCCGGTGCCCGGCTGGGCCGATCACCGCACGCCGGTCGCCGGCCTTTATCTGTGCGGCGCCGCCAGCCACCCCGGCGGCGGCGTCATGGGCGCCTGCGGCCGCAACGCCGCCCGCGAGATGCTGCGAGTGCTGTGAGCGGCTATCGCTGACCCATCGCGGCAGCGAAACGGTTTCTATTCACCTGGACGTGGGCCAGAAGATACTGTTCCACGTCCAACTCTCTCATAAGCTGACGATAGGAGTTGACCCCGCCCGGCTTCGGAATGGCGTCGCCATCTTCCGTCATCCCCTCGAAGTGAAACTCGAGGGCCTTCCTCATGTTGGCCACGGTCTCGTCCACCGTCTTTCCCACGGTAGCGCAGCCGGGCACATCGGGACAATGGGCGCTGTATCCGGTCGAAGTCCTCCCAATGACCACAAGGTAGGTATCCATGGATGCCTCCGCGAAGCGTCAATCGAGCCCGGCTTGTCTCAAGACGCTCTTTTCCGTTTTCTTGTCCAATTCGGCGCTCATCTTGCCGGGAACCGTCACTCGCCCGGCCCGTACCGGGTGCTTGAACTGCCGATGTCCGCCTTTGGCCTTGATTCGATACCACCCATCATCCTCAATTAGCCGGATGATCTGGCGGACCTTCATGGCATTCTAGCTGCGGCGTCTCTTGCGTAGTCCAGAATGTACTGTACCACCCCTGCCAGTTGGGGGCACTTCTTCGTTCGTGGGAGCACGCGCATGCCCGGTCCGTGTTCTAACCAGACAAGCCGCGCCGCCGGTCGTACCGGTTCGCACGGGTGCACCGACTTTCCGGGCGCTGCCCCCCTCTGCCGCCTCGCTTCGGGCCGAAGTCTTGGGCCGCGGCGTTTGCTCCCTTCCCCTGAGGGTCCTAGAGTTTCTACGCGTCGGGTTGTTCCCTGCGGAAGGGACGAAGGGACAGACTCTGTCAACGAGTAGGGGCCTCATCATGTCGCAGGATGATGTGCTGGCACGGCTGGCGCGATTCACGTCCGCGTCCGCGCCCCGTCGGGCACGCGGCCGACGGAACCGCCGCTGGCCGGCGCGGCCGGCACGGCCACCACGGCGACGTTGCCCCCCCTCTCCGACGACGATCCGCGGCTGGAGAACCTGTTGCGGCGAATCTCCGTCCTCAGCGGCGATCCGTCCGTCTTGCGCGAGAACGAGACCGCGCCGCGCCGCGCCGTGGCCACGCCGGAGTTCCTCCCGCACGAGCCTGCCTCGTTCGACGAAGCCAAAGTCACCGAAGGGCAAGTCGAGGCGCTGGCCATCAAGTACCTGCTGGCGGTCGCCACGTCCACGGGCCGGGCGGTCGCCGAACAAACCAAGCTGCCCTTCAAGCTCATCGACAACATGCTGGGCCGGATGAAGAACGACCAGCTCGTCTACTACTATGCCGACGCGCCGATGAACGACTACGTCTACCAGCTCACCGACCTGGGTCGCGAGCGGGCCAGGCAGTTCTCGGAGCATCTGCACGTACTTCGGCTCGGCGCCCGTGCCGCTCGAGCGTTACATCGACAGCGTCGCAGCGCAGACGCTCACCGACCAGCACCCGACCGAAGAGGACCTGCACCGCGCGTTCGAAGACCTGCTGATCGACAAGAAGATGCTGCTCCGGCTCGGCCCGGCCATCAACTCCGGCCGCGGCCTGTTCCTGTTCGGCGCGCCGGGCAACGGCAAGACGAGCATCGCCGAGCGCATCACCAAGGCCTTCGGCCAGACGATCTGGATTCCGCGGGCGATCGGCATCGACGGCGAGATCATGCGGCTGTTCGACCCCGGCATGCACGAGGAGATGCCGCTGCCGGCCAACGAGGGCCTGCTCGACAACCGCAAGATCGACAACCGCTGGGTCCGCATCCGCCGGCCGACGATCGTCGTCGGCGGCGAGCTCACGATGGACCACCTGGAAGTCACGCTCAACACGGCCGACCGAACATCAGCGAAGCGCCGGTGCAGCTGAAGAGCAACTGCGGCACGCTGGTGATCGACGACTTCGGCCGCCAGAGGATGAGCACCGACCAGTTGCTCAACCGCTGGATCGTGCCGCTCGAAAAGCGGTACGACTTCCTGAACCTGGCCAGCGGCAAGAAGATCCAGGTGCCGTTCGATCAGCTGATCGTGTTCTCGACGAACCTGGAGCCGCAGAGACCTGGTGGACGATGCGTTCCTGCGGCGTATTCCCGTACAAGATCGAGGTCATCGACCCGACCGAAGCACGAGTTCCGCAGCCTGCTCAAGATCATGGCGCGCGAAGCTCGGCGTCGAATACGACGAGAGCGTCGGTCAACTACCTGATCGAGAAGCACTACAAGCGCGTGAACCGCCCGTTCCGCTGCTGCCAGCCGCGCGACCTGTTCCTGCAGGTCCGCAACTACTGCCGCTACGCCAACCAGCCGCCGAAGATGACGCCAGGAGAACTTCGACTTCGCGGTCGAGAACTACTTCGCGGTGATGTAACGCGGCCGGGGGGGTGGCTGAGGCTGAGTGCGGGTGGCTGGGGTTGAGCGAAGCGAAGCCCCAGCCACACACTAGCCCCCCGCCCCCCGCCCCCAGCCCCCGCTAGTCCTTGTCTTTTTTCTCTCCCGCCGCCTGCTGCGGCGCGAAAATACCGGGGCCGTCCGGTTTTTCTTGGCCCCCTTTTGGGCCGGACGTTGCATTGCTGTTACCAGCCCTTCTGGCGGTTCAAGGCGAGAACCATGGCCGACCGATCCGAATCCGAAAAGTCGATCTTCCTCGAGGCGGTGGAAATCGTCACGGAAGACGACCGCCGCGCCTACCTCGACCGCGTCTGCGCGGAGGATGGCCCGATGCGCGCCAAGCTCGAGGCCCTGCTGGCGGCGCACGCCCGGCCGCAGCGCTTGATCGACACGGCCGTGGACGCCTCGCCCACGGTGCTGGAACGGCCCGAAACCCAGATCGGGCCGTACAAGCTGCTGGAACAGATCGGCGAAGGCGGCATGGGCGTCGTCTACATGGCCGAGCAGAAGCGAGCCGGTCCGCCGCCGCGTGGCGCTGAAGATCATCAAGCCGGGCATGGACACGCCGGCAGGTGATCGCCCGCTTCGAGGCCGAGCGGCAGGCGCTGGCGATGATGGACCATCCGAACATCGCCAAGGTGCTCGATGCGGGAGCGACGGGGGAAATTCGGAATGCGGAACGCGGAATGCGGAATGACGAGGCATCGCAACCAGGAATTCCGAATTCCGAACTCCGACATTCCGCACTCGACTGGCCGCCCGTACTTCGTCATGGAGCTGGTCCACGGCGTGCCGATCACCGAGTACTGCGACCAGAACCAGCCTGACGCCGCGCGAGCGGCTGGAGCTGTTCGTCCACGGTCTGCCAGGCCGTGCAGCACGCGCACCAGAAGGGGATCATTCACCGCGACATCAAGCCGTCGAACGTGCTGGTCACGCTGCACGACGGCACGCCGGTGCGCCGAAGGTGATCGATTTCGGCGTGGCCAAGGCGATCGACCAGCAGCTGACCGAGAAGACGCTCTTCACCGGCTTCGCGCAGATGATCGGCACGCCGCTGTACATGAGCCCCGAGCAGGCGGAGCTGAGCGGCCTCGACATCGACACGCGGAGCGACATCTATTCGCTGGGCGTGCTGCTGTACGAGCTGCTGACCGGCACGACGCCGTTCGACCAGGAGCGGCTGCAGCGGGCCGGCTATCGACGAGATGCGCCGCATCATCCGCGAGGAGGAGCCGCCGCGGCCCAGCACGCGGATCAGCACGCTCGGGCGAGGCCAGCACCACGGTCGCGAGCAGCCGCCGCAGCGATCCGCGCCGGCTGAGCCAGCTGCTGCCGCGGCGAGCTGGACTGGATCGTGATGAAGTGCCTGGAAAAGGACCGCAATCGCCGCTACGAGACGGCCAGCGGCCTGGCCGCCGACGTGCAGCGCTACCTGCACGACGAGCCGGTGCAGGCCTGCCCGCCGTCGGCGATGTACCGCCTGCGGAAGTTCGCCCGGCGAAACAAGGCGGCGCTGGCGTTTGCCGGGCTGGTCTTCCTGGTCGTGGTGACGCTGGCGGGCAGCATCGGCTGGACCATGCGCGACACGGCCGCGAGGGCCTCGGCCACGGAATTGCAAGTGGACTTGGCGGCCAAGGAAGCCCGCCAGCTGCGCGAACAAGGCAGTTACGTCGAGGCCCTGTCGGCGGCCAAGCGGGCCGAGGCGCTCGTGGCCAGCGGCGGCGGAAGCCAGGCGCGTACGGAGGCGCACGGCCGAGGTCCGCAAGGACCTGGAGATGGTGCTGCTGCTGGAGGAGATTCGGCTGCCGCGTGCCCGCGATGGCAAGGAGGACGACTTCGATCATGGCTGGGCCGACGACTCATACGCCAACGCGTTCCGCGAGTATGGCATCGACGTGGAGTCGCTGGAGCCGGAAGAGGCCGCCGAGCTAGTCCGCGGCCGGCCGATCTGGCTCGAGCTGGCCACGGCCGTGGACTATTGGGCCGGCCAGCGCCAGAAGGCCAAGAGACCGCACTGGCAGCGGCTGATCGGCCTTGCGCGAATCGCCGATCCCGACGAGTGGCGCAATCAGGTGCGCGAGGCCCTGGAGCGGAGCGACCAGGAGGCTTTGAGGGCCCTGGCCGCCTCGCCGAAGATCGGCGAGCTGCCGGTCCAAACGTTGTCGCTGCTGGGCGGGGCAATCAAGGACGACGCGGCCAACGAAGCCGTGCTGCGTCAGGCCCAGCGCAAGTATCCCCACGATTTCTGGATCAACTTCCAGCTTGCCTGGACCCTGGAACGCGCCAGGCCGCCGCAACTGAGCGACGCCGTTCGTTTCTACACCGCGGCGGTCGCGCTGCGGCCCCAGAACGTCCCCATCTACATGTGGCTCGGCAATGCCCTGTTCAAACAGGGCAATCTCCACGAATCCGAAGCGATGTATCGGCGCTACGTCGAGCTGAAGCCCGAGCATGCCGCGGGCCACTACTGGCTGGGGCAAATCTGGGCACGCCAAGGCAAAGTGGACGAAGCCCTCGAGGCTTTTCGCGATACCATTCGGCGCAATCCGCGCAAGGCCCGCAACGGCTATAACGTCGCTCACCATGTCAGCAACCTGGGCACCGCGCGTCTATGACCAGGACAAGCTCCAGGAAGCCGCCGGGGCGTTCCGCTATGCCCTCGAGCTGAAGCCCGACGATCCCGGCATGCTCTGCAACCTGGGGCGGACGCTTCAGAAGCAAGGAGAGCTCGCCGAGGCGCTGGTCCACCTGAAGCGAGGACACGAGCTAGGGAGCCGTAACGCGCATTGGCCGCATCCTTCGGCTGAGTGGGTCAAAGATTGCGAGGAATTGGTGGAACGCGCATCAGGCCGCCAGCGGAATAACGAAGACCAAGGACGGAATTAGATGCCGAAGTAAGACCCCACCGAGCTTGTGCTCGGTGGTGAATGTGATTCTGCAGTCCCCAGGCCCTAGCCCCCAGCCCCCAACCCCCAGCCCCCAACCACAAGGACTCCGCATGACGACGGAACGAACCAACGGGCGCGTTCATAGCGAAATCACCCGCACCATCGGCAACACCCCGCTGGTGAAGCTGCGGCGCATGACGGCCGGCTGCGCAGCCACGGTCGCAGGCAAACTGGAGAATCAGAACCCGCTGTGGAGCGTCAAGGACCGCATCGGCCGCCAGCATGATCGATGCGGCCGAGCGCGACGGCCTGATGAAGAGCGACACCGTCGTCATCGAGCCGACCAGCGGCAACACGGGCATCGGGCTGGCGTTTGTCTGCGCCGCGCGGGGATATCAAGCCTCATGGTCACCATGCCCGAAAGCATGACCTTGGAGCGCCGGCGGCTGCTCAAGGCGCTGGGGGCGGAGCTGGTGCTGACGCCGGCCGCCGAAGGCATGCCCGGCGCGGTGCGGCAGGGCCGAAGAGCTGCTGCGCGAAGAACCCGAACTACTTCATGCCGCAGCAGTTCAAGAACCCGGCCAATCCGGAGATCCACCGCAAGACCACGGCCGAAGAGATCTGGCGCGACAGCGGCGGGCCGTGGATATCGTGGTCAGCGGCGTGGGCACCGGCGGCACGATCACCGGCTGCGGCGAAGTGCTCAAGGCCCGCAAGCCCGGCGTCAAGATGGTCGCCGTCGAGCCGGTCAACAGCCCGGTCATCACCCAGCGCCGCGAGGGCAAGCCGCTCCAGCCGGGCAAGCACACCATCCAGGGCATCGGCGCCGGGTTCATTCCCGACATCCTGAACCTGAAGGTCATCGACGAGGTCGTCCAGGTTCAGGACGAAGACGCGGCGGACCTGGCCCGCAAGCTGGCCCGCGACGAAGGCCTGATGTGCGGCATTTCCTCCGGTGCTGCGTGTTGGGCCGCGCTGCAAGTGGCCAAACGGCCGGAGAACCAAGGCAAGCTGATCGTCGTCGTTCTGCCCGACCTGGGCGAAAGGTATCTCTCGACGAAATTGTTTCCGGAATAGTGGCTGGCGGTGGAGCGCGCCGTAAGAACCAACGCTGAAAGCGTTCAACTCCAAAGCCCAGGGTCGCCGCGCCAGCGGCGCACCCTGGGAACTGGCCAATCGCGACAGCGCCGACCCTGAAAGGGTCGCACCCGAAGCACCTTGTGCGACCCTTTCAGGGTCGTGGTGGGCTGTCGCCTGGTAACCCAGGGTGCGCCGCTGGCGCGGCGACCCTGGGCTGTGGAATTCAACCCTTTCAGGGTTGGAGAGAGTTCGAGCCACAGTGCGCTCCGGAGAATCGAACTGCTGCCTGACTGCTCATATTCCCTCAATCCCATTGCTAACCTCAAAGGAGCCCTCATGCATCGTCGCGAAGTCCTCAGTCTGTTAGGCGGAGTCGGCGCCGGACTAACTCTCGCCGGGGGCGGTCCCGCCGCAGCCGATGATCACGCGCACGGCAAGTCCACCGGCAAGATGACCGGCCCGGTGGATGCCATCCACGCCCATTTCTGCGGCATTCACGTCGCCAAGAGCGATCCCAAGTTCCAGCTCATCGCGCAGCACTACTGTTCCGCGCGCGACGGCGACATGCACCAATGCCTGATCTATGATTCGTGCGAGAAGAACGCCAAACTGCTGGGCGTCGAGTATATTATCTCTGACAAGGCCTATCGCCGGCTGCCTGCCACGGAGCAGAAGTACTGGCACCCGCACACCTACGAGGTGTTGGCCGGCGGGCTGATCGCGCCAGGCATGAAGCCCGAGGACGAGATGAAGTTCATGAAGGCCGTGCTGACCACCTGGGGCAAGACCTGGCACACGTGGCCCGACCCCAAGACGCCCGTGCCGATGGGGGAGCCGCTGCTGATGTGGGCGCTCACCGGCGACGGTCAGGAAGACAAGCGCGTGATCGCCGAGCGCGACCGGCAATTCGGCGTGTCGGCAGTGGAAATCCGCCAGCGGCGCGGCATGGCCATCGGCTACGAAGTGCCGCGCGTGTCGTTCCCCACGTCGATCGATCAGCTCGGCCGGCAATGGACCGACGAGGGAGAAGACAAGCCGACGGGCAAGTGAGCCACGAAAAGGAAAGAAAGCCCGATGCGATTCTTCCGACCGATGTTCGTCGCCTGCGTGGTGGTTCTCCTCGGTGCGGCATCGTGGGGAAACTCACCCAAGCTCCTCGAGGGTGAGCCGTTGAACGGCGCCGCCTTCGGACGGTGGGTCATCGAGTTTCACAACGGCGTCAGTTTCATACGGCGTCATCGAGGAGTGCGAGATTCGTCAAGACCACAGCGCCTCCGTGGCGGAGCCGCTACGAGCCTCGCCCGGGCGCGTCGAGCTCACCGCCAGATCGGTCGTGATCTACTATGACGATGATCGCGTCGAGCGTTGCACGACGTTGGGTCGGCAGATGATCGTCGAGCATTGGTTTCCGGCGTCCGCGTTTCCGCTCGGCAAGCCCGTGCTCGGCATCGCCAGACGCGCCAGTAGTGGTCCGGCGGAATTATCCGAGGTCGGCCAATTCGTCCTCGTAGGGAGTCTTCGCGCATGCGTTTCAGTTGGACGATGGCGGTGGTGATCGGCGGATTGCTGCCCGTCGCCGAAACCGTGAGGCGGTGGAATACGTGGCGGCAGGACCCGATGGCCATGTTCGACGACTATCTCCTGGGCGCGATTCTGCTTTTGAGCGCTTGGTATGCCGCCCGGGCGCCCCACAAGCGGCAGCTCGTGCTGACCGCCGTCTGGGGATTCATGTGCGGGATTGGCTTTCTCGGCTTGCTCGGGCAGTTTCGGCGGCTGCACGTGGGCGAGCCTGATCCGGCCCCCATCTCGTCGGAGTGGGTGGCGGTCCTCAAGGGCCTGGGCTTGGCGCTGGCCGTGGTCGCGCTGTTGGCGACGATCAACGCCAAACGCGGCGCCGTCGGTTCGCCGCTGGCAGCCGCGCGTGATGCGTAGCGTAAGAGCGCTCGCCGGTATCGACGACCCATGACCACGACACAGGCCAAAGCCTGCACGACGAATGTCTCCACCAGCGCGGTCTACGCCGCCTGGCTGCTGCGATTGCGCTGGGTGGCCTGCACGGGTCAGCTTGTCACGGTTGCCTACGCAGCTGCGGCGTTTGACGTTCCGGCTGCCGCTGCCGCAACTGCTGGCGGTGATCGTTGTCGTGGCCGTCACGAACGCGCTGCTGCTGGCGGGCTGGCGAAGAATGTCCCGCCCGGACCATGCCGCCTGGTGGGCCGAGTGGGGAGATCGGCTGTTGGCGGGCGTGATGACGCTCGACGTGATCGGCCTGACGGCCCTCTTGTACCTGGCCGGCGGGCCGACGAATCCCTTCATCGTGTTCTATTTCGTCAACCTCGCGCTGGCGGCCGTGATCTTGCCGGCCTGCTGGGCGTGGGCACTGGTCGCCGTGGCGCTTCTGGGCGTTGCCGGACTGTTTCTCGGCCACCTGCCGCTACCCGAGCTGCACGAGCCGCGACCGTGGGCCGGCTGGTGGGGTGCTCCCACCATGCGTCTGCAATACCAGGGATTGTTCGTGGCGTTGGCCGGCTGTGCCAGCGTCGTGGTCTACTTTGTTACCTATGTCACACGCGAGCTGCGGCGGCGCGAGGCAGAGCTGCGGGCCGCCGATCTCGACCGGGCACGCGGCCAACGGCTCGAAGCGCTGGCCACCCTGGCGGCCGGAACCGCGCACGAGCTGGCCACGCCGCTAGCGACCATCGCCGTCGTGGCCAAGGAGCTGACGCGGCACCTGGAGAACGTCAATGTGCCGGAGACCGTGCGCGACGACGTGTCGCTGATCCGCAGCGAGCTGGACCGCTGCCGGGCGATCCTCGACCGCATGTCGGCCTCCGCCGGCCAGGCCGTGGGCGAGGAGGTGACGCTGGTCACGGCCGGGCAGCTCGTGGACGAGGTCCTCGTCGGCGTCCGCCGCCGCGAGCGCGTGGCCGTGTCGATGGCCGCGGAAGCCCAAGGGCTGCCGCTCCGCGTGCCGCTGCAGGCGTTGGCCCAGGCGCTGCGTGGCGTGGTGCGCAACGCCCTGGACGCAACGGAACCCCTGGCCGACGGCCGATGCCCCGCGGCGGAGCGACGATCGACGTGCCGTGCGGTTGCACGTGGGGGCGGGCCGGACGGGCTTCGCATCGAGATTTGCGACTCCGGACCGGGCATGCCGCCAGAAGTGCTGGTGCGGGCAGGCGAGCCCTTCTTCACGACCAAGGAGCCGGGCCGCGGCATGGGGCTGGGCCTGTTCCTCTGCCGCAGCGTGGTGGAGCGGCTGGGCGGCAGCCTGGACCTGCGGTCGGCGCCCGGCCAGGGAGTCACCGCGACCATCCACGTGCCGGCGGCCAGCGAATAAAGCACCGTTTGCGGCGCGGTCAGGAGGTTGGCACGTGCGTGCTGACTCCGCGCTTGACGTCTGGCAGAGCACGGACAGTTCGCCGGTGCTGAGGCTGTGGCCTGCACTCACCAACGCTGAAAGCGTTGCACTCCATAGCCCAGGGTTGCCGCGTGAGCGGCTACCCTGGGACCGGATCGCCCACAACCATCATCAACCCTGAAAGGGTTGCACGAAACGTGCGACGCGCTTGTGTGCAACCCTTTCAGGGTTGGTTGACGGTCCGTCTTTTTCAACCCAGGGTAGCCGCTCACGCGGCAACCCTGGGCTTTGGAGTTTGACCCTTTCAGGGTCGGAGATCGCCCGATCAAGGGTGGAGAGTCGCGCAGAGACGACCACTGGCGTGGATGGCACGGCAGCCGGGCACGTTCAGAAACGTGCCCCACGCTCACTCCTTCACCTGCTTCACCAGCTTCTGCACGGACGCGGCGATGCGGTCTTCGATGTCGCCGGCCCAGCGGAACGCCGGGCGGCCGTACTCGTAGAGGTTCGAGCCCGCCTTCGTAGCCGCCCTCCTCCCAGACGCGGCGCGAGGGGATGTAGGCGATCATGTCGTCGGCGTAGCCGCAGACCCAGGTGCCGGGGCCGAACTCGCCCTTGAAGCGCAGGGCGTAGTCGACGACCGTCTCGGCCCCCATGCCGATCACGAGCATCTCCTTGCCCAGCCGCCAGGCGTGCACCGGATAGGGATACGCCGGCTCGAACTTCTCGCCCGCGTCGAGCTTCCTTGAGCATCCGCGCGGCCCAGCGGGCTCGCGATGGCGTTGTCGTCCTTCGAGCAGGCCTTGCAGCTCCTCGCGCGTGACGACCTTCAGGTACGGCAGGTCGACGTACTCGAACGCCGTCCGCAGCCCGGGCGAGACCGGCTTCAGCGGCTGCTTCAGCACCTCTTCGACGCCGTCGGCCAGCATGTGGCCGTACTTCTCGCACAGCTCGACCTTGCGGCGCGGCAGCGGGTTCTGGTCGCCGCCGCAGGTGTTGACGAACATCGCCGCCGCGCCGGGATGGTTCTTCTCCAGCTCGAGCTGGGCGAAGCCGGGATAGTCGCCGCACCACGTGAGTGAAGCTGAGCGTCGTCGGGATGGCAGGCGTAGCCGAAGAGGATGGCGGCCAGCTTGCCGGACTGGCCGTGGCCGCGTGACGGTCATCACCGGCACGGCGTGATCGACCGGCCCCTCGAGCGGCGTGCCCTTGGCCAAGCAGCGCCGGCACGTCGGCCTCGCGGTTGTTGCGGCGGTTGACGGCGAAGGTGGTGCGGCCCTCGCCGATCGCCAGGCTCGCCGGGGCGAGCCTCGCGAGCGCCTCGCCGACCATCGCCACGCACCTCGCCACCATCAGCGTCGGTGTATTCCTCCACCAGCTCGACCTGCTCGGCCTCGACCGGGTAGTAGTCGACCAGGTCGTCGCCCAGCCGCGGCCCGCAGTGGTTGTGCGAGAAGGTGAACATCACCTGGTGGCGCTCGAGCCCGTGCTTCGTCGGAGCTGCTCGAAGACGCGGTCGCTCATCTCCTTGGGGACGCCCTGGAAGTCGCTGGTGACGAGCACCACGCGGCGGCCCTCGGCGTCCTCCAGCGCCAGGGCCTTCATCCACAGGTCGTGCAGCTTGCCGTCGGGCGGCGCGCTTCGAGCCGTAGCCGGCGAGCCAGACGGCCTTCTCCGGCGTGATGACCGCCTTGGCGACGCCGGCTTTCCAGGTGCCGCGTTCCTTCGCGACGGCCGGCTTGTCATCGGCCAGAGCGCTGGCACCAAGGAGCGCGGGGGCCGCGGCGGCTGCCGCGATGATGCCCGTGGAGTGCTCCAGGAACTCTCGCCGCGTGGTGTGTTGGGTCGTTGTGTGCTGGGTCGTTGTGTGGTGGCTCATGGTCTGTCGATGGTATCGTCGTAAGGGTTGGCTAGTTGGTCAGTTTGCCCGATTGAACATCGAACATCCAACATCGAACATCGAACATCCAACAGTTTTTTCGTCGATGTTCGATGTTCGATCTTTCGTTGCCCGGCAAACTGACCCACTACCTTCGTTGTTCGGCCCGATGATTGACACCCGCAAACGCAGCGGTTAAGACATTAGGTACGGCCTCGTAGCGATTTGCGACGGCCGCCACGGGTGGTTATGAACGGCCCCTGTCACGCCGGTGGCGTGTGAGGGGTTTTCTGCGCGCTAGACCGCCCTCGCACATCGTCGGCCGCCAGTCCGGCCTGATCCCCAATTGTCTCGTGATCGATCGTTTCGTGGGGAGAATCCTCATGAGTTTGTCGCCGTCCGTGCTATCCAGGCGGTTGCGCCTGCCTCGTGCCCGGTTGCGGTCGCTGGCGGTGATCTGCCTTGCTGCCGCCTCGCTCCCCTTCGCCTTTGGCGAAGAAGGCGTGACTGTGGCGAGGGCCCCAGAGATCGTCGATCCGTTGGTTGGGGCCGATGGCTTCGCCGGACAGACGGTCAGGGATCGCGAAATGGGCATGAATCTGATTCAGGCCCGCGGCAAGAACGTGCCCCGCGTCGGACAAGTCGCCCCGGACTTCGCGCTGCGGACGGCCGACGGCAAACAGACCATTCGCTTGTCGTCGTTCAAAGGCCAGAAGCCGGTCGTGCTGATCTTCGGCAGCCATACGTGAGGGCCTTTTGTGCTGGCGTCGGGCAACGTCAACGAAGTGTATCAGCGATTCGGCAACCAGGCGCAATTCCTGGTCGTTTACGTCCGCGAGGCGCACGCCACGGACGGCTGGAGCAAGCCCAACTCCCAGCTCGCCGATCCGCGCACGCAGACCCAGCGCGACCTGGTGGCCCTTCAGTGCTGCAAAGAGCTGGAGTTCGAGTTTCCCGCCCTGGTGGACACGATGAACGATCGCACGGCAGTCGATTGGGCGGCCTGGCCGGAACGAATCTTCGTGATCGGCGTCGATGGGCGGGTGGCCTACGCGGGAGAGCAAGGCCCCTGGGGCTTCTGGCCGACGGAGCGCATCCGACTTCAAGCCGCGCAAAAGAACGCAGCCAAGGCCAAGAAGGCCAAGACCGATAAGACCGATAAGACCGATAAGAACGACAAGAACGACAAGACCGACAAGAACACAGCGAAAGGCAAGAACGAGTACGTGCCCGTGCGAAATTACGACGGCGACAGCCTGGAAAAATTCCTGGCCCGCCTGCTGCCCAGCACGGCGGCGGAGGTCGTCGAGCCGCGTGTCGCCGAACAGGGCAAACCCGGCAACTGACCCTTTCCGTCATTCGATCCTTACGATGGTCCTCATTCGGGAGATTCGCATGTCACGCCGCTCACGGGGCTTCACGCTGGTAGAACTGCTGGTGGTGATCGCCATCATCGGCATGCTGATTAGCCTGCTCTTGCCGGCCGTGCAAGCGGCGCGCGAGTCCGGGCGGCGCACGACCTGCAAGAACAACCTGCGTCAGTTCGGCCTGGGGGCCCAGTTGTATCACGACACGCACAACCGCGTGCCGGCGGGAGCTTGGGGTCCGGCAAGCTTCCCGCCGTCACGGCGGTTCTCGTCGTTCACCGCGATGCTTCCTTTCCTCGAACAATCCAACGTGCGGACACTGATCGACTTCAATGCGCTGCCCGATAGCGCGGTCAATGCACCGGCCCGAGCGTTCTTCTGGGGCCTGTTTATCTGCCCTTCGGACATTCAAGCGGTGGCGCCGGCCGGCTGGTCGGGGAACAACTACGCGGCCAACCTGGGCAGCGAGATCACCTTCGGGCGCAGCCCCAACAGCGGCGTCTTCGGCTTCTCCGACTCTCCCAATGCTCATGGGATTCCCTTCGGGGAAGTGCGGGACGGCCTCTCGAACACCGCGGCGTTCAGCGAGCGCTGCAAGGGGGACTGGAGCAACGCGCTGGTCACCGACCGGACCGATCTATTCAATCCCAAGAGCGTCTCGCCCAAGACGCGCGACGAAGCGATGAACTTCTGCCAGGCCATCGATCCCAACAACCTGTCGAATCAATGGCGGTCCGATTACGGCGGCTACTGGCTGCAAGGCTGGCACATGACGGTCTATTCGCACGTTTCGCGGCCCAATGCCCGTTCCTGTGCCTTTCCCCAGAACAACACGCAGACCATGGCGGCCAACAGCGGCCACATCCGCGGCCTCAACGTGGCGATGTGCGATGCCTCGGTCCGCTACGTGCTCAGCAGCGTAGACATCGAGCTCTGGCGGGCGACGGGCACTCGTGCCGGCAACGAGCCGGGCGTCATCGACTAGTCCATCCGCGGGCGGCAGTTGGGCATCGCTTCCTCCGGCGCTTCGTGAGACGACGGCATGCACAGGGTCTTGGTACGGGCGTATCATCGGCACTTCGCCGCCGCGGTGTTGCTGCTGGTGCTGGGGGGTTGTGGCGGCGGCAGCCAGGGCCTGCCACCAGCGGCCGACGCCGAAAAGGCACGCACCGCCCTCACCGCCAGCCTCGATGCCTGGAAGAGCGGCAAGCAGCCCGACGACCTGAAGAGCCAAGAGCCGCCGATTTACTTCACGGACCTGGCCTGGGAAGGGGGCCAACGGCTCGAGGCCTACGACGTGGCCGCCGAGTTCGAGCCGGCGGGCCAAAGCGTCGTGGCTTCGGCGGTGCTCACGCTGCGAAGTCGCGAGGGCGCCGTCGTCAAGAAGAGCGTCCGCTATCTCATCGACACGAGTCCCACGATCGTGATCGTCCCCGGCGACCCTGCCGGCAAGAGCCAGTGAATGGCCCCGGGGGCGCCGTTGGGCGGGCATCGAACATCGAACATCGAACACCCAACATCGAACATCGAACGAAAACCGTTCGATGTTGGATGTTCGATGTTGGATGTTCAATCGGTCTAACTGACCCAATAGGTGTGTGCCAAGTTTTCCTGGCACGCACAATCTGAGCCAGGCCACGGTGGGGCTTGGCCCCACCGAGCCGTGTTCACCACCAGCAGCGCGCCGCGTGGTCCCCCGTCACCATGCGGCTTGCCCGCATGGGACGATGTTTCCACGCGGTCGGCCCGAATGAACATCGCCCCGCGGGGACGAGCCCCGCGGTGGCGTGATAGCTTCCGCGGCCGGTGTTCTGGTTTTGAACATCGCCCGGCGGAGACAAGCTCCGCCGTGGCTCCCACGTCAGCCTATCACCTGTACGCCACAAAGATTTGGAGTCGCCAGAAAGTCTGTGGTACGCCCCCCACCTACCCGAGCCGCACGCATCCGTGCCTATCGGTGCTATCCGTGGTATCATGTCGGCCGAGGCGGGCGGAGCCGCGCGTGCCCGCCGTGCCTTGGATGGCCCCCGGACTCCCCATCGCAAGACCGTAGGCGGGACGATGACTGTGCGCACTCCCTTCGCCTGCCTTGCCGTCTGCCTGATGGTCGCCGCGGGCGCCAGCGGCGGCGACTCACCGGGCGATGCGCCGGCCGGCGACAAGCCGGTGGACTTCGCCGGGCAGGTCAAGCCGATCCTCCAGGCGAAGTGCATCGCCTGTCACGGCGCGCTCAAGCAGCAGGCCGGACTGCGGCTCGACGCCGGCCCGCTCGTCCTCAAGGGTGGTGATAGCGGCCCGGTCGTGGTGCCTCGCAAGGCGCCCGAGAGCGTGCTGTGGCGGAAGGTAAGCTCACGCGAGGCGAGTGAGCGGATGCCGCCGGAGGGGGAGGGCGAGCCGCTGACCGCGCCGCAACTGGCCACGCTTAAGGCCTGGATCGACCAGGGCGCCATTGCACCTCATGAGCCGACGCCGCCCGACCCGCGCGGACACTGGGCCTACCAGCCGCCGCGGCGGCCGGCCATTCCCCGCGTCAAGAACGCCGCCTGGGTGCGCGGCCCGATCGATGCCTTCATCGCGGCTGAGCACGAGCGACGTGGGCTGCGGCCCCTGCCGGAGGCGACGCCCGAGGTCCTGTTGCGGCGGCTGTATTTCGACCTGGTGGGTCTGCCGCCGCTGCCGAATGCCGAATTCGGACTGCGGAATGCGGAGCTGCGGGATCCCTCCCATTCCGCATTCCGAATTCCGCATTCCGAATTGGATCGCCTTGCCGATGAGCTGCTGGCCAGCCCGCGACATGGCGAGCGGTGGGGCCGCCACTGGATGGATGTCTGGCGGTACAGCGATTGGACAGGCTACGGCGGAGAGATTCGCTACAGCCAGCCGCACATCTGGCGGTGGCGCGACTGGATCGTGGCGTCGCTGAACGCCGACCGCGGGTACGACCGCATGATCCAGGAGATGCTGGCCGGCGACGAGCTGGCGCCCGGCGATCCGGCCGCGGCCGGCGCGACCGGCTTCCTCGTCCGCAACTGGTACAAATTCGACCGCAACAGTTGGCTCGACGACACGATCGAGCACACGGCCAAGGCGTTTCTCGGCATAACGCTCAACTGTGCCCGCTGCCACGACCACAAGTACGATCCGCTCACGCAGGAAGAGTATTACCGCTTCCGGGCCATCTTCGAGCCGCACAACGTGCGCACGGACCCGGTGGGCCAGGCCGATTGGCAGCGCGTCGCCCGGGGCGAGGGAGTCGTATCGCTGCTGGATACGGCCAAGAACGGCCGCGTGCTGGCCTACGACGCGGAGCCGAAGGCCCCGACGCACCTCTTCATCCGCGGCGACTTCAAGCGGCCCGACAAAGACCGCCCGCTGTCGCCGGGCGTGCCTGCCGCGCTGGGGGGCGCGGCGCTGCGTGTCGAGGCGGTGAACCTGCCGCCCTCGAGCTACTACCCGGCGCTGCGCGAGGAGATTGTGGACGGCCTGAGGGCGGAAGCCCAGGCCGGCATCTCGGCGGCCCAGTCGTCGCTCGGTCCGATGACTTCCGGCCGGACCCCTGCCGCGGTCCTCGCGGAAAAACGGCTGGCTGCCGCCAAGGCCAGGTTAGCATCCTTGGAAGCTCGCATCGCTGCCGAGCGGGCCAAACACGTCAGCAGCGAAGAGCACGCCCGGCTTACGCCTCGACGCTCGCCGACGGCAGGTGGGCCCGACGGTCCGACGCTCGCTGCCGAGCCCCCCAGGGTCAACGACGAAGCGCTGCGCCGCTTGTCGCTCGCGGCGGGCAAGGCCGAGCGCTTAGCGACGCTGGCCGCCACGGAAGAAGCGCTCGCCAAGTTAGAGCTCGAAGACGTGAAGCCCAACCGCAAGCCCGACGCCAAGAATCCCGCGACGAAGCCCGGCGAGGCAGAGAAAAAGCTCGCTGCCGCGCGACAGGCCGTGGAGGTCGCTCGCCAGAATGCTGCGAAGGAGGACGCTGCCTATTCACCCTTGGGACCGATCTATCCCCAGGAAAGCACGGGCCGGCGGACCGCGCTGGCCCGCTGGATCGCCGACCGCCGCAACCCGCTGACCGCCCGCGTGGCGGTGAACCATGTCTGGGCCAGGCACTTTGGCCAGCCGCTGGTGGAGAACGTGGTGGACTTCGGCCTCCGCAGCCCTCGGCCGGAGCATGCCGACCTGCTCGACTACCTGGCGGTCGAGCTGATGGAGAGCGGCTGGAGCCTGAAGCACTTGCACCGGCTGATGGTCGCCTCGAGCACCTATCGCCTGGCGTCGGCCGTGGCCGCATCCGAGGAGCCGCGAGGCGATTCTGAGGGACGCACGGACAGCGCGTCTTACGAGGCCAACGAGCGGCGCGATCCGGACAACCGGCTCTTCTGGCGGGCCAATGCCCGGCGTTTGGAGGCCGAGGCCGTGCGCGACGCCATGCTTCATCTGGCCGGCACGCTCGATGGGGCGCTGGGCGGCCCGGACATCGATCATACGCTCGGGCTGACGGTGCCGCGCCGCAGCCTGTATTTCCGCCACGCGCGGGAGCGTCAGATGGGCTTTTTGCTGCTCTTCGACGCCGCCAGCCCTCAAGAGTGTTACCGCCGCCGCGACTCGATCTTGCCGCAGCAAGCGCTGGTGCTGGTCAACAGCACGCTCAGCGTCTCGCAGGCCCGCCTGCTGGCTCGTCGGCTGAGCAAGAGCGATCGAGCGACCTCGGCGCCAAGCGAGGGAAATGACCGAAGGTTCGCAATCGATGCCTTCGAGACCGTGCTGGGACGCCGGCCAGGCGAAGCCGAGCTGGCCGAATGTCTCCGCTTCTTACAAAGCCAGGCGGAGCGCCTCTCGTCTCCCGGCAAGCTCCAGCCGCTGGGCACGGCCGAAAGCGTCGTCCCACCGGCCGAAACCCCGCAGGAGCGAGCCCGAGAGAACCTGGTACTGGTGCTCTTGAGCCATCACGAATTCGTCACCGTGCGGTAACCACCGCACGACCGCCCACGATCTCACACAAGGAGCGATCTCCATGAAACGGAATCTGCTGCTCGCCACGCTCGTGGTGTGCTCACTGGCCCTGTCGGCCAATGCCCAAAAGAAACGCGCCCTGCGCCCGCCAACCTGCTCACGTGGGAGACTGTCGCCGAGGACCGGGCGGCGAAGATGACCACCCAGCGCGCGCGGGTGCCTGGAGGCTGGCTCGTGCTCGTTCGAGGCGACGAATCCACCAGCCTGGCGTTCTTCCCCGACAGCGAGCATCGGTGGGGAGAAGATTCACCCTCGGATCGCAAGCCCGTCCCGGGCGACAAGGCGACTGCGGAGCTCGAAGCGGCCCGCAGGGAGCTTCTCGACCAGCAGAAGCGTGCCGAGCAAGCTCTGCGGGCAGAGCAGGCCGCCAGAGCGGCCGCCGAAGCGGCGCGCGCCAAGGCCGATGCGGAAAGACGGGAGGCGCTGCGAGCCAGGGAGCTCGCCGAGACGGCCCGTGCTCAGGACCGAGGCAAGAAAGAGGCCTTGGCAGCCAACCAGGCCGAGAAGCTCGCCTCGCAATTGAAGGAGGCGCTGGAGAAGGCCCTGGCGGAGCGCGACAAGGCCCTGGCCGCCGAGCGGAAGGCGGAGGAAGAACGCAAGCGACTTCAAGAACAGCTCGACAGGGCGCAGAAAGACCTGGAGAGGGCCAGGAAGAAAGGGAAGAAGGGCTGAGCGGGGTCAGCTCTTGGCGCGGCGTAGTCGCAAACCAAGGGAAGACAGGAAGATGGAGGACAGGAAGATGATTTGACGCCCACGAGAGTGAATCTTCCTGTCCGCCTGTCCGCAATCTTCCTGTCTTCACCTCTCCGTGTCTGCATGAATCGGTGAGATCTGCCGGATAGTGGCACTGAAATTCGCGCAGGCTGCGCGAATCTGACCCCCTGGTATTACAAGATGGCACCGATTCGATGATTGACGCCAGGGCCGGGCCGTGTGCCTCAAATTTGACTTCGCAGACCCACGACCTACGTTTGCAGTGTGGGGGACTGTCGATGGTCGTCATCTGCGCCATAGTGCTGGTGGGCATTCTGGGTTGGGCGGTCGATAGCGAGCGAGCCGCCAGGGACTTCGCTTTGCTCATGAGGCGGCTCACCGCGGCCCCCTCGAACGCCTCCGTGCAACATGCGATTCTAGCGGCGATTCACCGGAGCCGGTTTGCGCACGTGTCCGAGGCAGCCAGCCAGAAAGTCTACAGGATCGCGCTGCACGCACTCGCTGAGAACTCGCTGCCCTCGACGCGAACCTTCGCTCTGGAGATCGGGCGGTGGCATTTCGGTCGATGCCGCCCGGACAAGAAACCCTCCTCTCACGACGAGCAGGCCATCCAGAAAGAGGTGCTCGTTCGCTGTCAGTGACGGTGGCCCCGGCAACCGTGACAACTCCTGCCACCGGAATTTGGCCAATGGAGCCTGGCCAATGGAGACGACCGGGATCGAACCGGCAACCCCCGGCTTGCAAAGCGGGACGTCTACCTCTCGACAACCCAGAGCATCGCGACCTCGTGCATCTCCTTGCCAGCCGCTAGCGTCACGGTCTTGCTCGTGGCCTTGTCGTGCGGCGTCTCAAGACCCTCTTGGATCGTGGCGTAGACTTGACCCGCGTGGGTCGCTGCAACGGGGTAGTTCGCTGGGCCACCACGTCGCCGGCGACTAGGTGGCTTAGCGGGCCACCCTAGGGGATCGCAACCACTTCTGCACCCGCACGAGTGAAGATCGCCTTGAGCGTTTCGTCCTTGATGCTCTTGGGGATCCGTCGCACGGAGCCATCGGCAAACCCCGCCAAGAAGGCATTGGGCCGATGGCCGATCAGGCCCTTGTTGGGCTTGTCGGGATCGAACTCCCAGTCTTCCGGCTTGGTCCATGGGACCGCCTTATCGGGCGCGGCCTCAACGGTCATCAGCGTGTTGGAAAGCCCGTCGCTGAACGCTGTGAGACTCAATCCGTTTGTGCTTCCAGCCTCGCCTTTGGGAAACGCCGTGTCGTCGCCGGTCGGCACCAGGTAGCAGGTCTTGCCGTCGTCCACCTTCATCCCGCCAACCACCTTGTAGATCGACGGCATCTCCTTGATCAGCTCCTTGTTGTGCTTGCTGTCCCACGGCTCATCGAGCTTGAATTTCTTGTAGAGCGTGTCTTGCTCGATGTAGGGCAGGATGTGTACGCGCCAGCTCAAGAGCGGCTTGCCATCGCCGTCGTAGTTGGCCGGCGCGGAAGCGCTTTATGCGTGTCGTGGAAGTTGTGCATTGCCAAGCCGATCTGCCGCAGGTTGTTCATCGACTGAGCATCGCGGGCCGCTTCGCGAGTCTTGTGCACCGCGGGGACGAGCAGCCACACGGCCATCGGCACCAGCGAGGTCACGCCCCCCACGCCGGGCAGCGACTGCCGCGTCTCGGAATAGATGCCGTCATCGCGGCGGACCACCACGCTGACGGTCGGCCGCAAGTGCGGATAGATCGAGCCCCCGGACGGCAGGAGCGATGCATCGACCTTCATTCCCGCCTTACGCATCTCGTGGATCGCCATCGGGGCAAATATCTGCACGTACGGGTAGATGGTGCGCATCAATTCCGGCGTGTCCTGATACGTCAAGCTCACCGGCTTCTGCTTGAGCAAATCCGCCACCTCCGGCGCGTCAGCCACTGAGCCGCCGCCGCTCTTGCGCAACAGGAACGCCTTCACGGCCTGCGGGTATAGGCCGACGACGAGCTGGCTGTCGGTCAAGCACCAGGTCGGCGCCAGCGGCAGGCCGGCCCCGACATCCAGGATGTAGACGGTCTGGCCCTGGAACTTGAAGGAATGCACGCTTGGGCGATCGGGAGCCTCGGCCCCGTCACCGCCCCCCTCGGCGCGGAGCATCTTCAGCAGCACGTCCTGGACCTTGGAGAGCTTGTCGCGGTTCCGCACGCCGATGACCGCCGTCGCGCCGAAGAATATCCCGCCTTCGCCCGGCGAGCTGTAGAATAGCTGCGTGTCGCCCAGCGGCTCGACCAGGTCGGTGATCGGGTGGAAGCCGAGGTGCTCTTTCGCCTCGTCCAGTTGAGCCTCGATTTGCTCCTTGGCTCGCGGGTTCAGTTCGGCCAGGACGTCCACGATTTGCTTGTAGGCAGCCGCCAGATCGAACCGTGAGGCCACCAGCCAAGTGGCGTCGCGCGGCACGGAGGCCAAGTCGGCCGCCGTGAGCGGCTTGTCGGAGATGAGGTTCAGCAGCCCACGCGGCTTGCCGGTGGTGGCCACCAGCGACTTCGTCACGTGGTCGGTTTCGCCCAGCCCACTGACGGACGAGATCGACTCGATGCCGTCCAGCCCGGTCACTTCCAGCACACGTGGCACCAGCGCCCCGCGGGGACTTCGCCTCCAATTGCTTCGGCGAACGACTTGGTTGCGTCGATCGCGGCCTTGACGTTCAAGTACGAAACCGCTGCCGGCCGTTCGACCGGCAAGCGCTCGTGGAGCTGCTTGAGCCACTTCGGCGGGCCGCGAGCCTCTTTCAGGCTGGTGACGATTCTCTCGGCCGAGCCGTCGCCCACGGCGATGATGAAATAGTCGCCGCGAAAACCGTACATCACGCGCGGTGCGCTGGGCGGGAGGGGGACCTGCTTGAACTTCACGTCGTTCACCTCGATCGTCTTGATTTCGTCTCGCAGCCGTTCGGGCACCATTTCCTCGAACTTGGCGATGATGCCGCGGAGGGCCTCGGCCCGCGGGCCGGCGTGGACGATCAGCCCGCCCTTTGCATCCACGGCGCCGACTTCGCCCGGCTTGAACTCTAACTTCGACAGGAACAGCACGCCGGGCCGCGTCAGCCCGATCTCCACCAGCGGCAGCACGTTCTCGGAGATCACCGCCGCGTCACCGCCGAAGTGGAACGCGTCGCGCCGCATGGCTTCTTGCAGCTCTTTCCACAGCGTGGCGGCGAGCTGCCGCACCTCCGGCTCGGCCAGCAGCCGCTCGACGTTGTTCTTGCTGGTGCCCTTGGGGTCGGCCGCGCCGTACCAGCCGGAGTAGAGCAGGCACTCTTCGGGGGCGGTGCTGACCAGGGACTTATCTTCCGGCAGAGGCGGTAGACCCGTAGGCAATGCTCCCGGTTGCACGCCCGCCAAGAGCAGCAGAATCAATAGCCACATCGTCATGGAATGCTCCTGCAGTCGAAGAAACACACGGAATGGCTCGACGATCCGGCGACGTGAGGGGAAGAAGGGATCGACGAGGCCAGCCAAGCTCAACGGAATGTGACCAGCGGACAACCTAGCACACGGTTGGTCGCCTGTCCAAAGAGCTGACGTGCAGACCAGCAAGGTCGCAGTCCGTTTCTCCACTTTAAAACGAGCAGGAAGGCTTGCCCCCGCCCGACGCGAAGCGCTAGGCGACCTATGGCTCGGTAGGCCTAGCAGGCGGAGTCCGCCCGACCGGATTGCATCAGAATGCATTGATGGTACACCCGCTGGGTGTTAGCTTGAACCCGCTGCTTGGGGCTGGAGACGCGGAGACTGGGTTGCTGAGGAGTCGCGTTGCTGAGGAGTCGCATTGCTGAGGAGTCGCATCGTGCCGCTCGATGAATCTGCCCTGAGAATGCGCCGCCGCTTCTTCTTGAAGGCCGGCGGTCTGGCAGGGCTCGGTCTAACGCTGAGCGAGCTGCTGCGAAGCCGCGCGGCCGCTGGGGCCACGCCCCGCTCGGCGGCCGCTGCCAAAGCGTGCATCCTGCTCTACATGACAGGCGGGCCGGCACAGCAAGAGACCTTCGACATGAAGCCGCAGGCGCCGAATCGCCGCGCGGCGAGTTCCGGCCCATTGCCACGAAAGTCGAGGGCACGCAGGTCTGCGAACTCTTGCCGCTGCTGGCCCAGCAGGCGCATCGCTACACGATCATCCGCTCGACGCATCACGATCAGACCTTCCACGGGGCGGGGTCGCACTACAGCCTGACGGGTTTTCCGCAGGCCCAGCGCGAGCCCACGCCGGAGTTCTATCTCGATCGACGCGACTCGCCGAGCATCGGCGCGGTGCTGCAGCAATTGCGCGGCGACCGAAACGGCCTGCCGTCCGCCGTGCAGTTGCCCTGGTGGGTGGGGCACGGGTTCGTCGAGCGGTTTGCCGGGCAACATGCCGGCTTTCTCGGGCCAAGCTACGACCCGCTCAAGATCTTCTATGAAGAGAAGAAGGAGCTGCCCGGCAATCTGCCGACGTCGCATCGCTTGCAGGCGGAGATCTCCGCCCACCGACTGTCTCAACGCCTGCACCTCCTCGAGTCCATGGAGCGGGGAACCGCGCCGAACAGCAAGAGCGAGCAGCAATTCGTCAAACACCAGGCCCAGGCACTGGATGTGCTGAGCTCCTCCCGCGCCTGGCGAGCCTTCTCGATCGAAGACGAGAAGCCGCAAACGGTCGAGCGATACGGCGACAGCAAGTTTGGCCGCAGTTGCCTGGTCGCGCGGCGCTTGGTCGAGGCGGGCGTGAGTCTGGTGACGGTCGCCTGGCCGGGACACGAAAACCATTTCGACACGCACGGCGACCACTTCCGCGCGATGCGTGAAGACCTGTTGCCGCCGATGGACCGTGGGTTTTCCGCGTTGCTGGCCGACCTGGCCGATCGCGGCCTGCTCGACGAGACCTTGGTGGCGTGGACGGGCGAGTTTGGCCGCACGCCGGCGCTGAATCCCAACAAGCCGCCCGGCCGCGATCACTGGCCCTTCGTTTACAGCACGGTCTTGGCGGGCGGCGGGATTCGTGGCGGCCAGGTCTACGGCAGCAGCGACGCGATCGCCGCCCACCCCAAGGACAAGCCGGTCCACGTGCGGGACTTCGTGGCCACGATCTATCATGCCCTGGGATACGACCAGAGCACGACGGTCGTCGATCCCAGCGGCCGGCGCCATCCCGTCGTGCAGGGGAACCCGGTGGCGGCGTTGTTTTGACCGGCCTCCATGATCGTCGATGCCCACATTCACGTCTGGCAAGCGCTTCCGGCCTATCCGCACCCAGCCGTGACCACGGTGAGTCCGGTGTCGGACGTCCCGGTGGAGCTGCACGGGCGTCCGCTCGACAGGAGCTTGACCTGATGATCGCCCCATCGGCTGCCCGAAGACAGTCGTGTTCCCGCTCGGCCACACGAGCCGGCGTGGAGGACCCCTGCGATGCGCTGCTCGTGCTTCGGGTCGAATGATCGCTACGTGCATCGTGGTCATCCGTCCTGGCGCCGGTCCGGACGATTGCAGTCGTTCAGGGCGGTGGCCGCGTCGCTGAACGGGGTTTTTCGATTCTGATTCGCACAAGCAGCCAAGCCGCTGGTAGATTAATGACGCTGCCGGACCTGCCGTACGGTTTCGTCTGAGCGATCGACCATTCGGAAACAAGTTGCACGGCGATCGTGCCCACGAGCGGCGGGATCACAGTCGGGGTGCCGAAGCATGGCCACAAGGCAACTGCTGCCCAATCGAGACGATCTTCGCCTTCCGCAGCGCCCGTGCGGCACCCAGCGGCTCCGCACCCGTTGGCTCGTCACTTCATGGCTCGTGCTGGGACTGGGACTGGTGCTGTCCGGACTGGGAGCCCTCTGGCCGCCGGCACGGGCGGCTGAGCCTGAACCCAAACCGTCGGACGAGCCGGCCCGGCCCTTCCTGGCGCAACACTGCCAGGGCTGTCACGCGGGGACAAGCCCAAGGGCAACTTCCGCCTGGACAGCCTCACGCAGGACTTCAACGACAAGGCCAACCGGGAACGGTGGCTCGCCGTGTCGGAGCAGGTCAAGTCCGGCGCCATGCCCCCGAAGGGGAAGCCGCGCCCGCCGGCGAAAGACGTCACGGCCTTGACGGACTGGATTCGCGGGCGGGTGGAGACGGCGGAAGCCGCCCGGAACGCGACCCAGGGGCGGGTGCCGATCCGCCGGCTCAACCGGGCCGAGTACGAGAACACCGTGCGCGACCTGCTGGGCGTGGACATCGATCTGAAAGACCTGCTGCCGCCGGACACGCCGGCGAACGGCTTCGACAACAGCGCCGAGGCGCTGCACGTCTCCTCCTTCCTGATGGAACAGTACCTGGAGGCGGCCGACAAGGTGCTGGACGCGGCCATCGCCAACGGGCCGCAGCCGTGGATGATCAAGAAGCGCTTCGACATCAAGGACGAGAAGACGCGTCAAACCGACGGGCAGCGTCTATCGCCACCTGGACGACGGCGTCGCGATCTTCAGCTCGTGGGTGTCGGCCAACATCCAGGTCACGCTGTGGCAGTTCCACACCCACTTCCGCGGCAACTATCGCTTCCGCATCTCCGCCTACGCCTTCCAGACCGACAAGCCCGTCACCTTTCACGTGACGGCCGGCACCCTGAAGGCGGTGACCGAGGAGCGCATCGTCGGCTACTACGACGTGCCGCCCGGCAAGCCGACGGTGATCGAGTTCGTCGAGCAGCTGGAGCCGAAGAACACGGTGCGGATCGTCGTGGACGGCCTGGGCGTGACCCCGCCGGTGGTCGAGAAGGTCGGGGCGGAGAACTACAAGGGGCCGGGGCTGGCCGTGCAGTGGGTGGAGATCGAAGGGCCGCTGCACGACACCTGGCCGCCGCCGAGCCACCGCCGGCTCTTCGGCGACCTGCCGCAGGCGCCGGCCCCGACCGCCGAGGACAAGAACCGCCTGGAGGTCGTCTCGAAGCAGCCGCTGGCCGACGCCGAGCGCCTCCTCCGCGACTTCCTGCGCCGCGCCTTCCGGCGGGCCGTGACCGACGAGGACGTCAAGCCGTTCCTCGCCCGCGTGAAGGCCAAGCTGGACGCGAAGGCCTCGTTCGAGCAGGCGATGCGCGTCGGCCTCAAGGCCGTGCTGGTTTCGCCGCACTTCCTGTTCCTGCGCGAGAAGCCCGGCCAGCTCGACGACTTCGCCCTGGCCAGCCGGCTCTCGTACTTCCTGTGGAGCTCGATGCCCGACGAGGAGCTGCTCACGCTCGCCGAGCAGGGCAAGCTGCACGAGCCGGACACGCTCCGCGCGCAGGTCGAGCGGATGCTGAAGGACCCGAAGGCGGCGGCCTTCACGACGAACTTCGCCGGCCAGTGGCTCGGCCTCCGCGCCATCGACGCCACGGCCCCCGACCCCGCCCTCTACCCGGAGTACGACGACGTGCTCAAGGTGTCGATGGTCAAGGAGACGCTGCTGTTCTTCGACGAGGTGCTGAAGAACGACCTGAGCCTGACGAACTTCGTGTCCTCCGACTTCACCATGCTCAACGGCCGGCTGGCCCGGCACTACGGCATCCCGGGCGTGACGGGCCAGGAGTTCCGCAAGGTCACGCTGCCGCCGGACAGCCACCGCGGCGGCGTGCTGACGATGGCCAGCGTGCTGAAGGTGACGGCCAACGGCACCACGACCTCGCCGATCCTGCGCGGGGCCTGGGTGCTGGACCGCATCCTCGGCACGCCGCCGCCCAAGCCGACGGTGGACGTCGAGGCCGTCGAGCCGGACATCCGCGGCGCCACGACGATCCGCGAGCAACTGGCCAAGCACCGGCAGCGGGCCGCGTGCGCGAGCTGCCACGCGAAGATCGATCCGCCGGGCTTCGCGCTGGAGAGCTTCGACGTCATCGGCGGCTGGCGCGACCACTACCGCAGCGTCGGCAAGGGCGAGCCGGCGGTCGTGAACGGCCGCACGATGCGGTACCTGAAGGGCCCGGCCGTCGACGCCGCCGACGTGCTGCCGGACGGCCGGCGAGTTCCGGAACATCGACGAGTACAAGCAACTGCTGCTGAAGGACAAGGACCAGCTCGCCCGCGCCCTGGCCGAGAAGCTGCTGACCTACGCCACGGGCGGCGCACCCGCGACGGCCGACCGGCCGGAGATCGAGGCGATCGTCGCCAGGATTCGCGCCAAGGATTACGGCTTCCGGTCGCTGGTCCACGAGATCGTGCAGAGCAAGATGTTCCAGACACAAGTGACGGTCCGGCCGGCATCCGCGGCCGAGCCCGATCACCGAGGATGTCCCCATGACACTCCACCGCCGCACACTTCCTGCGCGCCGCCGGCGTGTCGCTGGCCCTGCCCTGTCTCGACGCGTTCGCCCCGGCCGCGCCCGGGCCGCGGCCGCCCAGCCGCGGCGGCGCATGGTCTGCATCTGCACGCCGCTGGGCCTGCACCCGCCGTACTTCTTCCCGGAGAAGGCCGGCAAGGACTACGAGCTCACGCCGTACCTGGAGGTCCTCAAGGACTTCCGCGACGACTTCACGGTCATCTCCGGCCTGTCGCACGCGGGCATGAGCCCGGGGTTCGCCCACCAGGCCTCGGCCAGCTTCCTGACCGGCGCCCAGGGCGCGGGCCGGCCCGGCTTTCGCAACGCGATCTCGCTCGACCAGTTCGCGGCCGAGCACATCGGCGGCCAGACGCGCTTCCCCAGCCTGGCCCTGTCGGGCGAGGGCGCCGGCCTGTCCTGGACCCGGACCGGCGCGCTCGTGCCGGCGGCCACCTCGCCGTCGAAGGTGTTCGCCAAGCTGTTCCTCGACGGCCGGCCCGACGAAGTCCAGGCCCAGGTGCGCCGCCTCGCGGACGGCCGGAGCATCCTCGACGACGTCCGCGACCAGGCCGACACGCTGCGCTCCGAGCCTCGGCGCCGACGACCGCGACAAGCTCGACGAGTACATCACCAGCGTCCGCGAGCTGGAGCAGCGGCTGGCCAGGGACGAGGCCTGGGCCAAGACGCCCAAGCCCAAGGTCGACGTCGCGCCGCCCAAGGACATCCCCAACGCGGCCGACCTCCTCGGCCGGACGCGGCTGCTGTTCGACCTCACCCACCTGGCCCTGCAGACCGATTCGACCCGGCTCGTCACGATCATGCTCGCCGGCTCGACCTACGTCCCGCCGATCCCGGGCGTGACGCTGGGCCACCACGACCTGTCGCACCACGGCAAGGACCCGGGCAAGCTCGCGCAGCTCAAGATCGTCGAGGTGGAGACGATGAAGACCGTCCGCGACCTGCTCGCCAAGCTGAAGCAGACGAAGGAGGACGGCGCCAACCTGCTCGACCGGACGATGGTCTTCCTGGGCAGCAACCTGGGCGACGGCAGCAGCCACTCCGTCAAGAACCTGCCGGTCCTGCTGGCCGGCGGCGGCTTCCGGCACGGCCAGCACCTGCGCTTCGACCCGCAGAACCCGCCGCCGCTGTGCAACCTCTACGTGAGCATGCTCCAGCGGCTGGGCATCGAGGCGGACAAGTTCAGCACCGGCACGGGGACGCTCCGGGGCCTGGAACCCCTCGCGTGACGAGTCATCTCGCGATTGCCGATCGTCCGCCTGTCACGGGCCTTTCGGCACGCGCCAGCAGGGTGCGGAAGTCGGGCCGGTCTTGCAGCGCTCGAAACTCCGGCGCCGTCTTCAGCGTCCGAGGATCTTTGAACCCGTACTCCACGGCGCGGCCCAGCAGCGTGACCGCATGGGCGGCATACTTCTCGATCGCTTCTTCTCGCCGGGGCTTCGCCAAGGCCGCATCGTCCTTGGCCAACTCGGCGCACTTCGCGGCGAACGCTGCGGCGTGGAGGAACTCCACCGGCGTCCTTTCAGCCAGGGGCTCGGCTTCTTGAATGGTGGAAAAGGCTGAGGCATGCTCCTTCAGCTCCAGACACACGCGGATGCGGGCGACCAGGGCCAACAACAGCAGCCCGGCGTCCTCGCCTTGTCGAGAATCGCCGCTGCGAATCAGGCGAAGCTGCTCAATGGCCGACGACAAGTGCTTCTCCGCCTCGCGGTGCTGCCCTTGGCTGAACAGCAAGCTCGACAGGTGGTAGCTGGCCCGGGAGAAGTCGAGACGGACGGCAGCGCTCGAGACCTCGGATTGGAGCCGACTTGCCTCGCCGACCGCCAACCGTAATCGGCTCTCGGCCTCCCTGAGGTCCCCGTCATTCCGTCGTGCCTGTTCCCAAGTAACCAGCGCGAGGTTGACGAGTGTACGCACGTATTCATCTCGGAACAGGCCGTTCTCGCCGTAGGTCGCTACGAGGCGCCGCTGGAGGCCCTCCGCCTGCTCGTACTGGGTCTTGGCATCGGCGTATGCCCCGTCTCGGACGGAAAGCAGCCCCAAGCTGTAGGTCATGCGGGCGAGCCGGGCCTGAACGTCCGGACGCGTTGCCTGTTCGCCGGGCAACTGAGAGATCAGCTCCAGCACGATCCCAAAACCCTTACGCGCAGCATCATAGCGTTCGTGCTCCGCGTCGATCAGCGCTCGCTTGGCGAGAATGGCCGAATGTGCCTCGCGCGTTTCGGGGCCCTCTGGCAAGGTCTCCAATATCTGCTGGGCCCTGTCGAGAGTACGTTCCGCATCCGAGGTGCCGGCGATTTCAGCCAGGATGATGAGATCTTGAGCCAGCTCTCGGCGAAACTCCAGGCGATCTGGATGCTCCGCCGCCAATGCTTCCAGAATCTCAATCGCCTGTCTCAATTCGGCGTCCGCATCCGCCTGGCCGAGAGTGACTCGAAAACTGGCGATCGCGGCGTAGCACTTGGCGAGCATCTGCTTGCTGGCCAGCTTGTTGGCAGTCTGATTCTGGCGCCGCGCAGCAAGGGGAGCATGGCCTGGTACCGCTCCAGGCCGGCTTCAAACTGGCGGCGCCGCCCTGGGGTCAGCATGAAGGCGTGGTCCGCTCCGCCGCTGGCCACGAACTGGCGCAGCTCGTCCGTCGCCAAGAAGGCCTGGTCCGCGAATGCATCGGCTTCGTCGCGCTGTTGCGTCAGGCGAGCGTTGAACCACGTCAACAGGCCGATAACCACCAGAGCGGCACTGGCGACCGTGCCGATCAGGGACGCAGACGCGGGATGTCGCCGAATCCACTTCCATGTCCGCTCCAGCCCCGAGACCGGCCGCGCACGGATCGGCTCACCGCGGAGGAAACGGTCCAGGTCGTCGGCTAGTTCTGTGGCCGACGCGAACCGCTGGCTCGGCCGCTTTTCCAAACACTTCAGGCAAATGGTCTCCAGGTCGCGGTCCACCGTGGCGTTGAGCAGCCGCGGCGACACCGGGTCCTGCTCGATCACCTGCCGCAGCGTTTCGGCCACGTGCGCGGCCTGAAACGGCGGCCGACCGGTCAGCAGGCAGTAGAGTGTCGCCCCCAGCGCATACACATCCGCCAGCACGCCGACTTCTGCGGTGCGACCCGTGGCCTGCTCCGGCGGCATGTAGCTGGGCGTGCCCAGCACGCCGCCCGCCCGCGTGAGTTCGGAATCGGCCTCGACGCGCTTGGCCAGGCCGAAGTCGGTAACCCGCGGCTGGCCGGTCGAATCGACCAGGATGTTCGAGGGCTTGAGATCACGATGCACTACCCCGTGGACATGTGCGTAGGCGACGGCGCGCGCCGCCTTGACCATGAGCGTGGCGGCTTCGCACGGCGGCAATGGCCCATCGGCCAATCGGTCCGACAGGCTCGTGCCCTCGACGTAGCCCATCGAGTAATAGTGCAGTCCACGGTGCTGGCCGACTTCGTAGACGGGGACGATGCCCGGATGGTCGAGTTGGGCGGCGGCTTCGGCCTCGATCTGGAAGCGGCGGACTTGGTCGTCGGTGACCAGTTGCCCGCCGAGAATCATCTTCAGCGCCACGACGCGATTGAGGCTGATCTGCCGGGCCTTATAGACCACGCCCATGCCACCGTGGGCGATCCGGGCCAGGATTTGGTAGTCGCCGAACTGCTCGTCCGCCACCAGCGCCGTCGAGAGGCAGCATTCGTCAGGCAAGGGTAGGGTCTTGGGGGCATCCGCGAGCGTGCTTTGGGACACGGGCGGCGGCGCCGGTACGGTCGAAGCGATGGCCAGTGCGTGTGCGCCACCGTCGTGGGGAATGCGTATGACCTGCGAGCACTTGGCGCAGACAATCACGGTCACGTTGCCTGCCGCCGTCCCTTGCAGCGGCCCAGCGCAATTCGGGCAGATGAGGTCCATGTTGCGACACCTGTTATCGTGCAGTGCACGGCGCAGAGTACGTCGGAGTGGTGGGGCACGATAGGTGCAGAGCCGTCCCTTCTCTTTTGTAGTCCGCAACACGAGTCGGCTCAAGCGGCTAGAGAGCCAACTCAATGTGGTGGGTGGCTCGGAAGTTCCCTGACCCGAAGACGTCATTGTCCCGCTCGTCACCGACCGAAACGATCCCGCCGGCTCCTTACGCTGGCTCTCCCGATGTGCAATGATCTCGCTCAGCTATCGTCACTAATTCTTGGGCCAGACCGCCATGATCCTGCACGTGGACATGGACGCCTTCTACGCGTCGGTCGAGGAGCGTGACCGACCGGAGCTGGTCGGCAAGCCCGTGATCGTAGGCGGCACGCCGGAGGGACGGGGCGTCGTGATGGCCGCCAACTACGTGGTCCGCCATTTCGGCGTCCACAGCGCGATGCCAGCCGCAAGCGCCAAGCGGCTCTGCCCGCACGCCATCTTCCTGCCCTGCCGCATGGGCTACTACGCGCAGGTTTCGGACCAGATCCGCGGCATCTTTGAGCGCTATACGCCGCTCGTCGAACCGCTGTCGCTCGATGAGGCCTTTCTCGATGTCACGGGCAGCGAGGCTCTGTTTGGCTCCTCCGTCGAGATCGGCCGGCGCATCCAGCAGGAGATCCGCGAGACCTTGCGCCTGACGGCCTCGGTCGGCGTGGCGCCCAATAAGTTCCTGGCCAAGATCGCCAGCGATCTGGAGAAGCCTGACGGCTTCGTGGTGATTGACCCTGCGCGGATTCAGGAGTTCCTCGATCCCCTGCCTGTGGGCCGGCTGTGGGGTGTTGGCCGAGTCACCGGGCAGGCGTTTGAGCGGCTGGGCATCCGGACAATCGGGCAGGTGCGGCAACTGCCGGCCGAGACCCTTGTGCAGCACTTCGGCCAGCACGGCCAGCACCTCGGGCAGCTCGCACACGGCTTGGACGACCGCCGCGTCGTGCCGGATCGGGAAGCCAGGTCGATCTCCCACGAGACCACCTTTGCGCACGACCTGGAGGACATGGAAGCCCTGCGAGCTTGGTTGATGCGGCTGACCGAAGAGCTCGCCTGGCGGCTGCGGCGCCAAGGACTGAAGGGCCGCACCATTCAGCTCAAGGTGCGGTATCACGACTTCCACACGGTCACTCGCGCCCACACGCTTCCCCAGCCGACCAACGTGACGCAGGAGATCTGGGACGCCGCAACCAAATTACTCGCTCACCGGCTGCCGTCGCGGCGGCTCAAGGTCCGGCTGCTGGGTGTCGGAATCAGCGGCCTGGAGCATGCTCGGCAGGCTCGGCAATCGTTGTTTGAAGACGAAGAGCAAGCTCGGCTGGATGCCACGGCCGACCAGATTCGGGCTCGCTATGGAGCTGGCGCCCTACAGCGAGGTAGCGGTCTGAGCGGCCGCTCGACCGAATGACGCGGGCTCCTCGGCGGCGACAAGAAACCAGACTCTTGGTTAGGAGCACGGCTGGCGGTAGCATCGGGCAATTCGATTTACGTTCCTTGCCAAGAGTGGTTCAGCTCGCCTCCGGGGACGGAACCCGCGCGTTGGTCCTGGCGATCCTGACGCCACAGGAGATCTCCATGCTGACCCTGGCCAACGGACAAGTTCGCCTGCTTTTTGATCGGCGGGAGTTCCTGCGGGTTGGCAGCGGCCTGGCTATCGCTGGCTTTTCGTTGCCACCACTAGGAGCAGAGCAGCCTGCTACGGCGCTCGACGCGCCGATCAAGGCGGGTAACCGGCGCCCGAGCGCCCAGACCTGCATCCTGGTCTATCTGCTCGGCGGACCGCCGCACCTCGACATGTTCGATCTCAAGCCCGAAGCCCCGGCCGAGTATCGCGGACCCTTCCGGCCGATCCCGACCAATGTGCCGGGCACGCAGATCTGCGAGCATCTGCCGCGGCTGGCCGCCATGGCCGATCGTTACGCCCTGGTCCGCTCGGTCAGCCATCGAAACAGCAACCACACGCCGATGATCTACTACACGCTCACCGGCCGCCAGACGGACCAGCCGCGAACGGGACAACGACATTCGGCCGCCGCAGCGCGACGGACTTTCCGCACCTGGGCGCGGTCGTGGCGCGGTTCGGCGATCCGTCGCCGGGGCTTCCCAGCTACGTCGCCATGCCGGAAGTCGCCATCCGCAGCAGCACTCGCGGCGAGTATCAAGCGAGCCCAGACGCCGCTCCGCGGAGGCGGGGCCGGGTTCCTCGGCTCCCAAGTTCGAGCCGCTGGCGGTCAACGGCGAACCCGGCACGCCCGAGGCGATCCCGGCGCTTGCCTTGCCGCCCGAGGTTTCGTCCGAGCGGTTCGAGGAACGTGCGCTCGCTTCTCTCGCTCCTCGACCGACGCGGTCCATCCGGTCGCTGAGACCTCTGCGCTAGCCGGCTTGCGGCAGCGGGCCGTCGTGCTGACGGGCTCGGCCAGTCGACGGCCGACATCCTGTCTTCTCGCTGGACGCAGAACCCGCCGCGGCTGCGCGATCGCTACGGCCGACACCGCTTCGGCCAGAGTCTGCTCTTGGCGCGTCGGCTCGCGGAGGCGGGCGTGCCGATGATCGCCATTCATTTCAACGAGATGACGGTCTGCGACGGCTGGGACACGCACAGCAAGAACTTCGAGGCCCTGCAAGGCGAGCTGCTGCCGATGCTCGATCAGAGCCTGTCGGCCCTGCTGGAAGACCTGGATCAGCGCGGCCGGCTGGACGAGACGCTGGTCGTCTGCCTGGGCGAGTTCGGCCGCACGCCCAAGATCAACGCCAACGCCGGCCGCGACCACTGGGGCGAGTGCTCGTCGGCGCTGCTGGCCGGCGGCGGCATCCGGGGCGGCCAGGTCGTCGGGGCGTCCGACAAAACCGCCGCGTCTCCGACCTCGGACCCTGTCGATCCCGTCGACATCCAGGCCACGATCTACCATTGCCTGGGGCTGGATCCTCACCTGACGATCATGGATCATTCCCAGCGGCCGTGGCCAATCACCGCCGGCCACGCCCTTCGCCGGCTCGTTTGAGCCCTCCATCAAGCAGTCCGCGCTCCAGGGCGACGTGCGGATCATCGGCATCAGCACGGCCTTCTTCCGTTTCGGCTCCGCGGGCTCGTCCGATGCCGCCTGGGAAAGATGCAGGGAATGACCAGGAAATGACGAAGCGCCACGTGGCGGAATGACGAATAAAACGACGAAGCACTGGTGACCAAGGCGAAGCTCGATTCGAGACGCGGCTGTGACGTTCACGCTCCATCGCCGACGTGGCTGCTACGCTGCCTGGCGGCTTCTAGTCATTTGGCTTGCCCTGGGGACGCTGGCGCCGCTGACCTCGCCTCCGCTGGCACACGCGCACGGCGCCCCTCAGCGCCGGCCAGGCAGGGTTCTGATCATCCGCGGGGCCTTAACCGTCTTCTCGCTAGGCCTGGATACGCTGGGAGATGAGCTGGAAGCGCAGGGCATGGCCGTGGAGGTGGTCCCTGCCTACTCGGCAGCCTCGGCAGCGCAAGAGATCGCCGAGGCCCACAAGCGGCGGCCGCAACCCATCGTCATCATCGGCCATAGCAAGGGAGGCCACTTGGCGCCGCAGTGCGCCGAGCAACTGGCCAAGAGCCGGATTCCCGTGGCTCTGGTGGTTGTCGTCGATAACCCGAACGCTGCCATCGTGCCGGCCAACGTCGAGCGGTGCGTGAACTTCTATCAAACGAACTGGTTGGGTGTCGTGCAGGGTGCCCTCATGAAGGCCCAAAGCGCCAAGACCGAGATATGGAACGTGAACATCGATAAGCTGCCTCAGCGCGGGAGGGGCGGATATATCGACCACTTCAACATCGACGCTTCGCCCTGGGTCCACTCGATGATCGTGCAGCAGGTGCTCCGCGCCTGCCCAGCGGAGACCCCCACGGCGAGCGACGAGATCGACTTCAACGGCGCTCATCGGCTCGTGCGTCCGTCCCCGATGGCACTGCACGCACCCCCGGCCACGCGCCCCGCCATGCATCCCGCTCCCCGGCCCATGTCTGCACAGGTCCCTCGGTCGCCGTCCCCCGCCGCAATCCGCTATCCTACCGTGATATCAAGGTGATGCGATGATAAGCCGACCTGCCCGCTGGACTTGCTGATCCTCACGACCGTCGTGGCCATCGTGGCGGTTCTCTATCGGCCGGCACGGGCAAAGACGAGCAAAGCTTCACCCTGGGTCGTTGGCGTGTGGGCAAGCGGCCCAGCGGCACCGGACCCGCTTACCCTGTGGCTGCTGCCGGACCGGGTGTTACCGCTGCAGCGCGGGACCAATTCCAGAATGCAACGAGTGGAGCTTCCCCTACTTGGATCAGAACTTGGTGGCCGCACTGCCCGACGCAGACAGGTACGCTAAGACCAAGCGTTCGGCGAGAATTACATCTAGTGGAGACGACCGGGATCGAACCGGCAACCCCCGGCTTGCAAAGCGGCGGCACGTCAGTCGTAAGTGGGCGTGGAGAACAACTTACGATAGCGCCCACGGCAGTTTGCACCAGCGTTTGCACCAGCGAAGGCGAAACCACCGACAGCGGCAGCGCGCATCACCGCTTTCCGACTGCCGGGGCGGACCCTGATCTAGATCGGCTAGTTGCGACTTGGCCAACACTCGCGCCACCCCTCAAGGCGGCCGTCATGGCACTCGTCGGTGCGGCCGACGCGGAACGCAAGGCACACGGGCGCGAGTGACGCCGAGATGACACCGGCTGGCTTGCTGGGGTGCCCCTACCTTGCCAGCCCGCGACATAGAACGGTTAGTGGCGGCAAAGCGACCGCTGCGTTCGCGCGGACAGAGCTGGCCATTTAGGGACAAACATGGACACGACCAACCCGCTTGCTTCTGATTTAGTGCGGCTGCTGTTGACGCCCCAGCAGGCAGCCGACGCACTTGGCGTCAGCCTTCGCAAGTTGCGGTACATGGCAGCCACGGGAGAAATCCCGCACGTCTGCCTCGGCCGGCTGACGCGCTACGATCCCCGTGATCTGAAGCGCTGGATCAAAAAGACCAAGAGGATTGGCCGCGTGAAGCAAATGGTTCGGGTGATGAAGGCGCTAGCCAGGTGAGAGGCCGGTGCCGCTGCTGAGGAACCAGGTCCCTTAGTCGATCATGTGGTCGGGGATTGGTCGTTGAAGGGCAGAACGGGAATGCGCGGCTCGGGAATGTGTGGCGGATTCGGGTCACGCGGCGGCTCTGGCATTGTGACATCAGGGGCGGCCTCGACACTCCCTCGCACGTCGCCGCCAGGCAGCGGTTCGATCACTCTCCGGTCAGGCAGGGGCAAGGTGTCGCCCGTGATTGTTGGCGAGCAGCGTCGGTGCTGAGGCGTTCTTGGCTGGGTCCACGACAACGGACCCGTTGAATGGCTGGCCCTTGAGTAGCTGGGCGGCCCGTGCGTGAGCCGACGCCGACGCAGGCCAACGTCACAACAGCCGCGGAGGCCACCAGCAGAGGCAAAGCGATCTTGAGGTCCGCACCGTCCGTCTCCCGGTTCGTGGAGCGATTTCACTCACCAAGCGCGGGCCGATTCCAGTTGTTACGGTGCCGCGATTACCGCCGACGGAGCGCTGTCAGGTGAATGCCATCAGCGGAACGAAGTCCAGAAAAAGTCTCGCCGCTCCGTCATGCCTTTGTGTGCCGTCGCCTGCCGGTCCAAGCCGCTATCTGCATTTTGAGACCCAGATAAAAGTCAACAGTTTCCCGTTACTTAACCCACAGTAACTGGGATGTGCGCCAGCGCAGATAGGCGCCTTTTTTTTGGGCTTGGGACGCAGCCAGCGAGACAGAAGTCCGCCCCGCGTTCTGGGTCGAATGGTCCCGCCGCTGGCTCGATGACCAGTTTGCCTATCTTCACTTCGGTTCGTTGCCTCTCCTGATAGACGCGGCTACCCGATCTTGATCGGCGCCTCATTCACGGACCACGCGAAACGGTGTCCTTGCTCCCTTTCTGGCGGCCGACCGGCGACCGTTCATCTGCCAACCGGCCGCGCACGCCTCTTTGCGATTTTCTCGGATAGTTTCGGTTAGTGCTAACGCAGGCGGCCAGAGTAGCTTAGATGCGGTTTTTGGGCCTCGCCAGTGCGACCCATGCCGGAACTGCCACTTTTCGCCTCTTAGTGCGAACCCCGCAGCCTCAGGACTTTTGTGGGGATTTGGGTAAGCGTCTCATCAGCCGAGCGTCTCGAAGTGTTAAGTCTGGTAAGCGCTCCTTCGGCCGGAGGGGCGCCGACTGTGAGCCGAAGAGGCGCTATCCAAACCCCCAAACTCGGGACTTTGAATCCGCCTATGCCGATCTTCAGGCGCAACGAAGCGAAGCAGGTTTCCGGCCGGCCCTACGGGCTAGCTCAAGGCTCGTCCGATCATCCGGCCTACGATGGCCCCAATGATCCCGCCCCCAGCCACGCAAAGGAAACCCAGGATGTCCAGCACTAGGAAGAACACGCTTCCGGTGGGCCGCAATCCAAGGGCGTGTGCGACTGCGCCGCCCGCGAAGCAGCCCACGATACCGCCCACAAGCGAGCCAGCGCAAGCCCCGAGCCTTCTTCTTCTTTGATCGTTGGACATGGTTCGTCTCGTCAAGATGGTGAGTCACGCCCGCTTCCGGCCGCGCCTTCTTGGCCGCTCGACCTCTTCGGCTGCCTGCGATCTCCCGCGCTGGCTTTTCTGAACGCTCCTTCGCCGAGACTGGCCTTCAGCGCGTCCATCAGATTGATGATCGGAGCGCCCTCTTCATCGGACGGCGCGACCAGCTCTTTGCCGTGAGCCTTAGCCTTCACGAGGGCCTTGAGCTTCTCGGCATAGGGGTCGGGGTAGTCCGCGAGGTCGAATTTTCTTCTCGCGCATCCCTTCCACGAGCTGCTTTGGCCATCGCCAGCTCGTTGGGCTTGTAGTCGCCCTTGTCGTACTCTTTCTCGAAGACGCTCGGCTCGCGTATTTCCGCCGCGTAGTGCAGGTCCGTCAGAGTGAGCAGATCGCCCACCGGCCGCAACAGCATCAATTGCTCCCGGCCGGCCAGGACTAACTGCGCGATGCCGTGCAACTCGTCTTCCTCCATCGCTCGGTGAATCAGCGTGTACGCCTTCTCGCCCACCGGGCCGTCCGGCAGGATGTAGTACGACTTGCCGCGTAGTAGATGGGGTACGACTGTCCAATCCATCGCCCAATGTGCTCCCCGATCCCTCCAACATTCAGCTTGGTCAAAGGCTAAGCGTCCAAGTCACGTGCAGCAACTTGGAGGAACTCACGTTCGAGCACGTTGCCCTGGTACTTGCGGACGGAACAATCAGCCTACCGCACCTGCGCCAGGTGCCAGCGGCGGGATTCTCCTTGAACCAGTTGACCGATGATCTGACGAAGCGCTATTACGCTGTCCATCGGCATCGCACAACCGCGCATGCCAACGTGCAGGTCTTCGTGTCGTTTGAGAACTGATATCCATTGGCTCATTTGGAACCGCCGCCGATCCGCTTGAGAACCGCTTGGCCTCTTCCTCAGAAAGCGTCTTGTCCGCAGGGCCGCGACGATCGGATAAACCCACTCGATGGTCTTGCCCTTGATGGTGATGTAGTCCTTCGCCTCCAGCTTGCGCAGGGTCTGCATGAAGCCCCGCGGCGTGCGGTTGAATGTCATCGACAGAGCAGCAGTTGTCGTAGTTCTTGAAGGCCACGCTGTTGAGCACGTAGGCCATGACTTGTTGTTGGATGTCGGTCAGGGGCGGCAGCTCGCGAGCCTTCGGCGTACTCTTCTTGGTGGGCGTGTCGGCCATCGTCATCGTGGGACGAGAAACCCGTCCGCTGGAACGCTCCCGCGTGTGACATCTTCCTCGCTTACCTTATTCTGCCGATACGCCGATAGCGCCGTGAGCTTGTACGTCCTCTGCGTCGGGCCGTGGACGAAGGAATCGCCGGGCCGTAAGTCCACGCCGCGCGGCTGCCGATGGGCAGCAGCGGGCCAACGCAGTTGCCGCGGCGGTCGAGCGGGACGATGAACTCGATGATCGGCTGGCCGGCTTCGCGCTCGGTCTCGAATTGCAGCGAGTAGACGAGGCGGGGCATTGGTTAGGGTGCTGCGCCAACTTGCAGCAGGCCATCGACACCGCTCTCAAATTCCGCTCTGACTCGTAGACGGCGCTCTTTTCTGACTCGTAGACGGCGCTCTTTCTGCCACGCCAGCTCAGCTTGCACCGCTTCCTCCGCACGCTGCCATGCTTCCTGCTCGGCTCGTAGGGCCTCTTCGGCGTGGCGCACCGATAGCGCCTAGCCCGCAAAGAACGTGGCCACCAGCAGCGTCAGCAGGAACAGCGACTTGAGGCTCAGTTGGAACCAGCGGCGTTCGATCATGGCGTGTCCTCGTCGGTATCGCTTGTGGCCAGGTTGTACCTGCTCCGCCAGGACACTCGCTAACGAAAGATCGGACTGTACGGAGAGCAAGACTCACCGGGAATCTTGCAAACTCGGTTTGCCAAGTTGATGCTGAACGGCCTTCTTGGCATCGGGCGATAACTCATAGTGCGGAGCCGACGGAGAGGGTCGGTGGCGGTCCGACCGACACGTCGCTCACGGAAGGAGCGTTATGCAGCGAGTCTTCGGCAGCGTTGTTACGATCCTCGCGATTGGCTTCATGCCGGCAGCTTTGGGCCAGAGTAATGAGGAACTCCTTAAAGAGAACCAGCAGCTAAAGGCTCGTATCAAAGCCCTCGAAGCCGCCGCGCCTCCAAAGGCGGATGACCACGACCAGAGGGACGAAAGGCACAAGCATGGCGATCACGAGGAGGACAGCACGGCGGACGGCGATCATGGCCACGGCGAGTGGCGCTGGGTAGACCCCTTCTATCCGGGGTGGTGGCTGCCGACCGATGAATATCGGCCCTATTCCTGGATGCCGCCGCCAAGCGAAGGTTTTTTCCACGACCTCCTTTTCGGTCAGTTTATCGAAACTCACCGCAGTAGGGGCGGGACTCCGTGGGTTCACCCGTTCACGATTGAACCGCCGCAAGCACATCGCGACGCCCTTGTCCTCTACAAGTACACTAACGATGCTGACGGCGGCGCGTTGGATGAGCACGAAGCCGAGCTGCACATTGACTGGGCGCTGACGCGACGGCTGGGTTTCCTCTTGGGCGTCCCGTATCTGGGACTCCGGGGCACCGAGGAGGAGGCCACAGGTTTCGGCGACCTGGAGTTCGGTCCGCGCGTGGTGCTCGTCGAGTCTGACACCTTCTTTCTGGCCTCAAACACCTTGATGACGTTTCCCACGGGTGACGAAAAGCGAGACCTGGGACGGGGGGAAATGACAATTGCCCCGTTCGTCACGACGTGGCACGATCTGGGAGGTCTGGCTCCCTGGACGAACTGGAACACGCTGTACCTCAATTTCGGCCCCGAATTCGCCTTAGAATCGGGGGACAAGTCCTTGCTCTACACAGTCGTGTACGCCCATACGATCTTGGGACCGAGGATACTCTTCCCTCATGCCCACGGTAACGGTAACGGCAATGGCCATGCTCACGGCAACGGAAACGGCAACTCGCAGCAGCACGGAAATGGCAAGTCCCACCGAAACGACGCGCACAGCAACGGTGAGACAACCGGAGGAACCATCTCCGTCTTGGGCCCGCATGCTCCGGTAGGAACAACCAGCTTCATCCTGGAATTCAACGGGCAGACGGAGTTGCAAGGAGACCGGATAACTCTGACGCAGTTGCTCACGGGGTTCGCCTACACGCTGACAGAGAGCGCTGAACTTCGCTTTGCCGTGGATTTCCCCCTCAACCACCGCGAGCTGCAAATGGACCGTCAGTACACATTCGGATTCATGTACATGTTTTGAGTGGCGAAGTCCTCGGTTGGTTGAATGCCGAAGCGTTCGTGATCGGTCATGGCGTCGCCACCAGAGAGTCAGGGGCGTAGGTCCACGACGCGGAGCTTGGCGATGGGTAGCAGTGGGCCAACACTGTTGCCTTGGGGATCGAGCGGGACGATGAACTCGATGATCGCTCGCCAGACTGTGCTCGGTCTCGAATCGCAGGGAGTAGACGAGGCGTGGCATGGAACGTCACTCCGCCAGCGTCCCATTCCGCAGACGCTCATTGGTTGTCGTGATATCCACCTCGGCCTGATGATGATGCGCGGCTCGCAAGTTGGCTTGTCGTGCCGCCTCCTCGGCTTGCTGGCGTGCTTCCCGCTCCGCCTGGACGGCCTCTGCTGCGTGCCGCGTTGCCAGCGAGTAGCCGGCAAAGAACGTGGCGACCAGCAGCACGAGCAGGAACAGTGACTTGAGGCTCAGTTGAAACCAGCGGGAGCGATGCTCGGTCACGACGGTTCTCCTTTGGGCTGCCACAACTCGAACCGATTATCCTCTGGATCGCTCGCCCAGCCAAAGCGGCCGTAGTCGTACTCCTCGATCCGGTCCTCTACAGAGGCTCCCGCTGCACGAAGCTGGTGCAGCATCGCATCCAGATCGCGCACTCGATAGTTGAGCATCGAAGACTGAGCCGAATGGGCCGCGGCGTTTGGGCCGAAATACTTCGTGTCCGGGGCGAAGGTAGACCAGACAGTCGGCTCTCCGGCCGCTGCCGATTTGATGGTGCCATAGGTCGAGGCCGCCTCCACCGGAACGCCCAGAACGTCCCGGTACCAGGCCGCGAGGGCGTGTGGGTCACGGGCCTTGAAGAAGACGCCACCGATGCCGAGTACGCGCTCGATAGTCCCTCAATGCGTCTGGTGTTCGCACGGCTGCCTCAGCGCCAGATTGTACCCGCTCCGCCAGTAGGGGCTGCTCGAATCCTGGCAGTGCGCCTCGCGGTGGCCTTCGGCCGGGCCGTGGAAGTACCACGCCTCGCAGTGCCGGCACCACACGCGCCAGCGCGATATGAGTTCTTCAGGCGGCAGCGTCGGAGCGTCGAGACTGATGCAGGCGGACATGGGACGTTCCCATTGTAGTGACGATTATCGCGGTTCTTTCGCGCATGATGGCTCCTTGGCCACGATGTGCTCTTGGAGTAGAACCGCGCCAATACTCCCACAAAGTAGGCTTGAAAAGTGTATCTCCCACTCCAGGTAGGTTGCGTGATGTTCCCATTCGGCAATCGCAAGCGGCAGAAGAAGCTGGAGGTCGAGCGCGTGCTGTGTCGCCTGCTGGACCATTCGGCGGCAAAAACTCTTTTACGAGGCGAGGACCGCCGCGAGGAGAACCGCACGCCAGGAGTCCACCCGGTACTGTTGGCTCCTGAACGCGATGGCGCGCCGGCCATTGACGAAGCTCAATTTGGGCTCAGCGGTAATGCCGCAGCTCACGGACTGTCCGTGTACACGACACAACCTATCAAGGCAGGACGGGTGTATGTCGGCCTTTGGATCGATGGCCAAGCACACCTCTTCTCGGCTCAGGTGAAGACCGTCAGTGCGGTCGGCCCTGCGTTTCATTGCGCCGGCCTAGAGCTAAGTGAAATTGCTGATCTGGAGTCGCCTGGTATGGTCACTCTGCGGCATGTTGCAGGCGAGCTTGGACGCGCACGGTAACCGGCATAGCAGGCCAAGCACGGGAAGACGAACTCAGCCGGGTGCGTGATGCGGGCGATGCAGAATCGCGGACATGGGTCAAGCCGCATCGGGCCACGTATCGCGGGGGAAGCGGAGCGAGTCCGTGAGCTAGACTTGTTCGACTCGTCTGGCAGTGGGCCAGGTCCGCTTTTCCCTTTGTGCGACCTGGACCGCTTCTTAATTCACTCGGCGTATCGAACCAAAGGCCGAACCCCCGCCCGACCCCACGGCTGTCGAGCCTGATGCCGACCGGCCAGGGAATCCGGCCGTTGCTGATGCTCACGATCCGCACCTCGCCCTGCATCTCGCACTGCTTGATGGACCCGAAGCGGAACCGCGGGGTGCGGTAGGGGCCATAGCGGAGCTTGAATCGCTCAGAGTCGCGCATTCGCGCACTCACAGCAAACCTTCAGTCTGCCGGGCTGCAAGCGTAATCACGCGGCGCCACGCGCCGCAACACTCTCGGGCCAGAAAGGTCAACCCGCGGAGCCGTTATACAGCAGTAGCTCGGTAAACTTCTTGCCGGGCAGCCTTTCGACGACCTTCGCCAGGTCGCTCACGGGTCGAACGCGGATGCCATCACCCCAGGGCCGGAGGTCGATCATCTGAGTGAAGTGGTGGCGGATGAGGTCCAAGAACTCCTGCACCTCAAAGCCGGTCTTCCTCAGGCCATGCGGCCAGAACTCGATTTGCCAGGCAATGTGCTTGTGACGGAGCACCTCGGTCGCACCGCGGAAGATATGTCCCTCCGACCCCTGCGCGTCACACTTGACAAAGGTGACTAGGTCCAGGTCGATGCCCAGGCCCGCCGCCCAGCTATCCAGAGTCCGACAGGGGACGCGAACGAAGCGCCGGTCGGGGTCGTCTTTTGGATCCTTCGCTAGCTCGTGCCCTCCGATGCTGCTGTTCGACAGCTTCAGGAACGCGTCGCCGTCAAACGACCCGATGGCCACTTGGTCCGGAAGGACGAAGCCCCGTAGATCGTTGGCTACCACATTTTGGACCAGGCAACCGTAGTTGTTTGGCTCTGGCTCCGCGGCATAGACGACCTGGAAATCGCCGAGGACCGCTCGCGTGATGGACGTAGTGCCGATGTTGGCCCCAATGTCGATCATGGCGGTTCCGACGGCGAGTTCGCGCGCCTGAAGGACCTCGGCGAGCGGCAACCAGCCTCGGGCGAGGATGCGATGGGAAAACCTGCCCTCAAGTCGGCCGTCCGCCGGAACATGCCAGGTCAAGCCGGCCAATGTGGTCGTATCGTGGGGAACGTCAGCGAGCCGGCCGTCGCCCCGCTCGATGCATGCGCGGTAGCTCGGTGAGCAAGCAAGAAAGGACTCGTGGCGCGGCCAAGCATCGCGCGAGCGACCCGAGCGCCGCAGTGCCCGGTAGCGTGGCTCAATCGTCTGCCACAGGACGGTTTCGTCCAGGACTCGCTCGCGCAGGACGCTCAGCTTATCGAGGGCTGGTTCCGTGGACGGCTTCACCGATGGGCGCTTGAGCACTCTCCGAAGCGCCTTCAGGTAGTGCCGTAACCGTGCGGTGGATCGCCGCCGCGCGTTGACCGATTTCATCGGGCCGGTGCCAGTAGGCGACATTGCGTTGCGCATGCTAGCGAGGCCCTCAAGTTCATGAAGAAGGTTTTGATGCAGATTGTTGGCACCGCTATCAAAGACGCTTCCGCCAACGGCGGAGACTAACTATGCGCGTGCAGATTGAAGAAGACCAGTCGGTACACGTCCGTCTTTTTGCGCCCGTGGCTAGCGTGCTGCGGCTGCTTCTTCACGAGCTGGATTTGCCCCAAAAGCGCTTGAAGCTATGGCCGCTCACCGCGCGGCCGTCAGCAGTTCGGCTGGACAGCCGGCCTTCGGCGTCGAGAGCTGCCCATCGTCCCGTCTTGCCGCTACCCCGCCTGCGACCATCGGGCACGCCTAGCACCCAGCGACGCTTGCGGACGGCGGCACTCGAACGCGCGATCCGTCGAACAACTTCGGAGGCGGGCAGGCAGTCGCACTAGCGCATCTTCGGCCGCTGTCCAGGGCGTGACGCCCGGCACCAGGCTCCCACGTCGCAGGTGCGTCTCGCGCATCTTGCGGTGGGTCTCCGCGGAATGCTTGCTCCCCTTGCGACGCGGGCGGCATCGCAACGAGTCTTCGTGGCAGCCCTGGCTAGCTCATCGTTGACTTGCTGCCATCTCGACGTGGGCAAGCAGCGCCGAGAGTTGTTCAGGATCGACGGGCTGGGCGAGATGGAATTCACGTTCCGCTTGCGAACAGAAGTGCTTGTCTTGTCCGGACGGCCTCCCTGCTCGCTCGCAAAGTTCATAAGCCCGCCGGCGGATATGTTCGTCGCTGATTTCCCACAAGAATGATGCTCCGCCCGAAGGTCGAGAAACCTCTTCGTTACTCATCAATTGCTCCGTATACCCTGCAACAAGACGGGATGACCAGGCAGGAATAGCCTGACTCGCCTATGCCGTTGTCCGCACTCCAGGCTTCTTCAGCCATCGCGGAGGGCACGACCCGGCTGGCGGCATCGTACCCTCCGCGGTAGACGTGGCGGTACCCGATCCGCTCGAAGGGGGTGAAACGGGCGGTGAGACCGCCAAGGGAAAGGCAGGCAGACAAGAGCAAGTGAGATGCCCAACAGCAAGAGTGCGGCATATCCCGGCAAAAGGCGCGAACTTGAGGCGAGCTGTGGAACGGCCAGTTCTCAAACCTGCATCGATGCCTTCCTTTCGATGGCGAGACCAGCCCACAAAGTTTGCCCCGCCAGCATTACTCGTCGTTGCTAGACGGCAGGAGCCGAATTGACGATAGAACGCTTAGGTCCGCTGTCTCCGCGCCAGGCGTGGCCGTCGGTTGCGACAAGCAATCGCGCCTGGCCCGTCGAGATGTAGAGGGCCGGCTGGGACACCCCATCTCCCGGCCGGCCCTCCAAAGGCGTCGGACCCACTGCATCCAATCCTCACCCGGGTGGCGCGACAATCGGCATGCGCTCCGCGGTGGCGAGCGATTGCCCCGGTGAGACGCGAGATCGTCGGAGCTGGTTCACTCACGGCAGTCATGGCCAGCTTGCCATTCGTGCCGTGCGATGAACGTCGCGTCTTCGACGGAGCAGCCGGAGGTCAGAAAATACCCGGCTGGCAGACTCTCCGCGGTCGGTTAGGAAATGCAACCGCGACCGGAGATTGCTCGCAACAAGCTGGCTAGAGCCGCTTCACAAAGCGGCATGCCACGACATGCTGTCGCTTGTCGTTCATCGAGACACGAACTACCTCTGCCAAGAGATCAGTGAGGTTTTGGTTGTTTCGCAGCCGAACAATGACTTTGTCAAAATCTGGCTCGCTGTCCAAAACGAATGAAGTGCCTTCGGAGGAGAGGTCGCAAAACTGGACTTCCCGGAAGTCGAAGGGTGGGCACAGCTCGCCGCCATAGACTGGGGCGATGCATTGCCGCTCGCGGAACACATACCGTGGACTGGTTCTCCGCTGCCGCGTCGTGTCCTTCGACGGTATTGTCACCATGAATGTGGTGGGCGATTCATTGCTCGGCTGCTCTCTTGGAAGAATCGTCAGCTCATGGAAGTCTGTATCGCTCGACTTCGCATCTGGCGCTGTTCTGCTTATTGCACGGACATGTTCACGTAACGCGCGGGAGGCCACCGAAAGCCGTCGCTCAATCGCCTTGGTCGATTGAATCAGCGCCGTTACCGTGCGCTCCAAGGACTCAGAATTGGAATGGACAGTGCGGCTCAAGCTTTCCTGAAGCTTTTGTGCGCGAAGAGCATGTTGGCGCAGCTCGGCGACCACGCCGCTGGTGATGTTCGCCGCACTTCTCAGCAAGCCACTGAGCATATCCGTTTCTGCCGTTTCAGGGCTTCGCGTGGCCGTGCGCCCAAAGACCATCCGGCAAGCAGGCCGGCAGCCGCACCAAGCAGAGTGCAAAATGCGATCCAAAGGAACAACACTTGGTCGCCCCTAAGATGGTGAGTGGATTCTCGCCTATGTAGCTACGACGCAGCGTAGACCTTCGTCACGAATTTGCCGGCGATCTCGAAGAACGATTCCACCGGCTCACAGCGGAGCACCTCGACGGCGGCTTCGAGCTTTCGGCCTTCATGGTCCGTCAGCTCAACGGCCAGATAGTGGCACTCCAGAGGGCGGTTGTGGTAGATCGCGAGCCCGCGGGTGGAGATGTCGCGTGTCACCGCGGCAAAACTGTCTCCGGCCGGCTGAAGGTCGTCGTCCAACGGCACCGCTAGAACCGGAATCGCCAGGCGATGTCGGCGGATGGCGCGTCGCTCCTTGCCGCGATAATGCACCAGCCGACTGACGAGCCGTTGGACGAACTCGGCGATTTCCGCCGGCGGATGCACGAGGTCTTGCGCTTGGCACTGATAGATGAGCATGGCACATCCTCCCATGAATTTACGGGAAACACTGGCCACCGATTCAAGCCTAGCTTGATCGTAAAAGCTCTGCCACCGCCCCACTGCTTGTGCGGGTCGAGCCGGTTTTTCTTCGGGCCGTCTTAGGTAATTCCCCTATGATCATCCGCAAAACCGTGACGCGCATCCATCGAAGGGAAACAAGCCGCGCAGCTGCGCAGCCGTAAGCAAGAAGTCGCGCAGACAAGACGAGAGGATTATCATCGCAGGCTTGCTAACCCTTGGGCTACGATGAACGTAGTCCGGCGGCGGCAAAGCCATCGGTTCTCTTGGTCGTTGCGAACGGTTCCAACGTGCCGAGCCTGGCTTTTCCTGCTTGTCAATTTCCAGGTGCGAGAGGCCCAGCCGGATGGACTCACGAGCTTGTGCACGGTCCGCCTCTTGCGGATGTCGAGCGCGTGATGCCGGCCTTGGAAATCGCGGACAATGCTCAAGCACATCGGGCAACGGACGAACTTGGTTACGTGAACCAGTAGCGGAGTCCGTGAGCTAGACTTGTTCGACTCGTCTGGCAGCGGGCCAGGTCCGCTTTTCCCTTTGTGCGACCTGGCCGCTTTTTAATTCACTCGGCGTATCGAACCGAAGCCCGAACCCCCTGCCCCCCGCGGCTGTCGGCCTGATGCCGACTGGCCAGGGAATCCGTCCGTTGCTGATGCCGACGATCCGCACGTCGCCCTGGAGCGCACACTGCTTGATGGGAGCCGAAGCGAAACCGCGGCGGCCGGTAGGGGGCGTGGCGCAGCTTGAGGCGGTCGGCGTTGCACATCAACCATCGCCACATTCGGGCTGGGCCGGTCGCCGCATCAGCCGCGCTTTCAGGGCGGTGTAAAGCGCTAGCATCTAGGCACTATAAACGGCCATCCGTGGCCGGAGAACATGCGGGCCGCGTAGGTCTGGTACTGGTGCAAAGGAACAGCCCTTGCTCTCGGGCGGGAAACTCACCTCTCGCTAGTCTCTTACCGAGACGCCACTCAGGCCGGAGAATTGGACTGACTGGTACAGACCGCACCCTGAAGTGCGCGGCGCAAGTTGTGCTTTGTTCCGATCTGCGTCATTTCGTCCAGCGCAACACGGGGGAGAGACCTACCGCCGAGGAACACCATGAGCGTATTGCCCAGACCAAGCATCAAAAGTCGAGAGGATTTCGGGCCTAGTACCGCAGCTCCGGCTATCCGTGCTGCGGTTCGGGTGGAAACCACAGAAGGTCATCCGTCGTCATGCGTTGCTGCGCAGCTGATCGGAATCTCACGCGGCGGAGCTACGTTGGCCCTGCATGATCCTCTCACGATGGGGTCACACGTACTAATCTTCCTCGACCCAGAACTGTCCCTCCGCGCCCGTGTGGCTTGGTGTCGATTAGAGGCACATCGGGGATGGCGGGCTGCTTGCGCTTCCTTCCTCCATTAGAGCCGGCAGAATTGCACAGGCTTTACTTGTCTGGTCACGTGGAACGCCGCGTTCGCAAACGTGACCCTTTAGACCTGATCGTGCTGGCCAAGTGGCGGTTGAACGAGGTTTATCCTGTCCGCGTTCAGGATTTTTCCGCAGGTGGGATACGTCTCATTGCGTCCCGGCCGGCGTTTGTGGGCCAGCGTTTGTTGCTTCAACTCGCGGCTGACGATAAGCAAGACGCCGCGCTGGTGGACGTTGTGTGGTCCGACGACTGTCCCAAGGGGCACGCCATCGGCTGCACTTTCGTCAATTGGCAGTCGCTGACTCTGCTACATCGCTGGATAACGGCGCAGGGGCAGGATGCCGCGCAAACACCCACACTCAGCCGGCCAAAATCGTGGCTCGTGCGTTGCTGGCGGACACTGGCTCACCGTGGCAGAAAAACATGCGTCCCTTTGCTCGGCAGTGGGTTCTTGGCCGGCTAGCGAGATCGTGGGCTTGTCAGTTCCCTGGTCCTTGGCAAACGCCACTGCCCGATCATGGCCCTGCCAGCGCAGCGGCTTGTGTACCGCTCTTGGTGCAGGTGATGCGGCCCGCCGAAACCATCGTCTCCCACAGCACAGGGGCGCCGATCTTGGTGCGCCTTTGGTCCATGCCCAAGAACCCCGTGGACACTCGCACTTCCGGAGCAACATGCGTCTCGGCCAACGGCTGGTCATTCGCCTGCATCCAAGCGAGCCATCGTTCCTGATTGCGTTCGAGCTTGGGCTTGCCATTCGCATCGAGGACGTAGGTATGGCTCGCGCGCGAATGGTCGGCTTCCAGGGTCATGCTGTGCCGCTTTGGTCGAATGAGGAACTCTTCCACAATCTCACTCGTCTGCGAGTCTGCGACGTGGCGTCAGGACCGCCGGGGTCATAATCTATGCCGCCGAACAGGAGATCGCGCTTCATGGCTGCACCTTGAGCGATGCGGTCGGCTGTCCAGCCAGTGCGTTCACGCACGCCACGATTCGCTCCGCGTCGGTTTGGCTGATGTCGAGCGTGCCAACGCCGATTAGCGCGGCGCTCGGATCGTCGCTCGCAATGCGAATCACGTCTTGGCCGCTGGCGTCTACGACGGCGAAGTGTTCGTCGCCTGGCTCGCCTCGCTTCTCGACTCGCCAAGGTTCCGGAGAATGCGACATGGATTGTTCTCCTGATGGGGTAGTGTACTTGCTGTTTGAGGACAACGAATCGGCTGGGCTGGTTCTCCTGTGAGCCGTTGGCAAACCGGCTAGGGCACGTTGCCCTAATCGGCGATCCGCGGCCAACAAATGCCCGCGAACAACAAGGGCCGTGCCGCTTTTCAGTCTCAGCGGATGGCGACTCAGGACGATTGGCCGCGCGTGGTGACTTGGCCCGCCGTCTGCGGAAGAGGGATTTGGGCAGTGACCCAAACAATCCCTTTGAGTGGCGAGCTGTCCCGCGGAAGAGAGTCGAGCGCCGCCTGAATGACTTCACCACTGGAGTCGTAAGCGCAGTTACCCGCGGCAGACCAAGAGCCGTTCTGATCGACGGCTACTGCAATTTTTACGGAAACAGAATGAGTCTGGCCCACGGCACTTGCCCCTTTGCCTTGGATTTAACCAGTAACCTTCACTCTGCCGCGCTTCAAGCGTACTCAGGCGGCCCGACCCACCGCCACATTTCTGCGGGCAGAATCTTGTGGAGGATTGCTGCCGATCTGGTGTCACTCTGGTGCGGGAGACGTAAAACAGGCGTTCCTTAACCCATCGGCATTCCCATGTCGCGGAGATGCTTGTAGAGCGATTCTCGCGCCGCCGCCTCGCGCAGCCGCCGCTGAGTCAGATCCGCAGCAGCTTCTTGAACGATCTCCTCATCGAGTTCTTCGGCGACTCGCTGTCGAAGTCGTGCAACCAAGGACAAGCCCACGAACGAGAGGCAGCCTATAGCCGCGATCACCAGGACGAGGGCCATCACGACTCGGCCATAAAGCGTCATAGAGAGCACCACACCGACCGCCAACGTGGCCGGTACCAAGATCGCAGAAGCAAGCACGATAGGTGAGCGCACGGCTGTTCTGAGTTGGCCGAAAGTCCCTGCAAATCTACTTCCTGGCGACGCTACGAAGCGTTCGACATCGAACAGCAAAACGGTCAATCTCCGTCCTAAACTTGAAAGGGAAGAGCCTAGCCACTGCTCCCGGACTCAACGCCGTGAGACGCCGCCACGCCTTCACGCTGGTCGAACTGCTCATCGTCGTGGTCATCCTGGCCATCATCGCTGCTGCGGTGATCCCTCAATTCACCGATTCGACGGCCGATGCCAAGCGCGGCACGGCGCTGGCCAATCTTCGCACGCTGCGTGGACAGATTCAGACGTATATCGTCCAACACAACGGTTCGCCGCCGGCCACATTGGCGAAGCTCACGGAGAAGACCGACGCTAGCGGCGCGACCGGGACCGAGTTTGGCCCCTATCTCCAGTTCATTCCGGTCAACCCGTTCACCAACAAGAGCACCGTCACCGCCACGAGTGCGAACCCGCCCACGGCTGCCAGCTCAGGGGCAGACCGCGGTTGGCTGTATCATGCCGCTTCGGGCAACGTGTGGCTGGACGAAGGCGGTTATCTGAACCAGTAACCGTGCGAATGCGCGACCCAGTTCCTCGGCTCACTCCGCGTTGTGGGCCGGTTCGCCGTCGTGGAGAACTCGGGCCGTCGTCTTTCTTCGTCTTGCTTCGCGTATGAGCGCAGCTAGATAGGCTTTGATGCGATTGGCGTCGTCTTCCACCAATGTCGGGTTTTGATGCGTGCAGACTCGAATCGGCTGCGGCAAGAGCCGGCCCATCTCCACGCTCCAGGGGGCGCCAGGCTGTTCGGACGATACGCTCACGAGTGCTTCAGCCCACTCTTCGGGCGATAGCTCATTCAAGGCCTTGCTTCCGTTGCGTAACTCTTGCTCGAGCTCGACGCCACAATTGTTCGTCTCGACCGTGCGGGCGACCGGCTTGCTCCCAGATTTGGTGAGCGCGTACGCGAATGTCTTCATCCTCAATGGACGAGTGATCGGGAGCTTGGTTTGCCCCATTGTTGGATACGGGCTCGGTGCTCATGGTGATGCTTCCCTTCGGGAGAAAGTGACAACCAGAGGGCCAAGTCGCCCGCACAAAAGCAAAATCCGGGCCACAACTCCTTTCAGCGATTTGCCCTAGTTCTCGCACTTTGCCGTGCTTTGCAAATGTCAAAGAGGCACTTGCAGGCGACGTGCAGGCAGAACTATCCTTTTGCCCTTCGGCGAAGGCACGGAGCCACGTCAGAACGGGAAGGCAGGAGAAATGATTTGGAGACGCCGAGGCGGTGATGATCCCTGGCACTTCTGCACGAATTGCCCTGAGTGGCCGGACGCAGGCGATTACGACGAATCGCCCCGGCTCCCGCATGCGGGTCAGATGTGCGAAGCGTGCAGAGACAGGAAGAATAAGGGCGACTGCCAGTCGGAGCCAAACTCTGCAAAATCCGGCGGCCGATCAGGCCCGCCCTGAGTCATCATTCCGGCTTCTCTAGAGACTCTTCGTAGCGGCCGTCAACCATCCGCCGCAGCGCGTAGTCGCCCACGAGCGGGAAATGGCGCAGGAAGCAACGCCGCTCAAGATCAATGGCATCCTGAAATGGTCGTTGGCCAGCGATTAAGGCGCGCAACTGTCGAGCGCAGCCAGATAGGGGTCTGATGCGCTCGACGTTGTCCTCAGCGTCCGTGTTTCTTTCCGCCGGCTTGCCCGACAGACTGCGCGTTCGCTGGGTGCGCAAACATGCGTACTTGTGGCGGTACGGCGCTCGGTGACGACGCGGTGGCATCTCGGTGAGTTGCGAAAACCCTTTTCTTTCGGTTAGTGTCGTGGAGGTGGAAGGGGGCAAACGATGGGTGCCTTTGTGATGCTTGTGGTTCTGTTTCTGGTGATCAGCGTCGTCGCTTATCTCTACCGGAATAGCGACGGACAAATCCCAAATGATTGGACTTCGCTCTAAAGCTCATCGCGGGAGGTGCTGGCCAGAGTGCGTCTCGCTCCGTATGCTCTGAGACACGACACGGCAGCGTTGGGCTGCGTGACAGTCCTCGGTCGTGACTTCGATGGGCGACGAAATCGTCGAGTTCGTGGGCGAGCACCAAGTGCGCCAAGATGTCGAGGCGGTCTTCCAACGGCTTCGCGCGCGCATCGCAACCTTGCTTCCCAAGGCACGGGTCGAGCACGTGGGGGCCACGGCTGTGGCCGGCTCGATTACCAAGGGCGATTTGGATATCTGCGTGCTGGTTGAACCGACCCACTTTGCGGAAGCCGAGGCGGCTTTGGCGGGCGAGTTCGCTCGCAATCTAGGGTCGGACCACACCGACGACTTCGCCGCATTTTGCGGTGTCGATGGCGCCGTGGAGATCGGCATTCAGCTTGCAGTCGCCGGCGGTCAACGGGATTTCTTCACTCGCTGGCGTGACCAACTGGCCGCCGACAGTGGTCTGCTGAAGACGTACAACGAACTCAAGGCACGCTTTCAAGGCAAGAGCATGACCGAATATCGCCTGGCCAAAGCCAGCTTTATTGAGGAGCACCTGAGATAACGTTTCGGCCATTCGCGAATTTACACTGTGTGCCTTCATGACCTCGCTGGATTTGCGCAAGCAGCGCCGCACCGCGTCATCCGCGTGATGGCGAGCCTTGGCGAAGGCCACCAGGGCGAGACGGACGGCCGACGAGATCGATGACGTGCTGTTGCAGTTGCCGAGAAAAGCGGCTGCCGTCTCGTGCGGCCGGGAGAAAAGAGCGGAGGGTGCCCCCCCAGTTCGGCAGCCCTCTCACGGAAGAGTCGCGGCCCGAAAGTCAGGCGGAATCGTCCAACTCGAACCGTCCCAGAAGATGACTGTCGTTTGGAGAGCTTGACCTTTCCCGAACTTCACGAACTCGCCACTCTTTTCGGACTCGCTGATGAACTTCGTCACGTGGTCATCGAGGGCGTCCCTTGTTGCTGCGTTCCGGTCATCTTGTTCGTAACGGAGGAACAAGGACAGAAAGCGATCCTTTCGCCGGTATTTCTCCAGTTCTTCGGCGCTCTGTCGAAGGCGATCTAGCTCGATTTGGCCGACGACGCTGCTTGTCTTGTAGCCGAGCGCGAATGCCGCTGAGATGAGGCCGGCCATGATCGCGAGGGTGCCCCACAACTGCCCCACCTTCAGGCGGCGAACAAGGTCGCTGACCGTCATCGTTCCAACGTCTTGCGCCGCGGTTTGGCTCGCGCTGGTTGACTCGGTTTGTTCGGCCACGATGCACCTCTGTCGTCACGAGGGATTGTCGCGTGCTGCGTTCGATCCGTCCGCAATTTACTGCGGCACAGCGGCGCGAGCAACAAACTCAGCGGGCATAGGCTCGCCGCCCCGGATTCGCGACGGACAGGCGCCGCCACTCCGAAGCTGAAGCTGGAGATCGTCAAGCTAATCACCGACCTGATCATCAAGGCCAACGAGATCGAGGGCCAGCGGGACCACACGGACGACACGACCGCCAAGGACTTCGAGGACGTGCTTTTGCAAGTGGCCGAGGAGCGGGGCTACCGCCTCATGCGGCCGGGAGAGGACGACGGAGTACGCTGAGAGCCGGTAGAATCCTTGCTGGCAAGCCAGGTAGCGTGCGTTTTGGAGACATTGCGATGAAGCGAACGAAGCGTTGGGTTCTTGGTATCGTCGGCGTGGCGTCGCTGCTATTCGGCTTGGGCTGCATCAACTACACCAAGGCGGATGGCCTCGACCACCACAGGGAGGTCGCGCGCCGGCATGGACTGCCACTGCCCAGCCGGGCGATCCTCCTTGGAGGCGTAGGTGCCATCTCGTTAGCGCGTGTAGCCGATACCACCGTCGCTTTGGCGCTGAATCCATAGGAAAAGTGTGTCCGTAATCGAATTCCCAGTTCTCCGCTAATAGTCCGGGAGTCGGCGCAACCCCCGTCTGTGCCCTCTACATAACCTTTGCTCACTCGGCCACGACAAATTAGGTGGAGGAACGGCGTCGTCGGTTCCCTTCATGTCGCCCGTACCCCCCGTGTCCAGGCCGCATTGTATCGTCGTGAGTGCTCGCTCGCACTGCGCGGTCGCGTTAGCTCGTCAGTGCGGCGTCGCTTGCTGGTTTTTCCCGCTCCGCACCTCAGATCATCCAGCCAGCACGCCATAAACGGTCGGCCGGCTCAGTCCCGTGGCCCTGGCAATCGCCGCGATCTTCTCGCCCGCGGCCCGCATTTGGCGAATGACTCGCTCTTGGTCCGGCTCGACCTTGATGCGCCGTCCTTTCTTCGAGCCGCCCCATCGCTTGCCGTTGGCCCTGGCAACGGCTTGGCCGGCTGCGATGCGCTCGCCCCGGACTTCCGTCTCGTAGGCTGCGACGCTGGCGAGCACGTTGCCGATCAGCGCCCCGCCGGCGTGCTCAGGTCGATGCCGTCCTTGAGCGACACGAGGTTGACCCTTCGGGCGGTCAGCTCCTCGAAGAGGGCGGTCAAGCCGCTGGCTGTCCGCCCCCAACGGTCGAGACGCCAGCAGACTAGCGCGCCGATCTTGCCGGCCCGCATATCGGCTTCCAGCCGTTTCCAGCCTGGCCGGTCCATCGTCTTGCCCGTGGCCTTGTCGCGGTACCACGTCACCGGCGATCCGTTGCCGAACGCGGTGACCCATTGCTGAAGGTCAGGCTCCTGGCTCTTGGTGTCCTGCTTGTGCGTCGAGACGCGAACGTAAACGGCGATGCTCTGCATGGCTAACCCCTTTGGCATTTGTAAGGCTTCGTCTATAGACCACCCTTGACACTTTTCGGTAGTTGTAAGTCCTTGGCGTTCGGTTTCATCGCCCAGCTTTTGGCCGGGGGAATGACTCTTTACACTTTCCGAGGCGAGAGACGGCCGGCTGAATCACGCGTCCAGCCGGCCGAATCTCCCACCGTTGCTAACCGCCGTGGAGTCGTAGCTACGCCATCGCCGGAGCCGTTTCGTTGTTTGCCTTTGCTAGCTCCTCGGCCGCGGTGAGAATCAACGCCACCGCGTTGCACGTGCGGCTGAGCATTTGGCAGCAGACCCCAACCGGATCGACGTTGGCCTTCGCGCAGTAGCTTTGGATGTACTCCCAAGCTCCGCCCCGATCCGCCTCTTGCTCAAAGCCCAAGGCTTCCAGCAAGATCGCGCCGCCCAGCTCGGCCACAACCTCTTGGTCAAGGTGCTGGCCGTTCTTGAGCGCTCCCACGTTGCGATGGTCCGCGGCGTGGCACAGCTCGTGCCGCCACGTGCTGAGATTCTTGACGCCCAGGGCGATATGCCCGTCGGCGCGGTACTTGCCCAGGCAGTTCGCGTCCTCGCCGTTGAACGCTTCCACGGAGATGCCCCACGCGCGGGCAACCTCGATGACGGGCAGGCTGTCCAAGAACTGCTCGACTTCGGTATCGACCGGCAGCGGTTCGCCATCGGTCTGCGAGAATCCGAAGACCATCACGTGCCGGAAGCCGTAGACGTAGGTATGGCTCTCGCTATCCCCGTCGTCCGTCTTTCGCTCAGCCTTGCGAACCAGCGGCGCGAGGATCGGAAACCCCCGCTCGCCTTTCTTGACGTGCCGACCAACCGTCACCCATTGCCGGAACCCGCGGGCGTCATTGTGGCCCATCAGCGCCGTGATAAGCTGGTTATTCCAGCTCCAGCGCCGGCAAGGCACTTCATCGCGCCGCCGGATGAACACCGGCGCTAGCGCCTTGGGTAACGCACCGAGCGGAACGCCCCCACGATGGCCTGCGCCGCGGCTTCGGCTTGTCCGTAACACTTCATGGCTCGACCCTCCAACACACAGAAAGGAACGCTCGCCATCCCCACGGATAGCGCCCAACAGCCTGCCCGACCTTTCCGGTCGGGTAGGGAGCAGGGCGCTATCCGGCGAGCATTGCCCCCGCCTCGATGCTCTGGAGCATCGCCCGTAGGTTGCCCTTGTGTCGTGTGGCGAGCTTCAGGTACTCGTCAACCGGCCTGCCGTCGAGCTTCTCGCGTTCGGCGATCCACTTCGCCCGCTTGGCGAAGGCCCCCAGCGACAGGCCCGCCATCGACAGCTCGATGCAACGCGACAGCAACGGCGAAGCGTCGTCCACGTCATCGAACAACCGCTTCTGCCCTTCGTTGGTCGTCGTGAACACCCACACGACGTGCGCCGGCAAGCGCTCCAGCATGACCAGCAGTTGCCGGATGCTGTCCCGCCGCAATCCGTGGCTCTCGTTCACGAGGTAAGCCCATCCGCCCTTGCCCAGCGGGCGCGTCGCCGATTGCCTCTCCAGTTCGGCAAGTCGCCGGGGGGTCAAGTCGGCCGAGTCCAGTTCGACCGTCGCAAACTCGTCGGCGACCTCCGCGGCAATGAGCAGGGCGATGGTCGTCTTGCCCGATCCCGAAGGCCCGGAAATCCAGAAGCCCGCCCGCCCAAGCCGCGCGCCTTGAGCGCAGCGACTCGCCGGACTACGTCCGGTTGCCCCACAACGTCGTCCCAACGCTTCGGTCTGTACTGCTCGTGTAGCTGCATGGCTGCAACTCCCGTGATTCGAGCGACGGCCGACCTTGCAAAACCGCTTTGCAAAGCCCGTCTACCGAACACGGAAGCGAGCCACGGAAATTACCGACTTACGGAAATCGCGTTTTTGCGGATTGCGTCGCAAGTCGTTTCGTGGCCACGAAAAGAGATTTCTGGAATTTCCGCATCTCGCGCGGGGGGCCGCGCGTGCGAAACAATTGCGATTGTTTTAGATATGAGACATGCGCGCGCAGCACATATTAGAGGTAGTGCTGCATCATTGCAAGTAGTTCACTATCACGCGCGCATGAGCACTAACATTGATTGTCAGTGCTCACTAGCCGCGTGCTCTGTAGACGCGCGCGCCGCCGCTACGGTGGTGAGCTGCATGGCAAGGCGTGCCCTCGCTGCGATGCCGCGCGGCATTCGCCGATCTGGCCGGCTGTCGGCCCGTGTCGGCCGCGAGTCGCGCCCGTGTCTGCGATGGATGCGGCGCGCTGTCGCTGGTCTGGCCGTCATCGGCCGCGGCTGCGTCGTGCTCGTCGCCCGCGCCGCGCGAAGGCCAGCGAGCAGATCGGCGAGAACGGCAACAGAGAGCGAGTGACGAAGAGCAGGGCAAAGGGCTAGGGGGTGGGGGATACCCGGACGGGGGTTCCCCATTGCGGTCGGAGAACGATTACCGTCCCCCCAAGAAATTTCCCGGCCCAAAACTCTCTGGCAGGATGGGCAATCCACGTCCGTAGCAGGGCGCAGAAGGCCCGGTCAAAAAAGCATGCTTTGCGCCAGGCCGCAGCCAGGGCAGGCCGAAGAGAGAGGGGGGGCCAGGCCCCATTCGCTTTCCCGTGCAGGTCACGTTCCAGCCCGGAGATTTTTTTCGACGTTTTCGACCGCCCGCCGACTGTCGCGAGGCCATCTCACCCTCATGGAGTAAGTCACAATTCAAGCTACTTAGTTGACTTGTCGCATTACGTCCTTTAACGCTTCAATCGCGCCTACTCGTGTATGACATGGCCTGTTCTCTGGCTCTTCGAGTAACTCATTGAATTCTTGATCGAATTCCTGCATCCGTGCACGGATGGTCGGCCCATGCCGCGTAAAGACGGTGTTGCGAAAGCCCTCCGTAGCGTCGGCACGCATAGCTTCGGCCATAAACCAGTCCCCCACGATGGTCAACGACGGTGGCGGCGAAGCTGCATAACAAAAGGCGACCCGTATTGTTTCGTCAGAAACATGCTCCAAGAAGTCAATCAGCGAACGAAGACGTGCTCTCTTAACGTCGGGACCGAGTGCTTTATATTCTGCCTTCGGATGAATAATCAGGCTATATCCCTTTGCGTTACCGTGTTCCTTGAGGGCCTTGTGCTCTTGAAGCAGTAAGCTCCGATGCTCCATGCTCCGATGCACATGTCCATAGCGCTCATCCCATGCTCGGTTAGTCACAGCCTTGTCAGGAATACTGAAGGAGGTTAAACCGCCTTTTTGCCGAACATGTCCGTATTCCTTCAGGCGGCGTACCGTCCGGGCGTAGTCAGCCATCATCTTGGCCCGATCATCTGGCTGTCCCGCGCATTCAAATAGCGGAGCTAGATTGTCGGCGCTCTTGGCCGCACCGTCCACGACTGAGTAGGTAAGCCTCTCGGCAAGAGTGCTAGGGTCATCCCCAAGCTCGACAGCATGTAGCATCTGGAGCATGGCGTCCGGCGTTCTTCCTTTGCAAATTGGAAGTACCGGCACACGCAACGCCATTGCATAGCCAATCTCCTGATGGACCCAGCCGCGCTCAGCGGACGCCGGCGTGATAATTGGGAGGAATACATGCGCATGAGCGATAAAGGTTGCAATTTGCTCATCGAATCGAACGGGCCCCGCCGATAGGGTCTTATCCCAGAAGACGGTCAGCCCTTGCTGCCGGAGGATGGCGACGATCTGGTGAGCTAGATCACTCTCCTCATGGGCATAACTGACAAAAACGCGATAAGGTTCCACTTCGCTTGCTCCGCGGTCAGTAACTGTGGGTGACGCCGCGTCACTTGGCTTCAGGTCTTGGTCCTTGATCCAATCTGAAATGCTTTAGCTTGACGAGTCGGCGTCGCGTTCCACCGCGGCCAGAACGGTGTCGTGGACCCGTTTAGTCTTCATGCTCCGAGGTCGAGGGGATTGGCCAAGAGCGCCGCGGGCGCATGTTGGTTCCTTGTGCGGGAACGAATCCGGACGCAGACGCGCCGGGAGATAACCCCATATCCGCTTGGTTGTATCGCTAGAGATTGGCAAGTTCAAGCGGCCACACGGAAATGTGGCCAACGTGCGCGGCATCCCGTTGTTTACTTCGCAACGGCGAGCAGCAGCCGTTTGATGTACGTCTCCCGGCCCTCCTTCTGGAAGAGCACGTGGCACTTCTCCAGTTCGGCCTTCGTGATACCGCCGTCCCACCAGCCGACATCTCGGTGGGGCGTGTTGGAAATGATGAATGAGTTCAGCGTCACGGCGGGATCGGCAAGTCGTGCCTCGATCTCCTTGATCGTCTTGTAGAAGCGAATCTTTGGGATCGTCCGGGCCTTCGAGATTGCGGATGCCCTTGGGGTCAACGAAGGTGACGAACTGCTTCTTGCCCGACTAGCAGCCAGAGGATGAAGTCCGGGTGGAAGTTGCCGGCCTCGAAGAAGCCGATCCCGCGGCCCCGGCTCATGTTGCGGAGCAGGTAAAGCTCCCGGTCTTTGAAGAAGTCGCGGCTATCGTCGTGGAACTTGCGCAGATCGAGCACGAAGTCGCGCTCGCCCTCGTTGAGCGAAACCGGGCTGACCTCTACCAGCTCGCTCTTGAAGTGCAGGAGCGGCTGGTACAAGTGCCTGCCGAACCAGAGTGCCGAAAGGTTGCCGAACGACCAGTCCTTGGCGAACTTCCCGCTCTCGATCATCGTCTTGAGCGTTTCGAGATTGGTCTTGATGGCTTCCGCAGACTGTTCGATGAGCAGCCGGTATTCGTGGACGAAGTTTGGATCGTCTTCTTGAAGTTCGTGGTATTCCAGATGGTCGGCTTCCCAGTCTTGCTTCTGGTGCTTGTAGTAGCGGTCGCAGTACTTCTTGAGCAGGGCGACGGCGATCTCTTCCCAGCGGCGCACTTGCTCGAAGCGAGTGAACTGCATCTCGGCCGCGGGAATGAAGAGTCTGTACCAGTCGGAGCGCCGCAGGAGCTTGAGGATGCTCTCGCGCGGCAGATTCAGGTTGTACCAGGCCCGCTCGTTCTTGAAGTGCTGCAACTCGAAGTAGATCGCATCGATGTCCATGAAGGCCAGGTGGCCCTCCCCAAAGCTGCATTGGTCGAGTACGGCGGTGTCCGACGTGCGGACCAGTCCCTTGCTCTGCTGAGCCTGAATCTTCGGATACCAGTTGACCGCGACCGGGTGCTTGAGCAGATCATTGGTCGGCTCATCCAGCGTCGGCTTTGGTCCTTGCTGTTTGAAGTCCACGCCTTCCTTGAGGCGGATGCTCGTGAGCTTCTTGCTGTCGAGGTTCTTGACTACCGGCAGGATGAACTCGATGCGGTCTTCGTTCGCGGGCAGGCCCTCTTCTTCGAGGTACTCCTTGAACTGCTGCATGTATTCGGCACGAATGCCGAAGATGTTCAGCGTCTCCAGCAGGCCGATGTCTTTCGGCTTGGGCACGCCATCGATCTGGCTGCTCCGCTTGAGGCACATGCCGTAGCCCTTGAGCCGCACGCCGCGGCCGAAGAGCTGGATGATCTCCGACCCTTCGCTGTGCCCGACGTTCATCAGGCCCATCGTGCTGACGCGCCAACTGTTCCAGCCTTCGGTGAACTTCTTCGAGCCGATCAGGACGTTGACGGTGGACTCGGCCTGGTCGAGCCGCTGAAAGAGCGAACCGGAGAACTCCTTGTCAGTGACGCCCAGGTAATCGGGCTGCTCCTCGCAGAGCTTGCACAGGGCCGACGCATCGCCGACGTTGATGACGCCGAACGGCTCGTTCTCGCCGAGCCGCAGGGCGATCTCGCCGTCCGTGCCCTTGAGGTTCTCGACGTGCAAGGCCGCTGCGTGGGCGCGTTGAAGAGCAGCTTGAGGATGTCGTCGAACGCCTGCTCCCCGTTCAGCCCGCACCTGTTCAAGTAGCCGAACGCCGTGGCGAAGATTTCGTTGCCGCGCTGGTCGTGCAGGCCGGGCTTGCCGCCCAGCAGCCGGTCGAGCAGCTCGACCGAATGCGCGCTGGTCCTTCACGAACTCGGCCAGGAACAGGAGGATGTCCACCACGTCGGAGACCTTGCGGCGGTTCTCCGTCCGCACCGCGTTGACGCTGCCGCCGACGAACACCCACAGCGGGCTTCTCCAACAGGAACGGGCGAAACTCGCTGGCCTTGTCTCGGTAGAGCCGCTGCTGCTGGTAGAACGCCAGCAGGCAGGCGGTCAGGTAGAGGCGCCGTTTGTCCTCGTCGGAGTCATCGGCCAGGTTCAGGATGCGGTAGTCCTTGCCGAAGCCGTCGCGGTAGAAGATACTTGTACGAGTAGTCGAACAGGATGCACTTGGCGTACTGCTTGCTCCAGTTCGCGCTTGCCCTTCATCGCCTGCCCGAACGTGGCCGAGTACTCGAACGAGAAGCCCTGCTCGCAGAGCTGGTTGCGGACCTTCATCCAGCGGCCGACCTCGGTCCCGCTGGCCCCGCGATGGCCTTCGTCCACCAGCACGAGGTTGTTCCCCTCGAACGCGTCGATGGCGACGGTCTTGTCGCCCATCTCCTCGCGCAGCTTGTGGATGTCGATGATCTCGACGGTCGTGCCGGCAAAGAGCGACCTGGCAGTCCTTGGAGAACAGGTCGGCGTCCATGCCCGCCTCGCGGAACTCGGCCAGGTGCTGCTTCGACAGACCCTCGTTGGGCGTCAAGCAGGATGATTCGGTTCAGCTCCCGCTCGCGCCATGCAGGTGGAGGTAGTGCTGGTATTGGAGGATGTTGACGTGCATGAGCAGCGTCTTGCCGCTGCCGGTCGCGTTCCAGAAGGCCAGCTTCCGCAGGTCGCCCGGCTCGTAGGGGGGCAGCTGATCGCTGCTCGGACTTGTCCTCGTTCCACCGCTCAAGGAAGGCGTTCAGGTCCGCTAGCAACTTGCCGGAATCGCGAAAGCACCGGTCGAGGTAGATTTCGGCGAAGAGCAGCGAGAGCCACTGAAAATACTTCCAGCGGATGGGCACGGCCCGCCGCTCGTTGAGCCGGAGCGTGTGCTTGACGATATTCTGGTCGTAGCCCAGCAACGTGTCACCGGGAAGCTCCTCCAAGTCCCAAAGCAGCTTGAGCTGGTGCAGAAACTTGTGCGTGTTGTCGTCGTCCAGCCCCTCTAGTTCGGCGACTTTGAGCGGCTCGGCAAGCTGGTCGAAGCTCCTCTTGTCGAAGAGCCAAAGCATCCACTGGTTGAGGACCAGCTTCTCGTCGAATCGAAGCGGTGCGGCTTCGGGAAGCAGGGTCGGTCCACCAGAACGGGCTGATCTTCGCTTCGCCACGTTCGCCTCCTATACATCCTGAACGTCGAACATGAGCCGCTGGAACTCTTCGTCGATCAGGCGGACTTTCCATGTCTGGTCTTGGCGGCGCAGGTTTTCCAGGTTGTTGTCGCCGTTGACGTAAATGAGGTCGTATTCGAGGTCGCGCGTGCTGTAGCCCTGCTTCTCGAACCACTGGTCGAGTAGGTCGTTGCCCATCTCGTCGAGGTTGCGCCAAAGGACCAGCACGCGGTCGCCTTGCGGGTTGGTGCCGTCCACGGCGCGGACGCCTCGGATTACGTCGATGTGCTTGACGGTCAGGCCCAAGAGCCAGTTGAACGTCTCGACCAGATCGACGTTGACCAGCTTGGTTTCGCCGCCCCGTTCGATATTGAGCTTGTAATGGTCTGCGTTGCGAAACGCCTTGACGTTTAGAAGCGACTGGCTTCCCCGGCTCTCCACGTCGAGCATGTAGGAAAGGATGTACTGCTCACGTAGCTCCTTGTTGGCGTCGAGCAGCGTGGCCTGCTCCTTGGTCCGCTTCACGTCGAGGTTGCTGAGAGTGTCCTCGTAGGATTCGAGGCGGAGCACCTTGAATGTGCCGCTGCCTTTCCATCCGAACGCTTTGCTGACACCTCTCTGTTCACCTGCCAACACATTCAGCATCCGAACCACGGTTTTGTCCCAGAAGTAGTCAGCACAATCCACCGCGATCCACCTGCGCTTCATCTTCTGAGCAACCGCGGCTGCCGTTCCGGTGCCACAAAAGAAATCAAGAACGACATCACCCTCGTCGGTCGCCATTGCAATCAAGCGGCTTATGAGCGCCTCTGGCTTTTTTCCTTTCTTGAGGCTGACGCCCCCTTCGTTGTGCAAATCGTTGGGGAGCACGTCCAGCCAAATGTCCGATGCCTTTTCCGCAGTCTCCATGCGCTCCCCAACCTGAATGAGCTTATGCTTGTAGAAAAGAATCCTCTGCCCGTTAAGGAGATACACGTCGGGAAATCCTTCGCGCCGGTGCAAGATGACACGATCAGGCTGGCGTCTCGACTCGGCAACTGCTGCTCGAAAATCCTCACCGACGCCGCCCACATTCACGTCCGCAAGACGAACGACTGCATCACCGTGCTCCCCAACAAAGCGCGCAATAACATCTTCCAGGCCGCCTCCGTAGGTTTCTCTTAGCTTCTCGCGCGTGAGCCCGTGCTGCTGCGCGACCGCATCCAGCAAGGGAATGAAGGTCCACGTAGTCTCTGGCTCCGAAGGATTCGTAATGAAACTGGAATAGCGAGTGTCCCTATCACGCTGGCTGTACACATCGTTGCCAGCCCATGCTCGCCGGTCCTTGGCGTAAATGAGGACGTACTCGGAGATATTGACGACGCCGGGGTTGATAGCCTTATGCCCAGTTACACTGCCGCGCTTGACGGCTACAAGCGAGATAAGGTTCTCGTGTCCGAAAAGCTGATCCATCAGGAGTCGCAGTGTACCGATCTCTTCGTGGTCAATGCTGATGGCAATGGTTCCATTGGGCGTGAGGAGCGCGTGAGCCAACGCGAGTCGGTCACAAAGAAGTGAGACCCAGCTAGAGTGCTGGTAGTTATCTTTGTACAGGAAGCCGTCGTCGCCCGTGTTAAACGGCGGGTCTATGTAAATGAAGGAAACGCTGCCACGAAGCTCGGGCAACAGAAGTCGGAGAGCTTGCATGTTTTCGCTGTGGACCAAGACCCCATCAAGAGTGGAGAGAGTTTCTATTCTCTCAAGCAAGTGCGAGATAAAACCCGCATTGAACCATCGACTGGAAAGCGGCAGACGAGGGTTGGCTTTTAGGAAGCCCACGCTGAGCGGGATTGAGTATTCCGGTGTTGTCAAGTCACCTTTGATTTGGTCGATGCCAAACAGCTGCACCCATTCGTCGCGCTGGGCGTCATTCTTGGCGATCTCGGCGTAAAGCTCCTCGGGCACCCGGTCCAACGTGATGCAGTAGTTCGTCTCCACCACGAACTTCTTCTTGAGCCAGAGCTTCTTCTGGAAGTTCTCCAGTTGTTCCAGGAAGTCGATGATCTTGTGGGCGATTCGGCGGATCACCTTGATCTTGCTGAGGTACTGCTCGACCTTCGGGGCCGACTCGTGTCTCCATGTCGTCGAGGTGCATGACCTCGTTCTTGATGTAGAAGTCGAGTTCCCGCCGCAGGAAGCCGCCCAAGTCTTTGTGGATGAAGTAGTCGAACGTGTTGCGGGTCGTATACTGCGTGAGGTGCTTCTCCAAGAGCACGCGGTTTGGGTTCTTCTCGGTCGGTGCGAGGCTGCGAGAGGGCCAGTGTCCAGTCGTCGAAGCCCTTGGCGTTGACGAATGCGCTCGACGGCGGCAGCGTTCAGGTCGGCCTGCTTGCGGCCCTCGCCGTCCGGCCGGTACTGGAAGCGGATCACCAGTTCGCCGTTCTCGACAGCCAGCGGCGTATCTTCGCACGAGGATGAACCGCCGATCCTTGCCGTTGGCGGGCTTGTTGTTGTTCTGCTCGGTGGATGCCTCGACCACCTGAAGTGGACGCGGCGTTCGCTGGTGTCGCCCGCGTGCGCACGTTCACCTTGAAGGCGTAGTCCCGGAAGTTCTCGCTGCTCTTGACGTAATACTGGTCGTGCGTTGGCCCAGTGGAGCTTGACCTCCTCGCCCTCGTAGGGGATGGCGTAGACGCCTTCCTTGTAACGCCGTAGCGAGATGAAGTCGCCCTCGTTGTAGTAGCGACGGAAGAAGTTGTAGAGGTGGGAGAAGACCTCGTTTTCCAGAGCCGCCACGTCCACCGCGGACTCGTCGAGCTTCTGGCGCAGTTCCTTGACTTTGGGCAGTTGCTCCGGGTCCGCGCCCAGCGAGTTGGCTTGCTGGATGGCTTCGCTCAAGCTGCTTCTGCAAGCTCGGCCTTGTCCGCTGGCTTGTACTGCCTTGAACGCCTCCTGCACCTGCGGCAGCAAGTCCTTGTCCAGGAAGCGGACGATCTCCTCCCGCTTCGTGTTCATGATGCGGTAGATGCCGAAGTCCAGATCGGCCTGATCCAGCTGGAACAGTTCTTGAAGCAGGCCCCGGAGCTTCTCAAGGTTGGTGGGCACGTTTCGTCGTCCCTTGGTCTCTGTAACCTGCGTTCCAGCGCTCTGGCCTCATCAGCTCACGCGCCAGCGAATGGTGAACAGCGTGTTGGTCGCCGTCTTCTGTGCCATCCGCCGCTGAAGGCCGTCGATCAGCTTATCGCGCTTCTCGGCGATCTCGTCCTCGATCTCGAAGATCTGCTGACGTTGCCGACGCTGCTTCTTCTCCAAGTCTTGCAGCTTGTGCTGAAGGTCGTTCTGCTCGTCCAGCGTCGTGGCCAAGCGAGCCTGGCGACGGATGGCCTTGATCTGGGCCTTGGTGTCGGCCAGCTCCTTCTCGGCGGCGAGCACCATGTCGTCGGCCCACTTCTCCAGCCGCTCGCGCTCCTCGGTGAAGAGCCGATTGTTCTCCTCCAGCGAGCCGGCGACGGCGCCATCGGCGTGCAGCTTGCTTTCAGCGGATAGGCGATCCTTGGCGTTTTCGGCCAGGCGCGTCACAGCGGCTCTACCGTTCCCTCGCAGTCGAACAGCCTTCACACGTCTCTTGATCCAGGGACTTGCCCGAGTCGGTGAACGCCGAGAAAAGCAGGTATTCCTCGCGGTCGAACGAGTCGATCGCCAGGTGCTGGAGCGTCAGCCAGCCGGACTTGCCCCTTGAGCGCCTCGACCATTGACAGCTTGGCGGGATAGTGGGTCACGTCGAACGTCACGATGGCGAGCGGGGTGGGGCAGCGCTTGCCCGGCATCGAGCACGTGCTCGCCCAAGCGGATGCGACAGCCGGTAGAGGAACTCGCCGGGGACGTTGGGCTGCGTCTTCGAGATCAGATGGTAGCGGCCCGGCTTGCAGGTCGTCGCGTGGGTGGCCGGCGAGGTCGAACGCGAGCGCGTCGTCGTCGAAGTCGGCGCGGTCCGCGAGCATGAACCGCGTGAGCGACCAGAACCGGCGGCCGATGCGGTCAAGTTGGCGCGGGCGTCGTCGAGCCGCATCCGCAGCCGCGCGTGCACGTCCTCGTCGAAGTGCTCCAGCAGCATGCGGCGCGTGTCGTCCAGCCGGCTCTTGATCGTCTCGTCCATCTCCTGCTGGAGCTGGCGGAAGGCGGCGTCGATCTCCTCGGGCGTGCGGCACTCCTGGTAGATGGCGAGGATGCGCTTCTCGAAGTCGACGCCGGATTCGATGCTGCCGAGCACTTCGTCCGAGGCGCCGAAGACGCCGTTGAAGAGGCTGAACTTCTCGGCCAGCAGCTCGAGGACGCGGCGGTCGGCCTCGTTGCGCTCGTTCAGGAAGTTGATGACCACGACGTCGTGCTTCTGGCCGTAGCGGTGGCAGCGGCCGATGCGCTGCTCGATGCGCTGCGGGTTCCAGGGCAGGTCGTAGTTGATGACCAGCGAGCAGAACTGCAGGTTGATGCCTTCGGCCGCGGCCTCGGTGGCGAGCATGATCGTCGCTCGTCGCGGAAGTGCTCGATGAGCGCGGTGCGGCGTCGACGGCGCGCGAGCCGGAGACTCGGCCCGTGTCCGGCGTTGCGCCTCGACCCAGCGGTCGATGATCTGGCGGGACTCCGGGTCGCCGTTCGTGCCGTTGAAGAGCACGACCTGGCCGGCGTAGCCGTTGGCTTCGAGGAAGTTCTTGAGGTAGTCCTGCGTGCGGCGCGATTCGGTGAAGATGAGCGCCTTGCGGTCGGCCCCCATCTTCCCCATCTCCTCGAAGCCGATTTCGAGCGCCTTCAGCAGCGTCCGGGTCTTGGTGTCGATGCCGATGCTGCGCGCCCACTGCGAGTACGCGTCAGTCGTCGATCTCTCGTCGAGCACCTGCCGGTCGACTTGCCATCGGACGCGGCCATGGCTCGCTCTCCGCCTGCGTGTCCGCGAGGATCTCGTCGAGCAAGTCGTCCTCGATCTCTTCGGCTTCGATCAGTTCCTCGGCCAAGCTCGTTCCGGCACGGGCTAGCTCGTCCCGAATCTGCGTCGAGCCGGGCCCGCATCGTGTCGAGCGTGTCGGCGATGGCGTGCGACGACGAGGCCAGCAGCTTGCGCAGGATCAGGGCCGTCAGGTGCCGCTGTCGCTTCGGGATGGCGAAGGTGTTGTCCCGCAGGAGGAAGTGCGGACACGGCCTCGTAGAGCTTCTGCTCGTCGTCGGTCGGCCGAAAGCGGATCGTGATCGGGCGCCGCTCGGTGTACTGGATGTACTCGACGACCTGTTGCCGCAGGGTGCGCTTGCAGAAGTGCTGAAGCCGCTCGCGCAGGCGCTTCAGCTCGCCGCCGGCGCTGGCGTACTGCGCGCGGAACGACGTGACATCGCCGAAGATCATGTCGTCGAGGACCGTGGAGAGGCCGTACAGTTCGAGCAGCGAGTTCTGCAGCGGCGTCGCCGTCAGCAGGAGCTTCCGGCGCTCCTCGACGGCCCACCGGATGTTCTGGCCCATCTTGTTGCTCGGCCGGTACGCGTTGCGGAGCTTGTGCGCTTCGTCGATCACGACGAGATCGAACGGAACGGCCCGAATCTCGCCGCGCATCGTGCTGGCGAAGTTGAACGACGTGATGACCACTCGGTCGGCCAAGAACGGCTGGCCGTTGCCAGCGGCCACTGCGCCTGCGCGGTACGTGCGGGCGTCGAGGATGACGTGGGAAGGTTGAACTTTTCCTCCAGCTCCAGGCTCCACTGTTTGCGGAGACTCGCCGGGCAGATCACGAGCAGCCGGCGCTTGCGCTCGGCCCAGAACTGGCAGAGCACCAGCCCCGCTTCGATGGTCTTGCCGAGGCCCACCTCGTCGGCGAGGAGCACGCCCTTGGAGAGGGGGCTTCGCAGAGCAAAGAGGGCGGCTTCGATCTGGTGCGGGTTCAGGTCGACGCAGGCATCGAACAGGGCCATCGACAGTCGATCCACGCCGCTGCGCTGGCGTTGCCTCGTCAACTCGTGCGCGATGTAGCGTGCGTGGTAGGGCGTCGTCATCCTGGTCTGGCCGAGCGAGCGGCGTTTCGAGGATGACGTTATAGCAAAGCGGCAAGAGCAAGCAAAAGGCGGACGCGGGCTCGGCCCGTGGCGCGGCGCGGTTGGCGACCGAGCCGTGCCCACCAAGGTTGGTGTGCAGCAGAACAAAGCGCTGGCAGCGAACTGCTAACCCGGTCTGGGATTCTCCGTCGTCGTCGAGGATGCGGCCGAAGAGACGGCAGCTTGACGACTCTGGCATTGGGGGGCAAGGCTTAGCCGGAGCCGCTCTTGGTCGATGCGGGCCTCGACTTGCCGGTTTCCGCCCTACCGCCGCTATCGGGCTGGTCGCTTGCTTGAATAGACGCTTCAGTGGCTCTGCTGGACGTGGAAGCCTTCGCCAACTCTCGTTGCATCCAAGCCGGCATCGACTCCACTTCGCTGGCAGCCTTTTCAAACTGACGCTTCAGCCAACCTGGCCGTGGCATTTTCGGTACTCCTTCTCGCGGGACGCCAACTCATGGCGTCCCGATCCCTTCCCCCTGGTTTTTGTCTCCTCGTGTACGGACCGTCGTGTACGGACCCGCCTCCGACATTATTTACTGGAACGCTGGACTTCGTCAAATGCCGACTTCGCTCGTTCCATCGGAGAGGGAACTACCGCCGCCTCTGTGGCCTTCGTCTCCGCGGCGTTCTCCTCTGTTCCGTAAGCCCCTTCTCCTTCAACAGCCGTTGGATGTCCAGTGTCGCGTTCTGTTCGCGCGTCAAATACCCGGTCGTCGGCGAGCCGATTCTCATTCGCGGCGTTGCTGTGGCCCCATCCCAGCGAACGATGGTCCCATCGGGATGCTTTCTTTTCACCATTGAGAATGAGTCGAAATACCGTTTGGGAGCGATGCCGACGAATGCCCGAAAATCGACACGGCTACCGTCGCGCACGTTCTCTTCGACGGCAATGGAGTCGGGATACAATTCGGGGACGAGGCTTTTCGGATACGGCTCGATGTACACGACCTTCCGTATTCCCGACGCAACAATGTGGCGAGCACATTCATGACAGGGAAACGTGGTAGCGTACATCGCGCAGCCATCGACGGCAATTCCTCGACGCGCAGCAGTCATCAACGCCGCCATTTCAGCGTGAACTGGCCGACCAAACTCCAGAATGTTCATAAGTTGTGCTCCCTTCATGAGGGGGTTTGGCTTGCCGGAAAGAGCCTCCTCAACGAGCGTGTCCACGTCCGTATCGGTTTTGCTCCGGGAAAGCCATCCGTTGTCGCGAAGTCTTTGCAAGACATCAGCGAACAATCGCCGCCGCAGCCTGTCGCTTGGATCGTAGCCAAGGACATGATCCCGTTGATCTGGAGTTTGGTCGCACCAGTAAAGCCCTCCACCGGCTCGGGGCACTTCGTTCGTTCCTGTAGCAAGGACTTCACCGTCAGGTGTTGTCACGGCCGCGCCGACCTGTCGTCCGAGAGACGCCGACCGCAGGGCGTCGGACTGTGCATGGAACATTCCATACTCGTCGCGAGTTGGCGTATGGAACGGATGCCCAAAAAAGATCTCCACTGCTCGCTGAGTTGATCTCTGGAGTTCCTCGGCGCCACTGCTGTCTAAGAAAACGTCCGCGAGCGGAAATGTGTCTCTGACGTTCTGCCCGTAATCATCTTTCTGCTTTTCGGATTCATCGCGACAAACGAGCTTCTCCGCATGCTCGCGGAACTGGAGATGGTCGAATTGATTGCGGGACTCAGCGATTCGTGCGCAAGATGTTGGACCCGGTCGCTCCTTCGAGAGTACGCAGCGACGAGAATGAATCGCCAGCCATAGACGCTGCGAAGCAACTCTACTTCTGCCGGCGTCTTGAGGGAACGGAGCAAATACACCGTGCCTGACGCTGGATTTGTTGCTTCAGCGGTAATGTCAGAGCGGTCGTCCCGAATCGCACTCACCGCCAAAAGCGCAAGTGCATCATTTCGCTTCAGGGTTCGACGTAACTCGTTGCCCGCATCCATGTGCGTGTGGTATCGCTCGTCAAGAGGGCTTCCATCTCGCAGCCTGCTCCAAGGGGCCTTGGGTATTTCATGTAGGAGTTGACTTAACTGAATCCGTTTGACTGAATACGCCACAGTTCCAAGGGAATCGCACAACGCTTCGGCAACTCGTGAAAGGTCTGTACCTACTGCGCCGACCAGCGCAACCACCAATTCGGGCTTCGTAAGCTGGAGGTCGCTCATTGCGATAAGCAGGGCCAACGGCGCAGCAACTGAGGAGTGGGAGAGAGATCGAAACAAAACGCTCGTGGATTCTCGTCGAACGAGACTACACTCTGGAGCGAAGCCATAGCAAGCCGAACGAGCGCGCAGCAAGAAGTGACTGCCAGGACCTCGACGCGCCGTGCTTCGCGCCCCACCTGCCCTGCCTGTACACTGGGCCGCATCCGGCTAATCCGGATGTTTCTGTCCGGCACGAACGGCGGTATATCCAGTTCTCCCATGTCCGCCTTCGCGACCGAGCAATGGGAGAACACGACGTGTTCTTTTTCAATCCCCGCACCGATCTGCCGTTCCACGTTCAGTACCCCCTAATCGCAACGCGAGCGCGGCTTACGGATGCCCCAGACGGCCCGTATGTCCCCTTGCCGGCTTGGATACCCCAGGATTGGGAGAACAAGACCTACCCCGCCGTGGACCCAAAGACGGATTACGCGGCATCGTGCAAGGCATGGCTCAAATACCACAAGGAGTGCATCGACAGCGCGGTAACACTGTTCGCAAAATTTCCGTTGGGCCACCCGCAGTGCTATTACACTTCCGAGCCTGACTTCGGCCCTTCCATTCGGGACGCTTACCGCTTGGCGCGTTACCTCAAGAAGGCAATGACCTGGCCCGGCGCTCCCAGAGAGCCGGATCGACCGTTCAAAGGAAAAAACCTCGGCGCGGCCGTAGGTGAGTTTGACAAGCTGCTGACGTGGCTCGACGGTTGCCTCATGGCGCACGTTACGAAGACGCCCAAGAAGCGCGGGCGTGCGCCGGATACGGATGCGGAGTCCGATAGACGCTTGTGGGAGCTGTGGAAGAGTGGACGATTCAAGGACTATGCAGACCTCGCTGCACAGGAAGGAATCGGCAAGCTCGCGGTCAAGCAGGCCGTTGACCGCCACCGGAAACGGATACGAGGCCCCACCCAGCGCCGGAAAAAATCGCGCTGAGAATCGTGTCAAGTGCGTTGGATTTATTCCAGCGCGCCAGACAATCCCTGACTTTTCGGGATAATTCGCGGCATTCTCTGGTGCCGCGCTGGAAAAAATGCGATGGAAAAAATCCGTCTCCATTCCAGCGCTGATACTCCGCTGGTCGCGCGGCACGGTGCAGCGCGGCAGACCAACTTTCGGAGTATCCACCGATGACCGTTTCAAACACGTCGCCCACTTCGCCCTTTGCCGACTGTTCGCCGGTGTACCCCGCAGGCTCTTCGCCCGCACCGCCTCGGGCCAACTACATCGACGCCAAAGCCTGCGGACGCCGCTATGGATTCTCTTTGGCGTCACTGGCTTCGCCTCGTGGACGCGGGCAAGGCACCCCAGCCGACGCGCTTCGGAAGGCTCTGCCGCTGGAGCCTGACGGCCCTGGAAGAGTGGGAGCGGAACGGTTGCCCCGCCGTGCGGCGCGTGTCGCCGCGGGGATGATTCGCCGTCATCAGCGTGCACCGTGCTGGCGGGCACTTTCCGCCCCATCAAATGCCAAAGCCCCGGCGGCAACCGGGGCCTTAGCCCAACTCAAACAGGCAAGCAATGAGCAACTATATCGAACATCGCAAACTTGACGAAGCGATACGCGGCGCTGCCGAGCGGCGCGGAGTCCCGAACGGCAACCCGTTGGCCGAACCGCCCAAGCTCGGGTCGATGGATTTCGAGCTGTCGGCACTTGGCCTGTACCACGACGTGCCCCAGCGACTTCGAGTGGCGCACTCTGAAGTGGCTCACCAAATGTGCCGGGCCGCTCTCCTCAGCGGGCAGGTGGACGACCGCCGCCAATGCGCCCCCATGACCTCGCCCGCGCCGGAACAGCATCCGGCCATCGCCAGGGCGAACCGCGCGGCCTTTGCTTGTCGCGCCCAGAAGCGGGGGCCACGAGCATGAGCGCGAACATCTTGCTCGACGTAGCATCGGCCAACGACCGGGGCCGCCGGCTAGTCGTCGCCATCTACAACGGCGGCGAGCACCGTGACACGCTTTGCACCAACTCCGCGTGGTCGCGGAAGCACTTCCTGGCCCAACTCGCTGCCAAGATCGGCACCACGACCGACGCCCTCAAGCACCTGGACGAAGAGATGGTCGCCAAGGCGGATGCCGCCGACGCGGCGATCGACGCCGCGGGTGACGGCCAACGGGAAGAGGACGGCCGAAAGTCCGCTGCCACGCAGCTTGTCGAGCTGGCCGCGGACGACGAACTCTTCCACGACGCCGAGCGCACCGCCTACGCATCGCTGGTGGTCGATGGTTGCCGGCAGACGTGGCGGGTGCGCTCGTCGCAATACCGCGATACCCTGCGTCGCCGTTTCTTCGCGGAGACACAGCGCGTCCCCAGCAGCCAGGGCCTTCAGGATGCCGTCGGCATGTTGGAAGCGAAGGCCGCCTTTGAAGGGCCGCAAGAGGCGGTCGCCCTGCGCATCGCCGAGCACAAGGGAGCGATCTACCTCGACCTGGGCAACGAGCGCTGGGAAGCGGTGGAGATCACGCCGGACGGGTGGGGTATTGTCCGCAATCCGCCCGTGCGTTTTCGCGCACGAAGCGCATGCAGGCGCTGCTACGGCCAGTGCAGGACGGCAACATCGAAGAGCTGCGGGGCTTCTTGAATCTGGGCACCGACGACGATCAGCCCAACCAATGGCGGCTGCTGGTCGGCTGGCTGCTCATGGCGCTGCGCCCCACCGGCCCCTACCCCGTGCTTTGCCTCTACGGCGAGCAGGGGTCGGCCAAGAGTACGGCGGTGCGCATGCTGCGGTCGCTCGTCGATCCCAATACGTCGCCGCTCCGTGCCGAACCGCGGGACACGCGCGACCTGGCCATCGCCGCATCGAACCAGTGGTGCGTATCCTTGGACAACCTCAGCCGCATCCCTGTGTGGCTCTCGGATGCTCTCTGCCGGCTGGCGACCGGGGGCGGGTTCTCGACCCGCGAACTGTACAGCGACGGCGAAGAGTACGTCTTCGACGGCCAGCGACCCGTCATCCTCAACGGCATCACGGAGATTGCCACGCGCGGCGACCTGATGGACCGGGCGCTGGTCATCACGCTGCCGCCCATTCCCGACGAGAAGCGCCTGCCGGAAAGAGAACTGTGCGCGCGCGTTTGAAGAGGCCCGGCCCCGCATCTCGGCGCGCTGCTGGATGGCGTGGCCGCGGCCCTGCGTAACTTGCCTGGCACGAAGCTGGCGACCAAGCCGCGGATGGCGGATTTCGCGCTCTGGGCCTCGGCCGCCGAGAGAGCCTTCGGCTGGCCGGGCGGCGCGTTTCTGAAGGCGTACACCCCGAATCGCGCGGACGCCAACGTGGCCGTGCTGGAAACCTCGCCGGTCGTGAAGCTGCTCGACGACGTTTTGGGCACCGGGGACTCGTGGGAAGGAACGGCGACTGAGTTGCTGAACGAATTGGCAGGCCGAGTCGATGACCAGACCAAACGCCAGGACGACTGGCCTAAGTCTGCACCGGCCTTGTCGAACACCTGCGCCGGCTGGCCCCGAACCTGCGGCAGGCCGACGTAGACATCGAATTCCATCGCACGGCCCGGCGGAAGGTCATCACGCTGAGAAAGCGGGCGGATTCTACCGTCATGCTCGTCACCAGCGTCACTACGAACGGGACTCCAAGGGCTTCCGCCGCAAATCCGGGGCCGTCCGTGACGGCGGGGAGCCGAGCCGATGACGGTGTTCTCCCTGACGGTGACGAGTGGCGTGACGCCGCCAACGGCCAAGACAACGGCGAAACCCCTCACCGGTGACGCCCGTGACGGTGGTGACGGCGAATGCGCCGCTCGTCCAAGCGCCTGTCCCGATCCTATGGAATCCAAAATGACGATGGACTTGCTCGACCGACCGCCGCCTTACGATCTGGAGGCCGAGATGTGCCTCTTGGGCAGTTTGCTCGTCCGGCCCGGCAAGTTTGACGTGGTACGCACGATCATCGGCCCCCAAGACTTCTACTCCGAAGCCAACCAGCGCATCTACGGGCACCTCCTGGCGCTTCACGACGAGGGGAAGCACGCCGATGTAATGCTCCTCCGTGCCCGGCTCCAGCAGGCGGGCGACTTCGACGACGTTGGCGGCGACGCCTACCTGATCGAACTGGCCCGCGCCGTGCCCACGGCCACGAACGCCGAAGAATACGCCCGCATCGTGCAGGAGAAGGCACTGCTGCGACAGATGATCTGGGCAGCCACGCACGTGCTGCGGGATGCCTATTCACCCGACGGCGCACCGCTGAGCATTGCAGCCGTTGCCGAACGCCTCTTTGCGGCCATTCGACGGGCTGCCGATGATTCGAGCATTGACCGAATCCCAGCGAGCGGTAAGATTACTTACCATGCCGACCGCGAGAAGGGCCAAGACACCGACGCTGACCGACGTGCTCAGCCGAGCCATTGCCGACAGCGGACTGACCTTTCGCGAGCTGGAGCGTCGAACGGGGGTTAAGCGACAGTCGTTGATGAAATTCATGCGGCGGGAACAGTCGCTCCGATTGGACATGGCGGACAAGATCGCCGCCGTCCTGGGGCTGGAACTCGTGGACCGAAAGGCGAAGTGACGATGGGAGCCGTTTTCAAAAAGACCGCCACCAGGGCGCTGCCCGCCGGCACGGAAGTCTTCAGGCGCAAGGGACAGCCGTTCGCTCGCTGGAAAGACGCTAAGGGCAAGACCCGCACGGCCCCGCTCACGACCGGCCGCGAGGGGCAGGACCGCATCGTCATCGTGGCTCGCACGTACACGGCCAAGTTCCGCGACGGCAACGGCCACGTGCAAGAGGTTTCCACTGGCTGCCGCGACGAGAAGGCTGCCCGGTCCCTGCTGACGGACCTTGAGCGGCGCGCCGAATTGGTGCGTGCCGGTGTGGTTACGGCCACGGAAGATGCCATCGCCGGCCATCAGGCCAGCCTCTTAGCGAAGCATATCGACGACTACCTGGACCACTTGGAGGCGAGCGGCTGCAACAAGACGCACCGCGACAACGTGGCTCGGCACCTGCGGCGAATCGTCGCGGGATGCCGCTTTCAACGTCTCGCTGACATGCACCGCCATGCGTTGGAAAAATGGCTCTTGGACCAAAGCAAAGCCGGAATGGGCGCCCGCACGCGCAACATGCACTTGGCAGCCGCCATCGCATTTGCCAATTGGTGTTGCCAGCCGGCAATCAGCCGTCTGTCGTCGAATCCCTTCGTCGGGGTTCCCAAGGCGGATGAGAAAGCTGGCTGCCGGCGAAAGCGCCGAGCGTTGACTGAGGACGAGTTGCACCGCCTGCTCGACGTGGCCCGCCTCCGCCCGTTGATGGACCGCATGACCGTACATCGCGGCAAGCGGAAGGGCGAAGCCGTGGCCAAGCTGTCGGATGCCACTCGCCGTGAAATGGAGCGCCTTGGGCGAGAGCGGGCCTTGATTTACAAGACGCTCGTGCTCACCGGGCTTCGCAAGGGTGAGCTGGCATCGCTGGTCGCAGGCCAATTGAATCTTGACGCCGAGCCGCCCTACTTGGTGCTGGCAGCCGCGGATGAAAAGAACCGCCAAGGCTCGACGATCCCCTTGCGGGCCGATCTGGCGGCCGATCTTCGAGAATGGCTGCGCGAGAAGGCCGCTGCACAGGACGCCGCCGGTGAAGCCCCGGCCGTGCGATTCGATCCGAATGCCGTCCAAGGCGACCGACGCGCCAATCGCAGTCCTGGGCGCTTTGGCGGGCCATCTTGTCTGCCGTTGACTGGCGTGCCGTACCTGCCGGCCGACACTCCCCCGTTCAACGTGCCGGACAAGCTGGTGCGGATTTTGGACCGGGATTTGGTCGCCGCCGGTATCGCACGGCGAATCGAAATGGCTCCGGGCAAATGGCGGATCGACAAGCGCGACGAACGGGGCTGCACGGTGGACGTTCACGCCTTGCGGCACACGTTCGGCACGCTCTTGAGCAAGGGCGGAGTGGCACCGCGAACCGCGCAGGCCGCCATGCGGCACTCGACGCTAGACCTGACGATGAACGTTTACACCGATCCCCGGCTGTTGGACGTTCAAGGTGCGTTAGACGCCCTGCCGGCGCTACCGCTGGAAAGCAAGCCGTTCGAGGCCCAAGCCGTCCGCAACGTGCTGTCAGCCACGGGAACTGACGACAAGATGTCAGCGCCGTTTGCACCAGCGTATGCACCAACTTGGTGCAAACCGAGCACAGAGCAGACAACCGCTGTCAAAATGACAGGCAACGACAAGGGCCGCGGTGAGTGCAGCAACGTCCCCATAAGTGCTTGCCCTGTCAACAAAAAGGCCCCGCTGACAACTCGTGTCAACGAGGCTTGGCCAATGGAGACGACCGGGATCGAACCGGCAACCCCCGGCTTGCAAAGCCGGTGCTCTCCCAATTGAGCTACGTCCCCCGCTGCCCGTTTGCTCGACTCTTTGGCTCAGCTCTTCTGCTCAGCTCTTCTGCTCAGCTCTTCTGCTCAGCTCTTCTGCTCAGCTCTTCTGCTCAACGGGCGTGCCCATCGTAGCAACCCCAGCGCGAGTTTTGAATACGGACTCCACTGCGAACCCTCGGCCCACGCGCCGGCATAATCCGTTAGACCGCTACGACCGGCACGACGGTGCGCAAGGGAAATCGTTCCCGGCCAAGGTCTCTCGGAGCGTGGGATAAGGTTGCATGACGGAATCGCTGACCAGGTCCGTTCGGTCCCACCCGCTTGCGAGCGTGTCCCCCATGCCCGTTGCCACGTCGGAGTATGCCCCATCCGTCTCGCCCGTTTGTCTTTGGCAGCTTCCGCTGCTGCCCCTCTCGTTCGATCAGGCAGTGGACGAGGTCGAGCGGCTGATCGCGGGCAGGCATCCGGGATACTTCATCACGGCCAACCTCAACTACGCGATGCTCACCGAGCGCGAGCCGCGGCTGGCGGTGGTGAACAAACGCGCGGCGTTCATTCTGGCCGACGGAATGCCGCTGGTGTGGTACTCGCGCTGGGCCGGACGGCCCCTGCCCGAGCGCGTCGCCGGGTCGGACCTGATCTATGCGCTCTGCCGCCGGGCGGCCGAGCGCGGCCATCGCGTGTTCTTCCTCGGCGGGGCGCCCGGTGTGGCAGACCAGGCGGCCGACCGCCTGTGCCGGATGTACCCGGGACTGACGATTGCCGGAATCGAGGTGCCTCCCTTCCGGCCCATGACCGGGGATGAGCATGCCCAGTTGATCGAGCGGATTCGCGCCGCGTCGCCCGACCTGCTCTTCATCGCGCTGGGCCAGCCGAAGGGAGAAATCTGGCTGCACGCGAACCACCAGGCGCTAGGCGTGCCGGCCTGCGTGCAACTGGGGGCCTCTTTCGACTTCGTCGCCGGCCGCGTGCCGCGTGCCCCGCGCTGGGTGCAGCGCCTCTGCCTGGAATGGGCTTATCGCATCTGGCGCGAGCCGCGCCGCATGCTGCCGCGCTACGCGGCGAATGCCTGGTTCCTGGCGCGGGCGTGGTGGCGAGACGCGTGAGCGGGCGACGTGAGGGGTGAGAAGAAGCTGAACGTCCAACGCGCAACGTCGAACGTCGAACGCTCTCCAACGCTCAACGTCCAACGTCCAACGTCGAACGTGGGACACACAGAAAGCTCGCGCAAGATCTGTTCGATGTTGGACGTTGGACGTTCGATGTTGGACGTTCGTCCTCTTCACCCTCTCACCTAAGCCGGACGGGCACCGAAGTCTTGCCTCCGCTATCGACACGCTGCGCACGTCACTTTTATCGCATCTTTTGACGATTCCATTTTTATTTCATAAATACGTATTAAGTCATGTGCATTCGGTCGGCGAACATCGCGGGTGTTGACGGCACAGCCCACAAACGCCCCCAAGGAGCCCGACCATGTCTCATCGCCAAGGATTCAACCCCACGACCTTCACCAGCTCCGTCGGCCCAAGCGGCGTCGCCTGGAACCCCGCCACACTCACCGCCCAGGCCACGCTCACCTCCGGCCAGAGCACGCAGTGGTTGCGGGCCACCGGCTTCAATTTCACCAGCGAAATCGGTGACAACGACACGATCCAGGGCATCGAAGTCACGGTCACTCGCCAAGACGCCAACGGCACCGGCGCGGTCAACGCGGTCGTTCAACTCGTCCACAATGGCTCGGCCGTCGGGATTCAGAAATCCGGCGGCGGCACTTGGCCGGGCAGCGCGGCCGCGATCACGTACGGTGCGAGCGCAGACACCTGGAGCACCTCGCTCACCCCGGCCCAAATCCGCGATGCCTCCTTCGGCGTGCAGCTCTACGCCTTCATGAGCGGCCCCGGCACGAGCAATCCCCAGGTCAGCCAGATCACCCTCCGGGTGCACTACCTCCAGAAACTGGACGCCACCCCGCCGGAATCCGCGCCGCCGTGCCCTGGCGACTGCGACTGTCCTTGCAAGGGTAAGAAGGCGGCAACGGATAACCCCGTCGAATATGGCAGCGGCCAAATCGAGTTGGCCGTCGCCGACTTAGGCGCCGGAGGTTTTGGCCACGCGTGGGGGCACGAGCGCGTCTATTCGAACCGCCTCTCACGGTACTCCGATATCCGCCAGGGTTTTAACTGGCTCGTGCGCGGCTGGCCGTATCTCATGCAGAAAGACTCGACGACTTTCGTCTTCGTGCGGACGACCGACGAGGCAGTCTGGTTCGATTACAACTCAGGCACGGGCGTCTACACGCCGCGCCACGGAGCGAAGTTCGCCCTCACGCACGACTCCACGAACAACGTCTTCAACCTGGCCAGCGAAGACGGCGACAAGTTCACCTTTCACAACTTCACCCAATCGACCTATCCCAAGGGCCTCTTCAAGAGCCTGACGACGCCCGGTGGGCAGACGATCACGGTCCAGAGCTATAACTCCGACGGCCGGATCACCGAGGTGCAGCGCAGCTACAGCTCGGGCGGCAGCACGACGACCGAGTCGCTCAAGTACGACTTCCTCTCCAGCGGCGACAATCAGGACCGCCTGGAGTATGTCACGCTCCGCCGCAAGGTCGATGCCGGCGCCTGGAGCGACCTCCGCCGCGCGAAGTACGAATACTACGCCGCCATCGAGGACCACGGCAGCCAGGGCGATCTCAAGCGCGTCACGATCCAGCTCTACAGCGGAAGCTGGCAGGACCTCGATGTCTATTACTATCGCTACTACAAGGCCGGCGAGACTAACGGCGGGGGACATCTACTCAAGTACGTCGTCAACCCAGAGAGCTACCGCCGGCTGGACGATGGGGCCGATCCGCTGACAGCGAGTAACGCCGTCGTGGCTCCCTACGCCGATCACTACTTCGAGTTCGACTCGTCGGGGCGCGTGACCAAGGAAGTGGTCGATGGCGGCAGCCGCACGACGACGCTGGCCTATACCACCAGCTCCCATGGCAATGGCTATAACAACTGGAAGACCAAGACGGTCGAGACCAAGCCCGACGGCAGCCAGAACGTGGTCTACACGAATTACCTGGGCCAGGCGCTGGTCCTGGAGCACAAGAGCGGAAGCGATAACTGGATCGAAACCCGGGCGTACGACTCGGCCGGCCGGCTGATCGAGCGGGCTACGCCCGCGGCTGTCGTCAGCTATGATGACACAGCCGCAGACCTCGATATCACGCTGCGCACCTCGGATGGCTTGATCCACGTCACGGATCACTACACCACGACCGGCTCAGGCGCCGCGGCCGGCTACGTGCAGCACGAGAAGATCAAGAAAGGCTCGAGTGGCACGCCGATCAAGCTCCGCAGCTACGAATACACGTCGCAGACTGCCGGCGGCGTGACTGTCTACCCGGTCTCCAAAGAGACGGTCTATCGCAACGATGACGGCACGGGCGCCATCGACACGACCTACAGCTACACGTTCCACTCCGGCACCGTGCGCGTGCTGAAGCGCACCACCACGCTGCCGGCCGTCTCCACCAGCCACAACGGTTCAGGCAGCGCCAATACGCGCGAAGAGGTCTACAACGTCCACGGCAACCTGGAGTGGACCAAGGACGAGCACGGCGCGATCACCCGCCATAAGTATGATATCGTCAAAGGCGCGCTCACGCAGACGATCCAGGACGTAGATACCGCGCAGGTCAGCGACGAGCCGAGCGGGTGGAGCACGGTCAGCAGCTTCGGATTGCACCTGACCAGCGACTATGAAGTCGATGACCTGGGCCGCACCACGCAGGTCTTAGGCCCCGTTCACAATGTCGATATCGCCGGCACCGACACCGCCGTGCGCACCGCGGGCTGGACGGTCTACAAAGACATAGACCATGAGGTCTGGGCGGGCCAAGGCTACGGCAGTGGTTCGGGCTTCTCCACCTACACGCTCGTGAACCCACTCAGCATCACGAAGCTGGACCACGCCGGCCGTGCGACGGACCAGATCGTTGCCACGCGCGCCAGCACCTCCGGCAAGCTCACTGCCTCCGATAGCTTCGCCCAAGCGACTTGGGTGCGCTGGAGCAAGAGCATCTACAACGACGAAGGCGACCTCACGGCCAGCCGCGTCTATCACACGATTCCCTCCTCGGGCGAAGGCACGAGTGGCACGAACTACGATGCGGCGAGCTTCGGCTACGACGCCTCGGGCCGGCAGAATAAGCAGGCCACGCCCGGCGGCACGATCACCCGCACAGTGTTCGACATTCGCGGTCGAGTGAAGAAGGTCTATATCGGCACCAATGACAATGGTGCCACGGATGCCGACCCGACCGGCGGCGGTGCCACCGGCAATAACATGGTGCTCGTGACCGAGCACGAGTACGACGGCAATGCCGACGAGGCCAACGGGAACCTCACCAAGACCACCCAGCACGTCGATGGGAGCACCACGCGCGTGACCACGTTCAGCTACGACTGGCGCGATCGCCAGACGTTCGTCGATGGCGAAGTCGATTTCTACCAGGAAAACACCTACGACAACCTGGGCCGCGTGACCAAGGTCGATCGCAAGAACACCACCTCGGGCGGCAACCTCGTTGCCCGCAGCGAGACCTTCTTCGACGATCTGGGCCGCGCCTACCAGACCAAGCGCTATGCGGTGAATGTCTCCAATGGCACCGTCGGCAATGCCCTGGTCAATAACACCTGGTACGACGCCGCCGGCCACGTCATCAAGCAAAAGGCCGCTGGCAGCGAGGCGTTCGCGAAGTCGGTCTACAACGGCCTCGGCCGCAAGACCAAAACATTCATCGGTTTCGACACCGCCGAGACAAGCTACGCCGATGCCGGCACGGTCACCGGCGACACGATCTTCGAGCAGACCGAGACGGCCTACGACACGGCCAGCAACGTGACCCAAGTCACGCTGCGCCGCCGGTTGCACACGGCGACCGGCACCGGCGAGCTGACCAGCCCCAGCGGCTCGCAGCCCAAGGCGCGCGTCTCTTACGTGGCCATGTACCCCGACGCCGTCGGTCGCGGGCAGGCCAGGACCAACTACGGCACGAATGGCGGCAGCTCGTTCAGCCGCGCCGCCACGATCCCCGCGCGCTCGGACACCATCCTGGTCGATTCCAGCGAGTATAACTCGCGCGGCGAGGCCTTCAAGTCAATCGACCCCAAGGGTCAGGACAACCGCAGCGAGTGGAATCACGCCGGCCAGTTGACCAAATCGATCGCCAATTACTTTGACGGCGACCCGGCCACCGGCACGGCCGACCAGGACGTCACGGTCGAGCTGACCTACAACGCCGACGGGCAAATTGCCACCCGCAAGGCCAAGAACTCGACGACCGGCGACCAGACGACGACCTACGTCTACGGGGTCACTACGAGCGTTGGCAGCGACTTGGCGCACAATGGTCTCTTGCGCACGGTGATCTATCCCGACTCCGACGACGTGGCGAGCCCGCTGGGCAACGGTGCCGACAGCACGTACGACCGCGTCGAGCTCAAGTACAATCGTCTCGGCGAGCTCAAGGAGCGCAAGGACCAGAACGAGACGGTCCACGTCTTCGAGCTCGATAAGCTCGGCCGCCAGACCCATGACCGAGTCACCTCGGTCGGCTCGGGGATCGACAACGCCGTGCTGCGGCTGTCGCGCACTTACGAAGTCCGCGGCCTCGTGGAAAAAGCCACGAGCTACGACAACGCCACGGTTGGCAGCGGCGCGATCGTCAATGAAGTCCAATTCTCTTACAACGACTTCGGTCAGCTGGAGAATGATTACCAGTCGCACAGCGGCGCGGTGAACACGGGAACAACGCCGAAGGTGGCCTACACCTACGCCAATGGCTCGGCCAACCACGTCCGCCGGACGAAGATCACCTATCCCAATGGAAGGTTCCTGCACATCGGCTATAATAGCGGCGCTGATGAAAGCCTCGGCCGGGTCTCGTTCCTGGCGGACGATTCGTCCGGCAGTCCCGGCACGCACCTGGCCGAGTACACGTACTTGGGCTTAGGGATGGTGGCCAAGGTAGACTACACCGAGCCTGACCTGCGGTGCGACCTGGCCCACGGGACAGGCGACGACCCCTTCGACGGCCTGGACCGTTTCGACCGAGTCGTCGATCTTCTCTGGCGCGACTATGGCTCCTCGATCGACGTTGAGCGCGTCAAGCACGGCTACGATCGCGCCGGCAACCGCCTGTGGCGCGAGTGCCCAGTGCCGGCAGCCCAGAATCCGGCCGTCCACATGGACGAGCTTTACACCTACGACGGCATCTACCAGCTCAAGACGTTCAAACGCGGCGACCTGAACGGCACGAAGGACGCCATCGCGAGCGGCACGCTGAAGTTCGCCCAGGAGTGGTCGTTCGACCCCACCGGCAACTGGACCGTGTTCAAAGAAGACGCCACCGGCGACAGCACGTTCGAGCTGGACCAGAGCCGGACGCACAACAAGTTCAACGAGATCACGCAGATCGCCGGCTCATCCAGCCATGTCGCCCACGACCGCGCCGGCAATATGACCAAGACGCCGAAGTCGGACAACTGGACCGCCAGCCACGACAACGTCTACGACGCGTGGAACCGCCTGGTTACGGTCAAGGACGGCGCCAACAAGGTCATCGACAATTCCTACGATGCCCTGACGCGCCGGACGCTCAAGAAGGTCTACGTCTCGGGCACCCTCGACCACACGCGGCACTACTACTACTCCGACTCGTGGCAAGTGCTCGAAGAGCGCAAAGACACGGCTACTCGCGCCGACCGGCAGTTCCTCTGGGGGCCTCGGTCCATCGACGATCTCGTCTTGCGTGACCGTGACGCCGACGGCAGCGCGTCCACCGGTAATCTGGGCGTGTCAGGATCCGGCGTCGAGGAGCGCATCTACTGTCTGCAAGATCCGAGCTGGAATGTGACCGTCGTGGCTGACGTGAACGGCGACACGCACGAGCGCTGCACTTTTGCGGCCTACGGCAAGCCTTTCTTCCTGACGCCCACGTATGGCAGCCGCTCGTCGTCCTCCTACGATTGGGACTCGCTGTTCTCCGGATACTGCCGTGATGGTGAACACGCCATTTATGCGGTCCGCCATCGGTGGCTTGCTCCGACCATTGGACGCTGGCTTACGCATGATCCAGCCACAACCGGCCCAAAAGAACCTTCCGATCCGCGATGGTTCAGCGACTCATTGGGCAGCAATGTCTATCCGTACGCGGCTAACTCGCCAGTGAATCTCACTGATCCAAGCGGTCTTCATCCGCAGCGCTCCTGTCAGTGCGTTTCTGGGCAGAACTCGCGTGACTCAATATTTGACGGATCAGACCAATGTGCCTTTTTTGTCGCGGTCGCGTTGGTTACCTGCCCCAAGGGCTGCGAACTCGTCACGATGAGCATGGGTGCGTGCCGGCCGAGCAGCCCTGGGAAAAAGTGGCGCGATACTGAAACCGATTGCTTTCCTAAGTGCACCGAAAAAGGACAGTGTAACAACAAGTCAAAGACCTTCTGCCAAGAGTGCGCCGACTTCTGCTATACACATCACACAACTCTTTGCGCTGGATTAAAGGGGCCGGCTAAGGCTGTATGCGAAGGACGAGGCAAGAAGCTCCACACGGACTTGCTATCGGAATGTACCAGTATTTGAACCCATGGTCTAACGACGCCTGTTGTGGCTTCAAAGCGTCGTTGTATTATCTATGCCTTCATTCTTGACAGCGCCGTGTATGCGCGCGCGATTGCGCATTTGTCTGGTGCGGATAACGTGTACGCACTGCTTGGTTCATCTGTTGCTCTATCTTGGGGATCTCATTGCTGGCGCTACACTTCCTATATGGGAACTCACGCTTTATTGTGTACTAGCTGAGCTCAACCTTCTCACGCTATGGGTAGCCTTAACGCCGCCATACCTTGTAATGCGCTGGGCAGTGCTGGGGTTGCCATTTGCAATCATTATAGTCGCATGCCTTACACCATTGTACCTTCTTCCTGCCGTGCGAGCTATGTGTCTCTTGGATATTCTGCCAACAAGTGTTCTGACTGCGCTATTTCTTAATCTAGTGTGCTGGCGTGGAGGGATTCAGCTCGCTTATGCTGCCTCACGGTCTGGGCGTGCGCCAAAGATGCGACCGCAATGGTCGCTTGCACAATTGTGCGCTTGGACATTTTGGTGGGCGGTCGCGTTCTTCGCGGTGCTTACCGTGCGCTCATACGTGGTGGTTGACTCTAGCATTATTGCTCAATGGTGGCACAGTGCGCAGCTTCATCTGGGCCCCATGGTCTTGAGCACAACGCTTCCTGTCGCGATCGTTTGGAGTTGGATCGCCTTTTGGTCCTCTGCCTCTTGTTTGGCGCGGTGGGTCATCGGCATAATGACTATTTGCTGCGCCGTTGTTTGTGAGCACTATGTAGTGGACTACCTAATGTGGGGAACCGTGGGTAGTTCTACGGTGTGGGGCTTAGTAGTATCATTTGTGCTTAGCGGATGGGGGGGCGCTATCGTTGGTTCGACCGTCGCACTAGCGCGTCTGTGTGGGGCGCGACTAGTAACTGGTGCGCACCAGCAGAACGACCGCGAAGGGTTAAGCCCCGACGAACTGGCCAACGAGGGGGTTTAAGTGCCGGTCGCCCAGAACCAAGAGACGTTCGAGCACCCTTGTTTCACCGAGAGAACCTGTGCTCAACAAGCGCCTGTGTGTGGGCGGTCGCGGCGGGGCGCCGTGTACGTCGAGACCGCGGGGGACAAAAAGGGGGAAAGAGGACATTCTACGAATGACACTTGACGATCCGTATCTCCTTGCAGCTCAAAGCGCTATGGACTGAAAGGCCTCGCTTGCCTAACTGGTGTTCATCACAAGCACCACAGGCAAGGAGGCCAACATGGACAGGGCGTTTCGTCGCGCGGTCGCTGAGGCTCGTGCGCATCGAGATCTTTGTTTTGCCAGCCTGCTGTCGGGGGATCGTATCCGCCTTCGGGGCGACAAGAGCGCTCTGGCAGGATGGATCTATACGCCGGCTGTCACCGTGTGAGTCTTTCTGTCTGGAGTGTTGCGAGAGCATCGGCTGGTATCGTTAGCACGTCCCTTGAACCGCCAAAATTTCCGGCAGGAGCTGTTGGCGAGAACGCGGACTACGGGCCTTCCGACGCTTGATGGTCCGGGCCAAGGCGAGTGCCTGCGAGTAGTTAGCTATTGTTTGATGGCGCAACCCTTCCACCTGGCCGTAGTGCACCGCCGGCACTGAAGGCGGGAAAAATGTCCTTCAGCGATGTAGGGTTTACAAGCCTGTTTACAGCATGCAGTCGCAGGCGCGGTGCGCGAGTCTATTTCAAGGCTCGAGGAGCCAGGCCGCTTCGACGACTGGCGACCGGCGAAAGGTCGATGGGGTCAGTCGTTACGGCTGCGCTTGGCAACGCGTCGCGCGATTGCCGACTGGTTCGCCACGCGTCCGCCGCGCCTGCGCAGTGGAATCGGCGCGCGGTTTGCTTTCCTGGCGCGGCGACGCAACTTTGATCGGCACCCGTGGACGACTTTCGCAGCCTATCGTCAGCAAAAATGCTGAAAGGCAAGGGGGATCTCAAGCTCTACATGGGAGGACCCCATGCCGGTCGTTCGCAAACACGGGTGGCAGGTGCTGATCGTCCAGCGGCCGCTGCGCTTCTCACCTGCCGCATGGGATGAGAAGCCCGAAGACGCCGAAGTGCTCTGCACGGCGTTCTCTAATCTTGGGCGCGGCGCGGCCGTGAGCTGGTGCCGGGGGTTCAATGAGGCCGAGCTGGCCAAGCCGTCCGGCGTGTGGGCCGTCGTCCGGCGCGTACGAACCAACCAGCCCGACCGAGGCGCCGCCGGGAACTAACGGAGAAGGCCAGGGACAGGAGCCGGCGCTTTAGGCCATCACCGCAAGCTTCCGGCCGTTCGACGGCATTGGACCCAGCGTTGATCCATTTCCAGGCGGTAGCGCCGAAACTTACTTGTTTACCGGCCCCGCTTGAGCTCCTCAGGGCGGTGGCGTCCAGCCGCCACGGAACGGGCCCTGAAAAACCGACGGTACGACACCACGGCCCGCCCGAAGGAAGCATTGGAACAAATAGCAAAAACATATCTTGTTTGCATATTCCAAAATGATTTGAAAATAGTACAATGATTGGCGTTGATAGCCATGCTCGATGGATTGCGGTCGTGGTTGGTTGGAAGCCGCCGAGCGGGTCGTGCCCGAATTCACGCCCGCTCGGCGGCACGTTGCGGCGGGCCGTCACTCAAGGTAAGCGGCGATTCTCCCTCGCTGGCGCGTCGGGCTAGTGTGGACTGCCAAGAGGACGAGCCTGAGCCGTGGTGCTTGGGCCGCTGACGGAGGAACGTATGAAAGGCCACAGAACGCGCAAGCACAGGCGCATCTCGCCCGTGGATCTGGCGCTGGCAATCCTGGGCACGAGGTGGACCTCGCCGGACGCCTTCCAGCGGGCGGTGCGGGGCTATGCCTGGACGCATTTCCACGAGTCGCTTTTCGTGCGCTCCGGCCACGTGCCGCCCTTTGCGGCGCGATTTGAGGAGCAGACTTACTCGGCCGGGTGTTGGACGTTGGACGTTCGATGTTGGACGTTCGTCCTCTTCACCCTGTCACCCGATCACCGTGTCACCTGTCACCCCCTCACCTTGTCACCTTGGCATCCACGCGCCGTCCCAGCCCGCTCGGCGCCTCGATCTGCCGGCGCAGCCAGGTTCAGCCTGGCCTGAAGCCGGTGGCCCTCGTCGGCAAACTGCCGGGCGGCCTGGCATTGCCGCTGCGTGCCTGCGAACAGGCTTGTCAGCGGGGTCTCGCGCGTCCAGCGGCTGGCCAGCTCGTCGATGGCCCCGCGCAGGCCGCGACGCAGCCCGCTGGTGAACAACCACAAGAGCAGCAGACACCAGACGAGCAGCCAGAAGCCCGACTGCACGAAGAAATCCATGCCGTGCAACGGGGTCGGCGTGGTGACTTGCAAGAGCGGCCCCAGCCACGTGTCATAAAAGTAGTTCTTGCCGAGCCGGAAGAGGATCAGGCCGAGCATCGCCATCAGGGCCAGCTCATAGGGCCAGCGCCTCCACCAGGCCGCGTGCCGGGCGGCGAGCCGCGTGATCACGGACTGCAATTGCGTGCCGGCAGCTTGCACGAAGTCGGCGCCGCTGCCGTTGGCCTCGGCCGCCAAGGCGTCGCCGTGCAGCTCGCCGCGCGGCAGCCCGGCCTCGGCGGCAAAGCCATCGACGATCAGTCCGGCCGAGCGCAGCTCGCTTTCATCCCAGCCCCAGGCCGTCGCGCGCGACCAGACCTGCTCGGCCGCGCCGCGCTCGCGGCGATCGCGCAGCCGGCGGGCGCCTTCGAGCGCGCCCCAAATGGCGATCTGGGCGGGCGTGCGGAGCCGCAACAGCGTCGTGTTCGCGATCAGGCCGCCCAGTCCCTGGTAGGCCCGCAGCACCAGCGAAAAGGGGCTGAAGCCCCAGCGCGAGGCGACCTCGCCCAGCAGGCGGTTTTCCCAGTGCCGGCGGCTGGCCAGCAGCTCGCGCCGCAGCTCGGCGGCGGCGCGGCCCGCGAGCCGCGTGCGCTCACCCCCGACGGCCGCTTCGAGCCGCTCGATGGCCGGCAATCCGCCCGACAGCTTGTCCTGGCAAGCGGCCAGCGTTTGCTCGGCCAGATCGAGAAAGTTCGCCCGGCGGATGCGGTGGGCGGCCGCCCCGGCCAGCTCGCGCGAAAGCAGCTCGACCAGGCGGGCGAACTCGCCGCGCGGCGCGACGCCGGCCTGCGCATCGGCCAGGGCCGCGAGCGAATCGACGAAGAACATCTCGCTCGGCTCATAGTCCTCGGCGAGCACCTTGCGCCAATCGTCGCGAATGTCCTCGTCGGTGTCGGCGTGCGTCTGCACGAACACGAGGCGCGCGCCGGGGGCGGCCGCCGCCAGCTCTTCGTTCACGCGGGCGCTGCGGTACTTCTGCTGCGTGGTGGTCACGATGAGCACGTCGCACTGCGGCAGCAGCTCTCGCAGGCGAGCGAGGTTCGTGCCGTCGGCGAGCGGCGAGACGTGTGCAGCGAGCGTCGAGGCGTCAGCCCGAGGTGCCAACGCGGCATTCGGCCCGTCCGCGGCAGCCGAACTGCCGACAGGCTCATCCTCGGTCGTGTCTGGGTCGGGGCAATCGAGCAGCACCCAGTCCCGCAGCGCCGGCAGATCGCGATGCACGACATGCACGCGGTCGGGGCTGATGCCGAAATCCGCCGGCGAATAGTCCGGCCGGCAGATCAAGGTGGGCATGCGCGTGGTGGGCCGCTCGCGCCCGGCGGCAGTCACCTCGGCCCCCACCAGCGCGTTGACCAGCGTGCTCTTGCCGGTGCCCGTGCCGCCGAGCGTGGCCACAACGAGGGGCGCTTCCCAGCGAACGCGCAGCGTCTCCATCCGCTGTGCCAGCCGCCGCACGAGCGCCTGGCAATGCCGGGCTGGCGGCCAATCGGGCGCGCTGTCGGTCCAGTCCCGCAGTCCGGCCAAGAGCGTATCCAGCTCCGCGAGCAGCTCGAGCTGGGCGAATTGAGAAGTGGACATACGGAGAAGGTCGGAATGGAGATCTCGATTACCGTCCTAGCCAGCCTGCCGCCATCGAGGACCGGATGGAGTATCCTCGACTGGGATATCCGCGGGCATAACCCACTGGAGTTTCCCTTCGTGCCATCCGAAAACCGGATTGCCAGCGCGCTTATGTTGAATCAGTGCTTCGAGAACGCCTTCAAGCATGGCGGTCTCAATTGCCTCGACTTCGGCAATCCACTCGTGCGCTGCGTATCGCTCGTGGCTTGTTCATCCTGCATGTTCAACCTCGCTGGACCTGACGTAGAATCCTCTCCCAGGCCTCTTCGTCCTTGACTACATTCGTCTTGCGTCCGATTCCGGTAGCCACCACTCGGGCCCCCGCGACCGCGCTGCTATCGACAACTTGCCATGTATCCGCCAAGGGCTGATAGAGCTCGAAGAAGTTTCGCAGACCGGCACGATATCGCCGCCGAATCGTAGCTTCAGGCACGTCGTGGCCGCCGAGGCGGACCCGTTGGGCTACGCGCTGAACAGCAGCCTCCGCGCTCGGCAGCCACAGATAAAGCACATGCACGAGGTACCCTTGCGCTTTCAGTTCGTCTAGCCACACCGCGAAGGATCGACTGGCCAGCGTCGTTTCAAAGGCGAAACTCTTCCGCTCCGCAGCCAGCTCCTTCAGTCGCTTCATCAGGATACGTCCGGCAGGCATCGCCGCGCGCTCCGGAGCAAAGCCCGACAAGCCTTGCGCGATGACATCGGCGTTCACGAACTCCTCGACGCTCAACGCCCGCCGCAAAAGCCGCGGCGCCGCAGTGCTCTTGCCGGCGCCATTGGGTCCGGCCAGCACGACCACTCGCGGAAGATTCTCTCGGCGCCTGGCGTTCATGCGCCCTCAGTATACGCCCGGCGATCTTGTGTGGCATCGGCGGTTGGGTGGGGACGCACGCGCAGGATGCCCGTGCCACGACGAGTGGCACGCCTTCGACAGGCGGAGTTACCTCTCTGGCCAGAGATCGACGATCTGCGCATCGCCGCACGCCGTGCCGACGACCGCCCGTGGCAAATCAACCCACGCGCCGCAGGCATCGAGAATGGCACTGTCGGAACGTCGCCGCCACGGGAGCGAGCGTGCCGCGTGAAGTCTCGCGAAGCACCCGGTCCGGGCTGGCCACCAACTCGATCTGCCAGGGCCAGCCGCGGGCCTCGGCCGTTTCCCGCAGCAGCGTCTTCAGCCGGCCGCTGTTGGACACCGGGCTATCGAGGTACCAGCGGCATTCGGCCACGCCGCAGCGAGCGAGAAACGCGCCAATCAGCTCGATCGCCGGCAGCGTCTCGGCCACCTTGCGAAAGCTGCCGTGCACGCTGGCCATGTCGCGCAGCACGCCGTCGCGCCCCGCAGCAGCACCCCGCCGGCCAAGGCGGCTTCGACAGTCGTCAGCACGTTATAGCCGTCGATGGCCAACGCCCGGCCGCAGAGTTGGCTGACCTCCACTTGCCGCGCCCGGCGGCCCTCGCTCGCTGCCTGGCGGCAACAGCAGCGGCCCACCGCCACCCGCTGTCGCTGCGTGAGCGCGTAGCGGTCGCCCACCAGCTTGAGCGACGACGTGACCGCGTAGCCGCGGTCCAAGAGCCAGCACAAGTCGGCCCCGGCCGATCGCAGCAGCGGCCACGTCTGCCGGGCAAACAGCCGGGCATCCTCCGGATGTGGCCCGCGATGCTGGCGGCGGTCGGGCATCGTAGCACAGCGCAGGTTAACCAGGCGGCGAGCTAATCAGGCGGCGGGGCCGCAGGGTTTGCCTGCCGCGGCGCCGCGACGTTGAGATTGACGAGCAACTGCTGAATCTCCCGCTGCACCTTGCCGGTGTGACGCACGGCGAAGCCGTCGGCGGACGTTCGCAGGTAGAACGGCGTATCCTTGGCGCGCGACGAATCGGCGGCGATCAATTCGCGCACCAGCGTGGCAGCGGCCTCGATGATCTTGGCCCGAGGCGCACCCTCGCGGTCGATCACATACTGGCAGACGGTCACCTCGTCGTCGCCCAGCGACGCTCCCTCGGCCGAAACCTTGGGTTCCGTCCGCCGGAGGTCCGTGAGCAGGTCCTCCAACGCCTCGTGGGCCTCGCGATGTTGCCAGCAAACCAGCGAGCGCGAGCGAGCGTCGTACTCCAGGTTCCCCGGCCCGCCGGCATCGGACCACTGATCCGGCAGGATCGTGTTGGTCACCAGATCGATCAGCTCGTCGCCGCTCACGTCCGCCATGTCGTGCAGGTCGGGCACCGGATACACGCGCGTCTTCAGGCTCGACTGGACAGCGTCGCGGCTGGTGATCCGCAGCTCGTCGTCTTCCACGATCCAGCTCAGCTCAGGCTCGCGCAAGAGCAGGTCCAGCGCCGAACGCAGGGTGATCCCGCTGGCCGTAAGGCCCACCTGAACTTTCGTCGGATCGATGCCGCTGTCGCTCAGCTCGCGGCGATCGAACTCGAGGGGAAGCCCATACTCTTTGGCGAAGGTCTTGGCCACGTCCGCCAGCGAGGCGTCCTTGAAAGACACGGCCACCTTCTGGCGGAGCGCATCGAGGATGCGCCGCTCCGCCCGCGCCTCGTAACAGGGGATCGCCGTCTGCGGCGGCGGGCCGTCTGCCGGGGCCTGGTCGGCGCCGCAGGGCCGCCAGCAGCGCCGCGATCTTGCGGTGGGCGGCCTGGCTGTGGCGGATCGTCAGGGTCAGCCGCCCCGGCTGAATCGTCCCGGGGCCGCCGGTTTCCGGCCAGGAATCCGGCGAGATCGTATTGGTGATCAGTTCGATCAGCGAATCGTAGTCCAGGGCGGGCAGCACGAGATCGCTCACCGCGTACACCCGCGTCACCAAGAAGGTGTCCGCATCTTCGCGTGAGGTCACGTCGATCACTTCGTGGCGCAAGACCCAGGCCAGTCGATGCTCGCCCAGCAAGCGGTTGAGCCCCGTTTCGAGCGACACGCCCTTGACGGTTCGCGTAACCGGCATGTCCTCGGCGCCGCCGCTGTCCATAACCTGCTTGCGGTGGATGACGATCGGCACGGCGTGTTTCTTGGCGAGCGCTGCCAAGGCATCCTTCAGCGGCGCCGCTTCGAACGAAAACTCCGTCGGCTCCTGGAGCTTCTTGAGCAAGGCCTCTTCGGCGCTGGGCTCAACGGCCTTGGCCGACGGCTTCTTTGCGCCCGCCGCCTTGGCAGTTTCCTTTGTTGGCGGGGCCTCCTGAGAGAACGACCAACAAGCAGCCATCGCGAAGGCTGCCAGCAGCATTGCCGCGCAAGCGTGACCCACCGAGCGTGACATGACGTGCCTCCTCTGTTCTGCCGAGAGACGGGAAAAGGCCAGGAGAATCGGCCGCCCGCGAGGGAGTTCCGAGGCCGACCCGGCGGCGTTGATTATAGGCGCCGGCCGAGGCCTCCGAAACGTGGGGCACGTTCCAAACGTGCCCGTCTCTAGCGCAGGGAATGCGCCCACGACGGCGGTGAGCCGATCCGCGTTGCACTTCGCCGACCGCCAACGCCTTCTTTAGCGTCCAGGCTTCTGTTATCGTGGAATTCGTTGCCGCCGTGCGCACATCTGGTTCACCCGATCTCTGGGGAAGAGCAATGCCAAGATCCTCGCAAGCGGGCAATTCGCCGTCCGCGCAGCCCCAGAACACGGCGCGGATCATTTGGGTCTTGGTTTCGTCGCCGAGCGATGCGGACCGAGAGAGACGCGCTCTGCAAGAAGTGGCCGAGAACATTAACCGCACGGATGGCCGTGCCGGCGGGTTCCGCTTGGAATTGTTCCTGTGGGAAAAGGACGCCCCGCGGCGGCTCGGCCCGGCACCCCAGGAGGGGATTGATGAGGCAATCCCCGCCACCTACGAGGTGTATATCGGGATCATGAAGTCCCGGTTTGGCACTCCGACCGGGGCGTATGGCTCAGGAACGGAGAAGGAGTTCCGCGACGCCTATCAGCGGTATCGCTCCACGGGGGCGCCGGAAGTCATTTTTTTCTTCGACGACGAGGTCACGGCTGGGCGCGACCGCGAGAGCATCGCGCAATGGAGCCAGTTGTGCGAGTTCCGAGAGGAGCTACAGAAGCTCGGGCTGGTGCACGCTTACACCGGGGTAAAGAGGAAGGACACAGGGTTCTTCCTTAAGGCGGACTTCGAGCTACGCGAGGCGGCCCGGCGCATCCTGCATGGCGCCGAGCGGCGGGAGACGCTTCCCGCGAAGCCAACGATCCCCGAGCCTTACCGCAACTGGCTCCGCGGTCAATGCCGGGACATCGAGCTGATGGGGCTCAAGCTCAAGCAGGGCCAGGTCACACGCCTGGCCAGTGTGTACGTGCCGCTCACTACATCAGCGCAAAGCCAGCCGTCGGAAGACGCGCGCTCGCCCACGCGCGAGGCTACCGCCGAGCGCGAGAAGCCGCCACCGCTGCTGCTGGACGAGTTCGGCAAGGAGTCGCTCTATGTCAGCGGCAGCCCGGGAGCGGGCAAATCGGTCTTTTGCCGTTGGCTGAGCCTCGTCTTGTGCGAGAACGCGGTCCCGACGCATGCCGTCGATCCGCCCAAGGAGTTTCGCGAGCGGTTTGACGAGTCGTTCCGCGACCGGCTGCCGATGCTCGTCCGCTTGCGCGATTTCTGGCAGTCTCTGCCGCTGCTGGCCGGCAAGCGCGAGCTGACGCACCGCGAGCTGGAGGCCGCGCTGGCCGACTGGCTCACGTCGAAGAGCTGTGGCCTGGACTGGGCCGCTGCGGGGGCCCATTTGGCCAACGGTTCCGCCGTGCTCATCTTCGACGGCATGGACGAAGTGCCGCGCAGTCACGGCGATCCGCTTGCTCCCTGCTCGCCGAGAGAGATGCTGCTGACTGGCCTGGCCGATGCCATCGCCGCCTGGCACGCCGCCGGCAACCGCGTGCTGGTCACCGGCCGGCCTTATGGCCTTTCCGACGCCGAAGTGAACCGCCTCGGCCTCCGCCAGGCCCCCATCAGCGATCTCCCCAAGCCACTGCAGGAACTCTTGGTCAAGCGCTGGTTTACCATGCTCCTGGGCGGCGACGGTGGCGACCCCCAGGACGCCGCCGCCACGGCCGCCAAGATGTTCGGCGATCTCTCCAGCCGCCAAGACCTGCGAGAGCTGTCCGCCAACCCGATGCTGCTCACGGCCATGTGCGTGATCTACACGGAGGGGAAGCGCCTGCCGCAAGACAAGCACAATCTCTACGACCGCATCGTGGAAAACGTCCTTTACAACCGGTTCGTCCACGATCCCACGGTGATCGACCCCGTGCGCCGACGGCTCGAGGTCATCGCCCACGGCATGCACACGGGCGACGCGCTGGGCCAAGAACGCGCCACTCCCCAAGCGGCGGCGACCTACGACGAAATCGACGCCTTGCTCGCCGCGTACGACAACGAGGATGCCTTCGCCGGGGACGGTTTCCAGACCGTAGTCGAAACGCGCGAGCTTTTGGTCAATCGCTCCGGCCTGCTGCTGCCGCGCGAGGAGCGCAGGGCCGGCTATTATCACCTCTCGATCCAAGAGTTTCTGGCGGCGATGCGCCTCTGGATGCTGGAAGGGGGCGGCGGGGTGGAACGGCTGGCGCAGACGTTTGCCTTCCGCGCACGAGTGCCCGAGTGGCACAACACGCTCTGCTTCTTTTTTGCGCGCTGCTGGACAACAGCCTGACGCAGCGGCACGTGCGGCCGCTGGTCGATCGCTTGCTGGCCCTGCTGAAGCCGCTGGATCAGACGCTCGGCTTGCAGGTCGTGCTGGCCGAGTGCGCGCTGACCTGCCTGCTCAAGGGGGCGCCCCAGCTCAAGCCCGAGTGGCTCGACGAGTTCCGCCGGGTGTGTCTGGCGGCGATCGAGCGTCGTGCGCCCTTCCCCGAGCGGCACAAGCTGGGTCTGTGCCTGGGCGAATTGGGCGACCCGCGGATCGTCGTCGATCTGCGCGAGCAGGCCGGCCTCGATGGCCTCGGCCGAAGCGCTTGGGTCAAAGTGCCCGCCGGCGAGTATCCACTAGGAGACGACATAGAAAGCGACAATCCACCTCGCCTCTGGACGTTGCCCCACGACATTTGGCTGACGCGATATCCGATCACCAACGGCCAGTTTGCCGTCTTCATCGAAGACGGCGGCTACGATTGGCGCGAGCTTTGGCTCGATGACGACGGGAAGGACGACGGCTGGAAGTGGCGGCAAGCCGAGAAGCTCACGGCGCCCCGGTTCTGGCAAGACGCCAAGTGGAACGGCAAGAATCAGCCGGTGGTCGGCGTGTCCTGCTACGAAGCCGAGGCGTTTGCCCGCTGGGCCGGGGGACGGCTCCCGAGCGAGAATGAGTGGGAGGCCGCTGCCCGCGGACCGCTCGGGCACACGTATCCCTGGGGCAATGACAGGAATTATGGGATTTGCAACTCCGCCGAGGCGAGGCTGGGCGTCACTTCGGCCGTGGGAGTATTCCCCGACTCCGCGCCCGATCCGTTGGGCTTGCAAGACATGGCAGGCAACGTCTGGGAGTGGTGTGCGGACCGGTATGATGAGCGGGCTTCGAGCCGCGTGTTCCGCGGCGGCTGCTGGAGCGCCGGCGACTACTTCTGCCGGTCGGCGAGGCGCAGCGGGATCTCGCCGGACGACCGGAGCAGGTACGTGGGCCTCCGTGTGGCCCTACGCCAGTCGAACAAGTGAGCGCAGGCCGATGGGCGGAGACGAAGCGCAGCGGAGCGCGATTCCGCCCCGTATCCGTCGGCTTCAGTCGGCTTCAGCCGACTGACAAGACCGGAATCCATGAAAAAAACCGAACGGAGGAAAATGAGAGGGTTGCGTCGTTCTGCGGGGTTGTCACCAGCGCGCATGACAGCAGCCAGCGGCGGGCCTGCCGATTGGACTGCGCCTGCTTGTCTGCTTGGCACATCATGAGCCCCGAAACGGGCGCGACTCGACAGCGCAGGCCGAATGCCTGGGGCCGCGAGATGACAAAACGTGACAAGCCCTGAAGGGTGTCCTGAAGGGGCGGAACGGCGTAATGAATGCCGCATCGCGGGTTGCGCCCTTTCAGGGCTTTCGTGTTCTCAATCCGATGGCCTCCCAGGCCTTCGGCCTGGGCTGTCGAGTTTCGGCCCGTTGGGCCTCGATGCAGCCGCGCGCGATGACTCATTCAGAACAATCCCAAAGCGGCGACAAGTCGCACGCACTCCAAGTGAAGCTGCCAAGCACTCACAAAAAACCGAACCTGGCGCTCATGCCAGGTTCGGTGAGAAACTTTGCATTGTAAACGCTGCGCGGCCATCAGCCGGCTTACGCCGGCCGCTCGCCGGGGCCGTCTAATCCAAAAAGCCGATCAGCTCCGCGCTGCGGCTGGGCTGTTGCAGCTTCCGCACCGCTTTGGCTTCGATCTGCCGGATGCGCTCGCGGGTCACTTTGAAGATGTGGCCCACTTCTTCCAGCGTGTAGCTGTAGCCGTCGCCTAGCCCGTAACGCAGGCGGATGATCTCCCGCTCGCGGTAGCTCAAGGTCTTCAAGACCTTGTTGATCCGCGTGCGAAGCATCTCTTGGGCCGCGCCGGCCGCCGGGTTCTCCGCGCTGCCGTCGGGCAAAAGGTCGCCAAAATGGCTGTCCTCGCTGTTGCCCACCGGCCGGTCGAGGCTGATCGGGTACTTGGCCATGGTGACCACCCGCCGGGCTTCGTCGATCTGGCAGGAGGCCTCCTTGGCCGTCTCTTCGATGGTCGGCTCGCGGCCCAGCTCCTGGAACAGCTTGCGCGACACGTTGCGGACCTTTGACATGGTCTCGACCATGTGCACGGGGATGCGGATCGTGCGGCTCTGGTCGGCCACGGCGCGGGTGATCGCCTGGCGAATCCACCACGTGGCATAGGTGCAGAACTTGAAGCCGCGGCGATACTCGAACTTATCGACCGCCCGCATCAAGCCGGCGTTGCCCTCCTGGATCAGGTCCAGGAAGCTCAGCCCGCGGTTGCGGTACTTCTTGGCGATCGACACCACGAGCCGCAGGTTGCCTTCGGAGAGCCCTCGCTTCGCCCGTTGGTACTGGGCATAGACTCGCCGGAGGAAGACGATGCGGTTGCGGATGCTGACGGGCGTTTCCTGCGTGGTGCGGAGGATGGCCCGGAACTCCTTAAGCGCTGGCGCCCGCTCATCCGGCGGAGAGCGCAGCTTGCGCATCTGGGCAAGCTGGGCCTTCAGCTCCGTGACACGGCGGCTGAAGTCCTCCAGGGTGCGGATCATCGGCTCGATCCGCTGCGTCCGCAGGCCCAGCTCTTCGACGAGTCTTACGGCGCGGCGCCGGCGGCGGCCCAAACGAACCCAGGCCTCGTGCCGTTCGGCCTTGGAGCGCTTCTTGCTCAGCGCGACCCGGTAATCCCGCCGGTTGCGCTTGAGCAGCACTTCGAGCGTTCCCAGGTTGTGAGGCAACCGGCCCAAGATCTGGTCTTTTTCCAGCCGGTCCGTGACGGACACCTGGACGGTGCGGTCAAACGGCAGGTCGTTAGAGGCCACGCGCCGCAGCACCTTGACGGCCGACTGGATCACGTAGTCGCATTCCAGCAGCTTGCGGCGGAACTTGGCCCGGGTGATCTCGATCTCCTTGGCCAGCGAGATTTCCTGCTGCCGCGTCAGAAGGGGGATTTCCCCCATCTGGGTGAGATACATCCGCACCGGATCGTCGGACCAGGACTCGACGTCCACGGTCTCGATCAATTCCTCGGCGGCGACGTCCTCGACCTCCGCGGCTTCGGCGTGGGGGTCGTCTTCTACTTCGGTTACCGCAAGATCATCCTCATCTTCCAGCTCGTCCTCCTTGTCGGCCAAGGCGACGGCCTCGTCGGGGGAGGGGGTCTGTTCTTCATCGTCGAGATCGTCCAACAATGCGTTGTACAATGCTCACTCCTACGCTGGGTTGGGGAGGGGAGGGGGTCAGCAACGGGGATGAAATACATGGCCGGGTGGTGGACACTCGCGTCAACGTGCAGGAGTGCCGCGTCACAGGAGCGAGGCGGTTGGGGAGTTACGCGTCCTGTAAGGCGCCGCGACTTTCCAGCTAGAACAAGGGAGTGCTCGCTTCGACCCGAACATGGGGACCGCGATCTAAGGGCAGATTTTGACCGCGCGGCCGGCGATACCGCAAGACCAGCGCTCAAGGGGATACGCTCAAGGGGACACGCTCAAGGGGATACTTCGATCAGCACGAAACTCTACCACCCCTCCGCTTTCCGTCGCCGTGAGGGGAGCATTTGGCAAACAATTACAACCAGGACGACCAAACCGTCCGCGCAAGGTTCGACAGCGATGGGGCTGTTTGAGTTTGCGTGGGCTTGATCCGATTGCCTAGTCAAATTCGCCTAGACCAATTCGCCTAGACCAATTCGCCTAGACCAATTTCGCCTAGTCCGATCGCCTGGTCTGATTTCGACGCATGCATGGCGTCGTGCCACGGCTAAACCGAAGGGAGTGCTGCCCCCGATCCCTAGGTCTTTCCCAAGCTCATCAATTCTAACCAGGGACCACCTTGGGTCCAGTCTTATTTTGCGCCAGCCGCATTTGGGGGGGGCAACACGGCCTAAAATGGGCGAGGTTTCGCGACGGGTGACCACGGGTGCCGCCGATGAACGCGGACAGCCGGGCTGCCCGACCGCTTGGGCAGGCCGATCCCGCTGGCGACGGAGAGCCGATTGGAGAGCTGCTGTAAGAGCCCGCGAGAGCATCCTTCCCTAGCGTGCCCTATCGTGATCGTGCTCGTAGTCGTGCTCGTACTCGATTGTCAGCGGCGTATGCGGGTAAGAGCACAAGGACGGACGAGGACTCAGCGTAGTCGAGCGCGAGCACGAGCATCTCTCGATCAGGAACGCCTAGGCGGTCTTGGCCCAGCAGCGCAGCACCTCGGCGACGCTCCAGGCCTGGGCCACGCAGCCGCGCGAACCAAGGGATTCGCATTGCCGCGCTGGCCCTGTGCCGATTCATCCTTGCTGGCAGTTCCGCGGGGCACCCGAGCGGCAGTTCCGATAAACGCGGCTCGCGAGCCAGAACATTAGCGGAAAGCCAACGACCATTCCGGGTATGGTGACACCGCCTGCGGCCAACACCCAATTAGGCAGCACCCAGGCGACTGCGCACCAGGCTGCGGCAAAAGCTGCGGCTAAGCCAACGAGGCCTTCGAATCGTTCGGACATCGTTCATCCTCCGTCGAAGCGGATTGCGGTCGAGGGATCCGCGATTGGCGGGTATCGTAGGGATCAAATGGCAAACGAGGGCGCGTCAGCCATTCCAGGACCAGTGCCGACGCGACGTAGATTATGGCTTTCAGCCCAGGGAGGTCGTCGCCGGCGTGGGCAAGGCTGGGATCAATGCGAATCAAGACGGCATCGACAAGGATGACCGCGACTGTGGCCACCGCGAGGCCGCGAACCAAGGGAGCAATCACGCGTGCCAAAGCCTCCTTGTCGGTCAGCGCCGGCTGTCGCCCCTCTCAGACTACTCATCCCGACGCTGGACCAATCATACTGCTTTACCGTATGCTGTCAAGACTTGGCCGTCGATTTTTTGACCGATCAATTCCCCCCTTTCGCGTCAGCAACCATGATCGAAGCCCACGTCAGTCTCGGTGAAATCGATTGTCTGGCGGCTCTGTGGGAGGCCAAGGCAGAGGGTCGCAGCGCGCTTCAACTCAAGGAGATTCACCGCCGCATTGCTGATCGCCGCCGCCGCTCGCGGGAAGCCGAATTGGCACCCACGACCGTCTCCACACACTTGCGCACCTTAGTGGCAAAAAAGCTCATTACGCCGGTGGTGCTACAGGGGCCAGCCTCGAGTGCTCAAAGCATGCTCCCTCCTACGCGTTCGCCGAGGACCGCGTATCGAGCCAATCAGGAAGCAGGTCAAGTCTTGAAACGACACTTCAAGCGATTGGCCGACGCCTACCCTGCCCCTCAGCGGCTCGATGCCCTCGCGGATATCGCACGGGCGTTTGGGCTTCCCGAGGAAATGGTGAGCGAAATCGAAAAGCTGGCGCGGCAGATGCGAAAGACGAAGCGCGAGCCAAAAGGATGACCTGTAGAGCGCAGCCCTGGACTGGTTTCTCTGGCGCGCATCTTCCCCATGCTGCGCTTGAACCGGTGGGGGTGTCTTCGAGGCGCGCCTCTGCGCGTTTTGCTAGAAACGACTTGGTCCATCGGGTATGGTAAGCATCGCAACGCCGGCGCTGGCGTCAACGAGGAATGATGATGCCGAAGAGCTGCGGAAGGAGTCGATCCCCAATGTCCATCGGTCTCGCTTCAGGCACGAGCCATCAGGTCCTTTCGAAATCACCCGAATCAGCCTTGGCGCTCGTTGCCGTTGGCGTGGACTTCTATCCGGAGGCCAAGGTCCCTTCGCTGTCGTGCGCGGCCAACGACGCCGATTCCTTGTACAAGTTGTTGACGTCACGCCGGCGAAATACGCTTTCTTGGCTGCTCGTGAACGAAGATGTCACGCCCAAGAGCCTCCAGCAGACAATCGTCGATGCGGCGCGCAGGGTGCCCGAGGGAACGCTGCTGGTGACCTTCAGCGGACACGGTTGTCCGAGCAACCGCGGGGGCTCCTGGGAGGCCGCCTTCCTGACGTCGCGGGCGAAAGCCATCGACAAGATCATCGCCGACAGTTCCGACGCCGAGAAGCAAGGAGCCTTCACGTTTCACGACGTCAAACGATGGCTTCGTGAGGCCGGTTGCGCGCCCAGGAACATCGTGTTTCTCATGGACTCCTGCGCGTCGGGGGTCAGCATCCGGCACGATCCTTCCGAAGACCTCAATAAGGGCCCGACCTTTGAAGGGCAGCGCGCGATTGCCAGATCGCTCGGCCATCTCCACGTGGAAACCATCAAACCTCAACAAGTTCAGCTCGACAAAGAGACGGGTGGCCTGACCTGGCCGCCGGGATCGAACGTTTTCATCATGGCCGCCACCAAGGACGGCGGTCATGCCTACGAATTGCCAACGCGGGGGCAAGGTGTTTTCACGCTGGCCGTGCTAGAGTGGTTGGACCATCACTTTCTCGCCGGTCCCGAGCGGACGTGGGAGCTGAGCACACTGCGCGATTACGTTGCCAAGCGGATCGCCGTTCTTAAACACGCGGATGGCAGTCCGGCGGGTGATTTGCAGTCCCCAGATTGTCAGACTCACTCCACAGTTCAGATTAGCAACCAAGACGTCCTGAACCGGCGCGGAATCGCTCACAACCTTTTCGCGTTCGCGCGTGCCATGCCGGTGCCCGAGCGCCCTCAGGATCGGGGCACTTTTGAGCCCAACAAGAAACTGCTGGCCGATGCGCTCGGAAAACAGATCGGCAACGATGATCCTCCCGGCGATGCGAACATTGTGGTGGAGTTCTCGCGGTTCTCGGGCACGCGTGCGCTGCTGAAGGCTGTTGCCGAGGAAGCGGCCCGTCGCGGAGACGCGCGGCGCAGCCTGTGCTTTACCTGGGGATCGGGCGCATTCGGCGCGTTCTACAGTTGGCCGTGTCGTTCGACGGCATGTCGGAAGGGTTCCCGCCCACCCAATCCAGCCTGTCGGTGGGCGTGCCTTTTCTGGCGGATGCGGACGCCCGGTTCGTGGACTGTGTGATTGTGCGGCTCAAGCAGCGCAAGGCCATGGTGATCGCGCCTTACCATCGTCTGGTGATTGATGAGGCGACCGAGTATTTTCTACAGCGCTGTGCGCGCGAGCACAACATTCGGCTGTTGTTGGCCGTTTATGCCGGCGATGCAATCCCAGAATGGGCTCACTTTACGCACTATAAGACCATCAAGTTGTCTTCCGCGGATCCCATGGTCTATCGCCCGCAAGTCGTCGAGGGGCTGGGCCTCAACTTCGAGGAGTTTCCCGATGCTTTTCGCAACGACACAGTCCTTTGCTGGCTCACGAAGCTACGGGAGCTTCGCAAGCTGGACGCGCTCGCGTGGCGCACGTGCTTCTATAATCACATCCATCCGATCAACCAAAGCGAGAAGCGAAACACGGTTCGAGGTATCTTGAATGTCCTGCAAGACTTGCTGCCAGCACTGGGCGAAGGATTCCCCGACTGCGTGGCGCTCTTGAAAGTCATGAGCGTCATGTTGCTGCCTCGCAGTCAACGACTGGTTACTCATCTTTGGAAGACGCTGCGGGCCAACGGTGTAGTGACGGGGGACCAGCAAGAGGCCTTGCAAAAGCTCGTGGAGTTTCAGCTCATTGACAAATCCGCCGACGGTGGCCCGCTAGGCTCCCGGTCACCACCCGACTCCACTATTTCGTCCACCATTTGGTGCGCCAGGCCGTCGAGGAGCATGATCAACGAACGACGCGTAGTGATGCAGACTTTCAGCGGCAGCGCGAGAAGTGGCACCGGCTTGCGGCGCTGGCTCACCAGTCGCTGCTGGAGGACGTCGAGGAGGAGACTTTCTGGCCGCGGCCCATCATCGCTCACGAGGCCATCGAGCACTTTCTGCGGGGGCCCCAGCGACAAGACACGCAAAACGCCTGCCGCATCCTCCAGAGCCATTGGCAGGAGCTGGCCGATGCCGGCTATCACAAGTCGATGCTCAAGTCGGCGCAGTTGCTCCGGCAGCGGATCGTGACCTCCTCCAGCGACCACGAGGCGACTCGCGAATCCTTGGAGCTCCTCGTCCCCTTACTGGTGCATCTTCAGGACCTGTATCGTCATCGGCAGGAGTGGGGACAGATCCGCGCGCTCCACGAGGAGATCGATCAACGGACCCGCGGCTTTCGTCCGAAATATTCGCCCAACGACTTGCCGCCGTACCCCAACTGCAACAGTGACACACTGGCACGCGGCTATTGGCAGAGTCGTTCTCACATCGGCAACCTTCACTTCATTTACAAGGAGTTCGGCAAAGCCATCAACCAATACCAGGAGTGTCACCAGTGGGCCCATAAACAGCACGAGTGGGAGCTCGCGTGCAAGAGCATCATCCGCTGGGCACATTGTCTGGTGCTCCAGGGCAAGGTCGTCAAGGCGGAAGAGCTCGATCGACGCGACGGGGCTGCGAGCGTGCATGGACGTCGTGGGAGGACAGGATCGCCGGGCGCTGGAGGGGCTCGAGAGGCGGCTTCGATCCGTTTACATCGAAATCTACAAGCTGCAAGAGAACGGCAAGAAGCTCTACAGTGAGGCGAAGAAGGCTTGGGAGGACGCGCGCAAGACGTTCCTGGAAGCCGGAATGCCTCAACGGTTCGATCTGGCGATCGCCTGCGTCCATATGGCTTGGGCGGCCCTGCTGCGGGGGAGCTCGTGCGGGCTTGGAGGTTCGCCAACCTGGGCCGCAGGCATTTGAACGAACGTGGCATTGCCGAGCACTGGTGGTTCGCCGAAACCGACCGCATTGCCGGATTGGCCGTTGCACATCTGTTTTTCAAGCCCGTGGCGATCAAGGGATATATGCCGTGGTATCACGCGCCCCTGGCTCATTCCGAGGCGATCCAAGAAGAACTGAGGGGCGAAATCGACACACATCAGCAGAACCTTGAGGAGTCCATCAAAGTATGTGAGTTCTGGAACCCTTGGCGGGCGGCCGAGCTGATGAGCGCTAGGGGCAGCTCATCGTGCATGCGCTGGGCAACCGGGCCGAGGGCAAAAGAAAACTGAGCACGGCCAGGGCGCTAGCCAAGAAGCACAGACATGATGTCTTGCAAACCTACATCCTCGAAGCGCTCGCCCTGCTCGAGGAGAGCAGCGTCGGCCAGCGCCATCTCGAGGAGGCATGGAAGATCGCCAAGAGAAGCGGATTGAACGGCCACAACAATCGCCGCAGGAAGAACTGGGAGAAGTGCAAGCCCGCGGCGCGAACCAAGCCCACCAGACCCAAGAGAAAGTAGCAGGAGCATCATGCTCCCCAATCCGGCGGCTGGAAGCCGCCGCTAGAACGGCGAGCGTCGAGGCGTAAGCCCCACGTGGGACGCCGGCTTGCGCTGAAGCACGTCGGGCTTACGCCTCGACGCTCGCCTGCCTAGGCGGTCTTGACCCAGCAGCGCAGCACCTCGGCCACGCTCCAGGCCTGGGCGACGCAGCCGCGCGGGCGTGTAGGGCTCCTCGGCGTCGAAGATCTCGCTGATCGAGCCGATGCAGGCCTCGCCCAGGTGGTCGTCGAAGCCGTCCAGGAACCGCCGCGCGCTCGCGCCGCTGGTCCGGGATGGACCTTCAGCCAGGCGTCGATGAACGGGCCGATGAGCCAGGCCCAGACCGTGCCCTGGTGGTAGGCGGCGTCGCGCGCGCGCAGGTCGCCGTAGTACTGCGCCTTGTAGTCGGGATGGCCGGGCGCCAGCGACCGCAGCCCGACCGGCGTGAGCAGCCGCTCGCTGACACGGCTTCGAGCACGCGCCGCCAGCGCGCTCGGTCGAGCACCGGGTGCGTCAGCGAGATGGCCAGGACCTGATTGGGCCGGCAGGCCGGGTCGTCGCCCTGCTCGCCGTCGACGACGTCGTAGAGATAGCCCCTCTGCGGCGTACCAGAACCGCCGGTTGAACGACGCCGGCGCCCGCTCGGCCTGGTCGGCCCAGCGGCCGCGCGGCGTCGTCTCGCCTGTCTCGCTCGCAGCCAGCCTTCCAGCAGCCGCAGGGCGTTGTACCAGAGGGCGTTGATCTCCACCGCCTTGCCGCGCCGCGGCGTCACCACCCAGTCGCCCACCTTGGCGTCCATCCAGGTGAGCTGATAGCCCTCCGCGCCCTGGCGCAGCAGGCCGTCGCGCCGGATCGACGCCGATGCCGAAGCGCGTGCCGCGCAGGTGGTGCTCGACGATGTCGAGCAGCTTCGGCAGCAGCAGCCGCGAGCGTGTCGCGGTCGTCCGGTGCACGGCCAGGTAGCGGTCCAGGGCGTGGAAGAACCAGAGCGTCGCGTCGGCGGTGTGGTAGAGGCCCTCCTTCTCGCCCTCGGGGAAGAGGTTGGGGATCAGGCCGTCGCGGACGTGATGGGCGAAGGTGCGCAGGATGTAGCCGGCCTCGGCGTGCCGGCCGGTGGTCAGCGTCAGCCCTTCCAGGCTGATCATGGTGTCGCGGCCCCAGTCGGTGAACCAGTGGTAGCCGGCGATGACCGTGCGGACCTCGTCGCCGGCGGCGCGGGCGCGGGCCGCGTCCTCCAGCGCGGCCGGCCGGCGTGATGAGGAACTGGTCGGCGGCCAGCACCAGCTCGCGGCCCAGGCCGTTCGCGAACCTGCGGGTCGGCCAGTGCGACCAGGCCGCGCGCGGCGCGTCTCGCTCGGCGGCCAGCGCCTCTGCGGGCCGCAGCGCCAGGATCGTCTCCCACGCCTCGGTCGAGGCCACCAGCGTGGCGTCGCTGCTCGCGCGAGAGGTCGACGCGGAAGTAGCCCGGGCTCCAGAACGTTCCCTCGGCTTCGTAGCCGCGGCTGCTCCTCGACGCGGTAGAGGATGTCAGGCAGTCCGCGAGCCGTCCATCGTGAACGCCGCCCGCTCGCCGTGCAGGAACAGCCGCAGCGGCGGCAGCGACGCCCGGGCACGACAGCTCGTAGCGGTCCTCGACGCTCGTCAGCGCGTACGGCTCCGGGTGCGGCGCGCTGACCGGCGCCTCGTGCGGCGGAAGTGGACCGACGGCCGCAGCTTCAGCCGGACCGGCCCTTCGCCCGCCACCAGGCGGTAGTTGACGTGGACGGTGTTCTGCCGATGCGGCAGCAGAACCCGCTTCTCGAAGGCGACGCCGGCGACCTCGTAGCGCCAGACCGGCAGCCCGCCCTCCAGGCGGAACTCCTGAAAGTGGTCGATCGCCCCGCAGGTCCAGCTTGCCGGTCCGTCTCCTCGCCGCCGAAGACGAACGTCTGTCCGCTCGGCAGCCGGACCAGCTCGGACAGGTGGTTGAGCATCACCTGCCGGCCGAGCGGCGCGGGCAGGGCCGCGACGAGCAGGCCGTGGTAGCGGCGCGAGGCCACGCCGGCGAGCGTGCCCGAGGCGTAGCCGCCCAGGCCGTTGGTCACCAGCCATTCGCGCGTCACCAGCCGCCCGGCTTTTTCGGCGGCGTCGATGTCCCAGGGCATGCGCACGGTCCAGTCGTCGGTCCCCGTGGTGTGCATGCGGCGTCACTCCAGCGTCGCGGGCAAGAGGGCCACCGCCGCCTCGCCGGGGATGCGCCAGCCATCCTCCGTCTCTACGGCGGCGTGCCGCCGCCGCCGTAGCGGACGTCCTCGCTCGACCACAGCAATCCCCAGCGCCGCTGGGCGGGCGGCGCCAGCAGCGGCTCGGGGCCGGGTCGAACCGCAGGTCGCGGCCGAGGTTGACGACCAGCAGCCGGTCGTCCGCGCCGCCACGAAAAAAGCGCAGCACGAACGCCTCGCGGCCCAGCACGGCCCCGTCCACGCCGCGCGGCTCCTGCGAGCCCAGCACCGGGTCTTCGCGCCGCAGGCGGAGCAGGTCGCGGTGCAGGGCGTAGATCGGCGCGTGCGTCTGCCGCTGCGTCAGGTCGAGCTTGCAGCGCGCCAACGTCGCGGGGTCGCCCGGGTCGGGAATCGCCGCTTGAGCGTCGGGCAGCGCTGCGCTGGGGAACTGCGAGAGAAACTTGGCTCGCCCTTGGCGGACCAGCCGCGGCAGCTTTTCTTCGGCATGATCGGCGAAAAAGAAGAACGGGCTGGAGGCGGCAAACTCCTGCCCCTGGAACAACATCGGCGTGCCGGGCCCCAGCAGCAAGAGCGCCGTCATGGCCCGGTAGCGGCCGGGGCTGGTCAGCGCATGGCAGCGCAGTCCGCTGGCCGAGTTGGCGACCTGGTCGTGGTTCTGGATGAAGGTGACGAATTGGGCCGGCGCCAGGTCCAGCGCCGGCGTGCCGCGCCGCTTCTTCTGCCACTGGTAGCGCTGCCCCTGATAGAGATAGCCCCACTTGACGGCCGAGATGAACTCCTGCGGGCTGCCGTGGTAGTCGGTGTAGTAGGCCTCGTTGTGGCCGGTCAGCGCGACCATGGCCGCGTGGTGGAAGTCGTCGTTCCACAGGGCGTCGATGCCGTAGCCGCCCTGCTCGAGCGGGCGGACGAGCTTGGCCTCCTGCGGCTCGTTCTCGGCCGCGATGAACGTCTTGCGGCCGCGCGGCCGCTTCTCGGACACGCCGGGTGACGGCCGCCAGGATGTGCTCCGGCGAGGCATCGAAGATCTGCTGCGTGGCGTCCAGGCGCAGGCCGTCGAGGTGAAACTCGTCGATCCAGTAGCCGGCGTTGGCGACGAAGAACTCGCGGACCGGGCCGGAGTTCTCGCCGTCGAAGTTGATGCGCCTCGCCCCATTCGTTCTCGTAGCGGTCGGTGAAGTAGTCCTTCGCGAACTCGCCCAGGTAGTTGCCGTCCGGCCCGAGGTGGTTGTAGACCACGTCGAGGATCACGCCCAGGCCGACGGCGTGGGCGCGGTCGACGAAGCGGCGAAAGTCGTCGGGCGTGCCATAGAGCCGCGTGGGCGCGAACAGGTTGACGCCGTCGTAGCCCCAGCCGAAGCGGCCGGGAAAGTCGGCCACCGGCATCACCTCGAGGACCGTGACGCCCAGCGCGGCCAGCTCGGGCAGCTCCCGCTCGGCCGCCGCCCAGGTCCCTTCCGGCGTGAACGTGCCGACGTGCATCTCGTAGATCACCTGGCCGTCGCGGGCCACGCCGCACCAGGCCGAGTCGGTCCAGCGGAAGGCGGCCGGGTCGACGACCTGCGACGGCCCGTGCGGGCCGTCCGGCTGGAAACGCGAAGCCGGATCGGGATAGGGCCGCTCGTCGCCGTCGAGACGAAACTGGTAGAGCATGCCGGCCCGGGCCTCCTCGAGGCGGGCCGACCAATAGCCGTTCCCCTCGGAGGCGCAGCTCGTGTGCGATCGTCTCGCGCAGAGCGGCGTTGCGACCACCGCCGCAGATCACCACCTCCACCCGCTCACGACGGGGGGCCCAGACGCGAAAGTGAGCTCCGCCTCCCGGCTGGACGTTCGGCGCCGACCGGCAACGTCCGTGCAATCTCCATGGGCGCGTCTCCGGAGGGCGTGAGGGCTTACGGCTTGCCCTCCCGATCGTCGATGTTCGGCCGGTGATTCGAGGACGACGACGAGGACGAGGACGAGGATAAAACGAAGACGGAGCTTCGCAGATTATCCCCGTGGCCGCCACTAGACCGTAACGCGTTCCGAGCCTAGCGGCGCTCGCGATGTGCCCTCGGGCCGCCACTCGGGGTGCACTTCGCGGTAGCGGCGCTCTTGATGGAACGCCAACCCCAGGAAGGCGACCACCAGTCCGATCAGCATGCCGGCGACCGAAGTCCACAGACAGATCATCAGCGACGGCGTGGCGTAATAGATCGAGGAGCTCTTCTCCTCGGGGATCAGACCGAAGCTTTGAAAGCGGATACCGAAGCCAATGGCCGTCAAGCCGATGCCGATCATCGCGCCCGCTGCAATGATGGCTCCGCAAATGGCGCGCATGGGATGCTCCTTGGGTAGAGAGGGAGGTTGTGAAACGCGGCCGGGTCTGAAAACGCCGGGCTAGAAGTTGAACATACGCAGGCAGCCTCCCATCACCAGCAAAATGCCGGCAAGGATGATGAAGAGACTGCTGCAGCCGCAGCCGGCCCAAGGGCCATAAGGCCCGCGCGGCTGGTAAAAACTGCCACCGCCTAACGGTCCGAAGCTCATCGTTACGCCCCCCGAAAAGGGTTGTTGGCCAATGGCAGCGGTGGCCGATCCCCGCGATGCCGGCTTTCTTGTTGGCCGTGATTGGGCCAGCGTGAAGCACGCGCCGTGCCAAACCCCTTCCCCTCGTCGAGAGGGCGAATTCCCACACGACCCGGCGTACTTTGCCGGCGGCGCATCGGTTCCGCGAAGAATCGCGATTCGCTTACGTCGCCCCACCAGTTGGGCATGGCACTTGCCGTCGGTTGCCGCTCGCGACGTGCTGCGAAGCCGGATGAAGCAATCCACGGCGCAGAGTGGCAGCCGGGGGTGTGCATTTGTTTTCTCGACTGACGGAAGACCCTTGCCTGCTCCGGAGAAGATCGAGACTAACTGTTTGTGTCACTTTCACCACGGACTCGAGCGAAAACGGAGGATGCCATGAGCTTAGGAACGATGCGCGACCTGTACATTCACGAGTTGAAGGACCTCTACAGTGCGGAGAACCAGATCATCAAGGCCCTGCCGAAGATGGCGAAAGCCGCCTCGTCCGACGAGCTGCGGCAGGCCTTTGAGGACCACCTTGAGGAAACTCAGGAACATGCCCGGCGGCTGGAGACGATCTTCGAGAGAATGGAGGTGGCAGCCCGCGGCAAGAAGTGCAAGGCCGTGGAAGGGCTGATCGAAGAAGGCAAGGAAACCATGGAGAAAGACGCCGAGCCGGCAGTGCTCGACGCGGCGCTCGATCGCGGCTGCGCAGCGCGTCGAGCACTATGAAATCGCCGCTTACGGCTGCGCTCGGACCTATGCGCGGCTGTTGGGCGAGGAAGAGGCCGCCGAGCTGCTTCAGCAGACGCTGAATGAGGAAGGCGAGACGGACAAGAAGCTGACCGAGCTTGCCGAGAGCGTGATCAACGCGGAGGCCGCCGCGGCGGCCAGCGACTAGCTTGCGGAACAGCCCTGAGAGGGAATGGAACGCCAGGAACGCGAGTTCCTGGCGTTTTCATTTGGAGCAGGTCCCCGAGGGCACACGACTTGCAAACGTTCGGCGCCTGACACACGCATCGGAGGGCATATGTCGCACGCATCTGAACAGTCCACTTCCCCCTGGATGGCCACCGTGCCGGTCCCCAGCTTTCCGCGGCTGGTCACCGACACGACGGCGCACGTGTGCGTGGTCGGCGGCGGCATCGCCGGAATGATGACGGCCTATCTGCTGGCCCGAGAGGGAAAGTCGGTCGTGCTGCTGGATCGCCATACCGTCGGCAGCGGCGAAACGGGGCGGACGACCGCCCACCTGTCCAATGCCCTGGACCGGCGGTATTACGAGCTGGAGCGGCTGCACGGCAAGGAAGGCGCCCGGTTGGCGGCCGCCAGCCACACGGCGGCCATCGACTGCCTCGAAACGACGATGCAGAAGGAGGGCATCGACTGCGATTTCGAGCGGCTGGATGGGTTCCTCTTCGCGGCCACCGACCGCTCGGCGAACGACTTGAAACGCGAGCGGGACGCCGCCTGGGAGGCCGGGCTGGCGGACGTGGAGCTGGTGCCGCGAGCGCCTCTGGACGGGTTCGACACGGGGCCGGCCGTGCGGTTTCCGCGGCAAGCCCAGTTTCATCCGCTGAAATTCCTGGCCGGACTGGCCAAGGCCATCCAGCGGCTTGGCGGCCGAATCTACGGCGACTCGTGCGCCAACGAAGTGCAAGGCGGAGACGAGACCTACGTCCGCACGCGCCAAGGCCCGCGCGTGGCCGCCGACGCCATCGTCATCGCGACCAACGTGCCGTTCAACGACCGCGTGGTGATCCACACCAAGCAGGCTCCCTATCGCACGTATGTCATCGGCTTGCGGGTCCCTCGCGGGGCGGTAGCGCGGGCCCTTTATTGGGACACGCTGGACGCCTACCACTACGTCCGCGTCCAGGATTTCGCCGGCGCCCAGCACAACGAGCTGCTCATCGTCGGCGGAGAGGACCACAAGACCGGCCAGCCGCACGGCGACGATCCTTACCAGCGGCTGGAGGCCTGGACCCGCCGCCGCGTCCCCCAGGCCGAGTCCGTGGCTTTTCGCTGGTCGGGGCAAGTCGTCGAGCCGGTCGATGGACTGGGCTACATCGGCCGCAATCCGGGCGACAAGCCGAACGTCTATATCGCCACGGGCGACAGCGGCATGGGCATGACTCATGGCACCATCGCGGGTATGCTGATCACGGACCTCATCTGCGGCCGCACGAACCCCTGGGAAGGCCTTTACGATCCCTCGCGCAAGTGGACCAGCAGCCTGCGCGATTACGCGAGCGAGAACCTCAACGTGGCCGCCCAGTATCTCGACTGGGTCACTGGCGGAGAAGTCCGCTCGGTGCACGAAGTGCCCGCCGGCAGTGGCGCGATCCTGCGGGAGGGACTCTCGAAGGTGTGCGTCTATCGGGATGAAAACGGCGCCTTGCACAAGCACTCGGCCGTGTGTCCGCACCTGAACTGCATCGTTTCCTGGAACGCGGCGGAGCATTCGTGGGACTGTCCCTGTCACGGTTCGCGGTTCGATCCCCTGGGGCGCGTGATCCAGGGCCCGGCGATCGCCGACCTGGCGCCTATCGAAGAGCAGTCGGCACACTCGTAGCACGTGATGCCCGGGGAGGGCCACATGGTATTCAAAGAGATTTGGGAAGTGCTCAAGAAGGCGGGCTCCGACTTTGTCGAGGACAATGCCTCGCAGCTCGGCGCCGGGCTGGCCTTCTATAGCCTGCTCTCGCTGGCGCCCCTCGTGGTCATCGCCGTGGCCATCGCCGGTTTCGTGTTCGGCGAACAAGCGGCGCGAGGGGAAATCGTAGAGCAGATCGAGGGCATGGTCGGCGTCCAAGGGGCGGAAGCCATCGAGACGGCCCTGGCCAACGCCAATCGTCCGGAAACAGGCACAGTGGCCACGGTGCTCAGCATCGCGATGCTGCTCTTTGGCGCTTCGGGCGTGTTCGGTCAATTGCGCGATGCGCTGAATACGATCTGGGAAATACCCCCCTCGCAGCAAAGCGGCTGGTGGGTGTTCCTCCGTGATCGGTTCTTCCCGTTCATGCTGGTGCTGGGCACCGGCTTCCTGCTGCTGGTGTCGCTGATCCTCAGCGCGACGATCGCCGCGCTGGCGAAATACCTCGAGCGATGGCTCCAGGTGCCCGAGGCGGTGTGGCACGCGGTGAACTTTGCGGCATCGTTCGCCATCGTGTTTCTGCTGTTCGCCTTGATCTACAAGGTCCTGCCGGCCGCCCGCGTCGCCTGGCGCGACGTGTGGCTGGGCGCGGCAATCACCGCGGTGTTGTTCCTCATCGGCAAATTGCTGTTGGGCCTCTACCTGGGGAAGAGCGGCGTCGGCTCGGCGGTACGGCGCGGCCGGATCGTTGGTGGTCCTGCTGGTGTGGATCTATTACGCCGCGCAGATTCTGTTCTTCGGCGCGGAGCTGACGCAGGTCTGCGCCCATCGCTACGGGTCGCGCTCCATCGGAAGGCACAACGTGCCGGACCAGCCAGCCGAAACCCCTTCTTCGAAGCGCCCCGAGGCGCAGCTATCCCGCTGAGCGGTCGCTGAGGCGCGGTCGGCTCGGCAACCACGAATAACCTAGCGCGGCGTGGACGCAGCTTGCCCACGCGAAGAACAGAACGCCAGGCTTAAGTTCAGGACACTAGGCTTCGGAACGCTTCGGCGGCGGCCGCTGCTCGTCCCCGCCGTCTTCGGCGGCCGGTGGCACGAGGTCGCGCTCGTACCAGCCCAGGACGGTCAAGATCACCATGCCCAGGAGCACCGCCAGGAGGGCAACTCCGATACGGCCGTATCCCGCGGCGACGCCTAACGCGGCGGTGAGCCAAATGCCCGCGGCGGTGGTCAGCCCTTTGACCTGCCCCTCCGCGCTGAGCTTGAGGATCGCCCCGCCGCCGATGAAGCCGATGCCGGCGGCGACGCCTTGGATCACGCGGCTTAACTCGGGAGAGGCCATTCCGGCTTGCTGCGGCACGATCACGAACAGCGCAGCGCCGACGGCCACGAGCATGTGCGTTCGCAAGCCGGCTTCCTTCCCGCGGCGTTCTCGATCGTACCCGACGACGCCGCCCACGAGCGCCGCAGCCCCCAAGCGCAGCGCGAGCTGGGTCACGAGCGCCAAGTCGAACAGGTCGCTGACGTCCTCGCACAACGCGGTCCAGATCGTGTGCCAAGCGTTCAAAGAGTCGGCCTCGGAGGCTGTGGAGAGTATGATGGGGACGATCTGCGGTCCGCAGTTTGCGTGCCAGGAGTCGTGCCCCGCGATTCCACGTCGCTGCTGAAGACATTGGCCGCGCACTGAGCAACGCCGTGCACATCCCTTGCGCATCGACCTTACCAACGGGGGCTGCGGCTGAGACGAATGACCCATATGACCGAACAAGCAACGACGAAAGCCGACCCACGACTTTTGGGTTCCGTGCTGGGCTATCAGGCCTGCCAGGACGACAACTGGCTGTGGGCGACGCTCAACATCGCCGACATGGTCGGCCCGATCACGCACGAGCTGCACAACGTGCTGAACAACATCGTGCTCCAGGCGGCCATCGTGATGCGCGAGGTGCCTGAAGCCTTCCGCGAGGATGTGGCCGCCGTTCGCCGGCACGCCTTTCGGCCAGCAGCATGCTCAGCCAGTTGGATGCCTACCGGTACGGCGTCCCTGTGCCTGAGCGGCCAGTGGACGTGGGAGAACTCGTGCGCGAAGTCGTCCAACAGGCCCGGCGACAGGGGATGAACATCGATTGCCAGATCGAAGACGCGCTGCCCCCAGTGCGGGGCAACGAAGGGGACGTATGGCGGCTGGCGTGGCTCTTGGTCCAGGCCGCCCATTGCGCTGGCCCGCCGGTGACCGTGCGGGTATCGCTCCAGGAGCAGAAGCTCGTGATGCGCGTGGAAGACTCCGGCCCGAGCGTGGAAGGGGATCAATTGGACGAAGTGCTGGAGCCTTTCGGCTCCGCCCGGCCGGGCGAGAAGAGCCTGGAACGAGCTGCCTGGCTGTCGATCGCTCGGCGGCTGAAAGCGAAGCTGCGCCGCCAGCGCCGCGCCCAGCGGAGGCGTGGCCATCGCCGCAGAGTTCAGTCGGTGAGGGGCTTCGCCAGGCTTCAGGCTTCGGGCTTCAGCAGGCATACGCCTGAAGTCTGAAGTCCGAAGCCTGAAGTCCGAAGCCTGAACGTCCGAAGCCTGCCCCCTCACGGTTTGGCCACCGTCACGCGGAGCGGCTCGGAGGCGAACGTGAACTTGATGGCGAAGTTGATCGACTCGTGCACCATCACGGCCACCTGCTGGTTCTCGACCGGCTTGGCGTCCGGGGCCGCCTTCAGGGTGATCCAGCCCTTGGTCTGCTCGCCGGTCAGCAGCGTCTGGCTGGCGCCGCCGTCGATCGACACGCCCGGCGGCAGGCTGTTGTTGTAGTTGAAGTCCAGATGCTGGTAGATCACGTCCAGCGTGAGGTTGGCTTTGCAGTCGGGCTGCCGCTGGACGTCCACCTCGATCTTCTTCGTCTCGCCCGGCTTGAGTGAGATCGCGGTGGGCGTGATCTTCACGGACACGAGATCGAGCGGATCGCCGACCGAGACCGTGTGCATCGCGACCGGGAAGTGATTGCGGCCGCCGCCGGGGTTGTAGAACTCCTGGAGGGGACGGGCCTCAACGCGGACCGGCTGCGGCTTGCCGTCCGCGCCGGGCAGCGTGGCCGTGCCGATAGACGCGCACGTTCGCGGCGCCGTGCGGCGCGCCGGCCTCGGCTTGAAGGATGATGCAGCCGTCGGTGCCGCCGTCGAGGATGCGGCCGCAGTGGGCCTTCACCCCCGCGGGCAGACCCTCGATCGCGAGCTGCACCTCGCCGGTCATGCCGTCCTTGCGCGTGATGCGGGCATGGATGACGCCCGCCGTGCCAGGGGCCAGCACCGTCTTGTCGGTATCGAGGTCCATCACGAAGGTCGGCTGGCTGCGGTCGCCTTGAGGAAGTAGCCCAGCGTCGGCCCGCCGCGCTGGTGCACGTCGCGGATCTGGAGGAGGTATCGCCCGTCGGCCGGGGCGGTCCAGCCTTCGATGCAGCGAGTCGGCGGTCTGGTTGAAGCCGCTGTAGCCGGAGCGTCGCTCGGCGTGGTCGTCGTTCTCGATCAGCCGCTCGCCCTTGGGGCCGAGCACGCGCAGCACGGAGTCGAGCTGCGAGCCATGCCGCTGGGCGATGAGGTCGAACGTGAACCGCTCACCCTTTTTGGCGTCGAAGGCGAAGTGATCGACGTCCCCCTCGGCGTCCATGCCGCCGCTGATGCCGCAGGGGACGCTGGTCACCTGGGCGCTGGCGACCGAGTTGTTGTCCGCTGGCCGCTTCGCGAACCTCGGGCAGCTTGCTCACGACGAAGGCGACCGGGTTGCTCTTCAGCTCGTGCCCTTGGCGTCTTTGCCCAACGGCAAGACGTAGTGACGCAAACCCTCCGGCTCATCGGCGGGCAAGGTCAGATCGGCCGTGGCACCTGGCGGCAGCCCGAGGCCGGCCAGCCGCAGCCTGGTGGTCGTGCCGGGCCGCACGCCCATCGGCTGGACCTGGGTCACGAAGGGCCGGTCGTTGATCTCGATGCAATACGTCCAGTGAGAATCGCCCTGGTAGCGCACGTCGCGGACTTCGAGGTAATACTCGCCGGCCGTGGCGAACTGGTGGTGCAGCAACGGATCGGCCGAGAAGTAATTGTCGTTCGAGGCGACGACGCTGCCGCTGGCGTTGCGGACGATCAGGATCAGGTCCGCCGTCACTTGCAGATCGTGAATCCGGTCGGCCAGGCGGTGGGCATACGCGTGGAACGTGAGCGACGTGCCGGCGGCGACGTTGAACTTGAAGAGGTCGACGTCCTCGTTCCCTTCGATCGCCCCGCAGACGGTCGAGGGCAGGTTCACGGCCTGCGCCGTCTTGAGCGTGTTGTTGCTGGCTGCCTCGGCAACCACCCCGTCGCGCGTCACCACAATCTGGCCGAGCGTCGAGGCACCCTGCGGCGTGATCAGACGCACGTCGCGCATGCCGGGCAAGGCGTCGGCAGCCGTCTTGAAGCGGACCTTGAGGCGATTGACGTTGGGCGCCTGGGCCGACGGTTTGGCACCCGGCTTGGGCGCGGCGGGGGGATCGATCTCGCCCACCACGCCGCCGCCGGTGACCATCACCTGGTAGGCCCCGTGCAGGTTGTAGCGAGACTCGAACTCGCACTCGCACGTCACCCCCGCCTGCACGGCCACGGGCCGCACGGCCATGATCATGGGATAAAACCGCTCGGCGCGGAGGGACGTGCCGGCAAGTGCGAACAGCGCGACCGCGAGAACAAAACGCATCAATGCGACCTCCACGAATTCAAGACGTTCTCAAGACGCCACGATGCACAACCACTGCCGCCGGGCAAGCCTCATTTCCGCTCGCCGGACTTCCGTAGCTTCGCTTGCAGCTCGCGGATTCTCTCCTGAGCCTCGTCGAACGCTTCTTGCAATTGTCCGTAGCCCGCCAGCTCCTCGCCCGTCTCGGCGTCGAAGGCCACGGCGCGGTCGTCGCGCACGCCGAGCAACAGGTCCAGCTCCTTGATCGCCACGCGGCCCTGGGCGTCGAGCTTGACCGGCTGATACCCGTCGCTCTTCCAGCGGTAGGCCAGCAGCCGCCGCGGGCCCGCTTGTGTCTGACCACGCTCAGTGTAATCGATGCGCGTTCACCGGTCACCGCTCGCTGCGGGCCTGGCGCCCTGTGGGCTGGGCGGGCTGGAATCGGTGCAGAACGTCGATGCCAGAACGTCTAGGCCAGAACGTCTTTGTGCAGACTTCCCGGCGTCTCGCGCACATAGCGCGGCACGGCGTAGCCGGGTAAGCGTTGCCGCAGAGAGGCGATCAACTCCCGGCCGCGCGATTCGGGCACCTCGAAATGCGACGCGCCCGTACGCGGTCGAGCTGGTGCAGGTAATAAGGAATCACACGGCAGTCGATGAGCCGCTCGCTAAGCTGGGCCAACACGGTGGCGTCGTCGTTGACGCCGCGCAACAGTACGGCCTGATTGAGCAGCATCACGCCCGCCGCGGCCAGTCTCGCCAGCGCATCTGCCACGGCATCATCCAGCTCGGCCGGATGGTTGGCATGGACGACGACGATCGGGGTCCATTGGCGGCGACCACCCGCGGGGGCACGGGCGATGTGGGCGACTCGCCCTGCGAGTTGCGACTCGGGGAGCGAGTCGCCCACTTTCAGCCACGCCAGCAGCTCGTCGCACACACGCTCCGGTATGACGATCGGCAGTCGCGTGTGAATCCGCAACCGCCGCACGTGGGGGATGGCGGCCAGCCGCTCGGCCAGCGCCGCCAGGGACGGGTCGGTCAGCGTCAGCGGGTCGCCGCCGCTAAGGATCACCTCCTGAATCGTCCGATCCTCGGCAATCTGCTCCAGCGCGGGCTGCCATTCGGCGAGCCCGCGCGGCAGCCCGTCGTAGGGAAAGTTACGCCGGAAGCAGTACCGGCAGTGGACCGCACAGGCCCCCGTGGTGACCAGAAGCGCCCGGCCGGCGTACTTCTGCAGCAATCCGGGCGCTCGCTCGGCGGCTGCCTCGTCGAGCGGATCGGCCGAAAAGCCTGGTGCCTCTCCCTCCTCTTCGGCCAACGGCAACACTTGTCTCAGCAGCGGGTCGTGCGGGTCGCCCGGCCGCATCCGCGCGAGGTAGCCCAGGGGTGCAAAGACGGGGAACTGCCGCGCGGCCCGCACGGCCGCGAACTCGTACTGGCTCGGCAGCCCCAGCCGCCGGCACAATTCGACCGGATCGCGCACCGCGGAGCGCAACACCTGTTGCCACCGGGGGCTTTCCGGCCCGAGGCGGCCTGGGCGAAGCGGCGCCTCGCGGCGAGCGGCGATAGTCGCGGAGTTCATCTCGACGAACCGGCCAAAATCGTCAATATTCTAGCTGCGTCCACCACACTAGTGTGCCAGCTTCAGAATAACGCTCGCGTATCGTTCCCCGAAGAGGAAAACCCGGTGGCTGTCTACAACACAAGCGAGTTCCGCAAAGGGATCAAGGTCCAGATCGACGGCGAGCCGTACCTGCTGCAGCACGTCGAGTTCGTGAAGCCAGGCAAGGGCAACGCACTCTACAAATGCAAGCTCCGCAACCTGGTCAAGAACACGATGCTCGACCGCACCTACCGCGGCGGCGACTCGCTGGAAGCGGCCGACGTAACCGAAATTCAGGCCCAGTACTTGTACCGCCAGGGGGACATGTTCGTCTTCATGGACAACGCCTCCTACGAACAGTACGAGCTGTCGTCGGAGCAGGTGGACGACGCCTGGAAGTGGCTCAAGGAGGGCACCGTCTCCGCGATGACGTTGTACAACGGCCGGCCGATCGCCCTGACGCCGCCGTTCCACGTAGTGCTGAAGGTGGAGTTCTGCGAGCCGGCCGTCCGCGGCAACACGGCCACCAACGTCACCAAGCCGTGCAAGCTGGAGACGGGGGCTGAGGTCCACTGCCCGTCGTTCGTGGAAATCGGCGACGTGATCAAGGTCGATACGCGCACCGAGGAATACCTGGAGCGCGTGAAGGAGTGATGCGGGGCATTTGGGAACGGCAGCGGATTTCTCGCAGTCATCGTTCAATTTGCATTTTGCACTTTGCACTTTGCATTTTGCATTGGGTTTTCCCGTGGGCGCTCGACGGTGCGCGACCGCCAATGCAAAGTGCAAAGTGCAAAATGCAAAGTGCAAAATGCCGAATCACACCCCGACGATTGGCTGCCGACCGCTTCCTGGTCCAACCTCCGCCGCCGCGCGGAGCTGCTTCGTGAGCTGCGCGAGTTCTTTCACCGCCGCGGCTTTCTCGAGGTAGAAACGCCCGTCCTCTCAGCAGACGTCGTGGTCGATCGGCATCTCGATCCCTTCTCCACCGTCTTGGCCGATGACCCACGCTGCCCGGAGGTCGGCCGCCGGCTCTGGCTGCAGACCTCGCCCGAGTTCGGCATGAAGCGGCTTCTTGCCGGCGGCCCGCTGAGGGGCTGCGACGACTCCGCGCCCCCGGCCATCTACCAGGTGTCGCGCGTCTTTCGCAATGGCGAGCGGGGCCGGCTGCACAACCCCGAGTTCACGATGGTCGAGTGGTATCGCGCCCACGACGACATGGCGGCCGGCATGACGCTGCTCTCCGACCTGGCCGAAGCAATCCTACGAACAGGGCCGGCCGAACGAATCAGCTATCAGGAGGCCTTCCTGCGCTGGGTGGGCATCGATCCGCTGTCAGCCGAAACGGCCGCGCTGGCAGCCGCAGCGGAAAAAGCCGGCGTCACGGTTCCCGCCGGGCTATCACTGGACGACCGCGACGCCTGGCTGGAATTGCTATTCGTCGAGTTGGTGCAGCCGAGTTTGGGAAGGTCGGTAGGACGGATTTCCCATCCGTCCGACAAGGCAGCCGACTCGCTCCGCGAGCCGCGGCAACTCGCAGAGCGAGTTGCCCACCAACAGCCCGGACGGATTGAAAATCCGTCCTACTATTCAACGATTGTCTATGACTATCCGGCCAGTCAGGCAGCCTTGGCAAACGTACGCGAAGGGGCGGTCGCCGAACGCTTCGAGCTCTTCGTCGCGGGCGTGGAGCTGGCCAACGGCTATCACGAGCTGCTCGATCCCTCAGAGCTTCGCCGCCGCTCGCGTCAGGCCAATGCCCAGCGAGCCGCCGATGGCAAGCCTCCCTTGCCCGACGAGAGTCGGCTGCTCGCGGCCATGGAGCACGGCCTGCCGGCCTGCACCGGCGTCGCCCTGGGCTTCGACCGGCTCGTCATGCTAGCCCTTGGAGCACAGACCATCGCCGAAGTCATGGCCTTTCCCATCGATCGGGCGTAGCGAAGGCGAGTTTCATTTCCGCAGGCAGGCTGATCCACATGTGGTTCTCAAGAGTCCATGCCCGGCGACGTTTCAACAGCACTTTTCCGAAAAAACTGTTGGCCGCGATCATCGCGGCAAAGAAGCGCCCCCGACCGCTGGCAACTTGGTGCCGAATCTCAAGAACCGGCCCTATCCGCACAATCAAGGGGTGTCGCCGGGGCTTGGAGAGTCGTCGGGGCGTGCGCCAGTTGAAACCTGGTCTCAGCGCGATGCATTGACGGCAACCGGCCTCGATTTTGCGTCTTTTCAAAGCCGGCCGTCCTGACATACCATTTGGCGGCATAAACGATTCGCGGCTTCGAGGGGAGCACGCCACACAACCTGGGAGACACAGCCATGAACCATAACGGACTCATCAAGAAGCTCAACGAAATCCTGTCGCACGAGTGGACCGGCGTGGCCCAATATGCCCAGCAGGCCTTCATGATCCGCGGCCTGTGGCGCGAGGCCTACTCCGGCTTCTTCATGCACGGTGCCGAAGAGTCGTTCGGCCACGCCAAGAAGATCGGCGAGAAGATCGTCGCCCTGGGCGGCATCCCCACCATCGAGCGCAATAAGATCAAGCAGTCCGACGACCTGCGCGAGATGTTGGAGCACGCCCTGGAGTTCGAGCGCAACGCCGTGCGGCATTATGCCGAAGCACTGGAGCTGGCCGTGGATGATCGGCCGTTGGTCGTGCTGCTCGAGGACCTGATCCTGGAAGAGCAGGACGGCGTCGATGAGCTGGAGAAGCTGCTGCGCGACGAAGAGTCTGGCGCCGCCGCCACGCCAAAGAAAGCCGCCAAGGGCAAGGTCGGCTAGGCACGTGGGGCACGTTTCCAAACGTGCCCGAACAAACACGTAGGACGGTTTTTCAAACCGTCCTGCGCTGGAGCTCATGGGTCGGCCGGATTGGAAATCCGGCCTACGAATCGCCCTCGCCCAGGAAGTGCCCCATCAGCTTCCACCCGTCGGGAAAAGCCAGCTCCGACCGGCCGGCGGTCACGTCGTCATACGTCCGGTTGTCATCGGCCCGCACGCCAGCTCCGGCCATCGCAAACGGCACGAAGCCGTGGCTATGGGTCTTGGTTCGCACCGGCGTGGGGTGGTCGGGCGTGATCAGGATGCGATATTCGCCGCCAGCCCGCAGCGCCGCCAGCACTGGGCCAACGATATGCCGGTCGATCTCTTCGAGCGCCTGGATCTTGGCCGCGCAGTTCCCTTCGTGCGAGGCCTCGTCCGTGGCCTCGACGTGCACGCACACCACGTCGGTCCGCTTGAGCGCCTCGACCGCGTAGCGGCCCTTGGCCGCGTAATCGGTATCGAGATAGCCGGTTGCCCCGGGCACTTCGATCCGCTCCCAACCTAGAAGGGCCGCCAGCCCGCGGAGCAAGTCCACGGCGGTAATCATGGCGCCCCGCTTGCCGTAGAGCTCGGCGAAGGGCCGCAGTGCCGGAGCGCGGCCCTGGCCCCACAGCCAGATGTTCGTGGCCGGCAGCTTGCCCTGGCCGATGCGGGCTGCGTTGACCGGATGCTTGGCAAACAGCTTCAGGCTGTCGCGCATCAGCTCGTTCAAGAGGTCGCTGCCCGGCCCGCGCGGGTAATCGTCGAGCACCGACTTGTCGGTCAGGTCGTGCGGCGGCGTGGTCCGTGTGTCGGTGCTGAAGGGCGCTTCAGACGTTGGACTTCGGGCTTCGGACTTCGGGCTCCGGCTTGCACGGTCTGCTAAACCCTCCTGCCGAAGCCCGTGGTCTGAAGCCCGAGGCCTGTAGATCATCAAGTTGCGATAACTGACACCCGGCACAAATTGCAACCGCTCGCCGCCAAGATGCTCCTGCACCGTGGCCAAGAGCTCACGCGCTTCGGCCGTAGAAATGTGCCCGGCCGTGAAGTCGCGCATCACCTGGTCCTCGACGGTGACCAGATTGCATCGCACGGCCCAATCGTTGGGCCCCAGCTCGATCCCTTGCGCGGCCGCCTCCAGTGGTGCCCGCCCGGTGAAATGTTCCAGCGGGTTGTAGCCGAGCAAGCTGAGGTTGGCCACATCCGACCCGGCCGGCAGCGTCGGCGGCACATGGTTGGCCCGGCCGACGACGCCGGCCGCGGCAATGGCATCCATATTCGGCACGCGGGCGGCCTCCAGCGGCGTGCGTCCGCCGAGCGATTCCTGCGGCTCATCGGCACAGCCATCGGGAATGATGATGGCGAATTTCATGCGGCGATTATACCGGGCCGCGCCGACGTGCGTATCCGATTCCCTTGCGCCGAGCCGCACGTGGCCGACGGCGGCCCCTCACTCATGCACCCGCATCCGCACGCTCGACCCGCGTACGCAATCCAACCGGTCGATCTCCTCCACGGCCCGCGCGGTGGCCCCTTCCGTCGTGCGATGGGTCATGATCACCAGCGGCACCGCCTTGGCCTCCGGCGTCTCCGGCTCGTGCTGGATCACCGAGGCGATCGAGACTTCATGGTGCCCCAGCACGCCCGTGATGATCGACATCACGCCTGGGCGGTCTTCCACCGTGAACCGCAGGTAGTAGCGGCCGGGCACCTTGTGCGGATCGCGCGGGCTGACCTGAGCGTAGCTGTTCGACCACAGCTCCAGCGTGCGGAACGTGATCCGCGTGCGGCCCACCACCGTGTCGATAAGGTCGGCCACCACGGCCGAGGCGGTGGGCATCATGCCGGCCCCTTTGCCGTGGAAGAAGACGCGTCCCACGGCGTCGCCCACCACCGCGATCGCGTTGTAGACGCCGCGGACCTCGGCCAGCGGCGTGCCCGTCTTCACCAGCGTGGGCGAAACGTGCAGCTCCAGCCCCGCCGTCCCCAAACTCGGGCCACCGCCAGCAGCTTGATGTGGTGGCCCAGCTCGCGCGGCGTAGCGCATGTCGGCCGGGTCGAGCGTGGCGATGCCGCGGCGGGGAATCTCGCGCCACTTCACGCGGGCGCCGAAGGCCAGGTGGGCCAGGATGGCCAGCTTCTGGGCCGCGTCGCTGCCATCGACGTCCATCGTCGGGTCGGCCTCGGCATAGCCGGCCTGCTGGGCGGCCGAGAGGGCCGCGGCGTAGTCACAAGCTTCCTCTTCCATCCGCGTGAGGATGTAGTTGCTGGTGCCGTTGAGGATGGCATGGATTTGCGTGATCTCGTTGGCCGACAGGCACTGGCTGATATTGGCGATGATCGGAATGCCGCCGGCCACCGCGGCCTCGAAGGCGATCGAGCGCCCCAGCTCGCGAGCCCGGTCGAACAGCTCCGGGCCGTGCTCGGCCAGCAGGGCCTTGTTGGCGGTGACGACGTCCTTGCCGGCCTCGAGCAGCCGCAGCATGATCGTCCGCTCCGGCTCCAGTCCGCCGATCAAGAGGGCCACCGCGACGATGCTCTTGTCCGCCAGGACGGTCTGGAGGTCATCCGTCAGCACGCCGGCCGGCAGGTCCGCGCCGCGTTGCTTGCCCACGTCGCGCACGACGACGCGCTCGCAGCCACAGCGTGCGGCCGGCGTGCCGAGCGGTGCGGTCGCCGTAGTCCAAGAGCAGACGGGCCACGCCGCTGCCGACTGTGCCCATGCCGACGATGGCGACGTTGGTTTTTTCCATAGCACGATGAGCCAGAGCCAGCGCTGACGAAGCAGGCGGCTCATCGTAGGAGCGGCGTCAATGAGGCGTCAAGGCGGCTCGCCCGCACCGCCCGCACCCCCCCGCGCCGGCACACTAGCCCGACGCGCAAGCGCGCAAGCGAGGGAGGATGGCCGCCTGACTCAGAGCGATCGGCATTCAGTAGCTGAACTCGCCAGAGTTCAGCCCGGCTGAAGTCTGGCGACTTCAGCTACACTCTTGTGCCGAGCGTATCCCGTCTCTCCTCGCTTACGCGTCGGTTACTTTGCGGTGCTACTCAGGCCGAGCGCCGAGCGCGACTCTTGGCGGTCTTGCGGGCGGCCCTGCCGCCGGTCCGGTCCATGCGTGGCTGAATCGCGGTGGGCGTGCCCGCCTTTTTGCCGCCCTTCTTCGCCGGCTGCCGGGCGTTTTGCTCTAAGTCGTGCTGCGCTCGTTGGCTTTCCGCCTGTTCCTCGAGTTGAGCTTCTACGCGGACTCGTTTTCGAGCATTCTTGGAAGTACGCATTGCTTGCCTCGGGTGCTGAGATGCTGATTCGTGGTGGGCAACAAGGTCCTCAAATCCCGGCGGGGAATCAGCAAACCTCGTGCCAGCGGGAGGCTCGTACAGCTCGCGCCCTCGGGTGATCGCTGCAACCGCGTTGCGCTTCGATTTCAAGTTTTGGGTTTGTCCACTTTCTTCTTTGGAGGGGCGGCCGCCGGCGGGGCCAGCAGATGCCCCACGACGATGCGGCGGGCCAAGGCGCCGTCGCCCTTGGTGATGGGCGGCTGGTCGCGGCCGGCGCGGCGGCGGCCGCCCAGTTCTTCCGACAGGTAGTCGATTTGCACTTCGGTGCCGCGGCCGTCGCCCGTGTCGTCGATGAGGGCGTGCTCCGTGGCCACCAATTGCCCCGTGACGTATTCCTGCGCCGTTCGCGCACCGTCCAGAGATAGAGGTCCAGCAGTGTCCGCTGGCCGTCGCGATCGATATCCAGCTCGCCTTCGGGCGGCGGCGAGCCGATGACCTGGGCGAGCTTGTGGGGAAAGAGCGTCTCATTGACCTCCAGGTCCGGCTCCGTGGCGGCGATGACGATCCGCCCCGGCGCCGCCAGCGGCTTCAGGTAGAACCCCGACGCCGAGCTGGTGATGAAGAACGCCTGCTCGCGGCAGCGCAGCCCTTCGAACAGACGGCCGAAATCGAGCTGGTGCAGATCGTCCCCCTTGACGTTGAGCCAACTGTGTTTTCCGTCGTAGTGGGCGTGCCCCAGGACGAACACCCACAGGACGTCGGCCGGCTGGAGCGCGGCGCGGAGCGTCTTGGCCGCCTCGGCGATCGATTCCCGCGAGGCCTCGCCTTTGGCGGCCCGGACAGCGGCTCCGTCCTTCTCGGTCGGCTTGTCACTCCAGAGCAGGTGAATGTTCTGGGCGGCGAAGCCCTGGTGCTTCACGAGGCCGGCGTGAAGCAGCTCCAGCGAATCGGCGAACAGCTTGCGGTGCGCGGCGTCGCCCGGCAGGCCGCAGATGATGAGACACCGCCGCACGCCGCCACCGGGATCGTCAACGGCCACGTGGGCAGGCGGAAGCAGGTCCGCCTCCTCTTCCAGCACCAGCCGATTTTGGGCCAAGCAAACGCCGGCCAGCAGTGTTGCTAGCGTGGTCGCACAATGAACCTTGCCGGTTTGACGCGTGCCCATGGTAATGCTCGGTTGACGGTTGAAAAGGTCCGGCTCATGGCCTCTGACGGAGCGCTCCGGAATCAGTTGCGGTCCAGGCGAATCCTCTGCTTGGCATCGACGCGCTTGTTCACCAGCTCGATGATGCCAGCAATCTCCGATCCGGCTTCGCGCAACGTATCGACATCGCCGATGGAGATCTGGACCGCTCGCTGCGTTATGGAATGCTTTACCGCCGACAGGCTCAGGGATATGTCCCATCCATCTCCGCCGCGGCTGTCTCCTTGGGCGATGTCGAAGTCCTTGATGGCGGCCGTCGCCGCTTGCAAGCAACTTGCCAATTCCTCCTTCGTGAGCCGGCCGTCGAAGAGGGCTACGCGCTTCCTACCGCTGTTTCGCACGTTTTCGAACTTGGCCGATCCATCCGACGCGATGCTGATTTCGTAGGTGAAGCGATCCGTCCTCTCGCCTGGAGCACCACCCGCGAAATGAATTTGCAGGTGCCATTGGCCCGGCTTGGCAGGGACAATGCCGGCGGGTTTGCTCTCCTTCACCGGCGGCTGCGCCTGCCAACGGTAACCATCGCGAAGCAGGCGACTGTTGCCATGACCAGCCGTCGCCATGTAGCCACAGGTAGCTGAAGTCGCCAGACTTCAGCCGGCTGAAGTCTGGCGACTTCAGCTACGTCTGCACAGCACACGAGGTCTGTTGATTGCGGTTTGGTCATTAAGCAGCGCCTCTGTGGCTCACGGATTCGGAGAACCGTCAGCGCGTTTGCCCGAACGCCTGCTTGGCGGGGCGGGCTTCTCATTCTCCGGCGGCGGCTCACGAAAAAACTCGGGCGCCAGGCAGAAGTAGGCCTCGGACGATTGCCCGAACTTGGCAAACTCGGCCGTCCATACTTCTTTGTCATCGAGTGTGGCTCGCAGCTCGAGATCGGACGCCCGCGCGAATGTGTAATGCCAGGCGGATGCGTCGCCCTCCGCGCGGGCTTCGAGCCATAGGATGCAGCTCCGTGTCGGTCCCCTCCACCAGCGAGAAGAGTGCGCCCCCCTGCCACGTGCCCTTCTTCGTCTCCGCGCTGTACTCGAAAAAAGGGCGCGGCAAGAGCCGCAGCTCGCGCGTTTGCCCTTCCCGGTTGCGGCTGGTCGCGGCGAACCGCCGGGCAAGTTTGCGCCTCGGCCGATTGCTTGGCCTTGCTGCCAGCGGGCACGGGCGCATCGGGCAGCGCCCGCCAATCCACCGGGTCCTTTCCCGGTCGCCAGCGAATACGCTGCCGCCAATCGCCTTGGATCGGCGCCGCGGACAGCGCGTGCAGCTCGTGCGAAACGCCGTACCGCCCGTCGCGATCCGGCCAGATGAAAAAGGTGCCAATGGCCGCCGGCCGACCCTCGTGAAGCCAGAGATAGACGGCCCCATCCTGGCCGCCTCGCACCGGCTGGCTCCATTTCAAGAGCGGCTCCTTCACCAGCGTGACTTCGGTGTTGGAATCTCCGGCCGTCATGCGGTATTCAGTCGCCAGCCGGCGAAAGTAATCCTGCCAAGGCGATGGGGCACGCGCCGGCAGCTCGCCGGGCCGCTTGACTTCCGCCGCCGGCTTCTCCTGAGCGAAACAGGCGCCGGCGATGCACAAAGCAAACGACGCCGGCACCAGGGCGATGATGCGACTTGGGCTCATGGCGGATGGCGCTGGGATAAGTGACTCGTCGCAGCGTAGAACGGCGGTGATTGCCAGCCTAGTTGTTGGTGCCTACTTGTCGGTGCCTACTTGTCGGTGCCTACTTGTCGGAGGTCGAATCACCGCTGCCGTCGTTGCAGTCCGCGGCCAGGATCGTGGGCGCCAACGAATGAAACTCGTGCGTCAGCCGCCGGCCTGCGGCGGTGGGATGGGCGAAGATGCTGCCCACGACCATCGGCCTTCCGCCCTGCACCCAGACGAACACGGAGCCGTACTGCCCGCCGTTCTTGGTGGGATTGGTCCAAAGATAGACCGGGCGGTCGAGCAGTTCCGCTTTCGCCTTGCGGCCGGAATCCAGGTGCATGTCCCACAGCCGGGCTTCGACCAGGTTCTCTTGATGGAGCCGTTCCTCCAGGGATTTGGCCTTGGCCGGCGCGTCATCACCGCCAGCGAGGAGCAAGAGCGGTAGAAACCAGACGGACATGGGCGCCCTCGGCTTGTAGAACGGAATTCATTCCGTTCGTCGGTGATGTCTCTGAGGTAGGCTCTGAACGGAATGAATTCCGTTCTACTTCTCGCTCAGCTCCGGCAGCTCGTCAATTGTCTTGTCGCGGAGCAGGCGGTACGTGTGATCGGCGTTGAAGTGCAACTGGTTTCGCTGGTCGCGGAGGCTGCGCCACACGTCCTTGCCGGCGTTCTGGACGTAAAGGTTCGAATCGGAAAAGCGGATGGCCCGGTAGTACCAGGCGCTCCCCTCGGCCGTCTTTCGCGCCTCCAGCACGAGCACCACTTCCGGGTCGGTGCCGGCGCTGGTCACGAAGGCGAACAAAGCCCCGTCCACGATGTCCCCCTCGGGCTTTTCGTAGCGATACAGCGGCTGCGGCAGCAGGCGCAGCTCCCAGCGCTGCTCGCGATTGTCGATGCTGTGCGCGGTGAACCCGCGCGACAGAGACGCATCTGGATCGCCCGGCGGGCGGCAGATGTCTGCGGCGCCGGGGCATCAGGCAGACGGATCATCTCGACTGCCGCCTGCGGCTCCCAGCGCTGGTCCTCCGACCCGCGCTCGGGCAGCAGCTTGCCTTCGGCGAGCGAATGAAACTCGTGGCAGACCATCCGCTTGCCCTTTTCGGGATGCGAGAAGATGCTGCCGACGACGACCGGACGACCGGCGTGCATCCACACGTACACTTCGCCGTGCTGGCCGCCGCTACGGGTAGGATTGGTCCACACGTACATGGGCTTCTCGTTCAGCTTGGCCTCCGTCTTGCGATCTTCTCCCAGGAACATCCGCCACCTGGCGGCCTCCTGGCGGTGCAGCGCCTGGAGCTTGTCCGCCGTTTTCGTGGGCGGCGCCGGCTCTTCGGCCGCCATTAGCGTGAGGGTCAACCACAGCGAGCAGGCGGTCATGGTGTCTTCTCCTTGAGCTTCTCCCTGTCGGCTTTCTCCCTGCCGGCTTTCTCCCTGTCGGCTTTCTCCCTGCCGGCCTTCTCCCTGCCGGCCTTCTCTTTCCCCGCTTCAACCGCGCTGGGTTCGAGGCCCGGCGGGATCGGCGTGCCACGCGTGAAATACGGCAGGCGCGGGTCGTGCTGTGTGGGAGACCGCGCCGCCTTCCAGACCACCGTGCCGGCGAGCCGTGCCTCCAGCTCGCCCGACGTGCGCCGCACGAAGGCATATTGCCACTTCGCGCCAGCGCAGCGCGGTGAGGGCTTCCGCGGGCTGCTTGCTATCGGCGGTCGGATACACCTCGTACGACTTGATCGAGACGTCGATCAGTTCCCGCAGCGTCTTTGGTTCGCCCGACGCAGCGACGGCCTCTTGAGCGCGAGCGCCGCGCGAGGCCAGCATGGCCACGAGCCCGGCGATCACAAGCCACGACGGGCGTCGGTTTGGATATCCCATGCGCGATGGACTCCTGCTCATGGCCTTGGCGATGCGGGCGACTTCTTCGGCTGCTCGATCTTGACGCGCGCCGGGTCGAACGTGAACAGGGTGTAGCTCGCTTTGCGGTCCTTCCACGGCCAGTCAATACGCTGCCACGTTTTGACCACCTGGCGATCGAGGCGAACTTCCAGCTCATGGTTGTTCATCCGCGCCAAGGCATAGCGCCATTTGAGCGCGTCGCCGTCTTTGGAGGCTTCGATCATGACGATGATTTCCGGGTCGGTCACTTCGGCAAAGGCGAAGAGTGCGCCATCCACGACGCCTTGCTTGGCCGCTTCGTAACGGTGGATCGGCTGGCCCAGCAGCCGCAGCTCCCGCGAGACTGCTTCGCCGCCGCGCTCGTCCTTGAGGCTGGTGTCGAAGCGGCGGGCCAGCGCTCGCATCTGGCTCAAGCGGCTGCTGCGCGTGCCCCCCGGCGCGGCGGCGTCCGAGAACGCCTGAAAGCTAACGCCTGGCGAGCGCGAGTCCCAAAGCACCTCGTCCCCCTGGCGCGCCGACACCGCGGAGGGCGAGAGCGAAACAATCTCCACCGTGCCGTCTTTGTAAGGGTGATACCAGCGGAAGATCGACGCCGCGGCGGCCGGGCGACCGTCCACGTGCCAGAGGAACACCTCGCCGTGCACGCTGCCGGCCGTGGGGTTCGACCACCGCAAGAGCGGATCGGCGACGAGCGTGGCCTTGACCGGCTCGTCGCCGACGCGCACCTCCAGCAGCTTGGCCTTGGCCGGCGCCAAGAGGGAGACCTCCTCCTGGCGCTGCCGCTCCAGGGCATCGCTCTTGGGGGCGGCCGGCGCAGGCTGCTGGCCGACGGCCAGAAGCAACAGAATCCAAGGCGTCGCCATTACCGGGCCTTCGTGACAACTTGTTCTTCCCACTTGGAGATCAGCCGGCAATCCGGAGACCAGCCGCAGGCCGACACGTGGTCTTTATCCACGATCAGGTGACCCGTGGGCTCGCGCGAGACGCTGCCCGCGCGTCCTTCCCGAACCTCCTCGACGCTGTGAATCTGACACCGGCCATTCCAATCAGCGATAAGGACCGATTCGTCTTCGCCCAGCCAGTCCAGCGCGCCTACCGGCTCTTTCACCTTTAAGCGAGTCACGCCCTTGCCCGGCAACCACACCAGCAAGGCCGCCTCGTCCGGCTGATCCCAGGCCCCCAAAGCGATTGCCAAGCGGTCGCCGCGCTTCGACCAGCGTAGGCAGCTCACCGCCGCCTCCTGGCGCGGCAGGCGGGCCACTTCGTCGCCGCTCGTCAGGTCCCAGACCACCACGCTGCCGTCGCTCGATCCGGCCGCCAGACTTCGGCCGCGGGGTGCGATGTGCAGCGACGTGATGGCGTCGCTTCCCTTGAGCTGCAAATCCAGCAGCCCGCCCGTGTTGGCCCACAAGCGGACCGCGCCATCGTCGTGCCCGGTGGCGAACATCCGGCTGTCGGGAGCGATCGACAAGCACTTGATCTCATAGGTATTGAGGCCCAATCGCCAACCCGAGTCGATATGGATCAGCGTGGCTTGTCTCCCGGTGTGGGCCTCGACGCGGAACTTGCCGTTGGGGGAGACGGCAGTGGCCCAGCGGATGGCGGCGGGCCGAGCCGGTGAAAAATCCAGGTCGCGCAAGCTCGCCGAGGACTCTCGGGCAACGGCCGACGCCACGGGCGGCCGCTGGCCGTCAACCGTGGCCTCGCGATCCTCGCTGGCCGAGCCCTCCTTTGCGACGTCGTGGGAAGCAGCACTCACAATCTTCGCCACGGGCGGCGGCGCGGTCTCCGACACCGACGACGTGGCCCAGAGCGCCGGCTGCAACAGCGACAGCAGCAGGCCCGCCCCCAGCACCAACGCCTGGCCTCGGCGAGACAACCGCGCGGCAGCCTCGCCGCGCATGATCTGCGTCAGCCGGCCTCGCAGCACGTCGGCGTCGCCAATCCCGCAAGCCGCCGGAGGCATCGCGGGGCGCCGCTCGCACAAGAAGTCCACGGTCGTCAGCAGCGCCTCGGCATAGGGATGCCGCACGCCATTTTGCCGCTCGACCACCCAGGCATCGCAGCACTCCTCTTCCGCCCGCTCGATTTCGCGGCGGGCACACCACACGAGCGGATTCCACCAACACACGACGCACGCCGCCAGCTCCAGCGCCCGCAGCCAATGGTCCTTCCGCGCGAAGTGGGCCAGCTCGTGCAGCAGCAGCGTATCCAGCTTGCCGGGAGAGAGCCGCTTGACGAGCTGAGCCGGAAAGATCAGCCGCGCGTTCTCGCCCAGCCCCCACAGCATCGGCGAGACAATGCCGTCCACGACGATCACCCGCGGGGAAACGCCCACGCCGGCGGCCTGGGCCAGCTCGGCCACCCGCGCCGCAAGATATTCATCGCGCTGCACCGCCATACGAACGAAACGCCGGAATCGCCAGGCTCGACGGGCCAAGACCGCCAACACGACGAGGCTGCCGACCAGCCAAACCGTGCCCGCCAGTTGCCTCCACGAGACGCTCCACGCCTGCCCTTCCTGCGGAACGGGCGGCGGCACGTGCGCCGCGCGGGAGAGGATGGGGCGCTCGCAGCCGGCCTGGCGCCACTGTTCCGCTCGGCGCTCGTGGCGGGTGCCTGGTAGGGAGGCGGGGACACGACGATGGGCGGCAACCTGGCTGCGCTCCCCTGCGGCCGTGAAGCACTCTGCTCGCGCGGTTCACTGCCGTCAGCGATCGTCTGCTGGTCACCGGCCAGCCAGGATTCTACGTCGAGCTGCCAACCCACCGGCACGTCCACGAGCGGCGGCATCAGCAGCTTGAGCAAGACCACGGCCCACAGCACGTGGGCCAGTGCCGGGCGGCGAAGCCAGCGCCCCACGAGCAGGGCCAAGGCCGCCAGCGGCAGGGCCAATAGCGCATTCTTCAGGGCGACGGCAAGCAGCCAACTCATAGCGATCTCCGGCCGTCACGGGCCCCGCGCTCGTCTCTGGGCGCTGGGGCACAGTGAGGTGACGTAAGGCGGACATCCCGTCCACCGGCCCGGAAGGCCTTTCTATCGCATAGGACTTGTCTGGGACTGCACACTTGGCGGACGGAACTGTCCACCTTTTCGACTACTTCTTGCTTTGCCGCTTGTTTTGATCGCCTAGCTCCTCGAGGAGTTCCCGCAACGACTGCCGATCCTCTTGCGTCAGCCGCACTGCTTTGACCAAATGGCTCAAGAGCGGCTGCAGCGAGCCGTCGCAGAGCTTGTCGGCCGTCTGCTGAAGCTGCCGGCCGATCAGGTGTTGCCGGTCGATCGACGGCTGGAACGTATGAGGCCACGTGCCGCGATCGCGGCGCACGCAGCCCTTGGCCTCCAACCGCTCCAGCAGCTTCTGCACGGTCGCCTGCTGCGAAGCGGCACTGCGGCCATAGAGCTGCCCGGACAGGTCGCGCACCGTGGCACTGCCGCGCTCCCAGAGCACTTGCAGGATCGCTAGCTCGCTGTCGGTGACGGTTTGCGGCGGTCGGGCCATGGCATTCGCGCGAGGGGACGAACTCGAACCGCCCTAGATTAAAGACAGTTTGTCTGAAATGCAAGGGGTGGAGGAACAAAATCGAACACTGTTCGGCGACGAGTCGCTGGACTGCGGTGACTCGTCACCGCTTTGGGATTCTGTGCGTGAGGGTGTCTTGAGGTGTTTGATGGGTTTGTCAAAAATAATCCCAAAGCGGCGACGAGTCGCCGCACTCCCAAGGGCGATCTCGAGGGTCACTCATCCGCTTCGACGGGAGTGAAGAACAGCCAGTAAGGATCGCTCGACTTGCCGACCACGCCGGGCGTGCGCTCGCGCTTCCAGACTTCCTTGCCGTCCAGCTCGACGTGCATTTCCGCGCTGCCGAGGCGCGCCAGGCCATAGTGCCAGCGGGCCTCGTCGAGCTTCGGGCCGAGGGCCTCGATCAGCAAGATCACCTCGGGATTGGTGCCGTGGGCCAGCACGAAGGCCGCCCCGTCGTGCAAGCCGGTCTTGGCGTCGCTATAGCGATGCACGGGTTGCACGAGCAGCCGCAGCTCGAAGCGGGAATTGTCCGGGTTCCAGAACTCGTGCGCGGTGAACCGCCGGGCCAGGTCTTTCATTTGCCTGGTGCGCAGGCTCTCTTTGGCGTGCGGCGCGGCAGCATCCGGAATCGGCGCCGGCTCAACGTCCGTCTTCTCGGGGGCCCACCGCGCGCGGGCGGGGGTCGTCATCACGACGCGCTTCTCCGAGGTGAGGGTGACCGCATGCACCCAGTTGCCCCGGGTGCGAGGCTGATAGAGCTCGAGAAACGCCAGCGGGCGGCCCGTGCGGCCGAAAGCCCAAAGGGTGCCGTTCTCGTTGGCGCGGGCCGAATCGCCATAGGTCAAAAGGGGCCGATCGATCAGCTCGACCACATTGTCACGCTTTGTGTTGTCACGCTTTGTGTTGTCACGCTTTGTGTTGTCACGCTTTGTGTCGTCACGCTTTGTATCGTCGCGCTTAGCGGCGTCGTCTGTCTTTTGCGCGACCTTTGGCTCGGTCGTCGGTTTGGCCGAAGGATTCTCGCTGGCCTCCGCGATGCGCATCGCAAACGCTCTCATGTGCTCCGCGGCGCGGCGGAGGCGGGCCTGACTCTCCTCCGAAGACGGCTTCGCGTCGGCGTCCTGGGCCCACAGTGGCCCGGCCGGCAGCACAAGCACCAACACCGCGAGCGTACACGCAACAAGACGTTCTCGTAACCACGGCATGGTCGCTTCCTCATAATGCGCAAAGATTTGGCCACGAAGAGCACCAAGAGCACGAAGTCCGGCCGGCTCTTCTTTGTAATACAAGGTGTCGGATTCGCGCAGCCTGCGCGAATTTCGTGCCACTATCCGACGATTCCACCGATTCCATGCAGACAGGGAGAATGAGGACAGGAAGATGGAGGACAGGAAGATTCACTCTCGTGGTGCGTCAATCATCTTCCTGTCCTCCATCTTCCTGTCGTCTCTTGGTTGCGGCTACGCTGCGCCAAGTTCTTGGTGTCCTTTGTGGCTTATCCAATGACGGCGAGGTTGCGCCGCGCTGGCGCCGCGAATCAGTCCTTGGCGGCCGCTTCTACGGAGGGCCATTGCAGAATGACGTATTCTCCGGCGGGGCCGCGGAGCTTGTCCCAGGGCGGCGCCGCCTGAGGCACGTCCCACACCACCTTGTCCTCCAGCTTCAGCTGCAGGCGACAGTAGTGCATCCGCGCAGCCGCGTACACCCACTCGTGCCCCGCGGCCGTCTCCCGCGACTCGACGATCAACAAGACCTCGGGGTCGGTCGTGGTGACGAAGGCGAACACGGCCCCTTCGCGCTTGGCGCCCCCTTCGCGCTTGGCGCCCCCTTCGCGCTTGGCGCCTTGCGACGATTCATATTGATAGAGCGGCTTGGCCATCAGCCGCAGCTCCGAGAACTTCGTATCCTGATTCCGGTCCGCCAGTGCGGCGGTGAATCTCCGCGCCAGGGGCCGCATCTGCAACTGCCGCTTCTTGGGGGTGTCCGCAGGAGACGGCGAACGGGGAATCGGCGAGAACTTCAGCCCCGGCTCGGGCGACCAGCGCACACGACCGTTTCGCTCGGCTTTCAGGGCGGCTTCCGACAGCGACACCAGCTCAGCGTTGATCTGCGCGCGATCAAAGAACTGATAGATCGAAGCGGCCACCTCGGGGCAGCCATCCACCGTCCAGAGCAGGACCGAGCCGTGCACTTCCCCGTTCGTGGGATTCGACCAGCGCAGGACCGGCTGCGAGAAGAGCTTCAGCGCCCTCTTGGCGTTGTCGGCATAGTAGATGTCGTAGCGAAGCGCTTCGTCGGCCGCGAACTTGGCGGCACTGGCCGCGTTCTCCGAAACGCTCTCCTTGGGCGCCGCTTCGGCAGGATCTTCTGCCTTCACAGGGAAACTCGAAACGGCAGCAAGCGAGAGTACGGCACCGACAAGCATCCACGACCGCGACATGGTTTCGTTCCTCAAATTCTGACACACCGTCGGGTTTGCCTCGACGGATCGATGACTGGCCAGCTCCTAGGCTTGTCGAATTGCCAGTCCCCGGCGGGCCCGTCCCGACGGTTCTCTGACTGAGGTAGGGATCTCAGATCCGGAAGGTGGAACGCTAATAATCGCTAATAAACGCTAATCATTAAACTAGCCGAGTTGTCCTGTCAGCGTTTCTCGCCGGGACGACCTCTTATTAGCGTTTATTAGCGCTTATTAGCGTTCCAAACTCTTCGTCGAAGCATCCGTTTCTCCAGAGACTGTGGCCGTGTCCCTCCGCTGAAATCGTGTGACCTCTGACCTCCTCACGCCAATCCCAGCCGCCGTCGCCAGCACCACTCCACCGTCAACAGGCCCAGGAGGCCGCCGATCAGCCACCAGTTGCTCCACATCGGCGAGCCGCTTCACCACGGGCGGGCCGACGTTGACCGGCACGTCCCGCAAGCACGGCCGCCAGGTCTTCGGCCGAGCGCAGCACCTGCCCGCCGGAGGCCGCGGCCACGTTCTTCAGCAGCTCGTGGTTGGGGAACGGGTTCTGCTGCTCGAACGGGTCGTGCAGGATCTGGATGTCGAGCGACGTGCTATCGACCTGCGTCTGGTCTTCATAGGCCGTCAGCTCGAGGCGGAACGACTGGCTCGAAGCGCCGCTGGGCAGCGATTCGACCAGCGGCAGCTGGATCGAGTGCAGCGGCTGGTCCTGGCCTCCCCGCGGCAGCTCGAACTCTTCGCCCCAGACGATGAATGGCCCCTCCTCGCCGCTCTTGCGCGTGAGGCCGGCCGGCCACCGCAGCGGCGAGCCGTCCGACTCGGACTCGGCCCCGACGCGCTGTGCGGCTCGACCATCGCCACCACGCGGTAATTGCGGGTGGGCGCCGACGCTCTCGTCGTAGGTGGCCGCTTGCAGGGTGATCGTTTCGCCGGGGCGATAGAACCGCTTGTCGGCCGAGGCCACCAGCCGCCGGCGGCCGATGGCCGAGCTCTCCGTGAGCCAATACACCAGGTTGCGGCAGAACTTGCCGTAGTAGCGGTTGTCGCCCTGCCCCCATTTCTGCACGAGCTCTTCGGCCGCTGGCGAGGTGATCGGCACGGCCATCGCCAGCGTGCGTCCGCGGCCATACCGGCCGGCGACGATCGCCGGCAGGCTAGAGCCGGCAGCGGCGGCTGGCCGGCGCACTGGCCACCGGCGGCGATGCGGGCTTGACCCCGACCAGCGCATCGAGCACGCTGCCGAGGCCGCTCCGCATGAGCGAACGTCGCCGGCACGTCGGGCGTGCCGGCGACCGAGGTCGTCGCCAGCACGGTCGTCAGGTTGCGGCGCGCGCCGGCCCAGCGGTTGACGCCCGCGATCGGCGGAAACTCGCCGACGATCCGCCGGTTCTGCTTGTCGTCGGCCACCAGGCTCCACAGCGGATGCGGCGAGGCGGGCAGCTCCGGGCGCGATGCGGACCGTCTCGCCGGGCACCCAGTCGGCCCCGCCGGGCAGCATCTCGACCGGCAGCATCGCCGCCAGCGGCGTCTGGTCCCAGCCGCCGGAGGCGAAGCTGTGCTCGCCGCCGACCATGCACAGTCCGCCGCCGCGCTGGCCGATCCACTGCTCGATCCACTCGAGCTGCGTCTCGGTGAACGCTTCGGCCGCCACGTCGCTGAGGATGATCGCGTCGAACGCGGCCAGCTCGGCCACCGTGGTGGGAAAGCCGCGCACGCCGTCGACCTGGGCGTATTCGGCGATCCGCACCAGCTCGCCGACGCCGCCGGGCGACACGAGCACGACGCACTCGATGTCTTCGTCATCCGAGAGGGCCTGCTTCAGGTCGGAGAACGGGCCGCGATACTGCGTGCGGTCGCCCACGCGCACCGTCGTGATCGGCTGCGAGCTGCCTTCGACGTAGAGCACGCGAATTTTCGTGCGGTCGATGGCCATCTCGGTGTCGAGACGGTTGTTCGGCTCCGAGACTTCGTCGGCCAGCGGCGGGATGCTGACGCGCAGCTTCCGCGTGGCCAGGTCGGTGCGGAACGACAGGCTGACCGATTGGAAGCCCGACTGCAGCGTGATCGGCAAGGAAGCCAGCGTGCGCGTCGGGCGGCCGTCGGCGCCAACCTCTTCCAGCAGCACCTCGCTCCGCTTGCCCTCGAAGCCGAAGCTGCGCACGAAGACCTGCACTTCGACTTCCGTGAACTTGCGGACGCGCGGCGGCGCGACGACCGCGGCAATCGCCACGTCACCGCCGTTGGCCGTGTCGCCCACGCGGCACGACGTGGATCGGCACCTTGAGCCGGGCGAACTCGGCCGCAATCTGCTCCAGCCCCGTCTCGTCGTGAACGCGGCCGTCGGAGAAGACCACGATCCCTTGCGGCGGGATGCGGCCGAAGCGGCTGGATATCTGTTTCAGCGCGGCCGCCAGGCGGGTGTCGCCGTCGGAGGGGGTGATGGGCTGCCGCGAGTGGCGCCGCGACGGCGGCGCTTGCGTCCGAGCCGGCCGGGGGAGCGGCCGCCGGCGAGAGGCCGATTTGCGCCGGATGCTCGATGGCCGCCAGACGCTGGCCAAAGCGGAACGGCTTGACGATCGCCGGCGAAGACGTGGCCAACCCCTGCGCCTCCTGGACGATCGCTCAGCGACTCGTCCCAGCGCGAGCGGGGATTGCCCATCTGCATGCTGGCCGAGGCATCGAGCAGGTAGAACATCTCGGGACGCTGGATCGGCCCGGGCGATTCGTCCACGCGGACGGGGTTCACCAGAATCAGGGCGACCAAGGCCAGCACCGCGCCGCGGAGCACCCACAGCACGCCGCGACGGGCCACAGGATTAGCCGACCCCAGCAGCCAGCGCAGCACCAGCGCCGCCACGAGCACGCCGGCCAGCAGCCCGAAACCCAGCTCGGGCGTGAAGGGCGGCAGGAATTTGACGGGAGCTTCAGCAAGCAACATATTAAAACCGACCTGGGGAATTTCAGATCCGGAAGGTGGAACGCTAATAATCGCTAAGCGACGCTAATCTTTAGCTAGACGAGTTGTCCTGTCGGCATTTTGCGCCGGACGATCTCTTATTAGCGTTCATTAGCGCTTATTAGCGTTCCAAACTCTTCGTCGAAGCAACCTGCGATCCGGTTATCGTGTTCCGCCCTTTCAGGGCTACACGCTTTACATATCTACGGACCCAGGCCTTCGGCCTGGGCTATCGAGTTTCGGCCCTTTGGGCCTCGGCCAAATCACCACATTGTGCTCGACCATCGATTCACAATGCCCGTTTATTCCCGCCTACTTCTCTGGCTGCGTCATTCGCTTGGGACGTTCCCTTCCTTCGGACGATAGAAGCCGCTGGTGCCGGTCCACGAGCTCGCGGTACTGCGGCGGGACCGGCTCGTCGCGATTGGCGACCACGTCCTTGAGCAGCTCCTGCATGCGGCTGTGAATCGAACCGCGCAGCCGTGAAACGAGCGCGCGGTAGTTCGCCGGCGCCAGGTAATAGCCTCCGTCTGTCCGGCCCCACTTCCAACCGTCGGCGCGGAGGTCCGGCCCCCAGCCCGCCTTGCGCATTTCTTCAAGCAGCGCATCTCGCAGCTCTTTGGAGATGCCGAGTTTATCCAGTTCCTCCAAGAGCGCGGCCATGTCCATGTGCCAGTCCGTGATGCGAGCGGGCGCGTCCAGCTTGTCCAGCTCCTCTTCTTGCTGGGCCAGCCGCTCGCCGGCCTTCGCCAGCTCGTCCAGTTTAGGAGCCACGATGGCCCGGTGCAGATCGGCCAACTGCTGGGCGGCGGCTTCCATGCGTTCCTGGCCGTCGCCCGCCGTGGCCTTGGCATCCTCGAGCTTGCCGCGGCCCACCTGGCCGGGAAGCTGCTGGAGCCGCTCGGTCAGCTCCGGCAGCTTCAGGTTGCCCAGCAGCTCTTTCACCTTGTCGGCCGAGGCCTGGTCGTCGGGGTTGTCGGTCTTGGCCGCCGCGCCCAGCACGTCGGCCAGTGTCTTGGCCCGCTCGGCGATCTTCTCGGCCTGGCTGCCGAGGCCGGGCATTTCCTTCTCTTTCTTCTTGGGCTCTTCCTTCTTCCCCTTGCCGGCGCCATCCTGCGGTTTCTTCTTGGGGGCCTCGTTTCCGCCGGCGCCGCCCTCTTCGGACTTATTCGCCAGGCGGTCCACGAAGTCCTCTTGCTGGTGCGCCAGCTCCGCGGCCATCTGCTGGGCGGCGGCGATCCGCTCGGCTTGCTCCTGAGCGATCAGCGCTCGCACCTGCGAAGCCAGCTCGCGGAATTGCGAACCGGCCGATTTGGCCGCCGTTTGCGCCTTGTCCTTCTGCGCGACGGTCGAGTCGCCGTCGCGGAATCGTCGGCTGACTTGATCGCCGCCGTCATCCGCTCCTTGGCCAGGTCCGTGATGCCCTTGAGCTTTTGCAGCGCCTGGTCTACCTCCTTGGCTCCTTCGACGACGTTCGAGCTGGCGGTCCTCGATCTCTCGCGGGGAAGGCATCTTCCCCTCGCCGGACTTCGCCTTCGTCGTATCTTCGCCGCCGGCCTCCTTCGTGTCCGCTTCCTTCGTGCCGGGTCGTTTCTTGTCCGATGCCTTCTTGCCACCCTTGCCGTCTGCCTCGGTCGGCTCGGACTTCGCGCCTTCTTTCCCCTTGGGCTTCGCTTCCTTCGAGCCTGGCTCCTTCTCCTTCGACTTCTCCTTCGAGGACCCCTCGCCCGAGCTGCCCTCATCGCTGGGCTTCTTCATCGGGGAGGGCTTCTTTTCCGCCGAGCCTTCCGATTCGCCTTCCTGCTCGCCTTCGCCGGGCATCGGAACGCCGGCCAACGTCTTGTAGACGAAGTCTTCGTCATTGGCCAATTGTTCCAGCCGCTCGGCGACCTGCCGGGCTTCCTCCTCGTCGGTCTTGGGCCGACGCAGCTTCTGCTGCTGCGTCCGATCGAACTGCCGCAGTTGCGCGAGCTGCTGCCGGTTGGGGTTCTTGGCGATGGACATCTGGATGCGGTTGCGGCCTTCGATCAGGTACTTCAGCGCGTCGCGCTGCTGGAGCGTGGCCGTGTCGTAGTTGCCCGCCGAAAGCGAGTCGGTGGCCGCCAGCATCGCGGTCTCGGCCTGATAGAGCAGCTCGGTCTCGTCGATGCCGCGTGCCTCCAGCCCTTCGGCCAGCTCGCGCGTCAACTTGGCAAGCTCGCCCTCGAACTTGATCAGTGCATCGACGCCGGCCAGGTCCGCCTGGCCGCTGCGCTTGAATAGCCGGGCTAGCTGGATCGTGCGGTTGAGCGCGTAGCGCTGGCGAGCGATCAGCTCCTCCAGCGCTCTTCAACTGCGGCCCCTGGTTCATCATCATGCCGTCTTCGCCGTCGAAGACCCGGTACAGCCGCCGGAACGGGCGGATGTCGATGAACCGCAGCTCGCTCTCGGTGCGCTGCGTCGCCCTTGGCGCGGTTGTCTTCGGCGAAGGCGTAGTACATCACGCTGTCTTGCTGCGTCAGGTGAAATAGCTCCAGCGGCAGCATCTTCTCGAGCGTGGCCCGCGTCTGCGGCGAGATCTTGCCCTGCTCGGCCTCCTTGAGCGCGGCCTGAATGGCCTCCAGACCCTTGAGCGGCAGCGGGTACTCTTCTTCGTTGTTGACCTCGAACATGATGCCGGCCCGCGTGAGGCCGAAGTCGTCGGTCATTCGGATGCGCATCAGGATTTCGGCCAGCGAATGCACCTCGAGCGCTTCGCCGGGGCTCTCGAACCAGACCTTGGGCGGCTCGTCTTCCCGCACGCGAATGCGGTGCTTGTTCTCCGGCAGCTCCATGCCGTCAGCGGCCTGGGCCAGCACGGAGAAGGTCTGGTCGCTGGCAAGCTCGAAGCCGGCCGTAAGGCTCTTGCCGTCGATCGCCAGCTCCAGCTTCTTCATCGCCGGCTCGCCAGCCTCGCGCCGCCGCAAGGCGTCGCGCACTTCCAGCCAGGCCGTCTGGGCGGGCCGGTCCAGCTCGATCCGCAGCTTGACCTGCGAACCGGCCAGGCCGGTGATATGGCCCCCTTCCATCACCTGCTCGGGCTGGCCTGTGTAGGCCGGCGGCTTCAGCGTCGCTTCCAGCTTGGCGATCTTCAGCGGATAGAGCACGTGCACGCGATACGTATCGCTCTGGCTCGAGCCGGCGGTGACCCGATACTCCAGCGGCTGCCGTACGCGATCCAGCGGCACGTCGAACGCCAGCGCGCGATCGTCCTGGCTTATCGCGTCGTCGGCACGCAGGGGGTCTTCGATCCATTCATGGCCGTCGCCGTCCGTGCGGCGCGTCCAGAAGGTGAGCCGCTTGTCGATCCGCCCTTCGACCGTGACGCGCACCGTGGCCGATTCGCCTTCCCGCACCGTCAGGTCGCCCGGCGCAACGGTGATCTTGGTGTAAGCTTCCTCGCCGCCCAGGAAGGTCGCGCTGCGCGGCGGCCCGCCACTCCCAATTCATGGCCGACGCCCCGGCCAGGCCCAATCCCACGGCGGCGGCCAGCAGCGACGCCAGGGCCAGCCGACTTCCAGGGCACGACGGCGTCCAGCGGCAGCGGCCTGGCCCGTTCGACCGTGTCTTGCTCCAGGGCGCCGACCAGCGTGGTGGCGACCCCCTCTTCTTCGATCTCGCCGGGCGAAAGCTCGCCGTACTGCACCGTGGTGCGGATGCGCTGGCCCAACTGCGGGAAGAACTCCTCGATGGCCGCGGCGGTCGCCTGCCGCTGCCAGCGCTGCACCGAGCGGATGGCCAGCGTCACGGCCACCATGGCGGAGCCGGCCGCGATCACCACCAGCGCCGCCATCCGCACGATCCGCGGCAGCTCCCAGGCATAGTCCACCGCCACGAGGCCGGCCACGCCGACCAGCGCCGTGAGGACCGCCCAGCAGAGGGCCTGCGAAACTTGCACCCTCCGGGCCTGGGCCCAAATCCGGTCGAAGCGGGTAACGAAGGCCGAATTGGTCTTGGTCTTTGACATGGGATTTACCCTTGTTCGGGCCTAATTCGTATCATGCCACGGAAGGTCTTCTCGTCCTCGTCCTCGTCCTCGTCGTTCTCCTCGTCCTCGACTCCACTTGCGACATCCCCTTCGAGGACGAGGACGACGACGAGGACGAGGACGAACGAACCGCACACTTACTTACCCACTACGTTCATGCCGCCGTGCGATTAGCCACCAGCGCCTCGGCGACCACCGTCACCAGGAGCAGCATCGCCAGCCACGGCCAGATCTCGCTGTCCATCAGCTCGGTGCCGACGACCGCCGGCTCATCGCTCACGGCCGCCTGGGCCACTGCTTCCTGAGCCAACTTGAGGCCGAAGCGGTCCACGAATTCACCGGGCGTGCAGCGTTCGGTCTCCGCCTCGCGCGGGCCATAGCCCACGACCAGCGTGTAGCGCTCCATCGTTTCCACGCCGGGCGCCGCCTCGGGGGGCAATTCGGTCGCGCCCTCCAGCACTTCCTGCCGCACGCGGCCGCCCGCCAACAGGCCCGTCTGATGCCCCAGGAATTGGTACACCAGCGGCAGGTAGAGCCGGCTGCGCGTCCAGTCTCCCCAGGCCCGGTCGCAGGTGGAGGCGAACCAGATCGACGCTCCCCTGGCCCCGCCGCAGCTCGATGACGGCCGGCATTCCGTCTTGGAACCTGGCCAGCACCGCCGCCTCGTCCGCCGGCGCGATCCGTGCGGCGACCGAGAACGACAGCCGCTGCAAATCGCCCAGTTGCGGATCGCTGAAGGCGGCGAAGATCGGGTGCTTGCTGTCCCACTCTTTGAGCCGCAGCGGCAGGTCGGTCGCGTGGTGGATGCCCTCGATGGTGCCGACGGTCAGGCCCGCGGCCGCCAGCGGCCGGCTGCGCTCGGCCGTCACGTTCTCTCCGCAGAAGACCAGAGCCCGCCGCCGCGCTCGACGAACTCGGCGATCTTGCGGGCATCGCTCGTCGCTCAAGTCGCCCACGTCGGAGAGCACGACGACGTCGAACTTGTCGAGGTTCGGCAACGGATCTCGCCGGCCGCGATCCGCCGCGGCTCGAACGGGCTGGCCGCATCGAGCTCGCCCGGCTCGGCCAGCCGCAGCGACGGTCTCGAGGAAATACGTAGACGGCCAGCAGCGGCGACGTGGACGGTCGGCCGTCGATCAGCAGCACCTGGTACGGCGGCGAGGCCAGGATGGCGACCGTGGCGCCGGTTGTCCAGCGGCAGGTCGTCCTCGGTCTCGATGGCCACGTCCCCCTTGCCACAGCCCGTCGGCCAGCGGCGGCAGGTCGAAGCGCAGCGATTCGCATCGCGCCCGGCTCGATCTTGAGCTGCTCGCGCAGCTCGAGCTTTTGCGCCCGGCGGCCAGCCGCAGCACGACGGGCAGGTCATCCGCCGCGAATGGGCCGCCGTTGTAGACGGTGACGTGGACCGATGTCTGTTCGCCTTCGGGCGCAGCCAGGCCCGCTCGGCCCGCGCCTCGGTGACCGCCACGTTGTTCACGGCCGCTCGGCCCAGGTCGTGCAGATGCGTGACGACGTCGTCGGGCAAGCTCGTCCACTTCGCTCCAGGCCAGGCCGCTCCGCTGCAAATCGGTGAAGACGTGCAATTGCCGCGGGCCGGGCGGCGCCTTGGCCAGCACGTCGCGGGCCCATTCCAGGGCGGCGCCGTAGTCGGTCGCCGCCGTGACACTCCTCGGGGCGCGCCGAGCTTCGACGCCAGCTCGCCGTGGGCCACGTCGCGGCGCTGTGTCCTTGGTCGCCGCCGGACTCTTGCGGCTCGACCAGCGGCCGCACGCGATGGTCGAAAAAGGCGATCTCGAACCGCGAATTGTCTTCCGGCCTGCAACAGCGCCTTGGCGGCCGCGACGGCCCGCTCGATCGGCCCGCACGCCCTCCTGCTTCAGCTCCATGGAGGCCGAGCGGTCGATCAGGACGACGATGGTCTGCCTTCTCGCCGGCGGACTGCAACGCCAGCCAGATACGGCCGGGCAAACAGAAACGCCAGCAGTGCCACGCACGCCAGCCGCAGGGCCAAGCAGCAGCCACCGCATCACGCGGCGGCGGCGGGCGTTGTGCTCCAGCACGATCCGCAAGAAACGGAGCGTACCCAGCTCCACGCGCTTCGGCCGCTGGCGGAACACCAGATGGACGATGATCGGAATCGCCAAGGCGGCGAGGGCAGCCAGGAAAATGTTCTGGACGAAGGACATAGCAGCCGTCTGGTACTTAACGTGGACACGTCTCTTGGACTGCGGCGACTCGTCGCCGCTTTTGGATTCTTGGATGGGAACCGACAAACCGTCGGCCCTGCCAGTGGTTGCAAAATATCCCAAAGCGGTGACGAGTCACCGCACTCCGCTAACTAAAAGCTCTTCGCCCGCCGCACGAGGTAATCCAGCAGCGCCTGGTCCGAGCGGATCGTCGGTGGTCAGCTCGACGCGGTCGACCGCCCGGTTGCGGCACTGCGATTCGAGCTCGCGCCGCCACTTGCCGACTTCGGCCAGGTATGCCTCGCGCACGCCGTCGGCCTGCGTCAGCGAGCACTTCGCCGGTCTCCAGGTCGTGGAACTTGCAGTGCCCTTCCAGCGGCAGGTCGCGCTCCCAGGGGTCCCACAGGTGAAACAGGATCACCTCGTGCTTGCTGAAACCGCAGGCGATCGAGCCCTTTCATGATCGCGTCCAGGTCGTCGAACAGGTCGCTGAGCACGACCACGATGCCGCGGTGCTTGCACAGCTCGGCCGCCTGCGGAAAGGCCCGGGCCGAGCTGCGACGATCCGGCTGCGGCTTGGTGTTGCCGATGATCCGCAGGATCTCCTGGAGCTGGTGCGGCCGGGCCCGCGGCGGCAGGTGGGCCACCACTTCGTCGGCCATCAGGATCAGCCCGACGGCGTCGTGCTGCTTGAGCGCCAGGTGCGCCAGCGCCGCGGCCAGCGCCGCCCCGTAGTCCAGCTTGCTGACTCCCTTGCTGCGGCAGCTCCATCGACCCGCTGACGTCCAGCAGCAGGTACAGGTTCATGTTCGTTTCGGCGTCGAACTGCTTGACGTACAGCCGCTTCTGCCGGGCGAAGAGCTTCCAGTTGACGTGCCGCAGGTCGTCGCCCTGGGCGTATTCGCGGTGCGAGGCGAACTCGACGCGAGAAGCCGACGAACGGGCTGCGGTGCAGGCCGTGCATGAACCCCTCGACGATGCCGCGGGCCCGCAGCTCGAGGTTATCGAGCCGGGAGAAGAAGGCCGGGCTGGCAAGTTGTCGTGGGTCGTAGGTCATGTCAGTGATTCACAACCAACCCTGAAAGGGTTGCATTCCAAAGCCCAGGGTTGCCGCGGAGCGGCTACCCTGGGTCAAAGCCGGAAACCGCCTTCAACCCTGAAAGGGTTGCACAAGTCGCGTTTGTCGTCTTACGTCGCTCCGTGCAACCCTTTCAGGGTTGAAGGCTGTTGTTTCGTCGATTGGTCCCAGGGTAGCCGCTGACGCGGCAACCCTGGGCTATGGAGTTCAACGCTTTCAGCGTTGGCATTTGCGATCATCGAGCGGCATCGCCGTAAACGCTTCGCGAACTTAGTGGCAACTACTCCACTTTGGGTTCCGTGACATACTGAAACAGCGTGTAAGGGCCGGTCTTTCTCACGTAAGGATGTTTGAGCTCCTCGACGCTCCAGACCTGCTTGTCGCGGTGGCGAGCGGCCAGCTCGCCGACGTGCATCCGGGCCAGCGCGTATTCAAAGCGCGGGGCGTCCGCGCCGCGGGCCTCGAGCATCAGCACGACGTCCGGATCGGTCTCTCGCGCAAAGGCGAATAGCCCGCCATCGAGCAGCTCCTTGGAATCGGCCCCACCGCCGTACCGCAGCAGCGGTTGCGGCAGCAGGCGCAGGCCGTGCCGGGTCTTGGGCTCGTTGACCGTGACCATGTCGCTCGAGAAGCTGCGGGCGATCTCGCGCATCTGAGTCAGGCGCCCGGTCGCCGTCTTGGCGGCGCAGGCGCGCCGGGCACTTCCTTCAAGGAAACGCCTGCCTCGGAAGGCTGCCACACCGCCTCGCCGTCCTTCATGGCCGTCAGCGGGCTCTCGGACAGCGAGTGAAACTCGGCGTCGAAGCTGACCTTCGTGGTGTAGAACTTGAAGATGCAGGCGATCGCTTCGGGCCGGCCCCTACGCGTCCAGACAAAGGCGCTCCCGTACACCGATGCCTCGTAGGTGTTGGACCACTTCAAGATCGGCCGCTCGACAAGCTCCAGGCGCGGGCCATCCTCCTTGCCGACGCGGATGTCGTAAGCCCGCGCTTCGGCCAAGGCCAAGCGAGAAGCTCGCTCGGCCCAGACTTTGGCTTGCTCTTCGGCGACCGGCTTGGCTTTGTTCTGGCCCCAGGCTGCGGTGCCGGACAAGAACACGACCATCACGAAAAGATGCTGCCAACGGCAACAATAGACCCCACCGAGCTTGCTCGGTGGTGAATATGATTTTGCCCTACTAGAGGATTGGGTACCGGCCCGCCCCCACCGAGCTTGCTCGGTGGAGCGAATGATTGAGAACGCGCGACGTAGTGGGACAATCATCCGCTCCACCGAGCAAGCTCGGCGGGGGCGATTACGCTGGCTCGCCCACAGTAGTGCAGAATCATGCGGTCCACCGAGCAAGCTCGGTGGGGCCGCGAAGGCGCGGGCGATTTGAGATCCTCGATCCATATTCGGGTACTGAATATTATCGGGTCGCTAGGGAGCCTCCGGCAGCCGCACGACGTGGCCGGACGTTTGATAGGCACCGCTCGTGGGGAACGCCGTCAGTTGCGGAAAGCGGGCCAATTCCTTGTCGTCGAACTTCACGACCGATTCGGCCCACGACATCCGGGCAACCACGTATCGCCAGTTGTCCTTGTCGCATTCGAGTAGCAGGGCCACTTCGGGATTGGTGCCATAGGCGAAGACGAAGGCCGCGCCATCCAGGATGCTCTGCTTCGCGTCGTCGTAGCGATCGATCGGCTGCGGCATCAGGCGCAGGGAGGAGAAATTGCCCATGTGTTTCTCCGAAGCGGTGAAACGCCGCGCCAGGGCCCGCATCTGGACCAGCCGCTGTCTGTCGGAGGCGGCCGGCTTGGCGCGCCTTCCAGGGTGGCGAATTCCGGCGCCGAGCCGTCAGCCTTCCAGGTTGTGCCGTCTTTCTCGGCTCGTAGCTCGAACTTGTCGGCGGTGAACGACACGAACTCGAACATCAGCCGCGGCTCGTCGGTCTCGGCCCGCAGCCAGTATTCGAGCGACACCAGGGCGCGGGGCCGCCCCGCTTCTCCCAGCCGCCACACGCCGGCCGCCGGATAGCCGCGGGCCGCGTCGCTGTACTTGAGGATCGGCCCGCGCCGCGGCCGCAGCGACTTATCCTCGCGGCCGTCCTTCTGAGCGGCCATCGAATCCACGACCGATTGCAAGAAGTCGGCGGCGCGGGCGGCTTCGTCGTCCTTCGCTTTGGATGAGGGTTTCTCTGGCCCCAAGCATCGCCCGCCAGCATCGCGCAGCAGAGGGCCGCCACACTAACCGCCACACTAGCCCGACTGCGCAAGCGAGGGAGAAGCGCCATAAAGCGCCGACGTATGCCGTGGCTCTCCCTCGCTTGCGCGTCGGGTTCGTGTTGTAGTCATTCGCCTTGCACCTTCACGCGCGGCGTCACGTGGCACACGCGGCTCGCGTGTGCGGCCAGTTTCACAGGGCACGCGAGCCGCGTGCCCCACGATGTGGTTAGCCCCACGATGTTGTTCCTTGTGTTCTTACTTGTCCTCTTGCGGAACCACTCGCAGCAGCCGATCGACCAGCGCGTCGGCATCGACGTTGTCGGCGCGGGCGTGGAAGTTGAGCACCAGGCGGTGCCGCAGCACCGGCGCGGCGAGCGCCTGAATGTCGGCGAAATCGACGTGGTACTTGCCGGCCAGGATCGGCCCGGCCCTTGGCCCCCAGCACCAGGTACTGCGAGGCCCGCGGGCTGGCACCGTAGGCCAGGTACTTGTGGATCGCCTCCAGCCCTCTGGCCCCGGTCGCGGCGGCGGTGGCCCCGGGCCGCGTGGCGGCCACCAGCCGGGCGGCGTAGCGGACCACGCTGTCGGCGATCGGCACGCCGCGGACGAGCTCCTGCAGCCGCAGCACTTCCTCGGCCGCGAGCACCTTGTCGGCCTGGGCGGAGAGCGTGCTGGTGGTGCCCTTGATGATCTGCACTTCCTCATCGACGGACGGGTACTGCACCTTGAGGTTGAACATGAACCGGTCGAGCTGGGCCTCGGGCAGCGGGTACGTGCCCTTCCATCTCGATCGGGTTCTGCGTGGCCACGACGAAGAACGGCGGCTTGAGCCGGTACGTCTCGCGGCCGACCGACACCTCGCTCTCCTGCATGGCCTGCAGCAGCGCGGCCTGGGTCTTGGGCGGCGTGCGGTTGATCTCGTCGGCCAGCAGGAAGTTGGTGAACACCGGGCCGGGCACGAACGCCACGCGGTGCTTGCCGGTGGCCTGGTCTTCCTCCATCACGTCGGTGCCGGTGATGTCGGCGGGCATCAGGTCGGGCGTGAACTGCACGCGGCGGAACTCCATGTCGAGCGTGCGGGCCAGCGTGCGGGCCATCAGCGTCTTGCCCAGCCCCGGCACGCCGTGCAGCAGCACGTGCCCGCGGCAGAGCAGGCCGATCAGCAGCGAGTCGATGATCTCGTTCTGCCCGACGACGACCTTGGCCATCTCCTGCTTGACGCGGTCGCGGGCCTCGCGCAAGCGGGCGATCACGGCCACGTCTTCGGAACCGTCCCGCGCGGCGGCGGCCGCGGCGGAAGACTGCTGAGGGGTCATGTTTGCTCCCGAGGATGTGGATAGCCAGCGGAAGTGCCGCCGGGCGATGTGCTCGACCAATGCTAAGGAAAGGACGTTCAAGGAATTGAACGTCCAACGTCAACGTCCAACGCCCAACATCGAACGTATCTTTCGTTGGACGTTGAAAGTTGGACGTTGGACGTTGGACGTTCAACACATGGTTCATTTGACACTCTGCCTAGTGGATTGGACGCAGTGGTCGCACACTCCGGGCACGTTTGGAAACGTGCCCCACGTCAACGTGCCCCACGTCATTGGCTTTGGCGGCTTCTTGCGGATCGACGCAGGCCGTCGCCGTCGCCGTCGAGCTCGTGGAACACTTCACGCGGGCCGAGGAACTCGTTCCAGGTCAGGTCGCCGTCGTTGTTGCGGTCCATCCGCTGGAACCAGATCGGCCCGGTGGGCGTGCGCTGCTGGAAGGCCGGCGTCTGGGCGATCAGCTGCTCGCTGGGTCCGAAGAGCTGATAGCTGCCGCGGACGAACTCGATGTGGAAGTGCCGCACCGGCTCTTTCTGGCCCATGCCCACTTTGGCCGTCGCGATCGAGCTGGGCCAGCGACCCGGCCGCCTTGCGCATCTCGCGCACCGAAACGCGGCCGTCGGCGTTGGCGTCCAGGGCCATGAAGAAGCCGTTGCCCGTGTCGTACACGTTGACGCGGCAGGTGGCGGCGACCGGCTCGGCGTAGGCCCGCACGTACTGCTTCATCTCGTCGACGAAGATCTTGTCGTCGCCGTCGACGTCGATCAGGTCGAACAGCTCGCGCTCGAAGCGCATGCGCTCCGTCGTCTCGTCGCGGCCCAGGTAGCCGTTGGCGTCGGCATCGAGTTGGTTGAACTGCCGCATCGCCGACTCGATGGCCGCGGCGATGGGATCGAGATTGCGATGCGAGAACGTGACCACCGCCGGATCGAAGGCGACCTTGGCGTAGTCCAGCCGGCCGGCGCCATCGATGGCGCTGCCCGTCTGGTGGCGACCACGCGGATCAGCCCGCCTTCCGCCTGGCGGCCGCGCAGATCGACCGTCCAACTCGATGTCGGGCGTGGCCTTCCCCAGGGTGGCCAGCTCGCCCGCATCGAGTCGTCCGTTGCCGTCGGCATCCAACTCGGCCACGCGCTCCTTCGACCAGCCCAGCTCGCGCGGGTCTAGCTGGAGATCGCGGTTGCGGTCGTATTTCTTCAGCAACCGTCGGGCGATCAGCGGCTCGCCGGCATCGCGGATCAGGTCAGCCACGGTTGGCAGCGGCGTGGTCGTCGCGGCGGGCTTCGGCATCACGGCGACCGCCATCGGATCGGGGGCGGCGGCGGCGGGAAGAACTCTTCGAAGGCCACGCACTCGTCGCCGTCGCTCGTCTTTGGAGAGGATCAAGCTCGGCCGCCCCGAGCAGCTCCGCGCGATCCAGCACGCCCGAGCTGTCTTTGTCCAAGCAGCTTGAAGACCTCCAGGTCGTTCTGGGCGGAGGTCAAGTCCTGCCGATACGCCACCAGCTCGCCCGCCTTGCGATGGATGTGTCTGCTCGACGTCGCGGGGCATGAGCTGCGATTGCGCTTCGAGTCCTTCGAGGAATTGCGCGGCGCCGGGCCGCTGCTTGGTGCGCAAGAGCGGCGACCGCTGCGCCTCGTCCCGCGTGAGCTTGCCGTCCTTGTCGGCATCGAGCGACTCGATCAGCCCGGCCACGTACTGCCGACGCGCCTCGGCCAGCGAAGCGCCGCCCAGCGCCACGTGCAGCCGCAGGTGGAGCGGCCCGCTGTCGAGCATCAGCAAGGAATCGTCGCCGGTCCGATTGATTGGCCGCCCGGGCGTCGAAGCCGAAGCGGCGGTCGTCACTTGACGGGGTCCCTGTGCGCGAGCCGTGCCCCAGCCGGCGAAGACCACCGCCATCGACGACAGCACGGCGGCTGTCGATTGGCACAGGATGGATTTGTCCAAGGCCCAAGGGGCCGGAACTCGATAGCCCAGGCCGAAGGCCTGGGCGCGAGGTCCCGTAATCATGGGCAGCCCTGAAGGGGCGGAACTGGTCGATCACAGGTCGCGCCCTTCAGGGCTTTGTGTTTCGGTGTTGGCCCGCACCCCAGGCCTTCGGCCTGGGCTGTCGAGTCTCGCCCCTTTGGGGCTGATCTAACCGACAAGCTCTTTGATCGGCTCACCGCCGCGATCGACGAGCGGGATCGGCCGGCCTTCGGGCGAGACGTTCTCCTTCGTGTGATCGATCGCCCAGGCCGGCGCAGATCGTGGCATAGAGGTCGGCCACGCCGACGGGCCGGTCGGCCACTTCGTTGCCGCCCGCGCCGGTCTTGCCGATCACCTGGCCGCCCTTGATGCCGCCGCCGCCCAGCACGACGCTCCAGGCGGCCGGGAAGTGGTCGCGGCCGGCGTTGCGGGTTGATCTTCGGCGTGCGGCCGAACTCGCCCATCCAGACGACCAGCGTCGATTCGAGCAGGCCGCGCTCGCGCAGGTCCTCCATCAGCGTCGCCCAGGCCGGGTCGAGCACCTCGCGACAGGCGCTGCACCTGCGTCGAAGTTGTCGCGCGTGCGTGTCCCAGCCGGCCGCGTTGCCCGGCGTGCCGGCGAGCGCCACCTCGACGAACGCCACGCCGCGCTCGACCAGCCGCCGCGCCAGCAGGCAGCCCTGGCCGAAGCGGTTGCGGCCGTAGGCATCGCGCAGCTCGGCCTTCTCCTCGTCGAGCTCGAACGCCTTGCGGGCCTGCGTCTCGACCATCCGCATGGCCTTGGCGTAGCTGGCCTGGTGGGCCTTGACGGCGTCGCTGTCGTACTTGGCCGGCGAACTCCTGCTGCATGAAGCGGAGGATGTCGAACTGGTTCTTGACCACGTCGCCGTTGCGGTCGCGCGGCGGCGCGAGGTCTTCCAGCGACAGGTTCGCCCGGGCGTTGGGATCGTCGCTGGCGCCCGACACGGTCAGCGGCGAGTAGTTCGGGCCGAGGAACCCGGCATCGCCCATGCGCGATCGGCGAGAGGCTGACGTAAGTTCGGCAGGTCGCTGTCGTCGCGGCCCAGCTCCTTCGACAGCAGCGAGCCGAGGCACGGATACCGCACGGCCGTCTTGCCGGGCCTGATAGCCGGTGAGCATGAGCTGCGTGGCCAGGCCGTGCTCGCCCTCCTTGGTGGACAGGCTGCGGATGATCGCCAGGTCCTTCATCTGCTTGGCGACGCCGGGCAGGTGCTCGCTGATCTGGATGCCCGGCACGGCGGTCTCGATCTCCTTGAACGGCCCGCCGTTGGCGTGGCCCGGCTTGAGGTCGAAGGTGTCGGTCTGGCTCGGGCCGCCGCTCATCCACAGCAGGATGCAGGCCTTGCCCTTGCGCGGCCGGTCTGCCTTCGGCCGCCGCCGCCGGCCAGCCGCGGCAGCCAGCCGCTGAACGAGACGCCCAGCACGCTGGCCAGGCTCATGCCCAGCAAGTCGCGCCGCGAAAGCGGCGGAAGAACGCTGACGAGACATCGGCGCAGGACTCGCAGTGGCGGGAGCCGTTGGATTCGTGTTCGACATGTGGGGCCCGTTCTAAACGTGCCCGATTACATCTAACCTGGCGGTGAGCTGCTTCGCTTGCATCGAGCACGTTGGAAACGTGCCCCACGTGTCACCGACTCAGCACAAACTCCGGACTATTGAGCAGCCCCCACAAGATCTCGGCGATAGGCCTGCTTGCGTCTCCTTCCGTCGGTCTTGCTCGTCCACGTGCTCGAGCAGGAACCTCGGCTTCCTCCTCGCTGCGGCTTGCGCGTGAGCGGCGCCAGATACAGCGTTTCGAGCTTCGGTCTTCGTTGTCGCAGGAACGGCGCTTCGACGACCGCCCGCAGCGTGCGGCTGGTCTCCAGGCTGGTGGCGTCGGCCGTCAGCTTGCCGTTCATCAGCATCAGGGCCTGCGGAATGCCCCCCTTGTAGTCGGCGGGCGATTCGGCCGCCGCTTCGTTCATGCGGGCGACGAACTGCTCCCGCTCGCCGTTGAACCGCGGACCGTTGTCGACCTTCGCCACCGGCAGGCTCAGCGCCTGCTCCAGCGAATCGAACACCTGCTCGGGCAGCAGCGTCTTGAGCGGCCGATGCACGAAGCCGTCTCGTCTTCGGCCGGCGACCTGCCTGGCCACGCGCCTGCTGATAGACCTTGCTCTTGCAGATGCCGGTGATCAGCCAGCGCACGTCGTAGCCCGACTTCGACGAACAGCTTGGCCAGCTCGTCGAGGACCTTGCGCTCCTCGGGCGTGACGCGGTCGAGCTCGTCGACCGAGCCGGCCAGGCCGCGGCCGCAGAGGTACTGCCAGATGCGATTGACGGCGGTGGCGGCGAAGTTCGGGTTCTTCGGGCGAGACCATCCAGTCGGCCAGCAGCTCGCGCGGGCGACTTGTCGGCCGGGAATTTCCTTGAGCGGCTCTGTCGGCCCAGAGCAGCTTGGCGGTGTAAGACACGTCTTCGTCAGTCGTCGGGCTTGATCGTCGGGGCCGGCGTGGCCTGTCGGCTGCTTGGCGTTCGGCGCCGGCGAAGATCGCGGCGATGCCCCAGAAATCGGTCTGCTTCCAATCGGTGAGCGGATGATCGTGGCACTGGGCGCAGTTCAGCCGCACGCCGAGGAACACCCGCACGTAGGCGCTGGCCAGGTTCTCCGGCATCGCGCCGACCGCCTGCTGAAAGATGCCAGCCGCCGCATCGGGATCCGGTCGGCGCGGCGGCGACGCCGGCGCGCCGCCAAGCACCGGCCCTGCGGCTGGCGGGGGCGCACCAGCAGCAGCTTGCGGGCGAACTGGTCGTACGGCGTGTTGGCCGCGAACTGCCGGGCCAGCCACGGATCGAGCTGCGGGGCCATCGCCGCACCGGGGCCGCTGGCCGGGATCATCATCCGCCGCCAGACGCGGGCCAGGTGATCGGCCGAGCGCTGGGCGAAGCGCTCCGGCTGCCGCTCGTCGTTCAGCAGCCGATCGACGTAGTCCTGCCGCTTGAACGAGCCGTCGTCGGCCAGAAAGTCGCGGATCTGGGCGACGGTCGGAATGCGGCCCTGCAGGTCCAAGAAGACGCGCCGCAGGAACGTCGCGTCGTCGACCGCGCTGGCCGGCTTGACCCCGGCCGCGTTGTACTCCTCGGCGAAGCGGGCGTCGATCCAGTCGGCCAGTTCCTTCGTCGTCATCCCGCCGGGCTTCGCCGTCGGCCGCGGGGGGATCGGCGGTGAGAGCCAACCCACAGAACGAACAAACCACCGCAGCCGTCAACGTGATGAATCGTGCCATCGCGAGCGCCTCCAGGAAGCCGACGACCGTTCCACCGCTTTACCGTTCCACCGCTTCGCTGCTACGTCGTTGCCACGCTATAAAGGCCAGCAACAGGCAGCGGGGGCCAATTTAAGACAGATTGTCTTGATTGTCAAGTAGCCCGAAAAATTTTCCCAAGAACGGGCGAGCGGCCCTCCGGCCGCGACGCTTTCTCGATCTGACAGGCTTCTGACCACCGGCTACATTGTTTTGGGTGGCGTCGCGTCCTTGCTTTCCAGGCCCTTAAGCAGTCGCTGAAAATCCTCTCGCTCCCGGAGCGGGGCCAGCGCCCGAGCCTTCTTTATCGCCTCCGTGTTTTTGAACCCCGCCGCCACGGCTTCCGATAGAGCCGCCATGGCCTTGTCGGCGTACTGCTGCATCAACTCTCGCTTCTTGGCTTCCGGCAACGTGGGGTCCTGGCCGGCCAATCGACCGCAGATGGCGATAAAGCACGCTCCCTGATAAAGGTCATTGGCCGGGTCGGCACCAAAGCGGGCCAGCGCCTCGGCCTCCTGCACCAGTGCGGCACGGTCGCCAAGCCCCATGAGTGCCGCGCACATTTCTACCTGGTTGTCGCGCAGGCCAAGGCGATAGGTGCGGTGCTTGGGACCGGCCGCGAGCGCTCGCGCGATGATACGGCCGGGCTTGCTCCAACAGCTCTTTGGCGGCGAGATGATCCTTCGTCGCGTTCTTCCGGCGAGCAAGGCTGACCAGCATCGCGGCGGCGTTCGTGGCATAGTCAGGCGCCGCGGGGAATTCCGCGGCCACGCTTGCCACAACGCCAGGGCGGCGCGGCAGGCTGTGTCGGCCTCCTCGGCACGGTCTTGGTCCGAAAGAAACTGGCTCAAGCTGTGATGGCACGATGCCAGCTCGTGGCGGTACGAGGCCACTTTCGGGGAACCCGCGGCCACCTCGTTCCGCAACGCGACCGCCTCGCGGTAGGCCGCTTCGGCCTCTTTGGGCCGGGCCATGGCCGCCAGCAGAAGGGCCAGCGCCTCATGGCTCTTGGCGATGTCCCGACGATGAGCCGGGGCCTGCGGAAACTCGGCCGCCAGTTTTTGCCGCAGCGCCAGCGCGCCTCGTGATAGGCGGAGTGCGCATCGTCGTGCCGGCCCAGAAAGTACAAGGGCGCGCCCAGATTGTGATGCACGCGGGCTAGCTCCTGCCGATAGCCAGGATTCGCGGGCACCTCGGCCGCCGAGCTGCTCTTGAAGCGCGCGCAGGCGCGATAGGCCGCCTCCGCCTCGGGCATGCGGCCGTTCTCCCTCAGCAGAATGCCCAGGCCGTTGTAGTACACAGCCAGGCTCTCGCGATAGCTCGGCACCGCGGGAAAGTCGCTGGTGAGTCTCTTCAGCACGGCGACCGCATCGCGGAACGCCGCTTCGGCGTCCGCGGCGTTGTCACTGTCCCGGTAATGGCCTGCCAGGGCAGCATGGGTCGCCGCCAATCCGTGGCGATAGTCGGGCACCGTGGGAAAATCTGCCGCGAGCTGCCGGGCAACCGCCAGCGCCTCGCGGTAGGCCGCTTCGGCATCGCCCGGCCGGCCCAGATCGCCCAGCACATGGCCCTGATTCTGCAAGCTGAGGACCATGCTGTGACGATAGGCAGCCACGCCGGGAGCGTCGGCGGAGAGTTTCTTCAAGAGATTCAAGGCCTCGCGGTAGGCCGTTTCGGCGTCGTGCGGCCGATTCATCTGATCGAGCAACGCGCCGCGGTTGTTGTGGACCATGGCCAGGTCTTTGCGATGATCGGCGACGCCCGGGAACTCCGCCGCCAACGTCTGCAGCTCAGCCAGTGCATCGCCGTAGGCCGCTTCCGCATCACGGTGCCGGCTCGCGTCGCGCAGCACGTTCCCCAGATTGTTGCCGTCCCGGGCCAGCCCGACTCGGTTTTGCGCCGCAGCTCCGCGGGGAGTCGCTGGAGGATCGCCAGCGAGGCGCGGTAGGCCTGCCTCGGCCTCTTGAGGACGACTGGTGGATTCCAGCAGCGTGCCGCGGTGGCTCTGGACCCTCGCCAGGACCTCTTGGTAGGACCCTGCCTCGGGAGACTGCGCCAACGAGCCGCTGCGAAAGGGCCAAGGCATCGTCATACGCCGCTTCGGCTGCTTGGAGCTCGCCCAGGCGCTGGCGAAGAAGCCGACGCGAAGATACCCGTGGGCCCTGTCGTGCTGGGCCTGCGGCGTGTCTCCTTGGCTGGCGGCGAATTCCTGGTAGAACCCCAGCACCTTCCGCAGAAACTCCTGCTCCGGCGGGCCTAACTGGTACTGATTCCCTCTGCCCAGCAATCCGACGATAACGTCGTCGGTGACGATGTCGAACGCTCGCCGCGTGCGGCCTTGAGCCGCCGCGCATCGGCGCTCGTGGGCCTGGCTTTCGGCGTCGTTGGCGGCGATCAGGTTGAGGTTCGCCGCCTCCAGCTTGCTATTGAGTCCGCTGACCACGAACAAGCCGGCGGTCAGACCGACGAGCGCCACGAGCGCCGCGGCCGCCGCGCCGCTTGCCACCGCCGATGCGCGCGCCACCCAGCATCGCGCCCTGACGGCCGCAGGTTCACGCCACGCCGAGACCGGCTCGTCGGCCAGCCAGTGCTCGATGTCCTCGGCCAGCGCCCGCGGCGAGTCATAGCGGTCCTCGGGCTTCGTCGCCATCGCCTTCAGGCAGACCGCCTCCAGCGGCCGCGGCACCCCGGGTCGACCGCCGCGGCGGCGGGAACTCCCCCGCGGCGCCGGCCCGCAGCACTTCGCTCCAGGCTCGGCCCCTCCAGCGGCGCTCGCCCGTCAGCAGGCAATAGAGCGTGGCCCCCAGGCTGTAGACGTCGCTGGCCGGCCGCGAGCTGGTCCAGCCGGCCCGCGGCCTGCTCGGGACTCATGTAGGCCGGCGTGCCCGATCGCCGTCCCGCCACCGCTCGGTGGCCCGTCGTCGCCGACGACGGCCGCAGCAGCGGCTCATCGACTTGCACGGAAGCATTGCGGACGGAAGCATCGCGGACCTGGGCGTCAGCCGCCTGGGCAGCTTGTGACGCCGCATCGTCACGCCCCGTGGCCTTGGCCAGCCCCCAATCGACGACCAACGTCTCGCCATAGCGGCCGAGCATGATGTTCGCCGGCTTGAGATCGCGATGGATGACCCCGCGACTATGCGCGTAGTGCATGGTCCGGCAGACGTCGATGAAACGATCCAGCAGCCGGCGTAGCTCCAGGTGCTTTTCGCCGCCGTCGCTCGCGCGTCCCGCTCCGGGACTCTCGTCAACCTCGTCGCCCCGGCGAGTAGGGCCTGCCTTGCCATGGAACCGCTTGATCGCTGCACTCAGGTTCTCACCGCGAATCAGCCGCATGGCGTAAAACGGCCGGCCATCAGCGAACGTGCCCAGGCCATATACGGGGGCCAACCCTGGATGCTCCAGTCCGCCGGTGATTTCCGCTTCACGGACAAATCGCCGGCGGCTGGCGGCGTCATGGGCGAGCTCGGGACGGATTTCCTTGAGGGCTACTTCGCGGTTCAGCTCCTGGTCACGGGCGATCGAGACTTTTCCCAAGCCACCTCGGGCGTGCTCGCGCAGGATGACGAACCGACTGACGGAGCTTCCCGGCCGGAGGTCCGCTGCCTCGGGCAATGAAGCGGCCGTGGTCGGCGCAGCGGTTTCGGCCTCGGCGGTTGCGGGAGCTGCCGTGGCCTGTGGCGGCACCGTGGAAAGGGCTGTGTCGCCCAGGGGCCCCAGCGAGGCCGACAGCTCATCGTCGTCCAGTTGCTTCAGGCGCTCGGCCATGGCGCCCAACGGCCTGAGGCTGGCCAGGCTGAGCTTTGCGTCGAAGCGATGCGCCTTGATGTGGGCGTCGGCCAGCGATTCCAGCAGCTCGCGCCCTTCGGGTGTCAGCGCACTTTGTTCGAACGAGTATGTCTCCCAAGCTCCGGGCCTTGTCGCCGATCCAGGCGGCGATGGCGGCCAGAAGTTGGTCCGCGCTGATGAAATCCAACCTCCAGGCGAGGATGCCCAGGAGCAAAGTCCGGTCGGAAAAGGTCTGAGGCATGGCGCTCTGCTCACGGCTCTGGCAACAGCGGCTGACGACTGAGCATTCGATTGTACCCGGCCCGTGGGAGTTCCTGCGCGTGCCTTTCGTTGCACTCCAGGTGCTCTGCGTTAGACTGTGTCGTGGCCTGACTCAGGGTGGGTGCCGACTCCCCAGCGCGGCGTAGCCGCAACCAAGCTCCCCTGCCACCTTGTGTGGCAGGAAGCCAAGGTTGAAAGCTAGCAAGCAGCCACAACTCCGACCCTTGCCGGCTTGTCCGGCAAGTGAAGAAGTTTCTGCAGCTAGGCGTCTCGACAACGACTTAGCCACGCAAACTTGTTCACCTGTCGGACGAGCCGACAGGGGTTTGCCATATGCATCGCTTGTTGACTAGCCGTCCAAACTCATTCACCCGCCGGGCTGCCGGTGGGGGTCTCGAAACGCCACGCGAAGATATCAAACGAGTACAGAGTGCCTTGTGCTATGAGCTTCCGCCGTGCCACTGAGCGACGAGGGCCGCGAGCTTGCCCGGTTTGGCTCACAGGCATCAGCGCGCTCCTGGCCTGCGGGCTGTCGGCGGAAATGGTCATCGCCGACGGGCAGGATTTTGAAACGCACGTCCTGCCGATCCTCAGGTCCCGCTGCCTGAAGTGTCACGGAGACGCGGGGGCCAAGGGTGGGCTGGACCTCCGCACCCGCGCAGCCATGATCCGCGGCGGAGATACCGGCACGGCGCTCGTGCCCGGGGCAACGGACAAAAGCCCGCTCTTGCGACGCATCGCCGCGGGCGAGATGCCGCCGGCAGGTGAGCCAAAGCTCGCGGCCGAGCAGATCGCCGTCTTGAAGGCGTGGATTGCCGCGGCGCTTCGGCCCCGGACGACAAGCCCGATCCGGCCGCGCGGCCAGCGACTTGGACGATGGAGCAGGGCCGCCAGCACTGGGCCTTTCAGCGACTGGCCGCTCCACGGCCGCCGCGCACGGCCGATCCGCGGGTACGGACGGCGGTCGATGCTTTTGTCTTGTCGCGTTTGCAGGCGCGAGGGCTAGGCTTCTCGGCCGATGCCGATCGGGCCACGCTGCTGCGGCGGTTGTCGCTGGATCTCCTGGGCTTGCCGCCATCGCCCCAGGAGATCGTGGCCTTCGTCGGCGACGCCGGTCCGGAGGCCTACGAGCGGCTCGTGGAGCGGCTGCTGGCTTCGCCGCATTTCGGCGAGCGCTGGGGGCGGCACTGGCTGGACGGCGCCGGCTATAGCGACATCTACGGGGGCGACAACGACGCGGCGATCCTCAAGATCGGCGAGAACAAGTGGCGCTATCGCGACTACGTCGTGGCCTCTTTCAATCAGGACAAGCCATACGATCGGTTCCTCACCGAGCAGCTCGCCGGCGACGAGCTGATGGATTGGCGTCAGGCCGCCTCGTTTACCCCCGAGATGGCGGAACTGCTGATCGCCACCGGCTATCTCCGCAACAGCGCCGACAACACCAACGAGAACGAGCTGAATTCGCCCGACATCCGGCACGCGGTCTTGCAGCAAACGGCGGAGGGAGTCGCCCACGACCTGTTGGGTCTGACGCTCGGGTGCGCCAAGTGCCATACCCACAAGTACGAGCCGATTCCGCAGCGCGATTACTATGGCTTTGTCGCGCTGTTCCAGCCGGCGTTCAATCCGGACCGTTGGCTGCAGCCGCAGAACCGCCAACTGCCCGCTATCGCCCCCAGCGAGAAGCTGGCCATCGATCAGCACAATGCCGTGCTGGATGAGCAGGTCAAGGCTTTGCAAGCGCAGGTCGATGCCATTCGCCGGGACAGCCGCGAGACGCTCTTGGAGACGAAGCTCCGAGCGATTCCCGAAGCGGAGCGAGCAGCCGCGCCGGTGCCGTGAATACTCCCGCCGATCGCCGCAACGACGTTCAGAAAGCGCTCGCCGCGAAGCACGCCGCCGTGCTGCAAGTGAAGCCGGAGGATGTGGACGCGGCGTTCACGCCGGAGCAGCGGTCGAAGCTGACCCAGATCGAGCGCCAAGTGGCCGCGGCCAAAACCGCTCGGCGCGGGTGGGACCACTGGCAAGTCGTGTACGACGTTGGCCCGCCTACGCCCACCTATGTCTTACGGCGCGGCAATCATCTCACGCCAGCGGACGAAGTCGCGGCGGGGTTTTTCTCGGTCCTGTGCGCCGCGGACGCCCTGGCGACCGCTCAGCCCAAGGGCGTCGCCGGCGCCTCCAGCGGCCGACGACTGGCCTTGGCCCGCTGGCTGACCGACCGTCGGTCGCCCGCCGGCGCGCTGGCGCTGCGCGTGCGGGTCAACCGCATCTGGCAACACCTCTTCGGCCAGGGGATCGTGGAGACTCCGGACAACTTCGGCCTCACCGGCGCCGCGCCGACCCACCGGGAGCTGCTCGAATGGCTGGCGGGGCGATTCGCGGCCGACGGTCAACGGCTCAAACCGCTCGTCCGGCTGCTGGTCACCTCGACGGTCTACCGCCAATCCAGCACGGTGTCGTATTCCTCGGCCAACGCACCGCACGGCCGGCGCGAGATCGACCCCTTCGCCGTCGATCCCGACAATCGCCTGCTATGGCGCATGCCGCTGCGGCGGCTGGAGTCGGAAGCCGTGCGCGATGCGATGCTGGCGGCCAGCGGCCGGCTGGACCGCACGCTCGGCGGCCAGCCAGTGCCGGTCGAGGCGCGCCCCGACGGCACGTTCGTGGTGCCCCGAGCAGGGCCTGCCTTCGCCGGCGCAGCCCCTTGCGCCGCTCGCTGTACCTGCTCGCCCGACGAAACTATCACCCGACGCTCTTGGCAGTCTTCGATCAGCCGAACCTCACCACTGCCTGTGCGCGTCGTCAGGCGTCGGCCGTGGTGCTGCAGTCGCTGACGATGCTCAACGACCCGTTCGTGCAGGACCAGGCCGACGAGATCGCCGCGCGAGTCGCGGCCGAATCCAAGTACGACGCCTCGCGACAGATTGCAGGCCGCTTTCCTGCTCACCCTGGGCCGCGCGCCCAAGGCCCGCGAGCTGGACTGGGGCCGGGGGTTCCTGCGAGCGATCGTGGCAGGCGCGAGTGCACCGCGAGACGTAGAGACCGCCCATCGGCAGGCCCTGGCCCACCTGTGCCACGTGCTTTTGAACACCAGCGAGTTCCTGTACGTCCCCTGACCTCATGCGCCGCTGCTTCCGCCCCTGTGCCGCTCACGCGGCGCGCAGTTGCTCGCGCGCTAGCGGGCTGGGCTTCGGCTCGCTCGCGCTGGACGCGTTGCTGCACGGGGACCTGCCGCAGGATCGATTGCGTGCCGCAGAGTCCGCGTCACTTGCCCGCGCCGACTTGCAGCCGCCCGCTCGCCCCACGCATCGCCGCCGGCCAAGGCCGTCATCATGCTGATGCAGAACGGCGGGCCGAGCCAGATGGACCTGTTCGACCCCAAGCCGGAGCTGACCAAGCACGACGGCCAGGTCCACGACGAGCGGTCGAGACGTTCCAGACGGGCAGCGAGCCGAACAAGCTGCTGGCCACGCCGTTCACGTTCCACCGCTGCGGCCAGTGCGGCATGGAGCTGTCCGAGGTGCTGCCGCACCTCGGGTCGCGTCGCCGACGACCTCTGCCTGGTCCGCTCGATGTACTCCGAGCACAACAACCACACCGAAGGGCTGGTGCTGCTCAACACGGGCAAGATCTTCCCCGGCCGGCCGGCGCTGGGCTCGTGGGTCAGCTACGCCCTGGGGACGCGAGAACCAGAACCTGCCCGCCTACATCGTGCTGCGCGACCCGGAGGGCTACAACACCAGCGGCACGCTGCTGTGGCAGAACGGCTGGCTGCCGGCCCTGTACCGCGGCACCGAGTTCAGCACGCAGGGCACGCCCGTCCTCAACCTGCAGCCGGCCGACGCCCGTGCCGCCGGACGTGCGGCGCGACAACCTCGACCTCCTGGCCAAGCTCAACGAGGAGCACCGCCGGCAGCTATCCGCACGAGTCGGAGCTGGAGGCCCGCATCCGCAACTACGAGCTGGCCGCGCGGATGCAGCTCGCGGCCGGCGAGCTGCTCGACCTGTCGCAGCGAGTCGGCGGCGACGCGCAAGCTCTACGGCCTGGACAACCCGGAGACCGCCGGCTACGGCCTGCGCTGCCTGATGGCCCGGCGGCTGGTCGAGGCGGGCGTGCGCTTCGTGCAGGTCTTCCCGCCCGTCAAGCCGCAGTTCCAGCCGTGGGACGCGCACACAGAACGTCAAGACCGAGAACGAGGCGATCTGCGCGCCAGTCCGATCAGCCCTCCGCGGCGCTGATCAACGACCTGAAGAGCGCGCGGCCTGCTGGACGAGCACGATCGTGCTCTGGTCGGGCGAGTTCGGCCGGCTGCCGGTCTCGCAGAACGGCAGCGGCCGCGACCACAACCGCAACGCCTTCAGCCTGCTCCTGGCCGGCGGCGGCTTCAAGGCGCGGCCACGTCCACGGCGCGACCGACGACGTCGGCTACCGGGCCGCCGAGGACCGCGTGAGCGTGCCCGACCTGCACGCCACGATCCTGCACCAGCTCGGCCTCGACCACGACCGGCTGACCTATCGCCACCACGGCCGCGACGAGACGCTGACCGATGCGCGGGTGACCAAGGCGCGGGTCGTGCGGGAGCTGATTCGCGCCTGAAACTCCCATGGTCGCCCTTCGATCCGCGAAGGGCCGTTCTTTAGCGGAGCGAAAGACGACAACGTCAGTGCGCGGCCGCGATCTCGTCGCTGGCCTTCTCAGCCACCATGTAGATCGGCACGACGATGAAAAAGCCTGGGATGTCGGGAAACACCGAGGCGTCCACCACCCGCAAGCCCTTCACGCCGCGCACGCGGAACTGGGGATCGACGACGGCGCTGGCGTCGGTCGATGGGCCCATCGCGCAGGTCCCGCAGGCGTGATGTCCCCACGCCTCCCGGCGAACGAACTGTGCAAGGTCGTCGTCGCTGGCGACCCCGCTGCCCGGGACGAGCTCGTGCCATTTTTCCGACGGGGTCGCGCGCACCCGCGCCATGAGCTGCCGCACAAAGCGAATGCCCTCCACGATGCCGGCCAGATCCTGGTCGTTCCCCGGCGAGCCTTCCTCGAAATAGCGAAAGTCGATCCGCGGCGGCGTGAGCGGGTCCTTGGTTCGCAGGCCGACGCGCCCCGCTCGATTCAGCGTGTGCCCCTTCAAAATGGCCCAGGTGAGCCGGTTGTGGTGCACCAGCAGCTCCTGCGAGTAGCCGGGGAAATAGCCCTTGAAATACGCGGGCAGCCCGAACAGGAACAGGTCTGGCGCATCGCCCGCGACGCTCGACCGTCGGATGATGCTCAAGAGCGCGCCGTTGGTGGCATAGACGCTGCGCTCTTGCCGCTTCCATCGGTCGAGACACGCGTCGGGGCCGGCGGCGGCCTTATCGGGGTCAAAGCTGCAGCCATCGAGCAGGGCGAAATCGCCGTTGCGCTCGTAAATGACGCCGACCTCATAGCGGTCGTGCAGGTTCTGGCCGACGCCGGAAAGCTCCACGCGAAGCGGCACGTCAGCCCCGGCCAGCGCGTCGCGCGGCCCGATGCCGGATAGCATCAGCATTTGCGGTGTGTTAAAGGTGCCGCCCGAGAGAACGACCTCCCGGCCGGCCCTCGCCACGCGCGTCTCGCCCACCGGGCCTCCGATGGCCAGCGGCGAGGCCTTGTAGACGGCCTTGCCCTCCGCGTATTTGATGTACTCCACTCCGGTGGCGATCGGTGGCTGACTGGAATCCAGCAGCACTTTGGTCACGAAAGCACCCGTTTCCACCTGCAGCCGTTCGCCGTGGTCGGCGAGAGTCTTGCGGATCAACTCCCGCGTCCCCCGCCGCCGCCCGGCAGCGATCGACATGGGAACGGAGAACACGCCTTCCCGGCCGGCGTTCGGCCCTTCGTTGGGGTCGAGCTGGCGCTGTAACAGCTCCGCGGCGGCCGCCAGGGGATTGTTGAGGTGGCGCAGCAGGGCGCCGGCGACCTCCAGCTTGTTCTTCACCAGGAATCGCAGCGCCGCGATGGGATCGCCCAGCCGACTTGCCACTGACTCGAAGAGCGCTGTGGCTGCCGCGTTGCCGATGACGTTCAGCAATCCCCCATCGTTCACCACCAGCTTGGGATCGGCTTGCTCGATCGGCAGCCACTGGCGCACGCGGTCGAAATACTGCCGCATGGCCCCGCTCTTCCAGGAGTCCTCACCAGTCTTTCGGGCAAGGCGGTCCCAATCGCCGTCGTGGGCGCGCACGCAGATCATGGCGTGGTGGGCCGTGCAGCCGCCGAGCGTCGAGGCGCGGGGATACCAGACGGCCGGCCCCTCCGCGGCGGGCACGTGTTTGCTGTCCGCCTTTTGCGCAGCATCATCGTCATAGTGGCGCACGAAGAAGTCCCACGATATGCGGGGGTCCTCCGAAGCGTGCGCGTGGAACACGGGAACGTCATAGTGCAGCGGCGTGGTCGAAGACTGGCCTCCGGCCTCCAGCAGCAGCACGGAAAACCCCCGCTGCGCCAGCCGGCAGGCCACGACGCCGCCCCCCGCGCCGGAGCCTACGACGATAAAGTCAAACGATGGAACGCTCCCATTAGCCATAAACGTCCTTCCACGTTGAAATGCAACGAAAGGTCAGCGAGCCGCCGCGGGTCCGCGCCCCGGTCATGACTGGATGAAGTGCGCGAAGATATCCTGATTGACCGCGTCGTTGCCTGCCTGGAAGTACGAGCCGTGGGCGCAGGACGGGTTGTACACCGTCACCAAGGGGAGGATGGACTCGCAACCGACGGGCTCCAGCTCGGGGAAATCGTCGTCCACCTCGAACGGCCGGCCTTGCAGCGGTCCCCCCACGATATCGCCCTGGGCATCCAGATTGATCCAGCGGGCGACGAGCGCGGGCCGCTGGCCGTTGCGATTGGCCTCGCGCAGACGCGTTTTGACCGGCGGGATCGAAAGGGCGGCGCCAACGGTGAAGAAGGTGTGGACCCGGGGGTCGGTGAGACCGTCGTCTTCCAGCTCCCGCAGTCCTTCATAGGCCACGACGGTGCCCCAACTGTGGCTGATGATATCCAGCTCGATGCCGTCCACCAGCAGCTCGCGCACCTTGTCGGTGAACCGCTTGATGATGGCCGCCCGCGTGGTGTCGTTGAGCAGATAGACGACGAAGTCGTCGATGCCGGAAATCGTGTCGCCGATGCCGCGGCTCGTCGGAGCGGCGGCCAGGACCCGTCGCACGGCGGCGGCGCGAGCTGCGCCCGTGGTTGCCGGCGCCGCAGAGGCAGCGGCCAACGCCCGCTGGTCGAAGCGGTCGCGCAGCACGTCGCGGATCTCCTGGGCGACCTCACGCTGCTGGGCCGCCCGGCGCCCGCGGGCATCGCGCACCGATTGACCAGGTTGCTCCACAGCACCTCATGGCGGGTGTCGTCCAGCGTGCCTTCGCCGAACGTCTCCGGAACGAACGGGTGCAGCGCGTCCCACCAAGGGTTAGAAAAACCCTCCACGTGCTCGGTCACGCCGTGCACGTAGACCAGACGCCGATTGCTGACGGCCCTCGTCAGCGGCGACGGCCCCCGGGCCGGCGCCGGCCAATCGCCCCAGGATGCTGAGGGCCGCGCTGCGGTCGGCCGAAGTCAGCTCTTTGCCGCTGCCCACGATTCGGTTCAGCAAGTCCACCAGCGGCGGGCTGCCGGCGGAAGCCTTCAGCCGGCCGGAGATAATCGTGCCCAGGCTGGCATCGCCCAAGGGCTTGCCGGAGCCGCCTTGCGGGCCATCGCCGCCGCGGTCGCCGAACAGCGTCTCGCCGGTCGCGGGGCCTTCGAGCTGCGGGACTTGCTCGAAATCGCCATCGCTCAGTTTCTTACTCACCCGTTCGTGCAACTGCTTGAGGCTCAGCCGCGTGCCGCCCGTTTGCCGCAAAGTGTCGCAGAGGTGGAAGGAGAAGGCCCCGTTGAAGCTCTTGCCGAGGAACGCGTCGGCGGCCGTCTGCCTGTCCTGGCAAGCGGCCAGCAGCACGTGGTTCATCTCCGACTGGGGAATCGCCCGCAGCAGGCTTCTCCTCTTCCGCCGCCGCCCTTCGATGCGCTCCAGGATGTGCGGCGGCGGCTCGATGAAGCGATTGACAATCACGTCGCGCTGGTTGAGGTCGAACACTTCGGCCACGCTGGTCGCCACCGCTCCCATCGGTCCTCGGTGGCGAGCCAGCCGTAATGCGCCCGCTGCCGCAGCGGGGGCCGTCGGGGCCACGTCGTGCGGCACGCTCGAGCCACGGGCGATCATCCGCGTGCCCGTGCCCGAGTGGCAGCAATCCAGCAGCACGACCAGCCGAGCGCCGTCGGGCAGCGTCTTGGTCCAATTCCGCAGGTCGTCGTCCAGGATGTAGGTCTGGTCGTCGTCGAAGTCCATGTCGTACAGGCACAGCAGCTCATCGACCCCGCCTTCGTCATCCCCATCCTGATCGGCGGTAAAGGAGCCGTGCCCGGAGAAGTGGAGCAACAGGCGGTCGCCTTTTCTCGCCCCCTTGAGGAGCCATTTCATCTGCTTGCCGATATCGCCCTTGATCGCTTCGGCATCTCGGAGCTCACGGATGTTCTGTTCGGAAAAGCCGAGGGTCTCGGTCAACAGGCCGCGCCACGTTCTCGACATCGTTGAGGCAACCCCGCAAAGCTGGCTGAGACAGGTAGCCGTTGATGCCGATGAGCAGTGCCTTGTCCGTCATGGTCATATCTCCCAGAAGAGGGGTAGGGCCGAGTCGGTTCGGCCAAAAAGGAATTCGCAAGACGCTCGAGTGTTAAATTGGGCAACACGGCTGTTCGAGGAGAGAGAAGTGAGAGTTGTGCAGTTGCCGGCCGTGGCAATCAGCTCCTGCCTTGTAAGTCGCTAACGCCGCAAAAACCGGACAAGCTTTCCGGACTATTTCCAAGAAAAACTGACCCAGCAAAGGAATTAACACCACCGTGCTCGGGGGGACTCCTTAGACCAGGGGAATTGATCGTACAATGATCTACGAAGTAACCCGAAAAAGGGAGCGTCTTGGCGACAAGAAATCAGGACGGATCGCCGAAAACGGCCAGATCGACCGACGCCACCGGCCCGAGAGCAAGGACGCAGCGATTCTCTCATGCCGGGCAGGACACCCCAAGGGCGGACGCATGAACCCACAGCAGGCAGCGGACAACCCCTGGGCAATCGAAATCCGAGGGCTTACCAAGTCATATGGCGATTTCCCCGCCCTCAAAGGCATCGACCTCAAGGTGCGGTACGGCGAGGTGTTCGGATTTCTGGGCCCCAATGGCGCCGGCAAAACGACGACCATCCGCTGCCTGCTCGACGCGATCCGCCCCAGCGGCGGCACGATTCGCGTGCTCTCGATCGATCCGCAGGCCGATCCCGTGGCCGTGCGCCGCCGCGTCGGCTATCTGCCGGGCGAATTGAGCCTGGACGACAACCTGACCGCGCGGCAGGTCTTGCGGCTATTCGATGACATGCGCGGCGGGGCCGTGGATTGGGAGTACGCCCTGTCGCTCGCCGAGCGGCTGCAGCTCAACCTCGACAAGCCGATCAAGAACTTCTCCAAGGGCAACAAGCAGAAGGTCGGCGTCATTCAGGCCTTCATGCACCAGCCCGAGCTGCTGCTGCTGGACGAGCCGACCGCCGGACTCGACCCCTTGATGCAGCACGAGGTGCTGAAGCTGGTGCGGGAAGCCCATGCGCGGAAGGCGACCGTGTTCTTCTCGTCGCACATCCTCAGCGAGGTGGAAGCGGTGGCCGAGCGGGTGGGCATCGTCCGCCAAGGCGAGCTGGTGGAGATCACGGGCACGGAGAGCCTCACCAAGCGCAGCTTCCGTTACGTGAACGTCAAGCTGGCAGATGGCGCGAGCGACGCGGCCCTGTCTGGGATCGACGGCGTGGAGGTCCTCAGCCGCAAGGGCGACGGCTACGTGCGGCTACTGGTGCGTTGCCCGACCGACCGGCTGGTCAAGGCCCTAGCCGCGCTGAGCCTGGAAGACCTGGAGATCGAGCGGCCTTCGCTGGACGAGATCTTTCTGGCGTACTACGAGGGGACCAGCGACATCTCTGTGCGGATCGAGGCCGACGGCCAAGGCGATGCAGGCGGTCAATCCGCCGCAACAGGTCAATCAGGAGACCCCCGCATGAGGGCCACTTTCCTCTACACGCTCCGCCGGCTTCGCGGCTCGCTGCTGGGCTGGGGGCTGTCGTTGCTCGTGCTGGGCTTTCTGATGAGCCGCACTTACTCGATGGTCGAGCAGCAGGGCGAGGAAATCCAGTCGCTCCTGGAGAACATGCCCGGCATGCTCGGCTTCTTCGGCACCGAGAGCTTCATCACGCCGCAATCGTATCTGCACGTGCGGTTCTTTTCGCTGATCCCCATCGTGCTGGGCGTCTTCGCGGCGGCCGCCGGCTCGGGGCTGCTGGTACAGGATGAAGAAACAGGCCGGCTCGATCTCCTGCTGGCCTATCCGATCAGCCGTCGCGGGCTGTTCTTCGCCCGGCTGGCCGCGCTGGTCGTGGTCATCCTGGGCATCCTCGCGCTGGGATGGGTCGGGCTGGCGATCGGCATGGTCGCGGTGGAAATGAAGCTCTCGCCGCTGGTGCCGCTGTGGGGCTTCCTGAACTTGTTCTCCATCGTGCTGCTTACGGCCGCGCTGGGGCTTCTGCTCAGCCTGGTGCTCTCGTCCCGCCGCCAGGCCGGCATGGCGGCGGGGCTGGTGATCGTGGCCAGCTTCTTCCTCACCGGCTTTGCCCGGCTCGATGAAGGGCTGCTGCCGCTGGCGAAAATGCTCCCTCTCTATTACTACCAGGGGGGCGAGGCCATGAACGAGTTCGATGGCGTCCGCTTCGCCGGCCTCATGGCCGCAAGCGCCGTGTGTGTCGGCCTGGGCTACCTGTGCTTCGAGAGGCGAGACATTCGCGTGGCCGGCGAAGGCACGATTCCCTGGAAGAAGTACGCCATCGGGGCCGCCGTGGCATTGGTCCTGGGCGGCGTAGTCTGGGCCGCCTCGCTGCGGTCCACGACCTACGAGTCTCCCGAGCAGGCATTCGACGCCGCCGCAACCGCGCTGGAGAAAGAGCAATGGGACACGTTCGCGGCTTGCCTGACGCCCGACGCCAAGAAGGACTGGACCGCGGCCATGGTGATCTTCGGTTCCGCGCTGGAATTGCAGCGCGATACCCTGGCCCCCGAGAAACTTTTCCAGACTCGCGAGTCAGTCTCCATCGGGCAGATGCAGGCGATGTTTGCCATGCTAGGCAAGTTCAAAATGGCCATGAAGCACGTAGACAAGGAGCGGCTCAAGGAGCACGCCACGCTGATTCGCGGCACGCTGGCCATCGCGCTTTTGACCAAGGGAGACCTGACGCTGACCGAACAACATCGGCAATTGGCCGAGCTGGTGGACGATCCCGATCAGTTCCTGGTGAAGGCGCTGCGCGCCTGGTCCACCGCCCACGAGTACCAGGGCTGGACGCTGAGCGCCGTATCCACCGACGGAGATACCGCGAGCGGAGTGCTAACCTTGCCCGGCGGCACCAGGAATGTGACCTTCGAGAAAACCAGTGGCAATTGGCACATCGGCCTGCCATTCTTGACCGGCGAGCGGCGCGAGGCGGCGGGGAAACCGGGGGCAGTTGCGCCGTGACAGTCCGGGTCTGGCCCCCGAAACGATGAGGTGCGCAAATGCCAACGCTGAAAGCGTTCAACTCCATAGCCCAGGGTTGCCGCGCCAGCGGCTACCCTGGGAAACTGACCGATCGCGACAGCGCCGACCCTGAAAGGGTCGCACTCGAAGCGCCCTGTGCGACCCTTTCAGGGTCGTGGCTCTGAGGTTCTCGCGGACCCAGGGTAGCTGCTTGCGCAGCAACCCTGGGCTTTGGAATTCAACCCTTTCAGGGTTGGTGAGCTGGAAACAGTGCTCCTGCCGAAATCGACCTACTGGAGATTTAAGTGACTCGACGCACCGCCGTCCTCACAACCGCTGTTCTGGCCCTCTTGCTGCTGGCGCGCGCGGCACGTCGGCGGAGACCAAGAAGGGCAAGTCGCTGTTGGTCGTCGCGCCGAGCGCTTTCACACGGCCCTGGGCGACTTCGTCCGGCACAAACGGTCGCTGTTGCCCACTGAACTCGTGGCATTGGAAAAAGTGCTGGGTTCCAGCCCCGGCGTCGATGATCCGGAAAAGCTGAAACGCTTCCTCTACAACGCCTGGCGGAAGCAGGAAGCCGGCTATGCGCTGCTCGTGGGCGACGTGGATGTGCTGCCCGTGCGCTACATGGTGCTGGACCGGATCACGCCGGCGGCTTTCGATTACGCTTTCTATCCCTCCGACCTCTACTACAGCGACCTGGCCAAGAGCGACGGCGGCTTCGATGACTGGAATGCCAGCAAGTCGGGCTTCCATGCCGGTTACTTCGGCGAAGTGCGCGGCGAGAAGAACAAGCGCGACGCGGTGAACTACGACCAGGTGGATTACCGGCCCGAGATCGCGGTCGGCCGTTGGCCGGTCAGCACGGCAGAGGAAGCGCTGCGGCTAGCCCGTAAGAGCATCGCCTTCGAAAAGGACCTGCTCGAGCGCACCGGCCAAACCGCCAAGGCTGGCGAGCTGCGTCAGATCGGTTTGATCGGCGTCGGCGGCTGGATCGACACGCGGCCCCAGCTCGACGCATCGGCCGACTCCCTGGCGAAGGCCGGCTGGACCGCTCATAAGCGCTATTACTCAGACGGTGGGCGAAAGCCGGCCACGCCGCCGCCCACCGAGACCAAGGTCGTGTCGCTGATGCGGCGCGGCGTGCCGCTGATGGTCCACACCGGCCATGGCACGGAGCTTACCTGGGAGGGCTGCTTTTCGGTGAACAGCTTGCCCAAGCTGAAGGACGTCGATCGCGCGGGCGTGATGCTTTCCATCGGCTGTTCGACGGCGCACTGCGCCCCGCTAGGTCCGTATGCGGCCTACGTCGATGTGAATGGCAAGGAGCACGTCGGCACCAACGCCGGCGAAGTATTCACCGCCCCGCCGCCTCCGCCTGCGCCCTACCAAAAGGACAAGTACAACGTCACCGGCCTGGGCGAGCAGGTGCTCCGTTCGGAGATCGGTGGGGCGGTCGCTTATATCGGCTGCAACACCGGCAGCCAGCCGTGTGCGCTGACGATGCTGGAGGGCTTCCTGGCCAGCCTGGCCAGGCAGCCGACGCCGCGGCTAGGCGACTGCTGGGCGGAGGCCATCCGCCATTACTACGAGAAAGAGCGACTGGCCGAGCTGAAGCCCAACGACGACTGGTATCCGCCGAGCATCTTCTTCCAGGGGATGAAGTTCATGGTTCTGGGCGACCCCACGCTGAGGCTGCCGGCGCCTGTCAGGAAGTAGGCCGCGACGGCGAAGGGCTTGACGCGGCGTAGCCGCAACCAACCGCGCTGCATCCACGTCTCAGAAGGCAACCACGAATCGTACGAATAAGACGAATAAGAGGCAGCAAGCCGAGCGATGCCCTGTTCGTCAACTTGGGTGGTCGAACATTCTGAATTCCTTTGTAATACAAGGTGTCGGATTTCGCGCAGCCTGCGCGAATTTCGTGCCACCATCCGACAGAGTCCACCGATTCCATGCAGACAGGAAGATGGAGGACAGGAAGATGGAGGACAGGAAGATTCACTCTCGTGGTGCGTCAATCATCTTCCTGTCCTCCATCTTCCTGTCCTCTCTTGGTTTGCGGCTACGCTGCGCCAAGGTATTCGTGGTTGTCGGCGTTTTTCTTTTCTGACGCTTCTTGCGCAACGCAAGTCCTTGTCTGATAGTCGCTTGCGACGAATTAGTCAATACGATCAACGCATTGACTTTATCTAGACATCGTGGCTAAACCTGAACCGTCGCAATGCAGCGGTAACCCTGCCAACTTAGCGATCAGCTTACGCTTCGTTGGGGGCACGTTTGGAAACGTGCCCCACGGGGGGTCAGCCGGTGACCTCTTGCCGGAAGCGCTGCAGCTCTGCGATGTCGCGCGTGAAGGAGTCGCGCAGCGACTGGAGCTCGTCGCGGAGCTGCGCGATCTGGGCCTTCGCTTCGGCTAGCTCACTGGCCAGCTCTTGCCGCAATCCGGTCAGGTCGGCCGAGGGGGCAACCGTGGCCGGCCTGGCTGGCGATCCGGGTGCGGCCGCGGTGGAAGAGGCCGCGGCACTTGCCCGCGCAGCAGCGGGTGGACGGCTGCCGGCGCTCTCGGTGTCGCTGCCAGCGCCGCGGCCGACGTGCTCGGTGCGCAGACGCTGCAGCTCGTTGGGCTGATAGAGCGCATGGGCGACGACCTGGCCGCGCCCCTCGGGCGTCAACCAGATCACGAGTTTCTTCGCCAACAGGCCATCCAGCAGCGTTTGCAGGGCGGACAGGTCGGCGATCGGCTCCATGCGGCTCGCATGGCGCGCGCAGCTCGCCGACGGTCTGCGCCGCGCAGCAGCAGCTCGGTCATGATGGCCACCTCGCGCTTGTCCACGCCGAGCCACTCGTAGCCCATGTGGCGGTACTTGGCGACGCGGCCGCCTCCCTGCACTTCGATCACGACTCCTTTCTCGCGCAGTCCGTCCACGGCCTCTTGCACGGCGTCTTCTTCCAGGTCCATCACGGGAAAACGGTTCGTCTTCTGGTTGCAGCCGGTGCGGATGCCATTGAGGGACAGCGGATAGGCGTCGGGCGTGGTCTTGGCCTTTTCGATCAGCACGCCCAGCACGCGCCGCTCGAGGGCCGAAAGGGGCTGCCACGACGGCTGGATTTGCACGGAGGATGGAATTGCCGCAGTGCTCATGGTCTGATCCTGGTTGGTTCGAGGATCTCCGGAACGCTAATAAGCGCTAATCGACGCTAATGGCCCTGAGAGGAGCGACAGCGATGGTCGAGTGACCAGTTTCCGACGATTAGCGGCGATTAGCGATTATTAGCGTTCCTCTCTTCGTTGCGGATCGAGGAGCCGTGGTCGTGATTCTGTGTCACGGGTTTTGGTTCGCGGCTGCTTGTGGACCGTGCGGGCCGCCGAGAGAATCTAGCGTCCCGCTCTGTTTCCGCAAAGCAGGATGATGGCCGAGCCAGCGATGGACGCGACCACGAAGTCACAGGCCGCGCGGAATGCGACCACCAACTACCAGCCGCTGGTCGTGGTGTTTGTCGCGGTCTCGGCCGGCATCGTGGCGGATCGCGCCTGGCCTCTCGCCCCGATCGTCTGGTTCCATTCGGCGCTGGGGTCCTGCGGCGTGTGGCTGGCCCTCTGGCTGCGGAGTTGGAATCGGCTGGCCGCGGTGGCCTTGCTCCTGGCCGCGGCCGCGACGGGCGGCTTCTGGCACCATCTGCGATGGTACACCTTCGCCGAGGATGACCTGGTCGAGTTCGCCGGCGACGAAGCGCAGCCGATCGCCGCGCGCGCCGTGGCGACCAGCCACCCGCGCCGGCTGCCGGCGGCGCCGTTCGATCCGCTGCGCGCCATGACCTCGGGCGACCACTCGCGGCTCGAAGTGCGCGCTCACCGCGCTTCGCGATGGGCAGCAGTGGCGAGCCGCCAGCGGCCAGGCCGTTCTGATGGTCCAGGGGCACCTGCTGGATGTCCGCTCCGGAGACGAGCTGGAGGTCTTCGGCCATGCCAGTCGCATGCGGCCGCCGGACAATCCGGGCGGCACCGACTTCGCCGCGCACCACCGGGCCGACCGCCTGCTCTGCCACGTGCGGGCCAGCTCGCCGGAGGCCGTCACCGTCATCCGCCGCGGCTCGTCGTGGACGGTCGCCCGGGCGCTGGACGCGGTGCGCGGACACGGCCAGGCGATGCTCGCGAAGCACGTCCACCACGACCGCTCGGGGTTCGCCTCGGCCCTGCTGCTCAACCAGCGCGAGCAGCTCGATTTCCAGCGCACCGAGGTCTTCCTTCAGACGAACACGATCCATTACCTGGCCATCTCCGGCATGCACGTGGCGATTCTGGCCGGCACGCTGTTCATGGCCCTGCGCTGGGGCCTGTTGCCGCGGCGGTGGGCGCTGCTGGCGGTGGCCGTCTCGGCCACGGTGTACGTCGTGCTGACCGGCTCGCCCCCCTCGGCCGTGCGATCGCTGGTGCTGGTGCTGCTGGTCTGCATGGCATCGCTCGTAGGCCGGCCAACGTCGGCCTTCAACTGTCTGGCTGCGGCCGGACTCTTTGTCGTGGCCTTTAACCCGGCCGATTTCTTCCGCATTGGCGCCCAGTTGAGCTTTCTGGCGGTGGGCACGCTGGCCTGGTTCGAGCCCAAATGGCGCGCCTGGCAAGAGCGAGATGCGCTCCAGCGGCTGATCGTGCAAACACGCCCCTGGCCCGTTCAGCTCCTGCATTGGCTGTGGCGCTGGACGTGGCGGGCCACGGCCGTGACGGCCGCCGTGTGGCTGGTCACGCTGCCGCTGATCATGGCTCGGTTCCATCTGGTCTCGCCGGTGGCCATCCTGCTCAGTCCGCTGCTCTGGCTGCCCGTTGGCCTGGCGATGATGAGCGGCTTTGGCGTGATGCTCTTCGGCTGGCTCCTGCCGCCGCTGGGCTGGGCCTTCGGCTCGGTCTGCAACGTGAACCTCGCGATCATCGACTGGCTCGTCCTCAGCGGCAGCCGGCTGCCGGGAAGCCACTTCTGGGTGCCGGGGCCAGACGACTGGTGGCTCGCAGGGCTGTACGTCGGCCTGGCCCTGTGGGCGGCGTTTCCGCCTTCGGCGCCGCGTCGCCGCTGGGGCCTGGCGGCGCTGGCCTTATGGACGGGCCTCGGGCTGGGCGACGCCTGGCTCGATAGGCAGCGCAGCGACCGGCTGGAGTGCACGTTCATTGCCGTCGGCCACGGGTGCAGCGCGCTGCTGGAATTGCCCGATGGCCAGACGATCCTCTACGACGCCGGCCAGCTCGGCTCGCCGACTTCGGGGCGCGGAACATCGCCGGCTGTCTGTGGTGGCGGGGGATCACGCGCTTGGATGCCGTCGTCATCTCGCACGCCGACCTGGATCACTACAACGCCCTGCCGGTGCTGCTCAAGCAATTCTCGGTCGGCCGGTTGTACGTCTCGCCGTTGATGTTCCGCGCCGACCGGGAAGCGGGGGAATCGTTGGCGCTGCGCACGCTGCACGAGGCGATCCACCGCGCCGGCGTGCCGATCGAAGTCGTTCACCGCGGACACGCGATCCCCGTCGGTGAGGGTTGCCAAATCCGCCTGCTGCACCCGCCAGCCGAGGGCGTGCCGCCAAAGCACAAGCGGGACGACCGCGACAACGCCAACAGCATCGTGCTGGCCGTGGACTACGCCGGCCGGCGGATGCTGCTGCCGGGCGACCTGGAGAAGACGGGCATCGATCGGCTGCTGGCTCAGTCGCCCCTTGATTGCGACGTGCTACTGGCCCCGCACCACGGCAGCGCGCACAGCAATCCCACGGGCTTCGCCGGCTGGAGCACGCCCGAGTGGGTAGTCATCAGCGGCGGCCACGACGCGGCGCCCTCCGTGCTGGCGGCCTATGAAGCCCGTGGCGCGCAGCGTCTTGCACACGGCCCGCGACGGCGCCGTTCGCGTTCGGCTAAAGCGCGATGCCGTGGAGGTGTGGCACTGGCGGGACGGGGCGTTTCACGCCGCAAGCGTGCCGTGAAGGAGGGTGCGAGGAACGATTACTCTTTCGCCCCTTTCTTGGTCTTGGGCTCGTCCTTTGTTCCTTTGACGACTTTGCCCCACATATACCCGCCGTGATCGCCGCCGTCCCAAGTGGCGGCATAATGGTCGTCGTGGACGACGACGCGGGCGGAGTATTTGCCAACTCCGGGGATGGTTACCTTATCGACGGTGATCACCGGCGTGCTGCCGGCCCATTTGACCTCCACCGGCACGGGCACCGTGACATCGACCCCGCCGAACTGGATGCGGGCCTCGAAGGTCCACTTGTCCCCCTTGTCTCCCTCGACCTTGGAGACCTTGCCCAGCGTGTAGCTGTCGCTCATCGGCTTGTCTTCCTTGTCCCACAGCGACCAGTAGCCGACCATCTTGGCGCCCGACATCTTCTCGGCGAACTGTTTTTCCAGGGCCGCTTTGTCGGGCTTATCGGTCTTCTCTTGAGCCGTGGCGCCGGCAACGGACAGCAGAACGACGGCGCAAATGCAATAAGTGCTCTTCATGGCAAGGGGTCTCCTGGGGTTTCAGGCTCCTAAGTGCACGAGCGGCGGCTTCTCCTTCCGTTCGTCCTCGTCCTCGTCCTCGTCCTCGTACTCGACTCCTTTCTCGCACCGCAGTGCACGACATTCGAGTACGAGCACGAGCACGAGCACGAGTAGTGATCTGTTTCCGATCGGTCCTCACAGGCTCTTTAGATACCGCACTCCCTCGCCGATTTCCACCGCCGCGTTGTCGCCGTCGCGCTGGAGGGTGTAGTAGCCGCGGTAGCCCTGCTGCTCGAGCATGGCGGCCAGCACGGGGAACTCGGCCTCGCCGCGCCCATCGCCACCTCCGCGCCGCGGCCCCGGCCCAGGTCGCGCACGCCATCGCGGGCATGGACGTGTACGATCGACTTGCCGACCTGCTCGATCACCTCCGTCGGCGAGAAGCCGTTCATCAACAGGCCGCCGGGGTCCAGGTCGATGCCCAGCGAGCCGTCCGGCAAGGCACGCACCAGCCGGGCCAAGTCTGCCGCGCTCTCGCCGCCGGTGCGCGCGGCCAGTGCGGCGCCTACGCGCTGACCGTGCGCCCCAGGTCGCGGAGCACTTCGACCAGGATGTCCCAGCGCGGATTGGGCGCATCCGCCGTGCTCGCGGGAATCTGCCCGATGTAGTTCACGACCACCGAGGCCCTCAGGTCGTAGGCGAACTGCATGGCCTCTTTCGTGGCATCCACTCGGCGGGCCAGGTCTTGCTCCTCCGTGTAGCCGCGGCGGGTGATGAAGCTGACGGCCGCCACCCGCAAATCCAGATCATCCAGCATCTTCCGCAATTGCCGCAAAGCCGTGCCGGTGAAATCGCCCGGCCGCACGTCGTTGCGAGCGTCGATCTCCACGGCCGAAGCCCCCAGCCGGGCGGCCGTAAGCAAGGCTTGCTTGAACGGCTGCCGCAGGCTCGGCAGATGGATGGCGACCTTCAGCTCGGGCATGGCGGGAATGACGGAATGGGTGGAATGATGAATGACGGAATGACGAATGACGAATGACGAAGGGCAGGCCGGCAATTTCTACGTTCGACCCATCGTTTCGTTAGGCCAATGACCGCTGCCGCCGCCGCCGCCCTGTCTATCTCGCTGCTGATTCTAGCGGCCCCGCCCACGGGGTCCATTGCAGCCCCCGCGGGAGGGACTTCCAATCCGTCCGTGCTCGCGCCTTCCGCGATCCCAGGGACGGATGTCAGACAGATTGGAAATCCATCTTACGAGCGCGGCCGAATCGCGTTCCGCGCGGCGTTCGATGCCTCCGGCGATCGCAACGCTGACCGATGGCCTGACGGCTGGCGCCGCCGCGTTGGTCCGGGGTTCCCTTCGTATGTCCTGCTGTCGCTGGCGGCCGATGCCACGGCCCCCGGCGGCCACTGCCTGCGCGTAGAGCTCAACGGCGGCGGCGCCGCCGCTTACAGTCCCCCGCTCGAGGTCTCGCCGCACAACGCCTACACCGTCGCGGCGGCGGTGAGGACCGAGGGGCTTCGCCACGATCGGGCATATATCGTCTGGCGGCTGCTCGACGCGGATCAGAAGCTGATCGCGGAGCACGCCTCGGCGAACGTCGGCGGCGATACTCCCTGGCGGGAGCTGACCCTGGCTCGTCAGGTCAGCGACGATCCTCGCGTGCGATTTGCCGCCGTGGGGCTGTATGTGCAGCCGGGGGCCGACCGGGCCGATCTGGCGGGCAGTGTCTCGCTGGCCGGCGTCCGCGTCGCCAGCGAGCCGCGGCTGCACATCACCACAAATCAGCCTGGCAACATCTGCGTCGAGGGCGAGCAAGTGACGTTCACCTGTCAGGTGAGCGGTCTGGCTGTCGGCCCGGGCGCTCGTTTGACCATCGAGCTGATCGACGTGGCGCAGGGGGATGGCGACGAGTCTGACGGCAGCGATCGGCCCGTGGCTGCCAATGCTTGGGATTTGCCCGGCAAAACCGCCCCGCGTCCGTCTGAGCGCGGCAATGCACCTCGCGGGGCCGCGAGTGCGGAGGGCTTATCACCCGGCGATCCGCTGACTTGGACGCCCCGCCTGCCGGGCGTCGGCTGCTACCGCGTGCGCAGCCGACTGCTGGTGGCCGGTCGTTCTGAGCGGAGCAAAGAAGCTCCTATCGCGGCGAACTTCGTCGGCTTTACTCAGGATGTGGAGCGCCTGCTGATGGCCGAGCACGAGACGACGTTGGTCGTCCTGCCCGCCCGAGACAGGCCCGACCACCGCACTTTCGGTTGGAGCTTGGCGCCGTCCGACGGCTCGCTGCCGCGCCCACCGCCGCCCCAGTTGGCGGAACTGGCCGCTCGGCTGGGCGTGGGGGCCGTCAAGCTGCCCATGTGGCTGGAGGCCACGGATGACGCGCCGCATGGCCTTGCGGGCCTTGATCGACGACTTGCGGTCGCACGGTCTGCGCGTGGTGGGTGTCCTGGCCGATCCGCCTGCCTCGGTGCGCAAGACCTTGTTCGACGATCCGGAGGCCGAGGCCTCGGTCGCCGATTTGCTCACGCTGCCCGTGGAAAAGCTGCGGCCGCAGATTCAGCTGGCCCTCACGCCGTCGATCCTCCAGGTGCCTGACTGGCAGCTCGGGGCTGACACCGACCAGAGCCTGACCCGCTCGCCGCAGGTCGCCGACAAAGTCCGCGACCTGGGCCGGCAGCTCGACCAGGCAGGCATGCCCGTCCGCCTGGCCTTGTCGTCTTCCTCTCTCCCGTCGGCAGAGGATCGTAGTAAGGGCAGCGGTGCGATCGACGCCGTCTTCCTGCCTTCATCGCTGTCGCCTGCTCTCATCGCGGAGCGATTCGCGAGTCGCCCGGGCAATCGCACCTGGTTGACGATCCAGCCTCCGCCCGCCGACGGCATGTCGCCTGACGCACGCGTCGCCGACTTCGTTCGCCGGCTCGTGGCTGCGGCGACCTGTGGGGCTGATGCCGTTTTCGTCCACGATCCGCTCGATCCCCGGCACGGCATGTTCCGAGCGGATGGCTCTCCGGGCGAGCTGCTTGTGCCGTGGTGCACGGCCGCGGGCCAGCTTTCGGGCGCCGAGTACCTCGGCCCCTTGCAATTACCCCACGGTGCCGAGAACGGCGTGTTCCAGAACAATGACCAGGTCTTCGTCGTCGTGTGGGGCCGTGAGGCGGCGAGCGAGCGGCTGTTCGTGGGGTCGCAAGCGCGGCAGCTCGATGTTTGGGGCCGCTTCGTCGCTGACCCCGCACCCCGGCCCTCTCCCCAAAAGGGAGAGGCCGGAAAAGACCCCGCACCCGCAGGCAAGTCCAAGCCGGAAGGGCAGAGGCAGGGGCACGGGCACGGGCAGGAGCAGGTCATCCGCATCGGGACGACTCCCACCTTCGTGATCGGCGGCGATCCGGCCGTGGTGCGCACGCAGCTCGGGCTTGCGCTGGCGCCGGCCCGCCTGCCGAGCGTGGCCAGCAAGCCGCACGTGGTCACGGTGCGCGTCCCCAACGGTTTCGGCCGCCGTATCACCGGGCAAGTGACGCTGCACGTGCCCGACCGCTGGCGAGTCGTCTCGGGCAAGGCGGTGCCCTTCGACCTGCCGCCGGGCGGCGAGGCCGCGCTGGCGTTCCAGGTGCGGCTGCCCTTCGACGGCGCTCAGCGGGCCGCAGCCGCTGCGGCTGGAGCTGGAAATCACGGCCGACAAGCCAGTGCGCTTCTCGGTACACCGCGAGGTGCAGGTGGGGGACGTGGAGCTGACCGGCACGGCCCGGCTCGACGAGCAAGGCAACCTGCTGGTGACCCAGCGGCTCGCCAACCGCGGCACGACCGACGTGAGCTTCACCTGCCAACTCTTGATCCCCGGCCGGCGCCCGCAACGCGTCGCCCTGCGCCGCCTCACGCCCGGCATGCACGAGCACGTCTACACGGTCTCCGATGGCCAGGAGCTGCTGGGCAAGACCCTCCGCCTGCGTGCCGACGAGCTGAGCGGCCCGCGCGTGCTCAGCCAATCGGTGATCGCGTCGCGCTAGGCCGGCGTTTCAGGCTTCAGACTTCGGGCTTCAGGCTTCAGCAGGAAGGGCAATTTCTGTAGCCTGAGGCCCGAAGCCTGAAGCCTCTTCCTTCTACGCGGCGCGGTTCTCTTGCAGGCGCATGATGGCCCACACGCCGTAGGGCCTGGCCAGCTCGGCCTGATTGAATGCCCGCACCCAGGTGGTCGCCAGGGGCAACGTCAGGTCGCGCATCGGCGCCCGGCCTCCACGTACTTGGTCGGCACGTCGCGCCAGGTGTTGAGCCGGGACTGCTGCAGGTAGCGAACGACGATTACCTCATACCGGTCCATGATGAACCTCCGCGGCAGTCGGCCGCACGAAATCGGCCCTTTTTGGGGGGCGTGAGAGAACAGCAGCCTCTCGCTCGCGGTGGATCGCCAGCTCGCGAGCGCACGAAAGTGCAATTCCTTGGTGGCAGAACCTACCCTGTTCGAGAAGTATACAAACGTTCATTTACCCTGCAAGCACACAACATGCAGCGTACCCCACCCATGACAGACGCTAGCGATTGAAAGAACTACCTACGGAGTCCCCCGTGCATCCTTCGCGGCTCGTTTTGATACGACGGTTTTCGCCACGATGTAGCGGATCGCTCCACCGAGCCATTTTGCAGCGAGCGACGTTGCCGACGCATCGGTTCGTCACAAACTGCTGCTGGTACATTACTTGCAGCACAGGGGTGCGCCTCGGGGCATTCGCCCGCCTGAGCTGGCACGCCACATGCTTTTACACCCGCCGTGAGCCGGCAACTTCGCCGACTCACACGTTGACCGGCCCAGGGGCCTCTGACGAACCTCGGCGAATCTGGTCCTTACCCCTCACCAGGCTCGCCCGGCCGTCGCGGAGACGGCGCGTCGGAGGCCCCTTGTTTCTTTTGGCGCCGAGATCTTCGTCTGCCAAGCGGCCACGGCGGGGCTTGCCCCCGCCGAGCCATGTTCTTAACCAGAAGGTGCCGCGCACCGCGCGTCACCACGCGGCTTGCCCGCGTGGGACGATGTTTCCGCGCTGCCCGCTTGATGAACATCGCCCCGCGGGGACGAGCCCCGCGGTGGCGGTCGTAACTTCCACGGCGGGCATTCTGGTCTTGAACATCGCCCGGCGGAGGCAAGCTCCGCCGTGGCGGCCCCCGCGATCCCATCGGGTGCACGCCGCTGTAGTTGCAGTGGCCAGGAGTCTGGGCAGACACTCGTGCAACCGGCGCGTTGACTTCGCCCGCGCCGCGCCGCAGAATCACGGCATGGACGAGAGCCCAATGCCACCGCCGGACACCGATCTCGTCAACCCTGATGCTCCCGCCCCACCGCCGAAGCGGCGGCGATGGCTGCAATTCAGCGTTCGCTCGTTGGTCCTGCTCACCCTGCTGTGCGCCGCCGGCGCGTACGCGTGGCGCAGCTACCTGGAGCCGTATCGGCAGCAGCGGCAGACGATGGCGCTGATCGAAGGGCTCGGCGGCAGCTATCAGACCAGCGAGGCCTCGGCATGGCTGCGCGGAATCTACGGCGGCGACTTTCAGAACGTCGTCCTCGTGAACCTGGCCGATGGTGACGATCCGGCCGCTTATCTGCCGGCGATCGCCGCTCTGCCCAAGCTGGAAACCCTGGTGGTCGGCGGGCCTACGTTTGGCGACGAAGAGCTCCGCGCGCTGGAGCCCATTGCCGCGCTCAGGAACTTGGTGCTCGACAGCACGAACGTGACCGACGATGCGCTGGCTTCCTTGGCCTCCACGCGGCCCGAAGTGGCTACCTACCGGAGCGATCGCCGCACGATGGCCCGGCTGCAAGCGCGAGGTGCTCGAGTGCAAGCCGCGGACCCGACCGCTCCCGCCAAGCTGCGAGAAAGGTTGGGCGACGCGTGCCTGGCGCGGTGCTGGTTCGTGGCTTACGACTACCACAGAAGATCTGGCAAGCCTACGGCGACAGATGACGACCTGGCGTTGTTGTCCGGACTCACCGAAATCGAGATGCTCGCCCTTGATGGCGCAGCAATCAGCGACGCAGCGCTCGGGCACCTCAAGAAGCTCCAGAAACTTCACAACCTGCACGTGCGGCACGCACCCATCGGCGATGCAGGGCTGGCCCACTTCAAGGAACTGGGCGGGCTGGAGTCGCTCGATCTCGGTGGCACGCGCATCAGCGACGCCGGCCTGCTCGAACTTCAGGGATTCGGCAGCCTCATCTTGTTGGCTCTTCGTGACACGTCGATCAGCGATGCGGGCCTGGAGAACCTCAAGCAGGCCCCCAACCTTCAGGTCCTGGCCCTCGACGGGACGCAGATCACCGACGCAGGGCTTGTGCACCTCAAGGGACTCCGCACACTCTCGGTCCTCAGCCTGGAACGCACGCAGATCACCGACGCCGGTCTGGCGCACCTGGCAGAGTTCGCCACGCTCCGAGACTTGCATCTCAGCGGCACCGAGGTCAGCGATGCGGGGCTCGCTCACCTGGCACCGCTCGCCGACCAGCTCCGAGCGCTGAGCTTTGGCCGATTTCTGCTGCACCATCCGGCGTCACCTCAGGCGAAAACTAAACACCCTTCGCGCCCGGCCAGGTCCGGTCCACGCATCACGGACGCCGGAGTCGCGCACCTCAAGCGGTTCGGCAACCTGGCGACGCTCTATCTGGCCGGCGCGGAGATCTCTGATCGTGGGCTCAAGGACCTCCAGGCACTCCAGCTCCTTCAGCGGCTCGACCTGAGTGCTACCCAGGTCAGCAGCGCCGCCGTGGCTGATTTCAACCGGGTGCTGCCCCTGTGCCAGGTCACCCGTGCTCCCTATGGGCTTCCGCTCTTGCCGGCTGCCGCTCGTTAGGCCGGGAGGCCCCTTGCTTTTTGTGCCGCGAACACCTTCGTCTGCCAAGGCACGACCTGCATTCAATGCGCGTGCGATAGTGCATGGGTGTGCGAAATTCTCCTGGCACGGATGACACGGGACCGGCCACGGCGGGGCTTGCCCCCGCCGAGCCATGTTCTTAACCAGAAGGTGCCGCGCGCTCCTCGCGTCACCACGCGGCTTGCCCGCGTGGGACGATGTTTTCGCGCTGCCCGCTTGATGAACATCGCCCCGCGGGGGCGAGCCCCGCGGTGGCGGTCGTAACTTCCACGGCATTCTGGTCTTGAACATCGCCCGGCGGAGGCAAGCTCCGCCGTGGCGGCCCGATGTGTCGGGTCATCTTTCATGGAGGCTGGTTATGGCCTACACGTGCTACGGCCACAGCCAGAACAGCCCGATCGGGCCGTCGCTCAGCATCCGCAGTTCCCAGCCCGCGAAGCGGCGCTCGATGAGATCGAAGAACCGCGCCCGATCGTGATATTCGCCCACGACGTGCCGAAGTAGTCGCAGGTCGCAGTGTTCCAGGATGCTCAGCTCGCTCCCTTCGCAGTCGAGCTTCAACAGGTCGATTCGCGGCCAGCCGCGGTCGCGGACAATCTCTTCGAGAGTGATCTTGGGCACGATGCCGACCGGCTGGTAGGCGACCGCGGCGGCTCGCTCACGCGCCGCCGAGGAGTCCGCCGGCAGGATCGTGCTGCCGCCCGTGTTGTCGCTGCCGTCGAAGACCGTCGAGAAGAGCAGCACTTCGCCCGGCTCGTAGGTGCAGGCCGCCGGCACGACGTAGGCGAAATCGCCGACATTGGCCCGCAGCGCCGCCAGGTTCGCCCCGTTGGCTTCCACGCACACGATATTCGCCCGCGCGGTGCGGTGGTGTACGCGGCGGGCGAAGGCGCCGACGTGGGCCCCCACGTCGATGACATACCGCGGCGCCCGCGGCAGCTCGGCCACTCGGTAGCAGTCTTCCAGATAAACGTCGCGGACGATGACCATGTCGGCACGGCGGTGGGCGCCGCGGACCCAGTGATCGCCATCGACGATCAGGTCGGCGCCGTGGGTGGCACGCCCAGAACATGGACGTGATGGGCGTGGAGCGGTTTGGGTGGCACGCCCTGCACATGGAGGTAAAGGGCGTGGCGGCACTGCTCCATGTCTGCTGCTCCCACGCCCTTCGCATCCTTGCTCAGAGCGTGCCACCCTCGGCATCTGCGGCAGGAACTCCTGCGCCAGCAGGACCAGCGACTTGCCCAAGTCCCAATAGACGCGGTGCTGATACTTCGCCTCGAAGTAGCGCATGCCCGCGTCGCGGTCGCCGCGCAGCAGCTCGCGGTGGTGCGGCGGAACCAGGTGCGTGACGTTCTCGCTCAGGCCGTAGTAATGCAGCGGATGATGGGCGGTCCAGACGATGACCGTGGGCGTGGCCGTCGCGCCGAAGACGTGTCCCGGGCCACTGTCGATGCCGACGCACCAGGCCGCTTCTTCGGCCAATGCCGCCAGCGTGGCGCCGTCGCCATGCCCTCGGCCCGCCCACAGCGGATGATTGGCGCCGGGGCAGAAGACGCGCCGCTGATCGACCAGGCCGCTGCGGCCGTCCCAGTCGAGAATCACGGGAATGTAGTCTCGGGCAATGATTTCCTCGCACAGCGCGGCGACGGCTCGCTCGTCCAGGTTCTTGTTGTGGCGCGAGGAGTTGCCTTGGTAATGGATGAGCACGTAGCGCCCGGTGGCCGTGCTCCCTCTCCCCTCTGGGGAGAGGGCTGGGGTGAGGGGTGAACCGCAAGCGGCTGCCAGGTCTCGCGCATACTCGCGGGCTCGATGGCGCGCTTCGTCGCCGGGCGTGATGTGGTAACGACAGAGTGCTTCGCACGGCGCGATCTGAAACGCTTCCCGCAGCGATTTCTCGGCCTTGGTGGCCGGGCTATCGGCGTAACAGGCTTCCGGCTCGTGGAACCACAGCGTGCGGCGCACGTCGTAGGCGGCCTGCGGCAGGTCCGCCGGCTCGTTCCCCAACGCGTATGCCCGGCGGCACAGGCCGGCGAACATCCCCTCCGCGCCGGGCCGCACGGCCACATCGACCGCCCACTGCGGATAGAAGCGGCGCAGGTGCAGGAGGACCGTGGTCAGTTGCACGGCGTCGCCCAGCCCGTGCGGAAACGTGAGCAGCATGCTCTGTATGGCGGCGTCCGGGGGGGCCGGGGGAGCGTAGTCCGCGCAGCGGCTGCAATCGTCCAGTGTGGTCGTTTCGTGCCGGGGATGCAGGCAGCGATAGACCTTTCGCTCGACACGGCCAGGGCAAGCCGCACACGGCTCCAGTCCGATCTGCGGCCCCAGGTCGGCGCACGTCCGCCACGCGGCCGCTTGTCCCAGCGGGATGACCTGGCACTCGGCCCAAACCGGCCGGCCCGAGTTCCCTCGCACGCGCACCGTCAGCCCACACCGCCGGCAGCGGAGAGAATCGGCGAGTTGTTGGAAGTCGCAGAGCATGGGCGTTGGTGAGTGGTGAGTGCTGAGTCGTGCGGTCATCAGGCTTACCACTCACCACTCACCACTTACTCCTAAACGGCATACAACCGCACCGGAGCGCTCGTCGTACAGTCGCTGGTGGTCGTCGAGGCGTAGGGCAGCTCCAGGCCGTCGAACAGGCAGTTGAAGTTGGCCGGCGGCGTGCTCAGCAGCTTCCACCAGCGGAGCCATTGGCCGGGTCCGCTACAGTCGGTCGGCATCAGCGAGAACTGCACCTCGACCGCCGTGGGCTCGCACGCGATGATGACGTGTGCCCGCGACCGCCCGCAGAACGTGGGAAAATCGAGCGCCCACCAGCAGCTCGAAGCGGGCGGAAAGCAATAGGGATTGGGGGCCGTGATGGCGGTCCAGGTCAGAATGTAGGTGGCATTGTAGTCGTCGCAGGCGGCGCACAGGCCCGGCACGTTGGCCCGCACGCCGGCCACCTCGACTTGAACTTGCAGCGGCGCCACGCCGCCCGCACAACAGCCGCAGGCCACGAGCTGCGAGCTGCCGCGCTCGCCAAACAGGTCGCTGGAGCCGATGAGCGAGCTGCTGGACGAGCCCAGGTCGCTCGACCCGTAGCCGGTCGGAGGACAACAACAGGGATTCCATCGACCGCCAAGAGGCACTTGTTATCTCCTCACGCATTTCGTAATCGTCCTCGTCCTCGTCCTCGTCCTCGAAAACAAAGTCGAGGACGAGGACGAGGACGAACCCTCCTCCACATCACCACTCACCACTTCCTCTTGCGTCGCGCGGCACCGTCCGTAGATTGAAGACTGGCGATGAACCATCCTCCAGAAGGAGCCCTCATGTCGTCCGGCACAGCTCCTCATTCCGCTTCCGGCCCGGCGCGCCCGGCCAATCTTTTCGGACTGGTGGGTTTGTGCGTTGGCTTGCTGGGCGTCGGGATGCTGGTGGGCCTCACCGTTCTGCGTTTTCTCGATGCGCCGCTGCTCCGGGGCCTGCCGGCGTGGCAGGTGATTGCCCTGGGTGCGCTCAGCCCGCTGGGTTTGCTAATTAGCGTGCTGGGCATCTTCCGCGTGCCCAAGGGGGCGGCCACGGGGGGCGTCGTGTTGGGCATGCTGGGCACGCTGTACCTGGCCGGCGCCGGCACGCTGCTGGTGGCCGACCAGATGGAGCTGTTTACGCCACCCGCGGAAAGGGAGAAGCGCCGCGCGGAACGCACCGTGGCCGCCGTCGGAGAGGCCACGGCGAAGATCACGCAGCACGTCGCCGCCAACGGCAAGGCGCCCACGACCGAACAGGGCAACCGCCTGCTCGGGAGCTTCGTCGATGGCTGGGGCCGTTCCATTCATTACCTCAAGGAAGAAGGGGGGGATCCCAAGGCCTTTCTCGTCACCAGCGCCGGCCCGGACGGCGAGTTCGGCAACCACGACGACGTCACGAACAAATCGCTGGCCCGCGAGCGGCAACAGGAAGACGACGCCGCGACCGAGGAATTGTTGGACGACGAAGTCATGGGCCTTCCTTAACGCTGAGTATCCACAGATTGCACCGATTTCACCGATTGATGAGCGAGCCCATGCCGAAGCTCATCTGTACTACAACGCTCGATTTCTTCGCGCTGCGCGAAGATTCTTTGAACAGGAGGCCACGGAGGAAACAGAGAGTCGTCCGATGCGCCACGAGGCCCTCTGCTTCCTCCGTGGCCTCCTGTTCAAAAAAGAAGTTCGCGGGCAACCACCTGGGCCGTTGCGCTAAGCTTCAAAGGTAGTTCTTCGTTTGCTTCGTTGGCTTCTGTTCAATTGCTTGGTTGCGGCTACGCCGCGCTGGGGGGAAATCTGTGGATAAACGTCTCCCTTAGCACTGCAACTGCCACACGAGCCAGCGGCCGCTCTGGCGGTGGAACTTGGCCAGGGCCTTGTCGCCGGGGTCTCCCTCCATCGTGCCGATCACGTCGTAGACGGTCAGCTCTTCGCTCTCGGCCTCCTTCCAGCCGCCGTCGAGCCACAGCACCTTGGCCCGCGCGTTGCCGCCGGCGCTGAGCGTGGAGGTCAGCTCGATCACGGCGTCGCGGTCCGTATACGCCAGCGACAGGTGCACGCCGCCAGGATGCCGCCGCACCTCGATCGGGAACGAGCAGGTGATCGGCCAGTGCTGGGGCGTGCCGATCAATTGACGTAGTTCTTCCACGCGGTCCACCAGCGCGTTGTAGTCGCTGGCCGAAACCGGCGCGCCAGGCGGTAGTCGTTGGGGAGATCGCATGGGTTGCAAGCCGGAGTCCACGCTTCAGCGTGCGGCGGTGCCGTTACAGCCTGAAGGCTGAACTCCAACGGACTAGCCGAATACAAACAACTGCGACAGGTCACCGGCGGCATACGGAGCGTGGCCGTCTTCGTTGGCGATCGGCACCCAGTGCTCGCCGCTGACCTTGGTCTCTTTGTAGAAGTAGTTCCAGCCGACCTTGCTGCCGGTGGTCAGCTCCTTGGTGTTCTCCTGGAACGTGTACTGCACCTCCCAAAAGCCGCCCAAGGCGACGAAGTGAAACCGCCGCCGCACCCGCGCCCAGGAACAGCACCGTGCCCGGCAGCGCCGACGAACGTGGCGGCGTTCACCTTGCCTCGCAGCACTCGCATGGTGTTCCACGGCGGTAGCGCCACGCGGTGCCAGGTGAGATGAAACGTCCCTTGCGGAATCAGCAGACCCGGATTGACGTCGTCGGGCACGACCGGATTGGCGGGCGCCTGCCAGCGCCAGATGCGGCCGGGCGTGGCGACGTACTCGGCCCCCAGGTCGGCGCGGAACGTCAGGTACGTGCCCTTGGGCACCTGCGGCAGCTCGGGCCGCGGCTCGTTGTCCACGTCGAAGGCCGTCGTGTAGGTGGCCGTGACCCGCGCCCGCCGGCCGTGTAGGCGTTGGGGGCGGCGGCGAGCGTGCCGACCCCGGTGCCGTCGGGGCTGGCCGGGTCGAACGGCTCGAGCAGGATGTCGGAGACGACGAGGTTCGGGAAACCGGGGAACTCCAGCGGGGCCGTGAAGACGAAGGTCCCGCCCACCACGCGGTAGCTGCCGATCAGCTCCCCGCAAAACGCCGGCCAGTCTGCCCAGGCGACCCGGAAGGACCGCCATGCCGTCATCCCTTCCTCGCTGACCGCGAGCTTCGGGGAGCCTTCGAGTTCTTCGAATGCGATGGGCATCGAGCTTGTCCTTTGTCATTTGTCCTTTGTCACTTGCATGTCATCGCATGTCATCGGCGGCTTTCCACTGCGGAATTCACAAGGGACAAGGGACCAGTGACAAGGGACTAATACACCGGCTTCGTCCACGCGCCGTCGGTCGAGAAATCGGCCTGGCCGCCGATCAGCTCGCCGCCGTCGATATCGACTTCGATCTGCAGCGAGTCGAGCACGGCGGGCACGCTGTAGAAGCGCGTGGCATCCAAGTACAAGAGCAGCGTCACGGCGCTGCCTTCGTTGATGTGGTTGGTCAGCGGGCTGGCCACGTCGAGCCTGAATCGGATGCGGCCGTGCCCTTCTTTCACGCCCGGCAGCCGCTTGCGATAGCCGCCTGTCGCCGAGCTGGCGTAGGCCACGCTGCGCGTCGTCGTTTCCAGCGACCAGGCCGTAATATCGGCCAGCGGCGCGCCGCCAATCAGCACCTTGCCGTCATCGCCGGTTTCCAGGGGCATCGAGCAGCCTCCGCCACGTAGCAGGCACACTCCGTGTGCCGTCGATGTTCATCGCACGCGCGCGAGCTTGGGCACGCTGCGAACCTGCCGGGCACGCAGCCGGGCACGTTTGTAGACGTGCCCCAAATTCCATCTCGCGGAGCGAGATGGCTACTCTGACGGCACACGGAGTGTGCCTACTACAACTACGTCCGGGTGCCGGCGATCGCGATGCGGTAGGTGATCGCCGATCCGCCGGGGTTTTGAATCCGCAGCACGTCGCCGGTGCCGGCCGTGACGGTCCAGCCGTTCTTCTTATTCACGAGCAGCAGACAGCCGTCGGCCGGCACTTCCACCTGGGCCGTGGCACTGCCATTGAACGGGCTGGCGAAGGCCGAGCCGGCCCCCGCGCCGCCTACCCGCAGCAGGTCGGCGGCCGTCGTGGAGAGATTGACGACCAGGATCGCCTTCACCTTGGCGAAGTTGTAGGTCACGACGCTGCCGTAGATCGTATGCACCAGCGCCGTCAGGTCGAGGTCTTCGCTCGTGCCGCCGCCGACGCTCCGCTGGTCGTGAAACAGGAGATCGGCCTGATCGGCGCTCACGCCGTCAGTCAGGCTCCGGGCATATTCCAGCTTACCGTTGTCGTTGACATTGTTGAGGTTCAGGGTCTCACTGAACAGCCAGGAAAGCGAGGCCTTGATGTCCACGGAGAGCGTGTCGGGCATGGGGAGGCTCCTTGGTAATCCACAACGCTAGTGGGCAGTCATCGTGCTCGTACTCGTGCTCGTGCTCGAAAGTCGCGTGAAATCGAGTACGAGAACGAGAACGAGTACGACGAATTCGGTGGCACGTCACTCCACCGTCGCCACATACACCAGCGACAGCCGCCATGTGCCGTCGTCGGCTTGCTCCTGCGATTCATCCGTCCGCCGCATGCGGAGCACCGTCGCGCCTCCGGCAAACGTCGCGCGGTCGAATCGTGCCTTGACCGCGTCGGCCGTCTGCCGCAGCGTGCCCAAAGCCGCGCCGAACACATCGAAGCGGACTTGCACCTCGGCGACGCTGCGGCTGCTCGTGCGCGTGGCCCGGCGCTGGCCCACGCGCGACAGCATCGCGCAGGGCAGTGCCAGCCCGCCCAGCGCCTTGCCGGTCACAAACCGAGCGGCGGGTACCAGGGCCGTTAGCGTCCCATCGCCGGCCCACCGCGCGTGAATGGCTTGTTCGAGGCTCATGGGAGGGTTGTCCGTTGTCAGTGGTCAGTGGTCAGTTGTTATTGAGAAATCGACGCCATCGAGTGGTCGTCACAACTGACCACTGACCACTGACAACTGACCAATTCACGCCACCACCCAGGGCGTCTTCACTGCCCGGATGATGAACAGACCGCCTATTTGTTCGGGCGTTTCATAGCCGATCACATGTAGCACCGTGTCTGTGGCGGGGTGAAACAGCCGGTGGTTTGGATTCAGCTCCAGCGATTGCGACAGATACACCAGGTGCGTGGCTCGCAGGAAGCGTTGCTCGTGCGCGGCGGCAAGGACGGCCTCGGTCGGCTGCACGCGGGCTGGCAGGTCGGTCTTCCAGTGGCTCCAGGTCGGCACGAGCCCGCCGTGGTCGTCCTTGCTCCACGTGGCCTGCTCGACGTGGATGCGGTCGCTCAGGACGGCCGAGAGCTGAAGCAGCCGGCACCAGCAGCGCCAGCGGCTGGAGCGCGTGTCGTGATCCACTTGCTGGATGGTCCAGGTTTGCCCCTGGCCGTCGGTGATCGTGGCCCCGATCTGCGGCGCGGCGGCCACCTGGGCGGCGGGCAGGTGCCAGCGCACGTCGCGGCGGGTGTAGCGGCCACCGCTGGCTGCCGCCTCTTGTTCGGTGATCCGCAGCCGCAGCGCGCCGCTCACGGCGATCGTGGCGCCGCTGACGGAGGTGAGCGTGACGGCCTCCAGTCCGTCGGCCGCGTCGAGAAAATCGGCTTGCGGATTCCAGGCAAGGGTCATGGCGTGTGCCCCGTGGTGTGCAATTCGAAAGGCTCGTCGCCGGCCAGGCGGTCGTCGCACCAGGTCACGGTGCGCTGCAAGAGCGCGAGGTATTCGTTCCAGTCGACCTGCTGGCCATCGAGCGAGTAGCTCGGCTTGGGATTGGCGGTGATCTCGGCGATCAGGGCCAAGGTCTGCGAGCGGATCGTGCGAAGGACGTCGGCGTCGGACATGATGTGATCTCCTCACTGTGGGCGGCTCGCTCCGCGAGCCGCAACGTTTGGCTCGTTTTCCCAACGTGCCCGTCCGAAACCGGGCACGTTTGGAAACGTGCCCCACGCAATAGAACCCGTAGGGGACGCCGTCCGTGGCGTCGCGCCGCGGCGTGCCGCTTGGTGGCCGCAGCGCAGGCATGGCACCTCCCTACGGTGGGGCAGACTTTCCAAGGGGTGGCACGCTCTGAGCATGGATGCGAAGGGCGTGGAACTTAGCGAGGACATGAAATACGTGTAGCCCACGCCTTCGCATCCTGCTCAGGGACGTGCCACCCAAACGGGCAGGCAGGATGCCTGCCCTACGGCAACCTAGCCCGTGCTCTTCACCACGTACCGCGGGTTGAGCACGGCGGCCGCGCCCCGCTCGCTGGCCTTGAAGCGGACGACCACGTCGTGCGTGAACTCCGCTTCGCTGCCCGGCGGGGCCTGCGTGACGGTGATCGGCCAGTTCTCCATGTAGGCGAAGGCCTTCTTGAAATCGCCCACGAACCACCATTTCTTGGCGTCGGCCTCGGCCACGCCGGAGGCCACGACGCGCCGCTGCATCAACCGGCTGACCTCGACGCGGTATTGGCTGGAGAGCGGGTTGTCGGCCAGCGTTTCCGTGCTGCCGCTCGTGTAGCGGATTTCGTGGGCCTCGAAGATGCGGTGGGCCGCGTGGCGATAGGCCGGCGTCACCAGGACGCTAAGGCCGATCAGAAGAATCGGCTCACCCGTATTGGGATCGAGCATGCCGGCGAAGAGCTGCTCGGCCGCGTCCACGTCGGTCCAATCCACCAGCTCGTTGCTGGCCAGCGAGTTGATCCACGGCGTGGCCGCCTGATAGGTGTTGTAGCTCGTCCCCTTCCACTTGAAGGTGTTGACGGCGCCGATCAGCGTATCCAGCAGCGCTTCTCCTTGTTGAGGCCCAACGCCTCGCCCACCTCGGCCGCGCGGGCCAGCACCAGGTTCGTGCGATCGAAGAAGATCGCCTCGCGCGTGACGGGCACGATCAGCCCGTGCTTGGTCGTCGAGGGGGTTTCGATGAAATCCTCGCCGAAGCCGTAGGTCGGATACGGCATGCCGGGCGCAACCGCTTTGGCCACGTCGCCCAACCCGCCGACGCCGGGGATCTTCTCGCCATCGAAGCGGGTGGGGATCGTCTCCACCAGCCGCGAGGCCACGAAGGACTCGTGCCGATAGCCTTCGAGGATCTTGGTGTAGATCACCTGGCCGGTGATGTTGCGAAAGGCCGTCACATCGACGCCATCTCCGTCGGCCTCCAGCAGGCTGGTATCAAGCAGCTCGACGCCGCCTTGTCGCGGATCGAGTGCCCGCACCCAGGAGCGGCCGCAGAACTGTTCGGCCAGGTCGCGGAGGCTGAAGTCCTCGGGCCGCAAGTGCCCTTCCTGAAGGGCCTCGCGGAGATGCTGGTAAGTGCTGGCGGCGCCATCCAGCTCATAACGGCGACGCAGTTCGTTGGCTTTGACGAAAGGCATGGGAAAGCTCCTGAGAGGGTGACAAGGTGACAAGGTGACAAGGTGACAAGGTGAGGAGGTGACAAGGTGAGGAGGTGACAGGATGAGGACGTGAGGGGGTGACAAGGTGGCGGTGAGAAGTGACATGACAGACTGAGGCGAGAAGGGGGCAGACCTGGTTCTGATCCTCACCTTGTCACCCTGTCACCTTGTCACGTTGTCAGGCAACACGTAGCGACTAGTTGTTCGCGCCGACGACGCCGCGCCAGGTCGCGCCGTCGCAGTAGACATAGGCCGTCTCGTTCTGCGTGGGCGTGCAGATCGTGGTGCCGCCGTCCTCCTTGATCGTGAGGACTTCGGCGGCGTCGGCCGAGTTGTGGATGTAAAAGTCCAGGCCCGCGCTGGCGGCCTCCGGCGGCAAGCTCACGTCGCGCCCGGCTCCGTTCGGATCCAGCACTTGAATGCGCTTGTCGTCGGCGTTGAGCGTCTTGTTGCCGGCCAGTGCCTGCACGTTCGAGCCTTGCCGTTTCTCCAGCCGCGTGAGCTGTAGCAGGCCGGCCGCCCGGCTGAGCAAACGCACCTTGACGGAGGTGACGGCCGCCGCCTCGCGCTGCGCCACGTAGCCCAGCGCCAGCTCCGGCCGCACGACCGGCTCGACCTGCTGGTCCTCGAGCGCCGTGCCGCCGCCGTTCTCGCTGGCTCCGACCAGATCGCCGACTTCCCAGGTGCTGCTGGGGCAGGCAAACTCGAAGATGCCATCGGTGGCCACGCGGATCGGCTGCGTCTGTCCGGCGCTACTGGCCTGCATGGCCACGCCGGCGAACTTCGTGGCGAAGAGCGCCTGGTTGGCCTCTTCGGTCAGTTGGTCGGTCTGGCTGCTGGCAGGCTTCAGGTCGTCGGTATCCAGATACACCAGATCGCCGATTTCGATCACCGTGGCGGAATCGACGGCGCCGAGGACCTTATCGACGTCGTCGTGCCGTAGACGAAACGTGTCGGCCATAGGACTTGCTCCTGGGGTTGGCTGTGCGCGGAATGAGCGCAGGGTTTCGGGAAGGAGTCGCGTGGGTCGAGCACCAGCGAGACCCACCAAATGCTTGGCCACGTCACCGTGGTGGGTCTCGTTCCTCGACCCACCTACGGTGCAACGGTGCGCAGCTACGTGATGAGCCGCGCCCAGCGGCGAACGTCGCCGGGCGAACTGGGGACATCAGGGACGGGGCCTTTGCTCTTGGGTTTGCTGCCTCCTGCCGTCAGTGAGCGATAGAACTGCGCTCGCTCCTGAATCATGCCTCGGGCCATGTCTTCCTCCACGGTCCAAAGCTGCTCGACAAACGTGGTGCTGGCGGCTTCGCTCGGCAGACGCGACTCGCGCAGCAGGGCCTCGATGCGCCGCCGCTTGTCGGCGAGCTGCCGCCGCGCTTCGTTCAGCGCGGCCTCGCTCGATTCGGTTTTGCCATCGGGCGCCGGAACCGCGGTTTCGCCGGCCGATTCGAAGAGGCCATGCGTCGTGGCCGGGTCGGCGACCAGATCGACGCTGTTGACTCGCAGGATTTGCTCGACGATCGTCTGGCCGTCCTGTCGCGAGGTGCGGGCCTCGACGTTGTGGCTCAGGCCGACGTTCTCGGGCGCCCACTGCGCGTCCCAGGCAAGCTGCTCGGCCACGGGATGGCGCGGATTGAAGTGCAGGTCGCCGAAGACTCCTGCCTCCGTCGCTCGCACATTGCGGAGGCAACCGAGCCGGTCTTGATAGTCGCGCGGCGCGGCGGCCCCGCCCTTGGGATGGTTGACGTTGACCTTCACGCCTTCGTAGAGCGGCACCGCCGCGGCCATCGCCGCCGCGCGATACACCCGGCCGTTGCGGCTGGCGGGGCCGAGCACCTTCACGCCCGTGATGACGCCCGAATCGAGATTCACCTGCGGCCGCAGCCCCAGACTATTGGCATATTCGAACAGCAGCTCGACGCGCTCGTCTTCGCGCAGCGGGTGACGCCGCGGGTGGCGAGTTTTCCTCGATGGGCGGCTCCGGCGCTGCGACGCTCACCGACGCCTCCTCAGCCGGCTGCGTCGAGCGGCGTGCCGGATGATCGCTGAGGCGGATGACGGGGGATTCCAAAGTCGTGGGCATTGGGCTTCTCCGCTATCTGGTTCGTTTCACGGGCTCTTTCGCGGCGGCCACGAGCCTCTTGCTTGACTGCCCCTCGCTCGTGTGTGCCCATAATTCCCGAAGCCTTATACATGAGCCAATTCGTGTTTTCGAAAAAAAACAAAGAATTCTCGCCCGCCCATTCGACGGGCCAAAAAGGAAACACGGCTCAGTCGCAGCCGAGCAATTGAACAGAAGGCAGCGAAGCAACCGAAGAATGCGTGGCCAGTCTCTTCGTTCGTTGCCTTCGTTCCCGCCCAGGTCGTTGCCCGCGAATCACGCGATCGACGCGAGAACCGATATCAAGGAAAGTTGAACCACAAAGAGCGACCAAGGACACGAAGGAGCATCGGTCCCGAGTTTTTCTCACCTTCGTGCTCTTCGTAATACAAGGTGTCGGATTTCGCGCAGCCTGCGCGAATTTCTGGCCACTATCCGACAGAGTCCACCGATTCCATGCAGACGGGAAGATGGAGGACAGGAAGATGGAGGACAGGAAGATTCACTCTCGTGGTGCGTCAATCATCTTCCTGTCCTCCATCTTCCTGTCTTCTCTTGGTTGCGGCTACGCTACGCCAAGTTCTTCGTGGTTGATCTTGCTTTCTGGTGTTTTGCTGAAGAGTGTAGTCGTATTCCGTGGCCCTCCTGTTGCGGCTATGCCCCGCGGGGTCTTCCGTGGTCGCGGCTCCGCCGCGCTGGGTATTCGGTGGTTCCCGGCTACGCCTCCGTGTCTTCCCGTGGTTGAACGTCACCACGTTGCCACTACTCGGCAGAGCTTGCCTGAGCGGGCGGCACGCGATAGAGCGCGTACCTGCGGTTGCTGTACTCGCGCGGCAGGTCCAGCGGCGGGTCGGCAAACGTGATCACGTAGTCCGCCTGATAGCGTTCGGCCAGATCGCGGACTTCGTCGGTCTCCTGATCGCACAGCGGCACTTCCGGGCCGTCGTCCAAGAGGTGAATGTCGCGAATGCTCTGGGACCACCAGACGATCGACCGGGCGTCCTGCGGAATGTCTTTCCAGTTCACCACGTCGGCGCGCTCCGCGTACCAGTGAAACGTCTGTCCCATGCGGGGCGTGAGGAAGCGCGCGTCGCGGGGCGTGGTCTCCTTGGCTGCGCGGCAGATGTCGCGCCAATAATCGAAATCGGCCGCCAACTCCTTGCCGCCGCGCGGCGGTGCGCCGTGCCGCTCGCGCATCACCAGGCCAATCCGTGTCGCCGCCAGGGCCATGAAGAGCACCAGCAGTGACTTGCCCACCCACACGTGCCGCCAGCACGACACCACGGTCGTCATCCACAGCGCGAAGCCCAGCGGAATCAGCACGTCGGCCAGCCGAAACCAATAGAATCGCAGCAGTGCGGCGGCCAGCGCCGGCTGAGCGTGCAGCGTGAAGCCGATCACGCAGCCGACGCCACCCAGCAGCGCGGCGCCGATCACCACGCCGCCCAGGCGGCGGTGCGAGGGAAAGTGTCGAAAGGCGAAGAAGGCCACGGCCCATAGCAGCAGGGCAATGCCCGTGGCAATCAGTTTGCCGACCGTCCTGCTAGTGTCCCACGAGGTGGGATCAAGATGGTGCGGCAGCCGCCAGAAGACGTACGTCCAGTTGGCTTCGTGGATATCGGCGGGCGCGGCTCCCCAGCTCAACGAGAGCGCCGGCACCAGCCCGGCCAAGGACAGCAGGAAGCCGCCGGCCAGCCCCGGCCCGAAGGGCGCAGCGGCTGCCGGTGCCCCGGAGCGAGCAGCCACGCGATGCCCACGGCCACCGCGGCCCAGCCGCCGACCAGCACGTGGAACGCCGACGCCGCACCGAGCAGGAGAAATGCCTGCCCCCAGCGGTTACGGGCCACGCGCTCCAGCCCCAGCAGCACCAGCACATACGCCGGGCACTTGGCCTCGAAGCCGCCGATCATCCACTCGCCGGCCGGCGCCGCCACTTCGCAGGCATACACAAAGATCGCCGCCGACAGCAGGGCGAACCACGCGCGCGACACGAGCGCATAGCTCAGCCGCTGCCATGCCCAGGCCAGGGCCAGCCACGTCAGCACCCGCCCCGTCCAGGCGAACGCCGGCAGCGAGAGAAAACGCGTCAGCCAGCCGAACGTCGTCGTGAAGACCGGGTGGGCATCGGGCGTGTTGAGGAAGAAGTCTCCCTTCAGCCACGCCTCGTTCCAGGCCTGCTTGACCTTGCAGAGATAGTGCGATTCGTTGACATCGGGCGCCGGCCAGGCGGCATACACGAAGAACAGGCAGAAGATCAAGAAGACCTCTGCCCCGGCCTGCAGCCCCCGGCGCTGTAGAACCGACGGTGCCTGCGGCGTTGCCGGCCGCGCGAGGCTCGCCGGGGGGCTTGGCCGGTGAATCGGACAGGTCGCAGGTCATACTCGCACGATACACCCGCCGCGCGTCGGCTTGCAATGGCGGTGAAACGACCTCTATATTGCCCAGCGTGGGAGGTAGAGAAGGTAGAGGAAAGTAAAGGAGGTACAGAAGGAAAGAGACGGAGTCTGGTTTTTGAGTTTACATTCCTGTACCTTCTTTACCTTCTTTACCTTCTACTCTTCTCCGGCAGCCGGTCCATGCAGGCATCTCCCGGCAAAATGCTCCGCCAGGCCGTCTTCGGCGCCACGATCCAGGTGCCTGGCGCTTTCAACGCGCTGGTGGCGCGGATGATCGAGGCGGCCGGCTTCGAGGCAGCCTACTTATCCGGCGCGGCGTTCTCGGTTGGCACGCTGGCGCTGCCCGACGTGGGCCTCTTTACACTCACCGAGCTGGCCCAGCAGACGACCTACCTCACGCGAAGCGTGGAAATCCCCATCATCGTCGATGCCGACACCGGCTTCGGCGAGCCGCTGAGCGTCCACCGCACCGTCGTGGAGCTGGAGGCCGCCGGCGCCGCCGCCATTCAGCTCGAAGACCAGCGCCTGCCCAAACGCTGTGGCCACCTGTCGGGCAAGTCGCTGGTGGAGCCGGAGGAAATGTGCGCCAAGCTGCGGGCGGCGGCGGCAGCCCGCACAGACGGCGACCTGGTCGTCATTGCCCGCACGGACGCGCGAGGTGTCACTTCCTTCGACGACGCCGTGCAGCGCACCCTGCGCTATCTGGACGCCGGGGCCGACTGGATCTTCCCCGAGGCGCTGGAGAGCCGCGACGAGTTCGAGCGCTTCGCCAAAGCCGTCAAGGCACCGCTGGTGGCCAACATGACGGAGTTCGGCAAGAGCCCGCTGCTGCCCATCGCCGATCTGGAGGAGCTGGGCTATGCGGCGGTGCTGTATCCGGTGACGCTGCTGCGCGTGGCCATGAAAGTCATCGAGGCCTCGCTGGACACGATCGCCGACGACGGCGCCCAGACTGAGCTGTTGGACATGATGCAGACGCGGCAGGAGCTGTACGATCTGCTGGGATACGAGGAGTTCGAGGAACGCGACCGGGAGTATTTTGGAGTGCGATGACTCGTCACCGCTTTAGGATTGTTTGCTATCGCGGAAATGGCACCGCGAGCCTGTTGTCTTATCGCGCCCAAAAAATCCCAAAGCGGCGACTAGTCGCCGCACTCCCAAAGGACGAACCAATGCCCGAAGAAATCTACAGCCCCGGTCTCGAGGGGGTCATTGCCGGCGAGACGGCGATCAGCACCATTGCCGGCGGCCTGCAATACCGCGGGTACAAGATCGAAGACCTGGCCGAGAACGGCTCGTTCGAGGAGGTGGCCTACCTGATCCTGGTCGGCGAGCTTCCCAAGCGCAAAGAGCTCGATGCCTTCCGCGAGCGCTTGGCCCAGGCCAGCAAGGTGCCGCTGGAGATCATCGACGTACTCGGCAAAATCCCCGAGCAGGCCTCGATGATGGACGTGATGCGCAGCGGCGCCAGCCTGCTGGCACACTGGGACGAGGACGAGGCAGATAACTCCCGCGCCGCCAATTTGCGCAAGAGCGAGCGGCTGCTCGCCCGCCTGCCGATCGTCATGGCCGCCCGGCACCGCCTCCGCCAGGGAGAACCGCCGATCGACCCCGACCCCACGCTATCGCTGGCGGGCAACATCCTCTGGATGACGACCGGCACGCGCCCCTCGGAGCGCTTCGAACGGGCGATGGACGTGACGTTGATTCTGTATGCCGAGCACGAGTTCAATGCTTCGACTTTTACAGCCCGCGTGACGTGCTCCACGCTCTCGGACCTGCACTCGTCGATTACGGCGGCGATTGGCGCCTTGAAAGGCCCCTTGCACGGCGGCGCCAACGAGAAGGTGATGGACGTGCTCCAGGAAGTCGGCTCTCCCGCTCGGGCCGAGGGGTGGGTCCGCAAGGCCTTGGCCAACAAGGTGCGGATCATGGGCTTCGGCCACCGCGTCTACAAGACGGGCGACCCCCGCGCGCGATATCTGAAATCGCTGTGCGCCGGCCTGGCCAAAGAGTCGGGCCACGAAGACATGGAGCAAATCGCCGATACGATCGAGCGGATCGTGGGCGCGGAGAAGGGCCTGCCGCCGAATCTCGACTGGCCCAGTGCACGGCTGTACTATTACTTGGGCTTGCCCGTGAACTTGTACACCCCGCTGTTCGTGCTCAGCCGCGTGAGCGGCTGGTGCGCCCACGTGATGGAGCAGTACGAGAACAACCGGCTGATCCGGCCGCGTGCCCGTTACACCGGCCCGGCGGCGCGGCCTTGGCTGGCATTGGAGCAACGGCGCTGACCTGTCCTGTTTGCCGCGTTTGGCGCTCAATGCTTGACTTGGCCAGCCCGGGCATTATACACGTTAGGAGATGGTGCTCGGTTGCCCCGCCCAAGTGAGCGAAATCCCGCCAAGTTCCCCACCAACGGCAAGGAAGCGATCCTCCACGAGGTTACCGTGGGAGTCCTCGAGCCGGCCCTGTGACGCATGAAACGACGCAATGACCAGCGAGTCACAGCGCAACCGCTAGCCACTTAAGCCGCATCGTGCCATAGACGCCTGGGAGCTCGCGAGATGTTCACCACGTCGCGCCGGGGATTTCTTGCGGGTTCGTTGTTGGGGTTGGCCTCTGGCCGTTGCCTGGCGGTCGAGGGGCCTATCGCCACTGCGACGGAGGACTCGCCCTTCCGGCCCAATACGCTGTTCCTGACCTGGCAGCGCGACCCCACCACGACGATGACCATCCAGTGGGTGGGCACGCCCGGCGAAGCTCCTGACGTCAACGTGCGGTATGCTCCCGAGGCGATCCCCTGGTTCCAGAAGTGGAAAGTCCAGACCGCGACGGTCAAGCCTTATCCCCTCTCTGACCTCAAGCTCTTCCGGGCGGAACTTTCGGGGCTTAGCCCGGGAACGGATTACGTCTTTCGACTGGGCGGGCAATCCCCCCTCTTTCGTTTTCGCACGATGCCGGCCAAGGCGACCGACGCGATCACCTTCGTCTCCGGAGGAGATTGCGGCGTAAACTCGCACACCGTGGCCAACAACATCCAAGCCGCGCGGCAAGACCCGATGTTCGCCGTCATCGGCGGCGATCTGGGCTACGACAACGGCCGGTCGGTCGCCACGAGCCTTGCCTTCCTAAAGAACTACAGCCAGCACATGATCACCAAGGACGGGCGGCTCATTCCGATGCTGGCTTGCATCGGCAACCACGAGGTGGACGGCGGCTACAAAAAGCCCCGGACGAAGGCGCCTTTCTTCTACGCGCTGTTCGACGGCCTTTTTTCCGAGACGGGCTTTGCGACGCTGGACTTCGGCGACTATCTGAGCCTGGTGCTGCTGGATACCGGGCATACCTCGCCCATTGGAGGAGAGCAGGCCGATTGGCTGGAAAAGACGCTTCGGGCCAGGGCCGACCATCCGCACGTCATCGCGGTCAACCACGTGCCGGCGTATCCGTCGTTTCGTAACCCGCAGGGCGCCAAGGGCACCGAAGGCACCGGCGAGCCGAACCGCAAACACTGGGTGCCCCTGTTTGAGAAGTACCGGCTGCCGGTCGTGCTCGAGCATCACGACCATACCTTCAAGCGATCGAGGCCCCTCTTGGACGGCAAGGTGCACGATCAAGGCGTGCTGTATCTGGGCGACGGATCGTGGGGGCGGATTCGCTCGCCAAAGCCGCCCGACAAGTTGTCGTATCTGGCTGCCAGCAGCCGCGACTATCACCTCTCGCTGCACCGCATCCAGGGAGAGGAGCGATTCCACCTGGCGCTCAACGAACACGGCCGCGTCATGGACGTGTGCCGCAGCGGCCAGCGAACGAACCGGGCGACTCGCCCCTCGGACGCAAGCTAAGGGCGCGATTCGCCGATCCAGGCTACGGTGCCGCAACGTTGCTACGTGCCGCAATGTTGTTACGGTGCCGCAATGTTTACGGTGCCGCAACGTTGTTGTGCGGCGAAAGAATAAAGACCAGGGTGCCCGGACGCACGATCCGCGCGAACGTTTGCCGCGCGGCCTCACTTTCCGGCGTGGGCTGCCCCAAGTTGGTCCACAGCTCGTGCAGTTGATTCGCCGGCATGCGAATTTGCCGATAGGTGACCACCACCGGCGTTGGTTCTCGAATCAGCCCGCGCGCTTCGTCCACGGTCACCCTTTTCGACCCCGTTTGCTGCACCTGGAAGATCGTCGCCTGCCCGGTATGGAGCGACCTCTTCACGGGCTGAAAATAGGCGGCCCCGGCTTGACCCGCTCGCAGCTCATGGAATTCGGTCAGAAGCAAGTCTCCGCCATCGTTGATGCCCGTGGCCAAAATGAGTTCGACGTGTGCATTGACCAGCGGCCTGGTTGCCACGAGCTGCTTCTTCAAAGAGATCGCCTTCTCGTCAGCAGCCGTGAGCGTGAGCTCGTCGTGCTCGATCTCGTACGCATAATCGAGGGTCCCGGATGCGGACTGGCCATCGGCCGCGGCCTTGGGAGTGATGTGCATCCGCTTGGCGCGGGAGTCGAAGCGGACGGTCCCCTCCAGCTTGCCTGCGCCGGGGAAGCCTGACAGCTCCACGTGGTCGCCGCGGATGAACAGTTCTGCGACGACAGGCTGGAAGATGACTCCCTCGCGCTGGCCGGCACCCCATGATCCGGACCACAGCCCCTCGAGGGCCTCCGGATCGGCCGCAGGATCGGCCGCGGCGTCCAAGGCCGTGGCGTATTGGCCTGCGCTCGCGCCTGCCAAAGCAGCACGCCCAAGACCACGACGGCGAGGGCCAAACCGCTGGTGATACCCAAGTGAAGACGCTGCATACCGCAATCTCCTCTGTGTGGCTAGCGCTCGGTTTCGACCGGCGGCTTGCTGCGGACCAGGAAATCGCCTGCGATGAACACCGTCGGGTCGCCCAGCACCAGGTTAAAGACCCGCGCGACTCTCCCCTCCGTCACCGCGCCCACCGTCGCTGATTTCCGCCCGGTGCCATCCCAGCGCCAAATCGCGTCGCCCGCCTTCAGGTCGCCTGCCGCTCGCAGCTTACCCGTTGCCAGGCAGACCGGCTGCGTCTGGGTTGTTTCCAAAACGCCCGAATCGGTCCGCAGGTTGATGAGCCGGTTCCGGGTGATGAACACGCTCACGACCGCGCTGGATGCCGGCCGGCCCTCGGCGTCCACCGTGACGACGAGATCACCTTCGCGGAGGTGCTCGATGGGCGTGGTTCCCTGCGGAACGCGAACGGGCGTTCCGGCCGGAAAGCAACCGGGGTGACACGGTTCGTGGCGCGGCGTTCGTTCAATCTCCAGCTCGCGCCGCACCAGCTCTTCGTTCAGGCGGGCCGCATCGGCCGCGTCCTGGGCGTCCTGGATTGCCCGCTCGGCGCTTCGCTCTGCGACGCCCCAGCCGGCGAAAAACGCCGCCGCTACGGCCATCAGCACGAAGAGCGTCTTGAGACTCACCTGAGACCAGCGAGCGAGCGAGCGTGTGGAGGAATTCATCATGACTTACGATTTTGCCGATGGGCACTCCCGTGATTCGCCGGCGAACCAGAACCGAAATCTTGGGATGGTAGACCGCTCAAGGCGGTGGTGAGTTGAACGGGGCCTGCGATGCGGCGTCTGGCAACCGCGGTGGCGACGGTATGCCACGCAGCCTGCTCAACTCGAGCCTCAGCTCACGAATCGCGATGGTCTCTTGCCGGCGAGCCAGGTCGGCCGCTTCCTGAGCTTCTCGTATCGCGCTGGCCGATCGCCGGTGTGCTATTTCCGATCCGGCGAAGAAAGCGGCCGCGACGAGCGCGAGCACGAAGAGGGTCTTCGCGCTCACCCAAAACCATTTCGCGCGAGATGATGCGGACGAGTTCATTTCACTCAGTTTGTGAACAATCTGCGTGGTCGATTCGTCGCCTTTCGCAGAGCGAAAGACGACTTACTCGGGCAGCTCGGCAGGCGGCCGGTCCACCTTGACACCGTCTTCGGCGCCCGGCATCTGCGGCATCTCGCCCGGCTTGGGAAAGGCCGACTCGGGAATGCGGGCCAGTCTTTCGCCTTGGTCCTTTGGGGCCAGCAGCGAATAGGCCTTGGCCTCCAGGTCGTAACGCCCCCAATACTTCTTGGTGTAGGGGTCGTAGTAGAAGAGGTATTGCCCCTTGGGGCGGTAGTAGATCACTCGGTGCGACTTGTATTCACCCCCCGGCTTGGGCTGATGGTAGTAAGTGGAGAAGTAGTACCCCCCTTCTTTGCACCAGCCGGAGTAGGCTTGCCGCGGCGTGGCCTTGGCGGCCGTCTTGCCCACGATCTGCTTCATCTTGTCGGCCGAGAGCGCGTCCGATTCGTCCGGCGGCAAGTCGGCCGGCAGGCCCGCGATCGGCACGGAGTCTTTGGACTCGGGAATGAAGGGCATCGCGGCCGGAGCCTGAAAGGCGGCCTCCTTGATCTCGCTGACCTGCGGACGCTGGTCGGCCTCGGACACGTTCGAGTAACCGCCTTCCTGGCGGTCGTAGCGCCCCCAATACAGTCGATTGTACGGGTTGAAAAAGAAATAGTACCGCGGCTTGGACGGGTAGTAGATAACGTAGTGCATGCGGTACGTGACCGCGCTGGCGGTCGGCTTGTAAAAGTACCGCTTGAAGTAGTACCCCTTATTCTTCGCCCAGAACTTGGCATAGTATTGCCGTGGCTGTTGGGCAGTCGCCGGCGTGTTGGCAGCCAGAACGCCGACCGCCAAGCCGACGAGAACGACGAGGTTCATGCGGACCATGCGTGCATCCTCCAACGAATTCTTGAAGGGCCAAACGGGCCAGGTATTCACCAGGTATTCCATAGACGAGCCGGGCGGCTAATTATCGATTTTCTTCAGCGCCAACGCCGCTCCGTGGCTCACTTGCGGATCGGCGTGTTCCAAGTATTGCCGCGCCTCGCGGGTGAGCTCGCCCCAAGCCGCCCTGTCGCGCCGCAACGCATCGGCCACGCGGCTCATGATCTGCTCGCGATCGCTCAGCGATACCAGCGCCTCTTCCGCCGCAGGAAGCTGTTCCTCCGCGACGAGGTCCTCATCGGGTGGCAGACTGTCCCCCTGGTCGGGTGAATCGTCCCTGGGAAGCGAAACCAGCTCCTCCGTGGCCGGCAGCGACGAGAGTCGATGCAACACCCGGCAGTAGGCGGCGACTCGCTCGCCCGCCTGCTCTTGCCGCACGGCAGCGACCTCGATGTCGAAGCTGTTCCGAAGCGCGACCGCCTCGTCGGCATGTTCCCGTCGCGCGGCGGCCAGACGCGTTTCAGCTCGATACCAAGGGGCCGCCATGCCGAGCAGTGCCACGGTGATCAGGGCGGCGGTCAGGCCTCCGCGGCGACTTGCCCAGAAAGCCGGAGCGGGTGCGGGTGCGGGCGCCGGTGCCTGCGAAGGTGGCTGGTCGCCGCGGGCCTTCGATTGGGATCTTGGCCGGCGCACGAAAGTCCCCGCCAACCGCTCCTGCCACTGCGCTTCGGAGAGCCGGACACGGCCGAGCTCCGGTAACGATTCGGTAACCTGGTCCCAATACGCGCCGCCTCGCCCCAACAGCAGCTCTTGCAGCTCCAGCAGCAGCGCCGGCTGATCCAGCAGCGTCTGCACCCGGGACTCAGGCAGCGACGCGAGCCCGCGCTCCAGGACGTGGGTCTCGTTGTCGCCGAGCAGATCACCTAACGTGGTGCCGGCTGACGTACCTTGCGGCAACTGTGGTAGCTCGTTGCCCTGCTGCTCCAGCTCGGCGATCAGCTCGTGGAGCCGGAGGCCCATCAGCTCGCGCTCCAGCAACCGGGGTTCGTCGAGGAATCGCGAACGGTCCAGCGAGTTGGGCGGTAGAGGAGTGGTCATGGCAGCGACCTTCGGATGATGTGGCGACGTGCTCGGTGAGGTGACTAGGCCTGGCGGAACGCCTCCAAGGTTTTGTCGCAGCCGACTCTCAAGTCGCGAACGGCTACCGATAATCGCTGGCTCCGCGTAGGCCGGCCGCGGCCCCCGGGGAAGGTCGGCAGCACTTCGGCGAGCTCCTGCACCACGGGCTTGAGCCGGCCCACAAGCTCCTCCAAGCAGCGAAGGAGCTCTTCGGCGTCAGGCGAGCGATCGGCCCCTCTGCGGGAGGCTCGCTGCGCCTGGCGCTCAGTTTCCCCGCCTTCGTGGCCTCCTTTCGCAGCTCCCGGCCTGGCCGTCGGTTCGCCCACCAGCGCCACCGTCATCCCTCGTCTGCGGGCGACGTCCACGCACGTGTTGCGGGCAATCCGCAGCAGCCAGCCGCGCACGTTCCCCCGCTGGCTGGCAGCGCCTTCGGGCCGGTCCTCCTGGCGAAAGGAGGTGATGCGGAGCCAGCCGCGGCCCATGGTCTCGGTCGCCACCTCATCGGCCGCCTCGAGATCGCCCCCGAGCTGCGAAGCGGCGAAGCGATAGACGCAGGCGTACAGCGGCCGGTACGCGTCGGCATACGCCTGGCGCACGACCGACAGTGCGGCCATCAACTTCTGCCCGCAGACGTTGACGACATCCTGTTCAAAGCGCGCACTATCCCCTTCTGCCCATGACGTGGTGGGGGGCGGGGGCGGGGGCTTGCCTTCGTCCACGGTCGCTTTCCCTCCATCGGCATGGAGCGTCCGCGGCGGCTGCCGCCGATCCTCGGACTATTTGCTAGACGGCGAGACTTGAGAATAATCGAATTATCTCGTCGCGCGGCACGAAAGCACCCGAAATGGCGACAATCTCGCGGGTCGGGTGGGGAAAGACAGACGGCGCGTCCGGCCGAATCGCCGTGCACCGAGGGAAAAGGCCAAGAACTCGAGGCGGCCCAAGGAATGCGACCTGGCATCCGCCGGCTTTACGGCGCCTGCCCCGGCGTCTCGGGCAGCTTCTGGGGCGGGCCCGGCGGCGCCCCCGGCCTGACCAATTGGTCGTCGCCGGGAGGCGGCGCGAACGTGTCGGGCTCGACGACTTGATTGCCGGCTTTGCCGCCCCCGCAGCCGCAGACGCTCATCGCCACGGCCGCCAGCAGCGAGCCCACCAGGAGGATTCCGCTACGTCTCATGTTGGCCTGATTAGAGCGAAGTCACGGGGAAGCCATCTGCCTTACCGGAAGCGTAGACGAAATTGGAAAAATCCACGCTCCGCAGGATGCCCTTGACGGAAGCGTCGCCAAAGCAGAACTGCACGACCATCGGGTGATTGCTGCTGAACTGATACCACCCACTCGTGCGCGGTCCCGCCAGGCCCCAACCCGTGGGCAGCGTCGCCGAACCGAACCAGGCGTGCGTGTATTGCACTCTGCCCTGCGGGGTCACATCGCCCAGCAATTCGCCGAACATCAAGGTCCAGGACGAGCCATCGTTCACCGGAAGCGGTGTGCGCGACCGGCGAGTGAGCATGCCCATGTACTGGTCCCAGCCTGTCCCGGTTTCGCCGATGTACCCGGCGACACCCATGTAATTGGTCTTGCCGACCGTGGTGGTGCCGGAGAACGCCAAAGCGTCCAGGTTCACGAGGCCGCCGCCATCCCAATAGGTGTGCAAGGAGAGGATGGTGATGTCGTGAGCTTGCTGCTCCCCCGCATAGGCCGAGGGGCAGACGAAATTGCTCACCTTGTACTGGCTGAGATTGAAGCACGGCTGCGAGGCGCTGGTCCACCAAGGGGACGAGGTCATGTTCAGATCCAGCACCTGCCGCGGCACTTGATCGGAAATCTGCCTCATTTCCATGTAGGGCAGGCAATACACCAACACCCCGGCCATCGAGCCGCCGGCGGTGCTGTTGCCCACGACCTGCGTCGGCGGGCCATGGTAGCCCGGCGGCATGCTGTGCTTGACGTTGGCATAGTTGTGCGCGGCCAGCCCGAGCTGCCGGAGATTGTTCGCGCACTGGGCTCGCCGCCCGGCTTCGCGCGCCGCCTGAACCGCAGGCAGCAAGAGGGCAATGAGCAGCCCGATGATGGCGATGACGACAAGGAGTTCCACGAGCGTGAAACCCCGCCTGCGCAAGGCGTTCATGATGGCTCCTTTCAGCAAACCCGTATCAAGATGACAAGAATGAAAAACCGCGATCGCTCGCGACTGGTTGCCTGGGGAGTTCCGATGTTTTGTCCGGCGCGCGCAATGAGCCCTTCGCCGGTGATCGTTCGTCGCCTCCTTTCCGCCCGAGGGAAGGCGCTCACGGCGTCCGTTCGCCGCAAGTGCCCACTTCACAGGCGCTTAATCTAGCTCTGCCAAGCGAAAAACGCCAAACAAATCTTGGCGGTCGCCGCCAGGCTTCGGACGACGCGAAAATCTTAGCCGCGGTTGCCAATCGGCCGCCCGATGCGATAGCTTGGAAGCCGTAGATCCTTGTCCAAAAGGAGGCTTCCATGCTGACTCGCCGCCAACTGCTACAGCGGACCATTCAGGGCGCCTCGCTGGTCGCGCTGGGACCCTCGGTGCCCGGCTTTCTGGCCAGGTCGGCCCGTGCCGCGGCCCCCGGAAAGGACAAAGTGCTGGTGGTGCTCGAATTGGCGGGCGGCAACGACGGGCTGAACACCGTCATCCCCTATGCCGACGACCTGTACCACAAGGCCCGGCCCACGCTCCGACTGGAGAAGAAGGACGTCCTCCGCGTGGACGACGCCATCGGCCTGCACTCCGCCCTGCGGCCGCTCGATCGGTTGCTCGAGAAAGGCCAGTTGGCGATTGTGCAGGGAGTTGGCTATCCCAATCCCAATCGCTCCCACTTCGAGTCGATGGATATCTGGCATTCGGGCGACCCGCGCGGCAAGGCGGCCAACGGTTGGCTCGGGCGCACCCTGGGCGACCTCAAAGTCGCCGAGGGGGGCATGCCGGCGTTCTACGTCGGCACGGAGCGGCTGCCGCTGGCCATGCAAGGGCCCTCGGCCGGCGTGGCGTCGTTGCATCCCGCCAAGCCCTTCGAATTGCGGCTCAGCGGCCGGTCCGACGACGATGAGGAGCGGTTTGGGCCAACGCGCGCCGCCACCAAGGCCGACGACGCCTCCCAGGCCGACCCCGACGCGGCCCGGCGCAAGCTGATCCGCGAGCTCACCCCCGCGAGCGAGGGGGCCTCCAGCGACGCCTTGCATTTCGTGCGCCGTGCCTCGCTGCAAACCTTGACCACCCTCGATCGCCTGCGGGAGGTCATGGGCAACTTCAATCGCCCCCAGGGCCAGTTCCAGCGGCGGGGCAATGACTACGCCATGGTGCGGGAAGGCCTCGCCTACGAGCTCGAATTGGTGGCCGCCATGATCCGCGCCGGCATCGGTGCGGCGAATCTACTACGTCAGTCTGGGCGGCTTCGACACGCACAGCTCCCAGGCGGCCGAGCATCGTCAACTGCTCGCCACGCTGGCGGGAGCCGTGCGCTCCTTCTTCCAGGGGCTGGAAGAGTCCGGCGACGACGCGCGCGTGCTGCTGATGACGTTTTCCGAGTTCGGCCGCCGTGTGCAGGAAAACGGCAGCGAGGGCACCGACCACGGCTCCGGCTCGAGCCTGCTGGTCGCCGGCCCCGGCGTGAAGGGCGGCCTGGTGGGCAAGCATCCCAGCCTGCGGCCCGGCGACCTGGATGAAGGCGACCTGAAATATCACACCGACTTCCGCCAGGTCTACGCGACGCTCTTGGACCGCTGGTTGGAAGCGGACAGCCGCCGCGTGCTGGACGGCAAGTTTGAACATCTGACGCTGTTAAAGTAGGCTCGGGCTGCGAACTGAATGACGAATAACGAAGCACGAATGACGAAAGAATGACGAAGCACGAATGCCCCAGTGGCCTGCGTGCGCATTCGTCCTTCGGACATTTGTCCTTCCTTCGTCATTCGTGCTTCGTCCTTCGTCATTTCCCATGAAGTGCCCTTTTTGCGACGTCGATAACGACCGCGTGGTGGACTCGCGGGCCAGCCAGGATGGCTACGTCATCCGCCGCCGCCGGGAGTGCCTGCATTGCCGCCGGCGCTACACGACGTTCGAGCGGCTGGAAGAGGTCACGATCAAGGTGATCAAGAAAGACGGCTCGCGGACCCCCTTTCAGCGGGAGAAGATCAAGCGCGGCCTGGAAACCGCCTGCTGGAAGCGGCCGGTCAGCGACGAGCAGATCGACGCCGTCGTGACCTACGTGGAGCAGGAGATCAACGCCCGGCTGGACGGCGAGATCGATAGTCGCGAAGTGGGCGAAATGGTGATGGAGCGCCTGCGAGAATTGGACCAGGTGGCCTACGTCCGCTTCGCCAGCGTCTACCGCGATTTCGCCGACGCCCAGGACTTCGTGCGCGAAGTGGCGCCGATGCTGGAGGATCGACGGACTCCGCCTGCAGGTAGGACCACGCCGTCAAGTTGAATGACGAATGACGAAGCTCGAATGACGAAAGAATGACGAAACACGAATGACGAAGGCCAAGCCATTCGGGACTCAACACTTTCTCGTCATTCGAGCTTCGTCATTCGTCATTCCTTCGTCATTCGTGCTTAGTATTCGTCATTCCCTCACATGGTCCACCGCGTCCGCGTGCCGCTGGCCGAGCGCAGCTACGACATTGAGATCGGCACCGGCAACCTGGCCGAGCTGGGGGCGTTCGTCTCCGCGCGGCTCGATTTGTCGCGGGTCGTGGTGGTCACGGACGAGAACGTCGAAGGAGCCCACGGCCGTGCCGCGGCGGCAAGTCTGGCGGAGCACGCCCAAGTGGATATCGTGGCCGTGCCGCCGGGCGAGACGTCGAAGTCCGTCCGCATGGCCGACGTGCTCTGGAACGGCCTCTTGGACCTGGAGGCCGACCGCAAGACAGTGATCGTGGCCGTGGGCGGCGGCGTCATCGGCGACCTGGCCGGGTTTGTGGCGGCCAGCTTCGCTCGCGGCCTGGCGTTCGTCCAGGTGCCGACCACGCTCCTGGCCCAGGTCGATAGCTCCGTCGGCGGCAAGGTGGGCGTGAACCTGCCGGGTGCCAAGAACATGGTCGGTGCCTTCTGGCAGCCGCGCGGCGTGCTGATCGACACCGCAGTGCTGGCCACGTTGCCGGAGCGAGAATACCGCGCCGGCCTGGCGGAGGTCGTGAAGTACGGCGTGATCCTCGACGCGGAGTTCTTCGCCTATCTCGAAGGCCACGTACCAAAGCTGAACGGGCGCGACGACGACGTGCTCCGCCACGTCACCCGCCGCAGTTGCGAGCTCAAGGCGCAAGTGGTCGCCGCCGACGAGCGGGAAGAGACCGGCCAGCGGGCCGTCCTCAACTACGGCCACACGTTTTGCCACGCGCTGGAAACGCTGACGGGCTACGAGAATTTGTTGCACGGCGAGGCGGTGGCCATCGGCATGATCTGTGCCTCGCGCCTGGCCGAGCGCCTCGGCCGCATCGAAGGCGACGTCACACGGCGACAGCGAGACTTGCTCACCGCGCTGGGGCTAAGCGTCGCTTTGCCCGACGTGGACCACGAAGAGATGCTCCAGGTCATGTCGCACGACAAGAAGACAGAGCACGGCCGCTTGCGGTTCGTGCTCCCCAGCCGGTTGGGGCATGTCGAGCTTGTGGGCGATGTAGAGCGGGCCGACGTGCTGGCGGCGATGCGGTAAAGGCCGTGGCACGGCCATCTTGGCCATCTTGGCCGTGCCGGTCCTCTGCGCTTGTCAGCACGCCTAAAATGGCTGTGCCACGCAAATTGGCCGCCCCGGCGGCCTGGTGGCGTGTGTGCCAAGCTTTCCTGGCACGCACAATCTGAGCCAGGCCACGGTGGGGCTTGGCCCACCGAGCCGTGTTCACCACTTCCGCGGCCGCTGTTCTGGTTTTGAACATCGCCCGGCGGAGACAAGCTCCGCCGTGGCGTCCCACGCCAGCCTATCACCTGTACGCCACAAAGATTTGGAGTCGCCAGAAAGTCTGGGCCGCCCCGGCGGCCCGGCGCACAAAAACTGGCATCGTGGATACGGCTTGCGGTATGATGGCGCCCGCCGACCTTTCCCGCCGGACAATCACTCCCCGCCGACGGAGCCACGCCATGCATCGCCGCCGCGCGCACGAGCGAGCGCTGGTCGCCTTACTCTTCGTGGGTTCATTGCCGGCCCTCGGCTTGCCCGTTGCTCTTGCGCCGAAGCGCCGCTGCGGCAGACGATCGATGCCGCCACCAATGCGCTCTGGCAGCGGGAGAAGATCACGCCGGCGCCGCGGGCTGACGACACGGAGTTTGTCCGCCGCCTGTACTTGGATCTCGTCGGGACGATCCCGACCTATGACGAGGCCAAGGCATTCCTGGAGGACCGCGACGCGACCAAGCGCGAGAAGCTGATCGACAAGCTGCTGGCCGACCCTCGCTTCGCCGCGGCCCAGGCCGATGTCTGGGACCTCGTGCTGTTTGGCCGCAATCCCTCGGGCGACGACGCCACGCGGAAGCGCGAGGGCTTCAAGCGCTGGCTGGCCGACAAGTTCGCCCAGAACGTGCCGTACGACCGCTGGGTCCGTGAGCTGCTCTCGGCCGAGGAGGAAGGCTCCGAGCTGTACTACGTGCAGTTTCGTTCGGCGCCGGAAGAGGCGGCCGTTGCCGTGAGCCGCGTGCTTCCTGGGCACGCAGTTGCAATGTGCCCGCTGCCACGATCATCCCTTCGACCACTGGACGCAGCGCGATTTCTACGGCCTGGCCGGCTTCTTCGTCCGCCTGCAAGTGCTCGATGCCCCGCAGGCGAGCACGGCGAGCGGGGGGCGTAAGCCCCCTGATAACGCCGCCCCTCGCCGCCGCTTCATCATCGGCGAGCAGCAGCACCGGCGAAGTGCTCTTCACCGGCGCCGTCAAAGACCAGAAGCCCGGCCAGAAGGGCGAGCCGGTGAAGCCGAAGTTCCTCGGCGGCGACGAGCTGGCTGAGCCGCCGCTGCCCAAGGACTTCAAGGACGCCGAGCGAGGCGCAAGACGCTGCCCAAACCGTTCTTCTCTCGCAAGGAGAAGCTCGCCGCCTGGGTCGCGGCGCCGGACAACCCGTTCTTCGCTCAGGCCGTGGCCAACCGCGTCTGGGCGCAGTACCTCGGCCGCGGCCTCGTGCATCCCGTCGATGACTTGGGCGAGAACAACGTGCCCACCGACGCCGCGCTGCTCAAGACCTTGGCCGACGGCCTGACCGCTCACAAGTTCGACCTGAAGTGGCTGATCCGCGAGCTGATCAGCAGCCAGTGCTACCAACTCTCGTCTGCCGGATCGGTCATCGAGGCCCTGCCGAAGGCGTACCAGCGTGCCCGCGTGCGTCCGCTTTCGGCCGAAGAGCTGCTGGCCGCGATCCGCACGGCCACGGCATTCGACGCCAGCGGCGGCAAGATCGGCGGCGACACGTTGGAATACGTTGCCCGCTACTTCGGCGAGCCGACCGACGGCCAGGGCGACTTCCAAGGCAGCCTGGGCGAACACCTGTTCCTCAACAACAGCGGCAACATTCGGGGGATGATCTCCCGCCGCAAAGGCAACCTGGCCGAAACGCTGGCCACGTCGAAGGATCTGCTGGAGACGCGCGTGGAGCGGTTATTCGTCTCAGTCTTGACGAGACCACCCAAGCCAGAAGAGCGCGAGCGGTTTGTCGCGTTCCTCAACACGGGGAAGAAGAACAATGAGCTGCCCTGGGAAGATGCGATTTGGGTGCTGCTGAATTGCGCGGAGTTTCGGTTCAATCACTAAACAGAGGAGGAACGCCGCAGCCCGGGGAGCGTACTAGCACGAGGCAGCACCACGATGAACGGCGGTTTCGGTTCAACGCTCTACGGCGGACCCTCAAAGCGCGTGTATTCACGGCAATCAAGGCTGAAAGCCTTGAACTCCAAAGCCCAGGGTCGCCGCGCCAGCGGCGCACCCTGGGTTAGAGGCACACAAAATGAACCGAACGCTGAAAGCGTTCAACAGGAAGCACCGCTGACCACGGGGCATCACCATGGCCCAATCGCTCGCCCAAATCTACGTGCATATCGTGTTCTCCACGAAGAACCGAGCGCCGTTTCTGAAGGACAAGGCATTCCGCGACCGCGTCCACGCCTACTTGAAAGGCATTTGCGACAACCAAGACTCTCCCTCGCTTCAAGTCGGCGGCGTCGAGGACCATGTCCACATCCTCTGCCGTCTGTCGAAGAAGCTCGGCGTTGCGGACTTGATACGGGAACTCAAACGCGACTCCTCCAGTTGGATCAAGAGTCAGCAGCCATCATTGGCCGAGTTTCATTGGCAGAACGGCTACGGCGCCTTCTCCGTCAGCCCAAGCCACGTTGAGGCGTTGATAGAGTACATCAAGAACCAGGAGGAACATCACAAAACCGAGACATTCCAAGACGAGTTTCGGCGGCTCTTGCGAAAGTATGGCATCGAGTATGATGAGCGGTACGTTTCGGACTGAGGCCATGTGTTGATGCACGGTCGTGAACGTCGAACGGGAGATCACGACGTGTTGTGGCGCCCCGTTGAACCCTTACAGGGTTCGTGGGATGGTTGTTGGATCCGTTACCCAGGGTGCGCCGCTGGCGCGGCGACCCTGGGCTTTGGAGTTTAACGCTTTCAGCGTTGAATTGCGTAACCACTGAGTGCACGACCATGGTTCCGTGTCGTTCCTCAAGACTCGCCTCTATCGCTCGAAGGAGCAGACGCGTCGTTGGTGCAACGCTCATGCTTGGCTGCTTGACTATTGCATGCACTCAACGCAGCGAGCCAGAAGCCGGCAACAAAAAGCTCGATTCAACCTCGGAGAATACAGCGGTGCCCCATCAACACCTGCACCCCTGGCGAACCGATCCGTTGCTGCGACAAGGGTTTCACCCACAGTATCCGGATGATCTGCAGGTGATCGCACACGACGGCGGTCCAAGACTGGCCACGACAGCACCGGAGCTGGTTTGGGTCACTGTCGTAGGGAAAGAGGACGATGGCTATCGCGGCAAGGTCCTCAATCAGCCTCAAGGACTTCTGAGCGTCAAGCTGGGTGATGAGATTCAGTTCCAGGCCGTTGCCGACCAACAATACCCGTTCCAAGTGCGAAAAGCCTATCTTAACGAACGGGAAAAGTGGTGATTGACCCATGCGATAAGTGCGGCTTCGCCAAGTTGTTCGACGCGCCGTCCGATTTGATCCACGCATTGTTCCCTGACGCCGCAGTTCGGGGCAACGTCCAAGTCTTTACCTCCTTCTGCCCAATGTGCCGCGGAGTTCAGGTAGTCCATAAGCCAGATTTCAAGGATTGAAGACTCAATTACAACAACCGAGAGAATCGTGAAAAGCACCTGCATCGCCCACGAACACCCCTCTCGCCGTGCCTTCCTCAAGGGCACGCTTCTCACCGGCGCCGGGCTCACCGTGCCCAACTGGGGCGGACTCGTTCAACTCCGGCGCGGTCGCCGCCGAGGCCGCCAAGCGCGGCAAGCGCTGCATCCTCCTGTGGATGAACGGCGGGGCCAGCCAGATCGACACGTTCGACATGAAGCCCGGCCGGCCGACCGGCGGGCCGTTCCGGCCGATCGCCGTCGAAGGTGCACCGGCATCCAGGTGTGCGAGTACCTGCCGAAGATGGCCGCAGCTGGCCGACAAGCTGGCGGTCATCCGCAGCATGCGGACGCAGTCGCCGGACCATCCCGACGGCATCTACCACATGCACACCTGCTACAAGCATGAACGAGCGGACGCCGCACCCGGAGATCGGCGCGATGATCGCCAAGTATCAGCGGCAACCCCGACGCCGACCTGCCGAGCTTCGTCCGCATGGGGCCGACCGGCAACGCCGGCGCCGGCTACCTCGGGCCGCGCTACGAGCCGTTCAGCATCGGCCGCGACGGCCGGCTGCCGTACTTCACCGCCGCCGTATCGGCACGCCGGAGGCGCGAGCAGCGCCGCGGCGAGCTGCTGCGGCTTCATGGAGGACGAGTTCGCCAAGGAGCACCAGGCCGAGCCGTTCGAGAGCCACCGCACTGGCCAAGGAGCGGGCGTGGCGGCTGCTGCGGGCCAAGGCGGTGTTCGACATCAGCAAGGAGTGGCCGAAGGCGAAGGACCGCTACGGCGACACCGAGTTCGGCCGCGGCTGCTTCCTGGCCCGCAAGCTGGTCGAGGCCGGCGTGCCGTTCGTCGAGGTCGGCCAGGACAACTACGACAGCCACGCCGACAACTTCGTCTGCCACAAGGCGAACATGCAGGTGCTCGACCCGGCCTGGTCGGCGCTGCTCGCACGACCTGGAGGAGCGCGGCCTGCTGCAACGACACGCTGGTCGTGTGGATGGGCGAGGTCGGCCGCACGCCGCAGATCAACAACCGGGCCGGCCGCGACCACTTCATCCGCGCGCTGGACGATCGTCCTGGCCGGCGGCGGCATCAAGGGCGGCCAGGTCGTACGGCGCGACCGACGCCGACGGCAAGGAGGTGAAGGACAACCCGGTGAGCGAGGGCGACCTGTTCGCGACGATCTACACCACGCTGGGCATCAACCCGCGGGTAAAGCACTACGTCGGCACGCGGCCGGTCTGGGCCACTCCGGAGGGGAGCGGGGCGATCAAGGAACTGATTGCCTGACGAACGTGAGGCACGTTACAAATGTGCCTGGTCCGGATGGCCCGTTTGTGACGGGCACGTTAATAAACGTGACCACGGCCCCCCGGCTCGGTGCTTCTCACCCGCTGTGTGGGGCGGGTATAATGATGAGTGAGACGTCCAATCGCACGCTCCACTCGCACGCGCCGCCGGCAGCCGCCGCCTGCGGTTGAGGGACATCATGGGTATTCGCGTCGTTTGTCCCAACGGGCACAAGCTCAACGTCAAGTCGTTCCTCGCCGGCAAGCGGGGGGTCTGCCCGCACTGCGGCGCCAAGTTCGATATTCCCGCGAAAAAGGCCGACTCGTCGGAGGAAAGGGTCCAATCGGTCGGGCAAGTCGCTGCGGCTGGCACTACTGCAACGGCGACCGTGCCGTCCGCCGACTCGGCTGAAATGCGAGCCAGCCATCTGGCCAAAGGAAGCGGCATCGTGCGCCGCGGAGCGCCGGTCACTGCCACCGCGCCGGCCGTTGCCGCCACGCCGATGGCTCCGGTCGCTCCGGTGCGGGCGGCCGCCATCGGGCCAGCGGCGGCGCCGCTGCCGGGCGTCGCGCAGGCGGTCCCTATCCAGCCGATGAGCGTGCAGCCCTTCGGTGCGCAGGGCGGGCCCTTCGGTGCGCCGGGCGACATCGTGCCGGGCGAGATCGTGCCCGGCGCCGCACCGCTGGGCCTGGCGCCGGGAACCCCCGTGCCCTCCGCGCTGGTGCGGCCGGCGGTCGTCGATCCGCTGGCCGAAGCTCCCGAAGCAAGCTGGTATGTGCGTCCTCCGAGCGGCGGCCAATACGGGCCGGCCAAGCCACCGACGATGCGCGATTGGTTGGCCCAAGGGCGGATCACGGCAGATTCGCTGGTCTGGCGGGAAGGCTGGCCCGATTGGAAGCTGGCCGGCGCGACCTTCCCGAGCTTGGGCGCCGTAGGACCTGTTGCCGGCGGACCTGCCGCCGCGCAGGCTGTCGCGGGACCGATGCCGGCTTCGGCAGCCGCCACGGACGATCCGTTCGCGGTGCTCGGACCGGGCAGCCCCTCCACGGCCCTTTCCACGGCTCGGCGCTCACGTCGCAGCGGCAACAGCGCGCGGGTCATGGCCATCGCCGTCCTGTGCTTGGCGCTGGTTATCCTGAGCGCGCTGCTGGTTTACGTGCTGAAGCTACAGTAAGCTGGCGACGAACCGTGTGCTCCGTGCAACCTGTCTCGTTGGCTCGCGCGGCCGAGCGGCGTTGACCTGAAACGCACCCCAACCCCCTGGTGAAATCGATGTCCATGATGCTACGCCGTTTGCTCGTTGGCTCGATCTGTTTCCTGGCTGCCACGGCCGGAGCGCTGGCTGCCGACGATGACAAGCAGACGATGAAACTCGGCCCTATCACCATCGTCGCGCCGAAGGATTGGACCTATAAGAAGCCCTCTGGCTTCATCGCTTACGAATTCACGGTGCCCGCGTCCAAGGACGACAAGACCGACGGGCGATTCACGGCCTCCTCCGCGGGCGGCACGGTGGAGCAGAACATTACGCGCTGGTACGACCAGTTCACGCAGGATGACGGCGGCGACACCAAAAAGCGGGGCAAGAGCGAAAAGAAGACGATCAGCGGCCAGACCGTGCACTTCGTGGACGTGCGGGGCACCTTCAAAGACCTGCGACCCGGCACCTCGCCTCAGAAGGGCTATCGCCTGCTCGGGGCGATCGTCGAAACCGATGAGGGCAACATCTTTCTCAAGCTCGTGGGCCCGGAGCGCACCCTGGGCGACCACGAGAAGGCGTTTCGCCGGATGGTGGAAGACCTGAGATCCAAGTAGCCCGATCCTGGGTCGGTCGCCGAAGCGGCCAACGTAGTGTCGGACTCCATCAGCGAATTCGGCCCTCAATTACGGCAATAGCTCGCGGACGGCGATCCGCCCGACTTCTTGGCCCTCCAGCACCACGGGCACTTCATCGTCCTGGCCGAAGATCTGGCGATGGCGATATCTGGGCCGCTGGCCTGGTCCGGTCGGGTCGGTGAATACCTCGACCTGCCGATCGATCAAGTTGACGATCCAATAGACTGGGATCTTTGCCCGCGCGTAGATCCGCTGCTTGGTCGTGCGATCCAGCTCGAGGCTCGAGTCGGCCACTTCAGCCATCAGGCCGATGTCCTTAGGGGCCGGATGGCGGCTCTTGTAATCGCGCCTTTTCCCGCGAACCACGCAAGCATCTGGCTCCGGCTCACTGTCGCCGGTCGTAACCGGGTGGGGCGATCTGACGTGCCAGTTACGCGGCACAACGTCCTCCAATTGCACGCGAACGAGGTCCGTAGCCAAACAGTGCGCGGGCTTTTCGGTCATCTGCTGCACCAGCCAGCCTTCGAGCAGCTCAATGGGGTCACCCTCTTTGAGGATCCCCGAGGCGAGCATCTGATGATACTGCGATACCGTCAACCTAAAGACGGGAGCCTCAGGAATGGCCGGATCCAGCAGCTCCTCGACAGGGTCAAGCAATGGTGCGGACGACATGCGTGGCTTCCTCGTTTGGTCTGACGCGTATCCGCGCCAGCAACAGCAATCTTACCGCGACCCAGTGAGTGAACGAAGATTCCGTGTCAATTTTGACCTCCGGTTGGCGTACCCACCTGTTATATCGCTCTTAGGTGGTGCGACGCGGCAGGCCAATTCATCCGCAAACTATTACAGGATAATCAGATGCGGCTATCGCCCGACCGGCGTCTCGACAGGCGGTTTGCCAGCACTTAGACTTGGGCTTGTCCCTGGATCGGCTGTGGGTCATCCGCCAGCCAGTCGCACCCTGCGATTCAGCGGTCCAGTGTTACATCCGGCCATTGGCCTGCGGTTAGTGACACGAGGTGTTTCCTCGTGGAGCAGGTCATGCTTGGCACGGTGAGATGGGAAGGGCACGCTGACGCGGCAAGCGGGGTGGCGCTGCTACCCCAATCGCGTCGTGATTGCCCGCCTCGGCCCCTACTGAACTGGGGCGCGCGTGCCGGCCGGAAGCGCAAGTTCCACGGTGCTATGGACATTGATACATCCCGCTTGGCGGCCGCCTACGACGTGGCCCGGCAGGCGCTTCTAGGGCAGCGCGACCCTTCCGGACATTGGACCGGCCGTCTGGCCGGTTCGGCCCTTTCCACAGCCACGGCGGTCAGTGCGCTGACCGTGGTGAGCCGCTACGCCAAAACCGATCCCTCGGGCCGCTACGCCGACGAGCAGGCCGAGGTCCGGCTGAACGAGCTGATCGTCCGCGGCCTGGGCTACCTGGCCGACTCGCAGAATGCCGACGGCGGCTGGGGCGACACCGATCTGAGCCTCTCGAACATCGCCACGACGATGCTCGTGAAGGCGGCCTTCCGCCTGACCGGCATGCCGGCGGATGACGAGGACCTGCTGGGCCGCGCTGATCGATTCATCGAGGCACAAGGCGGCGTTCCCGGGTTGCGCCGCCGCTATGGGCGGGACAAGACCTTCGCGGCGCCGATCCTCACCAACTGCGCCCTGGCCGGCGTCGTGCCCTGGCGGGAGGTCTCGGCCCTGCCGTTTGAGCTGGCGGCGATGCCGCAGCACTGGTTCCGCTTCCTGCGGCTGCCGGTAGTCAGCTATGCGATTCCCGCCCTGGTGGCCATCGGCCAGGCCAAGTTCCACTTCGATCCGCCGTGGAACCCCATCGTGCGGTGGATTCGCCGGGCGGCGCTCGACAAATCGCTGCGAATGCTGGAAGGAATGCAGCCCGAGAGCGGCGGGTTCCTGGAGGCCACGCCGCTGACGAGCTTCGTGGTCATGAGCCTGGCGGCCATCGGCCACGCGGATCATCCCGTCGTGCGGCGCGGCGTGGAGTTCCTGGTGGCCTCGGCGCGAGACGACGGCTCGTGGCCGATCGATACCAACCTGGCGACGTGGAATACGACGCTTTCGATCAATGCGCTGGGAGCCGACGAGCTGCCAGAGGGAACAGCGTTCAATGTTGGGCGTTGGACGTTGGACGTTGGACGTTCGGATCGATCTGAACGTCCAACCTCCAACGCCCAACGTCCAACGTCTAACGAGAATGGCACCGCGCCGATGCAAGAAGCGCTGCTTCCTAGAGACGCCAGCCTTCTCGATTGGCTGCTCCGTTGCCAGCACCGCCAAGCGCACCCTTATACGGGCGCCGCGCCGGGCGGCTGGGCGTGGACCGATCTATCAGGCGGCGTGCCGGACGTGGACGACACTTCGGGAGCGCTGCTGGCGCTCGCGCGGTTCCACCAGGCAGGCGGGCGCGATGACGAAGGCGCCGCGCGCGTCCTCGAGGCGGCGGCGGCCGGCGCGCACTGGCTGTTGGACCTGCAGAACTCCGATGGCGGCTGGCCGACTTTTTGCCGGGGCTGGGGCACGATGCCCTTCGACCGCAGCGCCACCGACCTCACGGCCCATGCCATAAGGGCCTTGCATGCCTGGCGAGGGGCGCTGGCCTCCCCCGTGTCGTTCGATGTTGGACGTTGGACGTTGGACGTTCGACGTTCGTCGGCTTCGTCTTCGCATGCTGAACGTCCAACGTCCAACGTCCAACGTCCAACGTCGAAGCCAGACGCGTCGAAGGCAGACGCTTCGAAGGCAGACGCTTCGAAGGCAGACGCTTCGAAGGCAGACGCTTCGAAGGCAGACTCGGCCCAGTCGCTGGCTGCGCGGATCGACCGGGCCATCGACCGCGGCTTCGTCTTCCTCCGCCGGTCGCAGCACGCCGGCGGCAGTTGGACGCCGCTCTGGTTCGGCAATCAATACCTGCCGCAGGAAGAGAACCCGGTCTACGGCACCGCCCGCGTGCTCTTGGCCTATCGCGATCTGGGCCGGCTCGATACGCCGGAAGCCCGGCGGGGTTTACAGTGGCTGGCCGTCCACCAGAACCTCGACGGCGGCTGGGGCGGCGCGGCGCTGGCCGGCCATGGTGCCGCGAGGCGCGTGGAGGGCTCCTCGGTGATTCAGCCGCTCGCCGGTCCGGCCGACGAGTTGATTGGCTCTCGCCCGGCCATGCGATTGCATCGGCCGGACCACGTAACCAAAGCCGCTCGACGATCAACCGCTCGAGCGCCACTCCGCGACGAAGGCAAGCAGACGAAGGCGGCCGGCCGAATCATCGATCACCCGCAATCTACGGTCGAGGAAACGGCACTGGCCGTCGAGGCCCTCTGTGGCGCGGCCGACGACTCCAGCGATGTGCCCGGTGCCCATCATGCGTTGGCCAAAGCGCGCCAGGATGGCATCGCCTGGCTCGTGCGGGCCGTGGAGACAAAACATTGGACCGAATGCTCGCCCATCGGCTTTTACTTCGCTAAGCTGTGGTACTACGAACAGTTGTATCCCCTGATTTTCACCGTCTCCGCCCTCGGAGCAGCCGTCGGCCATGCGGCGCGGTGCATGGCACGGCAGGCCATGGCCCATCAGGCCGACGCGCCGGGCGAGCGGCCGGTCCCGCCAGAGTTGGCCCACCCACACCCTGTTTCGCTCACTCGCTGAGGTGCAACGTTGGCGACTGCCTCCCTCGCTGAGAGCCTGCCCGCGACAGAAAGCAAGCGCACGAAGCGCCGCAGCACCGGCCATCTGAAGCTCGTCCCCGAGCCCAAGTCGCTTCGCGAGCAGCTTCGCGCCAAGTGCGAGGAGACCGCCGCCAAGCTCGACAAGGCCCGGCCGCTGACCAAGGACGAGATGGAGGCCGTGGCCCGCGGCGCGCTGGAGCAGATGGGCCAGCCCGAAGGCTACCTCGGCTGGATGATGGTCGTCCTGGCCACGGAGTTCTGGCGGGACCAGGTCGCCGCCGTCCCGCCAGCCGCCGGCTGTTGCTCTTGCCGCACTGCCTGAAGAACGCCGAGGGCTGCCCCGCCGACTACGACGAGTTCGGCCTCGACTGCCGCAAGTGCGGCGCCTGCAGCGTCGCCGACTTCCGCAGCCAAGGCCGAGGAGCTGGGCTACAAGGTGCTCGTCGCCGAAGGCACGCCGATCGTCCTGAAGATCATCGTCAGCGGCCACGTCGATGCGATCGTCGGCGTCGCCTGCCTGAACGTGCTGGAAAAGGCGATCGACAAGATCCTGCTCGCCGGCATCCCCTGCATGGCCGCGCCGCTGCTGTCGAGCAACTGCCGCAACACGTCGGTCGATGACGACTGGGTGCTGCGAGATGATCGAGCTGCAGCACCGCCAGCCGCAGGCCGCAGACGCAGACCTACGTGCACCTGATGCGCGGCGCGGCCGAGCATGTTCGAGGAGCCGGAGCTGGATCGCCTCGCGCCGCGGCTCCGCGGCGGGCCCGTCGCTGGCCGAGATGAACGGCCAGGGCGTCGGCGGCCTCGATCCCGTCGCCGCCACCGAGGCCATCGCCTACGACTTCCTCGCCAAGGGCGGCAAGCACTCGCGGCCGTTCATCACGCTGGCCGCCTACGACGCCCTGACCGGCGGCGCACGGCACGCTGGCCGACGGCGCCGAGCGCTGGCGGCGATCCCCGACGCCGTCGAAGCGCTGCGCCCTGTCGATCGAGACGTTCCACAAGGCCTCGCTCGTCCACGACGACATCGAGGACGACGACACCTTCCGCTACGGCGACGAGACGCTGCACCGCCAGTACGGCATCGGCGACGGCGATCAACGTCGGCGACTACCTGATCGGCCTCGGCTATCGCCTGGTCAGCCGCGAGGCGCAAGACGCTCGGCGCCGACGCCGCCGCCGACATCCTCGACAAGCTGGCCGACGCCCACCTGAAGCTGTCCGAAGGCCAGGGCGCCGAGCTGCTCTGGCGCGACTCGCCCGACAAGCGGCTCACGCCGCTCGACGCGCTGAAGATCTACGCGCTGAAGACCGCCCCGGCGTTCGAGGCGGCGCTGTACACCGGCGCTCGCCTGTCGGTAGCACAGGCTTCTAGCCTGTGCGGCACCGAGGAGCCCGGCAGACAGGATGTCTGCTCATCGCAGTCGATCACTCACGCCGAATTCCAAGCCCTCCGCGAGCCGATCAGCCAGTTCGCGCGGCACCTGGGGGTGGCGTTCCAAATCCTCAACGACTTGGGCGACTGGCGCGGCGACACGCACAACAAGCTCTCCGTTGGCGGCGACGTGCTCGGCGGCCGTCCCACCGTGCTCTGGGCACTGGCCCTCGAGGCCCTGAACGAAGCCGACCGCGCCGAGCTGCACGCGCTGGTCGGGCACGTATCCAATGTCCCCAGCGAGCAAGACGCCCGACCGAGCGCCATCCATCGCGTGCGGGCTCTTTACGAGAAGGCCGGGGTCTTCGAGAAAGCCCAGCGGCTGGTCGAAAAGTACCGCGAACGAGCCGAAGCCGTCGCCGACGCGATCGAGCAGGATGAGCTGCGGCGGCTCTTCTATTATCTGGTCGATACCGTGCTGGATCGCGCGACGGAGGAACCGGCGCCTGATCCCGTGGTGATCCCTACCACGGCGCTGAGCATCGTGGCGGCCACGTAGCTAGACGGCTTGACGCCGCGGGGCCACGGACGGACCATACGTGCGGCGATGCTGCCGTTGTCCGGGCACTTTGGCCCTATCGACCATTCATCCTTCTTCGAGGTGTTGGCATGATGCGCCCGAGCCGACGCGTGTTGTTCTTTTTGGCCGGGATGATGATCTTCGGCGTCTTTGTTTCCGCCGCCGCCGCCGCGGAACCTGCGCCGCCCAAGAAGGTGGCCACCGTCGAGGGCATCACGGAGTATCAACTCGACAACGGCCTGCGGCTGCTGCTTGTTCCCCGACGCCTCGCGGCCGAAGGTCACGGTCGAACATGACGGTGCTCGTCGGCTCGCGGCACGAGGGCTACGGCGAGACCGGCATGGCCCACCTGCTGGAGCACATGCTCTTCAAGGGCACGCCGACGCACCCGCAACGTGGACCAGGTGCTGCGCGAGCGCGGGGCCAACTTCAACGGCACGACCTGGTACGACCGCACGAACTACTACGAGACGCTGCCGGCCAGCGACGAGAACCTGGAGTTCGCCATCCGCTTCGAGGCCGATCGGCTGGTCAACAGCTTCGTCCGCCGCGAGGACCTGCTCTCGGAAATGACGGTGGTCCGCAACGAGTTCGAGCAGGGCGAAAACACGCCCTCGCAGCATCCTGCTCGCAGCGGATTTGGGCCACGGCCTTCGAGTGGCACAACTACGGCAAAGAGACGATCGGCAACCGCAGCGACATCGAGCGCGTGCCGATCGAGAACCTGCAGGACTTCTACCGCAAGCACTATCAGCCCGACAACGCGATGGTCGTCGTGGCGGGCAAGTTCGACGAGGCCAAAGCCCTCAAGGGCGTCGCAGGAGTACTTCGGCGCCATCCCGCAGCCCAAGCGCAAGCTCGAGCGAGACCTACACCGAAGAGCCGCCGCAGGACGGCGAGCGGATCGTCGTGCTGCGGCGCGTGGGCGACGTGGGCAGCCGTCGGCGTGGCATACCACATCCCCGCCGGGCGGCACCCGGACTTCGCGGCCATCGACATCCTCTCCACGGCGCTCACGTCGCAACCTTACGGCCGGCTGTACAAGCAACTGGTCGAAACGAAGAAAGCCGCCAGCGTCTCCGGCGGCGCAGCGGCGCTGCACGATCCGGGGCTGGTCACGTTCAACGCCACGGTGCGCCGCGACGGCTCGCTGGAAGAGGTGCGCGATCTCCTGACCGCCGCGCTCGAGGCCGTGGCCAAGGACGGCCTGCCGAAGGAAGACATCGAGCGCGCCAAGCGCGAGACGCTGACCGACATCGAGCGGGAAGCGACCAACACCACGCGCTTCGCCGTATCGCTCAGCGATTGGGCGGCGGCCGGCGATTGGCGGCTGTTCTTCCTGCACCGCGACCGCGTCGAAAAGGTGACGGCCGACGACGTGAAGGCGGTCGCCGCCAAGTACCTCCAGCGCAATAACCGCACCGTCGGCCTGTACATCCCCACGGAAAAGCCCGAGCGGGCCCCGATCCCCACCGCGCCGCCGGCCCAAGAGCTGGTCGCCAAATACACGGGCCGTGCCGGCACGGCCGAGGGGGAAATCTTCGACCCAGCCTGGGCGAACATCGAGTCGCGCACCCGTCGCAGCACGCTGCCCAGCGGGACCAGGCTCGCCCTGCTGCCCAAGAAGACGCGCGGGCAAGAAGTGCACCTGGAGCTGCTGCTCAAATTCGGCGACGAAGAAACCCTCAAGAGCGTGCGCGATGCCTTGCCCTACGTCGCGCCGCTCATGCTCCGCGGGACCAAGAAGCTGAACTACGAGCAGCTCAACGACGAGCTGGAGAAGCACCAGATCGAGCTGCGGCCGGGCTTCGGCGACCCCGCCGGCAATCTATCGCTGTCGATGCGGGCCAAGCGGCAGCACCTGGCCGCCGGCCTCGACCTCTTGCGCCAGGTGCTGCGCGAGCCAAGTCTGCCGGAAGACCAGCTCGAGCTGCTCAAGACCCAGCGGCTGGCCCTGCTGGAGCGGAGCCGCACCGAGCCGCAGGTGCTGGCGATGATCGAGCTCCAGCGCCGGCTGCGCCCTTCGGCGCCACCGACGTCCGGCACACGTTGACCATGGACGAACGCATCGAGCGACTGCGCGGCGTGGACATCGACGACGTGCGAAAGGTCTACAGCGACTTCCTCGGTGGGCAGAAGGCGGAGGTGGCCGTCGTGGGCGATTTCGACGCTGACGCCACCCTGAAATCGCTCGATGAGATGCTGGGCAATTGGAAAGCCGGCCGATCGTATGCTCGCGTAGACGCCGGCAAACCGTCGGCCGCCGTACTTGGCAAGCAGTCGATCGCCACGCCCGACAAGGCGAACGCGAACTATATGGCCGGCGTGGCCCTTTCGATGCGCGACGACGACCCGGACTATCCGGCGCTGCACCTGGCCGCCTACGCGCTGGGCACCGGGCCTGGCTCGCGGCTGTGGGACCGCATCCGCGAGAAGGAGGGCCTGTCTTACGGCGTCGGCTGTGCGCTATCGGCCAGCTCGCACGACCGCCTGGCGACGCTCCGCTTCCAGGCCATCGCCAACCCGGAGAACATGGTGAAGGTCGAGAAGGCCATTCGCGAAGAGATCGACCTCCTCATCAAGAGCGGCATCGGCGCCGACGAGCTGGCCAAGGCCAAGCAGGGCTACCTGCAAAACAGCCAGCTCCAGCGCTCCAGCGACAACAGCCTGGCGGAGATCCTGCTCGATCAGCTCGACACCGGCCGCACGACGGCGTTCAGCGCCGAGCTGGATAAGAAGATCGAGTCGCTGACGCCGGAAGTCGTCTCGGCGGCGTTCCGCAAGCACATCGATCCCAAGAAGCTGGTGATCGTGGTCGCGGGGGACTTTGCCAAAAGGAAGTAGTAGGCACACTCTGTGTGCCGAAGCGGAGCCAGCGGACTCCGACCTGCTCTGCTTCGCGGCTTGCAAATCGAGCTTTGCCTGCGACGCGTTCACAACAGAGCTTGCGAATGGGCGTCGTGAAGACGGCACACGGAGTGTGCCTGCTACTTTCCGTGCCGCAGCGCTCTACCCGCTAGCTCGCCGGTTGGCTTCCCGTCCGCGATGGCCTCGCGCCCATTCACGAACACCCAGCGGACGCCGCGGGAGTGCTCGAAGGGCTTCTCATAGGTCGCGTTGTCGCGCACGTTCTGTGGGTCAAAGACCACGACGTCGGCAAAACAGTCGGCGCGCAGAGTAGCCGCGGTCGGTTAGCCCAAGGATGTCCGCCGGCAGCCCACTGGCGGAGCGCACCGCCTGCTCGATCGAGACGATCTTCTCCGCCACCGCGTATTGCCCCAGCTTGCGGGTGAACGTGCCGTAGCTGCGCGGGTGGGGCTTACTCTTGTCGGCGACCTTCACGCTGCCGTCGGAGGCCGTGGCCACCCAGGGCAGCGTCATCACATAGCGCACGTCGTCCTCGCTCATGCCGAAATTGACGGCCGCCGCGCCGCCGCCACTGAGAATCTCCAGGGCCAGGTCGATCTGCTCCCGCTTTTCGGCCACGGCGATGTCGGAGAGCAGCTTCCCGGCCCACTGCGGCTTGGGCTTGTACGCGGCGATTTGCAGCCGGTCGTGCGTCGTGAGGCTCTCCTGAATGGCCCGGCGAATTTTGGGGAGCTGCTTCTCATCTTTCAGCCGGGCGAGCACGTCCTTGGCTTCCCCTTCGCGCGCCCAGGCCGGCAGCAACATGGCCTCCAGCGACGTGGATGAGGCCGTATACGGATACTGGTCGGCCGTGACCTTCTGGCCGGCCGCGCGGGCTTCTTCAATCCGCCTGGCCGCCAGCCGCACCGCGCCCCAATACGGCCGGCCGCTGGCCTTGAAGTGCGAGACATGGACGGGCAGCTTCGCCTCGCGGCCGATCTTGAGGGCCTCCTCGACGGCGTCCAAGAGCCCGACGCCTTCGTTGCGAATATGGCTGGCATAGATACCGCCGTGCCGGGCCACGACGCGCGACAGGGCCACGAGCTCGTCGGTCTCGGCGAACACGCCCGGCACGTAGATCAGTCCGGTGGACATGCCCCAGGCGCCGTCTTTCATGCCTTGCTCGACGAGCTGCTCCATCTTCGCCAGCTCGCCGGCCGTGGGGGCGCGCTTCTCCTTGCCCATCGCCTGGGAGCGCACGGCGCCGTGTGGGACCAGGTGCACGATATTGGTGCCGGCGCCGGGCTTGCCGGCACCGTGCTTGCCGTCGTCGGGCTTGCCGGCAGCGGGCTTGCCGCCATCGGGCTTGTCGATGGCGGCCAGATAGTCGGCCACCTTCACGTGCCCGCCGCCGCAGTTGCCGGTGACCAGCGTCGTGCAGCCTTGCGAGAGATAGTTGACGGCCGGGCGAGTTTCCTTCTTCAGGATCGGAAAGTCGCTGTGGTTGTGCAGGTCGATGAAGCCCGGCGCGATCGCCAGGCCGGTGCAGTCGATGGTGCGGCCGATCTTGCCGCGGGCGAAGCGGCCCACGGCCACGATCCGCTCGCCGCGGATGGCCACGTCCCCCTTGACGGCCGGTCCGCCAGAGCCGTCGAGAATCGTGCCGCCAGCCAAGAGCACGTCGGCAACGACCGACCTGGCATCTTGGGCCGACGAGACGCCGGCCAGAGCGGACAGAGAAACAATCGCCAAAGCGACGCACCAGCCAGAGCGACTCATGTGCAACCCCCTCGCGCAGATGAGCAGAGAAGGGCCCCATCATGGCCGGCGGTGGGCGGCGTTGCAAATCATTCAGAGGTACCACAGACCGCCCGCCCGCACGGCCAAGATGGCCGAGATGGCCGTGCCACGCCGCGCGACTCAGCTTGCCGCGTTCTAGCGCGGGGAGTAGCATCAAGCGCGTTGCCTCGCTGCCAGCGAAAAAAGTGGCCTCGATGCTAACGAAAAGCGGTCCAGCGCCCAGAGGTCGGCCATGAGCCTCACGTACATTCTGCTTCCGTCGGCGTTCGTGCTGATCGTGGCCTATCTGGTTTACGGCCGCATCTTGACGAGGCTGCTGCGGCTGGATGCCAACCGGTCGACACCGGCGGTCGAGCTGCGCGACGACCTGGACTATGCCCCGCTGGACACCAAGACGCTGCTGCCGCAGCATTTTTCGGCCATCGCCGCGGCCGGGCCGATCGTGGGGCCGATCCTGGCCGGCTTGGCGTTCGGCTGGCTGCCGGCGCTGATCTGGATCCTGGTGGGCGCCATCTTCATCGGCGGCGTGCACGACATGACCGCGCTTGTGGCCTCCGTGCGGCACAAGGCCCGCTCGATCGCCGAAGTCGTGCGCCAATACATGTCGCCCCGTTCGTACCTGCTGTTTTTGTCGTTCGTCTGGTTGGCGCTGGTCTACATCATCGTGGCCTTCACCGATATCACGGCCGCGGCCTTTGTGGGCGACAAGAAGCTCGACAACGGCGAAGTGGTTTCCGGGCCGGGCATCGCCACCTCCTCCCTCCTGTACCTGTTGCTGCCCATTGCCATGGGGCTGCTGTTGCGCTATACGCGGCTATCCATCAACCTGGCCACGCTCATTTTCTTGCCGCTGGTGGGCCTATCGATCTGGGCCGGTCAATACTTGCCGCTGGATGTGCAGCAATGGTTCAACGTCTCTGAATCCAGCGCCCACAAGATCTGGGACGTCGTGCTGCTGGCCTATTGCCTGATCGCCGCAGTGGTGCCCGTCTGGGCACTATTGCAGCCGCGAGGCCACCTGGGCGGCTACTTCCTGTATGCCGTGCTCCTCGGCGGCGCAGCCGGCCTGCTGGTCAGCGGCAGCACCATCACCTACCCGGCGTTCACGGGTTGGGTGACGCCCAAGGGAGACACGCTCGTCCCCATGTTGTTCATCCTGATCGCCTGCGGTGCGTGCTCGGGCTTTCACGCGATGATCGCCTCGGGGACCACCTCGAAGCAGCTCAAGCGCGAGACCGATGCCCGAGCGATCGGCTACGGCTCGATGCTGCTGGAGGCCATGGTGGCGATCGTTTCGTTGGCCTGCGTGATGATCATGGTGCAAGGCGAAACGGGCGAGCCAAACTACGTCTACGCTTTGGGGATTGGAAAGTTCTTGGAGGCGCTGCACGTTCCCGCCATGTTCGCAGTCTCCTTTGCCCTCATGGCGTTCACGACCTTCGTCTATGACACCCTGGATGTCTGCACTCGGTTGGGCCGGTACATCATTCAGGAGCTGACCGGCTGGCGCGGCCGGCCCGGAAAATGGTTGGCAACGACGCTGACCGCGGGAGTGCCGCTGTTTTTCGTGATGAACAAGGCGCTGGATGCGCAAGGTAACCCGATTCCAGCCTGGAAGGTGTTCTGGTCGCTCTTCGGCGCCAGCAATCAGCTTCTGGCGGCCCTCACGCTGCTGGGCGTTACCGTGTGGCTGTGGCGCACGCGGCGGGCGGCCTGGGTGTGGCTGGTCACCGGCGTGCCCACGGTCTTCATGTACGTGATGAGCATGTGGGCGCTGGTCTCGATCATCGGCGCCAACCTGCGCTCTGACTGGCTCTTGTCGCGATTGAGCGGCGCGCCCTTGGAGACGGCGAAATTCAACGCCGTGCTGTGGGTGGCGGTCGTGCTGGTGGGCCTGGCCCTCTTGATGCTGGTGGAGGCCGTGCTGGTCTTCGTCCGCGTGCAGCCGCCGCCGGGCCGCAAGCCACAACCGCTGGGCCAACCGACTTCGGCGTAAGCGGGCTTCCGGGGCAGGGGCAGGGGCAGGGGCACAGGGGCACCCTTGGTTGGCATTTTCCGGATGCCACACGTATAATCGTGCTCCGATGAGTTCCCCCGCCAGCTATCCCGCCCCCAGCTTCTCGGATCGCGCCCGCGTGGTGCTCCACACAGCCGTCGTGCTCCACACGGCCGTCGTGCTCCGCACGGCCGTGGTGCTCCGCGCGGCGCTGTGTTGCGCCGCTGTGGGCCTCCCACTTTGCGCCTCCAGCGGAGCAACCGGCGGCGAGGTCACCGCGGTGGTCCCGGCCCCTGCGGCGTTGAGCTTTTCGCGGGATGTTGTGCCGGCCCTGACCAAGGCCGGGTGCAATGCGGGGGCGTGCCACGGATCGTTTCAGGGGCGGGGCGGGTTTCGGCTGTCGCTGTGGGGCTTCGATCCCCAGGCCGATTTCGACGCCCTGACCAAGGAGGCCCGCGGACGACGCGTGTCGCTGGCCTCGCCTCTCCAGAGCCTGGTGCTGCGAAAGCCGGGCGGCGAGCTGCCGCACGGCGGCGGGCACGTGCTGCCGCGCGATTCCGAAGCATTCGATCTCTTGCGCCGCTGGATCGTGGCCGGCGCGCGCCGCCCCCGCACGCGACCGAACCGACCATCGTGCGGATGGATGTCGAGCCGCGCGAGCTGATCCTTCAGCCGGGAAAGCAGGCCGCCCTGCGGGCAATCGCCGCTTGGAGCGACGGCGTGACCCGCGATGTCACTCGCTGGGTGTTGTACGACGTCAACGATCAGGCCGTGGCCGAAGTCTCTCGCTCTGGCATCGTGCAGGCTGCCGCCCCTGGCCGGACGGCGGTCACCGTGCGTTATCTCGGCCGGGCTGTGGCCGTGACGGTGACCGTGCCCTACGGTGCGGCCTCCCCAGCCGTCGCCGCGCTCCCCCGGCACAATTTCATCGATGAGCTGGCTGCGGCCGAATGGCAGAAGGTCGGCGTCGAGCCGGCCGCCCTGTGCGACGATGCGACGTTTCTCCGCCGCGTGTCGCTCGACCTCACGGGCACGTTGCCCACGCCCGAACAGGTGCGAGCATTCCTCGCAGCCAACGAGCCGAAGAAGCGCGAGAAGCTGATCGACGCTCTGCTCGAGCGGCCCGAGTACGTCGATTTCTGGTCGCTCCGTTGGGGCGACCTGCTGCGAGCCCATCGCCGCACGCTGGGTGAGAAGGGACTGGCCAGCTTCCGCAACTGGCTTGGCACGTCCATCCGCGACAGCCGACCCGCCAACGCGATGGTTCGCGACCTGCTCACCGCCCAGGGCAACCTCTATGCCAACGGCGCGGCGGCGATGTTCTTCGTCGATCAGACGCCGCAAGACCTGGCCGAGACGACGGCCCAGGTGTTCCTCGGCCTGCGGCTGCAGTGTGCCCGTTGCCATCATCATCCCTTCGAGTCGATCAGCCAGGACGACTACTACTCGCTGGCGGCGTTCTTCGCCAAAGTGCGGCGGAAGGATTCGCTGGAAGGCGGCCGCTTCGGCGGGCTCCAGGCCGTGCTCGTGGACGAAGCGGGGGCCGTCACTCATCCGACGACGGGGGCCGCCGTCTCCCCGCGCGTGCTGGGCAACAAGACCTCGGCCAACACGCCGGCCGACCCGCGGCAGACTCTGGCCGAGTGGGTGACCGCTCCCGACAATCCGTACTTCGCCAAGAACCTCGTCAACCGCTACTGGGCGTATCTCTTCGGCCGGGGCCTGGTCCACCCCGTCGACGACCTGCGCGAAACCAATCCGGCGACGCACCCGGCGCTGCTCGATGCCGTGGCCCAGGACTTCATCAAACACGGCTACGACCTGAAGCATCTGCTGCGGACGATCTGCCGCTCGCGGGTGTACCAGCTCGCGGCGGAGACGGCCCCCAAGCGCGACGCGGCCGGCATCTTCCTCACCCATCACGTGCCGCGGCGGTTGAGCGCCGAAGTGCTGCTCGATGCCGTGAACCAGGCGACGGGCACGAGCGAAGTCTTCGCCAATCTGCCGCCTGACACGCGGGCGATCGCGCTGCCGGACACGTCCGTGACCTTCGGAGTTCCTCGATATCTTTGGCCGTCCGAAGCGCACCACCACGTGCGCCTGCGAGCGTCGGCGGCAACCCGGACCTGCGTCAGACGCTGCACCTGGCCAACAGCGAGGCGCTGCATCAGAAGATCGGCCAAGCCTCCGGGCGGATCGCAAAGCTGCTGGCGGCCAAGCGGAGCGATGCCGAGGTCGTTGAAGAGCTGTACCTGGTCGCGTTGGCCCGGCTGCCGGACGATGGCGGAGAAACAAACGGCGCAGAGGTTCCTGGCGGAAACGCCGTCGAAGAAGGAAGTCTTCGAAGACTTGCTGTGGACGCTGGTGAATTGTGCGGAGTTCAGCTTCAGTCGGTGAGAAGTGGACCATGTCAGGCGGACCACTCGACGAAGAATCGCCGTCCTTTTCTGACCGCCTCCGCCGCTTTGTTGTGGAGCAGATTGAGAATCACGAATACAAGACACCCCGAGGACTTGTTGGCAATCCCTGGCCACACGGTATTTATGCATAATGCGCGGCGCTAGTGGATCCGTATCGCCAGGTGTTCGAGCTGCGCGAATCGCACGATCAGGTCGCCTCCGATGTTGGTGAGATTGCCGAGTTCTGGGTTGTCGCGGTTGGAGGTGGCGACTACGTGGAGTGGTACGATCCCCAAACCGACGACTTTGGCCTTGGGTTGAAGCGAGACAGTGGCCTGCCGTTTCGATAGGCGTGCGAGGAGATGCCGTCGGCGTCTTCATGGCGATGTAGGACGATATACAGTTATTTGTCGGAATACGAGAACACCAACGCTGAAAGCGTTGCACTCCAAAGCCCAGGGTCGCCGCGTAGCGGCGCACCCTGGGTTGACATGACAAGACAATGCATCACGACCCTGAAAGGGTCGCACACCGCAAACTGAGTTCGACCCTTTCAGGGTCGGCACTCCGGAGAACGGGATTGACCTCCCAGGGTGCGCCGCTAGGCGGCGACCCTGGGCTTTGGAGTTCGACCCTTTCAGGGTCGAAGAAAACGGCAATTCGGATACGACGGCAACATCGGATCCTCCTTTTTGACGAGGACGATCGACGCAATTACGTGAGGACGCGATATGCTCCCCCTTGGCAACGAACACGCTTCCACCTGCGACGGCCTTTCCCGCCGCTCGTTTCTCCGCGTTGGCGGCCTGACCACCTTCGGGCTCAACCTGCCCACGCTGCTGGCGGCCGAATCGGCTCAGAAGCCGCAAGCCCGCCGCGAGATCAGCATCATCCTGCTATGGATGGGCGGCGGGCCGGCGAACATGGACACGTTTGACATGAAACCGGCCGCCCCGGCCGAATACCGCGGCGAGTATCGGCCGATCGCCACCAACGTGCCGGGCACCCAAGTCTGTGAGCATCTGCCGCGTATGGCCCGGCAGATGGACAAGGTGTGCGTCGTCAAGTCGGTCAGCCATAAGTCGTCGGTCCACGTGCAGGCCGATCACTTCATGCTCACCGGCTACGACAATATCCCCGTCACCGCCACCGAAGAGATTTCGGCACTCATTTATCCCTCCTACGGCTCGGTCATCACCCGAGAGAAGGGCTGGCGCAATGGCATGCCCCCCTATATCCGGCTGGGTCGCGGGGCTGCCTTCACCGGCTCCGGCTACATGGGCACGGCCTACGACCCGCTGCGGGTGGACGCTGACCCGAACCAGCCGGGCTTCAATATCAACGACGTCTCGCTGCCCGGTGGCGTGAAGCAAGATCGGGCCGATCGCCGCCGCCGGATGCTGGCCGAGCTGGACCGTTGGCAGAAGTCAGTGGACAAGTCCGATCCCGGCACGCTGGCCGCTCGCGGCAAGTTCTACGAGCAGGCCTATGGCCTCTTGACCTCCCCGGCAGCCAAGCGGGCCTTCAACCTTGCCGAGGAAGACCCCAAGGTGCGCGACCGGTATGGCCGCCACCGCTACGGGCAGGCGGCCCTGCTGGCCCGGCGGCTGGTCGAAGCCGGCGTGCGGTTCGTCACGGTCGAGACGGGCCGCTGGGACACGCACCAGGACAACTTCAAGGAGCTGCTGCACGAAGATTGTCTGCCGTCGCTGGACGTCTACTGGTCGACCCTGCTGCAAGACCTGAAGGACCGCGGCCTGTTGGAGACGACGCTGGTGATGTGGATGGGCGAGTTCGGCCGCACGCCGCAGGTCAATGGCCGCGGCGGCCGCGACCACTGGGGCATGGCCAACGCCATCTGCCTGTCGGGCGCCGGCATCAAGATGGGCAGCGTCGTCGGGAAGACCGACAAGTACTGCACGCAGCCCGAGGGCCTGACCCACAGCACGCACGATCTGGCCGCCACGGTCTATCACCTGGCCGGCATCGACGGCACGAAGGAATACCTCACGCCCGACCATCGGCCCGTGCTGATCAATTACCACGGCCAGCCGATCGCCGAGGCCTTGTCGTAACGTGGCGTCGCAGGCCGGTTAGGAATCCTCCGCTCATTCCGTCGGCCCCAGGTCCAGATCGTACATGCGGTAGGTCTTGTAGATTCTGGCCCCACCTTTCTCCAGCCCGCCCCGGGCCATCGTGTTGGACTCCACGATCCAGGAGAACTCGGCCTCCTGCATGCCCAGCTCGAGTCCCTTGGGCACCATGGCGTCCATCAGCACCAGGCCCACGCCCCAGGCGCTGATACTCCGGCACGACGGCGATCGAGAGCACGCGTGCCCGCTTGACGCGGGTCCGCCCGCGCAGCAGCTTGAGGAACCCGAAGGGGAACAGCCGGCCATCGATTTGTTTGATGATCGGGTTGAAGTCCGGCAGGCCGAGCACCACGCCGCAGACTTGCCCTTCGGCCTCGGCGGCCAGACACAGCTCGGGCACCAAGAGGTGCTTGAGGGCCTTGGCGTGCTCGCGCACCTCGCCGCGCGTGAGCGGCACGAAGCCCCAGTTGGAGACGCCGGCCCGGTTCCACATCTCGAGGAACAGCTCCACGTCGCGCATGAAGTGCTTCTTATCGAGCGGCCGCACCTTGACGTTCAGCCGCTCGCGGATTTGCTCGCAGAGATGCCGCAGCTTCTTCTCGGCCTGGGGGAGCTGATCCAGGTAGCCGATGTAGGCGTACAGGTCATGCACCTTCTTGAAGCCGTAGCCTTCGACCAGCCGCTCGTAGTACGGCGGGTTGTAGGTCATCATGAAGGTCGGCGGGCTATCGAAGCCGTCGATCAAGAGGCCCGCCTCGTAGTTCAGCGAAGGGTTCGCCGGCCCGCGCACGAGCGTGATATTTCGCTCGGCCAGCCAGTGGGCGACGGCGTCGAAGAGGGCCGTGGCCACTTGCTGATCGTCGATCGATTCGAAGAAGCCCCAGAAGCCGCGGTGCTCGTTGTGCACGCGGTTGTGCTCGCGATCGACGATGCCGGCGATGCGGCCCACGACTTCGCCGCGCCGGCGGGCGAGGAAAGTCTGCACCTCGCCGATCTGGTGAAACGGATGGTGCTTCCAGCCCACGAGCTGCTTGAGGTTCATCCGCAGCGGCGGCACCCAGTTGGGGTCGCCCTCGTACAGCCGCCAGGCCAACTTCATGAAGTCGCGGCGATCGCGCCACGTGCAGACCGGAGTCACTTGAATATCGGAAGCAACGCCTGCGACCTTCATGGGCATGGACAAAGTGGCACTCATGGTACCTCGGGGAGAATCCGAATCGCCTATTCTGTCTCAAACGGCGTGGTCTGCAAGGGCGGCGAAGATTGGGAAGGGAGACGCCGCCGCTCCCGGTGTGGAGCCGAGCGGCCCTCTTCTTCCATCGGTTCCAGGCGGTCAACCCGAGCAACGATTCGGCGCACGGCGAGCTAGCAGGGCATGCGACTAAACAAAGCACCCCGGCTGCCGCGAGGGCAGCCGGGGTGATGGCCAGGTGATGCCTGATGGATTATTCGTCGCGGCTCTGACTGGTCGCCCGGAAGATGTAATACAGCAACGTCAGCACCGATTGCAGCGTCGCGGCGACGTAGGTCAGGGCGGCCGCGTTCAGGACCGAGTTGACGGCCCCCATGTCTTGATGGCGGACGATGCCCAAGCCGACCAGCTCGGCCTTGGCCCGGCTGCTGGCATTGAACTCCACGGGCAGGTTCACGAGCTGGAAGAACACGAAGCCGGCGAAAGCGATGATGCCGCCCCACAGCAGATACGGTGCGTTCATGAGCAGCCCCACCATCAGCAACAGCCCGCTGATGCCGGTCCCGAAGCTGGCGATGGGCACCGCCGCATTGCGAATCACCAGGGGCGCGTAGCCGTGCGCGTGCTGAAGGGCATGGCCCGCCTCGTGGGCGGCGATGCCGACCGCCGCTAGCGAATGCGAGCGGAATACCTCCGTGCTGAGCCGAAGGACTCGATCGCGCGGGTCGTAGTGATCGCTGAGATGGCCGGGCACCTCTTCGATGCCCACGTAGTGCAACCCGGCCCCGTTGAGCACCTGCCGGGCGGCTTCGGCGCCGCTCATGCCGGCTGGCTCTTGCATGGCCGCCGCGTACGTCGAGCGGACCTTGAACTGCGCCCACAGCGCCAGCAGCAGGGCCGGCGCGACCGCGACTAGCAGCCCAAGCTGCCACATCATGTACTCTTCGTTCCAGAAAAAGAATCCGAGCATTCTTGCCTCCGGGCTGTACGGCCTGTTCTATGGTTTGACCTGCCGCACTGACAGTTGTTCGTCCGGCGCCGTTATATGTTGAGAATTCTATGCCGGAGGGCCCAGCTGAGAATGCCAATTCGCGATGGAATGTAAGTTCTCCGTCGATCAGGCGTTGCGGCGCCGAAATCGGCGGAGCGAGGGCGAGCGTCCTGTCTGGCGACGGCTAGTCGGCCAAAACCGACATCCGCAACGCCCGCAAGACGCCCAACTCATGGTCCAGCCCCAGTCCATCCACCGACGCTTCCGGCTGTTTGGTGACGCCGTCCACACAGAAGGCATCTCGCACGAGGGCTTCGACAAGCGTTCGCAGTGAGCCTTCGTCGGGCAGTCGCGGCAACACGCTGCGGTCTCTGAGGGCGGCTGTCGCTAGGCCGAGCGCGTAGCCGCCCCAATTGCTTACGCCGGCCAGGATCGTCCACGTCGTGGCGATGCGGCAGGCGATTTGTTCCGCCGGCCCCTTGGCAATGGCCCGTCGGAGCACATCGCAGGGAATGCTGCCCAGGCCGATCTCGTTGCCGCCGTCGCCGATGCCGATCGTGCTGATTGGCAGCCCGCGCTCGGCCACGATCTCCAGCAGGCGATGGGCCTTGGCCGTGTAGCGATTGATCGACTCGCCGCGCATATTGTGGCAGACGTTGCCCGTAGGGTGGGCATCGCCCACCAAGTGTGCGCTCTTCGCTGATGAAGCCTCCGGTGCTTCAATGCCTCCCTGACCGCCCGATGCCCTTTCCTCGTCGGTCGCGCCTTGGGTGGGCAATGCCCACCCTGCGGCTGCGGGCCTGTGACTCGGTCCCACGCGCTCGATGGCGATCAGGTGCGTGAGCTTCGCCCCGGCCGGCGAATCGAGGAACTCCTTCACCCATGCGTCGGTGCGGGCATTGTGCGGCGGGTCATTGGTCTGCCGGCTGGGATGGTCGGGATCGGGATGCTCGAAGGGGATCTCTCGCACGATCTCTGGCGGCAAGCCCCAGCAATCGCACCCGGCGTGCAGCACGGGCACGCCGTAGGCATCGCTCAGCAGGATGACCTCGATGCCCAGCTCGCGGAACGCCTTGGCCAGAAAGAGTGCGCCGGGGGGGCCATCGGTCTCGGCGGCCACGCCTTGGGGCGTGACAATAGCGAATCCCGTGGCGATCGCGACGGCCCTGGCCGACCGGGCCAGGTCCTCGGCCGCGGCGCGAAGGTGCCCGGCCAAGAGCGGCGCGCCTGCATGCAGATACGAAGCGACGCCCCGGCCGCCGGGATCGCGGCGGACGAGTCGCTCGAGCTGAGGCCAGTCGGTTGCCACGGCGAAAACGGAAAACGACGGACGACTCCGTTAGAACTCCACCAGGTGCCGCAAGGTCGGACTGTGAAAGGCGAACACGATGTCTTCCTTGGCGACGCCCCGCCGCACTAACTCGTGGGCTACGCCGTCTTCGGTGCCGTCGTGCAGAATCCAGACTTTGCCTTCCTTAAGGTTCAAGTGCATCACGCAGCCGTAGTATCGGCGGGAGTCCCACCAGCCGTCGCGCATGAGTTCGTAATGATCGCTTTCGCGATCGATCACCTTGAACATCTTGATCTCGTCGCGAATCGGCCGATATTGGGCGTACTCGTCGATGACGCCAACGATGGCCTGACGATAACGGTCTAGCTTATCCATTCCACGATCTTCTTCTTGTCTGGGTTGAACACGACGAGCCGCACGACATTCGCCGCCAGAATTCGCCGCACGATGTCTTCGACGAAGAATGTCCGGTAAGCATCCTCGGGAATTGCCAGGAACAACTCTCGATCAGGATCGTTCTCCTTGAGCGCCTCTCGATAGTTGATGAACTGGCCCAGGGCCGTATGGAAGTCGGAGAGCAGCGAAGCACGCAGGAAGCTCTTCACCTCGACGGCGATCTTACGCTCTCCCTTCTCCGCAGCGATCAGCTTGGCCGCACCCAAGTCGATGTCGGCAAACGTGCCGCCGAACGGAACGGTCAGCGGATCGTGCGTAATCGACCAGCCGTCCCTTTCGAGCGCCTCGCGCGCTGGATAGTGCAGTGAGTCGCGCGTCATAACTTGAGTGGGGGGTGCTCCGGTGCGCCGGTTGGTGCCCGGCACCCATGATTGTACGGTGCACTGGCCGGAAATGAGAAGGCGCGACGGGCAAGGGCCACTTGACGCCCTCCGCGCAGCCTTCATACTCACGGCTCTTGCCAGGCATCGGAAGGCATTTGCAACCCCGAAGAACATCGCATGAAACGCGCGAAAATCACGATCGTCGGCGCCGGCAACGTGGGCGCCACCGCGGCTCACTGGTGCGCCGCGGCGGAGCTGGGCGACATCGTGCTGCTCGACATCCCGCAGACCGAGAACATGCCCAAGGGCAAGGCGCTCGACCTGATGCAAGCCTCGCCGATCATGGGCTTCGACGCGAAGATCATCGGCACGAACGACTACGACGACACGGCCGGCAGCGACGTGGTGGTCATCACCGCCGGCATCGCCCGCAAGCCGGGCATGAGCCGCGACGATCTGCTTGGCCACCAACGCCAAGATCGTCGGCTCGGTGGCCGAGCAGGTAAAGAAGACCAGCCCCAAGTCGATCGTGATCGTCGTCAGCAACCCGCTCGACGCGATGGTGCAGCGGGCCTAGCAGGTGACCGGCTTTCCGCCGCCAGCGCGTCGTCGGCCAGGCCGGCGTGCTCGATACGGCCCGCTATCGCACGTTCCTCGGCGATGGAGCTGGGCGTGAGCGTCGAGGACGTGTCGGCCCTGCTGATGGGCGGCCACGGCGACACGATGGTGCCGATGCCGAGCTGCACGTCCGTCGGCGGCATTCCGGTCACGCGGCTGATCGACCGAGAGCGGCTCGAACGAGATCGTCGATCGCGCCCGCAACGGCGGCGCCGAGATCGTCGACGCTGCTCAAGACCGGCAGCGCCTACTACGCCCCCGCGGCGGCGACGGCGCAGATGGTCGAGGCGATCGTGCGCGACAAGAAGCGGCTGATCCCCTGCGCCGCCTACTGCGACAAGGAATACGGCGTCGGCGGCTATTACGTCGGCGTGCCGGTGATCCTCGGCGCCGGCGGCGTCGAGCAGGTGATCGAGCTGAAGCTGGACGACCAGGAGAAGGCCGACTTCCACAAGAGCGTGGACGCGGTGAAGCAGCTCGTCAAACAGATGGGGACGTTGGTGTAGACAGCGGATCGACGGTCGTTCAGTCTCGTTCCCAAGCTCCGCTTGGGAACGCGTCTTCGGAAGCTCTGCTTCCCGACCGCGAAGCAGAGCTTCGCTACGCGGGTTCCCAAGCGGAGCTTGGGAACCAGGTGTCGTCATGGCAGAAGTCATCGCCGCTGCCGATATCGCCATCGTCGGCGCCGGAGCGGCCGGCTTGGCTGCTGCGATCTTTGCGGCCGATTCGCTCCGTGAGCATGGTCGGACCGATGCCCGCATTGTCCTGCTGGAAGGCGCCCAGCGCGTCGGGGCCAAAATCCTCATCTCCGGTGGCGGCCGCTGCAACGTCACGCACGAGGCCGTGCGGGTTCAGGACTTCAATTTCGGCGGCTCGGCGAACCTCGTCCGCAACGTGCTTCGCGCCTTCGACGAGCAGGCAACCGTGCGGTGGTTCGAATCGCTCGGCGTGCCGCTCAAGCGCGAAGAAACCGGCAAGCTGTTCCCCGTCAGCGATCGGGCCCGCAGCGTGCTCGATGCCCTGCTGCGCCGCTGCGATGAGCTGGACGTGGCCCTTCTCACGGAGCACCGCGTCAACGAAATCTCGCGAGAGGGCGAGCGGTTCGTCATTCGTCACGCACAAGGCGAGCTGGCCGCCCCGCGCGTCGTCCTGGCCACCGGCGGACGATCTGTCCCGAAAACGGGCAGCGACGGCCACGGCTGGGAGATTGCCCGCACTCTGGGCCACACCGTCACGCCGACTTATCCGGCGCTGTCGCCGCTGCTGCTCGATCCTTCGTTCTTCCACGCGCGGCTCTCCGGCGTATCGCACGAGGTGGAGTTGACGACACTGATCGACGACAAACCGATCGACCGGCGTTGCGGGGCGCTGCTCTGGACGCACTTCGGTTGCAGCGGGCCTGTGGTGCTCGACGCCAGCCGTTTCTGGATCATCGCGCAGGCCGAGGGGAGAAAGCCGGAGCTGCGGTGCAACGTCCTAAGTAGCAGGCACACTCCGTGTGCCGCAAACGACTCGCGTCGCGAGTCGCGTCAACTCGCAGAGCGAGTTGACCACATTGACGGCACACGGCGTGTGCCTGCTACGGCCGAGGCCGACCGTTGGCTCATCGAGACCGCCGCCCGCCAGGCGCGCCGCACCATCGCCAGCGTACTGGCCGACGCGCTGCCGCATCGCGTTGCCGAGGAAATTGTCGCCTTGGCCGGCGTCCCTCCGGAGCAACTGATCGGGCAGCTCACCAAAGAACAGCGGAAACCGTTGGTCCGCCACCTCACGGAGCTGCCGCTGCCGGTGATCAGCGACCGCGGTTGGAACTACGCGGAGGTCACCGCCGGTGGCGTGCCGCTGGCCGAGATCGACCATCGCACCATGCAGTCGCGGCTCGTGCCCGGCTTGTATCTCATCGGCGAGATGCTCGACTGCGAGGGGCGCATCGGCGGTTTCAACTTCCAATGGGCCTGGGCGACAGGGCACGTCGCGGGGAATTCCCTGGCTCAAGGGCAAGTCTCCAGGCCGCCACGCGGCTAGCCGTCTGGTCGCCGCTTTTTGGGCGTACCGTTGCCGCCCTTAGCTTTGCCGGCAGCCTGCCAATCGAGAGAGACCACCAACAAGGGCTCCAGCCACAAGCAAGAATCGTCGTCCTGAATCAGGACGGCTCGCCGTTTGCCTACCGCAAGAAAGTCTGGATGCCGAACCGGCACGGAGCGACCGTCGGCAAGGCGAATCGAGAACGGCTCAAAGGGCTGCCTACGAAGTGCCTCGCGAAGACCGTTGAGATCCATGACCAGACCCACGAATCCGATTGAAGCGATCTTGCTCGCCGGCCGAGACAGGAAACCGTCCACCGTGTCCCTTCTTGGATTGTAGTCGGAACATCCCCGAGAACTAGATGGTTGCTCACGACTTCCCGCAGTAGTCGATCGTCCGGGCGATCTCGCTCTTCAAGTCGCTGCGGCGGACGATGCGGTCGATGAAGCCGTGCTCCAAGCAGGAACTCGCTCGTCTGGAAGCCCTTGGGCAGCTCGATGCGGATGGTCGCCTTGATGGTGCGCGGGCCGGCGAAGCCGATCAGGGCCTTCGGCTCGGCGAAGCACCACGTCGCCCAGCGAGGCGAAGCTGGCCGCGACGCCGCCCATCGTGGGATTGGTGAGCACCGAGATGAACAGGCCGCCGGCCTGGTCGTAGCGGGCCAGCGCGGCGCGAGACCTTGGCCATCTGCATCAGCGAGAGGATGCCCTCGTGCATGCGGGCGCCGCCGCCGGAGCCGCTGACGATGATCAGCGGCAGGTTCTGCTCGGTCGCCCGCTCGACGGTGCGGGTGAGCTTCTCGCCGACGACCGACCCCATGCTGCCCATGATGAAGGCCGAGTCGGTGACGCCGAAGGCCACGCGGCGGGCACGGATCATGCCGGCGCCGCAGAGCGCGGCCTCGCGCAGGCCGGTGCGGCTTCTGCTCGTCCTTGAGCCGCTCGGCGTAGGGCTTCTTGTCGGCGAAGCCCAGCGGGTCGGCCGGCTCGAGATGGCCGTCCCATTCCTCGAAGGTCCCCTCGTCGAGCACTTGGCCGATCCGCTCGTGGGCCGAGACGTACCAGTGGTAATCGCACTCGGGGCAGACGCCGCCCAGGCGTGTCGGCCTCTTTGCGGAAGATCGTCTCCTCGCAGCCCGGGCAGCGCCGCCATAGCCCTTCCGGCACGCCTTTCTTGGGGCGCTTCATGGAGGATAACCAGCCGCGGGAATCGCTAAGCGACATGTTTGCCTGGCAAGGTGACAAGATGACAAGGTGACAAGATGACAAGGTGAGCATGGCCACTCAGCCGCTCACCTGGTCACCGTGTCACCTGTCACCCAATCAGACTTTAGCGGCCAGCTCCGGCTCGACGGCAATTACTTCGAAGCTGCCGTGTTCTTCGCCCGCGGTCCACAGGTTGCCCAGCTCGCTGTGGTTCAATTGACTGCGCACCAGCCGCGCCAGCGGCTCTGGCACGACCAAGCCGATGGTGCCGTCGCGATGCTTCCGCAGCAGCTTGCGCAGCACGCCCTGCACGCGCGCGCGGGCCGCCTCGAGCGTTTCGCCCTCGGGCGGGCAGACGCTGTCAGGCTGCTCCTGCCACTGGCGGTAGACCTTGGGATGCTTGCGCTTGACCTCTTCTACCCGCATCCCTTGCCATAGCCCGTGATCGAGGTTTTGCAGGTTGTCGAGCTTCTTGGGCTTGATGGCCAGCGCCGTGGCCAGCAGGTCGGCGGTCTGCTGAGCAGAGCTGCACGCGGTGTGATAGATCGTTTCAGGGCTGCTTCGTTCGGGGCTGCTTTCGCGGAGTCTCTTCGGCCAGCCGGCCCACCTCGGCCGCTCCCTGCTCGTTCAGCGGGACGTCCAGCGTGCCTTGAATGCGTCCCTGTTCGTCAAAATCCGTGGAACCAGGACGGATGAGAATGACTGTTAGCATGGCAAGCGTTGCCAACCCTGGATGATGAACTACCCCTGGCCAAAGATCACGTATCGGCAGGAATCCGTGGGGCAGGATAAGCGAGCACGATGAATTGCACGCTTGCACACTAGGGCGAAGCGTAAGCGAGGGAGAATCGCCGTCGGTTCGCCGTTTCCCCCTCTTGCGCTTCGGGCTAGTGTTGGCGGCTAGAACAACTCCTCGATCGGTTGTCCGAATGGCAGCACGCTATGCGGCCGGCCGGCATTGTCGAGGTAGTGTGCGTGCGTGTCTACCCCCAAATGCTGGTACATCGTCGCCAGCACGTCCTGCGGCGTCTTGGGATTGGCCTTGGGGAACGCCCCTTTCTCGTCGGATGCGCCGACCACGCGGCCCCCCTTGACTCGGCCGCCGGCGACCGCCGCGCTGAACACGTTCGGATAATGGTCGCGGCCGGCGTCGTTGTTGACGCGCGGCGTGCGGCCGAACTCGCCCCAGGCGATCACCAGCGTCGCTTTCCAAGAGGCCGCGCTGCCGGAGGTCTTCGATCAGCGCGGTGTAGGCCCGGTCGAAGCGCGGCAGGAAGCCCAGCCGCAGCGATTCGAAGCCCTTGACGTGCGTGTCCCACCAGCGCAGGTCGACCGTCACCAGCCGCACGCCGGCCTCGACCAGGCGCCGGGCCAGCAGGATCCGCTGGCTCCAGGCCGGCGAGCCGCAGCGGTTCGAGGCCCCCGGATCGAACGCCGGCATGAAGCCGTAGCGCTCGCGCACTTCGCGCGGCTCCGCGTCGAGGTCGAACGCTTCGCGGGCGGCCTTCGAGCGTCAGGATGTCCCAGGCTTGCTGCGCGAAGCGATCCATGGCCTCCATCTGGCCGGAGCGATCGAGCTGCGCGGAGATGCCATCGAGGCTCGTCCGAGCAGACGCGGCGGTCGCCCAGCCGATCCAGCGTCAGGCCCGCGGCCAGCTCGAAATTCGGCACCCGGAACGGTCCGCTGCCGCCGGGTCGGCCTGCGTCTCGAACGGCTTGTACGCCACGCCAAGGTAGGCGCTGCCGGCGCCGGGCACCATCCGCGGGATCATCACGTAGGCCGGCAGCTCGGGCCGCAGGTGGCCCAGTTGCCTGGCCACGATCGAGCCGCAGCTCGGGTGCACGTTCTCGTCGGGCTGCGGCCGGCCGGATAGCCGGTGAAGCAGATCTGGTCGCCGGTCGAGTGGCCGGCGTCGTCGTGGTACAGGCTGCGGATGATCGACCACTTGTCCATCGCCTTGGCGCACATCGGCAGCAGGTCGCCGAGCTGGATGCCCGGCACGGTGGTGTCGATCGTGCCGAACTCGCCGCGATACTCGGCCGGAGCGTCCGGCTTGGGGTCCCACATGTCGATGTGGCTCGGCCCACCGCGCATCCACAGGATGATGACCGTGTTGGTGCGTTTGCCGCCGGGCTTGTTCGCGCCGCTCGTGGCCGCGCGGGCCTCATGCCGGAGCAATTCGGCCAGCGTCAGGCCGCTGCCGCCCAGCATGCCGGCCTTGAGGAAGCTGCGCCGCCCCAGGCTGCTCCGTCGCAAATCCGCGCATCCGTGTCGGGGAGTCCAGCGATAAGTCATGCGGCAGGTCTCGGGGTGTCGTTCGGTCGGGGCGCCGCTGGCAGCTAGGCGGCGGCCGATGCCAGGTAGTCTAGCGAACCGCGGCAAGCCAGTCCACCTTTGGCCACGGCGGCAAAGACGGCGTCCTGTGACTTTGGTAAGATGCCCACACGGCACGCGCCGATTGGCCAAGCAAGAAGACGGTCTTCCACGGTCCCGAGCACACTCCGGGGGTCTCTGGCCGCCGCTAACCGCAGTCACGCGCGCCGATGCACGTTCCGGCCCTCCTCCTCAGTCTTTCCGCCAGCCTGGTTCTGGCGCTCCTGCTGGGGCTCATTACTCAGCGGCTTCGTCTGTCGCCCATCGTCGGCTACCTGCTCGCGGGCATCGCGCTGGGGCCCGCCACACCCGGCTTCGTGGCCGACGTGGACATGGCCCACCAGTTCGCCGAGATCGGCGTCGTGCTGCTGATGTTCGGCGTCGGGCTGCACTTCGACGTGCACGAGCTGCTGGCCGTGCGGGGTATCGCGATTCCCGGCGCCATCGGACAGATCGCCGTCGCCACGCTGCTAGGGCTGGCGGCGGCCTTGGCCGTGGGATGGACCGTGAGCGACGGGCTGATCCTCGGCATCGCCATCTCCGTGGCAAGTACCGTCGTGCTGATTCGGGTGTTGATGGACAACGATGTGCTCCACACGGCGCAGGGCCACATCGCCGTAGGCTGGCTGATTGTGGAGGACATCTTCACGGTGCTGGCGCTGGTGGTGCTGTCAGCGCTGGCCGGCGCGGCCGGACACGAGGCGGCCCACCCGAAGGTCGCCGCTGCGCAGGCCGCCGTCGCGGAACACAGGGCGGCTGCCAAGGCGCACAAAGTCGCCACGGCGGAGCATCAGAGCGCTGCCGCCCAACACCAGGCTGCTGCCGCTGAGGAAAACGTGGCCGCGGCGGAACGCAACGTCGCCGCGGCAGAACGCAACGTCGCTACCGCGGAAGACAAGATCGCCCCACAAGGCGCCGCGGAACCAAAGGTACAAGCTCCCAAGAACGTCTGGCTGGCCATGGCTTGGGCCGTAGCAAAGATTGGCCTCTTTGCTCTGGTCGTGGTCGGCGGCGGCCGACGCCTGATCCCCTGGCTGCTGCGGAAAGTTGCCGAGACGCGCTCGCGCGAGCTCTTCACGCTGGCGGTCTTCGCCCTGGCGCTGGGCATCGCCACGGGATCGGCCGCGGTGTTTCAGGTTTCCATGGCGCTGGGAGCGTTCCTGGCCGGCATGGTCGTGGGACAAACCGAAGTCAGCCACCAGGCCGCCGCCGACGCCCTGCCGATGCGCGACGCCTTTGCCGTGCTGTTCTTCGTCTCCGTCGGGATGCTGTTTGATCCCACGGCGATCCGCCAGAATCCCGGCCTTTTGGCAGCACTGCTGGGCATCGTGCTTGTCGCCAAGCCTCTGGCGGCCATGGTGATCGTGTGGGCGCTGCGCTATTCGCTCCGCAGCGCGCTGACCGTGGCGGTAGCGCTGGCCCAGATCGGCGAGTTCTCGTTTCTGCTGGCCGACCAGGCCGTCAAGCACGACTTCCTCTCGGAACAAGGCCGCAGCCTGCTGGTGGCCTGCGCTCTGATCTCGATTACGTTCAATCCTCTCTTGTTCCGATCGATCGATCACATCGAACGTTGGCTCCGCGGCAAGGAACGGCTCTGGGACCTGCTCAGCCAACGGGCCGAGGCCGGCGGGGCGGAGTCGAACCTGCTGATGGGTCTCCAACTGGCTGCTCGCGACCAGGCCGAGAAAGAGCAGCCACGGGCCGTGGTCGTCGGCTACGGCCCGGTGGGACAGACCGCCTCGCGCATCTTACGGGAGTTCGACATCCGGCCGGTGGTCATCGACCTGAACCTCGACACGATCCACAGCCTGACGGCGGCCGGTGAGCTGGCCATCTACGGCGACGCCACGCGGCGGGAGATCCTCATCGCCGCCGGCATCCGCGAGGCCAAGTACTTGCTCGTGACGGTCCCCGAGGTGCTGGTCCGAACGCTGGTGATCATCGCATCCAAGGAGCTCAACGCCGGCCTGCGCGTTTTCGCGAGGGCTCGCTACATCCACGAGCGCGCCTGGCTGGAAGAAGTTGGCGCCGACGAAATCTGCACCGAGGAAGCCGAAACAGCCTTGGGGCTCGCCGCCGTGCTGCTGCGCGAAGTCGGCGCCGACGAGCAGCGCGTAAGGGACGAGATTCAGCGCATCGAACGCGAACTTGGTTCACAGCGGCCGGAGATCGTGACAAGGTGACGTGAGGAATAACAACGTGAGGCGGTGAGAACTTAGCCGCCCACCTTGTCACCTTGTCACCTTGTCACCTTGTCACCTTGTCACCGTGTCACCTTATCACCGTGTCACCTTGTCACCGCCTCATTCCTCCTCATCGTCTGGTCCAAACAGGCCGACGCAGTTCAGGCGGTCGCTGGGGTGCCACAGCGGCAAGCCCTGGCTCAGTCGGTCGGCCAGGATATCGAGCTTTTCGCGCGAGCCGGGCAAGGCGTTTGTCCGGTGGAAGAACTCCGATCGCAGCTCTTCCGGTTCGTAATCCCACTCTCCGACCTTGATTGCTTCCAAGACGGACTTGGGCACGGCCAATCTCCCTGGCTAGAAAAGGATGAAATGAAGAGCAATACGGCCGGCGGACAAGGTCGTTGTACGGCAAGATGCATTCGGCGACGCGCTGCGACGCGCGTGGCATCAATGCACTCTTGCGCGTGTGCCGCTAGGCCACGCACGATGGTGCCGATACGGCGAAGAAGCCCCCCAGCTCTCTTAGCCCACCATGATCAATCGCGGTAGAGTACAAGGGGTCGAATATCGGCGCGCAAGAGGCCGCTGTCAAGAAACTCCCGAGGAAAAATTGTCGCACCCCCCTCTGCCGAGCGGGACGCAACAAAACAGCGACGACGACCGTTGTCCCCGTGCTCGTACTCGTCCTCGTACTCGTACTCGAAAAAACAGCCGCGGAAATCGAGGACGACGACGAAGGAGCGGTCGCTCTACGATCGCCTCAGCGCCTGACTGGCACCGCGAGAAAGGAACTTCGGCTGCGCCATCAAGCGCTCCGAGGCAGACACCAGTCCGAAGAACTCCGCGATGCGGCCCACGACGCTTTGCTGTTCCTCCGCGGTTAGCAGCGGGAAGACCGGCAACGCCAGCGTTTCGCGCGTTGCGCGCTCGGTCTCGGGCAGCCGCGCATCGACCACAGGTCGGCCTGACGGCTCGACGCTCGCCAGGCTGCGAAAACACTCCTGTTGGTGCAGAGCGACGGGATAGTAGATTTCCGTGCCGATGTGGTGTGCGGTGAGGTGCTGCCGCAGAGCGTCGCGGCGGCCGCCGGGCACGCGGATGACGTACTGGTTCCACGCGTGGCGGCCATGCGGCACGACCGACGGAAGCCCCAGCACGCCGTCCAGCCCTTGCTGCTGGAACAGCTCGCCGTATCGCGCGGCGTTGGCCTGCCGGGCGGCGGTCCAGGCCTCCAGATGGGAGAGCTTCACGTTCAAGATCGCCGCCTGGAGGGCATCCAGCCGGCTGTTGATGCCCAGCACCTGGTGGTAGTAGCGCGGCTGCATCCCGTGCGTTCGCAACAGCCGCAGACGGTCAGCCAGGCGACTGTCGTCGGTGGTCAAGAGCCCGCCGTCGCCGAAGCCGCCAAGGTTTTTCGTCGGGTAGAAGCTGAAGCAGGCTACGTCGGCCAGTCCGCCGGCGCGCCGGCCGTGGTACTCGGCCCCGATCGCCTGGCAGGCGTCTTCGATCACGCGCAGGGCGTGCCTCGCGGCGATCGAGCGGATGGCGTCCATCTCAGCACATTGGCCAAACAGATGGACGGGAATGATGGCTCTGGTCGCGGGCGTAATGCACCTCTCGATGTCGGCCGGATCGATATTGAAGTGCCGCGGCTCGATCTCCGCGAACACCGGCCGCGCGCCGAAGCGGGCCACGGAGCTGGCCGTGGCGAAGAACGTGTAGCTGGGCACAATCACTTCGTCGCCGGGGCCGATGTCGTAGGCCATCAGCGCCAGCAGCAGCGCGTCGCTGCCCGAGGCGCAGGCGATGGCGTGCTGCGTGCCGCAATAGGCCGCCAGGCGTTCCTCCAGCCGCACGACTTCGGGGCCGAGGATGTATTGCCCGGACGTGCAAACCGCCTCGACGGCCGCCAGGATTTCCTGGCGCAGCGGCTCGAACTCGCGCCGCGTATCCAGGAGAGGCACGGCCATCGCAGCGTGCGGCAGGCTCGGCGACGAAACAGGGCGCGTCAGGGAATGGCTCGCCAAGCGGGGACCTCCGTGTCGGAAATGGTAGCAGAGCGGCCCGGCGCGGACCTGGTCCGCCGGGGGGGCGGGGGCGGGAACGGTACGACGCACGGGCAGCAGCGTCAAGAGATCGGCCAGTGCGACGCTGTTGTCAGCACTGCCAGCACGACCTCGCTCGCGCGACTCGCGCGTCGGGCTAGTCTGGTTGCGGCAAGCCAGGGTGCTCGGCCTCGTCGGCACGATCGGCACGATTGCTCCTTCCCGTCGGCCCCACGAGGCTCGCACGGCCGTGCGAATGGCGCCGCTCCGCCGCGATATGACGTAGAGTTGTGGCAGTGCCATCCGGCCTCGCCGCGGTCCCCGTACGTCTGCCCCCTGCCCACTGCCCACTGCCCCATGCCCTCGGATTTCTCCCAAGGAACGTTGCTGCCTGAGCTGGCCGGCGCCGCCCTGGCCTTCGGTCCGCAGGGACCGGCGCGGCCTGCCGCCGATACGCCGGCCGAAGCTGCGGCCAGGCTCGCGCAATGGTTTGGCGCGGAATTCACCATCCTGGATGCCGCCAGCGGCGAAGTGCTGCACGAGGCCCCCGGCGTGCCGGTCTGGTCCCTGGCCGCCTGGGGCGAGGTCCGAGGGGCCGCCGCCTCGCGTCGCCAGGTGGTCATCGATCGCGTCGCCACGATGCTGGTCATGGCCCTGCCCTGGAACGCTCCGGCAGATGCCGACGCGCCGACTGCCTGGGTGGCCCTTGGTTTGTTCGTCACGCCCGAGGGGCTGGACACCGCCGATCTGCTGCAAGCGGCCCTGGCGTTCGACATGGAGCCGGACCTGCTCGAGCAGTGGGCCCGCCGCCAAACACCCGTGGCCGCCGAGACGCTCGACCGGCTGGCCCGGCTGGTGCTGGCGGAGCACACGCGCCAGCGGCGCGTGCAAGAGCTGGAGCACGAGATCGATAAGCTCTCGCAGCACCTCTGCCACACGTATGAAGAAATCAGCCTGATCTATCAGCTCACCGACAATCTCACGCTGTCGCGTCGCGAGAACGACCTGGCGCGCAAGGCGCTGCAATGGCTGGCTGAGATCGTGCCGGCCGAAGGGTTCGCCCTGCAACGCGTCGCCCGCGGGGTCGAGCCGCTGCAGCGCGCCGAGCTGCTGACGCATGGTCTGTGCCCGCTGACCAACGCCAGCTTCTCGCGGCTGGTGGATGAGCTAGGGCTCAATGCCTCGCGGCGTTTTCTGGTGGTGAACCGCGCCGCGACCGGTCGTCCCGCGTGGCCGGTGCCGGAGGTTCGCGAGATGGTCGTCGTGCCGCTGATGCGGGCCGGCACCCATTATGGCTGGCTGGCGGCCTTCAACCATGCGGAGCAGGGCGAGTTCGGCGCCGTCGAGGCCAACCTGCTGAGCTCGGTCAGCGCCATCCTGGGCATTCACCGCGGCAACACGGAGCTGTACGGCGAGCAGGCCGAGCTGATGTGCAACATGGTCCAGGCGCTCACCTCGGCCATCGACGCCAAAGACCCCTACACCTGCGGCCACAGCGACCGCGTGGCCCGCGTCTCCGTCCGCCTCGGCCGCGAGCTGAGTTGCGACAGCAAGACGATCGAAACCCTGTACCTCGCCGGCCTGCTGCACGACGTGGGCAAGATCGGCATCGACGACCACGTGCTCCGCAAGCCGGGCCGGCTGACGGAGGAAGAGTTCGACCACATCAAGACGCACCCGCAGCTGGGCTACAACATCCTCTGCGGCATCAAGCAGCTGGCCCCGGTGCTGCCGGTGGTGCTGCACCATCACGAGGCCTGGGACGGGTCGGGCTATCCGCATTCGCTGGCGGGCGAAGCCATCCCCTATCTGGCCCGCATCTGTGCCGTGGCCGACGCCTTCGACGCGATGGGCAGCGACCGCGTCTACCGCAAGGGCATGACCGACGAGCGGGTGGATGAAATCATCAAGGCCGGCGGCGGCCGCCAATGGGACCCGACCGTGGTGGGCGCCTTCTTCCGCGTGCACGAGGACATCCGCGCCATCATTCGTCGCGAGCGCGACCAGGAAGTGCCCGAGCTGGCGAATTTGTTCTTGCCGTAAGGCGGCTACTCGGCCTTCAGCTTGTCGATCAGGAACTTTGTCACCGAGCCGTATTTCTCGTCTTTCTGGCCCGGATAGGCCAGCACGGCTTCCAGCCCCTCGGCTTTCATTTTTTCGGCCAGCTTCACGCCGTAGATGGCCGAGTGCGTCGGGTCGGCTTCCTTTTGCCCCAAGCGCGGGCGGCGCCTTCTGGTTGGGGTAGTCCAGGTAGATCGGCGGGTCGTCCTTGGTCACCAGCTCGATCGGCGAATACTCCTTGATCCAGGGCAGCACCTTTTCGCGATTGGCGATCAGGAGCTCGAACTCTTCGGGGCGCTGGCGTCCCTTGGCGGCAAAGCCGAAGGCGTGCCCGCCGTAGATCGCATTGGGAATCCACTCGCGCAGCTCTTTGGGATCGAGCGAGGTCTGGGCACCCGAGACGGCCGCACAGGTCAGGCGCGACGACTGCCGGGCGATCGGATCGTTGCTCTTGGGATCGGCCAGGTCGTCGTGCAGGGCCAGCCACAGCGATGTGCAGGCGCCGGCCGAGCCGCCGGTCGCCCCCACGCGGCGGGGATCGATGTTCCACTCCTTGGCCTTGGAGCGAATGGTTTGCAGCGCGCGGGCCGCATCGTAGAGACAGGCCTTGACCGGCGGCTCGACCTTCTGCTCCATCGCCTGAAGGATGAAGCGGTAGTTGATCGCCGCGACGGAGATGCCGGCCTCGAGGAAGGGCTCGATCATCGCGGCGCCGTAGCCCGACTTGTCGCCGGCCATCCAGCCGCCGCCGTGAATCAGGAGCACGACGGGCGTGGGCTTATCGGACTTGGCCTGCCAGAAGTCGAACTTCTGTCGCTCGGAGCCCTTACCATAGGCAAAGTCGGCCACCGTGGGCGTCGGCCGCGGCGATTTCTTTTTGGGCTCCTTCTGCCCCAGCGTGGGCGAAGGGCACGCGCAAACAAGCGATAATACGAGCAGCAACATCGGCCGGCGGAACATAGGAGAACTCCTGGGCTTGATCGGGCGACGACCTGGCACACCGGTTCTGTTAGCCGACGCTTTTCCGAATGTCAATCATCGACTACCGTAAAAGGAGGAACACCGTCCGTGGGCTTCGTCATTTTGCACTTTGCATTTTGCACTTTGCATTAGCGGGGAGCCACGGAGCAATGCAAAATGCAAAGTGCAAAAATGCAAAATGCAAAGTGGCTGCTGAGTCCCGATGGCTGAACTCCTAGGACGAACGACCCCTTTCCCCTGGCGCGCGGTCGGCCTGCGCTTCCTGCTGATGTTCCTGCCGCTGCTTTTGGTCAGCGGAGCGCTCGTGGGAGGGCTGTACTGGAACCGCGAGCGAAACGAGCAGCTTCAGCTCGAGCACAACGAGCGGGAACAAGTCAAAGTGCTGGGCGAGATCATCGCCGCCGATTTCAAGTCGGTGGTCTCCGACCTGATGACGCTAGCCGACGCTCGCACGCTGAAGGCCCTCGTGCAAATGGCGGACGAGGCCGACCGCCTCGCGCCGGCCCGCGCCGCGCTCGCTGAGGACTATGCGCTCTTCGTCCAGCGCAAGCAGCTCTACGACCAGTTGCGGTACTTGGATGCCACGGGCAACGAGATCGTGCGGATCAACCTCGTGGACCGCAAGGCCGTGATCGTGCCGCAGCAGAACCTGCAAGGCAAGGGCAACCGCTACTACGTCCAGCAGACGCGCGGCCTGGGCCAGGTCGAGGTCTTTGTGTCGCCGCTCGATCTCAATGTCGAGGAAGGCCAGGTCGAGCAGCCCCCCAAGCCGACCATCCGCTTTGCGACCCCGGTGTTCGACGAAGCGGGCCAGCGCCGCGGCATGGTGGTATTGAACTACCTTGGTGACAAGCTGCTGGCCAAGCTGCGCCTCCAATCGGAGGGGGCCCTCGTCAAGCCGCAACTGCTCAACGCCGAAGGCTACTGGCTGGCCGGGCCCAACCCGGCCGACGAATGGAGCTTCATGTTTCCCGAACAGCCCGAGCGGTTCGACCGCTCGTTTGCCCACGACTGGCCCGACGAATGGCAGCGGATGCACGAAGTCGAGGCCGGGCAGTTCCGCTCGGCCTCGGGTCTGTACACGTTTCGCACGGTGTTTCCGCTGCGGTCTCTGGTGGGGGGGCCGAGCGAGGCCGGGGTGCCTGCGCCGCTGCGGGCCAGCTATCAATGGAAACTCGTCTCGCAGATTTCTCGCGCTCACCTGGCCGCGGCCTCCCGCGAATTCTGGACCGTCCCGCGATACACCTGGATGGCGCTGGGCGTCGTGCTGGGCATCGTCTCCTGGCTCTTCGCTCGCCTAAGCGTGGACCATCAGCGGGCCCGCGAGCAACTGCTGCGCCGAGAGCGGCTGGCGGCCATCGGCGAAGCCATGACCGCGCTGGCCCACGAAAGCCGCAACGCCCTGCAGCGCAGCCAGTCGGGCTTGGAGATGCTCAAGAAGCGCGTCGCCGGAAACGCCGACGCCGCGGAGCTGGTCGGGGAAGTGCAGGAAGCCCAGGTCTATCTCACCGATCTGTATGAAGAGGCCCGCGGCTTTGCCGCGCCGGTGAACCTGCGGCGCGAGCCGGCCGACCTGCGTCAGCTCCTGCACAAAACGTGGGAACAACTGCTCGAGCAGCGAAAGCGCACGGGCGCCCGGCTCGTCGAGAACACCGCCGTTCAAAACACCCTGGCTCAGGACGCCAGCCACGAGACGGCTGCCGCCATCGACACGCGCTGTGAAATCGATCGGCGGGCCGTCGGCCAGGTTTTCCGAAACGTCTTGGAGAACGCCCTCGCGTCGGGCGAGGCGGCCCAGGTCGAAATCCGCTGGGCCGAGACGCACCTCGCTGGCCGGCTGGCGTTGCGGCTCATGGTGCGCGACAACGGCCCTGGCGTGCCGCGCGAGGAGCGCGAGCGGATTTTCGAGCCGTTCTACACGACCAAGGTCCGCGGAACCGGCTTGGGCCTGGCGATCTCCCGACGCCTCGTCGCCGGGCATGGCGGAGAGATCATCGTGGCCGACACGGACGGACCGGGGGCCGAGTTCTGGATCACCCTGCCGCGGAGTGCCTCGTGACCGCCAATTCGAAACTTGCCCTGCGCGTGGCCGTGGCCGACGACGAGCCGCTCATCCGCCGTTGGCTCCAAGACGTGCTGCCCGACCTGGGGCACCAGGTGGTGGTCGTGGCCGAGAACGGCCGGCAGTTGCTCGAAGGCTGTATCGCCGCCAGGCCGGACGTAGTCGTTAGCGATATCAAGATGCCGGAGATGGACGGCATCGAGGCCGCCCTGGCCATCTCGCAGCAGGCCCCGGCGCCGATCATCCTGGTGTCGGCCTTCCACGACGAGGATCTGATCGAGCGAGCGTCGGCGTCGCACGTGATGGCCTATCTCGTCAAGCCGATCGGCCAGGCCGACCTGGAGACGGCCATCGCCGTCGCCCACCGCCGCTACCAGGCCATCGAGTCGCTGCAGAAAGAAGCCCAGCAATTGCGGCAATCGCTCGAGGACCGCAAGACGATCGAAAAAGCCAAGGGCCTGCTGATGAAGTTCGCCAGTCTGGGCGAGGAAGAGGCTTTTCGCCAGATGCAAAAGATGGCCTGCGACAAGAACCTCAAACTGATCGAAGTGGCACGAAAGATCTTAGAAGCCGGTCCGACGTTGCAAATGATCGGACGCAAGAAGTAGCTGGGCAAATGCCCATCCAGTGAGTCCCGGCTGAGCGCGGACCAATACAATCAGAGCAGCCGCCTTTGCGCTTGCTTTTCCGAATGCGTCCTATACAGTACACGACTGATTCAGAACGTCGGACGACTAAATGAAGGGCACCTCGGCTGTGGCGGGGGGGCTCGTTGAAGAGTAGGCCGGCGTGGTCGAGTACCTCCCAGGTGTTCGACCACGCCGGCTTTTTTCGTTCTCTGGCTTTGATCGTTAGGACTCAAAGGAGGACTCAGAAATGCGCCGGACTCTTGCCGCAATGCCTGTAGCCGCGGTCCTTCTCGCCTCGGTCGTATCCTGTGGTCCCGGGACGGGGGGCAGCCTTCCGGGGAAAGATATTCTCGACCTGATCAATGAGAAGCGGGTCGCCGCGGGGGCCCCTCCGGTCACGGGGGACGATCAACTGGGTGCCTCGGCCGTCCGCCAGGCCACGGACATGCGCGACAACAATTCCCACAAACAACCGGGCAAGACCCCACACACCGGGTCCGATGGCAGCTCGATCGAGAAGCGGATCACAGACGCCGGGTTCACGCCCCTCTCAAGCTTTGGCGAGATCCAGTATGCGCCCGGCTCGGCGTCCAGCGCGCAACAGACCGTTGACGCCTGGATGAACAGCCCGATCCACAAGGGCATCATGCTCGACCCTCAGTACACCCACGCCGGCGTAGGGCTCCTCTACCCCGGTGGCACCAAGTGGTACGCCGTGGTGGACTTCGCCAAGCACTGAGGTTGCCCACGCACCTTCGCTGGGCCGGCGGCCGCTGCGCGGGCTGCGCCACTCCACGATCTACTTCACGTCGAGTAGAGCCAGTAGCCCAGAAGCAGTGTCGGCACCAGCAAGCAAAGGATCGCCAGTGCCGGGACCATCCCTGCCGCGGCAGCACAGGCGAACGCGTCCAGCACGATCAGCGACCGCAGACAGTGCGTTACGGCCCGCTGGACGAGCACGGGCTCGCCTCTTTCGACAATGGCCATCACGCAGCGATAGAGGATGAGCGCGCCAAGAGGCCGATGGGCAGGCCGACAATCGAGATCGAGGGATCGAGCTTGATGCCGGCCTCCGCCGCCCAAGTCGGATACCAGCCGACCAGCGCGATCCCGCCGGCCATGATCGCCACGCCGCCGGCCAAGTGCGCCAGGTTTTGGCTCTCCGCCGCCTCGTGTCGGGCAAAGAGCGTGACGCCAACGATGTACAGGCCCACGCCGCCGGCCAGCACGTAGTGGGCCACGGAGAACTCCTCGTACACCGGCGCGAAGAGCGACGAACCGACGGCCATGCCCAAGAGCACGTTGAGCATCCGGCAAACGCCCATTCCGATCGGTCCGGCCGGCGTCTGCTTGAGCACTGCGTCGTAGAGCAGGACGGCGGCGGCGAGGGCCGAAGCGATCAGCCCCGCTCGCAGGTTGCCCGCCTGAAAGCTAGCCAGCCACCCCAAAGCGACGCCTCCGATGAGCATCGCGGCGCCCAAGCGTCCGGCGATGGCACGGCTCACGCGGCCCGAAGGGATGGGCCGGTAGGGCCGCTCCACGGCATCCACTTTGGCATCAAAAAAGTCGTTGAGCACCATCCCAGCCATATAGAGCAGGGCCGACGCACCCATCAGTATTGCCAAGAGCGGCCAGGGCGGCTCCCAAGGACGGTTGTGTTCCGCGAACAGCATCGGCCGGTAGGCAAAGAAAAAGCCGAGCATCACGTCCGCCAGCGCAGTGAAGACGGCCGGCGCGCGGACGAGCTGCAGATAGGCGCGGAGCGGCCCGCCGTCGGCCTCAGGCGAATCGTCGTCGTTTGGCACGACGATGATTTCATCCCGGTCGAAAGCGCCTGGCGTCGGATCAGTAGTCATGTTTTCAGCACTCGCCTGGTGGCTATGCGAACCCTGAAAGGGTTCAACTCCAAAGCCCAGGGTTGCCGCGTAGCGGCTACCCTGGGACTCGTCACCCAAATAGGCCATCAACCCTGAAAGGGTTGCACAACACGTTTGAGCGCTCGTGTGCAACCCTTACAGGGTTGTGATGGTTTTTGGGATCCTAACACCCAGGGTAGCCGCTCGCGCGGCAAACCCTGGGCTATGGAGTTCTACGCTTTCAGCGTAGTTGTTTGCTTGTGAGGCGTCGTCGCCGCGTGGATCGAGCCATCAATGCCCATGTTGCGCCGGCTTGTCGTTGCCGCCGGACATACCTTCGCGCGGGCGGTTCTTGCCCAGCAGCCAGTCGGCCATTTCCGTCGTCTCTTCGTCGTCGTTGTCCCACAGCTCGGACAAGCGGCGGTGGATTCGCCGGGCGGCGCTGCGCAGGTAATAGCGGCCTGTCTTGAGGCCGTCACGGCGCTGGGTCTCGGTGAGGTCCTCGTCGGTGAGCAACTGGTCGAGCCGCGCCAGCACGCAGCCTGAGACGTACAGCTCGATCGCCGCGTCGGCCACGCGGGCCAGGTGATATTGGCGGTTCAGCACGTCTTCCTGATAGCGCCGCAGCAGCCGCTCGGCGTGCGAGCCAAAGGCCCCGACAAGCCGGCCCAGCCGGTTGGCCTCGTCGTCCAGCTCCGTCGTCCGCACGCTCACCTCCGGGGCCAGGAGCATGGCCCCGATCCGCCGGGCGGCGAACCCACCGAGCTTGCCGAAGTTGCCGAAGGGGTTCTTGATCGCATCGAGGATGCCCTTGAGCTCCAGGCCCACCTCGCGCATGCCGACCAGGGCGATGAACACCTTCAACACGTCGTTGGCCCCTTCGCCGATCATGTTGATGCGGTGGTCGCGCATCATCCGCTCGAACGGCTGGTCGGTGAAGTAGGCCGAGCCGCCGTAGATCTGAAACGTGTCGATGATGATCCGCCACAGGCACTCGGTGGCGAACACCTTGAGCATGGCCGTCTCGAGCATGTAGTCTTCGATGCCCGAGTCGATGAGCGCGGCGGTCTGATACGTGCAGGCCTCCATGGCGAAGACCGAGGCCCCCATGAAGGCCAGCTTTTCTTTCACCAGCTCGAAGCTGCCCAGCGTCTCGCCGAACTGCTTGCGGGTGTTGGCGTGCTGGATGCTGCGGGCCAGGCAGAACTTGGCCGCGCCGGTGCAGCTTGCGCCGAACGTGGTGCGGCCGTAGTCGAGGATCGTGAGGGCGACTTTGAGCCCCTTGCCCAACTGGCCGAGGATGTTCTCCCGCGGCACGAACATGTCTTTGAACCCCAGCCGGCTGGTCACGGTGCCGCGCACGCCGCACTTGGGCATGCGGTCTTGCGGCACGCGGAAGCCCGGCATGTCGGGCGTCACGAGGAAGGCGGTGATCTTGGTGTCGCTGCTGCCAGGCACCGGCGTGCGGGCCATCACGGTGAGCACCTTCGACGATCGCCCCGTTGGTGATGTAGCGCTTTTCGCCGTTGAGGACGTAGCCAGAGCCGTCCGCCGCGGGCGTGGCCTGTGTCTGCACGTTGCCGGCGTCGCTGCCGGCCTCGGCCTCGGTGAGGGCGAAGGCGCTGATCCACTCGCCGGTGGCCAGCTTGGGCAGCCAGCGATCCTGCTGCACCTTCGTGCCAAATAGCACGATCCCGCGAGGTCCGATCGAGTGGTGAGCGTTCACGAACAGCGCCGTGCTCGCGCAGTGCGCCCCCAGCACCTCGAGCAGCCGGCAATACTGCGTCTGGGTGTAGGCCAGGCCGCCGACGCTCTTGGGCAGGCACGCGCCCAGGATGCCGAGCCGGCCCAGCCCCTGCACGACCTCCGGCGGGATTTCCTCCTCGGCGTCGATCGTGACCGGGTCGATCTCCTCCTGGCAGAACTTTCGCAGGTCCTCGACGCGCTGGTTCACCTCCACGTTGGCGGTGAGCTGAGGATAAGCCGGGAGCCGGTCCCCCAGATACTGGCCGAAGTAGAGGCCCTTGGCGAAGCCCTGGTAGCGAAGCTGATCGCCCAGCAGCTCTTCGGCTTCGGCGATGCGTTTTTCCTGATCGGCGACCATTACTCCATCCTGCTCGTTCCGGCGGTCATGCCTTGAATCGTGCGGTCTGCGCAACGGCGCATTATCTCGCTTGGATTGCAAAAGACAAAGGCTCTTTCTGCCGCGCAAAAAAGCGTGGGCCGCGCTGGCTGGCAGCGCGGCCCACGTGGCTCTTGCGGACAGTCGAAATTGCCAGAGAAACTTTATCGCCAGAGGGCAGCCGGCGGGGCGGCGAGGTTCGAGGCCGATGGCGAGGGTGCCGCAGGAGCGCCACCGGCTGCCGGGTCGGTCGGCCGGGTGCTGCCCGGCGCGAAGCCGCCGCCGGCCGGAGCGCCGGCCGTGCTGGCGTAGTTCGGGTTGGCGTAGTTCGGATTGGCGACGGCGGCCGGGTCGCCCTGCACCGCGCCCGTCATGTCACCACTGGGAACTGGGTAAGTCTGGGGCACGCCACCGCCACCGGCGGCTGCTCCAGCGTACCAGATTCGGCGGCGCCCGCTGCCCCGGGCTGCGTGGCCGGGAAGGGCGAAGTGTTCCCGTAACCGGCGCCGCTGTAGCCCGCGCCGCTGCCGTAGGCGGGGGTCGCCGCCGCAGCCCCGCCACCGTAGCCTGGAGCGGCTGCGGGCGACTGGGCATAGGGATTCACCTGAGCTTGCGGCGGCCAAGGGCCACCCTGGTTGTCGAAGCCCGCCGTCACGCCTGTCTGGGCGGCAGGTGCGGCAGAGTAGCCGGGCGTGCCGAAGCCCGGTGTGCCATAGCCGGCCGGAGCACCAAAGCCCGGCTGAGCGGCCGCGCCGTAGCTCGGCGCCGGCTGGCCAAGGCCCTGCGAGCCGTAGCCCGGCGTGCCATAGCCGGGCGTGCCGTAGCCCGGCGTTCCGTAGTTTTGTGCGGTGTAAGCAGCCGCCGCGTTGGGATCGGCGGCCGGCGTGGCGTATCCAGCTGGTGCGCCGTAGGCGCCCGCGGGGGGCCAGCCCGGCGTGGTGCTCGCGGCACCAGCCGCAGGCGCGGCCGAGGAGAGCGGCCAGGCGCCGGTGCCGCCGGCCGGGGTCACCCCACTCCAGCCGGGCGCAGCCGTGTTCGCGGCCAGTTGCGTTTGTCCGTTGAGCGTTTGCGGCCTCACGTTGGCGCTGGCAAGCGGCGGCTTGCCGGGCGGGTTCTGCGCCAGCTTGGTCTGCGCGGCGCTGGAGTCAGATTTGCCCCAGGGCCACAGGCTGGCCATGCTCCAAGGTTTGCCCGACGAGCACCCGGCCACGCCGAGCATCGCCACCACGGGCAGCCACCGCGTCCATGTGCTGCGCATCGAATCCTCGCTTGTGCAAGCTGTCGGCAAGGAGCGAGTGGACCGAGGGGCGGGTGCGGGGTGCACCTTGGCCGCGGCGTCCTCTTCCTTGAAGACGGTGAGAGAAATGCTAGTTAGAGGTATCCCGCCCGCTTGTGGGGGTTATCGGGTTTAAGCCGTTCCTAACTCTTCTTCGGCTCTTGCCGGTAAAAACCCCAGCCATTCCTTTTCACCGCGACGCTGGCGCGGCAGAATCCAGGGAATTGATGGGCGGCGGATCATACCGGGGTCGCCCTTCGCGTCAATGCCGCTTCGCTTGGTGTAGGTGAGTAGGTGAGTAAGTATTGACGGCAATGGTGACAGCCGGTCCCCTACCTACTCACCTACTCACCTACTCACCTACTCACCTACTCACCTACTCACTCGTGGGGAACCCACCTTGGCCAGTGAGCAGAGAATCTACATCGTCGGCATCGGCGACGATGGGCTGGAGGGTGCCACCAGCGCCGCCCGCCGGCTCATCGAACAAGCACAGCTTTTGATCGGCGCCGAAAGCACGCTGGCCCGCCTCGGCGGCGCCGCTGGCAAGGCCGAGCGGCTCACTCTGGGAGAGGACCTGACCGCCGCCGTGGGAGCTATCGCTCGCGCCGCAGGCAAGCGGATCGTCGTCTTGGCCTCCGGCGACCCGCTGTTCTACGGCGTGGCCCGCTACCTGTGCGACAAGCTCGGCAAAGACCGCTTCGAGGTCGTGCCGCACGTCAGCAGCATGCAGTTGGCCTTCGCCCGCGTGAAGGAAAGCTGGGAGGAGGCCTTCCTCACCAACCTGGCGAACCACCCGCTCGAGTCGGTGCTGGAGAAGATCCGCATCGCCGACAAGGTGGGCCTGTTCACTACCGACGAGCTGCCGCCGGGCGAGATTGCCCGCCGGCTGATCGAGCGCGGCATCGATTATTTCTCCGGCTACGTGTGCGAGAACCTCGGCTCGCCCGACGAGCGCGTGACGCACGGCGAGCTGGCCGACCTGGTCGATCAAGAGTTCGCCCCGCTGAACGTGATGATCCTGATCCGCAAGCCCAACGTGCCGGACCGGCCCAGCGACCGCATCGGCCGCCGGCTGTTCGGCAACCCGGACGCGGCGTTCCTCCAGGCCAAGCCCAAGCAAGGGCTGATCACGCCGGCTGAGGTCCGCTCGCTGGCGTTGGCCGAGCTGGACCTGGGCGTCAAGAGCATCGTCTGGGACATCGGCGCCGGCAGTGGCTCGGTCGCCGTCGAGGCGGCCCAGATTGCCAGCGGCGGCAAGACGTACGCCATCGAGATGGACGCCGACGACCACCAACTGATCCTGGCCAACGCCGAGCGCTTCGGCGTGACGAACCTCGTGCCAGTGCTGGGCCGGGCGCCGGAGGCCTGGGCCGACCTGCCGGACCCCGACGCCGTGTTCGTCGGCGGCACGGGCCGCGAGATTAGCCGGCTGGTTGATGCGGCGTATGGCCGGCTGCGGCCGGGTGGCCGGCTGGTGGCCAACGTGGCCAGCATCGAGAACGTGGGAGACGCGCACGCGGCGCTGCACGCCCACGTGCCCGACGTCAAGCTGTGGATGATCAGCATCGCCCGCGGCACGTATCAGCTCGAGCGCACGCGCTTCAACGCGCTGAATCCGACGTTCATGTTGGCCGTGGTGAAGCCAGCATAAGGCCGTAGGGCACGCGGCTCGCGTGCCTGTGCTACGCGCCGTGGGTTGCACGTCGCTGGGGCTTGGCTGCGCTCAGCCCCAGCCACCCCACCCGACCTTCTTCATCGTGCCACGCGTCGGCGAGTTACCGGCTCTCCGTGTCAAAGAACTCCTTCGCCTTCGGCGCTTTCTCTTTCAGCTCCTTCACCGCTTGTAGAATCTGCCTTCCCCAGGGCTTCCATTCCTTGTTGTCGCCCGTGAACTCGGGCACGATTTCCGGCACGATGTTGACCGGAATGTACGTGGGCTTGTCGTCGGCCAGATCGACCAGAAACACTCGCGGGCCATCCTTGCCAGATTCCTTACCGCCGACTTTGAGCGTCTCGCTGGTGACCCGCTCGGCGTCTGCCCGGAGGTGGTATTCCACTTCGAGCGCGCGTTCGCCAACTCGGGCCTTCATCTTCAGGTCACACGCGACCCGCCCATCGCTTTCGATCACCGGATCTTTCTGCTCTCCCTCGATCCCCCAACCCGGCCGGCCCTTTGGGTCGGGCTTCAGCAGAATCAGGTACGTGTACCGCGTCTTGCCGCCAGGCGGCTTGTGCAGACCAAAACAAGCGGCCGGTTTGCCGTCGATCTCCAGCAGCACCATGCCGTAGAAGCCGTACGTCCGGCTGCTAACCCCAGCAAACTCGTTGATCCGCGTCACCTTTCCAGGAGCGTTGTCAACCAGCTTCTCTACCTGGACCCACCATGCTTCGCCGCGCCTCTTAATGGGCGCGGCCGTGCCGTCGCGGTGAACGATCACTTGGAAGGGAATCCCCTCGACGCCGAATTTCTCCGCCAACCCAGATCCAGACTGGAGGTTTTCCCAGGGAAGCTTCTCCGCTTTGATGAACCTAGCCAGCGCATCGACGTCCTTGTCCAGGCTGATGCCCACGATCTCGAAGCCCTTGTCCCGATACTCCGCATAGACCTCCTTCAGCATGGGCAAATCCGCTTTGCAGGGCTCACACCAGGTCGCCCAGAAGTCGATGAGCACAACCTTGCCTTTGTACTTTTCCCAGTCGAACTTAGCGCCACCGACCAACGTTCCCTCGAGCTTCAAGGGCTTGCCGGCCCAAGTTGCGCGTTGCTTTGCCACCTCGTAGGCCTTCGCCGCGTCCTGGGCCAACTTCTTGTCGGCATCGGCGTAATGCGTGGTCAGCTCGGCCAGCAGCTTCAAGGCGGCCTCGTCTTGCCCTTTGCCATCCAAATACTCGGCGGTGACGATGGCCAAGCGGAATTGCGCCGCATCCTTCTTGGTATTACGCAGGAATTGCCTGGCGGCGCCGAAGAACTCGGGCGTTGCCTTGGCCGCGGCTTGCTCCTCGAGGCCGGCGAACTGAGTCAATTGCGACAGAAACTCCTTGTCCGCCTTGGCGGCCTGCGAATCGGCTTGCTTTTTCTTTTCATCGCCCTGGGTTGGCGAAGAGCCTGCCCACGAAACCGACAGAAGGACAGCGAACATCGCACGAGAGTGGGGAACCATGATCGCTCCTTTGATGACGTTGGGTGGCACCTCGGCTGGGGCTTCGCTGCGCTCAGCCCCAGCCACCCGGCGGCGGGCTGCCGCACACGCGAGCCGCGTGTGCTACGGCCGGTCGTCCACGTAGAGCATCCACTCCAGCACGCTGCTCATCGGCAGCGGGGTGATGCCGAGCTGGCGAAGCATGTTCAGGCACTGGGCGCGGTGGTGCATGCTGTGCGTGGTGGCGTGCGTCACCACGCCGCCGCGGAGAAACGTGTACGTCTTGCCGCTGCGCGAGCCGGTGACCTTCTCTTCCAGCGGAAACTGCCTGGCCCAATGGGCCAGATCGGCGGCGATCTCGTGCAGCAAGAGCAGCAGCTCCGTGGGCGTCCGCTCGACGCCGTCGTGCTCCAGCCGCGGCCGCTGATCCCGCCCTGCAAGCAAGTCGCCCCAGCCGCGCATCGCGCCGACGATGTGCGTCGTCGTGTCGTGCAGCGATCCCGGACCGATCTCGAAGCGGCGATGAAACTGCCCGCGCGTGAGCGGCTCGCACGCTTCCAGGATATTACGCGTGGCCCAGTGATCGTGGGCCAGGAGGACGTCGAGCGGGTTGCTGGTAGACATTACTTCAGCGGCTTCAGCTTGATGTTCTTGAACCAGCACGGCGCCCCGTGGTCCTGGAAGCCGATGTAGCCCTTGCGCGGATGGTCCTTGAAGGCCACGTCGAACTTGTGCGGCGTGCCGTCGGGGCGGACGTTGGGCTTGGGCCATTCGTCCTGGTCCATGCGGGTCACCTTTTCGCCGTTCAGCTCCACCTCGATCACGCTCTTGTCGCAGGTGATGACGATGTGGTTCCACTCGCCGGCGGGCTTCATGGCGTTTTTCTTCGGCTTCACGAGGTCGTAGATGGCGCCGGTGTCGTGGTAGCCGGCCCCTTTCGTGTCGTCGATGGCGACCTCGATGCCGTTGAAGCCGACGTCCTTGCCGGGCCGCGGCGTCAGCGAGTACGTGCGGATGAAGATGCCGCTGTTGCACCGCTTGCTGAGCTTGAAGTCGCAGGCCAGCACGAAGTTCTCCACCGGCTCCTTGTGGACCATCATGTAGCCGCCGCACTTGTGCGGGTTGATGGCGCCGTCCTCGACGGGCGCCTTGCTCGGCTTGCCGGTGCTGGTCATCCAGCCGTCCAGCGTCTTGCCGTCGAAGAGCAGCAGCCAGCCGTCGGCCTTTTCCTGCGCGGTCAGCTCGTTGTCGGCGGCCAGGACGGGCGAGACGAAAACCAGCAGCATGAGGCAGCAGCAGGCGCTTCGCATTCAGGGCTCCTTTAGGCGTGATTCGAGAGTCTGGGGTAATCCCGTGGCCAAACGAAGGGTGCCAGGCATTGCGTGCCCGCTATCCTATCCGCCGCTTTGGCCGTCGTCATGCACTCCTCTACCTCGCTGATTTCCTATTTGCCCAAAAGGAATCTGACCGTTTGACATTCCAGACTGGAATCTCAGAATCTCACAATCTCAAGGCGTGACTGGACGCATGAGATGGGATATACCGTACTGTGAGCAACGAGTAACGACATGCATCCCTTTGAGCAGTATCTGTCGCAAAGCCGGCGGCACTTTCTGACAACCTCGGCGAGCGGTCTGGGCGGCCTGGCGCTCGGCTCGATGTTGAGCAACGAAGGTCTGCTGCGCGCCGCGGACCCCGCGGGCGCGGGCTCCGGCGAGGCTGGCACGGCGCCCACGAATCCCCTTCAGTCCAAGCCGCCGCACTTTGCCCCCAAGGCCAAGGCCTGCATCTTCATCTTCCTGGAAGGCGCGCCGAGCCAGATCGACCTGTTCGATCCCAAGCCGAAGCTGAACGAGCTGCACGGCCAGCCGCTGCCGGAGTCGCTGACCAAGAACGTCCGCTTCGCCTTCATCAAGAAGGAAACGGCCGTGCTGATGGGCAGCGCCGCGGAAGTTCACGAAGCACGGCCAGTGCGGCATGGAGCTGTCCGACCTGCTGCCGCACCTGGCCACGTGCGCCGACGACATCTGCGCTGGTCCGCTCGATGCACACCGACGCGTTCAACCACCATCCCGGCCAGCTCATGCTGATGCACGCGGCGTGCCGCGCTTCGGCCGGCCGAGCATGGGCTCGTGGCTGACCTACGGCCTGGGCAGCGAGTCGCAGAACCTGCCGGGCTACGTCGTGCTCACCGCGGGCCGCGGCGCCAGCGGCGGCGCGTCGAACTGGTCGAGCGGCTTTCTGCCCTCGACCTATCAGGGCGTGCTGTTCCGCAACCAGGGCGAGCCGGTGCTGAACCTGGCGAACCCGCCGGGCCTGCCGCGCGACCTGCAGCGCGCAGAGCCTCGACGCGATCGCGAACCTGAACCAGGCGCGCTTCGGCCACGCTGGGCGACCCGGAGATCGCCAGCCGCATCGCCAGCTACGAGCTGGCCTTCCGCATGCAGGCGGCCGCGCCGGAGCTGATCGACCTGTCCGGCGAAACGCAGGCGACGCTCGACGCGTACGGCGTCGACCGCGCCGGAGCCGAAGGATGCCGGCGGCCGCGGCGGCGGGCCCGGCGTGTATCAGCCCGTTCGCCACGCAACTGCCTGCTGGCGCGGCGGCTGGTCGAGCGCGGCGTGCGGTTCGTCACCCTGATCCACGCCTCGTGGGACCATCACAGCAACCTCGACGACGAGCTGGCGCTACAACTGCCGGCATGGCCGACCAGCCGGTGGCCGCGCTGCTCAAGGACCTCAAGCAGCGCGGCCTGCTCGACGAGACGCTGGTGGTCTGCGCCGGCGAGTTCGGCCGCACGCCGCTGGGCGAGAACCGCGACGGCAACGCACGACGGCACCGGCCGCGACCATCACCCCTTCGCCTTCAGCCTCTGGATGGCCGGCGGCGGCATCAAGGGCGGCCAGGTGCTCGGCAAGACCGACGAGCATCGGCTGGAACGTCGTCGAAGACCCGGTGCACGTCAACGACTTCCACGCCACGATCCTGCACCTGTTCGGCCTCGACCACCTGCGGCTGACGCACCGCTTCTCGGGCTTGAACCTGCGGCTGACGAACTTGGGCGGGAACGTGGTGCGGAAGCTGGTGGCGTAGCTTCGCTCGACAGGGGCCGTCCAGTTCTTGCCTTGAGAGCTGAACATCGAACATCCAACATCGAACATCCAACCTCGAACGGCTTTGGTTCTAGGTTCGAGGGTTCGAGGGCGTTTGCCGTGCGCGGGGGCCATTGAGCATCGCCCCGATCCACGTGTATCGCACGCACCAGTGATAGCTGGCCAGCAGCACTACGATCACGACGCCGTTCAGCAGCGCGACTTTGGCGATCACCCAGCCGGGCCAGTCGGCCACTGCGATCTGCAAATAGATCACCAGCGGCAAATGGGCCAGGTAGAGCCAATACGCCGAGTCCGACACGTAGCGCAGCACGCGGTTGGACCGGGAAAAGTACCGCTGGAAGAGGCCCAACAGCCCCAGCACCATCAGCGAGGTGAACAGCGAATAGACGGCGATCGTCGGCAGCCGAAAGGCCGGATCGGGCGGCTTGGCCACTAGCGGAGCATGGAGGAACAGCCAGCCCATGACGGGAAACACGGCCACCGTGCCCAGAGCCAAATACCATTTCCACCATCGGCCGCACTGGGCCAACAGGTCGCGATGCCGATACAGCAGCCAGCCCAGCGCAAAAAAACCCGTGTAGTAGAACACGATCCGCCACTCGGGCAGCGCGCGCGTCGGCGAGTCAGCCTGCCAGGTGAGCATCGGCAGCATCAAGAGGAACGTGGGCAGCGCTAGAAAGAGCGGCTGCCACGGCGACTGCACCATCCCGCGAAACAGCCGGTCCGGCCAGCTCAGCCGGCCGAGCAGCCTGCCCAGCGGCAAGGCCGCCAGCGCGATGACGTAGATGATCACCAGGTACCACAGGAACCACAGGTGGAACCACATGAACCGCTGGACGAAACGGCCGGAAGTGAAGAACTCCGTCACGCTCGCGCTGTTCTTGATAGGCCCGCAGGCTGAAGACGCGGCCCTCAAGATCGATTGTCGCCGGTTCATCCAGCCGGCTGAGCCCCAACACGAAGCCGGCCTGCGTGAGCGGCACGATCACGATCGCGGCCAGGGCCAGCGGGATGACGATCCGCCTGGTCCGGTGCCAGACGAAGCCTGGCACGCCGCGGCGGGCCATCACCAGATGGGCGAAGAACCCGGCCATCACGAAGAACACCTGCAAGCGGAAGGCGTGGACCGCCAGCACGAAGCCGCCGATCAGCTCGCTGCGGGCGCGATCCACGGCCGGCCAGATCGGCACGGGCGGCTCGACAAACGACATGGCCCCGTGCAGCACGATGCCCAGCAGCATGGCCACGGCCCGCAGCGCATCCAGCCCGTGATAACGCTCGGCCTCAGGCGAGATCGTGGACGAGTCGGGCGGGTGAAGAGTCTGCTCTCCGCACACCGTGGGGCGGCCTTCCTCGGTCATGGCCGCTCCTTTGCCCGCTGCCGCAGCTTGCGGGAAAACGCCCGCACGTCGTCCACCAGCAGCTCGGGCCTTCCAGCGCCGCGAAGTGGCCGCCGCGCGGCATCTCGGTCCAGTGGATCAGCGTGGCCGCCCATGCTGCCGCTCGACCCAGGCCCGCGGCGGCACGTTGATCTCCTTGGGGAAGAGCGCGAAGCCCATCGGCGCCGGCTTGCCGGTGCTCTGGAACGGCGTCATCGACGGCGGCCGCGGCGTGTTGTGCTGCGACTCGTAGTAGATTCGCGTCGACGACGGCATGCGTCTCCGTCACCCAGTAGATCATCACGTTGGTCAGCAGCTCGTCCTTGCGTGAAGCTGTTGTCCAGGTTGCCGCCGTGGTCGCTCCAGGCCCAGAACTTGTCGACGATCCAGGCGCGCCAGCCCGGCCGGCGAGTCGTTCAGGCCGTAGCCCAGCGTCAGCGGCCGCGTGCCCTGGATGGCCCCGTAGGCCCGGTGGTCGTTCAGCTCCTTGATGCGCGGCTTGCATCCGCTCCAGCTCCTTCGGCGTGACGCCGCGCATCGGGTCGTCCTTCGGCTGGCTGGCCGCCGGGGAAGTTGCTGTGCCCGCCGATGCAGTGCGCCCCGTCGTTGGCGGCCAGCCAGCGGGTGACGCCCGCGCCCCAGTCGCCGCCTTGGGCCCCGTAGCGCGTCGTAGCCGAGCCGGGCCATCAGCTTGGCGATCATCTCGGCCATCCGCTGCGACTCCAGCCGCGCTCGCTCGGCTTGCTGGAGAAGCCGAAGCCCGGCAGCGACGGGCAGACGACGTGGAACGCATCCTCGGCCTTGCCGCCGTGGGCCACCGGGTCGGTGAGCGGGCCGATGATCTTGTAGAACTCGACGAACGAGCCGGGCCAGCCGTGCGACGATCACCAGCGGCAGGGCGTTCTTCTCCTTCGAGCGCACGTGGACGAAGTGGATGTCGAGGCCGTCGATCTGGGTCGTGAACTGGTCGAAGCTCGTTGAGCTTCCGCTCCTGCTCGCGCCAGTCGTACTTGTCCGCCAGTAGGCGACCAGCTCCTTCATGTAGGCGACCGGGACGCCGTACTCCCAGCCGGTGCCGTCGATCTGGTCCGGCAGCGCGTGCGGGCCAGGCGCTCCTTGAGGTCCGTTAGTACCTCGTCTTTGACGGCGATCCGGAAAGGCCGGATTTCGGCTGATGCAGCAGGCTTGTCGGCTTGGGCGCCGACGGGCGCAGCGAAGCAGAGGGAGAACGTCGCCGCAGCGATGCAGATGCGCAGTGACGATGCGATACGTGGCATGCCTAGGCACTCCGGATGAATAGGACCCGACGCGGCCGTCAGCCGTGGAGGCTGCTGTGGGTGTTATACTATGCCAGCCAAGCGCCAAGGAGACGCCCATGCCCGGCCACGGGCACCGGCGGCATCGAGCGCACGTCGTTCCACGCGCGCGTGGGCTGGACAACCCTGATGGCCTTCTCCGGGTCGGCCTGACGCAAGTGGCACGGTTCCAATCGCTATCTGAGCCGGACGTTCCGCAACAAGCGGGCCTAGCATGGCCTCGCCTTGTCCGCCAGGCGTCAAGTTTTTTTCCGAAAGATTTTTCTCCAGGTAGTTGACAACGCCATTCCCGCGCGAAACTTCGTTTCAAACTGGGCCGATCCTCGTTACCTTGCGAGGTTGTCATGCGCTGGCCATGGCAAAGGGCACCATCTGCGATCGAACGAGTTGAACGCTACGAGCAGGGCATGCCGTGGCGAATGTGGTGGTCGCGTACATGCGCCGCGATCCCCGACCGGACTTGTTCTCCACTGCGTTCGCCTGTTGCTCTCGGCTCTGAGTGTCACGAGCAGCTACGATGTTGTTCGCCTACTATTGGCATTGGCACTGCTGACTGCGGCGTCACTGACTTGGTATCAGCTCATTTCAGGGCCTACGCTGGCGATCGACTTCTGGAGCAGTCGCTCCTTCCTCCTCGCGACGGCACTGTTTAACTTCGCTTTCGGCCTGTGGCTAGCTGCGGGCTTGCGCCCCCGGGCAACACGAGTAGGCGCGAGCATTTGGTTTATGTTCTTGGCCCTCATTTCGCTCAAGGGCTTCTTTTCCGGCGCTGAGACTTGTGGCTGTTTCGGCGCTGTCCGGATTCCACCTGGCCCGGTAGCTCTCGCAGACTTTGCGGCGGTGCTCGCGATTTGGACGTGCTGCGATCGCCGCTCAATTCGTGAGCCTGCGCGCGTCGGTTTGAGGTTCGTTGCGTTTCTTGTGGGCACAGCCGCCATAGGAGGCATCGCGACCCTAACAGTCGCTAACACTTCGCCGGCAACCCAGAGAATCTTTGACGTTGCGCCGCGTCTCTACGATGAGGGCAATTACCGGCGCGCCAAATACGAGTTACCTATTGTGAACACCACCGACGAACGCGTGCGTTTTCGCCGCACAATCGGTTCAAGCTGCGGTTGTGCAAACGCCATGCTCGCCCAGCACACCCTCGGTCGCGGCGACGGTACAACGCTGCACGTCGAGATTGACCATACCGGGATCGTCGGCGCGAGAACTGTGTTCCTGACGCTTACGGACGATCAGGATCGGCGTTGGGAATACACCGTGCGTGCATCGGCTTATCCTCGCATTCGCTTTGACTCGACAGAACTCTACCTCGGGGAGTTGTCCCCTGGAACGACGCACGAGCGAACGATCGTTGCGCATACGTATGCGATCGACGGCACGCCACCTATGCCGGTCCTCGTGTCTGCGGACAGTCCGCACGTTCGTGCGTCCGTCGGCGCATCGCGCCTTGAGCAATTGCCGGACTCCGTGACACGCCGCGTAACTGACGTGCATCTGGCGATCGTTGCTCCGACGACTTCGCTCGGCGACGTGATTCGACTGACCGTTGCGTGTGAAGCCGATGTCTCTAACAAGGCGCATCTTCCAATTCGTTGGTCGCTTCAATCGCCCTACCGCGTCTCGCCTGAGCGCCTTTTCTTTGGAAGTCGTCGCAGCCCGCAGGACTCCTTACGCGACTTGGTGCTTGTAAGAAGGAAGGACGGTGGCGAGTTTCGTGTCACCGATGTTGCCATTGGTGACGCGACCATTTCCTACCGCGCCGAACCAATGGATGACCGGCGACTCTGGAGGATCTGGGTAGAAGTCGATAGTGCTGCTAAGCACCCCATTTGGACAGAGCTTACATTGCACACAGACAGCGAGACGGTGCCGACAATCGTGATTCCGGTAGCATTCTTAGGGGACTCGCTCCGCGGATGAGACATTTCTGTAGCCTTTTAAGAAAAAGGAGCTATCACATGAGGATTTATCGCTCAATGGCATGGTGCTTGGCGATCCTGGCGAACGTGCTACTGGCCGTGCTGGTATTTGGTCCTGGCCTCCTGGCGCAGGATCCACAATACGATTACGGCTACTACGCTACCGGCCACTGCTTCGACGCGCCTACAAACTACGGCAACTCGAGATGTGACATTAAGGGCGGAGAGGACCCATCACCGTGGTGCGGAACGAATCCCACTTGCGATAGCTACGAAGGTACCTGTAAGGACAACGGGCTTACGCATAAGTTCGCAAAGGACAGTTTTAAGTACCAGTATTCGACTTGCAAGGGCGGATTCATAGGTGAGTCCTGTTACCAGTGCAAGATCGTTTGCGCTAACGGCACGTACTGGGTGCCGCACAAATCGGGCGACCCCAAATGCTACACTCCGATTTGTTATTATCATTGGTATGTTGACAATAAGTGCATTAAATAGGACGTGCGCACGATGAGCACCGCAAATAATCATGGCTGGCGAGCCGCGACTGTCGGTATGGCGATTGTGTGCGCTATATGCTGGCTCGATGTTCGTACGTCCATAGCTAGCGACCCTGATCGATTTGCGCTTGCCCTTTTGGAAGGCAGCGTTGCTAACTTGGAACGCTTCACCGCCTTTCGGTGTGAGTACACTGTGCGCCAAGGTATGTCTAAGTCGGTCCAGGACGCTGTTCAGGGCAAGTTCGAGAGGAGCGATATGTACGAAGTCGAGTGGCTTGTCAAGGAGGACAAGGAGTCTTGGTCGTTCCGCGCGGACGATGCATCCGTTGAGAGTCAGCTCAGGGCGGAAGCAGGAAAGGGAGCTGTGGGCCGCGTCGCTGGCCCTTGGCCATCCGAGTTCTATCTCAGCAATGGGCCGCAGCAGCTGGGTTACTCGCCGGCACTGAAGTTGGCCAATGTTCACACGCCTGAAAGTCCGCGATCACCGACTTACCTCCTTCCACCAGTGGCCAGGGGAATCGGTCCGGGCAACAAGATTGACAATGCCAAAGATCTGCTGAAAAGCCTTAAGGAAGGGAAAACGAAGCATGAGGGAACCGACATGTTTCGGGGCGCGGAGGTTCATCAATTCCGCGAGCGTATCGATGACGGGGTTTACCTCGGCTCACTCGATCCACGCCGTGGATATCTGTTAGTTCGCCAGGTCTCAACGACGCGCGGGGACGTGGAGCAGAGCATTCATGAGATCATTACTGAGGCGAAAGAGTGCGAGGACGGTAAGTGGTTTCCGATACGAGCCTACGAGATTATCGCGCAATCCAATCTTTCCCAAGTGTTCGCCCGAGAGTTTGTCGTTACGAGATTAGAAGACCAAAAGCCACCTGCGGACGAGGAGTTCGTGGTCATGTTGCCTCGCGGTACGCGAGTGGTGTTAGTTCATGATTCAATGGCTAGTTTTTCGGTCCCCGCTAACATGCCAGTGGGCCTGGACGACATTGACAAGCTCCTAGAACGCGGAGCGGCTGCTCGCAAGGAGCGAGAGAAGAACGGGAGTGGCGCGGGGCTTGTTTGGTGGTGTCTTGGTGGCGGCTTACTGGCGCTGGTGTGCATCGTCGGCCTATGGCGTCGTCAGCGGCGGCTGAGTCGTCCTGCATGAATTGCGGAAGTTGCAAGCCGGATGGTAGAGGGCTATTATCGTCGTTACAAGTCGTTTAAAGTCCGGTCTGTCGTGCATAACATCGTTCGTCCTGCGCGCGTACCATTCCTTGCGCCAAGCATCGCGCTCTGTTACCTGACGGCGATCGTCGTAATCGCTGGCGGAATATTTGGCGCGACCGTCCTTCGATTTACGCGCCCCGCTGTAACAGCCAGCGACGTTCTGAGCTGCTTGACGACCGGGGACGGTGTGTGGTATCGCGACATCGCGGAGCACGGCTATCTGCGAGACAAAGGTCCCGTCAGCACTAGCCGCGGGCCGGTCACACACGCTGCATTTTTTCCATTGTTTCCGTGGTGCGCGCGCTTGCTCGGTTCCGCCACCGCGTTGCCCCCCGACGTATCGTTGCTGATCGTGGCCAACCTTTCTCTCATTTTTGCCTTCGCGGCTGTCCGCGCCTACGCCGGCTGCCGATTTCCAGACGCGCCTCAGCTCACGGAATACTCACTATTGTCCCTGGGCTTCCTGCCCACAACGTTCTTCTTTCGGATGGCTTATGCGGAGGCGATGTTGCTAATGTTGATGGTGCTCGTCCTTTACGGCATCGCCCGGCGCTGGCCTTTATCGGTACTCGCGCTAGCAACAGCTCTCGCAACCGCGACGCGCCCGGTCGGAGTGGCAACCCTTCTACCGTTTGGCGTTTACGTCTGGCGAACGATGTCCGGCGAAGCCGGCGTGGGGGAAGTACGCCCGGGCGGAGTCCGATTGACGTGGCGCAACGGAGCACCCGGTCGCTGTCTCCGAACGGCCGGGTGGATTGCCATCGCCAGCGGAGGCCTCATTGCGTTTATGGCCTTTCAATGGATTCAATTGGGTGACCCTCTCGTGTTCGCGAAATCACAATGGAACTGCCGTCTGACGTTCGGTGAGGAAGTTACGGGATGGCACTACTGGGTCGGTCTTGTCACGCTCGACCCAGTTTGGGCTGTGTATTCATCATCACGTTCGGAATACTGGGCACGTTATGAGGAGCACTACAACCCGCTTTTCAGCTTGCAGTGTGCGAATCCTATCTACTTTATGATGACGGCTGTACTTATACTCGTAGGGTGGCGGCAGAAGTGGCTTAATCGATATGAGCTCCTCTTGTCGGCAGGATTATTACTTATTCCTTACGTCACCAAGAGCTACGACAACGCGATGGCGGGGTTTGGTCGATTCGCTGCTGTAGTCTTTCCTGCGCACTTCGTCGTTGGTCACCTGTTGTATCGAGCCGGACCTGGGTTGGCAATCGCCCTCCTTGGGATTTGGGCTTTCTGGCTGGGCATCTATTCAGCAATGTTCGCTGCCGGATATCGCATGTTCTAGCACTCGACGAAGATGCAGGGTGTATAAAGGCAGTCGTCGCCCGCGAGCTAAGCGGCCGTCGAACATGGAAAGGTTGTTGGCTGGCAATGGTCACAACTGATACAGCCACGGTGCGTTCGTCCGAACGGACGCAGGAGTTGACCACGCCGCGGTGCGTCCCGCTTCCAGACGTTCTCTTGAACGACGACCCGGCTTCTCGATCCCGTGGCCGCCTGCTGCCTTTCGGTGCGACCATCTTTCTCGCTGCCTTTCTGCTGTTTCAGGTTCAACCAATGATGGGCAAGCTGATCCTGCCGTGGTTCGGTGGGGGGGCGTCCACCTGGACTACCTGTATTCTCTTCTTTCAATTTAGCCTACTCGCCGGCTACCTATACGCTCATTGTGTCACAATGTGCTTACGGCCGACCCTGCAAGCAGCTGTCCACATCGCATTATTGGGTGCGTCGCTTTTCCTTCTTCCCAACCCCACCGCGTGGAAGCCTGAGCCGGGAGGGAATCCTGTATGTGGCATTCTCCTGGTGCTGGCGGCGAATGTTGGCGCGCCCTTCTTTCTGCTGTCGGCCACAGGGCCGCTGCTCCAGGCTTGGCTTGCGCGTCCCTTAGTCAGTCGGTTTTCTTACCGGCTGTACGCGCTGTCTAACGTGGCTTCCTTATTGGCACTTCTCGCTTATCCGACCGTCGTCGAGCCTACGTTGCGAACGTCCGTGCAATTGATCCTGTGGTCGGCGTGCTACGCTGCCTTCGCGATCGCATGCGGCTACTGCGCTGTCCGCTTCGCGGCGGTCGCGAGCTCGGAGGAACGTTCGCGCTCCGAAAGCCGCAAGGACGACCTCCCTGTTGACAGCGAGAGCATCGTCACGAGCGAACCCATTCATCAGGCCGCGCCTCAATACACGCTACATACGGCGATTCTCTGGCTCGCCCTGTCCGCGTGCGGGTCGGCCATGCTGCTAGCGACGACAAATCAGCTTTGCCAAGAAATCGCCGTCGTTCCCCTCTTGTGGATCATTCCGCTAATCTTGTATTTGCTCTCGTTCATTATCTGTTTTGACAATCCAGGTTGGTATAAGCGGTCTGTCTTCGCCGTCTTCATGGTTAACATGATGGCGTGGGCGGCAGTGTGTATTTGCCTTACTGACAGTATTTCCCTTACGGTTCAAATGATCGTCTATCTACTGGCCTTGTTTGCGTGCTGCATGGCGTGCCATGGGGAACTCGTTCGGTCCAAACCCGATGCTCGGCACCTGACAGCTTTTTACGTGACGGTCGCTCTCGGCGGTGTTGTGGGAAGCGCGGGTGTGGGTGTACTGGCGCCCGTAATTCTGCCAAGGTATTGGGAATATCAGATAACACTCGCCAGTTGCTACCTGCTAATGCTGAGTGTGTGGTTGCGTGACGGCTTCACACCGCTGCATACGGTCGTACGGCCGTCCATTGCCTGGGGTTGCCTCATCGGGGGCCAGGTCGCGCTTGCGGGCGCTTATCCTATCAAATGTATCGCGAGTGCCGTGACGACGGAGTCCTTGTCGCAAGTCGCAATTTCTATGGTGCGGTGCGCGTTCGACGGACGGTAGATGACAACATCTCTCCCGAGCCAGTACGTGTCCTTTTCCATGGACAGACGACCCACGGGTCACAATACGTGGGCCTGGACCGCGCCCGTTCTCCTACAACATACTACGCGCCGCAGAGCGGGCTGGGCCTTGCGGTACAGATGTGTCGCGAGCAGCGGCGGGATGGCCTTCGCATGGGCGTCGTAGGACTCGGTACTGGCACAATCGCAGCGTACGGCCGCGAGGGCGATGTGATTCGCTTTTATGAGATAAACCCGGCGATATGCGTGCTGGCGCATGACTATTTTACGTATCTTGGCAGCTCAGCGGCGAAGGTCGATGTGGTTCTCGGCGACGCGCGGCTGTCAATGGAACAGGAGTTACAAAACGGCAGTCCACAGCGATACGACCTGTTGGTTGTGGATGCATTCAACAGCGACGCGATTCCGATTCATCTGCTTACGAAAGAGTGTGTGGACGTTTATTGGCGTCACCTGGCTCCCGACGGCGTCCTGGCCTTGCACATCTCCAACCGATTTCTAGATCTCGCCCGTCATACGCACTTGTCGGAAACGCGGCCCGGCACTCATGGCCTGCAGGTCGATAGCCCGTCGGACACGGAAGGAGCAACCCGCGCTAGGTGGATGCTGCTGACGACTAGCTCAGGTTGTTTGCAAGCAGCTAGGCAATACGGAGTCGCGAATATCACTATTGACGATGCGCAGCGCACGAGTACCGAAAGGGCGATCCTTTGGACGGATGACTTTCATAGTCTTTGGTCAGTCTTTCGGTGGGAGTAGGCGAGTTTCCTTTTGATTAGGTGCCCATGATCAGACACAGCAACAACGATGCGGTCAAAGCCCAACGCCGACCGTGGCAGTTTAGTCTTCGAACGCTTTTACTTCTTGTCACGTTGATGGCGATTGGCCTGTTGATGTGTCGTCTATACCTAGAGCCGTATTCGCGGCAGCAGCAGATCATCGCGCTCGTCGAGGAGCTGGGTGGGCGCTGCGAGACGAGCAACGTCCGTCACTGGTTGCTCGCTCTTGTGGGAAGCAAACACAACATTATACGTGTAGATGTGGCTGACTGTGATGATCCACAGGCATACATTGCGAGTGTTAGTCAACTGCCAGCCGTCGAGTTGCTGATCGTCGGCGGGCCAGCGTTTACGGATGACCACGCTAGGCGGTTGCATCAAGTGCAGTCGTTACGGGGACTCATCCTCGACAGTACGAGCGTGAGCGAGGAGGGGCTGTCGGCACTCCGTGGAGCGTTGCGCGACGCTGAGATTTACGTCAGTCAGCGACGTGCAATCGCCGCCCTAAAAAGAGTGGGGGGTATTGATGTGAAGGGTAGTAATAATAGCATGCCGCGGCTTCAGTCACTGGTCGGTAAAGAGTGGTTTGAGGAAGCCAAGGAGTTCTCCGTCACGACTAGTCGGTTTGATGATGATCACGCGCGTTTGCTGAGCGTTCTTTGTAGTCTTGAGGTATTGTATCTTAATCGCACTCGCATGACCGATAGCGGATTGGAGAGCGTACGGGTACTCACAGAACTCAAGACGCTCGCTCTCCAAGAGAGCCAGATAACGGACCAGGGGCTTGATTGTCTTAAGGGATTGACACGACTCCAGCATCTATACCTCGATCGGTCACGCGTTACGGCCAAGGGAGTCGCCGCATTGAAGGTAGCGTTGCCAGAATGTCAGATTCAGGGTCCCTAGGGCTTTAGCTATCGCGTGATCGAAGGAGTGTTGCGCAGCGACCTTGGCCGGCCCGCGCAATCGGCCGGCGAGGCGAATGACGCCGCCGAGGATGATTCGGGCTGGCTTGGCTAAGGACCGCGATGCGGTTTTGGGTGGACGACGTTCTTGGCCAGCCCCACCTTCTCCAGCAGCAGGATCGTCCAGTAGGTCAGGTCCAGCTCCCACCAGCGGTGGCCGTGGGCGGCGCAGCGGGGGTGGGCGTGGTGGTTGTTGTGCCAGCCTTCGCCGTTGGTGGCCAGGGCCACGAGCCAGTTGTTGCGGCTCTCGTCGTCCGTCTCGTAATTGCGGTAGCCCCAGGTGTGCGTCACCGAGTTCACCGCCCAGGTGATGTGCCACACGTAGACCGTGCGGACGATCACGCCCCACACGAAGATGCTCAGCCCGAACTGCAATCCGCCCATCAGCTCGCCCAACGTCGCCCAGCCGAAGAGAAAGGCCCCCGCGAAGATCAAGAGCGCATGGGCCACGTAAACCCAAAACCACAGCAGCTTCCGCTCCAGCCGATAGTAGAACGGGTCTCGCAGCAAGTCGCGGGCATAACGGTCGTAAAAGTCGGCCGTGCCGAAGTACTTGTTCTGGTAGATCAGCCAGCCGACGTGCCCCCAGAAGAAATCGACCAGCGGCGTGTGCGGGTCGCGGCGCTCGTCGGAGAACTGGTGGTGCATGCGGTGGATGGCCACCCAGCGGGCCGGCGCGTCCTGGAGGCTGCACACGCCGAAGAGCGCGAAGGTGTGCTCCAGCCACTTGGGCACCGTCATGCCCTGGTGCGTGAGAATCCGGTGGTAGGCCAGGTTGATCCCCAGCGAGCCGAAGATGTAGTTGCCCACGAAGATCGAGGCCACGCCGGTCCAGCTAAACAGCCAAGGGATTGCCGCCAGCGGGAGCAGCAAGTGGAGGACGACGAAGGCGCCCAGGTAGACCCAGAATACTTCGCTGGTGGCACCCGGCGGCTTGTTCAATCGAACGGTTGTCCCCGGGGCACCTGAAGCTGGCAGGGCGGAAGGCGGGAGCGATGGGGGCGGCTCGAGTGTGGCCCGATCTGTCGTTTCAGTGGCTGGGCCGATGTGCATACTGCCGCGCTTTACTGTGTACTGCTGGCAATTCCCGCGTATCCGGCATTTTCCATACTGCGCAGGATGCCCAATATACCCACCGTGGACCGTGGCGGTAGACCCAATCTTTCTCTCGTCCTCGATCTTGTGGCCGCCGCAGGGAAACTGGTCCAAGCCGACCAATCGGCCATGACGTTCCACCGAAAGATCCGTCACGACGGTTAGCCCGACCCGGCCAGCAGATTGGCAGGGCGAAGCCGCGGTGTGTCTACGTCGAAGTCCCGGATGCCGTCTCTCGGTGCACTGCCCGGAACGGGCTGGCCTGTCCCAACTCTTCTGGGCGCAAGTTTTGCTCTCCGCGAACGGAAACTCGCAGGAGGTCGGTCATGCATCCCAGGCGTAACCCAGCAAGACCTGGCGGACGACGATTCGCTGTCCCGATCGTCTTGCTGGCGGTCGGATGCACGATGGGCTGCGGTGGCGGCGTGCCGAGCGGCTCAGGCCCCGGCGGTCAACAGCAATCGTTGGCACTTACTCCGGAAGAGGAACTGGAAATCGGCCGCCAGGCTTTTCGCGAACTGAAGCGCCGGTTCCCGCCTGTCGCTCGTGGTGCGGAGGTCGAGCGGGTGCGAAAGGTCGGTCAGCGAGTCGTGAAGGCCGCCGAGATCGAACCGCTACAGCGGGAAATCAACTTCCGCATGCGCGGCTACGAGTTCGAATGGGAGTTCGAGGTCTTGGCCAGCGATCACGTGAATGCCGTTTGCCTGCCGGCGGGCAAGGTCGCCGTCTTCACCGGCCTGTTGCGCGAACTGGAGCCTAGCGACGAACAGTTGGCCGCCGTCCTGTCGCATGAGATCGCCCATGCCTTGGCCCATCACGCCAGCGAACGGCTGGCCCGGCAGAACCGCCTGCGCGAGGCCGCCGACGACGCCCTGGCGGGCAAGCTGAGCGACGAAACGATGCAGACGCTCATCCCCTGGCTGGGCAGCATGGCGCACAATCGAGAGCAAGAGTCGGAGGCCGATCACATCGGCGTTTTCCTGATGACCTTCGCCGGCTACGATCCCCAGGCCGCGGTCACTTTCTGGCAGCGCATGCAGCGGAGCACCGCCGCACGCGGCCGGCCACCGGAGATCCTTTCGGACCATCCTTCCAACGAGCGGCGCATCGAGCAATTGCGGAATTGGGTGCCGATGGCGCGGCGCCGAGAAGGCGTACGACCGGGGGGATATTCGCCGCCAGAGTAAATCGCGTTCGAACTCGCTCGCTTCATCCCGCCAAAAGAGTCGAGAGCTTCTTTATGACTTGTCCTATCGATTCTTCGGGCACACTGCCGATCCGCGTCGCCTTTCGGGCTCGCCAGTCCAGGGATTTGACCTGATCAGCCAGCGCGACGCCTGATACTTTGAGTCCGCGCGGCAATGGCACCTCGAAAGGATAACCCTTGATTTGGGTGGTAATCGGGCAGAGGAGCGCAAGTCCTACCTTTCCGTTGTAGGCTGCGGGTGACAAAACCAGCGCCGGACGCCGCCCGGCCTGCTCGTGGCCAGCCTGCGGATCGAGCGTGATCCAGACGGCATCACCGCGATCGGGAACGTATTCGCGCGAGGGCATCACCAGACCTCCCTTCCGACCGCTCGCCCCGTGTCCCACTCCCCATGGAGGTTATCGGCTGTCACCGCGTCCAAGAGACTCTGCAGCGACAGCGTGTCGTCGTTCAGCGGCTCAATGATCAACTTGCCTTTGGTCAACGATAGCTCAACCGGTGCGTTTGCCCGCAAGCCGGCATCGTCGGCAAAGGACCTGGGAATCCGCAGGGCGAGGCTGTTGCCCCACTTCTGAACTCGCGTCTTCATTTCGACATCTCCCGCCAGGTCGCGGCGTGTGTATACAAAGAAGATACGAACGTCCAACGCGCGGCGTCAATTTCAGTTTGGCGTCGTCGCTCGCCGCGCGACGACTCGCGAGGTAAACTGTCGCGCACGGCGGTGATCCAAGTTCAGACGCATGCCGTCTTTCGCATCAGTCTTGCAGTTCTCAAGGAGAAGCCGATGGACCGTCGAGACTTCCTGAGCGCGGCGCCGGGCGCTCGCGGCCTCTCTGCTGTGCCGGGCTACTTCGCGGCCGCCGCGGACGAGAAGCCCAAGCGCGTCGGCCTCATCGGCTGCGGCTGGTACGGCAAGTGCGACCTGTTCCGCCTGATCCAGGTCGCGCCGGTCGAGGTCGTCTCGCTGTGCGACGTCGACAAGAAGATGCTCGCCGAGGCCGCCGAGCATGGTCGCCGCGCGGCAGGCGTCGAAGAAGAAGCCGCGCACCTACGGCGACTACCGCGAGATGCTCAAGGAGAAGGACCTCGACATCGTCCTCATCGGCACGCCCGACCACTGGCACGCCCTGCCGATGATCGCCGCCGTCGAGGCCGGGGCCGACGTCTACGTGCAGAAGCCGATCAGCGTGGACGTGGTCGAGGGCCAGGCGATGCTCGCCGCCGCCCGCAAGCACAAGCGCGTCGTGCAGGTCGGCACGCAGCGCCGCAGCACGCCGCACCTGATCGAGGCCCGCGACCGCGATCATCAAGCGAGGGCAAGCTCGGCAAGATCGGCCTCGTCGAGATCTACTGCTACTACCACATGCGGGCCCGCGACAACCCGCCCGACACCGCTCCGCCCGACCACCTCGACTACGAGATGTGGACCGGCCCGGCCCCGCTGCGGCCGTACAACACGCCTGGTCCACCCGCGCTGCTGGCGGGCGTTCATGGAGTACGGCAACGGCATCGTCGGCGACATGTGCATCCACATGCTCGACATGGTCCGCTGGATGCTCGACCTCGGCTGGCCGAAGCGCGATCAGCTCGACCGGCGGCATCCTCGTCGAGAAGGACGAGCAAGTCGAACATCACCGACACGCAGACGGCGACGTTCGACTTCGGCGACCTCCCGGTCGTCTGGCAGCACCGCACCTGGGGCCAGCCGCCCGACCCGAAGTACCCCTGGGCCGCGACCCTCTACGGCGACAAGGGGACGCTCAAGGTCGAGCGTCAACAGCTACGACTTCATCCCCGCACGGCAAGAGGCGAGCCGATCCAGCGGCGACGGCCGTCTATCGAGCTGGACAAGTACCCCGAGGACAAGACCGAGAAGGACCTGGAGCAGCACGTCGCCGCCGGCCATCCGCGGCCACATGCAGGACTTCCTGGCGGCGATCGCAGTCGCGCGGCAAGCCGGTCGCCGACATCGAGCAGGGGCACATCTCGACGGCGAGCTGCATCCTGGCGAACCTGTCGATGCAGCTCGGCCGGACGCTGACCTGGGACGCCGCGAAGCAGCAGGTCGTCGGCGACGACGAGGCGAACAAGCTGCTGCGCCGGCCGTATCGCGAGCCGTGGGTGCATCCGGAGCCGTCAAGCAATGCCGGCTAAGCGGATTCGGATCACGGCACACGCGCGCTTTGAGATGCGGCGGCGTGGCATCCGACAGTCGGAGGTCACGGCCGTAGTCCGTCATCCAGAGCAGGTGCTGCCATCCGGGAAAGGTCGGCAAATTCACCAATCGCGCATCGGTCGCGCACGTCGAATGCTATTGCGCGTGATCGTGCACGAAGACGCGACGCACTATCATGTGATCACCGCGTACAAGACGCGCAGGGTCAACAAGTATTGGAGGACGTGATGAAGGTTATCTACGACAAAGAGACCGATACGCTCGCGTTGATTCTGCGAGAAGGAAAAGTCGCAGACAGCGACGAACCGCGGCCTGGTCTCATCTTGGATTTTGACAAGGCTGGGCGACTGCTTTCTGTGGAACTCCTGGACGCTTCGGAACAGGTCGAAGGCCCAGAAAAAATCGAGTTTGCCTTGGCGGGGGCGTAGCCCTCTTGGCGACACCCATTCAGGCTAGTTAGCTTACTCCGTCAACGCCGGCTGAGGCTCAGCATCGGCGTCCGTCTCTTCGCCAATCTCCGACTCGCCCTCGTGCATCCAGCGCTTCAGCACGGGCACGAGCGCGAAGCAGATGACGCTCGAGGCCAAGGCGGTGAGGGCGATGATCCCGAACACGTGGCCGTAGACGTTGACGGTTGCCAGCGGCACCGGGATGACGCCGCCGTCGTCGCCGTGACTCACGCCGGTGAATTGCGCGATCACGCCGGCCAGGAACTCCGAAAACGCCGTGGCCAGGAACCAGCTTCCCATCACCGTGGCGACGAGCCGTCCCGGCGAGAGCCGCGTGACCATCGACAGGCCGACCGGCGACAGGCACAGCTCCCCTGTGGTTTGCAGCAAGTAGCCCAGCAGCAGCCACGACAGGGCGACCACGCCGCGGCCGTCGGCGCACTGCGCGCCGTACCAGTAGGCGACGAATGCCAGCCCGAGCTGTAGCATGCCCAGGGCGAACTTGAACGGCGTGCTCGGCTCCTTCCCGCGCACGGCCAAGAAGGCCCATAGCGCGCTGAACACCACGCCGAACAGCAAGATATAAATGGCATTCACCGCCTGGAACATCGAGGGGGGGGCCTCGGCGCCGCCGATGGCCATGCCGACGTTGCTCTCGCTGACAACCCACGGGATGCTCATCTCTTCCGTCGGCGCGTCCTTCCGCTTGGCGGCCTCGCGGAGGTAGGTCAGCGAGGTCATCGTCAGGACGTTGTCCTTCTTGACCGCGGCCACTAGTTTGTCCACTTCCTCAGGCTTCTTGGTCCCCTTTCGCTCCTCTTCGCGCCGGATGGTGGCCACGATCTGGTCGGTGAGCGCCTGGCTCCCGTGCCGATGCCCGAGCTGTTCCTGACTCAGGAGCGGCAAGTCCTTCAGCTCGGCATCTCGCGTCGCCAGCGGAATGCGGAAGCGCAGCGTTTTTCCCACGTCGGCCTCGGTAATCGTCGAGGCCTCCGTCACGCGATCGACGTTGCGATCGGTGAAGTTGCTGACCGAGCTGGCGGCCTGCTCGAAGAACGCAAAGAACAGCATGGCGAAGAACGTGAGAATAAACACCACATACATCCGCTGCCGCGGCACGGTGGGCAGGCGCACGGCTTCCCGGCCCAGGTAGATCGCCGCCCCCAACCCTGCCAGGAGCAGAATCAGTCCGGCCGGCTTGCTCATCTCTTTGACCAGCACGCCACACGATCGCACCACCGCGCTGGAGCTTTCGTTGAAGCTCTTGACCACGGAGTCGGGGACGATGCTGACGGCCTGCTTGTCGGCCGTCAGTGGCGAAAAGCCGGAGACCATCAATGCCATGATCGGCACGGAGACCAGCGCCAGGCCGTAAACCAGCCACTCCGCGGTAACGGGGCCAAACACGGGGCGACGGAGCCGGTCGCGGTCGGGAGGCAGTCCCACGTCCTTGGGCACGCCGCCGCGCCCCAGCGCGATCCAAGCGATCACTCCCGCGGCCATCAGGCAGAGACCGACGAGGATGTTGGCGGCCAGCGAGAACGGATCGCCTGGATTGTAAACGAACATGGCGATCGCCGCGGCGATGGCGCCCGACAAGATGACCACTTGGGTCACTCGCGTCGGTGCCACGAACACGGCCAGGCCGGTGAGCATGCCGATCGCGGCCAATCCGAATCCCCAGTGCCAGCCGTAGGTCTCGCCGATATAGCCGCACATCAGTGGCGACATGGCGGCCCCGAGGTTGATTCCCATGTAGAAGACCGTGAATCCGGCGTCTCGCTTGGGACTGTTCGCCGGATACAACGCACCGACCGTGGTGGAGATGTTCGGCTTGAAGAAGCCATTGCCGGTGATCAACAGCCCTAGCGCCATGTAGAAAGCGATATCAGTCTCCACGACCAACAGCAGATGTCCGGCCGCCATCAGGAGCCCGCCCAGCACGATGGCCCGCCGCGCACCCAGCAGCCGGTCGGCCACCATGCCGCCGAAGAACGGCGTCATGTAGACCAGCGCGGCGTACGCCCCCAGCACGGCGTAGGCGTTGCCATCGTCGAAGCCCAAGAAGCCCTTCATCATGTAGAAGATCAACAGGGCCTTCATGCCGTAGAAGGAGAAGCGCTCCCACATCTCGGCAAAGAAGATGGTGAACAGCCCTGCGGGATGGCCAAAGAGCGTCTGGGGCCTGGCGTCCGGCGTGCTCATGAATCGATCTTGATCGTGCGGAAGAGAGCGACCACCAATGCCCGGATTTTAGGCGCGCCCGAGGGCCAGGGAACAGGGCATTGTGCGGGGCCGGCGCTTCGCGGGAAATTGCTGTTTCCGCTGACGGGCGGGCCGGTTAAGACTGAATGATCGCGGCCACCGCAATCCACTCGACCCAACGCCGGAGCTCGCCGATGGCTTCCCCCGACGGCACGACCGCTTATCGCACCAAGCCCGACCCCGACTTCACCGGCTGGCCCGCGGGCGTGCCCTACATCATCGGCAACGAGGGATGCGAGCGGTTCAGCTTCTATGGCATGCGGGCGATTCTCTACGCCTACGCGGTCAGCCTGTACGTCAATCTCCTGGGGCTGCCGCGCCAGGTGGAGGGGGAAGGACTCTCGGCCACGCAGGCGGGCACGGCCACCACGCACCTCTTCATGGCGGCCGTGTACGCCCTGCCGATGATCGGGGCCATCATCGCCGACCGCTGGCTGGGCAAGTACCGCACGATCTTCTGGCTGTCGCTGGTCTATTGCGCGGGGCACGCGGCGCTGGCCGCCTTCGAGAGCCCGCAGCTCCAGTACGACCTGCTGGGCACCGTGCTGATCGATCCGATCCAAGGGCTGTACCTCGGGCTGGCGCTGATCGCCATCGGATCGGGCGGCATCAAGCCGTGCGTTTCGGCCAACGTCGGCGACCAGTTCGGGCAGGGCAACTGGCACCTGCTCCAGAAGGTGTTCAACGCTTTCTACTTCATCATCAACTTTGGCTCTGCGTTCGCGACGTTGCTCATCCCGGCGATCCGCGGCGATGAGTACACCGCCGTGATCGATGGCCGCACCTACATCCTTTACGAAGGCAGCGTGAGCCTGGCCTTCGCCGTGCCGGGCATCCTGATGGGGCTGGCCACGCTGTTCTTCTGGATGGGCCGCAAGAAGTTCGTGCACGTGCCGCCGACCCAACCGGGCCGGCTCGGCCTGTTGGACGTGGCCTCGGGCACAACGCTCTTCATGGTGATCGGCTATCCGATCTTCTTCCACGAATTCACGCCCTGGTGGGGCACGCTGCTCATCTCGGGCGGCTGCCTGGCGCTGTTCGCCGTGCTGTTTGCCTGGCGGCAATCGCTGAAAACGGATGACGGATTCCTGGCCGTGATGTTCTACGCGGTGATGTCGCTGTTCCGCAAAGGCCGCGACGCGCACGAGCCCGAGGTCATTCCGCTTCAGGACGCCAGGTCGAATCTTGACGAGACTCGGCTGCCGGGCCTCGAGGACCATTGGTTCTTCGGCCGCGCGACCAGGCGCTTCGGCCGCGAAGCCGTCGAAGGCCCCATCGCCGTGCTCAAGATCATGTCGGTCTTCCTGATGGTGAGCGTCTTCTGGGCTCTGTTCGATCAGCACAGCTCGACCTGGATCGAACAGGCCAAGCACATGAACCGCACGATCGCGTTTGGCCTGCCCGGCTGGCTGTTCGTCGGCTCATTGCTGGGCCTGGCGGTGGGGTTGGCCGTTGCGCTCTCCACGGCCAAGGACCGCTCCAGGGCCATTCAGTTCACTCTCGCCGGGGGTCTCCTCGGCGTGGGCACGGGGATCCTCATGTGGCGGCTGAAGCCCAGCTTTGGACTGGATGCCTCGCAAGTGCCGGCCATGAACCCGTTCATGGTGATGATCCTGATCCCGTACACGAGCTTCGGACTATACCCGTTCCTGAAGAAGATCGGCATCGAGCCGACGCCGCTGCGGCGGATGACCTGGGGGATGTTCGTCACCGCCGTGGCTTTTGCGGCCGTCGCGCTCGTGCAGCACGCGATGGACGATCGCTCGGAGGGCGCCGTGCACGTCGGCTGGCAGCTCATTCCCTATCTGATCATCACGGTCGCCGAGGTGATGGTCTCAGTGACCGGGTTGGAGTTCGCCTATTCGCAGGCGCCGCGGCGGATGAAGTCGGTGATCATGGGCTTTTGGCTGTTCAACGTGACGCTGGGCAATCTGCTCGTCGTCTTCCTCTCGACGTTCAAGGACCTCAAGCCGGCCATGTTCTTCTGGACCTTCGCCGGGCTGATGGCGGTGGCTGCGGCGCTATTTGGCCTGCGGGCGAAGTTCTATCGATACCAGGACTACGCGCAGTAGCTCGCGGGCTGCGGACTTCGGGCTTCGGCCAGGAAAACGAAGAAGCCCGGCTTCTGGGAGAAGCCGGGCTTCGGTCGAATTCAATTGCTGCAGCCTGAAGTCCGGAGCCCGAAGCCTGAGACTTAGTCGCGCGTATCCGAGACGTTCACCCGCGTGCCGCCGCGGTCGAATTTCACGTAGCCGTCCATCAGCGCGTAGAGGGTGAAATCGGTCCCCTGGCCGACGCCGCGGCCGGGGAAGAACTGGTTGCCGACCTGGCGAACGATGATGTGGCCGGTGCTGACCGCCTCGCCGCCAAACCGCTTCACGCCGCGGCGCTTGGGCTGAGAATCGCGGCCGTTGCGGCTGGAACCTTGACCTTTTTTGTGGGCCATGACAGTGAGTCCGATCAAGTGGCAAAAGACTTCAGGCTTCGGACTACAGGCTACAGCAGATTCTCTCAAACGGCCGGAGCCCGTAGTCTGAAGTCTGCCGGAGTCTGAAGTCTGTAGCCTGAGAAGGCGAGGATTCTACTTGAATTCCCAGAGGTGTTCAACGCCGGTTAGCTGCTCGTTGGGCGAGGTGGAGACCGTATCACGGCCCGGCCAGCCATAGCGGATTTCGCGGTCGGTTTCGAACTTGTCGTCTCCCGGACGCCAGAACCTCAGCACCAGTGTCTTGCGGAGGAACTGCCAGCGCTTCGTCTCCTTGCCGTCGGCGTCTTTCTCCGTCATCGGCTCGATCTTGTAAGAGTTCGTGAGTCCTTGGACGTAGACGGAGAACCAGCACGTGTTGGGGTCGATATCCTCCCACATAGCCACACCCCAGACGGCGTTGTCCTCGGTCTCGGTGCTGACCTGGATCGGCTTCTCGCTGATCTCCACGCTATTGAGGAGGGTGCGGCGCGGGTCTTCGCGGCGGCGGATGGGGTCCATCGCCACGGGGATCACGCGGTCCAGATACACCTTGGGAATCTCGCGACCGTCGGCGTCCTGAGTCTTCTGATCGGAGAACAGCGCAAACCGCGGCAGAAACCGCACGGCCTTGGGCAGCTTGGCGTTCCCGCCGCCTTCGCCCTCGGCCTTGGGCGCCTCCCCCTCGGCTTTGGGTTCCTTGGCCTTGGGTTCCTCGCCTTCGGCTTTCGGCGCTTCGGCTTCGGCCTTCGGGTCGCCTGCTTTCGCTGTCTCCTTGGGCGGCAGGTAGCGCACGAAGTAGACCATGTACCAGATCATCTTGCGGTCGAACTTCTCCCCCGGCCGAGGCACATCGACTTCGATCATCCGCATCGGCTTGAAATTGAACTCACATGCCCATACGTTGCGCGGCAACCGCACGCCTTTGGCCAGGTTCTTGACCGCCAGCTCACCCGGCTTGTTCGGGTTCGGACGCTCGCCGTAATTCCCTACCTTGTCCAGAATGTGAGGCAGATCGTGCACCTCGACTGACTCGGCGTTCTGCTTTTCCACGGGAATCGTGACGATCACCCCGGGGGCCAGCTTGCGGAAGCCGCCGTCGGCGAGAGGCCTTTTCGCCGCAGGCACCCCCTTGGCGCCTCCGGCTTGGCTTTGCCCGGCTCTTGCCCGACAGACATCGTCGCCAGCGAGAGCAACACTGCGGCCACGGTCCAGACTGACGCGGTTGCGATGAGCCAACAGCCCCGACCCATGACGATGCCCCGTGCGAGGTGAAGAGAGTTCCAACGGCGCGCGGGGGGTAAGCCCCCTGATAACGACAATAACCCGCCCGGCGTCGATCAACAACCAGTATAGGTGCGCCGACAAAACAGGGTCAAGGATGCACAAAGAATCCGTGAAGTGGCAGGCCACAATCAAGGCGGGCCCGCTTCAAGCGGGCCTCTCGCCAGCCGGCGGGTTCAGCAGGAACCACAGGAACGAGTGCGGCCCCAGCGTGAGGAAATACGGCCGCTCGGCGATCGCCGGAAAGGCCGCGCCACCCATCATTTCTACAGGAATCAGCCCCTGCCACGCCCGCAGGTCCAGCTCGGCCGGCTGGGCGAACCGCGAGAGGTTGTTGACCACCAGGACCGTTTGGCCCTCGTAGCTCGCGCAGGTAGGCCACGATCCGTCGGTTCTCGCAGGGCACGAACTCGAGCGAGCCGCGGCCGAAGACCGGGTACTTCTTGCGCACGCGGATCAGCCGCCGCAGCCAGTTGAGCAGCGACGTCGGCGAGCGCAGCTGGGCCTCGACGTTGATCGCCTGGTAGTGGTAGATCGGATCGAGGATGACCGGCTGGTAGAGCCGCGACGGGATCGGCCCGCGAGAAGCCGGCGTTGCGGTCGCCGGTCCACTGCATCGGCGTGCGGACGCCGTTGCGGTCGCCCAGGTAGATGTTGTCGCCCATGCCGATCTCGTCGCCGTAGTAGAGCACCGGGCTGCCCGGCAGCGTGAACAGCAGGCTGTGGAGCAGTTCGATCTGCCGGCGGCCGTTGTCCATCAGCGGGGCCAGCCGGCGGCGGATGCCCAGGTTGAGCCGCATCCGCGGGTCCTTGGCGTACTCGCTGTACATGTAGTCGCGCTCTTCGTCGGTCACCATCTCCAGCGTCAGCTCGTCGTGGTTGCGCAGGAACAGGGCCCACTGGCAGCTCGGCGGGAATCGCCGGCATCTGGTCCATGATCTCGATGATCGGCCAGCGCTTGCTCGCGGCGGATGGCCATGAACATCCGCGGCATGAGCGGGAAGTTGAACGCCATGTGGAACTCGTCGCCGTCGCCGAAGTACGGGAGCAGGTCGCTCGGGCCACTGGTTCGCCTCGGCCAGCAGCAGCGTGCCCGGGATAGCGCTCGTCGACGAACCGCCGCATCTCCTTGCAGAAGTCGTGCGTCTCCGGCAGGTTCTCGCAGTTGGTGCCTTCGCGCTCGATACAGGTACGGGACGGCGTCGACGCGGAAGCCGTCGATGCCGCGGTCGAGCCAGAAGGCCATGACGTCGAGCATCTCGTCGCCGCACGGCCGGATTGTCGTAGTTCAGGTCGGGCTGATGGCTGAAGAAGCGGTGCCAGTAGTACTGCCGGGCGATCGGGTCCCAGGTCCAGTTCGAGTGCTCGGTGTCGGTGAAGATGATGCGGACGCCGCTGGTACTTCTGGTCGGTGTCGCTCCAGACGTAGTAGTCGCGCTTCGGCGAGTTCGGGATCGCGCCGCGCCTCCTGGAACCAGGGGTGCTGGTCGGACGTGTGGTTGAGGACCAGGTCGGCGATGATGCGGATGCCGCGCTCGTGGGCCGCCGCGGTCAGGGCCTCGAAGTCCTCGACGTCGCCGATGGTCGGGTGGATGCTGCGGAAATCGGCGATGTCGTAGCCGTCGTCCTTGAGCGGCGACGCGTAGATCGGCATCAGCCAGAGGCAATCGACGCCCAGGTCGCGCAGGTAGTCGAGCTTCTCGATCAGGCCGCGCAGGTCGCCGTTGCCGTCGCTGCGTGCTGTCCTGAAAGCCGCGGACGTAGACCTCGTAGAAGATGGCGTCCTTGTACCAGTGGGCGTCCGGGGCGGGCATTGTGGAAAGACCTCGGGCTATAGACAGGCTTCGGACTTCGGCTGTCTGCTGCGGAAGCTGGCGGCCGGTGTTGGAGCCGTCGAGTAACTTGGCGTGCACCGAACATCGAACATCCAACATTGAACATCCAACATCCAACATCGAAGTTGTTTTCGTTCGATGTTGGATGTTCGATGTTCGATTGTTCGATGTTCGGCCACGACGAATCGTAATCCCGCCCCTCAAAGCGCGGAATAGGTCTTCGTGGATCGCCTCGCCGCCGCCCATCCTGAAGCCTGAAGTCCGAAGCCCGAAGCCCTGCCCTGCTATCCGCCCAATCGCTGCGAGATATAATCACGTCTCCCTGCGGCCTGATGTTGCGGCCGCGCTCCTTCGCTCGTTTTGCGACTATGGCCGCAATTTCGCTTTCGTTTCCCGACACGGACCTCGCCCTGTTGACCATCGACCTGCCCGACAAGGGGGCCAACGTCCTCTCGCAGGCCGTCATGGCCGAGCTGGCCGGGCACCTCGATGGGCTGGAGAAGCGCAGCGATCTGGCGGGCCTGATCATCGCCTCGGCCAAGCCGGGCATCTTCGTCGCCGGGGCCGACCTGCGGGAATTCGCCGCCGCCCTGGCCGGCGAGCTGAAGCCGGAGTGGACCGTCGAACTTTGCCTGAAGGGGCAGGGCTTGTTCCGCCGGCTGTCGCGCACGCCGTTTGTCACCGTGGCGGCCATCGACGGCCTGTGCCTGGGCGGCGGCGCGGAGCTGGCCATCTGGTGCGACCGCCGGCTGATGACCGATAGCCCCAAGGCCCAATTCGGCTTTCCCGAGGTGAAGCTCGGGATCATGCCCGGCTGGGGCGGCACCGCCCGCGCGCCGCGGATCGTCGGACTATCCAAGGCCGTGGAGATGATCGCCTCCGGCGAGCCCATCGACGGCCGCACGGCTCGCGCGATCGGCATGGCAACGGATGCTGTGCCCAGCGATCGCCTGCTGTCGGCGGCCATTGCCCTGGTGCGCGAAGAGCAGCGCAGCGGCCAGTATCGCCGCGACCGCGAGGCCTGGAGCAAGCCGCTGGACATGACCGACACGGAGCTGTATTTCCTGGGGGCCACGGCAACGGCCTACATCCAGCAGGAGACGCAAGGGGCACTATCCGGCCCCGCTCGCCGCGCTGGAGGTGATGCTCGAAGCAGCCAAGGTCGATATCGACGAGGCCTGCCGCCTGGAAGCCGAGGGCATGGCGCGGCTCTTCGGCTCCCCCGTCAACCGGCGCTGCTCAACGTCTTCTTCCTTTCGGACCGCAACAAGAAAGACACCGGCATCGAGCGCGACGATGCCAAATCAGATGGCGTGAAGCCCCGGCCGGTCAAGTCGCTGGGCATCTACGGCGCCGGCATCATGGGCTCGTCCATCGCCGCCGCCGCGCTGAAGCGCAGCGTGCCGATCACGATCACGGACGTGCAGCGCCGCGGCCCTGAGCAAGGGAGTGGCCGAGCTGCTGGAAGAGGTTTCCTACAACAAGGCCACCAAGGGGCCGGACCCCAAGCGGACGCTGCAATTCGCGCCGCTGGTCCACAGCACGGCCTCGGACGCGGGAGATTGCCGGGTGCGACCTCGTGCTCGAGGCGGTGGTCGAGAACGTGGACGTCAAGAAGCAGCTCTATGCCCGAGTCGAGCCGCTGTTGCGAGATGACGCCATGCTGGCCAGCAACACTTCGACGATCCCCATCGCCACGCTCTCAGCCAATCTGAAGCGGCCGGAGCGGTTCTGCGGCATCCACTTCTTCAATCCCGTGCGGAAGATGCCGCTGGTCGAGGTGATCCGCGGTCCCAAGACCAGCGACGAGACGGTGGTCACGGCCGTGGCCTTCGCCAAGTCGATCGGCAAGTCGCCGATCGTGGTCAACGACGGCCCCGGCTTCCTGGTGAACCGCTGCCTGTTGCCGTACATGAACGAGGCGCTGGAGCTACTGCTGGACGGCGCCTCGATCGACGCCATCGAGCGGGCCGCCAAGGCCTTCGGCATGCCGATGGGCCCGATCACGCTGTACGACGTGGTCGGCATCGACACGGCCTATTACGCCGGCAGCGTGATGTACCAGGCCTTCCCGGACCGCTGCATCGCCAACCCGCTGATCGTGCAGATGGTCAAGACCAAGCGGCTGGGCCAGAAGACCGGCGCCGGCTTCTACAAATACAAGGACCCCAAGGGCCGCGGCGAGCCGGACCCGGAGTTCGCCAAGCTGCTGGAATCGCACCTCCGCAAGCCGCGCAAGCTCAGCGCCGAGGAGATCACCCACCGACTGTTCCTGCCGATGCTGCTGGAAGCCACGCGGATCCTGGAGGATAGAATCGTCCGCGACCCGCGCGACGTAGACCTGGGCCTGATCTACGGCATCGGCTTCCCGCCGTTCAAAGGCGGCCTCTTGTTCTGGGCCGACACGGTGGGGGCCAAGCAAATCGTGGAGTGGCTCAAACCGCTGGAGCCGCTGGGCGAGCGGATGAAGCCGACGGCGACGATCCGGAAGATGGCGGAGCGCGGGGGGAAGTTCTACGGGTGACGTTCAGCTTCCTTGCCAACCCGACGGCGTGACCTTAGCGTGTGCCTGGCAAGTAGCCGAATTCGCCAGAATTCGGGCCTTCGACAACCCCCGAAGTCTGGCGACTTCGGCTACGCCAGGGATCTGGTCACACACCTTGGCGGGGTACTTGTGCTTTCCGGTCACCGCGGTCAAATTCATGGCCCGCGTGTTGCAGGATGCGGGCCGCGCGGGTATTGTGGCCGTAGTAATCATTTGTACACTTATTCGCTGAAACGGGGCCTCGTAGCCAGGGCGAGGGCCAGCGTCATGCCGGTGCTGCAATTCAAGGGCAAGTCGGTCATCGAGTCGTACCACCACACGGTGCCGCACTGCCGGCTGGAATTCGACGAAAAGCTCTCGCTGCTCCCCAAGGGCGAAAAGCCCAGCCTGGACGGCAACCTGATCATCGAAGGCGATAACCTGCTGGCGCTCAAGGCCCTGCTGCCGACGCACGCCGGCCGCATCAAGTGCGTCTACATCGACCCGCCGTACAACACCGGCAACGAGGGCTGGGTCTACAACGACAACCTCACGCAGCCGCAGTTCAAGGAATGGATCGGCCAGACGGTCGGCAAGGAAGGCGAAGACGCCACGCGCCACGACAAGTGGTGCTGCATGATGTACCCGCGACTGAGCCTGCTGCGGGACCTGTTGCATGAGGACGGGTCGATCTGGATATCGATCGACGATAACGAGGTGCACAACCTCCGCGCCATCATGGATGAGGTGTATGGAGCGGAGAACTTCGTCGCCACTGTGATTTGGGAGAAGGTCTATTCGCCCAAGAGTTCGGCGAAGCATCTTTCAGAGAACCACGACTACGTCGTGGTGTACGCAAAGAGCAAGGACTCATGGCGACGCAACTTACTTCCGCGCACGGAGGAGCAGAACGCCAGGTACGACAATCCGGATGATGATCCGCGGGGCCCCTGGAAACCCGGCGATCTTTCCGCGCGAAACTATTACAGCAAGGGAACGTACGCCATCACGTGTCCCGGCGGACGGGTTATCGACGCACCGCCCGAAGGCCGGTACTACGTCGTGTCCGAGGATGATCTATGGGACTTGGATGAGGACAAGCGAATCTGGTGGGGTGAGGATGGCAACAGCACTCCTGCCCTCAAGCGGTTCCTCTCCGAAGTCAAGGACCTTGTTCCGGAGACGATCTGGACGTATCAGGAGGTAGGTCATACTCAGGACGCCAAGAAGGAAGTGTTGCGAATCCTAGGCGGCACCGAGGCGCCAGTTACGCCGAAGCCCGTGGACCTCATCCGCCGCGTCTGTTGGATTGCCAGCGATCCCGGCGACATCGTTCTGGATTCCTTTGCCGGGACCGGCACCACCGGTCAAGCCGTGTTGGAGATGAACCAGGAGGCAGCCCCAGCGAGGAGCTTCATTCTGGTTCAGCAACGCCACGACACGAAGGCTGACGAAGGCAGCAAGCGAAACCTGTGCGATACCCTGACTGCGGAACGCGTACCGCGCGTAATCAAAGGTTACGACTACACAAAGCGTGGCCCCAAGGGCAAGAAGACAAAGGCCCACCAGCCCGAGGTTGGTGGCTCGTTCGCCTACGTCCGGCTCGGCGATCCGCTCTACGGCGAATACAAGGACCTGGGCGACCAGATGCCCGCGTGGGAGGACCTGGCGCGATACATCTTCTACACCGAGACGAGCCGGCAATGCGACCCGAAGCAGTTCAAGCCCAAGACCGGCTTCATCGGCTCGACTCCGGCCGGCGGCGGCACGAGCTACTATTTGCTCTACACGCCCCACAAGGATGAAGAGGGGCGGGAAATGAGCCTGGTGACGCTCAAGAACCTCGCGAAGCTCGACAAGAACCGGCATTGGGTCATCTACTGCGAGAAGATCTGGCTGCACCTGGACCAGATGCACAAGTTCGCGGACGAGAACAACAAGAGAATTCGCCCGATGGTCGTGCCGTTCAACCTGAAATGACGGAAAGCTGCGCCGATGGAACTCAAGCGCTATCAACGCCGCGTCGTGGACGAGGTCGAAAGCTACCTGGCCAAGGTTGCCGAGCACCAGGCGGCCGGCGTGCGTCACCCGTCGCTGGACGCCTGGCAGGACTCGCGGCTGGGCCAGTATCACGAGCGGCAGAACAGCCTGGGCGAAGACCTACCCCATTTTTGCATCAAGGTGCCCACCGGCGGCGGCAAGACGCTCCTAGCCACGCAGGCGCTGGGGTCGATCTATCGCACGATCCTCAAGGACCGCAACGGCGCGGGCCTGGTGCTGTGGGTCGTGCCCAGCAGCCAGATCTATCGCGACACGCTGCGGCGCCTACGCGACCGGCATGACCTGTACCGGTTGATGCTGGAACACGCCTTGTCGCGGCGGATCGAGATTTGGGAGAAGCACGAGATCGCGCGTCTGTCACCCGTCCGCTTGCGCGATTGCCTGAACATCCTGGTCGTGCAACTGGCCAGCACGAATCGCGAAACCAAGGAACAATTGAAGTTCTTCCGCGACCGCGGCGGAAACATCGTGCAGCACTTTCCGCCGGAGAACGACATGGCGGCGCACAGGCGCTGAAGGAACGAATCCCGAACCTCGACGATGATTGAAGATAATCCGGAAACCGGTCGGCACCTCGTGACCACGTCGATCGGCAATCTGGTCCGTCTGTGCAGGCCGGCTGTCATCCTGGACGAGGGGCACAAGGCCACGAGCGATCAGGCGCGGCATACGATCGAAGGATTCAAATCCGTCCGTCATCGTCGAGCTGTCGGCCACTCCGCAGCGAGAAGCCAACGTTGTCTCGCGCGTCAGCGGCGCCGAGCTGCTCGAAGAGGAGATGATCAAGCTGCCGCTGAACATCGCTACTTCGGGCCAGAAGATCGTGGCAGGACGTGCTGACGCAAGCCCGCGACAAGCGCGAGGCGCTGGCCCACAAAGCAGTTGAGCACGCCGCGGCGAAAGGGAACGACCCCGATCCGCCCGATCATTCTCGTTCAAGTCGAGCGCACCGGGAAAGACCAGCGCGACGCCGGCTTCGTTCACAGCGAGCAGGTCAAAGAGTATTTGATGGATCGGCTCGGTGTGGCAGAGGTGGCCATCGCCATCAAGTCGGCTCAGACCGACGATATTGAAGACATCGATCTGCTTGGACTCCGGCTGCCCGGTCGAGTGGATCATCACCAAGAGTGCGCTCGCAGGAAGGCTGGGACTGTCCGTTCGCCTACATTCTCGTCTCGCTCAACAACACCGGAAGCGGCCAGAGCATGACGCAGCTCGTGGGTCGGATTCTGCGGCAGCCGAACCAGGAGCGCACGCCAATTCCGGAGCTGAACGAGAGCTACGTGTTCTGCCTGCACAAACGAGCCGGCGAGATCGCCAGGGACGTAAAAAAGGCGCTGGAGAAAGAGGGCTACGAAGGCGATTTGGCGACAGCGGTCGTCGATGCGTCCGACGGCGCCAAAAAGCAAGACCGCATGGTCCGCATCCGCCAAGAGTTCCTGCAACTGTATACGCAGCCGTTCGAGGGCAAGATCTATCTACCGCACTTTTGCGTCAAGGACGGAAAGCAGTACGAGCCGCTGGACTATTACCGGCACCTCATCAGCACCGTGAAGGTACACGAGTTTGAATACGGCCTGATCGATTGGCCCATGGCCGAAGCGATGCGAAAGGCCAAAGATCGCTTCTATCGGATCACGCTCGGCGAGGCGATGTCTCGCGAGTACGAGACGGACGCCGACTGGTGGGAGACGGACGACCATGTCCGCGGCTGGCTCGCGGCCAGCTTGCGGTTCGAGTATCTCAGCCACAAACAGCTGCGCTCCGTGGTCGAACGGGCGTGCGAGCAGGTGTGCAAAAGAGAGCTGGACCTTCGCGGGAAACTCGCGCTCGTAAAGTTTGTCGTCCGCGACCACATCGAGCGCTGGCTGCGCGAGCAGCTTGACCGGCAAACCGAACAAGCGTTTGTCGAACTCTTTGAAACGCGCAAGCTGCTTTTCTATTTGGAATGCGCGGAGTGCCGGTTCGAGATTCCCAACTCGATCCAGATCAAGTCAAAGCAGCCGTTGACGCGCGATGACGGCAGCAACGTCATGAGATCGCTGTTCGACTACGTTGAGCACGAGTCGGCGAACCAGTATGAGCGGGCGGTGGCCATTTGCATCGACGAACACCCGGAGGTCCTGTGGTGGTACCGCAACCTCGTCGGCAAGGACCACTTCTCGATTCAGGGATATCGCCGCGATCGAATCCGGCCGGACTTCGTCGTGCAGACCGTGCCGGACCGAAAGCCCGTCCACAAAGTGCTCGTCGTCGAAAGCAAAGGCCAGCACCTTCAGGGCAATCCCGACACGACCTACAAACGCAATGTGGCAAACTACTTTGAGCAGGTGGGCAAGAAGGTGAGCTGGCAGCGGCTCGGCCGCGACTTCAAGGACCACGTCTTCCGCTTCCAGGTCTTGGACCAAGCGCAGGAGCACGGCCGCGACTGGAAAGATGAGCTCCGCAGGTTACTGGACGCCTAGAATCGCTTACTGCTTTGTTTCCCCCTTTTTTCCGCCTCCGCCAGGAGCTTCTCAACGCCTCGTCCAGCTGCGTCTCCGGCGTCGCTGGGGGTGGCATAGAGCGTGCGGCTAACCGGCTTGCTCGATGGCCTGGTTCAAGATCTTCCAAAGTGCCGGCAGGTTCCTTAGCCGCTCGGCGATGCGCGGCGGCGCGAACAGTCGCACCCGCTTGACGTAGTCGTCGAACTGCTCGCGGGCCAGCGTGCGGACGACGGGCGAGACTTCTTCCAGCCAGCGGTAGCGGTCTTCCTTCGGTGAATAGACCTCGACGTGAAACTCCACTTCCCGCTCCTGCGGCGGTGCGTCGAAGAGGACCTCGTGCGGCCCCACTTGCTCCCCTAGCTCCGCCGCGGCCAGGGCGGCGAAACGTTCGGCGCAGGCGGCCAGCCAGGGGTAGGGCCGCCGCGTCAGCCGCTCGTAGAATTCACTTTGCTCGAAGATGCTGAACTGGGCCACGCGCTTGTACAACCGCCGCTCGGGGCCGAAAAGACCAGCCAGGAGCTCGCCGGCCCCGGCGGTATCCGGCGCGTGCGCCGACACGTTGGGCCTGCGCTGCGACGCTCGCCGATCCATCAGGCGCTCCGTCAGGGCGGTGTCGTCCAGGCGAAAAACGGCTTCAAGCTCCAGCTCGGGATACAGCAGATAAAATGCTCGCTGGAGCATCGCCGTGGCCGCGCGCACCCCGTGGTGCCAGTAGACCTCGCTGAACATCACATAGCGCGAAAAGACCATCATCTCGGCGGCGGTCTTGCCCTTGTCGGTAAGGGCCAGGCCGTCGCCGGCCGCGTTCAGGCACAGGCTGCCGATCAGCCGGCCCTGGTCGAAGTTCCGCCCATAGGGCACGCCCGCATGCAGGCTGTCGCGGGCCAAATAGTCCATCTTGTCGATGTCGATGGGACCGGAGAGCATGCTGGCGAGGATGCGGGTCGCTTGCGGTGATGGAAGAGCGGGTGACGACGATTGAACGTCGAACGTCGAACGTCCAACGTCCAACATCGAACCCTTCGACGTTGGACGTTGGACGTTGGACGTTGGACGTTCGGAGGTTCCGCTGGCTCGTTCTTCCACGCCTTGGCCTGGCGGCGCAGGAGTAGTGGCGCAACTTGACGCGGCGCGAGGCCCCAGTCCTCGCGCAGCGCATCGGCCAGCTCGCTCTCAACGAGCAGGGCCTCGGCCTGGGCCTCGTGCGTCGGCACGCCGGGCAGGTGCAGGTCTTCCATGGCATGGCAGAACGGCCAGTGCCCGATGTCGTGCAAGAGCGCCGCCGCAATGAACGCCTCGGCGTCGCGGGGCGAGACGGCGGCCGTGAACCGCGCGTCGTGCGCCAGCCGCTTCAGGAACAACAGGGCCAGCCGATAGACGCCCAGCGCGTGCTCGAACCGCGAATGCGTGGCGCCGGGATAGACGAGCGCGACCAGGCCGAGCTGACCGACCCTGGCGAGCCGGCGAAACTGCGGCGTATCGATGATCCGCCGCACGCGCGGCGTCAACGGCACGTCCAGCTCGGGCGGAATCCGGATCAGCCCGCCGCGCGCGTCCAGCCCCGCAACTTCGGGAATCTCCAGGATGCCGGATGCAGTCGGCATGGCCATCGGGCGGAATCGGTCGCCAGTCGTTCGATGTTGCGTGTTCGACGGTGCCGTTCAATCGTTCTTGTTGTCACTCCTCACGACGCTGAACTTGCCCGTCGCCGGGGTGACCGCGCCTTCTTTCCAGCCGTCGTAGGAGAGCTTCACGGTCGCCACGCCTGGCCCGGCGTCTTTGACGGCCCCCACGGGGCCGTGGAACAAGTCGCCTCAGCAGCGCTCTTTGAGATCGAGCCGCACGGTAGTCGGCTTCGCAGGACTCGGCCGCACAGTACTCGGCTTTGCATTGGAGTCCTTGGCCGGGAGCTCGATTTCCGCCACCGGGTGGGCATCCTCCGGCAGCTTGCTGTGGCTGATCGAGGCAAACGTCCTCTCGCCCAGCCCCGGCGTGCCTACGCTGATATACAGTTCTGGGTCGTCCGAGGAAACCTCGAGCTCCTTCGTGTTGACGCGCAGCGTGAGCGGGCCGGCGAAATGCACAATGGGCGCCTCGGCAGCCTTGCCGATGGCGATCGGCTGGGCATACTGCGTGTGGACGCCCTCGCCCGTGTACGTGAGCCAAAACGCATCTCCCATGGCCGTGAAATCCAGCAGGCGTCCTTTGTCGAGAGACACTTCCCGGTCCGCACCCACGCTGGCGAGCCTGAACTTCTCATCCTTTTCGGTGAGGTCGCCGTTGCCGTTGACATCGACGTATAGGCTGCGGCCGTCGAGGACAAGCCAAATGCGCTCGGCGGCCTCGGCCCCGAAGACCGTCAGGCAGTACCGCACTTTGCCGGAGGTGTAGGCCGGCTCCTTGGCGATCTGGCGGTCGATCTTGCTCAGATCGGCCGCCGACGCCGCGCCGGCCACAAGCCCTATTGCCAGCAGGCTGATACCGCGGACGCGATTCATGCCGTCGGCTCCTTTTTCATCGATGGAACGGAAGGGTGCTGCCGCCTGGCCTTTATATCACAATGCGGGGCGTGCCGCTTGTCGGAAGCGGCGATCGTCCACCGGGGGCGGATGCTTGTCTGGGCCGATGAAGTGGGCAAGAATGGAAGAGTTGTCCGCGATCGGCCGCTGTGGGGACCCGGCGGCCGGCGGCGATGTCCCCGTCGCCCGGGTGGTGTGAAGGAGCGCGTCTGCGCTAGGGGTCCGCGCCTGTTGCTGTGCCGCTTCATGAAACGACGCGTCGTCGAGCTGATCTCGCCAGCCATGCGCTGGCACGTGTTTGCCCTGGCGTGGCTGGTGCTGGTGTCCGCTTGCGCGGTGCTGATCGTGTTTCGCGCGATCAAGAACTCCGGCGTCGCGCAGATGATCCAGTTTCAGGATGTCCCGCTGCTGCATTGGTTCGACCAGCAGTATGCCAACGTCTATTACCTGGCCGTGGCGCTGGCCGGCGTGCTGGTGGCCGCCCAGCTCTTGGTCTGCTCGCTCGTGGGGCACCGCGCGCGGGCGATGGAGGAAGCCGGTCTGCGCGAAATCGCGGACGACGCTAACCGTCTGTCGATGATTGGCTGGGGAGCGTGGCTGGCGAGCCTGGTGCTGGCAGTGGCGACGCTGGTCGCCTCGGCCTGCGAGTGGCCCGAGGATGGGACGAGCGCGGCGATTCCGCCCACCAGCCCGCTCGATTGGCTGGCGGTGGCGGCGGCCGGGGTGGGCGGCTGGCTGCTCGTTCAATGGATCGCCCGGCTATGGGACGATCGGCTGGCGATCGGCCAGGCACTCCGCGCGGCCGGGCACGAGGTCCTCCAGCCCCCGCCGCTCGACACGTCCCCGCTGGCCGAAGGGGGCGCCGCTCGCCCGGCCGGCCGACAGTGGGGGCTGCGGATCTTCAGCCTCGGCGTGATTTACCTGCTCTGCTGCACTTCGATCGCCATCTATGCCTGGCGCGACCATCGCCGCTTCTGGGACATCAAGCAAAATGGCGGCTACGACTATGCCCAATTCCTTTTGCCCGACGAGATTCCCGATGCCGAGCTCGTGCTCTACTCGACGTCGCTGCTGTTTGCCTCGATCGCCGCTGCGTTGGGCTGCGCCGCTTTTGTCGTGGTGAGCCGGCTGGCGGGCGGGCGCCACCAACAAGGCACCTCCGGCATCGCCCGCCTGGCCCTGCTCATTGCCCTGGTGTGGGCCGTCGTGGCCGGCGTGCCCTGGCAGGCGCGGCTGTGGCCCGAGATTCGCGCCGAGAACGGCTGGATCATGCCTGCCGTGATCCTGGTCTTCACCACCGCCGGGCTGGCGCCGCTGATCCTCGTGTCGGGGCTGATGCTGCGGCGCGACTTCCTCGAGGCCAGCATGCGGCTGCGCTACGTGGGCTTCACGCACACGGCGACGATCGATCCCACGCGCTATCCGCGGCCGATCGAGATGGCCCTGTGGATGCTGCTCTTCTTCCCGGTATATCCGTACCTGCGGTTCTTTCGCTTGCCCTGGGCTCGGGCGAGCTACCTGTTGTTGATGCTGCTTGTCGCCTACCTGCTGTATCGCGGCACGCTCTTGGTCAATACGGTGGACGAGTGGTTCACCTTCGAGGACTGGCGAAGCATGCTGCGGGCCGGCCAGCTCCCCAGCCTGCGGGTCTTCCTCTCGCTCGTTTCCGCGGCCTGGCTCTATGCCTGTGCGCGGCGGCTGATTGCCTGGAAGGCCGGGGTGCTGCGTGATTCGTTCGCCTGGCTGGGAGGCGCTTCGCGGGCGATTGAAGATTGGGGGGGCATGCCGCGGCTGTTCGCGCCCGCGGTGCGGTCGGTGTCTGCCCTGCGCCGCGCGGCGAGCGGGGCCGCCCTCCGCCTGCGCCTGGCCGCCTGGATTCACTGGCCGGCCGTGGCGGCGCTGGTCCTGGTGGTCGCCGCGTGCCTGACCTTTGCTTCCTGGCCCTTCTGGGGCTGGTCGCAGATTCGCGAGAACGTCTTCACGCGGCTGGCTGAGTACAACAGCCGGCACCAGTTCGAGCTGGGCGTGCTGCACTGGGTATTCGATTTCGACCGCGACGGATACGCCTCGGTGCTGCACGGCGCCGATGAGGACGACTTCAACCGGGCGGTGCAGGCCGGCGGCATCGGCCCGCCCGAAGAGAACGCCGCCGTGCCGATCGACCAGTTCGCCGTCGCCGACCCCCAGAAGGCCCGCGACTTCCCCAACGTCATGCTGCTTTTCCTGGAGGGCGTCGTGCCGCGGGCGCTTTCCTGCTACGGCTATCGGGACCTGCCGGGCGGCATCAAGGCCACGCCGCACATCGATTCGGTGGCCGCCGAGGGGACGCGCTTCACCCAGTGCCGGTGCTACTATCCCAGCACGTGGGACTCGTGGTTTTCGATCATGAGCGGCCGGTTCCTGCGGATCGCGGAGTTCGACGCCTCGATCCCCTTCGGCGACCGCTACTCGCGCTATGCCAACGTCTACAAGGTGCTGCAGCTCGGCGGCATCGAGCGCTGGTGCCACCCGGACTGCTCGGCCTTCCCCGAGCTGTTCGTGCCGACCGGCCTCCAGCCGTCGGCCTGGAAGCCGCACGGCGAATTCACTGCCACGCTGACGGACGAGGAGCAGGATCGTGAAGTCTGGCTGGGCGACAAGCGGGCCCAGCGCATGGTCGATTTTCTCGACAGCCTCAAGCCGGGCGAGAAGTTCTTCCTCTGCGAGCACATGTCCGACACCCACTTCCCCTGGAAGCGGACCGGCGAAGACCGCGCAAAAGAGCTGGGCTTCGAGAGGGACCTGGGCATCTACGAATACGACGCCGAGCTGATCGACGCCAAGGGGCAGCGCTATCGCAGCGACGATTATTCTCGCTATTATCAGACCATCACGCGGATGGACGGCCAGGTGGGCGTGATCCTGAAGAAGCTCAAGGAAAAGGGCCTCTACGACAACACGGCGATCATCATCGTCAGCGATCACGGCTGCCAGTTCTGGGAGCACGAGCATTTGTACTACGTGGCGAGGATTTACGAGCAGGCGCTGCTGTGTCCGCTGATCGTGCGGGTGCCCGGCCTGCCGCGCGACAAGGTATGCCACGAGCCCGTGCTCCAGACCGACATCCTGGCAACCGTGATGGACCTGGCCGGCGTGCGGCACACGAACCCCCGCGACGACTACCCGATGACCAGCCACACGCTGATGCCGGTCTTGCGCGGCACGGCGACGGAGGAGGACCAGCGGCGCTATCGCCAGCGCGACGTGCCGCTGACGACGCACTTCGACCGGCACGGCGTGATCTCGAACTTCGAGTACAAGCTGATCTTCGATCGCACGACCGGCACGTGCTCGCTCTTCTCGCTCACCGAAGACTTGCGCAAGTACGGCCCCGAGCTGGTCGAGGCGATGGAAAGCCGGAACCTGGTCGATGAGCGGCCGGAGCTGAAGAAAGAAATGTTGGCCAAACTGCGGAAGCTGCTGACCTGGAACAAATCGATCATCGGCCAGATCGAACGATCGCGTGCCGAGTGAGCTCGTGGCGCACGCGGCTCGCGTGCGCAGGCCCAACTTGAGACGCACGGACGCCGCGTGGCCACCCGGTCGATCTCCTGCCCTCCCCCCACCCCCACCCCCACTCCTTCGCGAGGACTTGCCGTGCACCGTCGATGCTTGCCAGCGATCTGGTTGACTCTTGGCCTGTCCGTTTTCGGTCTGGCCTTGTCACTTATCCACGGTGTGGCAGCCAAAGAGCCGCCGAAAGTTAAGGCCGCCGCTGTCGCGGACGTCCGTCTCAAGGTGATGGTCCCCCACAAGAAGGCCACGCTCTCGCTGGAGGGCAAAGAAGCTCAAAGGCGAGGGTGAGGAGCGCACCGTGACCTTCACCCCCGCCAAGGCCGGCAAGAACGCCGTCACGTTCAAGGTCGTCTTCGAGCCGAATTCCTACACGAAGATCACGCGGCTGCGCAAGCTCGACATCGAGCCGGGCAAGTCGTACGAAGTGGACCTGCGGAAGCGCGACGAGAAGACCGATCCCAAGGACGACATCGTCGTGATCTACGTTCCCACGCCGGACGAGGTGGTGGACAAGATGGCCGAGCTGGCCGAAATCGGCAAAGACGACGTGGTGTTCGACCTGGGCTGCGGCGACGGCCGCATGGTCTGCCGGGCCGTGGCCAGGCACCGGGCCAAGCGCGGGGTGGGCATCGACATCGACCCGGAGCGAGTCACGGACTCCAAGGCCACTGCCGCAAAGTACAAGGTCGAAGACAGCGTCGCCTTCCGGCAGGGGGACATTCTCAAGCCGATCGAGGACCTCGCCCAGGCAACGGTGGTGATGCTCTACATGGGCGACGACATCGGCGAGCGGCTCTCTCCGATCCTTCGTGCGACGCTCAAACCCGGCTCGCGGGTAGTCTCGCACCAGTTCTCGCTGGGCGATTGGAAGCCGGACAAGTCGATCACGGTGCAAGGCGGCGACATGATCGACTACGAGCTTCACCTGTGGGTGGTGAAGGAAGAGAAGAAGAGCGAGAAGAAGTGAATGATCGTGTGGTGTGACCCAACGGGAGCGAAATGCCCTCGCGACGGGGCGCCAGAATGGCGAACTCTCGCATTCGCCGCGCTGAGCCGCGCCCCCTGATGTCCAGGGTCTTCCGTATATGTCGCGCCGGCTGGTTGCCGAGATGGCCGATATTCGCGCAAATATCGATCTATCAGATGGTTAGGGCACAAGCGAGCGTTGGTGGATCGATAAACGCATGCCTGCGCGTCCACGCGCGGCAAAACACCCTTCGCGTCGTGTCACCCCGGCCGATAGACTTTCTTTGCGCCTCGAAGAAAGGCATGGGGTATGAAACGCCAGCAGCCGATCCGGCTCACCTACCTGCGATCGGACAGCGCCGGCCGCAGATTGTTGCCGGCCGCGACCATCATGGTCTGGCTTCTTGTGGCCGTGGGACCCCCTTCGGCGCAGACGCCGTCCCGTCTGGCGGTTCGTCCTTCTTCGCCGCCTCCGGGATACGGTGCTCTCCACTCGTCGGACGAGTTTGCGGAATTGCTCAGCCAGGCGCAGTCGAACTCCGCACGAAGCAAAGACGGCCGCGCGGGGACCGCCGACGAGCAAGACGAGGAGCCGGCACCGACCCCCGAGGACCGTGAGGCGGCGGAATTTGTCGCCAAGCAGCTCCGGGGTGCGATACCGCGCGATGCGGCCAGCGTCGTCGCGGCGTTGGCCGAAGTCGAGCGGCGTAAGCTGGGCGGCCCAGCGACCGGCGACGCCAAGACGGCCAAAACGCCCGCCGCCAACGACGAGGCGGCCGCGGCCCAACAGCTCCGCCTGCGCCTGGCCGCCGGTGACTGGGAAGCGCTGCGGAACCTGCTGTCGCAGGCCCGGCCGAAGATCGCCCCGCAGGTTTATACGGCCTTGCTCCAGTCGCTGATCGCCGGGCATCTCTTGCCCGACGACGTGTTAACGCTGGCCGACCTGGCGCCGGGCGAGCTGACCGAGCCGCAGTTGGCCCGGCTTGGACAGATGTTGGCCCACTCGGCAAAACAGCTAGGCGCGCCGCAGGTCGCGCTGGCCCGGCTGCGCGAGGGGACGGGCCGCCTGGGCGGGACGAAGGCTGCGCATCGTCTGGCGGCCGCGCGGCTGCTCTTGAATGCCCGGCTGTTGACGGAAGCCGCCGAGTATCTGCCGCCACCCCAGACCGTGCTCAAATCGGGCGAGCCGGACCTGCTGAATCTTTCGGCCAGATACCATCAGGCGCTGGCCGGCCAGACGGCCCAGACGGAGCCGCTCGTGCTGGCCTGGCGCATGACGCAGTCGGTCTTGGACGCGGCGGCGGCGAGTCCGGCTTCGACGACTTTCGCGGTCAGCGAGGCCCAGCTCGACCAGGCGCTGCGTCGGATGACCCAATTGATCGACAAGCTGCCGGAGACGGCGGTGGCGCCCTGGCTGCGGAGCACGTTCCGGCAGCAGCCCGCCTTGGCCTGGCAGCTCGTGCAGCGCGTCGCCCGGCAACTGGAAGTCGCCTGGCGCGGCAAAGTACCCGACAAGCGGATCGAGGCCCATGAGATGTGCCAGCGCATCCTGCGGGCAGTATGGGCCGAGACAAAAGGAAAGCCGGCCCAGTGGAAACCGGCGGTCGAGCTGCTGCTCCTCTATTGGCATCGCGACGCGCAGTACACGCTCGAGCGAACGGCGGCGGCAGCGATCCCCGACGAGCAGCCGCAGCTTCCGGCCGAAGCGCTGCTGAAGAGCGCACCGCAGGAGGATTGGTACGCGGCGCTCTCGCCCGACGCCGGCCGCTCCCTGCGGCGGCTGGAGGCGCGGCTCGCCGTGCAGGCGCTGGACGAAGCCCGCGTCTTGGCGGCCCTGCCCAAGATTGCCGCCTTCGACCCCAAGCTGGCGGGCGAGCTGGCCGACGGCTTCTTGGAGAAGTGGGCAGAAGACTTGCGAAACCCGAGGCGCGAGGCGCGAGGAGGCATGGAGGAAATGCGCTTCTCGTTGTCTGGGTTCAGTTTCCCCGACCGCGAGTCGTCGCGGCAGGGCATTCCCCTCACGCGCGCCAAGCAAGAGCGCAACCTCAAGCGGCTGTCCCGGCTCCTCGCGGCCTTGACGGCGGCCGGCGCGGCGAAGCTCGATCCAGACGCGGTGGTCGGCGCTTTCGATGCATGCCACTCTGCCGCCGAAGTGTATCGCGAGGACGACCTGCGGACGATCTTCGGCGACCCGGTCAAACAATCGGCCAAGGTCGCGGTTGCCGTGGCCGACAAGATGCGCGAGCAGCTCGCCCAGCAATGGCGGCGGCCCGAGGTGCAAGAACAGATGAGCACCAACCGCACGCCAGCCGACCAGGTGGCGGAAATCCAGCGCGGCTATGAGCTCGTCGCCCAATGGCTCGAGCCGGCCGTGGAGCGATTCCCGGACAAGCCCGAGCCCAGGACGCTGCTGGCCAAGGCCTACTTCGACCAGGCCGAGTTCCTCTACGGCCAGCAGGTCGAGCTGGAGACGTATGCCAGGCTCCGCGATCGCTCGTTTGAGACGCATCGCCAGGCGGCGGAAACGTATCAGGCCGTGCTGCCGAAGCTGCCGGCCGAGGAACAATCGGTCGCCGCGTACCTGGAGTGGTTTCAGGCGGCGCTGGGGGCCAGCGACCTGGCCTATCTCCGCCGGCAGGACGCGCCGAAAGAAGACCAGATCAAGCAGATCGCCGCGGCGATCCGCGCTGGGGCCCGCGGCGGACGCGCATCTCGAGCTATTCGCTCGGCAGATTGCCGAGTCGCTATCGCAGGTGCCCCCGGCGCTCAAGCCGCGGTTCCTCCGGGAGTCGCTCCGCGTCGTGGGCGATCACGCGGCAGGGCGGCCGATCCTAGAGACCGTCCAACTTTACGACGAGCTGGTGCGCGAGGTCGAGTTCCACGCGGCGATCGACGGCAGCAGCAACGTAGGCCATCAGCGGCCCTTCGGCGTGCACCTCTCGATCCGCAACTCCCAAGCCCTCGGCCGCGAAAGCCGGGGCTTCGCTCAACTGCTCACCGCCAGCGGCCAGCCGCACGGCACGAGCGCCGAACGGCAGAAGCTGGATCGAGAAATTCGCGACAAATGGGGCAAGGCCTTCCAGATCGATGTCATCCGATTCCACGAGCCCACCGTCACCCCCCGCCGCTACGGCCGCCAGGGGTGGGAGCAGACTCCGCTAGCGTACCTGGTGCTCCGGGCACGCGACGCGGCAGCAGACCGGCTGCCACAGCTCCAGTTGGACCTCGAGTTTCAAGACGGCCGCGGCGACGTGCTGCTGCCGATCGTCTCTTCCGAGCTTGTGGTAGACGCCCGCGAGACGCCCGCCGCCAGGCCGTGCCGGGACATCAAGGTCAAACAAGTGCTCGACGACCGTCGAATCGCCGAAGGCCGCTTGAGGCTGGAAATCACCGCTACGGGGATGGGGCTGGTGCCGGAGCTGGATGACCTGCTCGACCTGGAAACCACCGGCTTGTCCGGTGCCGAAGCCGCCAAGGGCGAAGCGGACAGCCCGTCCGCCGTGCAGGACCACGGGCTAGACATCGGTGCGCTGGACGCGAAGGGTCCCGACGTTGAGGCCCTGTGCACACGAAGCTGGACGGTGGATCTCGCCGTGGACGCGAAGACGCTGCCCGCCGAATTCACCTTTCCGGCGCCACGGCTCGCGGCCACCACGACGTATCAGCGCTATGCGGACGCCGATGTCGTGGAAGTCGGCTCGGTCGTGCCGTTGGCCCGGGCGCGGGCCACCGCCTGTGGTGGCTGGCTTGGGCGCTCCTGTTGGTCGTTGTTTCGGCCCTGGCGGCCATGATTCTGTGGCTCGTGTGGCGGCGCCGCGCCGCCCCTGCCGCACCGCGGTATCAACCGCCGCGCGAGCTGACGCCGTTTTCCTTGCTGGGGCTTTTGCAAAGGATTCGAGACGATACCGAAGTGTCCTTGGCGCCTGCCGCCCGACAAACCCTCGAACAGACGATTGCCCGGCTGGAGCGAGGCTACTTCTCTTCGGGGACAGAGGCGATAGACATCGCCGATTTGCCTAAGATCCTGGCCGAGTGGTTGAGCCAGGCGAATCGAAGTATGGAATCTCCCACGCCTGCTGTGTCCTAGGCCTTGTCAGAAACGCTTCTTGGTTGCCGCTACGTCGCGCAAGATCTCCGCGTTCTCTCGAAATCTTGATTGCTCGCTGGTTTGCGGCAAAGCCGTACTGGACCTCCAGCATGCAAGTACCATGCACGGCGTGGCGCTCACATCCAACCTTCCCAGCGATCGGGGCGGTACGAGTCCGGCGGCCGCCTTGGCGACCGGCGCGCTGGCCGAGGCGCATTGCCTCGCCCGGCCGAGGAAACGACGAGGGCTGCGACGATAGCCACAAGGGCGATGGTGAGATACATGACTGCCTTGCTTTCAGCCTGGGTGCCGCTGGGTCCCCTAAACCCGGTTGCAGCAGTGACAGAGGGTGGCGAAGAAGGTTCGCCTCCTCTGCACCGCGGCTGCCAGGTCACGCGTTCTCGCAGACCAAGAGGGCGCAAGAGCCGAGACCCCGGACAATGAGATGTGGTTCTTGCGGGTTTTGCGGCAGGTCCGTCGGCTTCAGCCGACTCCCCGTCAGCCACCAGCTTTCGAGCTGGTGGGCCGCAAGAAACTGTTCCGTCGGCCTGGTGGGGCTTTGCGCTTCGCTCCAGCCCTCAGATTGGGATGAAGACCCGTTGCTCCTTGTGGCACACTCGTGCCACGAGTTTCGTAGCCCACCCCTACGCCGATTCGCGCTGCGCCGCGTCCAGCACTTCGATCTTCAGCCGATCGATGCGGCGGCGGGTGGCTTCCAGCACGGTGAGGCGGATGTTCTGCCAGGTGAGCTGCTCGCCCACGGCCGGCACGCGACCCAGCTCCTGGAAGACGAAGCCGCCGATGGTGTCGAACTCGCCGTCCTCGGGCAGGTTGAGGCCGAGGCGCTGGTTGATCTCGTCGATGTGCACGCGGGCCAGCGTCTCGGCGGTATGCTCGTCGATGCGGCGAATGCCTTCGATGACCTCCTCGTCATATTCGTCCACGATCTCGCCGACGATCTCCTCGAGCACGTCTTCGATTGTCACCAGCCCGGAGACGCCGCCGTATTCGTCCAGCACGATGGCCATGTGGTTGTGGGTGATCTGAAACTCGCGCAGCAGCTCGTCCACGCGCTTGGTTTCGGGGACGAAGTACGGCTCTCGCAGGATCTTCTGGATCGGCAGGCGCTCGCTGCCGGCCGGCTTGGCCAGCTCGGCCAGCAGGTCCTTGGCGTGCAGGATGCCGACGATGTCGTCGCGCGTCTTGTTGTAGACCGGCACGCGGGAGTGGGCCGCCGTGGCGATGAACTGGGCGGCGTCGGCCAGCGAGGTGCTGAGCGACAGCGCGATGACCTCGGTCCGCGGCGTCATGATGGCCGAGACCACGGCATCGCCCAGCTCCATCACGCCCTCGATCATCTCGCGGGCGTCTTCTTCGAGCAGGCCCTCGCGATGCCCTTCGGAGACGATGGTGCGGATTTCTTCTTCGAACGATTCTTCGGTCGGCTCTTCCTTCGTGCGGCCGGCGAGGCGGTGCAGGAACGTGTTGACGAAGTTGGCCGCGCCGATGAGCGGGGTCATCAGGATTGCCACGCCGCGCCACACCGGCCAGGTGCGATAGATGAACCCCTCGGACCACAGATTGGCCACGGCATTGGGTAGCCAGATTTCAGCCAACAGCAGCAGCAGGCCGCCCACCGCGGCCGCGGTCCAGATCATCGCCGGGCCGGCTGTGTCTTCGCTGCCCAGCAGCCAATAGGTGCTGGCGCAGACCGCCAGGGCGGTGCCCAGCACCTGGAGGGTTTCGGCGGCCAGCGCTACGCGGTCGTAGCGCAGCAGGACTTCCGCCAGACGGCCCCGCGAGTTATACCGCCGGCAGATGGCTTCCAGCTTCTGGCGCGAGAACTCACGCAGGGCCTTGGCGGCGATGGCGGCCAGGCAAGTGACCGCCAGGCTGGCGGCGACTAGCCACAATGTGGCGGCGGAGCTCACAGCATTCCGTTCGGATAATGACGAATGTCTAAGCTCGAATGACGAAGGAATGACGAATGTCGAATGACGAACGATTACAAAAGTGCCTCGCGCCCTTACCTTTTGTCATTCGTGCTTCGTCATTCCTTCGTCATTCGTGCTTCGTCATTCGTCATTCGCAGTTGGTTGAGATAGTGCCGCTCGCGCTGCCGCATCGTCCGGGCGGCGGCCTGTGCGGTGTCGTCGTGCCCGGCCAGATGCAGCGCGGCGTGGACCACATACAATAGCAATTCCTCGCTGGCACCCCAATGGAACTCGGCGGCCCGGCCGGCGGCCGTCTGGGCACTGACCACGATTTGCCCCTCGACGTGGCCCTCGCGCGCTTCCAGGACGAAGCTCAAGGCGTCGGTTGCATAGTCGTGGCCGAGGTATTGGGCATTGATTCGCCGGATCGCCGCATCGTCCACGACGGCGACGCTGACCAGGCCGGAGGTGAGCCCCTCCCCCTGTAGCACACGGCGTACCGCTTGCTTCAAGCCCCGGGCATCGATCGGCAGCGCCGTCTGCTCATTGGCCACCTCGATGCGAAAGCGGGGCATGGCGTTTCAATGACGAATGACGACGGGTGGCCGGGGCTGAAGCGAAGCGGAAGCCCCAGCCGAGCTGCCCACGACGTTTCACCTGGAGGCAGTTGTGTTTGCCGGCAGCGTAAGGTGGTCACGAACTCTTCCTGGGCGACGTTGGTCGCCGCTTCTGCTGGGGCTTCCGCTTCGCTTCAGCCCCAGCCACCCTTCCGTCATTCGGACTTAGACATTCGTCATTCCTTCGTCATTCGAGCTTCGTCATTCGTCATTGCCGTTCTACGCCGTCTTCTGCGACGGGTATTTCACGCGGCCGTGGTATACGGCGATCAGCGACTTCACCAGGCTGTGCTGCACCACACGGATTTCGTGGAGATTGATCGGGCACTCGTCGAACTGGTCGTCCATCAGCCGCTTCATTACGATGTCTTCGACCAGGCCTTCGATGCGGGCCGGCGTGGGGTCTTCCAGCGTGCGGCTAGCGCTCTCCACGGCGTCGGAGAGCATCAGCACGGCCGCCTCTTTGGTTTGGGGCTTGGGGCCGGGATAGCGGAAGGCGCCCTCTTCCACCACGGCGTCGGGGTTGGCTTGCCGTTCTTTCTCGGCCCGGCGATAGAAATACTCGACCAGCGTCGTGCCGTGGTGCTGCTCAATGAAGTCGATGATCGTCTGCGGCAGGTGGTGCCGGCGGGCAAGGTCAGCCCCGTCCTTGATGTGGGCGATGATGATCAGCGTGCTCATCGCCGGGGCCAGCGTTTCGTGGCGGTTGTCGTGCCCTTGGTTTTCCGCGTAGTAGGCCGGCTTGAGCATCTTACCGATGTCGTGGAAATAGGCGCCCACGCGCACCAAGAGGCCGCGGCCGCCGATGGCCTCCGTGGCCGCCTCGGCCAGCGAGCCGACGTTGATCGAGTGGTTGTAGGTGCCCGGCGCACGGCGGACCAGCTCCTGAAGCAGCGGGTGCGAGGCGTCGCTCAGCTCCAGCAGGCTAAGGTCGGTGAGGACGCCGAACGAGCGCTCGATGAACGGCAGAAGACCCGTCACCAGAAAGCCCGCCACCAGCGTCCAGCAGGCCAAGAGCACGGAATCGGAGACCAGCGGGCGATCGAGGGCGCGGCCATCCAGCAGCCCAAAGACGAGGGCCAGCAGGCTCGCCACGGCGCCGGTAATCAGGCAGATTTGAATCAGTCGCAGGCGGCTGCGAATATTGTCGATGAGCAGCACGGCCGTGGCGGATGCGCCTAGCAACACGAAGAGCTGCGGCACGCTTTGGCCACTGGCCAGGATGACGATGCCGGTGACGGCGGCGGCGACGAGCAGCGCCAGCTCGCGGTTGAAGGCAATGCCCACGGTCAACCCGCAGAGCACCAGCGGGACGATCTCCGGCCGCCACTCCTCGCGAGACAGCCAGTTCGCGGCAAACACGGCCGCCACCACCAGCACGTACAGGCCGGTCAGATGCCGCAGGTTGTGCCACAAGTGCGGCTGCCGAACGAAAAGGTAGATCGCGAAGCCCGCGAACACGATGAGCACCAGCCCGAACATCGCCGCCGCGCGCGTGGCCCGGCTCGGCCACGAGAGTGGATCGTTCAGCCAATGCGCGTGCTCCCGCCGCAGCAGATCGAGCGTTTTCAGGGAGATTGGCCCGCCGGCCAACGCCAGGCTTTGACGCGGCTGAAATCGCCGCTTCACCGGGCCGGCCGCTTCGACGGCGGCCAGGGCGTTGCGCTTGTTCTTCTCCCACTCCTCCCGATCAAATTCCAAAGTGGGCCGTAGCCGGTCGCGCAGCCAGTAGAAGATGTGCCCTGAAATCTCTCGCGTGGCCGGATGTTCTCTCAGGCTTTCGTCGATGTGCTTGAGCCGGGCTTGCACCTCCAACTCGGCCACCAGAATGCCGTCGATGCGCTGGTCCTTGAGTCCGGCGGGATAGACATCGACCTCGGTGAGGTTTCCGAGATTCTGCGTAGCCTCGGCGGGCGGCCGTCCCGAGAGCGCCGGGGAGTCTTCCGGCCGCTTGGGCAGGTCTTGGGTCCAGTTGTCCTTCAGCATCCCGCGCGTTCGCAGCGGCTCCAGGATCGTCTGGACGGCGTTCTTGAAGCCGGTCCAGCGCTCGTTGCCGTCTACCGCCTGGACGAATGCCGCCAGGGCAACAAACCTCATCTCCGGATCGGTCTGGGCCGCCGGCTGAAACTCCTTCCATGCCGGGTTGTCCGGCCCGGACTGCGTCCGCGCCTCCTGCACCTTCGTCAGCAGGTTCTGCTCCAGATTGGCGATGTTCTCCGGCCGATGGCGAAACACGTAGTGCGCCTGCTCGACGGCGCGGGCACGGGCGCGCTCGGTTTCGAACTCGTCGTCGATCTGAAAGGCGATCCGCGCCATCACGTCGTTGGCCGGCACGTCGCCCACGCGGTGCGTGAAGGGGAGCACCCACGGCTCGGTGGCGGCCCACAGGCAGACGGCCGCCCCCAGCGCGATGCCCGCTCGCAGCACCACGTCGTTGCGCCGCAGGCGGCCCAGCACTCCGCGCCAGCGGCTGGGCGGCAGCCGCAGCGCGGCCACGCGGTCTGAGCGAGTTCGTATTGACGATCCGTTGGACATGCCGATCTTCCGTAGGGTGGGCAATGCCCACCAAAACCGCTCGGCGGCATATGTTGGAGTTCAGGCTTTAGCCTGGCAGCCTGAAGGCTGGACTCCAACTCTACCGCCGTTTGCGGCCTCCCTTTTCGTAAGCCTGCACGATCTTGTGAACCAGGGGATTGCGCACGATATCCGCGTTGCCGAGCGCGAGGTGCGTCAGGCCCTCGATCCCTTGCAGCCGCTCCACGGCATCCACCAGGCCGCTGCGCATGTTGGACGGCAAATCGACCTGCGTAATGTCGCCGGAGACGACGATCTTCGACCCGTGCCCCATCCGCGTCAGGAACATCTTCATCTGCGGCACGGTGGTGTTCTGTGCTTCATCCAGGATGATGAACGCCTCGTTCAGGCTGCGGCCCCGCATGTAGGCCAGCGGGATCACCTCGATCACGTCCCGCTCCATCAGCTTCTTGACCTGCTCGAAGTCCATCATCTCCCGCAGGGCGTCCATCAGCGGCCGCAGGTAGGGGTTCAGCTTCGCCTGGAGGTCGCCGGGCAGGTAGCCCAGGCTCTCCCCCGCCTCGACGGCCGGCCGCACGAGCACGATCTTGCGGATTTGCTCCTGCTTGAGGGCAGCAACTGCCATGGCCACGGCCAGGTAGGTCTTGCCGGTGCCTGCCGGTCCGATGCACAGGGTAATATCGTGCCGGCGGATGGCCTCGATATACCGCGACTGGCCGGGCGTGCGGGGCGAGATGCGGCGGCCCACGGCCATCACCTCGACGGCCGACGGACGCGACTCCAAGGCCCCGCCGGACGAGGCGTGGGCCACCATCCGCTGCACCTCCTCGGTCGAGATGCTGCCGTGGACCGACACCTGGGCTTTCATGTGCTCCAGCACGCCGGCGGCCTGGGCCACCGCGGCATCGTTCTCGCCCTGGATGTGCACGGCCCCATTGCGGGCATAGATCGAGACGCCGAGCGCCTCTCGAATGGCCCTAAGATGCTGGTCGCGCGGCCCAAATAATGAGACGAGCGATTGCGAATCAGCCACCGCAATGGACGTTTCGGACATCAGCCAAGGGTCGCACACCGGCGGCCCCCCACACCCAGCCGGGGTCAGCAACTACCTCAATGTTATACTCCACGGGTCGAGAGCATCACTAGGTGGGGCCGTGGTTTTCCGTAAGTCGCTGACATTTAGTGGCTTGCGGCGAATCGCGTGTCCATGGCGCCGGTGGCGACTTTGCCGGTTTTGCCGTCGGCGAGGCGTCGAGGCGTAAGCCCGACGTGCACAACGCTCGGGGCACGTTTAGAAACGTGCCCCCACGGTGCTTAGGCCGTTTCCGCCCAGCGGGCGTTGAGGGGTGCCCAGTCGCCCGGCGTGAGCGTCGAGTTTGCCGGCTTCCGCAGTACCCACCACCAAAACGGGATCGCACTCAGCAGGAGCCCTATGCTGATCATCTGCGAAATGGTGATCCCCCATAGGAACTGTGCCGCCTCGTCGGTGCGAATCCATTCGTTCAGGAACCGGAAGAACGGAAACATGGTGAGCATTACGGCGAACACCTCGCCGTCGCGCCGCCGGAAGGGAAAATACAGCCAGGCGAACAGGCACATCAGCCCCGCATAGATGGCGTCGTAAAGCTGGGTAGGATGAACCGGCAGGCTCCTCGGCGGGGCCGCTTTGTCCACCGACCAGGCCTCCAAAGCAGCGCCCTTGGTTCCCTCCAGCCGCGCCGCGACCGTCTCACCGGACGAGAGATAGAGCAGTTGATACGCCTCTTCGACCGTCGGATCGACAATGCTCTTCGTCCCCTCCGACACACGGCCTCCTTGCAGGACCGTGTCAAGCATGTCCTTGGTCCGCTGAGCGCTCGCCTTGGGACTTACGGCAATGGCCGCGATGCGCAGGCCGGGCTTCAGACCCGCCCTTTCCGCCGGCGAACCCTCCTCGACGGCGGCGATCTCCACGCCGTCCGTGTCCGCGGCCTTCCTCAGGGCCAGCCCGGCGACGTAGAGCTTGTGTGGGTTGTCTGGATCCGCACTCGCCTCGACCTGGTGCCGATAGGGCGGGGTCTTCTCGGGGAACTGCACGTGGGGCAGGGTGGGCTTCTCGCAGACGCTGCCGTAGCAGCAGCCATTGAACAAGCAGCCAACGCGACCCAGGGCTTGGCCGAGGAGTAAGCTGGCCACGACGATATCGCACAGCGGCAAGATCGGCAGGCGGTGCCGCCAGACGTACCACACGAACGGCACGGCCGCCCCCAGCAGCGCGCCGTAGACGACGATCCCCCCTTTGGTCACGTTAGCGATCTCGCCGAGGGACTTCACGACGGCGGGCCAGGAGTAGTGGCTGAGGGCGACGATCGTTTTGTCGCCCGTGGGTGTTGCATCCGCGGCGTCCGACGCGTCCGCGCTTTCGGCCGTCACCCTCCGCGCGTAGACCGTTCCATCGAGCCGCTGCCTTTGGGTGAGCGTGACACTCTGCCCGGTGCGCAGGTCAGCGATGCTGCCCTGTTCGCCGTCCACGGCAATGGCCGTATCGTTATCGAGCATCAGCATCTCTTGGCCATCCTCATCGCGCACCGTCATTTGCGTGTCCGGCTTGTATCGCTGCCAATACTGGATGACAAACAGCCCGCGCGCGCCGACCAGGCCGCCGATGAAGATCAGGAACATCATCGAGAGGATGATCTCCGGATTGGCCCCCACCTGTCGCGCCCGCCACATGCCCAGGCCGACGCCCGAGACCACGGCGATCAGCAGCATGGCCCCGTAGCCGCGGATGGGCAGGCCGTCCTCCTCGGCAATTCTGGGGAGGACGAAGATGATCGCCAGGCAGATGACGCCCAGCACGGTGGCCGCGCCGGCAAAGTCGCCGCCGGTCCCCTGGCGGCGATACTTGTTCCACAGCCCTAGGCCGCCGCACACCAGCACCACCACCAGCAGCAAGCCAACGCCGAGGTTCGAGTCCGGCAGCCTGAGGAACGGAATGCCGAAGATCTCGTTGGGGATGTAGAAAAGCGTTTGGAGCATGGTTATGTCATGTGGCGTGGGGCACGCGGCTCGCGTGCCCGACCGACGCACGCGAGCCGCGTGCGCCACGGCATCGTTATGTCATTGGCTTCACGATCGTATTGTCGATCAGCCGCGTCGCGCCGACTTGCGCCGCGATGGCCACGAGCGTCGGCCCGTCGATCTGCCGCACTTCGTCGAGCGTCTCGGGATCGACCACGGCCACGTAATCCACTTCCGCCTGGCCCGCCAGTGCGTCGGCCACAGCCTGCCGCACTGCCGCGGCGTGGCGCTGGCCGCCGCGAACCAGCTCTTCCGCCCGGCGCAGCCCGCGCGACAGGCCCAGCGCCCTGCGCCGCTCCTCCGGGCTCAGGTACACGTTGCGGGAGCTGAGGGCCAGCCCATCGGCCTCGCGCACCGTGGGACAGACGCGGACATCCACCGGCACGTCCAGGTCGGCCACCATCCGCCGCACGACCACGGTCTGTTGGTAGTCCTTCTGTCCGAAATAGGCAACGTCGGGCTGCACCAGGTTGAATAGCTTGAGCACGACCGTCGCCACGCCGCGAAAGTGCCCCGGCCGGCAGGCCCCCTCCCACCGCTCGGCGAGCGGCCCAACGTCCACGCTGGTCGTGCCGCGTGGCTGGCCGGGTGGCTGGGGCTGAAGCGAAGTGCAAGCCCCAGCCGAAGAGCCACGAGCCTGGGGGTACATTTCCTCGACACCGGGCGCGAACACCAGGTCCACCGGATAGGCGGCCAGGGCCTTGAGGTCGGCGTCCAAGTTCCGCGGATAGCGGGCGAGGTCCTCTTTCGGGCCGAACTGCGTGGGGTTGACGAAGATGCTGACGACCGTGAAGTCACACTCTCGGCAGGATCGCTCGACCAGGCTCAAGTGGCCAGCGTGCAGGGCGCCCATAGTGGGGACCAGGCCCACGGTCTTGTCGTCCGCACGAGCGGCTCGCACGGCACTGCGAACCGCCTGGCCCGAGACGACGGTGCGAGGAGCAGCGAGCAGGGAGGCAGTAGACATGATTATCAGCAAGACCGTCGAATGTCACTCGGCCGACCGGATGGCTGCGATGGCTTCGGACACCGTCGTGTCCCATTCCGCCGCATCCACGGTTAACGTTGGGCCTGTCGTGAGCCTGCTCACGTCCGCCAAGACCGTCAGGTCAGCTTCCGTTGCCGCAGTCGGTCGGACGAGCAGCGTCAGGCTCGGCATCCACATCTCATCCCCGCGAGTCCGGAGATCCATCTCACAGGACACAGCGACGTCGGCCGAATTCTGCCGAACCATCGCCGGAAGATCCGCCATCGCGAAATCACAAACTCGCCAGGCCGACCGCTCGGCGGCATCGGAGGGCACGACCAGCTTCGTCCAACGCCGACGGAATTCTATCGCCACGTCGCGCCCGAACAGGCGAGCTGCCGGCCAACCGAGCGACCAGCTCCTTCTCGTGGCCGGCGAGAAGCATCGCGGGAAGCTGCTCGCAGAGCACGGCGGCCAGCCGCTGCTTGTCGTGGGATGGCGGCCCGCCCAGGGCGACGGTGCGCCGCGAATCCAGCAGATGTCTCCAGAGCTGATGGATCGTCCAACCCGTCGTGGGGTGGATCATGCCCTGGGCGACTTCGACTGCTGGCTCGAGCACAAACCGGCGGAATGCCATGCGCGGGTGGGGGATCGTCAGCCGGGGCGATTGCAACCTGCTTCGCCCATAAAGCAGCAGGTCCAGATCAAGCGTCCGCGGTCCCCAACGCACTTCGCGCCGGCGGCCAGCCTCGTCCTCGATCTGCTGGAGCAGGTCGAGCAATTCCTCGGGCGCGAGCGTCGTCTTGACCAGCACGGCACCGTTGAGAAAATCGCCTTGTCCGGGCGGCCCGCCCAGGGGTGCGGTCTCGATCCACCGGCTGTGCGCGTTGAATTGGATGCGCGGATGGTCACTCAGCCGGCGCACGGCGAAGTCGAGCTGCTCCGCGCGATCGCCGACGTTGGAGCCTAGTCCGATGAGACAACGCGAAGTGGTCATCCAATGATGCCGCGTAGGCTAAACGTGGAACGAAGCGGAACCGAGCCGGTCATGGCCATTGCTGCTCGTTTCAGGGCTTCGGAGACTCATCGCGTAGCCGCTCGACCAATCCTAATGTAATATACGAACAGCAGCGAGCCATGAGCGAGCCGAAGCAATGACGACGAAACCAACACCATTGGCGACCCAGGAGTTCGTTCCTCCCTTGATCGCGGAGTACATTGCGATCAAGCCGGGATTCTGTGGGGGCAAACCGCACCTTGTCGGACATCGGATCAAGGTTCAGCAGGTGGCCATCTGGCACGAAAAGCTGGGCATGAGCCCCGACGAAATCGCCGCTACATACTTGGGGCTTTCGCTGCCGGCAATTCATGCGGCTTTGGCGTACTACCACGCTCATCGCGACGAGATCGACGCTGACATTGCGGAAGATGAGAAGCTCGTCGGGGAGCTAAAGGAAAGGGCAGGTCCCTCGTTGCTCCAGCAGAAGCGGAAACAACCGAATGCCCCGGACGCTTCGCTTCCACCTGGATGAGAACTGCGACCCGCGCATCGCCACCGGCCTCAGGCTGCGTGGCGTCGATGTCACCACGACAATTGAAGTGGGTCTTTTGGAAGCTTCCGACGACGAGCAACTAGCCTACGCCCGCGATCAGGAGCGCGTCATCATCACAGAAGACGCCGACTTTCTCCGCATGTCGGCTGCCGGGCGAGCGTCGCCAGGCGTGATCTTCGTACGGTCGCAACACCGATCTATTGGGCGCGTGATCCGCAACGTCCTTCTCATCTGGGAGATTTGCGAGCAGGACGAGATGCGCAACCGCGTGGAATTCATTTAGACGCCAGGATCACTTCCTCTCAATCTCCTTGATCCGCAAATTGCGGAATTCGATCCGTGCCCCGTGCCCCAAGAAGCCGATGTGCCCCTTGTCGCGCTTCAGGCCGGGGTGGTTGCCGCCGTCGATGGTCTTCCCGCCCGGAGCTACCTTGTCGAGGTCAACGTCCACAATCGTCTCGCCGTTGAGCACGACCTTGACGTGCCGGCCGTTGCAGGTGATCTCCTGGCGGTTCCACTCGCCGACGGGCTTCAGGTGGCCCGTCTTCGCCGGGGCCACGCCGTAGATCGAGCCGTGGTACTGATAGGGCCGCAGCTTGTCCTTGTAGGCCGGGCCGGAGTCATCCAGGATCTGGCACTCCATGCCCACGTAGGCGGCGTCGCCCGTCAGCGGCGCCCGCAGGCCGACACCATTGTTCGCATTGGCCACAAGCTTGAACTCGAAGCGAAAGACGAAGTCGGCGTACTCCTTTTCCGTGTAGATGTTGCCGCCGCCGCTCTTCAGGCACACGAGATTGCCGGCCTCGACCGCGTAGCCCTTGGGCTCACTGCGGCCTGAGCTGATCCAGCCTTTGAGCGTCTTGCCGTCGAAGAGGCGGACGAAGCCCTGCTCGTCTGCGGCTTTCTCATCTGCGGCTTTCTCATCGGCGGCTCTCTCATCGGCCGGCGCCGCAGCGCCTAGACACACCCACAGGATCGCCATAATGGTCGTTCCTCGCATGACCTCGTCCTCGCATGATTGGCTGGGTACACTCCTATCCGCCGCCCACATGAGAACCTACGGCGGGCCTGGAAACAAGGTTGTGGCCGTTGACATCGGCCGTGGGGCACGCGGCTCGCGTGCCGAACGCTTCGCACACGCGGGCCGCGTGTGCCACGTGGCGAATTGACCCCAGCCAATCAGCAGCCCCATACTAAACCTCATGAAGATGATCTTCGCCTGCCGTCCTTGGATCGCCGCTGCGGCGGCAGCGATGCTGATCGCCGCGATGCTCGTGGTCTGGCGACGGCCAGAGTCGGCCGCCCAGGCCGCACCCGACCGCAGCCGTGACGAAAGCACGAACGCCGCGCACTCGGACGCCGAGAAATTGGCCGCCAAATGCGCCGCCGAGGCCAAGGAGCTGACCGCGCGGCTGGGCGACGAATGCCGTGTCATTGTCCGATCCCCGTTCGTCATCGCTGGCGATCTATCGGAAGCGGACCTCGCGGCCTGGCATCGCCGCACGATCGAACCGGCGGCCAAGGCCATTGCCAATTGCTACACCAAGACGGCCCCCAGCGAGCCGATCACGATCTGGCTCTTCTCGGAAGAGAAATCGTACCGCCGCTACGCTGAGAAGCTCTTCGCCGACCGCAGCGTCTCGGTCTACGGCTATTACAAGCCGACGCTGCGGACGATGGTCATGAACATCAGCACGGGCGGCGGCACGCTGGTCCACGAGCTGACGCACGCCCTGGTGGATTTCGACTTTCCCGGCATCCCCGACTGGTTCAACGAAGGGTTGGCTTCGCTCCATGAGCAATGCCGGTTCCGGTCGGACGAGTCAGGCATTGAAGGCCCTTTTATCGAGGGTCTCGTCAATTGGCGGCTGCCCGCGTTGCAAAAGGCCATCGCCGAGGGACGTTTGCGGCCGCTGGAAGAGCTGATCGGCAGCGACGACTTCCGCGGCCGGCTGGAAGGGCTGAACTATGCCCAGGCGCGGTACTTCTGCCTGTACCTGCAAGAGAAGGGCCTGCTGCGGAAGTTCTATCACGCCTTCCGCGACGAGCGAAAAACCGATCGGCTGGCCCTGAAGGCCGTCAAGGCCCTGTTCCCGGATCAAAGCTGGGACGAGCTGAACCTGGCCTACCGCCGCTGGGCGGCGGAGCTGAAGCCGGCACACTAGTGCTAGTCCGACGCGTAAGCGAGGGAGAGGTCGTTGATATTGCACCTGTCGCTTCTGGCCGGGTGCTTCATAGCCGCCGTGGCACGGCCATCCTGGCCATCCTGGCCGTGAGGTCGCACGGGCTGGAATCCCATCTTGGCCATGCGACGGCGAGATCGAGGCCCTCCTGACAGACGAACAGAAAGCCCGCGTCAAAGAGCTCTTCGCCCAGGCCAAGGCCAAGAGCCAAGCCAACAAGAAGGCCAAGGAGTCGGCCAGGGCGACGCCGGCGCCAACGACGAAAGAGCCCGCCAAGGAAGCCGCCAAGGAATAACGGCCGACTGTCGACCTAGCCATGCATCCATCCGACGATCAGGTCCGCGATCTGCTGGCTGACCGGCGCAGGACGACCACGCCGGCTAGCGACCCCGCTGGGGCTTTCGCTTCGCTCCAGCAGCGGCCACCGCTTGGCGGATGGGGACCGGCCGTCGGTCGCCGGCCGTCAACTCGACAGCAACGTAGGTCACGTCCGCCTCGGTAAGCTTGACTGTCTGCCGCTGGCGCTCGGTCTCGACGACGACGTGCATGGTAATCGAGGTCGTGCCGATGCGCACCGCCTGCGTCCAGAAGCTCACCACGTCGCCCACGAGCACGGGCTCGTGGAAGGCGACGCTCTCCATGCCCACGGTCACCAGCGGATGGCAAGGCCAGCGGCTCTGTGTCATGAGGTGGTGGGCGCCGACGGCCCCCGCCTGGTCGATGTAGCTCAAGAGCACGCCACCGAAGATCGTGCCGTAAGGGTTGGTGTCGCGCGGCATCATCACGGCCTTGAGGGCGAGGTAGCGGGGAAGATCGTCGGGCATAGGCAAACTCGTCTTGTTCTCGTGCTCGCAGTCGTCGTCCTCTCGTGCTCGTAGTCGTTCTCGTGCTCGTGCTCGAATGTGTCCGATCACCTCTTGTGCTCGGCGTGCATTCGAGCACGAGCACGACTACGAGCACGAGCTAGCGTCGCCGATGCAAGCCATCAAGCGCTTCACGCGCTCCCGATCCACGGGATTGTCGATCCGCCCATCCACCTTGAAAGCGGTGCCCACGATAAAGCCGTCGGCCGTGTTGGCGAAGGCCGCCACGTTCTCGCTCGTGACGCCGCTGCCCAGCAAGACCGGCACTTTGCCTGCCGAGGCTTTGACGGCCGCCAAATCGTCGAGGCGAGGCGGCCGGCCGGTGGCGGTGCCCGACACGATCAGCGCCTCAGCCCCAGCTCGGCCGATGAGCTCCTCGACTTCCAGCCCCAGCGGCCGGACTACCAGCGGGGCCGAATGTTTCACATCCACGTCAGCCAGGACCTGAATGTGCCGCGCTCCGCTCTCGGCGCGGTCGCGCAGCAGCCCGTGGGCGATGCCCTGGATGATCCCTTGGTCCGTGACTCGCGCCCCACACAGGACATTGACTCGGATGAACGCGCCGCCGACGGCATGAGCGATCGCCAGGGCGGCGCTGCCGTCGTTCCGCAGCACGTTGATACCCAGCGGCAGGGGGAATCGCCGCCGGATTTCGGCCGCCAGCGCTGTCATCTGGGCCACCGTCACGGCCGGCACGCGCTTGGGGAAGAACGGCGCATCGCCGAAGTTCTCCAAGAGTAGCGATGGGACGCCGCCGGCCGCCAGCGCCTCGGCGTCGCGTAGCACCGCCGCCACGACGGCCGGCAAGTCGCCGCCGTAGCGCGGGCTGCCCGGCAACGCCGGGGCATGCAGCACGCCGATCACCGGTCGCAGAGCGGTAGTCCAGGGGAACGGTGGAGGCCGCGGCACGTTCGTGGGCATGTCCGGCTTGGGCAGGGATAGAGGTTGGCGATCAGATGGAGTAGGCACACTCCGTATGCCGTCCGCCCGAAGGCACACGGACGTGGGGCACGTTTCAAAACGTGCCCTATTCTGCATCGGGCACTGCTGGCAACGTAACCCACCTTCGGCACCCCCGCATTCTGAAATCTGCCGCGGGTGATGTACAGGACGGAAACCGCACGTACAATATGGGGAGTTTCCGTATAGCTCCTCCGGGCCGGGGGGTCCGTCGCCTTTCGCTCCGCGAAAGGACGTTCTTTCGCAGAGCGAAAGACGACGATTGTCTGGTCCGTGAGGTGGGCGGGGGATAAGACATGCCAAAAGTTCTCGTGGTCGATGATCTGGCGACCGACCGCTGTCTGGTCGGCGGCATTCTGGAGAGCGATTCGATCCTGGAGGTCCGCTTCGCCACCAACGGCGTCGAGGCGCTCCAGAAGATCCGGGAGGGCATGAAGCGCAGCGACGCGTTCGACCTGGTCGTCACCGACTTGCAGATGCCGGAGATGGACGGTCTGGAGCTGGTGGACAGCGTCCGCCGCGATTTTCCGCAGCTGCCCGTCATCTTGATTACGGCCCACGGCAGCGAGGCGCTGGCTGTGGAAGCCCTGGAGCGCGGGGCGGCCAGCTACGTGCCCAAGTCGCACCTGACGGCCAAGCTGCTGGATACGGTGGAGCAGGTGCTCTCGCTGCCGCGCAGCGATGCGGACTATCAGCCGCTGGTCTCCTGCCTGCTCGACACGGAGTTTCGCTTTGCGCTGGATAACGACAAGGCGCTAATCGATCCCCTGTTGAACCTTTCCAAGCAGGTGATGGAAGACTTCCGCCTGTGCGATGCCAACAGCCGGATGCGTGTGGCCGTGGCGCTGGAAGAGGCGCTGCTCAACGCCATGTACCGCGGCAACCTGGAAATCACCCGCGAGCAGATGGAGGAAGTCCGCGAGCACATGGTGATGGGCCAGGGCCTGGGGCTGATCACCCAGCGCCGCCTGCAAGCGCCGTTTCGCGAGCGGCACGTGCTGTTTCAGATTCGTGCCACGCCCGATGAAGCCCGGTTCGTCATTCGCGACGAAGGCCCCGGCTTCGACGTGATGAGCGTGCTCGATCCGGGCGACCCGGGCCAACTGAATCGCGACGCCGGCCGCGGCCTGGTGCTGATGCGCACCTTCATGGACGACGTGTTCTACAACGAGCGCGGCAACGAAGTCACGATGGTCAAACGCCGCGAGTCGGCAGCCGCGCCGGAAGTGACGCAGGTCTAGCTAGCCGGGATCTTCTCTAGCTAGCCGGGATCCTCGCGTGGGTGGCTGGGTCTGAGCGAAGCGAAGCCCCAGCAGAAGCACCACGCGCCTTGATGATTTTTGTGGTCCCGACGATCGCGGCGAATCTCCTGGGGCTTCGCTTGCGCTCAGCCCCAGGCACCCGCCGTAGCGGCAGCTTGCACGTCGGCCTGACGGCTCGACGCTCGCCGCCTACTTCTTCTTCCCCTCGGTATACCGCCGGGCAACCTCGTCCCAGTTGATGACGTTGAAGAACGCGGTCAGGTAGTCGGGCCGGCGGTTCTGATACTTGAGGTAGTAGGCGTGCTCCCATACGTCGACGCCCAGGATCGGGATGTGGCCGTGCATCAGCGGCGTGTCCTGGTTGGGCGTGCTCTCGACAATCAGCTTCTTGCCCGCATCCAGGCTGAGCCATGCCCAGCCGCTGCCGAATCGGCCCGTGGCGGCTTCGGTGAACTTCTGCTTGAAGCCATCGAAGCTGCCCAACGCGCCGTCGATGGCCTTGGCGAGCTCACCGCTCGGGGCGCCGCCGGCCTTGGGGCTCATGAGCTGCCAGAACATCGAATGGTTGGCGTGTCCGCCGCCGTTGTTGCGTACCGCCGTGCGAATCTTCTCGGGCACCTTGTCGATCTGAGAGACTAATTGCTCGATGGACTGATTGGCGCAGGTCGGACCCTTCGAGGGCCTTGTTCAGGTTGGTGACATAGGCGTTGTGGTGCTTGCCGTGATGGATTTCCATCGTCTTGGCGTCGATGTGCGGCTCCAGCGCGTCCAATGCGTAGGGCAAATTGGGGAGGGTGTATGCCATAGTAAGCTCCTGAGAAACCAGAGGTTGCATCGAACGATCCGCCCGGCGAAGCCCGCCGCGCCGCGCAGCATACCGCATGGTCCCGAGGGCCGCAATCGCCTGCACGAATCGTGCCGGGCCTGGCGGGATGCTCCGGGCGGCCACTCTGAGGTTGACCGTTCGCCGCGTCCAACTCACGCAGTCTTCATCGTTTCTTCACTTGAATCGTGTCTACTCGGGCAAAGCGATGGGGTCGTTCCTCGCGCGCAAGGTGTGTCCTCGTGGAGTTGACCCGGCACACCGCAGTGTTGGTTTGCGCGCTCTCTGGCTTGTTGGATAAGGAGACGTGACGTGGATCGATCGTTCACGGTGTGCGCGGCAATTGGCTTGGCACTGTTGGTCGGCTGCGGGGACGACAGTGGCGGACTGTCGGGCAAGGTCCTGATTGACGGATCGAGCACCGTTTACCCGATTAGCGAAGCGGCGGCGGCCGACTTCCGCAAAGTCAAAGGCAACGGCAAGATCGAAGTCACGGTCGGCCAGTCGGGCACCGGCGGCGGCTTCAAGCGATTCGTCAAAGGCGAGCTGGATATCTCCGACGCTTCCCGGCCAATCACGGCCGACGAGTTCAAGCAGTGCCAGGAGAACAAAATCAGCTTCATCGAAATCCCGATTGCCTATGACGGCCTCAGCGTCGTGGTCCATCCGGACAACAATTGGGTGAAGGAGCTGACAGTCGAGCAGATTCAGACGATCTTCCTGGCCGACACGGCCGCAAAGACGTGGAAGGACGTGGATGCCAGCTGGCCCGACGAGGAGATCAAGGTCTTCGCCCCCGGCACCGACTCGGGGACGTTCGATTACTTCAAGGAAGTCGTCGGCGGCAAGGAGAAGAAGAACATCCGCAGCGACATGTCCACGAGCGAGGATGACCACGTGCTGGTCACCGGCGTGTCCGGGGATAAGCAGGCCATCGGTTTTTTTGGCTACGCATACTACGTCCCCAACAAGGAGAAGCTGCGCCTCGTGCCCATCGTGAACCCGGCGCTCAAGAAATCTATCGAGCCGACGCCGGCCACGATCGAAAGCGGCGATTACGCGCCTTTCAGCCGGCCGCTCTTCATCTACGTCAAGGAAGATTCGCTCAAGCAGCCGCAGGTCAAGAAGTTCATCGACTATTACCTCGATAACGCCGCCTCGCTGGCGGAGAAGGTCAAGTACGTGCCGCTACCCAAAGAGGTCTACAAAGTAGCCAAGGAGCACTATCAGCAGAAGCTGACCGGCACCTGCTACCTGAAAGACGACGGCGGCAAGCGCTCCGGTCCTGTGGCCGAGGTGTACAAGAAAGAGAACCTCGTCAAGGTGAAGTAGGCTCGACAAGCACGGCTCGCGGCCGCAGGCGCCGGGCTCGCCCGGCGCCTGCTAGTGTCTCGGGGCCGAGGAGCTTCGCGTGGGCGAGGAGGTTCGCATGCGTCAAGTCTTTAGGAAAGAGCACCTCCTGAAATAGAAGGTCCGCGCATGGCGTCGGAGGCCCCCGCCCTTGGCACCACCACCCTCTCCGCGGACAAGGTCCGTTCCCGCCAATCGCAGCGGTTGACCGAGCTGTGGATCATCGGCCTGCTGATCCTCAGCGCCGTGTTCTCCGTGTTGACCACCGTGGCGATCATCCTGGTGCTCATCGGCGAAACGATTCAGTTCTTTCGTCACCCGGACGTGACGTTGACGGACTTCTTCTTTTCCGCCACTTGGAGTCCCCTCCTGGGCAACGAAAAGCACTTCGGCATTTGGCCGCTGATCACCGGCACGCTCCTGGTGACCGTCGTGGCCATGGCCGTCGCGCTGCCCCTGGGACTGGTGACGGCGATCTACCTGAGTGAATACGCGCCGCGGCGCGTGCGGGCGGTGCTCAAGCCTACGCTCGAAGTCCTGGCGGGCATCCCCACCGTCGTCTACGGCTTTTTCGCCCTGACGGTGATCACGCCCTACGTCCTGCAGCCGCTGCACGACGGCTTCAAGGCCTACAATGCCTTCAGCGCCGGCATCGCGGTGGGCATCCTCTGCTTGCCCATCGTCAGCTCGCTGAGCGAGGATGCCCTGCGGGCCGTGCCGCGCTCGCTGCGCGAGGCGGCTTACGCCGTGGGGGGCACGAAGTTCGACGTCTCGGTCCGCGTGGTCTTGCCGGCCGCGCTGTCGGGGATCATCTCCGCGTTCCTGCTGGCAATTGCTCGCGCCATCGGCGAAACGATGATCGTGGCCCTGGCGGCCGGCAGCCGGCCCCAGTTGACGGCCGACCCCCGCGTGGACGTGCAAACCATGACGGGTTTCATGGCCCAAATGGCCCTGGGCGACATGAGCAACTTCGGCATTGAATACCTCTCGATGTACGCCGTCGCCGCAATGCTCTTCGTGATGACGTTTACCCTGACGGTGATCGGGCACCGGATTCGCGTTCGCTTCCGGGAGGCCTACCAGTGAACGTCTTCATTTCCGATCCTGCTCGCCGTCAGGCCGCTTTGCGCCCCGCCGAGGGCCGCAAGTTCCGCAACGTCGCTTTCCTGGTGTTCTGCATCACCACGGCGGTCATGTCGGTGATCGTGCTGTTGTTTTTGATCGGGGCCATCGTCTTCCAAGGGATGCACTATCTGTCGTGGACCTTTTTCACCAGTCCGCCCTCACCTGATCCGGACGAGGCCGGCATCTGGCCGGCGCTTGGCGGCACAGTGTGGGTGTGCATCTTTTGTGCGCTCTTTACGTTGCCGCTGGGCGTGGCCACGGCCATCTTCTTGGAAGAGTTCAAGCCCAAGAATCGCGTGGCCCGCGCGCTGCACGCCTTCGTGCAGCTCAACATGACCAACCTGGCCGGCGTGCCGTCGGTCGTGTACGGCATGCTCGGGCTCAGCGCCTTCGTCGCGATGTTCGGCCTGCTGGGCAGCGAGAAAGATCCCGGGCTGGAGCTCGGCGTCCGCTTCTACGACCAGTTCACCACGGTCGGCTACTACGAAGAGCAACTGGACGAAGACGGCAAACCGCAGAGGGTACGAGTAGACGGGGCCGTCTTGGTGCCGGTCTCCGATCGAGAGGCGGCACCGACCGAGCCTGCCCAAGGCATGCGGGCGTATGTGGGAGGCCGGCAGTTGGAACTCAACGTGGTGGCTCCTACGGACCCGATGGCGACCCCTCCGGTCAACCCCTCGCCGGAGGAGAAGGAACTGCTGTTGCGGCACGCCTGCGCACCAGCGACGAAGGAGGCCGAATCTCTCCTACCTCCTGGTATTACCTCCGGCTTCCCTTCGGCCGATCGGTGATCGCCGGCAGTTTGACGTTGATGCTGGTCGTGATGCCGATCGTGATCATCGCCTCGCAGGAATCGATTCGCGCCGTGCCCGATTCGCTGCGCGAGGCGGCCTTGGGCATGGGCTGCACGCGGTGGCAGATGGTACGCCGCGTGACGCTGCCGGCGGCGATTCCCGGCATCCTCACCGGCTCGATCCTGGCCATGAGCCGCGCGATGGGCGAGGCTGCCCCGATCCTGATGATCGCCGGGGTGATCTATATCCCGTCGGCGCCCGACAACTTGATCGACGAATTCACCGTGATGCCGTTGCAGATTTACAATTGGGCACAACGGTCGATGACGGAGTTCCACAGCGTGGCTGCCACAGGCATTATCCTGCTCTTGACGGTACTATTGATGTTCAACGCTGCAGCGGTCATCCTCCGGCAGCGCTGGCAAAAGCCGCTATCCTAGCTGTATGACCACTACGCATAAGCATCGGCACGACCCCACGGCGTCGTCCGCGGACACGAAGGACAAGCCCTACGTCGTCAGAAAACTGGTCGGCGGGCAGGCGACATTCTCCACGGAAAGCTCAACGCCGGACATAGCCATGACCGAAACCGCTCGACCCGAGGGCACGGCACCCGCTCCGGACAAGAATGGCCGCGCGGAAGAGACGAACCCCAAAGAAAGCCATCAGCAACCGGATCACGAGCCGTCGGCCCAGGGTCCCCGGGTGCAGGCTCCAACGCCCGCGGCGCGTACGCGCACCGCCGCTCCCGCCAAGACCGCCGTTCACATCGGCAAGCTCAGCGCCTGGTACAGCGATTTTCAGGCTCTGCGCGATATCAGCTTGGATATCCCGGAGAAATCGGTAACTGCCTTCATCGGCCCTTCCGGTTGCGGCAAGTCCACGATGCTCCGCTGGATCAACCGCATGAACGACATCGTGCCGGAGGCCTGGGCGGAGGGCGCGCTGCGGATTCACGAGTTGGACGTGCTGGCTCGCGAGACCGACGTGGTGGACCTGCGCCGCCGCGTGGGCATGGTGTTCCAGAAGCCCAATCCGTTTCCCAAGACCATCTACGAGAACGTGGCCTTCGGGCCCCGGCTCCACTACCGGCTCACCCGGCCGGAGCTGGACGGCCTCGTGGAGTGGGCCCTGCGCAAGGCAGCCCTGTGGAACGAGGTGAAGGACCGCCTGCGGCAATCGGCGCTGAGCCTTTCCGGCGGGCAGCAGCAGCGGCTGTGCATCGCGCGGGCCATCGCCGTGGGGCCGGAGGTGCTCTTGATGGACGAGCCCTGCTCGGCCCTCGACCCGCGCTCCACCGCGGCCATCGAAGACCTCATCGCCGAGCTGAGCCGCGACTACACCATTGCCATCGTCACGCACAACATGCAGCAGGCTGCGCGGGTCAGCGACTTTACTGCCTTCCTGTTCCAGGGGGACCTGATCGAGGCCGGTCCGACGGACGACATCTTCACCCGCCCGAAGAAGAAAGAGACCGAAAACTACATCACCGGCCGGTTTGGGTAATGGATGAGAAGCCCATCTTCGTCCTTGAAACCGCGCGGTTTGTCGAGGACGAGGATGACAACGAGGACGAGGACGAGGACGACGACGAGGACGACGACGAGGACGAGTGGTAGAACAGTCTCATGCTCTTCCAATCCATCATCGATCGTCTGGCACAAATACTCGGTCGGCGTCTACCTCCGCCGTCGCGAGATAAGCCTGCCGTCTCCCCGGCCGACACCGCGAGCGTTGAGACTAAGATGAGCAAGCACTTCGAGCGCGACCTGGAGAATTTGCAGCACCAACTGCTTTCGCTCTCCGGCAACGTCGAGCAGATGGTCGTCAAGGCCAACCGTGCGCTGCACGACCGGAATTGGGAGCTGGCCCGGCAGGTGGTCGAGGGGGACAACACCATCGACCTGCACGAGGTGCGGATTGAGGACGAGTGCCTGAAGATCCTGGCCCTGCACCAGCCGGTGGCCGTAGACCTGCGCCGCGTTGCCACCACGCTCAAGGTCAATAACGACCTGGAGCGGATCGCCGACCTGGCCGTCAACGTCGCCCAGCGTGCCCAGGCACTGGTGGATAGTCCCGAGTTCGCCATTCCCGAGCGGGTCGATCGCATGGCCGACCTGGCGACGACGATGCTCCGCGAGGCGCTGGACGCCCTCGTCGAGATGGATTCCGCCGCGGCCCGGCAGGTGTGCTCCACGGACGACGAAATGGACGAGCTGAACCGCCAAGTCATCGCCGAGCTGGTCGAGCAGATGCAGGCCAACCCCAAGCTCGTGGCCGCGGGCGTGCATTGCTTCTCGGCTGCCCGGCACCTGGAGCGGATCGCCGACCACGCCACGAACATCGCCGAAGACGTGATCTACCTGGTCGAAGGCGAAATCGCCCGCCACAAACGCTCTCGGCTGGCAGCGCGGTGAAGGTAGCTGAACTCACTCACGGCCAAGATGGCCGTGCCACGCGATTGTGACTGGCGGCATCGGTCATTAAAATCACCCCTGTTGGGTGTCGGCCGTCTCTTCCCTTCCAGTCTTCGAGGTCCGCCATGCCTTCGAGTCATCGTGCTCCGCTGAGGCCGTCGGCAGTGATTGCGACGGCCGTCGTCTTCTTGCTTCTGGGCGCCATCGGTTCGGCCCAGATCTTCGGCATTCGGGAAGCGCCCGGCGAACGGCCTGCGGCAACAATTTCCGCCAGCTTGCGCTGGGGGTGCACAATTACCTCGACGTCTCCGGCATGCTGCCGCCTTTGGCCACCGACGATGCGCACTGGACTTGGATCGCCCTGATGCTCCCCTACGTGGAGAAGAGCGACGTGTACGGGAAGATCGATTTCGCCCAGCCGGCCAAGGCGGAAAAGAACAAGGACCTGGTCGTAGCGTTCAAGATGTCCGAGCTGCTGTGCCCTTCGCGTCGCACCAAGGACGCGCTCACGCGCAAGGAAGGCGACTTCAAGGGGGCCCAGCCCACCGACTACGTGGCCGTCTCCACGACGCTGCTCAAGGCGTTCGGCCCCACCGACGGCATGATCGTCTATCGAGCGGCGCCGCCGGACAAGGACCGGGGGCTCCGCGCGCTGAAGTCGCAAACCACCATCGGCTCGATCACGGACGGCCTGAGCAACACGGCCATGATCGGCGAGAAGCACATGCTCAAGGACTGGCTCGGCGGCAAGTACGACGAGCCGGCGCTCGTGGCCCTGAACGATCAGAACACCATCCGCCTCGCCGGCATCGCGGAGAAAGACAAAGCGGACGGCAAAGAGGTCGAAAAGCTCCGCGGCCTGGCCGCCGACGACAAAGACAAGGACGACTGGAAGTTCGGCAGCGCCCATCCGGGCATCTGTCTGTTCGTCCTGGGTGACGCCAGCGTACACGCCCTCAAGAACACGGCCGATCCCAAGATCTTGCGACTGCTCTGCTCTCGCAGCGACGGCGAGACATTCAAGCTGCCGGAGTAACCTGCGAGGCATCTACGCGTGGCTGACGAAGCACCTCACCCAGACGACGCCGAAGCGAAGCCCGACGCGCAGCTCGGGCCGGCGGAGCCTGACCCGGCATCCGCCCCGCCGCCCGCGCCGCGCACCTGGGGCGCCAAGGCCCTGGACTGGATCGAATGGGCAGGCAACAAGCTGCCCGATCCTGTCGTGCTGTTTGTGTGGTGCCTGGCGATTACCTGGATCGCGTCGGTGCCGTTGTCGCGGATTCAGTTCGCCGACATCGACCCGCGGACGCGCGTGCCCGATAGGGAGGGCAAGCCTCAGGAACAAAAGCCGATTGCGATTGTGAACCAGCTCACCGGCCCGGCCTTGGTCGCCATGCTTCAAGGCATGGTCAAGACGTTCGTCGAGTTTCCGCCGTTGGGGGTCGTGCTGGTGGCGCTCTTGGGCGTCGGCGTGGCCGAGCACACGGGGTTCATCGGCGCCTGCATCAAGGCCATGCTGCGGCTCACGCCCGCTCGGCTGCTGACGCCGATGCTGCTGGTGGTCGCCATCGTGAGCCACACGGCCGGCGATACCGGCTATGTGATCGTCGTTCCTCTGGGAGGCGTGATTTTCGCGGCCGTTGGGCGGCACCCCTTGGCGGGGATCGCGGCCGCGTTCGCGGGCGTGGCCGGAGGATTCAGCGCCAACTTCCTGCCCTCGGGACTCGATCCCTTGCTCCAAGGGTTCACCCAATCGGCCGCCCAGCTCGTCGATCCCACACGGCACGTGAACCCGCTGTGCAATTATTTCTTCACGACGGTTTCCTCGGTGCTGATCGTCGGCGTGGGCTGGTACGTCACCGATCGCATCATCGAGCCGAAGCTGCGGGGGGTGCCGGTGGATGGAGACCTTTCTCAGACTCCCCGCCTGGATCCCTTGACGGCCGCCGAGTCGCGCGGCCTGGCGTGGGGGCTGGGGTCGATGGCGCTCACCGGGCTGCTGCTGGCGGCCGCCTGTTGGCCGGCCGGCTCGCCGCTGCGTTCGGCGAGCGGGGAGTTGACCGGCCGCGGCTCGCCGCTGATGGAAACCGGAACGATCGTGGGCCTGATCTTCTTGGGGTTCCTCATCCCCGGCATCGTCTATGGCTACGCGGCCGGCACCGTCAAGACCCACCGCGACATCGTCCAGGGAATGAGCAAGTCGATGAGCACGATGGGCTACTATCTGGTGCTGGCCTTTATTGCCGCGCAGTTCACGTATGCCTTCCGTGTTTCGAACATCGGCGCCCTGCTGGCGATCAAGGGGGCGAACTTCTTGCAGTGGCTGAACCTGCCGCCGCAGGTGACCATTCTCGGCATCATCCTGCTGAGCACGACGGTCAATCTGCTGATCGGCTCGGCCTCGACCAAGTGGGCGGTGCTCGGCCCGATCTTCGTGCCGATGCTGATGTACTTGGGCATCTCGCCGGAGCTCACGCAGGCCGCCTATCGGATCGGCGACTCCTGCACCAACATCATCACGCCGCTCAATCCGTACTTTCCTCTGGTAGTGATGTTCTGCCAGCGGTACGTCACAACGACCGGCATCGGAACGCTGGCCGCGCTGATGGTGCCGTATTCGCTCACGTTCCTGGTGAGCTGGATCGCGCTCTTGATGGGCTACTGGGCGCTGGGCATCCCGCTAGGATTGCAGGCGCCGTATACGTACCCGTAGCAGGCATGCTCCGCGTGCCGTTCGGCGCGGTGACGCGCGCGGATGTGGAGTCACTTGACCGATTGAACATCGAACATCCAACATCGAACGAGTGTTCGTTCGATGTTCGATGTTGGGTGTTCGATGTTCGATGTTCGTTGCCAGCCAAACCGACCCACTACCCGCGGCCAAACGAGTTACCCCGTTTCGGCCGACCCCGCTACAATGCCGGGCAACGGTTCGGACGCACCCCTTCGTGGCGGGCTGAGTATGGAATTCTTGCCGCCGGCCGATTGGATCGACGACCTCGTGCACACCGTGGACGAGCTGACCGGCTTCGGCTCGCCCAGCCGGCCGCTCTCGGTGGCGCAGATCACCGTCCAGATCAAAGACCAGCTCGAGACCTCGTTCCCCGAGGTCTGGGTCGCCGGCGAGGTGTCGAACCTCTCGCGGCCGCGGTCCGGGCATTGCTACTTCACGCTGAAGGACGCCGAAGCCCAGCTCCGCGCCGTCATCTGGAAGATGACGGCGGGGCGCATGCCCTTCGAGCTTCGCGACGGGCTTCAGATCGTTTGCCGCGGGGCGCTGGAGGTCTATGCCGCTCGCGGCACCTATCAGCTCACGGTGCGGCACGTGCAGCCCAAGGGGCTCGGCGCCCTCGAGCTGGCCCTCCGCCAGCTCAAGGCGCGCCTGGAGGCCGAGGGGCTGTTCGATCCCGCCCTCAAGCGGCCGCTGCCGCGGTTTCCGCGGCGCGTGGCCCTGGTCACCAGCCCTAGCGGGGCGGCGATCCGCGACTTTCTGCAAGTGCTGCGGCGGCGATGGCGCGGGACCGACGTGCTGATCGTGCCCACCCGCGTGCAGGGCGAGGGGGCAGCCGCCGAGATCGCCGCGGCCATCGCCCGCGTCGATCGCCTGCGACGCAGGCCCGACTGCCTGGTGCTGGCCCGCGGCGGCGGCAGCCTGGAAGACCTGTGGGCATTCAACGAGGAGCCCGTGGTGCGGGCAATCCATGCCTGCTCGATTCCCGTCGTCTCCGCCGTGGGCCACGAGATCGACGTGACGCTGGCCGACCTGGCGGCCGACGTGCGGGCACTCACCCCGTCGGAGGCCGCCGAGCGCGTGGCCCCCGACGCCGACGAGATCGCGAATCGGCTCCGGCAGGCACGCCAACGGCTGCTGACCGCGCTTAAAGGCAAGGCCGCCTCGGCCCGCGGACGGTTGGCCACGTTGGCCGCTCTGCGCGTGTTGCGCAGACCGGCCGAGCGGATTCATGATCTCTCTCGCGAGCTGGATGAGCTTCAGGCCCGGGCCGGCCGGGCAATCGGCCACCGACTGCGGGCGGCGCGCTCGGCGGCCGGCGCGCTTACCGGGCAGCTCGAATCGCTCAGCCCGCTGGCCGTGCTTCAGCGCGGCTACTCGCTGACGCGGCGCGAGTCGGACGAGCGGCTGATCCGCGATGCCGCGGAGCTGCACGCGGGCGAGCGAATCGTCACCCGCTTCGCCCAGGGCCAGGTCGTGAGCCGCGTCGCGGAATAAGCGGACCGTTTTGTCGGCGGGGAGGCGACGATGCGCAGCGAACGGGAAAAGATGCTGGCCGGCGAGTTGTACGACCCGCTCGACCAGGAACTCGCCCGCGCCCGAGACCGGGCGCGGGACCTGTGCCAGGACCTGAACGCCACCCGCGAGGGTCAGCAGCAAGAGCGGCGGCGCATCTTGCGGGAGCTGCTGGGCACGGGGGGCGACGACGTGTGGATGCAGCCGCCGTTCTTTTGCGACTATGGGTCGAACATCCTGCTGGGCAAGAAGTGCTTCTTCAACTTCAACTGCGTGGTGCTGGATGTCTGCCAGGTCAGGATTGGCGACCACTCACTCTTCGGGCCGGCGGTGCAAATCTATGCCGCCACGCACCCGCTCGACGTGGAGCTGCGGCGCCGGCTGGAGTTCGGGAAGCCGGTCGAGATCGGGTCCGACGTATGGGTGGGTGGCGGGGCGATCATCTGCCCGGGCGTGAAGATCGGCTCGCGCTGCGTCATCGGCGCGGGCAGCGTGGTCACGCGCGACATTCCCGACGCCGTGTTCGCAGCCGGCAACCCCTGCCGCGTCATTCGGGAGCTGACCCAGTAGCATCTCTCGGCGAGCGTCGAGGCGTCAGCCCGACGTGTGATGGTACTCGCCTTTGAGGATCGGCCTCGTCAGATCGGTCAGCCGCGTTCGCTGCCGGCCTTGGCTGTCGAAGTTCGCCGGATCGAGCCACGTCAGAAATGCCTGGCGCAGTGCCGGCCACTCGGCGTCGATGGCGGCATACCAGGCCGTATCCCGGCTGCGGCCCTTGTAGACGCTGGCCTGCCGGAAGATGCCCTCGAACGATAGGCCAAGGCGCTGGGCGGCCGCCCGCGAGGGGGCGTTCAGCGCGTCGCATTTCCATTCGTACCGTCGGTAGCCCAACTCGAATGCCCGCTGCATCATCAAATACATCGCCTCCGTGGCGGCAGGCCTGCGCTGTAACCGCGGAGCGTAGTGCAGGTGTCCCACCTCGATCGATCCGCTAGCCGGCGCGATCCGCAGATAGCTGGCCACGCCGACAGGCTGGCCATCCGACAAATCGATGATCGCAAAAAAGAGTGGATCGTCCCCCAGACAAGTCGCGCTCATCCAGGCCCGATAACTGGCGAGAGTGGCAAACGGCCCGTATGCCAGATAAGTCCAGCTCCCCCCGTCCGTGTCCGCCGCATTGGCCTCGAATAATGCTTCCGCATGGCGCGCGACATCGAGCGGCTCGAGCCGGCAGAACCGGCCCTGCATCCCCTCGCGCGGCGGCCGAGGCGGCGGCGTCCAATTCGGCAAGGGAACGCCGACCGGCTGGCCCAAGTCGTTGAGCAACGGTGCCATGAGGGCATAGCTTACCACGCAAGAGACATCCCCGCAGGTGGCGGCCTGATTTCCGTGGCACGGCCATCTTGGCCGTGAGTGCCAGGCATGAGAAACGGCCAAGATGGCCGTGCCACGATGTGTGTCAAATTCGGACACTGCCTCGCACTAGGACTGGCCGATGTCCGGCCACGCCTGCTGGAGCCGCCGATAGAACTCCGCTTGCTTGACCTTCCGCTGGGCCTCTTCGGCCTCCCAGGCCGCCTTCTCCCGCCACCGCCGCAGGAAGAACCACACGCCGATCGCGATGCCCAGCGGGCCCAGAAACGAGCCGTAGAAGCAGACGTACAAAGTCATCTGCTCGCTGTAGTCCTCGAACTTCCAGGCCAGCCAGCGGGTGTAGAGGAATGTCCCCGCCACGCCAGCAGCCATCCACAAGGGATAGTGCTCTTCGGGCATCACCAGCGGCCAGCGCTGGCCGGTCAGCGTCAGCCAGTTCGCAGCCACGAACATGTAAGCGCCCACCAAGAGCAGCCACCAGCGAAGCGGGAAGTGCAGGCACCAGACGATCAGGCCCACAATGGGGCCGCACACGCTGGACAGGACGAGCCGCTGCCAGGTGCAGGGCGTGCCCGTGTCCAGGCACCCGACGATTTGGATGGCCAGGGCGGCAACGAGGCCGACGACGGCCCACAGCCAGGCTTCCCAGGGGTAGAAAGCGTAAAGCGTGCAGTGATCGGTGCGCGAGTGCTGAGTCATGGGCTGATCCCAAATGAGCGTTCGGAGTGGTACCGGTCTGTCTTCGATCTCTTTTGACGCCAACAAAGACCCCCGCCGGCTCGTCCGGCGGGTGAATAGGTTTGCAGGCTAGCGGCTAGCTGCCAATCTTGGCTCCCTGCCAGCCGAGCTGGCAGGGGAGCACGGTTGCGGCCGAAGGCCGCTCCAATGCGCCTGTGTTGCTGTATTCGTCGCCTCACTCGCGGCTATGCCTCGAGCGCGAACCCGTCGGCGCGGTTCGCGCGCGGCGATTGGCGACCCGTACACGTGGACGAGTCTCTCTGAGACTCGCATCGGCATCTCGAAGAGACGCCGCCACATACTCTGAACCTTCCACCACTGTCGCGCTCTCGGTCGCCCCGCCGGCCGCGGATTCGGGAGCCACGCCATCGGCGATTCCCGCCCGGCTGACTGCGCGGGTCGCCCCGGACAACAAATCCAACAGTTGATTCAACATGGCTGAACTCCTTCGGGTGAAGAATGTCTACCCCGACATGCATCTCGCCCACGCTCGTCGCGCGCAGCGAGCAATCTTATCCCGCGAGTCAAGGCCACCCCTTTCCAGGGACCGCGCAAGTGCTCGCGGCCAAACGGTTAGCGCTGCCAAAAAAACTGGTATCGCGCGCCGTTCGGCCCGACCCTTCGCCGGCTGCCCCCCTCCCCTCCTTTCAGTCGGCTTCAAGCCGACTCCCCGTCTGCCACCCGTTTCCAACGGGTGGATGGGAGGCCCCGGTCTCGCCGACCTCAGCCGGCTTTGAGCCGGCTTCTCGTTGCGTCTTTAGACAAATGCCGCGAGGGTTGAAACCCTGCCGAGAAGCCGGCTGGAAGCCGGCTCCCCCCAACATGATTGGCCTCGGCTTCCACCAGCTCGAAGCTGGTGGCAGACGGGGAGTCGGCTGGAAGCCGACTGACAAGCCGACCGCGGCGCGACATGGTGCCGCGTCCGAAGTGAGATGTGGGGTCAGCCCAGTGGCAGCCCGTTCTAGGGACGCTTGATGTGCCAACTGTGGTCTGCCGAAGCCGCGTTAGCCTGGACCGACCAGCTTGGCGGCACGGGCCGCGTCACCGCCTTGGGCGGGCAGCGCTAGGTCTCCAAAGAGAGCATCAAGGTCGCCTGGGAGGCATCGGCACTATCCGTGTCGGCGCGGCATTCGCAACGCGTCATTTCTTCCCTACGCCGTTTGATCCATCACCGCCATCCTTGTTGAGCTCGTCTCTGAGCGACTCGAGCCCGGCTTGAGTCTTCTTCGCGTGTCCTTCGATGAAGTGACGGACAGTCACATCGCCAACGTTCTGCGCGTCGGCGATCTCTGCCCGTACACGCTTAGTCAGGGCTGAGTGCCATGTCCTAAGATGCTCCGCGTTGAACGCTCTTCGGCTCTCGGGCGTTTGAACAACGTAGTCCAGCTTCAACGACGACATCCACGTGAAAAGGTGACGCGCTGCCATTTTGAAATCCTTGCTGCCCGCGTCAGCTTGTTGGAGCTTCACTGCAACTCGGCCCAATTCCCTCACGTATTCTGCATCCACCCCTGGTGGCACCAAGTCCACGTCCGCCAACGATATCTCCGTCCCCGACGGAAACTCTTTGGCGAGGTCGCTCGCGCGTTGGAAGTCGCAGCACCGGAAGTACCCGATGATTGCCCGCACAAGCGCCCCGCGCTCTTCTTCTGCTCCCTGCCGGGCGCGATACAATTCTTCGAATATCCGCGCGCTTTGCTGGTACGTCACGGGGGTATGCGATTCCCATAAGCCGAAGGCCACGAGTGATGGCAACACCTTGTCCGCGGGAACAACCCCGACGACGCGAGGCAACAGCGATCCAAAGAACTCTCGACACTGGTCTTGGCGAACGGCCGTCTCCCCGTGGCGGATATGGAACAACAACTCGACCTTTGATACTTCCGGGTCCGCTCCCTCTAGGCGATCAAGAGGCTGCTCCCCAAGAAGAGGGATCAAGCCCTCAAAATCATTCATGACTACGTGTCGCAGCGTCGTGTCGCTGGTAAATCCACAATCGCGTACCAGTAGCTCAATCTGCTCAAACGGGGCCCAAAGGAAGGTCCTTTCCTCCTCAGCAACACCAGACACGTCAACCTCGCCGTTCGTCGCGTCCTTGGCCCGAGTAAACTGTCCCTTCGTGGTGGCAAAACGCTTGCCGTTACACGTAAGAGTCACGCCAACCTTCAATTGGCTATCAGCGTTCCACCAGACGCCGGCGCCGTTGAGCACAACGTCAAATTGCGGAAAGTGAAACTCGTCCTCGGTAAACCACTTGGCAAATCGCGAGATGTCGTCTCTCGCATTTGGATACAGGCGTGTTGCCACTGCGGGGACTGCGGGACCCTCGAAAAAGCCCTGATACTGCCGATGAAGTTCCCGAGCCTGGTCTCGAATCCGCTTTTTGGCCAACGCATCCCAGCTCGAATTGCCCTCTTTATTGATTCCATACAGCTCGTCCCAAAAGCGTTGCTCCGCATCGGCAAGCCGCCGCAAGTCGTCGTATATCGCAACATATCCGGCCCAATCGTCCGCCCGCCAATAATCCGCGGCGTGGACGTATTGCAACGCAACCCGGTCGCCGGGATGTACCGTATGGCTTCGGACAGGTCCGTCCAAGTAGCGGGCGTTGTAGGAGACCAGCCACACGCCGTGGTAAGCGTTGCGAGGAAGCAACAGGCCTACGCCACGCTCGCCCATAAACGTCGCCAGATAATCCCCGAGGGGACCGTCGGCCCACGCAGTCTCCTTGAATTGCCGAGGGACCCTTTCCAACAGCTCTTGCAGCGGAAGCGCGAAGCTCGATGGCTCCTTGTCAGCCGTGCTGATGTAGTACCTTCGCGGCTGCTCGTTTCCAACGCGAATGTCAACGGAAGCACATTTCTTGGCAACGGTTGCAAGGGTTTGGCGATGCTCCGCCTCCGCAAAGCGCATCGAAGACGGAACCACGCGGAACGACAGACTGAACGTCCTGCTTGGACCCCATCAATGCACGAACCTTCTCTGACTCGATGCCCCCGAACGTCAGAAGGACGGAATCCTCATGGGGATCGAGTCCGCGAAAGATCTTCGGTTGGAAGCCGCCTTGGCTCTTCGCCGAGAATGTGTCCCACGGTTTGCCGTCGAGCAGCACGTTTAGATCGAAGTCCTCGATCGTGAACGCGACGTGGCCGTACAGCGGAAGTTGCGCCGTCACTTGCAAGTAGCCCGCTTTCGGACCGATCTTTGAAACACGGCCGCTTTGGGAGAGGACAGAGAGGCGGTCCGAAGCAGTCTTGAGACGCTCCTTCTTGACTGAGCAAACAGAGCGGCGGGTTGCCGACGTTTCATGCGTGCTCTGGCCCGACGAACCCGCATACCCAAAGGGCACCGCGTACGGCCCCATTTGAACCATACCGTTTCCGCTGAAATAGCTCATCGATGTGCGGCGGACACTCGCGCTCTCTGCAAATTCCTCTTCGCTTTGAGAATACACTTGGCGAATGTCGGACTCGCGCATTTCCAACTCGAAAGCGCTCTCTGTCAGTTCGGATTCCCGCGCAAGACCGAGCTTGAAGCCAACAATGCCGATGTCGAGGCCGGGACAATCCGCAACATACGGTTCCACGTCCTTGTCGCCCGCAGTTCCGTCGCCATCTGGATCGTCGTCCTTAGAGATGGTCTGCGAAGGTGTTGTCCCCGACTGCGGTTTTACGCCGTTGCTCGGCCCGCACCCGTAGAGGCAAAGGAGCAGCGCCGACCAAATGATCCAGCGACCGCTTTCCAGGCAGTATGTCGTGCTCATATGGGAAGCCTCCAACTGCATGTCGGCAATGACGAATCAGCTATTCAGAAGCGTCCTTCGTGCCGGGGAGAAGCCGAGCCAAAGCGCCAGCCGCCACAGCCAGGACGTGCGTGGAATTCTGAGCCTGCGAATTGGGGAAACGACTTGCCACAGTAATTCCGATGAGCTTGCCATCGCGATCGACGACTGCTCCCCCGCTGCTCCCAAAGTGCGATGCTCCCTTCAGGAGTAGGACCGATATGTCTTGGCCCCCGTTGGAAGGATACGTGTATGCGTGGTCCGTCTCGATGACGCGCGCCCGTCGCGACGATCTGCGGAAACACAGTTCCCGAGTACTTGACCGGAAAGCCGAGCACGAACGCAGGCTCACCGACCGCGACGGCGCCGGCAGACAGTTCCAGGGACGGCCCTTCGTAGGTGCTGACGCGCAGGAGAGCCGCATCCACAGACGAGCTGATGCTCGCAACGCGGCACTCGACCTCTTTGCCGTCGACGACGAGATAAGCCCCTCGACGGTCGGCGGCCGGTTCAAGCAAGTGAGCCGCCGTAAGGAATTCGCCCTTGCTCGAAACCGCGACACAAGACCCATGTTTCACGTCCTGGAGATCGTCGCTCCCTTTCGCGCTCCGAAACACGACGCGGAGCGGAAGGACGCATGGGGCAGCGCGCTCCCTGAGCGCAGATGGCATTCTGGGCAGTTGCTCCCGTTCAGCCCCCTTCCTCAGCCAAAGAATGATGAGGGCCCCGCAAAGGCCAACGCCAATGGTTAAGGCCAGCACGAGAACAACGCGGGACCGCTGGCCGGTCCGTTCGGTCGCGGCAGGCATTACTTGGCCTTCTTGTTCTCCCTCTTCACCTGTTCCTTGGCCTTGGTGTTGACGCTCTTCTGCTTTCCTGCCTCGTTTCCGGTCGAAGTGCTACCGGATTCAAGAGTCGTTGGAGGTGGCTTGCACCCTCCCGTTACGCAAAGCAGGACCGCCGCGCATCCGACAGCGCCGACTCGGCCAATCACGTCTCTAAAGAGTTTTCTAGGGCACACCTCTGAGTCTCCCGTAGACTGGCCTATTTGGGGACTATCGTACCCGCAGCGGCGACGAGCGCCACTCCCGTCTGAACATCCAACGAGGCGGAAGAAACAGCTCCGTATAACGCCGCCGTCCGTCGCAAGCGCAAGAGTAATTGCAGCAGCTACTTGCGATCCCGTGAACTTACTTGAGCCGCGTCGGAAGTCAAGGCGCGGTGCCGTGTCTTGCCCTACGGCGCCAAAACGAACTCGGCGCCGACCACAACCATTGGCGTCGGGAGGCGAGCGGTTTTGCGTCACAGGTCTTCCGTATGTGTCGCGCCGCGATCAACCAGCGGGAGCCGGCTGTCAGCGCGAAGTCGTTGTGCGGTAGAGGGTTAGCGGCATTTTCCTGTCCGCTGCCCCTCACGAGAGCTTGCTGATCGAGCATCACGTTCCGCTCAGAACATCGCTCGCCGCGGGTCACGACGCCCCGTAGACTGCCACTCGCGTGCGAAGCGCGTTGGGCCGGGCTGCGCACTGGCGCGAGCAAGAAGGGCGCCCGCAGGACGTGTGCGTTGGCCGCTCCTCTGGGGCTTCGCTGCGCTCAGGCCCAGGCACCCATTCTTGCGTCCACGGGGCAGCCCACGCCCATTGCCGCGTCTCGGCGACGCCAATCCGCTCGTGTAGCCCTTGATTTGCCGCCCACCGCTGGCGAGAACAGACCTCATGGCCTGGATCGCCTGGAAAATGCTGACCGGAAACGTCGCCAAGTACCTGGGCATGGTGCTCGGCATCGCGTTTGCCTCGCTGCTCATCGCCCAGCAGGCGTCGATCTTCTGGGGGTTGATGATGCTGACCTACAGCCAGATCCGCGACATCCAGGGGGCCAATCTCTGGGTCATGGACCCCAACATGCAGTACGTCGACGACATCAAGCCGATGTCCGAAAACGAGCTGTACCGCGTCCGCGGCGTGGAAGGGGTCGAATGGGCCGTGCGGCTCTACAAAGGGCTCAGCCGGGCACGCTTCCCCGAGACGGGCCGCTATCAGCAGGTGATCCTCATCGGCCTGGACGACGAGACGTTCGTTCGGCGCCCGCAGACGATCTTGCTCGGGAAGCTGGAAGACCTCCGCCAGCCCGACGCCATCTTTATCGACGAGCGCGGCTACCATCAGCTCTGGCCCGGCGAGCCGCTACGGGCCGGCCGCGTGCTGGAGATGAACGATCGCCGGGCGGTGATCGTGGGCGTGTGCGAGACGTCGCGGACGTTCATGACCTTTCCCATCGTCTATACGCGATTTTCACAGGCCACGCAGTTCGTGCCCAACGAGCGAAAGGTGCTCTCGTTCGTGCTGGCGCAGAACGAGCCGGGGACCGATCCGCGCGAGGTGTGCGAGCGGATTCACCAGCAGACCGGGCTCAAGGCCCAAACGCGCGACGAGTTCTCCCAGACGACGTTCATGTACTACTTCACCCGCACGGGGATTCCGATGAACTTCGGCATTACGGTGCTGCTGGGCATCGTCGTCGGGACGGCCATCGCCGGGCAGACGTTCTACCTATTCACCGTCGAGAACATCCGCCAGTTCGGCACGCTCAAGGCGCTGGGGCTGAGCAACCGGCGGATCGTGGGCATGATCCTGCTCCAGGCGTTTTCGGTAGGCGCGATCGGCTATGGGATTGGCGTGGGGCTGGCGGCCGCATTTGGGGCCTTGATCAAGAACCACCCGCGGCTGGCCTTCAACATGCCGTGGTGGGTGCTCGTGGCGACCGGCGTGGCGGTGCTGCTGATGGTGCTGGTCTCCAGCCTGCTGAGCATCCGCCGTGTGCTGGTGCTCGAGCCGGCGGTGGTGTTTCAAGCGAATTGAGGAACCTAAGGCGTTACACCGCTGGGCTTGTCCCAGCGGGAACATGACTGGCCGGCTACTGGCTCGACTAAGAGAATCTCTCTCTTCTTTTCCCTCTGCCTGCGGCCGGAGGCCGCAGGCAGAGGGAAAAGAAGAAGCAAGGTGATGATGCGTGTCGGGTAGCTGGCCAGTCGTCGCTCCGCTGGGGCGAGCCCAGCGGAGGCGACCCCTTGCCCTTGGATATCGTGCCATTAGAGCGAGCTCGGTGGGGCCAACTTCATCCGAGCGACGGCGACCTGAGAAACCCGAGGACCCAACCTTCGTGTCGCAGAGCAAGCCCACCATCGCCGTTTCTTGCCGCGGGGCGACCAAGGAATTCGTGCAAGGCACGAGCCGGGTGCAGGCGCTGCGCGGCGTGGACCTCGACGTCTTCAGCGGCGAAATGATGCTGCTCGTCGGGCCCAGCGGTTGCGGCAAGACCACGCTCCTCTCGCTGGTGGCCGGGATTCTCGATGCCACGAGCGGCCGCGTGGAGGTGCTGGGCGCCGACCTGGCGGGCCTCGGCGGCGGCGGCAAGGCCGTGTTTCGCAGCCGCAACATCGGCTTCGTCTTCCAACAATACAACTTGCTGCCGGCCCTGACCGCCGCGGAAAATGCCGCCGTGCCGCTGGCCATCGGCGGACAGAAGCGGCGGGCGGCGGTGGGCCGCGCGAAGGAGCTGCTCTCCACGGTCGGCCTGTCGCATCGCGTGGACTCGCTGCCCGGCCGGCTTTCCGGCGGCGAGCAGCAGCGCGTGGCCATCGCCCGGGCCCTGGTCCATGAGCCGCGGCTGATCGTCTGCGACGAGCCGACTGCCGCGCTCGATGCCGACACCGGCCACCACGTGATGGAACTGCTGCGGCGGGTGGCCGTGCAGCCTGGTCGGGCGGTGATCGTTGTGACCCACGATCCGCGGGTCTATGCCTTTGGCGACCGGATCGCCTATATGAATGACGGCGTGATCGTTAAGGTGGAGACGGGAGGAGTGAGTAGGTGAGTGGTGAGCGGTGAGCGGTGAGCGGTGAGCGGTGAGTGGGTGGTGTCCTCTGCTCGTCCTCGTCCTCGTCCTCGTCGTCGTCCTCGATTGTTGCGCCCCCCTCAGCTTCTTTCGAGGACGAGGACGACGACGAGGACGAGGACGAAGTGAGCGCGGCCTCGTACCTTGGCTTTCCGTACCACGCATGGAGAAGTCTCATGCCCCAGCGCAGGACGCACCAGGAGCGGATCATCCGCAACTACTACCAGAACCAGGATGCCCTCGCCCTGCAAAAGCTCAGCGAGCACGTCAGCGAGCTGTACCTGGCCGAGGGCAAGGGCCGCGCGCAGCGCTGGAAGTACATCGTGACGGCCCTGGAGAAGCTCAAGGTCCCCGCCCCGCGCATTAAGCATCTGCAAGAAAAGGACGACCCGGCACTGGTGGCCAAGCTCATCGAGGAGCTGATGGCCAAGCAGTAGTGGTGAGTAGGTGAGTAAGTGCCGGTTGTTCGCCACCTACTCATCATTCATCACTCACTACTCACCTACTCACCTACTCACCTACTCGTGCCCCTTCCTCCGTTCCGGCCCCATCCGTTCGTTCGCGGCGGGCACGCCCAGACGGTGGCCGCCGTCGTTTGGCCCGGACGGCTCGCGGTGTATCGCGCCACGCGGCACCAGGTGCGGCTCACGGACGGCGATGTGATCGTGCTGCACGACGACGTGCCCGACGGCTGGCCGCGCGGAGGGCCGGCGGCGCTGCTCGTGCACGGCCTGGCCGGCTGCCACCTGAGCCCGTACATGGTCCGCGTGGCGGCCAAGCTGAACGCGGCCAGCATCCGCACCTTTCGCATCGATCTGCGCGATTGCGGGGCCGGACAGGGCCTCGCCCAGCAGCCATATCATGCCGGCAAATCGGAGGACGTGCTGGCCGCGCTGGCCGAAGTGGCCGCACGGTGCCCGGAGTCGGACCTGTCGCTGGTTGGCTTTTCGCTGGGCGGCAATCTGGTGCTGAAACTGCTGGGCCAGTCGCCCGCCGACGTGCCGCTCCGGTTGCGACGGGCGGCGGCCGTCAACCCGCCCATCGACCTGGTGAGCTGCGCCAGGCGCTGCGGGCGCCGGTGGCGCGGTTCTACGACCGGCACCTTGTCGGCCTCTTGTGGCGGCAGCTCGCGCGCCGCAGACAGGACTTTCCCGACGCGCCGACGTGCGACCTTGCGCCAGGCCGCGCGATCTGTGGGCCTTTGACGAGCTATTCACCGCGCCGGCCGCCGGCTTCGAGTCGGCCCGGCATTACTACGACTGTTCGAGCGCCGCCCAGTTCCTGCCCTTCGTGCGCGTGCCCACCTTGATCCTCACCGCGCGTGACGATCCCCTGGTGCCCTCCCGCACCTTCGAGGGATTAGCCCATTCGGCCGCGGTGACGGTGCACGTCGCTGAAGGGGGCGGCCACCTGGGCTACGTCGGCCGCCGCGGCACGGACCCGGATCGACGCTGGATGGACTGGCGGATCGTCGAGTGGATCAACGGACTACAACAATGATCGTGTCAAACCACGTCGCAACGTCAATCCGACTCCAACGTCTTCGGCGACCTGGTTAGGGTTTGCGCTTCGCTTCGACCACGCTTCAACCTCAGGCACCCGCCGCGTGGAGGGGGCTTCCAGTCCGTGACGCATGGGCAGGATGCCCATGCCACGCAACTCGTTAGCTCACCCGGTTGAACCCGTTGAGCGCCGCCACGCGGTAGGCCTCGGCCATCGTCGGGTAGTTGAACGTCGTGTTGATGAAGTAGAGCAGCGTGTTGGCCGTCGCCCGGCTGCGTCATGATCGCCTGGCCGATGTGGATGATCTCGCGAGGCGTTGGCGCCGAAGCAGTGGATGCCGAGGAGCGCCAGCGTCTCGCGGTGGAACAGCAGCTTCAGCATGCCGACCGTCCGGCCGGTGATCTGGGCGCGGGCCAGGCTCTTGAACTGGGCGTGGCCGACTTCGTAGGGCACCTTGGCCGCGGTCAGCTCGCGCTCGGTCTTGCCGAGCGAGCTGATCTCCGGGCTGGTGTAGATGCCGGTGGGGATGTCGCTTGGCCAGCAGCTGTCGCGCACTGGCCGCTCGATGATGTGCATGCGCGGCGGCCCGGCCCTGCATGTAGGCGGCGCTGGCCAGCGACGGGAAAGCCGATCACGTCGCCGACGGCGTAGATGTGCGGCACGCGCGGTCTGGTAAGTCGTCGTTGACGGCGATGCTGGCCGCGGCTGTCGGGCTCGATGCCGACGTGCTCGCAGGCCCAGCTCGTCGGTGTTGCCGGTGCGGCCGTTGGCCCACAGCAGGACGTCGGTCTTGAGCTTCTTGCCGCTCTTGAGGTGCAGCACGACGCCGTCGTCGCGGCCTTCGACCCGCTCGTACTCCTCGCTGTGGCGGATCAGCACGCCGCGGTCGCGGAGGTGATAGCTCAGCGCGTCGATGATCTCGTCGTCGAGGAACTCGAGCAGCTTGTCGCGGGTGTTGACCAGGTTCACCTTGCAGCCGAGGTTGCGAAACATCGAGGCGTACTCGCAGCCGACGACGCCCGGCGCCGTAGATCGTGATCGACTGCGGGCGTGTGCGTCAGGTCGAGGATCGTGTCGCTGTCGAAGATCCGCGGGTGGGTGAAGTCGACGTCGGGCGGGCGGTAGGGCCGGGCGCCGGTGGCGATGACGAAGTGCCTCGGCCGTGAGCCGTTGCGCGGCCGCCGTCTTCGCGGTGCGACCTCGACCGTGTGCGGGTCGACGAAGCGCGCCTGCGCCGTGGATCACCGGCACGTGGTTGCGGTCGTAGAAGCCGCGGCGCATCTCGACCTGCTGCTCGATGACCGCCTCGGCGCCTTCGCCGCAGCTCGGGAAAGCGAGACTGCGACCGACGACGCCCGCCTCGCGGAACAGCGGGTTGCTGGTTGGCCTCGGTCATCTGAGAAGATGGCGTAACCGCAGGGCCTTGCTGGGGATGGTGCCCCAGTGCGTGCAGCCGCCGCCGATGCGCGGCGTACGCGCTCGACGACGGCCACGCTGCTGGCCGTGCTTGGCGGCCTGCATCGCGGCCCCTTCGCCGCCCGGGCCGGTGCCGATCACGACGACGTCGAAGTTCGTTTCGTCCATAGCTGGCAACTGCCCGTAGTTGAACGCGTTGTAGCTGAAGCCGCCAGACTTCAGACTTCAGACTTCAGGCTTCAGGCTTCAGCCGGCTGAAGTCTGGCGACTTCAGCTACGGGGAACAGCGCGCGATGGATCCGTTACCTCGCCCCGGCGGCACGGAGCAGGTCTACGATCTCTTGATGTTCGTTCCTCAACGCGGCCTGTAGCGGCGTCTCGCTTACGCCGTTGTAGTCGGACAGCTTATTCGCCTCGGCGCCGTGCGCCAGCAGCAGGCGCGCCGTCTCCGCCTGGCCGGCTCTGGCGGCCAGGTGAAGTGGTGTCCAACGCGTGTACTTGGCGTCGCTGGAGAGGTGGACATCGGCGCCTTGGGCGGTCAGCAAGTTGGCGATTTGCCACCGCCCGTGTCCCGCGGCCACGGCGAGTGGCGATTGCCAGCTCTCTCGAAAGGCCGGATTGCCTCGCAGTTGGGCGTCAACGTACTCGTTGTAAGCAGCAGCATTGCCGCAATTCAGCAGTGCGCGCCGCGCATTGGGCACTTTGACATCCGCGCCCTGGCTTAGGAGATACCGCACGACATGCAATTGATCGCCCAGAATGGCGCACACGAGCGGCGTGCGGCCGTCCGGACCACGCGCATCGAGCTCTGAGCGATCCTCGCCCAAAAGCTGTTTGACCCGCGGCAAGTCGCCCAACGCACAGGCAGAATGCAGGTCCTTTTGCGCATCCAGGACCAGCAGCGCCTCCACAACACGGCCACGGCCGTGGGTCCGGGCGATCGACAGGGCTGTCTCAGCCCAACCTGGCGCGTGCACGTCGGCCCCATGCTCGAGCAACAGAAAGAAAATCGTGTCGTCATTCAGCCTCGCCGCATGGTGAATCGCGGCCCCCTGATAATGGTCCACGGCGTTGACATCTGCCCCGTTCTCCAACAGGAAGCGCACGGCCTCGATGTCCTGGTTGTTCACCGCCACTTGCAGGACAGGCACGTCCTCCCAGCGGCTGCTGACCTGCTCGCCATGCACACCGATCCAAGAGGCTTCGAACCGCTCGAGCCGCATGTTGACGAGCGATGGATCGCGACGCACCGCAGCTTGATAACGCTGCTTGTCGCGGCGGAGAATCGCCTCGACGAAGTCCCGCGGGAACTGCTGCCTTTCCTCTTCCCGCCACCAGGCCGCCAACGGCGCGATGGCCAGGCTGGCCAAAAGGACGAACCGCAGCAGTTGGCTCAAAGTAAAGCGGCCCCTCCGCCGTTGACCCTCGGGCCGATTCGTCTCTTGGGGCATGGTTCGCCTCGCCAGCCATGACCGTGGATCGACGCGAGCGATTGCAATCAACTGGCTGCAAGCCCGTCATCCGCCAGCACGGCTGCGAGTATACCTCAACGAGCTATTCCACGCGTACGCTTGACGGGATTCGGAGAGAGCACGTGCCCTTACACGTCGGGCTGACGCCTCGATGCTCGCCGGGCGACGCCTGCACGCTCACTGTCCAGACGCTGCGAGGGTCAACGAGCCGCCTGGCGTTTTTTCTTTCGACTTTTCGGCAACCGAGCTAAGTTGTGACTGCACCTAGCTGATAGAAGCCATAGAATTCCGCGTGTACGCCAGTCGGGCAGTGAACTCACGGGCTAGAAGCTCGTGCCACGACTTGCGACAGAGGCCAGAGACCGCCACTACGGAATGGAGTTTGCCAATGATCCACCGCTGCGTCAGTCCGCTCGTCCTCCTTCTGCTCGCGTCTTTCTCGGCGGCCGACGATTGGCCGCAGTGGCAAGGCCCCCAGCGTGACGGCGTGTGGCGCGAGCCGGGCATCCTCGGCAAGTTCCCCGAGGGCGGTCCCAAGGTCGTCTGGCGATCCGAGATCGGCGGCGGCTTCACCGGGCCGGCGGTCGCCGACGGCCGCGTGTACGTCATGGACCGTCAGGGGGAAGCGCTGGCCAAGGGGGCCGAGTTCCCCAAGAAGGGCGACCTGCCGGGCCGCGAGCGCGTGCTGTGCTTCAGCGCCGCCGACGGGAAGCAGCTCTGGAAGCATGAATACGACTGTCCCTACCGCATCGCGTATACCAGCGGCCCGCGGGCCACGCCGGCCGTCGCGGGCGGCAAGGTCTACACGCTGGGCGCGATGGGCCACGTTCACTGCCTCGACGCCGTCAAGGGGACCGTGCTGTGGACGAAAAACCTGACCACGGCCTACGGCACCGCCGAGTCGCCCCTCAAGCCGCCGGCGTGGGGCTTCGCGAGCCATCCGCTGGTGGTCGGCGACCGGCTGATCTGCCTGGCCGGCGGCGAAGGCTCCGCCGTGGTCGCCCTGCACAAGGACACCGGCAAGGAGCTGTGGAAGGCGCTGACCGTCAAGGAAATCGGCTATGCCCCGCCGATGGTCTTCGAGGCCGGCGGCAAGCAGCAGCTCATCGTCTGGCACACCGAGGCGGTCAACTCGCTGGACGGGGAGACCGGCAAGGTCTACTGGTCGGAGAAGTTCCCCAGCAAAGTGCCGGTGCGCCCGGGAATCACGGCCGCCACGCCGCGGCTGGCAGGCGACCTGCTCTTCGTGAGTTCCCCGCACCACGGCTCGCTGATGCTGCGCTTGGCGGCCGACCGGCCCGCGGCCACGGTGGTATGGCGAGGCAAGAGCGACGACCTGATCAAGCCCGACGGCCTGCACGCAATGATGAATTCCCCGCTCGTGCACGAGGGCCACGTCTACGGGGTCTGCGTGTTCGGCGAGCTGCGCTGCCTGAAGGCGGAGACGGGCCAACGGCTCTGGGAGGAGCAAACGCACCGCGGCCGCAAGGCAATGGGCCCCACCACGTTTCTGGTGCGGCACGATGAAAAGGCGCGAGGCGGCCAGCGCTACTTCCTCTTCAACGACCAGGGCGAGCTGATCATCGCCCAGCTGTCGCCCAAGGGCTACGAAGGAGCTCGACCGGGCCAAGATCATCAAGCCGACGCTATTCTCGCGGGGCCGCGAGGTCGTCTGGTCGCACCCGGCGTTCGCCCGTGGCTGCATCTTCGCGCGAAACGACGAAGAGATTGTGTGCCTGTCGCTGAAGGCATGAGCGCAGACGCCGTGAGCCGAGCAGCAATGGACGCGCTCGCGTCCGCGCAACCCGCATTGTTGAAACGTCCGGGCGTCGGGGCGTCGTTTTTCCGCGACATTGCCTGTCGCGGCAGGGCAGCGGGTTGACTCTTTGCCCACCGCAACCTATTCGCCTGTAGGACAATTGCCACACGCGCACTGGCGAGGCAGCGCCTCGCAGGCGGCGCGTTCCGCAGGCAGAACCTCGGAACGCCTATGCGCCCGCTGCGCGCCTTCCGAACCACGCCGGACACCAGCTCCGGCGGCCTGCCGAGAATACCGCGTATGCGATTCATCCAGATTGTGTCAGCGCTGGCGGTCTGTGTCTCGGGCTCGCTGGGCGCGGCGGAGAGGGTCGGGCGTCCCTCGGCGGCCTCGCCGGACGATGTCTGCGCCGCGATCGACCTCGTGAATCGCTCCATCGATACCGTGCTCGCAGCCCGCCAACTGCCGCTGCCGGCCGAGCCGATCAGCCACGAGCGTGGGCTGCGGCTCGAGCACGTCTATCAGTTGCACATGGCCTGCCTCGAGCAGTTGCACGAGATCGAGGCCCAGCGGCAGATCGGGCGGATTCCGCCGCTGGCGGCGTCGCAGCCCGGCGCCTCGACGGCCGATGACCTGGTCGCGCTCAGCAAGCTGATGCATGACGAGCTCAAGCGGCCGGCCTGGATCCTGTGGGTCGTGAAGCTGCCCGAGGAGCGGGCGGCGTTTGAGAACAAGACGGCCGATGACGCCTTCCTCGAGGCCCAGCGTCTGTACGTGAAGATCAACGCCCTGGCCGACAGACGGCAAGTGACGGCCGACGAATTGTATGCCCAGCTCACGCGGTGCGTGGCCGACGCCAAGGCCGTGTTGCAACAGCTCGACGCGGCCCATCGCTATCGGATCGATGCGCCCTCTACCCAGGCGAACAAGCAAGCTGCCGATGTGTACGGGCAATGCCTGGCGACTCGCAGTGCGCTCGAACGCATCTCGCGGCAGCTCAATCGGCCGACGACCACGGTGCCTGGCACGAGTTTCCCGGCCAGGGGCGAAGACGCGTTCGTGCAAACGCAGATCGTGCTGGCCGAGCTGAACGCTCTGAAGCTCGCTGTCGGTGCGACCACGACCACGCTGCTGGCCGTCCGCAGCGAAGGCAAGAGCTGGACCGACGCCTACAACCAGGCCGTGTTTGTGAATTACTTGTTGGCCCAGTTCGGCGACCTGCGAAAGCTGGCGGCGAGCGAAGCGCTCGAACAGTAAGAAACAGCTCAAGGAAGTAACCCGAAGCAATTACCTAGAAGCAGGAACGCCAATAATCGCTAATAGACGCTAATAGACGCCAAAGATGGGTGTCAGGGATGCTGCCGGTGTCACTATCTGCAATCCATTAGCGTCTATTAGCGATTATTAGCGTTCCAAAAATGACGAGGGTTCCATGCGTATCTCCGTGGGCACGAAGCTGATTTGCACCTATCTGGCCGTGATCGCCCTGACCGTGGCGCCAGCCCTCGGCCTTTGCTATTACCTGAAACACGTGCGGCGGAACCAGACTCACGTGCTGAACGTGGCTCAGCCGACGGTCGCCGCCGCGAAAGGGATTCGCGAGGGACTGCATGAGTCGTCCGCGGGGCTACGAGGCTACATCGCCATCGGCGGCGAGCACTTCCGCACACAGCGCCTTCAAGGACAAAAGCGAGCTCAAGGAAGCCTGAAGGAGCTCGATGGCCTCACGCGGAATGCCGCGGCGGAGGAACGGCAACTGCTCGATCAGCTCCGGCGCGAGCTGAGCGGCATCGAGGCCATTCATCGTGCCATGGAGAGTGCGCCCCGGCAGCTCGATGAAGTGCCCGCCTTCCAGAAACTGGCCGGGGATAGCACGCCGCTGGGCGAGCGGATGCTGGCCGCTTCGAGCGCGCTGATCGAGACCGAGTCGAAGCTGGAGAAGACGCCGCAGCGGCAGAAGCTGCTCGAGGAGCTGACCGGCCTCCTCGCCGCCCTCCACGGCGGCCTGATGGAGATGCACAGCTACCTGACGACCGCCGAAGAACGGCACATCAAGAACTTCGCCGATCAGTGGCAAAACCTGGGCGCCGGCCTGACGGCCCTGGCCGCCAAGCGGCGGATGTTCACGCCCGAGCAGAATCGCCAGTTCAATCACCTGCAACAGCTCGTGGGCCAGTTCCAGCCACTGCCCGATCGGCTGTTCGCCATGCGAAAGTCGCAGTCGTGGAACGTGGCCCAGCAGCGGGTGAAGGATGAAGCCGGACCGCGCGAAGCGCAAGCCGAGGCCCTCCTGGCTCAGCTCATCCAGCGCAGCCAGGCCCGAGCCCAGCAGGCGCAGCAGACCTTGCAGGCGCAGAGCGCCTGGCTGGAGACGCTTGCCGTGGGTGGGCCGGGCGTGGCGGCGATTTTCGGCATCTTCGTCGGCTTTGTGGCCACGCGGCGCATTGTCGCGGCGCGTGCAGCAGACGACGCAGGCCCTGGAAGCCATGGCCGCTGGCGATCTTCGGACCCGGTTGCCGGCGAAGATGCGCGACGAGTTCGGCCGCATGGCGCGGGCGATCAACTCGCTGGCCGAGGCCTCCGCCAATCGCTCTCGGCCAACGGTGTCACAGCCCGAGATTCAGCCGGAGCTGAACACCGAGCGGCTGCGGACGTTCGTCGGCGCCGAAATCAATCGCCGGCGCCCGTTTGCCCGGCCGCAGCCCGTGGGGGCGAGCCAGACTGAGGGCTACGCCCAGGCGACGGAGAGCCTTGCCGTCAGCAGCGAGCACCTGCGCACCCAGGCCGCACAGCTTGATCAGCTGATGCGGCAACTCCAAGCCGGGCTGGTACAGATCGACACGCCCGAGCCAGAGGCCACTGAGGCCGCGGACATCGCTCGCGCCGACATTCACGGCGCAGAGAACGCCCTGAGCGGGCCCAAGGCCATGGCGGTCAAGCAATCCGCGCGGCACAGCACGTAAAGTCGGGGGTAGCCGCGTAGCTGAACTCGCCAGAGTTCAGCTTTCTCAGTAGCAGTGGCGCAGTCCGAAGTCTGGCGACTTCGGCTACGGTTCACTCCTTCGACTCGTCGAGCTTGAGCGCCGCCGAGTTCATGCAGTATCGCAGTCCGGTCGGCTGCGGGCCGTCGTTGAACACGTGGCCCAGGTGGGCGCCGCAGCGCTTGCAGACCACCTCGGTCCGACGCATGAAGAAGCTGCTGTCGTCCTCCTCGCCCACACACTCGGCGTTCATCGGTTGATAGAAACTCGGCCAGCCGGTGCCCGAGTCGAACTTCGTCTCGGAGCTGAACAGCTCCGCCCCGCAGCACACGCAGCGGTACGTGCCGCTCTGCTTGCAGTCCCAATACTCGTTGCGGAAGGCCGGCTCTGTGCCCTTCTGGCGCGTGACGCGGTACTGCATCGGCGTCAACTGGGCACGCCACTGGGCATCCGTCTTGACCACCGTGGGTTCAAACGACTGGGCCATGGGATTTCTCCGGGAATAGACGAACCAAAGCAGGATCAGCGCGACGGTCGCCGTAACGGCCAAAACGGCGGTCAGCGGACGGCGAATCCGCTTCTTGGGCGGGCGCTGCTGAGACATGGGGATTCCTCGTAAGTTAGTCGGCGAGCGTCGAGCCGTGAGGCCGACGTGTACTTTGGTGTTGAACGCTCTGGCACGTCGGGCTTACGCCTCGACGCTCGCCATGCTACCGCGTCCACGCCAGCCAGCGCTCCAGCAGCCACTTCACGCGCGGGGTCAGCCGGGTACGGTTGAACTGATCGGCCACCTTTTTGATGCTCTCGGCCTGTGTAGGATACGGATGAATCGTGGCCGCGATCTTCTTCAGCCCCAGGCCGCTGGCCATGGCCAAAGTGATTTCCGAGATCATATCGCCGGCATGGTGGGCCACGATGGTCGCCCCGAGAATTCTATCGGTTCCGCGTTTCACAAGCACACGGACGAAGCCATCGGTCTGGCCGTCGAGGACGGCCCGGTCCACGTCGTGCAGCCGCTGCACAAACGTCTGCGTGGCAATGCCCTGCCGCTGGGCCTCGTGCTCGTACAGGCCCACGTGGGCCACCTCCGGATCGGTGTACGTGCACCAGGGTATCGTCAGCGTGCTGGCCTTCGCGCGGCCGAGGAACGGAATGCCGCCGAAGAGCGCGTTTTGAATTACGATTCGCGCCATGGCGTCGGCCGCGTGGGTGAACTTGTAGCGCGAGCAGATATCGCCGGCCGCGAAGATGCGCGGGTTCGTGGTTTGCAGCCGATCGCTGACCTCGACGCCGGTCTGATCATAGGCCACGCCGGCATTTTCCAGCCCCAGACCTTCGACGTTCGGTGCCCGGCCCACGCCGACGAGGATTTCGTCCACCGTCACGTCGTAGTGCTGGCCGTGCGAATCGACCGAGAGACGTTTACTCCCAGGCGTCTTGGCCACGCGCAGCTCCTTGCCGCAGCACAAGAGGCGAATGCCGTCGCGCCGCAGCGATTGCTCGACGATCTCGGCGGCGTCGCGGTCTTCGTTCGGAAGAACACCGTGCAGCGCCTCGATCAGAAAGACCTCGCTCCCGAAGCGGGCAAACGCCTGGGCCAGCTCGCAGCCGATTGGACCGGCGCCGATCACCGCCAGCCGCCGCGGCAGCCCGGTGAGCGAAAAGACTGTTTCGTTCGTCAGATACCCGGCATCGATCAGCCCGGGCACCGTCGGGGCGGCGGCCCTCGCGCCGGTGGCGATCACCGCCTTCTTGAAGCGGAGCGCGACGCGGTAGGACGAATTTGCAGGCGGATTTCCAATCCGTCCGTCACGCTGTCCGTCGCCCACTTCAATGGTGTCTGGCCCCGTGAACCGCCCTTGGCCAAGGAACACATCCACGCCCAAGTCGCGGAACCGCGCGGCCGAATCATGGGAGCTGATCGATGCCCGCAGACGGCGCATTCGCTCCATCACGGCGGGGAAATCGACGGTGGTGCCCGGTGGCACGCGCACCCCGTAACCGCCGGCGTCACGGACTTGGGCATACGCTCTGGCGGCTCGGAGCAGCGCCTTCGAGGGGACGCAGCCTACATTCAGACAATCGCCGCCGAGCAGGCCCCGCTCGACCAGCGCCACTTTCGCCCCCAGCCCCGCCGCGCCGGCCGCGGTGACCAACCCAGCGGTCCCAGCGCCGATCACAACCAGGTTGTAGCGCGGCGCCGGCTGCGGGTTTCGCCAGGCCGTCGGGCGGACGTTCTCCAGCAGTTTGAGGTTGTGCTCATCGAGCGGCGACAGGTGCACGTGGTCGCTCGATGCCGCCGGGGTTAGGTGTGCGTTGGCCGTCGTGCCGGGAGCCATGCCAGGCATCGCGTCATCCATGGCTTAGCTCCTCAGGAGGTCGGCTTGTCTCCGTCGGGACGGATCGCGAATCCGTCTTACCGGTGGATTGCTCGGCGACTGCCTCGTCGAGGGCCCGCTTGGCCACGCGGGTGACCAGCACCGTAACGACGACGGTCGCCAGCAGCCCTGCGAAGAAGAGCCATTTCTGGGCTGGGCCGCCCTCGTAGTTGCCGGACGCCAGGTCGGCCACGTTCTTCACGGCCGAGCCGAGATACACGTACAACACCGTGCCCGGCAACATGCCAATCCAGGAGGCGAGGACGTCGTCGCGCAGGCGGACCCGCGTCAGGCCGAAGGCATAGTTCAAGAAGATGAAGGGAATTGCCGGCGACAGCCGCGTCAGCAGCACGATCTTGAATCCGTGCGCGGCGACGGCGCGGTCGATCGCCGCGAACTTGGGATGGCGCGCCAACCGCTTCTCAATCGCTGCGCACGCCAAGGTCCGCCCCACGAGAAATGCCAGCGTCGCGCCAAGTGTGCTGCCGATGGAAATCGTGATCGTGCCGATCAGCAGCCCAAAGATGGCGCCGGTGCTCAGCGTGATCAGCGAAGCCGGGACGAACAGGCAAGCCGGCACGTAGAACGCCGCCACGGCCACGGGGCCCCACGGGCCTAGCCCCTTGACCCACTCGATGAACTGCCTCAGGTATTCGTTCACCGGCAGGAAGACCAGGCACGCGACGATACTCCCCACCAGGGCGAGGGCAAGTGCCCCCCGTATGATGTTCGCTCGTCGCTGGGAAGGTCCTGGCGCTGACATTATGGCTTGGCTGACATTATGGCTTGGCTGACATTATGGCTTGGCTGACATTGTGGCTTGGATGCGTGACGGACGGCAACGTTACGGAGACGGCGCGGGGCGGAGCGCTCGGCGGCTGGGCCGTGCCCTGGCCTGCGGGCTGAGCCGACCTGGCCTCGCGGAGCTTCGCGCGGATCGTCTCCAGCCGCTCGGCCAGCTCCGTCTCGAAGCCGCGCGGCACGGGGCGGTAGTACTCGCGCTCGACGCCCAGATAGTCCTGCGCCGCGACGCCGCCTTCGGCGTCGTGGGCGTATTCGTAGCCCTCGCCGTGGCCGAGCCGCTTCGCGCCGGGTAGTGGCTGATCGCGCAGGTGCACCGGCACCGGCAGCAGGCGGCCTTCGCGCACGTCGCGGCGGGCTTCGCCGATGGCCAGCGTCGCGGCGTTCGACTTCGGCGCGCAGGCCAGGTAGGTCACCGCCTGGGCCAGCGGCAGCTGGCACTCCGGCAGGCCGACGAACTCGCAGGCCTGCATCGCCGCCACGGCCAGCGGCAGGGCCTGCGGGTCGGCGTTGCCGACGTCCTCGCTGGCCAGGATGACCAGCCGCCGGGCAGAGGAACCGCACGTCCTCGCCCGCTTCGAGCATCCGGGCCAGCCAGTAGATGCCGGCGTCCGGGTCGCTGCCGCGGATGCTCTTGATGAGCGCGCTGGCCGCGTCGTAGTGCGCGTCGCCGGTCGCGTCGTACTCGATCGCCTTGCGCTGGACCGACTCGGCGGCCAGCTCGCGGGTGAACTCGAGGCTGTGGCGCGCGCGGCTCGCGTGTCGCTCGGACGCGAGCCGCGTGCCGCACGTCTGCCGCTCGGAGCGTCGACAGCACGCCGATCTCCAGCGCCGCCAGCGCCCGCCGGGCGTCGCCGTCGCTGACCTCGGCCAGGAAGTCCAGCGCGTCGTCGTGCAGTCGCACGTCGTAGTTGCCCAGGCCCGCGCTCCTTGTCGGCCAGCGCCCGCCGGAGCAGCGTCTTGATGTCGTCCGGCGACAGCGGCTGGAACTCGAAGACCTGGCTGCGGCTGACCAGGCGCCGATGTGACCGCGAAGAACGGGTTGCTGCGTCGTCGCGCCGACCAGCGATGACGATGCCCTCTTCGACGTCGGGCAGCAGCACGTCCTGCTGGGCCTTGTTGAAGCGGTGGATCTCATCGATGAACAGCAGCGTCCGCTGGCCGCCGCCGGCCAGGTCGGTCGCGGGCCTGCGTCGAGCACCTCGCGCAGCTCCTTCACGCCGCTGGTGACCGCGTTGAGCTGCCCGAACTGGCTGCTGGCTCTCGCGTGGCCAGGAGGCGGGCCAGCGTCGTCTTGCCCGTGCCCGGCGGGCCGTAGAAGATCACCGAGCCGAGCCGGTCGGCCGCGAGCAGCCGGCGCAGCAGCTTGCCCTCGCCGAGGAAGTGCTGCTGGCCGACGAACTCGTCCAGCGTGCCGCGGCCGCATCCGCGCCGGCCAGCGGCTGGCGCTCGGCGGCGGTTGGCGTCCTCGGCGGCGGCGAACAGCGACATGGGGATGCGTGGTGAGTGGCGAGTGGTGAGTGGCGTCCCCATCATTCTATCCACACATTCGGCGTTCCGAATTCGGCATTCGCCTCATTCCGCATTGTCCCCCGTGGAATGCGTGCATAGACTTGAAGTGAATCACGAATTGACACGACCGATTGACGAGACGACTCACGCCATTGGGCTATCGTTCGTCTCTCTCCGGCATCCTCCCGCCGTAGGCCGCTGCACCGCCAAGAAATGACCGTCAGCCAAGAAGACATCTATCAGGAGCACGTCCTCGAGCACTACGAATGCCCGTATCATCGCGGGCAGTGCCCTTTGGCCACGCATGCCCACGAGGACGATAACCCGCTGTGCGGCGACTCGGTCCGCATCGAGCTGAAGATCGATGACGGGCGGATCGAAGAGGCCTTTTTCGACGGCGATGGCTGCTGCATCAGCCAGGCCTCGGCCTCGATGCTTTTGGAGCATATCGACGGCCGGTCGATCGACGACGTGAAGGGCTTCGACGCCGATGACATGCTCAAGCTGTTCGGAGCCCGCCTGACGCCCAACCGCCAGAAGTGCTGCCTGCTCGGCTGGCGCGTGCTACAGACGGCCATCTATTCGCCCGTTTCGCAGTCAGAACACTAACCCGAAGCGTAAGCGAGGGAGAGGCGCGCACGGCTCGGCGTCCATGTCGCCTCTCCGCTCGGCTTGCGCGTCGGGCTAGCGTGTTTCGGCAGGTCCTACCGTGGCAGAGAGACTCCCGGCAACGAGCCGCCACCTGCGCAGCTCCGGCAGCACCAGGCCGGGCGGCGGGCCATCGACGCCCGCCAGCGGATCGATCTCCATCAGGTTGACGATCTCCCGCGCCGCCCTCTGGATCGCCTGCTGCTGCGCCGTGGCAATGGAATGGCCGACCTCGGGCACGAACATTCCCTCGGCGTTGATGTCGGCGGTGGCCGAAGCCAGCGGCACCGTCATCTGGCGGCCAGCCCAGTTGACGCGCACTCCAAGCAGGATCCGCCCTTGGCGCGGCTCGTCGAAGCTATTCTCGACGATCAGGTCCTTTTCGTCGCGGAGGATGACGCCGGTGAGCAGCACGTCCGCCCGGCTGGCATCCACGACTTTATACGGCGTGCGGCGCTCGATCTCTTTGACCACGGCCTCGGTCAACCGCTCGCCCAGATAGCGGCGGTAGCTGAACGAATCGAACATCTGCACGCCCACCGTGCGGATATCGGACCGATAGAGCGAGCCCACGCCGACCTGGTACGGCGCGCAGCCGGCGACGATGACGAGGAGCGACAGGAGGCGGGAGAGGCGCGTGGCAGCGAGGAACATTGGGCGTGAAGCAGCGAGAGTGACGAATGCGGAATTCGGAATGCGGAATTCGGAATTGAGTCGATCTCAATCAACTCCGCAGTCCGAACGAGTGGTCTGTGGCGATGAGCTGATCGGTGTTGTCGTACGTGTACGTGCTGCTGCCGCTGAAGCCGGCCAGAGATGTGAAGCTCATGCTCGTCACGCGGCCATAGGCGGCGTTCGGAAATGTAGAATGTCCCCTTTTCCCTCTCCCGGATTTCCATTGTTCACCGATGGTACCCCTAAGCCCGCTAGGCCTCCGCAAGCAATCCAAGCCTAAGCCGCGGCCCGTTCGGTCCTTGAGGAGGATACATTGCCACGCCGGTCGTCTCTAATTCCTTGGCACCCGTCGTATAACGGAACGACCGCATCGGAGCCGTAGCACCGGTAGTCGCGTTAATGGCCGTCACACCCTTCTGTGTCATTCCTTCAAGCCGCTTGGCAATCTTCTTCCAAACTAAGAAGGCCGCTTCATTATTCGTCCGAGCCGTGAGCCACGACTGTTCGAGGCCGTGTTCGAGCCTTTTACCAACCTCAAGCCGAATGTGATCAGGGTTTTGTGTCGCAAAGTCAAGTTCATGTTCAACAGGAAGACACGGCCGTTCCAACGTGAAGGCGAATCGTCGGTATGGCGACGAGCTAGAGAGCAACTCGCGCAGCTTGCCTTCGTCAATACAAACCGCGTCAAATGGATGAAACCGCATGGCTACTATTTTTAACGTGAACTCCTCCACGACGCCCTTGACGAAGGGTAGAAGCTCTGCCGCTAGCGCATGACATTGGATCGAAATGTCTGGCATCGTTGAATTACGTATATTGAGCATACCCAGCGGATTTGTCGTGTCGCGGACGTACGGCGAAAGCTCGAATTAGCTGCCGGCGGTGTGGGAGCGGCTAATCGCGAAAAAGCGACGGCTGGCTCGGCCGAACGAACATCCAAGCAAGCTGAAGGGTTCTACAGAAACCGTCCAAAGAACTCCCTATAAAGAGGCGCAATGCGTTCCGGTCGCCAATACGTCGCGCGAGCCAATGCGCGACGCCGGGCTGCTTCGTAAAAGCCGTGGTCATCCCAAAGCCGGATGATCGTTTCCACCCAAGGCTCGACTTCGTCGGCCGTGGGCACTTCCGAAGTAAACTCCGTGTACTTCGAAGGAATATCGAGGATGAAACCGCCGTCGCCCACCGTCTCGGGCAGTCCGCCTCGATTGCTGGCTAGCACCGGGATTCCGTTGGTCATCGCCTCCGCCGCCACGAGCGGACTATTCTCCAGCCACAGCGACGGCATGAGCACGATCTTGGAAAGGCGGTAAAAGGTCCGCGGATCGCCTTGGTTCGGCATGATGTGTAAACGCATCGGCAGGTCACCGTTTCGAGCGAACGAATGAAGCGTCGCTAAGTTTCCTCGTCCCTCCACGACCAACAAGGGAATGTCCGGCCGCCGCCGATGCAGTTGCTCCGCGATCCGCACGAAGACGGCGGCACCTTTCTGGCGCTCGGGTTGACGAACGTCACGAAGCGTGGCTGCCACGAATCGCCCACGTCTACGCGCCGCTGGTCTACGATGTATGGCAAGCGGTGACAGTCGATCCCCAGGCGCTGCCGATACACTCCACGAGCAAACTCAGAAGGCACCAGGACCGCGTCCGCGGTCTCCAGCGCTTGGCCGTCATGATATTCCAGGTTGTGGACCATGCAGACGACGCGAATGCCTCGCCCAGCGCAAGCATCGATCATGCCCGTTGCGAGATCGTCCGGAGGGTACGTCACGACCAGTCGAGGCCGGTAGCGCTCCAGAAAGCCTTCCCAAACCGCCCAAAAGGCAATCGCCTCGTCGCGACCGATGACCGGGCCCGTCGAGCGAGTGCGGAACACGGTCATCGGAGCGCCAGGGCATGCCACGAACAAGAGCCGAGAAGTCGATGCACCCGCAGTCACCCATTCTGTGGTGTACTCAGCTCCGGCGTCCGCGAGCAATTGCTCGTAGCACACGTCCTCGGATGCTTCGACGATGGACGTGCAAAAGCCCGTGCAAGCCATCCCGATCTGCCGGCCGAGGCGCAGCCAGTCCAACGTGGCCCGCGCCGCACCGCTGAAAGGATCGATCAGCGAAAATGGGAGCGCAAAAACGACGTTACACTGGGGGTCATTCATCAACTTGGCTCAGCAGTGTGGACAGCGAGCAGTCTGTACAGAAAGAGAGTCTGGGGTTATGGCTTTGGTTTAGCTACGAAGACAGCGCCTTCGCCGATGCTCGGCTCTCTTCCGAGTGCCTTCCCTGCGTTTGACGCGTTGTTAATACCGTCAGCCTGGTTCACGGGCCAACAAACGTGTTAAGCGCTTTTCGACCGCGCCATAGCCCCAAAGGCCGGCATCTGGCAACTGCGTCGCGAGATTTGCGTCAATAGGTTCCTCTGATACGTGCTGCAGTTTTTCTGACAACGTAACCTTCCATGCCTTGTTGGCCGCGGCGTTCAACCCGCACAAGCGGTAGTAACGGCCAATCGTCTCTCTTCCATTCGGAGCGTCTTCCAAGCACCTTCCATTCTCCGTTTAGTAATCCAAGATCACCAAATAATGCGACGAAGACCGCATCCTTTGCGGAGAGCCCTTCACTTTCGCGGAGACCGGGGATTTCATCCCGACGCCGACCAAAAAAGTAACCAAACGCTGGGCCGTCACCAGCCACGCGTGCCAGCATGCCCAGTGCAAACCCGCCGGTACGCAAAGGGACTGCAAACCACGTTCCCTCTGCCAAAGGAAGTCTAGTGTCAATGTCAACACTATTCGATGTCTTTAGCGGCATCCAAATACCTCTGTCGGTTTGGATTCTTAGGGTCTACTGGATTGATTTTGTTTAGCGGTGGCTGGTACCGATCATGAATAACCTGCTCACGACCACGTGTTGGAAATAGTCGTCTGTGTAGCGATCTACTTCGAATCTGTAGTCTTTCAGTGCTGGGTCGCGCGCGTGCTGGCGCTGCCGGGTGTGTATATCGCCCGTCCTTCCTGTACGCATGACTTGACCCGTTTCGGGGTCGATCAACTTGTACGTACCACCCGTGGTGCTAACTGGAGCGGCGTGCTGGAACGACTCCTCCATGATGCTGACGGAGCCCGACGACCCCCCCGCCGTGTCCTCGACCGCCCCTGGGTCTAGTTACAGTTTGGGGTTCAGCATAGTCCTGACAGTTGGTGATCAGCGTCGGAGAACTCTCGCTCAGGCCACGCGATTAGTTCAAAGCGATCACCGACTGCCGCTGTACGAGAACGTCGGTTGAGATACTACAGGGGTGATGTGTTGAGTCTGCGATGATTCGGACATGTAACTCCAACCGCACCAGTCGCCCGCCAGTAGCGATGAGCGCGATTACCTCGATCGGAATAGATAAAGTGTTAATCCCGATGAAAGAAGTATCTAGGGCGGCCTGCGAACCTTCAGCCACGCAGGGTAGTGCACTAACAAAATCTAACGACTGAATGGCCGCGTCAGGCCGCTGCCGAAGGAAAACATCGTTCAAATGCCTTGCTAATAACGTGCCCAAATCAGATACGGTGCCGACGTGTTTTAAGAGCTGATTAATCGCATCGATCGAGTCGCCAGTGAAGTTAACTAAGCGCATGGTCAGGTCTTCAATATTGGGGGGATGGTCGCGACTCAGAAAGGGACTTGTGTCGAACACAGTCGTCTAGTGACATCTCGCATATCGCTCGCACAATCAATTGCTGTAGGGTAAACATGAGCTCCAAGGTCTGCGACTACATCCTGGCCCTGTCTATGAATCCGACGGACGTCTGCCTGAAGTACGAATCGCATTGACGTTACCGTCAGTTCAAGACACCAACTAAGTGCTTGGCCATCTATTAGCTCTGCATCCACGTATTCGTCGAATCTACAGCCGTTGGAAAGTGTAACGAAGTCAACTCTATGAGTCACGCCCTTCGTGTGTGGGTGCTTGCTAATAGTGCGCATGGTCCTTGAGAATCTCGTGACATGCACTCATCACAGACAGGAGGTCGTATGCGTCGGTGTTCATGTGTTACTTCGGAAGCGTGCCCGAGGCTTCTGGCCCATAGGGCGGCTGCGCGGGTTTTGGAATCACCGCATCCTTTAGCTGCTGTGGGGATACTCCTCTAATAGTTACATGGCCGGGCGGCGTCGTGGTGCTGCCAATCGTTCCGTCCCGAATCACCGAGCCTGGAGGCAGTTTAGCCGGATCGATAACAATGTATGGCTCCCCAGGACGGAAAACGGGTCGGTTAGGGTGTAGTGGACCCGGAACACCAGGTCTGACAGGGTTACTAAGCGAGTCTCTAAATGACAAGCCGTCTTCGCCAGCTCGCGGAGTCAGGTTTGAGGGACTTGGACGCCCTTCGCGGTATATTAGGCCGCTTTCCTCCATGATCCTGACGGAGCCCGACGACCCTCCGCCCTGTCCTCGACCGCCTCTGGGCCGTCGTGCGCCTTGGGCGCCGCCTTTTCCGCCAGGACCCAAGAGCCCGAACCAGTCCTCAATACGCTGACAGTGATTGTCGAATAGCAGCCGCCTGAAGGCTATTTGATCGGGCGAGTTGCCCGGACCGCGCCAAGCCACTCGAAGTAGGCGCGTTCGGCCTCATATTGCTGCCGTTCGGTAATGGCCCTCGCGCCCGGCGTCTGGCTACGGTAGTTAGAGGTGGCCTCCTCGATCCGTTTCCACGTCTCCGCGTCTAGAGGCCTGTATCCATTCTTTGATCCACTATCAGATGCTTTCGGGTATTCGGGGAACACAGGAGCTCCGGCACCGCCATGGCCCCACCGCTCCCCTGGTGGATGCCATGGATTGTAGGGATTGGGCACGCCGCCTTTATAGCCGCCCGCGGATCCCCATCCTGTTGATCCCCAGCCCCCAGAGGGCGGCTCGAGGCCGCTAGGATCAATGCTGTTTGTCGGAGCGTTTCCGATGAATCTTGCTAGGTTCGTGTCGCGAGCCTTGAACCCAATTGGGTCGAGACTGATCCAGCGCCCAATAGCAACATCGAAATAGCGCCGGTCGTGCAATTGCATCCCGGTCTCTTCGTCGCGCTCGGCGCCTTGGAAGCCGCCGATGTGGTTGACGGCGGTGTTGGTCTCGCTCGTCACCTTGCCGAAGGCATCGTACGTGATGTGGTTGACGACGTTGCCGCCGTTCCAATCGATGATGTCGCGGACGGAACCGAGGTTGTCGGTTAGCGGCCAGAGGACGCTGCCCACCGAGGTGGGCATCTGGTTCGAGCCCGTCGGCGAGAACTGCTCGTCGGCTAGGATGTTGTCCTCGCCAGGGCCGTGCAGGTAACGGTTTGTCAAAGAGCTTTGGCCGTTGAAGGCGAGCTGGATGTCCCAGCCGCCGTCGTAGACGTATTCTACGCCGATCGCCGTCCCCGCTCCAGCGCCGTCAGCGTCAATTGACTTTTTGATTCGGCGGTCGAAGACGTCGTAGGTGTACGTCGCTTCTTTGGTGATCGTGCCGGAGTTGTTCTTGAACGTGACCGCCGTCAGGCGGTTGTGGTGGTCCCAGGTGTACTCGGTGAGGTAATCGTCGGCCGCTGCGCCGGAGATGCGCGTGCGCGTCGAGCGGTTGCCTTCGTTGTCGTAGGTGTAGTTGAACGTGCCGTCGGACGTGAGGCGGTTGTTGGTTCCGATGGTGTAACCGGTCATCGTCCGGTTGCCGTTCACGTCGTACGAGTAGCCCTCGTCGGTCTGGAACGAGTGGTCCGTGGCAGTGAGCTGGTCGGTGTTATCGTAGGTGTAGGCGCTTGAGCCGCTAGAGCCGGCCAGCGACGTGAAGCTCATGTTCGTGACGCGGCTGTGGGCATCGAAGGTCCACGAGTAGCTGGCGAACGTTGTGGAATTCTTCGTGTGGGCGAGGTTCGTCAACCGCCAGATGCCGTCGTAGGTGTAGTCGGTGTTGCCGGCCAGGTTGCTCGAACCGCCGGCCAGTGCCCAGTAGCGGTCGATGTCGGTGTATTGCCCGGCGGCGTTGTAGGCAAAATCGACGCGCTTCTGGTGTACCGAGTGGCCGCCGGCGACGCCGTTTTGCTCGAGCTTGGTGAGGCGCCCGAGGTTGTCGTAGGTGTAGCCAGTCCAATAGTCGTCCACGAACGATCCGCCGCCCACGGCGATCTGGCTCGATATTTTGTTGCGCCGGCTGGCGGCGTCGAACTCCTGGAAGAGCTTGACCTGCGGGCCGCCGTTATTGGACTGGATCAACGTCACCCGGCCCAGCGAGTCGTAGGTGTAGGTGTACGACGAGTACGTGTCGCTGGCTGAGGTCAATTGGCCGGCGGCATTGTAGGCGAAGTTTTGCGTGTTGACCGTCGTTCCACCGTTCTTCCAGGTTTCGGTCGTCAGGCGTCCGAGATTGTCGTAGGCATATTCGGTGACGCGGCCAATGCGGTCGGTCTTCTTGGTGAGGCGGCCGGCGGCGTTGTATTCGAGGGTACGCGAGTGACCCAGCTCGTTCGTTGCGCTAATTACCCGATTCAGGCCGTCGTAGGCCCACACGGTGTCGTTCGCGACCGGATCAGTGAGCTGCGTGAGGTTACCCGCGGCATCGTACTGGTAAGTCGTCGTCGGACGGGCGAGGGAACCAGCGCCGTCCGGGTCGGGCAGGAGATCCTTGGTCCTTCGGTGAAGGGTGTCGTACTCGTGGTTCGTCGTCTTGCCCAAGGGATCGGTGACACCGGTCAGATTCCCCGCGGCGTCCCAGACGTACGTGCTGTACGGGGCCGTGAGGGACCCTGCGCCGTCCGGGTCGGGCTGAATGACCTTCTTCTGCCGGCCGAGATTGTCGTACTCGTAGCTTGTGACGCGCGACAGCGGATCGGTCACGCTCGTGAGTTGGCTGGCGGCGTCGTAAGCGTAATTGGTCTGTGGCGACGTTCAGTGAGCCGGCCCCATCCGGATCAGCCTCGGTGACCCGCGTGTTGCGGCCCAGGTTGTCATAGAGATACGTCGTGACGTTCCCCAGCGCGTCAGTCTGGGTCAGGAGGTTGCTGGCCGCGTCGTAGGTGTACTGCCACTGGGGAGCGGTTAGCGAACCAGCGCCATCGGGGTCAGGCTCAATGACTTTCTTCTGCCGGCCGAGATTGTCGTATTCGTAAGTCGTGACCCGCGACAAGGGGTCGCTGACCGTCAGCAATTGGCCCGCCGCGTCGTAAGTGAAGTTGGTCTGCGGCGCAGTCAAGGAGCCGGCACCATCTGGATCGGCCTCGGTGACGCGCGTCTTGCGGCCCAAGTTGTCATAAAGGTAAGTCGTGACGTTTCCGAGCGGATCGATCTGGGTTAAGCGGTTGCTGGCAGCGTCGTAGGTATACTGCCAGACGGGCGAGGCAAGCGGGCCGGCGCCGTCCGGATCGGCCTGCGTTAGCTGCTTGATTCGGCCGAGATTGTCGTAGATCAGCGCCGTCGTGCGACCCAACGGATCGACAACGCTCGTGAGCTGGCTCGCGGCGTCATAAGCATAGTTCGTCTGCGGCGCAGTCAACGGGCCTGCACCATCGGGATCGGCCTGAGTGACGCGGAAGTGCGCCCCAGGTTGTCATAGAGGTAGCTGGTGACGTTCCCCAGCGGGTCGGTTACGGTCAAAAGATTGCCGGCAGCGTCGTAGGTGTACTGCCACTGTGGAGCGGTTAGCGAACCAGCCCCATCGGGGTCCGGCTCGATGACCTTCTTCTGACGGCCGAGATTGTCGTACTCGTAACTCGTGACGCGCGACAGTGGGTCAGTGACGCTCGTGAGCTGGCTAGCAGCGTCGTAAGCGTAGTTGGTCTGCGGCGCGGTGAGCGAACCAGCACCATCCGGATCGGCCTCTGTGACGCGCGTAGTGCGCCCCAGGTTGTCATAGAGGTAGCTGGTGACGTTCCCCAGCGGGTCGGTTACGGTCAAAAGATTGCCGGCAGCGTCGTAGGTATACTGCCACTGCGGAGCGGTCAATGAACCGGCGCCGTCCGGGTCGGGCTGGATGACCTTCTTCTGCCGGCCGAGGTTGTCGTATTCGTACGTGGTGATGCGCGACAACGGGTCGGTGACCGTGAGCAGTTGCCCGGCGGCATCGTAGGTGTAGTTGGTCTGCGGGGCGGTCAAGGAGCCGGCGCCATCCGGATCGGGCTGGGTGACTCGCGTCGTGCGGCCCAGGCTGTCGTAGAGGTAGCTCGTCAAGTTGCCTAGCGGGTCGGTCTCACTGGTCAGACGGCTTAAGGCGTCGTAGGCAAGGTTCGTGACCGGGCTGGTCAGCGAGCCGGCGCCGTCGGGGTCGGCCTCGGTGATCTTCTTTGTGCGACCTAGCTCGTCGTATTCATACGTCGTGACGCGCGACAACGGGTCGCTGACGGTGAGCAGGTTGCCGTTTGCATCGTAAGTGTAGTTCGTCTGCGGGGCAGTCAAGGAGCCAGCGCCATCGGGATCTGGCTGCGTAACACGCGTATTTCGGTTGAGCGCGTCGTAGACGTAGCTCGTGACGTTGCCCAGCGGGTCGGTCTCGGTCAGGAGGTTGCCGGCGGCGTCGTAGGTGTAGCTGGTCTGCGGGGCGGTGAGCGAGCCGACGCCGTCCGGGTCGGGCTGGATGACCTTCGTGCGGCGGCCCAGCGTGTCGTATTCATAGGTCGTCACCCGCGACAACGGGTCGGTCACGGTCAGCAACTGGTCGGCCGTGTTGTAGGTGTAGGTGGTCTGTGCCGCGGTCAACGGGCCGGCGCCGTCCGGATCGGCCCCCGTCTCGCTCGTCACGCGGTCCAGACTGTCGTAGGCGTACGTCGTGACGTTGCCCAGCGGGTCGGTTTCGGTCAGCAGGTTGCCGGACGTGTCGTAGGTGTAGCTCGTCACGGGCGCGGTCAATGGACCCGCGCCATCCGGATCGGGCTGGGTCATCGACGTGGTGTTGCCGTTGGTGGCGCTCACGACGTAAGTCGTCTGCCGGCCCAGCTCGTCGGTGTAGGCGGTGACTTGGGAGAAGCTCGTTTCGTAAGTCCACTGCCGGGTGGAACTGTCCGGCAGCGTCAACTGGGTGAGATTGTCTTTGGCATCGTACGCATAGGCGTATACCGGCGCCTGCTGCGAGCCGGCGCCATCCGGATCGGGCAGCGTCATCTGGGTGGCCAGGCCGTCGGTATTGCGGACCCAGACGGTGGTCTTGCCCAGCGCGTCTTCATAGGTCAAAAAGCCGCCGAAGCGGTCCGTGGTGATCCGGACGTCATTACCGAGCGGATCGATGAGCGTCGCCACGGCATCGGCCGGCTCGGGCAGCGGGGCCGGATTGCTGAACGTGCCAGTGCCGGTCGAGACGTTGATCAGGCCCTGCACGACGACCGGATCGACGGAGTAGGTGATATTGCCCGGATAGATGCGCGCTTCGAGCCGGCCGGCGAAGTCGTAGTCGTAGGTGACCGCGTTGAGCCGGGGGTCTTTGGCCTCGGTCATGAAGCCGATCGTTGCATCATAGGTGTAAGTCCAGACCGGCGACGACAGCGAGCCGGCGCCATCCGGATCGGGCGCCGTGACAGCCGTGAGCTTGCCGGAGGTCTGCGTGAACGTCGTCAGGCGGCCTGCCGGGTCGGTGATCGACGTCAAGAGGCCGCTGGTATAGGCCAGCGTCGTCTGCCGGCTATTAGGATCAGTGATCGTCGTCAGCCGGCCCGAAGAGTACGTATAGGTTGTGGCGTTGCCGTTGCGATCGGTGCGGGCAGTCAGCTTGCCGGCCGTGTCGAAGTCGAGCTTCGTGCCGTTCGTTTCGGTCAGCCGATAGGTGTTGTCGCCGTTCTTCACCAGCGTGGCGGTAAACCCGTCGGGCGTGACGTAGCCGCCCGAGCCATTGGGCGTGTAGCGGGCCGTGGTGCCGGCGCTATAGACGAGGACCACCGCGCCGGAGCCTTCGATCGAGAGCTGATCGAGGCCATCGGCCCACCAGTTCGCGCCGAACTCGCTCGAGTTGCGGTTGACGATCGTGCTCTTGCCGGTGAACGTGCGATAGGCAACCTCGCTGCCGTGATACTCGGTGAGCCGGACTTCCCAATCGTAGGTGCCGGTGGCCAGAGCCGTGGCGTCGGCCTGGAGCACGAACCGCTGCGGGTCGCCGCCCGCCAGGCCGGTTGTGCTGTAGTAGACCGTCGAGGCCAGCGAGCCGTTGTAGTACAGCTCGGCCTTGATCTTGTCCGGGATGGCGCCATTGTGCGGCTGGACCGTCTCGACGGCGATGATCGGCCTAGGCCGGGTGAGCGAGTTGTAGTGGACCTCCAGCCCGCTGGGCAGCGTGTAAGTCTCGATGACGTTGCCCTGGTGATAATCGGCGCCGCCGTCCAGCGGCACGTCATCGAGGTTGGTGCGGCCGGTGGCATCGTTATCGACGATCCGCACGTCGTTTTGCCCATCGGCGATCGTAGCGTTCGAGGGGCTGCTCAGGTTGGCGTGGAAGACCTCGTCGGCCTCCTTGAGCGAGTCGTTGTTGATGGAAACGGTGAACGTCTTCTCGCTGTCGCCCGGATTGAAGGTAAGCGTGCCGGAGGCCTGCGTGTAATCGTTGCCGGCGGTCGTGGCCGTGCCGTTGGCCGTGGCGTAATTGACCGTAATCGTCTGGTAGCTGGGATTGGAAAGGGCGACGCTGATCGTGACCGTGCCGGCGGACTCGTTGACCTGCGCGTCGCTGATCGATAGCGTTGGCTGGGAGTCATTATCGGTGATGTAGCCGGTTGCCGAGCTGGTGCCGACGTTGGCGTTCGTGGGATTGCTGAGCGTGACGGGGAAGTTCTCGGCCGTGAAGCCTTCGAAGGTCAAATCGTTCAGGATCGGCACCTGGAAGGTCTCTTCCCGGTCGCCGCTAGCGAACGTGAGCGTGCCGCTGGTGGCCGTGAAGTCGGAGCCGGACGTGGCCGTGCCGGACGTGCCCGTAGCATGTTGGACGGTGACGGTCTTTTCCGTCAGGTTGCCCGTCAGCTTGACGGTAAAGGTCGCGGTGCCGTTGGCCTCGTTGACCGTCACACTGGCCGGATCGAACCCGACCGAAGGCGCGCTGTCGTCGTCGCTGATGGTGCCGGTGGCCTGGCTGTCGCTGAACGTGGCGCCCTGAAGATTCGACAGCGAAACCGTGAAGGTCTCGTTGTTTTCGTCGATGGAATCGCCCGTGATTGGGACGCTGATGAACTTCGTGGATTCGGACGCCGTGAAGTTCAGCGTGCCGTTGGCGGCAGTGAAGTCGGAGCCGGAAGTGGCGGTGCCGCTGGCGGTGGCGTAGTCCACCGACACGTCTCCGTGGCTGCCCGACAGTCCGACCGTGAAGCTGTAGCTGCCATTCTCGCCGCCGCCCGCGTCGTTGATGAACATGGTGGCAGAGAGCATCTGCCGGTCTTCCAACTGATCGAAGCCGGGGCGAAGATACGCTCGGCGCTTGATCTCCGCGGTGGTCAATGGGCGACAGTGCCAGGAGCAGACTCGCTGCAAAAGCAGCCGGCAGGAGCTGCCGAGCTTGCGGACGAGGTTCGGCCACGAGAAGACCGGGAAGCGCATGGCGAGACTCCACGCCCAAGGAGAGAACTGTACCTCTGAAGGAGGCAACATCGCAAAGATAATCCGCGGTCCAAGCAAGAAGTGCGCCAGGACAGGACCTGCGACGCCGTGGAGTTAATGGCGAGAGTTGGGCAATCTGTCAACAGCGATGCGCGATTCTGCACATGCTTCGCAGTAGACAAGGTGGATCAGGCAGAATGCGGCGATTGCAAGAAACTCCATGCGGGGGTGCGGCGGCTGTTCGTCGCCACCAGCGCTACCACCGGTGCCTCCCCCAGGAATGAGGGAGTCAGTGCACCGCCGTGAAGGCGGCAAACGAATCGCAGAGCCATGTTGCGGATTCGTGCCACCGCTTGCGTTTGGCACCGCGGTCTTCCGTATATGTCACTTTTTGAGGGTCGAAAGACGCTGCCTCTCTCCCTCGCTTGCGCGATCGTCGTGCTAACGGATACAAGGTCTTCGCCTTGTCACCTTGTCACCCGCTCACCTTGTCATTCTCACTCGCTGGGCGCTCCCCCAATCGGCTTGGGGATCTCCACGCTCTCGGGGAACAGCCGCGACAGCCAGACGAGCCGATCCGGCGGCTTGGGCGGCTCGCTGGCCGTCTCTTGCAGCCGCTCGGTGGCTCGGCGCACGAACTCTTGTTGCTCGGGGTATTGCTTGAGAAGCTGCTCGTAGTACTGCCGGGCAGCGCGGTATTGCCCCTTGCGGCCATAGAACTCGCCCATCGCCCACATGCGCTCGGCCTTCTCGGCGCGGACTTCCTGCCGGGCTTGTTCCACCAGCCGGCGCTCCTCGTCGCTGAGCTGGCTGTTGAATTGCCGTAGCAGGGTCTCGATCAGCTCCTCGGCCTCGTTCAGCGGCGCGGGGTCGTAACCCGGCCCCTGGTAGCGCATCAGCTTGGCCCGGTAGCCGAGGAAGAACGCCTTGGCGACGTGCTTGCTGTTGGGGAAGTCCTTGCGTAGCTGCGTGTAGTAGTCGTCGGCGTCGTCCCAGTCCTCGTTCTGGAAATGGGTGTTGGCGGTCTGCATCACGGCGTGCTCGGCCATCGGGCCAGTGGGGTCGGTGATCCACACGGCCTCGTAGGTCTTCAGCGCGTGACCGGCGGTGTCGAACCAGGGACGCGTGCCATCCACAAAGTTCGGCGTCACGGAATAGCTGGGTGAATGGAGATGAGAGTCTCGCCAATAGGTGCCCACCGCATAGAGCCGGCTGCTGACGCGGTCCATGTGGCGGGTATTGTTGTACTTCTTCAGCAGCCGCTGGTAGGCGTCCACCGCGGGCGAATAGCGGTCCTGAAAGAAGTGGCACTCGGCGATCATGAACAGGGCGTCTTCCTCCGTAAACGACCGGGCGCCAGGTCGGCCGCCTCCTGATACAGGCTGATCGCCGTGGCGTATTCTTTGTCACGGAACTTGTCGTCCGCCTCGGCGAAGCGAGCCTTTGCCTTGTCGCCGTCCGGATCGGGCTTGAAGTAGTCGCCGACCGTGCCGGAGATTTGCTCGAGGATCGTTTCCTCTTCCAGGCCATCGCCCGGCTGGCGCATTTGCCCAGCCGTGGGCGGCTTGGGAATCCCGCCGCCCAGGCCCGGCGGCGATTGACCACGGAAGGTGTCTTCTCCGCGGAACATCGATTGGCAGCCGACCGACGCGGTGAGCCAAATCGCCACAGCCGGCAGCAGGAAACTGCGCGCTGACATGGGAAGTGATGACAAGGAAAGGAGAGGAGAAGGCCGAACGGCCCGATTCAAAGAGCGGTCTTCAGCCGGTCGGAGGCGCCCGACGTTCCTCGCGCCGCCGACGGCCCGATCGGCCGCACTACGAAACCGAGAATGATGCTCTTCTTGATATCGGCAAAACCTCGCGGCGACGTGCAGCATTCGTCATTCGGTCATTCGTCATTCGTCATTCGCCCACTGCCTGCTGTCAGATACGGCTGCAATCGCGGCTCGTGTCCCAGCAGGCCGGCCATGTAGTGATTCATCACGCTGCGGGTCTCGGCCAGCGTACTGCGACCAAGCGGTGTTTGCTGCCATCCCTCGCCGGTCTCTGCCAGCGTCACGCAGCGCTTGCCATGCCGCCTGGCTGAGCGACACGACCTGCCGCTTGCCGGGCCGGCACCGTGCACATAGCGCGCCGCCGGATATCTGGCCAAATGCCACGCGGCCTTCGCTGCCCACCGCGGCGCCGCACTCGGCGCAGCGCGTCAGCGCGGGCGCGTGGCCCAGCAGCCGCACGGCCGCCAGCTCGAAGCGCAGCACGAGCCGGCCGACCTGCGGTTCGTCTTGCAGGGCGGCCAGCGTCTGGTCCGCGAGGTCGAATAGTTCGGGATGAGGGTCGTAATCGTCGGTCAGCTCGGCCAGCAGCTCCGCCACATAGTAGCCGGCATACAGCCCTGCCAGCTCGCGTCCCCGCAAGCGGAACCGCCGCGACAGCTTGGCCTCGGTGAGGATGTCGAGAGCATCCGACGATTTGCGGAGGAACACTACTTTGCACAGCGCGAGAAGGTCAAGGGCAGACTCGAACGGTCCCTTGCGGCGCTTAGCCCCCTTGGCCACCGCCCGCACGCGGCCAAACTCGCGGGTGAAAAGCGTGCACACGAAGCTGGCCTCGCTCCAAGGCACCAGTCGCAGCACGAGAGCGGTGGCGTGTTCCAGGGGCATGGCACTTCCTCGTTCCCAAGCTCTGCTTGGGAACGCAAGTTGCGAAGCTCCGCTTCGCGGTCGGAGCATGCCAGCGGGCCGACCAAGCTACGCACTCGAAGCAGAGCTTCGCAGAGTACGTTCCCAAGCGGAGCTTGGGAACGAGGATTGCAACGAGGTGCCAGCGGCTGCCGTCGCTAGCCCAAATTCCGCTTGCAATGACCGCAGCAATCATCCATAAAGGACGGCTGATTCGTCCCTCACCCGGAGAGCAACGGATGTTCCGAATCGACGCCGGAAAGACCTCCTCCGCCTACTGCGACGGCCTGCAGCCGCCGCAGCTTCCTGCAACTCGGCGTCGCCGGCATGGCCAGCGTCGGCCTGCCGCGGCATCCTGCGGGCGAAGGAGCGATCGGCCGCCAGCGACCGGCAAGAAGGACACCTCGGTCATCCTGCATCTGGCTCGACGGCGGCCCCGGCCACATGGACATGTACGACATGAAGCCGGACGCCCCGGCCGAGTACCGCGGCATCTGGCAGCCGATCCGCACCAACGTGCCCGGCTTCGACATCACCGAGCTGTTCCCGCAAGCAGGCCAAGGTCACCGACAAGTTCTCGATCGTCCGCTCGCTGCACCACGACACCGGCGACCACTTCGCCGGCGGCCACCGCATGCTCACCGACCAAGGACATGGGCGTCAGCGGCGCCAACAACGCGCAGCAAGTTCCCCGGCATCGGCGCGATCGTCACCCGCGAGCTGCGGCCCGCGCCAGCCGGGCATGCCCGGCCTACGTCGGCCGTGCCCTACGCCACGAGCATCGGCCTGCGCCCCGGCTACTTCGGCGGCCACTTCCTCGGCGCCCAGCACAACCCGTTCGAGACCGGCGGCGACCCGAACGCGCCGAACTTCCAGGTGCAGAACCTCAACCTCGCCAGCGGCCTGACGCTCGACCGGCTGGAAGACCGCCGCGCGCTGCTCGAGCACTTCGACGACGTCCGCGCGAGCGCTCGACAGCCGCCGGCGACGTCGAGGCGATGGACCGCTTCGACGCAGGAGGCGTTCGAGTTCGTCACCGGCCCGGCGGCCCGCAAGGCGTTCGACATCGGCAAGGAAGACCCGCGGCTCCGCGACCGCTACGGCCGGCACAGCTGGGGCCAGAGCACGCTGCTGGCCCGCCGGCTGGTCGAGGCCGGCTCGACGTTCGTCACCGTCCACTTCGGCGGCTGGGACCACCACTGGGACCTGAAGGCCGGCATCGAGCAGCTACCTGCCGCAGGTCGACGCCGCGCGTCGCGGCGCTGTTCACCGACCTGGACGACCGCGGCCTGCTCGACAAGACGCTGGTCGTGCTGTGCGGCGAGTTCAGCCGCACGCCGAAGATGAACGACGGCGGCAACGGCGGCGCCGCCGCGCAGCATGGGCACGCCCGGCCGCGACCACTGGGGCAACTCGATGTTCTGCCTGATGGGCGGCGGCGGCGTCAAGGGCGGCCAGGTCGTCGGCTCGACCGACCGCCTCGGGCACGCGCCCGCACAGCCGCGCCGCTGACGCCGTCGCAACATCCACGCGACGATCTACCACGTGCTGGGCATCGACCCGAAGCTGCACCTGCTCGACCCGGCGGCCGGCCGACGCCGGTGCTCGACGACCCGACGCCGATCGACGAGTTGTTCTAATGTGGCCAACTCGCTCTGCGAGTTGGCGACCTGCAGTAAGCCGCGGCGGCTGGCATCGCTGCCTTGCCCTAGCCGAGGCGGTTGTTCTGATTGTTCAAATATCACAGGTGTGACGTAACCAGCCGGCCGACATCGGAATCGGGTGGCGGGGCGTCCTCGGCGAGATCTCCTCGACGACCTTGTCCAACAGGCCGTGTGTTCCCTCGGCATCCAGCCAGCCCCACTGGCCGTTGGGATTAACCTCGAGGAACCAGTACCGACCGTCGGCGCACAGAAAATCGAGCCGGCCAAAGTGGAGTGACAGATCCTGCATGAAATGGAATACGCCCTGGGCGATTTCCGTCGGCAGCTCGTGCGGCCTCCAGTCGCATGCCGTCGTATCGACAGGCAACTCCCGCCAGTCGATGGTTTGCTGAAGAAAACGGCTTCGCGACAGCTCAAACGCAAACAACCGGTCGCGGACGAAGGCCACCGTGATGTCCTTGTCGGCCTCAACGTACTCCTGCACCATCCAAGGGCAGGTCGTGCAAAGTTCGGAATCCTCCGCCTTCGTCGTGAAGAGCACGTATTTGTCGGCCCAATGGCCCATGGCCGCCGAGGAGAGACTCTTGACCACCACCTCTCGGCCCGCGAAATGACCGGCCTGGGTCCCGCGGCGCAGTTGATAGTCGGGCACCGGAAAGTCGCGCCGGGCCACTCGCGCCTGGACGAACTTGCCGATGCGCGAGTCGGCCCTCGGCTCCACCAACACGACCTTGCCTTCAGCCCAGAGCAGGTTGATGATCTCCCGCAAGGTGTACCACAACTCTTCTTCGCAGTAGGCGTCCTGGTCGCTGAGCGGCACTTCACCGCCCAGCTCCCTGGTCTGGAACGGCTTTCGCCACAGCACTTTGGTGGTGGACGCGTCCTGGATGTAGCGGCCCGTCGGATCTTCGATGCGGAAGCTGTCGCACGTCACTTCCAGCTTGTAATCGCGCCACAGGTCGAAGTTGAATCGGAAGCAGCCTTCTGGGCCCAGGCGATGGATCAGCAAGTCCACCGTCGTGTCATACGAAGTCGTGTAGATGAGCAACATGGCCTTGCCGAGGGAATCATGGTTGAGATACGCAGCGGCGCTGCATCGATTGGCCATCGCCTGGACGACCCAGCGGCGGCGCGATCGCCGCCGCTGGGACCGCCTGGTCTGGGGGAACCCGGGTTATGGATCACCCTCGTTTTTCTTGCTCTCGCCGTCATAGAACGTCGAGCTTTTCATGCTGAACACGATCAACTGCACGTCGCGGCCATTCCAACGGCGCTGGGTCCGATGGTCATAGCTGCCCGTCTGAAGCGCAAGCTGGTCCACCGTGGCCGCCTGCTTGCTGCGGACAAGGTCCTTGGGCTGTAGCACGTGACTTCTCCTTTCTAAAAGGGGCTACTTCCGGGGGGTACAACGACGGTTCTATCGGTTCGATCGCACCTTTCCCGATCCGCCGCACTTGATGCACCGGATCGAGCCTCGGCCGTTGCAGAACGTGCATTGGCGGCCCTGGTAGATGCCGTCGCCGCCGCAAAAGCCACACGTTCGCCGACCGGCGCCATCGCAGTCGGGGCAAACGGCCAATGCACCGGCTTGTGCCGCCAAGCGCACATCGAGCGCGGGGGCGTGCGGTGCGCCGGCAAGCGCCGACGGGACGCTTGGTGAGGTTTCCGCCATGGATCCTGGGCCGAGGGCCCAGCCGACGGCGGCCAGGACGGCAGCCATCCATAGCCCGACAGCGGCGATGCGTGTGACGTGTCTCATAAGCTCTCCTCCTCGAATGGGGGCCCGTGTTGGGTCCGAAGAAATGCGCCCTGTGCCATGACGACTGGAACAGTGGCTATCCGCTAATAGGCGACGACTCCGCCGCTCTGGTCTGAGTTTTGAAGTTTTCCGCAAAACAGCCTTAAGTCGGGCTTCCGTTCACGGTCGGCCGCCCGCGATCCGTTACTCCCGGCTTACTTCACGTGCGATTCGTCATAGAGGTACTGGCGCACCGGAACATACACCGGGGCGTACGTGGGAGCTTTGCCGTGAGGGCTAGTGGCGGCAGCGTGGTGCGGGGCCATCAGGGCCACCCACACGACATAATCCAGGCCGTCGCCGATCATCCGCACGTGGCCGTCCGCAAACGCGACGTTCACCCCTCGGGAATGGTTCGAAGAGGGCCGGCACACGTCCCAAGACGATGGGCCTGAAGGCGTTGACGCCGGCGACGATGGGGCAGGGGTCGGCGACGGACTCGGAGCTGGTGAGGGAGTGGGCGAAGGACTCGGGCTGGGTGCGGGACTGGGTGTTGGAACGCGCGGGGTGTGTGTTGAAAGCCGCAAGGAAGGCTCGAAGCCAGCCACCGCCAAGGTCGTGATGGCCGGCTTCCAGACCGACTTGGCATTGATTGAGGCGGCAGCGGTGGAATCCTGCCAAGCGAATCCCACGCTCAGGGGGCTGGTGTCGCACCACATACCCGCGTCGAGGTTTTCCGAGAGCATCACGGTGTTTGATGTGCCGTCCTTGAGGCTTACGAAGCTAAGCGGCGTGCTCCGGTTGGCCGTCGGCAGCGCCACGTCAAAGACGCCGTTGGCCCGGTTGCGGTGGTTGTTGTCGGCATAGCCGTAGTTGTAGCAGTACGACGTAATCGGTCCCGTGCGGCGAGGGTCATTGGGGCAAGCCATCAGGGCCAGGAACGGAATCACCTGTGGCGGCGGGGGATTGGTGGCCGGCGGCAGGTGGTCCGGGTAATTCTCGCGGCTGAAAGCCTCGTACAGGTCGCCGCGCTCCAACTGCGGCATGATCTCATACAAGAGCGGCCGGTCGTACAGCGCGCCGCTGGTCTTGCTGGCTTGCCGATTGAGAATGCCCGGCAGGGTTTGCCTGGCCGAGTCGTAGCTCAACAGCGCCAGGCTGAGCTGCTTGAGACTGTTCTGGCAAACGGCGCGGCGGCCGGCTTCCCTGGCGGCGTTGACCGCCGGCAGCAGCAGCGCCATGAGCATGCCGATGATGGCGATCACTACAAGAAGCTCCACGAGCGTGAACGCGGCATTTCGCTTGAACGGTTTGTGGGAGGATGTCGTGGGCATGGAGCGTCCCTCACTTTTGGGGGTGTCGGCGAGAACCACGGCTGCTTACCCTGGAATAGGCGACGCTCCGCCCGATCTGGCCTGAGTCTTTCGAAGTTTTCCTCTTGGTCCGGCCGCCAACCGCGGTCCGCTAGGGCGGTTTGCCTTGCGGGCCGAACCCAAACCGATTGCCCCTGGCGTATTCCTGGGAGAAAATGCGGCCAGAAAACTCATCGCGGGGGTATCCCATGTCGGACGATCACTCGCAGTTGCATACGCGGCCGACGCTGCTGGTGCGGATCCGCGACCCGCGCGATCAGGATGCCTGGAGCGAGTTCACGGAGACCTACGCACCACTGGTGTACGCCTATTGCCGGCGGCGAAGTCTGCCGGAGCACGACGCGGCGGACGTCGGCCAGGTCGTATTCACCCGCGTGGTCCGCGCCATTCAGACGTTTGAATACGACCCGCAGAAAGGAAGGTTCCGCGATTGGCTGGGCACGATCGTGCGCCGCGAGATCAACCGATTTCTGAGCAGGAGCCGCACCCATGAACGAGGCGCGGGCGGCTCAGGCGATGGCATGCTGGCCGACCTGTCGGACTCGGGCGAAGACCCGGTCTGGCTAGAAGAGTTCAATCGCCGAGTGTTCGCCGTCGCCCTGGAGCGTACGCGGCCGCACGTCGAGGAGCAGACCTGGCACGTTTTCGAGCTGCTGTGGTTTGAAAACCGGACCGCGGCGGAGGTGGCCGACCAAACCGGCTTGGCAATCGATCGCGTCTATGAGGCCAAGGCCCGGGTGTTGCGGCGCTTGCGTGCCGAAGTCTTACAGTTAGCTGAGGAATTGCCTCAGTTTTGACTCGCGAGCCCCTTCAGCATCATCATGGCGACCCTTTGCCCAACCCAAGATACGCTTTCGCAGTTCGCGGCCGGCGACTTGAGCGAACCGCAGGCCAGCACGTTCCGAGAGCACTTGGCCGGCTGCCTCGATTGCCAGCGCGGGGTAGATACCCTGACGGACGACAAGGCCCTGCGGCAGTGGGCGGCGGAACCGAGGGACTCAGCCGTTCTCACCGAAAGAGGGCTCCGCCGGTTGCTCGAGCGACTGCGCGAGCCGCCGAGCGCCAGCATGGCAGATGCTTCGGCGGAGACCGACGCGCCCCTGGATTTTCTCGGCCCCCCGCAACGAGCCGACGACCTGGGCACGCTGGGGAACCTTAACATCCGCCGGGTGATCGGCCGCGGCGGCATGGGGATCGTCCTGGAGGGCTATGACGGGGCGCTCCGATCGTACGGTGGCCGTCAAGGTGCTGCGGCCGGAGCGGTCCGACCCCAGCGCCCGCAAACGGTTCGTGCAGGAGGCGCGGGCGGCAGCCAGCATCCAGAGCGATTACGTCGTGCAGGTGTACTCGGTGAGCAGCCCGGAGGACGGGCCGCCGTACCTGGTCATGCCGTACATTCAGGGCCCGACGCTCCGGGACCAGATCAAGGTGCAGCGCCGGCTCGACCCGCGTCGCGCCGCTGCAATCACGCTGCAAATCGCCAAGGGGCTGGCCCAGGCCCATCGGGCCGGCCTGGTCCACCGCGACGTCAAGCCGGCGAACATCCTGCTGGATGGCCAAGGCGACGCGCGGTTGATGGACTTCGGCCTGGCCTACGTTGTCGAGCAGCCGGCACAGCTCACCCGCGAAGGGACGCTGGCCGGCACCCCGGAGTACATGAGCCCTGAGCAAGCCCGCGGCGAGCGCGTCGATGCGCGCACCGACCTCTACAGCCTGGGCGTCACGCTCTACGAGGCTTTGACGGGCGAGCCGCCCTTTCGCGGCGTCACGCACATGGTGCTGCGGCAGCTCATGGAGGACGATCCGCTCCCGCCACGGCGACTGAATCACGCAATCCCCCGTGATCTGCAAACGATCTGCTTGAAAGCGATGGCCAAAGATGCCGGGCGGCGCTATGCATCGGCCGACGAGCTGGCGGCCGACCTGGAGCGATTCCTGAACGACGAGCCGATCCGTGCCCGTCCGGTCAGCCAGGTCGAGCAGGTCTGGCGCTGGTGCCGCCGCCATCCCCGCGAATCGTTGCTGGCCGCGGCGCTCCTGGTCGTGCTGCTGGGCGGGCTGATCTGGACCGATGTGCTGCGGACCCGTGCCGAGCAAGCGCGGGCCACATCCATGACTCAGGAACGCGCCCAGCGCCGCGAGCGGCTGTTATCCGAAATCCACCTCGTCCGCCAAGCGCCGCGACGAATGGGCTGGTCACAGAGGGCTTGGGCGCTGGCGCGAGAAGCGGCGACACTGGAAGACGAAGATCGACGCGTGCAAGGCGCGGCTGTGTCCATTCTGATGGACCTCGACATCGTCTGCGACCAGGAACGAGACATCTTGCCGGTGGACGCTTCGTCGGTCGCCTTTGACGCCGCCGGCATGCGCGTCGCGGCCGGCGGCATCACCCCCAATCGCCGGCTCGTCCAGGGCAAACCGGCGAGGTTGTGGGACCTGGAGTCGAACACCGAGCGGGCCTCGAGCTTGTGCCGCAGCGGGCCGGTGGCTTTTCGCCGCGACGGCACGGCGGTGCAGCTTGCCGCCAGCGAGCAGCCCGGCTCGCTCGTCCTATGGAGCCTTCAAACCGATCGGTCGGAAGCCACCTTCCAGCTTTCTCGTCATTCTGCGCACAGCGGTCATTCTGCTGCGCACAGCGGTCATTCTGAGCGCAGCGAAGAATCTTCCGCCGCAACGGCCAAGACGGCGCCGGCCTCCGAGCCACACGAATACGTCCTGGCCTTGTCAAGCCAAGCCGAGTGGGTCGCCGCCGCTGGTCCAGGCGGCGGCGCAGTGTGGAGGGCCGACGGCGAGAAGCGTTTTGAGCTGCCCGTGGATTCTTCTGGCCCGATCACCGCGATGGCCTTTTCCCTCGATCGCCCCCCTTCGCTATTGGCCGTGGCACGGGGTGAGCTGATCGACCTCTGGTCGCTGGCGGAGGGCCGCCGCAGCGAGCGACCGCTCGGGCCGCAACGGCACGAGGTGCGTTGTCTGGCCTTCAGCCCCGACGCCCAGTTGGCCGGCGAGCGCTTCCCCGGCCTGGGATGGCTCGCAGTTGCTGACGACGGCGGCACGCGGCTCTGGGATCTTTCGGCCAGTCAGCCGCCGCGCTATCTGTCGCTCCTCGCATAACCCCGGCGCCGTGTCGTTCAGTCCCGACGGCACCTTGTTAGCGGTCGCCGGCAAGCACGGCCTGGAGCTCTTCGACGCCGGGACCGCCGAAGCGATGTTGTCGCGCTTCGAGAACGACAGCACGGGGCTGGCATTCGCCGCCGACGGCCACCGCCTGGCCATGAGCGGCCAACGGGATTTCGGCAAGTACCCCCGAGGGCTCTTGGTGCTGCATCTTGAGGCCAACCGAGGCGTGCAGGTCTTGCATGGCCTGACGGCCACGATCGCCAAGACGTGCCTCTCGGCGAATCGGCAGAGAGTGGCGGCGCTGGGCAACGATTGGCGTCTGGCCGTGTGGGACCTGGCCAGCGGCCAATGTGTCGGGCGTTTTTCCATGCCTCCGCCGCACAACAAGTATCCCGACAACGCCGATATCGCGCTGGACGATGTCGGCGGCCGCCTGGCCTGTGGGGCCGACGCGAAAGTCATGGAGTGGGACGTGGCCTCGGGCCGCGTTGTGGCCCGTTACGATTTGTTTCCCAGCCTGAACAACGTGCTGGCCTATGACGCGTCGCGAAAGTTGCTGTCGCTGCGCGTGGAGACGCGCTCGGGCAAGCTGCCGCCGGGGGCCGAGCCTTACCAGGTGGACCCGCGCGTGTGCCGGTTCCGTCGCCTCGGCGGAGCGGACGACGTGACGCTCGTCGCGACCGTCGAAGACTTCAATCATTACGTGTTTCCCATCCTCAAGGCAGGCGATGGCAGCATGGTGATGATCGAAGGCTTGCAAGACGGCCGGCGCCGGATGGTGCAGGCCTTCGAGCTGGCCACCGGGCGGCGGCTGTGGGAAATAGAGTCGGCGCAGGAAATCAGTACGGCGGGCGGTCGTTTGTGGGGGATCGATCCTCTGGGCCGGCAGGCCATGCTATCGCTGCAGGAGGGGCGCTCCCAAATAATCGATGCCTGGACCGGGCGCCTGCAAAACGCCGCCCTGCGCGACAAGCGGCACGGCGACGTTCTGGGGCCGCACGGCCTGACCTGGCTTCGCAGTGGGCCGGTGGACGCAACCGGGCACGCGAGCGGTTTCCTGCTCTTCCGCGCCGACCACGACGGGCCGCTGGCCAAGCTCCTCAGCGAGAACGACGACTCTGAAATGCCGTCCTTCAGTCTCGACGGCAAAGTGTTGGCCATCGGCGCGAAAGACGGCGCCGTCCGCGTGCTGAATCTGCCGCGAATTCGCGAGCGCCTGAGCGAAATCGGTCTGGGCTGGCCTGAGTGAGCGGCCGGCTGGCCTGCGCCGCCCAGCACGTGAGGGAATGGGACGCGGCATCCGGCCAGGTCATGCCACGATACTGCCGATGGTCGATGCGCCGTGTCGTCGCTGCCAACTAATGTGGCCAACTCGCTCTGCGAGTTGGCGGCTCGGTTTTGGCCTTGCGCCGCTTCGGGGGGCTACTGATGACGCCAACTCGCAGAGCGAGTTGGCCACACATTTGCTTCCGCGGCATCCCCGCCGATAATGCCGGATGTACACGTTTCAATTCTGCCCGGCGGAAGGTTCCGTGAGCATTCTTTCCTGCTCGCATTGCGGCCGCAAGCTAGTCGCCAGTGATGACCTGGCGGGCCGCCAGATCCGTTGCCCCGCGTGTCATCAGTTGCTGACGATCCCGCCATGCGCCCGGACGGCACCGGCGGCGCCGACGCGACGGCGGTTTCGCCCCCCGGCGCGGCCAGCGATCAGGCCACGATCTCCTGCCAAGGCCCGCCCACGGTAGCCGGCGGGCCGGCCGGGCTGTCAGCTCACCTCAGCCCGCCCTCTGACGAGCGCGATGTCGTGGCGGGCGAGATCGCTCGCGGCGGCATGGGGGCGGTGCTGCGGGCCGTCGACCGCGACATCCGCCGCGAAGTGGCGATCAAGTATCTGCTGAATCAGACCGACGCCGATCACCAGGCCCGCTTCGTCGAAGAGGCGCAGATCACCGGGCAGCTCGAGCACCCCAACATCGTGCCAGTCCACGAGCTGGGGATCGATGCCGACGGCCGGTTGTACTTCACGATGAAGATGGTCCGGGGCCGAAGCCTCAAGGCCGTGCTGGACGAGCTGCGAGAGAATTCCCCGCAGACTGCCTGGACGCTCGGCCGGCTGCTGAATGTGCTGGTCAACGTCTGCCACGCGCTGAGCTATGCCCACTCGCGCGGCGTGGTGCACCGCGACCTGAAGCCGGCCAACATCATGATCGGCGACTTCGGCGAGGTGTACGTCATGGACTGGGGCCTGGCCAAAGTGCTGCCCTCGCCCGCCGCTGCCGACTCGCCGCCGCAAGACGACGCCCAAGCGTGGCCCATTCCGGCGGCCGAACACCCGCCCGGCTCCTCCTCCAGCTCCGCGGTGGTCACCGATCGCTCGGCGGACGATGCCCGCACGATGGCCGGCACCGTGCTGGGCACGCCCGTCTACATGCCGCCGGAGCAAGCCGCGCGGCGCATGGCGGAGATCGACCAGCGCAGCGACATTTACTCCGTGGGCGCCATCCTCTACGAGCTGCTCACGCTCTGCCCGCCGGTAGATCGCGACGGCGGCCCCTCGGCCGTCCTCCAGCGCGTGATCGATGGCCAAATCGACCCGCCGGAGCGGCGTGCGCCGCACCGAGCCCGCCAGGGCTTCCTGCCTGGCGAGCTATCGGCCATCGCGATGAAGGCGCTCTCCGCGCGGCCTGCGGACCGCTATCCCACGGTCGAGGCCCTGCGCCGCGACCTCGAGCTGTACCTCGAAGGACGCGCGGTCAGCGCCAAGGAAGACACGTTTTGGGAAACGTTCATCAAGCTCGTCCGGCGGAACCAAGGGGCCAGCCTGGCGACGGCCGTGGCTTTCGGCGTGCTGACGATCGTGCTGGCGACCAGCTCGTGGATCAACTACCAGGCGAAGCTGCGGGCGGAGCAGTTGCGGCAAAAATCGGACGAGAATCACGCCGCCTATCTCAACGAGCAGGAGGATAAGCGCCGCCAAGGCCGTGAATCGGTCCCGGCGTTTGTCCGCGCGGCGGCGGCAGCGATCGACAAGCGCCGCTACGACGACGCACTGGCCCATGCCAACGTCGCCGCGGACTTCGACCCGGACCATGCCGAGGCCCGCCTCTTGCGAGGCCAGCTGTTGATCGTGAAGGGGGACTATGCGGCCGCCCACCGTGAGCTGGCGGCGTTTCTCCAACTCCAGCCCGGGCACGCCGGCGCCACGGCGCTGGCCGAGCTGCGCCAGGCGCGCACGGACGACGTTCGAGCGGCTCTTTGCCTTCGCCAAGGCCTTCACCAAACAGCAAGCCTTTGCGCTGGCCGATGCGGTGACGCCCGCCTTCGGCCCCCAGCGGCTGCTGGAGATGTACCGCGAGCGCATCGAGCTGGCATGGCCGGACCAGGGGAAGAACCTGACACTCGACGACGGCGATTTTCATTTGCTGCTCAGCGGCAGTTCGGTGGCCGACCTTCGCCCGCTGACCGGCATGCCGCTTGTCCGATTAGGCCTGCGCCAGTGCAAGCAGTCCGCGAGACCTGTCGCCTCTGAAAGACATGAAGCTCCACACGCTGTTCCTGAGCGAATGTGTTGGGGTTCAGGATTTGACGCCGCTGCGAGGCATCCCTCTCAAGAACCTCGATCTTCATCAGTGCAAGCAGGTCGAAGACCTTGGGCCGCTCCAGGGGATGACGCTCAACAGGCTGTTCGCCTTTGGCTGTACGAAGCTCAGAGACCTTAGCCCGCTGCGCGGATGCCGCTCACGGCGCTGAATGCTTCGGGTAGCTCGGTCGATGACCTGACCCCGCTGGCCGGCATGCCGCTGAACATCTTGGAGCTGAACTACTGCCCGATCCGCGATCTGGCGCCGCTCAAGGACCTGCCGCTGAGCGATCTCTCGATCTCACACTGCGCCCCGCTGACCGATTTGACGCCGCTGAAGGGCCTGCGGCTGACGGTATTGAGTTTTAACCCCGTGGACCGTCACCACGGGGATCGAAGGACTCCGCGGGATGAAAACGCTGAAGACCATCGAGTCCATCGTGCGTGGGACCTATTCCAGGATTCCCGTCGAGGAGTTCTGGCGGCGCTACGACGCCGGGGAGTTCAAGAGAGAGCCGTGACGTTCCGGCAACGGCGATGGCTAGCGTTGCTGTCCCTCGCCTGGCTATCCAGGGGATTTCATCTAGAATTCACCGCGGGGGCGGCTGCACGGCCGCTCTTGTTATTGGCGGTCACCGCTGCGAGCCGCGGCCGCTCCCTTCCGGTCGTTCGCCTGAGATCGTCATCGGGGAGAGAAACCGGCGTGCCATCGAGCGCTGGATTCTGCTACGATACGCGGCCCCCCCAGCACGGCTCTGCTGCATCGCTCGCCGTTGGCTCGCGGCCAAACGGCCTTGGCTGCTGCGATGCGGTCGCCACCGTGATCCCTCAACTGTCTCGGTCCATTTGCTGTCATGCGTCGTAACGACATCCGCAACGTCGCCATCATCGCCCACGTCGACCACGGCAAGACGACGCTGGTCGATCGCCTGCTGCGCCAGAGCGGCCAGTTCCGCGAGAGCGCAGCTGCACGGCGACTGCATCCTCGACTCCAACGACCTGGAGCGCGAGCGCGGCATCACCATCCTGGCCAAGAACATCGCCCTGCCGCTACGAGCGGCGTGAAGATCAACCTCATCGACACGCCCGGCCACGCCGACTTCGGCGGCGAGGTCGAGCGCGTCGCTGCGGATGGCCGACGGCGCCGTCGCTGCTCGTCGACGCCGCCGAGGGGCCGCTGCCGCAGACGCGGTTCGTGCTGCGCAAGGCGTTCGAGCGCGGGCCTGCGGCCGATCGTCGTCATCAACAAGATCGACCGCCCCGACGCCCGGCCCGCACGAGGTGCTCAACGAGGTCTTCGACCTGTTCGTCGAGCTGGGCGCCGACGACGCCACGCTCGACTTCCCGTACCATCTACGCCTCCGGCCGCGCAGGGCTATCGCCACGCACCGACCTCGGCCGTGCCGGCCGATCGACCTGCAGCCGCTGTTCGACGCGATCCTCGAAGCACGTCCCGGCCCCGGACGTCGACCCCGACGCGCCGCTGCAGATGCTGGTCACCACGCTCGACTGCAGTCGAGTTACGTCGGCCGCATCGCCATCGGCCGCATCGTCGGCCGGCACGATCCAGCAAGGGCCAGACGCGTCGCCCTGCTGCAAGCGCGACGGCGCGGTCGACCGAGCGCACCGTCGCGCAGCTCTACGTGTTCGACCGGCTCGGCCGCGTCGAGGTCGACGAGGTCGACGGCCGGCGACATCGTGCGCCGTCGTCGGCCTCGACGACGTCGACATCGGCGACACGATCTGCCGACCTCGAGCATCGCCGCGCCGCTGCCGCGCGCTGCACGGTCGACGAGCCGACGCTGGACATGATCTTCACGCATCAACGACTCGCCGTTCGCCGGCCACGACGGCAAGTACGTCACCAGCCGCCAGCTCCGCGAGCGGCTGTATCAAGGAGCTGGAGCGCAACGTCGCCCTGCGCGTGCGGCCGATCGAAGAGACAGCGACGCGTTCGCCGTCTCCGGCCGCGGCCTGCTGCACCTGTCGGTCCTGATCGAGAACATGCGCCGCGAGGGCTACGAGCTGTCGGTCGGCAAGCCGCAGGTCATCACTCAAGGAGATCGACGGCGAGACGCACGAGCCGTTCGAGTACCTGGTCGTCGACGTGCCCGTCCGACAAGCTCGGGCCGCGTGATGGAGCTGGTCGGCAACCGCCGCGGCGAGCTGCGACGAGATGGACGTCCGCGGCGACTACACGCACCTCGAGTTCACGATCCCCGCCCGCGGCCTGATCGGCCTGCGGACGCGGCTGCTGAACGCCACGCAGGGCACGGCGATCATGCACCACAACTTCCACGACTACCAGCCGCATGACGGGCGACGTCCCCGGCCGCGCCAACGGCGTGCTGGTCTCGATGGACACCGGCCGGGCCGACGGCCTACGCCCTCGAACGACCTGCAGGAGCGGGCCGTCCTGTTCGTCGGCGCCCGGCGACGAGGTCTACGAAGGGCAGATCGTCGGCGAGAACAGCCGCGACAACGACCTGGCCGGTCAACCCGACGCAGGAGAAGAAGCTGACCAACATGCGGGCCACCGGCAGCGACGAGAACATCATCCTCAAGCCGCCGCGGCAGATGACGCTGGAAGCTGGCGCTGGAGTACATCGAGGACGACGAGCTGGTCGAGGTGACGCCCGAAGACGATCCGGCTGCGGAAGGTGATCTTGCGCGAGTCGGATCGGAGGAAGCGGGAGAGGCAGTTGGTGGGGTAGATTTGCTCTCCAATTCTGGCTTACTTGGTTTCGTTCCGACCTCTTTGCGTTAGCAACTCTCTAATCTCGTCGAGCTCAAACGGCCGCCCGCCACGTGAGTGGAGCATTGCATGACAATTGGTACAGACCGGACGCATATCCGTTATCGGATCGACCTCGTATTCCTCGCCAATCTCGCTAAGTGACCGCAAGTGATGAACGTGGATGAACCCTTCGCCGAGGGGCCCATAGGTTCGTCCAAAGTTAAAACCGCAGACGGTACAATCAGTGCCGTAGTGGTTGATGCACCTCGTTCTGGCCTCGACGTTTCTTTCGTGTGCATTCACGAGGCGCTGGCGAACCGCTCCTTCCAGAAACGCAGTTTCCGGTGGAACTTCGTCCGGGAAAACGGTTCGCACTTCCGGTGAGCCGCCCAACTGGGCCCAGATGCGCGAGGTGACTTCCGAATCTGGTAGCGTGTTCCAGCCTCGACTACCAACGAGCACAATCGCTTCACCGGTCCCCTTAGCATATTGTCGCTGAACATCACGCAGGTCTCCGTCAACCTCGCGCAGCGTGTCGAGATTCACGACGAAATACGACGGATACTTCTGACGCTCTTCGTCGTCGTTCGGCAGAAGTTCGGTTTCGGCTCGTGCGGTGAACACAACGCGTCGCCGAAACGTGAACACCAGCGGCTCGCCGGGCTTCAGCCCTGCCTGCGCGATGCGACCTCGTGTAACGCGGAACCGTCCTGGAGGAGTACGCTTCCAGATTTCGTGGAAGAAGAAGGCGCGAACACCATCCAATGTATCGAACGAGGGATCCAAATCGCTAAGCTTGACGATTCGCATTATTCGGTTTCCCAATGCTCACTCTTCGAGATGCAGTTCCTCCAGCGATTTGACCGTCAGCACTTTTCGGATCAACTCGCCCACACGGTCTGCCGGCCAATTCTGTAGTTTTTCACGCACCGATTGGCTCAATGGGCCAAACCGCTCCTCAAGCAGGACGGCCAATATGGCTCGTCGTTCTTCCTGGCGTCCTTGTTGTCGTCCTTCCTGTATTCCTTGTTCAAACCACGTCGTGGCCATGACCTGGACCTCCCGATATTCACTCGTTTTCAACAACTGCTCGCATTCCCGCCGATCCCGCGGCTGATCCAACGGCAGGTAAGCCTGGACACATTCGGCGAGCAGGAACTTGCGATACTCATTTTCGCCGCAACCGGCCAACCGCTGCAACGCTTCGGCCTTCAGCCGGGGCCGGCGCCGCCGTGGCGTCTTCATCAGCGCGGCCAGCGCCGCGCCCAGCGGCTGGGGCGACTCAACATATTCTACCGCAGAAAGCTTCGGCAGGCCCACGTAGAGGTAGTTGAACCGTACCACTTCGAGCGACCCAAAGTGCTCTTCGTAGCGGTCGCGGCCCACGCCCTTGAGGCCAACGTTGAGGTACACGGCCACCGGCAGCACCGGCAAGTCGTGCCGGCCCCGAAGATGGTTGTAGTATTGGTACATCCTCCGCCGCAACGGCGCCACGGTGTCGGCTGACTCGACCTCCACGTGCACCAAGGCGAGCCACTCGGGGAGGACTTCCTGGCCCCCTCCGGCTGCGGCTCTTTCACCGGCAGTTTGGCGACCAGGTCCAGCGATCGCCGCAAACCGGCGGGCGAATCGGGGAACACCTCTTTGTCGAGCCACTCCACGCGCGAGAAGTCGAGCCGCTGCGACCACTCGGGAAAGAACAGCTCAAAGAACTGCCCGAAGAACTCGCGCAAGAGCGTCTTGAAGCGTTGATCGTGGTCGTCCATAAGTCCGACCACATTACACGCCGCGGGAGGGGGTCGGGAGTCGATTTCGTGACAATTCGCCCGTTCTCTCATGCCGCACTGGCACGCGTCGTCGGGCAGGCGTCGTGGTGGGGCGTCGTGGTGGCGTGGCGTCCGCCGTGCGGACGGGAAGCCGGCGCAGGGTCCGCTGTGCGGACCGGAAAGAAGAGCTGGCGTAGGGTCTGTTGGGCGGACCAAAAAAGGGCCGCCGGCGCGGTGAACCCGTTTGCATCATGGCTCGCCAAAGGATAGACTTCCTTGGCTAGCGGACGGCGATTTGTCGGCAATCGCATGCTGTGCGGCGTCCATGCAGGCAATCATTCCGGGAAACACACAAATGGCTGAAGGCACGATCAAGAAGTTGACGGACAAGGGTTTCGGGTTCATCAGCACGGGGAAGGAGAAGGACCTGTTCTTCCATTCCGAGAACGTCGAAGGGGTAACCTTCAGCGAGCTGCGTGAAGGTCAAAAGGTAACTTTCACGGAAGGCCGAGGCCCCAAAGGCCCCCGCGCCGAAAACGTCAAGCCGGCCTAGCCGCTTGCGGTGCGTCAACGGCCACCGAATATCGGGACGGCCCCAGAATCTCTAAGAGCCAAGAGCTCACCCGCCCAAAGGCAGGACGCGGTCGTCCTGCCTTTGTTTCGTTTGGTAGCACGGCAGGGTTGGTGGTCACTCCCTGGAGTGCGGCGCCCCGTCGCCGCTTTGGGATCGTTCCCGCGCAACGGGTGTTGCCCATCAGTCAGCCGGTTATTCCAGACTGCGCCCTGTTGGTGGGCGCGGCTCCGGGCGCTTGAGCAGGTTGCGGGCGGACGGTTCCCCGGCCCCGCCCTCGAACAGCACGTTGTCGGGCCGACGATAGGCACATCGCGGGTGTCTTTCTGCGCGTGGGGGAAACGGCTTGTTTTCGGGACAGGCTTGGCTCAACTGCCATTAGGGCCGCGTCCTAACCTCCGGATTGGCGGGTGTTGCTCATTTCGTTTCCGCTGTTTTCGAGTTCGACGGCGCGACCCGCACCAGGAAGTTGCTCTCCCTCCGCCGCGGGACGCGCTGCCTCGGTTTCTTGCCTTCGATTCTCAGTTGGCCTGCTTGTTCCCAGTCAGCGATCCAGGCTTTGAGGTCGCTTTCCCACACAAGTGGCACGGACAAGGCCGAGAGCCAGACATCGTCATATAGCACGCGGTCCTTATGCCCGATCGTTTGCTCAACTCGTGCCTTTGCCCGAGCCAGGTAGCGTTCGCGGAGTTCATCGTAGCGAGTCGAATCGTATCGGACGTTGCTGCCAAACAGCTCCTTGGTTCTTGTCTTCTTCACTCTTCGACGCTGCTGAGCGTCGGCCCGTGCCTGCTCCGTCACCTCCATCGCCTTCTTCTCAACTTCCTTGAACACCTCCACCCCCTTCACATTGCGGGTCGCGTAGATCAGGTGGAAGTGGGTACGGTCGATCTCCGGATGCAGAACAACTGCCGAGCAAGCGTACTGGAATCCGCCAGTCTTCTTGACGTTGTCGGCATAGAACTCCACTGCCGCATCTTCCCGGTCTTGACCCTTGAGTCCTGCCAACTTGGCCTTGTAATCGCCGGACCCGAACAACGATTCGAAGCTCTCCTGCGTTTGCTCGTTCGGGGAGTCGAGGAATCGCCGGATGTGCCCGGTCATGAAATTGATCAACACCTCGCCGGGATTCAGTCGAAGTAGCGGCGAGATCGCGGTCATCGCGAATCCCGACCAGCCCGTTGGATCGACGAACACGAACGGAAATGAGCCGCGCCCGCCCTGGCGGACAAATCTCACGACGTCGTCAATGGCGCCTTCGACATCGCAGTTGCGTGTTTCGATGTCGGCATCGCGCACTTGGTCGGCGAATTCTTTGAGCCTGGCGTACGCTTGCTGGTCCTTCTCCAAGAAAAAGGAGCGAAGCTTCAGCGACCGGCCCCGTGCTGCTAGCGTATTTCGTGCCTTCCGGAGTTCGGCGAGGGCGATCGCGAACGAGCTGTCTTTCAAGTCCTGCGAGCGGACGTTCCACGGCCCGGAGAAGCAATCCACGTAAGTGATCGCGTCCGCGAAAGTGCCCACGATGTGCGCAAATCGCTCCAGGTACTTCTGGAGGATGAAGTGCTTGACGAGCGTCTGCTCGCGCTCGAGGTAAAGGTCCGCTTGGGTCATCGCCTGGAACCCGCCATCTGCCCGGCCTCGATCTCAGCGATCATGGCCAACCGCTTGGTCGTTTCCGCGACGGGCGCCGCGACTCGCTTCGGGAACTCGTCGTAAGTGCGGCCATCCAGCTCGCGGCCGGCTTCGCCTTTGCGGATGCCGCCCCACTGCTTGAAGAAGAAGGGAACGCCAGCCCGGCCGCACTGATTGAGAAGCGACAGCACCCACGTTTTCTCCATCGGTCGCGCGCCGGCCCCGCTCTCGCCGCCGACGATCATCCACGCGATCCCCTCCAAGTCAATCTCCCCCAGGTCTTCGAGCAGCGGCTCGACGGAGAGGAACCGAACGCCTGCCGGTGCGGCACGCAAATGCGCAATGCGAGGCAGGCCGTGTCTGCGGTTTTCGACGCTCACTCCCCACCAGATGTGCCGCAGCACCGCTGCGAATTTGAGCCTCCCCCCCAGAAGATCACGCAGCCGTTCGGACCGCTTGGTGAGCACCTGGTACGTGTGCCAGTTGGCCCATTGCATGACCCGGACTACGGTCTCGATGAATTCGTCGGGAACGCCTTCGTGGAACAGGTCACTCATCGAGTTGACGAAGACCATCCTTGGTTGCCGCCAGCGGAGAGGCTCCGTGAGCTTGCCAGGCACGAGTCGCAGGTCAAAGCCTTGCTCATAGGGATGCCCGGGCACGCCCCGAAAGCGCTCGGCGAACGTCTCGGCGTAGCAGTGAGCACACCCGGGGCTGACCTTCGTGCAGCCTCGCACCGGGTTCCAAGTCGCGTCGGTCCATTCGATGGCTGAGCGGTCGCTCATGGCGTTTGCGCGAGATATGTGTACCTATGTACATTACACAGACGGTACCTATTTACAAGTGATTTCTTTCCCGTTGAACGCGTTGAGCGTGTGCTTGCCCACGTTGTTCGGATCCACGACGAAGAGGATGCGTTTGGCCTTGTCAGGGCGGTCGGGCGTGAGCTGTTGCAGTTCGCGTTGGCGGCTGAGATAGCCTCGACAGGATACGGTGTTGGGTACATCCGGGGAACAGCACCAGCGTAAGCCCAGCGGATGCCACGACCTCGAACATCGAAATACCGAGATGGACGCTAGGCGATCGAGGTTGGACGTTCGTGCACCAACGCTAACCGAGGTCCCTCACCACCTTGCCCTCGCTCAGCCGGTTCCGCAGCTGCTGGAACTCGTCCTCGTATTGCTGGGTGAAATCGATGCCCAGGTGATGGAGGATCGTGGCGGTGAGGTCGGCGGGCGTGACGGGCTGGTCGGCGACGTAGCCGCCGTCGCGCGTGGTGGCGCCGTAGACCTGCCCGCCGCGGACGCCGCCGCCGGCCAGGAGGGCCGTGAAGGCGTGCGGCCAGTGGTCGCGGCCGGTCTTCTGCGTGTTGCTGCCTCGCCGTTCCGTGAACTGGCCGAGCTTCGGCGTGCGGCCGAACTCGCCGAGCGCCACCACGAGCGTCGTCTCCAGCAGGCCCCGCTCATCCAGGTCGCTGACGAAGGCCGAGAAGGCCTGGTCGAAGATCGGGCAGAGCAGGTCTTTGAGCTTGGCGAAGTTGTTCTGGTGCGTGTCCCAGCAGGTGTTGACGCCGTCGATCTTCGTTTCGTCCTGCCAGTTGACCGTCAGCAGCGACACGCCCGCCTCGACGAGCCGCCGGGCCATGAGCAGGCTCTGCCCGACCGCGGTCTGGCCGTACCGCTCGCGGACGCCGGCCGGCTCGCGAGAGAGATCAAAGACCTCGTTGGCCCGGCTGCATCGCGATTTCACGAGCGAGCACGTCGAGCGCGACGGCGGTGATTCTGCCGTGATGATTCTAGTGCCAACGAGACCCAGACGCGAGAAAAGCGAGTGACGGCGTTCAATCTGTCACTCTGAGCGGAGCGAAGCGTCTCGTTTGCTTCGGTCGGCGCCGTCGATCCTTCGCCTGACCTCGCGCACGATCTCGTCGATGTGTTGCGGCTGCAAGCTGGTGGGCTCTTTTTTCAGCTTGGCACGCCATTCGATCAAGATCTTGTTCTTGGCGCTTCGGTTGGTTCCTGATTGGATTCGTCAATGATCTGTTGGATGGTCGGTTCCCACTTGATAAGACGCATCGGCAATTCCCTCGCGGTTCTGGCTTCGCTCGTTGACTATCTCTCGGGCCTGGTCTGAGGTCAGCCGTGACGATACTCCCGCGCGGGCGCCGCTGGCTATGTCAATGCGGAAGTATGGGAAGACGGCTGCGTGCGGCATCGCGCGTCAGGAGTCCCAAGGCGCTTGGAATCCTTCGGAGCAGCTGCCGCTCGGCGCGTGGCAGCGGCATGCCTTGGCATTCTGCCGCAGCCGCCGTCGCGGTTGCTTACGCCAACAGCCTCTCGTGCAGCTTCGCCTTCCCCTCCGGGCCGATCAGCCGTTGGTCCAGGCCCTGGAACGAATAGCTCAGCTTCCAGGGATCGAGGCCCAAGAGGTGCAGGATCGTGGCCTGCAGGTCGCGGACGCTGACGGGGTTTTCGCGTGATGTAGTAGCCGATGTCGTCCGTCTCGCCGTAGGTCTGGCCGCCGCTTGATGCCGCCGCCGGCCAGCAGCATCGTGAACGCGTAGGGATGGTGGTCGCGGCCGATGAAGGGCTGCGTCGGGCGAGTTCTGCGCCATCGGCGTGCGGCCGAACTCGCCGCCCCAGACGATCAGCGTCTCGTCGAGCAGGCCGCGCTGCTTGAGATCCGTGATCAGGCCGGTCAGGGCGCGGTCGATCTGCTGCGTCTTGATCGGCAGCGTATTCGTGATGTCCTCGCCGGGGCTGACACCGTGATGGTCCCAGCCCCAGTCGTAGATCTGCACGAACCGCACGCCGCTCTCGACCAGCCGCCGGGCCAAGCAGGCAGTTGTTGGCGAGCGAGGCATCGGTGCCGTTGTAGAGCACGCGCGGGTCGGCCGCGTCGTCTGACTCGGGCACGAAGCCGGGCTTCGCCCCGTACAGATCGAGCACGTGCTGCGGCTCGCGCGAGATGTCCATCACCTCCGGCACGGCGATCTGCATGCGGTAGGCCAGCTCGTACTGGGCGATGCGGGTGACGGTCTCCGGGTCGCCGACCGCTTCGGCCTGCAGCTCGTTGAGCGTCTTCAGGGCATCGAGCGTCTCGCGGCGGCCTTGCCGGTCCAGCCCGCGGGGATTGGAGAGGAACAGCACCGGGTCGCCCGGCGAGCGGCACTGCACCCCTTGGTAGACGGACGGCAGAAAGCCGCTCCCCCAGACGCTCTTGCCGGCGTCGGGCGTCTTGCCGCCGCTGGTGAGGACGACGAAGCCGGGCAGGTCCTGGTTCTCGCTGCCCAGGCCATACGTGGCCCACGCGCCCATCGACGCCCCGCCCAGGAGGTTCGTGCCGGTGTGCAGGAAGAACTGGGCCGGGGCGTGGTTGAACTGCTCGGTGTGCAGCGAGCGGACGATGGCGATCTCGTCGACCACCTCGCGGCAGGTAATTCCACAACTCGACTCAGCTCGGCGCCGGATTGCCCGTGCTTGGCGAACTTGAACGGCGTGCCGAGCATGTTGGGCACGCCGCGGATGAAGGCGAACCGCTTGCCTTCGAGATACTGCTTGGGGCAGGGCTGGCCGTTGAACTTTTCCAGCGTCGGCTTGTAGTCGAACAGGTCGAGCTGGCTGGGGCAGCCGGCCATGTGCAGGTAGATGACGCTGCGGGCCTTGGCGGCACGCGGCGGGCTGCTTGGGAGCCAGCGGATTATCGGCCGCCGCGGCCGGCGCCGCCTTGCCATCACGGGCTAGGAGCTCAGCCAACGCCAGGGCGCCGACCCCCATGCCGCACTGGCCGAAGAAATGGCGGCGGGTGATCGTCTTGGCGTTTTCGTGTCGAAGGTTCATAAGTAAAGATTATTTTCGGAACGCTAATAATCGCTAATTAACGCTAATAAAGGACTGAAAACAACATGCCGAGTGAAAACCGACGCGATCCGTAATCTCTCCTATTAGCGTTTATTAGCGATTATTAGCGTTCCGCTTTTCCTTACCCACGTGTCAGGAACTCATCGAGATTCAGGATCACGTTGGCCACCGCGGTCAGGGCCGCCAGCTCGACGGCGTCCCATCCTTCCGGCAGCGGGCCGAGCGGGTCGGTCGCCAATTGCTTGGCGGCCTCCCGCGTGTTCCGCATAGAACTTCCGCCGGCTTTCGTACAGCCGCACCAGCACTTCCACTTCGCGCGGCTTGCGCGGGCCGCACCAGCGCCAGCTGCAATCCGTGGGCGATTCGCTCGCTCGGCGTTGGCCCTGCTTCGCGCACCATGCGGCGGGCCAGGGCCTGGGCCATTTCCACGATACGCCGCGTCGTTGAGCGTCACCAGCGCCTGCAGCGGCGTGTTCGTGGTGATCCGCCGGACCGTGCAGATCTCGCGGCTGGGAGCGTCGAGCGTGGTCATCGCCGGGTAGGGCGACGTGCGCTTGACGTACGTGTAGAGGCCGCGGCGGTAGCGGTCTTCGCCCGCTGGCGTTGATCCACTTGTCGGTGTTGTACGTCGACCGCCACACTCCCTCGGGCTGCGGCGGCATGACCGACGGGCCGTGCATCTTCCGGCTCAAGAGGCCCGACACGGCCAGGGCCTTGTCGCGGATCATCTCGGCCTCCAGGCGGAACCGCGGCCCGCGGGCCAGCAGCCGGTTGAAGCGGTCGCGGGCCAGCAGCTCGGGCGTGACCTTCGACGACTGCCGGTACGTGGCCGACAGTCACGATCGTCTTGCAGCAGCTTCTTGAGCGACCAGCCGTGCTCGCGGAACTCGACCGCCAGCCAGTCGAGCAGCTCGGGATGCGTCGGCGGCTGGCCCTGGGAGCCGAAGTCCTCCTGCGTCTCGACCAGCCCGACGGCCGAAGAACTGCGCCCAGACGCGATTGACCGCCACGCGGGCCGTGAGCGGATTGTCCGCGTCGCGTCAGCCAGGCGGCCACGCCGAGCCGGTTCAGCGGCGCACCTCGGCCGGGAACGGGTGGAACGCCGCCGGCACGGCCGGCTCGACGACGTCGCCCGGATCGAGGAAGTTGCCGCGGACGTGGACCTTCGTCCGCGCCGGCGTTCGGGCGGCAGCTCGCGCAGGATCGGCGTCTGCGGGATCGGCAAGTCGGCGAGCTGCTTCTGCACGGCTGCGATCTGGTCGCGCAGCGGCTTGGTCGCCGGCGGCGATGCCGGCCACATGCCGCAGCAGCCGCTTGCTGCTGCGGCGTGCGCTTCTCGGCCGGTGTGCGCACGATGCCGAGCACGTCGGCCGGCAGGATCGCCGCGCCAGCGACGGACTGGCATCGCCGGTCACCGACAGGCGGAACCGGCCCGAGGCTGAAGCCCGGGATAGCTGAACTCGAACTGAGTGATCGAGCCTCACCGTCAGCTCCGCCCCTTCGGGCAGGTCGACCGGCTTGTCGGAGCGAACACGGCGGTGTGAGCCGCGGTCTGCTGCGGCGCGACGGCCCAGCCGTGCTTCTTGGGATCGGGGTTCTTGAGCGCGTGCTCGACCGGGTAGTCGTCCTGCGAGAAGTCGGCCTGCGCCTTGGCCAGCGGCAGCGGCGTCAGCTTGCCGTCGGCCGAGCGGACCGAGACCTCGAGCCGCTGAGCACGAAGTTGCCGTCGCCTGGCGACCGGCCGACGCCGCCGCGCGGGTGCGACTTGTCGGGCAGCGCCTCCAGCCGCAGGCCGGTGAAACGGCGGCAGCCCAGCGGGGAAGGTGACCGTGTACGTCTCCTTGGCCGGACTCTGGGCCTCGGCCAGGAGCGAGCCGTCGTCCTGGAGCCTTCAGCGACGAGCCGCTGGCGGCTGCCATCTCGCTCGGCTTGGCCAGCGATCCAGCCGGCACGCCCTGCCAGCTCGCGCCTCGAACGCCTCTGCGGCGGCCGCAGCTCCGGCGACTCGGCCGTGAGCCGTTGTTCCAGCTCGCGGACCTTGGCTTGCAGCACGCGCCTGCTCGCTGCGCTGCTCCGCGGTCGGCGTGGGAAGCTTCGGCCGCCTCGTCGCCGTCGTCGGCGTCCTCGGTCTGATTGAAGAAGGCGTAGAGCTGGTAGTACTCGCGGTGCGCGATCGGGTCGTACTTGTGGCTGTGGCACTTGGCGCAGCCGATCGTCAGGCCCATCCAGACCTGCAGCGTGGTATCGACGCGGTCCTTGACGGCGGCCACGCGGAACTCCTCGTCGTCGGTGCCACCTTCGTCGTTGATCATCGTGTTGCGGTGGAAGGCCGTGGCCAGAAGCTGCTCGGTCGTGGGATTGGGCAACAGGTCGCCGGCCAGCTGCTCGCGCGTGAACTGGTCGTAGCGGCATGTCGGCGTTGAACGCCTCGATCACCCAGTCGCGGTACCGCCACATCGTGCGGCCGAGGTCTTTCTCGTAGCCCTTGGTGTCGGCGTAGCGGGCCAGGTCGAGCCACAGCCGCGCCCAGCGCTCGCCGAAGTGCCGCGAGCCGAGCAGCTCGTCCACGATGCGCTCGTAGGCCTGCGGCGACGGATCGGCCGCGAACCGCCGGACCATCTCCGGGTCGGGCGGCAGGCCGGTCAGATCGAGCGACACGCGGCGGATCAGCGTGTGCGGATCGGCCGCGGGCGAAGGGGCGAGCCCTTCTTTTTCCAGGCGGGCCAGGACGAAGCGGTCCAGATCACTCCGCGGCCAGGCGGCCGCGCGGACCGTCGGCGGCGTGGGCCGCGCCAGCTTTTCGAACGACCAATGCCGTTCCCACCTGGCCCCCTCGGCGATCCAGCGGCGGAGCACGTCGATCTGCTCGGCCGCAAGCGGCTGACCGGCATCGGCCGGCGGCATGCGCACGCTGGCGTCGGCCGAGGTGACGCGGCGGATGACTTCGCTCGACTCGGGCTTGCCCGGCACGACGGGCCGCCGCCCCTCGCGGGCAGCGAGGGCCGACTCGGCCTGGTCCAGCCGCAAGTTGGCCTCACGATGCTTCTCGTCCGGCCCATGGCAGGCGAAACAGTGCTTGGTCAGGATCGGCCGCACGTCGCGCATGAAGCTGACGGCCTTCTCATCGGCCCAAGCGGCTGGCCAGGCCAGGAGCCAGAGACAAAGCAAGCTCAGCGGGGCGCGATGGTTCATGCCAGCTATTTGAGAGAGGCGATCACTATGGTCAGCCACAGCCGCAAATCCAGCCCACGGATGCGGCCCAGCGCGGCGTAGCCGCAACCACGGAAGACACGGAACGACACGGAAAAAGACTCGCACGACTTTGTTTCCGTACTACAAACGTTCGGTTTCTTCGCGTGGCGCGAAGTTTCTTGAACAGGAGGCCACAGAGGACACAGAGAGTCGTCCGATGCTCCACGAGACTCTCTGTGTCCTCTGTGGCCTCCTGTTCCAACAAGAAGGTCGCAGGCAACGACATTGGACCGCTGCCGCGAGCTTCTGAGCACAACACAAGGAAACGAAGGCAACGAAGGGAAGGACAGCCCTCTTCGTTTGCTTCGTACCTTCTGTTTAGATGCTGGGTTGCGGCTACGCCGTGCTGGGTCATTCCGTATTTTCCGTGGTTCGCAAGTCCTGTGTTCGTCGCGAGGATTCTTTGGCTTGCCTGCGAATCACACGAATCGACGCGAATGTCTGTCATTCGCGATGATTCGCGTAATTCGCGGGCACGAAACTGAGCTTGTGCGGCTCAGCCGCGCTGGGCCATCGGGGTGATCCGTGGTTTCTTGGTCTCTGGCTCCGTCTCTTTCGGTTCGCGGCTGCCACACGCTAGATTGTCGCGGCCTAGAAGGACGGCCGCAAGCGTGCGGGCCTTGCTCATGATCGGCGTCGGCTACACGGCTCGCGGAAGCCGCGATCGCTGAAAAGCCTCCACGACGGCTCGACCTGCCAGGTTGCGCGCCACCTGGGGGCGCTTGAGCGTGAGCAGTTGCTGAGCCTCGGCCGGCGCGACGCCGCGGGCATGCATCAGCCAGCAAGCCATCACCGTGGCGCTGCGCCCGCGGCCCGCTTTGCAGTGCACGTACACGCCCTCGCGGGCCGCTTTCTTCTCGGCGATGAAGGCGACGGCCCGCTCGATCGCATCCAGCGTCGGGGTGGTGAAATCGGTGGTTGGCAGGTGAAGCTGCTCGATGCCCAGCGCGCCGTAGGCGGCGACGGGGCCAGACGTCTCGGCGCATAAGTTGATGACGGCCCGCACTCCCAGGGCATGCAGCCGAGCCACGTCGGATCGCAGCGGCAGCGCCCCCAGCCACAGGCCCTCGTCGATCGCGTCCCACCAGTTCCAGCGGCGCAGCACGCGGGCCCAGAGAATGTTCCAGAGGAGCGTCGGCCCGAACAGCCACTTGGCGGCCAATGGCGACATACGCGGTCGCAGCAGGAAGGCACCTGGTCGCAGCACACCTGCTGCGCGGGGCGGAGCAAAGTACCCGATGATCGGCGGCTACGCTCTGGAACGCAAGGCTGCGGCACCGGCCACTGCTGCTGCCCCAATCGTTTGGATCGGCTAGCATCAGCCATCTTGTGACGGATCGCCTCGTGCCTTGCAACGGAGAGCCAAGTTATGGCCGAGTTCTTGGAAGCTGATGCCGCGAGCGCCAAGCGGGGGTTTCGTCGCCGCTGGCTGCAATTCGGCTTTGCGACGCTACTGAAGCTGGTGGCCGTGGCCGCCGTGTTGTCGGCCTGGTGGGCCGACCGCGAGCGGCTGACCGAACGCATCGGGCGTCTGGAAAGCGAGCAGAGGGTGTTGTGGTTCGCGATGGAGGAAGTGCCGATTACGCGCCGATTAATCATCCGCCCCACTATTCAGCGGTCGGGACGTACATGAGCTACCCGAGTCTTCCAAGCTATACCACCTATCCCGCCACAGGGCCGCCTTCGGTGCCTGCCGGGCTTGACGGCGAGGGTCCATTGCGCGACCTGTATCTCGTCTTGGAGCAGCACAAGGATTGGCTGAAGACGAACTACGCGGACGACCGGGGCTGGCAGGATTTCCTCGCCAAGCATCAACCGCCGGAGACGCGAGACATGCCGGAGGCCGTCATCGACCACGACCAAGCGGAGACGGTCAAACAGTGTCTTCCGGCCGTGATGAAGCTGTTTGCGGCAAGTGATGCGGAGGCTCGCCGGCAAGCCGCCCATTTACTTTGGAAACTGGCGGACGCGGCCGTGCCAGCGGTGCCCGCCTTAGCTGCCCTGGCCAACGACGCCGACCAACAGGTCCGGGAAGCAACACTCGCCATCCTCGCGTCTCTTGGCCCGGCTGCGAAGGAGGCTGCGCCGCATCTGGTCACATTGATTCGGGCCGGTGATGCCCGCTGCCATCCCGTGGAGCTTGCCCGGGTGCTCTTATTCATCGATCCACAGGCCGACGTCATTCCGGATCTGGTGCGGTCGCTGGGTGATGAGCAGCCCAAGATGCGCGTCGTGGCACTCGGCGTGTTGTCGTCGCTGGACGCTGCGCGAGTAGCCGAAGTGAGGCGGGAAGTCGCCGCCCGGATCGCCGACGAGAATCGAGAGGTGCGATTGGCGGCGATTGCGGCGTCTAGCCGCTTGGTGGATCGGAATGATGCCATCGCGCTCTTCGAGGCGGCGCTGGCGAGCGAAGCGGACCGCGGCTTGAAGCGCTACTTGGCCCGCACCATTCTGCGGTTGAAGAACGGGCCACTGGAGAACAGTCCGAAGTAGCGGATGTTCCCCTGCCAGCTTGTCTGGCAGGAAGCCAAGGTTGGCAGCTAGCAACTCCAACTCGCAGAGCGAGTTGGCCACATTCGCTTGGACACATTACGCTTTCGATCGCCAGCGGCGAACCGCCTCGCCCGTCAGCCTGCGGGCCTGGCCGATGACCTGTTTCGCCCGGTGCGAGGCCAGCAGCTTCAGCCGCTGCGGCAGATCGAGACGCAAGGTGGCCGTCTCCGTGGGGCCATCTCCTTCGAAGGCCGAGAGCAGCTCCTGCTTCAGATGCCCGGCGGCGACGCCTGCCTTCACTTCTTGGATCGGCACGGCGCCGGCCGCCACCGCTTCGCGGTAAGTGTCCATCCAGAGGCCGGCCAGCGGGCTCTCGTCGTTGCGCCAGGGATACGCGCGCGGCGCGGCGTATTGCACGAGCTTCGACTGGGCCGGCGCGTGCGATTCCACGCAGTTCCATTCCCCCGGCAGCGTGTCGGCAATTTCCTCCGGCGGCACGATGCATAGCTCTTTCGTGAGCTGGGCGTGCGTGTAGCGGCCTTCGTCCAGCCCGCTGACGATCTGGCCCAGCTCCCAGTGCAGCCGGGCACAATCGAGCAGCATCACGCTCTGCTGCCGGCCGGGCTGAAACCGCTTCTCGCCTCGGCAGGCTTCGGGGCGCGTGGCCTGAAAGCTGCACAGCACCCGCTGGGGGCCGAAGGGGATCTCCCACAGCTCGCCCACGTCGGCGAAGACCTGGGCCGTGGCCTCCAGATAGCGCCCGGCCCCGATAGCCGCACAGCTCTGGAATGGCGAAGCGGCGGAGCGACGCCGCGAATCGCCCGACTCGGAGAGTCAGGTTATTGCGGAGCCGCTTGGGCCGCGGCAGCTTGACGTGCCGCAGGTAGTCCACCACGACCGGCTCGCCGGCATGCTTGCGGATGCTGAATTCCAACACCCGGCTCGCCACGCGCAGCCGCGCGGCGCCGTCGCCCAGCAGGCCGCCGGGCGTGCCCACGAACACCCGCAGCGGATCGGCCAAGGCGGCGTAGTCGATGCCGCGGGTATGGAACAATGCCTCGATGTCGCGGACCGGAACGTCTGAGGGCGGCGCGGCCGCTTGTTCCTGACCGATGCTTCGCAGGGCGCGGGTTTCGAGATCCTCGAACTCCGGGCTGAAGGCGTGTCCGCCGTCGAGACCCAGCGAACGGACGCGGCGTACGCCCAGCTCGACGAGGATTTGCACGGCGGCATCCAGGGCACGTTTGGAAACGTGCTCCACCGGGTTGTACGACACCAGCCGCTTCTGGGCCGCCAGCCGCCGCAGCACGGGCGCGCGGTCGAAGTACGATTCCAGCGGCGGGCCGGGCTTGCCGTTGACCTCCGGCCGGCGCGGCACGACGAGCCAGCGGCAGTTCTTTTCCACGCGGTCCTCGAAAGAGGCGATCGTCTCGACATCCAGCGCGTGGGCCACGTCCACGCGCAGCTGCGCGCCACGTGGTCCAATCCCCAGACGCTATAGGCCGACATCTCAACCTGGCCCCGACAGGCAAAGGTCGGTCCCTGGCCGACGATCAGCCACGGCTTCGAGGGCAAATCCGGCCGCTGCAGCCAATCGGAGAGGCTCAAGCATGTCGCATTCCTTGCTCGGCGTGGCACGGGCATCTTGCCCGTGAGTCCGCATCGGCCGAAGGGCCGATGCCACGTCGCTTCGAGTCCCATGGAGGCGGCGACGACTCCGCGACGCACTCCAATCTCACGCACTCGCCGCCTCGGGCGGCATCATCGCCACGAGATCGGTAATATCGAGAATGCCCAGCGGCTTTCCGGATGCATCCAACACCGGCAGCTCGCTGAGCTTCCGCTGGCCCATCAAGTGAAGTGCGGCGGCCAGCTTCGTGCCGTGTTCCACGGTGATCGGGCTTCTCGTCATCACGTCGCGGATCGGATGATCCAGGGCATCGTCCCGCCGTTGCTCCAGCAGCCGCGACAGGTCGCTGTCGGTGAAGATGCCGGTCAGCCGCTGAGCGTCGTTCACCAGCATCATGGCCCCGGAGCGCCGGCCCGGCCGGCTGACCTGAATCAGCACCTGGCGGACGCTCAGGCCGTCGCCGGCCACGCGGCATTCGGCCAGCGGCCGCATGTGGTGTTCGACGTTGCTGAGCCTGCGGCCCAGGTTGCCGCCGGGGTGAAAGCGGGCAAAGTCCTCGCGGCCGAACCCCCGGCACCGGCTCACGGTCAGCGCCAGGGCGTCGCCCAGCGCCAGCATCAGCGTCGTGCTGGTCGTGGGGGCCAGGCCGAGCGGGCAGGCCTCCTGCAACGAGCCCAGTGGCAAGACAATGGTGGCTGCCCGGCCCAACTGGCTGCGCTCGCTGGCCGTGACGGCGATGATGCCGATCCGCTGCTCGACGAGCGACGGCAAGATGCGGACGATTTCCTCCGTCTCGCCGCTGTGCGAGAGTGCCAGCACCAGGTCGCCTGGGCGAATGCGGCCCAGGTCGCCGTGGATGGCTTCGGCGGGGTGCACGAAGTGGGCCGGCGTGCCGGTCGAGGCGAAAGTGGCGGCGATCTTCTGGGCCACAAGCCCGGCCTTGCCCATGCCGGTGACGATCACGCTGCCATCGCCGTCGGCGATCATCCGCGCGGCGTCGGCGAACTCCACCGGCAGGCGCTTGACGAGGGCCTGGAGCGCGACGGCCTCGGCTTGCAGCACCTCGCGGCCGAGCTGCAGCAGCTCGAACGCGCTGCGCGGCGGCGATAACGCAATCGCAGAACTGCTCATGGGGCGGAAGAACGCGTGCGGAGCGGCTGGCAGCTTGATAGCGGCGGGGAAGCCGGCCAGCCAAATGACGTGGGTTTTGGGGGCCGGACTATGCCAAAAGCAAGTGGCCCGGTAAAGACGAGAAGCCAGGCGGCTAGTGCCTTGTCACGAATAGAAGTGGGGGTGCTACCATGACGTAGCGGGAGCATCTTGCTCCCGTGATCGGCGGCTGGAAGCCGCCGCTACAAGCAGCAGCTGGTTCGTTACATTGGCGTTGCGCGGCGACGGTGCGACTCGGGTATGATAGGCAGGCCACGCGCTACCGCGAGGGGGAATGCTCGTTTCCGGGAGGGCCGCCATGCGTCGTCTCAGGTTGGTATCGGCCGCGTCGAGCGTGCTGTGTGCGGGGATCGTCGGGATCGCACTGAGCGCCCTGTTTGCGTGGCAGCGCGTGGCAACGGCGGACGCTGTCGGCGCTGAGCCGGGCCGCGGTCGCACCGCCGGAGACTCGACATCGGTTGTACCCGAGCGCATCGAGCCGTGGACCGGCCAGGAATTCCGTCTTCGCCAGCGGCTGCTGGAGATTGCCAGCGAGTATCGTCGCTACGGCCGCGTGGACGACGAGGCACGGTGGGCGCCAGAGCTTTGCCGCATGCCTTTTCCGTCGATCGCGCGCTTCAGCGCGGCGGACGGCCGCGAAGGGCATGGGCAGAAGCTCTACTTTCTTTTCGCCCGCGATCGGGCCGGCTACGTCAGTCTCCACCGGCCGAAAGACCCCATCGCGCCGGCCTTTCAGGTGGGCGCGAAGGGGGAGCCGCAGGTGGTCGTCAAGGAAGCCTGGCTGCCGGAGGAGCACCACGGCAAGAAGCCGCCTGAATTTCCTCGCGATGTGGTGCACGATGGCCTGGTCGAATCAGCCGCGCTGGGCGGCAGCTACTATCCTTATGCCGGCAAGGACGGCAAAATCTTCCGCGCGGCGAAGAAGGCCGGGCTGTTCGTGATGTTTCAGGCCGACCACAAGCCGGCCGCAGGCGAGGCGCGGGAGACCGACGACGGCTGGCTCTACGGCACGCTGACGGCCGACGGCAAGACGGTCACGGCCGCCGGCAAGATCCAATCCTGCATGGAGTGTCACCAGCAAGCCCCCCACGGCAGACTCTTCGGGCTGAGCGGCAAGAGCGACCGCAGGCGCTAGACCAGTGTGGCCAACTCGCTCTGCGAGTTGGAGGGCCGCTAGTTCTTCTCCTCATGCTTCAGCTCCCACGCGGGCGGCGGCCCGCCGGGGCCTTTCAGGTAGTGGGTCATCCACTGCATCAGCCGCAGGCAGTAATCAAGCTGCGAGGCCGCGCGGCGGTTGCCGTGCCCTTCGCCCGGATAGAGCACCAGCCGCACGGGGGCCTGGCCGCGCATCTTGAGATGGCGGTACAGCTCCAGCGATTGGCCCGGGTGCACGCGCGGGTCTTCTTTGCCGTGCAGGATCAGGATCGGCGTCTTGGCCTTGTCGAAGTGGGCAATCGGACTGCGCTTGGTGAAGTAATCCCAGTCGTCCCAGAGCCATTTGCGGTGGTGGACGAGGTACATCTCTTCGGGAATGTCGGTGGTGCCGGCCTTCGAGATCAGGTCGCTGAGGCCGACGAACATGACGCTGGCCGCGAAGCGGTGCGAGTAATAGGTGGTGCCCCAGGCCGAGGCATAGCCGCCGTAGGAGCCGCCGGTGATGCCGACCTTCTTCTCGTCCACCAGGCCGAGCTTCACCAGGTGATCGACGGCATCGACCAGATCGTCGAACTCCTTGCCGGCTGCGTCGCGCTGGCCCAGCATGGAGAACTCGACGCCGCGGCCCGTGCTGCCGCGATAGTTGGGATAGAAGACGGCGAAGCCCTGGGCCGCCGCGACCTGCCCCGGATTAGCGTACCGCGTGATCCAGCCGTTGGAGACGTGCGCCTCCGGCCCGCCGTGGACCATGAGGATGAGCGGATACCGCTGGCCGGGCTTCTCGTCGAGCGGGCGGATGAGGACGCCCTCCAGCTCCAGGCCGTCGCGGGCCTTGTGCTTGATCACTTCCTGCTTGGCCAGCCGCTTGCCCTTCAGCCAGGGGTTGCTATCAGTCAGCCGCTTAGGCTCGCCGCGGACGAACGTAAACACCTCCGGCGCGTGCTGTGCCGATTGGCCGATCAGGGCGACGTTCTTGTTGTCGTCGGCGATCGAGAGGTTGGACAGGACGGCGCTCTCGATGGCCGCTTCGGGCGGCTTCACTCCGTGGGGGTCCACAAAGTCGATCACGGTGCCCGTTCCGCGGTCGGCGATGAAGTAAAGCAGGGTCTCGTTGTCCTTCGTGCCCCAGGCCAGCGAGTTGACGTGCCCCGGATACTTGGGCAAGAGATCGCGCGGGCCTTTGCCATCCGCATCCCAAAGGAGCAATGCCCCCTCGCCGGGGTCGTGGATGTCTTCGCCCGACACGGTAGCGATGTGTTTGCCGTCCGGGCTCCACTCGATGGGACCGAGCTTGGCCGGATGATCGAGCCTGGCGGTCGCCTTGCCCGTCGCCGCATCGATCACGTGCACCATGCGGTGCATCAGCTCGTCGTCGATGAGCGGCGTGGGTGCCAGGGCCACGGCCAGCTTGCCGCCCTCGGGGCTCCACTGTACCACGGACGCGGAGCCTTTGAGGTCCAGCATTCGCGGCTTGGCCCCCTCCTTGATGGTCGCGCCCGCCGCGGGAGTGTCGGCGACCCACACGCGCGTCAACGGCCGATCCTCCTCGTAGATTTCCTGGTTGAAGCCCTTCTCCTTGAGGTCTTTCGACTCCTTCGGCTCCGGCTCGGCGGCCAGGAAGGCGACTTGTTTGCCATCGGGGCTGAACGAATAACCGGAGATCGCCGTCTCGTGCTCGATCAGCTTCTGGGCTTCGCCGCCAGCCAGCGGGATCGCATACAGCGCGGTCTGTTTGTCGTTGCCGCGCTTGGCGAGGAACGAAATCCGCTCGCCGCTCGGCAGCCAATCGATCTGGCTGATGTTGACCTGCCCAGCGACGTAGGCGCGCGAGGCCCCCTCGATGCTGACGACGTGCAGCTCGACGTACGCGGGACCGTCCTTGTCTTTGAACGGATCGCGCGGCACGGAGAGCGCGTAGGCCACTTGCTTGCCATCAGGCGAGATCGCGGCGTCGGTCACGCTTCGCACGCGGAGCAGGTCGTGCGGCGTGAGCGTATCGCCGGCGAGGAGGGGACGACAGAGCAGGAGCAGGACGATGACGACAAGCTGCTTGCGATTTGTCACGTGAGGATCCTTTCGCGGGTCTCGTCGGTTGCCGTTCCCAAGCGCCCTCCCAAGCGCCCTCGTTCCCAAGCTCCGCTTGGGAACGCAAGTGGCGAAGCTCTGCTTCGCGGCTCGCCGACTCGAAGCAGAGCTTCGTAACATGTGTTCCCAAGCAGAGCTTGGGAACAAGGGGGCAGGGAAGGGAGCAGGGATTCGTCAAAACTTGCCATCGGTCACCTGGAACTTCGTCGGTTTGCCGAGCGTGCGGCCGCCCGACTGCAGCCACCCGGCCACCAGCTCGATCAGCTCGTCCGTGTTGATATCGCCTTCCCCGAACAGCTCACGGCACCGCGAGGCGTCGCTGACCAGGGCGGCGTCGCCCTGATCGTCGGCGAAGATCGGCTCGACACCCAGCCGACGCCCGATCTGCGCAGCGAGGTCGCGCACGCGGTGTCGCTCGATGCCCGTCAGGTTCAGCACGCTCGCCGGGCTGGCGGCCAGCGGGAAGCACTGCAAGGCCACAGCGTTGGCATGGCCTTGCCAGATGAAGTTCAGCTCCGGCACGGCCAGGCTGATCGGCCGCCGCGCCAGAATCGACTCGGCCAGATCCACCAGCACTCCGTAACGGGCCTCGGCGGCGTAGTTCAGCCGCAGCAGGCAAACCGGCGTGCCATGATAGAGGCTCACGTGCTGGAGCACTCGCTCGCGGCCCAGCACCGTCGTGGCATATTCGCCGATCGGGCCGAGTGACGCATCTTCCCTGGGTGCTGGCTGGCCGACCTTCGTGAACGGATAAATGTTGCCGCTGCTGAAGGCGACAATGCGCGAGCTGCGATACTGCTCGGCCAACAGGCCCGGCAGGTAAACGTTCATCGCCCAGTAGCGCTCTGCGCCAGGAGGCTGCGCCGCGTGAAAGGGGTCGGGAGTCGATTTCGCGACATGTCCAGTCTTGTTTGACGCCGTACTCGATTTGTCGCGAAATCGACTCCCGACCCCGTTACGTGGCGGCGATTCTCCGCTGAACTTGTGGCCGAGCATGAAAAGCACGTTCGGCGCGGCCGGCAGCGTCCGGCGCTGGTCCTCGTCGAGCAGGTCGCAAGCGATGGTTTCGATGCCCTCGCGGCGCAGCTCGTCGCACAATCCAGCTGATGAAAACCGCGACACGGCGATGATCCGCAGATCACGCCGGCCTGCTTCGTCGGCCGAGCGGCGGGCCAGCCGCACCAGGCTCGGACCCATCTTGCCACCGGCCCCCAGGACGAGCAGATCGCCGTCCAGACGGCGCATGGCCTCACGTGTCGTGGGCGTGGGGCGCAACAGGCGCTCTTCGAGTTGTCTCTCTGTCGCGATCATGAAACGCATTCAGCAGACGGACAAGATGAACATCGAACGCCCAACATCCAACGTCCAACATCCAAAGCCGCCTCACGTTCAACGTTGGACGTTGGACGTTCGACGTTGGACGTTCGGCGTCGGATCCTCCGGCCCGCCGTTTGCCGCCTGCGGCAGCGGAAACCCCAGCCGCTTGTCCACCACGTTCCGCAGCGGCCGGCCGGCCAGATATCGCCGCAGATTCTCGCAGAAAAAATCGGTCATGTCGTCGGCCCGGTGAGCGTTTTGCCCGCCCACGTGCGGCGTGATAATGACATTGGGCATGTCCCACAACGGGCTATCCACCGGCAGGGGCTCGACCTCTGTCACATCCGTCGCCGCGCCGGCCAGATGTCCGGACTGGAGCACCGCCACCAGATCGCGCTCCACGACTAGCGGCCCGCGGGCCATGTTCACCAGGAACGAACCGGGCTTCATCTGGGCAAGTGTCCGCGAGTTGATCATCCCACGCGTCGCTTCCGTGAGCGGCGCGGCGAGCACCAGGAAATCGACCCGCGGCAAGATCGCGTCAAGCTGGTCGGCCGGCAGCAGCGCCTCGACGTAATCCGGCTTGTCGATCGGAAACCAGTCCGTAGCCAGCAGCCGCGTCTTGAACGGCCGCAGCACTTCGGCCAGCCGCCGGCCGTTGCCGCCGAAACCGACGATGCCGACGGTCGCCCCCATCAGGTCGCGCGTTGGCCGGCGGACGAACTCCTTCCGCTGCTGGGCATGAAAGAACACGTTCAGCGACCGGCTGAGCGCAGTCATGAGCGCGATCGTGTGCTCGGCCACCTGGTCGGCCAGCACGCCCGAGGCGCTGGTCACGACAATCTGCGACTCGACGACGGCCGGCACCAGGCAATGGTCCAGGCCGGCCGCCGATGACTGAATCCACCGCAGCCGTCCGCGGGCCACCGTCTCGTCCCACGGCACCGGCACCTTGGCGTGGCCGCAGAATATCTCGGCCGTCGGCAGTTTGGCGGCGATGCGTTCCTGGCCCGCGTCGATCACCTCGCAGTCGGGCGCGGCGGCGGCAATCTGATCGCGGTGACGCTGCTCGATCGGATAGCAAAGAACGATGCGCATCGGCCCATCGTATCCGAAAGCAGGGAATGCTGATAAACGCTAATATGCGCTGATTGGCGATTAGCGAACATTAGCGATGATTAGCGTTCCAAGAGTTTCAAGGGACACGCGTGCCCAAAAGCGTGCGAAAGGCTCAGCCCCCGCTGCGTTTCTCGATTTGAGTTCGCTTTGACCGGACTCTTGCGGTGCTGAAACTACCGAGGTAGTATTTCCTTCCGCTGGTGACTGGCAATCTCTGCCTCTTGGTGTAGGGAGAACGACCATGTTTCACAGATACGCGATAGCGAGCTGGCTCTTCGCTGGGGCCGCACTCATCGGTTGGGCCGGGCAAGTGCAGAGCCAACAGTTCGGCCGCGGCCCCGCTCGGCCGGAAGTGCGCGGCATGCTCAAGGCGGTGGACGCCTCCGCGGGCACGATCACCGTGATGCAGTTCGAGAGACGCCAAGAGCCGCCCGTGGAAAAGACCTACAAGCTGGCCAAAGACGTGGAAGTGGCCATGGACGCTGCCGGGGGCGGCCGCCGCGGCGCGCTGAAAGAGGCCAAGCTCGCCGAGCTGCCGCTGGAGGCCCCGGTCGGCCTGCAGCTCTCGGCCGACCAGACGACGGTCGAGAGCATCGTGGCCGAGGGACCGGTCGTGCGCGGGCGGCTGAAGGAAGTAGACGCCGCGAAGAAGACGCTCACCCTGACCATCTTCCCCACGCGCCGCGACCAGGACGAAGAAGAGAAGTCGTTCGCCGTGGCCGCCGGCGCGGAGATCGGCATCGATGACGGCCGCGGCCGGCGGTTCTCGGTCAGGGCCGGCGAGCTGGCCGACCTGTCGCCGGGAGCGCAGGTCACGTTGTGGCTGACCTTGGATCGCAAGCAGGCCGAGGCCGTATTGGCCAAGGGGCCGGGCGTCTTCGGTCGTCTCAAGGCCGTGGACGCCGGCAAACGCACGGTCACCGTGGAGCTCGGCCCGATGCGCGGGGAAGAGGCGCCGGAAGAAAAGACGCTCGCCGTCGCGCAGGACGCCGTGGTGCTGCTGGATGACGGCCGCGGCCGCCGGCTCTCGACCAAGGAAGGCAAGCTGGCCGACGTGCCGGTCGGCGCGGCGGTGCAGCTCAGGCTCTCGCTCAATCAGACCGCCGTCACCTCACTGCGGGCTGAAGGGCCGAGCATGCCGGGCCTCATCAAGGCGGTCGATGCGGCCAAGGGCACGATCACGCTCGCCATCCCCATCGCACGCGGCGAGGCGCCGGAGGAGAAGACGTTTCCCGTCGCCAAGGATGCCCGCATCGTCATCGACGGCAACGAAGCCAAGCTAACCGACGTGAAACCGGCCGAAGACGGCCCCTTTGCCATGGTGCGGCTGACGCTGGACCAGAAGACGGTGCAGGCCGTGATGGTGGGCGGGCGAGGGCGGTAGGACTCCCTCTCCCCTCTGGGGAGAGGGCTGAAGTCAAGGGTGCTGCGGTTGGATGTCGCGCGGCGGCGGGTGCACGCTCAGTCGTGACCCTCGTGGGCTGGCTGTTGGCCATACATCAAGGGTCGCCACGTAAAGCCGAAGTGACCGAGAAGGTTGAGGCAGAGAAAGCAGGCCGCGTCAGCTCGTGACGCTCCGCAGCCGGCTCCCGCTTACTTAAGCTGATCCGCGGCCCGGCTGGGCAATACGGCGATGCGAGGCGCTATCGGGGCGCAGGTAGAGAGTTCACATTCCGCAGAGTCACCGACCTAGCCAGCTTGTAGGCGGCCAAGGCGTCGACCAGCCCCGCCCCGGTCGCCCCGTCGTGCCCTTGCCCGGCGGGATCCCCGTTAGCGCTCTGGCCGTCGTTGACGTCTCGGGCCGACGCCCTCAAGATGGCTTTCACCAGATCGGGGGAAAGGCCTGGCTGGACTTGCTTCAGCAGGGCGCACACCCCGGCCACTTGAGGGCAAGCGGCACTCGTGCCGCTAATCACCGCCCATCCGTCGTCCGGGGCTGTCTCGTCACCATTCGGCTGCGGGCCGGCTAACCCCTGATCAATCTGGTCCCCCGGCTCGACCGGCAACATGATGTAGATCCCCCTGGGCTGGAGGCCGACGAGCCCGCACAGGTCGGGCACGTGGCGACCTGGATAAATCGTGCTGTTGAAGCTGCTGGCGTAGTCCGACGCCTCGAGAATGAAGTCGTCGGTGACGTCGTCCACCTTCTCCCTAGCGAATACTCCACCAACGGCAATCACATCGGGCATCATGGCCGGAAAGGCAATGTGCCCGTTGCCGCCGGAGAAGCAGACAACGATGCCCCGGTCGCGGACCGCCTCCATGACGGCGGCCTCCAAGGGCCTGAGAAAGTTCGGCAGCGTGCTCAGGCCGGGCAGGTCATAACCCCAGCTGTTGGTCATTACCGCTGGGTGCAGGTCGGAAGCCGTCTTGAAGGCCAGGGTGGCGTTCAGCCCGATCTTCACTCCCACGAAGTCGATATCGGGCGCGCAGGCGAAGATGTTCGCGGCCTCGGCCGTCCCATGGCCGACCTCATCGGTGCGCTACCTCGATGGCGTCAGGGGCGAGGGTGGCGTTGTAGTTGTACGCATGCCACTCGTAAAACGGATGCTTGTAGAAGCCGGTGTCAGGCATGGCCACCAGAACCCCAGTCCCGGTCACACGGTGCTTGTGCGCGCGGGTGGCGCGAAGGACGGCTGCTACATCCGCCGGCACTCGCAGGTGGTGATATCCCACGCGAGGCGGTATGGGAGACTCGGCGAAGAACAATGGCGGCACCTGCGGGTATGCCCGGTCGATCAAGCCGGTCAATGCCGCGGGAACCTCGAACGGCGTGTTGGGAATGGGCGACCAGAACTTCACCTCTCCGAGTTGCGAATGGGCCTCACTGAGTTTCCGCGTCTCCTTCTTCACCTTCGTCCCGAACGTCTGCTCCCACAAGCCTCGCTTTCCTTCCGCGCTGACCGAGAATGTGCCGATGTGACGAACCTTGAACCCGAGCCCCTCCAAAACCTTGGCCGCACGAACCGCCCGGTCCGGATGCGGACGGAAGTGGTCGATATTCTGTGCAGTCAGCGCTTCCACCTGGAACATGGACTGCTCCGCCTTGACAACGGCCTCGAACACGACCATTTCGGGTTCGGAGGTCATCTGGGACTGGGGCCGGGCGATCCGTGAGCGTTTCTTCTTCTTCTCCTTCGCCATCTCGATCTCCTAGTGGGAAGCACGGGACAAGACTGCGGGCCGTGCACTGGCTCAAAGGAACTCGGGTGGCTCGACGAAGGCCACCGACGAAACCAGTTCGCTCAGCCCCACAGGAACGGGCACCGCGTCTTGCACCGGCCGCCGGTACGTTGCCGTTCCCTGCTGTGAGAAGGGATGCTGCGGCTTGCTGCGGGACTCGAAGGTGACGGAGAAGTGCTCCCGCCAGAAGGATTCCGGCCCCTGCACGCTCACGCTGGTATTCCCGACGTGAAGCACTCTGAAACCGAGTTTCTGAAGGGCTATCGCCGCCTCCACCGCCTTGCCTGGCTGTGGCACGACCTCAGCGCCGATGTTGTCCTGCGGCATCGTGGTATTCCTTGCGACTGTTCAGTCTACCGAGCAATCCTGCAGCGATCATTTGGCATAGGTAGAATTTCCACAGTGAAGGCATTATCGAGGTGTGCCGCCCTGACTGCGCGCACCCTCTGGTTCTCTCGCCAGGCGTCAAGGTAAACGCGAAAGCCCTCCTGCGTAGCCGGCGCGGCGATCTTTAAGAGCGCGCGAGTCGTTTCCGATAAGACCGATCCGCCTGACGACTGAAATTGATGGGCCGACTGGGCCGCTACCGCCGCGTCATACTCGCGAAGTCCGCCCACGAGCTTTGCCAGATCGCCGCGCGACTCCGCGAAGAGTCGCTGAGCGTAATCGTAGGCCGCCGTCTTGCGGCCATCGCCGTCGGCATCGAGCCAGACGGCGCCGCTGCAGCCCACCACGCGCGGCTCCCACTGCGGCGAGGCGGGTTGATACGGCTTGGCCGTCCGCCAGGAGAGGCCGTCAATGCCTGGGCCGGTCGCAATCGCCACCAGATGCACGTCGTGCTTCGGCTTGGGCAGCGTCCAGGCGCCGTTCCACTTCACGCCGGCCGGCAAGTCGCGCGGGGCTGTGCCGTCGATGGCCTCCTCGCGAATCAACTTGCCATTGACGAAAAGCTGCACCCGATCCGCCCGCACCCAGTGCGGCCCCAGCACGCGCACGGCCACCTGCACTTCGTCGTCCGGCAGAGGCGCCAGCTCGCCGGGACCGTACTTGCCGCCGACCGTCAGCTCGGCCAAAAGGCCATAGCTGACCATCACGCGGCCTTGCAGGAAGCTTTCGACCGCAGCCTCCACGTCGATGCGGCTCACGTCGCGGTCGTCGCAACGGATGTAGGTGCGCCCCTGGCCCACGATGTACCGCGACACATCGTGCGAGTCGCTGCTGCCGACCGGCGTGACCTGCCGGCCGCGGTTCAAGAGGCCCATCCAATCGTGGAACAGCCGCAACACGTCGGTCTGCGTGGCCCCGGAGTTGATCACTTCCATGGCGTTGAAGCGCATCGCCCAGCCATCGAGGTTCTCGCCGACCACGGCATTGAACAAGCCCGGACCGAACGGCCGCGTGCCGGAGTGCACGTCGCGGGCATGGTTGAGGATCGCGACCTTCACGCCGGGCGTGCGATAGATGTCGTCCAGGATCGCTTGCCAGCTTTTCAGCTTGAAGTCGGGGATGCGGGCGCCGGCACGCACCGGAAAGACGTTGAAGTGACCGATCGCCGTCGTGACCTCGTTGCCGATCACTGGCGTGAAGTATTGCCGCACCTTCATCTTGCGGGCATACGGCTCATGATCGATGTGGACGTTGTGGTCGGTGGCGATCGGCAGCTCGATGCCCTCGCCTGCCAGCGTGATCATCCGCTCATCGACCGTGGCGTCGCCGTGGCCGGAGTGGGTCAGCGTGTGCACGTGCGTGTCGCAGGCCACGTAGCCCGGCGTGGGCACGTCGCGGCGAATCGAGAGCGTGCGTTCGACCGACTGGCCGGGGGCGAGCGTGAACGTCGCCTGATCGAGCGAATACTCGAATCCGCGCCCGGCGTAAACCGTGTATCGCCCGGCCGGCAGGCCGAATCGGGCGCGTCCATCCGCCGTGTAGACCACTCCGGGCCGCACGGCCAGGTGATGATCAGATACCGCGCCGACCGTTTGCAGCGCGCCGACCGCGTCCACGATCGTCAAGCGGCAGGGCAGGCGCTCCTTCGTCTCCGCGTCGATCACTTCGATCGCGGCGGTGCACTCTTCCAGCACCTGGCGTTGCAGACGCTCCTCCATCGCGATCTGGCCGACCCGGATGTCGTCCGGCTCTGGCCGGGCGGCGGGGGCCTGCTCGATCCGCAGCACGTTCTCGCCGTCGGCGAGTCCTCCCGCGGGCACGGTGAAGTAGACCACCATGTCGTTCTCGTCCCGCACGAGTTGCCCCAGCCGCTTGCCGTTGAGCGAGACGTGCCAGGCCTGCTTGACGTCCTGCTGCCGCAGTCGCAGCGTCTGCTCGGCAGGGTTCTTGCCCGCGGCGAACTTGATTTCCAGATGCGCGGCGTCGGGCGTCTCGGCGAACTCCGCCCATTCGCGCGGCCCCTTGATCCGCAAGTGGTGCAAACGCTCGTCAAGGATTCGCCCCGCCGGCTCGGCCGCCTCGCTCCAAGCCGGCAGCAACAATACGATGGCCAGGCAGCGGAATCTCATGATCCTGATCCAATCGGTTGCTGCGTTCTTTAGTTCCCGCCCACTAACCCGGCGCGTAAGCGAGGGAGAGGGGCCACTGGGCGTGGACGGTGACTCTCCCTCGCTTACGCGTCGGGTTAGTGTGTGGCAACCAACCATTCGAAACCGCTTCCTGATCGTGGATGCCGGTGCCCTTGAACGACTATGATAACCATCCTGGCCGACGAATCCTCGTGGTCTTCCCAGGAGATGAGCCGATGTTTGCCCGTGCCGTCGTCTTGCTGGCGCTCTGGGCCTTGATGGTCGCGGCACCACTGACGCTGCGCGAAACGCGGCACGAACGCGCCTGCGAGCGAAACGCCCACGTGCACGCTGACCCTCGAGCTGGCCGACTCGGCGACGGGCGATCTTTTGCCCGGCGTCGTCAGCGTGCGCGACGAAGCCGGCAAGCGCGTGCCGCTGCCGGAGCTGTTGCCGCGCGGGTTGGGCGTGGAGGAGGAATTCGCCATTCACGATTGGCACGTGCTGCCCGGCCCGGCGAAGGTCACCGTGCCGCGGGCCAAGCTGAAGCTCAAGGCCCTGCACGGCCTGGAGACAGAGTTCGGCGAGGCGGAGTATCGACCTGCGCGACAAGGCATCGAGGCGAAGCTGCGGATTCCGCTCAAGCGTTTCTACGACGCCCATGCCCGCGGGTTGCAATCGGCCAACACGCACGTTCATCTGCAAAAGGTCAGCCTCAAGGAGTCGGACCGCTACCTGCTGGAGGTCGCCCGCGCCGAGCGGCTGGAGGTCGTCTACATCTCCTACCTCGAGCGGGCCGACGCCGATCTGGAGTACACCACCAACAAGTACACGCTCGACGACTTGCGGAAGCTGACCCAGCGGAGCCGCGGAGAGCCGCGAGAAGAAACCGAGCCTCCCGAAAAGGCCCGGAGCGGCTCACCAGCATCCGCACGTGCACGGCCCCGCGGCCATCCGCATGCGCACGCTCATCCGCACGCGCACCGAGTTCGACAACGGCCAGGAGCATCGCCACAACTTCGCCGGCTTCGGCGAGGGCTACGGCCACGTGATGCTGCTGCATCTGCCGCGAGCTGATTCAGCCGGTGAGCATCGGGCCGGGCATCACCAAGAAGGGGACCGACGGCCCGCCGCTGCAGCGCGGCATCGACAAGGCCCGCAGCCTGGGCAGCACGATCATCTGGTGCCACAACCAGTGGGGCCTGGAGGACATTCCCAACTGGCTCGGCGGCAAGCTGCACGCCAACAACATCTTCGACGGCGGCACGCACGGCAGCTACCAGCACAGCTTCTATCGCTACCTGAACGTCGGGCCTGAAGGTCCCCTTCTCGACCGGCACCGACTGGTTCATCTACGACTTCTCGCGCGTCTACATCGTGGCCGACGAGGGCAAGGTCGGCGGCGACAAGTACCTCTCGTCCGAAGCAGTGGCTCGAGCACCTGGCGGCCGGGCGGTCGTTCATCACCAACGGGCCGCTGTTGGAGTTCACCGTCGATGGCCGCCGGCTCGGCGATACGCTCGACCTCAAAGAGCGCGGCAAGGTCAAGATCGTCGGCCGCGCGCTGGGCCGCCTCGACTTTCAGCGGATCGAGCTGATCCAGAACGGCAGGGTCGTGAAGACCGCCGACAGCCGGCCCAGCGGACGGGCACTTTGTCGCGGAGCTGGAGCTCGAGCTGCCGGTCGATCGAGCCGTGCTGGCTGGCCCTGCGCACGCCGCCGCCGTCGGCGCCGCGCGACGCCGAGTTTCAGCGCAAGACGCCGCTCAACGAATACGGCCGCGAGCTGTTCGCGCACACCAGCGCCATCTACGTCAACGTGGCCGGCCGCGGCGTGTTCGACGTGGCGGCCGCCAACAGCCTGCTGGACGAAATGAAGACCAGCCGCGAGTTCATCCGCGGGCAAGCCAAGTTCGCCAACGACGCCGAGCGCGACGGCGTGCTGCAGGTTTACGACGAAGGCATCCGGCAGATGCAAGAGCGGATCGACAAAGCCAAGGCCGCACCAGAATCCTCCAAGTCGGCCTCCTTCCAAACCACCAGGACATCATGACCACGCAAACTGCTTTTCTGCGGCGCGATCCCAAGGACGTCGCCCCTTGGCGCGAGACCTGCGGCCAGGTCCGCTGCCTGATCGAGGAGAAGGACGAGGCCGCCGCCGAAGTCATCCACGTCGAAATCCACGACGCCAAGCTGCACTACCACGAGCGGACCGACGAGATCTACTACGTCATCGACGGCCAGGGGACGATGGTGCTGGACGACGAGGAAATCGAGCTGCACCAGGGCGTCGTCGTCTACGTGCCGCGCGGCGTGAAGCACAAGGCCATCGGCCGGCTCACCGTCCTGACCGTCTGCATCCCCCGCGGCGTGCTGGACGACGTGCACGAGGTGGAGTGACGGCCAGTCAGCCCGCTGCGGCCGATAAGACCGCGCTCGTCGCATCGCCGTTGCGCCAGCCCAGCTCGGCGATCTCGGCGCGATAGACGGGCACTTCTTTGGGGGCCTCGATGCCCAGGCGAACCTGGCCGCCCTTCAGGCGGACGATCGTCAGCACGATGTCGCCACCGATGTGAATTCGCTGGCCGGGCTTCCGTGTCAGTACAAGCATGAGACGTTTCCTCCTTGAACGAACCAGACGGACGGTGTCAAAGTGACGGGGTTAACTATCGATGCCAGGCTAACGCAACCCTCGCGCCGAAGCACGAGGGCAATCATCTCCGGGAAGCCTAAGATCATCACAGAGAATTGGTTAATTCTTAGAGATGGCCCGGTGCTAGCGATGCTATCGGCGTGGCGCACGCGACACACATGTCACCCGAATGAGCGATAGGGTTCTCAGTCCGCCTGGCACCGCGAGCCGACGGCGGCGCGAAAAGAAAACCGCCGCGCCCTTGCGGACGCGGCGGCAGGAGTGGGTCTCCGCGGACGAATGCCAAGCGTTAGACGGTGAGGGCCTCTAGCGCTTCGCAGCACGCCAGCCATCGGCACCCTTGGTCTCGACGCTGGTCAGCTCGCTGCGAGCCGGGGCTGGTTGTTGGCTTTGCGCCGAAACGGGGCGGAAGGTCCAGGTGCGCTGCGGCAGCTCGGTCGTCAACGCGGGCCGCGGAGCCGGCACCGCCGGGGCGCGATAGTAGCCCGACGACGAGCCTTGGAACGTCTGGGGGACCGCGGTGCCGTTGGGCAGCACAGGCATGGTGGACGGAACGGTCGAGGGAACCACGCCGGCCGGCATCGTCGAGGGCACGACGGTCGCGCCGCCCGAGCAGCACGAGCCGCCGGGCGAGAAGGTCGTCGTCCCGTGGACGGCGCTCTCGATGCAGGGCGCTCCATACAGGGCCCCGTGTGCGCCGTTCCCGTGGTTGCACGAATCGCACGGCGAGCAGCACGGCGTGGGGCACACCGGCCGGTACGTCACCACCGGCGTGTATCGCACTTGCTGCACGCAGGTCGTCACCGGCCGCATCACGGTGACCGGGCAACCGGTGCAGGGGTCGGTGGCGCACACGGCCTGGCAGGTCGTGACCGGCACGTTCACATAGCAGGCGCGGTAGCTGGTCTGCGGCACGTACTGCGTGCAGCAGGGCGTCGGGCAGGGGCTGCACGTCGTGCACGGGCTGCAGCACGAGTGACCGGCGCTGTGACCGGCGTAGCCGGCGAAGTAGGCCCGGCGGAAGCCGAGCCGCGGGAAAATCGGACGGTAAGTGGTCACGCCGCCGCCGCCACAGCAAGGATCGCAGTAGTTGCAGGAGCGGCAGCCGAACAGCCAGTCGAGGCACCCGGCGTGGCTCGTCGCCGGCGTGCCCAGGGCCGCCACGGCGCAGAGACTCCAGATGCGTAGTGAGCGCAACATCACGGCCTCCAAAGAAGTGAGAAAGGGATGTGTTTGAGTTCCGCCAGAGGTGTACTACTTCTGTTTGACTTACCGTATATAGCCTTGTCAAGTAGCCGCACGTTTCGAAAGGCGATTTGGCGATCTTTTCCTAGGGTGCGCTTTGTAGCGATCTGTGAAACTATACGGTTTATGCCGGTTATTAGTGCTTGCTAGCAATGACTGCAGCCGCTGTGAACGGCAAGTTTGTCCATAGTTTCAATACCAACATAGTGTACGGTTTTCGCGCGGGCGGGGAAAAACCGCCCTGGACACGTGTGCCTGGACGGGTGACACGTGGCTGGGGCTGAGCGGAGCGAAGCCCCAGAGATAGCGCGCAACCACCTCGAGTTCATGGACCACGTTGCTCAGCGCTTCGCGAGGCTTCCTGAGGCTTCGCTTTTCTCGAGTCCAGCCACGCCAAGATGCGGCCTGAGAATCGCCCGGTTCTCCCGTTGAACGAACGCTTCTCGGCGTCGTAGGATGACGCCGGAATCACGTTGCCAGGAGGCCGCCGCATGAGTCCAGACACCGTCGCTTCCCCGTTGCCCTCGCTGACGCCGTTGGATGTCGAGGCGGCGGTGGCCGCGCGCGATTCGGCCGCATCGCGGCAGAAGGCCCCCGAGCTGTGCTGCCCCGTGCGCTACGACGCCCGCTATCTCGAGGTCCTGCCGCGGGAGCTGATCGAACGCGATTACGGCTGCGGCGATCCTTCACGGCACGTGCGGCCCGGCGAGACGGTGCTCGACCTGGGCTCGCGGCGGCGGCAAAATCTGCTACATCGCCGCCCAGATCGTCGGACCCGAGGGACGCGTGATCGGCGTCGATGCGAACGAGGACATGCTGGCCCTGGCTCGCAAGTATCAGCGGCAGATCGGCGACCGCCTCGGCTACCACAACGTCGACCTTTCACCGGGGCCGCATCCAGGACCTGGCCCTGGACCTCGAGGGGTTCGAGCGGTACCTGGCCGAACAGCCGGTGCGGTCTGCCGCCGACTGGCAGCGGGCTGAAGCGCATGCCGACCACCTGCGGCACACACAGCCGATGATCGCGGCGGACTCGGTCGATGTCGTCGTCTCCAACTGCGTGCTGAACCTGGTCCGCCGCGAAGACCGTGAGCGGCTGTTCGCGGAGATCTTCCGCGTGCTGCGGCGGGGCGGCCGGGCCGTGATCAGCGACATCACTTGCGATTCCCCGGTCCCCGACCACCTGCAACAAGACGCCACGCTATGGAGCGGCTGCCTCAGCGGGGCGTATGTCGAGGAGGAGTTCCTGGCGGCGTTCGAGTCGGCTGGTTTCCAGGGCCTGCGGATCATTGACCGCCAGGAAAGTCCCTGGGCGACCGTCCAGGGGATCGAGTTTCGCAGCCTGACGGTCGAGGCCTGCAAGGGCCCGCGCAAGAGCCCGCACGAAGGCGACGCCCGCGACCCGACCGAACCACGCCAAGGAAGCTGCTGCCGGCCCGGCGAGTGTGGTTAAAGCACTCACTAGCCCGACGCGCAAGCGCGCAAGCGAGGGAGAATCGCCGTTCGCCGCGGTATATGGCAGGTCTCCCTCGCTTGCGCGTCGGGCTAGTGTTGCTTGCGCGTCGGGCTAGTGTCGGTGCTGAGCGACTTTACCGCCTATGCACGATTCCTCGCTCTGGCTCCCCTACACGCAAATGCGGACTCGCGGCGATTGGCCTCGGGTCGTGTCCGCCGAGGGCGTGTACCTGCACCTGGCCGACGGGCGGCGGGTGATTGACGCCGTCGCTTCGTGGTGGTGCGCGATTCACGGGTACGCCCACCCCGAGCTCAATCAAGCGGTGCGCGATCAGCTCGATCGCATTGCCCACGTGATGCTCGGCGGCCTGGTGCACCAGGGGGCGATCGACCTGGCCGACAAGCTCGTAGAGATCACCCCTCCGGGGCTCAATCACGTGTTCTTCGGCGACAGCGGATCGGTGGGCGTCGAGATCGCGCTGAAGATGGCCGTGCAGCACTGGGCCAACCGGGGCCGGCCGGGAAAGGGCAAGATCGTTGCCTTGTCGGGCGCCTACCACGGCGACACCACGGGATGCATGTCCGTCTGCGACCCGGAAGAAGGAATGCACCAACGGTTCGCCGGCATCGTGCCGCGGCAGTTCTTCGTCGCTGGCCCGCGGCGCTGCCGCCATGATCGAGAGCCGGCCCCAACGGACCTTGACGCCGACGTCGGCCCGCTCGACCAGTTGCTCGCGGCCCATGCCGACGAGATCGCCGCCGTAATCGTCGAGCCGCTGCTCCAGGCGGCCGGCGGGTTCCGCATGCACCACCCGGCTTACCTGCGTGCCCTTCGCGAATCGTGCGACCGCCACGGCGTGCTATTGATCTTTGACGAGGTGGCCACCGGCTTCGGCCGCACGGGGCGGATGTTCGCCGCCGAACACGCCCGGGTCACGCCCGACATCATGGTGCTGGGCAAAGCGCTGACGGCCGGCTACCTGGGGCACTCGGCCACGCTTGCCACGTCGGCCGTCTATGAGGCCTTCCTGGGCGACGACGCCCACACCGCGCTGATGCACGGCCCAACCTTCATGGGCAACCCGCTGGCCTGCGCCGTGGCCCTGCGGAGCATCGACATCTTTCAGCGCGAGAGCTACCTGGCTGCGCATTGCCCGGATCGAGGCCTTGCTCAAGGAGCACCTGCTGCCGCTGCGCTCGCCGCGAATCCGCGACGTGCGCGTGCTGGGGGCCTGCGGCGTCGTGGAGACGCACTCGGCCGACGATCTGGCGGGTGTGCAGCACTTCGCCATGGAGCGCGGCGTGTGGCTGCGGCCTTTTGGGCGCTACGTCTACACGATGCCGCCTTATATCATCGCAGAAGATGAGCTGCTGCAAGTCGTCGGCGTGATCCGCCAGTGGTTTTGAGCGGCCGTAGCCGGCACGCTCGGCGTGCCGTCCGCGCACGGCACGTGGAGCGTCCGCACTATTTTGCCTCGGCCTTTTGCGGCGCGGCCAGGCCCACCTGGCTGGCGGACGGGAACGGATCGTTGGCGATGCGCTTGCGTAAGTCCGGCTTCTTGCCCGGCTCTTTCGGCTTGTCGGTAATGCCCAGGGGATCGATCCAGCGGCGGGCCGCGCCATCGCCGGAAGTGCAACCGAAAGCGGCCAGGCATGAGGCAGCCGCCAGCACAGCGCAGCTAGCCCACCGACGCCGAAGGCTCAAGCGGCCGCTAGAATCCATGCGTTGCTCCCCGAGGTGTGAGACTTGTGGCTTACTCATCTTCGTCCTAGGGACCCATGATGCCTTCGCCAGGCCGAGGCTGCCGCATGAAGCTGTTGATCGAGGCCGAAGGCCGCGGCGTCTCGGTTTGCTGCGCGAGCATTCCGCACCCGGCGGAGAGTGCCGTCACGACCGCGAGCATCGCCCACAGGGCGAGCCTGGCCAGTCGCGGACCCGTGCGATGGCATCGCCAGGGAAAGCACCAACCGACCGGAGGTCGCTGCGGAGAGTTGCTGCTCATGGATTCAGGCTCCGCGGAAACGATGGCCACCGCCGGCTTTGGCTTTGCGCCGCGCGCAACGCTAGCCCCGCCGAGGTTCACGGTATACGGGCCGGACGATTAGCCACTGCTGGTAGAAGAGCGGCGGACTGTCGCAAAAGTGTGGGCCGAAGTCCAGACCGATTCGGCCACGTGGGGCACGTTTCAAAACGTGCCCGATATGGCCGGATGGAGGCACGTTTCCATGAGCACCTTCGCCCGGGCATGTCTAGCCGGACACGTTTAGAAACGTGCCCCACGTGAAGCGGCCCGGCGGGTGCCGAGGCACCCGCCGGGCCGCAGTCGTTCAAATTCGCTCGCCCGCGAATCAATTGTCGCTACTTGGTCTTCTCAGTCTTCTCAGTCTTTTCGGCCGGCTTGTCCTTCTCTACGACCACGAGGCAGCAGCCGGGCGAGTCCTTTTGCTTGCCGCACTTCTCGCACTTGTCGGTGATGTTGCAGGTGTGGGCCTCGTCGCCGTCATAAACGACGCCGCATTCTTTGCAGAGATGAATGTGATGCCCCTTGACCTCGATGCAGCAGCCAGGCGAGCCCTTGTGCCGTTTGCAATGCTCGCAAGTCGTCACGCCGTCGTCGGTCACGCAACACTTCGCCGACTTGTGGACCTCGCCGCACTTGTCGCAGATTTCGTAGGCCGCAGGGTTGACCTTGCCCGGCCCCAGCGTAGTGGTTTTGGTCTTGGTCTTGTCGTCGCTGCAGCCGGCCAGCGCCAGAGCGCACACGAGCGCGGTCATGCAGCAGAGGGTCTTGTTCACGGCAGAGTCTCCTGGCTGAAAGGTGGCAACGTATCGATTTCGATGACGGACGGATTATCCACTCTTTGCCAGCAGACGGGAAGCCGGTGCGACGACGCTTAGGGGACGAAATCTTGCGTCACGGTCACTTCGCGAATCTGGCGGCTGTCGCGCTCGAAGACGCGAATCTTGATTTGGATGCTGCGGATCGGCTCGGGGTACGGCGGCACCGTTTCCAGCTCCTGATCGTCGTCCACACCGCCATTGACGCCGGGGCCAGCCGGCGGCACGGGCAGATTGCTCTCGATCACCATGGCGCCGCTGAGCCGGTTGAGCGTGCGATTGACGGTCGGATCGTTGTCCAGTCCGTCGGTCCACTCGTCGAAAATGCCGTCGGCGTCCTGATCGACGCCGTCGTGTTCGTAATGTGAGGGATAGATGTCCCAGATGGCGGCGGCGGCGCCTGCGGGGATCGCTTGCAGCCCGGACCGCAGGTCACCGGCGTGCGAGAACGACGAAATGCCCGCCGCGTTGGCGATGCCCCGCGTGTAATACAGATCGACGTAGGCCCCCAGCCGCACGACCTGCGCGGGCATCCGATCCGTTCGCCGCTTGTCAACGTTGATCCAGTTGTTGATCGCCGGAAGCGCCGCAGTGAGGGCCAGCCGATAACCAGGGTCGCCCGGCTCGACAATCACGCCGCCGGAAGACCAGAGCACGGGGGCCAGCGGGTCCCACACTTTCACGTCGAAGCCCAACACGTTGCTCTGGATCACATCCTTGGTCACGCGTTCCGGGTTGCGCCGGCCGAGATAGGCGTTCATCGTCCCGGTCTCCAGTTCCACGTTGGCCCAAGGATGAGGAGTCACCCAGAAGTCGTTCTGATTGACGGGAGCGACGGCCGGGGCCGGCAGCGTGGGCGGCGTTGCCAAACAGCGGAAACGGCCAGGTGGGGTCGGAGCTTTCGCGGAGCGTGGGCAGCCCAAGCTGGCCCCACATCCGCACGTCGTGGGGGAAGCCCTGCAAGGCGTTTCCGGAATGGCGCGGCCAGTGAGCGTAGCGGTTCTCGCGCTTGGTCAGGTCCCCCAGCGAATTGGTCACCAGCCGCTCAGCGCCCCAATTGAGGTTCGGCTCGCCGTTGCCCCCTTCCTGGTGCGCGGAGACGTCGGCGAAGTAGTACATGCCGTTGTAGAAAGCGGTGGGGATGGTCCGCTCCGGTATCACCAGCAGCACGCGGCGATAGAGCGTGGTGCCCCGCATGAACCAGCAGATCTCGGCCACCTGCGACTGGATCGCGTTGCCTTCGTCCGGCTCGTCCGTTGATCCGTCGCCGTCGTTGTCGATCCCATCGCGAGTAAGGTCCCACCGGCCGACGAACGGCTCACCGTAGCTGCGGGCGGTGAACATGAAGAAGTCGTCGTTGTCGGCGACCGTCGTGTCCAGCCCGCCGTTCTCCGTGTTTGTGGGCTCGATGCCAGTGACGGCGGGATAGTTGGGATCGTAAGCCCCGGGCCCTTCCACGATGGTGAAGTATCCTTTGCCTTCGCGCGGGTCGAGTCGCGGCAGCATGGGCGCCGTGGTGTACTTGAGATCGGTTTGCAGGCGGTGCTGGGTCGCCCGCAGCCGGTCGCCCGTCTCCATCATGGCCTGGCCTTGGGAGACGCTCTCGCTGACCGAGCCAAACAACGTCACGATGCCGGCCATCAAGAGCAGCGTAATCGCCGTGGCGATGAGGACTTCGACCAGTGTGAACGCCGGCCGAGCGATACGGGCATTGACCCGATCAGGACAGCGCAGGTAGAGACCGCGACCGCGGGCCATTGCGACGGGCAACTTCATGGCACCTCTCCCGAATTCTTTCACGACGAGTTGTCTTGCCCGTGGCCCGCGCTCTTGCCTGTTGCGCGATCGAAGTGGGCCGACGGAGAGCACCTGAGAGGTCGCCCGGCCGCCGACTTCCCTTATTGCACTGGCGGGCAGCAGCGTTGTCAAGCGAAAATGCGGAGACACGCGGCCCGCACACTGGCCGGGCGTGGACACGAACCCGACGCGTCAGCGACGGAAGACTGTGCGTTGACGCTTGCGAGATTCTCCCTCGCTTACGCTTCGGGTTCGTGTGCGTGAGCCTATCCTGTCGCCAGTCGTCGCACCTCGGATCCCCATGCTGAGTGCTCGCGGAACTTCTTTGTTGACGATCTTCCTGCTCGGTCTCGTGACCGCGGCTGGGGCGGTGCTGCGGCTGCAAGAGGTGGCCCACAGCTTGTGGCTCGACGAGCTGCACACGGCCTGGTGCGTGTCGGGCGACCTGGCCGACGTGGCCCCGCGGGCACGGATCGGCAACTACTCGCCCGTGTACTTTTACCTGGTTTGGGCCTCGACCCATCTGGTGGGCCTGAACGAATGGGGGCTGCGGCTGCCATCGCTGCTGGCCGGCATTGCCCTCATCCCTGTGATCCACTTTGCCACGGCGCGTTTTGCGGGCAGCCGAGCGGCCGGACTGACCGCCGCAGCCATCGTGGCCTTCGACGGCGCGTTTTTTGGCTGGTATTCGCAGGAGGCGCGGCCGTTTGCCCTCGTGCAGCTCCTGGCGGTCGTCCACGTCTGGGTCTTTTTCGAGCTGGTGAACGTCGAGCGGCGCCCCCGAACACGCCACATGCTACGGGCAGTGCTGATTGCCGCGACGGTGACGCTCTTCTACCTGCATTACACGACGCCGCTGCTGCTGTGCGGCGAGCTGGCCTGGTACGCGGCTTGCCGTCTCCTTCCGCAGAAGCCGGAGCTGCGCCGCCCCGTCCACTATGCTGCGCCGCTGCTGGCCATCGACCTGGGCGTGGCCACGGCCGCCTGTCTGCCGGCGGCGAGCCATCTGGCGGAAATCTTCGAGCGACGCGCGAACTGGAGGCAGTTTGTGCCGCAGCCGACGTGGGACGGACTGGTCACACTGTTCGACTTGGCTCCCTGGGCGCTGGCCGTCTCGATCGTGCCGTGGGCCGCCGCCCATCTGCTGCGGCTGGTCTTCCGCCGCCCTTGGCAGATCGCCAGCCCGTTTCTCGATCTCCCGCGGCAGCCGCCGTCGGCCCTCTTGGCTTATTGCTGGTATTTGGCGCCGCTGGCCGTGGCGGCGCTGTTGACGTGGCTGGGCTTAGCACACGTTTGTTATGGGCGCTACTTGATGGTCTGCTCCGTCGCCCTGCCGGTCGCCGCAGCCTGGGGAGTGGCCGTCTCGCGACGCCGGCACCTGGGTCTGGCGGCGGGGGTCGGCCTGCTAACGGTCGTCTTGCTCCAGATGCGCCCGGGCAACTTCGGGGAGGACACTACGGCGCCCGATGAACGGGGCATTCCCCGGCACCTCTTCGTCGAGCATTTTACCGAAGATTGGCGCGGCGCCGTGGAGTTCGTCCGCCAACACGACCCCAACGGCCGACAGCCGGTCTTTGTGTGGGCTGGGCTGATCGAAGAGGGCCAGCTCGATGAAGGCCAGGACCCGGCAGCATGGCGGGAATACCTTCTCTTCCCCATCAGCGGGCCGTACACGCTGGACGACGGCCGCGCGTGCCTCCCCTTGACGCCGCGCGGCGATCACTGGCTTACGGCCAGCCACATTCGCCAGGCGCAGACCAGCGGCGGGGGCTGGTTCATCTTCCGCTCGCCCGAGGCGAGCTACCCGGACCACCCCAAGCCCGTTGAACGGCTGGCCCGAGACCTCACCGAGGAATTCGCAGAGGGCGGTGTGGGCAGCCGCGTCACGCGGCGAGAGTCGTTCCGCGGCCTGGCCGTGATCCACGTGGCTGTTCGTTAGCGTGCGATCAAGAGATTGTGCTACGATCCTGCTCGCACCTTCCAGCGAGGAGCATCATGCTTCCCCTTTCGCCGACGCCGCTGATTCGCCTGGGCAACCTCTTCCCGCAGCGCGAGGTGTATGCCAAGTGCGAATTCGTGGCGCCGTCCGGCTGCTTCAAGATTCGCGGGGCGATGCACCTGCTGGACCACTTGAGCAGGGAAGGGCGCACGCGGCAGCTCATCGTGCCGTCGATGGGGAACACGGCCCTGGGTGCGGCGGTCGGCGCACAGGCGCTGGGCTTCGGCATGACCGGCGTCGTGCCGCTGACCATCGCCCGGGCCAAAGACGAAAAGCTGCGGGCGATGGGCGTCGAGCTGATGAAGATCGCCGGCGGAGGCAGCGACCTCTTGCGCTATGCCGCCGAACTGGCGCAGGAACGCGGGGGCTATTTCGTGCATCCCCACCTGGACCCGCTTTGGACCAATGGTTATCAGTCCATCGCCGCCGAAGTCCTGGAGGCCCTGCCCGGCTGCCGGTCGCTCGTGTTTCCCCTGGGCGGCGGCGGGCTGCTGATGGGCCTCGTCGAGCACCTGCGGCGGAACCCGGCGCCGGTCCGGCTGTTTGGCTGCGAGCCGTACAACTATCCGAAGTACGCGCGTTTCGATCATGCCCGGAGCACCACGATTGCCGACGGGCTGCTCTTGGAGCGGCCTCACCCGGCGGTGCAGCAGGCAATCGCGGACGCGGGGGTGGCGGTCTCCCTGGTCGCCGAGGCCGAAATCCGCGCGGCGCTGAGGGACGTTTTCGAGACGCAGGCGCTGGTGGTCGAACCCTCCAGCGCGATCACCCTGGCCTTCGTCAAGGCCTGCATCGAGGCCTGCGCCGGGCAGCCAGAGGCCGAGCAGCTCGAGCCCGCGCAGCTCGAGGAGCCGGTCTGCGTCATCCTGACGGGCGAAAACATCGCCCGCGAGGATCACCGCCGGCTGATCTCCGCGGCGCACGACTCGTGAGGCGCGAGAGGAAGAGGACTCCAACCACGGAGGCCAATCGCACGTCGGGCTGACGCCTCGACGCTCGCCAAGCGGCGTGCGTACAATGCCCCCCGTGCATCCTCTGTCCTTGGCGATTCTCCCACGGAGGGACGACCCTTGCGTCCCGACTTCATCATCGGCCCGCGGCTGTTCAAGCGCGGCCTGCTCCTCTTCTGGGCCGTTTGGTTCAGTGTCGTAACGGCCACGAACGCGTGCGACGCCTTGAAGGAGCTGGGGCTGCTCGGGCCAGGCTGGCGGTTCGCTTCCGGCAATTTTGGCTTTTTGGCAGAGACCACTGCCAGGTACGGGATCGCCGGATGGATCAATGCCACGCTCTTCCTGGGGGTCATCGCCTGGGAAGCTACTGCCGCCAGCCTGTTCTGGCTCGCCTGGCGGCAGACGGGTCTCCGCGCGGCGAGAGATGCGACAGCTCTTTATCCGGCGTTTCTGGCTGGCCTGATGCTCTGGGCGGCCTTCATGTTGGCCGATGAACTGCTGATTGCGTACACGGTGGAAGCGGCCCACGTGCGTCTGTTCATTGCGCAGCTCGTTACGCTGCTGGCCATCGTGCTGCTGCCGGAGCCAGCGTGACGTGGGGCACGTTTCCAAACGTGCCCGGCGAGCGTCGAGGCGTAACTTGGCGAGCGTCGAGGCGTAAGCCCGACGTGTGCAGCACAAAGGCTTTCGACGACGTTGTACGGACGAAGAACGCCCCCCTTCATTTGAATGAAAACAGGAAGGCTCGTGAAAGCGTCGAGCTTTTTAACTCGCGGCGATTTATAGTGTTTGGTTATTGATATCAAGACTCAATAACAATAAAATGGCCGAGCTTCCGACAATCCGTTGCGTCGCCGCCATGGCTCCCGACGAAACCCTGCCTGACGAAAAGCAGCCCCCCGACGAGCGATCCTCGGGCCGAGAACCGCGCACCATTCGCTCGGAGGATCTGCTCGGCGGCGAGAAAGAAGTGGTCATCGTTCACGAGGACCAGCTCTACCGCCTGCGCCGCACGCGCAACGGGAAGCTCATCCTGCAGAAGTGAGCTGAATGCCGCACGCACGTCGGCCTGCCGGCTCGACGCTCGCCGGCCCTCAGGCCGAGGCCGTCATGCCGACCGACATGCCGCCGTCGATGGCGATCACTTGCCCGGTGATGTAGCTGGCGGCCGGGCTGGCCAGAAAGAGCACGCACTCGGCCACGTCGTCCACCTGGCCGATGCGCTTGGCGGGAATCCGCTTCTTGGCCTCGTCCTTGAACACCTCGCCCAGCACGGCGGTCATATCGGTCTCGACGAAGCCGGGGGCCACGGCGTTAACGGTGACGTTGCGGCCCGCGAACTCCAGTGCGGCACTGCGGGTGAAGCCGATCACGCCCGCCTTCGAGGCGGAATAGTTCGTCTGCGCCTTGTTGCCACGGATGCCCGACACGCTGGAGACGTTGATGACCCGCCCGTAGCGTTTGCGGAACATCTTGCTGGTGGCCGCGCGGGTGAAGAGGAAGGTCCCCCGCAGGTTGGTGAGGATCACGTCGTCCCACTGGGCATCTTCCATGGTCGGCAGCAGCGTATCCCGCGTGATGCCGGCGTTGTTGACCAGGATATCCAGCTTGCCCCAGGCTTCGACGACCTTTTCCACCACCTGGTCCACGCTTTCCCGCTGCGCGACATCGCAGGCCAACGCCAGGGCGGTGCCGCCGGCCGCGACGATGGCGTCCACGGTTTCCTTCAGTTTGTCTTCGCTGCGGGCCACGCAGGCCACCTTGGCGCCGCTGCGGGCCAGGGCCAAGGCGATCGCCCGGCCGATGCCGCGCGAAGCGCCCGTGACAATGGCCGTCTGGCCGGCCAAATCGACGGTGATGTGGGGGGAGGTGTCGGGCATGATCGATCCTAATGACGGAATCTCTTCTCTTGTTCCCAAGCTCTGCTTGGGAACACACTTCACGAAGCTCTGCTTCGAGTCATGGCCGACGCACTCGAAGCAGAGCTTCGGAACCATCGTTCCCAAGCAGAGCAGAGCTTGGGAACGAGAGTGTTCTAGCACTCCACGTTCTCGCAGGCCAGCTTGCGGTCGATCCGCCGCAGCAGGCCGCGCAGTACGCGGCCGGGGCCGACCTCGTAGAACTGATCGAAACCCTGGGCCAGCAGATAACGGATCGAGGCCTCCCAGCGCACGGGCTGGACCACCTGCTGCACCAGCAGCCGGTGGATTTCTTCCGGATTGTCGTGCGGCAGGGCGTCCACATTCGAGATGACCGGCAGCCGCGGCTTGCGCAGCGCGGCCGCTCGCAGCGCCTCGGCGAGGCGCTGGTCGGCCGGCCGCATGATGGGCGTGTGGAATGCCCCGGCCACGGCCAGGGGGACCGCCCGCGCGCTGTGCTTCTCGGCCAGGTCGGCCAGGCGCTCGCAGGCGGCGTTTTCGCCGGAAACGACGATATTGCCAGGACAGAGGTGATTGGCCACTTGCAGCGTTTGTCCTTGGGCGGCCTGTTGGCAGAGGGCTTCGACCTGCGGCAGTTCCGCCCCCAGGACGCTGATCATGCCGCTAGGTGTGGCGTCGGAGGCCTCTTGCATGGCCGCGCCCTGGCGCTGCACGAGCCGCAGGCCATCCTCGAAATCCAGCACTCCGGCGAAAACCAGGGCCGTGTACTCCCCCAGGCTCAAGCCGGCCGCCGCCTGGCAGCCTGCGACCACCTCGGGAGAGTTCTTCTTCAGCCACTCCAGGGCCGCCAGGCTGGTCACGAACAGCGCCGGCTGGCTGACGATCGTCGTATCCAGCTCTTCCGCCGGGCCCTCGAAGCAGAGCCTGGCCAGATCGTAGCCCAGGACGCCGCTCGCCCGGTCGTAGAGCGTTCGGGCCGCCGGCAAGGCCGCCGCCAACTCTTTGCCCATGCCGACTTGCTGGGCTCCCTGGCCGGGAAAGAGGAAGGCGATCTTGGTCATTGGTTCTTTGTCCGTTGTCCGTTGTCAGTTGTCCGTTGTCAGTCGTCACTTGTAGTGCCCGATCCAACGCACCACTGACCACTGACAACTGACTACTTGACTACTGACCACTGACCACTGACTACTTACGCCTCTTCCGTTTCCACGACTTTGCGGCCCATGTAATGGCCGCAGTTCGGGCACACCACGTGCGAGGGCACTTCGTGGCTGCACTGCGGACAGTTCTGAAGCTGCTTGGGCTTCTTGGCGTCGTGGGAGCGGCGGCGATTGGTGCGCGAGTTGGACTGTCTGCGTTTGGGTACTGCCATGGCAAGGGGACCTGCGAAAATGGCGAGGCGAGGGACACGGACCGCGTCTGGCTGCCAGCCTGCGGCCCGTCGGAGAGGGAGCCATCGTAGAGGGCTGCCGCACGGGGTGTCAACGGCAGCGGGCGGGTGAAAGTGGGGCAGTTTGACGCAGGGAGCGAACATCGAACACCGAACAGCCAACGGCGTCCCAATCGCTACCACGCGCCGTGTCCACGTTGCCTGCAAAGTCCTTCGTCCGCCGCTAATGAAGCGTGCGCAGCGATTTGTGGAACAACTCGCACTCTGGTCATTGGGGCTTGCTGCGCCGCTGAGTAGAATAGAGCAGTCACGTCCGATCCGTTCACGGCGTAGAATTAGGTGAGTGGAGAACGTCACGGTGTCACGCAGCGACCGCACCCGTACCCGACGCATCTTGCGCGAGGCCGAGGGGTACCTCGAGCTCGGCATGCCCGAGCACTCGCTGAAGGCCCTGGACCGCATCGACGACCCAGCCACGTTCCGCGGGCAGGCGTTGTTCTTGCGCGGTCAGGCGCTACGCGCGTTGCGGCGGCACCGCGAGGCGCTGAGCCATCTGGAAGACGCGGCCGACCTGTCCCCCAGCAACGTGCAAATCTGGCTGGCGCTGGGCTGGTGCTACAAGCGGGCGGGCAAGATCCATCTGGCGGTCGAGGCCATCGAAAAGGCCATTGACGTGCAGCCGTCGATGCCGCTGTTGCACTACAACCTGGCCTGCTACCTGAGCCTGGCCGGCGAAAAGCGCCGTGCCGTCCGCGAGCTGGCCTTCGCCATCGAGCTGGACGACGGTTTCCGCTACAAGGTGATCGACGAGCCGGACTTCGACCCCCTCCGGGGCGATCCGGAGTTCGTGTCGCTGACCAGCATCATCGTGTAAGGAAACGCCAGCGCGCGTTAGTGGCCATGAGGTTGCCGAAGAACGTCTTGTGCAACGCGTGACCTCTGACCTTCGTGGAGAATGGCCTCTCGGCTACTTTTGCTCGTAGAAGGCGTCGGCGTAGATCGGGTTCAGCTCCACGGCCTTGCGATAGTCGGCCACGGCCTGCGGGCGATTGTTCTTGGCGAGAAAGCACTGGCCGCGGTCATAATAGGCGGCGGCGTGGTCGGGCTTCAGCTCGATGACCTTCGTGTAGTCCGCGATGGCTCGGTCGAAGTCCCCTCGCTTCAAGTAGATCGACCCTCGGCTGGCATAGGTCTGGACCGAGGAGTGATCGTAATGGATCGCCTCGGTGAAGTCGGCGATCGCTTCGTCCAGCTTGCCGAGCTTGCGATAGGCCTCGCCCCGATGGAAGAGGGTTTGCGGCACCTGCCCGTCAATGTCGAGGGCACCCGAAAAGTCGTCTACCGCCCGTTGATATTCCCCGCGGCTGGCAAGCGCCAAACCACGATGCAGCAGCGCGGAGGCCGAGCGGGGATTGCGCTGAATGGCCGCACCGAAATCGGCCAGGGCCTCCTCGTGCTGGCCCATCCGGCGATACACTTCGCCTCGCAGCGCATAGACGGCCGCATTGGCCGGCTGGGCCTCGATGGCCGCGGTGAAGTCTTCCAGCGCCCGATCGAGTTTCGATTGGGCCAGGTAGATTTCCGCCCGCGCCTGCAGGGCTTCGGCCTCTCGGGGCGCGTGCCGCAGCAGCGTGTTCAGATCGTCCAAGGCCCGCGTGCGCTCGTTGCGCTTCAGCCAGCCCTTGGCCCGCTCGAGGTAGATCGTCTTCTCCTGTGGGGCCAGGCGCACGGCCTTGTCGAAGTCGGCCAAGGCCCGGTCCCAGTCGCCCGCACGACCTTGAGCCGTGGCGCGCAGAACGATGGCTTGCACGTCGTCCCCGCGACGGCTGATTACCGCCGTACAGTCGTCGATCGCCGGCTCCGCCCGCCCGGCATGGAGATAAGCCTTCGCTCGGGCCAGGTACAAGTCGGCCCGCTCCGGGGCCGCCTTGATCGCCTGGGAAAGGTCATCGGTCGCCAGCTCGTGGTAGCCGGATTTGGCGTTGAGGCCTGCCCGACGGAGCATCGCCTCGACGTTCCGCGCGTCCACGGCCAGCAGGGCGGTGCAACGGGCGGCGGCTTCCTCGTACTGCCCCAGGGCCTCGAAGGCCTCGGCCTGCAAGAGGAACAGCGCCTTCTCGGGATGGCCGAGCTGGACCGCCTGGTTGAAGTCGGCAAGGGCGCCTTCCCCGTTGCCCTGCTTGAGACGGAATTGGCCGCGGGCCACGAAGTGTGGCGCGTGGCGGGGCTGCTGCCGGATCGCTTCGTCCAACGCCCTGGAGGCCGCAGCCACGTCGCCAGACGCCAGCGCCGCTCGGCGGCGCAGATCCATGATTTCGCTGTCCTGGGGAGCCAGCCGGGCGGCTTGCTCCAGGTCGCTCACCGCCCTCGAGGGTTGATTGCTTTGCAGATACGCTTTGGCCCGCTCCACGTAAGCTGGGCTGAACCGCGGTTCGCGCTCGATCACCGTCGTCTGGTCAGCGATCGCCTGGCTGTAGCGCTTCACCGCCGAGTGCGCGCGGCCGCGGATGTGGTACGGCTTGAAGTCGTGGGGGCTGAGCTTGATCGCCGCGTCGAAGTCTTGAATCGCCCGCTCCGGATCGTTGAGCATCAGGTGTGCCACGCCCCGGTTGGCATAGGCCTCGACATAGTCGGGCTTCAGCCGCACGGCCTTGTCTAAGTCGGCCAGCGCCCGGTTCAGGTCACTCAGGCCGCCATAGGCGAGGGCCCGATTGAAGTAGGCCGCCGGGTCGTTGGGGTTCAGCTGGATCTGCTCCTGGAAGTGTCCCGTGGCCTCGCGGAAACGCCCTTGGAGCGTGGCCGCCATGCCCAGGAAACCGTGGGCCGGGGCATAGTTCGGCTTGAGCCGCAGCAGCCGGTAGCAATTGTCGGCAAGGGTCTCGAGCCGCTGCCGCTTGATATTGGCCTGGATGTGCAGCTCCAGCGCTCGCTCGTGGTGGGGGTTCCGCTCCAGTGCCTTCTCGCAATCGGCGACGGTCTCATCGTAGCGCGCCAGCGCGAAGAGCGCCTTGGCACGGCCAAAGCAGGCGTCGGCCGAGTCGGGCGACTGGGCAGTCCAGCCGGTGAAGAGCGGCAAGGCCTCGGCCGGCTTGCCGGCTTCCAAGAGAGACCAGGCCTGCCGGCTGAGAGGCGTGGAGCGATCGCCCAACCCGGCGGATTGGCCCGCGCCATCCGACGTTCGCAGCTTGATCTGCCGGACATCAAAGGGCTTGTCCGGCGCATTCTGCAGCGGCGAGCCGCTGCTGGCCGGAACACTGGCCGCGGCCGAGCCGGCGTTTTCGGGTGGGTTGGCGTTTTGCTGCGGGTTGGCGTTCTCGGTCGGGCTGGCGCTTCCACCCGGGCTGGCGTTCTCGGCCGGGACGTTATTTACGGCTGGCCCGCCGCCGTCGAGTGGTTTCACGACGCCCAGGCGCAGCACGCTGGCCGGCCGACGGGTTTCGGCCGTTTCCTCAGGCTCGTCTGACTGGTGCGCCCTGAGGCGCATCTTGGCAGTCCCCGGGGGTGTGAGGTCCGTCAGCTTGATATCCGGCGGCGTCGCCTGCTTGATGTCCGGCGTCGCGTGCTTGATTTCCGGAGGCGTCTGCTTGATTTCCGGAGGCAGTGGCTTGATTTCCGGAGGTATCGGCTGCGCTGCGCAGCGGGCGCAGGTTCCGGCGGGGACGCCGCAACGGGCGCCTCGGCGGTCGAAGGAGCTTCAAGCGGCTTGGCCTGGGGCTTGCGGAAGCTGACGCGAGCGCTCTGGGCGTCTTGATCCGTTGGCTTGCCCCACAGATTGAAGCGCCCCTTCGGCGGCTGCGCCACCTCGCGCTGGGTTTCGTCCTCCAGCGCGGTGACGTTCGCCTCCGAGCGCGGCATCAGCTTCCTCGCGGGAGAGGCGATCCTGTTTCCCGGCTCTTCTTGGGTCCCACGGTCAGGCTCGCTTTCGCCGGCATGCATCGTGCCGGCTTCCGGCCGACGTGAGCCCCGGGCACGGCTCGAATGAGTGTCGGCCCTGCCCGGTGCCGCCGACTGCCGCTCTTCGTCCGACGTTTCCGCAGAAGGCGCAGAAACGGCGTTGGTCGCCGCTCCTTCAGCAGCGCTCGTCGCTTGCGGGTCGGCCAGCGGGTCTCTGGGTTCGTCGCTCGTCTCGACGATCTCGTCGGTCGGCGGGCGGTGCGAATTGCCGCTGCGACTGGTCGTGCGCGGGCCCTCCTGGGAATCGTCAGCCGGCGGAGAATCGGGGGCGGTCCTTTCAGGGGGAAGGACGAACGGGTTCTCCTGCACCAGCGGTCGGGACACGGCAGGCCGGATATCACGGGCTCCCTGCGTCGTGCCGGCCAGCGCATCGGCGTTGCGCATGCCTCGGACAGCCTGCCTCGGCCCCGGCGGCGGCGAACGATCTGCGGACCCTTGTGGCGCATGCTGGCGGGCCATCGAGGGATCGAGCTGCGCGGCCTTGGAATAATCGGCCGTGGCCTGCGTCAGGAGGCCCATCTGGCGGTAAGTCTCGCCCCGGTCGTGATAGGCCTTGGCCAGATCGGGCCGCATGGCGATGAGCCGATCCAAGTCGGCCAGCGCGGCCTGAAACTGCCGCAGCTCCCGGTGGGCCATGCCACGGTTGCCCAGCGCCTGAGCGAACGCCGGCTCGATTTCCAAGGCGCGGGTGTAATCGACGACTGCCTCTTCGAGCCTGCCCATCCGGGCATACACTTTGCCCCGCTCGTTGAACGCTCGCGCGTTGCGTGGGTTGCGCTCGATGGCTTTCGAGAGCATGGTCAGCGTGATCGAGGGATTGGCCTCCTGTAGCGTGGCATCCGCTCCCCGCACCGCGGCATCCGGCGTGCCGACGGGCGTGCCGACTGAGCCAGGAGATTGTCCCCAGCCAATGGGTCCCCAGAGGATGCTGGCTGCCAGAGCCGGCAGCATGGAGTGCAACGCGGGCAACCGACGGGTCTTCATGCTTTCCCCCTTCGCAGTGGATTGCGACAGCCTGCGGCGCCTGCGTGGGCTTACGCCTCGACGCTCGGGTGCGCACGGCCTCAAGAGGATATTCGGCGCAGGTGGCAAGAGCGGTTTAAGCGAAAGAGTCGCCGCGGGCGGAAGAGTCTCCCGCGACGATTGGTGCGTCCCCAGTGCCAGCGTGCGTGGCACGGCGACCTTGCTATCGCTATGCTCAAGCGGTGGGGCAGGCTGAAGTCGCCTCGAGAGAGATCGTCACACGAAGTCACGCATTATTCGCATGCGTAGATCGCACGGGGTGCGGATCCCCAAGTCGCTACTCGATCAGACAGGGCTTCAAGGCGAGGTTGAGATTTGTGCCGATGGGAGCGCGCTGATCGTTGGACGCGCTGGCAAGCCTCGAGCCGGTTGGGATGACGCATTTGCCGAGATGGCCAACCGCGGCGACGACACACTGCTCGACGGCAATCTCACCGCCGTATCGTCTTGGGACGAGGTTGAATGGGAATGGTAATCAAGAGATTCGACGTGCTTCGAATGTTACAAGAATTGTTCAGGCCGTAGCACACATTGCGGCGCCATGCCCATGTCCAACCCCTGGTACGCCGTCCAGAACGTCGCCGAAATTGATTCGCCCGCGCTCTTGGTCTTCGCCGACCGTGCGCAGGAGAACATCGCGCGGATGATCCGCTACGCGGGCGGCACGCAACGGCTGCGACCGCACGTCAAGACGCACAAGATGGCCGAGGTCATCCGCCTCCAGATCGCCGCCGGCATCGACAAGTTCAAGTGCGCCACCATCGCGGAAGCCGAGATGGTGGCCCAGTGCGGCGCGCCCGACGTGCTGCTGGCCTACACGCTGCTAGGGCCGAAAGTGCAGCGGTTCGCCGCGCTGGCCGCCAAATACCCCCGCACGCGGTTTTCGGCCCTCCTGGACGATGAGTCGGCTGTCGCGCCGGCGGCCGAGGCGATGAAAGAGGCGGGCGTTGTCGTCGATCTCCTCGTGGACCTGGATACGGGCATGGGCCGCACCGGCATCCCGCCGGGCCCGCGCGCGGAGGCGCTGTATCGGCTCATCGCCAAGCAGTCGTCCTCGCCCGGCATTCGGCCCGGCGGACTGCACGTCTACGACGGCCAGGTGCGCGACGTCAATCTGCAAGAGCGCATCGCCCACGGCGACGCGGCATTCGCCCCCGTTGCCGAGCTGCGCCAGCGGCTGGAGCAAGGGGGGCTGAGCGTGCCGCGCGTGGTGGCAGGCGGCTCGCCGAGCTTCCCCGTGCATGCGCGGCGGATGGACGTCGAGTGCAGCCCCGGCACGTGCATTTTCTGGGACATCGGCTACGGCTCGCGCTTCACCGACCTGGAGTTCCTGCACGCCGCCGTGCTGGTGACGCGCGTGATCAGCAAGCCCGGCAGCGGCCGGCTGTGCCTGGACCTGGGCTACAAAGCCGTCTCACCGGACCAGCCGGAGAAGCGCGTCGAGTTCCCCGAGCTGCCGGATGCCAAAACGATCGTCCACAACGAAGAACACCTGGCCGTGGCCACGAGCCGGGCCGACGAATTCAAGGTCGGCGACGTGCTATACGGCATCCCCGTGCACGTCTGCCCGACGGTGGCACTGCACCAATATGCCCATGTGGTGCGGGACGGCCGCGTGGTTGAGCGGTGGCCGGTGGTCGCGCGGGATCGCACGCTGACCGTGTAGCCTTCTCAGTCGGCGTCCAGCCGACTCCCCGTTTGCCACCCGTTTCAACGGGTGGTGACCAATGCAATGAGCGCGCGAACCAGCCGGCTTCAGCCGGGCTTCTCGACATGTCTTCAGACAACGGACGCGCCTCAAGGGTTGAAACCAAGTGGAAAAGCCCGGCTGGAAGCCGGCTCATGATCGGCAAGTGATACCTTCCCACCAGCTAAAGCTGGTGGCAGACTGGGTGTCGGCTGAAGCCGACAGGACGCGCGTGGTGACTGTTCCGGCGGCGAACGGCTTCCAACCGACCACTGACCACTGACCACTGACGAAGCCCCCATGTCCCTCGACCTTCGCCGCCGCCTCTTCGACGAGCTCGACTCGCTGGTCCTCGATCGATCCGCACACGCACATCAACCCGCTCGCCCCGGCGTCGCACGACGCTGGCCGACATCCTGGGCTACCACTACTACACCGAGCTGGCCCACTCGGCCGGCATGCCCAAGGACCGGATCGAAGAGCCCGGGCTCGACCCGAAGGAGAAGGTCGGCCGGCTGGTCGCGAACCTCGGACCGCTCGACAACACGATCCAGTACAGCTGGTTCGTCGAGATGTGCCAGGCGTTCTTCGGCTTCGCAGGACGACCGCGATCACGCCGAGCAACTGGGAAGCGCTGTACGACGCGCGGCCGAGCGCATGATGGCGCAGCCCGACTGGGCCGAGCAGGTGCTGCAAGCAGAGCAAGCTCGAAGCGGTCTTCCTGACCAACGACTTCGACGACCCGCTCGACGGCTTCGACACGCAGCGTCTACGTCCCCTGCCTGCGGACCGACGACCTGGTCTTCCACCTGGCCAAGCCGGCGGTCCGCGAGCGGCTGGCGAAGGCGCACGCGGCATCGCGGTCGAGCGACGCCGCAGCGCTGCGGCAGCGCGATCGGCAAGCTGTTCGAGCACTTCACGCGCGCAAGGGCGCCGGGCCTGCGCCATCTCGCTGCCGCCCGACTTCTCGCCGCCGCAAGGTCTCGACGGCGCGGGCCGACACGGCGCCTGGCCGCGATCTGCGCGGACGGCGCCGGCGCCGCCGAGTCGCACCGGCGAGCCGTCGGCAACTTCGTCTTCTGGACGCTGGCCGAGCTCTGCGCGCGAGTTCGAGCTGCCGTTCGACCTGATGATCGGCGTCAACCGCGGCGTCTACGCAGGCGGGCGTCTACCAGGGGCAGGACCTGTTCGACAGCCGCATGTCGCTGATCCAGTACCGCGAGCTGTTCAACGCCTTCCCGCAGGTGACGTTCCCGATCTCGGTGCTGGCCAGCGTCACGCAACCAGGAGCTGGTCAGCTACGCCTGGATCTTCCCGAACGTGGTGACCAACGGCCACTGGTGGTACTCGAACACGCCGACGTTCATCGAGCACGACCTGGCGGCCCGGCTGGAGGCGGTGCCGCAGACGAAGCAGATCGGCTACTACAGCGACATGTACAAGCTGGAGTTCGCCCTGCCGAAGTTCGCCATGTACAAGCGGATTCTGGCCAAGGTGCTGGCCGAGCGGTTCGTCGATCGACCGCGGCTGGAGCGAAACGCAGGCCGTCGAGCTGGGCCGGCAGGTGCTGCGCGGCAACGTGGAGAGGGTGTTTGGCGGCTAGGAATGTGTCGTGAGGGATGGTGGCTGGGTCTGAGCGCAGCGAAGCCCCAGCCGAAGCGCCAGCCAACCTCGTGTATGACGAGCTTGTTCGTAGGTATCACCTTTGGCTGATCCCCTCTCGGAATCAGAACGTCCGTCGGCAGGCTGGGGCTTCGCTTCGCTCAGACCCAGCCACCCATTGAAACGCCACATAACGGCCACATTCCGTCGCTTGACGGGCGTGGGACCAGCGTCGCTACAATCACGCTAGGGGCGCAGGCTCTTCGACTTGGCGCCCCCTCGTCGCAACGCTCGATCAACAGGCGGTTTCGTCATGCACATCCGTTGCCCACACTGCCAGAATCGGATCGAAGTCGTGGGCGACAGTCAGCTAGACCAGGTCTGCTGCCCGTCTTGCGGAAGCGCTTTCAATCTGATCAGCGGCGATCGCCAGCGGACCACGCGGCCCGTCGAGACGCGCAGCCTGGGCCACTTCGAGCTGCTCGAGCAGCTCGGCTTCGGGCACTTTGGCAGCGTGTGGAAGGCCCGCGACAAAGAGCTGGACCGCATCGTGGCGGTCAAGATTCCGCGCCGGGAGGACCTCACGGAGTCGGAGGTGGACTACTTCCTCCGCGAGGCCCGGGCCGCTGCACAGCTCCGGCACCCCAACATCGTCTCGGTGCACGAAGTGGGCCGCGAAGGCGATACCATTTACATCGTCAGCGACTACATCCAAGGGGCCAACCTCCGCCAGTGGCTCTCCGGCCAGAAGCTCACGGCCCGCGAAGCGGCCGAGCTGTGCGCCAAGGTCGCTGATGCCCTGCACGACGCCCACGTGGCCGGCGTCGTGCATCGCGATCTCAAGCCCGAGAACATCATGCTGGACCTCGCGGGCGAGCCGCACCTCATGGACTTCGGCTTGGCGAAGCGCGAAAGCGGCGAGATCACCATGACCCACGACGGCCACGTGCTGGGCACGCCGGCCTACATGCCGCCCGAACAAGCGCGCGGACAAGGGCACCTGGCCGACCGCCGTAGCGACGTGTATTCGCTGGGCGTGATCCTTTACGAGCTGTTGACCGGCGAGCTGCCATTTCGCGGCGAGATGCAGATGCTCATCGTGCAGATTCTGCGCGACGAGCCGCCGAGCCCGCGCAGCCTCAATAGCCGCATTCCGAGAGACCTCGAGACGATCTGCCTCAAGTGCATGGAGAAAGACGCCGCGCGGCGATACGCCACGGCCGCGGAGCTGGCCGAAGAGCTGCGGCGGTTTTTACAGGGGCAATCGATCCGGGCGCGGCCGGTGCGCCTTCCCGGGCGTGTTTGGCGGTGGTGCCGGCGGAACCCGGCGGTCGCGACGCTCAGCGGCATGGTGGCGCTGCTGCTCGTGGCCGTGGCCTCGGTTGCCAGTTTCGGCTACTTCCAGACCTCGGCGGCATTAGGGCGCGTGGAAGTGGCGCAGCAGGAAACACACAAACAACAATTGGAGGCGGTAGAGCAGCGCGACGTCGCTCGGGCGAACCTCTACGAGTCGCTGCTGGGCCAGGCGCGGGCGCTGAGGCTGGCGCGGGGCGAAGGATACCGCCAGACGTGCTTGGGCCTGTTGAGCCAAGCGCGCTCGCTGAATACGCCGAATCAGGATCCGGCGGTGCTCCGGCAGGAAGCCGTCGCTTGCTTGGGAGATTGCGTCGGCTTGGAACCACGGACGTGGAGCGACTTCGCGCCCGACATTCAACTCTCTTCCATGGCGGCCCATCCCAACGGGAAGGAGCTGGCGATCGGCTTCAGCGACGGCTCGATTCAGCTCCGAGACCTGGACACGGGCAGACAGACTGGCCGCTTGAAGGAGCACTCGGCGCGCGTCGCTGCCGTGGCATTTTCGCCCAGTGGCAAGACGCTCGCATCACGAGATAGCAGCGACGAACTGCGAGTATGGAGAAAGGGTGCCGGTGGAGCTTGGGCTTGCTCCCACAAGCTGACGGCGGATTCCAAGCCCGGCAACGCGCGGCGCGCTTGCTCGTGACCCCCGATGAGCGGTTCCTGCTCACGTGCCACAGCGAGGCGCCAAGGGTGCAAGCGTGGGACCTCGAGCGTGGGGTCGAAGCTGCCGGCTTCACGACTTCAGGAAGGCAATTGAGGACCATGGCGCTCAACCCCGACGGGAGCTTACTGGTAACTGGCTTCGGCGGAGCGGGAGACGGCCTGATCGTCTGGGATTTCGCCCGGCGCGAGATGGAGCGGATCGTCCCACTGCCACACGGGACGCATTACAGCGTTTGCTTCAGTCCCGACGGCAAACTGCTCGCCTGCGACCACGGCGATGAGGGCGTCCAGGTCTTCGAGACCCGCGCGTTCCAGCGGCACGCTCACTGGCGTTCCGACACCGTGCAGGGCTGCTGCTTCAGCCCGGACGGCCAATCGCTCGCGTTCTATACACTGACCGGCGTGTTGACCGTGTGGAGGCACACCTTGCCGGGGTCCAGCCCGGCGCGTCTGCCGGATAAGCTGACCGGATCGGGAGTGGCTTTTTCCGCGGATGGAAGGTTCCTGATCTCGGCGGGACCACGGGTGGTCCATATTCGCAACGTGGCGAACTCCGGGGAAAGACTAGTCCTCGCCGGGCACGCCAGCGGCGTCCCCGTCGTGGCCTTTAGCCCGGACGGCAAGCTGCTTGCCTCCGGCAGCAAGGACAAGACCGTGGCCCTTTGGGACACTCAAACCGGCCGGGCCCTGCCCACGCTTCCGGCCCTCACGCACTATGTGCAGGCGTTGGCTTTCAGTCCTGATGGCCAGGTACTGGCGACGGGGGACTATCATCGTGGCCTGCGCCTCTGGGACGTGGCGACGCGCACCGAATTGGAGGCCCCGGGCCGGCCGCCGGGAGAGTTCTTGTATGCCGTCGCTTTCAGTCCCGACGGGCAATACTTGGCGGCCTCTGCCGGTGGGCTGTCGGTCTGGAGAATCGAGCGAGGCTCGTGCGCCGCCGACCCGTCATCATGGAAATACGAGCCCGTGGTCACCATCACGGGAAGACAATCGTTGTACCTGGCGTTCAGCGCAGACAGCAGCCTTCTGGCCTGGGTGGACAATCAAATTGCCGTCCGCCTGCTGGATCCGCGCAGCGGCCGCGAGGTGCCTTTCGCGGGATCGCCCTTGCTCAACGGCTGGCACAACCTGGCCTTCCAAGGCAATAACCGCGTGGCGTTCGTCAGCCGCAGTCGGATGGCGGAGTTCTGGAACGTGGACGATGGGTCCAAGGCCTTCGACTTGGGACAGCCCAACGAGTTCGCCAGTTTCCACGTGGCACTCTCGGGCGATGGCCAATGGCTGGCTTCCGATCCCTCCCCGACCGCGGTGACCCTCTGGGACACCGAGCAGCGAAAGCGGCTCTTCGACCTGCGGGAAGAAGAGTCTCCCATCTGGTCGATGGCCTGGAGCGCCTGATCGAACCCGCTTGGCCGTGGGATTGGCCGACGGCGGGCTAGTGATTTGGAACCTGGCCCAGGTGCGCGAGGAACTGGCCGGCATCGGCCTGCGTTGGTAGGCCAAGAGGATTCCGGGGGCGAATCATCGCGGGACCCGGCTTGCCGGCCCGGGAACGCACGGCCAAGATGGCCGTGCCACGGCTTGGCGGAACCCAGGCCGGCGCCAAGCGTCCAAGATCAGCCTCGATAATCGTTCAGCCGAACCCCGTCTCTTGCCGGAGATGCCGATCATGCGTTACACAAACTCGCTGGTTGCCTCGCCCGTCGGTCTCGCCCTTCTGTTCCTGGCCGCACCGATCGCCCCCGGGCTGGCATGGGCCGATCCCTGCGGCATGGTGCCGCCCATCTACATCACGGACAACACTTCGTTGGTCCGCGTCGGCGATCAGCAGACCTATGTCTTCTATAAGGACGGCATCGAGACCTTCGTGATCCGGCCGGGCTTCGAGGGCAAGGTCGAAGACTTTGGCATGCTGATCTCCTTCCCCACGCCGCCGGCGCTGCGGAAGGTCTCCGAAGACATCTTTCCGCAGATTGCCAAGGCCATCGACCCGCCGGAGGTCGTGATCGATCTGCGATACCTCTTCGCGCCAGGCAGGTCGCTGGCCCGCGCCAGCGGAGGCGCGCAGCGGCGAGCCGACAACAGCCTCGAGCTGGCCAAGAACGAAGTCCGCGTGCTGCGCGAAGAGGCCGTCGGCATGTACCAGGCCGTGGTGCTGGAGGCCGGCAGCGCCGCCGCCCTCAAGCGCTGGATGGACGACAACGGCTACAAGTACCCCGCCGGCATGGACGCCGTGTGCGAGGAGTACATTGCCTTGGGTTGGTGCTTCGTTGCCGAAAAGGCCAAGGTCGGCGGCAAGGCCAACGTCGATCCCAAGCCGCGGATGAAGGGGGTCGATACGAAACTACCGGCTGGCTCCGCCTTCGACGGCCACGTGCAGGCGATGGCCTTCCGCTTCAAGACCGACAAGCTCGTGCTGCCGATGCGGCTCTCGGCCTACAACGAGGGCGAGCTGCACAACGTCATCTACCTTCTGACCGATGGGCCGCGGAAGATTCGCAGCATCCCCGAGGAATACGTCGTCCGTCAGCTAACCGGCGAGGACTTGTTCAAGAACGTCACCCAGCCGCTGCCGCTGCGGATCATCGGCGGCACGGAGGCCGATTTGCGAGACTGGCAACGCCAGGGCCTCCCGCAGCAGCGCGACCCCGTGCCCCACAACGGCTTCGCCAAGGAGCTCTTCGCCTCGGACCTCTTGGCCGTGAAAGACGGCCGGCTGTCGCACCCCTTTGAAGAAGACGAGAAGATGCTGCTGCGGATCGGCGAGCACTTCGGCCTGCGCGGCCCCGAGATCGACAAGCTGAACCTGGCGGCGCTCGACACGCAGCGGCAGAAGGCGGTAAAGGACGCGCTGGCCGACGTCAAGAAAATGACGATGACGGTGATCGATGGCGACTTCCCCCGCGAGGTGGTCGGCGCACAGAACTTGATCTTCGGCGAGTATCGGATGCCCGTGCGGCGGAACTCGGCCCAGTTCTACGATGCCAAGGACAAGAAGCCGGCCGGCAAGCGCGAAGGCGTGCTCAAGCTCGGCGCCCTGGAGCCGCCGCCCAAACCGCGCATCGGGGTGCGTTTGGGCTTCATCGCGCTGGGCCTCGTGGTCAGCCTGGGGTTGGCGATGCTGCTGGTGCGTCGCAGCAAGGAAGCGTGACCAAGGCCATCGTCGTCCTTCCCATGTTCCTGGCCATCGAGATCGGCGGCACCAAACTGCAACTGGCGGCAGGGCAGGGGGGTGGCGCTCCGCTGGCCGAGTTGCGGCGACTGGATGTCGTCGCCGCCGACGGGGCAGGGGGCATCTTGCGGCAGATCGAAGCCGCCGCGCCGGAGCTCATCGCCAAACATCACCCGCGGGCGATCGGTGTCGGCTTCGGCGGTCCGGTCCAGGGCGGGGCAGGGCAGGGCGGGGGGCGAGGGCGGCGGCGGGTGGTCAAAAGCCATCACGTCGCCGGCTGGGACGACTTTCCTCTGGCCGATTGGTGCCGGGAGAAGCTCGGCCTGCCCGCGGCCATCGGCAACGACTGCGATGTGGCCGCGCTGGCTGAAGCCCGCTTCGGGGCAGGGCAGGGGAGCAACCCCGTGTTCTACGTGACCGTGGGCACCGGCATCGGTGGCGGCCTGGTCGTCGGTGGGCAGATTTATCAAGGCCACGGCAATGCCGCCGCGGAGATCGGCCATCTACGGTACGGTTTGGACGCTTCGCACGCCAAGCAGAACATCGAATCGCTCGCCGCCGGCTGGGGTATCGCACAAAGGGGTCGGGAGTCGATTTCCTGCGGCCAAGCGACGGAGGCCTCGTCCACCGCCGAGGATCTCGCGCACCGCTGCGGTGGCCGGCTCGATGATCTCACAGCACGCATGATTGCCGACGCCGCCGGCGACGGAAACGCGCTCGCGCGGGCCGTGCTCGACCAGGCCACCACGGCCTTAGGTTGGGCGATCGCCCAGGTCATCACGCTTGTCTCACCCCAGGTGGTGGTCATTGGGGGTGGCGTGTCGCTGATCGGCCCGGAGCTATTCTTCGCCCCCGTCCGCGAATCGGTGGCCAGGTACGTCTTTCCGCCTCTGACGGATAGCTACCAGATTGTGCCCGCCAGACTCGGCGAAGAAGTCGTCTTGCATGGAGCGCTGGCCCTGGCGGCGGACACGCACTAACGTCATTTGTCATTGGTCCTTGGTCCTTGGTCCTTTGTCCTTTGTCCTTTGTCCTTTGTCCTTGGTCATTGGTCGTGCGGTGGTGCGGACGAAGGAGGGACAAAGGACAAGGCGACAAAGGCAAGGGACAAAGGACTAGGGACCAGGGACAAGGGACAAGGGACAAGGGACAAGGGACAAGGGACAAGGGACAAGGGACAAGGGACAAGGGACAAAAAAATCGTTCTCGAAGCTGGAATCGCGCGCCGCGGCCGCTAGATTGATGCGGGCAGAAGACGTGTCATTCCCTTTTCCCTGTTCCGCATCCTCTGATTCGGGAGTCTCCCCAATGAACCGCTGTGTTCGCACGTGGTGTCTGGCCGCCGCATGGATCGTGTCGGCACTCGTGGGGATGGAATCGCAAGCCCAAGAAAAGTCCAAAGAGAAAAAGCCGCCCAGTGCCTCGCTGCCCGACTTCGTCCGGCAGGTCCTCACGTCGGATCAGGAGAAAGAGGCCCGGAAGATCGCGGAGGGCTACGAAACGGAGTTGGACAGACTGCGGGCGGAAATCCGCAAGCTCAATGCCAAGGTGCAGAAGATCCAGAAGAAGCGAGATGGCGAGGTCGAAGCCCTGCTGACGGATGAGCAGAAGGCCCGTGTCAAGGAGTTGTTCGCCGCGGCCAAGGCCAAGAGCGAAGCCAATAAGAAGGCCAAGGCCTCCGTGAAACCCAAGGCAACCTCACCGGACAAGGAGCCGGACAAGAAAGCAGCGGAACCAGCGCAGCGGTAGCGCGCGGCCGATCGTTTTCTCAAATGTCCAAGCCCACGGATGCCGACTCGGCGTCCGTGGGCTCTTTCGTTTGCTGAGGCAGGAATCGAACAAAAGGAACGAAGCAAACGAAGAATGCATGGCCAGTCGTTCTTTGGTGCCTTCGTTCCTTCTGTTCCAGTGGTGTACTCTTGGAGTCCTTTGCGGCTATTTATCCAATCCCTGGGCCTTCGCCTCGATGCGTGCCCGTACTTCCGGCAACGGGTAATCGATGATCTTGGGCACGCTGACGAGCTCCTTCAGCCGCCGCCAGCCGCGGGTCACCAGCCGCTCCCGCTCGCGCACATGAGCCGGATCGAGCTGCCGCTTGTCGAACGGACCTTGCGCGGCGACGGGTTGGAACTCCTCGTCCACGATAAACTGTGCCAGGCTCGGGTTGCAGCGGATGTGCCGCTCGCGGCTGGTGTGTAGCACCTCGGGATCCACGAGGCCGATCACGTAGCGCAAGTAAAGGTCGCTGTCGGTGATGTTCTCCACATCCCGGCCGCAGACTTCGCAGAGATAGCCTTCTTCGCACTTGGCCATCGGTCAGGGGTCGTGTGTCAAACGAGCCGTGGTGCACGCGGCTCGCGTGCACGCCACCTGAGGGCCTTCTGGCCACGCACGCGAGCCGCGTGCGCCACGATGGGGCAGGGGGTCGCGCCTTCATTGTCGCGGCCAAGCGCAGCTTCTACAATCGAGGGTCGCCTTAAGGCCTGCGCGCACCGCCTCGCTGGGCATCACAAATCTCGCCACGTCGCCGCAGCCTGTCTGGGCATGGTGGGCCCACCGGCCGAAGCGGCCATCCCCGGTTTGCAGGCGGCCCTTCGCGATGATCGCGAGGGGGTTCGCAGCGGCGTGGCGGAGGCCATCGCCAGGATCAAACCGCAGGCCGGGGCAGGGCAGGGGGGCGGCCGTTGATTCGCAGGGCAGTTGTGAAGCCCGTGGCCGGCAGCGATGCACGTTGAAAAGGAGCATGCCCGATGCGACTCCGCTTCTCCGTCCGCGATTTGCTTTGGCTGACTCTCGTGGTGGCGATGGGCCTTGGGTGGCTGATGCGAGAATGGCAGCTTCGGGAGCTTCAGATCAAGCTCATGGTAGCGCAGGGCCGAGTGCGGATGCTGGAGGAAGCCATGAGTGACCAGTTGAATCACAAGGCCGTTTGGTTGGACCCAGACCGGGTCCGCTTGGAACGACTGCAAGAAGTTCGACCCGAACCCCCAAAACCGCCCGCTCGCCTGTACTTTGCCGCGCAGGCACGCATATAATCGAGGGACTATTTTGGCATTCTCGGCAGCGTCGCGCCGGCAAACGGAGCTGCGCAGGAAACCAGCCCTCGGTCGCTCGGCGGACAGGCGTCCGCCTTTCGGGGTGCGCTGCCGTCAGGCCCGGCGGCGGATAATCCGCCGCGCGCCGATCCCGCCTTGAACCTCGTGGCCGCGGGTGAGCAACCCACGGCCAGCTCGTCGCGTACAGACTAAAGTAGGGCAGGCTCCTGCCTGCCAAATTCGCCGCGCGGAACGCTGTCAGGCAGGAGCCTGACCTACTTTTGAATCTCAAAACCCTCACCCCCCCGGGGCACTGGCCGTGAAGTATCCCCGCTCTGTTTGGCTTTCCCTGCTGATCGTGGCCGCGCTGATCGCCGGCATCGCCTGGCTGGCCGGTCGCGGCCGGGAAGAGCCGGTCCGCGTCTATCAGGCGTCGGCCACGCCGCGCCCGCTGACCATGGAAACGCCCGCCACGTGGCGGCGCGTCCCCCCCGGCCGCATGGACCCGCGGGACATCATCTACAAAGCGGAAGCAGGCGAGGGCCGCGACAAGGTCCAGATCAACGTCAGCCTGCCCGGCGGCGACGCGCTGATGAACATCAATCGCTGGCGCGGCCTGGTGGGGCTGGAGGACATCGAGAAGGATGATCTGGACCGCGAGCTCAAGCCGCTGAAGATCGACCAGTACGAAGGCAACTACGTGGAGATGGTGGCCCCCGAAAGACCCGCGGGCGACGGCGCCGACGAGGAGCCGGAGTTCGGCGTGCCGCCGCGGCTGGCCAAGAGCAAAGTCCGCGAGGCGATCTACGTGGCCATGGTGAAGGCCAAGGGGCGCACCTGGTTCTTCCGGCTGAAGGGTCCGGTGGCCGCCGCCCAGCGGGAGAAGGCCACCTTCAAGTCATTCATCGAGAACGGCGTGCGAGCCTTGGCTCAAGCGGTGCACGAACCTACTTCCGAGGAGTCGGCCGATGGCAAGTGAGGCCACGATTCGTTCCACCCCCGGCGCTTCGGCCAGTCCCGCGGCGCGGCACCAGGCCGATGCTTGGGCCGGCCTCCGCGCGGCGGTGATGCCGCTGGCTTCGCTGAAGCTCACGGTCGTGTTGTTGTCCCTGGGCATGGCGCTGATCCTCAGCGGCACCTTCGCGCTGACGCGGTACGACATGTGGGATGTCGTGCGGCATTTCTTCCGCACGTGGTTCGTGTGGGTCGAGCTGCAGAACTTCGCCCCCGAGGCGTTCTTCCCCAGCAAGCCGAAGCTGCCCGGCGGCTTTCCGCTGCCCGGCGGCTGGCTCCTGGGCACGCTGATGTTCATCAACCTGGTGGCTGCGCACTCGGTGCGGTTCACCGTGCAAGCCCGCGGCAAGCGGCTGTGGGCCGGGATCGTGGTGCTCGTGCTAGGGCTGGGCGCCATCGCCGCGGTGATCCTGTCGGGTGAGAACAAGGAGGGCATTCAGACCGGCTCGTGGATTCCCTACGGCGTGTTGTGGGAGGCGTTCAGGTTCGGCGTGCTGCTCGCGGCGCTGGCTGCGGTGGCGGCCGCCGTGTACGCGTTTCGGTTCATGGATCGCGGCCGTCAGGTCGAGCGCTGGTCGCTGACGTTCGTGGCCCTGGTGTTCGTCAGCCTGGCCGGCTTCCTGTTCCTCGGCGGCGACAGCGCCGCATGAACGATTCCTCGATGCGGATTCTGGCCCAGCTCACCTACGCCACGCTGGCCGGCCTGGTGTTCCTGGCCGGCTGCGCCTGGCGTTCAAGAAGCGGGCTGGCATCGTGGTGATCCACTTCGGCATCGGACTTCTGATGTTCAACGAGCTGTGGGTCAGCACCACGCACGTGGAAGCGCAGATCACGCTCGAGGAAGAGACGGCTGGACGTCCCGATCGCATCGCCTCCAACTGGGTGCAAGACATCCGAGAGCTGGAATTGGCGATCATGAAGCGTGATGACGGGACGGCCGGCACGGACCAGACGATCACCATTCCGCAGTCGTCGCTGCTGCGCTCGGTGAAAAAAGGGAGCCGCACGGAGTATCAAGTGGTCCGGGACGAGCAGTTGCCCTTCGACGTGCAGGTGCTGACGTTCTTTCGCAACACCAAGACGTTATACGTCGCCCCGGACGAAACGCCCGAAGCCGACGCAGGGCACGGCCGCTTCTATCGCATCGAGGAAGCGCCGCCGATTACGGGCGTCGATAAGGGCGAGAACCAGCCGGGGGCCTACGTTCGCTTCCTGGACAAAGAGACGGGCGAGTCCTTGGGAACGCACCTGGTCAGCCCCAACCAGACTTACTATGCCCAGTGGGCCCCGACGCTGCTGGACGATCTCGAGGAGGTGAAGGTCGGCGGCCAGACGTACGAAGTCTATCTGCGGCATAAACGGATCAATAAGCCGTATACCGTGACGCTCAAGACGTCCGCCGCGACGATTACCTGGGCACCTCGAAGGCCCGCGACTACCGATCCGAAGTACACCTGGTCAGCGACGGCAGCCAGAAGGGGCCGGGCGTCGATACCACGTCCGAAATCTGGATGAACAATCCGCTGCGAGCGATGGGCGACACGCTGTATCAAAGCGGCCACCATCCGCCCGTGCCGGTTTACTCCAGCGACGATGCACCGCGGTATTCCGCTGAGCGCTCCACGCTCTCGGTGGTGACCAACGGCGGCTGGTTGATCCCTTATGTCTGCTGCATGATCGTGGGCGTCGGCATGGGCTTTCACTTCTTGCTGACGCTGACGCGGTTTTTGACGCGGCTCTCGACGGACAGCCCAGCGCCCGGGGGCAAATCGCCGGTTAGCACAGCGCCTATCGGCGCAGTCCCCGTCAGCACAGCGCCCGTCAGCACAGCGCCCGTCAGCACAGCGCCCGTCGTCGCGACGGCGGTCGCGGAGCCGGGGGCAGGGCAGGGGGGGCAGCCCGCGCCGACCTCCAAACGCGCAGAGAAGAACGGCCGCGGCAAGCAGTCGCCGCAGAACAAATCGCGCTCGCCCGCGCCGCCGGTCCGCACCCCGGCGCCGATCGCGACGGGGCCTTGGGCCCGAGTGGCAGTCATCTGGCTGCCGATCCTCATGGTGCTCGTGTGGGGGGGCTGGGTGGCCAGCCGGGCCCGATCGCCCAAGACGCCGCCGCGCGAGATGCGCATCCACGACTTCGGCAAGTTGCCAGTGCACTCTGAACGCGTCAAGGCCATGGACACGCTGGCCCGGACGAACCTGCGAATCATCTCCGGCCGGGAGGAGCTGACGGTGGACAAGCAGAAGCGGCCAGCCATCGTCTGGCTGCTCGATGTGATGAGCGGCCGGCGAGACACCAGCGGCGAGCCGATTGCCGACGGCTATGAGGTGTTCCGCATCGACAACCACGAGCTGCTGCGTGCCCTGGACCTCAAGCCGCGCAAGGGACTGTTGTACTCCAACAAGGAGATCATGGAGTCCCAGAAGAAACTGGATGAGCTGATTGCCGAGGCGGACCGCGTGCAGGAGGCCGATGCCAAGTCGCTCTCGCCGCTGCAACGCAAGGTCATCACGCTGGCCCAGAACCTGTCATTGTACAGCCGGCTTCGCGACCCGCAGTTCGTGCCACCTCGCAGGTCTTTGAGCATGCTGCAGGAAGTGAACCTGCTGATCACGGTCGCGCAGGCCAGCGAGAAGTGGCGGTCGGCCCCGCTGCTGGCGCCGCGTCAGCCTGATGCGTCGGCCGACGACCTGGCCGAACAATGGGAGCCTTTGGGGGTCGCTGCCGCCCGTGGCCGGCTACAGCAACTGGCCGCCGAACGCAAAGTCCGCAAGCTGACGCCCCTTCAAGACGTGCCATTGGCGGAGATGCAGCGGCTACAGCGCCTGGAGACCAGCACGTTGACGGGGCCTGAACAAGACAAGCAGCGGGCAGAGCTGGAGAAGAACAAGCAGCAGGTCCTGCAGATGATCACTGCCTTCCTCGCCAAGGAAAGGCCCAACGGGAACGACGCCCAACTCCGCGAGGGGGCACGGGAACAGTATGAAGTCCTGCAAACGGCCATCCCCTTCCTCGCCAAGGAGAATCCCAACTGGAGCGACGCGCAGCTCCGCGAGGAGGCATGGGAGTGGGCACAGCTTCAAGGCGTGCTGCTCTCCGAGCTGAAGAAGGACGAAACCGAGCGGCGCCGACGCAACGTCCAGCGACAGATGGTGCAGACCATCGCCGGCATCCTGGCCAAGACCAACCCGGACTGGAGCGCCGACCGGCTCAACGAAGCGGCGCTCGAGCGGTATCAGAACATGCCGGAAGACATACGCCGGACCTTGGAAGCGCGGATCGGCATCTCCACCGATCCGGCCATCATCGCCGCCGAGATCGACGAGAGGTATCGGCCCCTGCTGGTGCCGGCGTTTCATCGATTGTTGGGAGAAGCCCGGCTTGGCGACAAGCCGGCGCCCGCCGTCACGGCGCTCGTGGCGGTGCTCAATGCCGCGCGGGATGGTGAAGCATCGGCCTTCAACGACGCCCTGGATGCTTACCAAGCGGCGCTGGCCGAGGCCCCGCCCCCCAGCTACAGCGTGACGCGCACCAACTTCGAGTCGTTCTTCAACCATTTCGCGCCGTTCTACTTGGGCGCGGTGCTTCACGTCGTGGCCTTCGTGCTGGTCGTCGTCTCCTGGCCGCTGTCGCTGGTGGGCTGGCGAAAGCCGCTGAACTGGGCAGCGCCTGGCGCTGATCGGGCTGGCGCTCGTGATCCATACCTTTGCCCTGGTGTCGCGAATCTATATCTCGGCCCAGCCGCCGATCACGAACCTCTATTCCACGGCCGTCTTCATCGGCTGGGCGTTGGTCGTGACGGGCATCGTGCTGGAGCTGATCTTTCGCCTGGGGTTCGGCAACCTGCTCTCGTCCGTGGCCGGCTTTGCCGCGCTGCTCGTCGCCCATTTCCTGGCCGGCAGCGGCGACACCATTCAGGAGCTCGAAGCCGTCCTCGATACGCGTTTCTGGCTCTCGACCCACGTGGTGATCATCAACCTGGGCTACGCAACGACTTACGCCGCCGGGTTGCTGGGCATCTTCTATGTGCTGGCCGGTGTCGTCTCGCCGGCCCTGGGCTTCCGCCTCGGCCAGGTCGGCGGGCAGCAGATCACGCTGAGCCAACTGCTGGGCAAGGTGATCTACGGCATGATCTGCTTCGCGATCCTGTTCAGCTTCATCGGCACCGTGCTGGGCGGCCTCTGGGCCGACGACTCGTGGGGCCGCTTCTGGGGCTGGGACCCCAAGGAAAACGGGGCCCTGCTGATCGTGCATCTGGAACGCCATCGTGCTCCATGCCCGCTGGGGCGGCATGATCCGCGAGCGCGGGCCTGGCGGTCCTGGCCATCTTCGGCAATATGCGTCACGAGCTGGTCGTGGTTCGGCGTCAACGAGCTGGGCGTGGGCCTGCACTCCTATGGCTTCACCGAAGGCGTCCTGCCGGCGCTCGCTCATCTTCTGGTCCACCCAGGCCGTGCTGATCATCGTGGGCAGCCTGCCCAAGAGCTGGTGGTGGAGCTTCAGCGCCGAGGGCGGGGCAGGGCAGGGGGGCGCCGTCTAGAGCGGATGGCGCCGCCTCGGCTTAGGCTGCTTGAACGTCCAACATCCAACGTCCAACGTCCAACATCGAACGGTCGATCACACTCTGCGGAGTGAGCTGATGCCGGCGCTGTTTCCGGGCATGGACCCGTTCATCGAAGGTCAGGAGTGGGACGACTTTCATCCCACGTTCATCGGCATCATCCGCGAGATGTTGACCGCCCAGCTCCGGCCGCGGTACGTCGTCCGCGTGGAGCGGCGAGTGTACGTAGAGCACGAGGCCGGCGAGGACCTGGCGGGCGAACATTTGACGTTCGTCCGCCCCGACGTTTCCCTTCTCAAGGGCAGCCAGACCGAAGCGGCGACCGCCAACCACGGGGGCGGAGTGGCCGTGGCACCCGTTGTCGTTTCTCTTCCGCAGCCCTCCTCGGACGAGCGGCGGGAAGCGTTCCTTACCGTGCGGGAGACGGAGACTCGCGCGGTGGTGACCGTACTGGAGGTCCTGTCACCGGGCAACAAGCGGCGCGGCAGCGATGGCCGCCGCGAGTATCTGAAGAAGCGCGAGACCGTGCTGCAGAGCAACGCTCATCTGGTCGAGCTCGACCTGCTGCGCGGCGGGTTGCGGCTGCCCACGGTGGAACGATTGCCGCGCGGCGACTATTACGCGTTCGTCTGCCGGCAGGAGCGCCGCTGGAACGCCGACGTATACGCCTGGACGCTGCGCGAGCCGTTGCCGACCATTCCTCTTCCTTTGGCCGCGGGCGATGCCGATGGGAGCCTCAACCTGCAAACGGCCTTCTCGACAGCCTACGACCGCGCCGGTTACGACTATTCACTCGACTACCAGGCGCAGCTCGCGCCGCGGCTGAAGGACGGCGACGCCGAATGGGTGGAGAAGGTAGTGCGCAGCGCACACGATGGAAGGGACCGTGAGAGCGCCGGGGCAGGGTAGGGGACCACGGCGCGTTGGGTTTACGTTCACATCGTCAACGTGAAGGCGGTCCGATGTCGGGCCATCGCGGTTATCTCACGCTGAGCGGGGTGCTTTTGTCGTACGCCGTGTTTCTCGGCCTGGGCCGGCTCGTGGCCGAAGGCGCGGAATGTGGATCGCCGGCGCCACCGTCACGGTCCTGTGGGTCTGGGCGATCGCTCGAGCCGTCGGCTCTGACGGGAAAGACCCGCCAGCGCCGGGAAAAAAAGATCGCCCTCTGCGCTGATCCAGCGGCTCCAGCCGACAGGCTGACGGGACATCCGCATTGTTGGCCTGCGCCAGGGGGGCTAGACTGGAATTCTCGCGGCCCTTGCGCGCGGCCGCTTGCGTCCTCCTCGGCTTTAGCGTGAGCGACCGCCCGTGACGTTCGATGCGTGAGCTGTACGTCGGTCCGTATCGCCTGCTGAACCTGCTGGCGTCGGGACAGACCACGCACGTTTGGGAGGCGATCAACGACACCACCCGCCGCCGCGTGGCCCTCAAGCGGCTGAAGGCCGAAAAGCCCAAGCGCCACGAAATCGGCCTCTTGCGGCACGAGTATGCCGTGGCCAAGAGCTTCGACCACCCGCGCGTGGTCAAGTCGCTGGAGATCGGCGTCTCGCGCCATGAGACCTACCTCGTGCTGGAGTTGTTCGCCGCGCCGAACATGAAGTGGTGGATTCACCAGGGAGTCGATCGCATCGCCTATCGTGCGCCGTCGATCATCGACCAGTGCGCCGAAGGGATGGTCTACCTGGCCGAAAAGGGCTGGATTCACCGCGACATCAAGCCCGACAACTTCTTGATTTCCAAGGCCGGCGAAGTGAAAATCATCGACTTCGCCTTGGCCCAGAAGCCCAAGACGGGCCTGGCCGCGCTGTTCGGCGGCAGCAAGAAAATCCAGGGGACGCCCAGCTACATGGCGCCGGAGCAGATTCGCGGCAAGGCGCTGAGCCTGAAGGCCGATATTTACAGCTTCGGGTGCACCCTTTATGAGTTGACGTGCGGCCGGAAGCCCTTCACCGGCACTCGGCCGCAGGAACTGCTATCCAAGCACCTCACGGGCCAGGTGCCATCGCTGGAAGCGGCAAACCGGAACGTCACGCCGGAGTTTTCCGCGCTGGTCAAGAGCATGCTGTCCAAAGACCCGCGCCAGCGGCCCGACATCGAAGACTTCCGCCGCGCGCTCGAGGCGATGCAGATGTTCAAAGTGACGCCTAAGCCGCCAGATGCGGCAAAGTAGCAGGCACGCTCCGCGTGCCGTCGTGGGGCACGTTTCCAAACGTGCCCGCCCGGTACGGCCACGCGGGAGGCGTGCCCAAGATACATGAACGAACGGCACGCGGAGTGTGCCTACTACAAAAGCAAGGACATCGATGATAGCTGACGCCGAACATCCAACGTCCAACGTCCAACGTCCAACATCGAACTGTTGGACGTTCAACGTTGGAAGTTGGACGTTGGACGTTCGCTTGCGTGTGCGAGTTCGCCGACGGCTTCGCCGTCATTCCGGCCTTCGTCATTCCGTCATTCGTCATTCGACATTCACGGCCTGATGCCCGCCATCCAGCAGCTTCCTTTCGAGCGGCCAGTCCAGGAGATCGAGCAGCGCCTGGCCGAGCTGGAGCGCGCCGCCCCCGAGGCGGGTGCGGCCGAGGAAGTCCGCCGTCTCCGCCGCGAGCTGGCCGAGCTGATCAAGAGAATCTACAGCAACCTCGAGCCGTGGGAAACGGTGCAGGTCGCCCGGCACCCGGACCGGCCGCAGACCACCGACTACCTCGACCTGGTGTTCGACGAGTTCGTCGAGCTGCACGGCGACAACTGCTTCGGCGACGACCGGGCGCTGCGCACCGGCTTCGCCAAGCTCGACCGAGTACAAGGTGCTCGTCGTCGGCCACCAAAAGGGCAAGACGCTCAAGGAGCGCAACGGCCTGCTACTTCGGCTGCGCCCATCCCGAGGGCTATCGCAAGGCGCTGCCGAAGATGCAGCTGGCCGCCAAGTATCGGCCTGCCGGTCATCTGCCTGATCGACACGCCCGGCGCCTACCCCGGCATCGGCGCCGAGGAGCGCGGCCAGGCCCAGGTCATCGCCGAGAGCATGCTCGAGATGTCGCGGCTGCCGACGCCGATCATCTGCGTCGTGATCGGCGAAGGCGGCTCCGGCGGCGCCCTGGGCATCGGCGTCGGCGACCGCGTGGCGATGCTGCGAGTACGCCTACTACTCGGTGATCAGCCCCGAAGGCTGCGCCGGCATCCTCTGGAAGAGCCACGACTTCGCCGAGCACGCCGCCAAGGCGCTGAAGCTCACCTCCCAGCACCTGCAAGGAGCTCGGCGTGGTCGACGACGTGATCGAGGAGCCGCTCGGCGGCGCCCACCGCGACCCCCACCTGGCGGCCAACCGCTGAAGATGTACCTGGTCCGCCGCCTCCGCGAGCTGTCGCACCAGCCGACCGACAAGCTGCTCGCCGCCCGCTACGAAAAGTTCCGCCGCATGGGCGTGTTCCTGGAAGGCGATGTGTCTGCGGCGAGCGCCGCGGCGACGAGCACGGCCGCCGCAACCTCGAGCGTCAACGGCAACGGGCAACCCAACGGCCAGTCCGGCGCCTCAAGCCTTACGAAACCTGCGATCACGTCGCCGGGCTCCACCTAGCCATCGGGCGCGAAGAATTGCTTGGCCATTGGCAGCAACTCGCAGAGCGAGTTGCCCACTTAGGGCGCCGAAAAACCGATCGCACAGAATCGCTTGAGCTGCGTCCGCGGGGCCTTGGACGAGTCAGATATCGTCCCACGGGTCAACGCGTCTAATAGCCGCTATTGCGAAGCCCGTATTCTACGGCGTCGCTCTGCCCAACGTCCGATAATGTCTCTTATGTTCGGTTCGGAAGCCGGTTTTTACCTGGCAAATCACTTTGCGAGCTGCACGTCAATTGACGCGCTCGGCTTCGTCCGCGTTCCAGATCACGCGTGGCGTGAGGATGATCACGATCGCCTGATTGCTGCTCGTGCCGAGGCTGCCGAGCACGGTCGTTTGTCCCGACTGGACCGTGACCGTGGTTACCATCGTGCTTGTGTTGATCCGCGGCGCCTCGAATCTCTTGCCCCCGTCAGGCGCCGGCGCGGGCACCGCATCGCCGCCGGGCGCCGCTTCCGAGTGCTCTACGGCGATCTCCAAGGCCACGGCCTCCTTCGACACGCGCGGAGTGACCTCGAGAATGAGACCGACCGGTTGCATCGCGGGTTGCGAACCAGCCGGCTGATAGGTCGTATTGCTCTCGGGCACAGCCCACTTGGCTCGCAGCTTGGATGGCGGCACCGGCGTCCCTTGAAGGAGTCCAACGCGCTGGCCCACTTGGACACACGCCGCGTAGCCGTTGATCGTCGTGACGGACGGTCGGCTGAGCACGGATACCCGGTGGCGCTTCTTCAGCTCCGCGACGACACTGTCGGCGGACCCGGAAGACCCGCGGAAGGACGGCGATCGCGCCAGCTCCTCCTCAACGCCGCCGGATCCGTCGGCGCGGTCCACTTCGGCGATAATGACCTGAATCGCGATCATCGGCCACGGACTCTCCGTGGCATCGTCCGACTCGGCACCGACCGGCGCAGGCGACAGCGACTCGATCCAGCTGCAGAACCGGCTCGCGCTGCCAGGCAAGAAAGACCGCCGCCAACAGCGTGAGGAGGAGCAACTGCAAGAGGCTGAATTGCAGCCGGGGGCGGCGTGAGCGGCGCTGCGCCCGGGGCGATGGTTCCATCCGCTGTGACTCCTGGGTGCGCTCGTTATGGGGCTTCCTCGGCGCGAAGACAACGCCGCCGTCGCCGGCCAGCGCCGAGGGCAGCGACCAGCCCTTCCAACGCCGCAGTGTCTCTTCGTTCTCCAAGTTCAACAGCCAGCGCCGAACGACATTGCCATCGGAGCTAGAGAGTGAGATGACCCTGATGCGCCAATCGGGCGTCTGGTCGCGCCAGTCGTTGGGCCGCAGTCCCCAGATCACTGTCAACCGCCCCTCGGCTGGCTCGGCATACGTGCAGGTCGTTTCGACGAACACGTCGATATCGACCTCCTGGTCAGCCGGCTTGGTGAACTCGTGTCGAAGCGAGCTGGCGGCGATCGCATCGACCGCGGCAAAACCAGCTCGCTGAATCGTGGCCGATGCCTTGGGCGAGAGCAGCTTGTCGGCTTCCGCGTGCTTGCCTTGGCGCTTGAGCTCGAGAAAGTCGGTCACGACGCTTCGCGGATGCAGACGCGTCAGCAGTTCAACGCCCAACTTGTTCGCGTCACGAGTGTCGTTCTCGGCCGGCCCAGTCCAGAGCGCATCGACCCATTGCGAGATTCGCTGCCGGTACCAGCCCAGCAGCACGGCTGCCAGCAGCGTCACGAGCAGCAAGTGCGACAGGCCGAATTGCAGCCAGCGGCGGCGGGATCGGCGAGACGGCTGGGGTGATGGCTCCATCCTCAATCACTCTTGTACGCGGCTGGTCAACGTGGATCACTCGACGCGCTCGGCGGCTATTGTTGCTCATTCGGCCACGCGGGGGAACAGAAGCATCGTACAGGGGTCGAGCGTGCGCCCGTGGGCAACGAGCTAGCTTCCAACCTCTTCCACCTGCCGCTCAAGGCGGCAGGGGTCAGGCGGGCCTAAGCACATCGATGCCGGGCTAGAAGCGAAGGGAACGCTAATAACCGCTAATTAACGCTGATGACTGGTGCGGCCGGAGCAGGGCCGCATCGGTTTGCATTAGCGGCTATTAGCGCTGATTAGCGTTCCGCTCCCAGCGTGCCTATCTGCGCCGCGGCGACGTGGGCTTGGGGCTGGCGCCGAATTCCTCCAGCGTGCGCAGCGCATCGAGGCCGCGGCTGAAGATCGTGTTCCAGTCGTCGGCCGCTGCCGGCTGAGCTGGCGCCGCTTGCCCGTAGGATGGATTCGAAGGCTGCGAGGCGCTTGGTCCGCCGCCGGATGCCGGCTCGTTGCCGGTCACATCTCCGAAGATGCGGCTGCCCAGCTCGAGCAGGCCGCCGGACGACGGATTGCTGGCCGTCGAGCCGGGTGCGTAGCCTGGCCGGCTCGTGCCCGGCCGCCATTCGCTGCCGGTTGACGCCGTCGCGTTGCCGCTCGATGAGTCGCCCAGGATGCCAGGGAACGGCCGCGGCGGCGACGGCGATGCACCGGGCGGAAACGGGCCGGGCATCGACGGCAGTGCGCCGGGCACCGGCGAGCCCGGCGGTTGTGGCCCGCCGGGTAGGGACGGGCCCGGCTGGAGCTTGTCTTCGAGCCGGTCGATGTACGGGCCGACCACCTCGCGCACGCGCACCGGCAGGTACTGGTCCGACTCCTTGAGCAGCCAGGTCATGTAGTAGCCGGCCCGCGAGGCGTGCACCATGCCGCGGGCGGTCTCGGAGAGCGACAGTGCGAAGAAGGTGATCACCAGGCACAAGAGCACGCCCTTGGCGGCGCCGAACATCGCGCCGATCTGCCGGTCGAACTCCTTCAGACGGACCGAGTCGATGAATCCGGCCACCAGCCGGAAGCCCAGCCAGATGCCGATCGACGTGGCCACGTACAAGATGAGCATGGCCACCGCTTTATTCCACGGTGCCTCGGCGCTGATCATGGGAGCAATCACCCCGGAGCATTTCACGGCCGAGAGGTAGCTGACCACGATGGATGCCAGCGACGCCACCTGCCAGGCCATGCCTTTCCAGGCGCCGAACACCAGGCAGCCGAGCACCACCGCCAGCATGAGGAAGTCGTAGGACTGCATGGCTGCTGCAATGACGAATGTCGAAGGACGAATGACGAAGGAATGACGAATGTCGAATGACGAATGACGAATGCCAGCAGAGTCGCGAGCGCACGTTGACACGTGCAAATTGCGGGGCGGAAGTGTAGCGAGGTGATGGACGGCCGCGAAGAGCAGACAGAACTCGCGCTGGCAGTGCTGTCAGCGGAGAAGAGGAACGCTAATAATCGCTAATGTGCGCTAATGGCGATCGACCTTGCGGCTGCCATCGCCGGGTGCGCGAACATTAGCGCTGATTAGCGTTTATTAGCGTTCCCTCCTTTGTATTGCCGCGGCCCCTCCCCTCCCCTCCCCTGCCCCGCCCCCCGCCCGTCGCCTGTTACTGTCCGGAATGCCGGACCGGCTTTCTGGCTGTTCGCGGGCTATCCTATTACAATCGGACGCATCGCACGTCCGCGTCATTGCTCTCGATCCGAGGAGTCGCGCCGTGAATCTCTACCGCCATTCCGGGGCTGTCACGTTGTCCGGGTTGTTGGGGGCGTCGCTGGTCGGCGCCGGCAGTGCGCCGGCGCTGGGCTTCGCCTATGCCTGGGCCATCGCCTGGATTCCGTTCGTCTACATCAATTTTCTGCTGACGCTCGGCTTGGGTGGCATCGTGGGCTTCCTCGTCGGCCGCGCGGCGACGGCCGGCAAGCTGCGCAATACGTTCGTCATCGGCGTGCTGGGGCTGGCCTGGGGTGTGGTGGCGTGGTACGTGGCCTGGGCGGCCGACGCGCGTGCCCGCGGGGCTGAGGTTGCGTGGCTGGTTTGGCAGCCGGATCAGCTCTGGGACTATGTCGGCTATTTCTACGAAAATGGCCTGTGGGGCATCGGCCGCGGCGACAACACCGTCAGCGGCATTCCGCTGGGCATCGTGTGGCTCATCGAGGCGGGCGTGGTGATGGGCGCCGCCACGTTCATGGCCATGGGCGCCAGTTTGTCGCAGACCTTCTGCGAGCGTTGCAGGTGTTGGATCGAGACGCAGCAAGGCGTACGGCGGCTCTCGCTTCAGGACGCCGATTCCCGTCTCGTCGAGCGCCTGCTGGGCGGCGAGCTGTCGGCAGCGGCCGAGCTGCCCCGCGCCGGCGACGGCGAGCCTCATCTGCGGCTCGATCTCACCTGCTGCCCGACCTGTCGCGAGAGCAACTACCTCTCCGTCGAGCGCGTGACGTACGAGACCGACGACAAAGGAAGCGTCAGCGAGAAGTCCGACACCGCCCTGGATCGCCTGGCCATTACCCCGCGCGACATCGAAGCCGTCCGCAACGCGGGCCGGGAAGCTGCCGTCCCGCAAGCAGCCGGCCCACAAGCATCGTCGCAGACGGCGCCGGCGAGCGAGCGATCCTGAAGCACTTGCCATGTACCGCGTCACCCGCGAGATCGACTTCTGCTACGGCCACCGGCTGCTCAACTACGACGGCAAGTGCAAGCACCTGCACGGGCACAACGGCCGGGCGGTCATCGCGATCGAGTCGCCGCAGCTCGACGAGCGCGGCATGGTGCTGGACTTCTCCGAGATCAAGCGCGTGGTCAGCACGTGGATCGACGAGAACCTCGACCACCGCATGCTGCTGCACCGGGACGACCCCGCCGTGCCGATGCTCGAAGAAGCTGGGCGAGCCGCTCTATCTGATGGACGTGAACCCGACGGCCGAGAACATCGCCCGGCTGATCTTCGACTTCACCGCCAGCCAGGGCTTCCCGGTCGTCGAATCGCGGCTGTGGGAAACGCCGCGGTGCTTCGCGACGTACCGGCCAGCGTAGCGGGGCGTTGAAGCCGTGTGCCGGCGATGGTATCGCCGGGCTGGATGCTGCGACCCCGGCGATGCCATCGCCGGCTTTACGACTCCTTCCCCCCTGCCCTGCTCTGCCCAGCGGCGACGGTCACGTCGGGCTGACGCCTCGACGCTCGCCCCTGACGCCACGACGCTCCTTGCTGGAGCGGCCGGCATCTTCGGCGAAATGAGCTAGGCTTTACCTGAACGGCCCATTGCTCTCCAGGAGCCGGTGAGGTGAACTGTTCCAACTGCGGTGCACCGCTGACGCCCGTGCCGGGGCGCGATTACTTCCAGTGCAAACACTGCGAGACGGTCAACTTTCCCGAGCCGCTCGCCGACTCCGCCGACGCGGTCACGCCGCTGAGCGAGCCGGGCGAGCACGACTGTCCCGTCTGTTTCGAGAAGCTGTCGCTCGGCTCGATCGCCGGCTACGCGATCTCTTATTGCGACCAGTGCCGGGGCGTGCTCACGACGAACGGCGACTTTCCCCACATCGTCCGCCAGCGCCGCGCGGAGTGCCCGCCGGCAGCCGAGCCGGCACCGCTCGATCCAGAGGAGCTCGAGCGCCGGATCGACTGCCCGGGCTGCGGACAGCGGATGCAGACCCACCCCTACCACGGCGGCGGCAACGCGGTGATCGACACCTGCCTGGATTGCTGCCTGATCTGGTTCGACGCCGGCGAACTGGCGGCGATCGTGGAGGTCCCGCAGTCGCGTCGCGGTTGACTGAAACGCCGCTGGGCGAGCCGACGCTATTCAGCCGCTTCGGGCCGGCGCCGCCCTCATCGACGGACAGCTACGGCCCGGATGGGTTGTTCGTGTCTTAGCGACATGGACCACACAAACCCGACGCATAAGCGAGAGAGGGTTGCAGGCGAGCGTCGAGGCGTAAGCCCGACGTGCAAAGACACTTCTCCATTGAGTTTGGCGGCGGATTCGAGAGCGGAGAGCATGTAACACTCGCCTGCTACAGTTCTCCGCGTGCTCGCAGCTCAACGCGCATTGCGACGCGATCCGGGTCATTCATTCTCAGCACGCGGACCGTGGCCCGACCTGTTGAACGTGCGCCCGAGAATCCGAGCGGCGGACCAGCGGAAGTGCTCACTCCAACGATGAAGCCGGGGATTGAACAGAGGGACAACCTCATCGGTTTTTGGATCCACCGCCGTGAGGTTTGGGCCTTTGTAAGAATTGCAGTCAGGGCACGCTAGGGCCAAGTTTGCTAGGTCGTCGTCGCCCTCGTGCTGTTTGGCGCGAATGTGCTCGACGTGAAACGTGAAGAACGACGCGGCCGATTGGCTCAAACGACAATACTCGCACCGGTCCTTCGCCCGCTGCCGGACGAGTTGGCGAACGGCCGCGTCGATCGCCATTAATTAGGACGCCGCTTTCCTTTCCAGTCGCGTGCGAGCTCTTGGCCTGCAGGCGGGTGATGAAATGGAAGGCCGCGAGATAACGGTCGTATTCGGCTCGCTCCTCGTCGGAGAGTTGGCCCTCGTTCGCCTTGTCAGCCAATTCGTCGAGCCTGGCTTGCGTCTCGGAGTCGGCGCGGAGGTTGACGATCTTCTGAGCAGCCTCGCGAGTAAGACACTCGACGAGCGGATCGAGGATACGGTCAAGAAACGGCTGTGTCATTCGCTGATCAAGCATCACCGAGGCTTCAACAATGTCGTCCCAGGATACTTGCCGAGAAGGAACCGATTGGCTTTCAACCGTGCGTCATATGCTCGCCTAACAGTTTGAGAGTTGTTGGCGAACGGCAGGCAGACACGTTGGGCCTCCTTTCAACACAGGTTTCATCTTGTAAATCACGTGATCATTATAGCAGGCTGCGCTCCAGGACCAGTCTCGCCTTTTCGAACTCCGGCTGCCAGGTGATCTCCGGCCGCCCGTCCCGCAGGCAGTCGCGCAGCTTCTCCAGCGTGTTGCGGGCCATGTGCGGGCACTTGTTGCAGGCGCAGGTGATGCCCGGCACCGGGTGGTAGCGGTGCCGCGGGTGACGTGCTGCGAGCTGCCACATCATGTTCGCCTCGGTCGCGACCAGGAAGTCGGTCGGCTCGGCGAAGCCGGCCGACGTACTTGATCATCGCCTCGGTGCCGCCGACGAAGTCGGTGTGCTCGCGGATGTTGGCCGGGCACTCCGGATGGGCGATCGTCATCGCCGCCGGGCAGCTTCCGCTTCATGCGCCAGCAGGTCGCCGACGCTGAAGATCTCGTGGACCATGCACGAGCCGTTCCACAGGATCATCTTGCGGCCGGTCACTTCCTCCAGGTACTGCCCAGGTGCCGGTCGGGCACGAACAGGATCTCCTGGTCCGCCGGCACGCGGCGGATGATCTCCTCGGCGTTGCCGCGAGGTGACGACCCAGTCGGACAGCGCCTTCACCGCGGCCGTGCTGTTGATGTAGGTGACGGTCTGGAACCTCCGGCCGTTGCTCGCGGAGCATCTCCTGGTAGCGGGCCAGCTTGTCGGCCGGGCAGCTGTCGGCCAGGCTGCACCCGGCCTGCAGGTCGGGCAGCAGCACGCGCTTCTCCGGGTTGAGCATCTTGGCCGTCTCGGCCATGAAGTGGACGCCGCAGAAGACGATCGTCGGCGGTCGTCACCTTGGTGGCGGCGCGGGCCAGCTTGCAGGCTGTCGCCGGTGAAGTCGGCCAGCTCCTGGATCTCGCCCTCCTGGTAGTAGTGGGCCAGGATGGTGGCACTGGCGCGCTCTTTGAGGCGAAGGATTTCGTCGCCTAGCTCGAGCGGGTCGAAGGCGGCTGAAGGCAGATCGTCGGCCGAGAGGACGCTCAGGCCAACAGATTCAGGAGAAGCGAGGGCGGGCGAAGCAAGCACGGTGTGCTCCTTGTTTTTAATGTGGCGAAGGACGAACCCACATCAGGCGATTTAAAGACGGCCGTGCGTCTGGCGGTCACTTCCGCCAAAGGAATTATAGATCGCGGCGGCTCGAAAGCTAGGGGCGAGCCGTGGCAGGGGCTTCTAGCCCCTGACGCATGGGCAAGATGCCTCAGAGTTACCCACATGTTGGAGGTTGCCAGCAGCGAGTTTTCCCGTAGTTTTGACGATCCTCAACGAACGTACTGGAGCATCCCTCGTTGACGATGGTCTCGTCATGGAGGAAGGCGCTGGAGGAAAACTCAATGCCTAGTGCATGCATCGATCTGCTGTCGCAACCGGTGGACTACGTCTTTCGGAGATGTGGGTAACTCTGAGGCAAGATGCCCATGCCACGTACCCCCTGCCCTGCCTCATGCGCGGAGTGTTACTCCCCCTTCGGGAACGGCGGCGCGCCTTCCGCAATCCACCGCCGGATCAGCTCGATCTGCTCCTCCAGCAAGCGGTCGTACGACACCCCCTCGTATTCCCGCGGCGGCATGCGGCGCTCGTCGTCGGTCGTGATCAGGTGGAAGAGCTCCGATTCGTCCGGCTTGCCCGGCACGACCACCTTCCGCAGGTGGACCAGCAGTCGGTGGTGCAGGATCTTGATGCCCCCTTTGCCCGCGTCGAACTTGTGGCAGTCGTAGCAGTAGTCGATGAAAATCTGCTTGACTTGGGCGGCTAGCGGCGACGCGGCCGGGGCCTGCGCGGCCTCCGCGAGCGACGCCTCCTCTGACGGCTCCGGCGCTCCGCCGAGAATCCAATCCCGCAGCACTTGCAGCTCTTCCTCGGTGACCCGCGGCAGGCGCTTCTCTTCCTCTTCCAGCGGCATCGAGCCGTCGGCGATCCGCTGGATCAGCCGCGAGTCGTCCGGCTTGCCCGGCACCACGATGCGGCGGTCGCTGTCCACCAGCGAGGCATGGTCCAGCACATTGAGTTTTTTGGCAATCTTGGCGGGGTCCTGTCCGTGGCACTCGTAACAGTGGTGCCGCAAGATCGCGTGGGCCTGAGGCGCCAGCTCCTCGGCGCGGCGGCGAAGCTGCTGCTGGGCGCGCAGGTGCTGCACTCCGGCCCACGCCGGCATGAGCGCCACCAGCAGCCCCGCAGCGGCCAACGCCGTGCGGCCCGGATGCCGCCGGGCATACTTGAGCAGCCGCCGGCCGAGGCCGGCGCGGCGAGCCACAATCGGCCGGCCCTCCAGGAATCGTCGCAGGTCGTCGGCCAGCTCCTCGGCCGACGCATAGCGGCGGGCCGGCGACTTCTCCAGGCACTTGAGACAGATCGCCTCCAGGTCACGCGGCACGGCCGATTGCCGCCGGCCGGCGCGACCGGCTCGTCGTCCGTGACCTGCCGCAGGATCTCCAACGGATTGTCGCCAACGAACGGCGGGCAGCGAGCGAGCAGCTCATACAGGATCGCCCCCACGGCGTACACGTCCGTGGCCCGGCCGATGCCCGCGCGGTCGCCCGTGGCTTGTTCGGGGGCCATGTAGGCGGGCGTGCCTAGCACCTCGCCCGTGCGAGTCAGGTCGGGCGTATCGTCCAGCCGCTTGGCCAGGCCGAAGTCGGCAATCTTGAGCGTGCCGTCGGCCGAGAGCATCACGTTTCCCGGCTTCAGGTCGCGGTGCACGATGCCGCGCTCGTGGGCGGCGTGCATGGCGCGGGCCAGCGTCTCGGCGATCTCGGCCGCGCGGCGCGGCGTCGGCCGCTCGCGGGCCATCCAGGCGGCCAGCGTGCCGCCGGCCATGTATTCCATCGTGAAATACGGCCGCCCGTCCGTCTGGCCGATCTCGAAAATCTGCACGACGTGCGGGTGCTGCAGCCGGGCGACGGCTTCGGCCTCGGCTTCGAAGCGGGCCGAGTGCTTGGGGCTGGCCCGGAGGGCCGCCATCATCTTGATGGCCACCGTGCGCTGCAAACGCGTGTGCACCGCCCGATAGACGATGCCCATGCCACCTTGGTCGATAACCTCGAGGATTTCGTAGCCGGGAATGCTCACGTCCGGGCGAGCGAACTCGGGCGTGGGCCGAGTCTGATCGAAGGCGACCGTGGCTTGTTGCTGCCCCCCCTGCCCTGCCCCGGCCGACGACGATTCAGCAAGCGTCGGCGCGACCGCCGGACTGGCCATGCCGAGGCGCTCTTCCATCGTTCGAATGGCGGCGATGCGCTGCCGAAGCTCCTCCACCAGCACGGGCGAAGCCGCGCCGGGGCCGTCGGCACAAAGCTCCTCGGGCGTGGGCTCGCGGCCCTGCCGGCGCGCGTCCTCCCACCGTAGCAGCAGCTCGGCAATGCGCTCGTTGGCCGACATGGGAAGACTCGGATGAATAAGGGAACGACAACAGTTCGAATCCGCAGGTCGATCAGCACGCCTTTTCCCTCGACGCTGAAAGCGTCGCACTCCACAGCCCAGGGTCGCCGCGTCAGCAGCACACCCTGGGTTAGTCCGCGAGCATCGATCCAACGACTCTGAAGGGGTCGCACCAAAGGCGGCGCGGCGCCAAAGTGCGACCCCTTCAGGGTCGTCAATTCGTGATTCGACCGCAACCCAGGGTAGCCGCTGGCGCGGCAACCCTGGGCTTTGGAATGCAACCCTTTCAGGGTTGGGTGAGTACCCTAGCCTATTCTGGCTGGAAATCGAGCTTTTCAATCTGCGAGCTACTTAATCTGATTGCCTGATTGTCTGCTAATCGCCGTTCCAAACTCTGTGCAACTGCTCCACTGCCGCGTGCCAGCGACGCTGCACGGTGCGCACCGAGACTCCGAGCAATTCCGCCGCGACTACTTGCGACAGACCTTGGTAATAGAGCAGCGAGACCGTCTCTCGCTCCTCCTCCGGCAGCGTGTCCATGCGCTCGTGGAACTCGTGCCACTCGGCCAGCGAGCTGGGCTCGTTGTTCACGTCCGCCGCACCGGCCACGGGCGATTGTGCGGGATCGCCGCCGTGTGTCTGGTAGTTGGCCCCCTGCCCTTGCGGGCCGAAGTAGTGCCGCGCCAGGTCGATCAGCTCGCGGCGGATTTGCAGCGTGGCCAGGCCGAGGAACTCCCGCGGCGAAGCCGGCCGCACTTCGCGGAGCGAGGCCACCAGTCGGATCAATGCGTTTTGCAGCACGTCGTCGGTATCGGCCCACCGCCGCACGCCCGGAAAACCCCGCAGCATGTGCCGGGTCAGCTCCGTCAGCCGCCGGGCCGAATGCCGCAGCAGCTCGTCCAGCGCGGCAGGATCGCCTTGACAGGCGCGCTCGAGCAGCGGCTGTAACAAGCCCGTATCCAGGGGTGCCGCAGAGGTCATGGACAAGCGACGCGGAGTGGAGGCACGACGCGGTAGCGGCCGCACTCCCACTATAGCCGATGCCTGATGGCGGTGAGAAATAGCCGGGAGCGATTGGGGTAGCCGACGTTGTGAGACCCGCCGCAGCGGCGAGCGACGCGCCGGGCCATCAAGTTCTAAGAAGTCGGCTACGGCTCTGTCGGCCGCCGGGCGGTATGCCGCAGCAGCTCGTCCACTTGCTCAGTCGGCTTCAGCCGACTCCCCGTCTGCCACCAGCTTTCAGGCTGGTGGGTTTGCACACAAAGGCGATGCACGGAGCCGGCTTCCAGCCGGCTTCCCAGTCTTCTCGGCGAGAAGCCGGCTTGAAGCCGGCTCAACAAACGCGAGTCTTGGTTCCGCCGACCACCCGTTGAAACGGGTGGCAGACGGGGAGTCGGCTGAAGCCGACTAAGGTTCTCCGGATTCCCGGCCGGGCCGAAATCCTGACGGTCGCCTGTCGTGTTCGCAGGGCGGCGTCCGCTCTTTGTGATAGAGGCCCGTCATCACTGTTCGCCACGGAGAAGCGCCATGATGCGTCGCTGGCTGCCTGCTCTGCTCGTCCTCCTAGCCGCGCCGGCCAGCGCGGCCGAGACCGTCGATCTATCGAAGATCGATCGCTCGATTGCCAGAGAGCCCAAATACGGCACCCCAGCGCAGGAGTATTGCCTGCTCGTCTTTGGTCCCAAGGCCGAGACGCGCGTCTGGCTGGTCCGCGACGGCGACTCGCTGTACGTCGATCGCAACGGCAATGGTGATCTCAACGAGCCGGGCGAAGTCGTCGATAAGCCGCGGGAATCGTCCGGCTTCTCGTGCGGCGACATCGTCAGCCGCGACGGCAAGACGACCTACAGCGGCCTGTCGGCCCATGGCTACTCCGACGGCTATCGGCTCAGGGCCAATGTGCCCGGCAAAGGCCCGCAGATGGTCGGCCTGGGCGGGTTGCAAAAGCCGCGCTTCGCATCGCGGGCCAAGGAGGCGCCAATCGTCCATTTCGACGGCCCGCTGGCCCTCACGCAGTTCAGCACGAAGCGCGTCATCCCTCGCGACGACGGCCCGGCGAACAACCGCAATCGGTCGCTGCGAGTGATGATCGGCTCGGCGGGGCTGGGAGAGGGAACGTTCGCGGCCTACAACTGCCGCGTCTGCGACGACCGCCCGGAGCATGGTCCCCTGATGGGCAAGTTCGTCTTCCGTTCGGCCAGCGGCGGGCCGCAGATCGAGCGAACCGAGGCGCTCGCAAAGATCGGGTGAGGGATCTATGCCTTCTACGGCCCCGTGCGGGTCCCTGCCGAAGCGGCCAACGGCGACGCCCAAGCCACGCTCTGGTTCCGCGATTGGAAAGAGGTGCGGCCGGTGACGCTCGCGTTTGAGGTGAAGTAGATCGCCAGTTTGCGTGCCGTCGAACATCGAACGTCCAACGTCCAACATCGAACGAGTTAGTTCCGCTTCAACGAACTCAGGGTTGGATTCGCGGCCCCCCTGCCCTGCCCTTTGCCATCCGCGGAGGTGTCCTGTGACGCGTACCTGGCTGTGCACGTTGATCCTGCTGGCCGCCAGCGCGGCGACCGCTGATGCTGCCGATTTGAGTCGCCTTCCGCAAGCGGCCGAGACGGTCGATTTGACGAAGCTCGACCGCTCCATCGCCAAGGAGCCCAGGTACACAGCCAAGCCGGAGTACTGCCTGATGGTCTTCGGTCCCAAGGCGGAGACCCGCGTCTGGCTGGTCCGCGACGGCGGCACGCTTTACATCGATCGCAATGGCAACGGCGACTTGACGGAGCCTGGCGAGGCACACGCGGCCACTCATCCGCAGCATCCCTGGTGGGACCGGATCGGCGACATTCCGGCACGCGACGGAAAGACGAAGTACCGCGTGGTGGAGGTGCAGAGCCACTCCCAAGGCTACCGCATTGAAGTCGCCATGCGTGGGGATCGCTTCCAGAGCGTCGGCGCGATGCAGGCCGAGAAGCCGCGGTTCGCCGCCCAGGCCAAGGATGCGCCGATCTGCCATTTCGATGGGCCGCTCGCGCTGGCACAGTACAGCACGAAGCGCGTGATCCCGCGCGACAACTCGGGAAGCAACCGGGCGCGGTCGCTGCGGCTGATGGTCGGCACGCCGGGGCTGGGGGCGGGTACCTTTGCGGCCTACGAGTGCTGCTTGTGCGAGAAGCTCGGGCCGCTAGTGGCCGCGTTTGAGTTCTCTCCACTTCCCGCGCTCGCACTATCGAAGCCGCCGATCAAAACCACGCAGACGTTCGCGTACGACGACTGAGCGTACTACTTCTTCCTGGGCCCGGTTCGGGTCCCCGCCGAAGCAGCCGCCGGCGACGCCAAGGCCGTGATCTCGTTTCGCGACCGCAAAGACGTGGCGCCGGTGATATTGGAGTTTGAGGTCAACTGATCGCGGTCCCCGCGCCGTGCCGTCCAAGCGTGAGGTAGCGGCGAACGTGCACCCGCCCGACGATACGTCTCGCCGGCGGTTGGTGCCTCAACGGATAATCGCCATATGTCTACCTATTTCAGCCGCGAGTTAGGCAAAGATTTCCGGAAGGCGAATAGGTGTGCTCCCTCCGAATACTTTGCCTGCTGTGCATCGTTAGTAGGTGTAGGAATCAATCAATCGCGTGTCGCCATTGTGACCTGCAACGCGGCCGACGGAGCCGGTGGCGGGTCGGTCGCGTTGCTGGCACCATTGTAGGCGCTGAGGGGATGGATTGCAGCAAGTCAAGTCGATCGAGTCATCGACGGTGTGGCGGGTGACTCGTGGGCAAGCTCCCGCCTGCCCGGCGACTGCATGCGGACGGTCGCCCCCCCCCATCACCTCGTGCGGGCTGCCTCGAAGCGCCGAGCGCGAGCAGGAGTTTGCGATCTAGATCGCCGCGCGGACCCCCGCCGGCTTGTCCGGCGGGTGAACGAGATTGACGGCTAGCTCAGAAGGGCAACTGGAGCTGACCCCTGCCGGCTTGTCCGGCAGGTGAACGAGGTTGCGCGGCTGGCAGCCTGATTGCATTCGCCTAGCTGAAGAACCTCGCGCTCCTGCCGGACAAGCCGGCAGGGGGCGACGTCTGGCAGGGGACCGCTAAGACGTTGCTCGGAGATGTATCGGAGGCCTGGCCGGAACCGAGCCAATGTCTGCCAAAGGCCCAACGGGCGGTCACGTTGCGTTATGGCCCGTTGGGCCTTGCCACCTTTTCGATGGGTCTGATCCCAGGCCTGCGGCCTGGGCTGTCGAGTTCACGACCGTTGGTCGTAGCGGTCTTGTGACTACCCGAAACGACTGTGGACGCTATCACTAATGACGGCTCCCTGCCCTGCCCTGCCCTGCCCTGCCGTTGAAGTCGCACCCGGCGTTGCCGCACATCGAGCTGCCGAAGGTGCGAATGGCGCGGCCGCAAACGCGGGGCGAACGTCGCCAAATCTTCCGTTTATGTCGCGCTTTCGCCAGGCTCGGCGAGCTGGCCTGACGACACAAGTGCTTCTTGCCCTTGGTCTTGGCGCTATCGAATGTCCGCCCGGTCGCCTGAAACCGCTGGTGTGTGCGCGCGTGAAACAACTCGTGAAACATTGCGCTGAAATACCACTCCTCGCGTGACAACGCTGGGTGGTATTATCTTCGCCTGTCCACATCGCGAGCTTCCACGTCGGGCTGACGCCTCGACGCTCGCCTGTTTTGCGCGCCGCCGGAAGGAATCAAATAGCATGCCTGCTTCCGCCTTCGACACTGCCAAGAAAGACGCTTTCGAGCGCCGTATGCTCGACGTGTTGAATCACGCCGCGCTGGCGCTGATGACTTCGCTGGGCCACCGCACGGGCCTCTTCGACGCGATGGCCCAGATGCCGCCGGCCACCAGCCAGCAGATCGCCGAGCGCGCCGGTTGAGCGAGCGCTATGTGCGCGAGTGGCTCGGCGCGATGGTCACCGGCGGCGTCATCGAGCACGATCCGGCCGGCCAGACCTATCGACTGCCGGCCGAGCACGCGGCCCTGCTGACCCGGGCCGCCACGCCGGGCAATATGGCCGTCACGGCGCAGTGGGTATCGGTGCTGGGCTTCGTCGAGGACCGTGTACTGGAGGCCTTTCGACACGGCCGCGGCGTGCCATATGCGGCCTATCACCGCTTCCACGAAGTGATGGCCGAAGAGAGCGCCCAGACGGTCGTCGCCGCGCTAGAGCCGCACATCCTGCCGATCGTGCCGGGCCTGGTCGAGCGCCTCGCCGCCGGGATGGACGTGCTGGACGTCGGCTGCGGCAGCGGGCAGGCGATGCTGCACCTGGCCGCCCGGTTCCCCAAGAGCCGGCTAGCCGGGTACGACTTCTCGCCCGAGGCCACCGAGCGGCGCAGGCCGAAGCCAAGCGGCGGGGGCTGACGAACGTGCGCTTCGAGGCCAAGGACGTGGCCGAGATCAACGAGCCGCGAGCCTACGATCTCATCACGGCGTTCGACGCCATCCACGACCAGGCCCGGCCGGAGCGCGTGCTGAAGAACATCGCCGCGGCGCTGCGTCCCGGCGGCATCTTCCTGATGCAGGACATCGCCAGCAGCAGCCACGTGCACCAGGATATCGGCCATCCGATCGGCACGTTCCTGTACACGGTCTCCTGCATGCACTGTATGTCGGTGTCGCTGGCCAACGGCGGGCCGGGCCTGGGGGCGATGTGGGGCCGCGAGCGGGCCACGGCGATGCTCCGCGAGGCCGGCTTTCGCCAGGTCCGCGTCGAAAGTCTGCCGCACGACATCATCAACGATTATTACGTTGCCACGTAGGGTCTGAATGACGAATGACGAAGCACGAATGACGAAGGAATGTCGAATGACGAAGCACGCATGACGAAGACTGACGAGTGTCGCACCTACTCACATTCGTCATTCGTGCTTCGTCATTCGTCATTCAAGGAAGCGCTACTTGCTGGATGTCAGCGATTGGGCGTCCACCGGCTTGTCTCGAGCGACGGCGACCTTTTTGTCGCGACGTTTCAGCGCGATCGGGGTTTGGCTGGACCCCTCGCTGGTCGGCGCCGACACCAGCTCGGCTTCCTCGCCAGCCTTGAGGCGGTGCACCAGCATGGGCTGGTCGTCTTCCACGCCGACGCACACGGTGACGCTCGACCGGCCGATGGCCCGCAGGTGGCTCCCCTGCATGACCAGGGCCGCGCCCTCGTCCAGGCCCAAGCCGACGTAGCCGGGCCGCTCGTCCAGCGCACGGATCAGCCGAGTATGGCGACCGCGTTCGGAGAAGTGCGTGTCGATCACCGTGCGGCTGGCCAGGCCGAGACCATCGCCCATGGCCGGCTCGGTCTCGCCGGACCGCATCATCACCTTCGACTGCACGGCGGCCCCGGCCGAGATGCCGCCTACGACGCCGCCGCGCTCGAGGATCTTGCGCAGGGCGGCCTCGACCTTCGTGCCGACGTAGCGCTGCATCAGCCGGCTCTGGTCGCCGCCGGAAAACCACACGCCGGTGGCTTCCAGCAGCGGCTTGACAAAGGCGTCCGTGTCGGCGGTCTCCCGCGAATCGGTGTCCAGAAACTGGAAGTCCGCGACGTGGTAGGTCAACCAACCCTGAAAACGCCGGCGGATCTGCTCGAGGCCCTCCCAATCGTAGGCGGAAGGGATGAGCACGATGCGGGCCTTGTTGCCGCCGGCCAGGCGGATGAACTCGTCATAGACCGCGTCGGGCGTCTTGCCGCCGCCGGCGATCAGCAGCATTCCTTTGGCAGACACTGACTTGGGCGGCAGTCCCAAGACGTTCGTATCGTCGGCGGGCGTTTGGGTGGGAGCTTGGGCAGGCAGGTGAGCATCGTACCGTGCGGCCAGAATCCCTAGGCACACGGCGAGCAAGGCGCAGCGCGCCTTGGAATGTGACATGGCTGGGTCCCTCCAGATTAGATGGATTCCTTCCTCCTCGTCCTAGAGTGACGAACGGCGTTTGCCCCCCGGCGGGCAATAGTCTTGCAAATCGGCCCCCTGCCGAAAAGAGCGATTCGGCCGGCAACGGTAGCACTGCGCAATCCGTTTCCCGCCGGTCGATGAGCCGAATCGTTGCTATATGCCGGGATTCTAGCGTTACGGGGAGAGTTGGCGCTAATCGCAAGCCCTGACAAGCGGAAAGAGGTGGAAAAAGACACTTCTTTGGCAGGGGGCCACGTCGGTCCTCGAAATGGTCAGCGGATGGAGTACGACGCGCTCGACTCGGCTGCCTGTGACGGCGGCGCCCAGCACGTGCCCCAGTTCGTGCACGGCCTGCATGGCCAGCCACGAGCCGACCAGCGTGGCGACGATGAGAACGGCTTGATGGAAACGCACCATGCAACGCTTAAGTGATCAGCAGATACACGCTCGCTGCCACGCCGCCGAAGATCAGCAGGTAGCTGAATAACCTCGCCGCGTGCCGCGCAGTAGCAGGTACGCGCCGGCACGCTGCCGTCGGCCGGCTCCAGCTGGTAGATCTCCAGGTACGGCACCGGCGAGCGGCGGAACCAGCCGCGGACGCAGACCTCCTGGCCCTGGTACTGGCCGGCCCGCAGCAGGCCGAAGAGGAAGTTCCAGATGGCTAGCGGCTGGTTGTAGTCGAGGAACAGGATGCCGCTGGAATCGCGGAGCACGAAGTCGTCGCTGAAGATCAGCCCCGGCACCCCCTTGCCGATGATCTTGCCGGTGAGCGTGGCCGGCACGGGCCGGACCGGCGAGACCTTCACGTGCCCCAGCAGCGCCGCCGTGGTCATGTGCGGGAACAGGTCGCTGCGATAGGCGAAGCGCGTCTTGAAGAGCAGGCCCAGTCCCAACAGCGTCGCCGCGGCGCCCGAGCCAATGCCATTGCGGCTGGCCGGCGGCGAGGGTCTGCACGAGGAAGATCGCTAGCCCGCCGAGCAGCCCAATCACCGGCAGCATCGTCACGGAGACATCGACCAGGAACTCGTCCCAATACGACTCGGGCTTCTGACGATCGAAGACGACCCACGGCTGCTGGCGTAGCGCCGCCGCCTGGTCGGCCAGATAGTGCAGCCGCTTGGCCACCAGCGGATGCGTGCGAGTGCAGCTCGAACCAGCCGGCCCAGGGGTTCCACAGGTCCCACTGCATGGCGGCTTTGATGCGCTCCAGGTCGATCTGGGCACCGCCGCCATCGGCCGAGGCGCCGTCTTGCGGCGCACTGCACACGACCATGTTGACCGCGGCGCCGCGATCGAAGATATTCAGCGCCCCAGCGCCCCTGAGCCCGCAATCGGACGCTTGGCGCCCGCGGCGGCGGCCGGTGCCGGCACGTCTTGCAGGTCTTCCTTGGCCTCGGCGGCGACCTCCTCCCCCCTGCCCTGCCCTGCTGCTGCCCTGCGCCGCCAGGCCGTAGGCGATCTTCACGAGGGCCCGCGCCAAGGCATTGGGGTTGCCGGTCGCCTGGCCGGCGAAGCGGTCGGCGTAGTACTCGCGCGTGCGGCTGAACCAGAGCACGATGTACTCGCTGATGATGTAGAGGAGGTAGGCCCCGATCTGGACAGCGGCCACCCCGTCCGCGGCCCTTGCGGTCGCCGCCGCTGCGGCGGCTGTGTCGCGACATTCGCCGGGCCAGGTCGTAGATGTAGTACAACAGCAGCGGCACGAGCTGGGCCAGCGTCATCAGCACCATGTCCCAGTTGCGGACGTGCCCCAGCTCGTGGGCGACGACGGCCTCCAGCTCGTCCGGCTCCAGGATCTCCATCAGGCCGCGGCTGATGACGACGCGGGCGTTCCGTCGGATGATGGCCGTAGGTGAACGCCTGCGGCGCACCGTCGTCGATGATCGCCGAAGTCGGGGAAGCGAATCTTCTCCTGCTCGCACACGCCGCGCACGAAGGTTCGCAGGTGCTCGGGCAGCTCTTCCGGCAGGACCCATGTCAGCCGGTAGAGCCAGCGCAGGAACAGGTCCAGGATCCACGGGCCGAGTAGAAACTGCACGACCGCGAAACTCACGCCCATCACCAGCGCGCCGAGTCCCGACAGAACGCCCAGGCTGGACAGCGTGATGAGGGCCAGGGTCAGCAAGTCCGTACAGCAAGACGATGGTGCCGGCCGAGCGCACGAAGAGGTTCGGCAGCGCGAGCATGCCCGCTGCCAGGGCCTGATGGCGCTGGTTGGTCCGCAGGCGTGCGGTGTAATCGGTCGCCGGCGAGTCGTCGTCGCCCAGCGGTGCGCCACCGAGGATCGGCTCTCTTGGGGCCGGCTCGGGGGGCAAGTCGGACGGCTCGGGCGAAGGTCCCTCGCTGATGCGGTAGGTGTCGGCATCGGCCGAGGGCGGTACGGAGCCAGGCTCGGCCGCCGAGGGGTTCGCGCCCTGCACGTCGGTGCCGTCTTGGCCTGTGCCCGAGCCCTCCCCGCTGCCCTGCCCTTCTGCTGCAGGCGGTCGCGATTCCTCGGGGCCGACGGAGGGCGAATTATCCGGATTGACGGAGGATGATTCGCCTTGCGATGCTGAGCCGAGATCAATGGGGTCAGGATGGTCAGACTTGTCCACGCGAGGGGTCTCCGCCAACGAACTGAGGGAATAAGACCGATGCTCCGCCGCGAAGAGCCGCGACGGACGACTGATTCATTCTACGCCGCAACCCGCACAGAGACGAGCCGTTGGCGCGGGCGATTGGGCGGTATGCCCGACCGACTTCGGGGCGATCCTCGAAGGAGCGAATTCTGACGAATTCGGCTACTGGCGTCGGCTTCTCGTCCGCCTCAGTCTCGGAAGAGGTAGAAGTCGATGGTCATCTTGCCGACGTAGGTCTTGTCGTCCCGCTTGAACCGCGCGAGATCGTCCGTAAAGGTCGGCAAGCCGATGTTCTCCGGGTCGGTGCCCAGCTCGATGGCCTTCGCCTTGACCTTGTCGCGGACCAGGGCGCGACGTTGAGGTGCTTCTTGCCGGTCAAGGGATCGGCGGCCCCCCCTCGGTGACGCGAGCCACGTCTTCGACCGAGAGACGGATTTCGAGGACGTGTCGGAAGAACTCCGCGCGGCTCGCCGTCCCGATCGCTGCCTCGCGGAGATGCCTTGGACCCTCATCGCCTCGGGCCGAGGGTAGGACGGACAGGAAGCATGCCCCGACCAGGCTTGCCAGCGCGATTCGACGAGTCGCTTTCATGTTTCGTCCTCTCGGTAAGGTAATGCTTCACAAGAATGAGCGGCCGCTCAAGGCTCCCAACCATCACGGCGTCGCAATCGCATACAAGTGAGTCTTCGTCGCGACGTACAGCACGTCATTGGCCACGGCCAACGCTGAGTAGACCGACGTGCCCATATTGATCTCAGCCAGGACGGTGCGCTTCTTTGACAGCCGCAGGATCGTCACGTCGCCGTCCTCGTCGGCCACGTAGACCTTGCCGGCCACGATCAGCGGCGCGGAAACCCAGACGGCGGAAAGCAGGTCGTGGGTCCAGCATGCCCGGCCGGTCTCCGCGTCGATGCAGTGCAGGATGCCGCTGACATCGGCCGCGAAGACGAGCCCTTGGCTGACGGCGACATGGGCACAGGCGCGGTGCATCTCTTCCTCGAAGTCGAGCTTGCCCTTGCGGTTGAGGTCGGTGCCCGTGTAATGCCAAACGACGGCCGAATCCCCGTTCGGCCGGATGCGATCCTTCGGCACTCCAGCTTTGGGGACAACGCCGTCGGCCAAATCGGCCACTAGCTCGGCGCTGACATCGGCTCCGTCCAATCGCTTGGCCGGATTCAAGCACCAAAGGTGCCCGGCTCCCTCGCCGTGTTCCATGTCCTGGCCGGTGGCGACATAGACGCGGCCGTTGTAGATGACGGGCAGCGTCACGAACTCGTTCCGGTCGCCGCGGCCGCCGATGATGTATCGCGCCGCCTTGGGGTTGCAGTCGAACTTCCACAGCAGCTTCGGCCCTCCTTTGCCACCGCCGGCCGGGTCGAAGCTATACAGCCAGCAATCGCCGCCTGGGAACAGCACCTGCGGCCGGCCGCCCAGCTCGGCATACGCCGGCGACGACCAGGAGCCGTGCAGCACCTTCTGCCCGTACGTGCCGCTCGTCCACAGCACCTTGCCAGTGCGGCGGTCCAGGGCGACGAACGCCGGCGCGTCGGGCTTCGGGACGTTCGCGTGCGTCTGGTCCACTCCGTTGCCGGTCACGACGAACAGCGTGTCGCCCGCGGAGGTCAGCGAGCAGGTGGACATATTGTGCGGCCAGACGCCCAACTGGCCGATCATGTCGAACTTCCAGACCACGTCGGCCTCATCCGCACCCCGCACGGCTTCGTCGCGGAGCGGGCCGTCGTTCTCGCTGTCGCGAAAGCCGAGCGTGTCCAGGCAGACGACCTCGCAGCGGTTGGTCACGACCCACAGCCGCTCGCCATCCACCAGCGGCGTCGAGACCATGCCCTGCTGTGCCCAGTCGTTTTCCCACTTAGGGAGCTTCGGCGAAGAGAATTGCCAGAGAAACCGGCCGGTCGCTTCTTCGAAGCACAAGAGGCAGCCTAAGTCCACTTCAATTGCGGATAACCGTTTCAAGTACCCGCTGCCGTTATTGGTGCAGACGAACACCCGGCCGTTGGCAATGACCGGCGAGCCGTAGGTTTGGCTGCCCAGCGGGCGCTCCACTTGATGTTCTTGCCCGTTTTTATGTCCCAGTCCGTAGGGATGCGGCGACCGGTCGGCGTGCTGTTGCGAGCGGAGGTGCCGCCCCACTGCGGCCAGTCATTGCGGCCGACCTTGAGTATGGGCAGCTTGTAGCTGGCCAGCTTGGGGTCGCCGTTATCCAGCTCTTGAGCGGCAGCAGGCAACACGCCCGCCGCGAGCCACAGGGCGAGTATCCAACGCTTCTCCACGCGACCGCAGATCATGGACATCAGAGACTGCCCGATTGAAGGAGGCATCAATGCAGTAGCAACCACGAATAACGCGAATAGCACGAATGGAAGAGAGGAACGCTGATAATCGCTAATCTGCGCTAATCGACAAGGAAGAAGGCAGGCGCAGCGTGACGACCCGTGCGTAACAATTAGTGCTATTAGCGATTATTAGCGACTATTAGCGTTCCGAATCGTTTGACTCATCAAGTCAGTCAGCCAGAGGCCTCGATTCTTCCTGCCGGATTCTCGCCTGTGAGCGATTGCACCAACCGATCAAGAGCAGGAGCAAGACGGCGTAGGGCGCCCACAGCAGGTGGCGGTGCCAGGTGGGGATGAGCAAGACGCCGGCCCCAAAGGCGAGCACCAGCAGGCAACACAGCAGCGAGGCCCGGATCACGAGCGCCCGCTCGCGCGGCCCCTTGGTGCTGCGCACGCTACAGTAGATGCCCACGAGCGCGCCGGCGAGGCCGATCGCCGCGCCGAGGAAGGAGAGGGTCCAGATCCACCACGTTTCGTTCATGATTGAAGCCTCTGCGGAGAGAAGACCGTGTCGAAAAGAGGCGATGCCTGTCGGAGATGCTCTCATTGTCGCCCCTTGACGGCAGCAGGCAAGGACCTGAGCCCATCGAAGCCAGCCGACGTGAGGATCCTTAGCAATACCCAAGTTTCGGCGGGCAAGTTTGGGCAGACGGGAGCGCACGGGCACGTTTGTAAACGTGCCCCACGAGAAGAAAGCCGGCGTTACGCCTGCGGATTCGTCATGCGACCCATGAACAAGATCGCGCCCGTTCGATTGTCGCGGATGAAGAACACGAACGGGTGATCGGCGCGGAAGACGGCCTCCGGCACAGGTCCCCCGACGCCGAACCCGCCCGCGGCCGCCGCTTCGGTTCGCTCTTCATTCACGTCGATGAAAGCCTTATGCCACGCGCCGGTGATGAACAATCCACGGGTCCCGTCGATGCCGGATAGATCGGCCTCACCTGGAGTGAATGCCAGTGTCATTCCCAGGGCCTGAATCGCGCTAGGGAGATCGTACTGCGTTGTGAGCTTGAACTTCGGCAGATACACCTGGACCTCGTGCGTCGCCACGTCGGCCGTCCACTTGCGAATGTTGTCGGCCGTCAACTGGCGTTCGAGCTTCGCCAGGCCATCCACCTGGTCGGGCAACAGAACCACCATCGACGCCGCGCCCTCGGCGCCGTAAGCCAGTTCCAGCACCTTGAGGGAATCAGCTTTCTTGTACACGAAGAGGTTCTTCTGAAACATCAGTGGAATCCGAACCGCTCTCTTGGCCGATACCCGGAAATCTGCCTGCTTCGTTTGCTTGCGATCGAACTTCCAGTACCAGTCCGCGTTGAAGTAAATCGCATTGGTCAGCACGAGGCGAGTACCGTCGAGGGCACGCGGCGGGATGAGGTCTTGAACCTTACCCTCAGTCTGCTTCTCCACCCAGAGGTTGATGGTCCGGCGGCTCTCCTCGGCACGGTTCGCGAAGTCGAGGTCCACCGGCGCCGCACCGTACCTGTCGCGAGCAATAGCCATGAACTCGGGAAGGATTTTGCCTTCGCGCTGTCGCCAAAGCCGATTGGCCACATGCAGCCGATAACCACGGTCTACCTTGGTTCGGATGAGCGACTTGTGCAGCTCGGCCATCGCCGTGTGCACCCTCTCGGCAGGCAGTTCCCAGTGCATCACGCCGGCCATCTGGCGAGCCGTCTCGCCGCGGGCGCCGGCGTAGGTCATCGCCACGGCGGCCGAAATGCTATAGGGCGAAAAGACGACGTTGCCTGACTCGCCGCGAGTAAACTTCGCATACAAGTCGCAGGAGAACTGGTTGCCGCCGCTTACGATTGCCGCGACGTTGGGTGACAGGCGCTTTTCGTCGCCAAAGGTGCTGCCGGGAAACCAGCCAGCCACGGCCGCCCCCGTGAGCACCAAGGCGATGGCTCCGCAACGCAGCGCCGTGAACGGCGCACAAGAAGCTCTCTTCATCGTTCTCACCCATCCCGGCGCGATTGTAGGCTTCTCACGGCCCTCGTGCAAATCGCTGCGGCAGCTCGGGCACGTTTAGAAACGTGCCCCACGCCCCACAAAAAACCCAAGGCCCGGCTCCTTACGGTCGCCTCAGTCGCCGTCCGCGGCGTACGCCATTGGCTCTTCGGCGTTGGAATAAGACCGTTCGGCCTCGTAAAGCCTCTCGGCCTCGTGTTGCATTCGCGAGGTGCTGATGAACAGGTGGATCAGCGGGATCGCGAATACGGGCAACGCCAACAGGGCGCCCTCCCCCAGGTTGATGTGGAACGAGTTGCTCGTGGCGATAGCCCACGCGGCTGCCAGGTAGAACAAGCCCAGCGGCACGAGGTAAATCACCACGAAGAGCACGGTCGTCAGCCGCCAGCTTGCTACCGACTGGTGCAACCGGGCCTGCTCGCAGAACCACCGCATCGCCACGCAGAACACGATCACGGCCACCAGGTAAATGAAGCCGAGCACGCTCAGGAGGAACGAGGCAGCCGGCGGCAGCGGCATCACGAAGTGCTCGCGGATCGCGTCCAGGACCGCCACGACCGAGATGATCTGCACGAACCGCATCGCGCCGGCATACCGGTCGTGGACGCTCATGCCGCTCAGACGAGAGACCCCCAGGGCGATGAGGAATGTTCCCAGGGCGTCGTTCAGGAAGTCGAACTTGAACCCGTGGCCGTTTTGGGTTGACGTGATCGTGAAGTCGAACACGCAGAGAATGCCGCCCCAGAAGACCATCCGCAGGGGCGTGATGGCTTGCCGCACAGAATCCGGAGTCATGGCTTGGCCTCGTCGTTACTCGGCCTGGGAAAGGTGCGCTGGCCTTAAGTAGATAGCCCGCCACGGGAGGCACGTCTCCATTGTACCCCCTTGCATGGTCGTGGGGCACGTTTAGAAACGTGCCCCACGTAGCCGACTCTCCGAGCTGGGCGGCCCGACTCGGAAAGTCAGGCCACCAAAAACCAAGGCCCGGCTCCCTTGCGGGCACCGGGCCTTGCTCGTCGTTTGAATCGTTAGGGTGATCCAACGCGAGGGGGTGACTGCCAGACGGCAGTCCGCCGACTGACGTCGTTAGGCGGCGTCACCTCGTTGGCTTGTACACGCACTTTGCACGGACCACCTCCTTTCTGACTAGAACCCCCCGCTTCGACCGGCCGGCCAACGCCCGGTCACCTCGCGGGCTTTTAGTCCATCGTGCTCGCGTAAAGCACGACCCGCTTCTCACTCCCTATAATGGCTAGGCCGCCCCGGAAGGCAAGAGCAAAATCGCCCGGAAGAGACAGTTTTTCCACAGGCGCGAACATCGAACATCCAGCCCCAAGCGAAGCCTGGCGGGCTGCGGCCGAGGCAGGCTCGGCAGAAGGCAAACGATGGTTTGGACCGACCCGACGTTCTGGGTCTGGCTCATTCTTCCTCAGCGAATGGGCGATCCGGCTGGTCATGCTGGTCGTGGTCCCCTTCCGCCGCACGCCCGCGGCGGCCAAGGGCTGGCTGCTGCTGATCTTCTTCGAGCCGTGGGTCGGCCTGCTGCTCTACCTGCTGATCGGCCGGGCGAAGCTGCCCCGCCGGCAGACGGGAGCAGCTGGCCAAACTGCCCCAGGCGATGGCCCAGGTCGTCGAGCCGGCTCACGAACCACCCGCACGTCTTTCACCCCGAGGTCGGTCCGGCCTTGTCGCAGGCGGTGACCCTCGCGGAAAACCTGGGGCAAAGCCCGATCCTGGGCGGCAATGCCGTCGAGCTGCTGGTCGATTACGACGGGACGATCGCCCGCCTGGTCGCGGACATCGACCGCGCGGAAGACCACGTCCATTTGCTGTTCTACATCTTCGCGGACGACAGCGCGACCGCCCCGATCGTCGAAGCCCTGGGCCGGGCCGCCCAGCGGGGCGTTCGATTGTCGGCGTGCTCGCCGACGCGATCGGCTCGCGCGCCGGCTTGCGCACGCTTGCGCCCCAAGCTGACGGCGCTGGGTGTCGCGGTTCATGCGATGCTCCCGGTCAGCCTCGTCCCGTGGAAAAAGGCCCGGCTGGACCTGCGCAACCACCGCAAGATCGCCGTCATCGACGGGCGGGTCGGCTACACCGGCTCGCAGAACCTGGTGGCCGCGGAGTTCAAGGAGGGCATCACCTACGAGGAGCTGATGGTCCGCGTCACCGGCCCGGTCGTGCTGGAGCTCCAGTACGTCTTCGCGGCAGACTGGTTCCTGGAAACCGACGAGGTCCTGGAGGCGAGACCGAATTCCCCGGCCCTGAGCTCGCCGGCGACGTTCCGGCCCAGGCGCTGCCGAGCGGGCCGGCCTTTCCCACGCAGAACAACCAGCGACTCTTCGTCGCCCTGGTCCACGGGGCCAGCCAGCGGGTGGTCCTGACGACGCCCTACTTCATCCCGGACGAGCCGCTGCTCCAGGCGATGCAGACGGCCGTGCTCCGCGGGGTCGAGGTCCACCTCGTCGTGTCCGAGAAGGGGGACATGCCGCTCGTGTCGCTGGCCCAGGAATCGTACTACGAGGAGCTGCTGGAGGCCGGTGTACAGCATCCACCTTTACCGGAAGAACTTCCTCCACGCCAAGCACCTGAGCATCGACGACTCCGTGGCCGTCATCGGCATCGAGCAACCTGGACATCCGCTCGTTCGCACTGAACGCCGAGGTGATGCTGATGCTCTACGACCCCGAGCGTGACCGCCCGGCTTGCCGCCGAGCAGAAGCGCTACTTTGCGAACAGCCGTTTGTTGACGCTGGCAGCGTGGCGACAGCGGTCGTTCGGCAGGAAGTTCGCCCAGAACCTGGCCCGGTTGCTGAGTCCGCTCTTGTGAAACAGCGCGCGGCCCTCGTCGTCGCGATGCGTTGAACTGCGTCCTTGCAAAGGGTGCCGCCGCGGTGCAACAATGAACGTGCGCCAATTCCTCTCTCACGTCTCTGAGGTGCCTTATGATCACGGGCAACAATCCGGCAGCAGGTGGTGATTGCGCAGGTCGCAACGATGCGGAGCACGCCGCCTCGCAACGTGACTGCGCGAGGGCGCCGGCCCCAAGCATCGGACAACGCATCGTGGCAGTGATCGCCTTCGTGCTGAGCGCCGCGGCGCTGCTCGCCTGCCTGGTCGTGGTCGTCGGCGTGTGGGTCGTCAAGCCGAGGGCGACTGCGAAGGCGACCATGGTCTTCGGACGGGTTGAAAATGCCCTGGACGTTGCCGAGGAGAATCTCGACCTGGTCCAGGCCAGCCTGGCCCGTGCGGCGGAGCGCCTGGACAGCGCCCGTGAGGAGCAGCGGAAGCTGGCCCAGGAGCCTCAGCCCAACACCGCGCTCACGCGGGTGGTGGCGCGGAGCGTCCTGCCGCGCATGGCGCCGGACCTCGGCAATGCCCAGGAGAAGCTGCACACCGTGGCGGAGGCCGCCGTCGTGGTCAACAGCGTGCTGGAGGACGTGGGGAGTTTCCCGCTGCTTTCGGTCGCCGGCCTGGATATCGACCGGCTGACGGAGATGAACGACCGCCTGGCTGACGTGGGGCCGGCCGCTTGGGAGCTGAGCCGGCTGATCGGCGACCCCGAAGATGCCGAAGCCGCCGGCGCAGGTCTCCCGGATCGAACGGACGTTGCAGACCGTGCAGGCATCGATCGCCGAATATGCGCCCCGGCTGGCGGACGTGCGTCAGCGAACCGACTCGCTGGAGTCCACGACGCTTGGCTGGATGACGCCGGGCGCGATCCTCATCTCGCTGGCCTGCCTGTGGATTGCCCTGTCGCAGCTCAGCGTCATGTCGCACGCCCGGAGCTGGTGGACGCACTCGTGCACGAGGGACGCCACGCGGCGGGCAAGTAAGGCGAGTGCCGTGGCAGTGACCTAGCGGAGAGGGCGGAGGACGTGGGGCATGAGTGCAGCCGCCGTTGTTGAGCGAGCGTCGCGCCCCTCGTCTGCGCTGGCCGGGTCCGTGTGGCACGACTTTCGCCGCGCTTGGCGAGGGCTGTTGGCCTTCGAGATGGCGTTCAAGCTGCTCGAGGCCTGGCTGCTGGTCCCCGCGATCGCCCTCGTCCTGTCGGCCGCGCTGGCTCGGTCGGGCCGGGCGGCGGTGAGCAACATCGACATCCTGAACTTCTTGCTCTCACCCTGGGGGCTGGTCTACGCCGCGGTGTTCGGCACGGCGGCCGTGGCCCTGCTGCTGCTCGAGCAAGCGGGCATCATGGCGATCGCGGCCCTGAGCGACTGCGCCGATCGCCCGCCGCTGCGGCGGCTGCTACGGACCGCCTTGGGGAGGATCGCAGGCGCGGTGCAGTTGAGCGCGATCAAGGTGGCGGCGCTGGCACTGACGCTGGCGCCGTTCGTGCTGCTGGCCGCGCTGACCTATGCCCTCCTCCTCACGCAGCACGACATCTACTTCTATCTGAAGGATCGACCTCCGACGTTTCGGCTGGCGGCGGGCATCGGGGCGATTTTGCTGCTGGCCGCGCTCGCCGCCGGAGTCTGGTTGTACGTGCGGTGGGCCTTGGCCTTGCCGATCTTGCTGTTCGAGAAACAACTCGCCTCGACGGCCCTCCGCGCCAGCCGCGACCGGGTTCGCGGCGCAGCGTGGCGCGTGGGCGCCACCTTGCTGGGCTGGCAGCTCAGCGTGCTCGTGCTCGGGGCACTTTTTGGGCTGGGCTTTCGGCTGGTCGCCGCGATGGCACTCGACGCCGCGGGGGAGCATCCCACTCTCGTGATCTTGCTGCTGCTCATCGCCCAGGGAGGGCTGCTCGCCGCCGTCTCGTTCTTCGCGGTTGTGGGGCAGGCCCTCGTCACGCGACGGATTTACCTCGAGCGCAGCGGTTGGCAGGGGACTGGCCCCGCGCCAGACTGGGAGAGTCCGCAGGCCGAGAAGCCGTCCCCGGCGTGGGCGCGCGGCCTGACGGCCGTGGCGGTCGGCAGCGTTGTCGTATCGCCGCTCGTGCTGTGGGCCGCGTTGCCCAACCGCCTGGCGGCTCACTCCGTGGTGCAGGTGACGGCGCACCGCGGCCATGCCCGCGCCGCCCCGGAAAACACGCTTAGCGCGATGCAGAGGGCCATCGACAGCGGCGCCGATTACGCCGAGATGGACGTGCAGCAGACGGCCGACGGCGTCGTCGTGCTGCTGCACGACCGCGACCTGAAACGCGTGGCCGGCGTGTCGCGGCGGCTCGACGAAATGTCGTACGACGAAGTCCGCCAGCTCGACGTGGGCACCTGGTTCGATCCGGCCTTCGCCGGAGAGCGCCTACCCACTCTGGAAGAAGTGATTGACCTGTGCCGCGGACGGATTCGATTGAACATCGAGCTGAAGTTCTTTGGCCCTGACCGGCGACTGGCCGAAGCCGTGGCCCGCATCGTGCGCGAGCAGCAGGTCGAGTCCGATTGCCTGATCACTTCGCTGGAATACGACGGGCTCGTGGAGACGAAGCGTCACCACGCGCAGCTTCGGACGGGGCTCACCGTCGCTCACGCCCTAGGGGACATTAACCGGCTGGAGGTCGATGCGCTCAGCGTCCGCGCGGACTTCCTCTCGGACGAGCTGCTGCGCACGGCCCAACGCCTCGGCAGGCAGGTTCACGTCTGGACCATCAACGATGCCCGCCAGGCGACCGCACTGATCAAGCGCGGCGTGGACAACGTCATCACCAGCGATCCCGACCTGGTGCTGGGGGTCCGCGACGAATGGGCGAGCCTGACGGGGCCCCAGCGGCTGCTGCTGGCCTCGCGATTGTTGTTGGGACTACAGCCCTGACGATGGTCCAGCCGATCTGCTGTACTACGAACGTTTGGTTTCTTTGCGTGGCGCAAAACTGGCGAACCACGGAAGACATGGAATGACACGGAATGCAGTCGCGCGTTAGTCTTATTCCGTGTCGTTCCGTGTCTTCCGTGGTTGCGGCTACGCCGCGCTAGCAAACGCAGACGTGGACCGCGACCACCGGCCTGAAACTCGTCGGCAGAGTGGTGGATTACGCACGCGGCGATATCGTCATTCAGCGGCGTCGCGGGAGGACGTACGTGAACGATCGCCGTTTGGGCAACTTGCCGGATCTCTACCAGCAATTGCTGCCGAAAGTCATTCAGCATTTCGAAGAGGTCGAGATTCCAGACAACGGGGCGATGCAGAACCGGGGGCGTAGCCTGTCGGGGACATGCCGATCTCCGTGCAATGTTTCTCGAAGGGAGAGTCCTAGTCCGCGGCGCCAGTTGGACAGTTCACAGCGATTCGTTGCGGTGGCAGCAGGCTGAGACGCCCGTCGGCTCCTGTGGTGAGAGAGTGAATGTAGAAACAGGTGGTTTGGTCGTCGGTGGCCTCCATCACCGGAGAGGGCGCGGAGACAATATGAAGTCCCGCACATTCTCCGATCCAGTCGACATGCCGATGACCGTGCATCACGACGGCTCGGTTTGCCAAGTGCCGCAGTCGGCGAACAAACCAGTTGCCGTTAATCAAGACCGTGCCGATGCGCTCCGCGAGCGCTTGCCCAGCCCGAGGATATTCGACGAGGTGGTGGTGGAGACCGATGACCCAGCAGGCTTGCGGGTACTGCGTGGTGATGACCTTGATCCCGCGGTCTTGCTCCGACGAGATCATCCCGAGCGCACTCGTAAAGGAGAACTGCGTATCGACGTTCGAGTTCAACAGGATGATTCCCAGGCCGTTGTCCGTATCCGGCGGCACAACCATCGGAAAGACCTCGCTCCAGAGGTCCGCGAGCGCCTTGGACACAAACGGCCTTCCGGCATCGGCGAACTTGACCAAATCAGGAAGATGCGGCGCCAATGCATCTGCGAGACACTCGCCCAAGTTACCCTTTGCATAATCCACGAGACGCACTCGTCGACCCTGCAGGGCGCACATGATGGACAAGACACGAAGCTGGCGCAATCGCCGGTTCGGGCTGGTCGGTAGTTCCAGGCGTGCCGGATTGGCCCGATCGGCCACATTGAGGTCGTGGTTGCCCGGGAGAACCAACACGCGTTCGACAAGTTGAGGATGGGGGGCGAGCGCGTCGAGAAATTCGGCCCATTCGGCGGATCGCCCCGCATCGGTCATGTCGCCTGTGACAAGGATCGCGTCGAGCGGGTCCTTGGCGTGGAGAGCCGCGAGCTGAGCCAGCGCCTGTTTCAGTCGTTCGTTGCCGCGCGGTCCCGATCGGCCGCTCTCGATGCGAAAGCCGTAGCGCTCGCCGACGACGTGGAGATCGGACAAGTGCGCGATACGCCACGTGCGGCCTTGATCGGGAGGCGATTGAAAGTTCTCGAGAGTGTGGGGCTGGGCCATGGTGGCATCCGCGATTCCCCAGAAGAGCGCGGCCGCCGCGAGATAGGCGGAGACCAGCTCGACGCTGTTGGCCAATGCGACGGGAGCCAGTTGATGCAGGGATGACAGATCTTCAAGGGTGCCCTGCCAGCGCGAGCTGGGCCAGGCGAGCATCAGTGCCAACAGCGCCAAACCACAAATCGCAACGCCGGCCACCGCGGCCGTCGCGGCGCGCATCGTGGCGTACTGAGCTTTGGTGGCGTGAGATGGAAGAAGTTTCTCGGCGAAGTACCGCAGCACTTCTCGTGCGATCAAGTAGATGGGTTCGACGGCCAGCGAGTTCAGCGACCAGAAGCTACTCTTGACGATACGCAGCAGGGGCCGGCCTCCGAACCAACCCAGAGCGATAACAGCCACGAGGAACAGTGCCGGCCAGATCTCGTCGAGTGTGTAGGTAAATTTCCACGTCACCGTGTTGAGCCAGGCGGAAACCGCCAACGGAGCAAGCCCAAGCAGCAGGCTTGGCAGAACCAGCATGAGAAACCAAGCCAGCGCCAGTTTCGGAAGGCTGATCTCCACCAGCAAACTGCCGGCCAGCGAGAGGAGCGAGCGGCGCCTGGTGCTGGACGCATCGTCCTCAAAGTCGCCGCGGCGAGGATCGATGATTGGTTCCATTGCGAGATTCCACGAAGGGTTTGCGGCGTGAGCCCTATGCCGCGGCCAATCGCGGTTTTTCAGTCCGAATGCTTGTGAGTTGCAGCTTCGCTTGTGTTAGACACTGCCACAGGACGTGTTCCCATAGCCGGCTTGGTCTTGAAGTAACTGACCTCCTGCGGAGCGGTGAAACCGGCAGAAATGAGCGCTTGCAAGGTTTGGTCCGGCCCCCAGTTCAACTCGGTCGTCTCTTCCTCGGGGATCAGGAGCAAGTGCCCGTTGGTGGGCAATGGCGACTGCGGGACGTACACACAAAGGAGAACCTTCTGAGTTTCGATGTCTCGGCAGGTCGCGGTCACAAAGGCCGTCGCCTTCATTCCCGGATGCGGGAACGGAATTAGCACCACCCTCTGCGGGCGTTGCTTCCCGCGCTGCCTTTCGAGGGATTGAAACACATTCCGCACTCCATCGTACACGCCAGACATCACCGGCATTCGCAGCAGGACCCAATCGACGACTCGTCGCAAACGCGAGTGTACAAAGAAGCCGAGGAAATAAAGCAGGACCAAAACAAGGAGAATGGCAATGAGCGGAGCCGCGTAGGTCTCAAACCAGTATGGCAGTTCCACATCGGCCTGGCCCCGGCGGACCTTCCAAAGCACCGAGAGCGCGAGGGGATCGATCACCTTCGTTTCGAGGCTCGAGTACAGCCAATGAAAGACCCACAGCGTGATCAGGATCGGCAACACGATCAAGAGGCCGCCAACGATCCGGCCGCGGATGCTGTGCCATGCCCGGCGGAGCACCGGCGGAGCCGAGTCAACTTGGGAAGCGGGAATACCCACACGGCCGGTAACGGGGGGTGGCTTGGTGTCCATAGATTGTGCGGCAGAAAACTAGGCGTTCGCCGGATCGGAGACGAACCTCAGGGCTTGAGATCCGCCGTCGCCGACGTTCGCGAACCAAATGTCCTCGGCCCCACATTCTCCGCAATAGGATCGGACGAAGCCATCCCGCACGCGTCGTTCCTGGTGGACAGGGCCCCTGCCAGATCCAGCCCACGCGAAACGCCGGTTGCCACGGAGCGAAGCCGTGCCGTTGTACGGCAGCAGTCGGTCTCCTTCGGGGTCAGGTCGGCCTGGAGCTGGGACTGCGGCCCTGAAGCCAGAGGGATTAGCCCAGAATTCCGCGGCGTCGCCCCAAGCCAATCGGCATCGGCGAAAAGCGGGTAAACTTGGTGGTGGAGTAATCGCCATGCCCGCCAACGCGATGGAACTGATGATCTGCGGCGCCGCCCGGCTGCTGGAGGACGGGCGCGACGGTCGCCGTCGGCACCGGCGTGCCGTGCGCCGCGGCCATGCTCGCGCAGAGGACGACGGCGCCGCGCCTGACACCCGTGTTCGAGGCCGGCGGCGTCGGCCCGCACTTGCCGACCATGCCGATCAGCGTCGGCGACTCGCGCACCTTCTACCAGGCGCTGATGGCCACCAGCATGGCCGACGTCATGGAGACCTGCCAGCGCGGCATGATCGACTACACCTTCCTCGGCGGGGCCCAGATCGACGCCTACGGCAACCTCAACTCGACCATGATCGGCGACGACTACCTGCGGCCCAAGGTCCGCCTGCCCGGCAGCGGCGGCGCCAACGACCTGGCCTCGCTCTGCTGGCGGATCCTGGTCGTCACCAAGCACGACCCGCGGCGCTTCGTCGAGAAGCTCGACTTCCTCACCACGCCCGGCTACCTGACCGGGCCCGGGCGCCCGCGAGGCCGCCGGCCTGCCGCCCGGCACCGGGCCCTACCGCGTCATCACCGACCTGGCAGTGCTCGGCTACGACGACGCGACGAAGCGGATGCAGGTCGAGTCGCTGCACCCCGGCGTGACGCTGGAGGAAGTCCGCCGCCGCACCAGCTTCGAGTTGCTCGTGCGCGAGCCGCTGGGTACCACGCTGCCGCCGAGCGACGAGCAACTGCGCGTGCTGCGCGAAGAAGTGGACCCGCACCGGTATATCATCGGGCGGTCACCTGCGTAGGACGGATTTCAATCCGTCCGGCAGTCGCTGCTGCGACTAGCCGAGCTGCTTGACACAACGTGGCGCAGGAAAGACGACAGGTCGAACGTCCAAGGTCGAACGCCCAACGTCCAACATCGAACGGGACCTGCGATCGACGTATGTTGGACGTTCGACGTTGAGGGTTGGACGTTGGACGTTCGGGCGTACGACGTGGACGGATTGAAATCCGTCCTACTTGCCGGCCCAGGCCTGCCATTGCCGCTGGAGCTCAGGGACGCCATCGATGCCGTAGCTCTTGCCCAGCGCTGCGTCCCAACCATCCAGAGCGGCGTGCTCGACGAACGCGATCAGCGCGCGGCGGTCGCCCTTGGTCAGCAGGAACTCGGTGAGCGACACCGCCGCGGCGTAGCCGGCCTGATCCGAAGGATCGATCGTTCGCTGATAGAGCAGCTTCTCGAGCGTCGGCCACTGGCCGGAGCGCGCCCACTCTCGCTGCAGCTCGCGCCGCGTCTTATGGCGCTCTTCATCGTCGGCCAGGCTGGCAATCCCCTCGTTGGCCCAGACGGGCATGCCCTGAGGGAACCGGACGGCCAGGACGACGTGCGTGACTTCGTGCTCCAGCGTGCTGCCGACGGCCCGCTCGCGGCTGGTGGTGAGCCACATCCGGTGGTCGCCGCGGACGGCGCGGCCCTGCCCGCACAGCCAGGTCAGACCTTCGTCCTTGTCCTTGGATAGCTCGACCGTGATGTGGGTCCGCCCCCGCCCGTCGGGCAATTCCTTTCCGAGCCATTCCAGGGCGATGTCGCGCCGCAGCTCTTCGGCCCGCGTGAGGACCTGGTCGGCCAGGTGGTCGCCGCTGGGAGCGATGACGGTGAAGTTCTTGCCGCCAGCGATGCCCGTGTCGAGGCGCTGGGTCAAGCCATCCGGTCGAGTCGGCTCGATGCCGACCGCCGGGGACGACAGGCCGGGGATGAGCGGAATGGCTGTAACGAACGAGAGAAGCAGCCGCGCGACCATGATGGCCTCCTTGCCGTGGGTCGTGGAGAATCAGTTCTTTGCGGCCGTCGATCGCCGCACCGCCCGCGTAGCTTGCAGCATCTCGCTGAGCCGGTCAACGTCACTGTCGGACGGGCAGCTAGCAAGCTGGCAAATGTCGCCTTTCGCTCCGCGAAAGGTCGTTCTTTCGCGGAGCGAAACACGACACAGCCCTTCACCTCAACACTCCACCCGATACTTCGCAATCTTGTCCGGATCGCCCGCCACGCCCAGGCCCGGCTTGCTCGGCACGGCGATGCGGCCGCGGCGGATCACGAGTGGCTCGACGGTGATATCTTCCTTCACTCCGTAATAGGTCGAGTCGTTGGCCAGCGAGTATGCGCCGCACGCCGCGGCGACGTGGACCATGGCCGCCGTCTTGGGGCCCAGGTCGTGGCCACAGTGCATGATGCACGGCACGCCGGCCGCCTCGCATACGTGCCCGATCTTGACGCACGGCCAGATGCCGCCGGCCGTGTACGTGTCGGGCAGGATGAACTCGGCCGCCCCTTCGTGCAGAATCTGCCACACGCTCGCCGAATCCGTCACGCTCTCGTTGAGCGCGATCGGCGTTCGCGTCTGCTGTCGCAGCCAGACGGCATCGGCCAGCGGCTCGGCGGGGATCGGCTGCTCCAGGTACTCGAGCTGATACTCCTCCAGCCGCTGGGCCAGCTCGGCGGCCTGCTCGCGCGTGTAGGAGCGGTTGGGGTCGATCCGCAGCTTCAGCCGCATGCCGACCGCGTCGCGCACGCCGCGCACCATGTCGAGGTCTTCCTCGATGTCGCTGCCGGCCTTCGTCTTGAGCGTGGAGAACCCTTGCTCGACGTAGTGGCGGGCGAGCTCGCCAGCCCGCTCGTACGATTGAATGCCCATGCAGGCGGCCAACTCGACCTCGGGGCGGATGATGCCGCCCAGCAGCACGGCCACGCTCACGCCGGCTGCCTGGCCGCAGATGTCCCACAGGGCCATCTCGATGCCGGAGCGAAGCCGCGGCTCCAGCGGGCACTGGCGGTGATACGCTTCGACCTGCCGCGGATCGCGGCCGAGGAGCCAGGCGCGGGCTGCCTGGGTTTCGCCGCGGCCGCTGATGCCCGGCAGGAAGTTGACGTTGTGCTCGCCCCAGCCGACGAGCCCTTCGTCCGTCGCCACGCGGACGAGGGCGCTGGCCGTGGTCGAGCTGGTGCGAATCCACGACCGGTAAGGGGCCACCGGCGGGATTTGCGGCACATCAACGATCGTGACGGTAACGTCGGTGATCTTCATCAGTGTTGAAGCAGAAACTCGCGCGTGTTCACCAGGCTCCACAACACGCCCTGCAATCCCTTCTCCGGCGTCTCAGCGGATTGCAGGTACTTCAAGCACGCTTGCCGCTCGGTCTGCGCTCGGCAGCCGGCTCACGGTCGCCAGGAAGATCTCCTCGATTCGGGCGTTGTCGTCGCCGAGCTGTTTGGCCACGCGCGCGGCCTGGCCATTCGGGTCGGCGATCTTCTGCCACACGCGCGGGTGGTTGGCCAGGCTCAGCACCTGAAGCAGCGATACGCCGGTCTCGCGCTCGCAGTCGCACTGGACGGCCGAGTTGCGCTCCGGGCGGCCGAACTGCTCCAGCACGAACGTGACGAAGTCGTTCCGCGGCGCGAACGGCATCTCGACCGTCTTCAGGCCGTCGGGCCAGTGGTAGTACTTCATGTCCATGTTTTCGCTCGTGCCGGTCGCCTGGTTCAGGGCATCGAGCAGCACCTCGGCCGGCAGCCGGCGGTAGTAGAAGTACGCGTAGTTGCTCCGGTCCGCCGCGCTGGCCGGCGGCGGCTGGCTGCTCTGCTGGTAGGTGCGGCTGGTCAGGATCGTGCGGTGCAGCCACTTCAGGTCGTAGCCGTGGCGGACGAAGCCTTCGCACAGCTCGCTCAGCAGCTCGGGGTGCGAGGGCGGGTTGAACGACGACAGGTTGTCCGGCGGATCGACGATGCCGCGGCCGAAGTAGTGGGCCCAGACGCGATTGACGATCGCCCGCGCGAAGTACGGGTTGTCCGGCCGCCGCATCCAGGCCACGAGCTGCCCGCGCGGGTCCTGGTCGGCCGCCACTTCGAGCGGCTTGCGTCTCGCCGAGCAGCCGGAACTGCTGCGACTCTGCGTGCCGAGCGGGCTGGTGACCGTGGCGAAGGCCTTCGCCCGGCCGGGAACGTGCTGGATCTCGGCGTGCATCAGCCGCCGGCCGACCTCGGGCAGCCGCTTGGCGCGCCGCTCCAGGTCGGCGACCTCCTGGCGGAACCGCTCTTGATCTTTCTCGACGGCCTGAAGCTTTTCGAGCGTCTTTCGCAGTTCAGCCAGGCGCGTCTTTCCCTCGGCCGAGAGCTTGTCCCCCTCTTTCTCCAGGCGTGCGATCTCGGCCGCGTCTTGGGCAGCTCGGCTCGCGCCTTCTTGGCCTCGGCGTCCAGCTCCTTGCCGCGCGTGTCCTTGCGCTTCTTGACCTGCTCGGTCGAGCTTCTTGCCTTCGTCGTTGAACCGCTTGACGTAGGCGGCGACTTCCGGGAACTTCTTCTCGTTGTCGCCCTGGAAGCCGGACGGCCGGACGCGCATGAAGAAGTTGGCGAAGCTCAAGCAGGTCGTCCTGCTGCCAGACGTCGTGCGGATGGCGGTGGCACTGGGCACACTCCAGCCGCAGGCCGAGGAAGGCGTGCGCCACCTGCAGCGCGCCCGTGACGCCCGTGGCCGCTCGGCGCTGCCAGTACAGGTCGAGCGTCTTGCGCTGGCGTAGAGCGTCCAGGTCGGTGCGCGGCGTCGCGTAGCCCTCGAACAGCGCGACGACTTCCTTGCGCCCACTCCTCCACGCTGCGGCCCTCGCGGCTGGTGGCGGTCAGGATGCGCTCGGCGAACTGGTCGTAGGGCATGTTCTCCTCCAGCCGGGCCCGGACCCATGCCTGGAACCGCGGGGCATCGGCCTCCTGAGTGATCGCGTCGGCGTAGACGCCGAAGTCGCTGGCCTTGAGCAGGTCGCAGAACTTGAGCGTCCACAGGGCCGCGTGGCCGGGCCGGGCCAGCAGCTCGTCGATCTTCTTCGCCCGCTTGTCCGGCCGACTTGTCGGCCAGGAACGCGCGCACCTCGTCGGGCGTCGGCAGCTCGCCGGTCACGTCGAGCATCACCCGGCGGAGGAACGTCGCGTCGTCGGCCAGCGGCGGCCGGCGGCAGGTTCAGCCGGCGGAGCTTGGCCAGGACGTGCCGGTCGATGAAGTTGTGTTCCGCCGCGTCGGGAAAGGCGTCCTGCGCCGGCCGCGGCACCAGCACGATCGCCAGCGCCGGCTCCGCTCGGTAGCGGACGATCGAGCGCCGCGTCGCCGACGCCGACGCGCATGCACCCGGCCGCCGGCATCGACCGCGGCCACCTGCTTGTCGCGCGACTCGAACGAGCACAGCGCCGTCACGTCCTCCGTCGTGCCGTCGGCGAACGTGGCCTCGACGCGGAGCGTGTACCCTTCACCAGGCCTGGCCGTCTGCTCGGCGGGGCGACGCGCAGGGCCGTAACGCGCGACCGCTCGACGTCATCGAGCGGCGCACCCGCGGCGATCCAGCGGCGCAGCACCTCGGTACTCAGGGCCGGCCACGTCGAGCCGCTTCCCGCCGCCGTGGGCCACGCGGCCGGTCGCCTTGAGCAGCAGCAGGCTGGCATCCGGGTCGGAGAGGTTCAGCCGCCGGCCGCCGAACTCGCGCAGCAGCCGCTCGTGGTCGACGGCCGGGTCGGCGCCGAACAGCGAGAGGCGAAAGCCGTTCTGGCCCTGCACCGCCCCGTGACACGTGCCGCCGTTGCAGCCGAGCCGGCTGAACACCGCCGAGACGTGCCGGCTGAAGAGCGGCTCGCTTCGCGCCGCCGGCGAAGCATCGCTCGGCCCCGTCGCCCCGGCCGGACAGGCAAGCGCGAGAAACAGCCAACCGGCGCTGAGCGCATTGACCAAAACACGTTGCCGCATAGGCAGTCTCCTCCAGTGCGCCGACCTTCGGCGCAGCCCAGACAGCTTATACCGGGGGGGATGCCGGGCACAAGAAAACTAGCAACGCACCCGTTTCGGCTAGCTTGCTCGTCCTCGTCCTCGTCGTCGTCCTCGTACTCGATGTTAGACGTCGTTCTTCGAGGACGAGGACGACGACGAGGACGACCCGACAACGTGGTGATCGCCTTTCGCCCAACACGAACCGCGCTTATGCTGTCCAGCATGCCCGATCGCCACCCGCTCGGCGGGATCATTCACACCTACCAGAAGTACGACCCGGTGCAGTTCCCCAGCCCGACGGAGCCGCCGCCGGACCTCGTCTCGCCCGCCTTCGAGCACCTGCTGGCCTTCGGCGAGCATGCGCGAGCTGACCGAGGAGGAGCTGGCCCGGGCGGTGCGGCTCGATCCGCGGCAGATTCGCCGGGCTGGGCCCGAGCCTGGCCGCCCTGATGGCAGATGCTCCGCGAGCGGAAGCGGAAGATCCTCGCCACCTACGAGACCAAGAAGGTGCAGAAGCTCGCCCGCCGGCGCTACCAGGCCCAGGGCGAGCACATGCGGCCGCCGCCCAAGCTCCGCGGCCGGTTCGAGCGGGCCTTCGCCGAGGAGCAGCTCTACGACCTGGAGCGGCTCTGGTACCGGGCCGACAAGGACGACCCGCAATTCGCCGGCTCATCTCGTGCAGCTCATGTCGGTGCTGGGCGACAAGTACCAGGTGGACGAGCTGGCCGGCAAGTACGAGTTCACCGGCCAGACGCCGCTGACGATCGACCAGGCCATCGCCGTCAAGGAAGAGCTGGAGCAGATCGACCGGCTGCTCAAGCAGCTCGAAGAGGCGGCCAAGACGGCCCAGATCGGCGTCATCGACCTGGCCGAGCTGGCCGAATTCGCCGACGGCGAGGCCATCGAGGACCTCAACCGTTTGCAGCAGCAGATCGAGGAATACGTCCGCGCGCTGGCCGAAAGCAGGGCCTCGACCGCACGCCGCGGCCGCTACCAGCTCACGCCGAAGGCCTACCGCGTGTTCCAGGGCAAGCTGCTTGGAGCGAATCTTCAGCCAGCTGCAGGCCTCGCGCACCGGCCGCCACCAGGGGCCGGTGGTCGGCGAGGGGGCGGTCGAGCTGCAGCGCACCAAGCCCTACGAGTTCGGCGACTCGCTGGCCAACATGGACATCCCCAGCACGCTGGTCAACGCGATGCTGCGGCAGGCAGCCGAAGGGCAAGAGATATCGCCGCAGGGCTTCGATGCGCCGCGCGTGACCCCCTACGGCAACACCCAGAGCGCCGCCCAGGGGCCGGCGCCGCCGCGCCGCCGGCCGCTGGTGCTCAAGACCGACGACATCGAAATCCACCGCACGCGCAACACGCCCAAGTGCGCCACGGTCGTGCTGATGGACATGAGCGGCTCGATGCGCTACGACGGCCTGTACGTCAACGTCAAGCGGATGGCGCTGGCCCTGCGACGGGCTGATCCGTCCGCGAGTTCCCCGGCGATTACCTGCAGATTCCTGGAGATGTATTCCTTCGCCAAGCCGCGGCAAGCCAGCGAGGTGGTCGACGCTGCTGCCCAAGATGCCGACGATCTACGACCCGGTCGTGCCGCTGAAGATACGACATGAGCCGCGAGGACGTCAGCGAGCTCCACGTGCCGCAGCACTTCACGAACATTCAGCACGGCCTGCGGCTGGCCCGGCAGCTTCTCGCGACGCAGGACACGCCCAACCGGCAGGTGATCCTGATCACCGACGGGCTGCCGACGGCCCACTTTCGAGGGCAGATGCTGTACCTGCTCTACCCGCCGCACCGACTGCACGGAAGAAGCCACGCTGCGCGAGGGCAAGCTCTGCCAGCGCGAGGGGATCACGATCAACATCTTCCTGCTGCCGACCTGGTCGCAATCGCGCGAAGACATCCAGTTCGCCTACCGCCTGGCCGAATCGACCACCGGGCGAGTGTTCTTCACCGCCGGCCGCGACCTGGACCGCTACGTCGTGTGGGACTACGTCAGCCGGAAGCGGGAGATCCTAGCATAGCCAATAGTCACCAGGCCGACGGTCTCCAGGGCACCGATCTCTTCGACGGCGCCGCTGGGGTGGATGACCCGGTCGATGCGGCCAATCGCCTTCGACACTGATTCGTGCGGACGGGTCAGATGGGCCGCGTTGCTCTGAACCCCGTGTGCTCCCAACGGTTCTCGTCTGAGAGAGGCCATACCTCTACCTCTTTCAGCCCGCAGTTGAGCAAAGATTTCCCAACGGGGGACCACACTGTCCGCGTCGCGCTCCCTTCTTTTTTGCTGGTGCCGTCGCTTAGCGATCCTTCGGCTCTTGGTCCCGTCTATGAACGACCTCTGCCCAACCAATGATTTGCCGCGATTCGTCGCGCGGGACGACGCTGCGCACCGTGTAAAGACGCGTCGCAAACTCGATCCCGCCTCCGGTCCGCAGCATTGGCACTCCATCGGGACTGAGATGGGGCACCTCCATCACGGGGAACGCGCGGTCGGCGCCCTCGATCCAATCCAGGTACAGGTGCTCGTAGCCGTCGCCCGGCAGCCGCCAGACATTCAACATCACGACTCCGCGATCGGATTTGAGCGGGATGACCGCCGACCTCGGATGCAGCGGACCGACTCCTCGCGGCAGGTCAGCGGGACCGATCTCCTCAAACTCGATCGCGTCGCTGGTAACCTCCTTCACGCGATAAATCTGCCCAAAGACTGGCAGCACGTCTCCGCTCGTCAGCGGCGGGTAGTCCACCTTGGCCCTCGCGCGATCCAGCGTGCCAGGCTCATGGGTCCACAGCGCTTGCATCCATTTCCGGCCTTTTTTGTCGGTCAAGGTTTCGGAGATCCAGGCCCGACGCAGATCGTCCTTCTTCCGAGTCGCAGTGTCCTCGGCGTTGTCCGGCTTATCGAGCTCCTTGAACTTCAGCATTCCCTTATCCCTTACGATGACCGCCGCCCTCTGTTTAGGAGTAACAGGGCCGATTTCGACCCAGCCCCTGATCCCTTTTCCCTCCGGCACGATGTTACGCACGTCGAACGTGTCTTCGCCGAACTTGAGCAAGTCGCCGCGACGGACCGGTTTGCCTTCATCGCGAACGTCCTGCGTTATCCGCGCGACCGGACCCTTGCCGTCGTCGGGGCGGGGCGATTCAATCGCTTTCACGAACATTCGCATTGACTGTATGATGTCGCCTTTCCGTTCGCGATATCCAAACATGGCATAACCGCCTTCGTCGTGGAGTGGAATCGCGATTGAGTCGGGGCGAATTGCCACATCTGGTGGCAGATCCGCATCCTTGATCCATTCGAACCGGCGGCCCTTGTGCTGATACACGGACCCGAAGATAGGCACGATCGCACCGGCGCGTGGAGGAAACCGAACAAACCCATAGCCAAAGCTTCCATTTGCCACTAGCGCCCCATCGTCGTAATAAAGACGGTGAGGCGTGCCAGGGATGGGGCGGGGTAGACCGCTGCCTGGCCGGCTCTCGTCCGACGTTATTTCCCTTAGCTCCTTGGGCGGCTCAGCTGCGCTGGGAGTCGCGACCGACACGAGCGCTATCATGACAAGACTCGCTGTGCGACGAATCGAATCGGTCATCATTGCTTCCTTCAGCTATTGGTCTCGGTAAAAGCGTCGCAGATAAGTCTTCAGATCGCTAAACGGCAGATACGTTCGAACGTCATTTCGGGCATCGTGCGGGTTGATGAGGACAATCTCGTTCCCCACGATCTTTTCAACAATATAGGCATGACTGCCTTTGATCTCTTGGCCGTTGGACAATGTGCCGCTCACGTGAATCGTGATCACGAGCTTCCGGCCGGCTTGCACTTCCGTTTCGATCATCGATTGCAGTTCGGCCCCCGTGTATGCCGAACCCTCTACCTTCTCGTGCGGAAGGTTCAGCATTTCGTTCCATGCCTCGTGCACCCAGCCATCGTATGCCCAACCCTTCCACTGAAAGAAGGCTTTCTCCAGCATGATGTTCCACACTTCGAAGTTCTCGTTTTTGTCCCGGTCAAACGAAAGCTCCGACTGCGACCAGCCGCGATCAAGGCTGAAATCGACCTTGACCTCAATCGGGCTCCCATTGAGCGTGGGGTAGAACAAGACGATCAACTTACCCTCCGAATCAAATCCGTTGAACATCAGTGGGATACGATCGGGCTGACGCAACGCGATGGCTCCTACAGCGGACAGGAACCAGCAGTCGCCGTACGACCCCTGGTTGATATCGTTCACGTCGATGCCGCTGGCGCTTCGATCTACCTTTTGAGGATCCAGGTTGTACGCTCCAAAGAGCGTAATGCCGTCGAGAACCGTCACCTGGGCCGATTTCTCCCCGTCGAAGAACTGCATTTTGTCATCGATGTCTATTTTTGCGGGAGGGGTCGCGTACTCCTTGTTCGGAGCGCCCTTGATTCCAACCCACAGAGTTTCTCTCTTCTCGCCTTCGGTGTCATTCTTGGGAAGCAGCGTGATCGAGATGCGATCCTGTCCGGGGCCAAAGATGACCGTTCCCTCGGTCTTGCCCGGAGCCACTAGGACGTCGGGGTTCAGGAAGTCCTCGGGCCGCAGTATGCCGGTGGTGCCGGCCGCGCCCCATTGCACCTCGTACGTGACCTTGAGCTCTTTGGAATAGTCGTTGGTGTAGCGAACGAACGTGAGCGTGACCGTGTCGCCCGTGACTTCGACGCCATGCACGTCGCCGGTGATCGCGACCAGGGGGGCAATGACGAAGGTAACATCCGCCACGTCAATTGCGGCCGGCGAATGCGAATCGCTGACAGTCACCACGAAGGGGCCGGCCGTCGTCGCATTCGCAGGCAGATCCTGGGTCAGTTTGATGATTCCGTAATTGTCCTGCGTCTCGATCTTGAAATAGCCCTGAGCGTTTCCGCCACTGATGGCGTAGGTCCGTGTGTCGCCATCCGCGTCGCTGGCCTCGATATAGCCAACGATCTGATCCTTCTTGGCGCGCTCACTGAGCGCGAATTCGAACGTCTTTCGGCCGTTCGGCGTGCTGTGGTGGTTGGTGATCGTCGGCGCGTGGTTATTGGCGTTGGTGACGTTGACCGTCAATGTCGTCTGCGCAAAGCGGCCGGCGGTGTTCATGGCGCGGACGGTCATCTCGTATTTGCGCTTCATCGCGAAGTTGAGCGCGTTGACAAGATGGATTTCGCCGCTGCTTGAATTGATGGTGAACTGGCTGTCGCCTCCGCTCAGGCTGTAGGTGAGGTTCAGGCCGTTGGGGTCGGTCGCCGTGACGGTGGTAATCAACGCCGGCGGATTGAACGGTGTGTTCTCTGCCACCGTCTGATCGCTCACGGCATTGAACACGGGCTCGGCGGCGACATCCGTCAGATTGACAATCAGGGTCGCTGTGCCGATATGGCCATCGGCATCCTTCGCCTGGACGGTCATTCTGTGGCTCGGCTGCTTCTCGTAATCCAAATAGGCCGCGACCGTTACCTGCCCCGCGGCATTGATCGCGAAGTTCGGCGCATCCCGTCCATGCAAACTCCAGGTCAGCGTCTGACCCGGAGGCGCATCGGCATCGGTCGCCGTAAAAGTGGTCACGTACGTGCCAGGAGGCCAGTTCTCGGCCAAGGCGAAGGTGAACATCGATGGACTGACCACCGGCACATCGTCAACATTGCCGACCGACACCAGAACCGAGGCGCGGCCCTCGTTGCCGTCGGGAAGGCTTGCGATGACCGCCAGTCGGTAACTGCTCGTCTTTTCGAAGTCCAGGGGCCCGGTGACGGTCACCGTGCCGTTGGCATCGATCGCGAAAACGCCGAAACCATCCTCGAGCCGGTACGTCGGCGTCTGGCCCGGCGGGGCACTGGCGGTGTAGTTGCCCACGACTGTGCTTGGCGGAGCGTTTTCGGGCACGAAAGCCGTGTATTGGCTCGGCGTGAACCGCGGGTGATCGACCACGTCGCCGACCACGATTCGGCCGATATACTCCGCCGTGTGCCGGAAGGGATCCGTCGCCTGCACCGTGATTCGGTGCCAGGGATTCGTCTCGTAATCCAGCCGGCTCTTGACCGTGATCGTGCCGTTGGCTGGATTGATTTCAAACTTTCCATTACCTCCTGTGAGGGAATACACGAGCGTGTCGCCGTCGGGGTCCGTGGCCTGTTGCTGGCCGACGACGGTGGTAACCGCGGCATCTTCAGGAACGCTGAACGTGTATTCCGACTGCGCGAAGACCGGAGCGCCGTTAGAATCGTCGTCTTGGATGTTTCCGTAGGCTAGACCATCGGCGACGGCGGCGCCTACGGGACTGCTTAGAGGGAGTAGAAACCATTCGACGGGTTCACCCTGCCCGTCGTCGTTGATCTTGACCGTGATCGTTTTCGAGGTCTCTCCCGGCGCAAAAACCAAGTCTCCGCTGGCAGAGAGATAGTCCTTATCTGTGCCGCTCTGAGCTGTAGAATTGACCGTGCTGAAATGGACCCTGACCTCGCTGGCCGACGCATGAGACAGCGCGACCGTAAACCGCGCCTCGCCAAGATGATCGTTTTCTCGGACCGTCACGTCGGTGATCGAGATCGTCGGCTGCGAGTCGTTGTCGGTGATGTGGCCCGTGGCGGAGCTGGTGCCAAGGTTGGCGCCGGTGGCACTACTAAGCGTGAGCGGGAAGTTCTCGGCGGTAGGGCCTTCATACTTCGTGTCGTTGAGGATCGGCACCTGGACGGTCTCTTCCCGGTCGCCGGGCACGAACGTGAGCGTGCCGCTGCCGGGCGTGAAGTCGTCGCCGGAGGTGGCGGTGCCGGTGGTGCCCGTGGCGTGCTGCACCGTGACGGTCTTTTCCGTGAGATTGCCGGTCAGCTTGACGGTGAAGGTCGCGGTGCCGTCGGCCTCGTTGACGGTGACGCTGGCGGGGTCGAAGCCGACCGTGGGCGGGCTGTCGTCGTCGCTGATGGTGCCGGTGGCCTGGTTGTCGGCGAACGTCGCGCCGACGAGGTTCGAGAGCGTGATCGTGTAGGTCTCGTTTTCCTCGTCGATGGAGTCGCTGGCGATGGGGACGCTGATGGTCCGGGTCCACTCGGTTTCACTGAAGTTCAGCGTGCCCATGACGCCGGAATAGTCTGAGCCGGTCGCGGTGCCGTGGGCGCTGCCGTACTCCACGGACACGCTGCCGTGGATGCCCGTCAGTCCGACCAGGAAGTTGTGGTTGCCATTCTCGGCACCGCCCACGTCGTTGATGAACATGCTGGCCGAGAGCATGCAGCGCTCTTCGAGCCGCTCGTATTGCAGGCGGATCGAGCGATTACGCTTACGCTCGTGCCAAGAGTCTTCGCGTGGGCTGTCCTGCCCGCGGAACCAATCGACAAACCAGTCAGCAACGTCCCACATCCACAGCGGGCAAGCGTCCCAGATCCGCCGCCAGAGCGAGCGCAGAAGGTTCATCAGAGCGCCTTCACGATGCGAGGGCAACAACATGGCCCGAGCAACCAAGCCGCGAGCCAGAAATGACACGCAAGCCCAGCCCCGGGCGGGCGCCCTCCGCCGCAGGCTTTTCCCAGCGCTGTTAATCTAGTGGGGCGGACTGGGCAGTTTCAAGAGGCGGGGAAGATTTCGCTATTCACCCTCGATCCCTTGTGAGGGAAGCGAGGGGTGAAGACGTTTTCGTGTGGCCGCCCCCTCACCCCGGCCCTCTCCCCAGGGGGAGAGGGAGTTTCGAGTCGCTGCGGGTGGGTCGAGCGATGGCGAATCCTATGTCGCGGAGTGCGCAGACGTGTCGGCTTGTGTGGCGGGATCTTCCGTTTGTGTCACTTTTTAGAGGAAAAATCATGCATGAATCGAAGCTGACCTGGGAGCGCCTGGGAGCGAAAGTCACTGCGCGAGCGGGACTTAAGAACATCTATTCGGTCATGTCAGGCCGGCGCGTAAGATCGACGTGGACATTCGGAGATCGGCGGACGCCGCGCGTGAACGCGGTGAGGCTGAGTTGGAAGCCAAGATGGTGGGCACAGTCCACCTACTGGCTGCACGATTCTCACGCAGCTTGGGCACGTTTGGAAACGTGCCCCACACGGCGCGGCAGCCGGGGACTGGCCGGCTGCCGCGTCAGGGTCAGGTCAGAATGGCACGGGCTATAGACAGCGGAGGAACGTCACCAGGTCGTTCTTCTCCGTCCGCGTCAGCTTCAGCTCCAGAACGAGATTGAAGAACTCGACCGTGTCTTCCAGCGTCAGGCAGCGGTCGTCGTGCAGGTAGGGGGGCGAGTCTTTGATGCCGCGCAGCGGGAAGGTCTTGATCGGTCCGTCGGCCGCGGCCAGGCGGCCGTTGATCGTCTGTGCCTTGTAGAACCGCTCGGTCTTCAGGTTGTGCATCAGGTTATCGGTGTAATAGGGCGCCGTATGGCAGACGGAGCATTGCCCCTTGCCGAAGAACACCTCTTGCCCGCGCAGCTCCTGCTCGGTGGCCCTGCGGGGGTCGAGCTTGCCGTCCCAGCGCGAGCTTGGGGGCCGGCGGGAAGTCCAACAGGGCCTGGAACTCGGCCATGAAGTGCACCTGGCTGCCGCGCTCCAGGATATTGACCCCCTTCTTGGTGGCCGTGATCGGGTCGCCGTCGAAGTACGCAGCCCGCTGCTCGAACTCGGTGAAGTCCTCGACGGTCTTGAGTGCCCGCTGCGAGCCGAAGAGCCGCTGGATGTTCACGCCGCGCAGGCTGGGCGTGTCGATACGATGGCGGAACTCCTGCGGGCGGATGTCGCCCACCAGGTGCGTGGCGGCATTTGTGTGGCCGTTGACGTGGCAATCGAAGCAGGCGACGCCGCGGTGCTGTTTGAGCGACCGGCGGTCTTCCGTGACGTTGAACTGCTGCTGGGCGAAGGGCGTCACGAGCAGCCGCAGCCCTTCGAGCTGCTTGGGATTCAGGATGCCGTTGAAAAGGTCATGGAAGTTGGCGATGGTGACCAGCTTGCCCTTGCTGAACGTCGCCCAGGTCGGGGCGCGTGGTCAGGAAGATCGGCGGGGGGAACTCGGGCAGCAAGTGCTCGGGCAGGTCGAAGTCCAGGTCGAAGCGCGTCAGGTCTCGCTCTTCCTGCTTCTTGACCTCCTCGATGAGGTGTCTGGGAAAGAGCATGCCGCCTTCGGCGTGGTTGGGGTGCGGCAGCGGCAGGAAGCCCGCCGGCCAGAGCCCCTTGTCGCGGACCTCTTCGGGAGACATGCCGGCCAGGAGGTCCCAGGTGACGCCCTTGGGCAACTTGACGCGAACGCCCCCCTGGATGGGCTTGCTGCGGGACATGGTGACGACTTGAAGCGGAGGCTTCTCGAATTGGGGCAGCGTGATGTTGCCCAGGTCGTAGCGCTCTTCCAGCAAGGCGGCATGGCGTTTCTCGATCTGCGGCTTCTCCGCGGTCATTCGCTTGACCGTGGCGGCGAAGGTCTCCTTGGGGACGACGGGAGAAAAACTGGTGGGCGGCGGCTTGGGGGTTTGGGCACTGGCCGTGCCGACGCCGACATGCCCGACCGGCAGGCCGCAGACGAGCGCGGCTGCCAAGCCCCATGGCCACAATCTGATCTTCATCACACAGTCCTCCGAGACAAAAGGTGCGGAAACAAGGTGCGACAAGTGCTGCATTTCCCTTGCCAAAGTCGTGCGCTAGAAGATAGACGCTGCCGATCTATAATGGAAATACATAATTCCTATTCATAGAATAGGAGAAACCTATGGCTCGATTCGGCAGGGAAAGCCTGCCCGAGCCAGCCCGAGGCGCCCGTGGAACTGCACCAGCTTCAATACTTCGTCAAGGTCGCCGAGCTGGGGAGCTTCACCCGCGCGGCCGAGCAGTGCCTGGTCTCGCAGCCGTCGCTCAGTCAGCAGATCATCAAGCTGGAGAAAGAGCTCGGGCAGCCGCTCTTCGAGCGATTGGGGCGCAAGGTGTTGCTCACGGATGCGGGACGGGCATCCACCAGCAGGCACGGCAGATTCTCGGCGCGGTGCAAGAGGCCCGGCATCTGTGCGATGGCGCCTCGGGCCACGGCAAAGTCGTGGTGGGGGCCATTCCCACCGTGGCGCCGTATCTGCTGCCGCCGCTGCTGAAGCGATTCGCCCAGGAGTTTCCGGCGGCCGAGGTGGTGGTCCGTGAGGACGTCACGGAGCGCACCGTGGAGGGGTGCCTGGCGGGCGAATTGGACGTGGCCCTGCTGGCCTTGCCGGTGGCCGACCAGATGCTCGAAGTCCATCCGCTGTTCGAGGAGGAGCTGTTCTTGGCCTTGCCGCGCGGCCACCGCCTGGCGAAGAAGAAACGCGTGACCGTGGACGACCTGCGGAGCGAGCCGTTCATCCTGCTCAACGAGGCCCATTGCCTGGGCGGGCAGATGGTCAGCTTCTGCCGCAACAACGGCTTTCAGCCGGCCATGCGCTGCCGCAGCGCGCAACTGCTTACCGTGCAGGAGCTGGTCGGCCTAGGGCAAGGCATCTCCCTCATCCCCGCCATGGCCCGGCAGCTCGACCGGGCCAGCGGTCGCGTCTACCGTTCGCTGGCCCCGCCGCGTCCCACGCGCACGCTGGCGGTCGTGTGGCACCGGCACCGCGTGCCTTCGCTGCTGGTGCGGCGGTTTCTTGAAATCACGCGTGAGCACCGGCCTCGGGGGGAGAGGATGACAAGGTGACAAGGTGACAAGGTGACAAGGTGACAAGGTGACAAGGTGACAAGGTGACAAGGTGACAAGGTGACAAGGTGACAAGGTGACAAGGTGACAAGGTGACAAGGTGACAAGGTGACAAGGTGACAAGGTGACAAGGTGACAAGGTGACAAGGTGACAAGGTGACAAGGTGACAAGGTGACAAGGTGACAAGGTGACGTGACCCGGTGACAGGATGACAGGGGCGAACGTCCAACATCGAACGTCCAACGTCCAACATCGAACGGCTGTGGCTCTGTTCGACGTTGGACGTTGGACGTTCGCCTTCCCTCACCCCCTCACCTTGTCACCTGTCAGCGTCGCGCTGCCAGCCAATGCCGTCCAGCCGGCGGAATTCCGCCTTCAGGTCTTCTCCCTCGTAGAACGACAGCCAGCCCAAGAGGGTCTTCGTCTCGCCCGGCTCGCAGTCCCGGAACTTCGGATCGGAGTGCAGGCACGGGCACGGTGGGTTGGCCCAGGCGCGGTCGCACGGCTCCCAGGCCGTGATCACGTGCCGGTTGCCGTCGGTAGACCGGCAGGCCACGTAGGGCTTGGCGAAGACCTTGTTGTCGTTCGTCTGAGCGTTGAAGCCGCGGGCCATCTTCAGCATTACGCAGTTCTGCACGCGCAGATCGCTGAGCTTCTCGCGGCTGCCGTTGGTGAGCGTGAGCTTCATCCGCACGCCGTCTTTGCCGGGCGTGATCCTCGCGGCGAACACGACGCCGCTGGGCAGCTTGCGCTCGATGTCGAGCGTGCCGTCCTTCCGGCGGTTCCACTCCAGCGGCTCTAGCTCGACCTTCTGTTTCGTCCAGACGGTCGGCACGTGCGTGTGGGCCAGGTACAAGAGGCCGTGCTGGTGCCAGATGGCCTCGGGCACGTCCACGACGACGTAGTCGTTCTCCTCCCACGGTGTGAAGACGCTGACCTTGGTCTCGCGCTGCGGGCGCACCGCGCCGTCGAGAAAGCCGATCCGTGGATGCCGCCCGCCAGGATAGGGCAACACCTTGAGCGCCGCGCCGGCGTCGCGCTTCGGGCGATTGTCCGGCGAGATGTCCAGCCGCCTGGCCGCCGCCGTCACCTCGGCAGCCGAGAGGCCCGTGGCCCCCGCAACTTCGTCCGTCGAATAGCGGTGGTGCCAGATCATGTTCCCCAGCCAGTAGCGGAGATCATCGTCGTTCTTTGGCCGGCGGTGGTTGGGCGGCTCGGAATCTTTGGCGGCCGCAGGGTTAGCGGCAAGCATCGCGACCAGAACGACGGCGGCGAACACGGCAAACGGCGTGACGCTGGCGCGCGTGACGGCGAGCGGCAGGTGCGACGATGTCACGATTGCCAAGGGATTGATGATCGTTGGCATGACAACCTCGTTGGCGGCATACTCATAAGCGTTAGACTTTGTGCCCGCGAATAACGCGAATTGCCGCCAGTGGGATCGACATTCGCGTCGATTCGCGTGATTCGCGGGCAAAAAACTGGGCATCGCTCATCTTGGATTAGCTCTAGGGGGCCGGGTAGATTATTTCGTAGCCGGTCGTCAGACATCGCTCATCCTGTAGCCGAGTCGTCAGACTTCCCGCGGGCTGAACTCTGGCGAGTTCAGCTACTGGCGAGTTCAGCTATTTTCAACGCCCATCATCTTCTCTCCCCTATCAGGAAGCAAATGAGCGACCAGTCCCTGCCGCAAGAAGCCGGCCACGGAACCAACCACGGGCACGAGGCGCCCCCTCGGCGGGCGGCAATCGCCTGCTCGTGGGGGTCATCGTGCTGATCGCCGTCATCTACTTTGCCCTGGTGGCGATGCAGTCGCCACTGCTCTTTGGCCACGGCGAGACGGCTGCGGCGCACGAGACGGCTGTGGCGCACGATACGGCTGTGGCGCACGATGCCCAGCCCGATCCCGCGCATCCACCCTATTGGATGGTCGCTCCGTTCGTGCTGCTCTTGGGCGCGATCGCCGTGCTGCCGCTCACGCCGCGGGCCGCGCACTGGTGGGAACACAACCAGAACAAGTTCTACGTGGCCATCGCGCTGGGCACGCTGACGCTGGCCTACTATGCGCTGGGCGACAGCTTCGGCAAGGCCGGGCTCGTGCTGAGCCATACGCTGTTTCAGGAATACATCCCCTTCATCGTGCTGCTCTTCAGCCTGTACACGATCAGCGGCGGCATCCGCATCACCGGCGACGTGCCGGCCCATCCGGCGACCAATACGGCCTTCTTGGCGGCCGGCGGCCTTCTGGCCAGCTTCATCGGCACGACCGGCGCGGCGATGCTGCTCATCCGCCCGCTGCTGGACACCAACAGCGAGCGCAAGCACGTGGTGCACACGGTGATCTTCTTCATCTTCGTGGTCTGCAACTGCGGCGGCTGCCTGCTGCCGCTGGGCGACCCGCCGCTGTTCCTGGGCTATCTGAAGGGCGTGAGCTTTTTCTGGACCCTGGGCCTGTGGCGGGAGTGGCTGCTGGTCAACGGGCTGCTGCTGGCGGTGTACTTCGTGTGGGACAGCTTCTTCGCGTATCCTCGCGAGACCCGCACGGACGTCCGCCGCGACGAGACGCGCGTTCGCCCGCTGCGAGTGTTCGGCTGGGAGTTGCACGTGCCGCTGCTCTTGGGCGTGGTCGCCGCCGTGGCCCTGTTGGCCTATCCCACGCCGGTGCCAGGCACGAACTGGACGCCCTGGCCGTTCCTCCGCGAGGTGGCGCAATTGCTGCTCGTGGCGGTGTCGCTGCACTTCGGCAGCCGAGCGGTGCGCACGGACAACAAGTTCAACTTCGGCGCGATCATCGAAGTGGCCGCGTTGTTCGTCGGCATTTTCCTGTGCATGCAGCCGGCGATCGAGATCCTGCGGGTCAAAGGCCCGGACCTGGGGCTGCAAACGGCGGCCAGCTTCTTCTGGGCGACCGGCTCGCTGTCGTCGGTGCTGGATAATGCCCCGACCTACGTGGTGTTCTTCGAAGCCGCCAGCACCGTCGCCAAGGGGACCGCGGAGACGGCCTACGTAGACGCCTTCTTGCTGGTCGGGGTGAGCCTGGGCGCGGTCTTCATGGGCTCGATGACCTACATCGGCAATGGGCCGAACTTCATGGTGAAGACGATCGCCGAAGGGGCCGGGATCAAAATGCCCAGCTTCTTCGGCTACGTGTTCCGCTACAGCGTGCCGGTGCTGTTGCCGATCTTCGCGCTGACGGTGTGGCTGTTCTTGACTTGAACGCACGCTGATGGCTGCACCATGATGAACGGATGATGCTGCTCGACCACGTCGCCTGGCAACTCCTGGGTCACACGCTGGCCCTGGTGCTGGCGACATTGGCCGTTAGTCTGCCGCTGGGGGTCGTGCTGGCCCTGCTGCTGACGCGCACGGACCTCGCCTTTCGCCGTCTGTGGCTGGCCGCGTTGGCGGCGCAGCTCTTCGTGCCGATGTTCGTGCACGCGGCGGCTTGGGATTCCGGCTTCGGCGTGACCGGCTGGTTCACCACGCTGCTGGGTGGCCAGACGCCGTGGCTGGCGGGGTTTCGCGGTGCCGTCTGGGTCCATGCGGTGGCCGCACTACCGTGGGTCGTGCTGATCGTCGGCTGCGGGATGCTGCTGGTCGAACCGGAGTTGGAGGAAGACGCGCTGCTGCATACCTCGCCGGCGCGCGTGCTGCTTCACGTCACGCTGCGGCGAAGCCTGCCGGCCATCGGCGTGGCCGCGCTGTGGGTCGCCGTGACGACGGCGGGCGAGATGACCGCCACGGACCTGTTTCGCGTGCGGACCTTCGCCGAGGAAATCTACACCGCGCTATCGGGCGGCGGCAGCACCGCGGGGGCCTACGTCGCAGTCCTGCCTCTGCTGGTGGTCGTCGCGTGTCTTGTGGTCGGCGCGGTAGCGCTGCTGGGCGCATGACGCCGCCTGAGTTGGCGGCCAGCGTCCATCGGCGGCCGACGATGGCCCTGGAAAAGATGCGCGCAAGCGCTGAGCATCGCGGTGGCCGCCGTGATGCTCGTTTGCACGGCCGTGCCGCTGGGCAGCCTCATCTACAAAGCCGGCATCGACGTGGTGAAGGTCGATGCCCAGGTTGTGCGGCAATGGAGCCTGGCAAAGCTGCTGGAGCGAGTCTTCGGCAGCGGCGCAGCGTTCTGGCGAGATGCTCCCTCGCCGCCGGAGCCGGGGGTGTTTTCGCGCTTTGGCGAAGAGATGCGGTGGTCGCTCGATCTTAGCCTGTTTTCGGCCACGGTGGCGACGCTGGGCGGCCTCCTCGTCGCCTGGTGGCTGCTCATTGTCTGGCCGCGCCGTGCGGCGCGGCGGGCGACGCCGGTCATCTCGGTGCTGGGCGCTGCGATGGCCGTGCCCGGCCCGCTGGTTGGGCTCGCGTTGATCTTCTTGCTCAATCGGCCGCAGCTCCCTTGGCTGGTGACGCTCTACGATCAGACGCTGTTGGCCCCCGGCCTGGCCCTGGTCATTCGCACGCTCCCGTGGACGACGCTCGTGCTGTGGTTCGCGCTGCGAAGCGTGCCGGCCGACGTGCTGGATGCCGCCGCGGTGGACGGAGCCGGGCCGGTCAGGCGCCTGCTGTGGATCGCGCTGCCGCTGCGGCTGCGGGCCGTGCTTCTGGCGTGGCTCGTGGCGTTTGTGCTGTCGTTTGGCGACATGGCCTTCACGGTGACCGTGCTGCCACCAGGCGTGGAGACTCTGGCTGTGAAGATCTTTCGCCTGATCCACGCCGCGGCGGACAGCGAAGTGGCGGCGGTGTGCCTGGTGATCGTGGCGGGAACCGCGTTGCTGACCGCAGCCGCAACGTTCATCGTGCGGCCCACAGGTCGTCGAGCGCCGCTGAGCGGCCAGGCGTGAGCAAGCGTCATGTTCGCTCGATGCTCGCACTCGCTGCGCTCAGCGTGAGCGTCGTGCGGGGCGGTGGACGAACGAGCTTCCCTTGGTTCTGCTGGAGTTCCGGCACAAAGTCGAAGCGGTCGATCGCCGCGGCATCGAGAACGTCGGCCGCAAGGTTGAGCCGCACCAGGTCTGTTCCTCCACGCGTGCGGCTGAGCAGATAGTCGGCGAGTGCCGGGGCGGAGAGCGGGTCACACATCTGGACCACTTGCCGCCAGGCCAGGCACGCCAGCAGGGCCTGATCGTTGATTGCCCAGAGGCGAGCGGATGCAGTTGGCACGTTTTGCAATTCATTGAGCTGTTGCACAATCGCGCCGGCGAAGAGCACGTCCTCGCCCGTGATCTCGCCGGTCCTTCCGGCGCACAGCAGATGGGCGTCACCGCCCGCGGCCAGCGCCGCTTGCACCTGGCCGCATACCGCCGAGAGATTCACGAACGCTCCGATGAGCACCCGCGCGGCCTGGGTGCATTGCTGCAGGGCGGCCGTGCCGTTGGTGGTGGTAAAGACGAGCGTGCGACCGGACACGGCTTGCGGCGTATATTCGCTCGGCGAGTTGCCCAGGTCGAAGCCGTCGATCCGCAGGCCGCGCCGCTCGCCGCCAAGCACGGCCTGCCCCGCCGGGTATCGGCCCGCCGTTTGCCGCGCCTCGTCCACTTCGAGGCATGGGACTACGGCTTTAGCCCCGGCGGCCAGCGCCTGGCAAATGGTGGTCGAGGCCCGGAGCACGTCGATCACGACGACCAGTCCGCCCGCCAGCTCCGCGGGCGTCGTCAGAGAAGGAAGAAAGTGAACGTGCAGCATGGGGCGGTGGGAGGGCTTGTGAGGGGGTGAGGGGTGAAGAAGTGAGGGGGTGAGGGGGTGACAGCGTACCTCAACGCTTTACGCCTGAACGTCTAACGTCCAACGCTTAACGTCCAACGTCCAACAGAAGACCGAATGCACTTGGACGTTCGATGTTGGGTGTTGGACGTTCGATGTTGGACGTTCGATCTCTGCTGCCGAACATCGAACATCGATGGAACATGGAACATCGAACCCTCACCTTCCGTTGCTCCCCGCGAACCGGCGCGATACTCTGAAGGTTGCCGGCCGGGGCGAGCGTTCGCATTATCGTTTCCGTGGCCCCGCCGGTCGAGGAGTCGTTCGACTCGCTTCAGGCGGCATCATGGCTTCGCGCAACTCGCCGACGTTGGTCGTCACGCTGCTGGCGGTGGGCGTATTCGTTGCCAATCTCATGCTGCCCGAGACCGTCGCCGGCGGCGTGCTGTACGTGGGCGTCGTGCTGGCCTCCTACCACGCGCCGCGGCGCGAGTTCCCTTTCCTGGTCGGCATGGCCTGCACGCTGCTGGCGGTGATCAATATCGCCGTCAACGCGACGACCAAGCCGGACCTGTTTGCTTCGCTGGCCAACGGAGTTTTCGGCGTGATGACGATTTGGGCGACCGCCAGCCTCGGCCTGCGGCAGGGGCTGCTCGAGCTGCTGGTTGTCCGACTCATGCACGAACAACGTATTGCCCGCGCGGAGGCCGATCTACCGCTGAAGCCAGGCGCCGCCGAGCTAGCCACCAGAGACATGCTGTCGGAAGAGACCGCCCTGCGGATCGATGCCCAACAGGCGCTGGCGGAGTGTGAGGCCCAGTTCGACTCGCTGGTCGAGAACCTGCCCGTGCACGTCTTTCGCAAGGACCTGCTGGGGCGATTTACCTATTGCAGCCCGTCGTTCTGCGCGCTGATGAGCCGCCGCGAGGACGAAATCCTGGGCAAGACCGACTTCGACTTCTACCCACCCGAGCTGGCCGAGAAATACCGCCTGAACGACCTGGCCGTGCTCGACAGCGAGCGGGTCTTCGAGGACATCGAGGAGCACCAGAAGGCCGATGGCGGCAAGCTCTACGTGCAGGTGATGAAGACCCCCGTGCACGATGCCCGGGGGAGACGTCATCGGCATCCAGGGCATCTTCTGGGACGTGACCGACCGCAAGGTGGCGGAAATCCAGCTCCGCGAAAGCGAGCTGCGAAAGCGGTCGATCTTCGAGACCGCGATGGACTGCATCATCTTCACCGACGGCGAAGACCGCGTCGTCGAGTTCAACCGCGCGTCGGAGAAGACCTTCGGCTATCAACGGCACGAGGTCGTGGGCCGCGACGTGGCCGACGTGATCGTGCCCGAGCCGCAGCGCGAGCGGTTCCGGGAGAACATCGGCCGCTTCATGTCCTCCGGCGACGCCGGCTCGCTGATCAGCCGCCGCGTGGAAGTCCCGCTGTTGCGCCGCGACGGGCAGACGTTCCTGGCCGAGATGGTGATCCAGCCGATCCCGCTGGACGGCAGCCCGGCCTTCGCGATCTTCGTGCGCGACATCACGGACCGCAAGCTGGCGGAGGAAGCGCAGGAACAGGCCCGGCAGGCGGCCGAAGCGGCCAACGCCGCCAAGAGCCAGTTCCTGGCGCAACATGAGCCACGAAATCCGCACGCCGATGAACGGCATCATCGGCATGGCGGACCTGCTGCTCTCGCACCGAGCTGACGTCCGAGCAGCGCGAGTACCTGAACCTGCTCTTGGAATCGGGCGAGTCGCTGCTGGCCTTGCTCAACGACCTGCTCGATCTCTCGAAGATCGAAGCGGGCAAGCTCGACCTGGACCGGATGGAGTTCGACCTGCGCGAGCGGCTGGGCGACGCCGTGCCGCTCGCTGGCGTTTCGTGCCCACAGCAAAGGGCTGGAGCTGGCTTGCCACGTGGCGCCGGGCGTGCCCGGCCTCGTGATCGGCGACCCGGTCCGGCTGCGACAGGTCATCGTGAACCTGATCGGCAACGCGGTCAAGTTCACGGAGCATGGCGAGGTCGTGATCGACGTAAGCTGCCAATCGCAGGCCGAAGAGGAGGAGGCGACGCTACGGTTCATCGTCCGCGACACCGGCCTGGGCATCCCCCAGGAGAAGCTTGGCGCCATCTTCGACGCCTTCGAGCAAGGCGGCGTCGGCACCGCCCGCCGCTTTGGCGGCACGGGTCTGGGCCTGGCGATCTCGGCCAAGCTGGTCGAGCGGATGGACGGGCAAATCTGGGTCGAAAGCCACGAAGGCCAAGGGCAGCGCCTTTCACTTCACCGTCCGCTTCGCACTGCCACCCAATGGCCGCACGCGCGCCAAGCCGCCACCGCAGACGTCGATCATCGGACTGCCGGTGCTGGTGGTCGATGACAACGCCACGAGCCGTGGCATCCTGGAAGAGATGCTGACAAGCTGGGACATGCGGCCCACGTCGGTGGCGGATGCCAACGAGGCCCTCGATACGGCGCAGCGAGCCCAGACCGACGGCAGGCCGTTCCCGGTGGTGATCATCGACGCCAATATGCCGCGGATCGACGGCTTCGAGCTGGTCGAACGCTTGCGACAGCTCGGCGAGAAGCCGCCGGCCGTCGTCATGCTGCTCAGCAGCGGCAGCCGAGCCGGCGACGTCGCCCGCTGCGAGCGGCTGGGCGTGGCCGCCTACGTGATGAAGCCGGTCAAGCAATCTGAGCTGCTCGACACGCTGCTGGTGATCGTCGATCCGCCGCGGATCGAGGACGAGCTGGCAGGCGACGCCGAAGACGCCGCCGTTCGCCCGCTGCGGATCCTGCTGGCCGAAGACACGCTGGTCAATCAGCGGCTGGCCGTCGGCCTGCTAGAACGTCAAGGGCACGTGGTCGTCGTGGCCAATAACGGCGTGGCGGCCCTCACGGCCCTCGAACATGCGACCCTGCGGAGCGAGCGCTTCGACCTGGTGCTGATGGACGTCCAGATGCCGGAGATGGACGGCCTGGAAGCCACCGTACAGATTCGGCAGCGCGAGCAGTCGGTCGGCGGGCACGTCCCGATCATCGCCATGACCGCCCGCGCCATGAAGGGGGACCGCGAGCGCTGCCTGGCGGCCGGCATGGACGGCTATCTGTCCAAGCCGATCCGCTCGAAAGACCTGTTGGCGGCGATCCAGGCGGTGCTGGAAGTGCAGGGAATGCGGAATGCGGAATCCGACCGAACCTCGAACATCGAACATCCAACATCGAACATCGAACCATTCGATGTTGGACGTTCGATGTTGGATGTTCAATGTTCGACTTCCGAGCCCGTAGATTGGCCTGCCGCCCGCAAAACCGTGGGTGGCGACGAGCGGCTGCTGCGGCTGGTCGTCGAGGCCTGTCTGGAGGAATACCCCCGGCTGCTGGCCCAGCTGCGGGAGGCCGTCGGCCGCCGGGATGCGGCGGCCGTGTGCCAGGCCGCCCACGCGATCAAGGGGTCGATCCGCACCTTCGGCGCCACCAGGGCATTTGATTTAGCCTACCAGCTCGAAACAATGGGAAGAGTCGGCGACCTCGGCCGCGCCACGGAAGTGCTCCAGGCGGCCGAGCAGGAGTTCGATCGCTTGCTTTCGGCACTGCGGGAGTACCTGGGGAGAGAAGGGTGAGGGGCGAGAGGGTGAAAGTCGATGAACGTCGAACGTCCAACGTCCAACGTTCAACATCCAACGTTCAACATCGAACAGCCAGAGACGGTCAATCCTTCGACGTTGGACGTTGGACGTTCGATGTTGGACGTTCGACGCCTTGTCACCCCCTCAGCTTGTCACTCCCTCACCCCTCATCCCGCATCCCCTGTAGCTCCGTTCCCCGCCGGAGTATGATGGTGTAATCGGCCCGTCTCCGGTGCGCTCTACTAAGTGCGGTCGCGTCGAGGTGCATCCGTTCATGCCCACCATTCTTGTCGTGGATGACTTGGCGTCGGATCGGCGTCTGGTCGGCGGTCTCTTGATGACCGACGAAGACCTGAACGTCGAGTTCGCCGTCAACGGCCGCGAGGCGCTGGAGCGCATCGCCCACGCGCAGCCCGACCTGGTGGTCACCGACTTGATGATGCCGGAGATGGACGGGCTCGAGCTGGTCGGCAACGTCCGCAGCAAGTACCGCGGACTGCCGGTCATTCTCATGACCAGCCAGGGCAGCGAGGAGATCGCCGTCAAGGCCCTCCAGCAGGGCGCCGCCAGCTACGTCCCCAAGCGGCTGCTCGACCGCTACCTGGTCTCGACCGTACAGCGGCTGCTGGCCTCGGTCGTCGATCAGAACAACCGAAACCGACTGATGGGCTGCATGACCGAAAGCGAGTCGCGCTACGACCTGGAGAGCGACCCCAAGCTGGTGCGGGCCCTGCTGGGCTACTTGCAGGAGACGCTCTCGCACATGGGGCTGTTCGATGAGATGGAGCTGCTGCGGATCGGCGTGGCCCTTGAGGAAGGGCTGGTCAACGCCCTGTATCATGGCAACCTGGAGATCGGCTCGGAGCTGCGCGGCGAGGACGACGAGGCCTACCGGGCGCTGGTCGATCGGCGGCTCGAACAAGAGCCGTACTGCCAGCGGCACATCCACCTGCACGTCAAGCTCTCCGGCTATCAGGCGACGTTCGTCGTGCGCGACGAAGGCCCCGGCTTCGACCTGGCCAGGCTGCCGGACCCTACCGACCCGGACAACCTGGAAAAAGCCAGCGGCCGCGGCGTGCTCTTGATCCGCACGTTCATGGACGAAATGCTCTACAACGACGCGGGCAACCAGCTCACGATGGTCAAGCGGACGAAGCTGGCACGGGGCGAATGAATGACGAATGACGAAGCTCGAATGACGAATATTGCAACGGCGCAACGACATTGATTCGTCATTCTGCCATTCGTCATTCTGTCATTTGCTCCGCAGCCCCCGCTCCACTTCCGGGTCCAGCCCGTGCCGCAGCGCCATGCGGTCTACGCTCATCGCCCCGTTTCGCACGAGGATCTCATCGACCTGGGCTTCTTGCAGCCGGTCGCGGACGGCGATCTTGGGCGGCTCGACCTGGATGTCGATCAGGTCGAGGGCCTCGGCCTCTAACTTGCCTGCCGCCGCCGCTCCCCGCAGCACGCGCCACATCACTTCCAGGTCATCGACGATCAGATCGTGCTGTAGCCGCTCAAACATCTTCACCGCCGGGCCTTCGGCCACCAGCGTGCTGGAGTAGTTCGCGTTGCTGGCGTCGGAGGTGAGCATGAACTCCGGCATCACCAGCCGGCTGGCCACGGCCCGCAAGATCGCTTGTAGCACCTGCACGTAGCGGCTAGCGTCGAGGCCGCGGGCGGGGAAGTCGTACTCGGCGTCGCCACCGATGTCGAGGATCGTGCCCGGCTCGAACCGCTGGAAGTACGTCGAGACGCCCGGTTTCTCCAAGGAGCCAGGCGTCTGCACGGCGCTGGCCAGGCTGCTGCGCATCTGCTCGATCGTGCTGTGGCCGGCGGAGCGGTGTTTTCGGATCAGGGCGATAGCGGTCTGGATGTCGCTGACGGCCGCCATGTTCCGCAGCAGCTTTTCGGCCCGCGCCAGGTTTCGCCGCACCGGATAGAACAGCGGCACGCCGCGCAGCACGTTGGCATCGACGTTCGCCTTGCGATGTTGCACGTCGGCCGCCGGCAGATACTCGCCGTCATCCAGCCAGTAGCCGAGCACCGCCTCGGCGTCGTCCGGCTCGGTGTGAATGCCGAACGGAAATGACGAATGACGAATGTCCGAATGACGAAGTGATCGTCGCCCTTCGTCATTCGTCATTCTGTCATTTGTCATTCCCTGCTCTGTCACTTGCCAGGGCTCGACGAACCGCACGCGCGTGTTGCCTTCGGCGTCGAGGAAGAACCGCAGAAAGGCCTCGCCGTCGCGGTCGCGACGCCGCACGATCTCCTGCTGCCGGCGATGCCAGGAGCTTTCGCGGATGAAATCATCCAACAGCGCCTGTGCGTCGGCAACGAACTCAGCCGGCGAGCGGGGGGCGTCAGCCCCCTGATTCATCGGCGTCGTTCGGCGGCCCGGCACATCAGGGGGCTTACGCCCCCCGCTCGCCAGGGCGCCTTCCGCGGCACGGTCTGATAGCGGTGCCCGCTGCCCACCAGGTACGAGATGCGGTTCTCGTGCCCGTTGATGGCGAACTCGTTCGTCATGGCCAGCGCGCGGCAGGCGTTTCGTGCGGCAGCCAGCTCCTGCTCGCTGCGAAACCCGGCATAGCATCGGCTCCCAGCCTGTCCGCCTCCGCCCAAGCTGCCGGCGGCGTCCCACCACTCGCCCTCTTCGCGGTAGGCGTCCAGCGGATCGACGTAGTGGTCGAACACCTCCAGCGCCTCGCGCAGCACGCGGTTCTCGGCCCGCAGCGTACGGGCGACGAGCTCCTCTCGCTCGGACAGTGCTTCTTGAAGATCGGCCTGCTGGAGATCACCGGGAGAACTGGCAGTCATGGGATGCTCCTTTGCGCGAGGTGAAGGAAATCGATAGGGCGAGAAGTGACAAGGTGACAAGGTGACAAGGTGACAAGGTGACAAGGTGACAAGCTAATGATGCTCTGTGACATCAATTTGCACTTTGCATTTTGCACTTTGCATTTTGCATTCGAGTCTCGCGACGCGTTTTCCAATGCAAAATGCAAAGTGCAAAGTGCAAAATGCAAAATGGAAGCTCTTCCTGGCGACACGTCACCTTGTCATCTTGTCAGCCTCCCGCTTGGATTGTCGTCGCGGCCGGCCAGCAGCTCCTGAGCCAGGCGGATGGCCATTTCGAGCGCATCGGGTCCATCGTCGTGTTGGCCGGCCGGAAAGTCCTTGAGCTGTTCGACCAGCAGGGCCGTGCCCGGCGAGGCCGTTTTGAACCGCAGCCTGCCGCTGGGAGAGCCAAGGTCCCAGCCGGCGGATGCGCACCACTTTGGGCTCGCGGTTTTCCATGGCCCACGGCCGCGCGGCCAGCAGCCCCGCGGTGCGGAACGCTTCTTCGAAGTCGGTCCGCAGCAGGTCTTGCCAGGCGTTGGCCTCGCAGGCGAACGCGGCGGGCTGAAAGCCGCGATACCACTCCAGGCCGTCGTAGACGATCTCTTCCACCGGCCGCCGCCTCAGGTCGGCTTCGACGTACAGCATCGCCTCCTCGGTGACGCCCAGCATGACATAGGCCGAGTAGTCGCCCACCCGCGCATCGCGCCCTTTGCTGGGGTCCAGGGCCATCGTCTTCACGGCCAGCCGCGCCGGCCAATCGGTGAACCAAATGTGATCGGCAAAATACTCCTCCGGCCATTCACACAGCTCGGGGCTCAGCGGATTGCCTTGCTTTTCCGACTCGAACGCCGCCCTGCCGATATCGATCCGCAGCCGCATCAAATCGTATAAGCTCTCCCGTGCGGGCCAGGAGATCACGGCGCCCTGATCCATCGCCTCGCGGTGACGCTCGTAGAACTCCCGCGCATCGCGCTCCCGTTGCGGGTTCTGCCGGTCCGTGTAGACGCTTTCCCATTCGTGCCACAGCGACATCTTTTCGGGCCACTGCTCGATCGACGCGAACCGCCGCGCCTCCCAGCCCGGCTGGTACAAGAGGCGATCGACCAGTGCCTCGCGGTGCAGCGACGTGCCGGCGACGAGATAGATCGTCTCCGGGCTGCCCACGTTGAGCAGGTCCTGCGTGAACCAGCTCCAATCGGCCCTTCGCTGCGTCGCGGAGGTGACCTTGCGGCGGTCTTGCGGATCGTCCACGACAACGAGCGTCGGCCGGGTCTGGAGGTTCTTTCGGCCGCGGATGTTCTGGCCCGTGCCGAGGGCTTCGATCTCCACGCCGTTGGCCAGCAAGATGCGGTTGACCTTCCAGGCCGCCCCGCGGCCCGCGGCACGGTCGCCGAGCAGGGCGGCGTTCTGCTCCAACTCGCGCTTGATGGCCCCGAGGTAACGCCGCGCCTGCTCCATGGTGTCGGCCACCAGCACGATGTACCGCTGACGGCCGGTCACGGCGCAATAGAGCGGATAGGCCAGACTCAGCCAGGTGCTCTTGGCCGAATCGCGCGGGGCGATGACGGCCAGACGCGTGCCCGCGTTCAGGCACTGTAGTCGATGACATAGCCAGGCGTGCATACTGCTGGAGGGCAAGCGAAAGTAATGTCCCAAGCACTGCCACACCCACTCCGCTAGCGGCATTTCGGCCTGGTTCCCGCGGTGGCGACCGCCCCAGTCGCGGCGCATGCCGTGCAGCAACAGGCATTCGTGAACCCGGAGCCGCCCTGCCGACTGTACTGCCAAAGAACCGCTCCACGCGAAAGTGTGACGGCGCGATCGCGGAGCGCCGCAGCTCATCCGTCCGTCAGCGGACACGCCATCGAACCACCAGCCAGAGCGTATGCCTTGCCGTGCGCACGTCACAAGACATGTTTTCGACCCCGCGGCAGGCTACATTGGACGGCGGACGCGACTTCCGTTCAGCTCATGCAGGAGGGTTTTCCATGCGTGGCCATCAGCTTGCTGCCGCAGCTTCGTGCGTTGTTCGCTCACTGATGATCCTGGTGGCCTGCGGGGCCGCGGGCTTTGCTCAGGCGCCGGACGACCCGGTGCTGGAGCAGGCCGCTCGACAAGCGGAGACGTTTCTCGCGGCGCTCTCCGAGAAGAGTATCGAAGCGCCGTTCACTGCCTTGCTGGAGAATAGCCCCCTAGCCCGCAACCAGGAGCGTCCCAAGATCATCGGCGACACCAAGGGCCTGTTTGCGGCCGACAGCGCCTACGGCAGTCCGAGAGCTACCGACGAACGGATCGAGCGCATCAAGGCCCAGCGAATCGGCAAAGACCTGGCGGTCTTGCGCTATCTCTACAAGTTCGAGCAGCTTCCCGTCGTCTGGCACTTCAGCTTCTACCGCACGGGCACCAAGTGGGTGCTGGTCGGCGTGCGGTTCGACCATGAGTATGAGTCGTTGGTGCCTTGAGGCGTGACAAGGTGATGCTGCTGCTGTACATCAATTTGCAATTTGCAATTTGCATTTTGCATTTTGCATTGGGAAACTACGGCACGTGACTCGAATGCAAAATGCAAAATGCAAAATGCAAAATGCCAAAGTGGAAGCGCTTTCTGGCGGCGCCTCACCTTGTCACCTTGTCATCCGCTACGCCAGCCCTTGCGCCACTTGCTCCAGCTCGCGCTTCAAGTGACGGATGCTGGTGTAGAACAGGCAGCGGTGCGTGCTCACGTCGAAGTGCGGTGCCTCGCCGGCGCGGGCGATGAACAGCACCGGCACGCCCAGCCCCCAGGCATAGCCGACTTCCAGGTAGACGTTCGGCCGCGCCTCGGTGAGATCGGCCAGCACGAAGCGGGCCGTGCGAATGCGGTCTTTCATGTGCTCCAGGATGTCGCCGATGAAGGCCGTGCGGTCGAGCCGCTCGCAGATGTATCCGCACTCGCGCAGGGCCGGGTAAATGCCCAGTTCGTATACGTCCTCGAACTGCTCGGAGTAAGGCATGGCCACGAAGACGTGCTGCTTGCGCCGCGGGGGAGGGGACTCGGGAGGGGTGGTTAACGACTCCCGCGGCCCTGAGGAGGTCGTCCCGCCCACGTCCGACAGCATGTCCAACGTGCCTTCGCTGCCCTCCTCGACGAGTGTGTCGTCGCTGCGGCCCTCGAAGCGGGCCAACAGGCTGGCCAGAAACGCGGCCCGGCGGCTGTTTCGCTCGACGAACTCGACGTGCTTGATGCGAGCCTGCGGCCATGAGCGGCACCCGTCCTCGAAGCCGCGGATCAGGTTCTGCAGCGACTCGCCGTGGTCCAGCCCGCTGCTGCCGCGCGGCAGCTTGGCCGTGATCTTGGCGGCGGCCACGCCCGCTTTGGCCAGCGTTTCGACCGCTCGCAGGGCAAAGAGGTACATTTCGCCGTAGCCGAATTCCTCCGGCGGCGGCGTGCCGATGAACAGCACGTATTTCTGCGGCAGTTTTCCCGCGGCTGCCACGAGGCACTGCGCAGCCCGGGCCCAGGCAGAGTTCGTCCCACTTCACCAGCTCCGCCGCTTCCAGTTGCGAAGCGACCTGACCCCCCGGCATGCCCGCATAACCCGTATAGCAGCGCATCAAGAGTACGTCGGAGGGGACCAACGTCACGTCGCCTTCGCGGACGGAGTATTGGAGCATAGGTGGTCGGAAGAGAGCGATCGCAGAGGTCGAGGGCCGTCCTGAGGCCGCAAGGAGTGCCTCTGGTGATATTGTACGCAGGCGCAGTCGCGCCGGGTATGGGGCGCCCGGCCCGCGATTCCGCTGATCGCGAAGTCGTCCAGCAACGCTTGTGGCGGCAGGAAGACGCGTGCGATACTCTTGACGAAACCGCTTGCCCAAGGTGACAAGGCCTATGCGAAGTTCAGCCGGTGGATCGACAAGGCCGTCCTGACGGTAGATAGCATCGTTCGGGAAACCGCCATTCGGCCCAGTAGCGCCACGGCGCCCTAGCCCGGTCATTCCGCAGCCGCATCTTACGAGGATTTCGTCATGCCCTTGTTCCGATTTGCCGTCAGCAGTTTGGCCATCGTCCTCTGTCCATCGTTTCTGGCCGCGGAGGATAAGCCTGCGGGCGGGCAGATGCTCACGCTGCACGCTCGCCGCCAGGTCGAAACGGCCCAAGGGACCGGCCGCTATCATTCGCTCACCAAGCCTATCGAGTGGGACGCCAAGCAGACGGCCATCGTCATCTGCGACATGTGGGACAAGCACTGGTGCCAGGGGGCCACGCGCCGCGTGGCCGAGATGGCGCCGCGGATGAACGAGGTGGTAGCCGCCGCCCGCAAGCGCGGCGTGCTCATCATCCACTGCCCCAGCGACACGATGGACTTCTACAAGGACACGCCGCAGCGCAAGCTGGCCCAGCAGGCGCCGAAGGTCGAGACGAAGGTGCCGCTGGAGCGGTGGTGCCGGATCGATCCCAAGCGGGAGGGCAACCTGCCGATCGACGACCGCGACGGCGGCTGCGATTGCTCGCCGACCTGCAAGAACCACAAGGCCTGGACCCGGCAGATCGCCACGATCGAGATCGCGGAGGGCGACGCGATCACCGACAGCGCCGAGGCCTATTACCTGATGCGGCAGCGCGGCATCAACAACGTGATCGTGATGGGCGTGCACACGAACATGTGCGTGCTCGGCCGGCCGTTCTCGATCCGGCAGATGGTCTACCAGGGCCAGAACGTGGTGCTCGATGCGCGACCTGACCGACACCATGTACAACTCGCGCAGCGCCCCGAAGGTCAGCCATTTCACCGGCACCGACCTCGTCGTCGAGCACATCGAGCGGCACTGGTGCCCGACGATCACGAGCACGGACTTTGTCGGCTCCTCCGCGGACAAGAGCGTCGGCAAGTCGTTCCGCTTCTCCGAAGACAAACGGCCGCACCTGGCCATCATCATGGCGGAGGATGAATACAAGACCGAGCAGTCGCTGCCCCCGTTCGCCCTGACGAACCTCGGCGGCGAGTTCAAGCTGAGCTACGTCCATAGCGACGAGATGGAGCGGAACAACCTGCCGGGCATCGACGTGCTGAACGAAGCTGATGTGGCCCTGATCAGCGTCCGCCGCCGCGTGCTGCCCAAGGCCCAGATTGGACGTGATCCGCAAGTTCGTCGCCGCCGGCAAGCCGATCATCGGCATCCGCACGGCCAGCCACGCCTTCTCGCTGCGGAATCAAAAGCCGCCGCAGGGCTACGAAGCCTGGGAGACGTTCGACCCGGACGTGATCGGCGGCCACTACACGGGCCACCATGGCGATGGACCCAAGACGACGGTCGCGGTCGCTTCGGGTGCCGAGCAGCATCCAATCCTGCGCGGCGTGGACGTCTCGAAGTTCGTCGGCAACGGCTCGCTCTACCAGAGCGCCCCGCTGGCGAAGACCGCCACCGTCCTGCTTACCGGCTCGGTCCCCGATAAGCCGGCTGAGCCGATTGCCTGGACGTACACGCGCAAGGATGGAGGCCGGACGTTCTACACCTCGCTGGGGCACATCGACGACTTCCAGCAGCCAGCGTTTCGGCAGCTGCTGGTCAATGCCGTCAAGTGGGCAACATCAGGCTTAGCTACAGCCAGACAGAATGACGAAAACAAGTGACTTGTTCGTGCTTCGCCGTCGTCATGGGTCATTCATTCGTCATTCGTCCTTAGTCATTCGTCATTTCCACAGCATGGATCTGCTTGCCGACTTCTACCTGTTAGAGAATTTGGCCGCCCAGGAGCGGCTGCGGGCCGCGTTTCTGCTGCTGGCGATCGCGGGTGTGGCACTACTGTTTGTGCGCGGCGGCGGGGCGAAAATTGCCGGGGTCTTGCTGATCTTCACGCGGATCGTGGCGATGCCGATGACGGGAATGGAATGGCTGCTATTGGTAGCCATCGCCGTCGTTGGCCTGATTGCCCTCTCGACGCGACGGACGTTTGGGGACATCGCCGAGACCGTGCAACAAGTGGCGGAAGCGGGCGAGGATCCTGGCGCGGCCCGTAGCGTGGAGTCGCCTGGCGACGATGCCTCGGAGCCGGCACCTTGCCCAGCCTGCCGCGCGGTGATTCCCGCTGGAGAGTCGCGCTGCCCGAACTGTGGCTGGACGTATGCCGCGGAAGTATCTTGACGTGCCGTGGGGTGTTTTGCCGTTACGTTTTTTGCTCGTCCTCGTGCTCGTCGTCGTCCTCGAAAGGCGACGTCTAACATCGAGGACGAGGACGAGGACGAGCACGACCAGAATCACGCCCGCGTTCCTCACACTCCTGAGACGAACCATGCCCCTTAAACTCGCCATGCTCGGCATGTGGCACACGCACGCCGACGGCATCGTCCGGCAGGTGGCGGAGCACCCCGACGAGTTCACGCCTGGTCGGCTTCTGGGACCGCGATGCCGAAGCTGGTCGCCGAGCGCCGCAAGCAGTGGGAGCCGCGGATCCCAGACTTCCGCGCTCTTCGACAAGCCCGAGGCGCTCCTGGCCGAGCCGCTCGACGGCGTCGTCGTCGAAGGGCGCGTCTTCGAGAACCTGCGGCTGGCGCGGCTGGCCCTGGAGAGCGGCCGGCCGGTGCTGCTCGAGAAGCCGGCCGGCGACAACCTCGACGACTTCGGCGGCTCATCGACCTGGCCCAGCGGAAGCACCTGCACGTGCAGATGATCTACCTGTTCCGCTACATGTCCGCCGTGCAGGAGATGCTGCAGCGCGTCCGCAAGAGGCGAGCTGGGCCACATCTACGAGTTCCGCGCCCGGCTGCCCAAGGACCTGCCGTCGTACGAGCGCTTCGTCGACGAGCTGAAGCCGTACAAGGGCGGCATGTTCTTCGAGATGGCCGGCCACGTCATCGACATGATGGTCGCCATGCTCGGCAAGCCGCGACAGGTGACGCCGCTTCCTGGCCCATCACCACACGCGAGCCGCCGGCGAGCTTCATCGACAACGGCGTGGCGGTCTTCGGGTTCCCGCACGCCTGGGGCATCATCGAGGTGCCCGGCGCTGGAGGTCGCCCCGCACTCGCGCCGCATCGAGGTCTACGGCACCGAGGGCGCCTGCGTCATCCCGCACCTGGGCAGCGGCCACCTGGCCAACAAGAACATCCAGCCGATCGAGGTCTTCCGCACCGGCCAGAACGGACTGGCAGCGCATCGAGCTGCCGCCGCCGACGCTGCAGATCGCCGACCTGCGCGAGTTCGCCGCCGTCGTCGCCGGCAAGAAGCGACCCGACTTCAGCCTGGAGCACGACCTGGCCGTGCAGGAGGCGCTGCTGCAGGCGTGCGGGATGATATAGGGCGCCCGGGAAGATTAACAACCACGAATAGGACGAATAGCATGAATCAAAGACGGAACGCTAATAATCGCTAATTTGCGCTAATCATCACGGAGACCTGACTAAGCAGCGAAGACTGAATTCCATCAGAAGACGCTGGCGATTAGCGCCTATTAGCGATTATTAGCGTTCCAAAACCCTCGATCCGCCATCCGATGGCCGCTGAAACGATGCGCGTCGGGAAAAACCCAATCGCGTGGCTCGCTCATGTCCTTCCGGTCATCGCCGGTGCCATGTTCGTGGCATCAGCGCCTGGCGTGTCCGCCGCCGAGGCGACGGCCAAACCACCGAACATCTTGCTGATCCTGTCCGACGACCTGGGCTTTTCGGACCTGGGCTGCTACGGCGGCGAGATCGCCACGCCCAACCTCGACCGGCTCGCCAAGGGCGGGCTCCGCTTCACCCAGTTCTATAACACCACCCGCTGTTGGCCCACGCGGGCTTCGCTGCTCACCGGCTACTATGCCCAGCAGGTGCGGCGCGACACATTGCCGGGCATCACGAGCGGCAGCCGCGGCGTGCGGCCGGCGTGGGCACCGCTTTTGCCGGAGCTGCTGCGGCCGCTGGGCTTTCGCTCGTACCACTCCGGCAAATGGCACCTCGACGGCCAGCCGCTCGAGAACGGCTTCAATCATTCCTATTGGCTGCAAGACGAAGGACGCAATTTCAGCCCGCAAATTCATGCTCAGGACGGCCGGCGCATGCCGCCCGTCGAGCGTGGAGCGGGCTACTACTCCACGACCGCGATCGTCGAGCGGACGATCGACTATCTCAAGGACCATGCCCAGCAGCACGCCGGGAAGCCATTCTTTGCCTATGTGGCGTTCACCGTGCCGCATTTTCCGCTGCACGCCCCGGCGGAAGACATTGCCCCGTATCGCGACAAGTATCGCGGCGGCTGGGACGAGGTGCGGCAAGCACGCGTTTCCGGCGGCAGAAGGAGATGGGCCTGGTGAGCGGCGACCTGCCGCCGCGGGAGCGCGACGTCGGCCCTCCGTACAAGTTTCCCGAGGCGCTCAAGAAGCTCGGCCCACACGAAGTGGATCGCCCGCTCCCCTGGAGCGAGCTGACTGCCGAGCAGCAGGCCTTTCAGGCCACGAAGATGGCCATTCACGCCGCAATGGTCGACCGCATGGACCGTGAAATCGGCCGCCTGCTCGATCAGCTGCGCGACATGGGCGCCTGGGACAACACGCTCGTGCTCTTCCTCTCGGATAACGGGGCCAGCGCCGAGATCATGGTCCGCGACGATGGGCACGATCCGACGGCCGCGGCGGGCTCGTGGGCGACGCACTTGTGCCTCGGCCCCGGCTGGTCGAGCGCAGCCAATACGCCCTTCCGGCGGCACAAGACGTGGGTGCACGAAGGGGGCATCTGCACGCCGCTGGTCGTGCACTGGCCGAAGGGAATCGCCGCCCGCGGCGAGCTGCGGTATGGCCCGGCGCACGTCATCGACGTCGTGCCGACGGTCCTCGAGTTGGTTGGCAGCAAGCGGCCTGAGACTTGGAGAGGCACGCCGGTCCCGCAGCCGCCGGGCAAGAGCCTTGTGCCGGTGCTGACCAAGGACGGCACGGTGAGCCGCGACAGCCTGTGGTGGCTGCACGAGAACAACCGGGCGGCGCGGGTTGGCGATTGGAAGATCGTGGCGGCGGGGGCGAAGTCGCCGTGGGACTCTTCGACCTCAAGGCGGATCGCTGCGAGGCGCACGATTTGGCCGCCCGACATCAGGACAAGGTCCGCGAACTGGCGGAAGTCTGGCAGAAGGAATTCGAGGCAATTCGCGCGCTGGCGGCGCGGGACTTACCGCCGGACGCCAAACCGGCGAAGAAGAAAGCGGCAGGCGCGAAGCCGAAGAACGCATCGAAAGATTCAACGTCAGAATGGATAACGGCCAACGGCCGGTCACTCGACAGCCCAGGGTGGAGCCGACGAAGTCGGCGCAGCCTGGGAACCGGATTCAATAAGTTGATCCGAAGGCCCAACGGGCCGTTACGCGCGACGGGTAACGGCCCTTCGGGCCTTGGATATTGATGATCGCATGGTCGTTCCCAGGGCTCCGTCGGCTGCGCCGACTGCGCCCTGGGCTATCGAGTCGTCGGCCTTCAGCCGACTGCAATCCAGCTCGCGGGCTGCAAGGGAACAATTCTGCGACAAGTTATCCCCAGCGCCGCCGGGCGGGCACTCGTCCACGACGGGAGTTAACTTCGCCAAGCATCGCGGCTTAGCGCTTAGCATCCATCGCCGCCGCTGATTTCGCCCACGCGCTGCTGGCCGACGCCCGGCCGGCTTCCTAGAATCGCCCGCTTTCATTGGCAAGCGTTCATGTTTTCAGGAAGAAGGTAGCGCGTCATGGCAGACCTGCATGTGGTGGACGGGGCACCGGAAGCCGTCGAGGAAGCCTCTCAGCCTTACGTGCATCGTTGGAATGGGCTGGTTAGCACCACGAACTGGGAGAAGGGGCGGATCATCTTCGAGTGGCGCGAGGCCCTGATCGCGGCCGATGCCACGGTGCAGGAATATTCCGACGAGGCCTGGGCTCGCCGTATCGGCACGGTCAGCAGCCAGCACGTCGGCCGGCTGCGGCGAGTCCATGAACGGTTCGCCGTCGTGCGCGAGGAATACGCGGGCATCTACTGGAGCCACTTTCAGGCCGCGCTGGAGTGGCCCGATCCGGAGTTGTGGCTGGAAGGGTCCGTGCAAAACGGCTGGAGCGTGGCCGATATGCGCCGCGAGCGCTGGCAGGCCTACGGCGCCGCCAGCGATGAGCGGCCGCGCGACGCCGACATCGTGACTGCGGAGTTCGATGAAGACGCGCCAGCCGAGGACTCTGAGTCGGCGGATGCCAAGTCACGGCTACGCGCCACCAAGGACGGAGGATCTAGCGGCGATCTCGCCAACGGCCCGGCCCGGAACGGCAACCCGCGCAACGGCAGTTCGCCGGTCGGGCCCGATCTCGACCAAGGCCCAGACTTCGGCGAAGAGCGATCTGCCCCGTTCGCGGCGGACGAGGCTCCGGCGCGGAACCTGTACCTGGCCGATGCGCCCGTCGAATCGATCCGGCCCTTCGAGAACCTGCCGGAGCTGCCCGCCGACCTGGCCGAGGCGATGGAGATGTTCAAGCTCTCCATCCTCCGTCACAAGCTGGACGGCTGGAGCCACGTCGCGGCCGCAGACGTGCTCTTGGCGCTAGACGGCTTGAAACAGCTCGTGCTGGCGCCGGCGGATTGAGTAGGTGAGTAGGTGAGTAGGGCGGCTCACTCACCTACTCACCTACTCGCCTGCCGCTGCTGTGCTGTCCGAGAACCACAGTCGCGACCGAAAACGGTAGCCTGGCCTGGCGTGCGTTGTCATTGGAGCTGGCGCCAGCGGTCCTAGAACTCGATCGCCGTCGTCATGCCGCCCACGAACCGATCCGCGGTGAACAGTTCGTTGTCGGAATCGAACCGGTTGTAGCTGGCCGTCAGCGACGCCGACCAGTGGGTGGTGATCTGCAGGCGTAACTCCGTCGCAGCGTGCCAGAGGAACTCATTGCGCGAAGGCTCGATCTGGGCATCGAAGTAATCGCGATACCCGGTGCCCCCTTCCAGGCGCAGCCTCAGGCCATCGGTCAACCAGATGGCCACGTCGCCGTTCAGCCCGACACTATGGTAGCGATAGTCGCTGCCATCGACATTGGCCCGCTGCAGCTCGATGCCCAGGCCGAACTCGAGCGCCCCGGTGTGCAAAGTCTGGCTCAGCCCAAGCGTATAGGCCCAGCCGTCGCGCGAGGACAGCTCCGGCGCGGTGCCGTCGTCGGCAAAGTCCGTGTGGTCGATGATCGAATAGAGCACGTGATCGAGCCATGCGCCCAGATGGGTGAAGGAGAGGCCCAGCGCGTGCTGCCCGCCGAAATGGACGCCGCCGAAACGGTCAACGGTGTAATCGTAGTCCACGCGCGGCACGAGCAGCCCGGCGCCCAAGGCGACGGCATACTCGACGAAGGCGCCGGGCTGGTAGCTCTCCAGATTCAGGTCGTCGAACTGGCCCTCGTTGGCGGTGAAATAGCCGGTGAACCTCGGCCCGAGCCGCCAGCCTTGTGCGTCGATCAAGGCGTAATCCAGCTCGGGGTTGAGAAAGGTTTGAAAGCTCTCGCGTGGGTTGGGGTCCAGTTCGCGATTCGTGGGCGAGAGGGCCACATTGGTATTGTAGAGCAGCCCGCTTTCCAGCCGCACGCTCCACGGAGGAAGCGGATCGTCCGGATCGTGTCGTGAGTCCGCGTCATCGCGGTCGAGCCGATCCACGAGGCCCGAACGCTCGAACCGTTTGATCTCATAACCCACCTGCCGAATCGGCAGAACGTCGGCGGCATGGCCCCATTGGCCTAACTGGGCTTGGGCCTGCCGGCCGTAATCACTTTCCGGGGCCAGCTTCCGGGCCTGCTCGTAGTGTCGCACGGCGGCCTGGGATTGGCCGAGTCCTTGGAGCGCCTGCGCCAGGTCGTAGTGGGCCGCGGCACTCTGCGGATCGAGCTGCGTCGCCCGGCGCAGCGCATCCGCGGCACCGGCAGAATCGCCGGCTTGCAGGCGGAGCTTGCCCAGCAGTCGCCAACCGGTCGCGTCGGCCGGTGCGCGTTGCACTCGGGCCTCGAGCTGGGCGCGCAGTGCAGCGCGTGGGTCCACAGGCGGGGTGCCCCGTGTCGCATTGCCGAGTTGTGCGGCGGCCAGCGGCGCTGCGCTCACGGACAACAGGCCAATGGAGACGACAACCTGGCCGGCGATCGAGAGCAGTGGTCGTCGCTGTCGCGGCCGGAGCGCTGTGCGGGCGTGACGATCGTACATGCTCTGGCAGCGGCGAGGGGCGACGCGGCCGCGCCGCGCAAGGGGCCAGCTAATTACCCGGCCGGACCGAGCGGTGTCAAGCAGGGAAGCAGGGACTCACCCGGACACTCCTCTTGACGTGGCTGCGGGTTTGCGGTCTTTCTTGCCCCCTTTTTCCGCGCGGCCGCGAGGTACGCGCGGGCGACTCATTTCTTGGGAGGACAGGCATGCGTTCATGGACGATTCTGGCGCTGGGCATCGCCATCATGCTGGCGGCGACGTGCCCGGCACAAAACGGCAAGGGCGTTTCGAACGGGAACGGACCGAAGAAGCCGCGGAGCGCCGAAGAGTTCCGCTCGCGCCTGCGCGGCGGGTCGCGCCAACGGCGAAGGCAACGGCCGTCACGTCGGCCCTCAACTCGACGGCCGCCACGCTCGCCCGGGGATTCACGATCGAGGTCGCCACGGTCAAGAGCGCGGCCCCCAGGAGGCACGCCGGCGTGCAGCAATGGACCAGGATCACGCCGATCCCGGCGAACGAGAACCGCGCCGTCGCGGTCAGCCAGGCGATGAAGCGGGTGAAACGGAAAACGAATCGATCGACCATCCCGGCGAGCGGCGTGGCCACGAGGTGCATCAGCGCTTCCGGCAGCAACTGGCCGATATCGATCGACTGCGCGACGCTGCGCTTGAACAAGGCGATCTAGAGACGCTCCAACGAGCCGACCTGCTGGAACAACAAGTCCGGGGAGAGATGCGACGCCAGGCTCACGTGCCACAAGGCAATGGTCCAACGGGCGAAGGCCCTCCCGGCTGGCTGCGCCGCGGCGAGCTGCCGCCGGGCCGCGATCCCGAGCGCGTGCCGCCGGGCCAGGATCCGACGAGGCTGCCTCCGGGGATCGATCCCAACAACCTGCCGCCGGGTTTACAGCGAGCGATTGAGCAACGCTTCCATGGCCGGCTAATGCACCAGCACACTCTGCCGCCGGGCCAAAAGGTGCCGGCGGCCGGCTTGCCGGGCCAGCTTACGTTGAGCAGTCCGCCGCCGCCGGAGCTGCCCGCCGCGCCGCCCGTGCTAGCAGAACCGCCCACCTCCGTTGAACCGGCACCCTCGCCGTAACGGTGCTCCATCGGACCGGGCGGCCCGATCGTCAGCACCGCTGGGCCGCTCAATAGGGAGGAAGCAGCCGCCGGGCAACGTGCCCGAGCACCATGCCGAGGAAGATGGCATTCCGGGCCCAGCCGACCACGGGAAAAACGCGAGGAGGGCGTAGTGAGTCGCCCGTGGCGACGGCCTCAGCTGTCGTCTCGGCCAGGCGCCGCATCCAGGCAACCGAACGTGGCCACTCCCACAGCCCTGCCAGCCACTCCGATGGGATTCCCGCCGGGCCGACGCCGCAGCCCACGATGGCCCCCACGATGGCCGCCGTGGTGTCGGTGTCGCCGCCGCACTCGATCACCGAGCTGACGGCCGCAGCGTAATCTCGAGGGCGACAGAGCCAGGCGTGCAGCGCCACGGGCACCGTCCGATAGGCATACCCGGACACTCGCTGACGGCAGCCGAGCTGCTCGGCAAAGAAGTCCGTCGAATCACTGGCCGCCACGCTCCTCTCGACCCGCGTCATGAGCGAGTCGAACTCCTCGGATGAGTCGGCTCGCGCCATGGAGCGATGCTGCCCGAAGAACGCCTCGGGCGTATCGAGGCCGCGCTTTGCGCACCAGGCTGCCAAGGCCACGGCTAGCGCGGCGTGGCAGGCCTTGGGGTCTGTGTGCGTGATACGCGTGGAGGCTCGCACGAACGCGCGGAGCGACTCGAGGTCGTCGATGGCGGCCCCAAGCAGCGGACTTCGCATGGCCGGTCCGTTGCCGGCGGAGAACACGCCGCTGTGAGAAGGAGGGAGCCCGAGCCATAGTTTGAGCGTGGCCCGAAGCGTCGCCGAGCCAATGCCCGCCGGCAAGCCCAGCAGCCACCACCGCAGCCGACGAGCGAAGTGGCGGGCGAACGCATCCGGGTTTGCGGGCGAGGCACACAGGGCCTGCGCGACCATGCAGGTGTGCTCGGTGTCGTCGGAGACCATGCCTCGGCCGGCGAGAAACCGATGACGATCGGGCGGTCCCAGAAGTCGCGCCGCTCGTCGCTTGGAGAGCCCCTCATACGGCAGGCCGATGGCGTCGCCTGCCGCGCAGGCCAAGGATAGCGCCTGCGATGGCTTCGGCCTGGTCCAACGGAGCGTCCTCTGCACGGTGGAACGGACTTCATTCCGTTCCTGTCTCGAAAGATCGAACGGAATGATTCCGTTCTACGGTGACGGCACGCGGAGTGTGCCTACTACGCTCCGGCGACGCCCTTGACCCAGTCCCACAGCGTCACCTGGTCGAACTCCACGAACGCGAACGCGAAGTGCACCACCAGGGTGTAGAGCGTCGCCCAGAGGATCGTGGTCGTGATGCCGGTGCTGACGTCGCGGTTGGAGTACTTGGGCCGGGCACCGCGGAAGTAGGCGATCAGCGCCACGCCGATGGCGCAGAACAGCACCTTGGCCAGCAGCCAGTCGGTGCCCACGTAGAGCCACTGGCCCGGCTCGATCAGCTCGCGGTGGAAGTGCAGGTCCCAATACTGGGCTCCCGCGCCTTGGATGCTGCCATAGACCGCGTCGTCGGGGCCCAGCAGCAGGAAGGCCACGAGGCTCGTGTACTTGGCCATGAGGAAGCTGATGCCCACCAGCAGTGGCGCGCCGATCACGAACGCCCACAGGATGCCCGTCAGCAGATAGCTCGCCGGGTTGATGCGGAAGGTGCGCAGCGCGTCCATCTGCTGGCCGTAGGTCTTGCCGCCCACGTCGGAGGCCACCGCCGCCCCGCAGCGGGCCGCGATCAAGATCGTGGCCAGCACCGGCACGAACACACGGTAAAGCATGAAGCCCAGGGCGCGCAGAATGTCGTCCAGCAGCACCGACTTCACGTGCTTGGCGTGCGGAAAGTACTCCAAGGTGAAGTGCGTAAGCACGTAGCCGATGATGATGCCGGCCACGGCGATGTAGACCCAGGCCGAGACGCCGGCCACCAGCCGCAGGTAATGCACCAGATAGCGCAGCCCCCAGAACGGGCTTTTCCACAGCGGCAAGAGCCGCAGCGGGAGCTGCGCCGTGGCCTCCACCAGGCGGGTCGTGCCGGAAAGGAAGTCGCCCGGCCAGCGCAGGGCGGCAGCGCCTGCGCTCCCTCAGCCAGCCCTGCCAGGCCGGCGTGTCGCAGGGCGCTTCGGCGGCAGCCGGGTGCAGCCACTCTCCCAGGTTTTCCCATTGCTCGCGGGGGATTTTCCGCAACGTGCGCGAAGTGGGATCGAGCAGATACACCACGTCGGCGATCGGCGTCAGCGCTTCATAGTCATGCGTGACGATGATCGACGTTTTGGGGTGCGAATGCTGCGTCTCGCCGATCAGCGAGGCGACTTGCCGCGCGGTGGCCAGATCGAGGCCCGACGTCGGCTCGTCGTACAGAATGACATCGGGGTCGTAGGCCAAGGTGCGGGCGATGGCCAGCCGCTGCCGTTGCCCGCCGCTGAGCGTGGCCGTGCGGACGGAACGGGGCACGTTCAGCTCATCGAGCAGCTCTGCCGGCTTGGGGCTGGGCAACTCGCGGCCCTCTGCGTCGTAGCGCCGCACTCGGTGTGCCCGGGCGAACCGCACGTTGTCGGTCGGCGACAGCTCGTCGAAGAGAGCGAAGTTCTGAAACACGACGCCGGCCAGCCGCGGCCCGCGCGCCTTGAGCACTTCGCGCCCGCCGAAGGTGACGCTGCCGGAGACGGCGATCTCGCCGTGCGAGCGGCCGATCAGCCCGGCCAGAATCCGCAGCAAGACCGACTTGCCCACGCCGCTGGGGCCGACGATGAGCGTGACCGTGCCCGGCTCGAAACGGGCCGAGGCGCCCTCCAAGAGCACGCGGCTGCCGGCGCAGACCCACAGGTCCGTGAATTCCACGGCGGTGCCGCGCACGGAGGTCTTGGGAGCTTCGTCTGCCAGCGCCGAATTAGTCATGGTCCGACTGCGCGAGGGCATTAAGGAACGGGTCGAGCGATTCGTTCTCGCCCCACTCCACCGGCAACACCGCCGGCGGCGTCCCATTCGCATCCGGCGGCGCGTCCGTGGGCAACACGAGCACGAACCACCGGCGATCCTTGCGCAGAATCTTGGCCCGCAGCACGCGGGCAAACTCGGGCGTAAAGCCCCCTTCACGCGTGCCAAACAGCACGTGGCCGAGCTGATTGATGGTCGGCTCCACGCGGCTGACGGCCAGATCGAGGGCTTCCTTGGCCTCCGGTCCGGTCCAGGTCTTGGCAATCGCGTGGCCCAGGGCCGGGTTGTCGATGATCACCTCGCGGACAATGTCCCACATGACTTGCCGAAGCTCCGGGTCGTCGATCATCTGGGCCAGGCTGTCGCGCATCACCTTGCGGAACTGCTCGTTGCGGCCCACGTCCTTCATGATCTCTTGCACGACGTGGACGAAGTCGCCGGCCCGGTCCTCAAAAGTCGGCAGGGCCTGTTCGTCGATGTACTTTTTCAAGTGGCCTTCCATGCGGTTGCCGCTCGTGAAGGGCACGTAGTCTACGCCCTTGCGCCAGGCGAGGCCCCACTTGGGCAGCTTCGTCCACAGCTCTGCGCCGACTTCCTCGGCCATCGGCCTGGCGTGCCTTTGCACGATGGGCCAGACCTCTTGCTTCACCAGCGGCGTGATCTTCTCCTCGACGATGTTTTTCTGGTATTTGCGGCCCAATTCTTCGATGCGGCCGCTGTGCCGCTTGATCGAGGCGGGCAAGTCGCGCTCGACCACCACAAAGGCATCGCTCAGGCTCTTTCGCACCAGCGGGAGCAGGGCATTGAGAATCTCTTCATGGTGCTGCGCGTAGGCCCGCTTGATGAGCAGCGCCACCTCGGCGCGTTTCTGGTCGGGCAACATCGTCTCCAGCACCCACTCCATCGTCCGGCCGCTGTCGTAATAGGCCAGCTTCGCCCCCTCAGGCAGCTCGGGCGCGGACGAATAGAAAATCGCCTCCGCGGCCGTGGCGTCGGCCCGGTGCGTGGGCTTTCCGGTTTCCGGATCGCGCAGCGAGCGAATCTCGCCGATGCGGCGCACAGCCCCGCGCTGGACGACGAAGATCGGGTCGCCGACTTCCATCTCGATCGCTTCGGCCGTTTCCAGCCGCGCGGCCGAGGTCTTGCCCGTGGCGAAATCCACCAGGTCTTGCATCGGCGTGTTTTTGCCGTCGGCGGAGACCGCCTGCGGTTGGATCGCGGCTCGCCACAGCAGCCAGCCCACGACCGCCCAAACCAGCGCGCGAGCGCGATGCGCAGATATCTCATCAGGTGCACCTTGCGGGGCCACGACAAACCAGCGGGCCTGCGAGAACGGCCCGGCGCCGTAAGACGTGATGCGACCTTGAGCATACCGCTTTCCCCAGCGCCGGAAAACGCGAGTTGCGGCTGCGTTCCCGGTCCTCTGGCAATGCTTGCGCCGCATGGCCACCAATAGCGCGTGCTATCGATCGCGGCATTACAAGCGTCGCCACCAACAGGTAGGGCGACAATCCGTGCCCGATACAACCGCGGAGCCGGCCACCGGGGCTGCAGAAATCCGTCGGGTCGATCGACAGGCCAATGACCTGTCCCTCCAACGGAATTCTATACGTTCCGTGGCTGTTGGGGAAATAGGCGGAAGAACGGGGAGTGATCACTTACAGACTGCATCACTACCGAAGAACGGGTCGTGGATCAGTTTGACCGATTGAACATCCAACATCCAACATCGAACATCGAACGTAAACCCGTTCGATGTTCGATGTTGGGTGTTCGATGTTCGATAGTTCGTTGCCCGTCAAACTGACCGACCGAAGAACGCCCGCACGAAGCTCTCTTGGGAGCCGCACGGCGCCGAACGTCGCGGCGGCTCAGGGCTCGGGCTCAGGGCTTCGGGCTCAGGGCTTCGGGCTCAGGGCTTCGGTCGGTGCTTCGGCCGGTAGGGCTTCGGCTCAGGGTCTTTTCCGAGCGGGCCGCTTGCTTCACCGTCACTTCGAGCAGCCGCCGATTCAACTCGGCCCGCAATTGCTTGGCGTCGACTCCGTCGTCGCCCAAAGCGCGGCTGATGCGTTTCTGAAATCGGCAGCCGCAGACGTAGAGCTCGTTCTCCACCTCGAAGTACAAGATGCGAGCCAGCAGGAAGATGAACGGCGCTCCCCCCAGGGCCACGACCACCTCCCGGTACTCAGGAGGCTGCGACAGGAAGAACGAGAACCCCCGGGACGAGATGTTCTTGCAATCGACCCAGAAGAACTCCGATTGCCGAGGCAGCGCTTCGCCGTTGTAGGGGGCCACGAGCTGGCGACACTCGTAGGCGTGGCGTGGCCCGGCGCGTCGCTCGCCGCTGCCCTGCTGCCAAAACAAGCCCTGGACCGCCTGAAACGATCCCGCTTCTTTCGACCCTCTGCCCATGTGTCTTGCCCAGAGGAGAATCCGGCTCGGTGTCGCCGCCAGGGCGGTCCTGGGGGCCTCCAGAAACGTTGCCAAACCAAGCATAGCACGCCGCCGTCGGGAGTCACCCGACGGCGGCGAATCGGACCGGATGCCGACGTGATGCCTGCCGAGACACCGCCCGTGCTCTGAATCTGCCGCTTGTGCGGCTCGCGACGACTAGCGCGACTCGATCGTGATCGTCTTCTTGACGGTCTTGAAGGGATTGAAGCTGTAGGGCATGTCGCGGTGCACCACGCGGTCGGCCACGCCGGTGCCTCGCAGCAGCTCCCCTTCGTTGAAGGCCTTTTCGCTGGCGAAGACCGTGATGGTCTCCTTGCCGGCGCCGGCCTTCACGTTCAGCTTCTGGCCCTCGGGCGGGAAGCGGAATTCCTTGCCGGCCTTCACCTGCGTCGTGGAAGCGGCCAGGATCACCTTCTTGCCGCTGGCGCTGGTGCCGATCATTTCGATGAACACGTCTTTGGAAGGCTTCACGAAGATCACGATCTCTTCCTTGGCCTGAAACACGTTGCCCGCCTTGTTCGTCTTGAGCTCCAGCTTGAACGGAGGCGTGGACGTAGGACTGTAGTTCGGCGCCCCCAGGCCATCCAGCGGGATCAGCGGAATGCCGGCGCGGAACCGGCGGATCACGCGCTCGAAGTTCTCCTCCCAGGTGTCGCGCGGCACGACGCCCCCAGCGATGATGGGCGCCAGGCCCAGCTTGATCAGCTCCGAGGATTGAATGCTTTCCTTCAGCGGCTCGAAGTCCGAGAGGCCCATCTCGGACCCGACACCCGGCAAACCCAGCGGATCGTCGAGGAACTGCTTGGTGACATCCCGTATCGGCTCATCGTTGGTCTTGGCCAGGGGCCTGCCCAGCAGCAGCTCCATCGCCTGCATGAACCGCTCCGTGTCCTGCTTGTAGAAAGAGTCGAGCGTGCTCTGCTCGGGATACAGCTTGAGCACGGCCTCGGCGTTCATGCCGGCGGCCGACTGCACGTCGAGCCGCTGCACCGTGGGCCGCACTACGTCAACGGCCGGGATCATCCCCTGCTCGTGGCACCGCATGCAGCTCAGCCCGTTGCGGACGATCTTGTCGGCCGCGTTGCGGTCGCTGACGATCTCGACGGGGGCCGAGTCGATCCGGTTGCCGACGGCATCCGTGACGTAGTAGCCCTGCAACCCGTTGGGCAGGGTGAAGATCATTTCACCACCCGCGGGCTTGAGGTTCACCAGGTCGGTGAAAATGTTGTCAGGCCCTTGGCTCGTCTGAAAATCGAAGCTTTTCCACAGGTAGCCGTACTTGGTCACGTGACGCTCGATCACGCGGTTGTTGCTGGAGACGCCGGAGGTCGTCATGCCGGCACGGACCGTGTTGAAGTTCGCCACGTTGGCTTCGGTATCGACACCCAAGAGCGTCTCGAGCTCCTTGAACGTCCGCGGCAACTGCAGGAAGTCTTCGTACAGCGGCGGCAGCGTGACCGTGCTCACGAACCAGTCGGCCCGCACGTACGGGATCGGCCGCACCTGATTGGCGTGCTTGAGGAACTCTTCCTCGAGGGCCTGGTAGTTTTCCGACTTGTGGCTGATGACGCCGTAGGGGTATTCCAGCAGCGCCAGGTCGAAGATGTTGAGCTCGCTCTGCCCCACGAACTTCTTGTTCTTCACCTGTCGGTAGGGCCGCTTGTCCCAGCCGAGCTTTCGCAGGTCGATGCGGAACAGCGCCCGGCTGTCGCCGCCAGCCCGCAGCGGCTTCACCGGCGTCAGGCGGACCAGGTCCGGCTCCCACGACAGGTGGTTGATGGCCTTGGCCAGCGCCTCGCGCTCTTGCGTCAGCTCCGCCTTGGTTGCCCCGGCGGTCGAGCGATGCGCGACGCTGAAGTAGCGGGCGAACTTCCGATCGGCGATCGGCAGCCGACGAACGTCTTGCAGGATCGCGCCGAGGATGTCTTCCATGCCCAGGCCTTGTACCGGCGGCGGAGGAGGCGGAGCAGGAGTCGAACCCGGCGGCGGTGCGCCGCGGCGATCCACGCCTTGATCGTGGCGACCTGCTCGGCACTCAGCCGGGGATTGCCTTCGGGGGGCATCACGGTCTCGTCCGTAGCAATGATCCGCTGGAACACGACCGAATCATCGGGCTGCTTGGGGACGACGTGAAACTTGGCGATGAGCGTCTCCAGATCCAAGATCTTGAGGCCGGCCAAGGTCCGCTTGCCGCCGTGGCAATTCAGGCAATTCGCCTTGAGAATCTCCATCGCCTGGCCACCGAGGTCGTCGGGCGATTGGGCAAGCACCTGATTGTGTTGCCCGCTGGCCAGAAAGCTGGCGGTGATGATCAGGATGGCGATGGTGTTTCGTGTGGTACGCATGGTGGCCGACTCCGTAATTGATCCCTGGCACTGTGGATCGCTAAGCGTTGCGGGTTGGGTCTTTGTTACCGGGTAAGGCATTGTCCCTTGACAGTACGGTCGCGGAGAAAGCAACTGATGCGCCAGTGCGGCGCATGAGTTCGCTACAATCCACAAGTTACTTCTATGCTGTAGGTTACGATAAGTCGTCGAAACGCACCTCTTGTGCGGTGGCATGCCGACACTTGTCAAAGTGATAGCGATGCCGAATCCAAGTGATTCGTCCCTGAGTCCTGGCGAATGTTTGCCTGACGCGGGGGTCAAAAAACAGTCCGTAGCTTGCCAGCCACCAGGGTAGACAAGCTACGGACATCGGGACCCACCGCAATGTCTTGCTTTCGCGTAGCTATTCCGGAATCGCGTCATCGAACGTGCCGGCGGGAATCTTTTGAACGTCCGCCCGAGCTACCGTCGGCTGCCCGTTGGCCCCCCCGCTGGCGGGAGCTGCATTGATCGGCTGAGCCGGAGCGGCGCCCTGTTGCGGCTTCACGTTAGCCGGACCGCTGGACTGGCCGCCGACAGCCGGACCAGCCGTAGCCGGGCCACCCGTAGCCGGACCAGCCGCGCCGCCGCCGACAGGCGCCCCGCCCACGGGGACCGAAACGGCACCTGCGGGACCGGCAACTGCTCCGCCGCCGCTCACTACCGGACCTGGCCCCTTCGCCCCGGGCGCCACCTCGCTGATGTACCCGATGGGGTAGTAGACGCCGTGCCCCTCGCACCAGTAGTAGGCGCTGCGGGCATGCTGGTCCCAATACAGCTCTGTCTTGAACCGGTGGTCGTACCATTTTTCGGTGAAGTGCTTCTGCACCTTGCCGGCGTAGAAATAGCCGTGGCTGAACTTCACGCCATGCTCTTTGGCATAGCCGCCGACGTAGTCGTGTCCTCGGTAGCCGGCTCCGCTCCACTTCGGGCTGCGGCACCCGCCATGCCCATGACCCCACTCCCCCGCACTGGCCGACGGCACCGCGGATGCTAAGAGGGCCGAGCCTGCCATCAATCCGGCCATGGCGATTTGCTTCAAGGTCTTCACGGGTATCCTCCTGGTTGGGCGGGAATTCACCTGACTACATTTGGCTGAGGTGACCTCAGCTCGGTTACTTCGTTGTGCCGCCACAAAGCAAGCCGCGCACCATCGAATAGCACTATTCTAAAGACGTGACGTATCATCTAATCAAAGAACATGTTATGTGTTCAAAATCATCGCCTCTGTCTTCGCTGCCGCGCGATCCCGAATCGCATTTGCATCAATGCGACAGACGATAGAATCTGAATGATCTCATTTTTCCCCAGAGGGGACCCGAGCGGGACAAGAGGGCGACCGTCTCACCGTTCACCGGCGATCATTGCCGCCGATTGACCGGTTGCGGTGCTGCGGAGAGCATTCACACGCACGGATCCAGGCGGGATCAAGCCTTCTCGAAACGTGCTAGTCCACAACGTCCTAGTCAACGTCGTACGGCTCGTTCAAAGAACGGAATAGCTCCTGCGTATCTTCCTGGTTCTGGCGCATTGCTTCGTCAATCCGTTCCTGGTTCGCTTCGAGCTCCTCCAGCCATGCGGGCGTTGACCCGTCCGTGGGGTGCTCCACATCGGAGCGCACTCCCTTCCAGAACGTATTGAAGTCGTTGAGAAGGATGAGGCCGTAGATTGCGGCAAAAGCGAGTACGCCAAAGAAGAGGGCACCGCCCAACAGGCTCTTCAGGTTGGAGTGCATTGGAGATGCTGCGACTGGATTTGAGGGCTGCGAAACGTACCGCTCAAGTCTAGGTCGCGGGAAGGTTCAAATCGCTTTCCGGAAATGCCGACTGGCAAAGCCTTTGCATCGAGACGGTGCTCGCTGCGAACCAGGCGACCCGGCCCCGACCCGGCACCCCACGAGCTCGCTCATGCCTGAAAGCAAGTCAGGCAGCGGCAGGGGCCTTCTCTGTCAGTGCACTTGCCCGCACCACTTCCCGCCAGAGGGTGGGAAGGGTCTGCCGGTGATCGCCGCAGAAGTAGTGGCTCTGGCCTCCGTCGGCGACCGTGCGCACCAGGATGGTTTTCCACGGCCGGTAATAGTACAGCGCGTGGTCCTTCGTGGGGGGGCCCGCCCGATAGCCGTCGGGCAATTGCAGGAGGTCGAACACCGCCGTGGTGAAGCGGCAGACCGTCTTGCCGCGTTGGCGAGCCACGTTGCGGGCCATGCTCAGGGCCTTGAGGTACACCTCGGGGCCGGTCACGGCCGTGCCAATGTTCAAGTACACGCCGCCTTCCAGATCCTGGACGCTACGGGCAAAGATCAAGAAGTCGGTGTAGCTCGCCGCTCCCAGGGCCGCTCCGTCGCAGTTGGCATGAGCATGCGTAATGTCGCTGCCAATGCTGACGTGCGAGGTCACCGGCACGCCGCACCGCCAGCCGGCGGCGGCAATGCTGAGCTGCCGGTGCGGAAACCGCTGCTCGTGGATCACCCGGCCGACGGCCTCGCCCAGGCCTTCGCCCAGCCTCGCGGCCTCGCCGATAATGTCGTTCAGCCAGCCGGTCTCGCGCCACAGGCCGAACTGCCCTGCGGCGATCCACTTGGGCACGTCCTCGCTGGTCCCGTCTCCGAAAGCCAGCTCGAAGTCGTGGATAATACCCGAGCCGTTCGTAGCCAGGTGCGTGATCAGCCGGCGCTCGACGAGGTCGATGAGGAACCGCGACAGGCCGAGCTTGATCGGGTGCCCGCCGATCATGGCAATCACCGGCCGTCCGCTCCGGCGGGCCGCGACGATCGCCTCAATCAGTCGGGCGAACTCGGGATGCTCGTAGGGGGTGAAATCGGCCGCCAGCGGCCAGCAGTCCTCGACCCGCAAGTCGTGGCCGCGCTCGTGCAGATGGCGTAGCTGGATCTGATGGCGGTCGAAGAGTTGATAGCGGCTCATTGAATACATCTTTGCCGGTGCGGAAGGGCGGGAGTATAAACCGGCCCGTCATCCTCGCACCATCTCGGTTGTGTACCACCACTGCTGGCACTCCATGAGCCACTCGGATCTCCTCTCCGCGCTCGATCGGCTCGGCCACCCGCGCATCCTGGTGCTGGGCGACCTGATCCTCGACCGCTACACCTGGGGCAATGCCGAGCGCGTCAGCCAGGAGGCGCCCGTCATCCTGCTGCGGGCCGACCATCGCGAGGCCCGGCTGGGCGGAGCGGCCAACGTCTGCCACATGCTCCGCGGGCTGGAGGCCGAGGTCTGCTGCGCCGGCGTCGTCGGCGCCGATCCGGAGGGCGCCACCGTGCGGCACCTCCTGGGCGACTCGCTCATCGATCACTCGCTGGTCTTTCGCGACGACGGGCGGCCCACGACGGTCAAGGAACGCTTCATCGGCCGGGCGGCCAACCGGCATCCGCATCAGATCCTGCGGGTCGATCGCGAGGTCGCGCGATGCCCTGCCTGAGGAGCTGGAAGCCAGGCTGGCTACGCAGCTTATCGCCCGCTTGAGCGAGTTCCAGGTGCTGCTCGTATCCGATTACGACAAGGGCGTGTGCTCGCCGCAGCTCCTGGCGGAGGTGATCGCCGCGGCGCGGGCCAGACACGTGCCAGTGCTCGTCGATCCCTCGCGCGGGGCCGACTACACGCGCTATCGGGGCGCCACGGCCGTGACGCCCAACCGCTACGAAGCGGAGCAGGGCACGCTCATCAAGGTCGAAAGCCCAGGCCATGCCTTCGCCGCCGGGCGCGGCTGTGCGAGATCGCCGAGCTGGAAGCCGCGATCGTCACGCTCGACTGCGACGGCATGGCGCTGGCTGGGGCCGACGGCCGACGCGAGCACTTCCCCACGCGGCCCCGCAAGGTCTACGACATCACCGGCGCCGGCGACATGGTGCTGGCCACCATCGGTCTGGGCATGGCCTCCGGCATCGCGCTGGAGCAGGCCATCCGGCTGGCCAACGTGGCCGGCGGGCTGGAAGTCGAGCAGGTGGGCGTCGTGCCCATCTCGCGCGAGGAGATTCGGCTCGATATCCTGCTAAGCGGCAAGGAAGGGTCCGGCGCCAAGATCGTGCCGCTGGAACATGTCGCGCGGCTGGCTCAGGGCGGCCCGCGCCCAGGGGAAGAAGCTCGTCTTCACCAACGGCTGCTTCGATCTCTTGCACCAGGGGCACGTCGCCTACCTGGAAGAAGCGGGCCGGCAGGGGGACGTGCTGTTCCTGGGCCTCAACAGCGACGCCAGCATCCGGGCGATCAAGGGGCCGACGCGTCCCGTGCGCACCCAAGCCGACCGCGCCACGGTGCTGGCCGCGCTGGCCGCGGTCGATTACATCACGATCTTCGACGAGCCGACACCGATCCGACTGATCGAAGCCATCCTCCCCGACGTGCTGGTGAAGGGAGGCGACTACCGCAACCGATTGCCGGAGATCATCGGCCGCGATCTGGTCGAAAGCCACGGCGGCCGGGTGCACCTGGCGCTGTTCGTGGAAGGGGTCTCGACGACGCAAATCCTGCGCTCGATCGCCGCGTAGTCTGACGAAGGTCGCAGCTTGCTCGACTCGCAGAGGTCAAGCTACGGCTTGCTGGCCGCCGCATCGAGGGCCTTCTGCGCCGCTCGATCAGGAGGGCAGCCCACGGCTTGTCTCGATAGAGGCGGATGACCGCTTGCCGGATTTGCTGGGCAACCTCCGGTTCGGTCGCCTCGACGGAGTCGGCGTAATCCAGGCGCTCTTTTTGCGCGGGTGTGCTCCTCGACGAAGTTCTGGGCAGCGGTCTTGAGGCGGGCCGCGCGTCGGCTGGCCAGGAGCACGCACCGCTGGCCGTTCGTCGTGGGCGCACCGCGGCCGCCGGGGTAGAGCTGCGAGATCGCTTCGAGCTTTTCCACGCACGTGGGCGGATCGATCGCTTCCAGGCGAATGGCCTCCAAGAATGCCCTCTCGACGAGGCTGAGCTGCGCCGTCGAGCCCATGATTTTTGCCTTGTTTTCCAGCCGGTTCTCCAGCGCCGTCAGCTCGATATCGTCGCCGAGTCTCTCGATCTCGCGCGAGCGAGGATCTGGCGTGTAATAGGTGAGGAAAAGCTTCACGTCGTCTTCGCAGGCCAAGAGATCGGCAGGATCGCCGCTGGCCAGACGCTCCTTGATGCGGTCATACAGCGTGTCGGCCGACGGAGGCTGCAGGAAATAGGCCACCACCAGGCCCACCGCCATCAGCCCGATGAGAAACAGGATCGTCTGCGGCGAGAGCCAGCGGGCGGGCTCGACGCGGTCCGTGTCGAGTCCGACGGGTTGCTCCTCCACGGTCGTGAAGCGTCGCCCCGCCCGGCGGACCTCGGAATCGGTCGGCTTGGGGTCGGCCCCTTCCCGTTCGGCGGCCTGCGTGGCGTCTGACGGGGACACGCCCCCTGCGGACGCCGGCCGGGTGGCGACGCGCGTCTGGGCCAGGTCGCCGGGATTATCGCCGGGGCCAGGCGTCGAGGTTGACGAGGCGATGTCGAAGCCGGCGTCCTCGCCCCCGCCGTCTTGCTGCTGTCGGATGGCCAAGGTGGCCAGGCCGCGAAACGTGGCCTCCAACCGGCGGGCCAGCACCGTAGCATTGGGGATGCGCCGTTCGGGATCCTTCTCCAAGAGCTGCATCACGATCGCTTCGACTTCGATCGGCACGCTCTTGTTGTAGCGACGGACCGGCTCCGGCTGCGCGAATCGCTGCATCTGCAGCGAGCTGCGGCACCGACTTGGCCACAAAAGGCGGCCGGCCGGCCAGCAGCGTGAAGAGCACGGCGCCCAAACTGTAGAGGTCGCCACGATGGCCGACGGGCCGGCCGTCGGCTTGCTCGGGGGCCATGTACTCGGCCGTGCCCAGCACCCCGCCGGCGGTGGTGGCGCCGTCGCTGCCGAAGAGCTTGGCGATGCCAAAGTCAGAAAGCTTCACCTTGCCGTCGCGCGCCAAAAGCAGGTTGGCCGGCTTGATGTCGCGGTGGACGACACCCCGGTCGTGCGCGTGCTTGAGCGCCCCACAGACCTGCACGGCGATCTCCTTGACCTCCGCCCATTCGAATCGCCGGCCGCGGCGCAGCTCGTCTTCCAGGCTGGTGCCGTCCACCGAGCTCCATGGCATAGAACACCACGCCGTCCTGCTCGCCCCAGCCCAGCAGCCGCACGATGTTGTCGTGCCGCAGCTTGCGAAGCGTTTCGATCTCGATATCGAAGCGAGCGCGAAAGTCCGAGTCCGTGGCCAGCGCGGCGGTCAGCACCTTGATGGCCGCCGCTTCGCCCGTATTGACATCGACGCCCGCGTACACCGTGCCCATGCCGCCGCGGCCAATCTGGCGGTCGATCCGATATGGGCCAAGTTGCTCGGGTTGCATGGAGGTGTTCCAGGTGCCGCCGCGCATGCTCAGAACGAGCACGGTCAAGACAGCCGCTCGCCGAGAAGGTCGCTTTGCGAGACGATGGCTGGCCAGGCGGTCTTGACGAGCAGCCAGGGCGGTATGCCCTTACTCGACCAATCGTAACCCTTGGGGCGAGCGAACGCTAGCGGCGGACCGATTGGATCGTGACCCGCCAACGTCGATGGTGCGCCTGACGGATCGTCATCCGCAGCGCAGTGACTCCTTACTCCGCAGCGCCGAAGAGCACGAAGGCAGCCCAGTAGTGCGGGTGGGCGTACGGCCGGTAGTCTTTTGCGGCTTCCGGATCCTTGGGCCCGGGCACGTCGGGCAGCGGCTTGTCGAGCTTCTTCTTGCCGCGGGGAACGCCCTTCATCAGCTCGGCCGATAGCCGCGTAGCTTCCTCCACCGTCAACCCCTGCAGCCAGCGCTTGGCCTCGGCCAGCGCTGCGGCCTTGGCCATGGGCTTTGCCAGCCCGGCTCGCCGGCCCCGCAGGTTTTGATAGAACCGGTCCATCAGCAGGGCGGTCGCGCCATCATGCACGTCCCACAGCGTCAGGCAGACCGACCGGCTACCCTTCAGTAGAAATGCCTGGGCGAACCCTAGCAGGCCGTCGCCGCCGGCGGGGCGGCCCAAGCCGCTCTGGCAGGCCGAGAGCGTGACCAGCTCGGCATCCAGCTTCCAGTGATCCAGCACCTCGTTGGCGGTCAACCGGCCGTCGTACGGCTTCTCGCTTAGACCCACGGCGGCCGCAGGAAGGGCGTCTTGTGCCAAGATCAACGCCGATTCGAACGCTACGGCGTGATTCGCCTGCCCGTGCGTGGCGAAGTGCAAGTACCGGAATTCCACGAGTCGGCCGGCTCGCCGCAAGGCTTCCAGTTCCTGCTCGCTGGCGGCGGAATCCGTTAGCGGGGTCGCCCCGTCGCCAAACAGCTCGCACAGACGGGCCACCTCCACGCGGCTGCCGGGCAAGTTGTCCCAGTCGCCGCCGCGCAGCGTGGACGCTATGCGCGCGTCGATCTTCCGTCGCTCCGCGACGGCCTCGGGTGCCGGCAGTTTGGCCAGCACCACATCCAAAGGCCCGGACGCCACGTCGAGCACGAGGGTCGCCGGCCGGGGCGTCGGTGCTTCTTCAGGCGCCGCCGACTCCTTGGCCTTCGACAGCTCTCCGGATTTCGGGGGGGGCCGCGGCCTCTTTCCGGTCCCTGGCCGGCTGCGGCTCACGCCACACGGTCACTTCGATGCGCTTACCACTCGCCTGGGCGGCAATCAGGGTATCGAGCTGCTCCTGGGACTTCAGCACTTCGCCGGCATACCGCAGCAGCACGTCGCCGGATTGAATGCGAGCCTTGGCCGCATTGCCGCGGGGCGTCGCCGCGGTGATCAACAGCCCACCAGGCGGCAGCTCGCCGGGCGGCTTCGCCTTGCCGGGCGAAGAAAACACCGGAACTCCCAGTGCTAGGATCGTGTCCGAACCGGCCGGCCGCGGCCGCTTCTGAAGCTTGACCAGTTGGGTGCCCGAATGCGCGTAACTAACGACGTAGCGATCGGTCAGAGCCTCCAGCGGCACGTCGGCGGCCACGTCGTGAGGGACGACGAACAGCCGCTGCACTCCGTCCAGGTGCTTCTCCAGCGGCGTCAGCCAGCGTGCGGCAAACTGCTCCGCCAGCCGATGGATCTCCGCCTGCGTGGAGACGCCCGCCAGCTTGTTGCGAAGCACCACCGGCAAGTCCCGATCCGAGGGCGTCCAGCGGCCGCCCGGGCTGGAGCCCGTCAGGCGCTGCCATACGGGCGGCCCGCTTGCGCGGACCACGCAGCCCCACGATTCCTGCAAGCCGCCCGGGGAGAAAACGCTCACCCAAGCCAGCATAGCCGCGTCGGCCGGCAGGGCCTTTTGGATTTCGGCCAGGGTGGCGACCTCGCGCCTGCTCAGCGCGACCGCCAACGCCGAAAGCTCGCGCTCGGCCCGGGCACGAGCGTCGATCAACTCATTCAGCTCGGCTTGCTCCGCGGCACTGAGTGACGCCTTCGTGACCAGCGGCAGAATGCGGCCCTCCACGCGCCGGACTTCCGCTTGCAGGTCCTGCTGCCTTTTCGCCTCTGATTGGCTGAGCGTGATTCCCGCCCGGCTGGCGGCTTCGTCGAGGAGGCCGCGGGCCAAGCCGGCTTCCAGGGCCTCCCATGCTTCCTGCGGTCGCTTCTGGATCGCTCGCACGACCGCAAGGGTCGTGGACGGAGAATCATTCTCGAGCGCGCGCGCTGGTCGGAGCGCGAGTTCCTCTTCGCGTCGCTCGGCCAGGTTGTCGCGATCGCGGTAGACGAAGGGCCGCTCGATCCCGCGGCCGTGAACGATCAGTCGCGCGGCCTCATGGGCGGCCGCGGCCGCCACGAGCTGCGCCGCGGCATCTTCGTGCCGGCCATCCGCCATCAGGTTGACGGCGAGATTCGAGCGCACCACAACGGTATCCGGATGGCGCTCGCCCAGCACTCGCTGGCAAATCTCTACGTATCGCTGGAAGTGCGGCCGGGCCTCAGCAAACTGTCCCTCGCGATCGAACGAAGAAGCCAGATTGTTATGAGATTGCCCCGTTTCGAGGGCATCTTTGCCCAGCACGCGTAGGCGGATGGTCAAAGCTTTTTCACGCGTGTCTTTGGCCTCGCCATGCCTCCCCACCCTACTTAGCACGGACGCCAGGTTGCTATAGCCCAGGGCGATGGATCGTTCGTCATTGGTCTTCTGGAACAGCTCCAGGGCCTTTTCGAGCATTGGCAACGCTGCGGCGGGCTGGCCCTGTTTGGCCAGGTTCAAGCCGACGTTGGTGTAGCTGCTGGCGATGGCGCGGTCGCCCGCGGGAAGCACGTCCTGGCGGATCTTCAGCGCTCGCTCGTAGAAGGGGGCTGCTTCGGCATACCGGCCCTGGGCATTCAGCTTGATGGCGAGGTTGCTGTAGGCCGTCGCCGTTCGCTCGTCTTGTTCGTCAAGCACTGCCTGGCAGATCTGCAAGGCCCTCAGCGACATGGCCGCCGCGTCGGCGTGCTTTCCCTGGTCGCTCAGGTTGCCCGCGAGGTTGTTGTAAATCATAGCCGTTTCGTGGTGCTCCTCGCCATGGACTTCGAGGGACATCTTCAGGGCCTGCTGATAGACCACGCCTGCTTTGAAGTATTGATCCTGTTCATTCAGGTTTAGCGCAAGGCTGTTGTACGTATTGAAGAAGCCCCCGCGATCAACAGGGCGTCCCTTCAACGTCTCCACCGCCGTCTTGAATATCTCCAATGCCGCTTGAAGGTGTGGCGTCGCCTCGGCATGCTTGCGCTGGTTGTCGAGGCAATTGGCCAGGTGTTGGTGACTGAAGGCGATGGCGGGGTGCTTGTCCGGCAAGAGCTTGAGCCGCACGTTCAGCGACTCACGAAAAAGCTTCTCGGCATCGCGAAACCGTCGTTGCTCGCTCAGGCTGTAGGCGAGGTTGTGGCAGGTTGACGCCACGAGTGTGTGCTCTTTGAGCTCTTTGCGGCGAATCGCCAAGGCCTTTTCATATTGGCGCGTCGCTTCTTTGTAGTCGTTCAGACCATCGAAGCACGTGGCGAGATTGTTGTGGCACGTGGCGGCGTCAAGGCTGTCTTCGCCCGACACTTTGCCGTAGATGGCCAGAGCTTTCTTAAACTCTGCCGCGGCCTCGGCGAACTTTTCCTGCCTCCAATAGGTGTACCCCAAGCTGTTGTAGGCGTTCGCCGTGTCGGCATCCTGCTCCCCCAGCACTTTCTGTCGAATCTTCAGCGCCCGCACCAAGAGTGGCGCTGCCTCGCGATACCTCTCTTGCGCACTGAAGTTCAGGCCGATGTTGTTGTAGCTGTGGGCCACGTCCGGATGCTCGGCCCCCAGCAGCTTCAGGCGAATCTGCAGGGCTTTGTCGTACGGCCCCGCGGCCGCAGCATATTGCAGTTGGCTGTTGAGGTTGAACCCTACGTTGTTGTAGGCGCCGGCTGTGTGCGGGTGCTCCTCTCCGAGAACTCGCCGGCACCAGTTCAGGCGGGCTTGCCAGAGTGGGGCGGCGGGTTCGGGGCGTTCGGCATCCTCAAGCCGCGCCGCCTCCGCGGCGCCGGCGGCGGCCTTGCGCCAACCGGCCCGCTCCTCGGCCGGCAGGACGGCAACCTTCTTGAGCATCAGGGCGTGCCAGCGCTGGTTGACCGTCTGCCAGTGATCAACGCCCTGGTCTTTCTGCCGGAGCGTCAGCAGCTCCTCGGCCACTCGAATCGCCTCGGCATAGCGATCCGCCGACTCGTGCTTCTCACTCTGCGCCGCCATTGCGCCGCGCAAGTCCGCCAGGTTGTTGAGACTGGTCTTGAAGCCGTTGTGGTTCTCGCCCACCGTCTGAGCGTAAACGCCCTTTGCCTCGCGGTGCATGCTTCGGCCTTCGCCCATTCTTCCCTTTTGTGATGCAGCCAACCCAGCACATTCAGGCTCAGAGCGTAGTCGGGGTGGCGCTCGCCAAACACCTTCTTTCGAAGCAACGAACACTCGCGCAACAAGGGCTCCGCCTTCGCGTAATCGGCCGAATCTCGATACATCCAGCCCAGGTCGCTCCGGCTGGCGAGCGTCTGAGGGTGCTCTTCCCCAAGGATGTCTTTGCGGATACCGAAAGCTTCAACGGCCAGGGGGACTGCCTTCGCGTACTGGCGACGATCGCCGAGTGCGGCGATTTGCCGTTCCAGTTCGCTCGCCTTGGTCAACTGTTGGCGCTGTGCGGGCGTCAATTTTTTGAGCAGTCGAATGTGTTCCAGCGCCAGCCGCGCATCGGTCACTTGCCAGTGGCTCTCGCCCAGCAGCTTCTTCCTGAGGGCCAGCACTTCACTGCGCGATTTCTCTGCCGCATCGAACTCGTCGCGCTTCTCGCTCTGCTCCGCCATAGCGAGGTGCAACGTCACCAGATTGTTGAGCGTGATCGTGAAGCTGTTGTGCTTCTCACCCACGGTCTGAGCGTGGATGGTGCTTGCCTCACGAAAGCACACTTCGGCCTTCGCCCATTCTTTCTTATTGTGATGCAGCCATCCCAGCGCGTTGAGGCTAATAGCATATTCCGGGTGACTCTCGCCAAAGACCTTCCTGGAAAGCACCGATGCCTGTTCGAGCAGGGAGCCGGCCGTGGAATAATCGCGCAACTCTCGATGCAGCCAGCCCAAGTTGATTTGGCTGGTGAGCGTCTGAGGGTGCTCTTCCCCGAGAATCTCCTTGCGGACATTGAAAGCTTTGAGGGCCATGGGCACTGCCTTCGCGTAGTCGCGGCGACCGCGGAGGGCGAGGCCTTGCCGGTTGAGGTCGCTGGCCTCGGTCAATTGTTGGCGCTGCGCCGGTGTCAGCTTTTTGAGCAGGCGAACGTGCTCCAGCGCCAGCCGCGCATCGGTCACTTGCCAGTGGCTCTCGGCCAGCAGTTCCTTCCTGAGGGTCAGCACTTCACCGCGCGATTTCTCGGCCGCATCGAACTCGTCACGTTTCTCGCTCTGCGCCGCCATCGCGACGTGCAACTCCACCAGATTGTCGAGCGTGGTCTTGAAGTCGTTGTGCTTCTGACCCACCGTCTGAGCGTAAACGTCCCGTGCCTCGCGAAAGCATGCTTCGGCCTTCGCCCATTCTTCCTTTTTGTGATGTAGCCAACCCAGCACATTCAGGCTCAGAGCGTAATCCGGATGGTGCTCGCCAAGCACCTTCTTGCGAAGCAATTGACACTCTCGCAGCAAGGGCTCCGCGCTCGCGTAATCGCCAGAATCTCGATACATCCAGCCCAAAGTGCTGAGGCTGGTGAGCGTCTGAGGGTGCTCTTCCCCGAGGATCTCCTTGCGGACATTGAAAGCTATGAGGGCCGACGGCACCGCCTTCGCGTACGCGCCGCGATCGCCGAATGCGAGGACTTGCCGGTTGCGGTCGCTGGCCTCGGTCAACTGTTGGCGCTGGGGCGGTGTCAGCTTTTTGAGGAGGCCAACATGATCGAGCGCCAGCCGCGCATTCGTCACCTCCCAGTGATCTTGGCCGTGCCGCGCTTTGCGGATAGCCAGGACTTCGGTGGCGCAGCTTCTCCGCCGTATCGAATTCCTCGCGGCGCTCCCGGAGTCGCGCGATCCACTGGAGGCTCTTGGCCACGTCGCGGTGGGTGTTTCCAGACAAGCGCCGGTCGATCGCCAGCGCTTGCTCCAGTGCCGCAATCGCCTCTGGCAACTTGTCCTGATTATCCAGCGCGTCGGCTTCCTTCCAAAGCCGATCCCGCTCCTGAAGAAGCGACTGACGCTGCTCGCTCGTTAGCTTTTCCCCTTTGGCGGGCGGCGCCTGGGCTGAGGCGCCGGCTAAGGCGAGGCACAGCGCACAGAGCAGCGCGCTACTCTGAAAGACAAAACGGGAGCCAACCCCATCGCGCCGAGGCCGGATCGCAAACAAGTCCCAGGCCAACGACGAGGCCGCCTGTGGAGCGTTGACGCACCGCTGGGTCATGGTCCGTCTCCGGTCTGATTCCTGGTTTCTGAAAGAACCCCGAGCCCGAGCCCCTAATCCGTAGCCCGACGGCCGCCATGGTCGCTCATGCCCCAGCGCCCACAAAATTGACTCACTCCGCGCTCACCCCAAAAACGATGGCCGCCGCCACGGCTCCGGGGGCCGATTCCTTCAGCCCATCGACCAACTCCCAGACGGCCATCCCCGCGGGGGGGAGCTTACCGCCCTTGGCCCGTGGTTCGCCGGTGGAGGGGAGGGGCTCGGGCGCCCATTGGCCGTCGTACCACCAAGGATTGGCTGGCAGCTTTGGGTGCGCCGCCCAGGGGAGCTGCTGTTGCCGCTGCGCCTTCCATTCGCGATAGGCTGGCAGCTCCTGATCGGAAGCCAGCACCGCGAATGCATATAACCCCGCGCCCTCTGCCTCTGAGAACTCATACACTCCGTCACCGGCCTGGGATGGGTATTGAGGGCGATCGGTCAAGCCGGGGGCCACGTCTTCACTGGCAGGAAAGCAAAGCTCTCCCTTCCCGTCCGGACGGAAAGCGATCAAGTACGCATAGGCAGGTCGCGAAAGTTCGGCCTCGACGACGACCTGATCCTGTTGACGCGCTGCCAGGGAATCCTCGCCCAGAAGCCCGCGGTTGACGAACCGGTCGCCTTCTTTCACCCAATGCCGAACGTTGATCGATTTGACGCGCAGCGCGGTTTGAGGCGTATCGGGTTGGGGGGTTGCTGGCGCCATCGGTGGAACGCCGTTTTCATTTTCTGAAAGGGAATTGAACCAGCGCCAGAACAGGGCACCGACGGCGACGCCCAGAACGCCGACCGCCGCCGCGACCCACCGGCGGCGCGAAACGCCCGGCGAAAGCCAACGGCGCAGCTCCATCGCAAGGTCGCGCGCCGTCGCGTAGCGGTCCGTCGGCTGCTTGGCCAGGCACTTGAGGCACACGGCTTCCAGTTCCGCCGGGATCGTGTCGTCGATCTGCCGTGGCGGCTTGGGGGGCACGTGCAGGATCTCTTCGATCTGCTCAGCGAGCTGCCCCCGGCGGTGCGGCTTCTTGCCCGTCAGCAGCTCGTAGAACACGACGCCCAGACTGTAGATGTCGCTGCGGCCATCGACCAAATGGCCGTCGCCGCGAGCCTGTTCGGGGCTCATGTAGCTCACCGTGCCGGCCAGCCCCGCTCCCTGGCCGTACTCGTCGTCCCGAAGCGCGAGCCCGAAATCGCCCAGATAGGGGATTCCGCCGTCGTCCAGCAGAATGTTGGCCGGCTTGACGTCGCGGTGCACGACGCCCTTTTTGTGCGCGTAGTGCAGCGCCTCGGCGATACGCGCTACAACTTCCACGGCGGCTGCGGGGGAAAACCGAGGCCCGGACTGCAAGCGGGTGGCCAGGTCCGTCCCGGCGACGTACTTGGAGACGATAAAGCAGCGGCCGTCGTCGAGCGTTCCCACGTCCAATACGGGAACCATCGCGGGATGATCCAAGCCGGCTACGACCCGCGCTTCGGCATGGTAAGCCGACGCATCTTGCCGGGATTGGGGCCGCGCGTGCGGCAGCTTGATCGCCACTGGGCGGCCTAGCTCGTCGTCCTGGCCTAGATAGACCGTGCCGAAACCACCGCGTCCCAGCACGCGCAGCACACGGTATCGGCCAATCCGCTCCGGAAAGGGGTCCGATGGACTCTCCGCCTGTGGTGGACCGCGAACGCCGTTCTCCACGACGACGGTCTCGTCGTTGACGCCACCGCTGGGTGGGGCTGCGGCGCCCAAGGATCCCGGCGAAAGCCCCTTTGTCTCGGCCGCTTCCCCGAGCTCCGCGTCCGGCAGCTCGAGCATCGGCTCCAGTTTCCGCAGCCGCTCGATGATGCGTCGGAACTCCGCGAGCACTTCGGGGCAGTCGCGACACAGCTCTTCCGGGGAGATGTCTTGTCCCTGCTCGCGCTGCCTTTCCCACTGGAGGAATAACTCGCGAGCCCGCGCGTCAGGGGTCATGATGCTCACCTCGGAGACAACTGCGACTGGGGCGTTCCAGCCAGGTTAGCGCAGCGGACCTTCCCAACGCAGGGCTTGTTGCAGCAGAAGCCGGGCGGCTAGCCAGCGGCGGCGAACGGTGATCTCCGCGACACCCAGCAGCGAAGCCGCCTGGGCCTGCGTCAGCTCGCCGTACCAAATCAGGTCGAAGACCGCGCGCTCCTCATCAGGGAGCGACTCCACGTGTTCGTGGAACTCGCGCCATTGGGCCAGTCGAGCGGGATCGTAAGTGCTCTGTTCGCCTTCGGCAAGGGGCCGCGAGGTCTCTTCACGTCCCAGCGGCTCAGGGGAGGCCGCGCGGCATGCGCCTTCGCCTTCCGGCCCGAAATATTGCCGGCTGAGATCGATCAGCTCCCGCCGCAGACACGTCCCCGCGAGCCGAAAGAAATCGCAGACTGACGAAAGACGCACGCTCTCGAGCGCCGCGCAATCGCGGATAAGCCCGATGCACAACGTCGCCGCTGTCCTCCCAGGTTCGCAGACGCTGGAAGTCGCCCAGCATTCGATGCGCCAGCCGCTGCAAGCGGTTGTAGGCGTGATCCAGCAACTGATCGAGCGCGGCGGGATCGCCAGCCCTCAGACGGTCAACCTTCTGCTGAAGCAGCGTAGTGCAGTCGTCAGGCATCGTCGGCAAGCGGCCCTTCGCAGGTCTCGCAGGAGAGCGAACACACTCGGTTTTACCTCCTGCCCGACGACCCCGCAATAAATTCCGCGAATCCCGCGAATCCCTGAGCGCTGGAGCGCAGCGCTTCCGCTAGCGGGATAGAGAAGCCGGGAACAAGCAAGACGGGATGCCTGTCTGGCCCGCTTCAAGAGACTCCCCTTGATGAGGAGAACGTCATGTACGCGAAACTGTGTTCGTTGATCCTGGCCGCGGGTCTGACGGCGATCGCCCAGCAAGAAGTCCGGGCAGAGACCTTTGAATCGTTTGTGCTGCGAAACCCCAACAAGGTGACGCCGCACTACCAGATCAAGTGGGGCGACGACGACTGGAAGTCGTTTAGCGTGTCTCCCAAACACCTCCGGTGGCATGCCTTTCCGCTCGATGAGCAAGGTGTCACGCCGCCCCCGCAAATCCGTTTTGACTGGATCGGCGGCGACGGCCAGGTGACCGAGCGCTACCGCGATCTGAAAACCTGCCCCACCTCCGTACCGCGCAACGGTAAGCAGTACGTGTTCCGATACTCTCGAAACGGTCGCCATGTGGACCTGTATGCTCAATAGCTCAGAATGGGTGCGAGCCCAAGAATGGGTGCGAGCCCAAGAATGGGTGCGAGCCAAGAATGGGTGCGGGCGGCCGGCTAGGCTGCGGCCGGCTGCCCCGCCCGCTTGATCCGCGCGTTGAGCCGCGACTTGTGGCGAGAGGCGGTATTGCGGTGAATCACACCGGCAGCGGCGGCCTTGTCCAGCTTCTTGCAGGCCAGGCGATACTCGGCGTCCATCTTGCCCTGATCGCCCCCCGTGACGGCCGCCAACACCCGCTTGATCTGCGTGCGCAGCGACGACTTGACGGCCCGATTCCGTGTCCGCCGCGCGAGGCTCTGGCGCAACCGCTTCTTACCGCTCTTGGTGATGGGCATATTCGCTGCTTCCCGATCTGTAGTGCGTCTCGATAGGCCCGGTTCGCCGGGCAAATTTGCGATCTTCGGCTGAAGACTCAGCAAGGGCCGCGACGATACTGTTAGTACAAGCAGCCGGGAGGGCGGGACAAATCTTTGTCCCGTTTCAGGATAGAGATCATGGTAGCTCGACGGAACGATCTACCATGATCTTTTTTTGCGCCCTCAGCTAGCTGTCGCTAAGCCGGCGGCCGGCGATAAAATCTGGCGAATCGGCTATTTCTTGGCTGTTTCCTTCTTGGCTGCTTCCTTCTTGCCGGTTTCCTTTTTGGCTTCGGCGGCGGGAGCGGCGGCGGCAGCCGTGCCCTCGCCCTCTTCTTCCTTCTTCTTCTTTTTCTTCTTGAGCGCCATTTTGTAGACGCGCACCTTGGGCAGTCCCAGCGGGCTATCCCCGTCTTTCCAGCGGTCCGCGGCCTTGAGCCGTTCGAGGCGCTCGCGCGGTTGAGCACGCTGCGGCTGCGTACCATGCCTCGGCGAACACGCAAACTCTTGTCAATCGTCACGGCACAAACCCTGCGAACTTTTGGCCAAGACAAACCGCGGCAAGCCGGCGGCCGCCCCATTCGAGCCGTGCAATATAGGGATCGCTGGCATTGCCGACAAGGGAAGCCACGCCCTTTTCCAGATCTGATCGCTTGGTCAAGTTAGGCGGGTGCGGCGCACTAACCCGACGCGTAAGCGAGTGAGGAAGCGAGTACCGGCCGCGCCCTCGCTTACGCGTCGGGTTAGTGTCTCGGTCCATTGTGCAAAAGTGGTGGCACGGGAGAGGCGATCGGCGGGCCGCCATTACTTGTTGACCCGGAAGTTCGCCGGGTCATCAACCAGGATGTAGTAGTCGGTGTACCTCTCGCCGGGGCGGCTGGCTTTGAGCAGCCCGGTCACGCGGACTCCCTTGCCCGCTAACTGTTTGCAAAGCACACCGAGGCGCTGGAAGTCAGCGAACCCCGCGGGCTGGGCTGGTGGTAATTCGATGCCGATGTCTTTCAGTTCCCCGACAGCCTTGCCCCCCAGGACGAGTGAAAACTTGCCGCCATTGGAAAGCCTGCCATTCCAGTCGGCCATGATTGGAGGCAGGGGAGATTCGCCGACGCGAGTCGGGCCGTCCGGCCAACCGGCCGACTCCACGCCGAACTCGACGGTGAACAGCTTTTTCGGGTCCTGTTGGAAGGCCTTGACGGCTTCCTCGGGCGTCATCGCAGCGACCCTGAGCCTGGCTGGCCGCTGCAATTCACGGCGAATCTCTTGCAGCTCCTGCTGGACCGCCGCGAGGCGACGCTCCAGTTCCGCGTGCCTTTTCTCAAGCTCCGCGGTATCGATTTTGGCGGTATCGATTTTGGCGGTATCGATTTTGGCGGTATCGATTTTGGCGGTATCGATTTTGGCGGTATCGATTTTGGCGGTGTCGGTTTTGGCGGCATCGATTTTGGAAGCCGACGGCTGAGGATCATCCCCCCTCGTACCGACCGACGCCAGAGCCAACCAGCCAACGGATAGAAGCAGGCAGAGACGCATCAGCTGACCTCCTGTTACTCGGATGAGTTCAATCTGTTGCCCGCGAGGGCAAGGGTTGTCAATCTCGGCGTGCGCCCGCCCGACAATGACAGTGGTTGGAGGCCTGAAGGAGAGTGAAAGTTCCAGAGGATTCGCGCTTGCCACGGGCAAGGCGACCGTCAAAGATGCTCAGACTGCGCGCTACCAAGTGCCTAACTCCAAGTGGAGAGAAGATGATCGCCCGCCCCTTGTGCCTGCTGGCGGCCCTGGCCCTGGCTTATTCGATCGGTCACGCCAATGCCCTGGCCGACGACTGGCCGCAATGGCGCGGGCCCAGCCGCGACGGCGTCTGGCACGAGAAGGGCATCACCCAGCGCTTCACCGATCGCCACCTGACCTCGCCCAAGCAGCTCAAGATCGCCTGGCGGCAGCCGATCTCCGCCGGCTACAGCGGGCCGACGGTGGCCGACGGCCGCGTGATCGTCACCGACCGTGTGCTCGAGCCCAAGCCGATTGAGCGCGTGCTCTGCTTTGATGCCGCGAACGGCAAGAAGCTGTGGGGCCACGAGTACGACTGCGATTATGAAGGCGTCCAATACCCGGCCGGGCCACGGGCGTGCGTGACCATCACCGACGGCCGGGCTTATGCCCTGGGAGCGATGGGCCATTTGCACTGTCTGGATGCCGCCGAGGGCAAAGTGCTATGGGCCAAAGACCTGTTCAACCTGTACGACATTCGCCTGCCCATCTGGGGCATCTCCGCGGCGCCGCTCGTCGAAGGCGATCTGGTGATCGTGCAAGTCGGCGGCCGTGACGCGTGCCTCGTGGCCTTCGATCGCAAGACCGGCGACGAGCGCTGGACCGCCCTGAAGGACCAGGCGTCCTACGCGGCCCCGATCATGATCGAGCAGGCCGGAAAGCGCGTGCTGGTCTGCTGGACCGGCGACAGCGTCGCAGGGCTTGATCCGGCCACGGGCGAAGTGCATTGGCGGCACGCTTTCCCGCGGCAGAAGATGGTGATCGGCATCTCGACGCCCGTCGTGGATAAGGGCCGGCTGTTCGTGACGTCGTTCTACGACGGCTCGCTGATGCTGGGACTCGACCAAGACAAGCTGGCCGTGGAGAAGCTCTGGCGACGCATCGGCAAGAGCGAGCTGCCGCGACAGACCGACGCCCTGCACTCGATCATCGCCACGCCGATCCTGGACGGCGATCATCTCTATGGCGTCGATAGCTACGGCGAGCTGCGCTGCCTGGACGCCAAGACCGGCGACCGGCTCTGGGAAAACAAGACCGCCACCGCGCCCGGCCGCTGGAGCAACATCCACATGGTCCGTAGCGGCGAATACGTCTGGATGTTCAACGAAGCCGGCGAGCTCTTGATCACACGCCTCTCACCCAAGGGCTACGAGGAGATCAGCCGGGCCAAGCTGATCGAGCCGACGCCCGAGCAGCTCCGCCAGCGCCGGGCCGGCTACTTCGGCGTCTGCTGGTCGCACCCCGCGTTCGCCAACAAGCACGTCTTTGCGCGGAACGATAAGGAGATCGTCTGCGCGAACCTGGCGGCGGAGTAGACGCCGCCGGCAGCTATCGTGGGGCACGTTTCCAAACGTGCCCGCCAGCAGGCGTAGCTGAACTACGGCCGGGCACGTTTAGAAACGTGCCCCACGTGCTGTTAGCTCCATAGTTCTTCGCGCACCTTCCCCTCGCCGGCGATCGGCATCGGCCGCCCGAGCCGGTCCGGCACTGTCGTGTGCGGGTCGATGCCCAGCAGGTGGAACGCCGTGGCCAGGATGTCCTTGGGCGAGACCGGCGTGCTCGCCACGTCGCCGCCGATGCGGTCGCTGCTGCCGACGACGCGCCCGCGGGCCACGCCGCCGCCGGCCAGCGCGACGGAGTAGACGCGCGACCAGTGATGGCGGCCGGCCCCTTGGGCTTCGAGTCGATCTGCGGCGTGCGGCCGTGCTCGCTCATCCACAGGACCAGCGTCTCGTCGAGCAGGCCGCGCTCGTCCAGGTCGTCGATCAGCGCCGAATAGGCCAGGTCGAAGCCCGGCAGCAGGTACTCCTTCAGCCGCGGGTAGTGGTTGGCGTGCGTGTCCCAAGCGCAGCCGGCGAACTGGCCGAAGCCGTCCCAGAAGACGGTGACGAACTTGCCGCCGGCCTCGACCAGCCGCCGCGCCGCCAGGCAGGCCTGGCCGAACAGCGTCATGCCGTAGCGCTCGCGCAGCGCCAGCGGCTCGCGGCCGATGTCGAGCGCCTCGCGCATCTTGCCGGAGGTCAGCAGCGAAAAGGCGAGCTGCTGAAACTTGTCCAGCGCGGCGGCCCGGCCGGCCGGCTCCCGCCGCAGCCGCTCGGCGTCGAACTGCGCCAGCAGCGAGCGGCGGAGGTTCAATCGGTCGACGGGCACCTGATCGGCCGATTGCCCGAGGGCCGAAAGGCGGAACCGGCCCTCCGGCGTCGTGCCGCCGAAGGGATCGAGGAATTGCTTGCGTCTGCCCTTCGCTGTATTTCGGGACGGTGTGCGTGCCCTTGCCGTCGAAGTCGGTCCAGACCGGGTCGTAGGCCTGACCGAGGAAGGCGGCGTACGGCCCGGCGCTGACGTCGAGGTCGGTCTTGGAGTTCAACAGCCACGGCAGGCCGATGTTGCGCGGGACGGGCGGCTGCACGCCCTCGGCGCCGTCTGCTGCCGCCGCGCGCCGTTCCTCCAGATAATCGACGACCGAGCCGATGAACGGCCAGTGCTGCGGATCGCGCGGGCGGGTCTCCAGGTCCGGCGTGTAGGTCGGCATGCCGGTGACGGCGTAGGCCACGCCGTGCACCGGATAGGGGTGCGTCATCGAGCGGACCACGGTCACCCGGTCCATCACCCCGGCCATGCGCGGCAGCTGGTCGCAGATGGCCAGGCCCGGCACGCGCGTGGCGATGGCCTTCATCTCTCCCTGGATTTCGGCCGGGGCCTCGGGCTTGGGGTCGAAGGTCTCGTGCTGCGGCGGCGAGCCGTAGGGGAAGAGCAGGATGCAGGCTTTGGCCTTGCCGAACGAGCTGTCGCGTTTCGCTGCCGTCGGCCCGCCAAGCGCTTGCGTGTCGCCGGCCCGCGCTTCACGAGCTTGTGCATTGCGGAGCCGCAAGAAGTCGCCCAGCGTAAGCCCGAGCGTTCCCAGGCCGCCGACGTGCAGGAAGTCGCGGCGGGTGAGGCCGTCGCACAGCGTCCGCGGCGAGCCGAGAATGCGGAGCATAACGCCACTCGCAAAGAAGGCTTTCGAAGCCGATAGCAGGCTAAGTGCCAAGTACGGTAGGCCATGGCGAGAGGATGGTCAACCAGATTCACCCGGCATCACACAACGTAGCCTTGCGACCTGGACCGGGATGATTACTGCGGCGCGAGCACGAACTGCGTGAGGGTGGCCTTCGCCGCCTCATCGCGGTCCAGCGGAATCTCGTGATACCCGCCGGCTAGCCACGTCTCGAACTGGTCGCTGTAGTGCGGGCTGCCGGGGTGGCCGGATTGGCTTTGGGCATCGACCGCCAGCAACTTGGGCGGCGAGAGGCTCAGGTCGGCGATCAATCGATAGCCGGCGCCGGTGGTCGCCGACCAATCGGGGCCGCCGCCCGTGTTGCAGACGGTGGTCATGTCGCCGCGCACTGCCGCGCCGCTGTGGTCGAGCAATTGCCCCAGGTCGCCGCGGGGCGAGAGCACGTGCTTCAGCGGCATCACGTGCAGCCGGCCCCACGTCCAGCAGCTCATGTCCGGGCCGAGACGCGTGGCGAGTAGGTCAAGGGCTGTCCGCAATGCTTCGACGATACGCCGGTCGCGCGTGGTCGCGTAGGACGGATTTTCAATCCGTCCGTCAAGAGATGGGGGGCTCCCGGCGCTGCCGGCCGCTCTCGGTTTGTCGGACGGATTGGAAATCCGTCCTACATCGTTACTACGAAACCAGCCGTGCGGGTCGGCTCGCAGCAGCCGCATCGCGCAGCTCTCTACGCCTTTGCTCATCAATTCGACCGCGTCCGGCTCGAAGCGTTCGGCGGCCACGACACGGCACCACTGCGTGAAGAAGACGTTGAAGATCGCCGCCGCCACGGACTCCGGCTCACAGCGATGGTCCCAAGTGCCCAAGTATTCCGCTGCCCGGTGAACCTGCGGATGGGGGCAGCTTGTAAGCGCGCTGACGAGCCCCGGCACACAGGCGGCGGCGCGGAGCGAGATCGCGTCCTGGTGCATCCCAGGCATGTCGTCCGGCGAGTGCTTGTCTCGCGACTCGATCATCTGCCGGATGCGCATCGCCCGCCAGCCGCTTTGCCAACAGCCAAAGAGCCCGTAGGGGTAGTCGACCGGCGCGAGGCGGTTGTTGGCCGACGCTACCCAGCCGCGCGGCGGGTCGATCACGTGCGGCATGTGCTCGAAGGGGATTACTCCGAGCCATTGATCGGCGGGGTCGGCGCCGTTGCGATAGCCACGCTCGGGCCGCGACCGCTGCGGGATTCGCCCGGCTGCCTGATAGGCAATGTGGCCTTCCACGTCGGCGATGACGATCGAGAAGAGCGGCACGTGCCAGGGGCGGATTGCCTGGCGGAATTCGTCGAGCGAACTGGCTTTGTCCATGCCCAGGACGGCCGTGAGCCAGCCCCCTTCGTGGGCGCCCAGCCAACGGAGCGTCACCGGGCCCAAGTGTGGTCCGGTCACTCCGTGACCGGAGCTCGGGTCACGGAGTGACCCGTCCACACCGACCTGGCCCATCTTGTCGGCCGGCTTGGGAAGCAGCTCATCGACCACGGGGCCATTGCGCGAGAAGCGGATCGTCTTCATCACCGGCGCGGCGCCGCGCACTTGGATCATCTCGGTCAGCTCGCGCGCCGGCTCCTAGTGGCCGTCGAAGAGAAAGCAGCCGGGATGGGCCGGGTCGGTCTGCTCCTGATACAGGTCGCGCAGCGAGCAGATGTTGTTGGTGATGCCCCAGGCGACGCGCTCGTTGCGGCCGAACAGGATGGCGGGCATGCCGACGTAGGCCATGCCGGCCACGTTGAACGAGCCGCCGCAGAGGTGGGCCTCGTACCAGCAGGAGACGGCCTCGAAGGCGATGTGCGGGTCGCTGGCCAGCAGCGGCTTGCCCGTCGTCGTTCGGAGGCCGGCGAGCACCCAGTTGTTGCTGCCGATGCCGGCCTCGGGGTCGTTCAGGGCCTGGCCGACCAGGTCGTAGGACGGATTTTCAATCCGTCCAGCCGAGTCCTCGGACGGATTGGAAATCCGTCCTACGTACTCGCCCGGCCAGAGGATCGACTCGTCGTCCGCCTCGGCCAGCAGGAACTCCTCGTACAGCGGCCCTTCGCCGAGCGTCCGCTTGGCCAGCTCCGGCATGACGATGACCGGAAAGCGGCCGGTGAGGTACCAGCGGAACTCGCTCTCGATCGCCAGGCAGTCGATCGGCGACCACGGCTCGGGCCGATAGTCGAGCAGGTCGAACTCGATCGGCAGCGCGTCGCCGCTGTCGTCGATGAGCGCGTTGATGCCCGCCGAAAAGTCTTCGAGCACCTGCCGCACGTCCGGCGCCAGCCGCTTCCACTCGGCCTCGGCGATGCGGTTCAGGCCGACCGTGCGGGCAATCATGTCCAGCTCCAAGCCCGAGGGACCGAGGACTTCGGCCAGCCGACCGAGCCCTTTGCGGCGAAGGTAGTCGAGCTGAAACAGCCGGTCCTGGGCCATCGCGTAGCCGAAGGCGAAGAACAGGTCGCGGTCGTTCTCGGCGAAGATGTGCGGGATGCCCCAGCGATCGCGGCGGATCGTCACGGCGGTCCGAACGTTCGCCTTGCGCCGGCCCTTGACCGCCGGGACGCGCGCTAGCGTCGTCTCGCGCCACCACTGGTCGAACGCTTCGCGTGAGATCCCGATCTCGCGGCAGATGTCTGCGATGCGCGCGCCGGCGCCAAGACGGCGAAGCAGGTCTTTGTCGGCGACGTTGATGCTCATGTCTCTACGATCACTCCCAACACTTGCCCCGTGACCACCGGCTCATCTTCACCCGTCAGCGTTTGCCGCAGGACGCCGCTGGCGGGGGCCGGCAGATCGACCGTCGCGGTGCCGGCCAGCACTTCGACCAGGCGGTCCCCCTCGGTCACTTCGCTGCCGTCCTCGACCAGCCAGACGCTGAGCCGGGCCGGGCCGGGGATGCCCAGCTCGGGGAGGCGCAGCTCGTGATGTCGCGGCTGGGGCATGCTCCCTATCACCTGGTGGCACGGGCTTCCAGCCCGTGAGACGCACGGCCAGGATGGCCGTGCCACGTCCCGCCCTGTGCGCGGCCGAGTCGCGATAGTACCATCGCCAATATGAACGCTGCCAACAGGAAACCCAAGCTCAACCCACGCCTCTTGCCGCCGCTGATCGGCCTGGGGCTGCTGACGGCGATGGCGCTGGCGATCCTCTTTTCCCGTGGCGGCCAGCCGAAGCAGGAGCAGGAAGATACCGAAGCCAGGGTCGTCCGCCGGGTCGAGCAGACCTCCGACTTCACCTATCTGGAGCTGGAAGACGGCGACGAATTACTGTGGCTGGCCACGCCGCGGGTAGAGGTGCAGGTGGGCGACCGCGTGCGGTTCGAATCCGCCAGGGAAATCGCGACTTTCCGGCCCCTTCGCTCAAGCGGACGTTCGACCGCCTGCTGCTGGTAGGCCAACTCTTCAAGCTCGATGCCGAGGGCCGAATCCGTTGCGCTGGAATCGACAAGCTGCCGCCCACGGCCGCGACCTGCTGGAGGGCGCGCACGGAGGCATTCCGGGCCATGGCGGCCCGCCGGGGCATGGCGACAAGGCGGGCCACGGTGCGACGAGCGCCGACGCACATGAAGGTGCCCAAGCTCCAGAAGGCCGAAGGCGGCCAGACGCTGGCGGAAATCGCCGGCAACCCCGGCAAGTTCTCAGGGCAGACGATCAAGCTCCGCGGGATGGTGATCTCCGCTCGGCAGCGCGTGCGGCCCGCTCCCGGACAGCCGGCAACGAACTGGTATCGCCTGCAAGACGGCTCGGGGACCGAGCCGCTGCTCGTCACGTCGGATGAGAACCTGGCCGTCGGCGATGTGGTGGTCATTTTGGGCAAATTCGCGGCGGATAAGGACTTTGGCGGCGGCTTGAGTTACAAAATGATCGTCGAAGGGGCCACGATCACCCGCGAGAAGACCGGCCAGGCCGATGGCAAGCCCCAGGCCGCAAAGGGCATCGGCAAAGGTCCAACCGACGCGAAGCCCGACGACGCGAATTCCACCGAAAAGAAGCCCACCGAAAAGAAGCCCACCAAGACCCTTCCCGCCGACACAAGTTCTAAGGAGAAACGATCATGACGCAGCACGCTCGTCGTTCCCTCGCGCTCGCGCTCGTGATTGCTGCGTCCGTCGTGGCGCCGGCCGCGGCCCAGTCGCCATTCACCTTCCGCGACGCCGGCGACGAGGCCGGCTTGTTTCCGCACGTGGCCAGGATCGCCGGCCACGGCGTCGGCTGGGGCGACGTCGACGGCGACGGCTGGCCCGACCTGTACGTCGGCACCTTCGGCGGCCATCCGTACGGCTCCAAGCCGAACCAGTTCTTCCGCAACGCCAAGGGCAAGTTCAGCCTCGACGACCAGAAGCACCTCCGCGTGCTCGGCCGGGCCAACGGCGGCGTCTTCGCCGACTTCGACAACGACGGCGACCTCGACCTGTACGTCACCAACCACGCCATCGACGGCAAGCCCTACGGGCAGCCGCACTACAACGCGCCCAACCACCTGTTCCGCAACGACGGCGGCGGCAAGTTCACCGACGTCTCGAAGGAGTGCGGCGCCTGCCCCGACGGGCATCGCCGGCCCGCAGCGCCGCGCGTGCTCGACTACGACGGCGACGGCCTGCTCGACCTGCTCGTCGGCGAGTGCTTCTTCCAGGGCGGCAAGAGCCGGTCGCGCCTGTACCGCAACACGGGCGGCCTGAAGTTCGAGAACGTGACCGCGGCCGTCGGCCTGCCGGAGCAAGCTGACCGGCTTCGGCGTGGCGGCCGGCCGACGTGAACGGCGACGGCTGGCCCGACCTCTTCGCCGGCGGCCGGCATCACGGCAACCGGCTGTTCCTCAACGACGGCCGCGGCAAGTTCCGCGAGGTGCCCGACGTCGCACGCCGACTTCGCCTGGACGTACAAGGACACGGCCGACGACACGCCCTGCGGCGTCTGCTTCGGCGACGTGAACCGCGACGGCCGGCCCGACATCGTCGATCGGCTCGCACTTCGACCGCCCCTGGTTCACCGGCGGCGTGCCGGTGCGGCTGTACCTCAACCGCGGCGTCGAGGACGGCGTGCCGAAGTTCGAGGACGTGACCGACGCGGCCGGCCTGATCGCCGCTGCCGATGAAGGCGCCGCACGTCGAGATGCAGGACTTCGACAACGACGGCTGGCCCGACATCTACATCAGCATCGTCAAGTTCGCCGCGACGGCCAGCCGCACCCGGTGATCTTCCGCAACCTGGGCGTCAAGGACGGCCTGCCGCGGTTCCGCGAGGACGCCTTGGCGGTCAACGACTTCCCCACGGCCGAGGACCGCAAGCACGGCGACGTGGGCGCGTTCTTCGACAAGCATGAAGCGCGAGCAGAAGATCGTCTACATGGCGCCCGGCCCGAGCGGCGACTACGACCGCGACGGCCGGCTCGACCTGTTCCTGGCCAACTGGTGGGTCGAGAGCCGCTCGCTGCTGCTGCAGAACGAGACGCCGGCCGGCAACTGGCTGCAGGTGCGCCGTCGCAGGGCGACGCGAAGGGCGTCAACCGCCAGGGCATCGGCGCGCTGGTCCGCATCTATCCCGCCGGCAAGCTCGGCGAGCCAGCGGCGCTGCTGGGCGCCGGGAGATCGCCGTCGGCTACGGCTACGCCTCCGGCCAGGAGGCGATCGCCCACTTCGGCCTGGGCACGCTCGACACGTGCGACGTGGAAGTGATCCTGCCGCACGGCAAGGGCACAGTCACGCAGAAGGGCGTCAAGGCGAACCAACTGCTAAGGGTCCCGTAATAGCGTGACACGGCGACCCTTGGTCCATCCTGGCCGTGACGGTGGCGTTCTTGGAACGCTAATAAGCGCTAATAAGCGCTGATCAAGGCTAATCGCTCACCTTGGCATGGCCCATCGCTTCCATTAGCGATAATTAGCGATTATTAGCGTTCCCTAAAAAGGGGTGCTCGCGGAGCCACGTGACGCTTTGGCTGCTCGCACGAGTCTGGCGAATTGCCTATAATCGCGGCCATGCCGGTACGTCCGCCAAACCGCCTCCCCTCAGTCATGTCGCGCCGCTGCGCGCTGAGCGTGGGCGGCCTCGGGATGCTTGGCCTGACCCTGCCGCGTCTGTTGGCGGCCGAAGCGGAAAAGGCAAGCGCGGTTGCGGTTCGGCCTAAGGCGCGGGCAAAGTCGGTCATCTTCCTCTTCCAGTTCGGCGGGCCGAGGCACATCGACATGTTCGACATGAAGCCGCGACGCCCCCGACGGCATCCGCGGCCCGTTCCGGCCGATCGCCACGGCCGTGCCGGGCCTGCAGCGTCTGCGAGCATCTGCCCGCAGTGGCCAAGGTGATGGACAAGGTCACGCTCGTCCGCAGCATGCACCACACGATGAAGAACCACAACTCGGCGTCGTACTACGCCCTGACCGGCCACGCGCCGCCGCTCGACGACATTCGCCTCCGCGACTCGCGTCGAGCTCTGTTCCCGGCCTACGGCTCGGTGGTCGATGCGCTCGCGCCGGCCGACCGGCGGCATGCCGACGTTCGTCGCCTATCCGCACGTGATCCGCGACGGCTCGGTCACGCCCGGCCAGCACGCCAGCTTCCTCGGCAAGGGGCACGACCCGCTGCTCGTGACCGAAGACCCGAACGCGCCCGACTTCCGCCTGCCCGAGCTGCAGCCTGCCGGCCGGCCTGTCGCCCGAGCGGCTGCGAAGACCGCCGCGAGATGCAGCAGCTCATCGATCGGCCAGTCGCGGCTGCTCGAACGACTCGGCCAAGGCCCGCGGGGCTCGACGCCTATTACGAGCGCGGCGCTGGCGATGCTCGACCACGCCGCGCGTGCGGCAGGCGTTCGACCTCTCGGCCGAGCCGCGGAGCATCCGCGACGCGCTACGGCCGCACGACCTACGGGCAAAGCTGCCTGCTGGCCCGGCGGCTGGTCGAGGCGGGCGTGAAGTTCGTCAACGTCTACTTCTCCGACACGATCGGCGGGCAGAGCACCAGCTCCGGCGGCTGGGACACGCACGGCTTCAACAACACGCGGATGTACCCGATCATCGAGAAGCGCCACCTGCCGATGACCGACCAGACGCTGCCGACGTTCCTGAACGACCTCGACGACCGCGGCCTGCTCGACGAGACGCTGGTCGTGTGGATGGGCGAGTTCGGCCGCACGCCGAAGATCAACGAGCAACATCAGCCGCGACCACTGGCCGCAGTGCTACACCGTGCTGCTGGCCGGCGGCGGCGTGAAGCGCGGCTTCGTCTACGGCGCCTCGCGACAAGCACGGCGCCTACCCCGACCGCGACCCCGTGCGGCCCGACGACCTGGCGGCCACGATGTTCTACCTGCTGGGCATCGACCCTGGCACGCAGGTGCGCGACGCCTCGAACCGACCTCTGCTGATCGCCGAGGGCAAGGTGATCCAGGGAGTGCTTGCCTAGAGGTCATTGCTATGGCTCGGTCGCATGAGCGAGTAGCCCGACGGGCCACGACGTGGTTTCGCTGCCAATTCGGCTTGCGCTCGTTGTTCGTTCTGACGTTGGTGGCCGGCTTGGTGTGCGCCTGCTTCGCGGAGTATCTTCAATACCAGCGCGAGCAGTCGTCGATTCGCGCGATCAAGGACATCGGAGGGGACTACGAGACGGCGGCTAAGGGACCGTTCGTCCTCGCCTTCTTTCCAGGGGTCAAGACGCCTGACCGCGTCGTGGAGCATCGATCTTCGCTACCGGGACGGGCCGCAGCGACTGCCAAGCCCCTCGATCCACCGGGTGCTCACCAACGATTGGATGCGCAATCTCAGATACCTCGAGTACCTGCAAACGCTCGACCTTTTGGGCAACCCGGTCACTGCCGATGGCTTGCGGCATTTGCAGGGTCTGAGCTGCCTCGAAGTGTTACGTTTTGATGGTGCCGATGTGTCGAAGGCCGAGATCGAGAGCTTGGAAGGGCTGCCCGCTCTGAAAACGCTCAATCTGGGCTACAGCCATGTTGCACCGTCCGCCATCGTTCACGTTGGCCGGTTGAACAGCCTGCGCACATTCTGTCTGACGCATTGGGGAACGCTTGAAGAATCCGACGCGATTCAGGCGCTGAAGAAAGCGCGTCCAGAATTGGCGATTGTCGCCCATCACATCCAGCCACCGTGAGGCCCCGTCGCCTTGCGCCGCTCTTCCGTACTCGAACCACGATGCTTACCATTTCGCACGAAAAAATCTCCTGGAACCGCGTAGCCGACGACGTGCTGGCCGGTCGGCCGATCACGGAAGACGAAGCCCTGGCGGTGCTTCAGTCGCCGGACGATGAGTTGTTGGAACTGCTGGCCGCCGCGTTCCGCGTGCGGCGGCGGTATTTCGGCCGCCGCGTGCAGTTGTATTTTCTGGTGAATGCCAAGAGCGGCCTGTGCCCGGAAGATTGCGGGTATTGCTCGCAGTCGAAGGTCTCCGAGGCGGCGATTCCCCGCTACACGCTGCTGTCGGTCGAAAAGCTGATCGAGGGCGCTCGCGCCGCGGCCGAGCGGCAGGCCAAGACCTATTGCATCGTCATCTCCGGCCGCGGCCCCTCCGAGCGCGAGATGCAGGCCGTCACCAACGTCGTGCCGCGGATCAAGCGGCAGTTCAATCTCAAGGTCTGCGCTTGCCTGGGGCTGCTCACGCCGGAGCAGGCCGTGCGGCTCAAGGCCTGCGGCGTGGACCGCGTGAACCATAACCTCAACACGTCGCGAAGACTACTACCGCGAGATCTGCTCGACGCACACGTTCGCCGACCGCGTGGCCACGCTGCGGGCCGTCCGCGAGGCGGGCATTGAGCTGTGCTCCGGCGGCATCGTCGGCATGGGCGAGCAGCCGATCGACCTGGTGCGGATGGCCATGTCGCTCCGTGAGCTGGAAGTCCACTCGCTCCCCGTCAATTTTCTGTACCCCATCGACGGCACGCCGCTGGAGGGCACGGCGACATCGGGCGGCTCGCGGCTCAATCCGCGATACTGCCTCAAGGCCCTGGCCATGTTCCGCTTCGTCAACCCCACCAGCGAGCTGCGAATGGCCGGCGGCCGCGAGCTGCACCTGGGCAGCATGCAGGCGCTGGGCCTGTATCCGGCCAACTCGCTCTTCGTCGGAGACTATCTGACGACCAAAGGGCAGTTGCCTGAGGAAGACTACCGCATGATTCGCGACCTGGGGTTCGAGATCGAGCACAACGGAGAGCCGACGGCGAGAGATTGCAGTGAAGCGAATGGGCTCCGCGCAAATGAAGGTTGTGCGGCGATTGCGGAGTAGCTCTCGCATTGGCCCGACCTTCGCCCAAACGCGCTGGCTTGGAGATGGCCAACCCTGCAAGGGTTGAACTCCAAAGCCCAGGGTTTGCCGCGCAGCGGCTACCCTGGGTCCGAAGCATAGAAGGGCTTCGCAACCCTGAAAGGGTTGCACAGAATCGCTCCGGGTTGCCCGTGCAACCCTTTCAGGGTTGATCGGCGTCGGCGGGACCATTTCCCAGGGTAGCCGCTCGCGCGGCAACCCTGGGCTATGGAGTTCAACGCTTTCCGCGTAGGAGGCGCGGAAACAGAGAGATGCTCTGCGCCATTTGTTTCCTCTGTTTGCTTCTGTTCAAAGCTCCTTTCCTTGGCATGGACGAAACGGAGATTCACCAGATCGCGCTTCGCGTGCTGCAAGGCGGTTTCTTCGCGCCGCCCGGCGTATCGTTGCGGCTGAGCTATGATCTTTGCCGGTCAGTCGCGTGGGAGATGCTCGGCGGCCACTTGCTGGATGCGGCACAGACGCGACTCCGGCAGACGTTCGCCTCGTGGGAAGTGTCTTTGCACCTGGCTGACGATTCTGCGGGGCCTCAGCCGCTGTTGGCCCTCTTTTGGGATGAGCCTCGCGCCGCGTTTCATGTGATCCGCTACTTGCGGGTCCACGGATGGGAGCCCTACGAGGCGCAGCCAAACGCCATCCTCAGCCGGCCGGTCGAGAAACAGGCCTGCGAGCTGGTCGGCACCATCCCCGTGAGCGAAGGTCCTGCCGCGGCCGACGTGTGCCGCCGGCTGGAGCGGCTGGTCTTTCGGGCACTGGCCGGCAGTCGCTTGCCCGTCACGTCGTGGGAGTCGCCGCTGCCGGCGTTTCAACTGGGGCAATGCGGGTATTTGCCAGGCACCAGTGTGGGCAACTCGCTCTGCGAGTTGCCGACCGACTCGCGGAGCGAGTCGGCCACGTTGTCGCCGGGCAGCGAAGCACCTGGTGATGCTCTCGAATGCGGGCAAACCGGCGAAGCGGCGATCGAGACGATCAACTCCTCTGACGAGATCTTGCGTCGATCGCTTGCGGTGGCTCTCCCTCGCTTGCGCAGTCGGGTTAGTGTCGCCGGAACGTGGAACGTCGCTTGTGGTCCAAGCCAAGGCGCTGGAAACGGCACTGCGAACGTCGGCGGTCAGCGAGGTGCCTAGACTGGCGGCGATCCTGAAGGAAAGCATGGGGAAAGAAGCGGCGGCCGGGATGAGGCCCTTGTTCGTGGCCCTGTTCAATTATGTTGCACTGACGCCGTACACGCAGTTCGCCGACAACCTCGTCGCGCTCTTGTGCCGCTTGGCCGAAGTGCCGGAAGCAGGCGTGGCCACAGTGGCCGACATCATCAGTTACATGCTGCGGCACCTCGCGCGGCATCTGACGGCGTTCGACCTCTCCACCTTTCACAACCGCGGAGCCAACTATCCCGATGCGCTGCTGCTGGATGCCCTGCTGAAGGCTTACCTGGAGCTGATCGATCGCGACATAGCTCATTTCGCCGATACGAGCGACGACAACCCGGCAGACCAGGCCACCAAGCGCCGCCGCCGACGCGCCCTGCGGCAGGCCTGGATCGTCCGCAAGGCCTGCGAGGGGCTGAAGGTGCCCCACACGCCGTCGTCGCCCGGCGATCTGCGGCGTGTGCTGCCGAGCCAGTACGCCGGGCCGGCCGAGGAGGAAGTGCTCGATCCGGCGAAGCGACGCAAGGCGCTCTTTGCTGGCGATCCGCTCGAAGGCAACCTGACGCCGACGATTCGAGGGGTCCTCGCGCAAAGCACGAGCGATCTCGATACCACCCTTGAGCTGCGCGAGCTGGGCATGGCCACGTTCCTCGATCGGCCGCTGGGCATCGCCAAAAGAGCCGTGGAAATCGACCGCACGCCGCTTCTGACTTACGAGGCGTTCAGCCGCGGCATCGCCCGCGAACGGCTCGCCGCTTTGTGCCGCTGGGAGCTATTGAGCCAAGAACGGCGCGACGAGCTGACGGCGCAGCTCGAAGCCATCGCCATCCACGGCTTCACCGGCCATCAGGGCCGGCTGCCGGCGCGGCCCGGCACGCCGTGCCTGGAAGACGCCAACCTGGCGGCGCCCGACTTCGTCTTTCTGCGCACGACCCGCAGCTCGCTGGACGAGCTCCTGCGCTCGTTCGACTGGAGCGAGCTGCGCCGCGTGTTGCCCCGCGAGTTTTCGTGGTTGATGGAGAATCGGCAGGTGTTGCTCGTTCGCGTGACGGCCGGCATTCCGCCAAGCGCCAAGCCATGGCTGGCCGCACTGGATGCTCAAGGAAACCTGCGCTGGAATCTCTGCTTGCCGGACGGCGACGCGTCTGTGCAGTACGTGGAAGAGGACGGGTGCGAGCGCCTCGCCGGCGGACTCGTGCTGAAGCTCCGAGAAGGGGCCGTCGAGGAAGGCACGGCGGCGGGTCAGTCACCAAGTGTGGTCCGGTCACTCCGTGAGGGGAATTCGGGTCACGGAGTGACCCGACCACACAAGCCTATGGCGATCCCATCGGTGCGGCCGGCGTCTTAGCGGGCTCCTTCTTCCGCTTGGGCGTGCCAGCTTTTTCGGTGCCGATGCTCTTTCGTTCCATGGAGGTGGTCTCGCCCAGGCGAAGCTCACGGCGGATGAAGGTGTGGATGTCCGCCAGCTTATCCCCGTACTGCTGGATTTCGCTCCGCTGGGTGGCCGTGGCACGTTGCCCCAGCCATTGACGCACGGCCTCCAGGAAGGCCAGCGTCAGCCGCACCCGCCGCTCGTACAGGAGCGCCAGAAACTCGTTGTTCCCCGCCGCATTTCGCAGGTTCTTCTCGATGAACAGCGGGTCGGCCTGCAAGCCCCACAGGTGAAGCCGCATCGAGTCGATCAGCAGCTCTTCGTAGGCCCGGTTCTCGAAAGTCGTCGGCCGCAGCGTTTGAAAGGCTTCGCGATCATAGCCGAAGGCGGACCGCATCGCGGCCAGCTCGATCCGCGCCAGCGAGACCACCCAAGCCAGGCCACGGCGCTCGAAGGCATCGATCGCGCCCTGCGGCCACTCGGGGAATGCCGTCGTGGCCACCTGCGGGAACTTTCGCGAGAGGTTGATCCACACGGCAAACTGCGGCTGCTCCTTCACCCAGTCGTCCATCATCGACAGCTCCGCCTCGCTGGAGGTCCGCAGCAGCGGCTCGAAACGGCTCAGCGCGTGGGCATATTCCACGTAGCCCACCAGCCGCAGCAGGCTTTCGTTCTCGTTCTCCGCCACCCAGCGCTGGAGCTGCGCACTGCGCTCGTCGTTGGTCGTCGAGCTCATCACGAGCGGACGGCCGATGGGGTGACGCGGCGGCGGTCCGAACCGTCCGGCGCCGGGCAAATGACGCTCGAACGTCCAGCCGCTGGTATAGACGTAGCGATTGCTCCAAGACCACGTATAGAGGTGCCGCCGCTGATAGAAAGGAAAGAGCGTGGTGGGCGCCTTGCCGAAAGGATCGGGCACCTCCAGTTTCTCCGGCATCTGAAGCTGCAGCCGCCCCTCGGGCGTACGGACGGCCTGCTGGGTCTTCACCAGGCCCATGATCTCCGGCCCGGCGCCGAAGCGTCCGCGCAGCCACCACTGGAGCCCGTCTTGAAGCAGGGCGGCCTTGCTGGTGAGCGGTCCGGCGATGCGGCGAATCTTCTCGCCGTCGGCCGTCAGGCGTTTCAGCAGCCCTTCCTCCTTCAGCGCCGGCCGAAGCAGGTTCCGGGCGGGGTTCTTCTTGAGGAAGGCCGTGGCCCGCTGCAAGTCGCCGTTCCACACGGCGGCGGCTGCGAGGTGCCGCGTGGTGAGCTGATCTTCGGAGAGGATGTTGAGCGCGACGGCGAGCCGCTTGAGCGACAGCTCGATCCGCCGCTCGTCCACGCCTCGCCGCAGCGTTTCCAACGACGCCGCCAGCGAGCCGGCCTCGTCATTCTCGATCATGCCCCGCAGGTCATCGGGCAGCCTCTCCAATTCAGGCTTGGCCAGTCCGCGGCCGAGGGTTCGCAGATAGCCGGCGGCCTGGCCCAGGTTTTCGATGAAGCCCTCGGCCAGGTCCAGTTGAGAGAAGAGGTCGCTAAAGCCCTCCAGCTTGTCCGGAACGGGGAGCACGTCGGCCAAGACGGGCTGCGAAATGATGCGGTCCATCTCCTCCTGAAGGAGCTGCCGGTAGGCGGGCAGCAGCAGCAGCAGCTCGCCACGGCCCGGCCGAGGCAGCTTGGTGGTCTGGCCGTCGCGCACGACGTGGAGCCGCGAACCGGCCATCAGCTCGCCGACGCCGGGCAGCTCACGGCGGCGCAGCTCGGCATCGACTTCGGCCAGGGCATCGTCCTTAGCGATGAGCGGCGCCAGCCGCTGCACGACGGTCAGATGGTTGCCTTGGCGATATTCCGTCACGACAGCGGTCAGATCGGCCTGCTGGCGGGCTGTCAGTCCCTCCGCATCGCCTTGACCAACGGCCAAGACCAGGAGCCACGAGTGCCACGACATGAGTTGCCCCTTTCTCTGCGCAAGACTCAGAGTTCGTGTGAAGTGACCGTCAGCAACGCCGCGGCAACGGTTCGGGGCAGCCTCTTCTCCGATCCTCTTGCCGCTGCGCGCTGAGTCTAGTCCTGCCGCGGCGCGAAAGTCAAGAAACTCAGCAAGCGCACACTAACGCTCACCACGCGGCTGCAACGTGCTGGTCAGTCTTTCTTATTCTCCCAAATCTCGATCTCGGTCAGACCACTGCGCGCCTTGCCGCGGTGCGTGAACACGACGCGCACTTTGCTGGTGCGGACGGGCTTGAAGGCCACGGTGTTCACGGCGCCGCCGACGGGCCGCTGGGGCGACTGCCGGGCATCGGCCACGTCGGCCCAGGCCTTGCCGTCCCAGTATTGCACGGCGTACTTCTCGGGTGCTTGCACGCCGCCGCGGTCGTCGTAGAGATGGAGATCGACGCGGCTGACCGGCTTCTCGCCGCCCTTCTCCGTGCCGAAGTCGATCTCGAGCCAGTCGCTGGCATCGGGCGATTCATACGCCGTCCAGCGGTTATGCGGCGAGGCGCTGAAGCTGATCCGCCCGTCGTTGGCCATCTCGACCTTGTCGAACCGCGAAGTCCACGAGGCCGTGGCCTTGGGAAAACGCCGGCCGGACGTGTTGAGCGCCAAGTTGCCCTGGGGCGGCGGGGCAGGCGCGACGGGCCGCTGACCGTCGCCCCAGATTTCCAGCTCCGTCAGTCCGGTCCGGCCGCCGGCGTGCGTGAACATGGCCCGCACCCTGCTCGTCTCCAGCTCGCTGAAGCGGATCGTATTGGCCCTCCGGCCGCTGGGCGCGACGGCCGTGGGGGGCGTGCGCGATGCCTTGGCCAGGTCGAGCCAGGTCTTGCCGTCCCAGACCTGCAGTTCGATCGTGGCCGGGGGAACGATGGAAGCGTCGGCCGGCGCCTTCGCTCCGTCTTTGGCAGGTTCTGCTCCCGGCCGGTCGTCCAGGAGGTACAGCTTGACGGTGTGAATCTTCCGCGGCGTGCCGAAGTCGACGGTGACCCAGTCGGTGGCGTTCGGCGAGCCCTCGCACGTCCAGCGGTTCGGCGGCGAGGCGTGATACCAGTAGTTGCCGTCGATCAGCCTTGGCCAGCGAGGTCTTGCCGGTCGACGTAGGACGCCGTGATCCGCGGGTAGTAGGTGCCGTCGTTGTTGACGGCGATAGTTGACGGCCGGCGCGGCGAATTGGCCATCCGCGCCGTGGCGGCCGCGGGCAGTCTCGCCGCCAGCCGCCGCAGCTTCTCGGCCGAGGCGATCCGCTGGCCGTCGGCCAGCACGTGCAGCCCCGCTCCGCGGCCGTACCGCTTGCCGGTCCGGTCCCACAGGACTGCTGACGCGGCGGCCGCGATAGGGCACATCGTCCAGGGCGAAGTAGTCCCAGTCGTCCGGCGCGAGCGGGTCGACCTCGATCGTGTCGTCGTCGCGCGGCCGCAGGCCGACCAGGCCGGTGATGACCAGGTCGCAGTAGCCGGAGTGGAAGTAGTGCTCGCTGTGGTTGTAGGTGTCGTGCCCTTCCCACGAGCCGGTGTCCGGGTGGCACGCCTCGGCGATGTACGGCTTGCCGTCCTTGCGGTGCGTCTGCGCGTAGATCGTGCAGCAGCTTGAGGTAGTCGGCCTTGCGTGACCGACGCTTCTGCTCGTAGTTCTGCAGCAGGTTCGCCATCGCCTTGAGCGTCTGCGTCGTGGCGTACGGCCACGACTGGCCGCTCCACCAGCAGCAGGTCTGCGAGATCTGGAACAGCGGATCGTGCCGCTCGACCGTCGTCGGGCCGAACTCGGCGAGGAAATCCGTCGCGGTCCATGAGGAACTTCCAGGCCGACCTCGTAGCCCTTGGCGCTCGTCCGGCAGGTTGAACTGCCAGGGCACGTAGCCGATCAGCTCGCGGCCGTGCGGGCTGCCGGCGTAGCTGGCCGGTCTGGTGCGTGAGCGAGCCGCGCCTTGACCGTGTGGCCGTCGGCCTCCTCGTCCTGCTTGGCCATGGGGAAGAAGAACTGCCGCTTCGGGTCCCAGAGCTTCTTCTGCAGGTTCTCCTTGAGCGCGGCGGCCTTCGTCGCGGTACGCGTCGCGCGGTCGCCTTGTCGCCGGCCAGGTCGGCGACGCGGGCGATGGCCAGGGCGTCGGCCCACAGGTAGCGTTGAGCGTCGGCCGGTAGCCGGGCGCGCCGCGGACGGTGTCCTTGGTCTGCCGGCTGTTGATGTTGATACTCCATGCCGTCGTCGTGCCCGGTCTGCCAGAACAGGCCGACCTCCGGGACGAAGTGCGCGCTTCTCCCAGCCCTCGTAGTTCTTCACCAGGTCCGGCAGCAGGTCCTTGACGAACGCGTCGTCCGGGTGGACCTGGTGCACGGCCCAGACGGCGTCGGCCAGCCAGGTGCTGTAGCGCCGCGGCTGCGGCGCCCGGGCGTGCGGAACCAGTAGCGGGCGTAGTCGCGGGCGTACCGCGGGTCGCGCAGCCAGCGGACCTCGTAGAGCTGGTGCCCGGCCGGGCAGCTGATCGCCCCGTAGGCCCCGGACCAGAACGGCCGGTCGATGAACTCGGTGAACGTGTAGCCGCTGTTCGGCGAGCCGTAGGTCAGGTGCTTGGTGACCAGCTCCCAGCGGTAGTAGTAGGTGGTGTTGATGTCCGCGTCGGGGCACTCGAAGAACGGGATGTTCGCCTTGTACCAGTCCCAGTCGCGGTTGTCCCAGAACGTCTGGCGGGTCGAGCAGCTTCTGCTTGTCGAGGACGCCAGCCTGAAGCACCCCGGCACCACCCTGCGCCAGAAGCCACGCGGCCAGGCTGAGCCCAACGGCCAGAGAGAGAAGAGAATGTCGAGTCATTCTGCGAACCTCGATCTGCGTGACGATTGCGTGCGCCATCCAGCGACGATCTTACGCCGCGGCCAGCGGCCGGGCCACCATCGAGAGGGTGTTGGGTTGTGGGTGGCGGGGACGCACATCGGGTGGCTGGGACGCGCGTTGGGTGGCTGGGACTGGGACTGAGCATTGCGTCTGGCTGGACTGAGCGCAGCGAAGCCCCAGCCGGAAGTGCCATCGATCTCGGCTTTCCGATCGCGGGGATTGGTGGCGACGCGGGATGGCGAGGCGCTTTAGACCAGCCCGCGCCAGCGGGCGACAGGCCGTAGCCACGGGCGTCAGCCCGCTTGCGCGTCGGGCTAGTGTGGATACGTGCCGCGGTTGACAACCCTCCACGGACAACTGACAACTGACAACCAACTGACAACCATCCATGTCCCACTTCGCCCAGCACGAGCATCACGAGTTTCTGGCGGCGGCCGACGAGGCGATGCGCAACGCGCCGCTCCAGTTGGCCCTCTCGCGACTGGCCGATACGCTGGGCAAGCGTAACCGCGAGGCCTACGCCCAGCTCGAAGGCTCCGCCGGCCTGCGCGAGCAGGCGCGGGCGATCAAGGACGCCACACTGGCCGAGCTGGACAAACACCTGACGACGCTGACCGATAGCGTCCAGCGGCTCGGCGGCCATGTCCACTTGGCCGGCGACGGCGCAGAGGCCTGCCGCATCATCGGCGAGATTATTCGCGAGGAAGGCGCACGAAGGTCGTCAAGTCGAAGTCGATGACCACCGAGGAGATCCACCTCAACCAGGCGCTGGAAGCTGCCGGCGTGCGAGGTCGTCGAGACCGACTTCGGCGAGTACATCATCCAGGTCGCCGGGGAGCGGCCGTCGCACCTCGTCGCGCCGGCCGTCCATCTCACGCGCAAGAGCGTCGCCGAGGTGCTCAGCGCTCGCGCGAGCGGCCCCTGCCGGCCGAGCGCGGCAATTGGCCGCCTTTGCCCGCGAGCAATTGCGCCAGAATTCGCCACCGCCGACGTCGGCATCACCGGGGCCAACTTCGCCGTCGCCGAGACCGGCACCATCGTGCTCATCACCAACGAAGGCAACGGCCGGCTGACCACCACCTGCCGCGCGTCCACGTCGCCGTGATGGGCATGGAGAAGGTCATTCCGCGGCTGGCCGACCTGCCGGTCTTCCTCAAGGTGCTGGCCCGGGCGGCGACGGGGCAGAAGCTGTCGGTCTACACGACGCTGATCACCGGGCCGCGCCGGCCGGGCGAGCTCGACGGGCCTGAGGAGTTCCATCTGGTGATCCTCGACAACGGCCGCTCGCGGATTCTGGCCGGACCGCTCCGCGAGAGCCTGTTCTGCATCCGCTGCGGGGCCTGCCTGAACGCCTGCCCGATCTATCGCAGCATCGGCGGCCACGCCTACGGCGGCGTCTACTGCCGGGCCGATCGGCGCGTGCTGACGCCGCTCTACGACGGCGCTGGCGGCGAACCACCACCTGCCGCACGCCTCGAGCCTGTGCGGCGCGTGCCAGGCGGCGTGCCCGGTGAAGATCAACATCCCGCAGATGCTCATCAAGCTCCGCGAGCAGTTGCACGAAGAGGTGATAGCCGATGCGGCCGATGGCGACGCCGGCGACGAAAGCGAGCACTGGGAAGGCCTGGCCTATCGCGTGTGGGCAATCATGCTTCGCCGCCCGTGGCTCTATCGCGCGGCCACGTGGCTGGCCACGCGCACGGTGGGCCGGTGGTATCGCAAACGGCGTTGGCTCAGCCGTCTGCCCGGCCAGCTTCACGGCTGGACGGCCCAGCGCGATTTTCCCGCGCCGGCACCGCGGCGCTTCCGCGATTGGTGGCGGGAGCAGTAGGATTGGTGAGTAGGTGAGTAAGTGAGTAGGTGCGCGCTCGCCACCACTCACCTACTACCTACTCACCTACTCACCTACTCACCTACTCACCTTATGGTTCGTCGCCCCATGGTACTGTTGGCGTCGCTCGTGTGCCTGGCCGGCTGCGGTCAGGAGGCGATCGACTTCAACAACCAGATCGCCGGCATTCATGCCCCCTTGGGCGAGGCGGTCGAGGGATTCGGCCGGACGCTTCGGCCAGCCATCGATGAGGGGGTCCCGCCTACGGCCGCCGAGCTGACGACGGCCATCGAGCAGATGCGCGGGCGCTGGCGGCCGCCAAGGGGCGCAGCGACCAGTTGCGAGTGCCGGAAGTGCCGCAGGCCAGCGAACTTTACGCGGCGCACCAGGAGTTTCTCGCCGCACAGCAGTCGCTTTTGGAGGAAGAGTTTGCCGAGATCGAGCAGCTACTCGGCCAGCAGCTCACGCCCGCCGATCTGGAAAAGCGGCTGCAGGCGCGTTTCGCGGCCTTCAAAGCGGCCGAAGGTCGCCAGCTCGAAGCGATACACGGCGCTCAGTGGCGATTCGCAGAAGCCAACCGGCTGAAGCTCTCGAAGCCGGCTCAGGGAGGTGAGTAAGTGAGTAAGTGAGTAGGTGAGTAGGTGACTCGGACACTGGCTTACTCACCTACTCACCTACTCACTTACTCACTTACTCACTTACTCACCTACCGGCCAAGCCGGTAGATCTCGTTCCGCATGATGTCGCCATACGAGAGCTCGACCAGGTCGCCGTCCTCGATCTGGAACAGATTCATCAGCCGCTTGAGGTTGTCGTGGGCCAGTTGCTGCTCGTCTTCGAGCCTGATCTCGGCCTCGAACTCGATGAACCGCCCCAGGTTCACGACCTCGTCCAGATGGATGCGCACATTCTGGTACAGATACAGCGTGCGGTGCTTATCGACCTCGGCATACTTACCCCAGGCGGCGTCGAGCGTTTCGGCCAGGGCCACGGGATCGGGCACGATGACTGGCGCGATGCGGTAGTCGCTGGCCTTCGACTTGCGCTGGCTGGCCCGTGAGTACCAGATGAACTTCCAGTCCCAGTTCTGGCCGTCCAGCGACTCTCCGCGGAGCTTCACGCGGCTGGGGGGCGGGGCCTGGTCCTTGTCCTTGTCCTTCTTGTCGGTCCTGTCGGCGCAATAGAAATAGACGTCGCGCTGCCACAGCTCCCCCTGATAGGCGGCCGGCAGGTACTGGAGGGCGGCGTGGGCGGCGGTGAAGTCGTTGCGCACCCGCGCCTTGAGCTCGATATTGCGTCCCATTCCGGTCGCCACCAACATGGCAGCCTCCCGCGTCTTGGCGTCTGTGCGACACCCCAGAGGTTTGTACGCCACCATTGTAGCCGGGCCGAGACGGCTGGGCAAACGCCCCAAGACGGCAAATTCAGGGGAGCGACGGGCGAAAGAAGCGGGTGAAAGAAGCCCGGCTTCTTTGGAGAGGCCGGGCTTCTCTGGTCGGGGGGCGGCGTTGTCGCTCGCCTGCGACCCCCGTATAATCGGCCGGACCTGCAACCCGGAGGAGACTTGTCGTGGCAATTCGCGTCGCAATCAACGGTTTCGGTCGCATCGGCCGCCTGACGTTCCGCAACCTGATGGCGCGGAAGGGCGAGTTCGAGGTCGTCGCCATCAACGACCTGACCGACAACAAGATGCTGGCCACGCTGCTGAAGTACGACAGCACCCACGGCCGCTTCGCCGGCACGGTCGAGCTACGACGAGCAGAACCTGATCGTCGACGGCAAGAAGATCACGCGCCCTGGCCGTGAAGAACCCGGCCGAGCTGCCCTGGAAGGACCTGGACGTCGACGTCGTGCGTCGAGAGCACGGGCATCTTCACCAAGCCGCGCCGACGGACGGCAAGCCGGGCTACGACACGCACCTGACGGCCGGCGCCAAGCAAGGTGGTGCTCAGCGCCCCGGCCAACGACGGCGCCGACCTGACCTGCGTGCTCGGCGTGAACGACGACAAGCTCACAGCCGAGCATGAAGTGCATCTCCAACGCGAGCTGCACGACCAACTGCCTGGCCCCGGTCGCCAAGGTGCTGCACGAGAAGTTCGGCATCGAGAAGGGCCTGATGACCACGGTGCACGCCTACACGAACGACCAGCGCGTGCAGGACCTGCCGCACAAGGACCCCTACCGCGCCCGCGGCGCCGCCCAGAACATCATCCCCACCTCCACCGGCGCCGCGAAGGCCGTCGGGCTGGTGATTCCCGCGCTCAAGGGCAAGCTGACCGGCATCTCGCTCCGCGTGCCGGTGCCGACCGGCAGCGTCGTCGACCTGACGGCGCTGATGAAGCGCAACGTGACGCGCCGAGGAAGTCAACGCGGCGATGAAGGCCGCCGCCGAGGGCCCGCTGCAAGGGCATCCTGGCCTACACCGAAGACCCGATCGTCTCGACCGACATCATCGGCGACCCGCACAGCTCGATCTTCGCCGGCCGACTGGACGCAGGTGATGGACGGCAACCTGCTGAAGGTCGTGAGCTGGTACGACAACGAGTGGGGCTACAGCTGCCGCACGCGCCGACCTGATCGCGCGGCTGGGGGCGGTGTAGCGAATCTGCGTTCGTGTGCCGGCTTTCGCCGGGATGGCTGGGGGCTGGAAGCCCCAGCGACGGCGGCGGCCCAGGCCACACTACGAACGAAGCGCGATTCTGCCACATGCACTACGTCGAAGCTCCCGCCGAGTATGACGGCCCGCTGCCGAGCCTGTTCTTAGCCGGCGGCATTACCGACTGCGAGCTGTGGCAGCCGCGCGTGGCCGAGATGCTGAAAGAGCTCGACCTAGCGGTGCTGAACCCGCGGCGGGACGACTTTCCCTGGCACGAACCCGCGGCGGTGGAGGGCCAGGTTCGCTGGGAGTTTCGCCATCTGCGCGCGCGGCGGCTTGCCTGTTCTGGTTTCCGCCGCAGACGCTTTGCCCGATCGCGCCTATGAGCTGGGCCGCTGGTCGGCAGGCCCGCTGCCGATGTTCGTCGGTCTGCACCCCGACTACGGGCGGCGCGTGGAAGTGTCGATCCAGCTCTCGCTCGCCACGCCAGAAGTGCGGATCGTGCACACGCTGGAGGAGCTGGCGGCGCAGGTGATCGAGCAGCTTTGGAATTGCGGAATGCGGAATGCGGAATGCGGAATTGGATGCATCGAAGGCTGAAACACTCCGAATTCCGCATTCCGAATTCCGCATTCCGAAAGCTGCCCTCCTTCTCGTCGATCTCCAGAACGACTTCCTGCCTGGCGGGGCGCTGGCCGTGCCGCAGGGGGACGAGGTCATTCCGATTGCCAATCGCCTGTCGCAACGGTTCGACCTGGTGATCGCTACACAAGACTGGCACCCGGCCGATCATGGCAGCTTCGCCGCCAATCATCCGGCGAAACGGCCGGGCGACCGGGTCAAGCTTGCCGGGCTGGATCAGGTTCTCTGGCCCACGCACTGTGTCCAAGGCACCCGCGGGGCCGAGTTCTCCCCGCAGCTAGACACCGCGAAGGTTGCCCGCGTCTTTCGCAAGGGCACCGACCCGTCGCTGGACAGCTACAGCGCGATCTACGACAATGCCCGCCGCAAATCGACGGGGTTGGACGCCTACCTGCGGGAGCGGGGCGTCACCGACGTGTACCTTGCCGGCCTGGCCACCGACTATTGCGTGAAGTACACGGCCGAGGATGCGCTCAACCTTGGCTTCCATGTGCATGTCATCGCCGATGCCTGCCGCGGCGTGGACTTGCGGGCCGGCGACAGCCAACAAGCGCTCGATGACCTGCGGCGGATCGGGGTGCGCGTCGTCAACTCGGGAGAAGTCTTGGCGGGTCGGGGTCCAGGTGTGCCACACTAGCCCGACGTGCAAGCGCAAGCGAGGGAGAATCGCCGTCTAACTCGCAGTTCCGTCGCTGTGCGCTTGCGCGTCGGGCCGGTGTGGTTTGGCAGAACTTAGTCTTTGCCCTCACTGAGCAGGCTATTTCGCAGCTCATCGATTCGCCTTTCCAGACCTACGGGGTACGGACGCGGGCTTTCGAGCGCCGTCGCCTCCCCCGGCAAGCGCGAGACTTGTTCGAGCGCCCTCTGCCGACTCTCGCTCAGCACGGGCGATTCGTAGACGCGCCGGCCCCGGCGGAACACCGGCACGAGCAGATCGTCGGACCTTGCCTGCGGCTCAAACCGCAGCGTCGATCCATCGGCCAGGTCCTTGCCTTGCGGCGGATCGTCGATCCCGTGCGGCTCGCTGTAGATCACGTCGCCCGCAAATGCGCCGTCGGGGTTAAGGAACCGCCGCACCTGGTGGATGCCGGGGATGGTGGACTTGGCCGGCTCATCCGATCGCTTGGCGCGGTATTGCCATAGCCCGTCGGTGGAGCGGATGGCGGCCAGCTTGTAGACGCCGCCCAAGGCGGGCTGGTCGTAGGCGGTGGCCAGGTGCGTGCCGACGCCCCAGATATCGATTCGAGCGCCGCGGCGCTTCAGCTCGGCGATCGCGTGTTCGTCCAGCTCGCCGCTGGCGACGATCTTGGCCTTAGGAAAACCGCCTTCGTCGAGGATTCGCCGGGCAGCGATGCTGAGCTCGGCCAGATCGCCCGAATCCAGGCGGATGCCGAGCATCTCGTGTCCCCGCTCGCGCAGCCGCCGCCCGGCCTCGATGGCGTGCCGCACGCCTTGCAGCGTGTCGTAAGTATCGACCAGGAAGACGCAATTGGCCGGCTGTGCGTCGGCGTAGGCGTGGAAGGATTCGAGCTCGTCGTCGAAGGCCATCACCCAACTGTGAGCGTGAGTGCCGCGAACCGGGATGTCGAACAGCCGGCCGGCCAGCACGTTGGACGTGGACTGGCAGCCGCCGACGTAGGCCGCCCGGCTGGCCGTGATGCCGCCGTCGATGCCCTGAGCGCGCCGCAGGCCGAACTCGATCACCTCATCGCCACGGGCCGCCAGGCAAACGCGGGCCGCCTTGGTGGCAATGAGCGTGGAGAAGTTGACGAGGTTCAAGAGCGGCGTCTCCAAGAGCTGGCACTCCAGGAGCGGCCCTTGCACCCGGACCAGCGGCTCGTGTGGGAAAACGACGGTCCCCTCGGGCATGGCGTCTACGTCGCACGTCAGCCGCAGCCCGGCCAGGCGATCCAGAAAGTCGGCCGAGAACAGCGGCTTCCCGTCGCTACCGCGGAGCGTCGGGAGGTGCGCGAGATCGTCGGAGTCGAAACGAAAACGCTCCACGAACTCGATCGCGGCCGTCAGTCCACATGCCACGGAGAACTCGCCGCCGAACGGGTTGCGGCGAAAGAACAAGTGGAACACGGCCTCGCGCTCGGCCAGACCCTGCGACCAGTAGCCGTAGGCCATGGTCAACTGGTACAGGTCGGTGAGCAGGGCCAGCGAGCGGCCGTAAAGGGGAGTGGTCGTCATGAAGTCATCGTAACGACCAAGATTGAGTCGTGGCGAGCGTCGAGGCGTAGCAGGCGAGCCTCGAGGCGTAAGCCCGACGTGAACGGGCGCGGAAGGGGTCGTGGCCCGTCATGCGGCGCTCCCGTGCAGCCCTTGACAGTCCACATCGCCGCGCTATCAAGATGCGTGAACTCTGCTGCGTCCCCAGTCTTCCTCATCTCGGAGGTGCAGGCGATGACGCGATTAGCCACCGTCGGCGCCGTCGTTCTGGCGTTCTGGCCCGTGCTCTCCGTCGCCCAGCCGGCCGCGAAGCAACCTGGGCCGTCAGGCTTGGCGGACGAGGTCGCCCAGTTGTTCTCGAAATGGAATCGGCCTGACGTGCCGGGCTGTTCTGTGGCCATCGTCCAGGACGGCAAGCTCGTCTACAGCCGCGGCTTCGGGGCAGCCAATCTGGACTCCCAGGCCCCCAACAGCGCATCCACCATCTTCGAGACCGGGTCGATGGCCAAGACATTCACCTGCGCGTGCGTGGCGCTGCTCTTGGACCAGGGCAAAATCTCGGCCGACGACGACGTGCGCAAGTACGTGCCCGAGCTGCACGAGAACCCGCGGCCCATCCGCATTCGGCATCTGATCCGCTGTGAGACCGGGCTATGGGACTCTTGGCACCTGAAGCAGCTGGCCGGCTGGTCCGCGGAGCCGATCGAAAGCCCCATGTCGGGCGACGACGTGCTGGCCTTGCTGGCCGGCCAGCGGTCGTTCCCCTTCGAGCCGGGAGCACGGTTCCAATACGGCAGCTCCGACTACTTCCTGCTGGGGCTCGTGGTTGAGCGCGTCTCGGGGAAGTCGCTGGCGGAGTTCGCCCAGGAGAACCTGTTTCGGCCGCTAGGCATGACGCGGACCTATTATGAAGTCGATCCGACGCGCGTCGTGCGAGACCGGGCCATCGGCTATTACCGCGATCCGCCTCGCAAGGGGGACTGGAGGGCGTGGTCGTCTAACGGCGCGGGCGGAATGAGGTCGTGCGTCGAAGACCTGGCCCGCTGGGACCGCAATGCCTACGGCAGCCGGCTCCCGCGCGGCAAGCACCTGGACGAGCTGCTCACCGAGGGCACGCTGCTGGGCAATCGAAACGTGCTGGATGCCGCGCCGACCGGTCGTTACCGGGGCCTGAAGCGCCTGCAATCCACGGGCGGCATGCCCGGTTTTCTGGCCGCGCTGGTGCGGTTTCCCGACCAGCGATTCAGCGTGATCTGCCTGAGCAATAACAGTGCGGAGATCAATCCCTGGGAGACGGCCTGGCAGATCGCCGACCTCTACCTGGCCGACAAGCTCGAGCCGGCGCCGCCCAAGCCGACAGTCAAGGCTGCCGAGAAGGCCCCGGCGATTCCCGAAGCCGACCTGCGCAGCAAAGTCGGCGCCTATCGGGACGAGTACGGCGTGCTGTTCAAGGTCAGCTTCGAGGAGGGCGGACTGTGGAACACAAATCACATTGGCGAGCACTACAAGCTGCACCCGCTCAGCGCGACGGAGTACCGTCCCGATCCCTATCCCGAAGACACGTTCGTCTTTGCCCGGCCGTCGCCGGACAAGCCGTACTCGCTGACGCTGAAAGGCACGGATGGCTCGGTACGCGTTTCCGCGGGTCGAACTGGTGGACCGGGGGACGTTGAAGCTGGACGAGTACGCCGGGGAGTATACCAGCGATGAATTGATGACCACCTACCGACTCGTCAAGAGAGACGACCGGCTATGGCTGCGCATCAACAGCGAGCGCTGGGAGCGGCTCGAGCCTACAGTGCGCGACACGTTCGCTCCTCAGCGCCGGCATCTCTACGACAATCGGGTCATTACCTTCCGTCGCGGTGCGAAGGATGAGATCGTGGGATTGAGCGCGGCTCTGTGGCGCGTGAAGGGCGTGGCGTTCGAGAAGCGAAAGTGATCGTGTCGGTTCCACGAGTAGCTGAAGTCGCCAGACTTCAACGTATGGTGTGGGGGTTATCGAAAGGGAAATTGCTCCCGGTGTTCCCACGCTCCGTACAGCACCAACGCAAGGATTAGCAGCAGCAACATGATGACCAGCCAGTTGGGCGGCAGGAACTTGAGCCACCAGGGTTCTCCCGGCGATTCCGCCCCGCGATCCTGCGGCGCTTTGTAGGGGTTCTCGTCCATCGCCGCATTCTTTCAAATCAAGACACCACGGGCTACACCGGCTACGCCTCGCTTGGCGGACGCCAATGGCCTTGGTTATACTGGCGCAGCCGATGGGCTCGTCGGCGTCCATCCTGGTGGCCGACGAGGCCGCCTTTGCCCGCCTTGATCGTTGTCCCACGCCCCACTCCGGAGAGACGATGATGACCAGCCCCAGCGCCTCCCCCACGCCTGGTTCGCGCCGCGAGTTCCTCAAGACTTCGACCGCCGCCGTGGCCGCGGGTGCATTGTCGGGCCTGGTCCTGCCGACGGGCGTCCACGCCGCCGGCAGCGGCACGCTCAAGATCGGCCTGATCGGCTGCGGCGCGCCGCGGCCGAGGGGCCGCCGCCGATGCCATGCGGGCCGACAAAGACTGCAAGCTCACCGCAATCGGCGACACCTTCGCCGACTCCATCGAGGTGGGCGTGCGGCAGCTCGCCAAGCTGGGCGACAAGTTCGCGGTCGAACCTGACCATCGCTTCGTCGGCTTCGACGCCTACAAGCAGGTGATCGACAGCGACGTCGACGTGGTCCTGCTGGCCACGCCGCCGCATTTCCGCCCTGCCCACCTCCAGTACGCCGTCGAGAAGGGCAAGCACGTCTTCGCGGAGAAGCCGGTGGCCGTCGATGCGCCGGGCGTTCGCAGCGTGCTGGAAACCGTCAAGCTGGCCGAGAAGAAGAACCTGTCGGTCGTGTCCGGCCTCTGCTGGCGCTACGACTACGGCGTGCGCGAGACGATGAAGCGCGATCAGGACGGGGCGATCGGCGACATCGTCGCCATCCAGGAGAACTACCTCACCAGCACGCTCTGGCACCACGGCCGCAAGCCCAAGTGGAGCGAGATGGAATACCAGATCCGCAACTGGCTCTACTTCACCTGGCTCTCGGGCGATCACAACGTCGAGCAGCACGTCCACAGCCTCGACAAGGCCGCCTGGCTGATGGACGACGAGCCGCCGGTGAAGGCCACGGGCCTCGGCGGGCGGCAGGTCCGCACCGATCCGAAGTACGGCAACATCTACGACCACCACGCCGTCTTCTACGAGTACGCGAATGGCGTTCGGCTGTTCGCCTTCACCCGGCAGCAGAACGGCGCCGCGGGCGAGACCGAAGACTTCTTCTTCGGCACCAAGGGCAATTGCCACGTGCTGGCCAACACGATCACCAACCGCAAGGGCGACGTGGCGTGGAAATATGCCGGCAAGAAGCCCGACATGTACCAGGTCGAGCACGACGAGCTGTTCGCCAGCATCCGCGCCGGCAAGCCGATCAACAACGGCCTGTACATGACGCACAGCAGCATGCTGGCCATCCTGGGCCGCATGGCCACCTACACCGGCCAGACCATCGATTGGAACCGGGCGCTAGCAAGCAAAGAAGACCTCACGCCCCCCAAGTACGCTTGGGGGCCGATGCCCACGCCGAAGGTGGCGGTGCCGGGGGTAACGGAGTTTGTGTAGAGCGCGAGAGACGCGGGCCCCTCTCTGGGCTGATATAGCCATCGCCGGGACCAGGCGCATGGCGTCATTTTGCATTTTGCATCGTCATGGATGGGGCGCAACGGCGTGTCCGGGACGGCGCATGGCGTCATTTTCCATTTTGCACTTTGCATTCGACGTTTCATTGCCGCGGCTTAGTGCAAAATGCAAAATGCAAAGTGCAAATTGAATTGCGATCTGCGGCCATGATCAAGACCACCGTCGTCGGCAGCTATCCCGTGCCCGCCTGGCTGCGGGTCTACAGCACGCGCGAGAGCCTGCGCGACGCGATGCTGGTCGTGCTCAAGACGCAGGAGCTGGCCGGCATCGACGTGGTCGCCGACGGCGAGCTGTATCGCTGGGACATCAATCATCCCGAGACCAACGGGATGATCGACTACTTCGTCCGCCCACTGGAGGGCACGCAAGCCGAGCTGACCTTCGCCCAGCTTCGAGGCCTGGCGTGCCCGGCCGGAGAATGCCTATCGCCCGGCCCGCCGCGGCCGTGGTCGACCGGCCCGATCGGCCCGGGCCGGCTGAACCTGCGGCGCGACTACGAGCTGTTCCGCGACCTGACGCCGCTGCCCAAGAAGTTCACCGTCACCAGCCCCTACATGCTGGCCAAGGTGCTCGCCGACGAGCACTACGGCGACCTCGAGCGCTGGTGCATGGCCCTGGCCGACGTGCTGCGCGAGCAGGTGGCGGTGATCGACGCCGAGGTGGTGCAGGTCGACGAGGCCAACGTCACGGGCCACGCCGACGACGGCCCGCTGGCCGCGGCCGGCATCAACCGCGTGCTGGACGGCGTGCCGCGGCGAGAAGGCCGTGCACCTCTGCTTCGGCAACTACGGCGGGCAGACGATCCAGCAGCGGCACGTACGACAAGCTGCTGGCGTTCCTCAACGCGCTTGGCGGCCGATCACCTGGTGCTGGAGATCGCCCGGCGGCCCGAGGCAGAGCTGACGCATGCTCCGCGACGTGCAGCCCGACGCTCGGCCTGGGCATCGGCGTGATCGACATCAAGGACAACGAGGTCGAAACGCCCGAGACGGTCGCCCGGCGGATCGAGCGGGCGGCCACGGTGCTGGGCGCGGAGCGCATCCGCTACGTCCATCCCGACTGCGGCTTCTGGATGCTGCCGCGGAGCGTGGCCGACGCCAAGATGCGGGCGCTGGTGGCGGGCCGGGACCTGTTTGCCGGCAAGTAAGTTCCGAGGCGAACACTAGCCCGACGCGCGAGCGAGGGAGAGCGACGATTCGCCGCCGAGTCCCGCGTAGCTCTCCCGCTGGGCGTCAGGCTAGTCTAGTGTGATTGCTAGAACAGCGGCTCTTCCTGCGCCTTCTCGCGGTGTACGACTTGCGACCAGGCGTAGCGGGCCGGGCCGTAGAGTGCAAAGCCCGTGCAGAGGATCGGCAGCGAGTACCAGCCGACCATGACGGCCAAAACGGAGGTGAAGACCAAGGCCACAACGTGCTGGAAGCTGCGGTCCCCGGCCAGAAGGTAGCTCACCAGGTGCGGGTAGCGGACGCGCGGAACCATCAGGCCGGCCACGACGAGCGCGAAGGCCGGCAGAAACCATTCGGCGACGTCCGCCAGCACGCCGGCGTACGGCAAGTCCGCATGGTCGCCGCGCAGCTTCCAAAACAGAAAGGCATAGCTGGCGACCGCCGCCGCTCCGGCGGGCGAAGGCAGGCCCTTAAAGTCGCGATGATCGTCGTCTTCGCCGGTTTCGAGGTTGAACCGCGCCAATCGCAGTGCCACGCAGGTCAGGAACGCCCCGGCGATCACCCACACCGAGAACTTGTTCCACAGCGTGACATCCGGACACATCTTCACCAGCAGGTATGCCGGTGCGACGCCGAACGTCACCAAATCCGCCAGGCTGTCGAGCTGAGCACCAAAACCGGAGGGAGCCTTTGCGAGCCTGGCCAGGTATCCGTCCAGGGCGTCAAACACCATGGCCAGGAAGATCAGCCCGGCGGCCAGGGCAATTTCGCCCAAGTAGTCGATATCGCCATACGGCTCGGCGCCTGCCGTGGGCTTAGGAAGCCGCGCCGTCACCACGATGGCGAAGAACCCGCACCACAGGTTGCCCAGGGTGAACAGCGTGGGAATGACCGCGATGGGGCGAATACGCTTGCGGGGGATCATTGTCGTGGCTGGACGTAAATGGACACAGGACTGTATCGAAATCTTACGAGGCCAATCGTCGTGGGGAAACCGTCGAGACGAGGAAATGAGCAAATCTTTTGCCAGGGATCGAAGAAGTGCCATGCGGAGCGAAGAAATGCCATTGCGGAGCGAAGAAATTGCTTGCCAGCCGCTGGCCCTTCCCCTTCAGCCGAGGGTGACGACAGCCAACTCATGCACCCGACGGCGCGACAGCCCCATATCGCGTCAGCACGCTTACGCCGCCGCGCACGCTTTGGCCGATGCGTACGGCGATCTCCAAGCCCGGCTCATCGGGCACGATCAGCTCGGTGCGGCTCCCCAGCTTGATCATGCCAAACTTGTGGCCCCGTTCAAGGATTTCCCCAGGCCGCACGTCGCAGACGATCCGCCGGGCAATCGCCCCGGCGATTTGCCGCACGACCACGCGGCGGTAGGGAGCCGCCGTCTCCTCGAAGCCCAGCCACATGGCTTCGTTGTCGATCAGACTTTGCGGGTTGAGGGCGTTGAGATACTTGCCAGGCGTGTACCGCAGGGCGATCGCCCTCGCCGTGCAGGGCACGCGGTTGATGTGCACACTGAAGATCGACAGGAAAATGCCGATCCGCACCGCCGGACCGCCGACAAACGGGTCGTGGCTAAGCCGCACGATCTCCACCACCTTGCCGTCCGCCGGCGCCACCATCAGACCGGGCCCCGGTGGCACGCGTCGCGGCGGGTCGCGAAAGAAATAGACGATCAGCGCCAACACGATGCCCGGCACGAGGGCAGCGTACCACCACGGCGAGAGGGCCAGCGCGATGGTCGCCGCCAGCAGCGGATAGCCCATGATTTGCAGCTCGGCCAGTCCCCAGCGGGCAAAGGGAATCCGCTCGCGCCAACGGAAGGGATCGTCGGCCACGTCCCATTCGGCGGTGCACAGGTTGCGGCAGTATTTCAGGTTGCGCGGATCGAGGACTTCGTGGGGTGCGCCTGCCGTGTCGCCGTGTCGTCGTCCGGCCATGCGGACCACGTAGCCGGGCCGAAACGTCTTCAGACACCAGCGCCTCACGGCACCCCAGGCCAGCTCGAGGCGATAACAGAATCCGCCGCCGGGTTGCACGCTCGTGATGTTCGGCGGAAGAGGCTCCGGCGCGGAGCGCGGCCCGGGCGTTGGGACGGGTGCAGTTGCTGATGGGCCATCCATCGGGCGGGCGGAAGAAGGCGAGCCAAGCGACCACGCGAATCGCTCGAAAGGACTGTCAGAGGTGATCCTATCAGCGCGTGGCACGGGCTTCTATGCTCTAGCCCGTGAGAATGTGGCCGAATGTGGCCGAGTCGCTCTGCGAGTCGGCGTCCAATTCGTGGAGCGAGTTGGCTCCCTTGTCTGTCGGACTACCGATTTCGCGGCCCTTCTTCCGACGCATGGCCAGGATGGCCATGCCACGGCGCGTGCGTCACAGACCGCACAAGCCGCGCGATCGGTGTTTACCGATGGCGATGGGCGAGTGGCCGTGGCCGAAAGCCACCCCCGGCCGTGCGGTGTGCCATGACTTCTTGGCCGCCGGCTGAGAACGCCGGCTTTCGGCCACCGGCACCCAGCGCGTGGACTAGGGTTGTGGGGAGGCGCTGCGTGGAGGCAGCCGACCTCTAAGGGTTCAGGCTCCGGACCGCAGCTCCGGGAAAGGGACCATCCCGGCCTGCTGAACGCTTGAAGTCCGCCCGCTGTCCGAAGCCCGCTTTCGCGCCCCATGACCACGGCCCCCACGATTCTCGAGTCGCTCGTGGAGCAGGCCGGGCAGCTCTACAGCCTGCCGCGCGTGGCCGTCGAGGTGCTGGAACTGACCGCCCAGCCGCAGGTGGATGTCCGGCGGCTGAAGCAGGTCATCGAGACCGACCCGGCCCTCACGGCCCGGTTGCTGCGCGTGGTCAACAGCTCGCTGTACGGGCTGAGCCGTGAGGTCGGCGACCTGAACCAGGCCCTGGCCCTGCTGGGCACCAAGCCACTGAAGCTGCTGGTGCTGGGCTTCAGCCTGCCGGACGCCATGTTCGCCGGCGCTCCGGGGGATTTGCTCGAGCGGTTCTGGCAGCATACGCTGACGCGCGCGGTCGCGGCCCGCGAGATCAGCCACCGTTTCTGCCAGATGTCGGGCGACGAGCCGTTCATCGCCGGCCTGCTGCGCGACCTGGGGCAGCTCGTGCTGGCGCACGAGCTGGGCACGACGTACATCGACTTCTGGCGCCACATCGCGGAGCATGGAGGCAGCCTGGCGGCGCTCGAACGGCAAACGCTAGGGTTCGATCACACGCAGCTCACGGCGCGGCTGCTGGAGCACTGGAAGATGCCGGCGGCGCTGGTCGAGGCGGTGGCCGCTCCCGACGGCCCGCCAGAGCAAGGGGCCCCGGCGACCCGCTCGCGCGAGCTGCGGCACATTCTGCACCTGGCCGAGCTATCCGCCTGGCTGTTGGCCGCGCGTCGGCTGGGCACGTTGCCCGAGCTGCTGGAAGCCGCTCAGGCCTGGCTCGGACTGGGCCGTCAGGAGCTGGGCACGTTTCTGGCCGGTTTGCAGGAGAAGGTCGCGCAGCTCGCGGAGTTAATGTCGCTCAAGATCGACGCCGACTACGCGGAGGTGTTGCGGGCGGCCCAGACGCGCTTGGCCAAGGTTGCCGCCGACGCCGCGGCCGAACTGGTGCGGCACGCGCTGGACACATCGCCCGAGGCGCTCGAGTCCCCCACCGTCTGGGCACTGAGCGAAACGGTGGCCAACTACGCCCGTTGGCGCGTGTCGGCCAGCGACGACGGCACGGCGCCATCGGAAGAGGGCCGCCAAGAGGCCCCCTTGACCAAGGATCGCAGGGTCCGCGCCACGTCCAATGCAGGGCAGGCTGCCGAAGGCAACGTCAGCCGAAGACCGCCTCCCGCGCGCGATTCACGTCGCGCCGACAAGTCGTCTGCGATACCGGCTGGCGACGCCCGCGAAGGACGTCTGCCCTCGTCAAGAGACGACAACGGGAGGCGAAACGGTTCGCCGTCGCCACGCACGAATCGCGACGTGCCCGTAGACCCGACGGCGGCGGCAACCCCTTCGCGAGCGGCGGAGATTGCCGCGCCCCCGGGACTCTCCGTGCCGTCCACGGGCGACACGGCGGAGCGCGAAGGCGGTCGCAAGATCATGCCGCGGCGCAAGCCCGACCGGCCCGCGGAAAAGCCGGAATTGCCTGCCGCCCGGGCCCGCGACGAGTGGCCAGGCCTCGAGTCGTTGGTGGCCGCGGCCGTTGCCACGTGCCGTGCAGACCGCGTGCCGCTTAGCTTGCTGTGCCTGGAGCTGGCGGGGCACGACGAGCTGGCTTTCGCGCTGGGCCCCCGGCGCGCGGAGCAGGTGCTGCGCGCCGTCTCGCAGACGTGCGAGCGGGTCGAGCACGACGGCCTGCGCTGGCTCCAGACCACCGAGACGCGGTTCGTGCTGGTGCTGCCCGACTGCGGCCGCCGCCAGGCGGTGCAGGTGGGCGATCATCTGCTCGCCGAGCTGCGGCGAACGATCGGCGCCATGGCGGGAGACGTTTCGGCGACGGTCAGCCTCAGTGCCGGCGCGGCCACCGTCACGCTGCCGCCCAAGAACTTCCCGGCCCAGGAGCTGATCGATCGGGCCGACCGCTGTCTCTACGCCGCCCACGCTGCCGGCGGAGACTGTGTGAAGAGCATCGAGATTCTCTAGCGATCTCCTCGCACGTGCCGATCGAGCCAATCGTTGATCTCGGCGGCCACGCGGTGCAGCGACTCGCGGGCCCAGTAGGCGTGCCCCTCGTGCGGCAGCAGCACCAGCCGCACAGTGGCGCCGTGCCCTTTGAGCGCCTGGTAGAATCGCTCGCTCTGGAGCGGATGCGTGCCGGGGTTCTCGTCGGCCTGGCCGTGAATCAATAGCAGCGGCCGGCGAATCTGCGGAGCGTGCGAGAAGGGCGACATCCTGGCATACGCCTCCGGCGCTTGCCACAGCGTGCGCTCCTCCGACTGAAAGCCGAACGGCGTCAGCGTCCGGTTATAAGCCCCGGAAAGCGCGATGCCGGCGCGGAACAGCTCGCCGTGGGCCAGGAGATTCGCCACGGTAAAAGCCCCGTACGAATGCCCGCCAATCGCCAGACGGCCGCGGTCCATCACGCCGCGGCGGACCACTTCATCCACGGCCGCCTGCGCTCCGGCCACGAGCTGCTCGAGGTAAGTGTCGTTCGGCTCGGTCTCCCCCTCGCCGACGATGGGCAGCGTCGGGCCATCCAGCACCGCGTAGCCCTGCGTCAGCCACAACAGCGGCGAGGAGGGTCCGACGTGGACGAACCGGTGGGGCGAGCGGTCCATGTGCCCGGCCGTCTCGGCATTCTTGTATTCGCGGGGGTAAATCCAGACCAGGCCCGGCAGCGGGCCGTGCTCGGGGCGATAGCCCTCCGGCAGGTACAGCGTGGCCGTGCAGACGACGCCGTCGGGCCGCTGGTAACGGAGCACCTCTTTCTGCACGCGCCGGAGCTGCGGTGTGGGATGCGGAAAATCGGTGAGCGGGGCCATGGCGCCGCCGCGGCAGCTCCAGCACGTGGTAGTTCATCGGCTCGTCCACGGTCTCGCGGCCGACGAACAGCCGCTGCTGTAGGGGGTCGAGGAAGGCCACGGGCCATTCGTACCACGGCGGCTGCGATTGCCAGAGCCGCGTCGTGCGCCGCGACGGCAGGTGCAGCGAATCGACGAACGGCCGGCTCCCCTCCGGCGTGGCCCCCGGCCCGACGAGAAAGATCGATTCGCCGTCGGCCGATCGCTCGATGACGGCCCGGCCCCTCGCATCGTGGCGGTGCAGCGGCGTTCCGGGGTCGCCGTAGCGATCCTCCGTCGAGCGGTCGAAGAGCAGCTCCGGGGGGCGCGCCGGGTCGCCGGGCGACACGATCCACGTGCGCGCGCCGCCGCGTCTTCCACCAGCCCTCGCGGACAAGCGCCAGGTCGTCGTCGCCCCAATCCAGATCGCGATATCGCAGGCCGAGCGACAGCCACTCGCGCGGCTCGGCGTGGAAGGGCGCGGACAGCAGGTAGAGCTTGTCGCGCACCTCGGCCGCCACGGCCGGATCGCCGCGGTCTTGCGCTTCGGCCCAGCACAGCGTCGAGGGGCGTCGGCCCGCCATTGAAAGGCCCGGCGGCCGTCCCGTACCGCGTCGTTGGCCACCGGGATCTCCTCGGCCAGCGGCAGCTCGGCCAGCGTGCGCACCAGCCGGCCGCCAACGTCCCACACTTCCACCGTGCGCGGAAAGCGCCGCAGAAGCACCAGGTAGGAAAACGGCCGGTGATAGGTCTCCACCAACAAGTAGCGGCCGTCGGGCGACGGCTCGCAGCGGGCCACCATCCGCGGCTGGCCAAGTGGCTCGACTTCGCCACCGAGCGTGACGCGGGCCAACTGGGCCGTCAGGTAATGCTCCAACAGCGCTTCGTCGTGCGGGTCTTTGAGCAGGTCCTGAAACGTGCGGGCCGGGGCCATCTGACCCAGGTTCTCGTGCACGATCGGCTCGATCTCCAGCGGCTCTGGCGGTGGCGACGGGGCATCTTCGCGCACCAGCTCGCAATACAGCGATTCGCCGTCGGGGTGCCATTGCACCGGCGAACCTCCGGCGGCATTCACCCGTAGATCGCCGCACCGCCAGGCTTGGGCCGTTTCGAGGTCGGCCAGCCACAGCTCGCAGCAGTCGTCTTGATAGGCCACCACGGCCAGCCGGCGGCCGTCGGGCGAGCGGTGGATCGCGCCGATGCGGATGCCCTCGGGCAGCCCGACCACGGGACGCTGCCGCTGCGTGGCCAGATCCATCACCGTGATGCCGGTGAAATGGCCAGAGCGGCTGGGTGAGTGATTTCGTGGATTGATCCGCAGCCCTGCCAAGCGCAGCTCGGGCCGCGCCAGCTCCGCGATCGGCGGCAAGCCAGCGGGCTCGAGCAACAGCAGCAGCCGGCGATCAGTGGTCAGCCAGACGGCGGGGTTTCGCGGAGCATCGATCAGATCGGCGATGACCGAAGGCGGGCGCATGCGGATCAGGAGGCAGGAGGCAGGGGTCAGGTGTCAGCGAGCAGGTATGAACTGACTCCTGTCTCCTGACTCCTGACTCCTGGCTTACTCCATCAAATCATCCAGCGGCACGCGCCACAACGGCAATTTGGGGAAGAGCACCGCCGCCACGCGGGCCGCGACACGCGATGTCGCGGTCATGCGGCCCAGATCGATCGTGCGCTGGACGTCGATGGCGCCCAGGAGCAAACGCGTGAGGTCGGCGCGGCCCAGCCTCAGACAGCCGCGGCTCGATCGGTCGGACACGATTTTCACGCCCCGACGAGTGAGGGCGATGGTCACCCGGGCATCGTCGGACGCCAGGCCCAGCTCGCACGGCCGCGGCAGCCGCGCGGCCTCCGCGCCTCGTGCAACTGGGGCGCGAGCCATTCCAGCGCGCCAACGCGTCCGGCAGTTTCGCCATCAGGCAATCGCTCGCGGACTCCTCCGGCGCCTCGCGATGCCCGCCGACGGCCAGGAACAGCTCCGTCAGGGCATGCCCCGTCGGCGCGAACAAGCCCAGGTGATGGCAGTTCATCTCGATGGCGTCGCCGCACACGCGCTCCAGCAACTGGCGGGCAATCTCCGGGCGGGCCGGGTCGGCCATCAGCTCCAGCACGTCGTTCCCCTTGGTGATCACGTAGGCCGAAAGGGTGGCGCCGTTGTCTTCGAGCTGGGAGCGGCCGGGCCAATCGGTGGCCACATAGATCTGGTCGAAGGCCCGCCGGGAAATGAGCCAGCGCCATGTCTCTTCGCCGCGGGCCAACATGCCGGGCGACAGGTTCGCCTCGTACAACCGCACGAGGGCCGGCAGCTCCACGTGCCGCCAGGGTCGGATGCAAGGAGCCCGGCCCGTTCCGTTGCGGTCCGACAGATGCGCGAGCAGCGCCGGGCCGAAGCGGCATAGCGGCTCATGCGACCACACAGCACCCAGCCGGCACGGCCAAAGAATTGCGGCACGCGCGTGGTGAGCACGCCGGCAAGCGGACCCTCGCCCCGCAGCCGATGGTCGGCCGCCGCCAGCACGTGCCGGGCGATGCCGCGGCCGCGATACTCAGGCAGCGTGGCCAGCCACGACAGGCCGAGGACCGGCGCGCGCCGATTGCCCGCACAGCGTTTCGCGCGCAGTGACGCAGCGCATGGCCGACGAGGCGCTCGCCGCGGCGCACCAGGAGGCGGTCGCGCGGTTGATAGCGGGGATCTTCCAGCGAGACGCTGAAAGCGTCTGGCGAGGGGGCCCGGAAGGCCCGCTGCAACAGCTCGAAGACCGCGTGGTGGTCCGAGGCGGTGCCCACGATCACGCGTGGGGCCGGCGCGGACAACGTAGAAAACGCATCCCCAAGGAACACGGGCGCTTCCTCCGCGGGCGGCGCGACGCAAGAAGAAGTTCGGCGTGCCGCCGGACGAATTCGTGCCGGACGAATTCGTGCCGGACGGGTTCGTGCCGGACGGGTTTTTTCGGCATGAACAGAAACCGCACCATTGAGGTGCGGCGAAGCGAGACCCGTAGCGGTGAGGTCCGTGGAGGCCGCTGCTGGGCGGCTGGAAATCGTGGCGCGCATGCGGCTGAATCCCTTCAGTGCTGGTCCGTCGATCCGTGATGGGCATAGACTAAGGCGTGGCCGGCGGAAATTCCAGCAGCAAAATCCGCATTTTCTCCCAAGAGTAGAAACAGAACGGATACTCCCGAGAGCCCAGCACGCGCGCCGCGCGAAGCTCACGCTCGAGCGCTTGCCTGCGCTCGAGCGTGCGGCCGACCTCGTCCGCCACCCGGAATCGCAGCGCCTCGCTCAAGCGGCGAATCTCCAAGAACCGCTCCCGCGGCGCAGGGCAGGCTTCCAGCCTGCCCGTGGCAGGGGCTTCCAGCCCCTGCGACACGGTGGAAGCATGCCCCATCCGCCACGGGCTGGAAGCCCGTGCCACGTCGGAGGCGATCCACGCTTGTTTTGCGGCAATCGTCTGCCGCAGCGCCTCGCGCTCGCCGTGCGGCGCCCGATCGACCTCGATAAACCGCTCAGGGCCAAACTTCAAAGCGCGGAGCCGGCGGTCGAGCCGCCGCAGGTCTTCCTCGGTGACTGCCGGCTGATCGACCGGCAAGTACAACGTCCCCGACACGGTCAGGAAGCCCGGCGGCGCCAGGCCGAAGAATCGCTCGATCAGCGCGTCGGTCAATTGGTCGTACTTCGCGCCCCCCAGTCCGTGGACGAAGAGATCGCCCAGGGCCAGTCGGGCCCAAAGGGTCGTCGTCAACGCGCGGGTGCGGAGCTTGATGCCGCGCTGGGCAAGGCCGTGCAAGACCTCGGCCGCAGCCCGGGCGTCCCCCTCCGCCGAGAGAGGCAATCGCAGCTCGAGCCCGGCGCGATCGCTGACGTGAGTCTCGCGCCCACGGGCGCGAGCGAACACCGCCCTGCGGCGCGGGTCGTCGGTCCGCCAGACCCACAACGGGGCCTCCAGCCAGCCATCCTCGGCGGCCAGGTTCGGCACGGGATGGCTGGCGCTGCGCAGACGGTGATGCCGGCGGAATTCGGCCAGCGAATCGTTGTAGACTCGCCATAGCCGCGGCAAGTGGGCCAGCAGGTGCGCCGCGAACCAGGCGAACGGCTCGGTCTGGCAAGCGCGGCCCAGCGGCAGCTCGAGCGTGTGATAGCCCAGTGCCCCCTCGAGCTGGTGCCGTCCCTGGGCCAGGCACAGGCCGAACTGGCGGATCGCTTCGGTCCGCCGCGTAACCCGCGGCCAATAGTCGGCCAGGAGAGAAGCGGGGACGAGCGTGCCAAGGTGTTCGCCCGCACGCCGGCCGAAGCTGTGGAAAAGCTCGCGATCGGCGATCGGACGCTCCTCATACGCCACGGGAGGGGTTGGCGCGTCCAGCGGGACGTGCCGCACCAGGGGATCGCCCGGCGGCCCGCCCGGCACGGCCACGGCCGTGCTCTTTACCGTATCGCTGTCGATGAGCAGGTTGATCGGGACCGCGTCGTGAAGGGCGCCCAAGTGCGCCAGCACGAAGTTTTTCAGCCACACGCCGGGATGAAAGAGCTGCGGCTGATGCCCCGCGAGCAGTATCCGCGAACGCTGCGGCACGCGCACGTCGCGATAAGACCGCGTGTAGTCCAGCGCCGCGGCGAGCAGCTCCGCCCTGGCGGCCGCGCTCAATTCCCCCAGAGGCCGTCCCTGCACGTCGTACTGGGCGTAGGCCGCGGAGGCCCGCTGCCGTTCTTGAGCTGAGAGGAGGGCGGCAACTTCACTTAGCGGCGGCAGGATGAGCGACTGGCCGTCCTGGCGGGGGGTCGTCAGGCGGCGATACTCGAGGGGTGCGCCAGCGGTCATTCGAGGTTGGACGTTCGGTCGTGACCTGTCAGCGGGTGACAGAGTGCTGAACGTCCAACGTCCAACGCCCAACGTCTAACGTCCAACATCGCCGAGGCGAAGAGCGAACCGTTCGATGTTGGACGTTAGACGTGGGACGTTGGACGTTCGGTTGTACTCAGTCCCTTGGCGCGGGGCCATTGTTTTACGGCCGCAAGGCTCCGCCGCAGCACTTCCTGATAGTACTGATGCCGCCGCGCGGCGTCATCGAGCGAGCCGCCGAAGGAGCGCTTTTCGTCCAGGTAGATCAGCGGCACGGGCAGCTCTTTGATCGATAAGCCCAGCGCGGCCGCCTGCACCCACAGCTCCAGCGGCATGCCATATCCCGGCTCGGTAATGTCCATGCGCGCCAGGGCCGCCACGCCATAGGCCTTGAACCCGCAGAAGGCGTCGGTGAGCCGCAGGCCGAGCAGGCGGTTGATCTCGGCCGTGATCTGGCCGTTGATGCGCTGCCGCTCCGGCGGCGGCCGCGAGTCCCCGGCGAAGCGCTCCAGATAGCGGCTTCCCGACACGATGTCCGCCTCGGCGCCGGCCGCCACAAACTGCGGGATGCGCTGCGGCTGGTGCTGCCCGTCGCAGTCGATGGTCACCAGCAGGTCGTAGGCTTCCTCGCGCGCGTACTGAAACGCGGTCTGCAAAGCGGCGCCGTAGCCTAGGTTCCGCGCGTGCCGCACGACCGCGATGTCCGGCCGCGATTCGAGCAACGCGGACGTGCCGTCGGTGGAGCCGTCATCGACGACGAGGACGTGGGGGCTGTAGCGGCGCACCTCGTCCAGCACCGCGATCACGTGCGAGGCTTCGTTGTAGACCGGCAGTGCCGTGAGGAAACGTGCAGACATAGCGTTATTCTAGGTGGCGCGGGAAGGCAAGTCAACGAGCCGTCGCGGCACGCGCGCCGGCGCATTAACCCGACGCGTAAGCGAGGAGGAGCGGTTGGGACACGGTCGGAGTCGCACGGCGCTGCTCCCTCGCTTGCGCGTCGGGTTAAGTGTGCCGAGGGTGAGGGGCGCGCTACCGCCGATCGCTCGCCTTCCAGGCCTCGACCTCGCGCAGCACGCGCTGGACGGCCGCGGCCGGCTCCAGGTCGGCGGCTTGAAAGAAGCGATGATAGCCCGGCTTGAGCGGCAGCTCGCAGCGGAAGAAGTAGCCGGCCGTTCCGCGCTGCCGCTCCAGGCGCATCACCACCGCTCCCATTTGCTCCAGACGCCTCATGAGCTGCTGGATGCTCGCCGGAGGGGGGCTGCTGGCCGTGGGGGCGACGCGCCACCCGCGCCGCCGCTCGGAGGCGCCAGGCTTTCCGCCCCGCCGTCTCCGGGCAGAAGATCTGCCAGGTCGCTGGGCCAAAACGGCGAAGACTTGCCCGGCTCGTATCGAGCGGCGCCGGATTGGCCTGGCGGCTCCTTCGCCGTGGAAGCCGGTCGCACTGCGAACGCGCCAGGGTGAACTGGCCCCGCGGCCGGTGGCTCAACCTCTGGCGGCTGCCCCGCGTACTCTACCGAAGGGGGAGGCAGACTGCCCGGAGCCACTTCACTCTGCGGTGCGGCAAGAGGCGCGGAGCGGTCGAACTTCGGCGCCGGACCGTCGTAGCGCGTTTCGCTCGGTACGCCTTGCCGTGGTGGCGCCATCTGCTGCGCGAGCCAATCGCAGGCCCGCATGGGCAAGTCGCGAGGCGGCCCCTGCGGCCATTTCTTGGCCGCGAACATGCCCGCCACCGTCGCACAGGCCAGGAGCCCTAGCGCCGACAGCATGCCACTAGAGGAGGACTGCATGACAGCACCCGCTGCGACCTTGGGCGCGCAGCGCTTGGCGATAGCCTGCGCGGGGGGCCGACTATAGGGCCGTCACAGGTCGTGCTCAAGGGCAACCCGTTGCATCACCGCTCGCTGTGCGTGGCCGCTCTCCCTCGCTTGCGCAGCTTGCGCGTCGGGTTAGTCTCTTGCGTCGGCCACGAGTGGGGCCGCGTACGGGTTGTAGATCACCTTCGGCCCCGTCTCCGGGACGCGCTCGGTGTGCGATACTTCCTTGACGTGCGGGTTGGTCATCATCTTGGGTTCCGGCTTCTTCTCAATCTTCGGCGCCTCCCACTCGATCTCCGGCGTCGGCGAGCCGAAGGGGTACGCAAACGGGCTGTAGCCGTACGACCGCGGCACCGGGTAGCTGTAGTACACCGGCGGGTGCAACGCGAAGTAAGGAATGCTCTCTCGCCCGTACTGGGCATAGAACGGGTAATAGAAGGGCATGCCCCCGCAGCCGCAGCCCGCCGTGGGCTGGGCCGCCCCGGCCATCCCCGCGCCCGCCCCAAGCACCAACACCAACGCCAAAAGCACGACAGCCCATCGGAAGTTCATTGGCCTCTCCTCTCGTCTCGTCTGAAGTGGTTCATCACAGTCTGAGAGAAGCCCGGCGCGATCGCGCCGGGCTTTCTGCACCAAGATTCCAGGCTAATTCGCGCCCGGCGCGACACAAGGAAAATCCAGGAAGGGGAGAATCCCTAGCGAGGCGTAGCCGCAACCACGGAAGACACGGAATAACACGGAAAGAATCGACGTTTTTCTGTGTCATTCCGTGTCTTCCGTGGTTCGCAAATCCTTTGCGTCACGCGAAGAAAAAGGACGTTAGTAGTATCAAGGGGTCGTGGGGCAGTTTGACCGATTGAACATCGAACATCCAACGTCCAACGTCCAACATCGAACATCCAACATCGAACGGGTTTTCGTTCGATGTTGGATGTTCGACGTTCGTTGCCCGCCAAACTGACGCACCACCCTTTGCCTTTACTTCCGCCCGCCAGAATTGCTCCTTACAATGCAAATATCCGCCGGCCGCCGACGAACTCTTCCTGTTCGGCGTCGTGGCTCCCCCATGTCTCGGCTCTGCCGCCAGGAGATTTGCATGTACGAGATTCTCACCGATGGGCAGTTCGTGTTCTGGGCCGCAGTCACGCTCATGGTCCTGGGACCGTCCTTTGCCTACTATTGGTCTACGGTCCGCCGGGCGGAGATCGACGCCCACCTGAAGCGCGACATGATCGCCCGCGGCATGTCGGCCGAGGAGATTCAGCGCGGTGCTCAGCGCGACGCAAGTCAAAGACGAGTAGCAAGACGCTCTGTGCCCTGGCGACACGGCCTGTTTTCTCAAGGCCAGCTAGCTCGCCAGACGTGATCCCCGCATCGGCCTTCAGCATGACGGCCCAACGGCCGATCTATTTGTTGCCCCGACGGCTCCTTGCGCGACCTCTTCGGTGCTGGCGTCGCGGGCTGCGGCTTCGCCGCAACGACAGCATGTCGCGCGATGCAACGGGGATAGATCGAATGCAAAGGTCCGCCGGTCTTCTCGATCGCTGGCTGTGGCGGCGCGGCGTGCTCGACCCGGCCACGCCTCTGCGAGTCAACGTGCCCATCGTCAGGGTCATCGCCGGCTTTCACCTGCTGGCTCTTCTGGCCTGCGTGCCGTGGCTGTTCAGTTGGTCGGGGATGGCTTGGGCCGTGGCGGGCCTGTATCTCTTCGGCACGCTGGGCATCAACATCGGCTATCACCGCCTGCTGACGCACCGCGGCTTCGCCTGCCCGAAGTGGCTGGAGCACGCCTTGACCGTGCTGGGCGCCTGCTGCTGGCAGGGCACGCCGATGAGCTGGGTCGCCATCCACCGCATGCACCATCAGCACTCCGACGAGCCGGGCGACCCGCACAGCCCCAACGAGAGCTTCTTCTGGAGCCACATGGGCTGGTTCCTGATTCACGACCCGGCCATCTACGATCTGAGCACCTACGACCGCTACGCCCGCGACCTGTTCCAGGACCGCTTCTACAAGTGGATCGAGCGGCCCCGCGTCTGGCGGAACATCCACCGCGCGCAGTGGGCGGCATTCTTCCTGCTCGGGGCCCTCGTCGGCGGGCTGAGCACCTGGAGTTTGCTCGGTGCCCTGCAGTTCGGCCTCAGCTGGCTGGTCTGGGGCGTGTTCGTGCGGACGGTCGCCGTCTGGCACATCACCTGGTCGGTGAACTCGCTGACGCACCTGTGGGGCTATCGCAACTACGAGACCCACGACGACAGCCGCAACAACTGGCTGGTCGGCCCTGGTCGGCAACGGCGAAGGCTGGCACAACAACCATCACGCCGAGCCGCGCTGCGCCGCCCACGGTCACCGCTGGTGGGAGCTGGACGTGTCGTACCTCACGATCCGTGGCATGGAGCTGGTCGGGCTGGCCTCGGACGTGGTGAAGCCGCGAGGCCGTTCTGTTCCCATTCCGGGCACGGCCGTTCCCGCGCCTCGAACCTCTGCTCAGGTCCCACGCACCTCCGCCCCGCCGTCCAAGCGAATGGCAGCCTAGCGGTGCGACGTTACCGCCACGCTAGAGCATGTCGGCCGCGGTGCGGCGTGCGGCCACGCGCCAGCTTGCCCACAGCATGAGCGCGGCGAAGGCCGCCGTTACGCCCCAGCAGACCGCCAGTGAGGGCAATCCCTCCACGGCCGCCGCATCGCCCAGGTAGATCAATCGCCGCAATCCGGCCACGGCGTAGGTCAGCGGGTTGAGGCGCATGACGATGCCAAGCCAGCCCTCGGGCGCCGGAAAGAAGGCCCCCGAAAGCAGCCACAGTGGGAACAAGAACACGCTCATGATGGCGTGAAAGCCCTGCACCGAGTCGGTGCGCCAGGCGATCACGAAGCCCAGGGCAGTCAACGACAGCGCAGCCAGGGCGGCGAAGGCCACGGCGCCTGCCCAGCCCGGCAGCGAAAAGGGAATGCCGAGCGTCAGGCCGAGCGCCAGGAACAGCAGCCCTTGGGCCAGTGCAATGGCGCTGCCCCCCAGCAGCTTTCCCAGCACCATCGCCCAGCGCGACAGCGGGGCGACGAGGACGGACTGCAAAAAGCCCTCGCGACGATCTTCGATGATCGAGATCGTCGTGAAGATCGCCGTGAAGAGCAGGATCAAGGCCAAGGTGCCGGGAAAGAAGTATTGCCGGAAGGTGATCTGGCTTTCGCCGCCGGGCATGCGAAAGGTCGGCCCCAGCCCTTCGCCGAAGAACAGCCAGAAGAGCAGCGGCTGGCCAACGGCGCCAATCACCCGGTTTCGTTGGCGGACGAAACGCAGCCACTCGCGCCAGGCCAGGGACCAAACCGCCAGCCAGGGGGGAGGATACGGCGTCAGGCTGGCGGTCGGGGCGGTGTTCATGGCCGCAGATTATCGCACCGTTGGGGCACGCTTACCAACGGTGGCGCGGCTTGCCGGCCGCCGATCGCGGGAGCAAGATGCTTCCGCTACGACTCCCCACGCCGGGAACCTTTTGGCGTCCTCGGGCGACAAATATCCTGAGTGCTTGCGCAGGTGATGCGCGCATCGGGCACGTGCTAGCACCACCGGGGTTTCCTGACGCCCGCTGTCCAAGAAAACGTGGCAAAGGATTTGTCCCGCCGCTAGCGAATCGCTATGATAGCGGAGCAAGTGCCCTACTCTGCTCACGCGGTCGTCCCCCAACGCATGCATCCAAATTGCGGCGCCGAGCGTCGGCCTCGGCCAACAGCCACAAAAGGCGATGAGGAGAAAAGGCGATGAAGACCACCGGTAAGTTGGTTGCTCTGGCCAGCCTGATGTTGTTCGTGCTCACGATCGGCGGCTCGGCCGACCGCTCGAATGTCCAAGGGGCCGGCAGCAGCGGCCGCAACGGCAACAAAGACATCACCCCCGAAGCGCACAAGTCCATCGACAAGGGCGTCGCCTGGCTGCTCAAGGCCATGAGACCCAACGGCGGCGTGGGCATGGACCTCGGGCGCCTTCCGACCTGGGCTGCTCTTCGATGACCGGCCTGGCCCTGATGTCGCACGGCAGCACGCCCACCAACGGCCCCCACAAGAAAGAGCTGGACAAGATCCTGCAATACGTGCTCTCGGCCGTGGAAGGCATGCCGGAGAAGGCCATCGAAAGCGTGAGCACCAGCAACTTGCAGGGCAAGATCGGCCATCTGGCCCACCACTTCTTCGCGGCCGTGTTCCTGGCCGAGGCGTTGGGCGACTCCCCAGATAACGAGGAGATCAAGCGTGGCCTGGGCAAGCTGGTTCGCATCATCGGCAGCTCCCAGCAGCAAGACGGCACCTGGGGAGGCACCAGTTGGGCCCCCATGCTGGGCACCGTGATGGGCTGGGTCAGCCTGCGGGCTTCGCATTCCGCCGGCATGAAGGTCGGGGCCTCGGCCGATAAGACGGCCCAAGCCCTGGTCAAGCAGTTGGGAACCACCACCAACAGCGGCTGGATGCACGAGCTCTATAAGAACGTGTCGGGCATCCGCGTGCTCTACGCGATGAAGAAGGAAGACGACGCACGTTACAAGCAGGCGTTCCAAGCCGCGCTGGGACTGGTCAAGGGGGATGACCGGGCCTTCTACAGTGCCGGCGGCGAGGAATACCTGGCCTTCCACCTGATCACCGAGTGCATGCTGCAAAAACGGGGAGATGCCTGGCAGGCCTGGTATCCCACGGTCCGCGACAAGATCGTCCGCGTGCAGAACGCGGATGGAAGCTGGACCGGGCACCACTGCATCACCGCCCGCACCTTCTGCACGGCCGCGGCCTTGCTGACCCTGCAATCGCCCAACCGGTATCTGCCGATCTCCGACATCTAATGGCAGTTGATCGGCGGCCAAACCGCAGACTACAACGGCGTGCGCCACCGGCCGCACGCCGTTCTTGTTGAAGCGGAGAAGCGAAGGAGCGAGAAGCGGAGAAGGTTCTCGCTCCCGGCTTTGCCTCTCCACCTCTTACTCCTTCGCTTCTTACTCCTTCACTCCTTCGCTTCTCCGCTCCTTCGCTTCTCCTGAGAACCGTCCCGAGACTAACACGCGTCAACAAAGCCCGTGGTTGACGAGCCAAAGCGGAGACTGTCCGATGCCGCTTTCCAGGCGATCGTTTCTATCCACATCAACGGCCGCTGCCGCTGCTGCGTGTTCCTCGCTGGGCCGAGGCTCCCCCGCCGCCGCACGGGGCGCTATCAAATACATCGACATTCACACGCACCTGGGCGCCTTCTACCACGAGCGGACCCTCACGGCCGAGCGGCTGGTCCGTTTCATGGACGCTCACGGCGTCGAGCGGGCCTGCGTGCTGCCGCTCATCTCGCCGGAGGCGGCGCCGATCCCGCAGCCGGTCAGCGTGGCACTCGCCGCGTTCAAGGCCTTCCCGGAACGGATCATTCCCTTCTGTGCCGTCGATCCGCGGGCCGTCTCTCCCCCGGGCAAGCGCGACGGCCACGTCGTCGGCGTCAAGGGGCTGATCGAGATCCTCAAGCGGTATCAAGAGGCCGGTTGCCGCGGGCTGGGCGAGCACAAGACCGGCCTGGCCTTCGACACGCCGCAACAGATGTTCCTCTACGAGGCCTGCGACACGGTCGGGCTGCCGATCCTGTTCCACCTGGACGATATCCGCAATCCGGACACGCCCGGCCTGCCGCGGCTGGAAAAGGTGCTCAAGGCGTTTCCCAAGCTGCCGCTGATCGGCCACGCAGCCGGGTTCTGGGCGTCGATCTCCGCCGACGCCACGGAGTACGACTTCGGGCGTTATCCTCAGGTACCCAAGCCGGTCGTGCCGGGTGGGGCGCTGGATCGCCTGATGGAGAAGCACCCGAACCTGTATGGCGACCTGTCGGAGTCGGGCGGCGAGCGGGCGATTGCCCGCGACGTGAAGTTTGGCCGCGAATTCATCATTCGCCGGGCCGACCAGCTTCTCTTCGGCACCGACGTGCTGATGCCCGATCAGAAGATTCCCCAGTTCGAGCTGCTGGAATCGCTTAAACTGCCCGATGAAGTGCGGTATAAGGTCTATCGCGGCAATGCGATCAAGCTGCTGAAACTGCCAAAGGACAAGTCGTGACGGCTTCGTCTGATTATCCCCCGGCTTGCCATTCGGCTTCCAGCCGGCTTCTCGCCGCGGTTTCAACCCTTGCGCGTATCGCAATCTTCACTGTCGTAGGGTGCCCGTTTTCAGCGGCCGCCGGCGAGCCGCATTGGTCGTATCGCCCCATCGTGCGACCTAAGACCCCAACGACGCGGCAGCACGAGTGGGCGCGAAGCGCCATCGACCGCTTCATCGCCGCGCGGTTGGAGCGAGAAGGCCTGGCTCCCTCGGCCGAGGCTGACCCGGCCACGCTGATCCGCCGCCTGTCGCTCGACCTCATCGGCCTGCCGCCGACTCCCGACGAAGTGCGACAGTTCCTGCGCGACGAGCGGCCGGAGGCCTATGAGCGGCTGGTCGATCGCTTGCTGACCTCGCCGCATTACGGCGAGCGCTGGGCGCGAGCGTGGCTCGACCTGTGCCACTACGGCGACAGCGACGGGCATCTCACCGACCAGCTTCGGCCCGTGGCCTGGCGATACCGCGACTGGTTGGTGCGTGCCCTGAATGCGAACATGCCGTTCGATGAGTTCACCGTCTTGCAACTGGCCGGCGACGTCCGTAGGACAGGCTTCCAGCACGCACAAAACACTTCGCAGCCGGACGGACACTCGGGGCAGGGTGGAAGCCTACGCTACGACGAGAGTGTCCTCGGCACGGGATTCCTGCGGCAGACGCTCAGCAACCGCGAAGGCGGCGCCGACCTGGAGGAGTATCGCGTCGAGCAGGTGGTGGATCGCACGTCGCTGGTCGGCAGCATCTGGCTGGGGCTGACGGTCGGCTGTGCCCGCTGCCACGATCACAAGTACGATCTCGTGACGCAGGAGGAGTTCTACCGACTCTACGCCTTCTTCGATCAGGCGGACGAAGTCAATATCGACGCGCCGCTGCCGGAGGAGCGCGAACGTGGCTCCGCGCACGGCCGGAGTATGAACGCCGCCGCCAGCAGCTTATCCAGCCGCTACGCGCGACGGTCGATGACCTGCAGAAGCAGTGGGAGAAGAAACTGCTGCATGCGGCCGCCCATCCCGGCGAGAACCACGTCTGGGACCGGCAGTGGGAAGTGCTGGGCCTGATCTGGGGCGGCCATCTCGGCGAGGGTCAGCTCGAGGGGACCGAGATCGTCAAGCTTCCCTGGGACCGTCGTACGCCGCGTCAGCAAGACGACCTGTTGGACTACTTCCTGCAGCACGGTTCGGTCATCGATGAGGCGAAGTTGCGCGAGGCCAAGCTGCCGGAGCTATATCAGCGGCTTGTCGCCTTGAAGAAAGAGCATCCAGCGGCTCAGGCCACGCGAGCACCGGTCATGCAGACGGCGTTGACCCCGCGGCAGGCCTACGTCCACGAGCGCGGCGATTTCCGCGGCCGTGGCAAGAACGTGTCGCCCGGCACGCCCGTGTGGCTGCCGCCGTGTGAGACGAGCGCAAGAAGCCCAGCTTCTTCGAAGAAGCCGGGCTTCTCCGGCGCGACGGCGACCTCACCCGCCTGGACATGGCCCGTTGGTTGGTCTCACGGAGTAACCCGCTGACCGCCCGCGTCACGGTCAACCGGATGTGGCAGGAGTTCTTCGGCCGCGGGATCGTGGCCACGTCGGACGATTTCGGCGACCGCGGCGAGCCGCCGTCGCATCCGAAGCTGCTCGATTGGCTGGCCGCCGAGTTCATGGACCCCTCATCCCAGCCCCTCACGCCTGAGGGGGCAGGGGCGAGTGGCTGGAACGTGAAGCACCTGCACCGCTTGATCGTCACCTCAGCGACGTATCGGCAGTCGTCACGGCCACGGGCTGACTCGCAGAAGATCGATCCCTCCAACGCCTTGCTGGCCCGGCAGTCGGGCCTTCGCGTGCCGGCCGAAACGGTGCGCGATGCGGCGCTGGCAGTCAGCGGCCTCTTGAGCAAGAAGCTCGGCGGCCCCAGCGTGTATCCACCGCAGCACGAGCGCGTCGTCATGGAGGCCTTCGGACACAACGGCTGGAAGACGAGCGAAGGCGGCGACCGATACCGCCGCGGGCTGTATGCCATGGTGCTGCGGACGTCGCCCTTCGCGCAGGCGATCACCTTCGACGCCCCCAGTCCGCAGCGTGCCTGCTCGCGCCGCGACCGTTCCAACACGCCGCTCCAGGCGCTCACGCTGCTCAATGACGCGGCGTTCTTCGAGATGGCGGCAGCATTGGGCAAACGGATCGTTCGCGAAGGCGGCAGTTCGGACGAGGACCGCGTGCGATTCGCCATGCGCCTCGGCCTCGCTCGCTCGCCGAGCGACGCTGAAGTGCGGCGATTGAGCGATTACCTGCTGTCGGAGCGCGCCGCCGCAAAAGGAATGGGCGAGCAAGTCGCATGGACGAATGTGGCCAGTGTGCTTCTGAATCTGCATGAATTCATCACCCGCGATTGAAACATTAGCCGACGCGCGAGCGAGGGAGAGGCGGGACACGCGTCAGTTGGCAGCTCTCCTTCGCTTGCGCGACGCTTGCGCGTCGGGCTAGTGTCCTAAAGGACAACACGATGAGTCCGCCATCCATCCTTCGCCACCTCCACCGCCGCTGCTTCCTCCAGCAGACCGCCTGCGGCCTGGGCACGATCGCCCTGGGCCAGCTCCTGCAAGGACCTGCCGTGGCCGAAACGTCGCCGCCATCGAATCCGCTGGCTCTCAGGCCGCCGCACTTCACGCCGCGGGCCAAGAACGTCATCTTCCTGTTCATGGCCGGGGCGCCCAGCCAGCTCGATCTGTTTCGACCCCAAACCGCAGATGCAGCGGCTTCACGGTCAGCCGGTGCCCGAGTCGTTTCTCAAAGGGCTCAATGACTCGCTGATCCGCGGGAGTGCCCGCGTGATGGCGTCGCCGCGCAAGTTCGCGCGGCACGGCCAGTGCGGGATGGACTTCTCCGACTATCTGCCGCACCTGGCGACGTGTGCCGACGACCTGTGCATGATCCGCAGCATGCACACCGACACGGCCAACCACGACCCGGCCCAGCTCCTGATGCAGTGCGGCATACCCCGGTTCGGTGCGCCGAGCATGGGCTCGTGGGTCACGTATGGGCTCGGCAGCGAGTCGGCGAACCTGCCGGGCTTCGCCGTGATGCTCTCCAACAACGGACCGGGCGACATCGCCGGCACGGCACTGTGGGACAACGCCTTTCTGCCGCCGGCGTACCGCGGCGTGACGTTTCGCAGCCAGGGCGATCCGATCCTGCACCTGGCCAGCCCCGAGGGCTTCCCCGCAGCAAGGCAGCGCCAGCGGCTCAGCGCCATCAACGACCTCAACCGCCTGCGGTTTGCCGACCAAGCCGATCCGGAGATCACCGCACGGATCGCGGCCTACGAGCTGGCGTTTCGCATGCAGATCGGCGGCGCCGGAGCTGGTGGACTTCTCGCGCGAGACGAAGGCCACGCTCGATGCGTATGGCATCGGCGTCGGCACCGAGAAGGATGCGACGGCCGACGCTTTTGCCCGCAATTGCCTGCTGGCGCGGCGGATGGTCGAGCGCGGCGTGCGTTTCGTGCAGCTCTATCATTTCACGTGGGACGACCACGCGAACCTCAACGCCAACCTCAAGGTGAACTGCGACAAGACCGATCGCCCCGCGGCCGCCCTGATCCACGATCTCAAGCAGCGCGGGCTGCTGGACGATACGCTGGTGATCTGGGGCGGCGAGTTCGGCCGCACGCCGATGAACGAGGTCCGCCGCGGCAACACGCCCGGCGCCGAAGGCCGCGACCATCACACGGCCGCGTTTCACGATGCTGCTGGCCGGCGGCGGCGTCCGCGGCGGCCAGACGATCGGCCGCACCGACGAGCTGGGCTACCACGCGGTGGAAGTGCCGGTCCACGTGCACGATCTCCAGGCCACGATCCTGCACGCCCTGGGGCTTGACCACGAGTCGCTCACCTATCGCCACCAGGGGCGCGATCACCGGCTGACGGACGTGGCGGGCGAAGTGGTGCGGAAGGTGTTCACCGGGTAGGCCATTGCTTTTGCTCGCTCGCATTGCCAAGCATATACTGTCGTCACCGCTTGACGATAGTTCGCGAACTCCACCGACGATGAAGCGCGTCGCAGCCTACGCTGAAAGCGTTAAACTCCATAGCCCAGGGTTGCCGCGCCAGCCGCTACCCTGGGACCAGTCGCCAACAGCCGCCATCAACCCTGAAAGGGTTGCACAAGACGGGACGCCATGTCAATGAAATCGACTGTTGCCGCATGGTGGCCGCCGAGGAAACATCTGCTGCTGATCGCCGCCCTAGTATTCATCGTCCCCGCGACGGCTGTTGGGGCAGATCGTGCTGCGACGCCGGAGGGTCGTCACTGGGCCTGGCAGCCGCCCGTTCGGCCAAAGTTGCCCGACGTGCGCGACCGCGATTGGCTGAAGAACTCGATTGACGCTTTCATTCTGGCGAAGCTCGAAGCCGCTGGACTGACTCCAGCTCCGGTCGCCGGGCGGGAGCAGCTCATTCGCCGGGCGTCGTTCGACCTGATCGGCCTGCCGCCGACGCCGGAGGAGATCGACGCCTTCGTCACGCGACCGCTCGCCCGACGCCTGGGAGAAGGTGATCGACCGGCTGCTGGCCTCGCCCGCACTACGGCGAGCGGTGGGGCCGGCACTGGCTCGACCTGGCCCGCTACGCCGAGACGCAACGGCTACGAGTTCGACGAGGCCCGGCCCGACGCCTGGCGGTACCGCGACTACGTCATCCGCAGTCGTTCAACGCCGACAAGCCGTACGACCGCTTCGTCACGCGAGCAGCTCGCCGGCGACGAGCTGTTCCCCGACGACCCGCGACGCCCTGGTCGCCACCGGCTTCAACCTGCTCGGCCCGGACATGACCGACGCCGGCCGACCAGGCGCAGCGGCGGCAGAACACGCTCAACGACATGACCGACACGGCCGGCCTGGCCTTCCTCGGGCTGACGCTCGGCCTGCGCCCGCTGCCACGACCACAAGTTCGAGCCGATCCCGCAGACCGACTACTACCGCCTGCAGGCGTTCTTCGCCCCGGCCGCGTTCCGCCGCGACCTGCCGGTCGCCGCGGCCGCGGAAGCGCCGCGCGGCACGAGGCGGCCTCGCGGGAGTACGCAGGCGCTGACGCAGCCGATCGCGCGACGCGATCGCCGCGCTGGAAGAGCCGCACCGCGGCGAAGCTGCTTCGAGGCGCAAGCTGGCGAAGCTGTCCGCCGAGGCGCAGGCCGCCCACCGCACGCCGCCGGAGAAGCGGACCGCCGGCCAGCAGGAACTGGTCGCGCGAGACCGACGCGGCTGCTGGTCGATCGCGCCGGCGGAGGTCGCCAAGGCGCATGACCGGCCGACGACCGGACCGAGCACGAGCGAGCTGCAGGCGCAGCTGAAGACGTTCGACGACCGCAAGCCGCCGCCGCTGCCGGTGGCGATGGGCCTGCCGACCGCGCCGGCGCCGCCGCCGAAGACGTTCCTGCTGGAGCGCGGCGAGCTGAGCAACCGCGGCGACGAGGTGCAGCCCGGCTTCCCGCAGTCGTGCTCGCCGGCGGCAAGCCGACGCCGGCCGACGGTCGAGCCGCCGTCGCCGAGCAGCACCGGCCGCCGGCTGGCGCTGGCGCAGCTGGGTCGCCGAGCCCGACAACCCGCTGACGGCCCGCGTGATCGTCAACCGCCTCTGGCAGCACCACTTCGGCCGCGGCATCGTGCGCCACGCCGAGCGACTTCGGCGTCCGCGGCGAGCGGCCGACGCACCCGGAGCTGCTCGACTGGCTGGCCACCGAGTTCGTCGCACGGCGGCTGGAGCCTCAAGCACGATGCACCGGCTGATGCTGCTGTCGGCGACGTACCAGCAGTCGACCGCAGGCGTCGCCCGCAGGCGCTGGCGAAGGACCCGGACAACCAGCTGCTGTCGCGGATGAACCGGCTGCGGCTGGAAGGCGAGGTCGGTCCGCGACGCCTGCTGGCGGTCAGCGGCCGGCTGAACCCGAAGGCGCGGCGGGCCGGGCGTCTTCCCGCCGGTGCCGCCGAGGCGGCCGGCAGGGCGCCAAGGCCTGGACCGTCAGCCCCGACGCGGCCGACCACGCCCGCCGCAGCGTGTACCTCTTCGCCCGGCGGAACCTGCGGCTCCCGTTCCTGGAGGCGTTCGACCTGCCGGACAGCAACCTGAGCTGCCCGCAGCGCGAGCGCAGCACGACCGCCCCGCAGGCGCTGGCGCTGCTGAACTCGGCCGAGGTGGCCGATGCCGCGGCGAGGCGCTGGCCGCGCGGCTGACAGCGCGAAGCAGGCTCGGACGCGGATCGCATCGCGCTGGCCTACCGGCTGGCGCTCGGCCGGCGACCGTCGGCCGACGGAGCTGGAGCTGGCGCAGGACGTTCCTCAAGCGAGTCGCCGCTGAGCGAGTTGTGCCGGGCGCTGTTCAACCTGAACGAGTTCGTGTACGTGGATTGACCTCCCTGGCAAAGCCGATAGCACCCAGAGACGCCGATTGGCGACGACGACCGTACGACCCGTTGCCCTGACGGCCCCAGCTCCCCACCGACGACCGCCGCGCCTTCCTCCGCGCTCCGGCGGCGGCTTCGGCATCCTCGCCCTGGCCGCCCTGCTCGCCGGAACAGGGCCTGCTCGGCCGCCGAAACCGACCCCGCGTCGACCCGCTCGCCCCGCGGCAGCCGCACCTCGCGGCCGACCGCCAAGCGCGTCATCTTCCTGTTCATGTCCGGCGGGCCGAGCCACCTGGACACGTTCGACCCCAAGCCCGACCTGCAGCGGCTGCACGGCCAGCCGCTGCCCGCGTCGTTCGGCCCGGTCAAGACCCGCCGCGGCGTCGACAAGAACAAGCTGCTCGCCTCGCAAGCGCACGTTCAAGCAAGCACGGCCAGTGCCGGCATCGAGGTCTCCGACTGGCTGCCGCACATCGCCGACGTGCGTCGACGACCTCTGCGTCCTCCGCGGCTGCCACGGCGACAGCGTGACGCACCCCGAGTCGGTCTACCTGATGAACACCGGCTCGATCCTGATGGGCCGGCCGAGCCTCGGCGCGTGGGCGACGCTACGGCCTGGGCACCGAGAACCAGAACATGCCGGCGTTCGTCGTCCTGCCCGACCCCGGCGGCTGGGCCAAGGGCGGCGCCCCGGCCTGGGGCAACGGCTTCCTGCCGGCCGCCTACCAGGGCACGCGTCGTCCGCGGCGGCACGTCGCCGATCCCGCACCTGCACACCCCGCCGGGCGTGTCGGCCGACCAGCAGCGGCGGACGCTCGACTTCGTCGCCGCAGCTCAACCGCGACCACCTGGCCGCCCGCGGCGACGACTCCGAGCTGGCCGCCCGCATCGCCGCCTACGAGCTGGCCTTCCGCATGCAGGCCCACGCCCCGGAGGTCGTCGACCTCGCCGACGGAGACCGACGGCGACGCAGCGGCTCTACGGCCTCGACCGCAAGGAGACGGCCGAGTTCGGCACTGCGCTGCCTGCTGGCCCGGCGGATGGTCGAGCGCGGCGTCCGCTTCGTGCAGCTCTACTGCGGCGACACCAACGGCTGGGACGCCCACTCCGACCTCGAGGGCAACCACGGCAAGCTCTGCCTCGCAGAGCGACCAGCCGATCGCCGGCCTGCTGACGGACCTGAAGCGCGCGCGGCCTGCTGGACGAGCACGCTGGTCATCTGGGGCGGCGAGTTCGGCCGCACGCCGATGACGCGAGGGGACCAACGGCCGCGACCACAACCCGCACGGCTTCTACGATGTGGCTGGCCGGCGGCGGCGTGCAAGGGCGGCCAGGCGATCGGCGCCACCGACGCCGTCGGCCTGCGCGCCGCCGAGGACAAGGCCCACGTCCACGACCTCCACGCCACGATCCTGCACCTGCTCGGCTTCAACCACCGCAAGCTGACCTTCCGCCACAACGGCCGCGACGAGCGGCTGACCGACAACGCCGGCGAGGTGATCGAGCAGGCGCTGGCCTAGGACACCAGAATCCTTGGTTGTCGAGACTTGATGGACCACAGAGCCACAGAGAGCAGAGAGCACAGAGACGAATTTGAACGGTGATTTGATCGCTGGCTGAGAAGCAACCGCGTTGATCGCGGGGGAGTGTCACCTTCGACCTAGTCAGAGGCGCACGCATCCGGGGCCATCCGCAATGGGTATTCTGCGCAGAGAATTGCAGCTTGTTTTCTTGGCGGTGCCTGGCTGGCCTGAGCTTGGTCCTCTGGCACTTCGGGCCGGGCCAGGTTGTTCTTGCTGAGGGAAGCAGGGAGGTGGTCGAGAGGCAATTGGCCGCCTCGCGCGCGTTGTATACGACTCCCCAGGCGTGGAAGGTCCGCGCCGCGGCGCCTGCGCGAAGGGTTCTTGAAGGCCACGCATTTGTGGCCGCTGCCGGACAAGACGCCGCTTAACCCGCTCGTCCACAGTCGCCGCGAGCACGACGGCTACTCGGTCGAAAACGTGGCGTTGGAGACGATGCCTGGCTTCTTTTGCACGGGCAACCTCTACCGGCCGCTGAAAGGGGCGCTGAAAAAGGGGCCGTTGACAAAGGAATCACTGAAAAGCCCGGCCGTGCTCTGTCCGCACGGGCATTTCCAGCCGCTGGGACGCTTTCGTGAGGAGCACCAGATCCGTTGCGCCCACCTGGCAAGGATGGGAGCCACGGTCTTTTCCTGCAGCATGGTGGGCTGGCAGGATTCCACGCAGACGACGCACAAGGACCCGCTGGTGTTGGCGCTGCAGACCTGGAACAGCATCCGGGTCATCGACTTCCTCACCAGCCTGAAAGGCGTTGATCCGGATCGTGTGGCCGTCACCGGCGCGTCGGGAGGCGGATCGCAGACGCTGTTCGTCACGCTGGTGGACGAACGGGTCAAAGTTTCGGCGCCCGTCGTCATCGTCTATCCGTGGACCGAGCGGGATGGCTGCCTGTGCGAGGGGGGCCTGCCGATCATGGGGCCGTCGCAGAGCAACGCCATCGAGATGGCGGCAGCCATCGCCCCGCGGCCGCAGCTTCTCATCTCGGCCGGGAAGAACGATCCCACCCATGACTTTCCCAAGGTCGGCTTCCCCTTCATTGAGCACGTCTACAAGGTTCACGGCCGAGCAGACGCAGCCGCCAACGTCCATCTGGCGGACGAAGGCCACGACTATGGGCCGTCGAAGCGGCGGGCGATGTATGAGTTCTTTGCCAAACATCTCGGGCTCGAGTTGAAGGACGAGACGCCCAAGACGATCCCGATCGAGCCGCCGGAAGCGATGCAGGTGTTCGACGACAAGCACCCGCTTCCAAGCCACGCCCTTCGAGGCGAAGCGGTCGGCCGCGCGTTTCGTGGTCTGGCCCGGGCGAAAGCGCCGGCCGCCGATACGAAACTGGGCAAAATCGAGGCCTCGCTGTTCACGCCCAGCGGCTTCGACCGGGAAGGGATGCCGGCCGTGGCTTCCGGTACCGGCGCGGGCCGGGTGAAGATCGTCGTCCGTGACGCGACGACTGGCAAGCCGACGTGTTGTCGGATCAACGTCGTCGGCCAGGATGGCAATTTCTATCAGCCGGCGCCCAATGACCTGACGCCTTTCGCGCTCACGGGGCAGTGGCCAAGGGTCGGTCGGGGCAACCGCGAGGGCAAAGCGCCGATCCGCTACTACGGCAGGTTCTTCTATTCTCGCGGCGAAACGAGCGTGGACGTGCCCGCCGGCGTAGCGCGCGTCGAAGTGTGGAAAGGGATCGAGTATCGGCCGCAAACGCTCAGCACGCTCGTAGCGGCCGGAGAGACGCGAACGGTTGAAGTGAAACTCAACCGCTCTCTGGCGATGGCCGAAGAGGGCTACCATGCCGGCGACCCGCACTTGCATCTGAAACGCGAAACTCAAGCGGATGATGACCTGATCCTCGACTTGCTCGAAGGCGAGGATGTCCGCTTCGGCAGCGTCCTGGCCTATAACGAGCCGGCCGGCCCGTATGCCGGTTTCATGGAGAAAATGGATACGCCCCAGTTCCGCGGGCTGGGCGAGAAGTCGCTGCGGCGCCGCGGAGCGTACCAGATCATGTCGGGTCAAGAGTATCGCTCCTCGGCGTACGGGCACCTGAATCTGTACTTGCGAGACGACCTCGTGCTCCGGGAGACCACGGGCAACGCCGACTTCTGGCCGCTCTACGGCGATCTGGGCCGCCAGACGCAGCAGAAGGGAGGCTATGCGTTTTATGCCCATGGCGGCTATGCCCAGGCCATCTACGCGGACCTTGTGCACGGGAACGTCAATGGCGTCGAGCTGTTGCAATTCGGCGTTTATCGCGGCATCGGCCTGGACGACTGGTACCACGTGCTGAGCGCCGGATTCCGATTCCCCTGCTTCGGCGCCAGTGACTATCCGGCTTGTCGCAAGCTGGGCGACTGCCTGACCTATATCCACGACGCGAGCACGCCGACGTTCGCCCAGTGGTTTCGGGCAGCGGCGGAGGGGCGCAGCTTCGTCAGCACCGGGCCGTTGGTGTTGCTCGAGGTGGATGGCCAGAAGCCCGGCTCGATCCTCCGCCATGAAGGCGCGGGACCGCACAAGGTGACCGCCCACGTCCGTGTGCTGTGCGAGGTCGCCCCCGTGACGCACGTGCAACTGATCGCGGGAGGCAAAGTCGTGCGCGAGCTGGTTGTGCCGGCCGACCAAGGGAAGGGCAACTGGCTGGAGATCAAGCAGACGATCGAGCTGAAGTCGTCCTCGTGGATCGCGGCCCGGGCCTTCTCGCAATCTCCGTCCGGCGAGCCGGATGCCGAGGCGCATACGAACCCAGTTTACGTTTACTTCAAGGACCGGGCGCCGTACGACGCGGCCAGCCTCGAGGTGCTGGTGCAGCGGATCGAGGGACAAATCGCGGTCCACGCGAAGCGAGATTTTCTCCAGAAGGTGCGTGTGCTGGACTACTTCGCACGAGCGCGGGAGCGGTTGCTGAAGATTCGTCAGGCCGGCGGTCTGACGGCTGACGAAGTGCCCGCCGTGGCGGCAGCTCAGAAGCCGGCTTCGCCCTCCTCGTCGCCTCCCTCGGATAAGGAGGGGAAGCGCGCCGCCTTCGACCCCAGCGCCCGTAGCCACACGGACGCCGAGCTGCGGGAATTTCTCAAACCGGTCCCGCCGCTCCAGGCCGCCCAAGCCGCGAAGACGTTTCAAACCGTGGGCGGATTCCGCATGCAGCTTGTGGCGGCGGAGCCTCTGGTTTTCAACCCCGTTGCGGCCGCCTTCGATGAGGACGGCAAGCTCTACGTTTGCGAGCTCCGCGATTATCCCTACTTGCCCAAGCCGGGTCAGAAGCCGCTAGGCGCCGTCCGCTTGCTGGAGGACACCAACGGCGATGGCACGTTCGACAAGAGCACGGTGTTCGCGGATGGGTTGGTGTGGGCAGCCGGTGTGGCCCCCTGGAAAGGCGGGGTCTTCGTGGCGGCGCCGCCGGATATCTGGTACTTGAAGGACACCGACGGCGACGGCAAGGCCGACGTGCGTCAGAGAATCTTCACCGGGTTCGGCACGCAGAACTGCCAGGGGATGCTCAACAACCTGGTCTTCGGCCTCGACCACAAGATCTATGGGGCCACCTCCGTTAATGGCGGCACCGTTCAGCCGGCCGGCGACGACAAGGCCGCGGCCATTTCCGTCAACGGGAAGGATTTTCGCTTCGATCCCGCCACGGGGCGATTCGAGACGGTCACCGGCACAGTCCAGTTCGGCAACACGTTCGATGACTGGGGCAATCGTTTCCTGTGCAGCGAATCGCAGCCGCTTCTGCACGCGGTGCTGCCGCAGGAATACCTGGCTCGCAATCCCTACTTGCCCGTGCCTTCGGCGATTCACAACTTGGCCCCGGCCCCGGTCCCCATCTTTCGCATCAGCCCTCTGGAACGGTGGCGAGTGATTCGCTCGGCCCGGCGGATCGCCCATGGGGAACGCGCGGCCACCATGCCCGGCGCCAGCCACTCGGTCGTGGATGCCGCGGCGGGGGTGACCATCTACCGCGGCGGCGCCTATCCCCAGGAGTATTACGGGCAGGTCTTCGTCGGCGACGCGCAAAACAACCTCATCCACCGCCGGGCATTGCTTCCCGCTGGTCCGACTTTCAGGTCCCCGCGTGCCGACAACGAAACAGAGTTCGTGCGATCGCCCGACAATTGGTTCCGGCCGGTGAATTTCATGAACGCCCCGGATGGCACGCTGTACGTCCTTGACCTCAGCCGCGAGATTCTGGAAGCAATCCACATTCCGCTGGACGTGGTGAAATTCCTTGATCTGACGCACGGCCGCGACCGCGGTCGGATTTACCGGCTCTCCCCGCCGAACTTCCGTTATCCCGGCCCTCCTCGGCTGGGCAAGGCGACGGGCGCGGAACTGGTCGCCGCCTTGCAGAGCCCGCACGGCTGGTGGCGCGACACGGCTCATCGGCTGATCTACGAGCGCCAGGACAAGTCGCTGAGCGCGGCGCTCCGCAGGCTAGTCCGCCAGAACCTGCTGCCGCAGGCGCGCGTTCATGCGCTCTGGTCATTGCATGGCTTGGGCACGATTGCCGAGGACGACATTCTGGCTGGCCTTTGCGACCAGGCGGCCGGCGTGCGCGAAAATGCCCTTCGGCTCTCGGAGCCGCTATTGAGCGATTCCGACAAGCTCCGTCAGAGGGTGCTGGCTCTGGCCGACGACCCTGATGCACGCGTCCGCTTTCAGGCGGCCTTCAGCATCGGAGAAGCGGCGACACCGGAAGCCGCCGCGGCGCTGGCCCGCTTGGCGCGTCGGGATGGGGAAAACACCTGGATGAGGACGGCCGTGCTCAGCTCGGCGTCTCATGCGGCGCCCCGACTGTTCACGGAGTTGCTATCGGACCTGAAGTTCGCCGGCAGCCCGACGGGAGAGGCATTTCTGGGGCCGTTGGCCCTAGCTGTCGGGGCGCGGAACAAGCCGGAGGAAGTCCAAGGCGTGCTGGACGCCGTGGCCGCACTGGGGCAGCAGTCGCGCGCTTTGCAAGGGCACCTGGTCTTGAGCCTGGGCGACGGCCTCAAACATGCCGGGGCCCGCTTCCCAGTGGCGAGCCAGGAGGCGGGGCCAGGCGCGCGTTTGGTCCTTCAACTTCTGGGGGACTCCCTCCTCAAGGCCCAAGATCCCAAAGCGCCGGAAGCTGCGCGTCTGCAGGCGATCCGGCTGCTGGGCAGCTATCCGCTGGAGCGCACGCGGGCCGCCCTCGCTGCTCTGCTCGAACCAAGCTACGGGGTATCGGTCCAACTGGCCGCCGTGCGCTCGTTGGCTGACCAGCCGGAGGCGCAAGTGTCCGGCATCTTGCTGAACGGATGGGGCAAGTACGAACCGGCCGTCAACGAAGCTGTGCTGACCGCCTTATTGTCTCGAGAGGAGTGGACCCTGGCGCTGCTCAAGGCCGCGGAAAAGCAGAAAGCCATGGTGGCGCAGCTTGACTCCACGCGCCGCGACTTGCTGCTGTCGCATCGCAAGAGGGCGATCAGCGAGCTGGCCCAAAAACTCTTCCGCGACAAGTCCGATTCCCGCGCCAAGGTGATTGCCGACTATCAGCCCGCCCTCAAGCTGTCCGGCGACAGCAGACGCGGTCAGGCCGTCTTCAAGAAAAGCTGCAGCGCTTGTCACAAGATCGGCGAGGAAGGTTTCGCGGTCGGCCCCGACATCAGCTCTGGGGCGCAGCGCGATCCCTCCTCCTTGCTGCTGCACATTCTCGACCCGAACCAGTACGTCGCGCCGAACTACGTGCAGTACAGTGTGCTCGATAAGCAAGGTCGAGTCTTCACCGGACTGATGGCCGCGGAGACGGCGACCAGCATCACACTGCGCCGCGACAACAACGCCCAGGATACGATCCTGCGGCACAACGTGGAGGAGATGATAAGCTCGAATAAGTCGCTCATGCCAGAGGACATGGAAAAGCAGCTTAACCCCCGTGACATGGCCGATCTCCTGACCTATTTGCTCAGCGTGCAAACGCCGCCGCGACTGGACATCGGCACCACCCCCGGCATGTTAGAACCTGACCTGCCTCTACGGTAGTAGCGGTCAAGATAAGAATGCCAGGGGCACGCCGCGGTCGCTGCATCTTTTTCGCCCAGGCCGACTTACGCGTGCCGCGATGAGCCGTGCGTTGCTGACCGGCACCGCTCGTGCCATAATGACTGGCGATTTGACACTTCTCCGCCTCTGATGGGGAGCCGGCAATGAGCCCATCGGGCCCCTTCGAGGTGACTGGCGACGGCTCCGAAGGCGTCGGCGATCAGCCTGTCGCCAGCGGGCACGATGCAGGCGCGCCTCGGACCATCGGCCGTTACCGCGTCGATAAGCTGCTCGGCCAGGGCGGCTTCGGCTCCGTCTTTCTCGCCCAAGACGATCAGTTGCAGCGGCCCGTGGCCATCAAGGTGCCGCACCCAGAGCTGGTCGCGCAGGCGGCTGACGCCGAGCGCTATCTGGCCGAAGCGCAGACCGTTGCCCGGCTGGATCATCCGAATATCGTGCCGGTCTATGACGTGGGCAGCACGGAGGCCTGGCCGTGTTACGTCGTCTCCAAGTACGTCGATGGCGGCGATCTGGCCAGCCGGCTGGCGGGCGGCCGGCTCGAGGTCCGCCAGGCGGTCGAGCTTTTTATCGTCGTCGCAGAGGCCCTGCATTACGCGCACATGCAGGGCCTCGTCCACCGCGATATCAAGCCCAGCAATATCTTTCTGGATCAGCGGGGAAAGCCGTACGTCGCCGACTTCGGCTTGGCCTTGCGCGAGGTGGACCTCGGAAAGGGGCCGCGATTTGCAGGCACGCCGGCGTATATGAGTCCCGAGCAAGCCCGCGGCGAAGGGCACCGTGTGGACGGCCGCTCGGACATCTTCAGCCTGGGGGTGGTGCTCTACCAGTTGCTGACTGGCCGTCGGCCGTTTCGCGGCGCGACGCACGCCGAGCTGTTGCTGCAAGTCGTGTCGCTCGACCCGCAGCCGCCGCGGCAGGTGGATGATTCCATTCCCAAGGAGCTGGAGCGCATCTGTCTCAAGGCGCTCTCCAAGCGGGCCGCCGACCGATATGGCACGGCCCAGGAGATGTCCGACGACTTGCGGCATTTCCTGGCGGGCTACGACGAGCCTGCCCAAGTGATGGCCCCCAGCCTGAAGGCTGAACTCCAACCTGCGCCTTCCGCCGCCAGCGGAAGCGCCGTCGCACCCAGCACGCGCCGGCACGTTGGCACGCTGCGGGACGATGCGGGCATGATCCGCATCGTGCCCAAAGGGCTGCGCTCGTTCGACGCACACGATGCCGACTTCTTCCTGGACCTGCTGCCTGGGGCGCGCGACCGCGAGGGCCTGCCGGAGAGCGTCCGCTTCTGGAAGTCGCGCATCGAAGAGACCGATGCCGAACAGACGTTCGCGGTGGGCCTGATCTACGGCCCTTCCGGGTGCGGCAAATCGTCGCTGGTCAAAGCGGGCGTCGTCCCGCGGCTGGGCTCGCACGTCGCGGCGGTGTACGTCGAAGCCACGCCGGAAGGGACCGAAGCCCGCGTCCTGCAGGCCATCCGCAAGGCGTGTCCGGCCTGCGGCGAGCGCGATCTGGTCGGCACGTTCGGCCTGCTGAGGGACGGCCGCGGGCTGCCGGCCGACAAGAAGCTGGTCGTGTTCATCGACCAGTTCGAGCAGTGGCTGCACGCCCACCGCGGCCAGCAGGACATGCCGCTGGCGCAGGCCTTGCGGCAGTGCGACGGCGGCCGCGTGCAGTGCGTCGTGATGGTGCGCGACGACTTTTGGATGTCGATCACGCGCTTCATGCGCGAGCTGGAGATCGCGGTGGTCGAAGGGCACAACAGTGCGGCCGTCGATCTGTTCGACCCCCGTCATGCCCGCAGGGTGCTGGCCGCTTACGGCCGGGCATTCGGCTGCCTGCCCGAGCAGGCCAGCGACGAGACGGCAGAACACCACGAGTTCTTGAAGCAGGCGGTCGAGGGGCTCAGCGAGCAGGGGGCGGTCATCCCCGTGCGGCTGGCGCTGTTCGCCGAGATGGTGAAGGTCGCGCCGCTGGACGCCCGATACGCTGCGGGAGGTCGGCGGCGCCGAGGGGATCGGCGTGACGTTCCTGGAGGAGACGTTTTCTTCGCCGAGCGCCCCGCCGGAGCACCGCTTCCACCAGAAGGCGGCGCGGCGCGTGCTCAAGGCCCTCCTTTACTTGCCAGGACAGGCGGCCAACATCAAGGGACACATGCGGTCGCAAGCCGAACTCCAGCGGGTGTCCGGCTATGGCCGCCGGCCGGACGATTTCGAGCGACTGCTGCGGATTCTAGATGGCGAGCTGCGGCTGATTACGCCGACCGAGCCGGACGAGCCTGCCGCGGCCCGCGGGGCGAAAGAACCCAGCGCGGCAGAAGCCCGGCTTCTTGGAGAAGCCGGGCTTCTTGAGGCAGGCGCCGCTGAAGGCCACCCGAGCCTGCGCTATTACCAGCTCACGCACGACTTCGTCGTCCCCTGGCTGCGCGAATGGCTCAGCCGCAAGCAACGGGAGACGCTGCGCGGGCGTGCCGAGCTGCGCCTCGCGGATCGGGCAGAGATTTGGAACGCTCAGCCGCATGGCCGGCACCTGCCCGCCTGGTGGGAGACTCTTGAACGTGTGGCTGCTGACGCGGCGCCGCGATTGGACGCCGCCGCAGCGAAAGATGATGCAGGCCGCCGCCCGCGGCTTGCTGCTGCGAGGCACGCTGCTCGCGGTCGTGGGCATCTCGCTGCTGTGGGGGGCGCGCGAGGTGGACGGCCGCGTACGGGCCTCGAAGCTGGCGCAGCGCGTGCTTCAGTCGGAAACGACTGAGATCGCGGCCCTGGTGGAGGAGTTGACCCCTTACCGCCCGTGGGTCGATCCGCTGCTCCGCGCGGCCCAGCGGGTGGCCGAGCCAGGCTCGCCGCAAGAGATCAATGCCAGCCTGGCCCTGCTTCCCACGGACCCGACGCAGGCCGACGTGGTCTACGAGCGCGCACTGCGTGCCAAGGACGATGAATTTCAGCTCTTGGCCGACGCCCTTCATGACCATCGCGCCGCGCTGGTCGAAGGGCTCTGGGCCAGGCTGGAAGACGCCACGCTCGATAACAAAAAGCGCGTCATGGCAGCCTTGTTCCTGGCCCGGTTCGTGCCGCCGGAAGACCCAGCGGCCGACGCGCTCGGCACGTCGCGCTGGACGGCCAGCGCGGCGTTCCTGGCGCGCGAGCTGGTGGAAACGGCCGTGAACGACACGGGCCGCTTCGAGTTGTTGCTGAGCGGCCTGAAGCCGGCAGGGGCCATCCTGGCACCGGCCCTTCAATCTTTCTATCGCGACACGGCGCACGATGCCTCCCGGCGCTCCATCGCCATGAATATCGTGGCGGGCTACCTGCCCGAGGACCCGCCGATGCTCAGCGACCTGCTGGTGACGTCCGGTGACGCGGGGCGTTTCGACAAGCTGCTCCCCGTCCTGCGCGGGCACCGCGCAGGAAGCCGTTTCGGCCCTCTCGGCGGAACTGGCCAAGGACCCGCGCGAAGTCCTGCGGCCCAACTGGGCCGATCCGCCGCTGGATCCGACCTGGACAACGCCCGAGCAATCGCTCGCGGACAAGCTGGCCGAGGCCGGCGGCATGCTGGAGCCACGGTTTGCGTTCTGCCAGACGTTGACACTCAAAGAATTCGCTGACCTCGCTGAGGAGCTGCGGCCTTCCGGCTACCGGCCGCTGCGCGTGCGGCCCTATCAGGCCGAAGGGCGCGTGCTCGTGGCCGCCGTGTGGCGGCGCGACGGGCTGACGTGGAAGATCACGCACGGCCTTTCCGAGAAAGAAGTCACCTCGCTGCATGGCGAGTGGGCGTACGATCAGTTCTCGACCATCGAGCTGGCCGGATACGTCGTCGATGGCGAGTTTCGCTACATGATGGTGGCCGCGAAAGAGCCGGACATCGAATACACCGCGCTCACGATCGGCATCCCGCGCTCTCAGACACAGGCGGAGTTCGACCGGGTGAAAAGCCAACCTGACGTCTTCACGGCGATGCACGTGGCCCAGGATGCTGGTGGGCAGCAACGGTATAGCTGGGTCCGGACCAAGTTCAAGGGTGACGCTCAGCGTTTCGGTTTCCTGGCCACGACGGCAATGAGCGAGGGTGGCTACGAGCAGACGCTGGCCGCCCCTCAATTGCCGCTGGTGGACGTCGCCGTGTGTGGCACAGAGCCGCCCCAGAACACCCGTGAGAGGTACACCGCGCTCTTGGCGCAGGCCAACCAGGCATTGGCCAAAAAGTCGGACGATCTGAAGCCGCTCATCTCGCGGGCCTATTGCCACTTCGTGCTGGGCGACGACCAGAAGGCCATCGAGGATTACACGACCATCCTTGTCCGAGATCCGAAGTTTGCCTATGGGTACGCCGTGCGGGGCACGGCCCGCGCCCGCAGCGGCCAGGCCGAGCAGGCCCGCCGCGACCTGGAGGCCTACAAACAGCTTGTCAAGTTGCCGACCTCCATCGCCTTCTTCGAGGCGGTCGTGTCGGCGTTCCTGGACGAGGATGAAGAGGGCATGCGGCGCTTAGAAGCCGTGCTGGCGGAGAATGAGAAGGACACCAGCTTTATCAACTCGGCCGCCATGGCCTACTCGCGGGCTGCCGACGCCGTGGCAGCCCGGCATCCGGAGCGGAGCCGGACGTACGCGACCCGGGCGATGGAGCTTCTGCACCGCGGCGTGGCGACCGACTTGACGACCTTCCGGCGGGCCTTCGACCCGGATCATACGGGTTGGGACGCCCTCCGGCAGGAGCCGAAGTTCCAGGAGTTCCTCGGCGGCGACCTGAAAGCCGACCGGCAATACATCCACCTCATGACCACAACGACGCACCGCGAGCACCGGGAATCGCACGGCCTGACGCCCGACGAGCACCTGCGCGTGTGCCGCGACCTGGCGACCGACGGCTGCCGGCCGATCAGCATTTCGGTGGCGCCGGTGGCCGGCGGCCGGCTGGTCACGGCTTCGGCGTGGCACCGCGCAGTGGTCACCGACGAGGCCAAGGACCAGCTTGCCCAGCGGCAAGCCAACGCGGGCAGCGCACTGGTGCGGCTGGACGAAGCCAGCGGCGTATGGCCGCGACTTCGAACCGGCCCCGAGCCGCGCGCGCGGACGACGCTGATCCATCGGCTGGGCGAGCTGGGCATCGAGCCGCGCACGTTGACGGAGCGCTTTGCGGTGGAGGAGGACGCCGGCGCGCGGCAGGCGCTGCTCTTGGCGCTGGGTGAGTTTCGCGACGAGGCGATTGCCGCCGATTTGAAAGAAACCTTCAGCGCGCACGTGCTGGAGGCATATCGCGACGACCCCGACCCGGGAATCCACTCGGCCGCCGATTGGCTGCTGCGGAAGTGGGGCCAGGCCGACCGAATTGAGACGGCCGAGAAGGAGACTCGTCGCCGCTGCCTCGCCGGGCGACCGCCGGTGGTACGTCAATCGGGAGGGCCAGACGTTAGCGGTCGTTCCCGGCCCGGTCGAATTTCAGATGGGCGCACCGGAGAACGAGCCGGGCAAGAGCTACGACGACCGCCTGCACCTGCGGCGGATCGGCCGGTCGTTTGCCATCGGCACCAAGGAAATCACGTTCGCGCAGTTCGAGCGGTTCCTGGCCGCCAACCCGACGCTGCGCCACACCGCTCACAAACAATCGGGGCCAGACGCCAATCTTCCCGCCGGTTTCGTGACCTGGTACGAAGCCGCGCAGTATTGCCGTTGGCTCAGCGAGCAAGAAGGAGTCCCCGAGGTACAGATGTGCTACCCCCCGATCGCTGAGATCAAAGAGGGGATGCGGCTGACTCGCGGCTATCTGAGTCGTACCGGCTATCGGCTGCCCACGGAGGCCGAGTGGGAGTACGCCTGCCGCTCGGGCACGGTGACACCGTTCCACTTCGGTTCTTCGCCGGACCTGCTGACCAAATATGATTGGACGAAGAAGAACTCCGGCGACAAGGCCCAGCGCGTGGCCCTTTTGAAACCAAACCCGCTGGGCTTGTTCGACGTTCACGGAAACGTCATGGAGTGGTGTTCGGAGCGCTACGTTACCAGATCGCGCCACGACCGACGGCCGGCCACTGGAAGACTTCGAGGACCTTCTGCCGGTGACGAGCACCGTCGAGCGAACGCCGCGCGGCGGATGCTACTACTGGCCGTCGGTATACGCCCGGTCCGCGGCGCGGAGTGAAAAGACCCCCGCCACGCGTTTTCGGATCTTCGGCTTCCGTGTCGCGCGCACGGTAGCGACGCCGAAGGCGGGTGAGTAGGTGGCCGTAGTGAGTATGAGTAAGTGAGTGAGTAGGTGAGTAAGTTGGCCGGCACTTGGAGCGAGGATCGCCTCCGCTGGGCTTGTCCCAGCGGAGCGCCTACTGGGCAGCTACCCGACACATACCAAAAACCCATTTTTCTTCTTTTGCTGCTGACGGCGGCCTCAGCCGCCGTCAGCAGCGAAAAGAAGAAGTAAACCGGAGACACGGCCGCTGGTAGCTGGCCAGTCATGGTTCCGCTGGGGCAAGCCCAGCGGTGGAGTATGGCCATCGAACATTGAACATCCAACATCGAAAGAAGAGCTCGATGTTGGACGTTCGATGTTGGATGTTCGATGTTCAGAAAGACGCCTTTGATTCAGCGATTCAAGTCTGACGCTGTTCCATGCCGATAACCTGTCCCCATTGCCACCACCGCTCAGAAGACGGCCCGCACGAGGCGTGTCCGCGCTGCGGGTACGCGCTGGCTGGGGACGTGGATGCGACGGTGGCGCTGGAGGCTCCTCCTCAGCTCGTGCGGCTGGATGAGGCAATGCCTCAGCAGATCGGGCGCTACCGCGTCGTCGAGCGGTTGGGGGCCGGCTCTTTCGGCATGGCCTACAAGGCCTATGACGAACAGCTTCAGCGGCACGTCGCCATCAAAGTGCCCTATCCGCAACTGCGGATCGATTCGCGGCAGCTCCTGGCTTATGTGGCCGAGGCGCAGATCCTGGCCAACCTGGACGAGCCGGCGATCGTGCCGGTCTACGACGCCGGCTGGGGCGACGACGGCCGCTGCTTTCTGGTGCTCAAGTTCATCGATGGCTGCGACCTCTCCCAGCGGCGGCATCGCGCCGCTCTCCTATGGCCAGTCGTCCCGCATCGTCTGGCAGGCGGCCCAGGCCCTGCACCAGGCCCATCGCCGCGGGCTGATCCACGGCAACCTCAAGCCCTCGAACCTGCTGCTGGATGCGCACGACAACGTGTACGTCACGGACTTTGCCCTGGCGCTGCGCGAGACGGGTGCAACGCCGCTGGCCTACCAGAGTCCCGAGCAGCTCCGCGGCGAAGTGCACCGCATCGACGCGCGGACCAACGTCTATTCCCTGGGCGCAGTGCTCTATGAGCTGCTGGCGGGCCACTGGCCGGCTCGCGACCTGGCGCACGGCGGCCTTGATCGAGCAGGCGATGAGCTTCGAGCCGCCCCTTTTGGGCGGCGTCGATAGCTCTATCCCCAAGGAGCTGGCCCGCATCTGCCATCGAGCGATTGCGCGGCCGGGCCGCGGATCGTTACAACACGGCGATCGATCTGGCGGACGACCTCCAGCAGTTCCTGACCGCGCACGCCGCGGCGGCCGCTCTCAGCGGCACGCAGCAGGGCAGCGCGACGGCGACCGCCTCGGCCAGCACCTCATCCACGGCCCTGAGCGGCGAAACCGCCGGCAGCGCCGCCTCGCCGCTGGCCGGCTCGTTGGGCCGGACGACGCGTCGTGCCCAAGGGGCTGCGGTCGTTCGACCGGCAGGACGCCGACTTCTTCCTGGAGCTGCTGCCCGGCCCGCGCGACCGCGACGGCCTGCCCGAGAGCATCCGCTTCTGGAAGGCCCGGATCGAGGAGACCGACCCGCGAGCAGACGTTCAGCGTCGGGCCTGATCTACGGCCCGAGCGGCTGCGGCAAGTCGTCGCTGGTCAAGGCCGGCCTGCTGCCCGCGGCTGGCCGACCACGTCGATTCCCGTCTACGTCGAAGCCGACCGCCGACGAGACCGAGGCCCGGCTGCTGCGGGCGCTCCGCCGCCGCTGCCCGCTGCTGCCCGACCTGCCGCTCGATCGAGACGCTGGCCGAGCTGCGCCGCGGCGCGGGCGTGCCGGGCGGCAAGAAGGTCGTGCTGGTGCATCGACCAGTTCGAGCAGTGGCTGCACGCCAACCGCGAGGCCGAGGCCCCCGAGCTGTCGCGGGCCCTGCGGCAGTGCGACGGCGGCCGCGTGCAGTGCCTGGTCCTGGTCCGCGACGACTTCTGGATGGCCGTCACCCGCTTCATGCACGACCTGGAGGTTCCGCTCGTCGAGGGGCACAATCGCGCCGCCGTCGACCTGTTCGACCCGCGCCACGCCCGGAAGGTGCTCGCCGGCGTTCGGCCGGTCGCTCGGCTGCCTGCCGGAAGACGAATCGCGCACGACGCCGGAGCAGAAGCGCTTCCTCGACCAGGCGGTCGCCGGCCTGGCCCAGGACGGCAAGGTCATCCCGGTGCGGCTGGCGCTGTTCGCCGAGATGGTCAAGGGCAAGCCCTGGACGCCGGCCACGCTCAAGGAGGTCGGCGGCGCCGAGGGCGTCGGCGTCACCTTCCTGGAGGAGACGTTCGGCTCGCCGCACGCCTCGCCGGAGCACCGCCGGCACGCGGCCGCGGCCCGGGCCGTGCTCAAGGCGCTGCTGCCCGACAAGGGCACCGACATCAAGGGCCAGATGCACGCCGAGCAGGACCTTCGCCGGCGAGCGGCTACGCCGAGGCGCCCGACGAGTTCGGCCGGCTGATGCGCATCCTGGACCAGGAGCTGCGGCTGGTGACGCCGACCGATCCGCACGGGCAGCTCGAAGAGGACGAGGACGATGCCCCCGGTGAGCATGCATCCGTCGAGCACGCACCCCGCGAACATGCATCCGGCGAACCTCGCGGCGGCCGATACTATCAGCTCACGCACGACTATCTCGTGCCCTCGGTTCGCCGCTGGCTGGTCCGCAAGCAGAAAGAGACCCGCCGCGGCCGCGCCGAGCTGCTGCTGGAGGAAAAGGCCGCCGTCTGGGCCCACCGGCCGCAGGAGCGCTACTTGCCCTCGCTCGTGCAATGGCTCCGCATTCGCGCGCTGACGCGGCGGGACGAATGGACCGCGCCAGAGCGAGCCATGATGCGGGCTGCCGGCCGCCGGCATGCGCTGCGGGGGTTCTTCGCCACGGTGTGCGCGGTCCTGCTGGGCTGGGGCAGCTTCGAGGGCTTCGGCTACGTGAAGTCGCGCACGCTGCTGGATCAGCTGGTGTATGCCGATACGGCCGACGTGCCCGCGGTCGTGGCGGACCTGGGGCCTTACCGCCGCTGGGCCGAAGCGCTCGATTCGCGACCGCTTCGCGGCGGCGCCGGCCGATTCGTCGGCCCGGCTGGCACTGCGGGCTGGCCCTGCTGGCCTGGGACTCCGACCAGGTGGAGTTCGTCTTCCAGCGCTCCCTGGCCGTGGATCATGCGGCTTTTCGCACGCTGCAGGCGCGCTGACTCCGCATGCCGACGCGCTGACCGAAAGGCTGTGGCAGGCCCTCGAAGACCCGGCGACCGCTGCGACGCGGCGGCTCCGGGCAGGCATGCTGCTGGCCCATTTCGCCCCCCGGAGCCTGAGTCGAGCGGTCGCTGGCAGAAGAACGCCGACTTCCTGGCCCGGCAACTGCACGCCGCCACGCTGGGCGAGCCGGATCGCTTCAACGACTTGGTCAGCACTTTTGGCAGCGTTGGGCCGCTTTTGGTGGGACCGCTCCGCGAGCTGTCGCGCGACCCGCGGCGGACCGAGGCGGAGCGGACCATTGCGGTCAACTGGCTGCTCGAATATGCCGGCCACAACCGCGAAGTCATGGCCGACATTGTTTTGAGCGATCCCGATCCCGGCCGAGCGGCCAAGGCGCTGGAGAAGCTCGTGGCCGCGCAGGACGAGGCCCTGGCCCTGCTTCGTCCGGAGCTAGCCGGGCGGCCGGAGGCACTCTCTGCCGACTGGCAGGACGCACGGCTGGCCTCGTTCCAGTCCCCCGATGGCCAAGCCGTGCAGCGCATTGAAGCGGCCGGGGGCATGGTCTCCGAGCGATTCGCCCTGTGCCAAACGATGCCGCTGGAGGAATTCCTCGCCGTCGCGGAGAAACTGCGGCCGGCCGGATATCGGCCCATTCGCTTCCGGCCTTATCGAGCCGCTCACGTGGTCGCGTCTCTCCGAGACGCGACTGCGAGTCTCGGAGAGACTCGCCCACGTGCCGGCGTGCTTGTGGCCGGCTTATCGGCGCACCGACGGCCGTGCCTGGGCGCTCGACTCGGGACTGACCGAAGAGGAAATGCGCGAGCAGGTCCAGGGTGAGCGGATGCACGGTGAGCTGCTGGTCGATCTAGCGGCACACGAGGATGACCAAGGCGTCATGCGCTACGCGGCGGCCTGGTCGTCGCGCCAGCCGGACGATCCCGAGGCGCTGGCCTACCTCGGCCCGCGGGGCGAAGAGTACAACACCTTCCGCGACCAGAAAGCCAAGGGATTCGGCGTCGTCTCGATCGATTCTCTGTCGCTGGCCGAGCGCGACTCGCTGTGCGTCGTTTTTTTGAAAGGCCACGGCGGCCAGGTCACCGGGCCGCTCAGCCCGCTGTCCTACGCGCGAGAGCTGGCGGATGGATCGCTGCCCACCCCTGGCGAAGCCCTCAGGGCCGAGCGGCTGGAAGACCTGGCTACCGCCAATCGCCGCGTCAGCGAAAACCCGCAAATCATCAGCAACTACTACCACCGGGGCATTGCGCACTTTCGCAACGGCAACGACGAGGCGGCCATCGCCGACATGACGCGGTTCATCGACGGCGCCGGCACAACGTCCGTTACGCCAGACCTCGTCAGGGCCCACGAACGTCCGCGTGACCGCCGCCGCCAGGCTACGTCGGTCCGCCAAGGCGCAAGAGTTTATCAAGCTGGCGTCCGGCATTGGCGACGCCGAACGGCACACCCGCCTGCGCCAGACGCTGGTCGCCCTCTATCTGCCGGGCACTGAACAAGCGCTCGAAGACTTCGAAGCCTATGCCCAGACCCAAGAGGACAAGCTCACGGCCAACGCGCTGCGTGGCGCGGGCCTATGCGTTTGCCGTAAGCACCGTACGCGACCGCGACCCGGAAAAGGCCAGGCTGTATCTCGAGCGGGCGATCAAGTTCCTGCAACATGGCGCGGACCACGGCGGCAAATTTGGCGCGGTCGGCCCCTTCTTCGAGCCGATCGTCCACGAAACGCAGGTCCAGCGGATGCAGCCGTTCTTCGCCTTGAACAGCGTGCCGGCCATCTGGCTCGCGCGGCAGGGAGACGTCGCGCAGGCCCGGCAGGAGCTGGAGAAGTTCTTGCAAACCAAACCCGCGGAACACGACAAGCTGCGGGTCGAGGCGCTGGTGGCATCCTTCCTCGGCGAGGATGAGGAAGGCATGCGCCGGCTCGAACGGGCGATCGACGGCAAGCACGACCTCAGCGAGGAACGCTATCGGGGCGCCGCCGCGGCGTACTCGCTGGCCGTTCTGGCCGCCGAGAAAAAGCATCCCGAGCGGGCGAAGGCCTACGCCGATCGGGCGGCGGAGCTGCTCGCCAAGCGCGTGCCACACCTGGCCGGTGCCAGCATCTCGGCCTTCCAGCGCGAACTGCTGCTGGAGCCACAGTTCGCGCCGGTTCGCGACCACCCCGGCGTCCAGCGAATCCTCAAGTCGTTGCAGCGCTACGAACCTGGTGGTGGCCTCTCGGCTGCTGTGAACGTCGATGGAGCGGAGGCAGTGCTCGCCGCCGCCAAGGAAGCTCGCCAGGCAGAGGCTCGCGGATTACCTGAGCCGTAACGCGGACCGCCTTGCCAAGGATCCCAAGACGATTGGAAATTGGCTGGCGCGGCCACGCCTATCTTCGGCTGGGGAGGGACGAGGAAGCGATTCGGGACATGACGTACTTCCTTGAAAACGTGGGGGACGTCGTCAAGCCAGGCGCAGAAATATCCGCCGCACGAGTTTCGAATCGTGGCGGCGGCCCGGCTGGGCCGAAAGGAAGAAGTAGAGAAATATCTCAAGCTGGCGGATGAGTTTGCGCCAGACGACCATCACTGGCGCCAGCACCGTCGGACTCTCGCCGCCATCTTTGGTCCAGATGCTCACCAAAGCCTGGAGGCGCTGGAAGCCTACACGAAGCAGAATCCCGCGGGGTACTTCGGCACCTCACGCGTCGGCAAGGCGTATGCCTTGGCCGCGGGCGTATGGCGGGACCGCGACCCTGAGAAGGTCCGCGTGTACACGGATCGAGCCGTGACGTATCTCGGCCAGGCGATCCAGCAAGGGCATTCGGCGGCGAGCATGTTTGAAAAAAACGTGTTTGTCGATCCCATCATGCACGACTCGCGCGTGCAGCGCATGCAGGCCGAGTGGGTGCTGGATGCATCTTCTCCCATCAAACACGCCCGACTCCGTGACGCGCCCAAAGCGCGCGAAGAGCTGGAAAAGGTCCGCCGATCAGAAGTCCCCGCTTACGAAAAGTTGCGGATCGAGGCGCTGGTGGCCGCGTTCCTGGGCGAAGACGAACAGGGCATGGAGCAGCTCGAACGGGCGATCGTCGGCCGGCACGATGCCAGCGATGAGCGTTATCGGGGCGCTCGCCACGGCCTACTCGCTGGCCGCGCTGGCGGTCGAGAAGGAGCACCCTGAGCGGGCCAGTACCTACCTCCAGCGCGCCGCCGAGCTGCTCGCCAAGCGCGTGCCGCACCTGGACGGCCCTGCGGTGGCGGCCTTCCGGCGGGAGCTGTTGACGGACCCGCACTTCGCGCCGCTTCGCAATCACTCGGCCTTCCCGCAAGTCTTCAGCTCTCTCGAGCGCCCGCAACTGCGAAGCTCCGAACCACGAGAGCTGGGCGGACGCTTGCAGGTGACCGTGGACGTGGCCGCCGTGCCGCCAGCCACCGTGGAAGAGGCACGTCGATTTGAGCTGCTTGGCTGGCTGGAGGACAAGCAGCGGGCTTTCAAGGACAAGCCGGGCGCCAAGGACAATTGGTTCTGGCGCGGCCACGCCTACCTCCGCCTGGGCCGCGATGAGGAGGCCCTGGCGGATTTCGCCCATTACTTCCAGCCGGGAGGCGACCCAGCCGTCTTGGAGGGCAACCGCCACTGGCTGCACGAGTGCTCCGCGCTGGCGGCCGCGCGGCTGGGCCGGAAGGAGGAAGCCGAGAAGTACCTGAAGCTGGGGGACGAGTTTCTGCCGGACGACCCCGTCTGGCGTGAATATCGCCGTACGCTCGCCGCGGTTTTCAGCGACGCGGCCAACGAGAAGCTCGAAGCGTTCGAGGAGTACAGCCGTCCGTCCAAAGACACCGATTCGGCGCCAGCGCGCGTGGCCATGGTCTATGCGCTGGCGGCCGGCACCTTCCGAGCGCGCGATCGGGAAAAGGCGAAGCTCTATACCGATCGCGCCGTGGATTATCTCCAGCAGGCGATCAAGAACGGCTATCCGCCCGGGTACTTGTTTGGCATCAACGTGCTGATCGATCCCGTGATGCTCGACCCGCGCGTACAGCGGATGTGGGTCGAGTCGGAGCCGGCTGGGATCGCTCCGGTGAAGTTGGCCCGGCAAGGCGACGCCGAAGGGGCGAGGCAGGAACTGGACAAGTACTTGAAAGCCTCCACGGATGCATCGCACAACACGCGGATCGAGGCGTTAGTCAACGCTTACCTCGGGGAAGATGAACCAGGCATGGAGCGCCTCGAGCAGGCCATGGCCAAGGCGCCGGACGACCGCACGCTGCGCTTTTGGGGCGCCGCGGCGGCCTATTCGCTCGCTGCCATGGCCTTGGAAAAAAAGCACCCCGAGCGAGCGAAGACCTACGCCGATCGGGCAGCCGAGCTGGTGGCGAAAACCGCCGCGGAGTCCCGCGGGCCGCAGGTTGGCAACGTCCGCCGCGCCTTGTTGACACGCTGGTTTTTTGTCCCCCTTCGCGCTCATCGCCGCATGCCGGAGATCCTCCGATCGTTGGACCGCCAATACAGCGCGGCGTTTCTGACAGGCAGCGAAATCGAGTCCAGGTCGCTTCACGGACTGGAGCCGGCGCAGCATCTGGCTCGCTGCCGCGAGCTGGCGGCCGAGGGGCTGCGGCCGGTGGCCATCGATGCCTGCCTGCCCACCGGCGGCAACGAGCCAGGCGCCGCGTCGGTGTGGCATAAGCGGTTTGTCACCGAAGCGCAGCGCGATGCTCTGGCCCGGCGCCAGGCCGTCGTGGCCGTGGGGCTGCTCCGCCTCGGGCTTGCCGACGAGGTCTGGCCCTTGCTACGGCAGTCGCGCGACCCGCGGCTGCGCACGTACTTGATCCATTTGCTGGGGCCGCTGGGCGCCGATCCGGATGCGCTCGTTCGGCGGCTGAGCGAAGAGCCGGACGCTGCGGCTCGCGGCGCGTTCGTCCTGGCACTCGGCCATTACAGCGAGGACGCGATCCCCTCCGGCCGGCACACGGCGCTGGCCGACCCCTTGGCGCGGCTGTTCCGCGAGGACCCTGACCCGGGCGTTCACTCCGCGACCGAGTGGCTGCTGGGCAAGTGGGGCCAGACGAAGACGGTGCAACGCATCGAGCAGGAAATCGAGCGAGAGCGGGCCGCGGCCGTTGCTCGGCCCCAGCCTTCACAGGCCGGGGGCGGCCAGCGCGACCGGCGATGGTCGCTGGCCGCCAACGGTCACACGCTGGTCACGGTGCACGGTCCGGTGGAATTCGAGATGGGCACGCCGCCGCGCGAGCCGGGCCGAGAGCCCGATGAGACGCTGCACCGCCGTCGCATTCCGCATTCCTATGCCGTCGCCACCAAAGAGGTCACGCTCCATCAATTCCGGCAGTTCTTGCGCGACAACCCCGACCTTCGTCATGTGCATCCGGCAGAGCATGGCCCCGAGCCGGACTGCCCGGTGGGCAGCGTGACCTGGTACCAGATCGCCCAATACTGCCGCTGGCTGAGCGAGAAGGAAGTCCTGAACAGGCAGGGAAAGCTGAGCGCGGCGGACGAGGAGGAGATGTGCTACCCGCCCATCCCGGAGATCAAGCCGGGCATGAAGCTGCGGCCGTACATGCTCTCCCGCTCCGGTTATCGCATTCCGACCGAGGCCGAGTGGGAGTACGCCTGCCGCGCCGGCACGGCCACGGCCCGCTTCTACGGAAATGATGAGCAACTGCTGCCCAAGTACGCCTGGGTCGAGCAGGTTGCCAACAAGCGGTCTTGGCCGGTGGGGAGGCTCTTGCCCAACGCCCTGGGGCTGTTCGACGTGTACGGCAATCACGTCGAACTGTGCCAGGAGCAGCTCGCCTACCCGGACCAAGCTAAGCTTCGCGCCGATCGACGGGATGCTCCGCGCGACCACGACGTTGCCCGCGCAGTTGAGCCTTCGCGGAGGCTCGATGCACTTCGGTCTCGCGCGGACGCGCTCGGCGCCCGCAACGTGCTACAAAGCGCGGAACTGCAAGACGGCCGCTTCGCGCACACCGGCTTCCGCATCGCGCGGACCCTCCTGCCGGCGGAGCTGCTGGCCGCGCGGCAGCATCGCCGGGAGGCTGACAAGTTGCGGGAGTCCGGAAACCCTTCGCAAGCCGACGAGACCCACCGCCAGGCGAAAGCGGCCTACGAAAAGGTCGTGGCCGCTGCGCCGGACAACCCCGATTATCCCTGGGAGCTGGCCGAGTTTCTGCTGGAGGGCGCCGTGCAGTGGACCGTGCTCGATCCGCTGGAGGCGAAATCGGCCGGTGGGGCGACGCTGACAAAACAGCCGGACGGGTCGATCCTGGTTGCCGGCGCCGAACCGAAAACGGACACCTACACCATCACCTGCCGGGCCGACCTGCAGGGCATCACCGCGCTGCGGCTCGAAGCGCTGCCCGATCCGGGCCTGCCGGAAAAGGGCCCGGGGCGTTATTCCAACGGCAACTTTCACCTGTCAGAAATCCGCCTGTCCGAATCGGCCGCGAGCGCACCGGGCTTCGCGCGAGCGGTGCAGCTACGCAGGGCTGCCGCCAGTTTTCACACGCCGGCTCAGCTTGGATCGTTCCAGGCGACGAACACGATCGACGGTCGGGACACGACCGTTTGGTCCATTCTTCCGCGGACGGGCGAGCCGCACGTCTTGGTCGTGCAGCCGGAGACGACGATCGGCGGCACATCGCCGGTGACGCTGACGGCTTCATTGGACTTTCGAGACAAAAATTGGCAGCCGCCAGCCAGCCTCGGCCGTTTTCGCCTTTCGGTCACCACACACCGAAGTCCCGCCAACTTCACGCAATGGCACTACGACGAAAACGTCAGCGTGTGGACCAAGCTGGCCGCCGCGTACCAGCTCACCGGCGACGCCGCCGCGGCCGCTAACACGCTGCAGCAGCGCGCTGGCCCAGACCGACGGCGGCGACGTCCACGATTGGCTGCTGCTGGCCAGTGTGCACGAGCAGTTGGGCCATCACGCCGATGCCCGCAACTGGCTCGACCAGGGCCTCGCCGCGCTAACCAAGCAGGGGGCCGGGGCCAGCGAGGCGCTGCGCTATCTGGCCGTGGACGCCCTGACGGCGCTGATCGCGCACGAAGCGGACGCCGATCTGCTGACACGCCGCGCGGAACAATGGACCGCGCTGGGCCGCCTGGAAGCGGCCCTGCCCGACCTGGGCCGGCGGCCCAACTGAAGCCCGGCGATAAGGACCTGCTCTACAAAGCGGCCAGCGCGAACCGCCAACATGCCCAGGCGCTCCGCCAGGCCGGCAACTGGGAACAAGCCACGGCCTATTTCCGCCAGGCCCGCCCGCTGTACCAGAAGCTGCTGGGCCTCGAGCCGGACAATGTCCAATACGCCGGTGAGCTGGCGGAGGTGATGCTGAGCGATCCGCCCGTGGATTGGCACGTGCTGGAACGTCACGATGACCTCCGCCGGCGGGGCGACCTTGACCAAGCAGCCGGATGGCTCGGTCCTGGCCAGCGGAAAAAGCCCGGATACGGATACCTACACCATCACGGCCACCAGCAACTTGAAAGGGATCACCGCCTTTCGGCTGGAAGCGCTGGCAGACCCGACGTTAGGCCGGGGAGGCCCTGGACGGCCCGGTAACTTTGTGGTCACGGAGTTCGAAGCGTCCTACCAGAAGCCCGGGGATGCGAAGCCCCGGCCCGTGGCGTTTCGTGATGCGTTTGCCCCTTGGGAAATGACCACGACGTCTGGCTTGGACGGCACGCCCCATTTCACCGCCGCCCGCGCGATCGACGGTGACTCGACCGATCAGATGGGTTGGGCCATCTGGCCCAAGGCCGGGCAATCGCACTACTTGATTGCGCAGGTTGCTCAGCCGATCGGCGACGAACAAACGGCGTTGACCTTTGTCATCCACCAGAACCACACCTACAGCCCGCAGCATACTTTGGGACGTCTCAGGCTATCGGCGACAACGCACCCGCTCGCTGCTTGCCGAACGATGGCGGCCCATTGCGGCCCAGGCCAACCTCAACGGTTGGACCAAGCTCGCCGCCGCGTATCACCTCAGCGGCGACGCCGCTTCCGTGATCAAGACCTTGGAGAACCCACTGGCCGAGACCCCGGAGCGCGATCTGCATGATGGGATGCTGCTGGCGCTGGCCCACGGCTCGCTGGGCAATCCCGGCAAGGCGCGCGCGCGGCTCGACCAGGCCCTGGCCCGGCTCGGGGCGGACAAAGCGGATGAGAAGCTCGTGACGCTCGCCTGGTTCCCCGATTTCTCGCCCGACGGCCGGTGGCTGGTGACGCCGCATGGAAGCTGGAAGGCCGAAGAAGCCGGCGAGGTCCGCGTGTGGGAAGTGCTGACGGGAAAGCTGCGCCACGTGATCAAAAGCCCCCGCGGCGTCCGCGCCGTGATCTGGTCGCCCAAAGGCACGTTCTTTGCCTCGGGCAACTATCAAGGCGACCTGCGGCTGTACGACCCCAAAACCGCCGAGGTCACGCTGGAGCTCCAAACGCCGCCAGGCGACTCGATCCAGGTGCTAGAAGTTACGCCGGACGAGCAGACGATCGTCGGCGCGCTCGGGCAGTGGCGCGATTCATCTGTGGGACGTCAAGAGCAAGAAGCTGAAGAGGTCGCTCGCGGCGCATCAAGGCGACATTTGGGGCATGCGACTGGCGCCGGACGGCAAGACGCTGGCCACCGCCGGCAAAGACGCCTACGTCCGCGTATGGGACCTTGATACCGGCAAGCCGCTTCACGAGCTCAAACACCCCCGCGAGACCAATGGCGTCGCTTTCACCTCCGATAGCGCGACCCTGGCCACCGGCTGCTATGACGGACAGCTCCGGCTGTTCGACGTCGCTTCCGGCAAGGAGAAGGCGGCGCTGACCGGCCACCGAGGCAGCATCACCGACCTTTGTTTCACCAGCGACGACAAACGCCTCATCAGCAGCAGCAGTGATCGGACCGTCCGCGTCTGGAACGTGACGAAGCTCGAGCAGGAGTCGGTCTGGCCGGGTCACGAGGACACGGTCTTCGGGGCAACCTATTCCTACGACGACAAGCTCGCCGCCAGCGGAAGCTACGACGGCACGGTGCGCATCTGGGAGACTTCCTCCGGCAAACTGCTGCACTTGCTCAAAGTCCCGCCTCGGGTGGAGCAGACCCAGCTCGACGAGGTCGTGCTGGCGCTGGCTGTAGAAGCGATCGATCGCGCGTACGGCGAAGCGACCGATGACGTGAGCGTGCTCACCCAGCGCGCGAAGCTGCTGGCGCGGCTGGGCCGCCGTCAAGACGCCGCGGCGGGCTACGGCAAGTTATCGAAGCTCGATCCGAAAAACCCTCAGTGGAGCACCCGCCAGGCCCAGCTTCAGCCCGAGGTGGTCGCCTTCTGGAACTTCGACTTCGACGCCGAACGTTGGGTTGCACAACAGGGCGAGCTGGCCGTCTCGTCCGGCACTCTGCGCCTGCAAAAGCCCGGCACCGCGGCGCATCGGGATCAACCTTTTCGCGCCGGCCGGGCACAAAGAGCTAACCGTGCGCTATCGCGCCAGCAGCTCGTCGCTGGGCAATTTCGCCTGGGTCACCGCCAACGGCGAACTGTTCCGCCCCTGGGGCTACAACACGCTGGCCTTCGCGCTGGAGCCCACGGCCGGCCAATGGCAGACCGCCCGGTTCTACTTCCCGCTGGATAGGTCGCTGACGGGCCTGTCACTGGGGCTCGGCCGTATCGAGGACCTCCAGATCGACGAAATCGTGCTGGGAAGCGTCAACGTGGAAGCCGCGCTGGCGAAGCTGGGCGAGGCCATTCCCCAATCCCGGGGCGGGCACGTGCGGCGCAATCGCGCCTGGCTGTATGCCAGTCTCGGGCGCTGGGAGGCGGCGCTGGCCGACTTTCGCGAGATCGGCGGCGTGCGGAACCCGTTCTACGAGATGCTGTTGTCGGCCCAGCTAGGGGACCGCGAGGCATACCGTACTACCCGCCGCCAGGCGCTGGCCGAATTTTCCGACAACAGCAGCGCCAGCGTCGTGCTCACCGAATTGACGGCCCGGGCCGCTTTGCTCTTGCCGGTCGAGGGCGACGAGGTGAAGCACGCCGTGGAGATGGCAGACCGCGCGCTCAAGGCCCCCGGCACGGACCACCGCCGCTGGCGGCAGTTGACCAAGGGGTTGGCCGAGTTCCGCAGCGGACAGTTCGAAAGCGCGATCAAGTCGCTGGAGCTGAGCCAGCAAGGGCCGCCGGACGCGCCCGCCGAGCACCTCGAAGCGCAGGCTTTGCTCGTGCTGGCGATGGCTCATCAGCGTACGGGCCAGACGGACAAGGCGCGCGAGCTGCTCGAGCAGGCAGACAAGATCATCGCCGAGAAGCTCCCCAAGGGCGACAGCGGCGCCATCGGCGAGAATTGGCCCGACTGGATCATCACCCACGCGCTCCGGCGCGAAGCGGACGGACACCTGAGAGTCGATGATCTCACGAAGGAGATTGCCGCTCAGCCGGGCGATGTCAAGCTGCTCGCTAGCCGGGCGACCTTGCTCATCGACCTGGGCCGAGCCGAAGAAGCCCTGGCCGATTTGACCAAGATCGCGGAGCTGGAGGCCGAGGATAAAGACCTGCTGCAGAAAGCCGCACGGTGGCTCGGGCGCTTCGGCCGCCGCGAACCGGCCAGGGCCGCGTATGCCAAGCTCGTCAAGCTAGAGCCGAAGAACGACGAGTGGAGCTTCCGCCTCGGGCAGCTTGGGCCCGAGACCATCGCCGCCTGGAACTTCGACTTCGACAGCGAAGCTTGGAGCGCGAGCGGCGGCCAGGTCGCCGCCAGCGCCGGCGGGCTGCACGTGCAGAATACCGAAGGGCATTCGTTCCTTGCGGCCGACATCTCCGCACGCTCTGGGTGCAAGGAGCTGACGCTCCGCGTGCGGGCAAAAAGCGCCACCCGGTTTAAGTTCTGGTGGAGCACGACGCAGCGGCGATGGAACGGAAATGGCTACGTCGGCCTGGAATCGATCCTACCCGGCGACGAGTGGCAAACCGTCCGCTTGTATTTTTTCCCTGACGCTGATCTGACCGGCCTGGTGCTCGAGTTCGGCGCCGGCCACCAGGAGCTCCAGATCGACTCCATGTGGCTGCGCAGCGTGGACGTGCAAACGGCCTTGGACGGACTCGCTGCGGAGATTCGAGATGGTCGCAATCTCCCGCTGTCGTTTTTCAACCGCGCAACGCTCCAGGGCAATCTTGGGCGCTGGGAGCAAGCCCTGGCCGACTGTCGCGAGGCGAACAAACTGGGCGGCGCGTGGGCGACTTGGTTCTGCGAATCGCTCTTGTTGGCGCATCTGGGCGACCGCGAGGGCTTCCTCCAGCAGCGCCGCGAGACGCTTCAGCGCGCGAAAGCCGTTGGGTTTTTCCTATTCAAAGAACCGATGACCAGGGCCGCCCTGTTGCTGCCCCTCGAAGGCGCGGAGCTGAGTCTGGCAGCCGAGTTGGCCGACGACGCACTGGCCAACCAAGAGACGCGCCACCGCCGCTGGCGCCAGTTGACGAAGGCCCTAGTTGAGTATCGCAGCGGACGCTTCCCCAGCGCCGTCGATTGGCTGGAGAAAAGCCGCAAGCTGCCGCCTGAACCGCCCGCACCCCACCTGGAAGCGCAGACGCTGCTCGTCTTGGCGATGGCCCACCACCGCCTGGGACACATGGACCAGGCGCGGTCGCTCTTTGCTGAGGCGACGAAGATCATCGACGGGCAGCTCCCCAAGGCTGATAGCGGCGCGCTGGGAGAAGCGTGGCCCGATTGGATCATTGCCCACGTCCTGCGGCGCGAAGCCGAGGCGGCGATCGTCGGTCAGATCAAGAGCGAAGACGCAGGGCTGACGGAGTTAGCCAAAGCCGTAGACTTGATGCCGGAAGACAAGGCGCTCCTGCACAAGGCCGCCAACGCCACCCGGCACTATGCCGAGACGCTGCGGCAGGCCGAGCGACACGAATCGGCCAGGACTTACTACCGACAGGCGCGCGGCTGGTACGAGAAGCTCCTGGCCCTGGATGGGAACAATCCGCAATATGCCCACGAGCTGGCCGACGTGCTGCTGAAAGCCGCCTTGGCGGACTGGCAAGTGCTGACGCCGATCGAGTCGAAATCTGTCGGCGGAGCGACCTTGACCATCCAGCCGGACGGCTCCGTGCTGGCCAGCGGCAAGAGCCCGGATACCGACACCTACACGATCACGGCCAACACGAAGCTGAAAGGGATCACGGCCGTTCGCCTGGAAGCCCTGGCCGATCCGACGCTGCCCAGCGGCGGCCCCGGCCGGTCTGGTCACGGGAACTTCGTCGTGACGGAGTTCGAAGTGTTTTATCAAGGCGGCGGTGACGCGAGCGGCGCCGTCCGACGGCGGTTCGACGTGCCGTGGCCAGTTGGGAACAAACCACCACCGGACAACTGGACGGCCAGCCCATCTACACGGCCGCCCGCGCGATCGACGGCAACACGACGGACGACATGGGCTGGGCCGTTTCGCCCAGGCTGGGCCAGCCGCACTATTTGATCGTGGAGCCTGGCCAACCGATCGAGGGCGCCGATCAGACCGCGTTGACCTGCGTTATTCACAACAACTACAAGCCGCACGCGCAGCATACGCTCGGGCGCTGAGGCTGTCGGTCACCACGCACCGCAATCCCATCAGCTTCCTGGAGTGGCGCGACGACGCGAAGGCCAACGCCTGGACCAGGCTCGCCGCGGCGTATTACCTGAACGGCGACGCCAGCTCGGCGCTCAAGATGCTCCAGCACCCGCTGGCCGCCACCATGGACGGCGATGCGCGGCAAGCGCTGCTGTTGGCCTGGGCCTACGGCTCGTCGGGCAATCGCGACGAGTCCCGCACGGTCGCTCGACAAGGCCTTGGACCTCTTGGCCAAGGCTCCCCAGGCCGATGCGTCGCTCGTGACGCTGGTCCTGGAAGCCATCGACGTGACCCACACGGAAGCGTTCAAAAACGAGCAGGTGGGGATCAAGATTGGCCATACCCTGTGGAAGCTGGGCGACGCGTGTGAGCGGCAGTCGCGACTCGATCTGACCCAGCGCGCCTACGAGCGGGCGTTGCGCAGTCTTTGAAAAAGCCGCGCGGGAGTTTCCCACGGCACCGTTCCTGCGACAGGAGCAAGGCTTCAGCCTCCGGCACTTGGGCCGCCTGGCCAGAGCGGCCGGACGGATGGCGGACGCCGAGGCGCACTATCGCCGGGCACTGGATTTCTACAAGGGACTCGCGGCTCTCGAAAGTTCGTCTGCGTTCTACCGGCAAGAGGCCGCCGTGACCTCCGTTTGGCTTGGTGACGTGCTGTGGGATCAGCAGAAGTTCGCGGAAGCCGAGGCTCAGTTCCAGGAGGCCCTCGGCCTACGGCCGGACCTGGGCGGAGTTCATCACGTGGTGGGCCATGCCTACGCCCGAAGCAGCCAATGGGACAAGGCGGCTCCCGCGCTCGCGCGGGCTGCTGAACTGGACCCCAACGACATCGCGCCGAGATACCGAAGCGCGACGCTGTCGCTGTATCTGGGCGACTTCGAAGGCTACCGCCACGCCTGCCGCCAGATGCTGGAGCGATTCGAGAAGGCGGATGACCCGACCATTGTGACTTACACCGTCAGGGTCTGCCTGCTTATGCCGGATGCGGTCGCCGATCTCGACCGCGTCGTGCAGCTCGCGGATCGAAACGTGAAAGGAAACGAGAAATACCATGCCTATAACTGGCTAGTCCTGGACAAGGGGCTGGCAGAGTACCGCGCCGGCCAGTATGCGGCCGCCGTCGAGCGGCTGACGAAACTTTCCCCACATAGCGACGGGGTCCACCTGGATGCGTCGGTGTTCGCGGTCCTGGCCATGGCCCAGCATCGGCTCGGCCAAGCCGAAGCGGCCCGCGCCGCGCTGTCCAGCGCCCAGGCGATCATCGCGAAGAAGACACCCGACCCCGCCAAGAGCCGGCCGCTGGGCCACGATTGGCCTGAGTGGCTACACTGCCGGGTGCTTTCACGCCAGGCCGAGGTCCTGATCGTGGGTTCTCTCAAGGCGGAGGAAGAGGCGCTGGAGGACATGGGCAAAGCGCTGCCGAAAGCCCGACAGACCAAGCACGCTGGCACCGAGCCGCCAGGGCGAGCCGCTACTATGCTGAATTGCTCCGGCATGCCGAGCGGCTGGAACCGGCCCAGACGTATTTCCGCCAGGCCCGCACCCGGTACGAAAAGCTCCATGAGCTGGACGCGGACAACGCCCAGGTTGCCGGCGAGCTGGCCGACGTGCTGTTGAAAGAAGCCTCGCTCGACTGGCACGTCCTGCCGATCGAGGCGACCTCCGCCGGCGGTGCGAACCTGACCAAACAGCCAGACGGCTCGGTGCTGGCCAGCGGCAAAAGCCCGGATGCCGACACTTACACGATTACGGCCACTACGAAGCTCAAGGGGCTCACCGCTTTTCGGCTGGAAGCGCTCGCAGACCCGACCATGGCGGACGGGGGCCCTGGAAGGATCAGCAACTTTGTCCTCAATGAAATCGAGGTGTTTTGGCAAGTGCCCGGCGACGCGAAACCGCGCCGCGCGGAGCTGAATCGCGCGCTGGCTAGTTGGGAGCAGACCACCACGAGCGGGCTGGATGGCTTGCCGCGGTTCACCGCCGCCAACACGATTGACGGAAACGAGGGCACGATTTGGGCCATCTGGCCCAAGAAGGGCCAGTCGCACTGGTTGATCGTAAAGCCGGCCCAACCTATCGACGGTGCCGAACAGACGACGTTGACATTCGTAATCCGCCAGAATGGCAGCCCACAGCATACGCTCGGACGGCTGAGGCTCTCGGCCACCACGCACGCATCACCCCTGCTTGCCGAACTGTGGCGGCCAATTCTGGTCCACGCCGATATCAACGCTTGGACCAAACTCGCCGCGGGCCACTATCTGGCCGGCGATGATCAGGCGGCAATACGGGCACTAGGCAAAAGCCCGACCGCCAAGGGCGCCTACGATAGCTTGCTGCGAGCGTTCATCCACAGCCGTCTGGGCCAGCACGAGCCGGCGCTGACGGGGCTGCTGGAGGGCCTTCAGGTGCTCCGCGAGTCCGGCGCGGACGAGCCGCTGCGTCGGCTGGCCCTGGAAGCGATCGACCGCGTACACGGCGAGTCTCCCGACGCCGTGCCGGTGCTCGCCCCAGCAGGCGGCGCTGCTGGTCCGCCAAGGGCGGCGCGAAGCCGCCGCTGCCGACGTATGCCAAGCTGGCCAAGCTCGAGCCGAAGAACCCTGAGTGGAGCATCCGCCAGGCCCAGCTCCAACCCGAGTCGATCGCCTTCTGGAACTTCGACTTTGATGCCGAAGGCTGGCAGGCGCTCGGACTGCAAGGCAGCCAGCGCTGAATCGGTGCTGCGCCTGGAAAAGACCGGCAACGATCCGCGAATTCGAAGTCGCCGCCGTGGCGCCACCCGGCTATAAGCAGCTGACGCTGCGCGTTCGGGCAAAAAATCCGTCGGTCGCCGGCTTCTTGTGGACAACCCAGACGCAAGGCGCAGCGTATTTCGCTCATGCCGGCTACAGCCACCTCAAATTCGTCATTCCGCAATCCGACCAACAATGGCAAACGATCAAAATATGTTTCTGCCATGATGCCGAGTTGACGGGTTTCCTCGTCACCTGCCGGGTCCTCCGCTGGGAAACGTCGGAGCTGGAGATCGACGCCGCGTGGCTGCGCAGCGTGGACGCGGAAACGGCTTTGAAGGAATTGACCGCGGCCATCGCCGATGCGCGGAAAGATCGTGCGGATCCGTCCCGGTTGCTGCGCAATCGCGGCGCGCTCTACAGCACTGTCGGTCGGTGGGAACAAGCCCTGGCGGACTTTCGCGAGGTGGAAGAAACCGGCTCGGAAAAGTGGCCGGTGTTTTGCCAAATGCTGCTATTGGCGCAGACGGGCGACCAGGACGGTTACCGGAAATACCGCCGTGAGGCGTTCGCGCGGTTCGCGAAAGAGAAAGAGCATGACGTTTGGACGCTCACCGAACAGGCGGTGCGGGCTGCGCTGTTGCTGCCGGCCGAAAGCGAGGAATTGAAGCCCATCGCGCATTTGGCGGGGATCGGCCTAAAAACCGACGTGCGCCTCCGTTGGCGGCAGTTGACCTACGGCCTGGCCGAATACCGTAGCGGACGATTCGCCAGCGCCATCGAGTGGCTTGAAAAAAGCCGCGAGTTGCCGCCCGAAACGCCCGCTCAACACTTGGAAGCGCAGACCCTGCTGCTGCTGGCCATGGCCCACCACGGCCTGGGGCAGAAGGACGAGGCCAAAAAGCTCTTTGAGCAGGCGGCCAAGATCATCGACGAGAAGCTTCCTAAGGCCGACAGCGGCGCCATCGGCGAGGCTTGGCCGGATTGGATCATCACGCAGGCCCTCCGCGCCGAAGCCCTGTCGCTGTTGGGGCTGGATGCCCTTTCGGAGGCGATCCGCCAGGGCCCCAAGGACGTGAAGCTCTTGGCCGAACGGGCCGACGTGCTGATCAAACTGGGCCGCCGGGGAGAGGCCCTGGCCGACTTGGACAAGGCGACGGAGCTGGAGCCGAAGAACGCCGCCCTCCTGCATAAGGCGGCGAGCCTGAATCGGCAGCACAGCCAATCGCTCCTGCAAGCCGACAAGCTCGAGGCGGCACAGGCCCATTCCCGCCGGGCGCGTCTCCTGTACGAACAACTGTTGAGCGTCGATCCGGACAACGCCCAATGCCGGCAGAGCTGGCGGAGCTCTTGCTGGCCACGGCGGTCTCGTGGACTGTGCTGGAGCCGACCGCCATGACTTCCGCTGGCGACGCAACCTTCGCCAAGCAGCCCGACGGCTCACTGCTGCTGAGCGGCAAGGACCCGGACACCGATACCTACACGATCACGACGGCAATGGGCCTGAAGGGAATTACCGCTTTCCGGCTGGAAGCCCTGGCGGACGTGAGCCTGCTGGGAGGCGGGCCGGGTAGGCGCGGCGGCAATTTCGTGCTGACGGAGCTGGAAGTGTTTGCTCAGGCGGCCGGGGAGGCGAAGCCGCGCCGCGTGGGGTTGCGCCGCGCCGTGGCCAGTTGGGAGCAGAATCCCGCAGGGCACACGGCCGCCCACGCGATTGACGGGAATACGACCGACGCCACGGGCTGGGCCATTTGGCCCAAGGCGGGCGAGTCGCACTGGCTCGTCGTCGAGCCCGCCCAGCCACTCAACGACGCCGGCCCGACGACGCTGACGTTCGTGCTCCACCACAACTTCAAACCGTATCTGGGGCATACGCTCGGTCGCCTGAGGCTGTCGGTCACGACGCACCCGGCGCCGCTGCGAGTCGAGCATTGGAGACAGGGCCTGGCGTCTTGGAAAGACGATCCGTGGACTGCGCGAGGGGCAGCCTATCATCTGTCGGGCGAAGATCGCGCGGGCCTGGCGGCGCTCGCCAAGGGCAAGCCGACCGTTCCTCTGCACGCGGCCTATTACGGCTTGCTGCGCGCGGCGGCCCACCGCCGGCTGGGGCAGGTCGAGGAGGCCCGCCGCGCCCTGGCTGCGGGCCTGGAGTCGTTGTCGCAAGTGGAGGGCGCCGAGGAGCCACTGCTGGCACTGGCGCTGGAAGCGATTCGCGCCGTACACGGCGAGTCGCCCGACGACGTGAAGGTGTTGGCTCCGTGGGCGAAGTTGCTAGCCCGAGTGGGCCGCCGTGAAGCCGCGGCAGCGGCGTATGCCAAGCTGGCCCAGCTCGAGCCCAAGAACGAGCAGTGGAGCTTGCCGCTTGCGCAGCTCCAGCCCGACAGGGTCGCCTTCTGGAACTTCGACTTCGACGCCGAGAGCTGGCAGGGGCACAAGGACTTCCCGCTGCATGCCCGCGGCGGTGTGCTCCACTACGAAGGCACCGGCAAGAACCCCAATGTCCAGTGGAACGTCTCGGCCCCAGCAGGATGCAAGGAGCTGACGCTTCGCCTGCGGACCAGGTCGGCCTTGGGAATTGATCACTGGTGGGCCACCACGCAACCTGGCAGCTCGGCGTTTTTTCATTCGCAGATCGAGCCATCGGACGAGTGGCAAACCGTCAGAGTCTACTTGATTCACGACTCGAGCCTAACGGGCGTGGGGCTTCGTTTCTCCAACGCGGCCAAGACGGTAGACATCGATGCGGCCGAGCTGCGCAGCGTGGACGTCCCAACCGCCTTGAAGGAGCTGACCGCCGAAATCGCCGACAAGCCGAACGTCATTCTGCTTCGTTATTGTCGTGGCACCTTGTACGGCAGCCTGGGGCAATGGGAGCAGGCGCTGGCCGATTTTCAGGAGATCACCAAGCGACGGCAGGGAACCAGCCACTGGCGGTTCTTCGACATGGTGTTGGCGGCTCAAACGGGCGACCGCGAGCGCTATCTCCAGCACCGCCGCGAAGCGCTGCAGCAGTTGGCCAAAGGTCAAGGCTACGCCTTCCTCCATGAGGTGACGGCTCGCGCCGCGTTGCTGCTGCCTTCGGAGGGGGACGACCTGAAGCAGGCGGCTGAGCTGGCCGACCGCGCGGTAAAAGGAGACCAGAACCCCGTGCGGCTCCGCCGGTCCCAGCTCGCCAAGGGTCTGGCAGAATATCGCGGCGGAGCGTTCACGAGCGGCATCGAGTGGCTGGAGAAGAGCCGCCAGTTGCTGCCCGAATCGCCCACGCCTCACCTGGAAGCTCAGGCGCTCTTGCTTCTGGCCATGGCCCACGAGCGGCTCGGCGAAAAGGACAAAGCGCGGGAGCTGCTTGCGCAGGCGGCCAAGCTCATCGACGAGAAGCTCCCCAAGCCCGATAGCGGCGCCTGGGCGAGGCCTGGCCCGACTGGATCATGACCCATGTCCTGCGCCGCGAAGCCGAGGTCTTGATCGTCGGCGAGATCAAGAGTGAGCAAGAAGCGCTGGCCGAGCTGGCCAAAGCCGTGGAGCGGACGCCTGAAGACAAAGCGCTCTTGCACAAAGCCGCCAACGCAGCCCGGCAATACGCCGAAGTGCTCCGGCAGGCCGAGCGGCTGGAAGCAGCCAAGACGCATTTCCGCCTGGCGCGGACCTGGTATGAAAAGCTCCTGGCCCTGGAAGCCAGCAACGACCAGCATGCCGGCGAGCTAGCCGAGGTGCTTGTCAAAGAAGCCCTGCTCGACGGGCCACCGGCCACGAAGCCCGCCCTGCGGCTTGCTCAGCAATTGGCGCAGGAATTGTCCTATTGGAAATCCGATGCCCGTAGCCTGTTCGGCACGGCTTATTATCTGGTCGGCGACGACCAGGCGGCGCTAGCGGCGCTGAACGCGGGCCGGACCGCCGAGGGGCGCGAGGCCGCTTCTTCCTGGCATTGGTCCACCACCGGCTCGGGCGAACGGACGCCGCGCGCTCGGCATTGCGAGACGGGCTCCGCCAGATCAGCGCGGCGGCGCCGAAGAACCCTTGCAAAAGCTAGCGCTGGAGGCCATCGACCGGGTGGAAGGCGAGTCGCCCGGCGAGCCGGCTGTGCTGACTGGGCGGGCAGCGCTGCTGATGCGCCTGGGCCGCCGCGAAGCCGCGGCTGCCGCGTATGCCAAGCTGGCCAAGCTCGAGCCGGAGCACGCCGAACACGGCCTGCGCCTGGCTCAGCTTGGGCCGGAGACCATCGCCGCCTGGCACTTCGATTTCGACGCCGAAGCGTGGCGGCCACATCTGGAGTCCGAGTTGACCTTCAGCGGCGGCCTGCTGCAACTGCGAAATACGAAGGGCGTTCCACGAATCCGTGCCGCCGTCAGTGCGCCGCCCGGCTGCTACGAGATGGCATTGCGTCTCCGAGCCAAGAACTCGGCGCTGGGCAGCCTCGTTTGGACCACGACCGCTCAGGAAGCCCCCGCGGCTTCCCGCGCCGGCTACCGCCAGCTTGGCGTCTCGATCCGGCCTGCCGGCGCGACTTGGCAGACGATCAAGCTCTATTTCTGCCCAGACGCCGAGCTGACCGGCCTGTTCATCGGCTTCGGCCAGGGCAACGAATCGCTGGAGCTCGACGCCCTTTCGCTGCGCCGCGTCGATGCGCAAACGGCCTTCAAGGAGCTCGACGAGGCCATCCGACAAGTCCAAGCGAACGGGCAGCTCCGGGTGAATCACGTTTTTCTGCACGGTACTCTGGAAAGGTGGGCGCCGGCTCTCGCTGAACTCAGCGACATGAAACGAAGAAACCCCGGCGCCGCGTGGAGGCCGTTCTACCACCTGTTGTTGCTCGCCCAGACGGGCGACGACGAGGGTTACCGTGCCGAGCGCCGCGATGCGCTTGAGCGGCTTGCCAAGAACGAGCAAGCGGGCCTGGTCTTGATCGATCTGACGGCCAGGGCAGCGCTGCTGCGGCCCGCCGAAGGGGACGACTTGAAGCTCGCGGGCGAGCTGCTCGACCGCGTCTTGAAAGACAAGGACACCGCCCGCCTCCGCTGGCGCCAATTGACCAAAGGCCTCGCCGAATATCGCCGTGGACAATTTCAAAGCGCGATCGACTGGGCGGAAAAGAGCCGGCAAGGACCGCCCGAGACGCCGGCCGATCACCTCGAAGCGCAAGGCCTGCTGGTGCTGGCGATCGCCCATCACCGGCTCGGTCAAACGGACCGGTGCGCAGAACTGCTTGCGCCGGCGGCCAAGTTCACGGTGGAGAAGCTCCCCAAGCCCGGCAGCGGCCCCCTGGGCGAAACCTGGCCCGATTGGATCATCAGCCATGCGCTTTACCGTGAGGCGGCGCGTTTGATCGCGGCCGCGCCGCGGAGAGAACCCGTCGAGGCCCCGCCCACCAGAAAGGCGAATTGAGCGAGACGCCCGCGAACTTGGATGCCGCAGGTCCGCGGCCATCAGGATTTACCGTCTTCGCCTCCGAGGCTTGCCATGCTCGTTCATCCGCACGTTGCTTCAGCCATCCTGGTCGGCATCAACAAGCAGGCTAATCGCCTTACGCTTTCGATTCTGCTGGTCATTGCTTGTTGCACTACGGATCACCCTGGCGCGGGCGCAGGAGAACTGGCCCCAGTTTCGAGGCTCGGGTTCCCGGGGCGTTAGCCTCGCCGGCAACCTCCCCGACCGTTGGTCGGCCACGGAGAACGTGGCCTGGAAGCGCGACCTTCCCGGCCGCGGCTGGTCGTCTCCGATCGTCTGGGGAGACCGTGTCTTCCTCACGACCGTCATCAACTCGGGCAAGTCCGAGGAGCCGAAGAAGGGGCTCTATTTCGGCGGCGACCGGCCGAAGCCTCCCGAGACGGTCCATCAGTGGAAGGTCTATTGTCTCGACCTGAAGACCGGGCACGTCCGGTGGGAACGGCAGGTCCACGAAGGAAAGCCGGAAACGGCGATTCACCTGAAGAGCAGCTATGCGTCGGAGACGCCGGTCACGGATGGCGAGCGAGTCTATTGCTGCTTCGGCAACCTCGGCGTGTTCTGCTTCGACTTCGACGGCCAGCGAGCTCTGGCGGCACAAGCTCAAACTGCACGCGACCCGACTGGGCTGGGGCACCGCCGCCTCGCCCGTGATGCATCGGGACCGCCTGTACCTCGTGAACGACAACGACGAGGAGTCGTATCTCCTGGCCCTCGATGCGAAGACCGGCAACGAGGTGTGGCGAGTCGCTCGCGACGAGAAGAGCAACTGGGCCACGCCGTTCGTCTGGGAGAACGGCCAGCGCACGGAGATCGTCACGCCGGGGACGGGCAAGGTGCGGTCCTACGACCTCGATGGCAAACTGCTCTGGTCGCTCAAGGGCATGTCGAGCATCACGATCGCGACGCCCTACGAGCCACAACGGGCTGCTCTATTTCAGCTCGGGCTACGTGCTGGATCGCGTCGAAGCCGATCTACGCGATTCGGCCGGGCGCGGATGGCGACATTTCGCTCAAGGACGGCAAGACGTCGAACGAGTTCATCGCCTGGTGCCAGCCGAAAGCAGCGCCGTACAACCCGACGACGCTGGTTTACGACGGACCGGCTGTACGTGCTCTACGACCGCGGGCTCGTGAGCTGCTTCAACGCCAGCGACGGCACGGGAGCTCTTCGGCCCGCAGCGGCTGCCCAACGGCCGCGCGTTCACGTCTTCGCCCTGGGCCTACGACGGCAAGGTGTTCTGTCTGAACGAAGACGGCGTCACGTTCGTGCTCAAGGCGAGCGACAGTTCGAGCTGCTGCACACCAACACCCTGGCCGAGGACGACATGTGCATGGCGACGCCGGCCATCGCCGGCGACCGGCTGCTGATTCGCACCGTCGGCTCGCGTGTATTGCATCCAGGTTCGAGCACACCCAGCCGTCCGCCCAAAGCCTGAGGAACAGCAGGGACAGAGGCCTCAGACATCGCCGCCTCAGACATCGCCGCCCAGGACATCATCGCCTAAGAGATCGTCCGTCGCGCCTGGCGACTGGTCGATGTACAACTACGACGTCACAGGCTCTCGCCACAATGTCGCGGAGCGGCGCCTCGCGGCGGACAACGTGGGCAGCCTGGCACTCAAATGGCGTTTCCCGCGCGACGGCGCGACCGAGATCGTCGGGGCCATCAATGCCACGCCGGCGGTGGTGAACGGCTACGTCTACTTCGGCACGTCAACGTATCCCAGATTCTACAAGCTCAAGCCCAACGGGGAGGTGGCCTGGGCTTACGAGGTCGGCGCTCAGCGGCGGACTCTCTCCCAACTGACGAGCAGGTTCGGTCTCATCCCACGCGACGGAGTGTACAGCTCGGCGCTGGTCACGGAGGATTCCGTCTACTTCGGCGACGTTGCCGGAGTGGCGTACTGTCTCGATCGGCAGAGCGGGAAGGAGAAATGGACCGTCAACACGAAGGGGAAGGATTTCCCCGGCGCGCACGCAGCCAACCTGCTGATGGCGTCGCCCATCCTGGCCGACGGCAAGGTGATCTTCGGCGGCGGGGCCTATGAACATCCGCAGCCGGCCCAGCCGGGTTATAAGTGCTGCAACGGCCGCGGCTTCGTCATGGCGCTCGATCCGATGACCGGCAAGCTGGCTTGGAAGTACGATGTCGGGCCCACGCCGGAGAAGTTCGACCCGCCCCTCGAGATGGACTCCGCCTGGGGAAAGCGCGTCTTTCACTACGGCCCTTCGACGAGTTCCGTCTGGTCAACGCCCTCCTACGACGCCGAGACCGATACCATTTTCTTCGGCACCGACATCCACAACGCCCCGCGAAAGCCGACCAAAGACGACCCCCGGAACTACACGCCACATTCCGCGGCGGTCATCGCCGTGAATGCCGGGACCGGGAAGGAGAGGTGGGTCACGCAAATCACCAAGCACGACGTGTGGAACCACACGATGCCCAGCTATGACCCGAAGACCGGCTACAAGGATCAGTCGATCGGCGACACGCCGAAAGTGTACTCGATCGTCATCGACGGCCAGAGCGTGCGCGTGGTCGGCGCCGGCTCGAAGAACGGCGGCTTCTACGTGATGCGGATCGACACCGGCGCGATCGTCGCCCACACGCCGATCTACACCGGCCCGCCCTCGGACGACCCCAAGATCGATCCCCGCGACGCTCGCGCTTGCCCAGCCCCGTCGGCGGATTGCAGACCGGCTGCGCCACCGACGGCAAGTCCGTCTTCACCAATGGCATCGACACGATCTTCCGAGGAACAAATTCCCTCAAGATCATGGCCCCCGCTTCCGGCGGTCGCGTAACCTCAATCGGCCTGGATACGAAGACAGAGAACTGGCGGCACGAACGACCCAAGATCGATTGGATCGGCGGGACGAAGGAAAAGCCGCTCTTCCGCAACTGCGGCGATCCGTGTGCCTCGGGCATCGCCGTCGCCAACGGCTGTCTCTTCTTCACGACGCTCTCCAGCAACAAGCTGGTCGCGCTCGACGCGGCCACCGGCAAAGTCCTGAAAGAGATTTCGTTGCGGCCCGTGTTTGCCGGCCCCTCGGTTTCACGCGGTCGCGTGTACGTTGGCACCGGCAACACCCAATGGGTGGAAAACGACTCCGAAGCCTACTTTCCCAAGAGCACGACCGGCGTTGTGTATTCCTTCGGGCTGCCGGGGCCAGACGACATCGACAAGCTCGGCGCGGGCGACGAATGACGACTTCACACGCACCCTCGGTCCGCTTACTACAGGCATCTCTATGACTCCGACTCGTCTCGTCGTATGGGCCGTGCTGTCTCTGCGCGCTGGCTTCGTCCGGGCTGTTTGCCCAGGACCGCAAGCTGAGTTTCAAAGTCCCCGATGATGTCACGTTCCGCACGGCCGACATCATGAGCGAAGGCACGCGCATGGCGGCGGAGGTCTTCGCCCCGAAGTCACCGAAGTCGGGCAGAGCTGCCCACGATCGTCATGAGCCACGGCTGGGGCGGCACCGCGGCGGCGCTGCGGCCCGATGCGATCGTCTTCGCCCAGGCCGGGTACCTGGTCGTCGCCTTCGACTACCGCGGCTGGGGCAACAGCGACTCGCGGCTTGATCCTGGCCGACGCGCAAGCCGGAGAAGAAGGACGGCAAGCTGATCGCCGAGGTGAAGGAGGTCCGCGAGGTGGTCGATCCGATCGACCAGACGACGGACATCATGAACGCGATCCACTGGGCGGTCGGGCGAGAAGCAGTGCGACCCGGACCGGATCGGCATCTGGGGCTCCTCGTTCTCCGGCGGTCACGTCGTCTACGTCGCCGCCCGCGACCCGCGCGTGAAGGCGTTCGTCAGCCAGGTCGGCTCGATGGACGCCCGCTGGGTCATCGCGAACCCGGCCATTCGCGAATCACACGTTCAGCCAGGGCACGGCCCGCACCCACGGGAAGATCGGCTATCCCGAGCCCGGCGCGAAATTCAACAACCTGACCGGGCAGCCGGTGTGGGAGAAGCTGATGCAGTACGCCCCGATCGAGGACATCGGCCGGTGCAAGAACTGCGCGAAGCTGTTCATCATCGCCGAGAAGGAGGAGCTGTTCGACAACAAGGACCACGCGATCCTGGCCCACGAGCGGGCCACGGGCGTCAAGAAGCTCGTGACGATCAAGGGCATCAAGCACTACGGCATCTACAACGAGGCCCGCGACCAGGCCCAGAAGGAAGCGATCGCCTGGTTCGACGAACACCTGAAAAAAGCCCAAGCCTCATCCCCTCTCCCTCCCAAGAGCAACTAATCACATGATCGATCGGCGAACGGTGCTGGCACGCGGGGCGGCGGCGCTTTCCGCGAGCTGCGTTTTCGGCGAGGCGGATGCCGCCGGCGGCGAGTCCGATGCCAAGCCGAGGCGACCGAGCAGCAGATTCGCGATTATCTGCGGCCACTGCTGCTTGACCCGCGAGGATGTCGATCAGTGGCTCAAGCAGCAGGCGTTTCCGTTCTGCAAATACGACGCGGAATTGGGATATCTCCATATCGACCGCGATTTTCCGGAAGGTCTGGATGGGGCCGTGTGCCGGTATCGGTACGACAAGCTCGATGCGCGGCGGATGTTCGCTCATGCCGGCGAGCCGTGCCGGATCAACACTTACGGCGACAGCTTCACGAGCTGCGAGCAGGTCAGCGACGGCGAGACCTGGCAGGAGTCGCTGGCGGCGCACCTGGGCGAGCCGGTTCGCAACTACGGGATCGGCGGCTATTCGGTCTATCAGGCGTACCTGCGGATGCTGCGCGAGGAGAAGCGGGCTCCGGCCCGGTACATCGTCTTCAACATCTTCGACGATGACCATGTGCGCAATCTGCACGGCTGGCAGCGGTTCAAATTCGGCGTCAATCGAAAGAGCCCCAGTCCCACGGTGCCGCACGTCACGGTCGACCTCGACAAGGGAAAGATCACCGAGCGCCCCAATCCGTGTCCCACGGCCCAATCGGTGTACGACCTGTGCGATCTCGAGCGGGTGTATGCCCTGTTTCGCGACGATTTCTATCTGCACAATCGGCTGATGCGGGCCGCCCGAAAGGCACAGCGGCGAGCCCATCCCGGCCACCGACTACGACGACGAGGGCCTGCTGAAGCACGGGATTCTCGGCCAGCACGCGGATTCTCGATCGTGTCAACGAATTCGCCAAGAAGAACGGCAAGCGGGTGCTGTATGTCCTCTCCTATGGCGCTTACACGATCAGGCAATTCATCGAGAAGGAGGTGCGATTCGATCAGGCGCTGGTCGATTATCTGAAGGAGGCCAAGCTGCCGTACGTCGATCTGATGCAGGCCCACGCCGCCGATGCCGCGCGGTTCAAAGGCACTCCCGAAGAGGCGCTGTCGCGGTACTTCGTTGGCGCACGGCCACTACAATCCGCTGGGCAACCACTTCTGCGCGTTCGCCATGAAGGACGCTCTCGTGCGGCTGCTCGATCCCAAGCCGCCGGCCTATGCGCGAGGTTCGTGACGTGGGCACGTGTGAGAGTCGTCGAGAGGAGTACCAGCTATTCGCCGATCGAGTACAAGTTCTTCTGAGTCCGGATGTAGACGCGCTTGCCCTCGAAGACCAGGGAGCTGCGGAATGGCTCCAGGTTGTTGCGCGCCAGGACCTTGAATTCTCTGCCCGGCTGCAGGACCACGGTCATCCCTCGGTCGCTGCTGACATAAAGGTAATTGCCTGCCACCGACAGGCTCGGGTAGGTGGTCCCCTCGTGGTTGAGTCGTTGCTCATAGATGACCTTGCCGGTCTCCGCTTCTACGGCCGTCAAGATGCCCTGGTCGTTGGCCGCGTACAGCAGTCCTTCGTGGACCACCGGGGATGAGAACCCGTAGCCGCCCCCTTTGACGCTGGCCTTCCACAGCGGCTCGACTTTCACCGGCGCGGCCAGGGATGTCGGCAGCCGGTTTGCGGTGCTCTGGCCGTGGACATAGTACACGATCCCCTCATGGAGTATGGGCGAGTTGGCCCCACAGGAACCGAGCCGCTCCGTCAGCACCTTTCCGTCGTGAGCGCGAAGCATCGTGCCTTTGGGAGTCAGAACGACATCGACATCTGCAATCCGCGTTGCCAATGGCGTGCCGTGGCTGGTGGGGCGCTTGACGCGCCAGGCCTCGGACCCGGTCGTCGTTTCCAGGGCCACCAGGTCGGTAAAGTGGATCAAAAGCTTGTCGCCCGCCAGGATCGGGGAGCCGGAATGGGCGAAGGCCGCGTTGGAGTGTTCGATCAGCTTCAGCCACTTACGGTTGCCATCCAGGTCGAAGCAAGCCACGAGGCCGTTCCCGAAAGCGACGAAGACTTCCTTCCCATTCGTGACAGGAGTGGGGGCCGAATAGCCAGCCGTGCCATGAACCTGCGGCACGGTGTAGCGCACGGCGAGGCTTAGCTTCTGGCTTTCCTTCTTGAGCTCATCGATCTGGCGGCGGAAAGGCTGGAGCTTCTTCTCGATCTCTTCCCTCGGCTTCATCTCCTTCGCAAGAGTGCGGCGGAGCAAGTCCATTTCCCTTTGCACGCCGGATTGCTTCTTCGCCAGCTGCGCCGCCTCTCCTAGCTCGACCTTGAGCCGCTCGCGGACATCCGGGGCAATCTCGATCTCGTCATAGCTGCTGTTCTTTTGCCAGAGGATCTTGCCGTCATCACGGTCGAGGCACAGCAGGATACAGGGCTCTGAACAGATGAAGATGCGGTGGCCCAGCGGCACAGGATGGCTTACGCCGTAGCCGGGCATCGGCGTTTTCCAGACCACGTTCTTCGTCGCGGACCACTCCAGCGGCGGCTGGGCGCTGGGATAACGGCCGCTGCCATCAGTTCGCCAGCCGACCGACTCGGCCGCTTGCAGGCGAAGCGTCCCCAACGCGAACAGAACCAGAGTGAGGAGCAACCTCATGTTGGGAAGGGCTGAAAATGAGAGGACCATGCGGATGCTCCCGTTTTGGACAACCGATCTCCGATGGAGTCGCAGGCATCATATCAACTTCTGTTGATGCTTGCCAATCGGCCAACCTGCCCGGCAGCAGTTCCGCAACCGCGGCCGTTTGACGGGGTTTGGCGTCGCCGGAGAGGTTGAGATTCGTGAGAGTTGCGGCGGAGAGGCCGGCGTGGCGCTGGTGGCGAGCGTTTTCGCGAGGTGCGAAGGGGGCGATTCCCGCTAGGGGCAAGGGATTCTCGAGCGGTGGGTGCCGCGCGAGACGACCGTAGGTCTGCCGACTCAAGGGCGGTCACGGCGGCTGGGCTAACTGTGGATACCACGGCGCGCGGCAGGTCGGGCCCAGGCTGTGGCGCAGTTCTTCAGCCAGGCCGATTAGCGTGGAGATCGCCTTGCGAAGCGCCGGTTTGACGTTTCGCTGCCAAAAGCATTGCAGCAGCACGTAGGCCAAGAAGAGCGTCAGCACGAAGTTGACGATGGCCAACGGCGCGTGCTTATAACAATGGTCCAGGCCAAAGTGGGTATTCAGGGTGTTGAAGCAATCGTTCTCCACATCCCAGCGCGCGTGACCGCCGCGCCACAACTCGGGCGTCGAGAACTGGTTTTTGGACAGGGTGGTGGCCCAATACCAGCGGGAAGTCTCCTCCGCGATCTGCCATTGGCCGGCGATGCGATGCCGACGCTGCACCGTCTCCTGGGTATGGAGCACGCGGAGCGGCCGCTGCACGCCCTCGCAGGAGGTGAAGCCTTCTTCGTCCCAAGCTTGAACGGTGCAGCGTCCCAGGTTCCACGGTTGGGGTGCGCGCTGGGCGAACAGGCCTTGGGCATCCTGCAACAGCAGCCGCTGGTCTCCTTTCACGACCACGATCGCGTGCTTGTGGTGCGCCAGACAGAAGTTAATGAAGGGGGCGTCCAGGTACAGCGCGTCGCCCACCACCACATCGAAGAAGCGCGGATAGTTGGCAAACACCCGCTCCAGCAGCCGCTTGGCGGCCGTTTCCTCCCCCTCGCCGGGCCGCAGCAACTCCAGGTCCAGCGGCAGCGCCAGCTCGTGCCCCACCAGATGGCAGATCACGCCGGGGTGATAATACTCAGTGACCTCTTGGTCGTGGACCTTGATGGTGCGGGTCAAGCACTCGGGGCAACAGCGCTTTCTACTGGGAAAAAAATTCGTGGCCATCCACGGCCGCGATCTTCCAGGGGCCGCCATCGCGCAGCGCTTCGTTGCGCCTCAGGCGATGATGCACCGAACGCAGCATCTGCCGCAGCGGCTCAGGATCCATGGCCGCAAACACCCGGCCGATCGTGTCGGAACTGGGGGCGTGCGGCCCCACGATCCCTCGCAACCGCGCGGGAATCCGCACCAGGTCCTTCTCCATCCGATGCAAACTGCACCGCGCCGTGGCGAACATGGCAAACGCGCTGGTGAAGATCGACCCGATGGGAATCAGCGGGATGCGGCGCGGCTCGTGCAGCGTCTTCAGCAGGCTGCTGAAGTGGAACACTTTATCTACGTACCGCGCAAAACCGAGCCATCATGGCGAGTGGCGCTTCTTGGATGCGGTGCGAGGCGACTTCCGCGAACTTCCCAGCACGTGCGTTTTCTTCTCCAGGAGTTCCTGATAGGAGTGCGCCGAGATGAGGTCGAGTAGTTTGTCCAAGTCTTGCGCATTCTTTACCCAGGCGCGGACCGTCTCTTCCAGCGCGGGCGGGATGTAGACCATGCGGCGTTTTCCCTGGTCGCGCAGCGCGAGGTACAGAGCCGGGTGCTTCTCTCCTTGTTGGCAGTGACAGCCTTCCTTGCCGCAGCGGCGGTGCATCTGGACAAGGCTACCGCGCAGCAGCGGCTCGCTGGCCACGCGTCGCACGGCGCGAGCGGACGTCTCGTTCCTGAGCAGAACGTTGCGAGCGCGGCTTCATGGGCGCCCCTGTCAAGTTATCTGATATATCACACTATATCAGATTACTTGCGGCCGTCAAGCACTTTTCCGAATGCGAATCTGCTCCGCCGCTGCCGAATCGAGCTAAGATGGGCCATCATGGCCCGTTACCGCGTCAGGACGCCCACGGTTGCGGAAGCGCTGCCTGCCCGGTAGTAGGGTCATTTGGCCACAGCCGGGCAGCGCCAAAGAAAAAACTTAGGAAATGTGAAAAAGCTATGCCTTAGCGCCCGATCCCCTTCCCTTTTTCGGCCTAGGCTTCGCGGCCACCTCTTGCTTGCTGGCCGGCACCAACTTGACGAAGTCATCGCCCTCCGGGTGAAGCATTGGCACCAGTAAGGGCGGAAGAGACATTCGCGCAAGGGTTGACTGAAGGAATTCTCTCCAGAAGGGCCAGGCGTCAAAAAGCGCTACGCCCCACGCCATCTGCTGAATCGCCACGTCGCCAAAATCACCCGGCCCCTCCCGGAACTCGTATATGAGGCGAAAGGTCGCCTCGGCATGAAATATTTTCTCTCCCTTGTTCGGGCCGGACGCGCTTACGTTCGGAGTAATGTCGATAGCCAATTCATTTTCTGTTGTTTGCTGCGGTGTGACTCGAATGAGGGAATCGACTTGGTCCGGCAAATCATCAGCAAAGTCAGCATCCTGGAACGTATTTGCCCGTATCAGCCTGAGATCGACGAGCCTAAGCTCTTCGACTATTCCCGGACCGCGTATCCGCGGCAATTCTTTTTTGGCCATCTAACCAACCTCCAGCCGCGGATAGGAAGCCGTCCACCTTTTTTGTGGTCGCACAGGCCAGCTCCTGGCAACCAGACGTGAATTGCACTGCAATCGAGCGAGCTTTCTGCCGTGCGACTCTTGCGCATCAACTGCAATTGGTCCATCGCTTGCGTGGAACTGGCGCCCCAGGGCCAGATAGATATCTGAGATTGACCGTAGGGTCATGTTTGCGCTGCCGCTCAGGAACTGGGTGATGTGGCCACGGCTCTTGCGGAGCCGCTCGGCAAGCTCGGAGCGACTAACCCCCTGCGTTTGCATCAGTTCGCAGATTCGCTCTGTAACCTCAACAATAACTCGCTCTTGCTGCCAGACACGCATCCCCTCTGGCGTAGATGCAATCTCTTTGTGTAAGGAGATTTCCTTGTTCATCGCACTCTACTGAGGAATTCGGCGAGGATTGTATGCGCGTGTTTGATTTCCGCCGGCAGCTTGGCGCCCTTGGAGAAGTGGTGAGTCAGCCGCCAGCACCTGCCTTGTTGAAAGCAAAGTATTCGGTGTTCGTCTCGCTTGAATTCAAAAATGGCATCATCGAGTCGGCGGAATTGTCTGATGTTGAATATCTTCCCTACGCTGGCTAAACGCTGGAACAAGTGGGCGAACTTTGATCGCTCCTGAGCTGTAGCGGCGTCAAGCCACTCTTTGGCCTCCATGCGGCCGTTCGTCCGAACCGCGTGCCGCACTTCTCCCCAGGCCCCTGCTGCGACAAAATCGCTTCCGCCGAGATTCGTTGACGAAGGAGCACTCATTCGTCAGTTTAGCTTTAATTGAACTGCCGTCAAGAACAGCGAACCATTGGGCGTTTGCAGCGTCCTTCTAGCACGGGACGATCATAAAGGAATACCGGGAACGCGAACATCATCTACACGCCTTTCGGCGGGCTTCTCGAAGCGGCTGGCGCCCGCGGAAGCTGGGGAAGAGCGGACGGCTTCGGCTCACTCCGGCGATGGCCGCTGGCGTGGTCGATACGCTCTGGACCGTAGAGGACTTGTTCCGCGAGGTCACGACTGGACACTAGAACACTGGCACGCAAACCCCTAAAATGACGACGCCACGAGCCGCCGAGCTCGTGGCGTTCCCTGTTTTTTGGCCGGAAGGCCATGCGTCGTGACAAACGCATGATACGCCTTTCGGCCTGGCCCGAAGGGCTCCTTATGAGAGAACGCTGTCGTGCGTTTATTCTGTATTTCCTGGCAGTCGTCAGATGGGCCGCCATCCACTGGTGGCGCTGGAGTAGGCAACTGCTCGTTCTCGGCGTCGTTACGGGGTTAGTGTGCCTTCTCATTGGAATGCTGCTTGCTCGCTGGCCGCTTTTTGAAGCGGTAGCGGGAGACCCAAGAGCCGAAATGTGGACCTATGTCCTGTACGTTCTTCTTCCAGCCGTCAGCCTGGGCATCGTCGTATTCCTGTTTCTGCTGGCCGTTGCCCCGTCGCAGATAGACTACGAGCGACAAGCTCGGCTTGCCGGCCTAGAGGCGAAGGCAAAGGATACTGCGACGAAGGAAGAGGTCGCGGCTTACCTCAGAGCGCAGGCAGATAAGTCGGAGGAACAAGGGGATCGAATAGCCACCCGCGGTAGTTTCTACCTCTGGAGACACCAATGGAAGCAGGAAGTGGGCCCAAAAATCCGCCGCTGGTTAGGCGAGAATCATGCTGAAGGCTTTGAAAAGGCGGACCACCTGTATACCAGACCCAGCGACGACCAAGCTCTCTACGTACAAGGCGAGTGCATCAGAAATGCCACCCACTTGCGCCACCTAGCGCAGCAAGTCGAGTCTGGTGAAATCCCGCTACTGACTGCCGACACCTAAGGATTTCGCTTTACACCTCCGGCCGGCGCGCCAAATGACCCCACTACGACCTGCCCCGCATCCTCTTCTCGTCTCTCTTGGCGCAGGCGTGTTTGGTACGCCGGCGTCGTGGCGCAGGTGCTCTGCGTTGAACGCTTTTTGCCCGGGAGGATTGGCCGCGACCGACGCTGCGGATCCGCGATTTGCACCGCATCCCGTGGCCCAAGTCCCTCGAGCCCTGCCGTTGGGGGCCACCTACGCCCTCTACGCCGATGCGCTTCAGGTGCAGCGGTGGATGGATCGTCTCCAGCCGTGCTCGTAGCTACGACGATGCCGCGGTGCCGCCATACAGCCGGCGAATGACCTCGCCGCCGCAAAGCTGCATGGGCCGGCCCAGACGGTCATGGATCAGCGTGTCGGGACGGATGCCCAGCGCGTCGTAAACGGTCGCGCCAGGTCGCGCGGGCTGTAAGCCGTGGTGGCCGGGTAGCCGCCCACCGCGTCGGAGCTGCCGATCACCTGGCCGCCTTGGACCCCCGCGCCGGCAAACGCCGCGGAAAACACTTGCGGCCAATGGTCGCGGCCGGCGGCCGCCTGGCCCGGCATGGCTGAGATCTTCGGCGTGCGGCCGAACTCGCCGAAGAGGACCACCAAGGTCTCCTCCAGCAGGCCGCCCCCGTGAAGATCGTCCAGCAGCGCGGCCAGGCCCTGATCGAGCGGCGGCAGCAGCCGCTGCTTGAGCGTGTTGAAGATGTCGGCGTGGTTGTCCCACGTCTGCACGATGCCCATGTTGCACTGCACGATGGGCACGCCCGCCTCGACGAGCCGCCGGGCCAGGAGCAACGACTGGCCGAACATGTGCCGGCCGTAGCGGTCGCGAACCTTGTCCGTCTCGCGGCCCAGGTCGAAGGCCTGAGCAAGCCGGCCTGAAGTCAATAGGTTGAAGGCCGACTCGTAGCGCGCCGAGACTTGCGACACTTCGGCCGCGGCGGTCAGGGCCGCGCGCTGGCGATCGACCTCGGCCAGCAGCCCGCGCCGGCCGTTAAGGCGATCCAGCGAAAGGCCATCCAGAAGCCGAAGCGTTTCTTCGCGGAACTTCCGCTGGTTGGGGTCGCGGCGGATCTGCCAGGGATCGTGCTCGGCGCCCAGCAATCCGGCGTGCTGGCCGGGCCAGGTCAGCGGCCCCTCCAGCAAGAAGGTGGGCAGATTCACGCCGCTGGGAATGCCGTCCTGCCGAGGCCGCAGATAGTCCAGCGCCGCGGCATAGCACGGCCAGTCTTGCCGCGAGGCCACCTTGTCGTCGGGACGGTCCTCGGGCAGACCGGGGATCGGCGCGCCGGTGAGCACCTGGTGCGTGGCGGGCAGGTGTCCGGCATTGCCGTGAGACATCGAGCGGATGACGGCCCAGCGGTCGGCCTGCGAGGCCAATCGAGGCAAGTGCTCGCTGACCTGGATGCCCGAGACGCGGGTGGCGATCGGCTTGAATTCGCCGCGAACGCTGGTGGGGGCATTCGGCTTGGGATCGAGCGTGTCGATATGGCTGGCGCCGCCGGTCTGAAAGACCAGGATGACGCGTTTGGCTCGCGCTCCGGCGCCGGCGCGGTCCTTAGCTGCGGCGGTAGCGCTCGAGGCGATCCCGCTAAGGCCAAGACCGAGCGCCGTCGAGAACCCCACTTGCAGGACCTCGCGCCGATTCTTCAAGGGCGCGGCAAGGTGGCGGTCGCTCGAATCGAATTGTGGCATGATCGTCCTCGTCCGTATGATGCCTGTGCGGGCCTCAGTGTATTTGGCCAGGCCCCGTGGTGAAAGGTCTTTCTCCCGATCGCGCTCCAACAGAACAGCCAGGTCCCTTCGAGGAAACCCATGAGAAAGAGCCGTCTTTCACTGGTGCTTGTTGTCGCGATCGGCGCTTCTTGCCCGGCTGGAGTGGCCGCAACCGACCCTGCCGATACGCATCCCGATTTGCACCTGATCCCGTGGCCCAAATCGCTGGAGAAGGGTGCGGGACACCTGCGGCTCACGGCCGAGAGCCGGATCGTGGCCAGCGCCGATGAACTCAAGCCGCTGGCGGACGTGCTCTCCGGACGAGATCGCCAAGCTGACGGGCCTGAAGCTCGAGGTGACCGCGGGGCCAGGGCGGGCCGGCGATATCGTCCTGAAGATCGACCCGACGATCAAGGCCGGCGAGCAGATCCTGGTGCTTGCGAAACCGCGAGCCGGTGCGGACGACCGACGGCGCCCACACGATCGCCATCGATCGAGCAAGCGGTCGTGGCGGGCTTCGACTATCGGGCGACGGCCGAAGGCACGTCCACGCTCCTGCAGCTGCTTGGCAAGACCGAGAGCGACGTTCGTCTGCCCAGAGTGACCATCAAGGACTGGCCGCATGCCGACTACTGCGGCGTCATGCTCGACGTGGCGCGGCAAGACCATCCGATCGACGCCATCAAGAAGGTGGTGCAACTCTGCCGGCTCTACAAGGCCCGCTACCTGCAGCTGCACCTGACCGACGACCAGGGCTGGACGTTCCCGTCCACCAAGTACCCCAAGCTCGGCTCGAAGAACTACGGGGCCCACGGCGGCGTCGCGCCCCGCGTCTACAAGCTGGAGGAGCTGAAGGAGCTGGTGGCCTACGCCGACGCCCGCGGCGTGACGCTCGTGCCCGAGTTGGAAGTGCCCGGCCATTCCGGCGCGGCCCTGCGGTCGCTGCCCGAGATCTTCGACGCGATCAACCCGCAGTCCAGAGCAGCCGGTCGGCATGGGCTGCATGAACATGTCGAACGAGGAGATCTATCCCGCCCTCGACACGCTCATCGGCGAGATGTGCGACGTGTTTCGCTCGTCGCCGTATTTCCACATCGGCAGCGACGAGGTGACCTCCGGCCGGCTGTCGCTGCACCCCGGCTACAAGGCGTTCATGGCGAAGCACGGCCTGAAGGACGACCACGAGCTGGCCGACCACTTCATCGCGACGGTGTGCGCGATGGTCAAGAAGCACGGCAAGAAGGCGATCAAGTGGGAAGGGCTGTCCAACACGGCCACCAAGGACGTGATCATCATGGCCTGGGAAGGGAACAGCACCGTGGCCACGGAGATGCTGGCCCGCGGCTACACGACGATCACCTGCCCCTGGAACCTGGGCGTGCCGTGGGAAGAGTGGAACATGTACGTCTGCAACGCCAGCCGGCTCAAGAAGGGGGATTCGGTGCTGGGGGCGACGCTGGTGGCCTGGGAGCAGCCGCCGCTGACGCACATCACGAACCTCCGCAATCTGGCCAGCCGCCAGGAGCGGACCTGGGGGCCGGACAACTCGGTGACGGTCGAGGGCTTCGCCGCCCGCTTCCAGCCGCTCGACGCGGTGGCCGGCAAGCTGATCGAGATGCCTCCCAAGCCGCAGTTGGAGGCGACCGTTCACGACCTCGGTGGGCACGAGCGACTTCCTCGATCCCGTGTTCGCCTTCGACGGCAACGACGCCACGTTCTACAAGTCGGCCGGTCCGCCCAAGACGCGGCGACCACTTCACGCTGACGTTCACGCAAGCCACAGCAGGTCTACGCGATCGAGGTGCTGACGGGCATCAATCGCCAGGGCCTGCTCGCCGGCGGCGAGGTGCAGGTTTCCGCCGACGGCACGAAGTTCACGACCGTCGCCAAGCTCGAGCAAGGGCATCGCCCAAGGCGGTCCTGAAGGACAACCGCGTGCAGTCGGTCCGCCTGCGGGCCGCGGCCGATCAAAGCGAGCCGCTGGTCGTGCGGGCGATCAACTTGCAGTTGATGGTCGAGGTGTCCGGCATGGTCCGCAACCCGGCGGCGGCCATCGGCGAGGGCAACGTCGCCGTGACCAAGGGCGACACGGAGTTCGCCTACCCGATCGGCACCTGCGCGTCGCCCGTCATCAACCGGGGCTTCACGCTGAAGCTCAACAACGGCGGCAACCCCTGCACCTACAGCGGGCCCGATCTCCGGCACGGGCAAGGTGGAGATCCACGCGGGCGGCCCGAACGCGCCGCTCGTGCTCGACGGCAAGGCCGCCAACACCATGCAGGGCACCTGGTCGGTCAAGGCCGGCCGCGTCGTGCTCGCCAAGGAGCCCGGCGCGGACGCGCTCGGCGGCACGATCATCGTCGGCGGCGGAACGAGCGATCAAGACTCGCTCGTCTGGAACGGCAGCGATCAGCTCGACGACGCCGCCAGCGTTCAGCTGCTCAGCTCCGCCAAGGGCGGCGCCGCGGCTCGACCTGAACGGCTTCAGCGACACGATCGCCCGTCTGACGCTGGCTGCCGGGAACGAAGGTGCTGACCGACGGTCCGCAGGGCGGCGGCGTGCTGACCGTCGGCGAGCTGACGGTCGACGGCAAGCCGATGCCCAAGGGCGTCTACACGTCCTCCACGGGATGGCTGCGACGGACGCGGCTACGTGGTCGTCGGCGACGTGAAGCACGTCGCGGCGTCCGGCGTGGTGGACGACCCGAACCAGGCGATCGGCGCGGCAACATCGCCGTGCTCAAGGCGGCCGACGACCTTCAAGCTGCCCGACGGCGAATGCTCGGTCGCAGCCGTGACCGGCGACTTCTCCGCTGACGCTCGTCTCCGGCGGCGGCAAAGCCCGCTTCGACGGCTTCATCACCGGCAACGGCGCCGCTGCGCATCGAGGCGGCCGCACGAGCGGCCCTTGGAGATCGCCGGCTCGCCGAGCAACTCCTACCGGGGCGCCACGACGCTCGCGCGCGGCGTCCTGAAGCTGAACAAGCCGGCCAACGCGATCGCGATTCCGGGCGACCTGCGTCTCGGCGGGTCGGCGGCGGAGAACCAAGGGCGACGCGGTCATCTGGGAAGCCGACGGCCAGATCGCCCCGTCCGCGGTCGTGACGCTGCAAGGCAGCCAGCCGTCGCTCCTGGACCTGAACGGCCACAAGGCCGCGTTCGGCAAGCTGCTGCTGTCGAAGGCCGCCGTGATCCGCACGGGCAAGGGCGGCGGCGCTCCGGGTCAAGCAGCTCTTCGTGGACGGCAAGCGGCTGAAGGACGGCGTCTACCGGCTCCGCAGTCGTGGCTGGAGGGCACCGGGGACCGTGACGGTTGACTCGCGCGTGGACGTCCAGGGCGTCATCGGCTCGCCGGAGGTCGCGATCGGCCCGGGCAACATCGGCAACCTGACCGGCGACACGAAGATCGCCTACCCATCGAGCGGCGGCGACTTCGACATCGTCACGAACGGCTTCACGCTCACGCTCGACAGCGGCGACGGCAACGCGTTCGCCTACTCGGGCAGCATCTCGGGCACCGGCAACGTGGAGTTCTTCATGGGGCCGTCGTACACCGGCTACAAGGACGCCCCGCTGCGCTTGACGGGCGGCAAGCCGAACACCACGTCCGGCAAGTTCCTCGTGAAGAAGGGGCGCGTGCAGCTCGAGAAGCCCGAAGGCGTCGATGCGATCTCCGGCGACGTGATCGTCGGCGGACAGGGCTTCAACGACTGCCTGTTCTGGAAGCACAGCCACCAGCTCAAGGACACGGTGAACATCACGCTGCTCGACGCCGGCAACAACGGCGCGGCCTACCTGCATCTCAACGGCTGTCAGGAGACCGCCGCCAGCCTGACGATGACGGTCAACAACAAGGTGCTCACCGATTCGATCGCAGGCGCCGGCGGTGTCTTGACCGTCAAGGCGCTGACCGTCGGCGGAGCAGCACAGTCCGCCGGCACTTACACGGCCGCCACGGCCAAATGGATCGAAGGCAAAGGGAAAGTGATCGTGCGGCCGTAATATCCCGAATCGGAAATTGGCCAAACGAAGTTGCCAGGTCGGGTCGCCGAGATGGTGGCCTCAGAGGCACAGAGAGCTTGGCGCGGCGTAGCCGCAACTAAACGAGCGCGACGAGCAAGCTGCGTCCACATCTCGCGGAAAGGAAGGCAACCACGAATAGTACGAATAACACGAATAAGAGGAGCAAGCCGAGCGATGGCGTGTTCGTCGCGAACTTGCGTCGTCGCAAATTCTGAGTTTCATTCGTGGTATTCGTGTTATTCGTGGTTGTCCTTCTTCGCTTCAGGACACGGGAATATCGAGCCCGATGATTGCGAATCGAACCAGGGCCGTCGTGGCGGGCCGGCACGGCGCCGTGGCCTCCGCGCATCCACTCTCTAGCCAGGTTGGGCTGGATTGCCTCCGCACCGGAGGCAACGCGATCGACGCGGCGGTCGCCATGGCCGCGGCGCTCAACGTCGTGGAACCGTACATGAGCGGCGTCGGCGGCGCCGGCTTGCTGCTGCTCTATCTGGCTCGCGGCGAAACGAAGACTCTCAACTTCAGCGGCAACACGCCGGCCGCTGCCATGCCCGAGCAATTCACGCCGCAAAGCGTTGACGTTGGGCCGCGCGCCTGCTTGATTCCCGGCAACGTGGCGGGGTGGTTGGAGGCGCTGCGCGGCACGGCACCCAGCCGGCCACCGCGGTGTTTGCTCCCGCCATCCGCCTGGCCGAGGAAGGGTTCCCGCTGCACCCCCTGAACGTCCGCCTGATCGAGCAATCGCTGCCGCGGCTGAATCCTCCGGCCATGCAGATCTACGGAAGCGTGCCGCAGCGGATCGGCGCCATCCTTCAGCAGCCGGAGCTGGCCCTTACGCTCCGCTCGATTGCCGAGCACGGCGCCGACTACTTCTATCGCGGGCCGCTCGCTCATCGGATCGCCGACTATGTCCAGTCGCAAGGCGGGCTGCTGACGCGCGACGATCTGGCCGGCTACGAGCCCCAGTGGCGGCAGCCCGTCGGCGTGACGTACCGCGGGCTGGAGGTCAAAACCTGTCCTCCCAACGCGGAAGGTTTTCAGATTCTCCAGACGCTCAAGCTGCTCGAATCGCGGGACCTCGGATCGCTGGGCCACAATTCCGCGGATTATATTCACCTGCTCAGCGAGGCCATGAAACTCGCCACCGCCGACCGGATTCGCTGGGGAGGCGACCCGAAGTTCCACGACGCTCCCTTGAATCGTCTGCTGGCGGAAGACTACCTGGCCGAGCGGCGGAAGCGGATCGATCCCCTGAAGGCGTCCCGCAGCGAGGGCGAACGCTGGCGGGGCTCGCACGCGGCCGGGACGGTCTTGCCGGGCATGATCGAGGGCCTGACGACGCACCTGACCGCCGTTGACGCCGAGGGCAACGTGGCCAGCATCACGCAGTCGCTGGGCGGCGGGTTTGGCTGCGGCGTGGTCGTGCCGGAAACAGGAATCGCGCTCAACAACCTGCTGTTCTGGACGGAGATCGATCCGAGCTGCTTCACGCCGAACCTGATCCATCCCGGCAAGCAATGGTCCTGCCCGATGGCCCCCGTGCACGTCTTTCACCCGGACGGCTTCTGGTTTTCGATCGGCACGCCCGGCAGCTACGGCATCCTGCAAACGACGGTGCAAATGCTATTGAATATCGTCGAGTTCGAGGCCGATCCCCAGTTGGCCATCGATGCGGCCCGTTTTCGGATCTACGAAGAAACCCGGATGCAGATCGAAGACCGCGTTTCGCGCGCCACCCGCGACGAGCTGACGGCTCGCGGACACGTGTTGGAACCGATCGGCGATTACTCGATGCTGGTCGGCGGCGGGCAAGCCGTGATGATCGATCGGCAATCCGCTGCGCGCCTGGCCGGCGCCGATCCGCGACGGGATGGCTATGCGCTGGCCTACTGATTTGAGTGAATCTGTTGGGCCTTCAAGGAATGCGCGGGCGGCGCCTCGCCGCCCTCCGCTTGACCGAACGCCCGGCGAACTTCCGGGCGCGACAACTCCGAGAAGATCCAAATGCCCAGCGCGATCCCTAGCGGAAAGCCAGGGTGAAGCGGCAGCATGGCCAAGACGGTGGCCGTTCGCACGAGCCGCCACGATTCGAGGTCCCACAAACGCGCTCCACCCAGCCACATCAGTCCTGACAGCGGGATATTGATGACGAGCAGAATCGCGAGCCCCACCGCACCGTAGAACGCCGTGTCATCCCCGGTGACTTTTTCACTCAGCTTGACGAGGAGAGCTAGCAGGATCACCACGTTCAGGTTCGCCAAGACGATCAATAGCGACGCCGGCAGTTTGACGTACGACTGGGCCTGTGGATCGGGACGACGCCGCGCGCTGAGCGTCGGCTCGCGTGTGGTGGCTGATGGTGCCCCGTCGAAGGTCTGCACCTCGGTAGTCATCAGGCTACCGGCCTCGTCCCTCGGCGTCGCCACTCTGGCCAAGGGCACCCGGTGCTTGGGCGATCGCGCCGCAGCTTGCGATGTGGACAGGCCCAGCAAGCGCCGCAGCGGCCGCCACGTACGGTGCATGAACAGGATTGTCCACAGGAACAGTACGAGGCTGAATTGCCCGGCGGCCCGCACGTCACGTTCGCTGGGGACGAAAAGCTGGCGCATGCCCTCACTGGCGAACCTGGCTGATACGAAGTATGGTTCGGTCTGACTTCGCCGACCCCAACTCTGTGGCGTCACCATCCAGGTACCGCCCGAGGGTGTTTTCACTCGCAAATCGCTCCAATTGGCGGGGTCGCGCCGTGGCAGCGGCTGATCCATTTCCAGCATCAGCACTTCGCCGTGAATCGCGACCAGCCGTGCCGGCACGCCGCCGAACCACCAGTCGGCGTTGTCCCCCTCGTGCACGAGAGGCGTTTTTTCAGGGGCCGTGGGGATCGTGACCGTCACGCCGCCGGGAACGGAGTCAGTCGCCGCGCGGTTCAACCAGGTGGCGCGGCGATACCAGATGTCGCCGTGGACCAAGGGCAGCTTTGGCACCCAGGGGATCGCCAGCAGCAGGAGCAGGGCCCCTGCGACGTAGTGTGCCCAGGCACGCCCCTTGGCCCGAGTCGGCCGGCTGGGATCCGCCGTCCGGCCCACGATCCAAAGCAAGCCGGCGAAGCCACCGATGACCAGGAAGAACCCTGCCACGGCCTGTTCGCTGAGCGCTGCTTCGGTGCTGAATTGAGCCCATCCCGCCAGGAGCAGCACCGTGGTCACCGCGGCGACCGCCAGATACCACCGCCACGCCAACGGGGCCTCGAGAAAACTCAGGACGCCGCCACCACGCTCTTGCTCGTCCCTACCGCGGCGCACGAGCTCAGTCCTCGTTTCGCCAGATGCTCGTTGCACGTCCGGTCGTGATAAGACGGACAGGACCCAAACGCCCAAGGGAATTCCCAATGGAAAGGCGAGGCTTAAAGGCAGCATGGCTAGAATCGCTCCGGCGCGCGCCATTCCCTGCGATTCACCGCTGGCCATCCGGGCGGCACCAACGAGCATGACGCCCGATGACGGCATATTCACTACCAGGACCGCGCCCAAGAACATCATCAGCGCCGCTTCGTCGAAGCCATCCGGATCGTTGTGATCGATTGCCGCGGCGACGAGGAAGGCCGCGGCCAGGCTCACCAGGTTGAACACCGCATACAGAGCCAGCGCCCAAGCCGGCCCTTTGAGGCGCGCCGTGAGCGCCGCCTTCAATGCCGCATCGTCAGCGGCAGGCGCGCCGAGGTTTGCTGTCGTTGCGGCCGGGGGCGATTGCTGACCGATCTTCTGAACATCGGTCTTTACCTCGCTGGCATGTTGGTATCTTTGCTCAGGCTCATGTTCCAGCGAGCGGATCGATGAAGTCGTGCTGCACTGCAGGGCGTCGCAGATTTGCGGCACGATCGCCAGGGCCTCGTCCGCCGCCAGTTGGCCGCCGGCAAGCACCTGCCGCAGCGTCGCTCCTTCGACGTATTCCATCAGGAAGTAATAGAGCCCATCGGCTTGCCCGAAGTCGTAGACAGCCACGATGTGCGGATGGCTGAGCCGGGCCAGGGAGCGTGCCTCGCGCTGAAAGCGCTCGGCGAAGTCTGGCACGCTTCGCACTTCCGGCGGCAGCACCTTGAGGGCAACCAAGCGGTCCAAGACAGGTTGGCGGGCCTTATAGACTGCCCCCATGCCGCCACGGCCGATGAGCTCGAGGATCTCCAAATGCGGAAACCGCTGGGCCAGCTCGGCGATCGACGGCGGAGTGAACCCGCCGGGCGGCGTGGCAGCGGTTGGCGCATCATCCGGCGAAACCCCGCAGCCCGTCTGGCTCTCCCTCAAACCGCCATCGAGCAAGCACTTAGGGCATATCCCCTGGGGTGCTTCGGCGGCGATTTCTCCGCCGCAGGTAGGGCAACGACGAATGTCGGTCACGGCAGGCTCCTGTCAATTCCAGCGGTCTCTACCTTCCTCTACAGGAAATGCCGGCAAACGTGACACAATTAGATAGTAGATAGAGGCGCACTTCACTCCAGGGCCGTGCGTAACGCCCGCAGCTCGTCATCCACCTGCTCGGGGTCGGCCACCGTCTGAGCGATCTCGGCTCGCAGAAGTTCTCGATACCGCTTCCGCAGCCGATGGAGGGCCTGGCGCGCGGCCTCGGGGGACACGTGCAGCGCTTCGGCTGCCTCGGCCGCAACATGGGACGACGACTGGCCCGCCAGGTATTCTTTGAAGGCTGCAAACTGTCGCTCGCGTCCGGTGGCGATTTGCTCGTCCCGCAGCCGCCGCATGACCACGTCGAGCACGGCCAGGGCCCACTGCCGATCGAACAGTTTCTCAGGCGTGAGGTGGTGTACAGGTTCGAGCGAATAGCGGGATTCGCTGGCCGCGAAGTCGATCGAGACGAGGGAGTACCCCCCGCCCCGTTTCGCTGCCAGCGCCTTGTCCCGCTCGTTGGCCAAGAAGTTCCGCAGGGCGGTCAGCAAGAACCCGCGAAACCGCCCCCGCTCCGGCTGGGCCGCCGCCAAGGCCCGCTTTTCCAACAAGTGGGCAAAGAACTCTTGGACCAGGTCCTGGGCCTCTGGTGGCTTGTGCGCGTGACGCCGTGCATATGCGTACAGAGGATACCAGTAGCGTCCGCAGAGGTCCGCCAGGGCCGTGGCAGCCCTCTGCCCGCCATCGCCCGCGGCCCGAGCCACGAGGCTCCACTGCGTCATCGGAAAGGAATCGACCGGCGCTGATTCCGAACGCCGGGGGGCAGATCGCTCATCGCGGCGAGGATGTGAACTAGCGCGGCACCATACAAGGCATTGTAAGTAGCCAATCCGGCGCGGCAAATCTTGGCTGGAGTGTGGGTCAGTCGCTGCTAACCTTCAGCTGCGACGTGTGATCGTGGACGATCAGCCAGCGGTCGTCGAACTTGCGAATCGCGAGCGAAAAGTTGCCGGACACGGGGTCGCTCTCGCTCGACACCCCATTGCCCGAGGACCAGCGCCGCGGAGTCGCCCAACGGCGTGATTTCAAGTCCGCCGAATCTGAGGCGGCCCATTTTCTCCGGTGTCGGGTACCGCTCGCGGTAGCGATTCAGCGTCTCCGTCCAGCCCCGAGTCGTCTTACCGCCCGAGCTGAACGTGAGCGATTCCGACTTCCAGTAATGCTCCATGAACGAATCGAGATCACCACGATTCCAGGCATCCTCCTGGGTTCGCAACACCGATTCGACCGCCGCACGAATCGACTCGCCTTGAACGGTTGACGGTTCTGTTTCGCGGGAGCTGCGGCGCGAGGCCGCGACCTCTGCCTCGGCACGGGCGCGTTCCGCCTGCATCCGGGCTTCTGCTTCGGCCAGGCGAGCGCGCTCGGCTTCGTTCGCCGATTCCGCCGCGTGTCGCCCCATGACGAAATAAGTTACGCCGCCAGCCGCCAACAACAGGATCAAGGCCAGACCGATTGCGACAACGACGGCGGCGCCATCCGAGCGGTTTTCCATGTCTTTCACGCCTAGGGTTCTCCTTTCCAGACCTGCGCCAGGAGGCCGGGACGATGGAAACGGCGGCGGGTGGCGTCGTCGTCGATCAGCTTCAGGGTGCCCGGGTCGCGATAGGTGACGAACCGCCAGGCCCCTTCGGAACCGTCGAAGAAGCCCCTCGGGCGTGACGACCAGCCAGTCCTTGCCGGCGTCGAGGCTGTAGAGCCGGCAGCGTTCCTTGCCGGTGGCCGGGTCCCAGAGCCGGGTCGTGCCGTCCGTGGCGACGGTCCACACGTGCTTGCCGTCGCCGCTCAGGGCCACGCCCGAGACCGCCGCCGGCCTCCTGGAAGGTCTGGAGCTTCTTGGCGCTGGCCGCCTCCCACAAGTTCACTCCGGCGAGGACGTGCTTGTCGTCGCCGCTCAAGGCCACAGCTCAGGACCACCCCCGGGTAGGTCTGGAGTTTCTTGCCGCTGGCCGCGTCCCACAGGATCGCCGTCGCGTCATAGGACCCGGTGAGGACGTGCTTGCCGTCGCCGCTAAAGGCCACGCACGTGACCACGGACTTGTGCCCCTCGAAGGTCTGGAGTTTCTTGCCGCTGGCCGCCTCCCACAGGATCGCTGTGTTGTCAGCGGACCCGGTGAGGACGTGCTTGCCGTCGCCGCTCAGGGCCACGCCCCGGATGAGATTGGTGTGTCCCGCGAAGGTCTGGAGTTTCTTGCCGCTGGCCGCGTCCCACAGGCTCGCTGTCTTGTCCCACGACCCGGTGACGACGCGCTTGCCGTCGCCGCTCAGGGCCACGCACTCGAGCTCGGTTGTCCCTGGAAGGTCTGGAGCTTCTTGCCGCTGGCCGCGTCCCACAGGATCGCCGTCTTGTCGTGTGCCCCGGTGAGGACGAGCTTGCCGTCGCGCGACAGGGTCACGCACCGGACCCGGCTGGTGTGCCCGTGGAAGTGCTGGACTTTCTTGCCGCCGGCCGCGTCCCAGAGCATCGCCGAGCTGTCCCTGGACGCGATGACGACGCGCTTGCCGTCGCCGCTCAGGGCCACGCCCGAGACCCAGGCGGTGTGCCCCTGGAAGGTCTGGAGTTTCTTGCCCGTGGCCGCCTCCCACAGGATCGCGGTGTGGTCCGATGCCTCAGAAAACTCCCCGGTGAGGACGTGCTTGCCGTCGCCGCTCAGGGCCACGCCCGCGATCTCGCCGGTGTGCCCCCGGAAGGTGCTGGAGTTTCTTGCCGCTGGCCGCGTCCCACACGATCGCCGTCTGGTCATAGGACCCGGTGACGACGTGCTTGCCGTCGCCGCTCAGGGCCACGCATGATGATCCCGCGGTTCTCCTGGAAGGTCTGGAGTTTCTTGCCGCCGGCCGCCTCCCACAGGATCGCCGTCTTGTCTGTTGACGCGGTGACGACGTGCTTGCCGTCGCCGCTCAGGGCCACGCCCGTGACCGTGTCGGTGTGCCCCTGGAAGGTCTGGAGTCTCTTGCCTCCGGCCGCCTCCCACAGGACGGCCGTCTTGTCGGCGGACCCGGTGACGACGTGCTTGCCGTCGCCGCTCAGGGCCACGCTCGTGACCCAGTTGCCGTGCCCCTGGAAGGTCTGCAGTTTCTTGCCGCTGGCCGCGTCCCACAGGATCGCCGTCTGGTCCTTTGACCCGGTGAGGACGTGTTTGCCGTCGCCGCTCAGGGCCACGCTCGTGATCGCGGCGGTGTGCCCCTCGAAGGTTTGGAGTTTCTTGCCGCTGGCCGCCTCCCACAGGATCGCCGTCTTGTCATTGGAACCGGTGACGACGAGCTTGCCGTCGCCGCTCAGGGCGACGCTCGTGACCCAGGGTGGGTGCGCTGGAAGGTCTGAAGCTTCTTGCCGCTGGCCGCCTCCCACAGGATCGCCGTCGCGTCATGGCCCCCAGTGACGACGTGCTTGCCGTCGCCGCTCAGGGCCACACTGGTGATCCCGTTGGTGTGGCCCAACTGGAGAAACAACTCGGGTTGGGGCTCTTGCGCGGGGGCGAGGCCCTGCAAGCAGACGAGGACCAGGATGGACAGCCAGTGAGGGACGAATCGCATAGCTCCCTCGAGATTGCAGGTGTGAGACCGTGCCACGACAGAGTTTGGGCGCCGCCGGATTTACTTCCTCAACAGACCGTCCGCTGCACAACTGGCTGGCGGGACGGCACGGCCAGGTGGGGCAATCTCAAAGGAGACGCCCAGCGGACAGGGCTTGATCAGATAATAATTCTGCCGATCTTCGTTGCGGTATGGGTTCAACAGCGGGCCGACGTACTCGCCCAAGGCCACCACGTCGAAGCGGGTGAACGCCTACTAGTGCCGCCGCTCCACTTTTTTTCACTTCGCTCAGGAACATGGTTCTAATCACTCCTTCCGCTGGCACAGCCACCTCGGCGATCATTTATGCGTCCTTCGTCCGCGAAGATCAAGCCTCTCCACCAGTTCGCGGTCTTCCCTTTTTTCCCTGGCACCTCCGCACGGCCAAGATGGCCGCGCCACGGAAACGAAGGACACTACTCCGCAACGTCGTCCGGTGCGGCGCTGGTTGCTGCTTGGTAGATTGGAACGCGAAAGCGCCGCCGTGACCGCGAGAGTTTTCGGTTCTCCTTGATTGGCTATTGACACACTATGTCGCCCGCGCCTTCTTCGCCGCCGCGCATCGTTTCGCTCGATCAGTTCCGCGGCTACACGGTGCTGGGCATGTTCTTTGTCAACTTCGCCGGCCACTTCCAGGCGGTCCCGGCACTCTTCAAGCATCACAACACGTACTGCAGCTATGCCGATACGATCATGCCCCAGTTTTTCTTCGCCGTGGGGTTTGCCTATCGGCTGACGTTGCTCAAGCGACTGGCCGACGGGGCCTGGGGGTCGGCGTATCTGACCGTGGTGCGCCGCAGCCTCGGCCTGATCTTGATCGGGGCGGTGATCTACCATCTCGATGGGGGCGGCAAGACCTGGGCAGAAATCGTGGCGCTCGGTCCGTCGGGCTTTCTGCAAAATGCCTTTCAGCGAAGCGTGTTCCAGGCGCTGGTGCACATCGGCATTACCAGCCTGTGGGTGATGCCGGTCATGGCGAGCCGGCCGTCTGTGCGTCTGGGGTTCGCCGCTGGCTCGGGCCTGTTGCACGTGGCCTTGTCACATTGGTTCTACTACGACTGGGTGATGACGCGGCCGGGCATCGACGGTGGTCCGCTCGGGTTTCTCACCTGGACGGTGCCGCTCCTGGCCGGGTCGCTGGCGTACGACGTGGTGGCCGCCAGCCGCGACTGGCAGCCAGTCGCCAAGCTCGCGGCATGGGGCTGTCTGTTGATGGCGCTGGGCTACGCACTGGCCTGTCTAAACCTGTTCGCGCCAGCGAGCGCCGTCACGATCGGGCCTCGGCCCGCGGCCGTCAGTGGTCAGTCGTCGCCGCTCGATGAGGGCTCCTCTGCGTATTTCGTCGAGCCTCCCTTCGTGCCTCCGTCGCGGCCGATCAACTATTGGACCATGAGCCAGCGGGCCGGCAGCCTCTCGTATCTGGTCTTTGGCGCCGGTTTCTCGCTCGCCGTCTACGCGCTCTTTGTATGGGCCTGCGATCGACACCGCCTGCGACTGGGCATTTTCACCACGCTGGGCACCAATGCGCTGGCCGGCTACATCATCCACGGCCTGGTCGATGACGCTTTGAAGCCGTACACGCCCAAGGACTCGCCCGGGTGGTTTGTCGTCCTGGCGGTGGTGGTGTTTCTGGGCATTTGTTACCTTTTCATTCGCTACCTCGAGAAGAACAAGATCTCCTTGCGGCTGTAGGCTTCGCACTCGGAGTACGCCCATGAACGGTGAGCCGTCGCGCCGACCGTCGATCAATCGACGCGGGTTTCTGGAACAAGCGTCCGCGGGCGCCGTGGCGCTATCGCTGCTGAGCGGGGAGATCTCTGCACAGAAGCCCCCGGGCAAGGCGCCCTCGTCGCTGGCGGTGCTGGGGGGCAAGCCGGTCCGCACCGCCCCGTTCCCCGCTTGGCCCGTCGTGGAGCGCAATGACCTGGACGCCTGGACGAAGGTGCTCAAGGAAGGCCATTGGTGCCGAACGGACGGGCAATACGCGAATCAATTCGAGAAGGCCTATGCCGAGCTCACCGGAACAAAGCACTGCCTGGCGACCGCGAACGGGACCAGCGCGCTCTACACGGCGCTGAATGCTCTGGGTATCGGACCGGGGGACGAAGTGATCGTGCCGCCATACACCTTCGTGGCGACGGTCAACGTGGTGCTGCTGCTGCACGCGTTGCCGGTGTTTGTCGATACCGACCGCGAGACCTTTCAGATCGACGCCAAGAAAATCGAAGCGGCGATTACCCCCCGCACGCGCTGCATCATGCCGGTCCACCTGGGCGGCAACGCGGCGGACCTTGACGCGATCCTGGCAATCGCCAAGAAACACTCGATTCCGGTGGTCGAAGATGCCTGCCAGGCTCACTTGGGCCAGTGGCGCGGCCGCAAGCTGGGGGCGTGGGGCCAGTGCGGGTGCTTCAGCTTCCAAGCCTCGAAAAACCTCAACTCGGGTGAAGGGGGCGCGATCATTTCCGATGACGCCCCGTTCATCGAGCGCTGCTTCGCCTTCCATAACAACGGCCGGGCGAGGCGCGGCAGCTCTTTCAGCTACGCCCACGGTGGCGCGAACCTGCGGATGACCGAATTCCAGGCTGCCCTGCTGCTTCAGCAGATGACGCGAGTCGGCGAGCAGTCGCGCATCCGCGACGAAAACGCCAGGTACCTCACCAGGCTGCTCGCGGAGGTCCCCGGCATCTCGCCCGCCAGGCAATACGATGGCTGCACCCGTAACGCCTACCACCTCTACATGTTTCGCTTCGACAACGCGCGCTTCGCTGGCGTGGGCCACGAAGCGTTCCTCAAGGCGCTGCGCGCGGAAGGCATTCCCTGCTCCGGCGGCTACACGCCGCTCAACAAGGAGCCGTTCTTGAAAGAGGTCCTCGGCTCCAGGGCTTACAAGCTGATCTGCGGTGAAGAGCGCCTCGCGGCCTGGTGGCAAGCCAACCAATGCCCGCAGAACGATCGCCTTTGCCAAGAGGCGGTCTGGCTGACGCAAAACATGTTGCTGGGCACTCACACCGACATGGACCAGATCGCCGCGGCGGTCCGCAAGATCCACGATCAGGCCGAGTCGTTGGCGAAAGCCTGATGGGACACGTCAATGCAAGCTGCATGCCCTGATGGTTCTGCCATTTGCCGCCTGCCCCAAGTGAGCGACGCGATGAGCTGTCCCGCGCTCCGTGTCACTTCCGCGAGTCTCGCACCAAGCTTTGTTGAAATACGCTGGGCGGCCGCACGAGCCCGACGCGCAAGCGAGGGAGGAGCGAGGACAGACGGCGATCCTCCCTCGCTTGCGCGGCGGGCTAGTGTGGTTCTTCGACAGAGCCTGGTCCTGATCCTGCTGGGAGCAGCCACTGCGCACGCTGATCCGGGGGTCGTGGATTTCAGCGGGGACATTGGTCCGCTCCTGACCGAGAAATGCGCGAGCTGCCACGGCCCGAAGAAGCGGGAAGGTGGTTTGCGACTCGATGTGCGCGGCGCCGCGATGGAGGGGGGTGACTCCGGGCCGGTCATCGTGCCTGGCTCAGCCCCGAAGAGCGAGCTGGTTCGCCGGCTCACTTCCGAGGATCGCGAGAAACGAATGCCGCTGGGTGGCAAACCCCTGGAACGCGAGGAAGTTCTTCGAATCCGCCACTGGATCGACCAGGGCGCCAAGTGGCCCGATACGCCGGAGGGAACGCAAGACCCGAGCGACCATTGGGCCTTCCGCCCCATCCGCCGCCCGGCGCTGCCGCGAATCGCCAACCCGGCCTGGCCCCGCAATGCAATCGACCATTTCGTCCTGGCCAGGCTGGAACGAGCCGGGGTCAGCGCGTCGGTGGAAGCCGATCGCCTGGCGCTGGTCCGCCGGCTGAGCCTCGATCTGACCGGCCTGCCGCCGGCACCGGATGAGATGCGGTCCGCGCTTCGCGATCAGTCGCCGAACTGGTACGAGAAGGTCATCGATCGGCTGCTGGCCAGTCCGCACTTCGGCGAGCGCTGGGGCCGGCACTGGCTCGACCTGGCCCGCTTCGCCGAGAGCGACGGCTACGAGAACGACAACCTCCGCCCCGACGCCTGGCGCTTTCGCGACTGGGTCATCGACGCCCTCAACCGCGACCTGCCCTTCGACCAGTTCACGATCGAGCAGCTGGCCGGCGACCTGCTGCCCGAGAGGCGATCGCACGCGGCTGACCGAGCTGAGCAACGCGTCGCCACGGGCTTCCACCGCAACACGCTCTGCAACACCGCCGCGTCGGGCGACAAGGAGGAGTTCCGCACCTACGCCGTCAAGGACCGCACCGACACCACCGGCCTGGTCTGGCTGGGCCTGACGCTCGGCTGCGCCAAGTGCCACTCCCACAAGTACGACCCGATCTCGCAGCGCGAGTACTACCAGCTCTACGCCTTCTTCAACAACACCGACCACGACGACGTGGCCGTCGCCGGCGGCAAGGCCATGACGCTCAAGGCGGCCGCCCGCCCGACGCACGTCCACCTCCGCGGCAACTTCCTGCAGCAAGGGCGAAGCGGTGGCGCCCGGCGACGCCCGGCTTCCTGCCGCCGCTTGCAGCCGCGCGGCAAGGACGCCCGACCGGCTCGACCTGGCCCGCTGGCTCGTCGATCCCGCACACCCGCTCACGGCGCGCGTGGCCGTCAACCACGTCTGGCAGCACCTGTTCGGCCAGGGCCTCGTGCCGACGCCCGAGAACTTCGGCCCCAGCGGCGCAGCCGCCCAGCCATCCCGAGCTGCTCGACTGGCTGGCCGCCGAGTTCGTGCGCCTCGGCTGGAGCCGGAAGGCGCTGATCCGCACCATCGTCTCGTCGGCGACCTACCGCCAGTCGTCGCGACATCGAGCCGACGTGGCGGCGCCGATCCGGACAACGCGCTGCTTGGCGCGGCAGAACCGGTTCCGCGTCGAGGCCGAGATCGTCCGCGACCTGGCCCTGGCGGCCAGCGGCCTGCTCGACGCTCGCCTCGGCGGGCCGTCGATCGTGCCGCCCTTTCCCCGCGAGCTGCCGACCGGCAGTTCACCGGCCGAGTCGCTGAAGACGCCGACGGCGGACCGCCACCGCCGCGGCCTCTACATCCACGTGCAGCGCACGCTGTCGCACCCGATGCTCTCGGCCTTCGACGCGGCCGACGGCAACCAGCCGTGCCCGCAGCGCGACCGCAGCGTCACGCCCGATGCAGGCCCTGACGCTGCTCAACGACCCGATCTTCGTCGAGTGTGCCCGGGCGCTGGGCGAAGCGCATGCGGCCGCGGCCGCCCGACGCGGACCGCCGGCTGGAACTTGGCTTTCAGCTGTGCCTGGGCCGGCTGCCCGACGGACGCGGAGCAGGCCGTGCTGACCGAGCTGGTCGCAGAACCAGAAGCGGCTCGGCGCCGCAGAAGCAGTGGTCTGGGCCGGCGTGGCCCGGACGCTGCTGAACCTGGAAGCGTTCACCACGCGGGAGTGATCGCCATGCGATCGCATCGACACGGCAGCCGACGCCGCCGCGACTTCTTCACCAGCTCCGCCAGCGGCCTGGGCCTCGCCGCGCTGGCCTCGCTGCTGCACGACGACGGCCTGCTGGCGGCCGAGTCGCCGCCGCCGGCGACCCGCTGCGGCCGCGGCCCGCCGCACTTCCGGCCCCGCGCCCAGAGCTGCATCTTCATCTTCCTGATCGGCGGCACCAGCCAGATCGATCTGTTCGACCCCAAGCCGGAGCTTGAAGAAGCTCGACGGCCAGCCGATCCCCGAGTCGTTCCGCCAGGGCGTCCGCCTCGGGCAGACCAACTGGAAGCACCCGCTGATGGCGCTGCCGGTTCGGCTTCCGCCGCTACGGCCAGTGCGGCATGGAGCTGTCGGAGCTGCTGCCGCACATCGGCTCGTGCGCCGACGACATCGCCCTGATCCGCTCGATGCACCACGAGGCGTTCGACCACGCCCCCGGCGAGCTGATGACCTGCACCGGCAAGGACATGCCCGGCCGGCCGAGCATCGGCTCCTGGCTGACCTACGGCCTGGGCAGCGAGTCGCAGAACCTGCCCGGCTACGTCGTGCTGCTCAACGGCCGGTCGCCCAAGGCCCGCGAGACTGGTCTGGGGCAACGGCTTCCTGCCGGCGACGCACCAGGGCGTGCTGTTCCGCACGGAAGGCTCGCCGATCCTGAACCTGGCCAACCCGCGGCGACGTCCCGCCGAGCCTGCACCGCGCCCAGCTCGACGCCATCGGCAAGCTCAACCGCCTGCAGCAGGAGCGGACGCACGACCCGGCGCGTCGCCGCCCGGATCGCCGCCTACGAGCTGGCCTTCCGCATGCAGTCGGCCGCGCCGGAGCTGATCGACCTGACGCGGCGAGACGCGGCGCACGCTCGGACACCTACGGCGACGGCGCCTTCGCCCGCAGCCTGCTGCTGGCGCGGCGGCTGGTCGAGCGCGGCGTGCGCTTCGTCACCGTCACGCACCACGAGTGGGACCACCACGACAACATCGGCGACGAGCTGCCGCGGGCCTGCCAGCAGGTCGACCAGCCGATCGCCGCCCTGCTGAAGGACCTGAAGCAGCGCGGCCTGCTCGACTCGACGCTGGTCGTGTGCGGCACGGAGTTCGGCCGGACGGCGATCACGCAGGGCAGCGGACCCGAAGCCGGGCCGCGACCATCACCCGCACGCCTTCAGCGTGTGGCTGGCCGGCGGCGGCGTGAAGGGCGGCCAGGTCATCGGCAAGACCGACGAGCTGGGCTGGCGAGCCGTCGAGGACGCCGGTCCACCTGAACGACTTCCACGCCACGCTGCTGCACCTGTTCGGCCTCGACCACAAGCGGCTGACGTTCCGCCACCAGGGGCTCGACTTGCGGCTGACCGACGTGGCGGGCAAGGTGGTGGACAAGTTGCTGGCATGATGAAGAAACTCATTGGACCTTCACGTGCCAGCGCTTCTGATCGGCCGTTCTTTCCTTCATCAGGGGCCGAAGAATCTGGGCAAAGGGAACTAGACGAACGAATTCCTCCCGGAGTCGCGTATCCCGCCACGGCTCGGCCATTTCCACGGTATCGACGGAATAAGTCGCGCCCACTCTTCCGCCCGCCTGGAAGAAACTCGGTGCGATGCCGCCCACCTGAGCGGGGACGCCTGGCCGCGTTCGGAAATCGTAGAACAGGATTGTGTCGCCCGGTCCCAGGCCGGCAAGGATCACATGCGCGCCCCGATAGCCCTTGAATCTTGTGATGTTCGTTTCGGAAGGCTCCTTGTAAACACGATAGCTCTCCAGGCGGAAGCTGCGCATGCCATAAAGGATCTCGTACCCGCCGCGCGACTTGATCCTCTTCTTCAGCGCGGCTTCATCGAGGAAAGCCACGGCATCGTTCGCGGCCACCGCGGCAGCATGGCTTGCCCGCTCGAATCTCTGCGCGCTTTCCACCAGGCTTCCTTCTCCGCGCCGGTGACTTCAACCACCGATTCCAAGTTCTCCGAACCGTAGATCAACTCCTCGAAGGCCTTGGCAATCGCCAGCCCTGCGTGTCGGGATCTTCAACAGCCATTTCCCCCTTCTCTCCCACGAACTGCGGAAGCACCGCCGGCGATGCCCCGCCAGCGCTGGCGCAAATAGAGGTGAGCCAAATAGCGAACGTACTCCGACGGCCCCACCGGCTTGTCGGTCTTCGCAGCAACCAGGTAGGAATTGGGCTCCGTCGCGTGCATTGCCTCGGCAAAGTTTTTCAGGCACTGAACCGAGCAAGGACCGGTTTTCAAACCTTTGAAGAGCCTGCCGTCAGGCACGGTTCCGCCAGGCATGAAATTCCCCTGCGGCTTGGGCGCACTCCTGTCTGGGCATTTCGCCCAGAGCGACCGTTGCGAGGACTAAGAGTGCCAGGGAGAGCGGGGACCATCGTCTCATCCTTTCTCCTTTATCTCGCAAACGACGAGCAGTGTGCCATTTCGACGATCTGCTTCGTGGCTCCTAGAGCAAGCGGCGTGCCAACGAGACCTTGCCGGTCTATCTCTCGGCGCGTGTTGGTCCCTGACCAGGCTCGGCTGGCCCAAGCCGAGGGTGAACGAGCCGTAGGGCCGTTGCCGGCAAGAGGTTGCCGTGCATAGCCTCGCCGTAACCTCGCCGCTACGGCGACACGGAAAAGGTGCGCTCGATCCGGCTCACGTTGCGGTCGTGATCGGCAATCTGGACGGACAATTTGCCACGCTCCAGTGAGCGGATCGGCTGCTTCAGCCGCCATTCCCAGACGCCACGCGAGGTCTCTCGGAATTGTGGGGCCAATTCGCGGAAAGTATCGATGCCGTCGAGCCTGAAATCAGCCAGCACGCTGAAGCTCGACTTGTCCAGTCCGCTGCCCCGATCCGCCATGCGTGCATGCAGTCCCTATCTCCTCGTCATGCCCAGCACCTCGTCGGCCACCTTGCCGTTCGTGGCCACGGCGTTGCCCGTGTAGATGCTCGCTTCACCCTGCCAGTCGGTGAAGGTGCCGCCGGCCTCCTCCAAGATCGGCTGCAAGGCGGCGGCATCCCAGACGTGCATTCGCGGATCGACCATCGCCTCCGCCCGACCCGTGGCCACCAGCAGGTAGCCGTAGCAATCGCCCCAGGTGCGGGTTATCCAGGCTGCGGCCGAGAGCTGTGTCAGCAGGTCCCAGCGGCCGACGACGGCATAGCCCTCCAGCTCTGAGATCAAGAGCAGCCCCTCGCTCAGGGGGGCGACGTTGGAAACGGCGGCGCGGCGCGGCGGCTCAGCCCCGCAGCGATACCAGGCACCTTGTCCCGCGGCGGCGTAGACGCATTCCTCCAGGGCCGGCACGTTGATCACACCCACCACCGACCGTCGATCGTGCTCCACTCCAATCAACTGGCCGTAAAGCGGCACGCCATAGATGAACGACTTTGTGCCGTCAATCGGGTCGAGAATCCAGCGATAGCCCGACGTGCCAGGCTGCTCGCCGAACTCCTCCCCCAAGATGCCGTCGTCGGGGAAGACAGCGGCGATGCGGCCTCGGAGGTGCTGCTCGGCCTCCTGGTCGGCCACGGTGACGGGCGAGTTGTCAGCCTTGCGCTCAACCCGGAAGTTGTCGCGGCGAAAGTAGCGCAGAGTGATCTCGCCGGCCTCGCGTGCCGCGGCCAGCGCCAAATCCAAACGGGCGGTCAGGTCGTCACTCATGACGCTAAGTCTACTGCCGGTTTGCCTGACGCGTACCGGGTTGCCAGGCTTTTTTCCGCTTCGGCGTGCAAGATCGCCGGACGGGTGGTAACTTACACGTGCCGATTGATGCCGGGTTTCTTGTCCCGTGCTGAGAAGTGTTTCGTAATTCCCTGCTTTTGAGGGAGGATTTCATGTCACGCCCGCCGCTCTGTTGCTTCAGCGGATTTGCTTGCCTGGTTGCGATCGTGGTCAGCGCATCCTCGGTTCGCGCCGACGATGCCAAGGACAAGCCGGCGGCCGCACCCACGGCCCTGCAAATCGCGCAATGGCTCAAAGACCTGGACAGCGACGATTTTCAAGTGCGGCAGCAGGCGAGCAGCCGTTTGATCGGCGCCGGCAAGCACGCGGCCGGGCAAGTCGCCAAGGCCGCCGAGGGGGAGATGCCGAAGTGACGGCCCGCTGTCTGGATATCTTGTCCAAGCTGCTGCAATCGACCGACGCCGGGACCAAGGGCGAGGCCAAGAAGGCCCTCGAAGGGCTCGCCCAAAGCAAGAAGGCCGTGGCCCGGCAAGCGCAGGCACTGCTCAACCCCGAAAAAGTCGCCGAGGCTGCCCCCGCGGTACCCGCGCCAGGAGCTCCGGGCGGGCCGCCGCGAGTCATCATCGGCGGCATCGGCGTGGCCGGCCCCGGCATGCGGATCAGCGTGAGAAACGTGGACGGTAACAAGACCATCGAGGCCGAAGAGGCGGGAAAGAAAACCAAGATCGAAGAGAGCGCCAAGGGCGATCTCAAGGTCGAGATCACCGAGACCGTGGACGGCAAGGAAAAGGTCTCGAAGTACGAAGCCAAGGACGCCGAAGAGCTAAAGAAGAAACACCCGGAAGCTCACGCCCTCTACGAGAAATACTCGAAGTTCGGTCCCGGCGTGGCCGTTCGTTTCGGCGCGATCGGTCCGGGGGGCGCCGGGCTTCATCCCGCCGGCCCGGCCTTTCCGCGTCGGTGCGGTGCCGCAGAAGGCGCTGGATCAGATGGAGGAAGCCCAGAAGCAGCTCGCGGATGCCACGGACAAGCTGCGCAAGCTGGCCGAGGCCTCGCGCATCGCTCCCGACGAAGTAAAGAAGCTGGCCGACCAGATCGAGGCCGCCAAGAAGCAGCTCGAGGAAGCGCGCGCCCAGTTGCCCAAATAGCGAGGCAGCACCCGCCGAAGAAACCGCTGCGCCGCTCAATGATCGAAACGGCTTGCGAGCGGTACGCGCTTACGAGAGGTAGCTGCCGCGATAGACGTGCGTCATCGCCAAGGAGGTCACCAGCGTGGTGACGGCCACCGTGGCCGCGGCCTCGCGGTCTTGGGGGTAGACCTGTTTCAGCTCATCCGCCCGCCGCGCTAGCTGCCGCAGCAATTGGCGCGTGTGTTCGGGGAAATGGCCTGTCCAGCGGAAGACGTTGGACATCAGTTGCCGCTCGAGCCTGGCAATCAGCGCCGAGGCGGCCAGCCGCGGGACGGATTCGTCGCTTTGCTCCGGTTCGCCCAGGTCCTCGAACATCGACCGCAAGGCCCCGTCCAGGCCGGGGGCCAGCGGCGCGTCGCCAATCGTCGCGCTGGCGTAATGGTCTGCCACGGAAAACGGCAGGTCCCCAACGTCGTCGTCGATCTCCAGGCTGGTCACGAGCGGGTCGCGGTCCCGCAGCTCGGCCATCTTCGCATCGCAGTATTCGAGCTTGGCCAGCGCCTTGGGCCACGAAGCGAACACCCGCCGCCAGTCTTGCCCAGGCGTCATCCAGACGGCGAACGTCTCCGACCAGTCTTCGTCAGGGTGCTTTTGGGCATACCAGCCGGGCAGGTGCTGGACGAAGCGCGTGCTGAAGGGCTCAGGCCGGTATTCCTCCAGGTACGGCTGCGTGATCGAGCCGAAGTGCTGCACCCAATTGGCGTCCTCGTAGAGCCGATAGGCATAGTTCACGACGTGCCCCATTTCGTGGCGCAGATATCGCAGAATGTCGGCCTGATTGAAGCCCTCGACGTGGCCTACGTGCTGGGCCTGAAGAGACAGCAATTCCGGATGAGCCAGGTAGAAGGGGATGCCGATCGCGATCGTGGCAAAGGGCACGCCCCACTCGGTCGAGAGATAGAAATGCGGCTTCAGCTTGCGGATGCCCGCCTCCAGCAGCTCCTGCTGGAAGCGCTCGATGATCGGCGCCAGCCGGGTGCCTTCGATCTTCAATTCGAGATCGCGGATCGGCTTCGTGCGAAAGTTGCCTTCACGAAATGGCGGCAGGGGGTTTGGCATGGCTGGGGAATCAGAAGGTAGCCCTTGGCGTTGCAATTTGACGTTGCAATTGATGTTCCATATTAGCCGGAGAAGAGGGAGGGCTGCGAAGGCCGGTTTTGCCCCGGGCCACGCACGAATATCGTGGGCGAGCTAATGGCCTTTTGCACCGCTTGCCCGAGCCAGCTAAAATGAGCACTCATTGAATGGCCTCTTGGGAGCGAATCGCGATGGCAATCAGCGTCAAGTGCGGCTGTGGGCAAGACTTCATGGCCAAAGACGAGTTGGCCGGAAAAAAGGTCAAGTGCCCCAAATGCGGCCAACTGCTGTCGATCCCCGGCACCGGAGCGCCGGCGTCGGGCGAGCTCTCGATGGAGGACCTGATGAAGATGGATGCCGGGGCGCCGACGATTCCCGGCATGGGGATGCCTGTCGGCCAGCCTGGCGTCGCTGCGGGATCGCCAGGCTTTCCGGCGCAGGGATCCGGCGTCGGTGGTTTTCAGTCGCCCGGCTTTCCCTTCGGGCAGGCGGCCCCCGCGCCGAAGGCTTCTTCCGAAGGCAACAAGAAGCTGCTCATCCTCGTGGGGGTGGGCGGGTTCACGCTGTTGGCCGTCGCCGCGCTGCTCTTCGTGATGCTGCGAGGCGACGACGAAAAGCCTGCTGATGCCGGCCCGACGCCGGGCGCAGTCAGCGCGGCACCGCAAACGACGCAAAACCCGCCGCCCAAGCCGATGACGCTTGCGGCGCTCGCCGCGGTGACGCTGGAGCCGGGCGGCCGCGCCACCGTCGAGCTGCGGGTCGAACGGAACGGCAACGAGGGGCCGATCCAAATCCAGTTCGCGGGTGCTCCGCAGGGCATCACGGCCTCGGGCGTGGAAATCCCCGCCGGCCAGTCGGTCGGCCAGGTCGCCTTGGCCGCTGACGCCACGGCGGCCGACAAGCTGAGCGGCAAGGTCGAAGTGACCATCAAAGCGGGGCAGGCTCAGGCCACTCAGTCAGTAGCCGTGACGGTCAACAAGCTCAACCTGCCGGCCTTCCAGCCGGTGCAAGCCATCGTCGTGCAGCCGGGCACCACGGCCACAGTCACGCTCGCTCTGCAACGCAACGGCTACGCGGGGCCGGTGGAAATGCGGCCCGAGGGCGTGTCCGACAAGGTCAGCGTGCGCGCCACCCACATTACCGATGTGCAGAACGAATCGAAGCTGGAAATCGTGGCGGCGACCGATGCGCCCGACGCCACTCACAAGTTGAGCGTCTACGGCCTGGCGCAAGGGCGGTCGTTCAACCTGACCATTCCGCTCCAGATCGCGCGGCAGCCGTTCATCGTCAACTCGTTCAGGGTGGTCACCCTCAAGCCGGGGGAGGCCAAAACGATCCAGGTCCCCGTCGAACGAAAGAGCTATCAGGGCGCCCTCAAGATCGGCATCGAGAACCTTCCCGAGGGCGTATCGGTCCCCAACCTCGAGCTGCCCGCAGGCCAGGCGTCGGTGTCTGTCACGCTGACCGCGGCGCCGGGCACCAAGGAGCGCATTCGCACCACGCGCGTCGTGGCCAGCGCCGATCACCTGAGCGCCAGCGACGTGCTTTTGATCCGCATCTCGCAAGGCGATTCGGGCTTCCTCCCCAAGGAGGTGACTGCAAACAAGGAGCTCGTCAGCCTGCTGCGGCGCGGATCGTTCGGCGGCCGGCTGATGCCCGAAAGCAAGAAGGCCCTGCTGGAGGCCTACGGCGGCACGCAGGAATCGGAGAACTCGGTGATGCTCGGGCTGGCCTGGCTGGCAACCCATCAGCAGCGAGACGGGCGCTGGTCACTGAAGAACTACGGGCAAGGCATCCAGGGCTGCAACTGCCACACCGGTTTCGAAGCCAAAGTGCAGGACAACGATACGGCCGCCACGGCCTTCGGCGTGCTGCCGTTTCTAGGCGCCGGCATTACGCATAACCGCGCCCCGACCGCGGACTTGAACAAGTACCAGCGCGTGGTCAAGGACGGCCTCGACTTTTTGATCAAGAACCAGGTGAAGTCGAAGGACGCCAACCAGAATGGCCACCTCGGCGGCACGATGTATTCTCATTCCTTGGCCGCGATGGCGCTGTGCGAGGCCTACGGTCTGTCGGGCGACGATAAGCTGCGCATTCCTGCCCAGTTGTCGATCCGCTACCTGATCGAGGCGCAGCACGGGGGCGGCGGCTGGCGGTACGGTCCCAACCAGGAGGGCGACCTATCGGCGACGGGCTGGGTGTTTCTGGCGATTCAGGACGGCCGTCTGGCAGGGCTGCCATTCTCTGACAAGTCGCTGAAACAGGCCGAGCGGTTCCTCGATTCCGTGGCCAAAGGCCCGGACGACGCCAAGCTCTCCCGCTACGCCTACGAGCCTGTCAGGGAACCCACGCTGACGATGACGGCGGCCGGCTTGCTCACGCGGCAATACGTCGGTTGGAAGCGCGACAACGAGCACCTCATCGCCGGCTGCAAATACATCATGCAGCCGCCGCACCTGCCGCCGGCCACTGGCCCGGTGGGCGGCCCTCTGGGCGCGATCTACTACTACTATTATGCGACCCAGGTGCTGCACCACATGGAGGGGGAAGACTTCGACGTGTGGAATTACCGCATGCGCGAACACCTGATTCGCACGCAGCAACGCTATGGCCACAAAGTCGGGAGCTGGGAGGCCGAGGGCGCGGACTGGGGCGAAGCCGGCGGCCGCCTCTACTCAACCTCGCTGGCGCTCCTGACGCTGCAGGTCTACTACCGGCATCTGCCCATGTATCGGACGATGACCCAGCTCAAGGACCCGGCCAGGGCCAAAGACCCGGCCAAGGCCAAGGAGTAGCAAGGGCCGAACATCGAACATCCAATGTCCAACATCGAACGTCGCAATGTTCGATGTTCGATGTTCGATGTTCCGGGTACGCCCTCATTGACTGGCGTCTGCCTCCCTTGACGGGCAGGCACCTAGCGGCCGACAATCCGGCTCGGGGAGCCTTTGCCACAGATCCTGCCACCGATTCCGTAGCCCGCCTGGGAAACCATGCCAGCCGCAGACCCCAATACGCCGTCTTCCGCCTCGCAACTCAAGCTCAGCCATCAGGCGATCCAGGCCACGCCCAAGATCGTATCGCTGGCCCTGGTCGGCGAGTATGACCACAGCAACGGCCGTGCGGCCGAGGCCTACTTCGACGAAATGCTCAAGCAAGAGTCGCCCAAGCACGTGCTATTGGACCTGAGCGGGCTGACCTTCGCCGCCAGCATCTTCTTCTCGGCGCTGTTGTTCTGGAAAGAGGCGCTCTCCGCGGGCGGTGGCAAGCTGGTAATCTTCGCTCCCACGTCCGAAGTGCTCAGCACGATGCGGCTCTTTACGATGGACCGCGTGGTGACGACCTGCACCGATCGGCAGGCAGCGCTGGCCGCGGTGGCGTAGGGCCTCACAGGGTGACAAGGCGACAAAGGTGACATACCACTCACCTTGTCACCCCTTCATCTTGTCACCTACCGATCTCCCCCGCGCCAGAGTAGAGTGGGAAAAGCTCTCGCTCCAGCGCCATGAAGATCACCACCATCCCGCATCTCTACCGGAACCTCAACCGCGCGGTCGAGGTGCTCACGGTCTTGAGCAAGTACGGCCTGGCCGATTGGATCAGCCGGCTCGACGTCGAGTTCGCCAAAGACCTGCTCAAGACGCGCGACGGCGTCTCGCTGGCCCGCTTCACCGGGCACGAGCGCATCCGCCTGGCGCTCGACCGAACTGGGGCCGACGTTCATCAAGCTGGGCCAGATTCTCAGCACGCGGCCCGATCTCGTCGGCACGGAGCTGGCCACCGAGCTGGAACGGCTGCAAGACAACGTGCCGGCCGACCCGCCGGACGTCGTGCGCACGACGGTCGAGGCCGAGCTGGGCCAGCCGCTGGCGGCGCTGTTCCGCGAGTTCGATGAGACGCCGCTGGCCTCCGCATCGATCGGTCAGGTCCATCGCGCACGCCTGCCCGACGGGGAAGACGTGGTCGTCAAGGTCCAGCACCGCGGCATCGACAAGACGATGCGGATCGACCTCGACATTCTGACGGGCCTGGCTCAGCTGGCCGAGCGCGTGCCGGAGTTCAAGAACTACCGCCCCATCGCCACCGTCGCCGAGCTGCGCCGCACGCTGCTGCGGGAGCTCGATTTCGTGCGCGAGCGGCGGAACCTGGAGCGGTTCAAGAAGGCCTTCCGCCGCGACCGCAGCGTGCTGGTGCCCCATGCCTACGGCGAGCTTTCGACCGCCCGCGTGCTGACGATGGAGCGGATCGACGGGGTGGCCCTGGCCGACGGCTGCCGGCTGCGCGAGGCGAAGTTCGACCTGGACCAGGTCGCCCGCCGCGGCGCCGACATCTTCCTGGAGATGATCTTCACGCACGGCTTCTATCACGCCGATCCGCACCCGGGCAATTTCCTGCTGCTGGACGGCAACGTGATCGGCCTGCTCGACTTCGGCATGGTGGGCGAGATCGACGAGCCGCTCCGCGAGTACATCGAGGAGCTGCTCTTGGCACTGGCCAACCGCGACGGTGCCCACCTGACCTCCGTGGTCACGCGGATCAGCGCCGCGCCGGGCGACCTGGATGTGGCCGCGCTGGGGCTGGACCTGGCCGACTTTCTGGCGCACTACGCCGGCCAGCCGCTGAACGAGTTCGACCTGGGGGCCGCCATCAACGAGATGACCGAGATCATCCGCCGCTATCACCTGATGCTGCCGGCCCGGATGGGCATGCTGCTCAAGGTGCTGGTGATGCTCGAGGGCACGGCCCGGCTGGCCAGCCCGCGGTTCAGCCTGATGGAGCTGGTGCAGCCGTATCAGCGGAAGATGCTCTTGCGGCGGCTGTCGCCGACGCGGCAGATTCGCAAGCTGCGGCGGATGTACCTGGAGTTGGAGCACCTGGTCGAGATGCTGCCCCGCGGCCTGAGCGACATCTTGCAGCAGGTCCAGAGCGGCAAGTTCGACGTGCATCTCGACCATCGCGGGCTGGAGCCTTCGGTGAATCGGCTCGTGCTGGGCCTGCTCTCCAGCTCGCTGTTCGTCGGATCGGCGATGCTGCTCCGAGGCGACGTGGGGCCGATTGTGCACGGCATTCCTTTGCCAGGCGCGCTGGGTCTTCTGCTAAGCTTCGGCCTCGGGCTGCGGCTCTTGTGGGCCGTTCGCAAGTCGGGCAACTTGGACCGCAAGAATCCAGCGAACAGAACTGAGCGGTAAGTCGGTATGTCGTCTTTCGCTCCGCGAAAGAACGTCCTTTGCGGAGCGAAAGGCGACGATACGCCGGCGTCGAACCGTCACCGGCTCTGAGAGTACGAAGGGATCGTCGTGCATCGGATTGCCACGCTGTTGTTTCTGCTGTATCTTGCGCTGTTGACCGCAGGGCTGCTGGTCTCCAATCCCTTCGCGCTGGCGGGCAGCGGAGAGCCGTGGCTCGAGAAGACCTATGGGGCGTATCTCGAGCCGATGGGGCACTTCCTGGGGTTCCTGGTGCTGGGCCTCTTGGCCTCCGTCAGCCGTTGGCCGCGGTGCTGGACAACGCGAGTAGCGCTACTTCTGGCTTATGCGCTCGTCACTGAGGGCTTACAGACCTTCGTGCCGCATCGTACGCCGGACATGAAAGACCTGATCCAGAATCTCGCCGGGGCTGCCGTGGGCGTGGCTATAGGATGGCCCTTGGCAGGGCGGCGCCGGTGAACAGCCCCCCACACCAACCCGACGCGTAAGCGAGGGAGAGGCGGGCATACACTCGGCGTCGGCGGCCGCTCTCCCTCGCTTGCGCGTCGGGTTGGTGTGGCGAGGTCAGTCCACCCCGGCCGCGCCAAAAAACGTCAGCGTCTTCTTGACACGCCCCCGCCGATTCCTACAATCCTCGGATAGATCGACGGATGTTGATGCGTGGATGGACGCCCACCTCCGTTCGCTTTCCCGCCTGAGTAACCTACCTTCAACACGTGGGTGAACGATCTTGTATCCGGAGTTCTCTCCGGCCGTAGCTTTCCGTGGACGACCTGCTTTGGTGACCGATCCAGTTTGACCCAGGACCGCCAGAACGAGGAGTCACAGTCGTGCTCAACCTTTTCACCGATCGCAAGTACCGGGACTGTGAAGGGACCAGCCGCCGCGAGTTTATCAAGATCGGCACGTTGGGAATGGGCGCGATGACCTTGCCTGGCCTGCTGGCGGCCCGGGCTCAGGCCAAGGCCCTGGGACGCGAAGTGAAAGACACGTCCGTGGTTTGGGTCTGGCTCGGCGGCGGCCCGACGCACGTCGAGACGTTCGACCCCAAGATGTCGGCGCCTAGCGAGTATCGCAGTGTCACCGGCGAGGTGACGACCAACGTGGCCGGCATCACGCTGGGTGGCAACTTCAGCAAGTGCGCCAAGGTGGCCGACAAGATGGCTTTCGTCCGCTCGTTCGCCCACACCAATAGCGGGCACGGCGGCGGCACGCACTTCGTGATGACCGGTTACGACAACCGCCTGGCCGACAACGGCGGGCTGGCCACGCGCCCCTCGATGGGCTCGATCGTCGCCCGCGTCCGCGGCGCCAACAACGATCAGACCGGCATGCCCACCTACGTCCGCCTGGGCGGCGTCGGCTTCGACGGCCCCGCGTTCCTCGGCTCGGCCTTCGCCCCGTTCAATCCCTCCGGCGACGCCCGCAACAACATGACCGTCGGCATCCCGGAAAGCCGCTTGGCCGACCGCCGCGAATTGCTCAAGGGCGTGGACCGCGTCAATCGCCAGGTCGACCAGACCGGCCTGATGGATGGCCTGGACAAGTTCGAGCAACAGGCGTTCCACCTGGTGCTGGGCAGCGCCACCAAGGCCTTCGACCTGACGGGCGAGGACCCCAAGGTGGTCGAGCGCTATGGAAGCGGCGGCGGTGGCCGCAACGGCAACGGCTCGCTGGGCCAGCAACTGCTGCGTGCCCGGCGGCTCTGCGAGGCCGGCTGCGGTTTCGTGACCGTCTCCTACGGCGGCTGGGATATGCACGGCCAGATCAAGCAGGCGATGGACCAGCGCGGTCCTCAGTTAGACCACGCCTTGGCGACGTTCGTGGCCGACTGCTGCGAGCGCGGGCTGGACAAGAACATCCTGCTGGTCGTCACCGGCGAGTTCGGCCGCACGCCGAAGGTCAACCGCAACGCCGGCCGCGATCACTGGGCCCCGCTGAGCACGCTGGCCCTGGCCGGCGGCGGGCTGACGATGGGCTGCACCGTTGGCGAGTCGGCCCCCAAGGTCGATGTGCCCAAGAGCACGCCCATCCGCCCGCAAGACCTGATGGCCACGGTCTTCCACGTGCTGGGGATCGACCCGCAGGTTCAGTTCGTCAGTAATTCCGGCCGGCCGACCTACATGGTCGAAGACGGCAAGGTCATTGAGGAGCTGGTGTGATCGACGAATTGATGTGATCGACGAATTGATGTGATCGACGAATTGGTGTGATCGACGAATTGGTCTAGCGCTAACCGCGTACTTTCTCTGTGTCGCCCTTCCGTCGCCCCCCACGGCGGAAGGGCGATGTCATTTGGGGCACGGTGGGGCACGTTCCCAACGTGCCCGGCCGCACCAGGCAGGTTGATCACGTGCCCCACGGCTATTCCAGCCTGAGCACTTCCACATCCTGTCCCGCGCAAAACTCCCGATCCCCTTCGGGGAAGTGAATTAGCGCGTCGGCCGCGGCGAATGCTCGCAGGTCCGCTGACCCTTGCCAAACGACAGGCAAGACCGTGGCCCGGCCGTTTTCGGACTCAAGCCGGGCGGGATGGTAGGTCGGCCGGTTGCCCCGGTGGATAAAGTCCTTGGTCAACCGCGCCAGAATGGGTTCGCGCACCGCATCGGTGTGGCCGGCCAGCCGCCGCAGGGCCGGCCGGACGAAAAGCTCGAAGCAAACCAGCGTGCTGACCGGGTTGCCGGGCAGGCCGAAGATGAGCGTGGGTGAACGCGGAATGCGGAGTTCGGAATGCGGAGTTCCCGATCCGGCCTTCATCCGTTCCGAATTCCGAATTCCGAATTCCGAATTCTCTTGCGTCCCAAACCACAGCGGCTTGCCCGGCTTCAGGTTCACCTTGTGAAAGACCTGCCGCACGCCCAACTCTGCCAGCACGCCCGGCACGAGGTCCAGCACGCCGGCTGAGACGCCGCCGGAGAGGATGAGCACGCCGGACCGCAGGCCCTCGGCAATCGTCCGCCGCAGCTCGTCCCGTTCGTCGCGCACGATGCCCAAGTCGCGAGGGGTGGCGCCGGCCGCATGCACCAGGGCAGCGAGCATCGGCCCGTTGCTGTTGCGGATTTGACCGGGGCCGGGCGTCCCAGCAGCGGGCACCAGCTCGTTGCCGGTGGAAATGATCGCGACCGTTGGCCGGGAAATGGCGCTCACCTCGGCCCGGCCCACCTCGGCCAAGAGGCCGATGTCGCTGGGCCGCAGCGCCAGCCCGGCCCGCAGCACGATCTCGCCCTGGCGCATGGCGACTGCCCGGCGGAGGATATTCTGCCCCGGCGTCACCTTGGTCGAGCGGATGCGCACGCGCGAGTCGTCGATCAACTCCGTCTCCTCGACCATCACCATCGAGTCGGCGCCTGCCGGTAGGGCGCGCCGGTCATCACCCGCGTGGCCGTGCCAGGCGTGACCGTCCGCGTGGGCACTGCGCCGGCCACGACTTCTTCCAGGATTCGCAGCTCGACGGCCGTAGGGTCCGCTGTGCGGACCAATGCGGCGGAGCCTTTCAGGGACGGCGTCGGTGAAGAGGTCCGCACAGCGGACCCTGCGTCGGCCGCGATCACCGCGTAGCCGTCCACGAGCGCCTTGTCGTGCGGCGGCGAGTCGATGTCGCTGGCCACGTCTTCGGCCAGGCACAAGCCGAGGGCCTCCCCCAGCGGCATGCGCCCCGCCGCGGCGGGTCGCGCGGCGGCAAGCACGGCATCCAGGGCTTGGCTGACAGTGATCATTCGTGGGCCTTTGGCGCGTCATGAACCGAACTGTTGCTGATTCTACCACGCATGCCCCGAATGCCAGTGCGCACGTCGGCCTTACGGCTCGACGCTCGCCGACTCGCTAGCGGCCCGCCCGGAACGTCTTGACCACAACGTCTTGACCCCGGCCGCCGCCGGGGGAATAATCCCCGCCCCTTCGGCCCAGGCGTCCGGCCGGGCTACCAGCCTGCCTTTCTTTACTGCGGAGTCATCAATGCATCCATGGCGCTTCTTGCCGGCCGTTTGCGCGCTGGCGGTTCCGCTCCTGGGCTGCCATTCGCCTTATGCCAGCGACCGGCTGGCCGGCGCGAGCGCACTTCTGGGCGGCGGTGCCGGCGCCATCATTGGCAGCCAGGGAGGCCATGCCGCGGAAGGCGCGCTGATCGGAGCAGCGCGTAGGCGCGGCGGGCGGCGCCATCACCGGCGACGCCATCGACACTGCCGAAGCACGCAACCGCCACGTCATCGAGTCGCGCCTTGGCCGCCCGCTGCGGGCCGGCGCGGTGACCATGGACGACCTCATCGCCATGACCCGCTCGGGCGTGCCGGAGGAGGTGATCGTCTCGCACATCGAGACGCGAGGCATGGCCCAGGCCCTGACACCCAACGACACCATCATCTTGCAGCAGCAGGGAGTCTCGCCGCGCGTCCAACAAGTCGCCCTGAGGATTCGCGGGCCGGTGGTGGTGCGCGGGCGCCGCCGCCGGTGATCGTCCACGAGCCCTGGCATGGCCCGCCGCATTGTTGGCACTATCACCGCCCTTATTGCCGTCCGCCGCCCGTGGTGGGATTCGGGTTCTCGTATCACCACCATTGATACCGTGGGAGTGCGGGGCCTCGTCACCGCTTTGGGATTCTTGGATGTCGTGCGTTCGGATGACGTGTGGCGGCGAAATCGATCTGGTCCTCCAAGAATCTCAAAGCGGCGACGAGTCGCCGCACGCCAAAGGCGGCACTCACTTGGCCTCGAACTTCTCTTCGGCCGCGCTGCGTCGGAAGTACTGCGGCACGAGCTGGTAGACATCGTCGCGCCGTCCGGAGCGATAGTGACGCAGGGCCAGCCGCCCGACGGCCACGGCGGTGGGCTGCCAGAGCTGCCGCTCGACCGTTCGCACACCAGCACCGAGGCGCTGGGCGATCTTGTCCAGCAGCGGCCCGGTGACCCAGGCTTTGGCGTCCTGCTTGGCAGCCCAAGCGGTGAGCCATTCTTCCGTGTCCACGATCTGCGTTGGCCGAAGCCAGACAAGCTCATCGCGCTCGTCCCGAGCCAGGCTGCCGGAGAAGAACTGCTGCCGCTGTGCATCGAGTACCACTTCCACCGGCGAGCATTCCGCCGGCGCCTGCGAGGCAATGACCTCCAGGGTATTGACGGCGAGCACCTGGCAGCCGACGGCATAGGCAAACGTCTTGGCCGTCGTCACCCCCAGCCGCAGGCCGGTGAACGAGCCGGGGCCGGACGCCACGGCCACAAGCTGCACGTCGGCCGCACACCAGCCGGCTTGCTCCAGCACGTCGCGCATGGCCGGAGCCAGCACGCGGGCGGTGCGCTGGGCCGGGTCGAGCGTGGCCGCCGCCAGCAGTTGCTCATCGTCGAGCGCGGTGACGCTGCCGGCACTGCCGGAAGTCTCCAGGGCGAGGATCCTCATGGGGATAAGTACCTCGCCCGACGATCCTCAGATAAACGTCGAACGTCCAACGTCCAATGTCCAACGTCGAACTGTTGGACGTTGGACGTTGGGCGTTGGACGTTCGGACGTTCGGCACGGATTCATTGCCCCCTCCTCGCTGGTCAGCCTCCGAACGACCGCCGCAGCACCTCTGGCGCCAGACTGCCGTACCGGAACGACCGCCCGGTGTCGAGGTTCATCAGCGTCACCACCGCCGGGCTGAACAGCCGCGGGTCGATCTTGTAGAAGTCGCGGCCATAGCGCTCGAAGACCTCCGCGAAGGGCTGCTCCGTGATCGGACGAGGCGCTGCTGGGCACCAGCGGGCCGATCTCCTGCAAGCTGCGGTCGTCGCCCGTCACCCACAGCGTGGCTTCGCCGCCATACAGCATGGCGTCGTTCGTGCGGCCGATGCCGGTCAGATCGTCAGCGGCCACCGGCGGCAGCGGCGCCGAGCCGAAGCCGCTCACCACGCGGTGTAGGTCGAACCCAAGCTCGTGCAGCTTGTGCAGCGCCGTCTCGACGCTACGGGCCACGACCTGCACGGTGCCGGCCAGGCTCGCCGTCGGCGCCGCCAGAAGCGTCAGCCGCTGGAGGGCGACGTGGCACTCCTCGGCGATGTGACGGCACACCTCGGGCGTTGGCAGCTTGCCCGTCTCTAGCACGCCGACGGCCGCCTCGGGCCGTTCGACGTGGCCGATGTGCTGAAACAGCTCTTCCTTAGCCGCGGCGGCGCGCATCGGGCCGGAGCCCATCGCGAAGTACCCATCGTGCGAGATTTGCCAGCCGGCGTATTGGGCGGCCATGCAGGCGGCGAGGGGCCGATCGGTGCGGACGACGACCAGCGGCCCGCGAATCGCGTCGCCCTGGATATCGCCGACGCTGCCCGGCACGAGCTCGACTTTGCCGGCGCCGGCCAGACAGATTTCGGCCAGTCGGCGGCCGGCCTCGAGTCCGCCGCGGACCTCGATGCCGCAGTCGATAACCTGAGCGCCGCCGATGCGCTGCGGCGCAACGCGCAGCTCCGCCGCATCGCGGCCCATGACGGCGGCCAACTCCTCGGCTCGGCGATTGAGATCGTTCATCGCCTCAGTTTCATCGCTTTGGGCCTCAGCGACAAGGGCCGGCACGTGACTCCTACTCCCCCTCTCCCCCCAGGGAGAGGGCGATTGCGCGTCGGGCTAGTGTCGCGCAGACGATCTGACGGCATACTGCCGCCTCAGACGCGTTCGATCGCATCGAGCGAGAGCCCTAGCACGGCCTCACAGCGAGGCGACCAGGGATGCGCCGCGGGAGAAGGCCGCACGTGCGATTGCCCCACTTGGGCATCCGCGGAGACGCGCTTCGTGGCGCGAGAGCGGCTCTTGGGGGCGGCGCGGCCGTTGGACCGGCGCAGCGCCAAGCCCAGGAATAGCAAGAATTGCCCGGCCAAGGCCGTGACGAGCCCCCAATTCCAAAGGTCGTCGCGCTCGGTGAGTTCGCCTGCCAGGCGAAGCTGCGCAGCACGCCAGGAGCCCGGCGCCAAAGGTCAGCCCCATTCCGCCGGTGCACACCACGAGCCACGTCGGCGCACCCCAGATTCGCCCGGAGGGCGGGCTGCCGGATCGCCTGCGGCGGCGCTTGTGAGGCCGAGCACCGTGAGGCGGGCCAAAGAGATCGGCCACACCCAGGGGGGCGTGATTCTCATGCGGCGGATCGATCCGCAGCAGCCGCCGCGCACGCCGCAGATCGTCCAGCAGCTCCGCATCGTCCAGCAGGCGTCGCGGATCGTCGTCGCAGCGCACCGCGATGTCGGCTGATCGCTGGGCCGTTTCGTCGTGGCGGCTGTGCGAGCACTCCATGCTGTCGTCCGACTACGTAGGATAGGCTTCTAGCTTATCGGATTGGTGGGCGGCCGGAAGCTGCCCTACGGAGCATCGTCGCCGCCCTTATCGTCCTTCTGCCCAGGCAAACTGGAGAGAATCTGCCGCGCGGCTCGCGTCGCCAGCTTGCCTCGCTGGCATCGCCTTGCAAAACACCGCCAGGCGATTATGTTGATTCTAGGGGCCTGAAGGGGCACATCTTCGCAGTATGTCTATGGCCGACGCACCTGTTGCCGCAGTCGGGATTGATCTGGGCACCACGTTCTCGGTCGTGGCCCACCTGGATGCGAGCGGCCGGCCTTGCACGATCCCCAACGCCGAAGGGGACCTCGTCACCCCCAGCGTGGTGTGGTTCGACGACGAAGGGGTGATCGTCGGCAAGGAGGCCGTGAAGGCCGCACGCACTGACCCGGACCGCGTCGCCGCCTGCGCCAAGCGCGACATGGGGGCGGCCTATTACTCGCGGGCCATCGGCGGCGAGAAGCTGCCGCCGGAAGTGGTGCAGTCGCTCGTGCTGCGCAAGCTCAAGGCCGACGCCGAGCTGATGGTCGGGCCGTTCGAGAAGGCCGTGATCACCGTGCCGGCCTACTTCAACGAACCCCGCCGCAAGGCCACCCAGGACGCCGGACGGATCGCCGGCCTGGACGTGATCGACATCATCAACGAGCCGACCGCCGCGGCCATCGCCTACGGCGTCCGCCAGGGCTACCTTACCGACGATGGGGCCGCGCGAGCCCGAGCGGATCCTCGTCTACGACCTGGGCGGCGGCACGTTCGACGTCACGGTGATGCTGATCGACGGTATCAACTACCAGACCATCGCTACGGCCGGCGACGTGTTCCTGGGCGGCATCGACTGGGACAACCGCATCGTCGATTTCGTGGCGGAGAAGTTCGCCGAGCAGCACGGCCTCGATCCACGAGACGACTCCCTCAGCCGCCAGCGCCTGCTTCAAGACGCGGAAGACGCCAAGCGGGCCCTGAGCGCGCAGGCAGGAGGTCTGGTTCTCGTTCGACCATCAAGGGCACGCCGTCCGCATTCGCCTCTCGCGGAGCAAGTTCGAGGAGCTGACCGCAGACCTGCTCGACCGGACCCGCTTCACCTCGCAGCGCGTGCTCCGCGACGCCGGACTGGCCTGGAGCGACCTGACGCGCGTGCTGCTCTGCGGCGGATCGAGCCGTATGCCGATGGTCCGCACTATGCTCGAGGCCGACTCGGGCAGGACGATCGACCGCTCGATGTCGTTCGAGGAGGCGGTCGCGCATGGCGCCGCCATCTACGCCGGCATGCTCGTGGCAAAAGCTGGTGGCGAGCCGCCCCGCGTTTCGGTCCGCAATGTCAATTCGCACGACTTGGGCGTGCTGGGCATCGAGCCAGGCACGAACCGGCCCCGGCGGAAGGTGCTCATCCCCCGCAACACCGTGCTGCCGGCGACCCATAGCAGCCATTTCGTGACGCACGTCAAAGGCCAGAAGACCGTCTCCGTGCCGGTCATCGAAGGGGGTGACGCCAGCGGCAACAACTCCGCGGCCATCGGCAAATGCGTGGTCCGCAGCCTGCCCAAGGGGCTGCCCAAGGGCACGTCGGTTGTCGTCAATTTCACCTATGCCGACAACGGCCGGCTGACCGTCAGCGCTACACTGCCCGAGCTGGAGAACGCCGGCGCGACGATGACGATCCAGCGGGCCACCGGCCTCAGCGACGAGCAAGTGCAGCACTGGCGGGAGCGCATCGACCAGGGGCTGAAGCTGGCCGCCCAGGCCGACGAGAACGATGCGGAGACGCCGGAAGATGCCAGCGACGCGCCGGCAGCTCCGCCGCGCCGCAAGGTGAAGGCGCGGCCGCTGCCCCGTGCCGACGAGGATGCGGAAGACGCCACGGAAAATGGAGAGGAGGACGCGGCAGAAGCCAACGCCGAAGCGAACGCCGACGGCAACCTGCTGGACCTCGACGCCACGATCTATGCCAGCGAGGACACCGTGGAAGAGACGGCCGCCACGCTGGATTTTCTCTCGCAGTTGGGCGACAAACCGAGTGACCCGCCGCCGAAGAAGGCCCCTCCCCCATCGCCGCCCAAGAAGGGTGCCACTCCGCCAGCGGATGACGAGAAGGCCGATCCGGACGATGACGATGCCCTGGGGAACTTCCTGAAGGGGCTCGGGTAGCGCCGCCAGGACTCAGGTGCGCAGCACCTTCGCCAGCAGCGAGTCGGCCGCCTTCTGGCATTCCGGATACCAGCCGTGGTCCTTGTCCTTGGCGCCGGCGCCGCGTTCGATGCTCACGAAGCCCTCTTCCGCTTCCTTCCCGTACAACGAACGGATGCGCCGCCGGCGGTCCGTTCGCCGTAGCCGATCGCATCCGGGGCGAGCGTGACGTAGCCCCGCTCGGCGTAGTAGACGGCGTGCGTCATCCACGGCAAGCTGGCCTTGACGCCCGCCGGCTCATCCTTGCCCTGCGGCAGCGTCTGGTGCAGCGTGATCACCGCCGGCCGCGGCAACTTGGGCCCCTTGGGCACCAGCAGCCACGCCCGGATTTCCGACGCATGCTCTGCCGCCGAGGGCAGCGTGCGAAAGCCGACCTTGTGCCGAGTGTACTTGTCGAATTCCCGCTGCTCGATCACGCGGGCGCGAAGGTCTGGCCGTTTCTCCGGCCATGGGCCAATCAGCTCGCGGAGGGCATTTTCGTACAGCGCGCGCTCCTTCTTCCACGCGTCGAGCGTGGCGGCGGCCAACGGCTGGAGCGGCTTGCCCGACTGGGGAGTGCGCGTGGTCAGCTTGCCGAGCCGCCGCTGGCGGAGCCACGCTGCCGGATCGAACGGGTCCGGCGGCTCGGCGGCTGGTGTCGCGGTGGCGACGCCCAGGCTGCCGGCCAGAGCAAGGGATTGGCGAAGTAACTCGCGACGGTCCATGTGCGGTCCCTTAGCCATCCGGCAGCAGCACGAACACACCGAACTCCGGCGCCGTGTGAACGGGAGTAAACTGGACCTCTCCAATCGGCTTGGCGTGGACCAGGCCCTTCATCGGGATGGAGACTTCGCGGCCTTCGTAGATGCCGGCGGCCACCGGCTCGCCGAAGAGGTTCTGAGCATCCATGATGCGATACTTTTGTCGGATCTTCAGGCCGCTTGCCAAAAGATCGACGCTTACCGCGGGCCGATGGTCCCAATTGTAGATCGTGATGTTCGCGCGACCCGGCTCGTAGCGATTGGGACGCACGAAGCGGTCGATGCCTTTGGGCCGCTCGGTCGTGTACGAGCTGCGGCCATCGAAACGCGTAGCTTTGCTCCACTCATCGAAGGCCAGGTTGGCCCCTCCGAAGCGGTTCGTCGCCCCGGGGAACAGGAATGGATGCCGCTGGGTTGTGGCGTCGAAGTAGCGGTTCTTGTCCCAGACGTAGGCCGGCGCGTCGCCCCCCACCTTCGCACCCTTCGCCCGCGCGGGAAAGGCTTGCGCCAAGCTCTGGTCGGAATTGCGGTTGCCCGACGCCTGGGCTTGGATCGTGTTGCCGCGGACGGTTGCGCGCTTCCAGTTCCTCACCACCAGGGCGACGGAGCCGCCGATGACGTGATTGTCCTTCACGATCACCTCGCCGTTGTGTTCGTTCTGGTAGCCCAGTTGCAGATTAGTTGCCAGCACGCGCGGCGCATGGTAGAGGTAACAGTTGGCGACCTTGATGCGATCGGCAGGGTGGTCGGTCGTGCCGACGAAGAGGTTGCTCATCTTGTCGAGCTTGTCCCCCTCAAGCGATGCCCAGCCGTTGTTGAAGCTGGTCACGCCCTCGAAGTGCAGCCCTTCGACGAAGCCTTCCTCGCTGTAGCCCTTCATGCCGGTGGCGTGGTTGTTGAACGAGATCACGTCGCGGATGAGCTTGGTGCCGGTGCGGTTCTGGACGTAGAGCCCGTGGCCATGTCCGCGCGCGGGATCGATGACACCGTTATTGTAGGTCAGGCAGCCGTAGACCTCGGCATCGACGGCCGACTGCCAAAGACCGAAGCCGCCCAGCGTGTCGTGGACGATGAGATTGATGAACTTCGTGTGCGGGCCAAGGACGTTGACGCCCACGCCTCGCACCCGGTCGGGGCTGGCCGGGTCGTCCACGTTGACCCGCTTGTGGTAACGCGGGTGGGATCGGAGTTCATCACCTCGAAGCCCCAGTACCAGGCGTGCTCTCCCCGGACGGTCAGCGTGTTGGCCGGGAATCCGCGGCCGTCGAGCGTGGCCCGCGCACCGAGGACCTGGCGGACGACGATCGGCGCAGCGGCCTTACCCGCCAGATGGCTCGTGAACGCGCCCCGGTACGTGCCACCGAGCAGCCAGACCGTGTCGCCGGGCCTGGCGGGACTCTTCTCTGACAGGGCCGTGGCCAGATCGAGCGGCCGCCCCTGGCTCCCATCGCCCGTCGGCGAACCGTCCGGGGAGACGAAGTAATCGTGGGCGGTGCCCTGGGGAGCCATGAGAAGGGCCGCGACCAGGGTCACGGCCATGACTTCCGCGAAAGGATGCGTCGCAGGGGATCTTGGCATAGTCACCCGTCCCGGACGATGCCGACGCCGTGGGGAGCGACGCTCGCCGACACGCTACCACGCGAAGTGGGCAAAGGCCTTGTTGGCGTCGGCCATGCGGTGGACGTTCTCGCGGCGGGTGACGGCGGCGCCTTCGCGGTTGTAGGCGGCCATCAGCTCGGCAGCCAGCTTTTCGGCCATCGGCCGGCCTTTCTTCTCCCGGCAAGCCTGGATGATCCAGCGAAAGGCCAGCGACTGCTGCCGGCGGCTGTTGACCTGCATCGGCACCTGGTAGGCGGCTCCGCCGACGCGGCGGGAGCGGACCTCGATCGACGGGCGGACGTTGGCCACGGCCTGGTTGAAGACCTCGATCGGCTCGACGTCCTTGATCTTCTTCTTGATCTCGTCCATCGCGTCGTAGAAGAGCCGCAAGGCGACGGTCTTCTTACCGCCCCACATCAGGCAATTGATGAACTTGCCGGCCAACAGCGATTTATAGCGCGGCTCCGGCTCGAGCTGAGTGCGGCTTTGCGTGATGCGTCCCACGGCGGTATGGTCCTCAGATGGCTGACGATACTTGTATCACTTTGCATTTTGCATTTTGCGTTTTGCACTTTGCACTTTGCATAGACCGCTCGCTCCAGCCGGAATGCAAAATGCAAATTGAAAAATGCAAAATGGGTTCGTTGCGACACCGTGATGGCGGGGCCTAGCTCGGTTGCTTGGCTCCGTATCGGCTACGCGCCTGGCGACGGTTCTGCACGCCGGTGGTGTCCAGCGCCCCGCGAATCACTTGATACCGAACGCCCGGCAAATCGCGAATGCGCCCGCCGCGCACCAGCACGATCGAGTGTTCCTGCAAGGCGTGCCCTTCGCCGGGGATGTAGACGGTGACTTCCTTGCCGTTGGAAAGCCGTACGCGGGTGATCTTTCGCAGGGCCGAGTTGGGCTTCTTGGGGGTCATCGTTTTGACCTGCAAGCACACGCCCCGCTTCTGGGCGCAGCGGTCGAGCACGGCGGCCTTGCTGGAGCGCCGCTGAACGCGCCGCGGCTTGCGGACAAGCTGATTGATGGTAGGCATGCTTTCGGGCTTAGGGCTTCGGCGATGGAACCCCTATTGGGCAGTTTGGCGAAACCCAAAGCCTAGCCAACCGCGGCGGAGTGTCAAGGCCGGCCGCATCGGCCTCCGCCCGAGTCTGAAGTCTGAAGCCCGAAGCACACGTCGGGCTGACGCCTCGACGCTCGCCACCTGACGCCTCGACGCTTGCTTAGACCCAGATGTCCGACGTGGAGTCGCCGCCGGGGAAGCGGATTTCGTGGGCGCGGGCGGGGCCGTGCGGCTCCTTGCCGAAATCGACGAGGAACCGCTCGTTGAGCGTCAGGCCGCCCTTGGCCGTGTCGCAGTCGAGCTGCGAGCAGGTACGAGCCCTTCTTGGCCATGTCGGGATAGAACTGGTTGTCCCAACTGCTGAAGAGCGAGTTGGTGACGTAGAGCCGCTTGCCGTCGAGGCTGAGCTGCAGCATCTGCGGGCCGCCCGCGAAGTCGGCCGCCACGCAGCTTGCCGCTGCTTGCCGAGCACGCCGCCCAGCCATACCTGGCCGGTCAGCTTCGGCTTGGCCGGATCGCTGACGTCGTACTGGCGAATGTCGCCGTGCAGCCAGTTGGAGAAATAGAGCCAGCGGTCGTCCAGCGAGAGCACCAGGTCGGTGATCAGCCCCGGCACCGGGAAGCGGCCAGCCCTTTTGCTCGACCGGCTCGACCTGAATCACCTTGTCGGCCTGCCACTTGTCGGGCTTCGTCGGCGTTCTTGCCGCCCTTGTGGAAGTGCCAGATCACGCTGGAGAGCGCCGCGCCGACGAAGCCGTGCGTGCTGTCGGGGTTGTGGTGGAAGCGGACTTCCAGCGGGATCATGCCCCTTCGCCCAGGTCGATGGTCTGCTTCGAGCTCGCGCGCTCTTCCAGTCCCAGAAGTGAGAGGCGCTGGCCGTACTTGCCGGCCTTCACGTCTTCCAGCTTGAAGCCCGGCCGCGGACGGTGTTCGGGGCGGCCCACTCGCTGCAGACCATGACGTTGTGCCGCGGCTGGTACCAGAAGTCGTAGTTGAACTGCATGCCCTTGGTGTCGCGCTCCCAGCGGCCGGCGATCTCGAACTCCTGGTCGAGCAGCAGGAAGCCGCCGGGGCCGTTGCCCTCCGCGTCGCCGAGCATCGAGATCATGATCTGCCCGTCGGGCAGGCAGTGCACGGTGTGCGGCGCGGTGAGCTTGGTCTTGCGGACGATCTCGTCCGGCTCGATGACCTTGTGCAGCTTCGGCGCGGCGGGATCGGCCGTGTCGACGATGTGAATGCGGCTGGCCCCCAGGCCGGGCACGACCAGGTAGCGCCGCGTCTTCGTGTCGTCGCCGTGGCAACTGCTGCAGGCGTTCCAGCCGAAGTGGTGCAGCTCGTCGCCGACGTTGGGCATCGGCAGCGCGGTGGATGACCTGCGAGTAGGTCTTCGAGCCGGGATCGACGTCGACCGTGGCCAGGTAGTCCGGCTTGGCCACGTCGGTGCCGACGTAGATCGCCGGCACATAGGCCAGCTTCTCGCGCGGGGCCTTCATCGCCTCCGCCGGCGAGGCGTAGGTGCAATGGCACGTATCGGCGGCCGGCGCGGCCTTGTCTTCGCGGGCGCCCAGCAAGCGGGGAAACGAAGAGGCCGCGGCACCGGCTACAGTCGTGGAGAGGAATTGTCGGCGATGCATGGCGGTCACCTCGAGGGGGCGGAAGAAGCGATCAACCGCGCATTAGCATAACCAAGACGGGCGTCCTCTGCCGAGCCGGCCGTCGCGGTTTTCGGGCAAGCCGGTGGAACCAGCGGCTTGCCTGAAAGCTTCTTGGAGTGCGGCGACTCGTCGCCGCTTTGGGATTCTGGCATAACGCGTGTACGACCTCGGCCCTATCAGCTCCAAAAACCTAAAGCGGCGACGAGTCGCCGCACTCCAGATGTCTATTTGAAGCGCCCAGCTTCGTATTTGCAGAACCTCGCGCAGCCCGGCTCACTTGGGATTGGTCGTCAGCTCGCCGACGAGCTTCTTGTCCTTCAGGCTCCACACGCGAACGGCTTGCCGGTGAAGTCGCCGACGAAGACGCGCTCGCCGTCGTGCGAGAGGACGACGCGCGACGGCACGTCGGCGAAGCCGTCCAGCCGGACGAGCTGGTTGCCGTCGGCTCTCCAGACGCGGGCCGTGTTGTCGCGGCCGCAGGTGACGAGCAGGCCGTTGCGGGCGTACTGCACCGACAGGACGCCCGGCAGCCTGGTGCGCGGGTTGGCCGGGCGAGCCGCGGCGCCCGTCGGCCTGGGCGTTGATCGACCGCGTGGGGAAGCCGTCCTCGGCGTACCAGAGGATGACGCGGCCGTCCTCGCTCGACGGAGGCCAGCATCTGCGAGTCGGCCCGCCAGCTCAGGTCGGTGACCGCGTCCTTGTGGTCGCCGAGCGTGAACACGATGCCGCCCGGTCTCGGCCTCCCAGACGTACGCCCCGCCGTTGCGGTCGCCGGTGGCCAGCAGCTGCGCCGTCCGGGCTGAACTCCATCGCCGTCACCCAGTCGGTGTGCTTCTTGATCTTGTGCCGCAGCTCGCCCGTCGCGGTGTCGTAGACCTTGACCAGCTTGCCGGGCCCGCCGAGGGCGACGAGCTTGTGGTCCGGGCTGACGTCGGCGGCCAGCACGCATGTCGGCCTCGTCGCCGATCTCGGTGACGCCGCTTGCCGGTCGTCACGTCCCAGAGCACGACGCGGCCCGGCCGACGCCCCGCGGCCGCCGGCGGCCAGCAGCCACTTGCCGTTGCGGCTGAACTTCAGGACGTGCGGGATGCGCTCGGGGAACGGCAGCGTGCCGAGCAGCTTCAGCGTGTCGGTGTTGTAGAGCAGGACGCGCTCGTGCCCGGCGACGGCCAGCAGCGGCGCCCACGGGCTGGCGGCCATCGCCGTGACCGGGTGCGGCCGCTCGGTCTTCGCGCAGCGACACGGCGGGCAGCTTCGCCGGCATCGGCGGCGGGCCGTCCGGCTTGCCGGCGGTGACCGCGACCGGGTCGATGTCGACCTTGCGGGCGGCGGCCTTGGCGGCGCCGACCGCCGTCTCCGGCGCGCCCAGCTCGATCCACTTCTTGATGACCGCCAGGTCGGCGTCGGGGATCTTCGGCCCCTTGGGCGGCATGTTCGGCTCGGCCTGGTGGGCCGCCACGCGGTAGAGCAGGCTCTGGTCCGGGCTGCCCGGCTTGACCGCCTCGCCGCTGGCCGCCGCCGGCCATCAGCGTCTGGTACGTGGCGACGTTCAGGTCGGACGTCGCCTTGTCCGGCGTTGTGGCAGTTCAGGCAGTGCTTGCGCAGGATCGGCAGGACGTGGTCCTTGTAGGTGACCGCGGCGCCTTGGCGTCGGCCTTGCTGGGCGCTGGGCCAGCGCCGGGGCACGAGGCAGGAGCACGGCAGCGATGCGGACGGTGTCGGCATCGAGCATCGGAGTCGATTCGAGCGATCGCGGCTCGCAGGCGAGTGCCGAGTCGTTCGGAGTCGCGAGCTCTCGCTGCAAGCGTCGCGCCTGCGCAGCTCGGCTCGACTCGTCGCGGTCAATGGTTGAACGTGAACTCGGTGGAGTTGAACAGGCCCCACAGGATGTCGCCGTAGACCATCTGCGCGGCGTTCGCCTCGGTAGCGCTGCGCGGATCGCGGCCAGCTGCTGCTCCAGGGTCTTGATCTGCTTCTCCAGCGTGCGGGCCGCGTCCTTGCCGTCCTTCGGCAGCTTGCTCAGGTCCGTCCTTCAGCTTGCTTGAGCCGCTCCTCGCCGCGGCGTGTAGTTCGGGTCCAGCCGGGCCTGCAGCGCCGGCCAGCTGCTCGACGCGCTCGGGGTCGCTCGTCTCGCGGCGGACGATCGTCGACGAGCTTCTTCACCTCGCCGGCCGTCGGCTTGCGGCAGAGCGTCCGCACGTACAGCTCCTCGATGATCTCCTCGGGCGACTTCTTCTCGGCCAGCAGCGCCGGCGATCAGCTTGCTCTGGGCGATCTTCTGCGTGATCGTGTCGCCGTTGACCAGGTGCAGCGCCTGCGACAGGTTGGCCTCGCGGTTCACCTCGCACGAGCAGGCCGTCTCGCGCGGGGCCCGGCCGAACGTCGTCAGGAAGTAGGTCGAGACCTCGCCGGTGTGGATCTGCACCGCCCGCGTGCCCGGCGGCGACTGCGGGAAGCGGTCCTCGGTGCCGGTGACCCGCGTGATCGTGTCCAGCAGCACCTCGGCCCGCAGCCGGCGGACGTAGCCGTGCGAGAAGTACGCCTCGTCCAGCTCGTTCGTCGGGTTGGTCGCCGCGGAGAGCTGGTACGTCCGCGAGTTGCAGATGTCGCGGATCAGCTTCTTCTTGTCGAAGCCGTAGCCGGCCAGCTTCTTGCCGAGCTCTTCGAGCAGCTCCTTGTTGCTCGGCGGGTTGCTGATGCGCACGTCGTCCACCGGCTCGACGATGCCGCGGCCGAAGAAGTGCGACCAGATGATGTTCGCCATCGTCTGCGCGAAGGCGGCGTTGTCCGGCGACGTCAGCCACGCGGCCAGCGCCTTGCGCGGGTCCTTGCCCTCGACCTCCGGGGCGTCGCCGCCGAGGAACTTCGGCTTCATCCGCCGGCCGTCCACCGGGTGGGCGACCGTGTTGGCGGCGTTGTTGTTGGCGACCAGCACCTCGCGGCCCTCGACGCCGCGCTTCAGGTTCACGCCGGCGAAGAAGGCGGCGAACCCGTAGTAGTCGTCCATCGTCCAGCGGTCGAACGGGTGGTTGTGGCACTGGGCGCACTGGATGCGCGTGCCGAGGAACACCTGGGCGATGTCCTCGGCCGTCTTCTGCGGGCGTGAGCCGCTCGCGTCGCGGTGTACAGGTTCGCCGGCGGCGACTTGAAGTTGCTGCCCGTGCCGACGAGCAGGTCGGCGACGAACTCGTTGAGCGGCCGGTTCTGCGGCCATCTGCTCCTTGACCCAGGCGGCGTAGGAGAACATCGCCTTGGCGTCGCGGCCGTACTGCGGCACCTGGTTGTACGCCCGGATGCGGAGCAGCTCGCCCCACTTCATCGTCCACATGTCCACGAACTCGGGCCGGTCGAGCAGCGCGTCGATCAGCTTCGCCCGCTTCTTCGGGTCCTTGTCGGCCAGGAAGCGGTCGTACTCCTCGCGCGTCGGCGGCAGGCCGATCAGGTCGAGGTAGACGCGGCGCAGGAACGCCTCGTCCGAGCACAGCTCCGACGGGGCCATGTGCAGCTTCTTGAGCTTGTCGAAGACGAGCGTGTCGATGTAGTTGTGCTTCCGGCGTGTTCGGCCAGGCGAACTTGTCGTCGGTCGGCAGGACGATGACCTCGGAGCCGACGGTGAACTTGCTGAACCGGGCGAAGACGAACGCCCCGCCGCGGCCGCCGCCCTTGACGACGCCGTCCTTGTCGATGGCCGCGATCGCCTCGTTGTTGGTCATGTACAGCGCCAGCCGGGTCACGTCGCGGACCGAGCCGTCGGAGTACTTCGCCAGCACGACGGTCTTCTGCGTGCCGGCCCTTGCCGGCGAACACGACCTTGGACGGCAGCAGCTCGACGCCGACCGGCTCGGGCGTGTCGCCGCCGTCGTCCGGGGCGCCGGCCTTGCAGCCAGCGCAGCAGCGTCTGGTAGTCGTCGTGGTCGGTGTCGAAGAGCTTGCCGCCGGTGTGCGGCACGGCGCCGGTGACCTTCTCCAGCATCAGGCTCTTTTCGGGCACCGCCAGGTCGACGCGCCGGCCGACGATCTGCCGGGTGAGGCGGTAGTAGTCGCCGGCCGGGTCGTAGCCGAACAGCGACAGCATGAAGCCGTCCTTGCCGCGGGCCGCCCCGTGGCAGCTGCCGTTGTTGCAGCCGTGCTTCATGAACATCGGCATCACGTCGAGCCGGAAGCTGACCGGCCGCGACTTGCGCCGCGTCCTTCACGACGACCGGCACTTCGGCCTTCAGGCCGCCGTGCTCGACGACCAGCGTCGTGCGTGCCGTCCCTCGCGGGGCGAGCGTCTGGCCGGTGAGCGCCGCCAGCGTCGGATCGGCCAGCCGCAGCTTCGCCGTCGGCGGTGACGTCGCTCGTCACGCCCTGGGCGTCGACGACCTGGACGACGACGCTCTGGCGGTCGTCCTGGCCGCGCAGCTCGACTGCGGCGGGGAAGACCTTCAGGCGCGGCCGGCGGCGTCCGCCCGGGCGGCGAGCGGCGAGGAGCAGCCGCAGACAGAGGTACGAGATCGCAGAACGCCTCGGTTATCGTCAGCCGGCCACTCGCGAGCGGGATGCGGAGCGACTCGCGACGCTCAGCGATCTGAGCTCGCAGTCGCCTTACGGTCTCGTTTCGCGACCTGGTCGACTTGCTTCTGCATTTCGTGGCCCGCGTTCCCGGCGATCGACGCGCAGCATGCCGTAGCCGCTCAGCTGCCGCACCGACTGGCCGTTGTCGATCACGGTCAGGTCCAGGACGACCCCCTGGTAGTTGCCGACCAGGCGTCTTCGGCGTGGCCCGCAGCGTGAAGCGTCACTTCCTTGTCGGCCGCGGTGATCTCGCGCGTCGGCTCGACCAGTTCGACGCCGCGCGGCAGGCGGGCCAGCGTCGCCTTCGCCTTGCCCGTCGAACGGCTGCAGGTGGTTGAGCTTGCACACCAGCGTCGCCGTCTTGCCGCGCTCGATCGACGTGCGGGCGATGCGGGCCTCGACGTGCGGCTCGGCCACGGTCAGCTGGAACGGCTGCGACGGCGACGTAGGTGCGGCTCTCGCCGTCGTTGTAGCCGCGCCGGCTCGCCGCCGCTCATGGCGGTCAGCGTGACCTGGTGGGCGCCGGCCGACGGCGTTGCGGGCCGCCCCGAGCAGGTATGTCCCCTCGGTCTGGCCGGCGCGGACGGTGACCGGCGTCGCGGTGTTGACGCCGGTCGGCCTCCACTCCATCTGCACGGTCACCGGGCCGTCGAAGCCCTTGTCGCGGCGGACCTTGAACTTGAGGGCCATCTCGCCGTTCTGCACCAGGGCCGACTTCGGCTCCTCGACCTCGACGCGGAACGGGGCCGGCTCGGTCACCGCCAGGGCCAGCTTGTCGACCGACGTGTGCAGGTAGTAGTCGTTGTTGCCGTAGGCGTTCATCAGGACGATCTGGCGGTAGCCGCTCGACGAGCGGCGCCTTGCCGCCGACCGGCCGGACGACCAGGTCGATCAGCGCCGCCTGCGGCTTCGCGTCCGCGGCGGCCTCGAACACGACCGGCACGCGCGTCATGCCCGGCGTCAGCTTCGGGGCGTGCAGCGTCACCCCCTCGGGCAGGTTCACGCGCGACCAGCTCCAGCTCGCCGTTGAACGGCCGGTTGGTGCTGAAGATCGCGACCTGGACCGTTGTAGCGGTTCCCCGCCGCGACCGCGATCGCCTGCCGGAGCTGCGGCGTGAACTGGTTCTCCGGCTCCGGCGGCGATGTAGGTGTAGACGGCGTTCTCTTCCGGCCGGACCTCGACGCGGTAGACGTAGTCGCTGCCGCCCTCGCCGCGCTCGTCCTCGACGCCCAGCACGTACTCGCCGTCGGCCGGGGCGGTGAATTCGAGGACCGGGTCGAGCGTGTCGCGGTTGAGGCCGCCGGCCGGCGGCAAGCCCGAGCTGGTTCGGCCGCGAGTCGGTGGCCCGGACCGTGGCGGCGGCGTCCTTGCCGCCGACCGGCCTGACCCAGATCGACCGGATCGAGCGGCGAGCCCGAGGGCGTTGGCCAGGGCGTGGAATCGTGAACTGCTCGCCCTTCTTCGCCCGGAAGCGGAAGCAATCGACGTCGCCGGGCTTGCTCGATGATGCCGTTGAACGCGACCGGCAGGTCGGCGGCAGCGGCCGACGGCAGAGCGCTCGGGCGTGTCGTTCGGCTCGGCTTCGAGCACGTTCGGGAACGGCGACACGCGCAGCCGGTTCGGCGACGGGGCGGGCACGCCGTCGTCGGATCGACGGCGACGAACGGGAAGTCGCCCGGCGGTCCGCGGGCAGGCGGACGCGTCTGCGTCCCAGGCGCCGCGCGGGTCGCCGAGGACTCGGACCTTCAGCTTCGCTGCCGGCCTGGCCGCCGGCCGGGTAGATGGCCGGTCGGCCGGGCGAACGTGCCGACGTGCAGCCGGTACGTCTCGCCGGCGCCGTTGTACATGCTGTGCCGGACCTCGACGAAGTACGCCCCGTCGCGCTCGGCCAGGACCGACAGGACCGGGTCCTGCACGAACAGGGCCGAGTCGTCGGCGGCGGCGAGCTTCTTGCCGTCGGCGTCGTAGATCGCCAGGTGCAGGTCGGGGATGCCGCGATCGACGCCCAGCCGGGCGGCCTCGATCTCGGCCGAGACGCGCTGGCCGCGCTTCACCTCGATCCGGTACAGATCGACGTCGGTCGGATCGTTCAGCCGGCCGAGGACGGTGCTGTTGAGCGGGCACGGCCTTCGCGGTCTCGCGCTTGTCGTTGCGCTTCTGCGGCGGCTGCTCGTTCTCGTCCACGGTCGGGAACGGGCCGACGAAGAACCGCTGATACTCGGTCAGCGCCGCCGGCGGTGCGCAGCCGCAGGCCGTGCGGCGCCGAGCGGGCAGTCGTCGGCCAGCTTCAGCCGGACGCGGACGCGGGTGCCCGGCTCGACCGGCTGCTGGCGGCCGTTGGGCCCGACCTCGCCGGTCTCGACCGGCTCGATGGATTCGACGCGTGATGCCCGGCTCGTAGAACAGGACCTCCCGCGGCTCGTCGAGGTAGCGGCCGGTGAAGTCGACCTCGACCGTCGTGCCCGCGCTGCCCGCCGGGCGGCGTGAGCCGCGCCAGCCGCGGCGTGCCGGCCTGAGGCAGTGAACCACAGAGGCACAGACGCAACGCAGGCGGCAAAGAGGAAAGCACGTGAGCACTGCTCCGAGGAACGAGATCCGGCTGCGATGGCACGCTCTGGCATGGATGCGATGCTCGCATCGCTTGCGTCGTTCCCCGTGCTCATCCGTGTCTCTGTGGTTCACCCTGCGTTCTCAACCAAGCAGGTCCTTGACCACCTCGCCGCCGTCGATGATCTCGATCGGCCGGCCGCCGGGGGCCATCAGCTCCTTGTCGGCGTTGATGCCGAGCTGGTGGTAGACGGTGGTCAGCACGTCCTCGACGCGGACCGGGTTCTCTTCCGGCTCGCTGGCGGTCGAGTTGGACGAGCCGTAGACGAGGCCCTGCTTGAAGCCGCCGCCGGCCACGGCCAGCGAGAACACGCGCGGGAAGTGGTCGCGGCCGGCCGAGGCGTTGATCTTCGGCGTGCGGCCGAACTCGCTGGTCACCAGCACGATCGTCGAGTCGAGCAGGCCGCGGTCGTCCAGGTCGCGGACCAGGCCGGCCAGGGCCTGAGTCGAGGCCCGGGGCCTGCCGCCGCATCGCGTTCTCGATGCCCGCGTGCATGTCCCAGCCGCCGTAGCTGACGGTGACGAACCGCACGCCCGCCTCGACCAGCCGGCGGGCCAGCAGGAACCGCGGGCCGGCCTCGGACGGGCCGTACTTCTCGCGGGTCGCGGCCGACTCCTTGTTGATGTCGAACGCCTCGCGGGCGGCCGGCGAGCTGATCATCGCGTAGGCCCGCTGGTAGAACTCGTCCATCGCCCCGAGGGCCTCGGCCTTGCTCGGCCTGCTTGCGGAAGTGGTCGTCCACGACGCCGCGAATCTCGCGGCGGGTGGCTGAACCGGCGGTCGTCGACGCCCGGCGGCAGCATCAGGTCGCGGACCTGGTAGTTCGCCGCGGCCCGGGTCGCTGCCGATGCCGAACGGGCCGAACTGCGAGCCGAGGTAGCCGGTGCCGCCGTACTCGGTGGCGTTGGGGACGGCGACGTAGGGCGGCAGGTCCTTCCGCGGGCCGAACTCGTGCGACACCACCGCGCCCGAGGCTGGGGTGCTCGATGGCCGGGCTCTTGCGGTAGCCGGTGTACATCGTGTAGGTGGCCCGGCCGTGGTCCGCTTCCTTGCCGGCGATCGAGCGGATGACCGTCAGCTTGTCGGCGACCTGGGCGAGCTGCCGGAAGTTCTCGTTGAAGACGACGCCGGGCAGCTTCGTCTTGGCGACGCCGAACGGGCCGCGGTACTCCAGCGGGGCGTCGGGCTTCGGGTCCCACGATTCCTGGTGGGCCATGCCGCCGGGCAGGACGATCTGGATGACGCTCTTGGCCGGCGCCTTCCTTGCTCTCGTAGTTCTTCTGGTCGGCCCGGGCCTGCATGCGTGAGGAAGTCGCCCAGGGTCAGGCCGAGGGCCCCGACCACGCCGACGCGGAGGAACTCGCGGCGGCCGGGCTTGCGGAAGTGGGCCGGGATCGTCGTTCCAGGTCACGACGTCTTTGGCGGTGGAGGTCATGGGGCGTCGGAAGTCTCGGGGAAGAGGGTCGGGCATGGATTCGAGGGCGGCAAGGCGCGGCACGCGCGTCGGCATCAGAGGCTCATACTCCAGCGTTGGCTCCCGGCGGCCGCAAGGTGGGGTCCGACTCGCGAGGCCGTGGATCAGCCTGAGTCGGGCGGCTGGGCCCAATTCGCTGCCCAGCAACCTAACATGAACGCCTGGAAGAGACAACAAATTGCCGCGAATCTGCGTCGTCGGAACCCGCGGGGCGATTGCGCCGTCTCAAAGGCAGCGGCGACCTGCAAACGGGAGGACCCGCGCATGGCGGTCAAACCCCCTGGTCAGCGAGGCACGTGCTAGTCTGGAGGAGCGGTGGGCCTCAGTGCCTCCCAATCTGTGGCATCAAGCCGTTGTACAAGGCGTCGTGGTGCAAGCCGCCCTTCCGGCAGTGGCTCCGAACCGGGACTGGGTGGTTGTGTCCTTGCACACGGCGAAGTGGCACGAGCTGATTGAGGAACGGCCAGATACGACCGATGCCTCGCAGTTCGTCAGGCGAACGTACATCTGAGGAGCGAATTAGGCCGACCATGACGACCGTGGTAACGCTCGTTCGGCGTCTCCACCAGCACCGAGCGTGGGTGAACGAGAACCTGCTCTCCGCCGCCGCGACCTTGAGCGACGAGCCATTGCGGCGGTTGTTCCCCATCGGCCAAGGCTCGATCTGGAAATCGCTGCTGCATTTGTATGCCGGCGAGTTCGTGTGGCTGGAGGCCCTGCTGGGCGACGACCACCCGCAGGCGCCGAGCGACCTGCCGGACCGTCTGCCGGGCAACCAGTTGGGCGAAGGCGGCATCGCCTCGCTGGCCGAGCTTCGTCAAAAATGGGGCGACCTGGAGCGTCGCTGGCAGCGTTACCTCGGAGAATTGTCGGCAGAGTCGCTCGATGAGCCGGTTTACAAAGTCAGCACAAGCAGCGGTGCGGGCAGCGATTCGCAACCAAACGATACGACGTGCTGTTGCACGTTTGCACGCACGCCCAATACACAACGGCACAGGTGGTCAACATGCTCAGGCACGTCGGCGTCGAGCAACTGCCCGAGACGATGTTGATCTCGCTGGCACGCCAGGAGACCGTGCCGTCGCCACGCATCAGCGAAGGACCTGAAATGACCGCCATCAGTCACTTGACCTGGCCCGCGGCAAACTCATGGTCCAAGATGCTCATCGCTTGCCAGTGCCAATACTCGCCCCCGTCGCCGCCAACTCTGACAATGTTGCGCAGCAACCCCTCAGTGCGAAAACCAGCCGCCTCGTAGCAAGCGATCGCCGCCTTGTTAAAGTCGAACACCACCAGCTCGATGCGGTGCAGGCGCAGTTGCTCGAAGCCGAGCCGCAGAATCTTCCCTACCATCTGGGAGCCGACGCCTTGACCGCGCAGCGAGGGATCGACGATGACAGGCCCGACGTGGGCCGCATGGGTTTTGGGCCAGATGCGGCTGAAACCGATTTGACCGACGGGCCTCGCCGAGTCCGGATCGACGGCAACGAACTGCATTCGCTTCAGACCGCCGTCGAGCGCCTCGGTCAGAAAGAACCGAGCGAGCTGCGGTTCGTCGAGCGGAAAGTCGAAGTTCCAGGGACCGCTCCATTGAACCATCTCTTCGTAGCTGCCGACCCACGACAGGATCGGCCGGAGGTCCTCCGGCTGAATCGGCCTCAATTGAATTCTCATGCCCAGCCACTCCACGATAGACTGGCACCCTAGGGATGCCGATAGATTGGGCCGTCTCAAACGGCCCGAAATCGGCGCTTGTGCGGGGCTTCTCGCCAGCCGTCCATGCTGCCGATCAAGACGATCTCGCGGCTGCGGGGTTCGCTCTATAGGAATTTTTCTAAAGAGATTGAGAGGCGGTGCGATGCAGCAAGGAGTAACGGCATGTCCCTAGTATCGGATACCGTCCGCCTCCGCCGCTGGGCGATTTCGTGGACCTGTTCTGGCTCGACGATCACCGTGCGCTCGACGCACCCCAAGGAACGGCTTCTGCCGCAGGCAACCGTCGAGTTGGTCATGGACCTTCGCGAGGAGGCAGGGGGGCGGTGGTTGCGGACCCCATTCGCGATCCTTTGTGATTGACACCAGCCAGCCGAAGTCGGTCGTCGGCGTGCATTTCAAGCCGGGCGGCGCGTTCCCGTTCCTGGGAGTGCCCGCCCGCGAGCTGCACAATGCCCATGTCTCGTTGGACGTGCTCTGGGGGCCACGCGCCGCCGAGCTTCGCGAAAGACTCTGTGAAGCGAAAGCCGCTCCGGCCAAGTTCCGCGTCCTGGAGCAGTCGCTGCTCGCCAGAGCGGGCTTTTCGCCACGCCCGGCATCCCGCGGTCGGCTTCGCCCTGCGGGCCTTCCGACCCGGGCCGGAGGCCCCCACCGTGGCTTGGGTGACCGACCGCCTCGGCCTGAATCGCGAGACGATTCATCGAGGTCTCTCGAACGAGGTGGGCCTGACCCCCAAGCTGTATTGCCGTGTGCTGCGGTTTCAGCAGGCACTGGGTCTGATTCACCGTTCGACGCCAATCGAGTGGACGGACGTCGCGGTGCCTGCGGCTATTACGACCAGGCGGCACTTGATTGGCGATTTCCGGGAGTTCTCCGGTCTCACTCCCTCAGCCTATGTCCGGCTTCGAAGCGAGCATCTCAACCACGTCCCGCTCGCGGATTGAGGCGACAAAGCTCAGTCTGCTCCGGCCGCTATCCGTGCCGACTGAGGTAAAATTCTTCCAAGACCGGCTGCCGCGCGCTCGTGATGATGGTGCAGTCAATCGAACTGCGCCTCAAGGTGTGCCAGCCATGAACCTAACCAATCCCTGGAACCTCCTGTTCCTTGTCGGCTTTGTGGCCTACCTGGGCATTCGCGGCGTGTACGCCAGCGCATCAAGCACGTCGAGAGAATTCACCGGCAAATCGACGGGCTGGAAAAGGTCCTGTTGGTTGTGGTGATCGGCGGCAGCACGCTTCTGCCGATGCTGTACCTGTTTACGCCGTGGCTTGCCTTTGCCGATTACCGCCTGCCGGCCGTCGCCCCGTGGTGCGGAATAGGCGTGATGCTCGTGGCACTCTGGCTGTTTTGGCGCTCTCACGCCGATTTGGGACAGAACTGGTCCGTAAGCCTGGAGGTGTGTAAAGAGCACCAACTTGTTACCCACGGCGTCTATCGATCGATCCGCCACCCCATGTACGCGTCGATCTGGTTGTTTAGCATTGCCCAAGTGCTGCTGCTGCCCAACTGGCTGGCCGGCTGGTCCGCCTTGGTCCCGTTCGCGTTCATGTACTTTCTGCGCACGCTGCGCGAGGAGCGGATGATGCGTCAGTTCTTCGGCGAAGAATACGTGGATTATATGGCGCGGACCGGCCGTTTGTTTCCGCGCTTGACCGGCAAGAGAGGCAGTTAGGCCGAGGCGGAGGGTGAACGCACTTCTCTTCAGACGTTCACGATCGTCACTCGCATCGCCGGCAGCTCGACCACGGCCAGAGAGTGCGGCGTCGCCCGGAACAGGGCGCCGGGGTTCAGCACCAGCGTGCGGCCCTGCCGGTGCTGCCGGGCCACGTGGGTGTGGCCGTAGCAGACCAGGTCCCAATGATCGGCGTGGATGGTCTCGGCGAACCGCTTCTGGTCGTCGCTGTGCAGAAAGGCGATGTGCTTGCCCGCCCGCTCCAACGAGCCAAATCGTCCGTGGCAGGTTTGGCCGCATTGGTCGATCGCCTCGCGCAGCGGCGGCTCGTCATCGACGTTGCCAAACACGAAGTGCGTGGGCCAGGCTGCAAAAAGCGGCACGATGGCCGGCGAGCCGATATCGCCACAATGAATCACCTCGGCCACTTCCAGAGACTCGAGCATGCGCACGGCCTGGCGCGTGTGTTCGACGTGGCCGTGAGTGTCGCTGACGATGCCCAGCAGCATAGGTCCTCGTGGCAGGCAGCGGTGCTCTGTCGCTCCGTGGGCAAGATTAGGACATGAGCGACGTGGCAGATCAAGGGGGCCACGGGGGCCACCGGAGTCTGGAAGAACTGCTCAAGCCGCTTGCAAAGCTACTGCCGCGGGACCTGGCGGAGGCGAGATGCGTTGTCCTTTTTTAGACCTGCGCCGTAAAATTTGTTTGGCCTCGGAGGTCAGGGGACATGCAGAAGACACTTACCGAATATGGTGCGCCGGTAGACGCCCGAGCGATGGTCGAGCCGCCCGATGCGGCGGAGCTGGTCTTCGAGCCGGGCCATCCCGGTCTGGGCGACGAGGCTTACGTCGAGCGGCGGCGCGAGCTGTTCGCCCTGCTGCCGCCGGCACCGCCTGGAGCGGCTCGGCCCGCCGCTGATCGACTACACGCCGGAAGAGACGCGCATCTGGCGCGAGGTCAGCCCCAAGCTCGACGAGCTGCACCGACGGCACGCCAGCGGGATCTATCTGGCGGCCAAGCGCAAGCTGGGCATCTCCGAGACAGAAATCCCCCAGTTGCGGCTGCTCAGCGACGAGATCCGCAAGACGACGCGGATGCACCTCGTGCCGGCTGAAGGGGCACTCCCTTACCGCACGTTCTACTCGTACATCGGCCGAGCGGGGCTTTCCGGTCACGCAGTTCATCCGGCACGGCTCGCACCCGGAGTTCACGCCGGAGCCGGACATGATCCACGACTGCCTGGGTCACGTGCCGCCCCTGATGAACCAGGACTACGCCGAGCTGCTGACGCTGATCGGCAAGGCCACGTCCACCACGCCGCACGGCGACCAGGTGCTGGCCCTCAAGCGGTTTAGCTGGTTCAGCATCGAGTTTGGCCTGATCGAGGAGCAGGACGAAACGAAGGTGTTCGGGGCGGGCATTCTGTCATCGACGGGCGAGATTCCGTTCTCGCTTTCCCCCGACGTGCGTCGGCGGCCGTTCGTCACCGACGACGTCATCGAGACGGATTACGACCCTTCGCGGATGCAGGAAACGCTGTTCGTCGGCGCCTTCGATGCCCTTTCTGCGGCAGGAGATCGAACGGCTGGTGAAGCGATTCGGCATCCCAGTGCGGTGAGGTTCGAGCTAGCTTCTCCCTCGCGGGTGCGTCACGTGAGTGTGCGCACTGCCGCGCGGCTACATGACATGGACGTAGCCGTGCCAGTGGCTAGGATAAAGTCAGACGGCTTTCCAGCTCATTTTGCCGCTTACGGCCAAATCATCGTCAGAAGAGTCCATGAGCCAAAGTGCCCTGTCCGCCGTAGCGAACGGCCGCTCCCCTCGCCGTGCTTTGTCCTGGCCCTGGCTGCGGCCGATTGTGGAGTGGTTCTTTTGTTACCCCGTCCTGTTCCTGGAGGCGGCGGGGCTGCTGGCGATCGTGCTGGGCATTGAGGAGACGTGGGATGTGCTGGGGGCCAGGATGATCGGCCTGCCCGGCCTGTTCTGGCACCACTCGATCTGGATTCAGCTTACCGCGGGCTTTGGCGTCGCCGCCGTGCTGGGCGAGATTTGCCTGGTCGGTTATCTCCTCGATGCGGAGCACAAGTGGATGCGCCGCCGCAGCCCTGCCGAAGACGCCGGTCAGGACGCGCCGCACCTCACGCTGGTGATTTCTTCGGCACCGGCACCTATCCCTTGCTGGTGCTGGCGGCCGCTTTGCCGGCGGTCCGGGCGATCGAGCTGCGCTGGCCCCTGCCCGTTGGGTTGTTGATAGGGACGGCACTGGTGTTCGCCCTGACCTATTTCGGCGTGCTCGATCTCTCCGGAGAAGACCGGCCTGTTCGACTGGATGCTGAACCTCCGCAAGCTCCGGCAGCGCATGCCGGAAGTATGGCGCGAGGAGCTGGGCATGCGCGGCTTCGTCTGCGGGTCAGCCCGGCGGAGCGGAACGAGCTGTCGAGGTACTTCCACCTGCATTCCTTCCAGGTCTTCGTCATGGCCTTGCTGGCGGCGATCTATTTGGCGCTCTATCTGGCCGCCGTTTACTGGACGGCCGATTTCGTCTCGCCGGCACTGGTGATCTGCGTGCTGCTGGCCCTGATGACGACGGCCTACGGCTTCATCGTGTTCCACTTCCCGCTGCGGCACTTCGGCGTGGTGTTCCTGCTGGTCGCCGGCTACTTCGGCGTGGCCAGCTACGTGTCGAAGCAATACCAGTTCGCCGGCCTGGACTACGGGAGGCCGACCGTGCTGGCCCAAGTCGATGTCGGGCCGGAGCAAAGCGGGCTTTTGCCCAACGACCGACAGGACGACGACGACGGCGTGCTCAACCGCTGGCGCGGCCAGTTCTCCCAGCACTGGCCCGGGCAGTTCCCCCCGAACCAAAAGCCGGTGCTGGTGGTCGTGGCCACCAAGGGGGGTGGAGCCCGCGCGGCCGCGTGGACGACCGCCGTGCTGGCGCGGCTGGAAGAAGACCTGCCGCGGCTGCCGTACCACGTGCGGCTCATCAGCGGGGCCTCTGGCGGCATGCTGGGGGCCGCATACTACGTGGCGACACTCAATCCGCCCGGCTCGGAAGCATTGCACACGGTTTCCAGCGAGCAGCTCGTCAATCGCATCTCGCTGGACAGCCTGAGCCCCGTCGTGCGGCACCTGGCCTTACCGCTGCGCGGCGACCGCGGCGAGGCGCTCGAGCAAGCCTGGGAGAAGAACACCCAGGGCGCCTTGGCCCGGCCGCTGGCCGATCTGCGCCGTGCGGAGAGCGCGGGTTGGTGCCCATCCCTGGTCTTCGCGCCGATGCTGGTCGAGGACGGCCGGCGACTGGTCATCAGCAACCTCGATCTGGCGCTGCTGGTCAACGAGAGGACCAGCCTGTTGCGCGAAGGGCACTGGCCGAACGAGCCGTCGCAGCAATTCTGGGACTGCGCCGTCGGGATGGCAGTTCTTCGAGCTGTTTCCCTACGCCACCGACGTGCGGCTCAGCACGCTGGCCCGAATGAATGCCTCGTTCCCGTATATCAGCCCCGACGCCGAGCTGGCCACCTCGCCGCCGCAGCGGGTAGTGGACGCGGCCTATTACGACGCCTATGGCGTGAACCTGGCCGCACTGTGGATTCACTTCTACCGCCAGTGGCTCACAGAGAACACGTCCGGAGTGGTGCTGATCCAGATTCGCGACCAGGAGCGCAGCCGCGACCTCGAGGCCCCCTCATCGATGCCCGGCTGGCGGAGGGCCTTGTCGCGCTTTACTACGCCGATCGAGGGGGCCATTCGCGGCGCGATGCCACGATGTCCTACCGCAACGACGAGCTGGTGCACATTGTCAGCGAGGACCTGCGGCAACAGAAAGACCCGGAGTTCTTTCGCACGTTCGTCTTCGAGTTCTCGGAGGACGCCCCGTTCAGCTGGTACCTGCCGCCGGAGAACCGCGATCGCCTGAAGAAGGAAGTGGCCCGCAGCGACAGCGGTTTCGCCCGCGAGGCGCAGGCTCTGCGGGAATGGTGGGGCCGCCGCGAGGGCAGATGACGGACGTGGCACGGCCATCTCGGCTCAGAGTTACCCACATCTCCGAAAGACGTAGTCCACCGGTTGCGACAGCAGATCGATGCATGCACTAGGCATTGAGTTTTCCTCCACGCCTTCCTCCATGACGAGACCATCGTTGACGAGGGATGCTCCAGTACGTTCGTTGAGGATCGTCAAAACTACGGGAAAACTCGCTGCTGGCAACCTCCAACATGTGGGTAACTCTGAGCCACGATGGCCGTGCCACGCTCGCTTGACCCCCCGCGTATAATTGGGGCATGCGATATCTGGTCAAAGCGCGCGTGAAACCGGGCCGCGAGGCGGAGCTCTTACGGGCGATCGAGGACGGGACCCTCGGCCGCGGCTCGGTGGCCGGGGACGAGTATCTTCACAACATGGCCCAGGCCCGGCTGTTGGTTGACGGGTCGGTGCGTTGGGTCGAGGTCTGCTTCTGCGACGTGCCGCTGGCTGAAGAGCGGCCTTATTGGGAGCAGTTCTTCGAGCTGACTCGCGTGCAGGATGCCCATGCCCGGCATCGCTGCCGGGACCTGAATGGCACGGAGCCTTGGGCCTGTGGCGAGTGCGACTGCACGGAAAAGCTCGAGGCGACGATGGCCGGCTGGGGCAGGCCGTTCTTGGAAGTGCTGCGAGAGGCCGCATTTGGCTCCGTCCTGTCCATCAGCAACGAAAAAGGAGGGTGCCCCCCGGGGGACACCCTCCCTTGTCTTTGAGCATCCGCGGCTTTCGCACACACAGGGCCAGGCGCCAGGCCGGGATGCTTTCTTGGTGAACGACTAGGCAGCCTTCCGCTTGGGAAGCTCGGTCTTCTTCGGCTCGCCCATCGGGGGGGCCGGTGGACCGCTCGGCGGGGCGCATCGCCCTTCATCTCAACCGAGGGAGCATAGCCGCCGCCGCAACCATGGCAGCCGTGACAACCGTGGCAACCATGACAACCGTGGCAGCCATGGCAACCGTGGCAGCCCCAGCCACCGTGGCAACCGTGGCAACCGTGGCAGCCATGACAACCGTGGCAGCCGCGACCGAACAGACCACGCAGGAAGCCGCCGCAACCGCCGCAACCGTGGCAGCCGTGGCAGCCGTGACAACCCCAACCGCCGCCAAAGCAGCCGCCGCAACCGTGGCAACCGAAGCAACCGCCAGCCTGAGCCGTGTTGCTGTCCACCGACATGGCGGTGAAGCCAACCACGGCCAGGAACAGGGCGATGCCCAAAACCAGAACTCGATTCATCCTAGGAACCTCCAAATACGGGTACAGGGTAACGGGATCCCGAACCTTCGGCCGTCTTGTGTTTCCGCTGCCAGCCGACGGCCGCTGCTCGCGCGGATTGGTCTGCGGACGCGCTGGAGAGGCGCTGCGGACGGTTGCCCTGTGAGAAACCGCCCGCGGTCGCCTTGCCGCGGCCGCCGTCCGGTGGTGAGAACCGCGTGGCCGGTCGCCGGCGGTCCGGCGCCTTGAGCTCGCGGGGCACAGCCGATTGGGGGAGGTGCCTTCGCGGTCAAGGAGCCGTCGCGGTCAACAAACTGTAGGTTGCGGTTGGGCGAGGAGCGGCGATCGGCGAAAATCGTCCAGCCCGGAAGCCGCGTCCGATGGTGACGACGATGCGGGTAGTGAGGATGAATCGGAATGAAGGATCGGCGTGAAGGGTCGGAAGTCGATTTCGTGACAAAACACGCTTGGTTCGATTTGTTCGACTGACAACTCGCCGTCACGAACCGACTCCCGACCCCGTTCCCCACACGTCAAGTTCGATACAACGTGAGTCAGCCGCCCTCCACGACCAAAGTGCCCACGCCCCAGCGGCCTTCGCGGGGCGTCGTGGCCGCCATCGACTACGGCGGGGTGCGGGTCGGCGTGGCCCTGAGCGACGAGGGCCGGACGATGGCCCTGCCTCACGCTACCTACCCGCGGACTTCGCAGGCCGCCGATGCGGCATGGTTCCGCCGGCTGGTGAAGGAATATCAGGTAACGCTGTTCGTCGTCGGCCTGCCGGTCCATCTGGATGGCCGAGAGAGCCAGGAATCGCGTGCGGCGCGGCAGTTCGGCCAGTGGCTAACGGCGGAAACCCGCGTCCCCGGCGTGTTCTTCGATGAGCGCTTCACTACGGCCGAGGCCGAAGAAGTGCTGCGCGGCCAGGGCCTCACCGCCAAACGGCGCAAGCCGGCGCGACATGCTCGCCGCGCAGATTCTGCTGCGCGACTTTCTGGCTGCCGGCTGCCAGGGACAAGAAGCCCCCGGCGGACTGGATGATTGAGGCCGGACATCGAACCGTGCGGTCTCGGCTACAGCGCCTTGACGTAGACGACCTTGTCGTCGCCGGGCCCGTAGAACTCTTTCAGCACGGCCTCGCAGTGATAGCCGCAGCGTTCGTAGAAGGCTCGCGTGGGCTGGTATTGCGCACGGTTCGACGTCTCGATGTATACCCGCCGGCCGCCGGCGCCGCGGATGAGCCGCTCGGATTCCTCGAGTAGCAGCCGGCCGAGGCCGAGACGCTGGTGCCCTTGATCGACGGCAATCCAGAACAAGTCGAAGCTGCCCGCCGTGCAGGCGATGGGGCCGTAGCAGGCGTATGCGACCGGCCGGCCATTCAATTCGGCAAAGGCAAAGGAATAGCCCGATGCCTCCCCCTTGGCCAGCCGCTCTTCAACTAGCTCGACCGCCACATCGCACTCCGCCGCGTAGAAGAAGCCGGTCGATTCGACAATTCGCCGCACCGCCGCCGGATCGGCAGTCAGGACGTCGTGGCGGAATGTCGGGCAGGAGCCAGGAGTCAGGGAACAGGAGTCAGACAACGGGCTATCCGTTTGCCTCCCCTGACCCCTGCCTCCTGATTCCTGACCTCTGCCTCCTGCCTCCTGATTCCTGCCTCCTGATTCCTGCCTCCTGACGCCCGCTTCCTCCACAATCCGCTCCATGGCATCCTCGTAGCTGATTCCCGCCCGCTGGAGCGCGGCCGTGTAGCCGGCGTCAGGGCTGAGGCAGGGGTTCGTGTTGATCTCCAGGATCCACGGCCCTCCGGCGCGGTCTACGCGAAAGTCCACCCGCACGTAGCCGCGGAGGTCGAAGACCTCCCAGCAGCGGCGGGCCAGCTCGCTGAGCCGCTCGACGAGCGGCCCGTCTTCCGGCGGAAAGTCGAATCGCCGCGGCGTCTGGTGGAACTCGAAGGAGGCGTCGTCCCACTTGGCCTCGTAGCCCACGATCCACGGCTTGCCGGCGGGGAAGGCCGAAAAGTCGATCTCCGCCGGCGGCAACGTAGTGGGCACACTCCGTGAGCCGTGGCCGACGGCTAACGGATTGTGCCTGCCACCATCGGTCAATAGCGACAGGTTGAACTCGCGGCCTTCGATGAACCGCTCCGCGAAGCACTCTCGCCCCAGCCGCGCGGCATGCTCCTCGACGCGGCGACGCAGCTCCTGGGCATCGGCCACGGTGACGATGGCATCGTCACCCAGCCCGAACGAGGCGTGCTCCCACACGGCCTTGAGGATGAACTGGCCAGGAGAGCTATCTCGCTCCGCAGAGGAGTCAGGAGTCAGGAGACTGGACTCAAGAGAGGCCGCGGCACCTTGATTGCTGACTCCTGATCCCCAACTCCTGACTCCTGACCTCTGACTGCTGACCCCTGACTTTTCGACCCCGTACCACGGCGGCGTCGGCAGGCCGGCTTGCCGCAGGCGCTCCTTGGCCAGCAGCTTGTTGTTAGTGAGCCAGAGGGCCGCAGCCGAATTGCCGGTGTAGGGAAGGCCCAGCGATTCGAGCAGCGAGGGGAACACGTGCGCCAGCCGATCCCACCCGGCCAGCGACTCGACCAGATTGAACACCACGTCTGGCCGCAGGTCCACCAGCGACTCGCCGCGCGGCGGCCAGGTCCAGCGTGCAGTCCAGAGACTGGCAGTCGTGTCCGCGGCGCGAGAGGGCCGCCATCACTGCGTCGCGCTGCACCAGCACGTCCCCTTCGTCGGCGGCCGCGCCGGGCGCGACCGCGTTATGCACGACCAGCACGCGCATGGCCCCTCCCCCGGGGTCGATCCGTTCTTACGCGTTGCCGCGGCGCGGTCACGCGATCCGCGGCTGACTCGACGATCCGGCGGATCAGCTCGACGTAAGAGATGCCTACGGCCGCGCAGAGCATGGGCAAATCGGAATGCGAGGGGTGCAGGCCGGCCAGCGGGTTGACTTCGATGAACTGCGGCCGCCCAGCGGCGTCGCAGCGCAGGTCGATCCGGCCGGCATCCCGTCCGCCTAAGGCCCTCCAGGCACGAAGGGCGATCGCTTGGGCTTCCCGCACCGTCGGGTCGTCAGCCGAGACCAACGGGTAATCGACCCGCTCCTCGCTGAGTTCCTTGTTGGTATAGGAATAGACGTTCTGGCTCGGCCGTGTCGCGCAGCACGATCTCCAGGGTCCCCAGCACCTCGGCCCGCTCGGCGGTGCCGATGAGTCCGACGGTGAACTCGCGGCCGGGCAGAAATTCTTCGACGAGCACTCCGTGATGAAAGGTTTCGATCAGCCGCTGACAGCCGCGCCGCAGGGCTGCCTGATCGTGCACGATGGACGAGGCGTCAACCCCCTTGCCGGTCCCCTCGGCCACGGGCTTGATGAATAGCGGAAAGTCGAGCACGCAAGAGTCCCAGGAGTCAGGAGTCAGGAGACAGGAGTCAGGAAGCGACCTACCCGCTTGACCCCTGACTCCTGATTCCTGATCCCTGCTCCCTAACGCCTGACCCCTGGCTCCTCTCCACGACTACAAACCGCGGCGTGGGCACGCCGGCCTCTCGCAGCACGGTCTTGGTCAGCCCTTTGTGCAGGCTCAGGGCCATGACCAGCGGATCGGAGAACGTGTAGACGAGGTCGTACACGTCCAGGATCGCCGGCACCTGGGCCTCGCGGCCGATGCCATGCAGGCCCTCGCAGATGTTGAACACCAGGTCCCAGCGGTCGCCGGCGGCCAGCCGCTCGATCAATTGCCGCGCGTTGCCGATGCGATCGGTCTTGTGCCCCAGCTCGCGCGAGCGCCGCCTCGAGCGCGTCGATCGTCTCGGCGCGGTCGAACTCGGCCGTCTCTTCCTCGCTGTAGCCGGCGGCGAGGTATTCGGAGCGCAGGTCGTAGGTCAGGCCAACGTGCATGGTTGCGATGGAAAAACAGCCCGGCTGCTCGGGATAGCAGCCGGGCTGGTCCGAAGGGCATCCGTTCGCCCAGATTACCATCCCTGGCGGGACTCATTCTTGGGCGCTATCCGACCGCGATGCTGGCAAGCATCGAAGCGTCAGGCCCCGTGCCGTCCGCAGGCAACGGGTCCGGATACCGGTACGTGTTCCCTTCGTAGTTCCGCAGCAGCAGGTCGTCGCCGTCGCGGCCGACGACGTAGTTGGGCTGCAGCGGAATCTTGCCGCCGCCGCCGGGGGCGTCGATCACGTAGGTCGGCACCGCGTAGCCGGTCGTGTGGCCGCGCAGCCCCTCGATGATCTCCAGCCCCTTGCTGACGCGTCGTGCGGAAGTGGGCCGAGCCGCTGATCGGGTCGCACTGGTAGATGTAGTACGGCCGCACCCGCATCATCAGCAGGCGGTGGCACAGGTCCTTCATCACCGCCACGCTGTCGTTCACGCCCTTGAGCAGCACCGTCTGCGAGCCGAGCGGAATGCCCGCGTCGGCCAGCCGGCCGCAGGCCTCGGTGGCCTCGGGCGTGCACTCGTCCGGGTGCAGGAAGTGGACGCTCATCCACAGCGGATGGTACTTCCTGCAGCACCCGGCATCAGCTGCGGCGTGATCCGCTGCGGCAGCACGGCCGGCATCTTGGTGCCGATGCGGATGAACTCCATGTGCGGAATCGCCCGCAGGCTGCCGAGAATCCAGTCGAGCTTGTCCTCGCGACAGCGCCAGCGGATCGCCGCCGCAGATCAGCACGTCGCGGATCTGCCGGCGTCTGCGCGGATGTAGTCGAACGCCTTCTCCAGCCGGGCCTCGTTGGGCATGATCTCGCCGTGCCCGACCACGCGCGACCGCGTGCAGTAGCGGCAGTAGGTCGAGCAGAAGTCGAGCGCCAGCAGCAGCACGCGGTCGGGATAGCGATGCACCAGGCCCGGCACCGGGCTGTGGCCGTCTTCGCCCAGCGGATCGTCGGCCTCGCCCGGCGTGCGCACGAACTCGCCCGTCGACGGGAATGACCGTGCGCCGCAGCGGCTGCAGCGGATCGTCCGCGGTCGAGCAGGCTCATGTAGTAGGGCGTGATGCCCACCGGGAGCATCGATGCCGCCCTTGACCAGCGCCTCGCGCTCGTCGTCCGAGAGGACGCAGCATCCGCTCGATCTGGTCGAGCGTGCGGACGCGATGCCGCGACTGCCAGCGCCAGTCGTTCCAGTCGCGGTCGGGCACTTCGGGGAAGAAGCGCCGTCGAAACTGGCGCGTGCGCGGCGTGCTGGCCGGGCGGCGCGCAGGCGCAACCAGGTCGGTCGCCGAGAATCGCGGACGAAGCGACGCGGTGAGACGGCCGTTTCCGTTCAGCCGATGCCGGCCGCTGGGCTTTTTCGCCAGTTCGGCGGCGGCATTCCCGCCGCCGTTGCGCCCTTGGCAGGGGGCGCATGGTGACCATTGAGTAGGCTAACACTGAGTGGGCTAACACTGAGTGGGCTAACACTGAGTGGGCTAACACTGAGTGGGCTAAAGCCGTTTTGCTGCGGTGAGCCGTTACTCCGGTCGTGGCTGCCGTGGCCATTGCTTCCTTGGACATTGCCTGCTTGGACAATGCTTCCGTGGCCGTTGGCAACCGGGTGAGAGAGGATGGTAAGAAGGTTCGTCGCACTCGATGACGGGCCCGGTGATGTCGCTGGTGACGTGGCACTCGGAGGCTCGTCTTCGGCCGGCAAGTGTGTGCACTCACCGGGATCTGTGCTACTCATCTAGGACCTTCCATAAAAGGGGAAAGAACAGCCGCCGGCACGGTTGCTCCCAACCGAAGCCCTCGGCCGCCCCGAACAGCGACTTGCTATGCGGCGCGTCGCCATCCTGGGGCACCACCAACCTGTGCATGTCGCAATAGGCGTGATTCGCTTCGCCGTCCGTGGAAAAGTCGTCGTTCGTTTCGCAACGCTCGTTGCCGACCAGTTCTGTTGCCGACGAGTCCTTGTTGCCGACGAGTTCTGTTGCCGACGAGTTCTGACGACCAGCTCGGCGCACCAACGCTTTCAATGCCTCCATCGTAGATGAGTTTCGGGGAATTAAAGCGTGCAATCATCAAAAGTCAATATCCGTGCGGCCTTGAGCCGGCAAAAACGTCCGCTTTTTTTTCGTTCATCGACCATAGGGCTACCTTGGTCCAGCAAAACCCGGCGAATTGCCCGACACGGCGCCGTAGGGTGGGCAATGCCCACCAAAACCGCGCGGGGCACAAGTGAGTGCCGGGCACCGTGGCGCTGCGGGGGGCACATCCCCGCCCTGCCAATTTCTGGTGGGCAGCCCACCCTACAGGTGCTCGTCACGCAGCGGGCGATGGCACTATACTGCGGGCAGGAGACGACCGACCATGCCCATCACGATCCGAGCCGTCGGCCGCTCTGATGTCCCTCCCTTGACGATGCCGGACCGCTTCCGCACGGATATTGCCTATTTCATGAGCGTGCCGGGCGAGAAGGGCGTGCCGCCGCTGGGCCAGGGGGAGTACTGGGTGCGCCTGAGCGACGCTCGGGTGTGGCTCGACGAGGGAGTGATCTACCTCGTCTCCCCCCTGGATAGCCAGAACAAGACGGAGGTGGAAATCACCGAGGAGCAGGAAGACTGGCTGCGGTGGATGGTGGAGCACGAAGTGCAGCAGATCCGGCTGGAATAGCCCGCTCTCGAAACGGAATGAAATTCCGTTCTACGCCGGCCCCTGGCCGTAGATGTGCTGAATCGGGGTCTTGTGCCCCCATACGATGTCTTCCCGCGTCAGCCCGAAGACGCCGGCGATGGCGTCGCGCTCCTTAGGGCTGGGGGTCCAGCGCCCCAGCACAATCGCCAGGGTGCGTTGCTCCTCCAGGCCCGACCGCTGGGCGAGCTGGGCGTGCGTCAGACCTTGCTGCACGCACAGGTCATGTACGGTGACGGTCGTCGGCATGTCAGGGGCTCCGTCCAAACTGCGGCCCATGGCCATACATGTGCTCGACGGCCGCCGCATGCCCCCAGGCGATCTCGGCCGGATCGACCAGCAGCGCCGCGGCCACTCGGCGCCGCTGCTGCGGGCTGGGCGTGTAGCGCCCGGCCACGAGCGCCTCGACCACGCGCGGTTCCAGCCCGGTCGCGGTGACGAGGCCCTCGGCCGTGAGGCCACGCAACTCCATCCATTCGGCCAGGGAACGAACGTCGTGCATCACCAATCTCCGTCGCGAGCACACGGCTGATCCTCGCTAGGTGGCTGACCGCGAGAACGGGGCCGATTTTACCCTCGTCGGACCGCGAAGAGCAATCGACGAACACTGTGCGAATGTGGCACGCGTGCGCTGGTCCGGCCCACAACCTGGCCGGCCTATGGCAAATGGCGGACATTCATCTAAACATGTACGTGTTATACATCTTTTGCCCGGCGATGGCAGCGTGGCCGGGCTGGCGTTGCCGCAACCATCCCTCCCGATTCGTGCCGCTTTCTCCGGCGCGCGAAAAAAGCCCGGCTTCTCTCAGAAGTCGGGCTTTCTTGTGGTTCGAGCCGACTGGTGTCAGCCGCAAAGACCTGCTACGGGCCAATGCTCGGCGGCTGCGTTCCTGGCGGAAAGCCCATCAGGAAGTCGCGTGGGCCGCGGTTCGTGTAATACGGATAGGCGACTTGGGCGGCCGACATGGCATCGGGCGCCGGTTGCATCGGGATGCCTTCGGGGCTCAGGGGAGGATATGCTCCGCCGGGGCCGTAGCCGCCAGGACCGCCAGGGCCATAAGCACCCGGGCCGTAGGCGCCTGGGCCATAGCCGCCCGGGCCATGCCCTGCCCGTGCGCCGTACGGGCCGTGATGCCCGTGTGGGCCGCAGCCGGAACCGTCCTCGCCAGCGAAAAGATCGCCGAGACCTTGGCTGCTATAGTTGCAATCCTGCCCGGCTTCGCTGGCCGCATGCGGGCCGCGGCCCCAGCCTTGCTCGCGATGCAAGTGGCCGCGGCGGAACGGATCGGGACCCCAAGGTGGGTCGCAGCACTGCGAGAACGACGGATTGTGCGGATAGTGGCCGGGCGCGATGAACCAGCCTCGGCAGCAGCCGGTGCTGCTCCCAAGCGCCGCGGCAGCCAGCGCAACGAGCAATGAGCGCTTCATCCATGATTCCTTGCGCAAGGCACGACGAACGTGCGGGAAACGGCGTTGGGTCAACGGCCGAACCTTGCGACCCCCCTGGGTCGTAGCCGCGCGGCGGCCAGCGAGGCGAGAAATCGCCCGCCGCCCTGTGGCATCCTCCGTGGTTTTATCGACGGCCCCTCTGGCGCAATTGAACAAATCGATACCCTCGCGCCCGTCCGGCGCACCGCCGGCATTGCTATCACCTGGCGCCTGTCACTCTGAGCGCATCGAAGAGTCTCGCGCCGCCTGTCCCGCTTCCTTGGCGGGATCGAAATACAGGTCCATCCCCAGCCACAGGCTGCGGGCATAGCGAAAGAACCACAACGGAAAGAGCACGCAGAACGCCGTCAGGATCCAAAGCAGCAGCTCCGGCGATACTTCGGTGGCAAAGTACATCACCAGGTAGGCCGCCATCACCAGCGCGGCGGTCACGCCGTAGTTGAAGTAGATCGAGCCCAGAAAGTAGCCCGGCTCGCGGAGGAACTTCACGCCGCAATGCCCGCAGGCCTCGTGCATCGAGAACCAGCCGCGAAACAACCGGCCGTGTCCGCAAGCGGGGCATCGCAGCCGGCAGCTCCGCAGCACGTGTCGCCAAAAGCGCATGGCAATGAAGGAAAAGGGGTCGCGTCGCCGTCCATCAAGTTCGCCCGTACAGATACTCGTGCAGCAGGTGAATCGTCGTCTGCTGGCCGTCCACTTCATAGGCATTGAGGTCGCCGATGGAGATCATGCCCAGCAGCTCGCCCGTGCTCGTGACGACGGGCAAGTGCCGGATGCGGCGGTCTCGCATCACGCTGCGGGCGTCGTCGATCGACATTTCCGGCTCGCAGCAGGTGACCGCCGTGCTCATCACGTCGCGCACCAGCACCGTGGCCGCGTCGCGCTGCTCGGCGACGATCCGCCGCAGCACGTCGCGCTCGGTGAACATGCCGACCACCCGCCCGCGCCTCGGTGACGACCAAGGCCCCGATGCGCTCGGCGTTCATCCGCTGGGTGGCCGCCAGCACGGTCGTGCCCGGCTCCACGCAATGCACGTGAGAGCCCTTGGTTTTCAGGATTTCTTGCACGGTGGGCATAGGGAGTCCTCCACCAACGCGGCGCGGCGGTCGCCGGCCTGACGCCGCGAAGACGGGAAACAGGGACCATCGGCGCCAGGGTGTAGTATACTCGGCCGCAAGCGCGGGTGTGAGACCGTGGCCCGAGGCAAGTTGTCATCTTGAGTGTGGCGAAGGTGCCGGCTTTCCCTGGACGGCCGAACATCGAACATCCAACGCCCAACATCCAACACCGAACGAGACAGGTCCTGAACCGACTTCGATGTTCGGCATTCAACTCGTGCAGAGAGCGGAGCAGAATTGCTGCCACCCCAGCCCCTAGCCCCTAGCCCCTAGCCCCCAACCCCTAGACCCAACCCCCATGCTCAATCCTGCCCAGATCGGCGAAGCGGTGGCTGGTGCGTGGCGGCGGTTTCGGTGCTCTCCGGAGGAGCTGCGCTTATCAGCAGGCGCGGTTGGGTGAGCTGGTGGGGCATGCGATCGAACACTCGGCGTTCTATCGCCGCCATTACGGGCCCATCGATCCTGCCAACGTGGAGCTTGCAGGGCTGCCGCCGGTCAACAAGCGGCTGATTCAGGCCAACTTCGACGAGGTGGTGACCGACCAGCGGATCAAGCTGGCCAACGTCAAGCAGTTCTGCGACTGCGCCAAGCGACCCGGCCCGCCCCTGGTTCCTAGACACCTTCGCCGTCATGCTCAGCTCCGGCACGACCGGCGAAAAGGGCTACTTCGTCATGGACGGCGCCGCTCTGTCCGATGCGATTGCCATGGGCGTGCGGCAGAGCACGAAGCCGGGGGGTCCGCCGCCAGCCCAGGCGAGCGGGGGGCGTCAGCCCCCTGATAACGCGGCCGCACAGGCGACGACTCCGGCCCATCAGGGGGCTGACGCCCCCCGCTCGCCGGAGGGCGCTCTTCCCTTGTCGGCGGACGCTCCACCGCAGCATCGTTTCGCGGCCGTGATGCTCTTGGAGCGGTTCGACTCGGCCGGCATCCTGGTGCGGCTGATCCCCGAGCGGCTCGGCCCCAAGCAGCTCATCGACAACCGGCAAGACCTGGCCGCCGTCGTCCGCCAGCTCAACGAGTTTCAGCCGACGCTGCTCTCATCGTTTCCCTACACGCTGCGCCTCTTGGCCGAAGAAGCGCGGGCAGGCCGGCTGAAGATCGCCCCGCGGCGCATCACCAGCTCCGGCGACGTGCTAACGACCAGCGACCGCACGGCGGTGGAGGGGGCCTTCGGCGTCAAGGTCTACGACTATTACTGCTCGACCGAGGCCAGCTATCTGGCCTGGGAGTGCGACGCCCACGATGGCCTGCACCTCAACGCCGATTTCAACATTGTCGAGTCGGTTGATGCCAATAACACGCCGGTGCCCGACGGCCGGCTAGGAGAGAAGATCCTGGTGACGAACCTCTCCAACCGCGTATTGCCGCTGATCCGCTACGAGATCTCCGACCAGGTGGAGATCATCCCGCCTGGCGCGCCCTGCCGCTGCGGCAGCACGCTGCCGCGGATTCGCACGGTGGCGGGCCGCATGGAGCAAGTGATCGCGCTGCCGGCGGCGCGGCGGCACGGTACCGCTGATCCCTGAACAAATCGACCACTACCTTGGCCGCCTGCCGGCGAACTATCAGGTGATTCAAGAAGCCGCCTCGCGGCTCACGTTGAACTACGTGGCCCAGCAGGGTGTGGAAGAGGGCCAACTGAAGAAGGACTTGGACCAGGCCCTGGGGCAGTGCTTCGAGAAGTACGCCGTGGCCCGTGGAGTGACGGTTGAGGTGCGCCCCGTTGCGGCACTCGAGCCGGTCCGCCCGGGCTCCAGCAAGGTCTGCCATTATTGGAACCGGAGCCGGTAAAGGGGTCGGGAGTCGATTTCGTGACGACTACGTTCGGCGACAACGCGACAACAATACGCCTTCCACGTCACGAAATCGACTCCCGCCCCCGTCGCTCGGCCGACCCTGTCACTCGGTTATTCCAACAGGGTTGCGACATGGTCGTTGACTTCGATCGTCCCCTTCACATACAAGACTTTCGCAACGGCTTTTGTCGGCGCGACGGAGATCAATTGTACCTTGCCCAAATAGGTTGAGGACGCCACATCGCTGGCTAATCGAATAACCTCTAACCGATCATCCAGTTTCAGGCCGTCGTCGCTCCCGACGTTGATCTTAACGATTCCTTTCTCGGGCCTGGTCCACAAAACCAGCCCGTTTACTGGCGGAAGATCGAACCGGCATCCTTCCAATGGTTCGTCGGCGGCCGGTTGGACATGCGCCGCGATCAGTTCTTCCTGCAACCGCAGGACCTCGGCACGTTGGTCCTCGGCCTCTCGTGCGGAGCCATCCGCAAACGCGGACAACCGCCGATGATCGTTCCACCAAGCGAGCAGGATGCAGCAAACCACCCCGAGCGCCAGGATGTCGCGCAAACCGACTTGAAACCATCGCAGCTTGGTTGACGACGATGATCTCGCCATGGCTCCTCCGGGCTCGCGTGAACAGCAAGCTCAAGGTTCAAATCCTCTCCCCATTCCACCGCACGAACGCCTCCATCGCGTAATACTCCGGCAGGCCGAGCTGGTTGTACAGCCGGCCGTGTGGCGGTTGCGGTCTTCGGCCCGCTGCCAGAACTCGCGGGGGTCGCTGCCGGGGAACAGGGCCTCGTCCTTCTGCGACTCTGGTGCCGGAAGATCGCCTTCCGCTTCTGCGGCCAGGTCGCCGGGCGACAGCGGCACGGCGATCTCGATCTCGTGCGGCTCCCACTCCTGCCAGGCCCCGCGGTAGAGCAGCACCTCGGGCCGGCTGCCGCGTCTCGCGCTTCGATCTCGGCCAGAGCGCCCGGAAGATCGCCTCGGCACAGACGCGGTGCGTGCCGTGCGGGTCGGACAGGTCGCCGGCCACGTAGATCTGGTGCGGCTCGACCCGCTCGAGCAGCTCGCGGATGATCCGCACGTCGTCGTCGCCGATCGGGTTCTTGGCGATCGTGCCCGTGCGGTAGAACGGCAGGTCGAGGAAGTGCAGCTGCTCCTCGCGGCAGCCGCACGCTCGAGGGCCCCGGCCTTGGCCTCGCTCCAGCGGATCAGCGCCCTTGATCTTCAGCACCTCGTCGCTGTCGGGCTCGCCCGGCTTCTTTGCTGGCCAGCGACTCGCACGACCGTGCTCCTCGACCAGCTGCGACTTCGCTCCTGGTCGATGCCGAACAGCCGGTTGAACTCGGCCACGAAGTCGGCGACGCGGCGGGCGTCGTGGTCGAAGACGGCGATGTTGCCGCTGGTCATGTAGGCGACGTGCACCTCGTGCCCGTCCTCGACCAGGCGGATGAGCGTGCCGCCCATGCTGATGACGTCGTCGTCCGGGTGCGGGCTGAAGCAGATCACCCGCTTGCGGCTCGCTGCCGGCCGGGATGGTACTCGATCGTGTCCATCATCCCGCTGGAAGACCCGCTGGCCCAGCTTCTGGGCCGGGCCGTGCTGCCGCAGCAGCTGGTGCAGGTCGTGCTCGCGGAAGTCGTCGTCGTCGAGCTTCAGCAGCGCCTTGCCGGTCTGCTCGCACAGCCAGAGGACGGCCCGCTTGATCAGCGGCGTCGGTCCACTCGACGCTGCCCAGCACCCACGGCGTGGCCACGCCGGTCAGCTCGCCGGCGGCGGCCGCGTCGAGCAGGAACGTCGCGTCGGCGTGCTCCTGCAGGTAGGCTGGCCGGCACGCGGTCGGTGACCGGGCCCTTCGACCGCCTCGCGGATGATGCCGGCCTTGTGCTCGCCGAGGGCCATGAGCACGATCTTGCGGGCGTCGAGGATCGTGCCGACGCCCATCGTGATCGCCTGCGTGCGGCACGTTCTCCTCGCCGAAGAAATCGCTGGCCGCGTCGCGGCGCGTGACCGGGTCGAGCGTGCACCAGCCGCGTGCGGCTGTTGCGGACGCTGAACGGCTCGTTGAAGCCGATGTGCCCGTTGCGGCCGATGCCCAGGAGCTGCAGGTCGATGCCGCCGGCCCGCTCGATCGCGCTCTCGTAGCTGCGGCAGTGGTCGTCGACCTCGTCGAGCGGCACGGTGCCGTCGGGAATGTGGATGTTCTCGCGGCGGGATGTTGACGTGGTCGAAGAAGTGCTCGTGCATCCAGCGGTGGTAGCTTTGCAGCTGGTCGGGCGCCAGGCCGTAGTATTCGTCGAGGTTGAACGTGACGACGCCGCGAGAAGTCGAGCCCCTCCTCGCGGTGCAGGCGGATCAGCTCGCGGTAGACGCCGACCGGCGTGCGAGCCGGTCGGCAGGCCGAGCACGGCGTGCTGGCCCGACGGCGTTGCGCTCGCGGATCACGCTGGCGATCATCAGGGCGACGCTGACATGAAGAACTCGCCGTGCGCCACGTTGACCACGCGCATCACCCCGAAGACCAGGCGACAGCCCGACGGCGGTCAGCGCCAGCACCGCGGCCATGACAAGGCCCTCGAGGCCGGCGAGCAGCAGGATCGGGCCGTAGGTCCAAGGCCGGTCAGAAGGACTGCGTCGTGTAGTCCACCTCGTCCGGGTAGAGGCCGTCCTCGATCGAGGTGGTGTGCACCACGTCGAGCCGGCCGTCCTCGACCTTGGAGATCGACTGGTGGCCGAAGACCTGGTGGGTCTTGCCGTTGAAGACCTTGTCGCCCTGCGGGTGCTCGCGCGACAGCGGCATGTCGGTCATCGCCTCGATCGCCTCGACGATCGCCTGGCGGTCCTCCGGGCCCTGGTAGTCCGCCGCCTCCATCGCCGCCTTGATGATGAAGAGCGTCTCCCAGGTGGAGAACATGTGGGCGTAGGTCGAGACGTCCCGGCGTCCGACACCGAGGCGCCGTTGTCGTCGACCCCGACCGCCGCGCGGTAGAAGGTCTCGTGCTCGGAGGCGTCCGGCTGCTGGTAGCGGGGATGGCCTTCCCAGAAATGGGTGCCCTCGAGGAACTCGAGCCCGGGGCTGGCGATGTCGACCGCCTCGAGGCTGTCGATGAAGCCGAAGATCTCCGGCCGGCGCGCCGAGCCGTAGAACTCGCCGAGCTCCTTGACGAAGGTCAGCACCGCCGGGCCGACCATGACGTGGTAGAGCACCTCGGTGTCGGCCGGGATGCGCGGCAGGTAGCGGGTGAACGAGGTCTCGGTCGGCGGGATCGCCATCAGCTCCACCACCTCGCCGCCCTGCGCCTGCATCGCCGCGGAGAAGAAGTCGCGGTGGTCGTAGCCGAAGGCGTAGTCCGGGTAGACCATCGTCACCTTCTTGCCGAGGTTCGCCGCCACCCAGGGCGCCATCGACTGCACCTGGCTCTTCACGTCGGTGATGCCGGGCTGCAGCGTCCAGCGGTTGAGCGCGCCGCTCGCGACGTGGTGGCCCTCGGAGCAGACGAGGTAGGGCATCTTCAGCTCGCCCGCGCGCGGGGCGCTGCCGATGACCACGTGGCTGAAGAGCGCGCCGAAGACCGCGTCGACGTTCTGGGCGGCGAACTGCTCCACCACCTCGGCGCCGCGCTTGGGGTCGGTGCCGTCGTCCTCGAAGCGGATCTCGACCGGGCGGCCGTTGATGCCGCCGGCCTCGTTCAGCACCGTCAGCGCCGCCTGCGCGGTGCGCTCGTACCAGCGGCCGTAGGCGGCGCCGATGCCGGTGCGGTGCAGCTGGAAGCCGAGCACGATCGGCGCCGAGGACTGCGCCTGGATGAAGCCCGGGGCAGCCCGCCGCGGCCAGCGCGCCGCCCGCCGCCAGCCCCTTCAGCACCCCGCGCCGCCCGAGCGCGCCGATCCGATCCGTCGTCATCGAGCCCCTCCGCTGTCGCGGCGCGCCGGTGTCGCCCCGGCGGCTCCACCGGCGCAAGCATGTGGGGAGGTCGCAGAAATGTCCACGGGCTTGTTCGGCCGGCGGATTTCGCTTCCCAAACGGTGCTGCCGGCGGGTGCTAGCAATAGTCGGCGCCCGCCTGTGGCGCGGGGGGACGCGTGATGATCAGCACCAGCGGGCGGCATTGCGCCGTTGCCGCACTCTTTGCCGTAGCGACGGTCGGCTGACTCCGGGCGGCCGCGCGCCGAGGACCGGCTGCTGACCGAGGCGGTCGGCTTCGCCGGCGCCATCGCCTTCCTCGGCTCCGGCGCGCCCGGGCTCGTCATCGCCGCGGTTCGGGACGGCGAGACCGCCTTCGCCGGCTTCGGCGAGACGGCGAAGGGCTCGGGCAAGGAGCCCGACGCCGACACGTTCCTGCGCATCGCCTCGATCTCCAAGGCCTTCTGCGGCGACGTGCTCGGCAGCCTGGCCGCGGACGGCGCGCTCGCGCTGACCGATCCGCTCCAGGACCATCTCGGCCCCGAGTTCACGCGTGCCGCAGAAGGACGGCCGCACGCTGCGCCTGATCGACCTCGTCACCCAGGCCTCCGGCCTGCCGCGCGAGGTTCCCAACCAGACCGGCGGCACCGCACGACGACCCCTTCGCCGGCAACACGCCCGAAGCTCCAGATCGACGAGCTGCAAGGGCGACCCCTACCTGTTCGCCGCCCGGCACCGGCGCGCTCTACTCGAACTGGGGCTACGACCTGCTCGGCGCCGCCCTCGCCCATACCGCCGGCAAGCCCTACGCCGATCTGCTGGCCGAGCGCGTGCTCGGCCCGCGCGGCATGACCGACACCAAGTTCAACCTGCGCGCCGGGCGATGAGGCCCGCGCCATGCAGGGCCACTTCTTCGACGGCTCGCCGATGCCCTGGGTTCCCTCGCCGGACACGATCGAATGCGCGGGCGGCCTCTACACGACCGCCGAACGACATGCTGAAATGGATGGCCTGGCATCTCGACCGCGACGACGCGGCGAACGCCGAATGGCGCGCGATGAACCATGCCGCCTGGCTCTGGCGCGACGGCCTGTCGCCGGTCGGCGGGCCTCGACGACGGCGGCGCCGATGGGCGCGATGTCGCTCGGCTGGGTCGTGGTGCTGCCCGAGGGGAACGCGCCGCTGATGCTCAACAAGTCCGGCGGGCTGCAGGGCGAGTTCAGCTACGTGGTGATCGCCCCCACCCGCGGCGTCGGCGTCTTCGCCTCGATCAACGAGTTCAGCGTCGGCGGCTTCGCGGTGATGGTCCAGACCGCCAACGCGCTGGTCGCCGAGCTCGCGCCGCGCTGAGCGGCGTCAGGCGCCGGTGGCCGTCGAGAGCAGCCAGAGGCCGAAGACGGTGTAGAGCACCATCAGCGCCGTCATCGGCAGCGTGCGCGACGCGCGCGGCGGCCGCGGCCATCAGGCGGAGGCCGAGCAGCACCGCCAGGAGGTGCGCGCCGAGGATCAGCGCGAACTGGGCGTTCCAGATCGCCAGCAGCGCACCTCGCCGGTCGGCGAGGAAGCCGAAGGACACCCAGTGCTGCGGCAGCCCGAGCAGGTTCCAGCCGCGCCCGAGCGGGTCGTTCGAGCGCCGCGATCGCGTACTGCCCGTCGGTCAGCAGCGCCACCAGGTAGTGCGCGCCGTGGTAGCCGGCGGCGATCGGCAGGAAGCTCAGCATCCAGGGCCCGGCGTCGCGCCAGAAGCCGCCGCGCGCGCCCGGCGAGCCGGCGGCCGAGCGCGATCGCGCCGAGGATCGCGGCCGCGGTCAGCGCCCAGGCGGCGACGAGCCCGAGCGTGTTGGCGCCCGAGCACCGCCGAGCGGCCGGGGAACTCCAGCGGGTTGATGCCCGATCCGCGCCAGCCACCAGAAGCGTCGCGGCGCAGCCCGTCGAAGCTCACCGCGGCGAGCGCCAGCGTGACGAAGGCCGCCGCCGCCGGGCGCGAGCGGCGGCATCGCGCAGGATCTGCGCGCCCGGCAGCCCGGCCATGAGCCGCAGCCGGCCGTCCGTCCGGCTCGGCCCAGAGCGGCGCGATCCGGGCGATCAGGCCGAAGAAGACCGTCAGCGCCTCGCCCCTGCTGCAGCCAGTCCTCGCCCTCGAGCACCGCGAGCACGAAGACCGCCAGCCAGTAGACCGAGCACCGCCCGCGCCAGCACCGCCGGGTCGGCCGGCGCCGAGCGAGACGATCTCGAACCAGGCGAAGCGCGAGGAAGCCGGCGACCGCCGGCCAGTGGCCGAGCCGGGCGAGCCCGACCGACGCCGCGCGCGCCCGAGCAGCCGCCGGGCCGCGCGCACCGGCCCGGTCCAGGGCTCGATCGTCGCGCCAGAGGTCGCCGAAGAGCGATCGCGGCGAGCGTCAGCCCGACCCAGACCAGCGTCCAGACCGTCAGCGGCAGCAGGTTGCCGAGCGGATCGCGGCTGCCCGAAGAACGCCGACGCGCGACCAGCGCCGCCAGCACGAGGCAGGCGACCCAGCTCGCCGACCGCCCGCGGCACCAGCACCGGCCGCGTCGAGCAGCCGCACGCGGCCGCGGCGCCGGCAGCCGCGGCGCCAGCGCGCCCGCGCAGCGCGGTCAGCGCCACCGCGGCCGCAGCGCCCGACGATGTAGTGGCCGGTCGGCAGCGTCAGGATGACCATGCGCTCGCCGGCATGGGCGAGCGCCGCCCCCGGCGCCAGCGCTGCGAGCGCGCGAACCGAGCCGCGACCCGAAGCGTCATTCGTTAACGCGCGGATCAGCTTTCATATCAATGCGTTGGCCTCGGTCACACTGTGGACCCTTCAGCGGAGCCCATCGTCGCCCTTCACCTGCCAGCCTCCAGCCCGCCCATGCGCGAATGCACCCGCGGCCCGCGGCTCATCGCGAGCACGAAGACGATCTCGCCGGCGCGCGGCGCGTCGCGGCACGCCGCACCTCGATCGCGTCGAAATGGCTGCGGACGTAGGCGGCGTTGACGTGCCCGAGCGGCACGTCGAGGCTCGCGCCGATGCCGCCGACCTTCATCGCCGAGGGCACGATCGCGCTGCGACGTCGCCGAGGAGCTCGCGCATGGCGTAGCCGCCCGGCACGTGCCAGAGCGCCCCGTGCTCGACCTCGCCCGCCTCGCCGACGATCGCGCCCTTGCCGTAGCCGTCGATGCCCTCCGGCCCGCCGAGCGCGGCGATCAGCCGCTCGGCCATCATCAGCCCGAGCGGCTTCAGGTCCTCCATCGCCGGCTGCAGCTCGGCGGCGTAGCCGCCGGCGAACGGGTTCGCGACCACCGCGAGCAGCGCCGCCGCGCCGGCGCGGCGCCTCGGCGGCGGGCCGAACTCGTGCAGGATCTCCTCGATGATCGAGGCAGGTCTTGCGCAGGGTGAACTCAGGCAATGGCGGGCTCCGGTGGCGCGCGGGCAGGGCCGGACGCGGCCGACGACCCGCACCTCGCCGGCGAGGAACAGCGCCGCCGCGACGATCAGCCCGCGGCCGCGCATCGCCTCGCGCCCGCGCCGCGCCGGCGGCGAGCGCCCGCGCGACCTCCGCCGGCGCCAGCGGCCCGACCGCCGACCGTCACCAGCCGCGTCGCCGAGATCGGTGTCCGCCTGCAGCGCGACCGCCGGCGCGCGCGCGGATCGCCGGATGGCCCGGCAGATCGACGGCGTTGGCGACCAGCGTCGCGGCCGCGTCCGCCTCGGCGCCGCGTCCGCGGCCAGCACGGTCACCGCGTCGGCGATCCCGAGCGAGAAGCTCCGCCCGCGCCAGCCCGAGGTCGCGAGCCCGCGCACCGGATCGGCGTGGCGCGATCCGCCACCCGGTCGGGCAGCCCGGCGCGCGCCGGCGATCGCCGCGGCGATCGCTCGTCCCCGGCGTCAGGTGGAGCGCGATGTCGCCGCCGTCGTTGACGTAGGCCCGCTCCAGCCGCGCCGCCCGCGGCCATCGCCGCGCAGATCTCGTCCGCCACCGCGCCCGCCACCGCCGCCATCGGCGTGACGAACTCCGGCCGGTGCGCGCGCCACCGCCGCGCGCCATCGCCCGCGCCACCGGCCCGCGCAGCGGCCCGCGGCGCGGCGCTGCGCAGCGCGGGCAGCTCGTCCACCAGCTCCTGCAGCAGCCCCTCGAAGCGCGCCGACCGCCGCGCGCGTAGGCCGCCGCGCACCGCCGCCGGGCCGCCCCAGGCCTCGAGGATCAGGTCGATCGGCCCGTGCTGGAGGTGCAGCCGCCGGCCGTCCGGCAGCCAGGCCGACCTGCGGGCCGGTCACGGCGCCCGCCACCGCACCACGCCGCCCGGCGGTCGCATATTCGCCGCCCGTCGCGCAGGATGTCCTCGAGCGAGCGGATCGCCGGCGCGTGGCCCGCCGAGCGCCAGATAGTCGTCGCGCGGCCATGGTGAACTCGAGCGGCGCCACCAGCGCCGGCGTCGGCACGTAGCCGAAGGCGCCGTCCGGCAGCCGCGGTCACGTCGACCATGAAGGTGATGCCGCCCCCCGGCCAGACGTAGACCGGCGCCCCGCCGCAGGTCAGCCGCGTCATCGCGCGCCTGCACCGCCCGGGTCAGCCGCACCGGGTTGGCGGTGACGCCCGGCGCGCAGCGAGCCGCCGGCCCCGCCCACGAACAGCACGGTGCAGAGCGCCGGCTCGCAGTTCTCGTCGATCAGCGCCACGGTCGGCGCCAGCGCCGCCGGCAGCTCGCGGCGCACCGGGGCCAGCGTCCTCGTCGAGCTCGTAGTAGGCGTACTCCTCGCCGGTGGTCGAGACCATCAGCAGGCGTCAGCCCGGGCCGCGCGCCCTTCTTCGCGTCGAACGGCGCGAGGATCTCCAGCGGGATCGGTCAGCCGCGTGCCGCCCCAGCCGAGCGCCCGGCTCGGAGACGCGGAAGTAGCGCCCCGGCGTCGAGCGGTGGCCCTTGATGCGGATGCCGGTCGGCGCCCAGCCGAGCACCTTGCCCGCCTGGTGCTCGGAGACGACGCCGGTGATGTGGTCGTCGACCACCACCACCTCGTCGACCAGCCCGCGCCACTGCGCCGGCGAACATGCCGATCGTCGCCGAGCCGCAGCCGACCCGCATCCGCCGCTCGGCGCACCCCGTCGACCACCGGCGGCCGCCCCGGCCTGCACGGTGACGCGCGGCGCCGCCGTCGATGGCGAGCTCCACCGGCTCGCGGTTGCAGAGCGCCGAGCAGCGCGGCGCAGGTGGCGCGCCCCTCGGCCTTCGAGCCGCCGGTCAGGTGCGCGACGCCGCCGAGCGACAGCATCTGCGAGCCGTATTCGCGCGGTGGTGACGTGGCCGATCGCCTCGCCGCTCGGCGCGCACCGTCGGCCGCTCCGGCGCCGAGGTGGCGGTCGGTGTCGATCTTCACCTTGACGCCGCAGTAGCTGAAGATCGCCTCGGTCACGACGGTGACCACGTCGGCGCCCTCGACCTCGCGGCTGACGATGAACGGCGCCGGCTTGTAGTCGGGATAGGTGGTGCCGGCGCCGATGCCGGTGACGAACCGCGTCCGGCGCGCGGGCGATCTCGCCGTCCCAGTCGCCCTGCGGCGCGAAGGGCACCACCGCGCCCGCCGGCGTCGAGGGTGCGGGTGAGCACGGTCAGCGGGTCGGAGCGCACGATCCGCCCGCCGACGTTGGCGTAGCGGTCGCAGGCCCCGGTCTGGCCCGGGGCGATGTAGCACATCACCGGGCAGGCGTCGCAGCGGATCTTCTCGCCCGTCGCTCATCGCCGCCCGCCCTTCCTTGCCCTTCGCGAGTCGGGCCGGGGTCAAGGCTCGCGCAGCGACCGCGCGCAAGCGCGGCTTCGGCCTTGACGCCGGCCCGAACTCGCAACCCCACCATGGAGAAGGCGCCTTGATGAAGCAGCCGCTTCATCAGGCGCCTCCCAAGCAGATCTTCCTTCGACGCCTCGCCCCCGCGCAACGCCTCCGCGGCGGCGCGAGCGCACCGCTCGCGCCCCGCGGGCCGCCGCCGCGCCGCCACCGCCGGCCGCGCACGCGGCCGGCCTCATGCCGCGCCGCTCCGCCGCGCGGATCGCCGCGCGCACCCGGTGCGGCAGCGCCGGCAGCCGGTCGATCTCGGCGCCGGTGGCGTGGCGGATCGCGTTCAGGATCGCCGGCGCGGTCGGGATCAGCACGTGCTCGCCGAGGCCCTTGGCGCCGAACGGGCCCTCCGGGTCGGGCTTCTCGATCAGGATCGACACGATCTCCGGCACGTCGCCGATGGTCGGGATCAGGTAGTCGTGCAGGTTCTCGGTGCGGCCGGGCAGGTATTCCTCCATCAGCGCCATGCCGATGCCCTGGGCGATGCCGCCCTCGATCTGGCCCTCGGCCAGCGTCGGGTTGATCGCCCGGCCGACGTCGTGGGCGGCGGTGATCCGCAGGAGCTTCACCGTGCCGAGCGCGCGTGTCGACCGCGAGCTCCACGAGCTGCGCGCCGTAGCCGTAGACCGCGTAGGGCACGCCCTGGCCGTCGGCGTCGAGCGGCGTGGTCGGCGGGTCGTAGCGTCTCCTCCGCCGCGAAGACGTAGCCGCGCGGCGTCGGCCGGCAGCGCCGCGAGCTCGATCGTCGCGCGCGCCGCTCGACCAGCAGCCGCGCGCCCGTCGAGCGCCAGCGCGGCGCCGGCTCCGCGCGTTGGCGTGGCGCAGGATCGTCGCGCGCAGGCTCGCGGGCGGCGCGCTCGACGGCCTTGCCGGAGACGTAGGTCTGCCGCGAGGCCGAGGTCTTGCCGGCGTCCGGCGTCAGCGCGGTGTCGCCGCCGACCAGCGTGAAGGCGCGCGACCGGCAGCCCGAGCGCGTCGGCGGCGATCTGGGTGATGACCGTGGTCGAGCCCTGGCCGATGTCGGTCGCGCCCTGGTGCAGCACGAGCGCGCCGTCGCGGCGCAGCCCGATGCGGATGGTCGAGGGATTGGGCAGCGAGGTGTTGCCGCAGCCGTACCAGCAGGACGCGAGCCCGACGCCGCGCCGGACCGTGCCGTCGCCGGCGTTGACCGCCGCGGCCTCGGCCAGCGCCCGCGCGCCAGCGGCGGCTCGCAGCGCCTCGAGGCAGTCGCCGATCCCGACCGCCGCAAGGCGCTGGCCGGTGGCGGTGGCGTCGCCGTCGCGAAGCGCGTTCCGCAAGCCGGAACTCGAGCCGGTCGATGCCGGCCGCGTCGGCCAGCCGGTCGATCAGCATCTCCAGCGCCGATCGCCGCCTGCGGCACGCCGAAGCCGCGGAAGGCGCCGGAGACCGGGCCGTGGGTGTGGATCGCCCGGGCCCGCGCGACGCACGTGCGGCACGCGGTAGGGGCCGGTCGCGTGCACCGGCACGCGGTTCGCCACCGTCGGGCCGAAGCTGGCATAGGCGCCGGTGTCGAAGACGCCGTCGAAGTCGAGCGCCGTCAGCCGGCCGCCCCGCGTCGCAGCCGAGCCGGGCGCGCGATGCGCGCCGGATGCCGCTTGGTCGTCGCGGCCATCGACTCGCGGCCGGCGTGAAGGTCATGCGCACCGGCCGCCCGGTCTTCAGCGCCGCGAGCCCGAGCAGCGGCTGCACCGAGAGGTCGAGCTTGGTGCCGAAGCCGCCGCCGACCGCGGAGGGGACGATGCGCACCCGCTCCGGCGGCAGGCCGAGCACCGCGGCGGTGTCGTCGCGGTCCATGTAGGGCGCCTGGGTGCAGGCGCGGATCACCAGCGTCTCGCCCTCCATCCAGGCGGCGCCCGGCCTCCGGCTCGATATAGGCGTGCTCGACGAAGCCGGTGCGCAACGTCGCCGCCACCACGTGCGCCGACGCCGCCAGCGCCGGCCGCGGCGTCGCCGCGCCGCACCCGCCCCTCGATCAGGTGGTTGCCGGCCCGGCCGGCATGCACCAGCGCCGCGCCCTCGGCCTCCGCCGCCGCCGGGTCGGTCAGCGCCGGCAGCGGCGTCCACGTCGACCGGGAAGCCGTCGAGGTCGCAGTCGGCGCCGGCGGAGTCCTCGAAGGCGACCAGCGCCACCGCCTCGCCGCGGAAGCGCGCCTCGCCGCTCGGCCAGCGCCGGCTGGTCGGCGAAGGGCGGGATGATGCCGAAGCCGTTGCGGCCGGGGATGTCGCGCGGCGGTGAAGACCGCCGCGACCTCCGGCCGCGCCGCCGCCCAGGCGTCGAGATCGCCGAAGGCGAAGGCGGCGCGGGCGTGCGGCGAGCGCACCGCCTTCAGCACCAGCCCGCCCGGCCGCCAGGCATCGGCGCCGAAGGCCTCGCTGCCGTCGACCTTCGCCGGCCCGTCGAGCCGCGCCAGCCGCGCCCCGATCGCCGCGCCCGCCGCGCGGCGGCGGCTCGGGCTCGGGCACGCGCGCCGGCGTCGCGCACCGCGGCGACGATCTTGCGGTAGCCGGTGCAGCGGCAGAGCACCCCGCCGAGCGCCGCCTCCACCTCCGCCTCGCTCGGGCGCGGGGTCTCGGCGAGCAGCGCCGCCGCCGCCATCAGCATGCCCGGGCGTGCAGATGCCGCACTGCGCCGCGCCGTGGCGCAGGAAGGCGCGCCTGCAGCCGGGCGAAGCCCGGCCCCCGCCAGCCCCTCGACGGTCATGACCGCGCGCCCCGCCACCTGCGCCGAGCGCGCGTCAGGCAGGCGCAGACCGGCGCGCCGTCGAGCAGCACGGTGCAGGCGCCGCAGTCGCCGGCGTCGCAGCCGACCTTGGTGCCGGTCAGGCCCGAGCTCCTCGCGCAGCACGTCCGACAGCCGCCGCGTCGGCGCCGCCTCGACGCGCGACCGGCGCGCCGTTGAGCACGGAAGCCGAGGCGCGGGCCGGTGCAGGTTCACCGCGCGCAGCTCCGCGACCGCCCGCCGCAGCAGCTCCGCCGCCGCCTCGGCGCGATAGGCGGCGCTGCCCCGCATGTCGTCGAGCGGCGCCAGCGCCGCGGCGACCTCGCCGGCGTCGATCCGCTCCGGCCAGGCGCCGCGTCGGCCGGCGCGCCGCGCCAGCCGCGCCTCGACCGCCGGCAGCCGCACGCGCCACCGGCGCTGCAGGCGCCGACCGCCAGCGCCGCGCTGCCGCACCCGGCCCGCCGCGATCTCCAGCCGCGCCGCGACCATGACGATCGAGATCACCAGGTGCCGCCGCGCCCCGAGCTTCAGGAACGCCGACCGCCCCGCCGCCGCGGCCGTCCGGCACCAGCACCGCCGTGACGATCTCGTCCGGCCGCCGGGCGGTCCGCCGCGCGCCGGTGACGAACGCCGCCGAGCGGCAGCCGCCGCGCGGCCGCCGGCCGAGGCGCAGCTCGACCTCGGCGTCGAGCACCAGCAGCGGCGGCACCCCGTCGGCGGCCGGCGAGGCGTTGCAGAGGTTGCCCGCGACGGTGCCCGCGTTCTGGATCTGCCGCCCGCCCACCTCGGCCGCGGCGGCCCGCAGCGCGTCGAACGCCGGCGGCAGCGCCGCCTCGCGCACCTCCGACCAGGTGGTGCAGGCGCCGATGCGCCAGCCCCCGCCCTCGCGCGCGATGCCGCGCGAGCTCGCCGAGCCCGGTGATGTCGAGCACCGCCCCGGCGAGCGCCGGCGCCGGTGGCCGCGGGATAGAGGTCGGTGCCGCCGGCGAGCACCACCCGCGGCTCCCGCGCCAGCAGCGCCAGCGCCTCGGGCAGCGTCTCGGGACGGTCGTAGAACATCGCGCCTGCCGGTTTCGCGGCGCGCGTCCGCCGCCGGATCATATGTGTGCAAATTAGTTTGCGGCCTCGCGCGCGACCTGTCAACATGCGCCCGGGCGGCAGCGACGGAGACGGGGATGGACGGCGAGCCGGTCTACCGGCTCGAGGACCAGGTCGGCTTCCTCCTGCGCCGGGTGAACCAGCGGCACCTGGCGGTCTTCGCCGGCGTCATCCCGGAGGTCACCACCACCCAGCTCGCGGCGCATCGCCAAGCTCGCCGAGCTCGGGCCGCTGTCGCAGAACCAGCTCGGCCGCGCCACCGCGATGGACGCCGCGACCATCAAGGGCGTGGTCGGCCGGCTGGTGCGCCGCCGGCTGGTGACGACCGCGCCGAGCCCGGAGGACCGCCGGCGGCTGATCGTCGAGCTCACCCCCGAGGGCCGCGCGCTCTTCGAGCAGCCTCCGCCCGCGCGGCCTCGAGGCCTCGCGCCGCACCCTCGCGCCGCTCGCCCCGGCCGAGCAGGCGCGGCTGGTGGCGCTGCTGCGCAAGCTGATCTAGAAGGAAACACGCTCGGGCGGCTGATCTCGACGTTGTAGCCGAGGTTCGCGAGGCGCCTGACCGACGTTTGGCCCGTCAGTTCATGCACTGCGATTTTCGGATGCATCGATCTGGAAGCGTCGTGACGGAACTGATCTGCCGGAGCCGGGGATGGGTCCGGTCGCAGGCGCCCGCAGCGCCCTAGCGCAGCGGCAGGGTCCGCACGTTGCCGGCGCCGGCCACCCGCACGCCGCGGAGGTCGCGCAGCGCCAGGTTCGGCAGGAAAACGGCCGCGTCGAGCACCCGCGTGCGCTCGGGTCCGACCGCCTCGGGGCCGGAGGGCGGGATGGCGACCAGCTCGAAGCCGACGATGCCGGCCGCGTCGGGCCCGGCCGCGGCGGGCAGCAGTTGCGCCGCGTAGAAGCCCTGGGTGGGCGCGACGCCCTGCACCCGCAGGATAACGCCGTGCAGCGCGCGCTCGGCCTCGGCGCTGCGCAGGGGCAGCGGGACGGGATCGGGGGCTGGCTCATCGTCGTTCAGCTGGTAGCTGCCCGAGCCGGATTCCTCGCGGCCGAGGAAGCCGGGCAGCTCCATCGAGCAGCCGGCCAGCAGGGCGAGGCCAGCGAGGATCAGCAATCGGTCGCGCATGCGGTCCCGCCGTAGCTCATTCGAGACGGGATTAGACGTTGGGCCGGAGCTCGGGAAGGGCAAAACGCGCGTGCCACTGGACCATTGCCGCCCGAGGACCTAAATCGTTGGGGATCGCACAAGCATCGGACCCCGCCCTTGCCCACCCCCCGTTTCGAGGAGATTGCCGCCGACTTCGCCTTCCTCGACGACTGGGAGGACCGCTACCGCTATGTCATCGAGCTCGGCCGCGCCATGCCGCCGCTCGACGACGCGCTCAAGGTGCCGGCGACCAAGGTGGACGGCTGCGCCAGCCAGGTCTGGATCGTGCCGCGGATCGACGGGCAGGGCGCGGCCGCCGGTTCGACTTCCAGGGCGACTCGGATGCGATAATCGTGCGCGGGCTGATCGCGGTGCTGCACGCGCTCTTCTCCGGCCTGCATCCCGAGGCGGTGCTGGCAGTCGAGGCGCAGGCCGAGCTCGGCCGGCTCGGGCTCGACCAGCACCTCAGCTCGCAACGCTCGAACGGGCTGCGGTCCATGGTGCGGCGCGTTCGCGCCATTGCCCAGTCGGCGCTGGAGCAGGCCTGACAAAAAGGATCGAGGGACATGACCAACAAGCTCGAGATGCTGCTGGCCGGGCGCGACTGGCTGATGGCCGACGGCGCCACCGGCACCAACCTGTTCAACATGGGGCTCGAGGCCGGCGAGGCGCCCGAGCTGTGGAACGAGCGCGCGCCGGAGAAGATCCGGCGCTCTACGACGGCGCGGTCGGCGCCGGCAGCGACATCTTCCTGACCAACAGCTTCGGCGGCAACGCCAGCCGCCTGAAGCTCCACGACGCCGACGGGCGCGCGTTCGAGCTCAACCGCATCGCCGCCGAGATCGCGCGCGAGGCGGCGGACGCCGCCGGCCGGCCGGTGGTGGTGGCGGGCTCGATGGGCCCGACCGGCGAGATCATGGCGCCGCTCGGGCCGCTGAGCATCGAGGCCGCGGCCGAGATGTTCGAGGAGCAGGCGCGCGGGCTGCTCGAGGGCGGCGCCGACGTGCTCTGGGTCGAGACCATCTCCGCGCCGGAGGAATACCAGGCCGCCGCCTCGGCATCGCCCGCGCCGGGGCGGCATGGTGCGGCACCATGAGCTTCGACACCGCCGGGCGCACCATGATGGGGCTGACCTCCGCCGACATGGTGGCGCTGGTGGCCGGCCTGCCGAACCCGCCGCTCGCCTTCGGGGCGAACTGCGGGGTGGGCGCCTCGGACCTGCTGCGCACCGTGCTCGGCTTCATGGCCGCCGCGCCGGCGCTGCCAGTGATCGCCAAGGGCAACGCCGGCATCCCAGAAGTTCGCCGGACGGGGGCAGCACCGACACCGTCAACGAGGGCATCAAGATCGGCGCCATCGCCATGGACCTGGAGAACCGGGTCAAGCAGGGCAATGCGGACGCGGGCATGGCCGCGACCGTGCTCGCCGCCATCAAGGGCTCGGATTCCCTGACGGGCTTCTTCGGCGGCCTCGGGCGTCGGGTCGAGTGCGGGTCGAGCCGAGGCGGTCGTCGACGCCTATAGCGGGACGGACCAGGACGTCGACATCGGCTTCTGGAACATCGAGTGGCTGACCAACCGCTACGACGAGCCGAAGAAGCTGGAGGGGGCGGCGCGGGTCATCGTCGACCTCAACCTCGACGTCTGGGGCCTGTCGGAGGTGTCGCCGAACGGCGTCAAGGCGCTGGTCGGCGAGCTGAAGGACAGCTTCGGGGAGACCTACGGCTACGCCTTCTCCGAGCCCGAATCGCGGGACGGCAAGCAGTCGACCGCCGTGATCTGGAAGACCTCCCAGGTGGAGGGCGCGCGCGAGGAATGGCCGGCGGAGATCGAGGAGCTGCTGCGCCTCGACAGCCGCGACCCGCGCGCGGTCGGGCCGGAAGCGGTGCACGGGAAGATCTTCGACCGCTACCCCGGCCTGTTCAGCTTCAAGCTGATCGGCCGCCGGCCCCCGTTCGACTTCTTCGTCGTGCCGCTCCACCTGAAGGCCATGGGGGAGGGCGGCCTGCGCCGGCGGCTCGCCTCCCGCATCCTCACGCGCGCCGTCCAAGCCCTCGTCGACGGCGGGCGGGACGCGGACATCATCCTCGGCGGCGACGTGAACGCGCCGCTCGCCAGCGGCGATTTCGACGCGCTGGCGGCCGCCGACCTCGTCGCCATGGGCGCCGCGGACGAGCAGGCGGGTGGGTTCAGCTACATCAAGGGGCCGCGGTCGCTGATCGACAATATCTTCCTGTCACCGGGGATGCAGCAGACGGTGGGGGCCGACTTCATCGTGGCCCGGGACCGGACCGTGCCGAAGTCTCTGGACCTCTCCGACGCCGCGCCCGTCGCCGTCGCAGTGGCTGTCGCTGCGCCAGCGCCAGGCCGGCGGCCCACCGCCGGCCCCGCCGACCTCGACGCGATCATCGAGCGCCTGCTGGTAGCCTCGCGCGCCCCTGCCGGCCGTGGCGCCCGGCGCGGTCGCGGAGCCGTCCCCGCCACCTGACCTCACGCTGCGCCCAGGCCCGGCGAGCCCGCCGGCTCAGCCGACCCGCCCGCGGCCTCGAGGCCCGGGCGGCGGCCTGCCTGCTGGCACG
>CAWEKV010000002.1:0-1200640 GCA_963809785.1 uncultured Planctomycetia bacterium
TCATGTATTGCTGGCTCCAGGCCGTAGCCCGAGTAACAGGTGACGAAAACCCGCTCGCCGATGGTGATCGGGCTGGAGGCGCCCGCTCCGGGCAGATCGGCCTTCCAGACCAGGTTCTCGGTGGCCGACCACTTGGTGGGCAGTCCGGTCTCGTCGCTGAGGCCCATGCCGCCGGGCCCGCGGAAACCCGTCCAATCGGCCCCCGAGGCCGACGTGATTGTCGCCAGAAGCAGGCCAACGACGGCGAAGGAAGGCAGCAGGCTGCGTGGCATAGGGACTTCCTCCCAGCGGCGGTGTAGGATAGGCAAACACCAACGGATCAACGAACGTTGATGCCAAGTTACTCTGACGCGTTTACCCCTGCAAGGAGAAGGAGCGTGGCGTGAAGTGCACTTCGGCCTGGCCGCTCGTTGGTCCTGACATGGCCGCCGTGCTGCGCGAGTATCCTCGGCCGCTCGATGCGCTGGCCGCCGGCGAGATCGCGGCCGTGGTGCTGCGCCGTGCCTACGCGCCGAGCTGTGCGAGCGGGTCTACCGGAAGCTCGTCGCCGAAGAGCTGCTCTACGATCCGCGCGGGGGGTGCCCGAGAAGTTCCTCGAGGCCAGCATCCCCGAGGGCTACTACCGCGAAGGGCGCGGCGGCGCCGAGCGGCGGGCTTGGCAGGAAAGCGTCGCCGCCGGCAAGCGGCGGATCGACATCGGCACGAGCCTGGGCTATCGCGGCTCGGACCGCGAGGGGTTCTTCCAGCACGCGGCCGAGACGATCCGCCTGTTGCGCGGCTATTTGCCGACGTGCCCAGCCCCGTGGAGCTCCTCTATGACCGGCTCAGCGAGCTCTCGCAGGGCAAGCAGGCCGTCACGGCGCATGAACCCGACGCCCGGCAATACGGCCCGGCGATCATCCGCGCGCACTACGGCGGCTATACCTATAAGCCGCACTTCGACTCGGTGCGGCTGCGGGAAAAGCGCGAGGACTACGCGGTGCACGAGTTCGATCACCAGTTCGCCGGCGTGCTCGTGCTGCGGAACTCGGTGCGGGACGGCCTGGCGGCCGAGTGCACGCTGCACCGCTACCTTTGGCAGCCGGAGGTGCAGCCGCACCTGGATGCGGGCACGTTCCACGAGTTCGCCCAGCAGCGCGGCATCGAAAATGTGCAGGTGCAGCTCGAGCCGGGCGACCTGTACTTCTTCAATACGCGCTCGATTCACGAGGTGCCGGGCATCGACGGCCCCGAGCCGCGCGTCGTGCTGGCCACGTTCATCGGCTACAGCACAGACCGGGACGAGATCTTCGTGTGGTCGTAGAGTGTGCCCTACACCTTCTCCGGAATCTCGAACCCCTTCCGCCCCCGCCGCGCCAGCAGCGCCGCGGCTTCGCTGTCGTCGACGATCGTCTCCGTCTTGGCGTCGAACTTCAGCGGCCGGCCGACGCGGTAGGAGATGTTGCCCAGGTGCGCCAGCAGCGTCGAGCGGTGGCCCTCCTCGATGTCGCAGTTCGGCCGCTTGCCGCTCTTGATGCACGCGAGGAAGTTCTCCAGGTGCGGCATGTCGGAGAACGTCGACCTGCTTGTCGAAGACCACCTTGTTGCGCTTCGCCGACCACCTTCCAGCCGCGCGCGGCCGAGCAGCATGTAGCCCTCGGTGCCGTAGAAGGCGACGCCGTTCTCGTAGCCCTCCTGGATGGTAGGGCGACCACAGCCGCTGCTCGTAGACCAGCACGGCCTTCGTCTCGGGGAAGGTGAACGTGACGATCTGCGTGTCGGGCGTCTCCTGGATGTCGCCGTCGAAGAACGAGCTTGTCGGCCGGTGCAGTTGACCGCGGCGGGCAGCTCGACGCCCAGGCCCCAGCGGGCGATGTCGAGGTCGTGGACGCCGTCGTTGCCCATGTCGCCGGTGCCGTAGTCCCAGATCCAGCGCCAGCCGTAGGTGTAGCGGTTGGCGTTGAACGGCCGCTCCGGGGCCGGGCCCTGCCAGATGTCCCAGTCGAGCCCCGCGGGCACCGGGCCGTCGGCCTGACCGCGGGCACGCGGCGGCGGAGCTGGCTGTTCCAGGCCTTGGCCATGTGGACCTTGCCGAGCTTGCCGGAGCGGACGTACTCGATCGCCTCGCCGGTAGTGCGGCACGCTGCGGCTCTGCGTGCCGACCTGGACGACGCGCTTGTACTTGCGCGGCGGCCTCGACCATCTGCCGGCCCTCGAAGACGTTGTGCGAGACCGGCTTCTCGACGTAGACGTGCTTGCCGGCCTGGCAGCCCCAGATGGTGGCCAGGGCGTGCCAGTGGTCCGGCGTGGCGACGACCAGGGCATCGACCGACTTGTCGTCGAGCACGCGGCGCAGGTCCTGCACGCAGCTTCGGCTCGGACTTCTGGATCTCGGCGATGGCCTTGGCGACCGGGCCGAGCAGCGGCGCGTTGACGTCGCAGACGTGGGTGATCTGGGCATTGGGCGAGCTGGCGAAGTTGCTGGCGAGGCCCCTGCCCCGGCCGCGGATGCCGACGACGCACAGGTTGACGCGCTCGCTGGGCGCGGCCTTGGCCCCCGAGCGATTGATCAGAGTGAAGGCGGCAGCTCCGGCTGCGGCTGCGGCCGAGCTGCGAACGAAGCGGCGACGGGTGATCTGGGACATCATGGCCTCCGGTGCGCGTGCGGGACGATACGACAGGGCGAGGGAGATTGTCGGTCTTACCGGGGGCGCTGTCCAGCATCTGGTCGCTACGAAGCCTCCCCAGGGGGACGCTCCAACAACCCCTTCAGCGGTCCCGGAAACAGCTGCCAGTCCAGCGCCAGTGCTTCACGCAGGCGTAAAGGTACGCGGCCGGCTCGACCACCGTATCGCGCGACCGCCAGAAACGGACGAAGGCCTCCTGCACGACGTCCTCGGCATCGGCGCGGCCGGCGACCCACTGCCTGGCCAGGAGCACCAGCGCAGCGCCATGCTCATCGAGCCAGGCCGACCATGGGTCGCCGCCGCCCGTCATGCACCACTCCTGGCCCGCCGGATAAGCCGTCTGTAAGAAAACGCCGCCAGCGGGGCCCTCTGTTTAGCAATACGCGAAGAAACGCGCGCGAGAAAACGACCTGGAGGCGACAACTTGACCTCCGGGCCGCACGATTCAGTCGAACCGAAACCGGCTTGCGTCGAGGTACTCCTCTACCTTCTCGATGGCAATCCAACGGCGCTCAAGCTGCTCGGCGACGGCTCCGGTCGTGTTGGAACCCGCGAATGGGTCCAGCACCAGATCATCGGTCTCCGTCACGAGTCGGATAAAGAAATCGGGAAGGGCGGGAGGAAACCGCGCCGGATGGATTTTGATTCCTGCCCGTTTGCATCGCTCCGTGTAAATATCGTTGGCCGAATTGTTCCCGAATCTGAGCATGTCCGTGGCCGGGTCCTCTTCGAGCATATTCGGCGGAATCGATCCGCCAGGCCCCATGTCGCCGAAACTAGGCTTGATGTTGTGGCCGGAGGGTCTCGTCTTCCGACGGAGTCCACGCTGGTTCAGCCGTTCCATGTCCCGGCTGTACGGCCTGAGCACCGCACGATTATCGGCCTTAGGCCAGGGAGTCTTCGACAACCACCACACGTATTCGACAGCATCCTTGATTCGAATCCGTCGAACCGTCACCCATTCGGCGGGCATCGGCATCTTGGCCGGATTAAACCAAAAGCACTCCTGGGCCAGATGAAATCCAATTCGCTCCACCAAGGCAAGCAGCAACTTGAAATGGTAAAGCGATCGAGTGGGGAGTCCCCCGTTGTAGCTGCCGCCGATGTTCAAGACAAAGCTGCCGCTCGGGGCTAAAATGCGAAGAATCTCCTTCGCGAACGGTAGGAACCAGTCGACGTAATCGTGCTTCTCTGCGTTGCCGTACTCCTTCTTAAAGTGTAACGCGTAGGGCGGAGACGTGATTACGGCGTCCACGGAGGCCTCTGGGATCGCCTTCAGGACTTGCAAGGCGTCCCCCAAGTAGGCGTCTCCCAAGGCCGTGCTGTAGTATGGCTTCCAGCCGGCAATCGCCAATTTGGGCGGCGTCCCGCTTGGAAAGGGCAGCTTACTTTGGCGTGTTGTTGCGGAGCGTGCGTGGGCCAATCGCGTCTTTCCTCTACGATATGGGCTGTCCTCGTGCCGAGTGATGGAAGTCCAAAGTATCCGACCGAAGATTAGCAGAATAGGTTTACGTTGTCAACCAATTCTCGAAGAACATCCATTTCCCCGTCGGAGTGGATTTCCCAAGCAGAAGCGGCCAAGCTCCGTGGCGTCTCCCGCCAGGCAATCTCGAAGCTCGTTCGCAACGGACGTTTGAAATCTGTCGTCCTTGCCGGTCGCGCCCTTGTGAACCGTCGCGACGTAATCGCCTTCCGGCCGCGTGCTGCCGGCCGCCCGCAGCGGAGCCGGCAAGATGAGTGATGCCCGGCTCCAGAGCATCTTGCACAACTGTACTCCCGAAGAGCGCGAGGCACTGTTCCGCCTGCTGCGTGAAGAATTCTCCATTCATCCCCTTGAAGATCAACTCCACGCCAGGGCGGAGGTCATTCTCGAGGCCATCCAGCTTGCACCGGAGCTGACCCTTCGAATGCTGCGCGGCGTCATTGCTGAGGCCGCGTTTCATGTCGAAGTTGCCCAGCGCCTTCCAGACTGGCGCGCCGTCGAACGTGCTCCCGGCAGTTTCTCGTATGATTCGATCCTGAACGATGGAAACGGTGGCGTACGCGTGCAGGTAAAGCTACAGCGGAGCAAGCAAGGGCGACCCATGCATGCCAACGAGGGATTCCGTTTTCTGCCATCCGACATGCACTTGGTCGAAACACAGAAAACACGAAAGGGCGAGAAGAAGGGGAGTTCCACTCGCCCCTACCGATTCGGCGAATTCGACGTGCTGGCGGTCGCCACCTATCCATCCACGAAGCGATGGGATTCGTTCATGTTCACGGTCGGCTCCTGGTTGCTGCCAAACCCAGCAGACGCGACGGAGATTCTGAAGTACCAGCCCGTGGCGACGTGCGCGAACGACGACTGGACGGACGATTTTCGCACGGCGGCGGCTTGGTTCCGATCTGGGCTGCGCAAGACGATTCAACCCTGCTCCGTTCCCCGTACTCCGAAAAAGCTCCGAAAGAAGAGACCCAGGCGGAAAAAGCCTTGAAGACTATCGCCGATACACATCGGCGCGACACCGTCAGGGGCGCTACTTCTTGAACGTCCGCTCGACAAACGTCGTGTCGATCCGGCCTTCGACGAAGGCCGAGTGGCTGAGGATTTCCTGGTGGATCGGGATCGTGGTCTTGATGCCCTCGACGCGCAGCTCGCCCAGGGCCCGCTGCATGCAGGCGATCGCCTCGGCGCGCGTTGGCTGGTGCACGATCAGCTTGCCGATCATCGAGTCGTAGTTGGGCGGCACGACGTAGCCGCTGTGGGCGTGCGAATCGAAGCGCACGCCGAAGCCGCCCGGCGCGATCAACTGCTCGATCTTGCCGGGCGAGGGCTGAAAGTTGTCGGCCGGGTCTTCGGCGTTGATGCGGCACTCGATCGCCGCGCCGCGCTGCTCGATGTCCTTCTGCGACCAACGGCAGCGTCTCGCCGGCGGCCACGCGGATCTGCCACTTGATGAGGTCGATGCCGGTCACCATCTCGGTCACCGGATGCTCGACCTGGATGCGGGCGTTGACCTCGATGAAGTAGAAGTTGCCGTTCTTGTCGACGAGGAACTCGACCGTGCCGGCATTGGTGTAGTTGGCCGCCTGGACCAGCCGCACGGCCGCGTCGCACATCGCCGTGCGCGTCTCGGCGTAGATGCTCGGGCTGGGGCTTTCCTCGATCAGCTTCTGGTGCCGCCGCTGCAGCGTGCAGTCGCGCTCCCAGAGGTGGACGACGTTGCCGTGATGATCGGCCAGCACCTGCACTTCGACGTGCCGCGGGTGCTCGATGTATTTCTCGAGATACACGCCGCCGTTGCCGAAGGCGGCCTCGGCCTCGGCCCGCGCCTGGCTGCAGCGCCGATCTTGAGCGCCAGGTCGTTCGGGCCACGCGCATGCCGCGCCCGCCGCCGCCGGCCGCCGCCTTGATGAGCACCGGGAAGCCGATTTCGTGGGCGAATCGCGACGGCCTCCTTCTCGCTCGTCGATGACGCCTTCGCTGCCGGGCACGACCGGCACGCTCGGCTTCGCGGGCCAGCTCGCGGGCCGCGTTCTTGTCGCCCAGCCGCGCCATCGCCTCGGGCGTCGGGCCGATGAACTCGATCTTGCAGCTGCGGCAGATCTCGTCGAAGTGGGCGTTCTCGGCCAGGAAGCCGTAGCCGGGATGAATGGCCTGGACGTTGCCGACTTCGGCGGCGCTGATGACGCTGGCGATCTGTTGAGATAGCTCTCGGCGGCCTTGGGCCCGCCGATGCAATACGCCTCGTCGGCCAGCTCCAGATAGCGCGCGCCGCGGTCGGCCTCGCTGAAGACGGCCACCGTCTCGACGCCCAGCTCGCGGCACGCGCGGATGATCCGCAGCGCGATTTCACCGCGATTGGCGACGAGAATGCGTTTGAACATTTGTCAGTTGTCAGTTGTTCGGTGTCAGTTGTCAGTTAGCAAGCCGGGTCCGACAGCCTTAACAACTGACACCGGACACCTGACAACTGACAACGCTACAGCGGCTCCAGCTGAACAGCGGCTGGTTGAATTCGACCGGCTCTTCGTTCTCCACCAACATGGACACGACGCGGCCCGAGAGGTCGGCCGGAATGTCGTTGAAGACTTTCATCGCCTCGACGATGCACACGGTCGTTTCGGGCGAGACCACGTCGCCAACCTTGACGAAGGCCGGCTTACCTGGCTCTGGAGAGGAGTAAAAGGTGCCGACCGTTGGGCTGCGGATGAAGAGATATTCCTTCTTCGGCCCTTGGTCGGCCGGCGGCTCGGCCGCCTCGGCGGCGGGCGCCTTGTTGGCGGTGGGGGGCGCGGCCGGCAGATGGACGCCCCGCGGCTCCACGATCTGGGCCACTTGTTCCGGGCCGCGGCGAATGCGGATCCGTGTGTCAGCCTGCCGAAGGTCGATCTCACTCAGCTCGTGTTCGTTCATCAGCTCCACCAGGCGGCGGATGCGACGAACGTCAAACACATCGCCCGAGTTCGGGGGCGGGGGCGGGGAAGCATTCGACATGCCGTTCTCCGAGAGCCCTTCTTCCTCCGGAAGAGGCTGTGGGCGAGGGTTTTGCCGGCGCTTCTTCACCTGTCACCGGGCCTCTCGCACAAATCGGGGCAGGAGGATGATGAATTCAGCCACGCAGCCGCCAACCTAGTTCATGACCGCGTCCGCAAACTCCTTGGGCAGCGTGGAGAGGACTTCGCAGCCGTCCTTGGTGACCAGCACGTCGTCTTCGATGCGGACTCCGAACCGGCCTGGCAAGTAGATTCCTGGCTCGACGGTCACGACCATCCCGGCCTTGAGGAGCTGTTTCTGACGAGGGCCGACGCGCGGGGCTTCGTGGATGTCCAAACCGACGCCATGCCCCAAAGCGTGGCCGAACCGACGGCCGAAGCCGGCCTTCTGGATGACCGCGCGGGCCACGCCGTCCACGTCGTGGCAGGCGGCACCGGGACGAATGGCCTCGATCGCCCGCCGCTGGGCCGTCAACACAACTCCATACACCGTTTCAAGTTTGGGCGGGATTCTACCGGTGACCAAAAGTCGCGTCAAGTCGCTCTTGTAGAGCCCCTGGTCGGCCCCCCAATCGATCAGCACGGTCGGCGCCGCGTCGATGCGGATGTTGCCCGGCCGATAGTGCGGCAACGCGGCCTGGGGGCCGACCGCCACGATCGGCGAAAAGCTCGTCTGCTTGGCCCCGAGTTGGCGGATTTGCATCTCCAGGTTGTCGGCGACTTGCTTTTCGGTCTGTTCGCCGTGGAGGGTGGCCCTGAGCACCGCGAAGGCCCGCTCGGCCTGCCGGATCGCTTGTCGAATGGCGGCGATCTCGCCGGCATCTTTGACCTGCCGCAGCTCTTCGACCATCCCGCCGGTGGTGACGATCGTGGTGCGCGGCAGCTCCTTCTCCAGCAGCTCCTTGGCCGCCACCGTGAGCGATGCGCCCTCGATGCCTGCCTTGCTCAGCTTGGCTCGCCTGAGCACTTTGGCGGCGGCCTGGGTGACGGTGATGTCGGGCTTGCGGATGAACCGGTCCAGGCCCGGGCATTCCTCGTCCAACTGGGTGACATAGCGAAAATCGCTGATCATCACCTCCCCCGACGGGGTCAGCAGCAGATAGCTGGAGTCGCCCGTGAAGCCCGTGAGGTAGGTGACGTTGGAGAAGTTCGTCACCAAGAGGCCGTCCAGCTCTCGCTTGATGACGGCGGCCCGCAGCTTGTCGCGGCGATGAGGGAAACGGTCGTGGTTGAGCATGATCACCGGGGTTGCCTGCCGACTTCCCGCTCGACCGCCACGTAGGCCATCCGCAGCTCGTGGAGCGTCCGCGAGAGCAGCGAAATCTCTTCCGGCGTGCGGTTGCCGTGCGTTTTCCGCTCGAGCATCTCCAGCGTGTCGATCATGTGCCGGGCCAGCGGCAAGTGAATCTTGACCTTTTCGGTCTCCTCGTCGGGAAGGCCGCTCAAGGCGAGGGATGCCTGACTGGCCAGCATGACAATCAGCGACGAGAGGGTGGCCGGCGGGAAGGCGTGCGCCTCGGCGCCCGCGGCTCGTTCCTGCGAAGGGCCTTCTTCCGGCGGCGGAGGCGTCTGCCCTGGCTGGGGGGCGGCCTCTTTTTCCGCCTGCACTTGGGCTTTCCAGTCTTCGTCAACGATGATCTTGTTCTCGGTCATGGCGAGCAGGTTTCAGGCAGGCTTCAGACTTCGGGCTTCAGGCTTCAGACGAGTTGCAGACTCGGGATTCACCCATCTTGGGCATTGGCCCTTCCTGGAGCCTGAAGCCTGAAGTCCGAAGCCTTTGTCCGTTTCCCCCTTTCCCGATTCGCTCGTTAATTTATAATGACCCGCTTCGTGAAGAAACCCCCAAGAGGGGCCTTGGCCCGGCCAGCGACGCTTCCGCAGGCAGGCCAGCGACGGTTCAGCAGTAGGATGGACGGCTCGAATCATGCCTAAGCAAAAGACACACAAGGGGCTCAAGAAGCGTTTTCGCCTGACGGCCAACGGCAAGATCAAGCACCGCTGCGCGGGCACGAGCCACCTGGCCTCGCGCAAGACGCAAAAGCGCAAGCGCAACCTGCGCGGCACGAGGGTGCTGATTAACCAGGCCGAGACCAAAACGATCGCCAGGCTGCTGGGGAAATACAGCAGCTAGCGGAGACACACTGATCCGACGGGAGTGCACGACACTAGCCCGACTGCGCAAGCGAGGGAGAGGCGCCGCTAGGCCTGGACGGCAGTTCCCCCTCGCTCGCGCGTCGGGCTGGTGAGGTCGCCAGATTTGGACGATGGAGTTGAACGATGAGAACTAGAAAAGGCGCCGCCCGCAATCAGGCCAAGAAGCGGCTCTTCAAGCGGGCCAAGGGCTTCGTCGGCGGCCGTCGGAAGCTCTACCGCACCGCCAAGGAGACGCTGATCCGCGCGGGCGTGTTCGCGTTCCGCGACCGCCGGGTCCGTAAGCGGAGCTTCCGCCGGCTGTGGATTATCCGCCTCAACGCTGCCTGCCGCGAGCGGGGCCTGCGCTACAGCGAGTTCATCGCCGGCCTGTCCAAGAGCGGCCTGGGCCTCAATCGCAAGATCCTCTCGGAGATGGCGATTCACGACCCGGAGGGTTTTGACTCCGTCGTCGCCGAGGTGCGAACGGCGATGGGAGCCACGGCGGCGTAGTGATTACGAGCACCCCAAGCATCAAAGGGGAGGCAGCCGTGGCTCGCCTCTCCTTTTTCATTTGAGGTTGGCTCCGTCTGCCACCAACGACAATCCGCCTGCAAGCGACGTTGTGCTGCGTTCCCGACGTGCATTTTGAGCAGAAGGAACGAAGACAACGAAGGAAGGCAAGGCTCTTCGTTCTCTTCGTTACCTTCTGTTTCAAACCAAACTTTTGGTTTATGTCTTCTCTCGCCGAGTTCCTGGCTGAACTGGACCAGTTGGCAGGTGAAGCCACGGCCGCCTTCGCCAGCGCCGCGGATGCTGAGGCCGTGGAGCGCGCCCGCGTCGATTTCCTGGGGGCCAAGAGCGGGCGGATCAAGAGCGTCCAGAAGGGGCTTGGCAAAGTCGCCGGCCCAGACAAGCCGCAGGCGGGCAAACGGTTCAACGAGGTGAAGCAGCTCATCGACTCGGCCTTCGAGACGGCAAAGTCTCGCGCCGTGCAAGCGCCTCCACCGACCCCGGCCAAGGAGAAGAGGGCGAAGGCCGAGGCGGCCGACCTTTCCGCGCCTGGCTTGTTCGATCCCACGGAAAGCCCGCCGCCGCATCGGCTCCGCCTCGGCCATCTGCACCCGATCACGCAGACGATCGAAGAGCTCAAAGACATCATGGGCCGCCTCGGCTTCACGCGTCGCCGACGGCCCGGAGATCGAGGACGAGTGGCACAACTTCGAGGCGCTCAACATCCCCGCCGCGCATCCGGCCCGCGATCCGCTGGAGAATTTCTACCTGGCAACTGGCAAGCGCACGGCGCCGAGCGGGGCTGTCCGACGCAAGACCGCATGCTGCTGCGCAGCCAGACCAGCACGGTCCAGATTCGCGTCATGGAAAAGACGCAAGCCGCCGGTGCGGATCATCTCGCTCGGCCGCGTCTACCGGCCCGACGCGGCCGACGCCACGCACTACCCGATGTTCCACCAGATCGAAGGCCTGCTGGTCGATCGCCACGTGACGATGGCCGACCTGAAGAGCGTGCTGCGGCTGTTCGCCACGCAGCTATCTTCGGCGAGCGACGTGCACATCCGCTTCCGCCCGTCGTTCTTCCCGTTCACCGAGCCGAGCGTCGAAGTCGACATGCAGCTGGCACGACCGCTGGATCGAGATCGGCGGCGCCGGCATGGTCGATCCCAACGTGCTGCGCGGCCGTCGGCTACGATCCCGAAGAGGTCACCGGCTTCGCCTTCGGCCTGGGCGTCGAGCGGCGTCTGCATGCGCCGCCACGGCATGACCGACATCCGCGAGTTCTACAAGAACGACGTGCGGTTCTTGGAGCAGTTCTAGCTTCTACCACGAGGCTTGCATGGCCAAGCGCATCCTCCTTCTCGCCGGCGATTTCGTCGAAGACTACGAGATCATGGTCCCCTTTCAGATGCTTCAGATGGTAGGGCACACGGTCCATGCCGTCTGCCCGGACAAGAAGGCCGGCGACGTGGTGGCCACGGCGGTCCATGATTTCGAAGGGCATCAGACCTACACCGAAAAGCCCGGCCACAACTTCCGGCTCAACGCCACGTTCGCCGAGGTGCGGCCGGAAGACTACGACGGCCTGATGATCCCCGGCGGCCGGGCACCGGAGTACCTGCGGCTGAACTCGCGCGTCCTGGAGATCGTGTGGCATTTCGCCGAGAAGCGCAAGCCGATCGCGTCCATCTGCCACGGCCAGCAGATCCTCGTCACGGCCGGCGTGCTCAAGGGCCGCACCTGCACGGCCTATCCGGCGGTGAAGCCCGACCTCTGCGCGGCCGGAGCGACTTGGGCCGAGCCGAGCGCCGGCCTGGACAGCGTGCACGTAGACGGCAATCTGGTCACGTCACCCGCCTGGCCGGCCCATCCGGCGTTCGTGCGGGCATTTTTGGAAGTGCTGGGGACGCCAGTGCGCGAGTAGGTCGTTGAGCCGTCTTTCCCGGACACCGATCCAGTAGCCCCGATCGTCATGTCTCCCAGCGAGCTGCAAGGTCGTTTTCGTGGAGGCTTACTCGGCCTGGCCGTGGGCGACGCGTTGGGCGCGATGTTCGAGGCCCAACCAGCAGAGGCGATTCGCTCGCGATTTCCGACATCCGACGCGCTCGTCTCCTATCCTCAGGAGGAAATCTGGTACACGGACGATACCCAGATGGCCATCGGAGTGGCCGAGGCCTTGATCGCCGACGGTGAAATCGTTGAACGGCGCCTTTGCCAGGTCTTTGCGACGAACTATCTGCCGTCTCGCGGCTATGGCCGCGGGGCGCGCGTCGTGCTCGAGGCGATCGTGGAAGGCCGCGACTACGCTGCCGTCGCTGACCGGTATTTTCCAGGTGGATCGTACGGTAACGGCGCCGCCATGCGCGTGGCCCCGGTCGGGCTCTACTATCGCGATCAGCCAAATTACCTGCGGCAACAAGCCCGGCTATCCGCGATGCCCACACACAGGCATCCACTCGCCATCGAGGGGGCACAACTTTTGGCCCTGGCCGTGGCGCATTGCTCGCGATCAGAAGAGTTCGATCGCCAGGCATTTTTTGACGAGTTGCTGGAGGGCTGCGACTCCGAAGCGTATCGGACGAAGCTCGACGCTGCATCGCGCGTCCGTGAGACCGAAGACTTGGCCGAACTGGGAAACGGAATCGAGGCGCTGGAATCCGTCCCCACCGCGATTGCGAGCTTCGCGCTGACGCCGCACAGTTACGAGGCGGCGATCACCAACGTCATCTTCCTCGGCGGCGATACGGATACCATGGCCGCGATGGCGGGAGCTCTCGCTGGCGCCTATCTGGGGTTTGCGCTTCTTCCGGCAACGCTCGTCTCACGACTGGAGACCAGTCCCAAGGGTGGCCAGTATTTGTTGAACTTGGCAGACGCGCTGTTCTTGCGTTATTCACGCTCGCAGGCAACCAACTGACCGGGTGTGGGCTCCAATTCCTCGCCTTCATGATCGACTGGCATCGCCTCTTCGGTTTGGCCCTCTGCGACCTGTTTGCCGGATCGCCGTGGATAGTAGAATTGGAGAAAGACCTGTCGCAGAAGCGGCAGCTCTTGGACGTAGTCGTCCTGCGGCGAGGGCCGGGCGAGTTCACCGGCCGCTTGCCCGACGGCTTGGAGCACCTGGCCGACTACAACCTGCTCAGCTATAAGTCGCTGCGAGAGCCGCTGGACGACTGGGCGCTCAAGGAGCTGACGGGCCATTACGTCAACTACCGCAAACTGGTCAGTCCCAAGGAGCTGTTGCCGGAGGAATCGTTTCAGCTATTTGGTGTTTGCACGCGGTTTCCGCAGAAGCTGGCGGCGCAGTCACGGCTGGAGCCGACGCATCAGGGCGTGTACCTGCTGAGACGCGGGACCGACTGCATCGTCGTCGTGGTGTTGAGTGAGATCTCGCGAGCGGAGCATAATAGTCTTTGGCACTTGTTCAGTGCCGTGCCTGACGTCGTGCGATTCGGAGCCGCGCACTACCGCCAGCGCATGGCGGAAATGAGCGGGATCGTCAACAAGTTGTTCGAGACGTATGAGCTGGAGGGAATCGCCATGCCCTACACAATGGAAGACTTCCGCCGCGAGTACTTGGCAGAGTTGCCGCCGGAAGAGCGCGTGAAGGGCCTGCCGCCAGAGGAGCGCCTGAAGGGTCTGTCGCCGGAGGAGCGCTTGCGAGGCCTTTCGTCCGCCGAGATCGAAGCCCTAAAGGCCTATCTGGACAAACTTGATCCAGAAAAGACCCCAAAGCGAGTTGGCGCCAAGGCGCGAAGCGATAGTCGGAAGAAACAGAAATGATCCGCGCAATCTGGCGCAAGAGCCTTGAGCATTTGCGTCAGGCCAGTCGGACGGTATGGACAACAGCCTGGCATCTTTCGTCCATCCGCGAGTGCGCGAGGTATATTGCGACAGCGCGCTGTGCGTCCTCGACAAGCCGGCAGGGGTCTTGTCGCACCCGAACCCGCCCGCACGCCAGGCGGCCAATGCCCTGCTGCGATGCCCATACGACTTTGAGGCCGAGGCATTCTCCAACGGCGTCGGCCAAGACGGCGGGGCCACACCGCAAACGCGCCGGCTCTTCCTCATTCACCGGCTCGACCAGGATACCAGCGGGCTGATCCTCTGTGCTTTCGACGAAACCGCGGCTGCGGCGCTTAAGCAGGCGCTGGCTCGGCGTGAGGTCCACAAAGAGTATCTCGCGCTGGTGCTGGGCATGCCCCGCGCCGCCGAAGGCGTATGGCGCGATTGCTTGCAAAAACGGTCTCGTCGCGGCCGGGCCGAAGTCGCCGTCATCAAAGGCCGGCCGAATGCCGTCACGCACTATCGAACACTCAAGGTCTACGAGGCCGCCGGCGCCTCGCTCCTTCAGCTCTCGCCCGAGACCGGCCGCACGCACCAGCTTCGCGTGCAGGCGGCGGCTCGCGGGCTGCCGATTGCCGGCGATGACCGCTACGGCGACTTTGCCGCCAATCGCCGCGCGGCAGAGGTGCTCGGCTTGCGGCGGATGTTCTTGCACGCCCGGCGGCTGGAGTTCCGTCATCCCCTTTCGGGAAGGACGGTCGTCTTCACGGCGGAACTGGATGATCCGCTGGCCGAGTGCCTGGCGAGGATCGGGCGGGTCCGCAAGCCGCTACGGGTCAGTAAACGGCGAGGCTAGCAGGCCGTTGAAGTGATTCTGTGGGAGGCGAATCCCTTCGCCGACCGAAGGTTTTCCAGGCAAATTCGGCGAAAGGATTCGCCTCCCACAATCACGGACACGCGGGCCGCGTGTCCCACGAGCGGCGGCTGTCTGCTAAAATGCCGGCCTTCACTCGGGGAGCATCGCTTGAAGCGCTGGAACACCGTGGCCATCGTGGGCGTCGGGCTGATCGGCGGGTCGGTCGGCTTGGCCCTGCGCCGGCGCGGGCTGGCCGAGAACGTCGTCGGCATCGGCCGCCGGGCGGTCAGCCTGGACATGGCGCACCGCGTCGGCGCGGTGACGCAAAGCACGCAAGACCTGAAGTCCGGCTTGGCGAGCGCAGAGCTGATCGTCGTGTGCACGCCGGTGGCCCAGATCGTCGAACAGGTGCGGCAAGTGGCGGCGTTTGGCTCGTGGCGCTCGCTGATCACCGACGTCGGCAGCACCAAGGGATGGATCGTCGGCCAGGTCGAGTCGCTGCTGCAAGACGGCACGCTTCCCGCAGGCACGCGCTACGTCGGCAGCCATCCCATCGCCGGCAGCGAGCAGACGGGCGTCGCGCAGGCGGACGCTGAGTTGTTCGACGGCCGCGTAGTCGTGGTAACGCCCACGCCGCGCACGCCTGAGGCCGACGTAGCCGTCGTCTCGGATTTCTGGTCGGCACTGGGGGCCGACGTGCGTCGCCTCACCCCGGCAGCTCACGACGCGGTGCTGGCCGCCACCAGCCACGTGCCGCACGTCGTGGCTTTCGCGCTGGCCGATAGCGTGGCCGACGACGACTGGCCGCTGTCGGCCGGCGGTCTCCGCGATACGACGCGCATCGCCGCCTCTGATCCGGAGCTCTGGGCACAGATCCTGCTCAGCAACCGCGACGAGGTGCTGCGAGCGCTGGAGCGCTACCAGCAGTCGCTGGACGGCCTGCGCGACGCTCTGCGGCAAGACGATAAGGCTCGGTTGCTCGAATTCCTCTCGCAAGCGAAACGGAAACGCGATGCTGTGGGAAATTGAACTCCATCCGGCGCCGGGCAGCCCAACCCGCTTGCCGCCCGTGTGCGGGCCGACATGCGCGAGCTATGGCCCGACGATGGGCGGCTTCAGGACGACGACGTGGTCACGGCCGCACACGGTTTTCTGCTGCAGGGCAATTTGGACGAGGCGACCGTGCGGCGGATTGCGCGCGATCTGCTCAGCGACGTCCTGGTGGAGACCGCCGTCGTTCACCAGGCCGGCCAGCCGGCGGCCGTGGGTGCCGCGGATTTCAAGCCCCGGCGGCTGCCGGAGCACGTGCGAGAAGTGCACGTGCTGCCCAAGCCCGGCGTGATGGATCCCGTCGCCGAGAGCGCCGCTGGCGGCCATCGCCGACCTCGGGCTGCCGGTCGACGCGGTCCGCACGCTGCGGAAGTACTGGATCGAGCGATCTCCGGACGACGAGCTGCGAAGTGCTCTGCGCCAAGGTGCTGGCCAACGACGCCATCGAGCAGGTCGTCGTCGGCCCGCTGCCGCTCGACCGCCTCGACGCTCGGCTCGCCGTACACGTTCCAGCTGGTCACCGTGCCGCTCCGCGAGCTCGACGACGCCGGCCTCGTGCAGCTCAGCCGCGACGGCCAGCTCTCCCTGACGCTCGCCGAGATGCAGACGATCCAGGCGCACTTCCGCGAGCTGGGCCGCGACCCGACCGACGTCGAGCTGGAGACGATCGCCCAGACCTGGAGCGAGCACTGCTCCCACAAGACGCTCACCGGCCGCATCGCCTACCGCGACGAGAACGGCGAGCGGCAGTTCGACAACCTGCTCAAGGAGACGATCTTCGCCGCCACGCAGCAGATCCGCCAGCGAGCTGGGCGCCGACGACTGGTGCGTCAGCGTCTTCGAGGACAACGCCGGCGTCGTCACGTTCGACGACGAGCATCAACGTCTGCTTCAAGGTCGAGACGCACAACCACCCCTCCGCCATCGAGCCCTACGGCGGCGCCAACACCGGCCTCGGCGGCGTCATCCGCGACCCGCTCGGCACCGGCCTGGGCGCCAAGCCGATCTGCAACACCGACGTCTTCTGCTTCGCCCCGCCCGACACGCCGCCGGACGACGCTGCCGCCGGGCGTGCTGCACCCGCAGCGCGTCATGCAGCGGCGTCGTCGCCGGCGTGCGCGACTACGGCAACCGCATGGGCATCCCGACCGTCAACGGCGCGGTCTTCTTCGACGCGCGCTACCTCGGCAACCCGCTCGTCTTCTGCGGCACCGTCGGCCTGATCCCGCGCGACAAGTCGTTCAAGGCAGCCGCAGCCCGGCGACCTGATCGTCGCCGTCGGCGGCCGCACCGGCCGCGACGGCATCCACGGCGCGACGTTCACCTCGGCCGAGCTGACGCAGCGAGAGCGAAAGCGTCTCCGGCGGCGCCGTGCAGATCGGCAACGCCATCACCGAGAAGATGGTGCTCGACGTGCTCCTGCCGGCCCGCGACCGCGGCCTGTATCACGCCGATCACCGACTGCGGCGCCGGCGGCTTCTCCAGCGCCGTCGGCGAGATGGGCGCGGAGCTCGGCGCCGAGGTGCTGGCTCGACACGCGCGCCGCTGAAGTACGCCGGGCTGTCGTACACCGAGATCTGGATCACCGAGGCGCAGGAGCGGATGGTCCTGGCCGTGCCGCCGGCGCAAGTGGGCCGCGCTTCGACGCGCTGTGCGCGAGCGAAGGACGTCGAGGCGACCGTCCTCGGCACGCTTCGAGCCGACCGGCCGGCTGGTGCTGAACTACCACGGCACAGCAGGTCGGCCGACCTGTCGATGCACTTCCTGCACGACGGCCGGCCGCCGGTCGTGCGCGCAGGCGACGTACGCGCCGCCGGCCGACCAGTCCGCACTCCGCAATGCCGCGACGTCCGACCTCGGACTTACAACGACGACGCTGCTCGCGATCCTCGGCTCGCTCAACGTCGCCAGCAAGGAGTGGATCATCCGCCAGTACGACCACGAGGTGCAGGGCGGCAGCGTCATCAAGCCGCTGGTCGGCGTCGCCAACGACGGCCCGAGCGACGCCGCCGTCGTGCGGCCCGGTGCTCGGCTCGCGGCGCGGGCTCGTCGATCGCCTGCGGCATCAACCCGCGCTACGGCGACCTCGACCCCTACGCCATGGCCGCCGGCGCCATCGACGAGGCGGTCCGCAACTGCGTCGCCGTCGGCGCCGACCCGGCGCGCATCGCCATCCTCGACAACTTCTGCTGGGGCAACACCGACCGGCCCGAGACGCTCGGCTCGCTCGTCCGCGCCGCCGCGGCCTGCCGCGACGTGGCCCTCGCCTACGGCACGCCGTTCATCAGCGGCAAGGACAGCCTGAACAACGAGTTCCGCTTCGAGGACGCCAGCGGTCGCCGCAGACGATCGCCATCCCGCCGACGCTGCTCATCAGCGCCCTCGGCCAGGTCGCCGACGTGCGGCAAGTGCGTGACGATGGACCTGAAGGAGCCGGGCAACCTGCTTGTACCTCGTCGGCCCGACGAAGGACGAGCTGGGCGGCTCGCACTTCGCCCTGCGTCGACGAGAGCTCAGCCGGGCGGCGCAGGTCCGCCGCAGGTCGATCGCGTCGAATCGCTGGCCAAGCGACGTTTTCGCCGCGCTGCACGGGGCGATCGCCGCCGGCCTGGTGCGGTCCTGCCACGACCTGAGCGAAGGCGGCCTGGCGGTCGCGGCGGCCGAGATGGCCTTCGCCGGCGGGCTGGGGCGACGCTCGACCTCGTCCAGGTGCCCACGGACGTGGACCATGCGTCACCACGCGCCGCGGCCGTATTGCTCTTCAGCGAATCGAACACCCGCTTCCTGTGCGAGGTGCGGCCCGCCGATGCGGCGTCGTTCGAGTCGCTGGTCGATGTTCCGCGAGGGCGGATCGGCGAAGTGACTGCCGCCGCTCGCTTGCGAGTTTCTGGTCTTGCCGGGTCGGCGGGCCCCACGATCGACGCGCCGATCGCCGAGCTGAAAGGCGCCTGGCAGCGGCCGATGCAGTGGCAATAGTTTGCTTTTGGCGTGTCAGCCGCTTGCGATAGAATAGGGACCGCAGGTATCACTCCGCGGGCTTATCCTCGCTCATCCGGCAGTTCCCTCAGTCCGGCAGGTCTTTGCGATGAATGACGCTGCCCCATTCCCTACGATACGCTCCGCGTGCCGCCGCTTGGTGAGCCGGTGTCTCGATGGGCGGATTGTGCCACGTGCTTCGGGGCTATCCATCTTTCCCGCGCGTGCGACGTACGATCTCCACGTACTGCCGCGCCAGCGATTCGATCCGCTTCAGGTCGCCGGCGGCGACGGCTTTTGGCTCGACCAGCGAGCTGCCCACGCCCAGCGCACACGCCCCGGCCTTGAGGAACTCCGCGGCAGTGTCGAGGTTCACGCCGCCGGTCGGCATCAGCGGGATCTGCGGCAGCGGGCCGTGCAGGGCCTTGAGATAGCCCGGCCCCAGCGCGTCGCAAGGGAACACCTTCACGATGTCGGCCCCCGCTTGCCAGGCAGCCAGGATTTCGGTGGGCGTCATGGCGCCGGGCAGGACTGGCTTGTCGTAGCGGCGGCACATCTCGATCACACCCAGGTTCACTGCGGGGGAAACGATGAACTCAGCCCCGGCCAGCATGGCGATCCTCGCCGTTTCGACATCCAACACCGTGCCAGCCCCGAGGAGCACGCGGCTGCCCAGCCGGCCGGCGACTTGCCGCAGCACCTGATCGGCCTGGGGGACGGTGAAGGTGACTTCGACGATGTCCACGCCGCCGGCAGCGAGGGCCTCGGCCACGTCGGCCAGCAGCTCGCCGCTGGGGCGCGCAGGATGGCGACGATGCCGGTGTCAATGATTCGCCGCAGGGGTTCGGAGCCGGACATTGAGCGCTTGATAGTGAACCGCGGTTGATGAGTCTCGAGCGGACGATCGCCCCTCACGCCGCCATCGTCATTCAGAGCTGAACTGCCCGCAAGTCTCGCGTGCTTCGGACGGATTGAAATCCGTCCTACTCGAGCTCTTCAGGATGCACGCCTAGGGCGACGATGCTGCAGGCGACAATCGGCTCGAGGCCCAGTTGGCGGGCCTTCGCCACCACTTCGTCGCTGTCGCTGCCGGGGTTGAGCCACAGCTCGTCGCAGCCTACGGCGGCGATCTCTTCCATCACCGTCAAGCCGACGGTCGGTGGCAGATAGACGCTGATCCGATGGAGCGGCCTGGCCTCGGCAGGCACGTCCGACAGAGTGCGGAAGACAGTCAGCCCTTCGATATGTCCCCCCTTGGGGTTGATCGGATAGACGGCATATCCTTGCCCCAGATGGGCACGCACCGACTTGTTGCCGAACTTGCTGCGGTCGGCGCTGGCGCCCAGGATGGCGACGGTTGGCTTCTTCTGCTTGGGCATTGGGGATCATCCGGTTCGAGTGGTCATCGTCCGCGGCGGACGACCGACACTACTGTATCCCGTATCCGGCCTAGGAAAAAAGTGTTCACATTCCATAAACTGTTGGTTATGTTTGCCACAACGTTTGGTGGCCGCTGACTTGGCGGAACGGTTCGCCACCGCAGGACGCGATCTTCCCTCCAGGAGAATACGAACCATGCGAGCTCGATTGTTACCACTCTCCGGAAATCGGAGAAGACGGCTCGGCACGACAATTCTGGCTGCCTGGTTCCTTGCCGGCTGGGCGGCCGTCGCCCCGCCGTCCGCCGGACAGTCGCCCCCTGTCTCGGCCAACGTGGTCGCCAGCAGCACGCCCGCGACCAGCCCCGTCGGCCCGAAGGCCAGCCAGCCGCTGGGCACGCTTGTGATCGCCGGCGGGGCCCTGCGATTCGACAATGAGGCCATCTGGTCGCGTATTGTGCGGGGCGCCGCCGACTATGCCCGCGGCAAAGCGGGCGAAAAGGCCGTCGCCGCCGTGCGGCCGGCCGCGGCCACGGACCTCAGGCCCAGAATCGCCGTTTTCGGCACGGCGTCGCGCGACGCCCAGCGGAGCGGGCAACGCATCATCGAAGTGCTGGAAAAGTACGGAGCGGCGGGCTTCTTCGTGCCCGTGGCCATCGATAAGTTACCCGTCGATTACCGCCAGGCGGTGAACGATCCCGAGCTTGCGGCCCAGGTCGAGGCGGCCCACGGCGTCTTTTTCTCCGGCGGCGTCCAGTCTCGGCTGCTCACCGCCCTGCGGACCAGCGAGGGCGGGGCCACACCGATGCTCTCGGCGGTCCGCCGCGTTTACGCCCGCGGCGGAGTGCTGGCGGGCACCAGTGCCGGCGCGGCCGTGATGAGCCACGTCATGTGCCGCGACGCCAGATACCTGCTCCAAGTCCTTCGCCAGGGCGTCACCAAGGGCAAAGAAGTCGATGAAGGCTTCGGCTTCCTCGATGCCAACTGGTTCGTCGATCAGCATTTCCTGGTCCGGGGACGGATCGCACGGGCGCTGGTCATCATGCGGCATTGCGGCGTCCGCTACGGCCTGGGCATCGACGAAGAGACGGCCGTAGTCGTCCATGGCGGCCAAGGCGAGGTGGTCGGCCGGCGTGGAGCCATGCTAATCGACCTGTCGCGGGCCACGCAGGACGCGAAGCTATCCGGCTTCAACGTGGCCGACGCCCGCGTGAGCTATCTGGACGGCGGCGACCGGCTGGACCTGACGACCCTGCGCATCACCCCGGCGGCCGACAAGCTGGCCGAGCAGGTGATCGACCCCAGCAGCCCGGCGTTTCAGCCCACGACCGACGAGCCGATCGTAGCCAACGACATTCTGGCGAATTCCACGCTGCTGGACGTGATGAAGCGGCTGATGGCCAACCGTCCGTCCAGTGCCTTGGGGCTGGCCTTCGATGGCGCGGCCAAGGAAGGAGCGACGCAGGGGTTCGAGTTCCACATCTCGCGAGCCGCCGGGACACGGGCGTGGGCCACCTCCAAATCGGGCGCCGAGGACTGGACGATCACGGACGTACGGTTGGACGTGCGGCCCTCGATGATGCGCTCACCGCTCGTCGCGATTCAGAAGTAAGGGGCGTGGGTGGCACTCCGGAGCATGGAGGCGTGGAGCGAATGGGCGTCATCCCGTTACGAGCATTTCCGCGCCGTTGCCGGCCAGTATTGCGGCAGCGGCGCCTCGATTTCCACCGTAATGCCCGGCCTGACGGGGTGCGGCACGGCGAGCCGCCGCGAGTGTAAGGCGATGCCGCGAGCGAACGGCTTTCGGCTGCCGTATTTCGCGTCGCCCAGAATGGGATGCCCAAGAGCGGCCAATTGCACGCGAATCTGGTGCTTTCGACCTGTGCTCAGGTTGATCTCCAGCAGCGAGTCCTCGCCGACTAGGGTAACCACGCGGTACGACAGACTGGCTTCCCGCGCTCCGGAAGCGTCCTGGCGGCACACCTGCATCCGGTGCCGGGCCTCGTCCTTGGTCAGCCAGTCGTGGCAATCGCCCTGGGCCGGCTCCGGCCGTCCCTCGACCAGCGTCCAATAGGTCTTCGCGACCGCGCGCTCGCGAAATCGCGCTGCCAGCCGGGCGGCCGCCTTCGAGGTGCGGGCCAGGAGCACCACCCCGCTGACCGCCGCATCCAGCCGGCTGACGACCCCCAGGTAAACGTTGCCCGGCTTGGCACATTTGCGTTTGATATACTCCTTGGCGGCGGCCAGCAGCGTCGGCGCGCCGGGCGAAAGCCCCATGGTCGCCAGCCCAGCCGGCTTGTTGAGCGCCAGGAGGTGATTGTCCTCATAGAGGACCTGGAGCGTAGACACGGCGGCTGCCTCGTCAAGGTGCGTGAGACCCTCCAGTATCGTAACTGGGCGCAGCACGGCATGCAGTCCGCGTATTTGCGCGATTGATGGCGGGAGCCGAATATCGAACCGCGAACATATTTTGCACTTTGCATTTTGCATTTTGCAATCAACGGCATGCCTCACGTCGATGCAGAGTGCAAAACGCAAATGATAGGCCGCTTGATGCCGCGTCCTCCCCCGCCGTCGCTGATCCTGGCCAGCGCTTCGCCGCGGCGGCGAGAACTGCTCGCCGAGGCCGGGTTCGATTTCGAGGTCCGACCGCCCTCGCCGGAAGCCGAAGGGGACGCCCGCCCAGGAGAATCGGCAGCCCATCTGGTGCTGCGGCTGGCGCTCGCGAAGGCGCACGACGTGGCGGGCCGCGCCTCAGCGGAAGATCGCGAAAAGTTGATCGTGGCCTGCGACACCGTGGCCGCGTGCGAGGGCCAGATCCTGGGCAAGCCCGTCGATCCGGCCGACGCCCGGGCTATGCTGCGGCTGCTATCCGGCTGCACGCACGAGGTGTTGAGCGGCCTGTGTCTGCATCCGCTGGACGGCCGCGAGCCCGACGTGCGGCTAGCGCGCACCACGCTCTCGATGGACCCGCTAAGCGAGGCCGAGATCGCCGACTACGTCGCCAGCGGGGGCTGGCAGGGAAAGGCCGGCGGGTTCGGCTACCAGGACCGCCTGGGATGGGTCCACATCGTCGAGGGCAGCCCATCGAACGTGGTAGGACTGCCGATGGAGCTGCTCGAGCAGATGCTCCGCGCACTGTCGCACGCGTAGCTTAGGGCGTCTTTCGGCCGGCTGCCAGACTGCGCACCAGCGCCACGTTCTCGCCGACCTGGTCGCCGAACTGCTGGTACATGCCGACGATCACCGCGTCGGTCGGCTTGATGTTCTCGAACGCCGTCTCGAAGGCCTGCCGCACCTCGGCCGGGGTGCCGATCCGCCGGCCGGCGGCCAGGACCTTGTACACCAGGCAGGGCTTCTTGACGCCTGGATCACCCGGAACATCCGCGGCGGGTCGCTACGGCAGGTAGATCTCGCCCAGCGGCAGGTCGTCGCCGAGCAGCTTCTGGAACTCCGTGCGCGGCCGCGTCAGGTAGTACAGGCAGCACATGTAGTAATCGACGTCCCAGCCCTTCTCCTCGGCCAGCTCGATCAGCGCCGGGTTGTGGGCCGACAGGCCGACCAGCACGCCTTGGTCGCGGATGCGCTTGAGCAGGTCGGTCAGCACCGGCAGCTTTTCCTGGCGGTGCAGCCGCTCGGCCAGCGCCCCGTGCGGCGCGATGCCGATCGGCTTGCGCTTGGCGGCCTCGTCGATCAGCTCGGGCCGGGTGTCCCAGTCGGGCTTGCCCAGGCAGAGCCAGTGCATCTTGACGCCGGCCTCGCGGAAGCGGTCGAGGTCCGAGAGCGTCCGCTCGGCGTAGCTGTTCTGCCAGGTGTTGATGCCGGCGGCCGTCGCAGCGCTTGAGCAGCTCGACCACGCGCTCCGGCGTGTGCCAGTCGGTCATGTGCTGGCTGAAGAGCCGGTTGAAGTGCGAGTGGCCGTAGATCGGGATTGCCGCCGAGGATCAGCCGCGTGACGGAGTGCGGCCCGAGCTTGATGGTCGGCAGCAGCGAGGAAGCGTTCTGAGCGGCGCGGCCTTCGCCGTCTGCGGCGACGGCCACGGCCCCCGCGGCAGCTCCAGCCGCCTGATGCAGAAAATCGCGCCGTGAGGGAACGGGATCGACGAGGGGTCCTTGCGCTCATGAGGCCACCTTGACGTCAGCGGTGCATCAAGAAGGACAACCACGAATAGTACGAATAACACGAATAGGAAAGCAGAAAGCAGTCTCGTGAGGCGTTCCTGCTATGCACCTTTGGTGCGTTTACATTTTCATTCGTGTTATTCGTCCGATTCGTGGTTGTTCTTTCTACCCCTTGGCCAGCACGGCTTCGCGCTGCATCATCGGCGGTACGGCTTCGTCAGCGGCATCCAGGCCGGTGAGGAAGTCCAGCTCGCTCATCGTCCGCTCGGTCTGCACCATGCTGCCCGCCACCTCATCGACCTGGCCGGAGATGAAGTCCGGCTCCTGGCGATTGACGGCCATCTCGCTGATGGCGCGGATCTTGTTCTCCAGGCGGTCGATCTCCAGCTCGACGAGCTGCAGGTTGTCGCGCGCCTTTTGGAAGTTCGCCAGCCGCGTCTGGGAGGTCTCCAGGTTGTCCGTCAGCGCCTTGCGCATCTTCTGGCGCTGCAGCTCGGCGGCGCCCTCGGGGATTTCGCCGATCCGCCGTTCGAGCTGCTTGACGTCGCTGCGAATCTGGCTTTCGTCGGTCTGCTCGACGAAGCGAACGAGCGAGTGCTGCGTAAAGAGCAGCTTGAGGTAAATCCACAGCAGCTTATCGAGCCCCTCAAGCTGCATGTCCTCCAGCGCGGGGCGAGCCGGCGCGGCTGATGCCCGCCTGGTTGGGATCGCGCATCTCGGTGGCCAGTTGCCGCAGGTCCCGGCAGCGGCTGCGGAGCGACTCGAACCGCTGGACCACCGGCTTGGGCAGCGCGCCGAGGATGCGCAGCCGCGTCTGTTCGGCGGTGTGCGTGCCTTCGCTGCGGGCGGCTTTGGCCTCCTGGGCCTCGACGTATTTCTGGAACTTGGGGTGCGTCCCCAGGAAGCCCAGGTAGGCGATCTCTGCGGCAAAGATGAGCGGCATCGTCACGTCGGGAGCCGGGCCGACGGCTGCGAAGGCCAGGCCGCCCAGGAACACGAGCAAGTTCCAGCGCTCGGTGAACGCCGCGTGCAGGTATTTGAAGAGGCCCACGGTTGTTTACCTCGTCTTGGTCATCACTACGACATGTTCGGTAGTCCGGCGCGAGCAGGACGGCGAGCGTCGAGGCGTAAGCCCGACGTGTACGAGGGGGCACGTTCGGCTTACGCCTCGACGCTCGCCAACGGGTGCCGGTCGGCTCGCGGCACCTACGTCCCCGCCCGCTTGCTCTCCTCCAACTGGCTGATTAGGTCGCGAATATAGTATACCGTCTCCTGGAAGCGCGGCTCGCGCTGCATCTCCTTGGCCGGCCGGTCGGACGGCTCGATCTTCAGCTCCTTCAGGATCGTGCCCGGCGAGTTGCTCATGATGTAGACGCGGTCGCCCAGGAACACGGCCTCTTCGATCGAGTGCGTGATGAAGAACACCGTGGCCTCGCACCTCGCGCCACAGCGCCAGCAGCAGGTCCTGCATGTTCATGCGCGTCATCGGGTCGAGGGCCCCGAACGGCTCGTCCATGAGGATGATCCGCGGCCGCAGGATCAGCGTGCGGGCGATGGCCACGCGCTGCCGCATGCCGCCGGACAGCTCGTGCGGATACTTGTTCTGGTCCTTGGTCGACGTTCAGGCCGACTCGCTCGATCCAGTGCGCGGCCCAGCTCGTAGCGCTCGTCGCCGCGGCACGCCCTGGCATTCCAGGCCGAAGGTCACGTTGTCGAGCACCGTGCGGTGGTCGAAGCTGGTGTAGTCCTGAAACACCATGCCGCGGTCGGCGCCCGGGCCCGGCGACCGGCTGGCCGAGCACCAGCACCTCGCCGTCGGTCGCCGGATGCTGCGGCTCCAGGCCGGCGATCAGCCGCAGGATCGTGCTCTTGCCGCAGCCGCTGGGCCCGAGCACGCAGACGAACTCGCCCTTGCCGACCAGGTCTTCGACGACGAACGTGACGTCGCGGATGGCCGTGAAGGCGTTGGGCTGCCCGGCGTTGTAGGTCTTGGTGACGTCGCGGAACTCGACGACGTGCGGCCGCGCGCACCTCGCCGGGCTGGCGCACGTGGTCGAGCACCTCGCCCATGCCGACGCCGGTGCCCGTCGGCTGGTCGGCGGCCGGGCGCGGCGGCCTTGTCGGCCTTCTGCGGTGTAAGGGCCGGGGCTTGGCTCATGGCGACTTCTGCTCTCGTGGCCGTTCGTCAGGCAAGCTCGCTTCCGTCGGCAAGGCTGCGGTCGGGTTCACGGCCGTGCCCGGTGCCGCGGCCTCGGCCACGGCCGGCGGCTGGCTACGCGCGATCCACTTGAGCCAGTGCTTGAAATCCTCCCAGCCGTGCAGCACGGCACGCACGCACTGGTTCAAGCATGCCGGCCCCGCCGTAGCGATGCGGGAACAGCTCGCGCTGGATCCAGAACAGCACGCGGTCGATGCGCCAGGGCCACGATCGGAATGATCAGCAGCACGAGGACGATGTGCTCGCGATGGCCGCGTCGCTGCGACGTGTTGATGATATCGCCCAGGCCGCCGGCCTCGTCGCCGAACTTGATCGACCTCGGCCAGCATGATGTAGCCGAACGCCAGCCCGAACAGCAGCCGCAGCGAGTTGAAGACGCTCGGCATCGCCAGCGGCACCAGCACCTTGATGATCGATCTGCCAGCGGCTGGCCCCCAGCGTGTAGGCCGTGTCGACGTACTGCTCGCCGACGTCGCCGATGGCCCGCGCCGTGTCGGAGACGACGAACGCCACGCAGGCGATGAAGATGAACATCACCTTCTGCTGCTCGCCGATGCCGAACAGCGAGAACGTCAGCGGCGATCAGCGCCGCGATCGGGAATGTTGCGGCCGAAGATCGCGAGCGGCAGGAAGAACGCGTTGACCCGGGAAAGCAGCCGCACAGCACGCCCAGCGGCACGCCGACCAGCGCGGCCAGGCCGAAGCCCAGCGATCAACGCGGCGCAGCGTGGTCAAGCGTGTTGCGCGTCAGCTCCCGGTCGAACCACAAGCTCGGGATAGAACTTGGCGAACGTCTCCTGCGGGCTGGGCAGCGTGACGGAGCTGACGATCCGCTCTTCCGGCTCGCCCGCGCGTCACGAACCACCAGGTCGCCAGGCAGACAGCGACGCACAGAATGCCCAGCGCAGCTGAGCCCACAGGGGGATGCTTCGGCGCAACGCGAAGATCGACGTGCGCTGACGACGTGCCGCTGGGCGAGCGGGAGGTTGACTGTCGTGTTGCCCGACGGCTGCGCTGCGGCGAGGCCATGACCGGCGGCGCATCGGCCTTCGGCGAGGAACGGCCTGCGGCGAGCTCGACTTGACGGGTTCGGCCATGCGACTTCGCTCGCCGGGCATCCTGAACTCAACGGCCCGTCGATGGATCGTGGCACGGGCTTCCAGCCCGTGAACACGGCCAGGATGGCCGTGCCACGCTCTCAAGTGCGAGCACTACCCCTTCTCCGCCGAGAAGACCTTGACCTCGACGCGGCGGTTCTTGGCGTGGTTGTCCGGGTCGTTCGGGATCGGCCGGGCCGGTCCCAGCCCAGGCCTTCGACGTTGAACTGGTTGGGATCGAGCGTTGAACTTCTGCAGCAGCGCTTCCTTGACGGCGTTGGCCCGGTTCAGCGACAGCTCCTTGACCAGCGACGGCCGGCACCTGTGCCCTTCATCGAGCTGTCGGTGTGCCCTTCGATGATGATCCGGGCGGCGCCGAACTGGCCGGCCAGCTTGGCGATCTCCTCGAGCACGAGGTCGACGTTGGGGTCGTAGCAGCTCCTCGACCGTCTTGCCGTCCACTTCCTTGGTGATCTTCTTGTACAGGTCCCAGCTGTTGGGATAGAAGTGGATCGATGACCGTGTTGGTCAGGATCTCCTGCTCGGCCCGCGGACCTCGCCGACTGTGCTTGGGCGCGAACGGCGACGTGTACTCGTCCTTCTGCGAGCGAGTACTTCTCCTCCTTGCCCAGCTTCTCGATGACCGAGAAGTCCATCACCTGGTCGAACGGGACCGGCTGGTGCGTGATCGCGCCGATGCGGCGGTAGAGGTAGTAGGCCTGGTTCCAGACGCGCTCGAAGTTCGTCGGGTTGTTCTGGTTCACGAAGAACTGGTAGTTCTCGGCCCAGTTGGTGCTGTGGGCGTCGCCCAGCATGCTCAGGGCGTCGGCGGCCGGGATGTTGTAGCCCTTGGCCATCAGCTCGGCGAGCCTTCTGCTTGGCGTCCTGTCTTGAGCTCGACCATGGCGTCGAAGATGCCGCGGACCAGGCCCTCGATGATGCCGGGATGGTCCTTGGCGAAGTCGGCGCGGGCGAACCAGACGTCGGCGATCAGCTTGTTGGCCTGCGCCGTGGTCACGAGCATGCGGTTGCCGCGGACCTTCTGCCAGGTTGTAGATGTCCGGCGCCCAGGAGACGCAGCCGGCGATGTCCTTCTGCGCGTTGAAGGCCGCGCGCGGCCTGGAAGGCGTCCTCGGTGAAGACCATGCTCGACCTCGGACGGCTGCACGCCGCCGGCGACCAGCATGTTCAGCAGCGAAGTAGTGCGACGGCGAGTTCTCGGCCAGCACGAGCTTCTTGCCGCGCAGGTCGGCGACGGTCTTGATGTTCTCGCGGACGACGATGCCGTCGCCGCCGTTGGACCAGTCGACCTGCTGGTAGATGCGCGGCATGACGCGGCTGTCGCGGGGCTTGCCCTGGCTATCGACGAAGCCCTCCATGAACAGCGGCACCATGTCGAGCGTGGCCCAGCCGATGTGGACGTCGCCCGCGGCGTAGGCGTCGCGCATCGCCACCGGGTTGTCGATCAGCACCAGCTCGACCTTGAAGTCCTTGCCGTCGGGCGTCTTCCAGACCTTGCCCGCCTTGAAGCCGTTGTTGGCGTAGGATGATCGGCGCCCAGCCGGCCCAGACGTTGAGCGCGAACCGGACGGTGTTGTCGGAATCCAGCGGCGCGTATTCGGAGGCGCCCTTGACCTCGGGCAGCTTCTCGCTGGGGACGAAGGTGTATTCCTTCACCGTGGTCACATTGGCATCGTCGGGCGCCTCGGCCTTGGCCTTGAGGGCGGCGGGATCGATTTCGTCAGGTTTGTTGTCGGCCTTCGGCGCGAAGATATCGCTGCGGACGACGGCGAAGATCACCAGCCCCAGGACGACCAGGGCCACGGCGATATAGAAGCCAGGTTTGGGCTGTCCGTTCATGGATTTCCTCCGGGATCGTGATGCGGCGAGGCAAAGGACATGCAAGCGACGGCGATCGGATGTCGATATTCTCTCACGTTCGCTTGGTGTGGCACCAGCCCCCGGGTCCAGGTTGCTCAGGCGTCGTTGGCGATGCTCCCTCGCTTACGCGTCGGGTTCGTGTGCGGCCAGCGTCCGCTTCCTCGCCCACAGCGGCTACGTGCCCCAAGGCGGACTGGCAGAGCGAGTCGCCCACTTACTTTTTCGGCTCCGGCTCTTCGGCCTCGGCCAGGATGCGCTTCTCGTAGATCTTCGCCAGCTCGGCCTGAAGCTGCGGGCCGTCGGATGCTTCGACTACGTAACCGTTCACATCGCGGAGGAAGTGGAACTTTGCGGCCGCGATATCGAACGCCACGAAGTGGATTTCGACCTCCCCCTTCGTTTGGCCGTGAAGTTGCCGGGCTACCAGGTCCGGCTGCTGCCCGGACGTGTTCTCGCCGTCGGTGATACACAGCACGTACTTGCGCACGCAGCCCGTCTCATAGAGGGCCTTGGCCCCTTCCTCCAGGGCTCGGCCGATGGCCGTGCCGCTGTGCGGCTGGGGGATCTTGGCCAGAGCGGCCTCGGCCTTGGCCTGATCGAACTGGGCCATCGGCAGCACCGGGGCGACGTTGCTGGAGAAGTGATAAATGCCCAGGTACAACAGCCTCTCGGGATGGTCTTTCTTCCAGGTTCCGGTGTACTGCACGATCCTGCTCAGGGCTTCGCTGGCGATCTCGTGCTTGGGCCGCTGCTGGCCTTTGGCGCCGCGGACGTTGTGGGCCATGCTGCCGGAGGTATCCATCAGAATGGCCACCGCCGTGCCGGCGCGCGGCTCGGCCTGCGGCAGGTCGATCGTCCAGGGGACATTGAACCCGGGCGATGTGGCCGGCAGACGGGAACCGGCCTTCGTCTTCGAAACGCGCGAAGGATCGCTGCCACAGCCCGGCAAGAGCAGGCCGAGCATCGTGCAGGCTATATACGAGTGACCAAGAAGCGCTGCTCTCATGGTGCCACGTCTCATCAGATTGCCTAATCGAGATACATGAACTCGCTGAGGTTGAGCACTAGCAGGCAGAACTGCTCGAGCGACGCCTCGCCGCTCAGGCGGTCCTCCGTTTCCAGCCGACGCATCAGCCGCAGCCCGCGGTCGGTTTCGCCGGTCGATGGCTCGCGGGCCGTGGCCAGCCGTAAGGCGAGGCGGACCTGGTCGGCGGAGTCGCGGCCGGCTTCCTGACGCAGCCGTGCAGCGAAGCGCTTCGCCTCGCCGCCGGTGAACTCGCCATTGAGCAGACCGAGGGCTTGCGTGGCCTGCGTGGTGGAAAAGCGAACGGGGCACGTGGCGTCCACGTCGGCGAAATCGAACGTCTCCAGGATGGGCGTGATCAGCGAGCGCTTGACGTGAATGTAGACGGAGCGGCGAGCTTGTTCTTCCGGCGTTGATTTACCCCAGCCGGCGCCTGGCATCGATTGCCCGGCGAGCACTTCTTTGGAGATCGGCGGATAGACGCCCGGTCCGCCCATCTTCAGGTTCAGCCGGCCGCTAAGTGCGAGGACCGAGTCGCGGATTTCCTCGGCCGCCAGCCGTCGCATGTCGAATCGCCAGAAGAGATTGTTCTGCGGGTCGCGGACCAACCCGGCTGTGCTGCCGCGCGACGCCATCTGATAGGCGCTGGAGAGCATGATCAGGCGGTGCATCTCCTTCAGCCGCCAACCGCGCTCGATGAACTCGTCGGCCAGCCAATCCAGCAGCTCCCCGTGCGTGGGCCGGTCGCCGAGCTGGCCGAAATTGTTCGAGGAGCGCACGATGCCGCGGCCGAAATGGTGCTGCCAAATCCGGTTGACCATCACGCGCGCGGCCAACGGGTTCTTGTCGCTGGCGATCCAACGAGCCAACGCCAGGCGGCGGCCGGAGGACCGGCCGTGCTTCGGCGGGACGATCTCGGGTGGCACGCCCAGAACATGCGCGTTATGGGCGTGGGGTTGAGTGACCGCCACGCCCTTCGCATCCTTGCTCAGGGACGTGCCACCCTGCCGTGTGCCACTCGCTTTGCCAGTGGGCGGCGTGAGCACCTGCAAGAAGCCGGGCTCGACCTTTTCGCCCTTGGCGTGGGCGTTGCCGCGGATGAAAACGTGCGCCTGCGGCGGCCGCGGCCCCGCTTCGCTGACGCACAGCACCTTGTGCCGCGGCTCTCCGGGCAGCGGCGCGAGGATGTGCTTGAGCGACGTGCTCTTTGCCCACACCGTACGGCGTCACCCCGTGAAAGAACGCCAGCATGCGGTAGTAGTCGGCCTGCGGGATCGGGTCGATCTTGTGGTCGTGGCAGCGGGCGCAGTTGATCGTCAGGCCGAGGAACGCCTGGCCGGTCGTGGCGACGATGTCGTCGAGCTCGTCGTACCTGGCCTGCAGCTGGTCGGCCGGCTCGTCGTCCCAGATGCCGAGGCGGTAGAAGCCGGTGGCGATGAGCGAGTCGGTCGGTCACCGGCTCGCAGCTCGTCGCCGGCGAGCTGCTCGCGCACGAAGCGGTCGTACGGCTTGTCGTCGTTGAACGAGCGGATGACGTAGTCGCGGTACCGCCAGGCGTTCGGCTTCGCGCCGTCGCGCTCGTAGCTGTTGGTCTCGGCGAAGCGCACCAGGTCGAGCCAGTGGCGGCCCCACTGCTCGCCGTAGCGCGGCGACTGCGAGCAGCCGATCGACCACTTGGGCAAACGCCTCGGCCGACTTGTCCGCCACGAAGGCATCGACCTCCGCCGGCGTCGGCGGCAGGCCGGTCAGGTCGTAGGTCGCCCGGCGGAGCAGCGCCACCTTGTCGGCCGGCGCGGCCGGCGCCAGGCCGTTCTTCTCCAGGCCGTGCAGAATGAAGGCATCGATCGGGCTGCGGACCCAAGCCTTGTTCTTCACCGCCGGCACTGACGGCCGTTTGACCGGGCGGAACGACCAGAAGTTTCGCGTCTCGTCGTTGACCCGCGGCACCGCACGCGGATCGCTCGCCGGGGCCACGCCGTAGTCCTTGTCCGGCGTGAACGGGACGCCCATCTTCACCCAGCGGGTGAGCAACTCGATCTCTCGCGGCGGCAGCTTGCCCTTGGGGGGCATCTGCAGCGTGCCGTAGTTGATGGCGTCCAGCAGTTGGCTTTCCGCTGGATTCTCCAGTGAAATGGCCGGGCCCAGTTCGCCTCCCTTGAGCAGCCCCTCGCGGCTGGTCAGGCGGAACTGCGCTTGGACTTTCTCGCCGCCACCATGGCACTCGAAGCAGTTGGCCCGCAGGATCGGCAGCACGTCCTTCTCGAAGAAGGCGATCGCCTCGGCATCCTTCGCGGCTTGGCCCTTGTTCGCAGGAGCCGATTTCGGGGCATCGGCCCGCTCTTGGCCAGCCGCCAGGCCGGCGCAGCACCAGCAGGCGGACAGTGCCGCAAACCAGACGCGCGGTGTCGCGAGCTGCTTCATCGTGGCAGGCCAGACGCGCAGGAAAGATTGACTCACGCCCGCCGCAAACAGGCAGCGGGCGCGCGTGAACTGGCCCGATTGTACCAAGGAAGTGCGCCTGGATGAACCAGCGACACGGTGCGAGGTGCCACGCGAAGAGGTCGGGAGTCGATTTCGTGACGGAGCACGCGTTCCATGCGAATGAGCGAATGAGCGTATTCGTCACGAAATCGACTCTTTACGCGGCGCCCTTTACGCGGCAGCGCGACGCATAGGCCGCACCGGCTTCCGCCGTGCGGTCGTCGCCAGTCGTTCGAGCGCGTGCCGCTGCACGGCCGCGCCGAACGCGCGATACCACTGGAGAAGCTCGCCCGGCGTCGTTGCCTGAGCTAGCTCCAGGTTGGCGTGCCGCGTGTGCTCGGCGATGTGCAGCGACAAGAGTTGCAGCACGCCAGGCACGTCGAAGTACGACGTGTGCACCAGCTCTTTGCCGGAAAGGGCCTCGGCCAGCGGCGAGAGCTTCCACTCCGGACTGCCCATGGCGATCTGGCCGAACGCGCGGCGGACCTTGCCGATCGTCTGCGCCGCGATGCCGTCGGCCATGCGAACAATCGCCTCATCGACGCCGCCGGGCAAGTGCGGATAGGCATGGTGATCCGCCGGAATCGGCCCGACGGTCACTTTCTCCACGAGCGTGCCGGGCCGGTCGTTGCCCTGGCACAGGCCCGAGAGGACGGCGCAGACCTCTTCATCGATGCTCTGGAAGAACACGTTGCGGAGCGTGGGAATGAACGAGACGTTGGCCAGCTTGGCCGTGGCGCGGAAGCAGACGCGGGCGAGGGGCCGCTCGCTGAGGAACGGCAGCTCGGTGGCCAGCATGCGGTGCCGGGTCAAGAGCTGCATGCGAAAGCCGACCGAGTGCCGCAGCCCGCCGATGGCCTCGTCTTCGCTGGACCAAAGGCCCAGCCACCGCCCGCCGTAGAGCCGCATGGCCCGGCGCGCGGTGCGGCGGTCGGAGGCGGCTCGCCGCGCTTCGACGACGCTGTACAGGCTTCTCAGGCCAGCATAGACCAGGAACGCGGCGCCGCCGGCGATCCACATGCCTCCGCCGAGCACGGCCACGAGATGAAAGCTCGGCAGATAATCATGCAGCCAGGGATCGACGTACACGATCGCCGCAGCCAGCACCAGCACGGCCAAGGCCCAGCACAGCCCGCCCAGCAGAATCGCGTTGAGCAGCGACGCCACGGGGCGATAGTGCAGGAACGGCGTGCCAACGGTGGCCCAGCTTTGCAGGCGCTTGAGGTGAATCTTGCGACGGGTAGCCAGCCGAAGCGCGTGCCAGATCACGCCGCCGCCGTGGCTGTGCCCGACCAGGTGATAGCGGCGACCGTGGGCCTCGTACTGGCAGAGACTTTCCAACAGCCGCTTGCCCGCTTGATAGCGGGCCCATTCGCTGTTCTCGCCCGACCAATGGAACAGCGCTTCGTGCTCGGGCAGCCGCACGTGCGGGGGCAGCCGCTGGCGCAGGGCCTGATAGAACTGGCTGCCGCGCTGCCACCAGGCAGGGCCTTCGTCGGCCTCGTCGGCGGCGAACGTGCCGTGAATCAACAGGACGGTGCTTGTGGTGTGATGGTCCATGGCTTGCTGACGGGGCGCTGATAAAGGGGTCGGGGGTCGATTTCGTGACGAATGCGTGTGGAGGTGCTGCCACGCTTGCCACGTCACGAAACGGGCTCCCGACCCCGTGACTCGATTTCCAGAAAAGCGAGAAAGAGAAGCATCTTGATATCGGTTGGACGCCCCGCTGCGATGCAGCCGGCGTTGTCATTTCGCCTGATTGTCAGGCAGCATAGACTACAACGAGCGCTGACAAGCAGAACCACGACGCGCACGTCATGGCCATACCGCGAGCAGACAGCATCGAAATCCGTCCTAGCGGGCCGATCCGCGGCACCGTACACGTCCCCCGGTTCCAAGAGCATCACGAACCGAGCCCTCATCTGCGCGGCGCTCGCGGAGGAAGAGTCAACGCTCACGGGCGCGCTGGACAGCGACGACACGCGCGCAATGGTCGAATCGCTCCGCCGCTTAGGACTGCGGGTGGATTCCGACGAGTCTTCCGCAACCATCAAGATCAGTGGCACTTGGCTGGCGAGCGGGGGGCGTAAGCCCCCTGATAACGTCGTTGCACAAACCTGCCTGAACCGGCAAGCGCTCCTCTCGATCTCTACGTCGGCAACAGTGGCACCACGGTCCGCTTCCTCACGGCGATGCTCACGGTCGGCCAGGGCCTCTTCCGGCTCGACGGCAACCCCCGCATGCGCGAGCGGCCAATTCAGGACTTGCTCGACGCACTCCGTCAGCTCGGGGCCGACGTAAAGTGTGAGCTGGGGACGGGCTGTCCGCCGGTGGTGGTGCTGCGCCGCGGGGCTTCCCGGCGGCGAGGCGACGGTGCGAGGCGACATCTCCAGTCAATATCTCAGTGCGCTCTTGATGGCCGCTCCCTATGCGCAGCGCAGCGCGCGGCTCCGTATCGACGGCCCGCTCGTGTCGCAGCCCTACGTCGGCATCACGCTGGCCGTGATGCAGGCGTTCGGCATCAGCGTGCCGCGCGATGATTGGCAGAGCTTCGACGTTCGCCCGACCCGATATCGCGGCCGGACGTATGCGATCGAGCCGGATGCTTCCGCGGCCAGCTATTTCTTCGCCGCAGCGGCGATCACGGGTGGCCGAGTCACGGTCGAAGGATTGTCGCGAGACAGCCTGCAAGGCGACGTGGCCTTCGTCGATGTGCTGGCGCAAATGGGCTGCCGAGTCGAGTACGGCGCGGCACGCCATCGAGGGTATCGCCGTCCAGCGGCGGTCCGCTCCGCGGCATCGACGTGGATATGAACGCCATCAGCGACACCGTGCAGACGCTGGCCGCCGTGGCCCTGTTTGCGGACGGCCCGACGACGATCCGCGGCGTCGCCCACATCCGCCACAAGGAGACCGACCGCATCGGCGACCTGGCCACCGAGCTGCGCAAGCTCGGCGCCGACCGTCGACGAACTGCCCGACGGCCTGCGGATCACGCCCGGCCCGCTTCGCGGTGCAGCCATCGACACCTACAACGATCATCGCATGGCGATGAGCCTGGCGCTGGTCGGCCTGCGGGTGCCGGGCGTCGTGATCCACGACCCGGCCTGCGTGGCCAAGACCTACCCGGGGTTCTTTGAGGATCTGGCGTCAGTTGCGTTCGGCCAATAGCCGAAAAACCTGGCCTGACGTGCCGGCCCTCTCTTGCCAGACGAAAACCGAAAATTATTTGATTTCCGCTTTAACGCGTGTAGAGTTGCCCCCATCCTTTCCGCGGGCACGCATCTATTGGCGGCGTCCGCCGCGTTCAATCGTCTGATACGGCGTTTCATGGTCTCATCTTACGTCATCGCGCTTGTTTGGCTTCGGAGGTCGTATGCTCTCCTCTCGGAGGGGGTTTACGCTCGTTGAACTCCTGGTGGCGGTGGCGATTGTCGGGGTAATGATTGCCCTGCTATTGCCCGCCGTGCAGGCCGCCCGCGAAGCGGGCCGGCGGCACGATCTGCCGCAACAATCTCCGCCACATCGGCCTGGCCTGCCAGTTGCACCACGAGGCGCACGGCTGCTTGCCCACGGGGGGCGGGCCGACATGGCAATATCACGTCACGTTCGAGATGGGCCGGCCGACCATCGGTGGCCGGCAGCGGGCGAGCTGGCTCTATCAGCTCTTGCCCTATCTGGAGCGCACGTCCGGTCCTGGAACGACACGTCGCGCGGCAGCGAGCTGGAGCGCTCGATCGCGGCCATCGAGACGGCCGTGCCGACGTACTTTTGCCCCACCAGGCGACAGCCGGCCAGGCATCCGCCGATCGCCGATTGGCGAGCCTACCCGAATTCGGGCAAGACCTTCGGCAACGCCCCGACCGACTACGCCGGCAGCCAGTTGCAGAACAACTATGGGGCCATCGTGCGGGTGCCGGCCAGACTGCCCGGCTTTACCGTGGCCCTGGTGCGCCATCACCGACGGCCTGGCGTACACCCTGCTGGGCGGCGAAAAGGGCCTGGATATCGGTGCGCTGGGGCGATACCAGGGGGACGATAACGAAGGCTACTCTGCCGGCTGGTGCACCGACACCATGCGGCACACGAATCGGCAGCCGCGAATGGATCAAAGCGGCCAATATGGCGACGGCCGGTTTGGCTCGTCCCACCCCGAGCAATTCAACATCGTGCTTTGCGATGCCTTGGTGCGGGGAATTCCCTACGGCGTTCGACCTGGATGTCTTTGAACGGCTCGGCGACCGGCGAAACGCCCTGGCAGGCAACAACGCGGAATAGGGCGACATCCGACCATGGCCAAACCAAACCGCGGCACCGGGCTACGTGGGTCAGCGTTGACGCTGGCCGCGATCCTGGCAGTCGCCGGCTCAGGCTGCGGTAGCTCGGAGACCTTCGTCGTCACCGGCAAGATCTGTACGCGGCGGCCAGCCGCTCCAGGTCCGCGACAGGGAAAGCGGCGCCGGACGAGTGGAAGTGCGGCTGTGCCTCAATTCGAGGGGGCCGAGGTCGAGACGGCAATCGCCGCCACTGACGGGAGCTTTCGCATCGTGGCTGGAGGCGGGGGCGTGCGCGGCGGCCGATACAAGGTCGTCGTCCTGGCCCTCGAACCGGCGCCGCGGACGCGCCGACGGAGACCGGGGAGGTCGATCTGCTGGAGGGTGCTTTTTCGCTGGAGCGCACTGCCGCTCGTGCGAGAGATTGGCGGGAACAGCTACGACCTGGGGGTCATCGACCTGGCGGATCAAGACTAGACGGTCCCGCCATCCGCGGCCGACAGCCATCGTTCTCGTCCTCGTCGTCGTCCTCGTCCTCGATGTCTCTCCCGTCTCTCTTTCGAGGATGAGGACGAGGACGAACAGCCGGGGTTATCGTTTCCCTACAGGCACAGCAGGTACGCCACCAGGTCTTCCTTCTCTTGCTTCGTCAGCTTCAGCTCCAGCACGATGTTGAAGAACTCGACGGCGTCGTGCAGCGTCGGGCAGCGGCCGTCGTGCAGGTACGGGCGGCGTGTCCTTGATGCCGCGCAGCGGGAACGTCTTGATCGGCCCCTCCGGCCGGCCGGCGTAGAACCGCTCGACCTGCAGGTCGTGCATGTAGTCGTCCACGAACGCCGGCCCGTAGTGGCACTTGGCGCACTGGGCCTTGCCGTGGAACAGCGCCTCGCCGCGCAGCTCCGGCCGCCGTGGCCTTCTCCGGATATAGCCGCATCAGCGGCGCCGAGCTTCGGGGCCGGCGGGAAGTCGAGGATGGCGTTGAAGTCGCCCATGCGGTTGGTGATCTGCCGCTGACGCGGCGCAGGCCGATCGGCTGCATCAGCTCGCCGGGATCGCCGTCGAAGTACTCCTCCACCTCGGCGAAGTGATCCATGCTGCGGATCGACCGCTTCGACGAAAGCTGCATCAGGTTGTAGTTGCCGCGCATCGTCGGCGTGTCGATGCGCAGGCGGGCCTGGTTGGGCCGGGAATCCGGCGCCAGCTCGATGGCGCCGTTGGTGTGGCCGTTCACGTGGCACGAAAAGCAGGCCACGCCGGCGCTGGGCTCCTCGGTCACGCGGTGGTCCGTGTGGTTGAACCAGGTCGTGGCCGTCGGCCGCAGCAGCTCCTTGAGCCCTTCCATCTGCTCGCCGGTCAGTAGGCCGTTGAAGATCTCGTAGTAGTTGCCGATCGTCACTTCTCGCCCGTTGGTCACGTCGCCCAGCTCCTTGTGCGTGGTCAGGAACATCGGCGGCGGAAACTCGGGCAGGTAGTCGTCGGGGATGTCGAAGTCGCAGTCGATGCGCTGGTGCTCGGGGTGCGATGCGAGCCATTGCTCCGGGAACAGCATGTGGGCCGTCGTTTGCAGCGGATGGGCCAGCGGCTTGTAGGGGAACAGGTCCTTTTCCTTGATCTCGCCCGGCGACATCGCGGCCAAGGCCTCGAAGGATGCCACGCCCTTGGGCAAGCGGGCCGCGGGGCCAAGCATGATCGGCTTGCCGCCGGACTGTGTCGCCCCTTCGATGGCCTTGCCGTGGAAATCGAAGCGGCCCTGCATGTACTCCAGGCATTCGGCCATCAGCCGTGGCTTTTGCTCCTCGCACATCTTCACCCAGTCGGCCCACGGCATGTGCAAGTCGGGCGAGCCGAACGACGAGGCTCCCTTCCCAGCGTAGCGCCACAGGTCGAAAGGAGTCCGCATGCCCGGCGGACACGGCTTGGGATAAGCCAGCAACTTATCGACATAGCCATCGCCCAGCCCCCAGTCGGTCTCGGGGCGATCCGCCACGGCCCCGGGGCTTTGCAGCAGATGCGTGCTGCCGGATGGATGCTTCACCGCGCCGCCCGTCTTGGCCGGCGCCGCGGCGGCCGTCTTGCCGCCCTCCTGGCCTGGCCGGCCGAGGGCGGCGTTGGGCTGGCTCCAATCCAAAGTGCCGATCAGATACCCCACGCCCAGCAAGAGCGGGACGCTCAACACACGCTTGGCATACAATTTGAGCTTTTGCATGCTATTACTCCGGTAAGAAGTGAACGACGCGGCCGACGGTGCCTCGGCCGTCGGCCGCCGCAAGATGGCGATCGTTTCCTCAACGGGTCCGTCAAACACAAGAGGCCCCCTGAGTCGCGCTCAAGGAGGCCTGTCATGACCACCCGAAAGCCAACGCCGCGTGCGCAGCGCCAGCCGGAAATAGCTTCATTTACGTATCTTGGCTGACGTACGCAGCGTCAATCGGCCGCAAGGAAACGGCCAGCGCTCAACGGTTGGACGAGGCGCGCGAACGCCGAGTTCCGCACCTGACCTGGTATCGCGAAAGGCGACGTGCGCTCGCTCGTCGCGGGCCCGCGGAACTTTTCACGCCGCGGCAGCATCCAAGCCACCGCAGCCGAGCGTCGAGGCCTCAGCCCGACCTGCACGCCGACCGACAAGCCAGACCTCGGGCCGGTTACACGCCTGTTACCCAAACGGGCGACCTCTTCGGGCACAATGGGCGACTAACGGAAAAAAACATCCGCCGGAACCTGGGCACCCCCCCCCCCCCCCGCGACCCGTCTAGAAGGAGCAGTTCGCATGACCGCCAATCAACCTCAGACCGCGAGTCGCCATGGGAAGCTGGCCTCTGCCAGCGCGGCCTTCTTGGTGCTAGCCATGCTATCGGCTTCCGCCAATGGCGGACCCATTTTTTTCCGTGGCGAGGTGCGCGAAGGGAAGTTCGTGCCTGCCAAGGCCGCAGCCAGGCCGGCTGACCCTAAGGCCACCGACGTCAGGAATACCGATGCCAAGAATGCCGACGCCAAACAAACCGAGCCCAAGAAGGTTGACGCGAAGGCTCCCCCCGCCCCCGCGGCGGCTGTGGCCCGAACCGCGCCCGAAAACGAGCCGGCCAGCCAGTGCGTCTACAGCGTCCGCTACAGCAGCATCACTGCCACGGCCGACGATCGGTCCGCCCGGGTCGAGATCGTCGAATCGATCGAAGGACCGGACAAAGCCGTAAAGACCGTCTGTTTGATCCCGCTGCCGGCCACGGCCAGCGCGGAAGGCATCACCGTCACCGTGGCCGAGTCTGCCGGCGAACCGGCGGCCATCAAGTCGGCCAGGTTCCTCACGGCCGAGGAAGCCCAGAAGATGTACGAGCAGATCTCGCGCGGGCTGGATTCCGTCGCCGTTTTGGCTCTCACGGGCCAGCCGGCGGTGCTGATTCCCGAGTACGCACTGCAGGGCAAACGGACGTTCAGCATCGCGTTCCGCCAGGCGGTGCGCCAGGAACAGGGGGTGCTTTCGCTCGATTGCCCGATGCCGGCCACGCGGTGGACGCATGGCCCCGTGCCTCGCGTGACCTTGACGGCGAGTGTGGAATCGACGCAGCCGCTGCGGGCCATGTTCAGCCCCACCCACAGTGCGGCCATCGAGCGCAGCGGCCTACAAAAGGCCACGGTGCGCGTGAAGGCCGCCGATTGGGCCGGCGACGACGACTTCCGCCTCTGCTGGGTGGCCGACAAGGACGCCCTGGGCCTCCGCGTGCTCACCTTCCGCGAAGAGGGAGAGGACGACGGCTATTTCATGCTGCTGGCCAACCCGACCGGCAGCGACGAGAAGCCCATCGACAAGGAAGTGCTCTTCGTGCTGGATACGAGCGGCTCGATGCGCGGCGAGAAGATGGAGCAAGCCCGCGCGGCCATCGACTATTGCGTGACGCACCTCAATGCGGGCGACCGGTTCAACATCGTCACCTTCGGCACGGAAGTAGAGAGCTTCCGCGAAGCGCCGGTGGCCGCCACCAAAGACTCGCTGGCCGCTGCGCGGGAATACGTGGAGCGGCTCATTGCCCGCGGCCGCACCAACATCTCCGGCGCCTGGAGAAGGCCCTCGCCGCCAAGGCCACGCCGGGCTTGCCGCGGATCATGATCTTCCTCACCGACGGCACGCCGACCGAAGGCGAGCTGGCGCCGAGAAGATCCTGGAGCGCGTCAAGCAGGCCAATGCCGGCGGCACGCGGATCTTTGTGATGGGCATGGGCCACGACGTGAACGCTCACCTGCTGGACAAGCTGGCCGAACAAACCGACGGCAGCAGCGAATACGTACAGCCGGAGGAAGAGATCGACGCCAAAGTGGCCACGCTGCACGACCGGCTGAGCCACCCGGTGCTGACGGGCGCCACGCTGTCGCTGGGCAAACTGCAAACCCATTCGGTCTATCCCAAGAAGCTGCCCGCCCTGTTCAAGGGGAGCGAGGTGATGGTTTTCGGCCGCTATCAAGGGGGCGGCCGCCACACGATCAAGATCACCGGCCAATTGCACGGCAAGCCGGTGGAGTATGCCTGCACGTTCGACGTGCCGGAAAGGCCGGCGGCACAGACCACGAGCTTCGTAGCGCCGCTCTGGGCATCTCGCAACGTCGGCTTCCTGCTGCAAGAGCTGCGGCTGCACGGTCCGAACGACGAGCTGATCAAAGAGGTCGTGCGGCTGAGCAAGAAGTTCGGCATCGTCACGGAATACACCGTGTTCCTGACTTCCGTCGGTCGAGGCGGCCGGGGCGGCCAAATCGCGGGACTCGCCGCCGCGCCCGCGGGCGCCGTGGCCGAGCTGGCCTTCGCCGACGCCAAGGGCCGGCTCGAACAGGCCAACGTCCAGCAGGCCGGCAAGTGGGCGGTCAACCAGGCCCTCAACGACAAGCAGCTTCAGAACCGCGTCGTGGCCACGCGCGACGGCAACACTTATCGCGACCGCCAGGGCCGCCAGGTCGCCGACGACAACGTGCGCCAGATCGGCAGCCGCACCTATTACCTGGGCGACGGCCAATGGGTCGATTCCCAGGAGGCCGGCAAGCGCCAGACGCGCGTCGTGAAGCTCTACAGCGACGAGTATTACGGGCTGCTCCGCGGCAACGCCGACTTTGCCAAGGCCCAGCAGTTGGGCTGGGCCGTGGAGCTGAACCTCGGCAACGAGCGCGTGGTGGTCGAGAAAGACGGCCAGCGGAAAGATGAGAAGCTGCGGGTCAAAGAGCAGCCGGCGCAGAATTTCCAACAGCGGGGCGACCGCCAACAGCAGCAGTTGCCGAGGGACTTCCGCAACCAGTTCGACAACCGAGGGCCCAACGGTCGATAGGTAGGACGGATTGGCAAATCCGGAGGGTGCCTGGGGCTGAGCGCCAGCGAAGCCCCAGCAGAATCGCCACGCGCTGTTGTCCTGAAGACGACCATGAAGACCCAGCTTGCCGCCGTCCTGATCGTGGTGCTAGTCGGCCTCAGCCAGGCTCACGGATCGGGCAAAGAGGAGGAGGCGTATCTGGCCTATTGGCTGACGTCGGATCCCCCCGCGAAGGACCCCACGCAGTACGAGCCGGTGCTGCTGGTGACGCGCCTGCCGCTGGAAAAGCTCCAACCACACTTCGACCTTCAGCGGCTCCGCGATCATCTTCTCAAGCCGGACGACGACCAGCCGCTGCTGGAGGCGCTAGCGCTCACCATCGAGACGTACCGTAAAGATTCCATCTGGAACGTCGATCGCCGGCCGCTCAAGTCCGTTCGAGGAATTGCCAACGTCAACGCTGAAAAACGCCGCGTGGAGGTCAACGGAAAGACGTATCGGTACGAAGACTGCCCTCTGGCCAACGTCGTGCGCCTGATCGAGCGTCCCGAGGGCAAGGTCCCGCTGCACCGCCGGGAGGCCCCGCTGGCCGGCGCGAAGCAGACGGCCCGCGCCCTGCGGCTGCTGATCAAGGAGCAACTCGCGTCCGAGAAGCGGGAGTAACCGACGACAACGGCGACAATGGTTAGCAGTTCGGTATCGAAGGGTTTGGCAGTTCGTCTGGCTTCGCTTCGCTCAGCCCCAGCCGAACCGCTACCCATCGCCTTGGTCACGAAGAGAGGAACGCTAATAGGCGCTAATCTGCGCTAATCAAGAAGGAAGGCCGAAGCCACCGCCGTGCCAACGGGCCCGTCACGGTAAAGGGTCAACCATTGGCGCCTATTGGCGTTTATTAGCGTTTATTAGCGTTCCGAACTCCTTTACGAAAGCGAACGCATGCGACGATATCTTGTGCTTTCTTGCCTCACAGTCCTGTCGCTTTCGGCATCCGCCTTCGCGCAGGGCATCCATGAGCCCTTCAAGCCGCCGGTCACCGCCGCCAAGATTCGCACGGCCATCGACGACGCCGTCTACTCACCTCCGCAGCCACCAGGCGGCCGACGGCCGAGCCTCGATTCGGGCGACGGTGGCTATACGGCGCTGGCCACGCTGACGCTGCTCGCCGCCGGGGCCGACCCGGCCGCCGATGACCAGCTCAAGAAGACGCTCGACTGGCTCGGCCAAGCTCAAGCCGAACAACACCTACATCCGCGGCGTGCGGGCCAACGTCTGGGAATACGCCCTCCGCAAGGCCACGTCGACAACAGGCTAACCGCCCTCTTGAAAGACGACTACGACTGGCTCATGGCCGCCAAGGGCGACAAGACCGGCTGGCGGTACCAGATGGAATCGACCGACTGGGACAACTCCTGCACGCAGTATGGCGTGTTGGGCGTCTGGGCGGCGACCCGCGCCGGCATCGACCCGGGCGACAAGTTCTGGCAGAAGCTGTCGCAGCACTTTCGCGACTGCCAGAACGCCGACGGCGGCTGGGGCTACACCACCGGCAGCGGCTCGACGCCCAACATGGCGACCGCGGGCTGGCGAGCCTGTTCCTCGTCTTCGACATGTACCACGGCAAGAGCTTCTACAGCCGCAAGAACCCGCGCACGTTCGCCGATGGAGACGCGGCGGCCGTGATCAAGTCGCTGGACCGCGGCATGGATTGGCTGGGCACGCAGTCGGCAGCAACAAGGAAGACGGTTACTACCTGTACGGCATCGAGCGGACCGGCGTGGCCAGCGGCCGCAAAGATTATCGGCGGCGAAGACTGGTTCGCCCGCGGGCGCTGGCCGTGCTCGCAGGCGCAGCAAGCCGACGGCTCGATCCCGCTGGGCTCGTGGGGCGGCAGCGCGCCAACACCTGCTTCTGCACGCTGTTTCTGATCTACGGCGGCGCCCCGGTGGCCGTACAACAAGCTGGAGTACGGACAAAGGCGGCAGGCGCAGGACTGGAACCTCAACCCGCGCGACCTGGCCAACCTCAGCAAGGAGCTGTGGATCGGCCTACGAGCGGCCGATCAACTGGCAGACCGTCTCGATCGCCGCCCGGCAGACGGAGTTCGAGGCGCCGATCCTGTTCATCACCGGCTCGAAGGCGGCCAAGTACACCGAGGACGAGATGGTCAAGCTGCGCGAATACGTCGCTTCGCGGCGGAACCATCCTGGCCGAGCCGAGCGACCACAGCAAAGCCGTTCGCCGAGTCGATGGAACGAGCTCTGCCGGCACATGTATCCGCCGAAGGACTACCCCGATTACAAGCTGCGAGCCGCTGCCCGAGACGCACGGCATCTACACCGTCATCCCGCAGACCTGGAAGGAGCGGCCGACACTGCGCGGCATGAGCAACGGCTCCCGCACGTTCTTCGTGCTGTCCGAAGGGTATCTCTCCGCCGACTGGCAAATGAACCGCACCGAGAGCGACGCCTTCAAGTTGGCGATCAACCTGCTGTTCTACGCCACGGACCTCGGCGCTCTGGAGGGCAAGTTCGCCTCGATTCTCCCCGAGACCGACCCGGCCAAGCTGCGCAAGGCCGTCATCGAGCTGGCCCGCGTCCGCCACGCCGGCGACGCCGAGCATCCGCGCGATTGGGACGCGGCCAACATGTGCTGGCGGTCGTACCGCGCCCTATGCCAAGCACGTCACCGGCTGCGAGCTCAAGGAACGTCGCCCGGTCACGCTGGGCAAGGACGACCTTGCCGGCATCCGCCTGCTGCACGTCACCGGCCAGCGCGAGCTGAAACTGACCGACGGCCAGCGCGAGGCCCTGAAGCGGTACGTGGCCGGCGGCGGCACGCTGCTGGTCGATGCGTTCGCTGGGGCCGGCGACTTCGCTACCTCGGCCCGGCGCGAGCTGGAGGCCACTTTCGGCAAGCTGGCGCCGTTGCCGGCCGATCATGTGCTCGCGCAAGGACTGTTCGACGGCGGGGCCGACATCACCGACCGCATCGCCTTCAAACTGCCTGCCCGGCAGCTCCTCCGCCGCCGCGGCGAGGATGCCGGCAGCCAGAAGCTGCTGGTGGCGATGGTCGAGAAGCGCCCGGCCGTGATCTTTTCGGAGTTCGATCTGTCGGCGGCGCTGACGGGGATCGAGTCGTATCAGTCGATCGGCTACAAGCCGGCCTCGGCCCGCAAGATCGTCGGCAATCTGCTGGCTTACGTCATGGCCGATTGAGCGGCGTGGGCACGTTGTGGGCACGTTTCTAAACGTGCCCCACCTGAAACCCGGCTTGCCCGATTGCCCGCCCAGGGTCAAGATGGCCGGGTCATGCAACCGCTAGTTTTCGAGCCTTACCTGCGGCCGCAGGTCTGGGGCGGCCGCCGCCTCGAGCAACTGGGCAAACGGCTTCCGCCCGAGGGCCTCTTCGGCGAGTGCTGGGAAATCAGTGCCCACCCGCACCACGTCAGCCGCGTGGCCGAGGGCCCGCTCCGGGGCGCGGCGCTCACCGAGGTGTGGCGGGACCACGGCCGCGAGCTGCTCGGCGCCGGCCCCGGCCGGACGAGAAATTCCCGCTCTTGGTGAAATTCCTCGACTGCCGTGAGCTGCTCTCGGTGCAGGTCCACCCCGACGATGCGACCGCGCGGCGGCTGATCGGAGACGAGCCGGGCAAGACCGAAGCCTGGGTCGTGCTGGCGGCCGAGCCGGGCGGCCGCATCTTCGCAGGGCTGAATCGGGGCATCGGCCGCCGCGAGCTGGAGTCTCATCTCGAGGCGGGCACGCTCCCCGAGTGCCTGCACAGTTTCGCCCCGCAGCCTGGCGATTGCCTGCTATTGCGGGCCGGCACGGTGCACGCCGTCGGCGGCGGGGTGCTGCTGGCCAAGGTGCAGCAATCGAGCGACGCCACGTTTCGGCTCTTCGACTGGGACCGCGCCGGTCCCGACGGCAAGCCTCGGACCTTGCACGTGCCGCAGGCGCTCGAGTCGATCGATTGGACTGCCGGCCCTGTGGGCCTGATCAGCGGGCGTCCGCTGGAGTGCAGGCCGCCCGCTCCGCGAACGGCCCATCTCCCGGAGCGCGATGACCACTTTGCGGGTGCCGCGGCGTCCGGGCCGGGCGTCGTTGGCGAGCAACTGGCGACTTGCCGGTATTTCGAGCTGCGGCGTTACCGTTTTGCAGAGACACTTTCCTGCCCTCCGGCCGCCCAGATGACGATTTGGCTGCTGCTGAGCGGAAAGGCGGAGCTGGAATCGCACGGCGGCTATCGACGGCGATTCGCGGCCGGCGAAACCGTGCTCATCCCCGCCGCTGCTGGCCCAGCCACATGGCGAAACCAAGGCGCGCCCGCATCGATCTTGGAAGTCCGCGCGGCGACTTCGGATGATATCGCACAGTAGCCGAAGTCGTCAGACTTCGGACATGCTTGAACTCTGGCGAGTTCAGCTACGTGGGCCTCAATGGCCTGACCCGCCTTCCTCGCCCGCGTGGTCGTGCGGCTCGGGCATGGCGGCGGAGGGGGGGCCGGCCATCATCACGCGCCACCCGATCACGTGGGGCACATACGCCCGCTCCCGGATCAATTGAAACGACAGACTGAACGACCTGCGGCTCGCCCTCCGCCTCGTAACGTACCGCGTAGCGGACCGCCACGGCCTCCCGGTAGGCGTCGCTAATCAGCGACATCTCCTCGAGCCAATAGGCGGCGTTCTCGCCCTTCAAGTGCGCCGCGCGGTTCACGCTCTCGATTTGCTCGAAGCCGCGCAGGTCTTTCTGCAATTCGGGGTTCTTGGCATAGATTTCCGCCAGCCCCTCGCCGTCCGCTTGGCGGCGGTTGGGCGCCAGCGTCAGTTGATGTGCTCGCGGCAGGTCGTGGCCAAGGACGGCGGCGACCCACTCGTCGGCGACGCGCTGAGCCTGTCGCCGCGTGACAAATCCGTGCCACCAGTCAGAACTTATGGCCGCCGACAAGAACAACACGGAGATGATCAGGCCCGCTCGCACCAGGGCGACCCCCTGCCGGGAAGTGACGGCGATGTGACGCAGCGCCGCCAGGTTCAGCACGATGGCCAGGGCGGCGACGCTCCATAAGATGGCGCCAAACAGGGCCGCGGCCGAAAGCCAGCTCACCGCGAACCCGGCCACTGCCAGGCCGCTCAGCGGACGATAGAACTCGTCCACGCCAGCTTCTTCCGGGACTTCGGCGAACAGCGTCTCGGCCATGCCATGCACTGGGGGGTAAACGATCGGTGAGATGCTTCTTTTGACGCTACGAGCAGGCGAAGAACAAGTCAAGCGAACGGCGGGCAATGGATTGTCCAGCACTTGACGCGGGCGCAGGTTGCATCACGTCCCACATCACACTATAGCACTTTGCATTTTGCACTTTGCACTTTGCAACGCCTTTCTGTCGTCCGATTTCAAAATGCGAAATGCAAAGTGCAAAGTGCAAGGTGCAGATCGAAAGAATCCTTTGCCCTATCGCCGGAAAGGACGCATAATCGCGGCGTCGCGAGATCCTTCGCTGCACTCAGAACGCCGGCCCACAGCGTTCCTCCGCTCTGGAAAGGACGATACATGCGCTCCTCGCCATTCACTACGATCCCGGCCCTGGTTTTGGTTCTAGGGGCGCGGCGCCGGCCACCGCGGCGGCCCAGGAGCGCAAGACCCGCGACATGCTGGTCCGCGACGACCGGTCCAAAGTCGAGGGGGACGGATTCTGGATCTACAACGATCTGCCCAAGGCCCTCGGCGAGGCCAAGGCGTCGGGCAAGCCGCTGCTGGTGGTCTTCCGCTGCATTCCCTGCGAGGCGTGTGCCCAGCTCGACTCGGAGATCGTCGAGCGCGACCCGGCGGTCCGCGAGCTGCTGGCGAAGTTCGTCTGTCTGCGGATGGTGCAGGCCAACGGCATGGACCTGGGCCTGTTCCAGTTCGACTACGACCAGTCCTTCGCGGCCTTCTTGATGAACGCCGACAAGACCATCTACGGCCGTTTCGGCACGCGCTCGCACCAGACCCGCTCGGAGGACGACGTCTCGCTCGAGGGCTTTGCCAAGGCACTGGCCGGGGCACTGGAGCTGCACAAGGGCTATCCACGCAACGCCGACGCGCTGGCCGGCAAGCGCTCGCAAGAGAAACCGGCGCACGCCGTGCCGGAGCAGTACGCCGAGCTGCGGGGCAAGTACACCGCCAAGCTCGATTATCGAGGGCAAAGTGGCGCAGAGCTGCCTCCACTGCCATCAGGTCGGCGAGGCCCTGCGGCACGAATTCCGCGCCGCGGGCAAGCCCGTGCCCGATAAGCTGCTGTTCCCCTATCCGCACCCCAAGGCCCTGGGCCTGGTGATGGACCCCAAGGAGAAAGCCACGGTCAAGCAGGTCGCCGCGGGCTCGCGGGCCCAGCAGGATGGCTTCCAGGCCGGCGATGAGATCGTCTCGCTCGCCGGCCAGCCGCTGCTCTCGCTGGCCGACATCCAATGGGTGCTGCACCACGCGCCCGCCGAGGGCAAGCTGATGGCCGTCGTGCGGCGCAAAGGACAATCTGGCGAGCCGGCCGAGCGTCAGCTCACCCTGGAAAAGGGTTGGCGGCAGCGCGACAACCTCTCGTGGCGCGCCACCTCGTGGTCCTTGCGGCGGATGACCACCGGCGGGCTGCTGCTGGAGGACGTGGCGGAGGAGGCGCGTCGCAAAGCGGACTTACCCGCCGATACGCTGGCCTTGCGCGTTCGCCATGTGGGGCAATATGGCCCACATGCACTGGCCAAGCAGGCCGGCTTCCGCGTGGGAGACATCATCGTTTCGGTCGATCGCCGCGACGATCCGATGCGGGAAACCGACCTTTTCGCCTATCTGCTTCGCAAGAAGACGAGCGACCAGGTCCCCTTCACCGTACTACGAGAGGGAAAGCGACTGGAGTTGACCCTCCGGATGCAAGATTGACGTGGGGCACGTTTCGAAACGTGCCCGAAGCATCGCCAACTCACGGGCACGTTTGGAAACGTGCCGCACGTGGAGCATGATCGTGAACTCTCGCCTGACGCGGTTGCTGTTGGCCGGATTCTTGCTGCACTTCGCCGCTGGCGCGGCGTGGGCCGACGACAAGCCGCCGGCCAAAGAGAAACAGGCTGCCCAGCCGCCCGCCGATCCACTTACGCCCGAAGCGGAGAAGGTCGCTGACGACCTGAAGAAGAAACTGCCCGCCGATTCGGAAGCACGGCAGATGCTGGACGACATCTTGAGTGGCAGCCGTCTGGGTCCGACCGACGGCTGGTTCAAGTCGGCCGTGGCCCAGACGCGCTTCCCCTGGGACTACGTGCGAAAGCGGTATGACACCGACCAGGACGGCAAGGCCACGCTGAAGGAATTCGGCGGCGCCGAGGCCGATTTCGCTCGGCTCGACCGCGACGGCGACGGGGCGATCACGGGGAAAGACCTCGAGTGGAAAGACCATGCCCTGGCGCGCACTGCCGGGGCGATGCTCTTCTATCAAGCCGACCGCGACGGCGACGGCCGTGTATCGCCGGAAGAATGGCGCAAGGTCTACGAGGGCCTCGGCGGCGAAGACGAGAGCTTCTTGTCGCTGGATGACCTGGTGACCCAATTGCAGCCGCCCGAAGACCGCCCACGGCCCCGCGGCAAGCATCCTTCGGCCAGCACGCTCGTGCTGGCGTTGGCGCGGCAAGAGCTGGGGTCGCTCGAGCCCGGCCCGGCCCTGGGCGATAAGGCGCCAGACTTCACCCTCCGCACCGTAGACGGCAAGCAGGAGGTCACGCTGTCGCGAGAGATCGGCCGTCAGCCGGTGGTGCTCGTGATGGGCAACTTCACCTGTGGGCCATTCCGCTCACAGGCCGGCAACATCGAGAAGCTCTATCAGCGGCACAAGGACCGGGCCAGGTTCTTGATGGTTTACGTGCGAGAGGCCCATCCCAGCGACGGCTGGTGGAGCGAGGGCAACCGCAAGATCGGCATCCATTTGCCGCAGCCCACCAGCGACGACGAGCGCCTGGGCGTGGCCCAGAAGTGCCAGAAACACCTGGGCTTCGACATGCCGTTTCTGGTGGACGGGATCAGCGACCGCGTGGGCACGGTCTATAGCGGCATGCCCAGCCGGTTGTATTTGATCGATGGTGCGGGTCGTGTGGCCTACAAGAGCGGCCGTGGGCCGTTCGGCTTCAAGCCGGGCGAACTGGAACAGGCGCTGATCCTGCTCCTCTGCGCCGGCAAGAATTAGGCGAGCGTCGAGGCGTAAGGCCGACGTGCTTGAGACCAGCATCGAGGCGTCAATGTTCGAGGCACGTCGGGCTTACGCCTCGACGCTCGCCACCTCGCCACAGACAGAATAGGCGCGGCAATTGCTTGGCAGTCGAAGGGCCGGCTGTTAGACTTGCCCGTAGGTCCGCCCGATCCTTCCCGTGCCGGGCCGTGGCGTTGCCGGGGGCAGCCAGGGCCAATACGGATGGGAGTTTTCTCGATGTCGCACAATCTTCAGCCACGGCCCTTGGGCAGCCAGCCGCTTCCTGCCCCGGCCAACGGCCAGGCGTCGCGGCCGGTGCCTGTCAGCAGCCGTCCGGTGCCGGTACGGCCCGGCACGCAACCTGTGCTGCCCACGGCCCGTAGCCGCGCCGCGCAGGCCGAGGGTGCGAGGACGAAGCGCTGGCGGTGGGCGACCTGGCGAAGCGCACCGCCCTGGCTGATCAGCGGCGTGGCTCACATGCTCGTGCTGATCATCCTGGGCTTGTGGTACATCGCGGCCGCCCCGCCCGAGCAGGTGTACCTCGAGTCCGTGCCGAATCCTTGGGCCGACGAATACGGCGATCCGCTGGGCGACAGCCAGTTCGATTACAAGTCGCTCACCGACACCACGAACAAGGTGCTCTCCATCTCCGACATGGCGCCGGTCGATGATCCGTTTTCCGCGCCCGGCAAGGTGGAGATCGCGCTGGCGCGGGGATGGGGGCCTTCGCGAGCAGCGACGTCGTGGCCCCGAGCATCGGCAATGGCCTCAAGGGGCGCGAGATCGGCTCGCGAGACGCCAACCTGGTGAAGTATGGCGGCACGAAGATCACCGAGAAGAGCGTCCAGATGGCGCTGGCCTGGCTGAAGAAGAAGCAGAATTCCGACGGCGGGTGGTCCCTCTCCGGCCCGTTCGAGAGTGGCGGCGTGCGGCCGGAGGAGCGGTGCGGCGGCCACGGCCATGGCCCTGCTCGCCTTCCAAGGGACCGGGAACACCCACAAGCGCGGCAAGTATATGAACGAGGTCCTCAAGGGCAAGGACTTCCTGCTTTCCCGCCAGCAAGAGAACGGTACCTGGCGTGCCGACACCGCGCACCACCGCATGTACGCCCACGGACAGTGCTCGATCGCGCTTTGCGAGCTGTACGCCATGACGGGCGACCCGTCGCTGAAGGAGCCCTCGGAAAGGGCCGTCAAGTATTGCCTCACCGCACAGAGCAGCCTGGGCGGCTGGCGCTACAACCCGGCCGACCAGGACGCCGACGTGTCGGTGACGGGCTGGATCCTGATGGCCTTGCAGAGCGCCAAGATGGGCAAGATCGACGTGCCGCCCCGCACCTTCGACCGCATCAGCAAATTCCTCGACGGCTGCTCGAGTGACGGCGTGATGTACGGTTATCTGAGCAAGGATGACGAGCCCACCCCCGCCATGACGGCCGAAGCCCTGCTGTGCCGTGAGTGGCTGGGCTGGCCGCGAAACGACGGACGGCTGAAGCGGGGGATCGATCACCTGGTCTCGGCCGAAAACCTCCCCGCCTGGGAGCGCTGGGACGACTTCAAGCAACGCGGGCGCGATGTCTATTACTGGTACTACGCCACCCAGGCCATTCATCACTACGGCGGCGCCCCGTGGGAGCAATGGAACAAAGTGATCCGGGAGGTCCTTCCCAAGGGCCAGATCAAAGAGGGCCCTGAGGCCGGAAGCTGGGACCCGGCCGGCGACAAGTGGGGAAGTTTTGGCGGCCGGTTATACGTCACGTGCCTCAGCACGTACATCCTGGAAGTCTACTACCGGCACTTGCCGCTGTACGACATGAAGTAGGGCCGCAGACCGAGCAGCGGGTGGCTGGGTCTGAGCGAAGCGAAGCCCCAGCCCGATTTGCCGACAACGTCGTCGTCAGGCATCCGCTCGTGCAGCCCTACGGCGCGACGAGCGTCTTGAGAAACGCCACCAGCTTCTGCTGCTCGGCGAACTTCAACGCCGTGAACTTGGCGCACGATCGATCGGCTTCGCCGCCATGCAGGGCGATGGCCGCCGCCAGCGTATCTGCCCGGCCATCGTGCAGATACGGGGCCGAATCTCTCACGCCCCACAAGGGCGGCATGCGCCACTCGGCCGGCGAGGCGGGCACGCTGGCCGCCGAAGATTGACCCTCGCTGCGCCCGCGCGGCGGGGAGGCGACGACGCCATCCTTCGTCTGGGCCAGGGCCACCGCGTCGCCCGTCGGCCGGAAGACGCCGTACGACGAGCCGGCGTCGCTGAGCTGCGGGCCGAGGTCGTGAAGCAAGAGGTCGCTGTAGAGTCCCTCTACGTCGCCAAGTTTGGGCACGTGACACGTCGCGCAGCCGACGGTGGTGAAGAGCTGCCGGCCTTCGTCCACGTACGTGGCGGCGGCCGCGCTGGCCGGCCGCTGCTGCCGCGGCGGCGGCAGGTTGCGGATGAACTTCACCAGCGCGTCGCACTCCGCCTGGTTCATGTCCGCGCCGGCCGCTCGATAGTCTTTCAGGTGCGGCGGCGGTGGCTGGTCCTTGCCGGGCACTTGCAGGCCCAGCTCGACGGCGCACGCCGTGAGCACGAACTCTTCCAAGCCGGCCACCTGCGCTTTCCAGCCGAAGCGGCCGATGCGCCCCTTCTCCAGCGGGCTGAGACGGCCGGTGACCTCGGGATAGTCGGGGAATTCCCTGGCCGACGGCCTCCTCCAGCGCTCGCACGGCAATGGAATCGATCTGGCCTCCGCCGAATAGCGCGGTCGTTTGCCGCTGCGTGAGGACGTTGCTGTTGCCGCCAAAAATGTCGAGGCCGGAGAGCGTTTGTTGACGAGCGTCGTCGCTGGAAAGCGCCCGCACTCTGCCGAACTGGCCTGCCTTGACGCCCGAGCGCCATTTATCGAACTCTTCGTCCGTGCCGAAGTGGTGCAGCACGAAGCTGGGGCCGATCGGGTGCGGAGGAACGCCGTTCGGCGTGCCGCCGCCGAAGGGCGTGACGATGACGACGTTCTTGGCCGCTGGCCCGCCGCCCCCCACGCCCCCCAGGTTGTGGCACGCCGCGCACGAGCTATCGTTGAACACCGGCCCCAGCCCGTCGCCGCCATGCGCCCGCGCATCGCCCGGCAGCCATTCGCGCGTGAACAGCTCCTGGCCATCAGGCTGGCCGGCATGCGGCGAGCCGATCGCGGCGGCCTCTTGCACCCCAGGTGCTTCGAGCGGCCGCCGGGCCTCTTCCCGTGCCAGGCACACCGTGAACGTCACGATGGTGAACAAACCGGGTGCAGCCAGGGCCATCGCCCAGGCCTTGCTCCAACTGCCAATGTTTCGAAGGGCGGCCATCGATGTCATCACCCACCTCCCAAAGCAGCGACGAGGACTATGGTGCCGGACGCCGGCAATATAGCAGCGCTGCGCTCGGCGGCGGCCGTAGAGACGGTAACCGCTGTGTAACAACCGCGGTGGGGTGGGGTGGGGTCGTTGCGCTTGAGCGAAGCGAAGACCCGTTAGTGGGTCAGGTCGGCTAGCAACGAACATCGACATCGAACACCCAACATCGAACATCGAACGAAAATCCGTTCGATGTTGGATGTTCGACGTTCAATCGGTCAAACTGAGCCACTAACGAAGCCCCAGTCTGGTTGCCAGCTACGCCGTCTGGTGCTGCGTCGCGCCGCGCTGGCGGAATTCGTTGAAGCGCAGGTAGAGCAGGTGCCGGTAGAACTCGCTCGTCTGGAGCAGCTCGGCATGGCTCCCTTCGGCCAGCAGCCGGCCCTCATGGAGCAAATACACGTAGTCGGCCGCCCGCAGCGTCTCCAGCCGCGTGGCGATAGTGAAGAGCGTGCGGTTGGTGGCCGCGGCCGTCAGGGCCTGGCTCACTCGGGCCGCTTCGGCCGGCTCCAGGTCTTGCTCGGGCTCTTCCACGATCAGAAGCGACGGAGAGCGCAGCACCGCGCGGCTCAGGCCCACCAGCAGGCTCTCGCCCGGGCTGAGGCGGATGCCGTGCTCGCCGATCGTGGTGGCGAAGCCCTGCGGCAGGTGCTCGATTGTCTCGTCGGCCCCCACCAGCTTGGCGGCGTCGCGGACATCCGATTCGCTGAAGCGGTAGTCGCCGCAGGCGATGTTGTCGTGCACGCTGGCCGTGAACAGCAGGCCGTCTTGCGGCACCAGGGCGATCTGCTCGCGCAGCGATTTGATCGACAGGCTGCGCAGGTCTTGCCCGTCGTACAGCACGCGGCCGGCGTCGGGATCGTAGAACCGCGGGAAAAGGCAGGCCAGGGCCAGCGCGGCAGTGCGGTCAGGCGACACGACGGCCACGCGCCCCTTGGCGGGCACGGTGAGCGAGAGGCCCTCCAGCAGCACTTGCCCGCCCGCATCTCGCAGCACGATATCATCCAGCCGCAGGTCCTTGGCCAGGGTACCGGCTTTTTGCGTGTCGGGATACTCTTTGAACCGCGGCTCGCGGGCCAGGTAGGCGAAGATCGCTTCGGCGGCGTAGTCGGCCGCTGTCACCCGCCGGCGCGACCGCAAGAGGCGTCCCGATTCAACGCCCGCGCAGGCGATCGCGGCGCACAGCAGCAGTGACTCGGCCGCGCCAATTTGCGACGGATCGGCCAGGCGGTTGACGCCGATCAAGCCCACCAGCAACAACCCGCCGATGAACACGCACAAGCCCAGCAGAGATCGCCAGGCTCCGTCCTGCGCCACCAGCGCGCGGGCCTGCTTCAAGTAGCGTGGCATGCTTTCGGCAAAGGGAGCGCCGGGCGTATCCTCCAACTGGTAGCCGATCACCAGCCGCGAGTGCTTCAGTCCCTCGACGAGTGCCGACATTTGCACACGGGCGCGTTCCGCCAGGATCGACTCCCGGGCGGAAGTCGCGCCGGCGAGCCACACGCCGATGATGGCCAGCAGCACGGCCAGCAAGACCGCCGACAACGCCAGCCAGGGATGCAGATAAACGGCCAGCGAAATGCAGGCCACGACCGTAAGCATGCCGCCCGGCACGGCCTCCCACCAGGCCGTCAGGCCATCCTGCACGCGCCCCGCCTCGACGGCAAACAGCTGCACGGGGTTATTCTCGGATCGTCCCAGCACGTCGGCCCCGCCCAGATCGAGCGTCTGCCGGTGCAAATCGTGCCGCAGCCGGGCCGCCACCCACAGCGCATTTTCCCGCGCGGCACGATGAGCGAAACGGTGGGCCAGGAAGTAAACGCAGCCCAGCACGGCGGCCGCCACCAGCAGCGTCCACAGCGCGGACGGCCCCGCGGACCAGCTCAGCGCTCCCACCAGCAGCGGATCGGCCGCAAGAAGCGACACCCCCGCGCCGCTAGAGAGCAGCAGATGCGCCACGCCGCCCAGCACGATCAGCAGGGCCAGCAGCGAGACGACCGACAACATGCCCATCGCCCAGAGAAACAGCATCGGCACGCTGTAGACTGGGCAGAACTGCAAGACGCGCGCTAAGGAAGGACCGTACATAACAGGCCTGCGACGAATGACAAGGTGGCAAGGTGAAGGGGTGACAAGGTGACAGGGTGAGGTGACTCGCTCGCCGTCGTCACCTCCTCACCTTGTCACCTTGTCACCGTGTCGTCCCTGGACACGGATCGCCGTTGAACCGGCGCTGCGATGAGTTTTACCCGAGCATGACCGTGCCCCTGACGCACGCTCGCCCGCTGACACCCTTATTGTTGCTCGTGGCGCAGGCCTACGCCAAGTCGCGGCCTCAAAAAGCACCAAGGCACGCCGAAGCACGTCGGGCTTACGCCTCGACGCTCGCCTTCTTGCGCTCGCCTTCTTACGCTTGCTGCGCCTCGTGGCTTAGGCCAAATCGCGATCTTCGAACAGGACCAAAGCACCCAACAGCACGAAGGCGCTGTAGAGCAAGTAATACAGCCCCGCCGTGAACAAATAGGTCATCGAGACGGCGTGCCCGGCGCTGATGCCGGCCTCGACGTTGGACCATTCCAGCACGGGCAAGACCGTGGCGATGAGCTGCCCCATGAACTGCACGATGTCGTTCTTGCCGGCGGCCGACTCGACCACCATCGGCGTCAAGCGGCCCACGACGTACACCACGGCGCAGATGGCAAAGTTTGCCAGCATCGGCAACCGCGTGGAAACGGCCACGCTGATGGCCGCCATGACCACGGCCGCCATGAACCGCAGGATCAGCGCCGGCACCACGCTGACCACCTGGACGCGGCATTCCCACGGGGTCGTGTCGGGACGGCCGTTCTCGAAACCTTCGTACACTGTTTTGTATGAGACGGTGCCCAGGTAGATCAGGCCCAGGATCAGGAACAACACCAGCACCGGGATCAGAACCCCCAGGAACTTGCCTACCACGAATTGGCGGCGGCCGATCGGCTTGGAGAGCACCGTCAAGGCGGTGCGGCCTTCGACCTCCTGCGCCACTGAGACGCTGGCCGTGGCCACGGCCACCAGGATGCCCAGCGGCGTCAGCAGCTCCAGCCCGATGATCTTCAGCATCTTGATGTCTTCGCCGAAGGTGCTGTACGGCAGCCAGATGAACCACAGCAGGCAAAACGTGCCCAAGGCGATGCAGACCCAGAACAGCGGCTGGGCCATCCCCTCCTTGGCCGTGGTATAGGCCACGGCCGCCACCTTGGGCAGCAGCAAGCGCAGCGCCAGACCGGCGACGAACAGTCCCAGCACGAAAGCGGCCGACCAGAGAAAGACCAGCGCATCGGGCGCCTCGGCTGGCAGCTCCGCCCATCGATCAGGGGTCACCAGCAACACGAAGAACTGTCCCAGTTGCCGGAACAGCTCGCGGATCGGTGCCCAGAACAGCGGCAACAAGGCGACCATGACCGGCAGCACGCAGACGGCCAGCACTGGCCTCAAGATCCCGTCGAAAACCAGCTCCTCGAGCAGCAGCCCAGCCTTGCGGGAAATGACGGCCGTGACGCCGTAAACCAAGGCGATGATGAGCAACCCGGCCAGGATGCCCATCGAGATCGTCCAGATCACCGGGAACGCCGGTCCAATCTCGGAGACCATCCGCAAGCCCGGATCCAGCTCCAGTTGAGCCAGCAACGGAAGCGCACCGATCGAAACCATCATGCAAGACTACCCGTGATGATGCCGAAGAAGAGAGGAAGTGATCACCGTTCATGATAAGCGGTGGAGCGGCGAGTTTCGAGGGGGCGGCCACCCGTTCAGACATCCCTACGGAGGTGGCGGAGAGAAGGTTCGGCTGCCGGCAGGCGAGCGTCGAGGCGTAAGCCCGACGTGCGGCGTAGCTTGTTGTGCGACCTTGTGCGTTGGATGTGCGACTTTCAAGGCTCCTTAACCTCGTCACCTTGTCACCTTGTCACCTTGTCACCCCCTCACCCTAGTATTCCCGCGGCGTCACGCGTCCCTGCACGCGCACCGGCAGCCCCTGGATCCGCAGGAAGCCTTCGGCGTCGGTCTGGTTGTAGGAGCCGCCGCCTTCCATGCGTGGCGATGCCTTCGTCGTACAGGCTGTTGGGGCTGCTGCGGCCGGCGACCAGGATGTTGCCCTTGTAGAGGTTGAGCGTCACTTCGCCGGTGACGTGCTTCTGGGCCTCGCGGATGAAGGCCATCAGGGCGTCCATCTTGGCCGCGTACCAGAAGCCGTAGTAGACCATCTCGGCCACTTCGGGCGACGAGCCGATCGCGGAGGTGCATCAGGTCGCGGTCCAGCGTGAGCTGCTCGACGAGCCGATGGGCCGTCGTAGAGGATCGTCATGCCGGGCGCTTCGTAGACGCCGCGGCTCTTCATGCCGACGAAGCGGTTCTCGACCATGTCGATCCGGCCGACGCCGTTGCGGCCGCCGATCTGGTTGAGCGTCGTTCACGATTGCGAGCGGCGCCGAGCTGCTGGCCGTTGACGCGCGACCGGCACGCCGGCTTCGAAGGCCGATCGTGACCGGCTCGACCTTGTCCGGCGCCTCCTGCGGCGAGACGGTCATGCCGAACTCGACCAGCTCGACGCCGTTGACCGTCAGGTCTTCGAGCTTGCCGGCCTCGTAGCTGATGTGCAGGCAGTTCTCGTCGCGAGCTGTAGGGCTTGGCGACCGACGCCTTGACCGGGATGTCTTTCGCCTCGCAGTAGGCGATCATCTCGCGTGCGGCCGGGAAACCGCTGGCGGAACTTCTCGATCCGCCAGGGGGCGATGATCTTGCATCGCCGGGTTCGAGCGCCTCGGCCGCGAGCTGAAAGCGGCACTGGTCGTTCCCCTTGCCGGTCGCGCCGTGGGCGATAGGCATCGGCCCCGACTTCGCGGGCGACTTGCAGGCAGACCTTGGTGATCAGCGGCCGGGCGATCGACGTGCCCAGCAGGTAAACGCCTTCGTACTTCGCCTGCCACTGCAGGACGGGAAAGGCGAAGTCGCGGCACAGCTCTTCCTGGGCATCGACGATCCGGGCGACTGGCCGCGCCGCAGTCGCTTGGCCTTTTCCAGGATCGCCTGCGCGGTCTTCGCACGGCTGGCCGAGATCGACGTACACGGCGTGCACGTCGTAGCCCTCGTCCTGCAGCCAGCCGAGGATGACCGAGGTATCGAGACCGCCGGAATAAGCGAGCACGCAACTGGGCATGACGCTAGATGGTTTGGGGTGATGATGGATCGACCGGAAAGCGACCGTATTGTCCCCCCGGCGCGGCCCATGGGCAAGCCGTGACGTGGGGCACGTTTCTAAACGTGCCCGTCATCTCGACCCAGCGAGCGTCGAGGCGTAAGCCTGACGTGCCAGCATGGGTGCGCGTAGAGTCGGCCACATTTTCTCGCACGGCCACCACCCCGTTCCCCCACTAATACAGATAGGGACGAGGACACTTTGCACGATCCCACGGTTCACTTTCGCGGAAGATCAACATGCGACTAACCTTACGCACGCTGCTGGCATACCTTGACGACGTGCTGGAGCCGGCCGAGGCCCAGGACCTGGGCGCCCGCATCGGCGATAGCGAGTTCGCCACGAACCTCGTGCACCGCATCCGCGAGGCCATGCGCCGCGAGAAGCTCGGCGCTCCGCGGCTGCAAGGCAAGGCCGCCGGTCTGGACCCCAACACGGTCGCCGAATATCTCGATAACACGCTCTCCAGCGAGCGCGTGGTCGATTTCGAGAAGTACTGCCTGGAGTCGGAAGTCCACCTCGCCGAGACCGCCTGCTGTCACCAGGTGCTGGCGCTGGTCCTGGGCGAGCCGGCGCTGGTCGATCCCGACTCGCGCCGCCGCATCTACGGGCTGTTGAGCCAGTACGATGCCAAGCTCAAGGGCGGAGCGACGCCCGGTGCCGCCTCGGCCGCTCTGGCCGGCAGTCGGTTTGGCGCGGCCGCCGGGGTTGGCGCGGCGCTGGCGCGGCGCCGCAGGCCGATGGGCTGCCGCAACCGTCGGTTCCCTCGTCGTCACACGGCTTCCCGTCCTCGTCGTCATCGGCATCATCGTCGCCGCCCATGGCGCTCCGCAAACGGGCGGAGGTGCCTGACTATCTCCGTCAAGAAGCCTTGGGCCTGTCGGCCTGGTGGAAAGTGGCGGCCGCGGCCCTCGTCGCGGTGCTGCTCGTGTGCGCGGTAATGATGGCCGTTGGTCCGCTGTGGTGGAATAAGGACCGCGGGCTGCCCGTCGATGACGGCCGGCACCCCGAACAACCGGACGACGCGGCCAGGCCAATCGATGACGGCGACGGGGCCACGATCACGCCCGGCAAAGTCCTCGACGCAGGCAAGGAAGCTAAAATCGAGCCAGACAAGCTTGAGCCAGGCAAAACCGAAGCCGTCGCCGCCGAGCCGGGCAAGATCGGTGAGGCGAAGAAGCCCGGTGCCGTCGAGGTGACGCCGAAGGTCAGCGTCGAGCCTCCGCCCGCGAAGGCGGAAGTGGACCTGCCGCCGAAAGTGCCTCCCAAAGGCCAGAACGGCGGATCGCCGCCGGCTGCCGCGGCCAACGTCGGCCAGTTGACGCTCGCCGAACGCAAGAGCATCTTGTTCCGCCTGGACGGCGCCACGGGCCGCTGGTCGCGCCTGGCCGTGCCGGCGAGCCTGTCGGCCGGCGAAGTCCTGCTCTGCCCGCCCGCCTGCCGCAATACCCTGATGCTGCGGGGCGATCTCCAGGCCCAGACCATCGGCGACACGCGGCTGGAGCTACGCCCGTCCCCGTCGGGCACGCCGCCAGGCATTCACCTGCATTACGGCCGGCTGCTCATCACCGCCGGCGACGCCCAGACGATGGTGCCGTTGCAAGCGGGCAGCCGCGCGGCCAGGCTCAGCTTCACCAAGCCCGGCACGACGCTGGCCCTGGAAGCTCGCCTGGTGCGAACGCCGGGCAGCGATCCGGAAAAGGTCCGCGCGCGCACCGTGGTCGATCTCTTCGCCCGGACCGGCGGCATCGTGTGGGAAGAAGGAGAGGGCCAGCCGATCACGGTCGATGCGCCCGGCCGCCGCACGATCGGCCTGATCGAGGGCGAGCCGCAGCCCGAAGGGGTCCCCGGCTGGATCGACCCCGATTCGCCCAGCCCCGCCGAACAGAACGAACAGCGCGGGCTCAATATCCTGGAGACCAAGCTCCAGAACGAAGATGCCGACAACCTCCGCGACGTGCTGCCCGAATGGACCGTGGTGAAGGAGCGCGAGGTGCAGTCGCTGGCCTACCGCTGGTTGATCAGCATCGATCAGTTCGAAGAGGCCGTGCGTGCCCTGGGACAGTCAAAGGACCGCGAGTCGTTCTTCTGGTCCCGCTTCCAACGGGGCACCGGGCCGGGCATCATCGAGCACCTGGGCCTGGCCGTGTCCCGCGACCCGCAAACGGCCGCCAAGGTGCGGCAAGCCTTCGAGAAGGTCCGCGGCGACAAGGCGGCCGACCTGTACCGCATGCTGTGGGGCTACACCGAAGCCGACCTCACGCAAGGCGGCCACGCCAAGCGGCTCGTCGGCTACCTGGAGCACGAGGACTTGGACTATCGCGTGCTGTCGTCGTGGGGCCTGCAAGACGTCACCGGCCTGACCAACAGCTTCTACCGCCCCGACGCCCCCGCCGAAGGGCGAACCAAGTACGTCCTGGATTGGAAGCGGAACCTCGAAGCCGGCAAGATCGTGCCGCCGAAGAAGAAGCCCTAGCAGCTGGTTTCATAACTCCCTCTCCCCTCTGGGGAGAGGGTTGGGGTGAGGGGAGACCAGCCGAAAAACGCCCCTCACCCGACCTCTCCCCAAAGGGAGAGGGGTTTTGCAACCACTTCTAGGGACGGCGACCAGGGTCTGAGCGAATACGCCTTGCAGATGACAAAGAAAAAAGCCACTAAGAAAAAAGCACTCAAGAAAGCGGGGCGGAAAAAAGCGCAGCAGCAGACATCTCCAAGGAAGCCCGCCGCGCGACCAACCGCCAGGCCGCGGCGGTCCAGAAGGGAGGTCGATCCCATGTCGAGGCGCAGCCGGCGACCCATGGGCATGGTGATGACCAGCGGAACGCTCTGTAGGCAGCTTCTGTAGCTGCCGTACGCGCTGGGCACCGCCACGCAGGCCAGCCGATGGGGGCGAGCCGGCCGGGGGGCAGCCAGTGGGAGCCTGTGAGTTACGGCGATTTAGCCGGGCCGTTGACTTTCACCAGCTCCAGCTCGAAGACGAGCGCGGCGTTGGGGGGAATGTTCGGCGGAGACTTGAGCCCGTAGGCCAGGTCCGTGGGCACGAACAGCCGCCATTTGTCCCCCTCTTTCATGAGCTGCAGCGCCTCGGTAAAGCCCTTGATCAGCTCGTTCACGAACAGGTTGGCCGGCTTCTTGGCATCGGTCTCGTCGAAGACAACGCCGCTGATGAGCGTGCCGCGGTAGTGAATGCTGACGTTGTCTTCGGGCTTGGGTGACTTGCCCTTGCCCTTGGTCAGCACTTTGTATCGCAGGCCGGACTTGAGGGTCGTGACGTTCCGGGTCTTTGGCCACTTCGGCCAGGAAGTCTTCGCCGGCCTTCTTGTGGCGGGAGGCCATCTCTTCCTGGATGGCCATCATCACCTTCTCCAGCTCGTCGTCGGCAATCTTCGATTTCTCGCCGGCGATGCCCGCCATCACGCCCTTGAGCATGACGGCCAGGTCTGGCTGGAGCATCTGGCTGCGGAACGTGGAGCCGATGTTGTGGCCGATCAGGTAGCTCTTTTTCTCTTCCAGCGTCTTGGGTGTGAATCCGTCCTCCTTTTTCTCCTGGGCCGCGAGGTGTCCCGCCAAGAGGACGACGCCAGCGGCAGCGAGTGTGTGCAGTTTCATCGTGAAGTTCCTTGGTTGCTGTTCCGAATTCTCGAAGCGATAAGACCTTGGGCCGGCGGGTCCAAGGCCGTGAGACTTTGGGGCGGCCAGGCCCCGCGGTGGCAGGAGTGCGGCGGGGAGCAGTTTACCCGATTCTCGCCTGGGCAGCACGGCGAATCACGCAATTTCCAGGCGAATGCTGGGCAAAACGCCCGGCCGCCACGTGCAGAATGCCGATTGTAGCGGTAAGTGCGGCGAGCAGTCCGCTATCCGGCTGTGGTTCGCGAGGTCAATCCGCGGCCGGCTCTCTCGCGCGGCCCTCACCCTGGGCGGCGGCTTTCTCTTGCGCCTTCTTGCAGCGCGGCTCCCACACGTACGCATGGAAGATCAACAGGCCCACGCCGCACACTAGAAAGCTGTCGGCGAGGTTGAAGATCGGCCAGTCAGCCCATTCGTATTTGTCGTACTGCACGTGAATGAAATCGCGCACCGCGTAGACGTTCCGCAGCGGCGGCCAGGTCAGGCCGGGGAAGCCCAGGCGATCGTACAAGTTGCCCAAGATGCCGCCGGTGACCAGGCCCAGGGCAAGGCACAGCAAGCCGTCGGCGGCCGCGCCCCCCCGCCAGACCCAATACCCGATGCCCAGCAGGGCCACGAACGAAAGGCTGACGAACAGCACACCCCACCCGGCCCCCATGCCGAAGAGGCGCGCCGGGGTTCAGGCTGGTCTCGAAACTCAGAATGCCCGGCACCAGCGACATGCGCTTCCCCAGGGGCGGCGGGCTAGGCATGCCCAGATGCCGAAAGATCCATTCCTTGCTGGCCAGGTCCAGCCCCAAGGCCAACACGGCGACCGCCAGGAACATGACCTGGCGGCGACGGAAACAAGAGTTTTCAGGCATATTGGCTGTATATCAGGCTGCTTCGGCGCTGTCGAGACGAGGCGGGGCGGCTAGCCCACGGGCCCCATTACCTGCTCAGAGATTCGGCGATCGATGCAGCACCCGATGTGGACCCGGTTCGTCGCTTGTCCTCGCGCGGGGTATACTCGGTCTATGTCCACGCCGCTTTTGCAGATGCGAGGAATCAGCAAGTCCTTCGGCGCCACCCAGGCGCTGCGGGATGTCTCGCTGGAGGTCCGCGCCGGCGAGGTGATGGCCCTGATCGGCGAAAACGGCGCCGGCAAGAGCACGCTGATGAAGGTGCTCAGCGGCGCCCACCCGCCCGACGCGGGCACGATGGAGCTGGCCGGGCAGCCCTACGCGCCGCGCGGCCCGCACGCCGGCCGGCTGGCCGGCGTGGCCATGATCTATCAGGAGCTGACGCTGGCCCCCGACCTGAGCGTGGAAGACAACATCATGCTCGGTCAGGAGGAAAGCTCCTGGGGCTGGCTCCGCCGCGACCGCCAGCGCCAGCGCGTGCGGCAGGCGCTAGCCCTGCTGGGCCACGGCGACCTGCGCCCCGAGACGCCGGTGCAGCGGCTGTCCGTCGGCGCGCAGCAACTGGTCGAGATCGCCCGCGCGCTGGTGCACGACGCTAAGGTCATCGTCTTCGACGAGCCGACCAGCTCGCTCACCGCCCACGACGTGGAGCACTTGTTCCAGGTGATTCGCAAGCTGCGGGCCTCGGGGTTGGGCATCGTCTACATCAGCCACTTCCTGGAGGAAGTGCGGGCCGTCGGCGACCGCTACACCGTGCTGCGCGACGGCCAAAGCGTCGGCACGGCTGAGCTGAAGGAGATCAGCGAGGCGCAGATCGTCTCGCTGATGGTCGGCCGCAGCGTGGACGAGCTGTTCCCCCGCGTGCCGCATGCGCCGGGCGACGTGATCCTGTCGCTCGACGGGCTATGCGGCGAGCGCATTCCCCGCGACGTCTCGTTGGAGCTGCGGCGCGGCGAAATCCTGGGCATCGCCGGCCTGGTCGGCGCTGGCCGCACCGAGCTGCTGCGGACGCTGTTCGGCCTCGAGGCCGTGCGAAGCGGCCAGGTGCGGATCGCCGGCTTGCGGCGCGAACATGTCTTACACCGTGCCAGCCCGCGCGAGATGATCGCCGCCGGCGTAGGCTTCGTCTCCGAAGATCGCAAGGGCGAGGGCCTGGCGCAGAACCTGTCGATCGACGACAACGTCACGTACAGCCGGCTGGGGCCGTATCGCGTGTTCGGCTGGCTGCGACCTCGGCCGCCGCCGGCACGCCGTGCGCGACTGGATGCAGCGGCTCAGAATCCGCGCCGTCTCGCCGGAGCAGGAGGTGCAGTCGCTGTCCGGCGGCAACCAGCAGAAGGTGGCCCTCGCCCGCGTGCTGCACCAGGAGGCCGACATCCTGCTCTTGGACGAGCCGACGCGCGGCATCGACGTGGGCACGAAGGCCGAGATCTATCGCTTGATCGGCCAGGCCGCCGCCGAGGGCAAGGCGATCATCTTCGTCAGCTCCTACTTGCCGGAGCTGTTGGCGGTCTGCGACCGCATCGGCGTGATGTCGCGCGGAGCGCTGCGCGAAGTGCGCCCGGCGGCGGAGTGGACGGAGGAGGAGGTGATGAGCTGCGCGATCGGGAACGAGGCGGCATGAAAGGACTGACTCTTGAGTTGCCAAGCGGCTGCCGCTCGTCCAATTCTCTAGCGCACGTTGGCTGTAACGAACGGGTTCTGGTATGGTCAATCGCGTGCGGTCGAGTCCACGTGCCCGAGGAGGACGCGATACGATGACAGCGCGCCAAAAACCTCAGTCGGTACGTTCTCCGATGGCCCATCGCGATCCGCGAGACAGCCGCCGCGATCTGCTCAAGTACGGGGCGCTATCCCTCGCAGGAGCGTCTCTGGGCACACCGGTGGCGGCTTTGGGGCGGCAGGGAAGGCGGGGTGCCCCAACCTCTGCCGGCAAGGCCAAGCATGTGATTCATCTCTACCTGCACGGTGGTGCGCCGACGCAGGATATGTTCGATCTCAAGCCGGCGGCACCCGCGGAAATCCGCGGCGAGTTTCGGCCGATCGCCACGAACGTGCCGGGCATCGAGATTTGCGAGCACTTGCCGCAGACGGCCCGCTGGATGCACCGCTCGGCCATCGTGCGGTCGGTGTATCACAAGGCCGGCTGCCATAACTGCCTGCCGAGCTTCTCGGGCAGTGAGCAGCCGGTGGATATCAATGAGCTCGTGCCGCGCGACACGTTTCCGCCCGGCATGGGTGCGGTGTGCGAGTACCTCAAGCCGCCGGAGATCGAGCTGCCGCACTACGTGGCCCTGCCGACGTGGCTGGGCTGGGGGTTCGCCCTGAAACGGCCCGGGCCGTGGGGTGGGTTCCTCGGGTCGCGGTACGATCCGCTCATCAGCGATTATCAGCCGGTGCAGGAGAAGGTCGATCGTCCGGATCGTCAGCCGGTGTGGATGGGCGCACCCGTGCTGGCCGCCACCGAACTGCCTGCTGACGTGACGCCGCGCCGGCTGAGCGAGCGGCGAGAGCTTCTGACGGCGGTGAATGGCCTCAGTACCAGGCACGCTCCGCACGCCGGTGACGGCACACGGAGTGTGCCTACTACTGCCTCCATCGAGCGTACCTGGCAGCGGGCTTTCGGCCTGCTCACGGCCTCCAAGCTCCGCCGGGCGTTCGATCTCTCGAAGGAAGACCCTCGGCTGCGCGACCGCTACGGCCGACACCTGGTCGGCTCCAGCACGCTCATTGCCCGGCGGCTGATCGAGGCGGGCGTGCGCTTCGTCGATGTCTACTTCGACGGCTACAGCGGCCGGGCATCCACCGGCTTTGATACCTATTGGGACACCCACGCCAACAACTTCGTGCAGCTCCGCCGGGCGAACCTGCCGCTTTTCGATCAGACGTTTCCCGCTCTGCTGGGAGACCTGGAGGCGCGGGGTCTCCTGGACGAAACATTGATCGTCGTGAACACCGACTTCGGCCGCACGCCCCGCGTCAACGGCAGCGCCGGCCGCGACCACTGGACGGATTGCTACTCCGTGGTCTTCGCCGGCGCCGGCATCCGCGGCGGCACCGTCGTGGGGGCCAGCGACGCCCATGCCGCCTACGTGAAAGACCGCCCGGTGCGACCGGCCGAGGTGTGCGCGACGGTGTTTCAATGCCTGGGCATCGATCCGGATACGCCGGTCTACGACCGGGTGGGGCGCCCTACCGCGGCTGCCAACGGCGGCGAGCCGATCCGCGAGGTCTTGGCGTAAGGCGAGTCAGAGGAACGGCGGGGATCCCGCATCTCCCTTTCTCCGTGCCGTTCCGCAGCGTAGAATTGTAGAGATACCCCTCACGCCCCGCGCCGCATTGATGGGCTTCGTTTCGGTGCATACTCCTCGATGGCTGGTGAAAAACTTCGCAAGCAGATCGCCTGGGAGGCGGCCAGGCTGATGTATCTGCGGCAAGAGTCGGAGTACATGCGGGCCAAGCTCAAGGCCGCCCGGCGGATTTGCCGCGGCTGGGTCAAGCCGGAAGAGCTCCCCTCGAACGCGGAAATCCGCGACGAAATCCAGGTCTTCGCGCGGATCCACGAGGGAGACCAGCGCACGGCGAACCTCCGCGACATGCGGATCGAGGCGCTGCGCTTCATGCGGCTCTTGGCCCGCTATCGGCCGCGGCTGATTGGCAGCACGCTCACCGGGCACGTGCGGCAAGGCTCCGACATCGACATCCACGTCTTCGCGGACCACGTCGATGGCGTGGCCGCTGCCCTGGAGGCCGAGAACATCAGCTTCCAGGTCGAGCGCAAGCGGGTCCGCAAGCAGGGCGAGGAACGGATCTTCACGCACGTGCACGTTCAAGACCGCTACCCGGTCGAGCTAACCGTGTACGCGTCCGATCTGGCCCATTATGTCTTCAAAAGCTCGATCACCGGCAAACCGATCGAGCGGGCAAGCATCGCCGAGTTCGAGCAGTTCTTGCAGGACCAGTACCCGAACGTGGACCTGGGGACCGAACTGGCGGCGGCCGAAGCGAAGATCGACCGCTTCCAGATTTACGAGATGCTGCTGCTGCCGCTGGAGAACGTGAAGCAAAACCCGAAGTATCACCCGGAGGGAGACGCCCTCTACCACAGCCTGCAAGTCTTCGACCTGGCCCGCGACGCACTGCCGTACGACGAGGAGTTTCTGCTGGCGGCCCTGCTGCACGACGTGGGCAAGGCGATCGACCCGGAAGACCACGTGCGGGTGGCGCTGGAGGCGCTGGATGGCTTCATCACGCCGCGCACGGCTTGGCTGATCGAGCATCACATGGAAGCCCACGCCGCGCGGGACGGCGAGCTGGGTGCCCGTGCCCGCCGTCGGCTGGAGGCCGAGGAGGACTACGACGCGCTGATGCTGCTGGCCCGGTGCGACCGGGATGGCCGCCAACCGGGCGTCGAGGCGCCGGAGCTGCGCGAGGCGCTGGATTACGTGCGGGACCTGGCGCAGATGTGCGAGGGCTAACGTGGGGCATTTCTAAACGTGCCCCACGTGGCCGGCCCGGCCAGCCAACGCTCTCTTGGTGTCGCTTGGACGGGCACGTTGGAAACGTGCCCCACGGGGCGGCCTGGTGCCTTATTGCACGCTCGTGCAATAAGCGGCGAATCCCGGTTTCTTATTTCACGAAAAGGCGTTTTCGTGTAATAAGGATGGCTCCGCCGCCCGTTATTGCACGAGCGTGCAATAAGATTGATCCCTCTGAGTGTAACCGCACCCGTGCGAGCCGGGCGATTCATCAAGCAGCCGGAAGGTTTTCGGGCATTCATTCCCGAGCCGCTGCCGCCTCGCCCGCCCGTCGGGATGGACGCGGAATTGGTGGGTTTGCTCTCGCAGGCTGATCGAGCGCTGGGGCGGCTGGATGGCGTGGCCACGGTCCTTCCCAACCCGGACCTCTTCGTGGCCATGTACGTGCGGCAGGAGGCGGTCCTCAGCTCGCAGATCGAAGGGACGCAGAGCACGCTGGAAGACGTGCTGGAGTTCGAGATCGACGCGGTCTCCGGAAAGCGAACGCGGCCGCGCGATGTCGAGGAAGTGGTCAATTACGTCAAGGCAATGAACTATGGCTTGTCGCGAATTGCGGACCTGCCGTTATCGCTGCGGTTAATCCGCGAGCTGCACGCCAAGCTCTTGGAAGGCGTGCGCGGCAAGGAACGCACGCCGGGCGAATTTCGACGGAGCCAAAACTGGATCGGACCGGCCGGCTGCACGCCGACCACGGCCACCTTCGTCCCGCCGCCCGTGCCGGACATGAAGGACGCGATGGGTAACTTGGAGCGGTTTCTTCACGACACGACTTTGCCGGCACTGGTTCATTGCGGCTTGGCACATGCCCAGTTCGAGACCATTCACCCTTTCCTCGATGGCAATGGCCGCATCGGCCGCTTGCTGATCACCTTCTTGCTTTGCGAACGAGGGATTCTTCACCGGCCGTTGCTCTACCTCAGCTTGTATTTGAAAGCCAACCGGGCTCAGTATTACGACCGGCTGATGGCCGTGCGGACCGACGGCGATTGGGAGGGCTGGCTGAAGTTCTTCCTTAAGGGGGTCCATGACGTGAGCGAGTCTGCCACCGAAACGGCGCGGCAGATCGCAAACCTGCGGGAGCAGCATCGCCGCCGAATTGGCGAGCTTGGACGGGGAGCGGGGCTGGCATCGCGGCTGTTGGACGTGCTCTTTCAGCAGCCAATCATTTCCGTCGCCGTCGTGGCGGACCAGCTCGGCGTCTCGGTCACGGCGGCAAACAAGCTCGTGGCCCAATTTGAGGATCTCGAGCTGCTGAAGAACACCACGGGACAGCGCCGTCACCGGACCTTCCGGTACGAACCGTACATGGCCATCTTCGACGCGATTTCGCTCCCGGGCGCGGCCGCCGATGCCACGTCAGTGAGCGATCAGCGTACGGACTCGACGATGCCAAGAACCAAGGCCGGCAGCCCGAAGAAGGCTCGGAGAACGAAGCGTTGATTCAGCCTCGGTGCCCGCCTGACGGCACGCGCGGCGCCGGGCGCCTTGGACGATTCCACGGCCACTCCTATAATCCACGCGGCTTGGCCGCAATCGACGGGCACTTTTGGTCGGACGAACGCGGCCTCATTGTCAAGCAGGAGGACTCTGCCACGCCCACTCAGCGCATCGGCATCGGCCACGACACGCATCGTCTCGCGCCGGGCGGGCCGCTCCGCCTGGGGGGCGTGATGGTGCCGTTCGACCGTCACTTGGTCGGGCACAGCGACGCCGACGTGCTGCTGCATGCCGTGACCGATGCCCTACTAGGTGCCGCGGCGCTTCCTGATATCGGCGAGCTGTTCCCCGACACCGACGAAGCCAACCGCGGCCGCGACTCGGCCGAGATGCTGGCTAGGGCGGTTCAGCTCGTCGCCGAGGCCGGCTACCGCGTGGCAAACGTCGATTGCATCGTGTTTGCGGAGCAGCCGAAGCTGTCGCTGCACAAGGAAGCCATCCGCCGCGGGTTGGCTGAACTCCTGCAAGTCGAGATCGGTCAAGTAGGCCTAAAATCCAAGACGGGCGAAAAGGTAGGCCCCGTAGGTCGGCAAGAGGCGATCGAGGCGCAAGCGGTTGTGCTAATTGAGCTCGAGGTCAGACGGACTCGTTGATCGTGCTCGATCGAGTTATGACCACAGAGACACAGAGGACACAGAGAATGCTCTCGATTCGGCGAAGTCTTCCCTCAATGTTCCGCTTCTCGGTCCGTGACTTACTTTGGCTGATGCTCGTCGTGGCCGTGGCGTCGGCGTCGTTCGTCCGTGAGGGGCGGTTGCGGGCGGATGCCCGCAAATGGCGATTGGCATTCGGCGCGCTAGAGCAGGCGCTCAGGGTCGAGGCGTGGCAGGTCAACTTGGACTTCGCGTCGTCGGAGGTCAACCTGTCGGGCAACGGTTGGTCAGCATTTCCCGAGCATCGAGGCGGCCCGCGAATTCACCATCGGACAATCACCGCCCGGTTTGCTGAACCGAGCGCCGGTCGAGAGGAATAATCGACACACTCCGCGCCACTGCTCGCTATTGGCCGATCGAGACAAGTCGGTCGTCGAAGAATGATCCGACGGAAACATCAAATCTGCGAATCTGGAATCTGGAATCCAACCCATGTCCACCACGCCATCGACTCAATCCACGCACAAACGCGTCTCGCAATCCGCCAAACCCATGCCGACTCCCACAACGCCCATACTGGCCTCCACCATCCGCGTCTACAACACGCTCTCGCGCCAGAAGGAGCCGTTCGAGCCCGTGACGCCGGGCAAGGTCGGCATGTACCTGTGCGGGCCGACGGTCTACAAGCCCAGCCACATCGGCCACATGGTCGGGCCGGTCATCTTCGACACGGTCAAGCGCTACCTGCGCTACCTCGGCTACGAGGTCACGTGGGTCGTCAACATCACCGACGTGGACGACAAGCTGATCGACGCGCCGCAGAGCCGCGGCACGACGATGGCCGCCGCTGGCCGAGGAGATGACCGGCCGACTACCTGAAGAACCTCCAGGCGCATGGGCGTCGAACGGATCGACCACTTCCCGAAGGCGACCGAGCACATCGGCGGCATCATCGGCTTCACGCAGAAGCTGATCGACCAGGGCTACGCCTACGCCGGCGGGCGGCGACGTCTACTTCGACGTGACCAAGGACGCCGACTACGGCAAGCTGTCGCAACCGCGACCGTCGAGAGCATGAGAGGCGAGGAGGCGAGATGGCCGGCCGCAGAAGCGCAACCCCGGCGACTTCGCCCTGTGGAAGGGGGCCAAGCCGGGCGAGCCGTCGTGGGACAGCCCGTGGGGGCCCGGGCCGGCCCGGCTGGCACATCGAGTGCTCGGCGATGAGCCACGCGCATCCTCGGCGAGACGTTCGACATCCACGGCGGCGGGCTGGACCTGCTGTTCCCGCACCACGAGAACGAACTGGCCCAGAGCGAATGCTGCCCACGGCAAGCCGCTCGCCAAATACTGGCTGCACAACGGGCTGATGCAAGCGGCCGATGAGGTGGGGAAGGTCGGCGGCCGCCAGACGCGAGAAGCGAGCGTGGCTGGGGCGGGGGCAGAGCGAAGCGGGGTGGCTGGGGCAGAGCGAAGCGATGCCTCGGCCGGCGCGGCTCCGATGACTCCCTCAGTCGCCATCGCTGGCGACATCGACTCGCAGCAGGCCGCCAAGATCAGCAAATCCAAAGGCTCCGGCCCGTTTCGCGAGCTGCTCCAGCGGCATTCGGCCGAATCGATCCGCATGCTGCTGGTCTCTACGCACTACCGCAGCCCGATCCTTTTCAGCGAAGACGAAATCAAGAAGCAAGCCGACCGACTGGAGACGTTTTACCGCTTCTTCAAGCGCTACGAGCGTGTGACCGGCGAGAGCTTCTACAGCGTGCCGGCCGCCGCCAGCAGGGCCGAAGGGGACGCAGCCGTAGGACGGAATTCCATTCCGTCCGACAAAGAACCGGCCGGACGGAGTGGAACTCCGTCCTACGACGATCCATTACTCGGCGAAATGCAGGGCCATCGCGAGCGTTTCCTGGAGCGGATGGACGACGACTTCAATTCGGCCGGCGCGATCGGCTGCCTGTTCGAGGCAGTCACCGCGCTCAATCGCTACGTGGAACAGGAGAAGCTGGAAACCGACGCGAAAGCCAAGTCGCAGCAAGTGCAGTCACTCCGCCGCGGCGCCGCGATCCTGCGCGAGCTGGCCGGCACGCTGGGCCTCTTCCGAGCCGCCGCGGCCAAGGCATCTATTGGCGGCACTGATGATGCGCTAGTCAGTGGTTTGATGAAGCTCTTCATCGACCTGCGAGCCGAAGCCAGAAAGTCGAAAAACTTCGCTCTCGCCGACGGCATTCGCAATGGCCTGACGGAGTTGGGCGTCACACTGGAGGATCGGCCCGGCGGGACGGACTGGACACGGACAACGTGAGCACGGCGATCTTCTCGTATCAGTCGCTTGAGGAGTCGGAGCGTGGGCCAGCTACCTCCTAGGGGTATTCCGCGGCACGGGATCGATGCAGCCTTCGAGGCCAGTGAAACGCGGAAGTCTGAATTGATTCTGGAAGGCAACTCGCTTCGGCAGCAGAAGCAACACGAGGTCGCCGCGGCCAGGTTCGCCGAGGCGGCGGCGATTGAGGAGCAGCTAGCCTCGCGCTGTGACGAATTGGGCCTCGGCGAGAAGTCGCTGATCCACCGCTTCAGCGCCGTGAGTTGCTGGGCACAGGCTGGCAACTTCTACGCGGCGATTGGCCTGGGAGACGAACTGCTGGCCCGGGCCGATCTGCCGGCTCACTTGCGCGATCAAGCGGCCAAGTATGTCAACGCCCTTCGAACGCGGCGGAGCAAGTGGTACGACGAGCTGCTCCAAGCGGCCGGTCACGCGTAGCAGGTCGGCCGCCCGAGAATTCGGCAAGTTACGGGCCATGGAGATCGACTCATTCGTCCCGGTCGTGGACAGGCATCGAAGGCCGTTGATGTGACCACATGGCGCGGTCGTATTCCCGCTGCAATTCCTCGAGCACGGCAAGCTGCCTCGCCTGCTGCAACCCGCTCCAAGATCGCAGGCTCACAAACCCCGCCAGGATGGCCAGCCAATAGTCCCGCCAGATCAAGAGCGGCACTAGCACGCCGACCCCGGCTGCCAGCCCCACGATGCTCACCACTCTCAGACTGCGCGTGTAGCCGATGAAGAACCACAGCAGCGATTGCAGCATCTGGCCGCCGTCCAGCGGGTAGATCGGCAGCAGGTTGAACGCCAACAGCACGGCGTTGATGACCGCCAGCGAAAACAGGAATTGCGAGAACGTCGTCGGCGAGGGCAGCGGGGGTTCCGCCCGCGAGCTGCCAAATCTCCCACAAGAAGAACGCACCAACCGTCACGGGCACGAGCAGCACGTTGACCAGCGGCCCGGCGGCGATGCTCCACAGGACGGCGCCCGGCCGGGGCGGAGGGGACACAAAAGCGATGCCGCCCAGCGGCCAGAGCACGATCGTGTCCGCACGGCCGCCGACGGATCGGCAGGCTAGCGCGTGGCCGAACTCGTGCAGCAGCACGATGCCGAACAGCGCCAGATACTCGGCCACGTTCCAAACCAGCGAGGTGTAGCCGCGGTTGCGGAGCGAAATGGCGACGACCGCCACCAGCAGCCACGACCAGTGGACGAAGACGTCGATGCCCGCCACGCGGAGCAATCGCAGCGAGCCCTGCGAGGCTTGTGTCATCGGCGTCACGTTACTTCTCCTCCGCTGCCAGCGGCGCGTGCACCACGATGGGGATCGCTTGCGTCACGGTCTTGTCGGCAATCTTGTCGTGCGCCTCGATCTGGATCGTGAACCGTCCCGCCCGGTTCGCGCTGAGGGAGAACTTGAACGTGGCATGCTTGACCTCGGCGGGCACTTCCTGGTCCAGCACGAAGGACAGCGGCTTGGGATACGTGCTCTTGCCCGCGGCATCCAGCACCCGCATGCTGCCGGTGAGGTGAATTCGTTTGTCCTTGCGTGTGAAGCCGACGGCCAGGCAATGGGTGTGCACCGTCTGGCCGACGGTCACGTTGCCGCCCGAGGGGATCTGACCATTGGCATCGTTGACCAGGCGCAGGCGGACGATGCCCAGTTGGGCGGGCAGCACTTCGATGGCCCGCTCCGTCGTCGCCTCGGTGCCCGCCAGGACGTCCTTGACCACGCCGCGCATGCGCAACTTGCCAGGCCGAACCTCGACGGGCAGGCTGAGGCTGAGCATGCCCGGCACCTCGGAGCCGCCTAATGCCACCAGGGCTTTGAGGCTCTTGGGCGGCATCTTGGCCAGGGACTTGCCCTTTTCATCCAGCAGCTCGCTCACGAGCGTAATATTGATCTGGCCGGCGGCGTCCTTGGCCAGACCGGTCATCATGAAGGCCAGCGTCAGCTCGTCGCCGGGCAGCACCTGCGTATCCGTGCGGGTCGGCCCCACTTCGCCGTAGGTGAAACGGGTGTTCTCCAGCTTCAGCTCCGCTCGCAGCGCGGGGCAAATCGCCATCAGCAAGACGCAGACCGACACGGGCTTCATGAGGTTCTCCTTGGGAGGGGGAGGGGAAGATTGGCACTCGGGACGGGCAATGGGCTCGCGGACGCCAGGGGCCGAAGGGCGCCCGGCACGTATAGCCTGACGCGCGTGGCTGCGTTCGGCAACCTCCCGGCTTGCGAGGCGTTGCCGGGCCGCAGTAGGTTCTAGCGGCGGACTGGCGTCTTGGCGATGGCGCGGGAAGCACGCGGTCGAATGATCTTGGCACGGCGATCTTGGCATGGCGTAGCCGCAAACCAAAAGACCAATAGAAGACAGGAAGATGGAGGACAGGAAGATGACTCTGACGCCCACGAGAGTGAATCTTCCTGTCCTCCATCTTCCTGTCCTCCATCTTCCTGTCTGCATGGAAGTCGGCGAAATCTGTCGGATCGTGGACTGAAATTCGGGCGGGCTGCGCGAAATCCGATGCCTTGTATTGCAGGGCGATCGCAAAGTCGTGAAATCAGCCTGGACGTTACGTCGCCCACGCTGACTATGATGAAGCCATGGCGCTGATCGAATTGCGTGACGTGCGAAAGGTCTACGACCTGGGGGAAGTCCAGGTCGAGGCGCTCCGCGGCGCGTCGTTGACCATCGAGCGCGGCCAATGCCTGGCGCTCGTCGGTCCTTCCGGCTCCGGCAAGTCCACGCTGATGAACATGCTGGGCTGCCTGGACCGGCCCACCAGCGGCAGCTACTTATTGGATGGCGAGGAGATCGCCACGCTGGCGGCCGACAAGCGAGCCCGCATCCGCAACCAGAAGATCGGCTTCGTCTTTCAGAACTTCAACCTGCTGGCTCGCACTTCGGCCCTGGAGAACGTGGAGGTGCCGCTGCTGTACGCCGGCGGGACCTCCGCCCGCGAGCGGCATCGCCTGGCCACCGAGATGCTGACGAAGGTCGGCCTGGCCAACCGCATGGACCACCACCCCAGCCAGCTCTCCGGCGGTCAGCAACAGCGGGTGGCCATCGCGCGGGCGTTGGTGAATCGCCCGTCGATCCTGATGTGCGACGAGCCGACGGGCAATCTCGATTCGCGGACCAGCAAGGAGATCATCCAACTCTTCCGCGACCTGAACGAGCAGGCCGGCATCACGGTGATCCTGGTGACCCACGACCAGGACGTAGCCCGGCATGCCAAGCGGATCATCGCCCTGCGCGACGGCGAGATCGTGGCCGATACGGCCGACCTGGCCGCGGCGCTGCGGACGCTGCATGACGAGGAAGCGGCACCTGACAAGGTGACAAGGTGACAAGGTGCGGACGGGTGGCGATTACAGTTGTAACGGATGATGGTATGTCGAACATCGAACATCCGAACATCGAACATCCAACATCCAACATCCAACGCAACCTCAGGCTCTCGACCAGCGAAGCAATCAGGGAATAAGGTCTTCCGTTCGATGTTCGATGTTCGATGTTGGATGTTGGATGTTGGATGTTCAATCCATGGAGCGTGGCCTCTTCGTAGTCGCCGCGAACAACCATGCGCTCCCTCCCTATCGACCGTGTTCTCGCCCGCGAGGTGCTCGATAGCCGCGGAAAACCCACGGTCGAAGCGGAGGTCATCTGCTCCGACGGCTCGCGCGGGCAGGCGATTATCCCCTCAGGCGCCAGCACCGGAAAGGCCGAGGCCGTCGAGCTGCGCGACGGCGACGCAGCGCGTTATGACGGTCAAGGGGTGCGGCAGGCTGTGGCCAATGTCGTGAAGATCCTTGGCCCGGCGGTGCTCGGCATGGATGTCGTCCATCAGGCGGCGATCGATGCCCGGATGATCGAGCTGGACGGCACGCCGCAAAAGAGCTGGCTGGGGGCCAATGCCATGCTGGGCATCTCGCTGGCCGCGGCACACGCGGCTGCCGCTGCGCAGGGTATGCCACTGTACGAGCATGTCAATCGTCTCTGGCGGGAGCTGGCCGGACCCGCTTTGCCCGACGAACAGGCGGCGCCGCGGTTGCCGCTGCCGATGACCAACATGATCTCCGGCGGGCTGCATGCCGGGGGAAACCTCGACTTTCAAGACTTCCTCATCAGCCCGGTTGGCGCTCCGGACTACCCTACCGGGCTGGAGTGGATCGTGCGCATCTACCACCGTCTGGGCAGGCTGCTCGATGAAGAGGGCCACGAGGGGCGGCTGGTGGGCGACGAAGGAGGCTACGGCCCGCGGCTGCCGTCGAACCGCGCGGCGGCAGAGTTTGTCGTGCGGGCCATCGAGGCGGCCGGCCTGCATCCTGGCCACGACGTGATGCTGAACCTGGACGTTGCCAGCACGCACTTCTGGGACGGGCATCACTATTGGATGCGAGAAGGCGAGAGTGGAGAAGCGGAGAAGCGGAGAAGCGAAGAAGTGGAGAAGCTGAGAAGCGAAGAAGTGGAGAAGCTGAGAAGCGAAGAAGTGGAGAAGCGGAGAAGCGAAGAGCGCGGGGATGCTCCTCTTCTCCGCTCCTCCGCTTCTTCGCTTCCCCGCTTCGGTCCTTCGCTTCTTCGCTCCCCTCTTACGAGCGACCAGATGATCGACCAGTTCGCCGCGCTGGCCGACGATTTTCCGGTGCTGAGCATCGAAGACGGCCTGGCCGAGGATGACTGGTCCGGCTGGCAGCGGCTGACGGCACGGCTCGGCGAGCGCGTGATCCTGATCGGCGACGATCTCTTCGCCACGAGCATCGAACGCTTGCGCCGCGGCATCGACGAGGGCGCCGCCAAGGGCGTGCTGGTGAAGGTCAACCAGGTGGGCACACTCACCGAAACGCTGCAAACCATGCGGCTGGCGGCGGCGGCCGGCTACGTGCGCGTCGTCTCGGCCCGCAGCGGCGAGACCGAGGATACGACGATCGCCGACCTGGCCGTCGGCACCGCGGCCCAGCAGATCAAGATCGGCTCGGTGGTCCGTAGCGAACGGCTGGCCAAGTACAACCGCCTGCTGCGGATTGCGGAGGAGCTGGTGTAGCCGAACGTGGGGCACGTTTCTAAACGTGCCCGATTCGGGGGCTTGGGGGCTTGATATCGCCTCACCCGAAGTCTGGCGACTTCGGCGACAAGACGACAGGCACGTTTGGAAACGTGCCCCACGTCGGCCACTCTGCCAGCACGCCAACCGGCGTAGCGTCGCCCTGGGCGGGCCGGTAGACTCCCGGCCCCTTCGACCCCCTCTCCTCGGCGCGCCCTCGCGCATGGAGCCATCCCATGTCTGCCATCCCGCCCGCCGCGCGCAATGCCTTCTCGTTCGTGCACGCTAGCGATCTGCACCTGGAGCTGCCACCGCACGGCCTGAGCGAGATTCCCGAGCACCTGCGCGACAGCCTGCTCGAGTGCCCGTACCGGGCCGCCGAGCGCGTGTTCGATCTGGCCCTCAGCGAGCGGGCCGACTTCCTCGTGCTATCCGGCGACGTGCTGGCTGCCAGTAGCAGGCACACTCCGTGTGCCGTGTTGGCCGACGGTGCGCGGAGCGTGCCTGCTTTCACCGGCCCCCGCGGGCCGTGCTTTCTCCTCAAGCAGTTCCAGCGCCTGCGCGAGCGCGACATCGCCGTGTACTGGCTGGCCGGCGAGGCCGATGCCGCGGACATCTGGCCCGCCCACGTCGAGCTGCCCGACAACGTGCACCGCTTCACGCCGGAGACTGGCGCATTCACGCACCGCCGCGGCGGCCTGGCCATCGCCCGGCTGGTCGGCGTGGCTCGTCCCGACTCGCCGCAATCAAACAACGCGCTGCCCAAGGCCTTGGCCGCCACCTCGACTGGCTTGCCGACGATTGGCGTCGTCCACGTCGGCGGCGCGCCGGTGCCCGGGTTCTTGTCTTCAGCAGCGGTGCACTACTGGGCACTAGGGGGCCGCCACGAGGCCCACACGCTTTTCGATGACCGGCGCATGGCGCACTTCTGCGGCTCGCCGCAGGGACGCTCGCCGGAAGAGGCCGGCCCCCACGGCTGCACGCTGGTGATCGTAGATGAGCAGGGCGCCGTCCGGCATCGCACGACGCCCACGGACCTGTTTCGCTGGCGGCGTGAGACCATCGCGATCGACGACACGACCACTACCGATCAGCTTCGCCAGAGCTGCCGTGACCGGCTCAGCGAGATCATCGCTGCCGAGAATGACGTTGCCCACCTGGTTTGCTGGACCGTGCAAGGCCACGGTCCGCTGGCTCGGCGGCTGCGCCGCGATGCGCTGGCCGCCGAGCTGGTCGAGGACCTACGATCCGACTACGGCTACCGCAATCCCACGGCCTGGACCGTTTCGCTCGACATCCAGCAATCTCAGCACGTGCCGGGCGAGTGCTGCGACGAGCAGACGGTCCTGGGCGATTATCTGAGGGCCGTGCGGGAGCATCAGCAGGACGCGGCTGCGTCGATCGATCTGGCCGCGTATGTGACGCTCGATGAGCCGCAACTGGCGGGGGAACTGGTCCAGCGCGTTGGTTCGGTGAGCGTCGTCGAGCGGCAGCGGCTGCTTCAGCAGGCGGCCTGGCTGGGCGTCGATCTGCTAAGGCCACAACAACCAGGTTCATGACGCCACATCGTGCTCGTGCTCGTGCTCGACGTTCTTCGAGAACGAGAACGACGACGAGAACGACTACGAGAATGAGCACGAGCACGACGACATCGAGAACGACGACCCTTTAGGACACGGACGAGGACCCACACCGTGAACATTCGTGAGTTGCACGTCGAAGGCTTCGGCCGCTGGAACGCCCTGAGCCTCCGCGGATTCACACCTGGCCTGAACGTCATCTACGGCCCCAACGAGTCGGGCAAGACGACGCTGCTGGAGCTCGTCCGCACGGTGCTCTACGGATTCGCGCCGAGCGGCAGCGCTACGTGCCTTCGCAAGGGGCTGGCCCGGCGGGCGGCTCCATCGTGTTCTCGCGAGACGGACGCCTGCACGCGCTGACACGCCGCGACACGGGCGACGCGGCCGGGCACCTGCTGCTGATCGACCCGGATGGCACGCTGCACGAGCAGCCGCCGCGCGACGGCTACCTGGGCATCGATGAAAACGTCTTCTGCCGCGTCTTCGCCGTCGGCCTCAAGGAATTGCAGGAGCTGGCCACGCTGAACGATGCGGAAGTCGCCACGCGGCTCTATGAGCTGGGTGCAGGAGATCGTAGCGGCCTGACGACGGCCGTGCGCGAGCTGCGTGCAGCCCGACAGCGGCTGCTGGGCAACGAGTGGCGCACGTCGCCCATCGGCGTGCTGACCGACCGGGCCGCGCACCTGCGCGGCGAGCTGCAAGACCTCGCCGGGCTGGACGCCCGGCACGCGGGGGCCACCTCAGGGCTAAAGGAAGCGCAGGCGGCGATCCCGCCGCTGGAAGCCTCGTTGGCCGACTTGCAGAACCGTCTGCGCGTCGCCGACGCGGCTGCGGCGGTCGGCGACCGGCTGCGGCAGCGGGTCGAATGCCTGCGCAAGCTGGAGGCGCTCGGCGAAGCGCCGAATTTGCCCGACGACCTGGCGCGGCGGCTGGAGGTGTGCAAAGACCACATCCGCGCCCGCCGCCGCAAGATACGCGAGCTGAAGCAGCGGCGCGAGCAACTGCGGACCGAAATCGAGAAGCTCGAGATCAACGAGCGCTGGCTCCGGCAGGCGCCGCACGTGGCCGCCGCGGCGGAGCAGGCCGAGCGGGCCGCCGGCGAAGCCAGGCGGGCCAGTGAACTCCAGCGCGAGGTCGAAGCCCTGCGTGCTCAGCTCGCGGCCGACGTGCCCGCCGAAACGCGGAAACCAGCCGCCGAGCCGGCCCCGCTGCGTCGGCACATTTCGCCGCGCAACGTCAAGCAGATTAAGCCGCTGGAGAAGGCCCTGCGTGCCGCCGCCGAGGCGCGGCAACAAGCTGAAGCGACCGCCGCTGAGCTGGAACGAGCGGCCGTGGCCGTCAGCGAGCAGATCGATGAAGCGCTCGGCGGCACGCGGGGAAGAGGACTGGCAAACGGCCCTCGACGCAGCCACCGAGGGCGTCGGTCTTCTCCGGCAGCGCGTGCAGCTCGATCAGCACATCGAACACTTGGAAGGCACTCTGGCCGAGCTGGATCAAGATCCGGTCGCTCCCGCCACGGAGCCGCTCTTGTCCGTCGGTTCACTGGTAGGGCTGGGTGCGTTGTTCGTGCTCGGCATGCCGCTGATCTTCGCCTGGGCCGTGATGACCAGCCCGCTGAGCTGGTTCCTTGGCCTCCTCGGACTGGCGGGCATTGGCGGGGGCGTGGCGCTCAAGCTCCGGCGCGACAAGCACGGCCCGCGCGATGCGGCGACCGCCGCCGCCCAAGCCGAGTTGCTCGGGCAGCAGATCGACGATGCCAAAACGGAGCGGGAGCAGTTGGACCAGCAGCTCGGCATTCCGGCCGGCAGGGCGGCCGAAAAGCTCCGCGAGGCCGAGAAGCAGCTGATGGAGTGGGAAAAGCTCTCGCCGCTCGATCATGAAGCCCAAGCCGTCCAGGCCGATGCGGCCGACTCGCGAGCCGCGGCCGATCGGGCCGCCGTGGCGCACCAGGAAGCTGAAGAGGCCTGGAACGCCGCCCTGAGGCAGCTCGGCCTGGCTGAGGGCATGACCTACGAGCAGGTGTGTGACCATTGCCGCGCAAAAGGAAAGGAAGAGCCGGTCACCCGCGCCCGCGTGAGTGTGAGCCACGCCGGCGTGCATCAGCAAATCGAGGCCCGCGAGCGCGACCTGCAAGAGGCGCGGCGCGGCCAGCAGGAGTTTGCCCACCGGCTGCAGCGCGTGTTTCAAGAGCTGGGGTTGCCGATGCCCGTCGGGCAGGCGGCGGCCAAATTGCAGGAAGTGCGCAAGGAGATCGTGCGGCAGGATGAGACTCTTCCGTCGCCGGCAGGAGCTGATGATGCAGCTTCGCCGGCTGCGGCGGCGCGTGGTGCGGCTCTGCCTGCAAGGCAAACGCTGGGCCCGCCGCCGTCGCGGCCTGCTACGGCTGGCTGGCGTCACGAGCGAAGTGGAGTTCTACCGCCGCGTTCAACTCTTCGCCCGGCACGACGAGCTGCGCAAACGGCTGGCCGAGCTGGACCGCGAGGTCGCCTCACGGCTCTGCGGCACGGCCACGATCGAGGAAGTCACCACGGCCTTGCAGCAAACGCCGGCCGACCGGCTGGGCGAGGTGCGGCACGCCCTCCGCGGGCAGTTCCACGCCGACCAGCAGCAGCTCACCGACCTGCGGCACCGCTTGGGCGAGTTCGAGGCCGAGCTGAAGCGGCTGGCCAAGGACAGCTCTCCGGCGGAGAAGCGGATGGAGCTGGGGGCCGTGGAAGAGCAGCTTCGTCTGGCCATCGAGCAATGGCAGGTGCTGGCGGCCGGCAGCTTCTTCTTGGACAAAGTCCGCCACGTCTACGAGCGCGACCGGCAGCCGGAAGTGCTCCGCGAGTCGTCGCGATATCTGGCCGCCCTGACCGGCCATAAATACCCTCGCGTCTGGACGCCGCTGGACCAAGACGCGCTGCGGATCGACGCGGCCGAGGGAGAGACTCTGGGCGTGGACGTGCTCAGCACCGGTACGCGAGAACAGCTCTTCCTCTGCTTGCGGCTGGCGCTGGCGAAATCGTACGCTCGGCGCGGCGTGGATGTGCCGCTCGTGCTGGATGACGTGCTGGTGAACTTCGATACGCGGCGCTCGCTGGCCGCAGCCCAGTTGCTGCGCGACTATGCGGCCGACGGCCAGCAAGTGCTGCTCTTCACCTGCCACGAGCACGTGGCGCAGATGTTCCGAGCGCTGGATGTGGCGGTGCAGACGCTGCCGGAGATTGACGTTGAAACGCGGCCGACACTGCCGGTGATCCCCTCGCGCAAGCCGCTGGCGCCTGCGGCCCACGCCGTGCCCTCGGCGGCCGAACCGCTAAAAGATGCCTGGGCAGCGTGACGCTGCTAAGTGCCGCTTGCCAGCCGCGCCGCCGTCGCCGCGAAGAGGCTGTGCATTACGTCGAGGTATTCCTTCGCCTCATCCACCGGCATCACCAGCGGCGGGCTGACGCGGATCACCTTGCCGGCCAGCGGGCCGAGCAGGTGGATCGCGCGGCCCTGGTCGTCGCCCAGGTAGCAGGCCTCGACGCAGGCGTTGGCCACTTCGGCCGGCCGAGTGATCGCCGACGGCGGCGCACTCGACGCCCCAGACCACGCCTTCGCCGCGGACGTGGGCCACGACCGGCAGCTCGGTCAGACGTGTCAGAGCCCGCGCTCGATGACGCTGGACAGCTCCGCGGCGTGGCCGAGCACGTCGGTCGTCCGCGAACTCGTCGAGCGTGGCCAGCACGGCCGCGCAGGCCAGCGGGTTGGCGCTCCAGGTGTCGGAGCCTTCGCCGTAGTGCATGGCGGCGAACAGGTCGGCCCGGCCGACCGCCGCGCTCGACCGGCACGCCGTTGCCCAGGCCCTTGCCCAGCACGACGATGTCCGGCTCGACGCCGTACTCGGTGAAGGCGAACAGCGAGCCGGTGCGGCCGAAGTTGGCCTGCACCTCGTCGAGGATGAAGACGATGTCGTGCTCGCGGCAGAACCGCTGCGAGCAGTTGCAGGTATTCCTTCTGCGGATGAAACGAGCCGCCGCCGCCCAGGTACGGCTCGGTGATCAGGCACGAGATGCGGCTGCCGAACTGCTTCCACAGGCGCGATCGAGCTCGGCTTCGTACGGCGCCAGGTCGATCGGCTGCCGGCGGCGCTGCGACGTTGCGGCACTCCTCCAGCGGGAAAGCTGATGAACTTGCACGCGCGGATCGCGCTCCTGGTCGGTCTCGCTGCCGGTGACCGCGCCGGCCAGCCCTTTCTTGCCGTGAAAGCCGTAGCGCGTGGCGAGGATGATGTCGTCGCCCGGCCGGCGGTCGAGCGCCGCCCAGAGCGCCTTCTGAATCGCCTCGCTGCCGCTGGCGGCCCACAGCACCTGCTCGCAGCGCGCGCCGCCGGGCTGGCTCTGCAGCAGCGGCGACGAGCCGCTCGGCTGGCCAGCGTCTCGACTTCGGTGACGGCGTTGTAGGCCGTCGAGCGTGCACGGCCTGCAGAACTCGCCGTCGGCATGCTGCCCACGCCGTGCGAGGCCCAGGTAATCGATCACTCGCTGCCACCAGCGGGTCGGGTTGTGGCCCAGGTTCGTCACCAGCACGCCGGACGAGAAATCGGCCAGCTTGCGGCCCTCGGGCGTCCAGTGATACGAGCCGGCGCTCTGGCGAGCACCGCCAGGCTCGGCGTGAAGGTGCGCAGGCACTGCGGCTCGACCTGCCGCCAGCCGGCGGCGATAGTCGTTCGATTGCTCCTCGCCGCGGTGCTGGGGATGGGGGGCTGGCGGCGCGGCGGTGGGCGTCTCATCCTTCGTGAGGGTCTGGATCATGCTCTACAGATTAGCGTGGATGCGTGCGCGTCGCCATCTCGCAAAGAGAGCGAGAGCAGACCGACGACGCCCCACCCCTTTCCGACGCTAACGCTACTGGTAGAATACGAGTACGCTGCACTGGCTCCACGAAGCTGCGGCAGACCGTATTACTGCGCTGGACGCACCACATGGCCGCGAGCACGGCTGCCGGTACTCTCTCGAAACCGTCTTTGATCTCCTCCGGTTGCATGTGTGCATCTGTCTTCGATGGCCCAGACGAACAACAAGATCACGATTCTTTTCCTGGCAGCTGATCCCCGCGACCAAGATCCCCTCCGGCTAAAGGCGGAGAAGCGCGCCGTCCAAGCGGCAATAGACCGGGCCGGCCACACGGGCAGTTTGCATCTCGCGGATGATTGGGGTGTAAGCGTCGCGGACGTTCAGCAACTGCTGCTTGGTCTCGAGCCATCCGTCCTACATTTTAGTGGGCACGGTAGTAAGGCCGGGCAGCTTGCCTTGGTGGCCCCCAATCACAAGACGCACGCACTCACCCAAGCGGCCTTGATGAGCTTGCTCACAGCTCATCAACAGGAGGCCAGGACGAAGCTTCGCGTCGTCGTCCTCAACGCCTGTTACGCCGCCGAACAGGCCAACGCCATTACGCAGGTAGTGGACTGCGCCGTGGGTATGAGCCGTGCCATCAGCGACGAGGCGGCCATCGCCTTCTCCGCCGCGTTCTATCGCGCTTTGGCCCACGGGCGGTCGGTCCGGAACGCGTTTGACATCGCGGTCGCGTTACTCCAGGGCCAAAACCATTGGCTCAAGGGCGCGTCCGAACACCTTACCCCAAGGCTACTTCATCGCTCTGACGTAGATCCCTCGACTGTCTTTTTGCTAAACGACCGCAGCGGGCAATTCGATCCCCCCGACCACGGCGGACCGCCGGAGCCGGAGCCAGCCGTCCCTCCTACGGGATCGGCGGTACGCATCGAGATACCACACTGCGAACACGGCACCGTCATCGTGGTGTTTCTGTGCCATAATTCGCAGGACAAGCCTATCGTTCGGCAGATTGCCAGTGGCTTGCGCAGTCGCGGGGTGACAGTCTGGCTCGACGAAAGCGACCTGCCGCCCGGCGAGCTTTGGCGGGCCGAGTTGGAAAACGTGATCCGAAGCGCGCCCGCGGCGGCCGTAATGCTTGGGTCGCATGGCATTGGCCCAACCCAACGCGCCGAGATTCAGGCCCTCCTCGATCAGCGCGATGCACGGGGCCTGCGGCTCATTCCGGTTCTTCTGCCAGGGGGACCATCGCCTCACGATATCTCGCAACAGTCGCTCTTCTTGTCGCAAAGTAATTGGATCGATTTCAGCGAGGGTGTCACAGACGAGGCGCTGAACCGGTTGGCGGCCGCTGTGGGCCGATTTCGCGGAGTCGCGCCCAGACATAACACAGCCAGCTCAACAGCCGTGGTCGGCGCAGTACAGCCGCTGATTCGGCCAGCGCTGCCCGGCAAGCCACTGCACTGTTATGGTCGTGACCGCGAGCTCTCGAAACTCACGACCCGGATCCTGGCGCCACGCGTTCAGCCGACGCTCGTGCTGGGTGGCGCCGGCTACGGGAAGAGCACCTTGTCGCTCACCGCGTTGCATGATGAGCGCGTCGCAGACCGATTCATGGACGCACGCTATTTCGTCCGCTGCGACACGGCCAGCGGCCGGCAAGGTTTGCTGGACCAGATGGCCATTGCGCTGGGGATCACTGCGGCCTCGGGAGAAGACCTGCAAAGCAAGATCCTCGTGCACTTGCGTCAACGGCGGACGCTCTTGGTGCTGGACAACTTTGAAACGCCATGGGACGCGGTCGGCCAGCGCAGCGACTGCGAAGAGTTCCTCGCAGTTTTGGCTGAGATTCCCACGCTGGCTCTCGTGGTCACCTTGCGCGGCCAAGAGCGCCCGTTGCGCGTCGAACTGGGGCGAGCCGATCCGGGTTACGCCGCTCATGCTTGAGCCCGCCCGTGAGACCTTTCTGTCAGCAGCCGGCGAGAAGTTCCGCCACGATGTGTTTCTCGAGCCGCTGCTGGCGGCAGTGGGTTATGTGCCGCTGGCGTTGCGGATCCTCGGCGCTAATGCGCAATGCGAGCCCAACCTTACGGGGATCTTCGCCGACTGGCAGGAGGCCGAAAAACGCATGGCCCTCATGCGGCTCCCCGCGTCTGAAGACAAGCAAGACAACGTCCAAATTTCCCTCGACCTGTCAATCGCCAGCCCTCGTCTGAATTGCGAGCAAGACGCAGCGCGCCGGCTGTTCTCCCTGCTAGGCGTCTTGCCGGCGGGCATTGCGGCGTCTCATCTAGATGATGTGCTGCCGCGCCTGGGCAACACAGGCGCACGGCCTTTGCGTCAGATCGAGCTGGCTTTCGACGAGCAAGACCGCTTGAGGGTGCTACCACCCGTGCGGGAGTATTCACTGGCGTACGTGCGGCCCACAGCTGACGATTTGTCCGCGGCTGTCAACGTCTACTGCCGGCTTGCGAAGGAGGAAGGCTCAAAGGTCGGAACGGCGGATGGTGCTGAGGCAGTTGTTCGGCTCGCACCAGAGCTAGCCAACGTCGAAGCCATGATTCGTGCCGGGCTCTCGGGGGCCGATCCCCTGACCGCCATTGACGCCGCGTGCAGTGTCGGCGAGTTCGCGCGTTTCACCGGCTTGGGAAGGGCCAAGGTGCTAACGGCCGCAGCGAGCAAAGCCCAGGAATTGGGGAAAAAGAAAGAATGGGCGGATTGTTTGGTGGCCATTGCGAACCTCTCGCTGGATCGCTCGGACACTTTTGCAGCAGAGCAAGCGTACCAAGAAGCCTTCCACGTGTTCGTCGAGTTGAACGACGTGCCAGGTCAGGCGTGGTGTAATTTGCGAATGGGATCCCTCGCGCTGCGGAACGGTGAATACGCCATTGCCGAAGTGAAGCACCAGGAGGCGCTGCGGCTGTACGTGGAATTGGAGCGCCTTCAGGGACAAGCCAACTGCATCGATGGCCTGGGGGATATAGCCCTACAGCGTAACGACTACGCAACAGCCGAGGCTAGGTACAATGAAGCTTTATCCATGTTCGGCCAAGTCAGCAACGTCTTAGGCCAGGCCAATTGCATCCAGAGCCTGGGGCACATTGCGTTGCATCGCGACGACTACCCGACCGCCGAGGCTAAGTACAACGAAGCTCTCTCCATGCACGTCCAAGTCAGCAACGTCTTGGGCCAGGCCAATGGCATCCGGGGTCTGGGAGACATTGCGTTCCAACGTCACGACTACGCGACAGCCGACGCTAAGTACAACGAAGCTCTCTCTCTGCACGTCCAACTCAGCAACGTCTTGGGCCAGGCCAATTGCATCCTGGGCCTGGGAGACATTGCGTTCCGGCGTCACGACTACGCGACAGCCGAGGCCAAGTACAACGAAGCTCTGTCCATGTGCGTTCAGATCAGCCGTGTCTCAGCACAAGCTGGATGTATTCGTGGCCTGGGAAATGTCGCACTAAAGCGTCGCGACTATGCCACGGCCGAGGCGAAATACAACGAGGCCTTGGCTGTGTGCATCCAGACCGGCCATGTCCTGGACCAAGCTATCTGTCTACAGGCCTTGGGAGATGTGGCTCGTCTTCGTGGCGAGGGAATTTTGGGGTATTTCTCAGCAAAGCGTCGGAACCGTGAGCGTGCCCGTCAGCGGTATCTCCAGTCGCTCGAGCTCTACGGGCGCATCGCGGACGCATACTCCATCGGAAACGTCCATAAGGATTTGGCTAGTGTATCGACATCTTGGAAGGAGCGGCGGCGCCACGTGCAAGCCGCCTATGAGACGTGGAAGAGCATAGACCGTGGCGACCTTGTAGCACATTTGAAGTTCGACGAGCGAGTCTGGACATCTTGGATAATGTTTGTGATAGCGCTTGGATTGGCAGGCTGTGCCACCGGTGCCCATTGGGCGTTCGGCACGGATTGGATATTCGTTCAGCCGTGGCTTTGGAGTGGCCTGATCATTGCGTTCTTGCTTGAAGCATATTGGTTGTGGCCATTGCTGGTGTTCTACGGCAAGCGGCCTCGCTTGCTCATACGTTCTGTGAAGGAAGGCGCGGCCCGAATCCGGAATCGGACTAAGGATTGGTGGCTTCGCTGCCGTCGAGGCAAATAACCATGGTGCGAGATGGCGCGGCCGCGACGCCCACAAGACCTTGCAGCACGCTTTGCAGCGCATGCTGAACCAACCTCGCGATCTCGCTGGCCGCTCCATCCACGGCGATCATCACCGGCTTCTCCGCGGCCCGCCATTTTATCTCCAGCTTCCCCTCCTTCAGCCCGCAGTCGCCGACGACCACGCGGAGGGGGGTGCGATCAGGTCGCCGTCTTTGAACTTGACACCGGCGCGCTCGTCGCGGTCCAGCATCCGCCCCTCGGGCGTCCAGTGATATGAGCCGGCGCTCCGCGAGATGACCGCCAGGCTCGGCGTATAGGTGCGCAGGCACTTGGGCTCGACCTCGGCTAGCCGACGGCGATAGTCGTTCGACTGCTCCTCGCCGCGGTGCTGGGGATGGCCGGCGGGCTGCGCGATGGCCGGCTGTGGGATGGCGGGCTTCTCTGGCTTGGTCAGGGTCTGGATCATGGGCTCTGATAGCGGAACGCGTACAGCTTGTCTCCGATCATCCCGATGAAGCAATCGTGCTGCGAGTCGTAGCACAACTTCATCCAGCCGAACCAGCCCCGGTGCGCCGGGATGGGATTGGCCGGCTTGATCTCGTGCCAGGCATCTTTCATCGGATCGTAACAGAACATGCCGGAGCGCTGCTCCTCTTTGTTGAAGACGGCAACCGCGACGAACAATTGTCGCTTGCTGTCATAGGCCAGGTGGCTGGCATAGAGCGTGGTCGGGGCGTCCGCCAGTCGAGTGACCGTTTCGGACTTGGGATCGAAGGCGTACAGCTCGTGAAACTCGGGGGCCTTGCCCTTCGTCCAGGCATCGAGCCGGCCGCCGCCCACCAGCAACATCCGCTTTTTCGACGGGTCGTAGAAGATCGTTCGGCCCATGCTGCCGTGCTCGGGGGGGCTTTGCCTGGCCTGGCGCCACTGGTCTTTTTCCATGTCGAAGATCCACAGCCGGCAAGCGGTGCCGCTGTAGATGAGCGAGCGCGTATCGGGGCAATACGCCATGGCGTCGTCGAGCCGATTGGGCGGGCTGCCGGTCGCCTCGACCTTCTTCCACTTGTTCGATCCTAAGTCCAGACGCCAGGTGTCGGTGCACAAATCATGGCCGACGACTCTCCCGTCTTTCAGCATGGCGGACTGATTGGCCCCATTGCTGATGAAAACGGCTTTCAGATCGGGGACATATTCAAAAGCATGATAGACATGCCGCGGGCAGGGAGTTGGCTCCTTGTCGTTTTCGGGCAAGGCGACCGTCCGATAGCCGCCGCCTTTGGGCTCCACCTTCGTCCAGTGGTCGATCTTGATCGGCTTGACCTTGGCGGTGGCCGGATCGAACGCGAACAGACAGTTGCCATAGATGGTCGTGCCGCCGTGCTTCTTGTCGACCCAGCGGTCGTAAAACAAGACTCGCTTGGCGTCGGGGTCATAGACCAGCTTGTTCCAGCCGACGGGGTGCCATCGGCCTTTTTCGTCGGGGTCGTCGCTGGGCTGCTGGGTGGTGTACTTGATCTCGACCCAGGTATTGTTGGGCAGCCTCTCCAGGTCGGCGGCGCGGCAAACCGAAACCGCCCCGAGGAGGGCCATCACAGCGACGGTTCGCATGGCGTGTTGCTTCATTTCTTCGTGCCCCGACAGCGAACCACTACACCTTTTCCGGCACCACGAACGGCTTGCGGTACTCGCGCGTGAGCATGGCCAAGGCCTTCGAGTTGCCCGAGATCGTTTCTTTGGTCGGATCGATCTTGAGCTTCTCACCCAAGCCGATCGACTCCTTCTCGCTCACCTTGCTGGCCGCGAGATGCGAGACGAAGCGGGCGAACGTCTCGGAGGCTTCGTCGTCGCTCGCCAGCCGGTCCTTGACCTCGGCCATCGGCAGCCGCTCGCCCAACTGGTAGGAGATGTTGCCCAGGTGGCACAGCGCGCTGCTGATGTGCCCTTCGAGGATATCGCCGTTGAGGTCTTCGGCCTGCCGGCTGCGGACGGCCTGTAGGAAGTTGCCAAAGTGATGGTTGTCGTTGCCGTTGTTGAACGTGGCCAGCTTGTTGCCGTCCTTATCGAAGGCGGTGCCGCCGGTGTAGCTGGGGTTCACGAGGTAGCCCTCGCTGCCGTAGAAGATCACGCCCACCCGCACCCCGTCCAGCGGCGCGGTTTCCAGCCCGCGGACCTCGAAGACAAGCTTCTTGTCGCCAAAGCCGTGGATACAAATCTGCGTGTTGGCCGTTTCGCCGGCGTCGACGTAGCCGAAGCGACCGCCGTAGCTTTGACGCGCTCTGGCCGATGTCGCTGACGCCCAAGCCCCAGCGAGCGATGTCCATCTGGTGGATGCCCTGGTTGCCCAGGTCGCCGTTGCCGTAGGCCCATTGCCAATGCCAATCGTAGTGGAACTGCGGCCGGGTGATCGGCAGGATGGGGGCCGGGCCGCTCCACAGATCGTAATCGACCTCCGCCGGCGGCTTGAACTGGCCCTTATCGCCGATCTTTGGCCGCCGCTTGTAGCACAGCGCCCGGGCCAGTTTCACCTCGCCCAGCTTGCCGGAGTGGAGGTACTCGATCGCCTCGCGCATGCCGGGGTTGGATCGGCTCTGCGTCCCGGCCTGGCAGATGGCCTTGTACTTGCGGGCGGCCTCGACGATGCGGCGGCCCTCGCTCACGTTGTGACTGACCGGCTTCTCGACGTAGACATCTTTGCCGGCCTGGATGGCCCAAATGGCACCTAGGGCGTGCCAGTGATTGGGCGTGGCGAAGGCCACGATATCGACCGAGGCATCTTCGAAGACCTTCCGCATGTCCTTCAGGATCGCCGGCCGGCGGCCTTGCTTGGAGGCGACGTTGTTGGCCGCGGTATTGGCCACCTTTTCGTCGACGTCGCAAATGTACGTCACCTCGGTGTCCGGCCGCCCGGCGAAGAAGCCGTAGTGGCTGGCCCCGCGGCCCCGCACGCCGACGCAGGCCACGCTGAGCTTTTCGGCCGTCGAGCGGCTGGGCTTGTCTTCCCGGCCAAAGGCCCCGGTCATCGGTCCGGCGGCTAGCGCGGCGGCCGTGGCCAAGAGCGAATCTTCCAAGAAACGACGGCGGTGGAGAGACATGGGAGGCTCCTTTCAAGCGGCGGGAGATTCGAGGCAGGCACGGCGTTCCGGCCACGGCGCCACGGTGGCGCGACAGGACACCGCGCGGATGGTACGGCGGGGCAAACACGCGGCCGACCGTCTTCGGCCGACCGGCTTATCGGCCAACGTGGCTTCTAGTGTAACAAACGATTCGGCCCGATTGCCACCAGTTGCGCCGCGCCTGGCGGCTCGCCCTGGAATCGCTCCTTTTGCTATGAGGATGTCGCGCAGTAAACTGCTCGACGACTTGTGCTCGCCTTTATCGGCCGTCCGCCTGTACCGCTCCTTAGTCTATGCACTTCCGCACGCGCGCGATTCACGTCGGACAGGAATGCGATCCGGCCACCGGGGCCGTCGTGCCGCCGCTTCATTTGGCGAGCACTTTCGTGCAGCCTGGGCCGGGACAATGGGGGGCTTACGACTACTCGCGCAGCGGCAATCCCACGCGGAAGGCCTTCGAGACGACGCTCGCGTCGCTGGAAGGCGGCTCGGGGGCGAGGGCCTTGGCTTTTGCCACGGGCATGGCGGCCACCCATTGCGCGACCATGCTGCTGGAGAGCGGCGACCACGTCGTGGCGGGCGCGGATATCTACGGCGGCACCTATCGACTGCTGCACAAAGTGACCAACCGAGCAGGCTTGAAGACCACGCTGGTGGATACGACAGACCTCGAAAAGCTACGCGCGGCGATCACTCCCCAGACGAAGCTTGTGTGGATCGAAAGCCCGGGCAATCCGCTGATGTCGATCACCGACATCGCCGCTTGCGCCGAGATCGCCCACGAGCACGGCGCGCTGCTGGGCGTGGACAATACGCTGGCCTCGCCGGTGCTCACGCGGCCGCTGGAGTTGGGGGCCGATATCGTCATGCACTCGGCCACGAAATACCTCGGCGGGCACAGCGACCTCCTGGGCGGCGCGCTGGTGGTCCGCGACAAGGCGATTTACGACCGGCTGTATTTCGTGCAAAACGCCACCGGCGCCGTGATGGGGCCGCTGGAGGCGTTCTTGGCCTCGCGCGGACTGAAGACGCTCGAGCTGCGGATGATCGCCCAAAGCGATACGGCTGCCCGGTTGGCGGAATTCCTGGCCGGTCATCCGCGCGTGCAACGAGTCTTCTATCCCGGATTAGCGAAGCACGCCGGCCACGAGCTGGCTGCCCGGCAGATGCAGGGCGGTTTTGGGGCGATGATCAGCTTCGAGGTGACGGGCGGTTTCGAAGCCGCGAAGCGCGTGGTCGGCGCGACGAAGCTGTTTCAACTGGCGGTCAGCCTGGGCGCCGTCGAATCGCTCATCGAGCAGCCCTCGGCCATGTCGCACGCCAGCTACGACCGCGCGGACCGCCTGGCCCACGGCATCCGCGACGAGCTGATCCGGCTGAGCGTGGGGCTGGAAGCGTTCGAGGATTTGCGAGAGGACCTGACCAGGGCACTCGAGGCAATGTAGAGACTTTGAGATTTTATCGTTCGATGTTGGACGTTCAGCGTTGGACGTTGGACGTTCGTCTTGTGGCAACGCTGAACGTCCAACGTCCAACATCGAACGTCCAACGTCCAACGTTACCTTCCCACGCCCAGCCGCCTCCTTCTCAGGGCGGCGACGCCTCCCTATACTTGGGTCCGCGCGCAAAATGAGGGTCCTTGCTCGCCGGCACAAGGACCCTCAAGGCTGTCCGAACTTGATTTTTGATCTCGTTCGGAGACCCACAGCCGTTAGTTACAGTATCGGGCAGTGCTGTCGGCGACTTGAGCTAGCAACCTTGGAGTAGGCACGCTCCGCGTGCCGCTGAACGGCCCGCCGAACGGAATGGGCTGCCGTTCTACGCGGACGGCACACCGAGTGTGCCTGCTACTTAACCCGCACAGCTTCCGCATCCGCCGCCATTCATGTCGCAAGTCGCAAAACTGGCCCTGGAGGACGGCACGGTCTATGCCGGCGAGTCGTTCGGCGCGGCCGGCGAGGTGGACGGCGAGGTTTGCTTCAACACCTCGATGACCGGATATCAGGAGATCCTCACCGACCCCAGCTACCGCGGCCAGATCGTGGCCATGACGTATCCCCAGATCGGCAACTACGGCGTCAATGCCGAAGATGTCGAGAGCGGCCGGCTGTACCTGGCCGGCTTCGTCGTGCGGGAGCTCAGCCGCCGCGTGAGCAACTTTCGGGCGGACGGCGACTTGCACGGTTTTCTGGCCAAGGCGGGCGTGGTCGGCCTGGCCGGCATCGACACCCGCGCCCTGGTGCGGCGGCTGCGCACCCGCGGGGCCATGAAGGGCGTCCTCTCCACCGTCGATCTGGACGACGCCAGCCTGGTGGCCAAAGCCAAGGCCAGCCGGGGGCTGGTCGGCCGCGACCTGGTGCGGGAGGTGCTCCCCGACTCCGCACGGCAGTGGAGCGAGAAACTCAACCCACTAGCGCGGCTGGCTGAGAACCGCGGCGGAGCCGAGCCGGCCGGCTCAGCCAGCCAGGTGGTCGAGCGCACGCCCCGGGGCCGCACGTGGTCGCTCTGGACTACGGCATGAAGTGGAACATCGCCCGGCACCTGGCCGACCAGGGCTGCCGCGTGACCATCCTGCCGGGCACGGCCACGGCGGACGAAGTGCTGGCCCTGAAGCCTGACGGCGTGTTCCTCTCCAACGGGCCGGGCGATCCGGAGCCGTTGACCTATGCCATCGACACGATCCGCGGCCTGTTGGGCAAGCGGCCGATCTTCGGCATTTGCCTGGGGCATCAGCTCCTTTCGCTGGCCTGCGGTGCCAAGACGTTCAAGCTCAAGTTCGGCCACCGCGGGGCCAACCAGCCGGTGCTCAACTGCCGCACCGGCACGGTGGAAATCACCTCGCAGAACCACGGCTTCGCAGTCGAGGCCGACACGCTGCCGAGCCAATTGGAGGTGACCCACCTCAACCTCAACGACCGCACGATCGAAGGTGTACGGCACCGCGAGGTGCCGGCCTTCAGCGTGCAGTATCACCCGGAGGCCTCCGCCGGCCCGCACGACAGCAATTATCTGTTCGGCGAGTTCATGGCGATGATCCGGCAGAAGTGACAGGTGACAAGGTGAGCGCGTGACAAGGTGAGGACCGAACGTCCAACATCGAACGGCTTTGTCGAGTTCGATGTTGGATGTTCGGTTCAGTCCTCATGAGGAAGCAAGATCGAATCGAGCCACAAGCGGCCCTTCGACTGACCACCGACAACTGACAACTGACAACTGACCACTGACAACTGACAACTGACCAAGGACCAAGGACCAAGGACGAAACATGACCGTTCTGCAAACCTCCCTTCCCGGCGTGGCCGTGCGACGCGGCAAGGTGCGCGACGTCTACGATCTGGGTGGCAGCCTGCTGCTGGTCAGCACCGACCGCATCAGCGCCTTCGACTGGGTGCTGCCGACCGGCATCCCCGACAAGGGCCGCGTGCTCACGGCGCTGAGCGCCTTCTGGTTCGATCACTTGAGGACGCCCAACCATCTGCTCACCACCGACGTCGACGACATGGACCTGCCGGCGGGCGTGGACCGCGCCGAGCTGGCCGGGCGCAGCATGCTCGTGCGCAAGACCGAGGTCGTGCCGATCGAGTGCGTCGTCCGCGGCTACCTGGCCGGCTCGGGCTGGAAGGAGTATCGCCAGTCGGGCACCGTCTGCGGCATGACGCTGCCGCCGGGCTTGAAGCAGAGCGACCAGCTTGCCCGAGCCGATCTTCACGCCCGCCACCAAGGAGGAAACCGGGCACGACATCAACATCTCGTTCGAGCGAAATGTGCCAGCGCGTCGGCCGCAAGCTGGCCGAAGAGCTGCGGCAGCGAAGCCTCGACATCTATCGCCGCGGGGCCGAGCACGCGCGCCAGCCGGGGCATCATCATCGCCGACACCAAGTTCGAGTTGGGGCAAGCTGGACGACGAGCTCATCCTGATCGACGAAGTGCTGACGCCCGACAGCTCGCGCTTCTGGCCGGCCGACGACTACCAGCCGGGCGGCTCCCCGCCGTCGTTCGACAAGCAGTTCGTCCGCGACTGGCTGGAAACGACCCCCTGGGACAAGAACAGCCCGCCGCCGGCGCTGCCGGCGGACGTCGTGAAGCAAACACGGGCCAAGTACATCGAGGCCTTCGAGCAGCTGACGGGGCAGGCGTTCGCCTGGAAGTAGCGCCTGACTCTCGCCGTGCGGCTGCGGCGGCGTTACGATGAGCCGATGTCTCGCGCTCGCCGTTTTGGCCGCCGCTTCGCTGCAATCGCCGTCCTGACGTGGGCCGCGGGACTGATCGCCATTTGGTGGCTCCTTCCTCCCGCGCCGCGCGACGGCTGGCAATTGCCGCTGAGTCAGCGCGTGCTGGGCTTTCTCAGTGACAATCGAACGCTGGTCACGACACCCGTTTCGGGCCTGAAAACCGGGCCGATCCGCCTCTTGGATGTCCAGTCCAGGCGGCTCGTCGCCGAACATTTGGGCGACCAGGGCGGCCACGAGGGAGGCATCCACCTGGCAGCAGGCGACCTGATCCACGTGCACGAGCGCGCCGCTGGCACGGAGAAGGACGAGCACAAGCACGTCTTGCGGTTGATCGATGCCTGGGCCGGCAACGAAGTGGTCCGTTTCGCCTGCCGGGCGCCGGACGGCGTCCTCTGGTCCGTGTCGCCCGATGGCCGGACGACGGCCTTCGTCACCTACGACGAAAGAGACCAGCCGCGGCTGGAATGCTACGAGATCGCAAGCGGCAAGCTGCTGCACGCGACCCCCGGCTATGGTGGCGGTTTCTTCTACTCGTCCGACGGCAGCCGGCTGCTGGCAATCAAGGAACGTCCGAAGCAGCCGCCGACGCGCCCGCTCACCGTCATGATTCTGGACGCCGTCAGCGGCGATGACGTGGCTACGTTTCCTCAAGTGCCCAACGCGCGGATGCTGCTTTCAGGCCGCGGGCGGATGCTGCTGGACGGTTCGGTGGCTTGCTGGGACGTTGCCGCCAAACGGGCGATCTTCAACACCCCGCCGGGCCTGCGAGGTCCGTCGTATGCTTTCGCGCCCGAGGAAGACTATCTCGTCGCGCTGTCTCTTTTCGGCCAGCAGTGGTGGCTCACCTACTATCGGACGGATGATGGCCAGGAGCAGGTCGATCGTGCGGCCTTGCTGGGCGGAACAGAGTCGCTGCTGCTGGACGGAGCGCATCTGGCCGCGGTAACGCCCGACGCCCGGCTCTTCGTGGTAGAGGGCACGCTGGGACTGCCTGGACGAGGCACCTCGAGCCTTGTCGAGAAGATTCGCGCCTTTCTGCGCGGCCGCCGGCCTGTTGCGGATCAGTCGCCCGACCTTCCGCAACACGTATGCCTGCTCATCGAAGCGGGCACGGGCCGGGAAGTCGCCCGGCTGGATGGCCAATACCCTTGCTTCTCGCCGGACGGACGGCTGGCGATCAGCACGACGCCCGACGGCGTCTATCAGCTTTGGGACGTGCCGCCGCGGCGCTCGCGGCGGGCTTTCCTGTTCTGGGGAAGCATCTGGACGGCAGTCCTCGCGTTGATCGCGTTGCGCCGCGCGGTCAACGTCTCCCGCCGCCGCGCGGGAGCGTGTGCCGAAGCTGGGAAGTCGTCAGGCGCTCCATGAGCTCGGCGGTGGCTGCGTTACAGTTCGCTCGCCTCGCCCGCTAGCTTCAACACCCAGGAATGGGATGGCAGCGACGTTCGATTGGTCGAAAGCTGGCCGGCGGGTCCGCCAATTCCAAGGCGACGCTCGGCGGCACGAATACCTCGCCGACCAGCTTGGCCAGGGCGTCAATCAACCCTAGGTGCGCGAGCGCGCGAATCGGCGATGTGTCGCTCACGACCACGGGCATGGCAATTACCCTAGCTGCTGCAGCGTCCGAACTCCTGTTCCAACTCTTCGACGCTGGCCCGCACGAGGGCTAAGCCGCGAGCGAGCAGTGCCTCCTCGAATTCACGCCGAGAAACCGCCGCCCATCGCGTGGCAAGCGGGAACGTCAGCTTGCCCGCGTCATAAAGGCGACAGCAATCTCCAAGCGCGCTTCTTGCTCGGCCATGCGCGAGGCAGTTAGCAGGTCGTCGGAAATCGTCAGCGGCATGGCAATGTCTGAGAAGAAAGAAGTACGACTACCCGCTTATTATGCCGCTAGGATTGGCGTGCGGTTATCACGAAGATAGTGTCCCTCGCTCCCCCTCGGGACGGTCGCGCCGCAGGGCCAGGAAGCGGTCGAGGATGCCGTTGACGAACTGAGGCGATTGGGCGGTGCCGAAGCGTTTGGCCAGCTCCACGGCTTCGTTGATGGCCACCCGCGGCGGCGTGTCGGTGTGCAGGATTTCGTAGGCCCCCAGCCGCAGCACGTTGCGGTCCGTGGCCGCCATCCGCCGCAGGCTCCAGTTGTCGGCCGTCTGGCCCAGTAGCTCGTCGATCTGCGGCCGGTTCGCGCGCACGCCGGCCACGAGCGATCGGGCAAACGCGGCCAATTCCGGCCAGCGCAGCCGACGCCCGACGAACGCATCGGCAATCCGCGGAGCAAGGCCCGGGTTCAGGTCGTCTTGATAGAGGACCTGGAGAGCCACTTCGCGGGCTAGGTGGCGACGAAGCATTTCCTGTCAGGCTTCGGCCTCGGGCTTCGGGCAAGGGGGAGTGGCACGTCCCGCAATTATACGTGCGGTCGTCGAAGTGCAAACGGAAACCCCAGCGCGCGACGGGGCTGCCACGCCCATGCCGTTGCTTAGCCGCGGACCAGCCGTCCAATATCCAGCGTGAGCACCAGCACCATCACCGTGAGGATCAATGCCAAACCCAGGAGGTTCAGGCCGATCATCACCTTCTCGCTGGGCGGCTTGCGGCGGATGCCTTCGTAGATCAGGAACATCAAGTGGCCGCCGTCGAGCACCGGGATGGGCAGGATGTTGAGCACGGCCAGGTTCGCGCTGAGCATGGCCAGGAACAGCAGGAACTGGGTGAGGCCGGCCTCGATCGAGCCGGCGGCGAACTGCAAGATGCCCACCGGCCCGGCGGCCTTCGACCCCAACTGGCGGATGCGCCGCAAGAAAGTCACGACCATCGACATGGCATCGCCCGTCTCCTGGGCACCCAGGCTCATGGCCTCGCCGAGCGAGCCGGCCACGCGCACATCGGTGAGCGGCACCAGCCGCAGGCCGCGCTCGGAGCGGAACCAGTCGTGGCGCTCCAGCGGCGGCACTCGATAGATGACCTGGTCTTTCTTCTCGCCCACCGAAATCTCCACATGCTTGCCGGCAACGGCGTGATCCTGAAGGAAGGCGAAGAAGACCGCGGGCCAATGACGCTTGTCAGCGCCCAAGGGCAGGGTCAGGTCCTCCAGGGGCCACGGCTGGTCTTCCGACTTCCGCGGACCGCGCACGCGGAACTTGACCTGGGAGATTCGTTGACCGGGTTCTAGGCCGGCAGCCCGGGCCGGACCGCTGACCGACGCAATTTCGTTGGATACCGCATAGGCGATGCCCAGCGCCGGGGCCGACATCGGCTCATCGGTCAGATTGTTGTCCGTGTCGGGCGTGCCCGTCGGCTCCTCCGACCACCGCACCTCCCGTAAGGTCACGTTGATGGGGATTTGCTTGCCCTCGCGCATGACCAGCACTTTCACGGTCTTGCCGGCCCGCCGACGCAGCAGCTCTGGCATGAACAGGGGATCGGCGGAGAGCAGGTCCTCAGATCTCTCGCCGGTCACGTGCACGATCTCGTCGCCCGGTTGAATGCCGGCCTCGGCGGCTGGCGATTTGGGTTGCACGGCGACGATCGGCCCGAATTTCATCACGATGCCCAGGTCCCGCATCGGCGCCGGGACTAAGGAGACCGTCGCCTGATGCCGCTCCGGCTGGCCTTCTGCGTCAAGCTTGGGCGTCCCGTCGTCTTTGAGCGTGATGCGGTCCACGGTGAATTCGAGCGTCTTCCCGGGATACTTGACGAAGGGCACCTGAAGGTCCGCATAGGTGGCGACGTTAACGGGCTGATCCTGGCCGGCCACCTTGACCGTCAGGATGATGTCGCCGCCTTGAAAGCCGGCTGTGGCGGCGGGCGTGTCGGGACCGCCAGGCGGCCGCCGCAGCTCCAACTTGAACGAGGAGCTGATCCCCAGCCGAGCCAGATTGTCTGCGCCCATTTGAGGCTCGATCGTGTCACTGACCAGCTCGTTGGTGCGCGGGTCGAGGTATACCAGCTCGACGCGATTGCCTTTCTCTGCCAAGCGGGCATATTTCAGGATCTCCTTATCCCACCGCGGCTTCTCGACACCGGCGATGCTGACGATCTGAGCCCCAACCGGCATGTCGTGCTGCCACGCCGAGCCGCCCGGAACGGTGTGTCCCACGACCGGCTGGATGTACCGCACGCCAAACCCGTAAGCGATGGATGCCAGCACAAACGCCAGGATGACGTTCATGATCACGCCGGCCGAGATGATGGCCATCCGCTGCGGCACGCTCTTGGCCAGGTAGCTGCGGGGGTCCCACTGCGGGTCGGACGGCGGCGGGGCGGCCTCCGTGGCCGTCGCGGCGGGAGTCTCGGTGGTCGAGTCCCCGCCGGCCTGGTTCTCCGCCGTCGTGGAGGCAGCCCTGGCCCGCTCGTATTCGGCCTCCTGGCGATAGGGGTTGTCGTCCTGGCCGAGCATCTTCACGTAGCCGCCCAGCGGCAGGATGCCGATGCCGTATTCGGTCTCGCCCCACTGCTTTTTCCAGAGCGCCGCGGCAGGCGGAGCGTGCCCAGCTTGCCCAGCGGGATAGAGATCGGCACGTCGAAGCCGACGTAGAACTTCTCGCACTTCACGCCGCAGGCCTTGGCGACGAGGAAGTGCCCCAGCTCGTGGACGAAGATCACCAGCGCCCAGGCCGATGATCGACCAGCCCCCAGGTGTAAAACCACGCCACCACGCCGGCTCCACAGCGAGTCGAGCCGATCAAGCAGCCAATCCACCGTGCAATCTCCTGCCGTGCCCAGCGGTCGAGCTCCAGCAAGCGCTCGAGCGAGGGGTTGGGTTCAAAGTCGTGATGGTCGCAGCACGGCCCGGCAAGCCGGCACGATCTCGGTGAAGGGCAGCTCGCCGGCCAAAAAGCCGGCCACGGCCGCCTCGTTGGCCGCGTTGAGCACCGCGCCGCTCGTGCCGCCCGCGCGGGCCACCTCGCGGCCCAGCTCCAGGGCCGGAAAGCGTTCCGTCGTCCGGCGGCTCGAACGTCCAGACTGCAAGGCCGTCGTCCAGTCGAGCTTTGCGGCGATGCTCCGCTGTCGCTCGGGATACGTCAGGGCATACTGAATCGGCAGCTTCATGTCGGGCGGGCTAAGCTGGGCCAGCACCGAGCCGTCGACGAATTCGACCAGCGAATGCACGATCGACTGCGGATGGATCGACCACGTCGATCTGCTCGGGCCGCAGGTCGAACAGCCAGCGGGCCTCGATGATCTCCAGGGCCTTGTTCATCATCGTGGCCGAATCGATCGTGATCTTGCGGCCCATGTTCCAGGTCGGATGGGCCAGGGCCTCTGCGACGGTCACTTGGGCCAGCTGCTCGGCGGTGTGCCGCGGAACGGCCCGCCGCTGGCGGTGAGCACGACCCGCCGGACATCCTCGCGCCGGCCCGCCTGCAGGGCCTGGAAGATCGCGCTGTGCTCGCTATCGACCGGCAGATCAGCCGGCGCCGCGTCCGCCGGGCCAGCTCGCATGACCAGCGGGCCGGCCATGACGAGCGTTTCCTTGTTCGCCAGGGCCACGGTCTTGCCTGCTTCCAGCGCGGCCCACGTGCCCAGCAGGCCCGCGCTGCCGACGATGGCCGCCACGACGACGTCCACTTCCGGGTCGGTGACGGTTTGGCGGAGGCCGGCTTCGCCCACTCGTAGTTCGACGCCGGGGGGCAGATCTTGCCGCCACGAGACCTCGGCTGCCTTGGCGGCATCGGTCACGATCAGCCACCGCGGCCGGACGCTTCGTGCCTGCTCCGCCAGCAAGGCAGTGCGGCCGTGAGCCGAAAGGGCAACGGCCTGAAGGCTGCCTTTCGACGACTGGATGACCTCCAGCGTGCTGCGGCCGATGCTGCCAGTCGAGCCCAGCACGGCGATATGGGTGACGGGGGTCATGGCAAGGGATTTGGCGTCGCCGGAACCGCTTTCACCTCGTGCTCGTAGTCGTGCTCGTGCGTCTCGTCGTCCTCGAAAGCAGCATGTCCTCCGCGGTTCCTTCGAGCACGATTACGAGTACGACCACGAGCACGATTGCCGACGGCCGGCTCGACGCGGCTTACAAAAGTTACCACCCTATTGTCCGGCCGATTCGGTATTCCCGCAACCAACGTCAAGGCACGAAACGCGAACGCCTCGCGTCGGAGCGACAATGGCCCACAAGTTGCTGAAGGGCCTCAGCTTAAAGCCGCGCCGTTGGTTGGCCCTGGCCGCGATACGCCGCATCGCGTCGTTGCGACGGACCAAATCGGGGCGCGACTGTCGTTGTAGATGCTTAAGGTGGCCCTTACGATTAGGTTAGCACTTGATACGTTGGCAGTCTGGGCGACCTTGGCGACTCGCTCCGCGGGTCGCGGCAACTCGCAGAGCGAGTTGCCCACAATCGTCGCTTCCAGCGCCAACGAGATTGCGAGCAGCAACGCATGGACAAACCTGAGAAGCAAGACAACGCCGACCGCAAGCCCGATGGCCCGCGCAAGGGCACCGAGCGCCGCGGACCCGTCGGGGGCAACGCCCTGTGGTACATGATTGCCATCCTGATTGGCACGGGGCTGTTGACCATGTGGTTCAACATGGATGGCGGCGTCAAATTGGACTACTCGGAGTACAAGGCGCTGCTCAAGGCGATGGGCCAGGAGACGGATCCCGCCAAACGACCCGACGTCAAGATCAAGGTGACCCACGACTCGGGCTCGCAGAAGCGGGAGTACTTCTACTGGGACCCCCGTGAGGTCGTGATCGACGAGGCGCAGATCACCGGCAAGATCAAACGTCAGCCGGTAGACCCGCATGCCAACGAAAAGTACCAGACCGAGTCGTTTCAGGCCTCGCGCCTTGGGTTCCTCGAGGAGACGCCGGAGCTCAGCAACCTGCACGATGCGGCCGGGGTAACCTATGACGCCGCCGACCCCCCCAGCGGCTGGAAGATGTGGATGCCCACCTTGGTGATGACCGCGCTCATCATCCTGGTGATCTTCATCATGATGCGGCGGCTCGGCGGGGCCGGCTCGCCGATGGCCTTCGGCCGCAGCCGCGGCAAGCTGTATGCCCAGGAAGACCTCGGCGTCACGTTCAACGACGTGGCCGGCATCGACGAGGCCGTCGAGGAGGTCCGCGAGGTCGTCGATTTCCTCCGCACGCCGGAAAAGTACCAGGCGCTCGGCGGCCGCATTCCCAAGGGCGTGCTGCTCGTCGGCCCGCCGGGCACCGGCAAGACGCTGCTGGCCAAGGCCATCGCCGGCGAGGCGGGCGTGCCGTTCTTCAGCCTCTCCGGCTCCGACTTCGTCGAGATGTTCGTCGGCGTCGGCGCCGCCCGCGTCCGCGACATGTTCCAGCAGGCCGAAGCCAAGGCCCCCTGCATCATCTTCATCGACGAGCTCGACGCCCTGGGCAAGAGCCGCGGCACCAGCATCGTCGGCGGCCACGACGAGCGCGAGCAGACGCTCAACGCCCTGCTCGTCGAGATGGACGGCTTCGACAGCAACAGCGGCGTGATCGTCATGGCCGCCACCAACCGGCCCGAGACGCTCGACCCCGCCCTGCTGCGGCCCGGCCGCTTCGACCGGCACGTGCTGGTCGATCGGCCCGACATCCGCGGCCGCGAGGCGATCCTCAAGGTCCACGTCAAGAACGTGAAGCTCGACGCCGACGTCGACCTGAAGCGAGGTCGCCGCGCATCACGCCCGGCTTCGTCGGCGCCGACCTGGCGAACCTCGTCAACGAGGCGGCCCTGCTCGCCGCCCGCAAAGGCAAGGACAGCCGTCGGCATGGACGAGTTCAACGAAGGCGTCGAGCGCGTCACCGCCGGCCTGGAAAAGAAGCAGCGGATCATGCACGAGGACGAGAAGCAGCGCGTCGCCTATCACGAAAGCGGCCACGCCCTCGTCGCCTACTGCCTGCCCAACACCGACCCGGTGCACAAGGTCTCGATCATTCCCCGCGGCTCGGCGGCCCTGGGCTACACGATGCAGCGGCCCGAAGGACGACCGCTACCTGATGACGCAGTCGGAGCTGGAAAGCCGCATCCAGGTGCTGCTGGCCGGCACGATCGCCGAGGAGATCGATCTTCGACGACATCTCGACCGGCGCCCAGAACGACCTGGAGCGGGCCACCGAGATCGCCCGCAGCATGGTGATGGAATACGGCATGAGCCGGCTGGGCCGCGTGAACTATCGCGAGAGCAACCGCTCGCCGTTCCTGGCGCGGAGCCTCGGCGGCCGAATATCCGGCGATGCGGTCGCACAGCGAACAGACGATGCGCGAGATCGACCAGGAGGTCCAGCGGATCATCGACGAGGCGATCGAGAAGGTCCGCCACATCCTCGACCTCGCGCCGCCCGTCGCTCGAGGCCCTGACCAGCCGAGCTGATGGAGATGGAATCGATCGACGCCGACGAGCTGAAGCGAGATCATCGACGAGAACTCCCCCGGCCCGCTCGTCGTGCCCGGCACCGACGCCGAGCCGAAGCGCATCTCCAGCGAGCCGCCCAAGCCGCGGGAAATGGGCGGTGCCGAAGGCCTGGCGTGAGCGTGGACCTGAGTGTGGGCAACTCGCTCTGCGAGTTGCCGTACAGGTAGCGCCGACGCCGTCCGTAGGATGGGCTATGCCCACCAAATGCGGCCAGGATTCTCCGCAAACGCCGCACCCCAAGGCTCACATCACGCGGTTTGGGTGGGCATAGCCCACCCTACATTCACCGCCGACTCGCAGAGCGAGTCGGCCACATTCGCTTACGCCGAGACCGCCAGGTTCCGGCTGCGGCGGTAGAAGCCGACGCTTTCCAGCGCCTTGTAGACCTCCTCCAGGGTCTTCTCTCCGAAGTTCGAGATGCTGAGGAGGTCGTCGCGCGTGCAGTTAAGCAGGTCGCGGACCGTGAAGATGCCTTTTTCCTCCAGGCAGTTGGTGGTTCGCACCGTCAGTCCGATTTCGGCGGTGCTCAGGTCCAATCGGCCGGCGAGCGACTGAGCCCGCCCCTCCGCGGCATTCAGGGGAATGCGCGTCCGAGCCATAGGTTGCCTCCGTGGGAGTGTTCATCCTGATCCACTCCGGTCACCCGCGAGAATCCGTCTCGCCAGAGGAGCAGAAGTATAACGGCGGCGGGCAAGTTGCGAAATACCCCGGGCCTGATGCAGACCACCGCCATGCCAAATAAATCCCAAAGCGGCGACGAGTCGCCGCAGTCCAAAAGGGCGGTGGTGTAACCCGCCGCGGCTTTCGAGGCAACACCTCCCGCCGGCCCGCAGTGCGATACCTCTTCATGCCACCCGATAGCGGGGGGTGCCCATGGACGGCCGTTTTCGGCAAAGTTCTTGCAGCGCCACGGGGCTGTAAGTTAGAAAATGGATCAATCCCGATGAATGCGTTTGGCCGAGATCGCCTCGAAGGAGTACCCAGCACGATGACCCATTCACTAAGGATCGCGAGCCTCTGGGCATGTGCCCTCGCGCACTTGGTCTTCGCTACGGCGAATGCGGCACCGCCAGGCGAACTGGACAAGCTGATCGCCAGGCACAACGAAGGCCGCAAGATCCAGCCCGCGCCGGTTGTGGACGATTTGGCCTATCTTCGGCGGGTGACGGTCGACCTGATCGGCCGCATTCCGACGGAGACCGAGATCAAGCAATATCTCGCCTGGCCGGCGGCCGAGCGGCGCGGCAAGCTCGTCGATAAGCTGCTGGCCGATCGAGCGCTTCGCCGACCGCTGGACCGTGTTCTTCGCCGACATGCTGCGGATTCGTTCCGGGGCGGAAGGCGGGTGCCCAGTTCACGGCCTACGTCCACAAGGCCCTGGAAACCGGCATGCCCTACGACGAGCTGTGCCGGCAGCTGATCTCGGCCAACGGCAAGCCGGGCCGCACGCCGGAGGTCGGCTTCATCCTGGGCGACGACGCCGACCCGATGGCCCTGGCCGGCCACCACGGCCCAGGTGTTCATGGGCGTGCGGATCGCCTGTGCCCAGTGCCACAACCATCCGTTCGACGTCTGGACGCGCGAGCAGTTCTACGGCTTGGCGCCTTACTTCGGCAAAACGCGGCGGATCGAGAGCCAGCTCACCACGTCGGTGTACACCACCGAGGCCAACGAGACGACGATTCTCTGGCCACCGGAAGACGCAGGCCAAAGGGGCCGCACGGAAGCCGATGCCGCCGAAGTTCCCCTTCGAGACCGTCGCCGCTAACGAAACGCCCGAGTTCATCGCCCGGCTGAACAAGCTGCGGGCCGAGCAGCTTGCCCGCGCAACGAAGAAAGCCGACACGACGCTCGATGACCTCTTGGCCACGGCGGACGACAAGGTGAAGAACGCAGCGGGCGGCAGCCTGCCGGGCATCCTCGACGTGACCGGCGACCTGAAGAAAGAGCGCTCGAAGCTCGACGTGACGGGCGACCTCTATCGCACCAGCGAGCTGCGCAAGGAGCTGGCCGACGCTGGTCACCAGCCCCCGCAATCGCTACTTCGCCATGTGCCTGTCAACCGCGTGTGGGCCGATCTGGTCGGCCGCGGCTTCGTCGAGCCGGTCGACGACTTCAGCGAGGACAATCCGCCCAGCCATCCCCGAGACGCTCGACTATCTGGCCGACGAGTTCGTCGCCAGCGGCTACGACCTGCGGAACCTGCTGCGGATGATCGTCAGCAGCGAGGCCTACGGCCGCGGCCGGCTGACCGGCGTGGACGAGGCGCTGCGGCAAGAATCCGAGGCGGCATTCGTCGCCGCGCCGGTGCGGCGGATGATGGCCGAGACGATGTTCGACAGCATCGCTCAGGCCGGCCACCTGTTCCAGCAGAAGTACCCGCCGGCGCCAACAAGAAGGTCGTCAAGCGGCTGGTGCAGGTGCCGGTGGACGCGGGCGAAAAGAGGCTTGGCATCGATCGTGCCGGGCAAGAAGCAAGGCGGCGAAAAGATGATGGCCAGGCCGGCCGCCAGCGAGTCGGCCTACGACCTGGAATCGGCCATCGAACTGGACTTCAACGCGATTCTCAAGGCGGCGGCCAAGGAGGATGAGCCGTCGGTCGAGAAGATGAAGGTGATGTCGAAGGAAGAGATCGAAGCCATGCGGATGATGGAGGAGCGCAGCAAGCAGAACCCGCGGATGCGCTACGTCGAGCGATACGTCGATTTCGAGGTGGACGACAATCCGAAGTTCGACAGCGCGATGCGCATGGCCGCCCCCGCACCCCCGGCCCACTTCCTCCGCATCTTCGGCCAGACGGAGCGGGCCGAGCTGGGCGAGCATCGCGACGACAATCCCTCGATGCGGCAGGCCCTGATGATGCTCAACGGCAAGCTGACGCACGAGGCCTCGCGCGTCGGCGACTTCGAGCCGATGTACGGCCTGCTGATCGGGGCCAAGGCGGACGTGAACGAGGCGGTCAAGCTGGCCTATCGCGAGATCCTGACCCGCGAGCCGTCGGCCGAGGAGGTGGCCGAGGGCCGCGAGATCATCGCCGCAGCCACCGCCCCGCGCGACGGCATGGCCGACCTGCGCTGGCTGCTGTTCAACTGCCACGAATTCCGGTTCTTGCCGTAACTCGGTCCCAGGCTCCGCCTGCGACCGCACTGCCCGTGAGGCTCCGCCTCACGGGCTCCGTAGACGAGGCAGAGCCTCGGAACGAGACGACAACTGACAACTGACAACTGACAACTGACAACTGACAACTGACAACTGACAACTGACAACTGACAACTGACAACTGACAACTGACAACTGACAACTGACAACGACCAAGGAGCCGAGTATGCGTTCTCAAAGCTGCCACGGATACAAGATCAGTCGCCGCGCCATGCTCGCACGGCCGGGGCGACCGGGGCCACGCTGCTGGGCCTGACCGTCCGCGACCTGTTGGCCCTGGCCGGCTCGTCGCACAAGGCCAAGGCCGAGCACGTCATCCTGTTCTGGAACGGCGGCGGCATGAGCCACATCGACACCTGGGACCCCAAGCCGGGCCGGCCGACGCAGGGCGAGTTCGAGCCGATCAAGACCTCCGTCCCGGGCATGCAGATCTCGCGAGATCTTCCCCGAGCTGGCCAAGCAGATGCACCACGTCGCCCTGATCCGCTCGATCGCCGGCACCAACGGCGACCACGGCCGGGCCACCTACCAGCTGCAGACCAGCTACAACCAGACCCGCAACCTGCAGCCACCCCGGCATCGGCTCGGTCGTCGTGCACGAGCAGCAGCAAGCTGGGCGACCTGCCGGCCTACATCACGATCAGCGGCCAGGGCCCGCGGGCCGGCTACCTCGGCCAGAAGTGCGAGGCCTACTTCGTCGGCCGGCCCGGCGAGAAGGACCCGTACCTGGCCTTCCCCGCCGGCATCGCCGCAGGCTGCGCGGCAACAAGCGGCTGGAGATCCTGGCGCGCTTCAACGCGCGGTTCATGCCGCGAAGCACGCCGACCCGAAGCTGGAACGCCACGCAGACCGCCGATCAACGACGCCGTGCAGCTGATGCGCAGCCCGGCCCTGGAGGCCTTCGAGCTGGAGAAGGTGAAGCCGCAAGACCATCGAGCGCTACGGCGACAACGAGTTCGGCCGCGGCGCGCTGCTGGCCCGCCGGCTGGTCGAGAAGGGCGTGCGGTTCGTGCAGGTCAACCGCGGCGGGTTCGACACGCACACCAACAACTTCCCCGCCATGCGGGCCCACGGCGAGGCGATGGACCCGGCGCTGGCCGTCGCTGATCGGCGACCTGGCCGCCGAGCGGCCTGCTGGAGAAGACGCTGATCATCATGCTCAGCGAGTTCGGCCGCACGCCGAAGATCAACGACGACGCCGGCCGCGACCACCACGCCGGCGGTGTTCAGCTGCCTGTTGGCCGGCGGCGGCATCAAGGGCGGCACGGTGATCGGCTCGTCCGACGAAGACGGCGTCCGTGCCGAAGGACCGCCCGGTGCAAGGTGCCCGACATCCACGCCACGCGTCTGCCACGCCCTGGGCATCGACCCCAACAAGGAAGTCATGACCCCGCTGCAGCGGCCCGATGAAGCTCGTCGACAACGGCAAGCCGGTGACGGAGCTGTTCGCCTAGATCGGCTACGAGAGCTTCGGCACTCCGGTCGTCCTCGAGGCTGCCGGTTGCATCGAGACATCGCGACGTTGTACGCACAGCTGCACCGCGATGTAGCGCGACTCTCGGTGCGCTCTGCGTCTCTGTGGATTGAACATCGTTTCGTTTGATCTCGTGCGAGTGATCGTCCACTGGTATCGATCGATTGCTCGGTACTCGCCTGCTCGCCGCCGGTCAATGACCAGGCCGATTCCTCGCCTGTCCTCCCTCTCAGCGGAATCGATCGGCATGAGCTGTTGCCATCGTTGCCTGCGCTCGTCTCGCGATCTTGGTTGCTTCCGCTTGGCCGTCGCGCAGGCCAGGAGCCCACGGCCGAACCCAAGCCCTCCGGCGCGCGGCTCGCTGGTCGAGGACCGGGCCGCCACGAAGCTGATCGAAGCCGGCGACGCCCGCTTCGAGGCCGACGAAGCCGACCAAGGCCGTCGAGGTCTGGCAGTCGGTCATCGAGCGCTATCCGCGCAGCCAGCGTCCGCTTCGAGGCCCACATGCGGCTCGGCAAGCTACCTGCTCGAGCGCGAGCGGGCCTACGACCGGGCCCGCGTCGCACTTTCGAGGCCGTCGCCGCCGAGGAGAACCGCGACGAGGAGCAGCGGGCCGAGGCCACGCTCAAGATGGGCGTCTGCTTCTACGAGGCCCGCAACTACGGCAAGTGCTTCCAGGTGATGCGCGACGTGATCGAGAAGTTCCCGGTCAGCCCGCAGGTCAACGAGGCGTATTACTACATCGGCCTGGGCCACTTCCAGCTCGGCCACTACAGCCGGGCCATCGACGCCCTGGAGAAGGTCGGCACCGCGCTTCGACCGGCGAAGACGGACAAGTCGGAAAAGGTCGAGGCCGGCAAGCGGCTGTTCGTGAAGATCGAGGACGCCGACCTGGCCGCCCTGGAGCCGGGCCAGACCGTCAAGGTCCGCTGCGAGACCGACGCAGGGCGACGAGGAGACGGTCGAGTGCTTCTCCGTCGGCCGCAACGTGCGGCGTCGTGCTGGGCTCGATCGTCACCGCGCTCGGCAAGCCGCAGCCGGGCAACGGCCTGCTGGAAGTCCGCGGCGACGACAAGGTGCAAGGTCACCTACGTCGACGAGCACACCGCCGACCGGCAGTTCAACCAGCCGCGTGCGCAGGAAGATCGCCGTCGTCGGCAACGCCGTCGTCGCAGATCACCGACGGCGCCTTCACCGAGACGCTGCAAGGCGTCGTGCTCGGCCGGCGGCTCAACCTCCAGGTGATCGACGCCGACCTCGACCTGACCGACAACGCCGACACGCTGAAGGCCGTGGTCGACGTCTACCGCGAGAAGACGCACGAAGAGCTCGACGCCGAAGACCGCCAAGCCGGCGCGCCGGCCAAGAAGAAGCCGACGGCGAGGAAGACGATCAAGATCGACCACGCTGAAGGACGTCGACCGCGTAGAGGTCGATCGACTGCGTTGAGGCCGAAGGTGGACGAACCGGCTGCCAGGCGTGCGCCGGAAGCCGGCGTCGGAACCGAAGCGCGATCCGGCGCCGACAGCTCCGGCGGCGCAACGACCGCACCCGCGCCGAAGGCTCAGCCGGGCTGACGCCCCGGCCGCGTCCGCCGGAGGCCGAAGCCGGCGCGACGACGGCTCGATCCACTCGGGCGTGTTCCGCGCGACGTGTCCAGCTGGTCAAGGCCGAGACAGCCGATCGCCGGCGACGCCGTCGCTGCAGGCGCCTGCCCGGCGACGTCGTGCAGGTCACCTACCTCGACGAGCGGCACACGCGGCGAAGGGCCGCGCAGCGTCGTCGGCCAAGGCCAAGTGCGTCGAAGGCAACCTCGGCGGCGTGCGCGTCACGCGGGCCGAGATCACCGACCAGGAGCTGCGGGTCAAGACGCAGCTCAAGACGGCCAGCGCGCCTGACGAACATCGGCAACCGCTACAAGGAGTTCGGCCTCAAGACGAACGCCGACGCCAAGTACGAGCAGGCCCTGCAGGTCTGCGAGGAGATCAGCGACGAGGCCCGCAAGCTCGGCGGCCGGCTGCTCGAAGAGACCTACGTGCAGCTCTGGAAGATCTATTTCGAGATGGACCGCTGGAGCTGGCGGCCGCCATGTGCCAGCGGCTGCAGCGCGAGTTCCCCAACAGCGGCTTCGTGGACGACGCCCTGCTGCAGCTCGCCGACGTGGCCCGCAAGCAGGGCAGACTTGCAGCGGGCCATCGGCATCTACAGCCGGCTGGTGAACATGCAGACCAGCCAGCTCCGCGGCGAGGCCCAGTTCGGCATCGCCGAGTGCTACGAGGAGATGGCCAAGGCGGCCCCGACGGGCCGCGGCGCGCGGCCCAGCTCTACGACCGGGCCTTCCAGGAATACAAGAAGGTCTTCGACCAGCTTCCCCGACAGCGGCCGCGTCGGCGAGGCGGTCGCCAAGATGGCCAACTACTACTACCAGCAGAAGGACTACGCCCGGGCCATCGACACGTTCGAGACCGTGCTGGCCGACCACCCCGACGCGCAAGTTCCTGGACGTGATCCTGTTCAACTACGGCCGCTGCCTGTACCGCATGGACCGCAAGGGCGAGGCCCGCAAGCAGTTCGACCAGCTGATCGCCGACTTCCCCGAAAGCCCGCTGGCCGCCGACGCCAAGAAGATCTCCGAGAAGCTGGCCACCGCCGGCGGCGAGAAGAGCGAGTAGGCTTCTTGTTCCCAAGCTCTGCTTGGGAACGCAAGTGACGAAGCTCCGCTTCGAGTGACTCGAAGCAGAACTTCGGGCGACAATGTTCCCAAGCAGAGCTTGAGAACCAGAGCAATGTGGCCAACTTGCTCTGCAAGTTGGCGGCAACTCGTAGAGCGAGTTGGCCCACACTGCATTGGCACCTCAAAAGATGCCCAACTGGTCGCGGGCGGCTTCGGTCATCCGGTCCGGCGTCCAGGGCGGGTCCATCACCAGGCGGACGTTCACCTGTCCGACGCCCGGCAGCCGTCCGAGCGCCTGGTGTGTCTGCTGAATGATCTGCGGCCCGGCGGGGCAAGCCGGGCTGGTGAGCGTCATCTCGATGTGCACGTCGATCTTGGGCACGCCGTCGGTCTGCTGGGTCGCCGCCGGCTCTGCGACTGCCGGCTTGAGATCGACGGCATAGACCAGGCCCAGATCGATGATGTTGACGAACAGTTCGGGATCGATGACTTGCTTGAGCTCCTCGCGGACGCGGTCCTCAGAAACGGCCGCTTCGCGGGCCCCGGTCTGGGCGCGATCCGCGGCAAGGGCCGCGGCGCCGTCCGAAGTCTTCGCCGCCCTGCGATCGGCGCGGTCGGCTCCGACAACCTGCTGACCGCCGGGCAGCGACGGCTCGCATCGACCGCTGACGGCTGATCGCCGACTGCCGAGCCGCTGGCGGCATCCGGAGCCACGCCCCACGACGCATCGCGTAGCCGGACGTACACCTGGCCCCCTTCGATCTTCACCTCATGCGAGGCCGTCGGCTTCGTGGCAGGCATCGTCGAGCGCCGCCCCGGTGCGAATATCGAACTTCGCTCCGTGTCGGGGGCAGGCGATCGCATGGTCCTCCAGCTTCCCCTCGGCCAGCGGGCCGCCGTCGTGCGTACACACGTCGTCGATGGCGAACCACTGCCCGCCCACATGGAACAGGGCCACGAGCCGGTCATCTACCTCGACCAGCATCTTGCCCGGGTCGGGTACGCCGGACACGTTGGCGACTTGGACAAATTCGGCCATCTATACCTCACAGTCTCTCTAAGCATTCTCGTTCCCAAGCTCCGCTTGGGAACGCCTCATCGAAGCTCTGCTTCGAGTCGTTCCGGCGATTCCGCGTCGCGGTGCACATCCTCGTGGTCGGCGAAGCCCTCGAAGCGGAGCTTCGGAAGGAGGGCCGATACCATCATAGGCGCCGCTTCGTTCCAGGTCAGCCCAGGGAGCAAGCTCGGAGGCCGTGTCGTGGTCCCGCGGCGAATGGTATCCCGCGGCGCAATAACGGCGTCGCAGCAACCCCGCCACCGGCTCGCCATTCTCCAGCAGGTACTGCGGCATCTGTGGCGATTCTCCTCGCTGACGCGTCGGGTTAGTGTGCGGATGCCCTCTGCTTGCTAAAATACGCTCCATTCGGTCAGGCCACAATTCCCCCACCGAAACCTGCCATGGACCCCGCCAAAACCAAGTCGCGTTTCGCCTACAAGCACGACGGCACCTACTACGCTGCGGCTCTCGACCGGAAACAGCGGCGGCTCTATGCCGGCAGCTCGGATTACACGATCCACGTCTTCGACTTGCCGAAGGCCAACGTTTCTTCCAAGGAAACCTCGAAGAAGGACGAACCAGAGAAGAAAGACCAGAAAGCGGCCACGGCGAAGTTCGAGCCGGTCGCTCGCTGGACCAAGCACGACAACTACGTGTCGGCTTTGACCTTTGTCGAACGCACGGGCACGCTCGTCTCCGGCGGCTACGACGGGCGGCTGATCTGGTGGGACGTGGGGCACGCGGCTCGCGTGCCTGCCGACGGACACGCGGGCCGCGTGTCCCACGACCTGGCTGCCCACAACGGCTGGGTACGGGCACTGACCGCCACGCCCGATGGGGCACTGGTCATCTCGGCCGGCGACGACATGCTCGTCAAACTCTGGGACGCCGCCAGCGGCAAGCTGGTGCGCACGCTGGAAGGGCACGCCAAGGCCTCGCCCCAGCACTTCGTCACCGCGCTGTATGCCCTGGCGGTCAGCCCGGACGGCAAGCACCTGGCCAGCGCCGACCGCATCGGGGCTGTCCGCGTGTGGGAAATCCCCACCGGCAAGACCGTACAGCAGTTCGACGTGCCGATTCTCTATACCTTCGATCCACGCCAGCGCAAGCGTTCGATCGGCGGCATCCGCAGCGTCGCCTTTTCGGCCGACGGCCGCCACCTGGCCACGGGCGGCATCGGCCAGGTGGGCAACGTCGATGGCTTCGAAGGGCCGGCCCACATCGAGCTGTGGGACTGGGCCAAGCCGCAGAAGGTCTTCGCCACCGGCCTGGAGGGGCAGAAGGGCATTCTCAATCACTTGGCGTTCGACCCCAGCGGGACGTGGCTCATCGGAGCCGGCGGCGGCAATGGGGGTCTCCTGGGCTTCTGGAAGGTGAACCCGCTGCCGCGGCCGGCCAGCGGCGACGAAAAACCGGCCAAGGAGGAGAAGAAGCCGAAGGAGCGCAAGGAGCCGGACGTGCCCGCGCAGCGCGTCAAGTTCGACGGCCACATCCACGACTTCTGTCTGAGCGCCGACGCCAAGGAGATGTACGCGGCCGGGCACGGCAAGGTGGAAGTGTGGGGGCTGGAGGGGTGATGGATCGTGACCACTTGCTCCTGCGGATTGCCACGCCTGCTTTGAAGGCTCGGGGAACGCTAATAAGCGCTAATGAACGCTGATGCCGATCGGCGCGCCCAGGCGGTTATCCGATATCAACGATTATTAGCGGCTATTAGCGTTCCCTCGGCCAATTCTGGATCACCTCTTCCGCTCGCTGCTGGAACGCCCGTCGCGTCCAGCCCGCCGGCCAGGTCTTGAGATAGGCCCAGCTCGAGATCGTGTCGGCGAACCGGACCGCTCGCTGACGCACCTCTTCGGGCGACATCCAGCCGCGCTCCAGGGCCACTTTCCACGAGTACGCGTCGGCGTCCAGCTCCAAACGGTAGCGGCCCCAGGCGAAGAACATCGGCACGGGAAAGAACCCGTAGATCAGCCCAACGGGCAGAAGCCCGGCCCACACCCTGGCGCGCGGCCCGAGCCAGCCCAGGATCGGCACGAACCAGCCGGCCAAGAGAAACTGCCGCGTATGCCGGGCTTCGTGCACAATGAGCCGGTGCGGCAGCTCCGCCCAGCCGTGCGGGTAGGCCTGGACGGGCCCGAGCGTTGAGGCGAAGTCTTCCAAGAAGCTCTTCCGGGCGAATCGCCCCAGGCTGAGCACGAACAGCGACCACGCCACCACCCTCCAGAAGCGGCCGTTTTTGTGGGTGATCACGCTCACGCCAGCAATGGACTGGGCCAGACGCACGTATTCGTCGGCGCTCTGGGTCCAACTCGCGGATGACGGCTCGTTCGACACGTTTGTTAATTCCAAGATGGCGCTCATGTTACCGCCCGCCGAGGCTCTCAGCCATGCCATGCGTCTGGACCCAACGGCCGCAATCGCCTCCCCAGCCACGCCTCGGAGCCGTACAATCACGCAATCTTTCGTCGTCAGGGGTTGGAGCCGAAGGCGAAAGCGTCTGTTATTCGTCATTCGATCCTTCGTCATTCCTTCGCCATTAGCACTTCGTTCTTCCTTCCCGCCATGCGCAATCCTCGTGCCACGCAGTTGTTGTTCGAGCTTTCGAAGCCCGGCCGGCGGGCCGCTCGCGTGCCTGCCTGCGACGTGCCCGAAAAGCCGCTGGCCGAGCTGCTACCGCCCGAGGCCGTGGCCGACGCTCCGCCGCCATTGCCCGAGCTGGCCGAGCCGGACGTGATCCGGCACTTCGTCAACCTTTCGACGCAGAACATGTCGGTGGATACCCACTACGTATCCGCTCGGCTCCTGCACGATGAAGTACAACCCCAAGCGCAACGAGCGCGTGGCGGCCATGCCGGGCTTCGCCGCATCTGCACCCCTATCAGCCGGACGATTCGATCCAGGGCATGCTGCACGTGCTGTATGAGATGCAGCAAATCCTGGCCGAGATCGGCGGGCTGCGATGCCGTCTCGCTCCAGCCGGCCGCCGGCGCGCAGGGCGAGATGACCGCCCTGCTCGTGGCCGCGGCCTACTTCCGCGACATCGGCGCAGCGCCGCACGCAAGGTGCTGATCCCCGACAGCGCCCACGGCACGAACCCGGCCAGCGCCGCGATGGCCGGCTTCGAGACGGTGACCATCAAGAGCACGCCGCAGGGCTTCGTCGATCTGGCCGACCTAAAGGCGAAGCTCGACGACCAGGTGGCCGTGTTCATGATCACCAATCCCAACACGCTGGGCATGTTCGACCGGCAGATCCGCGAGATCGCCGAGCTGGTACACGGCCGCGGCGGGCTGATCTATCTGGACGGCGCGAACATGAACGCCATCCTCGGCATCACGCGGCCGGGCGACTTCGGCGCCGACATGATGCACTACAACCCGCACAAGACCTTCAGCGGCCCACACGGCGGCGGCGGTCCGGGCGCCGGACCGATCGCTGTCCGCAAGAAGCTCGATCCGTACCTGCCGGTGCCAGTCGTGGTGCGCGACAATGTGGCCGGGTCACTCCGTGACCCGAATTCCGGTCACGGAGTGACCGGACCACACTCCGTGACGAGCGGAGGTCCGCGATATCGCCTCGATTACGACCGCCCCAAGTCCATCGGTCGCGTGCGGAGCTTCTTCGGCAACGTCGGCGTGCTGGTCCGGGCTTATTGCTACATCCGCACGCACGGGCCGGACGGCCTGCGCCGCGTGTCCGAGAACGCCGTGCTCAACGCGAATTACTTGCTCAGCCGCGTGAAGCACATCCTGCCGGTGCCGCAGGGCGACCGCTGCATGCACGAGTTCGTGGCGACGGCGCAAGAAGCTGAAGGCCGAGCGGGGCGTCTCGGCGATGGATATCGGCCAAGCGGCTGCTGGATTTCGGCTTCCATGCCCCGACGGTGTACTTCCCCGGCATCGTGCCGGAGTGCCTGATGATCGAGCCGACAGAGACCGAAAGCAAGGAATCGCTCGATGCCCTGGCCGAGACGCTGTTTCGCATCACGGAAGAGCCGCCCGAGCTATTGCACGAGGCGCCGCACACCACGCTGGTGAGCCGGCCGGACGAGGTGCAAGCCGCCCGCAAACCGGTGCTGAGATGGACGGCGACGAAATGAGTCGTGCGCGGCGGGTTGGCTTGCTGACGTTGGTTTGATCATGACGCGGCACGAGGCTGGAGCGTCCTCGCAACGCATCAAGCATCAGGGAGACTTGAGCATGAAATGGGAGTACTTCACAGTAGCGTTCGTGGCCTCGGGCTTCTGGCTGGGGGGTAAGCTCGACGGCAACGCCTTCAACGCCAAACTTAACGAGATGGGCCAGCAAGGCTGGGAGCTGATGTCGGTGTTCGACACGAACACCAGCAGCGGCCAGACTCGCGACGTGTTCGCCGTCTTCAAGAGACCGACGACATGAGCCAATCGGCATTGATTATCGACGGCGAAGTCGAGCGCCCAGGGCAGTTGAGCAGGGCCAACCTGGCGGCGATCGACGCAGCCTATCAAGTGCCCGATGTCAGCCGGGTGGACCCCAAGCGCAAGGGCCGCGCAGTGCGGCTGGCCGGCGTTCTCGCCTTGGTGGGCGTGAAACCGACGGCCCGATACCTGACGTTGCACGCTTCGGCAGACGACTTCCACGCCAGCGTGCCGCTGGAGGCGGTGCGCGAGCGGGGAATCATCATCTACGAGCTGGATGGGAAGCCGCTGCCCGTCTCGGCCGGCGGCCCGGTGCGGTTCTACATCCCCGACTACGCGGCTTGCCACAGCGCGGAAGTGGACGAGTGCGCGAACGTGAAGTTCGTCGATCGCCTGGAACTCTCTGCACAGCCAGGCTGCGACAACCGGCCGCACGACGAGAAAGAACACGCGGCGCTGCATGAAAAGTATTAGGCACACTCCGTGTGCCGTCCGCCAGGGGAGTCTGTTCGGGGGAAGGGACCTTTTGCTGCGCTTGTGGACGGCACACGGAGTGTGCCCGCTACTCAATTCTCCGCTGCCACGCCGGGCGGTTGTCGCTAGAATACCGCCATGAAAAGCCCGTTTCCCGGCATGGACCCCTACCTGGAAATGTACTGGGGGGACGTGCACACCAGCCTGACGACGTATGCACGCGACCAACTGACGCGTCAGGTGCCGGCTGACTTACGGGTGCGCGTGGAAGAATACACTGCAGCAGCGGACGATCACGAGGACGACACGATGGTCCCGCTGCGAAGCGAGCCGCCTACGCTGCGCTATTTGCGAATCACCGACATTTCGAGCGGCAACCGCTTGGTTACGGCCATTGAATTTCTCCATCGGGCCAACAAGGCGGGCGTGTCCCGGTCCATGCAGCGGGGAAGGATTGAGTTGTATCACGTGTCGCTCCGATCCGCGTTGCCGACAATCCCCGTTCCTCTCCGGCAATCGGACCTGCCAGCCGAGACTGACATCCGTTTGAACTTGCAAGAGCTGATCGACGAGAGCTACGCCGCCGGCCGTTACGACGACATCGACTACCGGGCCGAGCCCATCCCGCCGCTTGGCAGCGATGACGCCCGGTGGCGACGCGCTGCTCAGAGAGAAAGGGCTCCGATAGAGTATGCACGTGGCGATCCAGTTTTCAGCGAAGGAGGAGCTGAAGGCGCTGCCCATCCTGCTGCGGCACTCGCCCGGCCGAATCCTGCCGGAGCGCCGCTATGTCATCAGCGTTGAAGCAGCCCGGGCCTTGGTTAACGGCGGCATCAGATTTCGACACGTAAAGTTGAGCGGCGAGGCGGACGCTCCAGGGAAGGCGTTTCGCCGAGCACCCAAAGGACACCGAATATGACGGATGAGACCAGAAGCTCCACCAATGCCACCAGCGCCACGATCGACGCCCCCCGCGACTTCATTCGCGACATCGTCGACGAAGACCTCCGCCAGGGCAAAAACGGCGGCCGCGTCCACACGCGCTTTCCGCCGGAGCCGAACGGCTACCTGCACATCGGCCACGCCAAGAGCATCTGCCTGAACTTCGGCCTCGCCCAGGAGTACGGCGGCAAGTGCAACCTGCGCTTCGACGACACCAACCCCACCAAGGAAGAGCAGGAGTACGTCGATTCGATCAAGGACGACGTCCGCTGGCTCGGCGCCGACTGGGAGGACCGCGATCTTCTTCGCCTCGGACTATCTTCGAGCAGCTGTACGACTGGGCCGATCGAGCTGATCAAGGACGGCAAGGCCTACGTCTGCGACCTGACCGCCGACGAGATCCGCCAGCACCGCGGCACGCTCACCAGCCGGGCCGCGAAAGCCCGTACCGCAACCGCGCGCGTCGAGGAGAACCTCGACCTGTTTCGAGCGCATGCAGGCAAGGCGAGTTCCCCGACGGCACGCGCACGCTGCGGGCCAAGATCGACATGGCCTCGCCGAACTTCAACCTGCGCGACCCGGTGATGTACCGCATCCTGCACGCCACGCACCACCACACCGGCGACAAGTGGTGCATCTATCCGATGTACGACTGGGCGCACGGGCAGAACGACTCGATCGAAGGCATCACGCACTCGATCTGCACGCTGGAGTTCGAGAACCACCGGCCGCTCTACGACTGGTTCATCGAGCAGCTCGGCATCTACCACCCGCAGCAGATCGAGTTCGCCCGGCTCAACCTGACCTACACGGTGATGAGCAAGCGGAAGCTGCTTCCAGCTGGTGAAGGACGGGCACGTCCGCGGCTGGGACGACCCGCGGATGCCGACCATCTGCGGGCTGCGCCGCCGCGGCTACACGCCCGAGGCGATCCGCAGAGTTCTGCCGCAGATCGGCGTCACCAAGTTCGAACAGCACCATCGACGTGGCCCTGGCTGGAGAACTGCCTCCGCGAGGACCTGAACCGCCACGCGCCGCGCGTCATGGCCGTGCTGCGGCCGCTGAAGGTGGTGATCGAGAACTACCCCGAAGGCCAGATCGAGGAGCTGGACGCGGTCAACAACCCGGAAGACCCGTCGGCCGGCACGCGGCAAGGTGCCGTTCTCGCGCGTGCTGTACATCGAGCAGGACGACTTCCGCGAGAACCCGCCGAAGAAGTTCTTCCGCCTGTCGCCCGGCAGCGAGGTGCGGCTGCGCTACGCCTACTTCGTCAAGTGCACGGACGTGGTCAAGGACCCGAAGACCGGCGAGGTGACGGAGCTGCACTGCACCTACGACCCGGCCACGCGCGGCGGCACGTCGCCCGACGGCCGCAAGGTGAAGGGCACGATCCACTGGGTCTCCGCCGCGCACGCGCTGCCCTGCGAAGTGCGGCTGTACGACCATCTCTTCAGCAAGGCGGACCCGGAGGACGTGCCGGAGGGGGCCGACTGGCGAGAGAACCTGAACCCCAAATCGCTGGAAGTCGTCTCCGGCGCCTTTGTGGAGCCGAGCGTGGGCAGCGCCGCCGCCGGCACGCGCTACCAGTTCGAGCGGCTGGGCTACTTCTGCGTCGATGCAGACTCGACGCCCCAGCGGCCGGTCTTCAACCGCACGGTGACGCTGAAGGACACCTGGGCCAAGGTGGCCCAGAAGGGCGAGCGGCAGACGCAGGGGGCGACGTAGCCTTGTCAGTTCAACAGCCACCCGTTGCCGAGGCTGCCACGCCGGCCAGAGTCTACCTCGTGGGCGCCGGGCCGGGCGACCCTGCGCTGATCACGCTGCGCGGCGCGCGGTGTCTGCGGCGGGCCGACATCGTGCTGTACGACTATCTGGTCAATCCGCAGGTCCTCGAGCACGTCCGTCTCGGGGCCGAGCTGGTATGCCTGGGCCGGCACGGGCACGGCCGCATCCTCTCGCAGGAAGAGATCAACCAGCGGATGGTCGCCGAGGCCCGCGCCGGCCGCTGCGTCGTGCGGCTCAAGGGGGGCGATCCGATCGTTTTCGCTCACGCTGCGGAAGAGATCGCCGCGCTGGCCGCGGCCGGCATCCTGTTCGAGATCGTGCCGGGAATCACCGCCGCGCTAGCCGCCGGCAGCTATGCCGGCATTCCGCTCACCCAGCGCGACGGGGCCTCGGCCGTGGCCCTGGTCACCGGCCAGAGTAGGACGGATTTCCAATCTGTCGGAAATGAGTGTGCCACGGGCTCTGCCCGTGCGACCCCGCCGCGGGCGGCCGGCTCCGTCGGCGCAGCCGGCGAGGACTTCGCCTCGCTCGACTTCGCCGCCCTGGCCCGGTTCCCCGGCACGCTCGTCATCTACATGGGAGTGACCTCCGCGCCGCGCTGGACGGCCGAGCTGATCGCCGGCGGCAAACGGCCCGACACGCCGGCCGCGATCATCCGCCGCTGCACGTGGCCGGATCAGACGGTTGTCACCTGTGCGCTGGCGCGCGTGCCGGACGAGATCGAGGGACGCAAGCTGCGGCCGCCGGTGATTGTGGTCGTCGGCGAAGTCACCGCCCAGCAAGACGCGGTGAACTGGTTCACTCGCCGCCCGCTGTTTGGCACGCGCGTGCTGGTGACGCGGCCGGCCCACCAGGCGGCCGGCCTGCGTGAGCCGCTGGAGGAGCTGGGCGCCGAAGTGCTCGTGCAGCCAGCCATCGAGATCGGCCCGCCGACCGATTGGGCCCCGGTCGATCGGGCGATTGCCGAGATCGGGCGGTTCGATTGGATCGTCTTCTCCAGCGCGAACGGTGTGCAGTTCTTCCTCGACCGGCTGCTGGCGAGCGGCCGGCGTAAGCCGGCCGGTAAAACGCGCAGCGACCTGCGGGCGCTGGGCCATCTGAAACTCGCGGCCGTCGGCCCCGGCACGGCAGAGGAGCTGGCGCGATATCGCCTCCTCGCCGACGTGGTGCCCGAGGAGTTCCGAGCGGAATCGCTCGCAGCGGCACTGGCCGCCGACGCCCGCGGCCTCCGCTTCGTCCTAATCCGCGCCAGCCGCGGCCGCGAAGTGTTGGCCGAAGAACTGTCGGCCGCCGGGGCGGATGTCACGCAGGTGGTGGCCTACACGAGCCTCGACGCGCCGCCCCCGAGCGACGAAATCCGCGAACTGCTCGCCGCCGGACGAATCGACTGGACGACGGTCACCAGTTCCGCCATCGCCCGATCGTTGGTGAAGACGTTCGGGGAAGAACTGCGAAAGACCAAGCTCGTGAGCATCAGCCCGGTCACGTCGCAAACGCTGCGAGAACTTGGCCACGCACCCGCGGCTGAAGCGACGGAATACACGATGAGCGGCGTGGTGCAGGTGATCCTGAACGCCAGCGGCGGGGTGGGTGGCACGCTCTGAGCACGGATTGCGAAGGGCGTGGCGTCAGGCGGCGCAACCACGCCCATTACATTCATGTTCTGGGCGTGCCACCCAGGCAGCACACGCGAGCCGCGTGTGCCACGGCTCAGTGGCAGCAACTACCGACCGTCGCCAGCTTCTTCGCCGACGGCGGCACGTCGTTGGCCGGGTTCAGCGTCGAAGAAGCCCGTGCGGCTTGAGCAGGAAGCCGATGTAGGCCGTCGGCATCACCGGGTAGTCCTCCGGCCGCGGGATGTGCGTGTGGCCGAAGGTGTACCAGAGCACCACGTCGGTGTTCTCGATCGGCCGGTCCTGCTCGGTCCAGCGGATCAGGCCGTCGCCGCCGCGGCTCTGGTTCGGGTAGTCGCCGGCGCGCGTACTTCTCGCTCTCGGCGATACGGCGTGACCCAGACGTGGTGGTTGACGAAGCCGGCCCGCTTCCGCCACCAGGCGTTCGGCGAGGCGAACGGGAACGCGTTGTCGCCCGGCAGGAACTTGTAGCCGACCGGCTCGCCGACGGCGTTCGTGACCGCCGGGTTGACGATCTTCCACGTCCGCGCCGTCTCGAGGTTCAGGTGCGCCGCGGGCCTGCTTCTCGGTCTTCGAGCGTCGTCGCCCGGGCGCGGAAGGCGTTCTCGAACGGGTTGTCGTCGCCGAGCTCGTCGGCCACGACGTCGACCTGCTGGACCGTGTTGGCCGACGCCGTCGAGGTCGAAGTCGAGCCGCACGTTGAAGAAGTGCTGATGGTTCGGGGCGTAGAGCTGCGGCGCGACCAGCGCTGCCGTACTTCGGCTTCTCGCCCGGCTGCAGCGCGCCCAGCGAGAGGATGCCGGTCAGCTTGATCTCGAGCTGGATGTTGCCGTCCTGGTAGAGGTACCAGAAGAAGCCGTACTCGTAGTTCTCGACCGTCGAGACCGACGAGATGACCAGCCGCCGCGAGCGGCGCACCTCCGGCGCGTCGGGCAGCCGGCGGTCGGTGTGCTTCCAGAGGATGCCGAAGTCCTCCTCGTGCATGCAGATGGCGTTCTTGATCGTCAGCGGCTCGCCGCGGCTGGTGCACAGGTGGGCGTCGAAGTAGTGGATGAGGCCCAGGCAGTCGCAGCCGAGCTCCAGGCTGTTGGCGCACATGCCCATGCCGTACTCGCCGACGTCGAAGGCGTTCTTCCGCGCGCTGCGTGGGGCCGGGGTCGCCGTAGGGCACGACCATCTCGGTGAGCGACGCGCGGTAGAGGATCGAGCGGTCCGGCCCTCGTCGTCGTAGCGCAGGTGGTGCAGCGTCAGCCCTTCGCGGGCGTTGAAGCCGATGACGAAGCTCCAGTTCTGCCAGCGCACCTGGTTGCCCTCGACCTCGAAGCTCGGCCCCTCCGGCTGGGTGATCTCCAGCGGCTTGATGTCGCTGCGCGGACTTCGGCACGCGGTCGGCGGCGTAGTTGCACTCGCCCGGCGGCAGCGGCCAGTGGCCGTACTCCTCGACGCGGATCACCTGCATCGTGTTGAGATCGACGACCGGCCGCAGCCCTCGATCGGCCGCACGTAGCCGTTGTCGGTCGGGTCGCGTGCGCAGGAAGCAGAGCGGCCGGGCCAGCCGCCGCGTGCGGTCCTCCTCGGCGCCGTAGTTGCCGGCGCTCCAGATATCGACCATCACCAGGCTGGTGTCGTCGATGCCGTACTGCTTCTTGAGCGCGGCCTTGAACTCCGGGCTGGCCAGCACGGCCTGCTCGCACTCGATCTGCTCGTCGATCGTCATCGTCGGCTGCACGCCGGGGACGTGCTTCCACGACAGCAGCTTGCCGGTCGGTCGAGCGAGACCGTCGCCTCGTAGCAGGTGTTGGTGGCGTTGTCGAACAGCACGGCGAACGCCTCGCGCGGGATCGTCTTGCTTGCCGTTGAAGCCGTGGACGAGGGCCTTCGGCGGCTCCTTGAGGCTGACGGAGACGAAGCGCGTGGTCGGCGTGACCTTGCCCTGCGACTTGAGCAGCTCGACCGCCTGCTGGACTTCCTGGGCGCTGAAGCGGTTCGAGCGGGTGGCGAATCGACACTGGGGTAGCACGGGTGGCAGGCGCGGTGGCGACGGACATGGTGAACCTCACCGGGCAAAGTAGGGGAATCCGAGACCGCTGCGAAGTGCCATCAGGGCACTGTTCGTCCGGAGGCTCGGCTCAGGAAAAACTGTCCGCTTCGGCTCTCTGCGTCGGTTGTATCGCGCCCGTAGGGCGGTGTCCATAAGCGGTCAGGGTCATGTTGACCGGTGAAGCTGGCCCAGCGTGGGTGGCACGCTCTGAGCATGGATGTGAGCGCGGGCAGGTCCTCCGCCGCATCCGGCGCTGCGCCAGGCCAGGTGGCGCACCGCTCCAGCGCCTTATGCTAGGACCTGCCAGCCAGGGGAAGAACTATAAGGGCGTGGGGCGCCGCTCCACGCCCATCACATCCATGTTCTGGGCATGCCACCGAACCCGCTCCTACAGGCAATGCGGCGTGCTACGTCAGCTCGACGCACGCGAGCCGCGTGCGCCACGGCCTTATTCGGCGAGTTCCTCCAGCAGCGCCTTGACCAAGAGCGGAAGCACGACGGTCGCGTCGGCGTAGACCTCCGCGTAGCGGCCTCCCTCGGCGGGCGGGATGAACTTGCCCCAGCTCACGCCTTCGGAATACGTGCAGCCGGAAAGGCCGCCCCAGTGGACCGGCTCGGGGCAGATGCGCACGCCGTAGCCGAACCGCGGCGGCCGCAGGTTGCTGCCCAGGCGGTGGTTGGTGATGTCGAAGTAGGGGGCCACCTGCTGAGCCCAGTTGCGCGGCACGCCGCCGCCGATGGTGAAGATGCCCAGCCGCTCGGCCGCGCCCGCTAACCGAGCGTACTCTTGCAGGTCGATGAACGGATTGAATGGCGGCACGGCCTGAAGCAGCTGGTCGTTCGTTAGTTTCGCCGGGTCAAGGCCGCTGGCTCGCACCGCGCGCCCCATGGCCCACGTGGCCACGTCGAGGCCCATCTCGCTGTCGGTGAAGGCGGGCACAAAGACCGGGATGCCTTTCTCGTAGGCCGATTTCAAGATGCCCGGCCCCTCGTTCAGCTCGCTCAAGCGGCGGCCGATGGCCCGGCAGAGCCGCGCGGAGGACCAGGTGCCCCCCTCCGGCTCTTCGCTATCGAGGACGGAGCGGACCAGCCGCTCGACGCTGTTGAGGTTGGCCTCCATCTCCAGCGTGTCGTAGATGCGGTTGTAGCCCTTCTCGAACAGCTCGGGGTCGGAGCTGGAGGGGTCGTGGCGGTAGTGCGTCAGGCCGATCGATTCGGTCAGGCCGTGGGCCATGAGCGCGCCGGTGGCGATCAGGGCATGCACGATGCCGCGGTCGATCAGGTCGCAAATGATGCGGCCTTGCTTGGCCACGGTCATGGCGCCGGAGATGGTCATCACCACACGGCAGCCGGCGTCTCGGTGCATGGCGACGAGCACGTCCAGGGCCTCGCCCAGTTGCCGGCCGGACATCGCCGTCTTGGACATGGCGCGGACCAGGTCGGCGAAGCCGTGAACTCGGCCCAGGTCGAGGCTTTCCAGCGGCATTAGCCCGTCAGTTCGGCCGTCGTGCAGTCCACTGCGTTCCATTTTTCGTTCTTCTGACAGCGATGTTCGCCGGGCGCCCAGCGCCAGGTGTAACGGCGTTGACCGGCTAGGGCAATCCCTGAATACTGGCCACGATGTGATGTCTCGGGTCGGTTGATATTGAACGTCCAACGTCCAACGTCCAACGTCCAACGTCCAACGTCCAACGTCCAACGTCCAACGTCCAACGTCCAACGTCCAACGTCCAACGTCCAACGTCCAACGTCCAACGTCCAACGTCCAACGTCCAACGTCCAACGTCCAACGTCCAACGTCCAACGTCCAACGTCCAACGTCCAACGTCCAACGTCCAACGTCAGTCTGATTCCGTTCGATGTTGGACGTTGGAAGTTGGACGTTGGACGTTCGGCTCAAACTCGTCGAACCTTTCTCTGCGGCGATTGTCGTTGACCGCGTCCCACCGAACCAGCCCTACACGCCAATCGCCAAATGCCTTTGCCGCTCGAAACGCAGGGCACCCTGCGGCCCATGCTGCGGCTGGCCCTGCCTGTGTTGGCCGAGCAGTTCCTGGCCACGCTGGTGATGTACTCCGATACCATCCTGGCCGGGCATTATCTCGATGAATCGGCCCTGGCGGCGATGGCCCTTCTGGCCTACTTCATGTGGCTGGTGACGGGCCTGTTCGCGTTCGTGGCCATCGGTTCCTTGGCGATGACGGCCCGGTTCGTGGGGGGCCGCGACTTCGAGATGGCCCGCCGCACCGCCAACCAGTCGCTCTTGGCCGGACTGGTGTTGTCCTTGTTGATCGGCGGCGGTCTCGCGTCGGTTGTTTCGCCGGCGATCGCACTCTTGAATGCCGAGCCGGACGTGGCCTCGCTGACGGCGAATTACCTCTATATCGTGCTGCCGGCCCTGCCGCTGATCATGCTGACGCAGGTCGGGCCGGCCTGCCTCCGCGGCGCGGGCGACACCGTCTCCGGCATGCTCGCCATGGGGGTCGTCAACGTCGTCAACGTGACGATCGGCTGGGGCCTCATCTGTCCGGCCTTCGCCGAGTGGCGACGCAGCCTGGGCATCCCTGAGATGGGGTTCTACGGCCTGGCCGTCGGCGCGGCGATTGGTTACGCGGCCGGCGGGCTGCTGATGCTGACGTTGCTCTTGCGCGGCCGCGCCGGCCTGCGGATCGTGCCGCGGCTGCTGCGTCCCGACTGGGGACTGCTGCGGCGCATCCTGCGGATCGGCGTGCCTGGCGGATTCGACATCCTGATGGCCGTCGGCTGCCAGCTCTGGTTCGTGTCGATCATCTTCCACCTGGGCAGCACGGCGGCGGCGGCCCATGGCGTGGCCGTGCGGATCGAGTCGTTGGGCTATCTGCCCGGTGCGGCGTTCCAGGCCGCGGCCGCCACGATGGCCGGGCAATATCTGGGGGCCCGCGACCCGCGGCGTGCCGCGCACGCGGTGTTCGTTACCTGTCTTGTGGGGGGCGGTGTGCTGACGGCCGCCGGGGCGCTCTTCTTCTTCGGCGGCGAGCCGCTGGTGCGGATCTTCGTCAGCCATCAGCAGACCAAGGTCATCGTCCTGGCCGCGGCCCTGCTGCGGATCGTCGCCTTTGCCATGCCGCCCTTCGCGGTCCTGACCGTCCTGTTCGGCGCACTGCGCGGGTCGGGCGACACGCGCGTGACGATGTACATCACGGCCGTCGGCTTTCTAGTCGTGCGCATTCCCCTGGCCTATGCCCTGACGCGGTGGTGGCCGCTGGGCGTTCACGGCGCCTGGTATGCGATGCTGGCCGACCTGACCGTCCGCGGCGTGCTCGTCTACGCCCGCTTCCGCCACGGCGGCTGGCAGCGCATGACGGTCTAGAGCGTCGGTAAGGCCAACAGGATCGCAGACGGAGAGACGGGGGGCGGGCCGGGAGCTCGCTGGGATAGAATGAAAAAACCTCAGATCAATTGGTGCAGCATCACGGGCCATCTGCAGGCTGGTTCAGAGGTTGAGACAGCGAGTGACGGAAAACGCCATGGATGATCTGAAATCCGACATTTTGCTCTTCTTCGCCACCCAGACGGAACGGGAGCAGCTTGAAAAGGGCGCCAGCGAGCTTGGGATTTCTTTCGACGAGAGGAACAACGCACGTGTGGGGACCTACTTCACCCTGGGAACGGTTGGCCCAAACCGTGTGCGAGCGGTCAAGACGCGTATGGGCCCCTTCTTCCATCAGGGGTCTGCCTCACAAGCTATCGTCATTCGGGCCGCGAGCTCAGCGACATCCATAATCCAGGTCGGTATGGCGTTCGGGATCGACCGCCAGGCGCAGAAGCACGGAGATGTGCTCGTTTCGAAGTGGATATTTCCGTATGATTATCGCATTATCGAGCATGTCGCGGGGCAAGAAGGCAAGCCTGATCGCTATGTCATCGATTACCAAGAAACCAAGCGATTCTTGCCGAAGCAGTCGCTTCTCAATCTGTTCGAGCGGGAGCACAGTGAAGGCAAGCACGATTTCAAGAGCCACTTCGGAGGCATCTTGTCCGGCGGCTCTCGCATCCGCAGCCAGCTATACTTGCGAGAGTTGTTGGCCGCGATCACGGGCGGTGCAGGCCCCGGCGGCTATGTAGGTGGCGAGATGGAGGGCGTCGGTTTGTTGGCAGCGAGTAAGAAAGCCGAACCGGTATGGGCTATCGTGAAAGGGATCTCCGATTTTGCGGATGACCAACAACGCGCTGAGGTCGAAGCCAGGCGGGCGGAAGCGTGCCTGAATGCCGTTCGATTTGTCCTCGCGGCGCTCAAGAAAGCAGACAAAGTACTTGCCGAGTGATTGGAGGTAGCACATGCCTGATTTGGATAGCTATTTCAAGATAGACAAGACGGAGCGTGACCGGCTTCCGCTCATCCGCCTCCTCGACGTTCAGCAGCAAAAACCGGAGTTCGGCACGGCGAAAGTCGAGATCATTCGACCGCGTGCAGCGTTGGGTTTTGAACCTGCTCAACTGTCCCTTCAGTTCTTTGACAAGCAGAACCAGCTGTTTGACTACAAGACCAAGGCTTGGGACGCTGAGTTGAACGACGCCCTTCTTGCTCGCAAGATTCCCGCGACTGATGAGTCTAACGAGATTCAGCGTTTCGGATTGGGCTTGGGTGCCGCCCTCCAACATCCTGAAAACCGTTATGGCGACGGATTCTTCAGCGCAGTCTTGATGCTTGTTGTCGATGAAGGTCCGTTTGCGAAGATCGACCCGGTACGGGAGTTAAGGCCGTACATAGCAACAAATAAACCCTATGACGGCGGCCATTCCGCGCAGGCTGCAGCGTGATGATCCAGGCAGCACTGCAAGATCGGTGGCTCGAACTGCGTCGGAGCCTCGGATACGACAATGCGCAAGCCGAGCGTATTTTGGCGGGGGCGCTGCGCGTATTACCTCGATGAACGATTCAGCATTACTGACGGGCGAAGGCTTGGGTGGCTCAAGGCAAATTGACGATCGCCACGGCGGCTGGCAACGCGTGACGGTGTGAGCCGGGCAAGCCGGCAGCGGAGGGCCGATCGTGGCCGGCGGCCGGACCCCGAGAACGATCACCGTCCGCGTTCCGGCCAGGTCTTGCCGCTGAAGAGAATGGTTTCCGTCAGTTCGCGCAGTCCTCGCTCGCGCCGCAGCGAATTGAGCGTGGCCCAGTCGCGCTCTCCGTCGAGCGAACGAACGTCAACGAGTTCGCCATGCCTGAATTCGAGCCATCCAAAGTCGGGGGTACCGGGCCACCGAACCAACGGCTTTAGCTGCGACTGAACCGTCCCGCTTCATCGAGCAGATCGATGATGTCACTGCCCCACTCGGATCGAATGACGAGCCGCCGCTCGCCAAACTTCAAAACGAAGGCACTCTCGATCTCCTTGTGTGGCGAAAGCGACCAACCAAATCCTCGATCGTTGTTGTCGCCTGCCGGCCCCGAGATGAAATACCACGCAGAGTAATAGCGATCGGGATACAGTTCGAGGATCAAAGGAGCCGGCATTCGACCCTCCCAAACGCCGAAAATCCTGGGCGGCGCCTTTGTCTCCTTCGGGTTCATGGGCCGAAACAGGCAGAGTGTGACCGCCGCGACACTGGTCGTAATGAGCAGGTCGAGGATGCTGAACTGAAGCCAGCGCGTAGTTGGGCGAAAAGCCACGACGTTTCCCACAGGTGGGCAGCTGGAGCCAACCTCGTCCACCGCTCTTACTCTTCACATCGATTCTACCCGAGGCTAACCGCACGGAATGCCTCCCGCCCACGAATGCCGCCTTAACGCGGCGTCGTGGCATTCGCGTCGATTCGCGTGATTCGCGGGCCAATCCTCTACGGTTCACCACGTGTTACAGGCGGGTTACGTCCCCCGAGGCCGCGCCGCGATATGCTTACGGTCGGAATGGCGGGCAGCTCGGGGAAAGACGCAGCTCTCCGCGGGAACTAATGTTGCGAAGGAGCGTCGAAATCCTGATGGTTTTGGCGGCGTGCCAAGTTTCCGTCTCTGTCCTGCCGATTCCGCTCAACTTCCCATATCGCCAAGTCTTGCATCAAGGAGCCAGCCAATGAAGAGGAACTTCCGCTCACTGCTAGCAGCCGCCGTCGCGGCGGCCGCTCTTTCCGTCACAGCTTGGGCCCAGGGAAAGCCGGACGCCAAACCTGCCGACACGACTCCGGCGGCAAAGCCGGCCGAAGCCAAGCCGGCCGCCGCGGCGACGCCGACTGAAAAACCGCGGATTCAGATGGCCATCCTGCTGGACACCAGCAACAGCATGGATGGGCTGATCGGCCAAGCCCGCGCTCAGCTTTGGAAGATCGTCAACGAGTTCGCCAAGGCCAAGAAGGGGGGCGTGCAGCCCGACCTGGAAGTTGCCCTGTTCGAGTACGGCAACAACAGCATCGACGCTGGCGCCAACTACGTGCGGCAGGTGCTGCCGTTCACCGACGACCTCGACAAGGTCTCCGACGAGCTGTTCAAGCTCACCACCAACGGGGGGGAGGAGTATTGCGGGGCCGTGATCGACGCGGCCACCAAGCGGCTGAAGTGGGCCGAGTCAGACAAGGTCTTCAAGTGCATCTTCATCGCGGGGAACGAGCCGTTCACCCAGGGCTCGACCGACGCCTTCAAGGCCTGCTCCGACGCGGTCAAGAAGGGCATCACCGTCAGCACCATCCACTGCGGCCCGCTGCAAACCGGCGTCAACACCGGCTGGCAGAAGGGCGCCCTGCTGGCCGATGGCAGCTACGTGGCCATCGACCAGGACAAGCCGGTGGTAGCCATCAAGACCCCGGTTGATGAGAAGATCGTCAAGCTGGGCGAGGCGCTCAATAAGACCTATGTCTTCTACGGCCGCGAAGAAGACCGCAAGGGCCGCGAGGCGCTTCAGCAAGCTCAGGACGCCAACGCCGCACAGGCAGGCGCTCCGGCGGCGGCCGGCCGCGCCGTGACGAAGGGGAGCGAGTTGTACAACAACGCCAAGTTCGACCTGGTCGATGGGCTGGAGCAGAAGGAAGTCAAGCTGGAGGACCTGAAGGACGAGGAGCTGCCCGCGGAGTTCAAGGGTAAGAGCCTGGAGGAGAAGAAGGCGATCGTCGAGGCCAACGCCAAGAAGCGCAAGGAAATCCAGTCGGAAATCCAGAAGCTGAATGCCGAGCGCGAGAAGTTCATCGTCGCCGAGCAAGCCAAGCAGAAGGAGAAGGACAAGACCGAGACGCTCGACACGGCCGTCATCAAGGCCGTCCGCGAGCAAGCGGCCAAGAAGGAATTCAAGTTCGAGAAGTAGCGGATAGTCGCCTCTCGCTCCGCGAGAGGCACGCGTCCTCTCGCGGAGCGAGAGGCGACACTCTGCTTCACGAGTCCTCGAAGCAGAGCTTCGAGACGTGCGTTCCCAAGCAGAGCTTGGGAACGAGAGTAGGGGAGGGAATACCAATGCGCCGCTCCTTAGCAGCCTTCCTGGTTCTGGCGTCGGTGGCGTCGCTGGCGGCCTTTGCCGCCGCGGAGGAGCTGGAGAACGGCATTCATTTCGCCGCCTTCGACGGCACAGAGGGCGTCAAGGGTGCCCGCGTGGCACGGCACGACGGCGGCCACGTGATCCTGACGAAGTGGCTCGGCCGATCGTTCGGCACCGCAACCATGCGGTCCGTGTCCAACAACAACACGACCTATTTCTTACAGCTGAAGGGCGTCGGCCCGCTGGCCAAGCCGGCGGAAGACGTGCGTTTGGCCGCCGTCATCGAGGGCATCTGCCTGTTGCCCGGCAACACGGTCGGCCCTGCCGATGACGGCCGCTTCGATTTGTCCTACACGATCCACGGCAAAGGGCCGGCCGAAACGGTGGCCAAGTACCTGGGCATCGAGCCCGAGCTGCGCCGACATCCGGGGCACCGCTTCGAGGTTCGCTTCGCGCCCGATCGCGAGTCGTACGCGATCGGCGAGCAGGTCCCGCTGACGATGACTATTCGCAACACGGGCGAGGCGCCCTTCACGTTCTTCGTCGGCGGCCGGCAGCGCGGACCGCGCGACAACCAGTTCCGCTTCCTCGCGTATGCCGGACACGGCCTCGGGAAGGCGGTGCCCGACACGGGCGATCCGCTGAACTTCGGCGGCAAGGGTTGGTATGAGACCCTGAAGCCGGGCGAGTCGTTCCGGCGGCAAGTGAGCATTGAGAAGTGGTTCAAGTTCGCCGAAGCCGACCGCTACCGCGTCACGGGCATCTTCGAGATAGGCATCTACCGCTCGCGCGAGCGGGAGTTCGACGAAGTGATTTGGGACGACCTGGCGACCGGCGACTGCCTGGTGCGGATCGTCGAGCCGGAGAAGAGAAAGGAATAGCTAGGGTAAGCCTCGCTTGCGCGAGATGAACCGCTCAGAGTGAGCGGCACGGGGCATTCGTGAAAAGGAGCAGAGACCATGATTCGAGTATTGGCAATCGTCGTCATGGCCGCGTGCGGACTAAGTATTCTGCCCGCGACCAATGCGCAAGATTCGCGACGCGATCAGTTAGCAAGTCCAGTTCTGGGGGCGGAGGCCACGGATGCCGACGGCGCGAAGACGCTGGAAGGCCAAGTCGCAGCGCTGCGTCGAGAACGTTCGAGGCCCTGCGCTCGCAACTCCCCAAGCTGCCCAAGAGAGCCTTGCCGGCCGATGCTTATCCGCTCAACCTCGGCAAGCGGGGAGCACTGCGAATTGCTCGCGAAGTGCTGGCCGGACAGCGGACGGTAGCGATGTCCGTCGATGAGTTGACTTACTACGGCGGCGGCGTGAGTGCACGACCCAGAGACGGTCTGGCCACGAGCATCACGATCAACTGGAAGATGATTGCCGAGGAGCTCACGGCCGAAGAGGAAGTCGAAAAGCTGCTGTGGCGCATTCGTGAGCGCGCGAAGTCGTTGCTCGAAAAGTAAGCTCGTAGGGTGGGCACAGCCCACCAAAACCGCTTGTTACCCGTACACATTACCCACCCTACTTCCCACGAGGGATGATCCCATGACACTTCGTCGCAAAGCGTTCCAAGCGGCGCTAGGCGTTCTGGCGTTGGCTTTCGCCGCCTCGGCCACCTACGCCTGCTTCATGCGGTCGCTGCAACCGGTCCAGGTGTGGCTCGATCACATCGAGGTCGTCGTCAAGGACCAGGTCGCGGTCAAGACCTACGACTGCACGTTCAAGAACCTCAACGCCGTGCCGGTGACCGGCGCCGAGTGCTTCATGGAGCTGGAGCCGGGCGCGCAGGTCGATAACATGCGCGTCGATGTCAACGGCAAGGTGATGGAGGCCGAAATCCTGGATGTCAAGAAGGCCAACGAGGTCTTCAACGACATCGTCAAGCGCGGCGGCTCGCCGGCCCTCTTGGAGTATTACGGCAACCAGCTCATCCGCACCAAGGTCCCGCAGATTCCCGGCCAACGGCCTGGTGAAGGTCAAGCTGCAATACACCACCGTGCTGGAGAACCGCGGCGGACTGGTCCGCATGCAGATGCTCAACACCAACCCCAAGGCCAGCATGCAGCCGCTGCAAAGCGCCAGCGTGAAGGTCAAGATCACCTCCACCAAGCAGCCGATCAAGAACGTCTATTCGCCGACCCATTCGATCAAGATCGAGGAGGATAAGGACGCCGACGTGGTCGTCTCCTGGGCCCAGGAGAACTACCTGCCCAAGCACCCCTTCGTGCTCTATTACCAGCTATCCGATGAGGACGTGGGCGCGGGCCTGGTGGCCCATCGCGAGCCGGGCGAGGAAGGGCATTTCATGCTCATGGTCTCGCCCACCATCGGCAACGGCCAGGGCAAGGTGACCGACGTCGCAGATCCTGCCCAAGGATGTCGTGTTCTGCGTCGATACGTCCGGCTCGATGCTCGACAAGGGCAAGATGGAGCAGGCCCGCGCGGCCCTGAAGTACTGCGTCGAGAACCTGCGGCCCGAAGACCGCTTCAACATCGTCGATTTCAGCACCGGCGTGCGGAGCTTCCGCGACAATGAGCTGGTGCCGGTCAATAAGGAGAACATCGCGGCCGCCCAGCGCTACGTGGCCAAGCTGGCCGCCCGCGGCGGCACGGCCATCCAGGACGCGCTGGAGACCTCGCTAGGCCTGCTTGAAGGAGAGCGACCGGCTGAAGATGGTCGTCTTCGCCACCGACGGCTTCCCGACGATCGGCGAGCGCGAGCCCGAGGGCATTCTCAAGGCCGTGGCCAAGGCCAATAAGCACGACGTGCGGATGTTCGTCTTCGGCGAAGGGTTCGACGTGAACACGAAGCTGCTCGATTTCCTGGCCCTGAACCATCGCGGCGAGGCGGATTACGTGCTGCCGGATGAGGACATCGCCAAGAAGATCAGCCAGTTCTACGACCGCGTCGGCTCGCCGATCATGACCGACCTGAAGGTCGAGTTCGACGGCATCCGTGTGAAGGACGTGTATCCCAAGCAGATCGCCGACATCTACCGCGGCGAGCAGGTGATCGTCTACGGCAAGTACGACGGCACCGGCAAGAAGAAGGTCCGGCTGACCGGCACGTTCAAGGGCCAGACCAAGACGCTTCGAGTACGAGGTCGAGTTCCCCGAGGCCTCACCGAACGACAAGGCGTCGTTCGTGCCGCGGCTGTGGGCCGGCAAGAAGGTCGATTATCTCTTGAACGAGCTGCGCAAGAGCGGCAAGGAAGACAAGGAGCTGGTGGACGAGGTCACGTTCCTGGCCAAGAAGTACGGCATCGTCACGCCCTACACCGCCTACTTGATGGCGGAGGATATCGTCCACAACTCGCCGGGCGTCGGGGGCGGCGGCGGGCCGATGCCCCTCTTGACCAAACTGCGAGAGGGGGCGCTTCGAGCGAAGCGCTGGCGACCGCCCCGGCCGCCAAGCGGGCCGAGCTGGTTCGCGACGGCAAGGACCAGACCTTCGCCCGGCAGAATGCCGGCAAGGGGTTCGCCGGAGGCCTGTACGATCAGGCCGACGCCGTGCTGGAACGCGAGGGCCGCAAAGGCTCGTCGCTCCAGCAAATGCGCGTACGTGGCCTCGCGCACGTTCTACAACGCCAACAACACTTGGTACGAAGGGACCTACGAGCCGGCCAAGCACGACAAGCAAGTGCAGCGCGTGAAGCTGCGCTCCAAGGAGTACTTCAACCTGATCGACAAGGACAGCCGCGTGGCCCAATACCTGGCACTGGGCAACGTGGTCGTCAACCTCAAGGGACAGTGGTATCAGTTCGAGGAGTAACGGAACTAGAGGAGTCGAGGAGTCGCGGCGAGCATCACCGATCGGCACCCCGGCTGCTGCAAAGCAGCCGGGGTGCTGGCTTGCGCTTGTCGCGACTTTGCTTGGTCGGGAACCAATCGTGCACGATGGCCACATGGCCGCCTGAAACACAGTGGACCCCCGAAACACACTGGCCCACTTTTTGCCGACGCCCTGATGCACGGTTTGCCCCTTTCGGGTATAACTGGCCACGCGGAAGCAGTTTGCGGCCGTGACCTCTATCCCCGAGTCAGCTCGACCGAACCGGAACAGGAGGTAGCAAATGTTAGACCTGCGATGTTCGGCGCGTTTCGCAGCACTCTACCATGCTCGCGGCGTGATGGCCGCGCTACTGATTCTCGTGCCCGCCTCGGCTGCGCTTGCCCAAAGGGAGCCGCTGGCCCTCCGGCCGGCGATCGTGGTCAACGGCCAGACGGTCTCCGGATCGGCCACCGTGGCGCTGCCGGAAGACCGCACCGTCCTGCGGAAGCTCAAGCTGGCCAAGGAGCAGATCGAAGCCAAGAGCTATGGCGATGCCGTGAATCTGCTGGGTCGGCTGCTGGAGACTTCGGAAGACTACTTCTTCAAACCCGATCCGGAGGCCAAGAGTCACTATAGCCTCCGCAAGGAGTTGGAGCGGTTGATTGGAGAGCTCCCCGTCGAGGGCCGACGGCACTACGACCTGCGGTTCGGTCCGCCGGCCCAGAAGCTGCTGACCGAGGCGCTGGGGGCAGGCAATTGGCGGTCGCTGGAAGACGTTACACGGCGTTATTTCCACACGGAGGCCGGCTATCAGGCTGCCTGGCTGCTGGCCGACTACTATCTGGACCAGGGTCAGCCGCTGGCGGCGGCCAAGACGATCGAACGGCTCCTGCAGGCGCCGCCCAAGACGGTGGCGGCGATGGAGCCGGCGCTGTCGATCAAGCTGGCCGCAAGCTGGCTTTTGGCGCAGCGCGAGGACCGGGCGAAGGCCGTCTTGGAGCGATTGAGCAAGTCGCACCGCAGCGCCTCGTTGCAGCTCGCCGCCCAAGAAGTTGAGCTGTTTGCCCCCGGTGGCGAGCCGTTGGCCCGGCTCCGCAAGCACCTGCCCGAGCTGTTCCAGCGGGCCGTCAACGCTTCGGAGCATTTGCTGGCCCGCGGCGACCCGGCCCGTAGCGGCGCCGGCGCCAGCCACGTGCCGCAAGTCCAGCCGCTTTGGGCCGCCGAGCACTATCATGGCGGTCCGATCGACGCGGAGGCCAGCGACGGCGGAGGCAAGTCCACGGAGGAAAGCATCGTCGAGGCGATCAAGCGAGGCGTCGCCGCGCAGCGCCAGCAGAATCAGCCGATCTTGCCGGCCGCGCAGCCGATTGTCGTGGGCGACGTTGTCGTGCTGCGCACCGCCACACATCTGTGGCGCTGGATTGCCGCGTGGACCGGCAGGGCAACCGCCGCTGGCACGGCGGGCGCGACCGCCGCATGGTGAACCTCATCGTCGAAGCAGGCAAGCAGCCCCAGGCGACCCCCGCTCCCGAGGTCATCGTGGGCGGCCGCCGCGTCCGGCCGGCCAGCCCGTATAACACGGGCTACAACCAGGCGTGGCTTCGCGACGAGGCGCTGCGGCAACGGGCCCTGTTCGACGCCACCTATGGCACGCTCAGCAGCGATGGCGAGCGGGTCTTCTGCGTGGAACAACTGGATCCCCAAACGTTCAACCACGGCGCCATCTACGTGGGGGGGCTGCCCGTCGCGCAGCAGCCGGCCACAACGACCAATTGCTTGCGGGCCTACAGTGTCCGCAAGCCCGATGGCAACCTGATGTGGGAGCTGGGCGGCGACAAGTCCGCACAAGAGGGTGCAACGAACCGGCCGCTGGCCGGCTCGTTCTTCCTGGGCCCGCCGCTGCCTCTCTCGGGCCGGCTGTATGCGCTCACCGAGACCAATAAGCAGATCGCCGTCCATGCCATCGAGCAGCAAAAGGGCACGACTCCCCAAGGCAAGCCGTCCGTCACGCCTCATCCGCTCTGGTCGCAGCCGCTGTGCAGCGTTGAGCTGGGCGTGGAGAGCGATCCCAACCGCCGCATGGCGGGGCTGACGCCGGCCCATTCCGACGGCGTCCTGGTCTGCCCGACCGCCGCCGGCGCCGTGGTGGCCGTCGATCTGACGACGCGCTCGCTGCTGTGGGCGTACACCTATGGCCGCGATGAGTATTCGCCCTACGGAGCGTTCCCCGGCGGCGTTGTGGTCGGGCCGGGCGGCGCACGGCCGCACGTCGGGCAGGGCCAAGGCTGGGCCGACACCGGCGTAATCATCGCCGAGGGCAAGGTCCTCGCCACCGAGCGAGGCTCTCGCTATCTGCACTGCTTGAACCTGGAGGACGGCTCGCTGGCCTGGAAGATCGACCGGCAGGACGGGCTGTTCGTCGGCGGCGTGCACGAGGACCACGTGCTGGTGGTCTGTCCGACCTATGTGCGGGCCTTCAAGATGGCCAGCGGAGCGCCGGCCTGGGCCGATTCCGCCATGCGTCCCTTTCCCAATGGGACCAAGGTGGCCGGCCGCGGCTTCCACAGCAGCGGCGTCTACGTGCTGCCGCTGGACAACGGCCGCCTGGCGACCATCGAGATCAAAACGGGCGACATGAAGATCACCGAGGACAAGCTCATGAGCGAGGACGTGTCGCCCGACGGGCGCATCGGCCTGGGCAACCTCGTCTGCGTGAACGGCTGGCTGATCTCGCAAGACCTCAGCGGCGTGCTGGGTTTCCGCCAGGCTTCGCTGGAGACCCTGAGCGAGGCGCTGAAAAAGAACCCAGGCGATGTGCAGGCGCTGATCCAACTGGGCGAGCTGCTGCGGCAAAAGGGCAGCCTCGACCAGGCCATCGGGCACCTGCGACGCGCCGCGGAGCTTTCCAAGAGCTGGGACGCCCAGCGGTTGGTGGCCCGCGCCCTGGTGGAAGGCATGCAGACCAACTTCGCCAAATATCGGCTGAGCGCCGCCGAGCTGGACCAGTTGACCGCCGCGCCCGAGGCCGGCGAGCTGCGGGCCCAGTATCTGCGGACCTACAGCGACGGGCTGTTGGCGGCCGGGGACCACCGCGCCGCGTTCGACGCGTTCCTCAAGCTTGCCCAGGGCGACCCTCGCGGCATGCCGCTGATGCCGGCAGGCGATTCGCTCCTCCTGCGTAACGACCGCTGGCTGCAATCGCGCTGGGCCCGGCTGCTGGAGGGCTCGCCGGCCGAAGTGCGAGGCGACATGGAAAAGGCCATCGCGGCCCGGTTCGCTGCCTCCCAGCCGGAGGCGGCGCCCGATGCCCTGCGGCTGGCGCTGAACTACTTCAGCAATCATCCCGCGGCCGAGGCCGGCCGGCAGCGCCTGGCCGAGCTGCTCATTGCCCACGAAGACAAGACACCGGAAGACAAGTCGCGGCTGGAAGTCGAGCTGCTGCTGCGCAGCCTGGAGCGTTCGGCCGACCGCCAGCGCTCCGCCGCGGCGGTGGCGGCTCTAGCGCAGTTTTACCGCACGGGCGCCGGTCAGTCGCCACAGTCGCACGGCTTGCAGGCCGCGCGACATTATTATGGTCGTTTGAAGGGCGAGCTGGCGTCCGTCGCCGGTCCTGGCGGCAAGACCGGCCAGCAGCTTTTCGACGAGGCCCTGGCCGCCGACGAAAAGTTCCGCGGCTATCTCCAGCCCAAGACGTGGCCGACCGGGAAGATCACGGCCCGCTCGGCGTACGTGACGGGCGTGTCCGCGGAGACCCCGGTCCGCCGGCTGCCCACCGGCGCGATCGCCCAGAGCGACATCGACACCATGCTCTTGGCCGATCCCCTGGCCAGCGAGTATCGCTACCAGGTCCGCGGCGGCTACTTCATCGCGCTGGGGACCGGCGGCAGGCAACTGTGGCGACTCTCGCTCGCCGACCTCAAGAAAGACGGAGACCCCGGCATTTCCGGCGCCTTGCAAACCATGGCCCACGGGCATCGGCTGGCGGCCCACGGGCACTTGTTGGCCCTTGTCACCGGCTTCGAGATCATCGGCATCGATGCTTCGCCCGGCGCGGATGACTCCAGCCGTCTTCTCTGGCGGCATAGCCTGACGAAGCTGGGTGAGAGCGATGACGGCCGGAGCCTGACGCCCACGCCATCGATGGAGATGATGCCTTGGGGGCAGAACGTGGTGCGCTACAATTCGCCGCAAGGCGATCTGGGCTCGCTAGACCCCGTCGTTAGCACGCGGCAGGTGAGCTTCCTCCGCGGCGGCGAGCTGGTGACCGTGGACGCTCTGAACGGCGACGTGCTGTGGAAGCGCGGCGGCATGCCCTTGGGCAGCGACCTGATCGGCGACGAAGAGCACCTGCTGGTCATCGGCCCGGACCAGACCAAGACATCGGTTTACCGAGCGCTCGACGGCGAGCTGATCGGCACGCGCACCGCTCCGCCCCGCGCGCAGCGGATGGCGGCCTTCGGCTGCCGCCTGCTGTGCTGGGCCCCCGACGGCAAGGTGACGCTGAAGCTGGTGGACCTGCTGGCCGAAAAAACGCTGTGGGCCGCCGATTTCGCCTCTTCGGCCAAGGCGGCTTTCGCCGGCCACGACGAGATCGGCGTGCTGGATGCGCGGCGCGGCCGAGAGCGGCCGCGACGCCTTCCAACTGCTCTCGCTGGCCGACGGGAAGGTGCGGTTCAGCAGCCTGGTCGTCGGCCCGGCGGCAGAGACGGCCACCGGCATCTTCCTGCAGCGCACGGCCGACCGCTACCTGCTGGCCCTGACCATGGCCGCCCAGCCCGCCGGGCCTCGCGTGCCGGGCCGTATCGTGCCGACCTGGTACGGCAATTCGCTGGGCACGGCCTTCATCTTGGGCCGTGTCTACGTGATCGACCGCCGCAATGGCAAGCTCGTTAAAGACTGGGATGCGCCGGGGGTCGGTCTGCCGCTGTTCCAGCCGCCGGATAGCCCCCTCGTGGCCTTCGTCACCACGTCTTACGGCGTGCGAACGATTGGCGGCGGCACCCGCGTGCCCAGTTATACCACCGTGGCCCATTTCCTGGACAAGCGAACCGGTCGGATCGTGCACCGGGAATCCTTCCCGGCACAGACGACGATGTCGGCCGAAACGTCGCTCACCGTCGGTCCGGGGAACAAAGTCGAGCTTCAGCATCAGAACACCAGCGTGCTATTGACCTTCTCCGACGAGGCTCCGGACGAGAAAGACCTGGAAAAAACCAAGGGCCTGGACCTGTCGTTGGGCCTGACCGCCACCGCCACGCCGGGGGTTGGGCCGGCCGTGCCGGTGCGGCGCGGCTTCCTGCCCGGGATTCCCGTGCCGGTGCCCGTGGAGCCTGCTCCGGTCCCGCGCTAGGAGCGAGGCGATCGCCAAGGCGTCAGCCCGACGTGCGTGAGTCCGGGGATTATGGGAACGGCGGGGCATCCAACCGCGTCCTACCAGGACGGGCCGGCGATTGGGGGGACGTAGCCGGCGAGCGGGGGGCGTCAGCCCCCTGATGCGCCACGTCCAGACCCGCCTCGTTTCGAATGGAAATCTGACAGAAAATCTTTGGAGGCCGCTACTTATGACCTTTCGACAGCGGGCCTTCGTGGCCGCCGCTTTACTCGTCTGTCTGCCGCTCGCCATCTGGGCGGTCCACGGCGACGTGGCGTTTTCCTCGGCCGACTCCGGCGGTCCGCGGACCGTCTACAGTGACCCGGGCGATGAGCATGCCATCCCCCACGGGGTGGATCTTGGCCACCTGGAGCCGCTCGCAGAATACTTCGAGCCGGGCGATCACACGGCCAACTTCGACGGCGATCCGGAAAGCAGCCGCGCCCTGGCGCATCCGCACGGCAAGCGGGCCTGCGCCTCGGGCTGCGCCGCCGACCAGCACCCGACGCCCTTTCTGCTCAAAGACGAATTCAACCGTCTCGTGGGGCTGTATGCCCGCGAGCCGATGTCCGATCAAAGCGAGGGTCTGGAGACGCTGATCTACTACGGCCGTCAATCGCGGCTGTTTTTGGACCGCCTGGGCAGCGGGCCGCTCGATCCGCAGCGGGCCGAATTCCTGCGGCACGAGCTGAAGCGCACGCACGTCTACGTCGAGCTGCGAGTGGTCGATGAGTTCGGCGTGGTGCGCGTGTGGAACCGGCCGGCCAGGGTGCCGCTGGACAAACGCTTCGGCTTCGAGTTTGCCACCAAGGATTATCAGCGGATCGAGGAATCGACCGGCACCGTCAAGCGGGTGGGCCTGTACCATCTCTGGCAGCGGATATGACTGGAGGGGGTCCACTCGGTGGCCGGGCCGTGGTTCGCGGTCCATCGCGTAGGGGAAGGCTGGAAGACGCTGGAAAAGATCTGGATGAGCAACGGGGACAAGTCGAACATCGCCGTCGTACAAACGCGGCTGCGAATGGCCGACGACGCCAATCTGTATCCTGACGACGGCTCGAATACCGAAGGCTTCAACTATGCGCTCGAAGTGGCGCATGTGGCGCGATCCGCAGATCTCGGTCGCGCTGAAGACCTCCACGCCCGTCATCAAGCGCGGCGAGCTGCCCAAGCTGGAAGCGGAGGTCGTCAACGGCCGCGAGACGGGGGTGACACTCGTTACTCCCGGGGAAGGCAGCAGCGCCGTGCGACGGACGCCCGTCATCGAGTGGTTCGTGGACGACCTGCCCGAATCGCGGCCCGCGGCCGCCGGCAGCCTGCCGGCCTTGCGTGCCGACGAAGTGGCGTCTCTCGGGCCGGGCCAGCGGCTGCCGCTGGGCACGGCGGTCGGCGCCCCGCGGCTTGGCGTCGGCAAGCATAAGCTGGTGCTGCGCTACACCAACGCCCCGGATTTGAAATGGGGCAGCGCCTCGCCGGCCGGACACGATGCGGTGGCGCTGGCCAAAGTGCAGGCCAGCACGCGCGTGACCGCCGAGAGCAACGCGGTGGAGATCACGGTGGTTGATTGAGGATTGAGGGCAAGCCCAGCGGTGTTCAGGAACCGAGCATAGGCAACAAAGGGAGGGTGCGATCATGTTCCGCGTCGGGATTGCTTTAGCGAGCTTCGTGGCGGGCTTCGTGGTCGTGTCAGGCACCGCCTTGGCCGACCCTTGCGGCATGGTGCCGCCGATCTACGTGGACGATCACTCGTCGCTGGTCCGCGTGGGCGATCAGCACACCTACGTGTTCTACAAAGACGGCATCGAGACGTTCGTCATCCGCCCCGGCTTCAAAGGCAAGGTGGAAGACTTCGGCATGCTGATTTCGTTCCCCACGCCCCCCGCGCTGCGGAAGGTCTCCGAGGACATCTTTCCCCAGATCGCCAAGGCCATCGACCCACCTGAAGTGGTCGTCTATTGCCACCAGTTCCCGATGGCCGCCGGCTTCGGCGGCGGCGGTCCGGGCGGTGCGCCCGCCAAGCAAGCCATGCCGATGAACGGTCTGGGCCTGCGGCGAGACGAGGTCCGCGTGCTGCGCGAAGAGGCCGTGGGCATGTACCAGGCCGTGGTGCTCGAAGCCGGCAGCGCCGCTGCTCTCAAGCGCTGGATGGACGACAACGGCTACAAATACCCTGCCGGCATGGACGACGTGTGCGAGGAGTACGTGAAGCTCGGCTGGTGTTTCGTGGCGGAGAAGGCCAAGGTGGGCGGCAAGGCCAACGTCGATCCCAAGCCGCGGATGAAGGACGTGGACACCAAGCTGCCGGCCGGCTCTGCCTTCGACGGCCACGTGCAGGCGATGGCCTTCCGTTTCAAGACCGATAAGCTCGTGCTGCCGATGCGGCTTTCGGCCTACAACGAGGGGGAGCTGCACAACGTCGTCTACCTGATTACCGACGGCCCGCGGAAGATCCGCAGCATCCCGGAGGAATACGTCGTCCGCCAGGTGACCGGCGCGGACCTGTTCCGCAACGTGACCGAGCCGCTGCCGCTGCGGATCATCGGCGGCACCGTGGCTGATATCCCCGCCTGGCAGCGCCCCAGCCTGCCACAGCAGCGAGACCCGGCGCCCCACAACGGCTTCGCGAAGGAGCTCTTCGCGTCGGACCTGTTGGCCGTGAAGGAAGGGCGGCTGTCGCATCCCTTCGAGGAAGACGAGAAGATGCTGCTGCGGATCGGCGAAAACTTCGGCCTGCGCGGCCCGGCGATCGACAAGCAGAACCTCGCCGCGCTGGACAAGGAGCGCGAGAAGGCCGTCAAAGACGCGCTGGGCGACGTGAAGAAGATGACCCTGACTGTGATCGACGGCGACTTCCCCCGCGAAGTGGTCGGCGCCCAGAACCTGATCTTCGGCGAGTACCGCATGCCGGCCCGCCGCAACCATCGGGAGTTTTATCACGCCGACACCAAGCAGCCCGGCGATAAGGTCGAGGGCCTGCTGCACCGCGGCGCGGTGCCCGGCGTGCCCGGCGGTGCGCCAGGTCCGGGCGGGCCGGGGCCCTTCGGCGGCGGCTTCCGCGGCTCATCGCTGCCGGTGCGCGGCGTGCTGTGGGGCCTGCTGGCCGGCGGCGGAGTCGGCGGCCTCTGGCTGGGCGCGATCTGGCTCTGCCAGCAACGCCGAACAAGACAAGACTTACACTAGCCTGAAGCGCAAGCAAGGATGAGCCTCGCACGAGTCGGCGTCTTGCGGCGCCGCTCCCTCGCTTGCGCGTCGGGCTGGTGTCACCCTTGCTGGGAGACTTCCGATGGTGCGCTCGATCTGTTCCCTTGCGGTGTTGGCCGGCGTCGTCCTCAGCGGCCCCGCGCTGGCCGATCCCTGCGGCATGGTGCCGCCCATCTACGTCACCGACAACACCTCCCTCGTCCGCGTCGGCGACCAGCAGACCTACGTCTTCTACAAGGATGGCATCGAGACGTTCGTCATCCGGCCGGGCTTCAAGGGCCAGGTCGAAGACTTCGGCATGCTGATCTCGTTCCCGACGCCGCCGGCCCTGCGAAAAGTCTCCGAAGACATCTTCCCGCAGATCGCCAAGGCGATCGATCCGCCCGAGGTGGTGATCGACGTGCGATGGCAGTTGCTGGCTCGGAATGCCGCCGCTTTCGGGCCGCCGGCGCCCGTGGCTACCGCGGCATTGGGCGGCCTGGAGCTGCAAAAGGACCAGGTCCGCGTGCTGGCGCGAAGAGGCCGTGGGCATGTATCAGGCCGCCGTGCTCGAGGCCGGCAGCGCCGCCGCGCTGAAGCGCTGGATGGACGATAACGGCTACAAATACCCCGCCGGCATGGACGACGTGTGCGAGGAATACATTGCCCTGGGCTGGTGCTTCGTCGCCGAGAAGGCCAAGGTCGGGGGCAAGGCCAACGTCGATCCCAAGCCGCGAATGAAGGGGGTCGATACCAAGCTCCCTTCTGGCTCGACGTTCGACGGGCACGTGCAGGCGATGGCCTTCCGCTTTAAGACCCCTAAGCTCGTGCTGCCCATGCGGCTCTCGGCCTACAACGAAGGCGAGCTGCACAACGTGATCTATCTTCTGACGGATGGCCCGCGGAAGATCCGCAGCATCCCCGAGGAATACGTGGTTCGCCAGCTCACGGGCGAGGACCTGTTCAAGAACGTCACGCAGCCGCTGCCGCTGCGGATCATCGGCGGCACGGAGGCGGACATTCCCGACTGGCAGCGGCAGAGTCTGCCGCAGCAGCGCGATCCGGCGCCGCACACCGGTTTTGCCAAGGAGCTCTTCGCCTCCGACTTGCTCGCGGTGAAGAACGGCAGCCTGTCGCACCCCTTCGAGGAAGACGAGAAGATGCTGCTGCGGATCGGCGAGCACTTCAGCCTGCGCGGCCCGGAAATCGATAAGCTGAACCTGGCGGCGCTGGATAAGGAGCGCGAGAAGGCCGTGAAGGACGCGCTCGGTGACGTGAAGAAGATGTCGATGACGGTGATCGACGGCGACTTTCCCCGCGAAGTGGTCGGGCGCAGAACCTGATCTTCGGCGAGTACCGCATGCCAGCCCGGCGAAACTCGGCCCAGTTCTACGATGCCAAAGACAAGAAGCCCGGCGGCAAGCGCGAAGGCGTGCTCAAGCTCGGGGCGCTGGTGCCGCCGGACAAGCGCGGCGGGGCGCTGCGGCTGGGATTGGTGACTCTGGGCATCGCGGTGGGCCTGGGCGTCGTTGTCGTCCTGTGCCGCCGTCGGCCCAGCCACCGCCCGTGAGCCGGGAACGCAGGTAGACCTCGCCGCGTCTTATTGACGACGGCACAGATCCCAGATGACGCAAAACTTCACCGCCATGGCGCTGGAGCCGAGCAGCACCAAACAAGGACCGAACGCTAATAATCGCTAATAGTCGCTAATAGGGCGACCCAGATCGAGGAGCAGTCCCTGTCGCAGCGAGGGCCTGCGGCCGTCATGATATTAGCGCTTATTAGCGTTCCGAACTTTCCTCTGGAGATTGAGGAGATCGCCATGCATCGAATCCGCCTTTTGCTGGTAATTGTCGGCGCGTTCGGCATTGCGGGCGGCCTCTTGGGCGGCGTCGCGCTGGCCGATCCCTGCGGCATGGTGCCGCCGATCTACGTCACCGACAACACCTCGATCGTCCGCGTCGGCGACGAGCAGACCTACGTCTTCTACAAGGACGGCATCGAGACCTTCGTCATCCGGCCGGGCTTCTCCGGCAAGGTCGAAGATTTCGGCATGCTGATCTCGTTCCCCACGCCTCCGGCCCTGCGGAAGGTCTCCGAGGACATCTTCCCGCAGATCGCCAAGGCGATCGACCCGCCGGAAGTGGTGATCGACGTGCGGCGTCATTTGTATTTCCAGCGCGGGCGCGAGGCAACGCATCGAGCCCCGCGCTCGCCGCCCCCGGCGGGTTGATGCTCAAAAAGGACGAGGTCCGCGTGCTGCGCGAGGAAGCCGTCGGCATGTATGAGGTGGCCGTGCTCGAGGCCGGCAGCGCCGCGGCGCTCAAGCGCTGGATGGACGACCACGGCTACAAGTACCCCGCCGGCATGGACGCCGTGTGCGAGGAGTACATCGCCCTGGGCTGGTGCTTCGTCGCGGAGAAGGCCAAGGTCGGCGGAAAGGCCAACCTCGATCCCAAGCCGCGAATGAAAGGGGTCGATACCAAGCTGCCCTCCGGCTCAGCGTTCGACGGCCACGTGCAGGCGATGGCCTTCCGCTTCAAGACGGACAAGCTGATCCTGCCGATGCGGCTCTCGGCCTACAACGAAGGCACGATGCACAACATCGTGTACCTGCTGACCGATGGCCCGCGGAAGATTCGCAGCATTCCCGAGGAGTACGTGGTCCGCCAGCTCAGCGGCGAAGACCTGTTCAAGAACGTCACGCAGCCGCTGCCGCTGCGGATCATCGGCGGCACCGAGGCGGACATCCAGGACTGGCAGCGCCAGGGCCTGCCGCAGCAGCGCGACCCCACGCCACACAACGGTTTTGCCAAGGAGCTGTTCGCCACGGACCTTCTGGCGGTGAAAGAGGGCCGGCTGTCGCACCCCTTCGAGGAAGACGAGAAGATGTTGCTGCGGGTCGGCGAGCACTTCGGCCTGCGCGGCCCGGAGATCGACAAGCTGAACCTTGCGGCCTTGGACAAGGAGCGCGAGAAGGCGGTCAAGGACTCGCTGGCCGACGTGAAGAAGATGACCATGACGGTGATCGACGGCGACTTTCCCCGCGAGGTGGTCGGCTCCCAGAACCTGATCTTCGGCGAATACCGCATGCCCGCAAGGCGGAACGCCAGGGAGTTCTACGACTCCCAGGACAAAAAGCCAGGTGGGAAGCGCGAGGGCCTGCTGAAGCTCGGCGCGCTGGAGCCGCCGGCCAGGCGCGGCGGCGCGCTGCGGCTGGGCCTGGTGACATTCGGTGCCGCCGTCGGCCTAGGGCTGGCGCTCGTGCTGTTCCGCCGCCGCGCCGCTTAGCCGCAAGAAGGGAACGCAGCATGCCTCGGCGGCGTCTTATGGGCATGAGAAGTCACAAAAGTGGCATGGAGACAACGAACCAAGGAACATTACGGAACGCTAATAATCGCTAATAAACGCTAAATGTGTGGACTCTCCTATTAGCGTTCATTAGCGTTCCAGAGATCTTTCTCGGAACTTGAGGGCATCACCATGCATCGACTCTGCCTCTTGCTGGCCGTCGCCGGCGCCTGCGGCCTCCACAGTGCTGCCCTGGCCGATCCTTGCGGCATGGTGCCGCCCATTTACATCACGGACAACACCTCGCTGGTCCGCGTCGGCGATCAGCAGACGTACGTCTTTTACAAGGACGGCATCGAGACTTTTGTCATCCGGCCCGGCTTCTCGGGCAAGGTCGAAGACTTCGGCATGCTGATCTCCTTCCCCACGCCGCCGGCGCTGCGGAAGGTCTCCGAAGACATCTTCCCGCAGATCGCCAAGGCCATCGATCCGCCCGAGATCGTGATCAATCTGAACACTCGCTACCGGTTCTTTGGGCGCGGCGGCGGCGGTCCGGCCGACGGGCGGCAGGCGGATCGTCAAGGCAAGTCGCTGGAGCTGAAGAAGGACGAAGTGCGCGTGCTGCGCGAAGAGGCCGTCGGCATGTACCAGGCCGTGGTGCTGGAGGCCGGCAGCGCCGCCGCCCTCAAGCGGTGGATGGACGACAACGGCTACAAGTATCCCGCCGGCATGGATTCCGTTTGCGAAGAGTACATCGCCCTAGGCTGGTGCTTCGTGGCCGAGAAGGCCAAGGTGGGCGGCAAGGCGAACGTCGATCCCAAGCCGCGGATGAAGGACGTGGACACGAAGCTGCCCTCCGGCTCGGCCTTCGACGGTCACGTGCAAGCGATGGCTTTCCGCTTCAAGACGGATAAGCTGGTGCTGCCGATGCGGCTTTCGGCCTACAACGAGGGCGAGCTGCACAACGTGATCTACCTGCTGACCGACGGGCCGCGAAAGATCCGCAGTATTCCCGAGGAGTACGTGGTGCGGCAGCTCACCGGCGCGGAGCTCTTCCGCAACGTCACCGAGCCTCTGCCGCTGCGGATCATCGGCGGCACCGAAGCGGACATCCAGGACTGGCATCGCCAGAGCCTGCCGCAGCAGCGCGATCCGGCCCCGCACAACGGCTTTGCCAAGGAGCTGTTCGCCTCGGACCTCTTGGCCATCAAGGAGGGCCGCCTCTCGCATCCCTTCGAGGAAGATGAGAAGATGCTGCTGCGGATCGGCGAGCACTTCGGCCTGCGCGGGCCGGAGATCGACAAGCTGAATCTGGCCGCCCTGGAGCGGGAGCGCGACAGCGCGATCAAGACGGCGCTGGGCGATGTGAAAAAGATGTCGCTGACGGTGATCGACGGCGACTTCCCCCGCGAGGTGGTCGGAGCGCAGAACCTGATCTTCGGTGAATACCGCATGCCTGCGCGGCGGAACTCGGCCGAGTTTTACGATGCCAAAGACAAGAAGCCTGCCGGCCGGCGCGGAGGCGTGCTGAAGCTCGGCCAGCTTGATTCCCAACCTCATTCCCAAAAGCGAGGAGTATTCTCCATGATTTCGACAGTTCTGGGAGTTGCCGGCGCGGCCGTGATGGGTGGCCTGTGGCTGCGGGGCCGCCGGCGCGGGAGCGTGGCATTGCTGGTGGCGGCCGGCCTGGCCGTGGCCTTCGCCGCGGCGCCTGCCTCGGCCCAAGAGAAGAAGAAGCCGACCGAAAAGGAAATCCTGGCCCTGATCGACGAGCTGGAAGTCTCGGAAAAGGCCGACAAAGCTGCGCGATGCACTGGTGAAGATCGGCGAGCCGGCGGTGCCCCACCTCTTGGGCGAGGCGCTGGAGGGCAAGTCGGTCATCAAACGTGGCTGGTCAATCGTCTGCCTGGGCGACATCGGCGGCGACGAGGTCGTCAAGCGGCTCACCGAGCTGTACAACGACCCCAAGCATCGCGACAAGAACGGCCAGCCCTCGCTGGTGCAGACCTGGGCCGCCGCGGCCGTGGTCGCACAGACGAAGGACAGTGCTGAGCTGATCAAGCTGGCCCCGCTCATCAACCAGTTCCCCGCCTTGGGCCGGCCGATCGGCATGCGGCTCGTGGAGGCCCTGGCGGAGAAGTCGGGCGGCGCAACGGCTGAAGACATGATCTCCGTCACGATCACCGTGCCGCAATTGCAGCAGGCCCTGGCTCCGGCCGTCATGGCGCTGGGCACCGACAAGCTGGCCGAGGCCATGGCGCGGGCCAAAGACACCAACGTTGCCCGCCAGGCCACGGCCTACCTGGCCACCATGGCCGGCAAAGACCGCGACGGCGTGGCCAAGGCAGTCATCGCCAAATACAAGTTCAATCCCAAGGCCAAAGACGTACCCTGGAATACCGCGCTCTATGTGCCCGGCATCCAGTGGGGCCAGGACCATGGCCGTAACCTCGTCAGCAACCTGATTTCCTGGTACCTGTGGTGCGACCTGAACGACAAGAAGCAGCAAATCCAGCAGATTCACAACAATGTGGCCGGCGTGGGCATCGACCAGCAGGTGGGCTACAGTTCCCAGGCCCTGTTTGCCAACCCCACCACGGAAGGCTATCTGACGGAATGGGGCAAGCTGGTCGGCCGCAAAGAGCTGCGGCGCATGCTGGAAGAGCAAGGCGTGGCCGACAAGGACCGCTTCAAGAGGATCATCGACGCGGCGCCCGAGAAATCGGACAAGAGCTAGTCGAAAGCTCGTGGCAATAGGCTTGCCGGGCCGTGCTTTCACGGCCAAGATGACCGTGCCACGGGATAATACTGCGACGTGGGTTCGTCCCGAATCATGCCTGACTCCACGACATCAGCGCGTGCCGAGAAGCCGCTTCTCGGCACGCTCTTTGTCTTGCTGGCCGCACTGGCCGCGGCCGTCGCCGTGCCGCCGCGCGCCACCGCGCAGGAATCACCAACCAAGCCGAAGTCCAAGGAGCCCGCCGAATCCAGCCCTTCAGATACGCTGCCGGGCAAAGAAAAGCCCTCCGATCAACCGCTGCCCATCGGGGCTGTCAGACGGTTTGGCGGCCTCTCAGGACCGGGCGATCCAGCCGGCCACACCGGCGGCGTGCAATCGCTTTCCTTTTCACCCGATGGCAAGCGATTGGCTTCGCGCTGCGATGGGACGCAGTTGCTGGGGCGGATCCGCATTTGGGACGTTGCCACCGGCAAGCTGTCGCTGAAGCTCAACGGCGACGACCTGGCTGTCTTTTCGCGGGATGGCAAGCTGCTCATCACCAGGTCTTCCGCCGAAGATGAAGACAAGGACGACGTCGTGCTGTGGAACGCCCAGTCGGGCGAAGTCCACGGCCGGATACCCGCCAAGGAGCTAAAGGCCGCGCGGATGCTGCCTGACGGCAAGCAATGCGTCATCGTCTACGACCGAAACCGCGCGGCGTACGTCGATCTGGTGACGAGCAAGATCACCCATGCCGTGTCGGCCCAATGGGGCCTGCCGCTGTGTCTTTCGGCCGACGGCACGCGCGTGGCCTGCTTGGCCGGCAGCAATAACAACCCCGATGCCGAGACGATCATCCGGCTGGCGGACGTTTCGACGGGTAAAGAGCTGCCTGTCAGGCTGGAAGACAAGAAGGGACCCGTGCCGCTGAGCTCGGCCGGCATCGCCGATTTCTCGCCCGACCCGCCCGGGGCCGATGGCCGCGGGGCGGAAGAGCGGCTGCTGGCGGTCGGCGGCTACGACGGGACGATCCACATCTGGGACCTTCGTTCACCGAAACCCCTGTGGCTGCTGAAGGGACACACGGGCCGCGTGCTGCGCGTGGCGTTCTCGCCCGACGGCCGGTTCGTGGCCGCCAGCGGCTTCGACGGCACGGTCCGCATCTGGGACGTCTCTCGTTCCTCGCCCGCGGAGCCGCCCGAGACGCTCAGCGAGATCGTCCAAGTGCGCGGCCACGTCCAATACGCGACAGCGCTGGCGTTCTCGCCCGACGGCCGCTGGATGGCCACCGGCGGGAACATCAGCGACCGCTCGATCGTGCTGTGGGACTTCTGGAAGCTCGCGCTGGGCGATCCCGAGCCGCTGGCAGCGCCGAGCGACGAGCGGCTGGGGGCGCTTTGGAATGAGCTGGGGAGCGACACCATGGGAGGCGGGCCGCTGGCCGCCGTTGGCACGCTGGCCACCGCGCCGGCCGACGCCGTGCGACTCATCCGCCGGCAGCTCGATCCCTACGTTGCGGAGGCCCAGCGGGACCGCATTGTCGAGCTGATCGGCCAGCTCGACGACGGCCGCTACGCGGTGCGCGAGGCGGCCACCGAAGCATTGATCCGCCTTCGCCGGCAGGCCGACGGCCTGCTTCGCAGCGCCTTGGCGGAGACGCAAAGCCCGGAGGTCCGCTTCCGCCTCCGCCGTATCCTCAGCCGGGGCAACGCCGCGCCGAGCATCTCTGTCGCCGAAGTGCGGCGCTATCGCCGGGCTGTCCTGCTCCTCGAGCGCCTCGGTTCGCCCGACGCCCGCAAGCTGCTGGAGCAGCTCGCCGAGGTCTTCCCCTCGCCCGCCGTCAGCCGCGACGCTCGTCAGGCGCTGGCCCGCTTGGGCAAGGGTTCGTAGAGCGGGATTCATTCCGTCCGTCCGTCGTGGCACGTCCCCCTAACGTCTTGGGACGGAATGAATTCCGTCCTACGGCCCCAATTTGACTGCCTGCGCGGGTGACGTAGAGTTGCTTGCACCTGCGCCTCTGGGGAGGGGTGTTGGTCACCGGCGCGGCAGGGACTGCTGGGAGCTTGAGGGGACCCTGCCGCGCCTTTTCTTTTTCTTTGGGCAAGTTCGCCAAACCATTTTGCATTTTTCATTTTGCACTTTGCACTTTGCATTAAGGCGGCCCGCGGCATGTCGAAATGCAAAATGCAAAATGCAAATTGCAAATTGGAAAATGTGACCGCTCGCCAGCATCGCCGTCCTCGCGAGGCGTTCACGCTCATCGAGGCCCTCGTAGCCACCACGGTCACGGTCCTGGCGGGCTCGGCGATTCTGTTGGCGCTGGAAAGCTCATTGCAATCAACGGAAATCGCGCTGGAGCAGTCCATCGGCCAGGGGATCGCCCAGCAGTTGCTCGATGAGGTGGCCTGCGCCAAGTACCCGCCGGCCGCATCGGTGCCGCAGGCCCCGGCGCTCGGGGCCGGCAGCTCGCGGGCAGCCTTCGACGACATCGACGACTACCACGGCTATGCGTCGGCGCCCGTCGATCGCTGGGGCCGGCCGCTGGGAACCGGTGGCGCCGGCGGCACCCAGCGCCACTCCCTGCTGCGGCTGAGCGACAGCTACTTCAGCAACTGGCGAACGACGATCGAGGTCTTTTTCGTCAACGACGCGAACCTGTCGCAAGCCCTGAGCGGCGGACAAACGAGCAATCATCGGGCCGTCAAGGTGCGCGTGCTGGTCAATGGTCCCGGCGGTGCCTCGCGGCAGGTCGCCGAAGCCCAGAGGGTTTTCGCCCGTGTGCCATAGCCGTAATCAAAGCAGCCCCCGCCGCACGGCGTTGACCATGGTCGAGCTGCTGATGGCCATGGCGGTGATGGTCATCATCGGCGGCGTGGTGGCCGGGCTGGCCAGCGCCGTGCAGACCAGTAACGGGTACGCTCAGGGCGTGGCCACTGCCACGCAGCACGGCCGCGTGGCGCTGGAGCGGATCGCCCACACCGTGCGGACGGCCACGGCCTCGGAAGACTTTCCCGGCTGCGCGGTCGTCGATGTGACCATCGACGGATACCACGCCACGGATACGCTGGTGGTTTGGCATCCCGCCGGGCGCCGGCCAATATCTCCGGCCCGCCGCTGGCCCGCGAGCTGGTGATCTACGGCCCCGACCCGGCCGATCCGCGGAGCCTGGCGGAGATCACATCCGCCGTCAGCGACGTGCGGTCGATGCCGCTGCCCACGGCCGACTACGCCGGCTGGGTGGCATTCATCGACGGTCTGATGCGAAGCGCTTCCAGCACGAAGACCCCGCTGACCGACTTGCTGCGGGTGGTGTCGGTGACGTCGGCGCGTCGGGGCCGCCTCCTTCGGGACCGGGGACGCGCCTCCGCGGCGCGGCGCACTTCGAGTGTCGCGTGGCCCCGTCGTCGGCCGATTGGGCGTCGTATCGCGCAGGCACGCTGGCCTGGAGCGCGCTACCCTGGCCGCAGGGGCTGTACGGCTCGCGGATGGGCGTGCGGCAGGTCCACGTGGCCGTGGAACTGCAATTGATGCCTCGGGCGGCCGCCTCGGGACAGGCCTCGTCCGGCAACGTCGCCATTCCCATGCTGGGTTCTGCCACGATGAACTACGGGCTGAGCAAATGAACGTTCCGTGAGCATTGCCACCGCTGGGGCAAAGCCCAGCGGCGGCGAGCGTTTTGCGATTGATCTCGTGCTACCAGGCGGAAGGCTGACCGAAAGGCCCGGACTGTGACGAACCCAACAAATCCACGCCTTAGCATCGGCCGCTGGCGGCGGCGTCGCGGCATGTCGCTGATCGTGGTGCTCGTCGTATTGTCGGTGAGCATGGCGCTGGCCTGCGCCGTGCTCCGCACGCAAGGCACGACGGTCCACTTGCGCGCAACGCTGACCGCCAGGATGCGGCGCGTCGGGCTGCCTTGTCGGGCCTGACGGCCGCCATCCGCCGCATGCACGTGCAGAATGAGTGGGCAGGGGTCGGCACCACCTGGTCCGGCTCGCTCGAGCGCCACGCAATCGTTCAGCGTGACCTACACCGCCGGAGACTCTTCGCTGACCGCCGCGCAGGCCAACTACAGCGAATACCCGTTTCGCGTCACCTTGCTGGCCACGGGATACGCTCAAGACCCCGCCTATTCGGCCGCCGTGACGACGTACGCCATCCGCGCCGTCGTGCGGCTTACGCCGAAGAAGCTAGCCGATCAGCCAACCGGCTGGACCACCTTGGCGCCCTACACCGTGTATCAGTGGAGTCCGCCGGCGAGCACGCCCGGCTCGGCGTTCGAAGTGGACGTGCCCTGCCAATTCCAGGGCGGCGTGCGGATTCGCAGCGACCTCAGCCTGTGCGGCGACTATCCGGAAGATGATGACGCGCGGAACGACCTGCTCAAGCACCTCAACACAATGCGGGCCGCCGGCCTGGGCGACCACCGGCCGTTCACCGGCGGCATCTATCTGCCGTCCGGCTCCTCGAGCGCAGTTCGCAACCTGCTGACGAATAAGCTGGGGCTGACCGTCACCAACACCTCCTCCACCGACACCGTCACCTGGTCGCATCCGGGGGCCGTCAGCGCGTATCAGCTCTATGCCGGCGGGCCGATCTACACGGTGCCGTCGATCAGCACGACGCTACAGAACGTGACGCTGCAGCCCGACCAGCTCACGAACCCCTTGGGAATGTTCTATTGCCCCGACCGTCTCCACGTGAACAGCAACGTGACCGTCCGCGGCACGCTGATCACCAACACGACGGTGGGCGACATCTTCATCGACGGCACTGCCGTGCAAGTCTCGGGCGTAAGCCTGCCAGCGCTGGAGGGCACGACGACGCCCGTGCAGTTGCCCGTCATGCTGTTGCGTGACGACCTGCGCATCTTCAGTGGATCGCAGGGGAGCGTGCAGGGACTGGTGGCCGTGTGGGACGAAGTGGAGTTCAAGCAAGGGCCACAGAGCAGCACTAGTTTCACGTTCGAGGGGCGCCTGCTGGGCAAGGAGTTCTTCGTGCGAGGCCGCGACGAGTGGGACCAGAGCGTGGCGTGGTGGGAGCTCGCACATGCCGCGTTCGAATGGACGGAAGACCGCGGCGGCACGCCTTATTTTCCCGTCTGGCTGCAAGCGTTCGCGGGCCTGGCTTACACGCCGCGCATCCGCATGCAGCCGGCCGCCGGTGCCACGAGCTACCATTGGAACAACCTGGCGAATCCGATATATGTGCCCGGCACCGGCGACACGGGGCTGCGCTGGGAAGTGGTGGATTGGAAAGAAATGCCCTAGCGGGGCCGGCTGCCGGTGTGTCGTACGTCGCGGGGCGACGCCGCTCGCCGTCGCCGCCACAATCGCTATCAGCCGCCATAGGAGTCGCAGCATGCGTAACCGTTTCGACTGGCCTTCCGCGCTGGTCGGCGCCGCCGTCGCCGGCATGCTCTGCATGCTAGGCTTTTCTCAGCCGTCGGCCACTGCGCAGTCCGAGGGGCCGGCCACGTTCGCCAACGCCATCGAGCAGCGGCAGGAGATGATCCGCCTGCTGCGCGACAACAATGCGCTGGTGAAAGAGCAGCTCGACCTGCTGCGGTCCGGCAAGCTGCGCGTGACCGTCGCCGAACCGGCCAAGTAGAACGGAACTAATTCCGTTCTACGGGCGGCACCAAGCGAGTTATTGCCATGCGCCGCCGCCGATCCGCCGCCTTCTCGCTCGTCGAGCTGATGATCGTCGTGGCCACGCTGGGGATCGTGGCCGCCGTGGTCGTCTCCAGCTCTTCGCCGGACGCGGCCAGCCATCTTCAATCCGTGGGCGCGATCCTCACCAGCGACCTGGCCTACACCCGTGGCCTGGCGGTCGCCAATGGCAGCAAGTATCGCCTGGCCTTCGACGCCGTCGCGAACAAGTACACGCTGACCCACAGCGGCACGAATATCGCGCTGAATACGCTGCCCTCGGGGCCGATGGGCGTGCCGTCCGATCGGGCCACGCAGAAGACCGCCGATCTGGCCCAATTGCCCACGCTGGGGACGCGCGTCCGGTTGTTGGCGCTCGAGCGCGGCTCGCAGAGCTTCCGTCAGAGCTCGGTGGAATTCACGCCGCTAGGGGCCACGACGTCCGCTGCCCCGACGACCGTCTGGCTCACCGCCGGCTCTGGCGCCGCGCAGCGCTACGTCGCCGTGCAGGTGAACGCGGTGACCGGTCTGGCGACGTGCGGCACGCCGACCGCGACCGCGCCGTCATTGAACCTTCCCGCAACGAACTAAGGTCATCCCTTCATGCTTCGCTGGCCCGGCATCAAGAATCATGGCCCTATTGGCGTAGACCTGGGCACGCGCTCGGTCAAGCTGATGCAGTTCAGCGCCGATGGCTCGCGCCTGCTGGCGGCGGAGCGCTGGGACCTGCCCTACGTAGACGGGCACTCCGGGCCGCAGCGCAGACGCGCAACTGGCCGAAGCCGTGCGGCGGGCGCGAGAAAGCCAGCGCTTTCGCGGCCGCGAGGCGGTGCTATGCCTGGGATCGGGCGAAATCTTCGTACAGAACATTCGCGTGCCCCAGGCCCGCGGCGAGGCGCTGGCCCAGATCGTTCGCCAAGAGGCCGCCGGGCGCCTGACGTTCGAGGGAGAGGCGGAAATCCGCTTCCTGGAGGCCGGCGACGTGCGGCAGGGCGAAGCCGTGAAGCGAGAAGTCATCGTCATGGCCACGCCCAAGCCGGCCTTGCAGAGGGCGCTTTCGATCATCGAACAGGCGGACCTGCGGCCCGTGGCCGTGGACGTCGAGCCGGTGGCCTTGGCCCGCTGCTTCAGCCGGCAGTTCCGCCGCGAGGAGGACCGGGCGCTGGCGGCCCTGTATGTCCATCTGGGGGCCTCCAGCTCGGCCGTGATCATTGCCCGCGGGGCCGATCTGCAATTCGTCAAGTATCTCGATCTGGGCGGCCGTCAGCTCGATGAAGCCGTGGCCGCTCGGCTCAACATGAAACTGGCCGATGCTGCCGCCATGCGTCGGCACCACGGCGAACGGCGGGCCGATCGGCAAGACCCGGAAGTGGCCCGGACCGTGACCGAGTCGCTGGGAGGCGTGATCGACCGGCTGGCGGGCGAGGTGGCCCTCTGCCTGAGATACCACAGCGTGACGTTTCGTGGACAGAAGCTCGATCGCCTGGTGCTCAGCGGCGGCGAAGCCACCGAAGCGCTCGTCGAGACCTTCGCCCAGCGGCTCAACTTGCCCGGCGAGCTGGGCAACCCGCTCCGCGGCTATGAGCGGACGTCGGTCCCGGGCGCAGACGCAGTGGGACGTGGCCGCGGGACTGGCGCTGCGGGAAATGGCGTAGGGAAGACCAAGACGAACATCGAACGTCCAACGCTTAACGTCGAACGTCGAATGAAAACCGTGCTGCAGCATCGAACGACGACGCTCGGCTCGAACATGTTCAATGTTGGACGTTCGACGTTGGACGTTGGACGTTCGTCTTCAAGAGCGAGCAGCTGCATCGGCTAACGACCATGGCCCAAATCGATTTCCTGCCCGAGAACTATCGCCAGCGCGACGCCCACCGCAAGAACCGGTGGTCGCGGCTCGTGGTGGTGTTGCTCTTTGTGGGACTCCTGGCTGCGGGCGCGTTTGTCTACGGAAGAGGCGCTCGGCCGTCGCCGCGGAGCTCGATCTGGCCTCGCAGGGTCATGAGACGATGATGGCCGAGAAGACCAACCTGGCGAAGGTGGAGGCCGAACTTTGCCAGGCCCGCGGTGAGGCCCATTTGATCGCCTATTTGCGGCATCCCTGGTCTCGGGCGCGGATTGTGGCCATCCTCGTCGAGCGTTGGCCCGAATCGCTCGTCCTCGAGGAGCTGAGGATTCACCGTGAGGCCGCGCCGGCCGGCCTCGCCGCCGTGATCGTCGCGCTCCCCGCGCCGGAGAATGCGTCTGCCAGGCCACCCGCACAGGCCGACCTTGCTGAGCTTCGCCGCGACCTCGAGCAGCGGCCGGCGGCCGTGCTGCTCTCGGGACTCCTGACCGATCACACCGTGTTGCAGCGGTATTTGACCGAGCTGGGAAAGTGCGATTTGTTCCGCAGCGTCGAGCTGCTGGGCATGTCGCCGGCCCCCGAAGGGCAATCCCTGCGGTTCAGCGTGCGGCTCAGCCTGGCGCCGGGCTACGGCCAGCCGGGCGGGCCCCATGCGCCACCGCCGCGCGAGCCGGCCGCGTCAAGCACGCCCCACGTGGCGACGGCCCGCGGCAACCAGGCCGGCGAGCCAACGTCGGCGGCGCACGAGGAGGATTTGCCATGACCTCGCCGCAGCCCCAAACGCAGCGCCGCTACAACAGTTGGTTCGTGACCGTGCCGGTCCTAGCGAGCACGCTGGCCTTTGCGGTGTGGTTCTATCGCCCGACGCAGACCCAGATCGCCGACATGCGAGCGGAGCTGGAAGCGAAGCAGGCTTCGCTGGTCGAAGCCGCCTCGCTGCCGCTCAAGCTCCAGCAAACGAAGCAGGAACTGGCGGAGACACGGGCCTTCGTCGCCGACTGGCGGCAAACGTCTGGAGCGGCAGAATACCTGGCCGCGGTGTTCGGCGAGCTGGCCAGCATTGTCGCTGCCGCCGGGGCCAAGACCACGAAGCTCGAGCCCGAGCCCGCCGTGCGTTGCCGGTACCTGCACCCGCGTGCCAGTGACGCTAGCGTGCGAAGGCACTTTCCCGCAGGTCTACCGGGCGCTGCAACGTCTAGAACAGATGCCGCCAGAGCATTTGGGTCGAGGACGTGCAAGTCACGCACGAGCGGAAAGACGTGCGGGTTGTGACGTGTGTGCTCAAGTTGGCAATGTTCACCAGTCAGTCAAATCTTGCGGATAAAGACTGATTAGCCTGTCCATCGCCCGCCGATACTTTGGGAGCCGGCGAGCACGCCGGAATCAGCCATGAACGCGCAGACCCCAGGGCGGCAGACGCCGGGAGGGCAACCCCCAGCACGCCCTGCGCCAGGATACTCGACGCCAGGGCACTCGGCGCCAGGCAATGCGACACGAGGATACTCGACACGAGGACAATCGACGCGAGGACATTCGACGCCGTGGCAGCAGCTCCTGCGCGATCTGCGGCGTAGCCCCAAGAAGGCGGGGCTACTCGCACTGCTGGCGGGCGTCGCCACCTGGTTCTGGGCGCCGCTGTGCATCGGCTGGATCAAAGGCGAGGAACTCGCCGGCGCGGTGGATCAGGCCGTGACGGGCGTCTCCCCCACAGCGGCGAGCGCGCCCCGGGAACGCCCGTGGCCGATGCGTCCAAGACCACCGAAGCGGTTACCCACGCATGGCAGCAATTGGTGGAGTGGATGGAACAAGACCAGCGGCGCAAGGCCGACGACATTCACCTGGAGCGCGACCCTTTCGCGTCGCCTCCCAAGCCGCCCGTCAAGCCGGCGGCGGACGCGGCCAAGTCGGTCGCCTCGTTGCCCGGTGAGCAGAACGATCCGGCACAGCTCGGACTGAAGCTCAGCGGCACCTTGTTGGGGCCAGAGCGGCGGCTGGCGCTGATCAACGGTCGGGCCTATGCCGAAGGGCAAACCGTCAAGGCTTCGCCCGACGCGGCCTGGGTCGTGCGGCGGGTCGAGGCCAAGAGAGTCACGCTGGAACGGGGTGGCAAGCCGCTGGTGTTGGAGGCCATGAAGACACGACCGTAGTCTCTCGAACCTGACCGCTCGTTCACGGATGAGTCATGAGCACGTTCCTCCGCATTGGCACTCTGCTGCTGTTCGTCGCGCTGGGAGCGTGCTTGGCGGTCGGGGTCGCCCGGGGCGTTACGCTCCGCGATCTGATCGCGCTGTGCCGCGGCAATCCGCTGACGCTGCGGCAGGCAGCCGCTTCGAGCGAGGAGCGGGCCCCAAGGCGTCTCGGAACGAAAGACCAGGCGACCGGACCGACCACGACGAAATCCAATGCCGGCAGTCCGCAGGGTAGCGCGCCGTGCAGCGATCCTTGGTCCGTCACGCTGCCGAGCGTGCTTCAAAGCCCCACCGACCTAGCCAGCGAAGCCGCAGTTGCAGCCAATCCGACCGCTGCGACGACCGAGCCTAGGCGATTGCCTTCCCCTCGGGTCGATGTGCCGGATCTACCGCCCGTCAAGCCCGGCGGCAACATGGCCATCGGTCGAAGACGACGGCTCGCACCGTCAGCCCTCGTGCCCACCGCGCGACCCGCGCCAAGACGACGCCTGCGCCAAGCCGCCGGAGACTCACGAAGCCCGCTTGATCTCGATCATTCAGGATCTCGTCAAGGAACAGCGCGTGCAGCCGGTCTCGGCGCGAGTCCCCGAGCCGGCGAGCGACACGACCAGGGTCAATGAAGCAGTTGCATCACCACCGACCGTCGCCACCGACGATCCGGCTCTTGCCGGTGGGCCTCGGCCCAGCACGCGGCAGGCGACGGCCGTCCTGTCTCAGACGAGCACGGGCGCCGTTGCACCGAGCGCCGACGTCCCCCGGCGCCCGCTGCGGCTGACACGCCGCCGGCCCCGCCCGCCGTCCGCATTACTCGTGCCCAGGCCAAGAAGCAGCCCGCTCCCGGCGACGGCGACGACAACGCCGATGACTTCGAGATCTTCGTAAAAGACGAAGACATTCGCCAGGTGCTGACACTGATCGGCGAGGCCGGCAGACTGAACATCCTCCCCTCGCCGAGCGTTACGGGCAACGTGTCGCTCTCGCTGGCAGGCGTCAGCATCATGGAAGCCTTCGAGGCGATCCTGAAATCCAAGGGTCTGGCCGCCCGCCGCGAAGGGCGGTTCATCTACGTCGGCACGCCGGAGGAGTTCGTTGCCCTGGAGAAGCGCAAAGACCGCGTCGCCACCCGCATCTACCGGCCCAACTACGTGACGGCCAACGAGATCAAAAACTTGCTCATGCCGCTGCTGACGCCGACGGTCGGCAAGCTCAGCATCACCTCGCAGGCCAAGGCAGGCATCGAATCCAACGACAACCAGGCCGGCGGCAACGACCTGGCTGAGCGAGAGGCCGTGCTGGTGCAAGACTTCGAGTCGGTCCTCGCTCAGATGGACCAGGTGGTGCTGGAGATCGACCGCCGGCCGCTGCAAGTGGCCATCGAAGCCATGATCCTCAGCGTCAAGCTCGACGACGAGCATCAGTGCGGCGTCGATTTCCAGTTCTTGAAGAACCAGGGCACCGTCAAGTTCGGTCTGGGCTCGCCGACGGCCGACCTGGCGGGAGTGAGCTTCACCGACGGCGGCCTGAAGTTCGCCTATCTCGACGCCAACGTCGCCATGTTCATCAAGGCCCTGGAGAAGATCGGCGATACGAACGTCATCTCGACGCCCCGCCTCTTGACGCTCAATAAGCAGCGGGCCGAAATCCTGATCGGAGCCGAGCTGGGCTACGTCAGTACCACGGTCACCGAGACCACCGCCACGCAGAGTATCGACTTCCTCAGCGTCGGCACGCAGCTCCGCCTCCGGCCGTTCATCTCCTCCGACGGCATGATCCGCATGGAGATTCATCCCGAGCTGTCCACCGGACAGGTGCGCGTCGAGGGCGGCTTGACGCTGCCGGACAAGGAAGTCACCAAGGTCACGACAAATATCATGGTCCGCGACGGCAGCACGGTGATCATCGGCGGACTGATGCGCGAAGACCTGACCAAGAACGGCAGTCACGTGCCCTTCTTCGGCAACCTGCCCACCATTGGCGGGCTGTTCGGCTCGAAGGACGAGAAGACCGAGCGGCGAGAAATCCTGGTGCTCGTGACGCCGCGCATCGTCTACGACGACGAGCTGCACGCCGAGGGGGAAGAGTCCGCCTGCGAATTCCACCGCCGTCAGAACCAGTTTGGCGACAGCATGTCGCCGCTGGGGCGGACCGCCCTGGGCCGCAAGTACTTCCGCCTGGCCCAGGAAGCCTGGGCCGCCGGCAACCGCGAGCGGGCGAAGCGGTACGTCAATCTGTCCATCCACATCAACCCTGCCGACCGGGCGGCCATCGACCTGCGGAGCGACATCATGGCCGGCATCAAGCACGGCCCGCATTCGCTGCACGGCAGCATGCCCGGCAGCTTGCTTGGCGGCCCGGTGCCGCCCTGGTCCGCGATGCCTGCGGAGCCGCCCGTCTTTCTCGACCAGGAAGCCGTCGAGTTCGCGCCGCAGGCGACACCGACGCCCATCGAGGAAATTCCCTCGAGCCGCAGTCTGCCGCCACGCGACGCCCCCACGGACGAGGCGGCCGCGCCGGCACTTCTTCCGTCGAATCCGCCCGCGCCGCCGTCCGCCAAGACGCAGATGCCGCGCAGGCCTGTCTTTCCGGTCCGCGCAGGGAGGAAGCCATGAACCGTTCGTCGTGCAAAACCACGTGCCTGCTGGCCTTGGCCATCGTGGGCTGTGCCACGCCGGGGGGCTCGCGCTGGGCGCATCGGGCCAACCCGCAAGGGCCGGCCGAGCAGGGCCGTCCCTTGGCCGCGACTTCCGGCTATGACCAGCACAGCGACGAGATGCAATTTCAGCTCGCGGAAGCCCGCTGGCGGCGAAACGAAAGCCAGCCTTGCCAACAGGCGCTGGAGGAGGTCGTGGCGCGGAACCCCAGTCACCGCGGCGCGCATCTGCGGTTGGCTGAGCTGTACCTCCTGAAGAACCAGCCGAACCGGTGCTGTCGCCTGATGCGAAGTTATTGCCGCACGCACCGCCAGGACGCCGAGGCCCACCATCTGCTGGGTCTGGCGTACGAGTCGGTTGGCCACGGCGACCAGGCGTTGGCGTCGTACGACGTGGCCGCGAGTCTCGATCCTGAAGACCCGATCGTGCGGCACAGCCTGCAATACGCCGTGGCGGCGCGGGAAGCGCCGCGGACGGTCCCCCCAGCCTGGCCAGACACCGGAGCACCGCCAGAAGAAGACGAGGATCGCTCGCTGGCTGAATTGCCGCCCCCTCCCGATCCACCGTCCATGCCCTCGTCGGCCAACGACGAGCCCGAGCGGCAGGATCGCCAGTCTATCGCCGAAGCACGCCAGAGGGGGCCGCGCATCCACAGGGTGCCGGCCGAGATTCCGACGAGGGACCGGCGCACTTCAGAGGAGACGGAGGATGAACCTCCGGCCGACGATCTCCACGACGCGCCCCGCGCCAGCCTGCCGCCGCTGGCGGACTGGCAATTGCCGAAGCTGGGTGGGGGCGGCGACTCCCCGGTCCGCTGGGCCTACGAGCTGGAAGTGGGACACGTCAAGCCGGCCCAGCCCGCGAAGGCGCGAGAGCATCCGAGGCCTGGGCCAGCGACCAGGAAGAGGCGCCCCAGGCTCCGGATCGCGAACATCGCGACCGTCGCGAGCACGAGCCAGACTCAGGAACGGAATAGCTCCCGTTCTACTTGCGGACGAACTTGCGCCGCACGATCTCTTGGCGGATGAAGTCTGCGAACAGCCGGCTGGCGTCGCTGGGCGCCTCGCCGCGGCGGCTGAGCAGGCCCGATTCGATCGGCCGCACCGGCTCGACGAGCCGCCGCACGGCGACGGCATGCCCACGCGTGACGACGCCCGAGGGCAAGAGCGGAATGATGGCCACGCCGAGCCCTGCCGAGACCATCCGCACCACGAGGTCGGTCGTCGTAGCCTCCATTTCCACGCGCGGCGAGACGCCGGCCTGAACGAAGGCCTCCATCACGTGCTGGCGGCCCGTCGAGCCACGCTCGAAGAGGATCAGCGGGTGGTCCTGAAGATCGGCCAGCCGCAGCTCTTTCCGCCTGGTGAGCGGGTGCTTGCGGGGCGTGATGACGCTCCAGGTCATCGAAAAGAGATGCTGATACGCCAGCTCCGGCGAGGGCTCATAGGGCGCGGCCACCCCGAAGGCCAGATCGGGGTTCGTGAGCAAGGCCTGCTCGATGTCGCGCTCCGTGCGGACGCTGAGCCAGACGCGGACCTTCGGCTCGACATGGTGAAAGCGGCGGATGGCATCGATCAGCACGTAAGTGCTTAGATATTGGCTCGAGGCCACGTGCACCTCCCGCAGCGGCGTCTCATGGTGTGCGGTCTCGGCCAGGCCGCCCAGCTCTTCGAGCAGCCGATGGGCCTGCGGCAGCAGCTTGCGGCCGGCGCTGGTCAGAATGTCGCCGCTGCGCAGGCCGCGGGCCTTGCGATAGAGCTGCACGCCCAGCTCTTGCTCCAGGGCGATCAGCCGGTTGCGAACGCCCTGCTCGGTGATGAAGAGCGCGCCGCGGCGCCGCGGAGGGTGCCCTGGCGGGCCACCTCGACGAAGGCGGCCAGTTGATCGGTGGAAAGGGAGACGGTATGGCCCATCTTGCTTCACAGCGATTGGCCGATCTCCAGCATCTCCTCGGCGTCCAGCACCTGGTCGTTGGCCTCGAACAGCCGGCGGATGGCGGCCTTGTGGATCTTCATCTTCGTGCCGCCGACGCCGATGGCGCCGTAGCAGAGCTGGCCGTCGCGCTCGCGGCCTTGTCGCGCGCGTCGACGCCCTCGATGCCCAGCGGCGGCACGGCGTTGAGGTCGATCGCCAATCTTGAGCGTCTTGGATGCCCGGCGGACTTCGGCCGGCAGCAGGCACGCGCCGGGAGCGCCGGCCGCGATGACGACTTGGGCGCGTTCGAGCGCCAGCGCCACGTCCGCCGGCGAAGCGGTGGCATGCGGCGAGAGCCGCGCCCGGGCACGGCTCGCGGCGATCGACTGGCACAACCTCTCTGGCCTTTTCCAGCCGGCGCGAGCCGACGCGCACCGCCGCCCCCGCCCGGGCCAGCAGCCGCACCACGCGCTGCCCGACCGGCCCGGTCCCGCCCAGCACGGCGGCCGTCGTATCCGCCGGATCTGGCATGCTTGAGCACGGCCATCACCGCCGCGGCGGCCGTCGTGTTGGCGCCGTTGGCGTCCAGCATCACCGACACGCGCATCGGCCCGAAGAACGTCCGCTTCACTTCCTCCAGCAGCGTCTCGCCGGCCGCCACGTTGGAGCCGCCGATGAAGATCGCCGTGTGCTTCAGCTCGTCCGGCCCGCGCGTGAAGATCGCGCCGTAGACCAGGTCGCGCACGCTCTCGGGCGACACGCCGGCGTGGCGAAACAAGTGCTCGCACGTCCGGCATCGACCGCCACGACGGAGTCGAAGACGCTGGGCTGCGGGTCGGTGTCGAGCTGGATGAGGATGCGAGGTTTGGTCATGGTATCCGCGGAGACTCATGGGGTGAGTTGCTGCTCTACGACCACCGCCGTGCCGTAGGCCAACACCTCGGTCACGCCGGTGGCGACTTCGTTGGCATCGTACCGCACGCCGACGATCGCATTGGCCCCGAGCTGGCCCGCGTGTTCGATCATCAGACCGAAGGCATCCTCGCGGGCCCTCTCGCACAATTGCGTGTAGAGCGTGATGTTGCCGCCAAACAGCGTCTGAACGGCCGCGCCGATGTTGCCCACGATGCTGCGGGAGCGCACCACAATCCCCCGCACCAATCCCAGGCTCCGCACGACGCGGCAATTGGGCAGCTCGAAGGCCGTAGTGACGAGTCGGGGATCGATCGGGTTCATGAGACAGACTCCCAAGTAGCCATCTCGCTCCGCGAGACGACGGCGGGCACGTTCGAACGAACGGCAACTCGCAGAGCGAGTTGTCCACACTCACTCATCTCGCGGCGCACGATGTCTACTTTCCAGACGCCTCTTTCGCCGGCTTCTCCCCCGGCGCCGCAACAATCTTCACGTTCGTAGACAAATAGACCGGCATGTCGCCCTCGTCGAACTGCGCCTCGCCGAAGAGGGCGGCGAAACCCGTCTCCGGCACGCTCAGGCGATAGCGGTACGTGCCGTCCGCCAGGGTCGTCGCTTGCGACTTCCACTCGGCCGGACGGAAGTCTGCGCGAGGCCGAGGCACTGGTCCAGGCCAGCACACTCTTGGGCTTCGGGTCACTGCGGACCGACAGGTTGAGATGGCCGCCCTCCTCTTTCAGCTCCCAAGACACTTTGGGGAGCTTGATCTGGCCGGCGGCGGCCCGGTGGACGGCAAACACGCCGCCCAGCACGCGCGACATGTCTTTCAGGCCGTGGCCGTTGTTGGGCACGTAGGTCACGTACTTGTCGCCCGCCAGGCCGTCCCAATAGACGTTCAGCGCGTCCAGCGGCCAGTAGCGGTCGTTGGTGCCCAGGAGTAGCCACTTGGGCTGCGTGAGCACGCTGCGATAGGTGTAGGGATCGACGATGCGTGTTGAGGGCCCGGCCCTGCGGGTGTATCGGAGCGCTCCTGGATGCGGCGGCGGGTGTAGTCTTCGATCTGCTCGGAGTACTTGCCCCAGGTGGCCAACTGGTGCTTCATCTGGCGAGGCATGTTGAGCACGTCGATGACCATCGGGGCAATGGCCGTGACGCGGGAATCGACCGCCCCGGTCAGCCACGTCGTCCAGCCGCGCTTCGAGGCGCCCGGTGACGGTGAACTGCTTGACGGGCATGTCCCATTCCTTGCGGCAGAACTCCTGCACGGCGTCCATCGCCCGCACGGCGCTTTTGATCATCGGCAAGAGCAGCGGCCATTCGTCGCCTTCGCCGTTGAGGTATTTCTCGAACGTGTAGGCGATGATCTGGTCCTCGACCATGCCACCTAGTCAGAAGATCGGCTGCTGCGGCACGTGCAGCAGCACGGCGATCGGGCTTTTGAGCTTGGCCGCCGCCAGGGCGAGCATCTGGGCCTCGCGCGGCAGGCCTTCGTCGCCGCGCGGCGCGGCCGCCAGCTCGTCGCGCCACCGTCCGCCCGCGATCAAGAGCAGACCCTGCGAGCTGGTCACCTCTGGTGGCTTGATGACGAAGAGCTGATGCCGCCAGGTGATGTCCTTCCATTTCTGCGAAGTGAGGATCAGCTCGGCATAGGAGATTCCGAGCAATGTGCCCTCGCGGCGCTTCACCCAGCGATAGTTGTCGTCAGCTTTGGCGACGTATTCGTGCAAGGCAGACTTGGGCGCGGCCGATGCGGCGGCTGCGGTCGCCGCCCTATCGTCGGCCCGAGAGGCACCCGCAATGAAGGACAAAAGCAGGGCGACAACGGCGACGAGCGTGGATTTGTTTTGGATCATGCGCGATTGGGGACGTGGGGGACATTCAATATGACGGAAACGTCATGCGGTGAGGTGCGACGAGATGGATTCCCCTCACCCGGTCCTCTCCCCAGCGGGGAGAGGGAGACGAAGCTCCCTGCCCACATTCTGGACGCCGTTCACCACGAGAACAAGCGTCGCGGGGCATCGGCGGTTCGCGGCGGCGGCGCATCGGCCCGCGGTCGCTGCGGCCCGCGCTCGCCGAGGACCACTTCCGGCTCCGCCTCCGGCTTTTGGATGATCGGCGCCGGCCGCGGCGGCAACGGCGCGAGCTGATCCGCATAGACCGGACCCGACGAATATCCGCCGCGCCCGTCGTAAATCCGCTTATATCCGATCGGCTGCTCGACCGGCGGAAAGTCCCAGGCGAAAGTCAGCGGCCCGCCGAACAGCTCGAACGCGTCGGGACCAGGCATCGACCAGCCGTTGGCGTGCCAGCGCGTCCAGTCGAGCACGCCGAGCTGCCGGGTGACCGCCTGGTGCTCGCGCAGCTGCGCGTGGCGCGAAAAGGGCGGCACGTGCCAAGACATTGCGTGTGGTGGCATCGCGTGTGGCGGCATGGCGTAAAGTGGCACTGCATAGCCGAACCCCACGGGCGGTGGTCGCAGCGGGACTGCTTCGGCGCGAGGCTGCGGCGCGGGGACCCATTCTTGAGCGCTCGTCGGCCAGGCCGATGCGGCAGCGACAAGCCCCCCCAGCATTACGGGCAACAGCATGCGACGCACGGCGTCCTCCTTCCTGTTTCTCGCCAAGGGTCGCGGCATTCCTGGAGTCGCATTGTAGCCGGTGTGCGGACACAAGACTAACCCGGCGGCATCATTGCACGGCGCTTTTGAGGCGTTATAGTAGCCGGTGTCATTCTGAGTCCGGCCACCGGCGGCGCACTGCCGCCGATTCTTCCCCAGGAGATGCCTGCAATGAAGCTGTCTCGAACCACCTGTCTGGCGTGTCTCGTCTTGCTGTGGGTCGCATTGCCGCTGGCCGCCGAAACCAAACTGCCGGGCGTCTTCAGCGACAACATGGTGCTGCAGCGCGGCCAAGAGCTGCCGATCTGGGGCACCGACGACGCGGCGAAGGAAGTCACCGTCACGCTGGGCGACGCCAAAGCCACGGCCAAGGTCGAAGGGGGCAAATGGATCGCCAGGCTGCCCGCCCAGAAGGCCAACGACGCCACCGAGTTGACCGTCAGCGGCAGCAGCAAGGTGACCTTCGAGAACGTGGCCATCGGCGAAGTCTGGATCTGCTCCGGCCAGTCCAACATGGAATGGTCGATCGCCGCCTCGAAGAACCCCCAGGAAGAGATCGCCGCCGCCAAGCACCCGCTCATCCGGCACATCAAGCTGGACCACACGGTAGCCGCCAAGCCGCAGGACAAAGTCCCCACCCGGCTCGGCTGGCAGACGTGCACGCCGCAGAACGTGCCGCAATGGACCGCCGTGGGCTATTCCTTCGCTCGGCGCCTGCAGGAAGAGCTGAAGGTGCCGGTCGGGCTCATCGGCACCAACTGGGGCGGCACGCGGATCGAGCCGTGGACCTCGCCCGAAGGGTTTCGGCAAGTGCCCGCGCTCAAGGACATCACGAGCCGGCTCGATGAGCTTACCAAAGGGCAGATTAACGCCGGCACTCCGACGGCCATGTACAACGCCATGATCCATCCGCTGCTGCCCTACGCCGTGCAGGGGCGCTGTGGTATCAGGGTGAGTCCAACAACGGCGAAGGCATGGCGTATGCCGAGAAGATGAAGGCCCTCATCGCAGGTTGGCGGAAGGCCTGGGGCCGCGACGACCTGCCGTTCTACTACGTGCAGCTGGCCCCCTTCCGCTACAGCAACGCGAAGCAGGACCGCTCACTGCAGCTCCCCGGCATTTGGGAAGCTCAGGTCGCCACGCTGGCCGTGCCGCACACGGCGATAGCGGCGACAACGGACACGTTGGCGGACAAGGAGATCACCGACATCCACCCCAAGAACAAGCAGGAAGTCGGCCGCCGCCTGGCGCTGTGCCGCGCTGGCCAAGACGTATGGCAAGAGCGACCTGGTTTATTCCGGGCCGATCTACAAGTCGATGAAGGTCGAGGGCAACAAGGTTCGCATCAGCTTCGACCACGTCGGCGGCGGACTGGCCTCGCGTGACGACAAGCCGCTTACCTGGTTCAGCATCGCCGGCGCCGATCAGAAGTTCGCCGAGGCCCAGGCCAAGATCGAAGGCGATACGGTCGTCGTCTCCAGCGAATCGATCGACAAGCCGGTGGCGGTGCGATTCGGCTGGCACGAGGAAGCCCAGCCGAACCTCGTGAACAAGGAAGGCTTGCCGGCCTTGTGCTTCCGCACGGCCAAGTAGTCCGCCATTTTCCGATGCCAGTCTTCGGCGGCGCAAGCGCCTGGCCTCGGCCAGTCTCGACAACACCGTGCGGCTGTGGGACGCGGTAACCGGCAAGGCGCTGGGCACCGTGACAGGGCACACGCGCAGCGTGCCGCACGTGACCTTCAGCCCCGACGGCATGCGCTTGGCTTCCGTCAGCGATGACGGGACCGTCCGGCTATGGTTCCGGGCAGAGACGCCGGAGCGCTAACTCCTCGCCAACAATCGCTACGGAGTGAGTGCCAATTGCACCATCGTGAACGCTGGATCGCTCGCGGCGAAGCGATGTTTCTTGCCCGCCGGGTGGTACAATCGGCGAGAGGAGAATTGCCCGATGCCGCTGCGAGACCATTTCCGCCCACCGTTGGACGAGCAGACTTCCTGGGAAGGCCTGCACGGCGGCTGGCCGATGATGATGGTGGCCCGCCTCGCGCGCCGCCTGCCGCCGCGTTACGTCGCCGCTCCGCGCGTGCACCATGGATCAGCCGTCGAGATTGACGTAGCGACTTACGAGATGGATGAGCCCCATCCGCTCGCGCTCAGCGCCGGCAGCGGTGACACCGCGACAGCCGTGTGGTCGCCGCCGGAGCCGACGCTTGCCGTCGCCAGCGATTTGCCGGCCATCGATGAGTACGAAGTGCGCGTGTACGACACCAAGCGCGGCCGGCGCCTGGTGGCCGCCGTCGAGATCGTCAGCCCGGCCAACAAGGACCGGCCCGAACATCGCCGAGCGTTCGTGGCCAAGTGCGCCGCGTTGCTCCAGAATCACGTTTCGCTAGCGATCATCGACATCGTTACCACACGACATTTCAACCTTTATGCCGAGTTGCTGGACGTTCTCGGGCAGGCGGACCCGTCCCTAACGCCGACGCGGCCGCCGATCTATGCCGCAGCCTGCCGGGAAGTGCACAAGAACGACGCCTGGCAGCTTCAGGCCTGGGCGCACGAGTTGGCGCTCGGTGCGCCGCTGCCGACGCTGCCCCTTTGGCTGGCGCACGACCTAGCGGTGCCGCTGGAACTCGAGCAGAGCTACGAAGAAGCGTGCCGCATCCTGCGGATCGCGTAGGGTGGGCAAAAGTAGCGTGGGTAATGCGCACCAAGAATGCCTGGCGAGCCGCAGCGCCGAGCGTATTCTCGCTCCGCGCGTTTTTGGTGGGATAGCCCACCCTACAGCTTGCTCATCCCACCAGCTCGCGAATCGGCTCGTACCGCGTGTGGTCGACCAGGTACTGCGGCCGGCCGGTCAGGTCGGTGACCGTCGGCGTGGTCCACGTCGATGCCCAGGTTGTGGTAGAGCGTGGCGAAGACTTCCTGGAAGTGGACCGGGCCGGTCCTTGGCGTGCTCGCGCGAGGCGGTCGGTCGAGCCGATCACCTGGCCGGTCCGCATGCCGCCGCCGGCCAGCAGGGCGCAGGCCGACCTGCGGCCAGTGGTCGCGGCCGCCGTCCTTGTTGATCCGCGGCGTGCGGCCGAACTCGCCCCAGACGACGACCGACACGTCCTTGTCCAGCCCGCGGTCGCGCAGGTCTTCGAGCAGCGCGGTCAGGCCCTGGTCGAGCATCGGGCAGGTGGTGGCGGGCGTTCTCGAAGTTGGTGCCGTGCGGCCGGCCGTGCCAGTCCCAGCGGCCGTAGGCCAGCGTGACGACGCGGACGCCGGCCTCGACCAGCCGGCGGGCGGCGAGGAAGTAGTCGTTCATGCAGCGGCCCGGCGTCGCCGTAGCCGGCCGGCTTCGGGTCGAGCCGCGGCCGTAGCGGTCGCGGATGCGCGCGGTCTTCGCGCTCCAGGTCGAGGGCGTCGGCCAGCTGGCTCGAGGTCAGGATGCCGAACGCCTGCTGCGTGATAGGCGTCGAGCCCCTGCGAGCACGCCGCTGGCGTCGACCTCGCGGCGGAGGCGGTCGAAGTCGCTCCAGCAGCGGCGTGCGGTCGGCCGAGCTGGTCCAGCGTGACGCCGCTCGAGCGACCATGCCGCCATGCCGTCGGCGTTGGGCTTGAACGGCGGCATGCGCCAGGCCGAGGAAGCCCGGCTGGCCGGCGGTCGGCCCAGGTCGCGCGTCTTCATCTTCGGCGACAGGCCGACGAACGGCGGCATGCCGGCTCGCGCCGGGCCCTTGCAGCTTGCGAGACCGTGCGCCCAAGCGACGGCCAGCCGCCGGCCGGCTGCTGCTGCTGCGGTCCGGCCGGTGCATGCACTGGAACGCCGCGTGCCGCCCTTCGGAGCCGACCAGCGAGCGGATGATCGGCGAGCCGGTCCATCATGCGCGGCCAGCCGCGGCAGGTGCTCGCAGATCTGGATGCCGGGCACGTTGGTGCGCGATCGGGCTTGAACTCGCCGCGGATCTCGGCCGGGGCGTCCGGCTTGAGATCGACCATGTCCTGGTGCGGCGGGCCGCCGGACAGGAAGATCATGATGACGGACTTGTGCGAGCCACTGCCTCCGCCAGTGCGCCTCGCCTCAGCCCGCAAGAGCTGCGGCAGCGTGAGGCCGCCAAGGCTCAGCGAACCCATTCCCAGTGAGCCGATGCGAAGAAACGTCCGTCGCGAAAAGCCATCGCAGAACCGGGCCTTCCGACCCAGTGGCTCCCGCCCGCCATGCCCGGTGATCATGCGGTCGCTCCCACGTCTTGGCGGATCCTGAAACACGCCGGACTACAGCGTCGGACGACACTTCGAGCTGCACGTTCAACCAATATGTCGAGCAACACGGTCGCGCAATACAGTCGTACAATAAGCTCGCGCAACACGTCGGGCTTACGCCTCGGCGCTCGCCTGGCCGCCTGGCGGCCACGACAACGCCCAAGGTTAGTGCACGCCGAAGCGAATTGCAATCGAGAACCGTCCCCAGAACTTCGACCCAGAACCCCGCACACCAACCCAGCACACTAACCCGACGCGTAAGCGAGGGAAAGACCGGCAATCGTCGCGTGCCATGCGTGGTGGCCGGAGAATCCGCAGAAGAGATTTCGTCGATCCGCCAGGACGATTCTTCTGCATATCATCGAGGCCAGCACCACCTGGGGCACGTTTCCAAACGTGCCGTCCTCATCAGCCACGCTGAGAATGTGGCCCGCCGTATGGATTGGCCGAGGCCCGCTGGTCGGCCTGCGGAATCAACGGACCCGCGCCGACATCGCCCCACGCACGCCGCGACATGGACTATTCGCACACCCGCGGCGACGAGTCGCCGCTTTGGGATTCTGAATTTGACCGCGGCACGAAGCGTGGTCGGTGCAGGCCTCCCAAAAATCCTAAAGCGGCGACAAGTCGCCGCACTCCTGGAGCTTGGGCGACCAGAGAAGCCCGTTTGCGGCGCTGCGGTGCCGCTCGGCTAGCGGCGAGTGCTGTCTACCCGCTATCTCCGCTCCGCCCGCGGCTTGACGGTCTTTGTCGGGGCGTGAGATAATTCGCCACGCGTGGCCGTGGGGTTCGCGCCACGCATTTGCGCCTCGTTCGTCCCCGTAGCTCAATTGGATAGAGCGTCGGCCTCCGGAGCCGAAGGTTACAGGTTCGAATCCTGTCGGGGATATTGACTTACGACGACGAGTAGTCGTCTGGCACAGATAAGTGGCACAGATGCGGCACAGAAACGCCCGGCGTAGCGGCAAACTACGCAAGGGGCGTTGAGAACCTTCCGGTCCACGCTGGTTATCCCGTGGTCCTTTCCGGAGGGTTTTCTGTGGCTGCCAAATTCGCGAAGCCGTGGTATCGGGCTGACCGCTCGGCGTGGTTCGTCACCGTCGAACGGGAAGCAGACCAATCTCGGTCCCGACAAAGACGAGGCACTTCGCCGCTACCACGCGATGATGCTTCAACCGCGCCCCAGGCCGGTGACCTCTGGCTCGGTCGCGGCCATCGTCGACGCCTATCTCGATTGGTGCGAGAAGCACCGCTCGGCCGAGACCTACCGCTGGTACAAGGACCGCGTCGAGCTCTTCTGCCGCCGCTACCCGGATCTCTTGGTTGCCCAGCTCCGGCCGTTCCACGTCCAGGAGTGGATCGACAGCTACGAGGGCATCTCCAGCGGCACGAAGCGCAACCACTGCCGGGCAATTCAGCGAGCGATGCGCTGGGCCGAGCAGCAGGGCTACATCGACCGCTCGCCGATCGCCCACCTGCAAAAGCCGCGGGCGGGTAAGCGCGACCAGGTCGTGTCGGCCGAAGAGTACGCCGCGATTCTTGAAGCAACGAAGGACCAGGGTTTCCGGGATCTCTTGGTCGCGAGCTGGGAGACGGGCTGTCGGCCCCAAGAATCGTTAATTGTCGCTGCCCGCCACGTCGATCTCGCCAATGCCCGCTGGGTGTTTCCGCCCCGAGAAGAAAAGATGGGCCGTGTGCCGCGAGTCATCTATCTCACCGAAAAGGCGGTCGAGATCACCCGCCGGCGGATGCTCAAGTACCCCGAAGGCCCGCTGTTTCGTAACACCGACGGTCGCCCCTGGCAGACCGATGCGGTCAATTGCCGGTTTGCCACGATCGAAAAGAAACTCGGCAAGCGGTATTGTTTGTACGCTCTTCGGCACACGTGGATGAATCGGCTCCTCACCACGGGAGTCGATGCGCTGACCGTGGCGGTGCTCGCGGGCCACAGCGATCCTTCGACGTTGGCCAGGACCTACCAGCACCTATCGCAGAACCCCGAATACCTCCGGTCAGCGGCGAGAAGAGCCACAGGCTGACGTTGCCGGCAAAAAATTCCGCACAATCGCCCTCCGGCGGTCACAAATCGGCCAGCCTGCTGCCGTAGTACCATCAGGAGTGATAAGCAAACCTTGGAGGTCAGCCCGATGCGGGTCATGTCGAATGCTTTCTTATCGCAGGCCGAAGTAACCCAGATCGACCGTTGGGAGTACGGTCCCCTGGAGCTTCGCTTTATTCCAGAGCCACAACGTCGAGGACATGCAGAATTCTGCGGACTGGTCGCCAGTTGGAACTGCGATCAATGTGCGGGATTTCTGCGGGACGGCGAGTGCCTGGAGTCCCTGCAACAAATGGGATTGGTCACCGCGAAGAACCCGAACATCGTCCTCGCCCCGGTTCGGTGCGGCTATTCGGAACTAATGGGTATGCTTGGCTGTTTGTTGCCGTCGGCAGTCCTCAAGCACCACCGCATCGGCCGCCCGAAGGCGAATTTTTGGCTTTGCCCGTCCTCAGAGGCAATCCGGTTTCGAACCCTGGACAAATTGGAGCAGTACTCCCAGGAAGAGCTGAATCAGCTCACGGATGAGCATTTGCGCAGGCTAGCCTCAGTCATCCCGGGCGCATTCGAGCAGTGGATCTGGACGCAGCTTGTGCGCCGCAAGCGCTACGGGATGCTCGACTTCTCGAAAAACGCCTCACTGCGGCTACTCGCCGGAGATGTGCGGTTTTGGATGCACCGGCTCTACCGAATCGCAATCGACCTTTACGAATCTTTCCCGCCCACCAAGCACGAAGAGGACAATTGGCGCCCGCTCGAGGAAATCGACAGTCACCTGAACGAAGTCATCCCCGAAGACGAGCGCGAGCTTCAAACTGACACGGCCGAGAATGGGCGGAAGCCTTTGGGACTCCGATGATCCCGCAGACCGAGAATGGGTGATGGATCTCTTGATCGATGGAGACACCACCTTTGAGTCACTTGAGCCAGTCGTCGAAGTGCTCCTCGGAAGCGCCGCCCATGAGGATTTCTCCGAGCGCTATTCATGGGTCAAGGAGGATTTTGAGCGAGCCTTTTATTCCAAGCGTTCCAAGGTCAAAGTCCGGCTGCACGAATTCATCGACGAGTGCCCCGTTCACGATGGGTCGGATACGCCGGGGTACGAGAACGTTCTTTTTCGTGACCTGATGGCATTCTTTGACCAGCGTGACCGAACCATCATCCTTGCGCTGCGGCAGGGAAAGACTCAATCGGCGATCGCGGAGCAGCTCGGCCATTCGGGCCACGCCTCAGTCAGCAGAAGAATTAAGGCGATCGAAAACAAAATGCGCCAGCTACTCCTGACCGTGTAATCGCGCGACAGACGTTTGCGCCATTCGCCTGCGATCTTCGGCGATTCGCCCAATTATCGATCACGTCACCACCCGATCGTATTTGGATTGCATCGGGACGTTCGATTCGCCACCTAGCCAACAAGAAAACCCGACAATTCGCTCACTAAGGGAAGACAGGGGCCGCTTTTCCGCCGGCCGAGGCCAATTTGCACCCATCGTGCGGCCGATGATATTTGGGCGCATGCGCTCGGCGACTCACGAGAACCTCGGAATCATCATCGCCTACGTTCTTCCCGGCTTTGCCGCGCTTCGGGCGCGAGCTGCTTCTCGCAGACGGTCCGGACCTGGCTGGATACCTCCGCTTCCAACTCATCCGTGATCGGAGCCTTCTTCTTCGTCATCCTTGCATCGCTGGGCTTAGGCGTGCTCGCCAACTTGCTTCGAAGTTTGATGGTCGACCCGCTTCAGCGACGAATCGGCGTTCCAAAAGGCGAGTGGAGCTACACCTTGTTGCAGGAGAACATCGCCGCAGTTGAGTTCTTGGTCGTCAACCAGTTCCGCTACTACCAGTTCGCGGGAAACATGTTCATCGCCGTTGCATTCGTCGCCGTCTCTCTCCGCACGTGCCTTTCCGATTGGACTTGGCAATTCTCGGCCGGTTCTATTGCTGTCGAGGTCGCTCTTTGGTTTCGGGGCGCGGGAGAACCTCCGAACGTACTACCGTCGGCTGGATGAGGTCCTTGGCCGTGGAGCCAGCCGGCCCAAGCGTGCCGAAGCCGCCCACCTTCGGCTTGCAAAAAGGCGGCGACCAGGAACAAGACCCATCCGCGGTGGAATCGGCTAATGCCGCAAGCTAGGATCATCGAGAGATGATCGTCCCCTGTCCCTAAGCACGAGGGCCAATGCGTGATCGCCGCCGGGAAAACTGCGGAACAACAAAAGACAACTTGAACTGATGCGTGAGCGTCAGGTTGCTGCTCTGCCGGAAACCGCCAAACTTGGGCCGTAAAAGGCCCTCGTATCACAGAAGCAGTCACTTGGTGCCCGCGCTCCCGAAGGGAGCGTCGGGCCCGGTGCTGTTCTGTGAAACCCCTTGGCGGGGGTCCGGCAGGCGGCCCGGGTTTCGGCGCTCCTTTTTTGTCGCCGCCTTGGGCCACGCACCGATCTCTCGCTTGCGCCACCGCGCATGAAGGCAATCGTTGCCTTCGATCGAATCGAGCACGATCTGCTGCTCGGGCTCTGTTTCTGGAGATCGCGTCATGGGAAACGGGTCGCTGCACCCCAAGGACCGCGGGGTTACGGAAAAGCCGCCTAAGGGCTCGCTGATTATCGGCGAAGGCGGAAAGGTCGAGAGGTTTGGAGAAAGCGAAGAAGCGCTGCCGCCTGCTTCCTCGCGCGCAAGAAGAAAAAGCCTTCGAAGCCTAAGCAGAAAACGCCTTCAAAGAAGCAATAGAGCAGTCCGCGTGAACTCCCTCCGGGCCGGCCGTGTGCCGGTCCGGAGCTGTTCATTCATCGCCAGGCTACGTCACAAACCTGGCTCCGCAGCCATCGCTGAGGTGTTTTCCAACGCCCCAGGCGTAGCGGCAACTACGCTGGGGCTCGGGGACCTGCCGGTCCACGCTGGTTATCGCTGGCCCACCGTCTACGGCACGCTCTTACAGCCGAATGTGCTTGAGCGGCACACGCTCCCGCCGTCGCGGTGGTTCGCTTCGTGCCTGACGGCAGTTCTCAAGAAACTGTAGAAGGTCTTCCTCTCGGATGCGGATCGCGCCGCGTGAAGGCCCCACCCGGTGCGAAGGAAGGCTGCCCCGAGCGACCAATTCGTACGTCGCGGCCACAGACAGGCGAAGGCGGTCAGCAGCTTCGCGCACAGTCAACAGCATGGTCCACACTTCTCAAATGATTCGAATGCCCTTGGGCACCGGAGACTAAAACAAGCGGCGTTCGATTTGATTGCCGTAGACGGTCCACTGCGTTCGCGGCTGCTCTTCCCGGCCGTACAGCTCCAAGTACGGCCCAGGGCTGACCCGTTCGATGAGTTCTCGGAACAAAAAAGGCTTCCGGCTGTGCCGAGTCCGCCTGGCGACTTGCCAGCTCTGGCACGTGTGGTCGCGAAACCGCAGGTTCCCCCGCACGCCAAGGAGCAGGTATTCGTGAGACACTCGCCAGTAGTTCCCCATGCCCATCTGCGGCTTGATCCAGATGAGGCAGGACTTGTAGCGGAAGCCCCAGGCCCTGATGACTTCAAAGGCTTCTCGAAGAAACGCGTTCGTGGTCCAGAGGTGCAGATGAGCGTTTTCCGCCACTAGCTCCTTGACCGGCTCGCCGCCGATCGCGCATAGAGACATCGTCCGATAGTGGTTTTCCGCGGCTCCGCGGGCAGCCGTGTTTGAGTACGGCCAGGGTGGATCGGCATAGACCGTAGAGAACTTCGCGCCCTGCTCGACAAGCCTGGCCAAGTCGAAAACGATCGACGGCCGCGCCGTATCAGCCTTGATGCATGAACCGTCTGCTGAGCATGGCTCAAAATGGCTTGGGGACCTTCTCATCGTTTTCAACGTCCGCGCTGCTCTTCGATGGAAAAACGAAAAGTGGCGTGGAGAGCTGTCACTCTCTCCACGCCGGGTTACGTTAAAATATTGGGTATTCCCGTCTTGGCCGCCGCGTTCGAACTAAATACTCATCCACAACCTTCACGGCTTCGTGGATGTGAACGAACGGGCCATGCGGCAAAGTAGCCAGGAAATCTTTCTCCGTGTCCTCATAGAGGTGATCACGGAGAAGCTCAACGGCGTTCCAAAATTCACCCGGCAGTAGGAATTGCAATACAAGAACTAAACCCTTGCGTGTCATGACAGTCTCCTCCTAGTTAGCCAAACGTTAGTGACAGGGAGCACGTGTGGCGTTAGCAGGCGCTCCCTCGCGACAGAAGACCTGTCGCGACGAAGGCCGCAGGAGAAGAAGGCCGGCTGAAAAGACCGGCCGGCGAAAAAACCAGGTGTCAAACCTGTGCGAGAACCGGCTTGCCCGCTTTGATACGAAAGCAAAACCAGTTGCTCTATTCCTTCCATAATCCTCCTTTTTGTTGTGGGGAGAGCCGAGCTCTCGCGCAAGCGCCCACAAGTTTCAATCGACGGTCTCTAGACCGTCGCCTTTGTAAAAAAGCGAGTCCGCCAGGACTCGCTTCGAACCTACCTGGTCCATGCGCCGATAAACGCATAGACCAAGGCCACGAAGGTCACGAAGAGGAACATCAGCGAATTACGTAACGTGTCCTTCGCCCGCTCCAGCTCGTACCTTCGTTGGCGCTGACGGTTCGAATCAGCGCTGCGATTGCGTTTTCGGCTTCTCATCAACTTCATCACGGTTTCCTCCTTTAATGGTTACAAACGACTTTCCAAGACCTTGCCCAACGGGCCGGAACCCGTTCGGAAAAGCAGGATTGTGTTTGTGCCGGGATGCAGCAGACGAATTCGCGAAAACGCAACATCGCGAAATCACGCGTCCCCCGTTGTTTTTCCGTGCTGCCGGGGACAGCAGCGATGCAACCCGCGACGCGGGTTTGTTCGATGGCACTGTCTCCTTGCAAAAAAAAGAGTTGGCGGGACGGGTCAGCGGGACAACTCACGCGCTGGCTCGGCGGCTCCAAAGCCGACGGTCTGCTGGAAAATCCAGGTGTGGGCGAGGTCCACGATCTTGGCCAAGACGGGCAAGTCATCCCGACCGAAGTGGGTGCTTTCTCGCCAGGTATCTCCGTCACGGAACAGACGCGTCACCGTGACGTTGTGCCGCTCACCGGATTTGGTTTGGTTGTGCCAGATGCTGGCCTTCACGAGACCGAACCGGATGACATGCACGGGTTGCTTGGTCATCACTTCGTTCCCTTCGTTATTTGCCGGCCGGTGACGTGCTCGGAGCTTCCACCACGGAGGCAAAGCCCGTCCTGCCGCAACAACCGCCGCTCCGCAGCGAACGCAGCGCGTTTGCGGCGCCTTGAGAACCACTTCGCCGTACATCGGGGACAGCAGGCATACCATGGCCACATCGAACTCCTCTTTCGGAGCGTGCCTCACTCCTCAAGCAAGATTACTGGCGACTTCCAGAAAAGTGGCCAAAGTCGCACCGCGGATGGCACCACCTCAGCAGAGCCGATCCGTCAAAAAGCGTGTCTCACCGCAGCGAATCGCTATCAGCTTTCCGACACGTTGGCCCAACAGGTTGCTCGGCACGCGGCCATTCCACATCGAACCGAACTAATAGCAACCGGACGGCGAGGCATCCTTTATTGCGGCCCGGGCCAGCTCTGCGGTCGAGTTTTGCGCTTTGCCTTTGGTACAATGTGGCCCCTCACATCCGTGGTCCGCGGGGTACAACATGCTCGCTCACCGACTTTCAGAACTCAACGAGGCCCATCTCCTCGATCTTGGCGCCTCGCAAATCCCAGAATCAATCAGCCTAGAGTTCAAGCGGCAGCTCGATCTTTCCAGCCCGAAGGAAAAGGCCGAAGCGGCCAAAGATGTCTCCGCACTGGCCAACACGATTGGCGGCCAGATTTTGTACGGGGTGGATGAGGTCACACTGGCGGACGGTTCTACCGTTGCCTCGTCATTGTGTCCGCTGACGGACGGTACCTTGAAGTCACGACTAGAGGACGTACTTCTAGCAAGCATCCACCCACGTCCCCAACTTCGACTGCGCGATGTCCCGGTTGCCGGTGGACACGTTCTGGTCGTAGAAGTTTACCCCGGACTCGCCGGAGACCTGTACATGGTGACCGGCTTCAAAGAATACCGCTTCTATCTGCGCAGCGAGCAGCGCACCGCTCCGATGACAGAGCCCGAAGTCCGAGAGCGATACGCACGGATTGCCGCCAGCCGTCAAGCGCTGGAAAGGTCTCAGCAACGATCCATCGCTGCCGAGTTCAAACGGGCACGTAAGAGAGAACAATCAGTGCTGGTTATCCCTTGGTTTGGCCGACGCGACTTGGTGAATCCGCGCCGCTTCGGGCGTGAACTCTTGACGGAGTTGGCCAAGGGCCCACTTCGCAGCAGCCCTTGGCGAGACACGTTGTTCAAATTGCGGATCACGTCCGAAGGGATACCGAACGCGCTTGGATGGCTACCAGTCGTCGGCCGACGAGCCGTTGCAGATTACCATTAACCGCACCGGCTTAGTGCATTTCGCCGATGATGTTTCCCGGACGAGTGAGCATCACTACGTCCACGTGCTGACGTGCCTTGACACGATCGCTGCCACGATCGCCACAGCGCAATATCTCCTGAGCGAAGTCGCCTATTGGGGACCGGTCCGCATCATCCACCGCCTTCGAATACGTGAGCCTTGGTTTTTAGTGCAGTCGAGCGATACCTTCAGTTCCATCTTGCCGTTTCATCAGCCCACACCGGCCGGCACATTTGTCCAGGAGGTTCCGGAGGTGAATTTTCAGGCAATGGGTAGTGACATGAGGACGGTATATCGGGCGCTCCTTGATCAACTCTTCCAGGCCGGTGACCACCCAGGGTGCCCATGGTTCGATCCATCCGGTCAACTTGCGAATGAGGCAATTCGAAACACGCTTAAGGGACGTAATTTGCTCCAGCATTTCGAACCGTAATCTCGGGCCACCGCCCCTGGCCTCCGCTGGACGCTCCGGCCAGCCTTCGCTCCTGAACGTCGCTCAGGCCACCGCCTTCTTCCGCTCGCTTATTCCGCTTCGCGGAAATCGCTCGCTGCACCCCGCTGGCGGACTCGCGACCCTCCGTGCTGTTCGCCGCCACCTGTCGCGAACTGTGCGCGGGTGTCAAGGTCCGCTTCGCTCTCCACCTTGACACTGCTTCCAGTTCGCCCGCCCCTCACCGCCAAGCGAACATCACTTCGGGCCGCTCGGAGTCGTCTTCGTTTCCGCGAGGTGGGCCGCTCCACAAGTGGATGCTAACGGCCCACCTCGTCGGAAACGAACGAAGGGTGGTTGATGAACGACCGCGGCTTGCCGCGCGCGAAAGGAGACATATGGCAAAGACAAAAGACGAACCCACTAACGCACACGAAAGCACGTTTGGAAAACTGATCTACGGCTACAGCCGAGCCCAGGCGATCGAAGACCGCGTGCTCATTGACGTGACCAGGCTTGCAATGGACGCGGGCTTTCGCTTTCCCGTCGCGATGACTTCCGCTGCATGGAACAAAACGGTGCCGGTTCCCGACGAAGCCGACTGGCAGGATGAGACAGGCAGGCTTTGGGATGTCCTGAACGTGCTCCGATTTGCGATACGCGCGAACTCGGGGTCGCAAGCGAGCTTCACCGTCTCCGTTCAGAATGCACCGGACAAGCACGAAGACGTGTTTCTGAAGGCTCTTTGCGGACCGGGCGATAACGCCGAACCCGTGATCACCATCATGCTGCCCGAAGAAGATTGATTGCGTTCAGAAAAGCGAACCAAGGGCCGATGGGGCGACCCATCGGCCAGTTGACGAGAAAGGAGACCACTGATGAGAACCTGGAAAAAGAGCGGAAGCTGGCTGCGGCGAGGTCAACAGAGCAAGCCAACCCGTATTGGACAAATTGCAGAACAGATGTTTCCCGTGGCAAAAGACGCAGAGCATCGCGGCGAAGAAGCCACAGACTTCACCTACGGCAATGTGTCGGCGCGAATTTGGAGGAATCGAGCCCCAGACGGGACAACGTACTTCCGAGTCAGTTTTCACCGCTTGCATGGGTCGAACGGACAGACGCTCCTCAGAAAGAGTTTCTCTCCCGCCGACCTTCGGGACCTGATCAATGCGGCACTGCGCTGCCAGATCTGGCTTTCCGGCAAGAGCAAGTAATGGTTTTGCCCGCTGACAGCGGGCTTTTTTTTGCGAATGGTCGCGGCTGCACCGCGCCTCTTCTTCCCGTACGGGCGAAGCATTCCCCAGTGCTCTCGCACTTGGGAGATGCCTCGCCCTTCCTCTGTCGCATCCTCTGCCGCTGGACGCGGCAGGGCTGCTCTCCTGCGGCGCTTGTACGCCCCGCTGCCTGAACGGCATCGCGTGACCGGCCGCGGGCCGGTGCACGCGGCGGCCTGAACGGCCTTGGGCTTGCCTTGGCGGCAAGCCCCGAGCCGAGCCGGCTGGGGCCGGCTGCGGCTCCGATGCCTCCGCTGTACGCTCCGGCATGCCCCGCGGCCTGAACGGCCGCGGGGCGATTCCGCGTCGCATGCGCGACGCGGCGACTCAGGAAAAAACGCGGCACCCCGCGTGCCGGGGTGAAGTGCCACAGCAAGTGCCGGCTCGCCAGTCACAAAGTGCCGGCGCCAGGCGCGCCTGCCGCCTGCGGCCGCAGCCGACGTGTTAGCTCAGAGTGTCGGCCGACACCTTGGCTGATACGCGCCGAGTTTTCCGGTACAATTCCGGTTTCCCCGATCGCTTCATTATCTTCGCGCGCATGCCGCTGACCTCGCGGGACCGCGACATCTTGAATACCCTTTGCTGTCGAGTCCGCATGTTGTCGCTCCGCCAAGTCGCCGCACACTGGTGGCCCGAGACAAAGCACGCCGACGAGAACTCGCGCCGCCGGTTCAGCGCGCTGATCGGAGCGGGACTCGTGGCCAAGAGCCGCGTGCTGGCCACTGCGCTTCCCGAAATGAGCAAGCCCGTTCTCACCTGGCGGCCCAGACAACCCACACCGAATTTCGGCGCCGTCGCCTGGCGGCTGCAAAGCCGCTGGCGATTCCAGCCGCGACAAACCAGCGTCATCTTCGCCACGCGGCGAGCCACACGCATCTTCGGCGGCCGGGCGCCGGGGCGAATCAAGCACGCCTTCCAGGCAACTCACGATTTGGGGGTGAGCGAGATGTTTTTGATCCTTCGCCGCCAAAGACCGGAAGCGGCGGCGCGGTGGATCGGTGAAGACCTGCTTGCGCCCATCGCCGCGGCCAAAAACTCCCCGATGCGATTCTCGCCGCCGCCCCCGCTCAAGAGCCGGACCTTGTGCTGGAGTTCGGCGGCGCCTACGACAAACCCCGTGTCGCCGCCTTCCACACCGACTGCCAGCAGCGCGGACTGCCCTACGAGCTTTGGTAGCGCATGGCCAAACGGATCACCAAGCATCCACGGCTCGTGGATCGCGATTACGACATCCTGGACCACTTGCGGCGTTATCGGCTGACGACCCGCGAAGTGCTGCATCGGCTGTTCTTTGCCGACTGCGAGCCAAACGCGGTCACCAAGGTCACCTCTCGCCTCGTCGATCACGGCTTCCTCAATCGCTACGAACTGTACACGGGGCGGAGCTACTACGTCATCGGGCCGGAGTCGGCTAAACTGCTGGGTATCTCGCTCAAGAAGTGCAAGCCGCTCGGCACCCAAGCACTCCCGCGTGAGTACGGCATCCTGCTCTTTTGCTGCATGACCCCAACTCCCCGCGAACGCCTGCTCGTGTCCGACTCCACCAGCGGTTGCCGGGTTTCACCGGCAAGCGGGCCGATTGCGGCCACTACTACCTCGACCACGACGGTCAGGCGCTGCGCTTGGCGAACATGCGCGTGGACCAGGGCGGACCGCCCGATCATGTCGTTCGTAAATGTCGCCATGACCTGGAAGTCCAATCGCATTCCGCTCCGATTCGCCAGCTCATCGAACAAGGCCGTTATCTGATCGCCATCATCACCGCCACGCAGGAAAAAGCGGCTGCCATCAGCGAGGCGATCCAGCGGCATACCTGGACCGTCCGCTTCCGTGTGGAAGCGGTAGACGACCTCGCACAACTCCTTGCGCGGCCCAGCGTCTTTCGCTCTCCGCCGGAGGCTCAAGAATGATATTCCGGAGGCTCCGCGATTACCTGGAAAGTGTTCCTCTGCTGCCGCGGTCGCTGCGGCAGCCAGTCGGCAATCCCATCCAATGGGATCGCATGCCCGACGCATCGAAGGTCGAGCTGGAGCTGCCGGTCATCGTCGGCACGATGCCCGAGAACCGTCGCTTGGCCCGACGCGACATCCTCGTCGCCCTCGGGGTCTGCCTGGGGGTGGCCATCTTCTCGTTCGTGGGCTCGATTCAATTCACGCCGCTGCTCTTGATCGGACCGTATCTGCACCGCATCGCCGCCGCTGTCGCCTTGTGCGTCTTTTCAGTGGCCTTGATCGGTGTTCCCCGAAAAGTCCGTCACTGGCTGTACTACGTTGTCGTACTTCCCCACATGGCCTTGGCGCTTCTCTTCTGGAACGACCCGATCGTGCTCGTCGTGACCGCAGGATGGTGCGCCTGCTCATGGCCGATCGCTTCGCCTGCCACTTCTTTCACCTTCAGACCACAGCCCCGATGGACCGCACGCGCGCCATCCAACTGCGGGGAATGTGGCCTGAGCGGCTCTGGTCCTTACAGACGGCCAAGGGGCTGGAGTTTTATGCAGTCGTGATCTTGGCCCTGGCGCTCTTGCCTTGGCTGCTGTCAATCCGCAGCGACGATCACCAACGCTATTTTGAGAATCTTCCCCCGCTCGCCCTGACGCTCCTTGGAATCTGCGTGCTGCCGCTTGTCGTGGAACTCTTGGCCGCATTCTTTTACCGCCGGCCCCTCATCCGGCTGCGGGACATGGTCGCCGGCTGCGTACCGGCCGTCGTTCACTGGTACACCTACAACCGCCACGACGTGATTGCCCCGGGCGCCTATCAGTCGCCGGCGGGAACCTGCAAGCAGCGGCGGCGAATGACGTTTTGGCTGATGATCCTGATGAGCGCCTTCTTCTCCCAGCAGTTCAGTTGCTCGCGCAATCATTTGGATTGGTCGGGCGTCGACCTTCAAACCGCGGCGCCTCACAAACCGCCGAACAACTTCGACGATCTCCCACTGCCGCAGACGTTCGCACGGTCGCACCTGGCACAGTTCGAGGTTAAGCAACAGCCGCGGGTCCCGAAAGCACCCAAAGCGATTCCCCTTCCCACACCCAAACTGGAGCCTTACCAGGAGCGGATGCTGGAGCGCATGCCGCCTGACGAGCGAGAAAAATACTTGCAGCGACTCCGCGATCAACAGCAGCTCACCCCTGACGCTGTGAAATCGCCAGCGGCGAGCTCGCCGCCGGCGGCCGCTCGCTCCGGCAAGACCGACAGTGACCAGTTGGTTACATTCCGTGGTGCGGTATCGTTGATGCACTTCATCGCCTATTGGCTGCTTTATCCGCTGGCGGCCACGCTCTTTCCGCTGCTTTTTGTAGGCGCTTTTTGCTTTGCCACCACCGCACGGCTGGCAGGTTACTTTCGCCCCAACACCGACGTTGACCCCAGTGATCTGCTTTCCGCGAGCCGCTGGCAGGAACTACTTGCGCGTACACCGCTCCGGGGACGAACGCGAAAAGCACAGCTTGCTGTTAGGGGTAAATGCCGCCGACAACACGCCGGTCCTTGTTCCGCGTAGCATCTTCGCCGAGCACGCCCATCTCTTGGGGGACTCGGGTTCCGGAAAAACTTCGCTGGGCATTGCGCTCATCCTCTCGCAGATGCTGCGGTTCAAGGACTGCTCGATCGTGGTCATCGACATGAAGGGCGATGACATGGCCCTCTTTGAAGGCACGCGCACCGACGCACAGCGTGCCGGCCTGCCGTTTCGCTGGTTCACTAACGAGCTCGGCCGCTCGACGCATGCCTTCAACCCGCTCGGGCAGTCATTCTTCTCGACGCTTTCGGTCTATCAGAAGACCGACATCCTGACTTCGTCGATGGGTCTGCAATACGGCACGGACTACGGCCGCGGGTTCTTTTCCGATGCCAACGCCGAACTCCTGTTCCACGCCCTCAAAGCGGCGCCCGACACGGACTCCTTCCAGCAGTTGCAGCAAGTGCTCGGCAATCGCTACGCACTGCGGACGGTCAGCAACGAGACACTGAAGGCCGCAACGCACATCCGCGCCGTGGTGCATCGTCTCGCCGCTACGCAGGCGCTCAACGTCAGCCATAGCGGCGATTACCCGCCGGCCGTCCTCGAGCAAGCCATCGACTTTGCCGATGTCTTCCGCAAACCCCAGGTCATCTACTTCCACTTGCCGTCGTCGCTCGGCACGACTTCGTCAGCGGAGATCGCCCGCATCGCCCTCTATGCGCTTTTGGCGTCGGCCCGCTCGGTCCCGGATAATCAGCGCCGCCAAGTGTTCCTCTTCATCGACGAGTTCCAGCGAGTCGTGGCCAACAACTTGGAGCTTATTCTGCAAACCGCTCGCAGCATGAAGATCGGTCTGATCCTCGCCAACCAGTCGATGTTCGACCTCCGCCGCGGCGGCGTCGATCTTATCCCGGCCGTTCGCGCCAACACTCGCTATCGCCAGATTTTTGCAGCTTCCAACGTAGAGGACCAGAAAGAGCTGATTGCGCTCTCCGGCGAAATGCTGGTCGACAAACGCACCTGGCTTGAGACTTTGAGCGGTTGGTACATCGGAGCAGTCGGCGTCAACCACCATGAGGAGATACGGCCGCGGCTAGGAGTCAACGACGTTCTCTTGGCCACCGATCATCCTTTTCAGAGCATCCTCCAGATCCGCCGCGGCGAAGGCTACGCTCAATACGGCGGCTTTCCCTTCGTCATGCGCTCGACTCACCATATCGGCTGGAATGAGTACTTGCGCAGGAAGAACGCAGCCTGGCCGGAGCCGACCGGCGCCACGATCGTGGCCCAGGAAGTAACAGACCAGCCCGAGACGCCAGTCCTTGCTCCGATCAACCAGCCACCGGTCGTTCTGGCATCGACCCCTGCCACCCAGCCAGTCGGGCCCGACCCGCTGCTGGCAATGTGGCAAGAGCAAGTCGGCAAACGAAAGCAGCGTACGCTGCCCGAATCATCCTCCAACACGTAACCCCCTCGCCCACCTATCGCAGAAAGGAGTATCGCGTGACCGATCCTCAGCCCACGACCGCCACGGTCGTTGAACCCGAGCCCGCTTCGCCCCCGGCGACCGATCTCTCGCGGCTCAATCCCAGACGCATGCTCATCGCTGCGGCAATCGTGGCCGCAGTGCTCCTGGCAGGCTATCTCTACCTGGATGCCAAGTGGTCGCGAGATTCAGCCGTCAACAACCTGGCCGAACAGACCAAAGAAAACGTCCAGCTGCAAAAAGACTTGGCCAACCTTAAAGAGATCACCGACGAGCTCAAGACCGCCCAGCTTTACAAAGACCAGCAGCAAGCCGTCGCTCGCGACAGTTCTCTCGCGGCCATCCAGACGGGAAAACTCGCCCAGGACCGGATCACCGAACTGCGGCAAGCCCTGGAAGCCTGGACGACCAAGCGCACCACATTCCTGAAAAGCGATGACGCCCGACGAGTCGCTTCCGATGCGAAGCTCGTGGAACGCACGCACGCCATCCTCAACGCCGAGGTTCCGCCGCCGGAGATGCCCAAGCAGCTCTCCGATCGCCTGGACAATCTCCTCCAGCCCATCCGCCAGGCTATCGAGGAGAAGAGCACGTCGTTTGTTCCGACCAAGGATGTGCTGGCACGGATCGCCGAGATCGAAAAACAGGCGGTCGAACATCAGCAGTCGGTCGAGCGCGCTATCCGTGATCTGTCGGCCACGGCAGCCAGTGCAGCCAAGCTCCCCGTCAACCAAGGTGGAACTCTGCAAGCCGCGTTGGATGCGCTCGAAGACCGGCGGGATGAAGAGCGGCGCACCAAGGAGACGGAACTCCTCGAAGCAGCGCGTAAGGAAGGACTGGACAAACTCGCCAAGCAGCAGGCCGAGAATAGCGCAAGATCGATGCTGCCGAAGCAGAGGCAGTTCGGCTGGTGGGCGAAGGGACTGCCAAGAACATCGTGCTCAAAGCTCGCGAAGAACAGCAGCGCCGCGAGCAGGAGCTAAAAGCCAAGCAGGAAGCGGCCGCCAAGGCCGCCCTCGAGCAGGAGTTCCAGCGCCGCTTCCGGAAATCCGGGCGTATCTCCCGGCGTTCATCTCGTCGGGAACCGCCTATCGTGCGAAAGGTGAAGGTCCCGTATCCTTGGCTGTCTTGAGGCGCCAGGGTGCCCTGGAGTCCGGCCGGCGCGGAATGGAGAAGGTAAGCTACGTCGCCAGCGTCAAGAACGACCGGCCGCAGGGTCCGATCCCCAGCTTCATCGGCGGCGACAATGGCTGGCAGCTCATCAACAAGGAGCCGTTGAAACGGGCGCACGGCTTGCTCACCAAGTTCGCCCCGTTGATGGTGGAGAAAGGCCTGCTCGCGGAGTGACGAGCCGAGCCGGCGCGATACAATGCTGGAGCTTCTTCCTCTGCCGCCTGGGAAGTGAAACATAAGGCAGCCTGTCCCCTCCCGCCGGGCAGTCAAACATAAGGCGGGTCGTTTCTTTTTCCGGCAGATCTATTCTGTTGCTGTGAGCCTGCCACGATCGCATCAACATCGGCGACAAGTCCGTAGCGTTTACATCGCAGCCGAAGGGAGCTGATCATTCGGGCGACGAGGCCCATCGGAATCGGACAACAAAGCCTCGGCTTGGGTGTGCTGCTTGCTGACTCGTAGGCGGAAGGCGCGGGCGGGCAACAACTGTCGTCAGCTCCCAGGCGAAAGGTTCAGCAACGAAAGACGAGCGTGACTCGCCTCTTGCTTCGTCATCCTTCATCCGCCGGGCCAAGGGCCTTGCGGCCTCACGAGGCGAGCCCGCCGGATGAAGGACGACGAAGCCTCACCAGAGGAGGCATGGCCTGTCGTCTCGCAAGAAAGTCTACCCGTGGGCGAACACGGTCGGCGAATGAATGCCGATGGTTCATTTCTTTTCCGCAAGCAAGTAATTTACGCACGCCAGCTTCTTCTTCGTGGATTCGTCCAGCTTCGTCACGTACTCGCGATGAAGGTAACCGAAATACGGCGACAGGAATTCCTCGACCCGCATCCTCTTAAAGCGAGCTGCCACGGGCTCCGGAAGACCTCGCACGTAATGATCCAAGAAAATCGTGAGAAAGCATATTGGCTGACCATAGTCGAGAACATCCACTTTCTTTACGTCAATACCAGCCCCGAACAGATTGGTCAGACCCGCCTGCGTCATGTTGTAAAAGTGGTTGGGATACCCATGCTCGTGAAACAAGAAGGGTACCTGCACATAAAACGTGCCTGCCGGCTTGAGCACCCTCAACATCTCTCTGGCGAGTCGAAAGGGATCGTTTACATGCTCCAATACGGCGATCGACATCGCGGCGTCAAAGCTGTCGTCCTTAAACGGCAGAATCTCCCCATCTCCAAGAACATCCACGCTCGGGTTTGGATGGATTTCGTAATTCACCACGTTGTCGAAGTATCGCTCACGCACTCCCGAGCCGACATCGAGAACCATCCCTCGGTGGTATCTGTAAATGAGGTTCAGTGATTGCGTATCGTACGCATTGTCGGATTGTGGAGAATCGTCCGTGATATGCGCACGGTCCCGATCTGCTTGCTCGACAAATCGATCAGCGAGCGCCCTGCATGATAACTGCCACCGCACCCTCGGCACACCATGTTGCTGCCGACTCGCGCCAAGCCAGTGGCGCAAGTTGGACATTGCAACAGCGGCTCTACGCGCTCAAACTTGTCTGTCTTATCATGTACGGTGCCTCGGGCTCCAAGTGCCGTGGGAAAGTACACTTGGAACTCCTCCTGACTGCACTTAAAGGTAAGCAGGATATGCTCTTTGTGCCTGATACTATCGTAAGCACACGACCCCCTAAAACCACGCGCGCGCATGCCCGGATAGACCCGCTCCACGTCCGGGCGGGGTTCAGAGCTCAGGGCAAGAAGGCGGCTCACTTCTGGATCGCTAATTACCACGTCGGTAAGCGATGCCTCGGCCGGCCAAGCGATCCATGCACTTAGCGAATAGATCTCAGCATTTGTCCCGTTGACAACGCTTACATCAGGGGAATCCACATACCACACTGGCTGCATAACTATCGCGTCCTACTTACCCAATACTCATCGGCGCCCATCGCCTCCGCCCGCGTACGGTCCTTACATTGCTTGACTTGCTGCCACGCCGGCGTAAGGTACGGTTGTGCCCGATCCCGTTTGAACAGGCGCAGTGATAGTAGCACGTTCGTCAACCCGCAAAGCAAACGGTGCCCACTTATGACGCCACATCAACGGCAGTACCGGCAGACTGCCTTCTCTCATTGCCGCCTTCCTTATATTTGCAGGCACGCCAGCTTATCTTGCTGCCGATCAATTCGTGCAGCCTGCCCGGGGCGGCGACGGTGTCGTCCTCTCACGCTTTTCCTACGACTATGTCCCGGCGGTTATCTTCGAGAACGGGACATACAGGATGTGGTGGTGCGGTGGCCTGGCCGGCGATTACATTTATTACGCCACAGCAACAAGCCTGGCCGGGCCGTGGTCAACACCCGTTGTGTCCTTCAGCCCCACAGGAAATACCCAGGCGCACTTTGATGGTTACCACACATGCGACCCATCCGTAATCAAAGTCGGCGGCCAGTATTACATGTACTACGGCGGCTACCAGGTTATGAATCACGTCCCGGGCGTCTTTACGAAGATTGGTGTCGCACAAAGTTCGGACGGCATATCCTGGCAACGTCTCAACGGGGGAGCGCCCATTCTCGTGCCGTCAATGGTCAATCCGCCGCCGCCAGGTACCCTGACCTACGGTACCGGGCAGCCAAGTGCGATCTACTTAGAAGGATGGTTTTATTTGATCTACTCGGATACGACGGGAGCCACTCCGCTCGGGCAGTACGTGCTGCGATCAAGCGATCCGACCTTTCAAACGGGTGTTTACCAGTACCTCGCGAGTGGGTGGAGCTTGGTTACTACGACGCCGACGAATCAATTCGCGCCAGTTCTGGATGCCCAGAGCGTGGATTGGACGTATCTCGATGCGGTCGGGATATTTTCCGTTGCCATTAACGGCCTTACGAATCACAACTCGTTAAGGTTCTACGACAAGTCGCTAAGCACTTTCGCCGGCCAACAAGTCAACATTATCGGGAAGTGGACGGAAGGGCCGGGCATCGCGAGACGGCCCAACGGGCATGCTCGTGGAGCGGCAAATTGTAGCGCGTACAATTTCGATATTATGCGGAGTGTCTGTAACCCGCCCAACCAAACCTGTAATCCAGATCAATGGGATTTATCGTGGCTCGGATGGGATTACGGGACCGGCTTGACATCGTGCCCATTTGTTTTCCAAGACGCACGAAATGATTTTAGCGGTGACGGGAAGACGGAACTCGCGGTTTTCCGACCGAACGGCGGGTTCTGGTACATTCTCGACCTGACCAACGGCGCTATAAGAGGTATCAGTGGGGACTGAACGGCGATATTCCTGTCGCCGGTGATTATGACGGTGACGGCCTGAGCGACCCAACCGTGTGGCGCCCAAGTGACGGGACTTTTTATCTCTTCACGTTGACCGGCGAATGTCCAGCAGGCACGACGCCTCATTCCAAGGGGTGCAGACTGCAGTGGGGACTCAATGGAGATGTTCCTGTGCCGGTGGATTATAATGGCAACCATCTAACAGACATGGCGGTGTGGCGTCCAAGCAACGGCAATTGGTACTTGCACCATAACCAGTCCGTCATTCCGTGGGGCATCTCTACAGACATTCCTGTGCCAGGAGACTATACCGGAGATGGCATTACGGATATCGCGATCTGGCGACCAAGCGAAGGTAAATGGTACTTTCATTACAACCAAACGGCTGTGCAGTGGGGACTGCCCGGTGATGTCCCAGTGCCCGCGGATTACAACGGTGACGGCGTCACCGACCGGGCTGTGTATAGGCCCAATGAGGGGAATTGGTATATTACCGCGCCGGGAGTGCCGCTCATCACGCAATGTGGGTTGCCGGGTGATAAACCCGTCGCTGGTGATTACGATGGCGATGGTGACGATGAGGTGGCTGTGTGGCGCCCCAGCAACGGCAACTGGTACATCTGTGGCTACGCCACATTTCCGTGGGGAGCCAGCACTGACATTCCGATGAAGTAGCGTATCCGCTAGGCGGGTGGAGTCGTCTGCACTATTGGAAGGAGGTCGGTGGTGCTATTGAGAAACCCACAGAACCTCCTCGCCACTGGACACGGAAAGCGTGCCGGAGACAACTCCACTAAAACGTCTCGCTTTGTTCGCCAATGGGGCCGTTAGCCGCTTCAGGACTCGATCCGTAGATCCACGTGTGCGCCAGGTCAGAGACTTTGGCGACAAGCGGCAGATCGTCGCGGCCGAAGCTCGTGGAATCACGCCACTGCTGTTTGTCGTCCTTGTACAGCCGTGAGATCGTCACATTGTGCCGTGTGCCGCTATCCGTCGCGTTCTCCCAAATGGCCGCCTTGATGCGGCCCATTCGGATTTCGTGAACCGGACGATTGGCCTTTGCAGACTTCGACATGAAAGAAACTCCACGTTTGCGGAAAAGTTTGCAGCCGGCCTCAACGTGCTGCCGGCCAGACACGCTCAATGGTCCCGAGACTTCTCGGGCACTTCGCGATAACGTGATCCTTCACGAACGCACTCGGGACAAACGCCGATGAAGTAGCTGGACGGCAACTCGGGGTCGTAGGTCACTCGTTGCCAACCTTCGACTAAGGCTTCGTCGTAGCTGCCCGGGCCGTCCACGTCGCATTCCACGCAGATCAGCGTGAATGGCACGTCTTCGGGGAATCGAAGTCGGTCGCTCATGGAGTCTCCTTACGCCGCGAGCGCGAGCAAGCCCCCGACTTTCGCATCCAATTCCGTGCGATCGCCGGCACATGTAACCTGTTGCGTAAGCCGCGTGAGAGCATCGACGACAGCGAAGATCGTAAACGCTCCCTGCTGCTGAGCGATCTCAAGAGCTTTTTTCACCAGGTGACGAGGAATTCCTTCCCGCGCGAGCACTTGGCTCACCTCCTCGGCATCTTTCCCGAGTCGCTCGCTCATGGCCTTTTGCATCACGCGAACAAAGCCATCGCGGCGCTGATCGCGTTTTGCGACCAGGCTCGCCACGATCCGCGTGATCTCGGTCAGCCCTTCGCGAACGTTTGCCGTGTGCTTACGGCTGAACTCGCAGACTTCGATTGCGTCCCAGACGATATGGTTCTGACAGATCGACTGAAACCAGAACGCCTGGATGCCCAAGCTCCGGCGGCCGACTTCGCTGTTCCAGACAAAAAAGCCCGGAGCGAATGACTCGCCGTTGATCTCGGCCCAGCCGGTCGGGTCGATCAGGAACGCGAACAGGTCTTGTTCGCCGCAGTACAGACCGGTTGCATCGTTGCATCCCTTCTGCGGTGGCTGAAAACCATCGGCAGCGTGCCGAACGGCATCCAGCAACTCGGCGTTCCAAAGTCGGGTGTAGGCCACGCCGTGCACGGACCGCAGCAAGTCACCCGTCGCCAAGAGCTGCAGCGGCTTTTCAGCCTGAGGCAGCGTCTCCTGGAGGGCTTTGCTTGCTGTCCTTGACGACAGCCGATTGAGCGTGTCCTTGCTCACACCAGCTAACCGGCAAAGCTGGCCGAACGACCAGTCGTTAAGCCGGAGCTCTGCTCCCTCATCGACACAAAGTGTCATGTCGTGGGTGAGCGTCACTTCCTGCGGTCTCTGCCAGACATCGCGCGATCCATCGCGTTCGCAACGGCAATGATCGTGCAACGCATCAAGCGATGCGAAGCATTCGTCGGGGCCGCGGCGAAACAGTTCTTGGCTCGCAGCAGTCAAGTTTGCCATGCTTTCTACTCCCGGTAGGGTCAAAGAAATACCGCTCGGCCGACACAGCCGAGCCACAGATCATCCTTCGGACGATCTGCAACTCACCTGCGAGCCGGAGGGAGGAGTTGCCGTGGCAAGCGACAAGAAAAACCGAATGCACCACCGGCCTCTCGCTCACCGTGCGCGGTCATCAAGAGGCGGCTTATTCGTTCTGCCCAGATAAGAAGTGGAAGAGCGGTAACTTCACGTCAACTGCGATCCGTACCACATGCATCGGGGAAATTCGGCACGGGCGAGATCGTATTTGCGTTGCTGCGTCGCAGATGGCTCGCGATCGTCTCGCGAACAAGTCTCATTGGTGTGAGATGAATGGCGGTATCAGCTTTCGAGGGCGCTTTGGTCCCGAGGTTCGTCGGGGATCTCAATTTCTTCCGGTGCAATCCAGACCACTTGATCGTTTTCCCATGCTGCCACCGAGTTTCCCATCCGCTTGTGCATGATCAGAGCGTCTCGTACCGCCGATCGCACCGCGGCTTCAACTTGCCGTGCAAACTCTTCGGCCTTGGCGGCTGCTCCGTTCTTGGATTTCTTACGCTCCATTTGCCCTGCCCTCTTGAATTCGCCGCCAGGTGGCTGCGTCGCGCACTACCGTTGCCTTCTTTCCCTTTCCCACGGCGATGACCTTTGGCTGTCCCATCCGAAAATTATCGATCACCTGCCAAGAGGTCGCAAGCGGCTGATACAGCGCGAAGAAGTTTCTCAGACCAGCCCAATAGCGTCGTCTCACCGTCGCCTCTGGAACATCATGGCCGCCGAGACGCACTCGCTCGGCCACGCGTGCCACCGCCGCATCGGCGCTCGGCAACCAGAGAAACACCAAGTGAAGTTCATACCCACCCGAGATCAGACGCTTCAGCCACGGCACAAACGATCGGCTCGCCAACGTCGTTTCAAAAGCAAAATCCTTCCGCTCTTTCGCAAGCTCCTTGATTCGGGCCACCATCACCCGGCCGGCGGCCATCGCCACACGTTCGGGAGCAAACCCGGACAACCCCTGCGCAATCGCGTCGGCGTTCACGAACTCCGTCACGCCGAGAAGACCAGGGAGCAGCTTCGGTGCCGTGGTCGTCTTGCCCGCACCGTTCGGCCCAGCGAGCACCACCACCTTGGGTTTTCTCTTCGGCATCGTGCCCTCATGCTGCAAACCTCCATTCTGTAGCGTATCCCTCTGGATTCCACTACCTCAACCGCCCTCCGGCCGCCGCGATTCATGCGGTACAGCGGCGGTTTTCGCCGAGGCGGAACTGATTGTACATCGCGCGGAATTAGTGCTACACAAAGGACGTTGTGGTGCATTAACGGTTGCCGAGGGACATGGACGATTCCGACACGAAGATATTGCCGGTTTTGGCGGGGATTGCCTCACCAATCTCGTCGGCAAACGCGACCGAGTTGCCGCAGCTGATCGCTGACGCTGGCAACGCGGCTCGGTTCGCCTACGAGGAGTTCATCTTCGGCCGCCTCAGGAATCCGCACACGCGGCGCAATTACAAGCACGCGGTTGATCGATTCCTGGAATGGTGCGGACAACGGAGGGTAGAACTGCGCGCGTGACGCCGAAGGACGTCGGCATGTACATGGACGAGCTCGCGGCTGCACCGAGCACGAAGAAGCTCCACCTGGCCGCTCTGCGGCATCTCTTCGACGAACTCGTCATGCGGCACGCTGTTGTCCTCAACCCGGCGGCATCAGTCCGCACCGAACGGTACCAAGTGATCGAGGGGAAGACACCGGAGGTTTCTGTCGAGCAGGCGCGACGGCTCTTGGCCAGCATCGACACGACCAATGTCGTTGGCCTGCGCGATCGGGGGATTGTTGGCATCCTGATCTACACGGCCGCCCGCGTGGGCGCCGTTGCTAAACTTACGCGAGGTGACTTCTACGACAGCGATGGCCAGCACTGCCTCCGGTTTCTCGACAAAGGGGGCAAGTCCCGCGAAATTCCAGTCCGGCATGATCTGCAAGCGGCCGTTTTCGGCTACCTCGAAGCCGCTGGTTTGGTCGCGGCCGACAAGCAATCACCTTTGTTTCGCACGGTCGTCCGCCGCACGCGGGAGATTACCGCGCGGCGCATGACCACGAACGACATGGGCCGAATGGTCAAACGCCGCATGCGCGAGGCGGCTCTGCCGAGCCGCCTTTCGTGCCATTCCTTTCGCGTCACCACCATCACTGACCTGTTGACCCAGGGCGTGCCGCTGGAAGACGTGCAGCACCTTGCCGGCCACGCGGATCCGAGAACAACGCGGCTTTACGATCGGCGTCAGCGGCGCGTCACCCGAAACATTGTGGAGCGGATTTCGATCTGAGCGATTCCCAGTGTCGGGCGGAACTCACGGCGCTCTGCCGTTTCGGCTCCGACCATTCTCTGCCAGTGGTCAGCGTGACCGACCGAGTACAAGCGTTTGAGAGGCTTGCGAGCTGCACCACGGTGGTGTAAAGTGGTGCGACCCAAGGAGATCCGAAATGTCAAAGTCGGAAGCTCGTGACGCAAATCCTAAGACCGTCAGAACTTCGGTTACGATAGCGGCCGAAGATCACGAGGAGCTGGAGAGAATTGCGGAACAGAAAAAGGTTTCGTTAGCATGGGTGATTCGGGAGGCCATCGAGCGTTACCTTTCCAACGATTCGCCGCTGTTTAGACGGACCCCCCGCTAGCCAGCAAAAACCTCCAGGATGGGGCATCAAGCATGGCAACAGCGCGGATTACGAAGCCAGTAAAGTCAACGGAACGCCGTTGGCGGCACGAAGCACTACTGTGCGTCGAGCCAACTCCGGCCGAGGTCTTCGCCAACCCTAAAATCCGCAGCAAAGCATTCTACGCGGATGATTCCACCGTCATTTTGCACGAGGATGCCATCTCCGCGGCGAAGATTCTGGAAGACGCCGGGTTGAAATTCGATTGTCTCGTTACCTCGCCGCCGTTCTTCGGGCAGCGCGACTACAAAGTTGCGGGGCAGATCGGCCTTGAAGACGATCCGCAAGAATATATCGACAAGCTCGTCGCCACGTTCAACGCCTTTCTTCCGATCCTGAAGCCAACTGGCAGCGTTTGGGTCAACCTCGGCGATACGTACTGGAGCGGGCGAGGTCAGCACCGGAGCGGCGAGATAAAACAGGATGCACGACGCTTTGGCCTGCGCCCCCAGGACAAGCGGCGGAAAGGTCCGTGGACTCGCCCGAAGCAGCTTCTCCTCATTCCGCACCGCTTCGCAATTGCGATGCAGCATAGCGAGTGGATCGTCCGGAACGACAATGTTTGGGTAAAGCCAAATCCGATTCCGGATCAGGTCCGCGACCGCTGCTCGGTTTCCCACGAATACATGTTTCACTTCGTTCGCCAGCGGTTCTACTACTTTATTCGCGAGAACGTCGGCCGCACTATCGGCGACACAATCCTTCCGCCGCTCGATACGTGGACCGTCCCACCGACGCGCAGGCGCAACGGCCACAAAGCAGCGTTTTCAGAGGAACTCATCACAATTCCGATCATGGCCACGTGTCCGCCGAACGGCATAGTTGTCGACCCGTTCGGAGGCAGCGGCACGACGCTCGATTTTGCACGCCGGCACGGCTTCCGCTCGATTGGTATCGACATCAAGAAGGAATACTGCCAAATCATGAAGCGCGGCTGCCAGCGCGTCCCGGCGCTGATCAATGGCGTTGCTCCGAAGAACGGAAAAGCGAAACATTAACGAGGGCGTCATGGCGATTTACGTTTCAGCAGACAGATTGCGACTCGCCGTTGACCGTCTGCGTCAGTGCCGCGCCTCTGGAGGAATGATTAACTTCCTCATCTTGAAGCGCGCTCTTGCTCTCAAACCGCCGGACGGCTTCGTTCGGTTTTCGACGAAAGACGAATTCCTTCAGAAGGCGATCGACGAGCTGATGTGGTGGCCTGAAGACGCAGACGATCCGGCGGCCCGACCGTTCGTAAACGTCTTCGGCATCCCCAAGAAGAACTTCGGGATGATGCTCCAGAAATACCGCTCCAACGGTCCTGGCGACACTCTGCGGAATCGCGCTTGGGAAACAGTCGTCCAAACGAAGCAGACCGAAGACGCCTTGGCGGCGAAGCTCACCCCGAACTATCTGAATGGGATTGGAAAGCTCGCCGTCGTCAGGGACACACGGCGTCCCATGCCAAGGGTGGACGACGCTGCGGTCTGGTATTTCCGGCGCCGGGACATCCAGCCCTTCATCGGAGGCACGCGGGAACAGCCACAAGTCGAGCGGAAACTCATCGACAAATTCACCAGCGACATGGACCTCTCGCGCGAGGATCTTTCCATCCTTTTCGATCCGGAGACGATCCCCGATGCCAAGTAGCCTCCCGTCCTTCCTGTCCGAAACACCGCCGGCGCCGGCTGAGTATCTTACATTCTTAACGACGCCCAGTCAGGAGACGGAACCATCCGGCTCGTGCTCGTTCGATCTTGTCGTTGCACTCGCCGCGAAAGGATTCGTCATTCTGACGGGACAGTCCGGCACCGGTAAATCAAAATCGGCCATTGAACTCGGACAGGGCCTCGACAGCCTAGACGAGTATGAAACCGGTGTTCGCGGATCATCGTATGAGCTGGTTGCCGTGGGCGCCGATTGGACGGATGACCGGCCGCTTCTCGGCTACACAAATCCCTTTGGTATGCCACGCAAAGGCTCCGATGACCAAACCACGCACGTCAGCTACGAGATACCGGACGCCCTCCGGCTGGTGATTCGAGCCGCGTCCCCGAGCACCTCGCCGGTTCCGTGCATGCTGATCCTGGACGAAATGAATCTCTCCCACGTCGAGCGATACTTCAGCCCGTTCCTTTCGCTCATCGAGGCGAACAGATCGTCGTCAGGAGACTCCACTATTCCGCTGCTAGGCGCGGATAAGGTATCGCTCATCGCCGAGGTTCTGGCGGCACTTGAACCCAACAGCCCCGAGACGACCGCGGCGCAAGAACTGGTCACCGAAGGCCGAGGCTTGCAAATTCCACCCAACTTGATGGTGGTGGGTACTGTGAACGTGGACGAGACGACTTACATGTTTTCACCGAAGGTTCTCGATCGTGCGCACGTGCTGGAGTTGCATTCCGTTCAGCCGGACGCATATTTCGACAACACAGGCGCCGTAGCAGAGACGATGCCGATCAGGACCGGATTCGAGTTGTTGTCGTGGGCGGTCACGAATCGGAAGGAGCGCGTCTTCGATCAGCATCCAAAGACCATCTTCAAAGCTGCCAAAGAGATCGTGGACGATCCAGAGATTGGCAAGCTGGCTACCGCGACGCAGGGCTTGCTCAACGGAACGTACACACTTCTCGACCCCGTTGGCTTCGGATTCGGCTTCCGTGCCGTCAATGAAGTCTGCGCGTATCTGCTATGCTGGATCAAAGCGAAAGCGCTCACCGGCGGCGACCTCGCCGGGTGGCAGGATGCGCTTGACAAAGTCTTCCTTCAGAAAATCCTCCCAAAGATTCACGGTAACCGCCGCCAACTCGGCGACAGCATGGCTGCCCTTGAGGCGTATCTCTCCGGCGGCCATGAGGAGTCCGAGCCGCCGGCCAAATACCGCTTGGGAACGAGCGAGCCGATTAGCATTCCGAAAGCTAAGGCTCTGGACTTGGGCGTCGAGAACCAGATGGCGCACAGCCAGGCCAAGTTGAACTCGATGCAGACGCAGCTACAGGCCGTCGGCTATGCAACCTTTATCCGATGAGGAACGTATGGAACCGTTCCACCGGATTGTCTTCGCATGGCCGAACCATGCCATTGAAATCGAATGGGAAGGAGGCAAGGAAGGCCCGGCCGCGGTGCTGCCTCATCATGATTTCCTTGCCGAATGCACTGTGGAGCTCGAGCTTGATCCATTCGGACGCGCCGGAGTTCCAGCCATTTGCTGGAGAGAAACGGAAGACACACTCTTCGAGCCGTTGCAGCTTCGCGAAAACACGGAATACCTGATCGACATCACCGTACCGTTCCCGTTGGAGGAAGCGGAAGCGGAGTGGCGTAACGACAACGCCTGGCCACTCCTCACCGTCCGCAACGCGTACCGGACTGATCCCCCGAAGCGCTGGCGATCCGTGAATGGAGGGCTGACGATCACCGGGCGGCTAAACTTCCGGTCCTACGTCGGTGGAGCAGAATTGACCGTCCCCGGCGTCCCGCCCGTCGCTATTGAAGTCGCGTGCACGAAGATCGGGTATTTCGATGACTTCCGCTCGCTTCTGGACGCAATTGCTGAGGAATATGCGACGCTCCTCCTAGAGATCGACGCGCCGACGTTCGCCAGATTTGCGGCATCAGAAGCGACCGAGCCGCAACTGATGACGTTCCTTTTCCTGCTCCGGCACGCGATGGATGACGCAAGACTTCCCGCGGCGGTCGAATCAATCCTCGCATCGCCGAGAAGTTCGCTGTTCCGGCATGACCGCAACGTGCCCATTGGTTTACAGCGGGAACCGGTCCAGGCGGATTTTCTCCTAAAACTTCCCGGTGGGCACCTCACTCCCGGAGGGCCGCTTGCCGCCGTGTTTCGCGAGCACACGCCCGCCTCTGTTCCGGAGACGGTGAAGAAAGAGACGTTCGACACGCCCGAGAACCGGTACGTGAAGTCATTCCTTGAGGCGTTGAGGGATTCCGCTGACAGTCTCGTAGAGACGCTGGAGAGACGCGAACGAATGGCCGTCGCACATCAGGTCCAATCGTGGAGCGGTCGGCTTTCGGACTGGCTTCAGCATCCGCTTTGGAACGACGTTCGCCGGATGACACATTTTCCTTCCAATTCTCAGATCCTTCAGAAAGCGGCTTCGTACCGCGAGATTCTCGCCACCGATTTCCGCATGCAGCTCGGCATGGCGTTGCCCTGGAACGCGGGGACGAGCCTTGAGAGCGACATCCGCGGCGACCTTCGCCCGATCAGTCAGCTCTACGAATACTGGTGCTTCTTCTTCCTACGATCCGTTTTGAGAAGCGCATGCGGGGCAGAAGTGTCCGCACAAAGCTCGCTCGTTAGAACCACGGAGGACGGGCTTTCCGTTGTCCTCCGCCGCGGCGTCGAAAGCAAGGTCGTCTTCCGGTATCAGGACGCCCAAGGCCGTACTGCCCGCGTGACGTTGTTCTACAACAAGAACTTTGCCCGTCTCCCCGCGGGAAGCGGTGCATGGGATGGCAGCTACTCTGCCATCTTTAATCCGGACTTCAGCGTCATGATCGACGTTGTCGCCGATCCGCAGTCGGACCGCGTCCATTGGCTTCATTTCGACGCAAAGTATCGCCTGGACGTGGAAACATGGGCCGCCGAGCTTTCTGACGATCCCGAAGACGACGACTCGCTCCCGACCACCAGCAACGAGGAGGCGAGGCTTGTCAGCACGTACAAGCGATCCGACCTTTTCAAGATGCACACGTATCGGGACGCCGTGCTCGGCAGTCGCGGATCGTACATCCTCTTTCCCGGAGAGAATGACGAGCAGGAGATTTTCATCCGGTATCCCGGCATCGAATACACCGAGCAGGGCCAGCAGATTCCGAGCGTCGGCGCGTTCAGGGCAAGCCCGCGGCACAGCCATGCACAATCGCTTCGCGTCGAATCGTTCATTGTTGCCTGTATCGAAAGACTGGTCGCGGCCGGCGACTACCAGGAAGAGGTCGGAATTGTTCCATGAGCATCGAAACACAACTCGCGGACCATTTGGCCACCATCGGCACAGCACCATTTTTGTTCGTCGGTTCCGGTATTTCTCGGCGGTACATCGGGCTTGAAGACTGGAAAGCCCTCCTCAAGAAGTTCTCCGCCGGCCTGCCGCACCCGTTCGAGTATTACTTCGGCCAGGCGAACCGACACCTTCCGAAGACTGCCTCATCCCTTGGAGAGGCGTTTTACGACATTTGGTGGAACGGAGCCACGTATGCGCCGAGCCGCGACGCCTTCCGGGATCAGCTTCTCACGAAGTCGTCCGCGCTCAAATACGAGATCGCCCAGTACATGCTCGCGCAGGCGTATGCACCGGGCAAAGACGCCGCCCTCGATGACGAAATCGTGTTACTCAAGAAGGCGACCGTAGACGGCGTCATCACGACGAATTGGGACACGGCGCTCGAAAGCATCTTCCCTGACTTCGAGGTCTTCGTCGGTCAGTCGGAGATCCTGTTCTCCACATCACAGGGCATCGCGGAAATCTACAAGATCCACGGATGCTGCACCGTTCCGAATTCGCTCGTTCTGACGGCCGAAGACTACGAGGACTTCAACAGCCGGAATCCGTATCTCGCGGCGAAACTTCTCACGATCTTTGTCGAGCATCCCGTCATTTTTCTCGGGTACAGCCTCTCTGACGAGAACATTACGACGATTTTGAAGCAGATCGCATCCTGCCTCACGAACGACAATATCGGGAAGCTGAAGGACCGGCTGATTTTCGTGCAGCGTGACAGCGCCGGCCGTGGGGACTCATTTGAGTCCAGCGTCGTACAGATTCTTGGCCATTCCCTTCCCGTGACGATTATCCGAACGAATGTCCTTTCCCAGGTGTACCGGCCTCTCGGGAGTCTCAAACGCCGGTTCTCCGCCCGTTTGCTCCGCAACATGAAGGAGCACATATACGAGCTTGTTCTCAACAATGACCCGAAAGGCAAGCTCGCAGTCCTGGACATCAATGAGGCCGACTCGTTCGATGACCTTGAAGTCGTCTATGGCGTTGGCGTGTTTCCGAAACTCGGCGACCAGGGTTACAGCCCGATTTCGCGCGCGGATTTGCTGCAAGACGTGATGGCGCCAACGAGCGCATTTGATGCAAAGCGCATCGTGACCGAGACACTGCCTGGATTATGCCGCGAGACAAAAAATGTCCCGATCTTCCGGTATCTTCGCGAGGCGGGCCGCATCACGACAGACGGGAGCATCGACGAAACGGGTCTGCACCCGCGCGTTATCGACGCGGCCAAGCGAACGCATGAAGGCTTCTATCCGCCGGCAAGCTACCGTGCGGAACGCAACGAAGTCCAGAACGGCTGCAAATCCATTCTCGGTGTCATGCATCGGTACTCGGCCAATTCGTTCCTCTACATGCCGCTTCTTCGGAAGGACCAGGTCGCCATCGGCGACCTAGAGAAATACATCCTTCCAAACATGAAACTCATCAACGACAAAGCGCCGAACACACAAACATATTTCCGCAGCCTCATCTGCTTCTACGACTGGCTGAAGTACCGGTAGTGTTGCGCCCTCTCCGAGATTCGGGCACCACCCCAGCGTCTGAACGAAGGGGACGTGCCACATGGACCCGAGACCCCAATCAGACGTGGCTTGATCTTTCCAGCGCTCGGCGAAGGCGGCTTCTTATCTGTCAGTTGCCGTAATTGGCCCTATTCGCTTCGATGGTCGTGGATTTGTTGAAAACGGCTGGACCACCCGCCTCCGAAGTGGGAGCACCTCCATTGGAAGTGTTGCCTTGCCAGCCGATTGTCGAATCTGGTTTAACTGTCGGAGCAGACCCAAAAGCTGTCGTCGAATCGGGGCGTATGATTCTACTGGGAGGAAATAGATCGCCTTGGCGAGTTCTGCTGTCGTGGCCCTTGCGGCGTGCTCGCCGAGCCAGGCTTTCAGGTCGAGGAACTGCTGCCGGTCAATCTCCACATGGGAATGCCATTTCCGGTCTGGCTGACCGTCACGCGTTCGGCCACCAGCCCGATAGCTGATGGAGTAACCCGCGTACTTGATCGGCACTCGCCGAATGTCCCGGATCAGGCCGCCTTCGTCCTCAAAGAACCCGTGCTCACCCTTTGTCGCCAGAATTGCAAAGAATCGCTCGTGGCGGATGTACTGAAGGTTCGCCAGGCCCGCCTTTTTCCGACGAGCTCGAGTTGATTCGGATACGTCAATGCCGTACCTCGCGACGATCTTCTCGTCTACCGCTGTTGCGTGTTTGCCGGGCGGGATTCGGCCCGTCACGTAGAACCAGTATCCCCAACGGAGGTAGCAACAGGCGATCTGCTGGACAAACCCCTCGACGCTTGTGGCTTCGGCCCGGTATTTCATGCGCCCCTTGACTACGCCGGAGCAACAAAGATCACGGCGAAAGAAGGAGCTTGTTCATCGGCACAAGCTCCAGAGAAAGCCGTTCCTTGAAAAGAACGCCGTGGACCGGCAGCAGCCGCTCGCAGCACGCCAGCGATCCTCGCTCACCATGCCGGCAATCGGCGCACGCCAGCGGTGACGCATGGCGGGTCCTACATTCTTGAATTGGACCCGCCTAATCCATACTACCCGTCACCAAAAAAAACCTCCGACGGACTGGCCGTGTGAAGACACACGACCAGCGTCCGCCGTCGGTTCGCCGCCACAGAAGATCGGTGCTCCCGCACCGCTCTCGTGTAGCCGCTCGCGCCCTTCCAAGGACCGGCGACCGAAGTCGCCGGCACAGTCCAAAGGCAAGTACATATTACCCGTCAGCCCTTTCGTCGGCGTGCGTGCCCGGCACCACCCGTTGGCACTCGAACGAGTCCCCACTGCCTTGCAGGGAACATCGCCCGAGGTCGCATCGGCTTCCGCCAACGCGCCCACCGGCTCTCTACTTGGGCCACACTCCCAGACTTCAGCGTTTGAAGCACCGGGCTGACCAAGCCCGGCACCGGCGACCAAGCCGGCTGCTGCAAGTCCTTCCTGCGTTAGTCATCGTCTTCGCCTGACAGATCACGTCGCTATCCCGTGTTAGCGGGAGGGACGAAAGCCGCATGCCTGGCTCTCCCGAGCCGGGCATTGTTGCCGGCGGTCGGCCCGTCTGCGCATGAGCACGCATCGAACCTGCCGCCGCTTTCTGGGGACCGAACGTAGAAGCATCCCCTTACCCATCGGCTTCGGTCATTCGCGGTTTGGCACCGTCTTCCGTCAGACTCACCGGCAAGCGATTGCTGGCCTTTCATGGTTGAGCTATTCACGGCCGCTGGACTTGCCAGCGGTCCCCGGACGAGTCAGGTCCGGTTTCGGCTGTCGCCAGGCTGAAAGCTCCCCACGCCGGCCAGGTTGAGCGAAGCCCGGAAGGTCGCGAGCCCCCTGGACGGGATTACGCCGAGCGGAAAAATTTCCGCCGCGGCCTCACCCGCTTTGCGCGATGACAGCCTGATTCGCTTCGCAAACCAGGTTTTTCCGCATCGCCCCCGCTCGCTGCGGGGATCGCTGCACCGGCCAACCGGTGCATTTTTCCATCGGATAGAATGTCGGGATTACTCTGCATGCGGAGCTTCTGCGTTACAAAGGCAGCGTGCCTCAATGCGAATGCAGGATTACTCCGACAAGCCTCCGTCGAACTGGACGAGCACCTCTCGATGCATCCAGCTCTACGGGTCAACCGCATCACGGGGTGGTTAGTCCCGTTCCCTTAGACTGGCTGGTGAGGCCAGCTTTACCGGGTGCGGTCGCTTGCCAAAGTCTGTCATGCCTGCCACTCCTTGCCCGGCGATTTTGCGCCGAAGGCGGAGCAGCGCGTTGACATGAACGACAGCCGCAGTCAGGCATCCGAGGCCCGACCACAAACGCTGCATACCGTACCGCTCTCTAACCACAACGCCGTGTGCAGAACTACGACATCCATGCGAACTGATTGCGAGATTGGCGCCCGACTGCCGTTTGGCAGCGATCGGAATTCCGTGCTACGCACGGAGCATGGCGGCCAACGGTTGCGACGAACGGCTGGTGTTTGTAGACCTGGAGACGGCCGGGCTAGAGCCCTGGCGGCCGATCATGCAAGTTGCTGCGGTTGCCGTTACCAGCTCACTTCGCGAGCTCGAAACGTTCGAAGCAAAGATCCTCTTTCAAGAGAAGTTTGCCGCACCGGGCAGACTTCGCAAGCGCAACTACAGCCGCGAGCTGTGGCAAACGGACGGGCGTCGCGCGAAAGACGTGGCCACCGATTTCGGCGCCTTTCTCACCAGACACGCAACAGTGGACGTGTTCTCCGGCAGTGGAAAACGTTTCTTGGTGGCGCAACTGGTGGCCCACCATGCTGAGTTCGATGCCGCCTTTTTGCGAGGCTGGTTCGAGCGATCGGGGCTGTTCTTCCCTGGAGCTTTTCGCGTCTTCTGCACGCTGCAACGAGCAGCGTGGCTCTTTCACGAGGACAAAACGCTGACTCCGCCGACCGACTTCAAGCTGGGTACGCTCTGTCAGTATTTCGGCGTGCCCTTGGCGGTTGAGGAAGCTCACGATGCGCTGGCTGACGTGCGAGCAACCGCCGAGCTGTACAGGGCAATCACGAGCTTGTCACAGCGCAATCGTGCTGCGGCGTGAGCATCAGACTGGCCCGGAGAACATTCATCTAGCCCGCGATAAAACGCCAGAACCGCGACTTTCTTCTCCGCGGCCGATTATCGGCACCGAGACCCGCAAAATTCTGTGGCAGCCGTTTACGGGAATTTGACGAGGTACTCAGCGCGCCCCCCGGACATGAATGCACCGTCGTGAACCCAAATCACTGGCGTGTCGGTTGCATCCTGTAGCGGATGACCTTGGCGTGTCGCTCGCATCCGGTTTCGACGGTTTGCGCGTGTCGCTGCCGTCCTGTTTTTCTTGGATGATCGCGATACTCCGCTCCGCCTAATTGGCTGACTTTGCAGCATTTTGTGATTGCACGAAAGGCGTTGGCTTAGAGCGCCAAAGTACTTGTACAAAGTACTGCTTAAAAGCAAAGCGAAAGATTGCCTAGAAAGACGGCTTTTGAGGTAGGCAAGCTCGTAACGCGGTAAGCGTTCCGGCGTTCTGCTTTGTCGTGCTCTGACTTCGCCGGACATGCTCTAACGCGAACCGTCGCGCGTTCACTTTGGCCGCCTCTACACTTTGACCAGCGGCCTGGAATTGCGCGAAGAGCTCTTCGACAACGCGACCAAAGACCTCTTGCGCCTCACTGGAAAGAATCTCTTCAGCCGAAGGAATCAAACTCTTTTCGCGGCGCCGATGCTCTTCTGCTTCGGCTAGCCGTTCGGCTTTTCGAAGGTCGTGCCACCAATCGGGAGGCCTTCTGCCCGCAACGGCGGCTTGCTGCACGTTGTTCATGAAGTAAGCTGCCGCACTTCGCTTGAAAAACCGCTCGCCAAACCGCTCACGGGCGGCAAGCGTAATGTCCACCCACTCCCGAAGCAATCGCACAGGATGCTGCCGCTGGAGATTCACGATCGTCGATCCATCGAGACCAATAGCCGAAAGCGATTCCCATAGCGCGCTGTCGGCCACGGACAGCAGTGCGGGCCTTGTCGCTCGGTCGTAGTACGGCCCTCGTTTCAGAAGGACCCGGTATCGCCCGGCCTGTTCTTTTTGAAAGATCTCCGTGGAGCTGCTCTCCGAAACGATGCCATGCTCCTTCAGCCGCTCGACGCACCGTCGCACTTTCTTCTTCAAATCGGCAGCGGCAATGGTCGGCGAAAACCCAAGAGCGTGAACCGCCAACTCGTGCAGGTCAAACCGAGGGCTCAGCGGCCGCCGCTGGAACACCTTCGTGAGCAGGAGGAAGAGGCGCCGGCTTGCCGGATCGAGTGAGCGGTATGTCGCAAGGTCAAAGCGGAAATGTCCCGCGGTAGCCTGGACAAGCTCAAAGAAAAGCGGGTTCCACGCAAGTCTCCACGCCCGGCACGAACCCGGCTCAAGCGGCAGGCTGTAACTCAGAAACCCAAAGCTGATGCTTCGGTGCTCCGCCCGGATCGGATCATAGAAGCCGTCGTTCTGGTAGACGACCGCTGAGAGGCGGGCGAGCGATTCGGCAAACTGCTGGTACTGCCGACCCCCGCGCCGGGCGTGCTGATCGATGAGGCCCAATTGTCGCATGAAATAGTGCGGAGTGGCGTGCAGCTCCGACTCGGGCTCCGGTTGAGAGAGCGTGAGCGACAACAAGCCCCACAAGAACAGCTCATCGTGGGGCGACAGACCCAGCGGGCAAAAGACCCTCACATGCGAGGTCTGCTGATGGCGATTGCGGTCGGTGTAATGGTACTGCGTCGTGTGAATCAGGTTTTCACTAAGCGACGCTTCGAGGTCGAGCGGACACAGAGCATGTTCGACCAAGGTCAGTTGGCCGTGCCCTGTTCGGCGAGACTTTGAGTAGCTTCTTGCTTTCTTTGGCGTGCCCACGCGCTCCAGCGATGCTTTAACCCTCTTAAACGTCGTAGCACGGGCCGCAAAGTACCGACACGGGAAAAGTGCGTTGTTCGGAGAGCACGTTACGCCGGAACCTTCGGGCACCAGACGACCGAATTCATCAATGCCCTTTGCGTCTTGGCAGGAATTGCCAGTGGCAATTCCGAGTGGCCTGAAACCGGCGCGCGTCGCTCCCCCTTCAACGCGTGCCATTCAGGAAGTTGCCGCACCGCGGCGACGCGACAGCGGCGAAATTGCAAGAACGGTCAAAGCCGGGCGAGGCGCATCGGCAGCGGACGAAAGATTTCCGTTGCGACCTTCTGGCCCTTGTGCCAGCGTATCGGAAGAGATTCCGAGGGCTTATACGGAATTGCCATTGGCAATTCGTCAACGCGCGGAGATTGGGTGACAACAACGATCTGCTTCATCAACCAAAAGGGCGGCTGCGGGAAAAGCTCGACCTGCTTCCATCTTGCCGGCGCTTTCGCCTTGAGGGGACATAACGTCCTGCTCATCGACGCTGATCCGCAAGGTTCGCTCAGCCAGGGATTCTTCGGATCAGCACTGATCGAAAACCTGCCCGTTGAATCAACGCTTGCGGCGCTGTTCGATGAAGAATGCGGATTTGTCGATCTGCAATCCCTTCCGCAGCCCACTGACTTCGAACGCATCACCGTCGTTCGGGCAAATCAGCATCTTGCCAAGCACAACATGCCCGTGCCGGAAAACCAAGGCTTGAAGCAATTCGCCGTTCGCGAGCTGGTGGAGTCGGCCACGGGATTCGACATCGTGCTGATCGACTGTCCGCCGAATCTTTACCTTTGCAGTTGGGCAGCGATGATTGCCGCTGACTTCGTCGTGATCCCGGTGCCGCCGGAAGACTTCGGCACGCAAGGTCTCAGGACGGTTCACCAGGCTGTGGATGGCGTCCGCAAACTGAATCCAGGGCTCAGGCGCCTCGGTCACTTGATCACGCGCTACGATGCGCGATTGCTCGTCCACAAGTCGTACCACGAGAAGCTCCGTACGCTTTACCGCGAGAAGGTGCTGAACACCGTCATCCCGGAAGCCTCCGCGTTCAAAGTAGCGCTTGCGTGCCGCCAGCCCGTCGGCTTTTACAGCTCTCGTTCTGCTGCCGCTCGGTTGACCGACGAGCTACGCCGCGAGTTATTGGAACGAGTTGCTTTGAGGAATTCTCGTCAAAATGTCGCGTAGATCTAGCAGGTAGTTCTCGGAAACAGGATGGCAAAGACACGTACGACGCTAGAGCGTTTTTCAGCAAACCTGAACGAATCCTTGGGCGTTCGAGACGTTGACCTGCGCCCGAAACTGAGCCCGATCCCGTCTGCAAAAGATGTCGGCCGGCGCCTCTGCGCAACTTCGGCAAAGTCGATATTACTATGGTCATCCCCGATCCTGACCAGCCGCGGGTTGATTTTTCTGATGATGCGATCGACCGGCTTGCCCAAAGCATTCACGACAAGGGCCAGCTCAGCCCGATCCGAGTTCGCTGGTCAGCGGAACTGGAAAAGTGGGTCATCATCTCCGGTGAACGCCGCTGGAGAGCCACACGCCATGCGGGACTTCCAACGATCGATTGCTTTTTCCACGAGGGAGAGCTGTCGAAGTCCGAAATACTCGAGCAGCAGTTGATCGAAAACTTGCTGCGCGAGGATCTATCGCCCGTCGAAGAGGCGCGGGCCTTTGACGCCTTGATGGAACTCAATCAGTGGAACGGCAAGCAAGTCGCCGAGGCTCTCCGCATCCCGCCGTCAAAAGTCAGTCGCGTGCTTGCGATCCTCGACCTGCCGCCAGACATTCAACAGAGCATCGACGCCGGCCACATCGCCCCGCGCACAGCCTACGAGCTATCCAAGCTCGACAACGCCGACGCTCAGCGCGAGCTCGCCGACAAGGCGGCTTCCGGCCGACTTTCCCTGGAAGACGCTTCGCGGGCAGTGCGGCAGCGCAAGGGCAAACCCAAGCCTGCCGCACGAGGGACCCGGCAGACGTTTCTCACCGAGAATGGCTGGAAGGTCATCGTCAGCGTGAACCGCAAAGGCTCTTACGACGAAGTGGAACAGGCGCTTGCTTCCGCTCTCGAAGAAGTCCGCATCCGCATCAGGAGCGGCTTGCAGTTGTTCTGAGCGAAACGCTTCGCACTGAGGTTTTCATCGAGTACATTTGCACCGCCGCACGTCGTTGCTCGTTGCGGCTTTGCCACCTCTTGGTTGAAAGATAGGTGTACGGTGAGGCCGTGGGAATGGCGCCCGAAAGAGATGGCCATCCTGCGGGCTCTTGCTCTTCAGGTTCGCCTGATGACGCTGGATCAGGTTGCCCGAGCGTGGTTCGGTCCGGCAAAGAACCGTTCTCATTTGGCGTTGTCCGCACTAGCTCGACTGGAGCGAGGAGGCTTGCTCTTCCGCCACGTTGTGGAAGCTCATCCGCTGCTCCCTCTTGACCGGCCTCTTCTGTCTTGGGCGATTCACGATCCCGATCCATCGCTAGACGAACTCCGGACCGTTAGCGACACGGCAATCGCCCGATGGCAATTGCGCGACGAAGCGGTGGAAGTGTATTCGGCAACGAAGGCAACCGACCACCTGTTTGGCGCCTTTCGACGCAAGTCGTCGGCCAAAATGTGCGAGGCAACGCACGACTTGCACCTGGCGGAAGTGTTTGTCCGCTATTGGACCCACTCCCCACGAATCGCCGCTGCATGGCTCGGAGAATCAGCTTTTCCGAAACTGGGCTTCGAGATTCGCAGGCTCAAAGACCCGGATGCTTTCATCATCAACGTGGACGGTCCGATCGTGCGAATTGTCGAATTCGCAGGCCGCTACAAAACCGATCACTTGGCGGCCTTCCACCAGCATTGCGCAGGTAAGGCAGCCGATCGGATAGCGACGTTGCTTCCAAAAGAGCGGGGCGGGATTCTCTCGCGGCTGTATGACCTCGTGGGCACGGATTACGAGATATGGTGACTCCACTTCGCGACGACGAAACGGCCGTTTTGGAGCACGTGCTCCGATATCGACTTACGACCGCTCAAATTCTTGCCAGTGCAGGAGTCTTGGAATCGTCCAGCAAAGACGCGGCGAAAAGAATGCTGGGCCGGCTTCAAACAGAGGCGCTCCTCCAAACCTCGCCGCTCGTTTTGGGCCACGATGATCCAGCGTACTATCACCTCACCGAGAAGGCCGCATTGGCACTCGGAAAAGAACCAACTGTCGCGGCGCCGCTCAAACACGACATGCGGATAGAGAGCTTTGCGACTGCGATCTTTTGCTGCTGCGGCGACCGGCCGCGAGAATTGTTCACCACCGATGAGTTCAAGACGCGGTTTGCCGACCTCTGGTTTCCCGGCCAGCCAATCCGCTACTACCTTGAGCAAGGCGACGACAAAACTGTTCGCTTGGCGTACATCAAAGTTGACACGGGCGGTCCCGGAAGATGGGACCGGCTGATCGATTCCTGCGCGCGGTTCCTCAAACAGCGGACGGCGCCGGAAACCGTTGCTCCTGCTTTCCGCAAGCACATCGCGGCCTATGCGGAGATGGTGCGACAAGAGCGATTGCAGATCACCGTCCTTACGGCGTTGCCGGATAAAAAACGCGCGATGGAACTGGAGATCGAACGGCGGAAAATGAGTGGCCAAGCGGTGCCACCAATACGAGCGTATGTCGTTCCCGAACTATTGGAAGTGATCCACCCACGACCACCGGGAGGACTCACCTAGGCATTCGACCTTCCTGTGGCGGAGAGTATTCGCCCGATCCGGGATAGCAGCAGACTTCATTTTGGACTGTCGACGGGCGTCCAGACCGTCGGCCACGATGCCAGGAAACCCTCGGGGTTCGGATCGAGGGCAGAATCAAATCGTATGCAGGGCCACGAACTTTCGGACTGCTCGATTAGGCGATCCTGGACAACTATCCCCGCCGCGACCAAACCAGCCGAAACTATCCGCGCAAGAAACAAGAACCAGCCGCCGGCCCGCCGATCATCCGAATCGCAACGGCAGCGCAAATCCGAGCAGCCCACAACCTGAAAATGACACTATAAACAAACGGTTAACGGCGTAGGGTGCCACCCGTCCGTGCACAGAACGGCTCAATCTTTGAAAATGTCCGCCCAAGCGTCCACGATCGCGCGCAACGTATCCGAAACAATGTCTATCGTCTTTGCGCGACGCAAACTCGTCTCCGAAGGACGGCCCCTTACCGAATAGACACGAGAAGAATACATGGATCATCCAACTAACCTGGTACCACACGATCTGGAAGATAGCGATCCAGACGTACGCGAAAACCTTAACAATGAATATGCACACCCTCATTCGGCCACCACAGCAAGCTCATTGTTCGTATCGCGATTCACCGTATTGGCAAGGTACTCCACCTTGACAAGCGCCCCGCGGACGCCGACGCCATTGTACGCTGCACGCGGAGGTAGCCCGTCGCGTTGCGCGGAGCGGCATCCTCGCCCTTGCTGAACCAATGGCCCCCACGGACAACATACGTAATGGCTTTGCCCTTTGCATCTTCCGTGTAAGAATCCAAGCACCATTCCGCACTGCATTTCGCTCGGGAGTATTCCGACGCAGCCACCACCCATGCATCGGCTAAACGTGGTGATCTGACAATCCGCTCAATCACTGGCGGGAATGGTCGAGACAGCTCCACAAGCAGAGCATTCCCCGTTCTTTCCTGCCCATTGGCGCTTCGCTTTGACGATCCTATTACAATTGGGGCACCTGAAACGAATTGTGAACTCTTCTCCCACGCTAGAGACTGGCTTTTCGGTAGCAGGAACGGTCAAGCGGTTGCCGCAACGTGGGCAGGTTCCCTTCTTTCCTACCCATTGCTCCTTGGCCCTGAGAACTTGATCGCAATTGTCGCACCTGAAACGAATTGGGAAGTTCTTCTTGTGGGTTTGAGTATCTCTGTCCGGGATTTCACTCGCTGGCGGCGACGGAAAAGGCTTGGCAGTCTGACAGACTTCACAATGGCGGGCTGTAGCGGTATTGTATGTTTCACACACGACACAGCGCCACATCATTTTGTTTTTAAGCGTACCTCGCAGCCGAGAACTCGCTGCCTCTTCCTGGGGCTCAGCTCTCTCATTTCTACGCGTCAAGCTCCCACGGAAGTCTCCGATCGAAGTGGGCTCGGTTTCAGCGGCGGTGTCGGTTGACGGGACGAGGTTGCCCCTAAGGCGAGCGCGGCCAGATTCCGTCGGATGCTCCTTCGTATTGTCCAGATCTCCAGGCTTACCCACGGACCTTTTCCAATCCTTCAGCCGGCGAAAGATTTGTTCGATGCTCGGCCGACGGTTCGGCGCCGCCGACAGCATCTCCAAGACTAACTCGGCCAAAGTGACTGGCAGCCGCTCCGATGTTTTGGGCAGAGCGATCAGATCGCCGCCATAAACTGCGTCACAGGCGTATCGGAACTTGTCGGTTGTGTAGAGCGGCAGCGAGCCCGTAAGGTACTGACAGTAAATCAAGCCAAGGGAAAAGATGTCGGAGGCCGTGTGCAAATCCCCCCGGAGTACTCTTTCATCTCTCTGAAAATACCGGGACAGTTCCGGAGAGTAGTATACCTGGTCGCCAACCAGTTCAACGGCTTCGTCTTCAAGGTCGGGGGGCTCGCCAGCGAAGTAACTATTGTCGAAGTCAATCAGTTTCGCGACGACTTTCTTCTCCGCCGACTGCGTAATTAGAATATTGTCTGGTTTCAAGTCGCCATGCACTATCTTGCGATAGTGCAGAATCCTCACGCTGTGAGCGACTGTTTTCATGACCAGAACACGTCCCTCCAAGGGCAGGCGAGCGATCTGCTCTGGTCGGAGACTGGCACAATCGACCTTGTCGGTGACCTTGTAATACTTGGCTCCCTCCCGAAAAAAGTCGATAGTATAGACGAGGTTCCCGCCGGGAGCGCATGCGGAGCTCAGTGCTTTGCGAAGGCGCGCATGATGCTGCTCAAACCTCTCGCAGCGTTGCCTCTTTTCCTTCTTGACGCGTGCGCTGCCGGGCGAGTCGTCGGTGGGGTACTTGGGGGCGAGGAACTCCTTGAGGAAGTAGCTTCGTCCGTTCTTCTCCACAAAGGTCCATCGCGACAACCCTCCCCCAACTGTCGTGAAGTCCTGAAGAAGCCTGTAGCCGTGAATCATTTGACCCGTGGCGCATGCTACGACCTCAGCCTTTCTTCGTAACATGGCCTGTAGTGATTCCATACCTTCAGACACTCAGCCTTTTTGCATGAGAGCAGGTCGTCCTTGCGATCTCGCAGGTGCTCAAGCTGATCTTCGACTTGGCGAAGCTCCGCGATAACCTGCTCAGCCGGTTCCAGGAGTTCCTTAAGTTTCAACAGGCGGTTCTGGAATTGCTTCTTCAGTTCTGTAAAGTCCTTCCAACCCAGTGCCACCAAGGCCAGCGAAACGTCATCGGCCGCAACCTGTTCGAGGCGCGTGCGCATCCTCGTCTTCCAGTCCGCCGTGTCTTTTGCAGCGTCCAAGGTGTCGAGAAGCAACTCTTCAAAGTGCGCCGGCGTGTGCAGGTAGCCGAAGCAGCCATCCGTCGCCACGAACAGGATCACCGGCAGGGGCACCGAAACATGCCGGTGCCGCAATTCAAACGAGTCATCGGCCCGGATATAGTTGGACAACGGTGCATCCTGCGTCAGATCCTGAAATGCATCGCCTGAACCTCTGGCATCATCTTGGCTCAGCCTGCTGGAGCCCCACCCCCGGGGCGAGAAGGTAGCTGCGAGAGTCACCCGCCCAGACTAGGTCGCACAAGCACTCTTGAGCTTCGCAGGACCAGTAAAGCGCCGCGAGAGTCGTTGGGAGCTTTTGGATTAGAGTACTCTTGAGCTTTGAGGGTGTCGTTTCAAATTTGCGTAAGCTGGCAGTCAACCCATCGACAATCTTCTTCTTCAGTTCGGGGACACAGTCGTGTGTAAACTTGACATCGCTCATACCGCCCAACTGATGAAAGTGTTCGACGACGATCTCGCGAACGATCCGTGACGCGAAATACGCGCTCGAATGGGACTCACCCTCCCCGGTTCGGTAAATCGCACCGCCAGCACCCCCCAACCCGTCCAGCACCGCCAGAAGGCCACTTTCGTGCCCGCGCCTATACTCAACTATAGGCTCGGCGTCTTCGCCCTCACCTTTTTCCTTCTCTGTCCAGATAGCAAGCGACTGTACATGGACTTCCTGAGGTACTTCCCCGTTAGTCGGCACTTCTCTGCGTGGTGGTGCGACAGTACGATCCATGTCGGAAGACCTTTTCCGTCGGAAAAGCGAAAGAAGGAACTGGAGAAGTCGAAGCATGCCGAGGCATCCTGTACAACGAGTGGTCACACGCTCTCGGCGATCGCGCCGAGAATTTCCTGGTAATCGTTGTCCTTCAGCCCCTCTCCAGCCGCGGAGACGAAATGTAGAACGTTGTTCCAGTGGTTGGCGATGTCGGTCCAGGCGTAAGCGTCGGGGCATAGATGAGTAGCCGCTTGGCCGCCCTATTCATATACGCCTGACCCTCCCACATATCGGTAAGATCGTTCAGGTTCTTGGGCAGGTCGCGCGGGTAGTTCGCCGGTTTTTTACCTGCATCCTTTTCGAGGGGGTGGGTTGATGCATCCGTCCACACGACCACGATCTGCCGCTTTTTATCGCCCTGGCGGGACCAATCCGAGCGTATGGCGAGGGCTAGGGCCTCCAGCCCCGTCTCCGGTTCATCGCCGCCCCCTTCCGCGGTCACCGGACGGATAAATTCAGCGAATTCGACTTTTTCATCGGGCAGGGCGAAGAAAGAGGACTCCATCACCGATTTTTGGCCGTCCACATAATAGTCGCGAAAAGCGATCACCTTGAGACGCAGGAAGTCAACGGTTTTTCCCTTTCCCTGCATCTTGATGCTGAGGTCTTCATAAAAGCACAGGGCACTTTCCTTGACTTTGTTAATGAGGTGGCCCATACTCCCAGTCGCGTCGATACAGAGGACCAAATCGACAGAATAGGTGACTCCCTGCGCGGACATGCGTTACTCCTCACGCTGGTTGAAGGATCACTTCAGTGTACGGTCCAATGCGGATATTAAACTTGATTCACCTCACGCTCTTGTAAGCCAGTTCCACCTCCCGTTGCCGAACTTGTAATTAGCCTAAAGAACCAAAAAATGTGGCCCCGGGTCGTGGTGCATGCCTCAGCGGGTAGCCGACGCTCGCAGCACGGTGCTTTCCGAAATCACCGATGATCAAAAAAGGCTTATAGAGTACTTGGTCTCGTGGATCGCCAGTAGATCTTCAGCTTGAAGAACTCCTGGTCGCGGAATAGGCTTGGCGTTGCATGGTCTTGATCTTGTTGTTGGTCCCCTCCAACGGACCGGTCGTGATCGGATAGTCGTAGTAGGCCAGCAGCCCTTGCGATGCGCCGCCAGCGTCTTGGCCATCTGCTGCATCACCCGGATGCCGGAGGCTCTGGCGCGTAGATACCAGCTCGTGAGGAACGTCCGTGGCGAACCGTTTGTGCGGCTGCTCCCAGAATCGCCGCAGGTCTTCCTTGAGGTAGTAGGCGGTCGCCAGCGGCTGTTCAGCCGCAAGGCTTCCTCCAGACGCTGCGGTTCGTTTCGCTGCGGATCGAGGTTCTCCGGGTTCTTCAGCAGCAGCCAGCGGGTGCCCTTGAGCACGTCCTTGTGTAGCTTGTCCAGGTCCTGCACGACGCCGATCGAGATCTCGTCGATGGCAATCTGCCGCAACTGCTTGAGCTTGCGCCGGCCAAAGAGCCGCTGGAGGTCTTGCTTCTGAATCTGTTTGATGGGGTCCCGACCGACCCCGAGGTGACTGGCCACGTCCTGGATGGTCATGTGTCGCGACAACTCCAAGGCATAGCGGGCGAAGGCCTTGGTGTGTCGCCGCCGCAGCTCGGCGTCATCTCGGCCTGTCGCACCGCGTCGCAGGTACAGCCCAGCCGCGGGACTTCCACCCCGATCAGCACCCCCTTGCGGCCAATGGGCACCGCGCGAAACGTGCTGCAAACACGCTCCGGACATGGGCGACGCCCCCCTCTCTCTCTCTAACGCCCACCAGCCAGCGGACCCAGTGATTCATCCTAGAGGCCACGCGAACCGCTGGCAAGCAAGTGCCGCTGCGCAGCTTGGGCGGCGCGTGTAAAGCGCTCGGAGGAAGCGTCCAAATCGAGGCGGCAGTTTGCACTCCGTGGCGCCATGAAATTCAATGCCATCGTGCGTGGTCAAGCCGCCAACACTGTCGGGTTTCCAAGGCGCGTGCCGGCCGATGCCAGCGGCAACTCGATGAAGGTCTGCTGGTCGGGTGAGTGGTGGATCCCGACCCCGCGGCCAAGCGCGCATTCGATGCGATAGCGCCGATGAAGAAGATCGGGCTGCGCGAAAACCAATGAGGCTCGCCGAAGCGGGGTGGACAAAGAGGATGCTCTTCCTCGCACCTCAGGATACCCCCACCGAAGCGTCCAACCGTGCGCGACTTGGCACAGGCGAAGGCTGTTTCCTCACGTGGCACAAACGTGGCACAGAAGCGCTGGAAAAGGATCAAAAAAACAATACAATTTGGAAAATGTGGAATCTGGGAAGGCTCTCTGTGCTTGGCCTAACCTGTTTGCCACAAGTGCGTTAAGTCAAGGAATCACGGCAGCCCGACCTGGCCTCCGGAGCCGAAGGTTACAGGTTCGAATCCTGTCGGGGATACTGTAGAGGTATGCCGAGTTGTTGAGTTAGAACACCTGCCCGGGCGTAGGGCAGTGCGGCCTGAACGCGCCGCAAAGTGGTCAACTGACCACTTTGCGGCCAACAGGAGCCGCACCAATGCCCAAGCGTCGTGTTCAAGTTCCCGGCTACCGCCTGCACAAGTCCTTCGGCCGAGCCCGTGTGATTGTCAACGGCCAGCACGTCTATCTCGGGCCTGTACGGATCGCCAGAAAGCCGCGAAAAGCACACGCGGCTGCTCGCCGAGTTAGCTGCAGCGTCTGCCCGGCTGCGTCGAGCAATGGCTCGACGGTCGTTCATGTTCGTTATGGAATTCGATCCGTTGCAGTTGTGCGCGGTGGTCTTCACGTCCCCGCGCTCGAATACCATGTCTCTCGTGGCCTTCTCCCAGATCGTCAGAGAAGCGTGCCGCGGAGATCTGCGGTCATCGTTCCGCGAAACGCGGCGGCAGCCTGCGCGGCCCCAACTGCCCTAACAGAAATCGGTTCGGCCGTCGCAGCCAGAAGGTTCGAGCGGCATAATGGCAGGCACGCGGCTGACATCGCCTTGCCCGCTCGCGGAGCAACTGTACGATGGGGCTTGCAACGCGCTCCTTAAGACGGAAAGGACCAAAGCATGACATCCGAGACGTTCTCGACGCGAGTTTCTCCGGCAGTCCAGCGAGACTGCGGCCATTCTCACCGCGGCTGCGACGCTCGGCGGAGTCCACGCCTTTGGCGAAGAGAAACCTGCCGTTGTGCGGCTGGGAATCATCGGCTGCGGCGGCATCATGACGCATCACGTCAAGGGGCTGGTCAGTCGCCGCGAAGCGGTCTCGATCGCCTGGCTGTGCGACGTCGATCCGCGCCAGATCGACAAGATGGCGACACACGTTTCAGCGAGATTTCCAGCCGGCGCCGCCCAAGCGCACTGGCCGATTCGAGGACGTCATCAAGCGACAAGGACGTCGACGCCTGCATCATCGCCACGCCGCATCACTGGCACGCGCCGATCGCGCTGGCGGCGATGCAGGCGGGCAAGGACGTCTACATCGAGAAGCCGATCTCGCACGTCTACAACGAAGGGCCGCTGATCATCGCGGCCGCCAAGAAGTACGGCCGCGTCGTCCAGCAGGGGAGCCAGATGCGGAGCAGCCCCGTCACCGACAAGGCCGGCAAGCTGCTGAAGGACGGAATCATCGGCGAGGTGAAGGTCGCCCGCGCCTGGACGGCCGAGCCGCAGGTCGGTCGTGAAGCCGCTGCCCGACGGCGCAGCTCCGGCGGGCGTCGATTACGACCGCTGGCTCGGCCCGGCCCCCAAGCGGCCTTCAATCCGCATCGCTTCCACCGGACGTGGCGGATGTTCCGCGACTACGGCAACGGCGAGATCGGCGACGACGGCATCCACGACCTCGACATGGCCGCCTGGGGGCTGGGCGTCGACGACGCTGCCCAAGCAGATCACCGCCCGCGGCGGCCGGATGGTGCTGCACGGCAACGCCAGCGACTACCCCGACAACCTGAACGTGACCTACGAGTATCCCGACGGCCGGCTGCTGATCTACGAGAACTATCCGTTCACGCCTACGGCCTGCACGGCTTCGACAACGGCAACGTCTTCTACGGCACGGAAGGCTACATGGTCTTCTCGCGCCGCGGCGCCTTCAGCGTGTTCCTCGGTCCCAAGAGCCACGCCCGGCCCGACCGAAGGCAAGGAACTCCGTGGCCAGACCGGCTACGAAGAGCACATGGCGGATTTTCTCGACGCCGTCCGCACTCGCAGGCCGACACGAGCCTCGGCCGAGATCGCCCACCGCAGTTGTGCGCTGGTCCATCTGGGCGAGATCGCCTTCGCTACTCGCGGCCGGCTCGACTTCGATCCGCGGACCGAACGCTTCGTCGATTGCGACGAAGCCAACTCCCTGCTCACGAAGGAGTACCGCCAACCCTATGGCCTGGGGGCTGCATGAGATTCTCCAAAACCTTCGTCACTCAGTTGTCACTGGGCTTGCTCATCGCGATGGCAGGTGCCGGATCGGTCTCGGGCTCAGCCGGGCCAAAGATGCCGCGTGGGCGCGCGTGACCGAGGACGACCGCGCCATCAAGATCGAGACCGACAAGCTCGAAGCCGTCATTCCCAAGAAGAACCCCAAGCAGTGGATGACCGGCATCGAGAAGGAGTCGTTTCTCGACAAGACCACCGGCTTCCGCGAGGTCGGCGACGGGCTGATGGTCGTCGATTGGCTCATGGAGGCGGGCAGCGACGAGGCCTGGGGCGACAAGGTGCTCGCCCCGGACGGGCACGGCGTCGGCCGTTATACCTGGCACACGAACGAGACCGACCCGGCCAGGAAAGCCTACGCCCTCATGGCCCACGGCAGCAGCCATCGCAAGCGCATGGTCGAGGGACCGCAGCTCTGCCACCGGATGAAGCCGGTCCAGCCGGAGGTCATCCGCGGCAAGGATTTCGTCGCGGTGAAGACGACCTACAAGTACGAGTACGCCGCCCCCGGCCGCAAAGCCGGGTCGCGCTGGACGCAACTGATCGTGTTTCCCAAGGGCGAGCGGTTCTTCGTCCTGATGGACAAGATCGACAGCGTCAACGATTCGGAGGAGATGTTCCTCCGCAACGACACGCCGGGCTGCGTCCGCCACGAGAAGGGCGACACGTTCAGCGAGATGTATCTCAGCTACCTGAGCGGTCCCAAAGGGGTGCGCATCCCGTCCAGCGAGTTCTTCACCCCGTTCCCGCCCGACTTGAAGTTCGGCTACCGGCGCGACACGCACAAGACGCCGGAGCATTTCATCCGCGCCTACCACTTGCGCGACAAGAAGACGGGCAAGGACGGCCCCTGGCTGGCCGGGCTGACGCTCGAACCCGTCCGTCGTCTACGAGGCGTGGTGCAGCCAGCGGCCCGGCGGGATCATCGTCATGATCGAGGAGATCCACGGCAAGCCGGTGAAGGCCGGCGAATCCTTCAGCGCCGCCCACATCGTCGGCTACTTCGACACCATCGAGGAAATGCACAAGGTGTACGACCGCTACAAGGGCCACACCGCACTGACCGCCGACGAATCGGGCTGGCGATTGGTGAAGTAAATGGCTCCATTACGACAAGGTCGCCACGGGCAAGTACGCTTTCGACGCCAATCGGCTACTACCCGGCGCTGCGGGCGAGCAGGCTCCGATCCGATCGAAGCGCTGCGGTATGAGTGAATGCTACGCAGCGAAGTGACACAATGCGAGTCGTCTTTTTTCAGTTCGCGCCGGCGCGATAAGGCTTGCTCACGCCGTTCCTCGCCGTCCGCAAGTCATAACCGCTTGTGAGCGAGCCGTTTTCGCCATCTCCGACTCCGTGGCGGCCTCCGGAAAAGTGACACAAACGGAAGGATCGGGACGCAGACGGACGGGCCATGCTCAAAGATGTGACGGCTTTCGCCGTCCGCGGTCACGTCGCGGGCTCGGTTCCAGCGGCATATGATATGAGGTAGGACCGCGTGCCAGAAGCCGCGAGCTCTGGCGGACATGGGAGGACCCGATGGCCTACGCACTCTTGTGCTTGCGCAAGTGGGCGGGCTGCTGCTGATTCCCTTCGGCCTGCCGGGGATTTGGCTTCAGGTCGGCGCCTTGGCCGTGTACGCGCTGAGCACCGACTTTGCGACGGTGGGCTCGCTGCCTCTGGTCTGTGGTGGCGCTGGCGACGGTCGCCGAGGTGATCGAGTTCTCGTTGGGGGCCCGCTTCGCCCGGAAATACGGCGGCGGGCGCCGAGCCGCCTGGGGTGCCATTCTGGGCGGCATCATCGGGGCGATCATCGGCGTGCCCGTGCTGATCATCGGCAGCCTGCTGGGCGCCTTCCTGGGCTCGTTCGTGGGCGCGGCGCTCGCGGAGTACACATCCCGCCGCGAGCTGCCCGGCAGCCTGCGAGTCGGCTGGGGCGCCTTCTTGGGCCGGCTGGCCGCCACGGCAGTGAAATCGGGCTTGGGAGTGGCCGTGGCGGCGCTGCGCTGCTGACGGCGTGGAGCTGAAGGGGACTCGCCCTACCTCAGGTCGTCGCCGCCCGCTCGTCGGCTCGTTCGATCAAGACGCCCATGACGGGCGGATTGAGATTTGGCGATCGTTGTGAATCGCCTCCAGAATCCGGTCATCCTCTTCGGTCCATTCGCCGGCCAGGACGCCGGCGCAGTGCCGCAGACCGTCGCCCCACTTTCTCGGCGGCTCGCGGGCGCTTTCGATCACCGTGACTTGGATTTCGACCTGCTGGCCTTCGGGGATGCCGAGGTCTTCTTCCAGTTCGATCCGTTTCCCGTGGACAATGCCCTGGGTTGTTCTAACCATTGCAATTCTCCCCGGTGGCTCGCGCAATCTTGACTCTCCTGATCTGACGAACACACCGACGCCGAGCCAGTGGGTCCAGGGCACCTACGGTCACTGCCTCAGCTTCCGCCAACGCTCGTCAATAAAGATACCGTTGGCCATTCGACCGTAGTTCCTCCACAAGCCCTCCTCGAATTTGACGCGGAAGTTGTGCTGCTTGTCCACCAGATGCTCCCACATCGGCGTAGCGAAGTGAAAGTACTCCTGGTAGCTCTCGCCGTCGAGCTTATAAGTTCCGCCGGCGGCTGCGATAGGTGTCTTGTCGTTGCGATCGTAGATTACCCAGACCATGTGCGTGGGCGTGACGTACTTAAGCTGTCGATAGTCCTCGGCATCGTCGGCCGTGTTTTCCCAAGTGCCCTCCAGCGCGTGCCGAGTTGACGTGGAGTCCGGCTCAGGCGCGAGGTCCGTCGCCAGCCAACGAATACCCAGCAGCGAAGTGCACGCCCCTCCCACAACAATCCCCAACACGAAGGCTAAGAGCACAGCGATTGCAGCAACAGACCTCTTCATGGCAAACGCTCCAAGGCGTGGAGCCTTACAAGAACGGAGTGACGGGGCAAATGCGCGTAATACTCTACCGCAGAGCTAGCGTCACCGCTCGCTATCGCTGGTCTTACCGCGACGTGTGCTGTGATTGTCAATCCTCCACCGCCTCCTCCAGAACCTTTCGATACGCCTTCCGCGCCACGTCATACGCCGCCGCCGCGGCTTCCTTTTCCGTTTCTCGCGTCTGCTTCACCTTCTGGTTCCAGCAGACGTCGACCGCTCGCAGGCACCACTCGGCGCTGCGCTTGCTGGCGCGGATCGGCTTGCCATCGACTTCGACGAAGACCGGGTTGGTGTGGCAGGCGGGGAAGATGCGGATGGCGACCCAGCTCGAGTGCTTGGGCGTGTAGTCGAACGTCAGGTCTTGACCTTGCCGTCGGCCTCGATCTCCTTGCGTCTCGACCGACTGGCCGTTGACGATCAGCTCGACGGGCACCTTGCGCGTGTCGTCGATGCGGGCCCGCTCGACGTGCCAGTAGGGCTTTTGATCGAGCGGGCGGATTTCCTTGTTCGGCCGGCCGTAGCCAGCTTGGGCTTCTCGTCCAGGAAGGCGGCCGGCGGACCTTGACGGTCAGCTTGTCGCCCTTGATCGCCAGCGGCTGGTCTTGGCGAGTCTCGTCGGTTTGGCGGCCGGGCTACAGGGGACTGCGTCGCGCCGGTTTGCCGTTCGCCGGTTTGCTCGCCTCGGCTCTCGCCGACGCCCAGGCCGTTGACCGTGAAATCGACCAGGTGCGACAGGCCGTCGCAGCAGTAGCTGCGGCCGTCGCGGATGCCGTCGACCCAGTCGTCGAAGTCGAGCGGCTGCTGTCTGCTGCTCGGCCGCTCCGAGCTTGACGTAGCCGCGGCCCAGGCCGACGCGCTCGCCGTAGATGCAGGGGAAATCGGTCTCGCCGCTGATCCGCGTGGTCATGCCGCAGTTGAGCGTGTGATACCAGATGTTCAGCTCCCAGACGGCCGGCGTATCGACCGCGGAGATGAAGTCGCACACGCCGTGGACCGTATCGACGACGAACTCGTTGGCCCCGATGCCGTCGAACGGCGGCATGCATAGTCGGCAGCTGTCGGGCAGCCTTGCGTCGACCGTCCGCCGGACCTTCGGCAGCGCCCCAGCCGCTGTGCGAGAAGCCGACGACGCCGCCCTGCTCCTTGCCCCACTTGCAGGATCGGCAGGTCCCAGGTCGGCCACTCGCCGATCAGCTCGGTCTTGCGTGCCTTTGAACTGCCCGTCGCTCGCCGCCGAACGACCAGTCGAACTCCGACCGGCTTGGGATACTCGTAGTCGTCCTCCTTCAGCCGCAGCAGGCAGAGGTGCCCGGCGTGCTGGCTGGGGAAGCCGGAGACCTCGACGTCGTACCGCATCAGGTAGTCCTTCGTCGAGAGCTTGTGGACCGTCGCCTTCGAAGAACTGCTTCTGGTGGTACCAGCACGGCCCCCACGAGAGCACGCAGCCGACGTTGAGGTCTTCGCCCAGGATGTGCCGCATCATGTCGGCCGGGCGTGACGCCTTCGGTCGGGCGCTTCGTAGTGGGCGCAGCCGGCGGCGTGGACGTGGTGGTCGCCCGAGTACCAGCCGTAGTCGGCCAGCTTGATCCAGCGCTTGAGGCGGAACGACTCGCGTGTGCTCGCGGCCGTCGCCGGGCACGGTGATCGTGCGTCTTCGAGTACGCGGTACTCCGGCCCGCGGTTGTAGGTGACCTCGTACTCGCCCGGCGGCAGCAGCGACCGTCTTCGCCGTCGGCTGGCGGTAGATCTGGTCGTGGAAGAAGAAGTCGGGCGCCAGCCGGCGCGATGCGCGACGGATAGACGCGGCCCTGCGTGTCGCGGAATGACGAACTGCCCGGTCGTCGGCTTGCCGTCGTCGTCGAGGACCTCCAGCTTCACCTCGCACGGCCGGCTCGCACTCGAACAGGATCGTGCACCTCGTTGCGGAAGCCGAGGTCCTGCGTCCCCTGGCCGACGTCGAACGATCAGCTTCGCCTCGCGCTTGCCCGCGTCGCGGCTGTAGAGCTGCACGATGCGGTATTCGAGCGCCAGGCCCGAGAGCGTCGCGATTCAGCGGCTGCTCGTCGAACACGTCGATGTCCATCCAGCGGTCGGGCACGTCGTCGGGCTTGACCGTCGGCTTGCGGCTCGGGGCTGCTCGGTCGACCGCTTGTGCAGCGGCGCGGCGTTGGGGCTCGTGGCGCGCAGCTCGGCGGTCACGCCCCCTTCGTTGTGCACCTTGACCAGGAACACGCGCCAGCCCTGCTGCGACCAGCTCCGCCGGCGGCCGGGCCGCGGGCGACCTTCACGCGGCTCTCGGGATTGATGTTCACGCCCGCCAGGCAGAGCGGGTCGAGCACCTTCTGGATCGCCACGGCGGCCGCATCCGCGTCATCGAGCTTGAGGGCCTTGTCCAGTTCGGCCTGCTGCTTCTCGCTGAGGGGTGCGCCGAGCATTTGATCGAGCGCCTGAGCCACGCGCTTGGCTTGGGCCGCCAGTGGCTGCAAGTCCACGCCGCGGACGATGCCCAGCGTGTCGTCAGCCTGGGCGACGCCGGCCGCGCCCCCGATCACGATGGCGGCGGCGATGGCGATCAAAGCGGCCGCTGATCGAGTCAGCGAACGTGGGGCACGTTTCCAAACGTGCCTGCCCGTGTTGCAAGAGTCACAAGAACACATGGCCGCCTCCACAAGTCAGCGAGGAAGGGGACGGGGGGACGAGGGGGATTGGCCTTCCATCATGCCAGCGGGCATGGGCCGGAGCAAGAAAGAGGCGGCCCGACGACCGGGTCGGGGCAAGCGAGCGCCGGTCGTCGGGGCCGCGCTGTGTGTCAGAGCAGGAGGCGATTTTGCCGATCGCCGTGCCGATGCCGACCGCGCGTCCACCGTATAGCTCGCGAAAACGGGAGGACAACGGACACGGATTCCGCCAAGATTTCCAAAAAAATTCGGCGACGGCGAGGCAGCGTGACCGTTGGCGAGCTGCGGATACGCCCTATCTCTATTACTAGCCGGGTGTTGCGCGCGGACGTATAATCGCGGCGTCGCCGTGGCCTGAGATGACAAGATGCCCGGTTTTTTTTCGCGCCGACCGAGAGGTGCGCCGTTGACCAACTTCGCCGATCGGCTGATCCAAGCAGTGCGGCAGCGCGGCACGGGGGTGCTCGTGGGCCTGGACCCACGCTGGGAGCAGTTGCCGCCGGCCTTGACTCGCGGCGGGGCAGCCGACTCAAAGAGCCGCGCGGAAGTCTATTCCCGGTTCTGCCGCGAGGTGATCGAACGTCGTGGCCCCGCTCGTGCCCGCGGTGAAGCCGCAGGCGGCGTTCTTCGAGCAGCTTGGCCCGCCCGGCATGACGGCCCTGTACGACGTGATTCAATATGCCCGCGCTGCCGGCCTGATTGTCATTCTCGACGGCAAACGAAACGATATCGGCAGCACGGCCGAGGCCTACGCGGAGGGCTACCTGGGCAGCGCCGATGCGTTGACCGTCAGTCCTTATCTGGGCGAAGACAGTCTTCGCCCTTTTGTGGAAGTGGGCCAGCGCCGGGGGGCTGGCATCTTTGTCTTGGTGAAAACCTCCAACCCAGGCGGCGGGCAGTTTCAAGACCTGATGGCCGACGGCCGGCCGCTCTATCGTCACGTGGGCGAGTTCGTCGAGCGGCTGGCGGTGGAGACGGCCGGCCGAAACGGCTATGGGGCCGTGGGCGCCGTGGTGGGCGCCACCTATCCGCAGCAGCTCGCCGAGCTGCGTGAGGCCATGCCGCACACCTGGTTCCTCGTGCCCGGCTACGGCGCTCAGGGGGCGCCGCCCGCGACGTGGCCCCGGCGTTCGACGAGGAGGGCCTGGGGGCGATCGTCAACAGCTCGCGAGGCATCATCTTCGCCCACGCGCGCAAGGATTTCGCGGGGCGCTTTGCACCTGCGGATTGGCAACGAGCCGTGGAGGCGGCCACGCGGGAGATGATCGACCAATTGCGGGCGGACACGCCGGCGGGGCGATTGCGAGCCCCAGAGGATCGGGGTGGGGTACAATAGATGTGGACAAGCCACGTGATGCGGCCTCCCTTGGACCGCCTCTAACGCGCAAGCGTTTCGTGAAGGAGGACATCATGACTACGCGCGAGGCCCTCAACCAGATTCTGGAAGATTTGCCAGACGACCGAGTTTCCGAGGTGCTCGATTTCGCAGCGTTCCTCCGATCGCGGGAGGAGCATCAGGAGTGGCAGAGTTTTGGCTTGTCGCAGTTCGCGCGTGCCTATGGGGAGAATGAGCCCGAATACTCGCTCAGTGATATTCTTACGGAGTCGCCCCAGTGACCCCAGGCGACGTGGTCCTTCTGCCGGTGCCCCAAGTGGGCGGCGGCTCGCCCAAACTTCGTCCGGCGCTTCTCTTAGCATCGCTGCCGGGGCCGTATCAGAACCTGCTGATCTGCGGGCTCAGCACGCAAGCTCAGCAGCTTCAAGCAGACTGGGATGAACTCGTTCAGCCGGGTGACGCCGATTACGCGGCCAGTGGGTTACACCGGGCGTCGGCGATTCGCCTCAGCTATCTCTATGCGGCCGAGCGCAAGGAAATCGCAGGAGTCATCGGCCGTGTAGACGCCACTCGCCTTGAGCGGCTGCTGACGCGCCTGGCTGATCATTTGCGCCCCTAAGCTATCTTGCTCGACGAGGACTCTTCGCGCGCCCGATTCCGTTCCGCCTCCTTTTGCCTAGCTGCTCTGTTCATTGCCTCGATTGCGCGTCGGGACGACGAGCTGCCGGGCTAGATTGTCCGGTCGGACAAAGAGAGCGCCACCCAGATTGCCGCGTATACGGCGATCATGAGAACTTCGGGGTGGGCCGCGATCAGCAGGGCAGCGAGGTAGATGCAGGCTGGTGCCACGGCCCCGACAAGCAGGAGCATCCTGAGCGATATCTGATGCCTTCGCATGCCATGCTACTTTCTGCGGAAGAACGCTTTGGTCTCCGCCAGCGCCTCGCCGAGGCGATCGACCTCCTCCAGCGTGTTATAGAGATAGAAGCTGGCCCGCGCGCTGGCGGCGATGCTCAGCCGCTTGTGCAGCGGCATGGCGCAGTGGTGGCCGGCGCGGACGGCGATGCCGTGGCGGTCGAGCCGCTGGGCGACGTCGTGGGCATGAACGCCGTCCACGACGAAGCTCACGATGCCGGCCTTCTCCGGTCGTGGCACACGCGGCTCGCGTGTGTCCGCTCTGGCACGCGAGCCGCGTGCCCCACGGGGGCTGGGGCCTAAGATCCGGATGCCGCCGACGCTTTCGAGCACTTCGTGCGCACGCTCGGTGAGCTGTCGTTCGTGTTCGTGAATCGCCGCCAGGCCGAACTGCTGAAGGTAGTCCACGGCCACGCCCAGGCCGATGGCCGCCACGATGGGTGGCGTGCCGGCCTCGAACTTCGCCGGCAGCTCGGCCGGCTCAAAGCCATCGAGCGTCACGCGGCGAATCATCGAGCCGCCGCCGAGGAACGGCGGCATCGCCTCCAGCAGCTCGCGCCGGCCGTAGAGGATGCCGACCCCGGATGGCGCGAGCATCTTGTGCCCACTGAAGGCCACGAAATCCGCGCCCAGCGCTTGTACGTCCAGCGGCAGGTGCGGCACGGCCTGGGCCGCATCCACCAGCACCACGGCCCCCGCGGCGTGGGCGGCAGCGATGATGGGCCCCAGCGGATTGATCGTGCCCAGCACATTCGAGACGGCCGCGACCGCGACGATCTTCGTGCGCTCGGTCAAGAGCCGTGCCAGCTCCTCCAGCCGCAGCAGCCCGTCGTCGGTGATCGGGATGTAGCGAATCACCGCCCCCGTCCGTTCGGCCAGTTGCCGCCAGGGCACCAGGTTCGCGTGGTGCTCCATCTCCGTGAGCAGGATTTCGTCGCCGGCCCGGAGGTTGGCGTCGCCCCAGCTTCGGGCCACCAGGTTGATGCTCTCGGTCGTGCCGTGGGTGAAGATGACCTGCTCGGCGGCGGGAGCATTGATGAACGCCCGGACTTTCTCGCGGGCATTCTCGAACATCTCCGTGCTCTGCTCGCTGAGCGTGTGGATGCCGCGGTGGACGTTGGCATAGTGCCGCTCGCTGGTCTCAACCATCGACTGGATCACCTGCCGCGGCCGCTGCGTGGTGGCCGCATTATCGAAATACACCAACGGCACGTCGCCATGCACGCGCGTGGCGAGAATGGGAAAGTCGCGGCGGAGGGCGGCAACGTCCAGCGTGGCTTGCGTGGCCAGGAGATTCATCGGCTCGTTAGCTTGCTACAATGCTCTGGGACGCAGTCACGGTACGCGAGTCATGAGCTACGCCGTCAAAGAGATATTCTACACGCTTCAGGGCGAAGGTGCCCGGTCGGGGCGGGCGGCGGTGTTCTGCCGCTTCGCGGGCTGCAACCTGTGGACGGGACACGAAGAGGACCGCGACCAGGCCATCTGCCAGTTCTGCGACACCGATTTCGTGGGCGTGGACGGCCCCGGAGGCGGACACTTTGCCGGCCCGGCCGAGCTGGCCGCGGCGATTGCGGCATGCGGGGGGCTAGGGGCTGGGGGCTGGGGGCTAGAGGCTCGCAGTCCGAGGTTAGGGGTTAGTAGCTCGGTGCTCGCCCCCCAGCCTCCAACCCCCAGCCCCCGGCCCCTACGCTACGTCGTCTTTACCGGCGGCGAGCCGGCGCTCCAGCTCGACGAGGCTCTCTTGCAACAAGTACACACGGAGGGCTTCGAGATCGCCATCGAGACCAACGGCACGCGCGCTGCCGCCGGGCATCGATTGGGTCTGCGTCAGCCCCAAGGCGGGCGCACCGCTTCGGCAGCGCCGCGGCAACGAGCTGAAGCTGGTCTATCCTCAGGAGGGCGCGCCCCCGGAGGATTTTGCTGGCCTGGAGTTCGAGCATTTCTTCCTGCAACCGATGGACGGCCCGCAACTAAGTGAGAACATGCGCCGCGCCGTGGCCTATTGCCTGGATCATCCGCAGTGGCGGATCGGCTTGCAGACCCATAAGATCCTGGGCATCGCATGAATCGCGCCCCCCCGCCGATGCCTAAGGGTTCGCCGAGATCGCTCGTCGTAGACGCGCGCATCCCCCCGCCGGGCCGGCGGCTGGCCAGCCTGGTGCAGCGGCTGCTGGGCGCAGGGGCGGGGCCCTCGCAGGCCGTGGGCGCGATTCGTCGGGGGGCCGTGCGGGTCAACCGCCGTGTGGCGAAGCGCCCGCACGCCGTGCTCGAAATCGGCGATCGCGTGGAGCTAGACGTTGCCGGAGCGAGCCGTCCCGCCTCGCCCAGCGAGAAGCCGCCGCGGTCGTCGCTGACCATCGTCTTTCAAGACCAGCATCTGGCGGTCGTGCGAAAGCCCCCCGGGCTGCTCACCGTGCCGACGCCGCACCGGGAGCCGCAGACGGTCATCAGCCAATTGACTCAAAAGCTCCGCCAGCGCGACCCGAGCGCCGAAGCGTTTTGCGTGCACCGCCTGGACCGCGGCGTGTCGGGCCTCCTGGTCTTCGCCAAGAGCCTGGCCATCGCCCAATTGCTGCGCGACCAGTTCGCGGAGCGCAAGCCGAAGAGGCGCTATGTGACCTTTGTGGCCGGCCGCGTGCAGCCGCCGCAGGGGACGATTCGCTCGCATCTGGCCACCGACAAGGACCTCAACCGTTATTCGACGAAGGACCCCTCAGCGGGCCAGCTTGCGATCACGCACTACCAGGTGATCGAGTCCTGGCCCGACGCCACGCTGGTCGCCGTTCGGCTGGAAACCGGCCGCCGCAACCAGATTCGCGTTCATTTTGCCGAGATGGGGCACCCGGTGCTGGGCGACCGGCGGTATCGTGCCTCGGCCGCGGCGCACTGGGCATGGCCATACCGCCGGCTGGCCTTGCACGCCGAGTCGCTGGCGTTTGCTCATCCCGTGACCGGTGAAGAGCTCGAGTTCCACGCGCCGCTGCCGCCGGAGTTTCAGCGGCTGAAGAAGAAGCTGACCTCCTCGCGGCAGAGGAAGAAGTGATCGCAAGGATTGTGGGGAGTTGTTGCCGCTATTCCCCGATGATCTTCACCAGCACGCGCTTCGGCCGGCGGCCGTCGAACTCGCCATAGAAGATCTGCTCCCAGGGGCCGAAGTCCAGTTTGCCGCCGGTGATCGCCACGACGACCTCGCGACCCATGACTTGCCGCTTGTGGTGGGCGTCCGCGTTATCTTCGCCGCTGCGGTTGTGATGGTAGCGCTGCGGCGAAGGATCGAATGGCGCGAGCTGCTCCAGCCAGCGCTTGTAATCCTCGTGCAAGCCCGGCTCGTCGTCGTTGATGAACACGCTGGCGGTGATGTGCATGGCGTTGACCAGGCACAATCCTTCCTGCACGCCGCTGTCGCGCACGGCCTCTTCGACCTGTGGCGTGATATTCAGAAAGTCCATCCGGGCGGGGATGGTGAAGGTAAGGTGCCGGGTGTGGGACTTCACGGCCGATCTCCGGGCTTCGTCCGCGGCGGCGGCAATTCCACCAGCGCGGGCGGTTGCCCGCTTCCCTCGGATGTGCCGCAGCTTGCGCAGCCGCCGCAGCGCGAGCCCGCTCGTTTGACGAGCTTTCTCGCGGCGCGCCACGCGATGTACGCCACCGCGACGGCGACACATGCCAGGGCGGCGATGTTCTGCCAGTCGTCCACAACTCACCTACTCACCTACTCACCTACTCACCTACTCACCTACTCCGCTCCCGCCCTTCCGGCTCCGGCGGATCGGGCAGCCGCGGTAATCCCAAGGCCGCTTCGACCCGCTCGGCGGTGACGGCCAACTGGGCCATGGCACGGAAGTATAACGCCAAGAGCTTGGCCAGCATCTCCTCGGCCGCCATCGCGAGCTCCCCCACCTGTTCGTCGCTGGGGATCTCTGGGACCAGATAGTCGGACACCTGGATCGCCCCCGACGCGTGCTCGAAGGGATACGGCGTGGCGGCCAGTGCCTGGTGCAGCTTGACCATCAATTCGCGGACGATGGCCGCCACGCGCTTCAGCTCCACCCAATAAGCCTGGTTGCGGCCGTTCTCTTGCACGCGGGACATCAGCAAGCCCAGGCCGAAGAGATGCTCCCGCAGCGGTTGCACGTGGGGCCAGGCCAGCCGCAGGTCGCCCAGCGCGCTGTCCAGCCGCCCGACGTGGGGCAGGGCCTCCGGGTCGTCCATTTTGCGGACCACATCGGCGGCGTGCAGTAGACACAGCGCGGCGGTGAGCCGTGTTTCGGCCTGGTGCACGAAGCCGTGCAGGTCGGCCAGGGCCTCTTCGCGCGCCTGCCAGCCTTCTTCCTGGGCCTTGCCGATGGCTACCACGTCGCCGCCGGCGAGGCCGAGCTCCGCGGGCTGAAAGCGAATACGGGCCGCTTGCAAGAGCTGCCCGGTGAACGCCTGGCACCGCCTGGCCTCCGCCTTTTCGAACGAGTCCAGCGCCGCGGAAAGCTTCGGCAATGCCGCGTGCATGCCCTGCCGGGCCTGGCGCAGGGCGCGGATGGTCTGATCGACGTCGGCGGGCGCGGCGAACCACCCCTCCGGCAGGAAGATTTCGACGTGTCCCAGCAACTGCCCCTGAAAGTAGCGGTAGAGCGTGCGATCGGCCGCGTATTGCTCGGTCCGCTCGCGGACGACTATGTCGGTGTCGATCAAACGGACCTTGTCGAACTCCGCCCCCAGGACTTGCTCGTAGTAGGTCTTGGTGGCCGCGCGGCACAGCTCGCGAAAGTCTCCGAACAACTGCGATGCCGGTGCCGACGGAAAGGCCAGGCCACTGGAGGGATCGCGCTCGGCACCGGCCAGGCGCTGCGCCGGCGAGGGGTGCGTGTCGAAGACGCTCATCTTCGCGCCCAGCACGGCGGTCTCGATTTCCTGCTCGATCTCGGCGGATTCCGCAAAGTCCAGCAGTTGGATGGCGATCAGCGCCGGCAGGTCGTCGGCCAGCCGGCCGTCGAACCAGGCCCGTTGCAGGTCTTCGTGGACCGCTTGCCAGGCATAGAACAGCGTGTGTCCCTTGAGCAGCACGTCGCGCAGGGCGCGGCTGCCGGCGACGCCCACCAGATACCGGTCGGCGTCCAGCTCCATCTGCCGCGACAAGAAGCCGCTGATCAGCCACCCCAAAAGCATCAGCGCGAACAGCAGCAGGCGCGTGAGGAACACGAAGACCTGCGCGACCATCGCCAGCGCGCGCACCAGGCCCAGCGGCGAGCGCTGTGCGGCAGCGCTGAGCCGATTGTCCCAGCCATCGCGCAGGAACACGGCGCTGGCGAACCAGACGTTGATATTGACGATGACGTGGCCGGCGCATCGCCGCGCCCTGACGGCAGTGCCCCAGCTCGTGCGCCAAGGCCCCGGCGAACTCGCGCAGCGAGAGCGCCTCGGCCAGCGGCAAGCTGATCCGCAGCGCCATGTCGCCCCCCCAGATGCTCAGGAACCCGCGGCGGAAGCTGGCGCCGGTGCTGGCCGGATCGACGTGCACATCGATCTGCTCGGGCATGGGGGCCTGAAGGCACGCGCATAGCCGCCGCACGAACTCGAACAGCGCCGGCTGCTCGTCGGCCCGCAGGGAGACGGCGGCTTCTTCTTCCGGCCGCCGGGCCAGGAGCGGCTTGAACATGAACAGAAAGCCGATGCCGCCCAAGACCAGCGGCACGACGTAGAACAGCCCGAACCGCAGGCTGTTGCCCTGAAAGGCCTCGAGATTTGCCGTGGCATGCCACCAAAGCGCCCAACCTGCCAGGCCGATCAGAGCCCCGTAGGCCAGCGGCAGCAGGACCATGGCCGTCGCGACCAGGATCAGCCCCAGGCGATATTTGCCTGGCAGCTCACCCCCGGAGACGGTGGTCTCTGGGGGGGCGACCCAAGTGGCGCCATCGGCGGGCGGCGGCGTTTCACCGGGGACGGAGACTTCGTCCGACATGCGGTTGCGGCGTTGGGGACAGGTGAACCGGTCTATTGCATTTGACGTGGGCAGTCTGCAAAAGGCAAGCGGCCCACGGCCCACGTTCATCCTCCCACACTAACCCGACGCGTCAGCGAGGGCGAGCCGCGTAACGTCCTACGCGTCGGGTTCGTGTGCGGGCCGCTGGCTGATACAATGCACCGACAGCAACGACGGCAGGGCACGTTTTCCGGTTTTGCCACTCCCGCCCGCGACTAAGCGCTGTGGATTCAGACCGTCGTCCCCGTCGCCGCCTTTGGCTCTCTGCCGTCAAGTGGCTGATCGCCGCGCTCGTGGCCTGGTTTATCGGCCGCACCATCTATGACGCCTGGGACGGGCTGACGGGATATGCCTGGCGCGTTCAGCCGCAGTGGCTGCTGCTGGCCGGCGGGCTGTATCTGGCGGGGCTGCTGCCGTCCGCCAGCTTCTGGTACGGCACCCTGCGGCGGCTCGGCCAGACGCCCGGGCTGCGGCAATCGCTCGCAGCCTATTACGTCGGCCACCTGGGCAAATACGTGCCGGGAAAGGCCATGGTGATCGTGCTGCGGGCTGGGTTGGTCAGGGGCCCGGGCGTTGACACGGCCGTGGCCGCGCTGAGCGTGTTTTGCGAGACGCTGACCTCGATGGCCGTTGGCGCGCTGCTGGCCGCGGCCCTGTTGGCGGTTTGCTTTCGCGAGCAGCAGCTCTTCATCGGGATCGCCGTGGTGTTGATGGCCGCGGCGGTGACCCCGACGCTGCCGCCCGTGTTCCGCCGCCTGGCCGCGCTGGCAGGCGTTGCCCGGCGCGATCCGGCAGCTTTTGCCCGCCTCGAGCAGCTCACCTTCCGCTGGCTGCTCGTGGGCTGGGTGACGATCGGTGTGGGCTGGGGAGTGATCGGCCTGAGCTTGTGGGCCACGCTGCGGGGCCTGGGCATCACCCTCACCGATGGCGGCGTGCCACAGGCGCTCGCCCATCTGCCGCTTTGGACGGCGGCCGTGTCATTGGCTACGGTGGCGGGGTTCCTGTCGCTGATCCCCGGGGGCGCCGGCGTGCGCGAGGCGGTATTGATCGGCCTCATGCAGCAGCAGGGCTTCGCCGCGCCGGACGCGCTGGTGGCCGCGGCGATGCTTCGAATCGTGTGGCTGATCGCGGAGCTCGCGATGGCCGGCGTTTGCTCCATCGGCGGGCGGAGGACGCCAGTGTCCTAAAATCGAACAGAAGGCAACGAAGGAAACGACGAAGGCGTCGCAGGTCTTGTCCTTCGTTGCCTTCGTTTCCTTATGTTCAAAAGAATGTTCGCGCGGCGCGAAAGAATCGAGTGTTAGGAGTACGGAAACGAAGTTCGTGCGTTAGTCTCTTTCCGTGTCGTTCCGTGTCTTCCGTGGTTGCGGCTGAGCCGCGCTGGGACGTCGGTGCAAGCAAGCGAAGGAGAGCCATTCACCGTGAGAGTCCTGCTGATGATCACCTGCTTGGGCGACGTTCTCCGGCCGGAGGTCGGGCAGGCCACCGTGCCGCTTGCTGCGGCGGTTGGGGCACGAAGTGGAGTTTCGCCCGGCCCAAACCTGCTGCGGCCAGCCGATGTACAACAGCGGCTACGCCGACCTGGCCCGACGGCAGGCCCAGCACACGATCGGGGTCTTTGCGGGAGACGAGCCGGTGGTGGTCCCCTCGGGCTCGTGCGCGGCGATGGTCAAAGCGGAGTTCCCGCACCTCTTTGCCGACGACGGCGCCTGGCGCAGCCGGGCCGCCGACCTGGCTGCCCGCACGTTCGAGCTCAGCGACTTTCTGGTGAATCGCCTGGGGGTGAGCGACGTCGGGGCGCGCTATGATGGCAGCGTTACCTATCACTATGCCTGCCATCTGCGCGCCTGGGGCAGCAGCAAGAAGTCGAGCAATTGCTGCGGCACGTCCGCGGGGCGACCTATGTGCCGCTCGCCCGGCAGGACCAGTGCTGCGGTTTCGGCGGCTCGTTCTCGATTCGCTATCCGCAGATCTCCGGCGCGATGGTGAACGACAAATGCCAGTGCATCGCGCAAACCGGCGCACAGGCCGTGGTTTCGACGGATGCCGGCTGCCTGATGAACATCGGCGGACGCCTCCGCCGGCTCGGCAGCGGGGTGGAAGTCTTGCACCTGGCAGAATTGCTGGACCGGACGTAACTGGCGAGCGTCGAGCCGTCAGGCCGACGTGTCGGTCAGGCCTTTGGGCTTCAGACTTCAGGCTTCAGACTTCAGAATTCAGGCGGTCAGACTACCCTGCCGAAGCCTGAAGTCTGAAGCCGGAAGCCTTCCCCGACTTGCCTTGCCGATCGTACCCTACTCAACTAAACTTCTCTGTTGCACGCGGTTTGCGCGCCAAAACCTCGGACACGCGAGCCGCGTGTCCCACGCAGGAGAACACTGATGCTTCGCCGCTTGTGTGTCGTGTCGGTCGTGTGCCTGGCCGGTCTGCTGCTCCAGCAAAGATGGGACCCTCGGGCCGTTTGGGGTCAGGCGCGGAAGGCAGTCGAGGCTCCGCCCGCCGGCCAACGCGTGACCGATAAGGACTACCAGTTGCTTCGCCAGCTCGTGGATGTGATGGACCAGATCGAGCGGAACTACGTCGATCAGGGGGTGACTCGCGAGAAGCTGCTCGAGGCAGCGATCCGCGGCATGATGAGGGAGCTCGACCCGCACTCCAACTACGTGGCCCCCAACGAGGTCGAGGCGTTTCGCACGAGCATCGACCAGAAGTTCGGCGGCATCGGGCTGATGGTCGGCGTGCAGAACCGCATCCTCACCGTCACCAGCCCCATCGTCGGCAGCCCGGCGTACAAGGCCGGCGTGCAGGCCGGTGACCAGATCGTCGAGATCGAAGGAAAGCCGGCGCTGGGCATGTCGATCGATCAGGCGGTCGATCGTCTCAAGGGTGAGCCGGGGACGGAAGTCAGTTTCGCCATTCAGCGGCCGGCCACGGGCGAGCGCAAGGTGCTCAAGGTCAAGCGCGAGATCGTGCAGCTCGAGACGGTGCAGGGTGCCTCGCGCTCCAGCGATGACACCTGGAACTACGTGCTCAATCCCAAGTCGAATATCGGCTACGTCCGCATCACGGCCTTCAGCCAGGAAACCGCCGGGCAGCTGCAGCGAGTCGTGCGGCGGTTAGTGAGGGACGGGATGCGCGGCCTGATTCTCGATCTGCGTTTCAATCCGGGCGGCCTGTTGACCTCGGCTGTTGAAATCAGCGACCTGTTTGTCAACGAGGGGGAAACCATCGTCACGGTCAAGAACCGCGCGGGAAAGAAGAGCGCAAGATGGCCACGCGGTCGGCCAAGCTCCGTGGCTTCCCGATGGTGGTGCTGGTGAATGGCTTCAGCGCCAGCGCCAGTGAGGTGGTTTCGGCCTGTCTTCAGGACCACAAGCGCGCCGTGATCGTCGGCCAGCGCACCTGGGGCAAAGCGAGCGTCCAGCAAGTCGTGGAGCTGGAAGGCGGAGGGGCGCTCAAGCTGACCACGGCCAGCTACCACCGGCCCACCGGCAAGAACATCCACAAGAGTGAGAACGCCAAGGAAAGCGACGAATGGGGAGTGACGCCCGATGAAGGCTTCGCCGTCAAGTTATCGAGAGAGGAGACCAGCGAGCTGTTCATCGCCCTGCGGGAGCGCGACCTCATCCAAGCCAAGGGAGAGAAGCCCAAGGAGAGCGACTTCGTGGACCGCCAGCTCCAAAAAGCCGTGTCGCACCTGACGACGCAACTGGCGAAGGCGGAGTAATGGTCAGTTGTCAGTGGTTAGTGGTCAATTGTCAGTCAGTGGTCAGTTGGAGCAAGCGGAACAACGGACAACTGACAACAACTGACAACTGACATGTTCCTCCTGACCCTTGAGACTACCTGCGACGAGACGGCCGCCGCCGTTGTCACGGACCGCCTGGAAGTGCTCAGCTCGGTGGTGGCCTCGCAGGACCATCTGCACCGGCGATTCGGCGGCGTCGTGCCGGAGATCGCCTCGCGGGCCCACGTGGAGCGCATTCTCCCGGTGATTCACGAGGCGCTGGCCAAGGCCGGCGTGGCGCTGCACGACCTGGATGCTGTGGCCGTGGCCAATACGCCCGGCCTTGCCGGGTCGCTGCTCGTGGGCCTGGCCGCGGCCAAGAGCCTCGCCCTGGCGCTGGATATTCCGCTGGTGGCCGTGAATCACCTTCAGGCGCATGTCTATGCTTGCCGCATTGCCAGCGGCGAGGACGTGTTCCCCTGCATTGCCCTGGTGGTCAGCGGCGGGCACACGAGCCTGTATCGCTGCCGCAGCCCGCTGGAGTTCGAGCTGCTGGGCGGCACGATCGACGATGCCGCCGGCGAGGCCTTCGACAAAGTGGCCAGCATGCTGGGGCTGCCGTTTCCTGGCGGGCCGGCGATCCAAAAAGCGGCCGAGCGCGGCAGCGCGGCCGCCTACGCCTTCCCACGCACGTTTCTCAACGATCCCTCGCGGCTGGAATTCAGCTTCTCGCGGCCTGAAGACGGCTGTGCGTTACACGCTGGTCGGCCCCGGCCACGTCGATTTCGACAAGCTGCGTCTCGATCCGCAGCGTGTCGCCGACGTGGCGGCCAGCTTCCAGGCCGCCGTGGTCGATGTGCTGGCTGGCAAGGCCTTCGCGGCGCTGGAGCAGTCGGGCCTGAACACCCTCTGCGTGGGCGGCGGGGTGGCGGCGAACGCGGCCCTCCGCCAGCGGCTGGAAGCCGAGGCGGCCCAGCGCGGCGTGAAGCTCTACATTCCGCCGTTGCGGCTGTGCACCGATAACGCGGTCATGGGCGCAATCGCCGTAGAACGCCTCCGGGCCGGTCTCATCGAGGATCTCGAGTTGGACGTGCTCGCCGGACTTCAGCGGCTCCCCTTAGCGGCCCCGGACGTTCCCGCAACGGGCATCGCTACGCATCCGGAAGCCCCCGAGCTTGCCTCGGGGGAGCATCACCTTCAACCTAGCCGCGCAGCGCGCTCCGCAGAGAGCGAGCTTGTCTCGGGGGAGTGTCACCTTCAACCTAGCCCCTATCTCTCATGGGCTACTGGCCGATCGGGGCTGATTCTGTTAGCCTAGACACGTAGCCGCAGCAGCTTGCGGCCATGTCCGAGGCGCCGATGCCCGTCGTCTTCCTTTGCCATAACTGCCGCTGCCGCCTGAAGGTGGGGCGGAAGAAGATCGGCAGCGAGGTCGAGTGCCCTCGTTGCCGTGTGCCGCTGACGGTGCCGGCCGCCGAGGGCACGGGGACGACCGCGCCGGCGGCGGCAGAGACCGAAAACCCGACTCTACGCAGCGATCTGTTTCCGGAGTTCGCGGTCTTCGACGATCCACTCCCCCTGTCGCCTCCTCCGCCGCCCTCTTCGCCGCAGGCCCTGAAGGGGAAACAGGACTCTTCCCGTGTCAGCTCTCCCCGTGGCACGCCTGAGGCGGCCCGCAAAGGCCAGCCCTCTGAGAAGACGGCTACTAAGATCGCTACCATCGAGCCCCCCAGGTCGCGGCCTGCTTCGCCGGCGCCGCTGGCGGATAAACCGTCGCGGCGGCCTCGAGGTGCAGGGGGCACGCATGCCTTGGGTTTCGTGAAGCGGGACGACCAGCCGAGCTCGTACAGCGACCCGCTGCTCATCCGCCGCCGGACACTTTATCTCCAGGCCGCACTGATCCTGCTGATGGCCGTGGCCGGCCTGGCGCTGGGTTACTTCATCGGCCGCGGCATTGGCCCCGGGGACCGCAGCCTGACGGGCGGCGACTCTGACGTCGAGATCACCGGCACGCTGACATTCCGTGACGGGCGGGGCGAAGAGCTGCCCGATTCGGGGGCCGTGGTCATCGCCTTGCCGGAAGAGATCGCCGCCAACAAGCTGGTCGCGGCGGCAGGCTTGGGTCCGCAAGTGGCGCACGATCCCGGCCGCATCGCCGAAATGGCGATCGAAGAGCTCGGCGGCAAGTACGACCGGACCGACGCGCGGGGCAACTTCGCGCTCAAGCTGGCCAGGCCAGGGAGCTATCGCCTGCTCTTGATCTCGCGCGGCGCCCGGCGGCCGGCCGGAGAGGTCGTGACGGCGGGCCAGCTCCGGGAGATGCAGCGGTATTTTGCGGCGCCGGCCGACTTGATCGGCGGCCATAAGTATGTGTGGGCCGTGCGCGAAGTCACCGAGCCGCGGCTGGCGATCTTGCACGCGTTCTGACCTCGGCTACGTGCCGCACGCCGAACCAGACCGCGTGCGAGCTGTCTTTAGGTGCTCCGTCCCAGTCACCCCGCGGATTGCCTGATGCGAGCCAGTCGCACGTCCCCACGAACCGGAAAGCAGGCCCGGCCCAAGACCGCCTTCAAAGGCAAGCGGTATCACTGCGCGAAGTGCCGAAAGCGCAGCGCAAAACCGATCAAGACCCCGCCGCCCTGGTACTGCGCCGCGTGCCTGCGAGAGATGTCCCCATGAACGAGCCGTCTGTCAACTCGGCCCAATATGGCAAGCAAGCCCCGCCCCTCGGTGTGACGCCCGCCATTTGCCTGGTGAATCCGCGCTACGCCCACAACGTCGGAGCGGCGGTTCGTGCCGCGTCGTGCTTCGGCGTCAAGCAATTGTGGTTCACCGGAGATCGCGTCTCGCTGACGCCCAGCGGTAAGCAGCGGCTTCCGCGAGAAGAGCGGATGAAGGGCTACAAGGATGTCACGATTGTCAACTTCGACTACGTGTTCGATCAGTTCCCGGCGGCGACGCCCGTGGCTGTCGAGCTGATCGAGGGTGCCCAGCAGTTGCCGTTCTTCGAGCATCCGCCCAATCCGATCTACGTGTTTGGGCCGGAGGATGGATCGATTCCCCACGCATTCCGGCAGCACTGTCACCGGTTCGTCGTCATTCCCCTTGCGCATTGCTCGAATCTGTCGGCAGCAGTCTACATGACGTTATACGATCGCCTCTGCAAGCGATTGCTGAATGGCGATGAGCCGGCGAGGCCGATGTCGGAAATCCTCAAGGAGCACCGAGGCTTTGTCGGTGGAACGAAGATCGACGTGGAAGAAGACCTGGTGTACGAACGGTAACTTCAACAGCTAATCGAGCACGACCTCTTTGTCCCCCGCGCGAATCTCGCCGATCGGCCAACTCTCCAGGCCGCACTCGGCCAGTTGATGTTGGATGCTGTCGGCGTAGTACTCGGCTGACGACCAGCACCAGGCCGATGCCCATGTTGAAGACGCGGTCCATCTCGGCGTCGGTCGACGTCGCCCAGCCGCTGCAGCCAGGGGAAGACCGGCGGCACCGGCCAACTGCCGCGGCGGATGCACGGCCTGCGCGCCCTCGGGCAGGATCGCGCGCCAGGTTGTCGATGCAGGCCGCCGCCGGTGATGTGGGCGATGCCGTGGACGACCGTTCTTGACCGGGTAGTGGCGCAGCACGCTCGCGCACCGGCCGCACGTAGATCCGCGTCGGCTCGAGCAGCTCGTCGCCGACGGTCGGCCCAGCTCGGCGACGTGGTCGTCGACCGCCAGGCCGGCGATGTCGAAGACGATCTTGCGCACCAGGCTGTAGCCGTTGGAGTGCAGGCCGCTGGAGGCCAGGCCGAGGACCACGTCGCCCGGCGCGATCGCCCTGCCGTCGATGATGCGCTCGCGCTCGACGACGCCGACGCAGAAGCCGGCCAGGTCGTAGTCGCCGCGGGCGTAGATGTCGGGCATGATCGCCGTCTCGCCGCCGAGCAGGGCGCAGTCGGCCTCGACGCAGCCGTCGCTGACGCCCTCGACGATCTGCTCCAGCAGCGTCCGGGTCGTCGTGCGACATGGCCACGTAGTCGAGGAAGAACAGCGGCTCGGCCCCGCAGCAGAGGCGTCGTTGACGCTCATGGCCACCAGGTCGATGCCGACCGTGTCGTGCTTGCCGGCCAGCGTGGCCACCTTGAGCTTGGTGCCGACGCCGTCGGTGCAGGAGACGAGCACCGGGTCCTCGTACTTGCGGGCGAAGAGCCGGCTGTCGAAATCGAGCTGAAACAGGCCGGCGAAGCCGCCGTCCAGCGGCAGCACGCGCGGCGAGAAGCGTGCGGTGCAGCAGCCGCGGCAGCGCGGTCCATCGCCTCGTCGTAGAGCGTCGAGATCGACGCCGGCGTCCTTGTAGGTGGCAGAAGTCATCGTTGGCGAAACAACCGATTGATCGTACTCGTCCTCGTCGTCGTCCTCGTCCTCGAAGCAGCGGGCACGACGAGGAATCACGAGCGCGAATCGCGAACTACCAGACGGCGAGATCTACGCGCGAACACTCGCCGCCGCTGGGCTTGTCCCAGCGGAGCGACGACTGGCCCGCTACCTGACTCGCATCCAAGATTCTTTCTTCTTTTCCCGCTGCCTGCGGCCGTAGGGCCGCAGGCAGCGGGAAAAGAAAGAAAAAGGACCATATCGCAGGCCAGCACGGTAGCTGGCCAGTCATCGTTCCCCTGGGGCAAGCCCAGGGGTGCGACCGACGGCGTGCTCCCTTCCGCTGGTCGGTACTCGTGGCCCTAATGACAAAGCGGGTGTCACTTTCGCCGAGCACGCAAGGTACTCTCTGTATACGGCGCGTCCAAGGGGCGGACGGTTGGGGTCCAGCCTTCGCCCTGCGCAGGCTAAAGCCTGAACTCCGGCGGGCCGCTTTTCCCACCTCCGCGGCGGGCATAGAATGCGCACCATGCGGAGGCGTCCTTTCTCTGCACCCTTCTCAGGCACGGAGTTTCTTCCATGAAGGCCACTCGATTTCCCCGAACCGTCACTCTTGCCACGTTGACCCTCCTGACGGCTTGCGCCGTCGTGGCGCAAGAAGGTGGCGAAAAGTCGCCCGCGCGGTCGGCCCAGGCCTGGACGCTGGATGAGGCGCTCCAGCAATTGGCCCTTTACCCGCGCGATCCCTACCTGCAATACGTGGCCCTGCAATTGGCCAGCCGCGAGGGGCGCATCGCGAAAGTCGCCGAGAGCATCCAGCGCTCGACCGGCGAGGAGTGGCGGGAGGCACGTATGGAGCGGCGGAACCGGGTGGATCTGTTCAATGTGTTCTCCGGCGCGCTGGCCGTGCACGAGAGCTTGCAGATGGACACCATGCTCGGCGACCGGCGGGCCAAGGCGTCGCCTTTTGAAAAAGACGAGGGAGCACTAAAAGAGTTTGACAAGGAGCCGCCCAAGGAGGCCACCGGAGTGCCAGGCGAGGCGCCGAAGGCTGAGCCGAAAGCTGAGGAAAAAAAACGGAGCGACCCCACCGACCGCAAGGTTCGCACCGGCGTCAAGCAGCTCTTCGCCGGCAAGAGTGTTCCCGGCGTTCGCATCGATTCGCTCACCGGCCCGACGATCAAGAGCCATCCCTGGGACACGATGCTCGGCGGGCGCAAGCCGGAGGTCTCGACCCTCTCGAAGATGGTGCCGGCCGATCAGTATTTCGTCCAGTGCCGCTCGCTGACCAGCCTGCTGGAGCTGCTCGATTTCGGCGACCTGTGGGCGTCGCATCTCTTCAACCAGGCCAGCCAGGACGCCACGAGCAGCAACGTCGGCACGCGGCTGCGGCAGCAGTTGGCGGTGCGGGCCGACCCGCTGACGCGGCCGTTCTACGACCTGGTGGTCGACCAGGTGGCCATCACCGGCAGCGACCTGTTCGTGCGCGAGGGGAGCGACGTGACGCTGCATCTTCCGCGTCAAGCGAGCCGCTGACGTTCAAGGCCCGCATGGACGAGTTCCTGAACGAAGCAGAAGAAGACCACGAAGGCGCCGAGCGCACGACGGGCAAGTAGCTCGGCGTCGATTACGTGCACGTCGCCACGCCCGACCGGGCGGTGCACGCGTTCTCCGCGTATCTCGGATCCGTCCGATCCCAAGCGGAAGCTGCACGTGCGGAGCAACTCGACGCGTCGGCCTGGAGCGCGTGCTGGCCACGATCAAGGGCGCGACGCCGCCGGCGAGTCGATCACGCGCGCTCGGCGACACCGACGAGTTCAGCTACATCCGCACGCTGATGGCCGAAGGGCGCCGAGGAGGAGGACGGGTTCGTCTACCTGTCCGACCCGTTCATCCGCCACCTGGTCGGCCCGCGAGCTGAAGCTGACCGAGCGGCGGCGGCTGTCGCTACAACCACCTGCGGATGATCGGCCACGCCGCGCTGCTGTACCGCACGCGAACACGGCAAGAAGGCCGCCGTCGCTGGCGGAGCTGGCCACGGCCCGCTGCACTCCCGGCGACGTTCGGCCAAGGGCGAGCTGGCCTACCCGCGACGGCGGCAAGTACACGCTCTCGCGCCGACGGCCTGACCGGCGTCTGCTCGCGTCGCCGGCACGCCGCTGCGGCTGACGCCGTGCTGCGAGATCCCGCTGGACGAGGTCACCGCCGAAGAGGCCGACGAGTACCGGCAGTTCGTCGACCGAGTACAACCAGTACTGGCGGACGTTCTTCGACCCGATCGCCATCCGCGTCCAGATGACCGCGAAGCAGTACCGGGTCGAGACGATCGTGCTGCCGCTGATCGACAACTCGATCTACACGGGCCTGGCCCGCGCGCTGGGCGGCCAGGCCGAGGCCGCTCGACACGCTGCCGGTGCCCAAGGGGAACATCTTCAGCCTGGGCCTGCGCCTGAACAAAGAGCAGCTCCTGCGCGACGCCGATCCCTTCGACCTGCGGCGAGAATTCGAGCGCGACCTGACGCGGGAGCTGGGATTGCCGCCGGGCACGAAGGTGCCCGACGTCCATCGCCTGCTGACCGCAGGGTCTGGGCAACCAGATCGGCCTGCACATCTACGACTCGCAGCAGCTGATCGACTTCAACTTCTCGCAGTTCCTCGGGCAGTCGCTGGGCAGCTTCGGCGGCCGTTTGGGCGGCAACGACATGATCTGGATCAGCATGCTGCTCGCCTCGATCAACTCGCCCGTCTACGTCTCGCTGCCGGTGGAAGACACCAAGGTGGTGGACGAGTTCCTGCGATCAGCTCGATCCGCTGCTGGCGCTCATGGCCCGCAAGCCGCAGCGGTTCATCTGGTGGGACCAGCAATTCGATTCGTATCAGCTCGACAAGACGAAGGCCGGCACCAAGGTGCGAGCGTTCGGCCTGCAATTCGGCCCGCTCAAGTGGCGGTTCTTCTGGGCACGCATCGGCGAGGGGCTGTACGTCGCCAGCAAGAAGCACATCCTCGATGACATCGAAGAGGCCGTGGCACAGGCGAGCGGCCGGCGTAAGCCGGCTGATAGTGGCGCGCAACGGCCGCCGGCCCCGCCGGCCCGACCGGCCATGCCATGGTCCGCATCCGCCCGCAGAATTGGAACAAGGTGCTGCCCGACTACCAGCTCGGCTGGGCGGAGAACAACCGCCGGGCGTGCCTCAACAACCTCGGCCCGCTGTCGAACGTCGCCCGGGCCTACGCGACCATCAACCCCGAGCAGGTGCGTAACGAGCCGGCGAAAGCCGCCGAAGACATCCTGCTGGTGGCCGAGCAGATGTACGGCGTCAAGTTCCTCACGCTCGACGGCGGCCGTTACGTCCTATCGGCCGACGGCAAGACGATGGAGCACAGCCTGTACGGCACGGCCCTGGCGCCGCGCCAGCCCGCCACGCTCCGGGAAGGAGGCGACGCAGCCCGGCTGCTGGGCGAATTCGCCGGGGCGACGGCCGAGCTGAGGTTCCTGGAAGACGGCCTGCACGCGGTGCTGACGATCGAAAAGAAGTAGGCACGTCCGCGGCAAGCCACCGTGCGGCAATGTCCTCGATTCCTGAATCCCCATTTGGCCGAATGGCACAGCATCAGCCTTTCTGGGCCGGCAAGGTCGCCGTGGTCACCGGCGGCTCGGCCGGACTTGGCAAGGAGATCGCCCGGGCGTTCGTCGCCCGCGGCCAAAGGTCGTGATCGCCGCCCGCGGCCAGGCGGCGCTCGACGCGACGGCTGAGGAATTGCGGCGCGATGGCGGCGGCAACGTCTTGCCCGTGGTCACCGACGTGACGTCGGACGAGCAGGTGCAGTCGCTCGTCGCCGCGCGCGGTGGCGCACTACGGCCGGCTCGACGTGCTGGTGAACAACGCTGGCCGCTCCGGCCGGCGGGCGATCCTCGACGCTTCGCCCGAGGAATTTCAGGACTTCGTCGAGCTGAACCTGATCGCCGCGGTGCGCTGCACGCGAGCGGCGGCGCCGCACCTCTTGGCCACGAAGGGCCATGTGGTCAACATCGCTTCGCTCGCCGCCAAGGCCGCGCCGCGTTATCTGGGCGCTATCCGGCGTCGAAGTTCGCGCTCGGCGGCGTACTCGCAGCAGCTTCGGCTCGAGCTGGGGCCGCAGGGCCTGCACGTGCTGCTGGTCTGCCCCGGCCCCTTGGCTGGCGACACGCGCCGCACCTATGGAGCCGAAGCCGACCCCCACTTGCCGCCCGAGGCCGCTTGCCCCGGCGGCGGCGTGAAGACTAAAGCGATCGACCCGGCCGACCTGGCGGCGCAGATTCTGAGCGCCTGCGAGCGCCGGCGGCCGGAGATCGTGATTCCCGCCAAAGCCCGGCTCGTGTTTGCCCTGGCCCAGCTCTGGCCGTCGCTGGGGGACTATTTGCTGCGGAAGTTTACGTAGACGAGTTGCACAGGCGTCGAGCGAGGGTGATTCCGAGCCAGCCTGGAGCACTTGGGACGTCCCGTACGCCGTGGCATAATTGTCAAGGGAGCCATCGGTTGCTCCTGTCAGGAGGGATAAGATATGTCCATCGACGTTCGCCCTGCGCCGCGGCGGTTGCCGGCCAGAGCGTCGTCTTCCAAGTTGCCCGCCTCGCGACTGCCGCGAGAGTGGACACTGGCGGACTTGCAACAACACTTGGGCGGCATTCCGCTGGAGCGCATTCTGCTTTCGCCGCCGCCAGGCTACGCCACCGAAGAAGACGTGACGCGGCTGGCGGAACACGAAGATCGGCTCTGCGAACTGGAAGACGGCATCCTGGTGGAGAAAACCGTGGGCTGGCGCGAATCCCTGATCGCGGTTTGGATTGCGACTAGGTTGAACCTATTTGTGGAGAAGCACCGCTTGGGCATCGTCCTCGGGGCGGATGGTACACTGAAGATTCTGCCCGGCATGGTCAAGATTCCCGACGTGTCGTTCATCTCCTGGGAACGGTTCCCGCAACAGGACCTTCGGGGTGAGTCGATTGCCCCGCTCATTCCCGACCTGGCGATCGAAGTCCTTTCGAAATACAACACGAAGCGAGAGATGGAAGCAAAGCTCGTCACGTACTTTAAGGCCGGCGTTGTGCTCGTCTGGTACGTCAACCCCAAGAAGCGGACGGCTCGCATCTATACGAGTCCTGCCGACGTTACCGAGATCGACGAAAGCGGCGTGCTCGATGGCGGGGACGTGCTGAGGGGTTTTCGCCTGCGGCTGAAGGAAGTCTTCGATCAGGCGGATGTAAAGCCGCCGACGGAGACCAAATTAGCCAAGCGCTCCGCGAAAACACAGCGACGCTCAAGCAAGAAGACAGCGCGGCGCAATGGAAGACCCAATGGACGATAAGCCATCGGGGCCATCGGTCCACGATGCGATCCGAGAGGCGGAGGCGCTGTTGCCCGGTGTGCCCGCCGACGAGTCTCCTGATCCGCGCTGGCAAGCGATCATTCGCGTCGCGGAATTCCTCGAGACGCATCCGGAAGAGGTGTGGGCATTCACCGCCCGGTGGGGAACTCACGAACAGGAAGACCTGAAGGCAGCCATCAGCACGTGCCTCTTGGAGCACTTGCTCGATTTCGACTTCGCCAGGTTCTTCCCACGAGCAAGAGTGCTGGCCCGGACGAACACAAGCTTCGCGGATACCTTTGAGACTTGTTGGAAGTTCGGGCGCCAAGTTGCCGGAGCATGCTCAGGCGTGGGGCGCGTTGCTGGCGGAAATCCTCGAGCGCCATGAAGAAGTCGCAGCGGACAGGCCGGAGGACGACCCGTAGTCGGCGAATTGAATGCCAATTGGAGAGCGACTTGGCCACTCTTTTGCCCGCCGATCACCCACAAGGAAAGTCTTCGATCACGCCGTCGGTCCACGAAGCAATCCGGGAAGCCGAATCGCTTGAGGGCGCCACCGGCACGTGCCTCACGGAATTCGTCGTTCTCGCCGTGCGATCTTGTGATGTACGGCAAGGATGGGCGGTCTGCCTTGCAGGCGCCGCTCTTCGGCCAGGAGTTCGAGCCAGGCGTCGGTGACGTTGGTGTTGACGAGAAAAAGCGTTTGCAGCCCCGGCAAGCGGCGATTTCTCGAATGCACCCCATTTCGATCTGCATCTCTTCCAGGGAAAGAGTGTCTAGGCGCGGCATCACACGTGCCAATTCTCGCATGCACGCCTCTTCGATCTGCATCTCTTCCATGAAGAGATACTCCAGGTCTGGCATCACACCAAGCCGAGCCATGCCGGATGGGGAAATGTGAGCCCTGCTGAAAGTCAGGAACTTCAGGCTTCTTAGACGAGAGATATGGCTAAACCCCTCGTCCGTCATCGCCTTGCCGGACACCGACAGCCCGCGGATTTCCGGCAACCAGCTTAATTGTCTCAGCTCATCGTCCGTCGCATTGGGAAGACGCACGTCGCCAACGTTGGCCAGGGTGTACGAAGGGACCTCGACCAGAAACTGCATGCGACTCACGTCCACCTTTCCACCGCGGGCGCAGCGCATGGACGGTGTATCGCCGCCCAAGCTCGTAATACAAGGCTGCCGCCAGCACGACGAGCAAGGCGGCCCACGCGAAACGCCCGCCCCACTTGCGGAGCGCTCCGTGCTCCGCCACGGAGGGTACGCCCTTGTGCCCGTTCGCCGGTTGATGGCGCGGGCCGAGTTGCCGGACGATCCATGCACGGATCGCTCCGATGACGATTCCCACCGCGGCCCCCAGCGGCGCCAGCAGCAGCGATGGGTTGGCGACGGAAGTGGCCATCGGCTTGTCCCCCGCCCAAGCATCGAAGGCCGAGAGGCCCCAAACGAGGCAAATGGTCCCGCTGAGGCCGCCCAGCAGGCCCGCCAGGCAACTCGCGACGAGCACCGAGCCACCCGTGCGCGTGAGCCAAACGAGCAGCATGCTGAGCAGGACCAAACAGCCGCTATAGGCCGCGCCGAGAGCGCTGAAGCTCCTGGCGGAATACGGTGTCCTGGTGGTGAGCCAGTGCCATCCAGCCGGCGCCGACCAGCGCCGCTGCCGAGAGCAGGAGCAGCAGCTTCACGCCCAAGGTGAGTCGGTTCCGAAGACGATGGTCGAGGGTCGCGATTTCCTCTTCCATGCTGGTTTTTCTCCAAATTACCGACCTCGAGCCGCCCGCGCGGGGGCCGGCAAGCCCGCAGCCCCGGGCGCGAGCCTCCCTCGGCTTTCGGCAGCGACTCTTGCAGCGAGCGCAGGGCCTTCGTGGAAACCTCGGTCGCGTAGAGTGCGACGTGGAGCGACGGACTTTTCAACGCATGCAAGTGCCGCAGCCACTCATCGGTCACGTTGGTCCCACTCAGCTCGATGCCCTTCAGTTGCGCGAGGCTGCTGATTTCTCGGACTGCCGCCTCATCCAGGTGCGCTCTGGCGAGCTCCAGGTGCGAAAGTCGCCGGCAGTCCGGCAAGCTGGCCCAGGCCTTGTCCGTGGAGTCGAGTATTCGACAAGTTCAGCCGCATCAGGCCTTGGATGGGCCGTAGGTGCGTCAGCCCCGCGCTGGTGATCCCCGTCTCCTCCAGGACGAGCGACCGTAAGCTCGCCATCTGGCCCACGTGACGAAGCCCGTCGTCCGTGATGAGCGTGCCTCGCAGGTCCAGGTGCGTCAGCAAGCCCAAACCCGACAAATGGCCCAGCCCTTCGTCGGTGACGGGCGTATCGCGCAAGAACAAAATGCGCAGCGATGCGGCGCCTGCCAATTGGCGGAGCCCCTCGTCGGTGATGCGCGAATGGCTAAGGTCCAAGCGGGAGAGTGATGCGGCACGCGCCAAACAGCCGAGCGCCTCCGGGCTGACCGACGTATGGCTGAAGTCCAGCGCGAATAGCGTAAGCTCGGCGGCTACACGCTCCAGGCCGGCGGTGGTAACGTTCGTTTCGCGCAATGTTAAGTAAGTCACTTCAGGCAGGTCGAAGACGTGGGCCAAATGCTCGTCGGTGGCGCCGGGCGGAAGCCAGACCGAAAAAGCCGACTCCAGCGAATAGAACCAGCCTTCGCGCTCTTGGTTGTGGTCGCGTACGTCGATCCATGACAAGAGATCTCCCAGGGGCCCAGCGTGTTCAGCAATCCTCACTCGACGCGATGCATCGAAGGAGACTTGACCTCCCACAGCCCGAATCGTCAGAACGGCTCGGCGGCGAGTCAGCTCGTAGGCAACGGGCGAATAGAGAGCTGCGACGACGCCCGCGACGAGCAGGCAAACGGCGAGTCTCGCGAGCAGCGCTCGTCGCCGGGGCTTGTTCTCCCCAGCCTGACCATCCGGCCCGCTGGCCGCCGCCTTCGCGGCACGCTGCTCGAACACCGACGCCAACATGCCCACGAAGCAGCCGATCACGCACCCCACCGCCCCCACCATGGGCGCAAGCAACACGACCGCCGGGAGAATCCGCAGCGCCACGCCGAGGTCGCGGGTGACGGCGTAATCGAAGGCTGCCAGCGCGGCGCCGGCGTGCACGATCACACTGGCCCCCACCAACAGCCCTGCGACAAGGCTGGCGCCAACACGGCGGTGCGGGCTTTGACGAGCCACGCATACAGCACCGCGAACACCGGCAGCGCGACCAACAACGTTGCCGAGCCTTGTCGCCACGGAATATCATGGCGAGCATTAGGCGCCTGGACGCACCAGGGAATGATCAACTCAAGGGTTGCTCCGCCGACCAAAAGCAGGATGAGCCTGGTGCCGAGGCCAAGCGGGCGCGGCGATTCATGGGCGGATTTGGTCATGAGATGCTCCCGCCGGAAGGATGTCACCTTTTGCCGCGCCGCTCCTGGCCTCCGCCAGCCGGCGGGCGATCATGCCGGCCAGGTAACCGCCTTTGAAGCCGCCGTCGATGTTCACCACGGTGACGTTGGCGGCGCAGCTATTGAGCATCGCCAGCAGGGCCGCGATCCCGCCCAGGCTGGCGCCGTAGCCGACGCTGGTCGGCACGGCAATCACCGGGCAAGCCACATGGCCGCCCACCACGCTGGGCAGCGCGCCCTCCATGCCGGCCACCACCACCACGGCGTCGGCCGATTGAATCTTCTCCAGATGGGCTTGCAGCCGCTGCGGGCCGGCCACGCCCACGTCGCAAATCAGCGTGACCTCGACGCCCATCCACAGGGCCGTTTCGCGGGCTTCTTCGGCCACGGGCAGGTCGCTGGTGCCTGCGGTGACGATCGTCACGCGGCCGAGGCGGGCCGCGGTTGTTGGACGTTCGACGTGGGACGTTGGGCGTTGGACGTTCGTTACCTGGCCTCGAACGTCCAACGTCGAACGTCGAACGTCCAACGTCGAATGCGATTGCGCCGGCACGTGGAAGGTCCGTGCTAGTTCGTTGTATCGTCCACTGGCAAACCTCGTTCGCAGATACTCGGCCTGAGACGGGTCAACGCGCGTGGCGAGTGCGTCCGTCCCGTTGGCAAGCAGCGCGGTGAAGATCTTCTCGATGGCTTCGGGCGACTTGCCTTGGCCGAAGACCACTTCGGGAAAGCCGCAGCGGCGGCCACGATCGAGATCGACCTGCGCCACCCCCACGTCGGCGATGGCGGGGGAGGCTTCAGGCTTCGGGCCTCGGGCTTCAGCCGGCGTTTGAGCGCCCACGTCCGCGGCCGGGCTGGGCGCGGCGGCCTGATCGGCGGTCAGTTGCACGCGGCCCAGGCGCTGCACCGACCACTGCTTGCCGGGCCGCTCGGGGACGGCGTCGTTGGTGGGCGGGTTGCTCATGATTCAATTTTCCGATGGGCAGGCCTCGGGCCAATGTCGCCTTTCGCTCCTGCGAAAGGACGTTCTTTCGCGGAGCGAAAGACGACTCGACTTAACGTCGGAGCGATAACGCTCTATCCTATGGCCAACACCGGGCATGTTCCAACGTGCCAGCCGGAAAGTCCGAAGCCTGAAGCACGTCGGGCTTGCGCCTCGACGCTCGCCGCTTACGCCTCGACGTTGCCATCTCGATCGCTCGCCCCGACACTCACGCCGTGATCGAACATCGCCAGTTTCGCAATTCCGATCCGCCCGCCTTAGTGGAGATCTGGCGGCAGGCCAATCCGCAACTGGTCCAGCAGATGAACGTCAGTCTGCTGGAGGCCCTGGTGCTGAGCAAGCCCTACTTCGACCGGGCGGGCTTGCTCGTGGCTTGCGAGGATGGCCAGCCGGTCGCCTTCGGCCATGCCGGATTTGGGCCTTCGGCCGACCAGGCCTCGCTGGCCTACGACGTGGGCGTGATCTGCCTGATCGTGGTGCGCCCCGGCCACCGCGGCCGGGGCATCGGCCGTGAGCTGGCAGCCCGGCTGGAAGACTACCTCGTTCGTCGCGGTGCGCGGACGATCTACGCCGGCGGCGTGCGGCCGCTCGACCCGTTCTACACGGGCATGTACGGCGGCGGTCTGGAGCTGCCGGGCGTGCTGGAGTCCGATCCGGCAGCCTGCCGGATGTTCGAGTCGCGCGGCTTTCGCGTGATCGATCACTTGCGGCGTCTGCGGTGCGACCTGTCGGCGTTTCGCCCGGTCGTGGACCGCGAGCAGTTGCAGCTCCGCCGCACCTACCAGGTGCGCTCGCTGATCGATCCGCCGCCGTCCGACTGGTGGGTGGCCTGCACGTTTGGCGAGTTCCACCGCATCCGCTGCGAGCTGGAGCCGCGCGGCGGCGGATCGTCGGTGGCCAGCGCCATCCTGTGGAGCGCCGACCCGATCGCCTGGCAGCCCGGCGAGCGCTCCGTGGGACTGGTGGACGTGCACGTGGCGCCGCCGCTGCGCCGCCAGGGGCTGGCAACGTTTCTCTTGGGCGAAGCGCTGCGGCAGGTGCAGCAGCACGGCTTCAACGCCGCCGAGGGGCAGGTGTTGGAAAACAACGAGGCCGCCGGCGAGATGCTCAAGCGGCTAGGCTTCCGCGAAGTCGGCCGCGGGGCGGTGTACCGCAAAGAAGTGCAGGCGCTGGCGGCGGCACCGTGATGCGCGGCATGGATTCACAAAAGAGAGCGAGGACTGGCGAGGCAAGTAACCTGGCGCGGCGTAGCCGCAACCACGGAAGACACGGAATGACCCAGCGCGGCATAGCCGCAACCATGAGGGACATGGAATATACCCTCCTCAGTAGAACACCAAAAGCAAGATGAACCACGAAGGACACAAGAGCACGAAGGTGAAAGCAACTCGGGCGCGATCCTCCTTCGTAATACAAGGTGTCGGATTTCGCGCAGGCCTGCGCGAATTCCCTCTCGATCCTCGCCGCTTGCCGGCGAGTGCCTCAGGCTAGGTGGCCACGAGCACACTCTTTCAACCTCTGATCCTCGCCGCTTGCCGGCGAGTACGTCAGGGTAAGGGGCGACGCTGCCAGTCGACCGATGTTTTTGTTAGCCGACTGCGCTCGGCAGCGATCGCAATATTCCACGCGCTGGGAACTACCTGCGGGCATGGGCCGCGCGCGGCCGGCTAGCCTGAGATACTCGCCGACAAGCGGCGAGGATCAGACTGGCCTGGAAGGCGCGTTTCGTGGCCAGCTCGCCTGACGTACTCGCCGCCAAGCGGCGAGGATCGGAGCCGAAGCGCGTGTTTCGGGGATAGCAAATTCTTTGCGTCACTTTGCAATATAAAGAGATGATGACTGTATCCGAGGAACTTGCTGAAGTGTTGCGCCGGTTGGACCCGAATCAGGCTCAGACATTGGAGCGCCTGGTGCGAGACGCGCTCGCTCTTGCCGAACAAGCAGCGTCCCAGAACGGTCAAGTCACTTGGCGGGCAAGCTACTTCGAGGAGACGGCTGGGGCGCTGATCGGCGACGATTCGAGCGCCCCGACCAGGGCCGTTTGCCGACTCGTGACGATTGTTGAGAGTCTACAGCGGCCTTTGCAGTCCGAAGAACACGGCGTGCACCGTCGCATCGTGGGAGCTGACGGAGAAATCGTCCCCCAAGAGCTGGCTGTCGCCCACGCGCTGGGTCGGCCCGAAAAGGTACATGTAGCCCAGGTCCACGTTCCAGTCGCCGCAGCGCCATCCGTAGCCCGCGGAGACCGCGTGCTGCAGCGTGGCCTGGATGAACGGGGTCAGCGTGGCGTCGGGGATCGGGTTGCGATGGTAGACGTAGCCCAGGCGGAGCGTGCCGCCGATGGCAAGCTGCCGCTCGTAGCCGGTCCGCAGCGACACACTGTCGCGCCAGTTGAGGGGAATGTTCTCGTTGATTGGCGGGAAGCCGGGGTTGGAGGAGTTCCGCAGCCGCAGCCCGGCCTCGTCGAACGCCCCGGACCAGCCGAACCAGATCACATCGGCCGACAACGTTTCGTAGGGGCCGAGCTGCTGGCGGACGCCCACGCCGGCCGATTGGGGCCACTCGATCTCGAGCTCCGAATCGTAGATGGTGCTGCCCAGTCCGAAAGGCAAATCGACGCGCGTCTCGCCCTCCAGATCGAACCGGCTGGCGCTGAGATACGTTGCGCCGACGGTCGTCGTGCAGGTCAACTGATATTGCAGGGCCATCGACCAGACGGGCGTCACGCCGCGGCCGTGCACGTTCACCAGCGTGGGCGTGCCGGGCAGCGTGGGCCCTTGCAGGAAGTAAGGCCCCTCGAACTCGACCTGGCTGTAGCCCAGGCCGAAGGTGCCTCCCACGGCCAGACGGTCGGTGAGCCGGCAGGAGACGCCCGGCAGGACCTTGGCCAGCGCGCCGAACGACTTGTATTTCCGCGCCGGAGAAGAAAGGAAACGGCCCCTGCATGGTGTAGTCTTCGGCGAAGCCGGCCTCGGGGAAAACGCCCAGGCCGTAGGCCCAGACGCCGTCGCAAGACTTCTGCACGTAGGAGAACTGCGGGAGCGGAGTGAACTCGTTGGAAGTCACGCCGCCGGTATTTTCCAGATCAGAGTACTCGAATACGGAGGTCAGCCCGATGGCGCCGACCTCCAAGATCCCGCAACCGTCAAGGTTTACCAGGGCAGCCGGGTTATCGTGCAGCAGCGCGCCGTTATCGGCATGGCCCAGGTTGGTCCCGCCGCGAGACAGCGAGCGCGGCGAGATGCCGTTGAGCACCACGCCGTCGGCCCATAGCGGGGCGGCAAGCGTTGAAGCAATGCCTAGAAAAGCGGCAAGAATCGTCAGGCGGCGCATATGCTTCCGTGCTCGGCCAAGGAGAAAGGGCGACCCTTTATCTCCATCGACATCCGGGGGCGGTGGCTTAAGGCTTCGGGCTTCAGACTTCAGGCTTCGGCTGTAAAGGCCCTGACATCTTGGGCGTTCGGTTCCTGAAGTCCGAAGCCTGAAGCCTGAAGCCCGACTTCAGTCGCCCCCAAACAGGTCGCCCGCAAGCGAAAGCGGTACCATGCTGGCCGGTCCGACCGGCACTTGCTCCCAGCATTCTTTCACCGCGATGAATTGCTGCTCGCAGCGCTGGAAGGCCTCGACGATGTCCGGATCGAACTGCGTGCCGCTCCCCTCCAGGATGATCGAGCGGGCCGTGGAGTGTCCGTAGGCCGGCTTGTAGACTCGCTTGCTCGTGAGCGCGTCGTAGACGTCGGCCAGGGCGACGATCCGCCCGCACAGCGGTATCTCTTCCTGGATCAGCCCGCCCGGGTAGCCCATGCCGTCGTACCGCTCGTGGTGGGTCAGGGCGATGTCCCGGGCCATGGTGAGGAACTCGGCCTCCGGCCGGGTATGGGCGACCGAGCCCAGCGTGTCGCTGCCGTAGATCGTGTGCTGTTTCATCACCTCGAACTCGTCCGCGGTCAGCTTGCCAGGCTTCAGCAGGATGGCATCGGGGATGGCGACCTTCCCGATGTCGTGCAGCGGGCAGGTGAGGTATAGGAGCTGAACGTAGTCGCCATCGACATCCTGCCGGTACTGGGGCCAGGTGGACAGCTCTTCGGCGAGGATGCGGCTGTATTCCCGCATGCGTTCCAGGTGGGCGCCGGTCTCGTTGTCGCGGGACTCGGTGAGCTTGGCCATGGCGAAGATCACCAGGTCGCGGCCCTCCAGGGCCAGCACGCGCTCGCCGGTGCGAATCCGCATCCACAATTCTTGCGGCTGAAAGGGCTTGGTGAGGAAGTCGTCGGCGCCGGCGCGAAAACCGGACACCAGGTTTTCCACGCCACTGTTGGAGGTCAGCAGAATGAAATACACGTAGCCGTAGGCGCCGCGCTGACGCACGGCGCGGCACAGCTCCAGGCCGTTCATCCCCGGCATCTGCCAATCGGAGATCACGATGCGGAAGCGGCCCGTGCGAATCAGCTCGAAGGCCTCGCGCCCGTCGGAGGCCAGCGTCACCTCATAGCCGAATTGGGCCAGGTGCTCGCGGAGAATCTCGAGCGAAACGGGGTCATCGTCAACCGCCAACACGTACATGCTCAGTCTCCTGCGGAGTGAGTAGGTGAGTAAGTGAGTAAGTCGTCGCCTCACCTACTCACCTACTCACCTACTCACCTACTCACCTACTCACCTACTCACCTTCAACACCTCAGCCAATTGCTGACGAATCTCGTGAAAACGCTCGAGCTGTTCCGCCAGGTCGTCGATGTCGCGGCTGAGGGCCAGCTCTTCCGCCTCCTTCGCGCAGCGGTGCAGGGGCCAGGCTTCCACGTTGGCCGACATGCCCTTCAGCCGATGCGCGACGGCACGGAAGGTCTCCGTGTCGTGCGCCTCCACCGCTTTTTCCAGCGTCTCCAGCTCAGCCTCGAGCTGTACGGTGAACATGCCCAAGACGCGCTCGACCAACTGGACGTTGCCCAAGCAACGCCCTTCGAGCGCTTCCAGGTCGATGGCGTCGGCGTTTGCCGTTTTCGTCGCGCTGTGCATGGCTCCCCCATCGCCACCGCTTCGAGGCCGGCCCCGATGCAAGGCCATTCTCCCTCGGAGGCGAGAGATGAGTCTGAAGGCTGCCAATCCATTTGAACCATAAGACTTGCGACAGCGCAGTCAATCAACCGCGGCTGAGGAACTGCCGATATCGGCCGCACCGTCGCTACAGCTCCACCACTCGTCACTGTCGTAACGATTGGGCGCGAGCATCGCCGTCCATCGGCTGCTCCGCGGACGCTTCGCGGCGGCGTCTCTGCAAGCGGACGATCGCCCAGACGAGCGCGCCGCTGCCGCCCAGCAGGGTCGCCAAAGCGAACACGCGCCGGCCGAGCGAGTCGCGGTCCGCGGCGTGGACGGCGAGCGTCAAGACGTGGCTCTCCGGCCCATCGACCGCCAGGGAAATGACTTGCCGGCCCTCCGCGATGCTGGTTTCGGCCCCCTCCGGCGGCGACGCGCTCCGTCCCGGGGGCAGCCTGACCGCCCAGCTCATCCCGTCGATGGGCAAGTCCACCAGCGCGGGTGCTTGGAGGCGAGCCTGGCCGCCGGCGACGGACGTTGCCAGCTCGCCGGCGAACATCACTTCCAGGGTCCGTGGCACGCTTTGAGGGCCAAGCCGGACTCGCCAGCACTCGTCGTCGGTCCGCGAGGCCGCCAGCGGCAGCTCCAGACCGGGCGATTTGGCGATTGCCGAGCGAGCCGCCCAGGCGCATCGCACCAAGTGGCAGCCATCGGGCAGGTGGATTTTCACGCTCTCAGGCCCTTCTGTCGCCAGGGTAAACCTGGCTACGCCATGATACGCCGTGTCGGTGGACAGCCGCCAATCGACGGCCGCCTCCGTCGTGCGGCACCTGGCCTTGCTTGGCGGTGGGGCGACGCAACATGGCGGCCGCTCCCGCTCCCGCGGCCGGGGGCGGGGGCAGGGGCGAGGGCGGGGGCCGATAGAGATCGAAATCAGCCAGCGATTGCCGCAGTCTGGTCCATCGTTCCTGCGAAGAGCCGTCCTTGGACTCCTTGGCACGGAGGGGAGCCAAGACCTCGTCCAGGGAGCTGACGCCCGCCAGTCCCTCGGCGCCCAATCCTCCGCCGTTGACGGCACAGCCACGAGGCGCTCGGCGGGCGTGGTCGTCGCCACGTTAATCTCCGGTATCTCCACGCGCTGCGGCGTGGCGGCCGGCAGGCGCCACGAAAGCAAGACACGCGCCGCACCCCTCAGCGGGGCGCTGGGGACGTAACGCCAGGCAGTTCGCGCTCCCCCGGGCTGCCGCTCCAGGCGGCCCGGCGGCTCCACGATGGCCGGCTCGCCCAGGTCGGAGGGGGAGACGAATGTCACGCCATCCAGCTCGCCCGTGACCAGCAGGTCGTACGCGATGTCAGCGAGCCACTGATCCGCCTCTTGGCGCAGCCTGGTGATCAGCACGGCAGACCTTACCCTCGGGCGGCTGGGCTGAAGATTGATCCGCAGCTCCGTCCCCGGCGGCGTCGGCAGGGCGCTCACCAAACGGCCGGACGGGTACGCGCCGACACCGCCGGAGGACGTGGCGGCATCCGGCTCCGCCGGTGCGAATTCCGGTGTCGCGACCGCGCCGGCTCGGGGTTTCTTGTCTGCTCGGGAGGGCTGGAGCGTCACTTGCACCGTCGGCTGGCGATAGATGCGCGTCTCGGCGGACGTGGTCAACGCCTGTTCGCGGTCGAAGTGAATCGCGGGCACGCGAACCGTCCCGGGGGCTGCAATCGGCACGAAGCCCACGAGCACGAGTCGCTGCATGGGGGCCGCCTTGTCGCGCAGAAAGACGTTCAGCACGCCGGCCTCGGTGGTCCAAGCGGCTTCGCGCATCTGGTCGCCTTCCGAGACCGTCAGTTGTTCGACGACGAGATCATCGGGCAACCGCAGCGCGTGGTGGAAACAAGGTGCGGCCGCACCCGTGACATCGGCCTCGAACCGCACTTCCGCGCGGCGTGGGCCGAAGTCTGCCCACAGCGTTTGCTGCACGGCGCGGCTCAAAGGGCGGGGCCGCACCGCCAGAGACCAATCCGCCTTGCCTTCACGGCCGTCGCGAACCGCCTGCGGCTTGCCGTCGTCATCTCCCCAAGCGGCGAGAAACTCGGCCACGCTTGCACGAGGCTTGCCCGGCGGTGACAGCTCGTCCACCTTCAACTCAGCATCCCAGCTCACCGCGAGCCGGCGCTTGCCGATCGGCAAGTCGGTGATCGTCAGGTGGGGATAGCGCAATTGGCCGATGCCATGCGTGTCCTCAAGCAGGAATTCGCACTCGACGACGAACCTGCCGGAACGCGGAGGATCGAGGGTGAGCTTGAACACCTGCGGCCCGACGGCGGTCCGCGGGGCCGCCGGCTCTCCCTCGTGGCGGACCATTTGGCCGTCGCCATCGCGGAAATCACCGTTGAGGCGGAGCCGGCGATCCGCGGCCAGGTGAAACTGCCGCACCAGGCCGCGATGCACGTCCAGCGCCCACCTGGCCCGCAGCGAAACCGCGCCCGTCTTGAGCCGCAGCCAGAGGAGCTCATCCACCTCGGCCCGAGGCGGCCCGGCGGCTGCGGCACCGTTTTGCCAGCGGACGACGATGCGGTCCGCCGGCCCCAGTTGGCCCAGCAGCGCGCGGCTGCTGCGGGTGACCGAGCCGACCGCCGATACCAGCTCTGCCGAGGCCATGTCCGCGGCGGGGAACGCCAGGCTCACGCTCGCGCCGGCCAGGGGCGGCACCGGTTGCTCCAGTTGCCAGCTCATGCCGTCGGCTCGCACGTGGGGGCGCAGCTCGAGATCCAGAGCGTGCGCGCCGGCTTTCGGCACATCGAGCGCGCAAACGCGTCCCGCCTCGTCCCACGCCAGTTCGATCAACTGGCCGTCGAGCAGCGCGTCCAAGGGGCGAAACGGTCCCAGCGGCGCGCCGAAGTCCACGCGCACCCGCGTGCGATTCTCCGCCGTTCGCAGACCCAGTGTCGCTGTCAACGAAGGAGGCGGCACCGGGCCGCTCGCCGAAGGCCCGGAAACGCGGCCCACGTAATCGGCCCGCTCGATCATCCAGGGCTGAGCACGCGCGTTTTCCAGCCGCCGTTGCCGCCACCGTTCCCACATCGTCTCCGGCACGTGGACCACTTGCCCGGCTTCGACGTGGGGATCGGCAGTAACCGGAATAATCACTGGCAAGGAGGCGTCCGGGGACGCCTCGTTCGCCCGGCCGGTGTGTCCCACAATCAGGGCCAGGCCCATCACGCTCACTGCGCCGGCTCGCGCCAGGGAAGATCCCCCGTCGCGTGGTTCACCAACGTCCGCAGTCGTTGACGGACGGCCTGCGGGCCAGAGCACCGCCAGGACGAGACCAACGGCCAGGCCCCACAGTGCGCCCAGCCCGAGCGGCACGCAATATCCCGGAACGAGCAGGGCGAAGGCGACCAGCCCAGCGGCGACCAGCGCGATCGGGCGGCGAGACCACGGGCCGAAGCAATAGACGCCCAGCGAGACCCCCAGGAACAGCGCCCAGCCTGCGGCTTCGAAGGTCCGATAGTGAACGATCCGCGCCGTGGGCCGCCCCTCCGCGGTCCCCATCAGCGTATGAGATCGCTCGTCGGCCGAGAGCCCGTCCTCCGGCTCGAGCAACGCGAGTGCCTGGTCGCGATCCAACGGCTGCGCGTCGCGGGTGCTGGCGAGCGGCCCCAGTAGCCGCCGCAGCCACGTCGCTCGCCCGGGGGCCGACGACTGCCAAGGCGCCAGAGCGAGCACCTCGTAGCCCGGCGGGGAGATAATCCGCCAGGCCGATTCGAGCACTGGCAAGTCGGCACCAGCCGCCTGCCATCGTGGCATGTCCGGGGTCACGGTGGTCAGCAGGCCCAAGCCGCCAAAGGGAGTGTCGTAATCGACCTGAATCTGTCGCTGGCCGGGATTCAGGCGGATCGTCCTGGCCTCGGCGTCTTGCTCGACGGCCTCTTGCTCGACGGGCACGACGATACCGTCGATGCGCACTTCCACCTGCCGGGCGTCGCTGGGCAGTAATAACTGGGCCGCCGACAAGGCATAGTTCTCGATCTGGAACGCAGCTCGATGTCGTGCGCCCCCCGAGGTTGCGTAATGCGAGTCGAGGCGGACACGTCGAACGACGGCGCCGGCCGCGGCAGGAGCGCGTGCGTCGCGCAGCACGGTGACGGCGGCCTGGTTGGAGGCGGCGTCGCGGTCCGGTTTGAATCGCCACCGGCCGCAGAGCGCGGCGGAGGTTGCCTCGTCGTCATCCGTCCCCTCAACGGCCTCGAGGGAATGATTGTCGATGAGAAAGCGAGCGTCCGGTTCGGCAAAGATGGCCAGCGTGCCCTCTTGGTGGTCGGCCTGGGGCACCATCGGCAGGCTGATCGCGAGTCGGTCCGAGAGCGGCGTATGGCGCACCGCGCGGAGCACGAAGGGCTCGCTCAGGGCGTAGGGCAGACGAACGCGCCAAGCCTGGCCCTCGGACGGTGTCACGGGAATGGCCGCGAGCTGGCGCTCGGTATCGCCGGCGAGCAAGCTCCACTCGAGGGGCGATGCGCACGGCTGGGAGAATCGCACCTCCACCTCGCCCAGCGAGGCGCCGTCTGGTGTGCATTCCAGGCGGTAGTCTTCCCGCAGGTGGTCTGCGGCGACGAACGCCTCCACGTGCAGGGCCGCCCGCAGGCTAGCTCGCGACCGCTGCGCTACGACTTCCACTTGAGGCGTGCGAACGTCCACGGCCAGGACCAACCCCCGCGGTGTGCGATCGAAAAGCCGCCGCTGGCCGGCCGCCAGGTCCGCGGCAGCCAGCTCGCGGACGCCGACCGAGTCGCCCAGCCGCACCGTGCCGCCGGGGGCGGGCTCCACGCTCCACAATCGCTCCACGGCGCGGGCGTCGCGGAAGGTAAGCATGAACAATTCGTGCGACAACTCGTTCCATCGCAAAACCGTCGGCTGGGCCGTGACTCTGGAAGAGGCGTTGCGCCCGGTCAACGTCAATCGGAGTGACTTGCCGGCCTTCAGCGGATTGGACAGGCGGACACGCACCAAGGAGGCCGACGGCGGGTCGGTGGTGCGCTCCTCCCAGCCCGCCAGCGCATCCCGCGGCGTGGTTTCGACCGTCTCCACGGACCATAGCATCCCCATCTCGACCCAAAGCTCGAAGCACTCGCCGTCCAGACAAATCACGTCGGCGGAAGTTCGGCCGCGCAGCTCGTTGGATCCCAGAGCGATGGTGGTCGCGTGCGAGACCTCGAGCCGCGGGCGCGAGTGCCCCACCGCCGCTTCGATGGACGCTTCGGGGCCCAGCAGGCGGACGGAGAGGCCCGTGCCCGAAAACCGTCCGAAGCCCTGTGGCGCCAGGCCGGCCGACTGTCTGCCGTCGCGCACGGAGAATCCCTCCAGGGACAGCGACCCTTCCAGCCAGACCGTGGCAACGCCTTCCTGCCAGAACGCGTCGCGGGGGCGAACGGCCGGCAGCACCATCGTCTTATCCAGCCGCAGGGGTGCCGTGGCCTCCAGCCGGATCGCGTGTTTCTGCCCGGAAAGGGGCTGCGGCAGGTGCAGCCTCGCGCGCGGCGCCTCCGGGGAACCTACCTGGCTCCAGGAGATCGGCTGATCGGCCGCCGTGTTGGCCGCCAGCAGCACAAGCCCTGGCGTCAGGTCCACGTCCAGCGTGGAGAGAGGTCCGCCGGCCACATCCAGCGACAAATCGACCTGCAGGTCCATGCCATAGGGCCACAGCCGGTAGGCCGACGACTGCCGCGTCGTAACGTCAGATTTGGGCGCCTCGGCGGTAGCATCCGCCAGGCTCAGCTCGAAGGCCGGGCCGCTCGGCAGACGGATACGCCAGCGCCGCACGTCCTTGCTGGCCGATTCGAGCGCTTCCACTGCCCCCCCCTGGCTGATCCGGGGCGCCCAGCGCACGGGCAATTCGAGCTCCAAGGTCCGCACCGCGGCGGGGGGGACTCCAATCGAAAGGCCAGCAGCTCCACGTCGGCGTCCCGTTTCTCATTGGCTTGGTTCCGCGAGCGGCCGCGCAATGACCAGGCGAACTCCAGCTCGCCAGACCTCTCGACGATCAGGCCTAAGGGGCCGGCCTCGCCGACGCCTAGCGCAGCGGGGCGCGGAGGCTGACCCCGCCAGCGCGCGAAGTAGCGCTGGCCGGTCTCGCCCTCGCTCTCGCGGATTGCCAGCGTGCAAGGCGATAGCGGCAAGAGGCGCCAGCGATCGGTCGCATGTTGAACCTCCAGCAAGGCACGGCCGACGAGCGTGCCGTCTTGGCTCAGGCTAGCCGTTAGCCGCGCTTCGCGGAGATACGTGCCCACGTCGGTCGGGCTGCTTTCGACGGCCAGGGTCGCGGCGCGCTCGAATTCGTCGGCGGGCACGGGAAGGTATTTGGCGCCCGACGAGCGGATGAAGGCGTCCACGCGCTCGGCAGGCAAACGGATTCGCGGGATGCCGTGAGGCGCCCGCAGAGGGGGCGTCTCGGCCGGCGCGGCGCGGCCCGCCACCATGTCGCACATCGCGGCCACCAGCAGCAGGTGTGTCAGGAAACGCCTCATGCCTCATGTCCCCTGGCTGGTGGCCACGCTCCCGGCGGGGCGGCTCGAACCCCCGGAGGCGCTCTCGGCGGCAGCCGGCGCGGGCTGGGGCGCCGCGGCCTGCTGCGACGCGATGGTTGCCGCCCGTGAGCTGCCCACGCTCCCGCCGCTGCGGTGGGGAGCCAATCGCGTCGGCGCTGACGAACCCCGCGCCGACGAACTACGCAGGGCGCCGCTGGAGCCCAGCGCGGATCGGCCCCAAGCGTCCTTCAGCAGAGGCCGGTAAATCGACACGAGCTTCTTCCACGCCAGGACGACAACCACCGCCACGACGCCCAAGGTGGCGGCCTGGGCGACGAGCACCAGCGGCTCGGGATAAAGCAGTCCCACGGCAGCCAGCAGGACGGCCGCGGCGAACAGCACTTCCCGCCGGCGCAGAGCTGGCAGTTTCAGCATCAGCCCGCCCAGCAGGAAGGCGATACCCGAAGCCGATAGCACGAGCCACGTGCGATTGACCGTGGCCATGCGCACGGCGGGCGGGGAGCCCAGCGTGCTGAACAGATAGGTGTTGGCCCCACGCGGGACCTCTTGCTCGGGGCCGCTGGCCAGCGCCTTAGGGATCGTGTGGTTCTCCCGGCCCCAGCCCCAGCTTCGCCATTGCCAGGAGAACTCCCGCTGCACGTCGGCGGGCGACCAAAGCAGGTGGCGGTTTTCGGGCAGGACGATCTGCCAGTACGTCTCGCGCACCCAGGCATCGTCAGTCGGCCGGGCCGGGTCGATCTGCTCCTTCCAGGCGGCGGAGTCCGTCGGCACTTCGTAGCGCAGCTCTAAGGTGCGAGCGGCGGCGCTGGGCGGCACCTGCAAGCGATCGTCGGTGATGTTTGCTTGACTCAATGGCATGCCGTCCAGCGTGGCCTGGAGAGGATACTTTGCGCCCGCAGGGATTTGAACCCGCAGCGGGTGGCGGTCGCTGGTGAAGTGGCACACCAGGCGGTCGATCCGCTTGTCTGGCAACAGCCAGGAATCGAGCCACATCCGATGCACGACCGGTGCGCCCCACAAGATATCGAGGGTTGCTGTAGATGCCGGCTGTGCCGCGTGAAAGCGCTGCGGCGCTTCGGAGCCCCGGCCGGCGTCGTCCGCCAGCGGTCGCCAGGTCTCGTTGCCCGCGAGCCTCGCGGAAAAGCCGTCCTTTGTCGTCAGATTCAGCCGTCCCTCCCGCCACTGTCCCGAGAGCGGCGTGACGAGTGGCACGACCACGCGCTGCCGTCCCGGCCCCTGCTCCGTTTCCGGCGACCAGGCTTGCTGGTACGAGAGCTGAAGCGTGAACTTGCCCGGCCGGAGCGGATTGGCGAATTGCAAGTGCCTTCGCTGCGGATCGACCGGCGTGATCCCTAGAGCACGGTCGTCCGAGAGTGTCAGACCACGTACTGCCCGGCCGTCTATCGTGAGCTCGACTTGCAGAGGGCCCACGATACCCTCCGGCACTTGCAGCGTGAACTGGCTCAGCGGCCGGTTCTCCAAATCGCCCTTGAGCCGCTGCTGGGCGCGAATCGTGCGGGCCTCCACCGAGAGATCCGCTTCGCTGCTGATCGTCAGCCGCTGCGGATGGCTATCCAAGTCGCCCTGCGAACGTTGCCCCGCCAGACTCCACGCGATAACAGAATGCCGGCTGCTTGTATCCTTGCCGGTCGATGTCGTCCGGAAGGGCAGGCGACGGCTCCAGCAGCGACAGCCCGATGAGCGTTGGCTCCGTTTTCTTCGTGGCGCTCTTGGGCTTTTCTTTCGCTTTCTCCGGGCCGCTGGCGTCGATCAGCGGCGTCAGGCTGACTTCATCCGCCGGCTGCACCCAGAGCCGTTCACTGATCGCCTGCCGCGAAGGAAACTGGATCGTGCCGAATGTCACGCTGCCTGGCTCGGTCGCGTGCTTTCTCAGGGCGGTCACGCGCAAGGCAAACGAGCTGCCTGCATCCTTGAGGTGCACCGTCACGTCCCGCCGGCGCGTGCCGGGCCGCGGCGTGAAGGAATCGGGCGTGAGCGGCTGGACGATTTGCGGGGCCCGCACGCTCGTCACCTGCACGTCTTGCCAGTCTTCCGGCAGATCGAATTGCACACGGCTGACCGGCCGATCGGCGGCATAGCGGAGGACCGCTTCCAGGCGCAGGCGGTCTCCTTCGACAAAGACCACCTGGTCAGACTCGACGCGCGGCTTGGGCTCGGAGCGGGCACACGCAACCGTCAACGAGGCCTGCGACGAGTAAAGCTCGAAGGCGGCGTCGGCGTCGCCCGGCACGAGCTTCATGTCCTCCAGGAATTCGCGCGGCAAGTCGGCCGCGGCGATCCGGTTGCCATGCTGGGGATCGAGCGTGCCGAATCGGGGCTGATAGTTTTGTTCCACCTCCAAAGACAGGTAGCCCCATTGCCGCACGGCCCCGATGACTTCGTATCGGGCGAGCTCCATCGGCCTGGCGGCGGGGTCGTAGGGGTGGGTCAGCGACAGCTCCAGCGAATAGCGTGACGCCGCTTCATGCTTGACCTTCACCAGGTCCCCCCGGCCGTCGGCGGCGGGCTCGACGGTGAGCCGCCGCGGATCGTCGTCCGTCAGCGTCGCCCCCGGCGGCAGGCGAACTTGGAACTCGCTGAAGGTCCCGCCGGCACTGAACACGGTGATCTGCGCGTCGCTGCGAAACTCCTGGGCCATCGCGTCGAATTGCGCGCGGACGAATGTCCTCGCCCGGACCTTGCCCGACTGGCGCATCACCTGGCTGCGCGGATACCACGAGATCGTGACCGGACCGGCCAGGCGGCGGAAGGTGTATTCCGTCTTGCCGTCGCGGCGATGCGGCTCCTCGCGCTGCTGCGCGCCCAGCAGCTCGCCGATCGCCACGTCGCCACTTACCTGAAGCGTCAGCTCCGATAGGGCCTGCTGGGCTTGCGGAAAGACCAGGCGAAACACCGTCTCGCCGGCGGCCACCCGTAGCGGCACCAGCATCTCGAGCTTCAGGTGCCAGGGACGCGACTTGCCGCGGATGTACCAGGCATAGCCCCCCCGGGCCCCTTCGTCCTTGACATCCGGCTGGCCTCCCGCCGCCAGAGATTGCCGGGTTAGGATCGCCTCATCGAAACGGAGCGGGATGCGCACCAGGTCGTCACTGGCCGCCTCGGCGTGCAGCTCGACCGTCAAACGGAGGTTCTCGTCCACCACGTCGCCGGTGGCCTTCACGCTGTGCAGCGTGTATTGCTCGATGGCCCGAGGCGAGGCCGACTCCTGCCCGGCTGCGTCCCGCCACGGAGCAGCGACACAGCAGAGGATCACGCAGGCTGCCCATTTTGCATTTTGCATTTTGCACTTTGCATTTTTCAATGATCCAGCCGCGAGAGGATCGCCACTGCGATCAGGGTGACACGCGGGCCGCCGGACGCAGCGGCGCCACGTTGATCTTCCGGCCGGCTTCGCGAGACGTGAGGAGCGAAGACGCAAGGTGCAAGCCGGCCGGAATCCACCGAGTTTTCAACACTTCGATTGTACTTGGTTCGGCGGCTGGCTCAAAGTAATCACGGCCACAGGCTCCAAGAGCGTCGCCTTTCGCTCCGCGAAAGGACGTTCTTTCGGGAGCGAATGACGACGAACGCTACGCCAAAGGTCCACAGGTCCTTCACGGCGGATCCAATCACGAACACGTTGCGGCTTCGCCACGTGGCGCCTTGAATGTTCGCGCCCCTTCGTCGTACGATCCACCAAGCGCCCAGGGTGCCTCATGACTCGCCCCCTCCAGCGGCCATTGTGCCTGGCCTTTTCGGTCGTGGCTCTACTGGGCCGGCTGCCTGGGACCTATGCCGATCCCCCGACGGTCACGAAGGCGCCCCAGCCGACCATCGGCGTGGTCGGCGACGTGACCTATGCCACCGACCAGGAGGGCTTGTCCTACGACACGCGCCGCACGCGCGTCCTCATGCTCGGCCGGCTCGACGGCTCGCCCGAGTCGTACGCTGCCTACGTGGCAGCGTGGGCCGAGTTCCATCGCCAAGACCTGAAGGCCGATGAGGCAAGACTGCGCGATCGGTTCACGCTCGTCGCCGCGGAAATGAATCTCGCGAGCGTCGTGAAGGCTAAAGGGGTGCGCACCACCCGCACGCCTTTGCGGGGCTTCCCGCCCAAGGGGCAGGCTTACACCGACGAGGCCACGGCGCCGGCCCATTATCTGTGGCGCTGGATCGGTATGCACGCCCCCGACGTGGTGATCGACGTGCGGCACCACGACGCGGCCAAAGCAGACGACCCGAAGGAGACCATCCTCCGCTGTCCTGTGGCCGCGGACGTCAAGCGGCTCGACGACGTGGCCAAACCGTGGAAGGTGCAGAGCGCTCGCGGAATCCGATGAGCTGGTGGCGCAGCTCGTGCGCGTCCCCCCAAGCGGCACCGGCACGATTCCGGCCCTCCAGTTGATCACCAGCGATACGCCTGGCGCGTTCCTGTTGCCGCTGCTCCAGCGGCTGGATAAGGCCGGCATCCGCGGCCCGTCGCCGGCGCAAGGAAATCCAGGCCAGACTGGCTCGCTCGCCGCTGGCGCTCGCCGAACAACTCAGCAAGCGATACGGGCACGAGCTGAACGAAGTCGCCTACATCCCCGCGATGGCGCTGATCGGCCGCTTGCGATTGGCCGAGCTCGCGGGCGACGCACGACGCCGCACGGAGATCGAGAGAGATGTCGAGCGCATCGTCGCGCCCTACCTCACGGGCGCCAGGCAGACTCTGCCGGCCAGGCCGGCGGGCAATCATCTCTCCGGCCATTTGGTGTTCGGCGAGCTGGCCGACCGCACGAAGGACCGGCGATACATCGAGCTGGCCGCCGCGGCAGCCAGGCTGGGCTTCGATGAGTCGGGCAGCCCGCGCGAGGCGATGCCCTATCACGAGGAGATGAGCGACGCGGTGTTCATGGGCGGTCCGATCCTGGCCCAGGTCGGCCGGCTGACGGGCGAGACGAAATACTTCGACCAATGCCTGCGGCATTTTCGCTTCATGCAGAAGCTCGTGCTGAGGCGCGACGGGCTGTATCGCCATTCGCCGCTGGACGAAACGGCGTGGGGCCGCGGCAACGGCTTCCCCGCGCTGGGGCTGCGCGCTGGCCACCCACGACTTTCCCAAGACGCATCCCGGCCGGGAAGAGCTTCCTCAAGGCGCTTCGCGAGCACCTGCGTGTGCTCGCCAGGCACCAGGACGACGCCGGCTGCTGGCGGCAAGTGATCGACAACCGCACGAGCTATCGCGAGCTGACCTGCACGGCGATGATCACGTTCGCCATGCTTCGCGGCGTGCGGAATGGCTGGTTGCCCCGCGACGAATATGAGCCGATCATCCGCAAGGCCTGGCCGGCGATCCAAGCCCGGATCGCCGCCAGCGGCGAGCTGGTCGATGTCTGCACCGGCACGGGAAAGCAGCGGAGCCTGGCGGACTATCGCCACCGGCCCGCCATCCTGGGCATCGATGCCCGCGGCGGAGCGATGGCGCTGCTCGTGGTCACGGAGATGGCGGCGTGGGAAAAGGGCCTGATAGCCCAGCGCGGCGCAGCCGCAAATTCTTTGCGTCGTTCGAAGAAAAAGGACGTTAGTAGAACGAAGGCCGCTACGCCAGAATCCCGTGCACCACCTCGCCGTGCACGTTCGTCAGCCGGCGCTGGATGCCGTTGTGGTAGAACGTCAGCCGCTCGTGGTCGATGCCGAGCAGGTGCAGCACGGTGGCGTGGAAGTCGTGCCAGTGCGACGCGGTTCTCGACCGCCTTCCAGCCGACCTCGTCGGTCGCGCCGTAGGCGATGCCGTGCTTCAGGCCGGCGCCGGCCAGCCAGACGCGAGAAGCCGTACTGGTTGTGGTCGCGGCCCGGCGCCGACGACGTCGGCCGCCGACTGCGTGAACGGCGTGCGGCCGAACTCGGTGGTGAACAGCACCAGCGTGTCGTCGAGCATGCCGCGCTGCCGCAGGTCGCGCGAGCAGGCCGGCGACGCGGCTGGTCGATCGCGCCTGGCCTCCTGGCCGTGGTTCTGCTGCACGTCCTCGTGGCCGTCCCAGTTGATCCGCGGCGAGCCGAACGCGCCGCCGGAGAAGAGCTGCACGAACCGCACGCCCCGCTCGAGCAGCCGCCGGGCCAGCAGGCAGCCGCGGCCGAAGTCGGCCGGTCTCCGTGCCGTCGAGGCCGTACAGCGTCGTGCGTCGCCGCCGTCTCGCGGGCCAGGTCGGCGACCTCGGGCACGGCGAGCTGCATCTTCGCGGCCAGCTCGTAGCTGCGGATGCGGGCCGCGAGCGCGTCGCTCGCCGCCGCGCTCGTCCAGGTGCCGGCGGTTCAGCTGCGGCGAGCAGCTCGCGGCTGGCGCGCTCGGCGCTCGGCGGCGATCGGCCGGGCGGGGAACAGGTCGTCGATCGGCGTCGCCCTGGCTGCGGATCACGACGCCCTGATGCCGCGCCGGCAGGAAGCCGTTCGTCCAGTTGATCGCGCCGCCGGCCGGCACGCCGCGCGCGTCGGGCAGCACGACGAACGCCGGCAGGTCGTCGGTCTCGCTGCCCAGGCCGTAGGACAGCCACGACGCCGAGCGACCGGGAAAGCCGTTGAGCCGGAAGCCGGTGTTCTCCTGGAACGTGGCCGGCGTGTGGTTCGACGTCTCGGCGACCATCGAGCGGATGACCGTCAGCTCGTCGGCCACGCCGGCCAGGTGCGGGAACAGGTCCGAGACCCACAGGCCGCTCTGGCCGCGCTGCCGGAACTCCCAGTCGCTCTTGCGCAGCAGGCCGACCTGGCCGAAGAAGACGTCGGGCTTCTCGTCGCCGCCGAGCGGCTTGCCGTGCAGCTTCGCCAGCTCCGGCTTGTAGTCGAACGAATCGACCTGGCTCACGCCGCCCGAGGCGACAACGTGAATGACCCGGCGACCTTGGCCGCGAAGTGCGGGCAGCGATCGTCCGCCTCGCCCGTCAGCGGCGCGGCCGACACCAGGCCGTCGCGCATCAAGAGCCCGGTCAAGGCCACGCTGCCAATGCCGGCGGAAGCGAACGAGAAGAAGTCGCGGCGGCTGAAGGTAGGCGATTCTGGGTGTTTCATGACAGAACTCGCGTTACTTTGCCCAGGCCTTGAGGAGGAACCGCACCCAGTTGCCGTGCATGATCTTCTCCACGTCGGGGGCCGTGTAGCCGCGCTCCTTCAGCATGCCGGTCAGCTTCTGGAGGTCGGCGATGGTGTCCAGGTCCAGCGGCGTCTGCTCGGTGCCGTAGCCGCCGTCGAGGTCGGTGCCGATGGCCACGTGGTTGGCGCTGCCGGCCAACTGGCAGATGTGGTCCATGTGGTCGATCATGTGCGAGAGCTTGCAGCCGGCTTCTCGGGGCGTCGTCTGGCCGCGGATCCAGCCGGGGACCATCATCCAGGCATCGAGCGGCGCCCCGATCACCGCCCCGCGCGCGATGAGCAGCTTCAGTTGCTCGTCGGTGAACTGCCGGTCATCCGGCACGAGCGCCCGGCAGTTGGAGTGGCTGGCCCAGACCGGCCCGTCGAAGAGGTCCATCGCTTCGGCGAAGCTGTCGTCACAGAGGTGCGTGGCATCCAGGATGATGCCCAGCCGCTGCATTTCCTTCAAGAGCTCGCGGCCCATCGGCGTCAGCCCGCCGGTGTAGTGGGTCCCTTGGGCATAGCGGCCGGCGCCGTAATGGGCCGGCCCCACCGCGCGCAGCCCCTGTTCGTAGGCCCGGCCCAAGTGGGCCGGCGTGAGGATCGAGTCGGCCCCTTCCAGGCTGAGGATGTAGCCGATCGGGGCCTTAACTGGCGGCCGCTCACCGTAAGCTTTCCACAACTCGACGTGCCGCCGCAGGCCATCGGCATCGCCCAGTTGCACCATCTCGCCGGCCTCTTCCATGGCCCGATACCAGGCGAGCTGCGCCTGCGTCATCGACCAGGCAATCTCCGGGCTGTGCCAGCCGGGCAATTTGTTGTCCGGGGCCACGTAGCGGGCAATCAGCGTGGCCACGCAGAGGCCGATCTTGCCGCGGCGCATCTCCGGCAGCGTGACCGTGCCGCGGCCGCGGTCGATCTTGTCGTTCTTGCCCGCCTCGCGCTGGCGGATGTCGGCGACGGAGCGAGTGAGATCACGGTTCCACTCGACCGCGTTCATCGACAGGTCGAGGTGGCAATCGAAGATGAGCATCGGCGAGGATCACTTCTTGTCAAAATCCTTGAGAATATCGTCGGCCCGACCTTCCAGCGGATTGACGTTGCGGGGCGTCGTCTTGGTGTCGCCGACCCCGAGCTTGCTAAGGGCGGCTTCCTTGGGATTGGCCGTCTTGCCTGACTCCGCAGCGGCGGACGCGGCATCGGTCTTGGCGCCAGTGGCTTGCTCGCCGCTGCCCTGACTGCCGCCGCGCTTTTCCGGCGCGGCCTTGGACGCCGCCTGTTGCGCAGTGCCGCCGGTCGCTTTGTTCCAGACGAAGGGGACGACCGTCGTCACCGCCAGCAGGGCCACGGTAATCAGCGTAGCCAGGAACATCGCCCGCGCCAGGCCGCTCTGGGCGATCAGGCCCAGCACTTCTTGCGGCGGCTTGCCGCGCATCCGTGAGAGGAACTCGCGCAGCTCGGCAGCGCTGGCCGCGCCATTGGCCCGCATCCCATGGAGCGGGGCCTGGCTGGGGTCGTCGTGGGGATGCGTCATCGTTGATCTTCCTGGTTCAGTTGCGTGAGTAAGGGAGTAGGTGAGTAAGTCGCTTACAACACCGACTCACGTACTCACTTACTCACCTACTCACCTACTCACTTACTCACCTACTCACCTACTCACCTACTCACTTACTCACCTGCCGGCTTCTCTTCCTCGAGGATGTGCACAATCGTGGCCCCCGCGCGGCTCACGGCCTCGATGATCGGCTCAAAGCGGCTGGCCAGCGCTTCGCGGTCGATCTTGAGCTGCACCTTGCGGTCATTGGCCGGGGCGTTCCCCAGGATATCGCTCAAACGGCCCTCCAACTGGGCCACGCCGATCGGCTGGCCGTTGAGGTACAGCTTGTTATCGACGTCCACCGCCACGCTCGCCCGCGGATGGCCGGCCTCTTCGAGTTTGTCGGTCGTGGCCGGCTGCCAGCGCAGGTGGCTGTCGTCCTGCGCCTTGGCCAGGATCACGAAGAAGATCAGGAGATTGAAGGCAATGTCCCCCATCGCCACGGCGGGCACTTCGCAGGGATATTGCCGACGACGTGCTTTCACGGTGAGTAGGTGAGTAGGTGAGTGGGTGAGTAGGTGAGTACGTGAGTGGTACTGTGAGCGACATGCTCACTTACTCACCTACTCACTTACTCACCGTTACGGAGTAACGACGGTGCGTTCTTCCTCGACCTGGAGCGTGATGGTGCCCCCTTCTTTTTCGATCCAGCCGGTGATCAGGATCCAGTGGTGATACGGCACCTCGGGCTTGCTCTTGACGACGACGATCTTGTCTTCCGGGCGGGGTTTGGCGTTGCAGCAACTCGCGCAGCCGCGGGCGAAACTGCTCCGAGAGCACGACTTGGCCGTTGATGGCGGCGGTCGTGCGAGTGAGCATGACCTCGATCGACTGGCTCTGCTCTTGTTTCTTCTGCTTCTCTTCGCTGCGCGGAATTTCCTGCGGCCGGCCGCGCGTCGGCTGCGTCGAGGCGCAGACCAGAAAGAACACGATCAGATTGAACGCAATGTCCCCCGTCGCCACCGCGGGCGGCTCGACCAACAGCTTGGTGCGACGGCGGATCGGCATACGTTGGTCCCTGGTCCTTTGTCCCTTGTCTTTTGTCTCGCACAAGTTGACCCGATCAGACGTCGGGCCGATCGTAGGACGTGGAACCGGACGGCTGCTTCACCGTGCCGCCTTCGAGTGCCAGTTGGAACGTCACGGCTTCGATCAGCTCGGTGGCCGGCTTCTTCGACGTCCAGCACGAAGCGGTTGATGACGCTGGTGAAGTAGTTGTAGGCAACGTAGGCCGGGATGCCGACGATCAGGCCGAGCACCGTGGTCAAGCAGGGCCACCATGATGCCGTCGGCGGCCAGCTCGACGATGTTCTTCTCGCCCGAGCCGGCCACGATGTCGTCGAACGAGATCACCATGCCTTGCACCGTGCCCAGGAAGCCGAGCATGGGGGCCGCGCTGGACACGGTGGCCAGGATCGGCAGGTGCTTCTCCAGCGCCGCGACGATGTGCACGCCGTAGTCGTCCATCGCCTTGACGACCTGCTCCTCGATGCGGCCGGCGTCGTAGTTCAGCCGCCGCAGCACGAAGAACTTCCGCAGGCCCGTCCGCCAGGATGGCCGGCACGGGGCCTTGCTCGCGTCGCACAGGCTGGAGGGCCTCTTCGACGCGGTCGGCCTGCAGCAGCTGGAGCACGTCTTCGCGCAGCGCGAGGCTGTCGGTGCCCAGCATCTTCAGGCTGCGGAAGCGCTCGATGATCACGCCCAGCACGGCCGACGCCCAGGATCAGGATCGGCCACATGAAGATGCCGCCGTCGATCATGTAGCCCATGGCGCCCGAGTTGAAGCAACTCGGTCAGCAGGCTGGAGGCCGACGCCCCGCCGTCAGCGACCGCGTCGCCCGCGGCCTGCGCCAGCTCGGCGGTCTTTTCGGCCACGGGGGCGGCGGCCGTCTTGGCCGCTTCGACGACCGTCTTAGCGGCCTCACCAGTCTTGTCACCAACTTGCGCGAAAAGATGCCACATGCCGTCGAATTGCGTTGAAGGCGTTGATGTTGAAGCCAGAAAAGTTTGGAACGCTAATAATCGCTAATAGACGCTAATTTGGCCGTTGCCTGAGCCGCTGCATCAACAAGTCGGGATCATTAGCGCTTATCAGCGTTTATTAGCGTTCCCCTCTTCGGTTGGATGTTGGATGTTGGACGTTGGACGTTCGTCTTCCTTCCTTTCGAGCTTACCAGCCCCGGAGCGGCTCTCCAACCGCCTAATTGTTGTCGTTATCGACGCCTGCGCTTCGGCTTCGAACTGGGCGAGCATCTCGGGCAGGGCCAGGCGGCCGCGGGCGTACTTCGCGGCTTCGCTCGCGGGGAACTTCCAGCGGCACATCTGTTGTAGCGCTGGAACGCCTCGCGGTTGTTGCTTGCCATGCGGAAGCTCTCGCCGGACCAGAAGACGGCGTCGGCCGCCAGGGCGTCGTCGGGGAAGACCTTGGCGAAGTCGTCGAAGGCCTTGCCGGCCTCGGCGTACTTCTTGTCCTTGTAGTAGCACTGGCCGATGCGGAAGGCCATCTCGCGGGGCCCACTCGTGCCCCTCGAACCGCTCCAGGAACTTCTCGCCCACCTGGGCCGCGACCTCGTAGTTCTCCGTCCTTGTAGAAGTGGTCGCTGATGCGGATCATCACGTTGGCGATCAGCGGGCTCTTGGGATACGTGGCCGCCAGCGTGACGTAGGCCTCCAGCGCCTGGTCGAAGTCGCCGGCCTCCTCGTAGCACTGGGCCAGCTTGTACTGGGCGTCGGCCGCCAGCGTGTGGTCGGGATACTGCCGCACGATCATCTGGTAGGCGTCGATCGCCTCGTCCCACTGCTCCAGCTCCTGGGCGAACTGGCCCGAGCAGGTACGCGATCCGCGGGACGTACTTGGGATCGGGATAGTCCTCCATCACCTCGCGCAGCACGCGGCGGCCGGCCTCCAGGTCGGTCTTGCTGCTCGTCGCTCGCGGCCCAGCTTCTTGTGGCTCTTGAACAGCTCGAAGTAGCTCTCGGCGATGTGGAACTGCGTCTCGACCGCCAGCTTCTCGTCGCCGAACGTCTTGCTGAACGCCGCCACCAGGCCGTCGGTGCCGATGACGACCGGCACTTCCACGCTTCAGCTCCAGCTCGCCCGTCTCGGTGCTGGCCGCCTTGTCGAGGTACTCGCAGCGCGCACCGTGTCGCCGAAGTAGGTCTCGACGGCCGGCTCGTCCGGCGTCGAGGTTGCCGGGCGTCGGGCTTCTCGCTGCGGCTTGAGCGGCACCGAGCCGGTGAAGACGCCGCTGTGGGCCAGCGTTTCCTCCAGCTCGACCGCTCTCCTTCTCGCCGCGCTCGCGTGGTGATCTCGACCACGGCCACGTCGCGCTCGTCGGACGTGTCGAGATCGGCGTCGGTGACCCTCAGGAACATCTTCTCGCCGACGTGCAGCTGCGTGCACTGCGCTTCTCGTAGTCGCGGTCGGTGCAGGCCAGCGTGCCGTTGGCGATCAGCCGGCCCTGGGCCGTCAGGTCCTCGGCCGCGGCCGCGCCGGGCGGCAGCTCGTCCTTGTAGGTCGCCGTGATCACGTCCTTGCCGGTCAGGTTGAGCACGCGCGTGACCAGGCGTCTCGCCGCCCTTGCGCGCGCTTCTCTTCGTCGGGCAGCTCGGCCCGCCGATCAGGTTGCGCGGCATGTCGGCCGACGAGCGGCACGACGTCGCGGGCTGGTCTTGCCGCCGAGCTGCAGGATCACCTGGCCGATGAAGCGGCCTTCTTCCAGGGCCCAGGTCTCGGCCCGCTTGCGGGCAGCGCCGGTGATGCCCGGCGAAGTGCGGCGAGACGACGCACTCGACGTCGACCTTCGCCCCGTCGGTCGTGGCCAGCTGCACGATCGACCTTGCTGCCGGCTGTCCTTGGCGGCGTCGCGGTCGATGACCTCGACCGTCAGCGGCGCCTCGAAGGCCACGCTCGGCCACGTCTTCGGCCGCTCTCGGCCGGCAGGTAGATGATCCGCGGCGGGCTGCGTGCCGGGCGCTGCGGTTCTTCGGCGCGCGGACGATGCGCGTCTCGACGATCCGCACGCCGCCCTTCGCTCGGCTCGTTGACGTAGACCACCGTCTCGCGCGGCACCGCGTGGCCGGGGAACGTGTTCTGCGCGTCGAGGTAGCGTGCAGTAGATCCGGTCGCCCGGCTTGACGGCCAGCTTGCCCTTCGGCCGTCGGCGCTCGGCCGTATCGACTTCCTTGGTGAAGATGCCCGTGCCGGGGCTCGGTCTCCGTGGCCACCAGCTCGACCGGCTCGCCGTCGTTGACGGCCACCTGGAACTTCAGCTGTGTCCGGCTCGCCGGTCGTGTCGTGGTCGTAGTCGATGATCTCGACGATGAACCGCTCGCCCGGATCGATGCGGATCAGCTGCTTGCGGATTTCTGGCACCGCGCCGTTCGGCTGGCGCACGAAGTCGTAGGCGATCGGCGTGACGCCAGGCGTTGTAGTACGTGGCCGTCAGCGTCGGCCGTGAGCAGCTGGCTGCGGCCCGGCGGCGGTCTGGGTGAACTCGTCGGTGTAGGTGGCGGTGATCATGTCGCCGGCGGCGATCTCCAGCACGTCGTTGCCGGCCAGCGCCAGCACGTCGGCCTTGGTGGGAATGTGCGGCTCGTCTCGTCCTCGCCGCGCGATCTTCGACCTGGCTGATGGCCACGCGCCTCGCCCAGGTACTCTGCGATCGACGAGCCGCACGTGCCGCAGCTCGTAGCGGGTCGAAGCGGAAGTCCCACACGCCGTTGTCGGCCATCACCATCGTCGGACTTGCGGGCCAGGGCCGGCTTGGCGCCGGGCTGCGTCAGATCGAAGTCGGCGGCGCGGAACGGCGCCAAGACCACCTGCTGCCGCGTTGTGGTCCTCGCGTGGCCCGCGTGCGCCGATCGGCCCGTCACTGGCGTCGGCCGTGGCGGCGAAGATCGTCAGGTCGTGCGTGCCGCGGTCGAGCCAGACGTCGACAGTGCGCGTTCGCCGCGCCCAGCGGCAGCTCCAGCTGGCCGTCGACCACCACGGCCGTGCGGTGCCTGCACGGCGACGCGAACCGCACGCCGCTGCTTGCGGCTGCACGAACTTGCCGTGCCAGATGACGGCGTGCGGCTCCTTGGCCGTCTTCGTCCGTCTTCGGGCACGCTCCAGTGCGAGCTGTCTCGGCCGTCCTGCTCGATCGGCTTGCCGTTCTTCGCTCAGGTCGACGACCTGCTGCCAGGTCGTGAAGCCGGTGTAGTTGCCGCGCGTAGACGCGCACGCGTCATGCGGCCGAACTCGCCGGCCACCGGCTCCACGCGGCGGCTGCGGCGGGATGCTGGCCAGGCGGAACCAGAAGCGGCCGTCGTGGCTCCCTTCCAGCATCGCCGCGGACCGGCGCCTGCTGCTTCGGCGTCGGGCGTGGAGATCGGTCACGTGGTCGACCGCCTGCAGGTCCTTCATGTCGACGGACAGCCACTTGGGCGTCGCGCCGTCCGGCTCGCTCAGCCAGTAGGTCGTCGGGATCCTGGTCGATCGCCATCAGCGGGCTGTGGTCGATGGCCGTGTCGCTGGCCAGCGCGCCGGCCGGCAGCTCGCCGGTCTCGGCCGTGCCTTCGAAGATGCCGGTGTGCGGCCCGGTCTCCGTGAGCGTCGACCTGCACCTGGTCGCCGCTGGCGGCCGTCAGCTTGACGATGACCTTGTCGGCCTCGTCGCGTCAGGTCGCGGTCGGCGTCCTGCACCCGCAGGTAGATCGAGGTTGCCCGGCTTGATCTGGTTCGGTCGGCCGGCTCTGCGACAGCCGCGCTGGTCGGCGTCGTGCTCCTCGCGGGCCTCGCGCTCCAGCCGCTCGCTGAAGGTCTCCTTCTCCTTGTCGATGATCTTGCTGCTGGCGACTTCGAACTTGCCGTCGGCGGCGATGCGGATCTCGGCGTCCGACAGCGGGCACGTTCTTGAACTCGGCCTTGAACTCGTCGGGGTAGTCGCACTGGATCATGTCCTTGCCGGTGAGCTGCAGGACCTTGTCGCCCTTGGCGACCGTGCCCGAGCCGCGTCTCCAGGTCGGCGCGGAACAGGCCCTTGCCGGCGCCGCCGCTGTAGAGATAGATCATCTCTTCGTCGCCGCCCGGCTCGGTCGTGACGCGCACCGGAATGCGGCGCTGGCCGCGGCTGATGCCCAGGTCGCTGTCCTGCACGACGATCGACAGGGCCACGCCCGGCGTGTGCCAGCGCTTGCTGGCGCGGCCCAGGCGGCCGACCGTGCGCAGCAGCTCGAGCTGATCGATGTAGCGCTGCTCGGCGCCGTAGACTTCGGACAGGTTGAACAGCGCCTGGTTGGCCAGCTCGATGTTCGGCACCCTGTCGAGCACGCCGCGGAAGATGTCGCGGGCCTCGTCGCGGTCGCCGCGGCGGTAGGCCAGCACGCCGCGGAGGAACTCGGCCCGGATGACCACGTCGCGGTCGCGGCTGCTGCGACAGCTTCTCGAAGACCAGCTCGGCCTGGTCGTAGACCTTCTGCGCCATGAAGCGTCTCGCCGATGCCGAACTCGGCCTCGATGGCCTGCGGCGTGTCGGGATAGCGGTTGATGACCGTGGTGTACTCGCTGCGGGCCACGTCGAACCGCTGGGCCTTGAAGTAGTTCTTGGCCAGCAGCAGCTGCACGCTGGCCTTGGTGGCGTCGTCCAGGTCCTCGGCCTCGCTGAACTTGACCAGCCAGCCGCGGAGGATGTCTTCGACGCGGTCGTGGTTCTCGTCGCCGCCGGCCGCGATGTGGCTCTCGCAGACGAACAGGATCAGGTCGACCGGCAGCTCGTCGCGGTGCTCGTCGAACAGCTTCTTGTTCGCCAGGTAGGTGTCGAAGGCCAGCCGCTCGTCGCCCAGCCGCAGGTACAGGGCCGCCTGCAGCAGCGGCGCGATGGGGCTGGTCTCGTCGATCGCCAGGCCGACGCCCCCATGCGGGCATAGCTCTGCGCCACCATGTCGCGGCCGACCTTCGTGCGGTCCGGCGTCGATGCGTCGCGCATGTTCGCCAGCATGCCGCTGACCAGGGCGGCGACCGCCGAGTAATCCTTTCGCGACATCGCCGCCTGGGCATAGGCGATCAGCCAGTCCCAGTCGGTCGTCGCATACCAGAGCATCGTCGTGGCCCGCTGCCAGGCCAGCAGGCGCTCCATCTCCGTGCGTTTTTCATTGGCCGGCAGCGGCAATTCCAGCAGTGCCGCCTGCGCGGACGCAGAAGGCCGGCCCATGTCCAGGTCGCGGATGATGGTATAGACCTGCCGCTTGTCGTCGTCGGTGGCCTTCGGGTCGCCGCGATACTTGGCGATCCATTGGCCGACGGAATACTCCTCGAGCCCCCAGCCGCGGAACGGCCGCTCGCGCTGCGCCGCTTGGCTATCGACGAGCATCTTGCGGAAGTTCGGCAGGTCGCCCGCCATCAGGTAATGCTCGGCCAGCCACATGGCGTAGCCGCCGTGATAGTCTCCCTTGGGAACGGCCATCATCTGCTGGATGAACGCCAGCCGGGCAGGGCCTTCCAGTGTCCCTAGGATGCGGACGGCGCAGGTGCGCGAGTAGCTGCTGTTGTAATCCAGCGGCATCTGGCGGCGCCAATAATCGACCGCCTCTTGCTTGAAGCCGAACTGCATGAGGTAGTCGCCGATCGAGTCGGCGTAGCGGATGTCGTTGCCGAAGGCGTCCTGGCAGCGACGCGTCCAGGCGAAAGCCCGCTTCACTAGCTCACCGTCCTTGGCCCGAGCGGCCCCGTAGGCCATGCGGTACCAGATCTCGTAGTTGAGGTCGTTGGCCTGTGGCTCCAGCGTCAGCATGTGGACGACCGACTGCTTGGCCTGCTCTTCGGTGCCGTAGTTGGCCGCCGAAAAGAGGTAGTAGTAGGCCGCCATATAGTCCTTGGGAAACCGCTGCGCAAGCTGCTGATACAAGACCACGCAGCGGGCCCGCTGCTCGTTGCTGCCATAGTGCAGGTAGTAATAAGCCACGCGGTTGACGAAGCTCCGCGCCTGGTCATCCGTCAGCTTGGGAAACAAAACGAACAGCCGCTGCACGGCCCCGGCATACGGCGGGGCGCCAGGCGACTCGATGGCAATCCAGTCGGCGATAGAGCCGTCGGCCTCGGAGGCCGTGAGCTTTTGCTGGGCCAGCGCCGCGCGGGCGGCGATTTCCTTGGTGTTCTTGTTCTGCTCGATCCATTGGGGCAGGTAAGCCCGCATGCCGTCCCAAAAGGCGTTTTGCTTGCGAACCTCGACGATGCGGTCCAGGTCGGCGGCAAACTCCGCATCATTCGCTGCGCTGGTGAGGAGCCAGTGAATCGCGGCCTGCGAATAGCCGTCATTGGAGGGCGACTTCGCCAAGAGATCGCGGGCCGTTTGCTTCGCCTTGGCCAGGTCCTTCATCCGGTCGCGATAGAGGTCCAGCGCCAGCACGTAGCGGAGATACGACGCATCGCGGGGGTTCGCGTTGATGGCGGCCAGCAGCACCTGCTCGGCCTGGGCGAATTGGGCCGGCTCCTGCGGAATCTGCTGCACGTAGTAGTTTGCCAGCGAGTTGGTGCGGGCATCGTGCGGCAACAGCTCGCGGATGATCGCCAGGCCGGCGTCGCGCTGGCCGTCGCGGACGTGGACAACCGCCAGATAGCTGCGGAGGCCGAAGCGGTCGGGATGCTGAGGATACTTCTGGAAGAACTCCGTAATTGCCGGCTCGAGCTGCGGCGCCTTGACGCCGGCGTTGTAGAGCTCGGTAGCGACGCGGTGCGCCAGGTAGGCGCTGTCCTTCATCGCCCGCGCCTTGCCGAAGCTCTCGGCCGAGTTCATCCGCTGACCGGTGCGGGCATAGTTCTCGCCCATCGCCAGGTGGAGATTCCGCAGCGCTTCGGGGTCCTTCGGCAACCCCTTGGCCAAGAGCTTCAGTCCGGCCTGATTGGCCTTGGCGTATTGTCCGAGCCGTTCCCAGAAGTACACGGCTTGCCCACCGATCGCGGCTGAGAAATCGCCGGGCGCATATTTCTCCAGCGCCGCTTCGGCCAGCTCGGCGGCCTTGGTGAAGGCCGGGCCAGAGTTCGACTCGCCGTACTGGGTGATGGCCCGGGCCAGTGAGCGGCGGCCCAGGTCGGTGGTCGGCTGCCGCCGCCAGATCGTGGCATTGGCGTCGCCGGCCGCCGCGCGGTCGGTCATCATATCCAGCGTGCGCGCCAGCAGCTCCTCGATTCGCTGGCAGGCCTGGTGCGTGGGATAGCGCACCAGGAACTGCCGGCAGTGGGCCACGGTCTCTTTGTTTCGTGAGGCGGCCTCAAAGCCGTCAAGCAGCTTGAGCATCACCTCGGCATGCCGCGCGTGACTGGCGTGGCTGCCGACGAACCGCTGGCCGAGGCGGATCAGCCCGAACACCCGCGCGTGCTCGTGGTAGAGGTCCACCAGCTTGAGCATGATCTCCGCCGCCTCGGACGAAGTGTCCTTGAGCTTGCCCAGCTCGCCTTCGAGCCGAGAAGCCTGTTGCATGATCGGATCGGCGGCGGTTTCGAGCTTAGGCGGCTGCTTGGCATCGGCCTTGGGGGCCTGCGCGGTTGCAAACGACGAAAGGAAACAGAAAGCGAACAGACCTAGGACAGTCAGCGTATGGCGTCGCATGATTGGCTTTTGGGTAGGCAAGCGTTGATGCGGGGAAACACACGCAATCAAAGCAGAGGAACGCTAATAATCGCTAATTGACGCTAATGGCCCCGTGGTCTTCTTGGCCGGTTGCATCAAGGAATCGACTGGAATCGTCTCGACCTTCGGTTCGTGGATGAACTCAGAGAGAATCAGCCGTTTCCATTGAAGCTTGCCGGCCGTGCCGAAGTTCAGAAGATAGCCGACCGGTTGCCTCGTGATCCGGAGGTAGTTGTAAAGTTGTGCCTCGTGTTCCGACAGCAATTCGGAAACGGCCTTCAACTCGATGACCAGACAACCAAAGACGACAAGGTCGGGGATGTACCGCTTCGCCAGCAGCCGCCCCTTGTAATGCATCAGCAACTCATGCTTCGCCAGGAACGGGACGCCGCGCAACTCCAGCTCGATTTCGAGGCTCTCCTGATAAACCTCTTCTGCCATGCCGAATCCAAGCTGGTTGTACACTTCGAAGGCCGCCGCCATGAATTGGTAGCCCTCGTTCTGATACGCCTCCTTGCGCAGCGGCGTTTGGCGCCCATCGCTCGACGCAGATGGTGCTTGGACTGCGGCCATAGCTGCCCTCATTAGCGTCTATTAGCGATTATTAGCGTTCCCTCTCCATTTTCTCATTCCAACAACACGCTCGGCTGTTGGTGGCCCCGAATCTTGTTGTGTCCAAGCTTCGCTTGGTAACACCTCAACGTCGGAACCTTAGGCCTTGTTCTTCCCCTGCACGCGCTTGGTGAGCTGGGCCACGATGGCTTGGAACTCGCGCCGGGCGCCGGCCAATCCTTCGGCCGTCTTGGGGCCGGGGCCTTTCACGTACGACAGGACGACTCCCTCGGCATCGACGAACTCCTGGCCTACGTCGGCCACGTCGGCGGCGATGCCTAGCGGGATCGTCGTCACTCCGTTCTCGTCGCCGTGCAACAGGTCGCCCTGGCGCACCGTCAGCCCCCCCACGCGCACCGGCAAGCCCAGGTGCATCAGGTGGCAATACGCGTGCGAGCAGATCGTCGAGCCGGTGAACACCGGGTAGCGCAGGGCGCGGACTTGCTCCAGGTCGCGGCCCGCGCCCGACGTGATGAGTCCCACCGAGCCGAACGCTTGATACGTCGAGCACATCACCTCGCCGAACGTGGCGGCGACCGGCGGATCATCGAGGTCCTGGAACACGACCACGGCCGGGCCGGGCAGCGCGGCGAAGCCGGCGACTTGCTTGTCCATGCTGGCGTAGGCGTCGCCGCCGGTCGGCGGGGCGTCGCTGCGAAACGCCGCGGTGCTGGCGAAGCCCACCATCGGCGGCAGCTCCGGGAAGTTCGAGCGGATACGGTGGTCCATGTAGCCGCGGTTGCGCGGGACCGCGTCGAACAGCTCGATAACGTTGCAGATCGTCGGCGTATCGAACCTGGCCAGCTTCTCCAGCGTGGCCCGGTTGATATCGCCAGCTTTCGTGGTGCTCATGCCGCGTTGCGGAGTGTTGCCGAAGGAGGGAGGAGTAACGCGATTCGGCTGCCCGGCAAGGCGCCGAACCAAGGGGAGGCCGTTACCGTTTTGCGAACGCCAGCAGCGCGGCTGCTTGGTCCGGATGAATGTCGAACAAGTGGTTCAGGTGGGTGATCTGAAAGATACTCTCGATGGGGCCTTGCAGCGAGCAGATCTTCAGCACGCCGCCGGCCACCTTCAGCTTCTTGTGGAGGATCACGAGCTTGCCCAGCGCGGTGCTGGTCAAGAAGGCCACGTCGGACATATCGAGCAGCACCTTGCGGTGGCCGGCCTTATCCACGAGGTCGTTCAACTGCTGGCCGATGGCGTGCGCCGTGGACTCGTCCAGCGTGCGGCAGTCGCCGAAGCGCACCACCGCCACGTCCCCCACCTGATCGACCTGGACTCGTGAGCCGGGCATGGCGACCTCTCAGCGTCCTCACGTGGACTTTCTATTCTTCGCTTCACGCTAGGAGGGCATCGCGACGGTGTCAAGCGAAAAGGGGGACAGCAGGCCTGCTATGTCGTCCTCGTCCTCGTCGTCGTCCTCATCCTCGAAAAGCTCCGTCGAACGCAGAGGACGAGGACGACGACGACGACGAGGACGAGCGAGTCGAACCATAAACCCCACGATGCGCCTTACCCGTCCTTGAGCGCCTGCTTGATCGACCGCAACGTCTCTCCCTCGGGCAGCTCTTTGTAATAGGGGTCGAGCGGATAGCAGCCGGAGATCAGGCCGTTGCGCGGCGCCGTGGTGCAGTCGCTGAACGTGCGGCAGATGCGTTTGCGGGCGAGTTGGCCGCGCGTCCAGCGTGTCGGCCGGCAGCTCGGGATACGAAAGCACCATCCGGCCCAGGCCGACGAAATCGATCCAGCCCTTCGCGGACGACGGCCTGGGCCACGTGCGGCAGGTATTCCTGCAAGTACGAATAGCCGCTGCCGACCAGCGGCACGTCCGGCACGGCGGCCTTGCACTGCCGGGCGACTTCGATCTGCCGGCACACGCCCACCAGCGGATCTTCCGGCGGCTGGTAGCCGTCGCTGGGCGGGAAGATGGCCGGCCGCTGGATGTGCGGATTGTAGTACGGGCTGCCGCAGGAGATGTTCAGCGCCGCCACGCCCAGGCCGCGCAGCAGCCGCAGCAGCCGCAGCGGCTCGGCAAGGTCGATCTCCAGCGGGTTGCTGGATTCAGGCCGAAGCCGTGCTGGTAGGGAAGCAGATCGTCGATACGGGCAGCAACGTTGCCGTCGTAGCATGCCATCGGTGCCGTGCCAGACGCTCGCGAGCGTGCCTGCTACTAGCGAACGGCACGAAGTCGAAGACGCTGAGCCGCACGCCGACAGCCAGCCCGGGCACTTCGTCCCGCACGCGGTCGACGATCGTCCGCAGCAGCCGCGTGCGGCCGTCGAAGTCGCCGCCGAAGCGGCCCGGCCGCACGCGTGCACTGAGGAACTCGTGCAGCAGATAGCCGTGACAGGCCTTGATATCGACGAAGCGAAAGCCCGACCTCGGCGGCCAGCCGGGCGGCCGCGACGTAATCGATCGATCAGCCGCTCGAGATCGTCGTCGGTCCAGACGATCGAGTCATCGTGCGGATCGATGCCGAACTTCGCATCCAGGAGCGGATGGTGGTAGGCGATCCGCGGCTCGAGCCGTTTGTCGTTCGGCCGGGCAGAAGCGGCCGGAGTGCGTGAGCTGCAAGCCGACGAGCAAGTCGTCGGTGCGAGCCGAAACGTTGCCCGGTGAGCGGACATCAGCTCATGCAGCAGAGCAGCCAGGCCGTCGCGGTTCTCCGGCGTGGCCAGCGTCTGGTTTGGATTGGCTCGCCCGTCAGGCCGCACCGCCGCCGCTTCGCCGCCCCAGATCAGCTTGGCCCCGCTGAGGCCGAAGTGCCGCCAGCGCCGCAGCGTGTGCTCGCGACGGCGAGCCGTCGCGATTGGCGTCCCAGCCCTCCATCGGCTGAATGCACCAGCGGTTGCCGACGGCGATGCCCGCCACTTGGCACGACGCGGCGAGCGGCGAACCGTTCGCGGTCGTCAGGATGGTCTCATCCACAGGCAGCGAAACGCCTAGTTCCGCGAGCCGCGCTCGGAACGCGGCCACGGTCTTCAGTTGACCTATCGTGGGATGCTTGGTCGCCGCCATGTCTTCGTCAGTTTCTTTTTGAACAGGAGGCCACAGAGGACACAGAGGGCGTCGTGGCGCTTCTATCGCACTCTCTGTGTCCTCCTGTTCAATCTTCTTCTGCCTATGCCGAGATCAGCCGCATTTCGCTGTTGCGCAGAGTGGGTAGTGATTCACTTTGAAAGAACTCTCCCGGTTCGTCAAACTGGGCATGGGCCGATACGACCTTGGTGGGTTGGTTGGACTGATCCTGCTGGCAATCGCCTACATCTTTTGGGGCGACAGGGTGCGGTTTCCGGCGCTTCCAGACTACGACACCGTCCCGTTCGTTGGCGACTCCTCCTAGCTGGCGGCATCGTTCTTGTGACGACGGCGATTGTCCTGTTCATCCGGTACGGCTGAAGGTCGAATTAGCATTAGCCCATCGCCAGGTTGTCAAACTGCATGGCCACCAGAAGGTGCACGTGATGCAACGCGCAATGGCAGTCGGTACCTTATGGGCTGCGTGTTTTGCTCGACCAACGACCTCCATCATCCACCCCCCGCATCGCCATGACCAGCCGCGCCGCCACCGAGTACCGCTACGAAAAGCTGACCTGGCCCGAGATCAACGACGCCGTCGAGCTGGGCAAGGTCTGCATCGTGCCCTGCGGCGCGGTCGAGCAGCACGGGCCGCACCTGCCGCTCGACGTCGACCTCGTCTGCCCCGGCGGCATCGCCAACGGCGCGGGCCAGCGCGATCCCCGACAAGATGCTCGTGCTGCCGATCGTCGCCTACGGCTACACCGGCCACGTCATGGACTTCCCCGGCACGATCAACAACGACTTCGAGCACTTCATGCACCACGTGCTCGACATCACCAAGTCGCTGGCCTACCACGGCTTCAAGAAGATCATGCTGCTGAACGGCCACGGCTCGAACATGCCGAACCTCGACCTGGTCGCCCGGCGGACGAACCTGGAGACCGACGCCGAGTGCATGCTGGCTCGCCTGGTGGAACCTGCTGACGGTCGACAAGGACGTTCCTGCCGCGCTGGCGGCAGAGCAAGTTCCCCGGCGGCTGCGCCCACGCCTGCGAGCTGGAGACGTCGCTGTACCTGTACCTCGACGGCGACAACGTCCGCAAGGACCAGATCAAGAACGGCACGATCAGCTTCAACGAGGAGGACAGCCCGTTCAACTGGGTCGATCTGTTCGCCGCCGGGCCGGCGACGGTCATCTCGTGGACGAGCAGCTACTCGCGAGACCGGCGTGCTGGGCGAGGCGGAGCTGGCGACCGCGCGAGAAGGGCGAGCGCGCCTACGAGGAGGCGGTCAAGCAGCTCGGCGCTTCGTGACGTGCTTCAAGGACCGGCCCAAGGACGTGCGCCAGCGGCACCGCCGAGCCGCCCACGATGCCGATTCCCTGGGGGCAGATGGATCTCGGCCAGTAACGCGGGCAGGCTGACTCAGACGCCGCTCGAAGGAGCTGTGTGGCTCTCCGCCAGCGCCGGACGCCGGGCATCGACTGCCAGCGCCGTGACGCCCGAGATGCCGAACGAAACGGCGCACACGATGAAGGCCGCGTCCCATCGGTACTGGGGACCGACCAGCCACTCGCTTGTCAGCCAGCCGACGACGATCGGGCCGACGGCGGCGCCGAAGTTGCCCCACATGTTCGTCCAGCCCAGCACGGAGCCGACGTTGCGGCCGCCCACGTCCTGGCAGTAGGCCCAGATCGCGCCGATGCCCAGGTCCGTAAACACAGCCACCGCCGCCAGCGCGGCCACGACGGACCAATACGACTGCGGGTGCGTCAGGCAATACAAGTAGGCGGCCATGGCGGCGAAGCGAGAGAGGCCCATCGGCAGCGCCCGGCCCCAGCGCAGCCCGATCCGCCGCACCAGAGCGTCCGTCAGCCAGCCGCCGAAGAACATCGCCACCGCGCCGGCGGCCAGCGGGATGAAGCCGATCCAGCCGCGCATTTCAACGGGAATGTAATGCACTTCCTCGAAGTATCGCGGCATCCAGGTGACCAGGAACACCCAGCCGACGTTGGTGAAGAACATCGAGACGTTGGCCAGCCAGAGATTGCCGTTGGTGACCAGGCTGCTCAGCGGGGCGTGGCCCGCCTGCCCGTCGGGCCGGGTGACTTCGGCTGGGCGGCCCTGGGCAATCAGCTCGCGCTCGGCCTCGTTGCACCGCGGATGGTCCTGCGGCCGATTGCGAAGACAGAACCAATACAGCGCCGCCACGAGCAACCCGACCGTGCCGAAGATCAGCATCACGGGCCGCCAGCCGGCGCCGTAGACTTTGCGGATGTGTGCGGGATAGGCCGCCTCGAGGACCAGCCGGTTGAACCTGGCGAGCTGCGGCGTCTCCAAGGTGCGGCCGGCCCTTAGCTCCTCGCGGTAGCGCTTCCCTTCAGCGGGCAGCGCGAGCTCGTCGGCATCCTGCGCTGAAAAAAAGCCTTCCGTGTGGATGGCGCGGTTCAGCTCTGCTGCCAGAGTGTCGCTCATGCCCGGCGTGAGCAGTGCGGCGACCTCTTCGTTGGTGAGCGTCGGCTTTTTCTGGTCGTCCGAGGCGGGGGCCTTGGCCTGCACGGCCCGTTGGTACGCCTGGCCGAACTGGTGGAGCAGGTCGCGGGCCTCCGGCGAGAACGACGCGACGACGTGACGACCTACTTGCTGAACCGTCTGTTCTTTCTTGGCCTTCGCGTCGGCGGTGGCCGAGACACCGGCCGCGGCACGCTCGGGTAGCGCGTCACCAGTCGCTGCATGTAATTGCGCGTACAGCCCCGCCGGATTCAGCAGATCGTGGGCCGAGATGTCCGACGAAACGCTCACCGGCACGAGTCCCGCGATCAGATAGGCGGTCAAGAGGCGCCAGCGCCCCGCCGATCCGCCCGCCCAGGGCGATGATGCTGCTGGCGGTGCCGCGCTGCGAGAACGGCACCCATTTGCTGACCAGGCTGGCGGCCGTGGGGTAGGCCCCGGCCTGCCCCGCGCCCACGCCCAGCCGCAGCACGAACAGCGAAGCAAAGCCGATGGCCAGCCCCGTCCAGCCGGTGAACAGCGACCAGGCCAGCACGTAGAGCGTGAGCGTCAGCCGCCCGCCGAGCCGGTCCGTCAGCCAACCGGAGGGGACCTGAACGATGGCGTAGCTCCAGAAGAAGGCGCTCGAGCAGCCAGCCGCTCTGCGTGCGGCTCAGGCCAAGGTCTTCGGCGATGAACGTCTCGGCAAACGACAGACAGAACCGATCCAGATAGAGCAGCACCGCCACGAGCATCGTCACCAAGACCACCAGGTGGCGAGCACGCGTCGGCCGAGAGGGATCGGGCATCGGCCGTTCTCGCGGGACAAAGGTGAGGCGTCAGAAGGCGGGCGGGGGACGTAAGCCCTCTGATCATTCATGGTATCATACGAGCTGGTCCATCGTCGCCTTTCGCTCTGCGAAAGGACGTTCTTTCGGAGCGAAAGACGACGTGCCTCCTCACCACTCACCATAGCACCATGCTCGACCGCGCCGAATACATCGAGCAGGCCTACTTCTTCCATACGCTGGCCGAGCGGATGCAGCAGGAGCTGCCCACCCAGGACCTGCTGGCCTCTCTGAAGCAAGAAATCCTGGCCTCGACCAAGCTGCCGATGGCCATCGACTTTCTCTCCAGCGAGCTGCGGCTGATCGGGGCGATGGCCCCGGCCATGGCCCGCTTGCCGCACTACTTCACGCCGTTCCAGACGTTCGTCATCGCCCAGGCGGAAGAAGACCGCTCGCGCTTCGATTTCGGCGTGGCCATGCAGATTCTCGAGCGCGAGGCGCTCTACCGGTCGCAGTCGCCCACGCCGCAAGGGGTGTTCCTCTACCAATTCGAGACGCTCTGCCGCAACCGCCTGCACTACTACAAAGGGCTCACGGCGATGTCGGCCGATCCGGTCTTCGACGAGAAGTGGCGGGCGTTCATCATCACGGTCCGTGCCCAGGTCGGCACCTTGGACCTGGCCGACCTGATCTACGTGCGGAGCCAGTACTACCTGACCGTGCAATCGCGGCGGGAGACTGGCGACGACCGCCAGCCGCCGCCGGTGCTGTTCGGCGAGAAAGAGGGGCAGATCGCCCTGGCCAACCGCCGCCGCGACCCGCTGCTGCTCTTCGCGGCCTTGCAGCGGCACCTGAACTATCCGGCCGTGCCGCGGCTGGTCAAGGCCGACGAAACGGCGACCGCGCTGCCGATGGCGATCCGCCGCATCGAAAAACTCGAATCGCGGGTCAAGCTGCTGGAGGAGGAACAAAAGGGCGGCATCGACCTGACGAAGTTCTACAAGCCGCCGGAGGAGGCGTAGGCGAGCGTCGAGGCGTAGGCCAGACGTGTGATCCGACCAACACGCGATCATACCAGCGCCAGGCTGCGGCTGTTCTTGCACGTCGGGCTTACGCCTCGACGCTCGCCTGCGCTCGCCTGCGTGCTACAACACGTCGGTCACGCCTGGCACGGCCACACGGGGAGTCGGCGGGGCGGTTTCCCAGGTGAAGCCTTCCTCGGGGCCTAGACGCAGCTTCGACTTCAGCGCCTGTGCCATCTCGATGCGCTGGCCCGAGTAGGTGCACAGGCGGCCGAGGATGGCGGTCATCGAGCTCATGGCGCCGAAGTCGGCCTCGTTGAGCGGCTCGCCCTTGCGGATGCTGGCGACCAGGTCGGCGTGCTCCATCTGGTAGGGGTCGGGGCGCGGGCCGCGATAGCGCCACTCTTCGATGCCCGGGCCGGCCGGGATGAGCCCGCCAGCAATATCGCAGCGTCCCTTGGTCCCCTGGCAATACTCCGCTTCCTGGGGCCAGCAGCCTGGGATGTGGCGACAGAAGCTGAACATCCGCGAGCCGTCCTTGTACTCGAACTCGACGGCGTGATGGTCGAAGATTTCGCCGGCATCCGGCTCGGTGCGCACCTGCCGGCCGCCCATACCTTGAGCGGCAATCGGATAGTCCCCCTTGACCCAGTTGCAGACGTCCATGTTATGGATGTGCTGCTCGACGATGTGGTCGCCGGACAGCCAATTGAAGTAGTACCAGTTATCGACCTGGTACTGCATGTCCGTGACGATGCCCGGCCGCTTGTCGGAGCGCTTGCGATCCATCCAGACGCCGCCGCTGTTCCAATAGCAACGCAACGTGTGGATGTCGCCGATCGCCCCGTCCTTGAGCCGTTTGATGGTCTCGATATAGCCGCCGTGGTGGCGCCGCTGTAGCCCCACGCCGACACCCAGCTTTTTCTTCTTGGCCATCTCCGAGGCGGCGAGCACTTTATTCACACCCGGCACATCGACCGCCACGGGCTTCTCCATGAAGACGTGCTTGCCGGCGGCGATGGCGGCGGCGAAGTGCTGCGGGCGGAAGCCCGGCGGCGTGGCCAAAATCACCAGGTCTACGCCGGCCTCCAAGACCTTCTTATAGGCGTCCAGGCCCACGAACTGCTTGTCCTTGGCGACGTCGAAGCGGTCCGACGGGACATTCCGCTTGGCCATGCTGGCTTTGATTTCCAAAATGCTCTTATCCAGGCGGAACTGGAAGGCATCGCCCAGGGCCACGAGCTTGACCTGGTCCTTGACGGACAGAGCGTCCACCGCCGCGCCGCTGCCGCGGCTGCCCGAGCCGATCAGGCCGATCTTGATCGTGCTGTCTCCCTGGGCGTGGACGCTGCGGGGAACGATCAGCCCCGTGGCCAGGGAGCCGCCCACGACGGCCGCCGTGGACGAACGAATGAAATCGCGGCGCGAAGTCTCGGAGGGCATGGGCGGCGGGCTTTGGGTCGGTTGGTGGCTCATCGGAAATTCCCTTCTTGGGTTCGCCAGTTGTCAGTTGTCAGTGGTCAGTGGTCAGTGGTCAGTTGCGGGGGCATCAGTAACGTCCGGCGGACGACGACGACGGACAACTGACAACTGACAACTGACAACAAACTACTTCTGTATCTGCTCGTGCTTGTCCGGCCCGTACAGCTTCTTCTCGTCTTCGGTCGGCTCGCGCAGCGGCCGGATCACGCGAAAGCCGACGAACAGGGCGTCGGTGAAATACCACTGGCTCTGCGGCAGTTGCGGGTCCTGGACCTTCCACTCTTCGTTGGAGCCGCGGCGGGCGGCGCTGCGGAGCAGCTCCGGCTCGTCGGCCCACGAGCCGCCCCGCGCCCGCGCGGATATTCCGACTTGGGCGGATTGAACGGGTTGGCCGACGCCTTGCCCGCCAGCGACTTGTAAAAACCCCCCGTGTCGTAGGCATCCAGCACCCATTCGGCGACGTTGCCGTGCATGTCGTGCAGGCCCCACGGATTGGGCTTCTTCTCGCCGACCTTCTGATACTTGGTCCTGCTGTTGTCGATCGTACCAGGCATACTCGCCGAGCTTCGCCGGAGTCGTCGCCGAAGCGAATAGGCCGTCGTCGTGCCGGCCCGGCAGGCGTATTCCCACTCCGCCTCGGTCGGCAGCCGGTAATAGCGGCCGGTCTTGGCCGTCAGCCATTCGCAATACTTCTTGGCCGCGAGCTGGGTCATGCAGATGGCCGGAAAGCCCTCCTTGCCCATGCCGAACGTCATATCGGTATAGGGCTGCCGTGGGGCGGGTGACGGCGTCGGCGAACTTATCGAGCTCGGTCGGCTTGTCGCCCATCACCTCGCGCCGCTTGATATCGAGCTTGAACGACCAGATCTCGTATTCGTCCCAGCGTGACCTCGTGCTTGCCCATCCAGAACGGCTCGATGGTCACCTCGTGCTGCGGGCCTTCGTCCTCCCTGCCGGCCCTTCTCCGCGTCAGGGCTGCCCATCAGGAACTTGCCGCCGGGGATCGGCACCATGTCGAACGTCGCTCGCGTGCCGGTGATGATCTCGGTGTACGGCTTCATCTCCTTCTCGGCCTTGGCGGCGGCGTTGGGAACCTCCAGGACGAGTCGCTTCGCAGAAACGTCCGGCTCCGCGGCCGACGCCGGCCGGAGCACGGCCAGCGCGAACAGGCCCACCGCGCACAGGGCGCCCAAGCACACTATCCCACCGCACACTAACCCGACGCGTACGCGAGGGAGAGTAATCCCTTCGGTCGAGTTGGGTGCCGACTCTCCCTCGCTTACGCGTCGGGTTAGTGAGGATGGCCCCTCGCTTGCGCGGCGGGGCAGGGTAGACTGGCGTGCATCCGAAGTATTCATGACGGCTCGACCGTAAGCTCGAAGGAGGCAGGACTGATGGCAGGCGCATCGAGCGCGTGGCTGGCGCTGGCCCTCCTCGCCGCGCCGCCCGCCGAAGGCGAGGCCAAGCGGCCGACGCTGGAGCGCCATGAGTACGCCCAAATGCAAATGGGCGTTTCATTTAGATTGGTATTGTACGCACCCGACCAGAAGACCGCAAACCATGCGGCCAAAGCCGCCTACGAGCGAATCGCCCAGCTCAACGGCGTGCTCAGCGACTATGACGAGAAGAGCGAGCTCTCGCGGCTTTCCGATACCGCCGGCAGCGGCCGAGCCGTGGCCGTGGGCGACGACCTGTGGCGCGTGCTGGCCCGCTCGCAGGAGGTATCTCGCGACACCGGCGGGGCCTTCGATATCTCGGTCGGCCCGCTGGTGCGGCTGTGGCGGCAGGCGCGGATCATCAAGACGCTGCCTTCGGAGGAGCGACTGGCCGCCGCCAAGAGCGCCGTCGGCTACGAAGCGATTCGCCTCGATGCCAAGCGACGCACGGCCACGCTCACGCGCAAGGGCATGCGGCTGGATGCCGGCGGTATCGGCGTCGGCTTCGCCGTGGACAAAGCGCTGGCCGTGCTGCGAAAGCACGGCATCACGCGGGCACTCGTGGACGGCAGCGGCGATATCGGCGTAGGCGACGCGCCGCCGGACAAGCTCGGCTGGCGAATTGGCATCGGGCCGCTGGACGCCAAGGCGCCGCCGAGCCGTTACGTCACGCTGACGAACTGCGCGATCTCCACCTCCGGCGATGCCTGGCAGTTCGTGGAGATCGCCGGCAAGCGCTACTCGCACATCGTCGATCCGCACACCGGCCTGGGCCTCACGCAGCGCAGCAGCGTGACCGTCGTGGCCAAGGATTGCACCGCGGCCGATGCCTACGCCACGGCGGTGAGCGTGCTAGGGCCGAAAAAGGGGATGAAAGTCATTGACCGGATCGAGGGCGCCGCGGCGTTCGTCGTGCTGAAGACCGGCGGCGAGACGGAGAGGTTCGAGTCGGCGCTGGAAAGAGCTGCGTGCGGAGAACGCAAGTCAATGATAAGCCCCTCTCGGCTGCCGCCGACTGCAACGTAGCGACGACCGCTGCGGTCAACAGCAAGGGCGTCCGTGTCGGTCATCCCGAGGTTGACAATCTGCCGCCGAGCAGGCGAGTCTATGGACAGACTACGGGAGACGCACCGATGCCGATTCACGACTGGAACCGAGTTCAGGCGGGCATCTTTCACGACTTTCATCACACGTGGATCACGGAGATCAAACGTAGCCTGAATGCCGGAGGGTTGCCGCCTGGCTACTATGCGCTCGCAGAGCAAATCGCCGGTGGACGCCATCCTGACGTGCTCGCTTTAGAAGCCCCGACGGCGCCGAAGGCGTCCAACGGCAGCCCCGCTTTGCAAGACGGTGGGGCCAGCCCCATCGCGCTAGCCACGGCGCCGCCCAACGTGCAGTTCCGTGTTCGTACCGAGATCGACCTCTACGCCGAAAAGGCCAAGGCCGTAGTCATCCGGCATTCCAGCGATCATCGCGTCGTCACGCTCGTGGAGATTGTGTCGCCGGGCAACAAGAGCTGCCGGCACGAGCTGCGGATGTTCGTCGAGAAGGCCGTGGAGATGCTGTTCGGCGGCGTTCATCTCTTGATTATCGACTTGTTTCCGCCGGGCCTGCGCGACCCCGAGGGCATCCATCGAGCGATCTGGGACGAGCTCAAAGAGTCGGATTTTACGTTGCCCCCGGGCAAGCCGTTGACGCTCGTGGCCTACACGGCCAATGAATGCCCGGAAGCCTTCATTGAACCAACGGCGGTGCACAGTCCGCTGGCCGATATGCCGCTGTTCTTGGAGCCAAGCGAGTACATTCTCGTACCGCTGGAAGCGACCTATCGCGCGGCCTGGGAAGCCGTCCCGGCGTTCTGGCGCGGGGTGCTGGAACAGCGTGAGCCGAGCTGAGGATCCCGCTGACCTCTCGTGCTCGTGCAGCCCGCTATTCGGCTCGCTGCCGACTTGGTCTTGCCGCCCACGAACGTGCTCTGCACTTGCACGCTGAGCTGCCCCACGTTGTCGGTCGGATCGGTGTCGTACATTCGCAGCATCAGCCGGCCGGTGCGCTCGGCCGTGAACTCTTTCTTCTCCCCAACGTGGAACGGCTTGAACTCCTTGGGGTCCGGCCCGCTGACGATCACGCCGATCAGCGCCCCCAGGTTGAAATTGCGCAGCTCCTTGGGGATTTCGATGCCGTCGGGGTTGAGCTGGTGTGACATCTTGAAGGTCCAGGCCCCTTTGGCCTCGATGATCACCGGCTTGCCCTCCTGGAGCACCACGCCGGTGTCTTGCCAGCCCTTGGAGGCGGAGATCGTGATCTGCTTCTTGTCCGTAGTGGCCTCGGCCTCGCGAATCTTGGTGAGGGCCTCCTCCGCCTGCGGCAGGTTGGGGACTAGCCGCAGGATGGCCTCGTAAACCTCGCGGGCCTTGTCGTGCTGCTTCTTGCGCTCGTAGTCTTCGGCCAGCTTCTGGGCCTTGCCGAGAAACTCCTTGTGCAGCTCGATCAGCTTAGGGTCCGTCGGCCGCGGAGGAGGATCGGCTTCTTTCTCCTTCTTTTTCTTCTTCGGCTGCTGCGCCACGGCCGCTGGCCGCTCGGCCACAAGAACTGCCGCTGCCACACCTAACATCACCGCCGTCACGATCGACATCCGCCAGGTCAGCCATTTCATGACACTTGCTCCGGGGCTACGGACTCTGGTGGGCTTCTCCGCCCACAGGGACTCTGCTCACGCCCGCTTCCTGCTGATGAGCGTTAATGTAGCCTGCGGCGAGGGAGCGTAGCAAATAATGGCCAGGATAGGGGGTCGAGAGTCGATTTCGCGACGCCCCGACGGTCCAAGGTACCGCGCCGCGTGTTGCGTCGCGAAATCGACTCTCGACCCCTTCGCCGGGGCTCCTTCGCAACGGCTAGAATGACGATCCAAGAGCACGTCGGGCTGACGCCTCGACGCTCGCCTTCTTCATTCGTGGAGCGCACGCATGGCCCGGTCCGGCCCTCGCTTCTCCGAGCGTCGCCTGACGCAGATCGGCCGGGCCGTCGTCCAATCACAATTCGTCGGCATCGTCGTGTGGGACGCGGCGGGGCGGATCGTCGAGGTCAACGAGGCCCTGGCCGAGCTGCTGGACTACCCACCGGCTGATTTGCTGCGGTGCTCTTGGGCCCAGCTCACGCCGCCGCGGTATCAGGCCCTCGACGAGCGCGCCGCTGACGCGCCTGCGCGAGCAGGGCCGCTGCGCCCCCTACGAGAAGCACCTGCTGCGGCGCGACGGCGGCGAGGTGCCGGTGCTGGTCGGCGGCGCGACGTGGCGCGGCGCGGCGGCCGAGGATGGCGGCATCGCCTTCGTGCTCGATCTCACCGAGCGGCAAGTGGCCCAGGAGGCCTTGCAGCTCAGCGAGGAACAGTTCCGCGCCTGGCCCGCAACGTGCCGGGCGTCGTGTACCTGTGCGAGGGGGACCGCTGGCAGCCGTTTCGTTTCGTCAGCCAGGCCGTGGAGCAGCTTACGGGCATTGCCTCGCGCCGCTTCTGCGATGGGCGGGCCGCATTTCGCGAGCTGCTGCATCCGGACGACGCGGCCCGCGTCGCCCAGGACATCCAGTTCGCGCTCGGCCGGCGGCGGCCGTTTCACGTGGTCTATCGCCTGCGCCACACGAGCGGCGACTGGCGCTGGGTCGAAGAGCACGGCCAGGGCATCCGCGCCGAGGGAGAGCTGCGGTTCATCGAGGGGGTGATCCTCGACGTCACCGCCCGCCAGCAGGCCGAAGACGCGGTGCAAGCGGCGCACCAGCGTCTCAGGGCGGCGCACGGTGAGCTGGAAGAGCGCGTCCGGCTGCGGACGGCCAAAGTGCGCAAGGCCAATCAGCGGCTGCGGCGCGAGCAGGCCTTTCTCCGCCGCACGCTGGAGCAACAGGAGCGCCAGCGGCAGCTCGTGGCCTACGAAATCCACGACGGCCTGGCCCAGTACATCACCGGCGCGCTGATGCAGATCGAGGCGTTTGCGGGAATGCGGAATGCGGAATGCGGAATGCGAAGCTCGGAAGCCGACAGCGCGGATCCCAAGAGGTCATTCCGCATTCCGCATTCCGCATTTCGCAATCTCGAGGTCGGCCTGGAGCTGCTGCGCAAGAGCCTGGATGAAGCCCGGCGGCTGATCAGCGGATTGCGGCCGCCGATCCTGGATGAGCGCGGCCTGGTGGCGGCCATCGAATACCTGATTTCCGAGCAGCCGCCGCTCCCCTCGGGCATCCGCTTCTTGCACGACGTGGCGTTCGACCGGCTGCCGCCGCTGTGGGAGAGCAACCTGTTCCGCATCGTGCAAGAGGCGCTCAACAACGTGACGCGGCACGGGCAAGCGCAGACCGCCCGCATCGAGCTGAGTCAGAAGGGCCAAACCCTGCGGCTGACCATCGCGGACGACGGCCAAGGCTTCGACCGCAAGCGTGCGGCGACGCCGACGCCAGCAGGCGCAATACCGGCCGCAGAGAAGCACGGGCAGCAGGGCATCCGCAAACGAGCGCGGCTGCTGGGTGGCAAAGCCACGATCCGCAGCGCCGCCGGCCGAGGAACGCGAATCAGCGTCGTCCTGCCGCTGCCCGCGGGAGGGGACGAAGCGACGGAGTGAACGGCCATTGCCACCACGGCGGAGTTTTGCCTCCTTCGGGATCACGTCGCCGCGGCTCGCCAGCGGCGGACCTGGGGCCAGAGCCGCGTGTAGGCCGCCATCATCGCCCGGCTCAGCAGCCGTGGCGGGCAAACCACTAGCCGGCAAACCGTGTAGCGCCGCGTCATCCAGCGCTCGGCGGCTTCGGTCAGCTTGCCGAAGAAGTCCATGCCGCGAAAGTCGCTCTGCTGGCAAAGCCTCGCCAAGAGGTGCCAACGCAGCACGTGGCCCGGGGCTGCCGTCTGATGCTCGGGCAGATAACTGACCTTGTGGGCGAAGTATATCCCCTTGGCCAGATAGCCGTACTCGAAGGCAATCGGCCGGCCATCCAGCTCCAGGAAGTGCAGGGCCAGTTGACCGCGCTGGGCCAACAATTCCGCCTGGCGGGTGAAGTAGTCGAGCATGCCCGGCGTGCGCAGGATGGACGTGCCGTGCTCCCCTTTCCAGCTTTGGTCTTCGATTTCGGCCGCGCGCCGCAGCGCGTCGGCCACTGCCGGCCGATCTGACTCGTGCCAGGCGCAGCTCCAGGCGGCCTTGCTCGTCGAGCTGCCGGACGCGCCGTCGCACGTTGCGGCGAAAGTCGCGGGACAGGCCGGCCTCGAGCCCTTCCCAGCCGGCGGGCACGTCGATCACGGCCACGTCAAACTTGGTGTGCACGTCGCACGCCAGGCCGGCACGGAGCGCCGCCGCCTGCCAGGCTTGCCAACGGGGGGATTCGCAGATCACCGGCTCGAGCCACAGCAGCGTCTGCGTCGCCTGGCCCGCCGCCGCGAGCATGAGATCCATCGCCCGCGGCACGTCACTCGACTCGTCCAGCAGCAACTCGTTGCAGGGAGACCAGGGGCTATGGGTCAACCCCGCCACGCGCAGCAGTCCCTTCAGCCGCCGGTCGCACAACGGCAGCGCCGCCACGAACTGCCCCGAGTCCTCCACGACGAGTGCCCGAAACGGCCTGCGCGGCAAACTGGCGCAGCCACAGGGCCAGCAGCTCCGCCTGAAGCGTCGGCAAGGCGACCTGGCTCCGTCGCCACAGATCGTCCCAAGCGGCCGCGTGCGAAAGCAGCTCGTCGGGCGAGTTCAACGTCAGCAGGCGCGGCTGGGGCATTCAATGGCCTTTGTCGGTGGCGTGTCTTGTTTCCCGCAGATGAACATCGAACATCCAACATCGAACATCCAACATCGAATGCATTTGCGCACGAGTTCGATGTTCAACGCACCCAGCAACGTCGTCTCTACTACAAGCATGACACGTCCCAGCCCGCAGACGATTGCCGCCGTTGAGCGCACGATCCTCGGCCGCATCCGCGGGGGCCGGTTGTATCGCTTCGCGCGGTCGCGCCCGCCCAGGCCGTCTTTGGGTTGCAACCTGCCCCCCAGCCGCCCAGAATGGTGAGAGATTGGGCCGTTAGGAGCAGGCGATGGCCGAGAGATTCGATCCCTACTACAAGTGGCTCGGCATCCCGCCCAGGGATCAGCCGCCCAGCCATTATCGCCTGCTGGGCTTGGAGGTCTTCGAGAGCGATCCGGAGGTCATCGACCGGGCGGCCAACCGCTTGATGGACTACCTGCACGGCATCACGGATGGCGAGCACCTGGCGCACGCGCAGGCCCTGTTGAACGAGATCGCCGCCGCGCGGCTCTGCCTGCTGAGCGACGAGCAGAAGCGGCTTTACGACAAGCGGCTTCGCGCTGAGGAAGCCTCCAAAAGGCGAACCGAAAGGCCCGACGAGCCCCCAGCCCGGCGCAGCGGGGCAACCTGCCTGCGCTGGCCTTGCCGCCGGTGCCTCCGCCAGTCCAGCGGGCTGGCGACGGGCACAAACACCCGCTCCGGACGACGAAGCTGTCCGCGCCGGTCATGATCGGCTTCGCCGCGGGTGTGGCCGTGTTGAGCGGTCTGGCGGTGTACGTGGCGTTGCTGCTGAAGGGCGAGCCGCAGAAGGCCGCCGCGCCCGCAGCCTCGTCGAAATCCGGCCCGCTGGCCGACGCGCGCGGCCGGAAGGAAGCCAAGCCGGCCGCAGGCAGCCGCGGCCCCGCCGAAACAGGACGGGCGGACACGGATGACTCACCTCCTTTTAGCTTCGATCCCCAGAAGACGCCCGACGCGGCCACGCCCTCGCCGGCCAAAGAAGAACCCGCCGCCAAACCGCGGCCGGAGACGGCGCAGCTTTTCGAGCTGGCGCGAGGCCGTCAAGAAGAAGGACGTCGAGGCAGCGATTGCCATCTTGAAGCGGTACGTCGTCGAGCCGGACGCCGATTTGGAGAAGGCCGCGTTGTGGCTCGACTATCTGAAGATCGCCAGCTCCGATGAAGCGGCGCTGTTGTTCCTCAAGGGCGCTAGCGACGCTGAGCTGCTCGAATTCGAACGTCGAAAAGGCTCCTATCAGGACCCCGCGGCACCAGAGCTGGAAGAAATCGTTACCGAAGCGCTGCGTCGCAACCTGCCGGAAGCCAAGCGCCTACGAGCAATGGCCGCCGACAAAGCGTCCAAAGAGAAGACGCCCGCGACGCCAACCCCAGGAGGAGCCGATCCAAAGACGGCTGCGCCGTTGCCTGCTCCCGACCCCGTGGCCAGGCCGGCGGAGTTCCTCACGAGCCAAGGGCTGATCAAGCGCGGCTCGCAGTGGCAGCTCGACGAAGAGGCGGCCCTGGCGGCCATCGCCGGCCTGGCGGATTTGCCCAAGAAGTACACGCTGACCGAGAACAGGACGGCCGACGCGCTCAAGTCCCTCAACAAGACTCGAGCGGAGTTCAAGGCCAAGCAGCAGCAGGCGGACGAGGCCAAATTGCGCAACAAGAAGCCGCCGGCCAAGGTCGTGCAGTTCATCAACGAGTGGGGGCCCAAGGTCGGCGACGCATTGGCGCTGGGCAATAACCAGGACCTGCGCGCCTTGTTGTTGGGGCGGATCGAAGCTCGCAACAAGCTGCTGCTGGCCGTGCTCGCGGCCCGCAAGGCAGCCGATCCCGTGGACGAGCAGTACCGTGCCCTCGAGGCCGATCCCCGCGTGGAAACCGCGCTGGGCAAGCTGCCGGGCCAGAAGGTCGGCCGCTCCACGGGCTTCAGCCAGGGTGTGGCGAAGCTCCGCGAGGCCGAAAAGCTGGTCCTGACCGACGAAACGCCGCTCTACCTCAGCGGGCAAAAAATCCAGCTCAGCGTGCTGATCGGCAGCATGCCCGTCGAGGTGACCTACGTGCCCCGGAACCAGAACTTCAACGTCATTTCCGAAGAGTTGCTGGGGAAATTGGGAATTTCTGTCGATGCCAACGCGGGCAGGGTCGTCATCACGGTGGGGACCGACGCCAACAAGCGGGAGATCGCCGGCCGCTCGACGACCATTCCCAGCATCCGGCTGGGGAACCACGTGCTCAAGGATTTGGAGTTCATCGTGGTCGGACCTGCCGGCGCCGAGCTGGGCACCTGCCTGGAGCCACGAGCGTTCGCCGGCTTCCGCACCGAGCCGGACTACGACAATTTCGTGTTCAAGATCCGCCCGCAGGATGCGCCTGAACCCAAGGCCGAACCCAAAGGGGCGCCGGCCAAGGCTGTACCGGGGAAAGCCGCTCCGACAAAGGCCGCCCCGGCAAAGACGGCCAAGATCAAGTACTTCGGCGCCAGCGAGCTGGATGCGGCCCGCAAATGGCTGGAGGAAGCCTAGCCATGTCCGCGTCTCACCCCGTCTCCGGCCGCGCACGGCAAATCAAGGTCGTCAGCCACACCGACCTGCTCTACTGGTGGCCGGTGTGGCTGATGGGTTTCATCCTGGCGGGATTGACCTACGTCGAAGGCACGCGGCTGGTCATCTTGCCGCCGGGGACCGCCGTCCAAGAGGTTCAGCCCGCGAAAGTGTATGAACTGACGACGGACGAGCCCTCACCGGTCCTGGCCCGCGCGGCCGCCAACAGCGCCCAGGGAGCGGACCCTTTCCCCGTCCGCATTGCCCAGCGGAAGAGCTACGGCATGGTGTATGTCGTGACCGTGCTGCTGGTCGTGTTTGGCTCGAACGTGCCGCTCCGCGGATTGGCTTCGGTGGTCGCCATCCTGGCGATCTTCGTGGTCACCATGCTGCTGGCCTATCTCGAATGGTGGCGGCCGATTTTCGACTACCTGGGCGGGCTGCACGTGGAAATCTCGCTGGCCGGCTACCTGCTCCCCTCGGTCGTGCTGCTGGTGCTGTGGCTGGCGACGTTCTTCCTCTACGATCCGCTGCGATACATGGTGGTCACCCCCGGGCAGTTCGTCCTTCACAAGCAGATCGGCGACCTGCGCGAGGTTTACGATCCCACCGAGGTCGAAGTCGAGAAGCGACGGACGGACCTCTTCCGGCATTGGGTGTTGGGCCTGGGCGCGGGAGACCTGATCATCAAGGTGCCCAGCCAGTCGCTGCAGATCGAGCTGCCCAACGTGGTGATGGTGAGCCGGCGGGTGATCGAGATTGCCGACCTGTTGAAGACCAAGCCGGTGCTGAGCACATAGCATAGTCCGCATCACGTGGCTGTGTCGGCGACGCGCCGCGTGATATCCTACTACCGGATCGGAGCCGGCGGCTGACACCTAGGGGCAGCCGCCAGGGTAGTTATCATTGCAGCAGCCGATCCGCACCATTCAGCGGAATGTCTATGCGTCGCCGCATCCTCATCGTCGTCGGCTTGCTGTCGCTGAACGGGGCGGCCGTCTTTCCGACCGCGCAGGGTGAAAACCCACCTCGCGAAACGCGGGCCGATGCCTTCGCCGCCAAGGACCGGGCGTATTGGGCGCTGCAGCCCGTGCGTCGGCCGGCCCTGCCGATCGTGCGGAACGCCGCTTGGGTGCGCGGCGCGATCGATGCCTTCGTGCTGGCCCGGCTGGAAGCCGATGGCATCCAGCCGGCCCCGCCTGCGGACCGGCGCACGCTTATTCGTCGTGCCTACTTCGATCTACACGGCCTGCCGCCGACGGCGGAGCAAGTGGACGAATTCTTGGCCGATCGGCGGCCCGATGCTTACGAGCGGTTGATCGAGGGGTTGCTGGCCTCGCCGCGCTACGGGGAGCGCTGGGCCCGCCACTGGCTCGACCTGGTGCGGTACGCCGAAAGCGACGGCTACAACCAGGACGCCGAGCGGCCGCACGCCTGGCGATACCGCGACTGGGTAGTCGCCGCGCTGAATGCCGATCAGCCCTACGATCGCTTCGTCGCCGAGCAAGTGGCCGGCGACGAGCTGGCGCCGGAGGATCCCCAGGCGCTGGCCGCCACCGGCTTCCTGCGGCACTGGCCCTACGAATACAACCAGCGCCACGTGCCGCAGCAACGGATGCACATCCTCAACGACCTGACCGACGTCACCGGGCAGGTCTTCCTGGGTCTGACCATCGGCTGTGCCCGCTGCCACGACCATAAGTTCGATCCCATTTTGCAGCGCGACTATTTCCGGCTGCAGGCGTTTTTTGCTCCGCTGGTCGATCGCGACGTCGTCGCGGCCCCGCCGGCACAGCGGCAGGAGCACGAGCGGCGGCTCGCGGCCTGGCAAGCCGCCACGCGCGACGTTCGCCAGCAGATCGCGGACCTCGAGGCTCCCTATCGTCAGCGCGAGCGGCGGCAGCGCATGTCGGTCTTCCCCAAGGAGACGCAGGCGATTATCGACAAGCCGCAGGCTCAGCAGTCGCCGTGGGAAAGGCAGATCGCCGCCCTGGCCGAAAAGCAGCTTGTCATCGCCCCGGCCGATTGCGAGAAGCTGCTGAAAGGCAACGACCGCCAGCGCTGGGAGGCCTTGCGCAAGCAACTGTCGCAGTTCGAGGCGCAGCGCCCCGCGGGCTTGCCGGTCGTCATGACCGTGGCCGACGTTGGCCCGGAGGCCCCGCCCACCGTGATCCCGGGCGAAGGCGACGAGCAAAAGCTTGGCGAGACCATCGCACCGGGCTTCTTGACGATCCTCGAAGCCGGCCCGGCCACGCTCCGCCGCACCGCACACGGCACCGGTCGCCGCACGGCGCTGGCCCGCTGGCTGACGGATGAGGCCAATCCGCTGGTCGCACGGGTGATGGTCAACCGGTTGTGGCACCACCATTTTCGACGCGGCCTGGTAGCGACGCCCAACGACCTGGGCCGACAGGGCGACTCGCTCACGCACCCCGAGCTGCTCGATTGGCTGGCCAGCGAGCTCGTGGCTCATCAGTGGGGCCTGAAGCATCTGCACCGGCTGATGATGACTTCGGCCGCCTATCGGCAGGCCTCGGCCGTGTCACCTTCGGCGGCAGCCCGCTCGGCCGATCCCGAGAACAAGTTGCTGTGGCGGATGCGCTCCGGCCGGCTCGAGGCCGAGGCCATTCGCGACAGCCTGCTGGCGGCCAGCGGGGAGCTGAACGCCTCGATGGGCGGCGCCAGCGTCTACCCGGACCTGCCGCCGGCGATCAGTGTGCGGCATGAATGGAAGCCGACGGCCAGCGCCGCGGAGCGCAACCGCCGGATGGTGTACATGTTCGTCAAGCGCAACCTGCTGCACCCCCTGATGGAATCGTTCGACATGCCCGACCCGCACGAAAGCTGCGCCCGCCGGCAAGTCACCACGACCGCGCCGCAGGCCCTGCTGCTGCTCAACGGCGAATGGGCGCTAGATCGCGCGGCCGCGCTTGCCGGGCGCGTGTGGCGAGAAGCCGAGGACGAAGAAGCCGGGCTTGTTGGAAAAGGCGGGCTGCTGGTGGCGCACGCATATCGGCAGGCGTTCTCGCGGCCGGCGTCGGCAGACGAGCTGGCGCTGGGCGTGCGGTTCCTCGACCGCCAGAGCTCGATCATCGCGGGGCGGCTTTCGGCCGGGCAGCCGGTGCGATTCCCTGCCGACACACCCCCGGCGGCCGATCGGCCACGTGCCGCGGCCCTGGTCGATCTCTGTCACGCGCTGCTGAATGCCAATGAGTTCGTGTATGTTGACTGACGGGGACCGTGGCATGGCCATCCTGGATCATGCCCACACACAGGACGTGACGGGCTGGAAGCCCGTGCCACTTGCGGACATGCCGCCTCGCAAAACCCAAGGAGCCGTCATGCGCTCGCTGATACCTGGCGTGATCGTGCTGGCGTGCTTGATGGGCACGCGGTCCGGCCTCGCGGAGGACGGCCCATCGGCGTCTCAATCCATGCGGCGAGGCATGTCGCCCAGCGGCATGCCAGCCGCTTCGCCCGCGAGCAGCTCATGGAATAGCGCCCGCAGCATGTGGGGCATCGCTCGCGACTCCAAGGGCTTGAGGACTGCCGGCCGCTGGGCCAAATCCTATGCCCGCTCGCTGGTCGTCGAAGGGTTCGGCACCCCGGAGCGGCGCACGCAATTCGGCTTGGAGCTTGACGCCGACTGGCAGAAGGCGCCGGTGGACAAGGGCCTGGTGGTCCTCGTCCACGGCTATCAGTCGCGGCCCGAGCGGCACGACAGCATCTTGAAGGAAGTGCGGGCGGCGGGCATTCCCTGCGGCGTGCTGCGGTATCCCAACGACCAGCCGCTCGACAAGTCGGCCGCGCTGCTGGCCAAGGAACTGCGCCGCGTTGCCGCCGCTCAGTCTCCGCGGCCCGTCACGATCCTCGCCTTGTCGATGGGAGGCCTGATCGCGCGGGCGGCAATCGAAGATCCGTCGCTCGATCCCGGCAACGTCCGGCGGCTGATCATGGTCGGAACGCCCAATCACGGGTCGCAGATCGCGCAGTTCGCGATGGGAGCCGACCTGTTCGAGTTCCTCATCCGCTCGCCCCAGGGAAGCCTGACCAAACGGCTCTATGCCTCGGTCGAGGACGGCTTGGGCGAGGCGGCCGGCGACCTGCGCCCCGGCTCGGAGTTCCTGGTCGGCTTGAACGCCCGCAAACGCAATCCCAAGGTGCGCTATTCGTTGTTCCTGGGCACGGGCGGACCGCTGGACGAGGAGACGCTCAAACGGTGGCGAGCACGCATGAGCCAGCAGGGCAAGGGCCGCGGTCTGGTCCGCTTCATCACTCGTGAAGTGGAGCGATCGCTCGAGGACCTCAACGAGGTCATCCGAGGCAAGGGGGACGGAGTGGTGGCCGTGGAGCGCGGCCGGCTGGAGGGCGTGGAGGAGACGGTCGTGCTCGCTTTCGCCCACGGCAAGATGATGGACGGCGTTACGGAGGCCTCGCGCGAGCTGCGGAGTGAGCTACTCGAGCGGCTGACTAAACCCTGAGCCGTCCGATTGGTCAATGTTCGGACTCTGCAATCAACCCCCCAACAAAAACACCTGCCCGGATTGCTCCGGGCAGGTGGTGCTTTCCGTCACCGAGGTTTCGGCAGGCAGCGAGCGACCAAATGCTGCGCGTTAACGACGGGCGCTGACCGGCATCAGGCCGGGGCGAGGCAGGTGAGCCGAGGGATCGGCCACCGGGTCCGGAGGCGTGGGGGCCTTGCCGTTGGCCTTGCCGGGCATGCCGGCCGGGCCGCCGTGGCCGTGAGTATCACAGCCGTCGCAGCCGCCACCGCAGCCGCCGCAACCGCTATGGCAGCAGCCGGACTTGTAGCAGGGCGAATGGGTGCAGCAGGGGGCCGGTCCAAACAGGGTCGTCAGCAGCGACGGGCCGCAGCAGCACGAATTGCAGCAGGAGTTGCAGCCGCAACCGCCCGAGTGGCCGCAGCCGCACGAGGGCTGAGCGCAGCAAGACGGCTGAGCGCAGCAGGACGACTCGCAGCAGCACGACGGCTGAGCGCAGCACGACGGCTGAGCGCAGCACGACGAATGGCCGCAGCAAGGCGTCGCGAAGAGCCGCTTCAGGCCGCCGAACAGGTCCGGGGCGCAGCAGCACGAGTGGCCGCAACCGCACGAGTGGCCGCAGCCGCACGAGGGCTGAGCGCAGCACGACGGTTCGCAGCAGCAGGACGGCTGGGCGCAGCACGACGGCTGAGCGCAGCAGGACGGCTGAGCGCAGCACGACGGCTGGGCGCAGCACGAGGGTTGGGCGCAGCAGCACGACGGCTGAGCGCAGCACGAGGGTTCACAGCAGGGCTGGGCGCAGCAGGTCGGTTGATGACAGCACCCGCCGCCGCAGCCAGCGTTGCACATCCGGTTGAGCAGGTCGAAACCGTAGCTCTGGCCGGCTAGGGCAACGCTAACGATCAGCGCTCCTAAGACTTTCAGGTTCATGTGAGCAACGTCTCCTTTGTTTGCCCGGAACTGGGGTGGCTGCATCCCTACGTACCCGGCGCGGCGCGCGGCACGTCAAGCGTGCGGCGCGTCGAGCGGAAAGCCCCTCCCTGGTGTGCGCGGAACTCGTGGGCAAGCCCGTTGAGGATGGCGCAGTGGTCGCTTCGCTTTTGGTGCGTGTGGATGAACCTCAGTTCGCGCGGTTCCTTGTTGCCGAGGTCCGTCGAGCCGCTCCATGGCCCGATGAGTCCCAGGTCGGGAGCCCCGGCGCAAATCGACCCCGTGCTAGTAAAGCACGGTGTTGAACATCTACCGTATCGGCTTGCCGCGGGAGACCCCTTGAAGGCACAGAAGCGTTTTTCAGCAAACAAGTTACGTCGAGCAGACCGATAAACCTTGACTCCCGCGAAGGCCAGCGAGACTTTGACGGTTCTCCGGCCGGGCTAAGGACGTGACAAGGTGACAAGGTGAAGGGGGTGACAAGGTGAAGCAGATCAAACCGCTGATAGCGTCGCTGTGGCACCACCGGTCAAGTCCCCGTCAACAGTGAACGTCCACCTTGTCACCTTGTCACCTTGTCACCTTGTCACCTGGTCACCTGGTCACCCCCTCACCTCGTCCCGGATGGCTGAACGCTTCTTCTCCGCTGTCCCCTTGACCGCCAGCAAGGTCACCCTCGAGGGGGCCGAGGCACACCATCTGGCCCATGTCGTCCGAGCGAAGCCCGGCACGGAGGTTGTGCTCTTCGATGGTGTCGGCATCGAAGCGGTTGCTCGCGTGGACGCGGTCTCCCGGTCCCGCATCGAGCTCACCGTGCTCTCTCAGCAAGCGGTGAATCGAGAGCGCCGCGTCGCGATCACGCTAGCGGTGGCCTTGCCCAAGGGGGACCGCCAGCGCGGTCTGGTTGAAAAGGCGGTCGAGCTTGGCGTGCGCACCCTGGTGCCGCTGTCCACCCAGCGCAGCGTAGCCGAGGCGACGCCCGCCGCGCTGGACCGGCTCCGCCGCTGGGTCATCGAGAGTTCGAAGCAGTGCGGGCGGAACACCCTGATGGAAGTCGCCGAGCCCCAAGCATGGAAGGCGCTGGCGGCATCACGGTCGCATGCGGTCCGCTGGCTGGCCCATCCAGGCGGCCAGCCGCTTACCGGCCTTGTGCGGCAAATGGTCACGAGCTCCGTAGTGTCAGCGACCTTCACGCTGGCCGTCGGCCCAGAGGGCGGCTTCACGCCCGAAGAGGTCGCCGCCGGCACCGAGGCGGGATGGCAGGTCGTGGATCTTGGCCCGTGCACCCTGCGGGTGGAAACCGCTGCGACATTCCTCATTTCTGCCGCGTGCCTGACGGGTGACCAGGACAGCACGACAGCGTCGCGAGGTAAGGACGGTTGACTAAGTGCACGACTGATTCCTCCGAGCGTTGCTCGGGGGTGATTCATGCTACTTGCTGGTCTTAGCCGCATCCGAGCTTTGCGGGGCCGATCGCGCCACCCGGAAACCTACGTAAAGCGCTTGCGTCAGCGCCGGCTCACGTGCGACCTGCATGGAACATCTTGCCAATCCAACCCGCGACCAGATCTCGCCGCCTCGATGGATCACGTTCGACTCGGCCGATTGCCTAACCGCAGACTTCCCCGCCGTCGGCATCTCGTAGGATCGAGTGAAATCCGGCCGTGCTCTCCCGGTATATCGTCCTTTTTCACAAGCTCGTGGCACATCTCCTGTACGTTTCCGTGCATGTCGAATAAGCCAAACGCGTTTGGCGCCAGGCTTCCCACTGGCCACGTTGTCTCAAGCGCGTTCTCATAGTATCGACAATAACGATGTAGCAGCCTCCAGTCGCCGCAGCTCCAAAGCATCTTGCTCCCCGCGCGGCAGGCATACTCAAATTCATCGATGAAGGGTAACCGATATCCATCTGCGCCATGAACGATTCTCATTCCAGGGCCGTACACGTCACCGTCTGGCTCGTAGCAGCGTTCGAGCTTCTTGCCGTGGCGTTTTCCATCATTCTCCTGATCAGTCAACCAGTTACAGAACTCGGCGGCGGTATACCATGTCACCTTTTGAATGACAGGGCAAGCCACATGCATTCCATAAGCGCGTGTGTCGTCCTTCCAGATTTTGTCATGCTTGCTCTTGGCGTTCAAAAACTCCCAAAACTGGCCGATCGTAACCTTGGTCATGGCGATGTCGAACGGCTGCACCGTTCGTGACGCGAGTTTGTCCTTCTGCCAAACATACGGATCTTTCCACGGGTGGCCGAACAGTCCTACCGCACCGCGCAATTTGACCATCGTGATTCCGTTCTTGATGCGGTACCATTCGCGATCATCATCGTCTGAGCGCTGCACAGCTTGTTTGTCGATGTGTGGCGCACGTCGAAACACATCTATGGCCTTGCGCATGTCGGGCGGTTCTTTGTCATCGTAGTTGTCTTTGTTGTCCAGCCACCCAGCATAGTTTCGTTCCTTAAAATGATCCGCTAGGTCGTCCCTATGTTCAAAGTCTTTGACGAGCTCCTCAAACTCCTGTCCGACTTTGCGGCCGGCAGACAACCATGTCAGGACGGCATGGTGTGAAGCGTAGTGGTCGTTCCGCAGTGTTCTGCCTAGCTCTTCAATGTCCTGAACCGTCAGCTCATCTCTCTGTCCGAGCGCGACAGCGAGCGCATAATGGACGTTCGGGCCAGTCCTTGGCAAGTGGTTCCTTTATCAGGTCGAGGATTTCACGTGGATGCAGTATTGCACCGACACGCTCGATCAGCCAAGAACGGTCGTCCACCTCGCCACCCTGAATCTTGGTGGGCATCAGCCCTTCGCTGTTCGACGTAACATCACGGAAAGGATCTTCACGGAGTCCCTTGAGGAGTTTTTCCGGTTCTTTCGTGAGCATCCATTGTGCGACGATATAGTTGGCCTCCTCGATGTTTTCCCCCGACGAAGGGGCGCTTACCGAACGTAGGTCACCTTCTTGAAAACTCGTCTCCTGTGCCTTCTTGAGATAATCGCGGAAGTCCGTCCCGCGACGCAGTGTAAGCAGGTATCGGAACGCGTCCGCGGGAGTGCCGAACCTCAGCAACAGCGATGCGGCGGCCTGTCGATGCGTCGCCGGGAGAGTCTCCGGATTGCTTCCTATCAAATGGTCGATCAATGCACCGGCAAGCTGCGTACTGAACGGCAAGAGAAGGGAAGCGGTCCCGTCAAGTTCCTGCGAAGATGCTGCAACATACTCCGACAAGGCTCGGGAGACCGCTTTCCAAGTCCTTTGATCGGGGGCTGCTGTATACCCTGAGTCGAGCCCCAAAAGACATGCCGCCTTGACGCGGTGATCAGGCTCCGCCGCGGAAGTCATGGCCTCGGCCAGGCGGGGGCGGATGTCGCCATTTATGAGATCGTCCGCCACGACAGACGTAGGTTCTACCGCTTCGATCTTCGCGAGTCCCAGAACAATGTGGAGCGCGTCGGAATGCCTTTCATCCCTGAGGAGTTTACGTACATGCTGTCGGCCTTGTGAATGATCAATCAATCGTAGCACGTTCGGCCAACGATAGCTCTGGGCGATCGAGTCTACCTGCTGTATCCTCGACGCTGTGCTTAGGTCGCTCGTGAACCAGGTGGTAGCAGCGAAACGAGCGGAGAACCAAAGAATGAACGCCAACGTCACCCAGGGCAGCCAGCGAACCAGGCTTAGGAGAGCAAATCCCCGCGCCCGGCCGAAGCGGAACCGACCTCGGGCTCGTTGATACAACAGCACGAGTTGCTTGCGCTGGTCAACAGCGCCGGCCAGCGTCGATGCCATGGCGTTTGCTGAAACGCGCGGAATGCGCTGTTCGTTTCGCGCTGCCAACGGTGTTCGCCCTTTTCCAGTTCGACGACGCCGCGACAGAGGTAATCATGGTAGAAGCGCAAATTGCTCGTGGAGGGTATCTGGTTGGATTTGGCGCCGAACGAGGCCGCGGTCAACCAGGTAGTCGAGACATTGTTTGAGGAGAGGTTGTTGCTCCGTTCCCAGCCGCAGTGCATTGACCAGTTTTTTGAATTGACGGCTGATGGTCGTGAGCCCTTCCGGATTGCCGGCTGCGAGCGCCTTTGGGTCGATCAACGACAGCAGCACCTTGCGAACTTGCTCAACCCGCAGCTGCGAGGCGCCGGAGGCGCCGATGACGTGTCGCTTCACGTGGCTCATTTCCATCCCCGCCAGGCCGCCACCACGTTCGTACTCCGCGACTGTCAGCCACCGAAGCGTCCGCAGCCCCTCCAGCGCGCCTTTGAGCCGCGCAGGAAGCACGAAACGATTACGCTCCGTGCCCTGATCGAGGTTGCTTTGTAGATCGACTTTAAGCCGGTCTCGAAGCTGCGACCAGCCGCTTTCGGGATCAAGAACTACCGGCTCCATTTCGACCTTGGCCGATTCATCTTTCTTTCTGATCCTCGGTGCGGTACGCCGCGTTAGCACATCTTCCGCGTCGTTATCGTGCAGCGAATCGAGCGTATACAGCAGCGGGTCGGAGACGAATCGGACCGACCCCATGCCCGGGCGCGGTCCTCCCGCGTTACGAAAAGCGTGTGAATGTGGTCGTCCACGATGAGCTTATTGATTTGCGCCAGAACGAGTTCATTTCAACAATCGCGCTGACGGGCCGCCAAGCCCGGCTGCCGTCGTCGACGAACTTAGCGCGGTGGCGAACCTGATATTCATCAAACTGATCGAAAATTACGAGGGGCAAGGGCAGGTGACCAAGGCTTTCGCCGAATTGTGCCAGGCGCTCACAGATGGTGTCGGGCTCCCGCCGCCCGGTAAGACCAAGCGCAGAGCGCAGAGACTTAGGTGGCGCTTCAGTCCCTGGTTGCTGCGGCGCGGCTTTGGCCTCGCTGGAGTTTTCACCCGATGGCCATTCCGAGCGTCCCAGTTCGTCCCAAAGTGCTGCCGAGAGCGCGTACTTCGGTCCGCGCTCCCAGTCCTCGCCGTAGACGTTGATGTAGATCGGCACGAGGGTACCGGTCTCTCGCAGTTTCGGCACCAAGCCCGCACGAAGCAGCGCACTCTTACCAGTGCCTGACTTACCGTAAAGAACAACCTGCGTTTTGTCGGCACAATGACGGGTTAGCAGTTTAACGTCTTCGTCTCGCCCGGCTAGGTGTTCCGGGTCGTCCGCGTCGAGCGTCAACTCTACGCCCGGTGCGAGCCGCGACCTAGTCCGACGAGCGTAGCCGATGAGCAGCGCAGCAATCAAGAATGCAACAACGGTGACGACGGTTATCACCGCCCAGGAGAGATCGGCGATGGGCGTGACGCCAGGCAGGTTCTTGATGGAATCGCTTAGCTCCGCGATCGCCTTGATCAGCGCGGTAAAGGCGGCAAGAAGACCTGTGAGGGCGCCTATCGCTAACAACACTTTTTGCAAAGCAGTGGAAGCGGTCTTTTGTGTACCTTCGCCCATAAGAATTGCTCGCCAGTGAGTGCTCAGATTGTCACGTGGATAGGGCGTGCCGGGATACCGCGTGGCTCAAATCGCGTAATTTGGGAGAGTTGCGCTCTGAGATACCCGGCCGTATCGACTAGCGCCGAGGCCGTGAACAAGCACGACAAGGAACCGGTTGTTCGTCTCGAGCCTTCAATCGATGTTCAACCGACTCTTGGGGCCTCGCACTCTGGCCCCAGTAGAACAAAAGCGCTCTGCTCGAGGATCGCACGACCAGGCCCGCCAAAGCGACCGCTTCTGATTCAACCGTGAATGGCGATGCTGTACCGTCCCGAATTTTTTATTCTTTCACAAGCATTGTCAACCAGCGGAGAGTATTGGCGGCAGGCGCCGCAGTCGGTCGAGAATCGCCGGCGGCTGCGGTACGCTCGGGGTGCACGCGGGCGACCAATCGCCAGTCATGGTGGCGATGACGATGGCAGCCGAACGTCCAAATCTTGCCACGCCCAGCCTACCGTTCGACGTGGATTTCGAGGGTCGCATGGGCGAACTTCCTGAGGCTCGCCCCGGTCAGTAATTGGGGAGGCGACGCCAGCCGATGCCGGGTCGTCTCGGCGCAAAAATCACGAAGAAACGGCCAACATCCGCGTTAGCGCCCGCTTCGCCGCCGCGTCCTCTTCCGTCGCCAAATTGGGCTGATTAGAATCATTCGGATGGCATCGGCGGGTTCGGCGAGCGGGGAAATCGGCCCCTCATCGGTCGGACAACGGCATGGCGGGCCTGTCAGGGGGCTGACGCCCCCCGCTCGCCTGGTGCTGGCGATGGTTCCGGGAGAGACGCACTCGATGTTGGAAAGCGGTCATGGCAGCGCGCTGAACTCCAGCGTTCTCGTGCTGAACCGCCTGTATGTGGCGGTTCACGTGATTCACGTCCGCCGGGCGATCTGCCTGCTTTGCCGCAATCTGGCCGAGGTGATTCATATCGACGAGGGGCACTACACCAACCACGACTTCGAGTCCTGGCTGGCCGTCAGCGAGCTCAATGCCCTGGACAAGCAGCCCGACCAGGATTGGATCCGCTCGATCCACTTCGAGTTGCAGGTGCCGCGGGTGATCCGCCTCTTGGAGTATGACCGTCTGCCGCGGCAGTCGGTCCGATTCAGCCGGCGAAACATCTTCGCCCGCGACGAGAACCGCTGCATGTACTGCAACCGGCGGCTGCCGCCCAGCCAGCTGAGCCTGGACCACGTGATGCCGCGGAGCCGGGGCGGGCACACGAACTGGGAGAACGTGGTCTCCTGCTGCGTCAACTGCAACATCAAGAAGGGGGGCCGCACCCCGCAGGAGGCGCGGATGAAGCTCCTCCGCCCGCCGGTGAAGCCCAAGCGCAGCCCGCTCTTGAGCCTCAAGCTCAACAATCCTAAGTACGCCAGTTGGCGGGTGTTCGTGGACAATCCCTCCGCGGTGGCGGACGTGATGTAAGGCCGCGCACGGCAGGGATCAGGCGGTTGTTCCTTGCGGCGCTGCCTTTTCCAGAATCAGGCTCATCAAGTCACCGACGACGAGATCCATGAAGTCATCGGCCACCGGTGATGGCACGAGCTGTGGATCGTACGTTGCCTGAAACAACAACCGGCCACGGAACTGGTTCACCAGGAGCGTCAGCCCCACGGGCGACCACGTCGGGCCGGTATAGAACACTTCTTCGATCTGGAGGCCGCAGAAGCGATCGCCGACGGCGTCCACCGCGCCAAACGACGCGTACCACAAGGAGGTCGCGTAGCGAAGCAAGTGCTCCACGACCCAGCGAATGTACCGCGACGTCGGCTGAAGACCAACGTCAACTGCAAGGCCCCGACATCGATGCCGGAAGCCAATCGCTGGCGCATTTGGTGGCTCAGGAAACGGATGAGCGCGTCGCGGTCATCCAGCGTATCCGCCGGGGCGCTGATCGGCACGAGAGACATCAGGTTCTCTAGGCAGATCGACCGTTGGCTTCGCAGGTTCAGGTCGAGGCCGATGCCCGCCACGAAATTCCGGCCCAGGGCGCGCCTGCTGAGGAGCCAGCCGGTCGATGGCCCGAAAAACGCTGGCCAGCACGGCCATCGAGAGGCTGGGAAACCCGCACAGCTCGACCACGCGGGCACGGAGTGCCGAGGTCGCTTCGGATTCGAGCGAGCGCGTGGCAATCCGCAGGGCAATATTTCGCGGGGCATCTTCTTCGGCGTTGCCCAGCACGGCCGCCCGGCCTCGCAGGAGGCGGCCTTGAAGATTCACCGCCTCCAGGGCGGCCGTGCACCGCTTCGAGTACCGCACGCGGCGCAGCGACCGCCGGATCAGGTTCCGCGGGTGCGCCTCGGCGTCTTGCTCCCCGTCGTCGCCGGCGGATAACCGGTCGATCCATCGCAGCAATCGCGGAATCGCGCCGTTGTCCGTCAGCATGTGGTTGTATTGCATGAGGAACACGTCGCGACCGTCCGGCCGGTGCAAAAGGTGGAAAGCCATCGGGTTGGTTCGTGCCGGGTCGTTGGCCGTCGAAAGCAGCTTCGCGGCATGGTCCAGCACGGCCTCTCGATCGGCCGAGGGAAGCTGCGTCTCCTCGAGCGGACACACGCCGTCAGATCGGAACGACCAGTACGCCTCGGCGTCGTCGTCCTTGCCGCTTTCGGTCAAACGCGAGGCGATGACTGGCTCACGTCGGCTGAGCTCGGCAAGCCCGTTCCGCAGGCCCTTCGCATCAGCGCGGCCGGCCAGCCAAACCAGCATTTGCGTTTGGAAGCCCGGATAGCCCATGCCGCGCAAGGCCCGGTCCACGCACCACATGACGCGGTCCACGGGATCGAGCTCTTGACGGCCTTCGTTTTTCGCCTTGCGGGCGCGCGGCGGCTTTTCAGAACACGCGTGCATGGTGGATTGAGTTCTCAGGCAAGCTCTCGATGGATGATTTTTCCGCTGGCCGTTCGCGGCAGCGATTCCACGAATTCGATCCTCTGCGGCACTTTGTAGGCGGCCAGCCGCTGCTCGCAGTGTCGACGCAATTGCCGCTCCAGCACGTCGCCGGACGTGCCCGGCCTGGCGACGACCCGGGCATAGGGCACTTCGCCCCGCCGCGCATCGCGATGGGCATACACGCAAGCTTCCTGCACCCCTTCGTGCTGACTCAGCACGGTTTCCACTTCTTGTGGGAAGAACTTCATGCCCATCACGTTGATCACGTCCTTGGACCGGCCGCGCAGGTAAAGGCAGCCCTCCGCGTCCAGCTCGCCGATATCGCGCGTGCGAAACCAGCCGTCGGGCATGATTTGATCGCGCGTTTGCCAGGGGTGATAGTAGGCGTCCAGAAAACCGGGGCCTTGAAACGATATCTCTCGGAGCGAGTCACCCAGGCCCACGTCCTCCAGTCGCAACCGGTAGGCCCCGAGCACCCGGCCGACGGATGCCGGCCGCTCGGCGGCATGGTCCACGTTGATGCAAGGCAAGCCGACTTCGATGATCCCCAGCGCCTGGCAAATCGGGCGCTCGTAGCGCTCGTGGAATCTCCGCGCCACCTCCAGGTCGATCGAGCTGGTGGTCGAGACCACGAGCCGCAGGCTCGAGAGCGGACTTGCGTGGGGATAGTCGGCCAGGAGCGCGCAGTGCATGGGCGAAGCGTAAACAATCGTCGCCTGGTGCTGCTCAGTGGCCTCGACGACGGCTTGGGCGAAGTGATTCGCGGGCAGGACGATCGTCGCCCCGAAGGTCAGGTATCCCACGATCGAGACCGTGAAATGGTACGACATCGAGAGCATCCACAGAACTCGGTCTGCGGTTCCGATGTCGAGCGCCTCGTTAGCCGCGCAGATCCGCTCGTGAATGCTCTCGTGCGAGAGCACGATGCCCTTGGAGCTGCCGGTCGTCCCGGAGGTGAATCGAATGAAGCCGCTGTTGATCTCCCGAAAGCCGGGCGGTGGCGGCCGGGAGCTGCGAACGGGCACGATCACCGCCTGATTTCCGAGAGCGGCGGGCTGGCGTTCGTTTCGCGGGGTGGCAAACGTCAGTTGGGCTTTGGGCGAAATGACGTAGTCCAGCACGATTTCCCGGCAGATTTCGGCCTTCTCCTCGCTCGCTAACTCGACGGGAATGGGAACCGTACAACCACCGCAGCGCCAGATGGCATAATTGAACACGATGTATTCCATGCCGCTGGCGCAGTGCAATCCTACGCAGTCGCCGGGATGAACCCCGGCTTCGCGCAGCTGCTCGCTCACGCTCTGGATCGCACGGTCCAGCTCGCCGTAGGTTATGGTGCGAGCTCTGCCGGCTTCGATGATTGCCGGATGCTCGGGCTGCTTCGCGGCTGTTTGGCGAAACACATCGTCGAGATTCAGCGACACGGATACCTCCCTTCAGGACGTGGCTCGTCTGGTCGGCCGCACCCGTCAATCAAGTGCAACGCGTCTCGGCCTCATAGCGCCGCGGCGGCCTTTCCCGCGGCCTCGCCCATGGCCCAGCAGGAACCCACCACGCGCGCGGAGGCTTGCGCGTAGCGATCGGCCGACAGGCACTTGCCGGCCACCAAGACGTTGGTCCAACCACGCAGCCGCAGGGAGCGCAAAGGAACCTCGTAGTACGCCCCGGCAGGCAGGTATTCCAGGAAAACGCCATCGACGGGGTGCCAATACTCGATCGGCCACGAACAACGACAAATAGCGTCGGGGAACTTGCGCAGCTCGCGCACGTCGGCTGTGCTCAGGCAATACTCGCCCTGGATGCGGCCGCCGTCGCGCACGCCGAGCTGGCCGGTTTGCGTAACCTTGGCATCACGGAAGCCCGACAGGCTTCGTAAGAATGCCGTGACGGCCGCTTGGGTCTGCTGCGCCGCGCAGAAATCTCGCCGCGACTTTCCTTCACGCGCCAATCATCCGGCAGCGGCACGAAGAGCTTGACGAACAGCTCGTCCGGATAGACTCCCTCGTCGAGCCAGGCCTTGTCACAGACCGGCGGCAGGATTCCCTGGGCGGCGGCCTGCCGCAGGGCGCGGACCACCGCCAGCCCCTTAGGGAACATGAGCGTGCCCGGCTCGATATCCCGCAGGCGGAAGACCCAGCCTCCGGCGGCCCGCCCGGCATCGTCGCAGCGCAGGCCTGGATCAATCAAGGATGCCACCTCGGCGGTCCCGGTGGCGTCGATGACCGCCTGGGGAAACCACCGCCTCATGCCGTCGGCGCCGGGTGCCTGCAGCTCGACGATGCGATCCCCGGACCTGACGACCCCGGAGACGCGGGTGTTGCAATACACGTGAATTCGCGGCTCCTGATCGATCCAGGATTGGGCGACGCGCTGGTAGTGGTTTGGGCAGGCCTGCAATACCCACACCCGCCCCATGCGGCGCCGGTGTACCCCGGAATCCGATTGCAGCAGCCGCTGGGCAAGCTCACGGGGCAGGCCGTCGTTGAGGAATTCTCCGCTGGCGTCGTAGAACCCGGCCAGCGTGTGGATCAACGCGGCCGCCGCCGTCCCTCCCACCTGGGGCTGAGCCTCGATCAAGGAGACCTCCGCCCCGGAGCGGGCAGCGGCAATCGCGGCGGCCATTCCCGCCGCGCCGGCGCCGCACACGACTACTGCCGGGGAAGCCATCTCAATCGGCCGCTGTGACGGGAGCGGGTTCCCGGGCTTTTCGTTCGAAAAATGCGGCCAGCCTTTCGACCGTGCCCAGGTTGTCTGGCGTCAGCTCGCTGTTGTCCACTTTGATCGAGTACAGCGACTCGAGCTCCATCAGCATGCGGAGGATTTGCAAGGAATCCAGAAGCTGGAGCAGGTCTTCGTCGTCGCGGACGACCTGGACGTCGCTGGCCGCGAGCAACGTCTCGTTGATGTAGTTCCGGATTCGATCGCAAGTCGTGTTCATGTCTGTCGCTCTAGGACAAAGCCGCCTGCCGCAAGTTGCCCAACATGGCTTCCAAATGTCTCGACGCGGAGCTTCGCATGCCGCGCAGTGCAGCTTCCGTGTCCAGGTCCTCTGGCGGCGAGGCAATGTCGCAATAGCCGTAATCATCCTGGCCGCGCAAGAGGACCGCCGGCCGGCCGGCCTGCGGACGCGCACTGGGTGCAACGAAGCGAATGGCAAAGCCCACGCGCTTTTCGTTCGACAAGTTGGGTCCCGACCCGTGGAGAATGTGCGCATCGTGCAGCGACATTTCGCCCGGCCTGAGCGCGACGTCGGTCATTTGATCGTCAGGCACACTGACTTTGGCGGCGTACTCCCGCGTTTGCCGCGCCGGATCGAGCACGACTTTCATGCAGCCATTGGCCGGCAGGCTTGGCCCCAACGCCACCCAAGCGGTCGTCGTCAGGGCTGAATCAAAGCCCATGTACGGGTTGTCCCGGTGCCAACCGATGGACACCGCCGAATCCTGCGGGTGTTTGGCGAAAAGCTCCGTCGCCCACAGCAGCAGATTCGGGCCCAGCACTCCCTCCACGGCGTCGAGAATGCCCGGATGAACGGCCAGCTCCCAGGCCCAGCGGAAGTGAAGGTGCATCTGGCGGACCTCAACGGTCCGCGGCTTCCCGCCGAGCTGCGCCTCCAGGGCATCGCAGGCGGCGCGGAACCGGCGAACCTCTTCCGGCGAAAGCACCGAGACAGGGAACACAATGCCATCCCGCTCGTATTGAATCCGTTGGGCTTCGCTCAGCAAGGCTGCCCTCCTTGAGCTATTCGTTTTGATCGAATCGCGCCGGGTTAGCGACGTTCGTGTTAAGCGCCGTATCGCGAGCGTCTGTCGGCGAGGTGACCGCGACCAAAGGGACGGGCATTCTAGCCCATCTGGCGCAGATTACCAGCAATCGTCGGGAATGGCCTTTTACCTCCTTGCAAAGCACCGCCAAGTACCCCAAACTTCGCACTCCGCTTTGCGGGTCCGGTCACTCGATAGAAGGGATTCTTACGTGCGGTTCTTCTCGGCCCACCTGATGCCATGGGATCGGCTGCCGGCCGACTTCAATCAACGGTACGGTTCGGCCTGGACACGAATTCCAAACGAGCTCTATCTGCCGGAGCATGGACAGGAACTCTACAACCGATACCTCGACGAGCTGGTGCTGGCCGAAGAGTTGGGCTTCGACGGTGTCTGCGTCAACGAGCACCACCAGACGGCCTACGGCACGATGCCTAGCCCGAACCTGATCGCCGCCATCCTGGCCCGTCAGACGAAGCGGATCAAGATTGCGGTCGTGGGGAATGCCCTGCCGCTCCACAGTCCGCCGACGCGCGTCGCGGAAGAATACGCGATGATCGATTGCATCAGCGGCGGACGGTTGATCGCCGGCATGGTGGTGGGGGGCGGTCCGGAATACCACAGCAGCTCGCTCAATCCCACACACGCTCGCAGCATGTTCGCCGAGGCCATGGACCTGATCCTCAGGGCCTGGACCGAGCCGGGGCCGTTCGAGCACTACGGAAAACACTGGAAGTTGCGGAACGTCAATCCCTGGCCGCGGCCCCTTCAGAAGCCTCATCCGCCGATTTGGATTCCCGGAGCAGGGAGCCAGGAGACCATCCGCTTCGTCGCCGAGCGACACTACAGCTACATGGGCATTCCCTACTTTCACTTGGACTTTTTCAAACACAACTTCGACACGTTTCGCGAGGCGTGCGAGCAGAACGGTTACACCGCCGACCCCGAACAGCTCGGTTGGCTGGTGCCGATCTACGTGGCCCGCACCGACGCACAGGCCTGGGAGGAATACGAAGAGCATTTCTGGTACTTCGCCCATAAGCTGCTCAAAGGGCTCACGGTCTTCCCGCCGGGATATACCAGCGCGCGGTCGCTGCCCAAGATCAACCACGCCCTCGGCCGGTTCATGACCACGTTGAAGACGTGCGCCGAAGTCGAACAAGGGACGTATGCTCTCGTCGGCAGCCCGCAGACGGTGCGCGACCGATTAATCGACTGCCTCGGCACCCTGGACGTGGGAAACCTGCTGGGGCTGTTCCACCTGGGCACGCTGCCGGCGCACCAGACGCGGCAGAACTTGCGGCTGTTTGCGGAGGAGGTGATGCCCGCCGTGCGACGTGCGTTCACGGCTTCCCCGATGGCAGGACCCAATTGGCCTAGGCGCGCTATGCCGGAAGACACTAAGACGAGCCACACGACGGTCCTGGACGTCCGCGGACGCAAGACCCAGATCATGCAGGGAGGCGACGGGCCGCCGCTGCTTTACCTGCATAGCGCGGCCAGCGAAACCGACTGGCTGCCGTTTCATGAAGGGCTGGCGGCGCATTTTCGCGTCTTCGCTCCCGCGCATCCGGGGTTCGCCCTCTCGGGCGGCTTGGAAGAAATCGACGACGTGGCCGACATGGCCTGGCACTACGTGGACCTGCTGGATGAGCTTGGGCTGGAGCGCGTGCGGCTGGTGGGGTTTTCGCTCGGCGCCTGGATTGCCTTGGAGCTGGCGGTTCTGCGACCCGCTCGCGTGGAAAAGCTCGTGCTGGTCGCCTCGGTCGGTTTGCGCATCGAGGGGGCGCCCATTGCCGACATTTTCCTGGACGACATCAGTCAGCTCCGCGCCTTGAGCTTCGGCGATCCGGATGATCCGGCGGCGGACCTGGTGCTGCCCTCCTCGAACGACGATGCTCGCATTTTGCACCATCTGCGGGCGCGAAGCGGCCGTGCGCGTTGGCTGGAACCCGTACATGCACAATCCCAAGCTCGTGGGGCACCTTCGCCGTGTCGAATGTCCCACGCTCCTGGTGTGGGGGCGAGAAGACAAGATTGTGCCGCTGGCCCACGGCGAGGCGTTCGTCGCCAGGATTCCTCGTGCCAAGCTGGTCGTCCTGGAGGATTGCGGCCACATGGTCCCGCTGGAACGGCCCGCCGAATTTGCATCTCTGGTCACTGCTTTTTTGAAGCCATGAACCTCGTCACCTCATCGGCAGCGTCCGCCTTGCCGGCCTACGAGAAGGGCGCGATCGCGGCGGCGGATGGCGCCACCAAGCCTTACGTGAGAATCGGCAACGGCCGCCTTCCCCTGGTCATCATCCCCGGCGCAGGCGACGGCTTTCGCACGGCCGCCGACGTGGCCGTTTACCTGGCTTGGTTTTATCGGCCACGATGCCAGGACTTTCGGCTGTTGGTCCTCAGCCGCCGCGAGCCGATCCCGCCGGGGTTCACCGCCGCAGACCACGCCGACGACATGATCCGCACGGTGAACGAGCTGGATTGGGGGCGATCCTTGTGGGAATGTCTCAGCGCCGGCGGCCCCATCGGCCAGCAAGCTGCCGTTCAGGGCCCTGATCTGGTCGAGGGGCTGGTCCTCACCTCGTCGCTGCATCACACGATCGGCCGCACGCGCGCCATGCTCGAGCAATGGCTCGAAATGGCCCAGGAGCCCGGCGGCGAAGGCGCACTCTATAGCATCATCGAGCACAAGCACCGCCCGCCCGCCAACGTCTTGTCGCCGGCTCAACTGGCGGATACCGAGGCCCTGAAAGCGCGGCACTACCCCCATCGGCTTCAGAACATGCTGCGACCGTTGTTGGATCTCGACCATCGGCAGCTCCTGCCGTGCATCGGCTGCCCGACGCTGGTGATCAGCGGCCAGGACGACCGTTTTGTGCCTGTGCCATTGCAGAAAGAGATGGCCGAGCTGATTCCCCATTGCCGGCACGTCATTTCCGAGGGCTATGGCCATTTCCATGACTTGGAGAACCCCGGATATCATGACCTGGTGGGCGAATTTGCCCAATCGATCCGATAAAGCGGACGCCGGCGCCACTCGCACGTTGTCTGCTTCACACAGTACAATGCGGCCCGTGCCGGGGCGACCGGGCACGGCGTTCGATTCATCACCTCCTTGTTTTGAAGGGTCCCGCTCATGTCGAAAATCCATCGTATCGGTCTTGCTGTCGTCAGCACCTTCGCGATCGCCGCCACCGCCGCGGCCCAAGAGGCCCCCAAGCCCGGCCCGGAGCACGACCGGCTCAAGCAGCTCGAGGGCAACTGGGACGTCGTGATGAAGTTCGGCGACACCGAGACCAAGGGCAAGGTGGTCTACAAGATGGAGCTGGGCGGCCTGTGGCTGGTCGCCCAATTCGAGGGGGAGTTTGCGCCCGGCCAGAAGTTCTCCGGCAGGGGGCTCGATAGCTACGACCCGGCCAAGAAGAAGTACGTCAGCGTGTGGATCGATTCGATGTCCACCAGCCCGGTCGTCAGCGAAGGCAATTACGACAAGGAAGGCAAACTGCTGACCATGACCGGCGAAGGCCCCGGCCAGGATGGCAAGCCCACCAAGTACAAGATGACCACGGAGCACAAGGACAAAGACAACCTGCTGTTCACGATGTTCGGCGCGGGTGCGGACGGCAAGGAGATGACGATGTTCACCATCGCCTATAAGCGGCGCAAATAGCTTTGCGTTATGCTGAATCCATGCAGCTCATCAAAGTCGCCGCCGCTGCGCTCAACCAGACGCCGCTCGATTGGGACGGAAACAAGGCCCACATCCTGGGGGCCATCGCCGACGCCCGGCGGCAAGGCGTGTCGCTGCTCTGTCTGCCGGAGATGTGCCTCACCGGCTACGGCTGCGAAGACGCTTTTCAATCGACCGGCGTACAGCAGATGGCCTGGCGGGTGCTCGAGGAGATCGCCCCGGAGACGCGCGGCATGGTCGTCTCCGTCGGCCTGCCCGTAATGCATGGGACCGCGCTCTTCAACGCCGCGGCACTGCTGGTGGACGGGCGCATCGCCGGGTTCGTGGCCAAGCGCTTTCTGGCCGGCGACGGGATTCACTACGAGCCGCGGTGGTTCAAGCCCTGGCCGGCTGGACAACGGGCCGAACTATCCAGCCCGCTGTCGCGCGGCGGTCGAAGCGTGAAGGGGTCGGGAGTCAATTTCGTGGCCGCCGAACGTCAGGACGATGCCACGCACGTGGGTGCCACGAAATCGACTCCCGACCCCGTTGGCTATCCGCTGGGCGATATCTTCTTCGACGTGGGCGGCGTGCGGATCGGCTTTGAAATCTGCGAGGATGCCTGGGTGGCCCAGCGGCCCGGCGGCGAGCTGTTCACTCACGGCGTGGACGTGATCCTCAACCCCAGCGCCAGCCATTTCGCCTTCGGCAAGACCGAAATCCGCCATCGCTTCGTGCTGGAAGGCTCGCGGGCCTTCAGCACGACCTACGTCTATAGCAACCTCCTGGGCAACGAGGCCGGCCGGGCGATCTACGACGGCGACGCGATGATCGCCACGGGCGGCAAACTGGTTGCGTGGGGGCCACGGTTTTCCTATGCGGATTGGCAAGTCACCGCCGCCGTGATCGATCTGGACCTGACGCGCATGCAGCGAGCCCGCATGGCCAGCACGCGGCCGGCCGTTGAAAGCCGGCCGGCGGAGTGCGTAACGGTGGCGTTCGACTTCCCGCGGGCCAGCCCGGAGGAAGCCCGGCCGCAGATCGCCCCCTGGGAGCGCGGCGGCTCGCTCAAGGAAGAGGAGTTCGCCCGCGCCGTGCCGCTGGCGCTCTTCGATTATCTCCGCAAGAGCCGCTCACAGGGGTTCGTGGTCTCGATCTCCGGGGGCGCCGATTCGGCGACGGTGGCGACGATGGTGGCGCTGGCCGTGGAGTTTGCCGTGGCCGAGCTAGGCCTTTCCGGGACCAAGCAAAAGCTGCGGCACATTGCGCGCATCCAGCAAGCGAAATCGGCGGCCGAAATCGTGGCGGCGACGCTGAGCTGCGTCTATCAATCGACGCGCAACAGCACGCCCACCACGCGCGAGGCGGCCCGCAGCGTGGCCCGGCGCTGGGGGCCGAGTTCCTGGAGTTCGACGTTCGATTCGCTGGCGGAAGACTACGTGCGCATCGTGTCGCAGGCCCTGGGCCGGCCGCTCGATTGGAAAACGGACGACGTTGCGCTGCAAAACATCCAGGCCCGCACTCGTGCGCCCGGCGTGTGGCTGCTGGCGAACGTGCGCGGGTCGCTGCTGCTATCGACCAGCAACCGCAGCGAGGCGGCGGTAGGCTACGCCACGATGGACGGCGACACCTCCGGCGGGCTGGCCCCCATCGCCGGCATCGATAAGGCTTACCTGCGGCGCTGGCTGGTGTGGATGGAAAAGCAGGGTCCGCACGGGCTGCACGCGGTCCCTGCCCTGGCCGCGGTGAATCGCCTGCCGCCGACCGCCGAGCTGCGTCCGCACGAAGCCAGGCAGACCGACGAGGACGATTTGATGCCGTACGATCTCCTGGATGCCATCGAGCGAGCGGCGATCCGCGACAAGCAGACGCCGCTGGAGGTGTTTCAACGGTTGCGGCCCCAGTATGCCCAGCATTCGGCAGAGCAATTGACGGTGTGGGTGGAGCGGTTCTTCCAGCTCTGGTGCCGCAACCAGTGGAAGCGCGAGCGGTATGCTCCGTCGTTTCATCTGGACGACGAGAACCTCGACCCCAAAACCTGGTGCCGGTTCCCGATCCTTTCGGGAGGCTACCGACGCGAGCTGGCGGAGCTGCGGAAGTTCAAGGAGGAATGAGGGAGGGAAGCGTCGGGTTGCACTTTGCATTTCGCACTTTGCATTTCGCACTTTGCATTTTGCACTTTGCACTTTGCACTTTGCATTGATCACTTTGTCCGCCGATTGAAAAATGCAAAATGCGAAATGCAAAATCGTAGAGGCTCCTCTGCGACGCCGGGCCGCCAGCGGCAGACGCCGTCGTCGTCCGCTGGCACGCGCAGGTGGCCGGCGAGATCCTGCGGCCCGCAGTAATAGTAGGCATACGCGCTGAGCGTCTGGCCGCCGTGGGTACGGCATTCCACAATGCGGCGGGCGTAGAGGCCCGCCTCGCCCACGGCCGCGTCTTCCACTTCGTCCAGCACGACCAACGTGCGCGCGACGTGCTCCGGGGCCAGGTGCCAGGCCTCACCGCCGATCAGATCGTCTCCCTCCACCAGCGCCGGGTAAGGGCCCAGATCGTGCAGCCGGCCGCGGATCACCGCCGGTTCGACGCGCAGCGGCGCATGGGGCCAACAGCCTTCGCGGCATTGCCCTCGCTGCAACGTGCCGTAGACGAAGAGCACGGTGATGGGCTGCGGCACGGGCGGGTCCTGCATCCAATGGCCAGTCATGTTTCCGCTGGGGCAAGCCCAGCGGTGGCAGTGTTTACCCCTTAGCCTGAGGCGCCTCTCAGAGGGGAACCTCAATCGCTGGGGCTGGAAGCCCCAGCCACGACGACGGCTCACTTCACGCGGAAGATCGTCACCCAGATGAACGGCTTGTCGTTCTCATCGATCCGCGTTTCACTTCGCAGTCGAGGGCTCGCGCCGCTGAGCAGCTTGGAGATCAAAACGGCGGGCGCCTGGCGGCTGGGAGGCACGGTCACCGTGGCCTTCGTCAGCTCGAGATTGAGCTCGGCCAGCGCGTTGTGGTCCAACAGGATCGGCGCACCGATCTTCTTCGAGATCGCATCCAGCGCCTCGATCATGGGCGTGCCCTTGGGCATTTCCACGTCCAATTGCTCGAACAGGCCGGGCAGCAGCTTGCGGCGCTGGTCTTGGGCCGACAATCCGATGGGCCGAGACGTTCCTTCTCGGTGAGTCCGGAGCGGACCTCCAGGCGGACCTTGCCGCCGGCCGGGCGCGGCGCTAGGCCCAGCCCGGCCGGCCGCAGCAGACAGGCCAGCGCCGTGCCGTAGGCGACGCCCTCCAGGTTCTCGCTCAGGTCGCCGGCCTCCTTCAAGGCCTCACGCGCGCCGGCTTCCAAGGCCACTTCGTGGCCCAGCTCTGCGGCGAGCTTCTCCATCACCTCCGCCCGCGGCTTGTCCTTGGTCGCAAAGCGGACCGGCCTGGCGAGGTCCTTCCGCAGCGCGTCGAATTGGCCGGTGGTCAGGCCGAAGGCCGTGATCTTGGGGCGGCTCTCGGGAGGACCGGCCGTCTGGATGTCCTTGATGTACGCCGCCAGCTTGGCGCCGTCGCGGAGGGTGAATTTGCCGCCAGGCAGCACCAGCTCGCCGCGGGCATTGAGCGTCCCGGAGATGCGGTACACCGGTGCCGCCTTGGTGCCGGCGGTGACGATCTTCGCCGTGTCGGTCGCTCGCCCGCCGCGAATGCGGACGCTGCCCAGCTTCAGCTCATCGAACAACCGGTACCAGTTCTGCGTCTCCAGGCTGGAAAACTCCGGGTCGGTGGCGATTTCCAGCTCCACGCGTCCAGCCGCCCGGGCCGACGCCGTGAAGCCGATGACACAGACGATCGCCAGCACGGGGCCGCAAACGATCTTCATGGTGGCCTCGGCAGAAGGAAGCGCTTCTGAATACTCTGGACCGTACCGATTATAGCACGTCGCCTCGGCAGGGACGCACTCAGAAGCCGGGCTTCTGACGGCCGCTTCCTCTGCGCTTGCCCGGCGCGGGTCTTGCACCTAAAATCAAACTGCCCTAAAGTGCAGATAGAACGCAGCACTTGCTTATCGGCAGGGACGGGCCAGCACGGCGTTCTGAACGGGGCTTGCCCGCAGGGGATCACATCGTGGCCCTATCCGACATCGACCGCAATCTTCTGGATCGCTGCATCGCGCGAAAGCCGCGCGCGTGGGAAGATTTCGTAGACCGCTTCATGGGCCTGGTGCTGCACGTGATCGATCACACGGCCCGCAGCCGGGGCATTCAAGTTTCGCCCGAAGACCGCGAGGATCTTTGCGCCCAGGTCTTTCTGGAGGTCATCAAGAACGAATTCGCCGTGCTCCGGCACTTCCGCCGGCAAAGCAGCCTGGCCACGTACTTGACGGTGGTCTCGCGGCGCGTGGTGGTTCACGCCTTGGTCGCCCGGCGCGGGACGGAGCGCGTGGCCGATGGCGCAGGCCGCGCAGACCCCGATGGCCGGCGGCTCGGAGGCGGACGAGCGTTTCGCCGACCGCGATGAGATCGAGCGGCTGCTGAAAGAGCTCGATGCGGCCGAAGCCGACGTGGTGCGGATGTACCACCTGGAAGGCAAGACCTACCAGGAGATCGGCTGGGCCGTGGGCATCGCCGAAAACAGCGTCGGGCCGCTGCTCTCGCGGGCCCGCGAAAAGATGCGCCGGGCAGCTCAGCGATCGGCGTCGTAGGACGGATTTCAATCCGTCCGTTCAACCTGCTCGTAGTCGTGCTCGTGCTCGAAAGCACTAGGAGCACGATGTGAATCGGATGATCCGGCCCACCGCTAGAAGCAATTCGAGCACGAGACGAATTTGCGCAGGGAAGAGTGCCATGGCCAAGCATCGTGTGCGCCGCTGCTTCCAATTCGGCACGCTAGACCTGTTGATACTCACCACCGTCGTTGGCGTAGTCGGCGTTCTCTACCGGCCCGCGGACTCCCTCACCTCAGAGGCAAAGCTATCAACACGATTGCGGCGCGGGTTTGCACACGGGACGCTCGGCTACCAGCAAGCCCTGCGAGAGGCCACGCAAGAGGCTCGTCGCATGGCGCTCGGCCGCCTGTGGTCTGAGGTCGAAGCGGAGCTTCGTCGTGAGGGTCTGCCAATCGAGGGCCATGAGAACCAATATGGCAGCCGTCACCGCGCCCTCATCGCCAAGGAGGCTTGGATTGGGGGCGACCACACGGCCCACGCGCTGTTCTTGGAGTTCGAACGTTCGATCAGCGAACCACGCAACAGGATCCGAGCGCGACACCCGGATTTGTTACTGGAGCGTACGCCGGCCTTCAGGTGGAATTCAACCGCCCGCATGCGGACGTGCTCGCTGGCGGCGCTTATCCGGTCGGCTCTGCGCTTGATCGCGGCCTGCGTTTGCCCGAGACGGCGGAAGCAGTCAAGAGCTATCCGATCCTCAAGAAGGCAGAGATCACGTACGACCTCATTCGCTACCACCGCTGGGACTACTGGCCGTACGGGTTCGGGCTGTGGCTCACCTTTGGCGACTCGGCGAGCGACGATCGACGAGGCCAGAGCATGTACCTCACCGCGCCCAGTGGCCTCGATTCCGGAGAGGATTGGGCGGGCAAACCCGTGCGGCAGAACTTCGTGGCGGAGGACACGATTGGAGATTTCATGCGCTGGGGCGGTAGCCGATGGGGGCAGACAGATTGAGCATCGGCTCGTTTTTGACGGTCTGGCAGACACGCTTGTGCGGATTATGCCGCCTGTAATCGGGGCGCGCGAGGCTCCCGAGCCCAGCGGCGAATGGCCACCCGCACGTCGGAGCTAGGCTTGGAGAACGATCCACCGCTGACGTCAGGATCGTCCCGCCAAGGCAAGCTCCACGTGGCCACCAGCACTCAGTCCGTGCGCTCGGCGCCTCTCCCGGCGTGGCAAGCCCGATTCCTTCTGCTCGGTACTCTGCTGCTGACGATCGCCAGCGTCGTCGTGACGTTGTCCCGCGCACGCAGCGGCTTTGCCGAGAAGGCGCGCAACGATAAGCCCGGCGACGTGGCCCTCTACCAGGCCGAAATCCAGCGGATGCGCTCCGGCGAGGGCTACTACGAGGCCGCGGCGGCCGAGCTGCGCGCGCGAGGCTATCCCACGGCCAGCCTCTTCAACTGGCGCACGCCGCTGCCGATGTGGCTGATCGCCCGCTTGCCCGCAGCGGGCGGCAAGGTGCTGATCGGCGCCTTGGCGATACTGCTGATTGCCTGCGGTGCGAGACTCTTGGCGCGCGAGGGTGGGCTGGCTCAAGGGGCCTTGGGCGGCATCTTGCTGTTCGGGGCCGTGATGCCGGTGTTCCTGGCCGACTTGTACGCCATGCCGGTGCTGTGGAGCGGCGTGCTCATCGGGCTATCGGTGTGCGCCTACGGGCATGGCCGCTGGGGGTGGGGCGTAATGACGGGCATCGCGGCGCTGTTTTGCCGCGATTTGGCTGGGCCGTACTGCCTGGCTTCGGCGGCGTGGGCCCTCTGGCGGCGGCGCTGGGCCGAAGCGATCGCCTGGCTGGGCGCGCTGACGGCCTATGGCGTGTTCTTCGCGCTGCACTCGCTGGCGGTGGGGACGCAAATGCGGCCCGGAGACATGGCCCACGAGCAGGGCTGGCTGCGGCTGGGCGGCCTGCCGTTCGTGATCTCGCTGGTGCAGGTGAACGCCTATCTGCTGGTGTCTCCGCAATGGCTCAGCGCGTTGTATCTGCCAGCGGCGCTGTTGGGGCTGGCAAACTGGCGATCGCACCTCGGGGGCCGAGTGCAAGGGGCGCTGTGCTTGTACCTCTGCCTGTTTGCCGTCGTCGGCCAGCCCTTCAACCAGTACTGGGGGTCGCTGATCGCGCCGCTCCTGTGCTTCGCGGCGGCACGCTTCCCTCGGGTGTTGAAGCAGGCGCTGGCAGCAAGCACTCAGCCCCGTGCAGTCGTGCGGCTGGCTGATGCGAAGTGACGATACGCCCGCTTCGAGAGAGCTTGCGCGCTCGCTCTTCCCTGGCGTCTCATTCCTACTCGTCCTCGTCCTCGTCCTCGTCCTCGAAGGAATCGCCCCACATGCTTCTTTCGAGGACGAGGACGACGACGAGGACGAGGACGAACGCTTCACGATGACTGGACGGCCGGCGCTAGCATGCCACTGGCCTTGACCCCCCTGCTACTCGGCGGGACATTACCGCCGCCATGTCCCAAGCCCTGCCCCTGATGAAGCGCTATGTCCTTGCCGAACTGCTGAAGGTGTTTGCCATTGCGCTCACCAGCCTGACGCTGCTGATGATCATTGTGGGCGTGATGCGGCAGGCTCTGGACGAGGGGATCGGCCTGAAGCACGTGCTGCTTCTGACGCCGTACATCCTGCCCGATGCCCTGCGGTTCACGATCCCCGCCACGGCGCTCTTCGCCACGGCCTGCGTCTACGGCCGCATGGCAGGCAGCAACGAAGTCGTGGCCCTCAAGTCGCTGGGCATTTCGCCGCTGGTGATCCTGCTACCCACCTATGTGCTGGCCTTCGTGCTCAGCCTGCTGACGGTTTGTCTGAACGACGTGGCCGTTTCCTGGGGCGCAACGGGGCGCGGCGGGTGGTGCTGGAGGCGATCGAAGACATCGTGCTCAGCCGTCTGGAGCTGAAGAAGGAATACAGCACCCGCGACTTCAGCGTCGTGGTCAAAGACGTGGACAACGGGCGGCTGATCGAACCCACGTTCACCTACCGCAAACGCTCGGAGGTGTGGACGCTGCATTGCCAGCACGCCCGGCTGGAATCCAACGGCGAAGTCCTGGTGCTTCGCGGCTATAACGGCGCTGCCGACACGGACGGCGGCATGGAGTTTCTCTTCCCGGATACGGAAATCCCCATTGAATTCGAGCTGGAGCTTTTCCGTCAAAACGATCCGGAAAACTGGTCCCCCTCGAACATGGCCCTCTCCGAGATCGTGCGGCAATTGGACGACCACCCTCGGCGGCTCGAGCAGTTGCACCGCGAGCAGGCGGTCAAGGCCGCGCTGCAGCTCGTCGCGGCGGATTTCGATTCCTTGACCGGTGGCGAGTGGTCGGGCGAACAGCAGGCCCGCGACCGCGAGGTGTTTCTGTTCAATCGGCTCCGCACCGAGCCGCCGCGGCGGTGGGCCAACGGCTTTAGCTGCCTGAGCTTCGTGATGGTCGGCAGCGCCATGGCGATTCGCCGCCGCAACGCCAATGCCCTGAGCAGCTTCTTCGTCTGCTTCCTGCCGATCCTGATCGTCTATTACCCGCTCTTGATCCTGGGCGTCAACCAGGCCAAGGACGGCGTCCTGCCGCCCGAGGCCGTCTGGCTGGGGAACCTGGTGCTGGCGGTCTGGGCCCTCTGGCTGTTGCGGCGGGTGTTACGGTATTAGTAACTGAATCAATCGTCCTCGTCAGTCAATCGTCCTCGTCCTCGTCCTCGTACTCGTACTTGATAACAACTCTGTTCCTTCGAGGACGAGGACGAGGACGAGGACGAACAAGTTCACATCTGCGCGTGAACCATGCCCGAGCATCGCACGCTGGTCACCGTGGCCACCTATAACGAGCTGGCGAACCTCCCGCCGCTCGTCGAGGAGATCTTCCGCCATGCGCCGGATGTGGACGTGCTGGTGATCGACGACAATTCGCCCGACGGCAGCGGCGACTGGTGCGACCGCCAGGCCCGCGAGGATCCGCGCCTGCATTGCCTGCACCGGGCAGGCAAGCTCGGCTTGGGCACGGCCATCGTGGCGGGCATGCGCTACGCCATCGAGCAGGGCTACGAGCAAGTGCTGAACATGGACGCCGACTTCAGCCACCATCCGCGGCACCTGCCGGCGCTCTTGGCGGCGATGGACGGCCCCGAGGGCCCGGTGGACGTGAGCATCGGCTCGCGCTACGTGCCGGGCGGCCGCATCGAAGGCTGGCCGCTGCGGAGGCACCTGATGAGCCGCGGAGTGAACTGTTACGCGCGCTGCTTGCTCGGTCTCAAGCCGAGGGATTGCAGCGGCAGCTATCGCTGTTATCGCACGGCTCTGCTGGCGAAGCTGGATTTTGCGTCCATTGTCTCGCGAGGATATTCCTTTCAGGAAGAGATTCTCTGGCGACTGAAGCGACTGGGCGCGCGGATGCGCGACGTGCCGATCACGTTCGTGGACCGCCAGCAAGGCCAATCGAAAATCAACGGCCGCGAAGCGTGGGGGGCGTTGTGGATCATCTTCCGCCTGGGGGTGCGGAACTGGTTGCATCTCTAAACTTCCCACGCGTCGCTTCGTCCTCGTCCTCGTCCTCGTCCTCGTCGTCGTCCTCGATGCGGGGCGTTTCTTTCGACGACGAGGACGACAACAGAAGATCATCGAGCACGGATGCCATGTCTCAAGTCGCGCTACCACGGTCGTTGCCCCGCCCCAGCGCCTCGCCGCTTGACACGGCTGAGACTGTGGATGCCTATCTTGGCCCGTGGGAGCGCCATATCGCGACCGCCACCTGGCTGTTCGTGGCGCTGGGCATCGCGCTGCGGCTGGTTCGCTACTTGCTCTGCTTTCCGCTGTGGGGCGACGAGACGATGGCCGCGGCCAACTTTCTGGAACGCGGATACGCCGATTTACTGAAACCGCTGGACTACGGCCAGACCTGCCCGCTGTTCTTCCTGTGGATGGAGCTGACGATCGTCAAGCTGTGGGGGTTTCACGAGATGGCCCTGCGGCTCGCGCCTACGATGTGCGGCCTGGCCAGCGTGATCTTGTTTCGCGATTTTGCCGCGCGACTGCTGCGCGGACTGCCGCTGCTGCTCGCGGTGGCGGTGTTTGCTGTCTCGTATTATCCGATTCGCCATAGCGCGGAGGTGAAGCCCTATGCCGGCGACTTGCTGGCCGCGCTCGTGCTTCTGTGCCTGGCGGTCCGCTGGCTTCAGGAGCCGCCGCGGACCGTCTGGCTCTGGGCGCTGGCTGTCGCCGCGCCGTTCTGCCTGGGCTTGTCGTTCACGGCAGCGTTCGTGGCCGGGGGCGTGAGTTTGACGCTGCTGGCCCGAGTGGCGAGGCTCTCGGATCGCGCGCGTGGACGGCGTTTGTGGCCTATAACGCGGCCGTCGCGGTCACGTTTGGCGTCCTTTACCTGGCATTCCTGCGGCCGCACCTGGCGGCGGTGACGCGCGACACAGGCTACCACTGGCCCCATGCGTTTCCGCCCCTTGCCGATCCCGGGAAGTTGCTCGGCTGGCTCGTTTCCACGCACACCGGGCACATGCTGGCGTATCCGTTTGGAGGGGGACGGGGAGGCAGTGCACTGACGGCGCTGTGGTGTCTGGTGGCGATCGTCCTGCTTTGCCGCCGCCGGCGCCTGGAGATACTGGCCCTGGCACTGTCGCCCTTGGCACTGGGCTTCGTGGCCGCCGCCCTGGGAAAGTACCCCTACGGTCAAACCGCCCGCACGATGCAATACGTCGCGCCGGCCGTGTGCCTGCTGTGCGGGCTGGGGATGGCGGCAGCCGCGACCTGGTTTCGCCAGACGATTGCCCGGCGGCTGGCCGTGACGACGGTCCTGGCGCTGGGCATAGTCGGCTTCGTGGGTCTATCGCGCGATCTATTGCAGCCGTTCAAGACGCGGTGCGACCGGGATACGCGCGACTTCGCTCGCTGGTTCTGGACCGCGCAAGATCGTAACGCCGAGCTGCTGTGTGCCCATACGGACTTGGGCCTGGATATCCGCTACGTTCAGGATGGCTTCCTGTCGCCGGAGTACCTGTGCCAGCAGCGGATCTTTCGCCGCGGGGAGAGTCGCGCCGCTCGCCTCGAGCGCGCGCTAGCTTCGGAGCGGCCCCTGCGCGTCGTCGTGCATCACGGCCTTCACGAAACGGTCGATGACTTTGCCATGGCGTGGTGGGGACGGTCGTTTTCCCCGCAGCGGCGGTTCGAACTGATGCACGTACCCGAGTATCGCGTGAACGGCGGCCAAGGCCTGGTTTACGATCACATCTACCACGTCTACGAGTTCGCCCCCAGCGCGGTGCGCAACGTCGCCGAGTAATCTCTTTGGAGTGCGGCGACTCGTCGCCGCTTTAGGATTCTTTGAGGGGGTCAGCAACGACCTCGCCTCGCGCCGCCGTGATGCCAAAATCCAAAGCGACGACGAGTCGCCGCACTCCAGACACTCGCGTCACCTAGGAGAGCTGTCCTTGCTTGCCCGCTGGCCGATCCGCAAACAACTCCTGCTGGGCGTGACGCTTTTGTCGGCGCTCGTGGCGGTGCTGTCGGCCAGCACGCTCTTCGGCTGCTACGCCTATCGCGGCCTGGTCAAGAGCCTGAGTCAGCTCGATGAGCTGCGGCTGGTCAACGAGCTGGTGCGCCGCGTGAACGACGTGCGGCTGGCAGCGTGCGAGCTGAGCCGGCCGCAAGACGAACAATCGCCGCTCTTTCCCCACGACGACCTGCGCCCGCCGGAGCCGTTCGAGCTGCGCCATCAGTTGAGCGAAGTCCGCGACGTGCTGGGGCGTTACCGCAACCAGCTGGAAGCCAGTGAGGAAACCGAGCTGCGCCGCGGCGACGGTCAGAGCGAAGGGGCTGCTCTGGAGGCCATCGAGGCCAGCCTGCGCCGCGTGGAGAGGGCCTCCCGCAAACTCAGTCCCTTGGACAACACCCGTGCCAGCACGTTGCGCGACGAGACCGAGAAGCTCCAGCAACTGGTGGGTGAGCTGCCCGGCGTGCTGCGCGGCCACATCCTGGGCTGCACGGAAGAAGTGCAGGGCGTCTATCGGACGTTTCTGGGACTGGCCTATGCCTCGTTGGCGCTGACCATTTTCACGCTCGTGCTGCTCGTCCGTCTGGTGTACCGGAACATCTTTCGCCCGCTCCGCGCGTTGGCGGAAGGCTCCCGCGAGATCGCCTCCGGCAATTTCGCGCACCGTCTGACGCTGGCCAAGGGGAACGAGCTGGCCGAGCTGGCCACGGCGATGAATGACACCACCGCCCGCTTCCTGGAGGTCCGCGACCGCCTCGACCGCCAGGTGCAAGAGCGCACGCGGCAGATCGTGGAGAGCGAGCGGCTGGCCAGCGCCGGCTTCCTGGCCGCCGGCGTGTCGCACGAGATCAATAATCCCCTGGCCTCGATCGCCATGAGCGCCGAGTCGCTCGAGCGCCGCTTGATCGACACGCCCACGGCCGCGATCGAGGACGACATGCGCCGCTACCTGCGGATGATCGCCGCCGAAGCCCAGCGCTGCCAGGCGATCACCGCCAAACTGCTGGATTTCTCCGGCCTGGGAGAGGCCCGACGCGAGCCGACGCCTTTGGGCCGCGTCATCCACGAGGTCGCCGAGGTCGTCGGACACGTCGGCAAGTACCGCGGCAAGCGCGTGGCCGTGGATGCTCCCGCCGAGGTCGTGGCCGATGTCAACCCACACGAGATCAAGCAAGTCGTGCTCAACCTGGTGACGAACGCCCTGGAGAGCATCTCGCCGGAAGGGCTCGTGCAAGTGCGTCTCCGCCGCTGCGACGGCCAGGCCGAAATCGTCGTGCGGGACAATGGCGTCGGCATGACCGAGGAGGTGCAGCAGCACCTCTTCGAGCCGTTCTTCACGCAGCGGCCCGGCGGCCAGGGGACCGGCCTGGGGCTGGCCATCACCCATCGCATCGTGGCCGATCACGGCGGGCAGATCGAAGCGGCCAGCGCCGGGGCGGGACAAGGAGCGGAATTCCGCGTGCGCTTGCCGCTGGAGAACGAGCCGCAAGCCGCCACCCGAGCGGCGGCGTGAATCACGGGCCTCTAGCGACGGGCCGCAAGCCGGCCAGCGTCGCCGTGCCGGCACCGCAGGCGTTGCCAGCATCGCTGGACCACCAAAAGTGGCATTGCCCCACGCGCAACGCGCGCCTACTCTTTCGCCGGCAAAGTAGCCATCACGCTCCGCGCGATGGATCGTCACGCGGAGCGCAACGGCTGCCTCACAAAGTCAAGGATGACCCATGATGGACCTCTTGGACGGCCAGGGATACGTCGCCCAGGGCGTGTTCGCCCTGATCCGGTCGCGCATTCAGCAAGACGGCCGCGCCGGCGACCCGCTGGTGCAACTGGCCGGCGACCTGATCCGCTACAACACGCTGGTCAGCGTGGCCCGCGCCGGCACGGGGCACCTGGGCGCTTCGCTGAGCATGGCGGACCTCGTGGCCGAGATCTATTTCCGCGACGGCAACTTCACTCCCCAGACGCAAGGCAAGCCCGGCCGTGACATCTTTCTGCTCTCCAAAGGGCACGCCGCCCCCGGCCACTATGCGGCGCTGGCCGCCTGCGGCTATTTCCCTAACGCTCGGCTCGACCGGCTACGCCGGTGGGAGGGACTGCCAGGGCATTCGCACGTCACTACGCCCGGCGTGGACGGCAACACCGGCTCGCTGGCGATGGGCATGTCGAAGGCCGTCGGCTTTGCGATGGCCAAGGCCCGCTATCGCCTGGGCGGCGACGTGTATTGCCTGGCCGGCGACGGCGAGCTGCAGGAAGGGCAAGCCTGGGAGGCGATGCTCAACGTCGCCAGCTTTGCCTGCCCGAACTTCACGCTCGTCATCGACGTCAACGACGTGCAGACCGACCAGTTCGTGGACGACATTCTCGTTTACCGCGATATGCCCGGCAGCATTCGCGCGCTGGGCTTCGCCCTGGTCGAATGCGACGGCCACAACGCGGCCAGCGTCCGCGACGCCTTCGATCAACTGGCCTCGGCCGAGCAGCCCAAATGTTTGTATGCCCACACGATCAAGGGGCGGGGCGTCAGCTACATGGAGCACACGGCAGTGCTCAAGAAGCCGGACGACCGCTACGTGTGGCACAATCGCCCGCCCAATACGGCCCAACTGACACAAGCGCTGGGCGAAATCCTGGACCGCAGCGCCGCTGGCCTGGCGACGCTCGGCGTGCGTCCGCCCGCTGCCGCGCCGCAGCACAAGGTGCCCCTCGAGCCAACGGCAACGGGCATCCAAGGCAAGCCGCTCGTGCCCGCCTTCGCCGAAGGGCTGCTCGAGGCGGCACGGGCCAACGACAAGATCGTCGTGCTCGATGCCGACCTGGAAGAAGACTGTGGCCTGACGCCGTTTCGCCGCGAGTTCCCGGCCCGCTTCTTCGAGCTGGGGATCATGGAGCAGCACATGTGCTCCGCCGCGTCGGCCCTCACGGCCCTGGGCTACGTGCCGGTGATCAACAGCTACGCGGCGTTCCTCACGTCGCGCTCGAACGAGCACATCTACAACCTGGCCACGGATAAGAACGCTCGCTTCCTCTTGGCCGGCCATCTGGCGGGAGTGATCCCCGCCACGCCGGGCATGTCGCACCAGGCTTTCCGCGACATCGGCTGCCTGCGCTCGATCCCCGGGCTGCTCCTCTATCAGCCGATGGGGCCGGAAGATTGCCGCGAGATCGTGCGGCGGTTCGGCCGCGGCGAGATTGGGCCGATGGTCTACCTGCGCGTGGCGATGGCCCCCTCGGCGGTCGCGCTGCCGCCGGGAGATGCCACGCTGCCGATGGGCCGCTCGCAAGTGCTTCGCGAGGGCAACGACGCTGTGCTGATTTCCGCCGGGCCAGTCATGCTCGGCGAGGCAATGGCCGCCGCCGAGATGCTGGCCGTCGAAGGAATCGAGGTCGAGGTTCGCAACCATCCCTGGCTGACGGCGTTCGATCCGGAAATACTGGCCGAGCTGGCGGAGCGCAAGGTGCCCGTCGTCGTTGCCGAAGACCACCATCGGCTGGGCGGGTTGGGCGAAGGCCTAGGGGCGGCCCTGGCTGCTGCCGGTCACGCGGTGCGCGCGGGACACGTCGCCCTTGAGGAGCTCCCGGACACGGGCTTCCGTGCTGAGGCGCTGGACGGCATGGGCGTCTCCCGCGCGGCGATTGCCGACCGTGTGCGGAGCCTGCTGACGGCGAAGGTGCGTGGCCCGGCCTGGAAACAGCGTGCGGTATTTGCCAACTAGGATGCCTAAGGACTTGATCTGGCTTTGCTCCCTCGTCCTCGTCCTCGTCCTCGTCGTCGTCCTCGATACGACGGTGTTTCTTCGAGGACGAGGACGAGGACGAGGACGAGAGAATAGCACGACCGGCAAGGAGGCCGGTGCATGACTTCCACGCCCCACCCCAACCTTCGACAGCTTCTGCCCGCTCGGCCGGCACTGCTGGTGCTCGATTTCGACGGCGTGCTGACCGACAACTTCGTGTACGTCGATCAGCAGGGCGTCGAGAGCGTCCGCTGCTCGAAGGAAGACGGCATGGGGCTGGCCCTGCTGCGCAAGACCGGCCTGGAAGCCGTCATCCTCTCCTCGGAAGAGAATCCCGTCGTCCAGCGCCGGGCGGAAAAGCTCCGGATGCCTTGCATCTCCGGCGTGGCGGACAAGACGGCCGCCTTTCGCCAGCTTCTGGCCCAGCGGGGCCTGGCCGCGAAGGACGTGATCTTCGTCGGCAACGACGCCAACGACTTGGGCTGTCTGCGCGAGGCCGGCTGCGGCCTGGTGGTTGCCGACGCGCACGCCTCCGCTCGGCAGGTCGCCGATTTCGTCTTGAGCCGTCCCGGCGGTCGCGGCGCGGTGCGCGAGCTGTGTGACGTGCTGGTAAGCGTCCTGAGCGATCGCGCACGATCCGACGCGGAACGAGTGGCTTCCGCTCCGTCCGACGCCCGCCTTACGGAGGCCGCCTGAGGGCGGATCGAGCGATGCGCCGCCAGCTCGCCAACTGGTCAAAAAAAGCGGTCCGTGCGGCATTCCGCCGACTCGGCTACGACTTGCGGCGCTGCCCGCGCTCGGATGAGGCCGTGGCGCGTCTGTCTTCGCAGCTCATTGCCGACTCGGCCCTGCTGCCGCAGCGGCACCGCGTGGAGCTGGCGCGCGTCCTGGGGGTCTCGCCGGACGTGGCGCTGGCCACTTGGGAAGAAGAGAGCATTCACTTGAGCTTCCCGTGCCCCTGGGCAAGCAAGCGCGAGGTCTTGTGCCATCCCGAGGTGCCGCTGATCCTGGGGCCGTGGGTGTCGGAGATCGGCTTTGAGCTGCTGAACTGGATCCCGCTGCTCCGCCGCTGGCTGGCGCGTCATCAGGTGTCTCCCGAGCGCGTCATCGCACTCTCTCGCGGCGGGGTGGCCAGTTGGTACGCGGGCCTGGCTGATCGCTACCTCGATGTCTTCGACCTCTGCTCTCCGGAGCGTTTCCGAGAGGGCAATGGCCGTCGCGAGGTGGAGCTGCGGGCCAAGAAGCAGTTCCGCATCTGCGCGGACGAGCAACAGCTCTTGCAAGCAGCCGCCGAGCGGCTGGGCCTCGAGCGCTACGCCTGCGTGCATCCCTCGCTGATGTACCAGTTGTTCTTTGGCTGCTGGATGGGCCACGTGCCGGTCAAATGGGTGGCCGACGAATGCGACCACGGTGAGTTGATTCATGCCTACGACCGGCCCGCAGGCATTCCTTTCCAGGACTACGTGGCCGTCAAGTTCTATCATTCCGACTGCTTTCCCAAGAACCAGGCCAACACGCGTTTTGCCCGCGACTGCGTGGCGCATCTCGCGCACTCGGGGAACGTGGTCGTGCTGAATACGGGGCTGCACCTGGACGATCACGTGGATGCCTCGTCGGTGAGCCGGCTGCCCAACGTCTTTGACGCCACGCCGCTGATGGAGCCGCGGACGAATCTGGAGCTGCAAACGTCAATCGTGGCCCACGCGCGGCGGCTGTATGCCACGTACGGTGGCTTCAGCTACCTGGGCCCGCTCCTGGGCGTGCCGACGCTATCGTTTCACTCGCACGTCAATTACGTGCACGAGCACCTCGACCTGGCCCACCGCGTGTTCAACCAGCCGGGAATGAGCTATTCGGTGGTGAGCACCGGCGAGATGGAATCATTCCTCTGTCCCGGCGGCCAGGAGCGAGACCGCCGCGCGCTCAAGCCGCCTAGAGCCCAAGCTGCCTCGAGTACCGACTTGACTTGCGATCCCAACAGCCCGCGCGGCCGGCCGTTCGTCGCACCGCTGCACCTCGGAGTTTTGCAACGCTTCTTGCCAGGAGATGGATAGGACGACTATGAAGCGAGCTATCAAGAGCCTGCTCAACGCCCTGGGACTGTATACGAGGACCCAGACGTTCGGACCTCTTGGGCTATCCGATCGAGGACATCCTTCGCCTCGGCCAGTCGGTGCAGCCGGGACATGAGCTGCGGCTGGACCTGCTGCCGCCAGACGCCGCCGATTGCTTCCGCAAGATGGTCCGGCTATGCGTGAATCTCCACGCCAGGACGCCCGCTGAGCGCGAAGACAGCCTGCGCCTGGTTGACGCGGCGCTGGATCTGGCCACGCCCAAGAAAGCCCACCACATCGACGGCTTGCATGAGTCTCCCCTCGAAGCCTACCGCAAGGGGTTCGAGCGGGCCGTGGACGAGCTGAGCAGGCAGTTGGCCTTCCAGCGGTCGCAGTCGCGCAGCCGCATCCGCGAGCTGTACCTGGCGGAGATTTTCGCCGATATCGAAGAGATCAGCGTGCCCGTAGGCGCGGTCAACGAGGAGACGGGGCACGCCAACGCGGTCGATATGCTGTTCGTGGCGGCAATCGCTCGGCACCACCAGGCCCGCGAACTGTTCGAGATCGGCACCTATCTGGGCCGGACGACGTATCATTTGACCTACGCCTCCGAGGGGGCGGTGGTGACGACGGTGAACTTGCCGCCCGAGGCGGACCCGAATTGGGGGCCTTACCAGCAGATTTATTTCCGCGGGCGGCCGCGCGCCGAGCAGATTCGCCAGGTGTGGGCCGACTCGACGATGCTCGACACGACGCCCTACCGGGGGCGGATGAACTTCGTGTTCGTCGATGGCGACCACAGCTACGAGGCCGTCAAGGCCGACACGCACAAGGCCTTCGAGGTGCTCGCTCCCGGCGGCATCGTCGTCTGGCACGATTACGCGTCCAAGTCGCCCGGCGTTTGCCGCTTCATGGAAGAGTTCACGCGCGAGCGGCCGCTGTTCCGCATCCGCAAGACCTGCCTCTTGGTCCACATCGACGGCGTGGACCCGCTGGCCTTCCAGCCTTACCCGATGAGGCTCAGCAAGAAACAGGCCGCCCTCAAGAGACCAGGTCCCTCAGCCAACGTGCCCCCTTCGTCGGCCAAAACGGCCGTCGGCGTTCCGCACGCCGCCTGATGCGGCCGAGCGAGGAGAACCCGTATGAATGTGGTGTATGTCATCCGGTCTCTGGGCCACTTCGCGTACTACGAGTCGATCATTCGCGACCTGTGTCACCGTGGGCACCGGGTGAAGCTGCTGTTCGTGCCTAACGGGAAGAAATGCGACCATAAGGGGTCGTACCACTCGGACCAGGCCGTGCGCGCCTGCGAGGCGCAGACGCCGGGTCTGGAGGTCGGCCACGCGCTTCGCCGGAAGGTGCGGCGCGACGCCCTGTTCGCCTGGCGTGAGCTGCGCACCTATGCCAGCTACCTGCGGCGACCCGACCAGTCGTCGTTCTACCTGAAGCGCTGGGAGGGCCTCTTGCCGCCCGTTTTTCAGCGCAGTCCGCTGGCGTGCGCTGCGGCAGGTCTTGGGGTTCTCCTGGTCCCAGCGTTGCCTCGGCCTCATCGAGTGGGCGTCGGCCTCGGAAGCCGCCATCCGCGAGCAGTTGACGCAAGCTCGTGCCGACGTGGTCGTAGCCGGGCCGGCCAACCTGCCGTACTCCGATGAAACGGAATACCTCAAGGCCGCCAAGGCGATGGGTATTCCCACGGTGGTCCCCGTCCTGAGCTGGGACAACCTCACCACAAAGGGCCTGTTTCACGTGCCGCCGGACCTCCTGCTCGTCTGGAACCAGGCGCACTACAGCGAGGCGCGGTGCATCCACGGCATGCCAGCAGAGCGCTTGGTCATCACGGGCTCGCCGTTCTTCGACAAGTGGTTCGCGGAGCGCGGCGCGAGCGACCGGCACGCGTTCTGCACGAAGATGGGGCTCAATCCTCGTAAACCGTTCCTCGTGTACCTGGGCTCTTCCAGCAACATCTCGCAGGACGAAACGTGGCTCGTGCGTGCGCTGGCGGACTCGCTGGCCCGCGACGGCAGGCCCGACGTGAGAGACCTTGCGATCCTGATCCGCCCGCACCCGGCCAACTGGCAGATTTATCAGCCCCTGGCGGCCGAAGGCCTGCGGATTTGGCCCGGCGAGGGGCGCTGCCGGACTCCGAGGAAGTGATCCAGGATTTCCATGACATGCTCCGCCACAGCGTAGCCGCCGTCGGGCTCAATACGAGCGCCATGATCGACGCCGTGATCGCCGATAAGCCGACGATCTCCATCCAGCCGCCGTGCTACGCATCGACCCAGGAGGAGGCGATTCACTTCCAGCGACTGCGCGACGCTGGGATCTTCTACCTCGTGGACGGGCATGCCGCGGCCGTCGATCAAGCGGCTGCACTGCTGCGCGGCGCTGATGACCGCCAGCCGCAGCGGCAGCGGTTCGTCCTGGAATTCGTCCGTCCGTGGGGCCTCGATCGATCGGCCGGAATGCTGGCGGCGCGCGCGATCGAATTGGCAGCCCAGCGGCGCGATGCGCATGAGATCGAACGTGAACTTGCCACACTCCCTGGGGTCCGCCGCGCGGCAGTCCCTGTCGCGGCGTAACCTCGAAAGCAACTCGTCCTGATCCCTGCCATGAAAAGACTCCTCAACCGCCTGTTCCGTTGACTGGGCGATCCGCGTCAAACCAGGGCGCAGCTCGTGCGCCGCCTCAGCCGCAAGCTCCACTGGGAGGACAAACTGCGGCTGCGCCACGACCTGGGGGCGGTCTGCCGTCTGGACCACGACGCTCACGACATCCTGCTGCACGTCGATTCTCGCATGGAGTGGAAGGCGAGGGCCTGTGCCTGCAGCAAGGAGCCGCGGACCGTTGCCTGGCTGGAGGCCAACGTGCGGCCGGGCGACGTGGTCTACGACGTTGGGGCGAACGTGGGCGCCTACTCGCTGGTCGCCGCCGCGGTCAATGGCGGGAAAGCCCGCGTGTATGCCTTTGAGCCGAGCTTCGCCAATTTCAACCAGCTCTGCCGAAACATCCTCTTGAATGAATCGCAGCAGGCGATCACCCCCTTCCTCGTCCCCTTGAGCGAGCGCACCAGCCTGAACCGGCTGTACCTCGAGAATACCGAAAGCGGCGGGGCGCACCACGTTTTTGGACAGGGTGCGATTGGACAGGGTGCGATTGGACAGGGTGCTATTGGAGAGGGCGAAGCCGCGCCCTCGGCCTTTCTCGAAATGATCGGCTTTTCCTTGGACGACTTCGTTCGACTGCCGGGCGTCGAGCCACCCAGCCTCATCAAGGTGGACGTGGACGGCCTGGAACTCCATGTCTTGATGGCGCGCGGCAGACGCTCCGTCACGAGCGCCTGCGCGGACTCTTGATCGAGATCGACGAGACGAGCCCTGAAGGTGCCGGGCAAATCCTGGGGCTGCTCCAGGAGGCGGGCCTCCGGCCGATCGAAAGACACCATCTTCGCGAAGGCGTGCACAACTTCGTCTTTGTGCGAGACGGCGCGGCCAATTCGCCGCGGCGGAGCGCCGCGGACGTGCCCGTCGTTTGGCACCGGCCGCCTACACAACAAGTGCCGCGGCCCAACTTCCTGTGGGCGGAGGACCGACTGGCCGCGCGTGAGTGAGATTCTTAGCCGAAGTCGCCGGACTTCGGGGGCTGAACTCTGGCGAGTTTAGCTACATACACAAGACGCCGAGAGTAGTGCATGATGCCATCTCAGCCTTGGAGACGGTGGGTTCGCGCGGTCGTCCCCGAAAGGGTGCGAGGACTGCTCCGCAAGCATGCGCCGCCCAGTCCTTCGGCGTCGGCACCCCACCCGACAGACCCTCTGGGAGACCTGATCGCCCGCGAGCAGACCTTTTGGCGGCGCTCGGTAGCACGCGCACAAGACGGCCCCAACGTGCTCATCGCCACCAGCCTGGGTGGCTTCGCGCCGGCGACGACCTTGGAGAGCATGCTGGCCGTCGCGCTCACGCTGCGCGGTGCGCGGGTGCGGATGCTGCTGTGCGACAAGATGCTGCCGGCCTGCCAGCAGACCTACAAGATGCCGCCCGATCCGGCCGTGCTCAACCGCTATGAACTGAAGACGGCCCTGTGCGACGGCTGTTTCGACCGCGGTTCGCGAAGCTACGGCCGCCTTGGGCTAAAGGTGTCTCACTACGGCGAGTATCTTTCCGCGGCCGAGCGCGACGAGGCGCGGGTATTGGCCAACGAAGTGCCCGCGGCGGATATTCCCGCCTGGCGCCGCGACGACCGTTCGATCGGGGAACATGCGCTGGCCGGTGCGCTGCGGTTCTTTGCCCGCGGCCAGCTTCCGGCCACCCCCGAAGCCGAGACGGCTCTGCGGCGATTCTTCGAGTCTGCCCTGCTGGCCAGCCGCGCCGCCGAAAACCTGCTGCGGCGGGAGTCGATCGACCGCGCCTGTTTGCATCACGCCATCTACGTGCCGCAGGGGCTGATCGCCCAGGAGTGCCGCCACGCCGGCGTGCCGCTGTCGGCCTGGAACGTGGCCTACCGCAAGGGCTGTTTCATCTTCAGCCACGGCGATACCTATCACCACACGATGCTCGCCGAGCCGGTATCGACTTGGCAGAACATGCCCTGGGGGCCGCGCCAGGAACGGGAGGTCATGGACTATCTCGCCAGCCGGCTGAATGGCAGCCGCGATTGGATCTGGTTTCACGAGAAGCCCGTCGAGGACGTCGAGCAGATCAGCCGGGAGCTGGGCGTGGACTTTGGCAAGCCGGTGATCGGCCTGTTGACGAACGTCTTCTGGGACGCCCAACTGCATTACCCGGCGAACGCCTTCAAGGACATGCTGGCGTGGGTGCTGGAGACCATCCGCTACTTCGCGCGGCGGCCTGACTTGCAGCTTTTGATCCGCATTCACCCCGCCGAGATTCGCGGCACGATCCCCTCGCGCCAGCCGCTGCTGGCGGAAATCCAGCGGGCATTCCCGCGATTGCCCGCCAACGTCTTCGTGATCCCGCCGGAGAGCAACAGCTCGACCTACGCAGCCATGTATCAGTGCGACACCGTGCTAATCTATGGGACGAAGACGGGCGTGGAGCTGTCGGCCGTAGGCATTCCGGTGATCGTGGCCGGCGAGGCGTGGGTCCGCGGCAAGGGAGTGACGCGAGATGCGAACTCGGCCGAAGAGTATTTCCGGCTCTTGGATGAGCTGCCCGTGGCCTGCCGGCTGGACGAGGCCACGACGGAACGGGCCAGGAAATACGCCTATCACTTCTTCTTTCGCCGCATGATTCCGCTTCCCTTCATGCGACTGATCGAAGGCGTGCCGGGCCCGTACACCGTGGCCGCAGGCAGCCTGCGCGACCTGCTGCCGGGCCAGGACGTGGGACTGGACGTGATCTGCGACGGCATCCTCAAGGGGACGCCGTTCGTCTATCCGGCCGAGCAGGTTCAGAGCACTGCCGCCGCCGCGTGATGGATGCCGGCGTCGTAGCTTGGAACTACGGTTCCGATCCTGACACCGTAAGTGAATCATGATGCTGAGTAACCGTTGCCTTTGGATCGACGTGGGGCCGTTGTTTCGGCACCAGGGCAACGTCGCGGGCATTCAGCGCGTCACGATCTGCGTGATGCAGGAGTGGCTTGCGCAGCCGGGGTTACCGCTACGTTTCTGCGGCTACGACGCCAAGCAGGCGAGCTATCGCCAGATCGATCGCCAGGCAGTCGTGCAGCTCTTGGCTGGGTTCGGCACGAACCGCACCGCAGGCGCCTTTCCGGCCTGGCTGCGTCCGCCGAGAGAGCACAGCAACCCTTGGGTTCGCCGCGCTCGGCGCGTCCGCGAGGCCCTGAGCCGTGGCGTCTGCCGCCTGCGCGGAGGGCCCTCTTCGCCGGCCGGTGCGCCTTTCAACACCGGCGACGTTCTGTTCCTGCCGCTCAATAGTTGGAACGACGCAGGCATTGCCGAGGCGCTTACTGACGCATCGTGCCGGCGCGGCGTGCACGTCATTCCGCTGCTGTACGACGTGATCCCGCTCTCGCAGCCGCACCTCGTTCACCGGGGCAAGACGGCCGTCTACGGAGAGTGGGTGCGGAACATGCTTCGGTTATCTGCGGGGATGGTGACCATCTCGGAGCACTCGCGTCGCGAGATCATCGAGGTGTCGCACGGCCTGGGCATCGCTGCCCCGCCCGTCGAACGTGGTGCGCCTCGGCGATGAGGTGTCGCCCTCCGTCGCGCCACGCAGGCCGCGCGAGCTGCCTCGACAGATCGACCAGGGATTCGTGCTGTGTCTGGGATCGATCTGTCCGCGCAAGAACCAAACGCTGCTGCTCCACCTCTGGCGCCGGCTGATCGAGCGGCACGGCGCGAAAACGCCCGCGCTAGTGCTCGCCGGGCGCGTCGAGCGATCGTGTCAGTCGATCCTGCAAGAAATCGAAAGCGAACAAGCGGTTCGAGGCCGGCTCTTCGTCCTCCAGCATGCTCCCGACGCGGAAACGCGTTGGCTGCTGGAGAATTGTCTCTTCACCATGTTCCCGTCGCACTACGAGGGCTGGGGCCTGCCGGTCGCCGAGAGCCTGGCGCTGGGGAAATATTGCATCTCTTCGAGCGCGTCGTCCTTGCCGGAGATTGCCGGCGACCTGATCGATTATCACGAGCCGGCCGACGTGGAAGCGTGCCAGAAGCTGGCGGAGCAGGCACTCTTCGTGCCCAGTTTTGTAACCCAGCGCGAGCGGCGCATCCGGCAGCAATTCCGCACGACTTCGTGGAAGAGCTGTGCGGAGGCGATGCTGCGCTTCGTTGCCCGCCAAGACGGAGCCCGACCAGAGCATGCCGGATCGGAGGCCTCGCATGCTGCTTAGCGCCAACGAGACGCACCTGCTGCCGGCCGAGTTCGCCATGGTGGACGGCTGCTTCGATCCGCTGCACCGTGGCCACGTCGAGTATTTCCAGCTTGCGCAGGCGCTCGGCTTGCCGCTCCTGTGCAACGTGGCGTCCGACGCATACATCGTGGGCCGCAAGGGGCGTCCACCGCTTTTGCCTCAGCAAGACCGGCTGCAGCTCGTGGACGCCATGCGCCCTATCGACTTCACCTGCCTGGCCGAGCACAGCACGGCCTGGTCGCTGCATCACTTTCGCCCCCGCTGTTACGTGAAGGGGGCCGACTGGCGCGGCCGGCTGCCCGGCGAAGAGATGCGGCTCTGTGCCGAGCTGGAGATCGAGATCGTCTATGTCGATTGCCCGCGGGATTCGTCCACGCGGATTCTTCAAACCTTTTTGGAGCGAGCCAATGTCTCTCGCGCAGCATAGTACCGTACCGGCGAGCTCTGTCGCTAAACCGTCAGGCGTTGCACCAAGCGCTTCGCAGCCGACGAGCGTTCCGGCCCCCAAGAGCATCGCGCAATTCGAGGCGGCCGTCTTCGGCCAGCGGCCGGTCCCGGCCCAGCACTACGACGAGGCCTATTTCCACGCCAACTGGCGGGCCGGGGTCAACAACTACAGCGTCGAGGTGCGGCGCAAATCGAGGCCAAGAACCCCCAGCTCATCCGCAACGTCTTCCAGGCGCGCAAGGTGCTGGACTTCGGCTGCGGTCCCGGCGCGCTCCTCTACTTCCTGCACGAGCTGGGCGTGGATGCCGAGGGGATCGACTTCAGCGAGTACGCCAAGCGCAGCGCTCCCGCGGAAGTGCGCGACAAGATCCACATTTTCGCCGCTGACGAGCCGCTGCCGTGGAAGCAGGCCTTCGATCTGGTGATCTGCCGCGAAGTGCTCGAGCACCTGACCGTGTACCAGGTTCAAAAAGCCGTGGAGAACATGTGCCGGCTTTCGTCGCGGTTCATCTACGTCACGACGCGCTACAGCAAGCGTCACGACGAGCTGCTGGCCCTGGACACCGAGCCGGACGTCGATCCCACGCATATCACGCTCTTGAACAAGGACTTCCTCCGCTGCCTGTTCGTGCTGCAAGGGTTCCGCTCGCGGCCCGACCTGGAGGCGCGAATGGACTGGAAAAACTACGGAAGGGTGCTGGTGCATGAAAAAGCCCTGTGATTGCGTCATCGGCCTGCGCGAGGCCAACCTCGGCAGCGGCGTCGGGCTGTTCAATCGCCTGTTGGCCGACGGGCTGGGCGTGCCCAATGCAATGCTGGACCATCACGACTTTTCGGCCGACGGCCATCCTTTGCTCTCGCTCAAATTCGAGGAGCTGACGGTCTGGCAGCGCCGACGGATCGCACACGAGCTGACCGAGCAGGGCGGCCGAGCATATTCGTTGTTCCTCCACACGCTCGAGCAGTCGGACCTCGAGACGCTTGCCATCCGGGGGGCCGCACGCGTGCTGTGCGGTAACGATTACATTTACCGCACGCTAGAAGCCAGCGAGGCAAGTCGCCGGCTGGTCCGCGCGTTCGCTCCCAGCCTGATCCCGGACGAATACCAGCAAGCTTACCGCCCCCGCGCGCACTCGTGCTTCACTTTCGGCATGGCCAGCAAGGTGGACCGCCGGCGATTCTCGCTCTTACGGGAGCTGACGTTGGCGGCCAACTGCGACATCCAACTGCTCTGCTCGTTCTCGGTGCATCAGACAAGCGATGGCAGTTGTCTGCCGCAGGCGCTCGACTTCCTCACCGAGTGCTTCGGGGAGCGGTTCGTGTACCTGGGCACGCTCACCGACCAGGGCATCGCCTACTTGCTCAACACGTGTCCGATCTTCATCGGCTTCTATGGGGGCGGGGTGCGCAGCAACAACACCACGTTCAACACGGCGCTGCGGTTCGGCAAGAAGATCATCACGAATCTGGACGAGTATTCGCCGAGCGAAGCCCAAGACGCGCCGCACATCTTGAACCTTGATGAAGCGAGGCCGGAGCAGCTCACGGAGTTCTTCCGGGCGCCGGAGGCGATATTCAGCGCTGCGTCGCGGTCGTTCACGTGGGACAAACTGGCTGCGTTGTGCCGAATGCCGCTGGAAGGGGCGGGATTCGGGGGAGCCGAGGCACGGGCGGCGTAGTTCGGCCGTGGCACGGGCTTCCAGCCCGTGCGATTCACGGCCAAGATGGCCGTGCCACGGCGCGTGCCAGCAGCCGGCTGCACGCTCGTGACCCGCACGTCGGGCTTACTCGACGCTCGCCTGCCGCGTTTCGCCTTGTGTGATCGATCCCTTGGCGATATGAACCACCGCCCCATTCCGCGTGGAAGACGGCGTCTCTTCCGCCGCGCGGCGACGGCGACGCCAGCGACCAGACCGAGCCGCGGACAGCAAGGATGCACCTCATGTCGAAGACCGCTTTCATCACCGGCATCACCGGCCAGGACGGCTCCTACCTGGCAGAGTTCTTGCTCTCCAAGGGCTATCAGGTGCACGGGCTGGTCCGTCGCGCTAGCTGCGACAGCTACGAGCGCATCCGCCACATCGTGGACCGCTTAGAGCTGCACAGCGGCGACCTCCTGGATTGGGCTGCTCTCACCTGCGTGCTGGATGCCGTGAGGCCGGACGAAATCTACAACCTGGGTGCCCAGAGCTTCGTGCCGGCGAGTTGGAAGCAGCCGCTGTTTACCGGCGACACGACCGGCCTGGGCGCGATGCGGCTGCTGGAGGCCATGCGGACCGTCGTGCCGAGAGCCCGCTTCTACCAGGCCAGCTCCAGCGAGATGTTTGGCAAAGTGCGGGAATCGCCGCAGCGGGAGACGACGCCGTTTTACCCGCGCAGCCCGTACGCGGCCGCCAAGGCCTACGCCCACTACGTGACCGTGAACTACCGCGAGAGCTACAACCTGTTCGCCTGCTGTGGCATCTTGTTCAATCACGAGTCGCCGCGCCGTGGCAAGGAGTTCGTCACCCGCAAAATCACCGACGGCGTCGCCCGTATCCGGACGGGGCAGGACCACGAGCTGCGCCTGGGCAACCTGGCCGCGCGGCGCGACTGGGGGTTCGCCGGCGACTACGTGCGGGCCATGTGGCTGATGCTCCAGCAGGATGAGGCGGACGACTACGTGATCGGCACGGGCGAAACGCACAGCGTCGAAGAGTTCGTCCGGCACGCCTTCGAGCGCGCGGGCCTCCGCTGGCAGGACCACGTGCGGATCGATCCGGAGTTCTTCCGCCCGGCCGAAGTGGACCTCCTGCTGGCCGATCCCAGCAAAGCGCGGGATAAGCTCGGCTGGCAGCCCGAAGTCAGCTTCCAAGGTCTGGTGGGCATGATGGTGGACGCCGACCTCGAGGCCCTGTCCGACAAACGCCCGGCGTTGCTGCACAAGGCGGCTTAGGGTGGCATGGCGCAGACTGGGCTGAGGACTGGTCAATGACCCGCACGATTCCCTCATCGATCCGTCAGCTCCGAAAGCAGATTCGCGCCAGGGTGCAGCCGCTTTTTGCACGAATCGTCTACCGCTTGGCGCCTCGGCTGACTCTGCGGGAGCGGCTTCGCGTCCGTGAGCGCCTCGCGCACGTCATGCCGCTGGACTATGCCGCGCATCCCATCCGGCTTCACGTCAACGGGTTGTTGGAGGCCGACGTTCGCACCCAATCGTGTGCCAAAGAGCCGGGCACAGTCGCTTGGATCGAAAACCATCTGCGGCCCGGCGACGTGCTCTACGATATCGGAGCCAATGTCGGGGCCTACGCGTTGATCGCGGCCAAGCACGTCTCCAATCAAGCGACCATCCTGGCCTTCGAGCCTGGCTTCGAGAATTTCGCGCAGTTATCCCGTAACGTGCTGCTGAACGATACGCAAGCCAGCGTCATTCCGCTGGCGATTCCGCTGGCCGGACAAACGGGCCTCAGCGATTTTCACCTTGCTTCGCTGACCTCCGGCGGGGCCATGCACAGCTTCGGCCGCGCATTGGACTACCGAGGCGAATGCTTTACGCCGGCGGCGTCGCTGCGGACCGTGGGATGGCGCCTCGACGATCTCGTCATCGCCGGCCCCTTGCCCGCGCCGACGTTGCTGAAGATCGACGTGGACGGCCTGGAGCAGGAAATCCTCGAGGGGGCTGTCCAAGTGCTGGCTCGCGGCACCGTCCGCGGCGTGTTGGTCGAGATCAACGAGGAGCGCACCGAGCAGTGTGCGGCCATCATCGGCCTTTTGCACTCCGCGGACATGCGGCCGGTGGAAAAACACCATCTCGTAAAGCGACTGTACAACTATGCGTTTGCGCGAGGGGCACGGGCCTCCCCGCTGACGCCGGACGAGGTGCCTGTCACATCCTCGCGGCATGCCGACCTTGCCGCGCCAGCCGCCTAGGCCAACATCGCACCGGCGCGAGACTGGCGAAAGGGACCTTTTGGACAAGCAGATTGCACAAGCCGACCCATGCTGCGGTCCGGCGACCTGCCCGGACATGGATGGCGTCGTGGTGGATGTTCGCGGCGTCTCCAAGAAGTTCTGCCGCGACCTCAAGCGGTCGCTGTGGTATGGCGCCTGCGACATCTGCTCGGAGCTGACGGGGCGGCGCGGCGATCGCAGCAGCCTGCGCAAGGGAGAGTTCTGGGCTGCCCGAGAAATCTCGTTTCAGCTTGCCCGCGGCGAGGCGATCGCCCTGGTCGGCCGTAACGGGGCGGGCAAGACCACTCTGCTGCGAATCATCGCCGGCCTCGTCCGTCCCGACGCCGGCATGGTGCGCACCCGCGGCCGGCTGGCACCGCTCTTGGCGCTGGGCGCCGGCTTCAACCCCGTGCTCAGCGGCCGCGAGAACATCTACGTCAACCTGTCGATGCTGGGCTTGTCCGCGCGGCAGATTCGGGAGCGGTTCGACGAGGTCGTGGATTTCGCGGAAATCGGCTCGGCCATCGACGCGCCCGTGCGAACGTATAGCTCGGGCATGACGGCCCGGCTGGGATTCGCCTGCGCCGTTCACGTGGCGCCGGAGGTGTTCATCATCGACGAGGCCCTGGCGGTGGGCGACGCCACCTTCCGCGGCAAGTGTTTCCGCAAGCTGGCCGAGCTGCGCCGGCAGGGCGTCTCGCTGCTGGTCGTGTCGCACAACGTTCAGGTGCTGCTGTCGGTGTGCGACCGGGCGGTGTATCTGCGGCAAGGCGAAATCGTCACCGTCGGCCTCACCGCCGACGTGCTCGCGCCTACACGCGGGAGTGCGAAGAAGAGATCCACGGTGCCACACCGCTCAATGGGTCCTACCACTCGAAGCCACGGGCCGCTGGCGAGACTTCTGGTCTGGATATCCTGGAAGTTCGCCTCGACTCCGCGGACGGCCAGCCCTCGACCTGGCGCACGGCGCAAGCGGCCGCGATTCGCGTGCGCTGCCGCTGCCATCGCCCGATCCGCAATGCCAACTTGTTCGTGGGGGTGAAACGCCTCCGCGGCGACAGCGAGTTCCTGCTGGCGCTTCACAGCCGCGACGACGGCCGGCTCATCAATCTGCCGCCGGGCGATCATGAGGTCGGCCTGTACCTGCCGGCCTGCGGCCTGCCGCGGGGCACGTACCACATGAAACTGAGAATCGAAGAATCGCAGCTCTCTCTCTTGGACATGGTGGACTGGGACCGGCTCAGCTTCCGCGTCGAGGCCGATCCCACGATGCAAGACTGCGCGTACTACCAGCCGCGCGAGTGGATCACGGGACCGACGCATGCTCAGCGGCTCGCCTCGTAACCGAGTCACGTAGCCGCGCGTCCGTAGCTGAACTCGCTTACAGTGACTTCAAATACTCGATCAGGTCCTTCCGCTCGTCGGCCGTCAGCTCGCCTAACCCGGTGACCTTCGCCGGGTCGTGATATTCGGTGAGCACCTCTTCCAGGCTCTTGGCCCGGCCGTGGTGCAGATAGCGGACCTTATTGTGCAGCGCCAAGAGCGACGGCGTGTTGAAGCCCTTGTAGACGTCCTTGGGCGAGCCGAGGCCGACATCGTGAATCTGGCCGTCTGTCAGCAGCGGCCCGCTGTGGCAGTTCGCGCAGCCGGCCTTTTCGCTGCGGAAGACGGCTTGCCCTCGTTGGGCCGCGGCTGAAAGGCCGCCTCCAGCCTCTCGATGCGGGCTGGGTGGGGCCTGGAGCGTCTCCAGGTAGGCGAGGATCGCGTCGATGTCGTCATCCGTCGGCTTCGGGCCTTGCATGGTGTCGGTAAACGACTTGACCATCGCCGCCCGCATGTCCTTTTGCCAGCCGTGCCAGGTCCAAGGGCCGGTGCGGGTGACGTTGTACAGCGGCAGCACCGTCTTGAACGTGCGGTCGGTGCCGTCGTTGCGCGTGTCCATGGTCACCGAGTTGCCGCCTCCTTCGTAGTGGCAACTGTGGCAACTGTACCATTGGTCGAGGCTGTGCCGGGCGTCGTAGAAGATCGCCTCGCCGCGGCGGGCCAACGACGGCGTGCTCGGGCCGCCCAGGTCGATCGTGCGGAGAACCGACCGCGTCGCCAGATCGACCACTTGCACGCTGTTCAGCAGATAGTTGGCGACGAACACGCGGCCGTCGCGGGCCACCGTCAGCCCCATCGGCCGGCCCCCCAGCTCCACGCGGTAGAAGCTCTTGCGATCGGCGGCCAGTTGCCGATCCACCAGGTCGCCCGGCCCCGGCGTGTCGCCAAACGGCATGCGGTCGAGCTTATAGACTAATAGCTCGTGCGTGCCGGACGACGTGCAGGCCAGCCACGCTTCGTCGGCGGTCAGGCCGATGCCGTATGGATCGCTCATGGCCTTGCCCGGCACGTCCAGGGCGATGGCAAACCGCCGCGCCGGCTTATCCAAGCGGATGTAGCCGATGCGCGAGGCCAGCACCCAGCCGAGGCGGATATTGCGCGCGTCGATGGGGTTTTGACGATACACCATCGACGGGGCGTAGACGCGCTGACCATCGGCCGAGACCTGCAAGTGGCCGATGTTGATGCTCTCGAAACCCTGGCTGAAGGCGACCTCGTCCTTGGCGGTGTCGATGACCACGATGCTGCTGGACCCGCTGCAGCCCACGGCGAGTTTCGCGCCGTCGCGAGACAGGCTCAGGTAGCGCGGCCAGCGGTCCACCTCGACGCGCTTGGCGACCTGCTTCTGCTCCAGATCGACGATGGCCACGGCATCGGCTGCCGTGAGGGCGACGTAGGCTCGGCGGCCATTGGGCGAAACGGCCACGCCGCGCGGCTCGAAGCCCAGCCGCACCTGTCCGGCCAGCGCCAGTTTGCCGCCAGCAATATCGAAGATCGTCAGCTCGCCGGTCTCGCGTGCCGTGACCAGCGCTTGACGTCCATTGGGCGTGATCGCAATGCCCGAGGGCAGGCGGCCGCACGGTGCCTCAGCCGCTACGGCGCCGGCCTCGACATCCACCAGCGAGACGGTGCCGGAGGTCTGGTTGGCGGTGACGAGCCACTTTTCATCCGGCGTCAGGGCCAGGGCCACGGGAGAACGGTCTATCGTCGGCACCCCTTCTGTCGCGGCACGCTGAGGCTGTTCCGCCATGGCCGGCAGGACAATGCCATCGGCGGGCTCAAACCCGGTCAGCCAGGCGGCCGTCAGCACGAGCGGCAGGACAATGAGGAGGATCGTCCACGGGCGTCGCATCCGATACCTCAGCGGGGCAGGGCACATGGAGGGTGGCGGGTGGAGGATGGCATCGCGCGGGCGGGACCAGCGAAGCGCGAGGGGTCATTCGACCGGCTCGAATATACCTGCTGCTGCCGTCTTTGGCGATTCTTTCTCTTGGAGGGAGACTCGCGGGCGCCGCACGCCACAATCGGCTCAGCTTGCCCGCTCCGTCGCTCGCCGGGCCACGTACTCGAGCGTCGCTTCGATCTCGCCGGTGCCAACGACCAGCAGCTCGCGCGGCTGGAGCGAAGCCAGGGCCTGCTCCAGTGCAGCGTGCTCGCTGGGCGCCTCGCCGATCTCTTCTACGCGCAGTTCCCTGGGCGAGGCCCTTTCGCAAGAGGCCGTTGAGCTCCCCCTCCTGGCGGCCGGCGAAGCCGTGGTCGGAGAACAAGACGACGCGGTCGAAGCTGTCGCCCAGCACCTTGCCGACCTCCACCAGGTCTTCGTCGCGCCGCTCGAAGCCCGAGTAGACCACCGATCGCCGCGAATGCGTCAGGTGCTGGAGCGCCTCGGCCACGGCCCGCATCGCCGAGGCATTGTGCGCATAATCGACGACCACGGTGGCATCGCCGAAGCGGAAAACATTGAACCGGCCGGGCAACTGCCGCGAATCGCCCGCGAACGATTCCAGACCGTCGCGGATTTCCTCCAGGCTGAAGCCCAGCGCCCAGACGGCGGCCGTGGCGGCCAGGACGTTATCGATCTCAAACGGGATCCCGCCGCCGTGCGTCAAGGGCACGTCGGCCAGGCGGGACAGCGGCGTCTCACGGCCGCCTTCCGCCAGGATCACGGCCCCGTCTTGCACCAGCACCGCGCGGCCGCCGGCGGCCAGGTGTTTGCGGACCAGCTCCACGTCTTCGCGGGCGAAGTAGACGACGCGCTCGTCGGTGTCCTTGGCCATCGCCGCCACGAGCGGGTCGGCCGCGTTGAGCACTGCCGTTCCGCCCGTCGCACGACGGCGACCACCGTGCCTTGACGCGGGCCAGCTCCTCCAGCGTGCTGACGCCGCGAAAGCCGAGGTGGTCGCCGTCGCCGATGTTGGTGACCACGGCGACGTCGCAGCGGTCGAAGCCCAGCCCCTCGCGGAGGATGCCGCCGCGGGCCGTCTCGAGCACGGCCGCCTCGACCATGGGGTTCATCAGCACGGCGCAGGCGCTGCGGGGCCCGCTGCAATCGCGCGTGCTGATCCGCCGCCCGTCGAAATAGATGCCGTCGGTGCAGGTCATGCCGACCTTCCAGCCGTGTCGCGCGAGGATGTGGGCGATCAACCGGCTGGTCGTCGTCTTGCCGTTGACGCCGGTGACGGCGACGATCGGAATGCGGCCCGTCTCACGGGGCGGAAAGAGCGAATCGACGATCGCCTCGCCCACCGGCCGGGGCTTGCCGGCCGACGGCTGCAGGTGCATCCGCAGGCCCGGCCCGGCGTTGACTTCGACGATGCCGCCGCGCTGCTCCTCCAGCGGCTTGGAGATGTCGGTGCGACCACGTCGATGCCGGCGATGTCCAGCCCGACCACGCGGGCCGCCTCGACGGCCCGCGCGGCCACTTCGGGGTGCACGCGGTCGGTGACGTCGGTCGCCGTGCCGCCGGTGCTGAGGTTGCCGTTGCGGCGGATGAGCACTTCTGGCCAGCGGCCGGCACGCTGTCGGGCGTGCAGCCCTGCTCGGCCAGCACCGCACGGCCGATCGCGTCGAGCTTGATCTTGGTGAGGACGGTGGCGTGACCGTCGCCGCGGCGCGGGTCCTTGTTGACCTCGTCGACCAGCTGCCTGATGGTCTGGCGGCCGTCGCCGATCACCTGGGCCGGCTCGCGCAGGGCGGCGGCCACGAGCTTGCCGCCGATCACCAGCAGCCGATGGTCGTCGCCGGGGATGAACGTCTCGACCATGATGTACGAGCTTTCCTCGCGCGCCGCCTGGTAGGCGGCCAGCACCTGCTCCCGGGTCCGCAGGTCGGTGGCCACGCCGCGGCCGTGGTTGCCGTACTGCGGCTTGACGACCACGGGCAGCCCGAGCTCCTCGGCCGCGGCCCAGGCATCGTCGGCATCCTTCACCGGGCGGCCGACGGGCACGGGCACGCCCGCCGCGTGCAGCAGCGTGCGGGTCAGCTCCTTGTCTTGGGCGATCTGCTCGGCGATGGCGCTGGTCTGGTCGGTCTCGGCCGTGCAGATGCGATGAGCCTTGGCCGAATAGCCGAGCTGCACCAGGCTCTCGCGGTTGAGCCGCAGCGAGGGAATGCCGCGGGCCTTCGCCGCGGCGACGATCGCGCCGGTGCTCGGGCCGAGCTTCACGTCGTCGGCCAGCGCTCGGAGCCGCTCGACTTCGGCCGGCACGTCGACGGGCTGATCGTGGACGGCGGCCAGGACGATTTTGCGCCCGCGTGCATGGCGGCGATGGCGACTTCTTCCTCTTGGAATTCGACGACGACCTTGTAGACCCCCTCGGTGTCGGTCTCCCGCGCTCGGCCGAAGCCCACGTCGATGCCGGCCAGGCCCTGCAATTCGAGCGTCACGTGCTCGAGGATGTGGGCCATGTAGGTGCCCCGGTCGAGCCGCTGGAAGAACCCACCCCGCTCGCCCACGCTGCAGCGGTGTTCGATCAGCGAGGGAATCCAGCCCTTCAGCCGGTCGTTGAAGCCTGGGATCATCTCCGACGAGGTGTCCTTCAGCTCGCCCAGATCGACTTCGGCCTGCAGGCAGGGGAAGTTGGCCCAGATATTAGGCCCGCGCAGCACCCAGATGTCGCGGATTTCCATGGAGGGCTTCCTCGCACGCCGTAGCAGGCACACTCCGTGTGCCGTTTCATCGAACGGAAACTATCCGCCCACGGCGGCATGGGTTGGAAACAAGCGGAATGAATTCCGCTCTACGGCACACGGAGTGTGCCTACTACGAGAATACCCCGGCGGTGCATGCTGGCTACCGCGGTTGTAGGGGCTACCTAGGTCGAGGCCGCGACCGGGGCGGGGGTGGGGGCACTCGTGCCGCCGATGGCCTGAGCGACGTTGACTTCGCGGTTCGCCGCTTCGGCCAGCAGGTGCCGCCTGACGTATTCGATCGTGTCGTCCACAACGTCGGCCTGGCAGACCAGCAGGTCGCCCGGTTGCAAGCTGGAGAGCGCCGCTTCGATGGCGTTGCTCCAGCCCTGATGGGCCTCGATGGCCTGGGTGCGGGGGCCTTTCTCGATTCCCTGTCGGAACAAGGCGATGATCTGCCCCGGCTCCCGGCCGCGCAGGTAGTGGTCTTCGTACAGGATCACGCGGTCGAACGCCGCCCCCAGCAGCTCACCTTGGCGCACCATGTCGGTGTCGCGGCGGTCGCCGGCGGCCGAGTAAATGCACGTCCGCCGGGCGTTGGGGAACTGCTCGACCGCCTCGAGCATCGCCGCCAGCGCCGAGGTGTTGTGCCCGTAGTCGAAGATCACGGTGGCCCCGCCGACCTGCACGAGATTGAAGCGGCCGGGCACTTTGTCCATCGTCGGCGAGAACGACTCCATGCCGGTGCGGATGACCTCGGCTGGCACGCCCAGCGCCCAGGTGGCGGCCGTGGCGGCCAGCGTGTTTTCGACTTGGAAGCTGATGCGGCCGCCGTGCGTGAGCGGCACGCGGTCCAGCGAGAGCAGCGGGATTTCGTTGGCGCCGTCGGCGAGCACGATCGAGCGGTCGCGCACGAACACGGCCCGGCCACGGTTCGAACGATGCCGGGCGATGACCGGGTCGTTGGCGTCGCGGCTGAAGAAGATCACGTTGCCCGGGCAGTGCGAGGCCATGGCGGCCGTCAGCGGGTCGTCGGCCTTGAGCACGGCGGTGCCGTCGGGAGCAACGTTCTCCGCGAGCACCCGCTTCACGCGGGCAAGCTGCTCGAGCGTCTCCACGCCGCCCAGGCCCAGGTGGTCCCCCTCGCCGATGTTGGTGACGATCGCCACGTCGGCCCGGTCGTAACCCAGGCCCTCACGCAGGATGCCGCCGCGGGCCGTCTCCAGCACGGCCGCTTCCACGAGCGGGTTCATCAGGATGGCCTTGGCGCTGCGGGGGCCGCTGCAATCGCCCACGTCGATGCGGCCGCCGCCGACGTAGATGCCGTCGGTGCAGCACATGCCGACGCGTCGGCCCCAGTTGCCCACGATATGCGCCACCATACGCGTGGTCGTCGTCTTACCGTTGACACCGGTGACGGCCACGAGCGGCACTCGCGACTCGCGCGGGGCGGGGAACAAATGGTCGATCATCGCCTGCGCTCCGTCCCGTCCGCCGCGGAGCGACTTGGCGGCGAAGAGCGACAGATCGGGGTCGGCGGTCACGCGGAGGATGCCCTCGCCCGCGGCAAGCGGCCGGTTCAGCTCGGCGGCGGCGTATTCGATGCCCGCGATATCGAGGCCCAGCACGCTGGCGGCCTCGACGAGCCGGGCATTGATCTCCGGAGCGATCAGCTCGGTGACGTCGGTGACTGGCGGCAGCGAGGGTTGGCCGCTCAAAGGCGCTGGATTAGAGGAAGCGGCCGTGGCCGTGCCCGGCGGGGTCTGCCCGCTTGCCGCCGGCATGGCCGCGCTGTCCGCAGGCAAATGCACGGCAACCACCGCGTAAACCTGCCGGCCGATCACCAGCGCCTGATAGCGCGGCAGTCCGGCGGCGGTTTCCTCATCGGCGACGGGGATACCGCAGTTGCGAAGCAGGCGCCGCGCAGAGCGCGGGTTCGCGGCCAGCGCCTCGGCGACCGCGCCGATTCGCTCCGTCCGCGCACCGTGAATGCGCTTTTGTCGCGCGCCATGGCCAAGCTGCACCAGCGAGTGATCATCGAGCCAGAAGGCGGGCACGCCGCGCCGCGCCGCGGCAGCGACGAGCGAGTCGGTGTTCTTGGCCGCGCCGGTTTCGGCCGCTACCTGCCACAGCCGGAGCACGGCCTGGGCGCGCTCGAAGGTCTCGCCTCGAAGGGCAGCTTGGATCGCCGTCAGCGCCTCTTCCAATGCGGCCTCGGCCAGGTCGCCGTTGTAGAACGCGATGGCGACCTGATACACGCCCGGCTCGCGCGTGGCGCGAACCTGAATGAAATCGTCCGGCTGATCGCCCGCGAGCCGCTGCAGTTCGAGGGTTTCGGACGCTACGGCATGAGCTAGGATGGGCGCCAGCCAGTCGGCCTTGTCCCCCTCGGCCATCTCCGGCAGGTCGGTCATGTGGGGAAACAGGCGGTCCATCAACTCGCCCGGCGGCAACGTCGTCGAACTGGCTAGCTCTTGGCAGTTGATCCAGGCCTCGAGCGTCTGACCGGTGCGCCAGATGTTGGGACCTCTGAGCAGTAAAACTCGCAGCGGCTTCATGGCTTCCTTGTTTATTCCGTGCAGCAGTTGCTTGGGGTGAGTGATGTCTTAGAGAGCGAAAACCGGACCCAAGCGGTGCCGATTGAGTGGATTGGGGAAAATTTGCCGTTCAGGTGGGCGGACACCCACCTTCAGCATCGGGCTGGAGACGAATGTTGGCGGTCAATGCAAAGCGGGTGCCACGACCAGCTAGTCGTGGGAAAGCATGTCGTTTGGCTCAGAAGTAGAGTTGACGCACTGGTAAATAGTGCAACCCGCGATCCGAAGGCGGGCCTTCGTGCCAACCGACTGAATTGCTGTGTTGGAGCGTGCCGACCGTCCGTGGCGGACGACAGTACGATGGATCTTCAGCAGCGTTCATGGAAGTCAAACCAAGGCAGCGCAAACGGCGGTTCTCGCCTGGAGACGGGCGGTTTCCGCTGCTCAGTCTTCCGTAATTTCAGCGTGTTTGCCGCGATTCAGCGAGGGGAGCCGAAACGAACGCTCCGTGCTTCCCCCACTATCGATTGTAAGTCGTCACATTCCGAACGCAATGTTATCAAAACCGATTCGACCGGCGACGAGCTCGGCGGGCCAGCAGGACCGAACAATTTGGGGAGTCTACAGCAGTCCGGCAAAAAGGCAATACCCTGGCCGGTGGGAAAAATGCTGCACTTGTTGGCCGCCTGACCGATCTCTACGATCTTGCAATCAGTGCTGCCCAAGCCGGAGGTGGGCGGCACATTTACCTTGGCAGTTCGCGGCCAGAAGTTTCATCTGCCCGGGAGTTTGCCTGGCGGCAAACCAGCTTGCTCCGCGTAACTGCCGATTCTCGCACCGGTTCTGACACCTGATGTCTCCGCCATCCGACACGGCGTCGCCCAAGGGACTGGCCCCGTTCTGGCGGGAAGCCCTGCGGCCGCAACTCTCGGCGGGCGAGCAGATTCTGGCCGCTCTGGAAACCGACCTGGACGATCAGTTGCGTTTCGCCCCGGTTGCCTGGTGCTGACCGACAAAAGGCTCCTGTTCGCCGTTGCGGCTGCGGACGATGACCGCGCCGCACCCGCTCCTCAATGGCACACCTGGCCCCTGGATGGTTCACCGGAACTTCGGATCAACGACCACGGCAGCATCGGCCGGCTGGAACTGTTCAGCACAACGGGCCGCGTGGCGCGCTGGCCCTTCACGGCGGGCAAGCACGCGGCCGCTCAGCTCTTCAGGAAGCGCTTCGAGCAGCACCGGCCGGGCAGTGAAGCATCGCGGGCCGCGACCAACGGCGAAGAAGAGCCGGCTCGCAAATGCCCCTCCTGCGGCGCCACGCTGCCGACGGACGAGGTGGAGTGCCCCCACTGCTCGCCCGAGGCCGCTCCGCCGCCGGCCCGCTCCTTGGTGCGGCTGCTGCGTTTCGCCCGGCCGTATTTGGGCCTCATCTCGCTGGGCTTTTGCTCACGCTGGCAGGCACGGCTGCCGGCCTGGTGCCACCGTACCTGACGATGCCGCTCACCGACGACGTGCTGATCCCCTTGCAGCGGCAACATGCCGACGGCGTGGACGTGGACCTAAGCGACGTGCTGTGGCAGGTGGCCCCGTATCTCGCCGGTTTCCTGGGGGCGATCATCGTCTCCTGGGCGCTGAGCTGGGCCCGCACCTACGTGCTGGCCTGGGTCAGCGAGCGCATCGCGCGCCGACCTGCGCAACCGCACCTACGCGCACCTGCAGCGGCTGTCGCTGGAGTACTTCGGCGGCAAGCGCACCGGCGACCTGATGTCGCGCATCGGCAGCGACACCGACCGCATCTGCAACTTCCTGTCGCTGCAACCTGCGTCGACTTCGCCACCGACGTGCTGATGATCGCCATGACGGCGGTCGATCCTGCTGTCGATCAACCCGCTGCTGGCCGCTGGTCACGCTGCTGCCGCTTCCCTTCATCGCCTGGATGATCCACGTGGTGCGCGACCGCCTGCGGCACGGCTTCGGCCGCAGCGACCGCGCCTGGGCGCGAGATGACCAGCGTGCTGGCCGACACCATCCCCGGCATCCGCGTCGTCAAGGCGTTCGCCCAGGAGCAGCGCGAGGTCGAGCGCTTCCGCGCGCGCCAACGACCACGTCCTCGACGTCGAACGACCGCGTCAACACGACCTCTGGTCGCTCTTCGCGCCCGACGGTCACGCTGCTGACCGAGATCGGCCTGCTGGTCGTCTGGGGCTTCGGCGTCTGGCAGTGGTCGCCAGCGGGCAGCATCACGGTCGGCGTGCTGACGGCCTTCCTCGCCTACATCGGCCGCTTCTACGCGCGGCTCGATTCGATGAGCCGCATCGTCTCGGCCACGCAGCGGGCCGCCGCCGGCGCACGCAGCGCATCTTCGAGATCCTCGACCGCGTGCCGAGCGTGCCCGAGCCGGTCGAAGCCCGGTCCACCCGGGCCGCGTGCGAGGGCCAGATCGAGCTGCGCGACGTCGGCTTTCAGCTACGGCACGCCGCGCGGTGATCCGCGACCTCGACCTGACGATCGAGCCGGGCGAGATGATCGGCCTGGTCGGCCACAGCGGCGCGGGCAAGAGCACGCTGGTCAACCTGATCTGCCGCTTCTACGACGTGGCCGACGGCGCGATCCTGGTCGACGGCACCGACATCCGCTCGCTTCCCGGTCGCCGACTACCGCCGCAACATCGGCATCGTGCTGCAGGAGCCGTTCCTGTTCTTCGGCACGATCGCCGAGAACATCGCCTACGGCCGGCCCGACGCCACGCGCGCCGAGATCGTCGCCGCCGCCCGCGCCGCCCACGCCCACGAGTTCATCCTGCGCCTGCCGCGACGGCTACGACTCGCTGGTCGGCGAGCGCGGCCAGTCGCTCTCCGGCGGCGAGCGCCAGCGCATCTCGATCGCCCGCGCGCTGCTGATCGACCCGCGCATCCTGATCCTCGACGAGGCCACCTCGTCGGTCGACACCGAGACCGAGCGCGAGATCCAGGAGGCGCTCGACAACCTGATCGCAGGGCCGCACGACGATCGCCATCGCCCACCGCCTGAGCACGCTGCGCAAGGCCGACCGGCTGGTGGTGCTGGACCGCGGGCGAATCGTCGAGGTCGGCACGCACGACGAGCTGCTCAAGCAACGGGCGCGTACGCGCGGCTCCATCAGGCGCAGTTGCAGATGGCGCATGCGATGTGAGGGGAGAGTGCAAAATGCAAAGTGCAAAATGCAAAATGCAAAGTGCAAAGTGTTGATTGTGAGATAGGAGCTCAAATGAGCCAGCCGTGAGAAGGCTCGAGGGAAGAAAGAGGACAGCCGCACCTCGGGCCAATTTGCATTTTGCACTTTGCACTTTGCATTTTGCATTTTTCATTCTTTGCCAGCCCTTGCCTTTGCCCTCTTTCGTCAGAGCGCACACCCATGAACTCCTCCGTGCCGCCACCCGACTCGGTCCGGCTCATCCAGCTCATGCTGGATAGCTTCGGTCGCCTCGTGCTCACCGATGCTCAAGGCATCGTCCACGCCGGCGTCGTGCCCGTGCGGGCGTTCCCTTTGAGCGATGCGGAGCACTGGATCGCGCTGTGCAACGCCCAGGGGCACGAGCTGGCGCTGATCGAAGACACGCGCGATCTGCCGGCCGAAACGCGCGACCTTTTGGCAGCCGAGCTGGCTGGCCGCGAGTTCCTGCCGGCCATCAAGCGGATTAACAGCGTCTCGGGCAGCTCCGAGCCGTGCGAGTGGCAGGTCGAAACCGACCGCGGCGCGACGCAGTTCATACTCAAGAGCGAGGACGACGTACGACGGATCGGCCCGCACCGGGCGCTGGTGGTCGATGCCGATGGCGTGCGCTACGTTGTGGCCGACACGCGGCGGTTGGATGCCTTCAGCAGACGCACTCTGGAGAAGTACATCTGACGAGTTGTGAGACCATCTGAAGCTTTCCTGGCTGTCAGATGTCATACAGCCGCCCGAATTTCCCGCGGAGGTGCCGCATCAGCGGCTCGTGCGAGAGCGGCTTGCCTGTGACGCGGCGGACGAGCTGGTCGGCGGTGTAGCATTGACCGGGGACGTGCACTTTCTCACGCAGCCATTCTCTCAAAGGCTGAAACTCGCCACCGCGAAACTGGGCCGCAAGACCGTCTGGTTTTCCGTCGTCTTGCTTTCCGGCGCCATGTTTTCCCGCGCCATGCTTTCCGCCGCCGAGATCGTGGTCGGCCTGCTCGAAGAACTGCGCGGCGTACAGGTTGCCCAGCGAGTACGTCGGGAAGTAGCCGACCAGGCCGGCGCTCCAGTGGATGTCTTGCAGCAGCCGTCGGCGTCGTGTCGGGCGCGATGCCCAGGTACTGGCGATACTTCTCGTTCCAGGCGCCGGCAGGTCGGCGACCCGCAGATCGTCGTTCGAGCAGCGCCTGCTCCAGCTCGAAGCGGATGATGATGTGCAGGTTGTAGGTCGCCTCGTCGGCCTCGACGCGAATCAGCGACGGCCGCACGTCGTTGATGGCGAAGTAGAAGTCGTCGAGCTTCGCGGGCTTCGCCGCATGCTGCCGCGCCGGGAGAACGCCTGCTGGGCCGCGGGAAAGAAGTACTCCCAGAACGCCCGGCTGCGGCCGACGAGGTTCTCCCACATCCGCGACTGCGACTCGTGGATGCCCAGCGACAGGTGCTGCCCCGGCGGCAGGCCGAACCAGTCGCTGCGCAGCCCCTGCTCGTAGATGCCGTGCCCCGCCTCGTGCAGGATGCCGAAGAACGCGCCGGGGAAGCAGCGCTCGTCGTAGCGCGTGGTGATGCGGCAGTCGTGCGGGCCCATCGCTCGCAGAACGGATGGGCCGTGACGTCGAGCCGGCCGCGGTCGAAGTCGAAGCCGATCTGCGCCGCCGCCTCCTTGCCGAAACGCTCCTGCGCGTCGATCGGGTACGGCCGCTCCAGGATCGACCGATCCGGCCGCCGCTTGCTCTCGGCCGATCGCCGCCACCAGCGGCACCAGCTCGTTGCGCAGGCCGGCCAGCACGCGGGCAATGTTGCTCGTCCGTCTCGCCCGGCTCGTACTCGTCGAGCAGGGCGTCGTACCGGCACTCGGCGTAGCCCAGGGCGTCGGCCTCCTGCCGCTTGAGGTGATAGGTCTTTTCGAGGATCGGCCGGAAGGCGGCGAAGTCGTTGTTCTTGCGGGCTTCCTCCCAGACTTGCTGCCCGAGCACGGCCGCGCGGGTCAGCTCCTCGACGAGCGCCTTGGGCAGCTTGACCTTCTTGTCGTATCGCCGCTTGAGCTGGCGGATGGTGGCCCCCGTCGTCGCTGGCGGATCCTTGGCCAGCGGACTATCGGCCAGCTCGGCCAGCCACTCGCCCACCTGCGGCGCCGTCTCGCGCTCGTGGACCACGGCGGCCAAGAGCGTCATCTGCTCGGCGCGGTACTCGCCCTGGGCGGGCGGCATGATGGTCCGCTCGTCCCAGTTGAGCAGCGACTGGATCGAGCCGTACATGGCCGTCTGGCGGGTGTATTGGCAGAGCTGGTCGAAGACTGCGTTCGAGGTAGCGGGCATGGGTCTATTGAGAGAAGAAGAAGAAGGAGGCAACCACGAATAGTACGAATAACACGAATGAATTGGATGTCGCGGTGTGCCTTATCTATTCGTGCTCTTCGTGTTATTCGTGGTTGTCTTCCTTCGAGGGAGCGCGTGAGCGGGCACACGCGGAGATTCTACCATTCCTGGCGAGTTGAGACAGGCGTCAGGTTTCGGTTCGGTTTCTCGGCCGAAGTCTGAAGCGCGAAGTCCGAAGCCTGCCCTAGCGCCGGCGGAGACAATACCAGCCGCAGAGTCCGGCGGCCAAGAGAATGACGAGCACCTGCCGCGCCAGTGCCGCTCCTTCGCCCTTTGCCTGGAAGGGGGCATCGGCCACCAACAGCGTGGCCATGAGCATCGCGAGCGCCAGCAGCCCCTGGCGTGCCCAGAGAGCCAGGGCCATCAGCATCAACATGGCGCTGGCCGCCATGCCGACCAGGGCCGACAATGCCGAGAGGACGGCACACACCGTCACGAAGCCGAAGAGCGACAGCAAGCCGAACTGCGCATTAGGGCGCTCTTGGCGGGTGTGGTGCGACCGCATAGGCTCGCCTCGAGTTGCAGGGCGCTGCGTCTACGACAAGGAACCGCAAGCGAGCGCCGCGCGCAACTGGCAGGGACATTGAACGCCCGCGTCTGTAACTGTTGCCCGACGGCGTGCCTTGCCCACCGCTGGGCTTGCCCCAGCGGAAATATGACTGGCCAGCTACGCATCGATCCTGCATCTTGCAGTTTTCCTCTTCTTCTTCTTCCCGCTGCCTGCGGCCTGAGGCCGCAGGCAGCGGGAAAGAAGAAAAGATGGTTGGGGGGCGTGCTAGTAGCCGGCCAGTCGCCGCTCCGCTGGGGCAAGCCCAGCGGAGGCGAACCATTGGCCCCAGGTAGTGCTCTTCCTGCCTCGGTTAAGGTGACGCTTCAGATGCGGTTCTTTTGCGAGCGGAGGACCGGGCATGAACGAAAGCGAAGATTCTCTCGCCGGCTTCCCGAACCCAAGCGCGCTGGAGAGTGATCCGCGGCCAGGGCCATCGAGCCTGCTGCGGCTGTGGTTTGGCGTCAGCCAGCCGGTGCGGCCGCTGGCTTACGCGCTAAGCGGCCTGGGGCTGATGCTGCTGAAGTATGCGGTCGAGGCCGGGGCGATCTGGTGGTATACGTCGTCGTTCTTCGCCCCGTGGGACTTTCTTAACCCGCTGCTGAGCGCCCGGACGGCGATCCTCAAGCCGGCCCCCGAGTGGCTGCCCTGGGCACTCTTCGCGTGGACCTTACCCTTTCTGTGGATTGCCGTCTCGATGAGCGTCCGCCGGGCGGCGGATGCCGGCGGCTCGGCCTGGGAAGGCCTGCTCGTGCTCGTTCCACTGTTCAACCTGATCGTGATGGTCGGGCTGTGCTTCTTGCCCAGCAGGCCGGGCGATCGCTGGGTGCGGCGGCCGCATTCGGGCTGCAACACGCAGCCGGCCGGCAACACGCAGCCGGCCGGCAACGCGCAGCCGGCCGGCAACGCGCAGCAGGCGAGCAACTGCGCAGCCCGCCAACGACGCGCAGCAAATCTCCAGTGCCGTGCTGGGCCTGGGGGCCAGCCTGCTGATCGGCGCAATCATGATGCTGGTCAGCGTCTACCTCTTCGCCAGTTATGGCGCGTCGCTGTTCCTGGGCACGCCGCTCTTGATGGGCGCTGCCGCGGCCTACATCCACAATCGTCGGTATCCGCGCAGCTATGGGTCGTCGCTTGGGTTGGGCATGCTGTCGATTGTTGTGGCCTTCGCGGCGCTCTTGCTCTTCGCCCTGGAGGGGCTGATCTGTGTGATGATGGCCGCGCCGCTGCTGGCGCCGGTCGGTGCGGCGGGCGGAATCATCGGCAAGGCGATTGCCGACGCCACGCGCCAGGGCGGGCACGACCTGTGGGCGGCAGTGCTCGTGCTGCCGGTCTTGGCCGGCGGCGAGTCGCTGGCCAGCCGCGTGCTGCCCGGCCACGGTAGGGAGTACGAGGTGCTGTCGGCCGTCGAGATCGATGCCCCGCCGGCGGCCGTGTGGGAGCACGTCATCGACTTCCCCGAATTGCCCGAGCCGACCGAGTGGTATTTCCGCTGGGGCATCGCCTGTCCGCAGTGCGCGAGAATCGACGGCCGCGGCATAGGCGCAACGCGGTATTGCGAGTTCACCACCGGCACGTTCGTCGAGCCGATCACCGCCTGGGAGATTCCGCACGTACTGGCGTTCGACGTCAGCGAGCAGCCGCCGCCGATGTTCGAGCTAAGCCCTTACCGGCACGTCCACCCGCCGCACTTGGACGGCTATCTCCGTAGCAACCGGGGCGAGTTCCGCCTGACGGCACTGCCCGGCGGCCGGACGCTCCTCGAAGGCCGCACCTGGTACGAATTGGAGCTGTTCCCGCAGTGGTACTGGACGGCCTGGTCGGACTTGCTCATCCACCGCATCCACGAGCGCGTGCTGAGGCATGTGAAGACACTGGCGGAGGGGTCGCCAGGTTCGTAGTGCGGGCTTTTCTCGTTCCAAGGTTCCGCCTTGGAACGCCATGCAAGCGAGGCCCTGCCTCGCGTCGTTTTAAGAGGGCAACGTCTGGGGCTGCGCAGGCAGAGCCTGCCAGGCAGTGCGTTCCGAGCGGAGCCTCGGAACGAGGAAACGGCGTGGCAGACCGGCCAGCTCTGCGGCATGCTAACTCAGCGCCACTAGCGGCGGCGTGCCTGCGCCCTGCACCTCGGGTGTGAGCGTCACCGAGCACGGTCTTGAACGCCGGCGTCTTCGACTGCGGGATCGACCGTCGCCGGCACCAGCACGTTCGCCTCCGGGATAGTACATCAGCGCGTTGCCGGCGCGGATGTCGAACGCCCGCACCAGGATGCCGCGCATCGCGCCGGCGGCGCTGCGCACCGTCACGCGCTGATCGACCGTCAGGCCGAGCCGGTCGATGTCGGCCGCGGTTCATCAGGATCACGTCGCGGCGGTCCTGGCCGCGGTAGATGTCCTCCTCCTCGTAGACGACCGTGTTGAACTGCCCTTCGGAGCGGACCGTCATCAGCCGCAGCTCGCCGTCGCCGCCGCGCAGCTCGCGGCAGCGGGTGCACGGCGCGAACTGCGCCTTGCCCGCTCGGCGTCGGGAAGCGCGGCTCGTGGAACGATGCGGCCGGCGATCGTGGAACTCCTGCTTCGTCCGGTCGATCGTCGCCGAGCTGCTCGTAGCCGGGCACGATCTTGGCGATCAGCTGCGCGGATCGTGGCAGTGCTGCTCGCAGCGTCGCGCCAGTCGACCGGGGCCGCGTCGCCGAGCACCCGCTCGGCCAGCGCGGCGATGATCGTCGACCTCGCTGCGCGGGCCCTGCCAGCCGCGGCGTGCCGCCGTCGCTGAGCCGGACGAAGTTGAACATCGACTCCTGCGTCGTCGGCTGCGGCTCCTCGTCGCGGGCCAGCACCGGCAGGATGAGCGTCTCCCGGCCGCGGCCCCAGGCGTGGCCGGTGTTCAGCGTCGTGCTGAGGTAGGTGACCAGCTCGAGCTTGCCGAGCGCCTCGGCTGGCGAACGCCGCGTCGGGGTTGCTGCCGAAGAGGTTGCCGCCCAGGCAGAACGCCGACCGCATCTCGCCGCGCGTCGGCCGCCTGCATGCAGGCCATCGTGTCGCAGGCCCGGCGAGCGTCGGCAGCTCGACGCCGAAGTGCTGCTCCAGGTTGTCGAGGATCGCCTGCTTCAGCTTCGGCGCGACGCCCACCGAGCCGATGCCCTGCACGTTGCGAGTGGCCGCGGATCGGCAGCAGGCCCGCGCTGCGGCCGGCCGACCATGCCGCGCAGCAGGGCCAGGTTGACGATCGCCTGCACGTTGGCGACGCCGTGCTCGTGATGCGTGATGCCCATCGTCCAGCCGAAGACGGCGTTCTTCGCCGCGGCGTACACGTCGGCGATCTCGCTCGATCGTCGGCCGCGATCGACGCCGCGAGCCGCGCTCGATCTCGTCCCACGACGTCGCCTCGCACCTGCGCCGCGAAGTCGTCGAAGCCCTCGGTCGCCTGCGTCGATGAACGCGCGGTCGATCGGCGCCGCGCTCGAGCAGCAGCTTGGCGACGCCGGTCAGCAGGGCGATGTCGCCGCCGATGTGCGGCTGCACGTAGAGGCTGGCGATCTTCGAGCCGAACAGCAGGCTCCGCACGTCGGACGGCACGCGGAAGTTGACCAGGCCGACTTCCTTGACCGGGTTGATGACGATCGACGTGCCCGCCGCGGCGGCGGATGCTGCATCAGCGTCCGCATCAGCCGCGGATGGTTCGACGCCGGGTTGCCGCCGATGAGGACGAACAGGTCGGCCGTTCTCGACGTCGTCGAGCGTGACCGTCGCGGTGCCGGTGCCGAGCGCCTGGCCCAGGCCGACGCCGCTGGCCTGATGGCAGTAGTAGCGAGCAGTTGTTGACGTAGTTGGTGCCGTACAGCCGGGCGAAGAGCTGCAGCAGGAAGCCGGCCTCGTTGGACGAGCGGCCGCTGGCGTAGAAGAAGTTCTCGTCGGGCGGCGTGCCTCGCAGCTGCTCGGCGACGCGGCCGAGCGCCTCGTCCCAGCCGATCGACGCGGTAGTGCGTGTCGCCCGGGCCGGCGTAGCAGCGGCTGCGGTGAGCCGGCCGCACCATTCCAGCTCGCGCGGCGACAGCGTCTGCAGCTGGGCGATGCGAGTAGCGCTCGAAGAACTCGGGCTGCGATGCCCTCCTGCATGTCGGCGACCATCGCCTGGAGCGACTTCTTGCAGACCTCGGGCCAGTGGCCGGCCTCGTTGCGCATGCCGCCGGCCTGGCCGCCCATGCCCAGGGCGCAGGTCTTGCAGGCGTTCTTGGCTGCGCATCGCCCGCCAGAGCTGCCGCCAGCCGACGCGGTCGGCCATGCGCAGCGTGTAGCGGATCGCCGCCCAGCCGCCGCCTGTTTTCTTAGGTCTCATGGGAGAGTCCCCGAATCGCTCCGCCGTCCGCGCCGTTGCACAGGTGGCTGTGCTCGACCTTCTGCCATGAACCCGTCCGACAGCTCGCGCACTCCCTCGAAAAACAGCTCCCAGGGATCGCGGGGGACCACCAAGAAACCCGCCGACGTACGCTTTAGATACACTTCGTCCGTCTCGACGCGAAAGTCCTCCGGCAGACAAATGGCTTGGCTGCGGCCGTGGCGGATTACTTTGGCGACCTTCATAGCCTCAAAAAGCCCAACCCATAGGTGTGTATTCGATCCCCCCACACCGTGATTCTATCAGCTGGGGCAGCTGCGGACGATACGGCCCTCGTGGCTTGCTTCGCGGAGTTCTGCACCGGCGGAGCTACTCGCGTACCCACCAATCCCAATCACTTCAAGCCGGAGGCTTACCAGCCATTAGCCGGCGGTCGCGCAGCGCACCGCCGGAAGGCGATTGAGAGTCTCAACGACACCCCGAAGGGGGTCCAGCGATGATCGTCAAGCTCGCGTGTGGGAGGCGCCGACGCTCGCACCCCTCCGGGGTGCCGCCTTCGTTTCGTTCAACCTTCCGGCGGTGCGCTGTGCGACCGCCGGCTAATGGCTGGCACCCCTAACGGGGTGCCAATGGAAGCCAAGTCCATGAACCAGCACATGCACGTCGGGCTTACGCCTCGACGCTCGCCAGCTTCGCCTCGACGCTCGCCGCTACTATTTCCCCGTGGCGTCGCCCAGCTTGATCGTCACCGTCTTCAGCTCGGTGTAGTGCTCCAGCGCCGCCTCGCCGTTCTCGCGGCCCTGGCCGGACATCTTGAAGCCGCCGAACGGCGTGGTCGTATCGACGACGTGGTAGCAGTTGACCCACACCGTGCCGGCCTTGCACCTCGCTGGCGTAGCGGTGCGCCTTGTCGATGTCCTTCGTCCAGATCGCCGGCGGCCAGGCCGTAGTAGGTGTTGTTGGCCCGCGCCGATCACCTCGTCGCACGCTCTTGAACGGCAGCACGCTGACGACCGGGCCGAAGATCTCGTCCTTGGCGATCGCCATGTCGTCGCTTGACGTTGTCGAAGATGGTCGGCTCGACGAAGAAGCCCTTGTCGCCGACGCGGCTGCCGCCGGTCACCAGCGTGCGCCCCCTGCTTCTGGCCCAGCTCGACGTAGCCGAGGATCTTGTCCATCTGCTCCTGCGAGACCTGCGGGCCTTGCTCGGTCGCCGGCGTCGAGCGGGTCGCCGAGCTTGCGCTGCTTGGCCTTCTCGGCCAGGCGCTCGACGAACTCCTCGTGGATCTTCTCCTCGACGAACAGCCGGCTGCCGGCCGTGCAGCACTGGCCGCCGTGGAAGTAGATGGCGTGGAAGGCGCCGGCGACCGCCTGCTCCAGGTCGCAGTCGGCGAAGATCACGTTGGGGCTCTTGCCGCCCAGCTCGAAGGTGCGTGCGCTTCAGCGTGTCGGCGGCGGCCTTCTGGATGATCTTGGCCGTGTCGACGTGGCCGGTGAAGGCGATCTTGTCGACGTCGGGATGGACGACCATGGCGTGCGCCGGTCGTCTCGCCCAAGCCGTTGACGATGTTGATGACGCCCGGCGGGGAAGCCGGCCTCGAGGGCCAGCTCGGCCAGCCGCAGGGCGGTCAGCGGCGTCTGCTCGGCCGGCTTCATGACGACGGTGTTGCCGCAGGCCAGGGCCGGGCCCCACTTCCAGGCCAGCATCAGCAGCGGGAAGTTCCAGGGGATGATCTGCCCGACGACGCCGACCGGCTGCCGCAGCGTGTAGCGAGAGGAAGTTGCCGCGGACGGGGACGGTGCGGCCCTCGATCTTGTCGGCCCAGCCGGCGTAGTAGCGCAGCGTGTTGACGACGCCCCGCATGTCGCCGCGCGAGTCGCGTGATGGTCTTGCCGCAGTTGAGCGACTCGAGCGCGGCCAGCTCCTCGGCGTTCTTCTCGACCAGGTCGGCCAGCTTGAACAGCAGCCGGCCGCGGTCGGCGGCGTCCATCTTCGCCCACGGGCCGCTCTCCAGCGCCTTGCGGGCGGCCTTGACGGCCCGGTCGACGTCGGCGGTGCCGGCCTCGGCGACCTGGCAGATCGTCTCGCCGGTGGCGGGGTTGATGGCGTCGAACGTCTTGCCGGAGACTGCCATCGACGAACTTGCCGCCGATGAACAGCGGCTGGTCCTTGACCGTGGGCGCCTTGACGGCGCGGGGTTTCTGAGCGGTGGCGGTGGCCATGGGCGACTCCTTCGTGGCGAATATGGAGGGAAGTTGAGTTCAAGCCGGTGCGCCGGGGCGAAGCACGCCGCAGGTGGCGATTCGTCGAAACATACTCCATGCGAAGCTGCTCGAAAAGCGCTCCGAGCCGATTCTGGCGGCCAACAGCCGCCGGACATTCAATCCGGCTGGGAGCCTTCTCTAGCAGCCTTCCCCACGCCTGTCGCCGCCTTCAACCGTCCGCTACGATACGCGCATGAGCCAGACTCTGCCCACTCCGCGCGTTTTAAGCACGTCGCACCACGTCCTGCGGGCCGGCATGGTCGGCCTGGGCATGATCTTTGACGAGACCTACCGGCCGTTCTTCGAGGCCGTGCACGCTCGGCCGCTCTACGATCCGGCCTTTGGCGTCTGCGAAGTGGAGCTGGCGGCCGTCGCCAGCCGCACCGGCAGCCGGGCCGAGGCCTACCGCAAATCCGCCGCCGGGCGAATCGGCGACTTCGCCAGCTTCACGGAGCCAGACTCGATCGGCCAGATGCTCAGAGGGCAGGAGTCAGGGGGCAGGGGGCAGGAGTCAGGAGTCAGGAGTCAGAAATCAGGGGGCGGCGTCGAACGTCGTTCTCTGACTCCTGGCCCCGACTTCGTCTGCGTCGCCACGCCCGACGACCGCCACTTCGAGGCCGCCAAGGCCGCTGCTCGCGGCCGGCAAGCACGTGCTGATCGAGAAGCCGTCCGTCCTGCACGCTGCAGGAGCTCGACGAGCTGGATCGCGCTGGCTCGCGAGAAGGGCGTGCTGGCCAAGGTCGTCTACCACAAGCTGCTCGACCCCGACCACAAGAAGCTGCGCACGCTCGTCGCCGACGGCGTCCTGCAGCACGTCAACAACGGCTACTGCTCGCTGCTGGAGCCGAAGTCGATCACCGGCGGCCAGTTCGCCGAGTGGATCACCGGCCGCAACCCCGGCACCTACGTCGCCGTGCCACTACATCAAGCTGATCGACTTCACGTTCGGCGGCCGGCTGAAGACGCGTGACGCTGCACCGGCCAGCGCGGCCTCGTCGGCCCGGCCGACGGCCCGACCTGGGACTCGGCGCAGCTGCGGCTGGTCTACGCCTACGCCGACGGCCGCGAGGCGGCGTTCGACATCCACACCAGCTGGGTCACGCCCGACAACTTCCCCGGCTACGTCGAGCAGGAGGTGCAGTTCCGCTTCGACAACGGCGTCTGGAACGCCCACAGCCGCAAGCGCGGCGTCGAGCTGACCGGTCGAAGGCCGCACGCCGCTGCGAGCTCAAGAACACGCCGAACAACCACTACAACGGCACGTTCCTCGAGCCGTGGGGCGAGCGCTCGCAGCGCGGCTACGGCATCGAAGTGATCGAGCGCTTCTTCCGCGAGGTGGCCTTCGTCGAGTTCGGCGGCCCGGCGGCCGAGCGCGACCGAGCGGCTGGCCGCGGTCCGGCAGCTGGCCTACAACGACCTCTCGGCCGACCGGCAAGTCGTCGCCGCCGTGCAGGCGATGGAGGCGATCCTCGCCCGGCACGCCGAAGGGCGAGCCGGATTGCGTGGTGCGCATCGATGCCGCTGGCCGCTTGGAATTGCTGCGGCCGGAAGCCAAGGTGGCCGATGTGCTGTATTCGAGTCGGTAGCTGTCCGCAAACTCAGCTATGATGGCGCCGAAGGAGGAAGTATTCATGCATAATGAATTCACAGCGGTCTTCGAGCGCGACGGCGATTGGTTCATCGCCTATTGCCCTGAGATTCCGGGAGCCAACGGGCAAGGCAAGACGATGGAAGAGTGTCGTGCCAGTCTGGCGCAAGCCATTGCGCTCATCTTGGAAGATCGACGGGAAGACGGACTCCGCGGTGTTCCTGAAGACGCGATTTGCGAAACGGTGGTCGTGCAATGAAGCGCACGAGCCTCCTGAAGCACCTGCGCAAGCACGGATGCGCGCTTAAGCGAGAAGGCCGATCGCATTCGTTGTGGACCAATCCAGTCACCGGACAAGTCGAAGCCGTTCCCCGCCACAGTGAAATTCCGGACATTCTCGCTCGGAAGATCTGCCGCGGACTATCGGTGCCTGAGATCGGCCGCCAACCGTGACTCGCCGCAATTGGTCGTCGCGCAGCGGCTGGGTGGGCTGGGTCTGAGCGAAGCGAAGCCCCCAGGCACCCGGCGGCCTTGCCGAAGCCCGAAGTCTGAAGCCTGTAGCCCGAAGCCTACCCCATGTCCAAGCCGACCAACCTTCACGATCTCCGCGCCTCCGGCTGGGATTCCAAGCCGGTCAAGCAGGAGATCCGCGACAACTTCCTGCGGATGCTCGCCGCCGGCGAGGCGCTCTTCCCCGGCATCGTCGGCTACGACAACACCGTCATCCCCGAGATCAACATCGCCCTGCTCGCCGGGCACGACATGCTCTTCCTCGGCGAGAAGGGGCAGGCCAAGAGCCGGCTGATGCGGTCGCTCGTGCGCTTCCTCGACGAGGAGATTCCGTACCTCGACATCCCCGGCGTCGCCGGTCCACGAGGACCCGTATCAGCCCGATCACGCAGCGCCGGCAAGCGAGTTCGTCGCCGAGCACGCCCGAGGACGACGTGCCGATCGCCTGGTGGCCGCGCGAGGAGCGCTACGCCGAGCGGCTCGCGCCGGGCACGAAGTTCGCCGACATCATCGGCGAGATCGACCCGGCCAAGCTGGCCGGCGGCGTCGAGCATGTCGGCCGAGGAGGCCCTGCACTTCGGCCTGATCCCGCGCATGCACCGCGGCATCTTCGCCATGAACGAGCTGCCCGAGCTGGACGAGCTGGTGCAGGTCGGCCTGTTCAACATCCTCGAAGAGCGCGACGTGCAGATCCGCGGCTACCCGATCCAGTTCGACATCGACGTGCTGATCCTCTTCTCGGCCAACCCGGCGACGTACAACCGCAGCGGCAAGGTGATCCCGCAGCTCAAGGACCGCATCGGCTCGCGTGATCCAGACGCACTACCCGCTGCGAGCGCGACCACGGGCATCGAGATCATGGAGCAGGAGGCCGGGCGTCGACCTCGGCGGCGACTTCCCGGTCGTCGTGCCGTACTTCATGAAGGAGATCATCGAGCAGATCACCGTCGCGGCCCGCAAGTCGAAGTACATCGACCAGCAGTCGGGCGTCAGCGCCCGCTTCAGCATCGCCAACTACCGCACGATGGTCGCCCGCGCCCGGCAGCGGGCCGTGCGTGCTCGGCGAGAAGCCGGCCGTGCCGCGGATCAGCGACCTGGGCCACCTCTACTCCTCGTCGCTCGGCAAGCTGGAGCTCGACCTGATGGGCAGCCACCAGATGTCCGAGCGGCAGGTGCTCGACGCCGTCGTCGCCGAGGCGATCCGCGACGGTGTTCGAGGAGTACGTCGACAAGCACGGCCTGGACGAGATCGCCGAGATCTTCGGCAAGGGCGTGAAGATCGAGGTCGGCGACATGCTGCCCTCGGCGCACTACGCCGAGCGGCTGCAAGCGCGTGCCGCCGGCGTGGGAGAAGGCGTTCGAGGTGAACGCCGCCGCGCGACGCGGCGGTGCGGGCGTCGTGCGTCGAGTTCGTGCTGGCCGGGCTGTACGCCACCGACCGCATCTCGCGGTCGCAGAAGCACGGGCGGATCGTGTACGAAACGTAGAGTGGGCAATGTCCACCAAAACGAGTCGAGATAAGCGACGCTTCAGAGGACAACCCGATGACGACCATCACCTTCTTCCAACAAGCCCGAGCCGACGGCGGCATGCGCACGGGCATCGATGTAGATCGAGAGACCGCGCTGGAGTGGTTCAAGGAGCCTAAGGGCGAGAGCAACCCAGTTCTTCTATGGTTTATCGACGTGCGGCTGAGCGGCAAAGGGCTGCCGGCAGATGGCGAAGAAGCACGGGCATGGCTTATCGAAGCTGCAGCGGAGCTTCGCCCCGTGCTGTTAGGTGCCGCGGACGAGCTTCAAGCGGGCCTGGACGAGGATGTCATACCGTTTGAATACGAGGCCCCGACAGCCGTCCAGGGTGCGAGGGTGCGGATCGTCTGTGCCGTCCACGGCCGTGTCCACGGCCTTCAAATCGCCAAGGAGTTGAGGCGGATTGCGAAGGACTGGACCAAGCTGCTCGACAAGCTACCGGCCGAGAAAGCCGCCTAGGACATTCGGGCGCCATGGCCAAACGACTCTTGGATACCAGCGTGCTCGTTGCTACTGGAACCGCCGTGTCGGCAGCCGTGCACCGAGGGAGATATCTCTGAACGAGGCACAACAATGTGCCGGCGAGCTGATCGAGTTTCATGAGGGAGACGCGATCGCCACTCCGGTGTACGTCGAGTTCATCGCCGGTGCGCGAAATTCACATGAGCTACGGTTGTTCTCGCGGTTCTTGGCGTGCTTCCGTGTCGTTGACGAGGGGAAGATTCCCGCAGCGGACTGGTCTGCGGCAGAGCGGTTGGCGCGGCGCGTGCCGCGAAGCGGCAAGCCACGCCAGCTCGCCGATTGCCTGATCGCGGCCATCGCCAAGCGGCTGAGGTACGAGATCAGGACGCTGGATAAGGACTTTCCCAGGATATGAAGTGAAATGACCGAGTGTCACGCAACGCGCCCAGTCATCACATCCCTCATTGTCTCCGGCCAGCCGCTGGAGTACAAAAAATAGTATCGATCCGTCGCATCTCGCACGGCAACTAATGACGCCTTTGGCTGCTCGGGGCCGACCCAACCTTTTCTCTTCGAGGGGCAAATGGGAATCCGCGTTCAATGTCCGGCGTGTAGTGCCGTGCTCATGGCGGCCGATCAAGCGGCCGGTCAGTCGGTCAATTGCCCCAAGTGCGGCTTTGCGGTCGGCATTCCGCTGCCAATGCAGAACCCTCCGGGGATGCAGCCCAGCCAGGGCGGCCAGGCGCCCTGGCAGGGGGCCGCGGTTCCTCAGGCAGGCCAGGGGGGCACCTCCTTTCCCCACGCAAACTTCGGGGCCTGGCCGGCCGCGGCGGCGGGGTCTAGGCAGGGATCGCAGCGGACGCTTTGGATCGTCTCTCTCGCGGGCGGCGGGGTCCTGTTGGTGTTGTTGGCCTGCCTTGTGATTTGGCTCTTCTCGCGGTCCGGAGGATTGACCGCCGAGGAGGCGGCCCAGCAGGCCGATGACTTCGCTTATCTGCCCGACAACTGCGCCCTGCTCGCCAAACTGCGGATGCAACCGTTGCTGGCCAGCCCGCTCTGGAAGCAAGTGGAAAGCCAGTTCGCGAGCATGATGCCCACGGCAGAGCTGCGAGACATGAAAGAGTGCGAATCGGTGATTGTGGGGGTCTCGCCCAGCAGCGCCCCCGGCCAGGAAGAGACCGTGTTTATCGTGCGGGCCGCGGGGGGCAAGGCCGTTCCCTTCAACGCAGGGCAGTTGCCCGACAAGACCGGCGAGGAAACCATCAACGGGAAGCAAGTGTATCTGCATCGTTCGGGAATGCAGAACCACGCGACGTGCCTGGTGAACCCGCGCACGCTGGTCAGCGGCTCGGTCAACGCGGTCCGCAACGTGCTGCAGCGGCCCCAGCCCCACCGCCCCGAGCCATGTGCGGGACCTCCTTCCCGACGTAGATTTCTCGCAGCCAATCGCGCTATGCGCCTCGCCACCTGCCTGGCCATTGCCGCCTCCAGGCCCAATGGCTTCGCCGTTCCAACCTCAGCAAATCCAGCGCGTGGTCCTGCACGGCACGGTGGGGGCCGACCTGGTGTTGAGCGGCAAGATCACTTGTGCAGATGCCAACACGGCCAACGGCCTGAAGGGCATGGTTGACCTCTCGACGGCGATGCTGGCCTCTGGCGGCAATAAGGTCCCACCCGAGGCCGCGGCCGCCATCAAGGTGGTTCAATCCTTGCGGCTGGAAGTTGCCGGCAACGTCATTAACGCGACCCTCACCCTTCCGGGTAACGTGCTCATCGATGCCATCCGTATGCAATCGCAGCAGCGGAATTCCCCCTTCGGTGCGAAGAAGGGCTTTGGCCGCTAGCTACGGCTGCTTGCTCTTCGCGGCGGGCTTGCCATCTTTGGCGGACGACTTGCCCGCCGGAGGTGCCGCGGCGTTCGCCGATCGCGTGTTGGCCCGGCCGCGCGTGGCCAAGAGGCCGACCACTGCGTCCCGCTTGGCCGAGCGGGCCTTGTCGGTCGCGGTGAAGCCGTCGGTGTCTTTCAAGGCGGCGTCCGCGCCGGCGGCCAGCAGCGCCGCGGCGATCTCGCGGTGGCCTCGCCAGGCCGCCTTGTGCAGCGGCGTGCTGCCGTCGGCGTCCTGAGCGTTGATCTTTGCGCCCGCCGCGATCAGCACCGCGACGATCGGCTGATGTCCTTGCCACGCGGCGGCGTGCAGCGGAGTGTATCCTTCGGCCGAGCGGTTGGAGTCGGCGCCCGCCTTGAGCAACGTCTGCACGGCCGCCAGATGGCCGTTCCAGGCCGCCGAGTGCAGCGGCGTGCGGCCCGAATCGTCGGCCGCGTTGACGTTCACCTTGGCGGCCAGCAGCGCCCCGATCACCTTCCCGTGCCCGTGCCAAGCGGCGGCGTGCAGCGGCGTATCGCCGTCGGCGCCGGCGGCCGAAGGGGTTGGCCTTGCGGCCGATCAGGGCTTTGACGGCGTCGGGCATGTTGTTTTCCGCCGCCCAGTGGAGCAGAGTCTGGCCATTGGTGAACTGATGGTCGCGCACGTCCGTCAGCGGGATCAGCAGGTTGGCCACGGCGTGATGGTTGCCGCGAATGGCCAGCTCCAGCGGCGTGCGCCCCTTGGGGTCTTTGGCGTCGGGCTTGGCTTTCTTCTGGAGCAGGCCGGCGACCGTTTTGGCCAATCCGCTCTCGGCCGCCACGTGCAGCGGCGTTCGACCATCCGGCAGTGGCTTGTTGACATCCTTCACGGCCCCCAACACCAGAGCGGCAACCTCATCGTCCGCGCCGTTGATCCGCAGCAGCGCGTGCTCCAGGCAAGTTCGCCCATTGCGGTCCTTGATATCGACGCGCACCCCGGCATCGAGCAGCGCCTTGACGGAATCTTTCTTGCCGCCGAAGACGGCCAGGTGCAACGGCGTGTTGCCCCCCTTGTCGGGCAGGTCGAGCTTCGTCTTGTGCTCCAGCAGGATGGCGATGGCCTTGGGCCGGTCGTGATAGGCCGCCCAGTGCAAGGTGATGCGGCCCGCCTTGTCCACCGCATTGACCTCGGCCCCGGCGGCAATCAGGGCCTCGGCCATTTCATATTGCTGCTGGTACGGGCACCAGTGCAGCGGCCCGTAGCCGTGATTGTCCGTGGCGTTGACATCGGCCTTGCGCTCCAGCAAGAGGTCGAAGACCTTCCGCTGGCCGGTCTGGATCGCGCGGTGCAGGGGCCGATAACCGTTCGGATCGTCCTGAGAGTCTTTGGCGGCGGCATCCTTGTCGAGGATTCGCTGCACGGCCTCCACGTCGCCGCGAGCCACGGCCTCGTGGATTTCGCCGGCCACGAGAAGGGCGCTGCTGCCTGACAGGATCAGGCCGAGGGCCGCGAGGCGAGCGATACGAATCATGCTAGGGTTCCCCTGAGGCGGAGTTGCGTTCGAGCTATTGCTCCCTTTGGACGCGGCGCGGGCCAAGTCGGTTCCGTCGAAGCCGTGGCCGACACCCTAGCAGCCGGCTAGAATAGCGGACAAGCCAGCAAAGATTGCAACCCCGCCCGCGAGTCACATGTCCACAGCCAGCTTTCTGCCCAGCGAAATCGGCCCGGTCGTCTTGCCCCCGGTCCTCACGCCGGAGGATCTCCTGAACCTGCCGGATGGCGATTTGTACGAACTCGTCGATGGCAAGCTCGTGGAGAAGCCAATGAGCCAGGAATCGAGCTGGGTCGGCGGAAAGCTACTGCGGCTGGTGGGAAACTTCGCGGAAGACGAACATCAGTTGGGAAGGGTGTTCGGGCCGGATTGCGGCTACCAGTGTTTCTCCGATACCCCGAGCAAGGTCCGCAAGCCCGACGTTTCCTTCGTCTCGCGCCGCCGGCTTCCTGAGCGGCGGTTCATCGAAGGCCATGTACGCATCGCGCCCGACCTTGCGGCGGAGGTCGTGTCGCCCAACGACATCAGTGAAGAGGTCGAGGCGAAGGTCGAGGAATACCTGGCGGCCGGCGTTCAAGCGGTGTGGGTGATCTTTCCCCGCGTGCGGATCGTTCACGTCTATCGCCAAGGCAAGAACGTCACGAGGCTGCGCGAGGACGACATGCTGTCCGACGAGCAATTGCTGCCTGGGTTTCAGTGTGTGGTTCGAGACCTGTTGCCGATTGCCGGCGAACAGCCCGTTGGCGAGACGCGCGAACTCGGCAAAGCGCAGCAACCGCGGGCGTAGGACGATGAAAAGGCGCCTCGCGATTAGGCTCTGCATCGTCGGCGGTATTGCCGCCGCCTTGATCTTTTTTACCGGCACGCGCGGGGGGCTGGCAGAGTTCTCACCGTACACACTCGAGTGTCGTTTTCAGTCCGAGTTCACGGTCGGGTTTGGCGAGTGGCCCACGAGGCAGGAAGTCCGTGAGTTGTTCGAGCACCCGCTCCCGTAGGAATTCGGCCTGTCGAATGTTGGAGACCATGTCACATCGATTCCTTGCAGTCATCATCGGTTCCGGCGCGTATTCTTTTCTACCGCCGCGCGGGGGAACCGCCTCGATCGAAACACGCCGCACTCCGTTTCGAGGTCACCCTGGCCGGGCCGCTGCTGCGCAACCCAACCGATGGCCGCATGCTCGTCGTGCTCGCCCGCGACGCCAAGGCCCAGCCGCTTCGCAGCATTGGCCAGGCCGGCTTCAAAGCGCCGCCGGTCCTCGGTGCCGACGCGCGAGCGCTTGCCGATGGCTTGACCGTTGTGCTCGATCAGAAGTCGGCCATCTTCCCACTGTCGCACCTGGCCGATCTGCCGCCGGGCGAGTACACGGTTCAAGCCGTGTTTGCCTGCAATCGCGATCTCAACTTGCCGTCAGCCCCCGGAAATCTCTACAGCCAGCCCAAAACGGTAACGCTCGATCCAGCCAAGGGCGGCACGGTGAAGCTGGAATTGACGCAGGCCATGCCGGCCGACCAACCGCCCAAGGACTCGGAGCATGTGAGGTTCATCCGCCTCCGTTCTGAGCTTCTGAGCAAGTTCCACGGCCGGCCGATGTACCTGCGAGCAGGGCTCGTGCTGCCGCGAGATTTCGAGCACGAGGCCGACCGCCGCTATCCGCTGCGCGTTCACATCGGCGGCTACGGCACGCGCTACACGGCCGTCCAAGGGCTCATGCAGAAGGATTCCGACTTTCGCAAAGTCTGGCTGGCCGATGAGACGCCGCGGATGCTCCTCCTGCACCTCGACGGCGCCGGCCCGTACGGCGACCCCTACCAGGTGAACTCGGCCAACAACGGCCCCTACGGCGACGCCGTCACGCAAGAGCTGATCCCGTACGTCGAGAAACAGTACCGCGGCGTCGGTGCGGGCCACGCGCGGGTGCTGGACGGGGCCTCGACCGGCGGCTGGGTGTCGCTGGCCTTGCAGATCTTCTATCCCGACTTCTTCAACGGCGCCTGGTCGCACTGCCCCGACCCGGTCGATTTCCGCTCCTACGAGCTGATCGACATCTACAAGGACGACAACGCCTACGTGAACGCCCACGGCTTCGAGCGGCCCTCCTCGCGCGACGCAAGCGGCGAAACGCGGACCACCGTCCGCCACGAGTGCCAGATCGAGCGCGTGCTGGGGCGCGGCGACCGCTGGGAGCTGTCGGGCAAGGACTGGTGCGCCTGGAACGCGGTGTTCGGCCCGCGCGGCGCCGACGGCCTGCCCGCGCCCGCTGTGGGACGGCCAGACCGGCAAGATCGACCGCGCGGTGGTCGAGCACTGGAAGCAAGTACGACCTGCGGCTCGTGCTGGAGAAGAACTGGGCGACGCTGGGCCCGAAGCTGCGCGGCAAGCTGCGCATCTGGGTGGGCGACGCGGACGATTATTTCCTCAACAATGCCGTACACCGCTTGGACGATTTCCTCGGCCGCGCGCGGCCGGCGTATGAGGGCAAGATCGTCTTCGCTCCGGGCAAGAACCACGGCTGGCGCGGCATCACCGACGCCGAGATGATGCGAGAGATGGCTGCCGCCGTGGCACGGGCTTCCAGCCCGTGAGCTCCACGGCCAAGATGGCCGCGCCACGTCTCTGGCTCCGGCCAGAAAGACACTCGCCCTCGGCGTATGTATAATGTGAGTGGTCGCACCTCCAGCCGGATGTTCACCTCGCGATTCGGCGCCAGGCCAAGGGTCAGTCGTGGAAGCTGTCTTCGTCCTCGTCCCCATCGTGATCATCGTGGCCATCGTCATTCGCCTGGCGGCCGGCGGCATGGACCAAGACCGGATCAGGGAATACGTCGAGTCGCGCGGCGGCCGGTTCTTGCAGGCGCGGTCGGCGCCCTTTGGCCCGGGCTGGTTTGGAGAGAAGAGCGATCGCATCTACGCGGTGCACTACCTAGATCGCGACGGCAACGAGCGCGAGGCCCATTGCAAGACCAGCCTATGGACCGGCGTCTACTTCACACGCGATGAAATCGTCAGCTATGCCGAGCGACCGAGACCGACGAGCGCGACGGCCAGCTCCCTGGAGGCCGAGAACCAAAGGCTGCGCGAAGAGGTGGAGCGGCTCAAGCGCGGGTCGCGTTGACCGTAGGGTCGCATTGTGCATTAAGTAGGCGACGGAGAGAGGATTGCACTCGTGGGCAATGCCCACCAAGCACGCGCCGATCAACCCGCGGTCACGGCGCCGCCATACGGGGTGTGGGCATTCCCCACCCCTACGCGCGCCTCGCGAGCCAGCGGCCCCGCAGGCCAACCACCGCCGCCAAGCCGCAGACCAGGAGACACAACCCCGCAGGCCAGTCGCCAAGGTACGTGTACACGCTTGCCGTGCGCGATGGCCCCGCCTCGGCATAGACGATATCTTCCTCGTGGCGCAGGCCCTGGTCTTTGATCTCGCCCCGCTGGTCGATCCAGGCAGAGAATCCCGTGTTGGCGGACACCAGCATCGGCTTGCGGCACTCCACGGCCCGGATCACGTTGCAGGCCAGGTGCAGGTCCAGCTCGCTGGAGCCCCAGAACCAGCCGCTATTGGTCTGGTTCACGAGCACGTCCGGCTCTCGCCCTTCGCTCCGCAGGCGGCGTTACGCTGCCGCGCACCTCCTGCGGCATGATCGACTCGTAGCAAACGCTGGGGCAAAACCGCAAGCCGCCCAGCTCCAGCGACGCGGGTTGCGTGCCTTCGCACAGTCCGTCGCGCAGCGGGCTGAGGTGGTACAGCCACGGCAGATAGTCCCCCAGCGGCATGTACTCGCCGAAGATCACCGCGTGCATCTTGTCGTAGCGGCCGAGCACCTGGCCGTGCGGGTTGACCAGTAGCGACGTGTTGTAATCGTCTTTGTGCACGACGGTTTTTCCGTCGGCCGCAACCTGTAGCTGGCTCAGCCCGATGCCCATCAAGAACGATGCATTCGTCCCCCCCAGGTTGATCTCGCGGGCGAGGTTCTTCATCTCGACGGTTGGCGCATAGCCCGGCGGCACGAATTCGGCCATGTCGCCGATCATCACGAGCGTGGAGCCGATCAGCACCTTGGCCTCCTCATGCCCGAGGACGGCGGGCAGCAGCGTCTCCGGCCAGATCAGGAGCTGCAAATCGGGCCGCTCGCGCAGCGCTTGCCGCGACAAGCGGACCATCGTCTCCCGCCGTGTGCGATGGCGGTCGCCCGGATCGGGATCAAAGGTCGTGTCGAACGAAGGCTGGATCAGGGCCACGCGGATTGCGCCCCGCACCCGCAGCCGATGCCTGCCCCTCGACCGCCGACAGCCGCCATTGGCCATAGCCGAGCGTCGCCGCGAGCGCGGCCACCAGGGGAAACGCAGGCCAGGCAGCCCAGGGCCGGCCATCCCACGGCAGCATGCGGGCCACGCAAGCGGCCGCCAGTACGATGACGAAGCTCAGGCCGTAGCCGCCGGCCAGATCGGCGATCTGGATCAGCGTCAGCCAGCGATAGTGGGCATGGTGCAGGCTGGCCATCGTGAAGCCATCGGGAACATGGGCGCGCACAGCTCCAGGCCGGTCCAAATCACCGGCGCCGCCACGATGACCGACAGCCCTACGCGATGGACCAGCACGCGCGACAGCCCGACGAACAGCGGCACATAGCAAGCCATGAGTGCCGCGAGCCCCATCCAACTGAAGTACCCGGCCCAGTGCGGCAGCCGCAACCAGTGCGCGGCCACCAGCCAGAAGACAAGTCCGGTGACCCACAGCGCGAGGTAGGGATGGCGCCCCGACAGCGAACCGGCATCCCCCAGGCGGTCCTGTCGAACGAGAAGCACCAGGCCAATCGGCGCCAGCCAGACCGCCGGCGCGAAGCCGATCGGCGGAAAAGCGACGGCCGATAGCAGGCTGCTGGCCAGGCCCAGGGCAACGATCCATTGACCAGACGAGAGCGCCGGACGACCGGCGGACGAGGCCGCCCTGGCAGCCGGCGCGTGCTCGTGCGCCGCGGACGATAAGCGCCCCCGGCCCCCAGCGTGCGGCGCCGGCGAAGCTCCGCTAAGTGTGCTGGTTTCGTGTCCCTGGTTCGTCATGGTAGGCTTCAAACGCCTGGCGCTGCGAGGTCTCTAGGTCGATGGACCTCGGCTTGGCCCGTCGCCGCTCGCAGGCCGGCAGCAGCGGCCAAGTTAATCGCCAGCCCTGCTAGTCGGAAGAGCGGTTTGATACCGCCGCGCCAGCGTTAAGTGTCAATCTACCACCGCGCGCGACATCCATCGAAATCGTATTCTCACGGGAATCTGTTCACACACCGACTTGCGGGGGACTGTCCCGACGATTGCCGCCGTACGCCCAGGTGCCCCGTACGCTGTAAGTGCCGACGTCGGAACTACTTGACTCCGCTGGCTGACCTGCGAGCACGCCACCCGCGCGCGACACAAACGGCAGACACGGCACACAAAATGGCGGCATGGAGCGACACAAACGGAAGACTTCGCCCGCAATGCGTCCCCTGCCGGTTTATCCGGCAGGAGCGCAAGGTTGGCAAGCTAGCCGGCGACTCTCCACGCCCCTGCCGGCTTGTCCGGCAGGAGCGCAAGGTTGGGAAGCTAGCCGGCGACGCCCCGTTTCCGCGTCCCCTGCCGGCTTGTCCGGCAGGAGCGCAAGGTTGATCGGCTACGTTTCCAGGCGCGCCTCCTGTGCAGACGCTCGCACAGCCCCCATGTCATACTCGCTGAAGGTCCCCGCGTAGTATCCGTGCTGCCAGATCGGCTTCTGGCCCATTGCGTAGGCAAGATTGTTGAGGAACGCCAGCGCGATGTCCTGCGGCGAATGCTCGATGTGGCCGCGCAGTGCCAAGTGGAGATGATCGGGCATCACGGACAGCCTGGAAATGCAATATCGCTTCTTCTCCGCGACGCGCAAGGCAGTGTCGCGAACAGTCGCCAGCGACCCATTGTCGGTGAGGCGCGATCGATCGAGTGTCACCAGTACGACGTGCAGATTGTACCAGTATCGCCCACTTCGGCTCTCGGACGGAACCGAAAGATCGACGTCAGGATTCACGACCGTGACTTCGTGGACCCGTCCGCGGAACCGCTCATCGGCGAAAGGCTCCTTGACCACCTGCCGCTCGATATAGGCCTCGACTGCATCTCTTCGAGCGTCGCCGAGTGAGCGCACGGCAACCTTGCGGCTGAACGAAACGGGCGTACCGCTCTTCCGAAGGGCATGATCGAGTCGGCCTTTGGCTCTTGTGGCAAGAAGGACAGGCGACACGGCTGGCTTTGCGCTAAATGTAATCTGGAGGCGGTCGCTGCCGATACGCGACTCGAGCAGGCGAAGGCCGTCGCCTTCCCATAGCGAGTTAATGGACTCGAGGAATTCCGCTGAAAGCGCTGTCGGAAGGGACTCTCCCCGAGAACTCCAAGCAGCCCATGAATAGCGGAGCTGGTACGCGGGATTCAGTTCATCGACGCGATAGATCGGCTGCGGACCGGGCATGGCCTAGCTACTCAACCTGCTTCACCTGCCGGACAAGCCGGCTAGGGGTCGGGGCAATTACCGCATTCGCTTCTAGCCGCCAACCTGGTTCACCTGCCGCACGAGGCGGCAGGGGTCTTGACAGCGTCGTGACCTCGGCGTCGGCGTCGGCGTCGGCGTCGGCGTCGGCGTCGGCGTCGGCGGGTCTTGATCGAAGGCAGATCGCCCCACATCATCACGGGGCGCGTGAACGCCGTCTAGAGCCGCAACGTCGAGACCACGCTCTACACAAGATAAGAGCAATCGCCATGTTGGACCTCTTCTCCGACGACATGCGCCGCGAACCCGTATCCCGCGTACGACCAGATGCGGAGCGCCTCGCCCGTCTTCCACCTGCCGCCGTTCGACCTGTGGATGATCTTCGACTTCGAGGGCGTCAAGCGGGCGCTCGTCGATCACGACGCCTTCAGCTCCGACCTGTCGCACGTGCCCGGCCACGGCAACCCCGGGGAGTGGTTCATCTTCTTCGACCCGCCGCGCCACACGAAGCTGCGGGCCCTCATCTCCAAGGCGTTCACGCCGCGGGTCGTCGCCAACCTGGAGCCTCGCATCCGGGAGCTGTCGCGCCAGCTTCTGGACCAGACGATCGAGCGCGGCGAGATGGACCTGGCCGCGGACTTCGCCGTCCCCTTGCCGATGCGGGTGATCGCGGAGATGCTCGGCGTCCCCGCGGCGGACTGGCCGCGGTACAAGCGCTGGAGCGACGTGATCCTGAAGCTCGCCAACACGTTCTCGAGGGACGAGGAGGCCGCCAGAACGCTTGATGAGTATCGGGCGGTCACGGCCGAGATGCGGGCCTTCCTGCCGGACTTGATCGCCGAGCGGCGGGCGGCGCATCAGGACGACCTGCTTGACCCGGCTCGTCGAGGCCGAGGTGGACGGCGAGCGGCTGACCCAGGAGGAGATTCTGGGCTTCGTGCAGCTCCTGCTCGTGGGCGGCCAGGAGACGACCGCGAACCTGATCAACAACGCCGTGCTGTGCTTCATCGAGAACCCGGACCAGCTCGCCCGGCTGCGGGCGGCGCCCGACCTGCTGCCCTCCGCGATCGAGGAGGTCTTGCGCTACCGCTCGCCGCGTCCAGTGGATGCCGCGCGCGACGCGGCGCGACGTCGAGGTGCACGGCCAGGTGATCCCGGCCGGGAAGCTCGTGCTGCCGATGATCGGCTCCGCGAACCGCGACCCCAAGCAGTTCCCCGACGCCGGCCGCTTCGACATCACCCGCGATCCCAACCCGCACATCGCGTTCGGACACGGCATCCACTCCTGCCTGGGCGCGCCGCTGGCACGCCTGGAGGCCCGGATCGCGCTGGCCGATTTCCTGGAGCGGGTCGAAGGGTTCGAGCTGGCGAGCGACGAGCCGTGGGAGCCGCGCAAGGCGCTGCACGTGCACGGCCCGTCGCGGCTGCCGATCCGCTTCAGGCCAGGCCCCCGCGCCGCGGCCCGGTGTTGACGCAAGCGTTTTCGAGACATTGCGATGATGAGAGACGACGAGAAGACGGTCATCTGCCTGTGGCTTGCAGCAGGGATTCTCGTGATCGGACTGGCCCTGCCGCTTGCTTATCGTGGGATGACGACGGTTTGCACGATCGGTACGTCGATCGGCGTCTTCCTGCTTGGTGTGGGCTTTTCGCTGCTTATCCGACGGTGGTTGACGCGCCGGAGACGCTGAGCCGGAATTCTGCTTGACCCGCGCACTAACCCGACGCGTGAGCGAGGGAAGAAGCAAGTACCCGCCACGCCCTCGCTTGCGCGTCGGGTTAGTGTCTTGGTCGATTGTGAAAAAGCGACCAGCCTGCCAATTCTCTTGACTGGAGAGACCCGCTTGGGCGACACTCTACGTCCTGCCTGACCGAGTCCCACCCTGGAGTCTGCCATGAAACGCGCTCTGCCCGTGATGCTGCTGGCGATTGCCTGCGCCGTGTACGTTCGCGCCGCCGAACCGGCCCCCAAGGCCGCCCCCGTCGCCAAGCTGGCCGTCGGCGATCAAGCGCCCGAGTTCAAGATCAAAGACGCCGAGGGCAAAGTCATCGACCTCAAAGTCCTGACCGCCAAGGGCCCGGTGCTGGTCCGGCTGACCTGCGGCTGCTCGGGCTGCGACAAGGAGCTGGCCTACTTCCAGAAGATCAACGACGCCTACAAGGCGCAGGGGCTGACCAGCGTGCTCGTGTTCCGCGAGCCCGACGACAAGGTCGCCAAGTACGCGGCCGAGAAGAAGCTCAACATGCTCTACGCCGTCGACACCAAAGGCGAAAGCTGGAACGTGTTCCAGACGAAGACCATGCCGACCAACTTCCTGATCGAGAAGGGGGGCAAGATCGCTTCCATCGCCGCCGGCTGCGACCCCAGCGGTCTCCTGGCGAACGTCGTCTCGGAGAAGGCCGCCAAAGTGATCGGCGTCGAGGCGGTGAACGTGAAGAACGCGGTCGAGGCCCAGAAGGCGGAAAAGAAGTAGTTCAAGAACAGCACGTCAAGAAGCCCGGCTTCCCAAGAAGCTGGGCTTCTAGCGAGTGCGCCCGCCAAGACAAACTGCCGCCACCACGCTACATTGCGTGAGTGGCGGTTTTTGTTGGCGACCGATCAGGCGAGCGACGAGCAGGCGAACCGGGCATGAGCGAAGCGTGCAAGGGCGGCTCCGAGAAAGGCCTCCACGACGCGGCACGGCAATTCCTTCTCGGCCGCATCGATTACGAGCGCTCGGCTGCCATGCCGTATGATGCGCGGGCGATGCGGCTCGACCGCATGCGGCATCTGCTGCGCGAATTGGGCGATCCCCAGGACCGCCTCCCCATCGTGCACATCGCCGGCACCAAAGGCAAAGGCTCCACCGCCGCGATGGCTGCGGCCATCCTCGCCGCAGCCGGCTACCGCACCGGGCTTTACCATTCGCCGCACTTGGACCGCGTCGAAGAACGGTTGATCGTGTGCGACGGCAGACATGCGTCGAGCCAACATCCCAGGTGCTCCGCAGCAGCCGGTGCGATCGACCGTAGGCAGACGTGCCCAGCAGACGAATTCATCGAGCTGGTCGAGCAGGTTCGCCCGATCGCTGAGGCGATGGATCGGTCCGCCACGGACGCGTCGATGTCGCCGACGTTCTTCGAGCTGACGACGGCCATCGCCCTGCTGCACTTCGTGCGGCGTGCCGTGGAGGTGGCAGTGCTGGAGGTGGGGCTGGGCGGCCGGCTCGATTCGACCAACGTTTGCCTGCCGCGCGTGACGGTGATCACCAACATCAGCTTCGACCACACCCAGCAGCTGGGCAAGACGCTGGCCAAGATCGCCCGCGAAAAGGCCGGCATCATCAAGCCCGGTGTGCCGGTCATCAGCGGCGTCCTGGACGACGAGCCGCGGCAGGTGATTGAGGCCGCGGCCACGGCGGCGGGCAGCCCGCTGCGGCAACTGGGGGTGGACTTCGACTACGTGTATCGCCCGCCGGCACGAGCCAGGGGACCGGCAAGGGACGAGCGTCACGAGCCGGACGACCCAGCGTCCAACGTCCAACGTCCAACGTCCAACGTCCAACAATTCGATTCAGCCGTCGAACATTCGACGCCGCAGGTCGATGCGTTCGATGTTGGACGTTGGACGTTCGACGTTGGACGTTCAGCGCTTTCCGAAGGTCCCCGCCGCGGCCGGGCAGACGTTCGTCTCCGCAAGCCGCCCATCGCCTACGACGGCCTCGAGCTGGGCCTGCTGGGCCGGCACCAGGCGGCCAACGCCGCGCTGGCCATCGCAGCGCTCGCCGAGCTGCAAGCTCAAGGCTGGCAGATCCCTGAGGAGGCGGTCCGCCGCGGGCTGGCCGGCGTGCGGTGGCCGGCGCGGATCGAAGTCGTCCATCAGCGGCCCACCGTCGTGCTCGACGCGGCCCACAATCTGGCTTCGATCGCGGCGCTGGCCGAAACGCTCGACGAATCCTTTGCGCCGCGGCGCCGCGTGCTGATTTTCGGGGCTTCCTCGGACAAGGACGTGCGCGGCATGCTCGCGCTGGTGACGCCGCGCTTCGATGAGGTGATCTTCACCCGCTACGTGAACAACCCCCGCGGTGTGCCTCCGGAAGAGCTGGCCCGCCTGGCCCCTAACCTGGCCAGGGCCGCCACCGTGTGCGCGGATCCGTCCGAGGCTTGGGACGCGGCCGGCCGGCTGCTGCTGCCCGGTGACTTGCTCTGCATCACCGGCTCGTTCTTCCTGGCCGCCGAGATGCGCGCCGAGATGGCCCGGCGGCCGCTGGCAGCAGACCCGGCCGTGCCGCCGGTCCGGGGAACCGCGCCAGCTAGCATCGCTTCGGAGAAAGAGCTGCCGTCGGAGACGCCGATACTGCGGTAGGGTGGCACTTCGCACACCAGCCCGCCGCGTAAGCGAGGGAGACGACGCGAATGCCCCGTCCTCGTTGACCCTTTCCCTCGCTTGCGCGTTGGGCTAGTGTGGCCACGGCGCTGGCGCCTAGGCGGCGGCCGATGACTCAGCACGAGCACACCCGCTGGTGCCCGCATTGTGGGCGGGCAACGCCGCACGCGCCGCTGCCGCAGATCGCCGGCGACGAGGCGATGATCGGCCAGCTTTCGTCCACGGCCGATCCGCGTGGCTTCTTCCGACGCTGTTATTGCCTCCACTGCCGCGAGATTTGGCGGAGCGTGGAGTTGCCCGTCGAGTTTGTGGAGGGCCTGTTGGCGACCCGGCCGAAGCTCGAGGAGCAAAAGCGCGAGATCACGCTGCTGCGCTTCTTGCTGGCCAACCAGCGTCAGAGCAACCAGCAGCTAAGGATGCCGCAGGTCGCTGAGCAGCAGAGGAAGGCGGCCTGACCGCTAGCGGCTCTCTTGCTTCTTGGGTGTTTTGGGCGTCTTGGGCACGGGCTTAGGGCGGCCGCCTTCTTCGCCCAGCGCCAGCGTGGTCGCCCCTTCTTCGCCGACGCGCTCGGTGGTGCCGCCCCCTTCTTCGCCCAGGGCCTTGGTCGTCGGGCCGCCTTCCTCGCCGACGCGCATCGTCGTGGGGCCCCCCTCTTCGCCGACGCGTTCCGTGCTGCCGCCTTCTTCGCCCAGCGCTCTAGTCGTTGGGCCACCTTCTTCCCCAACGGCGCGCGTGGAGCCGCCTTCTTCACCGACGGCCTTGGTGGTCACCCCGCCTTCTTCGCCGACGGCCTGGGTCGTGACCCCGCCTTCTTCGCCGGTGGCCGTGGTGGTCACGGCGTATTTCCACTCCACGGTCACGAGCTGTGGGTGCTCCTTCAGCCCGGCAATCAGCTCCCGGGGCGGCTCGCCCCCGCCGATCTCGACGACGACCGCTCCGCCGTTCTCGCTGGCCTTGAACCGCACGCCTTTGAGCGCGGCGAACTGCTTCGACCATTGCTGGATCAGCTTATCCGTCGGCGTGTAGCTGCCCTCATCGGGGCGGGTCTTCCAGCCGCCGGGGATGACCAGCAGCCGCAGCTCGGTCGTTGCTGCGCAGGCGCGTGCCCGGCCCGGGCTTGTCGTCGGCCGTCACAGCCAGCACCTCGGCCACGTCGTTGGCGGCCGAGACCTTCTTGGCCGCTTCGGCCGAGAGCCAGGCTAGAAAGCCCCCCTTGCCACGTAGATTCTTGCTGTCCGGCGCGCCACGATAGTAATCGCCAAGTATGCCCAAGGCCTGCCGACGGTCGGCGCGGAAGCTGCGGAAGTCACGGGGCACGACCAGGTAGGCGACGTGGCCCGCGGCAGCAAGGTCGCCGTCGCCCGCTTTCGCGTCGTCGGCCGCCAGCGCGCTGGCGCCAGCACACTGCCCGTGGCCAGCGTCGTGCCGACGCCTGCCAGCATAACCTTGAGTGCCGTGCGGCGCGATTCCGCCGCGCTATCTCGAGACTCCAGTCCGATGATGCCCGCAAAGGGATGACGCATGCTTTGCCTCCTCGAGTTCGCTCTGTCTGTTCCGTGTGCCTGTTCGGTGTGCCTGCTGCGTGTGCCTGCTGCGTGTGCCGGTTCCGATTCGCCGTCTGGCCCGTACCCACGGGGCGGGCGGCTGCCAACAATATAACAAATTGCGTGCCAGGGTAGTCGTCACCCTCTGCGTGACGAGCCTCACGTGAGCGCGAGGCCTGCTTTCGCTGTCGCAGGAGAAAGCCGAATGGCTGTCTTGATCTTGGGAAATGACCTCGATGAGCACGCCCGCCACGTGCACGCTGATCTTTCGACGCGAGGGGCTAGCGTAGAGTTCCTCGACACACAGCGCTTCCCCGCGGAATTGCAGATCTTACACGATCCGGCCGCTGGCGGTGGCACGATCCGCTTCCCCAATGGCCGCGTGCTGGACTTCGCCGAGGTCGAATCGGTGTACTGGCGCAGCTATGGCGGAGTGGGGGCCGCCGAGCTGCCCGACGCGGAGCAAGCCTTCATTGCCGCCAACGATGCCCGCAGCTTGCTGGAGTCGCTGCTCCTTTGTTTGCCGGCTCGCTGGGTGAACGGCCTGGCAGGCTATCGCTGGCACCAGACGAAGCCGGCCGCGCTGGCCCGCGTAGCGGCCCTGGGGGTGAGCGTGCCGGCGACCATCGTGACCAACGACCCCCAGGCGGTGCTGGCCTTCGCCGATCGGCACGAGCGGTGCATCTTCAAGCCCGTCCAGGGCGGCGCCCATACGGAGCGCGTGACCCGACAACACCTCGCCGAACAAAACCTGAGCTCGCTCGCGGTGGCTCCCGTCACGATTCAGGAAGAAATCCCTGGCACGGACGTGCGCGTCTTTGTCGCCGGAGAGCGGGTGCTGGCCTGCGAAATCCGCACCGACGTGCTCGATTTCCGCAACGACCCCAGCGCGGAAATCGTGGCCATCGACCTGCCGGGTGAAGTCTCCGACATCTGCCGCCGCATCGCCGCGGCGCTAGACCTGGTGTGGACCGGCATCGACCTGCGCCGCACGCCGGACGGGCGGCACGTGTTCCTGGAGGCCAATCCCAGCCCGATGTTCCTCGGCTTCGAGCGCCGCAGCGGTCTGCCGCTGACCGAGGCCCTCGGCGCGCTGCTGGTCGCATAACCACTGGCTCAAGACAGCCGTTTCTGGCATCATCCTCGTGGCTGGATGATGGAGCCGCACGGCGGCCGTTACAGGCAATGGCCTGTTCGCCGCGCGACGCCCAGCCCAAAGGAGAATCGCCATGGCCGAGCGCACGGCTGCCAAACCCGCCCCCCTCAGCGCCCCTCATCAAACCGTCGAGGCCACGACCGCTCGCGAGCGGCTGCTCATCCGGCTCTTCGATGCCCTGTGGCTGCGCTACCGCGAGCGCGTGTCGTACGTGCGCGATTACGAGCAGGTGGTGACCTCGCTGGGGGCCACCTTCGTCAACGACCACATCGCCTTTCGCACCATCGCTGCCCAGCAGCCCACGGCGGGCATCGTCACGCTCGCACGCATCTTCGAGGCGCTGGGCTACCAGGCGGCCGGCTGCTACACGTTCCCCGACAAGCACCTGGGGGCGATCCACTATCAGCACTCCCGGGCAGGCTTCCCCAAGCTGTTTATCTCCGAGCTGAAGACCTGGGAGCTCAGCCCCGCGGCACAGAAGATCATCCTGCGGACGCTCAAGGAACATCGCGCGGCCGTGCCGGATAAGACGTTGGCGGCGCTGGGAGGCTTGGATGGCGGGACGAATGGGCAGGGGCAGGGGCAGGGTCAGGGGCGCGGAGCGGGCGGACGGATTGGAAATCCGTCCTACGACAAGCTGCTGGCCCAGCTCGAGCGGGTGTTCCATCAGTTGCCCTGGCCGCCGCCGACGGAGAAAGACGTGCTAGCAGTCAACCAGGAGAGCCAATACGCCGCCTGGGTGCTGGTGCACGGCTACAACGTGAACCACTTCACGGCCCTGATCAACTCCCAGGGGGCGCCGGAGCTGGCCGACATCGAGAAGACGATCGACCGCCTCCGCTCGGCCGGCGTGCCGATGAAAAGCGAGATCGAAGGGGCGCGAGGCTCGAAGCTGCGCCAGACGGCGACCGAGGCGGTGATGATCGACGTGGCCGTCCGCAACGTGCGGAAAAAAGCCAAAATGCCCTGGACTTATGCCTATTTCGAGCTGGCTGAGCGAGGCGAAGTGGCCGACGAAAGCGGCCGCCGCGGCCGTTTCGAAGGCTTCCTCGGCCCTCAGGCCACGCAGTTGTTCGAGATGACCAAGGTGAAGGGGGGCTAGGTGAAGGGGGGCTAGGCGCTGGGGGCTAGGGACTTGATTGGCGCATCCCATCTCGTCCCGATGCTTAGTCCCCCCAGTCCCCAGCCCCTAGCCCCTAGCCCCCGGCAATTCACTAATCGCGACTTCTTCACAAATCCGCATGCTGCGCTTGCCGGGCCACGGTCGAGGGTTATCATGAGGGTGTTCGATTGCCGCGTGGGCTTCTGGTCCATGTCGTGTTCTTGATTGCTCAGCCGTTCGTTGATGGAGCAACGTCGATGCCGCGAGTTCTTTCATCGTCCTGGCAGTTGCAGCTCGAGCGCGGGCCGAACTGTCTGTTCGTGCGTTTGTGCCCTAACGGCCGAGGCTGCGACGAGTCTGAGCTTTCGGAGCGGCTCAGGGACCTCTTGGACCAGCACCTGATTAATCGCCTCGTGCTGGAGATGGACCAGGTAGACCTGCTCAACTCGCTGCTCTTGGGGCAATTGGCCGATCTCTCCAATCGCGTCCGCACTCAGGGAGGCATGGTTCGGCTCTGCGGCCTGTCGCCATTCAACCAGGACGTGCTCCGCACCACGCGGCTCGACCGGCGGCTTCCACACTATGCCGACCGTCTGGATGCGGTGCATAGCACCGTCCCCGCGAAGCCGCGGTGAGCCCAGTGCCGTGGTGAGATCAGTGCGGCTCTCGGCTAGCTGGCCACCGACCGAACGTCTTCCGTATATGTCGCGCACCGTTCCGTATCTGTCGCGCACGGCGTCCTGGCGAGTGCGCTACGCTCAGCGCGGAAGCGGCTGGCACGCATCGTGTTAGGGCGAATCCGTCTCGGACCGGGCATCGAGGAACGGTCAGGGTCACGCCATTTCAGTCCGCCGCGGCCGGCGGAAAACACTTCGCCTCATGTCACCTCCTCGGGTAGACTGAGCACTCGCCAGTCCGGGCAGCGGCGCTGAGAGTGCGCCTCGCCGTAGCCGCACTGGATCCTGCCCCACACTCCTGCCCCCCTGTCCCTTGAAAGTCGCCTGATTCGCCAGGCATCGCCGATGCGCAGCGAGCACCACAACACGACGCGAAAAGCGCGGCCCCTCGCCTCGCGAGCGCTCATCGGCCGGCTGAGAAAGTCGGTGGAAAACATCGCCGGTGGCACTGGGCTGGCCGCCACGTTGGGCGACGGCGCGGCGGGCCTCGGTCTCATCGGCCTGCTGATGGTGCTGTTTCTCGGCGTGTATCTGGTGTTCCGCGGCAGCGATGATCGTGCGGATACGCCGACGAATGCGGCTCTTGCCGAAACCAGGCCGTCGCGAGTGGTAGACGGCACGTTGATCGCCGCCGCCCCGCCCGCTGATGGCGAGTCGGCCCCCGCGCCCCAGCCGGCCGAACCGCCGAAGCTCGACTTCGGCCGCGATGTCCTCGCGTTCTTCCGCGCCCATTGCTACGACTGTCACACCGGCGAGAACGCCGAAGCTGGGCTGGTGCTCGACAAGTACAAGGACGAGGCGGCCGTGACCGGCAACCGCCAGGCGTTTGCCAAAATCCTCAAGATGCTTCGCGGCGGGCTGATGCCGCCGCCCGATCACGCCAAGTCGCCGCCTAAGGACAAACGGGAACAAGTCGTCGCCTGGCTCGATTGGAAACTCAACTTCGTCGATTGCGGCCTGGCGCGACCCCGGCCGCGTGACGATCCGCCGCCTCAATCGCATCGAGTATCGCAACACGATCCGCGACCTCCTCGGCGTGGACTTCGAAGGGACGAAAGACTTTCCGGCCGACGACGTGGGCTACGGCTTCGATAACATCGGCGACGTACTCTCGCTGCCGCCGATCTTGATGGAGAAGTATCTCGATGCGGCCGAGACCATCGTCGGCAAGGCCATCGCCGACCCCAACGCCAAACCGCAGCCCACGCGATATGCCGTGGCCCAGACGCAAGGCGGCAGCCGGTCCTCCGGCGAGCTGCGGGCGCTGGAGACGCCTGGCGAGGTGTGGGTGGAGCACAGCTTTCCCGGCGGCGGGCGAGTACGTGCTGCGGGCCAACCTGGCCGGCAGCCAGGCCGGCAACGAGCCGCCCAAGGCGGAGTTCCGACTGGACGGCAAGAAGTTCGGTCTCAGCGACGTGAAGAACACTCGCCGCGATCCGCAGGTCTTCGAGCACAAGGTGAAGGCCACGGCCGGCAAGCACCGCCTCGCCGTGGCCTTCATCAACGACTTCAGCGATCCCAAGGCCACCGATCGCCGCCGGCGCGAGCGCAATCTCCACGTCGGCTTCCTGGAAGTGGCCGGGCCGGCGGGCGCGAAGGCCCCGCTGCCCGACTCGCACACGCGGCTGATCACCGCGATTCCCGGCGGAGCACGCACCTGGGACGCGGCGGCCAAGGAGGTGCTGAGCCGTTTTGCCCGGCGAGCCTATCGGCGGCCGCCGACCGAGGCCGAGGTCGAGCGGCTGGTCGGCCTGGTGCGTCTGGGCCGCAAGAACAACGACACGTTCGAGCAGTCGATCGGCCTGGCGGTGCAGGCTGTGCTCGTATCGCCGCACTTCCTCTATCGCATCGAGCTGGATCCCGGTCAGGGCAACGCGGCCGCAGTCCGCACACTCAACGAGCACGAGCTGGCCACGCGGCTGAGCTACTTCCTCTGGAGCAGCATGCCGGACGATGAGCTGTTCCGTCGGGCCGAGGCCGGTACGCTGCGGCGGGACCTCGAGCCGCAGGTCCGCCGCATGCTGCGCGATCCCAAGTCGGCGGCCCTGGTCGAGAACTTCGTCGGCCAATGGCTGCAACTGCGCAACCTGTACACGATCTCGCCCGACCCCAAGCGGTTCCCCACCTGGAATGGCCGGCTGCGGGACGACATGCGGCGCGAGACCGAGCTGTTCTTCGGGAGCATCGTGCAGGGCGACCGCAGCATCTTCGAGCTGATCGATGCCGACTACACGTTCCTCAACGAGCGGCTGGCCAGGCACTACGGGCTGGACGGCGTGGCGGGGGACGAGTTCCGCCGCGTGAGTCTCGCCGACCGCCGCCGCGGCGGCGTGCTGACGCAGGCCAGCGTGCTCACCGTCACCAGCAGCCCGACGCGCACGTCGCCGGTCAAGCGGGGCAAGTGGATCCTGGAACAAATCCTGGCCACCGAGCCGCCCCCGCCGCCGGCCAATGTCGAGCAGCTCGACGAAGGCAAGGAGCTGACGGGCACCTTGCGGCAGCGTTTCGAGCAGCATCGCAATAAGCCGATGTGCGCCGTCTGCCACAATCAGATGGACCCGCTGGGCTTCGGTTTCGAGAACTATAACGCCATCGGCCAATGGCGAGAGAAAGACGGCAACTTTGCCGTCGATGCGTCGGGCGAGCTGCCCGACGGCCGCAAGTTCGCCGGCCCCCTCGAGCTGAAGAAGATCCTGCTGGCCGACGACGCCAACTTCCGCCGCTGTCTGACCGAGAAGCTATTGACCTACGCCCTGGGCCGGGGACTGGAATACTACGACCGCTGCGCGGTGGACGACATCTCGAAAGAGCTGAGGGCCGGCGGCGACCGGTTCCAGACTTCTTGTGCTGACGGTGGTGAGGAGCGAACCGTTTCAGAAGCGGCGCGGGAAGGAGCCGCAGAAGTAGCAGGCACGCAAGCCGCGCAACTTACTCAATGAGTGTCTCTGGCATAGCGCGTTGAAGTCGCGCGATCCCATCCTTACTGATTTGGGTGCCAGCCAAGCGCAGGTCGCTGAACGGTGCCAGCTTGCCGATAAGGGGAATCGCGGCATCGGAGATTGCGGTGTGCTCAAGGCTTAGCACGTTAAGCTTCTTGAGTCCCAATAGCTGCTCCAGCCCTTCGTCTGTGATTGCCGTGCCGTCCAACACCAGCCATTCGAGGTTCTCGAATCGGCCAATCTCCACCAGACCGACATCGGTGACACGAGTGCGTGACAAGTCTAACCAACGAAGTTTCGGAAGGCTTCTGAGATACGGGAGGCCGGCATCGGAAACATTTGTATCTTCCAGCCAGACTACTTGCATCGTCGGCACGAGTCGAAGCCAAGCGAGGTCTTTGTCGGCTACCTGGGCGTTGGCCGGTGTTTCCAGGCGAATAACATCGGCAATGACAAGCGGGAAGCCATCGTCCGTTGCAAGATGAACGCCAATCCTTGAGAAGTGGTTTATGGCGATTCCCTGTTGCACTTTGCCGTAGGTCCACTCTCCGATGACGGCAAACGCGATGGCCAACAGGGTTACCGCTCCCAAGAGTGACCGCATCCCGAAGGTGAATCTGCGGCGGGCGGGCGACGGAATGGGGGTCTTGGCGTCCATGCGGCTGAGTATGTGGAATGCTCGGCGGAGTGGGCAAGATCAAGCTAGACGATCATCGAGCGACTCCCCCACTGCGGGAAAAACGGTCCTGGGTCAGTTTGTCGCCTTTCGCGCGAAAGGCGTTCTTTCGCGGAGCGAAAGACGACAATCTGCCAAACTGACCCACTACGGGAAAATCCTTTGGATTGTCCCGGCGACAGGGTATATTACGCTCGCGGATCGCATTCCCCGCAGAGGGTGCCGTGGTGCGCCGGCGTTATGCGCCGGCGTCGTGCGCCGCCTGCGCTGGGCGAGTGTCGATCCCTTCTCGGAGCCGAGTGAAACGACGGGAGGCTTACCATGTTGGCCATCTTGCGTCGCGTGGCCGAAGCTCGCCGCGAGCAGCGCGCGGCGGACCATCACGCCGCCGATCTGGAATACAGGGAGGCCGCGCTCGAACGGGCCCTGGCGATCAGCGGCCTGTCGATGGGCAAGTCGTTCCGGACGGTCTTCAGCGTGCTCTTCAGCTCGGTGGTGCACTTGGCCGTGCTCGTGGTGGCCGTGGCTTTGCCGATGAGCTTGCTTACCGTGCCGGAGCAGCCCAACGAGGAGCTGCTCAGCTTTGAGCCGGAGGAAATCCCGACGCTCGAGGAGCTCGATCCGGTGCTGAGCGTGGCCCCGGCCGATAAGGAATGGCGCGATCACGAGAACGTGCTGGCCTCGATCGCCCGCAGCGAAGGCTGGGAGCTGCCCAAAGTGCCGCTGGATCGCGTGGTGGTGCCCGCGGCCAGCCCTAAGCCGATCGAGGTGCTGCCGCCGCCTTCGTCGGTCCCCGGCGCGTTCCTGACGCAATCGATGCCTCGCAAGGGCGGCTATGGCGAGCAGGAAGCGCACGTCGAGGGGGCCGTCGATCGCATCACGCAGGAGATCGCCCACAACCTGGAGGAGAAGCCGGTCATCGTCGTGTGGCTGATGGACGCCTCGCTGAGCCTGGTGAAGGAGCGCAAGGAGGTGGCCAAGCACCTGGAGCGCATTTTCACCGAGATCGGCGGCTCAGGCGTGGTGAAGAACGACGAGCTGGTGAGCGCCGTCATCGCCTACGGCCAGCAGACCAAGGTGCTCGTCGATCCTACGACTGACGACGCCAAGGTGGTGGCCGCCATCGGCAGCGTGCCGGATGACGAAAGCGGCATCGAGAACGTCTTCGCCGCCATGCAGTTCGCCATCGACCGCTACCAGACGCGCGTCACCCAGCAGCGGCGAAAGATGATTATCGTCAACTGGACCGACGAGTCGGGCGACGACTACCGGCTGCTCGATCAGGTGATCGCGAGCTGCCAGCGGCTCAGCATCCCCATCTACTCGGTCGGCCCGTCCGCCATGTTCGGCAAAGAGCACGGCCAGCGCCCGTACGTGCACCCCGACGACGGCCAGACGTATTGGCTGCCGGTCTGCCGCGGCCCCGACTCGGTGCACCAGGAGCAGATCGAGCTGCCCTTCTGGTTCGGCGGCGGCCAGTACCGCAACCTGCACTCCGGCCTGGGCCCCTTCGCGCTCACGCGGGCGGCCTACGAAACGGGCGGCGCCTATTTCATCAAGGACGACCCTCGCGACGTGTCGGAGTTTCAGGTGCCCACGATGATTCGCTATGCCCCCGAATATGACTCGGTGGCGCATTACATCCGCCGCATTCAGACGAGCCCGCTGCGGCGGGCGATCATGCAGGTGGTCGAGATGACCAAGCAGCGGACGATCAAAGAGACGCCCACGCTGCAGCTTGCCCCCACGGGCAACACCTTCCAGCAAGACCTGCTCGAGGCACAAAAGAGCGCCGCCTACAACCTGGACGTGCTGGAACAACTGCTCGCGCCGTTCGGCCAGGGCTTCGAGAAGGAGTATGACCGGGAGAAGTCGGCGCGGTGGCGGGCCTGGTACGACTACAGTTATGGCCGGCTGTTGGCGATGCGGGTGCGGAACTACGAGTACAACGTGGTGTGCAGCGTCTTCAAGGGCAAGGGGCGCGAGTTCGTCGATCAGAAGTCCAATCGCTGGCGGTTCGTGCCCAGCGAGAAGATCGCCAGCACCACGAGCCAGAGGCAAGCCGCCGAGGCCACGCGGCTGCTGCGGCGCTGCATCGACGCCAACCCCGGCACGCCGTGGGCCCTCTTGGCCCAGCGCGAGCTGAAAGACCCGCTGGGCTTCCAGATCGAAGAGGCCTACGTGGCCCCGCCGCCTCCGCCGCCCAAGCCGAAGGCCGGCCCGGCCCCCAAGGTGGTGGTGCCGAAGGTGATTCCTAACCCGCCGGCAAAGCAGCCCGACCCGCAGCCCAACAAGCTGCCGCGGCCCAAGGAAGTGAAGCTGCCGAAGCTGTAATGTGGCCAGTGCAGTGTGGCCAGTGCAGTTTCTCTCGTTCCCAAGCTCCGCTTGGGAACGCAAGTCGCCAAGCTCCGCTTGGCGTTCAATTGCGTGCGCAATACGTGCCCCACGCGTTTTCAGCGAACCATCCGGACGCTTCGGCATCACTTTTCCTGCGGTCCGCCACGCTCCTCTTCCAATGGCCGCTAGCGCCTAGTGCGGTGGCCTCGAAGCAGAGCTTCGTTACTTGCGTTCCCAAGCGGAGCTTGGGAACGAGACCTCACGAGACCTTAGGCACGCCGCGCAGCAGCGCTTCGATCACCCGCATGTTCGCCACCGCGTCTTCGATCGGCGTGGGCACGGGCGTATCGTCCAGCACGGCACGCGAGAACGCGTCGCCCTGAATCGTGTACTGGTTGCAGACGGGCAGCGCGATCTCCTCGATCTCTTGGCTGCTTCCCTTCAGGCTGGCGTGCCACAGCCGGCACGGCCGATCCGGCGGGGCGTTGAAGGGGATTTCGATCTCCACGTGGCCCTCGGTGCCGAGGATCGTCACGCGCTGGTACGGCGTAAGCTGCGTGCTGACGGTGAAGATCGACGTGCCGCGGTCGAACTCCAGGACGGCGCTGGCCAGGCGGTCGGTGCGGAAGTCGGGATCAGATTCCACGCTGCCCAAGACGCGCCGCGGCTCGCTGCCGAAGATGAACCGCGACAGCGAGACGGCGTAGCAGCCGATATCCATCAGCCCACCGCCGCCGATATCCGCCTGGTTGCGGACGTTGGCGGCGTCGCGATTGAAATAGGAGAACACCGTGGCGATGGTGCGGAGCTGCCCGATGCGGCCGTCGTCCACGATCTCTTTGGCCAGCTTCCACTGCGGGTGCAGCCGATACATGAAGGCTTCCATCAGCTTCAGGCGCGGATGCCGCCGCCCGGCCGTAACCAGCGTCTCGGCCTCGGCAACCGACATCGCGATCGGCTTCTCGCACAGCACGTGCTTGCCGGCCTCGAGAGCTTGGATCGACCAGGGGACGTGCAGGTGATTGGGCAGCGGATTGTAGACGGCGTCGATCCCCCGATCGGCCAGCAGCTCTTCGTAGGAGCCATACGCCCGCGGGATGCCGAGCCGCGCAGCCGCCGCGTCGGCCTTCGCCCGATCGCGCGAGGCGATGGCGACGATCTCGCACAGCTCGCCGGCCTGCATGGCGGGGATGACCTTGTCAGTGGCGATCTTGGCGACACCCAGCACGCCCCAGCGGAGTTTCTTCATCGTGGTGAACTATCATCAAGCCACAACGCCCCAGGCCAGCCTGAAACGCCGTTGCCGAACCCACCGTCGGGCTCGTCCCGACGGAACCATGACTACCCAGCTAGGCGCTACCAAGCGACGGCTGCTTCGGTTCCCCAGCCTCCACCGAATCACCTGCCGATCATAGTTTCCCACGGTCCCCAGATAAAGGCGGCGCGAGTTGCGGCATCGAAGGCATGCCCAGCAGCGAGTCATGAATCCGTCGGGACGAGCCCGACGGGGATCGATCAAGGATCATGAGCACTTGGTAGCTGGCCAGTCAGCGAGCCGTCGGGACAAGCCCGACGGGGAGTTGATGAGTCACGGGGGCCCATTCCGCGCCGGCCTTGAGATCAGCGGGTGGTCGGTAGGGATTGTCGCCGTAATCGGCCATCGTATCGATGAATCTATCGATGAATCTATCGATGAATCATGGCACCTTACGCTGCACCCATGCCACGAATGTCTCCCAATCCTCGTCCGACGGGAAGTGCGACCGCGGAAGGATCAAGATCCCATACAGCCGCTCGCCCGTGCGCAGCACGACCACGTCGTCGGAGACGAGGGCTTTGTCGAAGTAGTCCCATGCATAGGTCATGCTGCAGCCAGGGCAGTCTGATCGGACCGCGTCCGCCGTGACCCAGTTACGCTGACGTGCGGTCGTCGCGATCCGCCACAAGGCGATCGCTGCGAAGGGACGGATCGCATACGCGATGATGAAGAACACGACGGGGGCGGACATCAGCGTCAATACCACTTCGATCCCCCGCGTCCAGTGCCACGGCTGACCAAGCACGAGTAGCGAATAGGCCATCTTGAGGCCGCTGAGGGCCGCAGCCACGGCAAGTGAAAACCGCCACCAGTTGCGCCAGCTAACAATAAGCTTCGCAGCGGCGAAGCAGTGCTTCCAGGTGTACGGGCCAGAGACGCAGATCGCTCGCGAGGTGTCTACCGTCGGTGGCGCCCATGATTCGGGCCACTGATCGGGCTCCGGCCGAGGGGCGCGATACGGGTTGTCCTCACTTTGTGGCTCCATCTGTGCATCGGCTCCGGTGGCAGGACACTCCGCCAGCATAGTCTCCGCCACAGTCTCCAAGATGGACGACGATTAGAATCATCCCTCTAGGAATTGCTCGCGCTCTCGGCGCGCCGAGTCGGAACAGCCGACGCAGGCGGTCACGATATTCGGGCGACGTGAACCCCGCCCTTTCGCGGAACGAGACTGTCTCGGAATTCATCAGCTCGCCAACGAGCATCACGAGCCGTATGGCGTCAAGCGTTCTGCCGGACGCAACGTACTCGTCGATTACCCGGTCGTAGAGCGCGAAGTCGTCGTTTGTCTTGACGCCCGTGGCAAAGCTCAGGCGATCACGAACGTGGAACAACGGGTCGGCTGCCGCCGTTGGGGCGTCTTCCGCCTTTGTCTGCTGCAGCCATAACAGGCACTTTCGTCGGAAATCAGTGCGATTGAGCGGGAGCGACGTGTCTGCCCAGAAACTCGCTCCTTGGAAGCACAGCGGCGAGCGAACCGCCTCCAGCATCCAACGGATCGCCAAGTTCGTCTTTCGCTGACGGCGATACAGCATCGCCAGGCCGAAATGGGCTGCCGTATATTCAGGCAGCGCTTCAATGGCCCGCAAGTACAACGCCTCCGCTTCGTCCAGGTTGTTGCTGGCCATTGCTGCATCCGCGTTCGCTACGAGCAAATGGGGCGAGCCGGGATCGATCGCCAGCTTCTCGGGTAACGTCCGTGTGGTGGGTCCGTCATCGAGCTCGCTGTCGTCCGGCGGCGCTTCCTCTCCTCTTACGAGCGCCGTCACTTCCCGAGAGTCTCCTAGCCGTGCTAAGGCTTCGAGCGATGATGCCACAGGAATCAGCGCCCCACAATCGTGGGACATCATCGCGACAAGCGGCTCGCTCGTTTCCTTGCCGAGCGGCCAATAGTAGCCGTACTCATCACCGTTGCCCAATCCGCATATCGGCCAAGCGAGAAACCCGACGGGAGGGTAAATAAGCGCATGGTCTGGCACAGGTTGAATCTGAAGCGGTTCCCGGGCGAGATCGGAAAAAGAAGGAGGTATGTGCACCAAAAAACTCCCCGTCGGGCTCGCCCCGACGGAAATATGACTGGCCAGCTACCCCATATCGGCAGCCGGCAGGTCCCCGTCGGGCTTGCCCCGACGGGACCGTGACTGACCAGCTACGGAGCATCAAGTGACGGCTGGCTTCGCTCCGCGAGCTTCCACCGAATCGCGTGCCGATCATAGTTTCCCACGGTGCCCACGTAGAAGCTGTACTTGAACACCGCCTTCATGTCGTTCACGAAGGCCAGGTTGTTGAGCAATCCCAAGCCCACAGCGAGCGGCGACTCGGTCATGTTGCAGCCGAGCGTCACGTGGAGATGGTTGCTCACCAAGCCAATGCGCGACAAGCGGTACTTCTTTGCCCGACTGGCCCGAATGATCATATCTCGCATCGCCACCAGCACCTGTTCGCGCACTTCGTGCCAGCCGTCCGCATTCTCCAGGACCACGTGCAGGTTGCAAATGAACTGGCCCGCACTGCTATACTGAATGGCATTCAATTCCGCAGACGGATCGAAATACTGAAGCTGCTCCAGGACGTCGCGCGCTCGAGAATCGGCCATCGGATGACGGTCAATCTGCTTCGCCACGTAACCGTCCATCGTATCAAGGTTGGCACTTCCGACGCTCTCGATACGGTAATTGCGGCGAAATGCCCGTGGGAACTGGGACCTGATCAGGTATTGCAGCCGGCCCTTGACGGATCGCACCACATCGGCTGGCGACGGCCCCGGCCGGCTGCTGACGAAGAATTGCAGGACATGGGGCTGCACGAGGCGATGCTCGAGAATGCGCACGCCATCCGGTTCGACGGCCGCCTGCAGCTCATCAATCCATTGTTGCATCGGTGGGAACGCTGCTCGCCCGAACAGGGAAAGAGACCAGTTGAGCTGGTATGCGATCCGACAATTGACGGCGGTGTAAAGCGGAGCGAGTTGCGGCATCGACGCCACTCGGCTGGAAGTCATGAGTCCGTCGGGACAAGCCCGACGGGGTTTTGCTCCAATTATTCATTCCGGCTGGTAGCTGGCCAGTCAGCGAGCCGTCGGGACGAGCCCGACGGTGTCGGTTCCCAACCATGCAGCTTGTTTTCCGGCTCACACGGGGCACCGGTTCTTCCCCACCACGTCCCAATCCACCTCCACGCCCAACCCCGGCCCGCTCGGCGTCCGCACCATCGGTCCCTTGATGGCGATCGGGTTGCGGGCAATCGAGAACTCGTGGTAGTCCGGCCCTAGCACGTCGCCGGGGTATTTTTCGACTTGCAGGTTCTCGCAGGCCACGATCAGGTGGCACATGGCCGCGGTGGCGATGTCCCACTCCAGGTTCGAGCCGATCGAGCAGGCGATGCCGTGGGCCGCCGCGTAATCGACGATGGCCTTCGTTCGGCCGATACCGCCGTTCTTGCCGGGGTAGACGCTGATCACGTCGCAGCAATCGTTGCGGACCAGCTCCTGGGCGTGCACCAGGTTGAAGCACATGTCGTCGGCCATCACCGGCGGCCGCGTCTCGCGCCGCACGCGGGCCATGCCGGCGTAGTCGCCGTCGGGCGTCGGCTGCTCGTCGAGCGCGATCTTGGCAGTCGCTCCATCGCGTTCACCGCTCGCACCGCCGTGTCAGCGTCCCAGCCGCAGTTGGCGTCGATGACGATGTGCCGCTCCGGGCCGATCAGCGTCGCGCACGAGGCTGACGCGGCGGATGTCTTCCTCCACGCTATCGATATCGAGCTGGCCGCCGACCTTGACCTTGATCGTGTCGAAGCCGGAGGCCAGCCGCTCGGTCACGACCTTGCTCGCCCGCTCTAGGTCGTAGGCCCCCATCGAGAACCGGCAGCGAAACTCCAGCGGCCGCCTGGCCCCGCCCAGCAGCTCGTAGACCGGCTTGCCCTCGGCCTTGCCGCGGATGTCCCAGCAGGCCATTTCGAGGGCGGACTTGGTGAACCAATTGTGGGCACAGGCGCGGTCCATCACGTGGTCGATGTCGGCGATGTTCGTCGGATCGCGGCCGACCAGAAGCGGACCAAGGATCTGTTCGACGAGCGCCTGAGCGGACCAGACGGTCTCGCCGCTCCACCGCGGCATGACCGTGGCCTCGCCGACGCCGTCGATCCCCTGGTCGGTGCCCAGGCGGACCAGGAGATAGTTCGACACCAGGTGCTCGCCCAGCGACGAACGCATTTGCCGGATTGGCTTGAGCGGGATGCGGACGGGGAAGGTTTCGACGTGGGTGATTTTCATGGCGCGATCGTTCGACGTGCCCGCTGACGTACTGCTACGGTCCCTGAATCCGGTAACTATGCTGTCCGCCGAGCAGGCACACCACGTCTGCCGGCCGGTCCACGATGACCGCGAACAGGCTGAGAATGTCGCGGCCCAGGACGCTTAGATCGAGCGCCTCAGGAGCCAGGCATGCTGCGTAGCGCCCTTTGAAGACCACCTTGCCGCCATCATCGCGCGTCAGGCGAATCTGCGTGCTGACCACTGGCACGGAAATGACGCCGCCAATTCCGGCAATCGCTTCTTGAGCCTCAGGGGACTCGTCGCCCAGAACCCGATACACGTCGGCGCTGAAGACTGTCCGCTCGGCTCCGGTATCGATCAGAAACTCGGCGTCCCACCATTCACCGTTCTTCTTGAGCACTTCTCCCCGCAGCATTGGCCGGTCATCCTCATCATCCGCCAGCCACCAACGTCCGTTGAATCTCATAGATGCGAGGCACTTTGACTTTGGGAATGTACCGCGTGAATATCCCGTCGTCGTCGGGATGCGCTGCGCGAGCGGCTTCGATCACTTCTTCCACGGTATCGCCGACAAAGAGCTCCTCGCCGGCCACACAGATGAATTTTCCCCGATGCCGAGAATACACTTCCGGCACCTGCTGCTGCAACCAATCCGCGTTGCGCTCGAACCGCTCCCGCTGGCGGCGAGCCTGCTGGAGTTCTTTCGGATCGGTGACCTCTTCCATCGTCACCGTGGGTCTCTTGTCACGTGATTTCAGCATGGATCGGCCGACGGAAAGAAAAGTGGCTCTGGTCAAATATACCACGAGACCCCTGCCTAGCAGCGGACGATTCTTGGGTCGTCCGAACCCGCAGGCCCTTTCAAAAGCTCGCGCCTAGTTCCGCTTTGCTTCGCCGCCACGCTGGCACCGCTTCAACGACATCAGCGCGAACGCCGTGCCGTACTGCTGGTGGTAGTTGTAGAGCGGGTAGTCCCACCATGAGCCGTCCTTTTCTTGCAGCGGCAGCAGCAGGTGGGCCAGATGGTCTTGATAGAAGGGACGCTCGCCGGGACGCAGCTCGTCGATGCACCGCGCCGCGTAGTAGTGGCCGAAGTAGTAGAAGTAGCCGGCGACCTGGAAGTGCGATTCGTGCGGGATCGGCCGCTTGCGGGCGATGTCGAGCCACAGGTTGCGGGCAATCAGCCGGTCCAGCCAGGTCGTCAGCACCCCTTCGGTGATCCGCTTGTCGCCCCACAGCCGCAGGGCCAGGTTGCAGCACTGCGACCGCCCCAGGCTGCCGCCCGGGCGGTTGATCGTCATCATCGGCTCCCACTTCAGATACTCGCCGTAGAGGTAGCTGAAGTCGGGCTTGCACTGCCGGACGATGGAATCGCTCGCTCGCTTCGTGAGCTTCTCCGGCGGAGCGATGCCGATCCGCCGGGCTTCGGCGAAAGCGACCAGCACCGCGCCGGTGGTGAAACTGGTGGAATCGGTGGCCGGCTTCTGGGCGCCGATGCGGAAGTCGTAGTAGCCCCAGCCGCCATCGACCGATTCGTAGCGCTCCAGCCAATCGTACTGCTCGCGGATCATCCGCTCGATGCGGCCGCGGCGCTCCGCATCGCCGGGCAAACGGCCGTGCATCAGCGCAGCGCCTGGATGCCGTAGGCGTGCCCCCAGACGTTGTACAAAGCGTCGGGCGTGGCGCGGCGCAGCTTCGGCAGGTTCTCCAGCAGCCAGGCTTCCGCTCGCTCGATCGACTTCGTGACCTCGGGCGAGTCGCCGCCGGCCTCGATCATCGCCGCGATGCATAGCGTGGTGACGCCCGTGCGAAATGCCTGGTGCGCGCCGGGCACGGGGGCATAGATGTTGAGTCCCTTCGTCTTGTGGGGCGTGCCCCACGAGCCGTCGGCGTTCTGGTCTTTCAGCAAGAACGCGACGCCGCGGCGGATGCCGCTTTCGATGGCCTTAGGCTCCAGCGGCCCGGGCGGCTTAGGCTTGGGGAATTCCGCCGGCTCGGCCGGCTGCTGGGCGACCTCCTCCGTCGGCTCGGTCAATGGCTTCGGCGCGGGTCCTTCCTTCGTCGATGATTCCTTGGCTGACGGCGCCTTCGTCGATGGTACTTTCGCCGCGGGCGTCTTGCGCGGGCGATTTGGCTGATTCGGCGTCGGGCGACTCACCCGCCGACGGCGCAATCAGGCAGACAGCAACGGCGATTAGCAGCCAGTGCGCCACCGAGATTCCTCGCCGCTGCTTTGGCGAACTCGCTTCACGCGAGTGAGTCATGAGTGTGGTCCGGTCACTCCGTGACCGGACGTTCGGGTCACGGAGTGACCCGACCACATTAGGCTTCATCGCGCGCCGTCCTTTCCCGCCGCCGGAGCGGCGTTCTTCGGCGTCGCCGCGGCTGCTTTCGGTGCAGCCGCGGCTAGACTGCCGTCGGAGGGCTTTTCGAGCAGCACTTCGTCCCCTTCCCGCAAGCCCGTCAGGATCTCGGCCTTCTTGTCGTTCTTCTTGCCGACCGTCACCGTGCGTTTCTCCGGCTTGCGGTCCTTGCCGACGACGTACACATAGCGGGCGTCGTCGCTTAGCTCATCGTCCACGAGCGATGCCACCGGCACGGTCAGCGCCTTTTCGTTGAGATAAGGCACGAACCTGGCCGCGCAGGCCAGGCTCGGCAGCAGCGCCGCGCTTTCGCCCGCCCGAGGCTCTAAGGCGAGCTGAACCTCGAATGAGCCCGGCGAGATCGGCACGCCAGAGACGCTGGTGACTTTGGCGGTCAGCTTGAGGTCGGGCCGGGCCGTAAGGGCCACCTTGGCCGACAGCCCTGGCCGGAAGTGATGCACGTCGGCTTCCTCGACGGTTGCCCGCACGAAGAGGTCCTGCGGCTGCACGATGGTCAGGACCACCTCCTCGTTGAGAATCGAACCGCCGCGCTGAAGCTTGGCGGCCGATGCCGCCGAGCCGCTCCACGTGCCGCGCGTGAATTTGCCGTAGTAGACGACGCCGTCGGCGGGTGCCTTGATCGTCATGGCCTCGCGGTCTTGCTTGAGGTTTGCCAGCCGCTCGGTGGTCTTCCCCCGATCGTACTTCAACTTGTCCAGCGCCAGCTTCTTCTGATTGAGCGCCAGCGGCAGCGTGGCCTTCGACCGGTCCAGGGCCAGCGCCTGTTTGGCCGCCGCCTCGCGCACGTCCTGGTCGCGGCGCGGGATGTCGATCTTCAGCGTCCGCTCGCGGGACATTTCGGCGATCTTCAGGTAGAACTCGGACGACTCCACCTGGTTTCGCTGCCGCTTGAGGATGATCTCCTCAGTCTCCTCCGTGAGGTCGTTGGCCTTGTACATCTTCTCGAGCTGCTTGAGCTCTTCCTTCTGATACTCCAGCGACTGCCGCGATTGCTTGAGGCTTTGCTCGGCCTGCTTTTCCATGAAGCCGCGATCGACGTCGATCCACTTCTTCAGGTCTTCGTCGCTCCGCTGCTTGGCCCGCTCGGCGGCGACGAGGTCTAGCGGCGTGGTCTTCTCCAGGATCGGCAGCTCCTCTTCGGCCAGGCGAATCGCCAGGTCCGCCAGCCGATTGTCCCCCTCCAGGTCGCGGATGGCCCGGTCGATCTTCTCCAAGTCGAGCCAGATCAACGTGTCGCCCTTCTTCACCGTCGCGCCGTGCTCCACGGCCTTCTTGACCGTCAGCGACGTGCCTGGCTCCTCGAGGCGGATGCCTACTTCGCTCATCTCGGCGGCCTCCAGCACGCCTTTGAGCGTCACCTCGATCTTCATCCGCTCCGAGCGAACTTTGTGCACGGCCGGCACGGCCGGTTTGGCGGACTCGGCTGCGGCCGGCTGGGCTGTGGCTGGCTGGGCTGTGGCTGGCTCGGCTGCGGTTACTACCAGGAGTCCACAGCCCATGATGACGGGCAAGGCACGACGGCACATGGCAACACGGTGGCACACGGCGATTCTCATGAATTGAGCCCTCCGGCAAGAACGTTACCGCGATGGTGGCGATCGAAAGGACTGTGTGTTTTTGTACCCAGCCGCCAAGCGCTTCGCCACCAGAATGCGAGCGCGTAGAACGGAATTCATTCCGTTCATGGAAGAGTTCGCTTTCGGCCAGAACGTCCGTGATGGCTTAAAACGAACACGCCTTCCCGAGGCGTCCACGGGAAGGCGTGTGTGAGAAACGCTGTCCAGCTAGCCGCGGACCTTGCTCTCCGCGTACCCGGCCTCTCTCAAAGCAGCCTCGACCTGGGTCCTGTCCCAGGTCTGGCTATCGACCTTGACCGTAATCTGCTTGTTACTGTCCACTTTGACCGCCGCTACGCCCGGTAGCGGTTTCAGCGCCTTGCTGATGACGCTGCCTCAGCCGCTGGCTCACTTCATCGCCGGTCGGATATCGACGGCCACCGTGGTGTCGGCACTCACGTCGGGATTGAGCGTGTCGAAGTCCGACTCCGACGAACAGCCGCCCATCAATAGCGCGGCCGCCACAAAGAAGGGAAATCTCATAGGCCTTCTCCGAAGGAGGGGAGTAAAACCACAGGCCCTGAGAATAGCAGTTTCGCCGATTCCGGTAAGCTCGAACGCCGCCTACGGTCGTGGCGGCGCAAAGAGGCCAGCCTCGATGTGCAGACGCCGCTCCGCCACACGCTGGCGGGTGTTGAATTGAAGCAGTCTTGCTGTCGCACGCCCGCATGCCGTTCGCGGCTCAATGCGGGCATTCACCAGGCGAAAGTGCCTTGCCCAGCGTTGACGGCGCGGGTGAAACAATGGCGTAAGCTTGCCCGTCGCCGGGTCAATCGAGGCGATGTCGCTTCCCTTCAGGCCGTTGCAAACCGCGCACGAGAGCGCGAGGTTCGGGGACTCTGTCCGGCCGCGGTGCTTGACAGCGATGATGTGGTCTACCTCGTGCGGAATGAACGTGAGCGACTCAGCGATCAAGCAGTATTCGCAGCAATCCCGCGCACGACGGCGCACGGTGCGCCTCAGCTCAGCGGGAATGCGCGCGCGGGCCATGGGCGTCAGGCTCGTCGCAGTTTAATCGCGGCTTGAGCCTTTGCCACGCGCACGAGATGTTCGACGTATTCGTAGTGCCGCCATTCGCGATCCTCATCGGCCGCCAAGCCGACCGTGCGATTCTTCTCCAGCAAGTGATCGATCCGCTTTTGAAGAGCCGCGCGATGGCCGCAAAGCGAGCACCTCCTCCGGCGAAGGGAGGCGGGCCAACGTCTCCAGCACTTCCGAGAGGCCACGAAAACCTTCTAACTGCGACGTATCCCGCTCGCGAATGCCGATCTCGATAATCCGCGGCAACTCGTCTTCGCCGACGGACCGCAACTGTGTTGCCAACGGCTCCGGCAGATTGAAGGTCAGTTCCATCGCCATTCTCTCCCACTCACGCCCGATTGCAGATTGTATCACACCGTCGCCGGGAATGACCGGTGACGGAACAACGCTACAGCAAGTGCCGGGCCTTGATATCCAAATAGCGGTTCACCAGCGGCGCGGTGAGATCCTCCGGGAAGACATCGACGGACAGCACGCCCTTGGCCGCCAGGTCAGCGATTGTCTGATGGCGCCAGGCAAGAATTTCGGCGGCCGCGGCGGCGCGGAACAGCGCCGCCCCTGCGGCTGCGCCGGCTCGACCAGGTCGAACAGCCGCCGGTCGCGCAGCCAGATGCCCAGCGGCAGGTGCTTGCCGGAGAGGTTCGTGAGATACCTGGTGACCTGGCCAGCGTTCACGTCGTCGATGACGTTGGTGACGAAGATCACGAGCGACCGCTTGCGGCAGTGCGAGTTGAGGTAGACGAAGGCCTGGTCGTAGCGCGATTCGACGAGCTGCGGAAAGCGGTCGAACGAGGCGTGCAACAGCCGGTTCATCTGGCTCGCCCCGGCCCGCGGCGGCACGAAGTTGTGGATCGTGTCGGAGAACGTCACCAGGCCTACCGAGTCGCCGCGCGTCAGGGCCACGTAGCTGAGCATCAGCATCGAGTTGAAGGCGTGGTCCAAGAGGCTTAGCCCGGCGGCCTGGTTGGTCATCATCCGCCCGCTGTCGATGAGGAAGATCAGGTTCTGGCTCTGGTTGGCCTGAAAGTCCTTGACGGTCAGCTTCTGCCGCCGGGCCGTGCTGCGCCAGTCGATGTGCTTGTAGTTGTCGTCGGGCGTGTAGTCGCGGAGCCGCTCGAACTCGTTGTCCTGCCCGATGCGGCGCGTGCGGCGCACCCCCAGCAGGCTCAGCCGGTTGGTGCGGGCCAGCACGGCGTATTCGGCCAACTGCTTCATATCGGGATAGACGTGCAGCTCGGCCGGCAGCGGCCGATCGAGATACCGCTGCCACATCCGCCACGCACTCGGGACGCGGAAGTGCAGGCAATCGAGCGAGAACTTCCCCCGCCGCCCGGCCCGCAGATCGTAGTGCACCGTGCTGCGCGACCGCGGGGCCAGCCTGAGAGCGAACATTTCCGGCTCGGAGTGCAGCTCCTGGGCCAAGTCGTCCTTGAGCTGCACAAGCCACGGCCGGCGCGACTGGTTCGAGATCGTGAGCGTGACGCGGTGCTTCTTGCGCAGCGAAGCGACGCGGCCCATCTCGCGCTCGACGGCGAAGTCGGCCCGCCGCGGGAGCTGCGTCAAATCGAAGATCGCCACGGCGGCGATCGCCAGGCCAAGCAGCGTGATCGGCGATATGCCCGGCGCAGCCGCACTGCCGAGGCGGAATAGCGGCTCATGCATCACCGGCAAGAAGAGGGCCGGAATGCACAGGAGCGTCGGCACCAGGATGAGGAGCACGAGCCCGGGGCCGGGGTACACCCGCCACTTCCTGGCCAACACCAGGAGCGGGATGCCGAGGCCGAACATGAGGGCAAGGAGGATGATCATGGGCCGGGCACCTCCCGCGCGTTCTCGTTCCGAGGCTCTGCCTCGGAACGCGCTGCCAAGAGGCTCTGCCTCGACGTGAGCCGGGAGCGACGTTCGATCGGCCGCGGACCAGACAACCGCCGCGACGGTGCCGGCGATGAGTCCGAGCACGATCGCCAACAGACAGTGGGCCATCGTTTCGAAAGTGGCCTGAGTATGGGCCCTACGACCATCATCGGTGACATAGGCGTGGCCATCCCAAACAGCCTCAGTACCATCGCTCAAAAGAATGCGAGGTTTATTTCCGCTCGTATACACCCCCTCATGGCCGTGTACGGAGTCAAACACCCAATCAACAAACGTCTGAGTCGCCAACCTCTTGGGTAACGATGACGGCTCCAGGTAGTACGTGTCATTGAACATTGCGAACGCTGTCCATGTGCAGAAAAGGGCTGCGGCCAGAAAGCCGGCGCTAAAGGCACGAGTGGACCCCTGGAAAGCAATCGCTCCAACTGCGGCCATGACAATCGCTACGGCAAGAACATTGCAGCAAACTGTGCACAGCCATGGCGAGTAATTGATGACGGCATAGAGCACGAACGCGATCAGCGCGAACAAGGCGAACACGATGCGGAGCGAAAAACGGAACATGGTCAGCCTCCACAGCTGCTCGCCGCCGGCGAGGCAGAGCCTCGCGGGCAGTGCGTTCCAAGGCGGAGCCTTGGAACGAGGACAATTCGGTGTCGATGAATAAGGGCCGAACACCGCGAAATGCTGTCAGTCGGCTTCCAGCCGACTCCCCGTCTGCCACCCGTTTCAACGCGTGGAAGGCGGGGCGCAGATACTCTCTTGCCTGAGCCGGCTTCAGCCGGGCTTCTCGTCGAGTCTTCAGACAGATTGCGCGCCCAGTGCTGAAGCGGCGACGAGAAGCCGGCTGGAAGCCGGCTGTTAACGGTCATGTGGTCCGGCACTCCACCAGCTGAAGCTGGTGGCAGACGGGGAGTCGGCTGAAGCCGACTGAACGGGAGCATCGTGTCAGGAACGACCTTCACGGCGCCGCCTTATGACCATCTGGTCTATTGCGTCATCGGTGACGTTGGCTTGTTGCATTTCCGTGGTGGTCCGCGCTAATTCCGATTTCCAAAGACGCTCCTCGAGCCGATCGAGCTCTTCCCGAAGGTGCACGAATTCATCGGGGCGAGCTGGGAGGCGGCGGTCACGATTTCCTGGACTGTGCTCATGCGTCTCTCCAAATGATTGTCCGCAATACATCCCCCTATTGTATCTGCAAGCCACGTCGGCGAGGCAGAGCCTCGCGTGCAGTGCGTTCCAAGGCAGAGCCTTGGAACGAGAACCTACAACCTCGGCACCTCCACCGTCCTCACCAGCTCCGTCAGCAGCTCATCCACGTGCCGCCCTTCTACTTCGGCCTCCGCGGTCAAGATCACCCGGTGCCGCAGGGCCGGCAGAGTCAACTCGACGACGTCATCCGGCACGGCGTAATCTCGCCCGCGGAAGGCGGCCAGCGTGCGGGCTCCTTGCATCAGGGCCAGCCCGGCGCGGGACTGGCGCCGATGTGGAACTGCGGCCAGTCGCGCGTGCGGCGGACGATCTGGTTGATGTAATCGACCAGGCGGTCGTCGATCCTCACCTCGCCGCACTGCCGCGTCAGGGCCAGGATTTCCGAGGGGGACGTGACTGTTTGCAGCTCCTCAGCAAGCCGCTGGTCGATGTTCACTTGCCGGCTGTGCATCTTGAGGATGTCGGCTTCCTCGTCAGCCGCCGGGTAGTCCAGCACCAGCTTGAACATGAAGCGATCGAGCTGGGCCTCGGGCAGGTTGTAGGTGCCCTCCGACTCGATGGGGTTTTGCGTGGCCATCACCAGGAAGGGCCGCTCGAGCGTGTGGGTCTGGCCGTCCGCCGTGACGTGGTATTCCTGCATGATCTCCAGCAGGGCCGCGTGCGTCTTGGCGGGCGAGCGGTTGATCTCGTCGGCCAACAGCAGCTGCGTGAACACCGGGCCGGGCCGAAAGCGGAACTCCTGCTGCTTCATGTCGAAGATCGGCGAGCCGGTGATGTCCGAAGGCATCAGGTCGGCGGTGAACTGGATGCGGCCGAACTGACAGCCGAGCGTCTTGCCCAGCGTGCGGACGAAGAGCGTCTTGCCCAGGCCGGGGAAGCTCTCGATCAGCACGTGCCCGCCGGAGAACAGGGCCACGAGCGTGCCTAGCACGAGCTCGTCCTGGCCGACGTAGATCTTGCGGACCTGCTCCATGATCCGCTGGAAGAGCTCGCGCGTCGGCGACGAGCCCCCCTCCGCAGAAGCGGAGACGAGCGACAGCCGGGCCGCCGGCGCACGCGGCGGATCGGTGGGCCCAGTGGAAGGATGCGGGGCAGCCGGATGAGGCGATGGCGCCGTACTCAGGGGCGCCGTACTCAGGGGCGCCGTACTCAGGGGCGTCGTATTCAGCGGCGCCGTGCCCAAGGCGCGGGCATCGCGCGAGGGTCCGGCGGAGCCGACGGCGTGCCGCGCGAGGGCAAGGGCCCCAGCGGGTGTTCTTCGGGCGGCAGCCCGGACGGCTGCGGCCGCGGGCTGGGAATCGTCGAGACCGTGCCACACTGCGGACAGCGGGCTTCTTTGCCGGCGTACGTTGCGCCCACGCGAAGCAGTTTATCGCACTGGGGACAGCGAAATTCGATAGTGCTCATGAAGGTCCTTCGTAACTGGTGAGTAAGTGAGTAGGTGAGTAGGTGAGTACGTATACCTGCCTAACTACTCACCTACTCACTTACTCACTTACTCACCTACTCACTTACTCACCTACTCACTTACTCACCTACTCACTTACTCACCTACTCACCTACTCACACTGCGCACGCTGTTCCGATACTGGCTCAATCGAGCCTGCGCGTAGGCGGCGTCTCTCGTGTGGGCCAGCAAATCTCCCACGGCTTCCGCGTGCCGGCCGAAGTCGTTGGGGGGCGGCCGTGGCGCGGACCGCGGGCGGCCGTGGATGGCGAACAGGCCGAAGCACACCACCAGCGTCAGCACGGCCAGGTGCCATAGCAGGTTCTGAATCCGCGGCACGTCGAAGTACATCGTGGAAGTCGGCACTCGTGGCGGCGCCGGGTCTTCGGCCAGCACCTCGGGACTGCCGCCGGTCTCCAGGAAGAACACGCGCTGCTTCGTGCCCACTTCGTCCACGAGCGTGCCGGCCAGCTTGCGATGCTCGTGGTTCACCAGCGGCATGTTCAACAGAAACGAGCCGTTGGCCACGACGATGAGCTGGCTCGTGCCGTCCGATTGGCCGCCGAGCAAATAGCCCGCGTCATAGTCGCGGCGGAAGGCCAGCACGTCACCCGGCGTTTCCAGCAGGACTTCATGCTCAAAGTCCTTGGGCTTGATGCGGCCGTACAGCTCGATCTGAGCCTTCGCCGGCTCGATACCGGCCGTCCAGTTGGCGTCGCCCGTCAGCGTGGTGACGCCGCGCCGCAGGAGGGCTGGCGAGCGGTCGAGCGTGAACCACCGCCAATCTTCCGGCTGCGCGGCCGACGACGTGCCGCTCTCCGGCGAAGCGGATCGCGGCCATCGATGCCTTGACGCTCACAAGGTTTGCTTGCTGGGCATTGGCCTGCGGGGCCACTTTGCTCCAGTAGAGCGGCTCGGCGTCGAAGTCGCGGCCGACGACGATCAGCGTCCGCCCGGCTTCCCTCTCCAGCCAGGTCTCCAGCCAATCGACGGCGGCCTGGCTCGGCGGCGAAAAGTCTTGAATGAACCACACGATCACATCGGCCGACTTGCTCAGCCGCGGGGCAAGCCGGGTCACCGTCGCCACGCGATGCCCTGCCCGGAGGAACATCTCCGACAGCACGCCGGTGCCGTTGAGGCTGGCGTCGCCGTCATGAATCGGCTGACGCGAGCCGTACTCGATCGAAAGCCCCTGGTCGCAACCAGAGAAGCCGAGCAGCACCTTGGCCAGCAGGAACAGCCCCAAGAGGCCGATGATGCCGCCTCCCCACCAGCGGCGCTTCGACGTTGTCGGCTGGCCGCTCATCGTTCACCCTCGACTAGCCGCTGGAATTCCGCCACCTGCGACCAGCAGGCCTCGAAGCCATCTCGACCCAACGGATGATGGCCGAAGAACACGGCCTCGAAGGCCGTCATGGTGCGCTCCACCAGGTCGCGCAGCCGCCGGCGCGGGCCGATCTCGCGGAGGTATTGCCGATTGGTCTTGCCCTTGGCCAGACGGATGACCTGGTGCTTGTCCATCTCCACGAGCAGGTAGCTGAACAGCAGCACGATGGCCTCGGCGAAACGGCCCTGGCGGTACAGCTCGGCGGCCTGGCTGAGCAGGTCGCCCAAGCCGGCCTGCACGCGAAACGGCAGGGCCTCGATGCGATCCACGTCGCTGAGGCCCGAGGCGGTGGCGACTTCGCCCGCCGCGCCCGCTCGCGCATTGCGCAAGCGGCGCAGAAAGAAGATCAGGATCAGCACCAGGACGATCACCGTCACGGCGAGCATCAGCCAGGCGATGATCCGCGGATCGAAGGAGAAGCTCCAATTCGAGGGCTGCGGCGGCGCGATCAGCCGCACGTCGTCGGTCCGCGAGTCATAGAAAGGGTGCGTGCGGGCGATGAAGCCGCGGCCGAGGACGTCGCCGGCTTGCTCGACGGCTTCTTCGTTGTCCGTCGCGGCAAAACCAAGACGAACATCGAACATCGAACATCGAACATCCAACATCGAACGAAGAGGCGGCGGAGCCTGCGTTGCAACGGCTGGCGACAGACGAACGTCCAACGTCCAACGTCCAACGTCCAACGTCCAACGAAGATCAAGTTGGTGCGACTGGCGTGGAAGTGCTCTCGCCCCCACCGAGCTTGCTCGGTGGAGCGGTGATTCTGCACTACTCTGCAACGACCAACCAAACGACCGGCCCCCACCGAGCTTGCTCGGTGGAGCCAATGATTGACGACGCGACCTGGTCCGCCAATCATGCGCTCCACCGAGCAAGCTCGGCGGGGGCGAGAGATCGTTGCGGCCTCGCGGTAGTGCAGAATCGTGTTCACCACCAAGCAAGCTCGGTGGAGTCTGTCTTTCGTTCGACGTTGGACGTTGGACGTTGGACGTTGGACGTTCGGCTTCGTCGTTCGACGCTGGAGATTCGTCCCAGTCGTTCGATGTTGGATGTTGGGTGTTCGATGTTCGATGTTCGCGCAGCCGGTCCCCAAGTCCGCCCCAGGCCAGGGCCGGCATCAAGAGCCACCACATTGCCGCGCGCACGATCATGCCAGTTGGTTTCTCAGGCGGTTGGCTTCGGCCCGCATTCTCAGCTCGATCTCCCAGCCTTCGCCGCGAATCCGCAGGTCCAGGTAGCTGAGGAACCGCACCACGTTAAAGTAGCTGACCACGATCCACAGGGCCACGGGCAGCCAGATCTCGAACAGCGGCGGGCTGAAATCCAGCTCGCCGTTGGTCACGGTCATGCGGACCCAGAAGATGGCCACGGCCAGGCCCGCCGTCCACAGCGAGCCGAAGCTGACGGCCGCCAGCCAGCGCGCCGAAGAGGTTGCCCGCGAAATGGCCGTGCAGGGTCGCCGCCCGCCGCCGCGTCGTCATCACGCCGGGACCGCCCCGCCAGGGATTGCGCTCCAGCAGGATGATCTCGTTGAGATACGGGCGAAACCAATACAGCAATATCCAGGCGCCGATGCACAACACGCGAAGCAGCCAAACCGGCCCTTCGGCGGGCAGGAACACGAGGCCAATCAGCACGGCGCGGAACAGGCCCTGCACGGCCACCAACTGCGGCCAGGCGGCAGTGAAGTTCTGCCACATCCGCTTGAGGTCGGGCTTCTCGACGAACAGCGCCTCGCCCAGGTACAGCGTGGTGGCGATCGACGCCAGCGGCGCTTCCGCGCAAACGAGCAAGGCCATCACGAGCGCATATTGGGCGGCCGAAAGGGCGTAGTCGTAGGACTCCAGCGCCTGTAGCCAAGACGCCAGGAGGAAATAGTTCAGCACGGCAAACGGCGCGGCCCCCAGCAGCGACGTCACGAGCAACGGCAGCGCGTGCCGGCGCACGACGACGAGCGTCAGGTCGAGCAGGTTGTCGTAACCTCGCTCGAGGATGGGAATGCGGGTTTTGTCGAGTTGCAAAGAGTTTCCTTCGTTCCAGAAGCTGGTCGTCCTCGTCGTCGTCCTCGTCCTCGTACTCGGCTCTTTCGAGGACGAGGACGAGGACGAGGACGAGGACGAACGATCATTCCTTATCACCCACGACGATCACTCCACGACCACCTCCAACCCTTCGTCATCATCCCATTCCTCTTCCCACCGCGGCATGCCCAGCAGCACGAAGTAGACCAGCAGCACGAAGCTGGAGACGACGGCCACGGTGGCCTTTTGCCAATAGGCGATGCCGGAGGCGGAGACGTAGCCTTCGATGCCGGCGGCCAGCACGAAGAGGATGATGGCGGCCATCATGATCGGCAGCGACTCGCGGCCGGCGCGGCGGAGGGAATCGGCCCGCAGCAGGCCGCGGGTAAACACATAGGAGAAGCCCAGCCGCATGCCCGCCGCCCCGGAGAGCACGATCGCCGTCAGCTCGAAGGGCGCATGCGCGGTGACGAAGTTGTTGAAGTTGGCCGCGGCCGACGTTGTGTCCATGTATCCGAACGCGGCCCCAATGAAACAGGCGTTGAAAACGACCGCGAACATGCCGCCGAAGCCGCACAGCAGGATGCCGGAGGCGAAGCACTGGATGCCGATGCCGGCGTTGTTCTGCACGTAGTGGCCGGCCATGAAGGTGTCGGCCCCGAAGCCGCCGCGGTCGGGCTCCTGGGCATAGCTCTGCTCCATCGCCTCGCGCTGGTCTTTGGGGATGGCCTGCTCGGCGAATTCCGGCACGAAACTGCGCCAGCAGGTACGAGGCCAGTCCAAAGCCGAAGAACAGCACGAAGGATAGCCGCAGGTAATTGTCGCGGAACAGCCGCCGCGGCACGCGGTGGAACATCTCGCCGAACCAGGCCCGCGTGGTGAACTGCCGGCTGCGATAAAGCTGGTTGTGCGCCCGGGCCACGAGCTGGTGCAAGTATTGCACGATGCCCGGCGGCAGGTGATAGGCGTCGGCCAAGGCCAGGTCGGCGCACGCCGCGCGATACAGCGACGCGAAGCGGTTCAAGACGTTCGGGGGTTAGCCGCCGCCGCTTCTGCTTTTCCAAAAGGCCGCAGAGCCGCTGGAAGCTCTTCCCAGTGGCTTTGCCGCTCGGCGAGGATTTCGGAGACCTTCATGGGACAATGACGAAGGACGAAGCTCGAATGACGAAGGAATTATGAATGTCGAAGCACGAATGACGAAGGAATTATGAATGTCGAAGCACGAATGACGAAGGAATGTCGGAGGACGAAGCACGAATGACGAAGGGTGAGGCCTTTCCGGCCTTCGGGGATTTGGCCACGGGCGTTCAGTCATTCGACATTGGTCATTCCTTCGTCATTCGAGCTTCGTCATTCGTCATTGAAACTAGCGGCGCATCACCTGTGGCATGGCAGCTTCCTGCCCGCGGTCATCAATAAAGGTCTTGTGATATAGCGCGCACAGCAGCATGTCGTGGCTCGTGTCGGGCGGCAGGCCGAACCGCTCGCACAAGAGTCCCCCAGGTGCCGGGCGATCTCTGCCCGGCGGGGCCAGGGGAGCATCTCTCGCCGCTCCACGTAGGCCGAAAGCGCCTGGGTCAGGCTGCGGCTGGGCCGGAACGTGCGAGGGACCTCTTCCGCCAGGCGCAGCATCAAGGGATCGTTGAACCGCACGACCCCGTGGCGGCGCTTCGCTTCCTCGACGACCACCATCGTGCCGGCGGCCAGGTCGCCCAACCGCTGGTAGCGATTCGTGAGCGCCATCACCACCAGGCCCACCTGGAGCGTGGGAAGCTGCACGCCGCTCTGCGCGTCGAAACTGATGACGGCGATGGGCATCAAATCGGCGAACCGCAGGAAATTGCGGAGCACGGCCTGCATGCCGGTGATCGGCGCACCGTCCACGCTCACCACGCGCATGCGGCACATCCGCTTGCCGGGTGTCTGGCCGTTCCAGAGCGCCTCGAACACTCCGCCGTAAAACCAATCCATGAGAAAAGCAATCACCGAGAGCACGCCCACGGACAGCTCGATGCCCCCCATCAAGGCCCCGCTGCACACCAGGGCGGTGCCCAGCGCCAGCAGAAATGCCATCCGCAGCAGGCAATCGATCAGGTAGGGCCAGAGCCGCTGGAACGGGCCGGCGATGTGATACCGAAAGGCGATGTTCTCCGGCGTAACCAGGTCAACGCTGGTGTCGAACTGGTGGGACGACTCGGCCATCGCAAGAAGCCAGCGGACGGACGGCCCCCTCCACCCTGACCTGACGGCGGCCGATCGGTATCTATCGGCCGATTATCGACCAAGCCGCCAGAGGCCGCAAGCGTGGTGCTGGGTCTGTGGGAATCACCAGTGCTGAAATTCGAACATCCAACATCGAACATCCAACATCGAATGGGCTTTCGTTCGATGTTCGATGTTGGATGTTCGATGTTGGATGTTCGATGTTGGATGTTCGATGTTCGATGTTCGGTCTTGACCCTGGTGGAAAGTGCCGTGTGTGCCAAGTTTTCCTGGCACGGAGGTCACGAGACCGGTCACGGCGGGGCTTGCCCCCGCCGAGCCATGTTCTTAACCAGAAGGTGCCGCGCGCTCCTCGCGTCACCACGCGGCTTGCCCGCGTGGGACGATGTTTCCACGCTGCCCCGTGTTTTGAACATCGCCCCGCGGGGACGAGCCCCGCGGTGGCTGTCGTAACTTCCACGGCGCGCGTTCTGGTCTTGAACATCGCCCGGCGGAGGCAAGCTCCGCCGTGGCGCACCCACGGCCCTATCGGTTGACATGGAGTGGCCAGAAAGTCTGGGCACACACAAAGCGCCTGCCACCTTGAGTCGCAGCGGATAGTTTGCGAAGCTAGGAGGCCCGGCGGGGTCCGAGAACGTCCCGAGCACGGGCAGCCGAGTTTCGCGGCATCGAGGTCGTCCCATGCCCTACCGCCCCGCCAACGCTCCCGCCTCCGGCCCTTGCAATTCCCGCCGCCATTTCCTGGCTCAGCAGGGGCTCGGCCTGGGCACGCTCGCGCTGGCCTGGCTCTTGAAGCAAGACGGCCTGCTGGCCGAGCCGCCTAAGCCAGACCTGGAGAAGCGCACGTTCGATCTCAAGCCCAAGCTGCCGCAGCAGCCGCCGCGGGCGCGGGCCATGATCTCGATGTTCATGCAGGGCGGGCCAAGCCATCTGGACCTGTTCGATCCCAAACCGGAGCTGCGGAAGCGGCACCTCACGAACTTCGTCGGCGACATCAAGTACGACAATGCCGCCCAGTCGAGCGCCAAGCTCTTCGGCCCGCCGTGGAAATTCGCCCCCCGCGGCCGCTGCGGCATGGAGCTGAGCGAGCTGCTGCCGCAGCTGGCCACGGTCGCGGATGACATCACCCTGGTCCGCTCGACCCAGACGGGCGTCAACAATCACGGGCAATCGCTGTACGCGCTGCACTGCGGCCGGGTCACGGCGGGCCGGCCGAGCCTGGGCTCGTGGCTGACCTACGCCCTGGGCAGCGAGTCGCAGGACCTGCCGGCGTTCGTGGTGCTCACCGATCCGGGCGGCCTGCCCGTGCTAGGCACCGACCTGTGGTCCAACGGCTGGCTGCCATCGCTCTTTCAGGGCACGGTCGTGCGGCCGCGCGAGCCGCGGATCGCCAATCTCGATCCGCCTCCGGCGCTGGCTGGGGCGCCTCAGCAGCGGCAGCTCGACTACCTCGCGCAGCTCAACCGCCGGCACCTGGACGAGCATCCGGGCGAAACGGACCTGGCCGCCCGCATCGCGAGTTACGAGCTGGCTGCGCGGATGCAAACGGCTGCCAAAGAGGCGCTTGATCTCTCGCAAGAAACGGCCGCGACGCGCCGTCTTTATGGTTTGGACGACGACCGGACGCGTGATTTTGGCTCGCGCTGCCTGATCGCCCGGCGGCTGGTGGAGCGCGGCGTGCGATTCGTGCAGATTTACACCGGCACGCAGCAATGGGACCACCACGGCGGCATCATCAAGGCGCTGCCCGCCGCCTGTTTGAAGACCGACCAGCCGTCGGCTGCGCTGGTCCAGGATTTGAAGCAGCGCGGCCTCTTGGACAGCACGCTCGTCCACTGGGGCGGCGAGATGGGCCGGCTGCCGGTCGTGCAGAACGAGCAGAACATTGGCCGCGACCACAACACGTATGGCTTTTCGATGTGGCTGGCCGGCGGCGGCGTGAAGGCCGGCCACGTGCACGGCGCCACGGACGAGCTGGGGCACAAGGCGGTCGAGGACATCGTGCACCATTACGACTACCATGCCACGCTGCTGCACCTCTTCGGCCTGGACCCGCAGCACCTGGTTTTCACGCGCCCGGCGGCGGCGGCAGCTTGCTGGACGGCCAGAGCGGCCGCGTGGTGCGAGAGATTCTGGCCTGACACGCTCGATTCGCCGGCATCGTGGCATTACCCTTGGAGTGCGGCGACTCGTCGGCGACTTTTGAGATTATCGAGACCGAAATCATGCGAACGCTGATCATCCCGGCGATCCTCTGCCTGGCCGTCGCGCCGGCTGCGCGAGCCCAGAGTCCGCAGGGCGATCCTTTCGCCGCCCTGGCCGATGAGTACGCCAGGCAGACTCGGCCGCTGGTGAAGCAGTTTTGCCTCGATTGCCATTCCACGGCCAAGCAGACCGGCGAGCTGGATTTGGAGCGGTTCGGCACGTTGGAATCCGTCCGCCGCGGGACGAAGGTCTGGCTCAAGGTCGCCGAGATGCTCGACAACGGGGAGATGCCGCCCAAGGACGCCAGGCAGCCCTCGGCCGACCAGCGCAAACAGCTCCGCGGGTTCGTCGAGCGGTATCTCCTGGCCGAGGCCCGGGCCCGCGCCGGCGATCCGGGCCCGGTCGTGCTGCGCCGGCTGAGCAATGCCGAGTACACCTACACGCTCCGCGATCTGACCGGCGTCGATCGCTGGATCCGGCCCGCGAGTTCCCCGCCGACGGCGCCGCCGGCGAAGGGTTCACCAACACGGGCAGCGCCACTGGTCATGTCGCCGGCGCTTGCTCACGAAGTATCTCGACGCCGGCAAGGAGGTCGCCCGGCACGCCGTGCTGCTGCCGGACGGCTTTCGCTTCTCGCCCGCCACCACGCGCCGCGACTGGACCAACGAGATGCTGGCGCGGATTCGCGCGCTCTACCGCGAGCACACCGACGCGGCCGGCGGCGTCGCGAGTCAACTTGCAAGGCATCGTCTTCGACACCAACGACGGCGGCCGGCTGCCGCTCGAAAAGTACCTGGCCGCCACGCTCGCCGAGCGCGAGGCGCTGGCGGCGGGCGGCAAGACCATCGACGCCGTCGCCAAGGAGCGCGGGCTGAACGCCAAGTATCTGGGCATCCTCTGGAAGACGCTCACCGGCGACGAGCCGTCGCTGCTGCTCGACGATCTGCGCGCCCAGTGGCGGACGGCCAAGCCCGACGGCGCCGGCGCCGCTCATGGCGACCATCGGCCGCTGGCAGCAATCGCTGTGGCGGTTCACCAGCGTCGGGCACATCGGCAAGGTCGGCGGTCCCAAGGCCTGGCAGGAGCCGGTCGACCCCGCTCGCCTCGCGGCAGGAGCTGCGGCTGAAGCTGCCCGCCGCCCCGGGCCAGAAGGAGGTCACGCTGTACCTCGTCGCCGGCGACGCGGGCGACGGCAACGAGCACGACTTCGTCGTCTGGGAGCAGCCGCGGCTCGTCGCGCCGGGCCGGCCGGATCTGCTGCTGCGCGACGTGCGCGAGCGTCAGCCGCGAGCTGGCCGCGCGGCGCGAGCAGGTGTTCGCCAGCGCCGCCAAGTGCCTGGCGGCGGCCGCTGAGGCCAGCGCCGCGGACGAAGGCGCCGAAGCTCGCGCAGCTCGCACAGCGGCACGGCGTCGAGCCGACGCGTGCTGGCGGCCTGGCTCGATTATCTCGGCATCGGCAGCGGGGAGGCAGCAGGCACGGCAGGCACGAAGATCGACTCGCACTTCACGCGGAAGCTCGACCAGCGCCGCCGGCTACGACTTCGTCAAGGGCTGGGGCACCGGCGACACGCCGCTGCGTGGCGGCCAACTCGTCCGACCAGCACGTCCGCATCCCCGGCAACATGAAGCCGCACGGCGTCGCCGTGCATCCGTCGCCGACGCTGCACGTGGTCGCCGGCTGGCGCAGCCCGGTGGCGGCGAGCGATGCGCATCGACGGCCAAGGTGCAGCACGCCCATCCCGAGTGCGGCAACGGCGTGACCTGGTCGCTCGAGCTGCGGCGCGGCAACACGCGGCAGCGGCTCGCCGCCGGCACGGCCCAGGGGGCCAAGGACGTCAGCGTCGGCCCGCTCGAGAACCTCGCCGTCCAGCCGGGCGACCTGGTCTCGCTGCTCATCGGCCCGCGCGACGGCAACCACTCCTGCGACCTGACGGCGGTCGACCTGACGCTCACCGAAGTAGTGCGAGGCGAGCACCAATCCGCACGGATCGAGCCACGAAGTGGCGACGCCAATGGGACCTGGCCCGCGACGTCTCGCCCGACGTGCTGGCCGGCAATCCGCACGCCGACCGCCTCGGCAACAAGGACGTCTGGCACTTCTACACCGAGCCGGTCGCCGGCGACAGCGGGGCCCGTCATCCCCGCCGGCTCGCTGCTGGCCAAGTGGCAATCGGCCGCCGACGCTGCGGAGAAGCAGAAGCTGGCCGAGCAGATGCAGAAGCTGCTGGCCGAAGGCGTGCCGGATTCCGATCCGTCCTGCGAGCGCCAAGGACAGCCCCGACGCCGGTGCTCTATCGGCAGCTGACGTCGCTCGGCGGCCCGCTGCTCGAGCGTGGCCCGCAAGCGGCGTGAGCCTCCGAGTCCGGCGCAAGCGCCAGCCAGCGACGCCGGCGTGGGGCCTCGATCCGGCGCTGTTCGGCAAGCATCCCGAACGGCCCGGCCATCGATGCCGCGAGCCTGTGCGTGCGGGCGCCGTCGGTGATCGAAGTCCGCCTGCCGGCCGATCTCGTCGCCGGCTGCGAGCTCGTCGCCGACCGGCACGCTGCACGCCGAGACCGGCGCCGAAGGCAGCGTGCAGCTCCAGCGTGCTGACGACCAAGCCGGAGCGGGCCACGGGCCTGCTGCCGACGACGCTAACGGAGACCAACGTCAACGGCACCGTGGACCTCCGACAACCGCCGCGTCTCGTACGCCACGCCGGTCCTCGTGCAGCGAAGGCAGCGCCGCGCGCCGCCGCATCGAGGCGGCGTTCGACGAGTTCCGCCAGCTGTTCCCGCGCCGCCCTGTGCTACACGAAGATCGTGCCGGTCGACGAGGTCGTCACGCTGACGCTTGTTCTATCGCGAGGACGACCACCTGCGGCGGCTGATGCTCGACGACGCCGCAGACGGCGACGGCTCGACCGGCTGTGGGACGAGCTGCACTTCGTCAGCCACGACGCGCTGACGCTGGTCGATGCCTTCGCGCAGCTCATGGAGTACGCCACGCAGGACGCCGACCCGCAAGGTGTTCGAGCCGCTGCGCAAGCCGATCCACGACCGGGCCGCCGCGTTCCGCAAGCGGCTCGATCGACACCGAGCCGAAGCACCTCGACGCCGTGCTCGAGTTCGCCGCGCAGGCCTACCGCCGGCCGCTGACCGACGCCGAGACGCGACGAGCTGCGCGGCGCTGTACCGCAAGCTGCGCGACGCAGGAGCTGCCGCACGACGAGGCGTTCCGGCTGACGCTGGCCCGCGTGCTCGTCGCGCCGGCGTTCCTGTACCGGCTCGAGAAGCCCGGCCCGGGCGACGAGCCAGGCGCCGGTCTCCGACTGGGAGCTGGCCAGCCGGCTGAGCTACTTCCTCTGGTCGTCGCAGCCCGACGACGGAGCTGCGCGCAGCGGCCGCGGCCGGGCAGCTGCGCGACCCGGACGTGCTCGCGGCGCAGACGCGGCGGATGCTGCGCGACGACCGCGTCGCGGCGGCTGGCGACCGAGTTCGCCTGCCAGTGGCTGCACATCCACGACTTCGACGCGCTCGACGAGAAGAGCGAGCGGCACTTCCCGACGTTCGCCGGCGCTGCGCGGCGCCATGTACGAGGAGTCGATCCAGTTCTTCACCGACCTGTTCCAGCGCGACGGCTCGGTGCTCGACATCCTCGACGCCGACCACACGTTCCTGAACGAGACGCTGGCGAAGCACTACGGCATCCCCGGCGTGACCGGCGCCGAGTGGCGGCGCGTCGACGGCGTGAAGCAGTACGCCCGCGGCGGCATCCTCGGCCTAGGCGACGACGCTGGCCAAGCAGTCCGGCGCCTCGCGCACCAGCCCGATCCTGCGCGGCAACTGGGTCAGCGAAGTGCTGCTCGGCGAGAAGCTGCCGCGGCCGCCCAAGGACGTGCCGCAGCTGCCCGACGACGAAGCCGCGACCGACGGCCTGACCGTCCGGCAGCTCGTCGAGAAGCACACCAGCGACCCGAAGTGCGCCGTCTGCCACGGCGGATCGACCCGTTCGGCTTCGCGCTGGAAGGCTTCGACGCCATCGGCCGCCGCCGCGACAAGGACCTGGGCGACCGGCCCGATCGACACGCGCGCCAAGCTGCCGGACGGCACGCGAGTTCGACGGCCTCGACGGCCTGCGCGACTACCTGCTGACCGACGCGGCGCGACGCCGTTCGTGCGGCAGTTCTGCCGCAAGCTGCTCGGCTACGCCCTGGGCCGCGCCGTGCAGCTCTCCGACGAGCCGCTGCTGGCCGAGATGCAGCGCGCAGCTCGCAGGCGAACGACTACCGCTTCTCGCGCGGCCGTCGAGACGATCGTCCGCAGCCGCGCAGTTCCGCGAGATCCGCGGGCGCGAGACCGTGAGTCGCAGACTCGACTGAACCGTCGAGCCGCGAGCTGTCAGACGACCGCATGCGACCGATCCGCTCGACCATCGCAAGGAGCCGATGCCATGACGACACATCAGCTTCTCCCGCCGCACCTTCCTCCGCGGCGTCGGCGTCACGATGGCGCTGCCGTGGCTGGAGTCGCTGCCCGTCTGGGGCGACGAGCCGCGGCCGGCGCAGCCGGCCAGCGAGGCGCCGGTGCGGCTGGCCGTGCTGTTCTCCGGCAACGGCTTCCACAGCAAGGAGTGGTGGGCCAAGGGCGAAGGCAAGAGCATGGAGCTGGGCAAGGTGCTCGCGCCGCTGGCCGACTTCCGCGAGAAGCTGCTCTTCATCCGCGGCCTCTACAACGAGCGAGGCGCTCAAGGGGAACATCCACAGCTCGCAGACCGGCAACCTGCTCTCCGGCGCGCCGCTCGCCTCCGGCGGCGAGATCCGCTCCGGCACGAGCTTCGACCAGCTGCTCGCCCAGCGCTACGGCCGCTCGACCAAGGTGCCGAGCCTGGTGCTGGGCTGCGAGAAGTCGAACCCGTCGGTCCACAAGAACTACTCGATGCTCTACAGCTCGCACATCTCGTGGACCTCGCCGACGACGCCGACGCCGCTGGAGCTGTACCCGGCCCTGGCCTTCGACCGGCTGTTCAAGGACGAGGTCGCAGCAGGGCGACAAGAGCGTGCTCGACGCCGTGCTCGCCGACGCCAGCGACCTGCGCCGCCAGATCAGCACGGCCGACCAGCGCAAGCTCGACGAGTACCTCGACTCGGTCCGCGAGGTCGAGCAGCGGATCGACCAGCGCCGGCAAGCAGGGCGAGCTGCAAGGCTGGCGGCCGACGCTCGACAAGCCGAACATGCCCGCGCCCGGCCGACGGCATCCCGCAGGACATCGCCGAGCACATGCGGCTGATGTGCGACATCCTGGTGCTCGGCTTCCAGACCGACACGACGCGCGATCTGCACGCTGAAGCTGAACAACGACCACTCGTCGCTGCGCTTCCCGCACCTGGGCGTCGACTACATGATCCACCACCTGCTGTCGCACTCCGACACGGCCGACTGGCTGAAGGTGAACCAGTTCTTCGTCGAGCAGCTGGCCTACATCGCCCGCAAGCTCGACGCGATCCAGGAAGGCGAGCGCACGGCGCTCGACAACTCGATGCTCCTGTTCTGCTCGAGCATGCTGACCGGCAACCACGACGCCACGCAGCTGCCGGTCGTGCTGCTGGGCGGCGCCGGCGGCCAGATCAAGACCGGCCGCGTCCTCGACTACCTCGGCAAGCCGAACCGCAAGATGTGCCGCCTGTACCTGTCGCTGATGGAAAAATGCGGCGTGCGGCTGCCGACCTTCGGCGACTCCAGCGAACGGCTGGCGGAGGTTTAAGATCTGTAGGGTGGGCCAAGGCCGCCGCAGCGGCCGCCGGCCCACCAAGTGTGCGAGGGAGCCACACGCCGCCGCCACGCGCATCTGGTGGGCCAGCGCTCGCTGCGCGATCTCGGCCCACCCTACCTGAGCTCGGCCCACCCTACCTGAACTTGAACCCCCGCCGCTTTCTGGGTTAGACTCGCAATAGGAGCTAGTGGCCGCAGGCGGTTTGCGGGGGGATCGGGTCGTTGCGCGGATCGGGTCGTTGCGCGCGGATCGCCCCCTGCTAGGGTTGGCTCTCGTCGGCGAACCAGGGCATGGGCGTTATTCGCTTCCAGGTGCATCCCCCCCGTCGGGTAACCCCCGAAATGGCCCAGCGGGCCTATTTCACGGCACCCGACCGCTCGCTCTGGCGCAGCCGTGCCCGGCTGACCGACGATGGCCTGGTGCTCGAGCGGACCCAGTCCGATTCGGGCTATTTCCACATCCCTTGGCTCGTGGACGGGCATGGCGAAGTGGCCCTCTCCACGGCCTGGCTGATGGAGCGCGAGCGGCCGTATCACTTGGAGATCGAGTTGGCCCGGGGCAAGCTCAACCAGGTGCGCGGTCAGTTGTTCGAATGGCAGCAGATCGGCCTGGAAGTCCCCGAGGGGTTCCGGGTGCTGCTGCAAGGGGCCGTGGCCGAGCTGGCCGTCGCTTCCACCGAGCGGGACGAGGCGCAGACCGCCACGCGGGCCGACCGGGCCATCCGCTCGGCCGTGGAGGCGGCGTCGTGGCTCTCGCGGTGTTATGCCGAGCAGTGCCTCTCCGCGCGGCGGCATCAGCACGGCCGGCTGGAAACGCACCTGGGAGCACACCTGGGCGACGCGCCGCTGCCGGCCGGTTTGGCGCCGCTCGTCAAGGGTTCGTTCAACACGCTCTGCGTGCCGCTGAGCTGGCGCAGCGTGGAGGCCGACGAGCAGAACTTCGACTGGAAGGTCGGCGACCAGCAGGTCGCCTGGTGCCGCGAGCGGGGGCTGAACGTGCACGCCGGGCCGCTGCTTTCCTTCGATGACCTGGGCATGCCCGACTGGCTGTGCGCCTGGGGCCTGGAAGATGCCGACAGCCTGATCGACTGTGCCAGCGAGTTCGTGGAAGCCGCGGTCACCCGCTACCGGGGCAAGGTGGACGTGTGGCGCTGCGCGGCGCGGGTGAATGCCGGGGACGTGCTGCCGCTGCCGCAAGAAGACCGCCTGCGGCTGGTGCTGCACGCGGTGCAGATGACCCGGACGCTGGACCCCAAGACGCCGATCGTGGTGGGCTTCGACCAGCCGTGGGGGGAATATACCCGGGCCGACGGCATGGACTTTCCGCGCTATCTGGCCGACAGCCTGGTCCGTTCCGAGGCGGGAGTGACCGGGCTGGGGCTGGAGCTCAATATCGGCTACCACCCCGGCGGCAGCTACTTGCGCGATCCATTGGACGTGAGCCAATTGATCGATTACTGGTCGGCCCTGGGGTTGCCGCTGCACGTCAGCCTGACGATCCCCAGCGGCAGCACGCTGGATTCGCAGGCCCGCAATCCTTCGACGCCGCTGGCCTCCGCCTTCCCCGCCGGCTGGACCGTCGCCGTGCAGCAGCAGTTGGTCGAGGCCTATTTGCCGGTGCTCGTCTCCAAGCCGGCGGTCCGCAGCGTGGTGTGGAACCAATTGCGCAACGCGCAGCCGCACGCCTATCCGCACGGCGGGCTGTTCGATGCGAAAGAGCACCCCAAAGCCGCCCTGGGCGTCATCGCGGCGCTGCGGGAGAAGTATCTGAAATAGGTGAGTAGGTGAGTAGGTGAGTACGTGAGTAGGTACAGGGTCCGGACCCATTCACCTACTCACCTACTCACCTACTCACCTACTCACCTACTCACCTACTCACTTACTCACCCTCGCCTCAGGCGCCCGGCCGCCGGTAGTGCTGATATGCCAGCAGCACTTCATAGAGGTCGGCCGAGATTTGCACCGCCTCCCGAGAGAAGTCGCCCAGCCAGGTGCGGCGGCTCGCGTGGGCTTCGGCCAGGAGCGGCAAGATCTCGCCCAGGGGGACGGCCACCGTGTTGGCGGCCGGAGTGGGCGCCGCTTCCTGTTCGGGACCGAAATAGACTCGCAGTTGGGCCTGCGCCATAGCTCGGGGCCTCGCCAAGAGGAATGAAGGCTAGGCGACTGCCAGCAAGCGGCGGTCGCGCTCCACGGTTCGCCCCCCTGGCGTGCCCTCTATTTCGGCTGCGTCACTCGCTGAACTTTGCAAAAACCGAGCATTCTGGACGGCTCGTTGACAACCACGATAGTACGAATCGCACGAATGAAGCTTGCGACGACGACGCTCTGGGTTCGACGCTCCCGACATCAAGCATTCGTGTTATTCGTGTTATTCGTGGTTGCTCACGGCACTAGCCGGATGCCGGCAGCTCCGCTAGCATGCGCACGATGAATCGCGATGTCTTTCTCGCCCGAGTCCGCCAGGCCGCCCAAGCGGGGCGATCCTACCGGGTACACACGCAGGAAGTGCCGCCGAGCGTCGGCTACGTGGGGGGCAGCGACGATCCGCCTGCGCGGCTGGCCGCGGAGGTGGAAGCCGTGGGCGGCCGTGCCTGGCTGGTCGAGGACCTGGCGGGCGCGCATCGGCGCCTGACGGAGCTGCTGGAGACTCACCGACCGCGCAGCGTCCTGTGCTGGGAACATCCGCTCCTGGAAGCGATCGACGCGCAGGGCGCCCTGGACGCCGCGGGAGCGCAGGCCGTGTCGCACGAGCAGCTCGCCCGGCTGCCGGCCGACGCCCAGCGCGCGGCGATCCTGGCGGCGGATTTGGGCCTCGCCGCGGCCGATTGGGCCGTCGCGGAGACCGGTTCGCTGGCCGTCGCCGCCGAGCCGGGCCAGGAGCGCTCGGTGACTCTGTTGCCGCCGGTGTTGATCTCGGTGGTGGACGCGGGCCGCATCGTGCCGGACCTGTTCGATCTGTTTGATCGGCTGGAATCGCCGGGGACCGCGGCCGACGAAGCGGATAGCCTTGCGCGGCGCTGCGCGCTGCCGAGCAATCTGGTCCTGATCACCGGGCCGAGCAAGACGGGCGACATCGAGCTGCAACTGACGACCGGCGTGCACGGACCGGGCGAGTGGCACGTAATCGTGATACGTAGGGAGGTGCCCTGCCCGACGAGGGAAGTGGGAGACAACCACGAATAGTACGAATAACGAATGAACCCTGGCCCTATGCTCAGCGCGTGGGTTGTACTCCCCTAGGCGCTGGTCTTTCGGCAGTCGCTTTGCTAGGCTAACGACCGCGGCGACGGACCTCCAGGACTATGGCCCCAGCAGTTCGTTGCCCGAGGAGCATCCGGTCGTGCAAGTGCAACTTCCCTCCGTTCCGCTGCCGCGGCGGCCCAAGATTCGCAAAGAACAGCTGCCGCCGGGCGAGTGTCTGTGCGATTATTGCACGGCCAAGTGCTGCAAGTATTTTGCCCTGCCCATCGACAAGCCGGCCACGCGGGAGGACTTCGACTTCATCCGCTGGTTCCTGCTGCACGACGCGGCCACCGTGTTCATCGAAGAGGGGACGTGGTACCTCTTGGTGCACACGCCCTGCAAGCACCTCACCAGCGACGACCGCTGCGGCATCTACGCCACGCGGCCGCAGATCTGCCGCGACTACACCACCGACAACTGCGAGTACGACGACACCTACGTCTACGATCATTACTTCGAGACGCCCGAGCAGGTCGAAGAATACATGGAGGCCGTGCTGCCGCCCGCGGAGGGCAACATTCGCAGCCGGCGGCCGGAACTGTTGGCGGTGCTATAGGAGCGTAGGGCTATAGGATCGTAATCGTCCTCGTCGTCGTCCTCGTCCTCGAAACGAAGCGAGGACGACGAGGACGACGACGAGGACAACGAGCAGAGGCAGGGCGACGTAGACCCATGGCCAACCGCGACAACCACTACGAAGCCGCCTTCGAGGCCTATCTGCGGGGCCGTGGGGTGCCGTACGTCGCCGTGGACGAGGCCAAGCGGGCCTTGCTTGGCGGCGAATCGATCAAGAGCCTCGACTTCATCGTCTCCACACCCGCCGAGGCCCGCTGGCTGGTGGATGTCAAAGGACGGCTCTTCCCTTCCGGCGTGCACCGGCAATACTGGAAGAACTGGTCCACCCGCGACGACCTGCGCGGGCTGGCCCACTGGGAGCGGCTGTTCGGACAGAGTTTCCGCGGCCTGCTGGTGTTCGCCTATCAGATCGCCGGCAACCGGGCACCGCTCCCCCTCGAGCGGCTGTTCGGCTTCCGCGAGCGGCTGTACGGCTTCCTGGGGATCCGCCTGAACGACTATGCCGAGCGGGCCCGGCTGATCTCACCCAAGTGGGACACCGTGGCCATGTCGCCCCGCGGCTTCCGAAAGCTGGCGCGGCCGCTGCACGAGCTGATGTGAGGTCAAGAAGAGAAGACAACCACGAATGACACGAATAACACGAATGAAGGCGGCGGCGGATATTGATCACTCGGCGTCCGCGACTTCGGGTCAACCATTCGTGTGATTCGTACTATTCGTGGTTGTCCGTCTGTGGCGTCTCTGGACCGGGCAAGCCGTGCCCGGACGGGTAACGCTGGCTCGTCTCAAGGCATTCCATGTCCGCCGCATTCGAAGCACCTCTCAGCCAGCGGATCAAGACCCGGCTGCTCGTGCTGGCGGCAATCGTCGGGCTGATGTGGGTCTTGCTGCTGCTGCCGCTGAGCTTCCGCGAAGGGCTGGGCATCCGTTCGGGCACCCCGATCGGTCTGGCCGGCGTTCCCCTCGCCCCGCTCCTGCACGGCGACCTGAAGCACCTGGCCTCCAACACGCTGCCGTTCGTGGTGCTGGCGGCGCTGGTGCTGGTGCGATCCCTGCGGGAGTTCGTGTGGGTCACGGTGATCGTCGCCTTGGGGAGCGGGCTGGGGGCCTGGTGGCTTGGCCGAGCCGGCCAGGTCCACCTGGGGGCCAGCGGCCTGATCTTCGGCTACTTCGGCTTCCTCCTGGCCCGCGGTCTGCTGGAACGAACGCTCGTCTCGCTGCTGATCGCCGCCGCGGTGGGCTTCCTCTACGGCGGCCTGGTGTGGCAGGTCTTCTCCAGCGATCCGCACATTTCCTGGCAGAGCCACTTGTGTGGCCTGCTCGCCGGCCTGGCGAGCGCCTGGCTCGTGGCCCGGAAAAGACGCCCCACGCATTGAGCAAGGCGGGGGTCGTCGGTATAGATGGAGGTAGGCCCAACGCAGAGAAAAGGAAAAGGTAGCGGGCGTTCGATGTTCGATGTTGGATATTCGATGTTGAATGTTCGGTTCGGTTTGCGAGCTGAACGTCCAACATCCAACATCGAACATCCAACATCGAACATCGAATGAAGGGCCCATTCGCCGAACTCACGGATTCCGAATCCCGAACTCCGGGCATTTGCCGAGGTCGCCATGCAGCCGTCCACTACCCCCCGCGGGCCGAGCTTCAAGACCGAAAACACGAAGCTGGCCGCTCAAGGCGGCCGGCCGGTCTTCGCCCAGGGGCCGCCCGGCTGGCCGCTGCACGACGAGGATATCCGCATCGCCCTGGAGCGGGCTTATGCCCAGGGAGATTGGGGGCGCTACCACGGCTCGCAGTGCGCGGCACTGACCGAAGAGCTGGCCGCCTTCCATCGCGTGCCGCACGTGATGCTGTGCAGCTCCGGCACGATCGCGGTGGAATTGGCCCTGCGCGGGCTGGGCATCGGCCCGGGTGACGAGGTGCTGCTGGCCGGCTACGACTTTGCCGGCAACTTCCGCGCGGTCGAGGCCTGTGGTGCCCGGCCGGTGCTGGTGGACGTCGATCCCAATAACTTCAATCTCGATCCCTCCCGCCTGCCTCAGGCCTGCAGCGCCGCGACCAAGGCGATCGTCGTCTCGCACCTGCACGGCGGCGTGGTGCCCATGCGGGCCGTGGCCGAGCTGGCCCGCGGCTTCCGGCTGCGGATCGTCGAGGACGCCTGCCAGTGCCCCGGGGCGATCATCGAGGGGCGCGTGGCGGGCACCTGGGGCGACGTGGGCGTGCTGAGCTTCGGCGGCAGCAAGCTCTTGACCGCCGGCCGCGGCGGGGCGGTGCTCACGGCCGACGCGCAAATCCACCAGCGGATCAAGATCCATTGCGAGCGGGGCAACCACGCCTTTCCGCTGAGCGAGCTGCAAGCCGCGGTCATTCGGCCGCAGCTCACCAAGCTGCCGCAGCGTAACCGCATCCGGCTGCAAAATGCCCAGCGGCTGCTCCAGCAAGTCGAGCGGATTCCCGGCCTGCAGCCGCTGCGCAACCGCGTGGCCGACACGGAGCCGGGCTATTACAAGTTCGGCATCCTCTGCTCGCCCAAGCTGGGCAGCAGTCTGACGCGAGAGCGATTCCTGGAAGCCGTGCAGGCCGAAGGCCTCTCGCTGGATAGCGGCTTCCGCGGCTTCGCCGGCCGCGGCGAAGGGCGCTGCCGGTCGATGGGCGAGCTGGCCCTGTCGCAGCGGGCGGCCGACAACATGATGGTCCTGCACCATCCGGTGTTATTGCAGCAGTCCGAGACGATCGACGCCGTGGCGCATGCGCTGTGGAAGGTGGCCTCGGCGCTGCAGTGATCCGAATGCGAAATTCGGATTTCGGTTCGCTCACCCCAATCCGCATCCTGAATTCGCATTCTGCATTCCGCATTTCATCTCAGTCCAGCCGCGCCCCGCGGCGGCGCTGTGCGCGGCGGCTGGCGGCCTCCAGCGTGCGGATTTCGGCCTGAGTAAGGCTCTCGGTGCCTTGCTGTGAGATCTTCGCCAGGATGCGGTCCACCTCCGCCTCCAGCGATTCCTCTTCCGGCACGTCGTCGGGACGAACGACGCGCATCCGCGCGCGCGGCGAGCGGCGCAGCTTGCTCAGCCAATGCGTCGGCAGCAGGCTGAACAGCGTGAAGTGCGTGCGGTAGAAAATCCACCCGAACAGCGCGCCTGCCAGGTGGGCGGCGTGGGCGACCGGGGTCATCCGGTAACCGTAAACTTCACTCTGAAAGTTCAAGTACTCTCGCCCCAACCAGAGAATGCCCAGTAGCCAGACCGGGACCGGCAAGACACCGAAGAACAACACCACGCGCCGCGGGAAGTGCAGGATGAACAGCATGACCACGGCAAACACGGCGCCCGACGCCCCCACGGCATGACTATGGTAGCGGTCGAAGACCAGGTTTTCGGTCAAGACCCAGCCAATGCCCGACAGCACGATGAAGCTGAGGTACATCTGCCAGAACAACCGCTTGCCATAGATGCCTTCGATGTCGCTGCCGCACAGCCACAGGAAGAGCATGTTGAACAGGATGTGGAAGGGGAACCGCTCGCTCTGATCGTGGACGAACCCATACGTCACGAGCGTGAAGACGCGCCCTTCGGTCACCAGCGTGAGCGCCTGGTCTGGCGCGAACAAGTCCGCAGGCAGCGCCAGGCGCTGACGCCACTCTCCGGGGAACATCTGCATCCCCAGGTAGATGGCGATATTGAGCGCGATCATCGTGCCGACGGCGCTCCAAGAGCCACCCCGGCGAGCGGATTCCGTCTCGTCTCGGTAGTATTCGCGGTCGTAGATGCCCATCGCCGTTGGCAGCTCGCGACGAGGAAACGATTTCCGGGAGGGAGACCGCTAGCTGGCAATTCTCGCGGCCCGCCGAGCGAATCTCGGTCGTTTGCTATTCTACAGCCCCGGCCGGAAAAATCTCAGCCGAAGTGGGCAAAAATGCGGACGCCAAGGCGAACGTCCAACGTCCAACATTGAACATCGAACGTCGAATGAACGAGGAAAAAGCCGTTCGATGTTGGACGTTGCACGTTCAACCTTGGACGTTCGTCAGCGCCTATTCCCGCCGCAGCAATACCGAGCGCAGCGGGGGCTGCCGGGCCGCCTCGGGGTGCTCGACGGGCGGGTCGGCCGGCGTGGGGGTGATCTGCTCGATCTCGCCATCCACGCCCTCGAGCATCGCTTCTCCGTGGCCGTCGTCACACGGCGCGCCCGCCGGGTGCTGTCCATCGACGCCGCCGCACTGCTGGCATGGCGACACCGGGCCATGGCCGTCGTGGTCGTGCGTGTTGATCCAGGGGAACAGGTTCAAGAGGCCGAAGCTCTTCTGTTGCTGGCACGAGGTGCCGCAGCAGTCGGGGTCCATCAGCCAGCAGGGGTCGGTCACGCCGTGCCATACCTCGTGGTGCAGTTGATAGAAGACCTGCGAGAACTTCCACACCTTGGGCTTGATGCAGATCGAGGTGGGCCGCTGGCAGGGGGGCCGGCGATGCCGGGGCAGGTGCATGTGCACGCCGCCTTGCGTGGTGATGTATCGTCTGGCGGGCTGGCCCGTGGCATCCGGCACGTAGGTTTCGATGCCGCGGCCCCAGTGCCCGGGCGCCTGCCCCAGACATGTCGAGCCCGTGGCGGCCGCCCACCAGATCGCGCTCACCACCGCCGAGTACAGCCACGTGCCACGTCGCATCGAATTCTCCCGCCTAGGCAAGATCTGCGGAGCCGATGGCTCGCTTGCTCCGCATCCTGATAAGCACTATCGACGCCTCGCGCTCCGAACATTCACTACTAGCGGTTTGGCCCGCGCGGCCGGCATGGCTGGCAAACTTTGCCAGCGTGGCAGCTTCGTGCGCTAGCTACTCGTACTCGTCCTCGTCGTCGTCCTCGTCCTCGAATTCTCCTCGTCCTAGTCCTCGATTTACGGTCGAGGACGACGACGAGGACGAGGACGAGGACGAAAGTTGCTTGATCTCTTGGGAGCTCCAGGATGCGATCCGCGCCCGCTCCAATTATCATCCACTCCACGGCCACACACGTTCCCCTCGTCAGTTCACCCGCAAAACCAGCCATGAGTTCGCGCCCTTCGTTGTGTCTTGCCGCTGCCGCTTGCGCTTGGCTAGCCGCGCTCGACGCTTCGCGTGCCGCAGCGCCGGCCGCCTATCGCGGAGCAAAGATCCTCACGGCCGCGGGCAAGACGCACGATCCTGGCACGCTCGTGATCCAGGACGGCAAGATCGTCGCCGTCGGGCCGGCCGCTCAGGTGAAGGTCCCCGAGGGGGCCGCGTGCACGACGTGGCGGGCCAGACGATCATCCCCGGCCTGGTGGACACGCATTCGCACATCGGCGTCATGTCGCGGCCCGTCGTGCCGGGCGGCAGCGACGGCAACGAGGACTCCGGCCCCGTCCAAGGCTCGTGCGGGCCCTCGATTCGCTGAACGCCGACGATCCCGGCATCCGCATGGCCACGGCCGGCGGCGTCACCACGGCCAACATCATGCCCGGCAGCGGCAACGTCATCGGCGGGCAGACGATCTACGTCAAGCTCCGCGGCCGCATCGTCGAGGAGATGCGCATCGCCAGCCCCGACGTGCTCGGCGGCCTGAAGATGGCCAACGGCGAGAACCCCAAGCGCACTTCGGCTCGCGCGGCGCAGGCCCCGGGCACGCGCATGAAGATCGCCGCCCTGCAGCGCGCGGAGTTCGTCAAGGCCCAGCGACTACCAGCGGAAGTGGGACCGCTACCGGCAGCAGCTGCCGCGGGCGAAAAGGTCCAGCCGCCGGAGGTCGACCTGGCGCTGGAGCCGCTCGTCGAGGTGCTGGAGCGGAAGCGGACCGTCCACTTCCACTGCCACCGCGCCGACGACATCCTGACGACGCTGCGGCTCACGGAGGAGTTCGGCTTCGAGCTCGTGCTGCAGCACGGCACCGAGGGCTACCGCGTCGTCGACGAGCTCGCCAAGCGGAAGGTCCCCGTGTCGCTGACGCTGGTCGACAGCCCCGGCGGCAAGGCCGAGGTGATCGGCCTCATCGAGGAGAACGCGGCGCCGCCTGGACAAGGCCGGCGTCAAGGTCGCCGTCAACACCGACGATCCATCACCGAAGTCGCTTCTTCCTGCGCACCGGCGGCGATCGCCGTCCGCGGCGGCATGCTCGGAGGACGCCGCCCTGCAGGCGCTGACGCTCCACGCCGCCCAGGCGATGCACCTCGACCACCGGCTCGGCTCGCTGGAGCAGGGCAAGGACGCCGACTTCGTCGTCCTCTCCGGGCCGCCGTTCAGCGTCTACACGCAGGTGCTGGCGACGTACATCGACGGGCAAAAGGTCTTCGACCTGGCCGACGCCCAGCAGCGACTGTACCAGACCGGCGGCTTCGCGCTGGCCGACCGCTCGCGCGTGCCGGCGCCCAAACCAGTGGCCAAGCCGCAGCCGACGGCCGCCGCGCCGGCCCAGCCTGCCGGCGCCGCCATGCCGACGAGCGAGAGCCGCGAGCTCGCCGTGCTGGCCGGCCGCGCGCACACGGTCGCCAAGGGGCCGATCGATCGAGGCTGCCATCCTCGTTCGAGGCGGCAAGATCGTCTACGTCGGTCCGCGCGACGACTTCAAACTGCCGCCTGGCGTGCCCGTTCTCACGGCGGCGGTCGTGACGCCGGGGCTGATCGACGCCTACAGCATCGTGCCGCTGTCCGGGCAGTTCAACATCGCGGCCGACCAGGACCGGACGAGAAGAGCGACCCGAACCAGGCCGACCTGCGCGTGCTGGACGGCTTCAACCCGGACGAGCCGCTGCTGCAGTTCTTGCGCACGCAGGGCGTCACCGTCGTGCACGCCTGTCCCGGCCGGGCGAACGTGATCGCCGGCCAGACGGGCGTCTTCCGCACGCACGGCCGCACGGCGGCGGGCATGACGGTGCGCTTCCCACCGGCCCTGGTCGTCAACCTCGGCGACGAGCCGAAGGCGACCTATGGCAACCGTGGCCCCGCCACGCGGATGGGCACGGCGGCCCTGGTTCGCAAGGCGCTGACCGAAGCGGCTGCGTACGCGCGGCGGCTCGAGACTCCGGACAAAGCCGCCGCCGATCGCAACCTCAAGCACGAGGCCCTCTCGCTGGCCTTGTCGAAGAAAGCCGCGGCGCTGTTCACGCGCGCAGCGCGCCGACGACATCCAGACGGCCCTGCGGCTCACCAGCGAGTTCGGTCTAAACAGCGTCGTGGCCCTGGCGACGGAGGGCTACCTGATCGCCGACCAGATCAAGGCCGCCGGTGTGCCGGTCATCGTCCATCCGACGATGCAGCGGGTCGGCGAGCTGGAGAGCTATCACAGCCTCCTGGGGAACGACGCGGCCCTGGCCGACGCGGGCATTCTCGCCGCCATCGGCACCGGCTTCGAGGGCTACGTCCCCAAGACGCGCGTCGTGCGGCACGAGGCGGCGATGGCGGCGGTCAACGGCTCGGGCTTCGAGGGGGCACTGCGGGCCGTGACGCTGGACGCCGCGAAGGTCCTGGGCATCGACGACCGCTTCGGCAGCCTGGAGGCCGGCAAGGCCGCCGACCTGGTGCTCTACGACGGCGATCCCTTCGAGCACGCCACGCACGTGACGCACACGCTCGTCGATGGCCAGATCGGTTACGACCGCGCCGCCCAACCGAAAGTGCCGCTGGCCCACGTGCTGTACGAGAGGCTCGATGGACCCGGCGTGCTGCTTGGGTTGGTAGGAATCTCGTTCCGAGGCTCTGCCTCGGAACGCGCTGCCTTGCAGGCTCTGCCTGCCGGGCGAGTCGTGGCCGCGCCGAGTTACGCGAGGCAGAGCTTCGCGGGCAATGCGCTGCGAGGCGGAGCCTCGGAACGAGGGCTCACGAGGGCTCAGCCAGTCGGCGGGTGCAGCCGGTCGATGAACCTCCGCAGCGCCGCTCGATATTTCGGCCAGTCGTACTCGCCGTGCTGTTTGCCCGGTCACTGGAGCAGCACTTTGCCCCGGTCCGGCGCGGCCTCGAAGAGCCGGCGTCCGAATTCGAAGGGCACCACCGGATCGCCCGTGTAGTGGCTTTGCAGCAGCGGCCCGGTGTAGCGGCCGATCTTGCTCAGCGAGTCGAGCCGCGTCCGCATGCACCAGCGGACTGGTAGCCACGGATAGCGGGCAGCCGCAACGTCGGGCAGCGAGCTGAAGGTGTTCTCCAGAATGAGGCCGCGAGCGCCGTCCTGAGCCAGATCGACTGCCACGGCCCCGCCCAGCGATCGGCCCATCAGCACCACGTCGCGCTCCGCCAGGCCCGTGCGGCGGGCCAGCCACGCTCGAGCGGCGCGGGCATCCATCAGCACTCCCGCTTCGTCCGGCGTGCCCTCGCTCTTTCCATAGCCGCGATAGTCGAAGAGCAGCACCGATACAGCCAGCTCGTTGCGGAGCGTGTCGGCCTTCCGAGCTTGCAAGCTGAGGTTCCCTCGGCTCCCGTAGGCGTAGAGGACGACGGCGCGGGGCTGCGGGTGCTCCAGGAACCAGCCATAGAGCCACGTGCCATCCGCCGCTTGGAAACGGGCTTCCTCATAGCTGAACCAGGACGGTTGCCAGTCCCCCGCGCGAATGGGCCGGAAAACGAGGAACCGCTCCAGCAGCATCAAGAGCAGGCAGGCGACCAGCAGCGGCCGCAGCACCGACCATGCATGACGGGCAAATCGGGGCGTGGACATGCAAGCACTTGTCTCGGTGAGAGCAGGCGAATCGCGCTCTGCGGCCTTACAACTCTATCTCGGGCCGACGTTCAGAGGCGAATCCAACAAGGCCCAACGTGGCCGAAACTCGACAGCCCAGGCCGAAGGCCTGGGTCCAGAGCGCCGTAACGATGCGCAGCCCTGAAAGGGCGGAACGAATGACCGCACCGGAGGTTGCGCCCCTTCAGGGCTTTTCGTGTCCCCTAGGACCGCGACCCAGGCCTTCGGCCTGGGCTGTCGAGTCTCGCCCTTTCAGGGCTGATGGAGCGCGATCCGAAGGTCAGCCAAATTCCCTCACAGACTTTGACCTCCGACCTCTGCCCTTCGACCACTGACCTTCCGATACGCCAGCAGTGCCAGCCCCCGCCAGCACGTCTTTCCCTCACATTCCGAAAAACCCGCAAGTTCGGCACAGATTAACACGATAACTGTCTTGCCGAGGACACCTCCGGCGGGCGCACTGGGCATCGCCTGGCCTGCCGGGGTGGGTGAGTAGGTGAGTAAGTGAGTAGGTAGGCTGAAGCCGCGTCAACACCTACTCACCTACTCACCTACTCACGTCGTCACCCCTGACCGTACCGATCGATTCGAGGATCCCATGTCTCTCAAGAAGGTCAACCTCGCGGTCCTGCTGGCCATGTCGGGCGCCTGCCTGTGCTCCGGGTGCGCGTTCCCGATGTGCACGACCTACGGTCCTCAGACGGGCATGTGGCTGTTCCCGGTGCCGGTCAGCCCGTACTTCCAGAAGCAACTGGAAGACCGCTTCCGCAACAAGGAGCGCTACGAGCGCGTGGCGATCCTGGGGCCGATCACCGGACCGGGCGTGCCGCAGGCGCTGGACCCGCCGACCGAGTCGGAAATCCTGGCGGCCCTGCCGAGCGTCGAAGGCGGTTTGCCCTTCCTGGATGAAGTGCAGCGGAACAACGTCCGCATGACCATCGAGCTGATCGCCGACTACATCGATCCGCCGCGGTTCTACCCGATCATCGGCTGGGCCCAACTGCACCACGCCCATTACAAGTGCACCGTCTTCTACACGGAAGTCACGCGGGTCGGCTGGCCGCTTCCGCACACCACCGTGGACGAGGAGCACTCGGAAGTCATCTACATCGACCACAACCACTTCCACATCGTAGGCAACGTGGACGGCGGAGCGAATACGCCTTACGCCCAGCCGCCACAGTAATGCCCGCCAATTTACCTGGTCTGCGGTGCGCCCAGCTTTGCCTGGGGCGCGCTGCTAGGTACGCAGAATATCATTCCTCCTGCTCGTCATCGTGCTCGTGCTCGTCATCGCTGTTTGCGACGTTCGTCGAGCACGAGAACGAGTACGAGCACGAGCACGAGTCAGGGAGAGACACGTGACGTCGCGAAGCCGATTGCTTTCTGCCGCCCTCGTCCTTTGCAGCGCACTGGCCGCGGCACGGGCCGACGAGGCCGACGATCAGTACGCCGTCGCGGCCGGCCACTACGACCGGCAGCAGTGGACGCTGGCCGTCGAAGAGTTTCGCGTCTTCCTCGACAAGCATCTGCGGCATCCGCAGACCGGCAACGCCACGTTCTTCCTGGGCATGGCCCACGTGCGCGCTGGGCGAGTACGAGACCGCCCGCGCACAGTTTCAGGCCTGCGCCGCCTGCAAGCCCGAAGGCCGGAGAGCCATCGAAGCCGAGTTCCGCGTGGGCGAGATGGGCTTTTTCCTCAATGACCACGAGACGGCGCGCCGCGACCTGGCCGCCTTTCGCGAAAAGCAACCCGACGATTCGCTCAATGCCTACGCAGTGCCGTATCTGGCAGACCTTGCGCTGAAGGCCAAGCTCTACGTCGAGGCCGAGTCGCTCTATCGCGAGGCGCTGAAGAAATACGGCACTGGCCCGAAGCAGGACAATTGCCGGTTCGGGCTGGCCCAGGCGCTCGAGGCCCAAGGCAAGAATGAAGAGCCGACGCTGCTCTATACGGCGCTGGCCAGCAAGGCCGGCTCGCTGGCCGAACAAGCCCTCTATCATCTCGGCAAGCGGCAATACACCGACGGCAACCTGGCCGCTGCGATGGCCTCGTTCGAGGAGCTGGAGACCAGGCATCCCGGCAGCCGCTACCGGCAGCCGGCCCGATTGGGCAAGGCCTGCGCGCTGTTCCGCGACAAGCGGCACGACGATGCGCAGGCAATCTTCGAGTCTCTGGCCGACGACGGGCAGTTGGGCGTGGAAGCCAGGCTGTGGCTGGGGGCCATCCACAAGGCCCGCCGGAGCTGGGACACGGCCGCCGCAACGATGCTCGACGCCGCGCGGCGCGAGCCGGATCATCCCCGCTGCCCCGAGCTGCTGTTCCACGCGGCGGATTGCCAGCGGATGGCTGGCAAGCACGCGGAGGCCGTCAAGCATTACGACGAGCTGCTGGAGCGCTGGCCGAAGCATTCGCTGGCGGTGGATTGCCTGTTGGGCAAGCTTCGAGCCGCATCGGCCGGCGGCGATCACCAGAAGATCACCGCGCTGGCCGAGCAGATGGACAAACAGTTCAACGGCACGCCGGCGCACGGGGAAGCCCAGCGGCGGTTGGCCCGCTCGCTCTTGGACCGCGGCCAGGCCGAAGCAGCCGCCGCGAAGCTCGAGCCGCTGGCTGCGGACGCCAAGACGCCGGCCCATCGCTGGGAGGTGCAGCAGCTCTTGGTCGAGGCCTACTCTCAGCTTCAGCAGAACGACAAGGTCCAGGCCACGATCGAGCCGCTGCTTCAGGAAGCGGCCCCCACCGAGATGCGCGCCGAAGCGCAATATAGGCTGGGACGGCTGCTCATCGCCGGCAAGCGATGGGAGAAGGCCATCGCGGCGCTGGAAGCGTTTGTGGCCGCACAGCCGGACGGCGAACGGGCCATCCGCTGCCGGGCCGAGCTGCTCGTGGCGTATGTCAAGACGGGCCAGGCGAAAAGGGCCCTGACCGCTCACGCGGAGCTGCTGGCCGGCCACGCCGACCAGGCGCAGATCGTCTCGCTGGCCACGCTCCGGCTGGCCGATGCACTCTACGAAGGCAAGCATTATCCCGAGGCGGGCACGGTCTATCGCAGCCTCACCGAGCCGACTCCGGGGCGGATTGCCTTGGATCCCGAACAGATGCCGGAACACCCCGGTGCTCCGTCGCAGCCGCGGGCCCAGCCGCTCGCCGCGGATGGCTGGTCCGGACTGGGCTGGAGTCAATATCAGATCGGCCTGCTGCCGCTGGCGGCCGAGTCGTTCGCCAAGCTGCTCCAGGACTATCCGCGGCACACGCTGGCGGGCGATGCGGCCCTGGCTCGCGCTCAGATTCTCGAGCAACTGCAACGAAAGGAAGAGTCGCTGGCCGCCTATGAGCTGGTGATCGAGCAGTACGGCGGCCGTCAGCGGCTGCCGACCGCCCTGCTGGGTGCCGCGCAGCTTCACGGGCAGCTCCGCCATCATGCCAAGGCGGCCGAACGCTACCAGCGGCTGCTGGATGAGTTCCCGGACTTCGCCCAGAAGGATGCTGCGCTCTATCAGCTCGCCTGGGCCCGTCACGACGATCAACAACCGGCCGCCGCTGAAGCCGCGTTCCGACGGTTGCACGTCGAACATCGCGGCAGCCGCTTTTGGGGAGACGCAACCTATCGCGCGGCCAACGCCGCCTTCGCCGCCGGCCGGCACGAGGAAGCCGGAGCGATGGCCGGCGAGCTGCTGGCATCCCGGCCGCAGGGGGACGTGCTGGCGCACGCGCTATTCCTGCAAGGCCGCGTGGCCGCAGCTCAAGAAAAATGGGGCGCCGTCGCCGCACCCCTCGAGCGGTTGCTCGAGGAATTACCGGAGAGCGCCCTGCGGCCGGCCGCCGAGTATTACGTCGCCGAGGCGCTCTATCAGCAAGGCCGCCACGAAGAAGCCGCCAAGCGGTTCGGCGAGCTGGCGCCGCGGCTGGCCGGGCAGACCGAGAAGTGGGTCGCCATGGTGCCGCTGCGGCAGGCCCAATCGCTGGCCCAGTTGCAGAAATGGGCCGAAGCTCGGCGAGTCGCCGAGGGCATCGCCGCCGTACACGCGAGCTTCGACGCCCAATACGAGGTCGATTACGTGCTGGGGCGCTGCCTGGCCGCGCAAGCCCTGTTTCAGGAGGCCCGTGCGGCCTACCAGCGTGTCATCAGCTCAACGACCGGCGGCAAGACCGAGACCGCCGCCATGGCCCAATGGATGATCGGCGAAACCTACTTTCATCAGAAAGACTACCGCACGGCGCTCAAAGAATACCTCCGCGTGGAAATCCTCTATGCCTATCCCAAGTGGCAGGCGGCCGCGCTGCTCCAGGCCGGCAAGTGCTGCGAGCAGCTTGGGCATTGGAACCTGGCAGCAAAGCACTTCGAGCGCGTGGTCAACGATTTCGCAGGCACCGAGTTCAAAGCCGAGGCTGAAAAGCGGCTCCGCACGGCACAACTGCGGCGACGCTCGTCAACGCGTTAGTGGCAAAAAGCGAAGAGGGGCACGGATATGACGTGGGCACAGCGGGCATTCATCCTTTGTTTGGCGGCGCTGGCGTTACTGTGGGCTTGTCGCCACGCTCAATTAGCGCCGGTGCAGGGCCCGCGGCGCACGGCCGACACGCGCAGCGGCGTGGTCGTGGACCTGTACGACGCAGCCGCCACAGCCGGCGCAGGACGCACCGACCGCCTCGCCTCGTGCGGCGGCGGCCGAGCCGATGATCCCCGCATCCAGCCTGGTGGGAATCTTCGCGAGCGGCGGCGTGCTGATGTGGCCGCTGCTCTTGTGCTCCGTGGTGATGATGGTGTTCGTGTTCGAGCGGGCGATCTGCCTGCGGCGGGGCAACATCCTGCCGCGGCCGTTTGTGACGCGGTTTCTCTTGCAGCTCGAGGACGGGCAGCTCACGCAGGCCGATGCCCTCAAGCGCTGCCAGGAAAACGGCAGCCCCATCGCCCAGGTCTTCGCCGCCGCCGCGCGGAAGTGGGGCCGCTCGTCCGTCGAGGTGGAGCAAGCGATGATCGACGCCGGCGAGCGCGTCGCTGCCACGCTGCGGCGCAACCTCCGCGTGCTCAATACCATTCACACGGTGGGGCCGCTGCTGGGTTTGCTGGGCACGGTGTTCGGCATCATCAAATGCTTCAATCAGATCGCCTCCAGCCGCACGATGGGCCGTCCCGACCTCTTGGCCGGCGGCATGAGCGAGGCCCTGCTCACCACGGCAGCCGGGTTGTGCGTGGCCATCCCGGCGCTCTTGTTCTACCTGTACTTTGCCAGTTGCGCGGACCGGCGGATCATCGAAATCGACGCGCTGGGCCAACAAGTCGTGCGGCTGATCTCCGGCGACTCCCCCGCGGCCGTGCCGCGAACCAAGACGCCGACCAAGAAAGCAGCGTGATGAAAATGCGGAATGCGGAATTTGATTCAACGCGCCGCATTGCCAATTCCGCATTCCGAATTCCGAATTCCGCATTTACCCCATGCCCATCAAAGTCAACCAGGGCGAAGAGGTCAGCTTGAACATGACGTCGCTGATCGACGTCGTGTTCTTCCTGAACATTTTCCTGCTCTTGGCGACGACCTTTCCACGGCCCGAGCAGGACCTGGAGGTGGAGCTGCCGCGAGTCGTGGGGGCTGAAGCACTGACCGAGGCCCCGTCACAACGGGTGGTCAACGTGCGCCGCGACGGGCGCGTGACGCTGGACCAGCAGGACGTGACCTTGGACGAGCTCACCTCGCGACTCTCCTCCGCTAGCCGGCAATACGAGGGGTTGGGCGTCCAGGTGCGCGGAGACGCCAGCGCCCTGCACCAGCGCGTGGCCGAGGTGCTGCACGCCTGCCAGCTCGCCGGCGTAAAGCAACTGGGCATTTCGGTCACTACCAAGGAACTGAGGTGACCGATGGGCGCCTGGTGGAATTGCGCGCTGGAGTTGTGCGCCCGCATCCGCGCGATCGAGTGGGTGATCTGGTGCGGCGCCGTCGCGCTAACCATCGGGCTGATGATCCTGATGTGGACGCGCTGGGGCAAGACGCGGGTCACGCACAAGTGCCTCGCGCTGTCGCTCTTCGCCCATCTGCTACTCTTCGTCTGGTTCTTCAGCAAGGAGATGATCATCGGCGCGCCCGGGCCGCTGGGGCGGGAGGGGGCGCCGGGTAAGATCGGCGATCATCCGACGCTGCTGGTCAACAACGTGCAGGTCGGCGGCGATCCGGACCTCAAAGAGCCGGCGGGAGCCACCGCGGCCAGGCCCTGGCACACGACGCCGCTGCGGGCCACGCCTCCCCCGACACCGACGGGGCCCGAGCGAACACTCGTCGATCTGGCCGCGCCGCCGCAGCGGCCGCTGAGTGAACCAGCGAGCTTGGAGACGCGCGCCATCGAGGCGGAACCACTGTCGCCGCGCGCGCCGCAGATTCCCGCTCGCAGTGAAGCCACGCCGGGGAGCCACGCCACGCCCGCGGAGACGCAGGAGCCCATCCGCGCGCCTCGACCGATCGCACAAGCGCCGCCCCGAGTGTCGCCGCCGCCCGGCGAGCTGCCCCGAGAACGCTTGCCGAGTGACCTGCCGCAACTGGCCCGCCGCATGCCAGCGACAACTCACTCGACAAGTGATTTGACCAGCGACTCGCTGCTCCGGCCGTCGCACGGAGGCGAATCCAGGCCTTTGCCGGGCGTCGATCGGCGCTGGCCATCAAGGCCCAGGCGCCGACCATCGCCGATGCTGGCGCGCCGGCCGGCAACGGCGATCCCACCGAAGAGGCAGAAACGACGCCACACGCCGGCCCCGCCAACCCGCCACGGCTGTCCACCGGTGGTCCCAGCCAGTTGCTCACCCAGGCCAATCGCCAACAAGCAGGGCCGGTCAGCGATCCGGCGCCGAGCAGCCCCCCCGATTCCAACGCGCCGCGCCAGCACGACCTGCCGCGGGCCTATGGGCAGCGCCGGGCGCCCGACCGGCAGAATATCGTCACCAAGCAAGGCGGCTCGCCGGACACGGAAGCGGCCGTGAAATCGGCGCTGGCCTGGCTGGCCGCCAATCAAGAGCCCCACGGCCAGTGGGACGCCGCCAGGCACGGCGCCGAATGGGACCGCACCCTTGCCGGCGCCGACGCGCGGGGCAGGATGCGGCCCGATACGGGGGTCACGGGCCTGGCCTTGCTCGCCTTTCTGGGCGCGGGGCACACGCATCAAGGGCAGCAGTATCAGGACACCGTTCGCCGCGGGCTCGACTATCTCATCCGCATCCAAGCCGAGGATGGCAATCTCTCTGGCCAGGCCACCCAGTCGGCGGCAATGTATTGTCACGGCATGGCGACGCTGGCCTTGGCCGAGGCCTACGGCATGACCGGTGACGCCAAACTGGAGCCGCCGTTACGCCGTGCCGTCGCCTACACGCTGGCGGCACAGATTCGCGCCGACGGCGGCTGGCGCTACCTGCCCAACGATCCCCGCAGCCGCATGGGGGACACCAGCCAGTTCGGCTGGCAGCTCATGTCGCTCAAGGCCGCGGAGACGGCCGGCCTGCAAATCCCCGTTGCGACTCGCCACGGCATGCTGCGGTTCTTCGCCTATGTCACGTCGGGGAGACACGGCGGCCTGGCGGGGTACTGCTATGCCCGCTATTCCGATGTCAGTTGGCAGCCCGACCGGCCCACGCCGACGATGACGGCCGAGGCGCTCTTCTGCCGGTTCCTTCTCGGTACCACGGCGGACAACCCTCTGTGTCAGGAAGCCGCCGACTACCTCTCGCAGCATCTGCCCGACGAGCGAACCGACTACTACTACTGGTACTACGGCACGCTGGCGTTCTATCAATTGCAGGGACCGGCCTGGGAGAGGTGGAACCAGGCGGTGCAGAAGCGCATCCTCACCTTGCAGAAGGGCGATGGAAGCTGGGACCCCAACGACCGCTGGGGGGGCCACGGAGGCCGCGTGTTCAGCACGGCGCTGGCCACGCTGACCCTGGAGGTCTACTACCGCTACAAGCCGGCGCAGTGAACGGCCTGGGTGGCACGCCCAGAGTATGGATGCGATGGGCGTGGAAGCCGAGGCCGGAAATGCTGGGCGATTTGCCGACCACTCGCCCACGCCATCGCCCGCCCACGCCATCGCCCGCCCACGCCCTTCACATCCATGTTCAGAGCGTGCCACCCTCTGCTCGCTAACGCAGCGCCGGCGGGTCTGGCTGATCGGCGAAGCCTTGGCTGATCTCGACGATGTTGCCTTCGGGGTCGGCCACCCAGGCCGTGCGCCAGCCGGGGATGAAGTCGTTGAAGTTGAACGGCCCGAAAGTCACGCGGGCCTCCGCACCCATCTCGGCCAGCTTGGCATCGACGTTGTCCACCTGAAAAGCGATGTGCCGCACGCCCGGCCAGGTGGGGCCGTCCTTGCTCGGCGGCGGCGCCGGTGATGCCTGGTCGGCTTGGAACAGTTCCAGGTACGTCGCGCCGGCCTTCAGAAACACGATCTGCGTTTCCCCCAGGCTGACCACCCGGGCGCGGCGGAAGCCGAAGTGCCTGGCATAATAGCGCTCGACGCGGGCCATGTCCTGGCAGTTGAGCGCGACGTGGGCGAAGGTGGGGGACATTCAATGGCACCTTAGAAAGTTGATGTTGCTTTAGTTCGTGCTCGTGCTCGTAGTCGTGCTCGTGCTCGAAGGACCAGCCGTCAGATATCGAGCACGAGCACGACTACGAGTACGAGCACGAGATCATTTGAGAAAATGTTTAATAGCTCATCACCGCCGTATCGCTTACGCGCAAGTGCTCCTCGGCGACCGCGCAGGTTGCCACGATCGGCTCGCTCTCGACAACCGCCGCCGGCGGCGTCGCTTTGATCAGGTCGGCCGCCTTTTCCCCGATCATGATGATCGCGGCATTCGGGTTGGCGCTGACGATACTGGGCATGATCGAGCCATCGACGACGCGCAGCCCCTCGATACCGTGCACGCGAAGCTGCGGATCGACGACCGCCATGCGGTCGCGGCCCATCTTGCAGGTGCCGACCGGGTGCCAGATCGTCGAGGCGTGGCTCCGCACGTAACGCTCCAGCTCGGCGCGGCTCTGGCCGTCACCCGGGAGTGCCTCGCCATCACCGCTGGCATGATCGAAGAGTCCGCGAAGGCCTTGGTGCGGACCATCTCGCGAGTCAGCTCGATCGCCCGAAGCTGCACTTCCACGTCGGCCTGACACTGGAGGTAGTTCTCCTGGATCAACGGGGGCGAGGCCGGGTCCTTGTCGCGCACCGTGACGTAGCCGATGCTCTGCGGCCGCACCAGGATCGTGATGAACGTGAAGCTCGGCCCCACGGCTGGGCAATCGGGCGGCAGCAGGTCGGGGATCGTGGCGTTGAAGTTGATTTGCAGGTCCGGCGCCGCGGCGGAAAGGCCCGGCCGCGTGCGCGTGAGCAGGCCCCCTTCGGCCAGCAGCTTCGGCACCGGCTGCGGCTGCTTGCACCGATAGATCACCGGCATGAGCAGGTGGTCTTGCAGGTTCTGTCCCACGCCGGGCAGGTCTACCATGACGCCGATGCCGTGCGCGCCGCAGCTCGTCGGCCGGGCCGATGCCCGAGAGCATCAGCAGCTTGGGCGAGTCGAACGCGCCGGCGCTGAGGATGACTTCGCCGGTGCAGCGCGCGTGCTGGTGCCGGCCGTCTTGCACGTATTCGACGCCGACGGCCCGGCCTTTCTCGACCACAATCCGCGCCACGTGGGCGCCGGTGCGGATGGTCAGGTTCGGACGGTCGAGAATCGGGATTCAGGTACGCGACCGCCGTGCTGCAGCGCTTGCCGTCTCGCGTGAGGCTGAACTGATAGAAGCCGGTGGACTCTTCGGCGGCGTCCGATGTTGAAGTCCCAATTCGGCCCGCCGCGGAAGCCCATCTCGACGCCGGCTGCGACGAATGCCTGAGCCGCCGGGCGACGGGTCCGCGTACGACGCGTAGTTGCGAACGCTCACCGGCCCCCCGACACCGCGGAACGCCGATGGCCCTGCCTCGTTGTGCTCCGATTTCTTGAAGTACGGCAGGACGTCGTCGTAGCTCCAGCCTTCGTTTCCCAGGTAGTTCCAGTGGTCGAAGTCGAGCCGATGGCCGCGGATGAAGATCATCGCGTTGGTGGCGCTGGTGCCGCCGAGCGTCTTGCCGCGGTTGAGCAGGATGCGACGGCCCGCCAGGCCCCGGCTCCGGCTCGGAGCGGTAAGCCCAATCGACCTCGGAGCCCATCAGCTTGACGAAGCCCGTGGGGTCATGAATTTGCGGGTTGCGGTCCGGCCCGCCGGCCTCGAGCAAGAGCACGCGCGTGCCGGCGTCCTCGCTCAAGCGGTTGGCCACGACGCAGCCGGCCGAGCCGGCGCCGATCACGATGTAGTCGAAGGATTGCGCGCTCATCTGGAAACTCATCAGGAGTGCCTTGTCCTAAGCACATGTTAGTTGGCTTCAGCCGACTCCCCGTCTGCCACCAGCTTTAGCTGGTGGAACACCGATCCTATTACATTGGTGTTAGCCGGCTTCAGCCGGCTTCTCGTCAAGTCTTTAGACATTTAGCCGCCGGCAAGGGTTGAAACCAAGTAAGGAAGCCGGCTGAAGCCGGCTAACACTTCCCTGTTGTGCTGTCTAACCCCGGCTAAAGCCGGAGGCAGACAGGGAGTCGGCTGAAGCCGACTGACCTTGCACGACCTAACCGATCTAAGTATTCACCGGCTGCGGCACTGCTCCGGCCGCCGGCTCGGCCTGCCGGTGGTACTGATACGGGAAAACGCGCCGATGGTTGACGATCTTGTCTTCCAGTCGAGCCGAACAGCAGGTGCCGCGAATAGAACTCGGGCAGCGCGGGGCTGCCGTATTCGAGCATCGGGTACGGGTAGGGTCCCGACGCCCGGCATGATCGAGCCGATCGCCGGCCGGCTGGCCGCCGTCAGCCGCCGCATCTGTTCGTCGGTCAGCTCGAAATCGACGCAGCCGAGGTCTTCGTCCGCCTGCTCCGCCGTGCGGGCTGAGAAGATCGGAATCGTGACCACCGGACTGCTGCATCAGCCAGCGGAGCGAAACCTGCGCGGTCGGCCGGCCGATCTCATCGGCGATTTTGTTCACTTCTTCCATGATGCGCCAGGTTGCGGACCGTCATCTCGTGCCAGTCAGTGGTGCTTGGCCGGATCGACCTCATCGACCAGGCGCTGCAGCTCGCCATTGCGGTTGCTCGCCGCGGTTGTACTTGCCCGTGGCCATGCCGCCGGCCAGCGCCGACCAGGCCACCAGGGCGATGTCCATCTCGTGGGCCAACGGCAGGAACTCCGGCTCGCAGCGAGCGCTCGACGATGCTGTACTCGACCTGCGTGGCGATGAACGGCGAGCGGCCGTGGAAGTCGGCCATCGTGTTGGCCCGGGCGATCCACCAGGCCGGGAAGTTCGACGCGCCGACGTAGTGCACCTTGCCCTGGCGGACCAGGTCGTCCAGGCCGCGGAGGATTTCGTCGATCGGCGTGGTGTAGTCGTAGATGTGAATCCAGAGCAGATCGATGTAATCGGTCTTCAGCCGCTTCAGGCTCCCTTCGACCGAGCGGCAGCAGGTTCTTGCGGTGGTTGCCGTGTCCGTTGGGATCGCGGCCGTCGGCGAAGCCGTCGCAGCAGCGAATACTTCGTGGCGAGCACGTAGCGGTCGCGGTCACCCTGGATGAACGTGCCCAGGAACTCTTCCGACTGGCTCTCCTGGTAGCGGTTCGAAGTGTCGATGAAATTGCCGCCGGCCTCGACGAAGGCGTCGAAGATGCGGCCGCTCTCGGGCTTGTTCGAGCCGATGGTGCCCCAGTTGGTGCCGAACGTGGCGCAGCCCAGGCAGAGTTCCGAAACGCGCAGGCCGCTGCGGCCGAGAAGTTTGTATTTCATAGAAGCGTGGTGTTAGGAGTGATCGTTCGTCCTCGTCGTCGTCCTCGTACTCGTGCTCGAAGAGACCCCGCCCATTCGAGGACGAGGACGACGACGAGGATCAAGGACGATTGGTTAGCGACAGAAATGGGTTGCTTACGCCAGCGAGCCGTCCGCGTGCTGCACCATGCCGGCGAAGTGGATGGCGATCTTGCCGTCCGCGCAGCACCCAGCTATCGGCGAACCGCATGTTGGCTTCGCCCGCCGTCGGTCTGGAGCGTGATCGCTTCCACGACCATCAGCGTCTCGGGCTTCTCCGTCTCGGCCCAGAAGGCGATCTGCGACTCCAGGCCCTGGATGGCCAGAATGCCCTGGAAGTGCTGGCGCAGCTCCTTGCGGCCGCGGAAGTAGCGGGGCTTCTTCTCAAAGCTGCTGATGAGCACGGCGTCGTCGGTGTACTGATCGAGGATGCCCTCGATGTCCTTGTCGAGGATCAGCCGAATGTGCTCTTCGTACATTCGACCGAGCTTCGTGTCGGGCACGTTGCAGGTGGCAGCGGGGGCGGCGGGCATGGAGGCCTCTCGAGTTGTAGCAAGGTCGTTGTCTGAATGTGTTGGACGTTGGACGTTAGGCGTTGGGCGTTGGGCGTTCGTCGCTAAGGGCGCCCGAACGTCCAACGTTGAACGTCCAACGTCCAACATCGAACGTGCTGGCGCGCGTATTACAGCTTCGCCGAGTCTTTGTCGTAGACCAGCTTGTCGACGGTGTAGCGGGCGATGACTGGCTTGTCGGTCGCCGGCGAGCGGCGCACCAGCCACGTCTGGTAGGCGTCGAGCTTGATCCGCTGGCTCTTGGCCGCCGGCGGGCTCCACACGCTGGCTTCCCAGCGGACGACGACTTTCACCTCGGCGCCTTCTTCGTTGGGCTCGCACGTCCACGGACTTGAGCGTGTGCACTTCGTCGAAGAAGATGCGGATCACGCGCTCGTACCAGCTTTCGAAATCGGCCAGGCCGCGGAGCGTCGGCTTCCGGGAACTTCATCTCCGGCGTCCTCGTCCACCAGCGGCAGCAGCTCCACCAGCGGCGCGTGCACGTCGAGCTTGCGATACCACTGGGCCGCCAACTCTTTGACTTCGGCCACGGTCAACGGGGCCGACGCTGTGGCAAGTGTGGTCATGTTTCGAGTCTCCAAAGGCCGGTTGGGGTCACAAGAAACCATAGGACACGAACGCAAACTCCACCCCCCCCGCGCACGTCTAGAAACGTGCCCCGCTACGACCGGCACAGGCACCTCAAGCGGCCTGTGCTGGCAGCTTGGATCGCGCCGCAACTTGCCCAGAATCGAGAGCTAAAGTTGTCCGGGCAACGACTCACACCGCCATGCACACCGCCCGCCGCGCAAGCGGCGCCCGCCATCCATCGTCTGTTGTGATCCACCAGCTCGCGGCCTGACTCGGCCGCGGACTTCCTAGCCCGGAGAAAGTTCCATGAAGAAGAACGTGCTGTTCGTGGTCTCGGAGTGGGGTTACTGGGGCGAAGAGCTGATCGGACCGCTCGAGGCCTGCGACAACGCCGGCTACAAGGTCGAGTTCGTCACGCCGACGCGGCCAGAAGCCGACGGCGCTCTCCGTCAGCATGGACCCCAAATACATCGACCCGCCGCTGGGCCGCAGCGTCACGTCGAGCGAAATGGCCGAGAAGTCGCGGAACTTCGCCTTCAGCGGCCGGATCGACTCGCCCCGCAGCCTGAAGGACTGGTTCCCGCTGCGGCCGTATCCCAGCTCGGCCACGTACCTGCGCGAGATGGAAGCCTATCACAAGAAGGTCGATGCGATCGTCGCCAACGACCTGCCGAAGTACGACGCGCTGGTGATCGTCGGCGGCAGCGGCGCCATGGTCGACCTGGCCAACAACAGCCGGCTGCACGACCTGATCCTGGGCTTCGTGAAGCTCGACAAGCCGATCGCCGCCGAGTGCTACGGCGTGGCCTGCCTGGCCTTTGCCCGCGACCTCCGCGAGAAGCGGAGCCTGATCGCCGGCCGGCACGTCACCGGCCACCCGATCGACTACGACTACCTCGACGGCACCGGCTTCGAAGGGCCGCACGCCCTGGACGGCACGAAGAAGGGCTTCGGCGACGGCTGGATCAACTTCGGCACGCCGTTCTATCCGCTGGAGTACATCCTCCGCGACGCGGTCGGCCCCGAGGGGCAGTTCATCGGCAACGTCGGCCACGAGACCTCGGTGATCGTCGATTACCCGTTCATCACGAGCCGCTCGACCGCCTGCGTCGCGTGAGTGCGGCCGGCTGCTGGTGGAAGTGCTGGAAAAGGGCCTGCGCCGTTACGGGTGGTAGGTCAGGAGGCAGGGGGCCGGTGTCAGGAGTCAGACTGTGGGCGGCACGCCCTGAACATGGACGTGAAGGGCGTGGGCGCTGCCATGCGCCGCCGCCACCTGCCGCCGCCACGCCCTTCGCATCCGTGCTCAGGGCGTGCCACCCCCGGGCCACCGGCTGTTTGGTGGGCGAAACCCACCTACTTTCCTCAACTCCGCGTGATAACGATGTCCATCACCCAACTCCTCGCTCCGATTCCCGCCACGTTCGTGCCGCCAGCCGTGAACGGCGCTGCCCGCGGAAAGACGGGCCGCTTCGCGCATCATCGAGCAGCTTCGTGCCGACGGCATGAAGTTCATGTTCGGCAACCCCGGCACGGTCGAGCAGGGATTTCTCGACGCCTTGTGGGACTATCCGGACGTGAAGTACATCCTCACGCTCCAGGAGACGGTGGCGGTGATGGTGGCCGACGGCTACGCCCGCGCGACGCAGCGGCCGACCGTCGTGCAGATCCACAGCTCGCCCGGCCTCGGCAACGCGATCGGCGCGCTCTACCAGGCCTATCGCGGGCACGCGCCGCTGGTGGTGATCGGCGGCGATGCCGGCGTCGAAGTATCAGGCGATGGACGCCCAGATGGCGGCCGACCTGGTCTCGATGGCCAAGCCGGTCACCAAGTGGTCCACGATGGTCGTCGATCCGTCGTCCACGCTCCGCGTGCTGCGGCGGGCGATCAAGATCGCCGCCACGCCGCCGATGGGGCCGGTCTACGTCTGCCTGCCGCAGGACGTGCTCGATGCGGAGCTCGTCGAGGCCGGTCCGGCCGACCATCGATCCCCTCGACCCGCGTCCTGCCCGACGAGCCGCTGCTGCGTGAAGCGGCCGCCGATGCTGGCCGCAGCCGAACGACCGATGATCTTCGTCGGCGACGGCGTGGCCTGGTCGCAGGCCCAGGCGGAGCTGGCCCGCGTGGCCGAGCTGCTCGGCGCCGAAGTCTGGGCGCGCCGACGCCGGCGAGCTGAACATGAGCTTCGCCCATCCGCTCTATCAGGGCTCGACCGGCCACATGTTCGCCGAGCACAGCCGGCCGATCACGCACCCGCGGCGACGTGAACCTGGTGGTCGGCACGTACATGCTGCCGGAGGTGTTCCCCTCGCTGGAGGACATCTTCGCGCCCGGCGCGAAGACGATTCACGTCGATCTGAACGCCTACGAGATCGCGCAAGAACCATCCGGTCGATCTGGGCATCGTGGCCGATCCCAAGCTGACGCTCGACCGGCTGGCGATGTTCTTGGAGACGCACGCTCTCGCCTGCGCAGACGGCGCAAGGCCCAGGCCCGCACCGACGGAGCTGGCCGCGGCCAAGGAAGCGGCCAGCAAGCGAGAGCTCGAGCAGCACGCCAAGCGTGCGCGACGCCATGCCGCTGCACTTCTCGCGCTTCATGGAAGAGCTGGGCCGCCAGGCTGCCGCGAGACACCGTGTTCTTCGACGAAGCGCTGACCAACTCGCCGGCGCTCACGCGCTACTGCCCGCCGACGACGCCCGGCCAGTTCTTCCAGACCCGCGGCGGCTCGCTGGGCGTCGGCATTCCCGGCGCGATCGGGGCGAAGCTGGCGATGCCCGACAAGACCGTCATCGGCGTCACCGGCGACGGCGGCGCGATGTACACGATCCAGGCCCTCTGGTCGGCGGCCCGGCACAACGTCGGGGCCAAGTTCATCATCTGCAACAACCGCTCGTACCGGCTGCTGCAACTGAATATCTCGGCCTACTGGAAAGAGCAGCACGTCGCGCCGCACGACTTCCCGCTGAGCTTCGACCTCTCCAAGCCGGAGCTGAACTTCGCCGCCATGGCCCAGTCGATGGGCGTGCCGGGCTTGCGGGTCGAGACGCCTCGACGAGATCGCGCCGGCCATCCACCAGATGCTGGCTCACGACGGGCCGTTCCTGCTCGACGTGGTCCTGGAGGGCGACGTGCGGCCGGAGCACGATCGGCGTGCGCTGCGGGCAGTAAGGCACTGGGAACATCAACCAACCTATCGTCCTCGTACTCGAAATCGCGTCTTTTAATCGAGGACGAGGACGACGACGAGGACGAGCAAGAGTGTTAGCAAAGGGAACGTCTATGCGTCTGCAAAACAAGATAATCGGCGTCCTCATCGAAGGCGACTTCTTCGAGAACGAGATCTTCTACTACCAGTTCCGCTTCCCCGAGGAAGGGGCCGAGCTGCACTTCCTCAGCCGCCTGTGGGGCAACCCCGGCATCACGTTCCTCGGCCATGAGCTGCGGGCACCGCTCGTATTGCAGCAAATCGTTCGAGGGCATGAGCGACGACGAGCTGGCCAGCTACGACGCGATCATCGTCCCCTCGGGCATGGTCTCCGACCGCCTGCGGTACACCGACGACCTGAGCAAGCTGCCGCCGGCCGCCGAGTTTCTCCAGCGGGCCTTTGCCAATAAGAACATCCTCAAAGGGATCATCTGCCACGGCCTCTGGCTGTGCGCCCCGATCCGCGAAGTGATCCGCGGCCGCCGCCTGGTCTGCCACAACAATCTGCACGGCGACGCGCTGGCCTACGGCGCGAAGTTCGTGGACCGCGACGTGGTGGTCGATGGCGACCTGGTGACCGCCCGCACGGGTAAGCACTGCCATGTCTTCGCACGCAAGATCATTCAGTTGCTGGCCGAGAAATCGAATGCCGGTGAGGAAAGAAAGGTCCTAGAAGCCGTGGGTTAGTGCTAGTCGAAAACTGTTCAGCCGGCTTCAAGCCGGCTCCCCGTTTGCCACCAGCTTTAGCTGGTGGTAGGAGGCTAAAGTATCACAATCCAGCCGGCTTTAGCCGGCTTACTCAAAACGACTAATGATCAAGGGCTGAAGCCGAGGCACAAGCCGGCTTGAAGCCGGCTGTCACACGCCTTTGAAGCTTTGTACCACCAGCTAAAGCTGGTGGCAGACACAGAGTCGGCTGAAGCCGACTAACCACTCCTCTAACTCCTGCCTCTGGCATCCCGACCTCCTGCCTCCTGCCTCCTGCCCACTGCCTCCTGATGAACACCCGTCCCGCCAGCCAGGTTTACGGCCTGACCACCAACCGCCTGGAAGCCCTCAGCGACGGCGTCCTGGCGATCGTCGTCACGCTGCTGGTGCTGGATTTCGGGCAGGCCGAACGGACGCTTGCCGAGATGCCCGGCTCTTCGCACCAGCAGATCCTCACCTTCCTGGGCGGGCTTTGGCCGCGCGTGCTGGGATACGTGCTGAGCTTCGTGCTGATCGTCATCTACTGGATCCTGCACCATGTCATGTTTCACCATATCCATCGCGTCGATCGCGGCCTGCTATGGCTCAACTCGCTGTTCCTGATGACGGTGGCATTCCTGCCGTTTCCCGCCGCTCTGCTGGCCGAGTTCATCCTTCACGAGTCGAACGTCATCGTGGTCCTGTATGGCGCGGCGCATCTGATCGTCGGCCTGTCGCTGGCTGGGTTGTGGACGTATGCCGCACGCGGGCGGCGGCTGCTGACCGAGGGCGTTGATCGAGGAACGGTGCGCCTGCTGACTCGGACCGCCCTGGCCAGCCCGGCGCTCTATGCGGCAGGAATTGCCCTGTCGTTCATATCGATCCCCGCAGCGATCGTCGTGTATGCGTTGGCGCCAGCGATCTTCATTCTGCCGGGCCAATTGGATCGCCTGTGGCTGTGCAGGCACGAATCAAGTCGCACATCGAGTGCGCCTGCCGCGGCCCCGGGCGGCCAGATGCTGCCCACCTAGTTCTCAACCACTGCTCTCCACGCGACCTTCGGAGTTTCCTACATGGCGACGATGATTCCCGAGCTGAAGGACGGCCTGCTCCAGACGCAGACGATCCCGATCGTCCGCACGCCGTGGCCCGTTACTGCGCCGAGCAAGCAGGGCACCTACGACGTGGAGCCGGGCCGCAGCCATCCGCTCGGCGCGGCCGTCGACGCCGACGGCGTGAACTTCTCGGTCTTCTCCGAGTACGCCACGTCCGTCGAGCTGCTGCTCTTCGACGAGCACGACGACCCGCAGCCGATCCAGGTCATCCGGCTCGATCCGCAGACGCAACAAGACCTTCCACTTCTGGCACGTCTACGTCCGCGGCCTGCAAGCCGGGCATGCACTACGCCTACCGCGTCGACGGCCCGCCGCAACGTGCACGACGGGCACCGCTTCGATCCCGAACAAGGTGCTGATCGACCCCTACGCCAAGGGCAACACCAAGACGCTCTGGAATCGCGGCGACGCCTGCCGGCCGGGCGACAACCTCGGCACGTCGATGCGCAGCGTCGTCATCGACACGTCGGACTACGACTGGGAGGGCGACCAGCCGCTCAACCGGCCCGATGAGCGAGACGATCATCTACGAGATGCACGTCGGCGGCTTCACCAAGTCGCCGACCTCGGGCGTCGAAGAACCCCGGCACCTTCTGCGGGCGTGATCGAGAAGATCCCCTACCTGAAGGAGCTCGGCGTCACGGCGGTCGAGCTGCTGCCCGTGTTCGAGTTCGACGACACCGAGACGTCTGCGCGACCGTCGACGGCCGGCCGCTGACGAACTACTGGGGCTACAGCACGGTCGGCCTTCTTCGCGCCGCACCCGGGCTACTGCGTCTGCCCGGAGGCCGGCCAGCACGTCCGCGAGTTCCGCGACATGGTCAAGGCGCTGCACAAGGCCGGCATCGAGGTGATCCTCGACGTGGTCTTCAACCACACCGACGAGGGCAACCACCAGGGGCCGACGATCAGCTTCAAGGGCTTCGACAACAACATCTACTACCACCTCGTGCCGGGCGACCAGCAGTACTACATGGACTACACCGGCTGCGGCAACACGTTCAACTGCAACCACCCGGTGCGCCGAGAAGCTGATCGTCGAGTGCCTGGAGTACTGGGTGCGCGAGATGCACGTCGACGGCTTCCGCTTCGACGAGGGCTCGGTGCTCACCCGCGGCGAGGACGGCGCGCCGATGGAGTATCCGCCGGTCATCTGGCACATCGAGCTCTCGGAGGCGCTGGCCGACACGAAGATCATCGCCGAGGCGTGGGACGCCGCCGGGCTGTACCAGATCGGCTACTTCCCCGGCTATCGCTGGGCCGAGTGGAACGGCCGGTACCGCGACGACGTCCGCCGCTTCGTGCAAGGGCGACGCCGGGCTGGTCGGCGGCGATCGCCTCGCGCATCGCCGGCAGCGCCGACCTCTACCAGTCGCGGCGGCCACCTGCCGATCAACAGCGTCAACTTCGTCAACTGCCACGACGGCTTCACGCTGAACGACCTCGTCTCCTACAACGACAAGCACAACGAGGCCAACGGCGAAGGCAACCGCGACGGCAACGACGACAACCTCAGCTGGAACTGCGGCGTCGAAGGGCCGAAACCGACGACCCGGCCGTCGAAGCGCTCCGCGAGCGGCAGATCAAGAACTTCGCCGCGCATCCTGATGCTCTCGCAGGGCGTGCCGATGTTCGTGGCCGGCGACGAGGTCCGCCGCACGCAGCGCGGCAACAACAACGCCTACTGCCAGGACAACGAGCTGAGCTGGTTCGACTGGACGCTGCCCGAGAAGAACGACGACCTGCTCCGCTTCTGCCAGCAGATGATCGCCTTCCGCAAGCGCCACCCGGTCGTGCACCGCTCGCGGTTCTTCACCGGCGAAGTCAACGAGCGCGGCCTGGCCGACATCACCTGGCACGGCTGCAAGCTGCTATCGCCCGGCTGGAACGACCCGCAAGCCCGGACGCTGGCCTTCACGCTGGGCGGCTTCGACGGCGAGGCCGACATCCACGTGATGCTGAACATGTACTGGGAGCCGCTCGCCTTCGAGCTCCCGACGTGCCCGGCCGCAGCTGGCACCGCGCGCGTCGACACGGCGCCTGCCGTCGCCCGACGACATCGCCGACCGCGGGCGAGGAGGCCGCGGATCGAGCCCGGAGCGACTACCGCGTCAACGGCCGCAGCGTGGTGGTGCTGGTCTCGAAGTGAAGCGCCCACGCCGGGGCAACAGTGAAAGGCTTTGGAATTCAACCCCTTCAGGGTTGTGACTCGCGAGGTGCAATCTACTCGCTCGCGCATGTCCTACAGTTGCTTATGGCACAACAAAGAGGGAACAAACTTTCTTCGACCTAATCAGAGGAGCAGTATGAACCAGCTCAACTTCACGTTCTCGGACCTCATCGCCGGCTACGTCACCCGTTCGACCAGAACGGCGCAGACGTTCGATCTCCGATGACGACCGACGGCCGCGAGTTCACCGTCGCAGCTCACGCCGACCGTGTACGCCGAGCTGGTCCGCAACCTCGGCGAGGCCTTCCAGGACGCCACGGACGCAGATCCGCGACATGCTCCTGCCGGGCCGCTACGTCTTCGTCTACGGCGTCTTCTACCCGGACGAGCGAAGAACGCGCGTTCGAGGCCAAGCACATCGTCTTCCTCGGCCGCAAGCCGCGACGAGTTCCGCTTCGAGGAGCAGGACTGGTGGATCAACCAGGTCCGGCAGCTCGGCGACTTCTACCTCGAAGGCCGAGTTCGGCGACGGCGCCGATCGACTACCGCCAAGTACCGCACCGAACCTCGACCTGGACGGCATCAAGGACGGCTCCGGCCGCCAGGAGACCGACACGATCTCGCGGCTCGTCTACGGCTTCGCCTCGGCGTACCTGCTGACCGGCGACGACCGCTACCTCGAGGCCGCCGAGAAGGGCACCGAGTACCTGCGCGAGCACCTCCGCTTCGACGACAACGAAGCGAGGACATCGCCTACTGGTACCACGCGGTCGACGTGAAGGCCGACGGCCGCGAGCAGAAGGTCTTCGCCTCGGAGTTCGGCGACGACTACGACGCCATCCCCTGCTACGAGCAGATCTACGCCCTGGCCGGCCCGATGCAGACCTACCGCGTCACCGGCGACCCGCAGATCCTGGCCGACGCCAAGGCGCACGCATCAACCTGTTCTGGCGATTACTTCCACGATGACAAGCGAGCGGGGCGGCTACTACTCGCACATCGACCCGATCACGCTCAGCCCGCACGCCGAGAGCCTGGGCCACAACCGGGCCCGCAAGAACTGGAACTCGGTCGGCGACCACGCGCCGGCCTACCTGATCAACCTGTGCCTGGCGACCGGCGACAAGGAGTACGCCGACTTCCTCGAGTACACCTTCGACACGATCGCCAAGCACTTCCCCGACTACGACAACAGCCCGTTCGTGCAGGAGAAGTTCTTCGACGACTGGTCGAAGGACCAGAGCTGGGGCTGGCAGCAGAACCGGGCGGTGGTCGGGCACAACCTGAAGATCGCCTGGAACCTGATGCGGATGAACAGCCTGCGGGCCAAGACGGAGTACATCGAGCTGGCCGCGAAGATCGCCGACCTGATGCCGGCGGTCGGCAGCGACCGGCAGCGCGGCGGCTGGTACGACGTGGTCGAGCGGCGTGCTGCGAGCCGGGCCAGAAGTTCCACCGCTTCGTCTGGCACGACCGCAAGGCCTGGTGGCAGCAGGAGCAGGCGCATCCTCGCCTACCTGATCCTGGCCGGCGTGCTGAAGCGAGCCCGAGTACCGCAAGCTCGCCCGCGAGTCGGCGGCGTTCTACAACGCCTGGTTCCTCGACACTCAGGACCGGCGGCGTCTACTTCAACGTGCTGGCCAACGGCCTGCCGTACGCTGCTGGGCACCGAGCGCGGCAAGGGCAGCCACTCGATGGCCGGCTACCACTCGTTCGAGCTGGCTACCTGGCCGCGGTCTACACCAACCTGCTGGTCGACCAAGCAGCCGATGGACTTCTACTTCAAGCCCACGGCGGGCGCTCTGCCCGGCAACGTGCTGCGGGTTGCCCCGGACATTCTGCCGGCGGGCAGCGTGCGGCATCGGCCAGGTGTGGATCAACGGCCGCGAGCATCACGACTTCGACGCCGAGCAGCTGACCGTCAAGCTGCCGGCCAAGGGCGGCCGGTTGAAGGTCCGGGTGCGGCTGGTGCCCGTCTCGGTGGCCTTCACGGCCGACCTCCTGGACGTGGTGGGCGGCACGGCGACGATCTCGCTGGCCGGCACCTTCACCGCCGACAGCGTGGGTGCGCTCCAGGAGCAGGTCACCGCCGCTACAAAGCGCAAGGCGACGGCGATCATCTTCGACGCCGAAGATCTGGAGTCGATCTCCGAGGAGGGGTTGCGGGCCTTGGCCTTCATGAAGCAGAAGCTCGGCTCGAGCTTCGACATCACCGTGGTGGGCGCCAGTGACGCGGTGAAAGAGGCCATCGCCGAGAGCGGCCTGGCCGACGAGATCGCGCTAGGTGACCTGGCCGAGGTATAGTCGTCATTCGTGCACACGCCGCCGGCGCAGCAGGCTGCTGCGCCGGCGGCTTTGGTTAGCCGTCTCGGGCAGCGAGCCGAACATCCCGGGGGCGAGATAACCGCTTGGCGGCAAGCCCTCCGGCTTGGCGACGACGATCCCGTTTTGCGCCCTCCGGCCGTCGCTTCCCCTACGTTCGGACTATCGGCCACGACCGGCACGAGCGGCGTTTCCCGTCCTTAGATCGTGCGGGGCGTTCCACGCATGCCACGTCGCAACGGATTGTTCATGCGCTCCCGAGACACCGTCGATGTAGGAAATGCGGGTTTGACTCAAACTCGGGCGTCCCCAACGGAGTGGGTGGATCAGTCGCACAAGGAGGGTGGCGATGCGCGTGCTTCTCGGTCGAGGATTGGTGGTCGTCGGCATTCTAGGCCTGGCCCTGTCGGCGGCGCATGCCCAGCACTATCGCTCCTGGGGAAGCGGCGCCGAGTCCCCCGCCTTCGATGTTGCGCCTGCCGGCGCCGGTGAGGGCGATATCGTCCTGGCCAACTGCGTGGCGGTGCTCGACCCCGAGATGCCGCCGAGAAAGACGCCCGGCACCACGACCGTCATCCCCGACGCTTCGCCCAAGAAGCCGGTGGAAAGGATCATCGTGCGAACGACCCGTGTGCCGGCGGAGCCCGTGCCCGTGCCGGAGATGGACGACACGGAAGGTTATGCCGATTGTGCCGGCTGCGGCGGCGGCTGCGGGGGGTGCGGCGGCTGCTGCCGGCCCCGCGACGCGTTCTACGTCGCCCTCAGCGGCGGCTGGGCGCACCGCGAGACGGTGCACGAAGTGGACGATCCCCAGACGTTCATCGTCTTCAATGAGGGCTTCGCCGCCAACGTGGCCTTGGGCTGGCGGTTCTGCGACCTGTTCCGCCTGGAGGCCGAATACACGTTCATGAACAACGACGTCGAGACCGCCGGCGCCGCCGGCCTGTCGTCCGACGCCGCTGGCAACGTCAACCTGCGGGCGTGGATGCTGAACCTCTATCACGACGTTCAGATTTGCGGCCGGTGGAAGCCGTACGTGGGCGTGGGGATCGGCGTCTTTCAATCCGAGATCAATAGCCTGTACCCCGACTTCTTCGACGTGGCCGGCCCTCCCATGGCCGGCGTGGGCGTCAACACGACCAGCGACATGACCTTCGCCTATCAGTTCCGCGCCGGCATCAGCTTCGCGGTAAGTTGCCGGGCGGAAATCTACACCGGCTATCGCTTCTTCCACGGCGACGAGCTGACCTTCAGCGGCCCGCCGTTCTCCACCTTCGCCGCGACCTTCCATCCCGACGGCGCCGAGATGCACTGCGGCGAGATGGGCGTGCGGATCGGGTTCTAGGGCCTGACAAGGCGATAGGGTGACCGGGTGAAGCCCATGTCGGCGGCTCACCTTGTCACAGCGGTTGTCGTGTCCGTTCTCTGAGGCGTTCTCGATTCGAGGACGACGACGAAGACGATCCCCTTTCTGCAGCACGGGCACGTTCGCTTTCGCACATTCGTTTCGCATTGTGAGATGACTGCCATCGAACGTCCAACGTCCAACGTCCAACGTCCAACGTCGAACCGTTCGATATTGGGCGTTGGACGTTGGACGTTCAACGTTCGTCTGCTCTTGAGCACTGCCTGCTTTATCATCCTGGGTTTCTATGTGCCGGCCAGCGCCCAGGAGACGGCGCCCTACCCCAACGGCACCTCCGGCCTGAAGGCCGGCACGGTGCCGCCGCCCGGTTATTACTGGTTGATGTATAACCGGTTGTGGAGGGCCGACCGCTCGATCGGCCCGGACGGCGAAGAGGCGGTCGATGCGGCCGGCGATCCGGTTGACTTGCGGCTGACGGCCTACGCCAACGTGCACCGCTTTCTTCACACCACGCCCTACAAGATCCTCGGCGCGGACTTCGCCTGGAATTTCGTGATCCCGGTGGTCTACGTCGATGCCCAGATCGAGAACTTCGGCATCCACGAGAGCGACGTGCGGATCGCCGACATGAACGTCGAGCCGTTCGTGATCGAGTGGCACGAGCCGTGCTACGACTTCGGCTACGTGTACGGCTTCTTCGCGCCCACGGCCGCGCGCGACGACGCCCACCCGGCCCTGCCCGGCAAGAGGCACTGGACGCACTACGTCGGCGCGGCGGGCACCTGGTACTTCGACGAAGAGCGGGAGTGGTCGGCTTCGTTCCTCTCGCGGTACGAAATCTCCTGCCGCCGCGAGGACAAGGACATCACCGCCGGCGACAACTTCTCCTTCGAATGGGGCCTGGCCCGCAATCTGGACAAGGTCTGCGACGTGGGCGTGTCAGGCTACTGCTCCTGGCAGCTCACGCTCGACCGCGGCGCCGACGTCACTTACACGAACGTCCGCGACCGCATCTTCGGCATCGGCCCGGAGGTCCAGTACTTCTGGGTCAAGCACAAGCTCGGCTTTCACTTCCGCTACTGGTGGGAATTCGGCGCCCGCGACCGGCCGGAAGGGGCCATCACCACGCTGACGATCGTGAAGGCATTCTGATCGAGCGGCGTAGCGTAACGCGCCCTGTGGCTGCCGATCTGCTCGTTGCCACCCTTCCAACGTCTTTGCCCCCGCTTCTCGAAGTCGCTTGCGCACTACCTGCCCACGTGCGCACGCAACTCCACCGACTGGAGAGCAATGCCAAGTGAAGTGTTCAGCAAAGTGCCCGCAGGTCTGCCACGTCGGCCGAGCGGCTGAGCAACTCCTTGTAGGCGATCAGCTCGGCTAGTGGTTGCACCCAGACTTCGAAGTCCAGCACGGGCACCCTTTGGCGGAGGTCCAGTCGCGTGGCCAGCGACACGCGCCGGCCGCCGACGCGGGCATAGGCCTCCTCCGCCTGGCTGACGTTGATCAAGACGGCCTCGATTTCTGCCCTCAGCAACACGAGCTCGAACTCGTTGTCCACGTACAGGCCGAGCGGCCGAGTCGTATGCGGCCGGAGCAAATCGGCGACCCGGGGCACGTCGGCCCGCGCCACGTCCACGTCCAAGTCATGCAGCGGCCAGGTCGAGCCGTGCAGGTTGCCTGCGAACCCGCCGGTGAACTGGTAACAGGCGCCCGCCTCGTCGAGCATGTTGACCAGGTGCCGGAGTGCACGCTCCTGGGCGGATGTCAACGTGATTCCCAGCATTGCCGCCTTTGCAGAAGGAGGAACGGCTTTCCCATGTTGTCCAACTCCGACTCAGGGCGCACGGCGGATGTTTTTGGTCACGCTCCGGCGGCAGTCACGCCAGGAGCAACGGGAATCCGCATGATACAAAGCGTTTCGCTGGCCTGCTCGTGAAACGCCGCTCCGAGCCGGGCGTAGTACGCAGGCCGGTCGGTCCCGAGAAACATCTCGGAGAAGCCGAGCCGAGCCGCCTCGCGCTGGAGTGCTGCGATCAGGCGCGTGCCCACGCCTTGTCTGCGAAATTGAGGCGCGACATAGAGCGCGGCCAGCCAAGGACGCAGGTGCGGCCGCCCTTCGTCGTCGTTGTCGATCAGGTTGATCGTCCCGGCGGGCTCTCCTGCCACGAGCGCCAGGAGCGACAGAGGAATGGCATTGGGGTCGCGGGCCTGCCGCAGAAGCGCAGCGAACGTCGCCGCACGGTACCCGGCCTTGTCGGCCCAGAACGCCGAGTAGATCCACTCGGCGACCACTCCGATGCGATCGGGATGGTTGAACAGATGATCGATCGCGAGGGATTCCGCTCTGTGGTCTTTAGGTTCGCCGTACACCGGATGGCACCCTTGCTCAACCGTGGCGCCAAGCATGTTGCGTGGCTATGCGCGGCGCCTCTATTAGGAGTGCGGCGACTCGTCGCCGCTTTAGGATTTTTGGTTCGGCATCGCCGTCCAACAGACCCATGATAAGGCGCGACCATCGCCCGCTGGGACAAGAAATATGCGAATGGGCCAGCTCCATCGCGCCGCCTAGGGCTACCCTGATCGGCAATCCTTCGGGTAAGCTGCCGCCGGAGGTGCGATTTTGGCCGACAGACAGGATCCGCCGAGCGCTGCGCCGCCACCGGTCGTTTCGATCTGGGTGGGCGCATTTCCGTCGATCGACGACGCCGAGGCGTATTTCTTCAAGGACGCCGGCGACGGCTCCGCGGGCCGTTGCCGGTTCGCCAATGACTTCGCACTGGACGCCTTCGATCCGGCGTGCGTGGAGATTCGCTTCGAGCGGCCGACGCCCCGGCCGATCGAGCAACTGCTCGAGGACTGCACGTTTTCCGAGTCGTTCGCCGCGGACGCCCTGGCGGCTGCCAAGGCGCTGGGGATTCGCGAAGCCCAGGGCGTCGCGCTCATCTACTACGCCGACTACGGAGCGAACTCAGTCGTTCGGGCCGAGGCGGGACCGCTGAAGTTCCTGGGCAGCTTTCCCTTCGCGGACACGTCCTCGTCCGAAGGCGAAGCATCGCCGCGGGCGGAGGACGTGCCGTACTTTCAGGTCGCCGCGGCGCTGGGCTATCCTTCACCGGCTGTGTTTCTGGTGGCCGAGCCTCTTGGCGGAGCTGTGCCAGCGTCGCGGCGGGCAGGTCACGGCCGCGGAGCTGTGTGCCTCGTTGCTCGATCGCTGCCCTAAGCGACTGCTGCGGGCCTCGAAGCTGCTGCGGAGCGAAGACGTGGGCCGGATCGTCTTTGCCCTGGTGCAGGCCGAGCTGTTGTCGCCTCGCGAAGGCGAGTCGGAAGCCAATTTCGCGGGGCTCTTTGCGCTCGATGGGCAGGCGCTGCCGGAGAGTTCGTCGGCCAGCCATGCACAGGTCGCGACGGGAGCGGCCCCGCGGCGAGGCCGGCGGTGGTTTCAGTTCACGCTGGGATCGATGCTCGGTCTCGTGCTGCTGGCGGCCCTGGTGCTGGGCGTCTGGCGAATGTATCTGGGCCGCTACCGCGGGCAGGCCGAAGCGATCGACCTCATCGAGCGGCTGGGCGGCACCTGGCAAGCCCAAGAAGCGCCGGCCTGGGAAAGCCGCGTGGCCGGCTTTCCGCTGAGGAACGTTACGCTGGTGAACCTGGCCGACTGCGACCAGCCGGACGACTATCTCGATTCGATCACTAGCCTGCCATCGCTCCAGGTGCTGGTGGTCGGGGGGCAAAATCTCGCCGATGAGCACGTGGCGAAGCTGGCGGCGAGCGAGTCGCTCCGCTGGCTGGTGCTCGACTCGGCCGCGGCCGGCGATGAGGCGGTGGCCCGGTTGCAGCAAGCGCGGCCGGGGCTTGACGTGCACCGCAGCGACCGGCGGCTGGTTGCCGATCTCCACAAACTAGGCGCCCTTCCCGTGGTTGCATCTTCTGCCGAAGGATTGCCACCGCTCCTGGGCGAGCTCCTTGGCGACGAGTTTTCCGCGGGCGTGGAGTCGGTTACCGCCACTAGCGACGTGCAAATCGCACTGCTTCCTCGTGCCAGTCGTGTTACCGACGTCGCTTTGGTCAGCTTCGTCAACGACCGCATCACCGCGGCCGGCCTCGCCCACCTGTCGCGCATCAAGGGACTGGAGAACGTTGACGTCTCCATCGAGTTTAGTCCAGCCATGCTGGATGAGATTCCGGATGTCGAGTTGGCCAGGCTACGCGATCTCAGCTCCGTTCGATCGCTGAAGGTGTCATGCCAGATCATTACCGACGCCGGATTGGGGCACGTAGCGACGCTCGAAAACCTGAAAACGCTAGAGCTGACCGAGTGCGCCATCTCGGACGTTGGCATGCATCATCTTGCCAAGCTGAAGAGACTGACAACCCTGAATCTACGCTGGACGAAAATCACCGGCGCGGGACTGGCCTATTTGCCGCAAAAGTTGGAGCACTTGGATCTTTCGTTTACTCGCGTGAACGACGACGGATTGGCCAGGTTGCCATCCCTGCCGAACCTGGACGACTTAGACCTCTCGGACACTCAGGTCACGGACGCTGGGCTGGCCCATCTATCAAGGCACAGCAGCCTGGGCATTCTCAATCTGAGCGGCACACACGTCACCGATGCCGGCCGCGCTCATCTGGCATCCATCAAAAGCCTGCGCCAACTCTATCTCGGCCGTACCGCCGTCACCGATGCGGCGTTACCGCACCTGGCACGGCTGACCAATCTCGAGATCTTAGTGATCAGAGGTACGACGTTGAGGAAGGAAGCCATCGCCAAAGCCCTGCCGAAGTGTCATGTCGAGTAATAGCGTTCCGAGGCTGTGAAACAATTCGCTTGGCTAAAGTGTCTGCGCTCGGTCAGCCCCGAAGGGGCCAAACTCGACAGCCCAGGCCGAAGGCCTGGGATTGGTGTGAGCACATCGCGCCAAAGCCCTGAAAGGGCGCAACACAGGCCGGCCCGGTCAGTTTCGCCCTTACAGGGCTGCGCGGTCGTGATGATGTCGCTTGCCCACCCGTTGTTCTACACGTCTCGGTGAAGGCCTTGATTCCGCGAGCGCTCCCCTGCCAGCTTGTCTGGCAGGAAGCTGAGGTTGGCAGCTAGCAGCGAGTCATTCACCGACGTTGCGACCCCTGCCGGCTCGTCCGGCAGGTGAAGCAGGTTGTGTGGCTAAGTGAATCAAAGCAGCGTCTTAGCGGCGCAATCTCGTTCACCGGCCGGACAAGCCGGCCGGGGTCCCAAGCAAGTGGAAGGCGCTCGTCTGCTAGCTGCCAATCTTGTTCACCCGCCGGACGAGCCGGCGGGGGTGCAAACTACGCTGCGCGGATTCTCGCCGCCGAGGGTGTCTAGAACAACGAGGCCTTCGGCCTGGGCTGTCGAGTTTCGGCCCGTTGGGCCTGAGGAACTTGCCGAATACTGCCATCACTTCTCTTACAACCTTTCAGCGCTTAGTACGGTTCAGCTCCAGGCTGTCAGAAGCGCTATCGCCGCCACCGCCGCTCCCAGCCCGGATTTCACCGCCGTAGCCGCCAAGCGGCCCAAGAGGGCGCCCCAGCCGACGCGCAGGCTGCCCGGCAGCTCGCGGCGGGTCGTGTATTCGCCGAGCGCCGCGCCAACGAACGACCCGACGAAGGCGCCCACGAGGCTGCCGATGATCGGCACCGGCACGCCTACGATCGCGCCGATGATGCCGCCCAGGATCGCGCCCCAGGCGGCCCGGCGGCCGCCGCCGTACCGGGCCGCGAAGCGGGCGCCCAGCGTGAACTCGATCACCTCGGCCGCCGTGGCCAGTGCCACGACCCAGACGAGCGGCGCCCAGCCGACCGTCGCGAAGTCGGTGCTCAGGGCGTACACCGCCAACGCGCCGACCTGGAGCCAGATGCCCGGCAAGCCGAGCGGAATCAGCACCAGCCCGGCGAGCTGTGCGAGCGCTAAGAGAATGTAACCCATCACGTCTTTCCCCACTTGCCATCCCGCCGCCGTCGGCGTGCGGTCGATCATCCCATCCTATGCCGTCGCCTTCGGGCCGACGCTGGATTTCGGACGGCGAAAGCGGGACGGTTCGCGGGGATTGCTGGCCGGCTTCGCGGCTCAAGTCTTCCGTTTGTGTCGCGTTTTGCAAGACTTGTCGCCGCGTCTGATTTGAGGGAAAGGCCTTCGCGACAGACGGTTACGTCTTGAAAGACCGGTGGAAGGGTGCTGTACAATTCGCGCCGGCCGAGGCCACCGAAAACGGGTTCTTCACGAAAATGGGCTTGGTCAGCCGGCTTCAGCCGGCTCCCCGTCTGCCACCAGCTTCGAGCGCTTCGAGCTGGTGGGGTTGGAAGGCGGCACTATTTGGGAAAGCCGGCTTCGAGCCGGGCTTCTCGACCTGGTTTCAACGCTTGCGCGACAGGCGTCTAAGACTCAACGTCCGGCTGAAGCTGAATGATGGCTTCCCGAAATCCGTGAAGAAAAATGCGGCTCGCTGAAACGGGTTGCCGGGGCAGTTGGCCCAGCGAACCGAGAGAATACGGCTCGCCACGTGTCATGGGGCTGCGTAGATTCTAATAGCCCAGCCGAGATGGGATTCAAGGGCCCACTTGAATGGATCGCTCGATTTCTCCGCCTTCCTTCGCGTCTTCCGGCTTCTTGTCCTCGGCGGGCTTGAGCGCGAACTCGGGCGAGACGCGAAACTCGGCGCGGCTGCCGCGCGCGTCGATGCGGAAGCGGAAATCCGGTTTGCCGTCGGGGCCCTTGAGGAACCCGGCCTCCTCGTGCCAGAAGCGGAAGGTCCAGTCGCCCGCCGGCAGGTTCCGCAGCCGGGCCGCGCCGTCCTTGCCCGACACGGCGGCGTAGGGATGATCGAGCGGCAGCAGATGGGCCTTCATCCACGGGTGCACGGGACAATCAAGCGGCATCGGGAATGTTTCACCGCGGCCGAAGGAATGGTGGCGGTCGTTTTTTGGAAGAACGAGGTGGTTGAAAAATTGGTCTGCGCGCCCCCGAAGCGAAAACTCACGGGCACCGGCGAGGGGTTATTGAGCCTCAGCTTCTGTCCCACTTCGAGTGGCAGTACGCGCGGCCGGAAGAGGCCGTCAGCGACTGTCAGCTCTGCGGGCGTATCCGCTCGCTTGCGCTCGGCCGGGTGAACCGGCACGTCTTTGCTCGTCAGATACACCACGACGTTCGCCAGCCCGCCATCGTCGCCCACCAGCAGCGACTCGTCGGGCACGTCGCGGCCGAACGCCGCGGCATCGGCCCGCACGGGGATTCTCGCCGGCTTGGGCCGCGGCCCGTCGTAGACGAAGCGCAGGGCCAGGTCGCCCCAGGCGTCGTCCTTCTTCGCGGCAGTGCCCTCTTTGGCCACCTCGGCCAAGAGGAACACCAGGTATTTGGGGCCGTCCGTTTTCTTGATCCAGGTCCAGGGCTGCGCTTCGTGGCCGTCGGCCTCCACCAGGAAAGCCCATTCACGTTCGTCCAAATCGGCCAATGGCCACGGCAGATACCCGTCTTTGCCCGTACGAGCCGCGTCACGATCCCAGATCGGCTTCTCGCGGTCGCCTTCCTTCCGGCGATGCCCCGGCATGACGCGGAAGCGGGGAATCGGCTTCTGACCCGTGCGATCCATCACGTGGAAGGCGATGGATGTCGCCAGCTCCGTAGCCAGGTCCGGCTTCACAGGCTCTTTCTTCTTGGGCTTCAGAGCGATTCGGCGGAACGTGTCGCGGGCCGACTTCGGTTCGTCGCGCAGGACGTGGGCCAGCGGAACGCGCTCCGTGGGCGCGAGCGGCTCATAATCGGGATGCCCGGCTGACCACTGAATCACCAGCTCCGGCCGACCCCGCACCTCGTCAGGCACGACGAAATGAAAGCGACTGATCTTCACGTTGGTGTAGATCAAGTTGCTGACCGTCTCCTCGGCCGCGCCGGCGGTGGCTGGCTGCTTGTAGAGGAACTGTACCGTAACATCGGTGATCGGCTTGCCCGTCACTGCATCGATGCTCTCGCATTCGAACGGTTCAAACGCCCCCTTGCGAGGCACCGCTGCGGTTCGGTCCGTCTTCTGACGCCTGTAGGTCCGCAATTGCCAACCATTGTCTGGCGTCGATGAGAACTTGTCGGGTAATGGCTGATCCCGCGAGGTGCGGCAGATCGTCAGCACGTCGTCGGCCACCCTCCAGATACCATGGACCCCGTCGATCGCCGGGTTCGCGTTCATCCCGGTCATCGTGAAAGGTGTCTTCGTCGTCTCGAAGACCAGGCTGATACCGGTGCTCGTCGTGGCCTTTCCCTTGGCGATCACCAGCGGCTCGTCCTTCAACCGCTTGAGCACGTCTTCGCTGACCGGCTTGCCCGAAAGATTAAACGATTCGATGACCCAAGCCCCGTCGAGCTGCGAGAGATCGGCCTTCTTCTCCCCCGTCTCCAGCGCGTGCACGAACTTCGCGTAGTAGTGACTGTGGAAGGTATCGAGCAGGCCCGATTTGTCGTCCTTGTCCGGCGCCGGCCTCATGACGACGATGATCGTGTGCTTCGCGCCGTCGCTGGCCTTTAGCGTCAGGGTAACGACGCGCTCGGCGCCCAGCGGGCTTAGCCGAAATCGACCGTCGGCGTCAGTCTTGACCGGTGACTTCGCATCGCCGGCGCCGTACCAGGTGGATTCCAGACCGCTGGCCAACAGCTCTTTGCGGCGGATCATTCGGAGGTAAGCTTCCAGTCCGCCCGCCGGCCGGGCAATGCTGGCGATGGCCACCTCCACGTCCTTGAGCGCGCGGCCATCGCCGTCCACGATTCGGCCTTCGACGGCAATCGGCTTGGCCAGGCGAAAGGTCAAATCCGATCCGGCGAGCTTCTCCAATGAGAGATGGTGAAAGTCGAACGTGAAGCCCTCGGCGCTGGCCACGAGATTCGCTTCAAACTTGGGCTCGCGCGCCGCGGCCTCGTCGAACCTGGCCGAGTCGCCACAATCGAGCGTGAAACTCCCCTCCGCATCGGACGTTGCCGCCGCGGAAGTGTTCAAATGCGGAAAGGTCGCTCGAACCTGGGCGCCGCGGATCGGCTTGTCGTCGGCGTCCACGACCCGCCCGCGAAGTTTTGTGGTGCCGGCTTTCTCTTTGGCCTTCTCCTTGGCTGGCGCGGCGCGATCCGGCTCGGCCTTTGGTTTCTCGGTCTCCGCCTTGGCTTGCGTGTCTCGCAGCGACACTTCGACGGGTGGGGCCTCTCCCGCTTCGGGCACGGTGACTCTGGCGACGCCGGTGTACCGCGGCCGTCGAACGCCGGTGAACCTCAGCTCCTCTTCCGTCCACGGCTCGTAGCCATTGACCAGGATCACGTACTTGCCCGGCGCGAGCCGCTCAGCCTGGAACGCGCCATCCTTGTCGCACAGCCGCGCGTCGAAGATCGTCACCGCCAGGCTGCCCAGCGACTCGTCATCCTTGGCGCTCTCCGAGCAGACGCAGACGACGGCCCCGTCGATCTTGGCCTCCTTCAGGCCGAGCACGCGCCCCTTGACCGGCCGACTTTTCGGACGGGTGAAGTCGATGGCGGCCGTTTCGCCGTCCTTCAGCTTGAACTGCCGCCGGTCGAGGTACAGCCCCGAATGGATGCGGGTCGTTCCGACACGGCCGATTTCGACCTGCCGATACCGCGCAACCTGGTAGTCGCCGGCCCCGAGGTCCTTGAGTTCCAACGTCTCGCCGTTCTTCAGCGGGTTCCATTTCATGGGCCCCAGCGTCTCGGTGCCGATGTCGCCCCGGCCGCCAATGTGCTGCACGTAGATTTTGGCGTCCGCCTCGGCGTCCGCGATGTCGTACTTCACGACGATGCGGGCGGAGTCGGCCGAGGTAGTAGCGGCCTTTGCTGCGGGGCCGTCCGCGCCGCCGGCTTTCTTCTTGATTTCTGAGAAGAGCGCCGCGATTCGCGCCGCGGGAACCACATAGGATTTCTTGGCATCCTTACCCAAGAACCTTGAGCCAAGCAGCGTCAAACCGGCTAGTTTCCCGTCTTTGAATAGCGGCGTGCCTTCCCGGAGCGGCCGATCGACCACGATCAACTTCTCGAACGAGTGGTGTACTTTCGTGGCTGGCAGGTCTAGCTCCGACTTGCCGTCGAGTGCCGTCACCTTCACCGCCTTTGGTGTGACCCTCAGATCGCCTTCCGTGGTTTGCGTCATCACGGAGAGGCTGTCTCCCACTGAAACCGTCGCGCGTTCCTCCAGCTTGAACCCCGTCAGTCCGCCCTCGGCGCGATAGACGAACAACTCAGCGTTGCTCGCGGGGTGATGATATTCGGCCTTCACCAGCTTGCCGGCAAGGTTCACGAACGCGCGGTCAATGGCGGGTGGCGTTCCGTCAGGGACCATGGTCGCCGGCCCGGCTGTCACGACCCAGGTCTCGCCGCCGGCGTCGAGCATCACCCCCTCGACCGTGCGACGCAATCGGTCCTGAAAGAACACCAAGACGAGTTGGCTAATCGCTTTCTCGGCCTCCGTCGTGGGTTCTTTCGTGACGGGAGGGCCCGCGCCCTCGGGCTTATCTTCCTTCGCTTTCTCATCCACAGGCGGTTTCGCGCCGAAGCAGTACACCACTCCATCATCGCTGCCGATCACCAGCCGGCCGCCGGCCACGGCGGGCGAGGATTGAAAGCCGCCGCCGGCCACGTGTTCCCAGACCTGCTTCCCGGTCTTAATGTCCAGGGCATGCAGCCGGCCGCGACTCGTGCCGAAATAAACTCGGCCGTCGGCGATCGCCGGAGAGCCATCGATGCCACTGGCCGTATTGAACATCCAAAGCTGCTCGCCGGTCTTCGGGTTCAGGCCGGCGACGAACTTCCCCCGGCTTGCTGTCACGACCACGTCGTCCGTTGCGGCCGGCGACGAGCGGTAGCCTGCCTTGCGCTCCGGATGTTCATAGGTCCAGACGGTCTTCGCGTCGCGCCAGTCGATGCCCAGGAACTTGCCCTGTTCGGTGCCGACGAACAGCCGCTCGCCGAGCACGGCGGGCGTGCAGGCCGTGGGCCCGTCCAGCGCGACGGCCGCCACCGGCCGACCGGTCGTGGCATCGACGACGTGCAGCTTGCCGTCGCAGCCGGCCACGAAGATTCGGTCTCCGGTGATCGTCGGGAAGCTACGAATCTGGTCGTCAGTGACTAGCTTCCAGATCAGTCTGCCGGTGGCCGCATCCAGGCAATAGAGCGAGGCATCTTGCGAGCCGAAGATCACGCGATCGCGGTAGAAGTTCGCGCCGTTCTCGATCGCGCCCTCCGCGGCGAACGTCCACTTGAGCGCCCCCGTCACCGCGTCCAGGCAGAGGAGCTTGCCCTCCAGGTCGCCGAGGTACACGAGTCCGCCCTGCACCGAGGCCGGGGCCGAAAACCCGGCACCGTTTTTGAAATGCCACTTCTCCGCGCCGCTGCGCAGGTCCAGCGCGTAAAGCGAGCCTTCGCGCCCGCCGAGGAAGACCGTGCCGCCGGAGATCGCGGCCGTGCCCTCGAACGACTCGCGCTCGTCGCCGCCGCCCACGACTTGGCAGACTCTCTTCCAGAGCAGCTCGGGCTTGCCGGGAAGCCCGGCGAGGGACGTGCCGCGCGACTGTGTGCCTTGACGGAAGACGGGCCATTCCGCGCCGCCGGGGATCGCCGGCGGCGGCTGGCTGACTGCCAGCAACTTGTTCGCAGTGGCCAGGAACAGCCCTCCTTCGGCCGCGGCGAACGACCCGTAAACGGGGCCGTTCACGTTGAATTCGGCCAACTGCTCCTTCTTCGCCGCCAGTCGGAAGACCGTCACGTCGCCGTCCTCGTCGGCGATGTAGACTCGGCCGTCGGCCAGCAGCGGCGTGCTCCAGACTGCGGAGGCCAGGTCGTGCGACCAATGCGCTCGGCCGGTGCGGGCGTCGAGGCAGTGCAGGATGCCGGCCAGGTCGGCGACCAGCGCCAGCCCGTCGGCCAGGGCGACGCTGCCCACGGCGCGGTGCATCGTCTCGCCAAACTCATGCCGGCCGTCGCGATTTGAGTCGAACGACTCATACTGCCACACGGCGCCCGAGTTGGCGTTGGCCCGCGTGAAGTCGCCGGCCGCGGCGTCGCAGGCTTGCCAGGCGCTTGTGGGCGATCGGCTTGGTGGGATCGGCACGGTTGAACACCAACTCGGGGCTGATGTCGCCGCGCTTGGTTGGGTCAATGCACCAGACCCGGCCGGCTCCCTCCCCTTCCTCAGGGCTGCGGCCGACCGCGATATAGACGCGGTCGTCGTAAATTACTGGCGAAGCAATGAGCGTGTTACGGTCTCCCTGGCGGCCGAGCTGCCAGCGCGAGGTCTTGGGATTGCAATCGAACTTCCAGAGCAGCGTTGTCTTGCCTTGGCGCATGTCGGCCAGGTCGAAGCTGTAGAGCCAGCCGTCGCCCGCGGCGAAGATTGCTTGCCACGTGCCGCCCAATTCGGCGACCGCCGGCGACGACGACGGGCACGTCGGCAGAATATTCTCGCCGGGCGAAGCATCTGACCAGACGACGCGCCCGCTGCGGCGGTCCAGCGCCACGAACGACGGTGCCCGTGGCGCGGGGATCTTGTTGTACGATTCGTCCGTGCCGTTGGAGGTGTTGACCAGCACCAGCTCGCCTGCCAGGGTCACGGAGCTGGCCGCCTGGCAGAAGGGATGTACGCCCAGTTCCTTGATCAGGTCGGTTCGCCAAACGAGGTCCGCCTCGTCGTCGGCCTTGGAATCTTCGCCGTCGAGCGGCCCGTCGTTCTCGCCGTCGCGAAAGCCTCGCAGATCGAGGCAGACGACCTCGCAGCGGTTGGTCATCAGCCATACGCGGTCCCCTTCGACACAGGGCGAGCCGCATAGCCCAATCTGCGGCCAATCATTGACGCGGCCGCCCGGGAGCTTCGCGCTGGAATACTGCCACAGGAACCGCCCCGTCGCTTTGTCGAAACATTGCAGGCAAGACATATCGACCGTCTTGGGGAACCGGGCCACACGGCCGGCGGCGTTGTTCGTGCCGATCAGCACTTTGTCGCTCGCCACAATGGGCGAGCTGTAGGTGGCCGTGCCGAGCTGAGCGACCCACTTCATGTTCAGCTTCTTCTCGACGTCCCAAGTCACCGGCAGGCCGGTCACCGCAGAGGCGTGATTTCGCAGCGAAGAGCCGCCCCACTGCGGCCAGGCGTCCTTCGGCGGCGCGGGGGCCGCGAAGGCTGCCTCATCCGCTTCGCCGTTTCCCTCCGTCGGCGCGGCGCGAGCGAAGGCCCCCACCAGCAGCGGAGCAGCCACTGAGCGCCGCGGCCACGACGGCCAACCCAATCACGCCGGTGCGGTTCAAGACCAGCGATGGCGTCGGTTCATGGCCCAAAAGCCGGAGCACGCGGCGCTTGAACTGCGACGGGCTTTCACCTGACGCCGCCAGCAGCGTCGGCTGAGGCAGCATTGCCGATGGCGCTTCTCGCGTGCCGCCGCAGGGCCAGACACAGCTCGGCCATCCGCACCAGCGCGTCGGCATATTGCACGCGCGGCCAGCCAGTGGAGAGGACGAAATCGTCGCAGCAGTTCTCCCGCTCCATGCTCACGCGGCCGCTGATGTACCAAACGGCTGGATGGAAGAAGAACGCCGCCTCGATCAGCCGCTGCACCAGGTTCACCCACAGGTCATGCCGGCGGATGTGGGCCAGCTCGTGCGTCAGCAGCGACTCGATCTGATCGGGCACCAGCCCGCTGGCCAGCGAAGCGGGCAGCAGCACGAGCGGCTTGGCGATGCCCACGACCACGGGCACCGACACGCGCTGGCACCACGCGACGGCCGGCGTCGTTTTCAGGCCGACGCGGCGCGGCGACCCGCTGGATCATCCCCCGCAACGTCTCTTCGGTCACGATCTGCGAAGCGGACCGCAGCCGCTGGCCGCCCCACAGGGCCGTCGCCAGGCGGATCAGCATGGCGAGCACCCCCAGGAAATAGGCTGCGGTCGCATAGGCGCCGCGGCTTCAACCCACGTCGCCAGCAGCTGACCTTGCGCCGCGGCGGGCACGCTGGCCTGCTCGACCGGCGGGAGTTCACCGTGGGCAAGCTCGCGATCGCCTGCCTCCGGCAGCACGGCCACTGCCTCGGCGGCTGACGTGGGACGAGGACCGATCGTGCGGCCGGGCAACGCCTCCTGGCCAACGACGGCGTCGCGGTCGATTGAATCAACAGCCACAGCGACTTCCACGCTTCGCTCGACGGGCGGGGTGCCGAGAGCGAGGAACGTGACGGGCAAACACACCGCAATGAGCCCCAGTGCCGCGAGATTTGTCACATATCGCACGTGCGAGGCAGCCCGCTTGAGGCAGGCGCTCGCGACCCACGCCAAGCAGCGCAACCGCCAGGCCCTGCCAGAGAAAGTGCAGGAGCGCCAGGGTCAGCCGCACGGAGAAATCGCTATCGAGAAACGCGAGCGCGAGCATCGTAGCCTCTCCCAAAACGCCAGGGCTGTTGGTGTCAAATCCTGTAAGGAACGTGTGCAAGCCGGAGCTTTGCCGAATCGCAAGCCGGAGGCTTGCCAGCCATTAGCCGGCGGTAGCGTAGTGCCACCGCCGGTCGTCATTCACGTGTCTTTCATCTTCCGGTCGATCACGCGCCGCAGCTCTCGAAGCTCCTGGGCATCGAGGTCCGCACGATCGAACAGGCTCAGCATCACGGCGGCCGCCGAGCCGTCGAACACGCGGTCCACCACGTCGCTCAGCATCCGCTGGGTGACTTCCTCACGGCCCACGCGGGGAGCAAACCAGAAGGCCTTGCCCTCCTTCTTCCGCTGCAAATAGCGCTTAGCCACCATCGTGTTGAGCGTGGTAATGACCGACGTGTGCGCGATATCGCGGCCCGCCGACGCCAGTGCCTCGCGGACGTCTGCGCACCATCAGCGGCGAGCGCCTCCACAGGACCTTGAGGATCTGCAGCTCCAATTCCGTCGGATGTTCTGATTTGGGCCGTGCCATAGCGATGCTCGCGGCAAGGTGCTGACCGTTCGACGAGCCGAGCGATATTCGAGTTCCATAGAAGATATGGAGAATCGTGCGCCGCGTCAATCATCATTTTCGAGAAAACTAGAAGAAGGCGCGGATCGGTGCTGCCCGCCTCCCTAGAGGAGGAGCTGTGAAGCAGGCTATGCCGAAGCCAGCGAGCCTTCGGGCGGAGCAAAGAACACCAGCACAGTCAGGTCTTCGGCGATGTCGCAGAAGCGATGCTCGGCCGAGCGCTCCACGAAGATCAGCGTGCCCGCTTCCACGTCCGTTCGCTGCTCGCCGGCTTGAAAAGCCGCCTTGCCGCTGAGGACGTAGTACACCTCGTCTTCGGCATGCGGCTGCTGCGGATCGGACTGGCCTGCCTTGAGATGGTACAGCCCCACGCTGAGGCACGGGACCCTCAGGAACTCCAGCCAGCGCTGACCCATTTGCTGCTGCGCCTCGATCAAACCGTTGACGTGGAAGGTCTGCATGCGGCTCACGAGTTGAAAGGACACCCCCATGGCCACCGGGTTACGACCATCACCATCCCGACGGCAGTCCCAGCAGCCGGGCGTGACCAGTTCCACCGAATTACCTGAGGGATCGCGAAAGTAGAGCGACTGCCCGCCGCGGGGCCAATCCACTTCCTGTTCGTGCTCGTGCTCGTGCTCGTGCTCGTGCTCGTGCTCGTGCTCGTGCTCGTGCTCGTGATCCGGACGCACAACCGCAAGTACGATCATATCGGCCAAGCCAAGCACGAGGAACATCGCTTGAAATCCGCCTCGCCCGCGGCCAGAATCTCGCTCAAAGGAGCACTCCCATGCGCATCGGTCACTGCCAATTCGATTCCCAGCTCGGCGACTTCGAGGGCAACCTGGCCAAGGTGGTGGCCGGACTCGAAGCTGGCCGACCGGGAGCGGGTGGAGATCGTCTGCTTCCCGGAGTGTTTTCTGACCGGCTACCCGGATACGGCGGAGCTGGCCCGGCGCGATGCCTTCACGCTCGATTCGGCCAAGATGATGCAGGTGCTCGATGCCACCGGCAAATTCCCCTCGGTCGTGATCGTCGGCTTCAACGAGCTGCGCGGCACCGGACCTCTACAACACGGTGCTGGTGGCCCACAAGGGGCACCTGCTGGGCACCTACAGCAAGTGCACGCGCCTACATGGCGTTCCACAAGCAGGGCCGCGAGTTTCCCGTCTTCGAGCACAACGGGCGTGAAGTTCGGCGTCGTGATCTGCTCCGACGGCGGCTACATCGAGCCGACCCGCATCCTGGCCCTCAAAGGGGCCAAGATCATCTTCTCGCCGCACTTCAACTACATCGGCGGCCAAGGGCTCATCGGCCACTTCATGAAAGTGCGCGCCGACCACACGGCCCGGGCCGTGGAGAACTCCGTCTACTTCGTCCGCGGCAACAACGTCTCGCTGGGCAAGGAGGAATGCATCACCCGCAACGACGGCGTCGGCTACGGCGACAGCTACATCGTCGATCCGCACGGCGAGATCGTGGTCCGCAGCCGCCGGCACCAGGAGGACTTCATCTTCGCCGACATCGACCCCACGATCGCGGACAAGGCCTGGAAAGTCGGCCGCTCGCTGTGGAGCGCGCGGGAATTCGGGCAGATGCTGATGGAGGCGGCCAAACGCTGACGATCTCCGCGGGGATGGCGAAGCCCGCTAGTCATCAGCTGATAGGATGCCACAAGCAAGGGACGGAGGAATGGCCTGGCGCTCACTCGCTGACCAACACGGCCGAGAAGAGGATTGTCAAGTGGTGCCAACCGACCCACAACAGGCGCAGTCAGATTCGTTCGCGGGGACAAGCAAGGCGGACGCACTGCCCCGACGCAGGCGGTGGTATCAGTTCCGGCTTCGGACGCTCTTGCTGCTCGTCACGCTGGCGGCTGTCTCCGCTGGTGCGTGGCGCATCTACGTCGAGCCGTATCGCCAACAGCGACGCACGATGAAAGAGATCGAGCGGCTTGGTGGACGGTACGTCTCCGCGGCGGCTAATCCCTGGCTTCGCGGGCTACTGGGGAGCGACTTGCAGAATCTCACCATGGTCGATGTGGGAGGCTGCGATGACCCAGCGTCATATCTCGGGCTTGTTGCCGACCTGCCGGCGATGGAGACGCTGGCAGTTGGCGGACCTGCGTTCACCGACGAGCACCTTGCACAACTGCACCGAATGGCCACGCTACGAAGCCTGGTGCTGGACGGCACCAATGTCACCGAAGAGGGTCTGGCGGCCCTGCGTGCCAAGATCCCCGATGTGGATGTCTACCGGAGCCAACGCCGGGCGATCGAGGCGCTGAAGAGCAAGCGCGTAAATGTCGATGCAGAGCCAAATGAATCGCACATCGAGCTACGTCAACTTTTGGGCGACGCATATTTCTCCGAAGCAAGTTTTGTGAACTTCGGAGGCCATCGTGGAGATGCTAACCGCGACCTCATCCACGTCAAAGGATTGACCAGTCTTCGATTGCTCAACGTCGGCGGATGTCCTTTGACAGATGCGGCTCTGGAGAATCTCGAAGGCCTAACTCGTTTGGAATCGCTCAGTGTCAGCTATACGCGTGTCAACGGATCTGGGTTCGTGCACCTCTCGCGACTGAGCAATCTAGAAGCTCTCTCACTCGAAAGCACGCACGTGGGCGACGACGGAGTGGCCCATCTGAAAGCATTCATCCGGCTCCAGTCGTTGGATCTCAGTCTGACCCGTGTGAGCGACGCCGCGTTGCTACACCTCGGCGTGCTGAGCCACCTTCAGGACCTTGAATTGGAGGACACACATGTAAGCGACGCCGGCCTCGTCCACCTCAAAGGGTTGAGCAAGCTCCGGCGGCTTGTCCTCACCAACACGCAGGTGACCGACGCTGGTTTGGCGCACCTCGACGGACTGAGCGGTGTCCAATGGCTCCTGCTCAAGGGTACCAAAGTTACCCGAGCCGGAGCGGATCGATTCCGTCGTGCCCATCCCGATTGCAGCGTCCAAATAGGTAGCAGCCGGTCACTGCCTCCGCCCTTCCCGTTTGGCCTCTGACGGCCGCTTGCGCATGATTCCTTAGAGCACGCCGCGAGGCTGTCGCGCAGACGCGCGGAGTCGTCACAGAGGCGCATCTTCACCATGCGGAGAATGAGCACTGCTGCCCACGAGACAGGGCGGGGCGTGCTCCATTCGGCCTTCCGTGGCGCGTCGCCAGCGCCACTCGCCGAACCCACGTTCCCCCGCCGGTGTCCACAACCTGGGGGCATCCATAGACAAAGATGATCGCAATTCGCAGAGACCCGACTCCCGCGGCGCTCAGGCGGCCGGAGTTCTCACGAACTACGACTGGCGCCCGATCGCACGACGTGCCGTTGCGAGGCGGTTCGCCCAGCGGACTACTTGACGCCCGGTGTGCCTTCGACGCGCTTATCGCTCCCCGGCTCGTACAGCAGCACGTCGTCCACGAGCAGCTCGGCGGCGGCGGTCCAAAAGACGATTACACGAGCCATGGTGGCCATTGCTTCGTCGCGCTCGTCCTTACGGCCAGCGAGCAGCGAGCGAACGGCCGGCCCTAGATCAATGTCGGCCTCGGCCCAGGCGCCTTCCTTCGCTTCTGTCAGCGTGGTCGTCCCGCGGCGCTCGACGCCTTTCGCGCCCAGCTCGATGCCGATGCTCTTGGCCCCGCGGACGAAGTAGCGGAAGCGCAGCCGCGCCTCGGCCGGCAGCGGCCTGGGTCCGCGGAGATCGACGCGAAGCCAATGCGATTTGCCGTCGGGCGCGGCCACGGCCTTGGCCGCCTTCCACGTCAGCGGCGGCTTGTGCGGCACAATCTCGAAATCGCCCGGCCACTCGGCCCCTTGCTTGCCGGTATCGAACCATCCCGTGAAGACGATTTGCTTGGGGAACGGCTTCTTTTCACTTTCCGTGGCGCCGGCATCGTCGGCCGCATCATAGAGCACGATATCGTCGATCAACAACTCGGCCGCCGGGGCGGCATAGAACTGGATGTCGTCGATCCGCTCGTCCTCCGACAGCGGCCCGCCCGTGCCGTCGGCCCGCCGGGCCTTCGTCAGATCGACGGTCGCTTCCGCCCAGCGCCCTTGCTCCAGGCCTTTGACCGTCAAACGCCGGTGATAGCCCTTCGTGAGCGTGTAAATCTGCACGCGCAGCGCGTCGGTCCCGCTCAGGTGATAGCGAAAGGCCAGCCGTGTGCGCGGGCCCATCGGCGGGCCGGGCACGGGGTTGAAGATCACCGCTTTGTAGATGGCGTACTTCTCCCCCTGGAGATCATCGAAGTCGTTGGTGAGAACTGCGCGGCAGGCGCGGCGTGCTGCCCGGCGGCACGTTCTTCGTCTCCAGTTTTCCGGCGAGCCACCAGCGGCGCTCGATGTCGGTCTCGTAGTTCTCGGCGACGTGCACACGACGAGGAAATCCGCCTCGTGATACCATCTTGCCGATTGGGCTGGCCTGCGGGGTGTCTACCTGAATCTTGACGTCCGTGATCTTGGCGGCCGTCGCCGCGTCCATGGCCCGAATGACGTGCTGATACGCGCAATCAGGGTGGGCCTTGATCAGCAAGGAGTCCGGCCGCGCCTCGGTGGACGAAGTATCCTTCAGCAGCCGTGAAAACTGATCGGTCTCGAGCCGGTTGCCCTGGAAGACATATTGCCCCTGGGCTTCGATACGCAGCACGAGCGCCTTGGGCAGGCCGGCGGCGAACAACACGGGTCGAACGATCCGATCCAAGAAGGCTTTTTGCAGTGCCCCTCGCTCTGCACGCGTGGCGACCTGCGCGTTGGGACGGCCCTCGATGGTGCTCGTCGTTCCGGCGTCGTCTACGGTAATTCGCAGGCTTTCGAACTTCAGCAGCGACTCGTCGAAGCAGGCGACCACGGCCGCCGGGTCAAAAAGGATGGGCGTTTCCTTATCCCAGAGCTGGTAAAGCGCGTGGAGATGATGGCCCAGCGCGGTGCGAGACGAGAAGATCTTCTTTCGAGCTTCCTCATCGACCGTCAGCGTCGCGGTCGCGTCCAGCGGCACGAGCGTGATTGGCACGCCGGAGGCAAAGATTCTCTGTGCCGCCTTCACGTCGCTCTTGATGTTCCACTCCGACTCGGCAGGCGGCCGGCCGTTGTAGCCGACGCGGATCGACCCACCCATGATGACGAGCCGCTTGATCTGCTTAGCGGCCTCCGGGTGCTTCTCCAGCAGGGCGGCGATGTTCGTCAGCGGGCCGATGCAGACGATCGTCAGCTCGCCCGGCGCGGCCTTGAGCTGCGCGGCCAGGAACTCCACCGCCGATTCCTTGACGGGCCGCTTGTGGGCCGGGCGCAGGCCGTACTGCATCTGCCCGGAGAAGTCGGGCACGCTACGCGGCGGGGCGCCGGCGGCCACGGGAATCTTGCCGCGCTCCAGCACATCGAGCAGCCGGCAAACGATCAGCGCCCGCGTGTAGGCGTCGCCATGGACGGTGGTCACGCCGCGCAGCTCCAGCTCCGGGCTCGTCAGCACCAGCCCCAGCGCCAGGGCGTCATCGATGTCTCCGCCAATGTCGGTATCGAGGAGGATAGGGAGCCTGGGCTTCGGCCTTTCGTCGGCGCACCAGGCCGGCGAGGCCCAGAACAACGCACCGAACGTCAACAAGAGCACGGCCGCAAACGATGTGCGAGACATATTCGCTCTCCAGCGCCTGCCAAAGGAAGGGATGGCAGATCGCCCGCGCGTCGTAGCCGCAACCAAGGTCTCCTGCCGGCTCGTCCGGCAGGAAGCCAAGATTGGAAGCTAGCGACAGCGTCTACTGATCGCGACCCCTTGCCGGCTTGTCCGGCAGGTGAAGCAGGTTCGTTTGGCTGTTCGATCCACGGACACTACCAGCCGAAAAAAACTCATTCACCTGCCGGGCAAGCCGGCGAGGGGTCCAGGAGAGTTTCGTGCGCTTGTTGACTAGCCTCCAATCTTGTTCACCCGCCGGGCGAGCCGGCGGGGGTCCAAAGAATCTTCGCGCCGGGTAACAGAATCAAACTGTCGAGGCCGAAACCTACTCCGCGACCTACGGTAACTCGCAACGACGGAACGCTAATAATCGCCGATTAAGCGCTAATCATCGTTAGGTGTGAGTCTACCTTCGCGCTGGCCATTCGCGTGGATTAGCGACTATTAGCGCTTATTAGCGTTCCAAACCTGAGGCGCCTCTAGCGTGCGTCTTTGACTCGCCCACGGTTCGCTGCACACTTCACGCTCCGAGGGGACGGCACACGGAGTGTGCCTGCTACTTTTGGGCCGTCAGCATTTCCCAGATTCTGCGGTTCTCCTTGAGCGCCGCCACGATGTCGGCCGGCACGGCGCCTTCTTCGACCAGCGTCCAGCCCTCGTATTTGGCTTTCTTCAAGAGCGCGAAGAGCTTGTCCCAGGGATAGGCCTTGCCGCGCAGGTCGTGGATGTGGACCGTCTGGCCGAAACGGTCTTTCAAGAGGTCGAAGTTGTGCTCCAGGCCCTTGCCTTCCAGGTCGGCGGCGTTCGAGTTCCAACAGACGCGGACGTTCTTGTTGTCGGCCGCGTCCATGATCTGCTTGAAGGTGGGGATGTCGGCCGTGCCCCGGCCGTGGACCTCGACGCGGATTTCCACGCCGTAGCCGGTGGCGAACTCGGCCACTTCGTTGAGTGCCTTGCCGATCTGGGCGATCGTCTTTTCCGCCGGCACGTCCTTGGGCAGGTCGTTGGGGCGCACCTTCACGCCTCCGCCGCCCAGATCGTGAGCCAGCACGATGAAGGCCTTGGTCTCGTCGATCTGCTTCTTGAGCACGGCCGGATCGGGCGAATGGTACTCGCAGGCCGAGCCTAGGCCGACCAGCTCGACCGGACTGTCGCCGAATCGCCGGGCGACTTCGAGACGCTCTTTTTCGTTCAGTTTCGGCTCGACACCGTGCTTATGCGTGGAGCGCAGCTCGACGCCGTCGCAGCGGGCGGCCTCGCAGTTCTTCAGCAGCGTGGGCAGGTCCCAGTCTTTGCCCCAGTTGTAAGTCACCAGGCCGAAGCGCATGGCGTCACCTCGTGGCGCACGCGGCTCGCGTGCGTGGCGAATTGAGTGCACGCGAGCCGCGTGCACCACGTTGCTACCGATTGAACAGAAACGCCGGGCTATTGATCATCGCCCAGGCCAGGTCTTGCACGCCGACCAGCCGGGCGTTGGGGGCCAGGGCGACGTACTCGTTCACCGTGTTCTTGAGCCGCTGATACTCGGCATCCTGGGCCAGGTAGTAGTTCTTCAGCTCGTCGTTCTGGACCGCGGTGCGCTTGTCGGCCGCAATCGCCAGCAGCGCGGCAACATTCGCCGGCAACTGCGGCGCTCCGGCCCGCGGCTGCGGCGAAGTGGTGGCCGAGATGCGGAAGCGGCCGATGGTGTGCTGGCCGCCGAAGTTCTGCGGCATCGTGAAGGTGATCGTCGTGTCGCCGCCGCCCACCGAGCCGCGCACTTCGTAGACGGCCTCGTGCGTTTCGCCAAAGCGGCTTGCTACGGCCCAGCCGCGCTGCGGATTGCCGCCGGCCACGGTCTGGTAGGCCGTGAATCCGTCCTGGGCGAACGAATTGGTGGCCGTGACGAAGTTGACGGCGGCCGCGTCCTTGCCCTTCTCGGCGGCCTTGAGATCGAACTTGTTGAGCACGAAGTTGCCGTTGGGCGCACGGCCCGGCCCCTTGGCCGCCAGGCTATCGTGCGGCATCACTTCCAGGCGGAAGCCGGTGATGCCCTGCACCGTGGTCTTTACGGTTACGGTGTACGTGTCCCCCGGCGGGTTCGTGCCGCCGGCCAGCAGCGAGCCATCGGGCTGCTTGGTGAGCGTGGCGCCGCTGGCGGCCTTCGCCTCGGCGGCCTCGAGCACGGTCCAACTGATCCCCTTGCCGCCCGTTTGCAGCCAGGCAGTGAAGCCCGGCCCGAGCCGCTGCTTCTCGTATTCAGCCAGCTCGGATTGTTTCGTGGCCAGCTCTTCCTGATAGGCCGTGCGAATGGCCTCGACGCTGGCCTCGACCTCTTTCACTGACGGCCGCCGGGCGTAGAAGCTCAGGAAGACCTCCTCGACCAGCTTGGCGTCATCTTTGACGGCCGCTTCGAGCTTGGCCAGGTGGTTGCCGGGGTCTTTGATGGCGTCGTTGACGGTGGCCCCGTTGATCAGGTTCAGCACGGGCCGCAGGGCCACGTTGCTCTGCCGCTCGCATTCGCAGGAGCTTTCTCGCGCGGCCTTGCCCCAGAGGTTGAAGAAGCCGTCGGGCAGTGCCGCAGCGGCGTCGGGCAACTGGGCGGCGCGGAAGCCGGCCGGCACGCCGGGCAGCCTGGTCTGCGACCCGGTGGCCGTATGGATGGCGTCGTACAGCACTTCGGCCGTCATCCGCCGCGGTGTGGCGTGCGAAGGATTGATCGCGTCATCTTCGTTCCATTTGTTCGTCTCGATCGAATGCTGATAGACGCGGCTCTTGGCGATCAGCTTCAGCATGTGCTGGGCATTGAAGCCGCTGTCGATGAACTCCTTCGTGAGCCGATCCAGCAGCTCGGGGTTGCTCGGCGGGTTGCCGGCGCGAATGTCGTCCACGGGGTCGATCAGCCCTCGCCCCAGCAGATAACTCCACAGCCGGTTGACGAAGCTCTTGGCAAACAGCGGGTTGTCCTTCGACGTGGTCCAGCGGGCAAGCTGCTCACGTCGGCTGACGTTCTGCGGCGCACCGTTAGCCGTCGTCGTGCCGGCATGCTCGAAGGGGAACTTCGGCGGCGCGGCCGTGCCGGTCCGCAGGTGGGTCATCTCCCCCGCCCCGCGGTCGAAGACGATCTCGACCAGCGCCTTGGGGCCTTCCACGTCGGTGCCGCCGAACCGCTGCGCCTTGTACTGCGGATCGTCCTTGAGGCCGACCTGGGCGAAGAAGGCGGCAAACTCGTAGTACTGGTCCTGCGTCCAGCGCTCGAACGGATGGTCGTGGCACTTGTTGCAGTTGAAGCGGATGCCCAGGAAAAGCTGCGTGGTGTTCTCGGCCGTCACGTCCGGTGCGCGGAGCACCTTGTAATACGCGGCCGGCGGATTGGCCAGCGTGCTGCCGCTGGCCGTGAGCACCTGGTAAGCGAACTGGTTATAGGGCCGGTTCTCGGCCACGGCCTGGCGGACCCAGTTCCGCAGTGCGGCCGCCCCGTGTTCGCCGAGGAACTTGCGGTTCACCTGCAACAGGTCGGCACCATTTGTTGGTCCACTGCTCGACGTACTCCGGGTTGCCGACGAGCCGGTCGATCAGCGCCTCGCGCTTGGTCCGCTGGTCGCGGTTGTCGGCCAGGAACGCCCGCACGTCTTCGGCCGAGGGCAACATGCCGGTGATATCCAGATAGATGCGGCGGACGAAGTCCTCGTCGGTGCACAGCGGGCTGGGCAGCACCTTGACGTGCCGTAGCTTCTTGTAGGTCAGCGTGTCGATGAAGTTGTTCTCGGGCACGTCCTGCCACTGGTAGCCGCTGCGGTCGCCCATGCACGATGACCGTGGCGGCGGCGTAGGCCCCTTGATAGCGAGCCAACAGGGCGGCCTCGCCGCGGCGAAGGGCCGTGGCCACGCCCGTGCGATCGGCCTCCAGCACGTCGATCATGCTGCTTTCCACGAACGATTCGGCGGTCACGTCGCGGACTTTGCCGTCGGTATAGGTGGCGATGACGGCCACCTGCTGCTTCATGCCGGGCAGCGGAATGATCGACGTTCTGCGGCACGACCTCGATGCTCTTGACGCGCGGCGTGGCCAGGTCGAGCTTCGAGCCTTCGGCGATCCACTGGCGGATGATCTCGTAGTACCGCTCGCCCGGCTGCATCAGCACGCCGCCCACGTGCGGCACGCACGCCGGCGGGCTTGAGCAGCATCAGGCTCTGGTCCGGAGCCGCCCGGTTGAAGCGACGGCCGGCATGGTCGTCGATCAGTGCCCGGTGGTCGAACAGCGAATCGTAGCCGCGGAGCGAGAGCTTGAAGCCGTTCTTGCCGCTGGCCGAGCCGTGGCAGGTGCCCGCGTTGCAGCCCAGCTTCGAGATCACCGGCATCGCGTCTTCGACAAAGCTGATCTCGCGCTTCGCCGTCTGGCCGGAGACCTTCACGGGCACGGCGAGCGACTTGCCGGCGAATGCAGATCGTGACGTTGCCCGCGCCGTCTGCGATGGGCGAGACGATGCCGCGCGGCGAGACGGCGGCCACTTTGTCGGCGCCTTGCACGGATGACCATCCGCGTGACGTCGATCGCCTCGCCGCCGGCCAGCTTGCCGGTCACGAGCAGTTGGGCGTAATCGAAGCGGTGCTTCAGGTCGATGGCGGTGGGACGCACTTCGAGGCCGATGACCTGGGCGCCCTGCGGCAGAGCTTCCTTGGCCGTTGTTTCGGCGGCGACCGCGTAGCCCAGGAATGGTCAGTGCGGCGATGAGACAGAAGCGAGTCATATCGGTCGTCCGTAATGTAGGGTGGGCAGCGCCACCAAATGTGCCGAAATACTTCACAGTTGGCGACATTGCCCACCCTACTTGGCAGCGAGCGGCACGGCAGGAAGCTCTTCGACCAATTTGCCGGTTGTCGTCTCGAACAGCCGCACCGTGCCGTCGAAGCCGCCGGTGGCCACCTGTTTGCCGTCGGGCGAGAACGTGGCGCTGTAGACGGGCGTCTTCTGGTCTGCCAGCGTGGCCACTCGCTGCCCGTCGTCCACGCGATACACGCGCACTTCGCCGAGCCGAGCGCCGGTCTGCGGGTCGTCGTAGCTGCTGCCGGCGGCCAGCAGCTTGCCGTCGCGGCTGAACTTCACCGCGAACACGCGGCCGGGCAGCTTCTCGAACGTTCGCAGGCGGTTGAAGTCGTCGCCGATCATGCGGACCTTGTCGCGGTGCACTCGGAACAGGGCCGGAGCGCCGTCGGAGCCGCCCACGGCGATCTGGTCGATCATGTCGGGGGCCGTCTTGGGCCGCACGTCCACGGCCATCAAGCCCCCCTTGAGCGCGCCGGGCGTGATGCTGGTGATATTGTCCTCGAAACGCTGCGTGGCGACTTCGGTCAGCTTCATCGACATGTCGCGGCTCACCGAGATCAGATGCGCGCCGTCGACCGAAAACGTCGTGTCCAGCACCCAGTCGTTGTGGGCGCCTTGCTGCAAGACCTGCTTGCCGGTCTCCGGATCGATGGCCCGCACCGTGTTGTCCGGGCAGCCGAAGGCGACCATCTTGCCGTTGGGCGACCAGCTCGCGCCGTAGATCGTGTCGAAGCCGACGTTTGCGGAGAGCTTGAGCTTGCGTGTCGGCCACGTCCCAGATTTGCACCTCGCCGAAGCGGCCGGGCGAGCCGCCGGTCGACGGCCAGCAGTTTGCCGTCGGGCGAGAACGCGGCCGATTCGATCCGCTCGGAAAGGCCGACCAGCCGGGCGGCGATGCCCGAGCCATCGGCCTTGTGCAGCAGCACTTCGTGATAGCCCGACACGGCGAGCAGCGAGCCGTCGGGCGAGAAATCGACCGACGTGATCACCGGCGGCAGCACGTAGGCCGGCGGGTGCTCCATGTCGATGGTCACCCGCTCGGCGGGCGGCGTGTCGTCGACCGCCCCCTCGATGATCCACTGGCGAATCTTGGCTACGTCGGCTTCTTCCAGCGGCGGGCGGTCCTTCGGCATCGCCGGCCGCTGGCCCTTTTGGGCGACGACCTGAAGCCACAGCGGGCTTTCCTCCGGCTTGCCCGGCACGAAGCCCGGCTCATTGCTCTCGCCCCCCTTCTTCAGCTCGGCGTAGCTGGTCAGCACGAGCTTGCCCATCGGCTTGGCGGGCTGGTGGCAGCCCTGGCAGTGGACGCGCAAGGATGGGGCGGATGTCGCGATGGAAGCTGAGCTTTTTGGCTGGTGCATCGGCAGCGGGTTTCTTCGCCTCCTGAGCCCTGGCGGTATCGAGCGGGCCGACGGCAATTGCCAGGAAGGCAGCCGCAAAGCAGCGGAGCAGCGACCCGACGAATGGCGACTTCGTGAACGACTTCATAGCGTGCGTCCTTATCCGACGAAGCTGCAAGACCACCGGCATTCCCGTGCCAGGAAGTGATAGTACGCCTCGTGAACTAGCGGCAGGCCACGGCCGCGCCCCAAGAACGGCCGATGGATGTTGGCGGGAGGGCTCGCCTCCGACGATGAACCCGAGCCCAGCGAGGATTATAGCCACCCCCGGACGATTATCGCAAGGACCGCTCGCCCAAGGACAAACGAGGGAAGCGAGCTGCGGAATGCCGACGGCGAAGGTCAGAAGCCCGGCTTCTCCAAAGAAGCCGGGCTTCTATCCAGAATCGAAGCGAGTTGCGGCCGAGGCCGACGGCACAGTAAAGTGGCCTCAGCGTCCTGATGCCACCGCCAAGCAAGGCAACGCGGAGCGATGTGATGTCTCACGATTCAGCCTGGGTACCCACCATGCACTCTCCCGTTGCCCGCACTCTCGTGGTCACCTGGTTCTTGCTCGCCGCCTCCGGCGCTTGGGCTCTGGACGAGTTCGATCGCCATACTTCCAAGCTCCTCCGGGAGGCGGCACAGAAGAACGCCGCCGTGCCAACGCTTTCCTCCGGCCAGGCCTCGAAGCTCAAGACGCTCGGCCCGCGAATCGAGCATGCCTGCCTGGTCGTCCGCACCACCGACGGCAACTGGGCCAAGGCGCTGGTGAGCTGGGGATTCCGCAAGCGCAAAGACGCCAAGGGCAAGGACGGTCTCGTGCCCATCGTCGTGTTGGAGCGGTACGTCACCTACGACCGCGATCGCGGCGATGCCACGCTGGCCCACGGCCGCAACGTGATGCTCTTTCCCGGCTATGAGTTCGATTTCGACATCGGGCAGATCGTGCCGGCGGGCAGCGGGGCCGACGTCCGCTTCACGCCACAGCGGCTGATAGAGGCCATCGACATGGCCAGGCTGCACCCCGTCGATGGCTCGGTGCTGCCTGCCACGCGCGCCCGACAAATACGACCCGCAAGACCACGCCGACGTGCGGCCGCGCGATTTCGCCGGCACCTGGCGGGTGAACGCCGACGGCCGCTGGATCGGCACCTGGGAGATCGTCGTCGGCGCCGAGGGGGACGTGTCGGGCCGCTACACATCGGAGGAGACGAAGGCCTCGTTCCCCCTCCGCGGGCGGATCACCGAGACCGAGGTGCGCCACCGGCTGCGGTTCGAAGTCGAGTTCGCGGCCGCCTCGCAGCAATACGACCTGTATCTGTGGACGACCGACAAATCGACGATGGCCGGCACGACCACCCTCATCAGCCGCACCTTCGGCGTGGTGGCCGAGCGACTGCCGCCGCCGGATCCCACGAAGGCCAAAGCCGAAGCGGCCAGGCCACCGGCCCGTGAGCGGTTGAAGAAGCGCTATTTCGCTGGCGTTCACCGGATCGTTGCAGGAGGGCGTGGCCAAAGTCGCGGAGCAGACAGGTCTCACCGCCAGCTTCGTCGGCGCCGACTTGCAGGCCGAAGGTCTGACGATCAACAAGCTGGTGACGATCGACCAGCACGACCAGCCGGCCGAGACAGTGCTCCGCGAGCTGCTGCGAAAAGCCGATCCCCAAGGGAAACTCGTGTACGTCATCCGACGCGACGGCAGCGATGAGAAGATCGCGGAGAAGATCGAGGTCACCACGCGCCGCGGGGCAGCCAAGCGCGGGCATCGCTTGCCGCTCGAGCTGCGGCTGCCGTTGGCCGAGCAGCTCAAGCAGCCGGTGGCCTTTCACACGGAGGGAAAGCAGCCCATCGGCGAGGTCCTGGAGCAGTTTCGCCGCGATATGCACATCGAGGTGCTGGTCCGCTCCGATGACCTGCCGGCGGCGGACGACCAGCCTCGGCGGGCCGAGCTGGACGCGGAGAAGATGCCGGCGAGCGAAGTGCTCCGCACGCTGCTCACGTCGGCCTACGGCGACGCGGCGATCTACGTGCTTGGTGACGCGGCGGGCGAAGAGTGTCTGATCGTCACCACGCGCGAGGCCGCCGCGAAGCGCGGCGATAAAGTCCCGGCCGAGTTCGCACCGCCGAAGCCGTAAGGATACGTCGTCTTTCGCTCCGCGAAAGAACGGCCTTTCGCGGAGCGAAAGGCGACGCTGGTGGCCTCGATGCCGCAGTTTCCGCCCGCAGGGAAGTTGACTCGGCCCGCCGACTGCGTTAAACAAACTGATGTGCGCGGCGAAAGGCTCCCGCACTTGCCGGCGGTCATGATCGGCCTCGGCCCGCTTTCGGTCTCGCAGGTCCTGCGTTGCCGGGGGAACGGTGCCAGGGCCGTTTTTGTTGCGCTGCGGCCGGTCGAAGATTCGGTCCGCAGAGGGCGGCGCCTAGCACGTGACGCGGCGGCCGGCCACAATTAGAATCGATGAAGCTCGTATCGATCAGACGTCATTTCTCGATCTGTCATTTCCTGCTTCGTCTTTGGGTCTGACTCGACTACTTGGCATGACCACCGCCATTCCCGAGCAACCTTCGCCCGACACCCCATGCAGCCGACGCCGCCGGCCGCCACGCCAGAAGCAAGGCCCCGTCGCCTCGTGTACGTGCCGGCCGTCGGGCCGCGGCTCAAGGTGCTGCTGTGGGTGATCTTCGGCCTGGTGGCCGTGCTGGGCGCCAACTCGCTGTACCTGGCCGCGATCACGTTCTTCGACTGGATCGCCACGCTGCGAGGCCAGAACCTCACCTACCAGAACTATTTCTTTCAGTGGATGGTGCTTGGTCCATCTGGTCATGGGGTTGCTGCTCACCGGGCCGCTGGTGGCCTTCGGGATCATCCACATCCGCTCGGCCAGCAGCCGGCCCAACCGCCGGGCCGTGCGGATGGGCTACGCGCTGTTCGCCACTTGCCTGGTGCTCTTGGGCACGGGCTTTCTGCTGATGCGCGTGGAAGGGCTGTTCGAGATCAAGTCGGCGATCGTGCGCAATGCCGCCTATTGGCTGCACGTGTTCGCGCCGCTGGCGGCCATTTGGCTGTACATCCTGCACCGCCTGGCCGGCCCGCGGATCAAGTGGCGGCTGGGCGCCGGATACGGCGGGGCCGTGGCGGTGCTCGTGGTGCTGATGGTCAGCATGCACACCCAGGACCCGCGCGAGTGGAACAAGATCGGGCCCCAGGAGGGGGAGCAGTATTTCCGTCCGGGACTGGTCGCACACGCGCGACGGCAAGTTGATTCACGAGCGCGTGATGATGATGGACCACTACTGCAAACAGTGCCATCCCGACGCGTTCGAAGGCCACATGAAGAGTGCCCACCGGTTCAGCTCGTTCAATAACCCGGCGTACCTGGCCAGCGTGCTGGAAACGCGACGCGTGATGTTGGCTCGCGACGGCAATATCAATGGCAGCCGTTTCTGCGCCGCCTGCCACGATCCGGTGCCGTTCTTCAGCGGGGCCTTCAATCGGGACGACTTCGACCAGCCGGACTACGATCTTGCCAGAGCGACCCGGCCGCCAATGCGGGCATTACCTGCACGGTGTGCCACTCGATCACCAACATCGACAGCACGAGGGGGAACGGCGCCTACACGATCGAGGAGCCGGAGCACTATCCCTTCGCCTTCAGCGAAAATGCCGTGCTGCAATACATCAACCGGCAGCTCATCAAGGCCAAGCCGGCCATGCACAAGAAGACCTTCCTCAAGCCGTTCCACAAGACGGCCGAGTTCTGCTCGGTGTGCCACAAGGTGCACTTGCCGAAGGAGCTGAACCACGACAGGTGGATCCGCGGCCAGAACCACCTCGACAGTTTCATGCTCAGCGGCGTGTCGGGGCACGGCGCCCGCAGCTTCTATTATCCGGACAAGGCCAAGGCCAAATGCGCCGACTGCCACATGCCCGCCCAGGAGTCGGACGATTTCGGCGCCCACCTGTTTGCCGAGGCCGAGAAGCCTAGCATCCACAACCATCTGTTCGTCGGCGCCAACACGGCGATCGGCCATTGGAAGGGCTTCCCCGACGCCGTGAAGGCCCATCAGGAGTTTCTCAAAGACTCCGTCCGCATCGACCTCTTCGGCCTTCGGCAAGGGAACGTCGTGACGGCCCCGCTGGTGGCCCCGCTGCGGAAGGACTTGCCGCGAGCTGAAGCCCGGTGGCAGCTACTTGCTGGAGACGGTGGTCCGCACGTTGCGGCTAGGCCACGAGTTTACGCAGGGCACGGCGGACTCCAATGAGATCTGGATCGAGATCGATCGCCCGCAGCGGCGGCCGCGTGATCGGGCATAGCGGAGCGCTGGACGCCCGCGAGGTGCCCATCGTGCAGTTCGACGAGCAGGGCCGCGTGAAAGTCGCGCCTGGCGACGCGACGCTGCGCACCTACGAATCGGCTGACGAGCTGGTGCCCAGCGTGGTAGACCCCTATGCCTACCGGTTGAACGCCTTCGTGCTGGACCGCAATGGCTACCGCATCGACCGCCGCAACGCCCAGGACATCTTCGCGGCGCTGTACGACCATCAGATTCCTCCGGGGGCCGCGGGGACGATTCACTATCGGCTCGACGTGCCGGCCTGGGCCACCGAGCCGATCGAGATCGAAGCCCACGTCCGCTTCCGCAAGTTCGACAGCACGTATTTGCGCTACGTCTTCGGCAAGGACTACGTGAATGACTTGCCGATCACGACGGTGGCCAGCGACCGGATCGTGCTGCCGGTGGAAGGAGGCGCCGCCGCGCCGCAGCAAGAGTCGAAGATCCCCCCGTGGCAGCGGTGGAACGACTACGGCATCGGCCTGCTTCGCCAGATGGAGCTGCTGGCCGCCGCCGAGGCGTTCGCGGAGGTCGAGCGGCTGGAGCGCGCCGACGGGCCGTTCAACCTGGCGCGGATCCATGAACGCGAGGGCAAGTTCCCGCTGGCCGAGAAGGCACTCGAGCGCAGCCTGGCGCTCGATCCCGAGCAGCCCGCCTGGAGATGGGCCTGGCTCCGCGGCGTGGTCCATAAGCGTCGCGGCGAGCTGGCGGACGCGGAGAGGAGCTTCCGCAGCGTGCTGGAGGACCGTTATGACGAGCTTCGCCAGCGCGGCTTCGACTTCAGCAAGGACTACCTGATCATCAATGAGCTGGGCCACACGTTGTTCCTGGCGGGCAAGCTCGAGGAAGCGGCCGCCATGTTCCATCGCACGCTCGAGCTGGACGCCGAAAACGTCATGGCGCACAACAACCTGCACCTGATCTACAAGAACAAGAAGATGGAGGACGCCGAAAAGGCCGAGCGGCACCGCCTGGAGTGGTTGAAGTATCGGCCCGAGGAGGTCCGCCAGGGCATCGTCGATACCGCGGCCCGCAACCGCTACCGCTACGGCAATCACGCTGCCGATCCCATCGCCATTTACGTGCTGCAAGCACCTGGCCAGGGGGACGTCAAGGCGGCGGCCAGACCCGTGGGAGACGCCGCGGAAAGGCCTGCGGCCGGGGGTGGGGGTGAATGAGCCGATCGCGGCGACGTCGCGGAAAAGGGTATTGCAAGGGCTGCGGAAGGTGTCTTTTAATGGTGACGAGGGGGACGCTTTGACTCACGACGCTTCTGGCATGTCTGGTCCCACTGCGCCCTCACCGGAAAGTGGTCATGTCGTTCCGCGCGACGATAGCACCTCGCGGAGCGAGGCGCCTGCTGTGGCGGTGGACAGCGAAGCCGCCGCCGACGCGCTGCCCGCTGACGCGCTGCCCGCTGACGCGCTGCCCGCTGACGCGCTGCCCGCTGACGCGCTGCCCGCTGACGCGCTGCCCGCCGACGCGCCCGCAGCGACGACGAAGTCATCGGCCGGGCGTTTCTCTGGTCGCTGGCCGCCCTGGTCGTGCTGGCCGGCGTGGTCACCGCCGCAGTGTTCTGGTTTCGCCGGGGCGATGACACGCCTGCCCGACCAGCGGACCGAGCTGCAACAGGCGGCCGCCGAGACAGGCCGCGGCCAGGAAGAAGGTCCTGGCCGGCCTGCCGATCCCCCGCGTCCCCTGGAAGGACATGACGCGAGGCCTCCGGAGTCGATTTCGTCCACACGAATGGCGCCGGTGACGGACCTGCTGTTCCCCGAGTTCATGGGCGCCGCCTGCGTGATGCTGGATTACGACGGTGACGACGACCTGGACCTCTTCTTCACCAACGGCACCCACTGGCCCTGGTCGAAGAAGGCCGCCGAGCGGACCAGGCCGGCCCTGTACCGCAACGATGGCAACTGGCGCTTCACCAACGTCACCCAGCAGGTCGGCCTCGACGTCAGCTACTACATGATGAGCGCCGCCGCGGGCGACTACGACAATGACGGCGACCCCGATCTCTTCGTCTGTAGCGTGGGCGCCAACCAGAACGAGATCAACCATCTCTATCGCAACGACGGCGGCAAGTTTCGTGGACATCACCCGCCAGGCCGGCGTCGGCGGCGACCCTAGGATTTCACCACCACCTGCGGCTGGTTCGATTACGACCAGGACGGCAAGCTCGACCTCCTGGTCTGCAACTACATCGAATGGTCGCGCGAGCTGCAATACTGCGGCACCTATCGCAGCGAGTCGGGCATCCGCGGGAACCTCAATCCGTTGGCCTTCAAGGGCACGCTGTTCTATCTCTATCGCAATGAGGGGAACGGACTTGTTCTCCGACGTCTCCGGAGTCCTCCGGCATTCACGTCCGAAACCCGGAAGACCAGGCAGCCGCTGGGCAAAGGGCTGGGCATCGTCTTCACCGACCTCAACGGCGACACCTGGGTGGATGCCCTCGTGGCCAACGACACCGCCCGCAACTTCGCCTTCATCAACCAGCGCAACGGCACCTTTCGCGAGATGAACGAGATCATCGGCGTGGGGGTCGGCGCCAGCGGCGTGGCCCGCTCGGGCATGGGCATCGACATCGCCGATTTCCGCGGCAACGGCACGGCCGGCATCGCGGTCGGCAATTTCGCGCTGGAAATGGCCGCCCTGTTCGTCACCAAGGACCGCCTCGACCAGCCGATCGATGAGAACAAGCTGGCCTTCACCGACGACGCGATTGCCTGCGGCATCGGCGATGAGACGGCAGACAAGCTGACCTTCGGCATCGTGTTACCTGGACTACGACTCGGACGGCCGCCCGGACCTGCTGTTGGCCAACGGCCACGTCGATAACCAGATCGACAAGGCCGAAGGCGGGCAGACCTACGCCCAGCCGGCGCAGTTGTTCTGGAACTGCCACGGGCTGACGCCCGAGGACTTCCCGGTGGATTTCGTGCCCACCACGGCGGAGCATGGCGGCGAGGAGCTGTTCCGGCCGCAGGTGGGCCGGGCTGCCGCCGTGGGCGACTTGGACGGTGACGGCGACTTGGACGTGGTCTTCACCTCCAACGGCGGCCCGGTGCGGCTGCTGCGGAACGACCAGCAATTGGGCAATCATTTCCTGCGCGTGAAGCTGATCGGCAAGCGGGCCAGCCGAGACCCGGTCGGCACGCTGGTGGAAGTCTCTGCCGGCGGGCACACCCAGCGGCAGCACCATTCCCCTACCCGCAGCTACTTCGCCCAGTGCGATCCGGTGATGACCTTCGGATTGGGCAAGGAGACGAAGGTGGACGTGCGGATCGTCTGGCCCGGCGGGCAGGAGCAAGTGCTCGAAGACGTGGGCGTGGACCGCGTGCTGACCATCGAACAAGCCGCCATGGATAAGGCTGCCCCTTAAGAAACCGTCATTGAGAAAGCCGTCCTTCAGTAAGCACCATCAAACGAACCGCTAAGTTGATGAGCTCCCGAGTGACCAAGAAAGCGCCCAGTCAACGACCCCGCCGCAGAGGAAGGCAATCCTCCGCGTGCGCAGGCCGAGACGGCGACTCCCAAGGCACCCCTGCCCTCGAAGGCAGGCGAGGCCCCGCGGGCGAAGAAGCACGTCGGTCAGTGGACGGCCGGACTCAGCCTGGTGGTGGCGCTGACGTTGGCGGTCGCTGCCTGGTGGTGGTGGGGCCTCACGACTCCGGCCGAACACTTCGAGGAGCGCGTCCCCATCAAGCGTGCCACGGCCCCGGCGCAGCCGGCCCCCGCGTCCGCCTCACTGGAAGGGCCGACGGCCAATCGCGCGCCGGTGCCCGCCCTGGAGGAATCCCCGGGCGAGGCCGTGGGCCACGCGATAGCCCGCCAGAAGCGCGCCCCCAGATTCCCGCCGACTTGTGGGGGGGTGAGCCGCCCGGTGGCATTGCCTGGTACTGGGTCGTCGAGTGGACCGCCTATGGTCCGGAGGGCAAGGTGGGCGACCACGGCTTCTTCCGCCCCTTTCCGGTCGTGACGGGGAACCTCACCAAAGACGTGGAGGAAATCCCCCTTGGCGAGCGGTACATCCAAGAGGGCGTCTGGGCCACCTACTACGCCAACGGAAAGAAGATGACCGAGGGGTCCTACCGTGCGGGCAAGCCCCACGGCAAGTGGACCTATTACTACGCCAGCGGCGATCTCAACGTCACGGGCAGCTTCGTCAACGGCAAGCAGGACGGCATCTGGACCATGTGGTATGCCAGCGGGGCCAAGTTCTACGACGGCCTCTTCAAGGACAGCATGGCAGAAGGCCACTGGGTTTTCCTGCACCCCAACGGCAACCCGCGCAGCGAGGGGGAATACGTCAAGGGCCGCGCCCAAGGCCTGTGGACCGACTACTACGAGAGCGGCGCCAAGCACCGCGCCGGAGAATACCAGGGCGGCGATCGCCACGGTCTGTGGCACGTCTGGCACGAGAACGGCAAACTCTCGTCAGAAGGCGCCTTCGAACGGGGCAAGCACGTCGGCCCCTGGCAACGCTGGCACCAGGACGGCGTCATCCACGGCAAGGCCCAGTACGTCAACGGCCTGATGGATGGCACGGAGATCATCTACGACACCGACGGCAAGCTCAAAGCCACGGTCGAATGGGACCTTGGCAAGGAGAACGGCACGCGCACCCACTACCACCCCTCCGGCGGCAAGTCTCAAGAATGGAAGATCGTGGACGGCAAGGAACAAGGGCCGTGCTCAAATGGGACGAGGCGGGCCACCTCATCGCCCGCGGACAATTCCGGGAGGGTAAGGAAGACGGCCGCTGGGAAGCGTTCTACGACAATGGGCAAAAGGAGTCGGACCTGGACTATTTCCGGGGCTTCTGGCACGGGGCCGCGTCAACGTGGCACCGCAACGGGCAGCTCAAGGAGCGCGGCCAGCATGCTCAGCACCTGCGGACCGGCCGCTGGACCGAATGGGACGATCAGGGCCGCCGCCGCCTGGAGGGCGATTACGTGCAAGGCAAGCGCCACGGCCGGTGGACGAGCTGGGACGCCGACGGCAAAGAGAGCGTGGTGACGTGGGAGAACGGGGTGGTGGTGAACAAATGATGCATTGCCGTCGTGTCGCCGCTCAATGGTGTCGCTGCTGGCCGTCTGGGACTGACGAATGTGCGGAACGTCCGGGTGGGAAAAATTCCCGTCGAGAATACTGGAACTTGATTTGGACTTTGTGTAGACTTAACGCCGATAAAGCGTGCAATAGGGAAAATCCGGGGGTGCGGGCCGCTGGTTGAACCCTTGTGCATGACGATCGGATTCACCTCAGTGTCATTCATCGTTTTTGCTCCTGCTCTAAGGGAGGGAGGTCGTATGAAACGTCGTCGGTCGGGTTTCACCTTGGTCGAGCTGCTGGTGGTGATCGCCATCATCGGCGTCCTGATCGCATTGCTGCTGCCGGCTGTGCAAGCCGCCCGCGAGGCGGGCAGACGCGCGAGCTGTTCCAACAACTTGCGTCAAATCGGCCTGGCATTCCACAACCACCACGACACGCTGGGCTTCCTCCCCGCGGGTGGCCGTGGTTGCTGTGCCGCGCCCACGTTCTTTGCCAATCAGCCAACGCATGCCAACCAGCTCAACTTCAACGTCGAGCTGGGACAGCAGGCTGGCTACGCGTTCCAGATTCTGCCGTACATGGAATTGACCAACGTCTGGAATCCCCCGCCGCATCCCACCACGCCGGTGACTGCGACGGAGATTCAGCAGAAGTGGAACGTAATGCGTAACTCGTACATTCCCAGCTACATCTGCCCGACCCGCCGCGCCGGTAGCGGCACCGCGGCCTTCGATGTCGGTGGCATCCGCACCTACCAAGTGGACTATGCCTCCAATTCGTTCACGCAGTGGGGCTGGGAGAGCCAGCAGAGCGGCGTGACGCCTTGGAATAAGGGCGTTCCGCTGGGCGCCATCACCGACGGCACGGCCAACACCATGATGGTCGGCGAGAAGCGCATTCCTTCGAAGCGCTACGTCCAGCCGCTGGGCGACCAGGACTGGGGCGTGACCGACGGCTGGGACCCGGACGTGGTTCGCATCGCGCTGGCGCCCAATACGGACGCCAACCGCGACGTGATGCCGCCGCTCATTCCGGACTCTTGGGTGCCGCTCCCCGACAGCGTGATCTATCCGGTGGATGGCCGCTCGGGCTGGTACTCGGGTGACTGGGGCGACTGGCGCTTCGGCGGACCGCATCCCGAGAAGATGCTGATGTGCTACGGCGATGCCTCGGTGCATCCCGTGCCGTTCAATATCGATCCGCTCGTTTGGCTGCGGCTCGGTCACCGTGCCGACGGCAAGCCCGTTGAGGTCCCCAACTAGGCGCCCTTTCCGCGCATAGTCAGGTGTATCACCCACGCGCTCTGCCGTCTTCGTGCGGCAGAGCGCCTTTCCTTTTTTCGGCCCTGTCGGTGTCGCTGGCGAAGTTCTTTAAACGCGGAGGTTTACCTGTGATCGCTGTCTTTCGTGTCGCGGTTTCTCGTAGTGCGGGCGCCACCTTCGGGGCGAGCGCCATGGTGGCCGGCCTGCTCTTGCTGGCCGGCTGCGGTCCGTCCGCCGACGCCAAGAAAGGCGCCACGGTCAAAGGCAAGCTGCTGAGCGACGGCTCGGCGCTGGAATCCAGCCCCACGTATGTGCCAGGCGAGAAGAATGTCCGGCTGATGGTGGCCTTACGGGACGAGAAGGGAGGCTCGGGCGGCGGCGCCACGGTCAACTCGGACGGCACGTTCGCGATGGAAGAGGTCAAGCCCGGCAAGTACCGTTTGACCGTCGAGCACTACGACATGGGCCTGGTTCCCGAAAGCAAGGGCACCTCCGGGGCCACTCCGGGGAAACCGGCGGTTGGCCCGGGAAAGCCAACCGGCGGCGCCGAACAGACGAACGATCGGCTCAAGGGCAAGTTCAGCCTCGAGAACACCCAGATGAGCGTCACGGTGCCCGAAGACAAGGCCGAGCATGACCTGGGCACCATCGACTTGGCCAAGGATGACACCTGGCCCAAGCAGAAATAGCTCGCGCATGGGCGTTGCCGCCGGCCAGTGCCGGCGGGATATCACTTCACAAACCGACCACCGTGGGCGAGAATCGACCACGGTGGTTTTTTTCGCGGTCAACCGCGCACGGGCCGTTGTCCGTGCTTGCCGAGGAGGGGGCCATGCAGCGCCTCGCAGTGGGCTTACGTCGTCACTCAGGTTTCTGGCGGTGGGCGGTCCTGACCTGCTTGCTTCCCGTGGCCGGCTGTCAGGACGAGCGTTCGGGCTCGCCAGACGGCCCCGTCGCGGACTCCGCCGTTGAACCCTCTGGCGACGAACCAGCCCCGGCGGGGAGCGATGATGCGGCTGGCTCCAAGCGCCGGGTGACGCGCACGTCGCACCAGATCGAGCCGGACACGAACCTGGCGACCGAGCGCGCGAAGCAGAAGTGCAAGGACCTCTGCGAGCAGACCGATCCGCAGTACGATGGCTGGGACACGGAAGTCGTCAGCAATGCCATCGAGAAGCAGTTCAAGGCCATCGGGGATGCGATCAAGGCCAGCGTCGAAGCCCCGGGCGAGCCGTTGACCCAGGCGCTTCCGCTAGCCACGGCGGATTACCAAAGCGGCACGCTGCGCCCTCGGGCCTCGCAACCGTCTGGAAGGAGCAGGGCGTCTCGGTGTTTCGCCCCGCGGCCGGGCCAGGCGGAGCCGCCGCGGCGATCCCCATGGCGGCGGCGCACCGGGGTCCGCAGGGGTTCGCGGACGCTTTGCGAGACCTGGCCGGCGGCCTCCGCCAGGCCCGCGACGTGTGGGTGAAATTCAAGCTCTTTCGGGTGGCCGACGGCCGGCCCGCCGTGGTGACGCGCGCCTGATCATCAAGCCGCCGGCCGCACGCCGCAGGGAGTGGTCCAGCAGGGCGCCGACCTGGCGCTGCCGGTGGCGGATGGAAGCGGGCGAGGACGACAAGGGCAATCCCATCGAAGTGGCCCGGATCGAGCAGATCGACGTCGCGGATTATGAAGAGGCGGTCGGCGAGCTGCCGGCCAAGACGCTCTATTCGGATTTGACGAAGGCGGCCCTGGCCAAAGAGCCGTCTTTCGAAAGTCAGCTCAAACACGGCCTCAACTACTGGGTCGAGCGGCTCGACCGCAGCTACCGCACCGGCATCACCGAGCGCTACGGCCTGGCGCTGGGCGACGTGAACGGCGACGAGCTGGAAGACGTGTTCGTCTGCCAGCCCGTCGGCATCCCCAAGCGCCTGCTGGTCCAGCAGCCGGACGGCACGTACCTCGACCGGGCGGCCGCGGCCGGCGTGGATTTTCTCGATCACGTCTCCAGCGCGCTCATCGTGGATTTGGATAACGACGGCGATCAAGACCTGGTGCTGGCCACGCTGTATCGCCTGCTGTTCCTGGCCAACGACGGCAAGGGCCGCTTCACGATGCGCCGGGAGCAGACGATCAAGGAGTGGGACGTGCACGCCCTCAGCGCGGCCGACTACGACGGCGACAGCGACCTGGACGTGCTACTCACCATCGCCACGGGCGTGGCCGGCAAGCCGCGGCTGGCGTATTTCGACGCCCACGACGGCGGCGGGATCATGCTGTTCCGCAATGACATTCCGCGCAGCGGCAAGACGCCCTCCATTGCCAAAACGGCACCGGACGGCAAGACGGCACCGGACGGCAAGACCGCACCGTCCGAAAAAGCCGTGAGCAAAGACGCATGGGCGTTCACCGAAGTGACCGCCGAGGTGGGCTTCGGCAAAGAGACCAACGACCGGCAGGCGTTGGCCGCGGCCTGGGAAGACTATGACGGCGACGGCGACCCGGACCTCTACGTGGCCAACGACTTCGGTCCCCACGACCTGTGGCGCAACGACGGCGGGAAGTTCGTCAACGTGGCCTTCGAGGCCCGCGTCGAGGATTTCGGCTCCGGCATGTCCGTGACCTGGGGAGATTTCAACCGCGACGGCAAGATGGACCTATACGTCGGCAACATGTTCTCTTCGGCCGGCAACCGCATCGCCTTCCAGACCAACAAGGTCCAAGGCATCAACGAACGAGCGCTGCCCATCCTGCAGCGGTTTGCCAAGGGCAATTCGCTGTTCGAGAACCTCGGCGACAGCCGCTTCCGCGAAGTCGGCGACATCTTCGGCGTGGAGATGGGCCGCTGGGCCTGGAGCTCGCTGTTCACCGACATCAACAACGACGGCTGGGAGGACCTGCTACGTCGTCAACGGCTACGTGACCAACGACAACGCCGACGACTTGTGAAGCTTCCTCTGGCGACAGGTCGTGTCGCCCTCGAGAGCCACGGATTATCGCGTCGCCGACACGTCGCTGATGCAGTTGGTCGAGTCGGGCCGCTCGCTCAGCGGGCTGGAGCGCAACTGCTGCTTCCTCAACCTCCGCCAGGGACGCTTTGCCGACGTGTCGGCCGTCTCGGGGCTGGATTTCGAAGACGACGGCCGGGCCATCGGCCTCTTGGACTGGGACTTCGACGGCCGCGTGGACATGTGGCTGGTGAACCGCAGCGGGCCGCAGGTGCGACTGCTGCACAACGATTCGCCGCCCGGCCACCATTTCCTGTCGCTCAAGCTGCGGGGGACGCAGCGAGCAATCGCGATGCCATCGGCGCCCGCGTCGAGCTGCACCTCAAGGGGGAGAAGCTCGCCCCGCAGATGCGCACGCTGCGGGCGGGCGAGGGCTTCCTCTCGCAGTCGAGCAAGTGGGTCCACTTCGGCCTGGGCACGGCCAGCGACATCGAGCGCAGTAGTCGTCCGCTGGCCCGGGCGGAAAGACGGAAGAATTCACCGGCCTGGCGGCCGATGGGCAATACCTGCTCGTCCAAGACAGCGGCCAGGCCCGGCCAGCCCGGCCCGCGGCCATCGCCGGCCGTAAGCCGCTGGCGGCCTCGATGCTGCCACTCACGGACTCGGGCATTCCCCCGCGATCGATCTTGGGCACGCGCTTCCCGGCGCCGCCGGCTGGACTATCGCACGTTCGAGGGTAAGCCCGCGCAGCTCGCCCAGCTGCGCGGCAAGCCCGTGCTGCTGGCGCTCTGGGGGAGCACCTGTGTGCCGTGCGGCGTCGGAGCTCGAAGAGCTGCAAGACCACCATGAGCAGCTCCAGGCGGCCGGGGTACAGGTCCTGGCCCTGGCCACCGATGGCCGGCCTTGGCCGCGGACGGCTCAAAGCGGCCGACCACGCCCGCGGATGCCAAGGCGTTCGCCGCGAAGATGCCCTCACGCTGCCCTACCGGCCTGGCCGATGCCCAGTTGCTCGGACAAGCTGCAGCTCCTGCTGGACGCGATGTACGGCCGGGACCTGCCAATCGCGCTACCGTACAGTTTCTTGTTCGACGCCGAGGGGCAGTTGGCGGTCGTCTATCGGGGCCCCGTCAAGATCGACACCTGCTGGCCGACGCGGGTCTGCTGGGCTGGGGCCGGCGGAGTTGCGGAATGCCGCGCTGCCGTTCCCCGGCCGTTGGGCCAACATGCCGGAGGCCGATTACTGCCTGCACATCGCCCGGCGGCTGATCGACGATGGGTTGGACAACGATTATGAGTTCGTCCGGACGAACCGGGCGCGGCTCAGCAAAGACGGGGACTACGCGCGGTCTGCTGGCCTTTCTGGCCGACCGTCAGTTGCAGAAGGGTAACACCGAATGCGGCGCTGGCCTGGTGCGACGAAGCGCTGGCGGCCGATCCCAAGCTCGTGGTCGCCCATCACCTGCGGGGAATGGTGCTTCACCGCTCCAGCCGCTGGGCCGACGCGGTGACGGCCTTCCGGCGAGCCGCGGAGCTGGACGACAAACACCTGGCCTCGCAAGCGAACCTGGCCTGGATCCTGGCCACCTGCCGCGACGAAAAGGTCCGCAACGGGAAAGAGGCGGTCCGTCGCGCCGAGCTGGTCTTCAGTGCGCTCCGGGCGCCGCAGCCCCAGGTGTATGACCTGCTGGCCGCGGCTTACGCCTGCGACGGCCGATTCGACGAGGCTGTCAAGACGCTCGACAAAGCCATCGAAAAGCTGAGCCAGTTGCTCAAGGAGGCCTTGGAAGACGACGCACCCGCGGAAGTGCTCGAGCGCATGCAACAGCCGATCCTCTTCCTCGACAGCCATCGGCGGCGCCTCGCCCAGCGGCAGGCGCTGTACGAAGTGAAGCCGACTAACCTGGGAACCTCGCCTTTCGTGAAAGAGTAGGCCTTTGGGCCAGGTTGCAATTCGGAGCGTGCCATGAACTCTGCTTTGCTCCGCGTCACCGTCACGCCCCTGGCGATCCTTGTCGCGCTCGCGATGGCTAGGCTTCTCGATGCCGAGACCCCGCCGCCTCGCACCGCACCGGAACCCACCGCCAGCGCCAAGGCGCGGGCCAGCGCCGTCGAATTCGATCCTCAACCAGTGGACCTCTACCGCCCACCGCTGCAGGTGCAGAGCGTGGCGATTTCGCCGGACGGCAGTACCCTGGTCAGCGGCCACGGCGACTACAACAAACCCGGCGAGCTGGCCGTCTGGGACGTGAAGACCAAGGCCACGCGGCTGGTCCGGCACTATAGTTTGGGCGTGCGCTCGGTGGCCTTCGCGCCGGACGGCAAGCTGTTTGCCGCCGGCAACTACAACGGCACGTTGGAGTTGTTCCATGCCGCCGACCTGAAAATCGTTGCCACCTGGAAAGACCACTTGGGACCGGCGGAGCGGCAGAGCGGCATCAATAGCGTGGCGTTTTCGCCCGACAGCAAGCTGCTGGCCAGCGGCGGTCTGGAGAGCACGATCTGCCTTTGGGACGTCGTCAAGAAGGAGAAGCTCCGCGTGCTCACGGGGCACACCGATGCGGCACTAGGCATCACTTTTTCGGCCGACGGCAAGCAGCTTGTCTCCGCCGGCCGCGACGCCACCGTGCGCGTGTGGAACGTGGCCGACGGCGAGAACGTGCGCACCCTGTCTGGCGTCAGCGGATGTGAGTCGATCGCCTGTTCGCCTGACGGAGTCATCGCGGTAGGCGATTTTGCCGGCAACATCAAGCTCTGGTCTTTGGAGTCCGGCGAAGAACGCGGCAGCGTCGTGCATCCCGCCGATCCCCGCCGCCGCATGGTCTCGGCCTTGGCCTTCGCCAAGGGTGGCAAGAAGCTGCTCAGCGGCGCCTGGGAGGGGACGCTCAAGGTCTGGGACATGGTCGATCTGAGCGAAGAGGCCAGCATCGACGCCCACGTGGACTGGATCTGGAACATCGCCCTTTCGTCCGACGGCAAGTGGTTCGCCACGGCCGGCAACGAGTCGCTCATCAAGGGCTGGGACACGGCAACGCGCAAGATGCTCTTCGAGCTGGGGCAGACCCAAAACCCCAAGGACACCTCGCAGGCGGTTGTCGCCGTGGCCTGGTCGCCCGATGGCAAGACCGTGGCCTCGGCACACGCCGATCACACGGTGCGCTTCCGCGATGCCCGCGACGGCAAGCTGGCGCAGCGTGCTGGAAGGCGCCGAGGACGCCGTCGGCGCGCTGGCGTTTTCCGCCGACGGCAAGCTGCTGGCCGCAGCCAGCCGCGACGCCAGCGTGCGCGTGTGGAGCACGACCGACGGGCGGTCCCAGGCTTCGCTGTCGGGGCACAAGAGCTGGGTGCTGGCCGTGGCCTTTTCGTCGGACGGCAAGTGGCTGGCTTCCGGAGAATTCGAGGGCACCGTCCGCCTTTGGGATACCACCACCTGGAAGAACGACGCGGAGCTGACGGGTCACGAGGCCTCGGTGCGTGCTCTGGCGTTTTCTCCGGACCGCCGCCATCTGGTGTCCGGCAGCTCCGACCAGACCCTGCGACTGTGGGACATCGCGGCCCGCAAGGAAGTGGCATCGCTTGCCGGTCACGACGCACCAGTACGCGGCCTGGCGTTTTCGGCCGACGGTGCCTGGTTCGCATCGGCGGCCGACGATTCGCGGATCAAGCTCTGGGACGTGGCTGCTCGGAAGGAGAAGGCCGAGTTCGTGCCCAAGATCTCGCTACGGCCTGTCGCTACGGAAACCATCACGGCCCCCAAGGAAGTTCTGTCGTGCCTGGCGGTCTCGACCGACGGCAAGACTCTGGCGACCACCGGCGCGGCCGACCGGCTCTGGGTCTGGGACACGGCCAGCGGCGAGCAGCGCACGGTGCTCAGCGGTCATCCTCTTGGCACCGTCACGTCGCTGGCCTTCTCGCCCGACGGCAAGGCGCTCCTCTCGGGCGGCAGCGACAAGACGCTGAAGCGTTGGAACGTCAAGCCGGGCAAGTGAAGCCGTGCCCAACTCAGAAAAGTTGCGCATTCCACCTAAGTTGCCGGTACTCTAATTGGGATGAAGACCCAGCGGAAAGCTCGCAAGGCCGCGACCCAGCCGCCCGCCGCAGCGGCGCGAGCGGAAAAGCTCATTCCACAACACTCTAGCAGCGTGGATGCTGCGCCGGCCACGGCCGACGCGCCGCGCGCTCTCTCACTTCGTCTGCGCTTGATCATCGGCGCCGCCTTGCTGTTTCATCTGGCCGCGGTGGTGGTTGCGGCGCTGAACGTGCCTCCGGTGAGCGAGCTGGTCGCGCGGATGGCAGAGGGCGTCCGCTGGCACACGGAGACGCTGCTGGTGATGCCCGGCTATCGCTTTTTTGCACCCGATCCGGGACCGGCGGACATGATGCGAGCGGAGATTGTCTCCGCCGATGGCCAGCGGCGAGAAGAGGACTACCCCGACCTGAAGCGGCAATGGCCCCGGCTGCTGTACCATCGGCACTTCATGCTGACATCGCGGCTTTCCCGAGAGCCCGACCATCCCATGGTCCAGGCATTCGCGAAGTCCTATGCCCGGCACATCGCCACGCGCGAGAGTGCACGGGAAGTCAGTGTCTTTCGGCTGGTTCATGCCTTGCCGACCATCGAGCAAGTGCGCACGGGGGCCATCCTGGCGCGAAAGACACTTATCAAGTCCAGTTCAACAGTCCCCGCGGCACCTGGACTTCGCCCGGCCCGCAGACGTTCGAGGGGACGGACCTGCGGCTCGAAATCCACGCCGACCGGACTGCCGTGCTGAAAGGGACCATCCGCGGCCGCACGGTCACTTCGACGTGGAGCTGCGAGCCTGGCCCGCCCGGCGGCCCCCGGCAAATCGCTTTCCTCGCCAGGCCAGGCGAGCCGCCGGCTTGGACGGCAGACTGGCCGCAGGCCAACGAGCTGGTCTTGCACTATCCGCTTCCGGGCATGGGGCCAGTCGTCCGTGTCGTGGGGAGCCTGGAACACGTGACGATGCGGCGCGATACGCCGCCGCTGGCCGTCTATCGAGGGGAAGAACCATGACCGGCGCAGCACAACGCCGCGCCGCTGGGCGGGCGACTATGGCCGCGACGTGGCGCGCGCCTGGGAGGGGTTCTGGTTCACGCCGGCCGACCCGGCGACCTACTGCCTCATCCGGCTGCTGGCCGGGCTGATGCTGTTCTACACGCACCTGGTCTGGTCGCTCGACCTGGAGGCCTTCTTCGGGCCTTCTCCGTGGCTGTCTCGGGATGCGCTCTCGCCGCCGGGCGTGACGACGCTGGCTTTCAGCTACCTGTACTACGTCGAGTCGCCGGCCGCGCTGTGGACATTGCACGTCATCGCGCTGGTGGTGCTGGCGATGTTCGCGCTGGGGCTCTTCAGCCGCGTGACCTCGGTGCTGGCGTTCATCATCACGATGTCGTATGCCAACCGCGTGCCGGCGGCGCTGTTCGGGCTGGACGTGATCAACGCCATGCTGGCCCTTTACCTGATGATCGGCCCCAGCGGCGGCATGTTATTCGCTCGATCGGCTGATCGCTCGGCGGCGCGCCGGCGGCCAACTGCCGCCGCCCGCGCCGAGCATTTCGGCCAACGTCGCCGTCCGCTTGATGCAGTTGCACCTGTGCATCGTGTATCTGTTCGCGGGGCTGGGCAAGCTGCTCGGCGGAAGCTGGTGGGATGGCAGCGCCATGTGGCTGTCGGTGGCCAACCTGGAGTATCAGTCGATCGACATGACCTGGCTGGCCAACTGGCCGCTGACGCTGAATTTCCTCACGCACCTGACCATCGCCTGGGAAGTCTCCTATGCAGCGCTCGATCTGGCCGCGGCTGACGCGGCCCATCGTGCTGGCGCTGGCGATTCCCCTGCACCTGGGCATCGCCTGCTTCCTGGGTATGATCACGTTCGGTCTGGTGATGCTGATCGGCAACCTGGCGTTCATCTCGCCGGCGATGGTGCGGGCGATTCTGTCCCGCGGCGAGCCGAGCCGCGCCATGGCGGCAGCGTAGCGGCGGGATAAGCCGGTGCCACCGAGCATGAGGGTTCGAGCATCAGGGCTTGTGGTCCCGCGGGCGGGTCTCGTAAGATCACGCACGCGATTCGTCCATCAGGCGCCTTTGAGTCTTTGCCATGCACGCTTCGGCCCCGCAGTCGCCGGCACGCACTCCTCATCGAGCGACCGTAGGGCGCGTGGCGCTGGCGGTATTGCTGATCGTCTTCGGCGCGGCGATGACGTGGGTGAAGCATCCCTGGAACGTCACGCCGATGGGGGCCATTGCGCTCTTCGCCGGCGCGTACCTGCTCAACCGCCCCTTGGCCGTGCTCGTGCCGGTCGTGGCGCTCGTGATCAGCGACCTGGCCAAGACGTTTTTTGATCCGCACTGGGGCTATACCCAAGACAACATGCTGGTCATGCTCTTCAAATACCTGGGCTTCGTGGGCGTCGCCCTGTGCGGTCAGCTCGTGCGGCGCGAGAGGGTCCCGTTTGCCGGCTACGTCGCTTCGCTGGGGGGGGCCGCGCTGGCCGGGGCCGTGCTCTTCTTCCTGGTGAGCAACTTCGGCTCCTGGCTGGTCTTCCCCTACGAGCGCTCGGCCCGCGGGCTGGTGGAGTGCTATGAAGCCGGGCTGCCCTTCTTCCGGGCCATGCTGGTGGGCGACCTGATCTACGTGCCGCTCTTGTTCGGCGTATTCGCCTTGGCGGAGCGCACCGTGCCGGCATTGGCCCCTGCCCCCGCTCGCGCCGAAGGCAAATAGCGCCACGCCAGCCCGGCAAGGATCAGCGCCCCGCCGGCCAAGGTCCACCAGCGCGTCTCATGGTTTCCCAGCGCGAAAAGCACCCAGGCCGGCACCAGCACGGGCTCCAGCAGGGCGATCAGCGATGCCTCCTGGCTGGGCACGCTCCGCAGCCCGCGGGTGAACAGCAGGTAGGGCAGGGCAATCTGTAGCGCGCCGAAAGCCGCCAGGGTGGCCAATTGCACGCCGTTTGGCCAGTGGCCCACGGAGAGTGCCCAGGGGGCCAACACGGCCGCCGTGCCTAGTTGGGCCAGCGCGACGAGCCATACCGCGTCGAGCCCGCCCAAACGGCGGAGGAACATGACCACTGCCCCGTAGCACGCCCCGGCGGTCAGGCCGAACCCGATCCCCCAGCGCGACTCCCCTGGCGAAGCTACGCCGGAGCCCTGCGTGAACTCGAAGAACAGGATCACGCCCAGCCCCGCGGCACAAAACGCCAGCGTCGAAACGTCGCCCCGCGCGGTGCGGCCCTGGCCGCGAAACAAGACGAGGCCGTAGAGGAACACCCACAGGGGCGCGGTGCTTTGCAGCCAAATGGCGTTGCTGGCCGTATTGAGCGTGGCCGCGGTCATGTACGACAGGCTCATCCCGGCGAAGCAGCCAACCAGGGGCACGATGCGCCAGTCCCAGCTTGGGCGGCGAACCAGTGGCAGGATCGACAGGCCGGCGAACAGCGCTCGCCAGAAGGCCAGCAGCATGCCGCGGTGCTCGATCGGCCAATCGTCAAAGAGCGGCGCTTTGGTAAACAGGCCGCTCGTGCTCCACAACACGGCGGCTGCCAGGATGCACCAGCGGCCACTCATCGTAGCAGGCACACTCTGCGTGCCGTTGGCGTTGACGGCAGGCGGAGCGTGCCTGCTGGTTTGGTTGGCTCCCGCGCCGTCCCGCTCATCAGCCACGACCGCGTCCTCGGCCGCGCGAGCGGTAGGGATGGGGGTTCTTGGCCCGCGCCTCCATGTTCTTGTCGATGATCACCCCGATCGCTTCCTGCCAGGCGGAAATATTGCGATGGTCTTCGGCACGCGCTTCCTGTTCCTCGGCATCCTCCTCCTCCTCCTCCTCCGGCTGGCGCAGGGCTGCTTCCGCTGGCTTGGCGTCTTCGGGCTTCTCGTGGCGGGGAGCCCCGGCTTCCTCGCGGGGGCGTCGATCTCCGCCGCGCCGTCCCCGCCGGCGCCGACCGCGACGCGGCCGATCGTTCGGCGATTCCTCCGCACCACGCGGGTCCGCACCACGCTCTTCCAGCCCACGCTCTTCCAGCCCACGCTCTTCCGGCCCACCCTCCTCCGCACCGCGCTCTTCGCTGCGGACTTCGTCCTTGGCGCTCACTTCGTCGTCGCGGCCCGCGTCTTCGGGGCGGCGCTCATCGAAAACGGCATCGGAATCTCCGGCTGGAAGGCGCTCTGCGCTCGGTCTCGGCCGATTCGGCGTCGCCGCGCCGCTCGAAATGCGAGCGTCGGCGGCTGTCCACTGCCGATGGCCCTCCGCCGGAATCAACGTCACCAGCGTTGCCAACGGTCCCCTCGGCAGCGCCGCCGGCTTGTTCCTCCCCTTGCCCGCGCTCGCCGCGAGAACGGCGGCGCCGGCGGCGCCGCGGACGATCCTTGGGCTCGTCGTCCCTCTGGATCTCCTCCAGCCAAGGCGCGGCGGCGACCGCGGACTCTTCCGCGGCGGCGGCCGAGCTCTCCTCCCGCGCTGGCGTCTCGTGGGCCGCCAGCCCGGCGCCAAAGCCGGTCGATGAGCGTTGCCCCGGCGGCTTTTCTCGCGGCGCTTCTCGCGGTTGGGCCGGCTCGGCCGTTTCGCGCAGTCGCCATTTGCGGGCTTCGGGGATCGGCTCGGCATCCACCACGCCCAGTTGGACCGCAACCTCGGCCCAATCGGTGGACGGCGGTCTCACGCGCGGCACGCCGACCGCGCGGCGGGAAGGCTCTTCGGTCGCTTTTCGGGCAATCGGCGTGACGCTAAGTTGCGGTTCGGCCCCTAGTTGACTCACCAGGGAATCCCAGTGGTCCTGAACGTCGCGTTGGGTCATGAGAAAAAGGGTCCAGCATGTGTCGTGTGGCTTGGAAGCGAGCTGGGGGACAACGGCGGGCCTCACGTGCGGATTGCCAAGTCATCGTGAAAGACCTCCCACCCGAAAGCTCCGGCAGAACGTGCCGCAGTGATTCTGATCGATGGCACCGGCGTCTGGCGGCAGGCAGCCCTGCGGCCGCCAACACCCGGGCGAATCTCGAACCTCAGACTGCTGATGGTCCGAAGACATCCTTCGCCGCACAGGCGACAACGCGGCCACCCCGTGTATTGCCGCTCAAGTATAAGGAGTCGCGGCGAGCATTTGAAGATGAACCGGACCGGGCACCGACGGAGGAGCGCCGACGGAGTAGCGTAGGGAGTGCAGCCGGAGGCCCCCGAAACTTCCGCTCTGTTGCGCGGCACACAACCTGCAATAACGCCCGCAGACAAGGAGAGCCGAGTGTTTCGTATCATCAAAAGGACGGCATTTGTCGTAGTTTTGACAACAATCGCAGTCTGGCTTGGCGGTGCCACATTCTAGGGAGCTGCACCGCAACCGCCGATAGCAAAGCCATTTGCGGAGCAATCGTGATTCTCTCCCTCGGCTCGGTCCGCCAATTGCTCTTCTAAGGACCACTGCGCCGGCTCCGTAGCCCTCGGCTTTGATGCATCAAGCCAGCCGGTCGCATCCAAATCGGGAGAGAGACATGAGATCACGCTGGTTCAAACTGCTACTGGTTCCGAGTGTCGTCCTGGTCGCACTGGCCATCACCAATCCGGCGCGGGCCGACCACAGGCACCATGGTCACCATCATCACCATCACGGGCACCACCATCACGGTCACCATCATGCCCACCACTACGGGCACCATCACCACGGCGGGTTCGGGCTGAACTTCTCGGTTGGCTACCCCGCTTATCGGGCGTACGAAATGCGATCTTTCCACAGCTACCCGTCGTTCCGCTCGTACCACTATCCGTCGTCCTATTCCCTTTACCCGAGCTACGGCTACGGCGGTTATGGGTACGGCGGCCACGGCTACGGACATGGCGGCTACGGACACGGCGGCTACGGGCACGGCGGATACTGCTGGTAAGGCGTGGGCCGGAAGAGAGAAGGCGAGAGAAGAGGAAAACGGCCCTTCGCGCGAGCGCGCAGAGCGCCCTGCGAGCGAACAGGCGAGACGGCGAGGAATCGCGAGCCGCAACCCGGCAGCGAGACTTTGCCGCCTCGCCTTTCTTTTTGGTGAGTAGTGATTGGTGAGTGGAGTCATCAAACTCACCACTCACCCGCAGCTACGCCAGCAGCCCGCGATCGGCTCGCCGTGGTAGATGTGGTGCGGCCGGTCCACGTCGTCGCGCCACACGGCCGTGGCGGGAATGCCGAGCGCGTGGTAGATCGTCGCCGCCATGTTCTCCGGCGTCTGCGGGCTGGTGGGCGGGTAGCCGCCGGTCTTGTCGGACGAGCCGACGACCGTGCCGCCGCGCACGCCGCCGCCGGCGAAGAAGACCGTCTGCACCGCCCCCCAGTGGTCGCGGCCCGGCAGCTTGTAGTACTGCGGCAGCGTGGAAATCTTCGGCGTGCGGCCGAACTCGCCGGCCATCACGATCAGCGTCGAGTCGAGCAGGCCGCTCTCGTGCCAGGTCGTCGAGCAGGGCCGACAGCGCCCGGTCGGTCGGCGGGAACAGCTTGTCCTTCAGGTGCGGGAAGGCGTTGCCGTGCGTGTCCCAGGTCTCGTTGTTGCCGAGGTTCACCTGCACCAGGTTCACGCCCGCCTCGACCAGCCGCCGGGCCATCAGCAGCGACCAGCCGAACGCGTTGCGGCCGTAGCGGTCGAGCGTCTTCGGCATCGGCGTGGGTCACGTCGAACGCCCGCTGCGACCTGCGCGTCGGTCAGCAGCGAGACGGCCTGCCTGGCGGTAGCGGTCGAAGCGTCTCGATCTGGCGCGCCCGCTCCAGGTCCTGCCGCTGCTGGTCGATCAGCTTGCCAGCAGGTCGAGGCGGCCGGCCAACCGGCCCGCCGCTCGAGGCCCTTCGGGCAGCGCCAGGTTGGGCGCCTGGAAGACGCCGCTTCTTGTCGGGCACCGGCCGCTGCTGGTGGTCGAACTCGTACTCGCGGATAGGCCCCGTACGCCGTCGGCTCGAACGGCGACGCCTCGACGAACCACGGGTCGCGCCGCGGCCCCATCACGCCGGCGAACTGGCCGGGGATGACGCGGCCCGTGTTGTGGACCAGCCGCTCCGGCAGCACGACCGCCGGCGGCAGGTTGTTCGCCGCCGAGCGCGGGCCATGGCCTCGCCGGCGACGGCGGCGATCGACGGCCAGTCGGTCGGCCTGCGGCCGGTTGGGGTCGAAGCCCGGCGGGCAGCTCCGACCGCCCGGTGAGCATGATGTGGTGGCCCAGCCGAGTGGTCGTTCGACGGATGCGTCAGCGACCGGACCAGCGCCCACAGTGTGGCTGCGCTGCGCCAGCAGCGGCAGGTGCTCGCAGATCTGGACGCCCGGGCGTGCGCGTGGCGATCGGCTTGAACTCGCCGCGGATCGTCGTCCGGGGCGTCCGGCTTGAGGTCGAAGCTGTCGTGCTGGGCCAGGCCGCCGGAGAGGAAGATGTAGATGACGCTCTTGGCCCTGGGCGGCGGGCGATCCGTCGCCGTCGCCCGCACGGCTCGGCGGCCCGCAGCGCCTCCAGGTGGTTCATCCCCAGCCCGAGCAGGCCCACGCAGCCTGCCGACAACGCCGAGCGGCGCGTGATGGCCGGATGTCGCAGGCCCAGAAGGCCCGCCTGTCTAGGCGCGTGGCGGGGTCGCTCATCGGTGCTCCCTAGTCTGGTGCTGCCCGCCATCTCAAATCGCGACGGCACAACGGTCTCCACCCTACGGGGCAATGGCCATACGTTAGCCGATGCACGGTCCAGCGCCAACAACCTTCCGAGGTGAGGAGGTGGGTAGGTGAGTAGGTGAGTAGGTGAGTAGGTGAGTAGGTGAGTAGGTGAGTAGGTGAGCAGGTTGTGCGCCACCACGTACTCACTTACTCACCTACTCACCTACTCACTTGCGATCTCCTGCCCTACGATACTCTGCATGATCCGCCCCGCCACGCTGCAAGACATCCCGACGATCGCCCGCTTGATCCGCGCGCTGGCCGAGTACGAGAAGCTCTCTCACGAGGTCCTTCTCGACGAGGCGGCCCTGCGGGGACACTTGTTCGGCGAGCGGCCTTACGCGGAGGTGCTGCTGGCGGAAGAGGCCGGAGCAGTCGTCGGCTTCGCCCTTTTCTTCCACAACTATTCCACGTTCGTCGGCAAGCCGGGCATCTACCTGGACGACCTGTTCGTCGAGCCAGGCCATCGCGGCCGCGGGCACGGCAAGGCCCTGCTGATCGACCTGGCAAAGATCGCCGTGCGGCGCGGCTGCGGCCGCTTCGAATGGGCCGCGCTCGATTGGAACGAGCCAGCCATCGGCTTCTATCGCAGCCTCGGCGCGCGGGCGATGGACGAATGGACCACCTTCCGCCTGACGGGCGAGGCGCTGAATCGCCTCGCGAACATGGGATGAAGCTCCGCCGCCTGCCCGACGATTTTGACGTGGAAGAGCTGGCCGAGGCCGTGCCCGGCGACGGCCCGTTCGCGCTTTATCGGCTCACCAAGCGATCGCTCGGCACGCCGGAGGCCGTTCAGGCCGTGCTCCAGCGCTGGAAGCTGCCGCCGGCCAGCATTTCCTACGGCGGGCTGAAGGACCGCCATGCCGTCACCCGGCAGTATCTCACCATTCGCGGCGGCCCGCACCGCGGCCTGGAGCAGGAGCACCTCAGGCTCGACTATCTCGGCCAGACCGCCCATCCGTTTGGCTCGCCCGACATCGCCGGCAACCGCTTCACCATCGTGCTGCGCAACCTGACGGCGGCCGAGCTGGCCCAAGCCCAGGGCAGGCTGTCTCACGTGCAGTCGCACGGCGTGCCGAATTATTTCGACGACCAGCGCTTCGGCTCGCTGGGCAAGTCCGGTGAGTTCGTCGCCAGGCCCTGGTGCCTGGGCGACTACGAGCGGGCACTGTGGCTGGCACTGGCGGAAGAGAACCCCCACGACCGTCCGGACGATCGCGAAGAAAAGCGCATCCTCCGCGACCACTGGGGCCGCTGGGAAGAATGCCAGGCCCTGCTGCCCAGCTCTCGCGGGCGAAGCGCCGCGGCGATCGTTGCCCATCTGGCCGCGCGGCCGACGGACTATCGCGGGGCGCTGGCCCGCATCGGCACCCGTTGCGAGGGCTGTACCTCGCCGCTTTCCAAAGCGCCTTGTGGAACCGGATGCTGGCGGCCCTGCTGCAACAGGCTTGTCCGCCCGAGCAGCTCCGCGATGCTCAAGTGGGCAACGAATCACTCCCCTTTCCGATGCAGCTCACGGAGGCCCAGCGCGAGACCTTGCACGCCGCCCAATTGCCGCTCCCGACAGCCCGGTCGCGGCACGAGGCCGGTCCCTATGCCGAGCTGATGGCCCGCGTCGTGGCGGCCGAAGGGCTGGAGCTTCGGCAGCTCCGCGTGAAATACCCGCGCGACAGTTTCTTTTCCAAGGGCCAGCGGGCGGCGATGACCGTCCCGCGCGGCCTGACGGCAATCGCCGAAACCGACGAGCTGTATCCCGGCCGTCAGAAGCTGCGGCTGAGCTTCGACCTGCCGCGCGGCAGCTATGCGACGATCGTCATCAAGCACCTCAGCAACGAGTCCGCCTGAAGAGGTCGCACCATGAAGACCATGCTCACCCTCGTCCTCTTCAGCACCGCCGCCTTCGCCGCAGACCTCCGTCAGCGCACGCAGCGTTTCGACGCCGACCCCGGCTGGGAGGGATACGGCAACCTCGTGAAGGTGAAGCCCATCCCCGTCCTCCAGGCCTTCGGCTTCAGCAAGACGAACCACGCCGGTGGTAGGGCGGCCGGCGAGATCGGCGGCCGCATCCAGCGCAGCAGCGTACCGGCCTATTACGCCCTGCGGCTCGACCGGCCGAGGACGCTGGAGGAGCCGCTCCGCTGCAAGGGACAGTTTGCCGTCACCCAGACGATGGGCTCGTCCAGCGTCTACTTCGGCTGGTTCAACACACGGACGATGGAGGTCCGCCCGCGCAACTTCCTGGGCATCCTGGTGAACGGCGAAGGCCGCGGCTGCGAGGTGCACCTCAGCTACAACACGTCGGCCGGCCAGTCCGATGGCATCCGCGCCACCGGCACCGGCCCGCGGGGCGCCGCGGTCCGCGACTTCAACCTGATCCCCGTAAGCACGGTCTATACGTTCGAGCTTGTCTACGACCCGTCGGCTAACGGAGGCCGCGGCGAGGTCGCCTTCACGCTGGGCGGCAAGGGGCCGTTCACCGGCGGCCCGTTCAAGGTTCGCGTATCGGCCGACCAGCGCCGCAGCGGCGGCCGTTTCGACGCCTTCGGCTTCGTGAACCCCCAGGCCACCGGCAACTGGCTCACGATGTACGTGGACGACCTGGAGCTCGATTACGCGAGGCCCGACGACCCGAAGGGCGATGACCCAAAGCGCGACGCCGCCAGGCCGGGCGTCGTCCGCGAGACCTTCGACGGCGATCCGCGCTGGCTGGCCGAGGGCAACCAAGCCCGTTTCGACGACGACGGCCTGGAGGCTGCCCAGCGTTTCGGCTTCAGCGCAACGTCTCATGCCGGCGGCCGCCTCGGCGAGCTAGGCGGTCGCATCTCGCCCGCTGCTCCCGCCTCGTATGCCGACAAGGTCGGCCGTCTGACGCTCGACGACCGCCTGACGGCGTCGGGTAAGATCGCGCTGACGCAATACGGCCCGGACGGCGCCGCCTACCTCGGCTGGTTCGATTCGACCAAGCGCGGCCACCCGCCCGCCAACGTGCTGGGCGTATTGATCGAAGGCCCGACCAGCACCGGCCCGCGTTTCCGCGGCTGCGTCGCGTCGTCCGATGCGCGGCTGTCCCAAATCCAGCGCGACACGGCAGTGCTGCTCGCCCCGGATGGCGCGAAACGCGCCTGGAAGATCCAGTACGATCCCGAAGCCGAAAGCGGCCGGGGCCGGCTGACCGTCTGGCTCGACGATCGCAAAGACTCCTTCGTGCTCCCCGAGGGCCTGCGCAAGCGGCGCCACGTTCGACCGCTTCGGCCTCTTCGTCCACGGCAAAGAGGGCGGTCGCTGGTCGCATGTCTATCTGGATGACCTGGAGTACACGGCGGGCGAGTAGCAGGCGAATGACCGCGGGCTGCCCATGCGAAGCGCCGTCTCGCGGCGGCTGACAGGTGGCTGACAGAGCTTGCGAGCTACTGCCGCCGTCCCCGTCAGAGTAGAATTGAGCCAGCGGTGTTGGTCATCTCACGCGAGGATCATGATGGCTCTACCGGCGAAGCAACGGCTGGCCTCGGCCCTGCACGTCGATTTCGACAACGTCTACGGCCACCTGCGGGACGAAGATCCCCAGGCGGCCGGGGCGTTCGCCGTTGCGCCCGCCGGCTGGATTCGCTGGCTGGAGAACGGCCTGCCCGGAAAGCTGAGCAACGGCCAGCTGCGCACCATCGCCGCACGCTATTGCTATCTGAACCCTCGGCAGTTCGGCCGCTTCGCCGGGCCGTTTCAGCATGCCGGATTTCAGCTCGTCGATTGCCTGACGCTCAGCGACCAGGGCACCACGACCGCTCAGATGGTCGTGGGCATGTTCGACGTGCTCTCGGCGAACAGCGTGGGCGAGTTCGTGGTGATAACGACGAAGCCCGACTTCGCCCCGGTGCTGGCCCGTCTGCGGCAATACCGCCGGCACACCGTGGCCATCGTCGCCGCCGAAGCCGCGGCCAACTACCACGGGCAGTGCGACGCCGTCGTCACGACCGCCGAGTTCGCCTCCCTGGCCCTGCGTTCGCTCAAGCTGCCGGACGACCCCGACGCCGCGCTGGGCGGGCCGCCGCGGCTGGCTGAGCGGCCCGAGACTGCTGGCAAGCGGGCCCGCAAGCCGCAGCCAGCGATCATCACCGACGTGTGCACGCTGATCTCGGACCTGGTCACGCGCTCGCCAACGGCCGTGTCGCTGGAATACCTGATCCACCAGGTCTGGACCAGCCGCCTGGGCCGCGACCTTCAGATCGCCAACTGGGCCGGCTACACCGACTGCGCCACGCTGGTGCGGCTGCACGTCAAGGCGATGCGGCTGGCCGAGAAGAACGGGCTGGTGTACGACCCGGATATCCACCAAGCGCCGGCCGCGCGGTGAGACTGGATTCGGTGAAGGGGTCGGGTGGTGCTACAATCGGCCGCATGGCCAAGGCCCGGGGCATCCGCCGGTTTCTGCGATTCAGTCTCCGCTCGCTGTTGCTGCTGACGCTGGCCGTTGCCGCCTGGCTCGGCTGGGAGGTGCACCAGGCCCGTACGGTCGAGCGCCAGGCCGAGGCTATCCGCGCACTGGGCGGCGAGGCCGAGTTTGAGCCGTCGCCGTGGAGCTTGCTGCGGTTCTTCGAGCCGCGAAAATATGGACGACGGATTGTGGTGGCGCAATTTACCGCTGATCGCGCTGCTGAAGTGATTGCGATACTCCACCCAACTGCATCACCTCGAACCGTCCGCATTGAGTACGACGGGACGGTTGACCCCCGGCCAAGCTGGCGGCTCGTGGCGCCGCTTGGCCGCAATCAGAGCTTCTTCCCACGGCCGGCCCCTTTGATCGCGAACCGTGGTGGGGACCGCGGCAGGAGCGATTGCCGGAGAAACGTGCGCAACGAAATCCCCCGTCAATCCCGATTTGCCGCACGACTTGCGAGCGTGGCCCCACGGTTCGCGAAGTTCGTAGAACGATCACGCGGCGACGGCTATCAGGTCGTTCGACTGCGCGACGGACGCTTGGCAGAGGTTCTTCTGGTCCACGAGGGCTGGTCGATGGGAATCGGCTTCTTGGCACAAACCGCGGCGTTGTTCGTAGACGACCAATACGTCGATTCAAAGCACTTCGGACCACTCATTGTGGTGTCGCTCCAGGACATCAACGGTGATGGAAGGCTAGATCTCGGGTTGGAAACTCCCCGATACGACAAAAGGGCGCAGAAGCTGCAAGGGGATGCACGGACTTGGCACAGTGCATATGCGATTGAGCCGGAGGGATTCCTTAGCCTCCTCCCGGAAGATCGCTGCGACTCATGCACTGCCGCGCTGCGAGAGTTTGAAGAGGCCTTTGGTAAGGACGAATTGGACAGGCGTCTTGAGGATCCCGTTCCCCCGTGACAGAGTGGGACTGAGAAACAATCCCGCTTCTGCCATCTCCTGTCTGTACGCCACGTGGACGAGTCTCTCCGAGACTCGTTGCGTCCCGAGGGACGCGGCCACGTGGCGGCCCTTGGCCGTGCTGCTACAATCGGCGCATGCCCTCCAAGAAATCCGACCTGCCCGACCTCGAACAGCGCGTATTGGCCTACATCGCGCGGCCCGGCTATCAGCCGGTCAAACCGAAGGTCATCGCCAAGAAGCTCGGCCTCTCGAAAGATGACGTCGTTGAGCTGAAGCGCGTGCTGCGCAAGCTCATCAAGCGCGGGCAGGTCGTGTGGGGGGTCAGCCATCTGGTGAAGCCGGCGGGCGATGCGGCCGGCGATGGCCGCGCCGGCGTGGTGGGCGTGTTTCGCCGCGTCAGCGATGGGAACGGCTACGTCACGCCGGCCGACCAGCCGCGCGAGGTGGGGCGCGAGCGCGATATCTTTGTGCCGGCCAACGAGTCCCGCGACGCGGCCACGGGCGACACCGTGCTGGTGAAGATCACCCATCGCCAAGGCCGCCGCGGCAAGCCGGAGGGACGGATCAGCGAAGTGCTGGAACGCGAGACGCACCGCTTCGTCGGCACCTATTTCGAAGAGGGAGGGCAAGGGTTCGTCACCGTCGATGGCACGCTCTTCGCGCAGCCGGTCTCGGTCGGCGACCCGGGGGCGAAGAACGCGCGGCCGGAAGACAAGGTGGTGATCGAGATGGTCCGCTTCCCCTCGCACATGCACGACGGCGAGGGGGTGATCGCCCAGGTGCTCGGGCCGCGCAGCGAGCCGGGCGTCGATACGCTGTCGATCATTCACGAGTACGAGCTGCCCGGCGAGTTCGACGAGGCCGCGCTCGGCGAAGCGCGCCGCGAGGCCGAGCGGTTCGACGAGACAGTGCCTCCCGATCGGCGCGATCTCTCGGCCGAGACGATCATCACCATCGACCCGGTCGATGCCCGCGACTTCGACGACGCGATTTCGCTCACGCGGCTGGAGAAGGACCACTGGCTGCTGGGCGTACACATCGCCGACGTGTCGCACTTCGTCCGGCCGGGCACGATGCTCGACCGCGAGGCCTACTCGCGGGCCACGAGCGTCTATCTGCCCGACCGGGTGATCCCCATGCTCCCGGAGACGATCTCCAACGCGCTGGCGAGCCTGCAGCCGGGCCGCGTGCGGTTCACCAAGACCGCGTTCATCGAGCTGACGCCCGACGGGGCCCACGTGGCGACCGAGCTGTGCAGCTCGGCCATTCGCAGCGCGCGGCGGTTCACGCTATGAGGAGGTGGACGAGTACCTGGCCGACCCGGAGGCCTGGCGCGAGAAGCTCTCGCCCGAGGTGCACGCCCTGCTGGGGCGAATGCACGAGCTGGCGATGATCCTTCGCGGGCGTCGCAAGCGGCGCGGGTCGCTGGAGCTGAACATGCCGGAGGTGAAGGTCGACGCTCGATCCCGATGGCCGCGTGACGGGGGCCCACGTCGTCGAGCACACCGAGAGCCATCAGATCATCGAAGAGTTCATGCTGGCCGCCAACGAGGCCGTCGCCGCGCGGCTGCACGAGGCCGGCTTTCACTTCCTCCGCCGCGTACACCCAGCCCCCTCCGGCCAGCGGTTGCAGAAGCTGACGGAGTTCGTGCAGGGGCTCGGCTTCAAGGTCCACAACCTGCAAGATCGCTTCGAGCTTCAAGAGTTGCTCAACGCCGTGCTCGGCCAGCCGGAGCAGCACGCCGTGCACTACTCCGTGCTGCGGAGCCTGGCCAGGGCCCGCTATAGCCCGATCGTGGAAGGGCACTTTGCTTTGGCCGCGGACCAATATTGCCACTTCACGTCGCCGATCCGGCGGTATCCGGATTTGACGATTCATCGGCTGGTAGATGAGTTGTTGAGAGGAGCGAAGAAGCGAAGAAGCGAAGGAGCGAAGGAGCGACGAAGCGAAGAAGCAGGAGCGGAGAAGCGGAGAAGCGGAGAAGCACGGAAAGATGAACGCTTCTTTGCTCCTTCGCTCCTTCGCTCCTCGTCTGACTTCGCGCTGCTATCCTCGCAGGGGGATCATTGCTCGGAGCGCGAGCAGCGGGCGGAGGCCGCCGAGCGGGAGCTGACGCGACTCAAGCTCCTCTGGTATCTCAGCAAGCGGATCGGCCTGGAGATGGACGCGGTCATTACCGGCGTCGAGAGCTACGGCTTGTTCGCCCAGGGCATCGAGCTGCCGGCCGAAGGGCTGATTCACGTCACGTCGCTCGAGGACGACTATTACCGCTATGACCGCGGCACGCACACGCTCACCGGCTACCGCGCCGGCCACAGCTACCGCCTGGGCGACCTGATCCGCGTGAAGGTCTTCCGCGTCGATCTGGAGCGGCGCGAGCTGGATTTTCGCCTCATCCGCCGTCTGAAGCGTCACGAGCCGCCGACGAAGAAAAAGCTGCGTGCCCGCAAAGGCCAGCGCGTCAAGCCGAAGAAGCAGCTCAAGAAGCCGCCGCGCTCGCGCCGCAAACGACGCTAGGCACACTAGCCCGACGCGCCAGCGCGCAAGCGAGGGAGAACCGCCGCCAATCGCCGCTGCAACGTCCTTGCACGTGCAGCGAGCAATGTTCCCAAGCCTATTCATAGCAAGTGCGCAACATGCGCCGTAGAATCATGAAATAGGCTCTCAACGCGCCAGGCGCTGAAAGCCGCACGGGCCGAATGGATCTGGCGAGGATCGCCGTGGGGCGGCAATTCTCCCTCGCTTGCGCTTCGGGCCAGTGTGCGGGAGGCAGCAATGAACTCCGCGGCCCCACATCCCACGCTGCGCGACGATTGGCAAGAGCGGCGGGCATTTCTGGCCCGCGCCGACCGCGACAGCGAGTGGGTGGACACGCAGCTCCGCGTGCTCGATTTCTTGCTCAAGCGCTACGGCGATTCGCCCGAGGCCGGCCGCCCGGCTCAATTCCCACGCCCCTCGGCCATCTACATCAACCAGCGGGCGGTGCTGGTGCACCATCACCTGGGCAAGCATCTGGCCTCCGGCGTCAAAAGCCCTCGCGAGGCCCAGGAGCGGATGGCCACGATCCTCGAGCGCATGGCCCAGCCGCCGCCCAAGAGACCCTTGCCGTGGCTCGACGACGAGACGCCTGACGAGGAGCAAGTCAGCGCCGAGCAGGCCGGAGTTCATCGGGCCGACGCCCCGCAGGCCGACGCCCAGCAGCCCGAGGCGGAGATCGAGACCAGCGTCGTGGCTCCGTACGTCGGCGAGCCGCGCGAAGTCCGCGACGCCCGGCGGCTGCGGTTTCTGCTGGCCGATCCCAGCCCTGAGGTCCGCATGCGAGCGATTTTCGAGCTGGGCGAAACGGGCGACCTCGATGACGTGGGCCTGCTCATGGACCTCTTGGCGCTGGACGAGGCCGATGAGGGGCCCGGCGAGCGGCGGATGCTATCGGAGGCCATCGAGAAGATCTCCGGCACGCGTCCGCGCGGCGAGCTGGCGGAAGGGCTGCCGAGCCTCAATCCGCTGCTGCGTGCCCGCCAGTGCGCCGCGGCGGCCGACGGGTCCGGCCTGCACGGCCTGCTCTTTGGCACTTCGCTCGTGATGGGGCTGGGAATGGTGATCACGGTGATCGCCATTCTGTATGCCCGCGGCAGGACTCCCGGCGCCTTCTACGGCACGGCGGTCCTGATCGCCGTCTACGGATTGGGCGCGGCCCTGGCCTGTTACCTCGAGCGCACCAAGCGGCGCCGCGGCTGGTAGCGTCGCGTGGCATGGCCATCTTGGCCATGATTGGACCTTGCCACCCTCCGCCAAGAAATTCCGCAGGCAACGCTTGACATCTTCTACGCCGTGTAGTAATTTGCCGACTACAGCATGTAGTATGCCGTCCTGGATACGTGCTGTTTGCAGCCAGAACGGAGGATCGACCCTTTGGAAGCCCGCAAGCCGACCATCAGCGAGTCGGAGCGCGACGTGCTCAAAGCGCTCTGGGACCACGGCCCCCGCACGGTGCGGGAGGTCGCCGCCCTGCTGCGCGAGTCGGGCCGGGATTGGGCCTACACCACGGTGATGACGCTGCTGGGCCGGCTGGAGAGCAAGGGCTACGTCACCAGCGACAAGAGCGGCTTCGCCCACGTCTTTCGCGCGGCGGTTTCCCGCGACGACGTGGTGCAGCAGCGGCTCGAAGCGCTGGCCGACGAGTTCTGCGACGGAGAGCCGGCACCGCTCATCCTGGCGCTAGTCCAGGATCAACGCTTCACGGCCGAAGAGTTGGCCGAATTCCGGCGGCTGATTGACGAGCTGGGAGGAAAACGTCCCAAGGGCAGGAAGAAATAGCGGCTGACAGCTTGGCGCAGTCGGGACCGAGCTGAGTTTGTGGCCCGCGAATCACGCGAATGAGCGCGATTGTTCAAACAGTGGCGTGGATTCGCGTGATTCGCGGGCAGATCATCGCAGTGCGAAAGTGGAGCGCCGATCATGGTGACTTGGTGGCTGATCGAGACCACGTTGATCGTGGCGGTCTTGGCCGCGGTGGTCACGGCCGCGTGCCGCGTGTGGCGATGCTCGCCGGCCGTGCGGCATGCGCGATGGCTGGTCGTGCTGCTGAAGATGCTGCTGCCGCCGGTCGTGCCATGCCCGTGGAGCCCGCTTCCATACCTCGACGAGGCGTTGACGTTGGCGGAGACCGCCGAGCCATCGCTGAGGGCGACATTCGTCGATCGTGATCTCGGCCACGCGGAAGCGAGGTCCATTGCGCCGCCATCCGTTTCCGCCACATCGCGCCGTGATGATGACGCACGACACGAGCGCTCTGACCGACTGGGTTCGGCGAACTCGGCCGCCGCCAGCGACGTGGTCAGCGAGGTGACGGAGCCAAACGACCGCACGGCCGCTCTGCACACGTCGGGCTTGCGCCTCGACGCTCGCCGGGCGGTGCCATCGCTCAGTGCTTTCGACCGCGTATTCGTGATGCGGGCCGTGGCGAGTCTATGGCTGATCGCCGTTCTCGCCGCGGCGTGGCGGCAAGGTCTGGCGATCCGGCGGCTGGTCCGGCTCAGTCGTCACGCGGAGCCGGTTCCGCAGTGGCTGCACGATCAAGTCGCGGGCATTGCCGCCAAGCTGGGCGTGCGGCTGCCAGAGATCATCGTGGCCCCCGGCATCCGCACGCCGTTTGTCTGCTGCCTGGCCAGGCCGCGGCTCTATTGGCCATCGGCACTCGCTCGGTCATCGGCCGCCAATCCCGCGCAAAACCCGGAGCGCTGGCGGGGAGTCATTGCCCACGAGCTGGCACACCTGGCCCGGCGCGACCATTGGGTTGCCTGGCTCGAGCTGGCCGCCGGCTGGCTGTGGTGGTGGAACCCGGTCTTCTGGTATGTGCGGTCCCAGCTTCGCGAGAGCGCGGAGCTGGCGTGCGACGCTTGGGTGGTCGCGGCGCTGCCGCGCTCGCGGCGGGCGTATGCCGAGTCGCTGGTGGAAGTTTCTGAACTCGTTTCCGCGGCCGCGCCGCTCGCGCCCGTCTTGGGTGTGAGCACCGGCGCCGGTCGGGCTTTTCAAAGGAGATTGACCATGATCCTGCGTGAACGCGTGCCGTGCAAAGTGTCGTGGCAAGGGTTGCTGGGCGTTGGCCTGCTGACGCTGGTGGCGTTGCCCAGTTGGTTGATCGCGCAGTCGCCGGCGGGCAAACGGGCTGCCGCCGCCGACAAACCGGCGGATGCCGCCGGCCCTGCTGCTAGTCCCATCGAAGTGAGCGGCGAGGTGCGGGAAATCGACGCAGCCAAGAACTCCCTCCAGCTCGGCGGCAAGCAACTGACCGAGACGCAGTTCACCCTCGCCAAGAGCGTCCGCGTCATCCTGGATGACGGCACCGGCGACCGCTTTGGCTTCCAGGAGGGCAAACTGACCGATGTGGCCGAGGGCCAGGCCGTCACGGTGAGGCTTTCGCCAGACCGCAAGGAAGTCGTCGGCATCTGGGCCGAAGGCCCCAGCGTCCGCGGCACCTTGAAGGCCGTGGATGCCGAGGGACGCTCGATCACCGTGGCCGTCGTGCTCGGCAAGGGCGAGAGCCAAGAAGAGAAGACTTTCGCCGTGGCCCAAGCCGCCAAAGTGGCCGCCGTCAGCGACAAGACGGTGGACGACAAGGGCTTCAAGAACATCAAAGGGCCAGGCAAAGAGGCCCTTGTGGCTGGCCGGCTGGCGGACCTGCCCGTAGGCGCGGTGGTCACCGTGAAGCTGTCGGCCGATCAGAAGACGGCCGGCCGCATCCAGGCCGAAATGCCCAGCGTGCAGGGCACCCTCAAAGGCATCGATGCCGGCAAGAACACGCTCACGCTCAGCGTCCATGTTGCCAAGGGCGAGCCGGCCACCGAGCAGACCTATGAAGTTGCCAAGGACGTCAAGGTGGGACTGGACGGCGCAAGCGGCAAGTTATCCGACCTGTCGCCCGGCGCCGCGGTCACTCTCAAGCTGTCGGTAAACCAGAAGCTGGTAACCGGCATCCACGCCGAAGGGCCGTCGGTCCAAGCCGCCCTCAAGGCCTTCGACGCCGCCGCCAACACGCTCACGCTCCGCATCACCACGAAGGGCGAGCCGGAGGTCGAGCGGACCTACGACCTGGCCAAGAACATCAAAGTGATCATCGACGATGCCGGGGGCAAGCTGTCCGACGTGCCCGTGGACGCGCCCCTCAAAGTCAAGCTGTCGGCCAACCAGAAGGTGATATCGAGCATTCAGGTCGAGGGCCAGGCCGCCATGGGCGTCTTGACCGTCGTGGACGCCGACAACCGGAGCATCACGATCACCGAGAAGCAGGGCGAGCGGACCGTCACGGTGGCCAAGGATGCCGCGATCGTCGTGGACGACAAGCCCGCTACGCTCGGCGACGTGCCGGTCGAGGCCTCGGTTACGGTCAAGCTATCCGCGGACCAAAAGACGGCGCGCGGCCTGTGGGCTCAGGGGCGCCAGGTTCAGGGCGTCGTCAGTGCCGTTGACGGCGTAAACGGCGAGATCACCATCGACATTGCCAAGGTCGGCGAAGAGAAGTTCAAGCTGGCAGCAGACGTGCAGGTCCTGCTGTCTTCCTCCGACAAGACGGCCGTCAAACCGGGCAAACTCGCCGACGTGAAGCCCGAGGCGCAGATCGGCGCGACCCTGTCGGCCGATCAAAAGACGGTGCGGCGGATTACGATTGTGGAGGAGTGACGGTGCATGCGGATCAAATCCTACGCTGAAAGCGTAGCACTTCCAAAGCCCAGGGTCGCCGCGCCAGCGGCGCACCCTGGGATGCCGGCCACCGGCAAAACGACGACCCTGAAAGGGTCGCATAAAGAGGCCGCGTCGCGCGTGCCTTTTGCGACTCTTCAGGGTCATGGCGTGATGTTGTCACGTCGCCGCAATTCCTCGCGGACTTCCATGAGAATTCGACCGAGCATGTTTTCGCCGCTGCCATCCCCGCCATCACCCCAGAAGGAATCGTTCTGCGTGTGCTCGACAATCGCCGCATCACCCGTGGCCAACAGAGTCTGGTGAATATCTGCGTGCTGAGTGAACTTCGCCCGCACGGCCTTTCGCATGGCCGCGACCTTGACCGATTCCCAGTCGGGGCGGAGCGGCGTCTTACGACTACGGCCCATGCGCGCGGCAATCATTGGCGACTCGGTCTGCCGGATTATCTCCTGCTGGTCCGGATCGTCGAACTTCTGCGCCTGGAAGTAATGCTCCGACGTAGGCCACACCTTACCGTCCAAGAGAATCGGGTACGGAGCGAAATTAGAGAAACAGCCGTAGTCATCGGACACGCGATAGAAAGCGACGACGTGTGGCATAGGTCCACCCCTTCCCCTCGTTCCCACGCTCCGCGTGGGAACGCGAACTTTTGCCGCTCCGCGGCGAGTCCGGCACGCGCACCGCTTCCCGTGCCGCAGAGCGGCGACGCTTGTGTTCCCCACGCAGAGCGCGGGAACAAGACTTGATCAATCGATCACCTTATTCAGCGGAAACTCGACGATGCCCGTCGCCCCGGCGGCCTTCAGCCGCGGGATGATCGTGCGGACGACCGATTCGTCGATGATCACCATCACGTCCACCCAGCTCTCGTCCGATAAGCCCGAGATCGTCGGCTTGGCCACCGGCAGCACGGCCAGCACTTTTTTCAGGCAGTCGCGGGGCACGTTCATCATCAGGCCGACTTTGCTCTCGGCCGCCAGGGCGCCGCGGAGCATCAGCACGACGTCGTCGATCTTCTGCTTCTTCCAGGCGTCGGCGTAGGCGGCGTGGTTGGCGATGAACCGCGTGGTGCTTTGCAGCACTTCGGCCACGATCCGCAGGTTGTTGGCCCGCAGCGAGCTGCCCGTCTCGGTCACCTCGACGATGGCGTCGCACAGCTTGGGCGGCTTGACCTCGGTGGCCCCCCAACTGAACTCGACCTTCGCCGTCACGCCGTGCTGGGCCAGGAACCGCGTGGTCAGCCCGACCACCTCGGTGGCGATCCGTTTGCCATCGAGGTCTTTGACCGAGCGGATGGGCGAGTCTTCCGGCACGCACAGCACCCAGCGGACCGGCCGGCGGCTGACCTTCGAGAACCGCAACTCGGCCACTTCCCGCACGTCGGCCCCGGTCTCCATCACCCAGTCGTGCCCGGTCAGCCCGGCATCGAGCACGCCGTCCTCGACGTACCGGGCCATCTCCTGGGCCCGGATGAGCATGCACTCGATCTCCGGATCGTCGATGCCCGGATAGTAGCTGCGGGACGAGAACTGAATATTGTACCCGGCCCGACGAAACAGCTCGCCGGCGGCCTCTTGCAGGCTGCCGGCGGGGATACCAAGGCGAAGGGTAGGCATGCGGTGGTGAGTGGTGAGTGGTAGGCGAGCGTCGAGGCGTAAGCCCGACGTGCAAAGCTCGGTAATCCAGTAGAATAGCCAGAGCCGCGTGGCACGCCCAGAGTATGGACGCGGTTGGGTATATCGCCAACGCCGCGTTGCCCGGAAGACATCCCACGAGATCCCTGCTGAGCTGCAGCGTTTCAACACCGCAGCCGCGAGCTGGACGCCACGAAGACTGCCTGTTTTACTAAGAGCGGGCCGCTGTCGGCGTTCGGCATGCGTCGTTGCCATCAGACGAGATATTCCATGAGCTTGCTCGGCGAGTTTGATCGCAACCGCGTCTATTGCGGCGATTGCTTGCACCTGGCGCGAGGACTGCCCGCAGAAAGTATCGACCTGATTGTCACGAGCCCTCCGTATTGGGGACAGCGCACCTCAGACGGAGTCGGAGTTGAGGAGGATCCTCGTGCCTACCTGGCTGCGTTGACCGAGCGATTTGTCGCACTGAAGCGGTGCCTCAAGCCCGAAGGGTTGATGTGGGTCAACCTCGGGGATGCTTACAACACTCCGATCAACTGGCGTCCGGACGATCACAAGTACAGTTCGCTCGGTCCGGAGAAGACGGGCCTGGAGGCGCACAATTCGGCGTACATTAAACCGCGTTTGAAACGGAGGCCGTTTCTCGACAATTCCTGCCCCTGGCTCGTCTACGGCAATCTCCTCGCGCTCCCTTACCGGCTTACATTGGCCCTGTGCGATCGGGGCTTCCTATTTCGCGGTGAAGTTATTTGGCGAAAAGCGAACCCGATGCCCGAAGGCAAGTGCCGGCGACCGCACCGAGCGCACGAACCCATCTACGTATTTGCCAAGAGCGAAGAGCATCGCTTCCAGATAACTCCCCCGGTCCGATCCGTATGGGAGTTTCCCAACGAGCCCTTGAACGGCGTGCGCCACTTCTCCCGCTTTCCCTCAGAACTTCCCCGTCGTTGTATCCAGGCTTACGGCAGCACGGGGCAAGCGGTGGTGATACTCGATCCGTTTTCCGGGGCTGGGACAACGGGGTTGGCAGCCTTGGAATTGGATTGCACGTATTTGGGATTCGAGATCGACCCAGAACTTGTGGATACGTCGAATCGGAGCTTGACGAAGGCCGCGGTGGGGGGGATCGGTTCTGTTCGCGGTCGGGACTTTGAGCGGCAAACCTCGACCAACGGCCCGAGCCTCTTTGATCGTTTGGACGACGCAACTTGACATAAGAATCATGGCGTAAAACACAAGTAACGAACATCGTAAAGTCCCACCAAATGGGAGGACTTGCGATGTCACTGCAAGCGCTGATCGGCGAGAGAATCCGAGAGCTGCGCGAGACAAAGAGCCTTACGCAGGAACAATTGGCCGCGATGGCCCGGTCAGATGCTGCGACGCTTTCCCGGATAGAAACAGGGAAGCAGAACCTCACGGCGGAGACCCTCTCCCTCTACCTAATCGCCCTCAATGTCAATCCCAAGGAGTTCTTCGCCAACAAGGCGTTCGGGAGCAGTTTGACGACTAACTCGAATGATCCCGATTCGATCAACAGCGAACAATTCTCCTTGGAGGAGGTCAGCGGCGGTGTCCGTATCCACTTTCCCTGTGGGAAGCATCAAGCGAGCGTTGACTTCCCGGATCTCAGCCGAAAAAAGGTCACCGAAGCGGTGTTGATCTTGCGCAGTGGCTTGCGTCAGGCCGCTGTGGCACCCAGGGTTGGACAGGCAGTCAAGGACCGATCGCCCGACACGTCCGCCACCACAACCTTGATGTCGGCCGCGTTTGCTGAGTCGTTCCTTTCACTCGTGCGCGGAATCGCCACGGTCAATCCCAGCGACGTCTGGCGCTATATCGTTTACCCCGCCTTTTGCGATCCGCAGAATCACCCTGCGTCCAGCTATGGCAAGAATCTAAGGGAGAGTTTCAAGCGGACAGGCGGCTGGGCATTCGAGCGCGTCATTGTAGCGCATTACAGCGATTTTTTGGCCCAGCGCGGAGTTGAGCTGACCAAGACTAACGGGAAGCACTGGCTAGAAGTCATGGGCTTGGAGGGTCAAGTTCCCCTCGACAAGATCGATCTCTTCATTCTGGCGCACCAAGATGACTCGCTGTCTCCCTTGGGCGTCATCCACGGCAAGTCCAGCATAGCCGAGCGCCGCACCGCTGACGCACCGGCGAGCAGGCCCATTATTAGGCGCGGCTATCTTTCGTTGTTTGTTACGCTCGACATGAAAGAAAGGCCGAGCGCTACTCCGGTTAACAAGGGGGAGTACGGAAGCCCTCTCGTGTACGCCGACCAAACGCGCCGATCAAAAGGCAGTGAGAAGCGCAAGGATATCGAAGAAAAAGGGCTGTTTAGCGCGGTCTTTTCGTTCAATAGACGAACAATCGAAAGCCCGCCGACAACCAGATCCGGCTGCCGGATTATCCGCGTTGACTTTTCAAACCCTGATGACAAGTTCTCTCGTTTCATTGTTAAGGCCAAGGAAACCGCTCTCAAACGAAAAGGGAGGAGGCGCTGACTGCGTAGAAAGTGCCCCATGGTCCCACTGTCGCACTGTCAGTAGTCGAAGATGGCTTTCAGCCCAAGGTGCCTAGCCCGCTAACGCTCAGAAGGCACCGTTGACTCGCCAGCCCCTGTCGGAGCCCGCTCCATGACGATCGCCGACGTCTCGATACTGCCTGCGGGTGAACAAAGGCCGCTTCGGAGCTTGTTCCTCATCGCCTTCACGCTGGGTGCCAGTTATTGCCTCGGGGCCAATCTGGCCGTCGCTCTGCATGAGTTCGGCCATGCCCTGGGCTGCTGGTTGGCGGGCGGGAGAGTGCTCGGGCTCGTGCTGGCGCCTCAGGGATATTCCGGGTCGTATGCCGCCCGCGACTTTTCCGCCGACTTCGCAACGCGTCATGGCTACCTCCTCCTCGTCGCCGGCGGGCCGATATTCGGCGCAGCGTTCGGCGTGATCTTCCTGCTCAGCGCCCGTCTCTTCCGGCGAGGCACCCTCGGCTGGGTGGTGACTCACGGCACGGGCACGTGGTGCATCGGCAACAACGGGGCGTACCTTTTCCTCGGCAGCCTGTACCCGTTCGGCGACGCCCTGTTCCTTGCCGAACTGGGCGTGCCGCGGTGGGCTCTCTTCCTCGTCGGGCTCCCGCTGGTGATTGCCTTCCTGGCCCTGTTCGCATCGTTCCTTGGCGGGATTGGCCTGGGACGGGGGCGGGGGCGTGAGGATTCCTACGGGCGGTGGGTGCTGACGGTGGAAGCCGGGCTGTTGGGATACCTGGCCTTGATCCTCGGATTGCGACTGGTCTGGCCCCCCGGCGGGCAACTGCCCACCACGTCAGGCGACTTGCTCGCCTTCGCGTGCAGCCCCCTCGCGCTGTGGCTGCTGGCGACCTGCACGTACCCGTTTCGGCGTGCCGGCGGCCGGGATGAGTCTTGGGCGAGCGAACCCCGCTGGACGAAAGCCGGCCTGGTGTTGGCACTCGGCCTGCTGTTCATGGCTACCGAGATGCTGTTCTTTTCCTACGACTACGAAGCGGCCGCGGCCGGGGCGATCAGTCCGGCAGGATGAAGGCGAGCGGCAGGTCCTCGGGACTGCGGTCTGGGCCCCGGCTCACCGCGGCGTGGGCCGCAGTGCCGTGTCCGGCGGATGACGCCAGTTCCAATCGACTTGGTACGAGAGCTTCAGGTGCGGCGTGTCGAGCACGGCGCCCCCTTTCAGCTTGGAGATGAGCAGCGCATCGAGCGTGCCGCTGGTCAGCAGGGTGCGCTCGGCGGGCCAGGCCGGCTTGCCGGTCTGCATCATCTCGTCGATGCCCTGCACGAGATAGGTGAAGTGCATGAACGGCTGCTCTTCTTGCGTCCAGAAAAGCGTGGCCTGGTCCTTCGCCTTGCCCGCGGCGTCCGCCTCGCGCCAGGCGATCGACCATTCGCCCACCACGTCGTTGAGCGTCAGCACGCTGGCCTTCAGCCCATCTGTGTAATTGATCACCCACAGCACGGGCTCGCGCACCTGGTCTCGCAGCGGGCGGTCCTTGGCGGGCGGGCGCTTTCAGCCGGGCCAGCGCTGCCGTCAAGAGGTCGGGGTCGTAGACTTTGCGGCCGCCGGCTTCCCACACCGCCTCGCCGACCAGGCACTGCACCGACTTGACGCCCGTCTCGCCGCCGGCACGGCGCTCGACGAGCGACTGCACCATCTCCAGGGCATGAAAGCCGTAAGCATCGAGCGTGTGATACGAGACGGCGACCACTTCCTTGAGCCTGGCCCCGCGCTTGACATCAATCGCCGGATAGCGCCACAGCACGGGCAAGCTGCTGCCGGCCATCAGCGGCACCTTCAGCCGCTGGCAGGTGTCGTAAATCGTCTTCGCGTCGTCCCAGTTATCGGCCAGGTGCTTGTCGATAAAGAGCGGCACGACTTTGCTGCTCGCTTCGAAGACCTTGGCGATCGGCTCAAACAGCCGCCGCTTGGGGTAGATGACCTGCCCGGTCTTCGAGGTCGGGTATTCGCCGTGCTCGGCCACCAAGAGCACGCCATCGACGGCCAGCTTGCCGGTGCCCAGCGTCAGGGCATCCTCCACCTTGTCGTAGATGGGGAAGGCGTGGTCCTTGGCGAGCATGCGGCTGATGTCGTTCTTGTGCACCTGGTCGGTGTAGAGCGACACGAGCCGCATGCGGGGCGAGTCGCCCTTGCCATCGAGCGTGTACGTCTTCAGCAGCCGAGTGACGATCACGTCGGCGTGCGAGACCGGGTGATAGGTGCTGACGATGGCGGCGATGCGCTTGGGAGGCTTGTCGGCAACCGCCTTGGCCGGCTCGGTCGGTTCGGCGGACCGTGCCACCATCTCGACTGGCGGCAGTAAGAGACTAACTAAAAGCAAGAGTTGAATTCGCACGAAGACCGCCAATCGCCGGATCATTTTTCCCCCTCCCGTGCGCGTATCTGCTCCGCGCGCTCGGGCGAATAAGGCCATCGAAACTCGATCAGAACAATCCCCTTCATGGCGACCGGCTTCTTTGTCCTACGCAACTCCTTGATCTGCGATTGAATATCGCCAACCGCCTCGCGCTTCTCTTCGTCCTGAACGGACTGGAGTTCCGGAATGGTCTCAATCGCCCACTCGCAGAACTGGACTTGGATCTCGCAAAGCGGTCTGCCTTTGTCTCGCTGTTCGCGACCCCAGGACTTGAGCAGATCGGGCGTACGAATGGGATCAGGGCGAGACAATTGGAGAAAGGCCCCCCTTTCCCCCGGGCAATGCTCCATGTGAGCTGCTGTGAAAGTCTCCTCGAGAATGACATTGCAGATGCTGCCGACGCTATAGTTCCGGACCGACATGTCATGTTGAAACGTGATGCAATACCGCTTGTCGTCCAGAAACTCCAGGAGCACGGGCCAGTGCTGTTCGAAGCCCTCGATCAAGGTCGCAATCGTGTCGAGGAGCCGTTCCTGCTCATCCCACTTGTAGTCTGCCTTGAACAGCGCGTCTTGGGCCGGTACGCGGCCGATAATCTTGGGCGGTTCGTTGCGATTGCCAAGAGATTCAACGAGCTTCTTGTACGCTGCGGCCGTGAGCTTCGTCTTGGGCTTGCTGCCCTGCTTGTCGTCGCCTCTGGCTGGCTCGTCATCGGCAGCAAAGGAATCGTAGCCCAGTCCAAGAATGACGCCGAGGAAAAGCAATCCGTAGCACGTTGGCCGTTTGCAGAGGGCTCGCATGGCACGAGATCCAAGAATCCCAAAGATCCTAAAGCGGCGACGAGTCGCCGCACTCCAAATGCGCCGGCGTCACTGTGCTGCTGCCGGCAGCTTGACGATCACCAGCCGCTGGTCGGTCGAGGCCACGGCCACGTCCAGCCCGTCCGGCGAATACGCCAGGGCGTAGGCGGCGCCGATGCCTGCCAGCTTTTCCTGGTGCAGCTTCTTGCCGGCCTCGTCGGCCACGAACAGGTTGCCGCCGAAGCCGATCGAGGCGATTCGCGTGCCCTTGGGGTTGAACGCGGCGGTGTAGACGTAGTCGGGATGCTCGGTGAACTTCAGCGTCGGCTTGGCGTCCCCCGTCTTCCACAGGAACCAGCATTTCTCCAGGCCGCCGGCCACGAACCGCGCGCCGTCGGGCGAGAAGTTCACGTTGTAGAGGCCGTCCTGAAGCCCTTCTTTGAAGAGGTTGAGCTGCCGGCCATTGGCCGCGTCCCACAGGCGGACCGTCTTGTCGGCACTGCAACTGATGAGCTGGTCGGCGGCGGGATGGAAGCGGACGCCGTAGACCTGGCTTTCGTGGCCGGTGCAGTTGCCGTAGTTCTGGCCGTTCTCGGTGTTCCAGAGCTTGATGGTCTTGTCGGCGCTGGCCGAGGCGAGCTTCTTGCCATCGCGGCTGAAGGCCAGCGAATAGACTTGCATCTGATGCCCGCCGAGCGACAGCCGCACGGCTGAGTTGGCCGGCTGCCAGCGCTTGACGGTCTTATCGTTGCTGGTCGAGTAGAGGATGTTGCCGTCGGCCGAGAGGGCGACGGCCGTCACCGGGGCCGCGTGGCCGGAGCACTCCTGGCCCAGGACCAGCTCGTTCTTGCCCTGCGGCTGCTGGAAGGCGTAGTTGCGGATGACGTTGTCTGCGGAGAGGGCGATGAGCTTCTTACCGTCGGCGTTGATCGCCAGATCGACGATCGCGGCGGGCAAATCGACGTCGGTCAGCGGCTGCCCGTTGGTATTGAAGAGCCGCAGCTTCTGCCCGTCGCCGACGGCCAATAGCTGCTGATTGCCGCTGGCGGCCAGGGCCTTGACCGCGGCGGCCGAGCCGTCGAACTTCCGCGCCGATTGAAGGTTGGCGAGGTTCCACAGCGACACCAGCTTGTCGTCGCCGCAGGTGAAGAGCTGCGAGCCGGAGGCGAAGAGGACCACACGATTGACTGGGCCGACGTGGAGCTGGGCGGAGCGGACGGCGGTCGGCGTCCAGAGCTGCCCGGTCTTGTCGGCGCTGCCGGTGGCGATGGTGTTGCTGTCGGCGCTGAACTGCAAGTCGGTCGCCGGGCCGGCGTGCGGGAATTGCTCGGCCAGCGTGCCGGTGGCCAGCTCGTAGAGCCGGACCAGGTTGTCGCCGCAGGCGGCCGCCAGCCGGAGATTGTTCGGAGAGAACGCCACGGCGTTTGCGGCGGCGGGCAGCGCGATGGCCTTCACCGCCGCGCCGTCGGCGAAGTTCCACAGCCGCACCTGTTTGTCGTCGCCGCCAGCGGCCACGAACTTCCCGTCGGCGCTGACATCGACGCCGAAGACCGCGCCGGCGGAACCGGCGAATTGGCGCTCTTCCTTGACGGCGGCCAGGTTACTGACGTTCCACAGCCGCACCGTCTTGTCGGCCCCGCCAGTCACGACGTGCGAGCCGGCCGCGTTGAAGGCCAGACCCGTAACGGCGCCGGCATGTCCCTTGAGAACGGCGACGGCGGCAATCGGTATCTGGCGGAGGTGGCCATTGTCTTCGGCAATGAAGGCCGACTTGCCGTCGATGGCGAATGTCACGCCGGTCGGCCCGGCCGCGCCGGTCGAGCCTCTGGAGCTCCGAGCCGGTCGCCACGTCCCACAGCCGCGTCGTCTTGTCGGCGCTGGAGGTGAGCAGCAGCTTGTTATCCGGGCTGAAGGCGATGCCGGTGATCGACGCCGCGTGTGCAATGGTCGTGGCAACGGCCGCGCCGTCTGCGGCTTTGTAAAGACGCACCTTGCCGTCGCCGCCGCCGGCCGCCAGCGTGGCGCCGTCCTTGGAGATGGCCAGGCGCGCCACGGCGCGCGCCCGTATCGGTGGAGCGAATCGGCTTGCCGTCGGCCGCGTTCCAGAGGCGGAGGGTGTTGTCGCCGGCCGAGATAATCTGCGCGCCGCCGGCCAGGTATTCCACGCCCACGATGGCGGCCGTGTGTCCGGTTAACTCATAGAGCGGCTTGCCGTCGGCGACGTTGAACGCCTTGAGCTTGTTGTCGGCCCCGCCGGCGACGACCTGTGAGGCGTTGGGGTGAATCGCGACCGCTTTGACGGCCGCCGTGTGGTCGAACTCTTTGACCGGCTTGCTGCCGTCGGCGGCGTTGTAGAGGCGAAGCTTCTTGTCTTCGCAGCCGGTGACCACTTGCGCGGCATTCGCGCTGAACGCCACGGCCCACACCTGGGCAGTGTGACCCGCCATGGCGCGGATTTCCTTGCCGTCGGCCGGGTTGATGAGCTTGACGGCCTTATCGTCGCCGGCGGTGGCAAGCATAGCGCCGCCCGTGGCGACCGATACGGCTCGCACGGCGGCGGCATTGGCCACGGTGTCGCGCGGCGGCGGGAACTGCCGCAGCCAGACGCGCACCAGGCCGTCCTCGCCGGCGGTGACGACGTGCTGGTTATTGGGATGGTAGGCGATGTCCCGCACCAGCCCGGCGTGGGCTTCGACTTCCGCCAGCGGCTTGCCGTCGGCGGCGATCCACAGCTTCAGCATCCCCTTGGCGTCGCCGGTAGCCACGTGGGCGTTGTCGCGGCTTATGGCCAGGCCACCGATCGCCGCGCCGGCGTTGACGGCACGCAGCACGGCGCCGTCGGCCGCGTTGTGCAGCCGAGCTTGTCCGTCGGCCGAGGCGACGACCACGATTTTGCCATCCGGCGAGATCGCCACGCGGCTCGCCGGTTGTGTGGCCCCGGCAAGCGCCTTAGGCGCGATCGGCGGCCAGTTGAAGAGCCGCACCACGCCGTCCAGGCCCCCCGCGACGACGGTCTTATTGTCCGGCGCGATGGCCAGCGACTTCACCGCCGGCGCGTAGATTGTGCCTTGCGGCTTGGCATCGGCCGGCGTCCAGCCGCGCAGGCTGCCGTCGCTCGCCGCGGCAAGTGCGAAGGCGTTGTTCGCGCTAAGGGCCACTGCCGTGATATCGGCAGTCGAGCCGGGCAGGTCTCGCAAGTGCTTGTTATCGGCCGCATCGAACAGCCGCACGGTCTTTGCCTTGTCGCCGACCAGCAGCAGCTTGCCATCGGCAGCGATGGCCACGGCGGTCCCCTCGCCCGGCTGGGCGGGGATATCGGCCAGCGGCTCGCGCCGCGGCACGTCGTAGACTCGCACGGTGCGGTCTTGCCCGGCGGCGGCGAGCTGCGCCCCGTCGGGCGAGACGGCCACGGCCAGGAGGATGTCCTGCGAATCGCGGAATGCCCGGATCGGCTTGCCGGTCGCCCGGTCCCAGAGCCGCACGGTGTTATCGAAGCTGGCCGTGGCGATCATCTTGCCGTCCGGCGTGTAGGTGACGCCGTAGATCTGGTCCTCGTGCCCCGTGAGGTACGAGACCTGGGCCGAGGCCGGCAGCGACACGGCCGCTGCCAAGATGATCGACAACGCCGCGATTCGGATCAGGTCGCTATTCATTCCGTGCCCTCCTGGGTGGATCTCTCGCGAGCCCTAACGCATCAAAGTTCTCCGACGCGTCAGTGTAGTCGGGGCAGCGGCCGTTGTCAGGGAGCTTTTTTTGGAGCAGCCGCGTGACGGGTGCCGCGTGGCGGGGTCGCATTCAGTGGGTCGTCTGCGCACTAGCCCAACGCGCAAGTGACATCAGTCGAGGTAGTGCTGGGGATCAAACTCGATCTGGTGCTTCTCCAGCAGCGCTCGAAGCTCCTCGGAATACGGCACGCGCCGATGGTGCTCTGCCTGGCCATCGATGTAAGCCGAGACGCGAGGTTCGGCGGACTTGCTGACGGTGAAGGAACTGTAGCCATCCTGCCAGTCGAAGTGCGTGCGCTGGGAAGCCCAGCGCGACGAATTGGCCTTGATCGTCCGCACAAAGTCCGAGACCGAGATCGACGGCTTGATGCTCGCCAGGACGTGCAGGTGATCCTCGACGCCATTGACGTTGAGAATCTTCCCCTGCGTGTTTCTCGCGATGTCCTTGATGAGCGGCCGCCGCTGCTTGGTGCTGAAGATGATGTGGTACAGGTGCTTGGTGAACGTGTGGCCCATGGCGATTCCTCATATGAATTGATCAGCCCGCGCTAGCGGGCGACATGCAGTAGCCACGGGCGTCAGCCGGCGTCAGCCCGTGGGACGCATAGGCGCGACAGACGAAGCCCGCGCAGCGGGCGGCAGAGGGCCAAGCTGTTGACGTAGCGAGTACGGGTGGCACGTTCTGAGCTTGTCATGCCACCCCGGCCGCTCGGTGACGTCCTACTCCACCGCCATCCCCAACTGCCGCATCTTGCGATACAGGTTCGAGCGGTGCAGGCCCAGCCGCTCGGCGGCGTCGCTCATGTTGCCTTCGTGCGGGCGATGGCTTTCTTGATGTACTCGGTCTGGAACTGGTCGCGTGGCTTCGGCCAGCGGCAGGTCGACGGCGACCCAGGCGGGGGCTTCGCTGGCCGGCGTCAGGATGAAGGCCAGGTCTTGCACTCGATCTTGTCCCCCTGCGTCAGGTAGGCCAGCCGCTCCATCAGGTTCCGCAGCTCGCGGACGTTGCCGGGCCAGGTGTGCTGCATGCAGCCGCTTGCGGGCTTCGGCGGTGAACTTCGGCGCCTTGCGGCGGGCTTTGCTGGCAGAAGTCCTTGAGGAAGTGCTCGGCCAGCAGCAGCACGTCGTCGCCGCGCTCGCGCAGCGGCGGCAGCTCCAGCGTGACCACGTTGAGGCGGATAGAACAGGTCCTCGCGGAACTTCTTCGGCCGCACCATCTCGGCCAGGTTCTGGTTCGTGGCGGCGATCACGCGGGCATCGGTGTGGATCGGCACGCCGAGCCGCCGACGCGGACGACGACCTTCTCCTCCAGCACGCGCAGCAGCTTCGCCTGGCCGCCGAGGCTCATGTCGCCGATCTCGTCGAGGAAGAGCGTGCCGCCGGCGGCCAGCTCGAACTTGCCGATCCGCGTCTCGTCGGGCGTCGGTGAAGGCCCCTTTCTCGTGGCCGAACAGCTCGCTCTCCAGCAGCGTCTCGGTGATCGCCGCGCAGTTGACGGCGATGAACGGCTGGTCGCGGCGGCTGCTCTGGTAGTGGATCGCGCTGGGCGACGACTTCCTTGCCGGTGCCGTTCTCGCCCAGGATCAGCACGGCCAGGTCGGTGTCGGCGACGCGGTCGATCGTCGACGTGAGAGCCTCGATGGCCGGGCTCTCGCCGACCAGCCGCACCTTCTCGGCCGCCTGGTCGCTCATGCTGCTTGCGGGCCTGCAGCAGGTGCTCGCGCTCCTGCGTGTTCTCCAGGGCGATGGCCGCGTGCGCGGCCAGCTCGGTCAGGGCGTCTTCGTCGTCGTCGGTGAAGTTGCCGCCGCGCTTGTTGATGCACCTCGAAGGCGCCGAAGCATCTCGCCCTTGGCCCCACGCAGCGGCACGCACAGCAGCGTCCGCGTCTTGTACTTCAGCGAAGCATCGACCGAGCGGTTGATCTTGCTCCTGGCCGAACGTGCGATCGACGCGGCCCGGCTCGCCGCGTCTGCACGACCTGGCCGACGATGCCCGTGTCGTCGGGGATGCGCAGCTCGTTCCCCTCGACGCCCAGCGCCGGCCGGCCGACGAGCGATGTGGTTCGGCCGGTCCCAGAGGAAGATGCTGGCCCGGTCGGCCTCGAGGAGCTTCGTGGCGGCCTCGGCCATCTGCATCGAGCAGCGGCTCCATCTCGTGGAGCTGGTTCCACTGGCCGGCGATTTCGAGGATCGCCTCCAGCCGGCGGATGCGATGCCGCTCGCGGTGCCGCTGCTGGATTTGCGACATGGCTCGGCCGAGCACCGGGGCGATGGCCAGCACAGCCGGCTTCACGCGGTCCCAGCCGCCGCGCGTGGAGTACACGGCCAGCAGTTGCCCGGCAGCCGCCGGGGCTTGCCCGGCGTGGCCGATAGGGACGACGAGCCAATTGGCATCGGCCGTTATGGATTCACGATCCAGCGCATCGGCCAACAGGCTGATCGGCAGGCGCTGCCGGCTGCCGGCGGAACCAAGCGTTTGCCAGTCGCCCGACTGCGGAGCCACGACTGCCACGAAATCCACCGCCAGCCCGTGCGTGACGATGGGCAGGGCCGCCGCCAGGAAATCGGTGACGCCCTCGGCCTCACCAGCGATGAGCAGCAGTTCGGGCGTCATCGACGATAGGCCGGGCGTCGAGCGGAGGGGTTCCAGCAAATCGGTCAGTGTCGCGGTGGGCATGGATTGATCCGTGGCGGAGTCGTGTTGGTGGCGCTTACGAAGGGCAAAGGCCATCAGTCTTATGGCATTTCCACCCTGGCCCACCTCGCTGGAGCTTGTTGGGCGATCATATCCCCTCGAAATGATGGCGCAAACCTCAGCCCGGTTGTTTTCGATCCGAATTGCGTTAGGCTGAAACGAGCTTCACGAAGATGAAGCAAGACTTGGCCACGAAGAGCACCAAGAGCACGAAGTACCACGCTCTCGGCGGCTCTACTTTGTAATACAAGGTGTCGGATTTCGCGCAGCCTGCGCGGATTTCTTGCCACGATCCGACAGAGTCCACCGATTCCATGCAGACAGGGAGAGTGAGGACAGGAAAATGGAGGACAGGAAGATTCACTCTCGTGGTGCGTCAATCATCTTCCTGTCCTCCATCTTCCTGTCTTCTCTTGGTTGCGGCTACGCTGCAAGCTCTTGGTGTCCTTTGTGGCTAATAGAATGATCTGAAAGCCTGCGGCCGCGCGGTGTACTTCGCTCTTGCGGCTCGAAACAACGCGGAAAGGCCATGCGATACGACAAGACTGTCCCCTTTGACGGCGATGCCGTCCGTGCTTTTGAGGTGGCGGTCGCCGTGCTCACGGGCCTGGGCTTTCGCCTCGTCGAGCGCTCGCCGACGGCGATCGAGTTCTCAGGTCCCGGCATGAACAGCTCGCGCGAGAGCGGGCTGATGGGTGCCACGCGCATTCGCATCGCCGGTCGCACCCGCGAGCTGGCCCTGGAAGCCGAGCTAGGCGGCGTCTTGCGGATGGCGAAGTTCGTACGCTACTTTCCGTTGGCACTCTCGCTGGGGCTGTTCCTCGTGCTGGCCGTGGTGTTCTGGGCGACGATGCGCCACCCGATGGGCGACTGGTGGATCTGGCCGCTGGGCGGCGCCTTGGCGATTAACGTCGTGCTGTGGATGTTCCTGGGGCCGATGATGTCGCGAATGATCGAAAGGCGGACTCGCCAGGCGCTCGACGCTCTGCTCAACAACATGGCCCTGGCGGCTGGGGAGTAGCATGGGCAGCAGCGTGGACGATGTGCTCATCCTCGGGGGTGGAGTGATCGGGTTGTCGCTCGCTTACGAGCTGGCCCGTGGCGGAGCCAAGGTCCGGCTCATCGACCGCGGCCAGCCGGGGCAAGAGGCCTCCTGGGCCGGTGCCGGCATCTTGCCGCCGGGTAAGCGGCGGACGGTTGACGACGCGTACGAGCATCTCGCGGCACTGAGCTACGAGCTGCACCCGACCTGGGCCAAAGCGCTACGGGAAGAAACCGGCATCGACAACGGCTTGCGCCGCACGGGCGGGTTGCACATCGCCCGCGATGACGACGGCTGCGTCGAGGTCCGGCAGGAGCTCGACTATTGGCGTGCTCGGGAAGTTTCCTGTGAGGCGGTCTCGTCGGACCGCCTGGCAGAGATCGAACCGGGATTGGCTGCCGAGGAGCGATCCGCCGTCCGCGCCGCCTTGCTTCTTCCGGGCGAGTGCCAGCTTCGCAACCCGCGCCATCTCAAGGCGCTGGTGGCCGCCTGCGAGCGGCGCGGCGTGAACATCCAACCGGGCGTCGCGGCGGAAGGCTTCCAGATCGAGCGCGGGCAAAGAGGGCAGCTTCGCGGAGTGCGCACCTCCGAGGGCTTGCTTTCGGCCGCCAAGTATTGCGTCTGCGGTGGGGCCTGGAGCGGGCAGCTCCTAGCGCCGCTGGGCGTGCAGCTTCGCATCCGGCCGATTCGCGGCCAGATGGTGCTCTTTGCCTGCGAGAAGCCGCCGCTAGTGCACATCGTGATGGACGGCATTCGCTACCTCGTGCCGCGCGACGACGGCCGCGTGCTGGTTGGCTCGACCGAGGAAGACGCCGGCTTCGATAAGCAGCCCACCACCGAGGGGGTGGAGGGACTCTTGAGCTTTGCGACAAAGCTCGTGCCGGCCCTGCGCTCCGCCGCTTTCGAGCGGAGTTGGGCCGGCCTGCGGCCCGGCACGGCGGATCGGCTGCCGTATCTGGGAGCGATCCCCGGCGTGGAGAACGGCTTCATCGCCGCCGGGCACTTCCGTAGCGGCCTGCAGCTCTCTCCGGCCACGGCCGTCGTCATGGCGCAGGTGATCCGCGGCGAGCAGCCGGAGGTCGATCTGCGGCCGTTTGCCGTGGATCGCGGCTGAGCCATCGACGAAGTGATCCACAGATTGCACGATTTTCACGATGCGCGAACCGGCGCACGTCGTGTCGGTTCATTCGTCTCGCCCACTGTTCGCATCTGGGCTACAATTCTCCGCACGAGGCACCGCTGTACGTCGTTTGATTGCCCGCGAACAACGCGAATTCACGCGAATGCCGGAGTAATTCGCGCAGATTCGCGCCATTCGCGGGCATGACGTTTTGCTGGGCCGCCGAGCACCTTCGCTATTGCCGAGCACGTTTGGAACGTGGCCGCACGTGTCATGACCGACCGCCGTATCCTGGTCACCGCCGCTTTGCCCTATGCCAACGGGCACATCCACCTGGGGCACCTGGTGGAGTACATCCAGACCGATATCTGGGTGCGGTTCCAGAAGCTGCGCGGGCATCGGTGCATCTACATCTGTGCCGACGACACGCACGGCACGGCGATCATGATCCGCGCCCGGCAGGAAGGCCGTAGCGAGGAGGCCGTGATCGCCGAGATGCGCGAAGCCCACATTCGCGACTTCGCCGGCTTCGACATCGAGTTCGACAACTACGGCAGCACGCACAGCGCCGAGAACCGCGAGCTGTGCGGGCAGTTCTGGGCGGCGATTCGCAAGGCGGGCCTGGTGGCTCGAGCGCGACGTCGACGCAGCTTTACGATCCAGAAGCGAAGCATGTTCCTGGCCGACCGCTTCGTCAAGGGAACCTGCCCCAAGTGCCGCTCGCCCGATCAATACGGCGACACGTGCGAGAAGTGCCTGAGCACCTACAGCGCCGACGGAGCTGATCGACCCGGTCAGCACGCTCTCCGGCGCCAGGCCGGAAGTTCGCAGCTCGCCGCACCTGTTCGTGACGATTGAGAAGCTGCACGGATTTCTGGAGGAATGGTCACAGACGCGGCGATCACTTGCAGCCGGAGATCGGCCAACTATCTCAAAGGCCACTTTCTCAGCGAGCCGCTGCGCGATTGGGACGTCTCGCGCCCTGCCCCGTATTTCGGCTTCGAAATCCCCGATAGCCCCGGCAACTACTGGTACGTCTGGTTCGACGCGCCGATCGGCTACATCGCCTCGACCTGGGAGTGGTGCAAGCGACAGGGGGAGAAGCTCGAGGATTGGTGGAAGCCACCGAGCGATGGAGAAGCCTGGCTTCGCCGAGAAGCGGAGCTTCGACCGCGGGTGCTGCTGGACGGATTGGAATCCGTCCACTGCCGGAAATCCACCACTTCATCGGCAAGGACATCACGTACTTTCACACGCTGTTCTGGCCCGGCATGCTGAAGACAGCCGGGTTCAACCTGCCGACGAAGGTACACATCCACGGCTTTCTGACCGTGGGCGGCGAGAAGATGTCCAAGTCGAAGGGCACCTTCGTGATGGGCGCCGACGTATCTCAAGCACCTGGACCCAGCGTATCTGCGATACTTCTACGCCACGAAGCTTTCCCCGCGGGTCGATGATCTCGACTTGCAACGCGGACGAGTTCGTGGCCAAGGTGAACACCGACCTGGTCGGCAAGGTCGTGAACCTGGCCAGCCGCACCGCGCGGTTCGTGGAGGCGACGGGCTTGTCGGCGAAGTATCCCGACGACGGCGGCCTGTTTGCCCATGCGGCGGCGCAGGGGGCGGCGATTGCGGAGGCCTACGAAGCCTGCGACTACAACCGCGCCATGCGACTGGTGATGGAGCTGGCCGATCGGGCGAACCCGTACGTCGAGAACGCGGCCCCCTGGAACCTGAAGAAAGACCCGGCGAAGGCCCGCGAGCTGCAGGACGTCTGCACGGTGGCGCTGAACCTGTTCCGGCAGTTGGCTGTGTATCTCGCGCCCGTGCTGCCGCGGCTGGCTCGGCAGACGGGCCAGTTGCTCGGCAACCCGATCGAGCGCTGGGAGGAATCGCAGACGCCGCTGGTCGGCACGCCGGTCGGCAAGTTCGAGCACATGCTGAAACGCGTGGAGGCGAAGCAAGTGGAAGCCATGTTCGCAGAAAGCAAAGTTGCCGAAGGTGGCGCTGCGCCGACGGCGGGGCAGATCTCTGGGCAGAGTCTTGGTGGGCATAGCCCACCCTGCGAGGCTAGCCCACAAGCGGATGGCCCCGAGGCGCTGGCCAAAGAGCCGCTCGCCACGGAATGTACATTCGACGACTTCAGCAAGGTCGATATGCGCGTGGCCCGCGTGGTGGCCGCCGAAGAGGTGAAGGAGTCGGACAAGTTGCTGCGGCTCACGCTCAGCCTGGGCGGCGACCAGCGGCGGAATGTCTTCGCCGGCATCAAGGGGGTCTACAAGCCTGAAGACTTGCTGGGCCAGCTTGTGGTATGCTGCGCGAATCTGGCCCCACGGAAGATGCGCTTCGGCGTCAGCGAAGGAATGGTCCTCGCGGCCGGGCCGGGAGGCCAGGATATTTTCGTCCTTCGCCCCGATAGTGGCGCCAAACCGGGACAGAGGGTACACTGACCACGTAGGACGGATTTTCAATCCGTCCGAGAATCCTTTTCGGACGGATTGAAAATCCGTCCTACGAACCATGCCTGCCAAACACGAAATCTACAACGAAGCCGAAAAACTCAAGGACCAAGGCAAGCTGGCCGAGGCCGTCGCCAAGCTGCACGAGGCGCTGGCCATGGACGGGAACTATGCCCTGGCGCATGCCGCGCTGGCGGTCGTGTACACGAAGCTAGGCCAGCACGAGGAGGCCATCAAGCACGGGCTGAAGGTCGTGGAGCTGGAGCCCAATGAACCCTTCAGCTACACGGCGATGAGCGTCACCTACCAGCGGGCTGGGCGCATTCCCGAGGCCGAGTTGATGCGCGACCGGGCCCACATGGCGGCCGGGCACAAGCACTAGCGCGCACGCTAGCCCGACGCGCAAGCGAGGGAAAGCCACGCGCGACACGGAGTCCACCGCGCCGCTCCCCTCGCTTGCGCTTCGGGCTAGTGTCTTGCGCTTCGGGTTAGTGTCGTTTTCCTAACCCGGCACGCACACGCGAGCCGCGTGTGCCACGCACGGGCCTTTACTCCCCCTCGATCTTCTTCAGCGCGGCGGCCACCGCTTTCTGCACGAAGGGGTCTTTGTCCGCCGCGGCTGCCTTCAGCGCGGACACGGCTCCCTTCGCCCGTGGGCCGAATAGCGCCAGCGCGTTGGCGGCTTCCAGCCGCACCAGCATCTCGCGATGCTTCAGACCCGCGAGGAAGAACGGCATCGTCAAACGTACCGTCTCGGGATTCTCAAAGTCGATCTGCGCCGACGCCCAGGCGCTGACCATCGGCAGGTATTCATCGTCGGTGTTCCCCATGTTTCGCTTCAGCGTCGGCAGGGCCGATTTCGCGGCCGGGCCGATCTTGCCCAGCGCGTAGCTGGCGCCGTTGCGGACCTTCAGGTTCTGGTGCGAGAGGGCCTTGATCAGCTCGGGGATCGCCTCCTCGGACCCGGGGCCGATGGCCGCCAGGGCAAAGAAGATCTCGCGGCGCACGTCGAGCTCCGTTTCCCTGCTCATCGCCTTCACCAGGTTGGGCACGGCCTCCTTGGCCGCAGGACCCAGCCGCTTGAGCACGAGCACGGCGCCTAGCCGCTGGCGCTGGTTCTCCAGGGCCTTGCTGGCCGGCATCACCGCGTCGGCGCCGAACGCCGCCGTGCCCTCGACCGCCTGGCGGATCACGGGTTTCGCCTCGTCCCCCAACAGGATGATCAAGGCGGGCAGCGACGTGGCCGGCTTGACCTTCAGCTCGCCCAGCGAGCGGGCGGCGGCGGACCGAGCGTTGGCGTCGCGGCTTTTGGCCCCCGCCACGATGATCGGAAGCGCCCTGGTCAGCTCATCGCCGTCGGAGACGCGCACCAGCGCCCAGGCCGACGTGACCTTGAGGAACTCGTCGCGCGAGGTGAGGTGCTTCCTCAGTTGCGCGGCGGCCGATTTCGCCGGCGGACCGATGCTCCCCAGAGCGAAGGCCGCTGCGAACTGTGCCCCGGCGAACGTGTCTGCCAGGTGCGAAGTAATCGTGGCCACCGATTTGGCGTCGTCGGGCTTGATGGCGGCCAGCGCCATCAGGGCCTCCATCCGGTGCTCGCCGAATCCCTCCGGATCGTCGGCGACTTCCAGCAGCTTCGGCACGGCCTTGCCCGCGTCTTTGCCGACCTGGCCCAGCGCCAGGCAGGCCCAGTAACGCGATTCCTTGCGTTCCAAGGCATCCAGCAAGAAGGGCACGGCCTCGGCCCCCGTTTCGGCCACGGCGTGCAAGACCATGTTGCGGACGGAGGGGTCGCCCTTCTCCAAGATTTCGGTGAACAAGGGGATGGTCACGTCGCGGTCGGGCTTGATGCGCAGGAACGCGTGCGGCACCTCGCGGCGCACGATCTCTTCCTTGTCGGCGATCAGCGCGGCCATTTCTTTGACGTAGCGCTTGCTGCTCTCACCTAGCAGACCCAGGCTGCGTACACAGTAGGCCCGCACCAGGGGGTCGGTGTCTTTGAGCTTGGCGACCAGGGCCGGGGCCGCGGTGACCGCGTCGGCGCCGATCGCGCCTAGCGCACGGGCGGCGCTGTAGCGCACCTTGGCATCGCCGTCGGAGAGCGCTTCGGCCAGCGCGGCCACGGCCGGCTTGGCTTCATCGGCTCGCTCTTCGAGCTGAGCGATGACCTCCAGCTTCGCCTGGGCGTCGCCGGTCTTGAGCCGACTGGCCAGATCAGCGATCGAGGCCTCCTGAGCCTGCGTCGCGGCGGCCAGGCCGCCAAATACCAAGAGTCCCGCAATCAGAAACCGCCGGAACATGGGGTGCTCTCCTCGAAATGCAATGATTTGCAGGGCGCTGGCGGCGCTGACCTGCCCGCAAACAACAGGGTAAAACCTTTTCTCACGGTCCAATCTAAGCTAGGATGGGTAGGCTTTTCCAGGGATTACAGGAAAAAGGGCGGCTGCGCACCGCCCAGGACCCTGCCACGACCAATCGGTAAACCCAATCACGGCGTACAACGAGAAGACGCACCCAGTGGAGAAACGACGATGAAACTCGCTTTTGCTGTCGTCGCGGCGGCGATGCTGACGATGGGTCTCTCCCCCGTCCAGGCCCAATGGGGGTACGGAGGGGGCGGCGGCGGCGCGTATTATGGCGTGGGCACTCCGGAGAGTGCCGCCGCCCACGGCTACGCGGACATCGTGCGCTCGGCGGGCGTGTACAACCTGCTGAGCTCCGAAGCCCTCGGCAAAGTCGAGGATGCCCGCAAGAAGTACATCGAGAACCGCCTGCAATGGACGCAGACCTACTTCGAGATGCGGCGGATCAACGACGAGTACCGCCGCGCCGGGTACGAGCGCGACAAGAGCAGCGCGGAAGACCTGGCACGCCGCGCCCAGTTGGCGTCCTACAAGCGGCTCAGCTCCTCGCAGCTCGACCCGATCACCGGCTACCTGGCCTGGCCGCGGCTGCTGACGACGCCCCCCTTCGCCGATCTGCGGCGCGATCTGGACCGGCTATACGCCGAACGCGCCGGCAGTAAAGGGGCGATCGGCTACGACAAGTACGGGCAGATTCTCGAGCGCGTGGACCAGATGCAGGAGCTGCTGCGGAGCATGATCAAGCAGGTGCCCCCGGCCGACTACATCGACGCCCGGCGGTTCCTGGAGAGCCTGGGTCACGAGGCCCGGTTTGCGGCGGGATAACGAGGAATGACGAATGTTAAGGAATGACGAATGACGAAGCGCGAATGACGAATCTCAATCGGGTTCGTCATTCCCCCCAGGCATTCTTCATTTCCGCTCTGACTCAGTATCCGACCGCGCATCCGTCCTTGCGGGCCTCGGTGGCGCCGTGCAGCACGCCGTGCTTCCAGTCGATCAGGATGCCCTGGTAGCCGCCGCCGCTGCGCGCTGCGCGCGACTCGACGTTGGTGGCCGCTTGGCGCGCAGCTCGGCGAGCTGCACTGCGTCGGGGATGCCCGATTCGACGTCGACCGTGCCGCCGTCCGTGCGGCCGGGCAGGCCGGTCGGCGTGGCGCTGCCGACGTGCTCGACGCGCGGCGGCGTCGCCGGCCTGCCTGCACGTTCATGCCGAAGTCGATCAGGTTCACCAGCACCTGCACGTGCCCCTGCGGCTGCATGTCGCCGCCCATCACGCCGAAGCAGAAGCCACGGCTTGCCGTCCTTCGTGACCATCGCCGGGATGATCGTGTGGAACGGCCGCTTGTGCGGCTCCAGGCGGTTGAGGTGCGTCGTCGTCGAGGGCGAACAGCGCGCCGCGGTTCTGCAGCGCGAAGCCCAGGTCGCCCGGCACGATGCCGGAGCCGAAGCCGAAGTAGTTGCTCTGGATCAGCGAGCAGCAGTTGCGGTCCTTGTCGACGACGCGACAGGTAGATCGTGTCGCCGTGCGCCAGCTTCGGGTCGCCCGGCCGGCACGTCGGTCGCGCGCCTTCGTCGCGGTCGATCAGCTTGCGGCGCTGCGTCGGCGTACTCCTTCGAGATCAGCTCGGCGACCGGCAGCCTTGCCGAACGCCGGGTCGGCGTAGAAGCGTGGCCCGGTCGGCGAAGGCGAGCTTCTTGGCCTCGACGAACAGGTGCCAGTAGTCCGGCCGACGTCGGGCCCATCGTCTTGCAGGTCGTACGGCTTCGAGCAGGTTGAGCATCTGCAGGGCGGCGATCCCCTGGCCGTTGGCGGCGGCAGCTCCCAGACGTCGTAGCCGCGGTAGTTCGTGCGAGACCGGCTCGACCCACGTCGACGGTGTGGTCGGCGAAGTCCTTCAGCGAGAACAGCCCGCCGTTCTTCTCGCTGAAGGCGACGATCTCCTTGGCGATGCGGCCCTTGTAGAAGGCGTCGCGGCCGCTCGTCGGCGATCGCGCGGTAGCGTGCGCGGCCAGGTCGCGGGTTCTTGAACACCTCGCCCGGCCGCGGGGCGCTGGCCGCCGGGCAGGAACGTCGCGGCCGCGTCGGGCGATGCTCGCCAGCCGCTTCGCCGGCCGCTGCCAGTAGCCGGCGATGACCTCGCGGGACCGGGAAGCCCTCCTCGGCGTAGCCGATCGCCGGCGCCAGCAGTCTCGTCGAAGCGGCATGCGTGCCGAACCGCTGCCGCAGCTCGTCCCAGCCGTCGACGCAGCCGGGCACCGACCAGCTCAGCGGCCCGTTCGTCGGGAATCTGCGTCGAGCCCTTGCTCGGCGAAGACCTCGCGCGTGCGCGTTGTACGGGCTGCGGCCGCTGGCGTTGAGGCCGTAGAGCTTCTGCGTCTTGGCGTCCCAGACGATGGCGAACAGGTCGCCGCCGATGCCGCAGCTCATCGGCTCGACGACGCCCGAGCACGGCGTTGGCGGCGATGGCCGCGTCGACCGCGTTGCCGCCCTGCTTGAGCACGTCGAGCCCGACCTGCGCCGCCAGCGGATGGCTGGTGGCGACCATGCCGTTGCGGGCGATGACGACGGAGCGGCTCTGATGGGCATATTTCGCGGGCCGATGATACCCGCCGCCCCCGGGCGCTTCGTCGGCATCGGCGGGCGGCGTGTTCATGGCCAGCGAGCATACAGCGAGGGACAGCAGCCAGGCGTTGCGAGTCAACATACGAAACCTGAAGTGCGGCGGGCAGGGAACGGGAGGCCGAGAACACCCGACGGCAAGTTACCGTGCGGAATGGTCCATTTCCAGAAGAAGCACGGCATTGTGCGGCCGAGGAGAAAGACCCGCCGAGCTTGCTCGGTGGAGCGCGTGATGAACACTAGCTCGGCGGGGCTGTCCGGTCTTGGGAGATACTGGACAGCGAGCGAGCCTGTTTGCCCGTGCAGGTCGCCGATTCGGCGTTTCGCAAGTGTGCAGCGATTTGGACCAGCACCTCGTCCCGGTGGCCCGAATCAGAGGGCCCGAAGAGCCGCATGCCGGGGTATGCCGGGTCGTTGGCCCCTCCGAGCCATGCCTCCCAACTTGACGAGCTGGCCGAGCTGTTCAGCGGCACCCACACCTCCGCGCCCAAGGCGCCCGCCAGGTGGCTGACCGTGCCGGGGACCGCGATCACCAGGTCCAGAGCGGCGATGAGCGCGGCGAGGTCATCCAGCTCCTGTCGCGCCGAGGGGAGCACTTCGTGAAGCTGGGGTTGGATCTGCTCGCGCACGCGGGCGATTTCCGCAGCACAATCGCCACGCTCTAGACTGATGAACTGCACGCCGGGCACGCGCAGCACTTCTGACCAGCCGGCCAAAGCCGGGACACTAGCCCGAAGCGCAAGCGAGGGACGATCGCCGTCAAGCGTGGTCCTTCCCTCGCTTGCGCGTCGGGCTAGTGTGGGCGCCTCGAGGCTCGAAGGTGTCTGCTCGATGCTCGACGCGCTGCGCCACGAGATTCCCACCTTGAGGCCTGCGCCGATGCCACGCAGGCGATCTCGCCAATACCTGGTGCGTTGGCCATCGGGCGCAGGTGGCCCCGCTCGATGGCGCGCCGCAGATGCGCTCCGGCCTCCTCGAGCCGGCCCTGCTGCTCGAGCACCGCGACCAGCTCCGTGTGCAGCGCCGCGTCGCGCGGGCGAAACTCGAGGATCGTTCGTAGCGTCGCGGCCGCCTCGTCCAGCCGGCCCTGGCTGCACTCCACCGACGCCAGGCCGAGGTAGGCCGCGACGAACTCCGGTTGAATCTGAATCGCCCGCCGATAGTGCTGGGCGGCATGCTCGTATCGACGACGCTGCTGAAGCGTGCGCCCCAGCTCGTAGAAGAACTGCGGGTTGGTCGCGTTGGCCGTGAGCGAACGAGCAAGCGTTTGCAGCGCCACCTCAGCCCGCGCGGCCTGACGGTCCAGGTCGTCCAGCAGCTTGAGCAGGTCGGCCGAGAGGCCAATCCCTTGCCACGCCTGAAGCGCGGCGAAACGAGCATGCGGCTCCGTAGGCGTGTTGGCAGCGAGCCGAGGTTTTGCTTGGGAGATAGTCATGGCGGCGGTTGAGCGAGGCGTCGGTAGCCTGACTCTCCGAGTCGGGCGGCCTGTGCAGGTGCCCGACTCAGAGAGTCAGGCTACGGCCCGACGGAGCGAGACGACTGCAATTGCGACATCCAACCCTAGCTCGCGCGGCAGACGTGGGCCGAGCCGCTTCGGCCGGCATATCCGGTGCCATCGGCAGAAATCGCCCTCACCCGGTCTCCCCAGGGGGAGGGAAGAGGGGGGCGGCTAACGCTCGGTCGCCGACACCCGCGCCCCGTCGGTCAGGCTGGCCTCAGGGGCGAGCACCACCTGGTCGCCGGCGGCCAGACCCTCGACGATCTGGGCCTGGTCGTCGTTCATGAGCCCGACCTTCACGTCGCGCAAGCGGCGCGGCGCGAGACGACGGCATACACCTGCCAGTTGCCCCGCGGGCCGCGGAAAAGGGCACTGCGGGGGATGACCCGTGCATCAGGCTTCTCGGCCGTCTGCACGCGCACGTGCACGCGGTAGGCCACGCCGAGCCCCAGCTCGCGCACACTGCCCCGACGCCTCGTTGAAACCGATGATGACCTTGACGCGCTGCTGCTCGACGCCCAACGAGCTGACCTTGGTGAACCCGGCCCGGAAGATGCGGGTCACTTCGCCGATCAGCGGCTCGTCGATCGATCCGCCGGTGATCTCCACCGCCTGCCCTTGGCGAAGCTTCACCACGTCCTGACTGAGGATATCGGCCTCGACCTCCAAGTCATCGAGGTCGCCGATCTCCAGCAGCGTGCTGCCCGCGGGCAGGTAGCGCTCGTGCTCGAACCGGTCGCTGCAACACCACGCCGGTGATAGGGCTGGTCATCACGCTGCGGCGCTGGCGGAGCTTCACCTCGTCCAACTGGGCACGCGCCTGGTCGCGCTCGCGCTCGAGCTTTTCGGTTTGCAGGCCTTTGCGCGTGATGTAGTCGAGGATCATTTGCGGCAACAGGTCAGTGGCCGCCTGCATGGCCATCAAGGCGCGGTGCACGAGGACGTTCTGCTGGTAGCTGTTATCGCTCTCGATGGTCTGGAGCTGCGATTCATCGAGCTGCTCTCGCGTGATGAAGTCTCCGGAGGCCGCATTGCCCACGAGTCCCTTGCGACGCTGGAAGACCTCGCGGCTGAAATCGGAGCGGGCCTTGCCCGACTGCTGCCGCTTGTCCGCGGCATTGACCGTGAGCCGCATCGACTCGACGTAGCGCTCGGCCTGCTTCCGCGAGGTGTTCTCCAGCGAGAGGTCGCGGTTTTCGTGCACGGCGGCCTCCGCCCGGTCGGCGGCCGCCTGGGCCAGCCGCAGCTCCAGAGCCATATCCTCCGCGACCAGGTGGGCGACCTCCGTGCCTGGCTTGACGAGCTGCCCTTCCCGCACGGTGATCTCCGCCACCCGTCCGTTGGCGGGCATCGTCACCAGGTGTGTCCTGGGGAGCCGCGTCATGCCGCGCTCGTCCACGTACTCGCGGATCGTGTCCTCGCGCACCGTGGCCACGTCCACGTTCTGGCCGCCGGCAAAAAACGCCCAACTGGTCCAGGCCAACAGGGACGCCAGGCCGATTCCGCCGGCAATGAGGAGGGCTTTCATGCGAGTCAAGATCCAGGGTCTACAAAGTGTGTGAAAGTCGCCTTTCGCTCCGCGAAAGGACGTTTCTTTCGCGGAGCGAAAGATGACATAGCTTACTCACGGCTCCGCGGTCTTGCTGAAGCCCGAAGTCTGAAGCCCGAAGCCCGCCCCCAGCACATTAAGGCTGCCCGAGCGGAAGCCTTCCAGATCGAGCGTGACGTAGCGAAAGCCCAGCGATTTCAGCCGGGCTACCAGATTCGCGGCCGCACCGGCCGCCGCCAGGCGCGGCAGCTCGGCCGCCGGCACTTCGATACGCGCCAGGTCGTCGCCGTGATAACGCACGCGCAGCTCGCGCAGGCCCATCTCCCGCAACACCTGCTCGGCCCGTTCGATCATGGCCAGCCGCTGCGGCGTCACTTCCTGGCCGTAGGCCACGCGGCTGCTCAGGCACGGACTGGCCGGCTTGTCCCACACGGGCAGCCCCCAATGGGCCGCCAGCTCACGCACGTCAGCTTTGGTGAACTCGCATTCCAAGAGCGGGCTGACGACACGGTGCTCGGCCGCCGCGCTCATGCCCGGCCGGTAATCGCCCTGGTCGTCGAGGTTCGCGCCGTTAGCCATCACCGCCACGCCGAGCCGCTCGGCCAGGCCTTCCATGCGGGTGTACAGCTCGGTCTTGCAGTGGTAGCAGCGGTCCGGCGCGTTGCGGACGTAGCTGGGATTCTCGAATTCTTCGGTAGAGATCACCTCGTGGCGAATGCCGATCAGCGCGGCCAGCCGCCGCGCTTCGTCCAGCTCGCCGCCGGCCAGGCTGGCGCTCACCCCGGTGACGGCCACGGCCTGCTCGGCCAGCGCCAATTGCGCCGCCTTGGCCACGACCGTGCTATCCACGCCGCCGGAAAACGCCACGGCGCACGACCCGTAGCCGCCGATCAAGTGGATCAGGCGATCGCGTTTTGCGGCGGTTTCGGGGGATAGACTGTTCATCGTGCATACATCGAGTGACGCGGCGTCCGCCGGAATCTGCATTTTGCATTTTGCATTTTGCATTTTTCAGTTTGCATTGATACCGCAACTGGGCGACTTAATGCAAAATGCAAAGTGCAAAATGCAGAGTGCATTCCGAATTCATCCTATCCGGCATTCCGCATTACCTCCGCGTCCATAGCCACCAGCGGGCCTTCCATGCCCAGTGTCGCGTGCGGCGGCGCTGGAAGCGCGGGCTGCGGCGCACGGAGGTGATCACCTCGCCCATGAATTCGCGGGCACGCTCTTGCTCGCCCTCGGCCGCCAGCAGCATCGCGAAATGGTAGCTGCCTTCGGCGTGCCCCGGATAGAACCGCAGCAGCCGCTCGAAGATCTCGCGCGCCCTGGGATGATTTCCCAGCCGTTGATGGCTTTGGGCCAGACGCAGGTCCAGCGTGCCATAGTCGTGGTTGGGCTTGACGGCCGAGACCTGCTCGAACAGCTCCGCGGCCTCGGCCGTCTTGTGCTGCGCAAAGCAGCATTGTGCCAGCTTATAGCGTGCCTCGAGGAGGTTCGGATCGGCCTGGACGGCCCGCTCCAACCAGTGCGACGCCTTCCGCAGCCGCCCTTGGTGCAGATAGAGATTCCCCAGTTGCAGCATGTGGTGCGGCTTGCCCATGTGGTCGATGCGGGCGAGCAGCTCGGCGGCCTCGTGCCAGCCATGGCCGAAACGGGCCGCCAGATGGCCCAGCGTCCGGTCGATCCGGTGAAACAGCCCCGGCACCATCCAATACAAGAGCGGCAACCCCAGCAGCAGCAGCCACCACAGCGTCAGCACGACGTTCCAGGCCACCGCCTCGAGCAGCCGGCGGCAGCACCCCGGCCTGGCCCAGCACGGTGAGCACCACGATGGCGGCGATGAGAATCAGCAGGGCACGAGGCATCGGAAATAATATAGCTCATCCACCGCTTTGGCGCCGGGGGGCCGCATGCCCGACTCAGAGAGTCGCGCTACTAACAAAAAAGCCCGGCTTCTCGAAGAAGCCGGGCTTCTGCTGTTGTCAGACCGGCGCACCGTTAGTAGTCGAACGTGGCCAGGAACGCGCTGCGGGTATCGGGCTGCGACCAGGCCGTGCCCAGGCCTCGGCCGGAGTACCGCCCCTCCAGGGCGAACGCCGGGGCATAGTTGTCCACCTTGGTCAGTGGCGGATAGAAGACGACCTCATTCGTGCAAACGCAGTCGGTTTGGGCCAGCTTGCGCGTGCGAATGGTGACGTCGCGGCCGGCCTTGAGATCGGCCACCATGTCCGCGTGATCGAGCTTCAGATCGATGGCCAGGAACTCGACCTTTTGCACGTCCTTGGCCAGCTTTCCGGCGCGGCTTTTGACGAAATCGACCAGCGCGTTGCGCTGCTGCTGGTTGGCTTTCTCATCGGCCAGGATCACGGCCTTCACGGACTTTTCCAGCTCATCGGCGACGCCCAGCGTCTCGCCGGCGGTGATAGCCATCACGGCCTTCAGCCCGGCCAGATCGACGCCATTGTGTTTGCCTTGTTCGATCTTCCAGGCCATCAGGGCCTCGCGGCCGGTGACGCCCGTTTCGGCGTTGGCAAAGCACGGCCCGGTATAGACGGAGCAAGAGCGAATTTCGAGGTACTCGCCGCTGATGTTTCCGGCCAGGGCCGTGCCCGACCAGGCGGCCAGGCCGCCAGCGAGAACCAGAGCGACCAGGGTGGAACGGTGTAACATGAACACGCCTCCGCAATGGGGAATGGAAACAGGCTGATGGGGTGGGATTCACCGCAGGGCCATCATTTTACCGGCGGACACGTCAGTGGTCTAGCACGCAAACGCGTGGGTAGTGGGCTACTTTGAGAATAGCCCACCACCTGCGAGAGTCACCTGCTGGCCGCCAGCAGCAGCACCAGGATCAAGATCAGGGCCGCAATGCCGATGGCCGCGGCGACTTTGAACCAGGAGATCGGGGCCTTGCCCGTAGCCTGGCCAGTCTGGCCGTTGACCAGGAAGCGATAGACCTCGTCCTTGTAGCGATAGGCCATGATCCACACGGGGAGCAGGACGGGCTCGCTGGTCATGCCCTCCACCTTCACGTTGACCTTCACGTTGCGGCTGCTGCCGGGAATGTAGGCCACGTCGCAGGCCTGGCGTTCCATCTCTTCCAGGCGCTGCCGGGCCAGGGGCCGCGCGTACTTCCGCGGCACGGCGAATTGCTCCTGCGCGGCCCGGCGATAATCGACCTGATCGGGCGGCACCGCGGGCGAGAGGTCGAAAGGACAAATCTGCAGGGCCTCGGCCGGCGTCAGCGCGGCACTGGCCCCAATGAGCACGCCCTCGTACTGGCCGCGATGCTCGCCGGCCAGGGGAAACCAGTCCCCCCGCGCGCCGAGGGCGTCTGGCTGGTGTCGGCCGTCCAGTAGGTGTGGGTCTGGCCCGCGAACACCCAATACGGCACGTAGACGGCCTTCATCGACTCGATGCTGGCCTGCTGCGACAGGTCGCCGGGCCGCCAGAAGCCTCGGCCAAGCCAGCCGCGCAGACCCTGCACCGCGGCGTCGTGGTCCAGCACCATCGGCACGACACGGCTGGGGGCCAGCGCACGGGCGTCTTTCTTCTCCACCAGCTTCGTCGAGGCGCAGAACGGGCAGGCGAGGCCGCCCTCCTGAGCGCTATAGCTCATCGACGCGCCGCAGCCGGAGCATTGAAAAGCCTGCGTCACCGTGCTGGCGGCCGGCGGCTTGTCGGCTTGCCGAGCACTGGTCGGATTCTCCGTGCCGCAGTTGGAGCAGAACAGGTCCTCCTCATCGAGCAATGCCTGACAGACGGAGCACTTCGTGACAAGATCGGCCATAGGAGCAAACTGGAGGCACGGACATCATCCGACACTCAGTGTAACCGGGCAAGTGCGAGGATTCACGGGGCACGGAGCGCCACGGCGGAGCTTGTCTCCGTGGGGCCAAGCCCCATACCGTGGCCTGGCTCAGGATTGTGCGTGCCAGGAAACTTGGCACACACGCCGCGGTAAGAGGCAGGAAACAGTTGATCGCGAGGAGACGCCGCTCGATAATGTGTCTCTCGCGACTGTCGATTGGCAGAAGTCTTCTTTTCTTGTGCTGCCTAGAACGGGAAAGCCGGCACGTGCTCCGGCAGTCCCCTGGTGGTTCCAATAATCAGGAGAGCAGTCATGTCGAAGAAGGTCAACGCAACTTCATCGGCGTCGGTTTTTGAAGACCGCCCTTTCGGCGGCGGGCGCCGCAGTGATGGCGCCGACGATCATCCCCAGCTCGGCCCTGGGCCTGGACGGCGCCGTCGCTCCCAGCGAGCGGATCGTGGTCGGCGGCATCGGCATCGGCAACCGCGGAACCTACGACCTCGGCTGCTTCCTGGAGCAGAAGGACGTGCAGTTCGTCGCCGTCTGCGACGTCAAGGAGATCCGCCGCATCGGCCGTCAAGAAGATGGCCGACGAACAGTACGGCAATCAGAGCTGCGACATGTATCGCGACTTTCGCGAGCTGCTCGACCGCAACGACATCGACGCCGTGCTGATCGCCACCGGACCGAACTGGCACGCGACGACGGCGATGAACGCGGCCAAGGCCGGCAAGGACATGTATTGCGAGAAGCCCTGCACGAAGAACATCGCCCAGAGCCTGATCCTGGCCGAAACGATGCGCCGCACCGGCCGCGTGTTTCAGGCCGGCACGCAGCGGCGCAACCTGCCGCACTTCGCGTTTGCCTGCGAGCTGGCTCGCACCGGCAAGCTCGGCAAGCTCAAGAAGGTCTATGCCCACCCGGCGGGCATGCAGGCCCTGATGAGCGGCTGGCTGCCGGCCGAGCCGGAGCCGGAGAAGGAGGTCGTCGATTGGGACATGTACCTCGGCCCGGCCGCCTGGCGGCCGTTCAACGCCGAAGCTGCTCGACGGCTTCAACTTCGAAAAGGGCGGCGGGCCTGGTCGGCGGCGGCGTGCTCGAATGGGGCTCGCACTGCGTCGATCTCTGCCAATGGGCCGTCGGACGATTGTCCGCCGCCGGTCGAATACAACCCGCCGAAAGACGGCCAGCTCGTCGCCCGCTACGAGAACGGCGTCGAGCTGATCTTCCGCGAGAAGGACTGGATTCCGCTCGGCTCGTGCCCCGTGCGGTTCGAAGGCGAGACCGGCTGGGTCGAAGCGGGCGACAGCGGCAAGCTGGTGCTGAGCTCGCCGGAGCTGCTCGCCGGGCAGAACGGTCGAGGAAATCGGCGGCTACCCGGCGACGTTCCACGTCCGCGACTTCCTCGACTGCGTGAAGACGCGCAGCCAGCCGAAGGGGAACGCCGACGCGGCCTGCAACGCGCACATCGCCTGCCACGCCGCGAACATCGCGCTGCACCTCGGACCGCACAGGTGAAGTACGACATCGAAGACGAACGAGTTCATCGACGACGAACAGGCCAATCGCCTGCGATCCGAAGCGCTGCGCGAACCGTGGCGGCTGTAAGGTTGTCACATGCGTCGATTGGTCATCGACTGGTCATTCGTCCATAATCGTCCGCAATCACATCTTCAGCGCTCAGGACTCTGACCATGCAAACGACTCGACCATTCACATGCGCTTTCGCGTTTCTTCGCAGCACTGGTTGTCTTGGCCGCCACGTCGGCTTGGGCGGCCGACGATCGGCCAATGCCGCCGAGGGAAAAAGAGCTGCTCGCCGTCCTTCGCTCCGACACGCCGCCGGCGGACAAGGCGATCGCCTGCAAGCAACTGGCCATTTACGGCTCCAGCGAGGCGGTGCCCGACCTGGCGAAGCTGCTGTCCGATCCGCAGCTGGCCTCCTGGGCGCGCATCGCGCTGGAAGCGATTCCCGGGCCGAAGCCCGACGAAGCGCTGCGCAAGGCGGCCGAGTCGCTGCAAGGCGACCTGCTGGTCGGCACGATCAATTCGATCGGCGTTCGCCGCGACGCCGGCGCCGTCGAAGCGCCTGGTCGCGCGATTGCAAGATAAGGACGCCGAAGTCGCGTCGGCCGCGGCCGTGGCCTTGGGACGCATCGGCAATGCCGCCGCCGCCAAATCGCTGCGAGGATCGCTGGCCACCGCGCCGGTCAAAGTCCGTTCGGCGGTGGCCGAAGGCTGCGTCCTGTGCGCCGAGCGATTGCTCTCCGAGGGCAAGGCGGCCGAAGCGGCGGAGATCTACGACGAAGTCCGCAAGGCCGAAGTTCCCAAGCAGCGAATCCTCGAGGCGACTCGCGGCGCGATTCTCGCCCGGAAGGAAGCAGGGCTCCCGCTGCTCATCGAGCAATTCCGCTCGCCCGACAAGGGTCTCTTCAAGATCGCGCTGAGCACCGCTCGCGAGTTTCCCGGCGGCGAAGTCGATCAGGCGCTGGCGGCCGAGATCGCCGCAGCGCAGACTCCAGAGCGCGCGGCGCTGATCATCCAGGCCATGGCCGACCGCAAGGAAACGGTCGTCCTGTCCGCGCGTGCTGAAAGCGGCCGGCGGCGGCCCGAAGCCGGTTCGCCTGGCCGCCATCGGCGCGCTGGGCCGCGTCGGCGACGTCATCGTGTCTCGCCATCCTGCTGGAAACTGCGGGCGAATCCGACGCGGAGCTGGCGCACGCGGCCAAAACGGCCTTGGCCGACCTGCCAGGCGAAAAAGTCGACGCGCAAATCGCCTCGCTGCTTGCCAACGCCAAAGGAAAAAGCTATCCGCTGCTGATCGAGCTCGTCGGCCAGCGACGCATCGAAGCAGCGACCCCCTCGCTTCTCAAGGCACTCGAGCAGTTCCGACAAGACGGTGCGCAGCGCCGCATTGCTCGCTCTGGGCGAGACGGTCGCGCTCAAAGATCTGTCCGTGCTGATCTCGCAAGTCGTCGCGCCCAAGAACGCCGACGATGCCGCCGTCGCTCAGCAAGCGCTAAAGACGGCGAGCGTCCGCATGCCCGACCGCGAAGCCTGCGCGACCGAGCTCGCGACGGCCGTCGATCGCGCCCCCGCTGCCACCAAAGATCCTGTTGCTGGACATCCTCGGCGATGTCGGCGGCGAGAAAGCCCTGATGACGCTCGGCTGCCGCGGCCAAGAGCAACGATCGCCAACTGCAAGACGCCGGCAGCCGAATGCTCGGCAAGTGGAACAGCTTCGACGCGGCGCCGGTCCTGCTCGATCTGGCGAAGACCGGAGCGACTCAGTATCCGCGTCCGTGCGCTGCGCGGCTACATCGGCCTCGCGCGACAGTTCGCCATGCCGGACAGGGAGCGCGCCGAGATGTGCCAAAATGCCCTCGACACAGCGAAACAAGCAGCCGAACAAAAGCTGGTGCTGGAGGTGCTCAAAATCCATCCGAGCAAAGAGACGCTCAAGCTGGCCATCAAAGCCATCCAGACCCCCGCCTTGAAGGACGACGCCACCCAAGCCACGCTTGGTCATCGCTCAAAAACTCGGTGGCAAGGGGATCGACGTCAAGCGAGCTGCGTCGCCAAGGCCGGACTGGGGAAAGTGAAGCTCGAAATCGTCAAGGCGGAGTACGGAGCGGGCTCCACCCAAAGAGACGTGACGTCGATTCTGCAAAAGCAGGCCGGCGACCTGCCACTGATTTCATTGCCGGCGGCCAGCTTACAACGAAGCCTTCGGCGGCGATCCGGCTGCCGGGGCGGTGAAACAATTGAAAGTCCAGTACCGCATCAACGGCAAACCGAGCGAGGCCACATTCGCCGAAAACGCGCTCATCATTTTGCCGATGCCCAAGTAATCGCCCCGCGGCGGCAACGCACCGCGCCGCCGTTTTCAACGGCAGGCGGTTTTGTCAGCAGGACATCATCGACTCGGTCTGCGATGACGACTCGTCTGGCGCATGGCTCGACGGCCGGCATCGCAGAGATGCTAGATCGTCGGTAGCCAGCCGCGGGCCAACATCAAATCCACGATACGGGCGGCGCTGCGGCCGTCGCCGTATGGATTACGCTCGACCTGGTGGGCCTGGTAATATGCCTCGTCGGTGAGCATGCGTGTGGCCGTCTCGACGATCCGCTGCCGCGACGTGCCGACCAGTTCCATCGCGCCGGCCTCGTGAGCCTCCGGCCGCTCGGTCGTGTCGCGCAGCACGAGCACAGGCTTCTTGAGCGAGGGAGCCTCTTCTTGCACGCCGCCGGAATCGCTGAGGATCAACCGGCAGCGGTCCATCATCCATACGAACTCCGGATAGGGGAGCGGCTCGAGCAGGTGCACATTCGCGCGGCCCTCCAGCAGGCGATGCGCGGCGGAGCGCACTTGCGGATTGCGGTGGACCGGAAACACAAACGCCAGCTCGCCGAACCGCTCGGAGAGCTCCGCGACAGCGGCAAACACGTTTTCCAATCCGCCGCCGAAACTCTCGCGTCGATGGGCGGTCACCAGCACGACGTCTCGCCCCTCCAGTGCCGCGTGCCGCGCGCGCCATTCGTCCGCCCGTGCCCGTTCGCGCTGCACGGTCCACAAGAGCGCGTCGATGACCGTATTCCCGGTGACGTGGATGGTTTCCGAGGGGACTTTCTCCGCTCGCAAGTTCCCTGCGGCCTTCTCCGTCGGTGCGCAGTGCAGCGCCGCCGTGAGCGTGACAATGCGGCGATTCAGCTCCTCTGGCCAGGGGGCCTTCAGATCGCCCGTCCGTAACCCGGCTTCCACGTGGACGACCGGCAGGCGGTGGTAGAAGGCGGCCAGCGCGGCGCACATCGCCGTCGTCGTGTCTCCCTGTACGACGACGCAATGCGGCCGCTGCTGGGCGAGAACGCCATCGATGCCACGGACGCAGCGAGCGGTCAGCTCGGCCAGCGTCTGGTTGGGCGACATCAGGTCCAAGTCCGCATGCACCGGAAGCTCGAAATAGTCGATCGTTTGCCGCAACATCTCCCGATGCTGGCCGGTGAGACAGACGATCGGCTCAACCTCCGAGTCCCGTCCCCGTCCCTCGCAGACGTGCACCACCGGGGCCAGCTTGACTGCCTCCGGGCGGGTGCCCAGCACGATCAGGGGACGAAACTTGGACATCGGGGTGTTTCTTGCGTTGGAGTCCGCTCTCTCAGGCTACAGCAAATAGCTCACGTGGATCGGTGCCCGCAGGAGCGGCATCGTCGTGACGGGAATCTCCAGCAGTCCTTGCTCGCCGTGCGGCAACAGCGGCACCCAGCCCACCGTCGCAAAATCGGTGCTCAGCGCGTACACCGCCAAGGCGCCGACCTAAAGCCAAATCCCGGCAAACCGCAGGGAATCAGCAGCAGCCCGGTCACTTGCGCGAGCACCAAGAGCGTAAGCCATCGGGTCCTCCCAGGTCCCGCCAGAGCTCCCGGCTTCTGGCACGCGATCCTAACTCATATCATATGCCGCTGGAACCGAGCCCGCGACGTGACCGCGGACGGCGAAAGCCGTCACATCTTTGAGCATGGCCCGTCCGTCTGCGTCCCGACCCTTCCGTTTGTGTCACTTTTCCGGTGGCCGGCGTGGCGTCGGAGATAGCGAAAACGGCTCGCTCACAAGCGGTTATGACTTGCCGACGGCGAGGAACGGCGTTGGACGAGCCTTAGTGCGCCGGCGCGAACTGAAAAAAGACGACTCGCGTCGTGTCACTTCGCTGCGTAGCATTCACTCATATCGCAGCGCCTCAATCGGATCGAGCCTACTGGCCCGCAGCGCCGGGTAGTAGCCGAAGAAAATGCCGACGGCCGCGGCGAAGGCCAGGGCGATGGCCGCGGCGGGGAAGGAAATCACCATCGGCCACTTGGTGCCGGCGGTCAGGGAATTGATCACCGCCGTCATGCCGACCGAGGCGGCGATGCCCAGCACGATGCCCACGATCCCGCCGATGATCGCCAGCAGCACCGCTTCGATGAGGAATTGCCGCAGGATGTCTTTCGAGCGGGCCCCCACCGCCATGCGGATGCCGATCTCGCGCGTGCGCTCGGTCACCGAGACGAGCATGATGTTCATGATGCCGACGCCGCCGACCACCAGCGAGATGCCGGCGATGGCCGCGAGCATCATCGTGATGGTGCCGGTGATGATGCCCAGCGTGTTGGCGATCTCCGTCGTGTTCTGCACCTGGAAGTCGGGCGGCTCGCCCGTGGCAATCTGGTGCCGCTCGGCGAGCAGTTGGCGGATTTCGCGCTCGGCGTCGCCGATCACGGCGCTCGCTTCGCGCCGAGACCATGATCGCGTGGACGTTGCTGAAACGGGTGTCTTGCAGTCGCTTTTGCACGGTCGTGTAGGGCATCAGCACCACGTCGTCCTGGTCGTCGCCGACCAGGTTGGCGCCGCGGGGCTCCAGCACGCCGATCACGCGAAACGGCATGTTCTTGATGCGCACGGTCTGCCCCACGGGGTTCGTCGTCTGAAACAGCTTGCCCACGACCGTCTGGCCGATCACGCAGACCCCGGCGTTGCTATGGATCTCCCGCTCGGTGAAGAACTGGCCCGTGCCGCGCAGCCCCCAATTGCGGACGGTGAGATAGCGATGTCCGACGCCGAACATCTCCCGCGGCCGGCAGTTGGCGTTGCCATAGATCACCTGAGCGGCCGCGAAGATCAGCGGCGAAGCCGCCAGCACGGTGTCCGGGCATTCCTCGACGATCGCCTCGGCGTCATCGGCCATCAGCGTGACGACCGCCTGCTGCGAGGGGCCGTTGCGAGTCGTGCCCGGAAGAATCACCAGCACGTTCGTGCCCAGGCCCTCGAGCTGCCCCTGCACCAGGGCGGTGGCGCTCTGGCCGAGCGAGACCATGGTCGTGACGGCGGCGATGCCGATCACCACGCCCAGCACCGTGAGGCCGGCGCGCATCTTGTTCTTGGCCAGCGCCCGCAGGGCGATTCGCACGGCAATGAAGAAGTCCATAGCACCCACCTCTACCACTTACGAAGATCCGCCGCTGCCAATTGCGACAAACTTTGGAACGCTAATAATCGCTAATAGACGCTAATGGATGCCAAGGAACTGATAGAGACAGGAGGTCACGATCATGGACAATCGGCTGTGAAATCCGCGATTAGCGCTTATTAGCGATTATTAGCGTTCCTTCCTAAATGCGCTCGGCATCTTGCTCGTTGGTGCGCCGTCAAGACGTTACTCCGCCGGCAGCGTGCCCGTGACGAGCTGCTGGCCTTCGGTCAGCTCGCCGGAGACCAACTGCGTGTAGCGGCTGTCGCTGATGCCGGTGGTGACTTCGACGGCCTTGAGCGATTCACCCTCGATGACCCATACGTGGCGGCGGTTGCGGCCGCGGCGGAGCTCGGCCTGGTCCGCCGCCGAGCGCCGAACGCTTCGGCGCTGGGGTCCGCTGGGGCCGGTTCGTCGTCCCCGTCCAGCAGATGGCGATCTGCCCCGCGCACGTGCTCTCGCTGCGGGTAGAACCGCAGTGCCGAGTTGGGAATGCGAATCGCGTCGGCTGCCTTATCCACCTCGAACGACAGGCTGGCCGTCATGCCCGGCAGCAGCTTCAGCTCCAGGTTCGGGGCCGACACGACCACCGGGTATGTGACCACGTTCTGCTCGATCGACGAATCCCAGCGGACCTGGTGGATGGTGCCCTTGAACAGGTCGTCCCGCCAGGCGTCCACGGTAAACCGCACGGGCAGCTCGCGGCGCTGGGCCTCGCTCACCAGGCCGATGTCGGCCTCGTCCACGGCCGCGATGATGTGGATTTCGCTCTTCATGTCGGGCGCCACGACGAACAGCTCGGGCGTCTGGAACTGGGCGGCCAACGTCTGGCCTTCATTGACCTTGCGGGCAATGATCCGGCCATCCACGGGCGAGAGAATCTTGGTGTAGTCGAGGTTGGCCTGCGAATTCTTGAGATTGGCCTCGGCCGAATCCACGGAACGTCTTGGCCACGTCCATCTGCGCTTCGAGCGACAGGTGATTGAACTTGAACTGGTCCATCTCGGTGTCCGAGATGAGATTGGGGTCTTTCTCACGCAGCTTTTCCACGCGTGCCAGGTCGTTGGCGGCTTGCTCGAGCAACGCCTTGGCCCGCTTTAATTCGGCCTTCCTCGTGGCCCACAGGGCTTTGTCGCGGTCCACGTTGGCCTGATAGAGCCGGGGGTCGATCTCTGCCAGCAGTTGGTCTTTCTTGACTTCGGCGTTGTAATCGACGTGCAGCTTCTCGATCGGGCCGGAGACGAAGGCGCCGACCGAGACCGACTTGACCGGCGTGACCGGCCCCGTCGAGTTGACGACGGCGACGATCGTCCCGCGCGTGACCTCGGCCTGCCGGAACTTCGGCCGATAGCGGTCCGCCCAATAACCACGGAGCGGCAAATAGGCCGACGCGCCCGCCGCGGCCACGACGGCCACCACGATCGTCGTCTTGAGGGGAAACTTCATCTGCCGTTTTCTCGCAGCGCAGTGCCAAGCAGCGACTCTTTCCATATTACCCAAGATGGGCGCGAAGGTTGCCCCGGAATCGCGCAATCTCTGCGGGCGAACGTCGAGCAACGTCGCCTTTCGCTCCGCGAAAGGCCGTTCTTTCGCGGAGCGAAAGACGACGTACTTCGCACCGCTCAGCCCGACGCGCATGCCGCGCCTAGCTCACGCGGCGGCGTCGCGGCGCGGCCGTCGGTTCGAGCCGGCCGGCCATTTCGCGGCAGGCGGCGGCGATGCCGGCGACGTCCAGGCCCAGGTCGGCCAGCAGCTCGTCGCGCTCGGCGTGCTCGACGAAGCGGTCCGGGATGCCCAGGCGGCGGACGTGGCGCGTGTCGAGCGCCCGCGTCGGCCGCCGCTTCCAGCACCGCGCTGCCGAAGCCGCCCTTCGAGCGTGCCTTCCTCGACCGTGACGACGAAGCGGCACTCGCTCGACGGCCCGCAGCGATCGTCTCCGGTCGAGCGGCTTGACGAAGCGGGCGTTGATGACGCCGACGTCGAGCCCTTCCGTCGCGCAGCTGCTCGGCCGCCTTCACGCAGCTCGGCCAGCAGCGTGCCGTAGGCGAGGATCACGCCGTCGCGCCCCATCTCGGAGACCTCGGCCTGGCCCAGCTCGATCGGGCGCCGCGTGCGCGCTCGATCGTTCTCGACGTTCGCCTTCGGATAGCGCATCGACGCCGGGCCCGTCGTGCTCGAGCGCGAAGTCGAGCATCGGCGGCACGTCGGCTTCGTCGCCGGGGGCCATGACGACCATGTTCGGGAACAGCCGCATGTAGGCGATGTCGAAGACGCCGTGGTGCGTCGGGCCGTCCGGCCCGGTCAGCCCGGCGCGGTCGAGCGTGAACGACGACCGGCAGGTTCTGCAGGGCGACTTCCTGGAAGATCTGGTCGAAGCGACCGCTGCAGGAACGTGCAGTAGATGTCGACGATCGGCCGCAGGCCGGCCTTGGCCAGGCCGGCGGCGAAGGCGACGGCGTGCGACTCGCAGATGCCGACGTCGAAGAAGCGGTCGGGGAAGTCGTCGCGGACCTTCTCCAGCTTGTTGCCCTGGCACATCGCCGCGGTGATGCACCGCGACGCGCGGGTCGTCGCTGCATCGCCTCGTAGATCGCCGTCGCTGACGGCGTCGGTGTACGCCTTGCGCGCCGCCGCTTCTTGAGCGACGACGATCTGCCGTCCGGGCCGACCTTCTCGAACACCGGCGGCGTGTGGTACGTGACCGGGTCCTCGCCCGCCTGCGGAACGCCGTGCCCCTTCTCGGTGAGCACGTGCAGCAGGACCGGGCCCGTCGCTGGTCCTTGACCATCTCGCAGCCACTTGCGCAGCGTCGGCAGGTCGTGGCCGTCGACCGGGCCGATGTAGCGGAAGCCCAGCTCCTCGAAGAGCATGCCGCCGTGAAGCACGGCCTTGACGCCGTCCCTGAGCTGCGCCGAGGAAGCCGCTCGGCCGGCTCGCCGACCAGCGGCACGCTGTCGAGCATCCGCGCGACCTCGCTGCTTGCAGCCCTGGTAGAAGCTGGTCATGCCGCAGCCGGTCGAGGTAGCTGGCCAGCGCCGCCGACGCGCGGGCAGATCGACATCTTGTTGTCGTTGAGGATGACCAGCAGCTTCTTGCTTCAGGCCGCCGGCGTTGTTGAGCGCCTCGAAGACGATGCCCGACGGGAAGCGCCCCGTCGCCGATGACCGCGACCGCTGTGCCGGTCGGTCTGGCCCAGCAGGTCGTCGCCGGCCTTCAGGCCCAGGGCGCGTCGAGACGCTGCAGCCGGCGTGGCCGGTCATGAACAGGTCGTAGTCGCTCTCGTCCGGGTTGGGGTAGCCCATCAGGCCGCCCTTGGTGCGGATCGTGTCGAACTGCGTCGTAGCGGCCGGTGATCAGCTTGTGCGGGTAGATCTGATGGCCGGTGTCCCAGATGAGCCGGTCCCGGCGGAAGTCGAACGTCAGGTGCAGGGCCAGGCACAGCTCGACGACGCCGAGGTTGCTGGCGAAGTGGGCCGGGCGGTCGCTGACCAGGTTGCACAGCGCCTCGCGCATCTCGGCCGCCAACTGCTCCAGCTCGGCGCGCTGTCAGCCGCTGCAGGTCGCGAGGCGATTCGATCTGGGAGAGGAGACGGTCCATGGGGCAGTGCCGGGGAAGCTGTCGGGTCTTGTTGAATGACGAATGACGAAGCTCGAATGACGTAGGAATGACGAATGTCGAATAACAGAATGACGAAAGCGCCCGACGCCATTCGTTATTTGGTCATTCGGATTTCATTCGTCATTCGTGCTTCGACATTCGTCATTCCCTTCATCGGTCTCTTTCTACAACGTATCTCGCCAGCGCCGCTAGGTCACTTGCGGCCTCGCCGAAGGGCTTCAAGGCCCCCGTGGCTTCGTCGATCAGCTCGGCTGCGCGCGCGCTGGCTTTCTGCGACGCCCAGCAGGCCGGGATAGGTCAGCTTGCCGCGCGAGGAATCCTTGCCCACGCGTTTGCCGACGGATTGCTCCTGGCCGTCCACGTCCAATAGATCATCCTTAATCTGAAAAGCCAGGCCGAGGCAATGGCCAAACTGTTCCAAGGCCGTGAGTTGCCGCTCGGAGGCCCCGGCGCGAATGCCGCCCAGTTGCACGGCCGCGGCCAACATGGCGGCGGTCTTGCGAGCGTGGATGGTCCAGAGGTGGTGACTGGTGAGCGGTGAGTGGTGAGCGGTGGGCAACTCGCTCTGCGAGTTGTCGTCCACTCGCGGAGCGAGTGGGCCACCATCAGAACGACATCCGGCCGCCAGGTCATCGACCTGTCCGCCGACGAGGGCCGTCGCGCCCGCGGTGCGCGCCAGCACCTGGCAGCACCGCGGCCGCGGCCTCGGGCGGATGGACGTCGCGAGCCAGCACTTCGAAGGCCAGGGCCAAGAGCGCGTCGCCGGCCAGGATGGCCAGCGCTTCGCCGTACACACTGATGACACGTCGGCCGGCCGCGGCGCAGGTCGTCGTCGTCCATCGCCGGCAGGTCGTCGTGAATCAGCGAATAGGCGTGCACCATTTCCACGGCACACGCCGCCGGCAGGGCGACCGCGTCCGGCCGGCCGCAGGCCCGCGCCGCCAGCAATGCCAGCAGAGGTCGCAGCCGCTTGCCGGGCGAGAGCAGGCCATAGCGCATCGCCTCGCGCAATGTCGCCGGGCAGAATCGGCCCAGCTTGTCGGGCGCGCCGGAAAAATCGGTATACGAGGCCAGCGCCGCGTCGATCCGCGGGCGCGCTTCGGCGGCGATGTCCTCGATCGTTGCTGTTAGCGGCCCAGTCGGCATGGTGGCTTGGCTCGCCGCGGGCTCGCGGCTAAACGGCTGAACCTGACGCTTCAAAACAAATCGCGCGATCCGTCGGTGGCGCGTCCGTCGGCGTGCGCCCGTCGATGTCGCGCCCGTCGATGTCGCGCCCGCGGACATCGCGCCGCTCGCCGACGTCGGCCTGTGTCGGCTTGGCCGCTCGGCGGGGCGCCGGCTTTGACGGGATCGGCTGGCCGTCCGTCGCCAGTGCATGGCTGTCGATCGTCGCGGCCGCGTCGAAGGGCCGCGTCACCGCTTCGCCGTCGGCATCGACGCGCTCCAGCAGCTCGATGCGCCGCTCCGCCCGCTCCAGCAATTGGTAGCACTCTTTCAGCCGCTTGACCCCCAGCTCGTAGCTGGCCAGCGACTCGGCCAGGCCAAGCTGCCCCTCTTCGAGCTGGCGCACGATCTGCTCCAGCTCCCCCAGCGATTGCTCGAACGACGGTTGAACGGATGGCTGAACGGGCGGCTGAGCGGTTTCGGCCAAGGCGGCAATCTCCAACTTGCGGGCAATGGACCCAGCGTGGGCGAACCACCCACTATCTAACCGTCTGAGCCGCGCCAGAACAACACGAACAATCGCAAATCGAGATCGTCCTTCGTGGCGGCCACCGACGGCCGACGTGGTGCCGCATCCTGCAACAGCCCGTCTTACTATCGCACAGTCAGGACGCACAGTCAGGAAGCCCGGCTTCTTGGAGCGCCTGGCTTCTGGACACGCCAGAGTATAACTGGTTCCGCACGCGGCAATCAGGTAGGTTAGAGGGATCGTCGCCGCAGGCCGTTCATCTGCCGGTATCGGCATGTGAATTGCGAGCGTACGCCACGACGATAACGCCACGGCCATTTCGCACGGATAATTCTTCCGCTCACACGCCATGTCAAGCGCCGACGCTCACGTGGGACGTCGTCTGGGGCCCTTCGTGCTGGAGGAGCGGCTCGGCGACCACGGCTCGGTCTACCACGCGATTCACGTGGAACAGCGCCGCTCGGTGGCCGTGAAGCTGCTCGATGCGCTGCCGGGGCCCGGCGGCCAGGCCGTGCAGGAATTTGCCCGCGAGCTGCTGTTCCTGCAGACGCTCCAGCATCCGCACGTGGTGCCTTGCTTCGGCGGCGGCGTGCAAGACCTTCAGCCGTATCTGGCGATGGAGCTGGTGCGGGGGGAATCGCTCGATATGCGGCTGCGGCGCGAAGGACCGCTGGCCTGGCCCACGGCGATGGCCGTGGCCCGGCAGGTCTCCGCCGCGCTGGCCTACGCCGATCATCGTAACCTGCTGCACCTGCGCCTGACCCCCTCGAAGATTCTGCTGGGCGACGACGGCGTGATGCGGGGAGTGGTGAAGGTGGTCGATTTCCGCCGGCCGCGCGGCGCCATCGGGCTGCCGGCGGCGGATGCCGAAGAGCAGCTTCTCGCCTTGGCCTATCACGCGCCCGAGCAGGTCTGCGGGAAGCCGCCCGTCTCGCCCAGCACCGACGTGTATGCGCTGGGCTGCCTGCTGTTCGAGATGCTGGTCGGCCGGCCTCCTTTTGTCGCTGCCTCGCCGCGCGAGCTTGCACAAATGCAGCTCACGGCCGAGCCGCCGCGGCTGCAGCTCCTGGTGTCCGATTGTCCGGTGTGGCTGGATGCCCTCGTGGCCCAGCTTCTGGAGAAAGACCCCAAGCAGCGGCCGGAATCGGCCTCGGTCGTGTCGGTGGCCCTGGACGAAGCGCAGCAGAAGGTCACCAGCGGCGCCAGCGTGGCCGAGCACGTGCTCAGCGGCGCCCCCAGCGCCATCCGTCCCAAGCACGCCGATCTGGAGGCGCGGCAGCTCTTGCCGGCGCGGAAGAAGGCCCGCGCGACGGGCCCCTTCTACGAGCGGCTTTGGTTCCTGGGCGCTTGTCTGGCGGCGCTGGTCTTGCTCGTCACCTGGGCAGTGTGGCCGGCGAGCGACGCGCAGCTCCTTGCCAAAGCGCAGGAACTGATGGCAGGCGACGATCGCGACGCCTGGCAGGTTGCCCGGCGAGACTACCTCGAGCCGCTCTTGGCCCGCTCGCCGGAAGCGGCGATTGCCGAGAAGGCGCAAGAGCTGGTCGATCGCATCGACATCGACGATGCCGAGGACCGGTTGCGGCGGCCTCGGCGGCCCAACAGTCCGGCCATGTCTCCCGCCGAGCATCTCCATCGCCAGGCCCAGCAGTACGACAATTTCGGCGACCCCGCCACGGCCCTGGCCCATTACGATAAGCTGCTGGCGACTCTGGACCACACGGGCAGCGACCGGCCATTTGTCAAGCTGGCCGAGCGGCGGGCGAAAGTGATTCGCGATCGGCCTGCGCCGGTTCCTTCGTCAGCCGACGCGCTAGAGCAGAAACTGCGGGAAGCCGATCAGCGTGCCGCGGACGGCGACATGGTGGCCGCTCGGGAGACGTGGTTTCAGATTCGCACGCTCTATCAGGGCCGCGAGGACGTGCTGCCGCAGCTCAATCGGGCACGCGAACGCCTGCTGGGGCTGGAAAAGCCGGAGGAGAAGGGAGCCGCGAAGGAATGAGGCGAATGAGTCGGACCGCCAAAAAGCGGGGGGTCGGAACGTCTTAGCTCGTCCTCGTCCTCGTCCTCGTCGTCGTCCTCGTCCTCGAAAAAAAGTAGCAATCATCGAGTACGAGGACGACGACGAGGACGAGTACGACAGCTTGACGGCGCTCGCAACGAACGTAGTTCCCGTTTGACACCCCCCTTCGGCCGACTACAATTGGGGGTGGTTACGAGCCGACGCGCTCGTGCCCGTTTGGGCGAACCGGTTCGACCCCCCGCGAGGCCAGCCAACCGCCTCTCGCGGCAGCGAAGGTTCCGCCCACAGCCCGCCTTGCAGCCCTTTCCTTCCACTAAAGACCGATTCCATGCCTTCCCTGCTGGCCTTCATGGGCCTTGGCCCGACGGAGCTGGTGATCATCGGGATCATCGTGCTGCTCCTGTTCGGGAACCGCTTGCCGAGCGTGATGCGCTCGCTGGGGCGTGGAGTGGTCGAATTCAAGAAGGGCGTATCCGGCGAAGAGGAAGAGGGCGACGACGCCAGCGAGCGCAAATCGTCGCCGCACTCGGCCGAAAGCAAGCCATAGAAAAGGCAAGCCATAGAAAAGGCAAGCCGTAAAGGGGGTCGCGTTTCACGCCGAAGGGGTTGGCTCCGCCTGCATCCCGCGGGCCGGTGCTTTCTTACGGTTTCGAGAAAGGACCGTAGCATGTTTGGTCTAGGCCCCACAGAGATGGTGATTATCGGCGTTGTCGCCGTGCTCTTGTTCGGCAAACGCCTGCCCGACGTTGGGAGGTCCCTGGGCAAGGGGATCATGGAGTTCAAGAAGGGGATTCGCGGCGTCGAGGACGAGCTCGACAAAGCCTCGACCCGTCCCTCGCGAAGCTACGCGGAGGATCGCGAAGAAGCCACCGCGCCGCGCTTCGAGCCGCCGCCGGAGGAAGAAAAGCCGGCCGACCGGCCAGTCGAACCGACACCGGCGTAGCTCCCCTGCCAGCTTGTCTGGCAGGAAGCCAAGGCTGGCAGGCTAAGGAGCCCCCCAGCCGAACAACCTTGTTCACCTTGCCGGACGCGCCGGCAGGGTCGGACGAAGCGTGGCGCTCTGCGGCGGCTAGCCGCCAATTTCGTTCACGCGCCGGACGAGCCGGCGGGGGTCCACCAGCTACGGCACCTTCCGCGCGGGCCGTGTTCCGCTGCGCTCCAGATACTCTTGCGAGTAGCCGGGCAGATCGCGGGCGCCGCGCAGCTCGTTGAAGCCGCCTAGGGTGTCGCGCTTCAGGCCACGCGTCGAAAAGCCGTGCGACAGCGAACGAAGCTGGCGCCGCGCCACGTCACCGTCCGGACCGCCCCTGTCGGACGCATCACGCAGGGCGCGGAGCCGATTGGCCAACTCGATGACCTGCGGCTCCTGGAACCGCGCCTCGTCGGGGTGGTCCTTGATGTGATCGAGCACCAGGTCGATCGCCTTCTTCGCCGCTTCCAAGTCTGGCTCCGTCGGCTGCGTCTTTCCGAATTCACGCTTTCCGCTGCCCGGTCCGGTCTCGGGCAGGCCGCGGCCGCCGCTGGGGTCTTGCTTGCCGCCGCTGCCGGCGGAGCCCCCTTCGGCGTCGGAGCCAGCCTGCGACGGATCGGAGGGGGACTTGGCCGCGCCGGGGTTCTTGTTCCCTGCGGTGGTGTCGGAGCCGTCGCCCGTTTCGTTGCCGCTGGAGCCGGTCGGCCTGTCGGCTTTCACCTTCGTGCCCGGCGCCTTGCCGGTTTCGCCCGGGCCATCGCTGCTGCCGGCACCGCGGCCTTCGTCCGAATCCGTGTTGGTGCCGCCCTGGCCGCCGCCCTGTTTATTGCCGCGTGCGCCGCCGCCCTCTTTGCTGCCGCCTTTCTGGTCGCCGTCGTTGGTGCCGCTCTCATTCGTGTTCTTGCCCTGCTCGGAGTTCACCGACGGGGCCACCGCGGCGTCCTTGGGTGTCTCCTCGCTCGACCGCTTCTTCTCGATCGCCTTGTTGTTCTTCTTTTTTGTCGTATCGCTCAAAGAGGGCGGGCTGCCTGTATCGCGCTTCGTCTTGTTGGCGCTGCCGGTCGCACTATCGTCGTCGCGGGGGTTGCCGCCCTTTTGCTTCTCATTCCCCGAGTCGCTTGGCTCTTCTTTCTTCTTGGCCTCGCCGGGATTTGCCGCCTTCGCGGCCCCAGCGTCTCCCTTTGCCTTGGGATTGGACTTAGGGTTCGCATCGGGCAGCTTGCTGGGCATCTTGGAAGCCTTGCCCGGCGTGGCCTCGTCTTCCTTGGTGCGCTTCCTTGCTGGGATTCGATGCCGGAGGATCGGCGCTGGGCGTGTCGTTCCCCTTCTTGCTGGTTGCGCCGGAGAAGCTGTCGTTGCCCGACTTCTTCTTCCCTACGCTGTCGTTGGGCTGGCCCTTGGTCGCCGAGCCGGGGTCGGCTGTCATCGGCTCCACCGTTTCGCCGGGGGAGTCGCTGCCGCCATCGGCCTTGGTCTTCTTACCGGGCTTCTTGTTGCTGCCGCTGCCGGGCTGCGGCGACTTCTCCTGCGGGCTCTTCGCGCCGTCGGGTGGAGGGCTGTCGCTGCCGGCCCCCTTCTGCTTGCCGGCGGCACCATCGGCCTTCTCCTGCTCCTTCTTCTTTTGCTGTGCCTCGCGGTGCAGCTCCTTGAAGAGATCGCTCATGTCCTTGGGGCCCCCCTCGGACTTGGACCCGTCCTTCGACTTGCCGTCTTGCTTGTCGCCCTGCTGCTTCTGGTCGGGCTGCTTGCTGTCCGAGCCGCCCGATTTCTTTTCGTTTGACTTGTCGCCCGCTTGCTTCTCTTTGCTCTTGTCCTTGCCTTGCTTGCCGCCGTCTTGTTTTTTCTCGGATTGCTTTTTCTCGGATTGCTTCTTCGCGCCCTCGTCCTGCTTCTTGTCCTTGGGCTGGTCTTCTTTCGAGGCGCCGGGCTCCTTCTTATCGCCCTGGTCCTTGGTCTGCATCTTGTCTCGCGGCTGCTCGGTCGGCGCGGTGATGTGGACGATCAGCTTTTCCGAAAGCACCACGTTGGGCTCCAGCTCGTCCTTGAGGTTGTGCTTGTTGTCCCGCGCGACGGCCCAGAGGTGAACCACGTCGCCCACCTTCAACTCGCGGCCGAGCTGCTTGCCCTGCGGGCGGAACTCGAAGGGCGAATCGCCGTTGCCGAACTCCTTGGTGAATCCGCCGGCGGCTTCCTCGAAGATCGGTGCATTGAAGAGCAGGTTGCTGGCCGAATCGGCCGGCGCCCCCGTGACGTGTACGCTGAAAAGCGCAAAGTCCGCGTCGCGGGCCTCGACCACGATCGGCAGCGAGCCGTTGAGCGGCAATTGCAGCTCGCGGGCCGCCGGCTGCACGATCCGCACCGTCGGCGGCCGGTCGGAGACGATCTCCAGGTTGTAGCGGATCGGCTGCGGGTTCTCGTGCCCCTGGGCATTCGTCATGCGGACGAGATAGTTCCCAGGGCTTTTGCCCGGCGGATAGCTGGCCAGGCGGAACGTCGCGGTGGCCTCGTGGGACACGCGGCTCGCGTGTCCGGGCACGCGAGCCGCGTGCCCCACGACCTGCTGCCCAGCGACCTGCCCAGCCACTTGCATCGTGTAGTCGATGTTGCCGTCGCAGCCCAGGTCTACCGTGGCCGACTTGACCGCCTGGTTCGCCTGGGCGTGCAGCGTGACGGTGGTGCCGACCAGGGCCGCGATATCGCCGCCGCCCACGCGCGTCTCGGGCTGCTTGCCCGTGTAGGCCGGATAGCGGTACTCCACGCTCTTCACGGCGATGACCGGCGGCGTGCGGACCTCGATGCGAAACTCGGCACTGCGGGCATCGCCTGCCGCCACGAAGAACCGCACGTCTTGCCGGAGGCCGATGTGCTCGTCGGGCAGGTGGCAGCGGAACTGCCGGCCGTCGTCACCCTGCGGCCGCATGACGATCGGCTGCTTATCGACGCGGCCGTCTTCGGTGGACCAATAGAGCGTCACCGGCTCACCGCTGGCGAGCCCGCGAACCGAGGCATCGACCTGCACCGGTTTTTGATCGGCATACACCCAAGCGGCGCTCGGGTCGCCGGCCGCGGCATCGCCAGAGTTCGCACTATCACCAGAGTTCGCATTGTGGCGGACCTGCTCGATGACGACGCGCGTGGGGGCATCGATATCGCTCCAGGGCGCGGCAATGCGGCCGAACGTGGCCAACGGGTCCTTGGGCGAGAGGAACTTGTAGAGCGCCGCCACGGCCGTCAGCGCGAGCAGCAGATAGCCCAGGCGAATCACCCGGCCGCGGTCCACGGCGCTATCAACGGACGTCTGCGAGAGCCGCTGGGCAGCCTGCTCTTCGACGGCCCGGCGCACGCCTTTGGAGACGCCCTGGCCCGACTGGCGCAGCACCAGGTGATTGACGAGCGAGTTTTTCATCTCCGGTGCCTGCCGCTCGATGGTGTGGGCCGAGTAGATAGGGTTCACTCGGCGGAACACGAGCGGCAGCAAGCGGAGGACGACAAACGCGACGACGCCGCCGATGAGCAGCAACAGCAGCCCCCAGCGGCCCAACGTGCGCAGCGGCACGATCCAGTGGTCGATGATCGCCGCGGCCAGAAAGAAGACGAGCAGGCCGACCACCAGCAAGAACAGCCCCCCGAAGATCTCGGTGAGCTTGACCTGGCGGCCGGTCTTTTCGACCTGCTGGTCGATATAGCGGCCGTATTCAGCCCGACGGGAGTGATTCCGCATGGTCTTTGCCTCCGCCCTCAGCCGCCGAAACCCCGTCGGGCTTGTCCCGACGGCACGATGACTTGACCGCTGAGTCTTGGTTCCCGCCTAGCGATAAGTCATCCTTCCGTCGGGGCGAGCCCGACGGGGTGTTGTTTGCTTCTTCGTTTGGAGTAGCTGGCCAGTCACTAAGCCGTCGGGACGAGCCCGACGGGGGTTTTGCCGATTCCTCCGCTGTTTTGCAACGAGCTCAAGTTTTGCGCGAGCATCAGTTTTCTGCGCAGGACGAGCGTCGGCCTCATCCAGGCACCAGTATAGACGACGCCCGGGCGGTTTTTGATCCCGATCGATGGGATTTTTTCCCCGCCGCCGTTACACTTGCACCTCACCGGCTAGCGCCCTCCCTACGGAATGCGAGGCGGCCGTTAACCTTTTGACACGGACCGTCAAGGGTTGGTGAGAGCAACTCTGGAGAACTCTATGAAGCCACGTCTGCTTTTGGCCCGCTCGGTTCTGCTCGTCGCCCTGTTCGCTGCGCTGCCCGCCGCGCGGGCTTACGTCGAGGCGCCCCACACGCTCGGCCGCTGCTGCCAGGAATCGACGAACATCGTGCTCGTCGAGATCATGCGCGTGGACAAGACCAAAAACCTGATCATCTACAAGAAGATCGAAGACCTGAAGGGCAAGCACCCGCAGGACCAGATCAAGCACAACATCGGCCAGCGCGGCTTTCACGAGCGCGAGTGGAAGACCGTCATGAACTGGGCCGAGCGGCAAGAAGGCCGTCTTCTTCCACAACGGCGGCGCCAGCGAGACCTGCATCGGCGACTAGTGGTACCAGTGCTACCCCGAGGGCGAGTGGTGGGGCATGTCGCACGCCGAGCCGCTCTTGCTTCGCTCCTATCAGGGCGATACGGAGAAGCTGGCCACCGCCGTCAAGGGCATCGTCGCCGGCCGCGAAGTCGTCGTCCCCTGCCTGGCCGACGGCCCTCGCGAGCAGCTCCTCTTGGGCAAGGGCAAGCTCCAGCGGCTTGAAGGCCAGCCTCAAGCGGATGGATTACGACCAGAAGCGCGACTTCGTCGGCTTCGGTGCCGGCGACGGCGAGGAAGAGAACTTCGAGCACGTCGTCCTTCTGCCGGCCAGCTCGACCGGCTGGAAATACCTGCCGGCCTCGCTGTTGTCATCCGTCGGCGATCGCGCCGCGCGCGCCGGAGTTCGACGACCGCGGCTGGCGCGACGGCCGGCGCCCCTCGGCTACGGCGAGGAGGAGATCAACAAGCGGGGCGGCACGACGATCGCGGAGAAGGGCGTCCCTTTCGTCTTCCGCCGCTCCTTCGACGTTTCCTCCGACCTCTTGGCCAAGAAGGGGGCCGTCTTCAATCTCTCGATCGCCAGCGACGATTGCGCGGTCGTCTACCTCAACGGGCAACTGGTGGACGAGGACACCGCCGACCATGAATTCGCCTATTGGAACCGCGACGTATCGCTCCAGGCCAAGCAGCTCCGGGCCGGGCGAAACGTGATCGCCGTGCTGGTGAAGAACCAGCAGCAAAGCTCCGACCTGTTTCTCGACGTGGAGCTATCGGCCGACGTGCCCGTGCCGAAGAAAGCGGCCAAGCCGGCGCCAGGCAACGTCGCCAAGACGGTCAAGCCGGCAGCCAAGCAGCTCCAAATCCCGCCGTCGAAGCTCGATATCGACAAGACCGCTCGCACCGTGAGCATCACGTGCGTCATTGCGCCGCGCAAGCTGCCGCACCTGAACGAGGTCTACCCGATCGAAGTCATCGCCACGTATCCCAATGGCCAGAAAGCCCATGAGACGGTGGTGGTCTTCGCCGGCATCAAGCCTAGCGACGTTCACAAGGCGCTGGAGTCGCTGGGTCTCAAGCCGGGCAAGCCCGCCAAGGGCGAAGGCGCCGTGGCCGCCGGCCCGGAGGTGAGGCTCTCGCTCGAAATACCCGGCAAAGACGGCAAGCCGCAGCGGCTGCCGCTGGAAGCGGCCCTTGTCGATCGCAAGACGGGCAAGGCGGTGACGACGCCGTTCAAATGGCACTTCACCGGCTCGGCGATGCGGCAGCTCGACCCGGAGAAGCCGGGCCTGACCTACACGGCCGACGCCACCGGCACGCTGATCTCCGTCTTCCCCGTGACGGACGACACGGTCTTTCAGAGCAGCCTGACGATGAAGGAAGAAGCCACGCTGAAGCTGGAGACGAACGCGGCGGCGCTGCCCAAAGAAGGCACGGCGGCCAGGCTGATCATCGAGGCGGGCAAGTAGCCGAATTCGTAAGAATTCGGATGCCGCGGGAAAACCTAAGTCTAACGACTTCGGCTACATGCCGGGCCGCTTGCTACTCATCGCGCGCTTCTGCCAATTGCGGCAAGTCGAGACTCACGCCGCACGCGATTGGCATCCTCAAGCGTGACGTGATAGATGTAGATTGAATAGCCGGCCATCGCCACCGGCTCGAATCGCTGGAAATAGGCGTAGCGGCCGATGTCCAGGCCCTTCAAGCTGCCGTTAGCGTCGGCGATGATGCAGGGCATTCCCCGCAGCGCCTGCACGCTGATCGCATGCCAGCCTGGCTGTGGCCCGTAGGTGTTGTCCAGCGCGCTTTTGCCGCTGCGGCCTTCAGGCGGGCCTTGAGGCGGCAGTTTGAAATCAATGCCGGCGATTCTCGGGTCCGTGTAGCCATAATAGCCCAGATGGAAAGGCCGAGCCTCGGGATGGTCCTCGTACCAGGTCTTAAGGTACAGCAAGTCCTGGCTCCAGTCGATGTTGCTGTGCAGCAGGTGGTTGTGCCCGCCGCGCGGGCCGCCGGCCAACTCGTTAAAATATGAGATGCTGTGCGGATAGACCGACACGCTGCTGGCCACCGACCAGAGAGTGCTGCCCCACCCAACGAAGCAATGCCCCAATGACGCAGATCGATGCTGCGGGCCATGCGCGACATCCAGATCATTGCATAGGGAAAAATCGGCAGGACGTAGCGCAAATGGTGCCCAAAGCCAGTTTCTGAACTGACGAAGACCAGCACCACGACTAACGGCGCCAGCAGCACAAGCTCGTCGCGCCAGTGGGCCGCATATTGCCCTGTGCGGCACACCATTAGAATGCTCGCCAATAGAATCAGCGCCCATGCGCCCAGCGGCACTTTGACGGCCAGGGCATAGAGGTAGTAGTACCACCAGCCACCGCCACGGATCTCGCCGCGCAAGTACGAGTGCCGCCCTTTCTCAAAGTCTTCCTTCTGCTCGTCGATACCCGCGACGTAATCCTTGGGCAGCGGCACCGGTACCGCGCCCAGCCACGTGCCGGCGAAGCGGTTCCCGAGCAAATGCGGCTCTGCCCGTGCATCATCGCCGCGCAGCGTTTGGCTTATGAAGCGATACTCGCTCAACTGTGTAAATGTGCCGTCGAACCCATACGAGGCATTGAGCACGTAGAGGCCGAGCAACAGCACGGCAGCCAACTGCGCGGTCTGCCCGCGCCATGCGCTCCACGGCTGCCGCTCCCGCGCGGCGAGCCGCACGACGACCCATCGCGCCGGCCAAAGCGGAAACAGCACCAGCCACGTCAGCTTCGTTAACTCAGCCAGCCCGAGCACGACGCCTGCTAGCACGGCGGCCGACCAGCCAGGCGCTTTGAGCCATCGCCAAAACAGGTACGCGGCCGCAAGGCCTAGCGACGTTGCCCCCAAGTCCGGCGTGATCACGGGCCCATAGGCCAGAATATTCGGCGAAAAGCACCACAGCAGGACGCACACCAGCCCGGCGCTAAGACCAAAGAGTTCCCGCGCCCATTGGTAGCAGACATAGGCTCCGACCAGGCTAAAGGGAATACACGCCCACCTTGCGACCGTAAACAGCCAAAACGACCGACGGTTATTGCCGGTCATGAAATCACGGCCGACATCAAACTCTGACCGCGTCCCTGGCGAGCCACGGAAGCTCCCCCAGTCGGCTTGCGCATCCATCGCCAACACGGGCAGTGCCGCGACCATCCGCACGAGTGGCGGATTTACTCGATAAAGCTCAAAGCGGCCGAGCTTCCAATGGCTAATGCCAGCGGGAAGGTGGGCGATCTCATCAAATGTCGGGCTATTCCACCTCGCGGCGCTAGCCAAGAGCGCCGCGTGCGTCAATAGAACGGCTCCGAGAACGCACACAATCGAGGCCCGATTCCTGGCAGCTCGCCGCATTGACGCCTCAACATGTCGCACGCCGCTAGCATGCACCGAAGGCTACAGCCTCAGGCGCGGGGATTATCAATGGCCCATGCATTTGTAGCAAGCCTCCGTGTGCTCCGTCTGGCCTTCGACGGGGTCGTTGCATCCAGTGGCGCCTCGCGGCAATCGCGTACCAGGCGTGCAAATCGCCATACACGTGGCAAAATTAAACTTATAAAAGCGGGCGGTCCCCGCGTTGCTAGCGTACGTACCTGAGACGATGTTACTGTCTCCATCAAAACACTGTTTTTCATTTCCAGCAGCTCCACATTTTTCTAAATACGTTCGGCACTCGGTGCCCGCGCCAGTGCCCCCTGTCTTAACGCAGGTCGTACAAAAACAGCCGGCAACGCAGGGTGCCGAAGAGGCGTCATCCACAAGAATGACAAGCGCAACTACGGTCGCCACCAAGCTTATGGTCGCCACAATAGCAAGCCGCCACATAGTCGCACTCCTTTTTCAAATAATGGAAACGAAACACGCCGCCGACAAGTGTTCACACAAATTGTCGTCTTCGCCGCTGCCATGAGCGGACAACTAAGACAAAGACCACCACCGCGGGAGCAGCGATCACCAACACCCACATAGCGATCGTCCGGAACGACTTACTGTTTGAGGCGCCCGCACCTTCTAGCGTGGGTAGTGGCAAGCGCTCTCCATTGGGCCCCTCCACGTATACCGTTCGGTCCACCTCATTGTTCACGATCATGCCGGGGGACGGCTTGACTTCGACCGTCGCTCGGGTCGCGTCAGGATTAAGCGCGAACTCCGTCACCGTGAAGTGCTGGACGCGCACTAGCCGCCGTGTGGGGATCAGGTCATACCCGTGGTGGCGCCAGCCTGCCAGTCGCGCCCCCTCCTTGTCCGTGACCTTGTAGGAGAGGTCAGAATGGCCTTCCACGGCGCCGCCTTCGCTCAGCCACGTTATGCGGGCCACCTGAGGCACGCGCGCCCGTGGGATCCAAATTTCGAGAGTTAGACCGTTTTTGTTGCGAGAAGCCGTCCGGAGCACGGCGCAATTCCTCTCCGTCCAACGGGGCCAAACCATGCCAGGAGACATTCTGCTCAGTAATCGCACACATTTTCTTGCGATCGGCCCGGTCGTCAGAGAAATAATGGCAAGGCCAATAGCCACTGGCGAGAAATGGCGGAAGGCGCATATGCTGCAGTACCGGCTTTATTATGTCGTGGTAGTAAAAGTCAACTTGTGTAGGCGAAAAGAATGTGCCACGGTTATCGGTCACCGCGGCACGGTGACAGACCAGATCGCGGCCATTGAAATAGTAAATGTCGTCTTCAGGGTGAAACACGCCCCGGTTCATGATCAGCGTCTCGCTTGTCCAGCGGTGTCGAAACACGTTGTGAGGAAAATCGATCAGCCATTCCCCACTGATCGGGTGCCGGTAGTCTGTCGGAAAAGTGATTTCATCGCTCGCGTAGGCGTCTTTGGGAATCATTTCTTCCCCAGTTGCCCGGTAGCGCACCGATCGCACGCGCTCTCGTTCCCGGGTCCAGGCGTCCAGAATCGATTTCAGCAGGCGTTGCTCCTCCAGTGATTGAGCGCTTGCGGTTTCAGCAAGACCAAGAACGGCGCCTCCTGTAAGTAATACAAGGATGCATGCGGCACTACATCGACACGTCAGCATGGGGGTCCTCATCTTTCATTAGAGGGCGGCTGAGCGACCACAAAGGCCGATACAGGCACCGACAGCTTAACCATTTGTCCGTCCGCATCGCAGAGTGTGGCCAAAACGTCCGTAGTGTTGAAACCGATGGCGCACGGCGTAAACCGGACATTAACCGTCCACCGAGTGCGGGGCTCATCGACTCGCTGTACAGATAAGGCATTGTTTATTGCCAGTTCGAGCACATCATCGTCCGCCTTAAGCTCAACGAGTTGGCACGGCCTGCCCAGCGCGGACTGAATCGCAAATGTCCCGTGAAGAGCCTGCCCAACCGCCAAGGCCTCGAAATCGATCTTCTCCGGAATAACACGCAGCTCCGACATAACCTCGCCGACGACCGGAATGGACACGTCGGGTAGTCGTTGACCGTCTTTTGCCAGCGCCTGCAAGTGAATGACGCCGCTCAATGCACCTGCCGCATTGCAGCAGGGCGCGAAGGTCAAGAGATAGGCCGTGTCCGAACGCTCCTCAACAGTTACGACGCCAACCGCTTTGGTGCATTCTGCTTTGAGCCCCGTGAGAGGCAGAGGACTCGAAACGGAGACCGACCGGGACTGGCCAGGAAGACCCGCCGTCAGCGTCTGCGCGTAGTTCAGCACAGCGGGGTTTGCGCGAAGGGCCTCCCGCACCCGCCCACGCAACTCGAACGACTCAGAAAACTCGTCTTCGATATTGACAGCAAGCGACACGGTGACATCGCGCGAGTCGCCTGACTCCGCGCGCGAAGAGTCACTGGAACGCAGATCCAGTACGACGGTCACGTTAGCCGTTTCTCCAGTCGCAATGACCAGCGGCATCGGATTGAGAGTGATCGCGGCACATTGACACGATGGAACCAGCGACACCAGCGACAGGTCGCGGGTCGTATTGTTCGTCAGAGGTATGGTCCACTGGAAAGCGTCTTGACTCCACACTTCTCCGAAATCCAGCGCCTCGGGTGACGCGGTCAGTCGCGTAGGAGAGCCGCTTCCACCCAGAAGAAAAAATGCGCACGCACCGACCGTGACGCCGATTACGCGCAGCGATCGTACGAGGTCGGGTGAGCCCGAGCCAAAGACCGTATAGGTAGCGGGCGATCGTCACAGCGCGTTTCCTTCACGGTAATCGACGACTGAAGTGACGATACCGTCCTTCAGGCGAAGAATCGTCGGCGTGGGAATGTGCCACGCGGGACCTGGCCGCAACCGTAGACAGAGAACATCGCCGGCCAGATAAAGAGCATGAGCAGTCACGCCGCCCGGAACTTCGACCAATGCCAGCCGACCTTGCCTTGCCCCGCTTTGCTCGTTCAGCGAAGACAGGAGGTGCTCGCAGTGCGGACAATTCTGGCGGACCAGCAGAACCTGCCACTTGCCCTCGGTGATCGAGCGCGCACCTTCGATATGCGGAAGGAGCGGAAATCTCTGGCCGGGCCAATTCTCAAGATTCACCAGGACCGGCTGCCCATCGACGACTGGCTGGCCGTCGTCCGTAAGATATGCCGCGTTATGCGTCGTATGGATTGCCGCGAGAGACGTGGCGACGCCACAAAGGAGAAGGGTGACCATCACGGCCAACCGCCATCGTCCGGCGCATGGCGCCTGGACCTGCTGCCGCATGAGCAAAAAGGCGAGCGAGGCAACTGCTGCGATATTGAGGAGAAGTGATTGCGCGGCTGTAATTGTAAAAAGCGAGCCATAGCAGCCGCAGGGCTCCAAGGCTCGAGACGTGAGAATCTTCCATAGAGACAGCGCGGCGAAGCAGAAAAACGTAATAAGTCCGGCCCACAATGACCATGTCCGCCAATACCCTGCTATGAGCCACAATCCGATGATTAGCTCGCACTGGATGGGCAGCGCCAATCCAGCTTTTCCGTACGTCGCGGCTGTCTGCAAGGAATCGACCGACGGCCAGATCGATTTCGCCATTGCGGCGGTGGCAAGCAGGAGGCCCAGCAGCGCTGGGATGACGAAGGCTGTCTGGCCGACGCGCGGGAGACCGCTCGCTTCGCTTAGGGCAGCGTCGCTCGGAGTGTCACGGGGTCCGGTCAGAGTCGCCCCGGACAGAGTGCGATCCTGCACTCCCTCAGGCAGAAGCCGGGGGAAGAGACCCGGCAGCCATGACCGCTCGCTTCGCCTGCCCATCGCCCACCTTGCCCTAACCATTGGCTAGGAGCTAGGAGCTAGGAGCTAGGAGCTAGGAGCTAGGAGATAGGAGCTAGCTCCCGCCGCCTAAGCCGATAACTCGCCAACTCGCGCTCACAGACGGTTCTTGCCCCGATCTGTGACGACAGCGTCCAAGCTAGCCGTGCCAAAGCACCGCGTCAAGCAATTGGCAAAAAAAACTTTGAAATTGCTTGGGGGCTTGCCCGTGACCTTGCCGCTGCAGCCTCATCGAGAAGTCTCAGGCTGAGCATCGAGGCAGGCCAGTAGGTTTCCGGCGAGCGGGCAGCAGAGAGCGTGCCGTCAAGAAGTGCTCTCTTGTGACTGATGAGCTGCGCGTATGCCGTTCACTTTCTTCGGATCGCATGGCCAGGATGGCCATGCCACGACGGTCAGCGCTGCAGGGTCATCTGGAAATCCTGCCGCTTGCCGTCGCGGAGTACGTTAATCGTCACCTTGTCGCCGACCAGGTAGGTGTTCTGCACGTAGCGGGTGAATTCCTCGGCGGTCATCTCCAGCGGCTTGTGGTCGAAGCCAAGCACAACGTCGCCGCTGCGGATGCCGACTTGCTTGAGGACCGCGGACACGAAGTCTCGCTGCCGGAAGGCGAGCCGCGCGGGGGACAGCCCGAGCGCCTTTTTCTCCTCGGCCGTGAGGTCCTTGCCGCCGACGCGAGGGAAGGGAATCAGCCCACGCATCGACGCCCGCCAGACGACTTCGGTCTTGCGCCAGCCCCCGGGCAGGGATAGCTTCTCTTGCATTGCCCGCTCGCCGCGCTTCCAGACGATCTCGATCGAGCCGGTGCGCAGCGCGCGATCCAGCGCGTATTGCGCGTCGCCGAACGAGCGGATCGGCACGCCGTTCAAGCGCTGCACCAGGTCGCCCGGCTGAAGACCGGCGGCGGCGGCGGGCGTCTTGTCGGCGACGCTTTTGATGACGTTGCCGCGGTCCGTTTCCAGCGTCAGACCAAGGTTCTCCGGCAAGGGATAGCGATAGATCATCTCGCGGTCCCACTTGCCGGCGCGCCGCAGCTCGTTATTGAAGACCTCTTTCACCTGGTGGCAGTGCAGACAGCCGCGGGCGAAAGACCGGGCCGCCACGTCGCGCAGATACTTGGGCGAGTCCTGCGACTTGGGGGCGAAGTCCAGCCGCGCGCCCTCAGGCTGACCAGCATCCTTTTGGCGGCCATGTGCCGCCAGCACCGACTCCATCGTGTACCGCAGCCCGGAAAGCGAGTGCCGGCTGTCGGCGCTCTTGGCGTCGCGGCCGCCGTAGCGGGCATAGACTCGCTCGTCGGCGTCGAGGAAGAAGATCATCAGGGTCACGTCCAGATCGAACTCGAAGAGGTTCAAGTCCAGACGATCGACCTGCGGCAGCCGCACGCGCACGAAGCGCTCGGCCGCCTCTTTGATCCCTTCCAGACGGACAACCTGCCCGTCAAAGTCGTGGCAGTCCCCTCAAGGGACGCAGCGAATCATCACCATCAGCGGCCGGGCGGTCTTGCGGGCCTGGTCTTTGGCGGCGCTGAGGCTGGAGAGCCAGCCGTATTCCGCCGCCTCTCCGTCATCGTCCCCGCGGAGCTGAGCGCCCGCGGGCGCGTGAGGCAGAATCACGATCGCCAACGTCAGAAGAAGGAATGCGACTGAACGGATTCGCATGCAGGACTCCGGGGGGTCTGCCTGTGAGTAGGTGAGTAAGTGAGTAAGTGAGTATGTCGTTGGTGGTCCAGTACTCACCTACTCACCTACTCACCTACTCACCTACTCACCTACTCACCTACTCACCTACTACCACCACCAAGGTACGCTCACTGCCGCTCAAGCTCCACACGCTCATCGGCCACCTTCCTTCGCCGGGCCAGCCGACGCGGGATTGGCCGTGGGCTTCTTGGCTTCCTGATAACTCAGCAGGTACTTCCGGCGCTGCTCGGCGAAGGACCGCAGGCTCAGCGAAGGACGCCGGAATGGGCCAGGGGCGCTGGCGCTCGCAGGATTCGGGCTGGGCGCATCGGCAAAGGCCGCCTTGAACGCCTCGGCCGAACGTCAGCTTGCGCGTGTCGGCCTCGACCTCCTTCTCGATGAGCGAGCGATATTGCCCGACCACCGGGCCGAGTTTCGACCAATCGAGCGATTTCTCCGCGATCGTGCGAACGTGCTGAAGATATCGGCGCGGAAGCTGGGCACGGCCAGCAGCTTGCTGCGCAGCGGCTTGCGGGCATCCTCTACGTTGACCAGCGGGTCCAGCTCGATCCCGCCGCCACCGGGGCCTCTGCCTGGCCCGAAGCCGCCTGCACGCCCGCCCGGACCACCGGGGCCGGGGGCGCGCTCCTCTGGACGTGGCTCATCGGGACGCGGGGCAGCACCCGGCCTATCGCCCGGCGCACCCGCCGGACCGGCGACCTTCGCCCCGCCTTCACCGCCTGGAGCGGCATCTCCAAGGCCGGGCCGTCGTTTCCGTCCGCCCGGACCTTCGCCGGGCCGGTCGCCAGGAGCCTTGCCCGGCGGGCCGCCGAACCCCAGGCCCATCGCGCCGTGGAACGCCTCGTTCATGTCGTGCGGGATGATGTGGAACTTGCCCTTGCTCGTCGCGGTAGATGCTGTAGTCGCTGGCGCGGATCCAGTAGCCGTCGTTGTTGATCAGGGCCACGTCCAGGGCCAGGAACCAGAGCAGGCCGTCGACGTCGAGGATCGGGCTCAGGGCCTCTTCCAGCTTGTCCGGCGGCGTCTGGTTGAGCGTCTTGCACAGGTCGACGAGCGCCTTCCAGGCCTTCGCCTCGTCACCGACTTGTCCCGCCTTGTCGCCGGACTTGATCTCGTAGCGCCGCTTGTAGTCCTCGACGTTGTCGCCGAGGTACTCCAGCCCGCCGCCGCCGCCCGGGCTGCCGCCGGACCTTCCAGCGCGTGCCCTTGGCGGTCTTGTAGTTCTCTTCGAGGAACACCTTGTCGAACTGCTGGACGTTGGCGTAGACGCCCCAGCTCTCGCCGTTGATGACCACCTTGACGAAGTTCGCCTTCGGGGCCGGGATGTACTGCCGGGCGATGTGCGAGTAGAGGACCGTGCTCAGCAGCGACGGGTCGTCGTGGCAGTTGAGCAGGTTCAGCGTCTTGTAGCCGTAGAGCCGCTGCTTGGGGTCGACGAAGTCGATCGACAGGTTGAGCGACCGCTTGTACCCGGCGGGCACCATGCCGTAGGACGACATGCCGCGGAAGTGGACGCCGACGTTTCGGGTACTTCTTGCCGTCCACGGTCAGCGTGGCCGGCACCTCGACGTCGGTGCCGTGGAAGTCGGCCAGCTCGGCCTCCCAGTCCTTGTTCTCGAACTCCAGGAACAGCGTGCGGAGGACGGTCGGCTCGTAGAGCGGAGCGTCGGGAAACGACTTCACGTCGGCCGGCGCGACTCGCGGGCCGGGCTTCGCCGGCTCGCGATTCTCTCGACCGAAGCCGCCCGGGCCGAAGCCGCCACCCAGCGCGGGCATCACCAGTGTCAGCGCGGCGGCCAGCTCGCTCTCGTCCAGCTTGCCGTCCTTGGGCTTCTCGACCTCGACCTTGTTTGTCTCGACCTTGTTTGTCTCGACCTTGTCCGCCTCACTCTTGTCTGCCTCACCCTTATCGGCTTCCTTCAAAAGCGCCTCGGTGGCGGCCGTGAGTTCCTCGAGCGTCACCTTGGAGTCCTTATTGGCATCCGCCCGGCGGAGAATCGAGCCCGCGAGCAAGTTGCCTGGGCCGAAGACCCGAAACCCACCGCCCGGGAACGGCATCGGCGCGCCCGGCCCGGCGGGGGGCGGAGCGCCTGGAGCACCATCGGCCGGAGGGGGCGAAACCCCGGGCCCGCCGGCTGGAGGGGCTGCACCAGGACCGGCTGGCGCTGTACCTTCCGGACGGCCGCGGGGACCACCACCACCAAAACCGGGCCGCGGCATGATGCGGCTGAGGCCGTCGGCGAGCTGGGCCTCGTCGAGCGAGCCTTTCTTGTCCTGATCGCAATCGGCAAAAAACTTCTTCACGCCCGCCGTCAGCTCGTCTTTGGTCAGCCTGGCGTCTTTGTCGGCGTCGAGGGCATCCAAGAGCGGCCGGCTGAAAAAGGCCCCCGGCCCAGCGCCCCCGCGGCCACCCGGCCCGGGGCCGCCTGGCCCGAAACCGCGTCCCGCCGAGCGCTCTTTCTTGACGAACTCGCGAGCGGCCAGCCGCTCGTCCTTGTTCAACCACTTGTCGCCGTTCTTATCGAACTGCTCGACGAGCTTGCGCTGTTGCTGCATCATCGGCCCGCCAAACCCGCCTGGGCCGCCCGGGCCGCGCGGCCCGGTTTTGGCTTGGCCCTCGGGGCGCGATTGCCCCTCCTTCGGGGGAGGCTGATTCTGTCCGACAAGCATCGGCGCCAGCGATACGAATGCGACCATGGATAGGAAGGACGCCCAGACGCGCACGTTCATGGATCTTCCCCGGATTGGTTCCAAGTCTGACGAGCTGGAAGAGAGTTGGGAGGAATGATAGAGCAGCCTACGCAGAAAGTAACGAGAACTTCACAAAACCGCCGCGCGGCGGCGCGGATTCAGCCAGAGGGTGCCTCCGGTGCTTTGCCGAGTCGCATCCCCCCTTCGGGGCCGGCACGGGCGTGCCGGTTTCGATACAGCGATAGGTCCACCGTCTGTGCCATCTTCTCCACGCCGGGCGCGCCACCGAGGAAACCGCTGACGCGCCGAGCTTCGTCCTCCGGCCGAGACAGCAGGTCATTGTAGCTGACGACGAGGACCCCGATGTTGGGCTGCCTGGCCAGCCAGGCGTGCAGTTTTTCCAGGTGCAGCTCGTAGGCTTGCTTCATGGCCTCGTGCTGGCCCGCCGGGCGGCCGAGCCGCTGGAGCATCTTGTCCTGCGAGGCCAACATCTCAACGAGGTCGCGAGCCATGAAGATGATCCGATAGCGCTCCGTGGAGGGCAGATCGTAGAGGAGCTGTGAAACCATCTTGAGGGCCTTGCCGCGCGCCTGCGGCAGCCAGGAGGCGTCTTGCTTGATCTTCTTCGCCCGCTCGAACTCGTAGTAGCCGCGAGGATTATCCACGTCGGCCGTCCGGACGTGGTCGGTCACGATCTCCACCCCGCCGGCATCCAGCATCTGCATCATCAGCGACGTGCCGGAGCGCGGCAGGCCGGAGACGACGATGATTTCCTGGTGCATGCTAGCCAACGGTACTATTCAACCGTCCACAGCGTCAGGGCTTCTTGATCCTTGATGAAGATGCGGTTGCCCGAGACCACCGGGTAGGCGTAGGTCGGCGAATCGGCCACCTTGATCCGGGCCAGCTCGGTGTATTCTTTGTCGCTGGGCTTGAAGGCGATCAGCTCAGAGCCGGGCGTCAGCGCCAACAGTACCGACCCGGCGTCCACGATGGAGCCGTAGCCGCCGCGGCTGCCGCGGCCCTTCTTCCCAAACCCGCCCTTGGGCTTGGTGCCGCCCTCCTTGGGTTTGGCGTCGCCCTCCTTGGGTTTGGCATCGCCCTCCTTGGGTTTGGCGTCGCCACCTTCCTTGGGCTCAGCGCCCCCCGCCTTGACGCCACCACGCGGCGGCAGCGCAACGCTCCAGGCAGTCTTGCCATCCTTCAGATGGACGCAGAACAGCTCGTTTCCCTGGGTCAGGCCATAAAGTAAGCCGTCTTTGATGACGGGTGTATTGTACTGCATCGACTTTTCCGGGTTGTTCCATAGCTCCTTGGCGGCCAGCTCGTCGCCCTCCTTGGCCAGCTTCGCGGCGCGGATGCCGCGGTTAGAGCCGGTGTAGATCACCGTTTCGCCCTCGACGACCGGGCTGGCGGCGTTGTAGCCGCCGAAGCCTTGCACGGCGAAGGGGGTCTTCCAGCGCACCTTTCCGTCGGACAGGCCGATGCCCACGATGTTGGCGGACGTTTCTGCCACGATCACCTTCGTGCCCTCCAAAATCAGCAGCGACGGCGAGGCATAGGCCGTGCCGTCGCCGGCCCACTTCCACCGCTCTTCGCCGGTGGCCAGGTCATAGGCGACGATCGCCCCCTCGCGGTCGCCGCCGAGTTGCACGATGCACAGACCATCGACCACCAGGGGCGAGCTGGAGGTGAAGAAGCGGGGCCAGGAGCCTTTGAAATCGTCCTTTCGCCACAGCTTCTTGCCGGTGGCCGCATCGAGGCAGGAGACGGTCCCGCGCACGCCGAGCGTCACCACCTTGCCGTCGGCCACGGTGGGCGAGGCCCGCGGGCCGGCGAAACCGGAAGCCGCCCCAGTCGCCCCCTGGGCCTCATACTTGTCCTGCCATAGTTCCTTGCCATTGGCCGCGTCGAGGCAGCGGATGATCTCGCTGCCGTCTCGCATGGCGAAGACGTACAGCCGGTCACCAACCAGCGAGGGCGTGGCCACGCCGTCACCGACGGTCACCTTCCACTCTTGCTTGAGCTGCTTAGGCCAGGTTTCGGGCGCCTTGAAGCCGGTCACCTTGGCATCCCGGTGCAGGCCGCGCCATTGAGGCCAGTCTTGGGCTGAGGCACGGCCGGATGCGATCAGCAGCGAGCAGGCAACGAGGGCCGCCGTCAACGAGATCGAGCTTCGCATCGCCGCTCCTTTCCTGTGATGAGTCAAAACCAAAAGAACGAGCTTGTGCGGCTGGGCCGGCCGCCGGGGCAAGCGAAGCCGGCCGCCATCTTAACTTGAACACCGCGGAGCCGCGAATGTCGCAATAAATCGGGCGGAATCCGGCTTGGCGTGGCCTTCCGGTCCCTGGCGGACGCAAACCGAGAACGCCAAAGGATACTCGGACGAACGCTCTATGCGGACTAGAATAAGACCTATGACCACCTCTTCCACCACTCGCCCACTGCCGCTTCGCATGCGGCCGGACCTGGTGGTTCGGCCGGTGTGGCACGGCGCTCGGCGATATTGGGTGGTTAAAGACCCGCTAGCGATCCGCTACTATCATCTGCGGGACGAAGAGTATGCGCTGCTGGAGCTGCTCGACGGCGGACATAGCCTGGCCGAGGTGCAGCGGCAGTTCGAGCGGCGGTTCGCGCCGCACCGCATGAGCGCCGAGCAGCTCTTGGCCTTTTGCGGCATGCTGCACCGCGAAGGGCTCGTCCTGGCCGACGGGCCGCGACAGGCCGACGAGCTGCTCGCCCGCGCGGCCAGCTCGCGCCGCCGCGCGTTCTGGCAGACGATCGCCAATCCCCTGGCGATGCGTTTCCGCGGGCTGGACCCCACGCGGCTGATCGACTGGCTGTACGACGACTTTCGCTGGCTGTTCTCGCCGGCCTGTGCAGTGCTCGCCGCCCTGCTGGCGATTGCGGCGCTGCTCCTCGTGGCAGTCGAGTTCGAGACGCTTGTGGCCCGGCTGCCCGATTTCCGCGGGTTCTTCAGCGTCCACAACCTGCTGGCGCTGGCGGGCGTGCTCATCACGGTGAAGGTGCTGCACGAGCTGGGACATGCCCTGGCGTGCCGGCATTTCGGCGGGCACTGTCACGAGCTGGGCTTCATGCTGCTGGTCTTCACGCCCTGCCTATACTGCAATGTCTCGGACGCCTGGCTGATGGAAAGCAAATGGCGGCGGATCGCCGTCAGCGCGGCGGGCATGTACGTCGAGCTGATCCTGGCCTCGCTGGCCACGCTAGGCTGGTGGTTCAGCCAGCCGGGGCTTGTCAACTCGCTGTGCCTGGACGTGATGTTCGTCTGCTCCGTGAGCACGGTGCTCTTTAACGGCAATCCGCTGCTCAGGTACGACGGCTACTTCATCCTTACGGACCTGATCGAAACGCCGAACCTGCGGGAGCAGGCGACGGTCGTCGTCCGGCAGTGGCTGGCCGGCTGGTTTGCCGGCGTGCGCGTGGCCCCGGAGCGGATGCTGCCGGAGCGCGGCCGCGGCTGGCTGGCCGGATATTGGGCCGCCTCGACGGCCTATCGGCTGGTCGTCACGATCCTCGTGCTGTGGGTGCTCTACAAGGCGCTGGAGCCCTATCGCATGGAAGTGCTCATCGCGCCCTTGGCGATGGCCATCGTGGCCGGCGCCGCCATGTCGCTTGGGCTGCGGGCGGCCGCCTTCCTACGTCAACCTTCCAGGAGCCGCAAGGTGAAACCGATTCGACTGCTCATGCGCGGCGCGCTCGTGACCGCGCTGGTGGGCGTGGCCGGCTTCGTGCCGCTGCCGCACCGGGTGGACGCCCCCACGTGGATCGCCGCCGAGGGCGCGAAGAGTGTCTATGTGACGGTGCCCGGCACGCTGGCCGCCGCCGCCAGCGAAGGCGACGACGTGCCCGCCGATGCGCTGCTCGCACGGCTGACGAACCTCGACATCGACCGGGAGGTGGCCAAGCTCGCCGGGCAAGTCGATACGCAGCACCGGCGGGTCGACAATCTCTTCCGCCGGCAGCAGGCCGGTGACGCCGCGGCCACGGCCGAGCTGCCCACGGCCCGCGAAGCCCTGACCGACCTGGAAGCTCGCCTGGAGCAGCGCCGCGGCGATCAACAGCGATTGACGCTGCTGGCCCCCGTTGCCGGCACCGTGCTCGCTCCGCCGCGCAAGCTGGATCGACCGGCCGAAGGGGACCTGGCCGGTTGGACGGGCACGCCGCTGGAAGAGCGCAACCGCGGCAGCCTGCTGGAGCGCGGCACGCTGGTGTGCCAGATCGGCGATCCACGGCGGCTGGAGGCAGTGCTCGTGATCGACCAGGCCGACGTCGATTTCGTCCGGGTGGGCCAGAGCGTCCGCCTGCGGCTCGACGGGCTCTCGCGGCAATTCCTTTCGGGCGAGATTGTGGAGATCGCCGAGCTGGACCTGGACCTCGTGCCGCGCGAGCTTCTGGGCGAACAGCAGCTCGCCGTCCGCACCGACCGGGCCGGCCAGACGCGGCCGCTCTCCACCGGCTACCACGCCCGCGTGCGGCTCCGGGAGCATGACGAGCCGCTGAGCATCGGCGCCACGGGGCTGGCGAAGGTCGAGGTGGAGCGGCAAACGCTGGCCCGGCTGCTGTATCGCTACCTGCGCCGGACGCTGCGGCTGGAGCTGTAGCAGGCACAATCCGTGTGCCGTAAGGAGGATGCCGTGTGCCGTGAAAGCGTGACGGCCCGCGGAGCGTTGCCTGCTACTTGCCGCTAGAAACAGTAGAAGATCGCCGACGCCAAAAGGCCGATGCAGACCAGCACGATGACGACGGCGCGGAAGCTGACCTGAATCGGCGAATCATCGTCGCTCGATTGTTCGGGAAACTCGTCGGCGACGAATTCGTCGTAGTCGAAATCGTTGTCCTTCTCTCGGTAGCCCGCCGGCAGGTCCAGCGCATCCTGCTCGTCATCGTCGCCTTCGCCGCCCTCGCCCCAGCCGCTCTCGTCGCTGGCCCCGCAGTGCCGGCAAAACGTGGCGCTCAGCGGCAGCTCCGCTCCGCAGCCGCGGCAGAGAAAATAGTCGTCGGCAGGTCGCGCTGGCTTGGCCATGCTGAGCGCTGGGTCAACGGTCCTGGCCGGCATTGTCGGTCTGGTCCGGATCGGGCGGCTGCTGCCGCTTCTTCTTCCGCACGTCGCGCACGATCATCAGCACCACGCCCAGCACGACGATCCCGATTCCGGCGATGCCCAGAATCAGCCCGAGCTGCTCGTAGAACCGCCCGGACTCCATCAGCTCGCGGGCTTTCTCGCCAGCGGGGTCGTTCTTGGCGCCCAGCAGCAAAACACCTTCGAGGAAGCTTGTCATGAGCCAGACTCCGAATCAGAGATTACGCCTTGAACGCAGCGTCTTTGGTGGGCTTTGGTGGGCCGGCGCTCGCCTCGCGAGCTTGTCCCAAGCTATAACCTCACCGTGATTCCTCGCGCTGCCATCACCTCTTTGGTCTCGCGGATCGTGTATTCGCCGAAGTGGAAGATGCTCGCCGCCAGGGCGGCGTTGGCTTTGCCCAGCAGGATCGCGTCGGCCAGGTGTTCCGGCCGGCCGGCGCCGCCGCTGGCCACGACGGGGATGCCGACCGCCTCGCTGACCGCGCGGGTGATCTCGATGTCGTAGCCGTTCTTCGTGCCGTCGGCGTCCATGCTGGTGAGCACGATCTCGCCGGCCCCCAGCCGCTCGACCTCGCGGGCCCAGGCGACCGCCTCCAGCCCGGTGGCGATGCGGCCGCCGTTGATGTGCACCTCCCACACCTCGCGGCCGTCTTTCTGCACGCGCTTGGGGTCGATGTTGACGACGATGCACTGGCTGCCGAACCGCAGGGCCGCCTCGCGGACGAACTCGGGGTTCTTGGCCGCGGCCGAGTTGATGCTCACCTTGTCGCAGCCGGCCTTCAGCAGCGCGCGGATGTCGTCCAGCGTGCGGATGCCGCCGCCGACGGTCAGCGGCATGAAGATCACGTCGGCCGTGCGGCGCACGACGTCGAGCATGATCGCCCGCGCCTCGTGGCTGGCCGTGATATCGAGAAACACCAGCTCGTCGGCCCCTTCGGCCTCGTAGCGCGCGGCGACCTCGACGGGGTCGCCCGCGTCGCGGAGGTTGAGGAAGTTGGTCCCCTTGACCACACGGCCCTTATCGACGTCGAGGCAGGGGATGACGCGATTGGCGAGCATGATCGTCAGGCTCTGGCGAGCAAAAGCGGGGCAAAAAGCCACGCACGTCACGATGCGACAGGAATCGCCGCGTGTCAAGTCGGCATAGCAACCCCAAAGACGAGGCTCGATGTCCGTGAAATAGACGCAACGGGTGTAATGCGCCGCAATTCCACGCCGCCAACGTATTGTCCGCTGGCGCCTCGGCGCATCACGTCCCCACGTATAAAATGGTCTGAGGTGCTCTTGCGACTCGAACTCTGCGGAGCTGCTGTGTCTCGCATCCAGTACAAAGCGGCAGTCATCTCCACGTACCAAGACCTCAAACACCATCGCGCGAATGCCATTGGTGTGCTGGAGCGATCGGGCTTTTACGTCGATCCGATGGAGAAATGGGATAGCTTCGTCCAGGAGCCATCGGAGTTTTGCCAAGAGAGGCTAGAGGGCTGCCACCTCTGCATCCTGCTGGTCGGCCGTCGTCGTGGATACCGCAAGCCAGGCAGTGAATTTAGTATTACGCAGCAGGAGTACTATCATGCGGCAAGGACCATGCGGATCGATGTACTTCCCTTCTTCCTCGACGATCGCTCTGTCTGGCCGAAGGAATGGGATGAGCGAGCCGAGGACGACGAACTTTCTCGTTGGTGCACTGAGCTTCGACAGAACCACGGTGCCAGTAGCGCGTTCACGGACTCGCCAGAATCCGTTGTTTCAATCCTGGCGCCGTCACTCAATCGCTGGGTGCAGCAACAAGGTCCAAAGAGTGCCCTCCGTTTATACCTGAAGGACATCGCTGTCAAGCATGGAGTGATTCGTCTCGATGACTTTGGCGGCTTGGCCGACCTGAGCAATGTTGAGATTCATCGTCTCTTTGTTGAACCGCGCATTTCATCCGAGTGGGTGTCACCGGATGCTGACCCCGACGCGTGGCCTTGCAGCGAACGGCTCGTTGATGCGATCGCCGAGCGCTTCAAGGTTGTCCTGTTGGGCGATCCGGGTAGTGGTAAGAGTACATTGGTTGACTGGATCACTTGGCAATTTGCGGCCCACCATATGGTGGGTAATTGTGAGTGGGTTGATGCCCTTGGGCATTTGGTGCCAATGCCTCTGATTCTACGCGATATGGAGATAGGCACGGGCATTACCTGGGAACTGCTCTTGGATGCGTTTGTCAAGAGAACCGCTGGTGGTCAGTTGACGCTCGTTGATGTACCTTCGCTGCTTCGTGACGGTCAAGCATTTTTGTTGCTTGATGGACTTGACGAGGTCGGACAGCTTCAGTCACGCCGTGACTTGCGTGACGCTGTCCTCGTCGGTATGTCCGCATATCCTAAGTGTCGATGGTTGCTTACATCGCGTCTCGTAGGGTATGACGAAGTTCCATATCACTCAGCGGAGGAGGGGAGGCGCAAACGGCGCCATAACGCGCAGTCCTTTCGCAACGAGAAAAGTGAGCGATTGCGCGGCGATCGGACTCTTGGGCTCGGCTTCGTCGCGCCCTTCGACGATCAACAAGTCCACAGATTCACTGAGAACTGGTTTCGTCAGCGAGAGAGCTATGAAAACACGGTGCGCGTGAAGACCGACGAGTTCATTGAGGCAGTGCGCGCAACGCTGCCACGACCCGCCTAGGACGCATCCCATTCCTTCTTACGTTGATGGCAGTCGTTCATAGAAAGAAGGCGCGGCTGCCGAACGGCCGTGCGTTGCTCTACAACCTCATCACGGATGCGTACTTGGAGGAAATCGATGCGCGTCGCAGATTGGCTCAAGTGAAGCAATGGATCCAACGACTGGCAAACCCGGTTGACAGAATGAAGCGCTGGCTAGCCCGTGTCGGATTTGAGATGCAACGGCTACGCTCCTTCGCCCCCGTGGGCCATGCCCTCGGCCCCGGCGAACGCCCAGTATTCCCAACCGTCTCGGGCAACGCCGCGGACATGCCGCCGGTGCTTCCGCCGGCCCCGTTCGCCGCCGGCCCGCAGGGCAGGCCGGGCGGCCAGCAACCGATTCAGCCGCCGCCGCGGCGGGGCCAGCGCAACGGTGGTAGCGAAATACTGGCATCCGCAGAACAGGTGTTGGGATGGCTGGCTGATGGAATGCGCGAATCGGGCTACCGAGCATCCGACGCAGAGCCCGGCGAGTTCCTCGAGTTCATAACCCGGCGCACTGGGCTTTTAGTGCCGCGCGCCCAGGATCGTCTCGCGTTCCTGCACTTGTCGTTCCAAGAATACTTGGCCGGTTGCTGGCTGCAAAAGCAGATCGTATCGCCGGCTTGGTCGAGTGGGGACGACCAACGCATCCCCGTTGGTGCACGGCCACTTGATCTGAGAGAATACGCCAACGACCATCGGTGGCGCGAGACTTTGATATTCTTGTTCGAACTGTTGGCCACGGATCAGCCCGACTGGCTGACGGTTGTTTGGCCATGCCTTTTTGGATCGGACTTTGGGGAAATCACACCCGCGGAGTCGATGAAAAACAAGGCCGTTCTCTTGGCGCGTCTGGCGGCCAATCCGCACTCCGGGTTCGATGAAGCGCAGAGACAACTTGCGATCGAACGTTGTTGCGCCTATGAGGTTGCTGATGTAGCGCGTATTCGCATGGAGCGAGGGTTCTTGGATGCGGGCGCGAGAGAGGTTTGGCGTGCCCTGACGACCGCAGGTCCCGACAACCTGACCGGTATCGTTCGCGCGCTAGTCAACGCGACACGGCAAGCTGGGTTTCAGACGCTTGATCTCGCTCAAACGGGAATTACCGACTTGGCTGGGCTAAATGGCTTGATCGAGTTCGCGGAAATAGACCTCAGCCAAACACGAATCGCCGACCTCGCCGAGTTCAAACATCTCGTCAACTTGAGGAAGCTCGATCTTGATGGCACGCGCGTGCGTGACCTGGCGCCGCTTGCCGCGCTTGGGAACTTGGAAGAGTTAAGTCTGGACCGCACACACGTGACGGACTTGACACCGTTGGCCGCGTTACGCGAACTGCGAGAACTGTCCATTAGCTGGACAGAAGTTCGGGACGTGGAACCTCTGGCTCAACTCCCAAAGCTCGAGTGGCTATACGTTGTTGGCACGCGGCTGGATGACGGAAGCCTTGCCGCACTGAACTGCAAGGTCCAAGTCAGGGGATAACAGCACCTGCTTCCCAAACGACTGAGTGTGACGAACTGCGATCAGGACCACGGCTTGCTCCTCAGTTGCGTTCGGTCCGGTAGCAGCCCTTACTCCTCGGCCTCCGGAACCAGCGCCACGGCCCGGCACCAGCCGGCACTGGCGCCGGCGATCTTGACCGGCAGGCAGGAGACGTAGAAGCCGTGCGGCCGCGGAATCTGGTCGAGGTTGGCCAGCTTCTCGATCTGGCAGTACTCGCGCGTGATGCCGGCGAAGTGGGCCGGCCAGATGTAGCGGCCGTCGCCGGTGCGCTGATAGTCGGCCACCATGCTCGCGAACGGCCGGTCCAGCGTGTAGGCGTCGATGCCGATCACCCGCACGCCCTGCTCGACCAGCCAGAGCACGCCCTCGCGGCCCAGGCCCGGCTGCGCGAAGTAGTCGCGGCGAGCCGAGCCGCTTGTCGGCCCCGGTGTGCAAGCAGCACGATGTCCAGCGGCCGCAGCCGATAGTCGATCGTGGCCAGGGCGGCTTCGAGGTCGGTCGACGGTGATGAAGTCGCCGGCCGCCTTGTGGCGCACGTCGAGCACGACGCCCGGCGCGAAGCACCACTCCAGCGGCACCTCGTCGATGCGTCCGCGCCGGGCTGGCCCTCGGACGTCGGCGCCGTAGTGGTACGGCGCATCGACGTGCGTGCCGGTGTGCGTGATGGCCTGCACCTCCTCGACGGCCCAGCCCTGGCCGCCGGAGTAGACCAGGTCCTCGGGCCGGACGCCGAAGAACTGCTGCATCTGCTGCGAGCCCCTCGCCGTCGTGGCGGACGTAGCGGATGCTGCGGCCGGCAGCGGCTCGCTGACCGCGTCGTGCTCCAGCGGCACGCTCAGGTCGATGACGCGGAGGCGAGAAAGGTGCATGCAGGGATTCATGTCGAGGGCTTGGACTTAAATCGCTGGGGCCCATTACAATCGCTTTTGCGGCACAATAACAGGGATGGACACCAAAGACTGCCATGGAAAGGCCGTGGCACGGGCTTCCAGCCCGTGTCCGACGAGTGTTGCTTTCAGCCTTCTCATCCTGACACGCATGGCCAGGATGGCCATGCCACGTGCGCCTCATGACGCAAATCACCGCGAACGCCGTTTCTCTTCACGACGCGCCGCCTGCTTCACCTTCCGTGGCCTGCGGGGCTTGCGGTGCGCCGCTCGATCCGCTCGATCTCTTCTGTGGCGCTTGTGGCACGCCGCACGAGCCGGTGCAGGCCGCGGTCAAGACTCCGCAGCCTCCGGTCCGCGGTTCGCAAAGCGAAGGCTCGCAACGCGCAGGGGGAACGACCCCGTCTGACCAGGCCGAAGCCGAAACGGTCCAGCAAAAGTTCTTCCGCTGCAAGAACTGCGGCGCCGAGGTGGCCACCGATCCGGGCCAGCGGAGCTACGTCTGTGCGTTCTGCGACTCGACCTATGTCGTCGAGTTCTCGCCGGAGCAGACGGGCCGCAAGGAGCCGGAGTTCGTGCTCCCCTTCGTGATCACGCCGGAGCAGGGCCTCGAGCTGTTCCAGAAGTGGATCGCCAGCAACCACCTCTTCCGGCCCGGCGACCTGCGGACCGCACGCATCGAAGAGAAGCTCAAGGGCGTGTACTTGCCGTTCTGGGCCTTTTCGATGCTGGCCGATAGCCAGTGGCGGGCCACGATCGGCGAGTACTGGTATCGCACCGAGACCTACACCGTGACCGAGAACGGCAAGTCGGTCACCAAGACCCGCCGCGTGCAGGAGACCGAGTGGTGGGAGCTGTCGGGCAACCACCACAACTACTACAGCGGCTACCTGGTATCGGCCAGCCGCGGGCTGCCGCAGGCGGAGGCCGAGCGGATCAAGCCGTTTCAACTGCCGGCCCTGCGGCGATACGCGCCGGCTTACCTCGCCGGCTGGCTGTGCGAGGAATACTCCATCGACCGCGAGTCGGCCGAGCAAATCTGCCGCACGGAGTTTCTGCGGCAGGAAGACGCCGGCATCCGAGCGTTCTTGCCGGGCGACACCTATCGCAACTTCGCCGCGAACACCCAGTTCAGCCAGGTCAACGAAGACTTGATCCTGCTGCCGCTGTACGTGCTGAGCTATCGCTACGGGGACAAGCTGTTCCGGTTCATGATCAACGGCCAGACGGGCAAGGTCGAAGGCGACAAGCCGATCTCCTGGCCGCGAATCTGGATGGCCGTCGGCCTGGCGGCGATCGCCGTTTTGATCGTGGTGATCCTGGCCGCGGCATCCGGCCGGTAGTGGTGAGTCGGTGAGTAAGTGAGTAGGTGAGTAAGTGAGTAGGTGAGTAAGTGAGTAGGTCGGCCTGCGCTACTCACCTACCTACTCACTTACTCACCTACTCACCTACTCACCTAACTCACGCCGGCGCCTCGGTGATGACGCACCCGGCCACGCGGGCCTTGTGCAGATGGAGATGCTCGAGCGCTTCCTGCACCGTTTCGCGCGGCGTGTGGTCCAGGGCGATGGCCACGTAGGCGGCGTCGGCGGCCTTGGCCAGCGGCAGGCAGTGCGGCTCCTCGATTCCGGGGGCGTCGATCAAAACGTAGCTGTATCGTTCCTTGAACCCGGCCAGCAGCGATCGCCACTCTTCTTCGTTGGCGCGGCGCGAAGCCCGGCCCACGGCGTCGCCCCCCTTGGGCAGCACCCGCACGCGGGCGACGGCCGTTTCGTGCCCGGCCGCGTGAGCGGCCAGCTTTTTGGCCAGCACGTCAGCCAGGCCGGACTTGTCGCCGAGGTTGAAGCGGCGGGTCAGCGAGGCTGCCTGGAAATTGGCGTCCACCAGCAAGATTTCGCCGTCGCACCCTTCGGCCAGCGCGCTGGCCAGCTCGACGAGATGGTCGCTCAGCGGTTCGCTGCCCGTTGGGCAAATCCAGACCGTCGCCGCCTGGCCGGGTGCAAGATGCCCCAGCACGTTCTGCCGCAACTGCCGATAGAGCTCCCCGACGGGGTAGGGCGACGGCAGAGCTTTCTCCAGTTGCCGGATCGGCTCCTCGAGCTGCTCGGTCTTGGGCTTGGTGAGTGTAAAGGCCGGCATGGCCAGCGGCGCCCGGGGCGAAAGGCCCTCGGCCGCATCGAACCGGAACACCTGGCCGGCGGATGGCGCCAGGAGCGGCGGCTGCGGCTCCTTGATCGCACGCGGCGGTGGTGCGGTCGCGGCGGCGTGCGGATCGGTGTGAATGCCGGGCGAATGCGGAGGGCGGGATTCGGAATTCGGCGTTTCTAAGTCCGCGGCAAGCCGATCGTCACTTCGCTCTCGGCATTCCGCATTCGACACTCCCTGCGGCAATTCCGCCAGCGGCAGCGCCATGTCGGCCATGCTCTCTGCCAGGAAGGGCGAACCGCCAGCGATGATCGCAGGCTCGTCGCGGGGAAGACCGCGCGGCGTGGGGTTTTCGATGAGCGTGCACAGCGCCGTGGCCCGCAGGCGGCCCAGGCGTTCGGCCCGTTGAGCGGCACGCGAGTTCTTGGCACGGTCGGCTGTTTGTTCTGTAGACATCGGTAACCGCATTGAGGCGTATCGCGTGCCTAGCCGCCGCGCAATTGGGCGAACAGGCTCTGAAAATCCTTGCGTTCTACGCGGTGCGCAGGATCGGCCGTCGTCGGCGCGGCGACGGGCCCTTCCTCGTGGATCACTAGAAGTTCGCTGCTCAGGTCAGAAGGCGCCTCAATGGGCCCGCGGGTGCAGGCGGATGCGCGTCTGGCGACGCGCCGCTCGCATCCGCCAGCCAATCCGCCAGCGACGGCAGAGGCGGCACGTTGTCGATGGCCAGGCGAAACGGGGCGTCGGGCGGCGGCGAGATCACTCGTGCGACCGCGGCGGCCGCCTCCGCCTCGCGACGCAGTCGCATCGCCTCCGACAGCGTCACGCGGCCTTCAATGCCGAGGTCGCCCTCAACCAGCACCTGATCCGCGACCAGGCCATCATGGCCCTCCGCCGGGATGCTTGCCCAATCGTCCGGTGAGCCTTCATTCGGGTCGGCCGGGAGAGGTTCCTGAGGCGGGGGCTGCAGGGCATCGAGCTCGGCGTAGCGGTCTGCCACGATCTCTTCGTGCAGCTCCCAAACCTCTGGCGTCGCCGCTTCGCAGTCGTCGAGTCGGGCCGCATCCGCGTCGTCGCTCGGAGCGCAGTCCACAGGCGGGCAAGCCCAGGCCCGAGGGGCTGCTGTCGCTTCCGCGGCAGCTTGCACGTCGTGGCCACTTGTCTCGTGCTCGGCCTGGTCTTCATCGGCGTCGTCTTCATCATCCAGGTCGTAGGGATCGACCACGACTTGGAGCTTCTCGCGATCTTCGACGATCCGCAGGCCCTTGGGCCGCGCCGTGGCGGCGGCTCGGATGAGGCGGGGCGACTCGCCAGCGTGCTGGCGGGCCATCGGCTCCCTGCCGCTTGTCACGTCTCCGGACTCGTCCCCCTCCCCCTGGTTCGCGGGCCAATCTGAGGAGAAGTCGATCTCGACACGCTCTTCACTGGCCACGTCGGCCGGCGAGGCAGGTGGACGTTGGTTCGGCCTCGCCGCTTGGGCCGCCAGGGCTTGCGAGATCTCGTCGTCGTCCAGCGGGCCGAACTCGATCGTTTCGTCATTCCTGCCGGCCTCGCCGTCGCCCGCGTGCTCGTGCTGCCAGGGCGAGGGCAACTGCTGCAAATCCGCCCAGGCGACGTTCGATGGCTTTGGCGTCCAGCGGTCGCCGCTCGGCCTGGTAGGCCAGGCACAGGGCATGGTCGCACAACTGATTGATCAGGCGCGGGACGCCGTCGGTGGCCCGGTAGACGGCGTCCAGGGCGCCGGCGTCGAACATGCGCTCGGCCTGACCGCCGGCCACCGCGACCTGAAAGCGGAGATAGTCGAGCGTCTCGGCCCGGTCGAACGGATCGAGGTAGCACCGCGCCGCCAGCCGCTGACTGAAAGCCTGCAAGTCCGGGTTGGCCAGCACTTCTTCCAGCTCCATGCTGCCGGACAGCACCAGCCGCACGCGCGACTCGCCGCCGCGCGCCAGGTTGGTCATCATCCGCAGCTCTTCCAGCAGGAGCGTGGGCAGGGCCTGGGCCTCATCGACCAAGAGCAGCATGCCCTGCGGGCACTTGTCTCCGCGAGTCAGGTGATCGACGAGGGCCAGCCGCAGCTCGCCCTCTTCCATGCCGCGGAACGTCAGCCGCAGCTCGAAGAGGATGGCCTGCAACAGCTCGCGGCGCGATTCGAGCTGACCGCCGGCGAGCTGCACGGCGGCCATCTTGTCGGCGAAGTGTCCAGCCAGCACCTGCAGCAGCAGCGACTTCCCGGTGCCGGGCGGGCCGATGAGCACGCCGACCCCCGCGCCGCGCTCGATGCAGCGGCCCAGGATCTGGCGCGCGGCATCGACGGCCGCCGCCGGAAAATAGCGATTGGCCACGGGCACCGCCGCGAACGGCCGCTGGCTGAACCCAAAGTACGCTTCGTACATGATCGAGTGCTCGTTCGGGTTTCAGGCTTCAGACTTCGGGCTTCGGCTGCAAGCTTCCTGAGGCCTGTAGCCTGAAGTCTGAAGCCTGAGCTATGTACTTGCTCCTTTATTTCGACACAAGAGAACCGCGGGCTGGAGCGTCAGCCGGCGCACGGCGCGTCAGCGTCGGCGCGAGGGCAACGCTGCGCCAGAGGTGCACTCCCTGGCGGCGGGACTGCGCTGCTTCATCTGGCGAGTCCTGAGCAGTTTTGCTACGGTTCGCCGCCCCCTTGGGCGAATTATCAGTAGAGCGCGCGAACGCCGTTGCGCACCCGCGCTCCTGCCCCAGGTCGGAGGTAATGTCATGGACCGACGCGCAATGCTTCCGCTGCTCCTGCTCGCGCTGCTGCCTTCCGGGGCTGCGGCCCAGCGGCCCCTTCAGGAATCCGGCGAGGCCCAGTGGATCTGGAGGCCCAAAGCCGGCAACGCCGACGGCGTGGGGTTCTTCCGCAAGACCTTCTACATCCATCGGCCGGTGTACGGACAGATCGACGTCGCCGCCGACGAGCGCTACGAGCTGTATGTCAACGGCCGCCGCGTCGGCGCCGGCCAGAACTGGCGCGTGCTCAATCGCTACGACATCAACCCGCTGCTGGTCTCAGGGCGGAACGTGGTGGCCATCCGGGCGGAGAAGCGCGATCCGCAGACCCCGGCCGGGCTGGTGGCGCGGGTCATCTTGCGCACCTCCGGCGGCACGTTCATTTCCCAATCGACCGACGCCACCTGGCGCTGCGCCGACCGCGAGTCTCCCCGCTGGAATGCCCTCAACTTCGACGACGAGACCTGGAGCCCGGCCGTCAGCTTAGGCGAGTTCGGCCGCACGCCCCCCTGGAGCGACAACGTGCGGACGACCGACGGCTCGACGTCCAGCCGCTTCAAGCTGCCGCCCGGCTTCCGCGTGGAGCGGGTCGTCAGCCCGCAGCAGACCGGCTCGCTGATCGCCATGGCCTTCGACGAGTGGGGGAACATCCTCGCCTCGCGCGAAGGGGGCCACCTCCAGTTGATCGAAGACCGCAATGGCGACGGCCGCTGGGAAACCGTCAAGCCGATCAACGACCAGATCAAGAACTGCCAGGGCATCCTGCCGCTCAATCGCGAGGTCTACGTCGTCGGCCAGGGGCCGGAGGGAGCCGGCCTGTATCGACTGGTGGACGAAGACGGCGACCGCGACGCCGTTGCCGAAAGCGTCACCACGCTCCTGAAATTCAAGGGCGGCATGGGAGAGCACGGCCCGCACGCTCTGACGCTCGGGCCCGACGGCTGGATGTACGTCCTCGTCGGCAACCATGCCGCGCTACAGACCAAGACGGCGGACACGAGCCCCTACGGCCGCTCCTACGAAGGAGACCTGATCCAACCGAAGTACGAAGATCCGGGCGGCCACGCCGTCGGCATCAAGGCCCCCGGCGGCAGCGTGGTGCGGCTGACGCTCGACGGGCAGCAGGTAGAGCACGTCGCCGGCGGACTGCGCAATCCCTACGACATCTGCTTCAACCGCGACGGGCAGCTGTTCACCTACGACTCCGACATGGAGTGGGACGAAGGGGCGCCCTGGTACCGGCCGACGCGGCTGGTGCACGTCGTGCCCGGCGGCGAATACGGCTGGCGCAGCGGCTGGTCGAAGTGGCCCAGCTATTATCACGACAGCCTGCCGCCGCTGCTGGAGACGGGCCGCGGCTCGCCCACGGGCCTGGAGGTGTACGACCACACGAAGTTCCCCACGGAGTACCGCGGCGCGCTGTTCCTCTGCGATTGGACCTTGGGCCGCATCCTGGCCATCAAGACGCAGCACTCGCACGGCACCTTCCGGGCGACGAGCGAAGTCTTCCTGGAGGGCAAGCCGCTCAACGTCACCGATCTGGCAGTCGGTCCCGACGGCTGGTTGTACTTCTGCACCGGCGGGCGCGGCACCGAAGGCGGCGTCTACCGCGTGGTTTACACCGGAGACGCCGGGCCGCAGCCCAAGCTGGCCGGCATCGGCCGCGCGGTGCGGCAGCCGCAATTCAACAGTGCCTTCGCGCGCGACAAGGTCGCCGCCGTGCAGGAAGAGATGCAGCAGGAGTGGGACCGGCAGCTCACGAACCTGGTGGGCGATGCCCAGGCCCAGGTCACGGACCGCTTGCGTGGGCTGGACTTGATGCACTTGTACGGACCGTTCCCCACCGCGCCCTTGCTCGTGCAGCTTTCCAAGGAGCGGTCTTTCGAATTGCGTGCTCGGGCCGCGACCCTGATGGGTCAGCACTTCGACGAAGAGACCAGGGTCCGGCTCGTGGAGCTGCTGGCCGACAAGCATCCCACGGTGCGCCGCCAGGCTTGCGAGGCCTTGGTCCGCAGCGCGCAAGAGCCCCCGCTCGATGCCGTGCTGCAGCTACTGGCCGACAAGGATCGTTTCGTCGCCTGGGCCGCTCGCGGCGTGCTCGCTCAGATTCCCGCAGACAAGTGGCGAGACAAGGTGCTGAAGAACTCCTCGCCGCGGATCTTCAATCATGGCGCCGCGGTGCTGTTGGCGGCCCAAGCTGACCGGACCACGGCCGCCGCCGTGCTCTCTGCGGCCGACCGCGTCATCCGCACGCGTCTGAACGACGGCGAGTTCGTCGATCTGCTCCGCACGATCCAGCTCGCGCTGCACCAGGGCAGCGTCCCTCCGGATCAAGTGCCTGCCCCGCTGCGCAAGCAACTGTCGCAGGAGTACCCGGCTTTCACCAAAGAGAATCCCGAGGGCGGCCGGCGCATCAATCGCGAGCTGGTGCGGCTGCTGGTGTATCTGCAGGACCCGACCGTGTCCGGCCGCTTTGTCGAGCAGCTTCGATCCAAGGAGCCGATGGAGGAGAAGCTGCACCTGGCCGTGAACGCCAGGTTCCTGACGCGGGGCTGGACCGCCGAGCAGCGCCTGAAGGTGCTGGACTTTTACGAGCAGGCGCGGGCCATCGAGTCCGGCTACAGCGTGAGCCGGTACGTGGACAACGTCGCCCGCGACTTCGTCGCCACCTTCACGGCTGAGGAACAGAACGCCGTGTTGGATCAGGCCACGCGCTGGCCGGGCGCCGCGCTGGGGGCTTTGGTCACTCTGCCGCCCGATCCGGGCGCCAAGATGCTCAAGCGCCTCCAGGAATTGGACGGCAAGCTGGACGCCGTCCAGGGAGAGCCCGCGCAAGCTGCAAACGGGCATCGTGGCCGTGCTCGCCCGCAGCCGCGACGAGAAGGCGATGACCTACCTCCGCGAGCTGTACGAGCGCGATCCGGCGCAGCGCCACCGTGGCCATGGGCCTGGCCCAGTCGCCGGGCGGAAAGAACTGGCCGCTGCTCATCCGCTCGCTGCCGATCCTGGAGGGCGATGCCGCCGTGGAAGTGCTCATGAAGCTCAAGCTGGTCGAAGGCGGACCGCCGCGCCAAACCGAGTCGGTGCGCCAGCTTCATCCTCTGCGGGCTGCGGCTCAAGGAAAACGGCGCAACCACGCCGTCGAGCTCCTGGAGCATTGGTTCGACGATCAGCACAGCCAACCGGATGACCGCTGGGATGTCGCCCTCAAGGGCTGGCAGATATGGTTTGCCAAGCAATATCCGAGCAGTCCTCCGGCCGAGCCGCCGGCCACGGTCCAGCCCAGCACGTGGAACTTCGAGTCGCTGCTCACGCACCTCACCGATCCGGCGACGCGCGGCGACGCGGCTCGCGGCGCCACGGTCTATGCCAAGGCCCAATGCGCGAAGTGCCATCGCTTTGGCCGCGTTGGCGAGGCGATCGGGCCGGACCTTTCGACGCTGAGCCGCCGCTTCCAGAAGCGGGAGGTGCTCGAGGCGATCGTCTATCCCTCGCACGTCATCTCGGATCAGTACGCCAGCAAGGCCGTCCGCACGACCGACGGCAAGGTGTTCAACGGCATCGTCGGCCAGGCCGGTCCCGACGTGGTGAACATCTTCCTCAGCAGCGGCGAAGCGGTGCGCATTCGACGCTCGAACGTGGAGCAAATCGCCCCGTCCAGAATCTCCTCGATGCCCGAGGGCCTGCTCAACGAGCTGACGCTCCAGGAGATCACCGACTTGTTCGAGTACCTCTACAAGCCGGAAGCCTCCGCGCGGAGCGGCGATGGGAAGACGCAGATAAGATAGCCGAAGCCGCCAGACTTCCTTTTCTCGTCCTCGTCCTCGTCGTCGTCCTCGTCCTCGATGTGGGACGCTCTTTCGAGGACGAGGACGAGTTAGCGGATTTGTGAGTCGTCGAAGATCGAGCCATCCGCGCGGTGGCCGAGGCTTCGGTGCACGTCTGGGTTGATGTCGTAGCTCAACGACCGGACGGAGCCGTCGCAGAAGGCCATGTGCCAGGTCCTTGGATGTAAGCTTCCGAAGCGGCAGGCCCCGCCGCCATCGGCGTCGCGCGCGGGTGGGTGGGACGTAGTGCGGTGCATGTCATCTTGGTAGCCCGTGTACATGCTCCAGTCGTCGCCGTGATCGGCCCCTGTATCGTAGTTCGACGACGAGATACTCTTTTCCCCAATCAAATAGGTCATGCTTGATCCATCGCGCAGATGGCCCATTCCGATCTGGCTGCGCAGGAACGAAACGCCCGTGTGATCGGAGACCGGAGGCCAAGCGAAGTCGTCTGCGTCGCCGGCGGCAAGGCTGGGCGGTCCGGACCAGTTGGCAATTTCGCAGCGCGACTGATCTCCGCAGTTCATCGCGTAGTCGCTGCGCACGACCGCCGAGACGGGATCCGAACCATACGGGTGCCGCGCGTAGGCGTAGAAGATGGGGTACGCCATAGGCCGCCGCCTTGTGGCGCAATTGAACACCGCGATAGGCGTTTGAAGCACTTTTGCCACCTTGGCCTCGCGCCGGGGGGCGGGTCGTCGCGCCCGTGCTCCGCAAGGTCATTGCGCTCCAAGTAGCCCAACAGTGTATACCCCCAGCCGCCAGGCTGTTTGCTTCCAAATCCGCGACCAGGTACACCAACCCATCCACCGCCCCACCCTCCGCCGGGAAAATAAGTCTGCGCATCTCATGGTTTAAAGACGCCGTCGCCAGGTTTCGCAGTTGGCTCTTACAAACCGTCGCACGGCCTGTCTCACGCGCTGCGTTCACGGCCGGAAGGGCTAGCGCCATGACCATCCCTATGATGGAGATCACAACCAACATCTCGACTAGCGTCATGGCACGTCGGGCGCACATCGTCCTTCTCGCAGTTGCGGGCACTGCAAAATGGTCATTCATCGCTGCCTCCCCGGGCGTCTAGCCAAGCTTGTATGTCAAAGTGTTCAAATGAACAGATAGCCTGCGCCGAACAGTGCCGAATACACACAGAGCAGCAGTCCGAACGCTGCCAGAATCACAATGCTCAGCCAGCGCGGCAACCTTGCCAGCGTTTCTCCAATCACGACGTACGCCGGCAGCACGACTGCCGAGAACCTGCCAAAACTGCTCATCGCACTGTCGTAGCTCTTGGAGACATAGGGAATTGCCAGCAGGCCTGCAGAAAGGAGCAACTCATATTGATTCAGCCACCTCTTCCTCCAGCCGACCACGAGCAACCCAATGGTACCCACGAAGTAAATTGGGTTGGCAAACTGAAGGCTGACAATGGGCCAACATTCGCTGTCGAACCGCCGCCAGTAGCCCAGATCGCTGGGGAGGTAGACCGACCAAATCGGCTTCAGAGTCCCCATCGCCTCGACCTTCTCGCCGAGAGACGCATACGGCCCATCCCTGAAAACCCAGTAGTACTGCACCTTGGCGAACGCGAGCGGGTCGCCAAACTCGACCCACTGGTACGCCATGAATGCGAGCAACCCCCAGCAAGACAACATTGCCAAACCCGCGACCAACGCGCCGCGCTTAACGAAGGTTCGGCCTTCGAGTCGTCGCCAGGCATAAACCACCAGCGGAAGCGTTAGTGCCACGCCCGGTCCGCGCGTCGCCGTGGCCAAACCCGCAATACCTGCCAAGACCTCAAGCGGCCAATGCCGGGCGATACCCAGAAGGAACAACCCGACGAGCAGGATGAACAGCGATTCGCTGTAAGCCGCCCGAAAAAAAAACGTGGTAGGGAACAGCGCCACGGCTAAAAGGCAGTACCATTGCGCCCTCCACGACATCTCCGTGTTGCGCCGGGCGCAGTACGCTTGAAGCGCCAAAAACGTCCCAAATAGGCAGCCATGCGCCACGACCAGCAGTGCGCCTTCCACGGGCAGCGCAATCAATGCTCTCAATCCGCGACTCAGAAGTGGGTATGCCGGGAAAAAAGCCACCGCGCTTTGGCGCTTTGGGGTTTCATACGTGTATCCATAGGCGCATATGTCCCGATACCAGAGACCATCCCAATTCAGTAAGGGTCTTAGCGTACCGCCGCGTGCTATGCGTTCGGCCGACGAGTCGCGATGCGCCTCGCCCAACAGAATCGCTGCAATGACGATTGCGGATGTAGCGACAAAGGCAAGGAGAGCCTTTCGCCAGGGCGCCCGTGAAAAGCATGTGTTCACTTATTCAACTACTCGCATAATCTCTTACCAATACCGCTCAAAATGGTTCCCGCGGCGCAATTCTTCATCTGGCGCGGTTTACTCGGAAGCGAGGCGTCGTTATCGCAAGCGGCCTCGCATGAACACGTATAGACATCCACCGTCCCAACGGAATCCACCGGACATGTTCCAGAAGGGCTAAGTACCCAGACTCCCGTGTATCCGGCTGGTGGTCTCATGCAGTTCAGCGCACTAAATCGCCAGCACGACCCAGTATTAAACTTGTAACAAGTGATGTCCTTGCATCCGGTCTCACAATCGGCACCGTACAACGATAATGAAACACAGCCAATGGCCAGCAGGAACGCGGAGACAATGATAATACATCGAACCATGCTACACCTCCAAAATAAAGGCTATTACAACAGGCTTGAAACAATTCTTTGCCTACGTGACGTTCTCATCATCCTTTCTTGTGCACGATGCCGTTTCTGACACGGCGCCGCGCAAACAGGCTCACAAGAATCGCACCGCAGACGATCACCGCTGCAACACTAGCAAACCAAGCCAGCCGCCGGCTAGGCTCGCGTGCCATCGCATTCCGGACATCGAGATCGGCCTCGCCTGGTCCTCCCTTCACGTACAGTCGTCCGCGATCGCTGCGATCGTCCTGGATGATCATCCCTGTCCGAGGCTCAACGTGGAACTCATTGGTATCGACGGCTGGATTAACCTCGCATGTCCTGACGTTCATCAGTGACCACCGGCAAAGACGATCATTGCTCCACCAAGACCACTTCCAGGAGTTGAGCGTCCATCCAGTACTACCGCTCACATACCGTAGCTCATACTCGTGGTGTTCCGGGCCAAACTGAGCCCAGCGCGTGACTTGGTAGCCCAGCGCCGGATCGACCCAGACTTCCACATAGGAGCGTGCGTCGTTGGGGGACGCAGCAGTCCTCAGGACCAACTGCCGGCGGCCGTCCAACTCTGCGCTTCCCGAAACGCGAAAGGCGCTTCGGTCCAGCGGAGGGCGCATCTGCTCCGGCGTCGGTGCTGCGCGCCGCGTCGGCACAATGCCAGACGCAAGGAAGGGCGCAAAGTCCTCCGTGTCAAAAAACAGGCCCTGAAAACTGGCGTGTCTTAGGAATAGCTCAGGGTCGTATTTGTGCGGAACGTGGCCAGGAAAGGTATTCTGGTCCCGGGGCTCATAGCTTTGCATTTCTCTGCCGTCATACACGGACCAACGATACCTTGGCACATAGACAAACGTGTCCAACAAGAATTGTTGCCAACCTTTTTCCTTGCGCGAGATTGCGCTCGAAGTCGAGAAGATAGACTGCCTGCTGGCGAAACGCATAGTCCTCCGAGGGCAGTGGTCCATCGGGTGCGTTTGTCGCTGTCGGGAGTCCCCGCATCAGGGTGCTGTAGACGCCCTGAACGTCCGTCGTTTCGCCCTCGGCGATGTATTTAATTCGCTGGACTTTATCTTGCATTTTCTGCCACGCGTCGAATATCTGGTCCAACTCGCTCGCGCCGACACGGCTGCATGCAAGCACGACCGCAACGCCGACAATCGAACACCTAAGAATCATGGCAACACCTCGCGCGGGTTCCGCGCATGGATACGAACCGGAAGCTCAACCAAGTCGGCTGCCCCATCCGTGAATCGAACGGGCACTTTAAGCATTATCTGACGATCTCCTTGACGCTCTGCTCGACTCATGACACGAAGAACGTGGCGCGCTGCCGGCTGGTTCGTCGAACGCGAGACGGAGATGAACGGTTTGGCTGGAATGTCGTCAACCTCGAACGCAGTTCCATTCCTCGATTCAAGGACAACGCTCTGTTCGGCGGCGCGGCCGACGATGCACGACGCGAAGTTGATCGCCGCTGGCACTAGAGAGACTCTTGGAACCACTTCGCCGCTTATCGGTACGCGAAGCCTGCCTACCGGCTGCTGCGCTTTGCCGAAGCCTGTGATAACGAGGTGTGCGTCAAAGTAGCCGCGAGCTAACGCCTGGCTGGGCGTGAAGGTGGCGGTGAAATTGTCGCCCTGCCGAGCAACCTCCACATCGCCAACCGGCGGTACGCATTCAACTTCAGCACGTACAATCGCTCCGTGTGTCTGGATCGTCAGTGGCCTTCCTGCGGAGGGCATTCCCTGGACGATCGCGTCGGCACCTCCAAACGACAGTTTATTTGGAATGGCTGCAAACGGCTGCCGGACGACGCCATGAATTCGCCAGCCGGGGTGGGCACCTGAATCCACGACAGGGTGCAGCACGACGCGAAACGGACGGAATGGCCGAATCGCTTCCTCGGCGTGCTGCGTTGTCAGATCCAGCGTGAGCGTGACCGGCATCACATCTCGTCGAGGAATCGAGACAGCCTTTGGGCTGATCTCTGCGCAGCCACAAGAGGAGTCCCAGGCCGCGATGCTGATTTCCTGGTGGGTGGGGTTTTGGACAGGCAACGTCCAGGTGAACGCATGGCTCATGGCGACTTCGCCAAGATCCAATGCGTGCGGCGAGACGACGAGCCGAGTGTGAGTCGCGGAATGCTCTGCGTCGGCGTTGGTCCACGCATAGGCAAGGCCAGCGGTCAGCGCGATAATCACGCAGGTCAGAATCCGCGAGGTTCGGGCACTGACGCTCGGCCGGACCGGAGTTTGTAGCATCGTTGCCATGTGACTGTTTTAGTACCCAAGATCTGTGCCGGCGGTGAGTGAACTAACGCTCCCCTCGCGCAGCCGAAGCTCAAGCGGCACCGCAACGTCCCAGTGTCGCTCCGGCGCAAGATGACCGTGCGCAATTCCCCATCGGCTATCGTTACCGTCGTTATCGGTTGACGAGATGGGTGCGACGTCAATCAGAGCGAGCCGTGGAAAACCGTGTCCCGAGGGCCAATGCGCGGCAAGCCGCTCATAGCGTTTCACGAAACCTTCGCACGTCGTGCAACCTGTCCGAATAAACCCGATTAGCCAGTCGCCTTCTGCTAAGGGTACATCTATCTTGATATGCGGGAGTAACGGCAGGGGGCGGCCAACCCATTTTTCCGGATGCAGATGGACGGCCCTGGAACTGCCTACGATTTCGCCGTCCAATGTGATTTCCGCCCGGCCGGACAAGACGATCTGAAATAAAGCCACCGCGCCCAACGCAAGTGGTAAAACCGCAAGGGCGGTCCACTGCGCGACAGGGGAGGTCTTTCGCTCGATTCGATTTGTTGGATCGGGATTTCGATTTGCTGGATCGGGATTCCCATTCGCGGTATCGGGATGTTGCGGCCACGTCCAGAGCATTCCACACAGCGCGCCGGCGCTCAAAGCGGCAGCAGCCCAGGGAGAGACTTGGGCTGCGCCAAAGCATCCACAGAACTCCTCATTGAGAATGCCCTTCGCAAAGGACACGCCGAGCGTGCCAGAGAACCAAGCCAATGCCGCTGGACCCGTTAGCTGGGGGGCGATGCGCAGCATCATTCAGCGGCCTCAGCGCCAGTTCCAATTCGATAATCGCCAGAGTCGTCCAGCGGTGAGTCCAAAATGAGCCGGTGGAGCTTGGGCTGGCGGTGAGCTTGGCAAGAGCGGCCGCTAATAATAAGAGGCCGAGCACCAAATGCACCGCATCGTCGCGCGATAACTGGAGGCCGAGCTTCAGAGGCGGCAGCCAAGGCACAAGATGCCCGCATGGCTTGCTCATGACACTCCCCTTGGAGCCAGGAGCCAGGAGCCAGGAGCCAGGAGCCAGGAGAGCGGCCCCATGACTCAAGCGGCTTCGGCGATTATCTTTTACCAAAACCGAATATGGATATACTGCCTTGTAGCCTTTCTAAGGGGAGGCATGGCTGAATGCAAGCAGCAAAGCAGGATTATTTCAGAAAATGTTCGGAAGCCCCAAGTCTCCAGATTTGGAGGGTTGAACTCTGGCGAGTTCAGCTATGCGTACTTCATCGCTAGGCTTCCTTTTCTCGTCCTCGTCCTCGTCGTCGTCCTCGATGTGGGACGCTCTTTCGAGGACGAGGACGACGACGAGGACGAGGACGAACGGCCGAGGGCGAACTGGCCGACGGTTATTCTTCCTGCGTGTAGTCGCTGATCCCCAGCAGCTTGGGGTCGCGCACCGATGGCTTGGGCAGTACCCCGATCGGCTCGTGGCTGAACCACTGTTCCAGCGGCAGCCGCCACTGGAGGACCTTCCGCGTGCGGTAGAGCGCCCCATCCACAGGTCCGACGGCTCGTCGATGCACCAATCACGGACGTGGATGTCGTACTGGATGGCGTAGTGCATCCGGGCACCGTACATCCGCTCAGGCGTGGCGAACTCTTCGCAGACGTAGATGATGCCGGCGAAGTCCTGTTTGGCGTCGGCGTCTTTCTCGGGCACTTCTCCGATGGGGAACCACGCGGACCAGCGCTGCATCTCTTGCGCGGTGCGCAGGTCCACGCGATCGGCGATGGGCTCTTCGGAGCCCATGAAGGGGTCGCAACGCTTCGTGAGAAAGTAGCGCTGCATGCGGTCAGGGGTCCAGAAGAAATCGGGCGTGTGTGGGGCGCGCTCGATTTCGAACCGCACGCCGAGGCGGGCAGCGGGCGGATCGTACACAGGGCCCACCTTTTGTTTCTTCACGTAGCCCACCGGACTGCCGAACGTCAGCTCGCGACCCGTTTCGTCGCACAGCGCGATGTGGAACGTGCAGGTGCGATAGTGTCCGCCGTTGAACAGCCGCGGGCTGCGCTCGTCGTTGCCGCGATAGAACGTGGCCTTCAGCCGCCTGGGCACCGGCGGCTTGGCCGGCAAGGGCGTTTCGCCGAAGTCGTGGTACGTGGCAAAGTGCAGCAGGTCCTTGAGCTGCTGCTGGTGGATCTCGTCGCCCAGCGAGCGGGTCCGCACGTAAAGGGCCGTGACGGCGGCCACCAGGACGCTGGCGCTCAGGCAGACCAGGCCCGGCCGCACCCCGCTGCGCAAGCCCCATCGCCGGAACAGCCCGCTTACGCACCACGTCGTCACCAGCAGGCCGGCCGCGACGGAGGAGAACACGAGCAAGTGCCGCCGCGTCTCTTCGCGGTTCATGTGGGCCATCAAGGAGTCGGCCGCATCGGGGTCTTCCTCGAGCTCGGCCGGGCTGTCTTCGAACTGCGGCAGGTGCTTGAGATAGACCCGAGGGTTTTGTTTGAACGCCCGCACGCACGGCTCGCAGCAGAAGCGAATCTTCTTGCCGGCGTAGGTCAGCTCGTGCTCTTCCGAGGCCGGTTCCGTCGGTTGAACGGGGCAATACTCATTGGTGACGCTGTCGCCCGTGATTGGCTTTCCGGGCGGCTGTCCGCTCGCCGGCGGGTTAGCAGCCGACAGGGCCGGCACCATCAGCACAACCGCCGCCAACAGCAGGATCGGCCGAACCGAGCAAGGGGCGCGCATGGCAGAATCGTCCTATTCCAACGCCTGAAGAAGAAGAAGCCTCTCCAGAACGTTAGGCCATGTCAGCGGCGATGCAACGGTGGCGCACAGCGCAGTCCGAGATAGCGCAAAGAATTTGCGAACCACGGAAGACCCAACACGGCCGAGCCGCACCGAGGACTTCTCGCCCGCAGATTGCGCGAATCGACGCGACATACCCATCGAACAGGAGGGCACAGAGGCCACAGAGAGATTGGTGGCAATCCAGGGCACTCTCTGTGGCCTCTGTGCCCTCCTGTTCAAGAGAATCCGCGCCACGCGCATGTTTCGTCCTCGATCCTAATCCTTGTTGGCCTTGGCTTTCGCCGGCTCCTTGCCGTCCTTTGCCTTGATGAGCCAGAGGTGCAGATCGACCGTGGGCTCCGAGTTGGCCATGTCCTTGTCCTCCACGGTGACCGTCTTGTCCGGCTTCCAGTCCCCCAGCGTGAAGCGGTGCGACACGACCCGCGTGCCCGGCTTGAGCCGCTTCTGAAGAATGGGCGCCAGTCGGGCGCCGATGTCGTCGCCCATGTAGAGCATCACGACCGTGGCGTCCTCCAGGTCGTCGATTTGCTTGAGCACGTCCCCCTCGCGCCACACGACTTTGTCCTCGACCTTGTACTCCTTGGCGGTCTGCTTGGAGTCCTTGATCCGGTCCGGGTTGATGTCCACGCCCACGCCCCGCTTGGCGCCCCGCTTGGCGATTGCCCGGCAAACCATGCGGCCGTCGCCGCAGCCCAGGTCGAACACGATGTCGCCCTTGGTGACCTTGGCCAGGTCCAGCAGGTGATCGACTGTGCTGTTGGGGGTGGGCACGTAGCGGACGACGATGTCGTCTTCAGGATCGTCCTTCTCACGCTTGGTCAGGTCGATCACGTACGACTTCCCCGGCTCGACTTTGATGCGGCGGCGCTCGCGCGTCATCGACGTGTAATTGTTAGGCTCCCACGTGACTTTGAACGTGTAGAAGTACTCGTCCTTGCTCGGCTTGAGCACGGAAGACTCAAAGACCCACTTGCTCCCGGTCTGCCGGTTCTTCTTGCCCTTCTTGTTGACCTCCTGGTCGTTGATCAGCAGTTTGGTCAGCGGGATGCCGTCTTCGTCCTCATACCCCAGGGGGACGATGACCTCCAGCGTGACCTTGCCTTCGCCTGCCCGGTCCGGCTTGGCGTCGGGCTTCTTGTCTTGTGCCAGGGCGGCGCTCGCCACGAGCGCGAGGCAGCAGAGAAGGCCTCGCGCGATCAGTCGGCCACGCACGATTGGACGTTGCATTGTTACCTCTTCGAAACGGGTGGATGGTCGGCCCGCCGCCAGCTCGACGACGGATCGTCTTCCGCGGCCACGTGCATCCGGCGGAGACCGGTCCCTGCCGGGCGGGGCGCGGAACGACTATTATGCGCGCCGCTCGCCGCGATGCCACTCCACCGTCGAAGAAGACTGGGCGAGCGTCGAGGCGTAAGCCCGACGTGCACGTGGGACTTTCGACGAGACGCCGGTCCGTCCGGTCCGTCCGCCAAACCTTGCCTTGAGCCGCCCCGTGCGGTAGCTTGGCGAGCGCTCCCTCGCACGTCATTGCACTTCTTATCCGTTGGGGAGACGCGCCATGAGCCAGGAATCCCCCTCGCCGCGCCGTGAGCTGCGGCGCGAAGCCCCCGCGCAGGCTCGCCGCGGATTCACGCTCGTCGAGCTGCTGGTCGTGATCGCCATCATCGGCATGCTGATCGCCTTGCTGCTGCCGGCGGTGCAGGCGGCTCGCGAGGCGGGACGCCGCACGCAGTGCAAGAACAATCTCCGTCAGATCAGCCTCGCCCTGCACACGCTCTACGACTCGCACAACGTCCTGCCGCCCCTGTGCGCGCCCAGCGCGGTGCATCGTCTGACGTTGGCCAGCAAACCGTTCAACGGCCCCTACGGGCGTACGGTGTTCCATTGGCTCTTGCCGTACATCGACCAGCGAGCGATCTTCGACGAGCTGGACCCCAACCAGACGTACCCGGGGATCTCGTATTGGCGCGTGATTCCCGTTTACACGTGCCCCGACGACCCGTCCGGCGGGGCTACGGTCGGCAAGAGCCTGACTTTTTACGGCGGTGCCTATCTGTGGGGGGCCGGGAACTACGGGGCCAATTATTTCGTCTTCGGGCGGCCCGACCACGGCCACACGGAAGGCATCAATACTTTCGGCACCCTGCCCGACGGCACGTCGCACACCATCTTCTTCGGCGAGATGTACGCCACCTGCGGCTGGACCAACGACATCAACTTCATGTATGGCAGCTTGTGGGCGGACTCCAACAGCATCTGGCGGGCGGTGTTCTGCACGAACACTTCCTACAAGCACCCCGCCGTGGCCGGTTATCCGCCCTGCCTGAAGTTTCAGGTGCAGCCCAATTGGCAGACCGGCTGCGACCCTAGCCGCGCACAGTCGGGGCATCCCGGCGGGATGAACGTGGCCATGGGCGACGCCAGCGTCCGGTTCTTGCACATCTCGATGAACGACCAGGCCTGGGCACAGGCCTGCGACCCGCAAGACGGGCTGCTCGGGGGGGATCAATAGGAGCCAGTCGGGTGGGCCCCGCCCACCAACGATCACGCGGATGCGGTGGGCGGTGCCCACCTACGGGCTATTAAGCCTGCCTCCGCCGAAGGGCGCCGCGCCAGTGCGCCGTGACGGTTGAACCAGACCATCCATGAGACGCCCGACGATGGGAACGGTCTTCGTCTTGGCAATTCAGGGCCGCCGGCCTGTTGGCGTGGCCAGCCCCCTGGCCGCCCTGTTGGCCACGGTGTTCCTCTCAGGCTGCGGCGGCGACCAGCGCGGCGAGCTGCCCCAGACGTACGAAGTCCGCGGCGTCGTCCTGCGGGCTGACGGTGAACCCCTGACAGGGGGCAACATCGAGTTCACGCCCAAGCTGCCCTCAGGGCTCAAGTTCATGGGCATCATTGCGGCCGACGGTAAGTTTACCGCCAAGACGGTCGGTCAGGGCCAGGCGGCCGGCGCTCCCGAAGGCGTCTATACCGCCGTGGTCGTGCTGCCAACGTCGAATCAGCCGGAAGATCAACACCTGGGAGGCTTCATCGCGATCCCGGGCGAGTTCGTCGTCTCGGCGACGGCCGAGAACGACTTCACGATCCGTCTTCCCGCCACCGAGCCGTAGGTGCGGGACACGTAAGCGACACTAACCCGACGCGTAAGCGAGGGAGCGCCGCCGTGTGACTCCGCGCGTATCCCGCCTCTCCCTCGCTCGCGCGTCGGGTTAGTGTCGCGCTGTCTTAATAGCCCAGGATCGACCAGCGCTTTTCCGTAGGCGGGCGGACCGGCTGGGCGCGCGGCACGTCGAAGTTGCGCGGGCGGGCACCGCTGATATCCGGCCCCACGCTGGGCAGAGGATACGGATCGATCATCTGGGCATCCTGGCGCTGCTCGGCGACCTCGCGGTGCGGCCCGTAGCGCAGCCCCAGTGGTTCGGTGGTGCTGCAACCCGCGCTGAGCACAAGGACGCACAGACAAGGAAAGATGCGGCGCATGAGAAGCGATTCGGGCGTGGGGAGGGTGGCGCGAAGCGGCCCGGCGGCAGTCAGGCAAGCAAAGAATGCCTGCCGATGGCCGCGCGGCATTGGCTCGCGGGAAAAGGCGGGAGATTATACGCGGCCGGCAAACGCCGGGAAGGCAGGAACGCGGCGTCTCGCCCGCTACGCTGACAGCATCGACGCACTGCGGCGGCGCACTTGAGATCCAAGCCTTGCGACCGCTCGCTCGCCAAACAGCGCTGCGCGCGATGCCAGCCATGCCGCGATTGGTGGTTGTGCCGCATCCGCTTAGAATGCCAGCCAGTCGTCGTAGGCAAACTTCCAGGAGTGTCACGCGGCGCCGCCACGCCCATCGCATCCATGCTCTGGGCGTGCCACCCTGCCCGTCATTCCGTCATTCCGTCATTTCGACATTCGTAATTTCCAGACTCCGTGTCCGACGATTTCTCCCCCCAAGACCTGGCCCGCATCGAAGCCACCACGCAAGAGGTGGGGCGCTGGGTGTTCGGGCACCTTTCGCGGCGGCGTCCTAGCATGCTCCAGCGCCGCTGGTGGGACGACCGGATCATGGCCTGGGCCATGCAGGACGAGTCGGTCAAGGTGCAGATGTTCCGCTTCATCGACGTGCTACCGATGCTCAAGACGCGCGACCAGGTGACGGGCCACCTGCACGAATATTTCGATGAGGTGCGGCAGCACTTGCCCTCGGCCGTGCGGCTGGGGCTGGCCATCGCGCAGCCCAATTCAATCGCCGGCCGGGCCTTGGCCATCGCCGCCCGCCGCAACGCCATGAGCCATGCCCGTCGGTTCATCGCTGGCGAACACCCGACGAGGTGCTGTCGGCCGCCCTGCGTGCCCGCAAGGCGAACATGGGCTTCACGCTCGACCTCCTGGGCGAGGCAGTGATCAGCGAGGCCGAGGCCGACCGCTATCTGGGTGCGTACGATCGATCTGATTCGCAGCATTTCGCCGGCGGTCAATGCCTGGCCCGAGGCGCCGCAGATCGACCGTGGCGGTCTGGGCGAGATCCCCCGCGTCAACGTCTCGATCAAGCTCTCGGCCCTCGACAGCCAGTTCGACCCCATCGACCAGGAGGGCACCTTGCGCCGCGTCGTCACAGCGGCTGCGGCAACTGCTCCGCGCGGCCCGGCAGCACCGGGCGTTCATCAACGTCGATATGGAGTCGTACGAGACCAAGGACCTGACGCTGCGCGATCTTCCAGCCAGGTGCTGACCGAAGACGAGTTTCGCGACTGGCCGAACGTCGGCATCGTCATCCAGTGCTATCTGCGCGACGCGGGCGCCGACCTGGTGGGCCTGCGCGACTGGGCGCCGCGCCGCGGCACGCCCGGTGTGGGTGCGGCTGGTGAAAGGGGCGTACTGGGACTACGAGACGATCCACGCCGAGGCCAACGGCTGGCCGGTGCCCGTGTTTCAGGAGAAGTGGCAGATCGGACGCCAACTTCGAAGCTGCAACGCGGTTCGTGCTGTCGCAACCACGAGCACCTGCGGCCGGCGCTCGGCACCCACAACATCCGCTCGCTGGCCCACGGCATCGCGGTGGCCCGGCAGCTGGGCCTGCCGCCGGCGGCCTTCGAGCTGCAAATGCTCTACGGCATGGCCGACGCCGAGAAGCAGGCCCTCGTCGAGCTGGGCCACCGCCTGCGGATCTACATGCCCTACGGCGAGCTGATCCCCGGCATGGCGTATCTCGTGCGGCGGCTGCTGGAAAACACGTCGAACGATTCGTTCCTCCGGGCCGGCTTCGCCGACAATGTGCCGGCGGACGAGCTGCTGCGCAATCCCTGGACGGTAAGCGTAGGACGGATTTCCAATCCGTCGGAGACGATGACAGCTCACCAGACGGACGGATTGGCAATCCGTCCTACCGAAGGACGACGCTTCCATGCCGACCACCCTCAAGCTCACCTCGCAGCCTGCCGTTGCCGACTTCCGCAACGAGCCGCCGGTCGATTTCGCCAGGGCCGAGAACCGCGAGGCGATGCAAGCCGCCCTGCGCGAGGTCGCCAGGCAGCTCGGCCGGCACTATCCCGCTGGTGATCGGCGGCGAAAAGATCGAACCAGGGCGACGTGCTGGAGTCGCTCAATCCGTCGCACAAGGGCCAGGTCGTCGGCGCAGCCGCGCTTGGCGCACTGCCGAGCACGCGCGAGCAGGCCGTCGCCGCCGCGAAGCAGGCGCTTCCCGGCTTGGGCGCGATCTGCCGGTGGAGCAGCGGGCCGAGTTTCTGCGCCGGGCGGCCGCCGCCATGCGCGAGCGGCGGTTCGAGCTGGCCGCCTGGGAGGTCTACGAATGCGGCAAGAACTGGCGCGAGGCCGACGCCGACGTCTGCGAGGCGATCGACTTCTGCGAGTACTACGCCGCCGAGCGCGATCGCGCCTGCAAGCCGGCCGCACGGCGTCGACGTGCCCGGCGAGGAGAACCGCTTCGACTACCTGCCGCGCGGCGTGGTCGGTCGTCATCGCGCCCTGGAACTTCCCGCTGGCGATTCTCACCGGCATGACCGCCGCCGCGCTGGTCACCGGCAACACGGTCGTCATGAAGCCGGCCGAGCAATCGCCGGTCGATCGCCGCCAAGCTGATGGAGATCTTCCGACGAGCTGGAGCTGCCGCCGGGCGTGCTCAACTATCTGCCCGGCCACGGCGAGGTGGTCGGGCGCGGCGCTGGTCGAGCATCCCGACGTGGCGCTGATCGCCTTCACCGGCTCGCGGAAGGTCGGCCTGGCGATCAACGCCAAGGCGGCCGAGGTCTCGCGCCAGGGCGTCGACGAACGTGAAGCGCGTCATCGCCGAGATGGGCGGCAAGAACGCGATCATCGTCGACGACGACGCCGACCTCGACGAAGCGGTGCTCGGCGTCGTCGAAGAGCGCGTTCGGCTATCAGGGCCAGAAGTGCTCGGCCTGCTCGCCGGGCGATCGTGCTGGCGGCGGTCTACGACACGTTCCTGCAGCGGCTGGTCGAGGCCACGCGGAGCCTGAAGATCGGCCCGGCCGAAGACCCGGCGACCAGCGTCGGCCCGGTGATCGACGAGGAGTCGCTGCGACCGCATCCGCAGCTACATCGAGATCGGCCAGCAGCGAAGGCCGCGCTGGCGCTGGCCGTCGACGTCGGCGACGCTGGCCGAGCGAAGGCTAGTTCATCGGCCCGCACATCTTCGCCGACGTGCCGCCGAACGCGCGCATCGCGCAGGAAGAGATCTTCGGCCCGGTGCTGGCGGTCATCCGGGCGGCCGACCTGGACGAAGCGCTGCGCGATCGCCAACGGCACCGACTACGCCCTGACCGGCGGCATGTCTTCGCCGCAGCCCGGCGAACCTCGACCGGGCCCGGCGCGAGTTCCTGGTCGGCAACCTGTACCTCAACCGCGCCGATCACCGGCGCCCTGGTCGGCCGGCAGCCGTTCGGCGGCTTCAAGATGTCGGGCATCGGCAGCAAAGCCGGCGGCCCCGACTACCTGCTGCAATTCGTGATCCCGCGGACGATGACCGAGAACACGTTGCGGCGCGGGTTTGCACCGCAGATCGATGACGAGCCGTAATCGAACGCCGCGCGGGAACATCGCGTGTACAATGAGGCCGAGTTAAACACGGCTTGGAGCTGCTTCGATGCCCATTCATGACTGGACCCGAGTTGAGGCCGGTATCTTTCACGATCTACACACCGTGTGGATTGGTCTGATCCGGACTGCTCTCAACGACGGCTTGCTTCCCAAGGGTTATTACGCTCTGGCCGAGCAACACGCCGGTCAAACGATCGCTGACGTGCTCGCGTTGCATGCGAGCCCACCGCCGCAGGAACCGGAACCGTCTCCTCCACCCGACACGGGAGGAATCGCCGTGGCAGAAGCGCCGCCCCGCGTATGGCGGAAGCAGGTGCTAGAGGCCGCCGATTTGGAACGTCGCCGGACACTCGCCATCCGGCACGTGAGCGGCCATCGGTTGGTCGCGCTCTTGGAAATCGTCTCTCCGTCGAACAAGGACCGCGCCCAGCACGTCGAAGAGTTTGCCGCGAAGGCAGCCAGCGCCATCCAGCAGCACGTTCATCTGCTGCTGGTGGACTTGTTTCCGCCCGGTCTCCACGACCCTCGCGGATTCCATGCCGAGATCGTGCAGCGGCTGCGGCCGTCGCAAGAACCCTATGATTTGCCGACAGAAAAGCCGCTGACGCTCGCCAGCTACGCGGCCGGCCCGCGCGTGGAGGTCTATCTCGAGCACTTGGCGGTCGGCGATGCGCTGCCTCAAATGCCGCTTTTTCTCCGACCGGATCGGTATATCAATGTCCCCTTGGACGAGACCTACCAGGCCGCATACCGTGGGATGCCGGAGTTTTGGCGAGACGTGCTGGAGCAGCCCACGTAAGGCTTCGTCGTCCGCGTGTCTGTCTGTGCGTGCGTGAAAGGTATCGAGGTAGAAGCATGTCGCGTGTGGTCCTGGCCATGTCCGGCGGTGTCGATAGCAGCGTAGCCGCGGCCTTGCTGTTGGAGCAGGGGCACGAGGTCATCGGCCTGTTCATGCGCCACGGGCAACAGTCCGAGACGGCATGCGAAGATTCGGCGCGCGACGCAACGCCGAGCGAAGGGCGCCCTCTGGCGAGTGGCGGCCGCAGTCTGGCGAGCGGGGGGCGTCAGCCCCCTGATCGTGCGGCTGCCTCGCTTCCCGTCGTCACACTGCCGCGGCATCAGGGGGCTGACGCCCCCCGCTCGCCGGGGGATGCCTCCCGGTCCCCCGAGCCGTTGCACCACAAGCAGGGCTGTTGCACGGCTTCCGACGCGGCCGATGCCCGGCGGGTGGCCGACAAGCTCGACATCCCGTTTTACGCGCTGAACTTCGAGGCCGAGTTTGGCCGGATCATCGACTACTTCGTCGAGGAGTACACGGCCGGACGCACGCCCAACCCCTGCGTCGTCTGCAACAACTGGCTCAAGTTCGGCAGCATTTGCGATTACGCCGATAGCGTGGGCGCGGAGTTCATTGCCACGGGCCACTATGCGCGAATCCTATCTGCTCCCTCTCCCTCCCGGGGAGAGGGCCGGCGTGAGGGGCATTTCCCACAACCGCCGCTCGCCCAGCCTTCGGCCAGAGGGGAGACGAGTTGTCCGGCCCTCTGCCGCGGCCTCGATCCCGACAAGGACCAGTCTTACGTGCTGTTCGGCATTCGCCGCGAAATCCTGCCGCGGCTCATGTTCCCGGTCGGCGGCTTTCGCAAGGAGGAAATCCGCGCGCGTGCCCGGCGGCTCGGCCTGCGCGTGGCCGATAAGAAGGACAGCCAGGAAATCTGTTTCGTCACCTCCGGCGATTATGCGGACTTCGTCCGCCGCCGCCGAGGCGACATCGATCTTTCGGGCGAGCTGGTGACGACCGAGGGCGAAGTCGTCGGCCGGCACGAGGGCATCGAGGGCTTCACCGTCGGCCAGCGCAAGGGGCTGGGCGTGGCCCTGGGCGAGCCCTATTTCGTCGTGCGGCTCGAGCCGGAGACGCGCCGCGTCGTCATCGGCCGGCGCGACGAGCTGGCCCGGCGCGAGTTCACCGCCGCGCGGGCCAACTGGCTGATCGATGAGCCGGCCGGCCCGCTGCGCTGCGAAGTGAAGATTCGCTACCTCAGCCAGGCGGTGGCGGCGACCGTGGAACCGCTCGGCGGCGGGCGGCTAGGTTTCACCCTCGACGAGCCTAAGCACGGCATCGCCCCCGGCCAGGCGGTCGTCTGCTATGCCGGCGAGCGGGTGCTGGGGGGCGGGTGGATCGAATGACTCGGCCGCGCGGGAAAGCGGCACTCCTGAGAACGTGCCGCGAACCTCCTTACCGCGGCCGTCCGGGTGCGGCGATTGAGGTAGACCATCCCTGGGCTGTCCAGACGTTGCGCAACTGCTGCTGACAACCCGGCGGAAAGGCCCGCGAGAAGCTCAAGGCGACGCGCCCCTGGCGCACCACGCCGCGGATGGTGCCCGAGGCGACGGCATGCCGCCGGCAGACCTCGGCGATTTCGCTGAGAAAGGCCGAGGTGACCTTGCCGCGCACGGCTTGAGGGCGTCCCTCCACGACCCGCACGACGAAGAGGCTGCGCCTGTGTCGCCGCCCACCAAACCGCCGCGGCAATGGCGGCCAAGAGCAGCAAGGGAACGACGACGTTGTCCACGGTGGCTCCTCGGATGGGGCGCATCGAAAATATAGCATTTTCCCGCGGCGATGCGAGGTCCCGAACACGGCCTGGCGCGCTGACTTGCGATGTACCGCGAACTCGGCTCGAATGGCGGCCGCAAGCCCATCGTGGCACGGCCATCTTGGCCGTGATTCACGGCCGCTAGGCTCGTGCCACGCAACGTTCCCCCGCTGGCCACCAGCCTGCCATGCCCAAGCGCGTTCTCCTGGCCGGAATCTTTCACGAGACGCACACGTTTCTCGAGAGCGTGACGCCCTGGTCCGACTGGCAAGTCCGCCGCGGCGACGAGCTGCTGGCCGCGGAAGCAGATGGCTCGCCACTGGGGGCGGTGGTCGAGTTCGGCCGGAAGAACGATTGGCAGCTCCTGCCGACGATCGACATCCGGGCCACGCCCAGCGCTACGGCGGCCGATGAGGTCGTGGAGCGATTCTGGAACGAGCTGCGTGAGCGGGCCGAGCCGGAGCTGGCCGCAGGCGTGGATGGCATCTATCTCGTGCTGCACGGGGCCATGTGCAGCCAGTCGTTTCCCGATGTCGAAGGAGAAATCCTCGAGCGGCTGTCGCGCTTGTCGGACACGAAGGACGTGCCGGTGGGCGGCGTGCTCGATCTGCACTGCAACCACACGCCGCGGATGGCCCAATACAGCCACGGCCTGGTCGCGTATCGTGAGAACCCGCACACCGACGCGGCGGAAGCGGCCGCCAATGGCGCGCAGTTGCTCGACCGGCTGATGCGAACGTGGGGCACGCGGCTCGCGTGCCCGTCGCCGCACACGCGAGCCGCGTGTGCCACGGTGACCGTTTTCGAGCAGCCGCCCATCGTATGGCCGCCCACCGGCGTGGCCACGGCCGATGAGCCGATGCGCACGCTGGAGGCCATGGCACGCCAGATGGAAAAAGAGCATCCCGATATTCTGGCGGTCAACGTCTTCGCCGGTTATTCCTTTGCGGACCTGAGCGAGACGGGGCCGAGCTTTTCCGCGGTCACCCTCGGCGATCCGGAAGCAGCCCGCCGCGAATTGCGCCGGCTGAGCCAGTACGCCCTCGAGCATCGCCACCAGGGCAACGTCGTCAACCCGCCGATCGAAGAGGTGATGCCGCGCATCCTGGCGCACCGTGAGGGGCCGGTGGCCATCGTCGAGCCTTCGGACAATATCGGCGGCGGCGCCCCGGGCGACTGCACCGGCGTGCTGCGTGCACTGCTGAAGCACCGTGTCGACAACTCGGCGGTCGTGATCAACGATCCCCCGTCGGTGCGGCAATGCCAGGCAGCCCGGTCGGGTGCCCGGCTGAAGCTCGCCGTCGGCGGCAAGTCGTCGCCGCTAGGCGGTGGGCCGGTCGAGCTGGAGGTGGAGCTGCTCTCCACGAGCGACGGCCGCTTCGAGCTGGAAGACCGGCACAGCCATCTGGCCTCGATGTATGGCATGCACATCGACATGGGCCCTTCGGCCGTCGTGCGACACCGCTTTTCGGCCGGCGGTCAGGGCATCCGCATCCTGCTGACGACGCACAAGACGCCCCCCTTCGATCTGGGCCAGCTTCGCAGCCAGGCCATCGTGCCGGAAGAGCTGCGGGTGATCGGCGTGAAGGCGGCCGTCGCCCACCGGCGGGCCTACGACCCGATCACGAAGGCCAGCTACACCGTCGATACGGCCGGCCCCTGCTCGAGCGACTTGCGGACGTTTCCCTTCCGCCGCATTCGGCGGCCGGTGTTTCCGCTGGATGAGGTGTAAGGGCGGATGGAACGTGAAAGCAGTGCAAGCTCAGGCGCGTCAGAGGCGCGGATTTGCTCACTAGCCCGACGCGCAAGCGAGGGAGAACTGCCACGACACCGCGGCCAACGGCGATTCTCCCTCGCTTGCGCGTCGGGCTAGTGTCGGCCGTGCCGCGGCCATCATTCCTGCATATCCCGAACTATAGTAAGGCATTAGAATATTCCGGCGGATCGTGCGTCAGCCGACCAGGCGTCAGCGAGCGATTCTCTCATGGCTCATCCTCTCCAGCAGCAGATTGCCCGAATCCGCCGCAAGGTGCGGCTGCTGGTCTGGGTCCACGGGCTGTGTTGGTTGCTGGCGGCCACGCTGGCCGCCGCGTTGGCTGTTGGACTGCTCGATTATCTCTGCCATTTCAGCCTGCCGCTGCGAAAGGTTTTCGCCGATCCGGGGATTCGCGTGATCTGTTCGCTGATCGTGGCCGGCGTGTTTGCCTGGGTCGGTTATCGCTGTGTGCTGCGCGGCGCCTGCGCCCGGTTTGCCGACGTGGCCCTGGCATCGCGGGTCGAGGGACGATTTCCCGATCTGCACGACCAGTTGACCAGCGCCGTGGAGTTTCTGGGTGAAAGCGAGGGGAACTGCGCAGGCCGGCTCGCCCGAGCTGCGCCGGGCGGTGATCGCGCAGACGACCGCCGCCGTCGAGCAGCTTCGGCTTTCACAGACGATCAACTACCGCCCCACGGTGCGCGCCGCGATCGCGGTGGGCGCCGTCATAGTCTTGGCGGCGACGGGTGTGCTGCTCAGCCCTTCGGCCGCGCGAACCGCGCCTGCGCGGCTCGTCAATCCGCTGAGTGGCCCCCCCTGGCCGCAAGAGACGCACCTGCGGTTTCAGGAAGAGATTACCCGCGCCGCCACAGGCAAGCCGCTCGAGCTGGTGGTGGAAGACGCCGAGGGCGCGGCGCTGCCCAAGGGAGTGCGGCTGTTCGTCCGCTTCGCGGGCGAGACCGCCGAGCACTCGTTCGCCATGCGGCCCGTGGAGGGCGCGGCGGTGCACCGCTTCGCCTCCGTGACGCGGCCGCTGGTCTACTGGGCCGAGGGGGGTGACGATCTTTCGATGCGGCAGCGGCCGATCCGCCTGGAGGTGATCGAGCCGCCGGAGGTGCGCTCCCTGGCCATCGAGCTGCACCCGCCCGACTACACGCACTGGCCGCCCGTAAAGTCCGAGAAGCACATCCGGGCACTGGAGGGAACGCGCGCCGCCTTCGAGGGGACCTCGAACAAGCCGTTGCGGACGGCGACGCTTTGCCTCAGGGCAGCAGGCACGGACGCGGCAAAGAAAGAAGCAGCCCAAGACGAACCGGCCGAAGCTGAAGAGGACAACAACGAAGGTAAGGACGAGGACAGCAAGCTCCTGCTGGTGCCGGCCGAGATCACCTCCGATGGTTACGGCTTCCGCATCTCCGCAGACGCTACCCAGCCGTTTCGCGTGACGCGTAGCGGGCAGTATTGGTTTCGCCTGGAGGACACCGAGGGCATCGTGGGCGACGACGCGCCGCACGAAGTCCGCGCGGTGGCTGACTTGCCGCCCACGCTTGCGATCCAAGAGCCTTCCAAGGATGAACGCTATGTGCCGGCGGCGGTCGTACCGCTGCGCATCGCGGCCAAAGATGACCTGGCCCTCCGCAACTTGACGCTCCGCGTCACCAAGGAGTCGCCTGCCATCAAGGCCCCTGACGGCGGCAAGCCGAAGCCGGAATCGATGGAGATCGTCTTGACGGCCGCCGATGCGCCGCCGGAACAGCCGCTAGGGCTGGCCACCGACAAACTGGGCGACGCCCGGTCGCTCGTGCACGACCTGGCGCTCAAAGAGGTCTTCAGCGACTTGGGTCCGGGCATGGACGTAACGCTCGTCGTTTCGGCCAGCGATTTCCGCCCACAAACCGGTAGCAGTCCAGAGTTGCGGCTCAAGATCATCACCTCCGATCAGTTGGAGAACATCGCGTCGGAACGGCAACGGGAGATCCTCCGGAAGCTGTACGAGGTGCTCGTCACGCAGCGCACCGGCCGAAAGGAATTGGGTGGCGTCGAGGCCCGCTTCGAGCAGATCGGGCGGCTGGAGAAGATCGATCTGGACGGCCTCGAACGGTCGAAGCTGACACAAGACCAGGTGAACTACGCGCTGGGCAACGAAACGGCAGGCGTGACCGTGCAGATCGAGCGCCTGCTGGCCTACCTCCGGCAGAACCGCGCTGACGGCAGCGATGTCACGCGCCGGATGCGGGGCGTGCTGAGCGAGATTCGCCGGCTCCAGCAGGACCACTTGCCAACCATCGTCGGCGCGCTGCGCGACGCCGGGAAGGCGGCGCAATCCCGGCTCGATTCCGCCGCCCAGCAGCGGAAGATCGTGGGCGAGAACCTGGCCTCCGCCGGCAAGCACCAGGATCAGGTCATTGCCGCCTTGGAGGCGCTCTTGGGCAACATGACCGAGTGGGACCACTTCAGCCGCATCAAGCAGGAGATCATCGGCCTGCGGCGCGAGCACGAGAACATCATGGGCGAAGCGGCCAAGCTTGCGCCCGACACGCTAACCAAAGACTTCAAAGACCTCACGCCGCAGCAGCAGGGCGACCTGGAAAGGCTCGCCCGCCGACAGCAAGACGTGTCGCGCGAGTTCGAGGCCATTCTGCAACGCATGGGGCGCATGAAGAGTGAGCTGGGCAAGAAAGACCCCTCAGGCGTGTTGGACGACGCGCTGCATCATGCCCGTTCGAACCGCGTCAGCGACGATCTGGGCACTGCCGCCGAGAACCTGCGAAAGAACCAGCTAGGCAAGGCGGCCCAGCGGCAGCAGGCGGCCAACAACGCTTTGGGCGAGGTGCTCGATATTCTGGCCCAGCGCCCCGAGCACGACCGCTCGCGCCTGGTGCAGAAGCTGCGCCAGGCCGAGCGGGAATTGCAGGACCTGGCCAACCGCCAGAAGGGGCTCAAGAAGAAGATGCAGGACGCCGCGGCCAATCCGGACGAGGCGCAGAAGCGCCGCGAGCTGGCCAAGCTGGCCGAAGAGCAGCGGCGGCTCGAAGCGGAGGCCGAGCGGCTGGCGCGCAAGCTCCAGCGTCTTCGCGCAGAGCAAGCCGGATCGCGCACCGCGTCAGCCGCCGGCCAGATGGGCAAGGCCGGGGAGCAATCGGAAAAAGGCGATGGCGCCGGGGCCGAGAAAAGCGCCCAGCAGGCGCTCGAAGACCTCCAGCAGGCCGGCGAAGAGCTGGCCGACGCCCGAGAGCAGGCCGAGCTGGAGCTGGCGCTCGAGCAGTTGGCCAAGATCAGCGACGAGCTGGAGGGCTTGAAGAACCGGCAGCAAGCGCTGTCGGCCGAGACCTTGCGGCGCGATCAGATCGCCGCCAAGCAGCAGCTCACCGACGGTCAGAAGGAGAGCGTGCGCAATCTCTCGCGGCAAGAAGACGACGTGCGGCAGGCGGCGCTCGCTTGGCCGAAAAGCTCTCGGCGGCCGCGGTGTTTCAAGCAGCCCTCCAGGGAGCGGCCCGCGAGCTGGAGCTGGCCGCCGAGCAGCTCCGGCAGCTCAAGACCGGCGTGCCGACGCAGACGGCCCAGCGGAATGCCCAGCGGCGGTTCGAGCAATTGATCGAAGCCTTGAAGCCCGAGCCGCCGGACAACAAGAAGAAATCAGACGGCGGCGGCAAGAAGGGCGGCGGGGCCGGCAAACAGAAACCGCCTCCCAAGGACGGCATCCCCGGCATCGCGCAGCTCAAGCTGCTGAAGATGATGCAACTGGAGCTGAACGAGCGCACCAAAGAGCTGGATGGCCGCCTGGCCGGCCGGACGCCGGAGGAATTCACCGACGTTCAGCGGCGCGAGCGCGACCTCATCAGCCAGCAGCAAGGCGAAGTCGCCCGGCTGACGCTGAACCTGTCGCGGCGTGCTCGAATCCGCCGGCGAGGGGGACGATCCGGAGAAGCTGCCGGACTTTTCGCCCGACGAAGCGAACAAAAAACTGGACAACGGCCCGCCGGGCGCGAAGAATCAGGGCGGCCCAAAGGACCGGGACAGCGACCCGCAGCCGCCCGCGGAAGCGCCGCGGCCTCGCGGGGCAAAGGAGGCATTGCCATGAACCTGCTGACCACACTGCTCTTGACGAGCGCCCTGGCTGCCGGCGACCCCGGCCCCACGGACGGCGCCAAGTCGCCCCCCAGTAGCGGCGCCGCCGCCAAAGCGAAATCGCCCGCAGCGAAGCCCCAGCCGAAGAAGGCGGGCGATTCCTCCGCGCTGGACGACGAGCTGTTCGGCGACTTGGCCGGCGAGCTGTTCGAGGGCGTGGACAAGACCAAGCTCGACAAGACCAAGCTCGACAAGACCAAGCTCGATCAATCCAAGATTGAAAAGCGACCGCCGCCGGGCAAGGAGCCAGTCACGCAGCCCAAGCCGGGCAAAACGGCGAGCAACGACCTTCCGCCCGAGGAATTTGCTCCCGGCGAAGACATCGGCCAGGAGAGCAATCCCCTTCTGGATCTCGGCCAGCGGATGCGGCGAGCCCAATCGCTGATCTCCGAGGGGAGCACGGGCGATCCCACGCAGCGGCTCCAAGGCGATATCGTCAAGGACCTCGACAAGCTCATCGAGCTGACCAAGAAGTCCTGCCCGATCTGCAACAATTGCAATTCGCAGGGCATGAAGAACCAGTCGAGCCTGGCCAAGGCCGGCCAGCCCAAGGACGGCAAGGGATCGGGCGACTTCCGTCCTAACCCGCGTCCCAAAGGCAGCCAGGAAGGCATCCGCAAGCCCAACAAGCTGACCGAGGCCAAGACGGAAGCGATGCTCGCTGCGGAGAAAGAGGTGTGGGGCCTGCTGCCGATGTCCGTGCAAGAGGCCATCAAGAACGCCCAATCGTCGAAGGTCATTTCGGAATATGCCACGGAAGTGAAGGACTACTTCACGCGGCTGGCGGAGATGTATCACGAGAGTACGGAGAAGTGAGGGGCCGGCACTGACGGGCCCATTTTGCACTTTGCATTTTGCATTTTGCATTTTGCATTGGCACCGAGGAACGATGGCAGACGAATGCAAAATGCAAAGTGCAAAATGCAAAATGCAAAGTCAGGAAACTGAGTCTGAAATCTGAACCTGTCTTGGCGGTGTACCATGGCCACTCTTCACCGGCGGCGGTTCCTTTCCCATAGCGCTCTGGCGGGTGGCGCCTTGGTTGGCGGTGCGCTGGCCGCCTGGCCGAGCTGGGCCGCTGACGAGGTGATCGATTCGACCGAGTGGATCGACGAGCCGACCGACACCGCCATCAAGAAAGGGCTCGAATACCTGGCCGGCCGGCAGCAAGCCGATGGCTCGTTCCCCGGCTCCGGCTACAGCCGCAACCTGGCCGTGTGCGCCCTGACGGGCATGGCCTTCATGGCCGCCGGCAGCACGCCCATGCGCGGCCCCTACGGTCTCAACACCCGGAGGTGCGTCGATTACGTGATGGACCACGCCACGGACAACGGGCTGTTCCTGCACGAGGGCTCCAGCAGTCACGGGCCGATGTACGAGCACGGCTTCGCCACGCTGTTCCTGGCCGAGGCCTATGGCATGACCATGCGCCGCGACATCCGCGAGAAGCTGGCCAAGGCCGTGCGGCTGATCGTGGAGACGCAGAACGACGAGGGCGGCTGGCGCTATCAGCCTTCCAAGAGCGAGGCCGACATTTCGGTCACCATCTGCCAGATGATGGCCCTGCGGGCCGCCAAGAACGCCGGGCTTTACGTGCCCAACGAGACCCGTGACCGCTGCATCGACTACGTCAAGAAGAGCCAGAACGCCGACGGCGGCTTCATGTACATGGTGCACGGCGGGGCCAGCGCCTTCCCCCGCTCGGCCGCGGGCGTCGTCGCCCTGTACTCGGCCGGCTACTCCGAGTCCGGAGCTCGAAAAAGGGCTGGCCTACCTGATGAAGCACGTCCCGGCGGCCGCAGCCGATTCGGGCGTCGGCCACTATTTCTACGGCCACTACTACGCCGTGCAGGCCATGTGGCACGCCGGCGGCGACTGGTGGAAGAAGTGGTATCCCGCCATCCGCGAGGAGCTGACGGCTGCCGCCTCGAAGCACCGCCAGCAGGAAGACGGCTCGTGGGGGGACGGCACGGTCTGCGCGGAGTACGGCACCGCCATGGCCTGCATCATCCTGCAGATGCCGAACAATTACCTGCCGATCTTTCAGCGCTAACCGCTGCGCTGCCTGCAATCACTGAACTCGTCGTCGTCCTCGTCCTCGAAGAAGCATCGAGGAGGAGGACGACAGCGGTTCGAGACGGGTCTGAGGGTTTGTCCTCGAAGAAGGATTGAGGACGAGGACGAGGACGAGGACGAGGACGAGGACGACGGGAACTACCGACGGGAACGCGTCGCGCAATGCACTGTCGCCTTTACGCCGTGTCGATTGCGATGCTGCTGGCCGCTGCGGCAGCGGCCGCCGACCCGCGCGAAGCTGTGCCGCTGGACGGCAAGCGTTTCACCGCCGAGCTGATCGCCGCCGACGCGAAGTGGGACCTCACCTTTCAGCTTGGCCAGGAAGCGCGAAGGCTGGCCGCCGGCGACCTCGTCATGTGGGGAACGCCCGTCGAGCCCAAGGGCCGCACGCAGCTCGAAGAATATTTTCCGCCGGCCGAGCTGCTGCTGGAGGACGGCGGCCTGCTCGTGGCCGATCTCCAGGAGTCCAAGGCCGGCGACCTGCTGCTGGCCTCCGACGCGCTAGGCAGCGTCGTGCTCCCGCGGCAACAAGTGCGCGGCATCTTGCTGGGGCCGCCGCTGGATCGCTCGCGCCGCGATGAACTGGCCAAGGCGCTTGCCGAGCCAGCCAAGGCCGACCGCCTGATCCTGCACAACGGCAACGTCGTCTCCGGCGATCTGCGGAGCTTCGCGCGAAGCTTGTCCGAGGAGCGCAAGTGGCAGTTCTTCGTCGAGATTGCCGTTGGCGGAGCGGCGATCAAGGTCGCCGCAGACCGCATCGCCGGGGTGAGCTTCGCGGCGCGCGACGACCAGCCCGCCGACGAGGCCGACTTGCGAGCCCTGGTCGGCCTGCGCGACGGCACCCGTCTCGTGGCTCAACGGCTGGAGCTGACTCAGGATGAAGCCGTGCTGCGGAGCGGGAGCCAAAACGGGAAGACAATCACGTGGAAGACGAAGCGGATGGAGATTGGCTATCTGCAGCCGCTGAACGGCAAGGCCGCCTACGTCTCGGACCTTCTGGCCCCGACGGCGCTGGATGACGGCGGCGAAGCCCGCGGCACGCCGGTGGGCCGGCCGCCGCGCGACAAGACGGCCTTCTATAAATACGTGCCGCTGCTCTCGGCCGCCTGGCCGTATTATTCCGATAGAAACGTCCGCGGCGGCCTGTTGCGCTCCGGCGGCCGGCCGTGGCCCAAGGGCATCGGCATGCACAGCGGCGGAGCGCTCACGGTGGCGCTGCCGAGGGATTACCGGCGCTTCGAGGCCGAGGTCGCGCTGGATGATTCCGTCGGCCAGCGCGGCAGCGTGGTCTTCGAGGTCAAGGTCTACGGCCGCAAGGATGGCCGCGCCCACGTGCTGCGGACCTTCACCAGCGAGACGATCCGCGGCGGTGCTGCGCCGGTCTCCGTGTCCGTCGAGCTGGAGGGCGCCGTCGGCATCAGCCTGGCCGTGCTCTTCGCCGAGCGCGGCGACGAGCTGGACCACGCCAACTGGCTGAATGCGCGGCTGGTGCCCTGAGCGCGCGATCAGGCGGCCCCGCCGTGCAGCTTTCCTTTGACTTGCTGGTAGCGCTCCATGTTGCCCGCTTCGGTGTAGCGGTCCATGGCCGCCAGATATGCCTGATGGGCTTCTTCGCTTCGGCCCAGGTCGTTCAGGCGGTCGCCGGCGAGCTGCAGGATGTCGGCCTGGAAGTCGTCTCGCAGCTCGGCCGCCGTGCGGTCCCATTTGCGGGTGAAGAAGCAAGCCAGCGTGGCGAGCTCCTCGCGTACGGCCCCGAGCTGTTTGGCCCGGTCGTGGCGGCCCTGCCGCACGCGGAGGAAGTAAACCTCGGCCGCCTCTTGATAGGCTCCGGCGGCACAGCCGTGAAACACCGCCAGCAGCGCCGGCCGCAGGTCGGCCAGCGTTTCGGCCGACTTGCGCACCAGCGGGCGCAGCCGCGTCAGCAGCCGCTGCTGGGCTTCGGTCCAGCTCTGCGTGAACCGCCGGCGTAGTTGATCGGCCAGGTGCTGCCGCACGATGGGCAGCGTATCGAGCGCCGCGCCGGGGTAATAAGGCCAACCCGATCCGGCCGTCTCGAAGACGAGCCTGCTCTCCTGAAGTCGGCTGACGGCCCGCTGCCAATCGTCGGGGTGATCGATGCCTTCGGTGATGTCGGCGATCCGCTCCTCGCGGACGAAGTCCTCGATCAGCCCGCGCTCCGTCGCGCCCCCGAAGAGCGCGAGCACCCGCAGCACGGCCAGTTCCGGCGAATTGGCGAACCAGTCGTCGTAGCGTTCCAAGGCGCTGCGCACGCGGCTGCCCCAATCCGGCATCGTGGCGGCCAGCTTCGCATCGGCCAGCTTCGTGTCAGCCAGCGAAACGCGATCGCGACGGCGCACGTCGCCGAAGTGTGCCGTGCGCAGCTCGTTGCCCAGCACAGCCAGCGAGAGCGCATGGCCGCGCAGCTCGGCCACGGCCTGCCGCAAGTCGTCGTCGGTCCCCTGCACGCGGAGCTCTTCGAGCAGGCTCGCGCCCTCGGCCGGGCCCAGCTCGCCCAGCGCGATTTCCTGGTAGGTCTCGTCGCCTCGCTCGGCAAGGTCCTTGACCGGCTCTCGCGAGGTAACGACGCAGAGGCTCGGCCCGCTGTCGGCCCCCTGCGCATGCGCCAGGTGCTGGAGCGAGAGCAAGAAGTCGCGCACACCCTTGGCCGCGCCGTCGGTCTTCAGCCAGCCGGCTTGTCCCGCGGCCCCCTGCTGCAAGGCCTCCAGCCCATCCAGCACGATCAGCGTCTTGGCCCCGCACACCGCCGCCGCCAGCCGCTCGCCGTATTCATGGACCGGACAGCGGCTGAGGTCTTGCCCGAACTTCGCCAGGGCCGCCTGAAAGAACTTGTCCGGCGGCCCGGCATTGGGATCGGTGAACGACCAGGCCAGCACGCGCTTCGCGCCCTTGTAGTTCTCTTTCTTGAGCCGCTTGAGCCATTGGTTCACCAGGGCGGTCTTGCCCGCCCCGGCGTAGCCCACGACGCCCACGATCCGCACCGGCGGCGGGGCGGTCCAGGCCCCATCCAGCTGGGCCTGCTCGGCTCGGCGGCCGACGAACGGCTCGGGAGTCGCTGGCATCCAGCGGTCGGTCTCGACGACCTCCGGCGCGGCGTCCGAGGTCTTGGACGGGCTGCCGCCGATGCCGCTGAGCGTTTGCACCTTGGCCGCCTTGGGAAAGGCCGTGTCGCGGATCGTCCGGCAGGCTTGCAGGATGCGCTCCAGTCCCTCGTTCTCCGACAGGGCCGACAGCGGCTTGTCCGGCTCCAGCAGCTTCGGGTATCTCCCGAGCCAGGTGTCGTCCACCGCGCTGGGCTTCACGGCCAGGCGATAGACGCGCGTCAGCCCGTGCTCCGAACGGTCCTTGATCAGCGACATCAGCTCGGAGGATTCCGCTGAGCCGTCATCGCCGAACTGCGACACGAAGTCCGGGCTGGTGAGCAGGATCGCCAGTGGGGAGCGATCCAGAGCGTCGCGATAGCTGGCCTGGCCGATGGACGCTCCGTTCTCGTCGCCGCCGCTGGCCGCCGTGGCCATGTTGCCCAGCGTCGGCCGCAGGCTTTGCAGGAACTTCTCGGCCCAGTCCTTGTCGGCGGGGCTGGAACAGACATAGACGACCGGCTTGTCCATAGATGACCCTTACCGTAATACGCCAATGGCGGCGAACGCGATGCGATGGATGCCCGAATCGTCACAGCCGAAAACCACCGTCGGGCTTGTCCCGACGGCTCGACGGGGTTCTCCCGCACGCTACAGGCGCAGCGAATGGCGCAGCATTTTGATTGCCTGGTCGCGGCGGGGGTCGAACTGGGCGAAGCGCCGTTCGGCGGCCACGATCAGGTTCATGTTCAAATCGCCCTCCAGGATGGGCGCGAGCTTGGGAGGCAGCGACTCCACCGCCTGATGAAACTCCGGCACGAGCCTGGCCAGCCGCTGATCGCTCACCAGACCCAGCCGGTCCCAGATGCCCAGCCGGCTGGAAACGAACTCCAGGAACACGCCCTGCACCGTGTTGGTCAGGTTGCCGCTCCGCTCCGCGTAATCGCGGGCGAAGTTGTGGGCGATCCGCAGGAACCACTCATCGGCATCCAGCTTCCGCTTGTCCTTGGGGTCGCGGGCGTGCAGGTAGTTGTCGATGTCGGGCATGTTGTGCCACAGCTCGAGCGCGGCCGCGCGGAACACGGGCTTGACGTTGATCCGGCCGCCGAAAGTCTTGCGGAGATAGCGCTTGATCCGTCCGCGGCGGCCGAGCAATCGGATGAACTGATTGGGATCGATCGGCCCGAAGCGGTCGTCAGGATTGCCTTCCGGGCCGTATCGCCACCATCGCCAGAGTATCCGCCAGGCCCTGGCTTCGCGCATGGCATAGATCAGCAGCAAGACGCCAACGCCTATCGGCGTCCACAGCTTCCAATCTGTCGCCTCCGTCCACTGCATGACCCACGGCAGGACAATCAGCCCGACGCCGGCCGCGAACCAGAACAGCACCTTGATGGCGCCGAAGAAAATGTCGCTGCCCCGGGGGGTGCCGGATGGTTGTGGGCTAATGGACATACGACGTGTGAAGAACGAGGTGGTACGAGAGGTGGAAGGGAACCGCCGCTGCCGACGGAAATCGTCGGACGCCGTTATTCTATCCGGCCGGTCAAGGGGTGGTCTACTAGCGATGCAGGCGAGCGTCGAGCCGTAAGGCCGACGTGCGTAAAGGGCGTGGTAAAGGGGTCGGGAGTCGATTTCGCCGACGAATCAGCACTGCGATAAGAACAAGCCGGCACTGTCGGCGAAATCGACTCCCGACCCCGTCGCGCGGCGCCCCCAAGCCGCATTGACGTGCTGGCAGCCCGCGACTACTGTCCGGCTCTTTTTCCGCTGACCCAGAAACGGCCGCTGGAGCTCGCGGCACCCACGATGACGCGACACGCGCTGACCCTTGCCGCGCTCCTCTGCTTGTCGTGCGCCGTACAAGCCTGGTGCGTTACGCGCGCCGTGACGCCGGCCCAGGATGCCGTACGGTTCATCAGGATCGCCGAGGCGATCCAGCGCGAAGGACTGCTGAGCATCCTTCGCACGCGCGAAGAGCATCCGGGCTTCCCGGCCATGGTCTGGCTGGCCCACCACGGGCGCGGGCGATCGTTGCCCGACACGGCCGGCGCCTGGACCCGCAGCGCCCAGCTAGCGGCCACAGCCTCACTGGTGCTGGCAGTGGTGAGCGTCTACGGACTGCTCCTCTGCCTGACCCGCTGGCCGGCCGCCGCCGCAGGAGCCGTGTTTTTCTGCGTGATGGCCCCGGTAGCCCGGCTGGGCGCCGACGGGCTGAGCGATAGCACGCACCTTTGCTTGCTATGCGCGGCGCTATGGGCGGCGGCACGGTGGTTCCGCGGTCAAAAGCCGGGAATCGGCTTGTTGGACGTTGGACGTTGGACGTTGGACGTTGGACGTTCGGTGCAGACTGCTGAACGTCCAACGTCCAACGTCCAGCATCCAACATCGAATGCTTCGACGATCTCCTATCTAATCCCTTCGCCCGTGTGGCTGTTCCTCGCCGGCCTCTTCCTGTCCCTCGCGGCCCTCGTGCGTAAGGAAGCCTTGGTGCTGCCGGTGGCAATCGGTCTGGCGGCCATCGTCATCCAGCTCACGCCCTGGCGCCGGCGATGGCGGAGACGTCTGGGGCGGTGGCTCGTGTCTCGTCCTGGGGATGGCCATCGTCGTGGCTCCCTACCTTCTCGCCAGCGACGCGCTGTCGCCGCGGCGGGCAATCGCCCGCCTGCTGGGGCATCCGCTGAACGTCGAGCGTTCGACGGCCGCCTCGGCTGCCTCCGACACGTCCCAAACGCCGCGGAAGAAGTCCACCCGCTGGCGCACTTCCGACGGCCAGCGAATGGCGTTCGACAAGAAGGACTCGCAGGCCAGCATTCGCTTCGACGGTTACGGGGCGGCACTGCGCGAAATGGCTCGCGAGCTGCCCGAGGCCTTTCACTATTGGATCGGCGGATTGGCCCTGGTCGGCATCTGGCGAGCCAGAAGACGCGCCTGGCAGCCCAGGGGCGTGTTCCTGCTGGCTTTCGCGGCGGTTTACACGGCGGCGGCAATCCATTTCGCCGCAGGGTCCGGCTATCTGGCCCCGCGACACCTGCTGCCGCTGGTGGTCTTGGGGCTGGCCTGGGCGGGAGAAGGAGCGCTGGGAATTCGGATCCCCAGCCGGTGCGGAGCGAATTCGTTGGGCGTTGGGCGTTGGACGTTGGACGTTGGACGTTCAGGGCAGGCTACCGAACGTCCAACGTCCAACGTCCAACGTCCAACATCGAATGTTCCTTCGACCTGGCGTCTAACCGCAGCCTCCGCAGTCCTAGTGGCTCTGGCCGCCGCGGCCTGCCTTCCCCGTACCTTGGCGCCGCTGCACGCCAGCCGTGTGGGCCATCGCGAGGCCGCCAGGTGGTTGGCGGCGCAGGGCGATCCGAGCGGCACCGTGCTCGACACGCGCGGGTTCACCGGGTTCTTTTCCGGCCGGAAGACCTACGACTTCGAGCAGGGTAAAGGGGCCCTGCGCGATCCGCAGACTGGCCTACATCGTCGTCGAGCGCCGCGAGCTGGAATACGACAGCCGCCGCGGCCAAACGCTGCGCGAGCTGCTGTCCCGCGGCTCGCACTGCGTCGCTCGTTTTGCAACAAACGTCCCCCACGCCCAGCCCGTGGAAATCTACCGCTGGTCATCTGACTGAGTGAGTAAGTGAGTAAGTGAGTAGGTGAGTAAGTGCGAACGGCGCACTCACGCACTCACCTACTCACTCACCTACTCACCTACTCACCTACTCACCTACTCACCTACTCACCTACTCACCTACTCACCTACTCACCTACTCACCTACTCACCTACTCACCTACTCACCTACTCACCCCCCCCATGCGCCCCAACGTGCGAGCCTTTGCCGAAGCGGCCGTGGCGGCCTTTGCGCCGCGCGGGCCGGTGTATGAGTTCGGTGCCTATCAGGTGCCCGGGCAGGAAGCGATCAGTAATCTCCGCGGACTGTTCCCGCACGCCGAGTACATGGGCTGCGACCTGCGGCCCGGGCCTGGCGTGGATCGCATCGAAGACCTGGCACGGCTCTCGATCCCCGACGCCACGGCCGGAACGATCCTCTGCCTGGATACGCTGGAGCACGTGTTCGAAGTTCGCCGGGCGGCCAGCGAGATGATCCGCGTGCTGCGGCCGGGCGGACTGGTGATCGCCGCCGTGCCGCTCGACTTCCACATCCACCAGCACCCGGACGATTACTGGCGGCTCACGCCGAGCTGCCTGGCACGGCTGCTCTCACCCCTGGCCGCAACGGTGATCGGCTCGCAAGGACCGGAGAGCTATCCTCATGCCGTTTTTGGCATAGGGATGAAGGCGCCCGTGAGGGCCGACTTCCTATACACCGCGCAGGGCTTCATGAGTGACCTGCAAGCCCGGCTGACGTGCCAGGCTGCCGCTGTGCCGCGAGTGCGCCGCTGGAAGGAGCGTCTGCGGGGCCTCGTCGTCAGCAAGGGCGAGCGCCGCCGCCACCGCGAGCACTTCGCCACGCGCTTCACGGCGCACTGCTCACGGCACTGCGGCGCCGAGGCAACCGCACGCGATAGAGCACTTCCCAGGCATCCACAGAGTCTCAGCGCGGCGTAGCCGGATTTTGGAACGCTAATAGACGCTGATAAACGCTGATCGAGGCAGAAGCCCTTGCGGACATCGCCGACAAGCTCAATCACGTGAACATTAGCGACTATTAGCGATTATTAGCGTTCCCGGCTTCTCCACCTCCGACGCGTGGGAACCCAGTGCCCCGGTGGTCCGCCGTATTCGCTCAGAAAAGAATGCCCATTCCGCACTCCGCACTCCGCACTCCGCACTCCACGCTCGCTTCGCACTCGCCCCGCGTGCTGGTGATCGGCTTGGACGGCGCCACGTACGACCTCCTCGTGCCATTGGCCGAGGCCGGAGCGATGCCCAACCTGGCGGCGCTGCTGCGCGAGGCCGCGCTGCACGCTCTTCGCTCCACGGAGCCCTACACGACACCGGTGGCCTGGAGCTCGTTTCTCACGGGCTGCGACGCTCAGACGCACGGGATTCTCGATTACCGCTACCTCGACCATGCCCGCGGAGAGCTGCTGCTCAATCATGCCGGGCGGATCGCCTGCCCTACGCTGCTGGATGAGGTGGCGGCTGGCGGAGGACAGGTCGTTTCGCTCAGCTTGCCAATGACCCATCCGGCGCCTGCCGGCGTAGCGGGCATCGTGATCGGCGGGTTGGACTGCCCGTCGGGAGATGCGGCACTGCGGGCGCAGCCCCAGTTCGCCCAGCGGCTGCGGGCCGCAGGCATCGGCTATTCGCTCGAGACCATCTGGAAGCGCAAGCCGCGGAGCCACCAGGAGCTGGCGGCCGGCGTAGCACGGACGATTGCCGAGTTCGACGACCGCGTCGCCGCGGCGCGGATCGCCGACGAGATGACCGATTGGCGGCTGATGATCGTGCAGTTTCAAACGCTCGATTCACTGCAACATCGCTGCTGGCACCTCTTGAGTCAGGCCGCCGGCCTTCGTGATGCGGCGTTTGCTTGTCATTCTCGCGAAGCCCTGCGGGCGATGGAGGCGCTCGACCGCTGCGTCGGACAATTGATCGAGCTGGCCGAGCGCCGCCGCGCGGCTGTGGTCGTGCTGGGCGACCACGGGTTCGGGCCGTTCCGCGAGAAGATCTGTGTCAACGAAGTGCTGCGGCGGAGCGGCCTCCAGCGGCTCACTTCCCGCACTGCCGCCTGGCAGCACCGAGCCGCGCGGACGGCTTGGAAGCTGCGGAAGTGGCTGCACCGCCGAGCCGGCGGAGGCAGCACGGCCGGCATTCGTCGTCCGCTGGAAGCCCTGGCGCCGGTCGATTGGCGGCGGACGGCAGCTCTGGCGGTGCACGGCGAGCTGGCGGCCCTCGTGTATCTGAACGACGCGCAGCGTTTCGGCCGCGGCCCGCTGGCCACCTCTCGCCAGCGAGACCAGGCCGAGGCCGACGCGCTGGCCGCGTTTCGCGAGGCTCGCCATCCCGTCACGGAAGAGCCGCTCTTCGACCACGCTTATGCCACGCGCGGGCTGATCGGCTGCGACCCGATTGCTCGCGGCTGGCCCGACGTCGTAGCGATCCCCGCGCCGGGCTTCCACACCAGGACGAAGTTCGACACGGCCCGGCGATTGCTATGCGATGACCCCACGCTGACGGGCACGCACCGCCGTGAGACGGTGCTGATGATCCATGCGCCGGGTCTCGCCTGCACTGTGCCGCTTCGCGGCGTTCAAAGCACGCGCCCGGTCGCGGAGATGCGCGACGTGGCGCCGACGATCCTCGCCTTGCTTGGCCAACCCCCCGGAACGCAAATGACCGGCCGCAGCCTGCTGGCAGGTGCCGGCCATCTGGCCGATCCGTCGGCCGGAACCAGGAGGGCCCAGCGCGAGACCCATCTAGCGGCCTGTCTGGATGGCCGACCCGCGGCCCCACAGGAGTCTTGCCTCGAACTATCAGGGCGGGAGCACCGCGTCGTGGAAGACCGCCTGCGAGATTTGGGATATCTCGAATAGCCGACTGGACCTCCTAGCGCGGCGTAGCCGCAACCACGGAAGACACGGAATGACACGGAACAGACTGACGTTCTTCCGTAATACAAGGTGTCGGATTTCGCGCAAGCCTGCGCGAATTTCGTGCCACTATCCGACAGAGTCCACCGATTCCATGCAGACAGGAAGATGGAGGACAGGAAGATGGAGGACAGGAAGATGGAGGACAGGAAGATTCACTCTCGTGGTGCGTCAATCATCTTCCTGTCCTCCATCTTCCTGTCTTCTCTTGGTTGCGCTACGCTTCACCAAGTCATTCCGTGTCTTCCGTGGTTCGCAATTCTTTGCGTCACTCGAAGAAAGAGGACGTCTGTAGGTAGTACGGAGCAGTGTCTGGCCACGCGCCGCAGAGGCGGTATTTACCGAGATTACCGGTTTGGCCAAAGACCCTTCTAGAGTAAACCTGGGGGGTCGGCTAAACTTTGACGGCAAATCACGTCGAGGAAAGTGTTGAGTGATGGACTCACTGGTAGCTGAACTCGCCAGAGTTCAGGCTGAAGTCTGGCGACACCAGCTACCCGAAAGAACGCCCGCTGGGAGAACGTCATGATTCGATCCGGCTTCAAACGCATCGTGCTTTCGTTGGCGGCCATCTGCGGACTGGCTTTGCCCGCCGCGGCGCAGCTTCCGCCCACCGAAACCCTCGTGCCGACCACGACGCAGTACTGGCTTTCAATTCCCGCCGTGGACGAAGCCGTCAAGGAGTGGAACAAGACCGAGCTGGGCAAGCTGATGGACGACCCCATCATGAAGCCGGTCCGCGACGATCTGGACCGGCAGACCAAGACGCGCCGCGAGGAGCAAGGGAACGACCTGGGCATCGATTGGGACGACCTGAAGTCGATCGCCGGCGGCGAGTTGTGCCTGACCCTGATCCATCCGGCCAGTCGTCGCCCCAGTCGGAACATCCTGGCGGATGTCACCGGCCGGGCGAAAGAGGCGGCCGCCGTGCGTGCCAAGCTGCATGCCACCCAGACCAGGCAAAAGGCCGTCCACAGCACGCTCAAGGTCGGCGACGTGACGATCAACGTATTCAAGAAGGACGACAAGACCCGCCTGGCCGAGTTTCTGCACGGTCACCTGTTCTGCATCGCCCGCGATGAGACCGTGGCCACCGAGATCCTGACGCGGCACCTCAAGGGGGGCGGGGGCGGGGAGAGCCTGGCGGGCTTCGCGCCCTTCGTGATGGTCAACAAACGCGTGGCCGCCGATAACGCGCTGCTGGGCAAGACCGGCAAGAAGACGCCGCACGTCCGCTGGTTCGTGCAGCCGATCGGCTTTGCCGAGGCGCGCCGCCAGCTCGATCCCCAGCGCGACCCCGAGGCCCTGGACATGCTGGACGTGGCCAAGAAGGTGGGCTTCCAGGGCGTGCAGGGAATGGGCGGCGTAGCCCACCTCCGCGAAGAGGCCTACGACCTCTTGAACCGCGCGGCGGTCTATGCGCCCAAGCCCTGGGAGAAGTCGCTGAACATGTTGTCGCTGGTCAACGACGAGAACGCCCGCCTGGCGGCCGAGGGGGAGTGGTGGATTCCCAAGCAGCTCGCCAGCTTCTCGGTATCCAACCTGGAGCTGCTGACGGCCTTTGACCATTTCGGGCCGTTCTTCGACGAGGCGGTGGTGGGCGGCAAGCGGGATGCCTTCAAGAAAGCGATCCGGCGGATCAAATCCGACCCGCTGGGACCCAAGGTTGACATCCGTGAAGAGATCGTTCGACGGCTCGTCGCCAAGGGGCCGAGCGACCGGGAAACGGCCCGCTGCATCCTGATCGCCGACAATCGCTTGCCTGTCGAGCCGGACAGCGAGCGGCAGATCATCGCCGTGCAGATTCCCAATCCCGACGACGAGGGCAAGCTCGTCAAAGCGCTCACCCGGTACTTCAAGCCGGACAAGACCGCCACGTTCCGACCGAAGTGGGCCGGCCCCTACAATATCTGGGACCTCGAGCCGGAGCCCAAGAAGGACGACAAGAAGAAGCCGCCGGCGCTGAAGGTGGTCGGCGGCGGCGGCCCCGCCGTGGCGCTGCCAGCGCCGGCGCCCCGCCGCGCGAGCACGAGGCCGTGTGCGTGGCCAAGGGCTATTTCTTCTACGCCTCGCACCTGAGCCTGATGGGCGACCTGTTGCACCACATGGTCCAGAAGAAGGCCGCGCCCAAGACCGTGCTCTCCCTGGAAAACGACGAGGACTACCTGGCCGTGATGGACCAGCTCGGCGCCGAGCAGAAGCTCCGCAAGTGGCCGCAGACCTGCCTGCGGCGGTTCGACCGCACCGACGAGGGCGTGCTGGTGAACTACGAGCTGACCCGCACTGGCAAGCTGAACAAGAGCGACGGGAACATGGCCAAGCTGCTGCTGGACGTGCTGGATCCCGGCGGCGACGGCAGCACGGCCTTCGACATGAGCAAGCTGCCGCCCCACAAGGCCGTGCGGCGCCACTTCCAGCCCTCGGGCAGCCTCGTCCGCAACGAGACCAATGGCGAGTTCCCCGAGATGAAAGAGTGGTGCGGGTGGTTCGTGGTGAGCTTCACGCTGCAAAAATAGCGTGCTCCGATATTCGCTAAACCGCAAGCGCGGATCATAGTCGGTGGCGCATCTCAATCCGCGCGGCGCAACGGTTGTGGTTTAGCGAGTCCGCGCCATGCGCCGCAGCACTTCGATCCCGCGCTCGATCGTCGCGTCGCTCGCCGCGTAGGACAGCCGGAAATGCGTGTCGCGGCGGCTGAAGATGTTGCCGGGGATGATGAGCAGATTGTGCTCGATGGCCCGCGTGACGAACTCGGTCCCCGTCATTCCCCCGGGCACGCGAGGGAACGCATAGAATGCCCCGCCGGGTCGCACCAGCTCGTAGTGGTCCTTGAGGCCGTCATAGATCATGTCGCGCTTGCGGCGATAGTCGTCGATGTGGGGCTGCATCTCCACGTCGAGCGCCGCTACGCCCGCCCATTGCACCGGCTGCGGGGCGCAGACGAAGGTGAACTGCTGGCACTTCGTCATCGCGTCGATGATCTCGGCGGGACCGTGCGCGAAGCCCAGCCGCCAGCCGGTCATGGCGTAGGTCTTGCTGAAGCCGTCGAGCACCAGCGTGCGGTCGTTGTGGCCGGCCGCCGAGTCGGAACGGCTCGTCGTAGCAGAACCGCTGGTAGATTTCGTCGCTCAGCAGCACGACGCCGCGATCGGCGGCCAGGCCGGCCAGGTCGCGCATCTCGTCACCGCCGGTAACCGCGCCGGTCGGGTTGGCCGGGCTGTTGAACAGGATCAGCTTGGTGCGCGGCGTGATGGCATCGGCCACGCGCTGGACGTCGATGCCGAAGTCCGGCTACGTGTCCACGTAGACGCACCGCCCGCCCACCAGGGCCACCAGCGCCGGGTACATCACGAAGAACGGGTCGAAGACGATCACCTCGTCGCCCGGGTCGATCAGCGCCAGCATGGCCAGCACCAGCCCGCCGCTCGTGCCGCTGGTGATGACCACTTTCCGGTCGGCGTGGCCGTAGGCCGCATCGACCTGGCGCTGGAGCTTTTCGCGCAGGTCGGCGATGCCCTGGGTGACCGTGTAGCCGTTCCGGCGATGCTCGATGGCCTCGATGGCCGCCCGGCGGATCGGCTCGGGCACGTCGAAGTCCGGCTGGCCGATCGACAGGTTGATCGGGTCTTTCAGGCGCGCGGCCAGGTCGAAGACCTTGCGGATGCCCGAGCTGTCGAACTGCGACATCCGCTGGGCCAACAACGGGCGCGGCATGGCAACCTTTCCTGACGCTTTGGTTACGAAGATGACAGTGGATTACGCCGGCCCGATGCGGCCGGCGATGGCCCGCAGGTGCTCATACGCGTCCCGCGCCGCCTCGTCCGGGTTGTCGATGTAGGGATACAGCTCGACCGTGATCCAGCCGTCGTAGCCGGTTTTGGCGATCTCCTGCAGCGTGGCGGCGAAGTCGATCGCGCCATGGCCGGGGATGAGGTGCTTGTGGACGCGCGTGGCGGCGATGTCTTCGAAGTGGTAGTGCCGCGTGTGCGGGGCCATCTTGGCGACCCAGTCCTGCGGGTCTTCGCTCGACGCAGTAGGCGTGGCCGATGTCGAAGTTCAGGCCCACCCACGGCGAGTCGATCCGCTCCATGAACTCGCAGGTATTGGCCGAACTTCTCGATCAGCAGGTCCGGCTCCGGCTCGATCAGCAGCGCCACCTCGAGCTTCTCGGCCACTTCGACGCAGGGCATCAGCTCGTCGTAAAAGATCTTGGCGGCCTGCGTCCCAGGTCTGGCCCGGCGTCCAGCGGGCCGCCCGGCTCGGTGGTGATGTTCGGGGCGCCGATCTCCTTGGCCAGCTGCCAGTGCCCGCTTGGTGTGCTCGCGGCGGATGGCCCGGTAGTGCGGATCGGGATCGGTCCAGCCGGGGTGCCAGTACGGCTGCCGCGGATCGGCGACGGCGTTCATCATGAAGGCGTTGACGTTGGAGATCGCCAGGTTGTGCCGGGCCAGCGCATCGCGAATCGACTGCTTCCGCTGCTCCAGCAGCCCGGCCGGCCAGGCGTGCGGCACGTCGGCCAGCATCTCGATGCCCGTGTAGCCCAGGCTGGCGATCTTCTCGATCGTCTCCTCGATCGAGAAGTGCATGTAGGCGTTGGAGCTGAAAGCGAGTTTCATGGCGGGGGCTGGCAGGAGCGGCAGATGCGTCAGCGGGGCGCTGCGACTGACGAATCATCGTCGAGATCGGCGCGGAAGCCAAGGGCCACTCGGAGCGTGGCGGGCACATGGGGCAGTGGGGTAGCCGCTGTCCGTTCGGCCCGTTAGAGTGAAGCGTGCGACTGGCTAATCCGCTGCGCAAGGCCAGCGGGTCGTGAGTGGCTGCTTTCCCTGGTTTGCTCCCTCTTCTCGCCAAGGATTGTGACCGTGGACCTGGCACTGAAAGACGACGTGGCGGTCATCGTCGGCGCGGCCGGCGGGATCGGCAAGGCGATTGCCGAGGCATTCGCCGCCGCCGGGGCCCAGGTGGCCCTTTTGGATCAGGAGCCGAAGGTCAACCTGCTGGTCGATCAGCTCGAAACCCAGCACGGCGTCAAGGGGCTGGCCGTCGTTTGCGACGTGGCCGACTATGCCGCCCTGGAGCGCGGGGCCTATCAGGTGCTTTCTCGCTGGCAGCGCTGCGACCACGTGGTCTACGCCGCTGCGATCGGCTCGGGCCGCTATGGCTTTCCCTTCTGGAAGCTGCACCCGGACGATTGGCCGCGCGTGCTACACGTGAACCTGCTGGGGGCGGTGAACACAGCCCACGCCTTCGCCAAGGTGATGGCCGAAGCCGGCCGGGGGACGATGCTTTTCATCTCGTCCGTGGCCGGTCAGATCGGCTCGCAGACCGACCCGCCCTATAGCGCCTCGAAGGCGGCACTGATCAACTTCGCCCAGTGTGCGGCCAAGGACCTGGCGCCCTTCGGCGTGCGGGTGAACACCCTCTGTCCGGGCATGATCCGCTCGGCCCTCAACCGCTCCGTGTGGGAAGCCTGGGCCGCCCAGCAGAACGAAGAGGACCGCATTCCCTACGAGGAATGGGCCGAGGCCAAGATCAAGCGCCTCGTTCCGTTGGGCCGCTGGCAAGAGCCAGAAGACGTGGCCGCGATGGCGGTCTTCCTGGCCTCTCCGCAGGGCAAGAACATCACCGGCCAGACGATCAACGTCGATGGCGGATTCGTGATGCACTGGTAACGGCCGGCGACGTGGCATGGCCATGCTGGCCATGCGAGTGGGGTCCTGTCGTCGTAGCGCCGCACCTAGCGTGTTTCCTGCCTAGGGTGCTTCCTTCTTGGCGTCGATCCGCGTCACCACGTTCTTTTCGCCCTGCTTTTCGACGGTCACGGCGACCAGCATCCCCTTCTTCAGGTCCTTCAGGGCACAGGCCTTTCCGTCGCAGGTGATGGCCGCACTGGCGGGCACCGCGTGAGTGTGCTCGTTCTTCCCGTCCTTGTCGGTCATCGTGAGCGTGGTGCCCTCGACGCCCACCACGATTCCCGTGTGGGTCCCCGGCTTGTCCTCGGCCGTGGCCTCGAGAGCCGCGATCGACATCAAACCGGCAACCAGCACGCCTCCGAGCAAGATGCGCAGGAACATGATATGCGACCTCCTGGCTTCCGGACGACTCACGGCGGCACCGCGCCGCCGTGAGTTCTCAATCGTGCGCAATCATTCGCACAGTGCTGCGCACGTCGCGGGCTTAGGGAACGACTCTCGGACCCCAACCCCACGGAATTACGTTGAGGAGCAACAGCACGAGCAAAACGATCAGTAGCAGCCCCACGATGCCGCTGGGACCATAACCCCAGCTTCGGCTATGAGGCCAGCTAGGCACTGCGCCCAGCAGCAACACGATCAGAATGATCAAGAGAATCGTGCCCATACATCACCCTTTCAGTTGGTTGTGTTCCAGGGTGGCAAGTCGGCGACTTGCCGGTTCGCGGTTTCTCCTTGCACGCGCCATGCCAATTCTGGACATGCGAGCAAATATTTACCCAGCGACGCTGCCCCCGCTTCATTCGCACGTACTCGTCGTCGGCACACCCACCGAGTCGCTATTTTGAGAAGGCGACGATATTCTCATGCGAGTTGCCCGACACGAAACCCAGAATGGAATCGCCCCCCATGCAACGCAACGGAACCGCCGTTACGGAAACTCCGGCGTGGCTTGGGGATCCCGCCCGCCGACGCCGTTTTGTGCAGCGGCTGCGAGCATGGTTTCGCCGCCACGCGCGCGATCTGCCGTGGCGGCGGACTCGCGATCCCTACGCCATCTGGGTCAGCGAAGTCATGCTGCAACAGACTCAGGTGGCCACGGTCGTGCCGTATTTCGAGCGGTTCCTGCGGCGCTTCCCCACGCTCCGCACCCTGGCGGAGGCGGATGAGCAGGACGTGCTGCGGCTCTGGGAAGGGCTCGGCTATTACCGCCGGGCACGGCAGCTTCACCGCGCCGCCCGGCTGATCGTGGCCGAGCATGGCGGCGAGTTCCCGCGCGATCGAGAGGCCGCGGGCCGGCTGCCGGGGATCGGCCGGTACACGGCCGGGGCGATCCTCTCGTTGGCCTTCGATGCCCGAGAGCCGATTCTGGAGGCCAACACGCTGCGCCTGTGGAGCCGGCTGTTGGCCTTCCGGGGCGATCCGCGCGGGGCCCAGGGGCAGCGCGCACTCTGGGCCGCCGCCGAGCAAGCGCTGCCGCGGCGCGACGTGGGAGCGGTCAACCAGGCCTTGATGGAGCTGGGCGCCGACGTTTGCCGCGCTCGGCGGCCGGCGTGTGATTCTTGCCCGGTGGCGGAGTTCTGTGAGGCGCGCCGCCGAGGATTGCAGCACGCGGTGCCTGCCCCCTCCGCCAAGCCCCGCCTTCAGTCCGTTCGAGAGGCGACGGTCGTTGTCTGGCGTGCCAATCGGGTGCTGATCGTCAAACGCAGCGACAGCGAGCGGTGGGCCGGCATGTGGGACTTTCCGCGGTTCGAGGTGCCAGGCGATCTGGCTCCCAGCCGCGCGGGCTGTGTGCGCTATCTGCGGCAAGAACTACGGGCAAGAAGCGGCGTCAGCGCCGCCCAACCACGATTGCTCGTGACGTTGCGTCACGCGGTCACGCGCTTTCGCATCACGTTGGACTGCTATGAGGCGCAGTGCGTAGCTTCATCTTCCGCCCGGAATTCAGCGGACCAAACCGCCCAGCGCCGATGGGTCGATCCCGCGATGCTTGACGAGTACCCGCTGAGCGTCACTGCGCGTAAAGTCGCGAGGATCGTGGCAGCGGCCTCCGCGCATGCCGGGCACGTTTGGAAACGTGCCCCACGACAAAAAGCAAGCCGGCGGGTTTGACCCCGCCGGCTCACTGCTTTGCTAACGACTCATTCGATCAATCGTGCGCCGCTACCAGGTGAAGATCGCGTCCACGGCGAACTTGTCGCTGCGGATGTCAGTGGCGGGCGACCAGTGGTGCCGCATCTCGGGACGAATCACGAAGTTGGCGTGCGGCTTGTAGTTGACGCCGTAGGTGAGGACCTGGTGCGAGCCGAAGCTCGGATCGTCGTACGGCGGGACGGGCAGGTTGCCCTTCCACCATTCGTGCCGGACGCCGAACTTCCAGCAATTGTTGTGGGTGTAGAACAAGTAGTTGACCCACGCCGTGGCGTCGTCGCCCAGGTGGCCGCCGTCGAAGGAGGCGTCCTCGATCCGCAGGATGTCGCCGTGCGAAACCCATTGCCACTTCTCGGTGAGCTTCACGTCCAGGATCAAGGTGTGCATCCAGCCGTTCTCGCCGCGGCGGCCGAAGTCGCCCACGACGTTCCCATAGCTGAACTTCACGTCGTCGGTGAGCTGGTGCGCGAAGCCGCCGGTGAAGCTGCTGCCGCGGTCGAAGCGGTCGAAGCCCGTGTCCCACCCGGCCACCCAGCCACCGAAGGCGCTCAGCCGGTCGTTCACCTTGTAGTCGGCGATCGCGCCGGTGTGGGTGAACGGCTCGGTGTTGAACATCGTCAGCGAGTGGCTGAAAAAGAAGTTGCCCGTGGCGGGGATCACTTCGTAGCCCATGCGGGTGTAGAAGTGACCGACGTTCACGCTCAGGTCGCCGCAGCCGACGATGCCGTAGGCCTGGGGAATCGCCCAGCCGTAGACGCCGTGGTCCCAGTCGTTGTCCCAGCCCTCGGCGCCGGCGGCCGGCGGGTTGCCGAAGGCCTGGGTCTTCTGAGCGTCGGTGCCGTACACGACGTTCGGCGCGGAAGCCCCAGTCGCAGCAATGCGCCTCGGTATCGAGCGTCTTCTCGATGTAGGCGTAGCACTGGCGAGCGTGGAAGCGATCGGGCACGTCGTTGAACGAGAGCAGGTCACCGTTGGTGAGCGAGAGCGGCTCGTTCTCGCTGTCGTAGCCGCCCTGGATCCAGCCGGCGATCCTGAAGCACGGCTTGCACTCATCGTCGCAGTGGTCCCACATTGCATCCCAGAAGGAGACGGCCTCGGTGGGTCCGAAGAGATAGCAATAGCCGCAGCACTCATCCTCTTCTTCCTCCTCCTCTTCTTCCTCTTGGCAGCAGCCGTTCTCGTCCTTTTCCTCTTCCTTCGGCTCTTCGGCGCATTCGTTGCCATTGCCATTGCCACAGCCGTTCTTCTTGGCACAGCCGTTCTTTTTCTTACCGTTCTTCTTTTTCTTCTTGCAGCAGCCGTTGCCGTTAGACTTCTTGCCGCAGCCGTTCGCCTCGCCGCAACCGTTGACCGGCTCCTCGGGGCTGGCCTTGGGCGGGGCCAGCTTTTCGGGGACGACCTTCTTTTCCGGATCCTCCTGAGTGAAGGTGTAATCCGGACCCAGGTCGGCCGCGTCGGGCCAGGGGGCCACTTGCCCCCAGGCCGTGCCGCCCAGCAGCAGTCCGGCCGTGATCGTGCACAACCAGTGACATGCGATCTTCATCGATCGTCCCTCCAATAAGTGTATAGAGTCGTCCCAAGCAGGTGGGTGCGATGCTGACCTGCTGACGCGGCGGTCCTATCGGCCGGGAGTCTGCCCCGCCGCCGCGTAACGCCACTGCACACTCTATCGGAAGGACTTCTGAGCCGGATTGCGGCATCCTCCATCGCGGACCGCGGTTTCACCCGCCGCCGCGTGGCTCGCACGGTGCGCGAAAACCTTGCGCGATTCGCCGCGGCCAACAACGCCTCCGTGCATACCCACGATGCCGATGCGAACGGCGCCAACGAGGCGACGGATTGTCGCGCGTGAGGGTTGTGCCGTTTTGTAACAGGCGCTGGGTAGCAGGCGCGCTCCGTGTGCCGTCCGGGCACGGCACGCAGAGCGGGCCTGCTACTCGGGAGGCCGCTATCGGGCACGGATAAAGCATCGTATTCTGGCATCTGCCGGCAGCGTGCCGAACCCGACTATCGTCAGCCGCGGAAGGAGAATCGCCATGACCCGATTCTGCGCTTCCGTCCTCTCGCTCGCCGGCGCCATGCTCGCCGGCACTATACTCGCCGGCACTATGCTCGCCGGCATCGTGGCGGCAGGGGACGCCTCGGCCGCCCTCTGGCAGGACCATCCCGTGAACCGCTGGGTCAAGCAAAGCCCGCGCGACGGCGCCCCGGCGCCCCCCTTCGGCTGGGAGGGAAGCGGCAGCTACGATCCGCAAAGTCGCCAGTGGATTCACTTCGGCGGCCACGACGGCATCCCGCAGGGCTTCCACCTCTTCACGTACGACCTGGATACGGGCCGCTGGCGGCAGCGTTTTCCAGCCACGTCGCCGCCCGGCGTGTGTTGTGTGGATGGGGCCAACGTCTTCGACGTGGCCAACCGGCGGTTCGTACGCTTCCCCGGCGCCTCGCTGGGGCACGGCTACCAGTGGAGCCGTGGGGTCAAGCTGAAAGGGTCCTCGGTCTGGTTGTACGACCCGGCGAGCGACCATTGGACCAACATGCGGCCGCCGCCTTATGCGCCGTTCGGTGCCCGCCAGCAGCTCGGCCAGCCTCGACGCCGCCGCCACCTACGACGCCAACCACGAGGTGGCCCTCTCGTTCGGCGGCCAGGCCTCGGCCGGCGGCATGAACAACCTCTTCGTCTACGACGCCTATGCCAACCGCCTGGAGCGGCTTCCCGCCGTCCGGCCGCCCGAGCCGCGCGACGGCATGGGCCTGGCCTACGATGCCAAGAACGACTGCCTGGTGATGTTCGGCAGCCAGTACGGCAACGACGAGGCCACGTGGATCTATCGCTACAGCACGAACGAGTGGAAGGCGCACGACGCTGGACCCGCACCCGCCGGGCAAGAAACTGGGCACGTACTCGACGATCCCCAAAATGGCCTACGACTCGCGAAACGGCGTTTGTTTGTGCGTCGTCTGGGACACCAACTCGAACGAACACCAGACATGGGCCCTCGATGTGGCCGCGCTGCGGTGGGCGAAGCTCGACCCGCCCGTCGAGCCGGAAGCGAGCATGAGCCGGTCGCGCAACCTCAGCTATTCGGCGGCGGAGAACCTCTTCATCCTCGAGACATCGTCCAAGGCAGGCAAAGGCCGCTCGCCGCAGATTTGGACCTACCGCTACAAGAATGCACCGGCGGATACGCGGCCGGCGCCGCCCGCGGACGTTGAAGTCGTCACCGACGTGAGCAAGGCCAGGCTGAGATGGAGCGCCTCGAAGTCTGCCCGCGCGTATCACGTGTATCGGGCCGAGGGGCAGGAGCCCTGGAAAGCGAAGTTCGCCAAGGTGGCGGAGGTTGACGGCATAGCGTGGGAAGACAAGGACGTGGCCTTCGGCAGGGTGTATTTCTACAAGGTGCGAGCCCTCGGGCCGGAGGGCGCCGCGAGCGATCTGAGCTTCCAAGCCCGCACGCAGCCGCGCGTGATGGCTCCGCCGGTCGTCTCGGTCCTGGCGCCCGACAAGGTGGAAGTGACGTGGCAGGCCCATTCCGCCGCGGACATCGCCGGCTACAACCTCTACCGAGGCGCGGCCCTCGTGCGGACGGTCAAGCAAGGCACGGGGGCGCCTTGGAAGGACAACGACCCGGAGTATTCACAGCCGATACCAGTCGAGGTGAAAGACATCCAGGACATCCGCAAGCTGAACGCCGAGCCGATCACCGCGGCGAGCTTCACCGACGCGGCGATCAATCTGACGAAGCAGACGCCCGCCGCTGACGAGTATCGCTTCCACGTGTACGCCTATCTCGTCAAAGCCGTCAACAAGCTGGGCGTCGAGAGCGGCCCGTCGCCCTATGCATTAACCATTCCCTCCGAGCCGACTCACGTTCTCAACCGGGAAAAGGCCGACCTCGCCGAATTGAAGTGGGCCGCCAACCCGGAGAAAGGCATCCTCGGCTATCACGTCTACAAGCTCGAAGGCACGTGGAACATCCGCCGCGTCACCGACAAACCGATCAAGGAAACCACGTTCAAGCACCAGGCCGGCAAGAACACCACGCGCTACTGGATCGTAGCCGTGGACGCGCTAGGCCAGGAGGGACAGCCGTCGTCACCTGTGTGGCACCAGCAGAGCTATCGCGGATTCTTCGAGGGCGAGTGGCACCCGTAGTGTGACAAGGTGACAAGGTGACAAGGTGACAAGGTGACAAGGTGACAAGGTGACAAGGTGACAAGGTGAATCTGAACGTCCAACGTCCAACGTCCAACGCTTAACGTCCAACGTCCAACGTCCAACAGTCGAAACGCCTGGGTTGTCGGCGTTCGATGTTGGACGTTGGACGTTCGATGTTGGACGTTCGGCCTCTACGCCTGCACGCTCAGCAGCCGGCAGGCTTCTTCGTAGCCCGGCGCTCGGAAGCCGGCCTTGTCGTTGCGGTTGTAGCCGTAGCCGCTGGCCACCACGCGGGCCAGCGCCACGAGCTGCCGCGAGCGGAACGCCGGCCGCATGGTCCCGTACTCTTCGGTGACCGTGTGGTAATACTTTTCGGCGTGCAGCCGGCCGTCTTCGCTGATGGAGTACCGCAGCATGAGATCGAAGACTGGCCGCACGGCGTGTCCCTGCTCGGTGTAGACGGCGATCGCGGCGGCGGCGCGCCCTGATCGTTGTGGCGGATGGCGTCCTCGGCTTCCGCCAACAGGCTCTTGGCGTCGGTCGTCTTGATCGCCTTGCGATGGTCGGCGGTCGGGTACGGCGGCGCATTGAACGTGCCGTACATCGCCGTGTGATAGGCCGCGACCACCAAGCCGGTGATCGCCGATTGCCCCTTGAGCACGCGGGACATGTTCCGCCAGGCATTCATGGCATCCGAGCCGTGCACGCCGAGCGAATCGCCGTGCGTGCGGCCCTTGGCGGCCGGCTGGCAGAGAACGAGCTTGTTGGCCGCCAGCGAGATCGCCTCGCCCACGGACTCCGGATCGATCCCTTCGGCCAGCGCCGCGGCGACCGTCTCGGCGGCACGGTCGGCCCCCTGCCCGTAGATCGCGTCACAAGTGCTCTCGATCCACTTGTCATCGACCTGCCGCTTGCCGAGCTGCCGGCCCGCCAGCTTGTATTGATCGACCAGCTTGGGCATCAGCTTGCGGATCGGCGACTCTCCGTTCTTGTGCTTGGCGCGTTCCGAATCGTGGTGAGCGCAAAGCCGCACGCTCTGCCGCAGCAGCGTGTGGGCGTGTTTCTGGCCCACGAGCTTGATGAGGGCGTATGCGCGATGGGCCATCACGAAGCGGTGCACGTTCATATCGTCCTGCACCATGTGGTGCAGCACCTCGAACATGGCCTCCGGGCTTTGATCCGCGGTCGAGGCGAAGAGGGCGTCGGCTTCATCGATCTTGCCCTGTCGAGAAGCCTCGCGCATCGCCAGCCCGATTTCCGTGCTGGCGGGCTTCTTCGGCGCCTCGATGGGATGCAGCGTGACCTTTTTCGCGCCCCCTCCTTTTGGATCTGATCCGCGTTGCGGTAGAGCACCTTGAGCACGGGCAGGGCGCTGCGCTCCTGAGGCAACTGCTTGGTCATCTGATAGGCCGGGGCAAAGGCCATCGCCGTGTGGAACCCGACGTAATCCTGCCCGCCGAAGGTCTCCGCGTTGGCCAGGGCACCGGCGGCGACGAGCTGCTGCATGTTGGTGCTGCCGTCCTTGAGCTTCTTGACCAGCATCGGCTGCAACTTGTCGGGCGGCGTTTCCTGCATCAAGCCGACGAGCGGCCGCAGCGAGCCGAAATCGAGCATGTCGGCCCCTTCCTTGGCGAAGGCCGACGAAATGCCCAGGTCGGCCGCCAGGGAAGCCCCCAGGCCGGCCAGCAGCATGCCGCTGCCAACATCTTCCATAAACTGACGACGATTGCGGTTGGCTGCGACGGTACTCATGGGCGGCTCCTAGCTCGGGTGCAGAGAATCGGTGACTAGCTGTGGGGTGCTTCAGATAACGTGCGGCCGTTACACGCGGCTCGCGGTCAAAGCTCTTGGTTCCACAAGTCTTTTGCGTGAGGCAACTTATGGCCGAAGGGCTGCGGCGGGCGCTGGACGGCATGTTGCCGTGGTTTTGCCCTTCAAACTTGGCGTTCTTCCAAACGCCCGAGCTGCTCCGCACGAAGTCCCAAGTTTGCCCTTCAGTTTTCGGTTCTTCCAATGGTTCGGCGGATCCTGTCGGGCCGCCGTGCCTGCGTCATGGCGCGCGGCATCAGCACCCCGGGATCCCCCGCGTCCAGGGTCTAATCTACGCGCCTCCCCGACATGAGGCTAACCGTATTTTCGAGGCTGCCACGGCAAACCGACGAAAGGTCGCCGAGAACCAGACCGGGGCTGTGCCAGTCGATCACGCCGTCGCGTTGACGACGGGTTTGGCGGGGAGTAGGCTCGACGCGGTCCCAGAGTATTCGGATAGCCCCGTGAGCTGCGCTGGCTGGCGATTGCACGCTGCGCATTCCGTGCTGGAGTTCTTCCTCATGTGGTCGGGGAGCTCTGCCCGTCGTTGGATGGCGATTGTGTTCCTCGCCGGTGCATTGGCCGGCGTGGACTGGGCTCACGAGCCGCCCAAAGACTCGCCTTCCGCGGCAGCGCGGCCCGAGCGCGCCACCGTCACAGAGTTTGTCACGCAGTATTGCACCAATTGCCACAACAGCGATGAGAAAAAGGGCGGGCTGGATCTCGACGCCCTCAGCTCCGAAGACGTGGCCGCCCACCCGGAGGTCTGGGAAAAGGTGGTGCGGAAGCTGGCGGCGCGGCAGATGCCCCCCTCGGCAGGCCGCGGCCGGACGAGCGGACGTACGCGTCCTTCGTCGCCGCGCTCGAAGCCGAGCTGGACCGCGCCGCCGCCGCGCGCCCCAATCCCGGCCGCACCGCCGACCTTGCGGCGACTGAACCGCACCGAGTACCAGAACGCCATCCGCGATCTCCTGGCGCTGGACATCGACGCCACGGCGCTGCTGCCGGCGGACGAAGCCAATCACGGCTTCGACAGCGCCCCGCTGGGCGATCTCTCGCCGACGCTCCTGGACCGCTACATCACGGCGGCGCAGAAGATCAGCCGGCTGGCGGTCGGCCGGGCGCCGAAGACGCCCAACAGCGACACCTTCCGCGTCCCGGCCGGATCTGACGCAGGAAGGGCACGTCGAAGGGCTGCCCCTGGGGACGCGCGGCGGCATTCGGATCCCGTACACCTTCCCGCAGGACGGCGAGTACGACATCCAGGTCTGGCTGACCCGCGACCGCAACGAGCAACGTCGAGGGCCTCCGCGAGCCGCACGAGCTGGTCGTGCTGCTGGACCGCAAGCAGCATGGCGTCGCTCACCGTCAAGCCGCCCGTCAACAACGAGGTCGACGACAAGGTGGACGCGAAGCTGAAGGCCCGCATCGCGGTGACGGCCGGCCCGCACGACCTCGGCGTGACGTTCGTGCAGAACCCGTCGTCGCTGCTCGAAACCAAGCGCCAGCCGTACCAGGCGCACTACAACCTGCACCGGCACCCGCGCACGTCGCCGGCGATCTATCAGGTCACGATCACCGGCCCCTACAACGCGAAAGGGCACGGGCGAGACGCCCAGCCGCCGCCGCATCTTCATCGCCGAGCCGACCGGGCCGGCGGACGAGGAAGCCTGCGCCAAGAAGATCCTGTCCGCCCTGCTGCGCCGGGCCTATCGCCGGCCGGTCACCGACGCCGACCTCGACAAGGCGATGAAGTTCTATCGGCAAGGGCGCGCCGACGGGGATTTCGACGCGGGCATCGAGATGGCCCTGAGCGCCGTCCTGGTCAATCCCCAGTTCCTGTTCCGCGTCGAGCAGGACCCGCCGGGCGTCGCCGCGAAGGCCGCCTACCGGGTCAGCGACCTCGATCTCGCGTCGCGGCTGTCGTTCTTCCTGTGGAGCAGCATCCCCGACGACGAGCTGCTGGACCTGGCCGCGCGCAACGAGCTCCGCAAGCCCGAGGTGTTCGAGAAGCAGGTGCGGCGGCTGCTGGCGGACGGCCGGTCGCGCAACCTGGCGACCAACTTCGCCGCGCAGTGGCTGCACCTGCGCAACCTGGACTCGATCACGCCGGACCTGCGCCTGTTCCCCGACTTCGACGACAACCTGCGCAAGGCGTTCCGGCAGGAGACGGAGCTGTTCGTCGAGAGCGTGCTGCGCGAGGACCGGAGCGTGCTCGACCTGCTCAAGGCGGACTACACGTTCCTCAACGAGCGCCTCGCCAAGCACTACGGCATCCCCCACGTCTACGGCGACCGCTTCCGCCGCGTCGCGCTCGGCGCCGACCGGCGAGCGCGGCGGCCTGCTGCGCCACGGCAGCATCCTGACCGTCACGTCCTACGCCACGCGCACCTCGCCGGTGATCCGCGGCAAGTGGATCCTCGAGAACTTCCTGGGCACGCCGCCGCCGCCGCCGCCGGCCAACGTGCCGTCGCTCGAGCGACAACACCGTGTCGGCGAGCCTCCCCATCCGCGAGCGCCTGGCCGAGCACCGCACCAACGCCGCCTGCGCGAGCTGCCATCGGCTGATCGATCCGGTCGGCTTCTCGCTGGAGCAGTTCGACGCCGTGGGCCGCTGGCGGACGCTGGAAGAGGGCAAGCCGATCGACGCGGCCGGCGGCCTGCCCGACGGCAGCGAGTTCGACGGCGTCGCCGGGCTCGAGCAGGCCCTGCTCGAGCGGCCGGAGCTGTTCGTCCGCACGCTGACCGAGAAGCTGTTCACCTTCGCGCTGGGCCGGGCGCCCGGAGGAGTTCGACGCCCCGGCCATCCGCAAGATCGTCCGCGACGCGCGGGCGAACGACTACCGCTTCTCGTCGCTGATCCTGGGCATCACGACCAGCACGCCGTTCCAGATGAGGAGAGTCGCAATGATCGTCACCAAGAAGGCGCTGTCGCGGCGGACGTTTCTGCGCGGCGCCGGGGCCGCCGTGGCCTTGCCGCTGCTGGACGCCATGATCCCCGCGATGACCGCCCGGCCGCAGACGCCGGCCGCCCCGCAGCGCCTGCGCCGCCTCGGCTACGTCTACATGCCGATGGGCTGCGACCGCACGCGCTGGACGCCGCCCGGCGGCGACCGGCTCGACGAGCTGTCGCCCACCCTCGCCCCGCTGGCGCCGGTCAAGGAGCACGTCACGGTCATCTCGCAACCTGGAGCTGCGGAACGCCTACCCCGGCACGCACGCGACCTCCAACTCCGTCGTTCCTGAGCGCCGCCCGGGCCAAGCTCACGGAGAGCGCCGACTATTACCTGGGCACCACCGCCGACCAGATCGCCGCCCGGCAGATCGGCAAGGACACGCAGCTGCCGTCGCTCGAACTGTCCATGGACCTGATGTCGCTCGCCGGCCAGTGCGACAACGGCTACGCCTGCGTCTACCAGAACAACCTCTCGTGGTCCTCGCCGACGACGCCGCTGCCGAGCGAGGCCCACCCGCGGATCGTCTTCGAGCGGCTCTTCGGCGACGGCGCCACCGCGGCGGAACGCCGCGCCGCCCTGAAGAGCCGGGCCAGCCTGCTCGATTCCGTGATGGAGGAGTTCACGCAGCTCAACAACCAGCTCGGCCCGGCCGACCGCGCCCGGGTCGCCCAGTACCTGGACACCATCCGCGAGGTGGAACGCCGCATCCAGCGCGCCGAGGCCAGCGCGCCGCGACAACCCGCTCCCGGACCTCGACCGCCCGGCCGGCGTGCCGGCCTCCTACGCCGACCACGCCCGGCTGATGTTCGACTTGCAGGTGCTGGCCTTCCAGGGCGACGTCACCCGCGTCATCACCTTCCAGCTGGCGCGGGAAACCAGCAACCGGACCTACCCCGAGATCGGCGTCCCCGACCCGCACCACCCGCTCTCGCATCACGGCAACGACCCGGCGAAGGTCGAGAAGATCGCCAGGATCAATCGCTTCCACGTGTCGCTGTTCGCGGAGTTCCTCGCGAAGCTGCGGGCCACGCCGGAAGGCGACGGCACGCTCCTGGACCATTCGCTGCTCCTGTACGGCAGCGGCATGGGCAACCCCAACGTGCACGACCACGACAACCTGCCGATCCTCGTCGCCGGCGGCGCCGCCGGCCGGATGCGGGGCGGCCGCCACATCCGCTTCGCGCAAGCCGACGCCGCTGGCCAACCTGCACCTGACGCTGCTCGACAAGGTGGGCGTCCGCCTCGACTCGTTCGCCGACAGCCAGGGCAAGGTGGACGAGTTGTTCGAGCCGGCTGGCGGATGTGACGTAGGGCCGTCGGGATGCCGATCGTACGGAGTCGATGCGATGGCTGCGAAGCGATTCGGCGCCGCGTGCCTGGTCTGTTGCTGCTCGCCGGCGGCTCGGCGCTGGCGCAATCCGACGCCCCGCTGGCGGACGCCGCCGAGAAGAAGGATCGCGCGAAGATCGCCGCCCTGCTCAAGCAAGGCGCCGACGTCAACGCCGCCCAGGCGGACGGCATGACGGCCCTGCACTGGGCGGCGTATCACGACGACCTGCCGACGGCGACGCTCCTGATCAAGGCCGGCGCCAACGCCAAGGCCGCCAACCGCTACGGCGTGACGCCGCTCTCGCTGGCCTGCACGAACGGCAACACCGAGATCGTGGAGCTGCTGCTCAAGGCCGGCGCGGACCCCAACACGACGCTGCGCGGCGGCGAGACGGCCTTGATGACCGCCGCCCGCACGGGAAAGCCCGGGCCGGTGAAGGCGCTGCTCGCCCGCGGGGCCGACGTGAATGCCAAGGACCGCAAGGGACAAACGGCCCTGATGTGGGCCGCGGCCGAAGGCCACGCCGACGTGGTGTCGGCGCTGCTGGCGGCCAAGGCGGACTTCAAGACGCCGTTGCCTTCCGGCTTCACGCCGCTTGCTCTTCGCCGCGCGCGAAGGCCGACTCGACGTCGTCCGCGTCCTGCTCAAGGCGGGGGCCGACGTCAACGACGCGATCCAGGCCAAGAAGGCCGTCCCGCGGGGCCCGCAGGCCCGGGACCAGCGCGCTGCTCCTGGCCGTGGAGAACGGCCACTTCGAGCTGGCGATCGCGCTCGTGAAGGCCGGCGCCGACCCGAACGACCAGCGCTGCGGCTACGCGCGCGCTGCACATGATCTCCTGGGTCCGCAAGCCGAACCGCGGCGACGGCGACGACGGCGACCCGCCGCCGATCGGCTCGGGCAAGCTCACCAGCCTCGAGTTCGTCAAGCAGATGGTCGCCCACGGCGCCAACGTGAACCTGCCGCAGAAACAGGGCGTGCCCGGGCCGAGGCATCCTCGGCCGGGCCGGCGCGACGCCGCTCATCGCGGCGGCCTCCACCGTCGGACGTGCCGCTCGTGCGGACGCTCCTCGAGCTGGGCGCCGATCCGCAAGCTCGCGAACGCCGACGGCACCACGCCGCTGCTGGCCGCGGCCGGCGTCGGCGTCGGCGCCCCGGAGGAAGCCGCCGGCAGCGAGCCCGAAGTGCTGGAGGCGGTCGAGCTGCTGCTGAAGCTCGGCGCGGACGTGAACGCGGTGGACAAGCAACGGCGAAACCGCGATGCACGGCGCCGCCTACCGCAACCACCCCAAGGTCGTGCAGCTCCTCGCCGACAAGGGGGCCAAGATCGACGTCTGGAACCGGCCGAACAAGGCCGGCTTGACGCCCCTGGTGATCGCCGAAGGCCACCGGCCGGGCCTCAACTTCCGGCCGTCCCCGGAGACCGTCGCCGCCCTCCATCGCGTGATGCTCGCCGCCGGCGTGACGCCTCCGAAGAGTCCCCGCTTCCGGCCAACCTCCTCAAGTCCGAGTACGGCGACAAGAAACAAAAACCTCGGCCATAGGCTGCGACCCTACACCTACCGGCGATTACGCAGATCAATCTAAGAAGTACTGTTTACCGGAATGAAGTGGACAAGCACTTGGAATCCACACTGGCCCTTTTTCAGTCGGCTTCCAGCCGACTCCCCGTCTGCCACCCGTTTCAACGGGTGGACTGTGGACCAACATGTTGGCTTCCTTCCAGCCGGCTTCAAGCCGGCTTTCTTTGGTCTTTTAGACGAAGACTCCCTGCATGAGAGTTCGAACCCTAAAGGGAAGCCGGCTGGAAGCCGGCTAACACGACGACGGGTGCCACTCTCCGGCCCACCAGCTAAAGCTGGTGGCAGACGGGGAGTCGGCTGGAAGCCGACTGGAGACGTCACGGGCGAACTTTCGGCTACTTCATTCCGGTAAACAATACTCTAAGAACAGGTTCGGGCGCCGCGCCGCTCGTAGCCGGCCGGTGCTTGTATCTGTCCCAGTTCCCCGAGGAGGGTCGTCATGAGACCAGCAATTGTGTTCGCGAGTCTGGCGATGGCCGCGGTGATCAGCGCGGGAGGGCTGCTGGCTGGCGGCAATGACAAGAAGACCGAGCGACGCTCCCTCGGACCGGCCGAACGGGAAGTGATGGCCCGGTGGGTGGGGACGTGGAGCGGCGAATCCACGGGCGAGGCCACGGACCTGTTGCCGCGGGCCAGACACTTCCAGGGCGTCTACACGGCGAGCTGGGTGCTGGACGACCGATTCGTCCAGGGCCGGAATGCCAGCAAGTCGGGGGAGGAGGCGGCACGGTGGATGATGACCTTCGACCAGCGGAAGAAGGCTTACCGCCTCTGGTTCTTTGACACCAATGGTGCCAGTGAGTGGGCCGGACAATGGGATGGCGACACGCAGACCATGACCTGGGAGACCACGGACACGGAGACCGGCAGCACGGCGCGCGACCGGACACGGTTCATCGACAAAGACCACCAGGAATGGCAGATGGAGGTCAAGGGCAAGGACGGCAAGGTCCGGAAGCTTGAGGGGAAACTGTCACGGCGGCCGCAGGACAAGGCCGCGAAGGAATAACGTCACGCTGGCCGAACGGGTATAATCAAGCCAAAATGGACGTGGGATAACGACGCCTGGATAACGACGCCTGGTTAACGACGCCTGGTTGTGCTCGGTTCGTGAGGAAAGACACCTTCACGATGTGTTGCGCCCCGATGTGTTGTGCCCCGATGTGTTTCGCCCCGATTCGTTGGATGTTCCTGGCCTGCGCGTGGCTGGCGATCCTGCTCGTGAGCGGTGGGCACCCGCCCGCGAGCGCCGCGCCGCCATTTCGTCGCGACGGCTTGTTGAGCCGTTTCGATCGAAACCAAGACCGCCAGCTCGATGATCATGAAAAACGGGCGCTGCGGGCAGCGTTTGGCGGGATCGACGTGCCGATGCTGCCGACCGAAACGCCGCGCTACACGGACCTGAAACTCCCCGCCTGTCTAGAGAAGTCGCAGCTCACGAAACTTGACAACACGCCCGCCGAGAATGCCCTCACCGATCACGGGGCGACGCTCGGGCGTGTGCTGTTCTACGACCGGCAGCTCTCTGCGAACGACAGCGTCGGTTGTGCCTCGTGCCACCGGCAGAAGGCCGCTTTCACGGACCCCAGGCCGCTCAGTGTCGGGTTCAAAGGGGGCCGCACCACTCGCAACGCCATGAGCCTGGTGAATCTGCGGTTCACCAACCTGAAGCGGGAGCAGCCGGGTTTCTTCTGGGACGAACGCGCGGCGAGTCTCGAAGCCCAAGCGCTGATCCCGATCCAGGACCACTCCGAGATGGGCATGGAGCTCAAGGTTCTGGAGGCAAAGCTGCAAAAGCTCCCCTATTACCCGCCGCTGTTTGAGGCCGCGTTCGGATCGCCGGAGGTGACGAGCGAGCGGATCGCCAAGGCCCTTGCGCAGTTTCTGAGGTCGCTCGTCTCGCTGGATTCGGCGTTCGACCGTGCGGCCTCCAAGTCTGCAAAGTCGAGCGACCATTCACACTCCGATCATGCCGGCCATTCACACACGGGCGACTTCGCCGATTTCACTCCCCAGGAGAACCTGGGGAAATCGCTGTTCATGGAGGGTGCCCACGGCACCGCGGAATTCGCCTGCGCCATGTGCCACGTGCCGCCCACTTTCGGCATGTCCGGCGCCGCCAACAACGGACTGGATCGCCAGTACAAGGACCAGGGCCTCGGCCGGGTGCGGCCCAAGTCGAACGATCCCTTTACCCCCAGCAATGATGGCAAGTTCAAGGCTTCGTCGCTGCGCAACATCGCCCTGACGGCGCCCTACATGCACGACGGCCGGTTCAAGACTCTGGAGGAGGTGGTCGAGCATTACAGCGACGGCGTCCACGCTCATCCCAACCTGGAGCTGGCGCTGCCGCAAGAAAACGAGCGCGACGGCGTGACCGGCCTCAGGCTGACCAAGGAGCAGAAGGCGGCGCTCGTGGCCTTTCTGAAGACCCTGACGGATACGGCCTTCGTGTCCGATGCCAGATACTCCGATCCGTTCATCCGGCTCGATCCTTGAATGTCGCCTTTCGCTCTGCGAAAGAACGCCGTAGCCGAATTCGCCAGAATTCAGGCTTTGTCACGCGAAGTCTGGCGACTTCGGCCACAAGAAATCACAACCTCTCTGCGAAAGCTCATCCTTTCGCGGAGCGAAAGGCGACAATCGTTAGTCGAGGACCTGCGATGCGGCAGATCATCACGGCGAGCCTGGTTCTCGTGACGTTGGCGCCAACGCTCTGGGCTGATGACAGTGCCAAGCCAGGCTCGCCAGCGGCCCAGCAGTACCAGGCGCTCGTGGAGGAATACCGCGAGGTGCGCCGCCCGCGGGAATTCGCCGAAAAGTTCCTCGAGCTGGCCAAGAAGTATCCGCGCGACGGTGCGGCCATCGATGCCCTGACCTGGGTGCTGACGAACGACTCGGCCGGCCCGGCCGCCCAGCGCGCCGTGGACGCGCTGCTCAAAGACCATCTCGCCAGCGGGAAGCTGGGCGAACTCTGCAAGCGGCTGGGCCAGTCGGAGTCGCTCGCGGCGGAGCGGCTGCTGCGCACGCTACCGGGAGCGCAGCCCGAACCGCGAGGTGCAAGCCCAGGCATGCTTCAGCCTGGCTGGGCTGCTGAAGCTACAGGCGTCCTACGCCACGGACCTGAGAGAGAAGCCGGCGGACAGAAAACGCATCGAGAAGTTCCTCGGCGAGGAATTGACCAAACACGTTGCCTCGCTCAATCCGGCCCAGGTCGACACGCAGCGCGAAAGACTATACGAGACGATCCTCAAGTCATACGCCGACGTGAAGATCGCCGGACGCACGTTGGTGGAGCCGGCCAAGCGCGAGCTGTTCATCATCCGCCACTTGTCCATCGGCCGCGTCGCCGCCGACATCGCAGGCGAGGATATCGACGGTGTGAAGTTCAAACTGTCCGACTACCGGGGCAAAGTGGTGCTGCTGGATTTCTGGGGCGACTGGTGAGGGTCTTGCCGGGAACGCTACCCCTACGAGCGGTCGCTCGTGAAACGCCTGGCCGGAAAGCCCTTCGTGCTGCTGGGGGTCAACAGCGACGGCGATCGCGAGGAGCTCAAGAAGACCATCGTGAAAGAAGGGCTCACCTGGCGGAGCTGGTGGGACGGCGGCGGCATGGGCGGCCCGATCGCCGAGACGTGGAACATCAAGGACTGGTCGTTCTTCTACGTGCTCGACGCCAGGGGCGTCATTCGCCACAAGGCCGACCGTTCCACCCCCGACGAGACGCTCGACAAGTGGATCGACGAGCTGGTTGCCGAGGCGCAAAGAAAGCCCGCGACGGGCAAATCGCGCTATGGAGTGCGGCGATTCATCGCCGCTTTCGGATCTTTTTGGACGCTGACATGGCCGCGTGTTCGTGTCACGGCCATGCCAGAATCTCAAAGCGGCGACGAGTCGCCGCACTCCCAAGGTTGCACGTTATTCTTCCGCCCATTGGCCGCTATAGCCGTGGGTTTTCAGGGCCTCGATGATTTCCTCGCGCGGCAGCGGATCGTCCTTGGCCGTGGCCAACGTGACCCGCTTCTGGTCGATATCGACCTTGATCGCCAGCACTCCCGGTGCTGCTTCCCGGATCGCCTTGGTGGCGCCGGGCACGCAGGTCGGTCACGTCATGCCTTCGACGTGCAGGACCGACGTGGCCATGTCGGCGGTGATTTCTTCCTCGCCCCCAGGCAGCAGCACGCCCATCACTTGCTGCGGGAAGAACAGGAACCCGATCGCCATGACGGTCACGACCCACAGCATGACCTTGTTGACCGTCATCATGCTCCAGCGGCGACCGCCGCTTTTGGCCGTCTTCTGTCAACAGTCCTCGGCACTGCCCGCAACGGCCGGGCGGCGCGGGCGGTAGGTGAGGTAGAACGCCAAGCCCAGGCAGCCGAACGTGACGGCGATGAACGCTGGCCGGTAGCTCTCTAAACCCACCCTCAGCATACGGGCGAAGGGGCCCGTCGAGACACCCAGCAAGCCCAATCCCAGGAGCAAGGCCGGCCCCCAGCAGCAGCTCGAAGCCAGAAGGGCCGAGACGATCGTGCCCAGCGTGGCAAGGCGATCCCGGCGGCCGGAAGCGGCGCGAGAGGTCTTGGGGCCCGAACACTTCGTGCTATTTGACATCGATCGGCTCCTCTTCAGTGCGGTGCCGCTGCCCTCAGTCGCCTTTCGCTCCGCGAAAGGACGTTCTTTCGCGGAGCGAAAGACGACGTACTCACTGGCTGTGAACTTCGGCTTCGAACTCCTCCGCTCCAACACGCTGCAACATCGTGGGGATCGTGACCTTGGCCGGGTCGTACCTGACGTGCAATAGATCGTCCGGCTCTTCCGAGTCGGGATCGCGGTCCCATTGGTCTTCGACCGATACAACGCCGTCAAGCCCTGCCAGGGCCTGCTTGACCCGGTTGGGTCAGTCGCTTCACATCAGCTTGAGCCGAGGGCGCTCATTTCCTTGACGTAGAGCGTGACTTGCTGGCCGTGCGGTGGGCTCGGCGAGGGCTTCGAGGTGCCGCAGCCCGCGACGCATAGCACCGCCAGGCTCACCAGACAACACCGTCGCGTCATCTTTCGCGTCATCCTGCACGTCCGCGGTATCACGAAATTCACCCAGCAGAAGCTATTTCTTCGTGTCGGCCGCCTCGCAGACGACGCGAAAGCCGATGATTCGATAATTGTTGGTCGTCATCGCCCGGAACCGGCATGCCGACCGGCAGGCTGCCCCGTCGTCCAGCCAGCTCCCGCCGCGCACCACTCGGTAGAAGCTGCCGAAATCGTCGGCCGCCACGCCGCGCGGCGGCCCGGCCGGGTCTTCCTCCGGACTTTTGCCGTAATAGTCTTCGTCATACCAGTCGCCACACCACTCCGCCACATTGCCGTGCATGTCGTAGAGGCCGAAAGCGTTGGGCTTGAAGGAGCCGACCGGCGCCGTCTTTCGCAAGTAAGGCCCCTTCTTCGCGATATTCTTTGCGCTGCCGGCGGGATAATCGCCGTTGAAGTTCGCCTGCTGCGACGCCAGCGAATCGCCGAAGTGGAAGGCCGTCGTGGTGCCCGCGCGACAGGCATATTCCCACTCCGCCTCGGTCGGCAGCCGGTATTTGCGGCCAGCGGCCTTCTCTCTCGGCAGCGCGGAGAGTTTGTCGCAGAACTCCGCGGCCTGCGGCCAGGTGGCGCCGTCCATGGGATGATCGAGGCTGCCGCCGCGCTCGCTGTCGAACGTGGCCCGCTGTTTCGTTCCCTGCACGGCTTGCCACTCGCGCTGGGTCACCTCGTAGACGCCCAGGTAAAACGGCTTCGTGATCGCGATGTTGTGCTGGGCTTCTTGCGATTCGCGGTCGGCCTCGCTGCGAGGCGAGCCCATCTGGAACTTGCCGGCGGGGATCAGGGCCAGCTTCATGCCTAGCGAGTTCGTCATCACCTTGACGTTGCCGGCGTTGTCGGCTTTTTTCGCGTCCTGCGCCAACGCTGCGAGTGGTTGAATCATCAGCACGAAACCCAACGCGACCGTCGCGGACAACGCCGCGCCGCCCCCAGGGCGACGTCACAACCCTGAAAGGGTTGAATTCCAAAGCCCAGGGTCGCATGAGCAGCGCCCGTGCGACCCTTTCAGGGTCGTGGTGTGGTGGTCGCGGCTCATTACCCAGGGTGCGCCGCTGGCGCGGCGACCCTGGGCTATGGAGTTCAACGCTTTCAGCGTTGACATTTGCGGCACACTTCATTGTCCGAACTACTGTCATTCTATGGCAAATCCTTGAGAACGGCCGACTGTCGCCGCTTCCCGGGGCACGCCTTGGTCCGCGACTTCATGCTGGTCCGCGACATGGTGTTGATCGGCAACATGGTCTTGATCGCCGACATGGTGCTGGTTGTCCAAAACGCTTTGGGCCGGCTGGCGTGGCCGCATGAGCTGAAGGCTCGCGCCGTCGAAGGCCACTTCCGCCGGCAGCGGATAGGCGTGAAACATGGCGGGCGAGGACCACGCGCCATAGGCCCCCGCATTGCCGAACGCCAGAACGTCGCCTGGCGACAGCTCCGGCAGCGCGGCGGCCTCCGCAAGCACGTCGGCCGGCAAGCTGAGGCAGCCCAAGACGTCGGTCGGCCGCCGTTGGAGTTCACGCGCCAGCGTGCCGCCCACGCCTGAAGGCTGAGCTTCGGCCGCGGCCGCGTGCAGCACCAGCGGCGGGTTCGCCTCGTTGCGCAGGCCCAGGCCGCACATGTCGGCCCGCTGGTGCGTGCCACCGTCCACTACCACTGCCTCTCGGCCGCGATGACGCTGATGGCCAACGACCTTAGTCAAGTACCAACCGGCCTGGGCCACCAGATATCGGCCGAGCTCCAGCACGATACGAGCCGGCGCAGCGCGCTCCGCGAGGATCGCCAGCTCATCGGCAATGGGAGCAAGGTCCAATTCTTCCTGGCCGGGACCGTAGGGAATGCCAAACCCGCCGCCGAGATTCAAGAGCTCGGGGGCGATGCCCAGCGCGTCGGCCGCACGGAGCGACAGGTCCATCGCCCCACGGAGGTGCGCGATCACCTGCTGGGCCTGAAGCACCTGGGAGCCGGCGAACACATGAAATCCGGCGATCCGCAGGCCATGCCGACGCGCCGCCGCCAGACAGCTTGACAGTTCCTCGAAACTGACGCCGAACCGCGAATCGCTTCCCGCCGAGCATACCGCATGGGAACAGAAGTCCGGCCGCAGTCGCAGCACGAGGCAGTTGGGCAGCGCAGCGTGGGCAATCGTCTCCAGCTCGCTTGCCGAGTCCAGCGACACGACCGCCTCGGGCAAGGATCGCAATTGCGCGATCGTTTCGGGCGACTTGTACGGTCCGGCGACAAAGATTCGCCCTGGTGAAAAACCGGCTTCCACGGCGATCGCCAGTTCGCCGGCCGAGGCCACGTCGGCGCCCAGCCCGCACGTTTGCAGCACGTCGCAGATGCCCAGCGACGCGTTGGCCTTCAACGAATACAGGATTTCGACGTCGCGGGGCAGATGCCCGCGCAGTTTTTCAGCCTGGGCTCGCAGCCGGCGCTGGTCGAACGCGTACGTGGGCGTGCCGTACCGTTCGGCAACCCGTTTCAGGGCATCGATGATCAATGAATCGCGCATACCAGCTTCCAGCTCCAGAAACCCACGACCAGCAGCGTCGCCAGCCACGTGATCACCTCGGTGGTGCGCGTGCCGCGTTTCACCACGTACAGCACGTAATGGGCCCGCCCCAACAGGGCCGCCGACAGCACGATCAGCACGGGCGACAACCATCCCGCCACACTGGCGGCTGTTCCCCCCGCTAACCCGAGCAGGGATAGAACGGCTGCCGCGGTTCAGTTGGGCACGGTCGCCACCACGCCCGTCAGGGCGCCCAGCAAGCTCGTGTTTTTGTTCTGGGTCTTCATTCAGCTTTCGCCAATACTACTTTGGCTTCGCGATCGATTGCGCCTTCGCGGTCTCGAAACTCGATACGAGGATCTTGCGCGGCTTGGATGGCAGCTTGCGCAGCATCTCCGGCCAGCGGCCGCGCCAACCATCCACGCGCCCCGTGACACTCACGACCGCTTCACCACGCGCCAGGGAATCTTGCATTCTTTGAAAAGCGGTCTTCTGCCCGGTGGCGGGCTTTTCCTCCGCGTCTTCTGCCAGGAGGAAATGCTCGTCCGAGCCCGTGACGTTGAGGATTGTTGTCTTGTCTTTGACGACGGCCTGGCCGACGGCCGTGACTTCGAGTTTGACCAGCCCGCTGCTGGTGCCGCCCGAAAGTCGGGTCGCCCACACGCTCTCGTGGAGCTTGTCCAGGTCGAGCAGCTTGCCCTGCTTGGCCTTGAAGGTGATGGTCCCCAGATCGTACCTCTTGGATTGGTCGAGCTTCGTGAACACTACGGACTCTTTGGTCACGTCATACAGACGTGCGGTGGCTTCGCGAGCCACCCCCGCTCATCAGTGCATCTCGGCACCCGTGACCGTCATGACGCCACTGACGACCTGGGCACGCGCGGCGGGCGCCGCAACCAGCGACAGGCCAAGAACGACCAGCGAGCACTTGATTGACCTGGGCATACCTTGTCCCTGATACGTTTGTCCCTGATACGTTTGTCCCTGATACGTTGTCCCTGAAATAATGGTCCTGAGTCGGCCTACGTCTGTGCACGTCTCGCCAAGTGGAATTTTTCTAACTCGCAGTTGGCGTGGACGATCGTCTCCAGTTTCTCCAGCACGCGGTTCAGTTGCGGGCCCGCGATGGCAAAGTACAGCTCATCGTCCGGCAGCCCGGTGTAGACGCGATTGCCGATGCAGCCCAGGTTGCTTGCCGTGCGCCCCGACTTCATGACCTCGGGGATAGCGGCGCAGGTGGGCCGTCCGACCATCGTGGTGTCGCAGTCTGCTCCTGCCGCGCGGGCGGCTTCGGCCAGCAGCATCATTTGCCTGGCATTTCCGGAAACGAGCACCACGTCTGGCTCGAACGTGGCATCCGCCAGAGGCGCGTAGACGACAAGCCCCAAGGGCCCGCCGCGGTGCGGTAGGTTGGGCACTTCGTCGGGGTCGAGGTACGACACCTCCACCATCGTCCCAATCAACTGCTGAAGCTCCTGCGCTTTTTCGGGCGGTAAACGGGCGCCGTGCGTATAGGCGCCGACGGGGCAACCATAATGATCCGCCGCTTCCGTGTAGAACGTGCGGCCCTCAGCGGCATACTTCCAATAGGTGCAGCCCGAGGGGGCGACACTCTCGACGTGAGGAATGTCTCGCGGCGCGGAATCCTGGAATTTCAGGGCCACGGGTTGGGCGCGAAGTCCCAGCAGGTGAGCGAGACGCGTCGCGGCAGGCATGGGCGGGTGAGTGGTGAATGGTGAGTGGTGAGTGGTGGTGCAATGTCGAATGACGAAGCTCGAATGACGAATGCCCAATCGCAGCCGGGGCCTGTCTGTTCGGCCTTGGATTTCGTCATTGATTCGTCATTCGGGCTTCGTCATTCGCCCGGCTCACCTACTCACGCACAGGCTAGTGGTTCCGCCACCTACGGCCTTGCTGATGGGGTCCAACTGACCCTCCGTCGGCTCCGCTCAGCAAAACCAGGTTTCGGTCAATCGGGGGACTCGCGCGCGATCAGGGGGCAGCGAACGATGGCTCGCAGGTTCCCGCCCGTGCGCCAGGTCCAGTATCCGATAAAAGGTGTCGCCCGGATCGGCCTCAGATCGGGCATCTTGTTCGACGAGCCGCGAAACGTCCTTGTGAAGCTGGTCCATGCGCGGATCGGGGTGCTTCCAGCGATACGTGAAGGCGGCTTCGTCCAGCGGGCCTAGATACGGTTTCGCCTCGGGGTGCTCTTCCAGCCAGGAGCCGGGCGGAATGAGCAGCCGGATCGCGTACTGCACCACATCCACGTGGTCGATCAGGCCGTTGGCCTCGACGAAGTGCAGCACCTCCAAATAGTCGTCCAACGTCGTCCACGGCGTGAAGGCCACCCAGGTGGGCCGCAGCGCGATGCCGGCCTCCCGGCAGAGGCCGAGCGCGGCTTCGACGTCGGCCCGCGTATGGTTCTTGTCGAGGATCGACAGCACCCGATCGCTCAGCGACTCCACGGCCGTGATGATGAACAGGCAACCTTTCTCGGCAAACTCGGGCAGGGCCTCCCCCCGCTTGAGCAGGTGCTCCACCTTGGCAGTGAAGTCAAAGGTCAGGTGGGGGAACTCCTCGTGCATCGCGCGGACCACACGCAGCGAGTGTTTCGGCCCGTTGAGGAAGTCCGGGTCGCCGAACGTGATGTGCGTAGCGCCGGCCCTCACCTGGGCACGAATATCTTCCAGCACCACCTCCGGCGGAAGGATGAAGAACCGCCCCTCGTACACCGGAGGGATCGGGCAATGCGTGCACAGGTGCAAACAGCCGCGGCTGGCTTCTACGTGGCCAGCCGTGCGGCGCTGCCCTTGGTGTTCGAGCTGCGCGTATTTCTCCAAGGGGGGCAGCGCGCGGCGGGAGGGCGCGGCAAAGTCCAGCCGCTGGAGATAAGGCAGGGCCGGGCGGCCGGGCCGAATGACGCCGGCGATGTCCAGGGAATGACCACCGTTCAAGGGCTCGGCCACGTTCTCGGCCACGTGCTCGGCCACGTGCTCGGCCAAGTGCTTGTCCAGCGCCTCGGCCAGCGCCAACAGCGGCGCCTCGTACTCTCCGCCAATGCACGAGTCGGCCCCGTGCTTCAGCAGATAGTCCGCGTTCAGGGCTGCGTACAGGCCGTAAAAGCAAATGTGACAAGCAGGATTGATCTCGCGGACGCGCTCGGCCACACGCACGCCCAGGCGTAGCGCCGTATGCATGGGCACGCAAATGCCCACGAGCCGTGCGCGGCGAACCTTGTCGGCGTCGAGGCGCTCGACGGCCACATCCGTCGCGTCAGGCGCAAAACCGGCGCGTTCCAAGAACCCCAGCGGCAGAGCGACGCCCAGGGGCTGGTGCCCCAGCTCGTAGCAAGAGATGAGCAGCACGGAGCCTGGAGATCGGAAACTCATGGCATGGTCCTGCGGCAATGGCCGTTCTCACTACCAGCCCGAACGGCGCGATTGCCCGATTCGAACGATCCAATATACCGGATGAATGGTCCGTTCACGAGCTTTCTGGTTTCTGTTGAGCCGGCGCGCACGTTGGCCTCGCTAGGGATATAACGGAATCGCGTTACACAGCGAGTCACGTCCCTTCTTTTGGACTAGCCGAAACCTGTGACGGATCGCCGGCTGCGGCAGGCGGCCTCGGCTCGCGAGCCGCCTCGGCTTCCAGCCTGGCGTAGTCGGCCTCGCTGCGGATTCCGATCACGTGCTGCTTGTGCTCGATGCCCTTCAGCAGGCAGACGAGCGCGTCGTTGTAGGGGGTTGGAATGCCGAGCCGGCGGCCCTCCTCGACCAGGCGTGCGTTGAGCGCGTCGATCTCGGTGCGCCGGCCGGATTCGAGGTGCTGCATCATCGAGGGCCGGTTGTACTTTTTCCAGCACTGCGCCTTGACCGAAGCCCGAAACTGCGGATCGGTGAGTGTGATTCCCTTGGCTGCCGTCACCGCAAGGATCTCGTCGAGGAGGAGGTCCTGAAGGCGGTCCGTGGCGGGGAGGCGCGCGAACTCGCCGGCCCGCAGCCCCGTGGCCGCCGACAGCGCGTTGATCGAGCAGTTGAGGGCGAACTTGGTCCAGATCACCGACAAGATGTCGGCGTGCACGCGGACGTCGAAGCCGGCGCCGGCCAGCGCCGCACGCAGCCGCTCGATGCGCGGGGTGACGTCGCCAGCCAGCTCACCGATCGTAGTCTCTCCCCTATGGGTTACGCCGCATGGCCGGGGCCGCGGATCGCGGCGCTTGCCATGCTCGAGCCGCCTGCCACACGCCTTTCGCCCAGCACCTCGACGAGCGCCTCGACGTTGCCCACGCCGTTCTGCATCGTGATGGCGTAGCCCTCGGCTGCCAGCGCCGCGCGCGCGGACTGGGCCGCATCGCGGGTGTGGTTCGAGTCGGTCCAGATCATCGCGAGCTCAGCATTCAATCCGCTGGGCACCTCGCGCTGCGCGTTAAGCTTGATGGTGAGGTCGCCCGGGACGCCCGCGAGGCGAAGGCCCGACGAACGGATGGCGGTGATGTGCTCTGCCCACGTGTCGACGAGCGTCACGTCGTGTCCGGCGCGCGCAAGCAAGCCGCCGTACGCGCTACCCATGGCTCCTGCGCCGATCACGCAGATCTTCATGATGGACGTCCTCCGGCGATCCTCTTGGGCGACAGTCACATTTACTCATGGCCGGCTACCAATCGGCGACCGAGCCGTCGTCATTGTCGTACTCCTCGCGGTTCTTCCAGTCGTGGCCGATCTTGTCGGCCAGGGCATTCGCCTCGCCATTCGGTAATGCGAGTGCGCTGATTGTAAGCGCACAGGCACAGTCACTGGCACAACGTTCACGCGGATTCGCTCGCTCACACTGACGGCGGTGTGTCGGACCGAAGCGATCATGTCCCTGGGCGTCCTGCGCTTCACCCAGTGCCGTTGACACCCAGCGCCTCAGGAGCGCGGTCGCACCTTCCGCCGCTACTAGGCTGGCCACGACGGCGGCGGCTGTCTCCAAGAAACTTTGCAATGGATCTTGCAATTTCCCTAACGTTCCCCGGCCATCGGTTACTACTCTTGTCGGGAGCAAAACCAACGATGGATAGACCGGCTCAATGCACGTTGGGAACGCTGCGGTCCGGCACGCGTGTCACTCGATCCGACGACCGTTCAAGGCGCCGCATGCGCCGCGCGCACCAACGTGCGAAAGCGGGCTTGCAACGGATCGACTTTGCCCGGATTCTGCAGTTGGCAGAAGAGGACGCCGACGACGCCCGTTTTCGGGTCGGCCCAGGCCGATACGCCACTGGAGCCGCTGTGATGAAAGGAGCCGTTCTCCTCGAGCGCCCAGCCCAGTCCCCAGCCCGCCGTTTGCCGCTCGCGCATCGCCTTCACGGACGACTTCGCCAGCACGCGCCCGTCGTCGTCCAGAAACACTTGCAGGAACCGGGCGATTTCTCGCGGCGAAGAAAAGAGCCCGCCGTCGGGCAGAGTCATCGTCACCTTCCAGTCGGGATTGAACCGGAAGAAAACGACCCGCTCCTCCTTCGTGTCGCGATAGACGATCGCCGTTCGCTTCGCCTCGGCCGCGGGAATGATGAAGTACGAGTCGCGCATCCCGGCCGGGCCGAGGATCGTCTGCTGCACGTGTTCGTGAAAGGGTTTGCCGGAGCGCACCTCGATGATTCGCGCGAGGACGTAGGGGGCCGCATTGGAGTATTGGGCCTTGCTGCCAGGCGGGAACTGGAGCTGCGTCTTCGCGAGGGCGGTGGCCACGTCCTCGATCTTTCGGCCCAGGAACTCCTGCTCGAAGAAGAAACTCGGCCGTAGAGGCGGGTTCGCTTGCAGGCCCGAGGTGTGGCACATCAATTGGCGAATCGTAATCGAGTGCCGCCGTCCCTCTTTGTCCTTCAGCTCGGCAAACTCGGGGAGATATTTTTCGACCGGGTCGTCGAGCCCCAGCCGGCCCTCCTCGACGAGCTTCATCGCGGCCGCGACCGTCACGGGCTTCGTGATGGAGGCGACCCAACAGATCGTGCGCGGCGTGAAGGGGATCTTTTGTTCCACGTCGGCCAGGCCATAGGCCTCTTCACGGACGATTTTGCCGTCCTTTGACACCAGCGCGATCGCCCCGGGAATCTCCCCCTTGGCGACGGCCGTCTCGACCAGGTCAAAGGCGGCGTCGAGCGCGGCCGGTTCGGCAGGGGATGCCTGGCCGGCAATCAAGAATGCGAGCAGACAATGGACGGCTGCGTGGAGGGTGCACTTTCGACTCATCCCGTTGTCTCCCTCGGTGCTTCAGCTAGGGCGGGCTGGACGTGCCGCTTCCGAAGCTGATCTCGGATTCTTCGCTCGAACACCGGTTGTATACGGACCTACGTGCGATTCCCAGAGACCACCGAAGATCAGCCACATGAAATCGGAGTTGGCGCCGCATGATCGACCTGGCTGCCGAGCGGCCCCATGCCTTCAGCGCGAGCTGCCTGAGCTACTTGCCTCTGCCCAGATATTCCTCGAGGTCCTTCCTCGTCAGATAGCCTCGCGGCGGTAGCCGATCCGTGGGTTCGGCACCACTGCACAGCTCGAAAGCGAATCCCACGGGGTTTCGGCCCGGCCGGCCAAGCCAGTTGTTCCCATCGGTATCGCCGTACAAATCGCCCAGGACCACGATGTCAAAGCGGGTGAAGGCCCGCTTGTTGGGGTCGTAATCCAGGACACCGCGGATGTTGGCCTCGTAGCCCAGGCATTCCAGTTTCTTTGGCGGCACTTGAGCCGTGGCGACCGGGTCGAAGGCGTGTCCCAGGTGGACGAATCCTTCGAGCACCAGGCGAATGCGTGTGGGCGCGACGTCCGAGACCGTCAGTGTCACTTTCTTGGCGCGGATGCCTCTCTTCTCTTTGGGCCCGATGTACTCCCACAAATAGCCAATGCGCGAGTGCATGGTGGTGGGCAGCAAATGGTAGCGGCACATGCGTTCCATGAAGAAGGCAGGCAAGGGACGCTGGTCTCCCTTCTTGGCATCAACCGGGACGAGCGACTTCCACTCGGCCTCGGTCAGCCACATGAAGTCGGGGTTCGCTTCGCAATAGAAGTCGAGGTGTCCCGGATGAGCCTTGGCGGCGGCTTGCAGGTTCTTTTCGGGAAAGTCCTTGAGCAGCGTGGTCATGCGCAGCTCGCCAGACTCGGCGCGCGCCAGGTAGCGGCCATGCAGCTTGAGGATGAGGCCGCCCGGCGGCGGCTCGGCCGCGACATGCTTCTCGTCTTTCGGCCCTTTCTCCCCGATCTTGATCGCGCCCGGCGCGCGTTCGCTGGCCGGCAGCTTGTTCCAGGCCTGCAATACCTTTTCGATTACACCCATGTGCGGCCCGCCACTATCCTTGTGCAGCACCTTGCCGGTTGCCGTTATGTAGGACGTCCCGCAGGCGCTGCCGCCCAAATACATGCCCGAAGCGCGGGCGAATTCTCCCTCGGCGTCTTTTTGTTCGTGCAGAGCATCCGCATCCACGGCGACCGCGATAAAATCCTCTGTCAGAGTCCGGATCACCGCATCCGTCCAGTTAGCGGGCGCACGGCCCGCGCGTGCCGCGCCTCAGGTCTGGCAGAGCGGTGCGCCGCCGCTGCCGGTGAAAACAACCATGGGTTTCCCCGCAGCGGCCGCCTTCTGCCGCGCTTCCCAGAGGCTGGTCAGCCAGGGGACCTCCCGCCAGCGCGATTCACCCGGTTGCGGCTTGATCAGCTTGTGGGTCTGCGGAAATCTCTCCGTCAGTACCTTGCTTGCCCAGGACTGTTCAGGCTTTTCTTTGCCTGTGCTGGGGACTTCGTCGGCAGCGCGGGTCGCGCCCAGCGCGGCGAGTATCACGACCACGCCGGTTCCCATCTTGGATTTGCTTGTCAACATGTTCGCAGCACTCCCTCGAAGGAATCACGTCGGCAAAGGCAACCGGTCCGCCATTCGACTGGCAAGGGATTGCCCCGAGCGTCCGAGTTCACCGGCCGCCCGCATCGGGGACAAGGAGGGCTTCGACAGTTGAATGGCGGAACTGTTTTATTCTACGATCTGAGCGTTCTTGCAGCCAACGCAATGCATGCGGACCAACCCACACCTGCGGATCGGGCTTACTTGGGTTAGCGGAGCGATTTGGGCCGGCGGGCGCGTATGGAATCGTCGGGTTGCGCCACTGGATTATCGAATTCGAAAAAATCCTCTTGATATAGTTGCGTAACTTTTCGTATCGCTTTTCCAGGCTCTTGGAGCTGCTGGCCGGAAACTCGAGGGTCTGGATCGTAGAAACCGCGATGCGCCCTTCGGTAATCACCAATTCGTCTATTTCAGAGCGAAGAAACTGGATCGTGGCATACTCCGACCTGCAATACCAGTCGTCGCACGAAGGGATGTACTCTGCACTTAGCTTCTCGATGTCGCCCGTAGACCAAATGATGCAGTAGTAGTCGTCGATGTCAGCTAGCGATCTCGACGTTTCGGGCGATTCCGTTTTCCAGCGGGGGCCGCCAATGATCGACTCGTCGCTTACAAGCAATTGCTCGAAGTTGCGCTCGTCCGCGGGATGCATTACGAAGCGGACCTGGCTAAGCATTGAATTCGTTTCTGAGGGCTAACAACTGTTGTGAATAAGCGGACTATCCTGGGAAAACCAGCGCGACCAAGATGATGATCAGTGGCTCACGGCGAATGCGTCCGCCGGGCATCCGCCCTTGTAGCGGTAGAACCACAGCTTGCCCCCCGAGCCGGTGGTGCAGAGGAGCGAGGTTGTGGTTGGCGTCGTAGGCGGCCGATCCCATGTTGAGGCACAACTTGGCAGGCAGCGGCGTGCCTTCCTTCCAGGTGTTCGTCGCCAGGTCGAGGATGCGGACCTGGCCGCTCAGGGCATCCGAGGAGTTATGGTCGCTCTTGATGAGGATGACGGCCCGGTTCCGGCTGTCGTAGGCGATGCCGGGGATCGTGCAATAGGGCACCTCCGCGCTGCCTTTGGGATCCAGGTCCCGCCATTTCTTGGTGGCGACATCGTAGGCGAACGTTTTCATGGCCCCGCCGCTCGGCAGGATCATGATGACGCCAACCTCGGGATCGTAGACCCGATTGATGTAGACCTGCAAATTTCCCCCGGGCTTGTCGAACTTGGGACATGGCCCGCCATCGCTCCACTTGTTGGTCTTGGGATCGTACAGGAAGGTCTTCCTGGCATTCCAGGTGTCGGCGTATACCACGACGTCGTGCTTGGCATCGTAGACGAGCTGATCGCACTGGCCGATGGGCGTGCCCGGATCGGGACCGCCCTTGCCCAAACGTATCCCTGGCCACGTCGTAGGACCGGATGGTCACGCCGCCCCTCCAACCGTAATTCATGCCCGCCTGGGCCCAGATCACCTGGCGGCGGGTGTCAAAACAGAAGCCGCGCGTGCAACCGGCGGCGGCCCGCAGGTCGCCGATCCCCTCGCCGTGCGGACGAGAGTTATGGTGCGGCCGGCGCAGGTAGAACTTGCCGACCTCCATGTCGAAGACCCAGAGCTGGTTGTGGTAGCCGTAATCGTCCGGTGTGCTGAAGACGGCGCCGCCGCAGCCGCCGAGCTGGGGGATGCAGCGATTCTTCGAGTCGTAGGTGATCCCTTGACAGCCCAGGGTCGGCACCTGGACGCCGGAGTCCACCCAGGAGTCGTCGGCGAGGCTTTTGATTCTCTCCTGCCAGGCTTGCACCCGGGCATCGCGGACATAGGGTCCGGGCGGCTCCCTGGCGGTCAAGGGAGGAAGCGGTACGGAACGCGGTTTCGCCGCGGGCACCGCGCCCGCCGCTTCACCGCGATAAGCCCAGACGCCGATCGCCACGTCGTAAAGCACCAGCATTTTGCGGTCGGGGTCGTAGGCCAGCAGGTCGCGGGCGCGAATGGATCTTGGGCGGTGAAGTCGCCGGTCGCAGCTCGCGCCACTCGTTCCTGGCAGCGTCATAGACCCAGGTATCATCGAAGGCAATGGCCTTGCGATAGAGATCAAAGGAGTGCGGGGCATCCTTCTTGTCGGGATAAGTCACGCCGCCGTGAAGGACGATGAGGCCGGCCGCCGCGTCATAGGCCATGCCGGCGTGACGTCGGGGGGGCGGGGCCTGGGCCGGCTTCATGTTCTTCCATTCGTTCCGGCCGGCATCGTACGTCCAGGTCTCACCGTGCTCCGCGAAGTAGACGCACTTCTTGGCTTTGGCATCGTAGGCCCAGCCGACGTAGCGTGCCTGCGGCGGCCCGTCGGTCAGGGGACGAGATTCCCACTTTCCGGTCGCCGGGCTGAAGACATGGATCGGGTTCTTCTTGGCCGCGGCCCAGGGCCCTTCCGGCGCGGTGACGATCAAGTGGTTCGCCGAATCGTAAACCGCCCGCGTGGCGCCCGCCGGCCCTTCATCGCCCAGATGCTCGAAACCGGCCCGTCGCCGGAGACAGCGTCCACGTTCCGAGCTTGGTGGCACCCAGGAAGTCAGCGCGCTGATGCCGGCCGTTGCCCTGCCAATCAAGGGTGGGATGGCCGCCGAAAAGGTACACGGTCTTGCCGTCGGCAATCGCTCCCTGCCCGCGGGCTGGACCGGGACGGTCCAGCGACCAGACGATGTCGCGCGGCATCAGCGCCTGCCATTGCTTCTTCGCCCGGTCGTAGGAGAGCGCATCGTGCGCCCAGAGAATGGTCCACTCCTTCGTGTCCGGATCGAAGAACCAGCCTTCGTTGGAATAGGTCGGCGAGCAGCCGCCGTACAGGAGGAAGCCTCGCCACTGCGGCACGTAGACCCAGGCCCCGTCCATGCCAGGACAGGACTCTCTCCCCGCCACATCCTTGGGTGGGTCGGCAAGTTTTTCCCAGGTTCCCTGCTTGCCGGGCTCGTTCGCCGGCGATTCGTTCACCAGCAGCCCAATCAGGCAGAGGACCGAAGCGGCGCGCAGCGTTAGAGGCTTCATGGCTGGTATTCCTTGGGTAGAGTTACGACCGGCGCGGCGGGCCGCTTTGCTTGGTTGATGAGCCTTCGGACGCGAGCGAGCGTCTCGCCCTTCCGCCGCCTTCAGTGGCCATTACACTAGCGTCAAGAGTACTCCGTACCGAACTAGTCGATGCTTGCGCGAGGCGACGTGAGCCGTGCCCACAACATTTCGGACGCACTTCAACGCCGACATCACCCGAGCTGAAAACATACTTGCCCGCTCACGGGCGATGCAACAGGCCGGGGAGCCGGAACGCCTCTACAAGGACCTTCGCTTGTCCTCCGTGGCTTTGGCCGTGGGCGCTCTGGATGCGTACCTGTGCAACGCGTATGTGGATTGTCTCACGGCGGTGCTTCGGGCATACACCCAAGGACAATGGATAGGTGCTTTGCCATCAGCCTATTCCAAACGAGCTGCTGCCTGCGGGGGAGATTCTCAAGTCCACGCGACAGCACCGTCCTCTATGGCGTGTCCGCATGGCGGCCAGGAAGGTGATGGAAAGAGACAACATGTTGTCGCTCTCTCGGCTTGAGGATTGCTTTAACGGGATTCTACCGAACAACCAAAAGCTATGGCTCGATTTCGTCCCGGTGCTCGCAGCGCATAATCTCGCGAGGCTGACGAGGCACGTGGTGGCGGACCTAGCTGCCTTAGCTGGGGACGACCTCGTCCAAGCCAAGAAACAAATTGCGTCGGCGGTCAAGTCGCGGCTTGGAAGCACAATTCAGATTCGTCATGATTGGATCCACAATTGCGGACGCCCAAGAAACGCTATTCAAGACCTCACTCATGGCCAAGCAAGGGCCAGGATACGCGACATACGACTGTTTATCGAAGATCTCGACGACCACTTGGATTCTCACCGGGTCGTATGAAGGCCGCCTCACTTTGAAGGCTGGAAATGTGCGTCTCTCTTCGCATCTCTCAAGGTCGCGAACTCGCCAATTCTCTCCAAGCGGGTCTCTCCCACAACGTCACGTGGCCAATTCTCGAACTGACCTTTGTAGACTACGTACTTGCTGCGGCCGTCACCGCCCTCCTCTTGGACGATGAAGTACCCTGGCGGGGAACTCACCCAGTGTTGGGGCTGTTTCACGTAATAGGTCCAGTTCACGACCGCTCCTTCTATTTGCCCAATCCAGCCGAAAAAAACGGATCAGCCTTCGACATGCGTTGCACCTTCGATCCGATCAGGTCACATGTTCGACGAGTGTGGGATGTCCGGCACTTGGAACCTCCGATATTCCCCTCATCATTGTAAACGCAATTCTTGGGCTGAGGAACCCTTCGCTCGCCGCCGCAGAAGCAAGCGTCCATGACAAGTTCAAACGCGGCGAGAATGCGCAGACGGCGACTGCGTTGCGTGCGTTCGTCCCATCGACCGAGGTATCCGCCAGTAACTTGCATGCCAGCCGGGCAATTGGCTGGCTGCTTGCTTCACCCAATCGGCGAATTGAGGTTCATCGAGCGGGTCGTCCTCGTGCATGTCGAGGTCGCTCACTTGCTTTTGCTTGGACTCAGGGGCGACAACTCAACGGAGGGCCTATTTTTCCTGGATGGCCTTCAGGGTCTTGGCGGATGCGGAGCGTACGTCGGGGTGCTCGTCCTTGAGCAGTTTGGTCAAGGCAGCCACCGCGGTGCGCGCTGCCGGGCCATAGGCTTGCAAAGCCTTCGCCGCTTCCAGCCGCACGCCCGGATTCTTGTCTTGCAGCTCATGGGTAAGCCCCTGCACGGCCGCGGCCTTGTGCTTGCCGGCATGGCGCACGACCTCGGCGCGCCCCAGCATGCGCGCGATCTCGAAACGGATTTCACCGTCGGGTTCGAGCTTGAGCGTTTCGATCAGGCCCGGCAGCGCCGTATCGGCCAGCGACTCCCCGTCAGCGGCCATCTTGGCCAGGAGACCGGCAGCACTCACCCGGTCTACCCAGAAAGGGTCGGTGCGGACCACGTCGACCAGCGTCGGCACCCAGGCCTTGTCCCAGTCGCCGCAACCACAGACGCTCACCATGCCGAGATAATGCAAGTAGTTCAAACGAATGCGGGTATCGCTGGTCTTCTTCAGCTCGGCAAAGAACAACGGGACGGTCGCCTTGGCTTCCCGAACGTCCACGCGGAGCAGGGCCGTGGCGGCGGTCAGGCGGACGCCCTGTTCCGGATCCTTGAGCGCCTCTTTCAGGGTCGGGATCGCCGCGCGGGCTTCCCAGCCGATGGCGCCCAAGGCGTCCGCGGCGACACTGCGCATCGGAACATCCTTGCCCTGGAGGACCGTCACGAGTTCTGGGACAGCAGCACTGGCCTTGGGGCCGATCTGGCCGAGCGCTTCAGCCGCCTGCCAGCGCACCTTGGCGTCCGGGTCGCGCAATGCTTTGGTCAAGGCGGGCACGGCGGCCGGGGCGCCGATGCTTCCCAGCGCCGCGGCCGCGGCTTTCCTCATCGGGGCTGCCGGGTCGCCGAGCGCCTCCACCAGGGCCGGGACGGCCGCTTTCGCCTGCTCGCCCAGGTCGCCGATTTCCCTGGCCGCCTCGACGCGGACCGCGACCTCCGACCCTTGCAGCCGCTTGAGCAAGGCGGGGACGTCTTCCGCGTTGCCGGCAGGTCCCAGGTGGTACTTGGGATCGTTGCTGGTTACGTAAAGAAACGCGGGCATCTTCAAGCTGGCTTTCGTGCGCACGATGGGATTATCGCGGCCGCGCACCGTGCGGAAGATGGCCGCTCTCCGGGTCTCGCGCGACTGGTTGAGGTAGCGAACCGCGGTAATGACCACTTCCTTGCCGTCGAGGATGTCGGCCACGTGCTGCTTGAGCTTTTCCGTGGAGCCGAAGTAGGCCAGCGACAACTCGGGCCGGCCGCTCGTCATCCGTCCACCACGGCGACTGGTGCAAATGCCCCTGGTACCAGGACCGGCCCAGGCAGGCCACGAAGTTCGAACCATTGACGAAGAAGATCGCGGTCTGCCCCGGCTCCGCCCAGTCCATGATCTCATGGGGCTCGCGTGGGTGCGTGCCGTCGGTGATCTGATGGTTGATCTTCTCGGTGGCGAATTTACCTTTGAGGTCGGCCACCTTCTGGAAGAGGATGGCGCGCTTCTCCTGGCTGACCTTGTCCACTCGAATGACAACGATGTGCGTGGAGTCCTTGATCAGCTGGCCGAGCGTGGGGGCGTAATCGACGTACCCGGAAGCTGGTCTCGCCAGCCCGCCCCCTACTGCCAGCACGACGATCCAGAGTAACTTACGCCTGATCGAGGTCAGCATGGTTGGTGCTCCTTCAGATCAAAAGAGCTCGCGGATCGGGGGTCCGTCATCGAAAAAGTTGGCGAATGGTTTCCGTCCACGTGGCCGGCTGGCTTGGTAGTGCCTGAACCTGCGCTACGCCTGCGCGTAGGTCACCGAGAGCTTGGGACGATTGGCGATCGTCGTGACGTTGATCGTGATCGAATCGATCGACGTGGCGGCGGTTCGTCGCGCCGTCTAAGAGCCGAAAGCCAGCGCCACATTCTTGGACCTCCGACGCGACATTCGCGAGAAAGGAGCAGCATTCTACCATCGTGGCATCCGCTGGATACTGTTACACGACGGGCTGCTTCCATCTACTTCTCTTGCCGCTCGTAGCCAGTTGGCTTGCCTCAGGCAGGCGGCAGCCCCCGCCGGCCCTCTTGCAAGACCTCCGCAAAGTGCGCCTCGAGCGCCGCGCTGACCTTCGGGAGATTGCCGACCACTTGTTCGGCCCAGTTCAGGTATTCGAGGACTCGCTCGATCGACCAGTCCGCCGGCGGGCTGCGGCCTACGTCGTGGACGTTGGCGATCTTGTCGGCCAGCTTGATTGCCGCCGCGCCCCTAGACATGGTGGGGGCGTGGACGATCTGCAAACGCTTGCGCTCGGCCTTGGGCAGGCTCTTATCGTCGGTGACCTCGGCGACCAGCCCGCGCACCACCGGGCCAAAGGCGGCTTCCAGCTCGGAGGGCGTCGTGCCCGTGTCCTCCACGGTGTCGTGCAGGACGGCGGCCACGAGCACGTCTTCGTCCTGGATGCCCCCCACCTCCGCCAGCAACCTGGCCACGCGGAGAGGATGGTTGATATACGGCACGCCCTCCGCGCTCTTGCGGCGCTGGCGCGGTGCTTGTCGGCGGCAAAGTCGATGGCCTTCAGAAGGCGCGTGAAGCTCATCCGCTGGTGTCTCTCGCGATGCGTGCGGTGGAAGGTGAATCGGCCGATGCCTCAGCATAGGCGCCCGCACTCGCTTGGCAACCGTCAGCCCGTGGTCAGCGGCCGAAAGTACGTGCTGCCCACGGACGTGATTTTACCGCTTCCATGGCGGAACATTGTCGCACCTGGCGGTGGCACCGGCACACAGGCTTTCGACGAAATGAGAGAGAGCGATTGAGCTGACTGCTGGCGGTGCTCCGACCGATGTGCCACAATGCGGCCACATTCGACCGTCCGACCCAGGGATGTCAGGGAGGTACGGCAATGCCGCAGCAAGGCGCATCGGCGATCCGCGTGACGTTCGGCACGACGGGCTTTCTGGCCCGCGTCGAAGGTCGCGGCACGATGCGAGAAAGTCCGCTGTTGCAGGACTTCGCGGGCGAATGCCTGCAAGGGACCGCCTCGCCACTGGTCGTGGACCTCTCGGCGTGCGGCTATCTGGACAGCACGTTTCTAGGCTGCCTGGTGGGCCTGCACCGGCGATTCGGCGGCGGCGATCCTCCGCGGTTTGTGGTGGCGGCCGGCCCCGCGGAGTGTCAGCGCTTGTTGGCCCCGTTGCAGTTGCACCGCGTGCTGACGGTGATCGACGAGGCGCCGCCGACATCGGCCGTCTGGCTGACGCTGTGTGATGCGGGCCCCCGTTCGCCGGAAAGCGATGCAGGCCAATTGGGGAGGCACCTCCTGGAATGCCATCGCCGGCTGGCAGAGCTGGGAGGGGCGAACGAGGCCGTCTTTGGCCCGATCGTCGAGCAGCTCGCCGACGACCTCGAGAAGGTCGAGCGTCGCGGAGGCACCTCTCTGCCGCGCGAGCCTTCGGGAGCGAGCTGGTGACATACAGGCGGCACACTAACCCGACGCGCAAGCAAGGGAGAAGCGTGCACCACCTCGGAGGTGCGCGGCGACTCTCCCTCGCTCGCGCGCTTGCGCGTCGGGTTAGTGTGGCCATCCGGACAAAAACTGCGTGCGCACACGTGGGACGGTACTGCGCACGCAACTTGGCAGCGCAGCCGATTCCCCGCAGCCGATCACCGTGGTGGACCGGCCGAGGCGCGCATCAACCCTAGCGTTGCCCAGGCACTGCCGAAATAGGTGATTGGCACGAGGTTTTTCGACGGCGTTGCGCTTCGTGCGCTCGGCCGGTCATCGGCCAGGAACCATCGTCCTTCTGGCTGGCCACAAGAAACGCGGCCGCCTGACTCAGCTCGGCCCGGCTGGCCGCGCCGGCCAGGCTCAGCACATAGAGCGATTGGCCGGTGGCGTACGCGTCGCTAGGGCGGTCCTTGAGCTGGCCCCATCCGCCGTCTTTGTTCCGCCGCTTGAGGAATTCGTCGATCTCCCGCTGAAGCGCCGCGCAGACTCCCCGGCTCGGACTTTCATCAAGAGCCGCAGCGCGGCCGCTTGCGTCGTATCGTTCGGCTTGGTCTTGGCCAGCCAGGCGGCGGCCTTTTCTCGGGCATCGCGGGCCGGCGACTTGTCGTTAGAATTGGCGGCGACCTGCGGGCCAAGAGCCATGGAACCCAAGAGCGTCGCCACCTCGTCCGACTCGAAGACGGGCGGCGGACGGTTCTTAGGCGGCGCGCTAGACCACGCCCAGGAACCGTCGGCTTCCTGATGCCTGACGAGATGGCCGGCGATCTGCCGGAGCTCGTCGGCAGAGAGGGCATCCTGCTTCGGGATGGCGTGGGCCATGTTCGCCAGATGGAGGGCCGGCGCGCTGACCATGCTCCATCCCGGCCGCGTGTCGCGAGGCGCGTCGATGTTCTTCAAAAAGCGTTCTTTGGTCCATTTCAGGTTGTCGGACCATGTCTCTGCCGCAACGCGATAGCCTTGCTGCCGGGCCTCGCTGAACGCCCACACGGTCATGGTGCCGTGATGGCAGGTGGCACAGGTCTTCTCTTTCCGCCACTTCGCCGCGTCCGCTTCCAGGAACGACAGGCCCCGCTCGATGGCCTTGCGAGTCTGCTCGGCCAGCGGAACGGGCGAATTCGCAGGCTTCGTGTGAGCATCGTCGGCGCGGGCAGGCCAGGCCGCGATAATCGCAAGCAACGTACGTACATTGCAGCGGAGATCCATGGGTCGTGTCTCAACGAGTGCTCGTGTCCGAAGACGATCGTTTGCCGCAGCGGTCATCGTACCACCACGACGAGGCAGACTACAAACCCGCCGGCTGGCAAGTCAGCCGCCGCTCGGCATTTGTGGCAAATCTGCTGGGGCTTCGCTTCGCTCAGACCCAGCCACCCGGGGCAGGGGCAGGGGCAGCCGTGAAGCGGCGCGCGAAAGCAGCGTGACTCCGCGTCGGGCTCGTCTCGCTCGACCCGCATCGCGGCGCCGTGGACTGGCAGATTCCCATTCAATCGAAGCATCGCGACGCCGTGGAACGCGACGTCGCCGCTCGTCTACGGCGACCGCGTGATGATCTCGGCCTATATGCTCGGCAGCTTATCCGTCCGCCTGAAGCCCGACGGCGGCTACGAAGAGATATGGCGGCACCGCCGTGGGCTGGATAGCCATTACAACAATCTGGTGGCCGCAGGTGGCCTCGTCTACGGGTTCTCGGCCCGCGATCGCACTTCCAGCCTGTGGTGCATCGATTTGGCCACCGGCGAGCCGCGCTGGAAGCTGACTTCGGAGCTGGGTCGCGGCATGTCGCTGGCCGTGGACGGGCAGTTGCTGCTCCTGGGCGAGTACGGGCACCTCGGCTCGCTGCCGCTGGACCCGTCGGAGGGTGCGGGGCCGCCGACGCTGACCGCGCTGACTCCCGAGCCGCTGCTGGCCCATCCGTGCTACACGCAGCCGACCCTGGCCCGAGGGCTACTCTATCTCCGCAATGAACGCGAGCTGGTCTGCTACGACCTGCGGCCATAGGCAGCCCAATCGGGCCACGATAAAGTAGTAGGCACACTCCGTGTGCCGTCTCATAGTAGCCATCTCGCTTTGGCGAGATGCTCGTCTCGCGGAGCGAGACGACTACGCTGACGGCACACGGAGTGTGCCTGCTACTAAACGTGAATCTCGCACGGCTATGCCTTCTCCCCGCAATCTCGTGGTGGCCCAAAGCGGCGGGCCCAGCCCGGTCATCAATAACAGCCTGCGCGGGATCATCGAGACCTGCCGCGAGTTTCCGCAGCTCGGCACCGTCTACGGCGGCCGGCACGGCATCGAGGGGGTGCTGAAAGAAGAGCTGCTCGATCTGTCGAGCCAGTCGCCCGAGGAGATCGCCCTATTGCGGGTGACGCCGGCAGCCGGCTCGATCGGCACCTGCCGATATAAGCTCAAGCCGAGCCATACCGAGGACTTCGAGCGCGTGATCGAGGTGCTGCGTGCCCACAACGTCGGCTACTTTCTCTACATCGGCGGCAACGACTCGATGGACACCGCCCACAAGGTGGCCCAGCTCGCCGCCAGGCGAGGGCTGGACCTCGTGGCCGTCGGCGTGCCCAAGACCATCGACAACGACGTGGGAGACAGCGAGTTCAACCTGATCGACCACACGCCGGGGTACGGGTCAACGGCCAAATACTGGGCCCACATGGTGCAGTGGGCCAACGAAGAGAACGCCGGAAGCTGCCCGGCTGACCCAGTGCTGGTGATGCAGGCGATGGGGCGCAAGATCGGCTTCATCCCGGCCGCTGCCCGGCTGGCGGACCCGGCCCGCGAGATGCCGCTACAGATTTACCTGGCCGAGAGCCCGTGCACCCTGGAGCAGCTTGCCGACAACGTGAACGACCAGCTCCGCCGGGGCGGCCGATGCATCGTGGTCATCAGCGAGGGCTTCAACGTCGGCGAGATCGGCGAGCTGAAAGACTCGTTCGGGCATGTGAAGTTCAGCTCCAGCCAAATGACGGTGGCCCAGGTTGTCGTCAACCATCTCAACAAGATCGGCCTGGCCGCCAAAGGGGCCGCCCGTGGCAACGTGCCTGGCACCGATCAGCGGCATAGCATGGGCTATGCCTCGACCGTCGATCTCGACGAGGCGTACCGCGTGGGCCAGAAAGCGGCCGAGCTGGCCGCGACCGGCCAGAGCGGCTACATGGCGACGATACTCAGGAGTCAGGAGTCGGCGAGCGGGGTCGCGTCAGCGCCCCGAGCAGCCCGCGACGAAGCTCCGTGCACCTCGCTCTACTCCGTCCGCTACGATCAAGTCCCGCTGGAGCAAGTCGCCAACAGCGAGCGGACGTTCCCCAAGCACTGGATCGCGGCCAGCGGCTACGACGTCACCGACGACTTCCTCCGCTATGCCCGGCCGCTGGTCGGCGATGATATGATCACGCTGCCGCTGGTGGACGGCCGGCTGCGGATGACGCGGTTCGAGACGAAGTACGCGACGCCGCGGTTGGCCAAGTATGTGCCGCAGGCGGATCGGTGATCCAGCCGCACGCGCGAGGGCCTTATGGACCGCCGAATCAAGAACATTGCGATTGGCGTGCTCGTCCTGCTGGCTGCCGTCTTCGTGGCGGCGTTTTGGTATTCGGACCCATTTCATGGACCCGCCGAAAAAGTCGAGCGTTTTCACGGCATGACAATGGACGCTGTCCTCGCCGAGCTTGGCGAAGCGAAGAACACTTACACGTTCAATATCCCGAGCGAAGGCATCTTGGACGAATTCCGAATCGAACTGCACAACACCTACCCGCCAGATCGGCCCGAGAACGCGAGCATTGCCATCAAGGAATTGCACTGGGAGTATCTTCGCTACAATCTCACGGTCTGGTTTCACCAGGTGGGCGACGAGTGGGTGGTGCTCGATACCTGCCGATGGCACAAGGACATCCGGTTTTGATGAACAGCGGACGCGACAACGGGAGTGCACGAATGGCCAAGTACCGCGCGACGTTTTTGAAACGCGACAAGTGGTGGGTCGGCTGGACCGACGACGTCCCTGGTGCGCTGACTCAGGGCAAAACGCTCAGCGAGGTTCGCACCAGTCTCAAGGACGCGATCGCGCTCATGCTCGAGGATGTCGATGAGGAAGAGCTTCCCACGGCCACGACGAAGGTCATTCACGAAGTAATTGAGTTGTGAAACGCCAACAGCTCCTTTGCATCCAACTTGGGATCCCATCAGTGAAGTAGACGGCATGCTTGATTTGCGTCCCCAACACCCCTTCCTCGTCGGCATCGATTCCGACGGCTGCGCGTTCGACACGATGGAGCTGAAGCACAAGGAGTGCTTCATCCCGGCGTTCATCTACCACTATCACTTGCAGGGCGTCAGCAAGTATGCCCGCGAGGCGGCGGAGTTCGTCAACCTCTACTCCAAAAGCCGCGGCTGCAACCGCTTCCACGCCCTGATCGAGCAGCTCACCTGGCTGGGCCGTCGGCCCGAGGTGCGGGCTCGCGGAGCCGAGGTGAAGGCTCCGCCGGGCGTCGTTGCCTGGACCCAGCGCGAGACGAAGCTCGCCAACCCCGCGCTCGAAAAGGCGGTGAAGGAGACGGGCGACGCCGACCTGACGCAGGCCCTGGCCTGGTCGAAGGACGTGAACGCATCCATCGAGCGCGTGGTGCACCACGTGCCGCCCTTCCCTTACGTGCGCGAGTGTCTGGAGAAGCTGAGCGGCCGCGCGGATATGCTCGTGGTCTCGGCCACGCCTGGCGAGGCGCTCGAGCGCGAGTGGGAAGAGCACGACCTGGCCCGGCACGTGGCGGCCATCTGCGGCCAGGAAGTCGGCTCAAAAAAAGAAATCCTGGGTCAGGCCGCCAAGCACCCGGCCGACCACGTGCTGATGATCGGCGACGCCCCGGGCGACTATCAGGCGGCCGAGGCCAACAAGGCGCTCTTCTTCCCCATCAACCCGGGGGCGGAGGAGGCTAGTTGGCGGCGGTGTCTGGAGGAGGGTCTGGATCGGTTCCTAAGCGGCACGTTCGGGGGCGATTACCAGCAGGTGCTGCTGGCGGAATTCGAGAAGCGCCTCCCGGAGCGGCCGCGGTGGCCGGTGGAGTGACTATAATTCATCAGTAGTGGCTGGCGACAGACAAGCGAGCGGAAACGATGAAAGCACTGAGCCTACAGACCGAGATCACGCCCGACGGCAAACTTCTCCTGGATTTGCCGTGCGAGTTGCCGCCTGGGCCAGCGGAGGTTGTCGTCGTCGTCCAGCCAAAGAGTGCTCCGGTAGGGCCGCCGTTTGACACGCTGGAGGGTCTGTTCGTGGGACAACTGCCGCCCGCCGCGGATATCGAGGCGGAATTGCGCGACATTCGCCAACAATGGCAACACCGGCTGGATGCGTCTCCGTGATCGCGCCCGTTTTGTACAGCCTTGACACACATGCCCTGTACTGGCATCTGGCCGGCATGAGCCAGCTCTCGGCGGATGCCCGCCAGGTTTTCTCAGAAGCGCAATCGGGAACGGCCGTTCTTGTTGTTTCGCACCTTGTGTTGGCGGAGCTGTACTTTCTCTTGGACAAGCATGCCGGCCGGATCTATTCGATATCTTCATTGGGAAGCTACGCGCCACGCCGGCGTTTCGAGTGGAGCCGATTGCCCTGGACGACGTGCTTAATCTCAAAAGCTTGACTGAAATTCCGGAGATGCACGATCGCTTGATCGCCATCCAGGCCAAGCGGCTGGGCGCAAAGATTGTGACCAAGGATCCGCACATTCGGGCTTCGACACAAGTGGAGTGTGTCTGGTAGAGGGAAGCGGGGACGAAGCTGTCCGCGCCCGCCGTGGCCGGTGGAGGAATGAAATGCGGTCGGTGAGAGCTCTAGTTGTCCTGGCGGTTCTGCTGATCATTGTCGGCGTCGCGGTCGCGGTATGGATTGACATGCGGAGAACGATCCTGGCCCGCGAAATCCTCGTTACGCAAGACGGGACGATGGTCTTCACCATTGAAGAGCATGATCGGCTGATTTCCTTTTGTGCCAACCAGCCTGACTCCCATCGTTTGGTGAAAATGGTCGTCGCGACGTTGAGCAAGGCCGAAGCGGACCAGACTGGAAAGGATTGGATTCCACGCGAGGGGTACGATCCCCAAATCACCATCGATTCGGATCGCATGAGAGTGGAATACCGGATCGGTCGGCACTACTGGCTTTACGACATTACGACGAACCAGTTTCTCCTTCGATAGCTAAACTGGAATATGACCACCAAAGCCGACTTCGGTCTGATCGGCCTGGCCGTGATGGGCGAGAACCTGGCCCTCAATGTCGAGAGCCGCGGCTACACCGTCGCCGTGTTCAATCGCACGACCGAGAAGGTCGATGAGTTCATCGCGCGGCCGCGGCCAAGGGCAAGAACTTCATCGGCTGCCACTCGCTCGAGGAGCTGGTGCAGAACCTGGCGACGCCGCGCAAGATCATGATGATGGTCAAGGCCGGCCCGGCGGTCGATGACCTGATCGAGCAGCTGCTGCCGCTGCTGGCGCACGGGCGACATCCTCATCGACGGCGGCAACACGCACTTCACCAACACCGAGCGGCGCACGAAGTACGTCGAAGCAAAGGGCCTGCTCTTCATCGGCACCGGCGTCTCCGGCGGCGAAGAGGGGGCGCTCAAGGGCCCGAGCCTGATGCCCGGCGGCAGCCGCGACGGCCTGGCCGCTCGTCAAGCCGATCTTCCAGGCCATCGCCGCCAAGGTCGGCCCGAAGAACGACATCCCCTGCTGCGAGTGGGTCGGCCCGCGCGGCGCCGGGCACTACGTGAAGATGGTCCACAACGGCATCGAATACGGCGACATGCAGCTCATCTGCGAAGCCTACTTCCTGATGCAAGCAGGCGCTCGGCCTGTCGAACGACGAGCTGTACGACGTCTTCGCCGAGTGGAACCGCGGCGAGCTGGACAGCTACCTGATCGAGATCACGCGCGACATCTTCAGCGTCAAGGACGACGAGACCGGCGACGGCTACCTCGTCGACAAGATCCTCGACACGGCCGGCGCGAAGGGGACCGGCAAGTGGATGAGCCAGCTCGCGCTCGACCTCGGCGTGCCCAGCACGCTGGTCACCGAGGCCGTGTTTGCCCGCTGCCTCTCGGCGCTGAAGGACGCCCGCGTGCGGGCGAGCAAAGTGCTCAACGGGCCCGACGGCGAAGTACGACGGCGACCGCACGCAAGTTCATCGAACAGGTCCGCCAGGCGCTCTACGCCTCGAAGATCTGCAGCTACGCCCAAGGCTTCGTGCAGCTGCAGGCGGCCGCCAAGGAGCACGACTGGCCGCTGAACTACGGCAATGTCGCCCTGCTGTGGCGCGGCGGCTGCATCATCCGCGCGCGGTTCCTCGACCGCATCAAGGAAGCGTTCGACGCCGAACCCGAAGCTCGAGAACCTGCTGCTTGGCCCCGTACTTCACGCAAGGCGGTCGCAAGACGCCCAGGCCGCCTGGCGGCACGTCGTCGCCACGGCCGCGCAGCTGGGCATTCCCGTGCCGGCGTTCACGACGGCCCTGGCCTACTACGACGGCTACCGCCGCGAGCGCCTGCCGGCCAACCTGCTGCAGGCCCAGCGCGACTACTTCGGCGCCCACACCTACGAGCGGATCGACAAGCCGGGCACGTTCCACACCGACTGGCTGCGCAAACGGCGCCCGCCGGCGTAGAACGGAATTCATTCCGGTCGTAGCGGAGTCTGCAACGGCCGGGACAACTACTCACGGAACGGAACAAGTTCCGTTCTACAAGCGATGGCCAACGCCTACCTCGAACAGCTTTTCGGCCTCAGCGGCCAGGTCGCCGTCGTCATCGGCGGCACCGGCGTGCTCGGCGGCGCGCTGGCCGAGGGCATCGCCCAGGCCGGGGCGCACGTCGTCGTCGCCGGCCGATCGGCCGAGCGCGGCGGCAGCGCGTGGCGGCCATCGAGAAGCTCGGCGGCACGGCCACGTTATCTGGAAGTCGATGTGATGCAGCCGCGAGTCGATCGAAGAGCTGCTGCGGCAAACGCTCGGCCACGCGCGGCCGGGTCGGACATGCTGGTCAACTGCGCGGGCGTCAACGTCGCCAGCGCGCTACTTCGAGGTCACAGGACGACGATTGGGACCGCGTCATCGACAGCAATCTCAAGGCCGACGCACTGCGGCTGCCAGGTCTTCGGCCGCCACATGGCCGACGCACGGCGGCGGGCCGATCCTCAACATCGGCAGCGTCACCGCCCACCGGCCGCTGTCGCGGGTGTTCGCCTACTCGGCCTCGAAAGCGGCGGTGCGTGAACCTGACGCAGAACGTGGCCCGCGAGCTGGCCCCGCACGGCGTGCGGGTCAACGCCCTCTGCCCCGGCTTCTTTCCCGCCGAGCAGAACCGCAAGATCCTCGACGGCCGAGCGGACGGCCAGCATCATGAGCCAGACGCCGATGGCCCGCTTCGGCGAGCCGCAGGAGCTGATCGGGGCGACGCTGCTCTTGCTCTCCCGCCGCGCCGGCAGCTTCATCACGGGAGCCAGCCTGTACGTGGACGGCGGCTTTACGGCGATGAGGTTTTAGGGGCAGGCTTGAGGCTTCGGACTTCAGGCTTCAGGCTTCAGGCTTCGGACGGAGCGGTATTAACGATGACTGAAGGTCGGCCGGCGAGTCTGCTGGAGCCTGAAATCCGAAGCCTGAAGCCCGGCGGTCCGAAGGGCGACGCCTGCCCGTTTTTTCCCTGACTAGCCTCTGGACATGAGGTCCGAACCTGCTAAGATCATGGGCAGCAATGCGAGGCGGGACCCAGGGGCCTTGCGCGTGTTGCGCCCGATCATTCGGAACAGCATCGTGGAGTAGCGTTTATCGAGTGAGTTATTCGGCCTCTTCTCTGTTCCGGCCCCGCCGCTTCGGACTAACCTTCGGACGGCGGGGTTTTTTATTGAATGACGGAATGTCGAAGCACAAATGACGAAGCCCGTCACGTCTGGCTGAATTGCCATTTCTGTCATTCGTCATTCCGTCATTCGTCATTCCACCCATGCCTCGCGTTCTCGTCGTCACGCCGAACCTGCGCCGGCCGCAGCATCCTTACCGCGACTTGCTCACGGCCGCCGACTTCGAGATCGTCTTTCCGCCCGAGGCGGCCAATCTCGGCGACCCGGCCGTACTGATCGCCCAGTTGCAGGGCATCGACGCCGTGATCGCCAGCACCGAGCGGTATACGCCGCAGGTGCTCGAGGCCACGCGGCTCCGCGTGATCTCCCGCACCGGCGTAGGCTACGACGCGATCGACGTGCCGGCCGCCACACGGCGCGGCGTCGTCGTCACCATCACCGCCGGCACGAACCACCATTCGGTGGCCGAGTCGGCTATCACGCTCTTGATGGGCGTCTTCCGAGGCCTTCCCTGGCGGCATCAGGAGGTGCACACCGGCCGCTGGACACGGCGGGCCTTGCCGCGGTTGATGGGCAAGACGATCGGCCTGGTCGGGCTGGGCCGCATCGGCCGGGCGATGGTGGCCCGCTGCCAGGGGCTGGGCCTCGATGTGATCGCCCACGACCCGCTGGCCGACGCCGTCTGGGCCGCCGACCATGCCGTGCGGCTCTGCCCGTTCGACGGGCTGCTGGCCGAGGCCGATATCGTCAGCTTGCACCTGCCGGCCGCTGCCGAAAGCACGAACCTGATCGGCGCCGCCGCGCTGGCCAAGATGAAGCCCGGCTCGGTCCTCATCAACACTTCGCGCGGGGCCTTGGTCGATGAAGACGCGCTCGTGGCGGCGCTCCGATCGGGGCACCTGCTGGGGGCGGGGCTGGATGTCTTCAAGACCGAGCCGCTGCCGCCGGATAGCCCGCTGCTCGCGTTGGACAACGTCCTCATGCTGCCGCACGTCGCTGGGCTGGATGAGGAATCGCAAGAAGCCACGGCGCTGCTCGCGGCCCAATCGATCGTCGACTTGTACCAGGGCCGCTGGCCGGCGGAGTGCGTGGTGAACGGGCAACTTCAGTCCGGCTGGCGGTGGGCAGCCGCGGTGTAGAATCGCTGTGTAGAACTTTAGCAAGATTCTATAGAAATCTGCTTGCGGCGGGTTATGTGGCCGGGTACATTCAGGCCGTCGCAACATTAGCCCGACTGCGCAAGCGAGGGAGATCTGCCGGCGGCTTGGAGTCCATGGCGCTGCTCGCTTGCGCGTCGGGCTAGTGTTGCTGGGCCGAACCTGTCGAGACTCCTTCATCCGCCCCACCAAGACGACGCGATGCGTCCCGTTCTGAACGGCAACCCGCGGCGCGACAAGAGCGTCGCTCCAGTCAACGGTGCCCTGCACTGCGACCGCGGCCAGCGCCGCCAGGCGATCGTGGAGTCGCTGTTGGCAGAGGTCTTCCAGGGGCGGGTGCGGGCGGGCGAACACCTGGTCACGCAAGAACTTGCGGATCGCTTCGGGGTCAGCCACACGCCGATCCGCGAGGCGCTGATCGCGCTGGCCGGCATCGGCATCGTGGACCTGGTGCCCAACCGGGGGGCGGTGGTGCGGCAGGTGACGGCCAAGGAAGTGCGAGAGATTTGCCAGGTGCGCCGCGTGCTGGAGTGCGAAGCCACGCGCTCCGCCTGCGGACGCATCGAGCTGGCCGAGCTGCATGCCCTGGCCGACGAGCTTCGCCGTCTGGCCAGGGTGCGGCGACGGCTGGGCATCGGCTTCATCGAAAAGGCGCGTGCCATCGATAGCCGGCTGCACGACCTGATCGCCGAATCCTGCGGCAACGCTTTTCTGGCCAAGGAGCTGAGCCGGCTGAAGCTCCTCTTCCGCTCGTTCCGCGACATCGCTTGGGAATGGAACAAAGCCAACAAGGACTTTCACCGCTTCGCCGAAGAGGCGCGCGAGCATTTGGCGATTGTCGAAGCTCTGCTGACCGGTGACGCCAAGGAAGCGGCGCGAGCGATGGGGCGGCATATTCGTTCCGGGCTCAAGTACTGGAGCCGGGCGCTGGCGGCGTGAGGAGTGACAGGTGACAAGGTGACAAGGTGACAAGGTGACAAGGTGACAAGGGACAAGGGACAAGGGACAAGGGACAAGGGACAAGGGACAGCGTGACAAGGTTGGGCCAGCATCAACGGTAACTGAGGAGTTCGCGACGATGAAGGCTGCTGTAACGAGACCATCGCGCTGTGGGCGACGCGCTATCGGCTGGGCGGCGATCGGGGCGATCGGCATCACCTTGTCACCTTGTCACCTTGTCACCTTGTCAGGTGGTCAGGCGCGCGCCGCCGACAAGCTGCAATACAACCGCGACATCCGGCCGATCCTGGCCGACAACTGCTTCGCGTGCCACGGGCCGGACAGCGCGGCCCGCAAGGCCGATCTGCGGCTCGATCAGCGCGAGGCGGCGATCGGCCATGGGGGCAATCGTCGCCGGCAAGGCCGAGCGAGAGCGAGCTGATTCGCCGCATCTTCGCTCGAGACGCCGACGAGCAAATGCCGCCGCCCGCTTCGCACAAGAAGCTGACCGCGGCGCAGAAAGAGATGCTCAAGCGCTGGATCGCCGAGGGAGCCGAGTATCAGCCGCACTGGTCGTTCATCGCGCCGCAGCGGCCCGGCTTGCCGGCCGTGAAGAACGCAGCCTGGGTCGCAACCCGATCGACTACTTCATTCTGGCGCAGCTCGAAGCCGCCGGCCTCGAGCCCGCGCCGGAAGCGGACCGCCGCACGCTGGCCCGCCGCCTGAGCCTCGATCTCACCGGCCTGCCGCCGGAGCCCGGAGATCGTCGAGGCGTTCGTCAACGACCAGTCGCCGGACGCCTACGAGAAACTCGTCGATCGGCTGCTGGCGTCGCCGCAGTGGGGCGAGCACCGCGGCCGGTACTGGCTCGACGCCGCCCGCTACGCCGACACGCACGGCATCCACTTCGACAACTACCGCGAGATGTGGGCCTACCGCGACTGGGTCATCAAGGCCTTCAACGAGAACATGCCGTTCGACCAGTTCACGATCGAGCAACCTCGCCGGCGACCTGCTGCCGCAACGCGACGCTCGATCAGCGAGATCGGCTCGGGCTTCAACCGCTGCAACATCACCACGAACGAAGGCGGCATCATCGACGAAGAATACCTCGTGCTCTACACCCGCGACCGCACGGAGACGACGTCGCCAGGTCTGGCTCGGCCTGACGACCGGCTGCGCGGTCTGCCACGACCACAAGTTCGACCCGGTCTCGCAGCAGCGAGTTCTACGAGCTGGCGGCGTTCTTCAACAACACGACGCAGGGCGCGATGGACGGCAACATCAAGGACACGCCGCCGATCATCATCGTGCCGCTGCCGCAGGACCGGCGAGCGGTTCGACGCAGGTCGAGACGGAGCTCGAAGGCCGCGCGGCAACGGGTCGATGCCCGCAAGACGGCCGCTCGCGGCCGAATTCGACAAATGGCTCGCGACGGCCACAGCCGACGCGGTCGCGGCCAGCTTGCCATCGCACGGGCTGCACCTGCACGCGCCGCTCAACGAAGGGCGGGGCGAAACGGTCGCCGTGCATCTCGACGGCGAAGACGCGGCAGGTCGGCGCTGACGAAGACCGCTGCCTGGCAGCCGGGCCACGTGTCGGCCGCAAGGCGCTCGCATTGCGCACCAGGGCGGCGCCTGCGAGATCGCCGACGCCGGCGATTTCGACAAGGACCAGGCGTTCTCGTGCGGCGCCTGGGTCAAGCTGCCAGCCAACGACAGTCACGGGGCGATCGTCGCCCGCATGGACAACGCCGACAACTACCGCGGCTGGGACTTCTGGATCGAGAGCGGCACGTCGGCATGCACATCGTCCACACGCTGGCAGCGACGACGCGCTGAAGGTCGTCGTCCGCAGACTCAGGTGCCGGCCAACAAGTGGACCCACGTGCTGCGTCACCTACGACGGCTCGGCAAAGCGGCCGGCGTGAAGGTCTACATCAACGGCCAGCCGCAGCCGACCGAACGTGCAAGCCGACAGCGCTCAAGGGCACGATCCGCACCAAGGTGCCGTTCAAGATCGGCCAGCGGCACACCGTCGCGAGCCGCTGCCGGGCCTGTCGCTCCAGGACCTGCGCATCTACAGCCGGGCGTTGCCGCCGCAAGAGGTCGAGCACGCTGGCCACGCGCGACGCGGCTCGGCAGCGCTGCTCGCCAAGCCGGCCGACGCAGCGGACTGCCGCGGAGAACGACGAGCTGTACGACTGGTGGCTGGCGGCCATCGACAAGGCAGTACGCGACGCTCGACGGCCAAGTCGCGCGGCTTCGAGCGCGAGCAGGCCGACATCAAGTGCCCGCGGCACGATCGCCCACGTCATGCAGGAGACGCACGGACGCGGCGATGGCGCTACATCCTCTATCCGCGGCGAGTACGACAAGCGCCGCGACCAGGTGACGGCCGACACGCCGGCGGTCCTGCCGGCGTTGCCCGGCCGATCTGCCCCGCAACCGCCTCGGCTTCGCCCAGTGGCTGCTGCGGCCCGAGCACCCGCTGACGGCCCGCGTCACCGTCAACCGCTTCTGGCAGGAAGCTGTTCGGCACGGGCCTCGTGCGCACCAGCCGGCGACTTCGGCGTCACCGGCGAGCTGCCGTCGCATCCGGAGCTGCTCGACTGGCTGGCCGTCGAGTTCCGCGAGTCGCGGCTGGGACGTGAAGCAGTTCTTCAAGCTGATCGTCACGTCGGCGACGTATCGCCAGGCGGCGATCACGACGCCGGAGAAGCTGCGAGAAGGACGCCGACAACCGGCTGCTGTCGCGCGGCCCGCGGTTCCGCATGGATGCCGAGATGATCCGCGACTACGCCCTGGCCGCCAGCGGCCTGCTGGTGCCGCAAGATCGGCGGGCCGAGCGTGAAGCCGTACCAGCCCGACGGCGTGTGGGAGGCGGTGGCGATGATCGGCAGCAACACGCGCGACTACCAGCCGCGACACGGGCGAGAACCTCTATCGCCGCAGCATGTACACCTTCTGGAAGCGGAGCGCCCCGCCGGCGTCGATGGATATCCTCAACGCCCCCAACCGCGAGACCTGCGCCGTCCGCCGCGAGCGCACCAACACGCCGCTCCAGGCGCTGCGTCACGCTCAACGACGTGCAGTTCGTCGAAGCGGCCCGGCACCTGGCCACAGCGGGCGATCAAAGAAGGCGGCGAGACGTTCGACGAGCGGCTCGAACGTGCTCGGCCAGCGGCTGCTGTCGCGGCCGTTCCGCGCCGAAGAAGTGCCGATCGTTCGCGGCTCGCTGGACGAGCTGCTCGCCCACTACAAGGCGCATCCCGAAGACGCCAAGAAGCTGATCGCCGTCGGCGAATCGAAGGCCGACGCGTCGCTCGATCCGATGCAGCTGGCCGCTGGACGATGTTGGCGAATCAGTTGATGAATCTGGATGAGGTGTTGAACAAGTAGCGTGGCGCAGCTCACGGCGACTTGAAGTCACAATATGTGATTTCAAGACTCCGACGTGTTCGCTTATGCGGCAAGAGTTACGAACGTGAGGTCGCAAATCGCGACCTCAAACATTCGGAAATCACGGTGCGGTCATGGCGAAGAAAAGCCCGCTGACCAAAGTCTCTACGGAACAGATCGAGCGACGAATCTTCATTGTTCGCGGCCAGCGGGTCATGCTCGATTCCGATTTGGCAGGACTGTACGGCGTACCGACTATTCGGCTGAATGAGGCAGTCGCACGGAACCGAGAAAGATTCCCAGATGATTTTGCGTTTCAGCTTACGCCGCAAGAGTTTACGGACTTTGATATCGCAAATTGCGACATCAAAGAAAGGCCGCGGCGGGCGCCGCAAGCTGCCGTGGGTCTTCACCGAACACGGCGTCGCCATGCTCTCCAGCGTGCTCCGTTCGCCTACGGCAGTCACGGTAAATATCGAGATCATGCAGGGCGTTCGTGCGGCTGCGGCGGCTGTTGGCGACGCCGGGCGAATTGGTCGCTCAGCTTCAGCAGTTGGCCGAAACCGTGCAACTGCACGACGAGCAGATCAAGGTCATTACCGACGTCCTGCGGAAGATGATGGAGCCACGGCCGGCGGAGCCGAGAAAGCCGATTGGGTTTCAACCGCCGGAGGCTTCCACGGATGGGCATCCGCAAAGCCGCGTGGGGCACGTTTCCAACGTGCCCAGCAAGATAACGAGATAACCGGGCACGTTTTGAAGCGTGCCCCACGATGAGGAACGATCCATGAACCTCTTTCAAGAATTCGGCCGCAACATCACCCGCCGCCACTTCTTCGCCCAAGGCTCGCACGCCGTCGGCTGGGCGGCACTGACCAGCCTGCTGGGCCGCAGTGCTCTGGCTGCTGCCCCGGCCGGCGAGAGCAAGACCGCCGCCATGCCCGGTCGCACGCACTTCCCCGCCAAGGCCAAGCACGTCATCTATCTGCACATGGTCGGCGGGCCGCCGCAGATGGACCTGTACGACTACAAGCCGGTGATGCAGGAGTGGTACGACAAGGACCTGCCCGACTCGATCCGCATGGGCCAGCGGCTGACGACGATGACCACCGGCCAGGCGCGGTTCCCCATCGCGCCGTCGAAGTTCAAGTTCGCCCAGCACGGCCAGTGCGGCATGTGGGTCAGCGAGCTGTTGCCGTGGACGGCCAAGATGGTCGACGACATGTGCTTCATCCGCAGCATGCACACCGAGGCCATCAACCACGAGCCGGCCATCACCTACATGCAGACCGGCAACCAGGTCACCGGCCGGCCGTGCCTCGGCGCGTGGGCGTCGTACGGCCTGGGCTCGCTGAACGAGAACCTGCCGACGTTCGTCGTGCTCGTCGCCAAGCCGACCAACACCGAGCAGGTGCAGGCGATCTCCGCCCGGCTGTGGTCAGTCGGGCTATCTGCCCGGCGAGCACGCCGGCGTGCTCGTTCCGCGCGGCGGCGACCCGATCCTGTACATCAACAACCCGCCCGGCGTGCCGCCGCGAGGTCCGCCGCAAGACGCTCGACGGCCTCAAGGCGCTCAACGAGCTGAACTACCAGCAGATCGGCGATCCGGAGACGCAGACGCGCATCCAGCAGTACGAGCTGGCCTTCCGCATGCAGATCGAGCGTGCCGGAGCTGACCGACCTGCGCCAGCGAGCCGGAGTCGACGTTCAAGCTCTACGGCGACGCGGCCAAGAAGCCCGGCACGTTCGCCAACACGGCGCTGCTGGCCCGGCGGATGGTCGAGCGCGGCGTGCGGTTCGTGCAGATCTATCACAACAACTGGGACACGCACGCCAACGTCGCCGGCCGCCTGCCCGACCAGTGCCGCGACGTCGATCAGCCGTGCTACGGCCTGATCCAGGACCTGAAGCAGCGCGGCCTGTTCGACGAGACGCTCGATCATCTGGGGCGGCGAGTTCGGCCGCACGATCTACTCGCAGGGCGGCCTGTCGAAGACGAACTACGGCCGCGACCATCACCCGCGCTGCTTCACGATGTGGATGGCCGGCGGCGGCATCAAGGGCGGCACGATCTACGGCGAGACCGACGACTTCTCCTACAACATCGTCAAAGACCCGGTCCACATCCGCGACTTCCACGCCACGGTGCTGCACCTGCTCGGCTTCGACCACGAGCGGTTCAGCGTACAAGCTACCAGGGGCTCGACCAGCAGCTGACCGGCGTCGAGCCGGCGAAGGTGATCAAGGAGCTGTTGGCTTAGAGACAGCGGCCGCGGCACCGTGGCATGGGCATCTTGCCCAGGCGTCACGGGCGAGACGCCCGTGCCACGCCGAGTGCTTCGGACGCGTCGCTCCGCCTTCCGCTCCGGCACGACTGGCTCCGACTGCGCTCCGCTCCGCTGCGCTCCGTCTCCGCCAGTCGGCCTGCGCTCCAGGCGGAGCTACCGGCTTGCCTTGTTTCCCGCTTGCTAGCGCGACTGAACTGCGGCCAGACGGAACCCGATGTCCTGGCTCCGGAGCACCGGCGCGCTCCTGTAGCGGAGCGCCGAGCGGCAGAACTCGCGCTCGAAGAACCAGCACCCGCCGCGGAGCACCCGGATCACCCAGCCCAGCTCATTTACCATTGGGTCGGTTCCGCCTACGAGCGTGTCCCGCCACGAGTCGCCACACCATTCCCAGAGATTGCCGTGCATGTCGCGCAGCCCCCAGGCATTCGGCAGCTTTTGACCGACTTCGTGTGTTTGCCCGGCCGCGTTGGCGTCATACCAGGCGAAATCGCCGAGCCGCGAGGCGTCGTCGCCGAAGCAATACGGGGTCTGCGTCCCCGCCCGACAGGCATACTCCCACTGCGCTTCGGTCGGCAGGCGGTATTCCCAACCCGCCGGCAGCCGCCCGGCCTTTCGCTCTTGCTCGGTGAACCGGCGGCAGAACTCGACGGCACTCTCCCACGAGACGTTCTCGACCGGCAGCTTATCCACATCAACTCCAGCCGCCAACGCGGCGTCGCATCCCTGCTCAGGAAAACTGCTAGGACTGTCGTTCATCACCTGGCGATACTCCCCCTGCGTGACCTCGCACTTGCCCAGCCAGAACCCGCGCGAGAGCGTCACATCCACCTGGTTCGGCGGCTCGCCCATCTTGAACTCGCCCGGCGGGCACCAGCGGAACTTCATCCGCAGGCCGTTGCCGGACCAATGCTGGCCGGGATTCGTGCCGTCGGCGAGCGGCTCGTAGTGCGTCGCTATTCGCGGCGGCTGCCAAAGAACCACCCCGACCGCCACAATCGTCGTGAGGATCAGCAAATCCAACACGCCGAACTGAAACGACCGGCGGATGCGATGCTTGGCCATCGGCTGCTTATTCGTAGAGATCGCGCCCCTTATCCGCGGCAACAGATTGTACTCGCTCCGCCAGAACGGGCGGAGCCGTCTCGGGAAAGTGGCGCGGTGCTTCTCGGCTGGCCGCACGCGCTCTAGGCGCGTCTCCTGACCCCGCACCAGGTTTCGTGGCCGCGGGTAGCATGACTCTCCGAGTCGGGCGGACCTGATGCCGAAGCTTGGCTGCATGTGGCTGGCCGGCGGCGGCGCCCGCGGCGGCGCGATCTACGGCCAGACCGACGACTTCTCCTACAACATCGTCAAAGACCCGGTCCACATCCGCGACTTCCACGCCACGGTGCTCCACCTCCTGGGCTTCGACCACGAGCGATTCACCTACAAACACCAGGGGCTCGATCAGCGCCTGACGGGCGTCGAGCCGGCGAAGGTGGTGAAGGAGTTGCTGGCGTAGATCGGCGATGCCGACGATTGTCAGACGAGCGGGGGGCGTCAGTCCCCTGATAACCTGATAACAAGCGCCTCGTCGCGCCCGACTATCTGCGGGCTGACGCCCCCCGCTCGCCGGGCAGGTTATCGGGATTATTCCGCGCAGCACGACCATGTTGGGCACGGGGGAGTCACTCGTCCGTCCACCCGGCCGTGAGCTAGGTTTCAATAGCCACGCTCATCATCGAATCTGGTAGACGTGGCGCACCTACTCGCGAGTCTGCCCGTGGAAAAATGGCAAAAGGCCGCCGAGGCCAATTCACCGCAGTCGGTCCGCGACGCCATCATCTACGGCGTGGCGGCCGTGCTGCTGGTGGTTGGCTTCTTCGTCATGCGGTTCACGCTGGCCATGGTGGCCGACGACGCCGCCTCGACGGACGTAAAAGGCGAAGTGACGCCCTGCCGCACGAAGTGACGGCCGCGGTCTTAGCTCCAGGTCTGGAGCCCGCCGCGCAGCGCAAGTCTCAACGACAATCGAGAATCCCAAGCCCGCAATCCGAGCAGCCCGTTGCAACGGTCGGTCTCGGAGACGACAATACCCGGCGTTGGCACTTCTGGGAGGCATCCTTCTCCCCTCAACCGCCGAGGTGAACATGCGCTGGCGACGCCTGGTCGGGCTGGTGGCGATTCTGCTTCCCACGTGTCTCGGCGCGCCATCCCTCGCGGCGGAGCCGGCGTCCAAACCGCTCGATCTGACGTACGTCACCGACGACTTCTTCGCCGCCGTGGTGATCCATCCGGCGCGGCTGCTCAAGTCGCCGCTGGCCGACGCGCTGCCGCTGGCTCCGTGGCCCGAGTGGGTGAAGGAGGGCATGGGCGTTGAGTTGGATCAGATCGACCAGGTCATTGTGATGCTGCCGCGGCCCGAGAAAGGCATCGTGTACCAGGCTGGCGGCGTGGTGCGCTTTCGCGAAGCCGTCGCGAACAAAGCCCTCGTCGCCCGGCTGACCAAGCCGCTGGCTGTCGGCGAGCTGGCCGAACGTCATCCATGCGGGCAAGACCTATTGGACCGCGCCGGGCACCCGCGACATGGCCGCGTACGCACCGGACGGCAAGACGCTGGTCTTCGCTAATGAAGATTGCCTCAAAGCGATGATCGACGGCAGTGGTCCGCGCGGCGGCATCGTCGAGCGGCTGCGAGCGGTGGGCGCCGATGACGATTTCGCGGTCGTGGCCGAGATCGAGCCGGTCCGCAAGCTGCTGGCCGACTTGCAGACCTACGTTCGCGGCGACGCGGCCGTGCCGGTGATCTTCGCCAGCGAGATCGTCTCACGTCTCAAGGTGGCCAGCGTTCAGGTCCGCCTCACGGGCCAGCCGCGGCTGCGTGCGGAGTTCGAGGCCGCCGACGAGAAGGCGGCTGAGCTCATGGACGACTTTCTGCGCGGCACCGGCTCAGTGCTCAAAGTCACCACGGGCGCAGCCCCGGCCTTGATCAAGGCTCGGTACAGCACTGAGCTGCTGGAGCGCCGGCGGCTGCGCCTGCTTCACGCAGCCTTCGCTGAAACGGTCGCCAGCCTGAGGATCACGCGTCAGGGAAGCCGCGTCGTCGCAGAAGCCCAGGCTCCCAAGACGTTCCTGAAGCTGGTGGCCGCGCTGATCGCCGCGAGCCAAGAGTCGGAGTCGGCCAACCACCTGCGCCAAATGGCGATCTCCATACACCTGTTCCACGACGTCAACGGCGACTTCCCAGCCTCGGCCAGCTACAGCAAGGAGGGCAAGCCGCTCTTGAGCTGGCGCGTGCACGTCCTGCCGTTCCTAGAAAACCAGGGGCTGTACCGCGAGTTCCATCTGGATGAGCCCTGGGACAGTCCCCACAACAAGAAGCTGATCGAGCGCATGCCCACCATATTCAGCTCACCGGGCCGCGCGCTGCCTGCGGGCAACACGTGCTACATGCTGCCAGTCGGCGGCGACGGGGCCTATCGGCCGATCTTCGGCGAGAAGCCCAAGCGGATGGAAAAAGGAACGCCACTGGGAAACTCCTTTGGGGTCATCAGGGACGGCACGTCGAACACGCTCATGATCGTCGAGGCCAGCCCCGAGAGCGCGGTGATCTGGACCAAGCCCGATGACTGGCAGTTCGATCCCAAGGCGCCTACGACGGGACTTTTCGGCATGCGTAGGGGAAAGGTGCTGGCCAGTTTTGCCGACGCTTCGGTGCATCCCGTCTCCCGCTTGGTCGATGACGAAACCTTACGACGGCTCGTCGCCCGCGACGACGGCCGGGTCGTGGAGCGTCCCGGATTGCCGCCGGAGGACGAGGACGACGAGGAGTGACTTGCCGGGCGCGCAAGCCCGCGAACCAACCCGCTAGTTTGTGCGTCCTTGGTGAGTATAATTGAAGCGTGTAGACCCCCACTTCCTTCCGAGGCAAAGACATTGGAGACGACCTCAGCCCGACCGCTCACTTCCATCCGCTCAGCCCCCAACGACCGCCGCAGCCTGCAATTGGCCCTGGCGGCGGCCCGCACCGCCGAGGAAAACCACGGCCGAGCGATCGTGATCCTGGACCTGAGGCAGCTCACTCCGATCTTCGACTACTTCGTGATTGCCACCGGCAGCAGCCGGCGGCAATTGCACGCCATCGCCGAGGACATCGACCACGTCTTGGAAGACGACCTGGGCGACCGCCGGCTGGCGCGGGAGGGTTACGAAGAGAGCCGGTGGATCCTGCTGGACTACGGCAACGTGATGATCCACCTGTTCGACGACGAGACGCGGGCCTACTACGACCTGGAAGGCCTGTGGGCCGACGCTCCCCGCGTGCCGCGGCCCGTGCGGATTTCTTCGGAAACCACCGAGGAGGCGAACGAAACGTCGCAGACCGCTCGCCCCACTGCGCCGCGCTAGCATTGAGCATTGCACCGCGCTAGCATGCGGCGCGCTAGCATTGCGCCGCGCTAGCATTGCGCACGCGCAGGAACGTTCTCACTTCCCCCGCTTGCCCGCCGCCGGCACGTCGCGCTTCGTCGGGCCGGTGTAGATTTGCCGCGGCCGCGCGATGCGCCGCGTGCCGGAGCCCATCATCTCCTTCCACTGGGCGATCCAGCCCGGCAGCCGGCCCATCGCGAACAGCACGGTGAACATCGGCACGGGAATGCCGATCGCCCGGTAGATGACGCCGGAGTAGAAATCGACGTTGGGATACAGCTTCCGCTCGATGAAGTATTCGTCCGAGAGGGCGACCTGCTCCAGCTCCTGGGCGATGTCGAAGAACGGATCGTCGATCTGCCGCTTGGAGAGCAGCTTCTCGCACATGTCCTTGATGATCGTGGCCCGCGGGTCGAAGTTCTTGTAGACGCGGTGGCCGAAGCCCATCAGGCGGAAGCCGCTGTTCTTGTCTTTGGCCAGATCGACGTACTTCTTGACGTTGCCGCCGTCGTCGCGGATGCTCTCGAGCATCTCGACGACGGCCTCGTTTGCCCCGCCGTGCAGCGGCCCCCACAGGCGCAGATGCCGGCCGGAGATGGACGCGAACAGGTTCGCGTCGGACGAGCCGACCATCCGCACCGTGCCGTGCTGCAGTTCTGCTCGTGGTCGGCGTGCACGATCAGCAGCAGGTTCGAGCGCCTCGACCACGTCCGGGTCGATCTCGATACGGCTCGCACGGCACCGCGAACATCATCTGCAGGAAGTTCTCGCAGTACGACAGGTCGTTCTGCGGATAGATGAACGGCTGGCCGATCGATTTCTTGTAGCTATAGGCGGCGATCGTCGGCAGCTTGGCCATCAGGCGATGGATCGACATCTCGACCTGCTCGGGATCGGTCGGGTCGAGCGAGTCCTGATAAAAGGTCGAGAGCGCGCCGACCACCGAGCCGAGGATCGCCATCGGGTGGGCGTCGCGCGGGAAGCCGTTGTAGAACGTTCCGCATGTCCTCGTGCAGCATCGTGTGCCGCCGGATCGACTGTGCGGAACGCTTCGCAGCTGCTCGGCGCGTCGGCAGCTCGCCGTAGATCAGCAGGTAGGCCACTTCGACGAAGTCGCAGCGCTGCGGCCAGCTCCTCGATCGGGTAGCCGCGGTAGCGCAGGATGCCCTGTTCGCCGTCGAGAAAGGTGATCGCGCTGGTGGTCGCAGCCGGTGTTGACGTAGCCCTCGTCGAGCGTGATGTAGCCGGTCTTGGCGCGGAGCTTCGAGATATCGACCGCCCGTTCCTCCTCGGTGCCGACGATGATCGGCAGTTCCAGCTCCTTGCCGTCCAGAATCAGCTTGGCGGTCTTCCCGTTAGTAGGAGCCCTGGGCTTGGCGACGACCGAGGAGCTGGACAGCGTGTCGGCAGAAGTCGGCATGGAAGCAGCGAATCGGTAAGCGGTGAGTCCGTTGCGAGGAGGACCAGGGGGGCGTCACGGCCAGACGGCACTCGCGCCACCGAAGACGCAGTCTACCGCTGGCAGCGCCGCGAGACAATTCGAGCAAGGCGGCACACCAGCCCGACGCGCAAGACGCGCAAGGGAGGGATGGCGCGGGAGGGACTCATGAGTCGTGCGCCCTCTCCCTCGCTTGCGCGTCTTGCGCGTCGGGCTAGTGTCGTGGTTCGCGGCGTCCCCCTCGCTGGCCATCGGGGGTGCCGGGCGGTAAGATGCACGGACGGCCCGCGGTGCCCTCTAGCGACCCGACGGGCCGATTCGTCCGCGTTTCGATTCCTGCGGTCCAGGCCCAGGGCGTGCCGACATGTCTGCACTCTCCGAGTACTCCATCGGCTTCGATTCGCCCTGGTTTCTGCTGTTGCTGCTGGTCGTGCCGGCCTTGTGGACCTTCAGTTTTCGCGGCCTGTCGGGGCTGGGTGGCGGTCGGCGGATGGTGGTGCTCGTGCTCCGCACGCTGGTCTACACCATCCTGGTGATGGCCATCGCCGGCTTTCAGATGAAGCGGGCCAGCGACCGGCTGACGGTGATCTATGTCATCGACATGTCGCTGAGCATCCCCAAGGACCAGCGCGAGACGATGCGGCGCTACATCAACGAGGTAGTCGCCCGCTACCGGGCGGAGCACCCCAAGGACCGCGTGGGGGCGATCGTCTTCGGGCGCGACGCGGCCATGGAAATCCCCCCCTTCGACGAGGACATGCGGATTCCGCAGACGATCGAGACCCATTTCGACCCGGAATACACCAACCTCGAAGGGGCCATGAAGCTGGCCGAGGCCTCCTTCCCGGAGGACGCGGCCAAGCGGATCGTGATCCTCAGCGACGGCAACCAGAACATCGGCGACGCCCTGCGGCAGGCCCGCGGCATGACCGAAAAGGGGATCAGCATCGACGTCGTCCCCATCCGCTATCCCCTGGGCGGCGACGTGCTGGTGGAGAAGGTCGCCCTGCCGGCCGACATCCGCAAGGGCCAGCCGGTCGATCTGCGCGTCGTGCTGAACAACACCAACGCGCACCGATGTTTCCGGGCTACTGCGCATCGAGCGTCAAACCGACGGCCGCGCCGGTCGTCCTCAATCCGGATCGAGCGGCCCAGCGCGGTGACGCTGCGGCCGGGAAAGAACGTCTTCAGCTTCCGCCTCACCCTGGACGAGCCGCAGTTCTATAAGTACCAGGCCCATACCTGGCGTTCCGCAAGATCGTCTTGAAGAGCGGCGAAGAGCTGCAAGGCTCCATCGAATCGCAAAGCGAGCGGGAGGTCATCCTCACGCCGGCCGAAGGGGGCGAGCGCCTCACGATCAGCCGCGGCGACATCCGCCATATCGAAGCGGACGACAGCATCAACGAGAACAATCGGGCCGGCAATTCACGTACGTGCGGGGCAAGGGGCGCGTGCTATTGATCGAAGACCGTAATCACAGGGGCGAGTTCGAACATCTCGCCGTGCGCCTCCGGCAGCGGAATATCGAGGTCGATGTGCGCTCCAGCGGACAACGCCTTCTCCAGCCTGGCCGAGCTCCAGCAGTACGACAGCGTGGTCCTGGGCAACGTGCCGCGGTTCGATGAGACGAGCGCGGGCGGATGCGGAACCGAATCGAGCAGCTCACCGCAGCCAGGTGGAGATGCTGATTTCCAACACGCAGCACACCGGCGCCGGGCTGGTAATGCTGGGCGGCGACCGCAGCTTCGGTAACGGCGGCTGGCAGGACACCGAGCTGGAAAAGGCCATGCCGCTGGACTTCACGATCAAGAACGCCAAGGTCGTGCCCAAGGGGGCCGTCGCCCTGATCATGCACGCCTCGGAGACCGGCAACGGCAACCACTGGATGAAGCTGACGGCCAAGGCGGCCATCGAAGCCCTGGGCGCCCAGGATTATTGCGGCCTGCTTTCCTGGAACAACACGGAGCAATGGCTCTGGTCGCAAGGTGGCCGCGGCATGATTCCCGTCGGCGACAACCGCGACCTGATGCTGCGGCGGCTCAACGCCATGGCCCCCGGGCGACATGCCCGACTTTGCCCCCACGATGCGGATGGCCCTGCAAGAATTCGCCCGCATCAAGGACGCCTCGAACAAGCTGCTGATCATCATCAGCGACGGCGACCCGGCCGCGCCGCCGCAGCGGCCTGATCCAAGCGTTTGTCAAAGCCAGCATCGTCATCTCCACGGTCGAGATCACCTCGCACGGCAACACGGGCACGCCGATCATGAAGCAGTTGGCCCTGGCCACCGGCGGGAAGCCCTACTTCGTCCGCAATAACAAGGCGCTGCCGAGAATCTATCAGCGCGAGGTCCGCCGCGTGGCCATGCCGCTGGTGCATAACGGCGACACGGTGCCGCAGATCGTGCGGGGCGATCACGAGATCGTCAGCGGCGTGCACGGCGGTGCCGGTGATCCACGGCTACGTCCGCACCACGCCCAAGGAACATCCGCTGGTCGAATTGATCGCGCAGGCGCCCGATCCGGCCGGCTCCACCAACCCCGTCCTGGCGGCTTGGACGTATGGGCTGGGGCGCACGGTCTGCTTCACCACCGACACGGGGTACGGCAAAGGCTGGGCCAACGATTGGCTTCGCTGGGAGAACTACGATCGGCTGTTCGAACAGATCGTCCGCTGGTCGATGCGGCCCGGCGGCGACGAGCAGAACTACAGCCTGGTCACCGAGATGGTGGACGACAAGGTGCGGGTCATCGTCACGGCCCTGGACAAGGAGAACAACCCGGAGAACCGGCTGAACATCAGCGGGCTGGCGGTCGATCCGGAGTCGAAGGCCAAGGAGTTTTCGCTCAAGCAGGTGGCGCCCGGCCGGTACGTGGGCGAATTCGACGCCAAGGACGTAGGCAGCTATATGGTGGTGCTCAGCCCCGGCGCCGGCAAGGCCGCGCTACGGGCGGGCGTGAACGTGCCCTATTCGGCCGAGTTCCGCAGCCGCGAGACCAACGTGCCGCTCCTCACGCAATTGGCCGGCCTGACGGCCAAGGACGGCAAGCCAGGCGAGCTGATCGACCCCAAAGACAGCGAAGCGGCCGACGATCGGCAGGCGGCCGACAAGCAGGCCGCCGACAGGGAAGCCATGGACGAGATGCTGAAGATCAATTCCTTCCGTCACGACCTGCCCAAGGCCCGCAGCAGCCAGGACGCCTGGTATTACCTGGTGGTGATCGCGGCGGTGCTGTTCTTCTGCGACGTGTTCGTGCGGCGCGTGCAAATCGGCTTCGAATGGGTGGCCCCGCTGGCTCGGCGGATCATGGGCCGCAAAGAAGAAGCGGCCCCCAGCGAATACCTGGCCCGGCTTCGCAGCCGGAAGGAAGAAGTCACAGGCGAGATCGAAGCCAAGCGAGCCGCAGCCCGCTTCGAGCCGCAGCCCGACGTGCCGGTGACCGATGACGACATCGTAGAAACGATGGCTGGCGGAGCGAGCCCAGGCGCCCGCGCGCCAAGCCGCAAAGCAAATCGCTGGCCCCACAAGAGGAAGAGGAGAGCTATACCGACCGGCTGCTGAAGGCGAAGAAGAAGGCACTGGAGGAGGAGCGGAAGAAGAAAGAATGACGAATGACGGAATGACGAATGACGAATGACGGAATGACGAATGACGGAATGACGAATGACGAATGACGGAATGACGAATGACGAATGACGAATGACGGAATGACGAATGACGAATGACGAATGACGAATGTATGAGGGCAAGATAACTGATCTATGGACGAGTCGCTTCCAGAGGGCGACCGATTGGCGCCGGACCACCACAACAAACCGTCCGGGCCGGTCTATGATCTTGCGGAGCGTACAGCGCGTTTTGGCGAGAACATCGTCGCATTCGCCAAATGCGTTCCACGCAACGATGTGACTATACCGCTCATTCGCCAGATCGTTCGATCGGGAACAAGCATAGGGGCCAATTACGGAGAGGCCGATGATGCCGTGTCGAAACGGGATTTTCGGCATCGCATTGGAACCAGCAAGAAGGAATCACGAGAGACAAAGTACTGGCTGCAAATGATCGTGTCTGCCGAGCCGACAATGAAGCCCGCCGCCCGGACGCTATGGAGAGAGGCCCAGGAACTCTACCTGATCTTCAGCGCAATCTTCCGTAGAACTGACCCTGATAGTTAAATTGAATTTGGTGGCCCACATTCGTCATTCCGTCATTCGTCATTCACATCGCTCACACGCTTTCTTATCGCAGGAACGTCATGAGTCTCGCTGAAACGATGCAACAACGGGCCGAGGAGTTCCGCCGCCGCTATCGGGCCGTCCGCGAGGAGATCGGCAAGGGTGATCGTCGGCCACGACGAGATCGTCCACGGCGTGCTGACCTGCCTGTTCGTCGGCGGCCACTGCCTGCTGGAAGGCGTGCCGGGCCTGGGCAAGACGCTGCTCGTGCGCACGCTGGCCGAGGCGCTCGACCTGAACTTCAACCGCATCCAGTTCACGCCCGACCTGATGCCGGCCGACATCATCGGCACGAACATGGTCGATGGAGAACGACGGACGGCCGCCGCGTCGTTCGAGTTCCAGCGCGGGCCGATCTTCACGCAGATCTGCCTGGCCGACGAGATCAACCGCGCCACGCCCAAGACCCAGTCGCGCCCTGCTGGAGGCGATGCAGGAAGCACCGTCACCGTCGGCGGCACGCGTCCACAAGCTGAAGGAGCCGTTCTTCGTGATGGCCACGCAGAACCCGATCGAGCAGGAGGGCACCTACCCGCTGCCCGAGGCCCAGCTCGACCGGTTCTTCTTCAAGCTGGTCGTCGGCTACTCCAGCCGCGAGGAGCTGACCACGATCCTCGACCGCACGACCCGCGGCGAGCAGCTCGCAGCCGAAGAAGGTGATCGACGGCGCGGAGATCCTGCAGTGGCAGCAGGCTGGTCCGCGAGGTGATCCTCGCCCCGCACGTGCAGGACTACGCCGTCCGGCTGGCGCTGGCCACGCACCCCGAGGGGCCGTTCGCCCCGCCGATCACCAACCAGTATCATCCGCTGGGGCGCCAGCCCCCGCGGCGCGCAGACGCTCGTGCTGGCCGCCAAGGTGCGGGCCCTGCTCGACGGCCGCTTCAACGTCAGCTTCGAGGACCTCCGCCGCGTCTACCTGCCGGCCCTGCGGCACCGCGTCCTCCTGAACTTCGAGGCGCAGGCCGAGGGGGTCGATCCCGACGACGTGCTGCTGAAGGTCCTCGACGCCGTCCCCGAGAAGGCCGAGGCGTAGCCATGCGGCGAACCAACGGGTCGATCATCATGAACCAGGCTGGGAGGAATCGGTCGCTACGATCGAGATCGTCTTCAACCATGGGGTCCGATGTCGAAGGGTTGTCGAATCAAGATCGAATGTTGGGTTATTGATGGGTGAGTGAGCGACCAATCTTGCCCGGATATTCATCGCCGCGAGAGGGCGCCTGACGAATTCATGCAAATGACTGAGGATACGGTATGAGCACGATGGGGCCATTATGGGACGCACTAGCTGTCGAACAGCTAAGCGTGGCAGAACGATTGGAGCTGATTACGGCAATCTGGGAGACGATTCCGGAGGACGATGCATCGCTCCCGTTGCCTGACTGGCATCGCGAAGAACTTGACCGTCGTTTGGCGAATCGAGGTGCGACACCAGGCCTCTCGTGGGAAGAAGTGAAAGCACGTTTGCGGAGCAGGCAATGAGCCGGTCGCTCCTTCTTCGACCGGAGGCCGAGGAAGACTTAGCCGCTGCGCGAGATTGGTACGATCGCCAAAGGAAGGGATTGGGAGACGAATTCCTTCGAGCGACGGAGGCTGTTTTGGAGCGGATCGTCGAACGACCGGACCTCCATGCCATGGTGCATCGCGAAGTACGCCGGGTGACGATGCGCCGATTTCCGTACGTTGTCTACTACGTCGCTTCCGGCAGTTGTGTCGAAATCATTGGTGTTCTTCATGGCGCACGAGACCCGAGTGTTTGGCGTTCTCGCGTCTGATTCTTTTCCGAAAGGTGCCTCATGCGTCTTGATCGCTCGCCCGACACGCGGAAAGCCCCGCAGCAGTGGACCGATCAGCTCAGGCGGTCGCCCTCTCGCTCCGACGGCGGCTGGAAATGGGTGATCCTCGGCGGCGCGCTCGTCTGCGTGCTGCTGGTGGGCGCGATGGCGTTTGTCATGTTCGTGGCGGTCGAGCGGAAGAGCGAGGCGGCACGGCGCGTACAGGTGTCGCAGAACCTCGCCCAGCTCAGAGACAGCTTGCAGGACTCAGGAGACCCGTCGCTGGTACCCTACATGGATCCCTCCACGCCGGGCGTTTGGAATGGGCCTGCGGTGGATTATTCGGCAATCCCCGGCGTGCCGAAAACTCCCTGGGACGGCCGCGACGGAACCAGCAACACCCTGGTCTTCCCAGACGGCTCGGTAAGGAGTCAGCCACGGTCGTGGCTGGATCGTAACGCCAGCCAGCTTGTGGAATTGCCGCAAATCCCCAACGGCTGGGCAAGCCTGAAGGGCCGGTTCGTCGTGGTCGGCCAGCCGCCCAAGCTGCCGCCGCTCAAGATCGCTGGCGACGACGAATTCGTCCGCCAGTGCGACGTGCGAAACGAATCGGTCGTCGTCGGCCCCGCCGGCGAGCTGGCCAACGTCGTGATCTACCTGGCGATCAACCCGGCGGCCGTTCACCCTGACTATGCCCAGACGGCCAATGCCCAAGTCACGCTGCGGACGGAGAAATGCCGATTCGAGCCGCGCGTCTGCCTGCTCCGCTCCACGCAGACGCTCAAGCTGGTGAGTGCCGACCCGATCGCCCACCAGCCGCACGCCTATCTGGATGGCCAGGGCTGGTCGGTGGCGCTCGAGCGCGAGGAGCCGCAGACGCGCCGGCTGCGCCCGACCGTCGGCCTGGGTCTCCTGGAGTGCGACTTACACCGCTGGATGCGGGGCTGGATTCTGGTGCGCGACGACCCCTACATGGCCGTCACCGGCCGCGACGGCACGTTCGAGATCAAGAACCTGCCCAGCGGCGTCACCCTGGCCTTCGAGGTGTGGCACGAGGCGGCCGGCTCGCTCGGCAGCCGGCTCGACGACAGTCCAAGCTTCAGCTTCGTCATTCCGGCCGACAAGACGCACGACCTGGGCACGATCGAGGTGCCAGCGGAGCTGCTCGGCCGCCGTCGGCGCTAAGAGCCACTCTACGGAGCCTCGTCGGGCCTTGCGGCCATACGGCTTTTAGGGCTTGTCGTCCTTGGCGTCTGGCATCGCGTCTTCCTGCTCGATCACCGGAACTTCATTCGGCCCGCGAGTCTTGACCGCATAGCGCACCGCGCGGGTCTCGGTCGGTTTGCCGTCAGCGTCGCGGGCGACGATCTTGCGGCCCTCGGCGGTGAACTCTTCTTTCTTTTCTCCGCGGATACGGGTCCAGCCGGCGAGCTTGCCTTCCATGTAGGCGTATTCGTCGCGCCAGGCTTTGCGGCCGACGATGGTCGGGTCGGCGTAGTTGGCGTTGTAGGTCACCGACTGGATGCGGCCCTCGGCGTCGTACGCTCGCTCCTCGTTGTCCGGACAGTAGTAGCTGACGAAGGCCGGCGCCGACCAATGGCTGCCGTTGCCGGCGAAGCAGGCAATATCGACGCGGTTCGTATCGAGCTTCGAGCCTTCCTCGACCGGCCGGCGCGCGTGCCAGGGCACGCTCAGCTCCACGCGGCTCCCCTGGGCGTTCAGCGGCCGGATGCGAATTGCCTTGGCGTCCCCGCCCAGCACGACCCATCGCCACTTGAGCGACTGCTCCGAGAGATCGCGACTTCCTTCAGCGCTCAGCACCATCCGTCGCCGCTGGGCTGTGCCACGCATCACGCGGGCAATGGCACAGGGCGTGTCGAAGAGTTGCTCGCTCGGCTGCGGATCGAAGTAATCGCGCCCCTGGACCGGCTTGTCCTCTTCGATCGCCTTCAGCGCGACCAGCGGCGGCAGGCGGTCCTTCGTCAGCTCGTGCGCGAGCCGGACCATCTCTTCGCGGCGGATGTCTTCTCCGCGGAAGACCGGCGGATGGGCCTTGCCCGTGAAGTAGTCCTCCGGCTTGGCGACGGGCTTGTTGCTCTGGCGGAAGATCATCTGCAGCGTCGGCGCCAGGGCATTGTGCTCGATCAGGAACTGCTTCACCTCGGGCCGCAGCGCCGCCATCGTCAGGGCAATCGCCTGGAGGAACGCCTGATCGCTGCCGGAGGAGCCTTGCGAGGCGATCAGGTACGGCGTGTTAGCGAAGTAGACATCGCCGTGCCCGGCGGGCGGGCCACCCTCCTTGCCACCCTCCTTGCCATTGCGGCCCGGCTTGTGGTCCACGTGGCAAGGATAAACGTAGAGCTGATTGTGTGAATACTGCTCGTACAGCAGCGCGGCGGCGCGGGCATCCATGACGGCCAGCCGTGGCATGCTCCGCCAGAACGGCCCGCCCGTCCAGGCCACCGACGCGTTGCCCAGCACGACGCCCGGATGAACGATCCGCTGCGGCAGCCCCCAGTGCAGCCGCAGCGCCTTCGCCTCGTCGCCATATTCGAGGCGTGATAGCTGCGGGAAGAGCTTCGCATCAACGTCCGAATGGTCGTCGTCGCGGTTGTCGTACAGATCGCCGTGATGGCCGGCGGCGGTGCCATCTTTCCACCACTGGTTGACGAGCTTGCCGGCTTCATCGGCAAAAGTCGTTGGCAACGTATCGATTGCAGGCTTGGCCGCCGGCTTGAAGAGCGGACGCAGGAGGCCCGTCTTGGCATCCAAGGCGGTGTTGCCGTCGGCCACGAGCGCCACGCCTCCGGTGACTTCGGCGGGCTCGGGATCGCGAGCGGGCTTGGGCGGCTTGGCGGTCTCGGCCTGCCTGGCCAGCCTCTCGAACCGCGGATCGGCCCGCAGGCTCACCAGATCGGGGTCAGCCCGCACGTGCGCCGCGTCGCGAAAGCCCCGCTCGATGGCCCGCTCGAGGCTCTTGAATGCGGCCTCCGTCTGGCCACGCTGGGCTTGGGTGCAGGCCAGGTTGTAGTGCCCCTCCGGCGCGTCGGGCAGGTCGGCGATCCATTGCTGGCAGACCTTCTCGGCCTCCTTGAGGTCGTTCTTCCGCACGGCCTCGTTGAACTTCTGCTGCCACGGCAGGGCCTTGCGGGCCCTTTGCTCTTGGACGACAAGCTGCGAGAGGATGCCGGATTTCGCAGACGAAGAATCGGAGGAAGACTTCTTTTGGTCCTGGGCCGACAGGAGACCGGATCCCGCGTCCAGCAGGAAGACCAGCGCGACCACGTGAAAACGAACCACAATCACCCTCCCCTCAATACCCCACGTTGCACTTCGGCAAGCATTGACGCAGCTTCGCAGCGCCTTCTCGAGAGATTTTCGTAGCGATGATGTCGATGCTGGTGGCGTGCTGGAGGCGCAGCAGGTCGTCCAAGCCCGAATCCGTCACGGGTGTCCGATAGAGATGCAGCGTCTTGAGGTTCTTCATGCCGGCGACGTGCTTCAGGCTGGCATCGCCGACGTTCGTGTTCCCAAGCCAAAGCTTGGCAAGGCCCTTGAGTTCCCGTAAGTGCTTGAATCCGTCACCAACGATCTTACATCCTCTCAGCTCCAGCTCTTCCAGGCTTTTCAGGCTGGCGAGATGCACCAGGCCAGCGTCGGTTACGCGTGTTCCCGAGAGATTCAGCCTTTGCAGGTTAGTAAGTCCGCGAAGTTCCTTCAGACCTCCATCGCCAACTTGTGTGTTGGACACGTCGAGCATGACCAGCGCCGTCAGTCGGCCGAGGTGAGCAAGCCCCTGATCGGTGACCCGCGTTTCCAGAACATCCAGCTCTTTCAGGTCCTTGAGACCGGCGAGATGAGCTAACCCAGCGTCGCCGACTTGAGTGTAACGCAGGTTCAGATATTGGAGGTTCAAGAGACGCCCCATTGGTGCGAGGGCCGCATCGCCAATCTGCGAGCCCGGAACGGATAGTCGCTCCAGGTGCGAAAGCCCGGCCAGGTGGACCGCATCGGTGTCGTTGAATCGACGGAGGACGTCGAGCTCCCTGAGGTTCGCAGGCCGGCCAAATGTGCCATGTCGCCGTCCTCGAAGTCCCGCGATCCAAGAGTCAGCTTCTCCAGACCGTGACAATGTGCCAACTGGGGGAGCAATGCTCTCTCGGCGCCGGCCTCAATCGCTTCCTCGACGGTGATTTGCCATGGCGCCAGGATCGCATCCGTGCGAGGGCGCCCAACCCAAAAGTCCTTGAATCGCGTCGCTCGCATCAACCGCCGTTGGCTGCGGTACACCTGAAGCTCGGGCAGCGCTTCCCGCAGCCCCTCGAGAGCGTCGTCGGTTACCACGGTCGAATCGAGCACCAGCACTCGCAGGCGGCGAAGCTGGCGGAGTTTCACCAGCTCGTCATCGGAGAAGCTCACGCCCCCGACGACCAAACACTGGAGATTCGGCAGTTGTGCGACCGCCTCGATGAACTCGCCGGGCGCGTCGCAATCGGCCAGATTCACCGATGTCACGATCTGGTATTTGGCCCCGCCCAAGCGACTCATCCAGCGCGGCGCCGCATCGGCCTGGCAGCTGCCGCCTAGCCGCTGGATCAACTGCATCGTCCGCAGTTGTGCTTCGTACGGCGCAACGTAGACGCGCCACGCAGTCAACGCCAAGGCGGCGAGCAAGATGAGCGCCAACACCGCTCGCAGCGTAAACTGATACCAGTGCCGCCGGCGCGGACGCACCGGCTCGCTTTGCGCGGCGGCGAAGCCTGAGGAACCAGGCGCCTCGCTCGCTGACGGCGCCGCATCGGCAGAAGCCGGGATAACGCGGTCATCCATGCCGGGCATTGTCGCGCTGCGACGATGCTGGGTCAATCAGCGCCGCGCGAATGAGAACCTCGATTCGTGGCGCACGCGGCCCGCGTGCGCACCTTACCCTCGAAACGTACACCCGGCTCTGGGCCGACTAGCCCGCTCGCTGCGCACGCGAGCCGCGTGCACCACGGCTGCTGTTACGCCAACGTGAACGCCGGCAGCTTCACGATCTCGCCGCCCTTCTCGGCCGACTGGTGGGCGCAGATGCCGACGCAGGTCCAGTTGGCCGACTGGCACGGCGTTGGGCCACGGGTCGCGGTTCTTCGACCAGGGCGCGTGACGAACTCGTTGACCAGGTGCGGGTGCGAGCCGCCGTGGCCGCCGCCCTGGATGAACGACAGGTGCTCGGCGTCCTGAATCGCCGGCTGCGTGAACCGGCGGATCGGCTCCGGCAGCAGGTGGGCGAAGTCCGGCACCTCGACCTGCTCGGGAATCTCCGGCTCCGGCTTCTTGGCCGTGTGAATGACGTGCGGCTCGCCCTCGACCAGCGTCCACTCGAAGCTCTTCTTCGTGCCGTACACGTCGAAGCTCTCGCGATACTGCCGGGCCGTGTCGTACAGGAACCGCCAGATGTGGGCCGCGACGTCGCGAGTCCTTGATCTTGATGTGGCACGACTCGACGGCGAACTTGTTGCCCGACTTCTTCGCGATGTCCTCGCGCACCGTGCCGGAGCCGAAGCAGGAGACGTACTCGGCCCGGCCGTTCACCAGGCCCAGGCACGGGCTGACGACGTGCGTGGCGTAGTGCATCGGGATCATCCGCTCCCAGTAGTCGGGCCAGCCGTCCATGTCCTGCGGGTGCGAGGCGGCCAGGTACTGGATCTTGCCGAGCTCGCCCTTCTCGTACATCTCCTTGATGAACAGGAACTCGCGGCTGTAGACGACCGTCTCGGCCATCATGTACTTGAGGCCCGTGTCTTCGACGAGCTCGACAGATCTTGCTCGCACTCCTCGATCGTCGTGGCCATCGGCACGGTGCACATCACGTGCTTGCCGGCCTTGAGGGCCTCGATCGACATCCAGGCGTGGTCGGGAATCGGCGAGTTGATGTGGACGAAATCGACCTTGCGGGTCCTCCAGCACGTCGTCGTAGCTCGGTGTACCGCTTGTCGATGCCGAACGCGTCGCCGACCTTGTTCAGCTTGCTCTGCGTTCCGCTGGCAGATGGCGTACATGTTGGCCTGCGGATGCGTCTGATAGATCGGAATGAACTCCGCCCCGAACCCCAGGCCGACGATCGCCACGTTGACTTTGCCGTTCATGCTGAATCCTCGAAGTGCGTTGTGCCTGTGGCGATTGTCGTGGTGCCGCAAGAGCGATAGAGCGTCCTCCGTCTGGCGATTCTATCGCAGGCGGGGCGATTATCCATGCCCCAGAAGCTGGTACACCGCCCGCAGGCTACGGCCGACTGGAGACGCTCCACGGGCGGATTGGCCGTGGCCGTTGGCCGCGCCGATGTCCGCAGTCGAGCTTCAGGATTTCATTTACAGGCACGTTTCGGCGGCTGGGGTACTGCCGCGCCGCTGAAATCCACCGGCCCCGATGATACACTCACACGCGTCCCTTCAAACGGCCCAGAGTGGATGCCGTGATGGAACAGCCGCCCGTCAAGCCAATCGATAGCTCCGCGTCGGCCGATAACGCGTCGGCCGATGACGCGTCGTCTCCGCTTCGCCCCCGACCCTCTACGCAGCTCGGCGAAAACGGCGTTATTTGGACGTTGTGGCTGACCTACGGGGCGTTCTACTTCTGCCGCACCAACATCTCCTCGGCCGCTGCCGGGCATGAAAATGCCTCTGGCCGACGGCGGCTTGGGTCTCACCGGCGAAGAGGTCGGCTGGATTCTGGCGTCGCTCAAGATCGCCTACGGCCTCGGGCAACTCCTCAACGGCCAGTTGTCGGAGCGCATCTCGCCCGCGCGTCATGCTGGCGATCGGCATGTTCGGCTCGGCGGCGCTCAACGTGCTGTTCGGCTTCAGCACCGGCTTCTACTTCCTGCTGTTCGTGTGGGCGACCAACGGCTTCTGCCAGTCGCTCGGCTGGACGCCGTGCGTGCGCGTCGCGGCCAACTGGGTTCCCGTCGTGCGCCGCGGCCACGCGATCGGCATCATCGGCACCGGCTATCAGATCACGCTCGGGCTGACGTACGTCATCGCCGGCCAGGCGGCGCAGCATCTCGGCTGGCGCGGCGCGCTCTACGTGCCCGGCGATCCTGCTGGCGCTGACCGGCGTGTTCATGCTCGTCTGCCTGCGCGAAGTGCCGCCGGATGACGCAGGACGGACAGGCGAGTCGCGCGACGTCAGCCGCGCAAGCTCGCCGTGCCGAGTCGCAGCTCTCGTTCGCCGACGGCCTGTACTGGACGCTCTACAATCCGACGCTGTGGCTCCTCGGCCTCTCGCTCGGGCTGCTCAACGCCTGCCGCTACGGCTTTCTCGATTGGGGCGTCACGCACCTGATGGAGACGCAGAAAGTCGGCGTCGGCAAGGCGGGCTTGCAATTCTTCGTGATCGCCATCGGCGCGACCGCCGGGTCGTATCTGGCCGGCTGGGCGACCGACCGCTTCTTCGGCAGCCGCCGCGCCCCGGTCATTTGCCTGCTGATGGTCGCTGCTCGGCGTGCTGTCGCTCGTCTATCGACTTCGCCGCCGGCTGGAGCGCGCCTGGCCACGATGCTGCTGCTCGTCGTGATCGGCTTTTGCATCTACGGGCCGCAGGTGCTGCTGGTCGGCACCGCGCCGGCCGACCTGGCTCACCGGGGCACGTCGGCGGCCGCGGCCGGCTTCGTCAATTTCCTGGGCTACATGGGGGCCGCGACCGGCGACGTGGTCACGGGCTACTACTCGGCCGACGAGCATGGCGGCTGGCAGGTGGCGATCTACATCTGGGCCGGCTGGGCGTTTGCCGGGGCGGCCATCACCGCCGTCTTGTGGAACACCACGTCGCGGCGGATCGGCGTGCTCCCCGCGATGTTTCCCAAGCTGGCGGCAGTCGCCTTGCTGGGCGATCGCCGCGGTTGCCGCGGGACGCGGCAACCAGCCGCTGCCGCTGACGATTGCCACCGCGGCAGCGGCGATCGTGTCTGCTGGGATCATTTTTCACGCGGTGGGCGGCAGTGCCCGGCCTGGTCGTCGCTGCCGCCGGCGTGCTGATGGTGTTTGTGTCGTACGTGCGGATGGGGGATGGGCGTCACCTGGGACCAGGCGATCGGCCATGGTCTGCTTACGGCCTGACGATGATCACCACGCTCATGATTCTGGTGGAACGAAAGGATCGACGCATGCGAGTGATCGTGATCGGCGCCGGCCGCGGCCGGCGGCTGATGCCGACCACCGCCGACGCCCCCAAGTGCTTTGCCGAAGTGGCGGGCAAGCGGCTGCTCGACTGGGCCGCTCGAGGCGTTTGCGGCCAACGGCCTGAACGACGTCTGCTTCATCGGCGGCTACCAGATCGACAAGGTCAAGTCCGACTATCCGCAGTTCACGTTCCGCCACAACGCCGACTGGGAGCACAACAACATCCTGGCGTCGCTGTTTTGTGCCGAGGACCTGATGGACGAGCCGTTCATCTGCTGCTACAGCGACATCCTGTTTACGGCCGACGTGATCGGCCGGCTGGCGGCCGCCAAGGACGACATGGCGCTGGGCGTCGATACGGCCTGGCTGGCGCGCTACGAAGAGCCGCACCGATCATCCGCCCGACGACGCCGAGAAGGTGACCGTCGCCGACGGCCGCGTGACCCGCATCCATCGGCGAGATTCCCCAGAGCGAGGCCTACGGCGAGTACATCGGCGTCGCGAAGTTCTCCGCGGCCGGCGCCGCCCGGCTGCGCGGACTATTATCGCCGTGCCGGCAGGCATTCGCCGGCCGGCCGTGGCGCGAGGCGACGGTCTTCGAGAAGGCGTACAAGATCCTGCTCTTCCAGGAGATGATCGAAGCGGGCGAGCGGTTCGCCCACGTCGATACGCCCGGCGGCTACATCGAGGTCGATACGCAGCAGGATTTCGAGTACGCCCGGCAGCACTGGCTCACGAAACATCGAGGGAAATAGGGATCCGGCGTTCAATGTGTTCGTCGCAATGGTTGCGTGCGGTTGCATCCTCGACGCTTGCCGTCGAGTTTGTGAGGCTAGATGGCCACGGCAGCCGCGCTGAACGCAGAGTCGATCCTCGCCGCTTGTCGGCGAGTCGTTCAGGTTACTTGGCAACGCAGCCAAATAGCCTGAATTCTCCCGACGGCAAGCGTCGGGGATCAAACCGATCATGGTGAGTCATTTTCGTGGCCAAATAGCCTGAAGCACTCGCCGGCAAGCGGCGAGGATCGTCATGCCTAACCTCCTCTTCCCCACTTCCGTGATCGGCTCGCTGCCGCGGCCGCAGTTCGTCAAGGACCTGATCGCCGACGACTGCCCGATTCAGGGCGACGAGTACCGGCGGCTGATGGGCGATGCGATCCGCGCCGCCGTCGCCCTGCAGGAGACGGCCGGCCTGGACGTCGATCACCGACGGCGAATGGTGGCGCAAGAGCTACATCGGCGTGATCGCCGAGCTGGCCCACGGCTTCGAGCTGAGCCGAACCCGGCCGACGGCCGGCCGTGGACGGTCGTCGTCGACAAGCTCTCGCCGAAGCAGCCCGGCTTCATCGCCCAGGAGGTCGCGCTTTCTCAAGACCGCTGACGAAGCGGCAGATCAAGGCGACCGTTCCCGCGCCGGCCCTGCTGGGCGAGCGGATGTGGGACCCGGCCAAGTCGGCCAAGGCGTATCCCAAGCGCGAAGACTTCGTTCGCGACTGCGTGCCGATCCTGCGCCGCGAGGTGGAGCTGCTGCGCGACGAAGGGGTCTCGATCATCCAGGTCGACGACCCGCACCTGTGCCTGTTCGTCGATCCGGACGTTCGCAAGCAATACGACGACGCCGAACAGGCCGCCGACTTCGCCGTCGATATGGACAACCAGGTGGTCGACGGCATTTCGGGCGTCAAGCTGGCGGTGCACCTCTGCCGGCGGGCCGGGGCGCGGGCCCGCGGCGAGGCCGACCACCGCGGCGGCTACGACCCGATCCTCCGGCAGCTCGCGCCGGCTGAAGGTCGGCCACATCACGATGGAGTTCACCTCCCCCGGCGCCGGCGACATGTCGGTCTTCAAGCAGCTGCCGGAGCACGTCGAGATCGGCCTGGGCTGCGTGAGCTGCCAGCCGGGCCAGATCGACTCGGCCGAGACGATCGTCGAGCGGGTCGAGATGGCTCTGAAGCACGTCGCCCCATCGCGGATCACGCTCAACCCCGACTGCGGCTTCGCCCCCGGCACTGCCGCCGACGTGAGCCTCGACGAGGTCTACACCAAGCTGAAAAACGAAGTCGAGGCGGCCAGGCGGCTGCGGGAGAAGTACGGCTAGCTGCGAACACAATGGCCGATAATAGAAGGTGCCTACGGCCCGAAAATTTCCACGTCCTTGTCCCTTGCTTGAAGGGCGCTGCGCAGCCGCTGGGCTCCGGCTTTGGTTGCCCCGGTTCCCCGAACGAACACTTGTTTGACGCAGGGAGCGATTCCAACTCGACCAATCCAGCATCGGTGATCAGCGTTCGGTCAAGAGCAAGGCGGCGCAGCGTCTTGAGCTGGGCGAGCGCAACGAGATCGCCGTCGCTGATGGCCGCACCGTGCAGATTGAGCATCTCAAGGTTCGGCAGGCTGCTGAGCGCTGCCAGTTCGTTGCCGGTTACTTTGGTCCCACGCAAGTCCAAGGCGCGAAGCGTCCGTACCTCGGCTAGATTCGCCAGTGTGGTATCGGTGACGGTCGCATTACCCAGGTGCAGCCGTTCCAGGTTCGGAAGCCGTGAGATCGCAGCCAGCGCCGCTTCGTCAACGCTCAGTCCCTCCAGCGACAGTGACTTTAACGATTCGAGCGCGGGCAGGCTCCTCAAAACATACGGTGCACTGGCCGTCAGGTCGCTCGGCGCATCGTAAAACAGATGAAGTGATTCCAGTGCCTGAAGCCGCTGCAAGTGGGCGAGACCATGAGCCGTTATTTGAGGGGACTCCAACTCCAGCTCTCTTAGCTCCGGCAGATACTCGAGGTGCTGCAAGGCTTCGTCCGTGGCGGTCCCGTAGAAGGACACTCGCCGCACTGGGGCGTACCATTCCGGATCGACTCGGTCGCCGAAGAACGTGGCCAGCCACTCCTCCGTCTGCTGTCCATCGAATTTGATGCGTGCACCGGCCTCCAACAAATGGCTGACGGTGCGCTGATGTTGGTAGTTGCGATGCGCCGGCGTCGCGATCCACAACGGCACGGACACCACGAAGACGCTGAATAGCAGCGTGCGCAGACCGAACTGGAAGCGGCGGCGTTGCGGCTGCGCGGCCCCCGTGGCGCTCGATAGGGGATCAATCGAAAAACCAGCCAGCCGATGAGTCCCATGACCGTGCCCACGACGGCACCCGCTGGCAAGCCCGCCCAAACGGCGGCGCGCAGCGACGCGGTCGGGGACCGATCGGTCATCAACCATTCTACGGCGGCCGCGATCGCGCCGACGATCACCACCGCTACTATGCCCACGAACAGCCCCGTCAACGGCGCCCTGAAGATCGGGCGCATGCGGTCCCGGCCGAAGATCAGCACGCCGCCGGCCAAGAGGATAGCGGTAAGCGCCGCACCGACGAGCCACCGCCAGCGTTCTTGCTGGGCAGGGCTATTCATCTCAACGAAGAAGCAGCCGACCAGTACGGCCACGCTGGCCACCGCGGCCGTCAGCGTTAGCCGGCGGCGCAGGCGCGGACCGCGCTTGGGCATTGTTGGGCTGACGACCATCGTGCAGCTCCCTTACGAGGCATCGAGGCATCGCGAGCCTGATGCCGACCATGCTTCGCACCTAGGGTTCGATGTCCTGCTCCACTTGTCGCAGCGCATCCAAAAGCAACTCCATGTTGGCGGCTTCTATCGTGAGGTGCAACGTGGACCGTGCCGGCGAGCGGCCGATCACAAGAAAGCACCTGGGCGGCCTCTCGTTGTCCCTCACCAGCGAAACCGTGGCACTGCCGAAGCGTCCCATCACGAGGGTATCGTCCGCTTCGTTCCATTTGCCCTCCGGCGGGGCAGAGCGGCACGGTATCCAAGAAGCGAGTCCTGCGCTAGTTCGCCACGTTGACCGGCTCTACGTTCCTGCACTCATCCCGCGGCCTCAGCGCCGCGCCCTGCCTTGGCTGCACCCGGTCTTGGACCAGATCACTTTCTTGTCCGGCGTGACTTCGCTAAACCGCTGGGTTTGGGTGATCAGCGTATTGCCATTGGGCAGCCGTAAAGCGTCGACGGGATTTTGCGCGTCATATTGCCATACGACCTTTTTGTCACGGGTCACTTCCTGGACCTTGCCGCCGCTGTAGTCGCAGACCAGCACGTTGCCGCCGGGCAGCGGCTGGCAGCCATAGCAGATTCCTACGCCATACATCCAGACCGTCTTACGCTCTGGCGTAACCTCCCGCACGCTACCATGCCCGGACACGAGGGTATTGCCGTTGTCCAGGCGGTGCGCGTCCCCGCCGAATCCGCCCAAGTCAAAGGACCAGACGATGCTCTTTTCCGGTGATACCTCGACAACGCGGGAGCCGCTGTATTCGGCGATCAAGATATTGCCATTGGGCAGGGCCCTGGCATTGAGTGGGCCCCTGCACGGAAACTCCCACACGACCTTCTTGGCGGGGCTCACTTGGATCACTTTGCTCTCGGTGTAGGAAGCGATCAGCACGTTGCCGCTGGACATCTTCTCGGCGCTCCATGCGCCTTGTACGTCGAACGTCCACACTTCGCGCTCGCCGGGATCGTATTCGACGACCTTGTTCGAATAACCGAAGGCCAGCAGGGTGTTGCCGTTCAAGTAGCTGACGCCTGCCCCCAGCGGCTTGAGCGGAAGGTTGAGTTTCGCCGTCTGGCCTTCGCGCGCCAGCCAGGCATTCCACTTGGCGATCGCCTCGTCGCGTTTGGTCGGCGTGTCGTAGGCCGCGAAGGCGAAGTCCTTGTCGGTGAGTGCCCGCAGGGTGATAGCGGCCGTGACGCGCACGTTGATGTCGTCGGCCGACAGCAGCCGCACGAGAGCTGCGAGCGAGTCGCCGGTCGCCCACGTTGGCCAGCGCCCTGGCGGCAGCGACCTTGACCTTATCCTGGGGATCGCCCATCAGCTTGTGCAAATCATCGGCGGCCTCGCGGCCCAGGGCCTTGCCCAGGGCGCCGGCCGCGGCCACGCGCAACTCGACGTTCTCGCTCTTCAGCGCGCCGTGGAGCGCGTCGGCATCGCCCGCCCGGGCCACGGCCTGCATGGCCTCGCCGGCGGCGTAGACCAAATGCGGTTTGTCGCACAGCGGCACGGCGCGGATCAGCTCTGGCGTGAGGCCTGGCAGCTTCTTCTCTCCGGACACGCGCAGTGCTGCGTACAGCACGCGGTCGCTCTCCACCGTGGCCGTCGCGAGGATTTGCCTGGCCCGCCAGCGGACCTCCGGGTCCGAGCCGGCCGCAGCGCTGGAGAGTGCCTCGCGGGGCGGCTGCGGCAGCACCAAGAGTTGCGCCATCGCCTCCTCGCGCTTGGCGAAGCTCTCGGTGCTGCCCAAATCGCGGATGAGCTGCGCCATGCGCCGCCGGTAGGCCTCGTCGGGATGCAGGCCTTTGAAGTACCGCAGCAGCCCCTCAGCCGTGGGCTCGATCCGTTTCTCTCGGAGAATTTGCTCGTAATACGAAGCAATGTACGAAACGGTGGCCGAAGTGGCCTGCTCCTCGGCCAGCGTGATGCCCGAGGGGCTCCACAACGAAACAACGAATAACGAGCAGGCGAGGCAATTGAGGAGCCGGGCATTCATGTGATGAGCCTTGTTCGCAGGGAGGCCGGGGCGGGGGGTCCGACCTCAGTAATGGAACTTAGTGCCTTGCCTCCACCGACCCCGCGTTCATCGCCGAGATTTCCTGTTTTCCAAGGCCTTTCCAGCCGCAGTCGGCCCGACTTGCGCGGGGTTAGACGCGGGGGATCGACCAACGGTTCCGTCCCTAGCCCCCGACGATGACCGGCGATCAAGCCGCGAAGCTAATGAGCCATAAAGCGGCGACCACGGGCATGGTCGAGAGCTCCGATGCGCAACCTGCACCAGCACATGGCAGTATTTGGGAACTTGGCCATCAGCGAGCAGCTAACCCACCGACTTCGACCACCATCTAGGGGGCTATTTACAGAGACCATCCTGGTTGCTGGCCGATACCTTGGTCTTCGCGCCGCCACCGATGTCACCGCGGAAAGGGCCTAGCTCACGCCACTTCCCAGCCGTTGCGATATTCCTTGCTCAGCAGGTCGTTGGCCTCGGCGACGTTCGTGACCTTCATCTTCGCGGGGTCGTACTCAATCGTCTTGCCGACGCGATAGGCCACGTTGCCCAGCAGCACGATCTCGGTGAATGGGCCGGCGTAGCCGAAGTGGCTGCCGGTGCGGCCGCCGGTCTTGCAGGCTTCGATCCATTGGCGATGGTGGCCCGGCGACTTGGGCAGATAGGGGTCGGGGCCTTTGAAGCCGGCGAACTTCTCCGCCGGCAGGATCTGCGGCTGCTTGTCGTGCTGGATGGCGATACGGCCCTTCTCGCCGATGAACAGCGAGCCGTTCATGGGCAACTCGGCGGCGATCCCGGCCGCCGGCTTGGCCTCGCCCTCGTACCAGTAGACGTTCTACGGGCGGCAGCTTGCCGCGCTGCCCGAACTGGAAGTGCGTCTCCATCGCCGTCGGCCCGCTGTGCGCGTGCGGCGGCGGGCCTTTCGAGGTGACCTTCACCGGGCCGCCCAGCTCCAGCGCCCAGAAGACCGGGTCCATGAGGTGAATCGCCATGTCGCCGATGGCCCCGCAGCCAAAGTCCCACCAGCCCCGCCAGGCGAAAGGCACGTACGCCGCGTGATAGTCGCGCTGGACCGCCGGCCCGAGCCACAGGTCCCACTTCAGGTGGGCTGGCACGGCCGGCTTGTCGGTCGGCCGTTCTTGTCCTTGCCGCCACCAGCGGCCCGGCCGGTCGGTGATGACGTGCACCTCTTTCACGGCCCCGATCGCGCCGGATTGGATCAGCTCGACCAGCCGGAGATAGCCGGGATGTTCGTGGTTCTGCGTGCCCATCTGCGTGGCGAGTTTCATCTTGGCCGCGGTCTCGGCGAGGAGCCGCGCCTCGGCCACGGTATGCGTCAGCGGCTTCTCGCAATAGACGTGGAGGCCGCGACGCAGGGCGCGGATCGTGGCCGGCGCGTGATGATGGTCGGGCGTGGCCACCACGACGGCATCGAGGCCCTTCTGCTCCAGGAGCTGGCGATAGTCGGTGTATTTCTTGGCGCCGGAGTGCTTGGCGGCCGCCGCGTCCAGGCTGCGCTCATCGACGTCGCACAGAGCGACGATGTTCTGGCTGGCCACTTCGGCCAGGTCGCCGGCGCCGCGGCCACCGACGCCGATCACGCCGATATTCAGCCGCTCGTTGGCGCCCAGCACGCGCGACCAGCGGCCCCAGGGGAGCGTGGCCCCGGCGGCGACGCCAAGTGCCAGCGAAGACTTGAGAAAACGGCGACGAGGAAGGCGGTGGGTCATGGATCGTCTCAGGTGAAGCTTGGTGCCGTTACGGACTCGATTTCGCCCAGCGTTGCCGGCACGCAGGGCAGACGCCGCTGGAGCTGAGGTCATGGTTTTTGCGATTTGGGCCGGGTGAGCTTGATTGAATCCTTCAGGGGGAACGCAATGAAATAAGCGGGTCGGTCCGCCAGAGGGAATCCCTGGATCCAAACCAGCGTTTTCTCCTGATGATTGACGGCGCAGTCGAAGAACCGAAGCTTCAGATCTTGATTATCGCGGAGGGATGTCGCTTCAGTCGATGCACCGTTACCATCGGCCACGACAATGGTCCCGCCCCACTCGGGCGGCTCAGTGTGGGAGACGAAGGCACATAATGCACCGTCAGCGGAGAACCGTGCCAAGACAGGAGCCTCCTTGTGAAGCCTCGTTCGCGGTAGCTCATAGATTCGCCGGGCTGTTGGTCCCTCCAGGCTCCACAAGCCAGTTGCCGTAGCAAGTCGTTTGCCATCCGGAGCAAAAGCGACGCACGTTTCCCCTTTCTCTAGCTCAAAGGCGACGCGGACCTCCGAATTCTTCAAACTCCAGATACCAATTCTGTTGCGCTCGGCCGCAAAGGCGCACTGAAGCTCCCTGTCGTTGGAACGAAAACAGACGGGCGACGTTGCCTTGTCGAGCGTGCCCACCAGTTTGCCGTCCGCGGCGGACCACCACATGACGTTCTTGTCTGTCGCGACCGCCAGGAAGCTGCCATCGGATGAGAACGCCGTGTCGCGAACAGTGAGCGGCCGGGAGGCCTTGAGCCGCGAGAGCAGCTTGCCGGTCTTGATGCTCCAAACGGCGATCCGGCCAGTAACCGCTTCGTGGATCATCGCACGCGGGTGACCTTCGACGATCGCCAACGTAGAGCCGTCCGGCGACAGTTGGAGCTTGGAAGCAAACAGGTCGTCGCGGACATGCTCTTCCGAGAGAGAAATGCTGGATTCCTCTTCGAGATCCGAATTGGCGACGATGACCCTGCCTAAAGAACCCAAGAACACCTTCTTGCCGTCCCGGGAGATGGCGACACACGCGGGTCGCGGTTCTGATGGGGCCTTGTTTTGGCCATGGGTTCCGGCCTTCATCGCCACAATGATGCCGCTGGCGATGATTGTCGCAGCTAAGTATCGCCTAAGATCCATCCTGTCATCTCCCTTCGGGAAGGGGCAGCATCGCGGACGCACGTCGGGCTTACGCCTCGACGCTCGCCTTGCGCTACCACACGTCCGCCGCGGCCACGCCTTTGGCGGCGGTCAACTCGTCCTTTTTCGGACGGCACTCCAGGCCGACGTAGCCGCGGTAGCCCAGGTCGTGGGCCTCCTTCAGCACGCGGTTGTAGTGGATCTCGCCGGTGCCCGGCTCGTTGCGGCCGGGGTGGTCGGCGAGCTGGAGGTAGCCGATCGCTCGGCCGTGAAGCCCTCGCGCAGGTGGCCGCACAGGTCGCCTTCGCTGATGTGCATGTGGTACAGGTCCCAGTTGATCTTCACGATAGCGTCGAGCCGACCGCCTTGCAGATCCGGATCGTCGGCGCGCTGCCGTACAGGCAGTGCCCCTTGTGATCGACGCGGATGTTCATCGGCTCCAGGATCAGCGTCACGCTCGTGCTTCTCGGCGATCGGGCGCGGCCCGCTTGCAGGCCCGTCGATGATGTTCTCGTGCATCTGCTCCTGCGTCATGCCGGGCATGTCGTCGCCGCCGACCACGGTCATCATCTTGCAGTCGAGCTTCTTGGCGACCTCGCAGCCCTCGTCGACGTCTTCTCGACGAACGCGTCGTGGTTCTTCGGGATCGTTCAGGCCCGGCCGGAAGCCCCAGGCGGTGAACTGGGCGATCGTCGATGCCGAGCTCCTCGCACGTGCTCGGCGACGGCGTCGATGTCCTTGTTCTCGCCACGGCCAGAACTCGACGGCCGGGAAGCCGAGCGCGGCCGCCTGCTTCGAGCCGCTCGAGGAACGGCAGCTTGCGTCCACCACATCTCGACGTTGACGGCGAACTTCGTGTGCGGCGTCTTGCCGAGCGAGGAGGTGTCTTCGGCCGCCGCGGCATGACGCGTTTCGAGCGAGAGGGCCGCAGCCCCGCCGAGCGTGGCGGACGCGGCGATGAACTTGCGACGGTCGAGAGTAGACATGGCGTGTTCCTCAGAGCGAGGTCGGTGCGCGGTCAGCGACGAAGCGGGCATTATAGTTTCCCGGCCTGCCGCACGCGAACGTGGGGCACGTTTCAAAACGTGCCCAGCCGATGACTCGAGCACGCTTGGAAACTGCCCCACGGCACGGGTCGCCCACGACCCCTTCGCACAGCCCCTTCGCGCGCTGCTCTGCCAACGCGGCACGGCGCGTTGCTTTCTCGCGGTGTCACGGGAGTTGTTGTCGTCGAAACGATTCGACCCGGGAGAGAGACCATGTCCAGTTACGACATCCCCGATGCTGATCCTGCGCGCGCGGCCAGCGCGCCTCAACGCTGCGATTCTCTGGGCGGCGAACCGCCCTTAAGCGCGGAGGGTCCGCACCAGCCGCTCGATACGGCCCAGCGCATCGCACATTTGTGGATGGTTCACGCTTACACGCAAGAGGCGATTCAGCTTTGCGACAAGAAGTCCGGCGTGGTGATTGCCTTGGCCGGCAGCGTGCTGGCCGGCTTGTTGTCGGTCGCCGAACAGAGCGGACAGGCCAGCCTGATGGAAATTCTGCGCGACCCGTGGGCTGTCGTCTCTGTGACGACGCTGCTGGGGGCAATCCTGCTGGCTGCCGTGGCGATCAAGCCGCGGCTGTGGCGCGAGGCGGCCCAAGGCTCGGTCTTCTGGGAGAGCATTCTCACGCACCGGCGGCCGCAGGGCTTCGCCGACTATCTGCGGTCCGAGACCATCGACACCGTCGCCGATCACCTCGCTCACCAGGTATTCACACTGGCCCGCGTGTGCCACCGCAAGTACGTCTGGTTCGCCTGGGCGTTTTACGTGTCGCTGGCCGGAGGACTGCTGACCGTCGTCGCGGTTGCGCAGGCGCAGATGGCTCGCGGGGGATAAAGCACGAAGCCCGGCTTCTGGCAAGAAGCCGGGCTTCGGCGTAACGAACGACAGGCGTGACGGTGCACGCGAGCCGCGTGCACCACGTGAAGGCGCACCGTCACACGGCCACGCCATCCAGCTCGACCAGCTCGGCGGCCAGCCGCTTGCGGGCGACGTGCAGCCGGCGCTTGATCGTGCCCAGCGGCGAGGCGAAGCTGCTGGCTCATTTCGGCCAGCGAGCGGCCTTCCACGTAGAAGGCCACCAGCGTCTCGCGGTCCAGCCGACGCAGCCGGCGCAGACCGGCCCGCACGGCCGTCGCCCGCTCGTGCGACAGGGCCTCCGACAGCGGCGTGTCGGTCTCGACGCAGACGCCGTCCAGCGTGACCGGCTCGACGTCGATCACCGGCGCACGCCGCACGGCCCGGTTGATGGCCATCCGCGTGGTCATCGAGCGCAGCCAGGCGCCGAAGCACTCCGGCTCGCGGAGCTGGTGCAGCTTCCGCAGGGCCTGCACGAAGACCTCCTGGCACAGCTCCTGGGCCTCGGCCTCGTTGCCCAGCCGGCGCAGAGCGGTAGCCAGCACCGCCCGCTCGTAGCGGCGGAACAGCTCGCCGAAGGCCGCCCGCTCGCCCGTCTGGGCGCGGAGCACCAGGTCGCGCAGGCTGAACTGCGAAAGATCGATATCGAAAGCGAACGTCCGCGTCATTTCCGTTCTCCTGACTGAGTCCTCGGAGAAGCCGGGCTTCTGGAGAGAAGCCGGGCTTCTGGACTGGTTCGTGCAGCAAGCGGCGGTCGCGGCAAGGGAATGCACACGCATCAGCCCGGCTTGCTCACCCCGTGGTCAGCTAGCGGCGTCCGATAGAGTTGTCCGAGATGCAGGCTATCTGCATCCCGCCGGACAACCTGACGCCAGCCCGGCCGACAGGGAGCCACGTAGCGGCAGGGCCAACCGCGTATCTCGCGGTGACCCTTGACCGCCGGCGGCCGCTGGCTGGCGCTTAAGCGCCGTGGCCATACTGACCGTCTGGCTCCTGGGCATCGTCATCGCTGTGGATGACGACCATCGGCCGGGCTTCCGACCCCGCAAATGTGGGCCGATAGCACGGGGACCACGCGAGATGCGCACGGAGTCGATTGGTGCGCACCTACCAGCCCCACGGACGGCCACAACCAGGGCTTCTTGACCAACGGTCAGATGCTCGGCGGCAATGTGGTTCAGGTGTCGCATCGCACTCTCTCCAGCGCTATGGCGCGGTCGGAGAACGGAACAGAGGAAACGAAACAGAGGCAAACCCCGCTGACAAAGTCAGCCAAGCTTGCCGACAAAGGCAATTCTAGCGTGCGGACGGCTGCTGCACAGCCGTATTCTGCACAGCCTGTGCCGCAGGATTGCGATTCCCACGGGCAGCAGCATCTCCGCAGCGGGCTAGACCTAGCCGTAGGACCAGATAGACGAAAGATCGGCAGCGAAGGTTCGCGGAAAATCGAAAAAACGCAAGTCCGGACACGCTAGGGATTTATGCCATACAGGATGCTTTGCTCGACTGCCAGTGACTTAACGCGGGCTCTGCCGCCCTTATGCGGATTCCGGCGGGTATAGGCAAACGACTCACGGTACAATTCACCCAAAGGAGCTTCAAACATGACGATTCGAGCCGTGTTTGAAAACGGCGTCTTTCGGCCGACTGAGCGAGTGGAGTTTCCCGATCCGTGCGAAGTCGAGATCGATGTGAGGCAAGTGAAGGAGTGCCCGGCATGCCAACGCTCGACGACGTGTACGAAATCCTCGGCCGGCGTCACGCGTCAGGTGAAAACGATCTTGCAGAGCGTCACAACGAGCATCAGCCATGAGTGTCGTGTTTCTTGACACCGTGGGGCTAATCGCCCAATGGGACACGGGCGACCAGTGGCACGCCTTGGCGGACGCAGCCTACCAGCACATCGTCTCCCAACGCAGGTCGGTAGTGACCACCACGTTCATCCTACTCGATTGCGGCAACGCGGCCGCCCGGCAAACCTTTCGAAGTGATGTCTGCGCCTGGCGGGCGACGCTCGAACTCCGCAACGAGTTGATCGCGCCGACCGAGGATGACTGGAAACAGGCGTGGGCAGCTTACGAGCGTGGCGAGGCGGCCCAGGCCGGGATCGTTGATCACATTTCCTTCGTCGTGATGCGACGGCTGGGCATTACGGAAGCGTTCACGAACGACCGGCATTTCCAGGCCGCTGGGTTCACGACTCTTCTCTGATCCGCGGAGCGCGTGCACGCGGTCTTCGCCGAGAACTCTGCGGAATATGCCCATGGCAGCAGCGCTTCCCGAGTTCTGGATCGACGTTGGCGGCACGTTCACCGATTGTTTTCTTCGCACACCCGAGGGCGAGCTGCGCCGGCACAAGGTGCTCAGCTCGGGAGTGACCAAGGGAAGCGCCGCCGAGGGCAGCAGCCGGGACGCGATTGTCGATTCGGCGCGAAGCATCGATCCGCATGGCTTCTGGGTGGGCTACGAGCTGCGATTGCTTGATGCCCAGGGGACGGTGGTCGCCAAGGCGGCGGTTGAGTCGTTCGATGCGTCGTCAGGCCGCATGATGCTCGCAGGGCCTTTAGCGTGCGATCCATCGGCCGGGCAAGCTTATGAACTGGCGGCCGGCGAAGAGGCGCCGATTCTGGCGATCCGCTATCTGCTGGGCCTCGGGCTGCGCGAGCCGATTCCGCCGGTCGCCGTGCGGCTGGGCACGACGCGCGGGACCAATGCCCTCATCACGCGCCGCGGGGCCAGGTGCGCCTTCGTCACCACGCGCGGCTTTGGAGACGTGCTGCGGATTGGCTATCAGAACCGGCCGCGGCTGTTCGATTTGGATATCAAGAAGCACCCGCCGCTGTTCGCCGAGGCCATCGAAATCGACGAGCGCGTAACGGCGGATGGAGAAGTGCTCACTGCGCCCGAACCGGCCCAAATTCGGCAGCAGCTTGCCGCGCTGCGGCAACAAGGCATCGATTCGCTGGCTGTGTGCCTGCTGCATGCGTTCGAGCATCCGGCCCACGAGCGACTGGTCGGACAGATTGCCCGCGAGATCGGCTTCAGCGAAATCAGCCTGAGCCACGAGGTCGCGCCGCTGATCAAGATCGTGGCCCGCGGCGACACGACGGTGATGGACGCTTATTTGAATCCTGTCCTGCGGGCCTACGTCGAGACGCTTGAAAAAGCACTGGGCGGCGAGAAAGGTAGGACGGATTTCCAATCCGTCCGAGAGAGTTTCAAGGCCTACCTCCTGCGCCAAGGCAAGCGTCTAACTCCGCAGAGGCAGGCTGTCCTCGAGGAGGTCGCCGACCGGCAAAGATCCTTCAGCGCCGACGAGCTCTTCGAGCACCTGACCCGTTCCGCGACGTCCAAGGTCAGCCGTCCCACGCTATTTCGTACGCTCGCCGAGCTTGAAGATGCAGGGTTCTTGGCCAAATCGGATCGTTCAACTGACGGAGCCAGTCCGCACGCGCGCACGCCCACCGAGTACAAGCCGCTGCGACGGACGGATTGGAAATCCGTCCTACGAATTATGACCTCCGCCGGCGGCCTGGTTGCGGCCGAGCGGTTCGTCGGCAAGGACAGCATCCTCTCCGGCCCGGCCGGCGGCGTGGTCGGCTATGCCCGCGTGGCCGAGGCGGCCGGGTTTCGCGCGGGCGATCGGCTTCGACATGGGCGGCACCAGCACCGACGTCTCGCGCTTCGACGGCCGCTTCGAGCTGGAGTACGAGACCGAGAAGGCCGGCGTGCGCGTCGTGGCCCCGATGCTGGCCGATCGAGACGGTCGCCGCCGGCGGCGGCTCGATCTGCCACTTCGACGGCGTGAAGCTCGTCGTCGGGCCGGATAGCGCCGGCGCCGACCCCGGCCCGGCCTGCTACGGCCGCGGCGGGCCGCTGACCGTGACCGATCTGAACTTCTATCTGGGCAAGATTCTGCCGGAGCGGTTTCCCGTTTCCGCTCGACCGAGCGGCGGTCGAAGCCGCGGCTCGCGGCGCTGCGCGACGAGATCGCAGCGGCCACCGGCAAGCGGTACGAGCCGCGTCGAGCTGGCCGACGGCTTCCTCCGCGTCGCCAACGCCAACATGGCCCGGCCGATCCGCTCGATCTCGCATCGCCAAGGGCTACGACCCGCGCGAGTACGTGCTGGTCGGCCTTCGGCGGCGCCGCCGGGCAGCACGCCTGCGCCGTGGCCGCGCGAGCTGGGCATGCGGCAGGTGCTGCTGCACCCCGACGCCGGGCTGCTCAGCGCCTACGGCATCGGCCTGGCCGACGTCGTGCGGCACCGGGCGCGCGGGCGTCTATCAGCCGCTACGGCGAGGCGGCCGTGGCCGCGCTGGCGGCGACGTTCGCGCAGCTCGCCGACGACGGCGCGCGCGCGACGTGCTGGCCGAGGGCGTTGCCGGCCGAGCGGATCGAGGTGCGGCGCTCGCTCGACCTGCGGTATCGCGGGCGTCGACGCCTACTCTGACGATTCGCCGAGCCGCGCGACGGCGACTACGCCGCCGCGCTATCGACGCACGAGCACCAGCGGCTCTACGGCTACGTGCACGCGAGCCGGCCGCTGGAGATCGTGGCCGCGCGCGTGGAGGTCGATCGGCCGGACGCGCCGACGCCGCCGAGCCGGCTCGACCCGTGCAGCCGCGCCAGCCGCGCGCCGGAGCGGCGCACGACGGCCTGCTTCGACGGCGCAGCCGCACGACGACGCCGGTCTTCGTCCGCGAGCGACTTGCAGCCGGGCGACGCGATCGTCGGCCCGGCCATCGTCGTGCGAGCCGTCTTCGACGACGGTCATCGATCCCGGCTGGCAGGCGGAAGTGCTGACCCGCGGCGAGCTGCTGCTGACCAAGTGGCGCTCGAGTCGCTCGCTCCGCGAGCGACTGCCGCGAGCGGCAGCCACATCCGCTCGCGGAGCGACGGCCAATCCGAGCACACTCCGAGCCCGACCCGGTGCTGCTGGAGATCTTCAACAACCAGTTCGCCGGCATCGCCGAGCAGATGGGCATCACGCTGCGGAACACGGCCAGCAGCGTGAACGTGAAGGAGCGGCTCGATTTCAGCTGCGCGATCTTCACGGCCGACGGGCGACCTCGTCGTCAACGCCCCGCACATCCCCGTGCACCTGGGGGCGATGGGCGAGACGGTCGGCAGATCATCGCCGACAACCCGGCGATCCGCCCGGCGACGTGTTCGTGACCAACGATCCCTATCGCGGCGGCTCGCACTTGCCGGACGTCACCGTGGTCACGCCGGTGCACGAGTCAGGCGAGAGTCAGTCGGACGCAGCGCTGCGACTGTCTTCTTCACCGCCAGCCGGGCGCATCATGCCGAGATCGGCGGCATCACGCCCGGCTCGATGCCGCCCTTCTCGAAGAACCTGGCCGAAGAAGGCGTGCTGATCCGCAACTTCAAGCTGGTCGACGCCGGCCAGTCGCGGATCGACGAGCTGCGCGCGCTGCTCGCCGGCGGCCCGTATCCCAGCGCGGGCCGTGGACGACAACCTGGCCGACATCACCGCCCAGGTCGCCGCCAACCACCAAGGGGCGCGCGACCTGCGGTCGGCTCGTCGAGCGATACTCGCTCGCCGTCGTCGAGGCCTACATGCGGCACATTCAGGACGCGGCCGAACGGAAGATGCGGCGCGGCGCTCGCGCGGCTGCCGCGACGGGCGCGCGCGCGTTCGCCGACCATCTCGACGACGGCTCGCCGATCGCCGTCGCGATCACGATCGCACGGCGACGCGGCCACGATCGACTTCACCGGCACCGGGCCGGTGCTGGCCGGCAACCTGAACGCCAATCGGGCGATCGTCACGGCGGCGGTGATGTACGTGCCTGCGGCTGCCTGATCGACGAGGACATTCCGCTCAACCAGGGCGTGCTGGCGCCGGTCAAGATCGTCCTGCCCGAGTGCCTGCTCAATCCGCCGGCCGGCGCGAGCGGCCGGAGGATTGCCCGGCGGTCGTCGGCGGCAACGTCGAGACGTCGCAGCGGGTCGTCGACGTGCTGCTGGGGGCGCTGGGCCTGGCCGCCGCCAGCCAGGGGACGATGAACAACCTGCTCTTCGGCGACGCGACGTTCGGCTACTACGAGACGATCTGCGGCGGCAGCGGCGCGACGCCGCACGCCGACGGCGCCGACGCCGTGCACACGCACATGACCAACACGCGGCTGACCGATCCGGAGGTGCTCGAGCGGCGCTATCCGGTGCGGCTGCTCGAGTTCTCCATCCGCCGCGGCTCGGGCGGCGCGGGACGGCATCGCGGCGGCGACGGCATCGTGCGGCGGATCGAGTTCCTGCGACCGACTTGGACGTCTCGCTGCTGCTCTCAGCGCCGCGGGCCCTATCCGCCCTACGGCCTGGCCGGCGGCTCGCCCGGTGCGCTCGGCCAAAACACGCTGCATCGCGCCGATGGCACGGTCGAACCGCTCGGCGGGCAGGTGCAATTCACCGCCCGAGCGGGCGACGTGCTCGTCGATCGAAACGCCCGGCGGCGGCGGCTATGGGTGTTCATAGGCTCGGTCCAAACAAGCATGCCGCAGCAACCGGCGCGAGCAAAGGGAGGCGCACCGCAAACGGCATCGCGTCCCTCGCTTGCGCATCGGGCTAGTGTCCTGGGCTCAAAACGGGGCAAACAGTTGCTTTCCCCGCCGCCACTTCTTACAAAGGAAGGTGGTATTTTCTGGAAACTTGGCGGCCCGTGCCCGCGGGACGCTGGCGTCACGCGCACTCTTTTGATGCTGGAGCGGGGACGATCATGAGCACGAGCCCCTCGAAGGTGGGAAAGTCCTCGGAGTCTGCGGGCGCGTCGAAACCGGCGCCGGCAACTGAACGAGCGGCGCGAGCCACCTCGTCGTCGGCCGCCGCCGATCGTCCCGGGCTGTCGCTGGCGCTCAGCGACACCGGGTTCCGCCCCAGTTTCATGCGGACCTTCGGATCGTTCGTCTGCTCGTCCGTTCTGCACATGCTGATTTTGATCGGCCTGGGCCTGTGGGGCATTCAGATCGTGACGGAGGAGTCGGTTGATGATCTGACGTTTGTCCAGGAGACGCACCAGGACGAGCTCACCCAGTGGATGGACGAATCGATGATCGCCGGCCTGAACGTGGTCAGCGGCACGTCTTCGGCCAATAACGGCGGTGGGGGCGGTGGGGGCGGGGGTGGCGGCGGTGGGCTCGGCGGGTCCGGCTATGGCCATGGCGATCCGCTCGGGACCGGCATCGGCGGCGGCGGAATGAAGTTCGACAAGGGCGTCGCCGAAGGCTCTGGCCCCAGCGGCCCCGGCGTGGGGCCGGCTGCGGATCGGCCAGATCAGCGGCAACGCGCTCAACCTCAAACTACCCGAAGGCATGCCCGGCGATCCCCAGGCCCCGGTCTCCAGCCTGGGCGAGGCCATGGACCGCTTGACCCGCGAGTTCGTGCTGATGATGGAGGAGCGCAAAGTCCTCGTCGTCTGGCTGTTCGACGAATCGGAGAGCATGAAGGACGAACAGAAGGAGCTCCGCGACAAGATCGAGCGCGTGTACAAGGAGCTGGGCCTGCTCAAAAAGACGACCTATGGCGACGCCTTGACCTCGGCCGTGTCCAGCTACGGTGAGAAGCTGCACATCCACACCAAGACGCCGACGCACGAAGTCGAGAAGATCAAGGACGACATGAACAAGGTGCCGGTCGAGGAAAACGGCAAGGAGAACATGTGTTACTCCGTGATCCACACGCTGAGCTACTACAAGAACTACGCGCAAAAGACCCAGCGGCAGATGGCCCTGGTGATCCTCACGGACGAGACCGGCGAAAAAGACGACGGCATGAAGGAGCTGGAGAACGCGGTCGCCGCCGCCCAGGAGATGCGTTGTCGCGTGTACGTGCTGGGCCGCGAAGCCGTGTTCGGCTATCCCTACGCCTACATGGCCTGGCGCGACCCCAAGACGCAGATCGGCTACTGGCTGCTAATCGACCGCGGGCCGGAAACGCCCTACGTCGAGCAGCTACAGACCGAAGGCTTCTGGCACCGCTGGGACGCCCACGGCTCGGGCTTCGGCCCGTATGAGCAGTCGCGGCTGGCGCGGGAGACGGGCGGCATCTTCTTCGTGCTGCCCAGCAAGGAAACCAACCTCGTGCGGACCGACAACTTCAAATACGAGCTGGAGCGGCTGCGGCCGTACATGCCCAGCCTGGAGTCGCGGGCCGAATACGCGGCGGAGCGCGAGAAGAGCCCGCTCCAGCAGCTCTTGTGGAAAGTGATCAACGACCTGAACCCGTGGGACGCCGAGCTGGGCAAGACGATCAATCTCCGGCAGGCCTATTCCATCGACCCCCTCGAGTTTGCCAAACAATCGGTCCCTGAGATGGGCAAGGCCGAGCGATACGTGAAATACCTCCACAAGGCCGAGGAAGCGCTCGAGGCCGCCCTGCCCATGCGCAAGCGGGAGATTTACCCCCGCCGGCAGGCGAATTTCGACCTGATCTATGCCCAGGTGATGGCTTACAAGGTGCGGGTCTACCAGTATGGCGCCTACCTGCACTGGTTCAACACGAACCCGGAGTTCCGACCTAAGCCCGCGCTGCGTCCGCCCCAAAACAATCCCAACTTGACGACGCACTGGGACATCACCACGCGGGTGGCCATCCTGCCCACCGACAAGTACCCTCGCGACAAGATGGAGGCCGACATCAAAAAGGCCACCGACATGTTCAACAAGATCATCAAAGACTTCGAGGGCACGCCGTGGGCCAACCGGGCCAAATGGGAGCTGGCGCGCGGCTTCGGCGTGCACGTAGTGCAAGATTGGGACGACGTGCGCCGCGGCCAGGGGGGAGTGAAGATTCCCAAGCTGTAAGTGGGGCACGTATCCAAACGTGCCCGTCGAAGAAGCACGAAATCCGAAGCACGAAATCCGAAACAAATCCAAGCACGAATGACGAAACACAGGGCGCGCTTCGCCCGTTTCGGTCATTCCTGGATTTGGTGCTTGTTTCGGATTTCGTGCTTCGGATTTTCGGATTTCAGCGGGCCGCGTGGCGCTCTTGCGCCACCTTGAAGCTGCGGATCAAACAGCGTAGACTCGGCAATGGCCGACAAGAAACCTCACCTTGTCACCTTGTCATCATCCCGGGCTCGTGGCGGAATTGGCAGACGCGCTAGGTTGAGGGCCTAGTTCTCGCAAGAGAGTGCTGGTTCAAATCCAGTCGAGCCCACTGGGTCCCCTTCCGAGTTCCTCCTCTGCCGCGAGATCGTCGCGAGCCGCGGCTGCCCAGCGCGCGTCGCCGCGGCCGATCGACCATTTTTGCCCTGTGGCGTTGCCGGGGAAATGTGCGATAATTAGCAGCGTCGGCTCATCTCGCTCGGCAGACGCATCTCCTCTCTTCCGTGGCGGCGATTTCGCCGGCTTAAGGCCCATTCGTAAAGCTCGTTCGGGACGCTTGAGGATTCGACGTGCTTGGTTTCCGCAACACCGTGCGACGGAAGCTGACCCTGCTGGTGGCCGGCGTGGCCGTGGTGCTGGTGGTGGTGCTGACGGCGGCGGTGGATTACGTGGGCCGGCAGATGCTCGAGGCGCAGATTCACGCCCGCCTGCGGCTGCAAGCCTCCAAGCACCAGACCATGCTCGATTCGTACATCGGCCGCCAGGAAGAGCGGCTGGCGCTGATCGGCAGCCGCACGCGATTCCGCGAGCTGCTCGCCCAGCGGGTGGAAGACCCAACGGGGGAAGACGCGACGCCGGAGACCTTCCGCAGCGAGATCGGACGCATCCTGCGAGACGCCCAGCAGGGCATCGACCACAGCGATGCGCAGGGCACCGCCGGAAAGTTCCTGCGGATTTCCGTGGCTGACGATGAGGGGCACGTCGTCGCTTCCACCCACAATGCCCATCTGGGCGCCGCGGTTTACGCCGACGAGGTCTTCCGGCAGGGCCTGACCGCCACGCACCTGGGAATGCCCGAGCAAGTCGAGGGCGTTCAAGTCGTCTCCTTGTCCACTCCGGTGGTCATCGGCGGCCAGACGCGATACGTCATCCTGGCTACCCTGGAGGCCGAGCGGCTGCTGCAATTGTTGTCGTTTGCCAGTGATGGCGATGCCACGGGTGAATTGCTGGTCGGCATGCGTCAGGGAGACAAGATCCGCCTGCTGCTGCCCCCGCGCGGCAGCGGCGCCGTCGAATTCACGCCGGAGGAAATGCCGCTCTTGGCGCGGGGTTTGGCCGGCGATTGGCCCAGCTCCCAGAACCTCGTTCACACGACTGATGGCCGAGGCACGCTGGTGCTGGCCGCGTACCGCCCGATCAGCTACCAGGGCTGGGGCCTCCTGGCGAAGATCGATGCCCAGGACGCGCATGCCCCGCTGGTGATGCTGCGGCGAGCCGTGTTTGCCGTGGGGGGCGCCTGCTCGTGTGGGGGCTGGTGGGGGCCTACTTGCTCAGCCGGCAATTCACGCAGCCGATCGTCGAGCTGGCCGAGCAGGCCGACCGCCTGGCCGACGGCAAGTTCGACGCCCGCGTGCACGTCCGCTCCCGCGACGAGCTGGGCAAGCTCCAGTCGGCCTTCAACCGCATGGTCGAGCAGCTCGCCCACTCCTATGCCGAGCTCGAGTCGCGAGTCCAGCAGCGAACCGCCGAGCTGGATCGCGAGCGCAACTTGATGCACGCGCTGATGGACCACCATCCCGACGTGATCTACTTCAAGGACCTGGAGAGCCGGTTCCTGAAGATCAGCGGGGCACTGGCCGAACGGCTGAAGCTGGCCGATCCGGCCGACGCGGTGGGCAAGACCGACGCCGACTTCTTTCCTGTCGAGTATGCCTGGCAGGCCCTGGAAGACGAACGCAAGCTGCTGCAATCCGGCAAGCCGCTGCTGGGCAAGGAAGAGCGGCCCACCTGGCCCGACGGCACCAAGAGCTGGGTCTCCACCACCAAGACCCTGCTGCGAGACGGCGAAGGGAACGTCATCGGCACGTTCGGCATCTCGCACGACATCAACTCGCAGAAGCTGGCCCAGGAGGCCCTGCGGCAAAACGAACAGCGCACGCGGCTGATCATCGACACGGCCAACGACGCCTTCGTGGCGATGGACGAGGCAGGCAACGTGATCGACTGGAACACGCAGGCGGAAATCACGTTCGGCTGGAAGCGCGAGGAGATTCTCGGCCGGCCGCTGGCCGAGTCGATCATTCCCCCGCGCTATCGCGAGGCCCATTGGCAGGGCTTGCGGCACTTTCTGGCCACGAAGGTCGGCCCGGTGCTCAATACGCGGATCGAAATCTCCGCCGTGCACCGTGACGGACAGGAGTTCCCCATCGAGCTGACGATTTCGCCCGTGCGGCTGGGCGAGACGTACGTCTTCAACGCCTTCGTCCACGATATTTCCAGCCGCAAGCGGGCCGAGCGGCGGCTGGCCGCACAGCATGCCACCACGCGCATCCTGGCCGAGTCCAGCACGCTCCGCGAGGCCGCGCCCCGGCTTCTGCAGATCATCTGCGAAGGGCTGGGCTGGGACGTAGGGACGCTCTGGACCGTCGAAGCGGCCGCCGACGTTCTTGCGGTGCGTCGAGCTGTGGCACGCGCCCGAGAACCCGGTGACCTCGTTTGCCTATGCCACGCGGCAGGCGCGGTTCCCCCCCGGCGTGGGCTTGCCGGGCCGCGTGTGGGCCAGCGGCGAGCCGGCCTGGATTCCCGACGTCACGCGCGATACGAACTTCCCCCGCGCGCCCTATGCGGCCCAAGAGGGATTGCACGGCGCGCTCGGCTTTCCCATTCGCCTGGGGGACAAGGTGCTGGGGATGATCGAGTTTTTTAGCCGGGACATCCGCCAGCCCGACAAGGCCCTGCTGGAGATGTTCGGTGCGATCGGAAGCCAGATCGGCCTCTTCGTCGAGCGGCAGCAGGCCAACGAGGACTTGAAAGCGGCCAAGGACGCGGCCGAAGCGGCCAACCGGGCCAAGAGCGAGTTCCTGGCCAAGATGAGCCACGAAATCCGCACGCCGATGAACGCCATCATCGGCATGACCGAGCTGGTGCTCGACACGCCGCTGGCGCCGCAGCAGCGCGAGTACCTGAAGCTGGTGCAGGAGTCCGGCGAGTCGCTGCTGACGGTGATCAACGACGTGCTCGATTTCTCCAAGATCGAGGCCGGCCGCGTCGATCTGGATCAGCTTCCGTTGGACCTCCGCGAGACCGTGGGCGACACGATGAAGTCGCTGGCCGTGCGGGCCCACGCCAAGGGGCTGGAGCTGGCCTACCGCGTCGCGCCGAACGTGCCCCAGGGTCTGGTCGGCGACCGGGCCGGCTGCGGCAAGTGATCGTCAACCTGGTCGGCAACGCGATCAAGTTCACGCACGAAGGGGAGGTCGTGCTGACGGTGGCGCGCGAGGATGGCGAGGACGGCGAGGCACTGCTGCACTTCACCGTCCGCGACACGGGCATCGGCATTCCGGCCGACCGCCGCGAGCTGATCTTCGAGGCCTTCGACAGGCCGACAGCTCGACCACGCGCCAGTACGGCGGCACCGGCCTGGGGCTGGCGATCTGCTCCAAGCTGGTCGAGCTGATGGGGGGCCGGATTTGGGTCGAGAGCGAGGTCGGCCGGGGCAGCAAGTTTCACTTCACGGCCCGGCTGGGACTCTGCGAGCAGCCGCCCGCCGAGCCGCCCCGCGCCGCGGTCCGCCTGCACGGGCTGCGGGTGCTGGTGGTGGACGACAACGCCACCAACCGCCGCATCCTGGAAGAGGTGCTGCGCAACTGGCGGATGCTGCCGACGGTGGCCCCCGGCGCGCGCGAGGCCCTGGAGGCCCTGCGTGCGGCCCAGGCCGACGGCCAGGCTTTCGAGCTCGTGCTGACCGACTGCCACATGCCGGAGATCGACGGCTTCGACCTGGCCCGGCAGATTCAAGCGGACGACGACCTCCGCAGCGCGGTGATCATGATGCTCACCTCGGGCGAAACGCCCGGAGCCGGCCGACACTGCGAAGAGCTGGGGATCGCGGCCTACCTGCTCAAGCCGGTCAAGCAGTCGGAGCTGTTCGACGCCATCGCGGCGGCACTGGGGGCCGTGGCGCCCGACGAGGAGCCGGAGATACCGCGGCGCCCGCCGCGTTCGAGGGCTGCGCATCCTGCTGGCCGAAGACAGCCTGGTCAATCAGAAGCTGGCCGTGGCCCTGCTGGAGCGGCACGGGCATGCCATCACCGTGGTGGGCAACGGCCGCGAGGCCCTGGCCGCCGTCGAAGCGCAGGAATTCGACGTCGTGCTGATGGACGTGCAAATGCCGGAGCTGGACGGCCTGGAGGCGACGGCCGCCATCCGCCGCCGCGAGCGCTCTGGCGGCCGCCACGTGCCGATCATCGCCATGACGGCCCACGCCCTGAAGGGAGACCGCGAGCGCTGCCTGGAGGCCGGCATGGACGACTACGTGTCCAAGCCGATCCGCTCGCGCGAGCTGTTTGACGCCATCGAGCGGGTGGTGGGCCCGGCCTCATCGCCGCACGAAACGGCCCCGGCCGCGCGGGCCGCGGACCCCGCCGAGCGGGTGCCGATCATCGATTGGGACGCAGCCCTGCGGTCGGTCAACGGCGATCGCAACCTGCTGCGGGACCTGGCCGAGGCCTTCCTGATCGAGTCGCCGCAGCGCGTGGCGGAAATCCGCCGTGCCCTGGCCGACGGCGACGCGGTCAGCCTCCGCCGCGCCGCCCATACGATCAAAGGCTCCGCCCGCTATTTCGGCGCGGCCGAGGTTTACGGGCATGCGGACCGGCTCGAAGCGCTGGCCAAGGAGGGAGACCTGGCGCCGGCGGGATCGGTGTCCGACGCACTGATTGCCGCGGTCGAGCAATTGAAAGCGGCACTTGGTAGATTGATTGAGGAGAGCGAGCGTAGTTAAGCCTGGACGAAGAAACGATCGGACCCCCACCCATGACCACCATTCTCGTCGTTGACGATTCCAAGGTCGATCAGCGGCTCGTCGGCGGTTTGCTCGAGAAGAACGAGCGGCTCACCATCGCCTACGCCGACAACGGCGCCGAGGCGGCCGACCGCATGACGCGCGTCTTGCCGGACCTGATCGTCACGGACTTGCAGATGCCGGAGATGGACGGGCTGGAGCTGGTCGCCTACACGCGCGAGCACTTCCCGCGCGTGCCGGTGGTGCTGGTCACCGCCCATGGCAGCGAGGATATCGCCGTGGCCGCTCTGGAGCGCGGGGCCGCCAGCTACGTGCCCAAGAGCCAGTTGGCCGACCGCCTGCTGGTGACCGTCGAGCAAGTGCTGGCGATGGTGCGGGCGGAGCGAAGCCAGACGCAGCTCCTGAAATACCTCACCGGCACGGAGTTCAGCTTCTGCCTGGACAACGATCCGGAGCTGGTCGCACCGCTGGTCGATCACGTGCAACAGGTGCTGACGGCGGTGAACTTGTGCGACGAAACGGGCCGGGTGCGCGTCGGCGTGGCACTGGAGGAGGCGCTGCTCAATGCCCTGTACCACGGCAACCTGGAGCTGACGAGCGAGGAGCTGCACGAGTTTCGCTCGCGGCTGCTGGAGGCCGACCTGGACCCGGTGGAGGAGCGGCGATCGCTGGAGCCTTATGCCAGCCGGCGGATTCACGTCCGCGGCAAGATCACCGACCGCGAGGCGTCGATCGTGATCCGCGACGAAGGCCCCGGATTCGACGTCACCACCGTGCCCAACCCGCAGACGCCCGAAAACCTGGAGAAAGAGAACGGCCGAGGGTTGATGCTCATCCAGTGGTTCATGGACGAAGTGCGCTTCAACGAGCAGGGGAACGAGATCACGATGATCAAATGGCGCGAGGTGACCTGCCAGGTGGACGAGGATGCGCCGGACCAAGGACAGCTCGATACTGAGCAGCTCGATACTGAGCAGCTCGATACTGAGCAGCTCGATACTGAGCAGCTCGACGCCGCGCAGGGCGACGACGAAAGCGTGCTGGAATGACCCTTGGAGTGCGGGCGACTCGTCGCCGCTTTTGGATTTTGGACGAAGCGAACGCATCGCTCGGCACCGCCGCCATCAACGGAATATCAAGAATCCCAAAGCGGCGACCAGTCGCCGCACTCCAGATTCCGCACGCTGTCTTCGCCAGCGGATAAGAACCGCCGGATTCGCGGACCCTGCGGGCGGATCGACTCAAGCTCCAATCGCTGGCGGCCGATCAACGTGGTGGCCTATTCCGCTTCCGCGGGGCCTCCGGTTGCTGGCATGCCGGGGGACTATCGCGCGGGGCAGCCCGGCGAGCAGTCGATCCTGGCCATGGCGAGCACTACGTTCGACGGACAACGTCCCGGCCGCGGATCGTCGCGGTTGTATCTGTTCGGCCTGGTGGCCATCAGCAGCTTTCTGCTGGCGGTCATCGTCTCGGGCAGCTTGCTCTCGGTCCATCAGGCCGAGACGACGGTCCTGCTGCGGGCTGGCGCGCCCGACATGCCGGAGGCCGGCCCCGACGCACTGCGGGCCGAGCTCCTGGCCCGCGATAACCTGCTGCCTGCGCTCGTGAAGCTGGGCCTTGACGAATGGTCCGCGGCGCGCGTCCGCGTGGACGCCCGGCGGAACGAATCGGGCGACATCCGCGTGCAGATCACGTACAGCGACGGCGACGGCCCGCTGGCCGGCGCGGTAACCAACGAGCTGGCCGAGCGGTGCGCCGCGGCCCACCATGCCCGCGTGAAACAGCACGGGTGGCAGGCCTGGACCGCCGCGCGGCGGCAGATGGAGCAAGCGGTGCAAGACAAGCAGCAGCTCGACCTGGAAATCCGCCGGTTCCTCGATGAGATGCTGCCGCAGATGGCGGGACTGTCCGACGGCCGCTGGTCCGATCCGTATCGGCGGGTGTTGCTGGTGTTGCCGCCGCCCCGCATGCGCGGCGGGCAGGGCGTCGTGCAAGCCAGCGCCGATAGCGACGTCGATCCCGATGAGATCCGCCGCGAGCTGGCGGAATGCGATCGGCTGCTGGCCTACAAGCGAACCTACATGCTGGACTATCATCCGGACATTCAGGATCTGCTGTTGACGATCCAGCGTCTCGAGGCCTCGCTCTTGAACCTCGATCCGCTGGGTCCGAAGCGGCCACCCGAGGTGTCGGGGGAGGTGAAGCCCTCGCTGGCCGCGCCTCCCACCGCGGCGTCGTCACCCGGCGCGCCTTCCCCAGCGGCGGCGCCAAGGGCCGTCCCGCTGACGGAAACACAGACTGCCGCGGCGGCGGCAATCAAGGGATACCGCCAGCGCTTCGAGCAGCTCAACGCGCGGCACCAATCGTCGGCCCAGGCCGAAAACGCCGCCTGGGAACAATACCACACCCTCGAGCAGCAGCCGCTGTCGCACATCGAACCGGCGCGCCGCTCCGTCTCTCTGGACCGATCGCGGTGGCAGCGCTATCTGGCGCTGATGGCGGCGCTGGCGGCCACGCTCGGCCTGGGCATGGTCTGGATGGCCAGGCGAGGCGATCGGGCCTTTTATTCCGCCGAGCAGGTCGGCCGCGAGCTGGCGCTGATCGTCGTCGGCGCGTTCGCCACCGAGAAGTTCTCCGCCGGCCGCTTGGCACACTCCGCGCAGCGCGGCACGCGCGCGGCCTGCGAGGGGCTCACGGCGCTGGTCCTTGTCTGGCTCGTGATGCTCGCGGCGCTCGATCGGTCCTTCCTGCTGGAGATCACCGGCGATCCCCTGGCCGCCATCGCCCTGGCATGGCAGCATACGATTGGGTGATTGGTGAGTGGTGAGTGGTGAGTGGTGAGTAGGTGAGTAGGTGAGTAGGTGAGTAGGTGTCACGGCTGACTACTTACTCACTTACTCACTTACTCACCTACTCACTTACTCACTTACTCACCTACTCACCTACTCACCTAGTCACCATCACGTGCCGCTGTGCCGCTTCGGCCGCGTCGATGAAACGGCTGTAAACGGCCAGCCGCTCCAGGCGGCCCTTCCAGGGACGGCCGCCGTCGGTTTCGTTGCCCACCAGCAGCTTCGCGCCTTCCTCGCGCCAAACGGTCAGGTCGCCCGCCAGCACTCGCTCGCCGCTGGGCTTCCCGTTGAGGTAGGCCATGAGGCGGCCGGCCCGGAACGACACGATGGCGTGCACCCACGGCGTCTCGGGGATCTGGCCCAGCCGGAACTGACGGTCCTCCGCGCTCTCGGACGTGTGCACCTCGAACACCAGAAAGCGTCCGTCCTGGGCGAGCGTGAAGTTGCGCGATCGGTCGGAGCGCGAGAAGGTGACGATCCGGGCCGAGCGGTATTGCGAACGCTCCGTGGGCGTAAGCACCACCTCGAGACTGAATTCCTGCGAGCGCCGGCAGGCCTCGATCAGCGGGCGCTCGATCCCCGGCAGATGAAACGCGCCGCCGGCCAGCTCGAGCCGACCGGCCGCGTCGATCCCCGAAGGATCCTTGTGGTCCCAGGCCAGCCGCGCGGCCAGGCCCGGGGCCCCGGTGAGGAACTGCGCCGGGCAGTTCCTGCGCCGCCAGATTCAGTGTCGTCGAGTCCAGGGGCAGGGAACGGCGTGCTCTGCCAGGCAAAGACCAGCTCGCGCTGATCGCCCGGCCAGGGGGGTATCTCGGCCCGCGCTGCACCCCACGGGCTAAGCACCAATCGCCAGAACGCCACGATCACGATCACGAAGGCCACGGCCAGAATGGTCAGGCCGAGGATGCGTTGCCGCGCCTTGTGCCGCTGATACTGGAGGATAATGCTGGACCCCCTGGGGTCTGGCTCGTCGTCCAGCGCGGTTTGCGAGTCGTCCATCGCCAGGCGGGAGCCGGACCCGCGGTCGCGGTCGGCCGGCCGGCGCTCGCTGCGAATCCTGGGCAGGTCTTCCGCCGTGGCCCCCAGCTTCTCTTTGCCCTCCAGACCGCCGAAGAAGTCTCGCAAGCGGGCATCGGCCTGCATCTGCGAGCTGCCGACTTCCGACGAATCGCGCTCCGGCGCCTTCGAGGGGCAGATTTCAGTCCACGGCTCCCGCGGCGCTTCGGCATAAGGTGCCAGGGCCAGGGCGACTTCGGCGGCCGTCTTGTAGCGCTTGTCCGGATCGCGCTCCAGCATCTTGGCCACGATGGCCTCGAGTTCCTCGCTGGCTTCAGGCAGCAGACCCCGCAAGAGCGGCGGCGGCGGCATGGTCCTTAACACGCGCACTTGCAATTTTTCGAACAGGTTGCGGCCCGTATAGGGAAGCTCGCCCGTCAACAGCTCGTACAGCGTGCAACCGAGGCTGAAGATGTCGGTCCGCGCGTCCACTTCGCCGCCCATGATCTGCTCGGGGGCCAGATAGTCCGGCGTGCCGACGATGGTGCTTTCCTGCGTGATCTGCGTCCGATTCGTGAGCACGAACTCGGCTTCCATGGCCGCCGTAAGATTCGAGTCGTTCAGCCGCGCCAGTTCGTCCAGCAACCCCAGGTTCGAACCGTCCGGCAAGTCGCCAAGGTCGTCGTCTCCGCCGCTCACCGCCCGGGCGAGCCCCAGGTCGAGGACTTTGACAAGAGGCCGGCGCTCGTCCTCGTTCCAGGTGACCATGATATTGCCCGGCTTGATGTCTCGGTGCACCATGCCGAGCAGATGGGCGTGGTCCAATCCCAGGGCCGCCTGGCGGATGAACTCGCAGGCCCACGCGATCGGCAGCCGGCGATACTTTTCGGACCAGGCGTTGAGGTCGCTGCCGTCGATGAACTCCATCACGAGGTAGTAGGTGCGGTCGATGTGGCCGGCGTCGTAGGCCCGCACGATGTTGGGATGCTCGAGCGCCCCCATGGCCTCGACCTCGCGGTGGAAGCGGGCCACGGCGTTGGGGTGGGTAAGCCGGGCCTTGGAGAGCACCTTGACGGCCACGGTGCGGCGCATGACGGCGTGCTCGGCCTTGAACACTTCGCCCATGGCTCCTTCGGCCACCTGGTCGATGAACTTGTACGTGCCGACCAGGAAAAAATGGCTGCGGCCCCCAAGCAACTGCTGCGCCTGCCAGACGGTCAAGTGGCCGTGCTTGACGCACCACTGAGCCAGATGGACCGCCGAGGGCTGGGTCGGCCGCCGAAGGAGCACGCGCACGGCCTCCAGGGCCGCCTGCTCGAGCAGCCGGCTGCGCTCCAAGACCTCGCAGAACTCCTCGGGAGAGTTGACCGACATCCTCGAACGGCCTTGCGTGCCAAGCGGTGCCGCGGACAATCTGCCGCGACACAAGAAAGTCAAAACTCTATCGTAATCTTGTGCGTAGGCGCGGGGCTAGGGCCGAGCTAAGTTGCCATCTCGCTCGGCGAGACGGAATGTGGGCAACTCGCTCTGCGAGTTGCCGTCTGCCGCCCAGGCCGGCATCAAGGCCGCCCCGGCCAAACAGGCCGAGCGAGTGCAAAATTGCATCGCCGCACAGCGCCGCTGCGCGCCGCTAGGTCTTGAGTCTTCCGTTTGTGTCACTTTTTCGGCCCTTTTGTGAGGCGTGAGCGACCGAGAACCTCCGACTAGGCCCAGACTTAGGTCAAAATCGGCTCTCCCACGAGCCGTTCGTAGGAGATGACGTGTGCGTGCCAAATCACGTATCGGATCGTGTCATTCCCGCGGCTAAGCTGAACACGTGCTGCCCGAGCCGGAGTGCGAAGCCGCGCTTTTATGCGTGTTCGTGGCTCACGCAGGCATGTGGCCGGACTCAACGTGGTTTGGCAGCGCCGGGCCTCGGTGCGGCCGGCCCCAGCACGGCGCACGGCTGCATGCTCTCGTTGAGCGCCGCGGCCTCCTCGCGTGAAACACCCGCATCTTCCAGGCACAGCATGCGCAGGCTCTTGACCGGGACAACGTGCTGCACGATGCCAGCATGAGTCACTTTCGTGCGGTTCAGGTTGAGCCAGCCGAGCTTGGGCAGCGTCCGCACGTGCTGCAAGCCGTCGTCGGTTACCGCGGTCCCGGCCAGGTCGAGGTACTTCAGATCGGCGAACCGTTTCAGCTCCGTCAGTCCCCCGTCCGTGACCAGCGTGCCCGTCAGGTCGAGATAGCCCAACTGCGCCAGATGGCGGAGATGTTGAAGGCCGGCGTCGGTGATTTTCGTGTCGGCCAGGCTGAGCGTCCGCAAAGTGGTCAGATGCCGCAGCGGCAGAAGCCCGACATCGTCGGTAGGGCAGCCAATGGCCACGTGCACCTCGGAGAAGAAAGCTGGCCCCACGATCTCGGCTAGCGTGCTCTGCGGCGGGCCCTCACTGGCGAGCGACCAACCGGACGAGCTCACTCTGCCGACGAACTTCCAGCCCGACGACTGCAACTGGCGAAGCGCACGGCGTTGGCTCCGATACACTCTCACCTCCGGCAACCGCTCGCGCCAGGCCGCCAGCGTCTCCTCCGAAACGGCGGTGGAATCGAGAATCAACGTCCGCAGCGTGCCGAGGCCCGACAGTCGCCGCAGGTGGGCGTCGGTGAACGCCTCTCCGCCCACGACCAATGTCTGGATGGCAGGGAGCGGCGCGATGTATGACAGATACCGATTCGGGTCGTCGCAATCGGCCAGGTTGACCAATTGCAGGTTTTGATGGTCGGCGCCAAAGAGCCGCCGCTGCCAGGCCGTGGGGCCACTCGATTGGTAGGCGCCGCCAAGCTTCTCGATCACCTCCATCGCCCGGCGCTGCTGCGCATACGGCTCCACGTACGTGCGGTAGGCCATGACCACCAGCGCCACGAGCATCACGCCCAAGAGCAGCGTGCGTAGACGGAATTGATACCAGCGGCGGCGGGCGACGGTGGCCATAGATGCTGGGTGCCGTGGGGCACGATCATTAACGTCCCGTTCAGCCGCCCGAACTCGTGCTCGTGCTCGTAGTCGTGCTCGTACTCGATCCGCGCGATGCCCGTCGAGCACGAGCACGAGAACGACGAGGCAGCGTACCCCACGCTACAGCCTGATCCGCTGCACGCGGTGGTTATTGCTGTCCAGCACGTGGATGCGGCCCTTGCTGTCGCGGACCAGGGCCCAGGGGTTGTGGGTTTGCCCCTCCTGGCGGCCGTGGGTGCCCCAGCAGCCGAGCGACTGGCCCTCCCGCGTGAACTTCTGCACGCGGTGGTTGCCGTATTCGATCACATACAGCTCGTTCTCGCCGCCCAGCGTCAGGCCGTAGGGGTAATACAATTCACCGGGGGCGTGCCCTGCCGTGCCCCAGCTCTTGACGAGCTTGCCCGAGGGATCGAAGACCTGAATGCGGTGGTTGCAGGAATCGGCGACCCAGATCTGGTCGTCGGCATCGATGACCAGGCCCTGGGGGCGCATGAACTTTCCCGGCTCGGTGCCGTGGCCGCCCCAATCGAGCAGGTATTGTCCGTCGCGGGTGAACTTCTGAATGCGGTCGTATTCGCCGTAATCGCCGACGTAGTAGTGCCCCTGCGAGTCTTGCACCACGTCGGTCACGAAGCCAAACTCGCCCGGCCCGGTGCCGTTCTTGCCGCCGATTTGCCGGAGCAGCTCGCCATCGGGCGTGTAGATCAGCACGCGGAAGTAGTGCGTGTCGGCCACCAGGATGTTGCCATCGCGGTCGATGCCCAGCCCCACCGGCCGGCCGAACTCGTGCGTGGGCGTCTGCCAGCCGCGCAGGTACTGGCCATCGGCGGTAAAGACCTGGATGCGGGCAGTCATGTCCACGATGTAGAGGTGATCCTCCGCGTCGATGGTCATCGCCCGCGGCTTCTGGAAGCGGCCCTCGGACGCACCCCGTACGCCCCAGACCAGTTCCAGCTCGCCATCCGACTCGCCCGGTTCGAGGCAGCCGCAACAGGCCAAGAGGACCAAGGCCGCCCAGCAGTGAGCAGCGCGGCCGAAAGGCCATATGCGGGGCTGAAGTCTGACGACTTCAGCCAGGTTTGGCGGGCTCGCCATACGCTGCTGATTCATCGCAAGTGTCGGAACTTGACCGATTTACGCAAAGGGATATACTTACACGATTGTACTGTTCCCGCCGCGAAACGGCAATTCGCGGCCCCGTCCATGCGCTCCTCATGCCCGCCCCGGTTGTCATCAACCTCCGCACCGCCGAAGACCAGCGCGATGTCATCCACCGCGCCGTGCAGACGCTCGTCGAGGGGGGCATCGTGGCTTTTCCTACCGAGACCGTCTATGGGCTGGCGGTCAGCGCACTATGTGATTCCGCCGTGCGGCGGCTCACCCAGGTGAAAGGCCGTAGCGCCTCCCAGCCGCTTACCTTGGCCGTGAAGAGCGCTGACGACGCGCTGGATTACGTGCCGGAGATCACCCCTCTGGGCTATCGCCTGGCGCGGCGGTGCTGGCCCGGCCCGGTGACGCTGGTGATGGACGGGCGGCACCCCGACAGTCTGCTCAATCATCTCCCCGCCACAGTGCGGGCGGCGGTTTCGCCGGAGGGGAGCATCGGCCTGCGCGTGCCGGCCCATCCCACGCTGCTGGACGTGCTGCGGCTGCTGACGGGCCCCGTGGCCCTCTCCAGTGCAAACCATCACGGCAAGTCGGACGCGACCACCGCCGAGCAAGTGGTCGATACCTTCGGCGACCAGGTGCAGATGGTGCTGGACGACGGCCCCTGCCGCTACGGCCAGCCGTCGTCGGTGGTCCGCGTGGGCGAGAAGGGGCTGGAAGTGCTCCGTTCCGGCGTCGTGCCCGAAAAAACCCTGCGGCGCCTGTCCAGCATTGTGATCCTCTTCGTTTGCACGGGCAACACTTGCCGCAGCCCGATGGCCGAGGCGATCTGCCGCGCGCTTTGGCGGTCAAGCTAGGTTGCGCCATGCCGGAGCTGGAAGACCGGGGTGTGCTGGTGATGTCGGCCGGTCTGGCGGCTTTGCCGGGCGGTCGCCCCACGCCGGAGGCAGTCGAGGCGACGAAGAAAATGGGCATCGACCTGGGCAACCACGAAAGCCAGCCGCTCACCGAGCAGCTCGTCCGGCACGCCGATTACATCGTGACCATGACGCGACACCACCGCAACGCGATCCTGGCCGAGTGGCCCAGCGCCGCGGACCGCACGAGGCTCTTGTGCGCCGAGGGGGGCGACGTAGCCGACCCGATCGGCGGCCCGCTGGAGCTGTACGAGCAGTGCGCCAAGCAGATCCGCGCCCAGCTCGAGCAGTGGGTCGAGCGGTTCCGGCTGTAAAAGCCGCGAGCGGGCCGGCGCGGCTGGGCCGCCTCGACGGCACGCGGAGCGGGCCTTCTAATTGACCGGCCCCGCCACGTCGGGCTTACGCCAAAGCGCTCGCCACGCCGCGCACATAGACATTGTCGCGCGGCGCGAGGCGGTTTATGCTGCTTCCGGCCGGCCTGTTTCGGGAACGAAATCCGGCAGCCGGCCACTCACGTCCCAAGCGAAAGGAGGTCGGTCGATGCCGCTGTACGAGATCGAAACTGACTTACATATCCTCATCACCTGGGCCGAGAACGAGGACGCCGCCTCCGGTGTCGTGCACGACGCTTACCCCCAGGACAAAGTAAAGCGCATCACCAAGCGGCCCCGCAACACGTGGGTCATCTCCAAGGGTGTGCTGGGCATCAGTGAGACCTCGAGCGTCTGCACCACTGCCCGCGACTGCCTGGCCAAGGCGGCCGGCGACAAGGTCGATGCCATCCGGCTGTACATGAAAGAAACCGGCTGCGACCTGAACCGTGCCCGCAAGGTCATCGAGACCAACATGGTGATGGGCTGGTAGCCAATGCCTCTCAACGATCGCTTCCGCCCGCCGCTCAGCGTCCGCCGGCACTGGAAGTCGTTCCACAACGCTTGGGCCACGTACCTGGCATCTGACCTGAATCGCTTGCTGCCGCCGGGCTATTTCGCCGAGCCCAACGTGCAGTTCGGCATCGAGATCGACGTTGCCACCTTCACGGAAGCCCGAGCGCCCGATGGGGTCCCGGAACCGAGCGACGACGCGGCCTCGTCAGAGGCGGCGTGGGCGCCATCACCGCCGACGGCTGTCGTGGACTTTCCGCTCAGCGTCGATACCGTCGAGGTGCTGGTCTACGATGCCACGGCCGGCCCCACGCTGGCCGGCGCGATCGAGCTTGTCAGCCCGGCAAACAAAGACCGCATCGACCACCGCAATGCCTTCCTTTCCAAGTGCGAGGCCTATTTGCAGCAACCCGTGGGCCTGGTCATCGTGGATGTGGTGACGACGCGACGGGCCAATCTCCACGAGGCCTTGCTGAAGCGGCTCAAGCAGTCAGACGACGCCCCGCCCAGTGAGCTTTATGCCACGAGTTATCGCGTGGCCTCCGCCGAAGGGGAGTCGAAGCTGGAGATTTGGCGAAGCGCCATCGCCGTGAGTGAGCCGCTGCCGACGCTGCCGTTGTGGCTTGCCGGTGGCTTGTGCCTGCCCGTGGAGCTTGAAGCAACGTACGAGCGAACCTGCCGCGAGCAGCGGATTCTGGCGGAGTCCGCGTGACTTCTAGGCCACTCTCGATCTGGCCACTCTCGATCTGCTAGCGTCTTGGCAGGTCTCGTTCCTCACCCACCCTTACCTCGACTCATGCCTTTCCCCATCCGTCCTGCCACACTCGATGACCTGGACCTGGTCGTTCGCTGGAACATCCTCCTGGCCGACGAGAGCGAGGACATCACGCTCTCGGGCGAAATCCTCCGGCCGGGTGTCCGGCAGGTGCTGGCCGATCCGCAGAAGGGGCGTTACTTCATCGCCATGGATGGCGCCCGGCCGATCGGCCAGACGATGGTCACTTACGAGTGGAGCGACTGGAGGAATGGCTGGATTTGGTGGATCCAAAGCGTGTACGTCGAGGCCGACTATCGCCGCCGCGGCGTTTACCGGGCGTTGCACCAGCACATTGCCGACGTTGCCCAGCGATCGGGCGTGGTCGGCCTGCGGCTGTACGTCGAGCAGAACAACGCAGTCGCCCGGGACGTCTATCAGAGCTGCGGGCTGCAGCCGGCGGGCTATCTGGTGTACGAGCACATGTTCGGCCGGGGGCCGTGAACAACGAGTGCCGAACATCGAAACGCTGTTTGCGGTCAAGCTGGCGTCCTCGCCCGCCGCCGTAGGTTGATGGCCCCCAGCCCCAGAAGCGCCAGCCAAGCGGCGCCACTCATGGCCGCGCCCCAAATCACACTTGTCGGAAGATAAGAGAAGGTGACGCGATGCTTGCCCGGCGGCAGCAGCACGCCGCGCATCACGCGGTTTGTGCGAAGGATCGGTGCCGGCCGCGCCACCTTGACACCCTCGGTCGCCACGGTTGCCTGCCAACCGGGATAGTACAGATCGCTTAAGACAAGCAACCCGCCGGGCTGGGCGACCTCGACGTCCATTTCGACGCGCTGCGGTTCGCGAGTGACGATCCGACAATGGTCCCTCGTGGCGTGGTCAATGGCGGCCATGCCAGCAGCCGGCCTCAACCCGTGGCCTGTCTCACTGGCCTCCACGGCGGCGCTCCTGCGGAAGTCTCGCGGCTCGCCAGCGGGAAAGAGCACTTCGCCCGTGCGCTCGACGACGTCGTTGATTCGGGACGAACGAAGTGGCGGCAGCACGTCGAAGTGGTGCACGATCCAGGCCCGCGGTAGCACGGCGGTGTTCTGCCAAATGCGGAAGTCGTCGCCCTGAGGTGCTATCTTCGCGACTCGGCCATCCGCGCCAGCCGGCGTGTCAACCGTACGGGGGGTGCGCAGGAGCCGCCATGGGCCATCGCTGGGAGGCCGAAGGCCGCGCGGGAGGACAACGTACCCTACGCCCAGCGCCTCGAGACCGCTGGCATGGCGGTCATCGCCGTCGTGTGAATCGCTCGGCGCCTGCGACCAACGCCGAACTCCGTCGAGAAAGACCTGGTAGTCCAGCACGTTGGACGTATCCTCCGCTTGCAGCATCTCGATGGACTCGGCCAGGGCATGCTTCGGTAGAAGCGTGTCGCGGTCCTGGAGCAGTCCGTCCCGTTGCCGGGTGGGGGAGCCTTCAAGGCTCCACTCGCTGGGCCATAGATCGAAGTCGTCTGGCCGGTCCACGCGGAAGGGCTGATCGTCCGAGCCGTTGCTGTCGAGAATGGTCGTTGCCGCCGCCGAAGGCGACTGCCATTTCGTCGCCGGCGCAGCAACGATCATCCACCGGTTGGCGACGCCCAGGTCGATCGCCGTCAAGACCAGGGCCGCGCAGGCCAGGCAACTGGCACCCCGGCTGCCCGCAGCAGCAGGCGTGCTTATCGAACGGCGCACGAGCCACCAACCCACCACCGCGACGACGGCTGCCTGCGCGAACGCCCAGCACGCGTCCCACCACGCGCCGGCGACGTCGAGCGGGCCGAAGAGCCGGTCACGCGCATCGTCCGCCGCTCCGGTCAGCCATGTCATCCATAAGCCTCGCATGGCCACCACGACCGCCAGGCACGCGGCGCTGCCCAGCGCGAGGGCCAGCAGCAATCGCCGCGCGCGGTGGCCGCTGGGCGAAGCGGAAGCCACCTCGTCCCAGCCGCGCACGGCAAGCACGCTCAGGCCAAGCGACGCGACCACAAGCCATTTCGCCGGATAGCGGAACTGGGCGTAGCCGGGCAACAAGACGGTCAGCAGCCAATACACTCCGCCGAACGGATCGCCGACGGCGGCGCTTTCCGGATCGACGAGCGTCGTGTCCCAATGCACGGCGACCTCGCGAAGCAGCCAGCCCAGGCCGAAGATGCCGAAGCTCCCCAAGACCGAGAGCAGCACGATCCACGACAGCCATCGCGTGCGGAGATCGGCGCGCCTCAACCGCCAGGCGGCCAGCGCCAAGGCCAACGGCAGGAGGCCCATGTAGAGCGAAGGCACCCACACGCGCCCCTCGGCCGGAATGGCCGACATCCAGCGGCGGTTCGTGGGGAACTCGCGTCCGGCGACGTTCGGCCAAAGGTATTCGATCAGTCGCCAGGGGCCGACGCTGAACTCGTAGGCCGCGGCGGCGTGGGAGTCGCCGGTTGGCTTGGCCAGAAGCCCTTGCCAGTGGTCCGTAGCTTTGGCCGCGTTACCACTGCCCGCCATCAGGTCTGCCGCCGCCTGATAGATATTGCGCGGCTCCTGGCGCGCGGCACGTTCACTCAGGGCATTCAGCTCCCACGACGGCAGGATTTGCACGGCGGCCAAGCCCGCGGCGATCAGGCAGGCTGCGCCTAACAGCACGAGGCGATTGGCGGTAAAACGGTAAAGGGGTCGGGAGTCGATTTCGTGACGGCCCATGACGTTGATGCCCCGGCGTTCATCGGCCGTCACGAAATCGACTTCCGACCCCTTTTCGCGGCGCAAGAGCCACGTGTAGAGGGCCCCCAGCAGCACCACGTGATAGGCCATCTGCGGATCGCCGCCGAGCACCATCAGCGCCATGGTCAGCCCCAAGGGCACGGCACTCGCCAAGCGCCGGCCGACGAGCAAGCGATCGAGCTGAAGGGCAGCCAGCGGCAGCCACGCTGCGCCGACCAGGAACACGACGTTGCAATATTGAAACAGCACGTTGCCGCCGAAGGCGTACGACAGCCCGCACAACGCCCCAGCTTCGACGCTTGCGCCCGACGCCTAGCCAATCGATACGCCATCACGGCGGCCAGCAGCAGATGGGCCAGCACGTAGGCCTTGAACGCGGCATCAAAGCCGATCGGCAGGGCGAACAGCAGCTTGCCGGGATAGAAGACGCTCGAACGTCCCCTGCGCCACCAGCGGCGTGCCGAGGTTCTCAGAGGGGTTCCACAGCGGCACGCGGCCGGCGCCCCACTGCCCGGCGATGTACTTGAAGAGCGGGTGATAAAAATGGGCGGCGTCGCGATAGACGAAGTTGTTGGCCGCCAGCAGCACGTCGGCAAACAACCAGACGAACAGCCCAGCCAGGCAGGCCCACCAGAACAAGAAGACCGCCCGCCTCGGTCGCTGGTGCAGGGCACCGGCGAGAGGAGCGAATTGTTCACGTTTTGTGGCGAAGACCGTTGGCATGTTCGCGTGTGGGTGCCGCGAGCGGCAGCAGCCTCGATTATATCGCACACGCTTGGCCTTTACCCACTTCGCTGTTCGAGCGCCGCATACGGCACGTTAGAATGGCACACATGAGCTGCGATGTTCTCACCCCTTTGCCGCCCGGCCGGGTGCGGCCACTGTGCATCGGCCCGGTCGTGGTCGATCCGCCGGTGCTTCAGGCGCCCATGGCCGGTTATACGAATTATGCCTATCGGCAGATGGTGCGGGAGTTCGGCGGGGCTGGCCTGCAAGCGACCGAGATGATCCACGCCCGCGGCTTTCTGGAGATCGAGGAGCACCGCGACAAGTTTCCCGAGCGGCTCTGGGGCGTGAAGGACGAAGCCCGACCGCTGGCTGTACAGATTTGGGACAACGACCCGGAGGCCTTGGCCGCGGTCGGGGCCAGGCTGGCCCACGAGTTCCGCGTGAGCGTGGTGGACATCAATTTCGGCTGCCCGGTGAAGAAGGTCACCGAAGGGGCCAAGAGCGGCTCGTATTTGCTCCGCTGGCCGGATCGAGTCGGCGGGCTGGTGCGTCGGGTGGTCGAGGCCTGCGCTCCGGTGCCCGTCACGGCCAAGATTCGCCTCGGCTGCACGCGCGATACCGTCAACGCCATCGACGTGGCCCAGGCGGTCGAGGGGGGCGGCGCGTCGGCCCTCACCGTGCACGGCCGCACGGCGCAGGATTTCTTCAGCGGCGAGGCGGATTGGGACCGCATCTCGACGATCAAGCAGCACCTGCGGCGCATCCCGCTCGTCGGCAACGGGGACCTGGATAGCCCGCAGAAGGTGGTCGAGGCCTTTGCCCGCTACGACGTGGATGCCGTGATGATCGCCCGGGCCGCGCTCTCCAAGCCGTGGCTCTTTCGGCAGGCCTGCGCCGCGCTGCGGGGCGAGCCGATCCCGCCGGATCCCACGCTGGCCGAGGAGCGCGAGCTGCTGCTGCATCACTACGACCTCGTGGTCCGCCGCTTCGGCCCGGCCGACGGCACCGTGCTGATGCGGAAGTTCGCCTGCTGCTACGCCCAAGGCCGGCACGGGGCCCGCGAGTTCCGCAGCCAGGTGGTGCATGCTGCGACGCCGGCCGAGTTCATTGAGGTCGTCGAGCGGTACTTCCCGCGGTGCGAGACTGCTAGAGCGGCCGTGACCAATCTTCGGGTGCTGTTCTGCATGCCTACCACGGCGAAGGAGAGTGGAACGCGGGCGAGATGTTCCCCGACTTGAACGCCATGGCGGCATGCTTGGCCAGCTCCATCTGGACCCACGACGGCAGCAAAGCGGCGTCGCTCCGCGGCGGGCAGGACATCAAGATTTGCGACATCGGTTCGGGGAAGATTGTCACCGGGGCCAAGTGCGGCCCGTATCCCGTGCGCGATGCCATCGTCAGTCCGGACAATCGCCGCCTGGCCGTGGAATGGGGCGGTTCGTATGTCGGTTCGGATCGTGTCGAGCCGGGGCTGGGCATCTACGACCTGGGCACGGGCCGGGCCAAGAAATCGCCCGCATCAAGCTCGCCGAGTGGGGACACGTCGTCGGCTTTTCGCCGGACGGCAAAACGCTCCTCGTCGGCGGCTCGGAATTCGTGATTTACGACTCGGAGAACGGCAAGAAGGTTCGCGGCCTCAAGCTACTGGACGATGTCAGCTTTGAACACGACTGGAACCATTAGGCCTGCTGGCGTCGCGAATGGGTCCGGCACTCGGCTACAATCGAGTGAGGCGGGGCGGATTGGTAACGTCCGGATGCGATTGGAGAAACCTTCGTCTCTGATTTGCACACTCGCCGACCCTACTCGGCAAGGCTTTACTTCATGCTCCGACGGTTCCGCTGTGCGCGAGGGCACGAGTGGCGGGAGAGCCCGCCTGGTTCAGCCGCCATCGACGCCACCTGTTGCCCGGTGTGTGGACAGTCGGCGGAAACGGTGGGCGTTCAAGAGGACCAGCCGACCGTCTCGCTGGGGGATAATCGCGCGGCACAGGCTGCCACCGGGCCGCTCGAGGACAAGCTTCCCGGCTACGAGCTCATCGGCGAATTGGGCCGCGGCGGCATGGGCGTGGTTTACCAGGCACGCCATGTCGCGCTGAATCGAGTTGTGGCCGTCAAGGTGCTTCTCACCGGCCCCTACGCCGGGCTGAATGAGCGGGCGCGGTTTCATGCCGAGGCCCAAGCGGCGGCCCACTTGCGGCACCCCAACATCGTGACGATCCACGAGGTGGGCGACTTCCAGGGCCGCCCCTACTTCTCGATGGATTACATCGTTGGGCAAAGCCTCGCTGAGCTGGCCCGGCGGCAGCCCCTGGCCGCAAATGCGGCAGCCGACTGCGTGCGCAAAGTCGCCTTGGCGATTCAATTCGCCCACGACAACGGCATCGTTCATCGGGACCTTAAGCCGGCGAACATCCTCATCGACGCCGCCGGCGAGCCGCACGTCAGCGACTTCGGGCTGGCCAAGCAAGTCGAAGCCAGTTCGGAGCTCACGGCGACCGGGACGGCGTTGGGCACGCCCAGCTATATGCCTCCGGAACAGGCTACCGGCCGGCACGATTTGATCGGTCCGGCCAGCGACGTGTACGCGCTGGGGGCCACGCTCTACGACCTCCTGGTCGGCCGACCGCCCTTCAGGGCCGAAACGCCGGTGGACACGCTGCGGCAAGTGATCGATGGCCAACTCGCGCCGCCACGGCTGCTCAATCCGCAGGTGCCACGCGACTTGGAAACGATCTGCTTGAAATGCCTGGAGAAAGACCCGCCGCGGCGCTACGCGTCGGCACAAGCGCTGGCGGACGATCTGGAGCGCTTCTTGGACGGCCGACCCATTCTGGCGCGACCCGTCTCGCCCGCCGAAACGGCCTGGCGCTGGGCACGGCGTCATCCCACGCGGGCGGGCTTGCTGGCGGCTAGCGCGGTCGCTCTCGCGGCCTTGGTCGCGTTGGGCGTCGGACTGCGTTACCAAAGCCGGCTGGCGGTGGCTAACCGCCGGCTCGAAACCGCTAACCAGCAGCTCGGCAGCGTGAATGTCCAGTTGCAGGCGACTCAAAAGGACTTGGAGGGCACGAATGACCGCCTGGTCAAGGCCCACGACGAGCAGGAACAGACACTCTGCTTTCGCCGCGTGGCAACGGCTTTGTCCGCGTGGCACGACAACGAAGTGCCGCTAGCGGTCCAACGACTGTCGGAGTGTGCTGCGTCGCGGCGGCAATGGGAGTGGCGATACGTCGATCGGCTTTGCCGCGGCAATCTCCACACCCTCGGGCACGTCCAAGAGCTGATGGCGGTCGCCTACAGCGCCGACGGCGAGCGCTTGGCGGCCGTTTCTCGCGGCGGCGTCTTGAAAGTGTGGAACGCCGCAGGCGAGCTTCGCCTCACGCTGACAACCGACAAGATCATGACTTGGGCCGTGGCGTTCAGCCCCGATGGCGGCCGCATCGCCACAGGCGGGTCCGACAACATCGTCAAGCTATGGGACGCGGACACTGGAAAGCCTGTTCTCACACTCCAGGGGCACACGCGGCCGATCACCTGCCTGGCCTTCAGCCCGGAGGGTCGGCGATTGGTCAGCGGCGGCGAGGACAAGGCCCTCAAGCTGTGGGACCTGCAAGCCGGACGCGAAGAGCGCACGACGAAGCTGCTGGCCCAACCCAGCAGCGTGGCCTTCAGCCCCAAAGGCGACAAGATCGCGCTGGTCGCCCAGAGCGCGCGGGTTTACGACTCGGCAAGCGGGCAAGTGGTTCTTCGGCTGCAAGGCCATTCGACCCTTACGCAAGCGATCGCCTTCAGCCCCGATGGCAGCCGAATCGCCACCACCAGCCGCGACAAGACCATCAAGCTCTGGGATGCCCAAACGGGTCAGGAGACGCTGACGCTCTCAGGGCATAGCGATTCGGTGTGGGACGTGGCCTTCAGCCCCGATGGGCGGCGGCTCGCCAGCGCAAGCTGGGACCGAAGCGTGAAGATCTGGGACCTGGCCAGCGGTCGCGAGATCGTGTCGCTGCGCGGCCACACCGCCGAAGTCGTGAGCGTCGCTTTCCATGCCGATGGGCAGCGAGTGGCCAGCGGCAGCCGGGACACGACGGTGAAGGTCTGGGACCTCCGGCACTCGCAGGAGGCGCTCACGCTGCTGAGTGACGAGGAAGGGACCCTAGCAATTGCTTGGAGCCCCGATGGCCAGCGGCTAGCGACTGGCGGCTACGATGATACGGTCCGGATTTGTGATGCGACGAGCGGCCAGACGTTGGCCACCCTCAAGGGACACGCCGGCCTTGTGCACGGCGTGGCGTTCAGCCCCGATGGTTCCAAGGTGGCCAGTGCGAGCTATGACCGAACGGCCAGAGTCTGGGACATCGACGGTGGAGCGGCCCTTCTCACGCTTCAGGGACATGCCGGTTTCGTGATGGCCATCGCATACACGACGGACGGCAAACAAATCGCCACCGCCGGCGCGGACGGCACCGTGCGACTGTGGGATGCCGAGAGCGGCCGGCAGCGGCACCTGCTGTCGGGCCACACCCAGACCGTCTGGGCGCTTGCCGTCAGCCCCGACGGGCAGCGAATCGCCACCTCCGGCGACGATGGGACCGTGCGGCTGTGGGATGCCGTGCGGGGCGTCTCGCTTGGCACGGTGGGGCGGCCCAGTCCGCCGGGCTATCGGGCGCTGGCCTTTAGTCCCGATGGCAAACGCCTGGCGATGGAAGGGCGCATCTATACGCTGGAAGGAGCCTTGCCAAACCCGAACCAGTACCTGCAAGGCCATACGCGGCCCATCCGTGCGGTGGCCTTCAGCCCGGACGGAAAGCGGATCGCGACGGGCAGCGAAGATCGCACCGTCCGGCTTTGGGACGCCGTCAGCGGCCAGGAAGCACTGATGCTGAAAGGTCATCGCGAGGCCGTAACGGCCGTGGCCTTCAGCCGCGACGGCACGCGCCTGGCCACCGCCAGCGACGACGGCACGGCCAGGGTCTGGAACGCAATCCCAGTGCAGCCTGAGAAGACGAACAGGCCGGCAGAATAGGCCCGGCCTGTCCCCTCGCCGCTCTGACGCGAAATGTTCTAGCTGATTCCTACTTCTTCGCGCTCTTTCGGAGTTCTTGGATCAGGGCATGTCGCGAAGTGCGCCATCGCTTTAATCCTCCTTTTCAGCACGACCGCCCGCTGGTCTTCTTCATGCCAGCCTCACCGTGGTCAGCGGTTCTTCGCGCGCACGGCATAGACTTGCAAAGCGGCGAACGTGGCCACTCTCTTCACACGACGATTCACAGACCGCTCAATCCTCGAGGATTCCGCGTGATCGAAGTCGCTGACTTCCACAAGGCCTTCGGCGACCACGTCGCCGTCCAAGGCGTTTCCTTCGCCGTCGGGCCGGGCGAAGTGCTGGGCCTCATCGGCCCCAACGGTGCCGGAAAGACAACCACCATGCGGGCACTGGCGGGGATCATTCCCGCCAGCCGGGGACGGTTGTCGATCGCCGGCTTTGACGTGGACACTCAGCCGATCGCCGCCAAATCGCGGCTGGCCTTCGTGCCGGACGAGCCACCCCTGTTTCCCGATCTGACCGTGGAAGAGCACCTGTCCTTCTACGCCAGCATCTACGGCGTGGGCAATGCTCACGCCAAGGCCCGCAAGTTACTGGATGAGTTTGAGCTGATCTCCAAGCGCCGCACACCCGGGGGCGACCTGTCCCGCGGCATGCGGCAGAAGCTGGCCGTCTGCTGCGCCTACCTGCACGATCCGCAGGCCATCCTGTTTGACGAGCCGCTGACGGGGCTCGATCCGCAGGGGATTCGCGTCTTCAAGCGCTCGTTGACCGAGCGCGCCCGGCAAGGCGCCGCGGTCATGATCAGCTCGCACCTGTTGGCGATGGTGGAAGACTTGTGCACGCACGTGCTGATCCTGGCGGGCGGAGCGCAGCGATTCTGCGGGCCGCTCGAGGAGCTGCGGACCAGCTTCGGCCCGCTGGACGCCGCCGCGAGCCTGGAAGACATCTTCTTCGCCGCCACGTCGCCATGATGCCGACCGCCTTCCACCCGGCCCCGCTGCACCTGGTGCGGCTTCAGGGACGCGGCCGCCGCCGCCGGGCGTGGCGCAAGTTCTGTCAGCCTCGGCGGCTGGTCCTGTCGGCCCTGGCCTGCGTGCTGGCCGCCCTCTGGCTGAGCAACGCGGCCCTGACCATCTGGCTCCGCGAAAGGGCCTCGCCCGAAACGCTCCGCGCGCTGTTGTCGCTGGGGCTCGTGCTCTACGTCGGCTGGCATTTCGCAAAGGCGGCCTTCTTCCGGCCCGAAAGTCCCTTCGACTGGCCGCCCGACCAGCGTGATCTGTTGGCGGCGATGCCCTTGCGGTCGCGCGATCTGGTGGCCTACCAGCTCGCTTCGATAACACTGACCACGCTGCTCAAGGCCGGATTGTTCACGCTCTTGTTATTGCCCGACTTGCGCTGTCTGCCGCTGGGTCTGGTGGGCATGCTGCTGGTGATGATGGGTTTGGAAATCCTGCGCATGGTGGTGGAGATCGCCGCGTGGGGCATGGGCCGCTCGGCCTATCTGGCCTGCCGCGCGATGGTCGTGGCCGCGCTGGTCGCGAGCGGATTCGCCGTCGGCGCCGTGATTCTCCGCGACGACGTCGTGCGCGGCGGAATCGGTGCTGGCGGCGGACCCTTCCACGGCGTCCTGGGGCTCCTGATCCAACTTCACGAATCGGTATTCTGCTACGCCGCCATGCCGTTTCAGCCGCTGATCGACTTGATCCTGGCAGACGCCGTGACGGCGGGCCATATGAGGCTGGCCGGGGCCGGATTGGCAACCATCGTGGCCATGGCCGCCGCCGTCATCGCCTTGCACGCCGCAACCGCTCGCCTCGTGGCCCGCCGAGAAAGGCGCGACTACTCCGAAAGCACGAAATCCGAAATACGAAATCCGAAACAAGCACCCAGGGACCGAATTGTCCAATGCCCGAAGACGCAAGGACGTGTTTCGGTCATTCGTGCTTCGGCTTTCGGAGTTGTTTCGAGCTTCGGCTTTCGGCTTTCGGTTTTTTGGGCGAATCCCCGTTGGGGCTGTGCCGGCGCCCTGGCCTGGCGACAGCTTATCGGCGCGCGTCGTCACGTGGGCAGCTTGCTGACCGCCATGATCGCGCCGGCAATCCTGGCCGGTGCTCCCTGTTTCGTCATTAAGGACCCTCTCGTCGCCTTTCTTTCAACGACGGGCACGCTGGCGTTCTACACCTTCCTGCTGCTGCCCACCGCGCTGCGTTTCGACTTTCGCCGCGACCTGGATCGGCTGGCGACCTTCAAGGCCCTGCCGATTTCCTCGGCCGCGGCAGCCGTCGGCCAGACGCTGGCCCCCGTGCTGATGGCGACGGCCTTTCAGAGTGCGGTGTTGGCACTGGCGGTCGCTGCCCGATCGCTGCCGGCACATTACGTCGTCGTGACGATGCTAGTGATGATCCCGCTCAACGTGTTGGTCTTCGGCCTGGATAACCTGATCTTTCTGCTCTACCCCTACCGCGTGCAGCAGGAGGGGTTGGAGGTGTTTCTGCGCACGATGCTCACGTTCACCGGCAAGGGTCTGCTGTTCGCGCTGGGACTCGTGGCCATGAGCGCCTGGGGCCTGGCCGCCGCCGCTTTGACGCGCGGCCTCTCTCACTGGACCGGAGTCGCGATCGATGCCTACGCCGTGTTCACCGGTGGCCTGATGGCCGGCGTGTCGATCTTGGCGGCCATCGTGCTCTTGGGATTGGGACGGACTTATCGCAAGCTGGACCCGATCGAAGATGTCCCCCGGTGAAGGGTGGTGACGTGGCCAACTCGCTCTGCGAGTTGGCGGCTCTGTGTGTTCGAGATCCTGTCAGGCAACGCCAACTCGCAGAGCGAGTTGGCCACATTCAGCGGTCCGGCTCGTTCTCCTCCTCCGGCTTCACCGCGGAAAACGCCCGCAACAGCAACAGGTCGTAGATGATCTTGATGCCGCCAGCCAAGAAGAACGGCAGGCTGGCCAGCGACGGCGTGCCGATCATTCGCGCCGCCAGCAGCGGCGAGAGGGCCGCACCGACGGACCGGGCCACGGCGGTTACCCCCGATGCCGCCGAGCGTTCTTCCGGCGAGACCACGCCCATCGTGTAGGCCTGGCGAGTCGGCACGTCCATCTGCGAGATGCCGAACCGCAGCCAGAGCAGAGCGACCGCCCACTCCAGGCTGGGCATCAGCGGAACGAGAATCAGCAGCACGTTGGAAGGCAAGTGCGTGAAGACCATCGTATTCACCAGGCCGAACCGATTGGCAAGCCAGCCCGCGGCCAAGGCAGAAACGCCGGCCAGCAGGTTCGCGGCCAGAAAGATTCCGCCCAATGCCGCCGGATCGGCCCCGAAACGCATGTGCAGCCAGTAGGCCAGCAGGCTCTGCATCACGAATCCGCCGCCGAACGCATCCAGGGCAAAGAGCGCCGAGAGCTTGAAGACGATGCTTCGCGACTTGTGTAAGCCCAAGAATGGCCCTCGCTCGCGCCCGACGGGTGAATCGCCGCGGACTTCCACTCCGGGAGACAGAAAGAGAAACAGGGCGCCGATCACCAGCCCGAGGAACCCGTAGGCAAGAACGGCCGGCCGGAAGACATCCGCCCCCACCAGGCCGGCTTGGGCGGAGACCATGGTCAGCAGCCCGCCGCAAAGAGATCCCAGCGCTGTGGCCACCGAGCCAGCCAAGTTGTACCACGCAAATACGCCGGTTCGCTTGCTGCCCGGGACGATTTGCGACAAGGCGGCCTGTTCGACCGAGAGGAACGGCCCGACCTCGTTGCCGCCGGGGCTGATGACGCCGATGGTCGCGGCGAGCAGCAGCAGCAGGAAGCTCTGCGTCGAGGCAAAGACCAACGCCGCCAGGAGCATCAGAATGCTCCCCAACAGCAGCATTCGCTTGCGGCCGGCCCGGTCTGCCGTCGTGGTGATCCAGAGCGAGATCGCCGTGTCGCCGGCGAGCGTCAGCGTGACCAGCAGACCGATCTCGGCGTCGCTCAGGCCGACCGCGGCCAGGTACAGCACCAGCACGACCGCCAACAAACCGTAGGCAAATAGCCTGACGGAGCGTGTGGCAAAAAGCAGCCATCCGTCGAGAGGCAACGTCTTCACGACTCCATCGCCATCAGTTCATCGAGGAGTTCCTGGTCGTTGTCGCTGATGCGAAGGATGTCCTGTTGGTCCTCTGGGGACAAGGTGCAGCCGTGCTCGAGCAGGATGCGGAGCGTGCCCAACTGCCAACTATGGATTGCGTATCCCACCGCGCTGAACTCGTAGAAGATTTCGTTGGCGGCATCCGGATGGCGCACAGCGCCTGGCGCGTCCCCGCCTCGTCGCCGCAGGCCACATAGCAACACAGATGCGCATCGGCCCCGTGGTCGATCAAGTACTGAATCAGTTCGTCGCTGCATTGCTGCGACGTGCGGTGCAGTGCAGCGACGCCGACTGCATCCGACCGATTGACATCGGCCCCGCGCTCGACCAACAGCTTCACCGCGGCGAAGCGGTTGTTGTGGGCGGCGTAGAACAGCGCGGTATTCCCGTCATCGTCCAGAATGTCAATCAGCCTGCCGTCTGATTCAAGCATCGTCTCGATCAGGCCGGTCCGCCCCATCGCCGCGGCCATGAACAGATCGATCTGTGCGTTGTGCTCCAACAGCAGTTGAATGATCTCTTCGGCCGGCTCGGCCTTCCACGGCCCGGCGTGACAGGCTTCCCTCAGAGCGGTGCTGCCCTGGTGATCCCGAGCGTTCACGTCGGAATGATAGCGCAGAGAACGCGGGCAACGTCGAGGTGCCCCGCCATGGCCGCATAGTGCAGAGCGGTCATGCCGTTGGCGGTGGTTGCCCGCGCCAAGTCGGGATTTCGCTTCAGCAGAATTTCGGCGTCGGCCGCCTTGCCCAGATAGGCGCAGGCGAAAATATCGACCACGTTGTCCCCGGTCACAAGCTCGTGCATGATCGCCTTCTCGGCAGGCTCGGCAGAGACCTTGGCCTGGTTTTTTGACGGGCGCAGATTGGCGTCGGAGGGAAGCTGACCGGGGAGGAAGCGAGCTGGCCCGCTAGGACTTGAACCTAGAATGTCTGATCCAGAGTCAGATGTGTTGCCATTACACCACGGGCCAGAAAAGCTAGCAGTATTCTAGCGATGCGGCCGGGGTTTTCGAGGCCAATTTGCCCGGCAACGATGAGGGCCGCCCTCGTGGCACTGCCGTCTTGGCCGTGAACTCCCGGGCTGCAAAGCCCGTGCTGGCCGCGTCCATCGACCGGTGGCGACGGACCGCTAGTTCTCGCTGAAATCAAACTGTTTCAGCACTTCGCGCCCCAACGGGTCGCGAGAGAATCGCTTGCGGCAGTCCGGGCACAGATCGAACCGCAGCTCCTGGTAGGGATCCTGGTACTCTTCGCTCTCCGGCTGGCTGGTCTCCAGCGATTCGTGAATCTCCAGCAGGTGGTCGCGGTCGTCGCCCCATTCTTCAGATTGGGGCGGATCGAGTGCCGGGTAGACCTCGATCCGAACCACGTAGTGCAGGTCGCTCGCAGGATCGAGCGGGCGGTGACAAAGATCGCACGTATAGTGAAGCATGGCGGAGATACCTTGGCGGGGCAAGCTTGAGGAGGACCTTACGATGATCTAATTATCCTAACCCCGACGATGAACGCGCAGCAAGCGAGGTCCGCGAGAAAGCCCGCGCCCGTCTTGCGCAAGTTACTGCGATGCTCTCCAGTCATCCCTCTTTGCCCACAGCCGCTTAAATGCGCACTTGTCCATCTGAGCGTCCCGTAGCCGCAACCGAAGGAGACCCCGATGGCACGGAATGACCAGAGCGGCTCAGCAGCAAACAAGCGGAGTTTCGTGCCCGCGAATTATGCGAATCATCGCGATTGAAGGACATTCGCTCAAATCGTCGAATTGTTTGCCAAGAGTCGCATTGTGGCAGTACGATGCTTCGGCGGAATACCGCCACGCCTGATGCATCGCCACTCACGCTCGAGGCCCCTCATGGAAACGCGCGTATCACGTCGATCCTTCGGCAAGCAAACGCTGGGCACGCTGCTGACCTACTCGCTGCTGGAAACGCTCTGCGGCGGGGGCCTCTTGGCCGACGAGGCCCGGCCCCTCATGGGCAAGTGGGTCACCGACTTAGAGCAACTCGGCCAGGACGTCAAGGGCCGCAAGCTCAAGCAGACCGAATGGCAGACCAAGGTCGAAGAGCTGTTCGCCAAAGTGGATTTACAAGACGTGCTGCGGCTGATCGATTTCGACCGGCTGACCAAGGATGTGAAGTTCGTGGACCGCGGCGCCCGCAGCCTGGGCTTCAAGTTCCCGGCCGTCGAGGGGCTGCCCAAGGAGCTGGTCTTCGGCAAGCAAATCTTCGCCCTCAAGAAGGACCGGTCGGTCATCCCTCACGGGCACAACAACATGGCCACGGCGTTCCTCATTCTCAAGGGCGACCTGCACGGCCGGCACTACGATCGCCTGGAGGACGAGAAAGACCACCTGATCATCAAGCCCACCATCGACCGGGCCTTCAAGCCCGGCGAGTGCTCCACGATTTCGGACCACAAAGACAACATCCACTGGTTCAAGGCCACCAGCGAGACGGCGTTCATCTTCAACCTGCACGTGCAGGACCTGGGAGCTCGGCCGGGCGAGTCGTCGGGCCGCATTTACTTGAACCCCGAGGGCGAGAAGCTGCCGGGGGGCAACGTCCGCGCGCCACTGCTCAGCTATTTCGCGGCCAACAAGATGTTCGGTTAGCGATCCGGGCACGCTCAATCAAACGGTGGTCCGCGCCGAGCTGGACAAGTGCGAGTTTGAATGACGTGCGCGCGGCAACGATCCGGCCCGTCGCCGCTTGTGGACGGGCCTTCACCTTCTGGCGTGGCTCGCTGCTCGACCCACTCTGCGCCCCGCCGCGAACCGGCCGCACATCCTGGTGGTCATTCCAGTTGACGCCCCTTGGCTCGTCGCTAGGCTTCTGGGTGCCGTAGCGACACCAACGATTCGTCCTCGTGCTCGTCCTCGTCCTCGTCCTCGATAAGCGGCGCTGATTTCGAGGACGAGGACGACGACGAGGACGAGGTCGATAGGAATCCATCCCCTTCGCTAGGACCCCACGTGTACTGGACCAAGACGCTCATCCCCACCATGAAGGAAACGCCCGAGGGGGCGGAGATTCCCAGCCACGTGCTGATGCTGCGGGCCGGGCTGATCCGCCAGGTCATGGCCGGGGCCTACACCTATCTGCCGCTGGGGCTGCGGGCGCTGCAGAAGGCCGAGCGGATCGTCCGCGAGGAGATGGACCGCGCCGGGGCGGTCGAGCTGCTTGATGCCGGCCCTGCACGCCGATCAGCCTGTGGGAGCAGACCGGCCGCGTCGAGGCGTTCGGCAACGTGCTGATCAAGTTCAAGGTCCGCCGGCAGGACCAGCAGGTGCACATGGCGCTGGGCCCGACGCACGAGGAAGTCGTCACCGACCTCGTGGCCCACCACATCCGCAGCTACCGGCAGCTGCCGATCACGCTGTACCAGATCCAGACGAAGTTCCGCAACGAGGAGCGGCCGCGGTTCGGCATGCTGCGGACCAGCGAGTTCCTGATGAAGGACGCCTACAGCTTCGACACCGTCGCGTCGAAGGGCTCAACGCCAGCTACGACGCGATGTACGAGGCCTACTGCCGGATCTTCGACCGCTGCGGCCTCGACTACCTGGCCGTCGAGGCCGAGAGCGGCCCGATCGGCGGCGACGCCAGCCACGAGTTCATGGTGCTCGGCCGACAACGGCGAGGACCGCATCGTCCACTGCGCCGACTGCGGCTACGCCGCCAACCTGGAGCGGGCCGAGACCGGCCGCAAGCGCGCCGGCCGCCGTCGCCCGCCGCGAGCTGAAGCCTCGCACGCAGCGTGCGACACGCCGCACGCCGGCAGCATCGAGCAGGTCTGCAAGCTCCTGAAGTGCCAGCCGGCGCAAGATGATCAAGACGCTGATCTACCTGGCCGACGGCCAGCCGGTCGCCGTCCTCGCTCCGCGGCGACCACGAGGCCAACGAAGGCAAGATCCGCCGCGCCCTCGGCGCGACGAAGCTGGCGCTGGCCGACGCCGGCGACGATCGACGAAGGTGACCGGCGCGCCGGTCGGCTTCGCCGGGCCGGTCGGCCTCAAGTGCCCGATCATCGGCCGATCACGACGTCGCCGGCGATGCGCGAACGCGGTCGTCGGCGCCAACGAGGCCGACGTGCACCTACGCGGCGTCGACCTCGGCCGCGACTTCCCGCTCGACGCGCGAGCGCTTCGCCGACCTGCGCAACGCCGGCGCAGGGCGACCCCTGCCCTCGCTGCGCGGGCACGCTGACGCTGCGGCACGCGCATCGAGGTCGGCCACGTCTTCAAGCTCGGCACGAAGTACTCGACGGCGCTTGGCGGCGACGTTCCTCGACGACAAGGAGCAGCAGCACGCCGATCATCATGGGCTGCTACGGCATCGGCGTGAACCGGATCATCGCCGCGCTGGTCGAGACGAGGCACGACGACAACGGCATCATCTGGCCGCTGGCCCTCGCCCCGTACGAGGTGCTGCTCGTCGCCGCTCAACGTGCACGACGGACGCGGTGATGCAGGCCGCCGACGCAGCTGCTACGACGACCTGGAGGCCGCCGGCATCGACGTGCTGCTCGACGACCGCGACCAGCGCGCCGGCGTGAAGTTCAAGGACGCCGACCTGATCGGCATCCCGCTGCGCGTGGTCGTCGGCGACCGCGGGCTGAAGGAGGGCAAGCTCGAGATCAAGTGGCGGCATGAAGAGAAGCCAGCGATGATCGCCGTGGAGGGAGCGGCGAAGGAGATCGCCCGGCTGGTGCACGAAGCCAAATGAACCCTCGCCGGGGTCTTTGCTACTAACCCGACGCGTAAGCGAGGGCGAAGTGAGATAACGCCCCTCTTCCGGGAATCTTTGCCCGAAGGGATCGCGCTGCGGCACAGCAGTTGCTCATCAAGGCGGGCAAATTGGCGCTGCGTTCCAGATCGATAACTCGGCCAATTTCCGCGTCACGGTTTGCTCTTACACCTGGGAGTCTACGGCCATGAACCTTCGCACCCTGCACGATCTGTTCGTCCACGAGCTGCGCGACATCTATGATGCCGAGAAGCGGATCACCAAGGCCCTTCCCAAGATGGCGAGGTCCGTCTCTTCTCCGAAGCTGCGATCCGCACTCGATCAGCACCTGAAAGTCACGGAAAAGCAGATCCAGCGGCTGAACCGCGTGTTCGAGCTGGTTCACGTTTCTGCACAGGGAAGAAAATGTGCAGGGATGGTCGGATTGCTCGAGGAAGGCTCCGATCTCATGCAGGAAGAGGCCGCCGAGCCGGTGCTCGACGCAGCCGTCATCGGGGCTGCCCAGAAAGTCGAGCACTACGAGATCGCCGTCTACGGCACGCTGATCGCCTATGCCAGCAAGCTGGGCATGACGAAGGCGGCCAAGCTCTTGCGGCAGACCTTGGCCAAGGAGAAGAAGACCAACGAGGACCTTACCAAACTGGCCTCATCGATCAACCAATCGGCGAATGGGTCGCATGGCCGGACCGGTGAAAAGGCAGCCAGCCCTCCAACCAGAAAGGCCTCGCAGAAAAACGGCCATCGCCGCAATGGCCAGCGCCGCAATGGCCAGCGAAACCCCGATCTCATCACGGGCGCGCCGGGGAGTCATCCCGGTGGCGTGGCGGTCGGTACTGCGGCCGGCGGGGCCATGCTCGGGGCCGCGGGCGGGGCCGTGGCAGGCCCGGTCGGGGCCGCCATCGGCGCCATCGTCGGCGGGGTGGCAGGCGGTTATGCGGGCAAAACGGCCGCCGAGTACGTCGAACCCACCACGAAGAGGACCACGAAACGCGCCCGCAAGACAAAGCGCAACGCCAGCCCGGCCCGCGCCAAATCGGCGAGAAAGGCCCGGCCCACCGCCAAAGCCCGTGGTCGGCGGACCAAGGCGCAGCTCGCTAGATACGAGACTCGCTAGATAATAGTGATATAGAGATGCCGTGCTCCCGGCCGCTAGGCCTGGTGGGCCAGCACCTCTTCGCGTTCGCGCACGCGGTCTTCAGGAAGGCGGACGGCATCTTTGGCCGGCTTGATTCCCGATCCATACCGCTTGGCATAGACCTGCGTGAATTCGGCCCCGAAGAACAGAATTTGGGCCGAATAATAAATCCACACCAGAAGCACGACGAGCGATCCGGCCGCCCCATAGGCCGATCCGACCGTCCCTCGATCCAGGTACCACCCGAGCAGGAACTTGCCCGCCGTAAAGAGCCCGGCCGTCAACAGAGCGCCGACCCAAACGTCTTTCCAGGCAACCTGCGCATCGGGAACGTATTTGAAGAGTAGCGCGAACAAGAGCGTCGTGACAGCGAAGGCGAGCACGAAATTCGCCACGTGAACGAAGGCCTCCATGGCCGGCCACAAGCCCGTCAAATAGTCGGTCAGAGCGTGCAAGCCGGCGCTGACCACCAGCGACACGAGCAGCAGAAACCCGGTCCCCAGCACCAGCGTAAAGGAAAAGAAGCGGTCCTTGATCGCGCCCAGCACGCCGCGGCCCGGCTTGGGCTGGACCTCCCAAATCGTATTGAGGGCGTCTTGCAGTTGCCCGAACACGCCTGCGGCGCCCAGCAGCAGCGTGACGATGCCCAAGATGGCGGCCACGGTGCCGGTGTTCGGCTTTTGCGCGTTGGCGATCATTTCTTCGATCGCCTCGGCGCCTTGCTCCCCGACCATGCCCTGGATTTGGCCCACGACTTCGCCCCGTGCCGCCTCTTCGCCGAACACCGCGCCGGCGATCGACAAGGTGATCACCAGCAGGGGTGCCATCGAGAGCACGCTATAAAAGGCCAGCGCGGCCCCCAGTCGCGGTGCGGAATCCTCGCTCCATTCAGAGGCCGTTTGTTTGAGCAAGCGCCACGGTCCCATGGATCACCTCCGGTCAGAACGGAACTGCTGGACGGAAAGCCCAAATGTGCGGCAAAAGCCGTACCGCTTCCATCCCGCCCGGCTGGGGTCCGCGGGTGGACGACTCGCATTTCGTAGTCGCCGTGGAAGCGACGGTCGGCCTTTACGGTGACGTACGAGTGACCGACGCAGACCTGGCGTGGCTTCGCTTGCTCACAAGCCTGGAGGGATTCAGTCTTGGCCAGAGCGCATCGGCGCAGGTTACCTCAGAGGGACTGCGGGGGCTCACGGAAGCCAAAGGCCTGCGGCGATTTGCCGTGGTGGACGCGGGACATCTCGGTGACGCCGATTTTGCATGGCTGAGCGACCTGCCGGGCCTGAGAGAAATTGACCTGTCCGGGAGTGGCTTGAGTGACCGGGGACTGGGGGCGCTTCCTTTGAAGGACTTGCAGACGCTCAAGGTGGCGGCGACGAACGTCACCGACGCGGGCATCGTGTTGCTAAAGCAATGTTCGGATCTTCGGCATCTGACGCTCAATGGCACAGCCGTGTCCGACAAAGCAGTAATGACGCTGGCGTCGAGTCTGAGGAATCTCGAGACGCTCGAACTTGAAGAGACGCAGGTCACGGACGAGGCAGTTAACCATCTTGTCAAGATGCAGCGACTCGAGTGTCTCTCCCTAAGCAACACCCGAATTACCAACGAGGCGGTAGTGCAGCTCAACCGTTTGCCGCGTCTCCGAGAGATTCATCTGGGCGGCACATCGATCAGTGCGAGCGGTGTGCGCAGCTTAGCCTCAATCGCGACGCTGAAGAGCATTTGCCTGAGCGAGTTCGGCCGGCCCTCGCGCATTGACGATGCGATCGTCGCGGAGCTTGCCACGTTCGATGGACTTGAGGAACTGTATCTCGACGGGACGCTGATCACGGACAAGACCCTGATGCTAATCCAGAAGCGGCTGCCGAGTCTGCGGGTGCTAAGTCTGGGGGAAACCCGATTGAGCGTAGAGGCGCGTAATGCGCTGCGGGCTGCGCGTCCACGGTTGCAGACTGGTTATTGGCCGGCAGCCGCGCAACCGCGCAAACCGCAATAGAGGCACGATCTTGCCGGCTTCGAGTTTGCTCCCAATCCACGCTGCGGCGGGTTCAGAGGAACGCGGATCCCTGACGGTCGGCAAGGATCAGTGTCGAAGGCGGTTGGCGAGCACGACCACGAAGAAGCTCATGGTAAACAGGCCCAACGCTCCCTCCGTCAACGCGACAAGCCGCATGGCGGGGGCGGGGACGAGGTCGCCGTAGCCTACGGTCGCGAAGGTGATGCCGCTGAAATAGACCGCATCCAGAAAGGAAGCCGAAGCAGTCCCAGCGGCCGAGTCAATTCCCGCGGGCGAGGCGATTCCGCCACTGAGCCAGTACACGACCGCGTAGGCGAGAATCAGGACCAGCGCCACGCCAAGGATTCGCAGCGGTCGATAGCCAAAGCCGGCCAGCGCCCAATAGAGCGCCAGCTCCACGCGCGCCCGCCACCGCAGCGAAAGCTCCCGCGCATGCCGCATTTTGAGGCACATCATCCGGTACGAAAGCCGGCGGGCCTTGGCAAAATGGCCACAGGCTTCATAGGCCGCCACCGCTCGGCGGTAGATGCGAAACGCGCGCTCCAGGTCGGAAGGCGGCTTGGGGTCTTGGAGAAAGTTGCCTACCTGCTCCAGGGCCAGGCCGGCCAGGTACCACTCGCGGGCACGCTCGGCGATCTTGGCGGCTTGAAGGAAGCGTGCCACGGCTTCCTGTTCCTGGTTCGCGTTGGCCTCCGTGGTCGCCCGATCGAATACTTCCTGGGCCAACAGCGAGTCGCGCATGTAGGGGTCCGAATCGCCGGAGTCGGGCTCATCGTCCTGTTTGAGCGGGGCGAAGTCTGCCTCGAGATCGCCCGGCGGCGCCTCGGACGCGTCCGCAGGCGGCGCACTACGGGTTGCAGCTTTAGACACGTGGTGATCGCTCGCCATGACTGCACCCCAACGATAGAGCCGGCCGCCACGGCCGCAAGCCCTCCTGCACCGCGCCTTCAGCCGCTCCCTTCTTGAGCGGTTCGCGCGTTACAATTGCTCGTAAGGCAACTGGAACAGCTCATCCATCTGCGAGAGGTCGCCGGTTTGCAGGCCGCGGCGAAACCAACGCGCACGCTGCTCAGATCGGCCGTGAGTAAACGAATCGGGCACCACGTGCCCGCGCGTTTGCTGCTGAATCCGGTCATCGCCGACGGCGGCCGCGGCTCGCAGGGCTTCTTCGGTGTCGCCCGGCTCGAGGATGTTCTTCAGCCGCTGGGCATGATGGGCCCAAACGCCGGCCAGGTAGTCTGCTTGCAGCTCCAGCCGCACCGATAATCGGTTGTACTGAGCCCGGCTCACTCGGCCTTGCTGGCCGTGAACGCGGTCCGTATAGCCCAGTTGCCGTTGCACGTGATGGCCGACCTCGTGCGCCAGGACATACGCGACGGCGAAGTCGCCCGGTGCCCGAAAACGGGTCCGTAGCTCGTCGCAGAAGGACAGATCGATGTACATCTTTCCATTGGTGGGGCAATAGAAGGGACCGGTCGCGGCGCTCGCCAGCCCGCAGGCGGAATCGACGCGGTCAGAGAAGACCACCAGCTTGGGCGCCTGGTAAGACCTCTGAAGCTCGGTGCGAAATAGCTCAGACCAGAACGTCTTCGGTGTCCTTGAGCACGACGGAGACGAACTGTTTGGCCTCCTCTTGGGCTGGATTCACGGAATGCCGGCTTCGCGAGATATCCCCCTCGGGCATCTGCTCCAAAACCTGGCTCGGATCGCCGCCGAGGAACGTGAAGAGCAGCACCACAAGCAGCGTGACGATCCCGCCGCCCGCCGCCAGGCCGCCGACCGGCATACCGCGGACATCTTCGACGTTCTGGCTTCCTTCGCGGCCTCTCCACAACATGGCATGGTCCTCCTTAAGGCAAACCCCGCCTTGGGGAATGGCAAACGCCGTACCACAGGCTAGCGCAGGGACGCTCGAGGCAGACCCGCTCCGGCGTCGCGACCCCCCCGGTCTCGCGCTGACTTGGCACGTGCTTTGCTTCTCCTGAGGCACCCAAAAGGCTGTGGCTACTGGGGAGGGGGCACCATGATTGCTTTGACTTGTGCGACGAACACCTTGGCGGAGCGCGCGGAGGATCGCTTGCGAGAATTCTTGCGCTTGGCTCTGGCGGAGGTTCACTGCGACGCCCAATGCGGAATCCTGGTCTTGCGCGGCTGCGTCCCGTCTCCGCTGCTGAAGACGCTCGCCGAGCAGGTGGCCGGGCGAACGGCGGGCGTGGAGCGCGTAGTGAACCTGATCGACGTTCCGTCGTAGTCAGGCGCGGTAGTCAGGCGCGGTAGTCACGCGCGGTAGTCACGCACTTGTACAGGCCGCTTATCGGAACAAGGCTGCCTCGATCGCCAGACCCGGACCAAACGCTAAGGCCACACAGGGCCGCGGGGCGTCTTGTCGGCGAAGGCCGTCCAGCACGAAGAGCACCGTGGCCGAAGACATGTTGCCGTACCGTGCCAGGACCGCTTCCGAAGTCTGAACGTGCCTGGGCTGCAGTCCCGCCGCTTGCCTGCACGCCGAGAGAATCTTGGGGCCGCCCGGATGAATGGCCCAAGAGCCTACGTCGGCCAAGGCGAGTGCGTTCTCGGCTAGCCATTCCTCGAGCCACGGCCGCAGGTGCTCGAGGATCGCCTCGGGCACGCGGGGCGAGAGGCCCATCTCGAAGCCGTGATCCCGGATCGCCCAGGTCATCAGCTCCTCGGTGTCGGGCATGATCGCCGAGCCGCAGCCGGCCAGCGACCACGCCTCGCGGGGGGCCGCTCCGCCGCGGGCAACGGCCGCACCGGCCCCGTCCGCGAAGAGCGCGTTGGCTAGCAGCTTGTCGGGGACTACTCCATAGGCGAAGTGCAGGCTGCACAGCTCGACGGCACAAATCAGCACGCAAGTGGCGGATCGGCATCGGTAAACGCCTTCGCTACCCGCAGGGCATTGAGGGTGCCATGGCACCCCATGAAGCCCAGGTGAGTGCGCGCCACGCGAGACGACAGACCCAGCTCGCGGATCAGGGCCACGTCATAGCCGGGGGCATAAAAGCCGCTGCAAGAAACGGTCACCAGGTGCGTGATGTCACGCGCAGGCACCTTGGCATCCGCCAGCGCCGCCGCGGCCGCTTCGCGCGAGCTTCGGCGCTTCCCGTTCATAGACGCGCATCCGCTCGCCGGTCGTCGGACCTTCATCGCTTCCATCGACCGCCGGGGCGTAAAAGGCCTGCCGCACCGGCAACCCTTGGGTGGAGGCCTCCAGCAAGACGCTGTGCCGCGTCACCACACCGCTGTGGCGATACAAGCGGGCGAGCAACCGCCGCCCGACATCGTCTTGGCCATCGTCTTGGCCATTGAGCCGCGGTCCGCAAAAGGCCTCCGCCGCCGTGGTTGCATCCTCTTGGAGGAGGATGTGCGGTGGCACCGCGGTGCCCAGTCCGGCAATCCATAGGCTCATGGTCGCTCACCAAAGACTGTGCCGGCTGAAGGTCATGTCGGTGCGCTAAGCCCCCGCACAACCGGCTTGGCGAGCGCGGGGATCCAGCTCATGAGCCGCATGGCCGCCGCCACGATTCGCGGATGTCGAAGCCCCCAAGCAAGCCGGCGACACGACCGCTGCCGCCGCTGGACGACTCGACTGTAACATCGAATCCAGTGGTCCTCCAGATTCTTGCTCCAGGTGTGCAGGCCTTGCGCCGCGATGGGCGACGCGGCTGCGGCCGCTGCCAGCGCCCAAGCGATCCCCTCGCCCGTGAACGGCTCCACGTACCCGGCTGCGTCGCCTAAGAGCAGTGTCCGGTGGCCGACCGGCCGGATCGTGCAGCGCGTGAGATCGACGGTGCCACGCCAGGCCGCTGAGGACATCGCGGCAGGCAAGGGAAAGCCGGCCTCGCAAAGCACCGCTGCAATGCTGGCCGCCGGTCCGCAGCGTTTGACCAGGCCGGGCTCGACCGCCGCGGCGACATTCAATCTGCCATCCTCGATCCGGACGAGGCCCACGTAACCTTCGCGGCCGACGGCCATGTGGATCACGCCGTCGCGGTATTCGAGGGAGTCATCCCGCAGCGACGCACCCAGGCCGACCCTCGAGCCGGCCCGTTGGCGACTGGGGAACTCGCCCTGCGGCAAGCTGGGATGGCCCAAGCCGTCGGCTGCCAAGATCACCCGCGCGGATGCTTCACCTGTCTCACCATCCGCGGCCGTGAGCCGCACCACGCGATAGTCGGCGACCTGCCGTTGGGAGGGAGGGCTCATCGGCATTACCGCCGCAATGGTTTCGGACAAGAACCTCGCGCCGGCGCCTGACAGCCGCCGCGGCCAGCGCCGCGTCGAACGTCTCGCGGGACAAAGCCGCGCCGCCCGGCAGGGGAAGAGAGACTTCTCTGCCCGCACACCGGACCCGGAACCCCTCGAGCGGCACGGCGTGGCAAGTCACCAGCAGATGGTCGAGCCCGGCATCCTGCAGCGTCGCGATGGCCCGCGGATTAAGGCAAGCTCCACACACCTTGAAACGCGGGAAGGCCTTGCGCTCGACCAGCAGGGTCTTCAAACCACGTCTTGCAAGCTGATGGGCCGCCAACGTCCCGGCCGGGCCGGCACCAATCACCAGTGCGTCCCAGCAATGCCGCACCGCATCGGCAAACGTGATATTGGCCGCAAGGCTCATGGCCGCCTCCAGCTCAGCAGGAACCGCTGCGGCCAGCGACAAGAAACCTTGGCACCCTTCAATCCGGCGGTTCGGGCGAGCCGTATCGCTTCGTCCGGCGTGAAAGCAGCGGCTACGGACGAAGGACCATCGACGTGGACGATAGGCGAACGGCTCAGGAGCCGGCAGCCGACCCACGCCACCCCATAGGCCAGCCGCGAGCGGCGCAGGTCGTTCACCACCACCAGCGACCGTGCGGCGCCCGCCATCTTCCCGAGCAGGTCGATTGCTTGTTCGTCGCTCAGATGGTGCAGGAACAAGGAGCACATGACCACGTCGTAACCACCGGGCAACGGCTCCCGCACGACGTTGAGCGGAAAGAAAGCCACGTTATCAGCTCGTTCTCGTTGTGCGCGGTGATGCGCCAGGTCCACAGCGGTCGGACTGATGTCATACCCTTCGATCCGTACTTGAATGCCGGCCCGCCTTGCCCGCCGGGCGACTGCCAGGGCTACGTCACCCCCGCCGCTAGCAACGTCCATGACCGCCAGCGGCCGATGACCGCCCTCTCGCAGCAGAGTGCGCATGGCGCCCCATACGATCGCGCTGCTCCGACTGAGGCGGTTGATCCGCTCTAAGCCGGCCAGGGCGGCTGCGTGTTCGACCGCATCCAGCCCGGGTTGGTCCATCAGCTCTGGCTGCCGCCGGCGATGGCAAAGGTTCATTTTGGGTCCCTGCACGACAACCGCTGGTTGAATGCTCCCGCGTGCCCCCTTGAGAACGTGCGGCACGTTTGCCCTCGCCGTAAGCGTGCCGTAAGGCCGGCTAGAATACTCAAGCGGGTTGTTGCGCCCCATTGTACGCATCGCCTGCGCGAATGTGGCGCACCACGTGAGCCGAAGTTGCGCAAGTGAGCATCGCGAATCAGTGTCCAAGCTGTGGACGAAGAAACCGCCCACGGACAAGCTTAAGAAGCGGCCCGAAGTGGCACGGGTGGCGTGGCGCCCAGTGGCAATCATGCGCCACCGCTGCGTGGACCCGAGATTCTCGCTGCGCTCAGAATGATAGCGGCCGTTACCTGCCCCGGAACCGCACGCTCGACCGCCGCGACGGAAGCTCCGAAGCATCGCTCTCCATGCTTGGCACCCCGTCCGGGCTTTGGTACCGCCGCGCCGTGTTCTCTTTCGGCGGTTGCTGCGGCGACTGCTGCATGGGAGTCGGCTGGATGCTGGTCCGGCCGGGCAGCGGCTGAAGGGACGCAGGCGCCGGCGCCGGCACGCTCTCGGTCCCGCCCGGCTCGGGCAACGTGCCGCCCTCGACGGGCGTCGGCTCGCCATACGATAGCCCGTGGCCACAAGCGTCGTCGGCCGTGCCCTGATGCTGCGCGATCTGGCCGCGGCTGAAGGCGTCGGGCCGCGTGATACCGTAATTGAGCGGGATGGCGTGCGCCCGCTCGTTGGCCCGCCGCTGGGCATCGCAGTGGGCCTTGGTCGGCCAAGGGCCTTCGGCCAGGCAGATGTTGTTGTACTCCAAGAGCGAGCCCTTGCGGAAATGCACGTGGGGGATTTCCTTGTTGTAGTTGATCAATGCCCGGTAGTACTCGGTCTCGGCGTTGGCCTCTGAACCGATGGCCTCGCGGAAGTCCAGGAAGTTGACCGGCTCGCCGGCCTGCAATTTGGCTCGCAGGGCGGCCGTTCGCTGTTTGGCGGCGATCCACGAGTTGAGCTGCGACTCCATCACGTGATGCCAGTCTTCCAGCAGCCGCAGCGCGTCGGACAAGAGGTGCGTGACGGTCAGCTCCTGGTCTTGCAGCCGCGACCGCTCGCGGGCGAGCTGAAGCTGCTTGTTGCGGACTTCGCTCAGCTCTTTGCGGAAGCCGATGGCCATGCTGAACTCCACGCCGAGCTGCCACTCCTGATAGTTGCCGTCGGTGAGCGTCGAGTAGGCGTTGCTCCCCTCGAAGGGGAACACGCCGCGGCCGTTGGGGTCGATCAGGTCGTCGCCCGCCCCCAGGAAGCGGTAGAGGGCCACCGCGTCCAGCCGCGGCAGCAGGTAGTTGCGTGCTCCGATCAGCTCCAGCTCCTTCTGCTTGATGCGCCATTTCTGCTGACGCAGCTCGCAGCTGCGGTAGAGGGCCTCGCAGTGGATCGCATCCCAGTCGAAGCACATTTCGGCCGTCGTCGGCTCGTCGCAGGGCCGGATCAGCCGGCAATCGCCGGAGGTCAGGCCCATCGCATAGCGCAGCGTGCGCTCGGTCTGCAAGAGGTCGCTCAGCAGCAGCTCAACCTGGCTGCGGAAGCGGAAGTAGTCGGCCCGAGCGCCGGCGATGACTTCGGCCGGATAGAGCGGCTTGCCCATTTTGTCGGTGGCCGAGACGCGGCGGTAGTAGTCGATGGCCGCGTCGCGGCCGCGCTTGGCGGCATCCAGCGAGCGGTAGGCGAAGTGCAGCTCCCAGTAGGCCTTCTCGACGTCGAACACCATGTTGCGGACGTTGCACTCGAAATCGGCCAGCGTGATGTCCTGATTGATGCGGGCAATCGAGACGCCGTTGTAGACGCCGATCGAGGAGTTCGGCCCGGCGATGCGATTGAACAGTGCGCCGGCCCGGTGCAAGAGCGGCTGGCGGGCCTCGAACTCATAGTTGAGGAAGAACTGGTCGGACGACTCGCGGCCGGCGATGTTGTTGCGGTCGTAGAACACGTTGTGCCGGGCGGCAAACCGCGTGCCGTTGGCGGCGATCTTCGAAAGCTGCGAGCGGAACACGCCTACGTCTTGTTCGAAGTTCGGCCCGGTCGTGGGGCCGACGAAGCCTTCGTTGGTGGTGACGCCGTTGATGGGCCGCTCCTGCCGCTCCCAGAACATGCTGGCGGCGAGCTGGGCATCGAAATCCGAGAGGGCCGCTTCCACGCCCTGCGTCAAGGCGTTGACGGTCGATTCCTGGATGGCCGGGTCGAAGGTGGTCTTCACGTTGTCCGGCGAGAGCAGCAGCGAGCCGGAGCCGCCCTCGCTATCGACGGTGGGCACGGCCACCGCCGTCCCCTTGATGGCCCCGGCGATCTGGATGCGGCGGATGACCTTGCTGTTGGCCAGCGTGGTCTGCACGGCGTCTTCCAGGCAGAGGTCCCAGAACTGGGCGTGTTCGAAGTGCTCGAGCGTCATCGGCCGCTGGGCGTGACGGACTTCGTCCAGCGGGCAGCTCTCGACGTTGGGGGCCTCCAGCTCGGTGGCCGCGCACTTGTAAACCGCCAGGTCCTTGTCTTCGAAGAAGTAGTACTGCCGGGAGTTCATGCAGCCGCTAGCGACCGTACTGGAAGCCAGCAATAGCACTAGAACCCATCGCTTGCGCTGGTTCATCGTCGGCGGTCATCCATGTCCAGGGGGAGGTGGGGGGCCGACGGGTGCTCTCCAGCGGAGCGCAAGCACGCTACCGCCGGGTGCGCACCAACCGGCAGAGTCGTTATCGACCCCGCGACCGGCAAACTTGACGGAGAATCGCCAGACTGCCGCTGCGGCCGTCACGGAGCAGTTGTCAGAACTTGGATGACTGGCGCCCAGGGCATGCGCGGACGCCGCATTTGACGGTTCGGGCAAGACTTGGGGCAATCATGCTCGATTCCGCGCGGCGGCTGCCCGATTTCTAGTTGCTAGAGCCAGGCTGCAGGCATTGGCAGCTACGCGCACCTACTGCGCACCTTGCGGTGCGGGCCTTGGCCCCTAACGTCCCGTCTCCCCGGGAGAAGACTCATGCACGTGAGGCGACCCTACCGCGCCTGGCGTCGGGCAGCGATTGCCTTCGGACTCTTTACGCTCAGCGTGCTGGCGCCGACGATTTGGCGCGAGGTGCGGCTGGAGCCACATCGCGGCCAGCGCGCGGCTGGGGAACCTGCCGAGCCCGCCGCCGCCGCGCTGCCCGCGCCGCCGCGCCTGGACGCCTACGTGCCTCCTGAGCTGCCCGCCGACGAAGAGTCTGCGCCGGGGGGCGCCTGGGCGGACGTTGTGCCCGCGACGTTTGCCAGCCGTTTCGGCCAGCTCTTTGCACCGGGCGAGGCCACGGCGGGCGAGGGCGATGACGAGCCGCCGCCGGCCATGTCCGATGTCTCGCCGCAGGGGGCGGGTGAAGCCGAAGGCCACGTCACCGCGCCGCATGGCGCGCCCGGCGAACCGGCTGCGATGAGCCTGCGACGCGGCCTGGTGCCCGAGACGTTGCTGGGACAACTCGAGCCGTTGTCGTCGCAGCGGCTGTGCCAGGCATGGGTGGCCCGCACGACTGAGCTGATCCATGCTTATGCCGAGGCCAGCACCGACACGGCGGCTGAAACGGTCCTTCAGGACTTGAGGGCGCAGATCCAGGCCATCGATGAGCTGTTGGCCCAGGCCAGCGAAGTGGCGTTGGCGGTTCCGCTGCGGCGTGTGCGGCATGCCTTGGCGCGGCGCGTGGACGTGTGGACGGCCGGTCACGCCGTGCTGGAGCAGCAGGCCGTCAGCGCCGGCGCAGCGAGCGCGGCCGACGGTGACAGCGCATCGGCGCTTTCGGACCTCTCCGCCGCCATCGAGGAGGCCGAGCAGTTCCTGAGCTTCTCGCCTCACCGGCGGCTGTGGGTCGAGTTCCTGATGCTCCCCGAGCTGCGCGATTTCATTGCGTCGGAAGCGATTGCCTCGAATGAGGCCGGCTCGGGCGGTGCAGCGTTCAAAGTCGCCGCCTCGCGCGACGCCGCGATGGCCCGGCCGAACCAGGAGCTAGTTCGCGTGGCCGCGGCGCGGCACCAACCGCGGGAGGCGACGCTGCGGCAGCGGCGTTACCTGCGACGGCCCCAACTGATGCAGCTCCGCAACGCGCTGCTGCGCCTGATCGATGAGCCCGTGGACGTCAACCGCTTGCTGGGCACGCTGGAAACCTACGAGACGGCCGCCCTGCCCAGCGACGCGGAGGACGTCGCCGGAGCGATCGCCCGCTTGTCGCGTTCCGGGCAAGCGGACCAGCGTCAGCTCGGCAGCCGCCTTGCCTGGCACTATCGCGGCGCGAACCTGCGCTTGGCGCTCTCTGAAGAGCTGCTTACGCGGTTCATGCCAAAACCCAGCGAGCCTACTCCGCAAGAGGTGAGCGACACGATCCTGGGCATTCCCGTCTCCGGCCGCTCGCTCACCTGGAGCCGGCTGCGCGTGCGCCTGCCCCAGAGCGACGGCAGCGAGGCCCGCTTGCTGCTGGAGGCGCGGGGCACCGTCGCCTCCGACACCTGGGCGCGCACCGGCTCCGTCCTGACCTCCAGCCACACGGCCGGGCAGTACCTGGTCAGCAAGGTCGTGCTCGTGGAGGCCGGCGGCGTCCAGGCGCATCCGGCGCATCGAAATGATCAACGCCGACAGTCAGTTGCAGAGCATGGAGACCGAATGGGACGGCGTGCCGCTGGTGGGCGGCCTGGTCCGCTCCATGGCGGAGCAGCGCTACCAATCCACCGCGGCGGCGCGGCGCGAGGAAGTGGAGCGCAAGATGGCCGCGCGCGTCGAGAGCCGATTCGAAGAACAGGTCGAGCCGATCTTGACGAAGCTGGACGAGAGATTCATCCGGCGCGTGCTGGAACCGCTGGCCCGCTCCAAGCTGCAACCCGAGGCCGTGCTGGAACGGCCAGCCGAGGGGCGGCTCAACGTGCGGATTCGGCTGGCCGACGAGCATCAGCTTTCCGGTCACACGCCGCGTCCGCGGGCACTGGCCGGTGGGCTGGGTAGCCTGCAAGTGCACGAGTCGATGGTCAACAACCTGCTGGGGCAGTGGCGCCTCAACGGTCGGACGATGACGGCTGCGGCGCTGGTCGCCCACGTCAATCGCCGGCTCAACCTGGCGATTCCCTGCGACTCGGAGAAGGCCGACAAGCTGAAGTTCACGTTCGCCGACCGCGACGCGGTACGCGTGCGGCTGGCCGAAGACCGACTGCTCCTCCTGGTCTCGCTGGCCGAGCTGGAAGCGGGCGACCGGAGCTGGAGCAACTTCCAAATCGTGGTGCCGTACGCCGTCAAGCCGCACGGCACGACGGTGCAAGTGACGCAGATCGACGAGCCGAGCCTGGTGGGCCGACTGAGCAACCGCTCGCAGATCGTCATCCAAGGCATCCTGACGAACTTCTTCGACAGCGAAGCCCAGTTCAACGTGCTCTCAGACGTGCTCGATACCCAGCGGTTTGGCGACGTGTACGCGGGCCAGGTCGTGATCGCCGACGGCTGGCTGGGCGTATCACTGCTGGCCAAATAGCGGAACCCAACACCGAAGGGTTTGTGTCGTTCGATGTTGGATGTTCGATCTTGGACGTTGGATGTTGGATGTTCGGTCCTTGCCCTATTCCTCGGCCGAGGCCCGGATGTTGTAGCACCACAAACAGTCGAGGTCGCGAAGGTAGAGCCGTCCATTGGCAACGACCGGATATGCCCAGGCCTTCTCCGAAGCGTTGGCATGCTTCGGCCGCTCCGGAGGCGTGAAACGACCCTTCTCGCGATAGGCCTCGGGCGAGGGTTCCACGAGCGCCACCGTTCCGTTTTCGCCGTGAAGATAGAGACGGTCGTCAGCGTAGCACAGCGACGCCGCCCCTAGCGCCCGATCCTGCCAATTCACCTTGCCGGTGGCGAACTCGACGCACAGCATCGCCTGGCCGGTCGTGCCATAGAGAAAGTCTCCGAGCTTTACCGTGCCGCCGATCGCCGTAGGCAACTTCGCGGCAAAATACAGTTGCTCCGGCTCCAGCTTTCCGTCCCTGACCTTCAGCTTTACCGCGCCGCCGCCGGTGCCCGCCGACGCGACGTAGATCGAGCCCTCGCTGGCGACGGGCGTGGGAACGTTCGCGTTGAACGGGCTGACGGGCTTGCCGTACCGCCACAGCAGCTTACCCGTCTTGGCGTCCACGCCGACCAGGCCCTTTTGGAGGAGCTGGACGTACTGCCGGATGCCCTCGGCCTCGACGACGATGGCCGAGGCGTAAGCAGCTTCGTCCGCCTCCTTGACGGGACACTTCCAGATGACCGCGCCGGTCTTCTTATTGAGGGCCACCAGCGCCGCCTCACTGCCGCCGGGGGTGCACACCAGCGCGTCGCCGTCGATCAGCGGCGACTCGGAGTATGCCCAGGTGCCCACCTTGCCGCCGAAATCGGTGCGGAGATGCTTCCGCCAACGAACCTTGCCGGCGGCCGTCTCCAAGCAGGCCAGATCGCCATCCGACCCCAGGGCATACAACACGTCCCCCTCGACTGTGGGCGTGGACCGAGCCGAAGCGTAGTTCGGCCGCTGATCCGGCTCGCCGACCTTGCCGATGCGGACGGACCAGACCTCCTTGCCGTCCTTGGCACTGAGGGCCTTGACGAACTCGTCCTCCAGCCCCTTGTTGGCGATCACGTACAACCGCTCGCCGACCACGGAAGGCGTGGAATACCCGCCGCCCAGGTCTTTCACCTGCCAGAGCAGCTTGGGGCCGTCCTTGGGCCATTCCTTGAGTAAGCCGGTCTCCTGAGAGATGCCGTCGCGGTTTGGCCCGCGCCATTGCGGCCAGTCGGCGGAAATGGCAGGACCAGCCGCCATGCTGATCCCCAGGGCCGCAAGCACGATGCGAAGTCGGAGAGCGCATACCTTAGCGTTCATGTCATGCCTCCGGTAGGAGTCAGCCGTGCAGGAGTCCGCTTGTGAACCATCGACGCCGGCCATCGTCGTCTTTCGCTCCGCGAAAGCACGTTCTTTCGCGGAGCGAAAGACGACATAGTCTTCATGGGCTGAATCTATCGGCCCGGTTGACAGCCAGCAAGCGCGAGACCCTGGGGCACCGCATCCTCGCCATGCCGCGCAAAACCATCTGCCACGCATTCTCCCCGGCTGCGGCGGCCGATAGAATCACGGACTTCAGACTCCTTTTCGCGTTCAGCCTGGCATGTCGGTCCGACCCGAGATCGTCATTACCGCCCTGGGAGCGGTCAGTCCCCTGGGGATCGGCCGCGAGGCATTCGCTAACGCTCTGTGGCAGCCGCGCAGCGGCGTGGGGCCGATCACTTCTTCGGACCCCACAGGGCTTCAGGTGCATCTGGCGGGCGAGGTGCGGGGCTTCGAGGCCAAGCAGCTCATCGCCAAGCAGCATCGCAAGAGCCTGAAGATCATGTCGCGCTCCATGCAGATGGGGGTCGTGGCGGCGCAGGAAGCCTGGGATGCCGCCGGCCTCCAGGACCAGGCCGATCCCGACCGCGTGGGCGCCGTCTTCGGCGCCGACAACATCTGCACCAACGCTGCAGACGCGTCGTTCAGCTACGTCGGCTGCATCAAGGACGGCCACGCCGACATGGCGGCCTGGCAAGCCCGCACCCAGTCCACCAGCTTTCCGCTGGGCATGCTATGGACGCTGCCCAACCTGGTGGCCTGTCACGTGTCGATCGTGCTCGATGCCCGCGGGCCGAATAACACGCATCACCACAACGAAATCTCCAGCCTGATGGCCATCGCGGAGGCGATGCGGGTCATCGAGCGCGGTGCGGCCGACGTCATGATCGCCGGCGGGGCCAGCTCGCTGACGGATCCCTTCGATTGGGCTCGTCAGCAACTGCTCGACGAGCTGTCGCTGGCCCGCCACGTCGGCGCAGCGCCCCGGCCGTTCGACCTCGATCGGGACGGCCAGGTGCGCGGCGAAGGCGCGGCGGCGCTCGTGCTGGAGAACCGCCGCCATGCTGAGGCCCGCGGAGCGAAGATTCTGGGGCGCGTGCTGGGCTACGGCGCGGCGGCCGGAACGGCCGCGACCGTCGGAAGCCGCTCTCGCGCCACTGCGGCCGACACTTCGCCGCCGGCGGTGACGAAGACGACTCACGACCCTCTGCCACTGACCCGCGCGATGACGGCCGCACTGGGCGATGCGGCCCTGACCGCCGATCAGATCGGGCTAGTCTGCGCCCAGGGGCTGGGCACGATTGGCGGCGACCGCATGGAGGCTGCGGCCATCGCGAAAGTGCTGCCAGGCGTGCCGGTCACGGCCCCCAAGAGTTTTTTCGGCAACCTGGGCGCCGCGGCCGGCGCGATGGAAACGGTGGCCGCCGTGCTCGCCTTGGAGCGCGGCGAAGCGCCGGTGACTCTGAACTATACTCATCCCGACCCAGCGTGCGCGGTGCCCGTCGTGCACGGCGAGCCGCGGCCCCTGACCAGGCCGGCCGCAATGCTGCTCAGTTATACGCCCATCGGCCAGGCGGCAACGCTGATCATCGCTGCCTCGGGACATCAGTGACGGGCCACGAATGTGCCATCCCGCGATGCCATCCCGGGCGTCGCGCAGCTCGATCAGCCGGTAATGCCGCGTGCTGCCATCCGACTCGCGAAAACGATAGTCGAGAAGGGTGACCTGCTGGCTCGGATCGGCAGCCTGTGCCGCGGCCACGTGGCGGCTCAAGGTATCGTTGTAACGCGCGGCTCCTCCCTCGGCCTCGGCCAGCAGCAGGTGCGTGAACCCCGCGGCGCGCAGCCGTGGCACCAGCTCCGCGGCGTCGGCGCATTGCGCCGGATACGGCGTCGCCCGGCGGAAGGCATTCTCGCGCGTGAAGGGCGCTCGAAGTAGAAGGCGCGGAGCTCCTGGCTCAGCAGATGCGCGCGAGGCGGCAGGTTTGCGTTGACGAAGCGGGCCGCCTGGTAAGTCGGCTCGCACCGCGCCAGGAAATCCTCCCGGCTCTCCCGCCCGAGTGCCACGCGAACATGGTGCCGCGCTCGATAGGCAGGGATCACCACCGCCAGGCCGAGCACTGCCGCGCAGGACGCCATGCCGATCCGGCGGGGCCACGCGGGCCAGCGCCGCAAGTTTACCAGGGCTGCCGCCGCAATCACTGCCAGGATCGGCACGAGCGGAAACAAAAAGCGGACGTTCTGCCGCAGCGCGAACCACAGCAGCCCATACACCGCGCTAATGCCCCAGAGCGGCCAGAGCCGTCGATGCCCAAGGACGAGCCCCACCGGCAGCAGCATCAGGAACAACGCCCCGAGCTGATGCCCGCGGCCGCCGAACCGATCCGGCCGCATGGTGACTTGCCAAGGGGCGGCCAGCAGATCGGCAGCAGACCACTTGAGCGGCGTCTTGCTCTCGCGCACGGTCGGCGGGCCCTCGGCACCCACGACGCTGGCAAAAAACGGATAGACCGGGTTACCGCGGTGATAGGCCGCGCGGGCGTACCAGACGCCGGAGACCAGGACCGCCACGACCGAGACGATCCCTGCTCCGCGGAGCAACAACCGTCGTCGCCCGGCATCGTGGAACAGCATCACACACGTCGTCGCGCCAACAGCGGCCGCGAACACGATCGCCACGTACTTCACCGAGAGGGCAGCGCCGGCCATCAAGCCAGGTACGACGGGCTGCGCCCACCAGGGATCGCGCGGGTTACCGTTCCTCGCCGGAACATCCGCGGCGCACGACGAGTTTTTACCTCGGTTGGCGTCCTTTGGGTGGGCACAGCCCACCCTACCGGCCTGCCAGGCCACGAGCGCCAACGTCGTGAACGTGGCCAGGGCAACGTCGTTAAGCGGGGCGGCCATCTGGTTCGTCACGCCCGGCACGGCAAGCACGACGCCGCCGGCCAGCCAGGCACCGCGACGCCCGACGATTGGCCGGGCCAGCAGCACGCTGGCCGCAGCCAGGAGCAAGCCCAGCCCCCAATGGACGAGCTGAGCCGCGACGGCCGAATCGAGTGCCAGCGCCCAGAGGTACCACATCTCGGCCAAGAGGGGAAACGTGGAGTTCTCGTGCAAGGGCAGATACTCGATCGCGCCCCGCATGAGGAAGACTTTGGGTAGCTCGAGATGATAACACAGGGCGTCGCCGGCCACCGCCGGGGCCAGCGCGCTCACCAGCGAGCCGCCTGCGGTCAGCAAGCAGAACACGATCAGAAGCATCGCGCGCGAGCGTGGCACTCCTTGAGCACGGATGCTTAGGGTTTGAGTGCGATTCGCGCGGCGACAACGGGCTTCGCGAACGATCTCCAGGCATCCATAGGCTGCCGCCAACAGGGTGACGGATCGAATGACACCAACATCGAGTCCGCCGATCATTCCCCAGGCCGTCAGTCCCAGGCCGACGGCCACCAGCCCTAGCGCGATGCTCCAGACCAGGGCCTCGAGCAAATCGCTCGAGGCGATCCGCAGCCGGCGCGTCAGCGGTCGCCCGATGCCCCAGGCCGCCAGGGCAACCAGCGCAAACGCTGCCAGAGAATAGAAGGTGTCCATCATGGCCGCATGTGCCATAAGTACGTGGCCGCCACAGCCGCCATCCAACCCGCCAGCAGCCACCGCAGGGCGGGCTGTGCCCACCAAAACCCGCGGGCATTCCGACTGCGCGCAGCGACTCCACCGAGCAAGCTCGGCGCAGGCGATTGCGGTGATACTGCACTCGGTAGTGCAATATCATTGGTCCACCGAGCAAGCTCGGTGGGGCCGTCACTGGAGCCGACGACTTGCCCGAGCATTTCAGTCGTTGCGCGAGCCACCCTCTCCGGCGTGATGCCGCGCATGCACGGATGATCGGCCCAGGCACAGGCTTCTCGATGGCACGGCGAGCAGGCCGGCGCGTGACGCACGACGGCGACGCGGGCTCCCCAGGGCATCCACTGCTGCGGATCGTTCGTGCCGCTGAACAGGGCCAATACCCTCGTGCCAGCCGCGGCGGCCACGTGCGCGGGGCCTGAGTCGGCGCCGATGAACAAATCGGCCCGCCGCAGCACGGCGGCCAGCTTCGTCAGCGAGACACAACCGACCAGGTTCAGTGGACGAAGGCCAGCGCCGGCGATCATCTCCGCCGCTTCGCGATCTTGCTGCGTGCCGACGAGCACGATCCGAGCCTTTCGCTCACGGACGAGCTGGTCCGCCAGTTCTCGCCACGATTCGGCCGGCCATCGTTTGGCCGGCGTGCCCGCCCCGACGTGCATGGCGATGATCGGCCCTGGCGATTGCCCCTGCTCCGCCGCGGGCCACGCGGCATCGAGCTGCTCCTCAGCCCATTGCAGGGCAGACGGTGCCGGCTCGATCCTAGGGGGCGGCACGTCGGGCGGCGCGATCTCGAGCTGTTGGGCAATGGCCGCCCTGGACAGCACCTCGTGCCGGCCAGGAACGTAGGGCACGCGGTCGGTAAGCAGAAAACCGCCACCACCGCAGGCCCAGCCGACGCGCCGCCGGGCGCCGCTGAGCCAAAGCAGCAACGCGTGCGGAAATTCCCCCCGCACGTCAATGACCACGTCGAACCGATGCCTCCGCAGCCGCCAACCCCAGCGGATCAGCTCCGCCAGCCACCGCAGGCCGCCACGGCGCGTGAACCGCGTGACCTTCATCACATGGACATGGTCCACGCGGCCGCACGAGGCGAAGAGTTCACCGTTCCAGGGCGCAGTCAGCACGTGCAGATGCACCGTGGGGAACCGCTGGCGGAGGGCATCGATCAAGCCCAGCGACATGACCGCGTCGCCCAGGTGATCTAACTGCACGACCAGCAGCGAATTCACCGAGCGTGTGCTCGATGGACCCAGCGCCGCCTTGAGCAGCTTCCACGGGCCGAAGACCAGCCAGCCCAGCGCGTCGATCAGGCCAAAAAGCACGTGCCACCGCCAGCGCGTGTAGCGATAGGGCGACCACCCTTGACGGTGGACGCATATGCGGTTCGCGGCGGCGGGATGGTAGGGTTTCAGCACTCCGTACCCATGCTTCAGCTTTCCTCAGGCGACGGAACAGCCAGCGCGGCGTAGCCGCAACCACGGAAGACACGGATGACACGGAAAAAGACTAACGCATGATTTCGTTTCCGTGTCATTCCGTGTCTTCCGTGGTTCGCAATCCTTTGCGGCACTCGAAGATTCTTGAACAGAAAGGAAACGAAGGCAACGAAGGGCAAACCTCGCGACGTCTTCTTTGTTTCCTTCGTTACCTTCTGTTCAAACTGTTGGTTGCGGCTACGCCGCGCTCGTCTCTTCCTGATGCCTTTGCCAAGGGACTCGCAGACCTCGCGCCATGCACGCCATATTCATCGACTTCGTCGTTCGCCACGGCTAACGCGTGCTCATACGCGGCCAGCGTGGCCTGTGCCGCGGCAGCCCAGGAATAGTTGCGCCGCACGTGATCCGCCAGGGCCGGACTGCGCTGGCTCCACATGGCCCGCATGACGGCCGCGCGAATGCCGCGCAGGTCGTCGGGCCGCACGTACTGCGCATGGCTGCCGAAATACTCCCGCGTGCAGCCGCGCCGTGAGCACCAGCGGCGTGCCCAGAAGTCCGGCCTCGAGCGCCACCAGGCCCGGCGTTTCGAACCAACTGGCGAGCACCAGGCACCGGCACGCGGCATAGGCGCTGGCCAACAGCGGATCGTCGTGTTCCAGACGGCCCAGGAACCGTGCCGCGGGGTCCGGCGACCTGCCGGCAGCGAGCGGCGTAGCGCTCGTGCCCCGGCACGGCGTCCCCCAGGACCAGGATCGGCACGTTGGTCCCCTCCATGGCGCAGGAGAAAATTGAGCTGGTTCTTCCGCGGCTCGATGCGGCCCGCGTAAAGGACGAACTCGCGCACGCCGAATCGCTCGACAAAGGCGTCAGGCATCGCCTCGGCGAATCGCAGATCGGCCCCGTTGGGCACGACCGCAATCCGTTCCCGCGGCACGCCGAAATACGCCTGCAACTGCCGCGCTTCGGCCTGTGAGTTGGGCAGCAGGAGATCGACGGCCTGATAGAGCCGCCGCCGCCAGGAGGGGATGGCGGCGCGGCCGCCCGCAGCAGGAACTTCCCGCAGCCCGCCAGGCGGCGTGCCAGGCTGCGCGGCTCGCGCCACAGGCTCCGCAGGTCGTACCAGGCGATCGGCGAAAGCACGACCGGCACTCCCCGGCCGTGGGCCGCTTCGATGACGTTCAGGTGATCGGGCGTGCTGCCAAAGAGGTGCAGGCAATCGCAATCGGCCAGGTCATCGTCCCACGGCCGCCACATGCGGGCCGCGACGCCTCGCCGCCGCAACGCCGCAGCGGTAGCCTGCATCTGCACCTCACCGCCGCCGGGAGCGGCCAAAGCGGTCAGCATGCCGGCAAGCAAGACCCTCAGTGGCTCGCCACGCCCTTCGCATCCTTGCTCAGGGCGTGCCACCCCGCGCATTCGCGCTCAGACGGTGCCGCTTGGGCATTCCGCATTCCGAATTCCGCATTCCGCATTGCTGGCCCTCCGTCGCCTTTTGCTCCGCGAAAGGACGTTCTTTCGCGGAGCGAAAGACGACATGCCCTTCACCGTTTGATGTATCGCAGCGTCTTCTTGACCAGGCTTCGCACGCCGCGGATGCGAATCTCGTGCGGCGGCGTCACACACTCCCAATCCAACCGGCGGAGCACGGCCGCTCGCAGGCCGCGTTCGACGGCGGTCGCCTCCGGCCGCGGCAGCGGCACTTCAGGCCGCCGCGGAGCATACGACAACGCCGCGGGCGAGAACCGCAGCGGCGAGTCGCGCAACGGCAGCACGGCCACGCGATCGTCTCGCCAGACCTCCAGCGCCGCGCCCAAGCTCGCGGGGACCTGACCGACGGAAACCGAGTACCCGCTCTCGGTCGCCTCCACGCGCGGCACCACCTGCGCCGCGCGCCACCACCGGGCGAGTTGGGAGTAGCTGGTCTTCCACACCGCGGGCAGTCCCGCCACCGTCTCCAGCACCGCCCGCAGCACCTGCGGATAGCGCCCAACCGGCCATTGGGATGGCAGTAGAAGAAGACCGGCTCACCCGCCGAGGACTTGGCCCGCGCCGCCGAAGCGAAGTAGTCGGCCGCCAACGTCACTGCGCGGTGGATGCCTTGCGGATCGTCGTCAAAGGCGGGCTGCTGGCGGCGCGCGGCCTCGAGGATTACGCCCAGCGAGACCGGGTGCACGGCAATCTGCAGGACGGCAGACTCGCGCGGGAAGAACGGCAGATCGTCGTAGACCAGGGCGAACTCCGAGCTGTGGCTGACGCCCAGCCGCTCGAGGGTCGCCAGCAGCCCACCGTTGAAGCGGCCGTGGGGGGCGACGAAGCCGGAGGGCTCGATGCCCGCGGCCCGCAGCACGTCGATGCCGCGGCGGATGTTCTCTTCGTTGTCGGCGGCGTCGCGATAGGTGTGATGCCAATAGCCGTGCGAGCCGACGTCCATGCCGCGCAGGCGGGCCAGGGCCTCGATCTGGCCTTCGTGGGTCGCGCCGCAGACGTAGTGGCTGGCCGCATCCTCCCAGCCGCGTAGGGCGGCCAGCACGGCCTCGAAGTCGGCGGCGACGAAGTCGTCGTGATCGAAGCGGAAGTTGAAGGCGCTGCGATAGGGGTAGGGATACGCCCCGACCGTCATCCAGACGCCCAGATGCCGCTCGATCTCGCGGCGAAGCACGGCCACGATGCGCCGCCGCACCGCTCGCTTGTCCACGCGAGCGACCTCTTCCACGGCCTCGAGCCATCCCACGGACCACAAACGCGGGACGGATTGCTCATCCACAAGATCGGCCAACAGGTCGCGGTCCTCTTGCCGGCGGAGGAGATGGACGTCGATGGCCCGTTGCCCCTGCCTGAAGTGGGGGCGCCTGCTCGCGCGAATCGAAGAGCACGAACCGCGCCGGCTCTGCCGCACGTGCGACATCCACGAACGGCACGCCCTCTTGCCCAAGCGCCTGGCGCAGCCCTAGCGGCACTCGCGAGACGTTCAGCGGCAGCAGCGGAAGGGTCATGGGAGCGGCAGGGTCATGGTGTCATAGGTGGACCGGGTGGCACGTCCCTGAGCATGGATGCGAAGGGCGTGGTGTTCGTGCCGACCACGCCCATCGCATTCGGATTCTGAGCGTGCCAATCCGGCGTTGGCCCGCCACCAGCGGGCGTGTTTGTCGGCGAGCATCCATTGCGACAGGCCGCTGAGCAGACAGAAGGCCCAGCCCTGAGGGCCATCGAGCAGTCCCTTCTTCCAAATCAGACGGCGGCCGACTTCCACGGCAGGCGCCAGCCAGCGGTCGCGCCAGCGCGGCGCTCGGCCTTGGGCGATCCGATGCCGGGCTTCCAGGGCCGTGTAGCGATCCATCTTCTGGAGGAACGACGCCAAGGTGGGCAGCGTCTCGTGCTCGAGCCACGCTCTAAGGCGGCCGATGCGGGCGGAATAGTCACGGGTATCAGGGGGCTTACGCCCCCCGCTCGCCTGCGGACGTGGGGGGACATGAAGCACTTCGTGGACGTCACCTTCCCAGGCGGCGCGGCGGCGGCGGAAGAGGCGGATCGGCACGTCGTCTTGCGTGCCGCTGTAGCGAAACGGCCGGCCGAAGATGCGGCTGCGAATCGGCACGCGAAAAGCCTCACAATCCGTCTGCGCGATGCGTGCCCGCGCCTCGGTCACGAACGCCGCCGTGGGGCGCTCGTCGGCATCGATGGAAAGCACCCAGTCGCCCCGAGCCAGCTCGATGGCCCGGTTCCGCTGAAGCGCCGAACGTGTCGAAGGGATGTACGGCAACGCGGCAGCCGTGCTGTGCTGCGATCTGGATGGTGCGGTCCGTCGAGCCGCCATCGACGACGACGATCTCGCTCACCCAGTCCAGCCGCGCGAGCAGCGCCGGCAACGAGCGCTCCTCGTCGAGCGTAATGATGGCCGCGGTGATCGTGGGTGAGGAGGTCATGCGATGGGCGAGGCTTCCTGCGCACAACGGGGTCGTCTCGCTCCGCGAGACGAAAGTTCCGCTCGCGGAGCAAGCGGACCACGCTGGCGCCTTGCAACGAGCACATAGCGGGCGACCCAGCGGACATTGAAATACGCGGCGACCAGCAGCAGCTCGGTCGTCCACCAACCTGCGGCCATCAGTAGCGCCAAGAGGTGCACGCGCACGTCGGCATTACCGGGCAAGTGATACAGCCAGCGCAGCCACGTGCACTTGGCAGAAGGTCGATCGGCGTCGTTCGCATCGGCTGGGTCGGCGTCAAGCTCACGAGCGGCCTGGGCGTGGTCGCTCATCAAGCCGTAGACGAACAGGTATTTGCCCAGCAGGAAGGCCGTGAAGAGTGCCCAGGGGAGCGAGGACTGCGTCGCGGTTGCGGCGGCGCAGGCCAGCGCCGCGTGCAACCCCAAGTCAGTCAGCTCATCGAGGTTGGCATCGAGCCAGGCCCCCCAGCGTGTCTCGCTCTGCTGATGTCGCGCGAGCTTGCCGTCGAGCCGATCGCAAAACCACGCGGCCAGGACGAGCCCCGCCGCGATGGTCCCCAATCCGAGATTGAGCACCACCGCCGCCACGAGCGCGATCCCCGCTCCGGCCGCGGTGACGTGCCATGGCCGCACGCGGGTTCGCGCAAGCCGCCAGGCCAGCCAATCGGCCACGCCCAGCAGGTACCATCGCGAGATGGGGTGACGCCGGTCGCGGAGACGCTCGTCGTCACGTGGGCGAGTCTCGCCGAGACTCGCACTGGCGTCCCGAAGAGATGCCGCCACGCGGCGGGGATGAAACTCGCGAAAGAACTTCGCTTCGCGCGCCCTGCTGCCTGATGGCCGGGGCGGCGAGTGAATTAGCCCGCGACGCCGCCATGCTGCCGCCAGCGCACGGCAAGTCGCCAGCCGCCGGCGGCGCGGCAGAAACGGCGCGGTCAGCAGGTCGCGCAGCATGCGGATCGGCAGGCCCAGCATCTGTCGAAAGAGGTGCGCCGGGTGCCGCAGGTTCTTCCACTGAAAGAGCAGCGTGTTGCGCAGGGCCAATTGGTCGCAGCCCTCGGGCGAGAAGGCCGGACCGAACGTGGCCATGCCACGGTGATAGGCGATCGCTTCGGGGACATAGAGCGCCCGATAGCCGGCCAGATGGCCGCGAAAGCCAAAGTCCAGGTCTTCGATCCGGCCCGGCAGATATAGCGGGTCGAAGCCGCCCAGTTCCAGGAACAACCGCCGATCCACGGCCATTGCCGCACCGGCTGAGGCTGTCGGCCCTGGTGCGTCGATCACTTGCTCGTGGCCCGGGAAAAGCGCCGTGGCCTGCACGAGGCCGTAGCGCCAGCGGACGGCCGTCTTGAATCCCTCATACGTCACGCCGTCAAACAGCCAGCAGCGCGGCGCAGTCATGAAGAAGCGCGGGGAAGATTCGGGGCTAGGGACTTGGGGCTGGGGGCTAGGGATTGGGAGGGAGGGACGCGGCGCCACACGAGTCCCGAGCCCCGAGACCCCAGCCCCGAGTCCCCAGTCCCTAGCCCCGTCCTCCAGCAGCGGCTCGACCAGCGGATCGAGGCACGCCCGGTCCAGCTTGATGTCGTTATTGAGCAGCACGGCCACCGGGCCGGAGAGGGTGGCCAGCACGTCGTTGAACGAGCACAGCCCGCGGTTGGGCTGCCGCACGACCTCGACCTGCGGAAAACGCCGGGCGAGGAACTCGGCGGAGTCGTCCGCGGAGTCATTGTCGATGACGATGACCCCGCAGAGATGGCGCGAGGCCTCGGCCGCCGCTATCACCGACGGCAGGCACTCCTCGAGCAACGTCCGCCCGTTGTAGTTCAGCACCAGCACGCTGACGAGCGCGGAGCTACCGGAGGGCCAGATCGTTCGTGGGGCGGCTAACACGTGCGCTTCCGTGCCCGAGTGCTAGCTTCTGCCCGCCGCCAGCAGTGCGCGCGGGCAGGGGAATATCGCTGAATGCAGCGGGCACCATAGAAGCAAGCGGCGCGACGCGTCAAGACGGACGCCCGCGGGGGATGACGTTCGATGTTAGACGTTGGACGTTCGACGTTGGACGTTCGAAAGCTAGGCTGGACCGAACGTCCAACGTCCAACATCGAACGTCCAACGTCCAACGTCCAACGATTGGTTCCTTGTTCGAGGCGTGGCGCCTGGCTACAAAGGAAAAAGGACAAGGGACCAATTGATCAAGGACCATTCATGCAGATCGGCCCGACACTCATCGAAGACACGTTCGCCGAGGCCTTTCGCGTACGCTACACGCGGTTGATCGTGACGGCGCACGACGACTATTGGCTCCAGGCCGCCCTCCGGTCGGTCACCGGCTACGCCACCAGCGTGATCGCCTGCGACGCGGAGGCGGGCGTCGAACGGCTGCTCCCGCCCAGCGAGACGCCCGACGGACGGCCGGGGGCAGCCGTGATGCTGTTCGGCTTTTCGGCCGAAGGGCTGGCCAAGAGCGTGCCGAACCGCGCCGGGCAGTGCCTGATGACCTGCCCCACGGTGGCCGTCTACGACGGGCTGCCGGCCGCCGAAGAACGCGTGCCGCTGGGCAAGCACATCCGTTTCTTCGGCGACGGGTTTCAGAAGAGCAAGCTCATCGGCGGGCGGCGCTATTGGCGGATCCCGGTGATGGACGGCGAATTCCTGGTACAGGAGGACGCCGGGATCGAAAAAGGGGTCGGCGGCGGCAATATCATCTTTCAGGCCGAGTCGCCGGAGACGGCCCTGGCCGCGGCGCGCCGTGCGACCGAGGCCCTCGACAAGCAGTCCGGCGTCATCGCCCCCTTCCCCGGCGGCGTTGTCCGCAGCGGCAGCAAGGTGGGTTCGCGCTACAAGGGCCTGGTGGCTTCCACGTCGGATGCCTATTGCCCGACGCTGCGAGGCCGAGTGGAGACCAGGCTGCGCGAGGGGGCCAATTGCGTGCTGGAGATCGTCATCGACGGCGGAAGCGAATCGGCCGTCGCCACGGCCATGGCCGTGGCCATTCGCGCCGCCGCCGGCCCGGGCGTCCTCTCCATCGGCGCCGGCAACTACGGCGGCAAGCTGGGGAAGTTCCACTTCCACCTGCACAAGATTCTGGAGCAGCCGGCCGTGAGCAGCGCCGCATAGGAAAATCGGAACCATCGCGTAGCGGCAAACAAACCTGTCGGAAGGAGCACTCGCATGGCCCGCATTGTCGCGTCGCAACGGATCGAAGCCCCCGTGGAGAGGGTCTTCGCGGCTTTCTGCGACTTGCACCGGGCGGCGGAGATCATCCCCGCCATCAAACGGATCGAAGTCTTGACCGATGGCCCGATGCGCGTCGGCACGCGGTGGCGCGAGACGCGGGTGATGTTCGGCAAGGAGGCCACCGAGGAAATGGAGATCGCTGCCCTGGAGCCCAACCGCAGCTACACGGTCCGCGGTGTATCGTGCGGTGCCGAGTTCGTCACGGAGATTCGCTTCACCAACCTGGTCGCCGCCACCTTGGTGGAGATGGAGCTGCGCACCCGGCCGCTCACCGTCTTCGCCTGGCTGATGACCCCGCTGGGCTGGCTGATGACAGGCATGATGAAGAAGTGCCTGGCCGAGGACCTGGAGGCCATGCGAAAGCACCTTGAAACGAGCAACACGGGACCATCGCCTCCGGGCACTGCCTGAACGCTGTTCTCCGATGAGAGTGCGTGCAGGCCTGCGACCGATACTCAAGTGAGCGGGCAACACGACCGACTCGCACTCGGCATCACAAGCTTGGCCGCTTTGTGGCCCGTCGAGTATGCTCACGGACGGCGGCTGCCTAGCAGTGCGCTCGCCGCAGAGCGGCGACGCTGGCGTTCCCACGCGGAGCGTGGGAACGAGACGCATGGTCGCCGTAATTCCGCATTCCGAACTCCGCATTCCGAACTCCGCATTCCGAACTCCGCATTCCGAACTCGCCAATGTCCATCGCCACCGAATCCCGCATTTTCGCCGAATACACCCGCCGCACGCGCAAGTCGGCCGAGCTGTTCGCCCGCGCTCAGCAGGTGCTCCCGAGCGGCATCGTGCACGATGCCCGGCATCTGCGGCCGCACCCGATCTACACCGAGCGGGCCCAGGCCAGCCGCAAGTGGGACGTGGATGGCAACCAGTACGTCGATTACGTCGGCGGCCACGGGGCGCTGCTCCTGGGGCACAACCATCCTCAGGTCACGAAAGCCGCCACGCGGCAGCTTGCGCCGGGCACGCACTTCGGGGCTTGCCACGAGCCGGAGGTGCGCTGGGCCGAGGCCGTCTGCCGGCTGGTGCCGTCGGCCGAGCGCGTGCGGTTCACCGCCTCGGGCACCGAGGCCACGATGCTGGCCATGCGGCTGGCGCGGGCCTTCACGGGGAAGCCGAAGGTCGTTCGATTCGTGGCCCACTTCCACGGCTGGCAAGACCACGTGGCTTTCGGCGTCAGCAATCATCAGGACGGCACGCCCTCGACCGGCGTGCTGGCCGAAGTGGCCGAAAACGTGCTGCTGCTGCCGCCGGGCGACATCGCCGCCGTGCGCGATACGCTGGCCCGCCGCAGCGACGTGGCGGCCGTGATCCTCGAGCCGACCGGCGCGAGCTGGGGGCAAATCCCGCTGCCGGCCGGTTTCCTGGCCGCGCTGCGCGAAGCGACGGCCGACCACGACGTGCTCCTCATCTTCGACGAAGTGATCAGCGGCTTCCGCTGCGCCCCCGGCGCGCGCAGGAGCACTTCGGCATCACACCGGAGCTGACGACGATGGCCAAAATCCTGGCCGGCGGCTTCCCCGGCGGCGCCGTGGCGGGCCGGCAAGACATCATGGACCTCCTGGATTTCGACCAGAGCCGCACGTCGCAGCGCGAGAAGGTGATCCATACCGGCACCTTCAACGCCAACCCCGTCTCGGCCGCGGCCGGCGTGGCCACGCTGGAGATCATCGAAGGCGGCAAGCCCTGCCGGCAGGCCAGCGACTATGCCCAGCGGCTGCGCGACGAGCTGAATAATCTCTTCCGCGACGAGCGCGTCAACTGGTCGGTGTACGGCACGTTCTCCGGCTTCCACGTGTTCACGAACCCGCAGAACGAGCCGATCACCGCGGAGGATATCGACGCGGGCCGCGTCGATTACCGCAAGCTGAAGGGGGCCGGCCGGCCCGAGGTGCTTCAGCAGTTCCGTCTGGCAACGCTGATCCACGGCGTGGACATGTTCGGCTGGCCCGGCGGCGTGACCTCGGCCGTTCACACGGACAACGACTTGACCGACACGCTCGGCGCCTTCCGCAGCGCCCTGCAAATGCTCAAGAGCGAGGGAACGCTGTAGCGGGGGCTGGGTCTAGGGCCTGGCGGGCTGGCGGCCTACTGGCGCTAGGATTCTAGCCGCAGTCCTAATCCCCAGCCCCCAGCCCCCAACCCCTACCCTCTCACGGTGTAATCGAAATACAGCCGGTCGCCCCGTGTCCGGGCTTGAAATCGCTTCCAGTCGGTCGGCGACGCGTCGTCGGGCATCCGCATCTTGTCGAAATCCTTGTCCGTCTGAAAGACGCGGCCTGATGCCTTCTTCAGCAGGGCGTCCTTGATGGCCTTCAGCGGATGGTCCCAGCCTTTCTGGGTTTCGGCCCAAGCCCGGACCGCGGTAATCATGGCGGTGAACTCACGCCCGCGGTCGCCGTGGGCCATCCAGGCCAGGTTCGGGTGCTCGTCCTGGTCGGTGCCGTTGAGGGTCGCGTTGTGGCTGCCGTGGTGGCCCACTTTGTAGAGTACGGTACGGGCCAGCAGGTCCCTGGCGGTGACTTTCTTGCGGCCGACCTTCCAATCCTTCTTGGCCCATGACACCCAATTACCGCGCTGCGCGTCGGCGACGAACAGCAGCACCTTGCCGCCTTTTCCCAGCTCGAAGGCCAGGACCAGGCTGGAGTTGTTCGTCGCGTTGTTCATGTCCAGCGCGAGCTGCTCGGCCGAAAAGAGCCATTCTTTGTCGATCCGCCGCCAGTCGGGGTTGTCATGCACTTCGTTCTCGCCTCGCGGAGAGGCGTCGAAGGGGGGCGGCGCGAAGGCCGACGGCGTGTCATCGTATCCATAAAACGCGGCGAAGAACGGGCCGTGCTCGGAGTCGGCGGCCGCCTCTCGAACGGCGACACAATACCGCGGGGCGAACGTCGCGAGGCTCAGCGTGCCGTTTGCCGCCCCCTGAGCCGCCGCGGCCGCGGCGAAAAAGTTGCCGGGAGATGCAGCCGCCAGCGCCATGCCGTGAAACTCCTCGTCTCCCTGCGGATCGAGGTCCTGAAGCTGAGTCACGTCGCGCGGCGGCCCCAACGCGAAGACGCGAACGTCCTTGGCGCCGGGAACCCGCAGGACTTCTTCGTGCGGACGAAGGTACCTCGCGCCCTGCTCGGCGAGATCTTTGAAGACCTTCATGGACTTCTTGTTCATCGATAGCGCGGCGTCGCCGCCTGCCGCCCCGAGCAATGCCGCCGCGGCCGGAGCGTTGAAGGCCTCGTCGTCTCCACCCAGCTCGAAAGCCAGGAACTCATCGATCCGCTGCACTGCTCCCTCGTCGCCGGCAGCCGCCAGGCGATTGGCGCCGCCAGCAGCCCCAGCAGCTTGTCCTTGAACAGCCTTCTCAAACGGTTGGCCAGGTCATCCTCCGGGTCTTCGGTCCAGGCCAGCCACGTCTCGCCGATGGTAATGCCTTTGAAGTTGGCCGCCGTAATGCCGTTCACGTGGTCCTGATGCTCGTGGGTGATCACGGCCACGTCGAGGCGGCCGCCGGTCGCGTCGCGGATGTTCTCCGCGATCTCTTGGACCTTCGTGTTGATGAACTTGGGCGAGCCGGGCTTGTAGCCGCAATCGATCAACAAATACGCAGGCTTGTCCACATTCTCTCCGGCGAAGGCCAGCAGGAAACAGTCGCCGTGACCCGTGCGATACATCCGCACGGTCACGCCGTCGGCGGGCGGCAGCAGTCGGGCGCGGCCGTTACGCTGGCGTTTCCGGGTTTCTTGATTGGCTTCTTGGCTGGCTTCTTCGACGCTTTCTTCGCCTTGGCCATCTTCTTCGCCATGACTCACCCCTCCTCATCGCGGTGCAGCAGCGCGAACGGCTCGCGCGCGTGGAGCGCCTGGCGGGCGAAGTCGAACGCGTTCCCCGGTTCGAGCCCGCCGTCGGTCAGGAACCGCCGGACGCGTTTGAGCTGAGCATTGTCCGTGATGGTCCCCGGCGTGCGGATGACCCGCCGCACCTCCATGGTGGTAGGGTTGATGAGCAGCGTGCAGCCCGCACGATAGAGGAAGTCGCCGTCGTCGGCGGGAGCGGCGCGGCCCTGGTCGAGCTTCTCCTGTTTGCCGGCGTCGAAATAGCCTCGACGTCGTTGCGTGATCTCCACGACCAGGTCCGTGGAGGGAGCGCCTCGCAAGCTGCGACGCAACGCGGTCCGCACCGAGTGCACCTCGACTGCGACCCGGCTCCGGTCGGTCCGGGAGCGAAAGACCGTGGGCGGCGGATTCTCGTCCTCCAGCACCAGCCCGAAAGTGCGCGTCAGCTTTCGCCCCTTGCCTTTGATCAGCCAATGCCACAAGACGGCCGAGTTGGCATCCACGCCCTCCCAGGTCTCGTAACGATCGCTCTCCAGACTCCAGGGCTTGAGGCGTTTGCCCACCGAGGTCGAGCGCCTCGCTCTGCGAGTCGTCGCCTGCTCGGGATCGTCCATCGCTTGATCTTCGGTGAATAGCGACCGCAGGTCTTCGCGGTCGAGCCGCACCGCGGCGGCCTCCTCGGCGGCCTCGCCCGTCGGCCAGAGCAGGCTCTCGACCGACATGCTTCGCATCCCCTGGGGATGGATGCCCCACTGCCGGAAGCTCTCCACAAAAGCCAGGCGATACCCGAACGTGTCGTCCGGGTTGAAGTCGGCGTCGGCCGTCACGATGGCCCGCAGATAGTCGCCGAACGTGATGCCCACGGGCGGGCAATAGTCGATGGCGCGAATGCACATTTGCAGCGTCTGTTGCGCAGAGCGCGCGGCCTCGCCCGCCAGCCGATTCGATAGATCGGGGTGAATCTCCCCCTCGCGCAGCACACCGCTCCCCTCCGTGGCGATGCGATACAGATCGACGGTCCGCGCCCGATACACCTTTAAGAAGGCGCCGAAAACGGCCGCGACCAGGATAGCCCCGCGCGCATGCGGCTCGCCGATCTTGTCCAGGGCGCGGACATCCGGCTTGTGAGGCTCCCACTCTCCGGTGGCCTTGTTGACCTCGCCCAGGGCGTCTCGCAGGGCCTTTCCTCGCCCGGATGCCCTGCCGAATTGCTGGGCGAGCTGCCCGAGCAGGTTTTCGCTGGCCAGGTTCCCCCGAGTGCGATTGATCTGGTCGCGCAGCACGCCGGGGTAGGAAAAATGCTGGAACAGCGCCACGATGTCGGCAAAGGCCTCGTGAAACGCCAAAACATCCGCGTTCACCGGCTCATTGAAGCGGGGATGAACGCCGTCGAGCAGGGCGTGAGTCGTCTCATGGGCAATGATGTCGTGTGAAAGACAAGTGAAGACGAGCGTGCCCGGCGTGTTATAGGCATCCTTGATGCCTACCGGAAAGTAGCCGAACAGCAGCGCCTTCTTCGTCGGACTGTAATAGGCATTCCTGTCCCGCAGCGCATGAGGGTAAATTCGCAGTCGGCGGACGAACTGCTCCTCCTCCTCCGTGCCTTCTTTTTCGCGGTGGGAGGACCAGAGGGCAACCCGGCCGAGCGCCTGTTCGAAGTGCCCGATGGTGGCCATCGCCACCGCATAGACCATCTGCTGATGAAACTGCGGGTTAGACTCCGAGGGGGCCAGGCCGTCTTGCGCCAGAAGGCGTGGGTCGTTGAGATCGACCGGCTTATAGAAGGCGCCACTCGCCGGGTCGGCATCGACGACCTCGATATACTCGCCCACGGGACCGGGCGCAGGTCTTTCTCCCAGGGAATTTGGATCGTGATCTCGCCGATGCCCGCCGTATCGAACTGGGCGGAGAGACTGGGATCGAAGGCGAAGATCCGCAGCGTTCGCGAGACCGGGTCGGGGATGAGATCACTCGTGGCCACGCTCATATCCTGGTCAGGTCGCGTTGTCAGTTCAACTAGGAACTGGCGAAAGAGCGCGGCTGCGGCGATTGATGCTACAATAAGCTGTCGTCCGAGGTTGGTAGGATCGCATTCTCATGCCCGACATCACCCGGATTCTATCGCAGGTCGAGCAAGGCGATCCGCAGGCGGCCGAGCAGCTTCTGCCGCTGGTCTACAAGGAATTGCGCAAGCTCGCCGCCGCCAGGCTCGCGCGAGAGAAGCCAGGCAACACGCTGCAGCCCACCGCACTGGTCCACGAGGCCTATTTGCGGCTGATCGGGGCGGCGGTGCCGCAGGTCTGGCAGGGGAGCGGCCACTTCTTCGCGGCGGCGGCGGAGGCCATGCGGCGGATCCTGATCGACGCCGCCCGCAAGAAGCAGCGGCAGCGTCACGGGGGCGAGCACCACCGCCTCGAGCTGTTGGACGTAGATGCCGTGACGATTCCCATCAGCGACGAGCTGCTCGATTTGGACGCAGCGCTTTCCAAATTGGCGGCGGTGGACCCTGCCTGCGCGGAATTGGTCCAACTGCGCGTGTTCGGCGGCCTGACCGTCGAAGATGCCGCCGCGGTGCAGGGCGTTTCACCGCGCACCGCGAAGCGCAACTGGTCCTATGCGCGGGCCTGGCTGGGTCGTGAGTTGGCGGCCTACGCCTCGTCGCATGATTGATCGGCCCCCGTGGCTGCGACGCCGATTTGAGGTTAATATTGCCCGAGTGCTTCAGGGGCCGCCTGCGTTCAGGGCCCCGCGTCGGCGCCGCCCCGGATTACGTCATGAGAATTACGCTGATCGGAACGGGTTACGTCGGGCTGGTCACCGGCACTTGCCTGGCCGAGACGGGCAACGACGTGACCTGCATGGATATCGACGCGGACAAGATCGCCAGGCTCAGCCGGGGTGAGGTGCCCATCTACGAGCCGGGCCTGGCCGAGCTGATCCATCGCAACGCCCAGCGTCACCGCCTGCGGTTCACGCACCGATCTGGCGGCGGCCGTCACCGGCGCGGAACTGGTGTTCATCGCGGTCGGCACGCCGCAGGCGAACGACGGCCGGGCGGACCTGCCGCGCTCTGTGAGCGTCTTGGACAGCCTGGCCGGCTGCCTGGACCCTCGGACCATCGTGGTCATCAAGAGCACGGTCCCCGTCGGCACCAATGCCCGCGCCGCGGCCCGGCTGAAGGACATCGCCGGGCGCGAGTTCGACGTGGTCAGCAACCCGGAGTTCCTGAAGGAAGGGGCGGCCATCGACGATTTCATGAAGCCCGACCGGGTCGTGGTCGGCGTGCGCCGGCCGCGAAGACGGCCGAAGTGCTGCACGATCTCTACGCGCCGTTCCTGCGGACCGAGCACCCGTTCTTGACCATGTCGCCCGAGAGCGCCGAGATGACCAAGTACGTGGCCAACGCCCTGCTGGCCACGAAGATCAGCTTCATCAACGAGATGGCCAACCTCTGCGACCGCCTGGGCGCCGACATCAACGAGGTCCGCCGCGGCATCGGGCACGACGCGCGGATCGGCTTCGCGTTTCTCTTTCCCGGCGCTGGGCTACGGCGGCAGTTGCTTCCCCAAGGACGTACGGGCGCTGGCCGCCCTGGCCAGCGAGGCGGGCGTCGCGTCGCACCTGCTGCCGGCGATCGACGAAGTGAACAATCGCCAGAAGACGGTGCTGCTGGAGCGCATCGAGAAGGAGCTGGGCAAATCGCTGGCCGGCAAGAAAGTGGCCGTGTGGGGGCTGGCCTTCAAGCCTCGCACCGACGACATCCGCGAGGCCCCCGCCCTGGCGATGATCGACCTCCTGCTCGAGCGGGGCGCGGCGGTGCACGTGCACGATCCGGAAGCCATGCCCAATGTCCGCCGGGCAGTACGGCGACCATCGGCACAGGGATCGCCTGCATTACGCCGACGAAACCTATGGGCCGTACTCCACGCTCGACAAGGCCGACGCGCTGCTGATCTGCACCGAGTGGAAAGAATATCAGCACCCGGACTTCACCCTGATGCGCAAGCTGATGAAGCGGCCGCTGATCTTCGACGGGCGGAACCTCTACGAGCCGGCCCGGCTGAAGGAGGCCGGCTTCGCCTACTACTCCATCGGCCGCGCCAGCGTCCGGCCATAGACTGGCAAACAGTTGTTCCCCACGCCTTTCTGGCATTATCATCGGGGCAATTCGGTAGTCGCCCTTTTGCGGTTTCTCGGCCGTCGTTCTTCGACCGTCGTTTCCGATTCGTCGCTTCGGATTGCCGTTTCATAACGCATCTTCACGCTCTTGCCTCAACCCAAGGCCAGCACCATGCCCACCACCATCAACGGCATCGGCACCATGTACGTGGGCCGCCGCAACCGATCGTCGTCCGCCGGGCAGTGTGAGTTCTGCGGTGCCCAGACCACCAAGAGCGAGTACGAGACCACGCTCTTTTTCACGTTCCTTTACATTCCCCTCATCCCCTTGGGCAAGAAGCAAGTGCTGGAGGAGTGTGCGCTTTGCCGGCGACACCGGGTGGCTTCGGCCCAGGACTGGGGGCGGCTGCGCGATGGCCAGCTCGAGGAAGCCCGCCGCGCCGCCCAACAGGCGGATGATTCGGCCAGCCTCATGGAATTGATTCAGGCCTGCCGGGCGTTCCACCGTGATGACGAGGCCGCAGCGGCCGTGCGGCAATTGGAAGAGCGCTTCGGCAAAGAGCCGGCGGTGCAATTCTTCCTGGGCTCGTGGTACGAAGATCGCCAGCAGCCTGCCCAGTCGCACCAGCACTTTCGCGAGGCCCTGCGCCTGGCCCCCGGCGAGTGGCCCTACCGCCGCGCGGTGGCCCTCTGCGACCTGGAGGTCAACGATCCCGCGTCGGCCGCGGCGTTGCTCAAGGACGCCGAGCCCCCCTCGCCGAAGTTCGAGCCGGGCCTGTTCGTGCTGCTGGCCCGCGGCTATCAGCAGCGGGGACAGCACGACCAGGCCCATCGCGTGCTGAGCAACGTCTTGCAGGCCTCGCCGACGCTGGCCGCCAACAAGGATTTTCGCCAGACCATGCGGTCTTCGGAGAAGGCGCTGGGCATGATGCAATCCGCCGTGCCGAAGGACCCCATCTGGCGGTCGCGAAAGTTCTGGGTCGCGACGGCGGCCGTGCTGCTGATCGCGGCCATCTGGGGCAGCAACCGCTACATCAAGCAGCACCGCACGGCGTACGTCGTGAACGGCCTGGCCGTGCCGCTGACGGTCGTGCTCGACGGCGATCAGGAACTCACGGTGCCCGCACGGGCGTGGCAGAAAGTCACCCTGGCCGAAGGCAAGCACATCGCGGCCTTGACGCAGCCGTGGGAGACCGCGGCGGAGGAATTCCAGATGGAGGCCGGCTGGTTCGGCCGGTTCTTCTCCACGCCGGCGTTCGTGATCGATCCGGCCAAGGCCTCGATCGTGGTGCGGGAACGGGCCTATTACGGCACCCACACGGGCGAGGAAGAAATGCCCGAAGTGCACGTGGGCCAGTTGTTCACGCAGTACGACGACGTCGATTACCTGTTCCAGGAATTTCCCACGCAATTGCAGCTGAAGAAGCGCAGCAAAGGCACTTCGAAGACCCGCGTGGACCTGATCGCCCTGCCTGCCGGGCAGTTGCTGGCTGCCGCCCTGGGGCAGGGGCTTTCTACGGCCGAGCGATTGGACTTTCTGGAGGTCCATTTGCGGACCATGCCGGCTGCGGAAATGGAAGACGGCAAGATGGCCCTGTGGACGTTCGGCGCGCTGGCGGCCGCCGACAAGCAAGAGGCCCGCCGGGACCGGCTGCTCCGATCGAGGCTCGCCGATCGGCCGCTGCTGGTCGAATGGCACCTCGCCTATCAAACGGTGCGCGAAGGCGAGGGGGCCACCGAAGAGCTGTTGCGCGAGTACGACGCGCTGCTCGCGCAGTCGCCGGGCGACGCGGCCCTCCTGTATCTGCGGGGGCGGATCGATGCCGAGCCGCTGCGGGCCATGGACTTCTTCGAAAAGTCCCGGAACGCCGATCCCGAGTTTCCCCACGCGTGGGCGGCCATCGCGATTCATCAGAACCTGGAGGGCCAGTTCGCCCCGGCGCTGGAGTCGCTGCAAAAAGTCGTGGCCAAGAAGCCTGCCGATGGCGAGTTCCAGATGCGGTTGCGCGACGCCAGGTTTGCGGCCGAGCGCTTCGCCGAGCTGGAGCAAGAGCTGAAGTCGGAGCGGGCGGCGGATGTCAGCGCGTGGAGGCCGGTCGAGGGGCTGTTCGAGGTGTACGAGCGAAAGGGGGACCGCGCGGCGGCAGAGGCGCTGCTGACGGGTTACCGACAATCGTTGCAGGCGCAGCGCCAGCAGTGGGCCGGATGCCGCGGTGCTGGCGGAGCTGACCCTGCGGTATTTTCAGGGCAACCTGGCGGCCGTGGAGAAAACCGCCGCTCAGTTGTCCGACCAGGCGCAGCGGCAATCCTGGCAGGACGCCCTCTTGATCGAGCGCGGCCAGGCCGATCAGGTCCAGTCGCTCAACCGTTGGGGCGAGGAGGAAGACCCCGGCTTCCTGGAGCTGTGCCGATACCTGGAGCTGGCTTCCACCCTCAGCGATAAGGCCGCCGCGGCGCTGGAGAAAACCGTGGCTGCGTTTCAGGCCGGCCCGCCGCGCCAGCGGCGCGTGGCCCAGGTGCTCCAGCAGCCGCAGATCACGGAGGACGACCTTCGTCGGCTGGACTTGAGGGCGCCGGTGCAAAAGTCGCTGTTGCTCGTGGCCCTGGCCGTGCGCCATGCCGCGCAGCGGGAGAAGCTGCTCACGCTCGCCGAGCGGCTCAACTACCGCCTGGCGTTCCCGCACGGCTTCGTCCAGCGACAAATCGCCCAGGTGCGCAAGCTGCCGGGCACTGCCAAGGAGGACGGGGCCAAGGCGAAGACGGAAACCACCGCTCGGTGAATGGTATGATGCTTGTATGAGCACGGTCACCGAAGCCGACATTCTCACCGAAGTGGTTGCTCCCGGCAGCCCTGACCTGAGTCCTGACGCCGCCCGGTCGATCTTCGCGCTCGAATTCAAGGCGTCGGCCATCCAGCGCATGAATGACCTGGCCGACAAGAACAACCGCGGCGAGATCACGGCGGCCCAGGCGCGGAAATGGAGAAGTACGTACGCGTCGGCCTGTTTCTCGATTTGTTCCAGGCGAAAGCGCGCCGCTCCCTCTCGAGGGCCGATTAGTTCTTCCACGGGCCCGGCGGAGACCAGGTCGCATTGAAGTTTACTCTGCGGACAAGGGCATTGGTGGGTGGCAACAGGAAGCCGGCCAGCGCGACGGTCACTTCCGCTAGGGGGATGCCGACACCCGCGAGTTTTCCCTTGCGGACGAACGCCTGCCACTGGGTTCGCTTCGTAGCGTCCTCCGAAAACTCTGTCGTCAAGGCCAACGGCTGCTCGATCGGGAGCGGCGTTCTGCGGCGCTCAAACGTCGCCCCGATCGCCGCACACAACTCCTGCCCGCGAAATTCGAACTGCCTGGCCAGCGTCCACAGGTCGTAGAAGTCCTTCATCCTGCTGTTGGCGATTCCCAGCATGACCATCGCCTGGAACTTCTCGGCTACCACCGTTTCGCGCGGATAGGCTCGGATCGTGGGCGCCGGAAAATCGAGGATCGCGGGAAACGTGATTTCCTCGGGGGCCGGCGTTACCGCATCCCCAAAACCGATGTCAATTTGGACAGGAATGCGGGCATTGCCCAGGCGCGCTTCGAGGCGAAGCCGGAGCCCCTGATATTCGTCATCCTCCTTGATCTGTTCCGCGCGGACGGTTTCAGCCCGGAACGCCAGACCGTCGTCCTCGACCGCCTGCTGGCAGACCTCCTGAAGCATCCGCTCGAAGCGTTGCAGCGAAGGCTCGCCTTGACCCAGCAAATCCAGATCGCGCGTCGAGCGATGCGGTTGTCCGCTCCAGAGCTGGAAGAGCATGGCTCCCTTGAGCACGAACTGGTCGCGATGCGGCGACTGCGATAGCCTGAACAGCAGCCGCTCCCGCGCATACTGGCTCAGCACGAATTGGAGTTCTTCCTGCTGCTTGCGGGCGATGTTGAGCAGCCGCTGCCGGACGGAGGCGGCCGAGTTCCGTCGCTTTGGCGGGTTCATGTCAGCGATTCAAGGTACGGCCGCATGACGTTGGCGACGCGGCAGACCTTCGCTGCCTCAAGCAGCTCATTCATCGTCGCCCGACGGCGTCGCCAGAACGTCGCGGAGCGCTTCCAGCGCCACATCGATGCCGATCTTGTTTCGATATTTGAAGCAATCGGCCACCGTTTTCGCCGGCCCGTAGACCTTGATCTTCACGCCTCGGACCAAGTGCTCCTCGGTGCCAAACGTCAGCGCCGCGGCGGAGAAACGAACGATCCGCAGCGGCGGATAGTCCACCTTGGGACGCCGGGCCTTCACGTCGATGGCCATCCAGACCTCGTGCGGGATCTGGGTGGTGAGGCCATGAAACTGAAGGGCCGACAGCAGACAAATGACGCCATGCGGCACTCGTTTGCACGCCTCCGCCAGCGATTGGCGCTCGCCCAGGTCGGCGTCGGCAAGAACATAGAGACCGCGGCTGGGCTGCTGGAGCACGCCGCGATTGCGGAGGCGAATGAGGTATTCGCGCGGGATGCCCTGTGCGGCGAGGTCGCGCGGCCGAACGACGCCGGCTTTTTTGGCCAGCTTCAGGACGCGCTGTTCGTGGCGATCGGCGACAGGCATGTTACAAATCGTAGGTAGATATATACTTCTACCGACATTTTGCAACACGAAACCGTCCGCGTCAAGGTGGCGATCGTGCATCGTTGGGCTTCACCAGCCGGAAGTGCGTGCAATTGCGAGTGCACCATCAGGCTCCCGCTACGTCCACGACCTTCTTCTGCCGGGTACCAGTCAATGCAACAAATGGCATGTAACCGTAGAACACCAAACCCCAGATCGAACCGAACGCCTCGCCAGTGTCTATCCAACTATATGCGAATGTGTCACCGCCAATGGTCTTCGGAGTTTGCTCAGCCAGCGGCACCACAAACGTCTCGTGAAAGTCGATGACCTTCTCTTTGTTAAACTGCCGCAAAAAGTCATTGCAGAAGACGGAGACTTCATTGACTTGAGGAATTCGCTCGCCGGTCTCATGGAGATAAAGACACCGAACTGTCTGCTCAATCACCGCGTGTATTCGCTTCATATCAACATTCAAGACAAAGCCATCTTTCGCTTTCTCCAGGTTGCCGAGCAGCGCTCTCGCGAAGCGTTCCGCCTCTGTCCGGTTCAATGCTTTGAAAACTGTTGGCTTGAGCGCTTGGACGGTAGCACTAGCCTTACCGTCCCGGTTAAGGCAAACACATGTCTTGAAGTATTCGGCGTCCTTCGAGCCAGCACGATTGCATGCCTCACATGCTGGAACTGTGATCAAGTCGCTTGGTCGCGGCGTCAAGAATATCGCCCTTGGCGGCGCGTGCTCCGCCGTGAGATTCTCTTGCGAGCCACAATACACACACTGCCGCGTCGCGCGCGAGTCCTTGCTTGTCATCTTCACTGCTCCCTCATTCCCCGCGATGGGCCAGACAAGAACATTCGTCGGGGCGCTACCGATCTACGCCGATCGCAGCCAACACTCACCATCATGCGACAGCGCACGAACAACGCCGGGCGGCCATCCAGCCCCGCCCGGCGTTGCTTGGTAAGTCGCTGTCGTAGCTCCGGGCGTTTACGCGACCCGGTTCGCCGCTACTACTCTTCCTTCGCCTCGCTGCCCGCCGCCACGGCTTCGCCGTGGTTGGTGATCGAGCCTTCAAAGACGAGCTGCTTCTCGCCGTCGACTTCTTTGACTTCGACCGTGATCGTGTCCTTGCCCTTGAACTCGCCCCGGAGCAGCTCCTCGGAGAGCGGGTCTTCGACGTAGTGCTCGATCGCCCGGCGCAGCGGCCGGGCGCCGAACTCGGTGTTCGTGCCCTTCTCGATCAGGAACTCCTTGGCCTCGTCGGTCAGCTCCAGCTTCAGGCCGCGCTCGCTCGAGCCGCTCGCGGACCTTCGCCAGCTCGATGTCGACGATCTGCTTCAGGTCCTCGCTCGTCAGGCTGGCGGAAGACGATGACGTCGTCGAGGCGGTTGAGGAACTCGGGCCGGAAGTACCTGCTCGATCTCGTCCTTGAGCCGTTCCTTCATCTTCTCGTAGCTGGCGTCGTCGTCGCTGCCTTGCGCGAAGCCGAACGACGTCTCGTCCGTTGATCGCCTCGGCGCCGATGTTGGTCGTCATGATCAGGATCGTGTTCTTGAAGTCGACGTCGCGGCCGAAGCTGTCGGTCAGCCGGCCTTCCTCCATGATCTGCAGGAGCATGTTGAAGACGTCCGGGTGCGCCTTCTCGATCTCGTCGAGCAGCACGACCGCGTACGGCCGGCGGCGGATCTTCTCGGTGAGCTGGCCGCCCTCCTCGTAGCCGACGTAGCCCGGCGGGGCGCCGATCAGCCGGCTGACGTTGTGCTTCTCCATGTACTCGGACATGTCGATCTGGACGAGGGCGTCCTCGTCGCCGAACATGAACTCGGCCAGCGCCTTGGCGAGCAGCGTCTTGCCGACGCCGGTCGGCCCGGCGAAGATGAAGCAGCCGATCGGCCGCTTCGGGTCCTTCAGGCCGGCCCGGCTCCGGCGGACCGCCTTGGCGATCGCCTTGATCGCCTCGTCCTGGCTGACGACCCGCTTGTGCAGCTCGTCCTCCATCTCCAGCAGCCGCTGCGGTCTCGTCGGTCGTCGAGCCGCGTCAGCGGCACGCCGGTCATCTTGCTGACGACCTCGGCGATGACCTCCTCGTCGACGACGCCGTCGGTCTCCTTGCGCCTTCTCGCGCCACTCGCTGGTGATCGTCTCCTTCTTCTTCTTGAGCTTGTCGGCCTGGTCGCGCAGGCGCGGCGGCCTTCTCGAAGTCCTGGCTCGGCGACCGCCTCTTCCTTCTCCTGGTTGAGCCGCTCGATCTGCGTCGTCGAGCTCCTTGAGGTCCGGCGGCCGGGTCATGGCCTTGCAGGCGGACGCGGGCGCCGGCCTCGTCGATGACGTCGATCGCCTTGTCCGGCAGGCAGCGGCCGGTGATGTAGCGGTCGGACAGCTCGACGGCCGCGTCGAGCGCCGTCGTCGGTGATCTGCACGCGGTGGTGCGCCTCGTAGCGGTCGCGCAGGCCCTTGAGGATCTCGACCGTCTCGTCCTTGCGTCGGCGGGTCGACGATGATCTGCTGGAAGCGGCGCTCCAGGGCCCCGTCCTTCTCGATGTACTTGCGGTACTCGTCGAGCGTCGTGGCGCCGATGCACTGGATCTCGCCGCGGGCCAGGGCGGGCTTGAGCACGTTGGAGGCGTCGATCGCGCCTTCCGCGCCGCCGGCGCCGACGAGCGTGTGCAGCTCGTCGATGAAGAGGATGGTGTTCTTGGCCCGGCGGACCTCGTTCATGACCGCCTTGATGCGCTCCTCGAACTGGCCGCGGTACTTGGTGCCGGCGACCATCATCGCCAGGTCGAGCACGACGATCCGCCGGTCGCGCAGGAGCTCGGGGACGTTGCCGTCGACGACCATCTGGGCCAGGCCCTCGACGATGGCGGTCTTGCCGACGCCGGCCTCGCCGAGCAGCACCGGGTTGTTCTTGGTGCGGCGGCAGAGGATCTGGATGACGCGCTCGATCTCGTTCTGCGCGGCCGATGACCGGGTCGAGCTTGCCTCTGGCGGGCCAGCTCGGTCAGGTCGCGGCCGAAGCTGTCGAGGGCCGGGCGTCTTGGACTTGCCCTTGCTGGCCGGTGCGCTCGCTGCCGCCGCCGCCGCCGCCGCCGCTCGTCCTTCGCTCGGCATTCGGCATGTTGTGCCCCAGCAGGTTGAGGACTTCTTCGCGGACGTCTTCCAGCTTCAGGCCGAGGTTCATCAGGACCTGGGCGGCCACGCCTTCCTGCTCGCGCAGCAGGCCGAGCAGCAGGTGTTCGGTGCCGACGTAGTTGTGGTTGAGGTTGCGGGCCTCCTCGATCGCGTACTCGATGACCTTCTTGGCCCGCGGCGTCTGCGGCAGCTTGCCCATCGTGACCATGTCGGGCCCGGCTCTGGACGATCTTCTCGACCTCCAGGCGGATCTTGCGCAGGTCGACGTCGAGGTTCTTCAGGACGTTGGCGGCGACGCCGCGTGCCTTCCTTGACCAGGCCGAGCAGGATGTGCTCGGTGCCGATGTACTCGTGGTTGAACCGCTGCGCCTCCTGGTTGGCCAGCTGCATCACCTTGCGGGCCCGGTCCGTGAATCGTTCATACATGTCTCGATCCTTGGTTGCGTGAGGCACGTGGGCGAGTCTCTGACTCGCGCCGCGTCTGGCAGAGACGCGGCACCACTTTGGCAGCCACCTGCCACCCTACGACTCTTGGCGTGGCTGTTGGGCCACACTCCTACCGTAAGTATTCTGGGGGAAGTGTCCAGCGACAAGGGCTGTTCGGGCTCACGAGCAACCCAATGGGCAATCCGTTTGGCCGGCTGGCTGCGGAATTCTACCCCCTGGATTGTGCGCGAGCAAGGCAAGTGAAAACCGCATCGGAGGTTACGACGATGCGGCCGTTGCCGGCGGTAGATCGCTCGCGGGACGAAAGGTTTTCGCCGTCGGCGCGGCTTGGCGGACCGGCAGAGTCGACGCTGTGGGGCACGTTTCCAAACGTGCCGTAGCCGAATTCGCCAGAATTCGGGCCGTCGGGAACACCCCTGAAGTCTGGCGACTTCGGCTACGTCAGAGAATCAGGCGCCCCTACTCCTCACGCTCACGTTGCCCGTTTCCAAGGCCTGGGGACGCGAGTATGATGAACAGGTCGCGCCCTTTCGTGCGCCAAGTAGCGTTCTCTAGTCTGGAAAGGTCCTGTCTTGGCTCTGTTCGGCAAGAAGAAACCGACCCTGGTCGAGCCGCCCATCCGGTTCACGCCCAAGAACGAGCTGCCGCCGTTCGAGGAGCAGGCGCAGGAGATTTACATCGCCACGCGCGTGTTCATCTCGCACGCGCTGGCGGCCCGGGCCGACTCGATGCTGTTGGTCCTCACCGGTGGCGGCGTGGCCGTGCAGTACGTGATCGACGGCATCTCGCACCCCGCGCCGGGCCTGGACCGCGACACGGGGGCCACGTTCATGGCCATGCTGAAAGTGGTGGCAGGGCTCGATCTCAACAACCGCACGCCGGTTCAACGGGGCGATTTCGAGATTCTCTATCGCCAGAAGAAATACAAGACCGAGCTGGTGGTGCAGCTCAGCCAGGCCGGCGAACAGATGCTGCTGAAGTTCGACGATGGCACCCCCGCGCCCGCCAAGCTCGAAGAATGCGGCATGCGGCCGCAGATGATCGACAAGCTCAAGGAATTGGGGGACGGCAACGGCTTCATCGTGATTTCGGCCCCGCCGCGGGCAGGCTTCACGACCACGTTCAACTGCGTGATCCGCCGAATCGACCGCTACATCCGCAACGTGGTCGCCGTCGAGGACGGCGCCGCGGAGGAGAAGGAGGTCGAGAACGCTCCCATTACCAATTACGACTCGAAGGCCGGCGAGAAGCCGATGACGGTGCTGCCCAAGCTGCTGCGCACCTATCCCGACGTGGTCTGCATCCGCAAGCTGACCGATGGCGAGCTGGTGGACCTGTTGAGCGAGCAGCACGAGGACAACCGCCTGATCGTGGGCGGCATCGCGGCGGCCGACGCTGCCGAGGCCCTGTTCCGCGTGATGGCGCTCAAGTGCGACCGCCAGAAGTTCGCTCAGGCCGTGACCGCATCGCTCAACGTCCGCGTGCTGCGGATGCTCTGCGACCACTGCAAACAGCAGTACGGGCCGCCGCCGCAGCTCTTGCAGCAGCTCGGCCTGCCGGCGAACAAGCCGGTGGCCTTCTATCGGCCCGGCCCGCCGCCGTGCCCGCCGAACATCAAGCCGGAAGAGGCGCCGACGGTTTGCCCGGTGTGTAACGGCATCGGCTACAAGGGCCGTAGCGCGATCTTCGAGCTCTTGGTGATCACCGACGAGCTGCGCAAAGTGCTGGCAACCGCCAAGAACGTGGAAGAATTCCGCAAGGCGGCCAAGAAAGCGGGGCACGCCAACCTGCTGGAAGAAGGCGTCGTCGCCGCGGCCCGCGGGATGACGTTCGATCCAAGAGGTGTTCCGGGTGATCAAGGGATGATTCGGCCCAAGCTTTGCCATGGCCTCGCCGCAACCGCTCTTGCGCCTTGGCTGTAGCCGTTGTGGCTGGTCGGCGGATTGCGGACCGGCGGAGATGCAGGCCTGGCTGCTGCGGGCGGGCATGCTGCGGCGCAACGAGCATCCCGCCGAGGCGGAGATGCAAGAGCTGCTGCCGGCCGCGGCCCCCAAGCTCGCTTGCCCCGAGTGTGGCTCGGTTGGTTTGTCCACGTCTGCCGTATTTGACGACGATGCCGATTGGCCGGCGGCTCGGCGCTGCCAAAGCTGCGGACAGTTGATCCCGGCGGAGCGGCTGGAAGTCTTCCCAGACGCGGAGCTGTGCGTCCAGTGCCAGGGCCGCGTGGACGACCGCGTGCCGCAAGTCACGGACGAATTCTGCGACGGCTGCGGCTGGCCGATGGTGCTGCGAGCGTCGCGCGGGCGAGGCATCACGCGGCAGGTGATAGCCTGCTCGAATCCACAGTGCCGAGGCTGAGCCGTGGCATGGGCTTCCAGCCCATGCGGCCCACCGCATGGCCAAGATGGCCATGCCACGTATCATGCCCGGCGCGCTCTTTGCCTTGAGTGAAGCTCCCGCCAATCCGCCGGGGGGTCATAGCGGCCACTTGGGGAGATGCGGTATGATTTTTCCATCGACGACATGCCACACGTCCTTTCTCGTCGGCCCAGCGCAGCTTCCCCCCGCCCCGCGGCGTTGCCTCCCCACAGCATGATCCACGTCCAAGCGTTGACGAAAAGCTACGCCGACCTGCGGCGCGGCGAGTTCTTCGCCCTGCGAGGCATCGACTTCGACGCTTATCCGGGCCAGATATTCGGGCTGCTCGGGCCCAACGGAGCCGGCAAGACCACGGCCCTGCGGATCCTCAGCACCGTGCTGCGTCCCACGGGCGGCACCGCCACGGTCAACGGCTACGACGTGCTGACGCAACCCTCGCTGGTGCGGCGGCAAATCGGCTTCGTTTCGGCCAACACGGGCGTCTACGACCGCATGACCGCCTGGGAGATGGTCGAATACTTCGGCCGGCTGTATGGCCTGACGGACGACGCTGCTGCGGCCGCGCATGGAGGCGATCTTCGACCGCCTGCAGATGAACGACTTCCGCGACGTGCTCGGGGCCAAGATGTCCACCGGCATGAAGCAGAAGGTCTCGATCGCCCGGGCGATGGTCCACGACCCGCCGGTGCTGATCTTCGACGAGCCGACGACCGGGCTCGACGTGCTCGTGGCCCGTGGCGCTGCTCAAGACGGTGGCCGAGCTGCGCGAGCTGGGCAAGTGCATCGTCTTCTCGACGCACATCATGCGCGAGGTCGAAAAGCTGTGCGACCGCGTCGCGATCATCCACCGCGGCGCCGTACTGGCCGACGGCACGCTGCCGGAATTGCGCGATCGGCATGGCGAGCCGGACCTTGAGGAGCTGTTCTTCCGCCTCATCGCCGCTGCCGAAGCGGAGAGCGACGACATGCGGCTCGGTGAATGTCCAACGTCCAACGTTCAACGTCCAACGTCCAACGAAAGATAGCGAGGACATCCTCTCGCATGGCAGGGAAACGTGTAGCGATGACACCAATGTTCGTTCGATGTTGGACGTTGGACGTTGGACGTTGGACGTTCAACTCAAATGCGTCCGAGACGAACAGGATTCACGAAGCGGGACCCAACGCATGAACTGGTCCAACGTCCTCTTGATCCTGAAGCGCGAAATCCGCGATCAACTGCGGGACCGCCGCACGTTGTTCATGATCTTCGTGCTGCCCATGCTGCTTTACCCGCTGCTGGGCCTGACGTTTATCCAGTTGGGACAGCTCGCGCGGGAAGAGCCGACGAAGGTCCTGGTCATCGGCCGCGAAAACCTGCCGACGGAACCCGTGTTGATTCAAGCTAAAGAAACGCCCAAAGCTGGCGGCACGGTGGCCGAGGATAGCCCGGCGCAGGGCCGCACAACGACCCGATTCGTGGCTTCCGAGAAGGAGCTGGAAGCCGATGTGGAGCTGCTCGACATCGAGTTTCCTCCGCAAGTGGCAGCCAAGCCGGGCGACCTGGAGCAACGACTGTCCGACGCCCAGCAGCGGCTCCGTGAGGGGGAGTTCCATGCGGTACTCTACTTTCCGCCTGATTTTGGCCAGCGGCTCGAACAGTTCCGCCGCCGCGTTTCCGATGCCAAGGCCAGTCCGGCTGCCATCGACGTGCCCAGGCCCGAGATCTTTCACAACACGGCCAAGCGCAAGTCGGCCCTGACCTATGGCCGCGTGCGGCGCGTGCTCGATGCCTGGCGCGAAGTGCTCGTCAAGCAGAACCTCAAGGCCGCCGGCCTGCCCGAGACCGCCGCCCTGCCGTTTCGGGCGGAGACGCACGACGTGGCCGATGCGGGCTTGCAGTTTGCTTCGATCTGGTCGGCCGTGTTCCCCTTCATGATGCTGATCTGGGCCTTGACCGGCGCTTTCTATCCGGCCATCGACTTGTGCGCCGGCGAAAAGGAGCGCGGCACGCTGGAGACGCTGCTTTCCAGCCCGGCAGAGCGCGGCGAGATTGTGGCCGGAAAGCTGCTCACCGTCATGCTCTTCAGCATGGGCACGGTGCTCTTGAACATCGCGGCCGTGGGCGGGACGGGCTGGCTGGTCATCGCCCAGCTTCCTCTTTCCGCGTCGCGGGCCATCGGCCCGCCGCCGACGCTCGCCTATGTGTGGGTGTTTCTGGCGATGATTCCGGTCGCCGCGCTGTTCAGTGCTCTGTGCCTGGCCTTTGCCGCCTTCGCTCGCAGCAACAAGGAAGGGCAATACTACCTGATGCCGCTCTTCCTGGTGACGCTGCCGCTCGTGCTGCTGCCCATGCAGCCGGGCTTCGAGCTGAGCCTGGGCACAAGCCTGGTGCCGCTCACCGGCATCATGCTGGTGCTCAAATCGGCGATCGAAGGGGATTATCAGGAGGCGGCGCGGTACTTCTTGCCCACGGCCGCCGTGACGGCCATCTGTTGTCTGCTGGCCATTCGCTGGGCCATCGATCAGTTCAACAAGGAATCGGTGCTGTTCCGGGAAAGCGAGCGGTTCAGCCTGGGCATCTGGCTGCGGCACCTGGTGCGGGACCGGCGAGCGACCCCCAGCGTGGCCGCCGCGGTCATGTGCTGCGTGCTGATCCTGGCGGTCAAGTTCTTGTTGGGCGGCACGCTGGTCAACCTTACGGCCGACGGCACGCTTCGGATCGTCTTGCCGCTGGTCGTGTGCATCCTGGTGCCGGCCCTCCTGATGACGGCCTTTCTGGCTCGCAGCCCCAGGCAAACCTTGCTGCTGCGCTGGCCGCGGTGGTGGACGCTGCCGGCGGCCGTCGCGCTGGCGGTCGTGACCCACCCGCTGGCGATGCACCTGGCCGAAGCGATCAAGTGGCTCTATCCCACCGACCCCCGCCTGCAAAAAGCGGCCGAGGAGCTGCTGGGCCAGCTACCCAGCCTGGGCATGCTGTTCCTGGTGGTGGCCGTCATTGGGCCGGTGTGCGAGGAGGTGGCCTTCCGCGGGTTCATCCTGTCGGGCTTTCGGCACCTCGGCCGGCGACTGGATGGCCATCGTGCTCAGCAGCATCTTCTTTGGCATCACGCACCCGGTCATCCAGCAGTCGCTTCTGGCGTGTCTATTGGGAATGTTGATTGCCTTCGTGGCCGTGCAGACCCGCAGCCTGCTGCCGGCGCTGCTCTATCACATGACCCACAACGGCCTGATGGTCGGCATGGGCTGGGTGGCCGGATGGGCCAAGGAGCCGCTGCCTGCGGATTCGGAGGCTGCCTGGCTGCACTGGCTCGCGCAAAGGGCCCTGGGCACACCGTCAGAAGCCGGGTTGTCCGTGGCCAGCGGGGGCTGGCTGTACCACTGGGGCAGCGTCGCCGTGTTCGCCTTGCTGGCCGCGCTCCTAGTGCGTGCCTTCGCTCGGCTGCCGCAGGAGAAGACGGAGGAAGAGCGGCTTCAAGAAGCCCTCAGTCGGCAGACGCTCGAACGAGCGACGGCGGCCTGATCGCGCGGCGGCCTGATCGTGGGGCAGGTTCTAGGTGTGCCCCACTTGGGCCGCGGCGAGCATGGCATCGCGGTAGGCGAACACCGCGGGCGTGCCGCCCGTGTGGACGAAGACGACCGGGCGGTCCGGTGCCAGGCGCCCACGCCGGGCGTCGTCGATCAGCGCGGCCATCGCTTTCGCCGAGTAGATTGGGTCCAGCAGGATGCCTTCGCTGCGCGCCAGCAAGCGGAGCGCTTCGTCGCCGGCCTCTGAGGCGACGCCGTAGGCCGGGCCGATATAGTCTTCGCTCAGGTCGATCTCGTGGGGCGCCAAACGGTGCGGCAGACCCAGCAGCTCCGCGGCGGCGTTGGCCGTCTGGGCCAGGTCTTGCGGCGCGTCCCAGGGCCAGCGGATCGGCGCGATGTTCCGCACGGGATACTCCAGGCCCAACGCCGCCTTGGCGAGCGCCAGGCCCGAACCCGTCGAGCCGCTGGAGCACACGTAGACCGCGGCGGGCTCCTGGCCCAGGGCGGCCATCTGTTCGACGACCTCGCACAAGCAAAGCAGGTAGCTGATGGCGGCCCGCGGCTTGACGATCGCATTGTCCCAGCAATAGACGCGGCGGCCCTCGGCGCGAAGTGCAGCGGCCCGCGACGTGATGGCCTCGAAGACGCCGGACCGATCGGCGCATCGACGATCTCCACGCTGGCCCCCACCAGGTGGTCCAGCAGCAGGTTGCCCTGCACGTCTTCGTCGAAGCCGTCGCGAGTGAGCACCAGGTGGCAACCCAAGCCGAGCTTGGCGCACGCCGCGGCCGTCTGCCGGCAGTTGTTCGACTGCACGCCGGCGCCCCACACAAACGTCTCGGCCTGCTGCTCCAGAGCATGGGCGAAAAGGAATTCGTTGTGCCGCGTCTTGTTGCCGCCGAAGGCCAGCCCCGTGCAGTCGTCGCGCTTGATGAACACCTTGAGCCCGCGGCGCCCGCCGGAGGCCAGCAGCTGGGAAAACCGCGGCAGCTCTTCCAGCGGCGTGGGCAGGTGGGCCAGCGGCACGCGAGGCAGCCGGCCGACCACCCGCCGCAGCTCGGCAGTGCCCAGTGGCCTGGCGGTGCTCGAGGCTCCGGCGACGCGATCGCTGGCTGGCAGGGTCTTGGTCGTCATGGGGGCAAGCGAAACGCTATTTTTTGGACGAGAGCACCCGGTACGCCCCCGGATAGCCGCCGTAGTCAGAGCTGGTGACGCCGTGGCGGACCGAACCCATGAAGGCCGCCTGCGGGCCGAGGATTTGCACGCGCACGTTGCCGGTCTCGCCCGGCTTGAGCACGCCGCAGTGCACGGCCGCGGTGGCCAGCCGCGTATCGAGGGTATACATGTCCGTGCCCCAGATGCTGCCGCCGGGGTTGCCGGTCACCTTGAAAGTGAGCGTCGCTCCGACCATCGCCTGGTAGGCGTGCAGCGTGCCGGGGTCGGCAATCACGTTCTTCGAGGCCGTCGATTCGGTTTCGACCACAGCCTGCCCGAGGCTGACCACGTCGGCGAACTTGAGCCGCTGTTCACCGAATTGGGCGGTGAGCACCCTGAGCGCCTCGCCCATCAGCTTGCCGGTGAACTTCGAGTCCTTCGTGTGGATCACGTCGTTCTCCCGAGGCGTGAGACGCTCCTCGGGGACTTCCTCGCGAATCTTCTCCAGCAGCTCTTCGGCTCGCCGGGCAACCTCCGGGTCGGAATGCTCCGACGCCTTCACGAGCGCCGCATAGGCCCGCTCCTTGAACTCCAAGAGATCGGCGCTGGCCTTCTCGCGCACGTCGAACTCGTCGGCACCCAGGTTGCGAATCGCCCGGTCGATCTGCTCGACCACCTCCTCGCCGATCCGCGAAGCAAACTCGACCCGCTGCACGTCGGTCATGGGGATCGACAGCTTGCCGTACGGCGTGATGAACTCTACGCGCTCATCGAGCAGTGTGAGGTTCAGCGACCCCCCCTCGACGAGCCGGGCTTCCAAGCTGGGCGGCCCGACGCGGCGGACCGTCTTGGGCTTCTTGCTCGTGGTCGCTGCGGGCTTTTTTGCAGTGCCCTTCTTTTCGGTGCTCTTGGGGGCAGGCTCCTTCGAGCCGGCCGGCTTGGATTCTCCGGCAGGCCCTGGTCCTGGCAGTGCCTTGTCTCCTACCCCTGGCATCGGCCCGGTAGCAGGCTTTGCGCCGCGGACGGGCTCTTCCGACCCACGCTCTTGGGCCGGCGCCGCGGCGATTGCCAAAGCCAACATCACGGCGAGAGCAACACAAGACAGGAACGTCCGGGCCGTGGCATGGCCATCCTGGCCATGCGGACCGGGAATTGGCGACGCGCCGGGGTGACTCGCGGCGTGATTGGGGCGTCCGTCACGGGCCGCAAGCCCGTGCCACGCGGTGGTAACCGAAGTCCGGCGCTGCATGTCGCGGCTCCTGTCGAAGCACCCTCAGTGGCGGCGAGTTAGGAGGTTATCGGACCGACTCGGGGACTCTAACGTAACGTGTAGACGCCCCGCGAATCGCGTTGGTTCCAAGCAGGCCGCGAGCGGCTTGGCGCCGTAATCAAGACGGCGCCGAGCGTTGCGGCAAAGACACCATAGCCAGCCAGAAAAGATAAGACAACCATGCGGCCAACAGGACGGCCACGGCCACCAGGGCGCGCAGCCGCTTCCGAGGCGGCCGGGCATACCACGGTAGCTCGCCCGGCGCCGCCGCTTGCCGGCTTGACCCCGCCGTCTCGGTCGCTTGAGCCGTGGCGGCCTCGGCGCGGGGCGAACCTGGCGCCTTGGCCTTGTCTCTCTTACGGCGTCGCTCAAGCGTTCGTGGTCGCTTGGCCTTGCTCACGCGATGACCCCAGGGATCAATTGTGGGATGGTTGCATCGACCTTTACCTTACTCCGCGAAGCTGGGAAAACATAGAGCATGTCCGTCGCCGCCATCGCCGACGCCCAGGCCTTGCTCGAAGAGCTGATGACCCAGCACGTGCTGGTGCTGGATGGCGCCATGGGCACGATGGTGCAGGCCCTGCGGCTGGACGAGGTGGCGATTCGCGGCGAGCGCTTCGCCCGCCACCATAAGGACCTGAAGAACTACTGCGATATTCTCTGCCTGACGCATGCCGGAGGCGGTCACCGACATCCATCGCCAATACCTGGCGGCCGGGGCCGACATCGTCGAGACCAACACGTTCAACTCCAGCCCCATTGGCATGGAGGAGTTCGCGCTGCCGCCGAAGGTGATGCGGGAGGTCAATCTCGCCGCCGCCGCCTGTGCCGCGGGCGGCGGTGGACGAGTTCAACCTTCGCACGCCGCAGCGGCCGCGGTTCGTGGCCGGTTCGATCGGGCCGACCGCCAAGCAGACCGCCATCTCGACCAAGGTCGAGGATGCCAGCTATCGGGCCGTGACCTTCGACGAAATGGTCGACATCGTATTACGAGCAGGTGGCGGCCCTGGTCGAAGGCGGGCGTGGATATCCTGTTGCCCGAGACGGTGATCGACACGCTCAATCTCAAGGCCTGCCTCGTTCGCCATTGACCGCTACTTCGAGGAGACCGGCCGGCACGTGCCGGTGATGGTCTCGGGCACATTCGACCGCGGCGGGGCGACGTTCGTCTCCGGGCAAAGCGTGGCGGCGTTCTGGAATTCGATCAGCCACTTCCCGTTGCTCAGCGTGGGCATGAACTGCGCCCTGGGGCCGGAGCTGATGCGGCCGCACCTGGAGGAGCTGCTCCGGGATCGCCAGCGCCTACATCAGTTGCTATCCCAATGCGGGCCTGCCGAACGAGATGGGCCAGTACGATCTGGGACCGGCGGCGGATGGCCGAGATGCTGGGCGAATGGGCCGACAACGGCTGGGTGAACATCGTCGGCGGCTGCTGCGGGACGACGCCGGCGCATATCCGCGCGATTGCCGACGCGTCGAGGGACGCAGGCCGCACCAAAAACCCACACTAGCCCGACGCGCAAGCGAGGGAGAGGTGCCATTTGCCGAGGCCCATCGCGATTCTCCGCTTGCGCGTCGGGCTAGTGTCCCGGCTTCCGAGCATTTCCTGCGTCTCTCCGGCACGCAGCCGCTGGTGCAGCGGCCCGACAGCAACTTCATCATGATCGGCGAGCGGACGAACGTCACCGGCTCGCAAGACGTTTGCCCGGCTGATCCGCGACGGGCAAGTTCGAGGAGGCGGTCGAGGTCGCCCGGCAGCAGGTCGAAGGCGGGGCCAACGTCATCGACGTCAACATGGACGACGCCCTGCTCGACGGCGACGAAGCGATGACGAAGTTCCTGCGGCTGATCGCCGGCGAGTCGGACGTCGCCCACGTGCCGGTGATGATCGACAGCTCGAAGTGGGAGGTCATCGAGGCCGGACTGAAGTGCGTGCAAGGCAAGGGCATCGTCAACTCGATCAGCCTCAAGGAGGGCGAGGAGGAGTTCCTGCGACAGGCCCGGCTCGTCCGCCGCTACGGGGCGGCCGTCGTCGTGATGGCGTTCGACGAGACCGGGCCAGGCCGTCGAGCGTCGAGCGACAAGGTGCCGCATCTGCCAGCGGGCCTTCAAGCTGCTGACCGAGGAGGTCGGCTTTCCGCCCGAAGACATCATCTTCGACCCCAACATCCTCACGGTCGGCACCGGCATCGAGGAGCACAACAACTACGCCGTCAACTTCATCGAGGCCACGCGGCGGATCAAGCGCGAGCTGCCCGGGGGCCAAGATCTGCGGCGGCGTCAGCAACATCTCGCTTCTCCTTCCGCGGCAACGACGTGGTCCGCGAGGCGATGCACGCGGCGTTTCTGTATCACGCCATCCGCGCCGGCCTGGACATGGGCATCGTCAACGCCGGCCAGCTTGCCGTCTACGAGGAGATTCCCAAGGACCTGCTGGAGCACGTCGAGGACGTGCTGCTCAATCGCCGGCCCGACGCCACCGATCGGCTGATCAAGTTCGCCGAAACGGTCAAGGGCAGGCGGCAGAGCGCCGCGAGCCGAGGACGAGGCCTGGCGCGACGGCACCGGTCGAAGAGCGGCTGAAGCACGCCCTGGTCAAGGGCATCGCCAAGTTCATCGACGAGGACACCGAGGAAGCCCGGCAGAAGTACCCCACGCTGCCTGTCGATCATCGAAGGCCCGCTGATGGCCGGCATGCAGGTCGTCGGCGACCTGTTCGGGGCCGGCAAGATGTTCCTGCCGCAGGTCGTGAAGAGCGCCCGCGTGATGAAGAAGGCCGTGGCCTACCTGCTGCCGTTCATGGAGGCCGAAAAGGCGCCAGGCGGGCGGCCGGCAGGCCCGCGGCAAGATGCTGCATCGCCACCGTCAAGGGCGACGTGCACGACATCGGCAAGAACATCGTCGGCGTCGTGCTGGGCTGCAACAACTACGAGGTGATCGACCTGGGCGTGATGGTGTCCTGCGAGAAGATTCTCGAGACGGCCATCGAGAAGGGGGTCGACATCGTCGGCCTCACCGGGCTGATCACGCCGAGCCTCGACGAGATGGTGCACGTCGCCCGGGAGATGCAGCGCCGGGGCTTCACGCGTGCCGCTGTTGATCGGCGGGGCGACGACCAGCGCCAAGCACACGGCGGTGAAGATCGCCCCGGCCTATCAGCAGCCGACGGTGCACGTGCTGGATGCCTCGCGCTGCGTGGGCGTCGTCGAGAGGCTGATGAGCAAAGACCTGCGGCCGGCCTTCGAGGACCGCAACCGCACCCAGCAGCGCCAGGCCGTCGAATCCTACCAGCGCCAGCAGGAGAAGAAACTGGTCCCCTACGCCGAGGCCGTGAAGCACCGCTTCGCCACCGACTGGGCCACGGTGCGGATCGACACGCCGGCGTTCCTGGGCATGCGCGTGCTGGGCGATCGTGGCACACGCGGCTCGCGTGTGCCGGCACGCGAGCCGCGTGCCCCACGGGGAGAGTCGATCAGCCTCTCGGACCTCGTCCCCTATATCGACTGGTCCCCCTTCTTTCAGGCCTGGGAACTGCACGGCAAGTACCCCAAGATCTTCCAGGATGAAAAGGTCGGCCCGGAAGCCAAGCGGCTGTTCGACGACGCTCAGCAACTCTTGCAAGAAATCATCGAGCAAGAGCTGCTCACCGCCCGCGGCGTCTACGGCTTCTGGCCCGCCAATTCGCTGGGGGACGACATCGTCGTCTACGCCGACGAATCCCGAGCGAGCGAGCTATGCCGGTTCCACACGCTCCGCCAGCAATGGGAGCGCAAGGGCAAGGCGGAGTATTACGCCCTGGCCGATTTCATCGCCCCCGTGGAAAGTGGCCGCAAGGACTATCTCGGTGCGTTCGCCGTCACTACAGGTCTAGGTGCGAAAGAGCTGGCCACGCAGTACGAGGCCGAGCACGACGACTACCGCAGCATCACCGCCAAGGCCCTGGCCGACCGGCTGGCAGAGGCCTTCGCCGAATATCTGCATCAGCGAGCCCGCATCGACTGGGGCTATGGCGGCGAGGAGCAGCTCAGCACCGATGATCTGATCGGCGAGAAATACCGCGGCATCCGTCCAGCGCCTGGCTACCCGGCCTGCCCTGATCACACGGAGAAGCCGACGCTCTTCCGCCTCTTGGACGCCGAAGCGGCCACGGGCATCCAGCTCACCGAGACCTTCGCGATGGATCCGGCCGCGAGTGTCTGCGGCTGGTACTTTGCCCACCCGGAAGCGCGGTACTTCTCTGTGGATCGTGTCACGCGAGAGCAGGTGGAATCGTATGCCCAGCGCAAGTGCATGAGCGTCGCGGAAGTCGAGCGGTGGCTATCACCCAACCTGGGTTACGAGCCAGGGTAGGCGCGACGGTAGGAATCGACGGGCACTCGCCGGCGATCCGCCTTCCGACGCTGGGCGACGCGGGCGATCTCTGCGCCACGACGGTCACTCCGCCTCCGATTTCTTCTCCCGTTCAATCGACCCAATCGCCCAGTGCGCCCGCACGTGCTCGGGCGCTCCGGAGGTCAACGTGTAGGCCCGGCGAAAGTCCTCTCGCGGCGCCTTGGCGTCGCTGACGATTTTCCGCAGCGCCGGCAGGGCGGCCGCGGCGGCCGGGCCGCACATGGCCAAGCCCGTCATCGCTCGGCCCCGCACGGCGGCCTCTTTGTCGGCCAGCTCTTTCATCAGCGCTTTGACGTGCGGCTGGGGGTTGTCGCCCGCCTGGACCAGGAAGCCGCGGGCATAGTGCGGTTCGATCCAGCCGTTGGCCAGCGCCCGGCGCAGCAGCACCCGCGTCTGCGTGTCGCGGGGGGCCATCCTTATCAGGTGCGGAATCGCGTAGTGGACGAACACCTTGGGATCGTGGCGGGCAATCTCGACGTGTAGCGCCGTCACCGCGTCGTCGATCGCCTGCTGCTCCATGCCGCTATGGATTTGGTTCATGCGGCTGAGGGCTTCGCGCATCTCCGTCGTGATGGGGTCTTTGGCTGGCCGCTGGAGTGTCGCCCGTGTCTTGGCGTCCTTCGTCGGCGCGGCCTTGGCCCCATCGTCCTTTGTTGGAGCGGCCTGGTCCGCCGGTGGGGTCGCCTGGCTGGGCGTCGAGCTCAGCATGATGGCGGCAAATACTGCTATGATGGGCTTCATGTCGATCCACCCTTTGCGATCCCAGAACAATGGCCAGCGACTTACCCGCCGCTCCCGACATACGAGCCTCACGATACCAGGAAACGCTGCCGGCCGGACGTAACGCCCCTGTAACACCTGTAACAGCGACTCGGCCGACGTTCGAGCTATCCGCCAACGACGAGCTGTCCCATGACCGACCCTTTGACCCTCGACCGCGAGTTCCTCGTCCACTCCCTGCACAGCCGCGCGGCGCAAGAGCAGGCCCGCATCTGGACGCGAGGCCGTGGCGCCGTGCTCTACGACCAGCACGGCAACGAAGTGCTCGACGCGCTGGCCGGGCTGTGGAACGTCGTCCTCGGGCACGGCCGCTCCGAGCTGGCCGATGCCGCCGCGCGGCAGATGAACGAGCTGGCCTACGCCACCGCCTACACCGGCAGCAGCAACCCGCCGGCGATCGAGCTGGGCGAGCGACTCGCCGCGATCTGCTACCGGGGCATCCAGCGCTTCTTCTTCACGAGCGGCGGGGCGGAGGCCAACGAGTCGGCCTTCAAGACGGCGCGGTACTTCTGGAAAGTGACCGGTCGGCCAGACAAGACCAAGATCATCAGCCGCCGCTACGGCTATCACGGCACGACGATGGCCGCCATGTCGGCCACCGGGCTGTCGCAGCTACTGGCCGATGTTCGAGCCGCGCGTGCCGGGCTTCTCGCACATCGACAGCCCGTATCCGTATCGCTTCACGTTCACGCCGCGCGGGCCGACGACCGCCGCACGCCAGGGCAGGCAGCAGCCGATCTGCTGGAGGAGGCAATCGTGCGAGAAGGCGCCGACACGGTGGCCGGCTTCATCGGCGAGCCTGTCCAGGGCGGCGGCGGCGTGATCGTGCCGCCCGACGACTATTGGCCGCGCATCCGCCAGATCTGCGACCGGCACAACGTGCTGCTGATCGCCGACGAAGTGATCACCGGCTTCGGCCGCACGGGCGAGTGGTTCGCCCTGTCGCGCTACGGCATCGAGCCGGACATCGTCACCTTCGCCAAGGCGATCACCAGCGGCTACTTTCCGCTGGGCGGCATCGGGGATCAGCGACCGCATCGCCGAGGCCATCGACCACGGCGCCGATGCCACGACCTGGATGCACGCCTTCACCTATTCAGCACATCCGGCCGGACTGCGCCGTGGCGCTGGCGAACCCTGCGCATTCTGAAAGCCGAAGGCCTCGTGCAGCGAGCGGGCGAGCTAGGCAAACGTCTGCTGCGGGGGCTGCGGACCCTGGAGTCGCACCCGCACGTCGGCGATGTCCGCGGCCTGGGCCTGATGGCCGCCGTGGAAGCTGGTCGCCGACAAGGCCACGAAGGCCGAGTTTCCGCCCGAGGACAAAGTCGGCCCGCGCCTGCTGGCCACCGCGCTGGGCGCGGCATGTTCACGCGGATGCGCGGCGACGTCTACAACTTCGCCCCGTGCTACGTGACCGACGAGCGGCAGATCGACCGCATGGTCGATATTCTGGGCGAGACGATCGAGGAAGTGCACACGGGCGTCGTAGCGCCCGCGATCCAAGTGCGTATGCCGATGCCCCCAGCGGGCGCCGCCAAAAGTTGCGTGCGCAGTATCTGCCCACGTGTGCGCACGCAACCTGGCTGGAATGCTACTCAGCCGCTGCCATCTCGCTTTTCTTCAGCCCCGGCAGCACGCAGGCGCTCGGCTTGCGGAGAATGTTGTCGTGCACGAGCAAGCCGGTCTGGCCGACGAAGTAAGTGTTGAAGCCGTCCACGATCAGGTTGTAGGCCTTTTGAGGCTGCTCTTCCTCGACCGCTTCGGCGCACCGAGCCGCGCACGCCGTGCAGCAGGTCGCCGGCCCGCAGCTCCTTGGCCATCCGCCAGCCGTGGCCAGTGACCCAGAAGGGATGCCCACGAGTCGCCAAGATCGTCTCCCCGGCGCGCGAACTGTCGGCGACGCAGCGAATCTTCACCAGCGGGCTTTCCGGGCGCAGCGTCGTCCCGAGCACGCACTGGAACTTCAGCTCGCCGTTGTCGGGATTCCGCGCCAGCACCCGGTCGCCGATTTGGAGCTGCTCGATGGGCGTCAGCCCGCGCTCGGTCCATACCGGCGTGCCCGCGGCAAAGCACGACGGATTGACGGCATACTTGACGCAGCAGTCGTACACCATGTCGTAGTATCGCGAGGAATACTCCGGCTTTTCCCCCGAGTAGGTTTCATTGGCGGTAGCCCACCAATCCCACCAGGCCGACGCTTCCGCGGAGTACGAGCGGCCGGTGACACGGCTCAGGGCTTCGCCAATGCGGGCGTTCTGGCGAGCGGTCGCCTGGTTGGCCTGCTCCGCTCGCAAGCGAAGCTGATTGGCCGCGCTTTGACTGCGGGAGGCTGCCCTGGACGCGTCCTTATCCACCCCGGTGGTGGCGACGGGCGTCCCGGGCCGGTTGGGATAGAAAGTATTCAGCACGTGCAGCCGGTTGATGGTCTGTCCGTGCACGACGTGGTACCGCGCGTCCTGCGTTTCCTGAAAGAACGAAACGAGGGTGGTGTCCGGCGTGGCGACCACGTCCACTTGAATCGGCATCGCCAGTCCGGAAAGCATTTGCGGCAAGTAACTGTAGCGGTCGCGCCTCTTGAGCTGCTCCGCGGCGGCCTCGCGAACACTCTGCCACTCGGGCAACACGGCACTGCGAATCAGCGATTCGGTAGCTCGCTGATCGGCGATGCGCCCCAGCACGCCTACAACCTCCAGGGCCAGGCCCTCGCTGCGCGAAGCGAGCAATCTTTCCAGCGCCGGCACCGACGATGGATCGGCGACGGAGCGCAACTCGCCGAGCGCTTGGCGCGGCGATCCGTGTTGTCGCCCTCGATCGCATCTCGCCACGATCGGACGACCGGACTCCACTTGTGCCAGTCGCGCGCGGCGGCGCGGTCCGCCTCTTGTTGAGCGGCGACTTCCGCCGCGGTCAGCCATTGCCCGTTCAGCCACCGTACGCCCAACCGCTTCGCGGCTTCGGCGTTCTTCGAGTCCCATTGCAGCACCTTCATCAAATGGAGCCGCTCTTGATCGGCAAGCCCTTTCGCTCGGCACCAGATGGCCAGAGCGAGCTGCCCGGCGGCCGTATCGCCCGCGGTCGCCCGCTGGAGCGAATAATCGTCCAGCCGCTTGTCGGCGGCGGCCTGGCGCTGGACTTCTTCGACGGTCGCCCACGCTCTGCCGGAGCGGACGTAGCCGGAGTGCCATTGGGCCGGGCCGAATTGCGGCGCTTCGAGCCGGGCGGCAGCCAGCAACCCTGAGCGCTGCGCCGGTTGCCCGGCGATTTCAGCCCGTAGCGCCGCGCGGACGATCTTCGCCGCCGCACTCTCCTTCTCATTCGGCGCGGCGGCGCACGCGGCTGACGCGCCGATGGCAAGCGTCAGCCAAGACGAAATCAAAAGTCGCAAGAAATGCCGTGACATGTGCCGTCTCCTTCTGTTCCGCAGGGGAGAAAAGCCATTGGCCGACTCAGGCTTCGGACTTCGGGCTTCAGAAAGAAGCTGTCGTCCGGCGTTTTGCTGAAGCCTGTAGCCCGAAGCCTGAAGTCTGCCACCGGCCGGCATTATGCCGCGCACGGCTGGCGAAAAGCAACGAAGCGACGCTGGCATTTGAGCAACATGCTGGTATCGCCAAGACCGGTCCGAATCGGTTTTGGTCGCCTAGCTGGGCCCTGACGTGCTCAGGCTGGAGAAACCGCCTTTTTACCGGGTGATTGTAAGCTGCGTCGCGCGAGCAATTTGCGAAATATGCGTCAGTGTTGACGTGTTCTGGGCGGTAGCTATAATTCCGCCGGATGGCAAGCTCGGAGGCTCAGGTAGGAGCGGTGAGGCGCAGCGGATAAAAAACTTAGAAGCACCTGATGGCTTTGAGCACGCAGCGGGCTTAGGAGGAACTTTTCGGCTTGCTGATCCATGGACGATTGGGAATCTGCAGCCGACCGTGTGGCGCGTGCCGGTTCGCATTTCCCCAGACCAAGTCGGACGGAAACGATGAAGACGGTCTTCACGACGGGCGAAGCCGCCAAGATCTGCAAGGTCAGCCAGCAGACGATCATCCGCTGCTTCGACACCGGCCAGCTCAAGGGCTTCCGCGTGCCCGGCAGCCGCTTCCGCCGCATCCCGCGCGACCAGCTTTATTCGTTCATGAAGGACAACGGCATCCCCACCGATGCGCTGGACAGCGGCAAGCGCAAGGTCCTGGTCGTCGATGACGACCCGGAGATCGTCGAGCTGATCGTCGACGTGCTCGAGCGCGACGGCCGGTTCGAGGTCCGCAGCGCCAACAACGGCTTCGACGCCGGCATGATGGTCAAGGAGTTCAGCCCGGACCTGATCGTGCTCGACGTCATGCTGCCGGACATCAACGGCAACGAGGTCTGCCAGCGCGTCGCGGAAGGATCTTGGCGCCGAGGACGTCAAGATCATCTGCATCTCCGGCATGGTCGAGGAGGACAAGGTGGACGAGCTGAAGGCCGCCGGCGCGAACGACTTCCTGCAGAAGCCGTTCGACGTGGAGACGCTGCTGGAGCGGATCTGCCGGCTGCTGGACGTGGAAGTCATCGCCGCGAAGTAACCCGCTCGCCCAACGCGCGAGCGACACGAGCCCCACGCGCAAGCGAGGGAGAAGCACTCTTGACCCGGTTTTGCGGCGCTTCTCCTTCGCTTGCGCGTCGGGCTAGTGTGTGATCTGCCGCACACTGCCATGCCCTCAACTGCCGCGATCCGCGACGCCGAGGCTTTCCAGCGCCAGTTGGAAGACGAGAAGCTGGCCTCGCTGGCCGAGTTCGCCGCCGGCGCGGGGCACGAGATCAATAATCCGCTGGCCGTCATCTGCGGCCGGGCCGAGCTGCTGCTGCGGCAAGAAACGCACCCTGAGCGGCGGCGCGATCTGGCGACCATCCACGCGCAAGCGCGGCGGGTCTACGAGATGATCGCCGATCTGATGCTCTTCGCCCGGCCACCGCCGCCCGTGTTGGCGCCCCTTGATTTGACGGGCTTGCTCGAGGAGTTGGTCGCTGGCCTGGCCGCGCTTCCAGGAGCGAGGCGTCGAGCTGCGAACGGCATTCGACGGCAGGCCCACCCAGATCATCGCCGACCGCACGCAGTTGCTCGTCGCGCTGTGCGCGGTTTGTGATAATGCGCTGGAGGCGCTGGAGAGGGGCGGGCGATTGGAGATTGCCTCACGAATTCAGAATGACCCAGGCAGCCGTCTGGCCCACGTCGAAATCCACGACAATGGCCCCGGCTTCGACGAACACGTGCGACGCCACTTGTTCGACCCATTCTTTTCCGGCCCTGCCGCCGGGCGCGGATTGGGCGTAGGGCTCGCCAAGTGCTGGCGGATCGTCGAGATGCACGAGGGCTCCATCAACGTCGAGAGTGAGCCCGGCCAGGGCGCCACGTTCATCATTCGCCTGCCCGCTGGCTCCTCGCCAGGCGCACGGCGGGGCCCGTTTACAAACGTGCCCGGAGTGGAAGCCGAGCGCCCAGCACATCAGAGGTCCGGGCACATTCCTGAACGGCTACCACTCGTGGTTCTACACATCTCGGGGCGGCAGTCGCATCGCCCTGATTCGGACTTTTCTGGTGGCAATGCCCCGCGGCCACCGCCTACGATGGCGACAGGCATGGGAGCATCCTCACAAGGAGAGAGAACATGTACGCCATTCGTTCGAGATACCTGTTGGTGTTCGCTGCCCTGGCGGTCCTGGAGGCGATGTTGCCGGCGCGAGCAGCGGAAGAGAAGGAGCTTGATGGCCTTCTCAAGAAGCAGGTCGAGGTCAAGAAGGGAGATCGCATCGTCTTCTTGGGCGATTCGCTGACCTTCCTGGGCGGCAGAGAAGAACCCAAGCAGCACGTCACCAAGGGGTTCGTCCGCATCGTCAAGGAGACGCTGGGCGAGAAACATCCCGACAAGGATATCGAAGTCGATTGGGTCTCCACCGGAGGCGGCACGGTGCAAACGTTGCTTTCGCTCTTGGACAAAGTGCTGGCCAAGAAGCCAACCATCGTCGTGATCCAGATCGGTTGCAACGATGCGCGGGAAGCACTCCCGAGAAATTCAAGGCGGGGCTCGAAGAGCTCAACGACAAGCTGCGGAAGGCGGAGATCAAGGTGGTCCAGTGCACCTGCACCAGCGTCGGCGAGAAGCACGACGGCACCAATCCGCACGACAAGAAACTGGAGGAGTTCGCCGAAATCGCACGCGACGTGGCCGTGGCGAAACAGACGCCGCTGCTCGACCTGCGCAAAGCGTTTGTCGAGCACTGGAAGAAGAACAACCCGGACAATAAGGCCAGCGGGATTCTGACCTACGACGGGAATCACTGGAATGATGCGGGCAACAAGTTCGTTGCCGAACAGATGCTCACCAAGTTCAAGTAACTCGTTTTCAAGCAGTCGATGGCATCCACCTAGCCGCCGCAGCCGCCGCTCGGCCTCACGCTACCGGGCCGTGCGGATCGCGAAGCTGAGGTGATGCGCGCAGTGTAAGCAATGGAACCGCTCCCACCCTGCCGGGGACAGCCGGCCCAGCAGCGGGTGCTCGTCGAGCCGCCCGGCAAACGCCCCGAACCGCTTAATAGCCCTCCGCAGCTCCTCTGCCTGTGCGGTCGCATCCAGCCCTGGCGGCGGCAAGTAGACAGCGGGCATCTGAACCCCCTCGGGGATCCACCCACGCCAGAACGACAGACGACGGGCAACCGGCCCCACGAGCCGCCGCACCAGCCAGGGGAACTTCACCGGCACGCCGTCCATGGGCAACCGAATCGCGAGGGCCAGGTGGTTCAGGATCTGGCCGAGCGTCCAGCGGCCGACGGTAGCATGACCGGCCAATAGTTGCTCGACATCCGGCATGACCTCTCCGAGCGAGGCGAACTTCAGATTCCGCCGAATGGTTGCCATCACCTAGCCTCTGAGACTCAACGGCCGGGGCTGACTGCGTCTCGAATTGCTCCAGCAGCGCCGGCGACTACGGCCCGTGGACTTGCGCATCCTTGTCTCTTGCTCGAAGGACGTTCTGGAGCCGCTGGGCACCGGCCATGGTTACCCCATTTCCGCTGATGTAAACCTCTCTGAGCGAAGGCAGCGCTTCCAAATGCGCCAATCCCTCATCGGTGGTATTCGCCCCGTCCAGATGCAGGTAGCGAAGAGCGCGCGCCTGCGCTAACTGCCCTAGCGCGGCGTCGCTGATGGTCACGTTGTGCAGCATCAGTCGTTCGAGCTTCGGAAGCCGCGAGATTTGACCCAGAGTCGCCTCGTCCAGCCGCATGTCCGCCATGGAAAGCGTGGTCAGCGCGGCAGACTTCCCAACACTTCCAGGCCGCCTCGTCCGGTGTAAGAGAGATGAAGGGTTTGGAGTGCTTGCAGCCCCTGTAAGTGAGCCAGGCCCCGCTCAGTCACCCGAGGACACTCCAACGACAGGCCGCTTAGCTCCGGCAGACGATGGAGGGACTGCAAGTCTTCGTCCGTGGCGGTTGCGCCATAAAGGCACACCACCGTCTTTTGTGCATTGACATTCACGCGTGCGCCGGCCGCCACCAAGCGACTCACGGCGCGCTGCCGCTCATAATTCCGCTGCGCTGGCGTAACGGTCCACAGCAACCCGGCGACGCAGAAGACGGCAAACAACAACGTGCGCAGGCCGAATTGGACACGGGCGCGCGGTTGGTTGGCAGCCGCGGTTGCTCGGTAGCGAATCAACCGAAGCACCAACCAGCCCATCAGCCCTAGGACGGCGCCCGCAACCGCGCCCCCCGGCAAGCTCGCCAAAACGGCGGAGCGCAGGGACGCGGTCGGGACGCCAGCGGTGGCAAGCCACTCCACGCCGGCTGCGGTCGCGCCGAGGATGAGCACCACCACCATGCCGAGGAACAGCCCGATCAACGGTGCTACGAAGACCGAGCGCAGGCGGTCCCGGCGGAAAACCAGCACACCCACGGTCAGGAGCACGGCCACGCCGAGGACCCACCGCCAACGCGCGTGCTCGGTGGGATTGTTCATCTCCACGAAGAAATAGCTGCCCAGCAGCGCCGCGCTGATCGCGGCGGACGCCAAGCTCAATCGGCGGCGGAAGCCTGGCCGGCGCTGCGGCGTCGTTTGGCTGGCCGCGGCCATGGATCAACTCTCTGGAGTTTCGTGCTGGCGTATTGGCATTTACGGTTCGATCCCCTGCCGACGACCAATGCATCCGCGCCCATTCGTCTAACGCTTACACGGAAGAAGATACCCGCCCCTGCGGTGAGTGTCGCAGCGCGTCATCCGCTTCGGGACGGAACGGATGATCGCAAGGTACCTTGTGTCCAGACGGGGAATCAAGCGTTGCTCTCGCGCGGCGATGCCACATGGTGCGGTCGGACGCGCGACGGCGGCGTGGTATCATCGGAACATGCAGAAGAAATGGTCACTTGCGTTGCGGCGCCTGCTCGCCCTATTGACCGCGCTCTTGATCTGCAAGGTGACGCTGAGCGTGGTGATCGAATATCGAGGGTACTTTCCGCCCGATTTTGAGTCGGATTTCTTGCGGGGTCGGGAACCCTATTTTCGGGGTGCCTACCAGTGGGCCTTTTATACCCACGTCATCTCGGGGCCGGCATCGCTCATGCTCGGAATGATCTTGGTCAGCGATCGATTCCGAAGGAGCGCTCCCACCTGGCACCGGCGTCTCGGACGCGTTCAAGCCGCTTGCGTCTTGCTGCTTGTGGCGCCCAGCGGGTTGTGGATGGCCTGGTACGCGGCGACGGGCGCCATCGCGGCAGCGGGACTTGGCTCCCTGGCGATCGCTACCGCGGCGTGCGTTGTGCTGGGGTGGAAAGCGGCGGCAGCGCGAAGATTTGCCGACCACCGACGCTGGATGTCGCGCACCTTCGTGCTGTTGTGTTCGGCAGTCGTCCTGCGGATGATCGGCGGATTGGCGACCATCGGGCAATTCGATGCCGCCTGGCTCTATCCGCTTTCGGCCTGGGCGAGCTGGCTCGTGCCGCTGGTGGTTTTCGAGTCCATCCAATCACTCGAATCAGCCAGCCAGCAACGCGTCGCGACGTAAATCTAATTCGCCGCCGCGGCAATTGCGTCGTCGTTTCCGGCGATCGAAATGAGTGCCCGAATTCTCTCAGTTCTCGAATCGGGGCCCACGAACAGGACCTGGCCGCTCACCGACACCGCTTGAGCGCCTCCGGAATGCGGCAGCGAGGCCACGGTCCCATGATCCAGGATGCCTTGCTCGGTGGTATCCGAGGGCGACATCCAGTGGACGGCGCGGTCGGCGCCGACTTCCATGACCAGCAGTGTCAGGTTCCGGTCGTCGGTAATCTCGGAAAGCTTCCTGGCCCCCCCTGGTCGAAAGCACCCGTCGGGAGCCACGACCGCGAGATACGTGGTATGCGTCGGGGGACACTGGACGGAAGGGCATCGATACGTGGGCATCTGGGTTTCCCATGCGGCTTGGTTCGTCGGATCGTCCCAAGGTTTGGAAAGATCGATCTTTTCATAGAGCGCTTGTTGGCCCAAGAACGGCAGAATCAACGTTCGCCAACTGTGGAGCGGTTTTCCTTCCGCATCGACAGTGTAAGCCGGTGGAAGCGCGTGGTGGACTGTTTCATAGTCCTGCAAGGCTATCGCGATTTGCCTCAGGTTATGACCACATTGGGCGCGCCGCGCCGGCTCCCTGACGGTACGTCTTGCGGGCAAGAACAGTGCGACCAACATCCCGATGATGCCCAGGACCACGAGCAACTCGATCAGCCGGGGCGTCCATCGGCCAATCTTCGGCTGCGGCGATTCGCCAGGTGCCTGCGGACTGCTGTAGGGATTGACTGACATGGGTACCCATCCAGATTGCGAAGCCAGATAGATCGAAGCGGTCGGCGTCTCTTGCGCTTGATTGTAATCGTCCGGGAGCGTCAGTTCGAGTTCGCGGTCAGGCGGCATCATCTGCGCTTTGCGCAGCGCGAAGTTTAGCGGTTCACGATCTCGTACAGCCGCTCGACCAGCGCCGCGGCGGTAGGCCCGACCAGGCTGGGCACCATCTTGTTCATGACGTAGGCGAAGGTCAGGCGGCGATCCGCGTCGATCGATCACCAGCGAGCCGCCCGCGCCGCCCCAGGTACAGAGGCGCCCTTCTGGCAGAAACGGCAGCACTCCCGGCATCGGGAGCAGGCCATAACCGATGCCCATCCGAAGCTCGATGCCCATCACGAGGTCGATCCCGTCGCTTTGCACGTCGAAGATCCGGTCGATCGTCTTGGGGCGAGAGCAGGCGGACGCCACCCGACCTCGCCGCCGCAGGCCACCGCCGACTGGATGCGCGCCACCGAGCGGGCATTGCCGTGGCCGTTGAAGCGCGCCGATGTCGGCGCGCCGCCAGCGCTCGGTCCGGCTCAGTTCGATGTTCGGGTCCCCGAGCGGGCCGGTGACGGTCTTGTAGGCCACGCTGCCCGGCTCCAGCCGCGTCAGGTCAGTCGGCGGCCACCCCTGCGCCACCAAGTTGGCGACGCGAGGGAAGTCCGACGGCGCCAGGCCGATGTGAAAGTCGGCGCCCAGCGGCCGGGCGATCTCCGCGGCGAAGAACTCGCCCAGCCGCTGGCCGGTGATGCGCCGGACCAACTCGCCGATCAGGTGGCCGTAGGTCGTGCCGTGGTAGCCCGAGGCCGTGCCAGGTTCCCACCAGGGCGCCTGCGCGGCCAGCCTGGCGGTTGATTTGTCCCAGTCGTACAGGTCCTCGATGGTGATCGGCGGGTCCCAGCCGGAGACGCCCGAGGTGTGCGACAGGAGGTGGCGGACCTTGATCCCCGCCTTGCCGCGGGCCGCGAACTCGGGCCAGTACTTGGCGACGCTGGCGTCGAGGTCGAGCTCGCCGCGATCGACCAGCACGAGGGCGGCCAGCGCGGTCATCGTCTTGGTGGTGGAAAAGACGCAGGCGATCGTGTTCTCGGTCCACGGCACGGTGCGGGCCTCGTCGGCCCAGCCGCCCCACAGATCGACCACCATCTCGCCGTCGATGTTGACGGCGAGCGAGGCGCCGAGGTCTTCACCCGACGCCGAGTTTGGCGGCCAGCAGCTCGCGCAGCGGGTCGAATCGGGCGCTGGCACGTGCCGCCCAGCGGCGTCGGCAAATCGCTCATGCGGCCTCCGAAGGAAAACAACACGCGAGGCAGAGCCTCGCGGGCAGTACGTTCCGAGGCAGAGCCTCGGAACGAGAAGTAGAGATCAAGGGCCAACGGATAGGCGGATGGACTCAGTTCTTGCTGGCTTCTTTCGCTGGTGCCGCGAAGTCTCGGAGGAGTCGCCCGAGTTCCACATCCTCACGTATCGGGATCTTACGCTGGCGGATCGCAGCCACCGTTTGCTCGTACCCGCGGGCTTGGTCGGCGTCGGGCCTTTCCCATTCACCGTCGCCGATCGCTGAAAGATCGGCACGGGAGAGCCGGTTCACGTCCACGCTGGCCACGATGCGGGTGCGTCCGCCGCCGACCTCCTGTACCTCAAGGCCCACGGCCTCTATGGCAACCTGCAGGGCAGCGGCCCGCTTCGACTCAGCGTCCGCGTGGTCGCGTTGGCGTTTCGCGCGCTGAAGCAGCGTGTGCTTAGCTGCGTCGAAGGTGTCTTTGGCTTCCCGGCAGTCGGCGGCCGAGAGCGGCACACCGGCGTGGAGTGTGCCCTTTTCTCGCCAGCAGACGGGCGCCCCCTGGCTCGGAAGTCCCCTCAGAAGGTCCAGCGAGGCTTCGTCCAGAGCCAGCCATGGATCTAAATCATCGTTGGATTTGGCCTTTTGCTTTTCGGACTTCACTGGTGGGTCGGGCTCGCCAAATCGTGCGCTCGCGTCCACCAGGCGTCGGCGGACCGGGGCCCAAGGCAGCTTTTTTCCACCGGCTTTTCGCCTCGCGATTTCTTTCTCGGCGTTTTCGGTCAACCCTTCGACCAGCGACTTGCCTTCCTGACGAAGCAGCGCATCCACGACTTCGCCGGGCACGTTCAGACGATGGTAGTAGCAGAGCGTCTTCTCCGGGCTGAGGAAGAACTCGCCCGGTGTGATCGTTATCTTGTCCAAAGGCACCGCGGGGCGCTCTGCGGGCTGAGCTGTCTTGTCGCGCTGGCTGAGATTGATCCGCCGATACTCTCCGCCGGAGAGGCGCAGGTAAGCAGGCTCCTCGAAGAGCGCGAGCCACGTAGCCGGGAAAATGAGCCGTTCCCGATCGGTCCATAGCTGAGCCAACCAGGCGTGGTCCTTGGCGGCGCCGTGGATGTGGGCGTAAACAGTCAGCACCTGAAAGGTATCCGCATCGGCATCGTACCGGAGCGAGTGGGCCTTCTTCGCATTCAGAGCGCAGCCGCTCAAAAGAGCCACGAGGCAGATCGACCAGGCTCGCACGTGCAACGCGATCTTTGGGCAAGGCATGGCAATCTCCTTCAAGATGGTCAACGGCGCTCTGAAGACTGCAAGCCTGTTTTCCGAGGCGGGGTCGGGACGAGCACGGACACAGCATCTCTTGCTTACACCATTCGCAGACCATCGCTACGGTTCGATGTCCTGCTCCACTTGCCGCAGCGCATCCCGGAGCGACTCGATGTCGGCCGACTCGATGGGAAGGCACATTGTGGAGCGTCCCGGCGAGCGGCCGATGACCAAAAAGCACCTTGACGGTCCCTCGTTGTCCCTCACTAGCGAAACCGTGGCACTGGCAAAGCGTCCTATCGCCAGCGTATCGTCAGCTTCGTTCCATTTGCGCTCCGGCGGGGCAGAGCCCACCGCATCCAAGAAGCTTGCGGCTTTCGAGACGATCCCCGGGTCATGCACCTGAAAAGCGAGGTACCACGAGGGACCGTCGATCTCCAGCAGCCATTCTCCACCTTCGGCCAATTCGTCTAAGGCAACGTCCCACTGGCCCGACGCGCCGTTGCCAACCAGCAAAAGCTCTGTTGCCGTCGGGGTCTTCGGAGTTTGGTCGTTCACACCGTTGTTCCTGCGCTAGGTTGGATTGCAGACCCCTCAGTCGAGGAGATTGCCATCTTGGTCAACACGGAAATAGTCCTGGCCGTCGTCAAGCTGCACATCCCAATGGTCGGGGGTACTGCCGTGCGCACGATCCTTGATCCAAATGCGACCGTCTTCGTCAACATATCCCCTCTTGCCGGCCTTTGGTCCGCGTGCCACGGCTTTCTTCTCGATGACCTGCTGACCGGCTCGATTCCTGGTGAGCCTGGGCTTGAACGGGCACGCGCTGCCGCTCGGCAAGCCGGCTTTCCGCATCTGATCGATTATCTTCTGCGGAAAGCGCGAAGGCATCACCAGCTCCTTGCCGTTAGTCCAATTGCTGGGATCTCGAGCATTCCGCGCCCAACGATTCTATCCGAGGCGGCGTGGTTTTGCATGCCACGGTCATCACCTCGTTACCCAAGTCGGCATTCTCGCCCGTTGCCCAAGCAATTATGCTGCTGGCTCGCGGTTGCTACGTGGCACGGGCTTCCAGCCCATGCCTGACGCCGTTCCTGCACGCATGGCCAAGATGGCCATGCCACGCTGACAGCCAAATGCCCGACTGCTCGCATATTCGCAACTTCTGCATCATCGCCCACATCGACCACGGCAAGAGCACGCTGGCCGACCGGCTGCTGGAACGCACCGGCACCGTCACGCAAGCGCGAGATGCAGGACCAGATGCTCGACGACATGGACCTGGAGCGGCGAGCGCGGCATCACGATCAAGGCCCGCGCCGTCACGATGCAGCTACAAGCACGACGGCCAGAAGTACGAGCTGAACCTGATCGACACGCCCGGCCACGTCGATTTCCACTACGAGGTCTCGCGCAGTCGCTGGCCTGCTGCGAGGGGGCGATCCTGCTGGTCGACGCCTCCCAGGGCGTCGAGGCCCAGACGGTGGCCAACGCCTTCGCGGCGATGGAGCACGACCTGACGATCGTGCCGGTGCTCAACAAGATCGACCTGCACGCAACGCCCGCCCCGACGAAGTGCTCGATCGAGATGGAGCAGTCGCTGGCGATCGATCCCGACCGAGGTGCTGCACGTGCAGCGCCAAGACCGGGCATCGGCATCGACGAGCTGCTCGCCGCCGTCATCGACCGCGTCCCGCCGCCCACGGGCGACCCCGACGGCGCCGCTGCAGGCGCTGGTCTTCGACTCGCACTACGACGACGTACCGCGGCGCGATCACCTACGTCCGCGTGATGAACGGCACGGTCGACGAAGGGCCAGAAGATCCGCTTCCTGCAAGGCCGGCACCACGCACGAAGTGCTCGAGCTGGGCCAGTTCGCCCCGCAGCCGCGGCCGTGCGACGCGCTGCACGGCCGGCCAGGTCGGCTACCTCATCTGCAACATCAAGTCGCTCGACGACGTGCACATCGGCGACACGGTCACCGATGCCCGGCGACGACCGCCGCCGAGCCGCTGCCCGGCTACAAGGAGCCGCAAGCGGATGGTCTACTGCGGCCTGTATCCCGTCCGACGGCCAGGACTTCGAGGAGCTGCGCGACGCGCTCGACAAGCTCTCGCATCAACGACCCCAGCTTCGCGTTCGAGCCCGAAACGAGCGACGCCCTGGGCTTCGGCTTCCGCTGCGGCTTCCTGGGCCTGCTGCACATGGAGATCATCCAGCAGCGGCTCGAAGGCGAGAGCCGACCTCGACCTGGTGCAGACCGCCCCGAACGTCACCTACGAGATCCTCACGCGCGACGGCGAGACGCTCGCACATCCACAACCCGCAGGACGTGCCCGACGCCGGCCAGATCGAGGAGTTCCGCCAGCCGATCGTCCGCGTCAACTTCATCCTGCCGGCCGAGTACATCGGCGCCGTGATGCAGCTCTGCACCGACCGCCGCGGCATGCTACGTGCGCACCGAGTACCTCTCGCCGACGCGGGCCATGCTCGTCTACGACCTGCCGCTGGCCGAGGTGATCTACGACCTGCACGACAAGCTGAAGAGCGTCACGCGCGGCTACGGCACGATGGACTACGAGCTGCTCGGCTACGCGCCGGCCGACCTGGTGCGGCTGGACATCCTCGTGCACGGCAACCGCGTCGACGCCCTGATCGATCATCTGCCACCGCGCGCGACGCCGACCGCCGCGGCCGGGCGCTCGTGCAAGAAGCTCACGGAGCGAGATCGACCGGCACATGTTCGAGATCGCCCTCCAGGCCGCCATCGGCAGCCGCGTCATCGCCCGCGAAACGATCTCGGCCATGCGCAAGAACGTGACCGCCAAGTGCTACGGCGGCGACATCACCCGCAAGCGCAAGCTGTGGGCGAAGCAGAAGGAAGGCAAGAAGCGGATGAAATCGATCGGCCAGGTCGATATCCCGCAGAAGGCGTTCCTGGCGGTGCTGGATACGGGGCGAGGAGAAGTAGCCTTACTTGGCTTGCAATCGGCCAGCGTCAGGTCATGCGGTACCCTGCCGCGAACAACGCCGCATACACGGCCAGCATGAGCCCGACAGCGCGCACAGCACGGCCACCAGCGGCGCGGGCATGCGGGCCATCAGTCGGCCCACAACGATATAGACCGGAAACGCCCCGGCCGCGAATCGCCCCTGCGAGAGCATCAAGTGGCGTTAGCTGTGGGTGATGTACGGGGGGTCCAGGAGCAGCGCGGTCGTGTACTTCGTCTTCGATCTGCTGCATCTTGATGGCGACGACCTGCGGAGAGTCCCTTGCCAGGAACGAAAAGAGGCGCTCGCCGCAGTGCGCAGGGGAAGCCAAGGGCCGATTTGCTATGTGGATTATCTCCAAGGCCAGGGGCGGGAGTTCTTCGAGGCGTGCCGAGAGCGTGGATTGGAGGGCATCGTCTCCAGACGCCATTCTCGGTACGCGGGCCGCCGGTCGGCTGATTGGCTCAAGGTTAAGTGCTTCCGAGAGGCGGCTTGCCCCGTGTTCGTCCGTTGCATAGAATCCCATCGTATGCTCTCCTTCACGTGAGAGCGGCAATAACTGTACATAAGGTCCGAATAACAAAGTTCGGCGGCGCGGAAGCGAGCCGATGGACGGCCCGGCTTCCACCACCCGTCCATCTACGGGAGAACGTGTGATGGCCGAAAAGTGCCCTGATTGTGTCGGTAGCGGGAAGGTGGGATATGAGGAAATAATGGGTAGCTCTTACACTGGACGACGCGGTACAAAGGTGTGCGGCAGATGTAAGGGATCGGGACGGGTCGAAAAATATATGGGCACCGACGCCTTGGACCGACCATGCACTTATGAGCGACCAGGTTGTTTCCCCGCTGGCACTCGCATCGAAACACCGCGCGGTGTTGTTGATATCGCTTCAGCAAAAGAAGGTGACATTGTTCTCGCATTCGACCGCAGCCGAAATATGTTGCGTAGCCGAAGGATCATCAAGGTCTGCAAATATGGGAAGAACACGATATGGGAGATAGTCTTCACGGACGGGAAAAGAATTCGGACGACTGCCAGCCACTCTTTTTGCGTTGGCCATATCTGGAGACAGGCTCGCCAAATCGTTGCGACTGATTACCTCTGCTGCCTCGATGCATCTGGACGAATTGCGACGCGACAAGTGGCCATGTCGTCTTCGACAACCGAATTAGAAGAGGTGTTTAATCTCATAGTTGACGGAGATTTTTCATTCGTCGCCGACGGACTCGTGGCTCACAGCTTCTCCTACTTCAGGGCGCTTCGGATATTGGGGTGGAGCGTTTACAGTATGATTCAGGACTGGATTCGCGCCGCCCGCCACATCGCCGCAACGCATCCACCGAACTTCGGATGCCCTCATCGGCCCAAATCCCGTACGGCAGCAGGGACTACGACTTGTTGGGCTACGTCGCCGCCGATCTGGTGCGGATGGACATCCTGGTGGCCGCCAATCGCGTGGACGCGCTGAGCGTCATCTGCCACCGCGGCGACGCCGACCGCCGCGGCCGGGCGGTGGTCAAGAAGCTCCGCACCGAGATCGACCGCCACATGTTCGAGGTGGTCCTGCAAGCCGCCATCGGCAGCCGGGTGATCGCCCGCGAAACGATCTCGGCCATCCGCAAGAACGTCACCGCCAAGTGCTACGGCGGCGACATCACCCGCAAGCGCAAGCTGTGGGCCAAACAGCGCGAGGGGAAGAAGCGGATGAAATCGATCGGCTCGGTCGATATCCCGCAGAAGGCGTTCCTGGCGGTGCTGGATACGGGGCAGGAAAAGTAGTGGCGTAGCACACTTCGAGTGCCGAAAGGCGGGCCAGCATTCCTACCCGCCTGGTACACCCCACGAGTGGGTAAGGGAGTGGCTCCGAGCGCGTCTCGCGCGTCCCGCCGCTCCCTCGCTTGCGCGGCGGGTCAGTGTGCTCCACGGCTTGTCGAAGGCCGAGCCAAGGACCACAATTTGCCTTCCCCCCGTACCGCCGTCAGAGAGCAACGCAGTGACGAACTTCATCCAGCAGCAAGACCCCGAGGTCTGGTCCGCCATCGAGGCCGAAATCCGCCGGCAAGAAGACGGCCTGGAGATGATCGCCAGCGAGAACTACACCAGCCCCGCCGTGATGCAGGCCGTCGGCAGCGTGCTGACGAACAAGTACGCCGAAGGCTATCCCGGCCGGCGCTACTACGGCGGCTGCGAGCACGTCGACGTGGTCGAGAACCTGGCCCGCGACCGGGCCAAGCAGCTGTTCGGCGCCGAGCACGCCAACGTGCAGCCGCACTCCGGCTGCCAGGCCAACATGGCGGTCTATCTGACGGCTGCTCGAGCCGGGCGACACGGTGCTGGGGCTCGACCTGGCCCACGGCGGGCACCTGACGCACGGCATGAAGCTGAACATCTCGGGCAAGCTCTACCACTTCGTCAGCTACGGCGTGACGCGCGACACGCACCGCATCGACTTCGACCAGGTGGCCCGCGCTGGCCCGCGAGCACAAGCCGAAGCTGATCGTCGCCGGCGCCAGCGCCTATCCGCGCGAGATTCCGCACGGCCGGTTCGCCGAGATCGCCCGCGAGGTCGGCGCCAAGCTGTTCGTCGATATGGCCCACTACGCCGGCCTGGTCGCGGCCGGCCTGCACGACAACCCGGTGCCGGTCGCCGACTTCGTCACGACCACCACGCACAAGACGCTCCGCGGCCCGCGGGCCGGCCTGGTCCTGTGCCGGAGCCGAGTACGCCAAGGACGTCGACCGCAACGTCTTCCCCGGCATTGCAGGGCGGGCCGCTGATGCACGTCATCGCCGGCAAGGCGGTCTGCTTCGGCGAGGCCCTGCGGCCGGAGTTCAAGGACTACGCCCGGCAGATCATCGACAACGCCAAGACGCTGGCCGAGGCGCTGCTGGCCGGCGGCCTGCGGCTCGTCAGCGGCGGCACCGACAACCACCTGATGCTGGTCGACGTGACGCACGCTGGGCATCGGCGGCAAGCTGGCCGAAGCAGGCGCTCGACCGCTGCGGCATCACCGTCAACAAGAACATGATCCCCTTCGACGCGCGCAAGCCGCTCGACCCCTCGCGGCATCCGCATCGGCACGCCGGCCCTGACCACGCGCGGCATGGGCGCCGGACGAAATGCAGCAGATCGGCGGCTGGATGCTCTCGATCCTCCGCGCCCCGGACGACGCCAAACTCGCCGAGCGCATCCAGGGCGACGTGCGCCAGTTGTGCGAAGAGTTCCCCGTGCCCGCGGCGGGGGCCTGACAAGGTGACAAGGTGACAAGGTGAGAGGGGGCTTTGCCCAAGAACCGCCCGTTCATTGCCCAAGAGGCCGAACATCAACACTCAACATCGAACATCCAACGTCCAACATCGAACGGATGTTACATGAACACGTTCGATGTTGGACGTTGGATGTTCGATGTTGGATGTTCTTCACCTTGTCACCCTGTCACCTTGTCACCCTGTCACCTTGTCATGTCCTCATCCCCCGAACCCGCTGTACCGCCGCAGCCCGGCGCACCACGCCACGCGGCAGACGACGATGAAGAACACTACCCAGGCGGCTTGCCATAACAATCCGGAGACGATCTCTTCGCGTGGCACCTTGCCCAGGAACACGGCCGAGGGGAAAAAGGCCAGGTACTTCAGCGGGATGAACTCGACAATCGACCGCCACGGCTCGGGCAGCATATCGAGCGGGAACATGTGGCCCGAGAAGAAGAAGTTGAACAGCATGTAGACGAACAGCAGCGAGCTGACCTCCAGCCACCAGAAGCCGACCATGCCGATGGCCGCCTCGAGGAAGAAGCCCGAGCAAAAAAGCCATCATCAGCGAGGCCAGGAACGCGGCCCAGGTGGCCGCATCGGGCGTGTGCACGAAATAGTCGCGGCAGAGAAAGAACACCAGGGCGAACGGCACGGCCGCCACCAGGTAATACACCAGCTTGTGCGCCACCCGCGTGATCAAGAGAAAGCCGATCATATCGACCGGCTGGATGAGATACTTCTTGATCTCGCCGTCGCGAATCTGCCGGGCAATGCCGCTGGAGAGGCCCGGCATGCTGGAGAATGCCCGCGCCACCATCGTCAGCAGGTAGTAGGCGACAAACTCCTCGTAGCTATAGCCGGCGAGCTGCGTTTTCCCCGTGGCCTCGAAGATGGCCCCCCACAGAAAAATCTGTGTGACGATCGGCAAAAACCGCATCAGCGTGCCCAGGGCGAAGTCGGCCCGATAGACCAGCCGCTCTTCGATGCAGATGCGGAGGATGGTCCACCAGGTCGCCGGCACGAAGCGAAGGTGGGTGTCAGGCGAACAGCGTCGGTAGACATAGCGATGCTTCGCCCGATTACCTTGATTCGTCCCGGAATGGACCGCCGTAATCGCCCTCACCGAACGGCGCGCTCAGCGGGCGGAAGCATGTCAGTGCCGCGAAGCGTCCAGAACGGTAATTGTCGCCAGGTCCTTCCCACGATAGCGCAGATTCTAACGCAGTGCCACGTTGCCGCAGAAGATGTCTGCGAGCGGGGTTGCCGCGGAGAAGCACTCTCTGTCCGTAGGGACCTTCCGCAATTGCGTCGGCTGCGGAATTAGACCAGGCTGCCCAAGGCGCGTTACGATGGGCGCAGCTGCCCAAACCCTTTCTCGGTTTTGTTGCCCAAGAGGGTGCTGTTATGCGGTCTACTTTCATGCGTGCTGCCCTATGTTCGACGTGCGTTGCCATGCTGGGGACGGCCGGAGTTACGGCTCCCGTGCTTGCCGAGGATCGCGATGGCGGCAACTCGAATGTGATCGTGCTGCCCGTCAAGACGGACCTCCAACGGACGGTGTTCGGGATCGACAAGAACACCAAGGCTTGCGTGCTGGTCAACAGCGACGGCCTGCGGCGCGACGACGACGCGCTCCATTGGTCGTCGCTGGACTTCGAGGCCCTGGCCAAGGCGCTGGCGCCCTACAAAGAGAGCCCCAGCAAAGCGAGTCCGAGCAAAATGGGCAACGAGCCGGCGGTCGTCTTCCACGTCTATCACGAGCCGCGGCCTGACGACGACCAGCGGTTCCGCAAGCTGCTGCGGTGGACGCTGGTAGGCTTCGGCCAGGAGCAGGGCTTCCGCCGTGCCCGCTGGGTCGAGACTCCGGGCTTCCCTGGGCCGAGCGCATCGCCGCCATCGAACGCAAGACGGCGGGAAAGACCGATGCCGACGAGCCGGCGACGGGCAACGAGCTGGTCACGGTCAACCCCGTTCGCACCGTGCTCAGCCGGCATCTTCTCTTGAACGCCGACTGCGTGGTGACGATCGCCCCGCTGATGACGGAAGACTCCGGCGGCGGCTTTCCCGCCAACGTCGAAGACGCCATCCGCCGCTATGTCCCCGAGGTGAAGCTGGAGGAGAAAGGAATGCTGCTGTTCCGCATTCGCTGCAAGCTCTCGGCCCGAGAGGTCTCGGAGAAGTTTTACAAGTCGGCGGCCAGGTCGCTGGCCGAGTCCCTCGGCTTCGACGGCCACAACGTGCAGACGAACTTCGAGCGCTGATGCGACATGTTCTTTTCCTTTGACGGCATCGACGGCGTCGGCAAGTCCACGCAGGCCCGGCTGTTGGCCGCCTGGCTGCGCGAGCGGGGCCGCGAAGTGGTCGAATGCCGCGACCCGGGCAGCACGGCCGTGGGCGAGAAGGTCCGCGGCATCTTGCTCGACACGCGCTCCACGATTTCGCTGCGGGCCGAAGCGCTGCTCTATATGGCCGCCCGCGCCGAAATGGTCGAGGAGATCATTCGCCCGGCGCTCGAGGCAGGCAAAGTCGTGGTCAGCGACCGGTTTCTGCTCTCGAACGTCGTCTATCAGGGCCACGCCGGCGGGCTGGACGTGGAGATGCTGTGGCGGCTGGGCGAGATCGCCACTGCCGGCGTGCGGCCCGACCTGACCTTCGTGCTCGACATGGAGATCGCCGGCGCCGATGCGCGGCTTAATCGGCAGCTCGACCGCATGGAGCAAAAGGGAAGCGACTATCGCCAGCGGCTGCGGCAGGGCTTTCTGGCCGAGGCGGCCAAAGCGGACCGGCAAATCGTGGTGATTTCGGCTGAGGGCCAGATCGAGGCGGTGCAGGAGCGGATTCGACGCGCGGCTAGTCGCGTGTCATGCTGAGCGCAAGGCCAGTAGCAGGCACGCTCCGCGTGCCGTCACGCAGACGGCACACCGAGTGTGCCTACTACTTTGGCTACACCATCCCCTTGAGCAGCCCCAGGCAGGCGTCGATCTGCTCGTCCGTGCCCACGGAGATCCGCAGCCCGTCGGGCCAGCCGGCATAGTTCATATACCGCACCAGCACGCCGCTGCGCTTGAGCTGCTCGTAAAGCGGCTTGACCGGCACCTTGGGGTGCGGGCACCAGACAAAGTTCGACTGCGACGGCACCGGCTCGAAGCCCAGTGACCTGGCTCCTTCGGTGAGCCGCTGCCGGGAGGCGATGATCTTGGCGCGCGTCTCGAGCGAGCCAGGCCTGGTCGTCGATGGCGGCCGTGGCGGCGGCAATCGAGAGGGCGTCGCAGTTGTACGAGTCCTTGAGCTTCTCCAACTCGCGGATAATGTGCGGCTGGGCCACCAGGAAACCGAACCGCAGCCCGGCCAACGCGTATGACTTGCTCAGCGAGCGCGAGACCATGATCTTGTCGCTGCGCCGCACCAGTTCCAGGCAGTGCCGGTCGGCGAAATCGACGTAGGCCTCGTCGATGAGGATCGGGCAGGGCAGCCGCTCGGCGAACTGGAGGATCGCCTCCGCCGACAGCATGGTGCCGGAGGGGCTGTTGGGGTTCGGGCAGGAACACCAGCCGCAGGTCGGGGGCCGGCTCGGCGAAGCGGGCCGACATCGACCAATCGCGCTCGAAGGTCACTTCCTGGCTCTTGGCTCCCTGAATCTGAGCCAGCGTCTTGTAGAGGATATAGCTGGGATACGGCAGGCGGAGGAGCTGCCCTTGGCCGACGAAGGCCCGTGTGATGATCGTCAGCAGCTCGTCGCTGCCGTTGCCGCAGAGAATCCATTCGGGTGGAAAGCCGAAGAGCTCGCCGGCCCGCGTGCGAAAGGCCGTGGCCATCGGGTCGGGATACTTGGCCAAGCCGCCGCGCAGCGTCGCTTCGATCGCCCGGGCCACGGCCGCCGAGGCCCCGTAGGGGTTCTCGTTGGTGTTGAGCTTGATGAACTTTCCGCCCTGTGGCTGCTCGCCCGGCACGTAGCCGGACATGGCGGCGATCTCGGGGCGGACGTAGCTGCTCGTCATGGCTTGCCGCCCTGCTTCTTGGTGCGAAGTTGCCAGCGCTCGTGGAGTGCCATGCCCAGGGCGCTCGCGTTGGTTTGCTCTTCGGGCGTCGTCCGCTCTTGCAGCTTGGCGAGCAGCCGCCACCAGGCCGGTCCCGCGGGCTTTGGCTGGCCGGCGAGGCTGGCCAGCGGCTTTCCCTTCGCCACGGGCATCGCCAGCCGCGGGGCCAATTGCGGCATCGCCAGGAACGCATCCGCCAGGCCGAGGAGATCGTCGAGAAACGCCTCTCGTTGAGACCATTGCAGCATCGCGTACTGGTCGGCCTTCCACAAAAACCAGACACGCGCGAGCTCGGTCAGGTTCTCCTGCAATTGGCGCAGTTGCTCGGGGTTCAGGTCTTGATCCGGCCGCCAATCGCGGCGTGTGCGGAAAAACTGTTCCAGCCGCATGGCCAGGGCGAGCTGATTCTCACGCGGCGCCTTGGTCAGGTCCTGTGCCACCAGCAGACGCAGCTCCTGGTCGCCGGCAGGCAGAACCGGCTCAGCCAGAGGTCCGGCCCTCGCCGATGCCCGCACCAGCTCCGCGGGGGCCAAGCGGCCGGCCCCTTGGCGCAGCACGGCCACCGCCGCCGCGAGCGACACCGTGAGGCAGACCGCGAAGGCCCCGACCGTTACAATCTGACGCAAGCGACGGGACATGTTGAGGCTTCAGGCTTCAGACTTCAGACTTCAGACTTCAGACTTCAGGCTTCAGACTTCGGGCTTCAGGCTTAGAGTTCAGGGGTGGGACGTTGCGATACGGCCTCGGAAGACCTTGGTGGCGAGGGGAGATGCTCTCCTCCCGAAGCCTGAAGCCTGAAGTCCGAAGCCTTTCCCTCTTGTACCCTGCCGCCGCTCACCTGGGCAACCCGGCATGACTAGCCCGCACGACCCGTGGACCGCGCCGCACCGCGAGGACCGACAGTTCTCGATTGCTGGCCTGTTGGCGCTCATGACCGTGGTTTGCGTGGCGTTGGCGCCGGCGCGATACGTTCGTCCGAGCGTCTTTGCCGGCATCATAGGCGCGGTTGCTGTACTGACGATGGCCGTGATCTCTCGGCTGCGCCTGCCCAGCGCGATCGCTTATCTGGCCTGGTGGTGCCTGCTGGTGCTGTACGTCATCGCGGCCATCGTGGCAGCCTGGGAGATGCCGGCCGAGACAGACGAAATAGGGCGGCTGTAAGCGATCACGACACGCTGCGTTTCCCCGAGGAGGCCAGTGCGAGAAGGCCGGCGATTGAGCCCCAGCAAGAAGCGCGAGCCGACAACGGTCCGCGTCACGGAGCGTGCGCTCGGGAGCGGTTCAGTACGAATCGGCAGCGCACGTCGCGTCTCCGGCAAACCGGGGTTTGATTGACACGCCGCGGCGCGGGACCCTACTCTTAGTCATCCTTTCTCTCACCTCGTCGATTCGTCGGAGGCGGTCTCATGCAAGGCACTCCGGTTCTGATGCGCATCACGGCGATCGCTGCCACCTTGGTCTGCGGCCTCGGCCCCAGAGACACTCCTGCGCAAGATTTGCCCACCGTCCCGCTCAAGGGGGGCCTATCCGCGGACTTCGCGTTGAACCCGCAGACGGGCGACCTGGCGGCGGTCAGGCCGGACAACAACACGGCCACGCTTTACTCAGACGCCTACCTGCGCCGTGGCAAGGATCGCCGCCCCCCGTGAGCACGCCCGTCGGCAAAACGCCGGTGTCCGTGACGTTCAAACGCTACAAGGACAAAGCCTATTTCGCGGTCGCCTGCCTGCGCGACGCGCATTTGTACCTGCTGGATGCCGGCAAGTTCGACCTGGTGAAGAAGGTGCCCCTGGTGAGTTCCGACGTCACACTCGTCACTACAGCGACGAACGAGGCGGATCCGTTTTTGTACTACTGCTACCGGAACGGGGTCGAGGATTTCACGGGGCGGGTGAACCTGGAAAGGATGGCCGACGAAGGTACCTTGTTCCATGACTCGACGGAGTGTGCCGTCTCGGCCAGCGGCTGGCTATTGTATCGGCGCGATGGCTATTCTCCCTCGGAGTTCGAATGCATGCGCCGCCGAGAAAGCCAGACAGGAGGCAAGCCGCGCTTCGACCGCCTCTTTTACGACCACGATAAGCATTCGACATTCGTTCCCGATCCGTTCGATCGATACACTGCGTCCGGCAAAGCCATCTATACCGCCACTCTACGCCAGAAAGTCGCCGAGCTTGACTTCACGCCGTTATGCTTTGTCCCGGATCGTCCGGTTATCGCCGGACTGAGCGGAGACGAATGGTACGGGTTGAGTATTGATCTAGGCGCACCATTCGATGAGGTGCGTCCGCGGGACCTCATCACCGCCTCCTATAACAGCTTTGAGAACACCAGCAGGACGAAGCTGCCTGCAACGCTTTTCGACAAGATCCGGCTCAGTAGACCGACCGCGGACGACATGGAGTTGTGGCGGGTGCGTTATCACCTTCGGATGTTCGTCGATCCCAAGCGTGACCGCATCGTGATCGCCGCCAAAGATCAGGCAGTCCTGGTGCCGCTGGAAGCCTTGAAATTGAAGGACGAACCGCTCTGCAGGTTCAGGCAGACGAATCGTCATGGCTGCCAGTCGGCAAAGCGACCACGGTAAAGCTGACGAAGGTCGATCCACGAACGAAGATCGCCATCGAAGTTGCTCCCACGGGAGTCAAGGTCACGGACGAAGGCCTGCATTGGACCCCCAGCCGGGATGACGTTGGCGAAGCGAAAATCAAGCTCCGGCTTTCCCACCAGGCCGGCGATGAGAAGTACCAGAGCGTGCAAACGCTGTTGTTCCACGTTGCCCAGCCGCACTACCCGCTCCCCTTCGACCCGCAGGGGTTGGCCATTACGGATGATGCGGCCCTGGCCCTGTGCTGGTCCAGCCGGCTAACCGATGAGGCTCCCCGTCGAGTGTCGGATGAAGCTCGCGAGCCAGACATCACGCGAATACTGCTGCTCGATTTGAGCAGTGGGAAGATCGTATCGCAGAAAGTGCTGCCCTATCGCGTGGGCAGCGCGGCCGTGGACCAGCACCATGTTTACGTCTCACCGACCAATACCGCCCGCATCGAGGCACTGTCGCATCGAGACCTGTCTCGCCAGAAGCAAGCCTTTCTGGATAGCCCGGTAATTCACCTCAAGTCGTTGGCGGGCAAGTTCCTGTTTGCGCAAACTGCCGATCCCGCAGAGCGTCTATTCACCGACGCCTGGTTCTCGCTACCGGACTTGAAGCGCGTCCAAACCCTTTCGGCGAAGCCGGACGACGAGCTTTCGCGGCCGCGCGTCTTCGGTGGCAAGATGTCGCCGCGGCTGCCCTATGCCCGGCTCCACGACGGTTGGCTGCAAGACGGCATCGTCTACGACGCCGAGTTCAAGGAAGCCCGTCTGATCGCAACCCCGCAGGGCTTTCGGTCCGTGTCCAGCGAGCCATCGCCGTTGAGCGCCATTGGTCCGTGGCGAGTCGAAACGGAACCTGCCGACCCGCACCGGCGGGGCTGGGGTCCCGCCGATGACCCTACGGCCGTGCTTGAGGACGCGCCCATCCGGCTGGTGCTGTCGGCCAGCGAGCGCAGAGAGGTGATGGGGGACGTGGAGCGGGCAATCTGGACCGTAGAGCTGAAGACACTGGACCTGCTGGGCAGCCCGCAGAGCTCGACCATTCGGCTAGCTCAGTACGAGGACTACCGCCACTGGAGGGGAGGGGAACGCAGTTATCCGCGGTTGGCCGCCGCTGGCAAAACCGCGGTGGCGGTGCATGACGACCGGCTGTTCCCGCACACGTTCGAGAAGGTAGATCGCGAGGCGTTTCCCGTGCCGCTGCGATTTAAGCTGGCGCAGTCGCTGAAGGTCGTTCCATTAGACGGCGAGTCGCAGCTCAAGCATGAATTGCTGGGCGGCCAAGGGCCGTACGAATCAGCACTGATCACGCAGCGGGCGGAGTTCTCGCTCGACCCCAAGACGGCCACGATCACCGTAGATGGACCCGCGCTGGCGAAGGCGGCCGAAAAGGCACTGCTCGAGCAATGGCTGAAACGCCCTCTGCGACGGAGCCAAGACAAGGATGAACCGTCTGCCGCCGAGGAGTTGGCCGCCTACGTGGCCGGGACACGGGCCGCGTTTGAGAACATAGCGGGGCGCGCTCCCGCGGGCGTGCCGGTTCTGGTTCCCGTCGGTCTGCGCGGCCTGGACAGCCAGTCACAGACGGCTCAGCTTCATTACTACGTCTTCGCAGAGCTGCCGCGCAAAGGACTGGAGGAGAAGCTCGCCGCGGGTCGCGAAAGCCGACTCGCCAAGCATAGGGAGGTGGAAGCTCAAGAGCTTGAGAAGGAAGGGCGCAAGAAGGCATCGCCCAGCACGCCGGCCGATGCGGCCGCGATCCGGGAGCTGCGCGCGCAGGTCGGCGATTTAGAAAAGCGATTGGAGCGCCTCGAGGGGAAGTTAGATTTGCTGACTCGGTTATTGTCGAAGAAATTGGATGAACTCGATGAAAAGAGAAAGTAGCCAAGCTGGTGGCCCACGGGCAGTCGGCTGAGGCGGACTGAGTTCTTGTGCTGCGCGTGTCCGTTGTGTGTTTGCCCAGGCAGACCCAACGAGGTGCGCTGTCGCCGTCGATCTTTCCCATTGTGCCGCACTGCTCTTATCATGGCGGCATGAGTCTGACTTACGACTATGACGTGATCGTCATCGGCGCCGGCCACGCCGGCGTCGAGGCGGCGCTGGCCGCGGCGCGGCTGGGCGCCGCACGGCCCTGCTCACGACGAACTGCGACACCGTCGCCCAGATGAGCTGCAACCCGGCCATCGGCGGCGTCGCCAAGGGGCAGATCGTCCGCGAGATCGACGCCCTCGGCGGCGTGATGGGCCGGGCCATCGACGCCACCGGCATCCAGTTCCGCATGCTCAACCGCCGCAAGGGCCCGGCGATGCACAGCCCGCGGGCCCAGGCCGACAAGAAGGTCTATCAGTTCGCGGTCAAGCGGCTGGTCGAGGAGCAGCCGAACCTGACGCTGCGGCAGGAGGTGGTCGAGGATCTGCTGATCGAGAGGAGTCAGACGTCGGAGTCACGGAGCTGCAGAGCGATTCGCATGAGCCTCGACCTCCGCATCGCCGCATCGCCGGCGTCCGCGTCCGCGGCGACGCCGTCTACCGCGCCCGCGGCCGTCGTCCTGACCACCGGCACGTTCCTCCAGGCGCTCATGCACACCGGCGAGGCGAAGACGCCCGGCGGCCGGGCCGGCGAAGGGACGACCGACCGGCATCAGCGGCAGCCCTGCGCCGGCTGGGCTTTCGCGCTGGCGCGGTTCAAGACCGGCACGCCGCTGCCGGCTCAACGGCCGCACCATCGACTTCGACCAGTGCCGAAGCTGCAGCCCGGCGACGACGATCCGCGGCCGTTCTCGTTCCTCACCGACCGCATCGCCCAGTCGACCAGCTGCCCTGCCACATCACGCACACCAACGAGGCGCGTCCACGAGCTGATCCGCGCCAACCTGCACCGCGCGCCGATGTACAGCGGGCAGATCCAGTCGCGCGGGCCGCGCTACTGCCCGTCGATCGAGGACAAGGTCGTCCGCTTCGCCGACAAGGACGCGGCACCAGATCTTCCTCGAGCCGGAAGGCCGCAACACGCGCGAGTACTACTGCAACGGCATCTCGCACCAGCCTGCCGCGCGACGTGCAGGACGCGATGCTGCGGCTGATCCCCGGCCTGGAGCAGCGCCGAGATCATGCGCTACGGCTACGCGGTCGAGTACGACTACTGCCCCGCCCGACCAGCTCCGGCCGACGCTGGAAACGAAGCGCGTCGCCGGCCTGTACTTCGCCGGGCAGATCAACGGCACGACCGGCTACGAAGAGGCCGCCGCCCAGGGCCTGATGGCCGGCGCCAACGCCGCGCTCAAGCTGCAGGGCCGAGCCGCCGCTGGTCCTCGACCGCGAGCAGGCGTACATCGGCGTGCTGATCGACGACCTGGTGACCCGCGGCGTCGACGAGCCGTACCGCATGTTCACCAGCCGGGCCGAGTACCGCCTGCTGCTGCGGCACGACAACGCCGACCGCCGGCTGACGCCGCTCGGCCGCGAGCTCGGCCTGGTCGACGACGACCGCTGGCAGCGGCTGGAGGCCAAGCTCACCGCAATCGACCAGGTGGCCGGGCTGCTAGGGAACACGCACCAGGAGGGGGCCAGTCTGACCAAGTGGCTGCGACGCACCGAAGTCCAGTGGCCCGATCTCGTGGCCCGGCTGCCGGCCCTGGCCGATGTGCCGGCCGAAGTCGCCGAACAGGTGACGTGCGACATCAAATACTCGGGCTATCTGGAGCGGCAGGAGGTCGAAATCAATCGGCAGCGCCGCATGGCGGGCAAGCGCATCCCGGAGAGCTTCGACTATGCCCACGTGCCGCACCTGCGGATGGAAGCCCGCGAGAAGCTGGCCCGCGTGCGGCCGCTGAGCCTGGCGCAGGCCGGTCGGATCAGCGGCATTACGCCGGCGGATTTGGCGGTGCTGATGGTGCACTTGCAGGGATCGCCGTACGCTGCCAGCTTGCCGGCGGTTGTTAACACCTCAGAGACAAAGGACAACCGCGCGGTCAAGTAATCAACCAAGGCCAAGCAATGACAGCAGATCAACAGCCTCGCGATCGCCCACAATTCACGCTACGTCAGCTGATGGGCTGTGTTGCGGTCATTGCGACCGTGTTAGTCATTGGCACACCGATGGTCAGGTGGTTGGCCGCCCAGGACGACTTTGCCGTACTGCTGCCGATCATTGTCACCGTGGTGGTCGTCATCCCGGGACTAGTCATTGGGCTGGGGATACAGCCGTTGCGCTCCGACTGCACGAAGGGCGCGACGAGAGCTGAAGTCCTCTCCCATGCGATTGGATTGGCGGGCTTAGTGATCGTCGTCTACGGTGTCATCTCGCCATCTGTCCGCATTTTCCGGGAATACGAGGTGCTATTGCCGGCCCTGACCCAAAACGTGGTGGCAATCAATCATGCTGCGATGCAACACGTGGAGCTTGTCCTACCCTTGGTCGTCTCGCTGGTGTTCGTGGACATCGTCGTGTTCGCTCCGCTCCACGCCGCAACGGCTCGGCGACCTTGGGCCAGGCTCTGGTCGGCCGGAATCACGCTACTGTTGCTGACGGCCATGGTTGTCTTGTTCGTGGCGGTCTTGTCTCCACTCTTCGTGGTATCACAACGCCTGTCTTCGTAGCCTGCACGCCGGCCTTACGGCTCGACGCTCGCCCTTCGCAGCCAGGCGATGGATAGCGCCAGGCCGATGGCTACGCCGAGAGTGATGAAACCCAGGCGGAGGCCGTTCGAGCGCGATGCCGGCGCCGGCGCCGGCTCCAACGCGCCTAGCTTGATCGTTCCCTCGCGCTTGCCGGCCGGCTTCTTGTCCTTGGCGTCATAGAACTCGGCCGCGTTCCGCCGGGCAGGCATGCGGTATTCGCCGAAGATCAGGTTCTGCGCCCCACCACCTCGCGGGGAAAGTCGCCGTCGATCACCGTCAGGGTCATCTTCTTGACGTCGGCCAGCGCGTCCTTGACGGCCTTCTCGCGCTCTTTGTCCAGCGCCGCCAGGTTCAGCTTGTCGATCTCCGGTCCGCGCAGGCCGAAGTGCTCGCCGATCCGCAGCAGCATCTTCTCGTCTTCTTCGAAGGCGTGCGACAGCCGGCCGTTCTTCACCGCCAACAGGTCCGAGGCGAACAGCTCCTTGGCAAAGCCGTTGTGCGGCACGGGATCGCGCTGCTGCGGCAAGCTCTGCCGCTGCCAGTCCTGAATGTCCGCCTCGGTGCCGCCGACGATCCGCAGCGGCAGCGGCTGTGTGACGTTCTTGAACAGGTCTTCGCCGGTGAGCTGCCGAACGACGTATTCCTCGGGGATCGAGCGAATCTTTCGCGGCCCGTCGGTCAGCAGATAGATCACGTTGTGCAGCTCGCCCTCGTTGTAAGCGGAGAGCCGCATCGGCAGCACCAGCTTGTCCGTCTTGAAGCGGAAGGCCATCGCCTGCACGTGGCCGTCGAAGGCCGAGCCGGCCGGCAGCTTGGTGTCCACGTCTTTCATCCGCGGCTTGGGATCGACGTTGGCCTTGCCGCCGACCTTGGCCTTTTCCGCCACGAAGCACCAGCCGAGCTTGATGTACTCGTCGCACACGGCGTCCATGCCGGTGGGATACTTGTAGCCGTGGTCGTCCATCCACCGTTTCAGCGCGGCGGAGCTGCCGGCCTCCAGCACGGCGGCCTCGTACATGCCCACCGCCTCTTGCCGCAGCACGCGGACTTCGTTCTCCTTCAGCTTGAGGCCGTCGTCCAGTTTCCCGTTTGCCGCGTAGGAGAAGGCCCCCCAGGCCCGTCCTTTGAAGCGGCTCCATCGCAGATCGATCAACACCTCGGGCGGGTCGATGGCCTTGGAGATTTGCGGGAAGATGTCTTCGGAGACCTTCCGCAGGGCCGGCGGCGTCGGGAAGGAAATGAGCATGCCGAAGTCTTCGACCTTGCCCGAGAAGCCCGGCCGAATGACGAACGTCTCGATTCCGTCCTTATAGAAGACGTAGGTGTGCTGATCGCCGACGCGGACCAGCGACGTGTTGTCGTTCAGGTAGATCGGCGGCACCATGCCGCAGGGATCGGCGAAGGCCTCGCGAGCCCAGAGGGCTCCCAAGGCAAGAGCCAGCGAGGCTAGAAAGACTGATGTCTTGACGCAGGATGTTCTTGCGCATTGCTCTGTCTCCCCCGACGGATGACCGGATGGCGTTTCGAAGTTAGACGACTGGTAAGCTCGCGAGTTCCGCCAGGTGTCGTGGCTGGGACCGAGCGAAGCGAAGCCCAGCGAGGTGCTAGCAGCGAGCCATCCATCCGCCTGATCCTGATCAATCCGACAGCTCGCCCAGCTCTTTCCGCAGGCGGTGCAGCACACGCGATTTGGCGACTCGGACCGTGCCGGGCTGCATCGACAGCTCCTGGGCAACCTCCTGCGCGGTCTTGCCGTCCACGACCACTCGCCAGAAGGCCTGCCAGGTTTGCCCTTCGAAGTGGCCGGCGATCTGCTGGAGGGCCCTGCGAAACAGCTCGCGAAAAGGCAGGTCTTCGGGCAGCACGTTGTCGTGCCAGCTCGCCTCCAAGTTTTCGCTGCCGGTGATTGGTGCGCGCGCGCTTCGCGTGCCGTCCGAAAGGACGGCACGCGAAGCGCGCCTGCTGCTCTGCTCGCTGTCCTCTGCGGCGGGAAGCTCCGAGAGGCGGAGCTGCGCGGTCGTGCCGCCGGTGGCGCGCGGGCGGCGCGACTCGCGGCGGAAGTGGTCGCGGACCTTGTTCGTCGTGATGCGGCGGAGCCAGCCGCGAAACGTGTCGCCAGGGCTGTCCTTGTGAAAATCCGGCATCTTCCTGGCAACCGCCTGGAACACGTCCTGAAAGACGTTCGGCCATGTCCTGCTCCGCCAGGCCCAGCTTGCGGCACCAATAATAGACGAGCGGAGCATAGAGCGCGACCAACTGCTCCCAGGCGGCCGGTTCCCGGTCGCGCAGCGCGGCCAGCAGACTGCGCGACGTTGCCGTCTGCGAATCGGTCGGACCGTGCGGTACGGTGTTGGACGACACTGGGGAACTCAACCTATTGGGTCAAATCCGAAATTCGAAGCACGAAATCCGAAACAAGGACCGAATACCCAAGGACCGAAACCTCGGGCGAGCGCGTGGGCTTGTTCGCGATCATTCGTGCTTTGAATTTGTTTCGGATTTCGGATTTCGAGCTTGGGATTTCGTGCTTCCGTTATCGTGCCCGCGCTCCCAGCCACAAGGCGAGCGAAATCCCCACCAGGATCACGGCCACGCTTCCCATGATGACAAACGTCCCCCGCAGTGGCGATTGCCTGCGCTCGGTGTCAGGTTCCAGCGGGCGCGTCACCTCGAGCACGCCGGCCAGGTCACCGACTCTCCAATCCCGTTTGGGGCTGCGTCCTTGTCGCCGTTGTGACAGCTCAGGCAGCTCTCCTTCATGACTTGGGCTTTGGCGAACCGCACGACCCGGCGGCCGTCTTTCTCGGCAAACTCGTGAATCGACGCGTCGGCCTCGCCAGCGGCGAGGCGGTCGCCCAGCACGTCCAGCGCCCGGCGCTGGAAATCGTCCTTCGAGCTGCCGCCCGGCCGCCAGGAATGGTCGCTGTAGAGGCGGACTTGCATGCCTGATTCTTCGGCGATCCCGTCCGGACCGGGCTTGCCGCGGCTGATCCGCTCGCCGATGTCGATCAACAAGGTGGCGGGCAAGGGAATCGCGTTGCCTTTGCCATTTTCACTGCGCTTGTTGATGGACTCGTACTGATCCGTCACGTTGACCTTGCGCCGGTCCAAGTGGTCCACGATCTCGTCATTGTAGTAGGCGTTGATGCGCTCCAGCATGTCGGCTTCCATGCGGGCGCTGTCCAGGGCCGTTTCCTCGACGAACTGCGTGGAGAGCCGAGACAAGTACCAGAAGCCGGCGATCGAACCCAGCGAGACCATCAGCAACAAGCTGGCGGCCAGCGGATACCGCCGGCACCACCGCCACAGCCGCTCGAGATGGCCCATCGGCCGGGCAGCGATCGGCTCGCTGGCAAGAAAACGCCGCAGGTCGGCCGCCAGGTCGGCCGCCGACTGGTAGCGGCGGGCCGGCGATTTGGCCAGCGCCTTGAGGCAGATCGTCTCCAGGTCGCGCGGCACGCCGTCGTTGAGCTGCCGCGGCGGCCGCGGCTCGTCCTCCAGCACCTGCAACAGCAGCATCCGCCGGTTGCCTTGGAACGGCCGCTCGCCCGTCAGCAGCTCGTACAGCACGACGCCCAGACTGTAGACGTCGGTCCGCGCATCCACTTCGTGCGATTCGCCGCGGGCCTGCTCGGGCGACATGTAGGCCGGCGTGCCCATCAGCCGGCCGTCAGACGTGATCGTCTCGCCGGCATCCCCCTTGGCCAGTCCGAAGTCCATCAGGTGCGGGCGGCCCTGACCGTCCAGCAGGATGTTCGACGGCTTGACGTCGCGATGGATCACGCCTTGTTCATGGGCATATTGCAAGGCGTCAGCGATCTCGGCCACTAGCTCAGCCGCGCCGCGGTCGTCCGGCCGCTTGGACTGAAGCCGCTTCTCCAGCGTCTCGCCCGCGATGTATTCGGTGACCAGAAAGCAAACGTCGTCGTCGGTGTGTCCCGTGTCGTAGAGCGAGACGATGGAAGGGTGCTTGAGCTGGGCGACGCTGCGGGCCTCGCGGAGAAAGCGCTCGACCTCTTCCGCGCTGGCGAAGCTGCCGGCCCGCTGGATCTTCAGGGCCACGGTCCGGTTGAGCGCCGTGTCGCGCGCCCGAAAGACGTAGCCGAACGATCCCACGCCCAGCTCGGCCTCCAGCTCGAACCGCCCCAGCCGGCACGGCCCCTCGGCCAGCTTGCGCGCCAAACGGCGGCCGGGGTCGAGCGAGAGGCTGCTCTCCTCGGCCGAACTGGCGTCCTTGGCGCTCATGGCCACGTGAACGAGCCGGTCGGGCACACCGGGCCGCGTCGTCCCCTGTGATCCCGCCCCGTTCGACGCCACATCGAGCTGATGCAGGTCGGTGAGCAGCCCGTCGGCGTAATGATCCAGCTCCTGAAGCGAGGCATCGCAGCGTGGGCAACCAGCAACGTGCAGGGCGATCTCTTCGAGTTTTGTCCCGGCCAGATCACCCACGGCAAACGCCTTCAGGTCCTCGAGGCCTGGGCAACGGGTGGTAGGTTCAGATGGCGTCCCCATGTTTCCCCCGATCATGCGGCAAGCGCGCGGGCGGTGCGCAGATAGACATTTCATCATAACGTAGAGGCGTTACGACTGCGCACACCGGCTTACATGAGTGCGAGGAGGACAACCACGAATCACACGAATAACACGAATGGTTTGTCGCGACGAATATTGGGGACCCATGAGAGTCGCGCTGTACTCTTCATTCGTGCTATTCGTGTGATTCGTGGTTGTCTTCTTTCTTCAGCCGCTCCAGCACATCCTCCACTCGAAGCCGGCTCTTATAGGCGATCGCTTCGGCGGGCCAGTGGCTCGATTGCCTGCTTGCGCTGGGGCCGAGGGCCAGCAGGATGCGATGATTCGAGAACGTCTTGAGCGTCTTGACCTTGGCTTCGAGGTACTGCGGCGTCCAGAAGCCGACGATCTCCAGCAGCGCCGAGCGCCCGTCGTCGTGCCGGAAGGCAAAGTCCGGCACGAAAACTCTCTGACCGTGATGCAGCACCTCGCCTTCGCGGACGAGCGTCCAGCCGTCGCGCTTTGGGCCCCAGTCGCCGGCGAAGTCCGCCTCGACGCGCGAATCGAACTCCTCGGGTGCCGGCAGATGACTGGTCAGGCCGTCATCCGGCGAGAGGTCGAGGCCCACGTTCCAGCCGTGTCGCCGCGGCTGCACGACGGCGTGCATCCGCCAACCGCGGCAGGCGATCAGGGCCGGCAGGAACTTCGCCATCGCCACCCCGTACCGACGGGTCACGCGCAGCACCGAGGCTGGGCCGTCGAAACGGACTTCATAGCGGCCGACGCCGGCGGAGCGAATGGTGTGCATCAGCCCGGCCAGCTTGGCGTAGCGCAAGATGACCTTGAAATCCTGGTCCGCCCACACGGTCAGCGACACGGCATCCAACATCGCCGCCTGCACCTGGGCCACGTTGTAGCGGGCCAGGAGGGCGGGGCCGTCGGCGTAGCCGGCGAACGAATCGAGCCGGTGAAACTCCGTGATGTCGGCGAACAAGCTGCGATCGATGTCGTTCCAGGAGCGACCAAGCTGCGTGGCGATCGCTGCCTTGACCCGGGTCTCCTCGTGCGGAAATTGGCGATCCGGGCAGCGCACCAGCGGGTGCATCGTCGCCGCTAGCCGAAATGTCCTTTGCCGAAGCCGGGCCGCTCTGCCGCGCTGGTCGTGCTCGTAGCGGCTGGCGTCGTCGAGCAACTTCACGAAGGCGCCGATGCGCCGCGCCGGGCAGTCCGGTTCGCTTGCCAACACTTCGTGGATGGCGCAATGCAGCTCCTGCCGCATGCGGCCGATGCCATCGCGGTAAATTCTCAACATCCGCTCCGCGTAGCGGGCGTACCGGGCGTGCTTGTGCCGCGTGAGCCGGTCCGGATAGACGCGGCTGCGGTCGTATTCGGCGAGGGCCAGGGACCTGGGGAGCATCGGAATTCCGTCATTTAGTCCAATCCAAGACGACGGACATCGTGCGTTAACCCTTGAGCTTACCGGAGCGAATGAGGCGGCCTAGTCGTGAGATCTCCCGGTGAGTCTTATCGCCGGCGAAATCCCCGACGATCGCCCGGTACCAGCGCTCGGAGCGCTTCTGAACCAGCGATGCCTTCAGCTCCGCTAGTTCCTTCTCGACACGGCTTAGGCGCGCTTCGAGCTCTTTGGTGGCACTGCTCATGGCATTCGTGGTTTGTACCCGGCTGGTTGAGTTGATCGTATTCTACGTCGCCGCATCAGCTCGGGGCGGCGCGAGCGCTGCTCCTCGGTCGTGTCCGCGCAGACGATCTCGTACAGCGTGGCCCGCGCGTTGCCCGAGCGGCGCAGGATGCGGCCGAGCCGCTGTTTGGCCTGCTTCGTCGAGGCGGTGCCGCCGATGACCACGGCCACCTTCACTTCCGGCACGTCCACCCCTTCATCGAGCACCTGGTTGGCCACGAGCGCCGGATACGTGCCGTTGGCAAACCCCTCCAAGACTTCCCGCCGCTCCCGCTTCTGGCAGTGGTTGAGCAGGCAGGGGATCAGGAACCGCCGCGACACCTCGCGCGCCATGGCGTTCGAGCCGGTGAAGATCAGCACGGCGCTGCCGGCATGCAGGCGGAAGAGGTCCTCCAGTACGCGCAGCTTTTCCTCGGCCCGGTCTTCGATGGCTTTTTTCCGCCGGCAGGCCAGCGCCGCCCGGCGTACCTGCGGGTCGCGGCCACTTTCGGCAAGCAGCCGCTGCCACGTGAAATGCGGATCGGCCCGGCGGCGCCGCATGACGTACTGCCGCACCTGGTGCGCAAGGAGTTGTAGAGCGACTGCTCGCGGTCGGACAGGCGAACCGGGATGCGGACCACGTCGTAATCGGCCAGCACGTTGCCGCGCACAGCGGCCAGCGGCAGCTCGTAGACGCGCGGGCCGATCAGCCAATCCAGGTCGGCGTGCCGGCCGTCGGATCGCTCGGGCGTGGCCGTCAATCCGAGGCGCAGCGGCGCGGCCGACATCCGCGCCGCGTCGCGGCGCACGTCGCCCGGCAGGTGATGGCATTCGTCGAATACGACGAGCGCGAAGGTGACGCCCAGCCGCTCCATGTGAATGCAGGCGCTGTCGTAGGTCGTAACTGACAAAGGAGCGATGCGATGCACGCCATCGCCCAGGATGCCGGCGTCGTAGCCTAAGGAGTCGTGGATGCGGCGGTGCCACTGGTACATCAGATCGCGCACCGGGGCCACGACCAGTGTGGAGACCGCCGCTGCGCGGATGATCTCCAGGGCGACTTCCGTCTTGCCCGTTCCGGTCGGCATGACGATCACGCCCCGCCGGGCCCGTTTCCAAGCGGCCGCCGCCTCGCACTGCTCAGGCCGCAGCGGCGGCAAAGAGATGCGCGGCCAGCGGAGCCGATGCTGCCAGCGAGCGACGCGGTCGTCGAGGCAAACGCCGGCTCGCAGTCGCTCTCGCAGCTCCGCGTAGCCAAGGGCGTCACACCGCCAGGCACTGACGCGCGGGTCCCAAGCCCAGCGGGCCGATTTCATTTTCATCCACGGCTGAGCGTGACCGCGGCCTAACCCTTCCAGCAGCAGCGTGCCGTGGGCAAAAGTCAGCCGGGGCGGCGCCGTCCTAGGCGATTGCACCGCAGGCCCCTCCAGAGCAGGCCCCGGCCATCGTATCGGCCGTCGCGGGCGAAACAAGCACCTCGTTTCCTGTACTTTGAACAGCAACGAAAGAAACAGAGAGTTGCCCGATACGCCACGAGGCTCTCTGTTTCCTCTGTTCCCTCCTGCTCAAACAAGAAGTTCGCGGGCAGCCACCTGGGCCGTTACGTCGGCTTTTGCTTGAGCACGACTAGCCCGTAGGGTGGCACGAAGACTTTCTTCTCGATCTGCTGGCCGCTGGCCGTTTCGTCCTTCCATTGGCGGCGCTTGCCGTCGCTCCAGAAGATGAGCTGGGCGGCGAAGTAGCGGGGGAACCAGCCGTCGTGGAAGACGTAGTCCTTGCCCGTGTCGGTCGGATTGATCAGCACCAGGTAGCGCCTCCTTCTTCGCGGTGCGCTCGAAGACCATCCAGTCGTGCGTGTCGCTCAGCACCTCGGCCAGCTCGCCGTTGGCTAGCGCCGGATGCCTGGTGCGCAGGTTCGTGATGCCGCGAACCAGGTGCAGCATGCCCCCCTCCTTTCCCTGCTCCTCGCGCGATACGCCGTCATCGGGCTTGTCGAATCTCGGTTTGAACCACGTGGTTTGCTCGGCCCCGTCGCCCGACTTGCGCCAGGGAAACGGTTCGCGGAGCGTCTCGTCGAAGATGCCGGAGCCATCACCGCTGCCGTTCCATTTGAAGCCTCGCTGCATGACTTCTTCGCCGTAGTAGATGACGGGGAACCTGCCCAGCGTCAGCGGCAGGTACATGCCGACCCGGTAAGCCTGATCGAGCTCGGCGTGCATGCCGTGCCGCTTCGACTCCTCCAGATGCGAGCCGAGCCGCGGGTTCTGATCGTGGCTGCCGATGAACAGGAAGGGGTCGTAGGGCCGGTCGGGGGAGTGCGGGGCCAGGCGGTTGACGTTGCGGGCGGCGGCGATGGCGCTTTTCAGCCGGCCCACGAAGCCCGGCTGGGGGAAGCCCGCCTGGTTGCGGGCGTCGTGCATGAAGGGCTCATCCAGCAGCGCCTCGAGGCCGTAGCTGTGGCGGCGGAGCGTCTCGCGATCGCCCAGCACCTCGCCCACCAGCACCGCACCGGGCTTCACGCCGTAGCAGTGATTGGAAAACTCCAGCCACCAGTCGTTGTTCTTCAGGATGTCCGGCTCGGCCAGCGCGCCGAACGTGTCGCCGAAGACGTGCTTGGCGGCATCCAGTCGAAAGCCGTCGATGCCCAGATCGAGCCAGAACCTGGCGATCTTCTTGACTTCGGCTTGCACGTCGCCGTGCTTGAAGTTCAGGTCCGGCATCGAGCTGTCGAACAGGCCGAAGTACTGCATCTTCTCGCCGTTGTGCTCCGTGCGGTGCCAGCCGCTCGTCAGGGCGTGCTCGTTGGAGCGGAAGAAATAGCGCTTCCGCATGGCCTCATTCCCGGCCACCGCCTGCTTGAACCAGTCATGCTTGTTGGAGGTGTGGTTGAAGGGAATATCGAGGATGATCCGCACGCCGCGATCATGGGCTTTCTGGATCAGCTCTTTCAAGTCGGCGAGCTTCCCCAGGTCGGGGCTCACGGCCTGGTAATCCTGCACGTTGTAGCCGTGGTAGCTGTCGGCGGGAAAAACGGGCATCAGCCAGAGGATGCCGGCTTCCAGGTCGTGGTCGGTGCCCGGCTTGCCGTCGTTGAGATAGTCGTCGAGCTTCTGCGTGACTCCCTTCAAGTCGCCGATGCCGTTGCCGTCGCTGTCGGCGAACGAGCGCACGAAGAGGTGATAGACGAGGTTGTTGTCGCCTTCTGCGGCGGGCAATCCGGCCGCCGGCAAGGCGAAGGCGATCAGCCCCAGCAACCACACGAGACCACGAGGAAGAGCCTGACTCATGGGATCCTCCGAAGTAATAGGCACACTCCGCGTGCCGTTTTTGGTGACGGCACCGGAGGGTGCCTGCCACTCTTAACCGCAATCCGGCCGAGGACACCGAAGGGAATTCGGCCCAGCCGCTTTGCGGCTCTGCTCGTTCACGGCCCGGGCAGACAGCGCCCTGCTGCGGTGCGTGATTGTAACCGCCGGCGAGCCGGGTTTCAGCAGGCCGCACGGTTGATCGTGCTTTGAGCCATGGATACCTTGCTGCTGGTCAGTTCTTGATCGATTCTGCGCGGCTTCCCCATTCTCGGGTCGAAACCCTAGGAGATCAGACCATGGGCGTCTTTTGGGTGCTGCTGTTCGTGTTTTTCCTGGTGTTTGCGCTGGGGCTCGTTGCATGGTGGTTGACGATCGGAAGGTACGACACTTTGACGGAGCGGCAAAGAGCAGCGCGCTGGGAGCTGATCGTCAAGGGGGCAGGCGGGCTGGCGGTCGTCGTGGGAGGGATCATGGCGCTGGGACAATATCTCGACCAGCGCGAGCGGGAGCTTGAGCGGCAGGTGATCGAGCAAGCCCAAAAGACGCGCGAGTTCAACCTGCAGATTTACGGCCGCTCCACGGATGTCAACCAGGCGAGACAAGTGCTGCTGAATGAAGCCGCTGATCTCGGCGCCACCCTGGCAACGCTTGACGATCTCAGGGGCGACGACGGCCGGATCGCTCAGCAGCGCTTCGAGCGACTTTATCATGGACAGCTCATGCTGTACGAGAACGTTGCGATTTCAAATGCCATGATCGATTTTCGGGATGCGCTGCTGAAATGGCAACGGACTGGACTCAAGCCGACCAAGCTGGTCCCTGAAGAGCGGACGCATTCCACAGAGCTTCCCGAGAATCGAAAGAACTCCGACTTCATGAGGCGGTTGTCCATACGCCTCTCCCAAGCTTGTGCTAACGAGATCGCCCGCCTGGAGACGTCAAAATAGCTCGACTGTTGCGTCACGCCATGCCCGAGCCGAGAATCATCTCTGCCAAGGCGTTTTTTTCGACGACCTCCCGTGAGACAATGCCCGTGCGCCAAAGTCCCCTTTCCTCTCGAATTGTTTGGATCGCCGCGCTGCTGGGGCATCCCGCGCTACTGGCAGGGTGCCTTCTGTCCGTCGCGGCGACTGCTCCTGCCATCGCTCAGGAGGTCACCGAGCCGGAGAGCTACCTCCGGCTCAATTACTCCAAGCGCGAGGTCAACGTCCCGGTGCGGGACGGCGTGAAGCTCTTCACGACGATCTACGCGCCTCGCGACGCGACGCGCAAGTATCCGCTGCTGATGCTGCGCACGCCGTATGGGGTAAAGCCATATGGCGAGCGGGAGTTTCCCAAGTCGCTGGGCCCCAGCATGCACTTTGCCCGCGAGGGATATATCTTCGTCTATCAGGACGTGCGCGGGCGGCACCTGTCGGAAGGCACGTTCGTGCAGGTTACGCCGCACGTCTTGGGCAAAAAGTCCGCCGACCAAACCGATGAAAGCAGCGACACCTACGACACCATCGAGTGGCTGCTCAAGAACGAGGCCGGCCATAACGGCCGCGTGGGCCAATGGGGCATTTCGTACCCCGGCTTCTACTGTTCGGCCGGCATGATCGACGCCCACCCCGCCCTCAAGGCCGTCTCGCCGCAGGCGCCGGTCGGCGACTGGTTCTTCGACGACTTCTTCCACCACGGAGCGTTCTTCCTGGCCCACGGCTTTCGCTGGCTGTCGGCCAACGGCGTGCGGCGGGAGAAGCCGACGACCAACGAGTTCACGCCGTTCAACTATCCCACCCGCGACGGCTATAAGTTCTTCCTCGATATCGGCCCGGTGCACAATGCCGACAAGCGCTACCTGAAGGAGAAGGTCGATTTCTGGACCGAGCTGATGCAGCACCCCAACTACGATGATTTCTGGAAGCGGCGGAACATCCTGCCCCACCTGAAGCGCGTGGCCCCGGCCGTGATGACGGTCACCGGCTGGTACGACGCGGAGGACCTCTACGGATCGTTCGAGACCTATCGCCACGTCGAACGGCAGAACCCCGGCGTGAACAATGTGCTGGTCGTCGGCCCCTGGGTGCATGGCGGCTGGGCACGCACCGGCGGCGACCACCTGGGGGCGGTCGATTTCGGCTCGAAGACGGCCGACTTCTATCAGAAGCACATCGAGCTGGCGTTCTTCAACAAGTATCTCAAGGACGCTGATCTGCCGGCCCCGCCCGAGGCCACGGCCTTCGAGACGGGCGGCAACCGCTGGCGCACCTTCGACACCTGGCCGCCGCGCGGCACGAAGGCGATGACCTTTTACGCGCAGTCCGGTGGCAAGCTGGCGACGGCGGCGCCGCAAGGGGCCCCGGCCTCCGGCGGTGGGGACGGCGGTCTCTATGAAGAGTTCGTCAGCGACCCCAACCGGCCGGTCCCGTACATTGAGACGATGTCCCACTCGATGACCAACGAGTATATGGTCGATGACCAGCGATTCGCCGCCCGCCGGCAGGACGTGGTGGTCTATCAAACGGACGCACTGAGCGAAGACCTGACGCTGGTCGGGCCGCTGAATGCCGAGCTATGGGTCTCCACCTCACAGGCCGACGCTGACTGGGTGGTGAAGCTGATCGACGTTTTTCCCGACGATCATCCGAGCAATCCGCACACGCCGGCCCATCAAACGATGGGCGGCTACCAGATGCTGGTCCGCAGCGAAGTGATCCGCGGCCGCTTCCGCAACAGCTACGAGAAGCCCGAGCCGTTTAGGCCCGGCGAGCCGGCCAAGGTGCCCGTCGTCCTTCAGGACGTGCTGCACCGCTTCAAGAAAGGGCATCGCCTGATGGTACAAGTCCAAAGCAGCTGGTTCCCGCTCGTGGACCGCAACCCGCAGAAATGGGTCGATAACATCTTCTTCGCCAAGCCGGCGGATTTCGTGAAGGCCACGCACCGGGTGTATCACGCGCAGGGGCAGGCGACGTGCCTGAAGTTCGGCGTGCTGCCAGACGGCGGCGCGAAGTAGCAGGCACACTCCGTGTACCTTCGAGTGTGGCCAACTCGCTCCGCGAGTTGGAGATTCCTTGCCTGCCTGCGGTCCGACGGCCGGAGTGCGGCCCAAGCTCTGCGGCCGTCAACTCGCAGAGCGAGTTGACCACAGTGCAGTTGACCACACGTAATGTCTCGCTCCGCGAACCGCAGCGAGGTAGGCTGGCCACGTGCCGCAAATCCGTGGCGCGTCCGGCGATACCAAGGGACCAGCAGCGAGAAACGGATGACGACCATGCTTCGCGCACAACGTAGGACGGATTTCCAATCCGTCCGTCCACTGTCTCGACGATGTCCCTCTCGGACGGATTGGAAATCCGTCCTACTCTTGCTGTTGCTCGGGCCGCAGTTGGCCGTCGCTCGCGAGCCCGAGGTCACGTTTGCCGCCGAGCGCGGGCAATTGCAGGTGCGCCTTGCCGGCGAGAACGTCGCCACGTACGTGTTCGAAGATGAGACGATCACGCGGCCGTTCTTCGCGCACGTGCGCGCGCCCGGCGGCATCCAGGTCACCCGCAACCATCCACCCAGGCCGGACGATGCCCAGGACCACGCCACGTTTCACCCCGGCATGTGGCTGGCTTTCGGCGACTTGGGCGGGCACGACTTCTGGCGGCTGAAGGCCAAGGTCATGCACGCCGGCTTCGTGGAGAAGCCCAGCGGCGGCATGGGGCGCGGCGGCTTCGCCGTGCGCAATCGCTATCTTTCGGAGGATGGAAAACAAACCGTCTGCACAGAGGTCTGCCGCGTGACATTGCACGCGCAGCCCGAGGGCTACGTGCTCGTTTGGGACAGCGCCTTCTCGTCCGACGATGCCGATTTTACTTTCGGCGATCAGGAGGAGATGGGCCTGGGCGTGCGGCTGGCCACGCCGATCGCAGTGGCGAACAAGACAGGCGGCCGGATCCTCGATAGCGCCGGCCGCCGCGACGGCGCCGGCATCTGGGGCAAGTCGGCCGAGTGGTGCGACTACTCCGGCACCATTTCCGGCAAGCAGGTGGGCGTGCTCGTGGTGCCCGATCCGGCGAGCTTCCGCTCCTCGTGGTGGCATGCCCGCGACTACGGCCTTTTGGTGGCCAACCCGTTCGGCCGCCAGGCGCTGACGGGCGGCGAGAAGAGCAGCGTGGTCGTCCGCCGGGGCGAGACGCTGCGGCTGCGGTTTGGGCTGCTGATCCACGCCACGGCACTGCCGAAGTCTGATGCGGAGGCCCGCTTCGATCCAGCCGCCGCCGCTCGCGACGTGCTCGCCTTATTGAAAGCGTCGGCCGAGGATAAGACGCTCAAGTACGTCCGCCCCTCGGCCAAAGGTCCGGTGGAGGAGAGCGAAATCCGATTCGAGGGCGACACGGCCGGGCAAACGATCACGAGTGTCACCACGCGCGGCACGACGACGTTGACGCTCACCTCGCGTTACGCTGGGGAAGGGCGGCTCGCGCCAAGCCAGCGTGCGATTGGAATCGAAAACCTCCATGAAGGCGTCTCTGGCAGCGGCCACCGTGACCGTCGCCGACGGCAAGGCGATCGTCGAGCGCACGGGCGGGAACCGGCCACGTTCGACTGCCCGCCAGGGATCATCGTCACGTCCGCCCCCGATTGGACCGACGCCGTGGAGGCGGTGCGCCGCTACATGCCGTCGGGGACCGTAGCCCAAGAGTACCCCGGCCTCTGGATTCATCCGACGCAGGAGCCGGCGCGGCTCACGTTCAAGCTCGTTCGCCAGTCCGAGGACGAGGTCCGTCGCGCCGGCCGCGCGGCGGGGCTGCTGCGGCTGGTGCTGGAGCTGCGCGGCGGCTCGAAGTACACCGTCTGGCGGAACGACGCCGGCCAGCTCGTCCGGCTGATGCCGCAGGGGAAGCCGGAGCAGGCGATTGTGCTGGCCGGCTGGGAAGAGGCCACGGGGGAATTGAAATAGCATGCAGCGCCGAGATTTCCTTCGCCGCGGAGTGTGTCTTGCTGCCACGCGCCCTCGTCTGCCGGATCGGCTCCCGGCACCAGCGCCCGCCGCCGAGCAAGTGGACCCCGTCGCCGGCCTGGCGTCTCTCTTGGAACCGATCCGCGAGGCCCACAACGTCCCCGCCTTGGCTGGCGCGGTCGTGAAGGACGGCCGCACCGCGGCACTTGGGGCGGTCGGCGTGCGGAAGCACGGCGACAAGACGCCCGTCACGGCCGACGACCAGTTCCACCTCGGCTCGTGCACCAAGTCGATGACCGCCACGCTGGCCGGAATGTTCGTCGAAGAAGGCAAGCTGGCCTGGGACAGCACGCTCGCCGAAACGCTCCCCGACCTGGCCGACAAGATGCACGAGGACGTGCGCGGCGTGACGGTGGAGCAGCTCTTGCAGCATCGCAGTGGGCTTTCCTCCCGCAGCAGCCCGGCGGGAGTGTCGCTCGGCGAGTTCGTCGGCGGCAAGAAGTTCACCGGCACGCCGCGCGAGCAGCGGCGGGCATACGCCGAGATGATCCTCGCCGAGAAGCCGGCCGACCCGCCCGGAGCAAAATATGTCTATTCCAACCGCAACCATGCCCTGGTGGGCGTGATGCTGGAGACGCTCGCCGACCGGCCCTGGGAGGGCCTGATGCGCGAGCGGCTGTTCCGCCCGCTGGGGATGACGACCGCCGGCTTCGGGGCCATGGGCACGCCGGGCAAGATCGACCAGCCCTGGCAACACCGCCTGCTCTTCTTCTTGCACGTGCCGGTCGAGCCGGGGCCGCGGGCCGATAACCCCGATGCGATTGCGCCGGCCGGCACGGCTCACTGCTCGATCGGCGACTGGGCCAAGTACATTCGCTGCCACGTGCGCGGCGCGAAGGGAGACGGTGCGCTGCCCGGCGACGGGGCAGGCCCTCGCCATCTGCTCGCCCCGGAGACCTACCGGCGGCTGCACACGCCGGCCTTCGACGGCGACTACGCCGGCGGCTGGATTGTCACTCGTCGCCCGTGGGGTGGGCGAGTACTTACCCACAGCGGCAGCAACACGCTGAACTACGCCGTGGCCTGGCTATCGCCGGGGCGCGGCTTCGCGGTCCTGGCCATGACCAACCAAGGAGGCGGCGCCGCGGCCCAGGCGTGCGACGACGTGTGCAGCGGGCTGATTCGGGAGTTCTTGTAGGACGGGATTCATTCCGTTCGACGATCGAACAGATTATCTGAGGCTTGATCCCCGATGCGCCGTTTCTTCCGCTTCTCGATCCGTGACGTGCTGTGGCAGGGGCGGCACGCGTGCGGCGTTGACCCATCCCGCGAGCCGCCGTATATTTCCAGCGGCATTTCACGGTGGCTGTAGCTCAGTTGGTTAGAGCACCAGATTGTGGATCTGGGGGTCGAGGGTTCAAGTCCCTTCAGCCACCCTTCCCTACGACAGGCTTCTCGCCTGACCCGGCAGATCGGCGGTCTCTATCCCGCCTCCGGCAGATGATGTCTGGCGTCAACGGGCCGGATCAGCAGGTTGGCCACCAGCGCGATCCCCAGCAGCGCGGCCATCAGGTACATCGTGGAGTTGTAGAGCGTGCTGGATGGATCGATGGTCCCTGGCGGGACCAGCTCCATCAGCCGGGGGATCGTGACCGTCTTGCCGGTCACCAGCAGATCGAGCTGATCCAGGGGTGCGCCGAAGGCCTCGCGAAACGCCGGGGGATCGACCTGTCGGCCAGGTCGTCGATCGCCGAGCGGATCGATCGTTCGCGCAAGCGAGGTGATGGCCAAGGGGCCGAGCACGCCCGCCGTGCTCCAGGCGGTCAGCAGGCGGCCGTGGATGCCGCCGACGTAGCGCGTGCCGAACAGGTCGGCCAGATAGGCGGGAATCGTGGCGAACCCGCCGCCGTACATGGTGAAGATGAGCATCGTCACGGCGTAGAACAGCACCAGCCACGTGACGGCGGGCGACACGCTCACCCGATACGCCGCCAGAGGGATCGACAGGTACAGGGCGATGCCCAGCACGAAGAAGATCGTGTAGGTGGTCTTCCGGCCGAGATAGTCCGAGGCGCTGGCCCAGAAGAAGCGGCCGACCATGTTGAAGACGCCGATCATCAGCACGAACGTCGCTGCGAAGCCCGCATCGACGATCGCCCGGCAGCGTGGTGCCGAAGATGTCCGTCATCATCGTCTTGGCCACGCCCAGGACGCCGATGCCGGCCGTCACGTTGAAGCACAGCACGATCCACAGCAGATAGAACTGCGGCGTCTTCACGGCCTGGTCGACCGCCACGTCGTGCGCGCTGATCAGACGGCGCGAGGTGGTATCGCGGCGGGCGGCGTCCAGCCGTCCGGCTTCCAGCCCGGCGCGGGGATGCGGTACGAAAAGGCCGCCATCAGCATCACGACCAAGTAGGCCGCCCCCAGGACGAAGAACGTTTCGGCAACGCCCGTGCGTCCGGTGCCGACGACGTAGACTCCTTCGGGTCCCTGGACCATCATTCGTGGCACGTCGCCTGGGCCCACGACGACGACTTCCCGCCATTGGCCGGCATCAGATTCTGGCCCGGTCACTCCGTGACCGAAGCTCGGGTCACGGAGTGACCCGACCACATGAGCGAATCGTCGCCCGCCCTCGGTCTTGAGGACTACCTCGCTGACCGGGCCCAGGTAATCCGGTGCGACGTAGAACGACTGGATCAGAATGCTCCTTCAACGGGGCTCCGATGATCGCGCCGCCGCCGAAGCCCATGATCGCCATGCCGGCCGCCATGCCGCGGCGGTCGGGAAACCAGCGGATGAGCGTGCTGACCGGCGAGACGTAGCCCAAGCCCAGCCCGCAGCCGCCGATCACGCCGTAGCCCAGGTACAACAGCCAGAGCTGATGGAAGACGATGCCCAAGCCGCCGATCAGGAAACCGCCGCCCCAGCAGATGGCGGCCACGGTGCCGACCATCCGCGGCCCGACCTGTTCGAGCCACTTGCCGGCCAGCGCCGCCGACAGGCCCAGAAAGACGATGGCCACGGTAAAGATCCACATCACCTCCGATAGCGTCCAGTCGTCCGCCGCGCCGGCCACGACGCCGCGCACGCGGATCAATGCCGGGTTGAAGATGCTCCAGGCGTAGACCGAGCCGATGCAGAGGTGGATGGCGATCGAAGCCGGCGGAACCTTCCAGCGATTGAATCCCGGCGGGGCGACGATGCGTTCTTTCGAGAGGAAATCGATCACGTCGCTGCCTGGGCGGAAGTCCCGAGTTGTCGCCGAGAGATTGTGGCCGCCGGCCAAAGCGGCGTCAAACTTCGGGGGGCCCCAGGTTCGTGCCGCTGGCCGCTAGGAAACGCATCCAAATCGGTTAATATGTGTCCAGAGCGGCGTGGGCGAGGAATCGATTGAGGAATCACTGACCACGGAATCACCGCGCGATGGGGAAATCGTCGCACCCTCGAGACGATCGTCGTCCTGGCGACCATCGTCAGCCTACTCACCGCAAACCGGCGATGGAGTTGTCGCCGCAGCGGGCCGATGACTATCGCGCCCAGGTCACCCCCGACACCTGGCGTTATGCCGCCCAAGGCCCACTGGCCGGCAAGGTGAAGCCGCACGTGCTGCGGCTCGGCCGGCGCGACGCCCGCCGCGAGCGTCACGGAGCCGGGGGGCGATTCAAGCCGCTCCTGCTGCTGGTGGTCTTCCTGACAGTCGGCGCTTCAGTTGCCTGGCACCTGCATCGAGCCGAGCTGGACGGCGTACGCGAGCATCGCTCGTCGCTCGTGCCGGGTGCTCGAGCGCCGCTCGATGCCCCCGGAGCAGTGCCGGGCGACAATGCCGACCTGCCGCCGCCGATCGTGCCGTCGGAGCTTGGCTCGTCTCCTTGGCAGGGCGAGGTCCCTGCACGGCCCGCGCCGGAAGGGGCCGCGCCGGAAGGGGCCGCGCCGGAAGGGGCCGCGCCGGAAGTACCCGAACCGTGGGCCGCCGTGTTGGCAGCCACCGGCGAGCCGCCGCCGTTCGAGGCCGTTTGCTTCGATGACTCTCCCCTCGAGCAGCGTGCATTCAAGCTCGCGGAGGCAAGACGCTGGCTCGCCGCGATCGTCGGCCAAGGGCTGCGCGAGAACTCCGATCCGCGGCAGGGCACGATGATGGAAGGGCTTTCGAAGCTGCGTGCCCCCTGGCCGGCGGGCACTGCGCTGCGGCTGAGCCTGACTCCCGCCCAGGGCTTCCGCGTCCGTATCTCCGCGGGCGAGGCGGCGGTGACGCTCGACTATACCCAGCAACCGAGGCCGGCATGGGCGGCTTACGCAGCGTCAGGCAAGCTCCGTGTGCCGTCTGACGGCACACGGAATGTGCCTGCTACTTTGGCCCTTATCGGCTCGGATAACGACCGTTATGCCCGCACTGGCGGCGGCCCGATCACGCTGCACTACCACGATGGCCAGTTGGTGATGACGCGGGGCGACGTGCAGCTGCTTTCCGCGCCGCTGCCGGCCCAGCCGAGCGAAGTACATTTCGAAGGCTCCGCCGTGTGGCGCGGGATCGCGCTGGTGCGCTGCGGCCCGCCGCCGCTCGAGGATGAGCCGCGCCCGGTGGTGCTGCGCTCCGACAAGCCGGCCAGGCTACCTTGGCGATTCAATCCGCTCCGCGGCGCCAGGCTGCAGAAGAGCGACGACGGGCCGGTGCGGCTGGTCGCGCAGCGCACCGCCAGCGACGCCCTGGCGACGTTCCGCGTAACCGAGCCGGGCTTGCACGAAATCGTGATGCAGGTCGCCGAAGCGCAGCCGGGCACCGGGATCTTCTTGGGCGACAAAGACGGCAAGCCGATCCATCGCCTGGGCTTCCTGCGAGAGCGGCCCGGCGGACGGCTGACGGCCGAGTATTCGCCGCCCGGTGAGCGCCGCGAGGCGGCCGATTATGCCACTCACGCCCAGCCGCCGCTGGTGCGCGGCGGTCAGTGGTTCCGCCTGGTGCTGGGGCTGGGCACGTTCAAGGCCTGGACGAGCGCTGACGGCCGGCATTGGGCACGCCTTCAATCGCCGCCGCGCGGCACGCCGCTGGGCTACGGCACGATCGGGATCTATTGCCTGCCGGGCGAGGCCGAGCGGGCGATCTCGCTGACGCATCTGGAGATTCGCGAGCTGTCGGCGCTCACGTCGTTGGCTTCGGCCGATGCCCGCGAGCGGGCCGTCACGCTGGAGCACGTTTCAGACATGGCTTCGTGGCTGCAAGCCGTGGCTGAGCGTCAGCCGAGCGGCGGGGATGCCAAAGACGGGAAAGCCAAAGACGGGAAAGCCAAAGACATTGCGTCCGACGATTGGCGGAGGGCGTGCGCGCTGCGGACGTTGGCCGGCTCGCCGCCGCGCGAGCTGGCCGTAGCGCTTCTGGAAGGACTGGTGCGCGAAGCCATCGCCCAAGGAGACCCCGTGGCGGCGGTCCTTGCGGCCGGAGATGGCAACCACGAAGCGCGCCCGGGGCTCGACACGTCGGGCTTACGCCTCGACGCTCGCCGAGGAGCAGCCGCTGATTCGCGGCTTGCCGTCCTCGAGGAGGCCGGCCTGCTGTCTGACACTTGGGACAGCGCCGGGGCGGCGCGATTGCTGGCTTGTTACGACCGGCTCGGCGAGGCGTTCGTGCGAGAGGGCCGCCCCGGACGGTCCGCGCTGCTCGCCTCGGCGCTGGCCGGCAGTGAAATCTGGACCGCCGAGACTTCGCGGCCCGGCGATATCCTCCGCGGCCCCTGCGCCAAGAGCGAGCTGCTGGAGCGCGTGGAGGGTGGCCACTGGGCGGCGGTGCAGGAGCTGACGGCGCAGCTCGACTATTGGCGTTGGCCTGGCGATGCCACCCAACGCAGTCTCTGGCAACCGCGAGAATTGACCCCCTGGATCGAGTGGGGCGGCTATCTTGCCTCCCGGATGGGCGGCGTAAAGACCGCCCCACCGCGAGGCGAGGACGGCGCAGTGCCGCGCGGGCCGCGCATCGGCCGCCGGCCCAGGCCGATCTCGGAGGACGAAAGGCGCGAGATCGAACGCCGCAATGCGTCGCGGCATCCGCTCATCGAAGAGATCAGTAAGGACGGCTTCAACCTGATCGCCGAGTTCGAGGCCTCCCTGGCGGGCGAAGCCTACGAAGACGCCTGCCAGACCGCCATGACCGCCGATCCGCAAGCGGCCCTGGGCTTGCTCCCCTGGGCCAAAGACTCGCAGCTCTCGCTGACCTTTCCCACGGCCGTGGCCGTGGCGATGCAGACGCATCCCGGCCTCCGGGAGACGATGCTGGAGCGGTTCGCCGCGCCGGGCGTCGTGCGTCTGCGGCAAGCCAAGCTGGCCGGCGACGTGGCGGCCGTGCGGGCCACCACGGTGCACCTCGTCGGCACGCAGGCGGCCGCTGAGGCACACCAATTCCTGGGTGACCAGGCACTGGCCGCCGGTGACTTCGACACCGCCTCCAGGCACTATGCCGTGGCGCTGCGCGATGCCCCTGCCGATGCTCGCCGGCTGATTGGCGCGATGCTTCGCCTGGCCGGCGCGATGGCCGGCCGCGACGTAGGCCAGAAGCCCAGCGAGCCGATCGACTTTGGCGGCACGCGGCTTTCGTCCGACGAATTCGAGCAGCTCGTCCGCGACCACTTGAGCCGGCGCGGACAGGGAGGCGGCGGCGGGGTCATCGCCGCCTTCGAAGGGCGAGCCGCGCTGAGCATCCCACCATCAACGCGCTTCGACCTGCGCCCCTTCTTCGATTGGCAGATGCGCGGCCGCGATCCCCATAGCCCCGCCGCCATCGACGCGACCGCCAGGCAGTTCGCCGTGGCCTTCGACGCGGCCACGATGTACGTGCAGGAGCGCGATCAGATCAGGGCCTTGAACCTCGCGGGCGGCAAAGAGCGGTGGGCATCGCTGCGCGACGGCGGCTTTCATCCGCAGTGGTGCGGGGTGGCGTTCCGGCCGTGCCTTGCCGGCGGCCGCGTGTACCTGCGGCAGTCCGAACAGGACGGCGGCAAGGTCCTCTGCTTCAACGCCGCCGACGGCAGTCTCAAGTGGCCGGAGCGCCGGCTGGCCTCGCGAACCGAGGACGGCCAACTGGTCTCCGATCCGCTGGTGATCGGGGAGGGCCTGTATGTCTTCACCGTGGTTGACGAGCCGGACAACACGCCGGGGGCGAATTCGCAAACGCTGGACCTGCGGCTGGTCGTGCTGGACGCGGCCACGGGCCAAACGCGGCGGCGGCACTCGGTCGCCCGTCTGCGATCGCGCGAGTCCTGGGGGCGGCCGCCGCGGCTGGTGTGCCTGGCCGTCGCCGCCCAGGACCAGATCGTGGCCACCGTCGGCGGCTGCGTGCTGTGCTGCGACACGAGCGGGCAGGCCCGCTGGGTCCGCAAACAGACGCTCTTGCCGCACACGCTGCCGGAGATCGCGGCCTCGTCCCTGGCCCAGCCGCAGGAGCCGCCGCTGGTCGTCGGCGACCGGGTGTACGTGACGCAGCGCGACGTGCGGACGGTGCAGTGCCTGGACCTTGGCACCGGTCGCCTGCACTGGCGACACGTATCGCCCGACGTGCGGCGCGTGGCCGGAGTATCCGGCGAGACGGCCGCCATCGAAACGGCCGACGGCTTCGTCGGCCTGAACGCCGCCACCGGCGACGTGCTCTGGCATCGCGACGTGGAGCACGTGCTCGAGGCGCGGCTGTGCGGCGCGGCCGACGGCGCGGCGGGGGAACTCATCTATGCCCGGCGAGATGCGATCTTCGGCGGCCAGTCGCGGCCCAGCCTGGTGTGGCTCGACCTGCGGTCCGGGCGCGACGTGGCGGTGCTTCCCTTGCCGGAGCTGGCAGGGCGAGAAGCGGTCTTGGGGCCGCTCGTCGTCCAAGGCAACCGCACTTGGTTGTTCTCGGGCGAGCACACCCAGGATACGAAGCGGCGGATCTGGGAGCTGGTGCCGCGCGGCCCGCGTTTCGCCATGACGAACGACGAAGAGGCGCTGCGCTTCTACCTGCCCGACTCGCCGTCGGCTGCCGACCGTGGCCTGCGCGGCGACGTCGCGACGGCCATTGGTTGGACGCTGCTGGCCTCATCCGGCGATCAGCGGACTCTCTGGCAGACGAAATGGCAGAACGAGCCGGACGTGGCCCTGACGCTGGCCATGCCGGGCCGGCCGGTGCGGCTGTTGCGGCAAGTTGCCGTGCCAGGCAAGGGGCCGGCGAAGCTGGCGATTCAGGTCGGCCACGAGCCGGGCGAACGCTGGGAGTTGGAGATCGCGGCGGCCGGCAAGTCGCTGCTCCGCTGCGAAGTCTCGCCCAAGACCGCCAGCGGAGGCTGGCTGCGGCGCGAGATCGACCTCGCGGCGCTGGCCGGACAGACCGTCTGGCTTTCGGCCACTGCCGGGGCACTCGACGGAAAGCCGGCGCATCCCGCGTGGCGCAAAATGGAGCCGCCCGGCGAGCGGGGGGCGTCAGCCCTCTGATAACAATTTGCATTTGCATTTTGCATTCGTCGCTCACTACGGACTCCGTGGATTGCAAAATGCAAAGTGCAAAATGCAAAATGAACGCATCAATGGAGGACGACGAACATTTGCGAGCTAAGCCACTCCCACGTAACCCGCCTCTTGTAATCGACAACCTCATGCGCCAGGATGTAAGTCGTCCCACCCCACCGGCCAGTGGACTCGCACGGCTGCCCCACACTCTTCTCACCGCTTCTCGAAAGGCCGCCATGCGACATCGCTTGATCTGCGGAATCGTCGTGGTGGCGCTGGTGCTCGCCGGAGCAGCGGGCGAAACGGCGCGGGCTGAGGGGGATTGGGAAATCACGCCGCAAAGCCAGCAGGCCCTGGAGCGCGGGCTCGATTGGCTCGCCCGCAATCAGGGGGCCGACGGCAATTGGGAATCCAACGACCTGGGCCTGGTGAGCATGGGGGCTCTGGCGTTCCTCTCGGCCGGCCACACGCCCGGCCGCGGCAAGTACGGCGAGGTGGTCGATAAGGCCCTCGATTACGTGCTCCGCAACGCGCGAGCCCATCGGGCTGTTGAACATCGCCGGCCAGCAGCGCGACATGTACAACCACGGGCTGGCGACGTTCGTGCTGGGCCAGGCCCACGGCATGACGGGCGACCCGCGGATCAGCCCGGTGCTCGATAAGGCGCTGAAGCTGATCGCCAACACGCAGTGCGAGGACGGCGGCTGGGACTATCAAGCCCGGCGGCAAGCCAACGGCCACGACCTGAGCCTGGCGGTGATGCAGGCCAAGGCGCTGCGCAGCGCGGTCGATAGCGGGCTCGAAGTGCCGCCGGAGGTGATCGAGCTGGCGATCAAGAGCGTCCGCGACTATTACCGCGCCGACCGCGGCGGCAGCACCGAACGATGCAGCAGAAGCAGCAGCCCGGCCAGTTCACCTACAACGGCAGCGGCGGCACGATCGCCATGGCCGCCGGCGGGCGTCGTCTGCATGCAGGAGTTCGGCCAGTACGACGACTGGCGGATCGCCAAGAACATGGAGGTGATCACCGAGGCCATTCGCCGCATGAAGGACCATCGCCGCAGCGCGACGGGCAGATGCCGTTCGATGCCTACACGCTGTACTACGTCGGCCAGGCCCTGTACCAGGTCGGCGGCGACCCGTGGCGCGACACGTATCCGATCCTCCGCGACGCGGTGGTGGCCGGCCAGCTGCGCGAAGGCGGCCGCGACAGCGACGGCATGTGGCGCGACGTCGGCCACGTCGGCGGCAGGCCCGGCGAGCTGTACGGCACCGTCGTCGGCTGCTTCATCCTGGCCATGCCCAACCGTTACCTGCCGATCCTGCAAGAGGGAAAGATCGAGAGCATCCAGAAGGCAGTGGGTGGGAAATGACGGCGGTTGGCAAATGACGAATGTCTAAGCACGAATGACGAAGGAATGACGAATGTCGAATGACGGAATGACGAAGCACGCCTACGAGACATCGTGCACTTTCGTCATTCGTGCTTCGTGCTTCCTTCGTCATTCGAGCTTCGTCATTCGTCATTCCCTTATCATTCAGGAATCGTGTAACTCATCCTGAATGCTCCAACTCGTCGCCATCGGGTTTGCCATCGCCGGAGCGGCGGCGGCCCTAGGTCCGATCGTCATCCACCTGCTCAATCGGCGGCGCTATCGCACGCTCGATTGGGCGGCGATGGATTTTCTCCGCGAGGCACTGCAGCGGTCCCGCCGCATCCTCCAGTGGCGCGATATGCTGCTTCTGGCCCTGCGCGTGCTGTGCATGCTGCTCTTCGGCTTGGCGCTGGCGCAGCCGTATTTCGCCGGGCTGAAGCCGCGCGGCGGTCCGTTACGGCCTGGTCGGGGCAGCGATCCTGGCCGGTCTGGGCCTGGCCATCTGGGCCGTCGTCTCGCACCGTCGCTGGACACAGGGCGCTCGTGGGCGTCTGGCGCTGGCCGCCTGGGCTACGCGCGCGTGGGGCGTGTACGACATCCGCCGCTACGAGGCCGCTCTGGCCGGTGAGGCCGGCGGAGGCCGGCAGCCGGTCCACGCCGTGCTGGTGATCGACAACAGCCTGAGCATGGGCTACGACCACGCTCAACCGCACGCTGCTCGATGATGCCGAAGGCCAAGGCCGCCGCGTTCATCGACGAGCTGCCGCCGGGCAGCCGCGTCTCGATCCAGCCGGTCTGCGGGCCGCGGTCGGAGTTCAGCCTGGAGCCGTTTCGCACCAAGGAAGACGCCCGCGACGAGCTGAATTATATCCGCGTGGTCGATCGCCGCGCGGGACTGTCGGCCGCGGTTGGCCTGGCGCTTGAAGCCCTGAAGAAGGCCCCCGACGTGCCCCTGAAGCGAGTCGCCTTCATCGGCGATCAGCAGCTCGCCGATTGGCCCAAGGGCGTGCTGGATGCGGCCAAGGAATTGCCCGAGCTGCAGGTCGTGCAGGTCACGGCCGACGACATGGACAATGCCTGGGTCGAGGAGGTGAAGGTTCGCGACGGGCTGGCCGACGTGGAGCTGCCCTCGACGATCATCGCCACGCTGCGTTTTGAAGGGCCGCAGCACCGCGGCGGCGTGCAGGTCTCACTGGAAGTCGATGGCGTGCAAGTCGCCACGAAGTCGGTCGATCTGGAGCCCAAGCAGGCACTCGAGGTGCCCTTCACGCACAAATTCGATGTCTCGGTCGAGCCGGGCGTGCCGGCTTTTTCGCGAGTCAAGGTCTCGCTGCCTCAGGACCGGCTGCCCCAGGACGACCAGCGGTATCTAATCGTGCCGGTCGTGGCGGCGCTGCCGGTGGTGTTCGTCGATCAATACGGCCGGCAGGGCGAAGACTTCAACCGGGGCTGGTTCGGCGAAACGCTCAACCTGCGGCGGCTCTTGGCCCCCGTGCTCTCGCGTGAGGAGCGCGGCAAGCAGCTCGTGCGCATCCGTCATACGACGATCGACCGCCTCTGCCGCAGCCTGCCGCCAGGTGACGAGACGCCCGCCGATGAGCCAGGGCAGCAAGTCCCGCTGGACGACGCGCGCCTGGTCGTGATCGCCGGCGTCGAGCAGCCCGACGTGGAGGCCGTGCGACTGCTGCGCGAATATGTGCAGCAAGGCGGCCAAGTGTTGATCGCCGCCGGAAACCAGTTCGACGCCGAGGCCTGGAACCGCGCGGCCTGGCTCGATGGGGCGGGCATCCTCCCCGTGCCGCTCACCGGCCAGACGGTCGGCAGCTTGCCAGGCGACGCGACGGGCGAGCTGAAGCCGTTTGGCCTCGACTTTCAATCGCTGAAGGACGACAGCCTGTTCCACATCGAGAGCGAGGCCGCCCAGCGACTGGAGGATCTCTACCGCGACCCGGCGCTCCTCTTCTTCAAGGCGGTGGCGGCCGATGCGGCCGATGAGACGCTGGACGCGATCGTCGCCGACGAGGCCAATCGATTCTCCGCGGAGCGGGAGTTCTTGAAAGAAGAGTCGCAGCGCGCCAGCGCGAGGTGCAGGGCCTGCTTAAGGAAGATGAGCTGGCGCGGCGGGATGAAGACCTGCCGCCGCTTGGCCGAGCTGCGGCCGCAGTGGCTGCTGTGGCGTGGGGAGGAAGACGATGCCGGCGCGGGTCCCACTGGCTCCGCCAGTGCTGCCGACGCGGCTCGATCCACCCGGCCGCACGTGCACGCCCGCTACAGCAATCAACTGCCGTTCCTGGTCACCCGGCGGATCGGCCAGGGCCGCGTGGCGCTGGTGACGACGGGCGTCTTCTTCGGCGCCGACGGCAACGGCTGGAACACGATGACCAAGACCGACGCCCTGGTGGTCTACACCCGGCTGCTGCGGTCGCTGATCGAGAACACGCTGCCGCCGCGGAACCTGGCGACCGAGAAGGACGAGTTCGCCCTGCCGGTGGCCGCCGCCTACCGCCGGGCGCGGATCGGCCTCGACGCGGCCCGATGGCAAGGAGGAGGCCCTGGCGGTCGAGGCCCTCGGCAGCGAGCGCTACGGCGTCACGGTCCGCAATGCCGTGGAGCGCGGCACCTATCAGATCACTGCCCGGCGCGGCGAAGAGGCCGAAGGTCCGGCCGTGCCGGATGCCAAGCTGTGGGAAGTGCCGCTGGCCGTGAACGGGCCGGCCGAGGAGTCAGACCTTGCTCCTTTGTCGCTCGTCGAGTTCCAGAAGCGCCTGGCCGAGACCGACGCGGTGATCGCCGCCAAGGTCCGCTGGATCGGCGGCAGCGAGCCGATCCAGTTAGAAGGCGCCGCTCGTAGCGGGCAAGACCTTTGGTGGCGGGCGTTCGTGGTTGCGGTGCTCGGTTGCCTCGTTTTGGAACTGCTGATCCTGGCGTGGCCCGCGCTCCGCAGAGGCACCACCGCTCCGGCCCCAACGTCCAACGTCCAACGTCCAACGTCCAACGTTGAACGAAAAGACGGTTCGACGTTGGACGTTCAACCACATCCCGCACGCTTTCTTGGCACGTTGATCTCGAGCGCCCTGTACCTGGCCGTCATCGCCGGCCTGGGCCTTGTGCTCTCCTGGCTCACGGGCCTCGACAAGTGGCTCTCGCTCGATTGGCTCAGCCACGTGCGCCTGTCGGCCGATTGGGTCGGCGGAAAGTCGGGCCAGATTTGGCTCGTGGGCGGCTGCGCGGCGATTGTCGTCGGCACCTGGCTCTTCTATGCCCGCGCTCAGCGCGCGGCTCGGCGCGGATGCGCGGCATGCTGGCCTTGTCACGGGCCGCGGTGCTGTGCCTGCTCGTGCTGCTGTTGGCCGAGCCGCTCTTGGTGCGGCGCTTCACCCAGCAGAAGCGGCCGCAGCTCTGGCTCCTGGTCGATGGCACCGACAGCATGGGCATCCGCGACGAGTGGAGCGACGCCGAGCGGAATCGCCTGGTACAGGCGGTCGGCTCGACCGACGCCCTGGCTCAGGCCGTGGCGGGTGCCTCCAGCTCGGCCAACGACACACCACGCGCTACGACGGTCGGCAAGTCGTCTGCAGCGCCGCACTATCCGCGGTCGGCCTACGTCCAGGCCCTGCTCGCCAAGGCCGACCAGAACCTGCTCACGTCGCTGTCGGAGAAGTTCCGCCTCAAGCTGTTCGTGTTCGATGAGAGCGTGCGCGAGCTGACCGAGTTCGACCAGTGGGTCGGCAACACCGCCCGCGCGGCGCAAGACCTGACGACCGCCGGCCAATACACGGCCCTGGGCACGGCGATGACCGATCTGGGCCGCCGGCAGGCAACCAGCAGCCTCGCCGGTCTGGTGGTCATCAGTGACTTTGGCCAGAACGCCGGTTCGTCGGCTGACCTGGCGGCCGCCCGGTTGGGTGTGCCGGTCTACGCCGTGGGCGTGGGCCGCCCGGCCGCCAAGGACCTGCGAGTGCGGCTCGATACGCCCATGTGGATGACCAAGAACGAGCGCGACGAAGTGCTCGTGACCGTCGAGCAGGAGGGAGTCGAGGAGAAGAGCGTCCATGTCAGGGTGACGGCCCGCCGCGTCGATAACACCGCCGATCCGGCTACCGCCGAAGCGAAGCTGGTCGGCCAGAAGACGGTCGATCTGACCGGCTCGGTCGTCACGGTGCCCTTCCCCTATACGCCGGAAGAGACCGGGCATTTTGTTTTCTCGGCCGAGGTCGATCCGCTGCCGGGCGAGATCGTCGATCAGAACAACAAGGCCGACCGCGAGGTCTCGGTCCGCGACGACTTCATGCGGCTGATGTACGTCGAGTACGAGCCGACCTGGGAATGGCGGTTCATCAAGGAGGTTTTCCACCGCGACAAGCTGGTCGGCATGCGCGGCTTCCGCACGTTCCTCCGCTCGTCCGATCCCAAGGTGCGGCAGCAGAACGAGCTGTTCCTGCCGACGCTGACTCCCAAGCGGAGCGACTTTTTCGCCAACGACGTGATCTTTCTGGGCGATATGCCCGGCTCGACGCTCAGCCCGCGGTTCTGCGAGCTGACGAAGGAATTCGTCGGCCGCTTCGGCGGCGGGCTGGTGGTGATCTCCGGCCCGCGCTTCGGCCCCGGGCAGCTGGCCGGCACGCCGCTGGCGGACATGCTGCCGGTGGTGGTCGATCCCGACCTGCGGCCGCGCGATCAGAGAGAGTTCACGCCCCGCTTCAGCTCCGAGGCCAGCGGCTATCCCTTCATGCGGCTGGGGGCCGGCGCGGAAGAGAACGACAAGGCCTGGAAGAACCTCCAGCGGCTCCCCTGGTATCAGCCCGTGGTCCGCGCCAGCGACCGGGCCACGGTGCTGGCCGTGCATCCCGAAGACCGCTGCGCCAACGGCCAGCCGCAGCCGCTCATCGCCGTGCGGCAATACGGCGACGGCCTGGTCGTGTACCTGGGCTTCAATGAGACCTGGCGTCTGCGTCGCATGTACGGCGAGAAGTATTACCGCCAGTTCTGGGGCCAGATGATCCACCAGTTGGCTTCGCGGCGCGCCCTGGGGACGCAGAAGCGGTTCGTCGCCCGCACCGACCGCCAAGAGTATCGCGTCGATGAAAAAGTCGTGCTCAGCGTCGAAGCCTATGACGCCGAATACAACCCGCTGCCTGACGACAAGCTCGACAACGGCAAACTGGCAGCGGAAGTGATGCTGCCCGAGCGGACCGCCACCGGCGAGTCGCGGCTGCTGCCGGTCCAGCTCACGCGCCGGCGCGAGGCGCAGTTCGAGACCAAGCTCTCGGCCGACGCGCCGGGCGAGTACCGCGTGCGGATCAAAGACCCGGTGACGGGCCGCTATGCCGAGACGAAGTTCGTCGTCCGCGACGTTTCGGCCGAGCGCCGTGTGGCGGTGCGTAACGTCGCGCTGCAAAAGGCCGTGGCCGCGGCCGTGCCCGGCGGCAAGACCTACGAGTTGGACGAAGCGGTGCGCCTGCTGGACGACGTGCAACTGCCACAGCAGATGGAGACGCAGATCGAAGTCCGGCCGCTGTGGAGCACGTGGTTGTGCTTTGCGCTGGTGGTGATGCTGCTGTTGGGCGAGTGGTTGATGCGGAAGATAGTGACCCTGCCGTGAGAGGACAAACCCCTTGTTGCCGCGCTCTGCATGGACACAAGCCTTGCCGCTCCGTGGCACGTGACACAAGCCAATGATTGTCGGCTTCAGCCGACACCCCGTCTGCCACCAGCTTCAGCTGGTGGACCGGGCAGCAAGAAAATGGGAGGTCAGCCGGCTTCCAGCCGGCTTGAAGCTGCTTTAGCAATAGCATCACTTTGCAAGGTCTGAAGACATGACGAGAAGCCGGCTTGAAGCCGGCTGGAATAATCATGACAGCCTTCGACACCACCCGCTGAAGCGGGTGGCAGACGGGGAGTCGGCTAAAGCCGACTGAGACACACGGGTTTATCTGGTCCACGGTGGTTCGCGTTTGATGACCAAACTTAGACTCCTACGCTCGCGCCTCTCCGCCCTCAGCCGCCGGCGCTGGTCGGTGCGGGTGCTGACCGGCTTCTCCGGCCTGTCCCTGGCGGTGGTTTGGGTGCTCCTGGCGGCGTTCCTCGTCGATTGGCTACTGGAGCTGCCTCGCCCTTACCGCATGGGTTCGCTGGTGGCTATTACGGTAGTTGTCCTCTGGGCGTTCCGTCGCTTCGTACGCCCTTCGCTCGGCCAGCGCGAGTCGCTGATCGACATGGCGCTCTTCGTCGAAGGTCAGCACAAGATCGACACCGACCTGGTGGCCGCTCTGGAGTTTGAAGCGCCGGAGGCCGATGCCTGGGGCTCGCGCAAGCTGGAAGACGCCGTGATCGACCGCGTGTCGGACATGTCGCGCGGTGTCAACGTCTTCCGCGGCATGGACTACGCCACGACGTTGCGCCGCGGGACCAGCCTCGCCGCGCTCGTCGTCCTGATCGCCGCCGCGGCCGGCCTCTTTCCTGGCCATCTGGCGGCGTTTCTCGACCGGCTGCTGCTGGGCCATGCACACTATCCCACCCGCACGCAGATCGTGCAGGTGGTCATCAACGGGCAGATTGTCGATCTCGCGCCCGGCAAAGAGGCCACCGTGGCCTGCCCGTACGGCCAGGCACTGGAGTTCCGCGTGCACGGCGCCGGCGAGCTGCCCCAGGCCGGCACGGCGAAACTCTGGGACCTGGAGAGCCGCGTGGAGTCGGACCTGGAACTCTCGCCGCTGACGACCGCATCGACAGCGGCACTGGCGAGCGGGGGGCCTCAGCCCCCCGGTAAGACGGCGGATGGTACTCAGATCGACCGGGCGGTTGACGCCCCCCGCTCGCCTAGGGCCGCTCGCGAAGAGCTCATCCGCCGCGCCACAATGGACCTGACCGGTCTCCCGCCGACCGCCGAGGAAATCGCCGCCTTCCTCGCAAACGAGTCGCCCGATGCTTACGAGAAGCTCATCGATCGACTGTTGGCATCGCCGGAGTACGGCGAGAAGTTCGCCAAGCATTGGCTCGATCTGGCCCGCCAGGCCGGCGTCTCGGAAGGCAAGCACGAATACCGCGACTACGTAATCCGCTCGCTGAATGAAGATGCTCCGTGGGCTCACGCCCCCATCGACGGTTTCGTCGCGGAACACTTGCGCGCGGAGATGCGGCTGCCGACGCTGCGAGGCGTGCCGACAGCGGCCGCGTCTATACGGGCCGCGTGCCCAAGCTGACGACGTCCGTCGGCTTCCAGATTCACCTGGGCGACGCCTGGACCGATCCGGCCAGCGTGCGCGTGGTGCCGCTGCCGCGGGTGGACGTGGCCCTGCGGGTCACGCCGCCGGCTTATACTGCCGCCGGGGACGAGTCGCTGGAGACGCCCAAGGGGCAGCGGCAGATCGCTGTCATCGAGAACTCGCGCGTGGACGTGCTGGTGAGTGCCAACAAGCCGCTGGCATCCGCCAGGCTAGTGGTCAAGAACCAGCAGTATCCGCTCATGCGCGAGGAATCGAGTTCGAGCGCACGGCGCGAGATATGGACCCTCGCGGGCGACTCGCCGCTCGCCCGTATCACCGAGCCGCTGCACTATGTGATTCACGTCGAGGACGAGGATGGCCTGACGCTGGATAAGCCGATCGAAGGCTACATCCGCCTGCGGGCCGACAATCCGCCCAAGGCCTTCGCCGACGTGCGCACCAAGCACGTGCTCAAGACGGCCGTGGCCAACGTGTTCTACGGCGCTTCCGACGACTACGGCCTGGCCGAGCTGAAACTCAGGGTGCGGGTACTCCGCACCGGCCAGAACGATTCGCCGGCCAAGGAGTTCAAGCTGCCGCTGGCCGAAGTCGCGGCCGCTAATAACGGCGCCGGCGCGCGGCCGCGCCGCGTCTCCTCGATGCTCTTCCAACTCGAGCACTCGTTCGAGCAGAAGCTGCCCCAGACTTCGCCGGCGGCCCCGTCGTCCGAGCTGGTGGGTGAATTCGCCCAGCGGCACGTTACCTTGTCGCGCGAGGCGACAATTCCCTTCGCCCGGCCCGGCGGCGGGCGGTGGATGATCGCCGATCCCACGCACGGCCTGGACTTCGAAATCCGCCACGAGGCCCCGAAGTTCAACGTCTATCGAATTTACCCATTGCGGCTCAACGAATTTGACCTTCAGGTGGGGGATCAGGTACGAATAGAGCTCGCGGCGACCGACTACCGGGGCGAGAGTCCCGGAAAAACGGCCGCCAGTGAGGCCCTGATCCTCACCGTCACGGATGAGAGCGGCTTTTTGGCCGCTAGCGCAGAAACGGACCAGCGTTCGGCTGAGCAGTTGGACGCCATCATTCGCCTTGGCCTGGGAGACTCACCATGAAGCGTCAGGCACGTACGTGCGGCATGAGAGCGCTGAGCATCGTAGCGCTGAGTATTGCGGCCTTGGTCGTTTCATCCGTCCCGGCGCGGGCGGTCGATACCGACGCCCTGCGGCGCAAGGAACAAATGCAGGTGCGTGCCCGGGCCATGGCCCGCGAGCTGGTCTCGGGCATCCTCGACCTTCAGCTTCAGCAGATGGAGGAGAACGGTCTGACCAAAAGCGCCATCTACGGCGAAGTGCTGTCGATGCGGAAAAACATCGATGCCCTGGTCGAGGCCGAGATGCTGGAAGTCGTCGATCTCCTGGTCAAGGCGCAGGGCGAGCAAGGCAAGCCCCGCGACGCGACGTTCGTGCTGGCCCGCCAGAAGATCCGCGAAGTGGTCGTGCGGCTGGCTGCCGAGCGGCAGAACCTCCTCCGCCGGCTGAAGACGGCCGAGATCGCCGCGCAGGTCAAACGGCTGATCGAAATGCAAACCAAGGTGCTCAGAGTCACCAAGGGGCTTCAAGAACAATCGACCAGGCAAGAGGCCATCGCTCTGCGCAATGCCCAGGACCAGCGCGACGTGAAGGCGCTCTTTCTGCACTTGGTCGAGACGCTGGCCGACGTGAGCAAGTGGGCCGGTCCGGTCGGCGCGGGGGCTGGCGACGGGCTGCGAATCCTCAAGACGGCCGGCGTGGGGCAAGAACTGGACGCCGCCGGGCAGCACCTGGATGCCGTCATCTACGACAAGGCCGCCGTCAGCCAGAAGACCGTCATTCGTGGCCTGCGGCTGCTTCTGGAACGGATCGAGCAGACGCAGGGCATCATTGGCGCCGACCGCGAGGCGCTCTTGGAAATGGTCCGCGAGCTGACCAAGAAACAAGAGGCCGTGCAGGCCAAGACCAAGGCCAACGAGCTGACCGAAAAGACGGCCGAGAAGCTCGTCGAAGAGCAGGCCGACGTTCATCGCCAGCTCGGCAAGCTTTCCGACGCGCTCCAAAGCCTGCCGCAGACGCAGCCGCTTGTCGAGGCCGCCAAGCAGGCGGCGCTCGATGCCCGCACGAACCTGTTTGAGGCCAAGAAGCAGCCGGCCATCGCCCAGCAAGACAAAGTGCTGGGCGCGCTGGCCGAGATCGAAGAGCAATTGAAGAAGGCGGCCGACGCCGAATCGAGTGACAAGACGGCCGAGCAGTACGAGAAGATCGTGAAGGACCTGGAAAAGACCAAGGCCAACGTCGAAGCGGCCAAAGCGGAGCAGGCCAAGGCCAACGCCGCGGCGAAGACCGATCCGGCCGCCGCCAAAGCGCCCGAGAAGGCCGTCGCCGACAAGCTGGCCAAAGCCCAGGAGGGTCGCGAGCTGCCACAGGCCGTGAAGTCGCGGCTCGAGGAGGCCAAGTCCGCGGCCACCGAGGCTGCGGAGAAGGCCGCCGATGCGTCCAAGTCCGCCGAGGCCAAGAAGGAGGCCGTGGCCTCCGCCGACGAAGCGCTCGAGCGGGCCGCGTCGGAAGTCAACGCCGCGCTGGCTGATGCCGAGCGCAAGGCGCTGGGGTGAAGATCGGCGAGCTGGCTCGCGCAGGCCGAATCGCTGGAGCGGGCTGCCGCCGCGGAGCGCCGCATCTCCGAAGCCGCCAAGGAAGCCGCCGCCAAGAAGGGGCTGACGAAGAAGGCGGCCAACGAGCTGGGAGCGGAACAGGCCGACGTGGGCGCCGTCGCCAAGAAGGTCGCCGAGGGCGTCAAGAACACGGCCCCCGAGGCCGCCGCCAAGCTGACCGAGGCGATGAAGAACACCGACGCGGCCGCCGAGGGCCTGAAGCAGGCCGAGGCCAAGCCGGGCGAGGCCTCCAAGCCGGCCGCCGAGAAGACCGGTGCCGAAGCCGAGAAGGCCGCCGAGAAACTGACGGATGCCGCAAGCAAGCTCCGCGAGGAGGTTGCCAAGACGGCCGCCAAGCTGTCGGAGACTGCCGGCAAGCAGTTGGCCCAGGTCTCCAAGGCCCGCGAGGCGGCCGACGATGCGGTCGCCAAGCAGCCCTCGACTGCCGAGCGGCTGGCCCAGCTTGACAAGGCCGCCGCGAGAGTCGAAGAGGCCAAGTCCGATCAGCAAAAAGCGGCCGGCCGACCCGAGGCGGCCAAGGCCGCCGACCTGGCCAGCGAGATCGCCAAGGCCGCACAGATGCAGGCCGAGGCCGACAAGGCCGCAGCCGATTTCGCGGCCGGCAAGGAGAACACTCCGCTGAAGGCCGCCACGAAGGAGCAAGAAGTCGCCGACAAAGCCGGCGACCTGAGCAAGGCCGCCGCAGCGCGTCCACAGGCCGCGGAGGCCGCCAAGCAAGGCAAGCCCGACCAGGTGGCTCAAGCACTTCAGAAAGCCAAGGATGCCGCTTCGGAAGCCGCCAAGGCGCAGCTCGACGGCAACACCAAGAAATCCGACGCCGCCCGGGAGGCGGCGCGAAGGCGCTGGCCGAAGCACAAAAGAGTGCAGCCGCCGAGGCCCAGAAGGCCGCCGAAGCGCCGGCAGGCAAGCCGGACGCTGCCGCGCAGCAGGGCGTCACCGAGAAGGCCGCCGAGGCCGCCAAGCTAGCGAAGGCCGATGCTCCGGAGGCCTCCGGCACGCTCGGCAAGGCGCAGCAGTCGTCCGATGAAGCTCAGAAGAAGACCGCCGCCGGCCAGCCGCAAGAAGCCGCTCCGGCTCAGGAAGCCACGGCCAAGGCGCTGGGCAAGGCCGCCGACGAGATCGCCAAAGCCAAGGCCGATCTGGCCCAAGAGGAGGCGGCCCGCCTCGCTGAGGCGGCCAAAGAGGCCAACGCGCTCGCCAAGAAAGCGGTGGTCGATCCTGCCGCCCTGGCAGCCGCCCGCAGCGCCAGAAGGCGGCCGAAAAAGGGGCCGGCGAAAAGCCATCCGAGCCCAAGGGCTCGCCCCAGCAAGGTGCGCCCGAGCGCACCGCGAAGGCTGCCCAACAAGTGAAGAGCGACCTGGAGCGCGCGGCCGCGAACCTGGCGGCCCGCGAGCAGCAGATCCAGCGCGACCAGGCCGTCGGCGAAGCCATTGCCCGGCTCGCCGAACAGCAGCAGAAGGCCGCCGAAGACATCGCCGATGCCCGCGGCGACTTGGAGCAACTGGCCCAGGCCAGTCCCAAGGGTCAGCCCGCCGAAGGACAGTCCAAGCCGCAAGCCAACCCCAGCGGCCAAAGCCAGCCCAAGAGCCAGGGCAAGCAGCCCGGTGAAGGCCAGGCGAAGTCGCAGGGCCAATCTAAGTCGCAGGGTCAGCCCAGCGGCGAAGGTCAGTCCAAGGGGTCCCCTTCGCCATCGCCCAAGGCGCAGGAGGCCGCCGCCAAGCTGGCTCAAGCTCTCGATCAATTCTCCGAAGCCCAGCGCGCCACTGGCCAGGGGGCTGAGAAGGTCTCGGGCCAGCGCGAGGTGGCCAACCAGCCGATTCGCGAAGCCCTGGAGATCGCCTCGAACCTGACGCCGGCAGAGAAGCCACAGGCCGGCCAGCCGATGGCACAAGGCCAGCCGATGGCACAAGGCCAGCCGATGGCACAAGGCCAGCCGATGGGACAAGGCCAGCCGATGGGAGAGGGCCAGCCCTCCGGGGAGGGACAACCTAAGAGCGGCTCGCAAGGTGAGGGTCAGCCCAAGGGCCAGGGCCAAGGGCAACCCATGGGCAAAGGCCAAGGCCAACCGAAGGGTCAAGGACAATCGAAGGGTCAAGGGCAATCGAAGGGTCAAGGGCAAGGGCAACCCAAAGGTCAAGGTCAGGGCCAGCCAAAGGGCCAAGGACAGGGACAACCCAAGGGCCAAGGGCAAGGGCAGCCTTCCGGCCAAGGTCAACCCTCGGGGCAAGGCCAACCCCAACTCGCGAGAATGGGCTCGCAATTCGTCCCCAGTTCGCCAAAGGTCACGGCCGAGATGATGGCCGGCCAGCAGGCCCTGGCGCAGCTCGCGCAAGCGGCCCAGGCCCAGGCTCAATCGCAAGGGCAAGGCGAAGGGCAGGGCCAAGGTCAATCGCAATCGCAGGGCCAGTCACAGTCGCAATCGCAAGGCCAGCCCGGTCAGCAGTCCACGGCCAGCCGTGGCACGGAAGGGGGCGGCAGCTCGAAGACCGGCCCTAGTGCCGATAATCCCGACCGCCAGGACGGTCCGCTGCAATTGAGCGGCCCCAGGGAAGGAGGCGACACGCGCGCGCCGACGACGGTCGCCGATTCGGCCAACAAGATGCGGGCATTCGAGTCGGCCCCCTGGTTCGCCAAGCTGCCCAAGGAGCTGCGCGACGCCATCCGGGCCAAGAGCCGCCGCGAGCCGCCCAAGGGTTACGAAGAGACCCTGCGAAGGTACTATGAGAGTATTGAATAATACGTAGCAAAGTCGGCTGTGGGTCGAGCGCCAGCGAGACCCACGGTTCTCCCAATGACGAATGACGAAGCTCGAATGACGAATGACGAAGGAATGCGCAAGGACCAAGGTCGAATGATCAGATCATTCGTCGGCATGGGCGTTTCGACATTCGGGCCTCGTCATTGATTCGTCATTGATTCGTCATTCGAGCTTCGTCATTCGTCATTGGCACCATCCTTTTTGTTTCCCTCCGCGCGGAGTGTTTCATGTCCCAGCACGTCTCGCAGGATGATATTGTCGCCGTGGCCCGTTGCGAGCAGGCCTATCAACGCATCCGCGACGAGCTCTCCAAGGTCATCGTCGGCCAGAACGAGGTGATCGAGCAGGTGCTGGTGGCCATTTTCGGCCGCGGGCACGCGCTGCTGGAAGGCGTGCCGGGGCTGGCCAAGACGCTGCTCGTCAGCTCGCTGGCCGACTCGCTGCACCTGTCGTTCAAGCGCATCCAGTTCACGCCGGACCTGATGCCCAGCGACGTGACGGGCACCGAGGTGATTCAGGAGAACCTCAAGACGCGGCGAGCGCGAGTACCGCTTCCTGCCCGGCCCGCTGTTCGCGAACATGATCCTGGCCGACGAGATCAACCGCACGCCTCCCAAGACCCAGGCCGCCATGCTGGAGGCGATGCAGGAGCGGCAGGTATCGGCCGGCGGCAAGATGCACAAGCTGCCCGGCCCCGTTCTTCGTGCTGGCCACGCAAAACCCACTGGAGCAGGAGGGCACCTATCCGCTGCCCGAGGCCCAGCTCGACCGGTTCCTGCTCTATATCAGGGTCGATTACCCCAGCGGCCCTGAGGAGTGGGAGATCGCCCGGCGGGTGACCACCGGCCAGATGGGCAAGATCGAAAGCGTGCTCTCCGGCGAGGATATTATCGGCTATCAACAACTCGTGACGCGCGTGCCGGTCAGCGACCAGGTGCTCGGCTACGCGTGGGCGCTAGTGCGGGCCTCACGGCCGAACACCGATGAGGCGCCCGACTTCGTGAACAAGTGGGTCGCCTGGGGCGCCGGCCCGCGCGGCGTGCTCACGCTGGTGACCTGCGCCAAGGCGCGGGCGATCCTCTACGGCCGGCACCACGCCACGGTGGGCGACGTGCAAGCGGTCGCCAAGCCGGCCCTGCGGCACCGCATCGCCGGCAACTTCACGGCGCAAGCCGCCGGCGTGAACAGCGAGCAGCTTATCGACATGTTGATGGCCGCCGTGCCGGCGGATCGGAAGTACATGCAGCCGGCGGCGACGGCGTGAGCGAATCGCCGATACAGCAAGCGTCGAGAGTTGTTTCGTTTAGCCGCGAGCCAACGGCGAGCACGACCATGGTCCACGCTTACCATGTGATCTTTGGCGCTTACGGTTTTTGGCTTCCTAACGACCCACGCGGCTCTTGGTCAACATTCGTGAAATCCTGGGAATTGCTTCGGTTCGGGCCGGCCACGAAAACGACCGAACGCCGCTCGCTGGCCAAGCGGCCCCACGACCACTCGCTGCGCCAAGCCGCCAAGCAAGCGCTGAAGTATCCACCCGTCCGTTTCTCCGGCATTCAAGCTCGGTCCGTCGGCACAGGGTTCGCCAACTGCGTGGCCAAGAGCGGACTGATGATCTGGGCCTGTTCCATTTTGCCGGAGCATGTGCATCTGGTCATCGCTCGGCACTCGTACGATGTTGAGCAGATCGTCAATCTGCTCAAGGGAGATGCGACTCGGCAACTCAAAGCCGACAACATCCATCCACTGCACGATTACCGGCGGCCTGACGGCCGCATTCCCAAAGCGTGGGCCGACGGTCAGTGGAAAGTATTTCTCGATGACGTGCGTGATATCCGTCGCGCCATCCGGTACGTTGTGAATAATCCGCTCAAAGAGCGCAAGCCGCGGCAGCGATGGACGTTCGTGACGGAGTTCACTGCGTCGTCGCTGCGTACGGTGCGCTGCTCGCCGATGGCTCGCGGCTAAACGACAAAAATCACCGACAAACGATATGTCCCAATCCGTTTTGTCCCGCTATCTCGATCCCGAAACCCTCGGCCGCATCGTGCAGCACCTGATCGAGCCGCGCGGGCTGGTGCTGGGGAACCTGGCCGGCTCGCACAAGTCCCCGCTCTCGGGCTTCGCGGTCGAGTTCGCCGGGCACCGCGAGTACGTCTGGGGGGACGACCCCAAGCACATCGACTGGCGGCTCTACTTCACGCGCGACAAGTACTTCATCAAGCAGTACGAGATGGAGACGAACTTCATCTGCCACATGCTGCTGGATGTGAGCGCCTCGATGCGCTACGGCGAAGGCGCGAGCAGAAGCTGCTCTACGCGGCCCAGATGGCCGTGATGCTCGGCTACTCGGTCATCCGCCAGAGCGACAAAGTCTCGCTGGCCACGTTCGATGAGCACGTGCTGGCCTTCGTGCCGCCATCGAACTCGATGGCCCAGGTCGTGAAGATGACCTCGCACCTGGAGGAGATCGAGCCGGTGCAGAAGACGCGAATGCCCGAGTGCCTCACGGACCTGGCCGGGCGGCTCGGTCGGCGAGAGATCGTGATGATCTTCAGCGACTTCTTCACGAACCTGGATGACCTGGAGCCGGCCCTTCAGCGGCTGCGGTTCAACCGGCACGAGGTGGTGCTGTTCCAGGTGCTGCACCACGACGAGCTGGATTTCCAGTTCGACGGCATGGTCAAGTTCCTCGGCCTGGAAGTCTCCGAAGAGCACCTCACGCAGCCGGACGACATCCGCCAGGCGTATCTAGCGGCCGTGGAGCGGTTCAACGGCCGCCTGGCCGATATCTGCCACCGCAACCGCGTGGAGCGGGTGCTGGTGGACACGAGCCGCAACATGGGCGAGGTGCTGGTCGATTATCTCAATCAGCGGGCCGTGATGAGCCGCGGACGCTAGCGGCGAGCGGGGGCGTAAGCCCCCTGATAGTTCGGCCGGACCAGCTTCCACGGATCAGGGGGCTTACGCCCCCCGCTCGCCTTTCGCGTGGTCGCCGTGCGGGCGGTCAATCTCTTTGCGAACCGGCGCCGCAGACGCTATCGTGTTAAATAGCAAAATCCCGCCGCCGGCCGGAGAAGAGGCATCCCCACGCTGGCGGCGGTCCCACGGCCGCCAGTGACGGAAGGTGCAACATGCGCGCGGTCTTGTCCCTCAGTCACCTTGCGTCCGCCACCCCCCGGACCAGCACTGTCCGCCGCAGCCCTCATCGGAACGGAGAGGAGCGCTCCATGCAGCCGATCTCTGAGCAAAGCGGCCCGCGTGAGGCCATTGGGCGGGCCCGGTCGCGGGCGACCGTGCAATGGTTCATCGCTCTGGCCGCGCTGTGCGCGGCTTTCTGGTGTGGCGGCACCGCTCGTGGCAAAGAGATCCCAAGTGCGGAGTACTACTCCTCGTATCAACCCTACTATCAGGGCCGCTTCGCCGACGCCGCCGAGGCGTTTCGCGACGCGTTCGCGCTGAAGGGCGTCAACGGCCGCTGGGTGGACGCCATCCCCCAGTACGCCATGATGGGCGAGTGCCATTATCAATTAGGCAACTATCCCGAGGCGCTGGATGCCTACGCGGCGGCCATGCAGTTGTACCTGCGGTTCCCCGATTTCCTGCTGCGCGTGGATTGGGTCACGAGCCCGAAGGCAGCCCGGACGCCCGTCCGCATCCCCTGGGGCCCCTCGGACCCCATCGAGCGCGGCGCGACCGTCGGCGACTACACGACGTCCGAACGGCTGGTGACCGGGCACGTGATGAACGCCGGCAAGGTCGTCATCGATACGCGCACGATCAAGTTCGTCAACGTCCAGGAGATCATCCGCACGTTGGCCATCGCCATCCGCCGCTACGGTGAGATCAAAGGCCCGACGGCGAAGCACGACCGGCTGCTGGGCGACGTGATCACGCGCCTGGCGGGCCCCGCGACGAAGGCGGGCCATTGGTCGCAGTGCCTGGTGGACGTGCTGCAAGGCGTCGCCGCCCGCGCTGCCGGCCGGGGGGGCGCCGAGGGGTTTTTGCGGCGCGGCCGCCTGGCGGCCGGCGAGTACGAGCATCCGCTGACGGCGATGGTGCTGCTGGAATTGGGCCACCTCGCCCTGGCGGAGGGCCAATACGACGTGGCGGGGGCCGAGTTCGAGAAGGCCACCTATGCGGCCATGCACTTTTCCGACCGCAACTCGCCCTGCCGCCAGGGCACGCCCGACCTGCTCGAAGAGGCCTTCCGCTGCTGCTGCATCGCCCGCCGCCTGGCTGGCGACGACAAGCCATTCATGCTGGCCCGGCCGGCCGCCGATTGGGCGCGTCAGAAGGGCTGCCCCGCGTTGCAGGTTTCGCTGCTCTTGAACCTGGCGGAAAGCGATGCGGGTCTGCGCAATACGGCGTCAGCCGACGGCCACCTCAAGATCGCCCGACAATTGATCTTCGGCAAGCTCCGCTCCGACGCGGGCAAGTCGCGCCTCGGGGCCCGGCTGCACCAGCTCGAAGCGCTGGTCCGCTACCAGCAAGGACCCAACCGCGTCGCCGAGGGGGACGCGGCCCTGGCGAATGCGATGGACTTCCAGCGTCGCGGCTCGCTATGGCTCTATCACATCAAGCTGGCTGACGAACTGGCCGTCAAGCCGCCGACGGGGCTCACCAACCAGGACCGGCTCGACCTGTACGCAAGAGTCTTGCGCAATCCCGAGCCTACCGATTGGAAACTGCAGCCGCTGGAAGCCCTCAGCGTGCTGATGAGCGCGGGTCTGCGCGGCTTGCCGATGGAGCGCTGGTTCGAGGCCGTCTTGCAGTCGAACCGGGCGGCCGGCGCATCGGCGGTGGAGATCGCCGACCTGGTGCGGCGCCACCGCCTGGGCAGCGCGTTGGATCTGGGCGGGCGCGTCCTCTCGCTGCGGTGGCTGCTGGAGTCGCCTGCCGAGGTGCTGGACCAGGCCGCGGCCAAGGAGCGTGCCGACCTGCTCAGAGACTATCCCGACTACGACAAGATGGCCAAGCAGGTGCTCGAGCTCAAGGCCGAGCTGCGGCGGGTGCCCCTGGTAGTGGATCCCAAGGCAAACCGGGCCGCCGCGGACGAACAGAGCCGGAAGCTGGGCGAGATTGCCCGGCTGAGCGCAGTGCAAGAATCCCTGCTGCGGCAGATCGGCGTGGACCGCGTCTACGCGCCGGTGATGTTTCCGCCCAAGCGGTCCACCAAGGAGGTCAGGGCATCGCTCGCCAAGGGGCAAGCGATGCTCGTCTTCTTCGCCACCACGGCGACGGCCGAAAGCCCCAGCCGGTTCTTTGTGTTCCTGCTGACCAGCGATAAGGACAAGGAGGAGGACAAAGGCAAGTATCCCTCTTGGATGGTTGCGCAGGGCGTAACCGCCTTTAGCGAGGCAACCCAGAAGCTGCTGCGCGACATGGGGCACTTCGCCCGCGATGGCGAGCTGCGCCAGGCCCAATTGCAAAGCACGGCCTGGCAGACGAAGGCGGCCGACATCTACAAGCATATCTTCACCGCCGCCGCCTCCAGCGGGGCCTCCTCGGCGATCCCGCCCGAGATCGAGGAGCTGGTGATCGTGCCCGACTCGGTGTTGTGGTACCTGCCCTTCGAGGCGCTGCAGGTTTCGGCGAGCGGGCAGAAGATGCAATCGCTGATCAGCAAGTATCGCATCCGCTACGCCCCGACCATGTCGCTGGCCGTGCCCTCCACGGTGGGCCGCCGAATCGGCGGCAACCTGGCCGTATCAGTCGGCCAGCTAATGCCGCGCAAGGGGGAAGACGAGCGCGCCAAGGCGGCGTTCGACGAGCTGCAGCGCGTGGTTCCCTCCGCGGTGGCGCTGCCCTCCCCGCTGCCCGAGCGGTCGGCGGTGTACGGCACGCTGTTCGACCGGCTGCTGGTGCTGGACGATATCGACACGTCGGCCGGTCCGCTGGGCTGGCGGCCGATCAGGCCCCGGCTCAAGCCCGAGGGCACCGCCTCGCCGCTGGGTAGTTGGCTCGAATTGCCCTGGGGCGGACCCGATCAGGTGATCCTGCCGGGCTTTCACACGGCCGCCGAGCACGGCCTGAGCGACAAGGAGAAGAACCCTGCCGGTATGGACGTGTTTCTTTCGACTTGCGGCCTGATGGCTGCCGGATCTCGGACAGTGCTGCTCAGCCGTTGGCGAACCGGCGGGAAGACGAGCTTCGATCTGGTGCGGGAGTTTGCCCAGGAGCTGCCGCAAACCACGGCTGCCCACGCCTGGCAGCGGAGCGTATTGTTGTGCAAAGAGGCCCCCTTGGCGCCAGACCAGGAGCCGCGCGTGTCGCTGGGGACCGGGGCGGGGGCGATGAATGGCAGCCACCCGTTCTTCTGGTCGGGCTACTTGCTGGTGGACACGGGCCTCGCGCCCCCCAGCGACGGGGCCGCTCCGGTGCCCAAGCCGGCTGCCGTTCGCGCAGCGAATTTTCGCTAGTGCCGGATGCATAACTCCCTCTCCCCCGTGGGGAGAGGATTGGGATGAGGCGAGCGATTAAGCCACAGTACGTCCTTTGGAACGGAGAGGATCGTCATGTGCTGGCAACTTCTTTTGAGGGCCATGTCATGTCGGGCGAGTCTGGACCCAGTGGCATGCGCTAAATGGTGGGCCGTGCCCACCCTACTTGTGGCGGCGCTGGCCGTGGAGGCGGGCGCGCAGATCAAGTCGCCGGCGGGCAAGGCGCCCACGACGGGCAAGGCGCCGACAACGGGCAAGGCGCCAGCAACCGGCAAAACGCCCACCGGCAAAATGCCCCCCGGCATAGGCATTCCGCTCCCCGTGGGCGGACGCGACAGTTTGCCCGGCGACGACTACTACGTGGCCTATCTTCCCTATCTGGAAGGCCGGTTCGTCGAGGCCCGCAAGGCCTTCGAGAAGTCGCTGAGTTCGGCGCTGCGCGGGAGCAACGGCCGCTGGGTCGATTCGATCCCGGCCTACGCGATGATCGGCGAATGCTCCTACCAGTTAGGCAATCACGGCGATGCGATCAAGGCCTATCGAGAGGCCTTCCGCTGGTATTTGGCCTATGACGCCTTCCTGACACGGATGACTTGGAACGCCGGTGCGCTGCGGGCGCCAGCCACCGTGCCGCGCGTGCCGGGCTTTCCCGAGAAGCGAGTCGGCAAGCTGGCCGAGTTCCCCAAGAGCGAGCCGTTCGTCCAGGGCTCCTACTACAACATCGGGCGGACCACCGTCGATACGCGGCACATCAAGCTGCTGGACGTGCACGAGGTCGTGAGGACGCTGGCCATCGCCCTGCGACGCTACGGCGAGCTGCTGGGCCCGCTGGCCGCGGAAGATCCGCTGCTCAAGGACGTCGGCCGACGCCTGGCGAGCAACCCCGGCCAGGCCGATCACTGGTCGCGGTCGCTGACGGATATGCTGGCGGGCGTGGCCCAGCGCAGCGGCCGGACGCGACGGCCAGGCCGAGGCCTCGCTGAAAAGCGGCCTGTTGGCCTATCGCGAATTCGAGCATCCGCTGACCGCGATGGCCCTGCTGGAGTTGGGCCACGTGGCATTGCGGAAGGACAAGCCGGAGGACTTGAAGCAGGCTGGCGAGTATTTCGAGCTGGCAGCCCATGCCGCGATCCCGTTCTTCGAAGAGAACGCCCCCGGTTGGCTGGGCGTGCCGGACCTGATCGAAGAGGCCTTCCGTTACGGCGGCATCGCCTACCGGCTGGGCAGTCCCAAGGAGCCCTTCAGCCTGGCCGAGCCGATGGCCGAGTGGGCGGCGCAGCGCCGCCCCAAGCTGACTCACTTGCACGCTTCACTGCTGCTGGACGCGGCCGAGGGCTACGCCGGCCTGCGACACCCAGCCGGCGAGGCGCGGCAGACGACGCAAGCTGACGGGCTGCTCAAGCAGGCCCGGCAGGTCCTCTCCGCGGGCCGCGGCGAGCTAGGCGCTGCCCGCATCGGGGCCCGCTTTCATCAGCTCGAAGCGCTCGTCCGTTATCAGCAGGGCAACGTCGGCGCGGGCGACGCGGCAATCGGCCGGGCGTTGGACTTCCAGATCAAGCGCGGCGGTTCAACGCGGCTGGGGCACGTCGGACTGCTCGAGCCGGGCCCCACCAGCCTGGTCCCGTGGTTTGCCGCGCTGGCCCCGGTCGATTTGCTCAAGGTCTACGAGGCCGTGTTTCGCGAGCCGACGCCGCGCGACTGGCAAGTGGAGCCGCTGGAGTCGTTGTCGGTGCTGACGGCGCCCCACGGTCCGGCGATGGAACGCTGGTTCCGCCAGGCGCTGCGAAGCAATCGCGGCGGCGGCGTGGCGGGGCTGGAGGTCTCCGAACACATCCGGCGGCACCGCTTCTGCACGGCCCTGGAGCTCGGTGGCCGGCTGCTCTCGCTGCGATGGCTGCTGGAGACGCCTCGTGATCAGCTCGACGGCGATGCAGCGAAGCAACGGGGCGAGCTGCTCGCGCAATACAAGGATTACGGCGCCCTGGCCCAGCAGGTGGACCAGCTCCAGACGCAATTGCAGGCGATGCCGCTGGTGATCGATGCCAAGGACCGCGCAGCCGCCGAGGTCCAGCGGACGAAGCTCACGGAGATCGCCCGGCTCAGCGGCCAGCAGGAAGTCCTGCTGCGGCAGATGGCCGTAGACCGCGTGTACGCGCCGCTTTTGTTCCCGCCAAAGCGCTCGGTCAAGCAGGTTCAAGGATCGCTGGCCAAAGGGTGTTCGCTGCTCGTCTTCTTTGCTACGTCGCCCGCCGGAAAAACTCCCGCCGAGCTCTATGCCTTTCTGTTGACCGGCGCTGGAGCCGACTATCCCTTCTGGACGCTGGCCCAGCCGCCTGGCGGTTTCAACCAGGCCACGCGCAAGCTGCTCCGCGAGCTGGGGCAGTTCGGCCGCGACCGCCAAGTGCCGCTTGCCGAATTGCAAAAGACCGACTGGCAGGCGCCGGCCGCCGAGATCTTCGAGCAACTGTTCACGGCGAGCCCGAGCGGCACCGCCGGCACGCTCGCCGCCGGCATCGAAGAGCTGGTCATCGTCCCCGACTCGGTCTTGTGGTATCTGCCGTTCGAGGCGCTCCAGGTTGCCGACGCCGCGGGCAAGCGCCAGCCGCTGATCAACAAATATCGCATCCGGTACGCGCGAACCATGTCGCTGGCCGTGCCCGGCAGGCAGGGCCACCAGACGGGCGGCAACCTGGCCGTTTCGGTCGGGCAACTCATGCCCGGGATCAAGGAAGCGGCACGTGCCCAGGCCGGCTTCGACGACCTGCGCCGCGTAGTGCCCACCGCGGTGCCGCTGCCGGGAGTTCCCCCGGCACCCTGGTCCGTATATTCGACGCTCTTCGATCGGCTGCTGGTGCTGGATGACATCGATACGTCGGTCGGGCCTCTGACGTTGCGGCCGATCAAGAGCAAGACGACCGGGTCGGCCGCTCTCTCGTCGCCGTTGGGCGAACGGCTGGGGCCGGCCGGCTCGGACGGCTGGATGAGTCTGCCGTGGGGCAGACCATCGCAGGTCATCCTGCCCGGCTTCCACACGGCGGCCGAGCACGCCCTGAGCGAAAAGGAAAAGCACCCCGCCGGCATGGACGTGTTTCTTTCCACCTGCGGGCTGATGGCCGGGGGCTCGCGGACGATCCTTCTCAGCCGCTGGCGGACCGGCGGCAAGACGAGCTTCGACCTGGTGCGGGAGTTCGCCCAGGAGTTGCCGCAATCCAGCGCCGCCCAGGCCTGGCAGCGGAGCGTACTCTTGTGCAAAGAGGCCCCCCTGGCGCCGGACCAGGAGCCGCGCGTTGCCCTGGGCGAGGGGGGCGGCGCGATGAACGGCAGCCATCCGTTCTTCTGGTCGGGCTACCTGCTGGTGGACACCGGCGTCACGCCGACAGGCGAGGCGCCCGCCGCCGCGCCCAAAGCGGCTGCTCGCGCGGCGCCCGGGAAAGCGGCGCCCTGACTTTACGCCGCGTCTGCCCAGGAGGCCTCGTCGTCGGCGGCCGCCAGCTTGCCGATGTCCTCGCACACGGCGTGCAGATAGACCTTGATCGAGTGATTCTCGACCGCGCGGATCAGATCGTCCAGCACGGCGACCACGCGTTCGACCTCCCGCGGATCGATGTCCGCCAGGTGGTCGCTGACGTCGTCCAGGTCGAAGAAGAGTTCGTCGAACACGGCGGGGCTCCTGGAGCTCAAGGCAAAGACCATCCCTCCAGGTATCGGCTGCCGGAGGCGGCACACTCAATCCGAGTGGTTCGATGGCGTCCGACCGAGCGAGCCGTCACGCTGCCACTGGCAGCATCAACCGCGACGGCTGCAAACGTCACTTCCCTTCGCCCAGCCACGATTGTCCGTAATCCACGTCCTCCAGCCCCAGCACGCCGCGGGCTACTTGCAGCGGGCGGAACGTGTCGAGCATCACCGCCAGCTCTTTGGTCTCTTTCTTGCCGATCGAGGCCTCGGCCCGCCCCGGGTGCGGACCGTGTGGCAGGCCGCCGGGGTGTACGGTCAGCGAGCCGTAGCCGATGCCCTTGCGGCTCATGAACTCGTCGTTGGCGTAGTAGATCACCTCGTCGGACATGACGTTGGAGTGGTTATAGGGGGCCGGCACCGCCTGCGGGTGATAGTCGAATAGCCGCGGCACGAACGAGCACAGCACGTAGCCTTCGGCCTGGAACGTCTGGTGCACCGGCGGCGGCTGGTGCAGCCGGCCGGTGATCGGCTCGAAGTCGTGGATCGACAGCGCCCAGGGATAGTAGTAGCCGTCCCAGCCGACCACATCCAGCGGATGGTGATCGAGCGTCACCTCCGTCAGCACGTCGCGCTGTTTGACCACCAGCCGAAACTCTCCCTGGGCGTCGTAGGTCGCTAGCTTCTCGGGCCCGCGGATATCGCGCTCGCAATACGGGCTGTGCTCGAGGAACTGCCCGCGATCGCTCAAATAGCGGCGAGGCGGCGCGACCTGGCCTCGGCTTTCGACCACCAGCAGCCGCAGCGGAAACTCGCTCACGCGATAGCGGTGCATGATGCCGCGAGGGATGACCACGTAGTCGCCCCGGCGAAAGGTCAGCTCGCCGAACTCGCTCTCCAGCGCACCGCCGCCGTCGCTGACGTAGACGATCTCGTCGGCCTGGCCGTTGCGGTAAAAGTGCTCGTCCGGCCGTTCCCCCTCGCCCTCGTGAAGAGGGCCGCCTTGAGCGGCCTTTGTTGCCGCCGCTTCAACGTGGACCATCCACAGCACCACGTCGCCGTTGAACAGCGCCGCAGCGCGGTCCAACGTGGGACTCTTGGCCGCCGGCAGCTCGGCCAGGTGAAAGTGTCGCATCCGCAGCCGCGGATCGGGATCGGCCTCGAGCCGCACCTGCGTCAGCACGCGCGTTTGCACCACGCCGGTGGGCTTGTGGATGTGATAGAGCAGCGAGGCGGGCCCGGAGAATCCCAAGCTGCCCATCAGGTGCTCGCTGTAGAGCTCGCCGCTGGGCTGGCGAAACACGGTATGCCGCTTTCGCGGCACCTCGCCGAGACGATGATAGATCGGCATGTCGCGATTCCCCCGCAAGTGGTCCGGCCTGGCCACTACAATTCTAGCGGCCAAGGCGAGCGGGGGAATGTCGCCTGTGCCCCTCCCCGCCGCCAGTCTCGGCAGCGGTCTGGCCCGCGAAGCACTCGTCCCAAACATTTCGGGAGGGGCATGAGAAAGAACCATGAATAGCACAGCGCGGCGTAGCCGCAACGAAGCAATGAAACAGAAGGCAACGAAGCAAACGCAGAATGCGTGGCCAGTCTCTTCCTTCGTTGCCTTCGTTTCCTTCTGTTCAACTGCCTTTTTGAAGCTCAATTCGACGGTCCAGGTCGTTGCCCGCGAACTTCTTGTTTGAACAGGAGGGAACGGAGGAAACAGAGAGCCTCGTGGCGCATCGGACGACTCTCTGTTGCCTCCGTTCTCTGTTCAAAGGTCTTCGCGCGGCGCGACGAATTCGAGTTTGTAGTACGAAGAGCACAGATGAAGAAGGCAGCACTCGCGTTTTCTATTCGTGTTATTCGTACTATTCGTGGTTGTCCTCTATTTCAGTACTTGCAGCACCGCGGCAAAGTCGTCGGTCCAAACCAGCGGCGGCGGGTCGCCCTCGGTCCAGTCGCTTGCTTCCCCGGCCACGGCGGCTAGAAACTCCTCGTTGTCGGTGATGAGGACCCACACCCCGCCCCGTGCTCCGTGCGCCGGGTCGTCGCCGCCCAAGACGCGAATCGCCCTGCGCCCCAGGTGCTGCGCGATCCCCCGGGCGACGGGCGTCAGATCCAGCACGTTGTTCGAAAGGTGCAGCGCGAGCAGCCCCTCGGGCTTGAGGTGGCGAAAATACAGTTCGGCACACTCCGCAGTGAGCAGATGGATGGGGATGGCATCGTTGCGAAACGCGTCCACCGCCAGCACGTCGAATCGCCGTGAGCCCTTCTCTTGCAGCTCTTGCTTCAGGCTAAGCCGCGCGTCGCCCAGCACGATCTGGACCTTCGCCCCGACGCTCTCGGCGTCTTCGAGGAAGGTGAAGTGCCGCCGGCACAAGTCCACGACGGCGGGATTGATTTCATAATAGCGGATGACGTCGCCCCTCTGGGCGTGGGCGGCGATCGTGCCCGTGCCCAGGCCGATGACGGCGACATGAAGCGCGTGGTTGTCGCTCCGAGTGTCGTTCTCACTCTGAGCGGAGCCAACGGCCTTGGGTGACACCGCGCGAGATTCTTCGCTGCGCTCAGGATGACGGCCGGTGCGGCGCGGTGGAGGCGCATCGCCAGGTCGATGCCGCTGCCGCGGCCGAAGTAGAGCGTGGGCCAGCGGCGCTGCTCGTCGCCGAGGTATTGCCGGCCGTGGTCGATGCGGCCGTGTACCATGCGGCGGTAAGGGCCGACGGCGTCGCTCCCTTCGACGATCCGTAGCACGCCGTAGAAGTTGCGCACCGCGTGCGTGGCGTTGAGCTGGCCGTAGTACATCTCGCCCGCCAGGACGACGACGAGCGTCACCAGCCCGACGCCGACCGCCTGCCGCAGGGCCGGCTGCCGGCGGAAATCCCAGCCGCCGTGCCGATGGGCCGCGATGGCAACCAGCACGCAGGCCGCCAGCAGGCCAAGGTGATACTCCCAATACCCCTGGAAGACGAGCGGCGCGACCAGGGTCACCAGCACACCGCCAATCGCCCCGCCGGCCGCGAGGCACAGGTAGTAGAGCGTGGAATGACGCGCGGGCGGCTGTGCCCGCGCCAGCTCGCCGTGGCAGCACATGCCGACGGCCAGCAGGGTCAGCGTGTAGCCGGCGATCTGCAGCCAAAATGGCGTCCGCGGCCCGGCATAAAGCAGGGCGCACGTGGGCAGCATCAGGAGGGCAAGCAGAATCGTCCAAGGGCCGCGGCGGTATCCACCCTGGCCGCTGAACGTGACGATGAACGTGCCCAGATAGACCACCAGTGGCAGGACCCATAAGAGCGGCACGACGGCCACTTCCTGGCAAAGCTGGTTGGTGGTGGCCACCAGCATCACCGAGCCGCAGCAAGCCAGCGCAAGCCAAAGAAGAATCTCGCCGCGGCCGGGCAGGTCTCGCCGGGGCAGATCCGACGAGCCGAGCCGGACGCTCGGCAGCGAAGAGTCTCCAGCGGGGATTGCCTCGATCGCGCTCTGCGGCCTGCCGTTGTCACTAGGATCGGCGGCGCCGCTCGGCTGGCGGCACCTGCTGAGGCGCAGCACGCCGCGCACAGGGCAAACAGCCCGTAGCCCCACGACCAGGCCAGCCCTTGAGCGCGCACGTTCCAGAGCGGCTCGATGAGAAATGGATAGGCCAGGAGTGCCAACAGCGAGCCGGCGTTCGACAGGGCATAGAGCCGATACGGCGAGCCGCGCGGCCGCGTGCCGCTGAACCAGCGCGCGACGAGCGGCGTGGTGGCCGAAAGCAGCACGAACGGCAAGCCGATGTTCACCGCCAGCAGCAGCACGATCCAGCCCGTGGGCCAGACCGTGACCTGCGGCTTCCACGCTTCCGCGCTCGGCACCGCCGGCAACAGCGCCAACGAGGCCGCCAGCATCGCCACGTGCAAGAGGGCCTGCCATCGCGGCGGCAACCATCGGCAGATGCCGTAGGCGTAGGCGTACCCGGCCAGGAGGCCGACCTGAAAGAACATCAGGCAAGCCGTCCATACGGTCGCCGACCCGCCGAACGACGGCAGCAGCACTTTGCCCAGCAGTGGCTGCACCGCGAAGACCAGATACGCGCCAAGGAAGATCGCAATCGCGTGCATGGCGTAGAACGGAACTTCATTCCGTTCGCGAGTAGTGGACGTGAAGGCGCCGGCCAGGATGACAGCCGCTTCGATTTTAGGACGGCCCGGGTTTTCTGTCAGGAGCCAACTGATCTTGCTCCGTCGCGGCCTTTACTTTACCAGCCAAACGCCAAAATCGCGGTCGTCCATCCGCCCTACCGGTGCGCATTGCTGGTATGACAATCGGCGTCACCCCCCCAACTCGCACGTCGGTCTTGCCGCCGCGCCGCCAATCGTCGCTGCGGGCGAGCACTCTGGCTCTTTGCGCCGCAGGGTGTGCCGCATGGTGTGCCGCGGCGGGCTGCTCTTCCTTCGCCCCCGCGAAGCTGGCCGAGGCGACGCTCGACCCCGTGAGGCTGGCCAACGAGCCGCTCGATCTATCGCACGCGCTGCCCTCGAACGTCCGCCAGTGGGAGCCGGACCAGGGCACGCTGCCGTCGGCCCAGTTCGACGGCCAGATCGTCACCGTCCGAAACATCCGCCACAACGTCTACCTGTCGAAAGACCAGTATGCCACGCGGCACTACGACAAGGCGTTCGACCTGGAGAAGCTGCGGACCGTGGACTTCATCGTGGTGCCGTTCGCCTGGCTGCCCTCGCTGGCCCACACGATGCTCAGCTTCGGCTTCGAAGGGGATGAGTACCTCGCCGTGTCCGTCGAGATCCGCAAGGAGGTCGGCGAGTCGTACAGTGCCCTCAAGGGCCTGCTCGGCGAGTACGAGCTGATGTACGTGGTGGGGGACGAGCGCGATCTGGTGGCCCTGCGCTCCAATTACCGCGAGGACGAAGTCTATCTCTATGGGACGAAGGCCACGCCGGAGCAGGCCAAGGCGCTGTTCCGCGACGTGTTCGCCCGGGTCAACAAGCTCAAGGACGAGCCGGAGTTCTATCACACGCTCACCAACAACTGCACGTCGAACCTCGCCGAGCACGTCAACAATCTCTCGCCATCGCTCGTGCCGGTGGGCGTCCGGCTGCTGCTGGCCGGGAGGGCCGACCGGCTGGCATACGACCTGGGCCTCCTAGACACCGGCCTGCCGTACGAGATGGCGCAGCAGCAAGCCCGCGTGACGGAAGTGGCGAGGGCCAACGGTGAACGGGCGGACTTTTCGCGGCAAATACGCCTGAGGTGAGGGTCTCTACTTCCCCGCAGCCCAATGCACGTGCACCTCATCGTGCATCGTGTACAGCCGGAACTGCTTGCCGTCGTGGACGAGAATGCCGCTGGACTTGTTGGCTTCTCGCGGCAAGAGCGGGTTATCGGCGTATTTCTCCCAGTGCACCAGATCGGTCGAGGTGGCCACGTTCGTCGTCCAGCGCCGCGGCTTAGCGGTGTCGCCGGTGCCGTGGTAGTAGGCGTAGTACCGGCCGCCGTGCCGGATGATCTGATTCAGCGCGATCATCCCCTTGTCATAGCTACCCGGCCCGGGCCGCAGCACCGGCTCATCGGAGGCGTTGGTCCACGTCTTCAGGTCCCGGCTCTTGGCCAGCCAAACGGCCTTGTCGCCGCGCTCGTAGAAGACGTGCCAGACGCCGCCTTCGAGCCAGGCGGTCGGCGTGCCGTAAGGGCCCTTCTCGATCCGCCGGCCGTCGGTACGGCGGATGTCGAGTTGTCCTTCGCGCTTCCAGCGGATGCCGTCGGCAGAGGTGAGGAGCTGCGCCAGGTCGCCCTGCCCTTCGGCGAACATGTAGTAGGTGCCCTCGTGGCGGACGACCATCATGTCCTCGACGTAGTGCTCCCTGTAGATGGGATTGTCCTCGTGTCTCGTCCAGGTCAGGCCGTCGCGGCTCGTGGCGTAGCCGAGCATCATCGGCGCGCCCGGCTTGTCCTGGTAGCCGGTGTACCAGAGCTGCCATCGGTCGCCGTCGCGGAGAATCCAGCCCCGCTCGCGGATACGGGCATCCCAGTGCCCCGCCCCAGGCGGCCTTGAAGACCGGGTTCTTGTCGTGGGGGCGAAAACGGACCAGCTCCGGCGGGAACTTCTCGTCCCCTCGAGACACGAGGGCGCCGGAAACCGCAATGAGCGACAGCAGCGCGACCACGTACGGCCAGCGCGCGAGAAACGACGTCCCACCAACGTTGAACTGCCACGTCGATTGGTTCGATGTTGGAGGTTCAATGTTGGATGTTCGACGTTGGATGTTCGATGTTCGGTTTACTTCGCCCCGTTGGCCGCCAGGAACGCCGCTACCTCCTGCTTCTTGGCGCTCTTGGCCTTGGTGAGGGGCGTGTAACCGTCGATGTCCTTGGCATTCACGTCGGCGCCAGCGTCGATGAGCACTTTCACCACTTCGAGGTGCCCCTTCCAGGCCGCCTTGTGCAGCGGCGTGTAGCCGTCTTCGTCCTTGGCCTCCAGGTCGGCTTTGTGCTCCAACAACATCTTCGCGACGGCGGGATGGCCGTTCCAGGCCGCGGCGTGTAACGGCGTGTAATGGCCGCTGCCGGAGGTCGCTTTGGCCCCGGCCGCCAGCAGCGCGCGGGCTACGCCGGAGTGGCCGTTCCAGGCGGCCATGTGCAGCGGCGTGTAGCCGCTCTCATCGATGGCCGCCACGTCGGCTTTGGCGGCCAGTAGTTGATCGACCACCGCCGAATGCCCGTTCCAGGCCGCCACGTGCAGGATCGTTTCCTTGCCGTCGAACCGCTGAGAGAGGTCGGGCTCCCTCTCCAGGAGCTGTTTGGCGACTTTGGCGTGCCCGGCCTCGCAGGCCAGGAAGAGGGCCGTGTGACCCTGCTTATCGGCCGCATGCGGCTTGGCATCGGCGCGCTTGAGCAGCGCGGCGATCGACTTGTCCAGCCCGTTGCGGGCCGACCAGTGGAAGAGCGTCTCGCCCGTGGTCGGGTTGACGCTGATGTCTTTGGAGACCGGCATCAGCTCATCCACGGCGGCCCGCTTGTCTCCTTTGACCGCCATTTGGAGCGGCGTCTGCCCCTGCTTGTTCTTGACGTTGGCGTCGGCCCCTTCCTTGAGCAGCGCGGCGATCGTTGCCTGGCTGCCGTTTTGCGAGGCCAGATGGATGGGCAGATTGCCGTCGGTGCCCGCCGCGCCGACCTCGGCCCCCTTGGCCAGCAGCTTCTTGACGGCCGCCGCGTGCCCGCCGGTTGCGGCCATGTGCAGCGGGGTGTACTTGGCCTGATTGGGGCCGTTGATGTTGGCGTTGTGCTTCAGCAGTGCCTCGATCGTTTCCACGCGGCCGTTCTGGGAAGCATAGATCAGCGGCGTGTTGCCGCCGTTGTCGCGGAGATTGACGTCCGATCCAGCCTTCACGAGCGGGTCGATCAGCTCCGTCGCACCGTTGGCCGCTGCCGGGTGCAGCGGGCTTTGACCATAAGACGTTCGGGGCCTTCACGTCGGCCTTCTTGTCCAGCAGGGCCTTGACCACGGCCACCTGGTTTCGCTGCGCCGCATAAAACAGCGGCGTGCCTTGGCCGTTGTCCTTGGCGTTGAGATCGGCCCCCTTCTCGATCAGCTTGAGCGCGGCCTTTTCGTAGCCGTACTGGCAGGCCAGATGGAGCGGCGTCTGCTTGTTCGTGCTGACCAGCTTGACGTCAAAATCGGTCTCCAGCAGCAGCTCCATGCCGCCGGCGTCGCCGCCGTACTGCATGGCGTGCATCAGCGGCGTGTAGCCCGACTGGTCCTGCACGTTGACGTTGGCCTTCTTATCCAGCAAGGCCTTGATCATCTCCCGATTGCGATTCATGGCCGCGAAGTGCAGCGCCGTATAGCCGTAGGAGGCCTTGGCGTCGATATCGGCGCCCTTCGTGATCAGGTACTTGACCATTTCGGGACGGTTGTACGATGCCGCCCAGTGGATCGGGCCATATCCCTGGCCGGCGTCGCGCGCGTTGAGCAGCTCGGGCTGGTCGTCCAGCAGCTGCTTGAGCCGCGCCAGGTCGTTTTGGGCGATCGCCTGTTGCACGCTTTGTGCTTGGAGGGGCCTCTTCACCGGCCTGATGGGCTTCTTCTTTTGAGCGAAGACCGGGGCCGCCGCGACCACGATCCCCACGGCGACCAGCGTAGCGCGACCGATCATGTGGCATCTCCCTTGGATGGCGTGTTGAGCTCGAGTTGCCTGGCGAGGGCTGCCCAGAGGCGCAACCCAGGCTGCTGCGCCGTTTAGACGCTCGCGGCAGGAGCGAGTTCCGCGGCCGGCCCACCGCCCTTGCCGGCCCAGCGTTTTCGACGGCCTCATGGGGCGGGAGCATCATCGGCCAAAAACCCGGCCCGCACAAGCAGTCGGCTGCTTTCGGTGGTCTGGTCCCGGCAGTATACTGGCCACTTCTCGGCAAGGCGTTCTCGGCCTGGACGAACATTTCTGCGATCAGCTTCACTTGAGGAGGTTCCCACCATGCTCCCCCGACCCTGGTTTATCTTCCTGGCGCTGGCAAGCGGTGCGCCGGCCGCGGCTCAAGAAGTCAAGCATCCCGCGGATGTGTTACCCGAAGACGTGCTGGGCTACGTCGAGCTGCGGCAGCCGGGGCAGATCATCAAGGAAGTCGTCAGCCTCACCGAAGGAGCGATGCTCCGCGGTGCCGCCGAAGTGCTGGCCAAGCTGCGCGAGAAGCACCCCACCGACGCCTTCCGCTTTGGTCCCGATGACCTGCAGATCGCCGCCGGCATGCTCGGCGTATTCACGGCGCCGGAGCTGGCCGCCGAGATCGGCCGCATCGAAGGCGTCGCCGTGGCCGTCATGGGCATCGACGAGAAGCAGGAGATGCCAGATTTCGTGGGCTTCGTCTTGCCGGGCGACAGCAATCTGCCGGGCATCGGCTTTCGCATGGCTGTGGCGGGCGGCATGGGTTCGGGCTACTATTCCTCGGACGGAAAAACCATCAATCAAGCGCGGACGAGCATCGAACCCGTGGGCAAGTGCGAAGGCGTGCAGCTCTACCAGCCCGTCGAGCGCCGCAGCACGCTGATCCGTAACCCCGATGGTGGGACGAAGCAAGCGGCACCCCCCGTGGTGCGAGAGGTCGGCCCGGCGCTGGCCAGGCTCTCTTCGGGGGTCATTCTGGTCGGCACGCCGGAGCGCGTGAAAGACGTGATCCGCCGGGCGACGCGAAAGAGCACCGACGCGTCGCTGGCCGCCGGCCGGGCTTATCGGCAGGCGCGAGAGCAGCTCGGCGACAAGCCGGGCCTCTTCGCCTTTGGCAATCCCGCAGCGGGCCTGAAGCTGGCCGAGCAGTACCTGCCAGGGGGCATGCGGGAGTTGTTCGTGCCGATTCGCGATCTGGTGAACCCCAAAGCCATCGCCGGCGTGGCCACCAGCCTGACGCTGTCCGAGGGCACGCTGAGCTACCGCTGGCTGGCCCGCCTCGATCCGGACCAGAAGAGCCTGGCGCTGGAGTTCCTCCCGAGCGTGCCGCTCAAGGCGGAGCTGTTGCATTTCGCTCCGCGCGATGCGCTGTTCGTGGCGGCCCTTTCCAACGGCGAAGGGGGCAAGCGCTGGACCAAGCTGCTGGAGCTGGCCGACGCCGCGGCAAAGGTCGTGGCCCCCAAGCTGCCGCCTCCCAGCCGGCTGATGGCCGGCGCCGAGGGCACGCTGGGCTTCAAGATCGGCGACGACGTGCTGGGCAAGATCGACGCGGTGGCCGTGGCCCTGCCCTCGGCCGCGCGGCTCAACGATCTGGTGAAGTCCGGAGCCCCGCCCGCCGTGGCCATCGTGCAAGCGACCGACGAGGCCGGGGCGACGAAGCTGGCTCGAGAGATCATCCCCCTGATTGTCGGCGCGGCGACACTCGAATTCGGTATCAAGCCCACCGAGAAGAAGGTCGGCGACGAGGCGCTGCTGGTGCTCGAGCTGGGCAGCGGCATGCCGGCCTTGGTCTACGGCCAGCGCGGCACGACGCTGGTCATCGGCGCCAACGAGGCGCTGGTGGCTGAGTCGCTGGCGGCGGGCGTCAAGAAGCAGGGGTATCTGGCTGATGAGAAGGCCCAAGAGGCGGTGAAGCGAGCCGGCAGCCCGGTGCTCGTGGCCATCGGCAAGCCGTTGACGATGGCGGCCCTGGGGTTCGCCGTCGTCTATGAGGTGCACGAGTCGCGGGCCGTCGGCCCCGACGGCGTGCCGACGGTGCGCCGGGAGACGATCGTACCGGCCGAGACGAAAGCGCTGCTCAAACGGCTGACGGAGCTGGCCAAATCGGAAGACCCGCTGGTGATCAGCTTCAGCCGCAAGGTGGATCAGCTCTCGTTAGAGGCCACCTACACGGGCCTTTGTACGCTGGTGCCCAAGGCGATGGACATGGGCGTGGAGTTCTATTTCCAATCGGAGGTGTCCAGGCCCGCCGTTAAGAGCAAAGCCTCGCCGCCGTTCAAGATCGAGGGCAAGTCAGACACAGTGCCCAAGAGGCTTGAAAAGCCCAAGGCAGCGCCGACCAAGGAGCCGCCTGCGCAAAAAGATCTCAGCAAGGAGCCGTAGAGCGGTTCAGACGGTCGTCTGCATCCGGCAGAAGCCCCCAGGTTTTTCGTCCTGGGGGAGTTTCGTCCGCTTCGTTAATCGAGCGTGTTGTCAATCGCACAATTGGTCCGGTACGATAGGCAGCCGCGTGGATCTTCAGTCATCTTCGCAACCCGGGCTACCGCCATGACCATCACTCGCCGCCAGTTCGTGCAAGGCGCCGCTACAGGCGCGACCTTGGCCGCACTCAATGCCTCGATGTCGGTTGCTTCGGCCGATGACAAAGAGCCGAAGGCCGACGAGGGTCGTTCGGCCAACGATACGCTGGTGGTGGGAGTGATGGGGGTCAATGGACGCGGCAACTCCTTGGCCCGCAGCTTCGCGGCCCGGAAGGACGTGGCCGTCGCCTACATCTGCGACGTGGACGAGCGGGCAGTCCGCAAGACGCTCCAAGGCCTCGACGAAGCGGGTGCCAAAAAGCCGCAGGGCGTGAAGGACTTCCGCAAGATCCTCGACGACAAGGCGGTCGATGCCCTGGTGATCGCCGCACCCAACCACTGGCACGCCCCGGCGACGATCCTGGCCTGCGCCGCCGGCAAGCACGTCTACGTCGAGAAGCCGTGCAGCCACAACCCGCGCGAGGGCGAGCTGCTGGTCGCCGCCGCCCGCAAGCACAAGCGCGTCGTGCAGATCGGCACACCAGCGGCGCAGCTGGCCGAAGATCATCGAGGCGATCGAGGCCGTCCGCGCGGGCGCGATCGGCCGCGTCTACTTCGCGCCGGCGCTGGTACGCCAACCAGCGCGGCCGACGATCGGCCGCGGCAAGGCGGCGCCGGTGCCCGAGCTGGCTCGACTACGACCTGTGGCAAGGCCCCGCCCCGCGGACGGCCGTTCCGCGACAACCTCCTGCACTACAACTGGCACTGGTTCTGGCACTGGGGCAACGGCGAGCTGGGCAACAACGGCGTCCACATCCTCGACCTCTGCCGCTGGGGCCTGGGCGTCGATTACCCGATCCGCGTCACCTCGGCCGGCGGCCGCTACCGCTTCGACGACGACCAGGAGACGCCCGACACGCACATCGTCAGCTTCGACTTCGAGGGCGGCAAGACGATCACCTGGGAAGGACTCGAGCTGCAACCGCCACGGCATCGGCCTGCGGGGCGCCAAGGGCCAGCTTCAAGACCCCGGCTTCGGCATGACCTTCCACGGCGACGAGGGCACGCTGGCCATCAGCGACCAGATCAACGGCTACATCGTCTACGACAAGGCCGACAAGGTGGCCAAGATCGTCAGCGGCGCCGGCGGCGACGCCGAGCACATCGAAGACTTCATCGCCTGCATCCGCGGCGGCGGCCGCCCGCGGGCGGACATCGAGGAAGGCGTGAAGAGCACGCTCTTATGCCACTTGGGGAACATCGCCCACCGCGTGGGCCGGTCGATCCGGCTCGATCCCAAGACGCACCAGATCGCCGGCGATAGCGAAGCGGCCGCCCTTTGGGGCCGCGAGTATGAGAAAGGGTGGGAGCCGAAGGCGTGACGGCTCAGGCTCGGCTTCGGCTTCAATTTACATTTTGCATTTTGCATTTTGCATTTTGCAATGGTTCCTGATGTTGACCGAATGCAAAATGCAAAATGACAAATGCAAAGTTCCTGAGCCTCTCTCAATCGAACCAGCCTGCCAGCCCGTCATCCCAGGCGGCCTCGTCCCAGGCGTTCTCCAGCTCTACCAGCATGTTGGCTGCTAGCAGCGCATTCTCCGGGCCTCCGATGCGGTCGATGAACTGGCGCACGGCACGCGCTTCGTCGCTGGCCAGCTCCGTGTCGTCGAGCACTGCCGCCTTGAGCAGCTCCGCCGGCCAGTGCTCGACTTGCAACGCTGGATTCATGGGGCCGTCCGAAGGGGGTTGAGGTAGCGGTCGGTCTACCTTTGGAACGAATCGGACGGCGGGCCGCGGCGAGTTCACTTCCACTCCGAGCAGCATCGCCAACCCGCGCCGCAAGCATGTCCCTGGGATCGATTGTGGAAGATTTCATGCCGCTGCCACGCTCCCTGCGAGCAGCGTGCGGACAGCATTGAGCCGCGGCACTGGCGCGGACGTGCCGAGCGCGCAAGCGAGGGAAGCGGCACGCGGACGCCCAATCGACGCCGACCGCGGAGCTAGCCCAGCAACCGCCCGGATTGCCCCGCGGCGTCGCGCCGGAGATAATCACGGCCTTCCCGAGCAGATCACTTTCACTTGCCCGGAGCTACGACCGTGCCGCACTCGCCTTTCCCACGCTGCCTGCGTTTCGTCCCGGAGGTGTTTGTCATGTTCCTGATGGCTTCCGCCCTGCCGCTGTCGGCCGACGATGGCTCGGCCAGAGAGCTCGAAGCACGGGCCAGGGATTTTATCGCCGACGCCGAGAAGAAGCTGATCGATCTGGAGGTCGCCCAGGGTCGAGCCTGGTGGGAGGCCAACACGACCGGCAGCAAGGAAGCCTACGAGCGTTCCGAGGCGGCCCAGAACAAGCTGGACCTGGCCCTGGCCGACCGCGAGGCCTTTGCCACGCTCAAGCGAATCCGCGAGGCCATCGAAGGCGGCGCCAAGGTCGATCCGCTCGTCGCCCGGCAGATCAAGCTCATGTACCTCAAGCGGCTGGGCAAGCAGGTCGATCCGGCCCTGCTCCAGGAGGTGACCAAGCTGGCCAACAAGATCGAAAAGGCCTTCAACACCTATCGCGCCGAGATCGACGGCAAAGAATACAACGACAACCAGTTGACCAAGGTGCTCAAGGAATCGACCGACTCGGCCATGCTCCGCAAGGCCTGGGAAGGCTCCAAGGGCATCGGCCCCAAGATCCAGGAGGACCTGCTGCAGCTCGTCAAGACGCGGAACACGATCGCCGCCCGCCTGGGCTTCGACAATTACCACCAGATGAGCCTGACGCTGGACGAGCACGACGGCGAGACGCTCGTCAAGCTGTTCGACGAGATCGACGAGCTGACCCGCGAGGCCTTCCGCGAGGCCAAGGCCGACATCGACGAGCGGATCGCCCAGCGCGTGAAGCTGAAAGTCGCCGAGCTGCGCCCCTGGCACTACCAGAACCCATTTTTCCAGGAGCCGCCGGCCGTGTACGACGTCGATCTCGATTCGCTTTACGAGGGGCGCGACATCGTCAAGCTGTCGCGCGACTTCTACCGCAGCATCGAGCTGCCCGTGGACGGCGTGCTGGATCGCAGCGACCTGTTTCCCAAGGACGGCAAAAGCCCGCACGCCTTCTGCATTGACGTGAACCGCTCCGGCGACGTGCGCGTGCTGGCCAATATCGTCCCCGACGAACGGTGGATGAACACCATGCTTCACGAGCTGGGGCACGCCGTCTATTCCAGCGAGTTCTATCCCAAGAAGCTGCCCTTCTACCTCCGCGACGCCGCCCACACGCTGACCACCGAGGGGATCGCCATGATGTTCGAGCGGCAGACCAAGGTGCTCGGCTGGATGGACAAGGCCAAGGTCGCCCCCGAGGGGGAAAAGGCCCGGTCGGCCACCACGGAAGTCGCCCGGCGGATGCTTCGCAACAAGCTCCTCATCTTTTCCCGCTGGGCGCAGGTGATGTTCCGCTTCGAGAAGGGGATGTACGAGAAGCCGGATCAAGACCTGAACAAGCTATGGTGGGACCTGGTGGAGAAGTACCAGATGGTCCGCCGGCCGGAGGAGCGCGACATGCCGGACTATGCCTCGAAGATTCACATCGTGGTGGCCCCGGTGTATTACCACAACTACGCCCTGGGCGAGCTGTTTGCCTCGCAGGTGCACCACGCGATGTGCAAGAAGGCGCTGGGCGGCGTCTCGCCGCACGACCTGAGCTACTACGGCGACAAGCGTGTGGGCGCCTTCGTCCGCAAAGAGATCATCGAGCGCGGCACGACGCTGAGCTGGAACGACCTGATGGTGAAAGCCACCGGCGAGCGTCTGAACCCCAAGGCATTCGCGGAGGACATGGCGGTGCGGTAAATGGGTGGCTACCCGCTCCTGAGCCCATAGAACACCACCGCGTTGTCGTGGAAGAGCTTGCGTTGCTCTGCCGCCTTGCGGCCGGCGACGATCGTGCGGAGGGCCGTCACCCACTCTGCCAGGCTCGCCCGCAGAGTGCAAACCGGCCAGTCGCCGCCGAACATCACCCGCTCGGGGCCGAACTCGTCCAAGGCGTGGTTGATGATGGGGGCCAGGTGCTCGGGCTTCCAATCCGCGGCCGCCTTGTCCACCAGGCCCGACACTTTGCAGACGATATTCTTCCGCCTGGCCAGCGCGGCGATTTCGCGCTTCCAGGCGCTGTGGTCGGCCGCTTGCGGGCTTTGATTGCCGCAGTGGTCCAGAATGAACCGCGTGTCGGGACAGGCCTCGACCAGCTTGCGAGCGTCTTCCAGCTCGGCCGGCCGAATGCACAGGTCGTAGCTCCGGCCCAGCTCGCCGAGCAAGCGAACGCTGGCCACGAACGGTTTTTCGAGGCACCGCCCGGGCCTGGCGGACGGGACATGCAGCACCTGCCGCACGCCCTTGATGTAGGGATTGTCTCGAAAACGTTTGATGTAGTCGGCAAAGCCCTCCTCGCCGGGCCGGCCGGAGATGACCGCCGCCGCCATTCCGCTGCGCTTGTCGCGGCACAGCTCGGTGACATATTCGGCCTCGGCCACCTGCTGGCCCGGATCGACGTCCACTTCCATGTACACTGTCTTGACGACGTTGAGCCCGGCTGCCGCCTTGTGGTAATCGCCGATCACGAAGCTGCGGTTGAGCTTGTCCACGTCCTTCGTCCACGGCAGACGGAACTTGTCCAGGTCCCACAAGTGCTGGTGCGTATCGACAATCGGCAGCTCGTCCATCGGCTCCTTAGCGGGCTGGCCCGCGACACTCGGCGCGAGCGCCGACAGCGACAGCGCCGATAGGGACAGCGCCGATAGGGACGTGGCGCCGCCCGCCGCGGCCGCCTGCGAGAAGAATTGACGACGCGTGGTGGCCGGATCGGTCGAGGACATCTTCATAAAATCCATCAGCGGAGGTCGAAGAGCACCTTCACCTCGCTGGCAAAGGCCTTCTCGTCGATCGAGAGTCCAAAGCCCGGCGCGCCGGGCACACTGCTTAGCCCGTCCTTCCGCTCGTAGCCGTCGGCCCGCAGGACGCGTGTTTCCAGCGGGTCGTGCTCGGCGCGGTAGAGGTTCTTGATCGCCCGGCCGACGTGCAGCTGCATGTAGTAGCCGATCAGCGAGCCCCAGTTGTGCGGGGCCACGAGCAGGTCCTTTTCCCGGGCCCAGGCGGCTTCCGTGAGGATGCCTTCGAAGCCGAAGCGGTTCATGTCCGCCTGGAAGACGTCGATCGCCCTCGCGTCGATGAACGGCTTGAAGACCTCAATCGTACCTTGCGTCTCGCCGTCGGCCAGCAGCGTCTTCCAGCCGTTGGCCTTCATGAACTCCTTGAGCGCCAGGCAGTCTTCGACCGTCTCGGGGAACAGCTCTTCGACGAAAGCCAGGTCGGCCGCGCCGGAGCGTTCGAGGAATCGCTTGGCGCCGGCCAGGTCGTAGCCGTTGTTGGCGTCCACGCCGATCAAAACGTCCGGGCCGGCGTGCTCGCGGATCAGCTTGACGACGGCGACGTCGCGCGCGTCGCCTTCCTCGCGCGGCATCCACTTGTGGCCGCGGCCGATCTTGATCTTGAAGGCCCGGTGCCCCAGCTTGCGGCCCATGTCGATCTCTTCGCGGAAGCGGTCCTGCCAACGGTCGGCGTACTGCGGCAAGAGATCGGCGAAGTAGATCGAGCCGTCGTAGACCGGCACGCGCTCCGGCCCCGCGCCGCCCAGCAGTTCGTAGGCCGGCTTTTCGAGCAGCTTGCCCACCAGGTCCCAGAGCGGCATCGTGCCCACGCCCAGCGGGCCGGTCATCTGCCGGTCGTCTCGGCGGTAGAAGTCGAAGGGGTCTTTGCCGAGCAGCTTGGCGACGGCGTCTTTCTCGGCCCGGCAGTTGCCGACCGCCTCGACGCCGGTGTTGGTGTAGAGGCGGAGCATGCGGTCCGTGGCCCGATCGCCATGCACGTCGAGCCGGGCGTTGCGGCCCGCCACCTTCAGGCGGCGGCTGGGCAGATCGAAGCCGACAGCCCGTGTGATGCGCACATCCTTGGGCAATTCATCCGAACGCACGGCTTTGGCCAGCGCAGCGGTTGCGGCGGCAGCCAAGAATGCTCGTCGATGCATGGTCAGAATCAAGTGGGATGCCGGTCCGGGCGGGGGGGGAAGAGTGCTTCGACATCTCCATCTGGAAATAAACGGCATCGCACCAGCCGAACGGGAAAGCGGCGACCGCCATCGTAGGCGCCGCCGCCCGCGGAGGGCCAAAGCAGATTGCTGGCCGTCAGGGAACCAGGAGATATCGCCAAAGGCAGGATCGCCGGCGGAGTGGCTGCGTAGACGAACCTACTTCAGTTTTTCCCGAATCGCCAACTGGTAGGCAGCGATCTCCTCGGCCGTGACTTTGGCGTCTTGGTTGGCGTCGATCGTCGCGTACGGCAAGAGGCCGGCGGTCGGCCATTCGTCGCGATCCGCCATACCGTTCTCGTTCTTGTCTAACGAAGCGATCCGCTTGCGCGCCTGAGCCAGCAGATCTTGGGGGAGACTGGTCGGCACGCTGCTCGGCGCGCTGGCCGCCTTACCTGGCGTGCTCACCGGCGCCGCCTGGGCTTCCGTCGCCGGCATATCGGCATCGGCGGTCGTTTCGAGGGAGGAATCCTGGGCTTCGGCTGGTGGCGACTGAGCGCGGGCCGTCCTCGTGCTAGGCACCGGCGTGGCGGCCGGGGGTGCACTCTGGCCGCCGCCTTTGGCTTCGACGGGCGTAATCACGCCGTCGCCGTTGGCGTCCCAGCCTTGGAATCGCCCGACCTCGGCTTCGCTCCAGACCGTGGCAAACTCGAACATGGACACTTGCCCGTCGCCATTCTTATCCCTCTGGACGAACCAGCTTGCCAGCTTGTCGTTATCCTTATCTTTTGCAAGGAGCTCCTGGGAAGTCTGAAAGCGGTACGGGGCCGGCTTGGCGGCCGAGCTCTTGGTCGCGGTCTTACTGGACCCGACACCGCCCGCAGGGCCAGGGCCGCCGGTGTTGTTGCCTCCCCGGCCTCTCTTGCGTCCTCCTCCGCCCAATCCTTCCCGTCCAGCTTCTGACGGTGTGGCCGCGGCCGAGTCGTCCGCTTCACCATCACCCTCGCCAAAACTCATTGCCGACAGGTCGTCTCCCCCGCCGTCGGAACCTGACGTCACCCCGCCGCCTGGCCAAGTGAAGCCAGGTGCGCCACCACCGGGTCCGCCGCGACGATTCCCACCGCCGCCACCCCACATGCCTCCGCCGCCGAACATGCCAAACCGGAAGGCGCCGGCGCGGGAGTGCCGGCGGCGCCCACTGCCTGGCCCAGCGTGCTGGGCGTCGAGGTGGCCCCAAGCCCGCCGCCTGGACCTCCACGACGGCCGCGGTCTCGCTCGTCGTCACGGGCCTGGGTGGCCAGCCGTTCGGCGAACTCTTGAAGGGTCAGCTTGCCGTCTTTGTTTCGGTCGGATGCATTGGGGTCATTGCGCCATTGGACGGCCTTCCATTCCGATCGCTCCAGGATGCCGTTTCGGTTGCTGTCGTAGCGCTGGACGATGTCGCGCACCGAACGGACCACGTTGGCGTCGTAGTCTTGCGTCCAGGCGTCGGCGCTTTCCACGGCGTCGCCGAAGGTGGCCACGGGGGTTTCTTCGAATTCGTTGCCGAAGCCAGGCACTAACAGCGGCTCTGCGGCCGATTGGCCCGCGCCCTGCGCCGATTGACGGTCCTCATCGCGGCGGCGGTCATCGCGACGGCGATCGCGATCGTCTCGCCCCCCGTCGCGTCCGCCGCCTTGCCCGCCGCCTTGGCCGCCGATCGCGCCGAAGCCGGATCGCTCGAGCCGCTGTCGCGTAAGCTCGTCGTACCGATCGACGCTTACCGGGCGGCGGGGATCCACCCCGGCGTCGCGGAGGCTCGACTCGAACCGCTCCCGCATGAAGTCTGGCACTTCGCCCGGCTCGATCTGGCCGTCGCCATCGCGGTCCATCCAGCGGTTGCGACCGCCGCCACCACCCCAGCCTTGTCCGCCCCAGCCTTGCCCACCTTGTCCGCCGAATGGGGCCCGGTTGCGCGCCCTCGGAGTTATTTCGCGAGTCGTCGCGCCGGTCTCGCCCCTGACCGGCGACGTGCGCCGGCAGCAGCGCCCCGACCGTGACCAAGACCATCCACGCCGTCACGTGTCGTAGCAAGCCCATGATGCGTCTCCGAGCAGGAAGGGCGGTACGCAATGCCCCCAGCGAAATGAAACCACCCGCTGGGGCGAAAGTTCCGCAGCCGCCGCTTCCAGCCACAAGCTTAACGTCTCGGCAGCCTGCCACCAACACTTTTCGGCTGGAGAGGCCACGGCATGCTCCCGTGACTGCTTGACGTGCTGTCGGCGCAAGAAAAAACCGGGTTCGAGCAAACGAACCCGGCTCGTGTGTTTGCCGCAAGCGCCGGCCACAGGGCACGCCGTAGCTCGCGGCCATCAAAACGCAGCGCGTTCGCGCTGGAAGCTGACCGTGCGGAAGCCCAGCGGGGCGCGCTCGGCCTTGCCGTCACCTTTCTTGCCACCGTCCGGCGCCGGGGGAACCGGGGCCTTCTTGTCACCGCCATTGGGAGGCGGAGGGCCGCCGCCGCCTTCGTAACCGCCGCCGCCGTAACCGCCGTGGCAGCCGCAGCAGCTGGAGTAGCCGTGGCAGCCATGACCGCCGTGGCAACCGTGGCAACCGTGACGGAACAGCCCGAAGCAGCCGCCGTGGCAGCCGCCGCCGCCGTGGCAACCGTGGCAGCCGCCGCAATGGCCGGCTTCCGCGGTGCTGGTGCCGGTGCCGGTGCTCAACAGAGCGAAGCCGACCACGGCCAGAAAGATCGTAATGCCACAAATCAACGCTCGATTCATCCCAGGTCCTCCACTTACAAGGAGCGAGTCAAACAAAGTCGCAAACCCAACGCAGCCGCCCATCGAAAAGTACGCGGTCCCCTGGGATGGCGGCCCCAATCCAAGGAGACAGCATTCTGGCCGCAAATCGTTCCCGCCGTCGGCACGCCCTGTAGCGCACAATCTTTGGGAAAGATGATGACGACCACGCTGTTTAGGTAGTTAGGTTAACCTGTGTCGATTGCGTGTCAAGCGCCGGAGCAAGATTTCGTTGGCAGAGAACATGCCTTCCCATTGGAGCGCGACAGCAGTCACCATTTTTAACCAGCTATCCGTGTCTTATGGGGGTTCTGGGGGGAAGGCTTGGCCAGAATGTCACAATGGCGAGTTTTTTGCAAATCCGCGGACCGGCCCATTGACTTGCGGGATATTCCACGTAGATTTCGCACGCTGTTGGGTCATCCCAGATATACTGGTTGTGGCAACTTTTCCAAAGGAGGGGAGCTGTGCGCAAGATTCCACGAGTTCGGAGTGGCGGCGGCAGTATTGGCACTGGTCGCTGCTCAAGTCGCGCCAGCGTTTGCTGGCGCTCGGCATCGAGGCGGGTGTTATGGACCAGGTTGCTACGCGACCTACAGCCCTTGTTACGAGTGGGTGGAGACCACCGTGTACGTCCCTCGACCGTTCGTCGAGACGCGGACGGTCAAATGCATCGAGTACCACCATGAGCCGCGAGAAGAGACCTACCAGGTGTGCCGTTACGTCCCGGACGTGAAGATGCACACCAAGGAATACACCGTCATGGTGCCCCAACCGGCGACCAAGACGGTGACCTACACGGTCCAGGTGCCGACGTGGAAAGCGGTCGAGCAGACGTACACCGTCATGGTTCCCTACTGCGAAGAGCGGCAGGGGTGGCACACGGTGTGCCGGCCGGTGGTGACGCAAGACGATCGGCCCTACACGGTGATGGTGCCGTCAGGAGGAACGGCACGGCGAACACACCGTGTGCCGGGCAGTGGTGACGCAAGAGGATCGTCCCTACACGGTGATGGTGCCGTATCAGGAGCAGCGGCAGGCAGAGCGCACGGTCTGCCGGCAGGTGGTCACGCAGGAGGAGCGCCCCTACACCGTGATGGTGCCGTACCAGGAAAAGCGGAAGGGCGAGCGCACGGTTTGCAAGTACGTCCCCACCACGGAGACCCACTACGTCTGCCGCGACCTGGGGCACTGGGCCACGGTGAATTACTGCAACCCCTGCAATCCCTGCTGCACCTGGTCGTCCTGCTATTGGGTGCCCAAGGTCGTTCACGAGCCGGTGGCGTACACGGTCATGCGGCCCCAGGTTTCGACGGTGCCCTACGACTACAGGGTGACGGTCTGCAGGCCGGAGACGCGCGTGGCGAAGGTCAACGTCTGCTCGTTTGTCCACGAGAAAGTGCCGTACGACTACAGGGTGACGCTCTGCCGGCCGGAGACGCGGGTGGCGACGGTCAACGTTTGCTCGTACGTTCACGAGAAAGTCCCGTACGACTACTGGGTGACGCTCTGCCGGCCAGAGCAGCGGGTGAAGACGGTCAACGTCTGCTCGTAGTCCACGAGCAGGTGCCGTATACCTACACCGTGAACCTGTGCCGCCCGGAACACCGAGTCCGCACGGTGCAGGTGTGCGAATACCATCTCGAAGAGCGGACCCGCGAGGTGTGCTACACCGTGTGCGTGCCCGAGGTGCGGACGTGCACCTATCCGGTGACGGAGTGGAAGCAAAGTGATCGAGCCGCGCACGCGGAAATTCACCGTGTGCGTGCCCCACGAGGTGGAGAAGCAAGTCCAGGTGACCGTGTGCCGGATGGTCCCGGAGAAGCGCATGGTCCAGCGGCCGGTCGCGGTGTGCGTGCCCTACGCGCCGGTTGCGGTCCGCTGGCGGCCTGTAACTAAGCGACAATCATGGTTGTAGCAAACATTGTTGTAGCAAAGACGCGGCGTGGAGCAACGCCTCAGCGTGCTCCCGCCGCATCAGTTTCTTGCGTGGAATTCCTGCCCAAGGAGCACGGACAAGACGTTTGGCGGCGCGGCGGTGCGAACGGACGCACGGCGAGACAGCCGGCGAGACGAGATGCGGACTGCTTGCCCTCTTGCGATTTGGATGGAATCTTCACCCCCCTTCTTGCCCCCGGGGTGCCCGCCTCTTCGCCCAGACTTGGTCGACATTCCGCGACCAGAGCACAGCGTCCTTGCCTGGTTAACCACGTTCTGAATCGTCGCTGCCCGCGTTGTCCGCGATCCCGCTGGACAGTGCGCTCGCGATCGCGTCGTAGTGGTCGGGGCTTGCGGGGGCGGAGATTCCCCACGGAGGCTTGTCACATGAATCGTTTGTCAGAATATCGGGTGAGGTCGCGGGCCCTGCTGGCTGCGCTGCTCGTGATGTTGCCTGCCGCGAATTTCGCGGGGCCGCTCAGCGAACCCCTCGTGGGCCAGGCGGCCTCGCCGGCTTTGAGTGAATTGCGCAGCAGCCATCACGACGTGCTGCACACGTGGCTCGAGCACGAGCCAACAGGGGCCGGCATGGCTGCGAGTATCTGCAATCCGATGAACTCGAGCGGCAGATGGCACTGGGCCATCGGGCCGATCGGACGCGTCGCTCCGGCAGGTCCTCGCCCTGTATGCCAGCGGAGCACTCGGGCCTGGAGCTGCCGGAATTCCGCGCCGTACACGGCCGACTGGAAGCCTGGCTCGACGATCTCTCGCTGCCCGAGCTGGCCGAGCTGCCCGCGGCCTTCGCGGTGCTCAAGAGTCGTTTCGCCGTCCCGCCGCGGAGCAACTGGCCGCAGCTCGGCAGCGCTTGCGTCAGGCCCTGGGCACCTTGTCGGAGTTTCTCGGAGACGACGACAACGCTCGCCGCTGGAGACGCTACCTGCGCTGGTCGGACCTCGAGGCCAATCTGGACGCAACCCCCGCCGCTCTGACGACGCTGAGGGAAGTTCGCGGCCTGTTGGCCGCCGAGCACGAGGGCCTGGACTTGCCGCAGTTTGCGGCCGTGCGCGACGCGCTGGAGCCTTGCATCGCCAGGCTGTCCTTGGCGAACGAGGCCGAGGCACCGCGCACGTTTCGTCAAACCCTGACTGATTTGGCCGGGGCGATCCAGCGCGGCGACCACACCAACCCGCAAGGGCGGCAGCAGATGAGCGATGCCGTGCGTTGGCTTGAGCGGCACGAGCAGAGCGCCCGAGCTGGTCCGCGCAGTTCGCCGCCGTCTGCCGCAGTTGGCGACCAGCGCGGCCGCGTCAGCCACGAGGCCAGCCACGGTGCCACGCAGCGTGGCCACGCCGGTGATCCGGCTGATGTCGGAGGCCAAGGAGCGCAACCTGCGGCGCTTGCTTCCCTCGGTCGATGACGAAGGACTGCGGCGCGTGCTCGCCGACCCCTCGCTGATTCTGTACACCGACAATGAAATGCCTCGCGCCTACCAGGTTTGGGATGGCCAGCTCCAGGGCGTTCACCTGGCCAGCTACAACATTTCCGCCAACGAGTCCGAACCCTACGGCAACGGCAACCACGAGTTCCCCTGGGGCGCCCCGGCCGGCACGCATCGGGCAGGCAAAGCGTCGTCGTTTCGCTTTATCCACTTGCCGCGCGACGAACGGGGCAAGCTGCGGCCCATCGCCTGGTACACCCGCCACCTGCCCGGCGATACCACCTCCAGTTACGCGTGGATCTTTCCGGTCGGCGCCGTCGTGGGGGAGGTGCTGCTGATCGACGGGCCCGATGGTTATTCCTACACGTATGAAGTGCGGCTGCGGTTCCGCAAGCGAGATCGCTGGGGTGTGGACGTGTTCCGGCCGTTCCCCACCGCTGAAGACCTCGCCCGGCGCATCCGGGAGCTGCGCCCGAGGCGCGGCGGCAGCCGAAGCTGGCCGAGCTGCTGGATCACTTGGAACAGCCGCAGACGCTCCCCTGGCGGCACCTGGCGGACCAGCAGCCCGATCGGCGGGTTTTCGCGCAATGGGCCGGCGTGGACACGCTGCCCGCGGCCGGCGACGACAAGCTGATCGCCGAGCTGCTGACCGGCACCGTGTTCACCTCCTGCCTGGACCAGACGTGGCGCACCGGCAGCAACGGCGCGTGGGCCTTTGCCCCCACGACGAGCGCCGGGTTCCACGTGGTGCCGGCCAACTACGACGGCGGGTTCGTCGAAGTCAGCGGCCGCTCGTGCATGCGCTGCCACAACACGTGCAACCAGCACGTCGATCGGTTCAACTTCGGCCGCGATTGGTACGGACACATCCGCGGCTCGGACGGCATCTTTTCGTTCCATCCCTTCGAGCCGGGCACCGTCAGCGGAAACGGTTTCAACTCGGGCGTGCAAATGCGGCAGGAGCTGATTTCGGTCGGCGCTGGAAACGTATGACGACCGCAAACACCCCGCCAAGGTGTACACCGCCGTGCCTGGTCTCGAACGGTAGCAGGACCAGAAGCCAGACAAGAAGCCCGGCTTCTCGGAGAAGCCGGGCTTCTTCCCCTTGGCGCCCGTCTCCTCCACGGGGCGGCGATGCGGTATAACGTGGGGCGCACGAGGAAGCCTTGCGGCTTCGAACATCGGTCAAACTGACCCACTACCGCTTTTTCTCGCCGTATCCACTGTTTGCCATCACCCAGTCGATTTCACCATGCTACGCCAACGGATGCTTGTTGCGCTCGCGGTCGCTGCGGCGTCGCTCATCGCTGATGCCCGGGCCCATTTCCTGTTCACTCGCATCGGGCCGCATACGGAGGGCGGCCGGCACGTGGACGTGTTCTTCAGCGAGTATGCCACGGCCGGCGATCCAAAGTTCGTAGACCGCATCGCCGGCACCCGGCTTTGGGTGCAACAGGCGCCGGGCAAGTTCCAACCGCTCGAGGTCCGCAAAGAGGCCGACTCCCTGAGGGCGTTCCTCCCCTCGGGTGCTGCCGTGTCGGTCGCCGGGCAGTGCGAATACGGCGTGCTGACGCGTAAGGACAAATCGTTCCTGTTGGAGTATTACCCCAAGGCCGTCGCGGGCGACGCCAAGTCGCTGGAGGGCATGCGGCCGCTGGACAAGCTGCCGCTGGAGATCGTGGCTACGTTCGCCAACGACTCCGTCACGCTCACCGTCTTGCAGGACGGAAAGCCGGTGCCGGAAGCCGAGTTCACCACGGTGGACGACAGCCTGTCCAACGAAAAGGCGAAGGCCGGCAAGGACGGCCGGGCAACGTGGAAGCCGCCGGCGGCTGGCTACTACTGCGTCTACACCAGCGTCACGATCCCCCAGGCCGGCGTGCGAGGCGGCAAGAGCTTCGGCGAAATCCGCCGCTTCGCCACGCTGTCGTTTCCCTGGCCGCTGGTGCGGACCGAGCCGGACGATGAGGCCGTTTCGATGTTCCAGAAGGCGATCGAGGGGCGGGCCGTGTGGCGCGAGTTCCCCGGCTTTGCCGCGGAAATCACCGGCTTCTGCGATGGCAGCGGTTTTCGCGGCAAGGTGCGGGTGGGCGCCGACGGCGCCGTCACCAGCGAGATCGCGGACAAGCACGCCCAGGCCTGGGTCGAAGACCAGCTCGGCTCGATCGTGCAGCACCGGCAGGTGTCGCCGCGGCGCGAAAAGCCGGTGCTCTACTTCGCCGATGACGACGAGACTCACCCCCTGGGGCGGCTGCTGACTTTCGTCGGCGGCCGGTTCGCCTCGAGCTACCGCGTGCAGGGCGAGCAGATCATGGTGGTCAACCGGCACATGGGAGAGCAGAACATGACCATTGCCGTGCTGGATCATGAGAAGAACGCCGAGGGCAAGGACCTGCCGCGCTCGTACACCGTGCAGTATTGGAACGCCGCCGACGGCAAGCTGCAAAGCACCGAAGCGATCCAGGACGGCTGGCGGCGGCTGGAAAAATGGGACTTGCCGACTTCGCACACGGTCACCACGGCCTCCTCGGGGGGGCTGACGGTGCGGAGCTTCCGTCTTAGCGGCCATAAATTGGGCGGAAAGTAGGCCACGGAGGCGCCGCCGCCACGCGTGACGCCCCCTTTTTTTGACCTAAACTTTCCCAGGCTTGCGGAGGTATAATCCCCGGCCGCTCAGGGAGCGCCCTCCGACTCGCTTTTCCAACAAGCTTTCTGCCGTCCACCGGCTTTCTTTCGTTCCAGGAGACGTTCACGTGAAGAAATTCCTGCTTTCGCTGGCTGCCGTGGGGTTGGCGCTGGTCGCCGCGGCCCGCACGCCGGCCCAAGATGACAACAAGCCGCTGCTGGTGCTCTCGCTGCCCAGCGTGGAAGCCTTGATCAAGGACATCGGCTACCTCGGCGGCGTGGCGGGCCGGGAAGGCATCGAAAGGACCGTCGAGGATGCCCTCAAGGAGCGCGCCGGCGGCCTCAAGGGCCTGGACCGTGCCAAGCCCATCGGCCTGGCGGTGACCACCGACGGCGCCGGCGTGCAGTTCCTGGGCTTCGTGCCGGCGAGCGATGCGGACGGCCTGTTGGCGCTGCTGCCGTTCGGCACCGAGGATGCCGGCGACGGCGTCAAGCGCATTGTCGCGCCCTTGCCCGTGACTCTCAACCTGAAGAGCAAAGGCGGCTGGCTGTTCCTGAGCAACCAGGCCTCGACGCTGGAGAAGCTGCCCGACGACCCGATCAAGCTGCTGGACGGCATCGAGAAGCAATACGACATCGGCGTGCGGGTGTTCATGCAGAACATCCCGCCGGCCGTCAAGTTCGTGGTGAATGCCAGCATCCAAGCCGGCATGAAGAGGGGACTGAGGAAGGGCGCGGACGAATCGGAAGAAGACTTCGCCCGCCGCGAAGAGGTGGTGAAGACGAGCATCGATTCGATTATCAAAACCATCAATGAGCTGGATAAGATTACGCTCGGCTGGTCGGTAGACGCCGCGGCCAAGAAGCTGGTGATGGAAGGCGCCGCCACGGCCAAGGCCGGCAGCGACACCGCCAAGCGTTATGCGGCCCAGGGCGATCTTCGCTCGGCCTTCGGCGGCTTCTGGCAAGACAATGCCGTCTTCAGCGCCAGGCCACCGGCAAGGTGACCCCCGAGGAAGCGGCTCAGTTCATCGGCACGATCGCCGAGGGGAAGCGGGCCCTCCTCAAGGAAATCGACCGTTCGGAGGATTTCGAGAACGAAGCCCAGAAAGCCAAGGTCAAGGAGGCAGTCGGCAAGCTGTGGGACGTGCTGGAGGGCACGATCAAAAGCGGCCAACTGGACGTGGGGATGACGGCCCTGGGCGAGGGCCCGTTCACCTTTGCCGTGGGCCTGGGCGTGGCCGACGGCGCCGCCGCCGACAAGGCCCTGCGCGAGGCGATCAAGATCGCCGCAGACGAAGACGCGCTGGGCAAGGTCGAATATGAGGTCGATAAGGCCGACGACGTGATCTTCCATCGCATCACACCCGACCTGGGCGGCGAGGGGGAGAACATCGCCAAGATCGTCGGCAGCGACCCCAAGATCGTCATCGCCACGGGCAAGAAGAGCCTGTACCTGGCGGTGGGCAGCGACCCCATCAAGTCGCTCAAGGAGCTGATCGCCAAGAGCAAGGAGACAGCGTCCAAACCGGTGTCGCCGGGCCAGATCGTGCTGGCGCTGGCCCCGATCATCAAGTACGTGGCCAAGCAAGACCCGCTGAATCCCGTGCTGGCCAAGGTGGCCGAGTCGATCAAGCCGGGCAGCGACCGCATCCGCCTCTCCAGCCGGCTGGTGCCCAACGGCGAGGCCACCCGCATCGAGGTGGACGAAGGCGTGATCAAGCTCATCGCGGAAGCGGTGATGCTCTATCGTGACGCGGAGTTCGGGGCCGCCGCCGAGGAGGCGGCTGCCCGCTAGGCGAGCGTCGAGCCGTCAGGCCGACGTGTACTGATTGACGCTTATCGACGGCGCCGGCCGATGAATGGCCGGCACCGTTTTTTGTTGCGCTCTCCGCGGCGCCTGCGGTCGCTAGTAGAATCTGGACGTCGTCCCGTTTGCAGCGAACGACACTGCACGATGATGCAGCGCGAATCAGGACGGCACGCGGAGCGTGCCTGCTACGGGGGAAAGAATCTGGCTAGACAGTCTAGACTTTTCGTCGTAGGCTTGGTTTATGAATCGCACCGTCTGGCAACTGCAAGAGGCCAAGAACCGCTTCAGTGAGCTCGTCCAGCGCACGGTCACCTCCGGCGCACAGGTAATCACCAAGCACGGCCGTCCCGTGGCAGTGCTCATGTCCACCGAGGAATACGACAAGCTCGTCCACCCTCGGCCACGGGAGAAGCTGGTTGATATCTTGCGGCGGTGTCCGGAGAGGAATTTCGTAGTCGAGAAAAGCCGTGGGACCGTGCGCGAGGTTGATCTAAGCTGACGCCGCATGCGATTCCTGCTGGACACTAACGTTCTGAGCGAGCCGATCAAGCCCGTTCCCGACGCGAAGCTTGTTCGCTGGCTGGCCCGCTATGACGCCGACGCGGCGGTCAGTGTCCTGACTCTGGGCGAGATCGTGAAAGGCATCCAGATGTTGCCCACGGGGAAACGCCGCCAGAAGATGGAGGCCTGGCTCGCAGACATCGAACAATGGGCCGCCGGCCGGCTCGTGCTCGTGGACGCCACCGTGATGCGCGAATGGGGCGTTTATTGTGCGAAACAATCGAAACACGGCCGCGTGCTGGAACGTCATGGACAGCCTGCTGGCGGCGAGCGCTTTGACACATGGTTTGACGCTGGCTTCGCGCAACCTCGCCGATTTTCCGGACGTGCCGTGCGTGAATCCCTGGGAATGAAGTGCAAGGACGTGGCCCTTGCCAAGCGGAGCGTTTTGAGGTGCAATCGCCTTGCAGAACGGAATGGGCTTCCGTTCTGCACCCTCGTAACCCCACGGACGACACGATGCCCGATATCCAGGCCTTTCGCGCCCTCCGCTACGACCTCGGTCGCGTCGGCTCGCTGAGCGATGTCACTGCGCCGCCCTACGACGTCATTTCGCCGGACGACCAGACGGCGGCTTTACAAGAAGCACCCGGCCAATGTCGTGCGGCTGATTCTCAACCGGGCTGAGCCGGGGGACGACGACGGCAATAGCCCTTACACGCGGGCAGCCAGGTTCTTCCGCGACTGGCAGCGGCAGGGAGTGCTCTTCACCGAGTCGGACCCGGCGGTCTACGTCTACCATCAGGAGTTCGCCTACGGCGGGCAGACGTTCACGCGGCGCGGCTTCATGGCCCGCGTGCGGCTGGAGCGGTTCGGCGAGGGGAACGTCTATCCGCACGAAGAGACCATGTCGGGGCCGAAGGAAGACCGCTTGAAGCTGACGACCGCCTGCAAGGCGAACCTCAGCCCGATCTTCGGCCTCTATCCCGACGAGGAGGCGGCCGCTCAAACGATCCTCGAGAAAACGATCATCGGCCAGACGCCGCTGGACGCGACGGATCACTTGGGTGTTGTGCACCGCATGTGGCCGGTGACTGACGTGGCGGTGATCTCGACCCTCACGGCGGCGATGGGCGGCCGGCCGGTCTTCATCGCCGACGGCCACCACCGCTACGAAACGGCCTGCAACTACCGAGAGCGGCTAGGGGCCGGCAATGTGGACAGCTCGCTCCGCGAGTTGAAAGCGACTCGCGGAGCGAGTCGCCCACGGTGAAGCTCGACTCCAACCACCCCGCCAATTTCGTGCTCATGATGTGCGTCGGCATGAGCGATCCGGGCATGGTGGTGTTTCCGACGCACCGGCTGTTTCGTCGCGTGCCCGCTATGGCCGCCGACGACCTGCGCCGGGCACTGGGCGAGTGCTTCACCGTTTCGGCCGCGGGCGAAGGCCCACCAGGCTGCGCCGGACGCCTGGGAGACGATCGAAGCCGACGGCCAGCAAGGCACGCTCGGCTTCTATACGGCAAAGGACAAGCGTTGGTCGATTGCCCGGCTGACGCCGGCCGGCCAGGCTCGGCTCAAAGCGGCCGCACCAGAGCGAAGCGACGATTGGCGCGGGCTAGGCGTGGCGATCCTGCACCGCCTGGTGATGGACACGCTGCTGAAGGCTACGGACCTTCCCAAGCCCACCTACGTGCACCTGGTCGATGAAGTCGCCAAGGAGCTGAAGTCCGGCGACTATCCGCTGACCGCTCTGGTGCAGCCGCCGAGCCTGGACCAGATTCAGGCGGTCAGCCGGCATTTGGAGCGGATGCCGGCCAAGAGCACGTATTTCTATCCCAAGCTGCTCAGCGGGCTGGTGTTCAACCCGGTGGAGTGATCGCCCGCAGGCAAGGTCTGCCACCAAGCGGCGGCGCGCTCCTCCGTCCACGACTCCCCGAGCGGGCACGCGGCCAACGCCGCATCGAGACTTGCCGCATCTGGAAAGCGCTCGCCAGGATCCTTGGCCAGACAGCGCATCACGATGGCTTCCAGCTCCGCAGGGATTTCCGCCCGGTGGCTCGTGGGCGGCGGCGGCATCTCATACAAGTGGGCCGCTAGAGTTTCTATTGTCGTCGGTTTGGCGAAGGGCGCACGCGATGTCAGTGCGAAATAGGCCACGGCGCCGAGCGAATAGATGTCGCTGCGCGCGTCCAGCTCTCCTCGGCCCGCCGCTTGCTCGGGCGACATATAGGCCGGCGTGCCGGTCACGGCCCCCTCCAGCGTGAGGTGGGCTCCTGGCGGCAGCGCCACCTCCCGCACCAATCCGAAGTCCAGCAGCTTCGCCACATCGTGCAGGCCGCCGCGGCGGCAGAGCATGATATTCCCTGGCTTGATATCGCGGTGCACGAGGCCCGCCCCATGCGCCTCGCGCAGCGAGCCGCACACCTGCCGCAGCAAGTGCACCGCCCGCTCCGGCGGCAGCGGGCCATGCTGCCGAACGACCTGGTGCAAGTTGAGGCCGGGCAGCAGCTCCATGACGTAATAGAACGTGCCGTCTTCCGTATGGCCGTAGTCGAAGATCTGGATCGTGTTGGGGTGGCTAAGCGTGGCGGTTACTTGCACTTCGCGCTCGAAACGCAGCAGGGCCTTGCCGTCGCCGGCCCGCTCCGAGCGAATGAGCTTGATCGCGCACGGCCGGCGAAGAAGCAGGTGCTCGGCCAGGTAGACTTCGCCCATGCCGCCGGCGCCCAAGGGCTGCTTCAAGCGATACTGGCCGAACTGGCGGGCTTCGAAGGCGGCCCGGCGCAATTGGCCGATCTTGTGAGAGCCATAGACGGCCAACAGCGCGGCGAATCCCAGCCACCATGTCATGTAGAACAGAAACAAGTGCCGCGAGTGACTCTCGATAGGCGCCGACGCCAGGCCCGCGGCGGCCCCGATCAGATAGGGCGCCAGCGCTATGCATCCAATGACCATGACGCATCTCCGCCAAGTGTTGGGGATGAACAGCCCGTACATGGCGATCATGGAAAACCAAGGCAAGCTGATGGCAGAGGCGGACATGGTTTCGTGGGCGGCGTTGCGTTCCAGAATCCCGGAGCTGAAAGCACCCCAATTCCACCAGCCGTAGACGCAGGCCAAGGGGCCGAAAGCGATCAGCTCCAGCCAACGCAGCTTGCGCAGCGAGAGTGATGGTTTTCTCCAAAGCACGGCCATCAGCGTGACCCAGGTCGTCAAGAGCAGCGCGTCCATCCAGTCGCTGGCAAGCGTCCAGGTCATCAAGTTGAAGGCCGTGGTGGCCAGCGTGACGGCGCTGGCGAGAAAACCGCCGATACGACCAGCAGTCGTTTCCTGAGCATCGCCTGAAGCTCAGCTTCCCACCGCGGCTGGGCCGACTCTTTGACCACCGCCACCGCGGGCCTGGGCCTCGCGATTGCGGCGACCTCCGCGGCAGGCGCCGTCACGGTGGCTGCAACATCGGCACCGCAGATGGGGCACAGGTTCCAGCGCCGTGCGCTGGTCCGTTCGTCGGTGAGCGGGTCCCAGCGGTGCCCCTTGGGGCAGACCTGAAACGCAGCCATCACAGACGCTCCCTAGACGGCGGTCTTCAATAGAGATGTTTGAGCGCGCAGGCAGTGGGCGGTCGCCAAGTGTTTAGTGTAGGCGGCTATCGACAATCGCACCACCGACAGAAACCCGGCTTCTCCGAAGCCGGGCTTCTGGTTGCGGCTTCCACTTGCAGTTGCCAGCGCCGCGCGGCTGCGGTTATGGTGCAGGGAGCTGCGGCAGGCCTGCCGCCTGCCCTCGCAGCCGGAGCCGTCGTGATGCGCGTGCCGATTCTACGAGGCGTGATCGACCGCCGCATGCTGGTGAACTTCCGCGTGCGGCCCGACGCGCTCGCGCCGCTGCTGCCGCCGCCGTTTCGCCCTCGGCTTGTCCAGGGGTACGCGATGGGCGGCGTGTGCTTGATCCGCTTGAAGCAGCTTCGCCCGCTCTTTTACCGGCCGCGCTGGGCTTCTCGTCGGAAAATGCCGCCCATCGCATCGCCGTCGAGTGGGAACACGAGGGCAAGCTGCACCAGGGCGTCTACGTCCCGCGGCGCGACACCTCATCCCGGTTCAACGTGCTGCTCGGTGGCCGGCTGTTCCCCGGCATGCACCATCACGCGAAATTCGAGGTCGTCGAACGGGCCGACGCCTACCGCCTTGCCCTGCGGAGCGACGACGGGCAGACGCGGCTTTCGGTCCGGGCCCGGCTGGCCCCCACTCTGCCGGCCGGCTCGGTGTTCCGCTCGCTGCGGGAGGCCTCGGAGTTCTTCCGCGAAGGCTCGGTCGGCTTTTCGCCGGGCCTGGCCGCCGGGCACTTCGACGGGCTGGAGCTGCGAACGCTCGATTGGAGCATGCAGCCGCTGGCCGTCGAGGCGGTAGAATCCAGCTTCTTCAACGACCCGCAGCGCTTTTCCGCCGGGCTCAGTGGAATTCGATTGTGCCCTGCTGATGCGGCAAGTGCAGCACGAGTGGTGTCAGAAGCCGTCGCTCTGCTGCGAGCCGGCGGCGGTGTAGCAGGCACGCTCCGTGTGCCGTCATGTCGTAGCGATTGAGGGCACACGGAGTGTGCCTGCTACTTTGGCTGCCACACCAGAATCTCGCCCTTGCCCGGCACCGACGCGTCGCCGGTGTAGTGGCGGTAGGTACCGGCGGTCGGATCGTGAGGGATCGCGAAGCCCAGGCCGTCCAGCTGCTTCGCGTAGAGCCGCAGGAACGTCGGGTTGTAGTCGCAGGCGTAGCGAGAACGTCGGCAGCAGCGCGCAGCGGCTTCAGCGAGACGATGGTGCCGCGGATCATCCAGGCGCCCGGTGCGGATCTCGGCCCCGCTCAGCAGGACGATGGTGCCGCCCTTCATCTGCAGGCCGGCGAAGTCGCGCACCGGGCCGCCGACGACGATGATGCCGCGCTGCATCCGCATGCCGACTTCGAGGCCGGCCGAGCCGCCGATGAGGATCGTGCCGCCCTTCATGCCCGGCCAGGCTGCCGCGGTAGGCCGCGCCGACCTGGCCGCCGGCGTTGCCGCGCGATGCGGATCAGGCCGCCGGTCATCTCGGCGCCGACCCAGTCGGAGGCGTTGCCGGTCACCTCGATCGTGCCGCCCTTCATGTACGCGCCGAGGTGCATGCCGGCGTTGCCGGCGATGGTGATGCGGCCGCGCGTCATGCCGCGGCCGATCCACTTCACCTTGGCCAGCGTCGCCGCGGATCTCGAGCTCGTCGCTGCCGCTCGCCCTCGACGTCGAAGAAGTCGTCGAGCCGGCAGCTGCCGCTTGCCCAGGAAGACCGGCAGGGCGCGGATCTCGTCGTGCGTCAGCGCCGCGATCACGTCGGGCGAGAGGACCTCCGCCTCGAGCGGGACGTGCGGCTGCTCCTTGAGGGTGAGGCGTGATCATGGCGTTGCAGCTTCCGGCTCGGCTGATCGGCACGGCACTGCACCTCCGGGTGCTCGATCCGCTCCATCTCCACCGGGTAGTTGTCGAACGACATCGTGTAGTACTGCTGGAACAGCGGCCGCAGGAAGTCCTCGATGCTCGGGTCGTAGGCCGGCTGCACGAGGAACTCGCGGCCCTCGACGATCTTGCGGATCTCGCCTTCCTCGACGACGACCTCGCCGCCCTTGATGACGTAGCGCGGGTAGCGCGAACATGCTGCGCGCACGTCCGGGTTCTCGTTGTAGATCGCCACGTCGGCGTCGGCGCCGACGCCGAGGTGGCCCTTCTGCGTCAGGCCCAGCGCCCGCGCCGGGCCGGCCGACGTGATGATGGCGATCTCGTAGAGCGTGTACTCGCGGTCCAGGTCCGGCAGCACGATCCGCTTCAGCGCCTTGGCCGGCAGCTTCTTGAGCTGCTCCTGCGGAAGTCGGCGTTCATCAGCAGGTGGATGATCTCCGGGTAGCGCCAGAAGCAGCCGCCGTTGGGGTGGTCGGTCGTCAGGAAGATCCGCCACGGGTCGTCGATGAGCAGCAGCAGCTCCAGGCCGACCGCCCACTGCACGGCGTTGACGAGGTTGCTTCCCTTGTAGGTGTAGGGGACGATGCCGCAGCCGGTCTCGTTCTCGACGTCGAGGTTGCCCCACTTGCGGCCGGTGAGCTGGTAGAGCAGGTGCTGCCACGGGCCGTCGGCGGTGATCGTCACCGCGTTGCCGAACAGCACCGCGCCGGCGTCGCTCGTGAGGTTCGGGTGGGCGTTGAAGTACTCGGCGATCTGCGGCCGCCTCGGAGCGCATCGTGTGCCAGTCGTCGCCGCCGTAGGCGTGGAACTGCAGGTGGGCCATGTGGGCCCGGTTGCCTTCCAGCACCTTCATCGTCTCGAGCGTGGTGGCGACGTTGCCCGGCGCGCCGAGGTTGTTGCAGTGCAGGTGCAGCGGGTGCGGCAGGCCCAGCTCGTCGACGATCTGGGCCAGGCTGGCGATGATCTTCGCCGGGCGTGACCTTGTTGTAGCCGGCGACCGGCTCGTGCGAGCTCCTTGGCGTCCTTGCCCCACTTCCAGGCGGCGACGCCGCCGGGGTTGACCGCCTTGACGCCGTAGGCCTTGGCCGCCCAGATGTAGCCAGGCGACGACGTGCTTGGCCCGCTCGAACTCGCCCGCCTCGAGCAGGTCGAGCACGATCTCGTTGTTGGCCATCAGCACGCAGCAGGCCTTGTCGACGATCGGCGTGTCGCGCAGCTCCTCGTGCGTGTGCTTGGCGGAGAGGACCGGCACGGCCGCCTCGTTGACGGTGGTGTAGCCCATGCCGGCGTAGAGGTAGCCGGTGGCGAAGGTGGTCGGCGTCGGCCCGCCGATGCCGCGCGCGGCGCTCCGGCGTGTGCAGGAACTTGGCGTGCGGCGCGCTGGTTCTCCGGGGTCATGGCCGCGGGCGAAGTTGAGCGCCGCCGCCGGCGACGTGCGTGTGGACATCGACGCCGCCGGGGAAGACGATCATGCCGGTCGCGTCGATGGTGCGGCCGCCCTCGACGCTGCGGCGACGATCCGGCCGTCGGCGATGCAGACGTCCTGGACGACGCCGTTGATGTCGTTGGCGGGGTCGTAGACCTTGCCGCCGGTGATCCGAAGCATGGAGACTCCCGTTGCCGTACCTGTCTAGCCACGGCTAGCTGCCGTTCGAGATGTCTCGTACCAGCCCAGACTCGTCAAATGAACCGCGAGTTGGCAGGTGTCAACGATCGATCGAAGACAACTACGGTGCGTCGTCGAAGGCTCGATTCGGCGAAGACCAACTGTTCCCGCAATCTGAGGCGATCCCGATAAGGTCGTTGGCATGCCGCTGACCAATAACCTCTCGTGCCGTCAATAACCGCGCGGATCCAGCAGATTCTGAACGTCGGGAGATCGACACTCCTTCGACGATCTCGTCCAGAATGCTGGGGGTGTAGACGGAGCCGAAACGAGTCATGAACTGCCGGTACGAAGCGGGAAGCTTCGCTTGCAATTCCGTCTCGATCTCATCCAGTTGTTGGGCAGTCGCGGGAGTGGGGCGATTGCCAAAGTGGAATTTGGCCACGAATTGCTCGTGAATGGCAGTTCGTGACTCCATCAGCCAGGATTCCCTTCACCGTTCTGCGCCTGTCGGTGCTGATAGAGCCGTTCTCGCAGACTTGGCCATTCGTTCCTTCTTGGTCCCTCTCAACGGAGGATACTGCTTTCGTTGGAGTGCGCACCTGCTCTTCGCGGTACTTGCCGACTTGGCGATCCTCCGCGTCCAGTTCGTCTTTGTGCTGCCGATAGTACGCGTGGGCTACGGCAATTCCCTCTGGGTTGAGCGAGGGGATCCACCGCATGATCTCTTCGGGTGAATCACCGTGCTGGAAGTACGGGACCAAATCCATGACGGTGATGCGGCTCGTCGAAAGCTGCATGCCGCGACCACGATCAATGATCTTGATCTCGTTGGACATAACGCTCGCCTCCCGCCGGGCACACGACGCTGCACTTGAATTCTAGCAAACTCTTGGACTGCGGGTGAAAGACACGGCGATCAGTACCGTGAAGGCACAAACGAAACCAGCCGATAGGTTTCTTCGTCGCACCGTTAACACGCTCTCTCGTCTACGCCGTCATCAATCTGGCCTGCGGCGTTGGCACCCACGCCGGCTTCGCCGCCACGGCCTCGTGGATGCGGCGGATGACTTCCTCGTCGGTCGGATACGGCGACTTCAGCGCCGGCCGCAGCGGCAACGGGAATCTCGTCCATGCGGTAGACCGTGCCCGGGGCGCTGATGCCGGTGCGCGGCCGTGGTGATGTGGACGCGGGCCAGGCGGCTCGTGTGCGTGACTTTGCGGGTCGAGCACGATCGTCGGGATGCGCGCCAGGTGGTCGATCGCCGGCTGCGGCATCGTCGCGCCCGGGTCGGCGCCGATGATGAACGCCGCATCGCAGTCGCCGCGGACCAGCAGGTCGACCGTCGAGAACTCGCCCGGGTTGAAGCGCGGATAGCCGCGGCGACAGATTGATGCCGAACGGGATAGCCCGTCGTGCCAGCGCATGATCACGTCGGCGCCGGTGACGTTGCCGTGGCCGCGCATCGGCATGGCGACGAACTTCGTGAAGGCGTTCATCTCGGCGGCCAGCGTCAGCACGGCCGCGCGAGTTCATGTGCTTGCCGCGCGTCATCGACAGGCCCATGCCGAAGAAGATGCAGCCGAACTTGGCCGCCTTCATGCGGTCGATCAGGTCTTCGAGCTGCTCGACGCGTCAGGCCCGGTCTCGGCGATCGGCTCGTCGCCGACCGGCTGGCCCTTGACCATCGCCCGCAGGATCGGTGATCAGCTCGAAATCCTTGCCGGGCCGAACCTGCAGGAAGATGTCGGCGGCCTTGGCGCTCGTGCGTCTCGCGAATATCGACCAGCACCATCGTGCGGTCCTTGCGGCCGCGGGGCAGAAACTTGCTCTTCTGCATGATGGTGTACTTCGTGAAGTGCCGCGGATGGCACTCGGCCGGGTTGCCGCCCCAATAGACGATGAAGTCGGCCCGGTTCTTCACTTCGCCGAGCGTGCAGGTGACCTTGCCACCCAACTGGGCGGCGATTTCGGTGGGACCGTGTCACAAGCGAGGTGTGACTGTCGATGCACGCCGCCGACCAGCTTCGGCCAGCGCCACAGCCTCCTTCTGGGCCTCGCAGGTGATGTTGCTCAGGCCGTAGACCAGCGGCATGTCGGCCTCGTGCAGGATAGTCGGCCGCCGCCTCGATCGCCTCGTCGAGCGTGGCTTCCTGGCCGTCGATCAGCGCGTCGGGATACAGTCGTCTCGGCCGTGTGATTCAGGAACCAGGCCTCGCCCAGGACGCAGGCCGCGCTTGGTCTTGACGATGCGCTCGTCGTCGGCGTGCAGCTCGATGTCGTCGCAGACGCAGCCGCAGAAGGTGCACGTGGCGTTCTTGACAATGGTCAGGGTCAATGCTGTCGCTTGGTGAGTAGGTGAGTAGGTGAGTAGGTGAGTAGGTGGTGAGTGGTGAGTGGGTCGGCCACTTTGCCGAGTGTGGACGCAGGGTTTTCTGCACCTACTCACCTACTCACTTACTCACCTACTTACGCTCCGCGCTAGCGGTCTTCGCCCGAACCGGGCGGAACGGTGAACGTTCAACCCAGCGCCCGGCCGCGGCAGCTTCCGCGGATGCGGCGCGGCTGATAGCGACCCGCCTCGATCTCCTCCCAAGGAGGCGAAGACGACTCGCCGTCGGGCGGCCCGACGAAGGTCTCGTCAACCGACGCCTTCCGCGAGGTCCGGGCTTTCTTCCGCGATTTGACAGCACGCAGAGACATATCGTTCTTGTCGCTTTTCTTTGTCATCGGAAACCATCATTTGCACTCTGCATTTTGCATTCGACCTTGCTCGTGCCTCGCTTCAATGCAAAGTGAAAAATGCAAAATGCAAAATGAATCACTCACCTCACGCCGTGGCCTCCGACGCCGCGGCTTCCGGCCCCAACGGCTCCACCTCCACCTCCCAGCCCTTCGAGGTCGGCATGCCGGTTCCGTCGGTCTGCTGGCCCATGATGCGGCAGGTGGGTGGACCATAAGGGACGAAAATCATCCCCTGGGGAATCTTCCCTTCCTTGCACTGGAAAACCGCTTCACCGGTCTCCGACCGCAGGCGGACAGTTTGGCCGGAGACCACGCCGACTTCGCGCATGTCGTCCGGGTGCATGGTGATCGTGCTCACGATCGCCTGATACTCTGCGCCGTCTTTGCCGACGTTGATCTGCTGGCCCTGCTTGGTGGTGCGGCCGGCGTTGAGGATGAATCGCCTAGGGGCCATCAGTTTCCTCACGTCGAACGAAAACAATCGACGAACTGCCAGTGTAGCCGGAGCGGGGGGCGCGGCAAAGACGCCCGACGCGGATAGCACGGCCTAGGGGAAGGAAGCACAGCGAAAACGGCCGAAAGGCCGGCTTGCGTCCGGCTTTCGGCCGTCAATTGCAGCGAGGCCGACGGGACTCGAACCCGCAACCACCGGATCGACAGTCCGGTACTCTAACCAATTGAGCTACGGCCCCAAGGGGATGGGCCATCCGTCAAGGCGTCGCACCGCACACCCGAGGGAGCAGGACCCGAGGGACGACGGCGACAAGCGCCAGGGATGGAACGCAGAATCCGTGGCAAACCGCCACGGATCGGCATAAGTTTAACACGCCGGCCCTTGCTGACAAGACCTACTGGAAGACGCCCATTGGGCCAAAGGGCGGCCCGAACGGCCATGGCCCCCCCAGGGCTACGGCACCAGCCAATCCGGCAGATAGGTGTGCAGGAAGGGCTTGAGCTGGATCGGGTCGCGGCCGAGCCAGAGCAGGATGTAGTAGCCAATGGCCAGGCCGATCACCGCCCCGAGGACGGCCTTGATCATTTCGGCAAAGCCGCCGCCGCCGCGCCTCTCCGAGGCCGCGCGAGACGCTCTCCCGGCCACACGGTCCAAGTCGAACGCGCCGTCGCCTGCATCGTCGCCTGCATCGTCGCCTGCATCGCGCCGCAGCGCTCCGCCGATCATCGCGGCGCTCTCGTCGGGTGCTTCGTCGCCCAGGGCCAGGCGGCCTTCGGCGTCTTCGTTAACATCGTCGTCGATGCCGCCATCCAGGCCGCCATCCATACCGCCATCGATACCGTCGTCATCGGCGAAATGGGCCAGGCCCTCGCCGCCGGCCCCCGCCCCCGCCCCCTCCGCGTCGGGAAACTCGACTTCTGGCAGCAGGCCGGTGGAACCGGCGTCCAAAACGGCGCCGACAGGTGTCAGCACGATCAGCATCGGCGGCACCTCGTCCAGGGCCTCCCGCAGGGCGTACTCGGCCGAGCAGAGCGGGCATTTCACCTGAGCGGCGGGCGAGGTCTTCTCAGGCAGCGAGACCTGGAGCCGGCAGCGCGGACAAGTCGAAATCTGAGACATTCCCGGCCCTTATGACGAATGGCACGATGACTTGGGGCGACGACGCGGGGGCGACGCGGGCATTCACCGACGAAAGGACTGATGCCTTCAGTCTAGCTCTCCCTGGGGGCACTGACCAGTCACCCGTCGTACTCTCGCTCCACCTTGACGATCCGCTTAAGGAACTCTTCCATGCTCGGGCAGCGATCCACCGGCTCTTGCTTCAGACACCAGAGGATCGCCTCTTCCAGCTTGGTATTGATCTTCGGGCAATAGCCGCGGAGAGCGGCGGGCGGCTTGGAGGCGTGGTCCATGGCGGCCTTGCCGTCGCTGCCGCGAACCCAGGGAAGCCGCGACGCGCACATTTCGTAGGCCGTCACGCCGAAGCTGAAGATATCGACCCGGTGGTCCGTCTTCTTGCGGCGCGAGATCTCCGGGGCCATGTAGTTGGGGTTGCCCGTGCGATTGCCCGGCAGCAGGTATTCCGGCTTGTTGGGGATCGTCAGCCCGAAGTCGATCAGCTTGAGCACGCCGGAGTTGGGCTCGACCATCAGGTTCCGCGGGCAGATATCGCGGTGAATGAAGCCGGCGTCGTGAACGGTCCCCAGGGCGCCGGCGATCTGCCGGATGAGCGGCACGCGGATGCCGTCGAGCAACTGGGCGCTGTCGGTGATGATGAAGTTCAGCCCCGGCCCTTCGATGTATTCCATCACCAGGTACGGCTCGCCCTCGGTCGTCAGGCCGTATTCATAGGTCTCGACGATGTTGGGGTGCTTGAGCGTGAAGGCGATCTCGCCCTCGCTGGGCTTCCTGAGTCCCTGAAAGCGGTCCTCGAAGGCCTTGGTTTTTTCCTTGTTGAGGACCTTGAGGCCGACGATCTTCCCGCTGGAGCGGTCGCGGGCCATGTAGAACTTCGACATGGTGCCGGAGATGGCCTCGCGCAGCAGCTCGAAGCGGCTGCGGACGTTGAGCCGCGACTTCTTGCCGGCAAACGCCGAGCGAAACTGATCGAACAACCCCATGAGACCGCCGCCCGAATGCCGTCTGGATAAGACGAACCGATGAGAGGTGCGCTTCCGCCGCACTTCAAATCTAAACGGCAGCGGCCAGGGACGCAACTGAGGGGCCGGCCTAGAATCTTGGCGGGCGAAGCAGGCAATGCCGGCTAGAATGCGGCGATGGACGAGAACCCGTACAAAGCGCCGCAGACCGAAGGGGGTGCGAAGCCGTTGCGCCGACCGTTCTCATGGCGACGATTCCTGGATTTGCAGCTGCTGCTCGTCGTTGGCACCGTGATTGCGCTTAGTGGCTTGGCCCTGGTTTACTTAGCTCTAATGCTGCTGGAAGTGCTAAGGTCGGTTTTCGCCTAACACTTGGCCGCGCGGCGGCGGCCCTTACGGCTTCGCGCCCTTCGCGGACCCGGCGCCGTCGATCTTTGTCATCGTCAGCTTCTTCTGCTCGGCGTCGATCTTGAAGCTGAACTGGCCGAGGAAGCTCATGCCCAACAGCGCCGGGGCCTCGGTCAGGTTCGCCGGCAGGACGACGCACTCCACGTTGTCCAGCTCGAACTTGCCGACGCGGACCTTGGGGATCGTCAGCCGTTTGCCGCGCACGCGGCTGCCGTCGGCCAGCGACAGGACCACTTCGTCGTCCGAGCTATCGGGGTTCAGCCCCACGTCGCGGGCCATTTTGTAAGGCAGGCTGATCAGGCTGGAGCCGGAATCGACGCACAACTCCTTGACGTACTTGCCGTTGAGCGACACCGAGGCCAGCAGGATGTTCGAGCCTTCTTCGCGCAGGGCGATCTCGTCAGAGAGCACTGCGTCTTGTAACCGCTTCAGCGAACGCAGCGCCGTCAACCAGCCGCCCGATTCCTTGATGGCGAAGGTCTTGCCGGTGGCCTGATTCAGCCGCTCGACGGCCGCCTTCGCCTGAGGGTCTTCGGCCAGATCGGCCAGCTTCTGCTTGCCCTTCTCAGCCAGCTTCTCCATCGCCAGCACGTGGTCGATGTAGGCTTCGCGAACCTTGGTCTGCTCGCCGCGGGCGGTTTTGATCTCTTTCTCCATGCCGCCGTTCTCGATCAACAGGCTGATGCGATCGCCCAGCTCGTTGTAGGCCGAGACGGCTTTGTTGTGTTGATCGACCGTCAGCTTGCCGCTGGCGAGCGCGGCGTTGAGTCTACGGCGCTCCTGGGTATACGTCGTGATCAGCTTCTTGTTGTCGGCGGCCTTCTTGTCCCAGCCGGCCAGGACCTTGTCGGCGTCGAGCACGGCTTTCTTCAGCTTCGGGACGCCCGCCAGGAGCTTGGCCAGCTCGGTCTCTTCGGCGAGCACGAGGTTCGGGCCGCTGCGCCGGAGCCCCTTGGCGGCGAGGGACTTTTCGGCGGCCTTGGCCTCCTCGGCATTCTCCTGGGCTAGCGCGCCAGCATGCAGGGAGAGCTTCAGCAGGCCGGCCACGATGACGATCTTGGCCATGCGCATCGCACGTTCTCCAGGCGAGATAGATGGATAAGGCAGGACGGTGCTCGATTATTGGCCGCCGGGCGGCCATCGAGGCATCCCATGATAGTTGGTCCGTTCCGCCGCACGCAAGCGCGAGCGGCCAAGGGCGAGCCTCGAGCCATCAGGCGAGCCAGGCGAGCCATCGGGCGAGCGTCGAGCCGTCAGGCCGACGTGCGTTTTCGACGTGCGTTTTGGCTTCCCGCGCCGGCTAGCGTGGACCGCTTACGATGAAGCTCCGAATGAGGCTGCCGTGTCGGGGGATAGACCGCCCCCATCCTGCGTCGGTAGGATGGAATTTATCGGCCGAATGTTCTGTTTGGTCCAACGTCCAGCCGGTCCGTCGTCTGGCATCCAAGCTAGTGCCTGAGTGTTCGACGTTGGACGTTCGACGTTGGACGTTCAGATTCGCAACGCCTGTCCACGGAGCCCCATTCATGCCCGGAGAGGTCCACGATCTCGTCCGCAGCCTCGAAGCCAACCTGGCCAGCGTCGTGCTGGGCAAGCGCGACGTCTTGCGGCTGTGCATGGTGGCCCTCTTGGCGGGCGAGCACGTGCTTCTGGAAGACGTGCCGGGCGTGGGCAAGACGCTGATCGCCAAGGCCCTGGCCCGCAGCGTGAACGGCCGCTTCTGCCGCATCCAGTTCACGCCGGACCTGTTGCCCAGCGATATCGTCGGCAGCAGCATCTTCAACTCGAAGACCAGCGAATTTGTCTACTGCCACGGGCCGGTGTTCGCCAACATCGTGCTGGCCGACGAGATCAACCGCACCACCCCGCGCACGCAAAGCGCCCTCTTGGAGGCGATGAGCGACGCCCAGGTCTCCGTCGACGGCCAGACCTACCCGCTGCCACGGCCCTTCCTGGTCATCGCCACGCAGAACCCCTACGAGTTCGAGGGCACGTACCCGCTGCCCGAGAGCCAGCTCGACCGCTTCTTGCTGCGGACGAAGATCGGCTACCCCTCGCGGAGCGACGAGCGGCAGGTGTTGGCCAGCCATCGGCACGGCGAGCCGGTCGAGTTTCTCGGCCCGGTGATCAAGTGCGAGCAGGTGCTGGAGCTTCAGGACCGCGTGCGGCAGGTGACCGTCGATGATTCACTCAGCGACTATCTGCTGGACATTGCCGAGGCCACGCGGACGAACGACGCCCTGCAAGTGGGCGTGAGCACGCGCGGCTCGCTATCGCTCTATCGGGCCGCCCAGGCGCTGGCCTTTCTGGAAGGCCGGGAGTACGTGATCCCCGACGACATCAAGCGGCTAGCCGTGCCGGTTCTGGCGCACCGCGTGATCCTCCGCGGCTACCAATACGGCTCGCAGCGCGACGCGGCGGACGCGCTGATCCGGCGGATCGTCGAAGAAGTGGCCGTGCCGGCGTAGAACGGAAGCCCATTCCGTTCACTCACTGTCGCATGAGCATGCCCGTAATCTACGCGCGGGCGTGACACGACTCGATACACATTCTTGCCATTCAAGAGGAACCTTGACGCCGTGCGTGCCAGTCGTGCCGCACCTAAGTCGCTGATTAGACTCCGTTTGTCGCTGCGCCGAGGGAATCCTGGCCTCGTTGTTCTACACATCTTTGAAGTTGCAAACCCATGCCTTGACCCCCGCCGGCTTGTCCGGCGGGTGGATGAGATTGGCGGCTAGCCGAAGGAGACCGCCGTTGCGTTGACCCCTGCCGGCTTGACCGGCAGGTGAAGGAGGTTGCCCGGCTAAGAAGGCTGCTTGCATTCGCTTAGCTGCACAACCTGCGCCTCCTGCCGGACAAGCCGGACAGGGGGGCGGATTTGGGCAGGCTCGTTGCTAGCTTGCAACCTTGGCTTCCTGCCAGACCAGCTGGCAGGGGACCATCTATTTACCTCACAGTCGCCCGTGTCGCCCGAGATGTGCAGAACAACGAGGGCTCCTGGCTGGCGGCAAAAGAGTGACACATACGGAAGACCGGGCCCAGGTTCGGTAACCCTTGCGACCGCCTTCTGCCGGCCGTAAGATATGCTTCCAGTAGGGATTTGTGGCCGCTTGCAGCCTCAACTGCTAAAGTGCCACCGCCGGCCGGCACCAATCGGTTCGCCAACGAGCCGTAGTGCCGCTGCGGTACACCTTGACCAGAACCGGGCCGCGAGCACGCACACCGTGTCTCGCGGCTTTTGTTTTCGGTCAGGGCAATCCCTGGGGAACGCGTGAGTAGGTGAGTAAGTGAGTAGGCCGTGAGCAGTGAGTAGGTGAGTAAGTGAGTAGGTAGATCGGACCGTTGCTTGCTGGGTCTCCGAACAACTTACTCACCTACTCACTTACTCACCTACTCACCCTCCACTAGGCACTTACTCACCTACTCACTTACTCACCAAGCGATTGCCATGACCGCCGAACATCTTCCTTCGGGCCAGGGCCGCGGGCCCCTGGGCCCTTCGACGCTGGCCGTGCACGCCGGCGAGCACCGCCAGAAGGCCGGCGACGCCATCACCGACCCGATCTTCTGCGCCGTCGACCTACACCTTCCCCGACACGCAGGCGGTCATCGACTTCATCGAGCAGAAGCTGCCGCGCGAGGAGTACGGCCGCTACGGCAACCCCGGCGAGAAGGTCGTCGAGCGCAAGCTGGCCGCGCTGGAAGGGGGCGAAGATGGCCGTGCTCTTCGCCAGCGGCATGGCGGCCATCGTCGGCCTGCTTGATGGCCAAGCTCAACGCCGGCGACGAGGTCGTGTTCTTCGACGAGTGTTACCACCGCAGCCGCGAGTTCTGCGCCAAGCACCTGTCGCGGTTCGGCGTGACGACGCGGCAGGTGAAGGCCTGCGACTACGAGGCGATGGAGGCGGCCATCACGCCGCGCACGCAAGCTGCTGGTCAGCGAGTCGCCCACCAACCCGCACCTGAGCGTCGTCGATCTGGACCGCTTCGCCGGCATCGGCCGCCAGCACGGCGTCGAGACGCTGATCGACGCCACGCTGGCCACGCCCTACAACCTGCGGCCGCTCGCGGCCGGCGTCGACTACGTGCTGCACTCGGCCACCAAGTATCTCGGCGGGCACAACGACCTGCTGGCCGGCGTCATCATCGGCTCGACGGAGAAGCTGGAGCCGGTCCGCAAGCTCCGCGGCATCATGGGGGCGATCAACTCGCCGCACAACATCTACCTGCTGCAGCGCGGGCTGAAGACGTTCGAGCTGCGGATGCAGCGGCACAACGCAGAACGGCCTGGCCGTGGCCCAGTTCCTGGCCGAGCATCCGCGCGTCGAGAAGGTCTATTATCCGGGCCTGCCGATCGCATCCCGTACCACGACGTCGCCCGGCGGCACGATGCGCGGCTTCGGCGGGCTGGTGACGTTCCTGGTGAAGGACGCCGACTGGCGCGCAGACGGCCGACGTGGTCGATGCCGTGCCGCATTCCGCGGATCGGCCCCAGCCTGGGCGGCGTCGAGTCGCTCATCGAGCAGCCGCTGGTGATGAGCTACTACGAGTGCACGCCCGAAGAGCGGCAGCAGATTCGGCATCCCCGACAACATGATCCGCCTGTCCTGCGGCATCGAGAACACGGAAGACCTGATCGCGGATTTGGCGCAGGCCCTGACGCGGGAGTGAATGGGCAGATGTTTTCCCATCCGCGCGCCGGAACTGGCCTACGGCGTGGCCGGCCATCGGCGTATGATTCGCTATGGAAAACAATTCTTGATGCATCCCTCCCCACGATGAGAGGGCCGCGGACATGGGAGCCAATCAAACCGGCAACCGACCGGCCGCTCCTCAGCGACCGGCGATCGACCTGGGCATCTACGGTTCGCGCGCGTCCGAGGTCGTCCGCAACGCCGCCCCGGCGCGGCTCTACGAAGACGCCGTCGCGGCACGACGGCGGGCGGATCAGCTCGCTCGGGGCGCTCGTCTCGCTCTCAGGCGCCAAGACCGGCCGCAGCCCCAAAGACAAGCGGATCGTCGAAGCAGCCGACTCGTCAGGCCGACATCTGGTGGGGCACGGTCAACATCCCGCTCGCCGCGCAGTCGTTCGCATGCAACCGCCAGCGGGCCATCGACTACCTGAACACGCTGCCGAACGGCTCTACGTCATCGACGGCTTCGCCGGCTGGGACCCGCGCACCGGCTCGAAGATTCGCGTCATCTGCTGCGCGGCCCTACCACGCGCTGTTCATGCACAACATGCTGATCCGGCCGACGCGCCGACGAGCTGGCCGAGTTCGGCGAGCCCGACTACGTGATCTACAACGCCGGCGCAGTTCCCCGCCGATCCGGCACGCCGACGGCATGACGTCGCAGACCAGCGTCGCCCTCAGCTTCGAGCGCGGCGAGTTCGTGATCCTCGGCACCGAGTACGCCGGCGAGATGAAGAAGGGCGTCTTCACGATCATGAACTACCTGATGCCCAAGCGGGGCGTGCTCTCGATGCACTGCTCGGCCAACGAAGGGCCCGGCGGCGACGTGTCGCTGTTCTTCGGCCTCTCGGGCACCGGCAAGACGACGCTCTCGGCCGATCCGCGCCGCCGGCTGATCGGCGACGACGAGCACTGCTGGAGCGACGACGGCGTCTTCAACATCGAAGGGCGGCTGCTACGCCAAGTGCATCGGCCTCGGCCGAGGAAAGGAGCCGGAGATCTATCGCGGCCATCCGCTTCGGCACCGTGCTGGAGAACGTGGTGCTCGACCGAGCGACGCGCGCAGGTCGATTACTCAGCGACGCCAGCTCACCGAGAACACGCGGGCCGTCGTACCCGATCGAGTTCATCCCCAACGCCAAGATGCCCTGCGTCGGCGGCCATCCGCGGAACATCATCTTCCTGACCTGCGACGCCTTCGGCGTGCTGCCGCCGGTGAGCAAGCTGACGCCCGACGCAGGCGATGTACCACTTCATCAGCGGCTACACGGCCAAGGTCGCCGGCACCGAGGTGGGCGTGACGCGAGCCGCGAGGCGACGTTCTCGGCCTGCTTCGGCGCGGCGTTCCTCGTCTGGCACCCGACGAAGTACGCCGAGATGCTGGCCGAGCAAGATGCAGCAGCACCAGGCCGCGGCCTGGCTGGTCAACACCGGCTGGACCGGCGGCGGCTACGGCGTCGGCACGCGGCATCAAGCTGGCCCACACGCGGGCGATCATCGACGCGATCCACGACGGCTCGCTGGCCGCGGCGCCGACGACCGTCGATCCGGTCTTCGGCTTGCAGGTACCCACGGCCTGCCCGGGCGTGCCGCGCGAAATCCTCCAGCCGCGGAACACCTGGCGGGACCGGGCCGCGTATGATGCGGCGGCCGGACGGCTGGCGGAATTGTTCGAGACGAACTTCGCGAAGTACAGCGTGGGCGACTCGCTCCGCGAGTCGCTTCAACTCGCCGAGCGAGTTGGCCACACAAGCCGATAGACGGAACGGGGGCCGGCATCTGGCCGCCAAAGTTGTTTAATCCTCGACGCTTCACTCCAGCTTCTTCAGCATCTGCTCGGCGACGAACTGGTGCCCCGCGTCGTTGAAGTGGTTGCCGTCGTAGGTCAGGATGCCGCTGGGCTTGTTGTCTTTGTTGTGCTCCTTCCAGTGCTCGACGAAGGCCTTGCGCAGGTCGTTGAGCGGGATCTTCTGCTCCTTGGCGACGGTGCGGGCCACGTCGGCCAGCTCGTCCAGCCGTTTGTCGATCCGGTTGGTGCCGTCGTGCTTCTCGCCCAGGCTGGTGAGCGAGCACAGCACCACCTTGGAGCCCGCCTTTCTGCAGCCGGCCGATCAGCTCTTCGAGCTGAGTCTTGAACATCTCCGGGGTCACGCCGCGGCCGGCGTCGTTGACCGCCGATCTGGATGAACACGACCGTCGGCTTCTTGGCGATTACGTCCTTATCGACGCGCTGCAGCAGGTCCGTGACCTTGTGGCCGCCGGTAGCCACCCAGTCCACTTCGACCTTCCGGTCCGGATGCTTTTCCTCGAGCGCCTCGCGCACGATGCGGACGTAGCCCTTGGTGACGTGCTCCTTGGGGCTTCTCGGTCCCAGCCAACTGGGTGAGCGAGTCGCCGAAGAAGAGGATGCGGTCTCCCTTCTTGAGCTTCACCGTGGCCTTCGCGGGATCATACTCCGCCCGCGCGGCAGCGGAAGAAAAAGTGAGAGCAGCGACCAGCGCCATCAAACATCGACGATTGGCGAACATAGATGGCCTCGGGCGAATTCGGAATGCGGATGCGGAACGGTTGCCGAACGTTCTGAATTTCATTCGTGTTATTCGCGTTATTCGTGGTTGTCCCTCTCCCTCGCTGCGCGCGAATCGCTGCTTCGGGTCGCCAGGTAACCAACCACTTCCTCGACGTCCACCACGTCGCCCAAGTCGATGTCGATATCCAGCAAGTTGACTTCGTGGAACAGCTCGCAGCGCTCGCCCACCGCCTGCCGGGGCACGATCACGCGGAAGCTGTCCGTGGCGTCGCGGCACGTGGCGTACACGCAATGGCTGGTGCTGATGCCCGTGACGATCAGCGTATCGATCGCGAGCCCGCTGAGCATCTCGTGGAAGGCCGTTCCCTTGAACGCCGAGGCGTAGAGCTTGCGGATCAGCGTCTCCTTGGGCCGCCGCTCCAGCCGCGGGTCGAGCTCGAACAGCTTGTCGGCGTCCGCCGGCAGGGCAAGCTTCAGCTTCAGATCGTGAGGGCTGAAGGGTACGGCAGGGTCGTGGCCAAAGGTCGTGAAGAAGATGGGAATGCCGGCCGCGCGGGCGGACTTCAGCACCCGGCACACAGACGCCAAGACCGGCCCCAGGTCGCTGCCGATCTGCTGGCTCGAATCGAGCCAGAAGCGGGCCATGTCGATCACGACCAGCGCCGGCCGCTGGCCGAACCCGACGCGCCCGCCCCAGCCGCGCTGAAGGTAGCGCCCGCGCAGGTCTTCCAGGTGCTGAAGCAGCGGCCCGCGCAGCTCCAGCGGCAGCCGCAGATCGGCCGATCCGCAAGTTGGCGATCCTCGTTGGGTGTCGTTCATAAGACTAGCCGCCGATCTTCGTCCGCAGGAAAGCCAGCAGCCCGCTTACATCGTCGGTGCCCACGCGGACCGTGCGGCTGCCTTGCCGGACGACGACGCAATCGAAGCCCCAGAGGTTGTACGTCCAGCCGCGGCCGGGAATCCAGTGAATGCCCCAGCCGTCGATGATCGACGAGCGGCCGGCGTCAACGGCCGTGATCGACGCGTAGCGAATCTCGCCGCGCAACAGCGGCAACGGGCCGAATCGCAGCGCGAGCCGGTCATCGGCGTCGAACACGCGCAAATGCTGAAATGCCGCCCCCAACAACAAGAAGAGCAGCCCCACGCCGCCGAGCAGCCAGGGCACCCATCGCGGCGGAGGCGCTCCAGACGTACCAAGCCGCGGTGCCCTCGACCAGCGCGAGGGCGTACAGCAACCAATGAAAGTAGCCCCGCTGGGTGTGGTCGTACATCATGGCAAGACCGCCCCAAGTGTCGCCTCTCGCTCCGCGAGAGGCACGTCTGCTCGTACTCGGCGCGAGAAGCGACGCTGTTGCCCACGAGTCGCCGACCAGTCTAGTCGCGGCGCCGGCGCGAAGCAAACCGCGCGAGTTGCAGTGATCTTCCCCAAGAGGCTTTAAGGAGTGCGGCGACTCGTCGCCGCTTTCGGATTTTTTGGGATGCTGGCCAGGACAGCTTCATGCCGAGGGCAGCCAGAACCCTAAAGCGGCGACGAGTCGCCGCATTCCACAGGCCGACGCTACTTCGCGCGCTTCTTCCCGGCTTCTACGCGCAGCGTTCGCCGGGCTTCGATCACTCCCATGAGCGGGCCTGTGTCGAACCGGGCGATCACCTCGACCGAGCCGGAGCTTACGTCGGTTGGCACTCGCACCGAGGCCCCGCAGAACGTGCCTCAAGCGAAGCCCGACTCGCTGGAGTCGGCCACCGTCCCACCGGGCCGCAGGAGCTGCACCCGAGCGCAGTTGTGGCGGTCTTCCGCGGCGAAGCGGTCAAACGGGCCGCAGGAGCTGGAGTTGATGAGGAGGTCGTCTGCCGTGTGGAGCCGCAGTCGCAGGTAGAGGCCGCTGCCCGGCTCCACCGAGCCGAGGTCTCCCAGCCCCAGGTCGAAGCGGAACTTGCCGATGGGGTCGAGCAACAGCTCCGCCTCGCGCCGCACCTCGTGCCAGCGCTCCGGCCGCTCGCCGCCGGAGCGCGAGAAGACAAAGTTCCACGGCTCGCCTTTCTTGCCGTCCGCCAGCGACAGGCATACGCTGCCGACGGAGTAACGCCCCATGGGCAATTCGGTCGCCTTGTCGTCGCCGCGCAGCGTATGGGCCGAGCCGTCTTCGCCGAAGAGCATGACTTCTAGCTGCTTGGCGCTGGCGCCGGCGGCCAGCGTGGGCAAGTGCAGTTTCACGCGGCCGACCCCCTCGATCGGCTCGAAGACGAGCCGCTCGCCCGTGCGGTCGCCACGAACGGCGAAGCGGCCCGCGTCGAGCCGGAGCATGGGCAAGTAAGGGAATTGCTCGCTGATGGCGTCCCATTGTCCGCTGGCGTCCAGATCGATCCACAGCCGGTCGGCCGCGTCAGAAAAGAGGCCGTTGGCGTCGCCGTCCACGCGGCGCACCGTTACGGTCTTGCCGCCGAGCTTCGCCCGTCCCTCGACGTAGCCCACGGTGCCGACGCTGATACTAGCGCCGGTGAGGCCGCGCCGCAGCTCGACGGTGCGCGGCAGATAGCGACTGGACTCCGGCCCGGCAGGCACGTGCGCTTTCAGCGGCGCGGTGCGCATGCGGCCCGTCCCGGCGACGAGGTCATCCTTGTCGATGAAGCGGTTGCGGTCGCGATCGAGATAGAGGTCGAACTCCCCCCCGTCCCGCTCATCGACGACGACAATCACCCGCAGCGAATCCTCGCTGCCAAAACGGAGCTGGGCATAGCGCCGCCGCGAGCCGCGATAGGCGACCCTCTCGGTCATCTGTTCGGGCTTGGCCTCGGCCAGCGGCACGGCCGTGAGCACCGGCCGAGCGAAGGGGCCGCCGTCAGGCTGCGCGACGTATTTCCAGGCCGTCGGTTTCGCCGCTTCGCCAGCCGAAACGGGATCGCCCGCCGCAATGAGCAGGGCGGCACAGGCAACGGCGCATTGGAGTCCCGTCATCGGACCACTCCCCGACCGTGAGGCCGACGCGTGAGTATTAGCCACAAAGGAAGGCAACCACGAATGGCACGAATAACACGAATAAGGGGGAGCAAAGCTGAGAGATGGCGCGTTCGTTGACTTGGATCGTAGAACATTCTGGATTTCATTCGTGTTATTCGCGTTATTCGTGGTTGTCCTTCTTCCACGATGGGCTTCGTGCTCTTGGTGTTCTTTGTGGCCAAATCTTACATCAATTGACGGGTCGTAAGGATCTTCGCCGTACGCTCGGCACGCTTAACCGTGTCCCGCACGAAGGTCACGGCTTCGCTTTATCCACGCCGTCCTGGCCCACGTACCAGATAAACAACTGCCTCTCGCAAAGCGCCTCCCAACGTTCGCGCGGCGTGCGGGAGAGCGTGCTGATGGTCTCCTGCCAGGCCCGCGCTTTTTCGTTCCTCTGGTCGGCGCTGTCTTCCGGCATGGCCGACGCCTTGCGGATGGCCTCTTCCGGATCGAGCATCGTCAGCACGGCGAAATGGAACCAGGGATACGAGACGGAGCCGTCCACGGTCTCGTCGCCCGGCGGCTGGACCAGCAGCCGCGCCAGCTCGCGATTGTACCGCGAGACGCATGCCGCGAGCACCGGGTCGGAGAGCCGCAGCGCCTCGCCGTCGCCGTGGCGGCCCAGCGCAAACGAAGTCGAACCATAGGCGGCGCCGCCGCGCAGCGATAAGACCCGCCACGTGCATTCCGGCACCAGCGTCGGATCGATCGCCTCGGCCGTTGGCAAGAGGCCGGCCGCCACGTTTTGTGGGTGCACGATGCTCGACCCCAGGTTGTGCTTGCTCTCGACCAGGTGCACGAGCTGGTCAAATGCCTGCCGGAGCAGCTTCCTGGCTTCCGCAGGCTTCGACTTGGCCAGCGCCTGAGCGATCATCCCGTGCGCGTATGCCCGCCGGCACGGTTCGTCAGCTTCGGCGGCCAGCTTTTTGGCGCGCTCCAGGTCGCTTGTGGCCATGTAGTAGCACATGCCGGGGATGGCCGCGACGCGCTGCCGGGGCTCTTTGATCTTGGTTAGCGCCCGCTCGGCCGCCTCGGGGTGCTTGGCGGATAGCGCGATGGCCACGATGCGATGATGGCGGTCGAACTCCGAGGGGTCTTCGATCGCCCCCACCAGCCGCAGCGCAGAGTCAACATCCAACGTGGCCAGGTGCTTCGCCACGTGCCCGCGGGCATACGCCGGCCAGGCGCGGGTGGCCAGCGCGTGCGCCAAGGCCTCGGCCTCACGCAGCAGGCGCGTCCCCTGCTCGGTCTGTCCCAGCTCCCGCAGCGCGACGCCTACGTCGCTCAGGGCCACCGCTCGATGATCGGCCCCGGGTATCGAGCGCGCGTCAACGAGCGCCTCGCCCAGGATCGCCAGCTTTCGCTCGCGCTCGTCGTCGCCCAGCTTGGCGGCTGCATCCCGATAACCGTAGCTGCGCAGGTCGGGATCGTTGATGGCGTTGAGCACCGCCTTGGCCTCCTCCGGCTCGGCGGCCATCAGGGCCACACCGGCCTTGTAGCGGACGTGGTTTTTCAGCCACGCTTCCTTGAAGTCCGTCTTCTCCAAGATCTCGAGCGCACGGCCCGGATTGCCCGCCGCGAGCAGCTCCAGGGCGCGGAAGCGTTCGTGCTCCTCCGCGGCCGCGCGGTAGGCGTTTTCACCGTACAGGGCCATCAGCTTGCGCTGATCGGCGATCCGCTTGGACGAATCGACCCAGTTCGGCAGCGTCTTCCACGCCTCGGCCGGCTCACTTTCCGCGATCAGCTTGAACGACACTGCCTTGCGGTCCGCGGGCGGGCGGACGTACTGGCCGAAGAAGCGATAGCCCTGAGCCTCGATGAACACGAAGCCGCCATAGTCGGGCAGAGCGTCCAATCGGAAGCGGCCGTCGGCATCGGCCTTCAGCTCCACGCGCTCGGCGCTATACCAGGCGACGACGCGGGCGCCGCCGACCGCTGCGCCCTTGCTGCTCACGATCTGCCCATTCAGCGGATGCACTCGGTAAGGCTCTCGCTCCTTGGGAATGCGCGAGCGGCGGAAGACCAGGTCGGCAAATCTGGTCGTGCCGGTCTTGGCCGGCGCGAGCGAATCGGATTGAGCGACGGCCACGCGCCCCACGACGACCCGCAAGTCATATTCGCCGGTGGCGGCGAATTGCGGAAGTGTCTCGAACGTGCCGTCGTTCTTGGTCTTACCCTCGTACAGCGGATCGAGCATGCTGCCGCGATGGAAAATGCTGTAGGCCAGCCCGCCGCTGGGCTTGCCATCCTCGCCGACGATCCGACCGCTGAGAGCAACGAACTCCACCTTGGGCACCCGCACGATGAAGGGCTGCTTGAGGCCCGCCGTGACCGTCATGTGCTCGGTCAAGCGTATGCCGTGGCCATAGGCGCTGAACCCCATCGACCTCGTGGGATGCACCCGCACCAGGCGGAATTCGCCTTTTTCGTCAGTGGTCGTGCTGTCGCCGCTGCCCGGCTCGCCCCACGAGAGATGGATGAACGCGGCGGCGACCGGCTTGTCATCGGTGTCAACGAGCTTGCCGACAAACTCAACTCCGCGCACCAGCTCGACCCGCGGCATCTCGAACTCCCGGCCCTCGCTCAGCACGTTGATCGAAGCGACGCTAGTTGGAAGGTACGGCTTGGTGGCCGCGACATTCATGACGGCCCTGCCGGGCAGTGCATAGACCTGGTATTTCCCCTCCGCATCGGTTCGCGCGTCGAACTTCTGCGTTTCCGTGGCCGATCTGACGGCCGCGCCGGCCAGCGGTTTGCCCGAACCGCTTTCGACGACAACGCCCCGGCAAAGGACTGCCGGCGTCAACGGCACTTCGACGGTCGTCGTCTCGCCGGCACGCACCGCATGCCCCTTGAGCGGGATGGACCGGTACGGCAAGTCTTCCGGCTCCCAGACTCTGACGATTAGCTTGCCATCGCCGATCATGGGGACGCGGAAGCGGCCGTCCGCGTCCGTGCGAGCTTCCACGTACCCATAGGCGGCGGACTCGGTCGGTTGCTTGTCGAAGGCGATGGAAACGATCTGTACGGGCAGCCCGCCAAGACGCTTGGGATCGTCACAGGTCACGCGCCCTTCGATCGCGCCAGTAGCTCGCAGCACCACGCGGTCTTCAAGCCGAACTCTGTTGTAATAGGAAAAAAGCTGCCGGCCGCGGGACGGGCAGCTCACGTGAAGCTCATGGACTTGCTCAGCGCTTACCCCCCGAAGCTCGACCTTGCCCTGCGCGTCGCTCTCGGCGGTCAGCATCGCTTTGACCTCTTCCGGCAACGAGATGAACGCCGGCCCACGATGGATCGCTCCGACCAGGACGGTCGCTTTGGGGATTGGCCGGCCGTCGGGATCGACGAGAGTCAGGCGTGTCGTCGCCTCAGCCGACAGCTCCAGGCGCAGCTCCTTGGGGACCGACCTTTGATGAAACTCGGCCGCGGTCAACGCACGACCGGCTTGGTGCGCAATCACGCCGAACTCGCGCCCGGGCGGATTGTTAATGAGATCCACCGGCAATGACAGCCGGCACGTGCCCGTAGCATCCGTGCGTCCCTTGTCCACGACCGCGAGCGGCGGGTTTCCGCGGGCATGAATGTCCCGCTGTGTGAGCCAAACCGTGGCTCCGGCGACGGGCAAACCGTCGGCTGCGACGACGACTGGCAATTCCCGCGCCATGTCGGGCTTGCCCGCATCGTGGGCTTTCGCGGGTTCCGGCTTCGCCGCGGCGGCGTCCTCCGGCGGGGCCGCCGTGGCGTCGCTCTGCGTCGTTCGCAGCCCCGGCAGCAGCAGACACATCAACGCCAGAATCGCCGCCAGTCCCAACCACGACAGCCGTCGCGAGCGCTCTAGTGAGCCGTCCATGATCCGCCGCAGCCGCCGCGCCAGGGTGTGCCGAGCAGCCGCCATGTAGGGCACGACGGTCGCCGTGGGCAGTGGGCTGGCCGCGGGCCGCAGGCTCACCGGTCGCCGGCCGCTCTGCTGCGCGGCCACCGTCAGCAGAGTCTGGCAATAGGAGTCTTGCGATGCCATTCGCAGGCCGATCACCACGTCGTCGCAGCAATCTTCGCACGTTTGCCGCAGTGCCCGGCGCACCAGCCAGATCACCGGATGAAACCACCACAGGCTCAACAGTGCCGCTTCGACCCAGTTCATCCACACGTCGCCCCGGCGGTGATGGGCCAACTCGTGAGCCAGCACCGAGTCGAGGTCCTCGCCGTGCAATCGGTCGATCAGCTCGCGCGGCACGACGACCGTTGGCCGAAATACGCCCAGCGAAAATGGCGAGCCGCATCGGTCTGTGGCCAGCAGCCTCTGGAAGGCGCCGCACGCCCAGGCGTCGCGCCAGCTCGCTCATCCGCTCGAAGACCGGACCGCCGGTGATGGGCGTGGCTCGCCGCAGCGACCATCGGAGACGGAGATAGGGCACGAGCAGCCACGCGGCGGTCAGCACCACGCCGAGCAGATACGCGGCAAAGACGTAGGGCTTCCAGCCCAGGCGCGGGCCTGCCGATGCAACACTTGTGGCGGAAGCCTCAGCCGGCGATATCTCAGCAGCCCGGCTGACGCCCGCTGCCGGGTTGCTTGCGAGCGCGGCCCCCGAGGGCCTCAAGTCCGACTCCTCGGTTGGATTGGCTTCCCTGGGAATCGCTTGCGCGGGCATGAGTGCGGCCAGTTCCTCGACCGGAAGCCCATCGGCCGCATCGGCCGGCGAAGGTTTGTTCGCTGGCCGCACGGGATCCGAGACGGAGGATGAGCCATCAACGGCGCCGGTTGCCGTTTCCGCAGACGCCAGCACGACGGGCGGTCCAGCCTGGCTGAACACTCCCGTGGGCGACGACCAGAGCGGCGGCACGGCGAACTTCACCAGCGCCAAGACCAGCAGCCAGTAGCGGACGGGCGAGGGCCAGCGCCGCCCCCACCAGACCACCACGAGCACGAGGCCGCCCACGAGGGCCGCCTGCCAGGACGCGTGCACCATGAGCTGCCACCACGCGTCGGCCGATCGGGCCCAATGATCCAAGAGCGAGCTGGTCATCGCCGGCTCCTTTTCTTACTGGGGGAGGAAGATGATTCGGGTGGCGGCGAGCCCGGCTCGTGGCGCGGGCCCGGTCCTCGCTGACGAAGGTCATCCAGCAGCGACTGGAGTTCGTCGAGCTCCCTGGGACGTTGGCGGCCGGCTCTCCAACAGCGAGCTGACCAGCGCCACGCCGCTGCCGCCGAACAGGCGATCGATGAGCTCGCCCAGGAGCCGCCTTCGCGTGGCGCCGGGCCGGGTCTTGGGCTGATAGACGAAGGCCTTGCCGGCGTCGCCCTTGGAGCGCACGACCAGCCCCTTGTCTTCCAGCCGCTTGAGCAGCGTACACACCGAGGCATGCGCCATGGGCCGTTTGCCGGCCAGCGCCTCGCGCACCGCCCGGGCCGTGAGCGCCCCGCCCTGCCACAGGCAGGCCATCACGTCCAGCTCGGCATCGGGTAGCTGAGGTTCTGCCAAGAGCGGCCCTCGCGCAGTAGAACGGAGTTCATTCCGTTCGGACCAAATCACCGTGGGCTTTCCACGGATGGGGCATTTCGGACGGATGAGGCATTCGAACGGAATGAATTCCGTTCTACGACCGTCAGAATATCGACAGATGTCGAGATGTCAACACAAAATATCGACAGTTGTCAACATCGACTGGTAATGGCGTGCCCCCCGCAAGAAGTGCGGGGTGAGTCCCGAGTTACCGCGAATGAGCCTCGCAGGCTATTCGGCTGTTGGCCGACTGGCTGGCTGACGCGATGCCGCTATGCCGCTGACGCGATTCCGTAGCAGCGTTCTCTATCGTCGCCGCTCGGGCTTCTTGCCGCCCGGGGCGGCGATCGTCTTTCCCGCTGGCGCGGCGGGAGTGGCGTGCGGCGGGTCCTTGCGCGCTTGCGCGCTGCCGGCCTTGGCTTCCACCTTGGCGGCGACCGTAGGCGTGGTCATTACTGAGGCGGGTGCGGCGGAAGGCGAGCTAGCCGCTTTGGGCGCCACGCCGGCGGCCGCTTTGTGCTCCGCGTGCTTCTCGGCCTTTCGTTTGGCCTTGCGCGGCTTCGCGCCGGCTATGCCATCGATCTCGCGGATCATCTGCCGAGCGTAGGTGACCAGGCTCAAGAGCAGTGCCAGGCCGCCGAGCATCTCGCAACCTTCCTCGAGCATCACGCCGCGGGCGCCGCGCTCGGGCAGGAGGAAGCCCAGCTGCGTGGCCACGGCGACGCCGTAGCAGCCGGCGGTGACCAGGAAGGCCAGGGCCGAAAACCAGCTCTCGCACAGGTCCCAGAGGATCAGCACGCCTAGCGGTCCCAGCAGCGCGGCATAGGCGATGACCCACCACAGCGAGCCATCGCCGACCGGGTCGTAGGCCAGCCGCTCGGCGGTAAGGTAATACATCATTTCCTTGAAGCCTTCGTGCAGGCTGCCGGCCTCGTCGATGCTCATGACGAAGAAGCAGGCGGCCGCCCAGAGCCAGAGGCGGTAGCGGCCGCGGTAATCGTCCAGCCGGTGGCGGCGGAGCGTGTAGATCAGCACGGCGGCCAGCCCGGAGAGCGCCAGGACGACGGAGCTGAACCACGCCCCCAGCGAGCCTTCGCCATCCAGGTCGAAGGCGGCGATGCGGCCGTCGCGGGCAGCCCTGGCCCAGAGCGGCATGTGCCAATAGAGCGCTTCCAGCCCCGCCACGGCGGCCAGACCCAGCAGACACCACAAGAAGAGCGCCACTTTGCGCTGCGGCACCAGGTCGGTGATGCGGGGTTGGTGGATCATGTCGGCGGCCTTGGCGTAGCGGGAGCGGCGGACGGCGGACCGAGGGGCGCATCGGGCGAGGCTTCCTCTTCCCCTTCGCGCGCCGCTGCGCCGAGGATTTCCTCGTTCAGCAAGCGGCGGCGGCGGTCGTCGCGGAAGCGCATGCGTGGGGCGCGGTCTGGAGAAATGGCGGCGGATGATAGCCGCGGGCTGAGTGGCCGTTAAGGGAAGTCTCATCCGTTTCCCGCCGCGCGTGATTGCACCGGGCAGGCTGCGTTCCTAGCATTGCAGCAGGTTAACGAGGTCTCGACCGATTCGCTTCCTCGTCCTCGTCCTCGTCCTCGTCCTCGTCCTCGTCGTCGTCCTCGAAGAAGCCGCCTGCTATCGAGGTCGAGGACGACGACGAGGACGAGGACGAATGACCGGAGCAGCGCATGGCGTCCTTTCGCCGCATTCTTGCCATTCACGCCCATCCCGATGACATCGAGTTCCAGTGCGCCGGCACGCTGGCGCTGCTGGCGGCCGCGGGACACTCAATCGCCTTGGTGACGATGACGCCGGGCGACTGCGGCAGCCGCGACCTGGGGCCGGAGGAAATCGCCGCCGTGCGGCGCGAGGAAGGCCGGCAGGCGGCGGCGGTGCTGTCGGCGCCCTACGAATGCCTGGAGTTCCGCGACCTGAGCATCGTCGTGGATAACGACGCGAAACGGCGCGTGACGGAGTGCATCCGCCGGCACCGGCCCGACGTGGTGATCACCGCCCCGCCCGTCGATTACATGGACGACCACGAGGCCACCAGCCGGCTGGTGCGAGACGGCTGCTTCAACGCGAGCTGTCCCAACTACTCCACGCGGCAATGGGAGCCGGCCCCGCCGACCGACCACATCCCGCACCTCTACTATGTCGATCCAATCGAAGGCGTGGACCCCTTCGGCCGGCCAGTCCAGCCGCACTTCTACGTCGATATCTCGGAGACTTTCGAGACGAAGCGCAAGATGCTGGCCTGCCACGACAGCCAGCGCGCCTGGCTGCGTGCCCAGCACGGCGTGGACGAATACCTGGAGAGCCAGCGCCGCTGGAGCGCCGCCCGCGGTGGCGAAATGGGTGTGGTCTACGCCGAGGCCTTTCGGCAACACCGCGGGCATCCCTATCCCGGCGACAACCTGCTGGTGGAGCTGGTCGGCGCCGCCAGGTGTAAGATCGCGGGCTAGTCCAGCTTCAAGTCGTCCAACGAGCCGCGCGGCCCTCCCGCGCCGCGGCGGCCGGTCGTCCTGGCCCTGGCACGGACATCCGCCCTGCGCATGCGCCACGACCACAGGGCGACGCCGCCAAGCAGCAGCAGGAACACGCTCGTGACGATCAGGGCCAGTTCATAGTGGCTGCGCTGCTGCCGGGCGATCCACGTCGTGCTCTGCCCGATCAACAGTGGTGCCAGGTGCCGCTCGTCCGTTTCCAGGTGCTCCGCCTTCTGAGGGACGTGCGGATAGAGCTTGAGGAAGACGCCCGAGACACGCACGCGCTCGTTGATCTGCTCTCCCTCGGGCATGCCGGGGGGCAGCTCGCGCACGTGGGCGATGACCAGCGTGTCGCTGATCTGGCTGCCGTCGTCGAGCTGCGAGCGCCGCCCGAGGTCGGCAAAGAGTGCCACGTGGTAGTAATGGTCCAGGCCCAGCCGCTCGCGCAAGGCAGCGTCGTCCACCAGCACGCGCACGGCCCGGCGGGCGGTGCCTTCGAAGATCATCGGCCGCCCCTGGCTGTAGGGCGAATCGGCCGCGGCGGCCAGCTTCTGCCGCACGTCGGCCAGGCGGCCGCGAATCCATCCATCCAGCTCGGCCAGCACCGCCACCACGTCGATCGGCACACGCACGGCCTGGGCCTTGGCCTGAAACTCGGCCAGGGCCTCGCTCAGCTCGGCCTCGATGGTTGCCCGCTCCGCGTCGGTCCGGGCGGCGCTCTTCTGCCGCGTCAGGTCCAGCACGCGGTCGGCGTGCTCACCGAGCTGCTCCAGGTCGCGCAGCTCGCGCCGCAGGGCCTCCACACGTCCGGCGTGCTCGAAGAGCTTCGGGATGGAGAACGTGGGCTCCTCACCGGGCTTTTCCGGCGGCTCGTTGAGCTGGGCGAGCGCTCGCTCGGCCGCCGTGTCGATCTCCCCTCGTGGCAGCCGGCCCGCCCCGGCCAAGAGTTGATAAAACGCCTCCTGGTCGCTGAGGCTGACGCTGAAGTCTCGATAGTGCCGCACGCCATCCAGCAATCCCGCGTCCAGTCCCAGCCGGCCGAGAAGCCCGGCAGGATGCCATGCCAGCCGGGCGACCGCGAACGTGGGCGTGTCCGGGCTTGTCGTGGGGCCGGCAGAGAGTTTGAAGTACACGCCCTGGAAGCCGACCGGTTCGCGGATGGCCTGATCGAGAGGCCATGCCAACGGCACCTCCGAAGCGTAGACGACGGCCGGTTGGCCGCCCTCGCCGACCTGGCATTCGCACCGATAGAACCTTCGGAGCGCCAGCCGCCGGGCCGGTTCCTCGGGCAAGCGGTGCTCGGACACCTTGGTCACGTGCCCCCCGAGGGCGAAGAACTGCCCTCGCCGCTGAGAAGAGTTCTTCGCCAGATCGTCCCAGCCAAAGTCGCCGGATTCCTTGGCCCAGCGCTCGATGAATTGCGGCTGGATACGGCGCACGGCGAAGAGCAGCTCCGCCAACGGCTCGTGCTCGGCCCCATCAAGCGGCCGGCCGTCGGAGAACTTCTGAAGATGAGCATCATCGATGCCAAGCAGGGAGAGATACTCTCGCGGCTCGGGCGCGAGGCTATCCGCCGCGGGTGGTGGTGACGCCGCTGCCGAGAGACCCATCACGGCCAGCAGGAAGATGAGTGAGACAAGGCCGGAGAGCTTGCCGGCCAGCGTGCGCCAGCCCCATGTCGCCGATGAACGCGGATTATGCACGGTGATCCGGCTCGCGATCGGGTGGGCTGAGATCATCGGCCGCTCCAAGCGCTCGCAGCTCGGCGGCCACGTCCCGCTGGCCGCCGTCGCCAGGGATATCGCTCAGGTCGTCCGGCCTGACGCGCGCCCGGAGGTAGTCCGCCGGCTGCGCCCGCGAGTAGCGCCGTATGAAAAGCATGCCCAGTGCGATGGCCGCGACGATGCCTGCCCCGATCCACCACAGCAGCTCGAATCGGGCGGACTCTGCGCGGAGGTCGGATGGCGGCGGCCGAGGCGACCAATCGACCCCGCGGGCCACCAGCATCGGGGCCAGACGGTCCTTGAGCGTCTGGGGCCGCTTCTTGTCGCCTGCCATGTACCACCACCGCCGATAATAGAAGGCGGTGACCGAAGCAGGCTCCTCCAGCTTGTCTCCCACGGGGAAATCGGCCGGCAGCTCCAGCGTCCAAATCACTACCGGGTTCGTCGTGCCCTCGGGCCGCATCCACACCTCGTAGTAGGTCGTCAGTCCGTAGTCGTTCTCTGGAAACGTGCGGGGCATGACCAGCTTGATTTCGCCCTGCATCGACACGAGCTTGCCGCGGTAGGCGGCCGATTGCTCCCAGAGCTGAAGGTGCGTGACCGGCTCAGCCCCGGCGGCACGGATGGCGTCCGGCTCGGCCCCGGCCAGGATTTCCAACAGGTGGTAGAGCGCGTCGGTCTCGCGGGGATCGAGCCCAGCGACGTTGTCCACCACGTTCGAGAGCAATTCACCGCGCACCCGCTGGGCCAACGGCTTGCTCGTATCCGGCTTCTCGGTCTGGCGCTTGTCGGGGACGACAATCGGCCCGGACAATCCGTCGGCGGGCAAGCCGGGGCCGGGCGGATCGGCCGGTGCGGTGGTATCGACATCAACCGCGCGCGGCTGAGTGAGCTGCTGGAACCACCGCCAGTTTCTGGGGTCTTTGGCGTGCCACATGGCATAGAGCACGAGGCCCAGCCCGCCGATGAGATAGATCAGCCGCCGCTGGTGCCCGCGGGCCTGATCGGCGGTTGGCCGCCGCTTTGAACGGAAGTCGTACACGGGCAGTGGTTTGCGACTTGGTGTTTGGGAGATGACGCCCTGTCAATCGCGACCATCTTCATTTTATCCCCGCGGCGTGGGGATACAAGCAAAGCCGCTTGTGACCGCAGACGAGTCGATCCTAAGCTATCGCCACGTGCGCACCAGGGACGCACGCGTATAAAACCGTCGCCACGCGGCGACCGTATTGACGTGCAGGGCATCCAATGAAGCAGGCATCGACCAGCGTGACTGTCACGATTCGAGCGATCGGTGTGGTGTGTCTCGCGGCGACTTCGCTTGCCGCCGAAGACTGGCCGCAATTTCGCGGCCCGACCGGCATGGGTCAAACCACCGACACCAAGCTGCCGCTCCAGTGGGGCGGCAGCGACGAGCAGAACGTGCTGTGGAAGACCCCCCTGCCGGCGACGCTTGCCAAGGCCAAGCCCGATCACAATCAATCCAGCCCCATCGTCTGGCGCGACCGTGTGTTCGTCACGACCGCCTTTTGGCCCGAGAAGAGCCCGCAGAGCGACTATCCCGATCAGCACGTCACCTGCTATTCGCTGGCCGGCGGCAAACAGCTCTGGGATACGCCGGTGCCGCCGGGCCCGTGGAAGCTCAGCGACCTCCGCGGCGGCTACGCGGCCCCCACGCCCACGACCGACGGCGAGCGCGTCTACGTGCTCTTCGGCTCGTCGGTGCTGGCGGCGATCGACTGGGGCGGCCGGCTCGTGTGGCGCAAGGAGATCGCCGACTGGAAATCGTTCGACGTGGCCATCGCCTCCAGCCCGATCCTCCATCGTGGGCAGCTTTTGGTGCTGGCCGATCGCAATAGCGACAAGTCCACACTCACCGCCTACGATCCGGCCACCGGCGAAGTGCTGTGGGAGAAGAAACGGCCCGGCGGCGCGTTCGACCACACGACGCCGGTGATCGTCGAGCACGACGGCCGGGCCATGATGCTGGTGCACGCCTCGAACGAGCTTCAGGCCCTCGACCCTGCGAGCGGCGAGCGGCTGTGGTGGTGCAAGACTCCGGGCGACGTGACTTCACCCGTCTTCGCCAAGGGGCGCGTGTATAGCGACAGCGGCCGCGGCGGACCGGGCCTCTTCGTCGATGCCGGTGGCAAAGGCGACGTGACGGCGACGCACATCAAATGGCGGATCGGCCAGATCCCCGAAGGGCTTTCCTCCCCGCTCATCGTCGGCGACCATCTCTATCGCCTGCACAACCCCGGCGTGCTGAAGTGCGTGGCCCTGGACAGCGGGCGCGAAGCCTACGCGACGCGGCTGGTCGGCGTCTCAGCCGCCTCCAGCCCCATCGCCACGCCCGACGGCCGCATCTACTTCGCCAGCGCCGGCAAGTCGTTCGTCGTCCGGGCCGGGCCCAAGTTCGAGCTGCTGGCGACCAATGACCTGGGCGACCCGAACTCATCATCGCCCGCCGTCAGCGGCGGACGCATGATCCTCAAGGGTCAAAAGCACCTCTTTTGCATCGGAACGAAGCAGCCCCAGTAGGGTAGCTTCCAGCCTGCCACGTGGGCCACGTTTCTAAACGTGCCGGTATCGCCCGTAAGCCGTAGGGCACGCGGCTCGCGTGCTCGTCCATAGAGTTTCGCTCATTCCTCGCCCACGTCGTCGTCCTCCAGGTCGTCTTCGTCGCCGAAGATGATGTTGCCCGGTTTGGCATCGACGTAATAGATTCCGTGTCGCTCCAAGGCCGCCAGGAGCAAATCGACTTTCTTCCAGCGATCGCGGCGGAACCATTTTGAGCGGCGCTGATGGGTCTTACGTACAAAGGCGGGTATTCAGCCAGCGTCAAGCTGCGGCTCGTTGTCGGCGATCATGAGATCCCGCTCGCCCAGGTCGGCAGCCGAAGTTGCGTGGCTCAAGTGCAGCCGCCTTCCTTGCCTGAGCAGGATGCCGTGTTGATGGTGGACATCGATGGCCAAGTCAGTCTGCACAAGGTCCACTTGGTCAACGGCGTCACCTCAAGTTGCCGCGCGATTGAGTTCTTGTGCTATCCTACCGGCGACTTCCGCAGCGGCGCTCTGCCGAGGCCGATGTTTGCTCTGGACGATTGAAGACGCGCCCAACAGAGCATAAACGCGAAGGGCGTGGATGCCGCTTCTCCACCCGGACCATGCCATGTGGGGGCGTGCCACTCGCCCGCCAAATTCCTTCCTTCGCATGTTGCAGCCTCGGACACGCACCGATATCCTGGCTTCTTAATCGTTTGTACACTATGACACGTGAAAACCGTGGCCCCGCAGCGGGTCGATACCCGGGAGATAGTGTGCGTTGCGCGCCGGACGGGTAAATGCGAACAAGCCGCACCTTTGGAAGCCCGACATCGCGGCCTCGGTCGATCAATTCAACGAGTGGTTCATGCGGTTCGCGCCAGAGGCGTTCCGGGGAACCCGCGTCAAGACAACCGAGCGCGTCAAGGCCGCGCTTCTGGCGACGCACGACCTGCGTAGTCTGGACGCGGCAACCCTCAAGGCCAATCCTGGTGCTCTGCCGACCCTTCGCATGTGCACCGCCCCGCCGCTGGCGGTAGATCGGCTGGTTGGCTTGGCGAGCGCCAGCAAGTCACTCATTGGGAGCATGGAGGAAGGTAAGTTGGCGTCCCGCATGAAGGTGGAACTCCTCGAAGAGAATTTGACCAAGGTCTGTCGTGTGCTCTCCAAACTGCTGGACCGAGACATCTTTCCATGGCTCGATACGGGCAAGGACCCGACCGAGCACGAGCGCGACCGCGCAGCAACGGTTATCGCCGATCGGTTGTGCAGCGCAGTCGCTAATCCGATCGTTCGCAATGCCCAGGAACAACGCCAGCTCAAGATGATCGGTGACTGGTTGGACGCTCGGGGTTACCGCAAACAGGCGCCGCCGGTCGGCAAGCCCCTGACCGAGATGGAGCCGGGGACTTATACTTTCCGCATGAACGTGCCCGTGGGCAAGACGCTTAGAGTGAACATCCCCGTTGACGCGGTCGTTCAGCCGAAAGAGCCGCGCAAGGACCGGCTGCCCATCCTGATCGAGGCCAAATCAGCGGGCGACTTCACGAACACGAATAAGCGGCGCAAGGAAGAGGCGGCAAAGATTCACCAACTTCAAGCGGCTTTTGGAAAGTCCGTTCCCTTCATTCTGTTCCTTTGCGGATACTTCGGCAGCGACTACCTTGGCTACGAGGCCGCCGAGGGTTTTGATTGGGTGTGGGAGCATCGCATCGACGATTTGGCGAAGCTAGGACTGTAGTCGAAATGAACGTGCAGCAAATAGCTGAAATTGAAGCTCGCCGACAAGCGGCTCAAGCGGCGATCGACGCCGCTCAGTCGGCAGCGGATCGCAATCGCCTGGGCCAATTCGCCACGCCCAATGCGCTGGCCATCGACATCGCTCGGAATGCCAAGTCGCTCATCGGCGCCAACCAGAACATCCGCTTTGCCGATCCTGCCCTTGGCACGGGCAGTTTCTTCTCCGCCGCCCTACAGGTATTCGGGCCCGATCGAATCGAGCGCGCGATCGGCATTGAACTGGATGCCAGCTTGTGCGGCGTCGCGCGAAACCTTTGGTCACAGACAAGACTCAAGGTCGTTAGCGGCGATTTCACACGGATCGTGGGCGGCGACATGAGCCCTCCGCCTCCGAATCTCGTTTTCGCAAACCCGCCCTATGTGCGGCATCATCACCTGGACGGAGAGGACAAGGAACGCCTGCGGTGGCTGACACAGCGCATGACTGGCCTGGAGGTTAATGGCCTTGCGGGACTGTACGTCTATTTCCTTTTGCTGGCCACCGCCTGGATGGAGGACGATGGCTACGCGGCGTGGCTGATTCCCTCGGAGTTCATGGACGTCAATTACGGGCTAGCGCTCAAGCGATTTCTCACCGATCGCGTAACCCTGATTCGCGCCCACCGCTTTGACCCCGACGACGTCCAATTCGATGACGCGCTGGTTTCGTCGGTGGTCCTCGTGTTTCGCAAGGCGGCGCCGCCAAGCGGCCACACGGTCGATTTCACGTTCGGCGGCACAATGGCCGAGCCTAATGCCAGCGACCGAATTCCACTGCAAACACTGCGTGAGGCCCGCAAATGGAGCATCTACCCTGACCATGCGACGAATGACCGCCGCGTTTCGACCGAGGGCAACGGGCCAACGCTGGCGGATGTCTTTCGCATCCAGCGGGGAATCGCCACCGGGCGTAACAAGTTCTTCGTGCTTGAGCGCGCCGACGCCAAGCGCCGCGGCCTTCCCGAGCCCTACCTGCGCCCGATCCTGCCAAGCCCACGCTTTCTCCGAGAGAAGGTCATCGACGCGGACGGCAACGGATATCCGCTGATCGACGCGCAACTGTGTCTCATCGACTGCGACTTACCCGAACACCTCGTTCAGGAGCGCTACCCGGCCCTATGGGAGTACTTTCAGAAGGGGGCCGCCATGGGAATCAAGGACGGCTACCTCATCGGCAAACGCCGTCCCTGGTACAGGCAGGAACAGCGAGCCCCGGCTCCGTTCCTCTGCACCTACATGGGCCGCGGCGCGGATGACAAGCAGCCCTTTCGCTTCATCCTCAACCACTCGAAAGCGATTGGCACGAATCTGTACCTGATGCTTTATCCTCGCAAGAGTCTCGCGACCATGCTGCGAGAGCATTCGGACCGGGCCGGCGACGTGCATGAACTGCTCGGCCGGATCACCGGCCACGAACTCCGTGGCGAGGGCCGGGTGTACGGTGGCGGGCTCCACAAGATCGAGCCGAGAGAACTAGGACGTATTTCGGCCGCGGCGCTAGTGAAGCAATGGCCTCAACTGATTTCCGATTTACGGTTCGCCATGCCATGCCTGTTCTGAAGGGCGTCCAGTGGAGTCGGCAACACACTCATCCGGGTAACGTTAAACGGAGAAGGAGTACCAATGCAAGATATGCAGATTGAACGAATACGCGATAGACTTCAGAAACGCTTCCGAGACGTGCATTTGTCCGACCAGATCCGCTTTCATCCATCACTCAAACAATTCTTTTCGTTCGTTGATTCCACGCCGATGCTGCAAAGTGTTCAAAACGAGTTGGTTAATCGAACCCAGTCGCTAAATGTCAACGCGATTGTAGACCGGCTGTTACAAGGCGATCCGCTCCTGGCCAAGCCAGAGGAGGAATTGGCGGCAATCGGTTTTACGCTGCTCGGCCGGTTCGTCGCCAACCCGGAGTCCGTTTGCCTTACAACAATGACCATGCGATGGGGCGTGGCGAATCATCCTCACAAGGCTTTTGCCTACGTGGCTGAGGCGTTGCTCAATCCACTTCACAGGTACCTTGACGAGCACATCGAAGATCAACAAGCACTGCTGTACGTTCTGCGCCAATACAAGCAGCGGTGCGAGTGGTTTCGGCGGGGTAGGCTTTGGCGACTTGCGAACAAGCGGCCTAGAATTGCCGAGAGACTTCTCGTTACCGACCTGTTCGAGTACTCCACAATCAGGGCGTCAGCTTCTTTATTGAGCCACGTTCAACATCCGGCATCCCCGATTTCATCGCCGACCAGAAGGGCGCTAGTCGGGTGGTCGCTGAAGCAAAGTTACTTTGGCCAGCCAAGAACAAGGGCAAGCGGTATATTGTCAATGCCTTCAATCAGGTTCATACGTACACTTCAACCTACCACGAGCCGTGCGGATATCTGGTCATCTACAAAATGTGCCCGATGGAGTTGATCCTAAAGCTACCTCCTACACAGAGTGTGTTTCCTTATCTTACTATGAACAACGCAAGCGTCTTCTTCATCGTCGTTGACATTTTTAAGCATGAGCGCAGCGCAAGCGCACGGGGGAAAATGCAGGCGATTGAAATCACCGAGGCTGAATTGAAGGGAGCAGTCGAAGAGACAGGGGGCCCCACGACAGCCAGCGCAGCAATTATGACGCCAACAAGCCGCGCGCTATGGCGAGGCTCTTAGGTGATCGGTAACACCGTTTACTCGCGTTCATTGCGCATTGTCGGCCAGGATGGCGCGCTACCTTTTCGCCCACTTCAACTGCTCGTGCAAAAACTCAAACGTCCCCACGCCGTGGATCGTGTGCGGGCCGTCGAAGAATTCGATCGTGGTCCGGTCGGGGATCTTGAGGTCGGCGTATAGCCGGCGGACCTTGGCGTATTCGTAGGCTACCGCTTCGTCCGGGGCCACGCCGTCGAGGTGGCCGCGCTCGACCATGAACGGCCGCGGGGGGCGATCAGGCCGGCCATCTCGGCGTAGTTGAAGGTGCTGCCCAGGTCCCATTCGAAGATCTCGTACTCGCCGGTGCCACACGTAGCTGTAGCGGCTGCGCAGCGAGGCGTTCTTCCAGACCCACTCGTTGAAGTCGGCCGAGCAGATCGAGAGGCAGTAGCTCCTCGACCAGCGGCCGGCACCCGCATGGCCGTCTTGCCGCCGTAGGAGAGGCCGTAGAACGCGATCCGCTCGGGGTCGACGCTCGGCAGGCCGGCCAGCCAGTCGGACGATCTGCTGGTGCTGCGGGACGATGATCGAGAACAGCGTCTTGCCCAGCGGGTTCGCCTTGCGCTGGAGCGTGCGGAAGCGGTCCCCGAAGATGTACGGGTTCTGCGGGCGAAGGTGATGAAGCCGCGCTCGGCGAGCTTGGCCGCGAAGTTGTTGTAGGCCGGGTTCTCTTTCTTCGGGCTCGTGGGCCACGTCCTGCGGGCGGCCCTCCAGGCCGTGCTGGCAGACGACCACCGGCCGCCGCTCGCCCGGCTTGAGATCTTTGGGCAAGAGCAGGATGCCGTAGGCGATCACCGTGGTAGCAGGAACACTCCGTGTGCCGTCCTTGGCAGCCGCCTCGCTAGAACCAAAGACATCCATCACCACCTCGTGGCCCGTGAACTTTGGCTCGTCGTAGATTTGCCGCGTGCGGACATTCGGCTCGGCCAGCGGGATGTCGAAGCGGCCGATGACTTCGCCGTAAAACTGCTCGCGAAGCGGTTTGGCGCTCTCCTTGTAGGCTGCCACCGAGCTGGTGTTGACCTTGAAGCGGGCCGTGCGGACGTACTCCGATTCGCGCAGCAGGGCCTGCGTGTGTTCCAAGAGTTGATCGAGCTGCCGCTTCTGCCGGCCTTCGATGTCCAGCTCCTTGGTGGCGGCGACCGGCGTGCCTTGCGGTGGGCGCAGCTCGGCACCGGGCACCAGCGCCGCCAGGAACGCCGACAAGGCCCGGTCGTTCATTGGCTCGCCTTTACCGTCGTCGCCGCTGGCATGGAGAGCCCAAGCCGTTTCGACCTGTTTCAGCCCCGATACCAACTGGTGGGCGCGTCCGAATTCGCGGCGCACGCGCGGCAGGTCGGGCGTGGCGAGCACACCGGGGGCAGCCGTATTGCCCGGGCGGCCTTCGCGGACCGGGCCGACGTTGTTGATCTTGGGGACGGCGCAGGCTTCGATGATCAGGCCTCGCGGCGCCACCAGGCTGGCCAGCTCCGCGTCGCCAAACTCCTCGAGCAGCCGCCAGACGTTGCGATAGATCGGCTCCTGCCAAACGTCTTGGCGGGAATCGAAATAGCCGCTGACGCCGCAAACGTCGATCCGCGTATCGAGGGCCGCGGAATACAGGGCCAGGAGGCCCCCTTCGCCGTACCCGAGCACGCCGATCGACCGGCCGCCTCGCGGCTGCTTCGCCAGCCAATCGACGGCGGCCAGCACCTTTTGCACTTCGTAGCCGATCACGTGCCGGCCCATCTCGAAGGCCGGGCGATAGAGCAGCTCGCGGTGCGTCTGATCGAGCTTCCGCTCGCCGCCGGCGGAGTACGAGAACTTGTCGCCGCGGCTGATGACCGTGGGAATCAGCACCCGGCAGCCGTTCTCGGCCAGGCGCTTGGCGAACTGCACGTGCTCGGGGCAATCGACCAGGCCGGCCAATTGCTCGGGAGTCTGATCGGCATCGGGGATGGCGATGCAATCGCCCAGGTGCGGCCGCAGCCCGCGCGGCAGAAGCAGCAGCCCTTCGCCATCGACGCCGCGGAGCACCGGCCAGCGGACACGGAGGGCCTCGTAATCATCGCTGGCGGCGACACGGCCCCCGGCGGGCCGCAGCCGCAAGCTCGTGACCAGCTCCAGGTCGGCGAACGCCACGCGCTGGTCCACGGCCCCGATGTACTTTGCGAGGCGCTGGCGGTTGGGGGCGACCGACTTGTCGTAGGCTTCGGCCGACGACAGGTCGCGTTTCCAGAGCCTGGCCCGCTGGGCGACGGACTGCTCGAGCTCTCGCAGCAGGAACTTGTCGACGCCGGCGACCATTTTTGAGGCCAGGTCGCCCTCCTCGGTCAGCGGCCTGGTGCCGGGCAGCGACTGCGCGGACGCAAGCTGCATGGGCGCGAATTGCAGAGTAAACGCCAAGAGCGACAAGCCAAGAGAGCAAGCCAGACGGTTCATGAAGCAGCTCCAGAAGGATGAATTGAGTCGCGACGCAGCCGATACCAGCATGCGACGCAATGGGCGGGTGCGCAGTCGAAGGTCTCACTATAACCCCTGGGCAGCGCGGCACAAGCAACGGCGAAGCTGACCGGAATTGCCGCACTTCGCGCGGCGTGACTAGAATGCGGCGAACAGACCGCTGCCCGGCTGGGCAAATGGGGGCGAGCTGCAACAGCCGCAGGATGAACGCATGTCGCTGGCCAATCACATCACGGTCGATCTGACGCGGTTTCCCGAATCCGATGGTGTGCCCTTGGACTCTGCCTGGGAACGTGATGCCATCAATTTGCTCGTTCACCTGACGCGGCAGCACTGCGGCGACCGCCAGGATTTCTACACGGGCGGCAACATGTTCATCTACTACGATCCGCAGGATCCTCGCAAGAACGCGGGCCCCGACTATTTCTACGTCTCCGGCGTAGAGCGCTCACGGGAGCGGCGGATTTGGGCGGCGTGGGTCGAGCAGAACCGTTTTCCCGACCTGATCATCGAGCTGGCATCCCCTTCGACCGCCCGCTTCGACCGCGGCAAAAAGAAGACGATCTACGAACAGTCATTCAAGACGCCGGAGTATTTCAGCTACGACCCCGACAAGCAATCGCTGGTCGGTTGGCGGCTGACTCGTGGCAAGTACAAGGAGCTGGAGCCGGACGATCGCGGGTGGCTTTGGAGCGAGCAACTGGGCGTCTGGGTCGGCACGTGGGAAGGCGCGATCGATGACCGCCCCGACGTTTGGCTGCGGTTCTATGATCGCCGCGGCCGCCTGGTGCCGACTGCTGCGGAAGAAGAGCATCAGCGAGCTGAGCGGCAGCAACAGCGCGCAAAGAAGAGCGGCTACGGGCCGACGAAGAGCAAAAGCGGGCCGAGGCAGCGGAGGCGGAGGTTGCCCGCCTGAAGGCCTTGCTCAAGAAGCAAAAATCGCAGTGAGCATGGCCATTCTGGGCGCCCACAAGTCGATCGCCGGCGGCTACTATAAGGCCGTCGAATCGGCCGCGGCCGGCGGGTGCGACTGCGTGCAGCTCTTTACCAAGAACAACAACCAGTGGCGCGCCAAGCCGCTGACCACCGTTGACGCCGAGCGCTTTCAAACCGCGTTGCGCAGCGGGGGATCGCCCACCCCGTTGCCCACGATTGCTATCTCATCAACCTGGCCGCCCCGGACGAGGCCATGTGGCGCAAGAGCGTCGAGGCCTTCGTTCTGGAGATGATGCGGGTCGAGCACCTGGGCATTCCCTACCTGGTGACGCACCCCGGCGCCTATACCAGCAGCAGCGAGGAGGCCGGGCTGCGGCGGATCGTCCAGGCGCTGGACGAAGTGCACCGTCAGACCGCCGGCATCAAAGCCAAATGCCTGCTGGAAAACACGGCCGGGCAGGGGTCGAGCCTGGGCTGGCGGTTCGAGCACCTGGCGGCGATTCTGGACGGCGTGAAAGATCCCGACCGGCTCGGAGTTTGCCTCGACACTTGCCACCTCTTTGCCGCAGGCTATCCGCTGCATAGCGACAAAGAGTATCGCGCGACGATGCGCCAGCTCGACCGGGTCGTCGGCGCCAAGCTCGTGAAGGCTTTCCACCTCAATGACAGCAAGCGCGAGCTGGGCAGCCGTGTCGATCGCCACGAGCACATCGGCGAGGGCCGGCTCGGCTTGGAGCCGTTTCGCCACCTGCTTGCCGACTCGCGCTTTCGCAACGTGCCAATGTACCTGGAAACGCCCAAGGGCACGCGAGATGGCGAGGACCTGGACGTAATGAACCTCCGGACGCTGAGGAGTTTGATCGAGAGCTCCTAGCCTGGACTATTCGCTTTCAAAACAGGTCGCTCGCAAAGACGCAAAGTAAGAGACAGGAGCACTCCCTTGCGTCTTGGAGTCTTTGCGAGGGCTGATGCCGTTGGTGTCACTGATGCGATTCTGCGGAGTGGACCTGAGCTCCGTGGCCGCTCGGTGGCGTAACGATCCACTCAGCCTGCTTCGCCCAGGACTGCGTGGAAACATCTCTGACGAAGCGTTCGGCCGACGCCTGATCCGGCAGCAGCGCGAAGAGCGTGGGGCCCCAAGACGACTGGCCGACACCGCGAATGCCCTCGGCGCGGACGGCGGCCACGAGATCCGCGAGCTGCCCAGTCGCATAAGGCCCCGCTTGGTAAGCGGCGTAGCATTCGCCGGCCGCGCGGTTGAAGCGGTACAGGCTCTCGGAGAATCCGTCGAAGTCGCCGCTGCGCGCCCCGGGCAAGAGCCGGCCCAGCAGCTCCTCGCGCAAGGCGGCCGATGCTTCAGCGGATACGGCGGGCAGGCGGCGAAAAGCCAGCTCTTCGTCATTACCCGACAGGCCCTCGCCCGCGGGAATGATCAGCACGAACCGCCACGACCCGGGCAGCTCCACGCGGGCGACGAGCGGCGAAACCTCTTCGGCGGACGACTTACCTCCTTCAACGATCAGCCCACCATGAACAAAACCGTGCGCGCCGACCGCCGAGCGGCGCCCGCGGCCGACACGGGCGGCGAGCTGCTCGGCCGGCAGCGGCGGCAGGCCGAGCCATGCGGCCAGGCCCGCCGCGACCGCCATGCCCAGCGATGTGCCGACGCCCAGGCCGACGTGCTGGCGGGACAGGCGAACCACCTCGATGCGGCAAGGCGGCTCTTCAGCAAGATGATGGTAAGCGGCAAAGCGGCGAGCGAAGTCCATCGCCCGATCGGCGGCCGGTCCCGTGGCTGCAAGGCGCTCGCTGGAAGTGAGCCGAAGCAGCAAGCCGGGCTTCTCGATCATCACGCCCGCGCCGCCGAATTGGCGGGGATTCGTCGAAGCAGCAGGCACGCTCCGTGTGCCGTCATCGCCGAGGGCAGACGGAGTCTGCTTGCTGCTTGGGTCGGCCCCGAAGGAGAGAAGGCCGAAGTGCAAACGGCTGGGGGCGGCAACTTCCAGGCAGTGCGAACCAGGTCCGAGCATTGCCTTGGTGGGAGAGTCTTTGGCTCAAGGGCAACGGATCGTCAGGCCCTTTTTTTCTTAGCCACAAGCACACAAAGAGCACGAAGGTACGGACGCTACAACTCGCGTCCCTAGTGTCCTTGGTGCTCTTTGTGGCTGATTCAGCCGGCCGTCGAGATGCGTTGCCAGGCTATTCGTCTTTGATGATGCCCACGCGCATCAGCTCTTCGATGGAGGTGACGCCCGCAGCAGCGGCGCACAGCCCTTCCTCGGCCAGCGTCAGGTGGCCGGAGAGGCGGGCGATCTTGCCCATTTCGGCGCGGTATTCCTCCTTCGTCATCTTCTTGGCTTCTTCTTTCTTGTCCCCCTCTTTCTTGGGCTGCTTGTTGACGCGGCCGATGCCGAAGGCCGCCTTGCGGACGTTGTCGTCCACCACCAGCATCTCGAAGATCGCCGTGCGGCCGTTGTAGCCGGTGCCGCCGCAGTGCGGGCAGGGGCGGTCCCCCTTGTCGTGCTTGTCGTGCGGGACCGGCGGACGGCCCGGCTTCCAGAAGTAGGCCGGCTGGTAGTCGGGCAAGCGGAGATCTCGCAACATCGCCGGCGGCGCCTGGTATTGCTCGCGGCAGTAGTCGCACAGCCGGCGGACGAGCCGCTGGTTCAGCACGACGTTGACGGCCGCCATGAATTTCGAGTTGCTGTCGAAGATCGAGCCGTCGGGGTAGCGCTCTTTCATCAGCGCATCGACCTTCAGCAGGGCATCGAGCGAGTCTTTGGCCTCCAGGCCGGCGATGACCAGCCGCTCTTTCTCCGGCTGATGGCAGAGTTCTTCGACCACCGCGGAATCTTCGGCCAGGCGGCGCATGCACACCACGCGCGGCACGCGCTGCTCCAGCGCGTCGATCAGCAGGTTGTGCGGCTTGCGGCCGGTGCGGGCGTCATAGGCCACGACGTCGGTCACGCCCTGGTCCAGCCGGCCGTTGAGCCGCTGCAGGTCTTCCATGTGCTCCAGAGCGATCGGCCGGTTCACGTAGGGATCGATCAGCTTGATGGCCGAGTTGAACGTGGAGTTGAAGCCGTGCTGGCGGGGTGCCGTGATGAGCATCATGCCCGGCCGCACGCCGCGCTCGTAGGAAACGATCTCCCGCAGCATGGCCAGCATGTCGCCCCGCATGCCCAGCTTCTGGAAAAGGGCCAGCGGGTTGTGCTCGGTCATGTCGATCGGCAGTGCCTGCCGCTCGGCAAACCACACCTGCAACTGCCGGTCGCCGGTCGGCGTGTTGTGGACCTGAAGCTGGCAGTAGTACTCGATGCCCTGGAACATGACTTCAAACTGGCCGTGCTGCCGGGGCGTGAAGTCGTGCCCCCGCAGGTCCGCGTACCAGCGAAACAGGTCGATCATGTCGCCGGCCATCTGCCGGTCCATGGCGATCTCGAAGTTCTCCGAGCGCTTGACGCCGTCGATGTAGTAGTCCACGCCCACGCCGTTGCCATCGACGGAGATCACCAGGGCTTCGGCCCTCAGGCCCAAGGCCCCGCCGACGAGGCGGTGAATCTCCTGGCAAAGCAGCTTGGTGGGAAAGAACCGCTCGATGGGCAGGTGCCGGTTCTGCAATTGGACCACGACGTCCAGATGCGGCCGGAAGAACAGGATCTGGTCGGGCGGCGGAAACAGCCAATCGATCGTGCGATGCCGGATGGCCATCCACGACTGCCACATCGTGTATTTGAACCAGCACCACTGGCGATAGAAGAAGCGACCGATCGCCAGGAACAGCTCGCGCAAAGAGGCCACGTGTCGGCCCTCCACTGTGGGAAACAAACATCATTCTCGCGCGGCACCGACACCGCGGGCCGGCGAGGGGACCCTCGCGGCCTTTGCGGCGTTTCGTCGCGCGAAACCGTAGCGCACCAGTTATTGTGGACTTCGGAGATTACCGCGTCAAGGATTTGCCGCCGCGGCGGGTGTGAACGACGCCCGCAGATGGACGCTACCGAGGCGGACGATTCATTCTACGTAGGAAGTGCGGGGAGACAACGGGCAGGCAGGACAGGCTTCGGACTTCGGGCTTCAGGCTTCAGACTTCAGACCTCAGACTCCGGGTTTTGACGGGCCCAGCTGCTGAAGCCCGAAGCCTGAACCTCTCAATCACTCTCGCTTTTCTCTACCGCCCGCTCCAAGTGCGCGATGTTTGCCCGCACGCCTTCCAGGCTGGGGTTCAGCCGCAGTGCCCGGCGGAAGCACTCCAGGGCCGTCTGGTATTCGCCCAACTGCACGTGGCACTGCCCCATGCCTGCGGCTGCGCCGAAGTGATAGGGGTTGATCTCCAGTGCTTGCTGGCAATCGTGGATCGATTCGCGAAAGCGCCCCACGCTGTAATGGGCAATCGCCCGCTGGTTCCAGGCCTCGGCGAACCACGCCGCCTGGGCGATCAGCTCGGCCGCGCCGCGGGCCGCATCTTCGAAATGCTTGGCGGTGTTCAGCCGAATGATGATCGCCAGGGCTTGCCGCTGCTGTTCGTTGCCGTCGCGGCACCAAAGCGAGACGATGCCCGTTTCGGCGGCGATCCGCACGCCGCGGTCTTCGTCACACAAGGCGCGGCCCATGGCGGCGTTGGACTGGTAATCGCCCAGGAACCCCAGGGCCAACACGGCCGCCCGGCGCAGCTCGCGGCGGGGGGAGAGCGTCAGCCGCTCGATGGTGCCGACCGTGTAATGCCGCGAGACTTCGCGGATAAAGGCCGCCGAATCCTGCTGGACGACATAGTTCTGGTACAGCCGCTCCAGCAGCGCGGCCCGCTCGTTTTCGCTCACAAGGCTCCTCCTAAGAACGTCGCAACTTCCTCCGACGCTCAACGTCTGATCTCGCACGGCGAGTTGTCTGATCTCGCACGGCTCGTCGGCCACAATTTCGATTCTAATTTGCCGACGCCCTGTTGAACCAGTGGGTGCGCGGCGGATCGTGCCAGCTTTTTGCTTTCCTCGAGGCAGCTGCCCGCCGACAATGGCGGATGAGAGAAGGACGCCAAGTGGGGCGAAGCGAATCCCGCCACGTGCGGCCATGGCGGGGCAAGTTTGCCACAAAGAGCCGCGTCGTCATCGGTGAAATCTGTACAATCTGTGGATAAGTCGTACGGAAATTCGCGCAGGCCTGCGCGCATTTTGATCCCATTGATTTCCGCGCGTGGCGCGAAGATTCTCTTGAACAGGAGGGCACAGAGGCCACAGAGAGTGCCGTGGATTGCCACCGATCTCTCTGTGGCCTCTGTGCCCTCCTGTTCGATAGGTATGTCGCGTCGATTCGCGCAATCTGCGGGCGAGAAGTCCTCGTTGCGGCTCGGCCGCGCTGGGCTCTTCGTGTCCTTTTGTGTCTGGTTTTGCTTGCTCACAGAGGAGAAAACGATGGGCCGGCTAATTGTTAGCGCGGCGGAGCGGACAGCGCAATCGCTCGCGAGTCGCTCGCGGGAAATCGCGCTTCTCGCTGTTCTGCTAACGCTGCAATCGCCGACGGCGGGCCAAGATACCGGGCCGTGGCTCACCGGCCCCGCGCTGGCCCGACGGTTGGCCGAGCCGACCGACCTGGAGTGGCAGAGTAACGCCACGCTGCGCGATTCGCTGGGGCGATTGTCGCGGGCGATGCGCGTGGCCATCGTGCTGGATCGGCGCATCGATCCGGGCCGCGAGCTGGCCCTCAGCCACAAGAACACGCCGCTGGGCGACGTGCTGAAGGCCATCGCCGAGGGGTTCAACGAGCGGCATGCCCAACCCACCTCGTTCCCTCGCCCCACGCCGGGAATCGCGGTGAAGGAGTTCGCCTCGGTCGTCTACCTCGGGCCCAAGACGTCGGCCGACAACCTGCGCACGATCGCGGAAGTGCGCCGCGACGAGGTGCGCAAGCTGCCGGCAGCCCAGGCCGACCGGCTCAATACCCGAGTAGAGCTGCGCTGGGGCGAGCTGGCGACGCCGCGGCAGATCGTGGAGGGTCTCGCAAAACAGGCGGGCGTGGCCATTACGAGTGTTGAGGAGCTGGTGCCCCACGACCATTGGCCCGCGGGCAGTTGGCCGGCCATGTCGCTCGTGGAGCGGCTGACCCTGCTGGCCGTGCAGTTTGATCTCACATTTCGCGTCGAAGCGGGCGGCAAGCAGTTGCGGCTGGTCAAGCTGTCGCCGGAGGACACCAAGCTGGAGCGGACGCACACCGTCTCGGCCAACGCTCAGAAGGTCGCCGAAGCCTGGCGGGCGGCCTGCCCTGACGCCGAAATCCGACAGGCCGGCAATCGCATCACCGTTCGCGGGCGGTTGGAAGACCACGAGTGGCTCGCGAACCCGGCGAGCAAGACCGCCAGCAAGTCGTCCGGCGCGACCACCAAGGGCCGGACCGTTCACACGTTGACCATCAAAAACGAGAAACTAGGCGCCGTGATCCGCGCCTTGGCCAAACACCTCAACTTGACGCTCAAGATGGACGAAGCGGCCATCGGCGCGGCCGGCATCGATCTGGAGGGGCGGATCGAGGAGCTAAGCGTGAAAGACGCGTCAACCGAGACCCTGCTGCAGAAGGCCCTTCCACGGGGGCTGCGCTACCGAATCCAGGGCGGGACGCTGGAGATATCGCCGTCGAGTGACGGGTTTTAGCCGTAGGGTCCGGGCAGGTTATAGCTGGACACCTTGTTGACCAGCGTCACGCCCCAATCCCAGAAGACGGCCCACGAGACCCAGACAAACACGGCCAGGTAAATCCACCCTAGCGCCTTGGGAAAGAACTGCTCGCGGGCCGCGGCGGCCTCTTCGGCTTTCTGGTCGGGCTTGGGCTCTTCGCCCAGCGGCGAATAGCAGCGACCTTCGGAACGCAGCGCGTAGTCGTTCTCCAATTGGCGTATTGCTCGGACCGTTGCGGTTCGATCCTCACGGCTCTGCGTCAAGGCCCGCTTCCACGCCCGGCACATCGGCCCACCGACGGCCAGCGTGAGACAGGCACAAACCAGCATCACGCCCAGGTCAAGCTGTCGGCGGGAGTCGGCCACGGCCGCCTTGGCCTTCGTCGCCTCGTCCTTGAGCTTCTTGACTTCCGTCGTCCGTCGGTCGGCGGCCCTGGTGGCTGCCGTTTGGGCCTCCCGCGCTTTGGTCTCCAGTTCCTGAATATCCAGCAGGTTTTCGTCGGCCGCGCGGGCCTTGGCCAGGTCCGCCTCGATGCTTCTGACTTCCTCGGCTTTCGCCCGAGCCGCATCGGAGGCCGCCCCTTCGGCCGTGCGCGCCTCATCCTCGAGCGCCTTCGCCTTGGCTGCCCTGGCATTGACGTTGGCGGTGGCGAATCCCATCGTGGCCAGCACCAGGACGGCCAGCAGCGCAGCGGCGACGACGAAGCTCCCGGCCGCAAACAGCCACACGTAGCGCTCGGCGCCGCCGCGCGACCTCGTGATAGGCCGACAGGTTGATCTCGTAGAGCCGGATGGCTTCGGGTGCGTGAGCATCGGAATCTGCCCGTTGCCGTGCGCCGCGCCTGCGCCCTGCCAATCCTGGTAATAGCCTGGCTGGGCGTACATTTGGCTGGGATCCAACATAGGCATCACCTAAGTCTCGACGGCGAACACGAAAGAGCCTGACCCCCGGAGCGGGCCGCAAGCCCGGGCCGGCACCGGCCTGGCCGGCAATTTGCCTACCGTAAATATGAGCGGTAGGGTCCGCGCAGTCAATCAGGAGAGGCGAACGGGTGGGGCGTGCCCAGACTGGCGACTCCAAATCTTTGTGTCGTACCGGTGATAGGCTGGCGTGGGACGCCACGGCGGAGCTTGTCTCCGCAGGGCGACGTTCGAAACCAGAACACCGGCCGCGGAAGGTACCACGCCACCGCGGGGCTCGTCCCCGCGGGGCGATGTTCATTCGGGCCGACAGCGTGGAAAACATCGTCCCACGCGGGCGAGCCGCGTGGTGACGAAAAGGTCGCGCGGCATGTTCTGGTCGTGAACATCGCTCGGTGGAGGCGAGCCCCACCGTGGCCGCTCAGGTCGTCGGGTCGCCGCGTGACTATTCAAGTCCCGCGTCGAAGGGGTTAACATGGCCTCATTCGTTCGCCATCTCATCGCCGGGAGAGTCTCCCCATGTCATCGCCCATCCGCCGCGCAGGCCGTGCTTCTTTGACTGCGCTGACCGTTCTCGTCGGCATCGCCGTTGTCGGATCGGCGGCGTGGTCCGATGAGCCCGTCAAAGCCAGCCCCCTGCGCGTGCTCTTCCTGGGCGACAACGGCCACCACCAGCCGCCGGCCCGGTTCCGGCAGCTTCAGCCGGTGCTGGCCGAGCGCGGCATCGAGCTGACCTACACCGACAAGGTCGAGCGACCTCAATGCCAAGACGCTGGCGAAATACGACGGCCTGGTGATCTACGCCAACACGACAAGCATCTCGCCGGAGCAGGAGCAGGCCCTGCTCGACTACGTCGCCGGCGGCAAGGGCTTCATCCCGCTGCACTGCGCGTCGTACTGCTTCCTCAACTCGCCCAAGTACATCGAGCTGGTCGGCGCCCAGTTCCAGCGGCACGGCACCGGCACCTTCCGCACGATCGCTCGACGCGAAGGCGCGAGCACCCGATCATGCAGGGCTTCGGCGGCTTCGAGAGCTGGGACGAGACCTACGTCCACACCAAGCACAACGAGAAGGACCGCACCGTCCTGGAATACCGCCAGGAAGGCGAGCGGCAAGGAGCCGTGGACCTGGGTCCGCACGCACGGCAAGGGCCGCGTCTTCTACACCGCCTGGGGCCACGACGAGCGGACCTGGGGCAACCCCGGCTTTCAGAACCTGCGTCGAGCGCGGCATCCGCTGGGCCGTGCGGCGACGATCCGGCGCACGGTGCCGGCCGTATCGCCGACGCGCCGGAGATGACGCCGCCGCGCGAAGGACGTGAAGCCGTTCGAGTACGTCGAAGGGCCAAGGTGCCCGTTCTACCCGCCCGGCGCGCAACTGGGGCACGGTCGGCGAGCCGATCACGCAAGATGCAGAAGCCGCTGCCGGCCGAAGAGTCGATGAAGCACATCGTCACGCCGGTCGGCTTCGAGGTGAAGCTGTTCGTCGCCGAGCCGCAGCTCGGCGGCAAGCCGATCTGCATGACCTGGGACGAGCGCGGCCGGCTGTGGGTCTGCGAGACGTTCGACTATCCCAACGAGCTGCAGCCCGAGGGCGAGGGCCGCGACCGCATCCTCATCTGCGAAGACACCGACGGCGACGGCCGGGCCGACAAGTTCACCGTCTTCGCCGAGAAGCTGAGCATCCCCACGAGCCTCGCCTTCTGCTCGCGGCGGCGTCGATCGTCCACCAGGCGCCGCACACGCTGTTCCTCAAGGACACCGACGGCGACGACAAGGCCGACGTGCGCGAAGTGCTCTTCACCGGCTGGGGCACGGGCGACACGCACGCCGGGTCGAGCAACTTCCGCTACGGCCTCGACAACTGGTACTACGGCATGCAGGGCTACAACGCTTCGCAGCCCGTGCTGACCGACGGCAAGCCGGCCCAGCGTTCCGCCAGGGCTTCTTCCGCTTCAAGGTCGAAGGCGAAAACGAAAACGTCGCCGGTCACCGAGCTCGAATTCCTCCGCTCGACGAACAACAACACCTGGGGCCTGGGCATCAGCGAGGAAGGGATCATCTTCGGCTCCACCGCCAACGGCAACCCCAGCGAGCACCTGCCGATCCCCAACCGCTACTACGAGCGCGTCCGCGGCTGGTCGGCGCAGCGTGCTGGCCGGCATCGCCGGCAACGCACCGCTTCATCCCGATCACCGAGAAGGTCCGGCAGGTCGACTGGCACGGCGGCTTCACCGCCGCCGCCGGCCACGCCCTCTACACGGCCCGCACCTACCCGCAGGAGTACTGGAACCGCACGGCGTTCGTCTCCGAGCCGACCGGCCACCTGGTCGGCGACGTTCGTGCTCGCAGCCGCGACGGCGCGCGACTTCACGCTCGCGCAACGCCTGGAACCTGCGTGGCCAGCGACGACGAGTGGACCGCCCCGATCATGGCCGAGGTCGGCCCCGACGGCAACGTGTGGGTGATCGACTGGTACAACTACATCGTCCAGCACAACCCGACGCCGGCGGGCTTCCGACCGGCAAGGGCAACGCCTACGAGACCGACCTGCGCGACAAGAAGCACGGCCGAGTGTATCGAGTCTGTAGGGTGGGCACCGCCCACCAAAACCGCCCGGCGAGTGCCGACGATCGGCGCCACCGAAAGACGGTCAGCGGAAAGATGGTGGGCAGAGCCCACCGTACACGCTGGCGGCGAGACGCCGGAAAAGCTCGTCGCCGTGCTGAAGAACGACAACATGTTCTGGCGCCGCCATGCGCAGCGGCTGCTGGTGGAACGAGGCAGACCGCGACGTGTGCCGTGATCAGCTCGTGCGGCTGATCGAGGACAAGCATGCGGACGCGATTGGCCTGAATCGTCGGCGCAATTCACGCCTTGTGGACGCTTGCACGGCGTAGGGCGTTCTAGACGACGCGAGCACGGAGACGCGACCGTCGCGGCACGCAATGACCGATACAGGCTCGCCGTCGAGCGTGCGGCGCAATGCCATGCAGGTGCTGCCGCCCCGCATGAAAGACCCGGACGTCAAGAAGACTTGCTCTGCTATCGATGCCCGTGAACGATGCCGATCCTCATGTTCGCCTGGCGGCGCTGCTTAGCACTCGCCGAATGCCGCCGGCGAGCCGGCTCGGCAAGGCGCGTTGCTAGGGCTCTTGCAAGCGGAGTCTCGCAAGGACGATCGATGGCTGATTGACGCTGCGACATGTGCCGCGGCGGCGTCACGCCGAGGCGTTTCTTCGAGCATTCGATCACCGACAAGCCTCGGCAACGAGCTCGATCTTGCCGCTGTCGAACGAGTGGCTGAGCATCATGCGCGCAGCGACGTCGATGGCGAAGTTGGTCGGCTATTGCTCGGCGATTGTCTCGACCGACGCAGCCGATGTCGGTCGGCGATCATCGCCGGCCTCGCCCGCGGTTGGCCAAGAGATCGACGACCGCAAACTTGACTGAGGTGGACGAGGATACGCTCGCTGGCCTCCTCGCCGAAGCTCAACGCCGGCAACACGCGGACAGCTTGTCAACCTCGCCTCCCGCTGGGGCAGCAAGGCCCTCGAAAAGCACACCGCCGAAATCGCCGACGGCTTCCTCAAGCAAGTCAACGATGGCAAGGCAGAGCGACGAAGCCCGCGCGTCCGCCGCGGCCGCAGCTCATCGACTTCCGCAAGTCCGACGCCGCCACAGCCAACAAGCTCCTCGTCGCTCATCACGCCGCAAACGTCGCCGCAGTTGACCGCCGGGCTGATCGAAGCCGTCGGCCGCAGCGAGGCCGCCGAGATCGGCGCGGCGCTGGTCAAAGCAACTCCTTCGCTCACGCCCACCGCCCGAACGGCCGCCTTGCGCGTGCTCATGTCGCGGGCCGAGTGGACGGCTGCCCTCGTCGATGGCCTCGATCAAGGCAAGCTGCAATTGGCCGACCTGTCGCTCGATCAGAAGCAGTCGCTGGCCTCACATGCCGATAAGGCGCTGGCCGCGCGGGCCAAGAAGCTGCTGGAACGCGGCGGCGGGCTGCCCAGCGCCGACCGGCAGAAAGTGCTCGACGAGCTGATGCCGCTGACCAAGCGCACCGCCGACGCCGCGGCCGGCAAGCTGGTGTTCGTCAAGCAGTGCGCCAAGTGCCATACGCACGGCGGCATTGATGCTTCGCTGCGTCAGACTGTGCTGCCGCGCAGGGCGTGGCCGTCAGCGTCTCCATCGGCCCAGACCTGACCGGCATGGCCGTCCATCCCAAGGTCGAGCTCTTGACGCACATCATCGACCCCAGCCGCAGCGTCGAAGGGAACTTCCGCAGCTACACGGTCCTGACCGCAAGACGGCCGCACGCTGACGGGCATCTTGGCCGCCGAGAGCAAGACGTCCATCGAGCTCTATCGACACCGACGGCAAGAAGCACGTCGTCCTCCGCGAGGACATCGAGCAGATGCAGGCCTCGGCCAAGTCGATCATGCCCGAGGGCTTCGAGAAGCAGGTGCCCGCCGCCGACATCGCCAACCTGCTGGAGTTCCTCACGCAGCGGGGCAAGTTCCTGCCGCTGCCGCTGGAGAAGGCGGCCACGATCGTCAGCACGCGGGGCATGTTCTTCGACCCCGAAGGGCAGGTCGAGCGGATGGTGTTCCGCGACTGGTCGCCCAAGACGTTCGCCGGCGTGCCGTTCCAGCTCGTCGATCCGCAGCGGCGACAAGGTGCCCAACGCCATATTGCTGTATGGCCCGCAAGGCACCATGGCCCCCAAGATGCCCAAGAGCGTCAGCCTGCCGTGGGGTGCTCCGGCCAAGGCGATTCACCTGCTCTCGGGCGTCAGCGGCTGGGGCCATCCGCTCGGCGAGCGGGGCTCGGTGAGCATGATCGTCCGCCTGCACTATGAGGACGGCAAGACCGAGGACCACGAGCTGAAAAACGGCGAGCATTTCGCCGACTACATCCGCCGCGTGGACGTGCCGAAATCGCAGTTCGCGTTTGACCTGCGGGGCCGGCAGCTACGCTATCTCGCGGTGCAGCCCAAGCGGGCGGACAAGATCGAGCGGATCGAACTGGTGAAAGGCCCGGATGCGACGGCGCCGATCGTGATGGCGGTGACCGTGGAGTCTCGCGAGTAGATCGCCACAATGGTTGCCCTCTCGTGCTCGTAGTCGTGCTCGTGCTCGTGCTCGATGGCGCCAACTTCGAGCACGAGCACGACTACGAGCACGATTTCATAGTCCAAGCCAACGATGAGCGGCGAGAACCTGGATATCTCCAGCGACCCCGAGATGCAGGCGACGTTCCGGCCAAGACGCCGCGTCCTCCGCCGCGCGGCCGTTCATCGGCGTCCAGTTCGCCTGCTGCCAGACCTACGCCCGCGTGTACCGCAACGCCGAAGGCACGGCCTATCAAGGCCATTGCCCGCGCTGCGGACGAAGGGTCGAGGCGCGGATCGGCCCCGATGGGCAGGAAGGGCGGTTCTTTTCGGTAGGATAACCTTTGGAGTGCGGCGACTCCAAAGGGCCCGCTACTTCGGCCCGCGCAGCCCCAGCTCGTCCGCCCGCGCCGCCATCGCGTCGATCACGAATTGGATGTGCTCGTCCAGCTCGACGCCCAGGTCGGCGGCGCCGCGGGTGATGTCGTCTCGGTTGACTGCGGCCGCGAACCCCTTCTGCTTGAGCTTCTTCTTCACGCTGCTGGCCGTCATCCCCACGATGCCCTCGGGACGCACGTAGGCGCAGGCCGTGATGAAACCGGCCAGCTCGTCGCAGGCGTAGAGCGTCTTGTCGAGCAGCGACACGCGCGGGCAATCGGGCAGGTAATCGGCGTGCGACTTGATGGCGTAGATCACCTCGGCGGGATAGCCGTGCTGCGGCGAGAATCTCGGCCCCTTTCAGCGGATGGTCCGGCGGGTTGGGCCAGCGCTCGTAGTCGAAATCGTGCAACAGGCCGACGATGCCCCAGTTCTCTTCGTCCTGCTCGAACCGCCGCGCATAGGCCCGCATCGCCGCCTCGACCGCCAGCATGTGCTTGCGCAGGCTGTCGCTGGCCGTGTACTGGCACACCAGGTCGAAGGCGGATTGACGGCTCATGGAGTGTCGGCTGGCTGAAAGGGCTTGATGTTCGATGTTCGACGTTGGGTGTTCGACGTTGGATGTTGGACGTTCGGTCGTCGGATTGATGAACGTCCAACGTCGAACGCCCAACGTCCAACATCGAACAAGACTCGGCACCGTCCCTACGCGCCGCGCGGTTGCATCACCTGCCGTCATCGACCACAATACCCGCACCTGCCGCCCCTCGTGGGCAACCCTCCTGCCAATCGTCCAATCATCCTGCCGCAGCGCCAGTCCTCGTGAGTCCCGACCTGGACACGATCATCGGGCTATTCTACGCCGGCCGCGCGTCGCTGGGCCAGTTTGCCCGCGTGGAGCCGGTCGAGATGCCTGAGGCCTACCGCGCACTGCTGGCCCACGAGCACCACATGACGGTGACGGTCGAGGCCCACCACGGCAGCCCGGTGGATGTGCGCGTGTTGGGCCGCCGCGAGACGCCGACCCACTATGCGCGGGAGATTGTGCTCACGCGGCAGCGGGACGGCCGGGTTGTGCAGTACGGCATCATGCGGGTCAATCTCAAATGGCTGGAGCCGGAAGTGCGCAACGAGGTGCGGAGCGAAAAGACGCCTCTGGGGCGGATTCTGATCGAGCACGACGTGCTGCGGCGGATTCAGTTGTTTTCGCTGTGGCGGATCGCGCCGTCGCCGCGGCTGCGCGAGCTGCTGGAGCTGGAGGTCGAAGCCCCGCGCGACGTGTACGGCCGCACGGCGCTGATCGACTGCAATGGAGAGCCGGCCATCGAGCTGCTGGAGATCGTCAAGTAGCCACCGCTTGCGTTCGAGCGACGTGAAACGACGGAAGCCATGGGCCGCACCTACGACTGCATCGTCATTGGAGGAGGACCGGCGGCCTGCACGTCGGCCACGCTGGCGGCAGCGGCGGAGTGCGAGACGTTGCTGCTGCTGCCCGAGCCGGGCTGGCGCTGGTCCTCCGGCGAGGAAGTGCCCCGCGAGGCGCGTGGGATACTCCGCCGCCTCGGTCTACCGGACGACGCAGGCCAACGTAGCGATTGGGGCGGTCTGCTCCTGCAAAACGCCGTCAGCAAGGGAGTGGAGATCCGCCCGGCAAGCCGCGTGCGCGAAGTGGTGTGTCAAAGCAGCAGGCACGCTCCGCGTGCCGTCGGTGGCAGGGGCGCGGCGCCTGTAGCAGTTGCCGGGCGCTCCGATGGCGAGGCGGAAACCGTCGCCGGACGAGTGATCGTCGAGGCGACGAGGTCGGTGTCCCGCGACCACGCCGCCCTGTGGGCGTACTACCGCGGTGCGCGGCCCAAGCCGGGCATCGCCGAGGGCGAGCTCGTCGTGCCGACCCGCCAGGGGAAGAGCTGGTTCTGGTTCGTTCCTCTGCCCGACGGGGTGACGAGCGTGGGTGTGGTCTTCCCCGCCGAAGGCCTGGCCGGCCGCGAGTCGCCCGAGAGCCTGCTGGAGGAGGAGGCTCTGCGATTGCCCCACAGTGCTGGAGCGTCTGATCGACGCGGAGCTGGCGAGCGAGTTCCACGTGCTGTCTGAGGCCCCGTGGCCGGCGCCGCGCGTGGCCGGCGATGGCCGGCTGCTGCTCGAGGATTGCGCCCCGTTCGCCGATGCGCCCGGTACCGCGAAGGTCCCCGGCGGGCACGGGCCGGCTCCCTCTGTGCGCTGTTCTTGGCGCTCAAGGCGGGTGAGATGACGGCCGATTGCATCGGTCGCACCTTGGCCACGGGTAATTGATGGCCGCGGCGGACTTCCCCGCTTCCAGCCCCGGCAGTGTTCGCTCTTGGTCGCTGACCGATTCTGTCGCGTCGCATGGCAGGATGGCCAGGATGGCCCATGCCACGATCGGGCGGCTTGCGAGTACTCGCCGGCTATGTATACTTCTGTACATACCTCGCCTCGCGACCGCCGCCGTGTTCCATCATGCTTTCCGAGCTTACCGCCGAGGAGTATTGCGCCGCGCTGGAGGACGTGGCCACCGAGGCACTGCGGCGCCGGCGTCGCGGGCCCGCCGGTGGATGCGCTGCTCGTCGCTCGGCGGCTGGACCTCGTCGTGGCGCTGGATAGCGCTCAACCTGGCCGAGCGCGGCGCGTGCGGATCGGGCCGCGCGGCTGCCGCGGCGACAGCTCACCGCAAAGCCTCATCCTGGTGCGCGACGAGCCGCGTCCCGAGCGGCGGCAGTGGTCCGTGGCCCATGAGATCGGGGAGCACCTGGCCCAGGGCGTGTTCCAGCGTCTGGCTGTCGATCCGCGCAAGCGCCCGGTGGCACCGCGCGAACAGATCGCCAATGCCCTGGCCGCCCGGCTGCTGCTGCCGGCCGCGTGGTACGAGCCTGCTGCGGAAGCCTGCGGCTGGGACTTGCCGACGCTCAAAGGCCGCTTTGCCACGACGAGCCATGAGCTGGTCGCCCGGCGAATGCTCGACTTCGCGCCGCGGGTGATCATCAGCATCTTCGACCATGCCCGGCTGACGTTTCGCCGCGGCAATCTCCCAGGCGGCACGCCTGCGTTGTCTGCGTGTGAACGCGATTGCTGGCGCGCCGTCCACACCACCGGCGAAGCAGCCGCATGTCCCAGCAACGAGCCGCGCGTGCGGGGTTGGCCGATTCACGAACCCACCTGGAAGCGCGAGATTCTACGAACGACCATCGTCACGGAACAAGCATGACTCACACTAATCCGACGCGCAAGCGACACAAGCCCGACGCGCAAGTGCGCAAGCGAGAGAAGCGGGATAGACGGCGATTCTCCCTCGCTTGCGCGTCGGATTAGTGTGGGGGGTTGGCCAATCACGGCGTCTCCTCAGGTTCATCCCAGACGCGCAGCATGAGATATCCCAGCACATAGACCAGCAAAACGAGGTTCACTCCCGCGAGCACTGCCGCCACCAAGGCACAGCGATCGACCACGCCCGCCGCCGGGTCATCGCCCAGGGCGGCCAGCAGCCGCCCCGTAGCCAGAAGCGCGCAGCAAAGAATCAACAGCACCAGCCCGCTGGCCAGCAGCACGACCAGCACGCGGCGCGGCATCAAGGGGCCACCTCGTTTTCGGCGTCGGCGGCGGGGGACCGCTGGAACAGGTCGTTCATCGCCGCCTGGCAATCGGCGAACTGAAACGCGAAGCCGGCTTGCTCCAGCCGCCGCGGCAACACCTTCTGCCCGCCGGTGACGACGAACGCCACTTCGCCGAACATTAGCCGCAGCATGAACGGCGGCACCGGGAACAGGCATGGCCGGTGCAACGACCGCGCCAGGCACTTCGAGAATTCTTTGTTCCGCACCGGCCGCGGAGCGGTGGCATTGATGACCCGGTCCAGGTGCGAGTCATCCAGCGCGGCCAGGAACACGTCCACCAGATCTTGTAAGTGGATCCAACTGACCCATTGCCGGCCCCGACCGACCGGCCCGCCTAGCCCGAACTTGAAGGGCGTGATCATCTGCTTGAGCGCCCCTCCCTCGCGGGCCAGCACCACGCCGATCCGCACGATCGCCACACGGGCATCGTGATGGATGCGCCCCGCGGGCCGCCTGTTCCCACGCCTCGCAGGTGCGGGCCAGGAAGTCGTCGCCCGGCGAAGATTCTTCAGTCAGCTCGCCCTCGGGCACGTCGCCGTAATAGCCGATCGCCGAGGCGTTCACGAGCACCCTGGGGCGCGTGGCGGCGCTGCCGATCGCTCGCACCACGTTGTTCGTCGCTTCGACGCGGCTGGCCCGCAGGCGCTCCTTCTGCCGGTCGTTCCAGCGTTTCCCGAAGACGGGTTCGCCGGCCAGGTTGATCACTCCGTCGCAGCCATCGAGCCGGCCGGCCCAGTCGCCATACTCCGTGGGATCGCCCTCGACGACGAGCACGTCGGGGCCCAGCCGTTCGGTGGCACGCCGGGCGTCGCGCGAGAGCACGATCGGCTGGTCGCCGCGGCGCAACAGGGCGTCGGTCAGGGCCGTACCGATCAGCCCAGACCCGCCAGTGATAAAGACCCTCATGCCACCCTCCGCCGCAGGCGCCTACCCGCGGGCGACCTCGTGCAGCCCACAGGCCAAACCGACATGTCACGCCGGGTGGACCGTCCTCCGTCAGCGGCCATTGTATGGCCGCCGCTCGCCGCGCAAAGCGGAAAAACGCGGCCAAACTGGCACGACGGTCAGTCAGGCGAGGCTCCTGATGAGCCCACGAGATTCGCGGTCCTACGGTGAGCGATCACTGCGATCCGTTGAAAGGAGTTCCCTTCCACACGGACAATGGGCGCCGTGACGTAAGTGTTTATCTGTCAACTTCTTACGAGATCGGCCCGATTGGCTTACCCCCCTGGAGAGTGTACGCATACGGAAGACTTCGACCCCCCAAGAGCGCGGGAACGAGCCGCGGAAAGAGGTCCGCGTGACGTGGCACGGGCTTCCAGCCTCAGAGTTATCCACAGTTCTGTCGCTTTTGTTCGTAGCCGATCGCCTGGGACTCGTGCGTGCGCTGTTTGATTTTTGTGTCCCGATTCCTTCTTCCTTTTCTTCGCCGGCCGTCGGTAGAACAGCTCTTGCCCGGCCAGGCCGACGATCTCTTCGCTCCGCGGCCACCATCAGCGACGAGTGCAAATGAAAACCGGCTCCCGCCGGTAGGCCCCAGGCCTTGAGTCTTTCGATGGATGCCGAAGTTCAGTTCCGTCGTGTCCTCCACCAGCAACCAATGTCCGCTTCGGGCTCGCGTCGCCTCCCAATCGGCGAAGCCAAGGATTCGAAGGTGACTCCGAATTGAGGCCCGAAAGGCCGGCGAGCCCCGTTCGATCACGCGGCAGGTTCACGTGCCGGCACTTCGGCCCCGCTCCAGATCGCATTGCTCTATACCCCGGCCTATGGGCACCCTTCGCGTCCATGCTCAGAAACCCCACCGCCTCACCGGCGCTCGGGGTCGGCCGACCTAGCGGATAATTGACAACGGATAACGATCTTTGATCTCGTCGTTGAAGTAGGTGCCGTGCGACGACGCATGAAGCAGCCGCTCATAAATCGACCGGGGAACTTCGAAGTAATGATAGAATCGGCCGCTGGTGAATTTGATCCCCAGGACATAGGCTCTGGGCTCATATCCGACCGCCGCGATGCACGACGATATCACGGGAATGAGCTTCATCGTTGGTTCCCTGAGGGCCCAACCTCTTGGCTAGCCAAATCGCTCAAGGCTCGAGACCGATTCATTGTTCAACGGCCCGTTTGGTTCGGCAAGTGCGGCGCCCACGTTTGCATGGCACGCCTAGAACACGGATGTGACGAACGCGGGACCGTAGTTAGCGTGCCGACGGTTGGTTGAGTCGCCTGCCGAAGAGTCATCCTGTCTGTCGGGACGAGCCCGACGGGGTTAGGGCTAGGCCGCCGTTGCTGGGGTAGCTGACCAGTCAGCAAGCCGTCGGGACAGGCCCGACGGGGACTCGTCGGCTGTTCAAGACTACGGGGATCGAGTACTTCACACTCGAGTCCCGCGGCAAGAGTGCCGCAGATGCTGTTGCAAAGCGGGTGTCGACCGAGGAAGGGGCGCCGTGCGCCTCGCGGCCGATGCCGCGGCCTTCGAAGTGCCGCCGTGGCACGGGCTTCCAGCCCGTGCGGAAGGCAACTCGCGCTCTCGGCGGCGGCGCCCGGCCGCATGGCCAAGATGGCCATGCCACGCCGCGGCGAAGCGATCGACCTGAACTTTGCCGTAGCCCTTGGCGAGGCGAGAATTCCTCTACCGTACGGTGCGAAGGCCGAAGACGACAAGTTCGCGTTCTCCATCAAGGAGACTGCTCGAACCTGCTGCAACTCTATGATGCGTGGTCATCTCGGCACCGAAGACGGCGGAGCCGCCGAAGATCGAGGATGTGGTTGCCTGTTTCCAAGAACGATGCAGGCACGCGTGCGGGCGGCGGTGGCCGCTGGGGACGGTGTGGTGTACGGCAACCGACACGGGTGAGTGCTTCCACAACGGAGCTGAGGCTGGTAAAGTTCCACCGGCGTCGAAGACGGAAGCTCCCGGGGAGAAGACCACGGGTTCTGATCGATGTCGGTTCCGAATCCAACGCCCGTTTTTCGTCTCGCGCATGTCGAAAGTCTTGGCTGCTGCTTGCAACGAGGAGGTATTTACGCCCCGAACCACACGCCGAATGATGGTCTGACGTATCGCACGATCCACGACGTAGGGGTCCAGCGAAGCCGTCGCGGCGCGAGAGTCTCCTGCGGGCCCGGCGGCGTGGTTCACGATTACGTGCCGTTCTATTTCGGTTACCTTTCGCCGATGCTGCTTCAGCTTAAGACCGGCCAGGTCGCGGGCTACACGGAGGGTCAAGAGCCCCTGATCTATCTGATGTTGACGGCTCAGGTCGTTCGCGACCACGGGACGGCGTTCGTTTTCTCCGACGGCCATGGCCTCGCGGCGTACACGAAGTGGTTCGACGATTTGGCTAACCTCGACCAGGTCGATTGGACCATCGTTCACCAGCGCTATTGGGCGTCCAATCTGACGGACATGGACCGCCAGCGGCGAAAGCAGGCGGAGTTTCTCGTCCATCGATTTTGCGATTGGTCGTTGATTCGCGGCATCGGCGTATTCAACGCTGCCGTGAAGAAGCGCGTCGAGAAGCTGCTCCAACAGTTCCCCTCCACGCTGCACCGACCGGTGAAGGTCAAACGAGACTGGTACTATTGATCCGACCTATGATCACGGACGCAACCGGCAATCTCCTCGAAGCGAACGTTGACGCGTTGGTCAATACGGTCAACTGCGTCGGCTTCATGGGCAAGGGCATCGCGCTGCAATTCCGGCAGGCATTCCCCGAAAACTTCGAGGCCTACCGCCGAGCATGCGCGGCCGGCGAGCTCAGGCCTGGCCGTATGTTCGTCTACGAGACGCGCGCCGTCGTCGGGCCGAAGTACATTATCAACTTCCCCACGAAGCAACATTGGCGCGGGAAGTCGCGAATCGAAGACATCGAAGCGGGTCTGACCGCATTAGTAGCCGAGGTCGAACGACGCGGAATTCGGTCGCTCGCCGTTCCGCCGCTGGGTTGTGGCCTCGGTGGATTACGGTGGGAGGATGTCCGCCCGCGCATTCTTCGCGCTTTTGAACGACTTCCACAGGTGACGGTGCAGCTTTTCGCGCCGCTGGGAGCGCCTGACGCGAAGAAGATGCCGGTTCGCACAGCGCAGCCGCAAATGACCGCGGCTCGCGCTTTGGTCATCGAGCTGATGCACCGCTATCGACGGCTCGCATACCGTCTGACCCTGCTAGAGATCCAGAAACTGGCCTACTTTCTCCAAGAAGCAGGCGAGCCGTTGAGCCTCCGGTACGAGGCGGGCCGCTACGGTCCCTATGCGACGAACCTCAACAAGGTCCTCGAACGAATCGAGGGGCACTTTACCCGCGGCTTCGGCGACAGCCCTGATCCGGATCGCGACCTGGAGCTGCTCCCTGGAGCCCTGGAGAAAGCCACGGCCTGGCTTAGCCAACGACGCGAGTCGCAGGAGCGCCTGGAGCGCGTCAGCGAGCTGATCGAAGGCTTCGAAACGCCCTACGGCATGGAGCTGCTCTCGTCCGTCCATTGGGTGGCCACTCACGCCAAACCGCCCGCGTTCGATGAAGAGACGGCTCGCGACGCCGTTTACGCTTGGAACGAGCGGAAGCGGCAGATGTTCCACGCGGATGACATCTCTGTCGCGTGGAGCCGGCTCGTCGATGCCGGTTGGATAACTCGCGACCGCTAAATGCCGACGCTCGCCGACGCTGGCGGGCTTCGGCCCGGCGGGCGACGGCGTGCTCCGCCTGGGCGTCCCACGGCATGATCTGCCGCAACTGCTGGTGTAAAGCGGGCTGGCGACCGAGGAGGAGGCGCCGCGACTGGTAGCCTACGCTCTGGCGATCTTTGAAACCGCCGCCCGCTTCGAGCGCACCGGCGAAGCGAGCAAGGGCGGCGATGGCGCGGCCACGCGAGCTCGCCGAAAAGGATGGCTGTGGTTGAGGGTTCGCGGGCGTCCCGTGCGTCATCGCAATTCGCCGAGCCGATTGCGAGACGCCTAGAGCATTCTGCCCAAGCCACTCGTCCGCCCGCCGCGCCTTTCACATCCATGCCCGGGGAAGTGTCGCCAGGCTGACGCGCTCTCCAAAGTCGTACGTCACGTGCCGCGACGGATCACCTCAGTGTGCCACAGACCCATTGCTAGGCCGTCTAGGTCCGGGTAGAGAGATTGCCGGGTGATGGCCATACGCGACAGCTCATGCAACAAGGACTTCTTCTTCTTCGAGGTAATCCTCCATTTCACTAGCCGCTTAAGGTCAAAGTCGTTAGGCAGATAATGAGAGGGAGCTTCATCCTCGAGCGGCGTAGTCGGGTCCGCGTGTAGAGTGAAGAAACCCGACTGCACTACGAGACGAGGGCTGTTGTGCACGGGATATATGAACCTCACTCCGGGTATGTCGAATGGGCAACGGCTCTCAGCCATGACGTTGAGCGGCTCGAACGTCGCCTTGCGAATGCACCCCCAGAGCGCGGCGTCTTTGTTAAAGTAACCGGCCACTGCGTTATAAAGCGCCACGAGAGGGTTTGACGTCCAGTCGAGGAGTCGCACCGGCAGCCCATGGTGTCGGCCCAGAAATAGCGCTTCCCATTCACTGAGAGAAGGCCTCGGAGTGTACGCTTGGGCGAGTCGCCTAAAGCGATGAAGTAGCTCACGTTCTTCTTGAACTGTGAACCCATCCAAACTCTTGTGGGCCCAATCCCACCGGCGACCGGCGCTGGGAAGAAGCTTCCACTTAAACCTAACTTGCCCGCGAAAATAGACCGAACCCCGGCTTCCTTCAGGAAAGAACTCTTCAATCTCTGACAAAAGTCTCTGAACAGTGCCGATCTTAGCGGTAGCTAGCTTATAGAAAGCCAATGCCCGGACTCCTTCATCGCGAGGATAAACTACTCATCAGTGGACCGAATAACGCCTCAATAGCCTATTAATATGTTCATTCTCCCTCGTCCGACAGCCCATGTCACATTGGCGCTAACATTAGGAGCGCTGAGCGCATTGGCGGACGCGCCGCGGGCGAGCGCTTGTTGCACTGTCGCCATGGGACGATGTATCGCGCGACTGTCGGTGACAAACCGAGGGCACAGGGCACGAAAACGTCATCCCTTGTGCGGCTCATATCAATCGCAAGTCGCCACAAATGGGCCTGGGAGTCCGAAAAAAAAACGCCTGCCAGTAGACAACACTTGCGCCGCCGCCGTCAGAATCAACATCGCGCAGCCGTTTGGTGGTAGCTATCGAATCGAACGTGAACCTCAACGACTAAGCTGTGTAATAGCTACACATCCAAATTTCTCACCTCCAGCGCGTGTTTCTCGATGTATTTGTCGCCCATGAGGGTGCGGAACATTTGCTCGGCGGCGCCGCCGTCGGCCATCGTCACCTGGACCAGCGTGCGGTTGGCGGGGTCGAGCGTCGTGTCGCGCAGCTCTTCGGCGTTCATTTCGCCCAGGCCCTTGAAGCGGGTGAGCGACTCCTCGTTCCCACGCTCTGCGTGGGAACGCCAGCTTTGCCGCTCTGCGGCGAGAGACTCGGCGCCGAGCGCAAACCCATGATCTCGCCGCAGAGCGGCTGGGCTCCCGTTCCCACGCAGAGCGTGGGAACGAGGCCGCCTACACATCCAAATTCCTCACCTCCAGCGCGTGCTTCTCGATGAAGTCGCGGCGGGGTTCGACTTTGTCGCCCATGAGGACGCGGAACAGTCTGTCGGCGGCGCCGGCGTCGTCCATCTTGACTTGGACCAGCGTGCGGTTGGCGGGGTCGAGCGTGGTTTCGCGGAGCTCTTCGGCGTTCATTTCGCCGAGGCCCTTGAAGCGGGTGACGTGCAGGCCCTTTTCGCCCATCTCGCGGACGGCGGCGGGCAGGCCGCGGAGGTCTTCGAGCCGGCGTCGTGTCTCGCCGCGGCGGAGGACGTAGCGCGGCTCTTCGCTGCCGGTGCGCTGCTGGGGGATGAGCGACTGGATGTCGAAGCCGAGCTCGGTTCAGCTCCGCCAGGCCGTTGTTGATGCGTGCGGACCTCGTGCAGCTCGGTGATGTGGAGCTTGCGGGTGGGCGTGGCCGTTGGCGGGGGCTTCGCTTCGCCGTTGGTTTCGGGGCGTGATCAGCCGCCGCGTTGTCAGGGGGCTGACGCCCCCCGCTCGCCGACGCCGGGCCGTTGCCGTTCGCGTGCGCGTCGGCGACGTCCAGCTCGTGGCCTGCGTCGGCTTCCTGCTCCTCGACGAATTCGTCGAGCTGCGCCGCTGGTCGGAGAACCAGCGCTCTTCGCTGCCGAGGAAGACGTGAAAGACGGGCAGCTTGCCCGTCGCCGGGTCGCTGCCTGGCGGCGTGTGCCCGCAGGCTGATGCCGCGGCGCTCCAGGGCCAGGAGCGCTCTCTTCCAGGGCGGCCAGCGTGCGGCAGAGCCGGGTCATGCGGTCGCCGCTCGATCGTCTGCGGCCGCTCGTCTCGGCAGTCGCAGCACTCGGCGTCGGTGAGGCCCCGCTCCAGGAGCTGCTGCTTCATCTCCTCGTCGGTCTGCACGTAGTACGTGTCTTTCTTGCTTCTGTCACGCGGAACAGCGGCGGCTGGGCGACGTAGACGTGGCCGGCTGGCGACCAGCTGGTACATCTGCCGGTAGAAGAAGCGTGAGCAGCAGCGTGCGGATGTGCGAGCCGTCCACGTCGGCGTCGGTCATGATGATGATCTTGTTGTAGCGCAGCTTGGTGATGTCCTGGTCGTCGCCGATGCCGATGCCGATGGCCTGGATCATGGCTGCGGATTTCGTCGTTGTCGAGCACCTTGTCTTCGCGCGACTTGTAGGCGTTGATGATCTTGCCGCGCAGGGGCAGGATCGCCTGGAACTGGCGCAGGCGGCCGCCCTCGGCGCTGCCGCCGGCCGAATCGCCCTCGACCAGGTACAGCTCGCACTCGTCCACGTCGCGGCTGAGGCAGTCGCGCAGCTTGCCGGGCAGCGAGCCGCTGCCGAGGACGCCCTTGCGGTCGCGGAGCGAGCTTCCTTGGCCTTGCGGGCGGCCTCGCGGGCCTCGGCGGCGAGCAGGCCCTTCTTGACGATCGTTCTTGGCCGTCTTGGGGTTCTCTTCGAGGAACTTGGCGAGGAACTCGCCGACGACCGTGTTGACGATGCCCTCGACCTCGGGGTTGTTGAGGCGGTTCTTGGTCTGCGACTCGAACTGCGGCTCGGGCACGCGGACGGCGACGATGGCGGTCAGGCCTTCGCGGAAGTCCTCGCCGCTGGGCGATGAGGTCCTTGAAGAGGTCCTCCTTCTTGCCGTAGTTGTTGAGCGTGCGCGTGAGGGCCGTGCGGAAGCCCGATGAGGTGCGTGCCGCCGTCGGGCGTGTGGATGTTGTTGACGTAGGCGTGGACGTTCTCGGTGTATTCGCCGGCGTATTGCAGGGCGACCTCGATCTCGCACGCCTTCGGCTTCGGCCTTGACGTAGACGACGTCGTGGTGGACCGGCTTCGCTGGCGCGGTTGAGGTACTCGACGAACTCGACGAGGCCGCGCTCGTAGTGGAACGTCTCGCTTTCGCCGGTGCGCTCGTCCTTGAAGATGATCCGCACGCCGCTGTTGAGGAAGGCCAGCTCGCGCAGCCGCTTTTGCAGGATGTCGTAGTCGAACTTGGTGGTCGCCGAAGATCGTCGGGGTCGGGCTTGAAGGTGATCTTGGTGCCGGTGCGTGGCGGCGCTGCCGATGCTGTCTGACCGGCGCCGTGCGGCTTGCCGCGCTCGAACTCCTGCTGATAGACGTGCGCCGTCGCGGCGGACCTCGACCTCGCACCACTCGGAGAGGAAGTTGACGGCCTTGACGCCGATGCCGTGCAGGCCGCCGGAGGTCTTGTAGGCCTGCTTGTCGAACTTGCCGCCGCACGTTGAGGTTGGTCATCACGGCTTCGAGCGTGGAGACGTCGCGGCCTTTTTCGTCGGAGGTCTGCTCGTGCCGCTCGACGGGGATGCCGCGGCCGTCGTCCTCGACGGTGACGGAGCCGTCGGCGTTGATCGTGACGCGGATGTTCTTGGCGTAGCCGGCCATGACCTCGTCGATCGAGTTGTTGACCAGCTCGTAGACCAGGTGGTGCAGCCGCGGCACGGCGCTGTCGCCGATGTACATGCCGTAGCGGCAGGCGGACGTGCTCGCGGTCGGAGAGGTTTTTGATTTGCGCTTCGCCGTAGGCGCCGGCCGCGGCCGGGGTTGGCGGCGGGTTAGGGCTTTCCGGCGGAAGCGGAGTGGATTCTTGATCTGCCATGGTGGCTCCTTAAAGCGAACGTCCGTGCGTAGGGAACGAAACTTTGGACCTCACGTCCGTGAGGCAGGGTGGGCAACGCCCACCAAATGCGTGTGGAATGTCGAAGGACGAAGCACGAACGTCGAAGGAATGACGAATGACAGAATGACGAAGACGCCGACGGATTCGTCACTGGGTGTCTCCTTCGTCAGTCGTGCTTCGTCATTCGTCATTCTCCTTTTGGTGGGCATTGCCCACCCTACTAGGGACGGCACACTGAATGTGCCTGTTACTCGACCGCTGCCAGGCGGAAGCGCAGGTCCTTGATGCCCTGATCGGGTAAGTGGTCGATCAGTCCTCTGAGCAGCTCTTTCTTGCGGAATGACAGTTCTTGCAGCATGGGCGAGTGCGTCACGTATACATCGAGCACGCCGCGCCGCACGTGGCCTAGCTTGGTGTACGCCGCCAATGGGTCTTTCACGATCGTTTGCCAGGCTTGCTCGATGCCTTCGGTGGCCCGGACCCGCGCGCAGCCGGTGCGCGCCAGCAATTCGCTGAGCACGTCGGCCATCTTGCGCGGTTGGCGGGTACGCATGGAATGACGAATAAAGAAGCCCTAATGACGAATGAATGACGAATGTCGAATGACCGAACGACGAAGAAAAGCCTGACCGAATTCGTCATTGGTCATTCGGACTTCCTTCGTCATTCGTGCTTCGACATTCGTCATTGACCTCACTACTTCTCCCTGGCGAGCGGCATGATTACGTAGGCATAGCCGTCGTCGGTGTGGAACGTGGCAGCACTTTCCGAATCGGTGAGGTACAGCGACACGGACTTCTCGGCCTCCAGCACGCGGAGGAAATCGGTCAGGTAGCCGGGATCGAGCGTGATGGCGACCTTTTCGCCGTCGTAGGGGATTGGCAGCTCGACCCGCGACTGGCCGGCCTCGGCGGCGCGGGCGGTGAGCACGAGCTGCCCTTCGCCGAACGTGAAATCCACGCCGCGGCTCTCTTCGCTGGTCATGATCGCCGCCTGCCGCGTGGCCGAGTGCAGCGGGCTAACGACCATGTCGATCTGCTTGGCGCCGCTCCTGTTCGGGAAGACGTCGCGCCAGCGGGGGAACCGGCCGGCGACGAGCGTCGTGGAGATCGTCACGCGAGGGCTTTTCACCAGCACGGCATTCGCCCGATGGGCGATGCTGATCTCGCCGTCGGCGTCGCTGATCGCCCGCTCCATGACCTGCATGGCCCGCGTGGGGACGATGACCATGTTGTCGCCCGTCTGATGGCCGCCGACCGACATGGCTGGCCCTTCCATTTTCGCCAACCGGCGGCCATCCGTGCCGACGGCCACGATCTTGTCAGGAAGCATTTCCAGCAGCACGCCGCCGAGCGCGTAGCGCGTGCTCTCCACATCGGTGGCAAAGGCCGTGCGGCGGACGATCTCGCGAAACAGTCGGGCTGGCAGCTCGTGGTACTTGTCTTCGGTGAAGGTCGAGACCACGGGGAACTCGTCGGGGCTTTGCACCGGCAAGCGGAACTCGCTGTGCTGGCCCCAGACGGTGAGGCTCTGCCCGTCGCTCTCCAGGTGCAGGATTTCGTCCTGGCTCTCGCGGACGATGTCGCCGAAGCGCTTGACGGGCAGCACGGCGCTGCCGGCGCGCTCGATCTCCACTCCAGGAAGCTGCACGCGGATGCCGATCTCCAGGTCCGTGGCGGCAAGCGTGACCGAGTCGGTCTCGGTATCGAGCTTGACGTTTTGCAGGATCGGCTTGGGACTGCGGCCGGGGGCGACGCTGGCGGCAGTGCCAAAAGCGGCAGCGAGCTTGTCTCGATGGCAGGTGAGCTTCATGGTTGGACTAGCGGAGTTGGATTACTTGAATACAAGGAAATATCTCGCCGTAGCCGTTGGATGACGATGCGAATTGTCGATGCCGTTCCGAGCGCGGCGGTTAGTGTCTTATCAGGTCGGCAGTTAGGGCTGTTGGCGGCCAAAGCCTGGCTGTGGAGAACCCAGTCTTGTTGCTGTCGATGACTGGTTGGGTTCGTGTTGACTTCAACGTTGCCGCTCAGCCGGACGATTCATGCCGTTGTCTTTGGGCCGTCAGACGCCCGAAAGCGTCAGATCGATGACAGGTTTTCCACAACCATGCTTCCTGCTGCTGGTCTGCTTCCTGCGGCGGACTGGGCTGCGCACGGCCCTCTTCAAGGCTGCTTCGAGAGCAGTCACGGCCTGGCGCGTCAGCGGGTCGGCCATCTGCAACTCCTCGGTGCGGCGGCAATTGTGCAGCACGGTCGTGTGGTCGCGGTCGCCGAAATAGGCCCCGATGCGCTCCAGGCTCAGGCCCGTCAGGCGGCGAGCCAGGTACATGGCGACCGCCCGCGCTTCGACCACGTGGCGGTGCCGCGAGCTGCTCTTCAGGTCGGCAAGCGTGAGGCTGAAGTATCTGGCGGTCTTGGCGGCGACGGTTCGCAGCGCCACCTCGCCAACCGTAGCGTGCGTGGCGACGTAGCGGCGAGCGGCGGCGACATCGATCGTTCGCACCTGTTCCTTGGCGGTGCAGGCCAGCGTAATGACTGCCCCGCGAAGTTGTGGTGGCGACAGTTCCAGGTCCGCCAGAACGTTGGCCGCATCTTCGGCGAGCGACACGCCGAGCAGCGACGCCCAATCGCCGAGCAGCGCCCGCCGCGCCGCCAGGCCAGGCATCGCGATCGGCACCACCAACCCGCCCACCAACCGGCTGCGGAGCATCGGCAGCAAGTCCCGACTCTCGCCAGGCGACCCGCGGCTGGTGACGACCACCAGGCCACCCTGCGACGTGACTTCGTCGATGTGGTGCGTCAACTGTTGCTGGCCGACAGGACGGTCCCGCAAGTCGCCTACATCCTCGACGATCAACAAATCGAGGCCTGCGGCCGGCTGCGGCCGAGCGGCGTTGGCTGCTCGGCCGGGCCGCGGAGCGATCGTCTCGTCGCTGGTAATATCGGCCGCGGCCAGGATGTGGACTGAAGGGCACGTCGAATTCGCGGAGCACGTCGAGTTCGGGCGCACGTCGAGCTTACGCTTCGACGCTCACCTGCCAGCCCCCAGGCCAAATGCGACTTTCCCACGCCCGAGGGGCCGCAGAGGACGATGGGTCCTAGCGACACATCGTGGCGGAGGACGGCATCGGCCGCGGCGCACAGCAGCGAGTTCTCCGGCCCGACGACGAACCAGCCGAGCGTCGTGGCGCCGCGCGGCCACGCGTTATCAGGGGGCTGACGCCCCCCGCTCGCCAATGCGCTTGCCAACGGAATGCGAATGACGCCGTCCACGTTCCAGCGATCCGTCCCGAGGAATGAGCTGCGATCAAGGGCCGGTTTTCAAAGCGCGTCTGTGCGATTCCGCCGGGAGCCGCCCAGAGAGACCGCCCGCAGAGCCCGCGCCAACCGCCCATTTGGAAACGGTGGATTCTATCAGTTCGGGGCGTCACCGACGAGCCGGCACGGCGGATTTTCCCGACAAAGATTGGCGTTCTAAATCTTTGCAGGCTACAAGGATGCGACGAGCCGCCTCGTCGATCTCGGCCGCCGTCGTGGCGATTCCCAGACTAAGGCGGATCGAGCCTTCAAGAACCTCTTTTTCACACCCCATGGCGACCAGCGCCGGCGACGGATCGCTCGATCCGCTGGCACACGCTGAGCCGGTCGAACAGGCCACGCCGGCCAAATCCAACGCCATCACCAGGGCCTGGCGATTGAGTCCGGGGAAGCCCAGACAGGACGTATGCGGCAGCCGCTCGGCCGCCGCGGCGTGCACGACCAGGCGCGGCCAGCCGGCGCGCATGGCACGTTCGAGCCGGTCGCGCAACGTCGCCAAGCGGCTCGTGCGCACCGACGCTTCGCGCTGCCAAGCCATCAGCGCCGTGTGCATGCCGACGGCCAGCGCCACGTCCTCGGTGCCGGGGCGCAATCCAGCTTGCTGAAAGCCGCCGTGGAGCTGCGGGCGGAGCTTCACGCCCTGTCGCAGCACGAGGGCCCCGATGCCACGCGGTCCGCCGAACTTGTGGGCTGCGATGGTCATTGCGGCGACGCCGAGTTGGCGGAAGTTCACGGGGACCTTGCCGATGGCTTGCACAGCGTCCGTATGCAGGAGCGTGCCAGCCTTCTGAAACACGGAGGCCAGGTCGGCAATCGGCTGAAGGGCGCCGGTTTCGTTGTTGCCAAGCATGACGCTGACGAGGCGATAGGTAGCAGGCACGCTCCGTGTGCCATCAGGTATCTGGTCAACTCGCTCTGCGAGTTGTCGCGACTCGCGGAGCGAGTCGGCCACAGAGACGGCACACGGAGTGTGCCGGCTACTCACCACGCCCGCGGCCGTCACGGGCACTACATCGACTTGCCAGCCGCGGCGGCGCAGATCCTTGGCCGGCTCGGCCACGCTGGGATGCTCGATGGCCGAAACGGCGATGCGGCAGGGCGTTTCGCCAGCCAGGCCGAAGAGCGCCAGGTTGTTGGCCTCGGTGCCGCCGCTGGTGAAGATCAGCGTATCGCCACGGGCCGACGCGACGTCCGCCCCTAGAATATCCGCGATGCCCTCGCGGGCATCCTCCAGCGCCTGCCGCGCCCGCCGGCCCGCCGAGTGCTGGCTAGCCGGGTTGGCATAGAGGGTCGCATGGCACCGGGCCATGGCGGCGGCCACCTCGGGCAGCAGCGGCGCAGTCGCGTTGTGATCGAGATAGATGTTCTGCACGGCGATGCTCTTCACGCCGGGCATTATAGAGGGTGAGGCGGTGAGTGCTATCAGGCTTCAGACTTCCGGCTTCCGGCTTCGGCCGCGCCACAAAAACGTTCTCTCGGTAGGCTGAAGCCCGAAGTCGCGTCCCCTCACCACTCACCACGTACCATTCAGTGGTACAAGAACAGCGGCACCGGGCTTTCTTGCAGCAGCCGTTGCGTCGCCGAACCGAACAGAAACTCTTCCCATCGCGACTGGCCATCGGCACCGGTGACGATGAGCTGAGCTCCTAGGGCGGCTGATTGTTCCAAGATCAGCTGATCGGCCGAGCTCGTGCGCAGCAAGGCGATCGGCGTGGCAGCGATATCGTGCGATGCGAGGAATTGCACTGCCCGGTCGGCGCAGCGGGCGGCTTCAACCGCATCGGTGTCGTCGGCCGAGAGGACGTGCACCTGTCCCAAGGCGTGCAATCCGCTCATCGCAAATACCTGTAGCGCGCGCGCGATGCCTGGGGCGTGCCGTCATAGGCCACCAGCACGGGGCCCTCGTCCGGCGGCAGCGGGGTCTCTGGAACGACGATCACGGGGCGCGGCGGTTGACGCAGGACGTTCGCCAGCGTGTGGCAGGAGCCCTTCTGGGCCTCGAAATGCGCGTGCCTCCCCAGCAGAATCAGGTCAAACCGCTGGGCCTCCTGCAGAATCTGCTCGCAAGGAGTGCCCGAGTCCTCCAGCAGCTTGCAGGCGACTCTCTCCTCCGCGCAACGGATCGCCAGTTGCTCGAGCAGCTGCTCGACCTCTTTGCGGGCAGCGCCGACCCAGTCCTCTTGCAGTTTTTCGAGGTAGCCGCCCGGCGGAGCGACATGTGCTCCGCGCAGCGCCGGCTCGTCGATGACGCCCAGCGCGACCAGCAAAGCGTCGAACCGTCGTGCCCAGGCGATGCCTAGAGTGACCAACGAAGAGGCCTGCGGCGAACCGTCCAGCCCGAGGAGAATCGTGCGTACCATGGCGCCTCCAAGAAAGGGGGCGCGCCGCATCGACGGACTAGAGCACTTCCCGTGCCAATGCAGGCTGCACACGAGTCAAGTGAGCAGGTGAGTAGGTCAATGACGGATAACCTACCTACGTACTCACTTACTCACCCCTCCTGGCAGGCTACGGCTGCGGCAACACCTGCGGCACTGTCGAGAGCTGGTCCCGCACGTATAACCGATTCAACTCCCCCAACGAGATTTCCTCGGGCTGCACGGCCAGCGGCGACACGCGGTTGGGGTCTACGCCGGGCTTGACCACGACCAGGGCCAATTCCTTCTGCCACTGCTTCAGGAACACGTCCTTCAGCACGCGGATATTGCCCCGCGCGGGATCAGCCAGGTAGACGTAGGTGCCGTCGGTGCCGCGGACGACGACGAAGTGGTCGTAGCCTTCCACGATGATGCCGACGATCAGCGGGATTTTGGATTCCCGCAGCTTTTCGTAGTCCAGTTTGCCGATCGAAGCCTGGTAGCCGACTTTCGTGGCCAGCCGCCGCAGGTCGGTGAGCGAGAGGCCGTTGCGAATGCGGTCCTGCATCTCCTCAGCCGTGAGCATGCGAAGCGTGACCAGCAAGAGGCCCGTTTCGGTGACATCGCCCCCCCAATGATGGCGGATCATGGTCGCCAGGGCCGCCGCGCCGCAGGAGTAGTCCCGCTCTTGCATCACGATATTGACGTTCCGCACCTCGCGCCAGTTCTTCACGCGCAAGCGGATAATGTTTTCTTCTTCGCGGAAGCGGACGGGGCGCGTCGGTGCTGCGGCACATCCATCGTCGGCAGCTCGCGCCGGTGGGTTCGCTGCGGTGCGCCTGGCTGGCAGGTGCTCGAGGGGACGTTGGCGGGGTCGCGGACGGCCCAGGCGGGCCCTGCTTGGCGGGCGGCTGTGCAGGGGCGTCGAGCATCCCGACGGGAAGCATGGCCATTGCCGCCAGCACGCCGGCGACAAGCACGCCCGATCGACGTTCGGGGAAAAGGTGCTTCACGTATAGGTGAGTAGGTGAGTAGGTGAGTAGGTGAGTAGGTGAGTAGGTGAGTAGGTGAGTAGCGAGTAGGTTGTTATTGAGCATTCACCGACATACTCACCTACTCACTTACTCACCTATTCACCCTCGGCCTTTAGTACGTCCAGCTGACGCCGAACACGGAGTCGATCGATTCCTCGGTCAAACCGAAGACCAGGAACGGCTCGATGGTTTTCGGTCCTTCCTGGCACTCGTCCTTCTTGGTGTACCGGCTGATCGTGGCGCCCAAGCGGAGCTGCATCGGCTCCCGTTTGCCGCCGGCGAGGCGGATGCCATTGATCACGTCTTCGGAGATGTACGAGCCGAGGAACGTGGCCGTGAGCGTCACCCGCGGGTTGACGGCGAAACCGACGCCGTAGCGGTAGTAGACCTGCTTGCCCGGCTCCACTTCAAAGCCGCCCTCGAACTCGTTCTCATAGCGGTGACGGTAGCCAAACCCGTAGAACACCACGATAGGATCGTAAATCTGAATGAAGCTCAGGCCGATCGACGTGGTCCAGAAGCCTTCGCCCAGGGCCGTGCCGGGCACGGACAACGAGGTCGCCAGCGTGCTCTTGCCCGTGGGGGCGGAGAATGCCGCCGTGGCCAGGACGGTGGGGCAATGCGCATTGCCTTCGATCAACTGCCGGATCAAGCCTGCCGACACGTCACCGATGCCGCCGGCGTCGGTGAACACGTCGTTTCCGGCGAAGGAGAACTCACTATCCGACCAGCCGAACGGGACGTTGACAAAGGCCTGGCACACGGGGCTCAGCCCGAGGCGGAACTCGAGGGGCGCCGTGAGCAGCCGCTGACGACGGTTGGCCTCGCCGAAGATCAAGACGTTGTTGCGAATGTCTACGCTGGCGAAGTCGGCCTGGTCGTAGGCGTATTGCAGCGTGATGTCAAATTCGTACTCGCCCGGATCGAGCAGGATCGAATCGGAGGCCAGGAACTGTGGCCGGGGTTGTTCGGGGGCCTGGCCGATCGTGGGCGGCTGCCCTGCCGGGCGGGCCGGTTCGCCCCCCTCCACGTCGCCGTCCTTGGGGGCCCCGTTCTTCTTCTCGCCACCCAGCTCGGGATCGTCGATTGGCAGCTTCAAGGGTTGCTGGTAGGCGGCCAGCGAGCTGTCTCCACCCGGCAACGGGGGCAGACGCTGCGGCTTGGTGCTGTGTTTGCCCGTGTTATCGCTGGCGGCAAGGGCCATTGGCTGCGTCGCGCTCGTCGCTGGCTGCGCCGTGGCGCCGGGCACGGCGGCCAATGCCTGCGGCATGGCGGCGGACGCTGCGGCCGGCAACGTCGTGCCGGGCATGCCGCCCACGATGATATTGATGACGTTGGCGGGTGCCCCGGCCTGCGGCTGAACCGTCGCCACGATGGGGGCGTTGTTGCCGGGGTTGACCGTGATCTGTTGCGGGCTCGAGCCCTGCGGCGGAGTCGTCGTGGCGACTGCGGCCGCCGGCGACGGGGCCACAGCGACAGCGGCAGGCGCCGGCGTCGGGCTTTGAGAAGCGGCGCTCGATGGCTGGGGCGCGGCCACGTTGCCCTGCGGGGTGGGCGCGGCCGCGACTTGCACTTGCGGCGTCGCGGGCGTCGCCTGGGCGACAGGCGCGGGCGAAGCGGCCGGCTCGGTCTTGGCTACCACCGGGGCTGGCGACGCCGCGACAGGCGATGCAGGGGCCGTTGAGGCTGCGGCCGGCGGCGCCACGACGGCGCTGGCCGCCACTTTGGCCTGGGTTGCAGCTTGCGCCGCTGGTGTGGCGGGAATCTGCGGCTGAGCTTGGGCCACGACCGGCGCGAGGGTTCGCGAGCGGGCGACGCCGTTGACGGCGACGCGGCGGCTGCCACTTGCGTCTGAACCGCCGTCTTCGGGGAAGGCTGCGGCTCGGTCTTGGCGACCGCGCGAGTCGGCAATCTCGTGGCAGGTGCATGAAGGATGCTGGCGGCCACTTTCGCTTGGGTTGCCGCGTCTGACGGCCGCGGGTTCACGGGGAGCTGCGGGCCGGTTTTGGCTGCCACAATGGGTGATCGCGAGCCGGCGTTGCGGCCGAGCACGGGCGTCGTTATTTCCGGGACCGCTGCGGTCGCTGTCCGCGGCATGCTGCTGCCCTCCGAACTCTCCGTCGGAGTGCTGGCTGGCAGAGCGGGACTAGGACGGAGCACCAGACGATCTTCCCTTTCAACTATGGCGGGTTTCGCGTGTTCCGCCGCCGGTCGGCATCGGCTGCGTAGGCCGCCGCCACTTTGCGTTGGAGCGCGGGAGCCGTATAGGCCGTCGCCACTTTGGATTGGGGCGCTGGCGTGGTCGTGTAAGCCGTGGCGACTTTGGGTTGAGCCGCGGGCGTGGTCGTGTAAGCCGTCGCCACTTTGGGTTGAGGTGCGGGTGCGGGCGCGGCGCGGCCGGGTAAGCCGTGACTACTTTGGGTTGGGGTGCAGGGGCGGTCGGGTGGACCGTCGCCGCTTTGGGTTGTGGCACGGGCGAGGCGGCGTAAGCCGTCGCCACTTTCGGCGGGGGTGCGGCGGCAGTCGCCGGCCAGCTTGCGTTGCCGTCGCGCTGGGTCCGCGATAGGACCGGCGCGGCAGCAGCGACCCGATCCTGACGGGCAGGTGCGGCCGGAGTGCCCTTCGGGCTGGTCACCTGCGGCGCGGCCGAAGCGGCAACCCGATCCGGGCGGACCGGCACGGCCTGAGCGGAATTCTGACGTGCCGCTGGCGGCGCGGCCGAAGTGGCGACGCGATCCTGGCGAGCAGGCGCGCTCTTCGGGCTTGCAACTTGCGGAGCAGCCGAAGCGGCGACTCGATCCTGACGGGCAGGCGCGGCCGCAGAGTTGTTTTGACTCGCAGTTGGCGGGGTGGCCGAAGTGGCAACCCGGTCGTGTCGAGCAGGCGCGCTCTTCTGGCTTGCAACCTGCGGAGCAGCCGGAGTGGCAACCCGGTCCTGACGGGCCGGCGCGGCCGCGGCGCCCTGGTGGCTCGCAGCGGGCGCGGTGGCCGAAGTGGCAAGCCGGTCCTGGCGGGCAGGAGCGGCCGGAGCGCCTCTTCTGACTTGCTTGTGGAGCTGCCGAAGCGGCAACCCGGGCCCCTTGGGTAGGCGCCGGTCCCTTCGGTGGGGAAGCCGCGGGGGGTTGCTTCGACGCGAAGCTGCCACCGTGGCAAGGACAAGTCGCCGGATTGATGTGGCAGGTGCAATTCACACTGGCTTCCGCCGGAGGCTTCCCCGGCTTAGCCTGCTCCGCCTGGCGGGGCGCCGCCTGCGAAGGCTTCGCCTGGGCGGTGGCTGGCGACGCCGGCGCCGCGGACGCGGACGCGGATGTCTGAGGGGCCGTCGCCTGCGCCGGTTTGGCCTGCGGCGGTTTTGTCTGTTGCGGTTCGCGGCGGCTCAAGACAGGCTTGGCCGTGTTCACCTGCCGAGGAGTCGAGCTGGGCTGCTGGGTTTGGCCCCGGTGGGCCAGGCAAGTCGCCGGATCAACGTGGCAGGTGCACTTCACCTGAGCTTCTGCCATCGCGGCGTTGGCAGGACGTTGGGGCTGCGAGCCGGAATTGCCCGCCACCACCATGGCGGCCGCCAAGATGACGGCCCCGCCCAGCAGGGCTGGCACGGCGGCGAGCCGCAGCCGAGCCGCTGTGCCGCTTCGGCGACTTGTTTTCGGTACCCCGCCCATCACATTGCTCCTACGGTCGTACCCTGGTCCGTGCACGGTTGAAGTTCGTCGAACGGGAAGCTCAACGGTCCGGATACAGGGCCGCCTCGAACGTGGTCGCCCGGCTGTGGGGGCCTAGGCGTGTTTACTTGGCCCAATACGGGTCTTTAGGTTGGCTACGCTCTTCAGCTCTCGTCTAGTAGGTCAATCCGGCGCTCACGGACACGCCCAGCAGGTTCAGATCGCCGTCGTGGGCATCAGCCGTGGCGTCTACGCGGCCGCCGAACGCGGGCGCACCACCCTGCAGGAAGGCGAACGAACCGGTTTGGGCCACGAGATCGCCCGTATTCCAGTGCTGGTACTCCACCACGCCGCGGAGGAACACCGTCGCGGGCAGGCAGCACAGGCAATGTTCATACATCAGGCCCGCTTGGACCTCCCCGATGAACAGGTCCTGCTGCTCTTTGCCGGCGAAGGCCTCGTCGCGGGAATGCGCGGAAGCCTGTCCGAGGGGCTGAACAGTCACGGCGTTCGCGTCGGTCAACGCGTAGGCCACCGTGTCGGCCCACAACACGGAGCCGCGGAAGTTCCAGAAGAAGCTCCAGCCGCAGAAGCAGCACAGCGGCTTGGCGCCGCCGACGGCGAACGTGAAGCCCGAGCCCTCGACTTCGTGAGCGCCCAGGGCCAGACCGACCAGGTCCACGTCGTTGCCCACGGTGCCGAAACCGACGACCGTGGAGGTGCGCTGCAGGCTGACGTAACGGCCGCCGAAGGAGGTGTAGATCCTCCAGCAACGGAAGCACATTTTCTGGGTCAGCTCGATATCGACCACATCGAGGTCCAGGTCAAACGCCGACACGCACGTGGGGACCTTGACCGGCACGGAGGGCTCGACCTCGACGCTGTCGCCGTCGAAGTGCCACCACGTCGCGCGGAAGCCCCAGCCGCAGCAGTGCAGTCCCAGCCAGGTCCGCACGCCGCAGCCGAAACCGGGGTCCGACTCGCATACGTGCAGCTCGTTCGTGACCAGGTCTTGAAGCACGACCTTTTGCGTCGGCTCGTCCAGCGGCGTGAGGAACGTCGCCTCAGCGCCTCCGAACACGCCGGCCTCGCAGCAGCAGCAGCAGCAGCCCCAAATGTCGTCGCCGAAATTGCCCGAGAACTGGCCATCGCCGGGGCCATACTCCGCGGGGCCTACCGGATCGCCGCTGACCACCGTCTCGGGGGGCGGCGCCGGCGCCGGCTGCGTTTCGCGGACGCGGGTCGAGCTGAGCGCGGAGCGGACCGGGTAGATCGTCCCGCCCGAGTTTGCTTCACGGAGCGTCGGGCTTGATTGAGCCGGCCGATCCTGCGCGGGAGCAGTGCCCGCAAAGAGGCCCGCGATCAACAGACCACTGGCTGCGGCGGAAAGCCTTACCCATCGCATCGTATCGTCCCCCCAGGAATGCAGAAAAAAGGTGTCAGAACTAGCCGGCAGGCCGGAAGCCCCGAATCGCGTTGACCCAGCGGAATACGGGGTTCCTTCTGGGCATGCTCGGCGGGTGGATGCCTCGTTTGATCCCTGAGGAAGCTGCCGCGCAGCTAGCCAGGGCCAACTTTGCTCCTCAATTCGCCACATCGCAAGCGGCACTACCACTACCACCTATCCGATGTAGTCATTGGTCCTTATCGGCTTGTCGCCTACGAGCACTAGAATCGTAGTTAAGCGGATTGGCGGTAACCCGCGAAGCCTGGGAACCACCCGAAGGTTGAGCACGGCCGCCATTCCCGCGGGCCAGCGTTAGCAGCGGCAACGCCGGGTGCCGAACGCAAAGAGCGATAAAGCGTTGCAATGAGATGCAAGCGCTCGATCGGGTGCGCAAAGAAAAGACCTCTTGTTCCGTAGAACAGAGGTCTTGATTCGTCGGTGTGCGGTCGGCCAGGAGCGCCGCTGTCTTGGGCGGCCCTAGTTGGAGCCAGCCAGGCCGAAGCCGCCGGCGCCGCCGATCAGGAAGCCGCTGAACACGGCGGTGCTCGGGAAAACGACGAACAGTTGCAAGCCCACGATCGAGTTGGTCTGGTGGAAGGCGATGGGATCCAAGACGCCAGCGATCTCGCCCGTGGCGATCGCGATGTTCGCATCCGAGGCGAACACAAAGTTCTTCGTGTCCGGCGTGAGCAGCAGGCCGCTCACAACGCTACGGCCGCTGGTGAACACGTTGCCGCTGCGGCCGCGAACCTGCATGCCGATCTCGTCGGAGACCGTTTCCATGCGGGACAAGCCGACCTGGGCCAGCACCGATTTGGGCACTTGGCCGTCGGCCCCGAAGGCCTCGGTGCCCAGCGCGAACCCAAGCAGGGCGACCACAGAAAACACGTACTTCATGACAATCTTCTCCAGTTTGGAGGTGCGAAAGAGCCTCAGCCAAGGACACAACTGTTGGCTCAGCCAGGGGGGTAAATTACAGGCTAATTGGGGCCACTAGCCTGTCAAGATACGCAGTTCAGAATAACTGCGTAGAATGACGAGATCTTTCGCGGTTTCTACCGGCGCCTCTCGCCAGAATCTCACCCTCGGGCGGCTTCGTGGCTCCAGTGGCGGGCTCAAACCGCCGGGCCTACCGGGCGCAATCGTCCGCAACTCAAGGCGGATCAAGCTGTACCACAGGGGGCCGCGCCGTGGGGCCATTCCGGCGATCTCCGCATCAAGCGGTCGGAAGGAATGGCTGGTTCCGAGACGTTGGTGAAAGAAAATGGAGACAGCGCATAGTTAGATTGAAAAGAATACGCAGATTGGACAATTTGTCGTTGACACACCTGGGTTGCCAATTACGCTCGAAATGTGCCTCGTATGTTCTGCACGTCTTCGCCCACCTGTTCCTTCTCTTCGCGTTCTAAGCTCTGCAGGGCTTTGCGTTTGTTTTCCACTACCTTGTGTGTGAGGAGCTTTTTGATGAAAAGTGCTCGCGTTCTTGTGGCAGTGTTCGCCTGTCTGATCGCCGCGCCGGCGATGGCTGACGACGGCCAGGTTCCCGCGACGACCCTCGAGGCGATTGGCCTGAGCCAGCTCCAGGTTGTCTCGGATGCCGAAGGCATGACCGTCCGCGGCATGTCGTCGGGCTTCGTGGCCGTTCGCGGCACCAGCCTGATCTTCGGCCAGTTGCTGACGCCCGACACGAAGAACTTCGTGGTCGCCAGCTCCATCAACGAAGTTGACGCCATTGGCGAAACGACCAACATCGGCATCCTGAGCGCTGCGAAGGACCACCTGGTGCTGATCGATCTGGCCTTGGCGGTCGTTAACCCGGATACCTCGACGTACTCGGGTCTCATCAGCGGCGTGGCGGCTGGCGTGGGCTCGGTCTCGGTGAGCCTGCCGTAGTTTGCAAGGGTCGTCGGACCCTTGTCCATCTCTTGAAGCTGGCAAAAGCCGTTTGACCTCCTGTTCGTTCGCGAACAGGAGGTCTTTTCTTTTTCTGGGAAGGCGCAGGGCGCCAGTGTTTATCTAAATTCTCTATTTTATCTATCTTAAACATGGGCCGACTGCGAAGCGTGCGTGACCTCTAACCCACGACGCTGCCTTTCTTTTGCATTCCTCTGGCTGGCCTCTTGACAGCTATCTATTGTCCGATAAAACCTCCTCAACTTCTCCATTGTCTGCATTTTTTCTAGATCTGTCCGTTCTTGGATGGTCTCGGATCGGCAGCTAGTGGAGAAGCGCTGCTCAGCTGTCTCTCGGGGCGCGGAGCCTTGGCGGTCAGTGCGCCACGCTACCAAGAGCGCAGTCGAGAAGCGGAAGGACAGCGGTACGTTGTTCCGTTCCTTTTCGTCCCCTCGTTTCCAGGAGCTTTGAAATGAAGTCGTTCGTAATGTTGGTAGCTGTGCTGGCGGCTTTGACCGCCGCGCCGGCGGTTGCTGACGATGGGCAGGTCCCGCAAGGCACGCTCCGGGCCCTGGGCCTGGGCGGGATCCAAGTCGTCTCCGATAGCCAGGGCATGCAAGTCCGTGGTCGTCAGTCGGCATTCGTTTCCGTGAGCGGCACGAGCCTGATTTTTGGTCAGTTGAATGCGGGGGGCGGCAACTTTGTTGTGGCTAGCTCGGTGAACTCCGTCAGGAACAACGGGTCGAGCACGGCAAGCGGCCAGGTGACGGCCACCGGCACCCATCTTGCGCTACTCGCGGGCGTGACCCTCAACGTCACCTTCCCCGACACAACGACCTTCGCTGGCACGATCAATGGCGTCGCGCTTGGCACGGGCACAGCCTCGGTCAACCTCCCGTAAAGCGTAGATGACAGTAGATCAGGACAACCGAACCGGCTCTTGCCAGCTTCAAGAACAAGCGCCAGGTTCCGCTGGTCCCAGAGTTCCTATTGATCCCTGAGTTCTTTGTGGGTCCTTGGTGCTTGGCGGTGCAAGGTGCCCCGTTCCTTCCCGGAGCGGTCCGAAATCGCGGAAGGACAGCAAGTACGTTGTTCGTTCCTTATCGTCCCTCGAGTAGGAGTCCTGAGATGAAGTCGCTTCTGATGTTGTTGGCGGTAGTGGCCGCTTTGACCGCCACCCCGGCGGTTGCTGACGATGGCCGGGTTCCCGGTGCGACCCTCCGGTCACTGGGTCTGGGCAGCATGCAGGTTGTCTCCGACGCCCAGGGCATGCAAGTCCGTGGACGGCAGTCGGCATTTGTCGCGGTTAATGGAACTAGCCTAGCCTTCGGGCAATTGGTGGCGCCGGGCGGCAACTTTGTTGTGGCTAGCTCGGTCAACTCCGCCCAGAATAACGGAGAGACCACCGCGAGTGGCATGATCACGGCGACCGCGACGCACTCAGTGACGCTGGCTGGCGTCACGCTGAACGTTACCTTCCCCGATACCACGACCTTCATTGGCGCTCTCGCCGCGGTCGCCAGCGGGACGGGGACGGCTACCGTCAACCTCCCGTAGCACGCAGTATTTCTGGATTTCTGGACAACCAACCGGCTTTTGCCAGCTTCAAGACATCAGATGGTTCGGTTGTCGCCCTGTTCTTCGGAACAGGGTTTTTTTTGCGCACGTTCGCACCCAACCGCGACGAAACCGGCCCACAAGCGCGGTTGAGGAGCTACGATCGCCCCGGCGCGTGGCCGCATTTCGACCCGCGCGAGGGCGGGGTGGTCTGCAATCCGCCTCTTCACCGCTGGAATCCTCGCGGGGGGGAAAAATTGCGGAATTCTTCAGCCCGGCTATTGACGACGGGAGTGCCGCAAATCAGACTCGCCGCATCAAACTACCTATATTGCTCATTTTATCTAAGTTTACTGTCACACCCGCGTGCTCTCGTTCCCTGCAGACGGCGGCATCTCTCGGCAACAGAGGCGACGGGCCGGGCAAAAAGTGCGTTTGTTTTGTTTCCGTTTCGTTCCCTCCAGAGGAGTGTCGTGATGAAGGCTCTCGTGATGTTGGTCGCCGTGTTCGCCGCTTTGGCCGCCGCCCCGGCCGTTGCTGACGATCGGCAAGTTCCTCAGTCCAGCCTGCGTGCCCTGGGCTTGGGCGGTATGCAGGTCGTCTCCGACGACTACGGCAGTCAAGTCCGCGGTCGGTCGTCGGCCTTCGTGAGGGTGGTTGGCACAAGCCTGATCTTCGGCCAGTTGCTCACGCCGGACACGAAGAACTTCGTGGTCGGTAGCTCGGTCAACGAGGTCGATGGCGTCGGCGAAACCACCAACGTGGGTACCCTCAGCGCGGCCAAGACCCACGGCGTCACCCTGGCGCTGACATTGAACGTTACTTTCCCGGACACCACGACCTATGCCGGCGTCATTGTTGGCGTGGCGGGTGGTGCGGGCGCGGTCTCGGTCAACCTTCCGTAGCGATGTCTTGAAGCTGGCAAAAGCCAGTTGTTAAACGCAGCCCGCCTGTTCCTCCGGAACAGGCGGGCGTCTTTTTTTGTCAACACGTGTGGGGCACGTTTCCAAACGTGCCCGAAAGTTGCGTTCTCTTGTTCCCACGCTCTGCGTGGGAACATCGGCGCCGCCGCTCTGCGGCGCGGCATAACGCGCGCGCCGCGCCGCAGAGCGGCACAGCTCCCGTTCCCACGCAGAGCGTGGGAACGAGGCGTCCTCTCGCGGAGCGAGAGGCGACTAGGGCCTGGTCAATTCCAGATGCGCGGTCAGCACCTTCTCGATGCGGCTGGACGATTCGGCCAGGTGGGCCTTGGTGTAGGCGTCCAGCTTCAGCTCCTTGCGGTCCTGCACCTGCTTGATCCGCTGGTGCAGCTCCTGCAACTGGGCGAAGGCCAGCGTCTGGCAATCTTGCGGGGCCGACGAGTTGCCCAGCACCAGGTTGGAGAGCCGCTTGAGATAGGTGCGCTGGAGATTGCGGCGCAGGCTGGTGATGGCCGGCTTGCGGACGGTGAACTCGCCCTTTTGCACGCCGTCCAGCTCGCTGAAGACGGCCTTCGTCAGCCGCTCGAGCAGCTCGGCGACCGTGAAGGCGTCTTTGTCGGCGGGCACCTTCAGCTCGGCGTCGTGCAGCCGCTCCATCGTCAGCGAAGAGAGAAGCTGGTTGAGCACGCGGTCCTGCCACAGCGAGATCACCTCGTGGACGGGGTAATCGACGCGGTCGCGGTCTTCCATGCCCCAGTGGCTCCAGCGCGAGGAGGCCAGGTGGTTGTACAGCTCCGGCGGGAAGTTGAACGGCTTGTCGCCGAAGATCTGCTCCTCGAGCAGCTTCAGGGCCTCGCGCTGCTTCTCGGCCTCGACGACCACGAACGGCGGCTTGCCGTCCTTGTCCCCCTTGTGGTGCCGGTGTACGTAGACCCCGCCAATGTAGCGTGCCGCGAAGAACACCCCGCGGCCGTGCTGGGACAGCAGGATGCCGAACGACCGCCGGGCTTGCTGATAGCCATCGCCGTCCTTGACAACGTTCTTCACCAGGTCGGGCCACAGCGCGGCCACCGTCTCGGTCAATTGCTTGGCGTAACCGATCGGATCGTCGCCCAGGTCGAAGCGGTTCACCAGCGGGTCGGAGTCGATGCCGCGGGTGTCTTCGTCGGTGGCATAGGCGTGCCCCGGCTCGCCGGAGCGGGCGGCGATCTTCTGCAGCTCCGTCAGCTCGCCCTCCGTGCCGCCGGAAAGCGGCTTGTAGCCGTACTCGATGGCCCAGTAGTCGTACGGGCCGAGGGTCGTGCGAGTAGTAGTCGCCCTGCTTGGTGCCCTTGGGGGCGAGGTTGATCGGGGTGTAGTCCATCACCGAGGCGACCACGCCAGTGGCGCCGGTCTTCTCCGTGTTGTGCAGGTCTTTCAGGCTATGGAGCGTGCTGGCCTTGAAGTTGTGCCGCAGGCCGAGCGTGTGGCCGACCTCGTGCATCACGACTTCCTTGAGGCCCTGCTTCGATCAGCCGGTCGATGGTCGCGGCGGATAGCCCAGGTTGTGCGGCCAGCCAGGTGGAGCCGAAGGCCAGCTCTCGCGAGAAGCCGCGGTGCAGCTCGCAGCGGCACCCGCGGCCGCCGGAGAGGTGCTGCGGCGAGGCCCGCCGGGCGGCGCGGTAGCTCTCCAGGTCGAGCGGCCCGCCGGTCAGCTCGGCGATGCCCTGCGGGGTGAAGGTCTCGTACTCGCTCGCTTCCAGACCTGGACGAAATCGGCGTCGAAGATGATGTCGGCGTCGAGAATCTGCCCGGTGATCGGGTTCACGCGGCTACGGCCCCATCGCGAAGCCGGCGTTGGTCGTGATCCAGCGGAAGGTGTTGTAGCGGATGTCTTCCGGGTCCCACTCGTCGTTGTCGGGCTGCTGGCGGACCTCGATGGCGTTGGCGAAGCCGATCTTCTCGAAGGCCTTGTTCCATTCCAGGATGCCATCGCGGATCGCCTTGCGGTACTTGAACGGCACCGTCTTCTCGATCCAGAAGATGATCGGCTTCTTGGGCGGCGACAGCTCGGCCGAGGCGTCGGCCTTCTGCAGGTCCCAGCGGTTGATGTAGCGGACGAACTGATCCTCGTCGCCCTTGCTTGGAAAAGTCCTTGATGACCGTGAGGAAGTAGCCGACGCGGTCGTCGGCCAGCCGCGGCTGATAGCCGGTGCTGGGCAGCTCGCTGATCGAATAGTGAACGTTGATCGTCGCGCCGCGGCTATCGGGCACGGTGTCGATCTCTCGCCTGCCGCCGGAGGCGTAGGTGGCCGCGACCTCCAGCTCGACGTTCTCCTCGCAGCGCCTTGACCGCGGCCCACGTCGACTGCGCGACGACGAGAACGAGAAGCCCGGCAGGACGCTGGAAATCTGCGGCAGGTCGCTCATGAAGACCGGCGTGAGATCGATCACGTAGTCGCCGCCATTGGGCCCTTGGCCGCGATCGGCAGGGCGATACAGCACGCTGTCGGTGTAGGCCAGCTTGACGGCCTTCTCCTCGGGCGAGCCGCCCTTGGCGCGTGAAGCGGACGTTGCGGCGGACGATCTGGATGTCGTCGTCCACCTTGCGGAACTGCCACAGCCAGTCGTCGCCGAAGCCCCAGGTCATGCCGCCCAGGAGCGACCCCTGGGCGATGCCGCGGGCGATCGAGATGGCAACGATGTAGTCCTTGTTCATGTTGCCGCTGGCGATCTCCAGGTAGACCTTGCCCTCCTTCTGGTGGGTCTTGATCAGGCCGGTTTGGGTCTTGGCGTCCTTGATGAGGGCGGTGTATTTGGCTCCCTCGTCGGCCTGGGCCCGCTGCGGGGAGGCGATGCCCAGGGCGAGCAGAATGGCTGCAAGTGGGGCCACAAACCCCAGGGCAGCACGTTGAACTCCGTGAGGGAAGGCGGAACGGCAGAGATTTGTTCTCATCGAGTCATCCCGTCAAAAGTGGTCGTCCACGGCATTCTGCGCATGGAGCGATACAAAAAAACGGGGGCGAAACAGGAGGCCCCCGTAAACATAGCCTATTCTGCTTTTCTTGCCGAAATCGTGCAACCCTAACATGATACGGCCGGCGGAGGCGATTAGTTCGGGGAGGCAATGTGGCGAGCGTCGAGGCGTCAGCCCCACGTGAAGAAGTGGCGATTGCTGCCCGCTCGGTCGCTAAAGGTGCCGGCTTTACGCCGGGATAGAGCTTTGCGGCGATTAAGGGCCTTAATCTCCGCACCCCCCGCTTACGCCCTACCTTGTTGCCATGTCAAAAACCAACGTCCCAGAGCAGCACTTCCCCCTGACCGGTGGTGGCCAGGGTTTTTCCATCCGGGCTGAAGCAGGCGGAGTGGGGAAAGCCTTGGGGGAGCACGAGCGTTTCCCGCACCTGGCCGGTCGCGGGGTCGATGAGGTGAACTCGTGCCTGCGGCAATTCCTCGGCCCGCGGCTCCGGAAAAGGCGCACGAAGGTTGAGCTCGTGCGAGATCACGGCGATCCGGCGGCCATCCGGGCTGAAGGCCGGCTTGCGGACGAATCCCTGCTTGCCCAAGACGATGGTCGATTTGAGCCGCCTGGCGGCAACGTCGATAAGAAACAGCTTCATCTGCGGAACGCGCTCGTTTCCGATGGCGAGGGTCTCGCCGTTGGGCGAGAAGGTCATCAAGGAAAACGGGTCGGTCAGATCGCCTTCGAGGGAGCCCAGCTCTTCCAGGTTGGCGGCGTTCCAGAACTTCAGCCACTGTCGGCCGCGCTTTACCGCCCGAACCTGCCCCACGAGCAGCTTGCCGTCCGGGGAAAAGACGATGAAAGCGACCGACGCTCCCTTCTCGAGCGAGATCGAGGCCTCGTCTTTGCCTGTCGCCACGTTGAACAGCTTGAGGCCGTAGGCGTTCGCCTTTTCGTCATAGGTCCAGACGGCAAGTCGCTTGCTGTCCGGGGAAAAGCTCGGCAGCAGGAGATCCTGTTTGCCTAGCGGCCGGCCTTGACCTGTCCGCAAGTCCCACAGGCTGGCTGCCTGCTGCGGTGACCCCTCCGATTCGCCGCCGAGGTGTTCCGCCGAGAACAACGTCGAGCCGTCGGGCGAAAGATCGATCACCGACGTGCCGCGCGGCGGGGAGTGCTGATACGTCGCGAGCAGCTTCCCGGTGCTCACGTCCCAAGCTTGCGGGGAACCCGCGACGTCCCAGCGATACCAACGCTTGCCGTCCTTCTCAATAGCCGTGCGTTTTCGCTTCCCCTCGGGGAGCGTGTAGATCGTCTGCCAGTCCGGCGAGACAAAATAGAAATCCGTGGTGCTACGATAGCCTTGCCCTGCCTCGATCTTGCCAAGTTGCCGGCCGCTCTGGGGGTCCCAGATCTGGATCGTGCCTCCCGGCAAGTCGGCGGAAACGATCTTCTTGCCATCGGGGGAATAGCCGAGCCCGACGAGGTTTCCTTTCCTGTTTGGGATGGACCAGCTTCCGCTTCAGGCGTGTGGAGACGGGTTCGAGCTTCACACCGCGCGGCGGGGCGACGACGGCGATTTCATGCACCGTGGGCGCGACGTTGCCCTCCTTCCAGGCGGCAAACGAGATCGTCACTTCGGCGTTGCCAAGGCCGACGGTTTCCGGGACCCGAACCGGGCCGTGCAGGTTGACTGTTCAACACCGCTCTTGGAGCAGATACGACTCCTTCAGAGGCGCTTCGCCCGAGCGCGATGCAAATGTGACCTCCAGTTTAGGATAAGCCTTCTCCGGAATGAGGTCTTCATAAGCCACGCAAGCGGTCGTGCCCGACCCCACGCCCCGCGTGCCTACGACCAGCACGACCTCTGACTCTCGGCCCGCGGTGAAGCGGTGGCTGCCGCTGAGGGTTACCTGCCATGGGCCGGCGAAGTGGACGAGCGGCGCGTCCTGCGGCCGATCCGCGAACTGAAGGACGCCTCGATCGTCCAGGGGCAGCACGCGTTGCTGCACGCGACCCCCAAGCCCGGAGCCTTTTCGGGGAGGCATTTCACTCTCGATCCGCAGGTCGTAGCCGCGCCCACCGGGCTGCTTGGCGAGGAAGTTCTTGACCGACGTGTCGAGGTCGGCCATGTGGTCGATCTTCCTCACGGCCACGTGGAAGCTCTTGTGCAGCAGCTTGCCGTCGCGGATGTCGCCCACGTCAAATTGAAATTGGCGATCGTCCGCGTCGCTGTGCTCCTTGTTCGCGGCGATTCGCTCTCCGTCCTCGGCCAAATCGCCGTTGCCGTTGCGATCGACATACAGCGTATCGTGGTCCTGTGCCAGCCAGACGCGGGTCTTGGCCTCCGGGCCGAACACCAGCAGGCAATACTTGACCGACTTGGACTTGTACGTCGGCTCTTTGCCAATCGAGCGGTCGATCTTCGTGAGGTCTGCGGCTGACGCTGTAGCCGCCCACAGCAAGATCGTTGCGGATACGAGCAAGTGGGATGCCATAAGGGGCCTCCGAGAAAGGTAAGGCCAAGCTCGGGCAGCGTCAGAGACGGCCGATTATCGTTCGTTAACGCAACGGCTGCAACGCAGTCCTATTGCGGTTTTAGCCACGCTTCAGCGCGACGGGCTGGCCGGTAGTTTTCATCTCCCACGATTCAAGCACCTTGTCGTCATCCAGGACCGCCTCGGCCCGCAGCGTGTCGCCGTCGATCTCCATGCGTAGATAGTGCAGCACGGAAGCGTGAAGGACGTTCCAGTCGGCTTCGAGGTGCCGCTTGAAGGGATATGCCGCCCCGCCGCTGATGACTTGCACGGAGCCACCGTCAGCGCACGGCGCGTGGCGTTGTCGATCCGCCAGGTCCTTTGATAGCTGTGGTCGTGGCCGGAGATGACCATCGCCACGCCATAACGGTCGAACAATCGCCCAAAATCGCGCTGGAACTCCGGCCGGCAAGGATAACGGCCTACCGTGTGCATCGGCTGATGGAAGAAAGCGATCTTCCACGGCGCGCTGGTGCGCGCAGGTCCGCTTCCAGCCAGGCAAGCTGCTCGTCGTAGGCGAACAATTCGGGGAACTTGGCGTCGGTCGGGTCCCCCTTTCGGTCGCTTTTCTGCCGCAGCTCCGTGCACAGCGCCACGAAATGCGCATGGGCCACGTCAAAGGAGTAATAATAGGGCGGCTTTGCCTCGCCCGCCTTGTTGTGCTGCTGTGCCGCAAGATTGGCGAAATAACTGGGTGCCCAGATGTGCTGGCCAGCCTTGATATCGTGGTTCCCCAGGGCCGGCGCCACGAACGCCGAGGCGCACACATCGTGCCCCAGCGCGAAGAAGCGGGGCCATCCCCTGCGGCCGTCCATTCGGAAGCCCCAGCTGTCGTGCACGATATCGCCCACGTGCAGCACCAGCGGCGGGCCCCATTCTCGAATGCTTTTGAAGAGGCGGCGGTTGACGTCGGCCCAGGCCTGATCCGGGCCGGTGGTCGCATGCGTATCGCCGACCACCGCGAACCGCACTTTCGTGGCCGTGCGGGCGGGCAGCGTGCGAAACGTATAGGTCTTGCCGGCATAGCGAAAGGTGCCGCCAGACGAAGTCAGGGCGCACTGGTAGGGCGTGTCGGGGTTCAGTCCTTTCAGCGTGACCGAGCGGAACTGAAGGTCTTTGTTCAGGTCCGTTTCGCCCGGCAAACGAAGAGACTCCGCAAAGGGCTCGGTCAGCCCCTTGCGAGCGATCACCTCCCAGCCGATGGTGGCCCCGGTATCGCTCAGCCAACCGATGATAGGGCCGCTCAACAGCGAAAACGGCACTTCCCCTGATTTCGCCGCCGGGTCCTTAAGCGGTTCGGTCCACTCGATGCTTCGCGCTGCCGGCTCGTCGGCCCGCGCCACGGCAAGGAATAGCCCGCTCGCTGCCGCGCCGGCCGTACCGCCCAGCACGCGGGCCAACATCGTGCGGCGACAAACCGGCGGGCCAAAGAGCGCCTGGGATGCCGCGGCATCATCGGCAGGAAGTGTGGTCGTCATTTGATGCCAAGTCGTTCCAGCTCGAAGTAGGTCTTGCCCTTGTAGCGGTTTTGGAGCGGCCAGCAGCCATCAGGCGCCTCGCTGCTTCGGACGAAGTTAATTGCCTCGACGAAGCGTGGCTCCGCGGGCGCGCCGGCGGTTGGAATAATCCAGCGCGCGTAGGATATCGTAGTGCCAGCGCGGCGGGAAGGAGAAGCGAAGGAAGATCGGCTTGATGACCGCTGTGCCAGATCACGGCCCACGCGTCGGCTGGTCGATTCACCAACCGGCGTGGCCAAACGCGTCCGTGATCATGTGCAGAAGGTCATCGAGCAAATACTTCCCTGAGCGCCGCTTACGCCGCGGCCAGCGTCGGATAGGCAAAGCCCGTCGCCGCGTCGTTCCAGCGGCGGAGCGTCATGGCCACGAGGTGGCCGCCGAAGGCGACCGAGAGCTTCAGCGCGTTGTCGAACCGCAGCCGCCGGCCGACTAGCGGGATGCAATCCAGGTCGCAGGCCGGATCGGGGTCGGTCAGGTTGATGGTCGGCGGCGTGAAGCCGTCGCGGAGGGCCAGCGCCGTCGAGCGCCAGCTCCACGCTGCCCGAGGCGTTGACCAGGTGCCCTAACATCGACTTGACGGAGCTGACGCTCACGCGGCGCGCCGCATGTCCCAGCGCCAGGCGGATGCCGCGGATTTCGGCCGGGTCGTTCTGCTGCGTGCCGGTGCCGTGGGCATTGATGTAGCTGATCTCGTCGGGCGCCAGATGGGCGGCCCGCAGCGTGATGTTGATCAGGTGGGCCAGCGTGTCGGAGCCTTCGTCGATGCCGGTGACGTGGAAGGCCTCGGCGAGCATCTTGCCGGCGGTGATCTCGGCGTAGATTCTCGCGCCCGCTCCGCGGCGTGGCTGAGCCGTTCGAGCACGAGCATGGCGGCCCCCTCTCCCATCACGAAACCGCGGCGATTGACGTCGAAGGGGCGGCAGGCCTGCGTCGGGTCTTCGTGATGGGCCAGCGCCTTCATCTGATAGAACCCGGCGGCCAAGAGGGGATGAATGACCTCCGAGCTGCCCACCAAGGCGATGTCGCACTGATTGTCGCGCAGCCCGCGGTAGGCCATGAGGATTTCCACCAGGCCGCTGGCGCAGGCGGTGGAATGGGTGAGCCGCGGGCCGTAAAGGCCATAGTGGCGGGCCAGGTGCCAGCAGGTCGTGTTGCCCAGCCATTGCTGCCACCATGGCACGGCACGCGGATCGACCAGGTGATCCATGCCCAGCTTGAGCGCCAGGCCGCTGGTGTCGCCAAAGTGCATGCTGACGCCGCAGCCGAAGCGGTGTCGATCCACGGTTCGCCAGTCCACGCAGGCATCGCGCAGCGCCTCGTCCGCCGCCTGCAGCGACAGCGGGATGTTTCTGAGCTGACCGGGCACTTCCGGCTCGATATCCACCCGAGCGCCGACCAGCAGGCCGTCGGGAATGCCGTGCAAGCCGCATAGCCGCCGCACGCCGCTGCGCCCTTGCTGCACGGCGTGCCACACGCTCTCCCGGTCGCGGCCCAGCGACGTAATCATGCCGATGCCGGTGATGACAATCGGCTCATCCTCGCGTGCTGGCGCGTCGTGAGGCGGATAGGTGCGGAAGACGGGCATGGCGGCGGTGCTATGCGGGAAGACAGCCCAGAGGAAGCATCGATCCCGAACGTCCAACGTCCAACATCGAACGTCCAACATCGAACGAGACGCACGTCGTTGGATGTTCGATGTTGGACGTTGGACGTTGGACGTTCATTACGAAGATGGATGAGTCGCGGGTTCTGCTAGCGGTCGTCAGCTCCCCGCCAACCGTCTCATGCCTCCCAAGCGCTGCGACCGATAGATAGTTCGTTCCGGACCGCGCCGGCGCTGGCTATTGCGGCACGTGGGAAGCGGCCCTTCTAGGGAGGAAGGCGCAGCATGTCGAGACCGCTTTTCTTGGCGGCGTTGCTAGGGACCACGCTGGCGACGCAGGCGGTGTGGGCGCAGAACGTCCGCACCGTCGATCCGGTGCTGACCATCCGCGTGGCCCGCGACGAGCGGGCCGTGAACGACCCGGCTACGCCTGGCGCGGTGGTGTCTTCCGTGAGCCTGTCGCCCGATGGCGGCACGTTGGCCGCGGTGGGCGACGACCACGTGGTGCGCACGTTTGCGATCGACGGCCGACGCTTGCACGAGATGAGCGGCCACCAGCGCTGGGTCCGCGGGGCTGCCTTCAGTCTCGACGGGCAATCGCTGATCACAGCCGACGAGGACCGCAAGATCATCTTCTGGGACGTCCTGACCCGCAAAGCCAGGCACGAAATGAACGCCGGCCTGCAAATCTACGGCCTGGCGTTGAACCCCACGGCCGACCAGTTCGCCGTCGTCGGCTTCGGCCAGAACGTGCGGCTGATCGACAGCAGCGGGCAATCCGTGAGCGAGCTGCCCGCGCCGGGCCGCGACACGCGGGCCGTGGCCTTCTCGCCTGATGGCCGGTCGCTGGCCGCCGGTGCCCGCAACGGCAAGCTTTCCGTGTGGCGGCTGCCGCAGACCGCCCCGGTCATCGACTCCTTGGCCGCCGATCGCCGTCCGCTGTATGCCGTGGCGTTCTCGCCCGACGGGCAATGGGTCGCCACCGGCGGCGACAGCGAGCTCATCGGCATCTGGAACGCGCAAACCGGCAAGAAACGGCTCTCGATCCGCCGCACGGGTAAAACGCGCTCGTTGCTCTTCGTGGGACCAGACCTGCTGGCGGCCGGCGGGACCGACAACAAGATCCGCATCTGGGACCTGGCCCGCGTGGAAAAGCTGCCCTCCGGCAATGACGTGCACGTGGAAGATACGCAGCTCGTCGGCCATCAAGGCTCGGTGACGACGCTGGTCCACGATCCGCGGCAGCAGACGATCATCTCCGGCAGCTACGACACGACGATCCGCGTCTGGAGCCTGAAGCCGGGCGCGCCGCGGACAACCAATGCGGAGCAAGGAACGACTCGGTAGGCATTCCTTCGACATTCGCGCTTAGACATTCGTCATTCACCGTTTGAAACGTGACGCACGACAGCAACTCACGGAGCACTCTCGTGGGCCTATTCAATCTCGTCCGTTCGCTCAGCAAGTCGCGCGCGATCAGCGGCCGCCGCTCCGTCGAGCGGGTTTGCCGCTTCGAAGAGCTGGAGCCGCGGATCGCCCTCTCGGCCACGCCCGGGCCGGAGATCGTCGTCGGCGCCACCTATACCGAGCAATCGATGCCCGAGGCGGCTGGCGACCGGTTCGAGGTCGCCTGGGTCGGCGGGGCCGAGGGCACGCAGTTGACCCAGCTCACCATCAGCGGCGACCAGGACGGCAGCGGAGGCCTCTCCATCGGCGACGTGTTCTTCGATCCCGATGCCAACGCGCCGGGCGTCAACGACTTCTCGAGCTTCAACATCCTGCCGGAATCGAACATCACGGCGGCCCAAATCCAGTCGATGTCCATCACCAATGGCGGCACGACGCTCACGCTGCAGGTCACCGGCTGGGACGCCGGGGAAAAGCTCGTCTTTACCATCGACGTGGACGAGCAAGACAACGTGCCCAATACGCAGGTCGAGGGGGCCGAGTTCGAGCCTTCGCTGCTCACCGCCACGTTCGTCACGCCCGACGGCAGCTACCAGGACCTCACCAGCGGCGGCAGCCCCGGCGGCACGTACCGCGATGCCTACACCGTGCCGGTCGGGCTAGGCAACCTATTGACCGCCGACTCGGGCACCCAAGAGAACGACCCGCGGGCCGGCCTGAGCTTCACCGATCGGCAAACGCCCAACCCCATCCACATCAGCGGCAACGTCTATCACGACTTCGACCTGGACGCCAACCGCGACGCCAGCGAAGTCACCGTCACCGATCCGGGCGGCAGTCACCTGCCCGTCGAGCTGGAGCTGTTCATCAAGGACGGCTCGAACTGGGTGAGCACCGGGCTGACGACCTTCACGGACACGAATGGCGACTACGAGTTCGTGCACGACCAGTTCGGCGAGTTCCAGGTCCGCGAGACGCAGCCGGACGGCTACTTCAGCACGACGCCCAACGTGCAGACGACGCCCTTCCTCGGACCGGGCCAGAGCAGCACGGGCCACGACTTCGGCGAAGCCCTGCCCGGCGTGCTGAGCGGGCACGTGTACCACGATATCGACAACGACGGCGTGTTCGACAGCGGCGCCGGCGAGAACGCCCTCAGCGGCGTGACGGTCACGCTGCGAGACTCGGCCGGCAACCTCATCGGCACCGACCACACCGACGCCGGCGGCTTCTACGAGTTCGCGGAGCTCGATCCGACGCTGGCCTACACGATCACCGAGACCCAGCCCGGCACGCACCTGGATGGCAAAGACACGCTCGGCACGGCCGGCGGCGATGACTCGACCAACAACGTCTTCCGCGAGATCGCCTTCACCCACAGCGGCGATTCGGGCACCGACTACGACTTCGGCGAAATCCTGCCGGCCAGCATCGCGGGGAAAGTCTTCCTCGATAAGGACGGCGACTGCGAGCAACAAGAGGGCGAGCCGGGCATCGCCGGCGTGCTGATCGAGCTGCTGGATGGCTCCGGCAACCCGGTGCTCGACGGCGCCGGCAATCCGATCACCACGCTCACCGATGCCAACGGCGAATACCACTTCGACGATCTCGACCCGCGGCTGACCTACCAGATCAAGGAGAATCAGCCTGACGGATACCTCGACAGCGGCGAAGAGCCGGGCACGGCGGGCGGCGTCGTGCTCGTCAACGACATCATCTCGGAGATCCATTTGCAGCCGGGCGAGCACGCCACGGACTATCACTTCTGCGAAAACGAGCCGCCGAGCATCGCCGGCAAGGTGTTTCTCGACAAAGACGGCGACTGCGAACAACAGGAGGGCGAGCCGGGCATCGCTGGCGTGCTGATCGAGCTGCTGGATGGCTCCGGCAACCCCGTACTCGACGGCTCGGGCAATCCGATCACCACGCTCACCGATGTCAACGGCGAGTACCGCTTCGATAATCTGCTGCCGAACGTGACGTACCAGATCAAGGAGAACCAGCCGACGCAGTACCTCGACAGCGGCGAGGAGCCCGGCACCGCCGGCGGCGTGGTGCTGGTCAACGACATCATCTCGGAGATTCAGTTGCAGCCGGGCGAGCACGCGACGGACTATCACTTCTGCGAAAACGAGCGGCCGACGATCTCCGGCTACGTGTTCCAGGACGGCCCGCCGATCGAGCTGGCCGACGGGCAAGACCCCGCCAGCGTCAATCCGTATACGCTGCGCGACGGCGTGAAGACGCCCGACGATACGCCGCTGGCCGGAGTGGTGCTGCGGCTGGGCGATGCCGAGGGCAACTTCCTCACCGACGGCAGCGGCAACTTCATCGAGACCGTCACCGACGAAAACGGCTTCTACGAGTTCACCGGGCTGGATGCGACCACCTACACCGTCTTCCAGATGCATCCCTCCGGCTATCGCGACAGCATCGATACGCCGGGCAGCACCGGCGGCACCGCGGCCAACCCGGCGAACCTGGGTCATCCCGATCTGGCGGGCATGTCTCACAGTATGGACGCCATCGCGCACATCACGGTCACGGCCGGCCAGAACTCGCAGAACAACAACTTCAGCGAAGTGGTCATGGTCGAGCTGCCGCCTCCGCCTCCGCCGCCCCCACCGCCTCCGCCTCCACCTCCACCCTCGCCGCCGCTGCCCGGTCCGCTCGGTCCGTTGCCCACGGGCATGGGCCCCGGCCCCGGCCTCGCGCCGCCGCTGCCGCCGCCGGGCGGTGGGGCCGCGAACCTGGTGTTCTATGGGGGCGGTGCGCCGATCACGCCCACGGCGCCGGGCTACACCTTCCACCTCAGCGTGACCGACTGCGGCCGCCCGCGCGGCGAGTTCCAGACGGCCGCCCTGACCGACGGCGCCATGCGCACGGCGGGGCTGCTCAATTTCAACGTCTTCAGCGAAGCGCATGCCCGCATGGACGGCGCCCAGTGGCTGTTTGCCAAGAGCCAGGGCGCGCCAGTGAACGTGCAGTACATCTTCGGCTCGCCCGACGGCATTCCGGTGACCGGCGACTTCAACGGAGACGGCACCACGGAGGCCGGCATCTATCGCCGCGGCGAGTGGTTCATCAACGTCAACGGCAACGGTGTCTGGGACGAGAACGATCTCTACTGCCAGCTCGGCAGCGAGACGGAGCTGCCCGTCACCGGCGATTGGGACGGCGACGGCAAGACCGACATCGGCATCTACGGGCCCGAATGGCCGACCGACCCGCGGGCGGTGATGGTCGAGCCGGGCCTACCGGACCGAGCCAACGAATCGCCCCGCGGCGCGAAGCTCAACCTGCCGCCGCCGCTCGATGTGGCCGACGCCGAGAAGCGGATCCTCAAGTTCACCGCCTCGGGCCGCGAGCGGGCCAACGTCATCGACCACGTCTTCTACTATGGCAAGGCCAACGACTTGCCCGTGGCGGGCGACTGGAACGGCGACGGCGTGGCCACGGTCGGCGTCTTCGCCGGCGGCCAGTGGACGCTGGACGACAACGGCGACGGCCGCTGGCAGCCCGGCGAAACGATGATGCAATTCGGCCAGGCCGGCGACATCCCCGTAGTGGGCGACTGGAACGGCGACGGCGTGGACGACGTGGGCGTCTACCGCCAGGGCACGTGGATGCTGGACACCAACGGCAACCACTCGATCGATTCGTCCGACCGCGTCGAGCGTCTGGGCGGCGCCAACGACAAGCCGGCGGTCGGCGACTGGGACGGCGACGGCCGCGACGAGATCGGCCTCTACCGCAAGGGCGGCGGCGTCCAGCGGCCCGACGGCACGTAGGACGGATTTTCAATCCGTCCGCCGTGGCACGGGCTTCCAGCCCGTGCCGGCCACGTCCCTTCACGCAGCGTGGTGCAATGTCCAGCGGCGCATGGCCAAGATGGCCATGCCACGCATTCATTACACACTCGTCCGAGGCTCCGCCTCGGAACGCACTGCCCGCCAGGCTCTGCCTGGCGTGGGCAAACCTTGCTTCACCCAACCGCCCGCGTGACAATAGGCGCATGAGCCCCGCGCAACTACGTCTGCTGCATTCTGCCCGGCCTTTCAAACCGTTCGAGCTTCACCTGGCCGACAGCCGTACGATCGGCGTCGAGCATCCTGAGCAGCTTGCAATCTCTCCCAATGGCCGCACGATTGCTGTGGCACGCCCCGATGATACGACGAGAGCATCGACATGCTGCTTGTGGCGAGCCTGAAACCGCGGCCCAACGGCCGACACACGCGGCGCCGGCGCGCATAGCCGCCCCCGCTCAATCGCTGATCCGCCCTGAGAATCTACAGCTCAGGATGACATGCCGCGAGCCGCAAATCGCCGATTTGCCAGGACGGCGGCGGGAGGCGCAAGGCGTGCAAAGGCGCAATGACTCACGTCGCCGCTGTCGTCGAAGGCCATCAACGCCTTGCCTGGCAAGCATTTCCGTCGTGCCTCCGCCCTGCATGTCCTGCCAAAACTGCCTTAAAATGTGACACAAACGGAAGACCAGGTCGTTGCCGCAGCGGTTTCGCGGACCTCTTGTGCGCACGAACGTCCGCTGGTGGCGCGTCGGCATCGAGTTTCGATTGCACCTGTGTGGTATCGCTTTGGCTAGCCGCCCTCGCGGCCCGATAACGCCATCGTTTCAGACTGAACAAGGTACGGCGCAATGGTTCACCGCCACGCCATCAACGCGACGGCCGCTAAGAGAGTCAGCGCGAAGAGCGTCCACAGGCTGAACTGATACCAGCAGCGTCGCCGACGCGGCGGCGCCGCACGTGCAGCCGTTGAGTCGCTCGGGCCGCGGCTATCCGCTGGTTCGGCCTGGGTTGCTTCGGGGCGGGGCTGCGTCATCGTTGTGGGCCTCGCTATTGGCCGGCATCGGGACTGGTCGAAGCTTTCGGCTTTGGTCGCGTGCCCGAGAGGATTCGGCACGCTGGCAGCGCCGTCCCAAGCTTGGCCAGGCCCTTGTTGGTGAGGCGGGTGTTTCTAACCTCCAGCCTGGTGAGGCCGGTGAGTTTTCCCAAGTGCTCGACCGCAGCGTCCGTAATCTCCGTCTCGTCGAGATGGAGATGCCGCAGCTTGACCAAACCGGCGAGATGAACCATTCCCGCATCGGTGACTCTCGTGCCGCTGAGCCCGAGCCACTCGAATTCCTTGAGCCGCGCCAGTTCGGCCAATCCTTGGTCGGAGACGCCCGTTCCGTAAATCCCAAGGCCCCTGAGCTTGGGCAGGCCAGCAAGCTCTCGCAGACCGAACGTCCGTCACCTGGGTGCCCCAAAGAGAAAGTGCCTCGAGGTCCGGAAGATTCTTCAAATGGGCGAGGCCGGCGTTGGTGATGGCGCCCCGTAGGGCCAGCGTCTTCAACGTGGCAAGGCCGCGGAGGTGGATCAGGGCCGCGTCGCTCACGTTCGGCCCGCCTATGCTCAAGTCCTCCAACTCCGTGAGACCGGCCAAGTGCGCGAAACCTGCGTCGCCAACCTGGGTGCCCGCGAGGTGGAGTTTTCGCAGACCCTTCTTCTCGGCCAGACAGGCCAGCCCCGCACTGGTGATGCGTTGGCCCCGTAGGCTGAGGCCTGTCAGCTGGGGCATGCCGCTCAGATGAAGAAGGCCCTCATCCGTGATCTGAGGCGAGAAAGAACCCACGGATCGGAGGTTCGGCGTCTTGGCGATCTCGATCAGTTGTTCGTCAACCATCGGACCGTGAAACCAGGCCTCGGTGACGCTGCACATCCGGCTGAAGAGCGCGGCGTCAACGGCCTGGAAGGCGTCAAACAGCGTGGGCTCCTCGAAGAAGTCGGCGCCGACGCGCCCGGAGAGCTTGGGGTCAACGTTCACCTTCCTGGTGGGGTCGTTCAAGCAATTCAGCCAGGCGCCGCTGCGCAAAGCGCCGCGATCGTGCGCCGCTGGCTGCGATAGACCTGAAGATCAGGGCTCGCATCTTGCAACGTCGCCAGGGCGTCTGCGGAAACGCTCGTCGAATCGAGAATCAGCCACCGCAGGCTCTTCGTGCCCGAAAGCTGCGCCACTTGTTCATCGCCGAAGGCCTGGCCGCCGACCAGCAGGATTTCCAGCCGCGGCAGCCGGGCGACGGCGGCAACGTACTCATCCGGCCGGTCGCAATCGGCCAGGTTCACGAGCGTCGCGTCGCCCAGGTCTTGGCCCGCCAATTGGCTCATCCACTTGGGCGCCGGCTGCGACTGGTAGCTGCCGCCCAGCCGCTCGACCAGTGCCATCGTCTCGGCCTGAGCAACGTACAGGCGCAATCGTCCATCGCCACGCCATCAGCACGATGGCGGTCAGCAGCGTCAGCGCGAAGAGCGCCCAGAGGCTGAACTGATACCACCGCCGCCGAGGCCGGGGCGCGAAGCCGTCGGCAGGTGAAGTATCGGGGTGGCGGCCATCCGGTACTTCAGTTTCGGTTCGCTGGGCGTCGGGTTGGGTCATCTTGGCGAGCCTTGGATGCACGTGGATTCTCCGTCCCGCATCGTGGCTACGTCAAGTTTCGACGGACCTGAAGTGTGCCTCGGACCGCGACCGTCGCCCCGGAGGGGGAAAGGGGATTTGAAAAACCGCCCTTGCACCTGCCATGCGTTATCCGCACGTGATACGGCGGCACTGGCTGGTAGGCGTGCGGGGCCCGTCGCGCCCGAGCGTTGCATCATTCCATCGCGCATGGCCAAGATGGCCATGCCACGGCATGTCTCTCGAGCTGCGCGGAGCATCGTCGATCAAATAGCGTGGCCGCGACGGGAGGGCCGTCGCGGCCACAAAATTGATAGCACGAAGTTGGGCGTCAAACGCCCCGCTCGAGCATGCCTACCGCCGGAAGCTCACAGTGCGAAAGCCTAGCGGTTTGCTCTCCGCCTTGCCGTCGCCCTTCGTTCCGTTCATCGGCGGCGGAGGTGGCGGCTTGGCCCCGCCTCCGTCGTGGCCGCCATGGCCGTGCCCACCGTGGCCGCCGTGACAGCCATAGCCGCCGTGACCACCGTGGCAGCCGTAGCCGCCGTGACAACCATAGCCGCCGTGGCATCCGCCATAGCCGCCATGGCATCCGCCGTAGCCGCCGTGACATCCGCAACACCCGTGGCCGGCCAACGCGGCCCCATCCCCGGCGAACATAAAGCCAAGGACGACGGCCAAAAATGCCGACGCGGCAAGAAGCAATACGCGGTTCATCGTAGGACCTCCAAGTAGCGGTTGAAGCAGAGACACACAAACCACCCGACCCCACGGCCGCGATTTAAGACGTAAATCGCGGTCATGGGAGAGCCGCGCCGCTGTGCCCTTCGGCAAACGTTGTGCCTTTGGCAAACAACGTGCCGACGCTGCTTGCCTGGCCAGCCCCACTTGGTGCGGATTCAGCCTCTTACAAGCGGAGGACCGAAGCCCCGACGCTCAAGTCCACCGTTCTGTCAGCCTTTGTGAAAAGGAAACCCGGCTTTGATCCGCCCACCATGAGGTCGAAGCAGGTGCGCAATGCCGTTCCTCGCTTGGGCAACGCTATGCGCAGCTGCGCTCGTCGCACGAGTTGCAAAAGTCGTCCGCCTCTTTCTCTGCCTGTTCCTTGACATAGCCATAGCGTTGTTGCAGCCTGCCAACGAGCTGGTCTTTCTTGCCGCCGATTACGTCCAGGTCGTCGTCCGTGAGCTTGCCCCACTTCTCTTTCACCTTCCCCTTGAACTCTTTCCATTGGCCTTTCATGGTCGTCCAGTTCATGGCGATCTCCTTAAGTATCCAGGAAAAGCAAGGCCGCAGCGGCTGGGCTGCGGCCTATCCGAGCTGGTGTGAAATTACCAACTCATCGACGAAAGCGAATTTGTCGCTTGGACCATTCGCTTGTCTGCGGTCCTTAGAGCAACCAGCGTGCCGCACGGCCGCGCGGGGCCTAGCAAAACTACGAGCCGATCACGCGTCCCTGGCGGTCCAGTTCGGAGCCGCATCCAGGGCACGTCCAGCCGCCCTGAAGAAACTGGCGCCCGCTCGTGGGCACCCGCAACCGGGGCAACCGCTCGCGGCACTTCGGGCACCTGCACCGCGGCAACAAGACCAGCAGGATGAGCAAAACGACGACTGTCGGAGCCACGCCGAAGAGCCAGAGGTCCATAGGTGCTCCCGTTGACGGTTCACCTCGGAGCGATGCATCTATTCTAGTGGGCAACCATCGGCTGCCACAATCCAGCCGTGCATTGCCGCACCTTCGCCTCGGTCACCGTACAACCTATAGACGCTTGATTTCTTCGCGCCGCGCGAAGATTCTTTGAGCAGTCGTCATGCCGCGCGCGGCATGACCGACTGTTCGGACAAGAAGTCCGCGGGGCAACGCCCTTTGGCCGTAGCACTGAGCTTCAAAGGCAGTTCACCAGAAGGAAACGAAGGCAACGAACGAGATCATGAACCAGAAGACTCACTGCACGGCACTCGTCGCCTTGATGGCAGTCCTGCTGCCCCGCGCCTTGCCCGCGGACGAGCCGCAGCTCGTCGCCCGTTGGAAGCTGGCCGGCAATGCCGACGACTCATCGGGCAGCGGACTGCACGCCACGAATCGCGGTGTAGACTTCCTGGCCCGGGGACCCGATGGCAAGGCCCCCGCCGCCAGGTTCGACGGCGCGAAGAGTCACGTCAGCGTGCCCTCCTCGCCGGCCCTGCGGCTCGGCACGGACGACTTTACGCTCGCTTTGTGGATTCACACGGCGGAGACGCTCGACGACGATCTCGGCGACCTCGTTACGCTCTACGATGCCGAGAAGCGGGTCGGCATCAATTTGACTCTGAGGAACAATACCGGCGTCACGAGCTGCCAGCCAAACGCCCGCCAGCTCCAGTTCGGCATCGACGCGGGCAGCGAGCCCAAGTGGACCGACGAGGGGCGGCCCGGCAACGCCGTGCTGGCGTTTGCGTTGGCCGTGCATGACGGGAAGCTCTACGCAGGGACCGCCGCCAACGGCCGAGAGGACGTCGGCCGCGTCTACCGCTACGACGGCACCGGCCGATGGACCGACTGCGGCGCGCCGGACAAGTGTAACGCCATTTCGGCCTTGGCCGTGTTCAACGGCCGGCTCTACGCGGCCTCTTCGAAATACCGCTTCGGCGGATCATCGCTCGCCGAGTCGGAGAACGCCAACCTGGGGGGCAAGGTCTACCGGTACGAGGCGGACGGCCGTTGGACAGAGATCGGCCGCTTACCCGGCACCGAGGCCATAGGCGGTCTGGTGGTCTACAAGGGCCGGCTGTATGCGTCGTCGCTCTACAAGCCGGCCGGGTTCTTCCGTTATGAGGCCGACGGCCGCTGGACGTCGCTGGCCGTGCCCGACGGCAAACGGGTCGAGTCGCTCGGCGTCTACAACGGCTTCCTCTGGGCGACCAGCTACGACGGCGGCCGCGTATATCGCTTCGATGGTCAGTCGTGGGCGGACTTCGGCCAGCTCGGCGAGAACACGCAGACGTATTCGTTTGCCGTGCACCGGGGGCAATTGTGCGTGGGCACCTGGCCCAGCGGCAGAGTGTATCGCCGGGCCAGCGACTCGTGGGAGGACATGGGCCGCCTGGGAAGCGAGCTGGAAGTGATGGGCATGCTGGTTCACAACGGCCAGTTGTACGCCGGCACGCTTCCGCTGGCCGAAGTGTACCGCTACGACGGCGGGCAGAGGTGGACCAAGACCGCCCAGCTCGACAAGACGCCGGACGTGAGGTACCGCCGCGCCTGGACGATGGCCCAATATCGGGGCCGGCTCTTCTCGAGCACGCTCCCTTCGGGGCACATTCACTCGCTGGAAGCCGGGGCGTGCGTGACCCACGACCACGAGCTGCCGGCCGGCTGGCGGCACGTGGCCGCCGTGAAAGAGAAAAACCGCCTGCGGCTGTACGTGGATGGGAAGCCCGTCGCGGAATCGGCTCCCTTCGACCCCGCCAGGTTCGACCTGACGAGCAGTGAGCCGCTCACGATCGGCTCAGGCGCCGGCGACTTCTTCAAGGGCTCGCTGAGCGACGTGCGATTGTACCGCGGGGCGCTGGATGAGCCAGCAATTCGCGGGCTGACGGGTGCGGGTCGAAAATGACCCGCGGCGTTTTGCGGCTATGGAGTGGAATCCGCCCGACTCCAACTCAGCTCCCGCGTCCGTTCGTTGAAGAAAACTCGTCCGCGTCCGTCGCGCTGGCGGACGACGATGTAGTTGGCGTGGAATTCGATCGCCGTCACGCTTTCCAAGGTCGATCCGGAGGCGCTCGACTCCGTGTCCTGCACCATGTATCGGACCTTCAAATCGCCGTTTTCCGAACGAACGACAGCCGGTTCCGGCGTGACCGGTTGGGACGCGCTCCACGCCGTGGCGATCCAGATCAGGCCCACGGCAACGGCCCCACCCAGGCCGGCGATGATGACCGGTAGATTCTTCTGCAGTTCCTGTTGCTGACGCGTTTGCAGGACATCGGAAGTCATGGCATTGGTCTCTCATCAGGCAAGGAGGATAGACAATCGTCAGGCTTTTCTCTTGTTGCGAGCTCGCTTCGTTGCAGTGGCCTCGCGGCGATCGTCTCGGAGCGGCTTGCTACCCGAACCATGAGACGGCGATTCATCCGCGAGAGATGGCCGAAATTCGATGCTCAGTCGCTTATTGAGCGCCGATGCAATCTTCCACAGCATCGAGACGGAGTGACCGCTATAGTTTGTGTCCTCCAGGCGCGCAATCGCCGATTGAGCCGTGCCAACCCGCTTGGCCAGTTCTTTTTGAGTCAGCTGCGCCTCATTCCTGGCTACGTAAATCTGCCTGGCAATCTCAGCGTTGAATTGCTCTTTTTGCACCGCATCGAGCAGCCCTGGATCGGCTGCCAGCTTCTTGCGAAGAACGGCGGCGAAGTCTTTGGTCTGAGGCATCGACTTAAAGCTCGAAGCTGGCCGTGTACTTGGATGGGTTCCGGTGAACCAGGGCCATTCGTTCAATGGACAGATCGATATCGTGCGGGTCGATCTTTGCTTCCTTCGTTATCGCATGGATCAGGACCGCATCATTTTTTCCTTGGTAGCCGTAGAACATGCGGTATTGGACGGTACCTTCCTTTGCCCGCAGCTCATGAATACCGTCTCGAAGGTAGTCGCTCAGCGGCCTTCGCAATTCGTGTCCGTAGGTGGCCAAAGCGAGAATCCTCTCTACACATTTGACGTAGGCCTTCGGCCGCCGCTCCTCCAAAAGATCCAGCCATTCCAGAACCGGCATGGAGCCGTCCGCCTTGCGAAAGATGCGAACGACGGTCTGGGGCATCACCCACCAAATAACAATATTGTTATTTTCGGCCTTTGGCAAGCCGGACTTCGATGCCTGTTGAGTTTGGCCCGGCTGCTGGCGTCGCTACCTGCCTCTTTCCGGCTCCGCTTCGCGTATGTTCTAATGGAGCGTGAAAGGGGTCGGGAGTCAATTTCGCGGCGAATGTGGCTGGCGATCATGGCATGGCGCACTGGCCACGAAATTGACTCCCGACCCCGTGACCCGGCGACTGCGTAAGCCAGGAGATTTCCCTTGCCTCAGGCGGTGACTTCCACGCTGCTTAGCCCGCAGGTGCTGGCCCAGCTCGAACGGCTGGAGCTGGTGAGCCGCAAGGTCTTCCGCGGGCGGATGAAGGGCGAGCGGCGCAGCAAGCGCAAGGGCCAGAGCGTCGAGTTCGCCGACTTCCGCAACTACGTGCCCGGCGACGACCTGCGGTTCATCGACTGGAACCTCTACGCCCGGCTGGACAAGCTGTTCCTCAAGCTGTTCCTGGAGGAGGAGGACCTGCACTTCTACGTGCTGATCGACACCAGCCTGTCGATGGACTTCGGCGAGCCGACCAAGCTGCACTACGCCAAGCAGTTGGCGGCGGCGCTGGGCTTCGTCGGGCTGGTGCGGGCCGACCGCGTGAAGATCGAAACGCATCGGCCAGCCCGCCGCGAGCCGCGGTCCACGGCCCTGCGCGGCCGGGCCAGCCTGTGGCGGATGCTCGACCATCTGGAGCACGATCGAGACCGGGCGAGATACGTCGCTGGCCGCAGGGCGTGAAGAACTTCTGCCTCCGCAACACCGGCAAAGGGATCGTGGTCCTGATCAGCGACCTGATGGACAAGCGACGGCTACGAGGACGGCCCTGCGGTACCTGGTCGCCCAGCAGATGGACGTCTACGTGATCCAGGTGCTGTCGCAGGAGGAGATCGAGCCGGACGTGACCGGCGACCTGCAAGCTGATCGACTGCGAGGACGACGACGTGGCCGAGGTGACGGTCAGCGCCCCGCTGCTGAAGCGCTACAAGCAGACGCTCAGCGCCTTCGTGGCCGGGGTGAAAGACTTCTGCAACCGCCGCGGCATGGCGTACATCCTGGCCAATAACCGCTTGCCGCTGGAGCAATTGGTCGTGCACTACCTGCGCGAGCGAGGGCTGGTGCGATGAGTGCTGTGAAATCACTTTACACTTTGCATTTTGCACTTTGCATTTTGCATTCGGAGTGGTGCGGTGCGCTTCAATGCAAAGTGCAAAATGCGTAACAGTTTAGCCGTCTGAAGTGATCACGGCGGCAATGCGGGCAGTTTGCCGGTGTTGAGGTGTTCGGCAAGTGCGTTGGTGATCGTGGAGAGCGGATCGTGGCCGCGTTGTTTCAAAGTGCGGTAGATGCTCATCAACACGGCTTGCGTGTCCGCTCCGCGTTGGCTGCGGTTGCCATAGGTGTTTTTGCGGATGATGACGGCCGGGCGGATGGCCCGTTCACCGTGGTTGTTGTCGGCCGGCACGGCCGGATCGTCGAGAAACGTAAACAGGTGCTGGCGATGTCGCCGGAAACGCTTGAGCAGACGTTGAGCTTGCTTGTCGTTCCACGGCGTGCGGATCAGTGCATCCAGCCGCGCATGCAGGCGGTTGCGACGCGAGGCATAAGTCTCGCCAGAAAGTTCCGGCTGACGCCGCTTCAGACGCAGTCCGTCGCGGATCAGGCGTCGCAGTTGCTTGGCGAATTTCCCCCAGTGGGGCGAAGGATGCTTGTACTGTTCGACATGCTTCAGATCGCGCAGCAAATGTGCCAGGCAGACTTGACGCCGGCTGCACACCACCGCGTTGTACGCGCCCCAAAAGTCGCTGACCAGCGTGCCGGCAAACGCCCGGCGAAAGAATTTGGCCAACACCGGCCGACCACGCCGCCGGTCGATCAGGTAGTACGTGCCACGCGCATGACTGAAACACCACAGCCAATGTCCTTTTCCATTCACGCGCCAGCCCGTTTCGTCGGCGTGCAACACGGCCGCGTCCAAAGCCTCGTTTTGAATCTGCTCGTACCAGGGAAACAAAATCTCCTGCAAGCGATACCACTGTTGTTGCAGCCCGCCGGGCGTGAGAGAGAATTGCAAGTGATGACTGAACACGTCCACGACGTGCGCGATGGTTTGTCCCAGCCCATAGTGCAGCCAGGCCGACAGCGTCAGCACGCGGTTGCCAATCTGACTGCCCGGCAAGGCATCGGGGACGACCGGCTCGACCTGCTTGCAACGGCGCGGACACCAGTCCCGGTGGATCGTGTGCTCGGTGACCACCGGTTGGATATCGAGGGGAATGTCTTCGGTGTACCGAGTGCGGGTTTCCTGGCAACGCTTCAACGCGCCCTGACAGTGCGGACAGCACGGAACGCGGTGCGTCTTTCGCTCGTCGATGCGCGCGGGCGGCGGGCGACGACTGCCTGGATGACCCGCCGGTCGCCCCGGCGTTTTGCCACGTTTCTTGACCGCAGGTTTTTGATGAACGGGCCGCATGCCCGAGGGTGTGGCCGGCGAGTGGACCGAGGCACAGCGTCCTTCCGCGCCGGCCAGCCGTCTGGCCAACTCGAGCAGGGCAAAGACCACCGCCTCCTGGCCTTGGGCGTAGATCGCGACAGCGTCCTTCGCCGTGAGCTGCGGCCCCAATGCGACGTCGAGTTCGACAACGCCTTCCGTGGTCATGACCATCCTCACTCGCCAATCTGCGAATGCTTGCTGTCATAAACCACGACTTCCAAAAAGACCAAGACCAACTTCAGACGGCTAAACTGTTACCAAAATGCAAAGTGCAAAATGCAAAATCTGTTCTTCGTCTTCCGGGCAGCGCGCTAATGTGGCCCCAGCTTTCCAACCCGTTCTCTGATTTGCCTCAGGTAGTGAGCTGGAAATGGCTCCCGCTCACCTGGGGTCACGTGATTTGGGCGGCGATCCTGGCCGTGCCGGTGCTGATCCTCCTCTTGTATTTCCTCAAGCTGAAGCGCCAGCCCGTGGAGGTGCCCAGCACGTTCCTGTGGCTCAAGTCGATCGAAGACCTGCACGTCAACAGCATCTGGCAGAAGCTCCGCAAGAGCCTGCTGCTCTTCTTGCAGTTGCTGCTGATCTTGTTTGCCATCATCTCGCTGCTGCGGCCTTCCTGGAGCGGTGAGAAGCGGGTCGGCCACCGCTCGATCTTCGTGATCGACAATTCGGCCAGCATGTCGGCCACCGACGCGGCGGCGGGCGAGAAGACGACGCGGCTCGAGGAGGCCAAGCGACAGGCGCTGGCCCTGATCGACCAGATGGAATCGGGCGACGTGGCCATGGTGATCACGTTCTCGAACCGGCCGAACGTCGAGCAGCCCTTCACCGACGACCGCGACGCCCTGCGCCGCGTCGTGGAGCGCATCGGGCCGACGCAGCGGGCCACGGACATCCTCGAGGCCCTGCGGATCGCCTCGGGCATGGCCAACCCCGGCCGCAGCGGCACCGATCCGGGCCGCGAGGGGATCATGGCCGAACCCCAGCCGGCGGACCTGTACCTGTTCACCGACGGCAAGTTCCCGCACCCCGATTTTCCGCTGGGCGTGCTGTCCCCCAAGTACATCAAGCTGGGCAGCGAAGCGCCGCGGAACGTGGCAGTCGCCTCGCTGGCCGCGGAGCGCCGGCTCGACAAGGAGGGCGAGGTCGATGTCTTCGCACTCCTGGAAAACTACGGCCCGGAGGATGTCGAAGTCCGCGTCGATCTGTTCGTGGACGATGCGGACCAGAACGCCAGCACACGGGTCTCGCTGCCCGCCCGCAACGCCGAGACTGGCGCGCCGGGCTCCGACGGCGTGGACTTCCGCCTGGGCAACGTGGAGTCGGGCGTCGTCAAGCTCGTTGCCACGGTCATCGAGCCGTCGTCGGGCGACACGGTCGGCGACGACCTGCCGCTCGATGACACGGCTTGGTTCGCTGTCAACGTTCCTCGCAAGGCCAAGGTGCTGTTGGTGACGCCGGGCAACGACTACCTCAGCAAGGCCTTCGGCACGCAGCAATCGCAGCGGCTATGCGACCTGACGGTCCAGCCGCCGGACTATCTCTCCGGCGACGAATATCGCGCGCTGGCCCAGGCCGGCGTGCACGACCTCGTGATCTTCGACCGCTGCCTGCCGGCGGAAAAGGAAGACAACGACAAGACGCCCACGCCGCTGCCGGAGTGCAACACGCTGTTCATCGGGGCGGTGCCGAAGCTGGCCCTGTGGGGCTGGGAGGCGGAAAAGCCCTGGCCGCCCCAAGGAGTCGTGCTGCCCAAGATCATCGACATCGCCCGCACCCACCCGCTGATGCACCTGATCGAGCTGGACGACGTGCTGATCGCCTCGGGCATTCCGCTGAAGACGCCCGCCGGCGGCACGGCGCTGATCGACACGCTCGGCTCACGCAAGAAGATCGACGACGAGGGATATGAAGGGGTGCAGGCCCCGCTGCTGGCCGTGGCGGCCCGCGAGGGGCACGAAGACGCCATCATGAGCTTCTCGATCGTGGACAAGGAGGGGGCCAACACCAACTGGATGCAACGTCGCAGCTTCCCGGCGTTCCTCTACAACGTGCTCAAGTACCTCGGCGGTGGACATGCCGTGAGCGACGCGGGCGTGGTGCGCCCCGGCGACCGGCTGGAGCTGAAAATCGACACGGCCGCCGAAAAGCTCTACGTCTTCGCGCCCGAGGACCGCTCCGGGCAGGAGATCCTGCCCAGCCGCCAGGCGATCTATCGTCTGACGGGGCTGGAGAAGCTTGGCCCCTATGAGCTGCGCGAGCCGACGGGGGCCGCCGTCGGGCGGTTCGCCGTCAACTTGTTCGACAGCCGCGAGAGCGACCTGCGGCCGGTGGACGAGATCGACTTCCAATGGGGCGAAGCGCTCCAGGCCGAGGCCACGTTCGAGCCCGAGCGGAAAGAAACCTGGAAGTGGCTGCTGCTCTTGGCTCTAGTGGTGCTGATTTTCGAGTGGTATATTTACAACCGCCGTGTGTACCTGTGATGTGGTGAGTGGGTGAGTGGTCGCGGCGGGGGTCGATCGGGGTCGCCGGCAAGCGCGTTTCGCCGCTGCGCCGGCGCAGCAATTGCTCTCCCGCTCCAGTCCGTGCTCCGTAGCTGAACTCGCCAGAGTTCAGCCCCCGAAGCCTCACGACTTGGCGACGATTGTCCTAAGTCTGGTGGCTTCGGCTGCGTAGGTTTTCGCGGTTTCTCGGCATCGTTTTGTCGGCTTGTGGACCACCCGCGACGCCCTCCTGGGACGAGCCTGCCCATGCCTCTCAAGACCCGGAGAAAGAGGAGTCATTCCCACAATCTCCCCCCCGGCGACGGTCCCAGCAGGGATCCGGGATCGGCCGCCCCAGGCCGCAAGAAGAAGAACGTGCTCAATCGCCTGGTGGAGAACTCGCTGATCGAGCGGGTGAGCGCCGAGGAATATCGCGAGAAGGTCCGCGACGTCTACGACGGGCCCAAGGGGGCCATCCTGGCCGCCTGCAGCCTGATCTCGTTGCACACACCGCTGGGCGAGCGGCTGCTGCGGAATCGCAAGTTCGACCTGCGCGGCTGCAAAGAGATTCTCGACGTGGGCTGCGGGGCCGGCCAGATCGCCCGGCACCTGGTCAAGTATGCCGACGCCGACGCGGCCATTACTTGCTTCGATCTCTCGTTTGGCATGGTCCGCCGCGCCGTGCGGCGGCTCAAGTCGCCGGCGATGAAGACGCAGCCGCCGCGGTTCGTGGTGGCCGACCTGACGCGGCTGCCGTTCGCTGACGAGACGTTCGACTGCGTCACCTGCGGCTATGTGATGGAGCACTTGCCCGACGCGCGGGCCGGCCTCTTGGAGCTGTCGCGCGTCATGGTCCGCGGCGGGCGGATGCTGCTTCTGACGACCGAAGACAATTTCGGCGGCGCCTGGACGAGCCGCATCTGGAGCTGCCGCACCTATAACCGCCGAGAATTGCACAGGCTCTGCGAATCCGTCGGACTGACCTGGCGCAACGAGCTTTGGTACACGCCGCTGCACCGCTTCCTGCGGGCGGGCGGCATCTGCGTGGAGATCGTGAAGCGCTAAGGGCCGCGACTCACTAGCCCGACGGGCCATCGAGGGCGCGGCGGATTATGCTCGGAGTCCAGCGGCGGCACTCCCTCGCTGACGCGTCGGGCTAGTGTTGCTCTACCGCGCCTTACGACGTGGCCGCTTGCCCCGGCAGGGGAATCTCCGCCTGCGGCAGCAGGGAGGGCGCAGATGGTGTCGCGACGGCGGGCGTCGCGCCCGCGGCCGACGAGGCGTTGGTGCTCGCCGCCGGTGCCAGCGGCAGCTTGAGGATGAATGCCGTCCCTTTGCCCGCGGCGCTCTCCACGCGGATGCGGCCGCGGTGGGCTTCGACGATGTCGCGGCACATCGAAAGGCCCAGCCCCGTGCCCCCTTTGCCCGTGGCGTCCGGGCCGGATTTCGTCGTGAAGAACGGCTCGAAGATCCGCGGCAGCAGCTCGGCGGGAATGCCCACGCCCGTGTCGCGCACCGTCAGCTCGACCATCTCCCCCGTCTCGTCCAGTGCTAGCTTGAGCACCACCCGGCCGCCGTGGGGCATCGCCTGCCGGGCATTGACCAGCAGGTTGAGCAGCACCTGTTGAATCTGGCCCGGGTTGATCATCGCCCGCGGCACCTCGCGGAAGTACGTCTCCACCGCGATGTGATACTTGTTCAGCTCCCGCTCCAAGAGCAGCAGCGCGTCTTCGAGCAACTGCTTGAGGTCGGTCGGCTCGAAGCCGCTGGAGCGACGCCGGGCCATGCCCAGGATGCTGCCGGTGATCTTGGCCGCCTTGGTGCTGGCGGTGAGGATCTTGTTGAAGGCCTTTTCGCGGGTCTCGCGGTCGGGGTGCCGGAGGCCCATTTTGGCGTAGTTGATGATCGTGGTGAGGATGTTGTTGAACTCGTGCGAAGTCGTGCTGGCCAGCTCACCCAGGTAGGTCAGCCGCTGGGCCTGGGCGAGCTTCTCCGAGAGCAGCTCGACCTGCTCTTGCAGGGCACGCACCTGGTCGGATGTGCTCATGACGGCAACTTCGCTGAAACGCGTCTTGATTTGCCTCGTTCGCCGAGGCTCGCTGACCGGAGCGGCCTGACCGACCGGGCGCCTCGCGGTGGCTTCCCCGGTTTACCGCGCAGGGCGCAGCGCCTCGTCCAGCCGGCAACGCGCCTGTTGGGGTATCGTCCCACCGGCGGCGGAACTGAAGCGATGCCCGGCACAATCGTCGGCCCGAACCTGCTCCGGAAAGACGTGACGAGTCGTCGGAAGCGGGACTTCGGGGGGCGTGGGACGACGAATGGGTCTGTCCCAGATTTGCGGGAGGCTTGCCGCGATGCGCCGCAGCCAGCGAATTATAGGCGTAGGGTCAGTTTGCGGTAAGGCGGGTTTGTGCCGGGTCGTTGCCAAAAGGGCGCGGAAGGTTGATATCGCTTCGGCGAAACGAGGCCCCTAGAATCGCCCGGCGTCGCGATCGACTTGCCGCGAGACGGGGTCGGGAGTCGATCCTCTCGACCCCCACTTACGCGACAATGCGCATGACGCAGCGGTCGCGCGAATCGACTGCCCGACCCCCTTCTTTCCCGCTGCCAGCACACGGAGGTGCGACATGCAGACGGCCCCGATGCAGACCGTTGACCGGCTCGAGGCCGCCCTGCGGCTGGCCGAGCGGCTGGGCTACCGCATTCGCCTGGAGTCGCTGATCGGCGAAGGGGGGGGCGGCTGCGAAATCCGCGGGCAGAAGTGGCTGTTTGTCGATCTGTCGCTCACGCCCCGCGAGCAGTTGGAACAGGTGCTGGCAACGCTGCGCCGAGAAGCGGCGAGCATCAGGGCCGCTGCCGGCAGTGCCGCTGCCGGCCCCCCGACCGAAACCCCGGTCGAGCGGGATGTTAGCATCGCCGCGCCGAAATCCTCGCAGGGGTTTTTGCCGCGCTGGCGTCGCTGGTATAGAATGGTGGTCGGCACGCAGCGGGGCAGCCGCTAGCGGCACTTCGGCGAGTTCGCGCGCATCCCTCTCACACCCCACTCGAGGTCTCTGGCATGTTCGGTCGCAAGTCGTGGAAAGAAAAACTGCTGGGCAAGAAAGACCTGCCCAAGGTCGTCCAGGTCCCCTGCGATAAGACCAGCAAGCTGGGCACCGGCTCCTTCGTCGTCCCGGCCCCGACCGAGGTCGATTCGCTGATGAAGAAGGTGCCCAAGGGCAAGCTGATCACCATCAATCAGATCCGCCAGACGCTGGCCAAGAAACACAAGGCCAACACCGCCTGCCCGATGACCACGGGCATCTTCGCCTGGATGTCGGCCAACGCGGCCGAAGAAGCCAAGACCGAAGGTGCCAAGCGCGTGACCCCTTATTGGCGGACGCTGAAGACCGGCGGCGAGATCAATCCCAAGTACCCCGGCGGCGTCGAGCACATGCAAAACCTGCTCGAGTCCGAGGGGCACAAGGTCGTCCGCAAGGGGAAGAAGTTCCTCGTGGAAGGCTACGAAGACTCGCTGCACCATCTGGATTAGCCTTCGGCGTGAGTAAGTGAGTAGGTGAGTATGTTGGCCTACGTCCTTCCCACTCACGTACTCACCTACTCACTTACTCACCAACCGATGCCGCTCTACGAATACGCCTGCGACAACTGCCACGAGGAGTTCGAGCTACTGGTGCGGGGCGACGAGCGACCGACGTGCCCGACCTGTGGCGGCGAACACCTGGACAAACAGTGGAGCGTGCCGGCAGCCCACACGTCGCGCGGGCAATCGCTGCCGCTGTGCGACGCGCCGCCGCAGCAATTGTGCGGCCGGCCGCAATGCGGCATGGGCGGCTGTCAGGGCTTGGAATGATTGTGTAGGGTGGTCAATTTGCTCTGCAAGTTGACGGCAACTCGCAGAGCGAGTTGCCCACGTTGGTTGTCGGCCCATGCGCGTCAAGCGACAGTGGCCGGCTTGGCATAGCTCGTGAGGTCGCTCTTGCGGATTGTTCTGCGCATGCTCGAGTGTTTGAGGCTAAGGACGCCGCCAGCATGTGCGGTAGCCCGTAGGGCGTTCGAGGCAGCGCACCCGGCACGTACGGTGGTGGGGACAGCCCTGCGGGCGCGGGAGCAAGATCGGTTTATCGTCGCGGTCTTTTTTCAGGAGCCGGGCCGCCTGATCAAGCCGTCTCCCTATCAGCTCTATGCGGTAAGCTCTGACTTGGCGATGGTTGAGGAGCTGCCTAAAGGCCCCGACTCGCCGTATTGGATTCGGGGCCGCAAATAAGCGAGTCGCCCAATGCTCCAATCTATCCTCGGCCGCCTCGCCGCTGGCGAGAACCTCGCGCTCGACGAAATGTCCGCGGCCGTCGATGCCATCATGCAGGGCCGCTGCTCGCCAGGCGACATCGGCCTCTTGCTCACCGGCCTGCGGCTCAAGGGCGAGACCGTCGAGGAGGCCGCCGGCGCCGCGCTGGCCATGCGACGCCACATGACGCCGATCCGCTCGTCGCGCGAGGGCATCGTCGATACCTGCGGCACCGGCGGCGACGGCAGCGCCACGTTCAATATCAGCACCGCTGCTGCACTGGTCACCGCCGCCGCCGGCGTGCCGGTCGCCAAGCACGGCAACCGCCGCGTCACCAGCCGCACCGGCTCGGCCGACGTGCTCCAGCAGCTAGGCGTAAACGTCGAAGCCGGCGTGGGCACCGTCGAGAAGTGCCTGGATGAGCTGGGCATCTGCTTTTGCTTCGCGCCCCTCCTGCACCCGGCCATGAAGCAGGTGGCCGAAGTCCGCCGACAGCTCGGCGTGCCCACCATCTTCAACATGCTCGGCCCGCTGACGAATCCTGCCTCGGCCCCGTTTCAGATGATCGGCGTTGGCCGCCCGGAGCTGCGACCGCTGTTGGCCGAAGCCCTGGTGCTGCTCGGCACGCGGCGGGCCATCGTCGTGCGGGGCGACGACGGATTGGATGAAGTCACACTCTCGGGACCGACGCAGGTGACCGAGAGTGGGCAACAGCCAGCCCGCGAGTTCACCTGGCATCCCGAAGATTTTGGCCTGCGCCGGGCCGACATGGCATCGCTGCGCGTGGAAGGGCCGGAGCAAAGCGCCGCCGTTATTCGCGGCGTCCTCGGCGGCGAGCGAGGCGCGGCGCGCGACATCACGGTGCTCAACGCCGCCGCAGCTCTCTGGACGGCCGGCAAAGACGAATCGCCGCGGCGGTGTGCCGAGCTGGCCGCCATGGCCATCGACAGCGGCGCGGCCCAGGAGCTGCTCGCGCGGTTGGCGCGAATGACGGACGCTCCACACTAGCCCGAAGCGCAAGCGAGGGAGACCTTTCTCTCGGCTCGGAGTCCGGGGCGCTGCTCCCTCGCTTGCGCGTCTTGCGCGTCGGGCTAGTGTGACGCTCCCTCGCTTACGCGTCGGGTTAGTGTCCGACGCTCACTCCGCCTCCAGCACTTCCAGCTTCTCGAACTGGCCGAGCACTTTGATCACCTGCAACAGGCTGTCCAGGCCGCCGGTCTGCCCTGCCAGGTTCGTGTCGGTGAGCTTGAGATATCCGGCGCTGATCCCGCCCTGGGCGCGCGTGGCATCCAGTGCCAGCCAGCGGTCGGCGAGATGGACTTCGGTCCACATGTGAAACCCCAAGGCGGCGCCGTTCTCCACGACGACTAGCCCCAGCGCCACCCGCGCCGGAATGCCGCGTGCCCGAGCCAGCGCAGCCAAGAGCATCGCGTGCTCCGTGCAATCTCCCTCGAGGCTTTCCGCCACCTCGGCGGCCGTGGCCAGCGCACTGGAGAAATCCACGCGACGCATCGACTTCTTGACGTGCTGCTCGAGCGCAAGGGCCAGCTTCCAACGATCTTTCTCATCGGGGGCCGCCTGGGCGGCCAGGGCCAGGACGGCCGCGTGATCGCTCTGGATGAGCGGACCAGGCGACACGTCCGCCTCCGTCGGCCGGGAGTCGTCGCTGACGCCCGGCGTGTCGGGGCGGAGGGCCCGCACGACGATCTCGGCAGTGCGGGCGTCTTTGGCCAGCACGCGCTGCGACGGGCCGTTGGCAAAGACCGCCGAGGGATCCTGCTCGCGGAGACGCACGCCGTACCGCACGCGCCGCGACTTGGCCAGCCCGGCGGTGCGCCGCTCGATTGGCACCGCCGTCGCTGCGCCGATGTCGAATCGCGGGCCGTCGATCTTCTTCTGGGCCTCGGTCTTGGAGCATTTCACCAGCTCCAGCCGCAGGCTGGGCATGTGCCATTTGACGATTCGGCCTTGCCGGTCCGTCCACAGCGTCTGCGGGATCGCGCCTTGCCCTTCGATCGACTGCACGTCTTCGATGCGCAGTAGCTCCACGTCGCTGTCGCGCACCTTGACCATTTCATAGTCGGCCGCCGTCAGTTGATGATCCATCACCAGCAGCCGCGACTGCAGCGGATCAGGCTCCGGCTTGCGCACCGCGCGGCGCTCTCCGGGCTGCATCGGCTGTCGCTCCAGCGACTGCTCCAGGGCCAAGAAACCGCCCACGCTGCTATCCCAGGCGACGGCCGCGGCGTTTTTGTTCCGATACGTCAGCTTTCCGCCGGCCACTTCGCCGATGATCTCGACGCCCTGGCTGCCGTGCGCGCCTTTGATCTCGAACGAGACGAGCTGACCGTCGGCAGTCTCCAGGCTGTCGATCACCATCTTCATCTCGTACGGCTGACCGAAGCGGAGGATGTCGTGGTGAAGCTCCTGGCGGATGCTCAGAAGCTTCGAGCCATTCTCTTGCTTGGGTTGCACGCGGGTGTGCACGAAGCCGGCCCGCGAGCCCCCCATGGAAAGGGTGTACCAGCTTTCCTCTGCGGGAGCGGTCCTTTCTTGCTCACTTCCGCATCCCCCCACGAGCAGCAAGCCCAGAGCGAGGAGCGTCACGAGACGGCATCGGCCGCGCGGGCCGCTAAGGCGAAGAGATTCCGCGGTGTGCGACATGGCCGATCCTGCCGGTGTGATGAGAGCCGCGTGCAGTCCGGCGCAGTATACACGGCCGCGCGGTGGCGACCGATGCCAAGTGTGCCGCAGATAATCCGGTCGCATAGCCCGGTTCGCAGAACACGGACTTTCGCGAACACTCCGAAGTCTTGGCGACTTCGGCGACCACAGAATCTGCTTCGACCTTCAAATAAGCGACTGAAGCGGATATACCTCTTCGTTCACCCACGCGGTTCGCCATTCCTCGTCGAAGTTGGAGCGCATGCAGGAACGCAAGAAGGCATCTCCGCGGCGGCCCTCGCCCGAGATCGGCGGCACACCGCCCCCCGTTGAGGTTCGCCCGGCGCGGCACGGGCTGGGGCTGTTCGCGCAGCGGCTCATCGTGCCGCACGAGATCATCGGCGAAGTGACCGGCAAGATCGTTCATCAGACCGGCTATGGCTCGGAGTATTGCATCGACCTGGACCCGGGCCGCGCCTTGGAGCCGGACGCGCCGTTTCGGTACGCCAACCACAGTTGCGATCCCAACTGCGAGCTCTGCTCCTGGGAGGAGACCGAGGGGGACATCACGCCCGACCGCGTGTGGTTCACGGCCCTGCGAGCGATCCAACCGGGCGAGGAGCTGACGATCGACTATGCCTGGGACGCCGACGCGGCCATCCCCTGCGGCTGCGGCAGCGCGAACTGCCGCGGCTGGATCGTAGAAGAGTCGGAGCTGGAGGACGTGCTTGCCCGCGAGCGAGGAGCGGCCCTGCCTCGGCTCAACCGGCGGCGATCATCCAGGGCGACCGCAGGGTGATGGCTCAGGCTTCAGGCTTCGGGCTTCGGACTTCAGGCTTCGGCAGCCGGGCAGCTCGAGTGACTGGTGTACGACGGAATATCGAACACCCAGCATCGAACACCCAGCATCGAACACCCAGCATCGAACACCCAGCATCGAACATTCAGCATCGAACATCCAGCATCGAACGATTCCTTCCCGAAGCCTGAAGTCCGAAGCCTGAAGCCCGTCCCTGCCTCAGCTCGGCTTCGCCGCCTTCATCAGCGCCAGCAGCTTATTCGCCAGCGCTTCGGCGAACTCCGGATCATTGATGTGCCGGTCCAGCTCGAGGAGCTCGACGTCTCGCAGGTTAGCGCGGATCGCGCCATACAGCGCCTCGCGCGCTGCGGGTCATCAAACGGCTGGCCGGCGACGTCGATGGCCGAGACGCCGCGCAGCGGCAGCATCACGGCCGCCGGACCAGTCGAGGCCGACACTTTGCGGGCGATCTCTTCGCCCAGCAGCGCGTTCTCCTCGCGGCGTCGTCCGCATCAGCGTGACCGTGGGATTGTGCCGATAGAACTGCCGGTGCGCGGAACTTGTCGGGCACCGTCTCGCGGGGCGTGGAAGTTCACCATGTCCAGGGCCCCGACGGAGATCACCTGCGGCACGCCGCGCCTCGGCGGCCGCGGTCAGCCGGTCGGGCCCGGCCGATGAGCACGCCGCCCACCAGCTCGTCGGCCAGCTCGGTCGTGGTGATGTCCAGGACGCCGGCGATCAGCCCGTCGGCGATCAGCGACTCCATCGCCTGGCCGCCGTTGCCGGTGGCGTGGAAGACCAGCACCTCGTAGCCGGCCGCTTCGAGCACCTGCCGGGCCCGCTCGACGCACGGGGTGGTGACGCCGAACATCGTGGCGGCGACCAGCGGCTTGTCGCATCGTCGGACGGATTCTCGCCGCGCCGGGCGATGAGCCGGTTGCACGCGAGCTCACCATGCCGGCCATCGCCGCCGCGGCGTTGCCGAGCACGAGCCGGCTGATGCGGTTGATGCCCGCGATGTCGACCACCGAGTTGAGCATCAGCACGTCCTTGTCGCCGACGTACTGCCGCACCTGCCCGGAGGCCAGCGTGCTGACCATCAGCTTGGGCACGCCCAGCGGCAAGGCCCGCATGGCCGCTGTGCCGATGGTGGTGCCGGCCGAGCCGCCCAGCGACAGTATGCCGGGCACACCGCTTTCGGCATGAAGCCGAGCCATGAGCCGTGCCGCGCCGAACGCCGCCTGAGTGACGGCCTCGCCTCGGTCGCCGCGGCGGCGAAGCTCATCGAGCGAGACGCCGGCCGCACGATATACTTCTTCGCGCGGGATATCGGCCGCCACCGTCGGCTCACCGAGACACCCTGTATCAACGAGGCAGGCGCCGACGCCGCGCGCGGCAAGCTGATCTCGCACAAACGCGGCCTCGCGGCCTTTGGTATCGAGCGTGGCGAGGATATAGACGGACATGCCTCACCACCCAATGCGATCAGAGGAAAATGCTGACGAGAAATGCCCGCGATGGCTTCGCCGGATCGACGACCAGTGTGACCTTCTTGCCCGCGCGAATTCCGCCGCCGCCGCGCGTCTTGCCAGGGCACTTGATTTGGTACTTCCGGCCCGCGTATTCGTAGGCCACAACGGCGAATGGTGTAGCTGTTACAATCGCCACGGAGTGCCTGGCCTCCGAGTCGGCAAGGCGCGATTCGTCCCAGCCGACTTGAACGACACGGCCCGCGACGACTTCACCGACGCTGAAGACCCGTCGGATTTGGCGAGCCCGGTAAACGAATTGGACCACGTGGGCGAGCGTAAGCAAGCTCACGATCAACAAGGCCCACGATTCTTCACGTCCCAGCGCAGCATCCTGGAAGAATATCACCAGCATCAAGGCGCCCACGAGCACCCAAAGCATCCCGATGTGGATCGTCCAGCCAAGCAAGTTCCCATGGCGGGCAAGAATGCGGCGGAAGGTAGGAGGCTTCACTCGGGGTTCTCGTCCACGAGGTGCCACAACTCACGGAATTTGCTCTGGACGAACGGATCAAGTTGTTCGGCAAATGTCAGGGGTAACTTCAACGCCGCGATGAGTTCTTCTACATCGATCAAGTCCTTGCCTCGCCGGGGGTGCGTCATGCCAGACGCTAGCTTCAACTCGACGAGCGTCGGCAGCTTTAGGCACGCGATGCCCTCAAGCTCTGTGCGTACATCTGCCGGCTTCGGAAAAGCGACTGGCTTGGGCTTTCCGTCGCCAGGAAAGTCTCCCGAGACAAGAAACTCGATGCGAACCCCTAACTCCGCATCACGGAGGTTCTTGCTTGCCCGAAACGGCGGCACGTACCCGAGTCCTTGGAGTTCTTGGTGAATTCGAGCAAGGTCCTCCCGACTCACCAAAATGTCAACGTCTTCCGTGAAGCGCCGATAGCCGTGGAAGAAGAGCGCCATTCCGCCAGCAATCGCATACGGAATGCCCAAGTCGTCCAAGCGTCTAGCGATCTTTCGTAGAGTCTTGTGGACAGCGCTCTCTTTCTCGAAGTGCATACTGCCCTCCAACAGGGCCCAGCCAAGGTCGCGGTCCAAGAGTTGTTCGTAGGTGACCATGCAACGACGACCTCGTTCTGCCATGCCGCAAGCTAATCGGCCGCCCCACGCCGGCCGCTGGACAGCACACCGATATGGCCGGCCAAAAAGTCGGCTAGAGTGCCCTGAGGTTGGGTCTTGTCGCCGATCAATGTCCGGCCGCCATTGGCTAGGAGCTCCTTAAAGTATTGTTGAGACCGCATGGGCGGGCAAGCCAGAACGGTATCGCAGAACTCGGCCAGAGGCGCGTAGCCGTGGGCGTTCATGTAGTGGACGATCAGCTCCGGGCAGACGTAGATGCGGCCGTTGCCGGGAATGAACAGGCAAGCGCCGCCGGCCTCGCCTTCGTAGAGGCATAGATCGCATTCATGCACGCCCGGGGAGATCGACGGCTGCCACGGGTCGCGGCAAAGCTCGCTGAGCTTCGCAAAGACACGCGGGTCAACCGCACCGGTGGCGAACGGCCTGGCGCGCTCCAGCCATCCGACGGCGGCGAGTGTCGGCGCGGGCGGCTCGCCAAAGTAATCGCACGGCGATAGATCTTGAAACCACGCCATCGAGCGCACCTTGGCGACATACCCCTATGGCTCAATTCGCTTGAGCATCTCAGCCGCCAAAGCCGCGATCGGCGAGTCCTGATCGTTGGCTTGCTCTTTCAGAGCTGGCACCGCCGCTTTCGCCGCTAAGCCGAGATTACCCAGCGCGGATGCCGCCTCCCGGCGCACGTTCGCATCCTCGTCGTTGAGCAGGGGAAGCAGTGCAGGCACGATCAGAGGCGCTGTCCGCTGCATCTTCCCCAACGTGAAGGCCGCTCTGGCTCTGATCTGAGCTTCAGGATCGGACAGCAACTGCATCAGCCCTAGCAAGGCGCCATGTTGGGCTTTCATGGCCCAAAAGTCCGCGATCTCTTTCTCTCTCGCTTGGCGAATCGGCTCCAAGTCGCGTTCGAGCCGGAGCACCGCGCCTCCTCGCGTGATTGTTCCAGTTCGTGCGCGATCTGCGTGTGGTCCCGCCACCAGGCAAGCAGGATTGCGATGATGGCGATGGTCAGTCGCGCATCGCGAAGCGTGTACTGCGGACCGCCCGGAGTCGAACGCTTGCGGGACATGGTATGCTCCGCTTGTAGCGGCGGATTGCCGGCCGCCGAGTCGCGGGAGCAAGATGCTCCCGCTACGAAACCTGGCTAAAACAGCTCCTTGATCTCGTGCTTGCCGAAGTCGACCAGCGGGAACGGCCGGCCCTGCGGGCCGGGCAGCGTCGGTTTCCAGGTCGAGGCCCAGGCTGTGGTAGATCGTGGCGACGACCTCGGCCGGCTCGACGGGCCGCTCGGCCGGGCACGCCGCCGATCGGGTCGCTGCGGCCGACGACGCGGCCGCCCTGCACGCCGCCGCCGGCGAAGTAGACGCGTCCAGCACTGCGGCCAGTGGTCGCGGCCGCCGGCCGGGTTGACCCGCGGCGTGCGGCCGAACTCGGCCAGGTTGCAGACCAGCGTGTTGTCGAGCATGCCGCGCTGGTCGAGGTCTTCGATCAGCGCGCTGTAGCCCTGGTCGTACATCGGGGCGACGATGTCCTTCATGCCCTCGATCGACGTGAACGGCTTGCGAGCCGTGGATGTCCCAGGTGATCTCGTCGAACACGGTGAGGAACGTGTTGATCGTGACGAACCGCACGCCCGCCTCGACCAGCCGCCGGGCCAGCAGGCAGCACTGGCCGAAGCGGTTCATGCCGTAGCGCTCGCGGACCTTCTGCGGCTCCTTCGTCAGGTCGAACGCCTCGCGGGCCTGCGTGCTGGTCATCAGCCGGAAGGCCGCCTCGAAGTTGCTGTCCAGCAGCTGGGCGTCCTCGCTGGCCTCGAAGTTCTTCACCGTCTCGTCGACGATCGTCGCGCAGCTTGCGGCGGCGCTCGAGCCGCGCCTCGCCGATCTCGCGCGGGCGGCAGCAGGTCGGGCACCTTGAAGTTCGGCTTGCGACGGATCGGCCATCAGCGACGAACGGATCGTGCGCCTTGCCGAGGAAGCCGGCGTCCTGGCCGTGCGGCAGGTTGCCGCCGGTGCGGCCCATCGGCTCCGGCAGGATGACGTGCGCCGGCAGGTCGGTCTTGCGGCCCGCGCAGGTAGCTGCAGCGCGCAGCCGGCGTGCGGCGTGTTGACGCCGCCGGTGAACAGCCGGCCCGGTCTGCATCATCTGATGGCCGGTGTCGTGCACCGCGGCCGCCGTGTGGTAGCACGACTGCGGACGAGCGAGAACTTGTCGGCGATGCTTGGCGTGCAGCGGGAAGATCTCGGAGATCTGGATGTCCGGCGACGCCGTCGAGATCGGCTTGAACGGCCCGCGGATCTCGGCCGGCGCGTCGGGCTTCATGTCGAACGTGTCGAGCTGGCTCGGCGCGCCGAGGTTGAAGATCATGATGCACCGAGCGCTCGTCGTGCCCTCGGCCGACCTTGCCCGCGGCCTTGAGCCGCCATGCAGCTGCGGCCAGCGACAGGCCGATCGCGCCCAGCGCGCCGACCTGCAGGAAGTCGCGGCGCGTGACGCCGTCGCAGGTCTGGGCGGTGCCGTTGCCGGTGAGGTGTAACATGGCAGAAGCTCCGAACCGGAGTTGCAGTGTCCTTTGTCCCTTGTCCCTTGCGTCCTGTGGGACAAGGGCCGAACCCAGGAATCCCTTCGCTGCGCTCAGAATGACAGACTCGGAATAACGGTCCGCACGAAGCGATCCTATCAACTGCCCGCGGCCAGAGCAAGAAAGCGGCCACGCCACCACACTAACCCGACGCGCAAGCGCGCAAGCGAGGGAGAGGCGAGATCGACGGTTTTTCCCGCCTCTCCCTCGCTTGCGCACTTGCGCGTCGGGCTAGTGTTCTTGCCGCCGATCGCTCAAGTTGCGTGCGTACTACGGTCCCACGGTTGCGCACGCAACTTTGAGGCGAAAACATGTCTTGGGCCGTGGTTACAGGCCGCGTTATCGTGGCGGCGTTGACGGTGCCGCTGCTTTTGCCTCTGACGTTTCGATGCCCTTTCGCGACCGAATCAGGGAGCTGCGACGAGTTCCCGCGCACCATCTTCACCCAAACCCTCGCAATTGGCGGCGGCACCCGCCGCCGCAGCGCGCGGCGCTGAGGGCCGTGCTGGAGGAAGTCGGCTACGCGGATGCGCTCTTGGCTCGCGAGCTGCCGGACGGGTCGCTGGAATTGATCGACGGCCACTTGCGGGCCGAGACGACGCCCGATCAGGACGTGCCCGTGCTGGTGCTCGATCTCTCCGCGGCCGAGGCCGATAAGCTGCTGGCAGTGCTCGATCCGTTGGCGGCCCTGGCCGAGCCGGACGAGGCGCAGCTTAGCCGACCTGGTCGCGTCCATCGATACCTCGAACGAGGCACTGCGGCGCGTCTGGAAAGACTTGCTGCCGGCGATCGACATTCCGGTGAACGAGAGAGCCATCCAGCCGCCCCGCGCGGTCGAAGTGCCCGAGTCGTATCAGTTGCTCGTCGATTGCCGCAACGAGGCGGACCAGCGGACGCTCTTCGAACGGCTCCGCGGCGAGGGATATACCTGCCGGGTGCTGACGCTGTGACCGGGAGTCAGGAGTCAGGAAGCAGGAGTCAGAAAGCAGAGTCAGGAATCAGTTGTCAGTTGTCAGTGGTTGTGAATGAACGCTGCTTCGCAACAAACTGAGTCCCGAAGGGACGCGACTCGACAGCCCAGGCCGAAGGCCTGGGGGCCGTCGGAACGAGAACACCAAAGCCCTGAAAGGGCGCAACTTTTGACGCGGTAATTCGTTCCGCCCTTTCAGGGCTTTGTGCCGACCTGGCGTCTCGCCGACCCAGGCCTTCGGCCTGGGCTGTCGAGTTTCAGCCCGTTGGGCCTTTGTGCATTCACCCGCCTCGTCCGGACGATTGATTCACACACTCTCAGGGGTCAGAAAGCGAGCTGCTTGCCTGACCTCACCTCTCTGACTTCTGATCTCTGACTTCTGACTTCTGACCTCTGACTTCTGACCTCTGACTTCTGATCTCCGCCCTGCCCTCGCCATGCGTATCGACGCCCACCTCGAGTGCCCCGTGCACGACAGCTTCCGCGTGCGGCAGGTGGCCGGCCTGTTCGACGTGCCGCTGGAGGCCAAATGCCGTGCGCGGTTCTCTGTGGAGCTGCCGGGCCTCAGTGACGATTGGCGAATCGGCGCGATCGTGGGACCGTCGGGCAGCGGCAAGTCCACGGTGGCCCGCGCGGCGTATGGCGAGGCCCTCTACCGCGGCCATGCCTGGCCTGCGGAGAAGGCGGTGATCGACTGCTTGGGCGATCGCCCAACAAAGCAGATCACCCAGATGCTGACGGCCGTCGGCTTCAGCAGCCCGCCATCGTGGGTGAAGCCTTACGCCGTGCTCTCGGGCGGCGAGAAGTTCCGCTGCGATCTGGCGCGGGCATTGCTCTGCGGCGGGCCGCTGGTGGTGTTCGACGAATTCACCAGCGTCGTGGACCGGACCGTGGCACAAATCGGTTCGGCGGCCGTGGCACGGGCGATACGCCGTTCTTTGTCCTTGGTCCCTTGTCCTTTGTCATTTGCCCTTGGTCAGGACCAGCAAGTGACAAGGGACCAAGGACAAGGGACTAAGGTCCCCCGCCGCTTCGTCGCCGTCACCTGCCATTACGACGTGCTGCCCTGGATCGAGCCGGACTGGGTGCTGGACATGGCCACCGGCACGCTCGACCGGAGGCGTCTTCGGCGACCGAACATCTCCCTTGAGCTCTTTTCTTGCGGCCGTGAAGCGTGGCGGTTGTTTGCGCCGCATCACTATTTGAGCGGCGCCCTCAATCGGGCCGTCCGCTGTTACGTTGCGACCTGGCGCGACGAGCCGGTGGCCTTCTGTGCTCTTCTCTCCGGCGTGGGCCGCCGCGGCGTGTGGCGCATCTCGCGGATCGTCGTGCTGCCCGACTACCAGGGCATCGGCATCGGCGGGCGGTTCATCGAGGCGATCGGCGAGCTTTACCGCGGGCAGGGCTTGCGGACCACGATCACGACCAGCCACCCGGCGATGATAGGCTATCTGCGCGGCTCGCCCACCTGGCGGGTTAGGGAGGTCTCCAAAGGCGGCAACACCTGGGGCTCGATCGCTCAGCGAAAGAACATCCGCAGCACGTCGCGAGGGCGGACGGTGGTGTCGGCGGAGTATTGCCCGCGGCCACGCTTAGCACCGGCGCCCTTGGCTCCAGGTGGATGAATCCTGGCAGTTCGTTAACCGGGGGCGGAGTCATGATCGGCGGTGAGAACGTGTGGCCGTCGGCCAAGTCTTGCAGCCTGGCGCGGCAACACTTAGTTTAGCCAGGAGACCTATTGCGAAAGAAGCTCATGAATCACCGCCGTTTTGCCGCCTGCTCCGCCGCTGCCCTGCTGATCGCTGCGGCCGTCGGCGGTACGGTGCGCGCCGCCGACCCGCGCGTCGATTTCAACCGCGACGTGCGGGCCATCTTGTCCGATGCCTGCTTCAAGTGCCACGGGCCGGACGCCGCCCAGCGCAAGGCCGAGCTGCGGCTGGATACCAAGGAAGGTCTCTTCGGCGAGTCGAAGGCCGGGCTGGTGATCGTGCCGGGCAAGCCGGGCGAGAGCGAGCTGATCAGCCGCATCACGTCAACCGATCCCGAAGCGCGCATGCCGCCGGCTGACTCCGGCAAGACGTTGACGCCCGCCCAGGTCGAGACGCTGCGCCGCTGGGTCGCCGATGGCGCGGCCTGGCAACAGCACTGGTCGTTCGTGCCGCCCAAGCGGCCGCCGTTGCCCAAACTGCGAGAAGCCCGGCTTCTCCAAGAAGCCGGGCTTGTGGAGTGGCCGCGCAACGCGATCGACTACTTCGTGCTCGATCGACTGCTGCGTGAGGGCCTCCGGCCATCGCCTGAGGCTGACCGAGCGACGCTCATCCGCCGTGTCTCGCTCGATCTGACCGGCTTGCCGCCGACGCCGGAGGAAGTCGAGCGTTTCTCGCCGACCGCTCGCCGGACGCTTACGAGCGGGTGGTCGATCGCCTGCTGGCCTCGCCGCGCTACGGCGAGCGGATGGCGGTGCCCTGGCTCGAATGCGGCCCGCTATGCCGACACCAGCGGCTATCAGAACGACGGCCCGCGGATCATGTGGCGCTGGCGCGATTGGGTGATCGACGCCTTCAACGCCAACCATGCCGTTCGACCAGTTCACGATCGAGCAGCTTGCCGGCGACCTGCTGCCGAACGGCCACGCTCGACCAGCGGATCGCCACCGGCTTCAACCGCAATCACCGCGGCAACGCCGAAGGCGGCATCATCCCCGAGGAGTACGCAGGTCGAGTACGTCGTCGACCGCGTCGAGACGACGTCCACCGTCTGGCTCGGCCTGACGATGGGCTGTGCCCGCTGCCACGACCACAAGTTCGATCCCTCGACGCAGCGCGAGTTCTATCAGGCTGTTCGCGTACTTCAACAACATCCCCGAGTACGGCCGGGCGATCAAGGAAGGCAACTCGCCGCCGTACGTGCTCGGCGCCCACGCGCGACCAGGAGCGGCAGCTCGTCAGCCTGCGCACGAAGGCCGACGAAGCGGCTGCTGCTTTCGAGAAGCTCGCTCCGCAGTTGGCCGCCGCCCAGCAGCAGTGGGAGCAGCGAGCCGCACAGCGCGGAGACGGTCGATTGGGCGCCCATCGGGGCCTGGTGGCGCATTTCAGCTTAGACAGCCACGTAGGGTGGGCACCGCCCACTAAAGACGCCCCGGATGCGGCCAGCCAGCCAACGGCCGCCACGAACGCCGGCGACAAGCTGGACAAGAAGGCCGACGACAAATTGGTGGGCACAGCCCAACCTACGTTCGCACGCGGCCGCGTGGGCCAGGCGGCCGACTTCGACGGCCGGCAGGTTCATCGCGGCCGGCGACGTCGGCAAGTTCGGCTACTTCGACAAGTTCTCGCTCACGGCCTGGATCTATCCACGCGGCGAGGGAGGCAAAGCCGCCGGCGGCACGATCCTCTCTCGCATGACCGACGAGGCCGAGGCAGACGGCTATTACCTGCGGCTGGTCGACGGCCGGCTGCAAGTCAACCTGGTCAAGCGCTGGCTCGATGACGCCATCCGCGTCGAGACCGAGACGGCCGCTGGTCGCCGGACCGCTGGTATCACGTGGCGCTGACCTACGACGGCTCGCGCCAGGCCTCGGGCATCAAGCTGTACGTCGATGGCCGACCCGCGGAAGCTGCAGGTCAACTCTCGATCTCCTCAACCAGACGTTCGCCGCGCAACGAGCCGCTGCGCATCGGCGGCGGCGGCGGGCCGCAGGGGCGCTTCCACGGGCCGCATCGACGACGTGCGGATCTACGACCGCCGCCTGGCCGCCGACGAAGTCGGCGTGCTGGCCACGGCCGAGTCGATCAACGAGCATCGCTCGACGCCGCCCGCGGAGCGCACGCGCGATTCCAGGCCGCAAGCTCCGCGACGTACTTCCTCGACCGGCACGCCCCGTCCGAGATCCGCGAGGCCTGCGAGCGGATGATCGCTGACGCGCGAGGCGGCCGATCACTTCGACGAGAGCCTGCCGACCGTCGATGGTCATGGAGGAGATGCCGCGCACCGCGGGCCACGCACATCCTCATTCGCGGCCAGTACGACAAGCCGGGCGAGCAGCGTCGAGCCGGGCGTGCCGGCCAGCCTGCCGCCGCTGCCGGCGGGAGCGCCCCGCAACCGGCTGGGCTTGGCCCGCTGGCTGGTCGATCCGGCCAACCCGCTGACGGCCCGCGTGGCGGTGAACCGCTTCTGGCAGATGTACTTCGGCGTCGGGCCTGGTGAAGACCGTCCGAGGACTTCGGCTCGCAGGGCGAGCGGCCGAGCCATCCGGAGCTGCTCGACTGGCTGGCGATCGAGTTCGTCCGCAGCGGCTGGGACGTGAAGGCGCCTGCAGCGGCTGATCGTCACCAGCGCCACCTATCGGCAGTCGTCGCAGCGCCGCGCGAGCCTGCGTGGCACGCGACCCGGAGAACCGCCTGCTGGCCCGCGGGCCGCGGTTCCGGCTGTCGGCCGAGACGATCCGCGACCAGGCGCTGGCCGCCAGCGGCCTGCTCGTCGAGCAAGCTCGGCGGGCCGTCGGTCAAGCTCTATCAGCCCGACGGACTGTGGAGCGAGATCGCCACCGACACCGAATATGACCAGGACCACGGCGCGACCCTGTACCGCCGCAGCCTCTACACCTATTGGAAGCGGACGGTGCGCGCCGCCGATGATGGCCACGTTCGACGCCTCGGCCCGCGAGACGCTGCACGGTGCGGCCGACGCGCACCAACACGCCGCTGCAGGCGCTGGCGCTGATGAACGAGACGACGTTCGTCGAGGCCGCGCGGCTGATGGCCGAGCGGATCATCCACGCACGGCGGCCGCACGCCGGAGGAGCGGCTGCGATACGCCTTCCGCCTGGCGTCGCGCGGCCGCCTCGGCCTGGAGGAGGAGCGCACGCTGCTCACGGGGCTTCGATTCCATCTCGACCGCTATCGCCGCGACGAGCGCCGCCGCGAAGCAGTTGCTCTCCGTCGGCGAGCATCCCGTGCGATTCGCGCCTCGATCCGGCCGAACTGGCCGCCTACACGGCAACGGCCGCTTTGATCTTGAACCTGGACGAAGTCGTGACGAAGGAATGACGTGACGTGGGGCACGTTTCCAAAACGTGCCCATCCCATAAACCGGGCACGTTTAGAAACGTGCCCCACTTCTGCCTATCGGGTCCTGCGCAGCAGACCCTGCTTCCGGTCGCCGCAGCGTCGTCACGCGCATGCCCGATTGTCTCGGCTCACTCCTCGGGCACCGATGACAAGACCGCGGGAGGGATGAGGATCGGCAACGGATCGGGTGACGCCTGCGTTTCGGCTGGCTGGCGTGGCGGCGTGGACGCCATGTTCGCAGCGGCTCGCGGCTGCGGGGGCACTTTGGCCAGCGGCCGCGCCGGCGTCTGTCGCAGAATCAGGGCGTCCGCTGGATCTCTGGAGGCGCTGCCCATGCCAAACTGGCGGGCGATTTTCTCCATCGTGCCCAGCCGCCTGTCCATCGACTGGGCTTGCTCGGACATCGTGGCCAGGTGACGATTGGTCTCGTCCAGCTTGCCCACGGAATCGCTCATTTTAACGAGGTGAGCGTTCATGCGGGCCATGCGGTCGTTCATCTCCCGCATGCGGCCGTTCATTTCGTCCATGCGGTCGGTGACCGAGCAGCCGCCCAGCAAGATCGCGGTGCATGCGCAGACGTGAAATGCCCGGAATCGGGCCAACCAAGTAGGTGGACTCTCCTGAGGCAGTGCCAGCGGGTTTGAGCGTGGGACGCGGAGCGGTGCCACCGCGACTCCTTTCGCAGCTCGAGCGGGGAGGGCACGCGATAGCCAACAGACGGACTCGACGCGCCTGGCCCGCGGTTCTCTACGGTCATCGGCAGCCATGCAAACGGGGAATCGCACGGGCAGGGCAAATAAGGGTGCTGCCAGCAATGCGCGATATGAGGCATGAGCCCGCGCGGTAAGGTTTCGCGCAACCCTGATCCCCCGCTTTGGTGGAGGAGGTGGTGACGCTCATCGGCAGCTTCGCCAACTCGCTGCGACATGAAGCCGCAGAAGGGTTGTGCGCTGAGTGGTGGCCGACCCCCGTGACACCCTTTCCAGCAGCGTGCCGCAGGTCTACAATACTGACGGTTGATGTCCCCAATCTCGATGCTCCATGCTCGCTCCTTTCGAACGACCGATCGCGGAAGTCGAGCTTTATCTGAAGCTCTTCATCACCACCAGCGGCGGCTGGTAAGGCTCTCTCTTTCTCGTGTTTCTGCTGCGCTTCACCATCGTCGTTTATCACCCTACGCCTCACGGATGGGTCGGTGCGGCTTGCGCGTGCCATGAACCGTGAGCGATTGTTTGTCCGAACAGTCTCGGTTTCTTTGATCGCCAGAGGTATTTCATGATGCTCTTTGCCGACAACGGTCTGACGACGTGGGACATTGTTGGACTCGTCGCGATCTTCGCGGGGTTCATCGCCGTCGTGGTCATTCTGATCGTATTTGTTCGCTTCTTTCGGCTTTGGGTGCAATCCGCGACCACCGGCGCCGGCATCGGTTTTTTGGATATGTTGGGCATGACGTTCCGCAAGGTTCCCCCCGAAGTCATCGTGCGATCCAAGATCATCGCCGTACAGTCCGGGTTGACGGAAGCTGACACCGGCATGACCACCAGGTCGCTGGAAGCACATTACCTCGCCCGCGGAAACGTCCCCAAGGTGGTGCGCGATGGTCGCGGCGAGGAAGGCCAAGATCATCAATCTGGGGTTCAAGCTGGCCACGGCCATCGATCTGGCTGGCCGGGACGTGCTGGAGGCCGTGCAAACGAGCGTGTACCCAAAAGTGATTGATTGCCCCGCCAAAGGTAGTCTTCGGGACACACTGGACGCCGTAGCCAAGAACGGCATTCAACTCCACGTGAAGGCCCGCGTCACGGTCCGCACGAACATTGACCAGCTGATTGGCGGAGCCACGGAGGAAACCATCGTGGCCCGCGTTGGCGAGGGCATCGTCAGTGCCATTGGCTCTGCCGAGACGCACTCGGAAGTGATCGAAAACCCTGACCTCATCTCCAAGGCAGTCCTGGCCCGCAAGCTTGACCGTCAGACGGCCTACGAAATCGTGTCGATCGATATCGCCGACATCAATGCCGGCGCCAACGTGGCGCAAGACTGCAAACCGATCAAGCCGAGGCGGACGTGCGCGTTGCCCGTGCCAAGGCCGAGAGCCGCCGAGCGATGGCCGTTGCCCAAGAACGCGAGAACATGGCCAAGATCGAAGAAGCCCGTGCGCGACTCACCGAGGCCGAAGCCGAAGTGCCCAAGGCTATCGCGGACAGTTTCCGCCGCGGCCGTTTGGCCATTATGGACTTCTACAAGTTGCAGAATGTGCAAGCGGATACGGATATGCGCAACACCATCGCCACGTCTTGCAGCACTAGAGGAATGGCGAAACAAACCAGCGCGTGAGTGGCACATCAAGCGGGGCTGGGAAATGAGTTTTCCGGGTTGCGCCGGGCCGAAGGTCGTGACTCATGACTCCACACGAATCACCATCTCACGCAGGGCCCAGGCTTCCTGCGCCGAACCGGCTGCCCGAAGCGCCGGTCGAGCGCTGGGTGCAACCCTTCGCCCGCTTCCTCCATGTCGAATCCGCCAGCGGCGTTGTGCTGCTGGTCTGTACTGTGGCGGCTCTGGCGCTGGCCAACTCGCCGTGGGCTGATTCGTTCGCGGCGTTTTGGCAAATTCACGCGCGCATCGGCATTGGCACTTGGGAGCTCAACGAGTCGTTGCTGCATTGGGTCAACGACGGCCTGATGACGATCTTCTTCTTCGTCGTCGGGCTGGAGATCAAGCGAGAGCTTGTCGCAGGAGAACTGCGCGACGCCAGGAAGGCGGCACTGCCCATCATGGCCGCGCTGGGCGGCATGGTGGCGCCGGCCACGATCTACCTCGCTATTGCGGGGCGGGCAGCCTGGTCACGAAGGCTGGGGCATCCCGATGGCCACGGACATTGCGTTCGTTGTCGGCTTTCTTGCTTGCTCGGCCCGCGGGTACCCTTGGGCCTGAAGATTCTGTTGTTGTCTCTGGCGATTGCCGACGACATCGGCGCTGTGCTCGTGATCGCGGTGTTCTACTCAACCGATCTCTCGCTCGGCATTCTCGGCTTGGCCGCCGTGGGATTCGCCGCGGTGTGCTTCCTCAATCGGGTCGGCGTCCGTCGAGTCCCGGTGTATATGCTCATCGGTGCAGCTATCTGGCTCGCCTTCCTCAAGTCTGGTGTTCATCCGACCGTGGCAGGCGTCTTGCTGGGGCTGCTGACACCAGCCACGCGCGTGGATCGGCAATCGCGCATTGCTCGACATAGCCACCGACATCATGGATTGGTTGCGACACGACAGAGACGAGAAAGCCGAGGGACATCAAAAGCACGTGCTCAGCCAATTAAGCGTGGCCGCGCACGAGGCTGTTTCTCCGCTGGAGCGGCTGGAACGCGCATTGCATCCGTGGGTGGCCTTCGGGATCATGCCCGTCTTTGCGTTGGCCAATGCCGGCGTCCGCATTGAGCCTGCGTCCTTCAGCCACCCCGTTGCCTGGGCAGTCTCCGCGGGACTGGTTCTCGGCAAGCCGGTGGGAATCGTCCTCTTCAGTTGGCTGGCCGTGCGCCTAGGCGTGGCCAGGCTGCCGTCGGGCGTGAATTGGAAGGTCATGGTGGGTGCCGGCTGCCTCGCGGGCATCGGTTTCACGATGTCCCTGTTCATTGCCGGTCTGGCTCTGCAAGGAGAGCTGCTCGACGCCGGAAAGATCGGCACCCTGACGGGCTCGAGTTCGAGCGCGTTGCTGGGATGCCTGCTCCTGTGGGCGTTCTTGCCGAATCGGGCGGTGCGGCCGCGAATGCCCAACGTCGAAGACGACCCGGCCAGCCAGCCGAACGTCGCGGTGATCAGGGGGGAGAAATGCGTGCTCTTCCCTACATCTAGATGACGGACGGACCACCTGTACTGTGGTCGATTTGCTTGATTAGGTATCGCCGGTATCGATATCAAGCGGGGCCTTCAGATGCTCAGTCTCCACGGCCGGTAACGTTAGAACGCGCACCAGGCAGTATCCGCAGAGCGCTAACACACCGCCGACCGATATGAGCATCGCCGCCCAGGTTGCCGGCATGGTGGTGAATAGCACCGCAGCGATCCAGCCCAAAGCGACGAGCGAGAGCATCCAGGCATCGGTGGAATCGTCGGGCAGGACCAGCTTGCCCTGCGCCCGCCACCGCTTGCCCGCAAAGTACACGAGCACCATCAGCACAGCCAGCGCGCTCACCATGACCAACACCGATCGCTGAGCGACGACGCTCTCGGCAATGCCCCTGGCGTAGCCTGGGGCGTCCTTCACCAGGAATCCCACGAAGATGGCCAGCAGATAGACCGGGGTGACGTACTTGAGCACGTATCTGCACGAACCACGGCACGCGAATGTGCGCACCCTGGTGCAGCTCTTCGTGGCCGCGCTCGATGCCGAACACCCAGCCATAGAGAACGGCCTGAAACATGGCCAGGAGGAAGATGACCATCGTGCCGACCCAGAAGTCGAACGTGTCGAGCGCCGTGAGTCCCTTCGAGAAGTAAACGACGAAGCCGCCGCCCAGCGCGGTCACCAGGCCCAGCAGGCTGACCGAGGCGTGCCGCTTGAGCCCGAAGCCTTCTTCCAGAAACGCGATCACCGGCTGCAGCATCGAGATGCTGCTGGTGATCGCCGCCAGGAACAGCATCAAGAACCAGAGGAAGCCGAAGAGTCGGCCCGCAGGCATCATGGCGAACACGTTGCGGCAGCGTTTTGAAGCCCAGGACGAACGTGCCCGCTGACGCACGCCACCGCGCCGAGGAAAATGAACGCGGCGGGAATCGTGATCAGCCCGCCCAGGCAGACCTCGAAGAATTCGTTCATGCTGCTGGCCGTCAGGCTGCTGAGGGCCACGTCGTCCTTCTGCCGCAGGTAGCTGGCGTAGTTGATGATGATGCCGAAGCCCACCGACAGGCTGAAGAAAATCTGCCCGGCGGCGGCCAGCCAGGTCTGCGGGCCTGGCCAGATACTCGCATCTGGGGTTCCACATGAACCCCAGGCCGTTGGCGACCGATCTGTTCGGGCTTGTCCGGGTCGGGCGTGCCAAGCGTAAGCACGCGGACCAGCACGATGATGGCGCAGACGGCCATCAGCGGCATGGCCAACTTGCAGAAGGTCTCGATGCCCTTGCTGACGCCGCGATAGATCAGCACGAAGTTCGACAGCGAACGTGACAATGATGAAATAGAACACCTGACCGTGGCCGCCGGCGTACAAGAACGCCGTCCTCGTTCTTGCCGACGAAGTTCGTCGAAGAACGTCTCGTAGGAATCGTCGCCGGATGACGCCTGCATCAGTTCGCCGGTGAGGTAGTACCAGGCATAGCCCAGGCACCAGGCCTCGATCACCACGTAGTACATGTAGATGACCAGCGGCACGAGCAGGGCCAGCGCCGCCAAGTACTTGGCCAGCGGGTGCTTCCAGATGACGCTGAAGATGCCCGGTGCGGAGTTGAAGCCGCGCAGGCCGCCGTAGCGGCCCATCGTCCATTCGGCCCAGCCGAGCGGAATGCCCAGCACGAGCAACGCGACGAAGTAGGGGATCATGAAGGCCCCGCCGCCGTTCTGGGCCGCCTGGCCGGGGAAGCGCAGGAAGTTGCCCAAGCCCACGGCCGAGCCGGCCACGGCCAGGATCACGCCGATGCGGGTGGCCCATTGCTCGCGTTGTGCCATGAAAGTGCTCGCGATGTTAGAGGGCTGCGGACGAACTGCAACGGTGTTCCGCCCACGGGGCGTACCCTGTGTGAAGCGATCGAGATAGCAGAATGTTACTGCCTGACGCCTGCATCGAAGACGCCAGATTACGCGTTGGCGGGATCGGCAGCCGCTGCCGCGGTGTCGGCATTCTCAGCGGCTGGGCTTGCTGCCGCCGACGTGGGCTCGTCGCCGCCCCCCTCGTCGGCCGTCCGCCGACGCAGCGTGCTGTTCCAGTACCCATAGCCAAAATAGATCAGCAAGCCGGCAGCCAGCCAGCCCAACAGGCGGAGCCACGTCTCCAGCGGCAGGAAGAGCATCATCGTCAGGTTGACGCAGAATGCCCAGCGGGGCCACGATCCAAATCGCCGGGCAGCGGAAGGGCCGCTTGACGTCCGGCCGCGTGACGCGCAGCACCAGCACCGCGGCACAGACGATGACGAAGGCCATCAGCGTGCCGATGCTCACCATCTCTTCCAAAGCGGCGATCGGCGTGAAGGCGGCCACCAGGCAAATCACCACGCCGGTCAGGATGGTCGAGACGGTGCGGCGTCTTGAACTTCTCGTGCACCGACGCCGAAGATCGACGGCGGCAGCAGGCCGTCGCGGGCCATCGCCAGGAAGATCCGCGCCTGGCTCAAGAACGTGATCAGGAGCACGCTCGTCATGCCGGCCAGCGCCCCGGTGGCAATCAACACCGCCGGAGCCGCGCAGCAACAGGCCGCCCATCCCAGTAGTGGCCTCCGCCTTGTGCCGGAAGGCGGCCGCAACGGCGGCATGGCGGTCGATCTCGTGATACGGCTCCATGCCCGTGATGACGGCCGACACCACCAGGTAGAGCACCGTGCAAATGGCCAGCGACGCCAGAATGCCGATCGGCACGTCGCGGTGCGGGTTGCGGGCTTCCTCGGAGTGGGTGGAGATCGAATCGAAGCCGATGTAGGCGAAGAACACGATCGACGCGGCCAGCATCAGGCCCGACAGGCCGTAGGGAATGAACGGCGAGCGGACCGAGTCATCGATCGACGCCAGCCAGCGATTGAGCCCGAAGGAGCCCAACAGGCCCCACTTGGCCGTGGCCTTCTCGGGCGCCTTTTCGCGGACGTTCCGCCAACAGGGTTTCGACGAGTGGGTTGCGTTCGACGGTCTGGTAGTTCTCGCCTCGATATTGGCTCAAGAGACTGGCCTGGACCGCATCGGCCTCAGCGAGCAGGGCGGCTTTCTCCGTGTCTTTCTTGCCCCTCTCCGCCTCCTCACGCAGCTCGTCGGCGTAGCGGGCCGCGGCCAGGGTGAGGGTCTCCTCGGCCGTTTCGCGCGACCACTGACCCGACTGCTCGAGCTGCTTCAGGTACGGGGCGACGACTTCTGAAAGCGAAGCGGACAGCGCCGCAATCGTGGCGGGCGCGTCCTTGTCGTTGAACTTGTTGTGGCGGTGCATCTGCTCCGCCTGATGGGCGACCGAGTCGATCAGCACCGTCTGAAGGGCCTCCTGGGCATCGGCCGCCGACAGCTCCTCGCTCTCTTGGGCAGCTTCGATCTCGGCTTGCTTTCGCTCGATCCGGTACTGCACGAGCGCCTGCGTGGCCAGCTTGGCAATGCGTGCATCGGCCTCGTCCTTGGGCAGCTTCGTTTCCTGGTAGAGCTTCAAGAGCTGCTGCTGGATGGCGCCGCTTGGGCTTTGGCGGCGCGCTCAGGAAGCTGCGCCTCGGCGTGTTGCAACGCCACGACTTCCTGAGTGATGCGGTCGATGCGTTGCTGGGCTTCTTCCTGCGACAAGCCTTCCTTGAGCTTTTCTTCCGCAAGGACGGGAATCTCCAACTCTTCGGGCATCAGTCGATCCGTCACCGGCACGCTGGTCCAATTCGCCGGATTCACGAAGAAGATGCCGACGAAGATCACGAACAACACCACGGCCACTTTGATAATCACCAACGCTGCGTTTGTGTTCGCGCTCTTCTCGGATGCCGATCACCAGGACGACGGTCACCGCCGCCATGATGAGCATGGCCGGCAAATTGAAGTACGCCCCCGGCGTCGAGAACGGGTCGCCGGAGATCGCGGTAGGTATGGAGAGATACCCTCCGCTGATTGCGGTCAGAAACTCGCCCAGGTACTTCGCCCAGGCGGCGGCCACCACCGCGCAGGCCATGGCGTATTCCAACACCAGGTCCCAGCCGATGATCCACGCCAAGAGCTCGCCCAGCGTGGCATAGGCATACGTATAGGCGCTGCCGGCCACCGGCACGGACGAGGCGAACTCGGCGTAGCAAAACGCCGCAAAGGCACAACCGATACCGGCAACCACGAACGACAGCATGATCGCCGGGCCCGCGTCCACGGCCGCCGCGCGGCCGGTCATGACGAAGATGCCTGCGCCGATGATCGCCCCGATGCCCAGCGAACTGAGTGCCACTGGCCCGAGGATCCGCCGCAAGCGATTCTCGCCGGCCATTTCCTCGAGCAGCGTTTCGATCGACTTGCGGGCGAAAAGTTGGTTGCGGGCCATGAGTGTCCCTAGAGTGATGACGCTCGGTTCCAGCCCAGTCTCCACCGGATCGCTAATCCTAACACGAACTGGCGGTTGCGACGACAGTGGGAAGAAGCTCGGCTTCCCGAAGAGGCCGCCCTTCTGGTCTCCCTGTGGCGCGGTTATTTAACGCAAATAACCTTGTCGAAATTGTGGGATCGGGTATCATACTGTCGGCACGATTGTCGCCACCGTAACGGCACGCCCAGAGGTGTCTTCATGGCCACACTGAGCGAAACGTCTGATCAAGCGGTGCTCGAATTGCTCCGCCGGCGTGGACCATTGACCATTGCAGAACTAATGGAGGAAACGCAAGTTACGGCAAACGCCGTGCGACAGCGGCTGACCCGGCTGATGGCCCAGGGGCTGGTTGACCGCACAGCAGTAGGACGGATTTCCAATCCGTCCGACGAAGAGGCCAAGCCGCAGCGTGGGCGACCGACACACCATTATCGTCTCACGGAAAAAGCCCGCCGCCAGGCCGGCGACAACTTCGCCGACCTGGCCATGATCCTGTGGCGAGAGGTGCGGTCCGTGAAGGAGCCGAGCGTTCGCCGCGGCCTGCTCCAGCGAGTCGCCGACGCCATGGCCAAGCACTACCAGGGCCTGGTGGCCGGGGCGACTTTGCCCGAGCGGATGCAGTCGTTGGCGGGGGTCTTCGCGGAGCGGCGCGTGCCGCTGAGCGTGAGGGCGGAATCGAGCGCCGACCGCGCGGCCGAAACGGCGGCAGACGCCTCGCAAGGCTCGCCAAGCGGCGAGCGGTTGCCCGTGCTCGTCATCGAAGATTGCCCGTACCCGCAGTTGGCCGAAGAGGACCGCGGCATTTGCGCGGTCGAGAAGATGATGTTCTCGCAACTGCTGGCCGAGGACGTGCGGCTGACGCAATGCCGGCTCGACGGGCACCATTGTTGTCAGTTTGAAACCCGCTAGGGGATGAATATACTGGTCGATTCGTTTTTGTGAACGTCGTCTTTCGCTCCGCGAAAGAACGTCCTTTCGCGGAGCGAAAGGCGACGAACAACCAATCGACCAAGGACCGAACACGCATGGAATCACTCGCGCCTCCCCAAACCTGGATTGAAGGCCGCTTCGAAGAGAACGTCATCACCACGACGCTCGAGCAAGCCATCAATTGGGCTCGCCAGGCCAGCGTATGGCCGATGACGTTCGGGCTGGCCTGCTGCGCCATCGAGATGATGGCCGCGGGTGCCAGCCGGTACGACATGGACCGCTTCGGGGCCGGCGCCTTCCGGGCCACGCCGCGACAGGCCGACCTGATGATCGTAGCCGGCACGGTGACCTACAAGATGGCCAGCCGCGTGCGGCGGCTTTACAACCTGATGCCCGAGCCGAAGTTCGTCATCGCCATGGGCGCCTGCACAGTCGGCGGCGGGCCGTACTTCAAGTGGGGCTACCACGTCGTCAAGGGCGTGGACCTCGTGGTGCCGGTCGATGTGTACGTGCCCGGTTGCCCGCCGCGGCCGGAATCGCTGCTCGAAGGATTAATGCGGATTCAAGACAAGATTCGCGGGCACAAGCTGACGAAGGTGGCCGGCACGGCCGGCTTTGGCCTGAAGGGCGAGAAGGCCGACGACGAAGTACCCGTTCCCCACCACAGCGGCTACGTAGACGCCGAAGAGCCGGCGCTGGTGTTCGACCATCAGAAGATCACGGGGTAAGGATCTCGTTCCCAAGCTCCGCTTGGGAACTAGGAGTTGGTCATGGGTCCCCTCACCGAAGGTTACGAGACCGCCTGGATCGAAGGACGCTTCGAGGAAAACGTCATCACCACGACGCGTCGAGCAGGCCATCAACTGGGCCCGCCAGTCGAGCATGTGGCCGATGACGTTCGGCCTGGCCTGCTGCGCCATCGAGATGATGGCGGTCGGCGACCCGCGGTACGACATCGACCGCTTCGGCGCCGGCGGCTTTCGGCCACGCCGCGGCAGGCCGACCTGATGATCGTGGCCGGCACGGTGACCTACAAAATGGCCAGCCGCGTCCGCCGGCTCTACAACCAGATGCCCGACCCGAAGTTCGTCATCGCCATGGGCGCCTGCACGTGCGGCGGCGGGCCGTACTTCAAGTACGGGCTACAACGTCGTCAAGGGCGTGGACCTGGTCGTGCCGGTCGACGTGTACGTGCCCGGCTGCCCGCCGCGGCCGGAGGCGCTGCTGGAAGGGCTGATGCGGATCCAGGACAAGATCCGCGGCCACAAGATCACCAAGCGGGCGGGAGAGAAGATCGAAGACGAGCTGCCGGTGCCGCACCACAGCGGTTACGTCGGCGTGGACGAACCGGCGCTGGTATTCGACCACCAGAAGATCACGGGCTAGGAGAAGGTCTCGATCCCAAGCTCCGCTTGGGAACGCAAGTAACGAAGCTCTGCTTCGAGTCCTCGAAGCGGACTTCGCCGGATTGGCTCCCAAGCGGAGCTTGGGAACCAGGGAACAGGATTTCGATTCCAGAGTCGAAATGACCGACCTCCTGAAAATCATCGACCTTCACGTCTCCGTCGCCGAGAAGCCGATCCTCAAGGGCGTGAACCTGGAGCTGCGCCGCGGTGAGACCCACGCCCTGATGGGCCCCAACGGCTCGGGCAAGAGCACGCTGGGCTTCGCCATCATGGGCCATCCCGGCTACGAGGTGACCGCGGGCACGATCGAGCTCAACGGCGAAGACCTGCTGGAGCTGGAGCCCGACGAGCGGGCACGCCGCGGCATGTTCATGGCCTTTCAGCGGCCGGTGGCGATTCCCGGCGTGAAGATGGCCGATTTCCTGCGCCACGCCGCGACCAACGTTCGCCGCCCCGACCGCAAGGAAGGCGAAGAGCTGATCCCGATGCGCGAGTTCCGCAAGGAGCTGCGCGAGCAAGATGGAGCCAGCTCCGCATGGACACCGAGTTCGCCCGCCGCTACGTCAACGACGGCTTCTCCGGCGGCGAGATGAAGCGGGCGGAAATCCTGCAAATGGCCATGCTGCGGCCGAAGTTCGCCATCCTCGACGAGACCGACAGCGGCCTCGATGCCGACGCGGTGCGAGCTGGCCAGCCAAAGCATCGCCGAGATCGGCCGCAAGGAGATGGGCCTGCTGATCATCACGCATCACGACAAGCTGCTGGAGCACAATCTCCCCGACAAAACGCACGTCATGCTCGGCGGCCGGATCGTCGAGATCGGGCGGCGCCGAACTGGCCCGTGAGTTGCACCACCAGGGTTACGACCGCATCCGTGCCGAGCACCCTGAAGCCGCCGCGGACGAAGCTGCAATGAAGGAGCCAGCGAAGCGCGGTCGGCGCGACTAAGCCAATCCCTCGTTCCCAAGCTCCGCTTGGGAACGCAGCATCCGAAGCTCTGCTTCGAGTCCTCGAAGCAGAGCTTCGCAACGCCGGTTCCCAAGCGGAGCTTGGGAACCAGGTCAACCAGGTCACTGAAGAAACGCCCAACAAGTGAGGGCCACGCATATGACTACCGAACTTCAATCCGCCCCGTCGTTCGATATCGCCACGGGCGAGATCAATAAGTACGACTTCCGCAACGAAGAGCCGGTATATCTTCAAGGCCCGCAAGGGCCTCGACGCGGAGATCGTCAACCAGATCTCCGAGATGAAGAACGAGCCGCGCGTGGATGCGCGACTTCCGCCTCGAAGGCGCTGCGAGCATCTTCGACGCCAAGCCGATGCCCGCTGGGGCGGCGACATCGACCTCGAACTTCCAGGACATCTACTACTACCTCAAGCCGGCCGACCATCAGGGCAGCACCTGGGACGACGTGCCGGACGAGATCAAGAAGACGTTCGACCGGCTGGGCATTCCCGAGGCCGAGAAGAAGTTCCTCTCCGGCGTGAAGGCCCAGTTCGAAAGCGAAGTCGTCTACGGCTCGCTCAAGGAAGATCTGGCCAAGCAGGGCGTGATCTTCACCGACACCGACTCGGCCGTCCGCGAGCATCCCGGACCTCGTCCGCGAGTACTTCGCCACGGTCATCCCCGCCGACCGACAACAAGTTCGCCGCCCTGAACTCGGCCGTCTGGTCGGGCGGGTCGTTCATCTACGTGCCCAAGGGCGTGAAGATCGACTTCCCGCTGCAGGCCTACTTCCGCATCAACGCCGAGAACATGGGCCAGTTCGAGCGGACGCTGATCATCGTCGATGAAGGTGCCCAGGTGCACTACGTCGAGGGCTGCACGGCCCCGATGTACACGACCGAGAGCCTGCACTCGGCGGTGGTCGAGATCGTCGTCAAGAAGCATGCCCGCTGCCGGTACACGACGATCCAGAACTGGGCCAACAACATCTACAACCTGGTGACCAAGCGGGCGATGGCCTACGAAGACGGCCACGATGGAGTGGATCGACGGCAACCTCGGCAGCCGGCTGACGATGAAGTACCCGGCCGTCTATATGATGGAGCCGGGCGCCCGCGGCGAAATCCTGTCGATCGCCTTTGCCGGCACAGGGGCAGCACCAGGACGCCGGCGCCAAGGTCGTGCACTGCGCCCCCAACACCACCGAGCCGCATCATCTCGAAGAGCATCTCGCAAGAACGGCGGCCGAGCCAGCTACCGCGGCCTGGTGAAGGTCGAGACGGGGGCCGGAAGACGCCAAGTCGAACGTGGTCTGCGACGCCCTGATCCTCGACGCGCAAGAGCCGCAGCGACACGTACCCGTACATCGAGATCGACGAGCAGCGACGTGACGATCGGCCACGAGGCCAGCGTTTCGCGGATCGGCGAGGAGCAGCTCTTTTACCTGATGAGCCGCGGCCTCTCGCGAAGCCGAGGCCAGCACGATGATCGTCAACGGCTTCATCGAGCCGCTGGTGAAAGAGCTGCCGATGGAATACGCCGTCGAGATGAACCGGCTGATCGAGCTGCAGATGGAAGGAACGGTGGGGTAAGCCAGCGACAGTTGACGAGCGTCGAGGCGTCAGCCCGACGTGTGGTAGAGAGAGGGTAACCCTGACCTAGCTCTTGGAGGAGCGTGTAATCAGCGTGGCTTGGCATGGAGGTTGTCGAATGACCGTCCGGAAAAGTCCCTTAGACGACTTGGACGAGAATCAGCTTCCAAGACTTGAAGAACTAGCAGCGCAGATCCAAGCAGAAGATGGCCTCTTGACGCTTCAAGTTCGAGAGCCAGCACAAGCCGTGCGCCGAGCTCGACTTGTTAGCCTAGAGAAGAAGGTGAGTTCGGCTCTGGACAACGCCGAGAGCGAACGCGACGCGATGGAGTTTTTCAAGAGGCATGCTTTTTTGGTGCTCCGGGCCTTTGAGTGGGGACACAATTTCGAATGCTGTGTGCCCGAGTTCCGACTCGGTGATCAGTATCGCGTAGACTTCCTGACGCTGAGCGCTGATTCGGGATCATGGCACGTGACGATGATCGAATTAGAGTCCCCGAAGTCGAGGCTGTATTTAAAGGATGGAACTCCCTCGAAGTCCCTGCGTTTTGCGCAGCGACAAGTGAGCGATTGGAAGAATTGGTCTCACGCGAACCTCACGTATATTCGACAGCGGTTTGCTGCGGTGCTGAGGAAGGCAAAGGCGCCTGCGATGTGCTCCTGCGCCGACATGCACCAATGTGGAGATACAGAAATCATCGATTATCGGACGTACCTGAATTTCCACTACCACATTGTGATAGGGCGACGTGCATCCCTGTCGCCCGACGAGCAAGAACGTCGCGCGAAATCCGCTTTAGATTGGGGTGCGCCGGAGATATGCACGTACGATCGATTGGTTGACTTCGCGCGCAGAGATGATAATTGTCGTCGGGAGCACGTGGAGCGATTTGGCGCGAATGCAGGTCGTCGAAAATACGGTTGCCCCGAGGACATTATCCAAGACCCGCTAGACAGTCCGAGAGCTAGACGGTCAGCATGTCGCTGAGGTGTTCCGATTCAGCCTTGCAGAAGTGCCGCAACGATGGACAGCACATTGACTATCGGCGAAATCAAGACTCGCCATGATGGTGAGTGGGTGCTGATTGAGGATCCGCTCACGGACGCCAACTTGGAGATCCAAGGAGGCACCGTCCGATTCCACAGCACGAATTCCCGAGAGGTATACAAGAAAGCGGCGGAACTGCAACTCCCACGGATCGCGATCCTCTTCATCGGTAAGATGCCCAAGAAAATGGAATACGCCCTGTGATGCGCACTTTGACTGAGAAAAAGGGTGTAATGGGAGAGTGCAATGACCATCGACGAAATCCGCACCTTGCACCGAGCCGAGCCGTTTCGGCCATTCAAGTTGTGCTTGGCTGACGGCCGGGAGTACACCGTGGACATCCGCATGTGCCTGGCTTTGTCCCCGACTGGGCGCACGGTTGCACTGGTGTTGCCCGAGGATGATTTCGCGATCATCGAGGTGGAGTCAATCAGGGAAATCAAGCTTCTTGGCCGTGCCTCCAGAAACGGCAATCGTGCGGCCCGGAAGAAGCCACAACAGAAAAAGGGCGCGTAACCTAAGTTTATATGCTTTCCCTGACGGTGTTGCCACGATGCAGGAGAGGATCGTCGCTAGACTTTACGACGCTCGTCCGTTCATGCCATTTACGATGCATTTGGCCGACGGACGAAGCTTCGTAATCGGCCATCACGATTTCTTTGCCGCACGGCCAACTGGCCGAATCGTGGTCATCTATGGTCCTGATGATCACCTTCACGTCGTAGACTTGCTGTTGGTCACGGACCTCGAATTCGCGAGCGATCGGGAATGGACACTTGGCGAATGACCGCAAGAGGAGTCGTCGTCGGACAGCGGCTGCTGGGAGCAACAACGTGTTCAGGTCGATTCTGCCGTGCAGCACACTGCTGGGCATTTGCGCACTGGTCGGCTGCCGTCCGGCTAGTGACGCAGGCAGCGAGTTGCAGTGGCCGCCTTCGCCTGTCGCTCACCGTCAGCCGCACGACCGCAACTCCTACCTCGGCCAGACGCCGCGGGAGATCGTGTCCGAAGCGGAACATTGGGCCGGCACGCCTCCGCCGAAGCTGTCCGACCTGAAGGGCAAAGTTGTCTGGCTCCACTTCAACTATTGAGAGAATTGCACCTCGTTTCGAGACCACCTGGTCAGGTGGGACGAAGAATACTCCAAAGAGGGGCTAGTCATCATCGAAATCACCGGCGGCGAGCAAGAGCCGCTGGAAGTGGTCAAGAAGAACGCCGAAACGCTGGGGCTCAAGCATCCGGTGCTGTGGGACAAGGACTGCCGGAACCATCGAGCATATGGGCTCAAGAACTGGCCGGTGGCCTACCTGATCGGGACCGACGGCAAAGTGTTTTGGGAAGGCAACCCGGCCCGAGTGGTCAATCGCCCCAAGCAGCTTGAAGAGTTCAAGAAGCTGATCGAGACGGAATTGAAGAAGAGCGCGAGCGGAAGGAAGTAGTACGTAGGGTCCGCTGTGCGGACCATTGTTCCACGACCCCGACCCAAATTGGCCGCACAGCGGACCCTACCGCCATGTCCCAGAAACGTTACGAATACAAGATCATTGACCCGGGGCTGTGGCAACGGGGTGAAGTGGGTAAACCGGACGTTGCTCAGATCGAGGCGGAGCTCAATCGGCTCGGCCGCGAGGGGTGGGAGATCGTTGGCGTAGTCAGCGGCGATGTCGCCGACGCGAACGGCCTTTGTCTGGCCAAGCGCAAGGTGAAGACCCCTCATCGCAAGCATCACGAAGACGAACGCTGAAGGCGTTCCACTCCAAAGCCCAGGGTTGCCGCGTCAGCGGCTACCCTGGGTTACGATGCCGACAATATGAATCACGACCCTGAAAGGGTCGCACAAGAGCACCGCAAGCGGTGCGACTCTTTCAGGGTCGTTGACATTGTGACGGGATTGCTTTCCCAGGGTGCGCCGCTGGCGCGGCGACCCTGCGCTTTGGAGTTCAATGCTCTCAGCATTGTGAGGAAAGGCGTTTAAAGTGAACCGAATCGGGCGCAACGTGATTGAGTCGAGGCTGAAGGCCTCGAACTCGATAGCCCAGGCCGCAAGGCCTGGGAATCGATTGCGACGATCGGCGACGAAGGCCCATCAGGCCGTGACCCGACTTGTGCAACGCCGGTCACGGCCCTTTGGACCTTGAATGGTGGACACGACGACACGTGTCCCAGGGCTGCGCCCTGGGCTTTCGAGTTTCGGGCCGTTGGCCCCTCCTTGGCGCGGCTGACGCCGCTAACGAAACGAATTGATATGGCTGCCGGGGTGGCTACTACGGGTTTCAATCAGGAGACCTTCGAGGCGTTCCTGGCCGCGCGTCGTGAGCCGGCGTGGCTGACTGCCCTGCGCCGCGAGGCTTGGGCCAAGTTTCAGGATTTGCCCTGGCCGCATGCCGGCATGGAGGAATGGCGACGGACCGATATTCGCACGTTTCGGCTGAACAAATTTGCTCCGCCCAGCGCCCAGCGCGGCGGCGACGGGACTCGTCCGGCGGCGCTGCTCTCCGAAGGGGTCGATCTGGCGGGCCGCACCACGGCATATGACAGCCTGCCTCGCGAGGCCTCGCTCGATCCAGCGCTGGCCCAGCGCGGCGTCGTCTTCGGCAGCCTGGATCAAATGGTTACCGATCACGGCGAGTTGGTTCGCAAGCACCTGCTGACGCGTGCCGTCGATCCGTCATACGACGCCCTGGCTGCGCTGCACGCGGCCTTCTGGTCCGGCGGCACGCTGCTCTACGTGCCTCGCGGCGTGGCGATCGAGAAGCCGCTGCACGTGCTGACGGCGATGGGGGACGGCGGCGTCGATTTCTCGCATACACTGATCGTGCTTGAGGAGGACGCCGAGGCGACCGTCATGGCTGAAACGGCCGGCGGCGGCAATGGCGCGCTACACTGTGGCGCCGTCGAGATCATCGTCGGCCCGCGGGCACGGTTGCGATGTGTGAACCTTCAGAACTGGGAACGCACCGTCTGGCACTTCGCCCATCACAAGGCGCTGGTCGAGCAGGACGGCCGCATCCAGTGGACCATCGGCGCGCTGGGCAGCAAGCTCTCGAAGGTCAACCAGCACGTCGCCCTGGTCGGCCCCGGGGCCGAGGCCCAGGTCAACGGCGTGATGTTCACCGAGGGCCGGCAGCACATCAACTATCACACGCTGCAGCACCACGAAGCCCCCTCGTGCAAGAGCGACCTCCTCTACAAGGGGGCCTTGCAAGACCAGTCGCGCGTCGTGTGGCGGGGGATGATCAAGGTCGATCCGGGCGCCCAGAAGACCGACGGTTACCAGCGGAACGACAACCTGATGCTGTCGGACCATGCCCGGGCCGACTCGATCCCGGGCCTGGAGATCGAAGCCGACGACGTCCGCTGCACGCACGGGGCCACGACCGGCCGCGTGGACGACGAGACGATCTTCTATCTCCGCTCCCGAGGCCTGACCCGCAAGGAGGCCACGCGGATGATTGTCTCGGGCTTTTTTCAGCAAGTATTCGACCGCATCACGATCGAGAGCGTGCGGGAGGCGCTGGGGCAGGCAATCGGGCGGCGGATTCGGGAGTACACGTAGCCCTCGTGCCCAAGCTCCGCTTGGGAACGCAAGTAACGAAGCTCCGCTTCGAGAAGGCGTAGGGCAGGCTCCTGCCTGCCGTATTCCCCTTCCCAGGCGGACCGTTGTCAGGCAGGCACCGACTTGCTGGTCTCTCCGCTTCGAGTGCTCACGACACGGCCCGTCGAGGATGACTCGAAACAGAGCTTCGCCGGCGCCGTTCCCAAGCAGAGCTTGGGAACGAGGGAAGCGAGGGAAGCAGAGCTAGGGAACGAGGGGTCAACGAGGGCCTCCGGCGAACAAGGCTTGCACACCAGCGCAGGCGGCCGATAATGCCGTCACTTCCTGCCGCCGTTGCTGCGCAGCGACATGAGACGGTCCAGCTCCCGCTCTTACCCTCCGTCCGCAGCCAAGGAGGCGCCGTGCTCCGCATTCACGATCCGCATCGTCCGTGTGCCAGCGCATTCCCTCGCCGCAGCTTTCTCCGCGTGGGCGCCTTCACGCTCGGCGGCCTGACGCTCGGCGACGTGCTCGGCCTGCGAGCGGCGGCGGCTTCCGGGCGGCGGCCCAAGTCGGCCATCATGATCCATCTCAGCGGCGGGCCGTCGCACCTGGACGTGTACGACATGAAGCCGCCGGCGAGTTCAACCCCATCGGCACGAACGTGCCCGGGAGAATCGCCGCAGATGCGTGATTCTGCGCACCGAGGCTCGCGGCGTTTCTCCCTCGCTGACGCGTCGGGTTAGTGTAGTGCACGACCTTTTTGGAATTATCGCCATGTTGACGCTCGACCATCGAACGATCGCGTGCGGCTCGGTTCTTGTGCTTCTTGGCACGGCGACACATGCCCTGGCCGAGTGGCAGCCCGCCAAAGGCCCGCTCATGACCCGCTGGGCCAAGGACGTCTCGCCGGACAAGGTCCATCCCGAGTACCCGCGGCCGCAGATGGTCCGCAAGGACTGGCTGAACCTCAACGGCCTGTGGGACTACGCCATCCGCCCGCGCGAGGAGCAACAGCCCGAGGCAGTTCGACGGCCAGATCCTCGTGCCGTTCCCCGTCGAGTCGGCCCTCTCCGGCGTGATGAAGACCGGTCGGCGACAAGAACCGCCTCTGGTATCGCCGCACGTTCACGCTGCCCAAGGAAGGGGCCTGGTCGAACAAGCGCGTGCTGCTGCACTTCGGCGCGGTCGACTGGGAGTGCACCGTCTGGGTCAACGGCAAGGAGGTCGGCACGCACCAGGGCGGCTACGACCCGTTCTCGCTCGACATCACCGAAGGCCCTGGCGAAGAGCACGTCGGGGCAGCACGAGCTCGTCGTCGCCGTCTGGGACCCGACCGACGCCGGCTGCCAGCCGCGCGGCAAGCAGGTCGCCAAGCCCGCACGGCATCTGGTACACGCCCGTCACCGGCATCTGGCAGACGGTGTGGCTCGAGCCGGTGCCGGCAGGCGCACATCAGTCGCTGTCCGCATCGTGCCGGACATCGACAACGGCGACGTGCGCATTCGGGTCGACTGTGAACGGCCGGAACGACCGACCGCTGGGCGTGAACGTGCATCGTCGACGGCGACACGCCGAGGCGGTCGCCAACCAGGTCGGCGGCAAAGTCGCGCGACCGGGCGAACGAGTTGCCGATCAAGCTGAATCCGATGCAGCTCTGGTCGCCCGACACGCCGCACCTGTACACCTTGCGCGTCGGGCTTGGAACGCGAGGCCGGGCCAGGACTGCGATACGACGACGGTCGCCAGTCCTACTTCGCGCATGCGCAAGATCTCGCTCGGCAAGGACGCAGCAGGGCGTCACCCGCCTGATGCTCAACAACAAGCCGCTCTTCCAGTTCGGCCCGCTCGACCAGGGCTGCTGGCCCGACGGCCTCTACACCGCCCCGACCGACGAGGCCCTGAAGTACGACATCGAGATGACCAAGAAGCTCGGCTTCAACATGGCCCGCAAGCACGTCAAGGTCGAGCCGGCCCGCTGGTACTACTGGTGCGACAAGCTCGGCCTGCTCGTCTGGCAGGACATGCCCAGCGGCGACCGGTACATCGGCGCCAACGATCCGGACATCACGCGCTCCGCCGAGTCGGAGGCCAACTTCCGCCGCGAGTGGCAGGCGATCATCGACGCCACTCGCAATCACCCGTCGCATCGTCATCTGGGTGCCGTTCAACGAAGGCTGGGGCCAGTTCAAGACCGAACGACATCCTGAAGTGGACGAAGGAGCTACGACCCGACGCGGCTGGTCAACGGCCCCAGCGGCTGGACCGACCGCGGCGGCGGCGACATGCACGACATGCACATCTACCCCGGCCCCGGCATGCCCCCGCCGGAAGCCGAAGCGCGCCGCCGTGCTCGGCGAGTTCGGCGGCCTCGGCCTGCCGCTCGACGGGCACCTGTGGCAGGACAAGGAGAACTGGGGCTACCGCACCTTCAAGACGCCGCGACGAGCTAGCGGCGGCCTATCGCGATGCTCATCCGCCGCCTGCGCCCGCTGCATCGGCGAGGGCCTGTCGGCCGCCGTCTACACGCAGACGACCGACGTCGAGATCGAGGTGAACGGCCTGATGACCTACGACCGCGCGGTGATCAAGCTGCCCGAGGACATCGCCAGCCTGCACAAGGCGCTGTATCAGCCCGCCGCCGAAGGTGCGCGACGCTCGTGCCGACGTCCGCGAGCAAGCCGCAGACGTGGCGCTACACGACGACCAAGCCGGCCGACGGCTGGGAGAAGCACCGACTTCGACGACTCGGCCTGGGCCGACCGGCCCGGCGGGCTTCGGCACGAAGGGCACGCCCGGCACGGTCGTCCGCACCGAGTGGAAGACGCGGCGACATCTGGCTCCGCCGCACCTTCGAGCTGAAGTCGCCCGACGTGGGCGGCCTGGTGCTTCGCATCCACCACGACGAGGACGCGGAGGTCTACCTCAACGGCGGCACGTGGCCTCCGTGACCGGCTACACAGTGAACTACGTGCTCGTGCCGCTGGACGAAAAGGCCGCCAAGGCGCTTCAGGCCGGGCAAGAACACGATCGCCGTCCACTGCCGGCAGACCGGCGGCGGGCAGTACATCGACGTGGGGCTGGTGGAGGTCCTCTCCGAAAGGGACGGCAAGCGATGAACGGAGAGCCGGCCGACTCCGACCGTCTGAAGCGGCGTCCGCGCTGGTTTCAGTTCGACCTGCGGCTGCTGTTCGTGATCATCGCAGCCGTGGCGGTCGTCCTGTCACTGGAAGTGGCCAGACGCCGAAAAGCGGTATCGAGCGGCTACCGCGGCACGCTCCAGAAGCTCGAGGTCGGCGAACCGGCGGAACTCAGCAAGGAAGCCCAGGGCTGGTCTCTCGAGGTAGGTGGCTCTCGCAATGGAACGATTACTGAAGTCGGCGACGATTTCCTGGTCGTTCGCAGCAGCAACTATGGCTGGGAGTACGTGATCCCCTTTGAGGAGATTCGCTTCATCCGGCGCCATTTGCCCGGCCAGCCATCTGCGGTGAAGACCAAGACCACCGGCCAGCCATCTACGGTGAAGACCAAGACCACGGTGCGATTCAAGCAGCCGGAGTTCAACCCCTTCGGCGCAGTGAAAACCAAGACGGGAGTGCCGTCCAAGACTTGATCGAGAGCAGCGAACGAGCCGTTGAGGAAGAGTTCGTCGTAATCCGCGGCGCGGTCCACACGCGACCCCCGTTTCGTGATCGGCAGTTTTCGGGAGGCGACCATGAGCCACGCCAATGAACCATCCCAGTCGTCGCCGCGCATGCGCTGGTTCCAGTTCGATCTCCGCCTGCTGTTCGTGATCATCACGGCCGTGGGCGTGATCTTGGCGCTGGAGATGGCGCCGATCCGACGCGGATAAGGCGAAGAGTCTCACTAGCACGATCCGGGTCGGCGAGCTGGTGATCCTCTCGGAGCTCCCCAACGGGTTCGAGATCAAGCGGCAAAAGGGGGCGCATTCGCACACGGTCACGGAGGTGGGCAAAGATTACGTCCGGCTGCAGAGCATCGATGGCCCCGTGTCGCTCATTCCCGCGGACAAAATCTATCGCATCGTGGACGATCCCAGGCCGTATGGCGCCACGGCGGCCACAGGCGGCCCGATGGGGGCCCCCATCGGCGCGAACATGGGCGGAGCGAGCCCCGGCGGTGCCAGCTTTGGCGGCGGTGGCAGCGCCGGTGCCGGTTTTGGCGGCGGGCCCGGCGGGATGGGCATGCCACCGGGGTTGGGACCGCCGGCTTCCTCGGGCGGCCCTCCCGGTTCCAGCAAGAAGAAACGTAGCAAGACCGCGACTTTCAACGACGTGTTGGGCCCAGCCGCCGACGGCGGTATTCCCGATTCCGGCAGCGGCAAGTCGCCGGCGGCTCAGAAACCTGCTCCAACGGGCTCGTCCGCGCCTGCCGCGGGACCGGGTGCCCCTCGTGACGCGGTCGAGGTGGTCCCGGAAGGCGGTGGGCCATGACCGAGCCGGACCAATCGCGACCACGCCCGCGCTGGTTTCAGTTCGATCTGCGGCTGCTGTTCGTGATCATCGCGGCCCTCGGGGTCATCCTGGCCCTGGAAGTCGCCAGAGCGCCGCGTAAGACCCAGCGAAGTCTGCTCGAGACGCTTCAGGTCGGCGATTCCATATTTACGGATAGCGACGCGAACGGAGGCGTCACGATTCACTATAGCCGCCCCTGGCAAGGCGCACCTCAGGGCACAATCACCGAGATCGGCGACGACTTCATCGCGATTCGACGTGAGAACGGCAATGAATTCTTTATTCCGTTGTCACGCCTGCATGGTGTCCTGCGATCGGCGACTTCTCCGCCTTCGCCAGTCGATGCTGTGCCTCAGAAGTCCTGGCCCGCGGTGATAAAGACTAAGACTCTTTGACCCTTCCTCCGAAAAATGAGCGCCGCTGATTCGCAAGACTCGCGACTGGCGCCCCGACGGAATTGACGCCCGGCATGAAAGAAAGACGACGACGTTCACCGGGCAAGTCATTAACCCACTTCGACGCCCAAGGCGCCAGCCGCATGGTGGACGTAGGCGACAAGCCCGTCACCAAGCGGATGGCGCGGGCCAGCGGCCGCGTGCGAATGCAGGGGGCGACCCTGGCGCTGATCCGCGACCGCAAGCTGGCCAAGGGAGACGTGCTAGAGGTTGCCCGGCTGGCCGGCATCATGGGGGCCAAGCGGACGAGCGAGTTGATCCCGCTGTGCCATCCGCTGCCGATGGAGAGCGTGTCTCTCTCATTTGCCTTCGCAGACGATACGACGCTGATCATCGAAGCCACGGTGCGCGTGACGGCCAAGACGGGCATCGAGATGGAAGCCCTGACCGCCGTCAGTGTCGCGGCCCTCACCATCTACGACATGTGCAAGGCCGTGGACCGCGCGATGGAGATCACCGACATCCGCCTGGAGGAGAAGTCGGGCGGGCGGAGCGGGCGGTTCGTGAGGGGCGTGGCACGGGCTTCCAGCCCGTGACCGACGAGGCTTCCAACGCGTGCGACATCCCCCGCATGGCCAGGATGGCCATGCCACGCAGGCCCTACCGCCAGCCAAACAACCCACTGCCCATATAGTCCGAGGCCACGGACCGCTGCGGCACTACGATCGGCGTGGGCTGCAGATCGAAGGGAATGCCTAAGGTGTCGAGCGACTTGGGGCGGCCGGTCAGCGGGTCCGGGCCAAAGACTCGGATCACTTGCAGCATGGTGGGGTTCATCTCCAGCTTGCCGTCGGGGCGCGGCGTGCCGGCGACATCGAAACTGCCCACGGTGACGATGCTCGCGTTGCGGTCGTGGAATTCGTAGGCCTCGTAGCCTTTTTGGCGCAGCGCCTCGGCGAGCTGGTTCGCCTTGGTGGCGGCCTCGGCCAGGCGGCTGTCCATCTGGCTCAGCCCATTCTCCAGGTCGCGGATCTTCTTCTGGTCCATGACCACCGCGCCGGTGAACGTGGCCACCTGCACGGTGTATTTGCCGCGGCAATTGAGCAGGCTCTGCTCCTGCGGATCGATGTTCTTGTTCATTTCATAGACCACGCGGTCCACGTGCGGCGTCTTGAACTCCTCCTTGGGAAGCATGGGGTTGCGGGTGACGAAGGCGCTGCCCATGGGGCCATATTCCCGGGTGACGTTGTTGATTTGCACCTTCTGCGCGCCTTGCAGCCAGCTCACCGGGTTGGCCTTGAGGAAGTCTTCGGCCGTAACGGTCTTCTGCCGGAGCCGGTAGCCGACGAGCTGCTGGTACGTGCGGCGGCCCTGCTTTTGCAGCTCGGCCAGGTCCAGCGACTTGGGATCGATGTCCTTGACGATCTTCAGGTCGCGCTCCGCTTCCGCCGAGTCTACCGCGACGAAGTTGCCGACCAGCACGGCGACTTCCTCGCTGCTGGGCTTGTGCTGATAGCGCATGCGGCGCGGGCGGCCGCGGGGATCGATGCCGCGTCCCTGCACGCTGTCTTCCACGTCGATGCGGCGAACGAACGTGTAGGCCTCCAGCTTGTGTTCCCTGCGCAGCTCGTGGACCAGCTCCTGGGCCTGAGCGAAGGCCTCTTGCCGTGCCCGCTCCGCCTCGGCGGCATTGCGGCTGTCGCGAGCCGCGAAGGTGGCGGCCATGATCATCCAGGGGCCATTCGATTGGGCCAGCGGATAGGGGTTGTCCCGTTCGGCGGCGACCTGCTTGAAGAGCGCGAAGCCGCCGAAGGGGTTTTGCCCGTGCGCCTCGCCGGCGAGACCCCAGACCACGATTCCGCCGATCAACGCCAGGCTTGCCGAGAAGGTGCGCAGCATGTGTGTTTCTCGAGTGAGAAAAGATGATAGCGCCGCCAGCGGAGGTTCCCGCCACGCCAGCGGCTCAAAGGAGGCAGAAGAGCAACGCGGCTTTTACTTGAAGGGCCACTGGATTTCCAGGCCGAAAAGCACGGCTGGCTGATCTCTGCACGCGGGGCTAGCATTAGGGCGTGGCGATGGGCCTCGATCCTTTGGGGCGAGGAGTGCGCCACGATCGGGTAATGAGTCAGTTTCGACCGCAAGGGCCGAACATCGAACATTGAACATCCAACATCGAACATCGACGGCACATTGCATCGAGCTGCGCGGGGTCGAGGTGCACAACCTCCAGCAGATCGACCTGGATATTCCCCGCCGTCGCCTGGTCGTGATTTGCGGCGTCAGCGGCAGCGGCAAGAGCAGCCTGGCGTTGGACACCCTCTATGCCGAGGGGCAGCGGCGGTACATCGAGAGCTTCTCGGCGTACACGCGGCAGTTTCTGGAGCAGCTCGAGCGGCCGGCGGCCGAACGGATCGACGGCATCCCGCCGACGATCGCCGTGGGCCATCGCAGCCCCAGCCGCTCCAATCGCTCGACGATCGGCACGGCCACGGAGGCCTTGGATTACCTGCGGCTGCTGTTCGCCAAGATTGGCCGCATCATTTGCGCTTCTTGCGGACAGGAAGTCCGCCGCGACAACCCGCAGTTGGCGGCCCAGACGCTGCAAGAGCTGCCCGACGGCACGCGGTTCGTGGTGGCCTTTCCGCGTGAGCTTTCCGGCGCCGATCCCACAAGCGTTGCTCGCGACCTGCACGAAGACGGCTTCGCGCGGGCCATCGTCGGCGGCCGCACGAACATATCTCGCACCGTGGCGCTGGACCAGCTCTGGGAGATGATGCCGCGCGATGCGGCGGGCGTCCAAGCCTTAACGTGTCAGCGCACCGACTCTGCCGATTCAGCGAGCGGGCAGGCTAAAGCCTGGACTCCAACTGATCGCTGGTACGTAATCGTGGACCGCCTCACCGCGGGCCATGTCACCGCCCAGCGGCTGGCCGACTCGATGGAAACGGCGTTCGCGAAGGGCGAAGGACGCTGTGCGGCGTTCATCGGAGCGTCCAATGGTGCCGTCCTTGGTTCGACAGAAGACGATGCATTGGCCGCGCTTGGCATTGAAGTGCTTCTCGATAGCGAGCCCTGGCGGCTGGTCCAATGGAGCACCAACCTCCGCTGTGAAACCTGCGACCTGACCTACCTGGCTCCCGAGCCGCGGCTCTTCAGCTTCAACAATCCGCTGGGTGCCTGCCCGGCCTGCGAAGGGTTTGGCGACACCCTGGAGGTCGATATCGACCTCGTCGTTCCCCAGCCGGGCAAGTCGATCCGCGACGGGGCCATCGCCCCCTGGAACACGCCATCGTATGCCCATGAGCTCGAAGAGCTGCTGGCCCTGGCCGGCGACTACGGAATTCCGGTGGACATTCCCTTTTCGCAACTGGACGAACGCTCGCGGGGCCTGATCGCGGAGGGTGTTCCGGAGCGCAACTTCGGCGGCCTGCGCGGCTTCTTCGCCTGGCTGGAGCGGAAGAAATACAAGATGCCGATCCGCGTGTTCCTCAGCCGCTGGCGAAGCTATCGCACGTGCCAGGCCTGCGGCGGGCGGCGGCTGCGGCCCGAGGCGCTGGCCACGCGCGTCGGCGGACTGAATATCGCCGAGGTTTCCGCCCTCAAGGTCAAGGACGCCGTCGAGTTCTTTCGTTCGCTGACGCTCAGCGACTGGGAGCGCGACGTGGGCCGCATCATGCTTGAGGAAGTCATCGCCCGGCTTGGCTACTTGCGGGCCGTGGGACTGGATTACCTCGCTCTCGACCGGCCGCTGCGCACGCTCAGCGGTGGCGAAGCCCATCGCGTGGCCCTCACCTCCGCGCTGGGGACCAGCCTCGTGAACATGCTGTACGTGCTGGATGAGCCGTCGCAAGGGCTTCATCCGCGAGACACCGAGGGGTTGATCACAGCCGTGACCCGCCTGCGCGACCGCGGGAATACCGTCGTCGTGGTCGAGCACGACGAAGCGTTCCTGCGCACCGCCGATCAGGCGATCGAGATCGGCCCCGGTGCCGGCCAGAATGGTGGCCGCGTCGTGTTCCAAGGAACGCCGGCCGAAATGGAGGCCTGCACCAGCAGCATCACGGGCGATTACTTGGCGGGCCGGCGCACGCAGCACGTGCCGTCGCGCCGCCGCGAGCCGCGCGGCCGCATTCGGCTGACCGGCGCGCGGCCGGAACCTCAAGAACCTCACGGTCGATTTCCCGCTCGCCCTGCTGTGCGTCGTCACGGGTGTCAGCGGATCGGGTAAAAGCACGCTGGTGCAAGACACGCTGTACGGGGCGCTGGCTCGGCGGCTGGGCAAGAGTGCCGGCCGGCCGCTGGAGTACGACGACGTCTTCGGTGACGGCCAGATCAACGACGTGGTGCTGGTCGATCAAAGCCCGCTGCACGCTCGGCCCGCAGCAATCCGGTGACCTACGTGAAGGCCTTCGACGCCATCCGCACGGCCTTCGCGGAGACGGTGGACGCCCGGACTCGCAACTACCCGGCCGGCTACTTCAGCTTCAACGCCGCCGGCGGCCGCTGCGAGGCCTGCCACGGCGAAGGGCAGATCGAGATCGACATGCAGTTCCTGGCCGATGTGTATATGAAATGCCCGGAGTGCCACGGCACGCGCTACCGCCGCGAAGTGCTCGATGTCCTCTACCGCGGCCGCAACATCGCCCAGGTACTGGAGATGACGGTCCGCGAGGCGTTCGCCTTCTTCCGCGGCCAGCGCAAGGCGCAGATCGGCCTGCAGCGGCTGATCGACGTGGGGCTCGATTACCTGCGGCTCGGCCAGCCGGCCAATACGCTCAGCGGCGGCGAGGCCCAGCGGCTCAAGCTGGCCGGCCACCTGGCCGCAGCGGGCCGCAACCGCACGCTGTTCCTGCTCGATGAGCCGACCACGGGGCTGCACTTTTCCGACATCGTGAAACTGCTGGACTGCTTCGACGCCCTGCTTGACCACGGGCATTCGCTGGTCGTGGTCGAGCACAACCTGCAGCTCATGCAGGCCGCCGACTATATCATCGATCTGGGGCCGGGCGCCGCCGACGAGGGAGGGCAAATCGTCGCACAAGGCACCCCGGAAGAAGTGGCCGCGTGCGAGGCTTCGGCAACGGGTACGTATTTGCGGCAGGCCCTGGAGAAACACGCGGCTGCACTGATAGACACCCATGAATGACCATCGCGGCCGTGCTGTCACGAAGGGGAGGAACGCTAATAGGCGCTAAAATGCGCTAATGCGCTGATATTGTGAGGAAGCCGCTGTCGCAGGAACTGTCATAGGCATCTAACAGATTAGCGCCTATTAGCGATTATTAGCGTTCCGAAATGTTTTGGCAGGGGAGGACCGATGCCCGTGCTGCTGCCCGCTCACCTCGACGTGTTTTACGGCGCGGTCGATCCGGCCGCGGCGCACGTGTACGTTCGCTGGTCGGCCAGCGACGAGGTAGACCTGCGGGCGTTAAGCCTGGGCGGCACGATTCGCGGGCCGTTCAATCACTTGGCGCGCACGCTGCCGGCCACGGTGCGGCTCGTTGATCAGGGGCCGGGGGAGTCGCTCTTGGCCCGAGCGATCGTGCCCGATCCGTGCTATTGGGTGCCCGGTGCGCCCTATCTCTACAACGTGCGCGTCGAAGCTCGCGATGGAGGCCGTGTGATCGCCGAGGCCCAGCGCACCCTGGGGATTCGTGCGTTGGGAGCGGCCGGGCGGCGGTTCAGGCTGGCCGGCAAAGGCTGGCTGCCGCGTGCGATCCATCGCGATCTGGTCAAGGGGCCGAATGCCGACGATCTCGCCGCCTGGCGTGAATTGGGTGCCGTAATGATCGCCCGGTCGCCGGGCGACAATCTCTGCCGGCAGGCGAGCGAGCAAGGGGTGCTGATCTTCGCCGAAGGCCCCAGACAGAATCCGACGTCCGAGATGCGTCGCCTGAAACAGTGGCCCGCCGTGGGCATGATCTTCTGTGGCGGCGAAGCGTCGTTCCGTGAGGACCGCGACCTCGCGCGAAACCTGCTCGTCGCACGCTGGTTCACCAGCCAAGACCCATCGCCCCAAACAAGCCCGAACGTCCTGTTATCTGCTCGATGCCAGCGACGGCGACCAGCTCGGACGTGCGGCGCGATTGGCCGTGCCGATCCTTGCAACACGGCGGCGCGAGCAGAAGCTGTCGCTGGCCGAGGCGCGAGCCGCCTGCGACGAGCTACAGGCCGAGTTCGCTGGCCGGATCGAGATGGCCGGAGTGGCCCTCCTGCCGGCAGTATCCCCATCGTGACCGCGCCCGTCATTCTGAGCGCAGCGAAGGATCTCACGCGGCACCGCTGAGACCCTTCGCTTTGCTCAGGGTGACAAAGGGGTGACCGGGTTGCCTCACGCCTTCGGCGGCGCTTCTTGCTCGAGCTTCTCGAGCTGCTTCTTCCGCACGCCCAGCTCGTCCTGCGCCAGCTCGCTGAAGCGGTCCTTGAGTCCCAGCCGGGCGGCCAGTTGCATCGCGGCCCGCAGGGCTTCGCTGCGGATTTCCGGGTCGGCGGTGACAAAGTCCAAGAGCACGAAGCAGTAATAGTCTCGCAGGCCGGTGTCGACGCTGCGCAGCTCGTCGGCCAGCGTCACGTCTTCGTAATTGTGCTCCGGCGGCCGAAAGTCGGCAAAGTACAGCCGGGCCTGATCGAGCACCCCGGCCGTCTGCAGCTCCGGCCGCGCCAGCAACACGCTCAGCAGCCGGCGAGTGGTCTGGGCAATAGACTGCCGATCGAGCGCGTCCAGGTCGTGGAGCGTCGGCGTGCCGGCAATTGCCCGCTGGACCAGCTCATCGGATGCGCTGCCTTGGGTCGCCCAGAGGTGAAAGGCCCAGGCCCGCAGATAATGCTGCGGGGAACCGTCCGTGCCGGCACCGCTGGGGCCAGGGCCGGCCGCGCGAAACATCTCTTCTGCCCGCAGGAGAAAACTCGCCGGGTTGCCGTCAGCGCTTCCTGGGCGCCGGCATCGCGGCCTGCCTGCTCCGCCTCCAGCCGGGCCAGCAAGGCGATGACCACCGACGGATCGCCGGCCACGCCAAGTGAGCCACGGTCGCACACCACCTTGGTCATCAGCGCAAAGCGGCGGGCACTCAAACGGTACGATTGCGACGCGTCCGGCTGCGCGGTCAGCGAATTCAACGCCTGCTCGGCCGGCAGCAAGTCGCCGTCGGCTCGCCACAGCAGCACGTGGCTCAAAGCGTGCGCCAAGAGCGCACGGAACTGACCGTCGGCCAATCGGGTGGCCGGCTGGCCGTGCAACACCAGGTGAGCCTCCTCGAGGATCGCGGCCGGCGCCGCGCCCAGCCCGCGGGACGCCTGCGCCTGGTAAAGCGCAACGGGCACGTTCAAACCCAGTGCGGCCGCCGTCTGCTCCGCCGCGGCGTACCACTCCGGCCAGCTCGCGCGATCGATTCGGTAGGCCGTCTGGAGCAATTCCAGCCGGGCGGCGCCGGCCAGCTTCTCGCGCCCGGCCGGCGAGGCGAAATGCGCCCAGGCCCGCGGCTCGTGCCGCCGCAAGCCATCGCACATCGCCCGCTGCCACGGCAGCAGTTGCAGTGGTGCGCCAAGCACACTGGCCCGACGCGCAAGCGAGGGAGCATCGCCGTCGATCTTGCACCTCCGTCGCTTGCGCTTGCGCGTCGGGCTAGTGTTGCAATTTAGCAATTTAGTACATCACGCGCCAGCGAATGCGGAACAGCCAGCTCATCGTGGCGATCAAGAAGCAGTTCATCGCCCCGTAGAAGACCACGAAATAGGCCAGCAGCAGCCAGTTGCCCGCGATCGGATCGACGCCGTGGCGATCGACGTTCAGCGGCAGGTTGAAGCACACCGAGATCGGGCTGATGAACGCCAACTGTTGCACGACCTGTTGGGCCTGCTGGCCGACGAAAAACGCGTCGACGAACCGCGTGGCCCCCAGCGGCGCCACGAAGAGCACCATGATGATGAAGTAGGCCGTCATCAGGCTGACTGACGTCCGGCGGAACAGCACCGAGCAGAACAGGGCCAGATGGCCGTCGTCACGCAGGTGATGCCGATCACGCCAGGTAGGCCCGCAATCGTCAGCAGGTTCTTCCAATAGACGGAGACCATCACGCAGGCCAGCGCCAGCGGCCAGAGCAAAAAGCTCGTCAGCACGCTCGAGACGCGCAGGCCGGCGATCAGCTTGCCCCACAGGATTTGCCCCGGCGTGATCAGCGTCGTCAGCAGCAGCTCGAGCGTCTGCCGCTCGCGCTCGCTGGTCACGCTGCCGGCCGAGAACACCGGGCCGACGAGCATGTTGAACAGCACGACGTAGCCGATGTACCACGGGGCGTACTGCGGCCAGATGTACAGGCAGCCGGCCATCAGCGGGATGGCCAGGAGCATGCTCACCTGGATCACCAGGCGCAGCATCAGCGTGCCCTGGCTGAAGATTTCGCTGCGCATTTCCTTGTCGTAGACGGGATTGGCGTCGTCGTCCAGCAGGTCGTCGCGCTTGGGCGGGGCGAAGAGCTTATCCGGAAACTGGTCGCGGCGGATCACCAGGCCGACGGCGTGCTGCACTTCGTGCTCTTCTTCGACCACTTCCTTGCCTTCGCTGCCGACGTCGGGCGGGTGCAGCAGCCGGGCGCTGGTGATGACCAGCAGGGCGAACCATGATCACCAGGCAGACAACTGGCAAGAACGTCACCGTGGCCAACAGCCGCACCTGGGCGAAGCGCCGATCGGAAAGCCCTTGCCAGAAGAGCACGCCCGAGCAGGGCCAGCGGCAGGATGAGCAGGTACGACACGACCAGCGACGGCCGCCGTGCGCTGGAAATAGCTGCTGCACGCCACGCTGATCATGCCGAACGTGACCACCGAGAGGATCAGCGCGAAGTACACCGCCAGCACTTCATAGAACGACACGCCCCCCAGCGGCAGGCAGAGCATCACGATCGGCAGCGACGAGAAGATCAGATAGCGCCAGGTGCGTGAGCGAGGCCAGCAGCTTGCCCAGCACGATCGGCCCCGGGCCGCAGCGGGCTGGCCAGCAGCATCTCGTAGGTCTTGCGCTCCTTCTCGCCCGTGATGGTCGCCGGCGGCGAAGCTCGGGGCCATCAGCGAGGCCAGCATGTACTGCCCGAGGAAGAACAGGTTCACCAGCCGGATGGCCGCCTGCGGGTTGCGGGTATCGATCTTCTGATCGTGCGGCCAGGCGAAATAGACCACAGGCCCAAGCAGGGCAAGGTAAAGGAACAGCAGCACGAACGCCCGGACCATCCGCAGGTTCACGAGCAGCTCGCGCTGGAGGACGGGGTTGTCGAGTAAGTACATGTCGGCTGCTAGACGGCGACTTCCGAAGACGCCAGGTCCGCGTCCATTTTGCGTGGTCTGGAGAATATCGACATAACGACATGCAAGGCCGCCAAGATCATGCAGGTCAATCCGACGAACGTGGTGACAATAGCAAAGTGCCAACCAAGCCACGCCATCCATTCCTTAGCGGCACCGAAATAATGAAAAAGCTTGGCGTCGTCATGCTCGAATCGCTCGCGCGGCAACCATATCCACAGAGTGAGCACAACCGCGAGCACTATTCCAAGCAGGGAACTGACGATGAACTGCACTTGCGCTTTTCCCTTCCGCAGATAAGAGCTCGCGGCCCAGCAGGTTGCAGCCACGATTAGAATCGCGACCGAGATGTCGGCTAGCAACGGCCACACTCGAACCTCAAATACAGGCGCGCCGTCAAAAAGCCACGGAGTTGCCCGCACTCTTAAGCCCAGGAACCGACTTTGGGTCGTCATCACATCGCACCATAAACACGGGAAGGGCCAACCGTGCACACGAGACTGCTTTACGTCCGTGTAGTCAAAGAAGTACGTTGCTTTGCGAAACTCTTCGGGCTTCGCATTGTAGTCTGCCGCGTCCTCATCGTACTTCCTCCACACTTCCCACTGCGACGCGCCGGTCTTCCACCAAAACCCTTCGGTCCCAATCACGTTCGCGCAAGCTACGCCTAAGACTGCGCAGGCAACAAAGGCGAAACGGCAGGTCATGCTGCGTAGCGACATGGCGATTCAGGCTTACTTCATGGATTCTCAATTACCGCCGTTGTGGCTAGAACGACGCTTTCCAATTCCTCATCGCCGAGGATTCCCAAACGCCTGACGAATCGCTGGATGTCCATGCCTCGGATCTGCAAAACGTCGATAGCAGATGTCTTTGTCAGGCCGTTCTCCGCAGTGGCAGCGACACGAACGTGCCAGATATTCGGGGCAAAGCGTGGTTTCCAATCGGTGATCGGAGCAACGAGTTTGATCGGCAAACTTCCTACTGCATCGGAGCTGATGACCACGGCCGGCCTAGTCTTGCGAATCTCCGTTCCGACCGTCGGATCGAAATTCACGAGCCAAATCTCTCCACGTTTCGGGCCGGTCCTAGGCGTCAACGATGTCTCCTCCTTGCCACGCCGCGCGTTCGGCTACTTGCGCCTTGGCTTGGTAGTGCTTGACCATGCGCTTCGCCTGGGCTTCCAGACGGCGCCGCCGTTCCGTCAGGGGAAGTTTCATGAAGGCCCGCCGCTGAGCGAGCGTCATGGGCCGCGCCGGATCGACTCTTGGTTTTTGCCATATGATTCACTCCACGCCCTGGTTGGCGTAATCGTCCTCGTCCTCGATCCGCGTCGTCCATATAGTCGAGGACGAGGACGACGACGAGGACGAGAGGGCTCACACGACCAGCCCTTTTGTCACCATCATAAACACATCCTCCAGCGTCGGGTCTTTGTCCGCGAACGAGTGCATGCCGACTTTTTCGCCGACCAAGCGGTCCATCAGCTCGGCCAGCTTCACATCGTCCGCCTCCATCTCCAGGCTCACGCGGTTGCCCACGACTTGCACGTCGAGCGTTTCGGGCATGCTGCGGATGATCGACAGGGCCACCTCCATCTTGCCGTTCTCGCCGCTGAAGCGGATTTCCACGTGGCGGTTGCGGCGGATGCGGCGGTAGACCTCGTCGATCGGCCCGTGCATCAACAGCTCGCCCCGCTCGATGATGCCGATCGACGTGCAGGTGTCGGCCAGCTCCGAAAGGATGTGGCTGGAGATGATGATCGTCTTGCCCATGCGGCGCAGCTCCTTGAGGAGCGCCTTGAACTCCAGGCGGGCCCGCGGGTCCAGGCCGCTACTGGGCTCGTCCAAGATCAGCACCGGCGGGTCGTGCACCAGCGTCTTGGCCAGGCAGAGCCGTTGCTTCATGCCGCGCGAGAGGCCGTTGACGAAGTCGTCGCGCTTGTGGGTCAGGTCCAGCAGCTCCAGCACGTCGTTGATTACGGCCTTGCGCTTGCCCTTGCCGATACGGTAGGCGACGGCGAAGAAGTCGAGGAACTCCCAGACGCGCATGCCGTCGTAGACGCCGAAGGCGTCGGGCATGTAGCCGATGCTACGGCGGACGGCCAGCGGGTCGCGCGTGACGCTGTGGCCGTTGACGATGGCCTCGCCGGACGTGGCCTTGAGCAGCGTGGCCAGGAAGCGGATGGTGGTGCTCTTGCCTGCGCCGTTGGGGCCGATGAAGCCGAAAAGTTGGCCGGCTTCGATCCGCAGGTTGAGCGCCTTCACGGCCACCAGGTCGCCGTACACCTTCGTGAACTGCTGCAGCTCGATCATAGACGCGGGAAAGCGTGGACGTGTGAAACCGAGGCATGACGTTGGCTGGGCTTGTCCCAGCGGGAACCTGACTGGCCAGCTACTCCGGCAGACTTTCGTACTCTTTGCGCAAGTAGGCCTCCAGCTCGGCGGCGGTGACCTTATTGTTGCCGTCCGCGTCTACGTCCCCCAGCGGGACGAGCGCGTCAACGGGCCACTCGGCGGCATCTACCGCGCCGTCGCGGGTGGGGTCGTAGCGCTGGATGAACCTGCGAGCGGCCGCGGGGATGTCGGCCGGATTCAGCGGAACATCCGAGACGCCATCGCCATCCAGGTCGGCCCGCGGCATTTCGAGGTCCTCGAATTGCGATCCTCGCTTGCTGATCTCCTCTTCCCGCGAGCGAAGGTCGTCGTTGCGATAGCCCAGCGTCCAATTGCCGTGCTTGAGCGGACCATCGTACCGCAGGTGGGCCACGACCACGTTGGCGTAACGGGACTGCGAGGCGCGCGGGCTGATCTCCATTCCAGGCAGCTCGTCGGGGGTCCAGGCCACCAGACGCAGCTCACCATCGGCCAACGTGTCGGGGTTTTCGGCCAGCCGCACCAGCAAGCGGGCTTTGAGCACTTCGTCGCGCCGGGCGCGGGCGGTGATCGAGTCTTGCTCGCGCTCGGCGAACCAGTCGCCACTGGCGGCCGTCGCGGCGTCAGCCATGCCGGAGGGTGCCCGCGAGGAGAGCGTCACCGTCCTGGTGGCCCCCGAGCCCAGATCGCCGAGCCACCCCCCGCCCTTGCGGTTCAGCACGGCAGCGCCCTTGAGGTTCAGTTTCGTGCGGTTCACCAATTCGTAGGTGTCGTTCTTCTCTCCCTTCACCTGCCGCGCGGCGATGCCGCCGCCCAGGTCGAGCATGTGCTCGGCGTGCAGCATGCCGGTGGAATTCGAAGTGACGTCGAAGCCCGTCAGCGTGATCTGCTTGTCGTCGCGCGCGGACTGCACGGTGCTGCTGTCGCGCATGAAGAGATTAGGGTCGTTCAATTCCTTCCGGCTGTGGGCCGCGTAAGGTTGAATGACCGAGCTGGGGTTGTCGAACTCCACGTCGTAGGATGTGGCCAGCGAGGTGTAGACGCCGGTATAGCGCGTGACGTGTGCCCGGGGATGCTCGCCCTGGATTTCGACCACGGCGATTTCGGTCCGTGAGCGGGCAAAGCCCACGTTCAACCCCGCATAGTGGATCACCGCCACGGTGCAGGCGATGGTGATGATTGGCGCCGCGATCCAGGCCCACTCCACGCGGCCGATCAGCCGGAAGACCAGGAAGTTGAGCGGCACGAGGATGGCCAGATAGATGGCCAGCATCACGACCACCTTGTTGGCCCGGGGGATCACGATGCCGGCGGCGTCGGCCAGCGCATGGCGGACGAGCTGACCCGGATGGTTGAAGTCGCTCCAGCCGGCGACGCCGGCACCAAAGCTGAAGGACTGCGGTCTGGTCAGCTCATCCTCGTCGCCCGACATGCGGGGGTCGGCGAAGCGGTTGAACTCCATGTCGGTCCGCTCGCGGTCGTCGATCACAAAGCCCTTGGGGTCGCCCGGACTGGCGCTGTCCAGCCATCGCTCCTCGGGCAAGCCTTCGGCATCGGTGAACGACTTGATGGTAGCGTCTTTCAGGTTGGCGTCGCGGGTGAAGTACCGCACGCGGCTGGCCAGCTCGGCCCGCATGCCGTCGCGAACCCGGCTATTGATCGCGGCATCGGCATTCTCCCCTCGGCGGAAGACCTGCTGGGCATCTCGCGCCACACGGCCGCTACGCCGCTGAAGTCTCGCGGCACAAACTCGCGTGGCGGCCGCCGCAGCAAGCAGCCGTTGAGAAAGGCGTCGAAGCTCGGCCAGGCGCTCAGCCGCAGCTCTTTCTGGCCCAGGCGAAACGCCGTCAGCGCCACGCGGCCCAACCCTACGCGGCGGTCGAGCACCAGCGGCGCCCCGTCGGGGCGGTCGCTCTTGGCCAGCACCTCCACGCTGGCATCCTGGATGGGCGCCAGTTTCTTGCCGGACCAGGACTGCACAATCGTCAGCGGCCGGGGCTTGCCGAGCTCTGTCTTGGCCTTGGGGCCTTTGGCCTTCGCCCGTTCACGCTCCTGGTCGGTGGCGATCCACGGCTGGCTCGTCCAGTCTTCGGCGAAAGTCTTGAGGTCGTCCTTGGAGAGCGGGATGTCGTCCTCCGCCACGGCGGGGAGGTAGGGGGAGAGAAAGCTGTCCTTCAGCAAGTCGAGCGAATCGGGGCCGCTGATGATGAGCTGCCCGCCCCAATGCAGCCAATCGACCATCGCCCGCTGTTGATCTTCGGTGAGCAGCGCGGGATCGATGCCATCCCACAGCACATAGGCCGTGCTCGTCCACGCCAGCGCGTTTTCGGAGATCGGCACGTAGCGATCGAGCTTGGGAATCCGCAGGTGATAGTAAGGGTGCCCTAGTTCATCGCTGCCGCCGGGCCGGAACGAGTCCAGCCCCTTCTTGGATCCCTGCGCCCCCAGCAACTGCTGGTAATCCGTGGGGTTAGCGGCCAACACCAGGAAATTGAAGCACCACGATTTAAGGCGCGCCACGGGCTGGAGCTGCTCCTTGATGCTGCGGCTGCTGCCGCGCGGCGTCAGCCGGAAATGGAGCTGCCCGCCCCCCTCGCCCGGCGGCACGAACAGCACCAGGCCCAGGTGCTTCTTCTGCTGCTTGGGCAGGAGCGCCGGCCTGGACGTGCCCAGGCGATAGGGGACGACCTGAGGGCTTTCGCGTCGTTCGGTCACCCAGGGTGCGGTGATTTTGAACGGGTCGGTGACCAGGTCGCCCGAGAAGCTGTCGTGGTTGGCCCACAGCTCGGCGGTGAACTCGGTCCAGTGGCCCGGCTTGAAGCGCGTGTCGTATCGCTCCATATCGTTGGGCAGCGAATAGACGCGACCCCACTCGAACGGCTCCTTCTCCTCTTCCTTCTTTTTCTTCTTTTCCTCGGCGAGCTTTTCATCCAGCTCGCTCTTGGTGAGCGTCTTGCTGTCGCTGCCGCAGCCCTGGCAGCCCGGCAGGGCCAGAAGGGACAGCGCGAGAAGGTAGAACCCCCAGCACCCGCGCCCGCTCCACCGATCTGTAGCCCTCATAGGGGTCCTTACGCGCTCGATGGCGCGGATGAGCCGCGGCCCGGCGGGCCAACGGCAGACAAGGAAAGGACAATCCGCCGAAGAGCTGTATCCTATGAGTGTACGCCCTGCGGGCAGGGGTGAAAAGCGCTGCCACCGGCCGGTCTAGTGTCGTTGCTGCTCGTCCTCGTCCTCGTCCTCGTCGTCGTCCTCGATATTTGACGCCGTTTTCGAGTACGAGGACGAGGACGACGACGAGGACGAGGCAAGATACAATTCTGTGTGAAACCTCACTGGACGCCCTATGCTACGCATCGCCAACGGGGCCGGTTTTCTCGGGGACAATCTCGACGCGCCGCGGCGGCTGGTGGAGGCGGCGGAGGTCGATTACCTCACGCTGGAGTACCTGGCCGAGCTGACGATGTCGATCCTGGCCCGCCTGCGCGAGAAAGACCCGCAGGCCGGCTACGCGGCCGACTTTCTCGACCGTGCTGCGCAAGCCTCGCGCCCGCCCTGAAAAACCAGCCGCGACTCAAGGTCGTGACCAACGGCGGCGGGGTGAATCCGCCGGCGTGCGCCGCGGCCGCAGCAAGGATCCTCGCCGAGAGCTGGCCTGCCGGATCTCGCCCATCGGCGTCGTGACGGGCGACGACCTGCTGCCGCGGCTGCCGGAGCTGCAAGCGGCCGGCTGCCCGTTGGAGAATCTCGATACCGCGCGAGCCGCTAGTCTCAGCTTCAACGCGAGATCGTCAGCGCCAACGCGTACTTGGGCGGGCTGCCGATCGCCGAGGCGCTCGCCGGCGGTGCGCGCATCGTCATTACCGGCCGCGTGGCCGATGCCTCGCTGACGGTCGGGCCGGCCGTCCACGAGCTCGGCTGGAAGTGGGACGATCTGGACCGCCTGGCCGGCGCCAGCGTGGCCGGGCACCTGATCGAATGCGGCGCCCAGGTGACCGGCGGCTTTTACACGCATTGGCCCGAGGTCGAGCTGGCCGACGTCGGCTATCCGATCGCCGAGTTGGCCGACGACGGAAGCTGCGTCATCACCAAGCCGCCGGAGCACGGGAGGCGTCGTCAACCGCCTGACGGTTGGCGAGCAGCTCGTCTACGAAATCGGCGACCCGCGGCACTACCTCACGCCGGACGTGGATGTGGATTTCACGGGGGTCAACGTGACCGAGATCGGCCCCGACCGCGTAGCGGTGAGCGGTGCTCGTGGCGGGCCGGCGCCCGAGCGGCTCAAAGTCTCCTTGGCCTATCGGGACGGCTTCACTGCCAGCGGGCAGATGCTGGTTGACGGCCGAGACTGTCTGGCCAAAGCGAAGCGCTGCGCCGAGATTGTGCTGGCCCGGCTGGCCGAGCAAAAGCTCGAGCGCGTCCACGTGGAGTATCTGGGCGCCGGTGAAGGCGTGCCGGGGCAAGCCGTCCCTCCGCCCGATCTGGGGGAAGTGGTGCTGCGGATCACTGTCCACGCCCAGGAGCGTGGGGCAGTAGAGCGCTTCACGCGCGAGCTGGCGCCGCTGGCCACCAGCGGCCCCGCCGGCCTGGCCGGCTACGCCAGCGGCCGGGCCGAGGTGCGGCCGGTGTTCGCCTATTGGCCGACCCTTTTGCCGCGCCAGCACGTCCAGCCGAAGGTCGAGGTCCGTGCAGCTCGCCAGTGGCTTGAGCGACGCGAATGAGGCCGACCTGGTTGCTCCAATTTCCAATGCGGGACACGCGTTGCCTACGCGCGGTTGCGCAGGGTAGAAGGACGAAGCGCCCACGCCTCGTCCGACGACGCGTTCCAGCGTGGCTCGGCGGCGATAGTAGTCTGCCAGCGACTCGAAGTACCGATCTCGCAGCGCGATCAGGTTGCGCTGCGCTTCCACGAGGCTCACCAGCGGCGTCTTGCCGGTCGTATAGGCGGCCAGCGCTTCCTTCACGTTGGGCTCGGCCGCGCGGGCAATCGTGGTCTCATACAAGCGGACGACCTGCTCGCTCTCGCGGACTTGCTCATACGCCTCGTGCACCTGGAAGTTGACCTGATCGGTCAGCCGGGCCAATTGTGCGCTCCGCTGCGCGAGCCGGGCGTGCACCTCGGAGACGGCCGCCCGCCGCCGTGCCACTTGGAGTGGCACGTTGACCCGCAGGCCGACTTGCGGCCGCAGGTCTTTCTCTTCGGGTTGCCAAAATGCGTCGTAGGCGGCCATTACCTCGAAGTCCGGATAGAACTCCCGCTGCGCCAGCTCCAGCGCCGCCTGGTCCGCCGCCAGGCGATTGGCCATCGCTTGCAGGTCGGGACGGCTCGCTACCGCCACCGCGCGAAGGTCTTGCACCGCAGCCAAAGGCTCGCCGAGCCGGATCTGCCCGGGCGCCGGCGGCAGCGGAGCATCGGGCGGCAAGTGCAGCAGCGTGTTGATGCGGGCCACGGCCACCAGGCGCCGACGGCCGAGCAAGAGGTCCCGTTCCCGCTGTCGGGCCAGTTCGACGTCCACCTGCAGCACGTCCTGCTGAGGGGCCAGGTTGTTGCGGTAACGGGCCTCGGCGTTCGCCTTGGCCTCTTGCAGCCGACGCAGGTTCTCGGCGTTCACCTCCAGGGCGCGGTCCGAGAGGAAGTAGTCATAGAAGGCGTCCTGGGCGGCCTCGATGAGTCGCAGCCGCATGTCGTCCCATTCGTTTCCCGCCGCGGCGGATTCGCCCAGGGCTTGTTGCCCTCGGAGGCCGCGCTTGCCCGGGAAGGGCAGCTTCTGCGAAAGCTCCACGCGATAGCCGAAGTCCACGTCGCGGGAGCCGATGGAAGCCGGCCCGAGCGTTGCCCCGAACATGGGGTCGTCGAGCGAAGTCACCTGGGCATAGCGGCTGGACGCGGCCTGCCAGGCGGCGGCCATCTCGGCCAGCGACGGATTGCGGGCCAGGACCTCTTGCACCAGCGCGTCCGGCGAGAGCTCGTCGTGGCCGGCGAATGGCAGCTCGTGCCCGTCAGGGCAAATTGGCGGGCCGTCTATGCCGGTCGGTTCGTTGAGGCAAACCTGAAGGACGGGCGCGGTGGGAACGGATGGTGCCAGACACTCCGTTGTGTCCGCCGCGCTCGCCGGCGCCGTAGTGCTCTGCTCAGGACCAACCGCCGCGCAACCTAGAGGGACCGTTACCAGCGTGCTCACCCACAAACACAGCCAGCGCCGACCCGAAGTCTTCATGACTGACGTCCGTGTCATTTTCCATCCCGGAGATGGGCAATCCTGCGGGGGCCTTTTAGCGTGAATCGGGTATCGCCTGTCTCAGCTATCGGTTGGCGGAATTTCGCGGCTTTGGTCCATATAGTACAATATGGCCACAATCCGGAATCAACTTGGGGAGGACGCAACCGATGGAACAGGCTCAGATTTTCGATGCGGCATTCTCGCTGCCGGACAACACACGAGCAGATTTGGCGTTCCAGCTCTTGCAGACCCTCAAAGGGTCAGAAGGGCTAAGTGAGGATGACCCCGAGTTAGCCGATGAACTCGAGCGACGGGTGCAAGCCTACGAAGCCGGCCAGACGACGGCCGATGATTGGGAGGTGGTTGCCGGCCGCTTACAGCAAGAGTTTGAGCAAGAGGCCTCCTGATGCGGCCACGTCTGATTCGAGAGGCCGAAAAGGAGTTAAGGCAAGCGATCCGGTATTACCAGCGATCGCGTCCGGGGCTGGGCGCCGAATTCTATCGATCCGTCGTTGATACCATGACCGCCCTGAGCGACCATCCGGAGCGCTTTCCTCGCTACGAAGGTCTTTCGACGCGTCGGCAGTTCCGACGAGCGAGGGTCAAGCGATTTCCGTACGTTGTGGTCTTCGAGATCCTCTCGCACGAGATACTCGTCGTGGCCGTCGCGCACGCCAGCCGCAGGCCAGGTTTCTGGCGACGACGGAAATAGCGGTGAAATTGCTCCGTGCCGAGCGCTCTCCGTGGGTTGCCACGCCTCTGCTATACTCCCCGGCAATCGATAGGCCGTTCGCATCCGCCGCCGCCATGTCCCGCGAGCCGATCCTGCACACCGCCGCCGCCGTTCCGGAGGACGAAGACCGGCAGCTTCGGCCGCAGCGGATGCGCGACATGGTCGGCCAGCGCGAAGTCGCCGCCCGGCTGGAGATCGCGCTCAACGCCAGCAAGAAGCTCGGCAATACATTGGGGCATATCCTCTTCGACGGCCCGCCGGGGCTGGGCAAGACCACCTTCGCCACGGTCATTCCTCGCGAGCTGGGCGTGCCGATCCAGATCGCCAGCGGCGCCGGTCTCTTGGCACCGCGCGACCTGATGCCCTATCTCTCCAACGCGGAAGAGAACTCGGTGCTGTTCATCGACGAGATCCATCGCCTGCCCAAGGCGGTCGAGGAGTTCCTCTACCCGGCGATGGAAGACTTCCGCATCGACTTCACGCTCGGCGAGGGGGTCAACGCGCGAACGATCAACATGCCGCTCAAGCCCTTTACGTTGATCGGGGCCACGACGCGGGCCGGCATGCTCTCGCCGCCGCTGCGGGACCGCTTTCTCCTGCGCGAGCACTTGGACTTCTACACCCACGACGAGCTGCACGGAGATCGTCACCCGCAATGCCCGCAAGCTGAAGGTCGAGATCACGCGCGAGTCGTCGGCCGAGATCGCGCGTGCGCAGCCGCGGCACGCCCCGCGTGGCCAATAACCACCTCCGCTGGGTGCAGATGTATACGACCAGCGAAACGGCCCACGGCAAGATCACGTTGGAGGTGGCCCGGCAGGCGCTGGAGATGAAAAAGGTCGATGCCCGAGGGCTCGATGAGCAGGACCGCCGCTATCTGCACCTGATCGCCACGCGGTTTCAAGGCGGTCCGGTGGGCGTGGAGGCGGTAGCCCACACGATGAACGTGGCCCGCGACACGCTGGAGGACGACGTCGAGCCGTTCCTGCTGCGGACCGGCTTCGTGGTCCGCACGCCCCGTGGGCGGAAGATCACGGCCGAGGGGTACGATCACCTGGGGCTGATGCCCGGCGCGGGGAGCGAGGAGATGCAAGGGCGGCTGTTCTAATCGCTATCGGCAACACACTAGCCCGACGCGCAAGCGCAAGCAAGGGAGGGCACCCGCGCGACTCGGCGCGTCCTCCGCCTCTCCCTCGCTTGCGCTGCGCGTCGGGTTAGTGTCGTTTTATTGAATGACCTCGCACCGCGGCAACGCCTGGCGGAGGCGCTGCGCGGCCGCCGCGGTGATCTTCGTGCCCCGGAGCACGATCTTGTCTGCGCTCGTGAAGGTCGTCAGCACGTCGATCGAGGTGTCACTCACGCGAGTGTCCCCAAGGTCCAGCTCCTGGAGGCCCCGCAAGTCACGGAGCTGCTCCACGTCCTCGTCGCCAATCCGCGGGTTGCCGGCCACCACGAGCTTAATGATCCGGAAATCGTGCTGCGGCAGCTCGGCGGGCGAGCGAATCAGCGGCCATTTGCCCCGGGGGTCGTCCAGCCAGACGCCGGCGCCCCGCTCGAGATAGTGCAGCGCCACGAGGCGATCGGGATACCACTCGATGTTCTTGCCGGGCAGCGCCGCCTTGAGCTGCTCGTAACCGCGGCGAGAAACGCTGGTCGCACGAAGCTCGATCTGGCGAACGGAGGTCATCGCCGATAAGTGCTCGACGGCCGCGTCGGTCAGCCGCGGCGCGGCGAGGCTGAGGTCTCGCAGCTTGGTGGTCGTTAGATGTTTGATACCCCCGTTGGTCAGCCGCGGCGCGGCTGAGCCGGAACTGGTCCAGCGAGGTCAAGGCGGCCACGTGAGCCAGGCTATCGTCGGTGAAGTTGTCGCAACGTCCCAGCCCCAAGATTCGCAGGGGCAAGCCGCTCAGTTGGCCCAGCGTCGCGCCGGTGATCTTCGTTTGATCAAGCGACAGCAGGTCCAAGGCGGGGAAATTGGCGCACAAGGCCAACCCTTCGTCGGTCAGCGGCCCACGGATCGTGAGCGCCTTCAGGCGGTTCATGCCGGCCAGGTGCTTCAGTCCGATGCCGGAGAGCTCGATATCTTCGAACATCATCAGCTCGACGTTGGTCAATCCGGCCAGATGCCGGAGGCCCTCGTCGCTGATGCCCAAGGCACGCAGGCGCAACTCGCGTAGTCCGGTAAGACCGGCCAGGTGGGCCAAGCCCTCATCGGTGACGTTGCCGTCGTGGATCCACAGTCGCTGGCAGCTCTCCAGCCCGCTCAGCCGCCGCAGGTCATCGTCGCGCACCGCCCCATCACTGCTGAACTGCACGGCGATGACTTGAAACTTCTGGTCGGGCACCATCGATTCGTTGCCGATGGGCTGGGTTCCGTCGGCCAAGCCGATCTCGATGAGGGCCCCCAAATCGCGGGTCCATCGGGCCAGCTCAAAGCTCTTGAAGTCTGCTCTCTTCGGGGCGAGGGGCGGCGGCGGCGGATCGTCGGGATTCAGCTTGGCCGCTCGCAGCCGCTCGGCCGCCAAGGCCCGCGTGAGCTTGTCGTCGTGGGCGTGATAACAGCGCCGATAATAGGCGGCGGCCTGGTCGGCCTGTCCCTTGAGCTCGAGAAACCGCCCCACGAAGTATTCCAGATTGCACCGCTCGCCGGAGGACGAGGCGTTGATCAGGATCGTGTCGAGCTGCTCGCGATGCACCTGGTTCCACTCGGGCAGGTCCAGCAGCGTCAGCAGCAGCTTGGCGGCGGCGATCTTCTCGAAGCGCGTCTTACCCTCGAGCCGCATGCGGTGCCCTTCCCGGGCGGTCGTGTTCAACAACTGCTTGGCGTCGTCGAGCCGGCCCAGCTCGACCGCCAGCGCTGCCCCCATCAGGCCGGAGAACGGGTTCTTGTCGCCCGCCAGCGAATCGCGAAAGGCCTCGAAGGCGTCCCCCGGCTTGTCGTTGAGCATGTGGAACATGCCCAGATCGATGAGTTGTGACGGCGGGGCATCTCCCAGGCCGTCCACGTGTTTTTCCGCCAGTTTCTTGGCGGCCGCGACGTTGCCTCGGCCCGTCCGGCGGCACCAGACGTACCAGGCCGTGCTGCCGTAACGCATGGCGGCGGCCTTGTGGAGCGCCTCGCTGCGCTCGTAGTCTTTCAGCCCCTCGTGGCAGTGCGCGGCACAGACCAGCACCAGTTGGCGAACGTTTCGGCCGCCTCGTCGGCATACGGTTGAGCTTCGCGCCATTGCCCCTGCGACATCAGCCATTCGGCGACGTCGCAACGCGCGCGGGCATGCTCCAGCCCTAGCGGCTCGGTCTTGGCCAGATAGTCGTCCATCAGCTCTTTCCACTTTTCCCGGTTGCCGCGGGCGATGTGAAGATCGCCCAACTCGCGATAGACCGCCTCGTTGGGCTCCAGGTCCAAGGCCCGATCGAGCAATCGCTCGGCGTCGTCGTAGCGCCGCCAGGCCAGGTAGGCCAGCCCCAACGCGCGGCAGACCGCCGGCTCGCGCGGAAAGCGATCTTCCAGCGCGCGGCCCTGCTGTTTGGCGTAGTTGGGATCGCGAAGCAGCGCATACACGTGACTGATCGGCCAGTGCGGACAGATGGCCAGCAGCCGCCGAACCTGGCGGGCCCCTGTGGAGTAGCGGAACTCCGGCGCTGCGCCCACGATATTGCCGTAGGTTTCGTCCATGTGCCGGAGCTGGAGCGGACCGAAGCGCCATTCTCGCCAGTCGCTTCCCGGCTCTGCGACTCCCACCGCCCGGCCTTGTTGCAGGTGGAGATGCAACCAGACGTGCGGGGCCTGGAGCGATTGCTTCAACGCCTCCGCCGCACGTCGCGCGCGGCGGGCATCCTTGGACTCGCTCTCCAGGAAGGCGCCGAAAGAATGCTTGGCGTAGAGCGGCTGAAGCTCTTTAAGCTCCTCTTCCACGTCCACGGACAGCCAATTGCTCAGAAAGTCGATCTCGCGCGAGGCGTGCTTGAAGTTCAGGTCGTCTACGAGCGTGGCGAGCACGGCCCAGCTTGGCTCTCCGGCGTCGGCTTCCGCCGCCGCGCACAGCGCATCGACCGCGGCCGCTCGGGGGCCGATCAGGCGCTCGTCCTCGCCGGGCTCGTCGCTCAACGCGCGGCGGGCCTCGTCGGGCAAGTCGTCGATGGCCTTCAGCCGGTCCGGCAAGTGCCTGGCCGCCGTCTCGAAGCCCAGCTCGGCGCCGCTGCGGCGAGTGCCCAATGTGGGCACGTCCGTCAAACGGTTGATCGCCAGGTAACAATCCGGCGCTGCGTCCAGCACGCGCCGAGCCGCGAGCAGCCGAGATTGGCTACTGCCGTAATACAACACCGTCTGCAATTGCAGCAGGCGGGCTAGCTGCTTGGTGTCATCTCTCTCCTCCAGCAGTTTTTCCCGGTCATATCGGCTATAGGCCTCCAGGAGATCGAGCCAAACGGGCTGCGCCGCCGATCGTTCCGTCTCGGCCGCCGCCAGCTCCCCGGCCTTCTTCAGATCGGCAAGAGCGCTATGGTGCCGGCCGAGCAAGGCCCATGTATAACCGCGGCGCCACCAGCCGCGCGGCGAAGTGGGTTGACGCGCGATCAGCCGCTCCGCATAGGCCAGCGCTCGGGCGAAAAAGACGCTGGACGACGCGCTCCAATCGACCTCCGTCAGCAAGCCCAGGTTGGCATAGCCTTCGATAGCGCCGCAAGCCGGTCGGGAGTTTCACCCTGAGTCCGCAGGGCGCGGTGGACCTGACGCACTGCGTGGAACTGTGAGGTGAACGTCATTTCGCCCAGGAGGGTTGCCGTGTTCTCGGGCGCGTCGCCTGTCGCGGCCACCGGGTTGGGCTTGCCCTCGAAGCCCTGTTTCTTGAGCAAGGGGACCAGTTCGCTGCGGATCGCGGCAGGGATCTTTTCTGCTGCCTGCTCGAGGATCTGTTCGGGCTCAAGCCGCAACGACTTGCTCCATAGCACGTGCGCCGTTTCACCCTCGCGCCGGATTAACTCGATTTCGACCCAACCGGCGTTGTCGGCCACCTGGACCTCCAGGGGCCACTTCGTCCCCTCGCGACTCAAGGCGAACTCCCGCAAGGCAACGTCGCGGGTCCGCTGCCCAAGGTCTTCGCGAGCCACGAGCAGCACGCTCTGCCGGGCGATCTCCCGCAGCAGCATGCCCGGCTCACGGTCCTTGGGCTCGAAGGACGAGAGCAGGAGCGTGCCTTCGGGCATGGCCGTTGTCGGCCAGGGAAGTTCCGTGGGGTCCGGTTTGGGTTTGGGTGTATCGGCCGATTGCACGACCGAAGGCTGTTGTGGCGCCGAAGGTCGGCCCGCGAATGTGCCGGGGCCCGGCGGCCCGAAGGCAAAGGGCTCGATGGTTGGTTCCGGCGCCGGATCTGGCGGCGCTTCGCCGGTGCAGCCCAGCCAACATGCGACGAGCGCGGCCCAGACCATTGCCTCACACGAGCGCCGACGGCGGTGGAATCGCACGGCCATGCTTGCCTCCGAATTGAAACGACGAAGTGAACGAGAGAGCCGCTGCGGAGCGAAGCAACGGTGATTGTAGAAAGGGCGCAAGGCGCGGCACAAGTGGCCGGCCGCTGCGCGCTTGACGGGGCCCCGCACGACGGATTTCAATCCGTCCGAGCGCGTCGGTGGCCCGTCGGGCATGAGACGGCATGAGCGGACGGATTGAAATCCGTCCTACGTGTGGGCCGCCCTGTAGAGATTCAGCGTGATGTGCGCCTGCCCCTGATGGTGGGCCTCGTGCCAGCCGATGAGATAGAGCACGTCGCGCACCGTGTAGCCGCGCTGCTTGAGCGCTTCGGGGATCTCGCCGAGCCGGTCGTCGCCGAACTCTTTGAGCGTAGCTAACAGGTGCTCGCGCGAGCCGGAGAGCACCTCGCGGATGAGCTGCGGCGAGGGAATGTCGTCGTCCGGCGTGCTGCCGCCTCGGAAGCGCGGCCAGAGCTGTGTCCACGCCCCCGCCTTGTGCGGGGCCAGCCGCTCGGTGGCGAAGAGTTCTTCGGTGACGCCGATGTGCATCAACTGCCAGCCGATATGCGCCCGGCCCGCCCCCGGCCGCCAGCCGAGCACGCGGAGCGGATCCGGCTCTTTCTCGATCCGCTCCAAGAGGTCGAGCGTGCGCTTGCGATGGAAAGCATAGCCCTGAGCGAAGAGGTCGGCGGTCGTCATGGGAGGCGGTTTGCCACGGAGTTTGTGCGGGAGTTCATCACAGGGTGAAGCTATAACTTGGAGGCGGTGCCGGGAAGCGTCAAGAGTCGTAAGCTGGCATTGCGCTCCGAGAGACATCCCCATGACTCGCTTCGATGTTCTGCTTGTCCTGTCCTTGCTTCTCAATGCGATTCCGTTATGGGCAGATGACGCGCCGGCCGCTGAGCCGAAGATCGAGCTGCTCTGGCCCGGCGGTACCCCAGATGCCAAGGGGACCGGGCCGGCCGACAAGCCGGAGATTAGCATCTACCTGCCGCCCAAGGAGAAGGCGACGGGTGCGGCGGTCGTCGTGTGTCCTGGCGGCGGCTACGGCGGACTGGCCATCAGTTACGAAGGGCACGACGTGGCCGCCTGGCTTAACACGCACGGCATCGCCGGCATCGTGCTGAAATACCGCGTGAGCCCTTATCGGCATCCCGCGCCGCTGGACGACGCTCAGCGAGCCATCCGCACGGTGCGCTCGCGGGCCAAAGAGCTCGCCGTCGATCCGGGCAAGATCGGCATCCTGGGCTTCTCGGCCGGCGGGCACTTGGCCTCGACCGCCGGCACCCACTTCGATGAGGGCCGAAGCGACGCCAAAGACCCCATCGACCGGGCAAGCTGCCGGCCCGACTTTCTGGTGCTGCTCTATCCGGTGGTCTCCTTCACCAGCGAGCACACACACCGCGGCTCGATGCGGAACCTGCTGGGCGACAAGCCGGACGCCAAGCTGGTCGAATCGCTCTCCAACGAAAAGCAAGTCACCCGCCGCACGCCGCCCACATTTCTGGTGCACACGACCGAAGACACCGTGGTGCCGCCGGAGAACAGCGTGCTCTTCTACCTGGCCTGCCGCAAGGCGGGCGTGCCGGCCGAGCTGCACCTCTACGAGAAGGGCCGGCACGGGCTGGGACTGGGGCCGAAAGACCCGGCCTTCGCCACCTGGCCGCCGCACTGCCTGACGTGGCTCAAGGGCGCGGGATACTGAAATGACCTTGTGGGCAACTCGCGGGTCTTGTTCCCAGGCTCTGCCTGGGAACGGACTGCACGCGAGGCTCTGCCTCGCGCGCGAGATTGCGTGTGTGTGGTCGCGATCCGTAGCCGAGCGAGTCGGCCACACCGGCGGTCAACCCCGCGCCTTATGCCGCTGCAAGGCCGCGACGATCGGCTGGTAGCGCGTGTCGTGCGGATACTGGGCGAGCCAATCCAGCAGCGTGCCTCCTTCGTCCGTGAACTTCGCCTCGCAGTCGGCCCGGGCCTCCAGCAGCAACAGCAGGGTTTCCAGGTGCCCGTGCCCGCCGGCGCAGTACAGCACGGTATGCCCGCCAGGGTTCGTGGCGTTGACGTCCGCGCCGTGCTCGATCAGCAGCCGCACGATCTGGGTATCGCCGTTGCGGGCCGCATGGTGGATAGGCTGATCGCCGCGCCCATCCGGCGCTGTCGCCAGGTGCGGGTGCCTGGCCAGTAGCGCCCTCGCGCGGGCTTCGTCAGCTAGAAACACCGCCGCAAGGAACTGCCGCTGTAAATCGTCCGTTGGCCGCACGTGCGCGTCCAAGGCGCCGTACTGCACCAGCAGCGAGACAATCGCCTTATTGCCCGGCACCTCGCCAGCGTAGTGTAACGCGTACCCCTCGTGGGCGGCCAGGTCGGCCCCAGCCCCGATGAGCAGCCGCACGACCTGCTCCTGCCGCCACAGCCCGGCATGAAAGATCGGCCGCCAGCCGTACTCGTCGTCAGCATCCACCGCAGTGGGATCGGCGGCGATCAGGGCACGGACGGCGTCGATATCGCCGCGGCGGCAGGCGTCGTGAAGGGAGGCTCTTGGCATCGTGGGGCACCGCTTTTGGTTCGCCGTCTCTCTTCGGATGGATAGCCGCCGTCCTGTCTCCACGCGCCAAGCAATCACACAATTATGCGATTCGCGGCTGCTGCTCCCACCAGCGATCCTGGAGCTCGAGATCCACATCACTTGGGCCGTGGTACTTCCAGTGCACGGCCTCCTCGACCGTCAGCTTCCGGAGGCCGCAGTGAAAAATGCTGCACCCGCACGGCGACCCGTCCACCAGGGAGATGCCATTGACGCTATCTCGGTCGTCTGCCGAATCGCTCTCGATGCAAAGGCAAGGATGATAGCGGCAGTCCTCGAACAGTTCTCCAGGCAACAACTCGCCGGGTTGGTTCACAGCGTGTGGCATCTGATCGCTCCGCTTAGCGTGACCTGGCGTCACATGAAGTGACAATTCGAATCGTCACACGCTCGCTGCGAGGCGGAGCCTCGCGAGCAGTGCGTTCCAAGGCGGAGCCTTGGAACGAGAGCGACGATGACTACTTTACGGTTTCAGCACGATCTTCCCCGCCAACGTCCCGGCTTTGCCGATCGTGTTCTCTTCTTGCAACTTGTGGGCAGCGGCGGCCTGCGAAAGCGGCAGCACTCGGTCGATCTTGGGACGCAGCTTGCCCTCGAATAGCCAGCGGTTGATGTCTTCCGCGCACGCGCGCTGCTCGTCGGGCATGGCGTTGAACATGGCGAAGCCGTAGAGCGAGCAGCCCTTGACGTAGAACGGGCCGACGGGGAACGGCGGGCGGGCGTCGCGGCCGGCCATGATGATCATTCGGCCGCGCGGCGCCAGCAGCGCCACCGAGCGGTCGAAGTTCGGCTCGCGGAGCGTCTCCCACCAGACGTTCACGCCGTCAGGGGCCGCCTCGCGGATCGCCGCATCGACGTCGGCCGTGCGGTAGTTGATGGCCGCGTCGGCCCCCATCGCCCGGCACTCGGCGACCTTCTCGTCGCTGCCGGCCGTGGTGACGGCCCGTGCGCCGACCGCCTTGGCCATTTGCACGACGGTCGAGCCGACGCCGCCGGTGCCGCCGTTGACGAACAGCGTCTCGCCGCCGCGGAGCTTGGCGTCGCGAAAGAGCCCCAGATGGGCCGTGATGCCCACCAGCGCAGCCGCCGCGAGCTGCTCGTCGCCGACGCCGTCGGGCGCGGGGTAGAGCCAATCCTCGTCCACGGCAGCGTACTCGGCGAACGTGCCCTGGCGGCCCATCAGACCCTGGTTGCTCCCCCACACGCGTCGCCCAGGGCGAAACCGTTTCGCCTGCGGACCGACGGCCTCGACGACCCCGGCCAGGTCGCAGCCCACGATGAACGGCCGCGGCAAATCCATCTTCACGGTGCCCGAACGGATGTACGTGTCGATCGGATTGACCGCCACGGCGCTCACCTTGACCAGCACCTGGCGGCCCATCGGGGAGGGCTTGGGCAAGTCGCCGAACGTGATGCTCTCCGGCGGACCGGGCTGCTGGATGAAGGCGGCTTTCATGGGGTGGTCCTTTGTCACTTGTCCTTTGTCAGTGGTCAGTTGTCAGTTGTTCCGTTGCGAGTGTCAACGGCCGGGCGACTGTATGACCGCCAGCGGCTCCGCGGGTCGCCTTGATGCTGTCGCGGCGGGGTCCATAGAATTCACGGACGGGTTCACTGGTAGAGCCTTCGCCATCCGGCCGCCAACATCGTTCGATGTTGGATGTTGGACGTTGGATGTTGGACGTTCAAATCAAAAGTCGGCGCGCTCCCTGACTCCTGACCCCTGACCCCTGACCCCTGACCCCCGGCATGGCCAAGGACTACTACCATACGCTCGGCGTCGGCCGGGACGCCTCGCAGGCGGACATCCAGAAGGCCTATCGCGATCTGGCGCGCAAGCATCATCCCGATCTCAACCCCAACGACAAAGGGGCGAAGCAGAAGTTTCAGGAAGTCCAGGAGGCTTTCGACGTCCTCAACGATCCCAAGAAGCGGGAGATGTTCGACCGCTACGGCAGCTCGTTCCAGCAGGCCGGGGGCGGCCCGGGGGGCGGAGGCGGGGGCGGGGGCGGCGGCACCTGGAACTATACGGGCGACTTCGAGGATATCGACCTGTCGCAGTTCTTCGGCGAGCGCTACGGCGGCGCGGGGGGCGGGGGCGGGGGCGGCACGGGCGGCTTCGCGGAGATGTTCAAACAGTTCGGCGGCGCCGCAGCGAGCGAAGCGGCTGGAGGGGGCGCCGGGCGGCGCGGCCGCCGGCGTGCCCGCACGCCGCAGCAGCAGGGGGCCGATGTCGAAGCCGAGCTGGAAGTGCCCTTCACCACGGCGGTCGGTGGCGGTGAGGCCCAGGTGCAGCTTCAACGGGATGGCCAGACCGAGACGCTGGCCATCAAGATTCCCCCGGGCATCGAAGACGGCAAGAAGATGCGCCTCCGCGGGCAGGGCCAGCCGGGCATCGGCGGCGGCCCGCCGGGGGACGTGCTGCTCACGATCCGCGTAGCCCCGCACGCGATCTTTCAACGGCAGGGCAAGAACCTGCTCGTGAAGGTGCCGATTACGCTCGGCGAGGCCATCTCTGGCGCGAAGGTCGATGTGCCCACGCCGCACGGCACGGTGTCGCTGCGCATCCCAGCCGGCTCGTCCAGCGGCGCGAAGCTGCGGGCCAAGGGCCAGGGCGTGGCCCCCAGGGACGAGCCGCCGGGCGACCTGATCGCCGAGCTGCAAATCGTGCTGCCACCGGCGCTGGACGAGGAATCCAAGGGATTGCTGCGCGACTTCGACCAGCGTAACCCGCTCAATCCGCGGACGACGCTCCGATGGTAGCCGTCGTATGGCCATCTTGGCCATGCGGGCGCAGGCCGGCGAGATGCAATGAACACGGCGTCACGGGCTGGAAGCCCTTGCCACTTGTCGCAACACACAATGTCGATGCCGACAGAGCCGATGCCGACAGAGACGAAGCCGCCCCCCCGCCTCCGTTTCACCCGCGCACACCGCATCCGCAGCGGCCGCGACTTTGCCCGCGCCTATGACCGCCGGCAGCGAGCAGGCGATGAGGTGCTGCTGGTCTTCGGCTGCGAGAATGACCTGCCGCACCCGCGGCTGGGCCTGTCGGTGTCGCGGAAGGTCGGCCGGGCAGTGGTGCGGAATCGTTGGAAGCGGCTCTTGCGCGAGGCCTTTCGCCTCTCGCAGCACGAATTGCCGCGCGGCGTGGACCTGGTCGTGATTCCCCGCCCGGAGGTCAAGCCCACGCTCGAACTGGTTCGCGAGTCTCTACGCCGGCTGGCCCGCAAAGTGTCGCAAAAGCTGAAGGTGCGTTGACGCAGATTTTACGCCACGGAGGAGAATTGGCCATGACGGACCGAAGATCACTGACGTTCTCCGGCCGCATCCGGAGCGTGAAACATGCGCTGCGCGGGATCGGCGTTATGGTGCGCTCGCAGCAAAATGCCTGGATTCACGCGATGGCGACCGTCGCGGTCGTGGTGGTCGGCTTGGCGATCCCGTTGTCCGCAGCGGAGTGGTGCTGGATGGTGCTGGCCGTCATGGCCGTCTGGACCGCTGAAGCGCTGAACACGGCATTCGAGTTTCTGACCGACGTGGCGTCGCCGGCCTTTCATCCATCGCCGGCAAGGCGAAGGACGTGGCGGCGGGCGCCGTCTTGATCTCGGCAGTCGGTTCGCTCGTTATCGGCGCTCTAGTGCTGGGACCGCACGTGGGACCGTGGCTGTCTTAGCCTGGATGATTGTTCGTCAGCAGAGCGCTCGCAAAGTCGCCAAGCAGCAACAGGATCGGCCGCCCCTTGCGGCTTTGCGCCTTTGCGTGAGCCGAAACCGTTGCCTCCGACGATCTGGCGTCGCCGCCATCGGTGGCTTGGCGGCTGCCGGCGGCATCCAAGTGCAATTGACCGCACGCACCCCCCGCGGTAATTACTTGCCGCTTCTCGCGCCGGCTCGCCGCGGCCTCACTTCTCCCGGCGGAATCGGTCCTCCTCGTCTTCCCGTCTGCCTCGTCGCGCGGCCCGCAGCGGAGATACAACGTCTTTGCATGAACACGCTCGGCCTCATCTTTCTGGTCGCCCTGGCCACTTCGCTGGCGCTGACGCCGCTGGCACGCTGGCTGGCCCTGAGGCTGGGGGCGGTAGACCGGCCCGACGGCAAACGCAAGCTGCAGAAAGAGCCCGTGCCCCGCTGGGGCGGCGTGGCCGTCTACCTGGCGCTGCTGGCGGCGCTGATCGGCGTCCAGTGGACCTCGGCCGATCTACCGGCGGGCTTTGGCGGGCTGGCCTGGGCGATCGGCGTGTCGGCCGGTTTCGTGTGCCTCTTGGGCTGCGTCGATGACCGCTGGGAGCTGCGCTCGCGGCGCAAGCTGGCGCGTGCAGATCGTGTCCGTGCTGCCGGTGGCGCTGGCCGGCTGGTGGCTGGACGACATGCGGGCCGTCGATAGCGTCATGTTGTTTGGCCGGCAGATCGGCCTGGGCTGGCTCGGCGTGCCGCTGGCCGTAGTGTGGCTCGTCGGCTGCATCAATGCTTTGAACCTGCTGGATGGCATGGATGGCCTGGCCTCGGTCGTGGGTCTGTCCACGGCCGCTATCCTGGCGATCATCGCCACGTCGCTCGGTCATGCCCACGTGGCGCTGGCCGCGGTGGCACTTGCCGGCGCCCTCTTGGGCTTTCTGGCGTATAACCTTCCCCCGGCGCGGATTTACCTTGGGGATTCGGGGAGCATGGTGATCGGCCTCGTGGTCGGCATCCTGGGCATCCAAGGGTCGCTGAAGACGGCCGCCACGTTGTCGATCACCGCGCCGGCCGTGGTGATGACGATTCCGCTTCTGGACACGGCGCTGGCGATTCTGCGGCGCAAGCTCACGGGCCAGCGTTTCGACACACCCGACCGCGGCCACATCCACCACCGGCTGCTGGAGCGCGGCCTGAGCACGTGGCAGGCGCTGTGCATCATCGGCTCGCTCTGCCTGGCCACGGGGGCCGCGGCCGCCGCGGCGACCATCTTTCGCAGCGACGCGCTGGCCTGGGTAATTACGCTGGGGCTGGTCGTGCTGATGATCCGCCTGCGGACGCTCGGCCACCATGAGGTATCGCTGGTGAAGACACAGACCGCCTCGCTCTTATCGCGGTGGGTGGTGGGCCTCTTGCTCTCGGCCGACTCGGCGGGTCGCGGACGACGCAAGGCCGAGGCGCTCAGCTTCGAGCAGGCCTGGTCGGCGATCACGGCCGAAGCGGCGCGCTGCCAGGCCGGGCGGCTGACGATGGCCTTTTCGGTCGGCGGTCAGCGGCGCGCCTGGCACGAGTGGCGGGCCGAGCCTGCGGCGGCCGTGGAAAACGGCGGCTGGTCGCTGGAGCTGGCTTTTGGCGAAGAAGGCGAAGTGTGCTGCCGCCTCGCAGTCTCCGGCCAGCAGGCCCCTGGACCGGCAGCCTGGCAGATGTGGCAACTGATGGAAGTGCTGCGGACGCTGGGCGCGCACTGGCAGGCCCATCCGCAAGACGTGCCGCTCGTGGTGCCGCTGGAGCGGCCGGAAGCGACCCCACCCACCGCGCGCTCTGCGGCGGCGTAGAACGGTTAATCTTGTCCGTTCCGTGTGCATTAGCCTGCGTCGGGCACCGCGACCCGCTCGCCGCGGACCAAGCGGAGGCGCGGCTCGGTGCTGCGAAATATCTTGCCGCCCGGCTCGATGCGGAACACGCCTCGCAGGCCCAAGCCGAGGCCGCGGTGCTCGGGCCAGTCGATCGATAGATTGTTGCCAGACAGGCTCCACGTTGCATTGCCGTAGATATCGTTGGCCTTGCCGTTGGAGTAGAGCGTCAGGCGCTGGTCTGCGACGGACGCACGTTCGACGGACACGTTCCAGACGGCGACGACCACGACGCGTTTCAGCTCCCAATTCGGCGTCTCGCTCTTGGCCAGGCCGACGAACGTGTCTTTGCCGCGGCTTCGCAGGCTGATGCTGCCGCGGGCAGAATCGTTGAAGGTGAGACGGACCTGACCCGCCTCGATGGCCCAACGGCCGACGGGCGACCGGTTATCCGATACGGTCCCATCCGCGGCGAAGGCCATCGTGGCGGTCATCCTGGCATCCTTCTTGCCCGTCGCGACCAGGAAGAAGTCACCGATGATGCGCCTGCCGAGCGCGCCAGCGCTGGCGCCCGTATCGCTCAGCGTTTTCTCGAGCGTGGCCAGCCGCTTCTCGACGATCCCTTGGGCTGGGGGCTTGAGGTCGCCGACGGCCTTTTGATACCAATGCTGCGCCCGCTTCTGCAGCGAGGTCTTCCAGTAGCCCGTCGCCGGCGCGGCCAGGTCCCACCAGGCGTCGCCCGCCAGGACCTGTTTGGCCGGCGTGTCGGGAGGGCCCTGCTCCAGCGCCGCGGCGGCCTTGAGCGTGGCGTCGTCGGCGTGGGCGTCGCCTGCCTTGAGGAGGTGCGGCAGGCCGTTTTCCCAATCGTCGCTGACAAAGCAGAGGTACTTGCCCAGCGCCGGTTGGCAGCCCCGTCGTCCGGCTTGTCGGCCAGCACGGCGCGGGCGGCCTGGGCCTCTTCGAACCACGTCTGCGTTTGTTCGATCTGGTCCTTCAGAAAGGTTGCCTTGCGGCGCAGGTCCGCATCGCCGGCCTTAGCCAAGACCTTGGTGGCCAACGCGAGCAGCTCGCTCGCCGCCGCGAAGTCCTCCTTGTCGGCCGCGTGGTCTGCGGCGCCGAGCATCGCCTCGAGGAGCGCTCTGCGCCTGTCCACCGTGAGGTTGACCGCCGACAGCCGCGTAAAGGCATCGAGCAGGGTGGCCGCGCCATCGACGTCGTATCCCTCGGCCATCTGCTCGCTGGCCTTTACGGCCGTTTCCACGTCGAGCCCTGCGATGGCCGTTTCCCGCGCTTCATAGAGCAACGCATAGACCCGATCGCGCGAATCGCGACGCTCGTTGGCCCGATCGAGCAGCTTGCGGGCCAGGGCTTCCTTCTTGGCCGGTGTAGTCGCCCCCGCCACGTCGTCGGGAAACAGGTCGCGCACGCTCCGCCGAGCGGCCTCCAGCGCCTCCCCTTTCGGACCGGCTGACCGCGAAGGCTTCGGTTTGCTGGCAACCCCGGGCGAGAACTTCGGCTTGGGCGTTTCCTTAGGCGAGGGTTTGGGGCTCGAACGTCTTGCGGAGCATCGCCAATTGCCCGCTCGTCATACGCAGCCGCGCAGCGTGAAACGTCGCGGCCGATTCGTAGGACATCAGCCCCGGACACCTGCGATTGGGAAGCTGGTAGGCAGCCAGCAGGGAGAGAGACGTTTCCGCTCCGGTCCAGGTGAAGAGCCTGGTGCCGTCCAGGTGTGCCTCGATCGTGGCCTTGCCGTCGGCTCGGGCCACCTTGACGGTCGTGCGATATCGGCGGCCGTTCTCCAGGCGGAACGGAGCGACGGTGGTCGGATTGCGGTAGGCATATTCGCCGTCAACCATGTCGAGGCCCTGCGCAGACGCTCCGCTGGGGATAGCCGTGGAGCACCAGCTGGACTTGCCGCGCGCCACGGGAAGGATGAGGTTGATCGATTCGTTTCCGCCCTGGCGCGTGAACTCGACTTCCAGCTCATAGTCGCCCTGCGGAACGACCGGCAGCATGAGCCGGGAGGCTCGCGACGCATCGCATTTGAAACCTTGTTCCTCTTGCTCCCACTGGCCGGAGACCGCGTCGCGGGTCACATCCACCAGCGGCAGCAGGTCGATTGCCCGGGCGTTATTGACGGTCTCGGCGATGCCGCCGCTAGTGGCAATCCACGTCGCCCCGACGATCCGGCCGTGGTAATTCTTGCCGGCCAGGTCGCGCACCTCGCCGGAACCTTGCTGATTGAAATCCAGCAGCATGAGCGTCTCGGCGTCCGCCGCGAATTGCCGAGCAGGCGTGAAGGCCTGCTGATAGCGCACTCCGTTTGACACCCGCAGCCCGCAAATGTCGCCGTCGAACCAGACCTGATTGGGCTCGCCGCCGTAGGGGGGCACGCCCAGGCAGAGGTTCGATTTGCTGGCGGGCGGCAGGGCGATTTTGGCAGTGCTCAATCGGCGGCCGTTGGCATAAACCACCTGTCGCTCCCCCTCGAACGTCATCGCCAAGTGGACCCATTGCCCCAGCACGGTGGCCGGCAGCCGACCGCCGCTGCCTCGCTCGCCGCGAGCAACCATAACCGGCACGCCCGTGGCCGAAGCCTTCATCGTGATCAGCATCCAGCCAAGGAACTCGTCATCGGCAACGTCGGGATGCAGTTTGCCGACGACCAGGTTGCCGACGATGGGGTGAGTCACGTCGGCGCTCTTGGGCCGCACCCAGACTTCCACGGTATACGCGTTCAGCAAGCCGAACAGATCGGCCGTATTGCTCAGCTCGACGCGCGCCTGGTCGCTAAACCGCAGGGCGTACCGCGGCAGCTCGGCCGCGCTGACCGCGGGCACTTCTACCGGCTGCTTGATTCCCGGGATCGGTGAAGTCTTTCCATCGGGCGTCTTGCTCTCCAGCGGCGACTTGCTTTCGAGGGACGACTTGCCTTCGATCGGCGACTTCGTGTCCGAGTCGTCGGTCTTCTTGCTCCCACCGTTCTGGCTGGAAGACCCAGCGGACTTCTGGGCTAGCAGATCGCGCTCTTGCCCGCCGCGGAGGAGGAACCACAGCCCCACGACGACCGCCAGCCCCAGGGCCACGCCCAGGCCGATGATGGGGACCAGCGCCGGCCGCGGCCGACGGGACGGCGTTGAGCGCGACGGCTGCGGCGCAAGCGAATAGCCCGTCGCGACGCCGGGCGTAGAACCATCGGCCGCAGAGCCATTCGGCAGCGAAAAGCCCAAAGGCGACACCGCTGCACCTGCTGGCTCGTCCTGCGAATAAAGCGGACGCACCACAGGGCCCGGCGGCGGGGAACCTGGCGGAGCAGGACCCGGCGGGATGGGCACTGGCGGAGCGGAGACGGGCGGGGCCGCTGGGTCGCCGTCCGGTAGAGGCGCGGCGCGGCGCACTTCCCGCGCGGCTTTCGGCGCGATCCTGTTCCGCAGCTCTCTGTCGTAGGCGGTTTTCTTCTCTTGGCTCAGCAAGCAGATCCTGGCCGCGGCGATCTCGTTGAGCACGCGCTGCGAAGCGTCTTGATGGCGGGCCGAGCCTACCGTGCGGACGTGGGCCATCTGCCGGTCGGCAGCGTTCTCGATGACATCAGGGTTGCTCTCGAACAGCTCCAGGCCGAGCAGCCGATAATGGTGGGGCGGCTGATCCTTGGGCGGGATGCCCAGCCACGTGTAATAAGGATCGAAGTCGTCAGCCATCGGCGAGCGAGCCTTAGCAGTTGGAGGACGAGAGACGTCCCGTGGGGCACGTTTCTCAGCATGCCCGACCCCCCGTTCAAACCAAAAGGTCTACCTTCACCAATCTACCAAGCGGAGCGGCGCCGCACACCTACCGCCCGGCGGTGCGCAGTCTGACGGCAGACGTTGGAGGCGCGAGACGAGAAGTTAGTTCCGCCCGCAGCCTTCTCGTGCCCTGGTCTCGGACTCGTGCTGGAAGACTCAAAAAGCCTGCGATTCGAGAACGAGCACGAGGGGCTTTGCGGTCCCGGAGTTTGTCGGCTACGCGCGCGGCGCCGCCTGCGGGACGATGATCGCCTTGTAGCAGCCGGGGCACTGAGCCTGTCGGCCGGCCAGCGCCGCAGGCACGTGGAACACGCCCCGGCAGTGCGGGCAGGTGAAGGCCACCATCGGCGTCTGCGCGGCCAGGGGCTGCTGGGGGATCGCGGCGGGCACGCTCGGCTGGGCGCCGGTGTGGGAGGCTGCGGCGCGGCCGCCGGCGGAGTGGGTGCGGGTGGGCTCTGCGGCGGCTGAGAGGCCGCAGACGCGGCCGTCGGCTTCTGACGCGGCGCGGCGGGAATGGGGCGCGACGGTGGCATCGCGGCAGGAGACGTTCCCGCCGCCGGGGTCTTCGGAGCCGGCGCGTGCTTCTTCAGGTCGTTCAGGTCGTCCGCCACGGCCTGGTCGAACGCGTCCAGCCCTCCCTCGGCAGCCAGCACGTTCTTCCAGCGGTCGATGCGGTCGGCCGACATGGCCTCGTCGCGCTCCAGTTCGAGCACCACCTCCTTGTTGGTGCCGCGCACCTTGGCTCGCACGTTCAGGCGGCCGTTCACCTGATACTCGTAGGTCACGTCGATGGGCCAGCCCTTGGGCAGGTTTGGCGGCAGGTCGCGGATAATCGTCTTGCCGATCGATGAACATTGCTTCGGGTCCAAGCTTTCGCCTTCCAGCACCTCGACGATCACGCTTCGCTGGTCGGCCTGCTTGGTGACGCAGGGGGCCGACTTCTTGGCCGGCAGCGGCGTGTTGCGGGGGATGAGGATCTTGTTTCGCTTGCGGCCGGTCTCCGGGTCGGTGCCCTGGATGCCGAGGCTGTGGGCATTGACGTTGGTGACGTCGAAGGTTGGCTTGTGGCCGACTTCGCCTTGCGAGGCCAGCAGGTAATTGGCGTAGATCGCCGCCCCCCGGGCCACGGCCTCGTCGGGGCTGATCGCCATGTTCGGCTCCAGCTCGGTCAGCTCCTTGAGCATCCGGTGCACCATCGGCATCCGCGTCGAGCCGCCCGTGAGCAGAATGCGGGCAATGTCCTTCCACTCCAGGCCGCCGGCGGTCAATAGCCGCCGCGTGGTATAGCGCGTGCGGTCCAAGAGATCGGCCGATAGCTCTTCGAACTTCTCGCGAGTGATCGGCACTTCCATGGCCCGGCCTTGGTGGGTGACGAAGATCTTCGCGCTCTTGCGGCTGGAAAGCGTGTGCTTGGCTTCCTCGGCGGCCACGAGCAGCCGCTGCAGGCTCGAGGGGTACTGTCGGGGGTCGTCGCCGAACTCCTTCATGAAGGCTTCGGACGCCATGTCCACCAGCCGCATGTCGAAGTCGTGGCCGCCCAGCTGCATGTCGCCGTCGGTGCAGACGGTTTTCAGATCGCCCGGCTGCATGTCGATCAGCGTGACGTCGAACGTGCCGCCGCCCAGGTCGTAGATCACTACCCGCATGCGGTCCTTGGGGGCGCCGAACTTGGTGAGATAGCCTTCCTCTTCGCCAAAGGCCAGGGCGGCGGCGGTCGGCTCGTTGAGGATGTCCAGCACGTCGAGCCCGGCGACTTGGCCCGCCTGATAGGTGGCCCTGCGGCGCGGCTCGTCGAAATAGGCCGGCACGGTGATCACCACTTTGAAGTCAGGCCCGATCTTGCGGATGATGTCGCGGCGCATCTTCCGCAGGATGTATGACTGGATCACCTCGGGCGGCAGGTAGCGGCCGGCAATGGGCTTGGAGTAGACCGGCTTGCCCATGTCGCGCTTGGCGCACACGGCCACGCGGTCGCCGTCGGCCACCGAAACCTTCTTGGCCTCCTTGCCGACGATGATCTCGTTGTCATCGAAGAGCACGACGCTGGGGGTGAGCAGGTCGCCTTCCGCATTGGGGATCAGCTCGCTGTGGCCAGCGTCATCGACCCAGGCGGCCGCCGAGTAAGTCGTCCCCAAGTCGATGCCCACCGCGCGGCATTTGGCCATCGTCATTCTCCGCAGCCGTTGGAGCCAGGCGGTTTGGCCGCCCGGCGCAAGAGTTTCCGACCTTCCGCAGAGGTGCTGCCCCGACTCTTCAGTGTAGCCGCCGGGAAAGGAGAAGTGAAAGAGCGAGTGTAGCCATCTCGCTGGGCGAGATGAAAGTGTGGGAGTTCGCCCGCGAATGTGGGCAACTCGCTCTGCGAGTTGCCGTTCGACTCGCCGAGCGAGTTCGGCGACATTTTCAGCGTCCGCCCGCGCTCCGTCGTCCGATGCCTGCTGCTAGAATGCAACGACAGACCCCACCAAGCTTTGCTACCTCTGCGTCTCGATGACCGCTCCGCCTGTCCTCTCCCATCCACCGCCCCCCTCGCCGCCCAGCGACCACGCCGGCAATCCCGGCGCGGGCATCGACTACGGCCTGTTTCTCGACTGCGTGCACTGCGGGCTGTGCACAGCGGCGTGCCCCACCTACGTCGAGCTGGGCAACGAGAACGACAGCCCGCGCGGCCGCATCTACTTGATGCGCGCCGTGACCGACGGCCGGCTGCCGTTGACGCACGAGGTGCGGCGGCACCTGGAGCTGTGCCTCGATTGCCGGGCATGCGAGACGGCCTGCCCTTCCGGGGTGCAATACGGCAAGCTGATCGAGCCGTTTCGCGTGCAGATGGAGCAAACGGGCGACGCCGAGCGGAAGACCGACGACTGGTTCCACCGCTGGATTCTCTTCCGGCTGTTCCCGTATCCCAGCCGCCTGCGCAAGGCGCTGTGGCCGGCACGGGTTGCGCAGCTCCTGCGGCTGGATCGGGTCGCCGAGCGGCTGGGCCTTTTGCGGCTGTTGCCGCCGCGGCTGCGGCAGCTCGTGGCCATGCTGCCGCCGCGGCGCCGGGCCGAAAAGCCGCTCCCGGAAGTGATGCCGGCCGAGGGCCGCCGCAGGGCTCGGGTGGCCCTGTTCACCGGCTGCGTCGGCGACGTGATGTTTCGCCACACGCACTGGGCCACGATCCGCGTCTTGCAGAAGAACGGCTGCGACGTGGTCGTGCCGCGCGGCCAGGTGTGCTGCGGGGCGATCCACTTCCACTCCGGCAACGAGCCGCCGGCCCGCGAGATGGCCGACGCCAATCTGGCCGCCTTCTCGGGCAGTGACGTAGACGCGATCATCGTCAACGTGGCAGGCTGCGGGGCGATGCTGAAGGATTATGGACATCATTGGCACAGCGCTCTCCCTCTCCCTCCGGAAGAGGGCCAGGGTGAGGACAATTCGGCTCGTTCGATGTTGGATGTTGGGCGTTCGACGTTGAACGTTCGGCAGGAATTTCAGCGAGAACGTCCAACGTCGAACGTCCAACGTCCAACGTCCAACAGGGACGCGTCATCGACCAACGCCGGACGGAATGGAATTCCCTCCTACGCCGCATTCTCCGCCAAGGTCAAGGACATCAGCGAGTTCCTCGACGAGCTGGGATTCATCCCGCCCGAGCATCCGCTACCCCTCACCGCCACCTACCACGACGCCTGCCACCTGGCCCATGCGCAGCGCGTGCGCGAGGCGCCGCGCAATCTCCTGGCCCAAGTCCCCGGCCTAAAGCTGATCGACCTGCCCGAGTCGGACCTGTGCTGCGGCGCCGCCGGCACCTACAACCTCACGGAGCCGGAGATGGCCGGCCGCCTGAGCCGCCGCAAGCTACAGAACATCCTCCGCACCGGCGCCGAGGTGGTCATCACCGGTAACGCCGGTTGCCTGCTGCAAATCGCCCGCGAAGCCCGGCAGCAAGGCCACAAGCTTCAGGTCGTCCACCCGATGGACGTGCTGGATGCGAGCTATGAGGGCAAGATGCGTCTGGACGGGTAGGGGCCCGATGGCCACGTGCGTTGGCTGGCCGGCTCATTCCATTGTTTGATGGATGACGCGGGCAAGCCCGCTCCGCCTTGAGTTCTGCCGCGATTTGTGTGACATTCGCAGCGACGTATCCTCGCTCCGAGCACCTGCAAGGGCGCTATGAGCTGGAAGTGATCGACATTTACCAGCACCCGCAGCTCGCGAAAGACGAGCAGATCATTGCCGTGCCGACGTTGGTCAAGAAGCTGCCGGAGCCCTTGCGCCGGCTGATCGGCAACCTGTCGGACAAGGAGCGGGTGCTCTTGGGCCTGGACCTGCGCCGCAAGAGCTGAGCAGGATGACCCAACGCGGCGTTAGCCGCAACGAAAAGGACAACCACGAATAGTACGAATAACACGAATGAAATTCAAGTTCGCGAGCGAAGTCGCCGAGCACGATCGCTTGGCGTTCTTTCGTTATTCGTGTTATTCGTGCTATGCGTGGTTGCCTTCCTTCAACGAGGCGCGGACGCACTTGCGGCGGTGAGAGACGGCACATGACGGCTGAGTCGCTGAAAACGGAGAACGAAGAGCTGCGCCGCCGGCTGGAGGAGGCCGAGGAGACGATCCGCGCCATCCGCAGCGGGGCTGTGGACGCCTTCGTGGTCGAGGAGGCCTCGGGCCATCGCGTCTATACCCTGGAAACGGCGGATCGCCCCTACCGCCTGCTGGTGGAAGAGATGCAGCAGGGCGCGGCGACGCTGCAAGCCGACGGCACCATCGTGTACTCGAACCGTCGCCTGGCGGAGCTGCTCAAGACGCCGCACGAAAAGCTGATCGGCGCGGCGCTGCAAGACTTTATCGCGACCGACGACCGTCCCCTCTACGACAACCTGCTGTGGCAGGGCCGAAATCGATCCGGCCGAGGGGAAGCGCGTTTGCGGCGGGCCGACGGCGCGCTCGTGCCCGCTTACCTGACGCTCAACGTCTTGCCGAAGGATTGTGGAGCAGCGATTGGGGTGCTCGTCACCGACCTGACCGCGCAGCGGCACCACGAGGAACTGACGGCCGTCCATGAAACGCTGCGGGTCAGCGAGGCGCGGTTGCGTGAGCAGAGCAAGCTCCTCCACGCCGAACGAGAGCTCCTGGGGGTGACGCTGAGGAGCATCGGGGACGCCGTCATTACCACGGACGCGGAAGGCCGCATCACCTTCTTGAACGGCGTGGCCGAAGCCCTGACCGGATGGAAACAAAGCGAAGCCGCCGGGCAACCCCTCGAGACGGTGTTCCACGTCGTGAACGAGCAAACCCGACAGGCGGTCACCAACCCAGCGATCAAGGCGCTGCGGGAGGGTGTGATCGTGGGGCTGGCGAACCACAGCATCCTGATCAGGAGGGACTGCACGGAGCGGCCGATTGACGATAGTGCCGCCCCGATCAAGGATGAGCAGGGCCGTGTCATCGGATGCGTGCTGGTCTTCCGCGACGTGACGGAGCGGCGGCGATTAGAGCAGGAAAACGACAGCCGCCTTGTCACCGCTCGGGTGTTGTCCGCCATTGTGGACTCCTCGGACGACGCCATCATCAGCAAGTCGCTGGACGGCATCATCCAGAGCTGGAACGCCGCCGCCGAGCGGCTGTTCGGCTATACGGCAGAGCAGGCCGTGGGCCGTCACATCTCCTTCCTCATCCCCGCCGACCGAGCCGACGAGGAGGACCGGATCATCGCACGCCTGCGGGCCGGTGAGCGGGTCGATCACTTCGACACCGTGCGCGTGCGAAGCGACGGCCGGCTCGTTCAGGTTTCCTTGACCATCTCGCCGATCAGGGATGCGGCAGGCCGTGTCGTCGGGGCGTCCAAGATCGCCAGAGACATTACCGAGAGGAAGCAGCTCGAGGACAAGTTGCGGCAGGTCGCCGCCGATCTGTCGGAAGCCGACCGCCGCAAGGACGAGTTCCTGGCGATGCTGGCCCACGAGCTTCGCAACCCGCTCGCTCCGATCCGCAACGCCGTGCAAGTGCTGCGGCTGACGGGTGGCAACGGCGAGGCGGTCGCGTCCGCGTCCGACATGCTGGACCGTCAGGTCGGCCAGATGGTGCGGCTGGTGGATGACCTGCTCGACGTGAGCCGGATCAGCCGGGGCAAGATCGAGCTTCGCAGGGGCCGAGTCGAGCTCGCTTCGGTCGTGAACCACGCCGTCGAAGCGGCCCGCCCGCTCGCCCAGTGCCTGGAGCATGAACTGACGGTCACGTTGCCGCCGGAGCCGATTTACCTGAACGCCGACCCGACCCGGCTGGCTCAGGTGGTGGGCAACCTCTTGAACAACGCCTGCAAGTTCACCGACAAGGGCGGTCGCATTTCGCTCACGGTCGAGCGGGAGGGCGACGAGGCCGTCATCCGGGTGCGGGACACCGGCATCGGCATCGCCGCCGACCAGCTTCCCCGCATCTTCGACATGTTCACGCAGGTCGATACCTCGCTGGAGCGGTCGCAGAGCGGGCTGGGCATCGGCCTGACGCTGGTGAAGAACCTGGTGGAGATGCACGGCGGCACGGTGGAAGCCCACAGTGCCGGGACTCGGTCAGGGAAGCGAGTTCGTGGTGCGTCTGCCGATCTCGACGGAAACGCCCGAGCCGCCGCCCGAGCCGCTCGTCAGCGCAGCCAACGCCCACGACGCCCGCCGCATCCTGGTCGTCGATGACAACCGAGGATTCGGCCACGTCGCTGGCGATGTTGCTCAAGCTGACGCGGCCACGAGACGCACACCGCCCACGACGGCCTGGAAGCGGTGGAAGCGGCGGCGACGTTCCGGCCCGACGTGGTGCTGCTCGACATCGGCCTGCCGAAGCTGAACGGTTACGAAGCGGCGCGCAAGATTCGGGAACAGCCGTGGGGTAAGAACATGTTGCTGGTGGCCTTGACCGGATGGGGACAGGAGGAAGACCGCCGCCGCACTCAGCAGGCGGGTTTCAACGCGCACCTCGTCAAACCGGTGGACCTTGACGCGCTGCAAGCGCTTTTGGCGCGGCCGGACCTGGCGGGTCAGCCTCCGCCGGCCTGACGGCAGACGATGATCGCCACGAGCGACGGAGATGGCGTTTCATCGGGCCAGTCCTATTGGCCTGAAGGCGGCGGGAAGGCCCCGCGCTTGGGCGCCGTCTCTCGCAGCTTCTCCGCCCAGCGGCGCTGCTGAGCGGCCTCGTCACGGTGGCCAGCTTGCGATTGAAGATCGGCGAGCCTGCTTCGCGCCTCCGGGTTCCAGGGGTCGATGCGCACGGCCTCCTTGGCAGCGGCAATCGCCGCCTCGGGTTTCCCGAGCTCGACGCGGCAGGCGGCCAATTGCAGCCAAAACGCGGTGTTGCGCTCGACCTGCACCAGCCGTTCCAACTGCCGCTCGGCCAGATCGTACTGCTCCAGCTGAAGGTACGCCCGGGCCGAAGTGCTCAGTGAGTTCGCATAGGCCTCGCCGGAGAGCCGCTGGTCCTCGATGGCCGAATTGGCCGAATCCGCGGCCGCTTGTGGATCGCTCGGCAGCGTCAGGTCAGCCAGCGCCGCGTCCACCTCGCCGTCGCGCAGCCCGCGCCGCCGCACCTCGGTGAGCAATTCGATCGCCCGGCTGCGATAGGCCGGATCGACGGGCGGCTTGGCCACGAACATCGCCATGTAACTGGCCAACCCCAACGCGCGGTCGCGGTCAATCTCGGAAAGATGATCCAGCGCATAGAAGGGACGCAGCCCGCGCGGTCGTGCCCCCGACGGCCTTGTTTGCCGATGCGTCGGGCGCCGCGTGAATGCCAATCCGATGGTGCGTGACCGCCGCGTGAGGGATGGAGAACTTGGATCGCGGCATGTGGCACGCCGCGCAATCGTCCTGCCGCTCGCGGCGGCGGTGGTCGTCCGTGGGCAGGCCGCACGACTGCTCTTCATGGCACGTGAGGCACTTGCTCCGATAGAAGTCGGTCCGTTTCGCGCGCTCCGGCTCACGGTGCGGATCGTGACAGGTCGTGCACGTCAGCGTCGGCGAGCCTTTGTAACAAGCACTTTCGTGCATCTGCTCGATGTGCCCCGCGGCCGACAGCTCCGTGGGGGCCGACTCGTAGACGTAGTACGCCCGAAAGTCTTCCAGCCGCAGGCTCGGCCGATAATCCAGCGGGTCGCGCCCCGCAGCGGCACCCACACCACGCCCGACAGGTGGCACTGGGCGCAGACGGCCTCCTGCCGCTCCCGCGTCAGCCGGGCTGGGTTGACGATTGTCAGATCGGGCTCGCCGGCCGGCGTGCCGCCTTGGGTCTGGCGCTCGACGTGCAGCGAGCCAGGGCCGTGGCACGACTGGCAGCCGATGGTCGCCTCGTGAATTCGCACGCGCTGGGCGCTGCGGTCTACGCCTTCCACTCGCCCCACGTGGCAGCCCAGGCACTTGACCCCCACCGAGCGGGTGAAGGATTGATGGTACGGCCGATCGTAGCCGGGCGACATGTCCCAAGTCTTGGCCCGCTCATACCAGCCGATCGGCGACTGGGCCAGGAAGCCATCCACCTCGACGAGATAGCTGCGGCCGAAATTGTTCGAGCCGAGCGAATACCGCACCGGATGCTCGACGGCGAGTGCTGCGTCCGCAGCCCCCACGCCGCGCAGCGCCTCGCGGTGGTGCATCTGGCCATCTTTGCGAAACACCCGGTATGAGCGGCTCGAGGCCACGTGGTCGTACTCGCCGTCGCCCGGCTCGGCCGCGGGGTCGGTTTCGCCGAACGCCCGGCTGTGCGTGGTGTGCGCATAGGTCGCCTGCTGGTCTTCATGACAGTCGGCGCAAGCTGTCGCGCTGACGTAGGCCACACCTGGCGCGGCATTGGCAAACTGACTCTCCGCGATGGGCGACAGCGGAAAGGTCGGAGCGTCCTCGATGTCGCGAGGCCGCCAGACGACGTATGCCGCCCAGGCCGCGAGACCCAGCACCAGCAGGGCGCCGGCCACGCCGATCAGGCGACCGGAAGGAGAGATTTGTTGAGTTCCGGTCATGCGAGGGTGCCACTGGCTCTGCGGTGACACTAGCCCAACGCGCAAGATCGCGCAAGCGAGGGGGAAGCGCGAATCCGCCGCTTTTCTCGACTCTCCCTCGCTTGCGCTTCGGGCTAGTGTGGTGGCGCTGTGCTCCACCACCCTTGCATTGTAGCGAGCCGCTCGCGCCGCCTGGAGCCGTTCTTGCCGAACCCCGCCCTTAGCCACCTTTAACGCAGCGGCACGTCCTGCACGTCGTACTGGAAGACTCCCTGGCCGGGCACTGCGTAGGTCACACGCAGCGTGCCCAGGCGACTGACGGCCCCCTCCGTTTGTGGGTCATCGGCAAGAAAGGGCAAACAAGTCTGCTCTACGCCTATGCCAACGGCGTTGACCCAGCGGCCCAGTTGCCGCGGATGCCTGGGATGATGGTCCCATAACTCCGCCTCGATCGTCCCCTCCGCGGCCGTCGGCATGCCGTAGCAATCCAGCGGCACAACCCGCAGCACCAGCCCGTCGAAGAGCGCATCGGCGTCCCAGTTGGCGAGGCGGGCATCGGCCCAGATCGATTGGACGGCGCAGGCGGGGAGCACGAGGTGCCCGGCAGCCGTGGGGCCGGCCTTCTCGCCTGCCGAGGGGTATGCCGCGGCCGGCTCGTGCAGTGAGCGAATCTCCAGCGCCTTGGCGCGAAATGCCGCGGCATCGAAGTCCTTGCCATCGACGACGCCCCGCGCCACGCGGTTCCAGTCGATCGGCCGCAAGATCTCAGCCCGGCCGTGCGAATATCGCAGCCACAGCCGCTGCGGCGAAGTGGCGCATCGACGTGGGCCACGATCTGCTGGCCGCCGGTGAGCTCGACCAACACGCGCTGCGCGGCGGGAAGTTCGCGCTGCCAAGCGCCCAGGAGGGCCGCCGCCAGAAGCACGCAAGTCAACGGCCGGCGCGGCGAGCAAGTGTCGAGGGAGTGCATGCGTGCGCCCTAAGGCAAGACCCATGCCCACGGCCGAGAAGAAATCGTCGCGCGGCGCTGTCGTCGCCGCATACAGGACTTACGGCGCGTCGCCGCGAGCATCGCGTGCTGGTTGTTGCGGCCCGGCCACACCCGTGTAGACAAACGTCAACGCGCAGACCGGCAACGCGGAAACGGCAACGCCCAGAAGATTCGTTTGCGGCTGCCTACTGCGTCGGCGCCCAAGCCGCCAGGTCGTCGCTGGCATCCGCGCTGGGCAGCTTCCGCTTGAAGCGGTACACCTGATCGGTGCCAATGTCGGCTCCGCCGCTCGTCGCGTAGAGCGACAACTCGTCGCCGCTGATGGCGAACCGGTCGGGCATTGGCCTGGCCGCCGGGTGCCAGAAGACGGCCTGCGGCGAGAACTTGAGTAGTATGCGCGACTCTTCGAGGAGGTACGTGCCCTTGTCCTCCTTCAGGGCATTGCGAGAGATCACCGTGCCGTCCGAGTAGAACTCCAAGACCGTGTACTGCGGCTCGGCAAGGAACCAGGCCCCGACAATCGCCTTGCTGGCGGCGACGGGCTGTGCCGGAACGGTCGCATCCGCCGCGCCCCTGGTCCAATAGCCATAAAGGAGCCACGTGCACAGGATAATCCAAGGGTAACTGTGCTTCACGTGAACGCAGAGCTTTTGCCAGCCGTAGCGCAGCAGCGTCGCGGCAGCCTGAGAGGCGTCACTTGGCGCCAGACTGGTCGCCGGGCCGCCGCGCATCGGCTTCGTCGTCGGGTGAATCAGGCGGGCATCGCTCATGGACGGCGTCGCTTACGGACAAACTCGCAATTTCACCATCCATCATAGCCGGTTCGCCGGCTGCGACAAGCCAGCACACTAGCCCGGCACGCAAGACGAGGAGGACCACGCGCGACCCGGGGTCCTTCCTGCCTCACTCTCGCTTGCGCTGCTCGCGCGTCGGGCTAGTGTCGCGTACGGTGACCGAGCCGATCGTGCAGCTCCGGCACACACGTTAACACCCATCGCACGGCCGGCAGGCTCAAACTATTGCCGACCAGGGGCCAGGTCTCGCGCGCGGTCAACCCGCTGGGCAAGGCAAACCACGCGGGGAAGCCCAGCAGACGGAGGATCTCGCGCGGCGAAAACCGCCGCACGCCCGACGCCGTCCGCAGGTAAGAGCCGCTGCGGATGGATGAGCGACCATACGCCGCAGTGAAGCACGCCGTGATGACATCCCTCTCCGCGGCATCGACTACGTCGAGGGCCCGGACATACCGGGCCAGCACGTCGGGCGCGACCCGCAAGCCCTCGTGTAAGGCCTCATCGTCCAAGGGCCTGTCCACGGCCTCGCAGGGTTGCTCGTCGAGCAGCTCGGCCACGGAGCACGTCAGCCGCGCGTTCGTTGGGAGGGCGGGCCAGGGCAGCAGCCCCCCTCGCGCGGCGACGAGGTAGTACCGCTGCCGGCGGTTCGGCCAGCCCAGCTCGGTCGGGCAGAGCACGCACTCGCGCATGGTGTAACCGCCGGCGTCGAGCACCCCCTGCAGCGCGGCCCGCGCCCGCGAATCGCGAAACGGCGGCACGTTCTCCAGGACGATGTAGCGCGGCCGATGCTCGCCGATGCGCTCGAAGACGACCGGTAGCGAAGCGGCGCGCGGGTCGGCCAGGTCGCGACCCAGGCCGCGCCGCGTGTACGGCTGGCAGGGCGGCGATAGCCACCAGAAATCGGCCGCGGCGAACACGTCGCCCGGCAGCGACTCCACCGTTTGCGGCAGCGTCGCGTGGTCAAAATTGCGCCAATAGATGGCCAAGGCCTTGCGGTTCTGATCCACGGCCGCCACCACCTGGGCACAGCCGTCCACGGCGGCGGCACACCCGCCGATCCCAGCATAGAGCTCGAGGATGCTCAGGGCGCCGCTCGCGGTGGCTCGCGTCGCGTCGTACGGCATCGGTTTGCCGCCTGGCCAATCTCGGCCCGTCAGAGCCCCGTCGGTTAGGTAGTGAGTAGGTGAGTAAGTGAGTATGTCGGCGCAGCGCCACTCACCCACTCACCTACTTTAGATTCCCTCGTGGAAGCGGTACCCGACGCCGCGCACCGTTTCGATCAGCCGGGCGTGGTCGCCGAGCTTCTGCCGCAGCGAGCGGATGTGCACGTCGATCGTCCGCTCCAGCACGAAGCTGTCCTTGCCGAGTGCCGATTCGATCAGCTCCGCTCGGTGAAATGCCCGGCCAGGCTGCCGCAAGAGCGTCTCCAGCAAACGGAACTCCGACTGGGTCAGCTCCAGTGGCTCGCCGTCGGCCGAGACCTGATGCCGGCGGCGGTCGATGGTGATGCCCTGGCAGTTGACGACTTCTTTCTCTTGCACGCCATCGGCCCGGCGGCGGCGGAGGGCCTTGACGCGTTCCATCAGCACTTTAACGCTGAAGGGCTTGGTCACATAGTCGTCGGCCCCCATCGACAGGCCGACGATCTGATCGGTCTCTTCCGACTTGGCGGTCAGCATCATGATGAGCAGCTCGGACGTTGCCGGCTCGGACCGCAGCCGTCGGCAGACCTCGACGCCGTCCACCAGCGGCAGCATCAGGTCCAGGATGATGATCTCCGGGAGCACCAGCCGGGCCTGCCGCAGGCCGTCGGCCCCATCGCGGGCGGAAAGCGCTTCGTAGCCCGCCTGCCGCAGGTTGTAGGCGAGCACGTCGCTCAGATCAGGATCGTCCTCGATGATCAGCACTTTGGGCTTTGCCATGCGGTTTCTCCTCCATCGGCTGCCGCCGAGCCTTGGGCGCCGGCTCTCGCGCTCTTCATTGATTTAACACGGATACCGTCGCCGCGTTAAGAAACGATGAAGGTTTGGCGAGCATTGCCGTGGCACGGGCTTCCAGCCCGTGAGAGATTAGCGCATAGCATGAGCAACGCGAGCTGCTTCACGATCATCAAGGCCAGGATGGCCTTGCCACGCGGTCTTCACTCGTACCGCAGCGCCTCGATCGGGTCCAGCCGCGAGGCCTTCCAGGCCGGGTAGAAGCCGAAGACGATGCCCACGACGGCCGAGACGGCGACGGCGGCGATGATCGCCGGCAGCGAGATTTCGGTCGGCCAGTGCTTGATCAAACGCACGAGGAACGAGGTGCCGCGGCCCGCCAGCACGCCCACGGTGCCGCCCAGCAGGCACAGCACCACCGCCTCGACCAGGAACTGCCGCAGGATGTCGCGCGACCTGGCGCCCACGGCCATCCGCAGGCCGATCTCGCGCGTCCGCTCGGTCACCGACACCAGCATGATGTTCATGATGCCCACGCCGCCGACCACCAGCGAGATGAGGGCCACGATCAGGAGCAGGCCGGACATCTGGTCTGCGGTCTCGGCCAGGGCCTTGCTCATCTCGGCCATGTCGCGGACGTTGAAGTCGTCCGGCTGGCCGGGCCGGATGCGGTGCCGCTTGCGGAGCAGCTCGTTGATCTCCCGGACGGCGATCGGCACTTCGGAGCCGCTGCGGGCCTTGACGAGGATCTGATCCACGTTCGCGTGCCGAACCGGCTGCGGCGTGTTGGCCAACTGCGACACGGAGGGCTGCGGGTAGAGCCGCGACTGGGGGTTCGTGACCGGGTAGAGCTGGCGCAGCGTATTGACCTCGTCGGAGACGCGGCCGGCGTTCTGTTGGGGCGAGGCAGCCTGATTGGGCGCGTCGGCCCCCGAAAGACTCGACACGCGATACTTGATCGTCGTCCACGGCGCGAGCACCACGTCGTCCTGGTCCATGCCCATCATGTTGGCGCCTTTGCGGCTCAGCACGCCGATGACTACCAGGCCGACGTTCTGCACGCGGACCTCTTTGCCGAGCGGCGACTCCCCCTCGAACAGCTCGGGGACCAGCGTCTTGCCCAGCAGGCAGACGCGGTTGGCATTGCGGACGTCCCGGTCGGTGAACGGCTCGCCCTCGGCCAGCGGCCAGTCGCGGACCTCCAGATACGCGGGCGTCGTGCCGTAGATGAACGACGGCACCCAGTTGCGGTTGCCGTACACGACCTGCGTGCGGATGCGCACGATCGGGGCCACGCTCTCGACCGCCGGGCAGTCTCGCAGGATGGCCTCCCCGTCTTCCGGCGTGAGCGTCATCGCCGTGCCGCTGCCGAAGCTCACGCCGCCGCTGGCGGCCGTGCCGGGCTGTACGCGAAGGTTGTTGGCCCCCATGCTGGCGATGGTCTGCTGCACCATCTTCGAGGAGCCCTGGCCGATCTCGACCATGGCGATGACGGCCCCCACGCCGATGATGATGCCCAGCGTGGTCAGGGCAGACCGCATGACGTTGCGCCGCAGCGCAACGAGGGCCATGCGGAGGGTACGGAGGAGGTGCGTCATGGGGGCGCCTTGGGCTTAGAGCTGATCTTCGTCCTCGTCCTCGTCGTCGTCCTCGTCCTCGACTGTTAGCTGCACTGACAGCGCCCGCCAGTTCCAGTGCCCGGACGGAACGTCACCAAAATGGGCCATCGTCTCTGCCGCCGCTCGGCGTCACTTCGAGGACGAGGACGAGGACGAGGACGAACTTACCGCGAGACTACGGTCGCCAACATTGCCGGCTCCTCTCCCTCGATCAACCCATCCTTGATGCGGATGATTCGCCTCGCGTGTCCGGCGACGTGGGCGTCGTGAGTCACCAGGATGACCGTCAGGCCCTCCTCACGATTCAGCTCCTGGAACAGCCGCAGGATTTCTTCGCTGGTCCGCGAGTCCAGCGCGCCGGTGGGCTCGTCGGCCAGGAGCAACCGTGGGTTATTGACCAGCGCGCGGGCGATGGCCACCCGCTGCTGCTGGCCGCCGGATAGCTGCGAGGGTTCGTGGTCCAGCCGATCAGCCAGCCCTAGCCGCTCCAGCAGCGCGCGGCCGCGGGCGGGCCACTCGCGCTCGTTGAGGCCGCCGGCCGAATACGCCAGCGGCATCATCACGTTCTCCAGGGCCGTGGTCCGCGGCAGAAGGTTGAAGTTCTGAAACACAAAGCCGATCTTACGGTTGCGAACCAGCGCTCGGCCGTTCGCGTTAAGCCGCTCGATGTCTTCTCCGTCCAGCCGGTAGCGCCCACTGCTCGGGCGGTCGAGACAGCCCAGGATGTTCATCAGCGTCGTCTTGCCCGATCCCGAAACTCCCATCAGCGCCACCATCTCCCCCTGCTGGATGGCGAGCGATACGCCCCTCAGCACCGGCACATCAATCGCGCCCAAGTGGTAGGTCTTGTGGATGTCTTGGAGGCGAAGCAGTTCCATGGCCGGGGACCAGGAGGCAGGGGTCAGGAGGCAGGATTCAGGAGGCAGGGGTCAGGTAGCAAGAGGCAGGAGGCATGGATTGGCTCAGGTATTGAAAGTCTGCTGCCAAGCATCCAACATACATCGCACGCCACTGTACTACTAACGTCTGGTTTTTACCCGCCATGCGCCAATCCGCCGGCACGCTCTTGTATCGAACGTCGCGAGGGCCGCTGCGAGGTCCTGCTGGTGCACGCGTCGGGCAATTACAACCGGGGCAAGCCGTGGAGCATCCCCAAAGGGGAGCCGGACGAAGGAGAATCGCTCGAGGCCGCCGCGCGGCGCGAGACCGTCGAGGAGACCGAGATCGTGCCTGGCACGCTTCACCCGTTGGGGGCGATCATCTATCGCAAGAGCCGCAAAGAGGTGCACTGCTTCGCAGGCGAGGCGCCGGCCGAGGCTGCCCCGCAATGTGCGTCCTGGGAGATCGACTGCGCGGAGTTTGTGCCCCTGGACGAAGCGCGCCGCCGGATTCATCCGGATCAAGAGCCGTTCATCGACCGACTGAGCGAATTGCTGGCGAAGCAGCATCCCGCGGGCTGAGGCGAACCACGCGAACCCGCACCCTGGTGCGGTGCAGACTATGCCGAGTGGGCTCGCCGCGTGGGCGAGGGGAACGGCACGCAAACCGAGCGAACCGGTGCGAAGGCAACCCGGTCGGCCGAAGGCGAGGGCTGGCTCGTCACCTTCCGTGTCGTCGAAGTGCCCAAGGCCGCCCGAAGCTGCCCGACTTGCTCGGGGCTCAGGTTCATCGCCTGCTGGGTATACCAACCCAGCGACTCGGACCACGTTTGCTGAACCAGCGAGAGGATGGAAGCCCCATCCGTCCCACGATCCAAGACAACCTGGATGCGTTCATCGGTATGGTCCGAGGCCAATGTCGCCAGAAGGCATGAGTTCATGAGAAGGAACTGCGGCAGGCGTGGCGAGGCGGGCTGAGCACTGGAGAATGAGAATCAGTCTCAATGTTGGCGAGTCTAATTGGACTTTTAAGCGCTGTCAACGGGATAATCGCGATAAGTCCTCGAATCTCGCCGGCTTACCGCCAGTCCCCATGCCGACCCCTACGATCAGTCATTGTCGTTTGCTTCTTCATCCCCCCCAGGCCGGGGTTTGGAATATGGCGTTGGATGAGGCGCTGTTGGAGACGGCCCGCCTTGGCGGGATTTGTACGCTCCGGTTCTATCGTTGGTCGGAGCCAACCCTTTCCATCGGCTACTTCCAAGCGGCAACCGAGCGGGCTGCTCATGGACCAAGCCGGAATTGCCCGCTGGTCCGCCGGCAGACCGGCGGCGGGGCTATCCTCCACGACCAGGAGTGGACGTATAGCTTTGCCGCGCCGGCCGGCTCGCCGCTGGCCGTGAATGCGTTGGCCCTCTACGAGGCGCTGCATGGCGGCCTGGTCGAGGCGCTGGCGGCACGGGGCATCCACGCGGCCCTCCACGAGGCCCGCTCGCCGCCGGCGGCTGCCAGCGAGCCGTTTCTTTGCTTCCAGCGCCGCGCGGCGGGCGACGTGCTGCTGGAGGGGGCGAAGATCGCCGGCAGCGCCCAGCGGCGCCGCCGAGGTGCGATCCTTCAGCACGGCAGCTTGATCCTGCGGGCCTCGGTGGCGGCCCCCGAGATTCCCGGCCTGTGTGACCTGGCCGGACGCGAGGTCGATGAAGCAGAACTCCTCCGCGCCTGGCAGGATGGCGCAGCGCGCCGGCTGAGGCTGCATCTGGCCGCAGGAGACATCAGCGACGCCGAGTCGGCGTTGGCTCAAGAATTGACGCGGGAGAAATACGGCACGCCGGCGTGGAACACGAAGAGGGGTCGGGAGTCGATTTCGTGACGGCCCGACTCTAGAAGCTCAGCATCTTGCGGTACTCTGTCATCCGCCGCTCGATGTCGGCCCGTTCGACTTGCCGCAGCCGGTCGAGGCTGAAGTCCTCCACGGTGTAGCTGGCCACGAGGGTGCCATAGGCCAGGGCCGTTTTGAGCGTCCGCGCGTCGAAGTTGCCTTGCTCGGCCAGGTAGCCCATCATGCCCCCGGCAAAGCTGTCGCCGGCCCCGGTGGGATCGACGAGGTTCGGCGTGGGATAGGCCGGCATGACGTAGGTCTCATGCTCGCCGAAGAACATGGCCCCGTGCTCGCCCTTCTTGATGACCACGAACTTGGGCCCCATCCGCAGCACCTTCTGGCCGGCACGCACCAGGTTTTCGTCTTCGGTCAAGAGCCTGGCCTCGGCGTCGTTCATGACCAGGCCATCGACCTTCTTCAACAGCTCGCGGACCTCACGGTTCGTCTCGCGAATCCACAGCTCCATCGTATCGGCCACGGTCAGCGTGGCGCCGGTTAACTGTTCGAGCACGCGGAGCTGCGTGCCAGGCGGGCCGTTGGCCAGGAACACGAACTTCGAGCGGCGATAGTCCTCCGAGAGCACGGGACTATACTGCTCCAGCACGTTGAGCTGCACCTCCATCGTCTCCCGGTCGTTCATGTTGGGCAGATACTTGCCGCGCCAGAAGAAGGTCTTGCCGCCGTCGATCTTCTTGAGGCCCGTCGTGTCGATCTCGCGCTTCTTGAGCAGCTCGGTATATTCGCTCGGCCAATCTTCGCCCACGGCGCCGACGAGCCGCACGGGCGAGAAGTAACTGGCCGCGTAGGAGAAGAACACCGCGGAGCCGCCCAACACGCGATCGCGGCGAGCGGTGGGCGTTTCCACACTGTCAAAGGCGACGGAGCCGACGACGAGTAGGGCCATCTCTGGAGTCTCTGCAAGGGTCGTAGGGTGGGTCGAGGAACGAGCGGATTATGGTGGGTCTCGTTCCTCGACCCACCCTACCTCTACATCTGCGTCGCAACATACACTTCATTCGCCGCGGCGATGCTGGCGCCGCGGTCGAACTTGTGCCTCTGCTCGGCCAGCAGTTGCTCCAGGGCCGAGAGCAACAGCAGCACGTTGTTGCGCCGCGAGCCGTAGCCCATCAGGCCGATGCGCCAGACCTTGCCCTTGAACTGCGCCGAGGCCGCCGCCGATTTCGATGCCGAAGCGGCTCAGCAGCTCGCTGCGGACTGCGCGCGTCGTCGACGCCGTCGGGAATGCGCACGGCGTTGAGCATGCGGCAGCTGATGGCCTTCCTGCGCCGCGTAGCCGATGCCGATGCGCGGCCAGCCCGGCCTTCAGCGCCCGATGATTGAGCAGGTGCCGGGCGAAGCACGCTTCCAGGCCTTCTTCGAGGACGAGCCGCAGCGCCTCGTACAGGCCGTAGGTCATGTTGATCGGCGCCGTGTGGTGGTAGACGCGGTCGCTCGCCCCAGTAGCTGGCCAGCATCGTCACGTCGAGATACCAGCTCTGCACCTTCGTCTTGCGGGCACGGATGACGTCCATCGCCCGCGGGCTGAACGAGACGGGCGCCAGGCCCGGCGGGCAGCTCAGGCACTTCTGCGTGCCGGAGTAGATGGCGTCGATGTTCCAGGCATCGACCTCGACCGGCACGCCGCCCAGCGCCGTCACGGCATCGACCAGCAGCAGCGCCCCGGCGTCGTGCACCACGCGCGAGATCTCTTCGATCGGCTGCCAGGCGCCGGTCGACGTCTCGGCCATGACGATGCCGACGACCTTCGGCCTGGCTTTGGCGAGCGCCTCCTTCAAATCCGTCGGCGCGAACACTTCGCCCCAGGGCCGCTCGACCGTCGTGACCTTGGCGCCGGCCCGCTCGGCCACGTCGCCCATCCGCCCGCCGAACACGCCGTTGACGCAGACGACCATCGCTGTCGCCCGGCTCGATCAGGTTGACGACCGCCGCCTCCATGCCGGCCGAGCCGGTGCCGCTGACGGCGAACGTCATGCGGGTTCTTCGTGCGAAACACCTGCCGCAGCATCTCCTGCAGGCCGTTCATCAGCTCCAGGTAGTACGGATCGAGATGGCCGACGGTCGCTGGCCCCAGGGCCTGCAGCACGCGGGGGTGGATGTCGCTGGGGCCGGGGCCCAGCAAAATGCGGGGCGGGGGATCGAGCGGCGGAGGCAGGTCGAGCATGGGCTGATTTCTTGGAGCTGGCTCGGTCGCCTGGCGTTGGCAAGCACGCTGAGACCGAACCAGGGCAGGCAGTCGCGAATAGTTATCGAGACTTCTGCCCCGCGGCTCAAGAGCCATTTGCGGAGAGAATCGGCGTTGCAGAAGCGGCGTGACAGAAGCCCGGCTTCGCCGAGAAGCCGGGCTTCTGATCCCGAATCAGGACATCACGCATCACTTGGCCGGCTTGAGGCCAAACGCGATGTAGTGGATGCCGGTGGCCTCGTCGATCAGCACCGACCCGGCCGGCGCCAGGAATGGCTTCAGCGCTTCGAACGGTGGCAAGGGGTTGTCGTCCAGCGCCTTGTTGACGCGCTCGACAAAGCGGTTGCCCTCGGCGGCGCCGGCGGAGGAATTGCCGCTCGCCGCTTACCAGATCGTACATGAACCGCATGCCTTCCTCGGGCCGATTAAAGGCCACCATGGCCGGCTGGGCGCCGCCCGACTGCCTGGCGGCCTGGCTGGCGATGAGCCGATAGTCGGCCGCACCGCCGAGCGATTCGCCCTGGCCCAGCGAGGTCTTGATCGCCTGCTCCATCGCGCCTTGTTGGTCGCTGAAGAGCACGTAGTCGCCCAGCAGGCCCACGCAGAACCTGAGCTGAGGCGAGCCGTCCTTGGGCGCGGGCCCCGGGGGGATGAAGCGGTAGTAGGACCTGCCAGCGGAGGTCATCGGCTCGAAGCGGGCCTCCAACTTGGTCATCACCTTTTCCAAGAGCGGCCGGCTGGCCTCGCCGTCCTTCAGCTTTACGGCGAAGACCTGCATCTGGCTGGTCGGCGTGACCGGCCTCTGGATCCAGGTGAAGTGGCTGAAGCGGTTGTCGATCGCCGGCAGGAACTCTTTCTCGAAGTCGAGGCCGATCTGGCTGAAGCCCGCTTGCACGCGCTGGGCGGTGAAGCCCTCGCCGGCGAAAGCGTTGATGATGCTTCCCAGCTCCTTGTACGTCGTCTTGAGCTGCCAATGGAACGTGGCGTAGCTGGCCACGTCGCGCGGCACCCACTTTTCCGGCATCGCATCGCCGCTGCCCAAGGCGAAGACCTTGATCGCGCCCTGCCGGGGGTTATCCAGCAGGATGTGCACGTGCGAGATGCTGTCGAACTGGGCCGCCGGGTCCGTGGTAGCAAACGTCAGGCTGCCGCCCACGCCCTGGAGGCCTTTGAGACCCAGCTTCTCTTCCAGCAGGGTGAGGCCGATCTGCACGGCCGTGTTGTTCTGCGAGAGCGAGCGGACCAGCCCCAGGGGGTCGCTGAACCAGGTGATCTGCGGGCGGTCCTTACGACTGCCGCGGCAGCGGTCCATGATCGTGGTGTATTTCTTGTTGGTGGCCAGTGTTTCTTTGCCTTCGCCGTCCCAGGCGGCTAGCAGCTTTCTGAGGACCTGGAGGTTCGTGCCGACCACCAGCGTGCCTTCGCGCTCGAAGTAGGCCACTTGCCGCTGCGCGCTGCCGGCCATCTTGTAGACCACGATGGACGTTTCGCCGGCTTTCTCCAGGCTCTTGACCGCCTCGTTCTCGCGCAGCACCTTATCGGCCTTGTCCAGCATGGTCTCGACAGCCACGACTTGCTCTTTGACATCCAGCAAACCGACGAAGGCCGGGATTTCCCCCTTCGGCGCCACGACGGCCAGCGTCAGCTCGCCTTGCGGCACGGCCAACAGGTCGGCCAGCGTAAGCCCGATCCAGTCTTCCAGCGGCGCGGCCAGGTCTTGCACCTCCTGATAGAGCTGCGTGACGAGCGGCTTGATCTTCTCTTGCTGGCTCATCCGCCCGATAGCCGTCTCCATGAACCGCTTCGAGAGGTCGCGCGTGTCGGCCACCGAGACAAAGGCCACCGTGTTGTCCGGCAACAGGCTGGCAGCCGACGGCCGCGCGGCGTGCACGACGCCGATCGCCCCGAGGATGACCGATGCCGAGAGGATGGAAGTGATGAGCCAATGACGTAGCGGGCGATAAGGCGCAGGCACGAAGAAGCTCCCCAGGAAGATGCCGAGAATGCCGACGGTATGGAATCTACCCAGCTTATCGCCGGGAGGGTTTCACGGAAGTCGAGCGTATTAGCCGCTTTGCGGGTTCGCAAGCCCAAACACTGCCCGCCCGCCGCCGTAAAGACACGACCAACTCCGCCGGAAAAGTGACTCGGCCGCCGGAACCTGTTAGAGTAGTACAGGGTTTCAACAGCAGAGTCGGTCGGTGACGATCGGCTCATCCGGCGTTGTTCGTCACGGTTCCAAGAGATGTCTCGCACAGGTGCACCGATGAGTCGCCGCTCGAACCAATCGTTGCTGATCGTCGCTGGGTGTGGCCTGGCAGCCGCCGCGTGGCTGGCCGCGCCGGCCAGTGCCCAGTTCAGCACCGGCGGCCAGCCTGGAGGGGGTACTCGAAGCTCCGGCAGCACCAGCGCCGGCATGTTCGGCTCGCGGACGGTGGGCGGAGCCAGCGGCTTAAGTGCGGGACAGCGCTCGTTTACCGGCGGGCGGCAACAGCAGACCCTGGGCCAGGGCCAGCAGCTTGGCGGAGGCCAGGCGGTGCTGGGCCGGACGCTACAGAACAATACTTCAGGCGGTTTGACGCAGGGCCGGTTCCTTCGGCAGAACCGCACAGGGCAGTTCGTGGGATCTGACACGGGAGACGTTGGCGCGTCGCTGGGCATCCTGGGCGGCAACCAGGCCGGAGCCGCCGGCCTGAACGCCGTCATCCAGCAGCTACGTCCGCAGGGGCAGGGGCGGCAACGAAACAACCAGCCCAACCAGGGTGCCGGGATGGGCAACCGCGGCCAGCAGCCGATCTACCGCGTATCGCGCGAGCCCGGCTTCCAGGTCGCCCAGCCGACCAATACCACCGCGGCGTTCAACGAGCGACTGACGAACCTGGTGAACCGTTCCCGCACGGTTCAGGCCGACTCGCCTATTGAGGTGCAAATGAGCGGCCGTGTTGCCATCTTGCGGGGTTCGGTCGCCTCGGATCGTGCTCGCGTTTTAGCCGCTCGATTGGTCCTCCTAGAACCCGGCGTGGACCAGGTGGATAACCAGTTGCAAGTCCCTGAGGCTGAGCCGCAGCCGCAGTAGCGGGCGCCTGGCCCGCACTCAGCGCCTGCACGGCACTTGACTGGCCTGGCTGCGTGGTGGTGTACGGCGTGACACCGCCCGGCTGCACGGGCATTTTCAGGGTCGTGACGCGCATTCGCGACGCTGTCCCCAGCGGCGTTTGCACCTGAGGAGGTTGCGGCGGAGCTGCGTCGGCGCCGGTCGGCTCCGTGTAGCCGGCGTGGGCTACGCCGCGCGGTTGGTCGCCGGGCTGCCCCCCATTGATTTGCTCCAGCCGTTGCGCGTGCGCCGCCGCGCGCTGATAGGCGCCCGCTTCGTAGGCCCGCGCTCGGCCCGCGGTCCCCTGGCCAGATTGCGGCTTGTGTTGCTTCTGCTGCGGCAGCTCGCGGCCGGGCAGCAGGTGCCGAGTCTCTTCGCCCACGATCGTCGCCCCGCCGTCGGAGGGCGTGAAGCGGCAGATCAGGCTGATCTCGACGGGCGGGCCGTCCACATCGCCCCAAGGCACCCAGAAGCTATAGGAATGGCCCAGCTTCCCCTCGCTGTGGTGCTTTTCAACGTCTTCGGCCGTAAAGACGTACTTGCGGTCTGGGATCGTGTTCTCCGCCGGCCGATCCGTTTCGTCATAGGCATAGACCTCGAGCATGCCTTCGACGCAAATCGGCTTCTGCTCACCCGGTCCATAGAACCAGACGCGGCCGCCGAAGCCGCGGACTGGCGACGAGCCGTCCTGGTGCAGCACCGTGTCCTGCCAGACGGAAATAAGCTTCATCGGATGTGCGAAATCGCCGTCCGTACCCGAACCCCAAGGAATGTTCTTGGACAGGTCGAAATACGAACACCCGCCTGCTGCCAGCAGGGCGATGCACGCCAGCGCAGGAAACACAAATCGCAGACGAAGGCGATCATCCATGAATCGATCCTCGAACCTCGTAGCCCACAGCACGGGGTAGCCGCAATCACATGGGACTTGTCACGCCACCACCGGGGCTTGCCCCCGTGGAGCGATGTTCACAACCAGATCGATCGCGCAATCCAGGTTCGCCACCGTGGGGGCTTGTCCCCACGGAGCGGTGGTCTCTTCCGGCGGCACGTGTGGAAGCATCGCCCCGCCGGACAAGCCCCACGGTGGCGGTCATTCTTCTCCCGCTACGATCTGGTCGTGAACATGGCTCCGCGGGGGCGAGCCCCGCGGCGGCCGGTTGGACACGGAAGGCAACCGCCTTGTGCTTTCGTCTGCTACCTCCTGTTCATTGACAGTTGGGCACTCTACGACTGCCCCCACGGTCGGTGCTGCGCCGTCGGCTGAGGCTGCGGCTCGCGCCGTGGCCGCGACGGGCTCTGCGGCGACGCCGAGTTGAGCGCCTGCGGCAGTGGCGGCGGGGGCCACATGCCGCTCCCGGGCGCCGCCGCAGCGTTCGCCGGCAGCGGTCTCGCGGCGGAGGGCCCGACGGGATGCGGCGCGTCCATTGCCTGATAGGTTGCCGGCTGGACGCCGCTGGCAGGCCCTTGGGGGCCCCGATAGCCGTGGTTCGGCGACTGGGCCGCGGTTGCCGGCGTCGGTGTCAGCGGTTGGCCTCCGCTCGGCACGATCGCCGTGTTCACCGGCCGGATTCCCGCCGCACTCTGCGGTGGCTGAATGGCAGACCCGGCCGCAGGGGACCGCGCCGGTCCCACCCCCGGCGGGCTCAGCCGGCTGGCGCCCTGCGGCACGGCAACGGGGCTGCGCAGCATCGGCGATGGGGGCGACAGGCCGCCTTGCATCGGGGGCCTGACGCCAGGCCCATTGAGTGGCACCCCCTGGCCGTTGGGGCCAAAGGTCGCCTTGCCAGGTGCCGGCGTTCCCGACGGCGGTTGTTGGTCCGGCGGCGGCACTTCTTCGGTCATCTCCTGCTCGAACATCATGCCGCGCGGGTCCTGGTCCGGGTAAAGCACCGGGATGTCTTTGCAATCGAGCGATTCCCAGCGCGTTCGCAGCCCCTCCACGCCGTGGATCTTCCGCACGTCCGAGAGCACCCAGCTAATACGGGCCGACTCGACTTGCTTGATCAGCTCGGCGTCTTCCTCGTCCCAGATCACGCGCGGCGTGAGGATGATCAGCAGCTCGGTCTTCTGCTGAAGCTCCGAGTCATAGCGGAACAGGTGCCCCAGCACGGGGATCGACGCCAGTAGCGGTACCCGCCGATGGACCACCGACTTGTTCGTCGTAATCAGCCCGCCCAGGACGATCGTCTGTCCCGACATGGCGCTGACCGTCGTCTGAGCTGTCGTGGTGTTGATCGGTGGCGAGCGGATCACCTGGCCGGTGGTGAGCACGGAAATCGGGACGCCTTCAGCTTCCGGGCCGAGCTCGGACTTCTCCACGTCGATCTCCATGGCCACGCGGCCGTCGTCGGCCACGCGTGGCGTCACGCCCAGGATCAGACCGACGTTCTGCTCCGGCCCGAGCTGGTTCGTCTGAATGTTCGTGGTGGGATCGACCGAGGCCGTCTGGATCAATTGAATGCGCTGGCCGACCTGCACGAAGGCCGGCTGGTTGTTGAGCGTGGTGATCTGCGGCCGGCTGAGCACGTCCAGACGGCGGCACTCCTGCAACGCCCGGATCAGCACGCTGACGCTCTCGTTGCTGGCCGAGAGCACCAGGCCGCCGTAGCCCAGCTCGCCGTTCACGCGACCGACGGCAAAGTTGCTCAGCGCTTGCCCACCCAAGGTACCGGGGCGGATGGGGTTATTGCCCAGCGGTTGATTGTTGAAGTTGAAGCCGGGCAGGGCCGTGGAGGAGATGATGTTGGTCTGTTGCACCTGGCCGCCGGTCTGGTTTTGCTGCACCGTGGTGGTGGTCACCAGATCGCTAATCAGGCTCCGGTCGAACAGCACCGAGTCCTGCAGGCCCAGCTCGACGCCGAACTCGTCGATGTTGTTGAGGGCCACCTCGGCAATCAGCACCTGGATCATCACCATCGGCGGCCGGCGATCGAGGTCCTTGATGATCCGGTCGATCTCGTCATAGAACCGCGGCGTGGCGCTGATGATCAGGCTGTTGGTCACGATTTCGGGCACGACCACGACTTCCTGCTGAATCTGCTCGAAGGCACTGGGCACCGCCAGCAGGGTCACTTGCCGCTCGGTCTGCAAATATTGGTTGATGGCCTGGGCCACGAGGTCGGCCGGCACGTTGCGTAGCCGGTAGACATTGGTCCGCCGGTCCTTGACGTCGCTTTGCGAGAGGTGATCGAGGATCAGCTCCACGAGCTGCAAATCGCCCAGCGAGCCCGTGGCCAGGATCGAGTTGGTGCGCGTGTCCACGGCGAACCGCAGGGGCACCAGCACGCTTTCGCCCTGCGCGGTCCCCGTCACGGCCGGCTGCGCCCCCGGCTGGCCCGGCTGACCCGGGAAGCCGGCCGGGCCCTGCTGGATTTGCGGCTGGCCGGGCTGGCCGGCTACCTGGCCAAAGAGGGCCACCAGCATCTGTACCAGGCTCTGGGCATCGCCGTTAATGACCGTGAACACCTTGACCTGGGCCTCGGCGCCGGGGATCTGGTCCAACTGCTCGATCAGCTTGGCGATCAGCTCCATGCTGTTCTCGGGCGCCTTGACAATCAGGGCATTGCCCCGCGCGTCGGCCGTGATCTGCACGTCGATCAAGATGCCCGAGGTGAGGATCTGCTTGTTCTGGGCATCGAGCGTCATCAACCGCAGGGCGGTGGAACGGCTTTCCAAGCCCTGCTGTTGGCCTCGCGCCTGGCCCTGCTGCTGTCCTGGGCCCTGCTGCTGCAAGCCGGGGATTTGCAGGGGGGCCTGCTGTTGCGGTTGTTGTTGCTGTCCCCCTGCGCCGACTCCGGTTTGAGGGGGGGCGACGGCGTTTTGCAGCACGAAAGCCAGCTCGCTGGCCAACGAGTTTCGTAGCGGGAAGATCCGCAGCGATAACTCCGCCGAGGCGTCCGGCCGATCCAGCGCCGACAGCATTTTGGCCACTTCCGCCAGGTCACGCGGCGCTCCTCGCACGATCACCGAGTTCGTGCGATAGTCGGCCAATACGTAGATTCTCGGGAAGAGGCCCGGCAACGTCGGCTGCGCCTGTGCTGCGCCAGTGTCCTCCCGCGTGGGGCGCGGACCGGGATTCGCCCCATAGGCGGCTTGCAACATTTGCTGCGCCACGCGGGCCGACATGTGCCGCAGCCGGAAGACTTCGAACTCCGCGTCCGGGCTGGCCGGCGTGTCGAGCGTCTTGATCAACTCGATCGCCGAGTCTACGGCCGGCTTCTGCCCGATCAGCAGCAGCGCATTGGGCTTCACCAGCGGCGTGATCGACACGCCTCCTGAGCGGGCCGTATAGACCGTCGTATAGAGCTGCGTGACGATCGCCGACAGGGCTTCGCTATCCACGTGCTCGAGCTGGTGCACGACGACGACCGGCGGGGTGACGTTCTTTTCGATGTCCCGGATCAGCTCTTCGATCTTCCGCACGTCGGCTTCCCGCCCGGTGATGATGATCAGGTCCAGCTCGGGAATGAAATACACCTCGACGTTGCCCGTCAGGGCGCCGCCCAGGGCGCGAGCTTGCCGCCCGGCGGCTGCTTGGGGGGCAGCTCGTCAGGAGGCTGCGGCTTTTGGAACAGCATGCTCACCAGGTCGGCGCGGCGGCGGCCGGCCGTCGCCTCGCCCGAGTCCCAGGGCGCACGGCCCGCACGGCTCGCGCATCGCCTTGATCCTGCCCGGATACGGCAGCGACGGCCCGTTCGACGAGTTCCCTGCGGACGCTGCGCAGCGGCATGACTTGCGACGTGACGCCCGGCTCGCGCGGCGGCCGATCGAGCGCCGTCAGCAGCCGCGCGCAATTGGCGGCGGCTTCGGTCGGCCCGAGGATCGTGACTCTCCTGGCCGCCGGATCGTATTCCAGCCGCAATGCCCCGCCGCCCGTGAGCTGAAGGGTGTACGTCGAAATGGCGGCAGCTTTGGAATCGGTGGTCGCCGTCTTCGCCGGCAACAGGCGGTCGCCCCACACGCGCTGCAGCTTGGCGTACAAGACTTCCCAGGTCGATTCAATGGGCACGACCTGCCCTTCCACACGGCCCAGATACATCAAGCTGGCATTGGGGCGGGCGAGCTCGTCGGCACTCGGCCCGCTCTTGGCGGGGCGCGTGCGGAGATAATCGCCGATCTGCTGGTGCACCTCTTTCGGCGCCACCACCAGCAACTGGTTCCGCGGCACGTCGGCCGCCATGCGCACGTTGAGGTGCGCCGGGAACCGCGCACGCAGCTCGCCCATCACCACCGGCAGCAGGTCCGCGGGCACGCCGTAGGTCTCGACCACGGCCGGGCTGCCCGTTGCCGCCAGGGCCAGCGGCTCCGGGCGGTCCAGCGAATCCACCAGTCGCTGCACGACCTGGTGGGCTTCCGTCGTGCCGTTGACCAGCAAGCGGTTGCCGCGCTCATCGACCACCACGTCGGTCTTGGTTGGCAGCGCCGAGAGCAGTGGTGCGAGCTGTGCCTGGGCATCAACTGCCCGGGCACTGCGCAAGGTATAGGCACGGAATGCCTGAGCGGTGTCCGTTGCCCCTCCGGCGAGCGCTCCCCGGGGGGTCGGCTGCTGCGCGCGGGCAAGCATGGCGGCCCCGCCGACCGTTACCGCCGCCACAACCATCACGGGCAGAATCTTGGTAAGTCTCGCTAGCACAGCTACGATCCCTGCTTGTCGAACAACGAATAAGACCGCCAGAATCCATACCTGCGCCCTTGGCATTACCATCGACAGGGGCCGCAGACTCCGGCACCATTTCGAGCAGGGACAGCAAGACCGCTACGACAAGCAAAGTCGGCGCGCCCGGCACGACTGGCACGGGCGGAGAAGCGTCAGAAGCGGCCGGCTCGGCAGGGTGAGTAGGTGAGTAGGTGAGTAGGTGAGTAGGTGAGTAGGTGAGCGGGTGGCAACGCCAGCCACGCAACCTCTTCACTTACTCACTTACTCACCGCCCGGAGGGCTACGCCCAATCCAATCCGGTGGCTTCGCGCACGCGGTGCGCGTAGTCGCCGATCAGGCCGCCGATGATGTCCCAGCCGGTGGTCTTGCGCAGCTCGAGGTCTCCCTGGCGGTTCACGCGGACCAGGCTGTCGTTGCGCACGCCCGCGGCTCGCAAGTCATCGCGGGTCAGCGCTTCCTCGTCGTGATCCACCACGCGCCACAACGTCTTGCCGGTCATTTCAATGAATTCCATGTTGCGGCTTACCGTTCGATGTTGCTTGTTCAGATGTTGGATGTTTGGTGTTCGATTCCTTGCGAGCCTCGCCTTGTCCGTTGACCCCCGTAGCGTACCCCGGCCGCTGCCCGCCTAGCAATCGTCCAAGTTCATTGCACGTTGGACTCCACGCCTCGATGCTCGCCAGACAGTTCCTTGTTCCTCGCGGTCATAACTCGTAGAATCCACCGTGCGGTGGTTCTCTACTCTCAGAAACGCGTCGGGGCGGCAATGGCACGGAAGGTAATTCTGGACGTCGATCCGGGCATTGGCGACGCCGTGGCCATGTGCCTCGCGCTGTACGACCCGCGTCTGGACGTGGTGGCCATCAACGCCGTGGGCGGCAGCGTCCCGCCGGAGACCGCCACGCGCAACGTGCAGGCCGTTATCGAGCAGCTCGATCCCCCCCGCTGGCCGCGGATCGGCGCCGCCGGCGAAGGCGAACGCATGAGCGATGAGGCCGCCGATCTCTACGGGGCCGACGGACTGGACCAGGCCGGCCTGGCCGTGGCCGAGCTGCACAAGAGCCATCCCTCCGAGAAAGTGATGGCCGACGAAATCCGCTCGGCCAACGAAGACGTGACCATCGTCGCCCTGGGGCCGCTCACGAACGTGGCGGGTGTGCTGCTTCGCGAGCCGGCCCTCGCAGCCAAAGTGCAGCTCGTGATCCTCGGCGGCACGCTGGGCGGGCCCGGCGACGTGACGCCCGCGGCGGAGGGCAACTTCTTCCACGCGCCCCAGGCCGCGCGGTTCGTGATGCGCTCGCGCTGTACGAAAACGCTGATCCCGCTGGATGTCGCCCGGCAGGTCAGCCTGGATCTCAGCCTGCTGGACAAGCTGCCCGGCGAATCGACCCGGGCCGGGAAGTTCCTCCGCCGGGTGATGCCGTACGCCTTCCGGGCCCAGCGGGAACGGCTCGGCCAGGAGACCATCTACCTGCACGAGGCCGTGGCCCTGGCCGCGGTCGCCCATCCGGAGCTGTTCCAAACCGTCCGTATGGCTGGCGACGTGGAAACCTCCGGCGAGCTGACCACCGGCGCGACGGTCCTCGACCGTCGCAGCAACCCGCAGTGGCGGCCCAACATGGACGTCGCCATCAGCACCGAGCCGACCGCGGTGATTGATTACATCATGCGCGGCCTGGCCGAGGCGGGAAAGGCGTAGGCCCGCGGCACACGTAGTGTGCCTGCTACTTAAGCTCGATCGTGCGGTCGTAGACCGTGATCTCGTCGGCCAACCAGTCTTTCTCGCGAGCGACGGGTTCCCAGAACGGCCGATAGATCAGCCGCACGCGAACGCGGCGCGCGCCCTCGGGCAAAACGAACTCGCTCCGCACTTCCTGCTCCGGCACTAGCCGCGTATCGGCCGGCTCCGCAGCCGGCCGCCAAAACGGAATCGGTCCCTCGCCCTCCAAGTCGGTCAGCAGCTTGGCGAAGAGCCGGCCTGGCCGGCCTGCAAAACTACCGCTGGCAGCAGGCAGCACGGAGCCGGACCGCAGCGGAACGTCGCGCTGCATCTCATCTTCGAGCGCTCACCACGAGCATCAGGTGCCGATCGATGAAGCCCGTCGGGACGCGATGGCCGACGTTCTGGGCCATGACTCGCACCTCGAGCTGCCAGCCGTCGGCCGACTTCTTGGTTTCGACCGCCACGCTCAGGCAGCGCCGCAACATGGCTTCCTTGCCTCCGGGCAAGAGGTCGTGGCTCGCTAGCGTGAGCGGATCGCGCTCGATGCCGCCGGCCCCCCGTGCCACGTTGGTCATCCGGCCCGTCGGGGCCATGTGACAGTCCTGGCACTGCTTACCGGCCTGGCGAGCCGGGCTAGCCAGCCATTCGGAGTACGTGCTGTAGACGTGGACGCCGAACACGACTCCCTCGTGGCAGGCCGCGCACAGCCGGCTGTCCTTCTGCAGCGGCGAGTAGGCGTCCTCGCCGCGGTCCACGTCATCCAACGGCCCGAAGAACAGCTGACCGGACGAGGGGCGGAGCAGCCGCTGAGCGAAGCGCCCATGCGTCAAGCCGATGTTGCCATCCTCCACGTCGTGGACCTTGTGGCAGTAATCGCAGTGCACGCCCTGAGCAGCCGTGCCCGTGGCGCGGCGCAGGTCGTTGTAGGCCGGGTCCTCGAATTCGATCGTTGGCGCGTGGCAGGCCGTGCAGACGGTGGCCCCGCCAGGATGCTCGTCCAGCAAGCTCCAGCCGCGGTTGGGCCGGCCGTGCCGGTCGGTGCCGGCGTAGAGATTCATGAACTTCGCCCCATTGGCCGAGCGAGCATGAGCGCCGCCGCGCCACTCAGCAAAGATTTCCTCATGGCAGTTTCCGCAATGCTGCTCGGCGGCCGCATCGGGCCGAGGATCGACCCAGCGATAGTCGGGACAGTCCTCCCGGGGCAGCGGTGTCAGCGCGACGATCAATGACTCCTTGCCTCCGACCGCGCTGGCGATCAAATACCCCGGTTTGGCGGCGGTGATGGTCGGTTCTGCGCCGTCGTCAAGGTTCAGCGGCAAGCGAAAGCTGCCGTCACTGCCGGTCATGACCAGCAACCCGGTCCCCTTGAGCCGCACGCTGCGCGTCGGCCACGCCTTGGCCATCCGCATCGACCACGCGGCCGACGAGAAACCGCTGGGACGCTTGATCGTTACCCCAGGGCAGCACGAACGTGTGGAGAAGTCCCAGGGCCCCGGCGGCTAGAACGCCAAACGCCAGAGGCACCCAAACGCCTGGCGGAAATCTGCGGTGAGAGGAGGTCGCCATTCGGATCGAAGCCAACGAGAATCGGCCGGGGTTGCCGCCGACGCCGAGTCTACTCGTAGCTCTCCCTCGCTTGCGCGACTTGCGCGTCGGGCTAGTGTCCGGCGGCCGTGACTAATACATTCGGTACACCTGATGCCCGCTGGGGCGTTTGACCAGGTGCCGAAGCTCCAGCATGCTTACGGCCGCCAACACTTGATGGGCTGGCAGGCTGGTGGCCGACACGATCTCGTCGATCGACGTCGGCGAGGTGCGCACCGCGGCCAGCACCTGCTTCTGCGTGTCGCTGAGCAGCATCTCGCCGGGATGCCGCACGACCTGGCCATCGGCCGTGGGCATCGGCTCGGCCAGGGGACCAAGGTGCTCCAGCACGTCGTCCGCCGATTCGATCAGCGCCGCCTCCCCCTTGCGGATCAGCCGGTGGCAGCCGCGCGAAACGCGGCTATCGACCGGACCGGGCAGGGCAAACACCTCGCGCCCTTGTTCGTTGGCCAGCCGCGCCGTGATGCAGCGCGCCGCTTTGCGTGTCGGCCTCGACCACGATCACGCCCAGCGTCAGCCCGCTGATGAGCCGGTTGCGCTGGAGGAAAGTGCCGGCCTTTGGCACGGCGTGCGGCGGCGCTTCGCTGACCAGGGCGCCGCTTTGCGCGATCTCGGCCGCCAGGTTCTCGTGCTCCGGCGGATAGATGCCGACCACGCCGCTGGCCAGCACGGCGATCGTTCGGCCGCCGGCGGCCAACGCGCCTCGATGGGCCGCCGCGTCGATGCCGCGGGCCAGGCCGCTGACGATGGTGAAGCCCGAACGGGCCAGGCTGCCGGAGAGCTTCTCCGCCTGACGCAGCCCATAATGGGTGGCGTGCCGCGAGCCGACGATGGCGATGCCCACGGCGTCGCAGGGCAGCAACTGGCCGCGAACGAAGAGTAAGCCGGGCGGGTCGGGCAGCTCTCGCAGCAAGCGGGGAAAGCGATCGTCACCGCCGGGCACGATGGTCACTTGATGCCGCCGACAGCGCTCGAGGGTAGCTTCGGCGTCGATCTCTCGTGCCGCGGTCGAGAGGGCCTTGGCGAGCTTGGGCCCGACGTGCGGGACAGATGCCAGCTCGTCGTAGCCGGCGGCCAGGATGGCCTCGGGGGAGCCGAACCGCTCGAGCAGCACCATGCGGGTGCGAGGGCCGACGCCGGGCACGAGCGTCAACCGCAAGGCCGCGACCAGCTCCGGCGGAGCGGCCGGCACAATCGGTTCGGCGGCGGTCGTCACTTGACCCAATTCTTCGGGAACCCGGTCAGCGCCGCCCCCGGCTGCGGCGTCCACAGCGTCACTTCGTCGATCTTGCGGGCCAGCTCGGTGTCGCTGTAGGTAATCGCCTTCACGCGGTGCGTTTGCAGCTTCACCGTCACCTGGGCGTAGCCGAGGCTGAGGTCGGGATGGTGGTACGCCGCCTCGGCCAGATAGGCGATGGTATTGGCCAGCATCAACGTGTGCGGCCAGCCGGGCGTCTTGTAGGTGCGGCGGAGCCAGCCGTCGCGGGCTTCCCACTCGGGCAGCCTGGCCAGCTCGGCCTTCAGCTCGTTTTCGGTGAGCACGTGGTCTTCGGCCATGATGCGCCTCCTTGGTCCGGTGCCGGAACGAGTGTACTCAGCTCGCTGACGAATTGTCCCGCGCGACGTACTGTATCGCAAGCGCCGCGTGACCGGGTCGCACCGCGTGACGGCAGCCTTTACGGCAGCGTTGTCTCTCACCCCGATCCACACTACGCTGTGCCCATGAAAATCACCGAAGTCGTCTGCCAGATCCTCCGCATCCCGAACGTCGAGGCCAAGACGGCCAGCAGCCAGGACTCGGTGCTCGTCCGCGTCCGCACCGACACCGGCCTGGAAGGGATCGGCGAGGCCGACTCGTCGCCCGAGGTCGTCAAGGCGATCATCGACGCCCCGTTCAGCCACAACATCGCCTGCGGGCTGCGGCAGTTGCTCGTCGGCGAGAATCCGCTCGAGCACGAGCGGCTGTGGCAGAAGATGTACCGCCGCACGATGTACTTCGGCCGCAAGGCGGTCGGCATCACGGCGATGGCCGCCGTCGACATGGCCCTGTGGGACCTGAAGGGCAAGGCACTTCGGCCAGCCGATCCACCGGCTGCTCGGCGGCAAGCAGCACGAGCGGATTCGCGGCGTACGCCTCGATCCTGTTCGGCCGCGACGGCCAGCGAGACGCGCGACATCGCCCGCCGCTGGGTCGAGGCCGGCTACACGCGCCGTCAAGTTCGGCTGGGAGCCGATGGGGCAGAGCGAGGCGGCTGGACATCGACCTGGTGCGCGGCGCCCGCGAGGGCCTCGGCGACGGCACGCTGCTGATCGACGCCGGCTGCGTGTGGGACGCCCGCACGGCCCTGCGGCGGGCACACGCCTTCGCCGAGTACAAGCCCGAGTGGCTCGAGGAGCCGCTGCGGCGAGGACGACATCGACGGCTACGTCTGGCTGCGCGACCGCTCGCCGGTGCCGATCGCCGCCGGCGAGGGGGAGTGCGGCCGCGAGTCGTTCCGGCCGCTGATCGACCGCCGGGCGCTCGACGTCTACCAGGTCGATCTCTCGCGCTGCGGCTTCACCGACGCCGCGTACATCCGCGCCCGCGTCGAGGAGATCGGCGCCCGGCTGTGCAACCACTGCTACACCAGCCCGGTCACGGTCGCCGCGAGCCTGCACTGGCTGAGCACCTGCCGCGACGCGTTCGTGTTCGAGGACTGCGTCGAGGACTCGCCGCTGCGGCACGAGCTGACGCATCGAGAAGGTGCAGGCCGGTGGACGGCTGGATTCGCGTGCCCGACCGCCCCGGCCTGGGCGTGACGCTCAACGAGGACTTCGTGCGACGGCACCTCGTGGCAGAGTCGTGCTGAGGGACCGCACCGGGACCGGCAGCGACTTCTGGTCCGCGGGCCGCTACTGCCTGCGGAACATCTGCGGCGTGAAGGGGTTGGTGGTCTGCTCGTCGGCTTCGGCCTGCGGAATGCCGATCACCACCTCGCTGTCGGCGGTCAGTTCTCCGGCGCGGATTTCGGTGCGCATGCCGTCGCTCAGGCCCGTCTCCACCCGGACGGGCCGCAAGTAGCCGTTCGAGGCCACCCATACCAGGTCGCCGTCGAGCTGATCCTCGTCGTCCGCCGCAGCCATGTCGCCGCCGCGGCGGCGGCCCGAGGAGGCAAGATAAGCTTCTCGATATTCGTCGGCCACGTACTCCGGCGGCGGCCGGAACCGCACGGCGGCGTTGGGCACCGAGAGCACGTTGTTCTGGCGGCCGATCATGAACCGCAGGTTGGCGGTCATGTAGGGGAGCAGCTTGCCGTCCGCGTTGTCGGTATTGACCACGACCGTGTAGGTGACCACGTTTTGCGACATGCTGGCGTTGAGCCGCGGCTGGTCGGCGGCCACCTCGCCGCTAAAGACCCTGCCAGGAAAGGCATCGACCGTGAACGTGGCTTTCTGTTTCGATTTGATGTGGCCGACGTCGGCTTCGTTGACCGATGCCCAGACTTGCAGCTTCTTCAGGTCCTTGGCGATCAAGAACAGGCTGGGCGAGTTGAGGCTGGCCACAACCGTCTGGCCGATATTGACGCGGCGATCGACGATCACGCCCTTCACGGGCGACCTGATCGTGCAATAGCCGAGGTTGATGTTGGCCTGCTCGCGGGCGGCCTGGGCCTGGGCCAGCGCGGCCTCGCCGACGGCGGTGGCCGCTTTCGTCGCGAGATAGGTGGTTTCGGCCAGCTCGAATTCGGCGTCCGAAATCGTGTTCTTCAGCGTCTGAATCCGCCGCCAATCCCGCTCGGCTTGCTTCTCTCGCACGCGCATCTGCCGCAGGTCGGCCTCCGCGCGGTTGAGGTTCGCCTCGCCCTGGTTGACCTGCGCTTTCCAGAGTGAGTCGTCGATCCAGGCCAGAATCGTGCCTTCCTCCACCGGCGATCCGTAGTCGATGGGCCGCTTCTCGTCTCGCGGATCAACGCCGAAGCGTTTGATCTGGCCGGCGACCTGGGCGCCTACGTCCACCACCTCTTCGGGCTCGACGGTGCCGGTGGCATTGATCGTGGCCACCAGGTCGCCGCGCTCGACGGCCGCGGTGCGGAACTTGGGCGCAGATTTTCCGTTGGTCTGCCAATACCAGACGCCCCCGGCCCCCAACAGCGGAATGAGCAGCAAGGGGATGAGAAGTCGTTTCATCATGCCGGGAGCCAGCGGTCGCGGCGAGCCCGCGTGGGTCAAATCGGAGTCAGCGTCCTTAAGCAATGATGCAATTATAGGGAGGCCGCGATGGACGTTCAATTTGGGCGTGTCTGCCAGGTGACGAATGAGGGAATGCCACCGTGGTCAGTCCCACCACCAGCGGCGCGCGTCTTTGGCCGCTGCGGTCTGCCGCGCTTTGTCCAGGTCGCCGCGCGTCTCCGGCTTGTCGGCCGCCGCCCAAGAATCGATCTGGACGCCGCCGGAGACCGTCACCACCCATTGGCTCCCCTTTCGGACCGACTTGGCCTGCGAAGCGATGGTCTTGGGCACGTCCCAGCTTGCCGGCTTCACGTCGGCGGCACTCAAGAGCAGCGGCATGCCGTAGCGGACCCTGGCCGGCAGCTCGTGCTTGACGATCAGGGCACCCACGACCGCCAGGTCGATGCAATTACGCAACTCTCCCAAGATCGGCAGCTCGCGCGACAAGTCGGCGTACTTCTCGGTGAACGTCTCGGCCCAGCGCCGGGCCAGGGGATTCGCCTTGCCGGTCCGCTGCGCGGCGCCATCGGCGGCGAAGCGCGTGTCTTCGGTCATGGCCTGCACGCCCCGGCCACGCAGCTCCCAGGCCAGTCCCTCGGCATCCTTCAGCAACGGCTCGTACTGGGGGGCCAGCCACCAGCGCGGCATGGCCTCCCGTGGCGGCGCGCCCTCGCCGCGGGCGACCAGCTCCAGATAGCTCGGCAGCCCAGCCACCGGCGAGCGCTCGAAGCCCATGGCCAGCCGTTTCATCGTCACGTCGGCCGCCACCATCACGCGGGCGAAGCGGCTGTCGGCCGGCACGCCGCGGATGGTGATCTGCTGCGGCCCGACGGCGGCCTCGAGGGCGCAAGTGTCTGCTCGTTCACGGCCAGGCCCCGTGCGCCGGCCAGGCGAGTGAATCGCTGCACGCCCTCGGGCGTAGGGTCGATGGAGCAGGAGATGGCCTCCTTGCCTGCGGCCTCGGCGGTCCTCAGCGCGAAGACCAGGTCCTCCAGTTGCAGCACCGGTGCGCCCGACGTGCGGCCGACGAGGGCGCCTTGCGGGCCGACGTTCCATCCCTCGGCCGGCCCGGCCAGCACGATGTCGCGGCGCTCGCGGTCCACGAACACGTAACGCACGCGTTGCAGCCCGGCCAGGTTCTGCAGCTCGTCGGTGACGCCGCGGTTTTTCAGCCGCAGCTCGGTGATTGCCTGCTCCAGGCCGCGCAGCGAGACCTTGCGCAGGTCGCTGGCCCGGTCCAGTTCGGCCGGCACTGCTTGCAACGCCTTTTCGCGGGCGGCGCGGAGGCGGTCTTGGGCGTCGGTGTCTGCGCGGGCCACCACGCCACGCGCGTCGATGAGCACGCCGCCGACCGCCCCGTTGTTCACCACCGGCACGAAGCCGATCACGAAGGGGGAGAGCGTCACGTTCTGGATGCTGGCCTGCGCGCTAGCGCGTTGGCTGTAACCGCAGATGGCGATGACCGACGCGCAGAGGACTGCGCAGGCACGCCTTGAGAATGGTGCGCCGCATGATAGACCTCCTCTAGGAATCCAAGAAACTGTTCCGATTGCGCCGCCAAACGAAGCCTGCGACCGACGGCGGTGGCCGCCGACTCGCGGAGCGAGTCGGCCACACTGCCACACGGGGTCGGCGACAAGGGAGTTGCCTCGCTCCCGCGTTCTTCGGCGCCGGCACGTGGCTAGGCTGTCGCGTCGAGAAGAGGCCGGGCCAAGAACGCGCGGTTCAGCGTACCGATTCGATGACCGCGGTCAAGTCGCCTCGCGACTTTCCTTTGCTATCGACCGTAGCGGGAACTCCCAGGCGTCCAGCCGCGTATCTATTCTGCGTCAAACCCAGGGGGCGAATTGCTTGGGAGACCCACCATGTCGAGACCCACCACGTCGAGACCCACCATGTCGAGCCATGACACTGCCCGGCGGACTCATGCCGGTGCGCGTGGTTGGCTTCAGTTCAGCCTGCGGACGGCCTTGTGGATGATGGTGGTGCTGGCCGTGGCGTTTGGCTGGCTGGCCGACCGATCGAAGCTCCAGCAGCGGCTCGCCGAGGAACGGGCAGAGAAAGAGGCCCTCCGCGCCGCGCGGGACTACGGCGAGCCGTCGTTCGACCTGTGGGGGCAGCCCGGATACATTCTCTCCTCCACGGGAAGCACCTTCCTGCCGATGGCCGCCGGCGGCGAGGCGGACGAGGCCACCGTGGAGCACCTGAAGGACTTCGTGGTCGGAGAACCCACTTATCCGGCCAACCTGGGCGGCGGCTATCCCTGGATTCTTGGCAGCGGCCGCGTAAGCGATCCGTTCTCAAGCAGTTCCATCCTCTTGGCCGACAGCGCGATCCTCGTGGGTTCGAACTACGGCACCTCGAGTGCCGCGCGCCAGGTAAACATCGTTCAAGACGTGGCGCCGAAGGACGCCGGATCGATCGCCGCGCTGATCAAGCGGCTCGCGGACGACGATGCGATCATGCGGGCCCGCGCCGCCTGCACGCTGGCCCGCCTGGGCGCCAACGCCAAGGATGCCGTGCCGGCGCTCGTGGAGCGTGTAAACGACGGCGATCCGACCGTGCGGTTTCACGCGGTCTACGCGTTGGGGCGGACTCGCCAGAACAGCCCGGAGGTCGCCCTGGCGCTGCGAGCGGCCATGGAGGACGATGCCGGCCCGGCGGCCCCCCTGGCGGCGCAGATGCTGCACCGCCTCGATCCGTCGATCGACATTGTGCCCCGGCTGATTGAGCTATTGGACGATGGCGACGCCGAAACGCGCCGCCGTGCGGTCACGGCTTTGCTGAGTGTGCAAGGGCAGCCCACCTCGCTTGGCGATGACGCTGCCGGACCTGCACGGGCCGTGCCGCAGCTCAAGCGCTTGCTGGCCGATCCCGACCCCCAGACGCGCAAGGCGGCGATGACCGCCGTGGCCCGTCTGGCCCCCTTGGTCAACGCCCATGCCATGCTGCGCAACGTCGTGAAGCGCGGGCCGGGTACGGATCGCGAGACGTGGACGTTCGCGTCGCTGCTGTGGAACAAGTTGGATCGGCAGATGCGGCCCGTGCAATCGTCGGAAGAGCCCAGCGATCCGTGATTCGCGGGCCAATCGCCGCCGCAGACCGCGCCGCGTGTCGCGGAAAACCTCGCGGTGCGCCGTCAGCTTGACAGCACCTGCCAGGGTTCGGCTGGATTTCTGTGGTGGCCGAATTACTGTGGAGTGTGACGCCTGAGGCCGTCGGCGCGCCGCGCCATGTTGATTCTCAGGCGTTGGCGAAAGGCCATGCCCGTTTCCCGTTCAACTTGGCCGCGCCCCACAACCGAAAAATGAGATAGAATTGCTATTGGCCTGACGTTTGCTTCACATCCCGCGTCACCTTTTACCCTAACCTCCCGGCGAGGCCCCGGGCGTTGCCGACAACTCGCCGAGACCTGGATTCTCCAACTCTTCGACGTGGCGAGAAATTGATGCCTCCTGCTCCTCGAATTCCTCTGGCCCATCGTTACTTCGCTGGTCTGGCCGAGGCGGCTTTTCAGGGCCGCTTGGGTGTGGCCGATCCGCCGCTGGTGGAGTACATCGCCCGGCTGCTGGTGCGGTGCATCCACATCGACGCCTTGTACCGCATCCGCGACCTGGTTGGCCGGCGGCTCGATGAAGTCGTGGAGATGGTCGGCGAGGCGGAGCAGCGGCTCGGCAACGCGCGGCGGGAGGTGCACCGCCAGATCGGCGACTTCTCGCTCTTCTGGACTGGCATCTATCCCGAGACGCTCAAGCGGCTCAAGTCGGTCGCCCGGAAAGACCACTTCGTCGATTACTGCGAGCAGGGGAAGCGCTCGTACTACATCGCCAGCACGTACCGCGAAGGCGAATACGCGGACGAAAGCCCCGTGCTGGAGCGGATCAGCCAGCAGTTCGAGCTGTGCGCCTACGGCCTGAACGAAATCCGACGCCAGTGGGAGCAGGAGGCCGAAGAAGGGCCGCTACCTCTGCTCATCGAATGATTGGTGAGTAGGTGAGTAAGTGAGTAGGTGAGTATGTAACGGCATCGCGCTTCGACACCTACTCACTTACTCACCCTCTCAGGCGCCAGATAGACGTCGAACCCACCGGCGCGGTTCGAGACCCACGTCAGCCGTCCATCCGGCGTCCAGGCTGGGAAGTTATCGATACGGCCGTGCCGCGTTGCGTTGACGGCGTTCTTTCCGTCGGCGTCCATTACATAGATTTCCAGATTGCGGTCCCGGTTGCTCGTGAAGGCGATGCGTTTACCGTCGGGCGACCAGGCGGGGTAGTCGTCCAGGCCGCGGCTGCTGGTCAATCGCGCAAGCTTTCCGCTCTCGACTTCCAGCACGGCGATCTCCAGGTCGCCCCAGCGGTCAGTGGCCAACGCAATACGCTTGCTGTCGGGGCTCCAGGCCGGATGTGCGTCGGTGGCCGGGTCGCTTGTGAGGCGCTTCTCGTCCTTGCCGTCGGGCCGCGCGATGTAGAGCTCCTGGTTCCCATGCCGCGTAGACGTATAGGCAATCCACTTGCCGTCGGGCGACCAGGCAGGCGACTCTTCGTGCGATAATTGCCCCACCGTTGCAGCTACCGGCCGCAGGTCCTTGCCGGCCAGATCGACCGTGTAGACCTCCATGTCCCCCTGGTTCGGCGACGCCTTGTCCACGGCCAGCGCCAGCCGGCGGCCGTCGGGCGACCAGACGGCGTCGTACTCCGGATCGGTCCGCTCGGTGAGCCGCCGCTCGTCGGAGCCGTCGGGCTTCGAGAGGAAGACGAAGATCTTGTCACCCCGGTGCCGGCTGAAGGCCAACAGCTTGCCGTCGGGCGACCAGGCCGGCCGCTGCTTGAAGAGGCCGTCGCGCGTGATGCGGATCGGGGCGGGCTCGTCTTTGGAGGCTGTCTTCGGCGGCTCCGCACCGATTTCGGACAAAGCACAACATAGAAGAGTGATAGAAAGCAGCATGCCCCGGCGCGAGAGTCGATCGAACAGACATCGCTGGACAAAGGAGCTCATGATGTGACGATTCTATCTCACGTTGCGCAGTGCGGTAAGAAGCACAGGTAACGGATGCGGCAACCAGCGTGTGACCGCAAGCCGGAGGCTTGCTGGATCGTTGGATCACCGGCTCGGCGACGATCTAGGGTTGCCTTCCTTTGGTCCCCTGGTCGATTGCCCGGCTGCGCACCGCGGGATAGTCTCTCCTGATGGTTCACAAGCCCGCCTCACTCCCGCTCGCCTCTCTCTCGTCCGAGCGGCCCACGCGCGTTCGTTACGGCGTGCTCTTCTGTCTCTGCACGCTGGCCCTGGTGCTGTATCTCGATCGCGTGTGCATCGGCCAGGCGGAGAAGTCGATCCGTGACGAACTGGAGCTCTCGAAACCACAGATGGGCTGGATCGCCATGGCGTTCACTCTGGCCTACACGCTGTTCGAGGTGCCGGTGGGGCACTGGGGCGACCGGTTCGGCTCCCGTGGCGTGATCGCGAGGATCGTGATCTGGTGGTCGGCGTTCACCTCGCTCACTGGCATGGCATGGAACTTTTCCTCGCTCGTGGCCGTGCGCTTCCTGTTCGGGGCCGGCGAAGCGGGGGCGTTTCCCAACGCGGCCCGCGTCGTCACGCGGTGGTTTCCGCCGCAGCATGGCGCCAAAGCGCGCTCCGCGATCACGGCGGCGTCGCTCGTGGGGGGCGCTATGGCGCCCATCGCCGCCGCTTACTTCATCGGGCTCGTCGGCTGGCGATGGACGTTCGCCATCTTCGGCGGCGTGGGCGTCGTGTGGGCCGTGGCCTTCTATGCCTGGTTCCGCGACGATCCGGCCACGCACCCCGGTGTCAACGGGGCCGAGCGCACGCTGATCGGCGCCGGGCGGCCGCAAAGCGATGTCTCGCCGACGCAACATCTTCGCATCCCCTGGTCTTACGTGCTCCGCAGCCCCAACGTGTGGCTGATGGGGAGCATCATCACCGTGGGCGCGTCGCTGTTCTATGTGCTCTTCACCTGGTTCCCCACCTATCTCAAGGAGGGACGAGGACTGTCCGAGTCGGCCTCCGGCTGGCTGACCAGCCTGGTGATGACCGGCGGCGCGGTCGGCTGCCTCAGCGGCGGCTATCTGGCCGATTGGATTGTCCGACGCACGGGCGAGCGCCGCTGGAGCCGCCGCGTCGTGGGAGGCGGCTCGTTCCTGATAGCGGCCGCGTTCGTGGCCCTGATCCCTCTGTGCCCCTCGGCCACGCTGGCGGCGCTGCTGCGCCGCCGCGGGGCTATTGTTCGTGCAGCTGATGATCCCCGGCTGGTGGTCCGTGGTGGCGGAGATCAGCGGCCCGCATGGCGCGTCGATGTTCGGGCTGATGAACTCGCTGGGCGGCATCGGGGCGATGGCCGCGCCGCTGGCCACCGGCTGGGTTGTGGGGTCGCTGGAAAAGCAGGGGGTGCCGTCTTTCCTGGCCTGGTGGCCGGTCTTCATCGGTGGGGCCGCCGTGCCCTGCGTCGGCGTCGTGTGCTGGCTGCTGGTCGATGCGACGCGGTCGGTGGTAGGGCCTGAGTCGTCGAGCCAGCCACACTAACCCGACGCGCAAGCGCGCAAGCGAGGAAGCGGCCGGCAGGCTGGCGTCAACGCTCCCTCGCTGCGCGTCGGGTTAGTGTGCCGAGCGGCCGCGGCTTACAATGAATCCATGGCCGGCAACTCCTTTGGACAAGCCCTGCGAATTACCACGGCCGGCGAAAGCCATGGGCCGGCGAATGTCGTCATCATCGACGGCGTGCCGCCGGGCATTCCGCTGGACGCGGCCGACCTCGTGATCGATCTCAATCGCCGCCGGCCGGGTCAGAGCAAGATCGTCACCCAGCGAGACGAGCCGGACGAGCCCGAGATCCTCTCCGGCGTCTTCGAGGGGCGCACGACCGGCACGAGTCTGGCCATTCTGATCCGCAATCGCGACCAGCGCAGCCGCGACTACAGCGACATCAAAGATCTTTACCGGCCCGGCCACGCCGACTATTCCTACGACGCCAAGTACGGCTTCCGCGACTACCGCGGCGGCGGCCGCAGCAGTGCCCGCGAGACCAACGTCCGCGTGGCGGCCGGCGTCGTGGCCAAGAAGATCCTGGCGGCCGGCTGCGGCGGCCGCGTGGTGGGCTATGTCGTGCAGGTGGGCGACGTTCGAGCCATCATCGCCGATCCGGCGGCCGTGACGCTCGACGAGGTCGAACAATTGCCCGATGGCTCGCCGAACCTCGTGCGATGCCCGGACTCCGTGGCGGCCGCCCATATGGTCGCCCTCATCGAGCAGATGCGGGCCGAGCAAGATTCGATCGGCGGCGCGGCCGAGATCGTGGCCACGAACATCCCGGCCGGGCTAGGCGAGCCGGTCTTCGACAAGATCAAGGCCGACCTGGCCAAGGCGCTATTCTCGCTGCCGGCCGTGCTGGCGGTGGAATACGGCATTGGCTTCGGCTGCGTCACCAAGCGCGGCAGCGAGAACAACGACGTCTTCACGACTCAGGAGTCAGGGGGCAGGAGTCAGGGGGCAGGAGTCAGCAGTCAGGAGTCAGCAGTCAGCAGTCAGCAGTCAGCGGGCCGACGGATCATCACCCGGTCCAACCGCCACGGGGGCATGCTTGGCGGCATCACGACCGGCATGCCGATCATCCTGCGGGCCGCGGTCAAGCCGACCAGCAGCCTGCCGCGCGAGCAAGACACCGTCACTCGCCAGGGCGAGCCGGCCAGAATCCGCACCAAGGGCCGGCACGATCCCTGTCTGCTGCCAAGGTTCGTCCCCATGGCCGAAGCGATGGTCGCCATCGTGTTGGCCGACCACTATCTGCGTTGGCGCGGCCAAAGTGTAGCCTGATTCTCTGAGTCGGGCGGACGGTAGCACGCGCAAAGCCCAGCGCGGCGTATCCAGGAAAGTTAAGCCACAAAGAGCACCAAGGACTTGGCGCAGCGTAGCCGCAACCAAGAGAAGACAGGAAGATGGAGGACAGGAAGATGATTGACGCACCACGAGAGTGAATCTTCCTGTCCTCCATCTTCCCGTCTGCATGGAATGGGTGGACTCTGTCGGATAGTGGCAAGAAATTCGCGCAGGCTGCGCGAAATCCGACACCTTGTATTACGAAGAAGGATCGCGCCCGGGTTGTTCGTGGCTCATCTTGCACGAGCCCGTTACCAATCGGACGTCTCCAGGCGTGAATCGCTCAGCGGCGGCTGGTCGGCGTGCGCGGCGCGCTTCGAGGAGTTGCCAGCGCCCGGCGTGCCGGAGTTTTTCGCGCTGGCCTGCGGCGGTGTCACGCTTTGCACGCTGCCCAGACGAAAGATCTTCTCGCCCACCACCTCCTTGCCACTTTCCAGGAACACCCGCACCCGCACGCACCAGCGGACCTTCACCAGCATGCCGTCGTAGCTCAGCGGGCTCTGGGGCAGCTTCGTGGCGAACGGCCGCCACGTGGTGCGCTCGGCTGGCAGCGCGGCCCCCTCGATCGCGCGGTGCTCCTCGAAGTAATGCACGCCGAAGTCTTCGTCCCCCTTGCCTTCGGTGTACCACAGCACCGACAGCTCGACGCTCTGCACCTTGTCCGGGTGCACGCAGTCCCAGCGGAACCGCCCGGCCAGGGTTTCACCGGGCACGTAATTGCGGTGGCCCGGATCGAGCTGGATCGTGACGAAGGTGGTGCTCATCGGCCAGGCTCGGGCGGTGCGGGGTACACGACGAGCGGGAACGCGCGGCGCAGCGGGGGCCAGCGGTCCGGCGCCGCCTCGACCATGAGCATCCAGGCGATCTCGTTGCGCAGCGCGCGGAACGAGTGCATCGCCCCGGCCGGCACCTGGAACGTGCGCTGCACTTCCAGCGGCTGGTTGGGCGTGACGATCAGGTCGTCGCCCTGGTAGATCTCGTGCTCGGCCACTTGCCGCAGCTCGGTGCGCGTGTTGGTGCCCTGCTGATAGGTGGCTTTTTCCTGGCAGACTAGCGCCAGGCGCAAACGGCGGATAGCCAGGCGGCCGAACTGCGCCAGCGACACCTGACACTCCGCTCCCGGATAGAGCGGCTGGCTGGAAATCTCCACGACCGTGTGCCCCAGATGAATGGCCTGTGTCAGCCGTTTGAGACACACGTACAGCAGCCACAAAGCTGCGGGCGAGAACAGCACGCCGGCCACGGTCAGCGACCAGTCGATCTGGCCATCCACGGCCTTGAGCACCGCCAGCGTCGGCAGGAAGGCCACCACGCCGCAGAAGATCAGGCTTCCGGCCACGAAAATCGCGAGCGACCACCCACCCGAGTGCGCCGCTGGCAACCGATAGGTCAGCCGCGTGCCGGGACTGTTCGTCAGGCCCGTGTCGTGCGGCACACCGGGATAGGAGCCGGCCAGCAGGGCGAAGTCGCGCGGCGCGATCTGTGCTGCCCGCCGGGCGAGGTCCTTCCGCCGCTCCGCCGACATGGCCCGGTTCAGGCTGAGATAGGTCAGACCACCGCCGCCAGCCAGGATGAGCACACCGGGCAAAAGCAGAATCAGCCACACATATCCGCGATACCCGCGGACCAGCACCACTTTGTTCCGGTCGTTGCGATCGTACCAGCAGTCGTCTTCTCTGCCGATCTCGTATTGCTCGTGAATCGCCTGGCAGGCTTCGCGATTGCTGAAATAGGTGGGGGCGATGTCCCAGGCGATCCAATCCAATCTGACAGAGCGGTGGTCGTCGGATTCCACGCTGACGTCGAAGGTGGGGCGAAAACCCGTTTCGTCTCTGGTTTCGGCGATGCCCCTGCCGAGAATCGTGCAGCGCGCCGGCATCAGGCGCTGATTCGCCCTCAATTCGGGCCAGGCGAGGGTGGTGAAGGTGATGACGAAGAACATCAGCCCCACGCCGCACAGGGCGCCGAAGAAAGCCGTCAAGCCCGCGCTGCCGGCGCGCCGCGACCCAGTGAGGCGTTCGCCGCGCTTCTTGGGGTAAAAGCGGAAGTAGCGCGAGATGCGAGAAAACGAAGCCACCGGAAACCGCCGAGTAAACACGCGGATGTAAGGGCCGCTGCTCTTAGACTACCCTCCGCGGCGGGCAGGGCCAACGTCGGCTGGCCCTGCGGCATATTGTCGCGGCAGCGGAGCGGCCATGAGATCGAACCATCGAACCGTCGAACATCCGACGATCCGCGTCGAACCGTCAAACATCGAATGAAAACACTTCGATGTTCGATGTTGGATAACCGATTTTTCGATGTCCGGAATGAAAGAGATCACCAGAGCTGACGCACGGCCTCTCCATCGCGTGGGGTTGACAAGCCGACCACTTCCGGTAGAAATTCGGCGAATTCGCCGATAGCGTCCCGAGTTCCGTCAACAAGGCAGTCATCTCTCACCGCGAGATGAACCGCACGCGCGGCGAGTGTCGCACGTCAGGCTCTTGCTTGATCCTGTGGGCCATGGACCAGAAAAAGCCGTCGATTGAAGAGATTCTCGCCAAGGCGCGGCAGCAGGGCGCGGCGGGCGGGAAATCGCAGGAGAAGAGCACGCCCGCCGACGAGGCGGAAGCCCAACAGCCGACGGCCGAAGAGAGCGCCCCCAAAGCCGCGGCGACTCCGGCGAAGCCGCCGCCCGCCAAAGCGAAGCCGGCGGCGGGCGGGGCGATGAGCGTCGCGGACATTATGGCGGCGGCGCGCGGCGGACAAAAGCCGGCCGAGGCAAAACCGGCCGAGGAAAAACCTGCCGAGAGCAAGCCGAAGCCTGCCGCCAAACCTGCAAAGCCGCCGGCAGCGAAGGAAGCCGAGCCGGCGGCCGCCGAGGGAGGCGCTCACCCCGGCACGGCCAGCATTCTCGAAGCCGCGCGGGCAGAGGCCAAGCGCGGCCCCAAGTCGAAGGCCGAGGCCGGCGTCGCTGTCAGCGAAAAGCCTGCTGCGGAGGAGGGGCCGGTCAAAGCCAAGGCCCGCGGCGCCGCACCGCCGATGCCCCCCAAGCCGGAGTATGCCAAGAAGCCGCCCGTCAGAGCTGGCGCCAAAGGGGCCGGCGCCCCAAAGCGGGCACGGAAGAGCGCCGGGGCTTCGTCTTCATGCTGGGCGTCATGGTCGGCACGTCGCTGGGCGTAGGCTTTACCTCACTGGCCGCCACGCTGTCGATCTGGACGCTGGGCCTGGCCCGCTTCATGTTCCCCAACATCCTCACCGAGCCGCCCAGCCGCTTCAAAGTCGGCTTCCCGGCCGAGTTCGCCCGGCCAGGTGAGCGAGAAGTTCAAGGCCCAGTTCGGCGTCTGGGTCGTCAACGGCGAGTACAACGGGCAGCGGCAGATTTTTGCCCTGAGCACGGTCTGCACGCACCTGGGCTGCACGCCCAACTGGCTGGAGGCGGAGCAGAAGTTCAAGTGCCCCTGCCACGGCAGCGGCTTCTACAAGGACGGCATCAACTTCGAAGGCCCCGCCCCGCGGCCGCTGGAGCGCTACGCCATCCGCCTGGCCGACGACGGCCAGTTGGACGTCGATAAGAGCCGGAAGTTTCAGGAGGAGAATGGGGCAGTGGGCGATCACGATAGCTTTGTGCCGTGTTGTCAGTCCTTGTCATGATGCGTCACGGTCGGTCATTGCATCAATCGCTTCAACGCCTGCCGATCAGCCCGCCGGACTAAGACAATGACCATCGAATGACGAGTGACCATGCATGACCAGGCACTAACCACTGACCCACCGCATGCCCTCGCTCGGCGAAATCGATCCGCAACTCGCCAGATTTGGAAGAGCATCTTCCGCCACCCGGCGCCGCTGGATCGGCGCAACCGCGTCGTGGTGATGCTCACCAACGTCTTTCTGCACCTGCACCCGGTGTCGGTCAAGAAGCAGGGCATCGCCCTGAGCTACACCTGGTGCATGGGCGGCGTGACGTTCTTCCTGTTCCTGGTCGAGACGGTCACCGGCGTGCTGCTGATGTTCTACTACCGGCCCGACGCTGGAGCACGCCTACAACGACATCCTCGCCCTGCGCGACGTGACCACCCTGGGCATCCTCCGCGAGCTGCACCGCTGGGGCGCCCACGCCATGGTGATCACGATCTGGCTGCACATGTATCGCGTGTTCCTGACCGGCAGCTACAAGCCGCCGCGCGAGTTCAACTGGGTGGTCGGCGTCATCTTGCTGGTGCTGACGCTGCTGCTGTCGTTCACCGGCTATCTGCTGCCGTGGGACCAGCTGGCGATCTGGGCCATCACGGTCGGCTGGAACATGGCCCGGGCCACGCCGTTCCTGGGGCACGAAGGGCCCGGCGCAGCAGCTGCTTGACGATCGGCGGCATCGACATGATTACCAACGCCTCCGATGCGCGCTTCGGCCTGCTGGGCGGGCGGTTCGTCGGCGAAGAGACGCTGAACCGGTTTTACGTCTTGCACTGCGTCGCGATCCCGCTGGCGGTGGCGCTGCTGATCGCGATCCACTTCTGGCGGGTGCGCAAGGACGGCGGCATTAGCGGACCGTTGTAGATGCAGTGGTCAGTAGTCAGTTGTCAGTGGCTCAATGCAGCTGTCGCCACTGACCACTACCACTGACAACTGACCACTGACAACTGCCACGGACGACTGACGACGGACAACTGACACTGACAGCCACGCATCGCATGCACGCTGGCTTCGACCCATGCCGTTTCTGAGCACGCTGCGGAGCTGCTGGGGCCGTACTACCTGGTCCTGGCGGCTGATGAACGCCGTGGCTTCGCCTGCTACTTGTGGCTGCGGCGGAATCGACCGCGTCCAGGCCGCTGTCTGGGCCGGCGTCGCCGGCGTCTTCGTCGCTCATGGCTCCGCCTGTCATCGGCAGCAGCTACCTGGTCGGCATGCCCGCGTGCTCGCAGCACGTCATCAACGCCATTCATCGACCGGCAACGATGGGGCCGTGATCTACACGCTGGGCTCGACGGTCGCTGCTTGATCGTGCTGTTCGTCTGCCGGCGGTTCTTCGTGCAGCCCGCCGGTCGCCTGGACGCTGCTCAACCTGGCGCTGCTGCTGTTCGGGCCTGGCGATGACCGACCAGCACTTTCGCGCAGATCGTCACCAAGCCAGACAACGTGCCGATCGTGAGGCTGATCTTCCCGCTCGGCTTCTTCACCTGGCTGGCGGCCTACCAGGCGGTGCAGCAACGACGACCGCGCTCGCGCAGGGGCGAGCCGCCGCTGGAGAAGCTCGACGACGAGAAGGTGCTGGTCTGGCCCGACCTGGTCTACACCGAGCTGATCTGCATGATCGCGCTGACGGTCGTGCTGATCGTCTGGGCGATCGTCCTGCAAGGCGCCGCTGGAAGAGCCGGCCAGCAGCGCCAAGACGCCCAACCCGTCGAAGGCGCCGTGGTACTTCCTCGGCCTGCAGGAGATGCTCGTCTACTACGACCCGTGGATGGCCGGCGTCGTGCTGCCGACCATGATCATCGTCGGGCTGATGGCCATCCCGTACATCGACTTCAACAAGAAGGGCAACGGCTACTACACGTTCGACCAGCGGAAGTTCGCCTATCGTCACGTTCCTGTTCGGCTTCCTGGTGCTGTGGGTGACGCTGATCGTGCTGGGCACGTTCCTGCGCGGGCCGAACTGGAACTTCTTCGGCCCGTTCGAGCACTGGGACCCGCACAAGGTCGTGCCGCTCAACAACGTCAACCTGTCGGACATCTTCTGGGTCGACGTGCTGGGCCAGCGCTGCCCAAGGTCACGGCCGGATGCGGCGCTGGCGACAGTTCTGGTACATCCTCAAGCGCGAGCTGCCGGGCATCATCCTGGTGCTCGCCTACCTGTTGCTGCTGCCGCCGCTGCTGGCGGTGACGGTGTTGCGCAAGTTCTTCGTCCAGATGGGCTTCATCCGCTACATGGTGCTGGTCACCCTGATGCTGTTCATGGCCTCGCTGCCGATCAAGATGGTGCTGCGCTGGACGTTCAACCTGAAGTACATCGTGGCGATTCCGGAGGTGTTTTTCAATTTGTGAGTTGTCAGTTGTCAGTGGTCAGTTGTTTGTTGACCACTGACCACGGACGACTGACCACTGACGACTGACAACTGACAACTGACCAATGCCTGCCACAGAACAAACCTGGCGCAATACCAAGTGGCTGCACCTGGTGTTCGGCCTCACGTCGCTGGCCATGCTCTTGGTCACGCTGTGGATGTTTGCCGACGACCATAACCGGGAGTGGAAGAACTATCAGCAGACGTTCTACAACGAGATCGAGGTCTGGAACCTCCGCGCCCGGCAGAACGAGCAACAGAACGTGCAATTCGAGGCGGCCGGCGCGACTCGCCAGCAGGAAATCGAGGAGCAAAAGAAGAGCGTGCCGGACAAGACGCTGATCGACTTGTTCGCGCTCGAGCAGCGGTATCAGTACAACCTCTTATGGCTGGAGCCGGAGGACGACTCGGCGGAGAGCGACCACGCGGTCGCATACGCCAATCTGCTGAACAAGGCCCAGGAGCTGCTGAAGCTCGAATCGAGCCGGGCCGCGTTGGCGGTCGATCTCGACCTGGCGCAGGCCGACGCGGAGAAGGCGGTGGATGCGGAGCGCAAGTCGGGGCTCGAGGCCCGCGCCAAGCAATTGCAGGCCGCGCTGACCGCCAAGACCACGGAAACCGAGGCTACCCGAAAGCGGATCGCGGAAGAGATTGCCGCGTTCGAGAAGACGATCCGCTCGGTCCCGGGCAAGGATGGCAAGCCCCTGTTCGTCGAAGCCCCGCCGGCCGAGCGCATCGAAGCAAGCTTCGCGCGCCTGAAGGAAGCCGAGGGCACCGACGACGTGGCCGATCAGCGGAAGGAACTGCTGGCGACGATCGACGAGCAGATCAAGGTGGCCCGGTTCGAGGAGGAGAAAGCCCAGCAGGCGATGAAGTTCGAGCGGGCCGATCTCGATGTCGTCCGCAGCGACTTCGGCCTGCGGCTGGGCGAAGGGGCCAAGGTGCGCGAGGTGGTCGAGTTGCAGGAAGACGTGGAGAAAGTGGCCAAGCCGGTCCGCGAGAAGGAGGAACGCTACGCGCGCACCAACCGCCACCGCAAGCAGCTCGACGCCGTGCTCGCGGCCGTCACCGCAGGCGATGCGACGGCGGAGAAAGCCAAGGAGCAGCACGAGGCCGATGTCAAACGCTTGCAGGAGCAGGGCGACCAGGCCTCCTCCGGCATCGGCAAGTCGTTCTTGAGCTGGCCGATCATCGACGCCTTCAACAACTCGCCCTTGATCACCCTCAAAGGCGTCGACATCTGGCTCCCGCGGCTGACGATCGATCGCAACTTCAACAAGGTGGCCCGCTTTGACCGCTGCGGGGCCTGCCACGCGGGCATCCTCAAGTCCTGCGCCCGGGCGACCCGCTTCAGCCGGCCTACGAGCGGCGAGACCCCGACGGCGTGGCCATCCAATTGCCTACGCCCCAGCGCGTGGTCAAGGGCCCCGAAGAGGTCTACCTCCAGCGCGGCGAAGGGGACAAGCAACTGCCCGGCAGCTTTCGAGATGGTTCGCTGGCCAACTTCATCGGCCTGATCGGCGGGCAGCCCGAAGAGACCGACGATCCACGGCCCAAGACGCTCCCCTCGGACTTCTCGGACGAGCAGTTAGCCAGGTTCGTCCACGATGTGTACGGCGTGCAGTTGGCTGCCGAGGGGCTGTGGAACAAGGACGAGCCGATCGTGGAGTACATCGTCCGCGAGACGCCGGGCGCCGACGCCGGCTTGCAGCGCGGCGACGTGATTACGAAGATCAACGGCGATGACGTTCACACGCGCCGCGAGGCCTTGCGGGCACTGGCCGGCCACGACCGCTGGGGGCAGAAGCTGCCGCTGAGGGTGCTCCGCGGCGTGCCGCACCCTTACAGCACGCACCCGCGGCTGGACCTCTTCGGCAGCGACCTGAGCCCGCATCCCTTCCCCAAGTTCGGCTGCACGATTTGCCACGACGGCCAGGGGAACGGCACGGCGTTCAAGTGGACCTCACACACCCCCAACGACATCTCGCAGGCCGAGGATTGGGCCCGGCGGCTCGGCTGGTTCGATAACCAGCACTGGATCTACCCGATGCGGCCGAGTCGCTTCGCCGAAAGCAACTGCTTGAAGTGCCACCACGACCTGGGCGAGCTGGAGCCGAGCGAGCGGTTCCCCAAGCCGCCCGCCCCCAGGCTGATGGACGGCCACAACACCATCCGCACCTACGGCTGCTTCGGGTGCCACGAGATCAAGGGCTTCGACGGGCCCACCAAGCGGATCGGGCCGGACCTGCGGCTCGAGCCGAACTATTTCGCCGCGGCCGACCAGTTGCGGCATCTGCTTTTCCAAGGGGGCGCGCCGGCCAACGGCTCGCCGGACCGCGTGCTCTACGGCAAGCTGCTGGATGTGCGCAGCCATCCGGAAGACAACTCGCTGCGGCGGGAGCTTCAGCGGATGCTGCGCGAGCAGCAACTGACGCAGGCCGCCGCCGCCGCGGCCGACGTGCTCAAAGACGAAGAGGCGCCTGGCAAGCTCCGCAAGGTCGGCCCCAGCCTGCGGCACGTGGCCAGCAAGCTGGACGACTGGTTTCTTTACAACCAGATCGACAATCCGGCCGGCTTCCGGCCGACGTCGCGGATGCCGCAGTTCTTCGGCCTCAACGCGCACTTCCTTCCCCACGCCAAGGAAAGAGGCGACGAGGTGACCGAGGCCCAGAAGGCTGACGACGCGGCCGCCGAGAAGGGGCTATCGACCGCCGAGAAGGAGCAGGTCGAAATCCTGCGCCATCGTCGAATACCTGCGGCAAAAGAGCCAGCCGATCAACCTGCAGCAGGCCCCGCCCAACACCCGGCTGGCCGCGCCGAAAGATCCTCAACAGCCGTTGGCCCGCGGCAAGTTCTTGTTCCAGACGCGGGGCTGCCTGGCTTGCCATCAGCACAGTGCCTTTCCCGTCAGCCAGTTCCCCGAGGCCAAGGAAGACCAAGGGCCCGACCTGTCGCACGTCGGCGACAAGCTGGCCGGCAAGAACGACAGCGGCGTCGCGCGCGGCCGCCAGTGGCTCTATAACTGGCTCTTGGATCCGACGAACTATCATGCCCGCACCAAGATGCCCAACACCTTCCTGACTCCCTTCAAGGAGAGGAACGAGAAGGACGCTCCCGAGCTGGACGTCGATCCGGCGCTGGAGATCACGGAATTCCTGATGGCCTCGGGGGCCGATGAGGCCGGCAGGTTCCAGGGCAAAGACCTGCCCGACATGGCACACCTGAAGGCCGCGATGCGCGACCTGGCGCTCGAGCACCTGCAAGGCGGCAGCGGATTCACTCGCTCGCAAGCGCTCAGCTATCTGGAGCGTGGCATTCCGGCCCCCCTGGCGCCCGAGCTGAAGGGGGATGAGATCGAGTCTTGCAGAACGAGGACGGCAGCTTCGATACGGCGAGGCAGCTCGTCTATCTCGGCCGCCGGTCGATCAGCAAGTACGGCTGCTTCGGCTGCCACGACGTGCCGGGCTTCGAGGCCGCCAAGCCCATCGGCACCGGCCTGGCCGACTGGGGCCGCAAGGAAACCTCGAAGATCGCCTTCGAGCAGATCACGACCTACATCGGCCGCAGCGAGCCGGGCGTCGGTCACGGTGACGGACACGACCTGGACCTCAGTCGCGTAAACGACAAGGACAAGGACAGGGCGTTTTTCCTCAACTCACTGGTCCATCACCAGCGCGAGGGCTTCCTGTGGCAGAAGCTCCGCGCGCCGCGCAGCTTCGACTTCGAGAAGACCCAGAACAAGAAATTCAACGAGCGGCTGAAGATGCCGCGGTTCCGCTTCCATCCGGACAATGCCGACGGCAGCGAGTCGCAGAAGAACGCCGAGATTCGCGAGCAGGTGATGACCTTCGTGCTGGGCCTGGTCTCCGAGGCCCCGGTCGATGAATATCTCTACCGGCCCGATCCGCGCCGCAAAGCCATCGCGGAGGGCCGCGTCGTGCTCAACAAGTACAACTGCGGCGGCTGCCACACGCTGGAGATGGACCAGTGGCGGGTCTCGTTCCGGCCGACCGAGCAGTTCCGCGGCGTGTCGGTCTTTGAGGCGGAGCGGGCCTACAAGGATGACTATCACTTCCTGGCACCGCACTTCTCGGCCGAGGCCCTGCAACGCTCGACGCGGAAGGACCAACGGGGCTTCCAGCAGGCCGTGCTCACCGGCATGCCGGCCATCGACGCCAATACCGGCGACCTGCTGCGGGAGGAAAACGAAGACGCCGAAGGCAGGTTCCAGATCGGCATCGAGCTGTGGAAGCCGGCCGCGATCAATGGGCAGGTGTGGCGGGCAGCCGAGACCGTCTACGCGTTTGAAGACAACGTCGAGCTTTTGCGTCCGGCCGTCGGCGGCAGCTTAGCGCGGCTGCTGCCTTCGGTGGTCGTGCGCACGACCAGGCGCTGCAAGCGGCCGGCTTGCCCAGCGCCAGCCTGGAGAAGAAGAAGATCAAAGATGCTCTGGCGTTCGGGCCGCCGCCGCTGACCCACGAAGGTCGCAAGGTGCAGACCACCTGGCTGCACAATTTCCTGCTCGATCCCTACCCCATCCGGCCGATGACGGTGCTGCGAATGCCCAAGTTCAACATGTCGGCCGACGAGGCGAGCATCCTGGTGAACTACTTTGCGGCCATGGATGGGGCGGAATATCCCTACGCCTTCGACTCTCGCACGCGGCAGGACCACCTGGCGGCGCGAGGAGCAGAGCTTCCCCCGCCGCCTGGACGACGCCAAGGTTTTCGCTCAGACGATTTGCCTGGTCTGCCATCGCCTGGGCGACTTCAAGCCCACGCGGCCCGATCAGGCGCCCGACCTGGCCGACGTGTATCACCGGCTGCGGCCGGAGTTCCTGCGGCACTGGATCGCCAATCCGAAGCGGTTGTTGCCCTACACCGGCATGCCGGAGAACCAGCTTCCGCCTCCGCCCAAGGGGCCGCTCGACAAGAGGAAGGCCGGCGACAAAGGCAACTTCGGCGCCGAGGTGGGGCACCTGTTCGACCCCACGAAGAGCGGTGCCACGAGCGAAGACCAGCTAGACGCGGTGATCGACTTCCTTTTGAATTACGACCGCTACACGGCGCGGGACGAGAAGATCGAGCAGCTCAAGGCGCCCGATACGAAGGAGGCGGACGGCAAAGAGAAGGACAAGAGCAAACCGACCGTCAGTCCGGCCGACAACAAATCCAAACCCAAGGGAACCACGAAACCCCCGGGCGGCGGATAACGTGCGATCCATCGCACCCCAGCCACGACGGACGCGCGCACGCGTGCCGACATCCGCTTGCGGTTTAGCGAGTCCCAGACGCTCACCTGAACGACCACCGGCATCCCTAGAACCAACCAACCAATCCGGCCATACTGGAGGGCCAATCCACACCCGACGCCGGCTCGCAGCGCGAGGCCGGCGGCCCACCAGAGGAGACCACTCCATGACCCTAAGACCCACGATGCTCCGCTTCGCGCTTGCGCTGGCGATCGCCGCCCTGGCAAGTATGCCCGCCACAGCGGCCGACGACGAATGGGCCGACCTGACCGGCAAGTTCACCTACGATGGCCCCGCGCCGGAGCCCAGGAAGCTGGTCGTCACGCAAGACAAGGCGGAGTTCGAGAAGCTCGGCCTGGTGGACGAATCGCTGATCGTGGACAAAGACACCAAGGGCATCTTGAACGTGCTGATTTACGTCCGCACCAAGGACGTGAAGATTCATCCCGACCTGGAGAAAAGCGTCCCCAAGAAGCCCAAGTTCGACAACAAGGGGGGACGGTTCGTCCCGCGAGTAATGCCGATCTGGCTGGGTAAGCAGACGCTTTGCCTGTGCAACTCCGACGCCGTGCCGCACAACACCAACGTGACGCCGTTCAATGAGACGGGTTTCAACAAACTGGTCCCTCCCGGCCAGGAAGTGGAGCACGACTTTGCGGTGGAGCAGACCGCCCCCATCCCCGTGAAGTGCAACATCCATCCCTGGATGACGGGCTACATTCTGCCGCGGTCGAACCCTTACATGGCGCTGACGGCCGCGGACGGCACGTTCACCATGGAGAAGCTGCCCGCCGGAGTGGAGCTGGAGTTTCAAGTCTGGCAAGAGAAGTCTGCCTACCTCAAAGCCAAGGACTGGAAGAACGGCAAGTTCAAGATGACCCTCAAGCCCGGCAAGAACCCCCTGGGCGAGGTGAAGTGCAAGCCGGCGTTGTTTGACAAGTAGGCGAGCATCGAGGCGTAAGCCCGGCGTGTGGTTCAGATCGGCGGCGCAATCATCCATGCACTCAGCGTCACGTTGGACAAGACTGGCAGGTCTCGGCGCGGTCGCGTTGGCCACGCTCGGCTGCATGGGGGAGGATCCCACCGTCCGGCCGTTCATCAAGCGGTCCGGCAACCCGGCCACGGACAAGACGCCCGAGAAGACGGCGAGTGAAAAGACAGCGGCCGAAAAGACGCCCGTCGATTCCGGCAAGACGAAGAAGACCGACGGCACTGAGAAGACCGACGGCAAGACCTAAGCGGCGTCAACGACCGCAGACGGCACGCCCGACGAATCGAGAAGCCAACATGCACGACTTCGCTCCAAATCGCATCGCCTCGCGTCACATGGCTGGCCTCGTGCTGTTGCTCTTGGCCCTGACGGGCCTGGCCGGGTGCGGGCAATCGCGAGACGATTCCGTGCCGCCTCCCGACGTGGATGCCGCATGGGTCAAAGCGACCCGCAAGAACGCGACCAAGGTCGCTGCCGCCGACACGGCCAGCACGCAGACCTTTGACGGCTGGTGCGATCTCCAGGGAACCATCATCGTCACCGGCGATCGGCCCCAGATGGTCGAAAGGCTCGCGCAGCCGATCAGGACGCCTTTTGCAAGCAGTACCGGGCCAGCGGCCAACTGCGCACCGAAGATCTGCTCATCGGCGAGGGGGGCGAGCTGGCGAACGCGGCGGTGTACGTGACCACGAAGGGGGTTCCGGAGCACCCGGATTACGCTGCGGAGGCCAAGAAAGTCGTCGAGCTGGACAACCATCGCTGCCGGTTCGAGCCGCGGATTTGCCTGCTCCGCACCTCGCAGACCCTGCTGCTGAAGAACTCCGACGCAGTCCCGCACAATACGAAGTTCAACTCCGGCACCCAGCAATTCAGCGAAACCATCGGGGCCAGGTCCAGCGCCACCAGGCTGCTGACCCGCGAAGAGCGCAGGCCCACCAACTACAACTGCGACTTCCACAAGTGGATGAGCGGCTTCATGGTCCTGCGGGCTAGTCCCTATATGGCCAAGACGGGGACCGAGGGCACTTTTGAGATCAAGAAACTGCCCGCGGGCGGGACCCTCGTACTCGAGCTGTGGCACGAACGAGCGCGGGCCATGACGGGCACCGTGGAGGACGTGCAAGGCGCCACCCAGTTGACGTTGGATAACCTCGGCCGCCTGACCGTCGTGCTTCCCAAGGACGGCAAAGCGTCGTTTGTCTTGAAAGTGGACGGAAAGGTGTTAGGCGGTTCTTAATGATCTGCGAAGCGATGAAGAAAATAGGGCGATTCTTGGATGCTCGGCGGGCGCGGCGGCCGTCTCGCGCCGAGCGGCCGGTGCGCTAACGGTTTGTGCATTGGTGTTTCTGGTGGGTTGCGGTCAGTCCGAGGTCCGGTTCGCGCTCAACCGCGAGGGCCAGCCGCCGCCCAAGGACGACAAAGCCAAACAGACTCGTGCGGTTCACGATCGAGCCATCGTGAACGTGCTGCACACGATGTTCGGCACGCCCGATGCGCCCGCGGCTTGGGGCGGATCGGGCGTCAGCGGCCTGGACGAGCGGAAGCTCCGGCTGGCCGCCGGGCCAGCCGACGACCCGCAAGGCCGCGGCCTGTACCGCAAGCACTGCGTCCATTGCCACGGCGTCACCGGCGACGGCAACGGCCCCACGGCGGCGTTCTTGAACCCCTATCCGCGCGACTTCCGCCGCTCCCTGTTCAAATTCAAGAGCACGTATCCCGACGGCGCCAAGCCCACCCGCGAAGACTTGATGCGGACCATCCGCGAGGGGATCAATGGCACGGCGATGCCGTCGTTCAAGGTGCTGCTGCGCGGCGACGAGATCGAGGCCCTGGCGGAATACGTGGTCTACCTGACGATGCGCGGCCGCACGGAAATCCTGCTCCGCGATCCCGAGCAGAACGACTCCGGCCTGGTGATGGACGCCAACTTCGGCACGGTCGAAGACCTGTCTGAAGAGGCATATCAGAAGCTGATTGCCGAAGCCGTGGCCACCGGCGAGCTGGAAATGTGGACCCAGGCCCCGCAGCAGGTCTTCGTGCCGCCGGAGCGTGACGAAGCCAGAATCGCGGCGGTGGACGGGGCCAAGCTGTTCGCCGGCACCCGGGCCCGGACGGCAACATGCGCGTCAAGTGCACCGAATGCCACGGGTTCACCGCCCTCGGCGACGGGATCACCGCCAACGAGACCTTCGACGAGTGGAACAAGCCCAAGTGGAACCTGCGGAAGCCCGACGTGATCGCCGAGCGATACAACTTGCCGCTGCAGGCGCTTGCAGCCCCGCAACTTGCGGCTGGGCATCTATCGCGGCGGTCGGCGGCCGGTGGACCTCTTCCGCCGCATCGCGATGGGGATCTTCCCCAGCGCCATGCCGGCGCACGCGGCATTCACCGCCGACGGCAAGATGGGCACGAGCGATGCCACCAAGCTCCAGCCACACGAAATCTGGGCGCTGGTGGATTACGTATTGGCACTGCCCTACCAGGAAGGGGGCGAGCTGCACCGCGACCTGGCCGCAGGGCCGGGCAAGGAGAGACATTGACCAATGCGGAATTCGAAATGCGGAATTGGCTCCGCGTGACGAATTGCCGCGCTGAGAGCAACCGACTCGAAGCTAATTCCGCATTCCGAATTCCGAATTCCGCATTATCCCGGAGTTCCCCGTGGGTAGATTCTGGAGCATCCTGTTCTTGATGGTGCCGATTGCCGGCGTGGGGACCTTCGTCGCCGCGCCGTTCATCGATCTGTGGCTCCCCTCGGACGTCTCGGCGCACGGCCGGCAGATCGACCATCTGTTCAGCTTCTGCCTCTGGCTGACGGGGGCCGTGTTCGTGGCCACCGAGGTGGCGCTGTTCTGGTTCCTCTGGAAATACGATGGCAGCAAGAACCCCGAGGCCCCCAAGTTCACGCACGGCAGCCACCACCTGGAGCTGGTCTGGACGCTGCTGCCGGCGGCCACGCTGCTCTTCATCGCCATCTACCAGATCAACGCCTGGGCCGACGTGAAGATCAATAAGCCCGCCATCGACCCCATCGTGGAAGTCACCGCCCGCCAGTTCGAGTGGCGGCTGCGCTATCCGTATACGCGGGCGCTCGACGAGACGACGGGCAAGCCTCGGTCGGATGCCGCCGGCCGCCCGGTTTACACGTTTGGCAAAGACAACGTCTACGCCGTCAACGACATGCACATCCCCGCCGATGAGGAGATCCTGCTGGACCTCAAGAGCATGGACGTGCTGCACAGCTTCTTCCTGCCGAACCTGCGCGTGAAGCAGGACGCCGTGCCGGGCAGCACGATCCCCGTCTGGTTTCGGGCCAAAAAGACGGGCACCTTCGATCTGGTGTGCGCCGAGCTGTGCGGCTGGGGACATTACAAAATGAAGGGCCGCCTGACCGTCGAATCGCGCGCGACTTCGACGCCTGGCTGGCCAAGATGAAAGCCGAACAAGAGGCCACGAAATGAGCTCCATCACCGCGGGCCACGACCACGCCCATGCGCACGACCACGCGCACGATCATGGCCATGGCGCCGACTCGCTGAGCTTCGTGCGCAAGTACATCTTCTCGGACGATCACAAGATCATCGGCATCCAGTTCCTGTTCTCGTCGCTGATCTTCCTGATCGTCGGCGGCCTGCTGGCGCTGGCCGTGCGCATGCAGCTCGCCTGGCCCTGGAGCAACATCCCGATCGTCGGGCCGATGCTGTTCTCCGAGCGACGGCGGCCAGATGTCGCCCGAGTTCTACACCATGCTCTTCACCATGCACGCCTCGGTGATGATCTTCTTCGTGATCATCCCGTTCCTGACCGGGGCCTTCGGCAACTTCCTGATCCCGCTGATGATCGGCGCCGACGACATGGCCTTTCCCGAAGCTGAACATGATGTCGCTACTGGTTCATGTGGCCGGCGTTCGTCTGCATGATCCTGCAGCTTCTTCGTGGACGGCGGCGCGGCGGCCGCCGGCTGGACCGGCTACCCGCCGCTCTCCAGCGCCGATGCCGGGCGGCGCGCCCCCGGCCAGCGCTCGGCATGGGCAGATCCTCTGGCTGCATCGTCGCTGCTCTTCGTCGGCATCTCGTCGATGATGGGCTCGGTCAACTACATCACGACCATCATCAACATGCGCGCCCCCGGCATGACGCTGCTTCCGCATGCCGATGACCATCTGGGCCATGTTCATCACCGCCATCCTGCAGGCCTTCGCCCTGCCGGTGCTGACCGTCGGCCCTGATCCTGCAGCTGCTCGACAAGACGATCGGCACCACCTTCTTCCTGCCGCCGCCGGCCTGATCTTCGGCAACTGGCTCGACCGGGCCCCGGCGGCGGCCAGCCGCTGCTCTGGCAGCACCTGTTCTGGTTCTACTCGCACCCGGCCGTGTACATCATGATCCTGCCGGCGATGGGCATGGTCTCCGACATCATCTCCACGCTTCGCCCGCAAGCCGCTGTTCGGCTACAGGCCGATGGTCTACTCCATCGCCGGCATCGCCGGCCTGGGCTTCATCGTCTGGGGCCACCACATGTTCCAGACCGGCATGGACCCGCGCCTCGGCACCGGCTTCATGCTCGCGACGATCATGATCGCCCTGCCTCAGCGCGGTGAAGGTCTTCAACTGGCTCGGCACGATCTGGGGCGGCAACATCCAGTTCACGACGCCGATGCTCATCGCCCTGGCGTTCGTGTCGATGTTCATCATCGGCGGGCTGTCGCGGCATCTTCATGGCCGCCACGCCGGTCGACATCTACATCCACGACACCTACTTCATCGTCGCCCACATCCACTACGTGCTGTTCACCGGCTCGGCTGTTCGGCATCTTCGGCGGCATCTACTTACTGGTTCCCGAAGATGTTCGGCCGGATGATGAACGAGACGCTGGGGCAAGGTCCACTTCTCCCTGACGTTCATCTTCGCCAACTGCACGTTCTTCCCGATGCACATCCTCGGCGTCGGCGGCTTCCCGCGCCGCCTGGCCGATCCCTACCACTACCTGACGTTCGCCCACTTGCAGCCGCTGAACCAGTTCATCACCATCTGCGCGCTCGGCTGGGCCTGTCGCAGATCATCTTCGTCGTGAACTTTCTTCTACAGCCTGTTCTGCGGCAAGAAGGCCGGCCGCAACCCGTGGCAGGCCAACACGCTGGAGTGGACCGCCCCCGCCCGCCGGGCCACGGCAACTTCGAGTCCAGCCGGTCGTCTACCGCGGGCCGTACGAGTACGCCTCGCCGGAGATGGCCGACGACTTTTATCCGCAAATCCAGCCGCCCCCCGAGGGCGTCACCGAGCAGCCGCGGTTCATCACAGCGCATTACTAGAAGCCGGCGAGCGGGGGGCGTAAGCCCCCTGATAACTCGACCGCACCACGAGCCAAGATGCACGGTCATTGTTGATCTTCGTCTATACCATTCACCGCGTTACCAGGGGGCTGACGCCCCCGCTCGCCGGATGAGTTGATGGTCGATCGACGGCAATCCGATTCCCCTTGGCCGCACCGCCTGGCCGTGCTGCTGGTCTGCGCGACGTTTCCGCTGATCTGGATCGGCGGACTGGTGACGACCAGTGGCGCAGGGATGGCGTTTCGCCGCTGGCTGACGATCGAGGGACGGTTCTTCCTGTTCTACTCGCTAGAGCGGTGGCTCAGCGGCCCCTGGGACCAATTCATCGAGCACGGCCACAGGCTGCTAGCGCCTGCCGTGGGGCTGCTGACGATCCTGCTGGCCGTCGTGCTCTGGCGATGTGAGTCGCGCCGCTGGATGCGCTGGATGGGCGTCGCCGCCGTGGCGGGCGTGTGCTTTCAGGGCTTGCTCGGCGGCCTGCGCGTGGACCTGAACCGGCAGACGCTGGCCATGTTGCACGGCTGCGTGGGTCCGCTGTTCTTCGCGATGTGCGTGGCGATTGCGGCCTTCACCTCGCGCTGGTGGACGGCACCGGCGGCGTCGGCGAGCGTCGAGGCATCAGCCCGACGTGCGGCGACAGTTGGTGAGAATCGGTTCGCGCGGCAAGATTACGGCAAGCTGCTGCGGTTTGCTTCGATCACGACGCTCCTGGCCTACGTACAACTTGTCGTCGGGGCCTGGCTCCGCCACCTCGCGGCCGGCTCGACGGGCGACGCCTTTCGCGTCGTCGTCCTGTTCCATCTCGTGCTGGCCGCCGCCGTCGTGGGACACTCACTGTACCTGGCGCACGTCGTCTTCTGGCGTCACCGAGAACGCTTGCTGCTCCGGCCGGCCCTCGGCCTGGCTGCGCTCGTCTTGATGCAGGTCGCTCTGGGCGGCGGCACGTGGATCAACAAGTATGGCTGGCCCGACGGGCTGGCTCAGTACGAACTCGCCCAGCGCTGGCTGCTGGTCCCCGGCAGCGCGGCCCAGATGTGGATCACCACCGCTCATGCGGCTGTGGGGTCGCTGATCCTGGTAACAGCGCTGCTCATAGGCTTGCGTGTGGCCCGGTTGGGTCAATTGGCCGCAGGACCATCGCTTGTCGCGCGACGGCGACGGTCGCTAACCGGGGAAGTGCCGGCATGAGCAGCTCTCCACTCGTGGTTGCCGACCGTAACGCCGACGGCGCCGTCGTCGGCTATGCCGGCGCCGAGCGCGGCACCGGAGCGCTGGCTCGGCTCGCCGACTTTGTCGAGCTGACCAAGCCACGGATTGCGACGCTCGTGCTGGTGGCCGTGGCCGTGTCGGGCGCATTGGCCGCCAGCGGGCCGCTGGAGGGCTGGCGGCTGGCGCACACGCTGCTGGGAACGGCCCTGATCGCGGCCAGCGCCAGCGCGATCAATCAATGGCTGGAGCGGGCGCCGGATGCCCGCATGACGCGCACGGCCGACCGGCCGCTTCCCGCCGGGCGCCTGTCGCCGGCCGACGTGCTGGTTTTCGGCGCGGTCGCCGCTGTGGGCGGTCTGGCCTACCTGTCGGTTACGGTCGGCATCGTGACGGCCGCGCTGGGGCTCGTCACTTGGCTGCTCTACGTGGCCGTGTACACGCCGCTCAAGCGCCGCACCTGGCTGAACACGGTGGTGGGCGCCGTGGCCGGGGCGATGCCCGTCTTGATGGGCGCGGCCGCCATGGACGGCCTGGGGCTCTTGGCCCTGGGGCTGTTCGGGATCGTCTACCTCTGGCAGTTTCCGCATTTCATGGCGATTGCCTGGATTTATCGCCGTCAGTACGCCACGGCCGGCTTTCAGATGTTGAGCGTGGTGGACCCAAGCGGCCGGCGGGCCGGGCGACAGGCGCTTGCCGCGGCCCTGCTGCTGATCCCCGTCAGCCTTGTGCCCTTTACGTTGCATCCCCTGAACCCGCTCATGGCCGCCCCGATCGTTGTGTTGGGGATTTTGCAGGCGGCGTGTGCGGCAGCATTCCTGCACCGCCGAGACGACCGATCGGCGCGACGGCTGCTGCATGCTTCGCTGGTCCATTTGCCGGCCGTGCTACTGATATTACTCGTTGCGACATGACCCGGCTTTACGCAGAGTAGCTTCGCATGACCGACGCTCACGCGCATCACATCAAGCTCGAGTATCAGCCCGGCTTGCCGATCAATAACGGCAAGCTCTTCCTGTGGCTGTTCCTCTCCACAGAGATCATGTTCTTCGCCGCGCTGATCGGCGTGTACATCGTGCTGCGGTTCGGCTCGAAGAGCTGGCCTACGCCCAGCGAGGTCCACCTGAGCGAGCCGGTGGGCGTGCTGAACACCTTCGTGCTCATCGCCTCCAGCGTCACCGTCGTCTTGGCGCTCGAAGCGGCCAAGAGCAGCCAGACCGGCAAGGCCAAACTGTGGATCGTCGCCTCGCTAGCCCTGGGCTGCGTCTTCCTGGGCATCAAGGCTTTTTACGAGTATCCGCAGAAGTTCAAGCACGGCATCTATCCGTCCATGCCGCAGGAAGGGCTGGGCCGCGCCCCCGATGGCGAGAACTACACGTTCCACATGGCCACCGGCCGCAGTGGCATTTACGAGAAGCCCGATCTCTACTACACCTCCGCGGTGCGACAACGGATTGCCGAATTCAACCTGCAAATGGACCACGCCCGAAGGAAGGTCTTGGGCGTTCCCGCGCCGGCGGCCAAGACCGAAGCCGGCGACGGCAAGACCGGGGACGCCAAGACCGGCAACGCGACTACCGGCGACGCGAAGACCGCCGACGCCAAGTCGCCCCAGAAAACGAAGGTCGAAGTGCCGTCGGACGCGTCGGATGAACAGCGCAAAGAAGTGGCCAGGCTGGACGCCGCCGGCCTGCTCCTGAGCGAAGTGCTCCACATTGCCAACAACCCCGATCTGTCGCTGGCCGAGCGCTGGGGCCTGGCCCGCTCGATCATGCCGCTGCACGGCCCGCACGGCACGCACAAGGGGCGCGTGGTGGGCGTCGAGCCCGGCTCGCCGCTGGGGGGAAGCGCCGGCGAGAAGATGCCCGAAGGATTGAGCGGCGGGCTACGCCGGATCAGAGTCGAGGCCCCCGGCCACGGTCTTCACCACGACGGTGAGCGCATTCGGCTGTCGGGCCTCCCCAAGGAGGTCAGCGGCAACCCGCTCCGAGACGTGAATGACGCTTGGACGGTGATCGTGACCGACGCCAACCACTTCGAGCTGAAGGGGAGCTGGTTCGGCCAGGCCCCGTCCTCGATCGCGGAAGACGCCCAGTGGGAGATCACCGAGGGACTGAACCACGAGCTGCACGAGCAGCTTGCCAGCTTCAAGCTCAACCCCAGCTTGCCGATCGTCATTCCCGGCGGCAACATGTGGGCGGCCACGTATTTCACCCTGACCGGCTTTCACGCCCTGCACGTGCTGGCCGGGCTAATCGCCTTTGCCTGTCTGCTGCCCAAGCGGCTGGGGATCGAGCGGGCGAACCTGGTGGAAAACGTCGGCCTGTACTGGCACTTTGTGGACCTGGTGTGGATTTTCCTGTTCCCGTTGTTGTATCTGTTTTAGGCGGGCTTCGGGCTGCGGACTTCAGGCTTCGGGCCTTGGATGATAGAGGTTCAATCTCGGATTCAGTGAGGCTTCGATGCACGACCCTCATGACCATCGCGGCTCGCACGACCACGGGCACGGCCATGCGGCCGCCCACGGCTCGCACGACGACCATGGCTCCCACGGGATCGCCAAATACCTCTATGTGTTTGCCGCGCTGACCGTACTGACGACGGCCTCGTTCATGACCTATACGGACGTGTGGCGCAACAACGTCCAGAGCGAGGCCGCCGGCTGGGCTTTCATGCTGGCCGTCTCGTGCACCAAGGCGCTTCTGGTGATGCTGTTCTTCATGCACCTGAAGTACGAGGCCAGTTGGAAATACGTGCTGACGATTCCCGCCACCGTGATGGCGATCTTCCTGATGCTGGCCCTCGTGCCGGACGTCAAGTGGCGCTTGATCGAGATTAGCGGCGGCCGCCGGCCGAGCAGCGAGCGCTGGAGCACATTTATCAGCCCCCCGCCGACTCCGAGCCAAGCAGAATAACGGAGAGCGGCCACTAGGCGAGCGCCGAGCCGTAAGGCCGACGTGCGCATCGAGCTTAGCAAGTCGCGCTGCAGCACGTCGCGCTTACGCCTCGACGCTCGCCGTCCGCGGCACCTGCTTCAGCACCCGGCGCAAGCACTCTGCCGTGTGATTGTCCGCCAGCGACGCGACCTGCTCCGGCGTGCCTTCGGCCACGATGCGCCCGCCCGCCTGGCCGCCCTCGGGGCCGACGTCGATGATCCAGTCGGCCCGCTTCATCACGTCCAGATGGTGCTCGATGACGATCACCGTGTTGCCGCGCTCCACCAGCCGATCCAGCACGTCGATCAGGTGCTGGATGTCCCGCAGGTGCAGGCCGGTCGTCGGCTCGTCCAGGAGGTAGAGCGTGCGGCCGGTCTCGACGCGGGCCAGCTCGGTGGCCAGCTTGACGCGCTGGGCCTCGCCGCCGGAGAGCGTGGTCGAGGCCTGCCCCAGCGTCAGGTAGCCCAGCCCCACGTCGCTCAGGCTGGCAAGCAGCCGGCGGATCGCGGGAAAGTTCTCGAAGAATTCCAGCGCCTCGTCCACAGCCAGCTCCAGCACGTCGGCGATCGTGTGGCCGCGGTAGCGGATTTCCAGCGTTTGACGCGTTGAACCGCCGGCCGCCACATTGCGGGCAGCGCACGTACAGATCGGGCAGAAACGTCATCTCGATCTTCTGCATGCCATGCCCCAGGCAGGCCTCGCAGCGGCCACCCTTGACATTGAAGCTGAACCGCCCGGCCTTGTAGCCGCGCACCCGGGCATCGCGGGTCGTAACGAACACCTTGCGGATTTCGTCGAAGACGCCCGTGTACGTGGCCGGGTTGCTGCGCGGCGTGCGGCCGATCGGCGACTGGTCGATCTGGATCAGCTTGTCGATCTTGGGTAAGCCGAGCAGTCGGCGATAGGGCCCCGGCTTGGGGCCGCTTCCGCTCAGCTCGCGGACGACGGCCTTGGCGAGGGTCTCGTTCAAGAGCGAGCTCTTGCCCGACCCGCTCACGCCCGTCACGCAGACGAGCACGGAGAGCGGGAAGCGGGCCGTGACGTCCTTGAGGTTGTTGGTCGAGACGCCTTCGATGGTCGACCGCCTCTTTGAGATCGACCTTGCGGCGGCGCGCCGGCACGGCGATGGCCACCGCACCGGACAGATATTGCCCGGTGATCGAGGCCGCGTTCTGCGCCGACCTCATCGGGCGTCCCCTGGGCAATGAGCCGCCCGCCGTTGCGGCCGGCGCCGGGGCCCAGGTCCAACAGCTCATCGGCGGCCCGCATGATGGCTTCATCGTGCTCGACGACCAGCACGGTGTTGCCCAGCTCGCGCAGGTTGCACAGGGCGTCGATCAGCCGGGCATTGTCGCGCGGGTGCAGGCCGATCGACGGCTCATCGAGCACGTAGCACACGCCGGTGAGCCGGGAGCCGATGCCGCTGGCCAGCCGCACGCGCTGCGACTCGCCGCCGCTCAGCGTGTCGGCCGGCCGGTCGAGCGTCAGGTAGCCCAGGCCGACCTTCAGCAGGAACTCCAGCCGCGAGGTGATCTCCGGCAGCACGCGCTGGGCAACGGGCTGCTGGCGTGAGTCGAACGTCAGCCCGCGGAAGAACGCCAGGGCATCTTCGATGCTCTGGGCCGCGATCTCGTGGATGGCGCGGCTGCCCAGGCGCACGCCGCGAGCCTCGGGCCGCAGCCGCGTGCCGCCGCAGTCGGGGCAGGGCGTCTCGCCGCGGAAGGCCTCGAGCTGCTCGCGCCTGGCGTCGTCGTCGTGGCGGCGTGCTCGTCCTCCAGATAGCTTGAGCAGGCCGGGGAACTGCTGGCCGTCGCCGTGCAGGAGCTGCTGCCGCGTCTTTGCGGTGCAGCTTGTCCAGCGGCGTATTCCAGCGAAACCCGGTGCCCGATGCAAATGGCGCGACCGCCGAGCGGAGCTTCCGCATCTCGTCCGGCGAGGCCTCGCTCCACGGCGCGGCAGCCTCGGCCGACAGCGACCGGGTGATATCCGGCAGCACCAGCTCGGGATCGAAGCGCACCAGCACGCCAAGCCCCTCGCACGCGGGGCAGGCCCCGTACGGGCTGTTGAAGCTGAACTGCGCGGCTCGACCTCTACGAAGCTGATGCGGCAATTCGGGCAGGCGAACTGGGTGCTGTAGAGTTCGTCGTGCCAGGCCGAGTAGGACGGATTTTCAATCCGTCCGGCCTGCTCGGCATTGGGTTCCCGCGGCTCGGACGGATCGGAAATCCGTCCTACATCGTCAGCGGGCCGGCTGATGATCATGGCCCCTTCGCCCAGCCGCAGGGCCATTTGGATCGACTCGGCCAAGCCGCGGGGCGTTCTGCGCCGCACCACGACGCGATCGACCACCGCCTCGATCGTGTGGTTCCGCTGCCGCACCAGCTCCGGCACGGCGTCCAGATCGTACACCTGGCCGTCCACGCGGGCGCGCACCAGCCCGGCCTTGCGAATCGCGGCGAAGACCTCCTGATGCTGCCCCTTCCGGCCGCGGACCAACGGCGCCAGCAGCATCGCCTTGGTCCCTTCGGGCAAAGCCAGCAGGTTATCCTGGATCTGCTGCGGCGTCTGCTGACGGATCGGCGCGCCGCACTGGTAACAGTGCGGCGTGCCCAAGCGGGCCATCAGCAGCCGCAGGTGGTCGTAGATCTCGGTGACCGTGGCCACCGTGCTGCGGGGGTTGTGGCTGCCGGGCCGCTGGTCGATGGCGATCGTCGGCTCCAGCCCCTCGATCAGATCGACGTCCGGCCGCTCCATCTGAGTCAGGAACTGCCGGGCATAGACGGACAAGCTCTCGACGTACTGGCGATAGCCCTCGGCGTAGATCGTGTCGAAGGCCAGCGAGCTCTTGCCCGAACCGCTGGGGCCGGTGATGACCACCAGCGCATCGCGGGGGATATCGACGCTGAGGTCCTGGAGATTGTGGACGCGGACCCCCCGGAGGCGGATGGATTCATCGGAATGCGGAATGCGGAATTCGGAATTCGGAAGGCTTAAAGCGCCTGCTTCAATTCCGCATTCCGCATTCCGCATTCCGCATTCGGGCTTGCCGCCTCGCTCATCGGTTTCCGCCAAAGAGTGAGATGGACTTTTCCGCGTCGGCCACGGTCTTGGGGTCGGTCCGCCGCAGGCGATCGAGATGCCTGGCCGCCGGCTCCCCGGGGCAGACGAGCAGGTAGCCGACGATGGACCGCTTGATGCCGGCGGCTTCGTATTCCTTGCGACCGTAGAGCCCGGCGATGCGGTCCAGCGACGTGCCAGTCTTGCCAGCGGGCCAGATCGACGATCGCCGGGGCGGCGAACTCCGGCCGGTCCAGCAGGAGACGCAGCGACCGGCTGAGCCGCTCGCGCGGAATGTCGCGGCCGTACTCGTGGCAGAAGCGCAGGGCGGAGAGCGTGTGCCGCACATGGCCGTCGGCCGACTTGGGATTGCCCAGGTACCGTTCTTCGAGGTGCTTGAGGCCTCGCTCGCCGGCCAGCAGCAGATAGCCGCCTAGCACGCCGTCGAAGCCGGCGATGAAGTCCTGGCTCTGCTCGTCGATCGCCTTGCGTATCAGCTCCTGGTTCGCCTTGCGGTCGTCGGCTGACTTGGCAAGGCCGAGGGCGACGCCGTAGAAGCCCTTGCGATAATCCCGCACGTTCTCGTCGGAGAGCCATGCCCGCAGCTTGGCCTGGTCCAGCTCATCGGCCGCTTCGGCCACCTTATCGAACGGCGAGTGGCCGAACTCCTGATAGGCGTCCTCGGCCACCACGTCGTCGTCGTGCTCCAAATAGCGGGCGAAGTAACGCAGCCGCTCCGGCGTGTCCTTGCGCGATGAGGGGGCCCGAGCCACGTAAGCGAAGCTGAGATCGCTCACGCTTACGTGCGACCACACAAGGTCCTCGGGCCTGGCGACGGCCTTGGCCGGAGAGGCCTTTTCCTGGCCGTCTTGGGGGTCGGGCTCAACGCGCCGGGCGCTTCGCCGAAAAGCAGCACCAGAGCACCGGGCTTGAATTCCGCATCGGTCATGACCCGCAGGCGGTCAACGGGGGCGGCCCCCTCGGCAGGCGGTTTGCCGCCGCTGCACCATCCCGCCCAGCAGCGACTTTCCCTCGAGGAACTGGTGCGAACGAAAGACGGCGTGCTTGCCATCTCGCTCGAGAAACTCGCCCAGCACGACCACCGAGGCGGCTTCGCGCCGCTGCGTCAGCGTCGGTTTGAGCGACGTGCAAAACGGACAACCGGCAGCCGCTTGGGCAAGCCCCCAGACGAGCGCGGCTGAGCAAATCAACCAGCGCAGGCCCAAGCATCTTCCGAACCAGCGGGACCGGCTTTTCGCGTTCGCGTGCATGCTCTAAGTCTAGCGTCAAACGGCCAGGGTCTGGGAGGCATAATTGCAATCCGCACCCACGAGCGGGGGCACGGCCGAGCGCTTGTTCGGTGGGATACGTCCTCAGCGTCTGGGCGGAATCTCCGCGCCGCCGACCCGGCGAGCGGCTCGCGAGAAGTCCCGATCACACCGGCCCGCGCTTGGCTGCCGACCAAGATTGGCACTCAACTTGCTAATTACATGCGGGCAAGACGATTCCCATTTCCCATTCCTTCGGAGGCTAAACATGAAAGCGCTAAGATTGGTTTTGCTCGGCCTGTTGGGTGTCCTCTGCTTGAGCCTGGTGGTCAACCAGGCCACGGCCGAAGACAAAGACGGCGCCGTGCGGGTGATCCTGAAATCGCTTCAGGTTGTCGAGACCAAGTCCGATGGCAGCTCCTGGGACGTCAACGACGGGAAGCCTGACATCATGATCAGCGTCAAGAACCTGACGGACACGACACAAAAGGAGGTGGTTTCCGACGAGCAGAAAGATACCTTTAACGCGAAGTACGATTCCCGTACGGTGCTGGTGAGCGCTGGCCAGAAGCTGCGCCTCCTCGTGGAGGATAAAGACGCCGCGGCCAACGACACCATCGGCAACGGTACGCTCGAAGTGACCGCTGAGATGATCAAGAAGGGAACGCACACCATTTCGTTCGGCCAAGTGAAGTCGCTCACCATCGACTTCCAGAAGCCGTAAGTGCCTTTGTTGGCGACAGTTGATGCGTTTCAACGGCGCGATGGTGCTTGCCGACCGTCTTTTCGGGTTGGCAGGGGCCATCGCGCCGATTTTTTTTTGGGCACGATGGTTTCTTTGGCACGATGGTTTCTTTGGCATCCACGCATCCGAACGCACGTCGGCCTTACGGCTCGACGCTCGCCTGATGCTCCCCGAGCAGCGTTTTTCGGCTGACGAGCAGCCTGCTGCGCAGATACGGCCCCCAAAGCTATTTGGGTGCGGCTTTTGGAGGTGTCGTCGGTGGCGAGTCCGCCTTCGAGGGCTCCGCCTTGGGCGGGTTGGCCTTTGAAACCTCCGTCTTAGGCACCGCTTTGCCTGCCTCGGCGGAATCGATCAGCCCGTCCCGATTGCTGTCCAGCCGGCTGAAGGCTTCCGGCGTGCCGAGAAACTCCCGCGGCGACAGATCGCCGTCTCGGTTGCGGTCCATCTTCACAAACCAAGGCGGCGCACTGCTCGCCGAAGGGGAAGTGGGCCGCGCAGGTCCCATGAAGGAGACGGGCGCCGCAATCGCATTGGGATTGTTGCCTCCTCGACCGACCGAGAGCGTGTACTGATGGGGGATTTCGCCTTCCTCCAGCTTGCCGTCGCTATTGCGGTCCCATTGCGGCGAGCGGTCGGCGGCCTCGGCCAGCTCGCGCGGGCTGAGCCGGCTGTCGCGATTGGCATCCAGAAGGTCGAACAGGAGCTTGCCCTGGTCTTGGCCCTGCAAGGTGATCCGGCTCTGCGAGATCTCGCTCTGCTGACGGAAGTAATCGACGAACTCCTTGAGGTAGATCATGCCGTTGCGGTCGCGATCCATGGACGTGAAGGCCTCGGTCCCGTAGTTGTTCTCAACCTCCTTCTTATCCAGGTAGGCATTGCCGTCCTGGTCGAGCGACTGAAACTGCGGCTTGTACGATTGCTCGAAGTTGGTCGGTTGGGACCAGTCGGCCGCGGTGAACTGCAACTGCAGCGTGCCCACGTCGAGCGTGATCGTTCCCCGAGGGTTGCCGCGGATCGACGCGGCCAGCGGCGCTGGCTTGCCGTCCACGGCGGCCAGCGCGAACTTGCCGCGACGGCCGGTCTCGGGGCCTTGCCGCACGACGAGCGCGAGTTGTGGCTTCACGCGGCGGAGCACGTGGGTCAGCTCTTCCAGGTCGAGGTGGCCGTTGCCGTCGGCATCGGCGGCCGCGAAGTCCTCTTTGGGGAGGGCCAGCTCCTGGGGGGAAAGCTTCTGGTCTTTCGCGGTCTTGTCCTTGCCGTCGCGGCGCGACAAGAGCTGCCGGGCAAAGCTCGTCAGGTCGCCGCGGGCGGGCACCACGAGCACCAGCGGGCCGTCGGGCTGCGTCGTGGCGGTCCCGCTCTCCGAGAAGAAGACTTGCCCGTAGGGGTTGACGTTGTACGGCTGCAGCTCGGTGGCCTGGAGGACTTCGTCGTCGTCGAGGTCCAGCTTGTGCAGCACGCGCGAGGCAGCCGCAAGCTCGTTCTTGGTGACGACCATGTCGGCATCCGTATCGAGCAGCTTCCACAAGGCACTGCCGGGATTGTTATTGCCGCCCGCCATGCGGCCATCGGGCGTAAAGAACCGCTGGTTGCCCTGTCCGGCGTTGGAGAACCGCGCTTCGCCGAAGCGGGTCAGGGCGGCGGTCCATTCCTGCTTGCTCACTTTGCCGTCTTTGGGGGCCGAGTCCATGTTGCCGCCGCTGACGCCCAGCATTCGCACGCCGGCCGACACCTCGGCGGGACTCAGCGAGCCGTCGCTGCTGGCGTCCGCGTATTCGAAGAACTTGTCGGTGAACAGGTCCCACGATTCGCGGAAGCCCAGCCCGTTGACCTGCACGTGCAGGCGGATGAAGAGCACGCGCGTCGAATCGACGAACACGATGTCTTGCACGTCGCCATTCAGCGAGGTGCCCGAGGGAATTTCCACGTCGGGCAGGCCCTTTTTTGCCGTGGTGGGCGTCTTCCGCTGGGCCTGAACGGGCGGCGCATGCCAGGCAACGAGGAGTGCGGCCAGCATGGCTGACGACCACGTGGGGCACGCGGCTCGCGTGCCTGGAGGCGGACACGCGAGCCGCGTGTCCCACGACTTCCTTCGTCGGGCGAGAAACATCGTTGCGCGCGATCATGCGATGATTTCCTGAATGGCTTTGGCCTTGGGATCGACCAGCCGAATCGGCCGGCCGACGTTGGACATGTTCTGCTTGTCGGGATCGAGCCCAGCGCGGAGACGACCGTGGCCAGGAAGTCTTCGGCGAGACCTTGCGGTCCTCGACCGCCTCGCCGCTCTTGCTCGGTCCGGCCGATCGACCTGGCCCGCCCTTGATGCCGCCGCCGCCCAGCACCGTGCGTCCAGGCGTTGGGGAAGTGGTCGCGGCCGCGTCTGCCGTTGATCCTCGGCGTGCGGCCGAACTCGCCCATCCAGACGACCAGCGTCGTGTCCAGCAGGCCGCGCTCGCTTCAGGTCGTCCATCAGCGTGGCCCAGGCCGGGTCGAGCACGCCGCACAGCGCCTTGACGCCGTCGAAGTTGTTCTGGTGCGTGTCCCAGCCGAAGGCCTGGTTGCCGGCCACGCC